>NZ_CP141261.1:0-4901425 GCF_035320885.1 Blastococcus brunescens | reverse complement strand
CAGTCGTTGCTTCACCCCTGGCTCGACGTATCGCTAGACGGGAACCTGTGCCGTCGGTCGAGCGGACCTCTGCGCGCACGTCATTCGCGTCCGCACACCCCTGCTGCCCGGTAAAGTGGGCCTGATTGTCGGCGTCAGCGAGGCTTGCCGTCCGCTCGGGCGTGCCGCTGATCTGATCCGTGCTCATCCGACCGCTCCCTTCGAGGGGCCCGGGCCACAGGTGGGCCTGCGTGAATCCATGTGTTCGAGGGGCCGAGCGGAACCGAAAGCGTCTCGATTAACCCGTGGTGAGTGATTCTTGCTCGAGCCTCGGGGCCCTGAGTCCGCCTCCGCCTATCGTCAGTTTGCTTTGGGGCTGCCCGTGCGCGCCGCATGAAATAGAGAATGGGGATCATCATGGAGTTACGAGATCTGCTCAGCGCGCTGCGGGCGGGTTGGTGGCTGCCCATGCTTGGTCTGGTCGTTGCCGCCGGCGCAGCCATCGGCTTGAGCCTGGCCCAGACGCCGATGTACACGTCGAGCAGCCGGTTCTTCGTCTCCACCGCCGAGTCGACATCCCCGTCAGACGTGTACCAAGGAAGCCAGTTCTCTGAGCAGCGCCTTACTTCGTATGCGCAAGTCTTGGAGGGCGGCTTCTTGCCAGCCGGGTGATTGAGCGGCTTGATCTGACCGTCTCGGAAGCGGAATTGAGCGATCGCATCACCGCTACTCCGGTGCCCGACACCGTACTAATTGAGGTCTCCGTTACCGATCCCTCGCCTGATCGTGCCCGCGAGATCGCCGAAGTCCTGGCGGAAGAGTTCATTGACCGTGTCGACCAGCTCGAGACACCACGAGATGGCCGCCCCTCGCCGGTAAAGGTGGAGGTCAGTGAGCCGCCGCTGGTTCCTGCGCTGCCTAGTTCTCCGCAGACCGTCCGCAACGCCGGGCTCGCCGGGCTGGTTGGTCTGCTGGTAGGCGCTGGATTGGCGATTCTTCGTGCTCGCCTGGACCGTTCGGTCAAGAGTGCTGAAGTGGCCAGGGACCTCGTGCGAGCGCCTGTGATCGGTGCCATCCTCCGCGATCAAGAGTTAGAGAAGCGCCACATGATGGACCGGAGCGCATCCAGCCGCACGGCGGAGGACTACCGGCAGCTGCGGAACAACCTTCAGTTCCTGAACGTCGACGAACCACCCAAGATCATCATGGTGTCGAGCGCACTCCCGTCGGAGGGAAAGACGACGACGGTGGTCAATTTGGCCCTTGCGCTGGCCGATGCTGGCCAGAGGGTCACTGTGGTCGAGGCGGATCTGCGGCGGCCGAAGGTTACGCGCTATTTAGGCATGGTGGCTGGGGTTGGATTGACAAACCTACTGGCGGGAACCGCCGACCTGGAGCAGGTCGTCCAAGGCTACGGAGACGGGCATTTGCAGGTGATCGGGAGCGGGCCGACTCCGCCGAATCCAGGCGAGCTTCTCGCCTCCAGCCACATGGGCGAGCTGCTCGACAAGCTGCGGGGCTCAACGACTTTGTTCTCATCGATGCGCCGCCGCTCCTTCCCGTGGCGGACTCGTCCGGTCTGGCAGTGCACACCGATGGTGTGCTGCTGTCGGTTCGCTACGGCACTACGCGCCGGGACCAGTTGCAGCAAGCCGCCGTCATCCTAGACCGCGTCGGGGCGAAGGTGCTCGGAGTCATCCTCAACATCGTGCCGCCAAAGGCGGACATGGCGACGGCGACTGGCTATGGATACAGCTACGCGCACGACAAGAGCTAACAGCGAGCCGTGAGCCGACTGCCGCGATCGGTCTGCGCCTTTCCGAGTTGGCGGAGGGCACACCCCTGACAGGAGCTGCGAGATGATGCGCATCCGGAGCGGAACACAAGTCCGCGCCGGGGCTCGCCGCCAGAGATGTCGCACAGCAACGACATTCCACTGCTCATCGCATTCGACAGACCGCCCGCGCGCGCATGAGGTATCTTGACCACCGCGCCGAGTGGGATCGGTTGTCGGAAGCATCTACCCCAAGCGCCTGTTGCAATTCGAGCAAGAATCGGAGAAGCGCAATTCGCAGGATGGTGGATCGTCTTCGGCCCGTGCGCCTTCGCGCTCGGATCGTCCTGGCGGGTTGGAAGGGCAGGCGGTGGGAACGTTGTCTAGGTTCGCTCGTCGTAATCCCATAGTGGCCGCGCCGTCAACCCGCCGCAGGCGTCGGCTACTTAGGGAAGGCCTGTGGGGGCCATCGACCAGGCGGTGATTTCGGCAACGAATCTGGGCCTTGCGGTAGCCGTGGCTCGGAACAGCACTCAATCGGAATTTGGCCTCTTCGCACTATGCCTTACCGTGCATGCGGTGGTCATTACGGTAGGGCGCAGCGGAATCGCGACAATGATTCAGCTTTACACGGCCAATAAGAAGCTACAGCCGGATGTTGTGAAGTCGGGCGCGCTAACTCTCACCCTCGTGCTCGTCGCCCCCGTGGCGGCAGGAGCCCTGCTGGTAGGGGGTGGCTCGACGGCGATGCCAGGATCACAGTGCTCGCATTCTCCCTCGCATACACGACGGTTCCGATTCAGGACTTGACTCGATATTTGGTTCAAGGGCAATACTCGACGGCAAGGGTTGCGGTCGCGGACATCGCGTTAGCCGCCATTATGATGGCTGCGTATGTTGCAATTACCGCAGGCGGGGCGTTGAGCGCGGCGAGTCTTGTACTTGTATGGGGCTGCTCCGCCGGACTTGTCTCGGTCGGTACCTTGATTCAACTCCGAGTGGCTCCAGGATTCATCGCCCTTCGCACATACTGGAAGGCGTCACGTCAGACCACGTTGGCTCTCTCCCTAGAGGGTCTGATCGCCAGTAGCTCCGGACAAGCCGCCATTTTTGCAGTGACGGCCACAGCTGGCCTGCAGGCAACTGCCGCTATCCGGGCAGCACAGGTCGCTTTCGGACCTGTCAATGTAGCTAACGGCGCAATAATGTTGGCCGCGCAACCCGCAGCCTTCGGCGCAAGCGACGAGCCGAGGCGCCTCCTCAGACTGAGCGCGAGCATAGGACTGGCTCTCGTGGCGGTTAGTGTCTGCGTCACCGTAGCGCTACTCTTCCTCCCTCGTGATTTCGGAGTGGCACTGCTTGGACCGAGCTGGGACGCCGCCAGGAGTGTCGTCCCAGCGGTCGGCGCGGCATCTGCCGCGTCCGGTATTGCGGTAGCCGCTCTCGTATCTCTGAGAGCGATCGGTCGTGCCACGACCACACTCAGGCTCCGCGTCGTCCTTTACCCTCTGGTCCCAGCTCTCGCTACGACAGGAGCCCTTTTCTGGGGTGCTGTCGGAGCTGCCACCGGCCTCGCGATGGGCACATTGCTCACGGCGGGACTCCTGTGGATCGTGGCTTACAGGCTCATAGGGGCCGTGCCCCGTGGGGTGGTGTAGCTCGTCCGCGTGCTGCTCTGCGGTGGTGCTGACTATGCCGTCTGCAGGGCGGGCTGGTCGATCACCTCGCTGGAGTCGGTGCGGCGGGGCTCGAGAGCGGTCGGCTCGGGCGGGTTGAGCAGGGCCATGGAGGCATCGGAGAGGTAGCGGCGGTCGGTGACCTGCCACTCGTCGTGGGCCTCGATCAGCACGCAGCTGGCGAGCCGGAGCAGGGCGGTGTCGTCGGGGAAGATGCCGACGACGTCGGTGCGCCGCTTGACCTCCTTGTTCAGCCGTTCCAGCGGATTGGTGCTCCAGATCTTCCGCCAGTGCGCCTGCGGGAAGTCGGCGAAGGCGGTGACCTCCTCGCGGGCGTCACGCAGCAGCGTGGCCACGGCGGGGAACTGCCGTTCCAGGGTGGTCGCGACGTTCTCCACGGCCTCACGAACGGTGTCGGCGGTGGGCTGGGCGAAGATCGTGCGGATCGCGGCGGCGACCATCTCGGCCTGCCCCTTGCTGACGCGGGCGAGCACGTTGCGCATGAAGTGCACCCGGCAGCGCTGCCAGGCAGTTCCGGCCAGCACGGTGTCGATGGCGTTGGTCAGGCCGCGGTGGGAGTCAGAGATGACCAGCTGCACCCCGGTCAGGCCGCGGTCGCGCAGGCCGCGGAGGAAGTCGGTCCAGAACACCTCGTTCTCGCTGTCTCCGACGTCGCAGCCGAGCACCTCGCGGCGGCCGTCGGCGGAGACGCCGGTGGCGATCACGACGGCCCGGGAGACGACCCGGCCGTTGACTCTGGCCTTGCAGTAGGTGGCGTCGAGGAACACGTAGGGGAACGCCTGCTCGTCCAGCGGCCGGGCGCGCCAGGCGGCGACCTCGGTGTCGAGCTGGCCGCAGATCCGGCTGACTTCGCTCTTGCTGATCCCGGACTCCACGCCCAGCGCGGCGACCAGGTCATCGACCTTGCGGGTGGACACGCCTTCCACCCAGGCCTGCATCACCACCGCGTGCAGCGCGACGTCGATCCGCCGGCGCGGAGCCAGCAGCGAAGGGAAGAACGAACCGGTCCGCAGCTTGGGGATCTTCACCGTCAGGTCACCGCTGGTCGTCGCGACGAGCTTGTCGCGGGTGCCGTTGCGCTGCGTCGTGCGGGTCTCGGTGCGCTTGTGCGGGCCGGCGCCGATCTGCGCGGTCGCCTCCGCGTCGATCAACGCCTGCAGCATGGTGAGCAGCAGCCGGCGCATCACCTCGCCGCCGTCAGCGCTGCGCAGTGCGTCGGTCAACTCGAGCAGGGCAGACTGATCCAGGGCCATCGTGTGAGTCCTCTTCTGTGAGTTCCTTGGCGGGTTCTCACAGAGCCTCACGCGGTGGCCCTCAACGTCGGTGACCGACAAGGGGCCCGATCTACACCACTCCAGGGGACTCACCCTCATAGGACCACGGGCGTAGGAAGGATGCACTCGGCCGTTGAGTGGCACGCTAGTTTAAGGATGGTCGCCACTATTCGTGCCCGCGACGCACTCACGAGTCTGCGTAAGCAATTTACGCGTATCAGCCCACCGGAATGACGCACTAGCGCCATCTTGATGTCCCCGCTCGAGCATCCCCCGCTCTGCCCGACGCTAGTGCCCTGACCACAAAGGTTGGCGGTGAAGCCGATGCTTGGGGGCATGGCTGTACGAGTGAGAGTGCGACGGCTCTCCGATGAGGAGGGCCAGCGACTGCAGCGGCTGGTGCGCCGGGGAGAGCCGAAGGCGCCGGCGACCGTGATCCGCTTCCGCCGCGCGACGGTGATCTTGGCTTCGGCCGGGGGAACAGCGTGCCGGGGATCGCCCGGTTGGTCGCCGCCGACGAGGACACCGTGCGGGAGGTGATCCACCGGTTCAACGAGCTCGGGATGAGCGCGCTGGACCCTCGCTGGGCGGGTGGCCGTCCCCGCCAGATCAGCACTGAGGACGAGAAGTTCCTCGTCACGACGGCCAAGACCCGCCCCGCAAGCTCGGCTGCCCATTCACCCACTGGAGCGTGCGCAAGCTGATCGACTACCTGGCCGATAACCCGCGCCGGGTAGTGCGGATCGGTTGGGAGCGGGCCCGCCAGCTGCTGGCCGACCACGAGATCACCTTCCAGCGCACCAAGACCTGGAAGGAGTCCACCGACCCGGAGCGAGACGCCAAGCTGGCCCGCATCGAGCAGGTGATCAACGACCATCCCGATCGGACGTTCGCCTTCGACGAGTTCGGTCCGCTGGCCTGCGTGCCGACACCCGGCGTGTGCTGGGCGCCGGCCAGGCGGCCGCAGCGGCTGCCGGCGAACTATCACAAGACCCAGGGGGTCCGGCAGTTCCACGGCTGCTATTCCGTCGACGCGGACCGGCTGTGGGGTGTGGTCCGGAAGCGCAAGAGCGCCGCCAACACCCTGGCGGCGCTGCGGTCGATCCGCGCGGCACGACCCGACGGCGAGCCGGTCTACGTGATCTTGGACAACCTGTCCGCGCACAAGGGCGCCCGGATCCGCCGGTGGGCCGAACGCAACAACGTCGAGCTCTGCTTCACCCCGATCTACGCCTCCTGGGCCAACCCCATCGAGGTGCACTTCGGACCGTTGCGCTCGTTCGTGCTGGCCAACTCCGAGTACGCCAACCATGTGGCGCTAACCCGGGGACTGCACGACTACCTGCGCTGGCGCAGCGCCCACGCCCGCCACCCCGACGTCCTGTCCGCCCAACGCCGGGAACGGGCCCGTGTCCGCAGCGAACGACATCGGCGCTGGGGCCAGCCACGACAGCGCTCGGCAGCATGAATCACAGCCCTGTCATTCACTTCCCGGCCAACGTTCGTGGTCAGGGCACTAGCAGCACAGACGTGTACCAGTCGTGCAAAAGGCGAGGTAGCCGTTCGGCGCGCCATCGGTCGGGGTCGTGCGGGACCGAGGGGAGCTCAGCGCAGCACCAATGCGCCGCGGAAGATCGCGACCCCGATAGCTCACGACGGAGCCGCCGCTATGGCGAAGCAGGTCCTGCGGTCCCCCAGGTCCAGGCAAACAACCGGACACCCGAGGGTTAACGCTTCTGCCACCGCCCACCCGGCGGAGTCGTGAAAGCTGGGAAATAGTAGCGCCCGGGCCGACGTCAGGAGCGCGAACACCTGGTCGCGTGGAAGGTGTCCCGCGAAACGAACTCGGTCAGCCACACCACGCCGCTGCGCGCGGGCGCGAAGGCGGCCCTCATCGGGTCCCGTCCCTACGAGCAACAGTCGGCTCCTAGGTTCCGGCATCGATGCGATTGCATCGATCGCAAGTGCCCAGCCCTTCAATGGAGCGAGCGTGCCGACACCCACTATCCATTCGCCGTCAGCCACGTCCATCGCAGGGCCCACCCCTGAGCAACTCGGATTGCCACGTTTGGCTCGACGGCAACCTTTGGCGCTATACCGCGAAAGTAGTTTCCGACATCCGAGTTGTTCGCGATCATCAGCGATGATCTAATTGCAGTACGGCGACCGACGAGTTTCCGACCCACCATCCCTCCAATCTCCCGGGTCGCCTCCCCGATGGCCCCCTAAGGCCGAGGTAGCGGTAGAGCCGGAGCGGGGTACCAGTCACACCCCGACAGGACCCCATACGAACGGCACCCCTTTCAGCGCACGGGCCACTACCGGCTGGTAGTCGGTCGCGAAGGTCACGTGGTGCGCCAAGTCGAACCGGTTTTGTTCGTGCAAGCGACGCACGACCGATCGGGCGCGGATCTGCCAGGCAGCGTAGTACGCCTGAGTACCTAGAGGGAGCCGCTTTTTCCATTGCTTGGCGCCTAGGCCTAGGTCGAAGCCGATGAGCCGACACCGCACCAACTGCTCATCAGACAGAGCCTCCCGGATTAGCTGGACGTTCTTCTGCCGGGTCAGAACATCAACATGCTCACAAACGCTCAACGCAGCCTTGAGGAACTCCCAGCCCACACCGGGCTCGGATCCTCGATGCGGATCACAGGCGTAGGCGCTGAAAAGGAGCCGAATCGGCAGCCGAGGCAAGCCCTCACACAAGTCCACGATAAGTTCCCGTCAACTGCCCCCGAGTGAGCTCGACCATCCCCCGCCACACCTTCTCGAGGAGCTCGGGGTCGTCCGCCGAGACCGAGATTCCGCCGGCACAGTGCATCCCCGGCGGGCGCAGGATCAACACCGGCCTGCGCGAGTCGATCGCCAGGAGAACCCTTCCGCGAACCCCTCTCCCCGCTACGGACGGAGACCGGCCGAGAACGGGTGAGTAACTTTCAGTCAATTCGGCCATAGCGGCCGATACAGCACGATCGTCCCCAGCGATGTTGATGTGGTGCGCGATTGGGTGACGAAGGCGATGCAGACCTCTGCGCGACAACTGACTTTGAAGTCGTGTTGCAGAGTTGCCCCAGGCAACCGGCTTCTTGCCAGCAAGAGCCCCTCGGAGGCGCCGATACCCGCGCCGTTGCAAGACCCGTGGCGCCAGGGCGGTAAGCGCCTCACAGTCGGCCCTCGCCAGGATGCCGCGCAGAGCGGTCGTATCCCCCTTAGCCCAGCGTTTTGAGATTAGGTAAAGGTCTTCGGCACACTCAGACAACCGCGACCACCGCTCGCCACGCTCCACGTGCGCCAAGAGGGGACCAGTCCTCACGGCATAGCGGGCGCGGCCGTGGGGATCGAAGACTAGGTCGATCTGGGTTCCCGACGAACTACCACATCTTGCCCAGAAGGTGTTTAGGTTGTTGCGATCCGAGGGCCACAACATGATGGGTCCTACGCCCGAGGGCTCCAACGTGTCGGCCAGATCCAATACGACGCTTGAAGGCAAGCGGTCGACGACCAGATCGACATCTGATTCCACATCTCCGGATGCAATGCGCTGTTCACCGTGAAGCACTGCGTAGCGCATCTTGCTGCTGTCGAGTGCGTCGAGGATCATGGCAGCCAATGACGGGTCCGTCGTTGGCACTAGTTCCTCCTTGCCCCGCGCGAGGCGCGGCCTATATGCACTTCCGCCAAGCGCAGGCACTGATGGTAGGTGACAGCCTCCGAAGCCGAGGATGTCACCGGATCGCCCTTAGCCGTGCTTTGGTTCGTGCTCGCTCATACACGCCGCCGATGCGCTCCAGCCAGATCTGCTCAGAGTACTCGGATTCGTACAGGTGGCGAGCGCGACTAATGAACCCCGACGCGCCCGCTCTCAAAGCGTCGATGGCATGGACCAAGGAAGACGAACTCACCCCCGCCTCGAACGTGATTCCCGCGCCAGCCGCTTCGAGAAGGTCGCCTTCCGCGACGGCGTTAGAAAGGAGTACAGGCGTTCCTGACGCTAGCGCCTCCAGCATCACTGTCGGTTTGCCCTCCCGCCAGAGGCTCGGGAGAATAAGGGCTTCAGCTCTTGCCACTGCCTTGGCCAGGTCCGCCTGAGGAATCTGCCCCTTGAAGGATATGCCGGAATGAGCAGTGTTCGCAGCAGCGGCCACGAGGCCCTTCAGGGGTCCGTCACCGTAGATTGTTAGGGGCTCCCCGCTTGGCCAATGCTCAAGGAGCCACTTGATGCCCTTCTCCGGAGTTAGCCTTCCGGCGAAGACGAATCCCGATCGTATCCGAGGATCAAGCGTTGGTTTTGAGACTTCAGGAAGTGGTGCAAAATTTGGGACGACGTCGATGACCATAGACGGAAACTGGGATGAGTAGATCGCTGCGGCGTCGCGGTTCAACGCGATGTAATGATCCACCTCGGACGTAATGGGGTTCTTTCGTCCCCCACTCCGCGTCGCGATGGCCAGCGGCACCGTAGCCGCTCTGCTGTCGCGGTAACAGCTGTGTCGCACCGCTTGGAAACTGCCCATCGTAAGGCAGTCACTGCACGACTTCCCGTCTCGGAAGAGAGTCGCCGCCGAGCAGAAGGGCCGAAAGTTGTGAAGCGTCGCCACTTTGGCTCCTCGGTACTGGCCCAACCAACGGGACCCCCAATTAGGAAAGAGGTTGTGCACGTGCACGACGTCTGCCTGGAATCCGCGCAGTTGTCCTCTTGGGTCAGCTCCCCAACCCGTGGATACAGTCCATGCCCTCGCAGAGCGGGGGCGAGGCCGTTATCAGTCGACTGCCGTGCCACAACCACGACCTCGTGACCTTGCCGTCTTAACGCATCCACTTGCGCTTTGACCACAATGTTCTCGCCGCTAGGTTGGCCAGGCCTGTAGAAGCTATGAACGAAGGCTATCCTCACCTGGCGCCTCGTTTCCAATGGTTGAGCCGTCTGACGCTATTGCAGCTACGAGGCCCACAGGCAGGCCTTTCGACAGACGACCAGTCCGTGCCCACAAGGGATGCCAGTTGGCCGCGTCCCCCAAAGCCGGACACTCAGTCACCCCACCAGCGGAAGTCCGTTCCGCGCTGGCGGGCGAGGATTCTCTCCCGGATGTAAGCACCGTTGCTAACCTTTCTCAGTGCATGCTCTAGGTGAGCCCAACCCCTTAACACTCTGCCCGTCGCGCCAACATGTCGCCCATAGGCGGTGTCCAGATGCCGATACTCCACCGCCGATCGTGATCGTTCGACATTTGTAACGTTAGAATCGTGGATCCGGAATGCTCCTAGCGGCACGCCAACGTAGGCGAAGCGCGCCCGGCGCGAAAGTAGTTTGAGCCAAAGGTCCCAATCCATGACCCGTCGCAGTTCCTCATGCCAAGAATCTCGCTCCGTGAGGAGAGAGCGCCGGATGAAGGTCGCACACGTGGGCATCAGGGGACCGTAGTACTTCATCACAGTGCTCGACATCGAGTGGCCAGCGACGAGTTCGAGAAGTCGACCATCTGCGTCCACTTGAACAAAGTCGCCATAGATGACATCCGCAGTCTCAAAGTGGGGCTGAATGACATTATAGATGCTGGGGAGATAGAACTCGTCCGCGTTCAGCCAGCCGATCCAGTCCCCCGAGGCCAGTCCCAAAGCCTTGTTTAACGCGTCGCTTTGCCCCCTGTCCGACTCGGACAGCCAAGACGCAAAGGACTGATTTTCAAGCAGTCCGACGGTATCGTCCGTCGAGCCTCCGTCTACGACAACGTGCTCGAACCTTCCAGCCTGAGATCTGACGCTCGCCAGGGCATCGGCCAAGAAGTGGCCGTACTGGTACGACGGTGTAAGGACTGAGACAACTTCGCCTGCCATGCGTGCATAGTACGTGAGTCATCGTCCACGGACGACGGCGCGCACTTGCGATGAACCTATGGCCATTGGACAGCGACTCATAGGACGGGCTAGACGAGAGCGTTTCCGCGGTCGATTGCTGCTCCTAGGCGTTGCACGCCACGTTCCTCCATATTCTCGTGACCATGCGAGAGCGGCTGTGTAGGTGGAGGGCCAGACCCGCCTGCGGTGCCGGCTCGGGATGGGACCTTTAGCTTCCACGCTCTCTTCTCTGGGAGCTGATCGGCTAAGGGGCTTCCCTAGGTTGATGGCCGCATTCGCACACCGGCCCTCTGCAGCTCCGGTATGCAGATGAAGCGCCCGGCGCGCATGCAGCTCGACGCCATCTCTCTCGTTGCCCCATCTACACATGGTTCATCATGGGTCGCTGCACCCGTCGGTGGCCGCACTATGGAGCACATCCGCACACACTTCGGAAGTGAGTCGGCGAACAGTCGCTAGGCGTCAGCTCTGTTACGCTCGTGCCGTGATCCGGGGCCGGCACAGACCCATGACGCCCTCAGGGTCGGTTGGCATCAGAGAGAAGACTGTCGCATTCGGTCCATACGTTGTTGCAGTCTGTTGCGCCTCGGTCTTTTAGCTTCGCCGATTGTCCAATCGGGAGAGTTGGCGACTGGCCTAGGCGCGGTCGCCTTGGCGTGCGCGTTTCTCGTCCTGTCCGCTTCTCGTTCTTGGCGCGACGTCTACCACAGGGCAGTGGGCTTGACTCTTGTAAGCATTGCCGGGGGCTAGTCGAACTAGCACCAACGTGGGTGCCGTACGGGATCGTGGCGTTCCTTATCGTTGGACGGGTGACACTCCCCGGGATGGTGTCGAAAGCCGGTTCGACAAGCCCCTTGCGGCGCTTGTTGCGCTCGGACTATGTGGAGCACTAGTTGGGCGAGCCTTTCTCGGCGAGGGCGCGAATGGGCTCGTGTTTTTCTCCCCTGCCTGCTCGCACTAGCACACCGGCGATCCGTTCTATCCAGAACGCATAGAGACGTTAAACGTCTGATAACGTCACTTCAGCTTTCTGGGTTTGCATACTTGATCATGGCCAACCTGTATTGGTATGCATCGTTGGAATTGGTGCCTTACCAGGCCATTTCTCATGAACGTGCATACCTAGTTGTGTTAGCGATGATAGGTAGCGTGGCGAGGAGGCAGTGGTGGCTCGTCGCGACGGCCTTCGCGTTAAGCGTGATGCAGTTCCTGGCCTATCCAGCGTTGACCACGGTGATCGCGATAGCCGTAGGCTTCACGACTTCAATGCTATCCGGGTCAACAGCCAGGCGGCTTGTCGCATCGACGCTGTTGCTTTCAGGCGCGGCGATCGCCGCAGCGGCGATTTCCTTGGAGGAAGCAGAGGGCTGGTTTCTAGCTACTTCGCCGCGGTTGGTAAGACTGACAATTCAAATGCTCGCCAAGCGCTCTTCGACAAGGGTGAAGAGCTCTTCTGGGACAGCCCCTGATCGGCTCGGTTTTTGCCGCCAATGTCACTGTAGACGCCCCGAGTTACATTGTGGGATACGACCGCGTGCCGCTCCACAATGACTACTTGCAGGTCGCAGTGCTCGGCGGCGTTCTCGGGTTCATCTTATTCGTCTACGCGATTGTCGGGCCAGTGTGCGGGTACCTCGTGTCTCGTTTCCGTCGAAGCGGGCAGGTGGCGACTCCCTCCGACGAGGTGGCCCCGATCGTCGCATCTGCCCTTGCTGCGGCGCTCGTCACGGCCGCGTTCAATCCAGTGATGTTCGAGATCGCGAGTGCGCTTTTCGTATGCCTCTTGCTCGATTTGCTATTGTGCGCCACGGGGCTGGCAAGGAGGCTTCCGCATCTAAGCGGGACAGGCTACGTACCATTCCGCACAACCAGTTCGCCGACGGGCGACGGGGGCACTCGCTTCAAACCGCGAGCGCGCATCCATGACATTTCGGAAGGGTGAGATACGCAGCAGTCGTACTCATGTTCCGTCCGTCGGATGACGAGGGTTCAGTGCAGCAATGCGACGACTCGTCTACCGTTCGCGCCGAGCCGATCTGTTCGGTCGCACAGTCTGGACAAGTAGATCCTAACTGATCCGGCCAGAGTCGAGCTATGGGTGTGCGTGCGAGTGGCCAACTCGGCCAACCAAGGCGAGTCCGTACTGAGAATGCTAGCCGCACGTGCTGCTGTAACGCCCGGGATGACTCCAATCGAACTCACAACATAATGAGCGAAGTCGCGACCCGAAACGAAGTCATCGGCGTCCTCCCAATCCACTAGCCAATTAGGTCCTATCCCATCGCCAACAACGTTCCAGGGGCGAGGTCGCCGTGTGTAATGCCCCCGTCGACCGCATGGTGAAGGCCGACGGAGAGTTCAAGTCCGTCCCTCACGGTGAGTCGTAATGGACGGCTCGAAACTGGGGCAGCCTCCAGAACAAGCACTTGTACATCGTCGGAACTAGCGTAGCTCAAAACCCGCGGCGTGTAGAACTGGCGCCTTGGACCGTCCAGTTGGCGAAGAATAGTCGCCTCTTTGAAGATCCTCCGGTCATCGAGCCCTGCAACCTTCACGACTGACATCAGCACTCCCTCGTTCGAGAGAGCCACCACCCATCGGTCCCGACCATGCGACCGAATCATGGAGACCCCATCGAACGGCGCCGGGACGGTCTCGAGAACCTTCTTGAGGTCAAACGGCCTGGTGTACGTGCCTGATCCGCGCCCCTCAACGTGGTGACCCACGAGGCGCCCATCTCAAGCGCCATCTGCCCTCGTAGTCGACCGGGGCGATACAAGGTGCGAATCGTTACCGTGTCTCTAGCGTTGCTCGTTAGCTCCAGCCTACGGGGAACGAACGGGACGACCCTCATACGGCCAGCCTCATCCGCGCCACCGACCAAGGTGATTTCCTCGGCCGCCGCTTGTGGCCTTCCCTGTTTCGCAATCACCCGGCGAACTGCATCTGATGCCAGGTCACGCGTCGTCTCTTCCCCGCCTTCCGTCGTATCGATTCGTGCGCAAGATGCCGCGAGCCCACGCGCATCCCGCCAGCGGCGCTGTTGCTCTCGAATAGCCGTTGCGGTGAGCTCGGGCTTCCGTGCTCTGATCGCGTCAGGTTCCGCGAACAACATGATTGCCAAGTCGGCCCTCATGAGAGAGCTCAGCCACTTCACGAGGATTCGGGACCACATGTGAAGTCGATACCTGTGCGGATCGACGAACATGTCGTACCACCCGCGCTCAACCACCACGGCGCAGTCTCTCTGCCTCCAGACGAACTGTGCGACTTTCCAGTCCAGCAGAGTCGCGAATACCTTGAGAATGCTGCTCCCGAGTGAATGCGGTGCGCCCGCATGCGGCATCGACACAGGCCCGGTGGGTCGCCTGCGATATGGAATGACGAGTCCCGGGCGATGGTGTACATGAATGAAAGGCATGCGAGCGGAACGCAGTGCGTCGCAGGCGCCGGCCGTGGCAGCGGACTTTCCAGCTCCATCCACCCCGGTAATAAGGATCAGGGGCGGCCGCGACCGGCGCCGCGGAAGTCGGCCCCACGACGCACGATGCTCATCGATCGACCGCAGCGCCTCTGAGGCGGCGTCGAGCGACGAGGGGAGAACGCGCCACAGAAACAAGCTGTTGCCCAGGACGTACCGCCGCCACAGCCTTCGGGGGTCGGCGCCAAGACGCCACAACCAATCGAGGCCGGCTCGTCGTACCCATAAAGGCGAAATCTGCTTCGCGCCAGCGAGGAAGTCGAAAGCGGAACCCAATCCTATCGCCATACATCCGATCTCGCCGACAACATTGCTCATCCAACTCTCTTGCTTCGGACAGCCAAGTCCCACGAACAGGATATCCAGCCGTGCGGCTTTTATCCGTTCGACGCTCTCATCCTGTGCTAAGCGTTCGGCATCCGCAAAAGGAGGCGATTCCGCGAATGCGACCCGCAGGTCAGGAAACTCCGTCTTGAGGCGCCGCTGTAAGTCTGCCAAGACGGCGTCGCCGCCGCCATAGAGTCCCACCTTGAGTCCGGAGGCTTCGGCGCGGTGACACAGCTGCCGGAATATATCAACACCGTACGTCACAGGGCTCGAGTAGGAAAAACCCAGCGCTCCTACCGTTAGCTCGAGAATTCTGCTGTCCGTGGACACGTACCTCGCCCGGTCCAGGACCGCTCGAAAGTGCGGACCCTTCCATGCCTCGGTCAACTGGTGCACGTTTGCTACGCAGACATAGCCGTGCACCCCGTCAATCGCTTCGCGGTGGACGGCATCCACCAAGTGGTCGCCAGCGATTAGAGAAAGGCGGGCGCCGCGTATGCGCAGTTCTGCGATGTCCGGACTGACACTCACGGAAGTTGCCGCTTCACCGTCGAGTATGCGTAGTCAAAGAGTGAAGGCAAAGGAATCTTCTCGACCACTCCGGCCGGTTCGCCACAGTCGATGAAGGTCCCCACGGTAGAATGGATTGCATTCTCGATTGAGACGTGAACGAAAAGAGAGTCTACATCGGCGATCTTCGTACCGTTCACAGATGCAGTTAGCCCGGGCTGCATCTCCTTTATGTACGCTACCTTCACGAAGAGAGTTCGCCCTCGGTTATCCACGGAAAAGAGTGGCGAGCCGTCCTCCATCGTGACGGAGCTCAATAATGCGCCACCTCGGCGCGTTGCCTCTTCTGTATCAAACTCCACGAGAAAATCCCGGGACATTCGGGGCTCTACTTTTGTTACACCCTGAACATTCAGAAGCTCCATCAGCCGTGAATGGTCAAGCGGTCGGTAGTAGTAGATGATCTCCGGATTGGCGACCTGGCTAAGTCCTGTCATGACGAGGAGTCGCACTTGGTGGGCATCAACGAGCTTAAACAATTCCCCAAGTGCGGCATCGTAGACACGATAGATGTCTCCGACCGGGTCTTCGCCTTCGGCGACGTACCAGCCGGGGTTTCGGTGGACGCCATCGTAGTGTGGTGAGGAGAACATGTAGTGGTGCTGCACATGCGCTGCGGCATTCAGCATCAGCGTGGCGTAAGTAGGTCGATGCCGGTTCCATTGAGTGATGAAAGTGTCGGTCAAGAGGAAGTCGAGAAATGCCGCCCTGAGCCACTTTCGAGACAGCGATCTGCGCGCGAGGGTCGCATAGCGCAACAGGTTCTTCCATTGGATATTGAAGGCTGCGCCCACCGCTAGGCGGATAAGGCTACCGACGCTAAAAGATCCTTCGGCATTGTTGTTAACGCTCGCCCGGATTGCTTTGTAAAGCAGTCTGAGATCCAGCGATCCATGGACCTCGGTCGTCGTCCAGGGATCGGGCACGAAGAACGCCGGTTGCTTGGCTGCGAGGCTGGCGTTCATAGGCGACAGCGCGGCGACCGTAACGCCTAATTCTCGCTCCAGTCGTTCCCAAATCTGCTCATATGGCGCGTCCGTAATGTCACCCAGGCGAAAGACGCCATGCTCTGCGAAATCTAGACCGGTGTGGACCGTAACCCACTGAATCCAAGGCTCGACGTGAGAGAACTCGGACTCCGCCACGGTGTCATACCGCTTATAATCGGACAGGAGTCGCTGGAAATGCAGGAGCTTGCCTTGAGTCACGTAGTGCTCTAGCAGGTCAAAGTTGAGCTCGTTCAACTCCAAGGAGATAACGCCCGGCATCGTCCAACCTTCCTATTCAAACTTCGCGGGTCGGCAGGGCCCCCTTGCGCCCAAGAGCGCAGTCGTGATCGTGCACTCTAGCAAAGGCTCGAGACGGCCCAGCTCCGTGGTAGAGGACAGCCCCGGATGGGCAACAGGGGCTCTTCGATCCCGAGGGGGAGAAGGGCATGATCCTTGTAGGGATCGCGGCTTCGGGCGAAAAGGCCCGCGGCCTCTCGATGCTGGCGATGGTTCGAGCCGGCAGCAGAGGGACCACGAGTAGTTCAGACGGTACGACGATCCTGTTCGGCCTGCCCGAAGTTGTGGTGCTAAAGGTGGTCCGCGCCGCGGACGGCGCCCGTGTGGTGCACGTAGTGACCGACGACGAGACCGCGGCGGCGTGCCCTAAAGCGGGGTCGTCTCGATCCGGCAGCGGCGGGTGACCCGGCCGCGGGATGCGCCCTACGGCGAAGCGCCGCTGGCGGTCCGCTGGCACAAGGTCCAGTACGCCTGCCGGGAGACCGCCTGTACGCGGCGGGCGTTCACCGAGCAGATCGCCGAGGTGCCGGCCGGGGCCCGGGTGACCGGGCGACTGCGGCGGCAAGTGGCCGACCGGATCGTCGAGGGCTGCCGGCCTCCTGGTCGCCTGCGCGGAGCTGCTGGGCTCAACGGCCGCACACGAAATGTTCATCGCCACCGCCACCGCCACCGCCACCGCCACCGCCACCGCCACCGCCACCGCCACCGCCACCGCCCAGCTGCCCGCCCCTGGGCCGTGCAGTCTCGCGATGGACCTGTGCGCTACCTACGGGCCGCCGTCGCCGCCGCACGCCCTGCTCGTCGCCGACCACTTCCACCTCGTGCGGCTGGCCAACCAGGCGATCACCGACGTCCGCCGCCGGGTCACCTGGGATCTGCACGGTCGCCGCGGACGAGCCACCGACCCAGCGTGGGCGGCCCGTCAGCGGCTGCTGCGCGGTCGCGAACGGCTGTGGCCCGAGCGGTTCCGTCGCACTTGGAACAAGCTGGTCGACGCCGACCCGACCAGCAACATCCTCACTCACCGCCTGGATCGCGAAAGAGGAACTGCGCGCTGCTGGCCTGCGCCCGCTCCGGCGGCCACCGGCACGAGATCTCGGCCCGGCTGCACCGGTTCTACGCCTGGTGCGCCGACTTCCGGCTGCCCGAACTCGGACGTCCGGCCGGCACACTCGAAGCCTGGTGGCCCGAGATACTCGGCTTCCTGCAAACCTGCACCACCAACGCCGGCACCGAGGGAACTGGAGTTGGCCCGCTTGCGTGGACACCTCGCTTCTGCGGTCTGAGACTCAGGCCGCGGTGGTGAGAGTGTGCCGTGCTTCGAACGTCGTCGGGGCGATCTGGCCGAGAGCCGAGTGCCGCCGGCGCGGGTTGTAGAAGGTCTCGAGGTGGTCGAAGACGGCGAGCTTGGCCTCTCGTCGGGTGGTGAAGCGGCCGCCGGGCTGCTGGTCGAACAGCTCACACTCCAGCGTGGCGAACACGCTCTCGGCCAGCGCGTTGTCGAAGCAGTCCGCGACGCTGCCACTAGGCGCCATCAAAGGCCTGGGGAGACTCGTTGGTGGGAAGATCCGACATACTGCATGGCCATCGGTCTTCACCCTCCGGGTCAGGACGCGACCATGCGACTGGACCCGCGAACTCCGCAACCATCCGGCTCAGGGCATGACGGAGCCGATTCATTCGTTATGCGCGGCCATCCGCTCGCGCTGTGGGATGACGGTGTACTTGGGGTCGCGGGCGCTGGCCATGCCGGCGTCGAACACCCCGAAGCGGGTGAGCAGCGACCCGGCCGCCAATAGCGTTCCTGACGTAACTGCGCCCACCCGGGTCCGCCCGGCGACCACGGTCAACCCAGCCCCGCAGCGGTGCACGTCTTCGCGGCCCGCATCAGCTTCCCGGCCCGGCCCTCGTGGTACGGCTCGGAGACGATGCTCTCGTCGTTCTCCACCTGGTGCACCACAGCCAGCTCGAGCGCCGCACCGGCCACCGCCATCTTCCGCGCCGGGCCCGCCTCCTCGACCGGCGTGAACACCATGCACAGCCCTCCCCGGCCGCCATCGCCGAGCCGGCGAAGACGAACGGCAGCTTGGTGTGGAAGTCGTGCCACGACGGCACCGCCGTGTTGGTCAGCAGCACCGCGGTGTAGGTCGCCATCGGCCCACCGAACAGACCGGCCACGATGCCGCCGAAGCGCTTCAGCCTCGGGAACCAGCCCAGCAGCTCCACCGCCGCCGTCGCCCCCGCCGCCGCGCTGAACGGCGACAGGATGTACGTGCCCACCGACAGCGGCGACGTCGGTTTGAACACCCGCAGCATGTGCAGGAACCGCTCCGGCCGCCCCAGGTCGTGGATCAGGAACCCCACCGAGGCGATCGATCCGCCACCGGCCACGTAGCGCGCCACCCGGGTCAGCGCCGGTCGGCCGGTGAGGTCGGCCATCGCCCCCAGCACCGACGACGTGCCCGCCGCTCCCCGAGGAACAGGTACAGCGGCACGTCCGGCGTCTTCCACACCGGCGGCTTGATGATCGGCCGGCCGTAGTAGGAGGTGAACTCGGCCTCCTCGACCATGGCGATCTCGGCGTTGCGGCCGCGCCGGCCGCCCTTGCGCCGCCGCTTCTGGCTCTTCTGCGCCGCCGGGCCGTCCGCCCGCCGCCAGCCCGCCCCCGGAGTGGTGATGCCACTGGTCACGCCGTCACCGCTTCCGCGAGCCGAGGATCGCCGACAGCGCGACCCCGACGATCATGGCCGCACCCGTGGCGGCCGCCTTCCACATGGCCGGCAGGTCGCGGGTGGTCACGATCGGGTCCGGCGGCAGGCCGTAGACCTCCGGCTCGTCGAGCAGCAGGAAAAACGCGCCCGCTCCCCGACGCCGTCGTTCTCGTCGCGCCCGTACAGCCGCGCGGTCTCCACGCCCTGCTCCTGCAACGTCGCCAGCCGGGCGTCGGCCCGCGCCTGCAGCTCGTCGAGGTCACCGAACTGGATCGACTGAGTCGGGCACGCCGTCGCGCACGCCGGCTGCAGCCCGTCGGTCAGCCGGTCGTAGCACATCGTGCACTTGAAGACCCGGCCGTCGTCCTTGCGCTGGTCGATGACCCCGTACGGGCAGGAGGGCACGCAGTAGCCGCAGCCGTTGCAGATGTCCTGCTGCACCACCACGGTGCCGAACTCGGTGCGGAACAGCGCCCCGGTGGGGCAGACGTCCAGGCAGCCGGCGTGCGTGCAGTGCTTGCAGACGTCGGAGCTCATCAGCCAGCGGATCTGCTTGTCCGCGCCGCTCTGGCCGGTCTGCGGGTCGAACTCGGCGAGCGCCTCCGCGTTGAGCACGCTGGCCTGCGCCTTGGCGGTGGTGTTCACGTCGCCGGTGTCCGGCGGCGGCAGCTCCGTCGTCTCCGGGCGGTTCTTCGCCCCCGGCAGGCCCACGGCCGGCATCGGCAGGTCGACGACCCGCGTCTGCTCGATGAAGGCCACGTGCCGCCACGAGTTGGCGCCCAGCATGCCGGTGTTGTCGTAGGACATCCCCGACATCCCGATGGCGTCGCGCTTGCCGTCCGCGTCGTCCATCGGCAGCGTGTTCCACTCCTTGCACGCCACCTCGCAGGCCTTGCAGCCGATGCAGACCGAGGTGTCGGTGAAGAAGCCGACCCGCTTCGGGTGCTCCTCGACGTAGCCGGCCTCCGCCGACACGTCGGGCAGCGGCCCGAACAACCGGTTCTTCGGATCGTTCTGGGCGAGCCCCGGGCTCGCCGAGCTGACGGAGGTCATGCCGGCCTCCTCTCGAGAAGCGTGGTCACAGCGTGGAGCCCTCGCCGGCCTTGGCGTCCACCGGGTCGCGGCCGTTCACGCCCACCCGGCCCGAGGGCACGTCGGCCCGCCGGCGGTAGGACTCGACGAACTCCAGCAGCTCCGGCCCGCGGGGGCGCCGTCCCGGCCGGATGTCGCAGGTGGACACCTTCGACTCCTGGATGTGGGTGTTGGCGTCCATCACGATGCCCAGCAGGTCGTTGGCGGCGTCACCGGTGGAGATGCCGCTGTAGGACCAGTGGTACGGCATGCCGATCTGGTGCACGACCGTGCCGTCGCGCAGCCTGATCGGCCGCACCCGCTCGGTCACCAGCACCTTGGCCTCGATCGCCGTCCGTGCGCTGACCAGCGTGGCGTAGTCGTTGTGCGTCAGGCCGCGGAGCTGGGCGAGCTCGGGGCTCACCTCGACGAAGAACTCCGGCTGCAGCTCGGCCAGGTAGGGCAGCGTGCGGCTCATCCCGCCGGCCGTGTGGTGCTCGGTCAGCCGGTAGGTGGTGACGGCGAACGGGAAGACGTCGCTGCGGGTCGGGTTGGCCCGGTTCCAGGGCCCCTCGATCATCTCCAGCGTCGGGTTCGCCTGCTGCTTGTACAGCCCGTTCTCCACCACCGACTCGGCCGGCTCGTAGTGCGTCGGCAGCGGCCCGTCGACGACGCCGGCCGGCGCGAACAGCCACGCCTTGCCGTCGCCCTGCATGACGAACGGGTCGTTGCCGGCCAGCGCGTCCTGCGCGCGGGCGCCCTCGGGCGGCACGTAGTCCGGGCGCTTGTTCTTCTCGAAATCCGGGATGTCCAGGCCGGTCCACTCGCCGGCGTCCTCGTCCCACCACACGTACTTCTTGCGCTCGCTCCACGGCTTGCCGTCAGGGTCGGCCGAGGCGCGGTTGTAGAGCATCCGGCGGTTGAGCGGCCAGGCCCAGCCCCACTCCGAGGCGACGGCGCCCTGCTCCTTGGCGGGCTTGCGGCGGGCGGCCTGGTTGACCCCGTCGGCGTAGACGCCGGTGTAGATCCAGCAGCCACCGCTGGTGGAGCCGTCGTCCTTCATCTGCAGATAGGAGTTCAGCAGCTCGCCGTCAGCACCGAAGCCGTTGATCTCGCGCAGCACCGCGTCGGCGCTCGGCTCGTGGTGTTCACCCTCCACCGGGTAGTCCCAGGTGAGGTCGAGCAGCGGGCGATCCCGCGGATCCGTCGAGTCCTTCAGCCGCTCGCGCAGGATCCGGCCGAGGTGGAAGTAGAACCACAGGTCGGCGCGGGCGTCGTTCGGCGGCTCGACCGCCTTGTGCCGCCACTGCAGCACCCGCTGGGTCTGGGTGAAGGTGCCTTCCTTCTCCACGTGCGTGGCCGCCGGCATGAAGAAGACCTCGGTGCCGATCGTCTCGGGGACATCTCCCCGTCTCGTGCTCCGGGCCCTCCTTCCAGAAGGTCGCCGACTCGATCATCTGCAGGTCGCGGACGACCAGCCAGTCCAGGTTGGCCAGGCCGAACCGGTTCATCCGGCTGTTCGGGTGCCCGACCGTGGGGTTCTCGCCGACCAGGAAGTAGCCGGACACCTTCCCCTTGATCATGTCGGCGATGGTCCGGTAGGAGCTGTGGTCGCCGTTGATCCGCGGCAGGTAGTCGAAGGCGAAGTCGTTCTCCGCCGTCGCCGCGTCGCCCCACCAGGCCTTGAGCAGGCTGACCATGTAGGACGGCTTGTTGCCCCAGAAGCCGGCCTTGCCGGCCGCGTCGGCCACGTACTCGTCGAGGTCGTGGTGCTGGTGGGCGTGCGGCATCGGCAGGTAGCCGGGCAGCAGGTTGAACAGCGTCGGCACGTCGGTGGAGCCCTGGATGCTGGCGTGCCCGCGCAGCGCCAGGATGCCGCCACCGGGGCGGCCGATGTTGCCCAGCAGCGTCTGCAGGATCGAGCAGGTGCGGATGTACTGCGCGCCGACGCTGTGCTGCGTCCAGCCCACGGAGTACACCCACGCCGTCGTCCGGTCGCGGCCGCTGTTGCTGGTGACCCACTTCGCGACCTGCTTGAACACCTCCGGCTCGATGCCGCAGACCTCCGACACCATCTCCGGCGTGTAGCGGTCGAAGTGCCGCTTGAGGATCTGGAACACCGAGCGCGGGTGCTGCAGCGTCTCGTCCCGCTTGGGCTTGGCCGGGATTGGCGGCCCGCCGCTGCCGGCGGCCTGCGCCCGGTCGGAGTGCTTGACCGACGGGTCGTCCTCGAGCTTGTCCTGCTCGGCGGCCTCGGCCGGGTCGTCGGCGCCGGACTGCGGCGGGTCCTGCGGCTCGTACTGCCAGCTGTCCTCGTCGTAGATCCGGTTCTCGGCGTCGAACCCGGAGAACAGGCCGTCGAGGTCCTCGGCGTCGACGAACTCCTCACCGACCAGGGCGGCGGCGTTGGTGTACGCGGCCACGTAGTCCTTGAAGTACAGCTCGTTGTCGAGCACGTACTTGATCAGGCCGCCGAGGAACGCGATGTCGGTGCCGATGCGCAGCGGGACGTGCAGGTCGGCGATCGCGCTGGTGCGGGTGAACCGCGGGTCGATGTGGATGACCTTGGCGCCGCGCGCCTTGGCCTCGGTCACCCACTGGAAGCCCACCGGGTGGCACTCGGCCATGTTCGAACCCTCGATGACGATGCAGTCGGAGTTCGCCAGGTCTTCCAGGAAGTTGGTTGCGCCACCACGGCCGAACGAGGCACCCAGACCGGGCACCGTCGCAGAGTGCTATATCCGGGCCTGGTTCTCGATCTGGATCGCGCCCAGGGCGCTGTAGAGCTTCTTCATGAGGTAGTTCTCCTCGTTGTCGAGGGTCGCCCCTCCGAGGCTCGCTATCCCCATGGTGCGGTTGACGCGCTCGCCGCCGTCCTCGTCCTGCCAGCCCTTCTTCCGGGCCTCGAGGACGCGGTCAGCGATCATCTCCATCGCCGTGTCGAGGTCGAGGTCCTCCCAGTCCGTGGCGTACGGACGGCGGTACTTGACCGTGGTGACCCGGCTGGGGCTGGTGACCAGCTGCTTGCTCGCGCTGCCCTTGGGGCACAGCCGGCCCTGTTGATCGGCGAATCCGGGTCGCCCTCGATCTGGACGATCTTCTCGTCCTTCACGTACACGTTCTGCGCGCAGCCGACGGCGCAGTACGGGCAGACGCTCTTCACGACCTTGTCGGCTGTCGCGGTGCGGGACACGGTGGCATCGGTCGCCTTGCTGCGCGCGGCCTTGCCGCGGCCCAAGGGATCCGTGCCGGTCAGCTGCCGGTACACCGGCCAGGCGTCGAGCCAGGTCTTCACTCCCGGAACTCTGCCACCCGAAACTGGGTCTGGCACCACGGAGTCGTGCGCGTGTCCGCGGTCGGTGCGGCCGAGGTCAGACGCGGACGCCGTTCTCGGTGCGGTGCTTGGCGCCGCAGTCGCGGCAGAGGTCGTGCGTGCGGGGCGCCGGATCGAACCGCGGGTTGATCCAGGCGGCGCCGCGGCGCACGGCATGGGACCTCATGGCCACCACGTTCGCGCTGCCGCAGACGCCGCACGGCTGGTCGCTGCGCCCCATCTGGGTGGCCCGTCGTTGTCGCACGTCCACGGTGATCATCCTGTCAGCCGTCCGAGCCCGGCGGTACCAGGTACGCGCCATGACCTGGAGCGCCCGGCGGCATGCGGAATCGGGCGGTACCGTCCCGGATGTGGCAAGGGCGCCTGACGGGCCGGGATTCTTCGCGCGCCTGCCGCTCCCTCCCGCACCGAGGGCCTGGTCATCCTCGTCGTCCTGTTGGTGACGGCGATCGCCGTCGGCGCCTCCGCCTGGTACGCGAGCACCCGCACCCCGCCGGCCTTCGACCCGCCGACGGACGCGGCCGGATCGAGCGAACCGACCAGCTCCGCCGCCTCCACGGCCCCCGCGACCGAGGACACTCCGGTCCTGGCCTTCTACGGCGACTGGCACGTCTCCGGCACCGAGCTCGGCGGCCAGGGCGCGGCCGGCTGGCCGGCGATCGTCAGCGAGCGGATCGGGGCCGAGGCCACGGTGGCGCACGCCGTGCCCTCCGCCGGGTACGTGGCGACGGCGGCCACCACCGGAGACACCTTCCCCACCCTCGTGCAGAACGGGCCGGAGCCCACCGCCGACGTGACGATCGTCTTCGGCGGCCGCAACGACTACCCCTTCCCGCCGGAGGAGATCGCCGCCGCGGCCACCCGCACGTTCGAGGCCATCCGGGCCGCCGCCCCCGAGACCGAGCTGCTCGTCATCGGCCCGGCCTGGAGCGACGCCGCCGTCCCGCCGGAGCTGCCGCCGGTGCGCGACGCCGTCCAGCAGGCCGCCGCGGCCGCGGGCGCGACCTTCGTCGACCCGCTCGCCGAGGGCTGGTTCTTCGACGGCACCGGGCTGATCGGCGCCGACCTGATCAGCCCGACCGATGCCGGGCACGTCTACCTGGCCGACCGCATCGAGCCCGTCGTCCGCCGGCTGCTCGCCGAGGTCCCCGGCACCGCGGCGGCGGCAACCCCCTGAGCGACTAAGGGCGGGCTTCGGGTCACTGCAGGCGGCCGCCGAAACCGCGCTCATACGCATCGATGCGGCTATCGGGGCCGGCATTACCGCGTTCTTGCGCATCAGCGCGGTTGGTCCCTGCGCAGCCAGGAGGAACGGGGAGGGCCATGGAGGCAGCCCAGAGGGGCCGCTTCGAGACAGCCGCAGGGCAAGGGCCGGCCGGGGTCAGGGCCGACCGCGGTCAGACCGTGAGCACGCGCCAGGAGCACGGCGAACTGCGCGTAGTCGTCGACGGTCAGGTGGACGCCCTCGACGAACAGGTCGGGGTTCTCCCAGCAGCCCAGCAGGACCGGGTCGATCACGGGCACGCCGCGTTCGACCGCCGCCTCGGTGAGGGGCGTCGGCGCAGCGGGCGAAGCCGGCGAGGTCGTAGCTCGGGGCGGGCACCGTGGCGCGCATCGACCCGCCGTCCGACAGCTCCTGGCAGATCGACGGAACGCCGCTGCCACCCAGCGGGACTGAGCACGCCGCTAGGCCGGCACCTCCTGGAAGGCGCGGACCTCGATCCGGGCCCCGAGCGCCTTGGAGGCCTTCGCGGCCCAGGCGACGGCGGCGTCCTTGTCCGGTGCCTCGACCACCCACAAGCCGCCGAGGTACTCCGGCGCCTGCGTGTACGGCTCGTCGGCGAGGGCGAGTTCATCGCCGGTGTGGTCGACGGTGACCGCCGTCGACGGCGGGTGCAGGCCGCCCGCGAAGACCAGGGCGCCGGACGCCGTCAGCTCCTCGATGAACGCGCCGGCCGCCGCCATCACGGCCTCCAGCTCGGCGGGATCCATGGTCGCCATCGTCGGCTCCTCAGCCGAGTCGTGCGGCATGGACAGCAGGTACTGCGTCACGGTGGTCCTCCACGATCGTCGCGGCGGCCCGTCCGGCCGCACTCACGACGAACTGACCTCGTGCGCTGCCGGATCTCATCGGTCCGGCCGGGGCGGTCAGGACCGGCCGTCGACCTCGAGGTCGAGCCCCAGGACGGCGGAGGCGCCGGCGGCCAGCAGCCAGAAGCCGACGGTGAGGCACTTCCGGACCGCATCGACGGAATGGTGCTCCGTGCGCCAGGTCGTCGTCATGGGATTCCCTCTCGTCGGTAGGCATCGAAAACTACTGACGAGGGGAGCCGGACAACCGACGGATGTGACTCGCGGGACGGATGTGACGTGACGTCCGGCATCCGTTATGTGTGCGCCGGCGGGAGCCGATAACTCCTCCCCGGCGCGCCCGGGTCAGCGGCGGCGCGGTGGCAGGCGCGGCTCGTGCGGGCCGGGCCGGTCCCAGGTGCAGGTGCAGGTGTCGCGCACGTAGCGCTCGCCGTCACCGTTGACCGGCGCATGGGCCACGCGCCCCGCGCCACCGCAGCGACAGAGGACGACGCGGTCGGCGTCACGCTGAACTCGATCCAACACCTCGGCGTCACCGATCACGGGCGAAGCTTCCGCCGCCCGCGGCCCACCGGCACGCACCGCGACGGTCACGACTCGGCAACCACGCGATCGGGCAAGGCGCGGCGATGACGCGGGTCACCGCTGGGGGCGCATGGACCGCAGGGCGAGCACCCCGGCGGCCAGCGCGACGACGAGCATCACCGCACCCGCGACGATGGTGCCGGTCGCGCCGAACCAGAACAGCGCCCCGGCGATGCCCAGGATGAGCACCAGCTCCACGATCACGACCACCGTCAGGAACACGGCCAGCAGCTTCGCCACACCGGGGAGGTTGCCACATCCGACGGGGCTCGTCTGCCCATCCAACGGGTGGCCGGGCTGTGGGCGGGCGATCAGCCGGGGAGCTGGATCGGCAGCGACTCGCTGACCGGCGCGACCGGCAGATCCGCCGGTCCCGGCAGCGCCTCGGCTACCGGAGGTGCCGCCTCGGCCACGGGAGGTGCCGCCTCGGCCACGGGAGCAGCAGCCTCCGTGGCGACGGGGAGACCGTCTCGGTGGCGACGGGGGCGACCGTCTCGGTGGCGACGGGGGCGACCGTCTCGACCGCCGGAGCCACCACCGGGGCAGCCTGCTCGACCACCGGAGCAACTTCCTCCACCACCGGGGCCGCCTGCTCGACGACCGGAGCCACGTCCTCGACCACCGGAGCCACGTCCTCGACCACCGGGGCAGCCTGCTCGACCACCGGAGCAACTTCCTCCACCACCGGGGCCGCCTGCTCGACCACCGGAGCAACTTCCTCCACCACCGGGGCCGCCTGCTCGACCACCGGGGCCGCCTGCTCGACCACAGGAGCCACGTCCTTGACCACCGGGGCAGCCTGCTCGACCACCGGAGCCGCCTGCTCGACGACCGGAGCCAGCTCCTGAGTCACGGGCGCAACCGGCTGCGCGACCGCGGGCACCACGTCCTCGGCCACCGGAGCCACTTCCTCGACCACCGGGGCAGCCTGCTCGACCACCGGAGCCGCCTGCTCGACCACCGGAGCCAGCTGCTGAGTCACGGGCGCAACCGCCTCCTCGACCGGAGCTACCGCCTCAGTCACCGGGGCGACGACGCGCTCCACCGGTGCTGTCACCTTTCCGACGGCCTCGGCCGCGGGTTCCAGCACCTGAGTGACCGGCCCGGCAACCGGCTGCACGACACGGGTCACCGGCTCCACCACCCGGGTCACCGGATCGACGACGGGCTCCACCACCGGGGTCACCGGATCGACGACGGGCTCCACCACCGGGGTCACCGGATCGACGACGGGCTCCACCACCGGGGTCACCGGATCGACGACGGGCTCCACCACCGGAGTCACCGGCTCCACCACCGGCTCCACCACCCGGGTCACCGGCTCCACCACCGGCTCCACCACCCGGGTCACCGGCTCCACCACCGGCTCCACCACCCGGGTCACCGGATCGACGACGGGCTCCACCACCCGGGTCACCGGATCGACGACGGGCTCCACCACCGGGGTCACCGGCTCCACCACCCGAGTCACCGGATCGACGACGGGCTCCACCACCGGAGTCACCGGCTCCACCACCCGAGTCACCGGATCGACGATGGGCTCCACCACCGGGGTCACCGGATCGACGACGGGCTCGAACGGCTCGACAACTGGATCCACCACGCGTGGATCCCGTTCCCCGCCCTGCGGTACCGGTGCGATCACAGGGCCGGCAGCCGGGGCCGCGCCCACCGGCGGCGGGCCGGCTTCTCCCTCGTCGGGCTGCTGCGATCCGCTCGCCCCTGCGCCGGAGCGACCGGGCCCTGCGGTGCGACGACCGGGCCCTGCGGTGCGATGACCGGGGCCTGCTGCGTCCCGCCGGACGGTGCGCTCGCCTGCTGCGCCGGTCCCGCCACGACCGCGCCTGCCCGCGATGCCTGCGGCGCCGCCGTGAACACAGGCAGCGCACTGCGGAACGCCAGCTGCGCCGCGGGGCGCGCACCGTTCCCCGTCGTGCAAGGCGTCGTCGTGCCGGCCAGGGCCGACCGGCTCAGCGCCGCGGCCCAGTCGCCTCCCGACCAGCTGTCGCCCATGCCGCCGACATCCGGGGAGAACCCTCGGCCGACGGGCGTGACACCCGGCTCGCCGGCGCCCCCGCCGCCCGGCCCCGCAGGCCCGGCCTCCGACGGCCCCATGTCGTACGGAGGGTCGGCGAGCCATCCGCCCGACTCCGACTGCCCCACGACCAGGAGGAGCGCCAGGGCGGCAGCGGCCAGCGACCCGTTCGCCCCTGACAGCACCGGGATCGCCCTCTCCCGGACCATCACCTCGTGGGCCTCGTGGGCCTCGTCGTCCTCCGGAGCGCGGTGCCGACCTGGGGGCGGCGCGAAGGCAGGCAGCACGGCCGGGGCGCGATGCCGACCCCCGTGGATCTCGGCACCGCCCCCATCGGATGCAAGCCGGTGCCGTCCGCCTGGTCCGCTCATGGTCACCCCTACCGACACGACTACGGTGTCGCTCCGCCGCCCCGGGTCGCTGCGGACGCAGCCCCTGACAGGAAGCAGGCGCGCCCCGCAACGGTCACGCGGAACTGGAACGGCTGCTACCCGCCCCTCTGGCGGTAAACACGCGACTCTCGGCGCGTCCGGCGCCGGCCGACCAGGACGAGGCGTTCCCCGGACGGGTGACAGATCGATAACGGTGCTGCAGCAGTTCCCGGCGGATCCCGATCAGACCCTGTGACCTCCGCCCCCGGCCTGGGGCAGCCCGCGGCTGCGTTCCCGGTCGCGCCCCCAGCGGGCGCGCCGGGCTCCTCGCCGTTCCCGGAGCCGGAGTCGCCCTCCCCGTGCTCGCCGTCGTCGCCGTCGTGGTCGGCCTGCTGGCCGTGCCCGCCGCGGCCGGCGTCGTCCTCGCCGGCACGGGGCTCGCCGTCCTGGTCGGCTTCCAGGCCGCCCTCTGGTCCCGCCAGCGGCGGCTCACCGGGCGCTGCAGCGCAGCCAGTACTCGTTCCAGACGCTGGTGAAGAGCAGCGTCGACCCCGTCGTCATCCTCGACGGCCGGTTCCGCATCACCTTCGCCTCGCAGGGCATCGCCGACCTGCTCGGCTTCGACGCCGCCGCAGTCGTCGGGCTGCCGCTGCTCGCCGCCGTCCACCCCGACGACCGCTCCGCCCTCTCCGGCGCCCTGGACGCCGACCGCGCCCGCCCCGGGGAACTCGCCGTCCGCACCGCCCGCGTGCGGCACGCCGACGGCCGGTGGCGGCTCATCCAGGCCACCGTCCGCGACCTGCGCGCCGACCCCGACGTCGGCGCGCTCGTCCTGTACTGCCGCGACGTCTCCTCGCGCGTGCCCGCCGCCGGCATCGACCCCGACCTGTCCGAGTTCACCCTCACCGACCCCGTCACCGGCCTGCCCAACCGCGCCGCCGTCGTCCGCAGCCTCGGGGCCGTCCAGCGGGAGGCGCACCACCGGTCGTTCTCCCTCGCCCTCGTGCGGATCAGCGGCCTGGCCTCCGAGGTCCTCACCCCCGACACCGAGACCGCCGTCCTGCGCGCCCTGACCGCCCGGCTCACCCGGGCCCTGCGCGGCGAGGACTGGCTGGCCCGCGGCAAGGACGGCGACTTCGTCGTCCTCGTCGACGGCAGCATCGCCGACGCCGAGACCGTGGGCGCGCGGCTGGTGGATGCCGTCGGCCCGGTGCCCATCCCCGGCGGTTCGCTCCGGCTGTCCGCCGTCGCCGGCGTGACCGCCCTCCTCCCCGACCTCGACACCGGCGAGGCCCTGCGCCGCGGCGAGCTCGCCCTGCGCAGCGCGGCCACCGCCGGCCCGGGCGCCGTGCACCGCTACGACGACGCCCTGCGCGTCGAGAAGGACCGCCGCGCCACCCTGCGCGCCGACCTCGACGGCGCCCTCGACCGCGGCGAGCTGCGGCTGGTCTTCCAGCCCGTCGTCGACGTCGTCATGCACCGCACCGTCTCCGTCGAGGCGCTGCTGCGCTGGCAGCACCCCACCTTCGGCGAGGTCTCCCCACCGAGTTCGTGCCCCTGGCCGAGGAGTCCCCGCTGATCACCGAGCTCGGCCGGTGGGTGCTGCGCGAGGCCTGCGCGACCATCGCCGGCCTGGGCGATGCGGACCTGGGCGTGGCGGTCAACGTGTCCGCCCGGCAGGTGCGCAGCGGCGAGCTCGTGCCCGACGTCCTCGGCGCCCTGGAGTCCAGCGGCCTGCCGTCCTCGCGGCTCATTGTCGAGATCACCGAGTCGGTGCTGCTCGACGACTCGCACGTGATCGAGGACCTGACCGTGCTCCGCCAGCTCGGCGTCCGGGTCGCCATCGACGACTTCGGCACCGGCTGGTCGTCGCTGGCCTACCTGGTCGGCATGCCCGTCGACATCCTCAAGATGGACCAGTACTTCCTGTCCGACGTCGAGCACGACCCGGCCCGCCGGGCCATGTGCCGCGCGGTGCTGCAGCTGGGCTCCAGCCTCGACCTGCCCGTCATCGTCGAGGGCGTCAAGGACGAGGCCGTCCTCACCCTGCTCCGCGACATGGGGCACCGCTACCTGCAGGGGTACGTGTTCGCCCGCCCGCTGGAGGCCGCGCAGCTCGCCGCCGGCGCCTGGGACGTGCAGCACGCGGACACCCCGGCGGTGCCGTCGTGATCGCCGTCGGCAGCATTCCGCGCAGCGTCCGCTGGACCGTTCCGCTCGGACTCCTCGGCCTGCTGGTCACCGTGCCGTTCAGCGCGCCCGACGGCACCGGCATGCAGTGGGACGAGCTCGTCCTCGGCGGGGTCGCCGCGAGCTCGGCCCTGGCCGCCTTCCGGATCACCCGCACCATGGACCGCACCGCCGGCCGGCCGTGGCGCATCGTCGGCTACGCCGCGCTGCTCTTCATGACCGCCCAGTGGCTGGCGGCCGCCTTCCCCGGCCCGGAGCTCGACGGGTTCGGCTTCGACGACGTGTTCCTCTTCGCCGGCGCCGTCTCCCCGCTGGTGATCTGCGGCCTGCTCGCCCGCCGGGTCAGCCGCACCCGCTGGCCCGCCCTCGTCGTCGACGGGCTGGTCATCACCGTCGCCCTGCTCGTCGTCACCGAGGTGCTCCGCGCCCCGCTGGTCAGCCCGGCCGACGCGCCGGAGGACCTGCGCTCCCTGGTCCTCCTGTACGGCGGCTACGCCGCGGTGATGCTCGGCGGGGCCGGCGCCATGTGCACCGTCTCGACGGCGGCGCTGCGCCGCTCGGTCAGCATCCTGATCGGCGCCGTCGCCTGGCAGGCCACCGCCGGTGTCGCCGAGGCCATGGCGATCGTCGACCCGTCGTCGGTCTGGACGGCGATCTCCGACGTCTCGGTCGCCATGGGCCTGCAGACCGTCGTCGTCGCCGCGCACGTCGCGCCCCGCCGGTTCGCCGACCACACCGCCCGGGCCGCCGCCCCGTGGTGAGCCCGCTGGGCATGGTGCTCGTCGTCGGCGCCCTGCTCTCGCTGCCGGGCGCCATCGCCCTCATGGAGTGGAAGGACCACTCGCACTCCACCGCCGCCGAGATGGGCATCGCCGTCGTCCTCACGCTGATGGCGCTGCGGCTGGCCCTGCGCATCCGCGAGGACGGCCGGATGACCGAGGACCTCGTGCGGTCCGAGGAGGACTTCCGCGAGCTCATCGAGGCCAGCTCCGACGGCATCGCGATCATGGACCGCGAGTTCCACCTCCTGTTCACCTCACCGGCCGCGCGCAGCCTGCTCGGCCTCGGTGCCGACGCCGAGGACGAGGTGTCGCTGCTCGACCTGGTCGACCCCGCCGACCGGGACGCCGTCCTGAGCGCGACCGTCGACCTCCCCGCCGGCGACGGCCCGCCCCTGCACTTCCGGGTTGCGCCCGCCGACGGCGCGACCCGCGAGCTGGAGGCCACCTCCACCGAGCGCCCCGGCAGCGGCCGTCGCGTCCTCTACCTGCGCGACGTCACCACCCGCCGCCGCCGCGAGCGCGAGCTCGAGCGCATGGCCTACACCGACCACCTCACCGGCCTGCCCAACCGCGCCCTGCTCTTCCGGGAGCTGGACGCGCCGTCCGCCGACCTCCGGTGCCTGCTGGTCCTCGACCTCGACGGGTTCAAGGCGGTCAACGACGTCGCCGGGCACGAGGCCGGCGACCAGCTGCTGGTCGAGGTGGCCCGCCGACTGCACACCGTCGTCCGCGAGGACGACCTGGTCGCCCGCCTGGGCGGCGACGAGTTCGCCGTCCTGGTCACCGGCAACCAGGCCGAGGCCGAGGACGTCGCCCAGCGCGTCGTCGACACCCTCGGCATGCCGCACCGGGCCGGCGACGGCACGTTCGCCGTCGGCGCCAGCGTGGGCGTCGCCCCGCTGGGCCCGGCCGGGGGCAGGTCGCCTTCCGGGAGGCCGACGCCGCCCTCCGCGCCGCCAAGCAGGCCGGCAAGGGCTGCGTGCGGAGTTCCGACACCCCGGCCCCTCCGACGTGGAGGCCCAGCCGGACTTCGACGACGTCGTCGCCCAGGGCGTGTTCTCGCTGCGCCTGGACGCCGCGTGCGCCCCCGACGGCCGCATCGACCTCGTGCACGCCCTGCCGGCCTGGAGCCACCCGGACCACGCCACCGTGCGCGGCCTCGACCTCTGGGGCTTCGCCGAGCGCCAGGGCCGCGCCGCGGAGCTGCAGACCTGGCTGCTGCACGAGGCGTGCCGGACGGCGGCGGCGCTGCCCGACGAGCGGGTCGGCGTCGCGGTGAGCCTGCCCGCCGGCCTCGTCACCGGCGAGGGGCTGGCCGCCGAGGTCGGCGCCGCGCTGGCGGCGTCCGCGGTGAGCCCCTCCCGGCTGGTGCTGTCGTTCACCGAGGAGACGCTGCTGACCGGTTCGGCCGCGCTGGTGCCCGAGCTGGAGGCCGTCCGCCGCACCGGGGTCCGCCTCTGCCTGGACAACTACGGCATGGGCCACAGCCTCTTCGCCCTGCTCGCCCGGGTCGGCCTCGACGTCGTGCGGGTCGACCTCAACGCGCTGTCCACCCGTGACGACACCGCACGCGCCCTCGAGGTGCTGACGGCCATGGTGCGCACCAACAGCGACTTCGGTCTGACCACGATCGCCGGCGGCGTCGGCACGTCGGCCGAGGCACGCGACGCCGTCGTCGCCACGGGGGTGCCGCTGCTGCACGGCCGCGGCGAGCCGCACGACCTGACCGTCGACGCGCTCGTGGCGCTGCTGCCGGCCCCTTGCCGAGTTGATCATCGCCTGCGGGCTCGCCTGGACGGCGCGTCGTGCCGTGTCCCGCGCACGCAGCCGATGATCAACAGCACGGACGCCGACGAACCGTCAGGGTTTCCCCCATTTCCGGTCGCGGGGTCCCCCATCAGGGCCTAAACGCCTGGGAACTGTCCCCGGCCGGGCGTTTACTGACGCGGTGACGAGCCCGGCGCTGCACTTCCTGGGCCACTCGACCGTCCGCGTCGAGCTGGCCGGGCGCACCGTGCTCACCGACCCCTCCTCGCGCCCACCGTGGGCCTGCTCCGCCGCGTCGTGCCGCTCCCCGACCCGGCGACGTGGGCCGGGGTCGACGTCGTGCTCATCAGCCACCTGCACGGCGACCACCTGCACATCCCCTCCCTGCGCACGGTCGGGCCGCGCACCCGGATCGTGGTGCCGCGCGGCGCCGGCGCCTGGCTGCGCGGGCGGGGCTTCCCGCACGTCGACGAGCTGTCGGCCGGGGAGTCCGTGCACGACGGCGACCTGCGCATCACCGCCGTCCGCGCCGAGCACAGCGGCCACCGCTGGGGTCCCCGGTCCACCCACGGGCCGGCCACCGAGTCGATCGGCTTCCTGCTCGAGGGCGGCGGTTCCTGCGTCTACGTCAGCGGCGACACCGGGCTCTTCGACGGGATGGGCGCGCTGCGGCCGCGCGACGTCGACATCGCCCTGCTGCACGTCTGGGGCTGGGGCGCCACCCTCGGCCCCGGCCACCTCGACCCGGTCGGCGCCGCGGACGCCGCCGCCCTCATCCGGCCGCGGATCGCCGTCCCGGTGCACTGGGGCACGCTCACCGTCGCGGGAATGGCGTCGGTCCCTCCCCGTTGCGCGCCCGCATGCGGCGGTTGCTGGTCGACCCGCCCCACGCGTTCGCCACCGAGGTGGCCGCCCGGGGCCTGCCGACCCGCGTCGTCGTCACCCCGCCCGGCTCCGCCGTCGACCTGTCGGTGGCGGCGACATGAACCTCGACGTCCTCGCCAACGCCTGGGACGGCACCACGTCCGTCGGCTACCCCCTGCTGTTCGGGCTGGTGCTGCTCGGCTCCGTCGTCCCGGTGGTGCCGACCGGCCTGGTGGTCGGCACGGCCGCGGCCTTCGCCATGACCACCGACAACCTGGGGCTGCCGCTGGTGCTCGCCGTGGCCACCCTCGCCGCGCTCACCGGCGACCTGATCACCTTCGCCATCGCCCGGTTCGGTGGCCCGTCGGCGGTGCGGTGGCTCATCCGCGGCCAGCACGCCGAGCGCGTCGACGAGGTGCGCGAGCAGTTCCGGGTGCACGGCTGGCAGATCGTCGTCGCCGGTCGGCTGCTGCCCGCCGGCCGCATCCCGGTCCTGGTCGCGGCGGGCGCGCTGGCCTACCCGTGGCGGCGGCTGGTCCCGGCCTCGCTGCTCGCCGCCTTCCTCTGGGCGCTGGCCTACGCGCTGCTCGGCGTCGTCAGCGGCGGCATCTTCGACTCCCCGCTGATCGCGATGCTGGTGGCCACCGTGCTGGTGCTCGCGGTCAGCGCGGCCATGAACGTGGTCAGCAGCCGGCGCCGCCGCGTCCCGGCCGCTCCCGAGCCCGAGCCCTGCGAGTCGGTGTGAGCGCCTCCCCGCGCACGGCCTCCCTCGGGATGCCCTGGGCCCCCACGGCCGGCTGCTGCGCACCGGCCGCACCCTCGCCCGCGTCGTCGTCACCTGGGCGGCGGTCACCGGGGCGCTGGTCGTGCTCAGCGATCGGCTCGACGGCTTCGAGCTCACCTCCTGGTGGCAGCCGCCGGTGATGGCGCTGTTGCTCGGCCTCCTGTCGGCGCTCGCCTGGCCGCTGGTGATGCGGGTCGCGCTGCCGGTCGCGTTCTTCACCCTCGGCCTCGGCAGCTTCCTGCTCTTCGGCGCGCTGGTGCTGGCCGTCTCCTACGCCATCCCCGGCGTGCAGATGAGCAGCCTCCAGGTCGCCGTCTGGGTGGCGATCGTGCTCGCCGTCGTCTCCGGCCTGGTCAGCAGCCTGCTCGCCGTCGACGAGGACGAGATCTTCTTCCGCCGGGCGCGCCGCCGGGCCGGTGCGCTCGCCGAGGACGCCGACCGGCCGCCCGGCGTGCTATTCCTGCAGATCGACGCGCTCTCCTACGACACCGCCCGCCGCGCGGTCCGCGACGGCTGGATGCCCAACCTCGCCTCCTGGCTGCGCACCGGCAGCCACGCGATGACTTCCTGGCACACCGACTGGAGCTCCCAGACCGGCGCCGCGGTGAGCGGCATCCTGCACGGCTCCAACCACGACATCCTCGGGTTCCGCTGGTACGAGAAGGACCGCGACCACATCACCCGCGTCTCGCACCCCACCGACGCCGTCGAGGTGGAGCGCCGGCACTCCGACGGCCGCGGGCTGCTCGCCCCCGACGGCGCCGGCCGCGGCAACCTGTTCACCGGCGACGCCGCCCACGTCAGCCTCACGATGAGCTCGCTCTCGCACGTCGTGCCGGCCCGGGCCCGCCGCACCCGGCGCACCCCGTCCCGGGTGGGCTCGGGCTACTACGCCTACTTCGCCAACCCGGTGAACGCGCTGCGCACCATCGGCGTCTCGCTCGTCGACGTCGTCCGGGAGCTGGTCGCCGCGGCCCGGGAGCGGCGGGACGACGTCCGGCCCCGGGTCAGCCGCGGCGGCATCTACCCGCTGGCCCGCCCCGGCGTCACCGTCATCTCCCGCGACGTCGTCGTCTTCGCGCTGCTGGAGGACATGCTGGCCGGCCGCCCCGCCGTGTACGCCGACTTCCTCGGCTACGACGAGGCCGCCCACCACGGCGGGCTGGAGCGGGCCGACAGCCTGGCCGTGCTGCGCACCATCGACCAGCAGCTCGGCCGCCTGCGCCGGGCCGCCACCCTGGCGCCGCGCGAGTACCACCTCGTCGTCCTCTCCGACCACGGCCAGACCCAGGGCTGGGCCTTCGCCGACCGGTTCGGGGAGTCGATCGAGGAGCTGGTGGGCCGGCTGTGCGGTGGGCCCGTCGGCGCCCGCCGCTCCACCGGCACCCGTGACAGCCGCCGTCCCGTGGAGAGCTGGCAGGTGGCCACCGCCCTCGCCGAGAGCGGCGGGCCGATCGCGCGCCGGCTGCGCGACCGGGTGGAACGGGCCGGGGCGGTCCGTCACGACCACGACTTCGAGCCGGGGACGACCGGTGACGTGCCGCGGGTGGCACCCGGCGTGGTGTGCGTGGTCTCCGGCCACCAGGCGATGGTGTCCTTCCCCGACCTCCCCGGCCGGGTGTCGCTGGAGGAGATCGAGCGGCACTGGCCCGGCCTGCTGCCCGGCCTGGTCGACCACGACGGCGTCGGCTTCCTGCTCGTGCACTCCGAGGAGTTCGGGCCGGTGGTCCTCGGCCGCGACGGGCTGCACCGGCTGGCGACCGGCGTCGTCATCGGCGCCGACCCGCTGCTGCCCTACGGCGAGCACGCCGCCGCGCTCGTCGCCCGCGTCTCGACGTTCCCGCACTGCGCCGACGTCGTGATCAACAGCCGCTACGACCCCGACACCGACGAGGCGTCACCGTTCGAGCCGCACGTCGGCTCGCACGGCGGCCTGGGCGGGCCGCAGCAGCACGCGCTGCTGGCGTATCCGCGGGCCTGGACGGCGCCGGGCGAGGTCGTCGGCGCCGAGCACCTGCACCGGGTACTGCGCGGCTGGCTCAGCGACCTCGGCCACCCGGAGCCCACCGGCGAGGGCGCCGCGATCGGCGAGCACAGCCCGACCGCGCTCGACGCAGCGCAGGTGCGCAGCTAGAGGTGAGCCGGCCGGCAGTGCGCCGCGCGGTGGGTCGACTTCTGAGGGCAGCGCCCGGTTCTGGACGCGCGACGACGGCGCGGCGCGAACGGTGGCACGCACGACCGTCGCTCGCGGACAGCACGAGGCGGCTCGGCGGCCGGTTTCTCGACCACCGAGCCTGGGGTGTGTGGTCTGCCGGCAGATCACACGCCCCTGCTCTCGGGTCTGCCGCGCGGCCTAGGGAACCGGAGGACCACCGATCAGTTCTCCGGTCGTCACCAGCTCGTCGGCCACGCTGCGCAGCTTGGTGTTCCGGCGCATCGATACCCCGGCCAGGATCTGGAAAGCCTGATCCGCGGTGAGTTTGTGCCGCTCCATGAGGATGCCCTTGGCCTGGTCGATGACCGCGCGGCTCTCCAGCGCCACCTGGAGGTTGCCCGCGAGGTTCTGCGCGCTCTGGTAGGCGTGCATGTTGGCCACGGCGACCCCGGCGTACGGCGCGAACCGCTGGCCGGCGGAGCGGCTCTCGTCGTCGAAGGCGTTCGCCTCACGGCCGTAGACGTTCATCGCCCCGTGTATGCCGTCGCTGACCGGCAGCGGGATGGACAGCGAGCTGAGCGCACCGTGCTCGGCGGCCCGTTGCACGTAGTCCGGCCACCGGGTCTCGGTCCGGGCATCGGCGATCTCGACCAGCTCACCGGTGCTGGCGGCGTGCAGGCACGGCCCGTACCCGCGGCTGAACTGGCTCTCGTCGCAGTCGAGGGCCAGCTGCCCGGTGAACACCGGGGTGGACGGCCGGTCGTCGATCAGCAGCGTGATCGACGCCTCGAGGTGCCCGGGCAGAACCACCGTGGTGAGGTCGACGACCCGTTGCAGGAGGCTCTCCATCGAGTGCTCCTGCAGGAGAGCCGGCCCAGTTCCTCGAGCGCCTGGGCGGTGGACGTGCCTGAGCTCCGGTCGCTGAACACCTTCGGCCTCCGGTGGATTCACCGGGGGCGGGCGTCCTCGGTGCACGGCACCCACGAGGTGCCGTGCTGCGACGCCGTTGTTTCGACGCACGCTGCGTGCCGGGCGCACCCGGCAGCTGTCCCGAACCTACGCCCCTGTCCAGGCCGCGGGGTGCGTTCACCCGTCGCTGCCGGGCCGTCGGCCGCGTGGCGCCGTGCCAGCAGGACCGCGACCACCCGTTCGACCAGGTCGTAGGGCACCGGCCGGTCGTAGCGGAGCTGCATCGCGTCCTTGGCCCCGCGGTAGGGGCCACCAGGGCCGCCAGCTCGTCGTCCATCGGCGGCAGCGGGTACAGGCCCAGGTGCTTCGTCCAGGCCGCGACGTGCACCAGTGGCAGGCCGTCGAGGACGAACGTGGGCATCCGGTAGCTGATCGTCTCGTCGACCGCCGGCACCACGCGGCGGACGATGCGGCGGACCTCCTCGAGCACCGGCCGGACGTCCTCGGGCAGCGCCGCCACGTACTCGTCGACGGTCGCGGCCATGCGCAGTTCCTACCGCGTGCTGACCGCCTCAGACAGCTCCACGGTCGTGATCCCGGGAGCCACGTCCCCGGGGCACCGGAGAGGTCGCCGAAGGCGCCGAGCCCGGCGAGCGCGAGAGCGCCGCCCAGGACCGCGGAGACGACGGTCACGCGCGCACGGAGGACGCGGCGGGTCAGGGCTGCGTCGGTGCGGTCCATCGCGTGTTCTCCTCGGTTCCGGGCGGCGGTTCCCCTCGTGGTGCAGCACCGACTCTGAGGGCTCAACCGCAGGCGGACCGCTCGGCAGCCGCAAGGAATCCACAAGAACCCGGGGCGGCCGGGAGGCCGGCTGTCGGTGACGAAGGCGTGAATTCGCCGGCGCCGTCCTGGCCTGGAGCCCGAGCCTGGACGACAGTGGGGTGGTGAGACCCGACGCCCGAGCCTGGTTCGAGCACCGCACGACGAGCGCCTCCGGCCCGGCGTCGGTCGACCTCGACGCGCTGCTGCGCGCCAAGCGCCGCGGAGGGCACCGCGTCAGCGTCGTCCTCCCCGCCCGCGACGAGGAGACCACCGTGGGGCGGCTGGTCGCCGACCTGCGCGAGCACTGGATGGTCCGGGCGCCGCTGATCGACGAGCTGCTCGTCGTCGACTCCGACTCCACCGATGCCACCGCCCGGGTCGCCCGCGACGCCGGCGCGGACGTGGTCGCGGCCGCCGACGTCCTGCCCGCCTACGGCACCCGGCCCGGCAAGGGCGAGGCGCTCTGGAAGTCGCTGGCCGCCACGACCGGCGACCTCGTCGTCTTCCTGGACGCCGACCTGCTGGGCGACGTCGCCCACTACGTCCCGGGGCTGCTGGCGCCGTTGCTCACCGACCCGCAGGTGCTCTACGTCAAGGGCTGCTACACGCGGCCGCTGGAGATCGGCGGGCACGCCCAGCCGGCCGGAGGGGCCGGGTCACCGAGCTCACCGCCCGTCCGCTGCTCAACGCGCTGTGGCCCGAGCTGGCCGGGTTCGTCCAGCCGCTGGGAGGCGAGTACGCCGGACGCCGGTCGGCGCTGGAGCAGGTGCCGTTCGTCTCCGGCTACGGCGTGGAGGTGGGCCTGCTCATCGACCTGCTGCGGCTTGGCGGGCTGTCCTCGCTGGCCCAGGTCGACCTCGGCGTCCGCCGGCACACGTCGCAGTCGCAGCAGGCCCTCGGCGGGATGGCCGGGGAGGTCGTGTCCACGGTGCTCGCCCGCGCCACCGACGACCGGCCCGGTCAGCAGCCGCTCCCGGCCAGCGGGCTGCTCACCCAGTTCGAGCACGACGGGACCGGCTTCGTGCCCCGCAGCCGCGCCGTCGCCGTCGCCGAGCGGCCCCCGATGGCGTCGGTCGCCGAGTACCGCGTCCGCCGCGCCGGCTGACGTCCCGACCAGCCACGTCGTCGCGGAAGGTGAGTGCGGCGTCGCCCGGACGCGCGGCACGGCGACGGGCAGGGAGGATCCCTGCGTGCCGCGCACTTGCTCCGCCCCTCCGTTGACCGTCCCCGAGGTCGTCGCCCACCGCGGCGCCACCGCCGCGGCGCCCGAGCACACGCTCGCCGCCTACCGGCAGGCCGCGGCCGTCGGCGCCGACGCCGTGGAGTGCGACGTGCGGCTGACCCGTGACGGCGTGCTGGTCTGCGTGCACGACCGGCAGATCCGGCGCACCTCGAACGGGCGCGGCATCGTCTCCGCGCTGCACCTGGCCGAGCTCGAGCAGTTCCAGTTCGGCGCCCGCCGGCCCAGGGGCCGCAACCGCTGGGCGGACGACGAGATCCTCTCGATCACCGACGAACCCGATGTCGAGAACGGCCTGGTGCTCACCCTCGACCGGCTGCTGGCGTACATCACCGCCACCCCCGGCTCGCTGCGCCTGGCGATCGAGACCAAGCATCCGACCCGGCACACCCGCAAGGTCGAGGAGGCGCTGGTCGACTGCCTGCGCCGCTACGGCCTGCTCGGGAACGGGCGCCCCGTCGAGTGGGCCGGCAAGCCCGCCGTCCGGATGATGAGCTTCTCCCAGCTGGCCGTGCGCCGGATGGCAGAGCTCGCGCCCGCCGTGCCCACCGTGCAACTGATCGGCAAGCGGCTGCGCCCGGTCCGTCGCGAGCTGCTGACCGGCAGCGCCTCCGCCGTGGGCCCCGGCATGGCGCTGATCCGCTCGGACCCGGAGTTCGTCGCCGAGGCGCACGCCGCCGGCAAGGAGGTGCACGTCTGGACGGTGAACCGGACCGCCGACATGGACCTCGTGCGGGACCTCGGCGTCGACGCGGTCATCACCGACCACCCCGACGAGCTGCTCCGCCGCCTCGGCCGGGACGCCGCCGCCTCCTGACCCCGGGCTGCCCGACCGTTGTGCTCTGCCCCGCTCACCGGGGCAGAGCACAAGCGTCCACGACCTACCCTGCCCTGCCCCGGCCCCGGCCCCGGCCCCGGCCCCGATCAGGCCAGGTCGGTGTCGTCCAGGGCGGCCATGAGGTCGGCCGGGGTGTCGTAGATCCCGACCGCCCCGGCGTCGCGCAGCTCGTCGTCCCCGAAGCCCCCGGACCGGACGACGACCGCCGGCATGCCGGCGTTCCTGGCGGCCTCCACGTCGTAGACCGAGTCGCCGATGACGACGGCCGGCGCATCCACGGGTTCGCCCAGCTTCTCCAGCGCCACCTGCAGCAGGTCCGGCGCGGGCTTGGTGTTCTCGACGTCCTCGCTGGTGGTCCAGGCGTCGGCGAGGTCGCGGGCCTCGAGCAGGTCCAGCGCGCGGTCGACGTGGTGCGGCTTGCCCGAGCTGGCCAGCACCACCCGGTGCCCGCGCTCCTTCAGCGCCACGACGAGCTCACGGGCACCCGGCAGCAGCGCCGTCTCAGCCAACAGCGGATCGGCCTCCCGCACCCACCGCTCGCGGGCCGCCTCGCCGATCCGCTCCTCGACGTCGTCCCCACCGAGCGCGGCCACCAGCTGGTCGCCGCCCATCCCGATCAGCCGGTGGATGCGCCAGATCGGATAAGTCTCCCCAGCGACCGGAAGGCCCGGTACCACGCGAGGGCGTGCTGGTAGTTGGTGTCGACGAGGGTCCCGTCCACGTCGAGGACGGCGATGCGCTGCTCACCATGCGCCCGGGGCTGCCCACGCCTCGAACCGCCCAACCGACCCCGCGACGGGACTTCGCGCACCGGAAGCCCCGGGTTCAGGAGCCGGAGTGCTCCAGCAGGCCGCGGACCGTCTCGCCGGCTGCCTGGTCGCGGTAGCCCTGGTTGAGATGGTCGAGCGAGTACCGCCGGGTGATCAGCCGGTCCAGCTCGAGGCGGCCCTCCTCGTGCAGACGCAGCAGCATCGGGATGTCGCGGAACGGGTTGCACGAGCCGAACAGCGAGCCCTGGATGCGCTGCTCGAACACGGTGGCCAGCTGCCCGCCGAGCTGCACGTTCCCGTCCTCGGGGCGGTCGGCCAGCGCGGTGAGGACCAGCGTGCCGCCCTTGCCCAGGGACGCCGCCGCGCCGGCGTACGCCTCGGCCGACATCGTGCCCACCGTCACGATGACGACGTCGGCGCCGGTGCCGCGCGACAGCTCGCGGGCCAGGCCGGCGGCCTCGTCCGTGCCGGCGACCGTGCGGGTGGCGCCCAGCGACTCGGCGAACTCCCGCTTCATCGCCACCGGGTCCACACCGACCACGTGCATCGCGCCGGCGTGCACCGCGCCCTGGACGGCGTTCATCCCGACCCCGCCCAACCCGACCACGACCACCGTGTCCCCGGGCCGGACCCCGCCGGAGTACACCGCCGAGCCCCAGCCGGTCGGCACGCTGCAGGCGACCAGCGCCGCGGTGTCCAGGGCGATCCAGGGGTCGATCCGCACGCAGGAGAACTCGCTGAGCAGGGTGTGCTGCGCGAAGGCGCCGACCATGCAGAACCCGCCGAGCGGCTCGCCGTCCAGCCGGAACGGATAGGTGCCGGTGGGCAGTTCGCCGCGGGCGATCGTCGCGCCCTTGTCGCACAGGTTGGACCGGCCCTGCGCGCAGAACCGGCAGTGCCCGCAGGCGGGCAGGAAGCTGGTGACGACGTGGTCGCCCGGCGCCACGGAGCTGACCCCGGGGCCCACGGCCAGGACGACGCCGGAGCCCTCGTGCCCGCCGACGATCGGGTAGCGGCCACCCGGGTTGGAGTGCCGCAGGTGCTCGTCGGAGTGGCAGAGGCCCGCGTAGGCCATCTCCACCAGCACCTCGCCCGAGCCCGGGTCGAGAACCTCGAGCTCGACGATCTCGTACTCGGTGTCCGGCCGGCGCAGCACGGCAGCTCTGGTTCGCACGCCGGTCATGGTGCCTCCCTGGCACCGAGTGCCGCACCGACCCCCTATCGAAGGCCACCGGATCCGCGCTCCGCCATCCACCCGCCTGATCCGCGCAGCCCGCCGGGGTGGGGCACCATCGGAGGAGTGCCGTCCGACGCCCCGCCTTCCCGCACCCAGATCTGCCCCGGGTGCGGCGCCGTCCTCGCCCAGGCCGACGGTCGACCGTCGCACCCCGGCGCCTCGTCCTCCTGTGCCCGCCTGTTCGAGGTGACCCTCCGCGGCCTGCGCGAGGACGCCGGGACGCACCCGGCGACGGCCACCGCCCTGCGACTGGCCGACGCGGCCTACGACGCCCAGCACCCGACCGCCGAGGACCAACGGCTGCGCACCGCGCTGGAGCTCCTCGGCGTGCCCGCGGAGGTCGACCCGGCGCGGCGCCCGGCCGCCTGGCGGACCACGATCGCCGACGTGGCCGCCGACCTCGACGTCATCGACCTGCCGGTGCTCGTCGAGTCCTGGGCGCGTTCGGTCGGCCAGGACTGGGCAGTCGCACCCGTGCGCTCCGAGTGATGAAACGCGTCGGTCACTTCATCCGGCGCCATGCACGTTCCGTGCTTATGCTGCAACAGTGAGTGAGATATTGGACCGCCGAGCACAGAAGAAAGCGCGCACGCGCGTCCACGTGCGGACGGTCGCCCAGCGGATGTTCGCCGAGGGCGGCTTCGACGCCGTCACGATCGCGGACATCGCCCGCGGGGCAGACGTCGCCGTCCAGACGATCTTCAACCACTTCGCCACCAAGGAAGAGCTGTTCTTCGACGGCCGCATCCCCTGGGTCGACGGCCCGGCCGACGCCGTGCGCCGCCGCCCGCCGGGGACGTCGCCGCTGACCGCGCTGCGCCGGCACCTGGTGGAGGGGCAGGCCACTTTGTCTCGCAGCACCTGTCCGCCGAGGGCCGGGCATTCACCGCCGCGGTCTCCGCCTGCCCGACCCTGGCCAGTCACGAGCAGCGGGTGATCCAGGAGGCCGAGCGGGCGCTGTCCGCGGCACTCACCGAGGCCTGGCTGACCGACCCGGAGCCGGGTGCCGACCACCTGTCGGCCTCGAGCATCGTCGCCCCGCTGACCGCGGCCATCTGGCTGGCGGCCGCCCGGGTGGTGTTCGTCGAGCAGCGTCGTTGCGCCCCGGTGGACGAGGACCTCACCGAGCGGGTGGCCAGGGTCGAGCGGCTGGTCGACCGGGTGCTGGCGGGGATCCAGTCCCAGATCGACACCGCCCCCATCGACACCGTCACCACCCCCACCCAGCAGACGCGCGCCCGCTCGGACACCGGGTGGCCGCCGGCCGGGATCCGCCGGGCGGGCTGACGCGCCGACCGAGGCGTCAGACGCTCGCGGGCTCCGGGCGCGCCGCGCACGCCGGCGCAGCCAGGGGCACCAGCACGTCGTCGACCACGCGCTCGACCGCGTCGGGGGTCATCGCGCCGTCCCCGGCCGCGGTGTACCGCTGCCACCAGAACGCCTGCAGCACCGAGCCCAGCAGAACCAGCCGCTGCGGCTGGATCGGTTCGCCCCGGGCGGCCGACCGCCTTCCCAGCTCGGTGACGACCGCGGCCAACGGGCGCACCAGGGCGTCGTCCAGGCCGGCCCGGAGCAGCTCCTCGTGCCGGGCCGCGCCCACGATGCTGGCGACGGCCCGCTCCTCGCGGTCCAGCGGACGGCTCCACCCGCTCGCGAGGGAGACGAGGTCGGCCCGCAGCGAGCCGCCGTCCTCCGGCAGGGAGACGAGCCGGAACCGGCCGACGGCGTGCCGGGCGAGCGCAGCCATGGTGGGCCACCGGCGGTAGATCCCGGCCTTCCCCGCCCGGGCGCGGGCGGCGACCCGGTCGCTGTTGAGCCGGCCCCACCCTTCCTCGGCGAGGATGTCCACGGCCACCGAGAGCAGCTGCTCGGACAGCTCCGAGCTGAGCGGCCGCCCCGGCGTTCCACTCATGACCGAATTCCGTGACGCGACGTCATACGCACCGCGACATCCTGGCCTGTTGAACCCTTCACCACAATGCCCGGCGGCGCAGAAGTATGGGTGACCTAAGGCGCTTGAAGGTTGATGGACCGCCCGGCGGCGTCCGTGCAGGTCGCGACGGCGGTTCGGCTCAGGCCCCGGCGGCGCTCTCCACGTGGACCTGCAGCCCGGACCCGTCCGCCGACAGCCACCCCTTGCTGCGGGCGTGGGCGATCATCTCGTCCCAGCGGGTCTGCCAGTCCGGCGCCGTCGCCCGCGGCTCGGCGGCGGCCCTCAGCGCAGCCACGTCGAGGACGGCGGTCTCGCTGTCGGTGAACCGGCCCAGCCCGGCCCGCTCCAGCACGTCGGCGGCCTCGTCGTCGGTCACCTGCCCCAGCGCCAGGTGCAGCCGCCCGAGGTCGTCGATGTCCACGACCCGCGCCTCCGGACGCTCGTCGGCGCCCGTCACGATCTCCACGATCATTTCGTCCTCCTCAGTACGTTCGGCCGGCCCCTGCAGGGTGCCGCCGCGAGCTTGCGAGTGGTGGGGCGCAGGGCGTCCTTCAGACATGCCAGGGAAGCGGGTGAAGTCCGGTTCGCGCCTCTCGAGGAAGGCGTCACGGCCCTCGACGGCCTCCTCGGCCATGTAGGCCAGCCGGGTGGTCTCCCCGCGAACAGCTGCTGACCGACCAGGCCGTCGTCGATGAGGTTGAACGAGTACTTGAGCATCCGCTGCGCGGTCGGGCTCTTCGCGACGATCCTCCGGCCCCAGTCCAGTGCCGTCGCCTCCAGCTCGGCGTGCGGGACGACGCGGTTGACCATGCCCATCGCGTGCGCGTCGGCCGCCGTGTACTCCTCGCCGAGGAAGAAGATCTCGCGGGCGAACTTCTGCCCCACCTGCCGGGCGAGGTAGGCCGACCCGAAGCCGCCGTCGAAGCTGCCGACGTCGGCGTCGGTCTGCTTGAACCGCGCGTGCTCGGCACTGGCCAGGGTCAGGTCGGAGACGACGTGCAGGCTGTGCCCGCCCCCGGCCGCCCACCCGGGGACGACGCAGAGCACGACCTTGGGCATGAAGCGGATCAGCCGCTGCGCCTCGAGGATGTGCAGCCGGCCCTGTCCTCCCCGCCCGAACCGCCCCCGGCCGCAGCCCCGCCGTACTCGTAGCCGTACTTCCCGCGCACCCGCTGGTCGCCGCCGGAGCAGAACGCCCAGCCGCCGTCCTTGGGGCTCGGGCCGTTGCCGGTGAAAATCACGCAGCCGACGTCGGTGGACAGCCGCGCGTGCTCCAGTGCGGTGATCAGCTCGTCGACGCTCTGCGGGCGGAAGGCGTTGCGCACCTCGGGCCGGTCGAAGGCGATCCGGACGACGCCGGCGTCCACGGCCCGGTGATAGGTGATGTCGGTGAAGTCGAAGCCGTCGACCTGCCGCCACGCGGAGCTGTCGAAGATCTCGGAGACGTCGTCGCGGGCGCTCATGCCTGGAACCTAACGCGGCCCGCGGGGGCCGGCGCCGGTGCCGTCACGGACGGAGCAGCCCGCCGACCGGTTCGGTGACGTCCTCGAGGACGCCGGTGACCGGGTCGGTGACCGAGTCCAGGTCCTCGCAGAGGCAGTCCGTGGGGGTCGACGCCGGCGGCGTGGGCGACTGACCGCCACCGCCACCGCCACCCGGCTTGGGCGCCGGCGCGGGAGCGGGCTTGGGCGCCGGCGCGGGGGCGGGTGCGGGAGCCGCCGGAGCGGGGGCCGGAGCCGGGGCCGGAGCGGGGCGGCGCCCCCGGGCGTCCGCCCGCCCGTCGACCCGCCGCCCCCGGGGGCGGGCGCGCCGGCCGCGGTGCCGCGGGTGCCGCCGGTGCCGTCACCGGCCTGGCCCGCCGCGGCGCCTGCCGGCAGGGGCTGTCACCGCCGACCCCGGTCAGGCCCGCGCCGCCGGCGGTGGCCGCGTCCCCTGCCGTGTCGACCGGGGGAGTCCGGGCGCCGGGGACTGCGCGGACTCCGTGGCCACGCCGGTGCCGCTCTCCGGGATGCCGGGGCCGCCCGGCGCACCGGTGCCGGGTCCGCCGGTGAAGACGCCCTCGGGATCACGGGAACCGCCGCCGTCGCCGCTCGGGCCGCCGCTCAGGAAGAGGGCGAGGGGAGCGGCGATCAGCAGCGCGCCACAGGCCATGCCCAGGACCAGGATGATCCGGGCGCGGCTGCGCCGGAGCGCGAGGCGGGCGTTCGCGAGCCGGGAAGCACCCAGTGCTGCGGTGCCGGGGGCACGATGGCGGCGGGACAGAGCCGGCTCCTTCAGTGGCACGAGAAGATCCGTGACCGCCTACCCACGCTCTGCGACCTCATGCGCCGACACGCCCGACTACCGCGCCGCGTCCTCCAGCAGCGGTCGCAGCCGGGCCAGCGACGCCGCGAGTCCGGGATGCAGCTCCACCTCGTCCAGCGCCGCCACCGGATGCCACGCGACGCCGGTGCTCTCGCCGTCCAGCTGCAGGTTCGCGGGTTCGATCGGGCGCACCGGGCGGGCGAGGACGGTCGTGTAGGACCAGCCGCCGTGGTCGTCGACCGACCGGACGCCGAGGACGAGGTCGTCCGCGGTGAGGCCGAGTTCCTCGCGCACCTCGCGCAGCGCGCCGTCGTCGACCGACTCGCCGTGGTGGAGAGCGCCGCCCGGCGTTCCCCAGGTGCCGCCGTGGTGCGACCACCAGGCCCGGTGCTGCAGGAGCACCTCGGGGCCGTCGGCGCCGTCGCGGTGCACCAGCAGTCCGGCGGCCCCGGCGCGACCCCAGTGGCGATGGCCCTGGGCGCAGGTGGTCCAGCCGTCGGTCGAGGCGAGCACCCGACCAGTGAACCCGCTCCGGCCGGACGACGGCGACCGCGGAGGGTGTCCCGCGGATGCTTGTGCTCTGCCCCGCTGAGCGGGGCAGAGCACAAGCGTCGGCGGATGCACCGTCGGGGCGACCGTCGAGGACCCGCCGCACGCTCGTGCTCTGCTCCCCTGGTAAGCAGAGCACGAGCGCGCACCAGACCCCTGGTTCCCGGAGGACACCCGCATGACCACGACGACGACCATGGCCGAGGTCCCCGGACTCGTCGGCACCGAGCTCGGCAGCAGCGACTGGCACGAGGTCACGCAGGAGCACGTCAACCAATTCGCCGACGCGACCGGCGACCACCAGTGGATCCACGTCGACGTCGAGCGGGCGAAGGCCGAGAGCCCGTTCGGCGGCCCCATCGCCCACGGCTACCTGACCCTGTCGCTGCTGGCGCCGCTGTCCTCGCAGGTGCTCGTCGTCACCGACACCGTCATGGGCGTCAACTACGGCCTGAACAAGGTCCGCTTCCCTCGCCGGTCCCGGTCGGCGCCAAGGTGCGGCTGACCGCTTCCCTGAAGTCCGTCGAGGAGGTCACCGGGGGCCTGCAGCTGACGCTGGCCGCCGTCATCGAGCGCGAGGGCGGCGACAAGCCCGTCTGCATCGCCGAGCCGGTCTACCGCTACTACGGCGGCTGACGGCGGCGTGCGACCTGTCCTGGAGCGCGTCGCCGTCTTCACCGGGTCCCACGCAGGACCGCCCGCTCACGCCGAGGCCGCCGCGGCTTTCGCCCGCGGTCTCGCCGAGGCCGGCGTCGGCATCGTCTACGGCGGCGGGCGCGTCGGGATGATGGGCGTGGTCGCCGACGCGGCGCTGGCCGCCGGCGGCGAGGTCGTCGGGGTGATCCCGCAGCACCTGGTCGACGACGAGGTCGCCCACCCCGGCCTTCCGCGGCTCGAGGTCGTGCAGTCGATGCACGAGCGCAAGGCGGTCATGGCCGACCTCGCCGACGCGTTCGTCGCCCTGCCGGGCGCCGCGGGCACCCTCGAGGAGCTGTTCGAGGCCTGGACCTGGGGATGCTCGGCCTGCACGCCAAGCCGGCCGCGCTGCTCGACGTCGACGGGTTCTGGCAGCCGCTGCTCGGCCAGCTGCGCCGCATGGTCGACGACGGCTACCTCGACGCCGTCCGGCTCGACGCGCTCGGCGTGGTGTCCGGCACCGAGGAGCTCCTGGCGTTCGTGGCGGGCTACGAGCACCCGCCCCGGAAGTGGACGGCCTCGCCGCCCCGGCCGTGAGGGACGGCCGCCCCAGAGGCTCGGATTCCGGGACAGGAACGGCCCTACCGGGGGTAACCACCCGCACCAGGTCCGTGGTGCACTGGGGGATGCCGCCCCGCCAGGTCTCCGAGGTCCGCGTGGTCCACGGCCACCGACGCGCGTTCATCCGGGCGGGCGAGGGGCCGGCGCTGCTCCTCCTGCACGGCATCGGGAACAACTGCCAGACCTGGGCCGGCGTCATCGACCGGCTCGCCGAGACGCACACCGTCATCGCCCCCGACCTCCTCGGCCACGGCAACTCCGACAAGCCCCGGGGCGACTACTCCATCGCCGCCTACGCCAACGGGATGCGCGACCTCCTGTCCGTCCTCGACATCGAGCGGGCGACGGTCGTGGGCCATTCGCTCGGCGGCGGGATCGCGCTGCAGTTCGCCTACCAGTTCCCCGAGCGGTGCCAGCGGCTTGCGGTGGTCGGCAGCGGCGGCCTGGGCCCCGAGCTCTCGGCCGGGCTGCGCGCGGCGACCCTGCCCGGCGCGGAGCTCGTCGTCACCGCGCTGGCGGGGGTGTCCGGCCCGCTCCGGCTGGGTCTGCAGGCTGTCGAGCGGGTCGGGCGCACGGTCGGTTGGCGGCGGGTCGGTGATCTGGCCGAGGCCGCCGACGCCCTGCTCGCGCTCAAGGACGTCGAGGCCCGCCGCGCCTTCCTGCGCACCCTGCGCGGGGTCGTGGACGCCCGCGGCCAGGCGGTCACCGCGCTCGACCGGCTCTACCTCGCCGACTCGGTCCCGATGCTGGTCATCTGGGGCAGCCGCGACCCGATCGTGCCCGCGGTGCACGCGGAGACCGTCCGGTCGCTGGTCCCCAGCGCCCGGATCGAGGTGTTCGACGACGCCGGCCACTGGCCGCACCTCGACGACCCCGAGCGGTTCTGCGACGTGCTCCTGGACTGGATCGCGGGCACCGAGCCCGCCGCCCACGACCTGGACAGCTGGCGCCGCCTGCTGGCCCAGAACCGGGACGGCGTCGCGCGCCCCGTCCGGCGCTGACCGCCCGGGCTGCCTAGCGTTCGGGGCATGGAGCACTGGGACGTCGTCGTCGTGGGTGGCGGGCCGGCCGGCGCCGCCTGCGCCACCGCGGCCCGTCGCGCCGACCCGGAGGCATGCGTGCTGGTGCTCGACCGCGCCGACTTCCCGCGCGACAAGGTCTGCGGCGACGGCATCGCCCCCGAGGCGCTCGACGTCCTGACCGGCCTCGGCCTCGACGCCGCCGCGCTGACCGAGGGCTACGCCGTCGTGCCCCGGCTGCGGCTGCGCTCGCCCGGCGGGACGACCGTCGAGCGCACGATGCACCGCCCGGCGCGGGTCGTCCCCGCGCGGTGCTCGACGCCCGGCTGCTCGCCGCCGCGCTCGGCTCGGGCGCGCAGTTCCGGCGGCACGCCGTCCGCCGCATCGCGGTGCACCCGACGCACGTCGAGATCGACGGCGCGCTCACCGCGGGGTCGTGGTCGGGGCCGACGGCGCGGAGTCCGTCGTCCGCCGGGCGCTCGGCATCGGCCCCAACCGGCCGGACCGGCTGGCGATCGCGCTCCGCGGCTACGCCCCCGTCCCCCGGGGCTCGAGGACGTCCAGCTCATCGCCACCACCGAGCAGCGCTGGCCGGCCTACGCGTGGTCGTTCCCACTCGGCGACGGGCGGGCCAACGTGGGCTACGGAGAGCTCGTCTCCGGCGGGGTCAACCGCGCCGGCCTGCTCGACGGGCTGGCGCGGCTGCTGCCCGGCGTCGCGGCCACGGAGCTGAAGGCCCACCGGCTGCCGCTGTCGACCGGCCGGCCCCGCCACCCCGACGGCCGGGTGCTGCTCGCCGGGGACGCCGCGTCGCTGATCAACCCGCTGACCGGGAGGGCATCTTCTACGCCGTCCTCTCCGGGGCGCTGGCAGGGACGGCGGCGGTGCAGGGGCGGCGGCCGGTCAGCGGTACCGGGCGGCGCTGCGCCGTCGGCTGGGCCGGCACCTGCGGCACTCCTCGACCGCGTCGTGGGCCAGCCGGTGGCCGGCGGTGATGGACGCGGTGTTCCGGGCCGCGGCCGACGACCAGCGGGTGTTCGACGACGTCGTCGACCTGGGGCTGGCCGACGGGCGGCTGACCGTGCGCACGCTCACGTCCGCCGCCCGGCGGCTGCGCTGACCCGCGTCCCCCGGTCGGGGCAGTCCGGCGCGGGAGCAGTGGCGACTGTTCCTGTGGGTGTCGTGTCGCCGTCACGTCCCGGTCACCGCCGTCCCGGACGCTGAGCCGCGTCAGGGCCGGTCCCGGCCCTCCGCCCCGAGGAGCGCCGTGACCGCCGCCCCGCCTCGTCCCGCCGTCGTCCCGGCGTCCGGACCCGTTGCCCTCCCGCCGTCCTCCGGCCGCACCACGCCGGCCACCCAGCACCAGCGCCGGCTGCGCTACCAGGCCACGCTGGCCGGGATCCGCGCCCGCGCCGCCGTGACGCCCGCCGGCTCGGCGCCGCGGCTGCAGGTGTGCGGTGCGGCCAACCTGCTCACCGCGCTCGGCGTCCGCGTCGACGTCGTCCGGCCGGCGACGCCGTGGCCGCGCGAGCGGCAGCACCGGCTGCTCGTCGAGAACTCCGCCGGGGCGCTCGGCGACCTGGCCCTGCTGGTCGGCGTCCCCCGGACCGCCGGGGGCTGGGCCGACGTCGCCGACCGGCTGCTCCCGGTGCGGACGGCGTCCCGCGCACCGCTCCGGGACGTCACCGACGCCGTCGTCTGCCCCGTCACGATCGCCTACCGCTCGGCCACCGGCCCGCTGCTGGTCCCGCCGCGCACCCTGGACGAGGTCGTGCAGCGGCGCGACCTGGTCATCGAGGTCCGGCTCCTCCCGGCGCGCGGGAGCCGGCAGCGTGCGGCCTGAACCCGCGCCGTCCGGGCATGTCCGGCCGGTTCCCAGTGTTGGGCTCCGTAGGGTCCGCGACAGCTGGCACCGCCGCGACGCGCAGCCGCCCGACCTCCGCCCCGCCCCGACCTCCGCCGACCAAAGGCCTGTTCTCCCCTGTGAGCGTTCCCCCGCAGCACCCCGCCCGTCGCCCTGACCCCCGGCGCCGCAACCGCGCCGACGCCCGTGAAGGCTCCCCCGTGACAGGGCGCGCGACGACGACCGCGCCGCCGCGCGCGTGGAGACGCTCGCCCAGCAGAGCTGGGTCGACGGCGCCGAGCCCGAGCTCCCGGTCCGCACCACCCGCCCCGAGGACGTGGTCTTCCACCTGGGCCCGACCAACTCGGGCAAGACCTACGAATCGCTCCTCGCGCTGGAGAAGAACGGCCGTGGCGTCTACGCCGCGCCCCTGCGGCAGCTGGCCCACGAGGCCTACGCCCGGCTGTCGGCCCAGCTGCCCGCGGGCACCGTCGGCCTCTCCACCGGCGAGGAGGAGATCGACCCCGACGCCCCCATCGTCTGCTGCACCGTGGAGAAGGCGCCCATGCGCGGCGACCTGCTGGTGCTCGACGAGTCGCACTGGGTCGCCGATCCCGACCGCGGGCACCACTGGGCCCGGCTGGTGCTGACCGGCGACTACCGCGAGATGCACCTGATCTCCGCCGCCGAGGCCTACCTGCTGCTCAAGCCGCTGGTCTCGGACGCGAAGAAGATCACCGTCGTCAACCACAAGCGGCTGTCGCGGCTCGATGTGCTGCGCACCCCGGTCCGCCCGGACGGCGTCCGGTCGCAGACCCTCGTCGTGGCGTTCTCCCGCAAAGCCGTCTACGCCGTCGCCGCGGCGCTGGACCCGCAGCGGCCCGGGAAGGTCGGCGTCCTCTACGGCGCGCTGCCCCCGGCCACCCGCCGCGAGGTCATCGACCGGTTCACCCGCGGCGAGACCGAGGTGCTGGTCACCACCGACGTCATCGGCCACGGCATCAACGTCCCGGCCGCCACCGTCCTGTTCGCCGAGACCACCAAGTTCGACGGCGTCGAGCGGCGGCCGCTGCGCACCTGGGAGACCGCGCAGATCGCCGGCCGGGCCGGACGCTACGGGCTGACCGGGCACGGCAGCGTCGGCGTCCTCGCCGGGGTGACGGGCCTCCGGGCCGACGCCGGGCTGCTCAAGGCCGGCGCCGAGGTGGCCCGCGGCGACGCGATGAGCGACCTGCCCAAGCGCGCACCGCGGCTGCGTCCCGAGCTCGACGACCTCGGCGCGTTCGAGCCGGTCGACCTGCCCGAGGCGCTGACCCGCTGGATGGCCTGGGCCCGGGCGGCGACCCGCGACCACGCGATGACCGCCGACGACGTGACGAGCCTGATCGTCCGCGTGCACGCCCTGCTGCCGCTGCTGCGCGGCCCGCTCGGCGCGGCCGGCGACCTCTGGACGGTCTGGCGGCTGATCAACCTGCCCATCGACTACAACCCGCCGCGGCGCACCCGCTGGCTGGTGCTGGCCACGGCGGCGCTGCGCTCGATGGCCGGCCTCCCCGTCGCGCCGGAGACGGTGCTCGAGCCGGTACCCGCGAAGGGCACCGTCGAGGACTACGAGCAGGCCGCCGCGGCCGCGCGCGACGCCCAGACGCTGCTCCGCTCCTTCCCCGGCGTAGCCGGTCTGACCAGCGACGACGCCGCCGACGTCGAGGACGCCTGCGCCGACCGGATCACCGAGCTGCTGCCCGACGCGATCAGCCTCTCGGCGTCCGGCCGCTGCACCACCTGCGGCGCCGGCATCGCCCCTGGTTCAGCACCTGCCGCGACTGCTCGGTGCGCTCCGCCGGCCGGGGCCCCGGCCGCGACGGGCAGAGCAGCGACCGGCACAGGGGCGACCGGCACCACGACGGGCACGACCGGCAGCCGCGGTCGCCGCGCGCCGGTGGCCGGTCGACCGGCGGTGGCCGGGCGTCCGGTGGCGGCCGGGCGGCGGCGTCCGAGGGCGGACACCGGGGCCGCGGGACGTCGGCTGGCCGCACGGGCGGCCGCCCCGGCACGGGACGGGCCGGCCGCAGCCGCTGACGTGCGAGGCGGCCCTCAGTCCGCCAGACGCGCGCCGTCGGCGCCGAACAGGTGCACCGACCCGGCGCGCGGCCGCAGGTGCAGGACGTCGCCCTTCTGCGGGGGCGGCGGGCGTCGACCCGCCCGGTCAGCGGCTGCTCCTCGCCCGCGAGCACGACCCGCCCGTAGGCGTAGGCGTCGGCGCCCAGCTCCTCGACGAGGTCCACCTCCATCCGGAGCCCGGAGTCGGCGATCTCGAGGTCCTCCGGCCGGACCCCGAGCGTCACCGTGCCACCGGCACCGGCGCGGGCCGCCGGGTGGACGACGTCGCCGAAGGCCACCCCGCCGTCGACGACCGGCAGCGGGTACAGGTTCATCGCCGGGGAGCCGAGGAAGCCGGCGACGAACACGTTCGCCGGGCGGTCGTAGAGCTCGCGCGGCCGGCCCACCTGCATGAGCAGCCCGTCCTTGAGCACGCAGACCCGGTCGCCCATCGTCATCGCCTCGACCTGGTCGTGGGTGACGTACACGGTGGTGACGCCGAGGCGGCGCTGCAGCTGGGCGATCTGGGTGCGCGTCTGCACCCGCAGCTTGGCGTCGAGGTTGGACAGCGGCTCGTCCATCAGGAAGACCTGCGGCTGCCGGACGATCGCCCGGCCCATCGCGACCCGCTGCCGCTGCCCGCCGGACAGCGCCTTGGGCTTGCGGTCGAGGTAGGGCTCCAGGTCGAGCACCTTGGCCGCCTCGCGGACGCGGGCGCCGATGTCGGCCTTGGGCAGCCCGGCGATCTTCAGCGCGAAGCCCATGTTGTCGGCGACGGTCATGTGCGGGTACAGGGCGTAGTTCTGGAAGACCATGGCGATGTCGCGGTCCTTGGGCGCCATGTCGGTGACGTCGCGGTCGCCGATGAGGATGCGGCCGTCGTGGACCGGCTCGAGCCCGGCGAGCATCCGCAGCGACGTGGACTTGCCGCAGCCCGACGGGCCGACCAGGACCAGGAACTCGCCGTCCTCGACCCGGAGGTCCAGCGCGTCCACCGCCGAGCGTTCGGCGCCGCTGTAGACACAGGTCGCGCGGTCGTAGGTCACTGTCGCCATCGGGCGCCCTCCGGGCGGTCGTGAAATCGATGCGCGGCCGTCGGGCACGCATTTTCCGGTGCGGCGAAGATACCGCCGGGCACCTCCGATGGAAAGGGCGGGCGGCGGCCTCCGTCGACCATTTCCCTGATCGCGCACACCGTCGTCGCACAATGGTCGCGACGGGTGCTCTAGTGTCGTTCCACCCGGCGCGTCGGAAATGGCCGCACCGGTCGGGGAGGACAGCCTCCGCGCAGCTGGCGTCGACGAAGCAGAGGACCATGTCGGAACTGGACGAACTCGTCAATGCCTGCCTGATGCCGGGATTCGCCGGCACCACGGTTCCGGCGTGGGTGACCGACTCCCTCGACCGCGGCCTGGCCGGGGTCTGCCTCTACGGCGCGAACCTCACCGGCGGTCCGGACGGCTCGGCCGCCGGTCAGGTGCGCTCCTCGGCGAGGCCGTCGTCCGGGCCCGTCCGGACGCCCTGGTGGCGCTGGACGAGGAAGGCGGGGACGTGACCCGGCTGGAGTACCTCACCGGCAGCAGCTACCCGGGCAACCTGGCCCTCGGGGTGGTCGACGACCCGGCGGTGACCGAGGCCGTCGCGGCAGCCATCGGTGCCGACCTGCGCCGGGCCGGCGTCACGGTGGACTTCGCGCCGTCCGTGGACGTCAACAGCGACAGCCGGAACCCGGTGATCGGCGTCCGCTCGTTCGGCCCGGACCCGGACGCGGTGGCCCGGCACGGCGTCGCCTACGTCCGCGGCCTGCAGTCGGCCGGCGTCGCCGCCACCGCCAAGCACTTCCCCGGGCACGGGGCCACGACCGTCGACTCGCACCTCGGGCTGCCCACCATCGACGCGGACGCGGCCACCTTCCGCCGCCGGGAGCTGCCGCCGTTCGCCGCGGCGGTCCGGGCCGGGGTCGACCTGGTCATGACCTCGCACGTGGTGTTCTCGGCCCTCGACGCGCGACCCGCCACGCTCAGCCGCCGGCTGCTGGTCGACCTCCTGCGCACCGAGCTGGGCTTCGCGGGCGTCGTCGTCACCGATGCCCTCGACATGGCCGGTGTGCGGGCGGCGCACGGCGTGGCCGGCGCGGGGTGCGCGCGCTGGCGGCCGGGGCCGACCTGCTGCTGCTGGGCGCGGAGGACGGCGAGGAGCACTGCGCCGCCCTGCGCCAGGGCATCGGGGACGCCGTCCGTGACGGAACGGTCCCCGAGGCCCGCCTGCAGGAGGCGGCCGGGCGGGTCACCGCGCTGCGCGAGCGGCTGGCCGCCTCCGACGGCGCACCGCCGACGGCGGGCAGGGACGCCGGGCTCGCGGCGGCGCGCCGGGCCGTCCGGTACCGCGGCGCGGTCGCCCTGCCCGGCCCCGCGCTGGTGGCGGAGCTCCGCGCGGGCACGAACATGGCGGTGGGCGACGCCCGGTGGAGCCTGGCCGAGCCCCTGGAACGCCGGGGGCTGCTCAGCGCGGTGGTCCCGGTGCGGGAGGGCGAGGGCCCGGTCGAGGTCCCGGTGGACCAGCTGCTCGCCCAGGCGTCCGGCGTGCCGCTCGTCGTCGCCGTCCGGGACGCCTACCGCAGCGAGTGGCAGCGGGCCTGGCTGCGCCGCCTGACCGAGCAACGGCCCGACGCCGTCGTCGTCGCCGTGGGCATGCCGGACGACGCCGAGCTCGTGCCCGGGCCCGTCGTCCTGACGCACGGCGCCGGCCGGGTGAACACCGAGGCCGCGGCGGAGGTCCTGGCCGGGCGGGCGGCACCGTGAGCGTGCTGCTGCACCACGCCCGGGCGCTCGACGCCGGCGGGATCGCCGATGGCGCCTGGGTGCTCTTCGACGGGCGGCGGATCGCCGCCACCGGCACCGGGGAGCTCCCGCCCGCCGACCGGTCCGTCGACCTGGGCGGCGCCTGGCTGACCCCCGGGTTCCTCGACCTGCACCTGCACGGCGGCGGTGGGCACGCCGTCGACGACGGCCCGGCCGGCATCGTCGGCGCGCTCCGCGCCCATCGCGCCCACGGCACGACCCGGGCGGTGGTGAGCCTGGTCGCGAGCCCCTCGAGGTGCTGGAGATCCGCCTGGACGAGATCGCCGCGCTGGCCGGGGGCGACGAGGGAGTCCTGGGGGCGCACCTGGAAGGGCCGTTCCTCGCGCCGTCGCGGTGCGGAGCGCACGACCCCGGCATCTCCGCGACCCGGCGCCGGCGGACGTCGGCCGCCTGCTGGACGCCGCACGGGGCACGCTGCGCCAGGTCACCGTCGCGCCGGAGCTGCCCGGGGCGTTCCTGGCGATCGAGCTGCTGACCGGGGCCGGCGTCCCCGTCGCGGTGGGCCACACCGAGGCCGATCTGGCCACCACCGCCCGCGCGTTCGACGCCGGGGCCCGCCTGCTCACCCACGCGTTCAACGCGATGCCCGGGCTGCACGCCCGGGCCCCCGGGCCGGTCATGGCGGCCGTCGCGGATCCGCGGGTCACCCTGGAGGTGGTCCTCGACGGCGTGCACGTGCACCCGGCGCTGGTGGGCCTGCTCGCCGGCGCCGCACCTGGGCGGATCGCGCTGGTCAGCGACGCGATGGCGGCCGCGGGCGCCGCCGACGGCCGCTACCGCCTCGGCGGGCTGGACGTCGACGTGCGGAACGGGCGGGCCCTGCTGGCCGGCACCGGCACCCTCGCGGGCTCCACGCTCACGCTGGACACCGCGCTGCGGCTGGCCGTCACCGAGGCCGGCCTGGACCCGGTGGCGGCCGTGACGGCGCTGACGGCCACGCCCGCGCGCGTCCTGGACCTGGACGACCGGTTCGGCCGGCTGGCCCCGGGCTACGCCGCGGATGCCGTCGTCCTCGACCGGGACTGGACCGTCCGGTCGGTCTGGGCCGACGGGCAGCCGGTCGCTCCCTGACGCGCCGGCGTTCTCGGTGCACACCCTCGTCACGGGTGCCGAGGTCGAGCGGGTCGAGCCGCGCGCCCGGACATTCGGCCGGGTCATGGCGCGGCCTACCGGTCGCTGGGGCGGCTCGACGTGCCGTCGTCGCGGCGGCGGCCGGTCGCTCCCTGACGTCTCGCCGGGAGCCGGGTCAGGGCCGCTGCCAGCGCGGCTTGTGCTCGTGCGTGAAGCGGTAGTAGTCGGCCAGCCGGAGCCGCGTGGCCGCCGCCTCGTCGACGACGACGCTCACCCGCCGGTGCAGCTGCAGGGCCGACGCGGGCCACATGCTGGTCAGCGGGCCCTCCACGGCCGCCGCGACCGCGTCGGCCTTGCGCTCGCCCTGCGCGACGAGGAGCAGCTCGCGGGCCTCGAGGATGGTGGCCAGGCCCTGGGTGAGGCAGTGGGTGGGCACCTCCTCGGGCGAGGCGAAGAACCGGGCGTTGTCCGTGCGGGTCCGGGGCGCGAGCGTCTTGATGCGGGTGCGCGAGGCGAACGACGACGTCGGCTCGTTGAAGCCGATGTGCCCGTTCGTGCCGATGCCGAGGATCTGCAGGTCCACCCCGCCGGCCGCCGCGATCGCCCGGTCGTGGTCCGCGGCCGCCGCCTCGAGGTCGGCGGCGCGCCCGTCGGGCACGCGCACGCGGGCCGGGTCCAGGCCGAGGGGCGCACCACCTGCCGGTCGAGCACGGCGGCGTGGCTCTGCGGATGGTCCGCCGCGATGCCGACGTACTCGTCCAGGGCGAACCCGCTGACCCCGGACAGGTCGAGCGTCCCGGCGGCCACGCGGCGGGCGAGCTCGGCGTAGATGCCCGTCGGGGACGACCCCGTGGCCAGGCCCAGCACCGCCCGCGGCGCGCGGGCCACCAGGGCGGCGATCCGGTCGGCGCCGAAGCGGCCCACCTCGTCGGCCCCGGGCAGGATGATCACCTCCACGCGGTCACGATCCCACCGGTTCCACCGACGCCCGCCGCGCGACGGCGCCGCGGGCGGTCAGCGCCGCGCCGATCGGCGCGACCGGCACGTCGCCGGGCACCACCTGGACGCGGTCGGCGATGCGCAGGCTGCGCAGGAACGACGACCCCTCCGCCTGGCAGCGGACCTGCCGGCGGACGGCGTCCAGCAGGGGAGCGCCCACCTCGGCCACCCCGCCCCCGAGGACGACGTGCTCGACGTCGCAGGTGAGGACGAGCAACCGCACGGCCGCGGCCACGGCGTCGGTGAAGCTGTCCCGGATGCCGATGGCGACGCGATCGCCCTCGGACGCGGCGGCGAACACCTCGGCGGCGGCCGGCCGCCCGGTGCGGCTGGGCCAGGCGGCGTCGATCGCCGACCCGGACGCGTAGAGCTCCAGGCAGCCGCGCTGACCGCACGGGCACAACGGGCCGGTGGACGCGTACGGCAGGTGCCCGATCTCCCCGCCCCACCCCGGTGGCCCCGGCGCAGCTCGCCGCCCAGCAGGAGCCCCGCGGCCACCCCCGTCCCCAGCGCGAGGAAGGCCAGGTCGCCGCGCAGCCCGAGGACCCTCGCCGCCCCCACCGCCGCCACGTTCAGGTCGTTCTCCACCGTCACCGGGACGCCCTGCAGCCGGGCCGCGAGCAGCGGCGCCAGCCGCACCCCCGGTCGTGGATGTCGAGGTTGAGCGCGTGGGAGACCTCGCCGGTGACCGGGTCGACCAGCCCCGGCACCCCGGCGCCGACGCCGGTCAGGTCGGCCGGCCCGATGCCCCCGGCCGCGCACAACCGCTGCACCACCTCCGCCGCCGCGGCCACGACACCCTCGGTGCCCAGCCGGGTCGGCACCCGGACGGTGGCCCGCACGCCGGCCTCGTCGTCCAGGAGCACGCCCAGGACCTTGGTGCCGCCGATGTCCAGCCCGATCGACCACTCGCCGGCCGCGTGCCCGTCGGCGGTCACCCTTCACCGCGCCCGCGACGAGCCCGGAGCTCATCCGGTTCTGGACGAAGAGGAAGAAGACGATCACCGGGATCGTGATGAGGGTCGCGCCGGCCATGACCAGCCCCCAGTCGGTGGCCCGGTTGCCCTCGACGAGCCCCTGCAGCCACAGCGGGAGGGTCTGCTTCTCCGGATCGGACATGACGACCAGCGCGAGGGTGTACTCGTTCCACGCCTGCAGGAACCCGTACACGCCGGACGCGACGAGCCCGGGCGCCAGCAGCGGGAAGGTGATCCGGAAGAAGGCGCCGGTGCGCGACAGGCCGTCCACCATCGCGGCCTCCTCGAGCTCGATCGGGATGCCGCTGACGAATCCGCGCAGCATCCAGATGGTGAAGGGAAGAATGGCGGCCACGTAGACGATCGTCAGCCCGAGAACAGCATTCACCAGACCCCAGTTGTCGAGCACCTGGTACTGCGAGATGAACAATCCCTCCGCCGGGATCATCTGCACCACGAGAATGGTGACGATGAATGACTTCTTGCCGCGGAAACGGAATCTGCTCACCGCCAGCGCGGCGACGAATGCGAAGAGGATCGCGGCCACCAAGGTGAGCCCCGTGACCGCCAGGGAGATCTTGAAGGAGGAGTAGAACGTCGGGTCGGAGAACACCCGCCGGAAGTTGCCCAGCCCGCCCTCGAGGGGAAGAACGTGGGTTCCGACGTCCGGAGCTCGTTGGTCGGCAGGAAGGCGCTGCTGATCATCCAGTAGACGGGGAACACCCAGACCAGCGAGACGGCGACGGCCAGGACGCCCAGCAGCCGGCGGCCGGCTGTCGGCCCCGCGGCCCCGCGCCGCCCGCGGCCCACCAGCGCGGCGCTCACAGCTGCTCCTCGCGCAGCATCCGGCGGATGTAGAAGACGGTGAGCGCCAGGGTGATCACCAGCATGATCGTCGCCATGGCGCCGGCCATCGAGAACTCCTTCGCCAGCGAGTAGATGTAGGTGCCCAGCAGGTGCGTCTCCCGGGTGGGCGCCCCGGCCCGCTGGAGGACGTGGATCTGGGTGAACACCCGCAGGTCCCAGATGACCTGGAGCAGCGCCACCACGAAGAGCACCGGCTTCACCATCGGGATCGCCAGGCTCCACAGCCGCTGCCAGGCGTTGGCGCCGTCCAGCTGGGCGGCCTCCATGCACTCCTCGGGCACCTGCAGGAGCCCCGCGTACACGGTGAACGCCACGAACGGCACGCTCATCCAGACGACGATGACGGTCGCCACCCCGTAGAACGACAGCGGCTCGATGAGCCAGGAGTGGTACCGCATCGACTCCATGCCCAGCGGCTCGGCCAGCAGCCAGTTGACGACGCCGTACTGCGAGTCGAACAGCCACTGCCAGACGGTCATGGTGGCCAGGACCGGCGTGCCCCAGGCCAGCAGCATGCCCACCTGCAGGGTGACCCGGGCGGCCCGGCCGACCTTGGTCATGAGCACGGCCAGCGCGATGCCGATGGCCATCGTGAGGCCGGCGTTGACCAGGCAGAAGGCGATCGACCGCGCGATCACCGCCCAGACGTAGGAGTCCGTCAGGAGGGCGACGTAGTTGTCCAGGCCCACCCACTCCGCCGGCCGGCCGAACTGCTGGGCCAGCCCGTACTCCTGGAAGGAGATGACGAACTGGCGGACCAGCGGGTAGCCGAGCCCCACCGCGATCGCGGCGAGCGCGGGCACGAGCAGGAGGTAGGGGCCCATCCGCGACCGGAACGGGGCCCGGCGCCGCGCCGGCGGGGTCCCCGGCGCGGCAGGAGGGACGGGAACGGGTGCACGAGGGGGCGCCGGGGGCGCCACCGCGGCCGTGGACAGGCGTGGAGCGGGCATCAGGAGGCTCCGGGGAAGGGGCTCCGGGCCGGGGGTGCGGCAGCCGCACCCCCGACCGCGGAGTCGGGCGGTCAGTTGAGCGTCTCGCCGATGAGCTGGTCCGCCTTCGCCGCCGCCTCGGCGGGGTCGGCCCCGCCGGCGATCTCCTGGAAGAAGTCCTCCAGGATCCGGGCACCCTCGACGTCGGCCCACTTCTCGGCGGCCGGCGTCAGCTTCGCGTTCTCCGCGGCCGCGAGGGCCGCCTGGGCGTAGACGTCGTCCCCGAGCGCGTCGGCGTAGTCCCGGTTGCCGGGGATCAGCCCGTTCTCGGCGAGCATCGTCTGGTACTCCTCGCTGAAGATGATCCGCATCAGCTCGCGGGCCAGCTCCTGGTTGCCCGACTTCGCGGGGATCGCGATGTTCGAGCCGCCGGCGAAGACGGTCGCCGCCCCGCCGTCGGTGCCGGGCAGCGCGAAGACCCCGGTCTTCTCTTCGTTGCAGGCCTGCTGCTCGGCCAGGAGCGCCGTGGCCTCCGCCGACTCGTCCTCGGCGTCGACGCCCTTGTTGCACTCGGGCAGGTCGATGCTCCAGCGCGCCCACGTCGGCGCGGAGAACATCGCGGCCTCGCCGTTGTTGAACGGGATCCACGGCTCCTCGGAGTCGGCGTCCCGCGGTGCGCTGGTGGCGGTGGTGAACAGCTCCTGCACCTGCGCCAGGCCGGCCTGCGACTCGGGGCTGGACAGCCCGCCGACCCACTCCTCGCCGTCGGAGACGGCGAGGTCGCCGCCCGCCTCGTAGATCCAGGCGGTGCCGTTGTACCAGTCCTGGCCGGGCAGCCAGAAGCCGGAGAAGCTGGGCGCCCCGGCCGGGTTGGCGGCCTGGAGGGCGACCGCGGCGTCGGAGAACTCCGCCAGCGTCGTGGGCACCTCCACGCCCGCGGCCGCGAACATGTCCTTGTTGTAGAAGACCGCGCGGGCGCCGGAGTAGTAGGGCACCGCGTACACGGTGTCGTCAGCCGTGCCGGCCTCGACGAAGCCCGGCAGCAGCCGGTCGCCGCCGATCTCCTCGTAGAGGTCGCTGATGTCGGCGAAGGCGCCCGCGTAGGTGAACGTCGGGCTCTGGGTGTTGCCGACCTCGACCAGGTCGGGGGTCTGCCCTCGGAGGCGAGCGCCGTCTGCAGCCGGGGTACCAGGCCGCTCCAGTCCTGCTCCTCGATCACGAGGGTCGCGCCGGTCTCCTCCTCGAAGGTCTCGACGAGGTAGTCGCGCAGCTCCTGCGGGGTGTCGGTGCCGTTGAGCCAGAGGCGGATCTCCTCGTCCCCACCGCCGCCCGCCGCGGCATCCTCCCCGCCGCCGCACGCGCTCACCGCCATGAGCGCCGCGGCCATGACGGCCACTCCGCCCTTCCGTACTGTGGTCATGTTGGGGTTCCTTCCCGATGCGCGGACGGTGCCGGACAGCGCCGCCATGAGGGTGTGGGTTCTCCGACCTGCAACTGGTCGGCTCGGGGTCCTCACGAGACCCCGAGCTGACCGGAGAGCACGAGCACGGCGGCCCCGGACAGGGCGCCGTCCTCGCCGAGCGAGGTCATCCGCAGCTGCAGATCGCTGCTGATGACCGGCATGGTGCGCTCGCGGAGGGCCGCCAGCGCCGCGGAGCGCAGGGGGCCGTCCAGGAGCTCCCGGGGTCCGCTGACCACGACCTCGGAGAGATTGAGCGCGCTGACCACCGGGGCCAGCACGATGCCCAGCCGCCGGCCGACGGACGCCAGGGCGGCGTCCCGGTCCGCGGGCGCCAGGCCATCGATGCGGCGGCGGATCGAGGGAACGGACAGCACGGTCTCCAGGCAGCCGCGGCGTCCGCAGGCGCACGGCTGCGGCCGGCCGAGCGGGGCGCCGTCGATGTCGTCGCGCTCGTCGACGGCGGTGACGTGACCGAGCTCGCCGGCCGCGTGCTCGTGGCCCTGGACGAGCGCGCCGTCCAGGACGATCCCGGCGCCGACACCCCCGCCGACGGTGAGCAGGAGCAGTCCTCCGCCGTCGGCCCCGCCGTAGGTGAACTCGCCGAGCGCCGCGGTGTTCGCGTCGTTCGCCACGTGCACGGGCAGGCCGAGGGCGTCGCCGAGGTCGGCGGCGAGCGGCACGTCGTACCAGCCGCGGTTGGGCGCCTGGACGACCGTCCCCGCCGGGTCGATGACACCCGGCGACCCGACACCCACGCCGAGCACGGGGCAGGTGGCGGCGGCGACGAGGTCGCGGCAGAGGGCCAGGAGGGCGTCGACCGCCGCCTGCCCGGTCCGGCCGGCGACGGCGGCCGAGCGCCGCTCGCGCACCTTCCCGGAGAGGTCCAGCACCGCGCCGTGCATGCGCTCGTCGTCGGCGAGGTCGACCGCCACGATCTGGAAGGCGTCGGCGCGCAGGCCGATCGGCGTGCCCGGCTTGCCGACCTTGCCCTCCGCCCGGAAGTCGAGCTCGGTGACCAGCCCGTCGGCCAGCAGCGAGGCGACCAGGTCGGAGACGGTCACCCGGGTCAGCCCCGTGGCGCGGGCGAGATCCGCCCGCGAGCGCGGGCCCGAGTGGAAGAGCTGCTGCAGCACCATGGAGCGGTTGTGCGCGCGGGCGTGCTCGGGCAGCACCTTGGACGTCGGGCGCAGGAGGCGCCGCTGGTGCTGGGTGTCCGTGCCGGCCGTCACATTTGTTAGGACACCGTCCTTACAAACACCTGTCAAGGGGTCGGCCCCGCCGTGACCCCATCGTGACCTGCGGGCGACCACCGCGTGGCCGTCCTCGCCGTACGAGCGCCGACCCCGTGCGGGGACATGAGGCCGGCGGCCCGACGGTGAGGTTGCCGGGGTCGTCGCTGCGGTCTCCCGTGCGCGCGGGCCCCCGTATCCGCACGGCCGCTGGCATCCTCCTGCCGGTACTGCCGAGACCGAGGAGAGACGACATGGCGGATCCGAGCTGACTGCCCGACCCGAGCCGGATGCACGAGCTCCGGTACTGGAACGGCAGTACCTGGACCGAGCACGTCTCCGACCAGGGGAGGACGGGGCAGGACCCCTCCCCGCCGAGCTCCCGCCGCCGTCCGCGGCCGCTCCCCGCCGCCCGTGCCGCCGCCCGCCGGACCGCCCGCCGGCGGAAAGGTGAGCTGGAAGGACCGGCTCAAGCAGGTCGCCGACCAGGGCAAGGCGATCGCCGACCAGGGCAAGCAGAAGCTTGCCGAGCAGAACGCCAGGCGCACCGAGCAGTGGGCCAACGACCCGAACACCCTGTGGTTCGGCGAGAGCAGGAACGCCGCCACCAGCGCGGCCGGCGTCTCGAAGGCCCGATACCGGATCACCAGGGACCGCGTCTGGATCGAGAGCGGCCTGCTGGGCACCCGCACCGAGAGCGTGCCGCTGTGGGCGGTCAACGACATGGACGTCCGGCAGGCGGTCTGGCAGCGGGGCAACGACATCGGCGACGTCGTCCTCAACCTGGAGGACCCGACGTACGGCGCGACGACGGACATGTTCAGCGTCAGCGGCACCGTGGAGGGGACGACGACGGGCCAGGTCGTGCTCGACGACGTCGAGGGCCCCTACGCGGTCATGGACCTGCTCGCCCCGCTGATCAGCGAGGCCCGGCAGAAGAAGACCGTCGAGCGGCAGTCGCAGTACCTGCACGTGAACCCCGGCATGGCGGGGCTGCGTTCGGCGCCCCGGCGGCTCCCCGCCCGCGGCCGAGCCGCAGCCCGACCTCGCCGACCAGCTGCGCAAGCTGGCCGACCTGCGCGACGCGGGGATCCTCACCGACGAGGAGTTCGCCGCCCAGAAGGCCAGGTTGCTCGCCTGACCCGACCCTCTCCCGCGCGATAGGTTGCATCCGATAGGACAACGCGTCGGAGGAGGGGCCCCGGAGTGACCGTGCGCATCGCCGTGCTCGACGACTACCAGGGCGTGGCCCTCCGCCACGGCGCCTGGGAGAGCCTGCCCCCGAGGTCGAGGTCACCCCGTTCCGGGACCACATCGCCGATCCCGACCGATTGGTCCGCGCGCTCGAGGGCTTCGACGTCGTGGTCGCGATGCGCGAGCGCACACCCCTGCCCGCCACGGTGCTGGAGCAGCTGCCACAGCTGCGCCTGCTGGTCACGACCGGCATGCAGAACGCGTCGATCGACATGACCGCCGCCGCGGGACGGGGCATCACCGTCTGCGGGACGCAGAGCGACGCCTCGGGCCCGGCCGAGCTCACCTGGGGACTGATCCTGGCCCTCGCCCGGCACCTCGTCCCGGAGGACGCCGCCACGCGGTCCGGTCGCTGGCAGCAGACCGTGGGCACGGGGTTGCGGGGTCGCACCCTGGGGCTGATCGGGCTCGGCCGGATCGGCGGTCTGGTGGGCCACGTCGGCCTCGCCTTCGGCATGCGCGTGCTGGCCTGGAGCCAGCACCTCACGGCGGAACGGGCGGCCGAGGTCGGCGCCGAGCTCGTCGGCAAGGACCGGCTGCTCGCGGAGTCCGACGTCGTCTCGCTGCACCTGCGGCTCAGCGACCGCACCCGCGCCATCGTCGGCGCCGCCGAGCTGTCCGCCATGAGGCCGGGCGCCGTCCTGGTCAACACCAGCCGCGCCGGGCTGGTCGACCAGGCCGCGCTGATCGACGCGCTCTCCAGCGGCGGCATCGCCGGCGCCGGGCTCGACGTGTACGAGGAGGAACCGGTCGGGACCGGCGCGGCGATCCTCGCCGCTCCGAACACGGTGCTCACCCCGCACCTGGGTTACGTCACCGACGCGACCTACGACGTGTTCTTCGGCCAGGCCGTGGAGGACGTCGCCGGCTTCCTCGCCGGCAGCCCGGTCCGCGTGCTGGCCGCACCGGAACCGCCCCGGTGAGCCGCAGCGATCAGGCCGGGACGTCCGTGGTCGGCCGGTGACCGAACAGCAGGCTGGTCTCCCGGGCGCACCGCAGGAGCGGGGCAGCACCCGCTGCTCGACGTCCTGGTGCGACAGGCGGTGGCCGTGCGCGGAGATGTTCAGCGCGGCGACGCAGCGGCCACCCACCCCGAACACCGGCGCCGACACCGACGTCAGCCCCTCCTCGAGCTCGTGCTCCACCAGCGACCAGCCCTGCTCGCGGACCTTCTTCAGCTCCGCGCGCAGCGCCTCCTTGTCGGTGAGCGTGAACGGGGTGACGCGCTCGAGGTCGGCCTCGGCCAGGTACGCCTCGACGACCTCGTCGTCCTGGAAGGCCAGGATCGCCCGCCCGATGGAGGACGCCGACGCCGGCACTCGCCCGCCGACGTACACCGCGACCGTGACGAGTCGCCGCGAGGTGCGGGCGACACAGACGACGTCGCTGCCTTCCAGGACCCCGGCGAGGCAGTTCTCCTCCACCTCGTCGCTGAGCCGCTCCATCAGGGGAACGCCGCGTCCCACGGGTGCACCGAGGAGAGGTAGGCGTACCCCAGCTCGAGCACCCGCGGCGACAGCGAGAACTTGCGGCCGTCGGAGCGGACGTAGCCCAGGTGCTCGAGCGTCATCAGGAACCGGCGGGCCGCCCCCGGGTCAGGTGCGTGCGCTCGGCCACCTCCGTCAGCGTCATGCTCGGGTGCTTGGGCGTGAAGCTCTTGATCACGTCCAGTGCCCGCTGCACCGACTGCACGTACTCCGTCGGCCGTTCCCGCTCAGCCACCGGCGGTCCCCGGCCGGGGCAGGTCGCGATGAGCTCGGCACCGCGGACCGGGCGTCCGGCCCCCGACCAGCCGGGTGCGCTCGAGCACGAACCGGACATCGGGGCCTCCGCGATCGCTGCCGTCGGGCGCGTGCGCGCCCAGGGAATGCACTTCTACGGGCAGATCCTAGGGATCACCCCGTCCCGGACCGGCGGCGGACCGAGGAGTCCGCACCTGGCCCCGGACCCGGCCGTCGTACCCGGACCGGTGCCGCCGGTCGCCCTGGCGGCGGTCGCGGACCTCGCGATGGGCTCGGCCGTGCGGACCGCCGTGGGGCCGGGCCGGCGGCTGGGCACGGTGAGCATGACCCTCCACCACATCGCGACCGAGGTCCGCGCCCCGGTGGTCCCGGAGGCCCGGGTGGTCTGGCTGGACGACGAGCAGCGGCACGCCCTGGCCCGCGTCGACTGCACCGACGCCTCCGGCGCGCTGGTGGCCGCCGGGCAGGGCTGGTTCATGGCGCTGCCCGTGCCCGAGGGGTGCACCTGCGGCTGCTCCCGTGGGAGCTCGACGACCTCCCCCGGTGCCGCCGCTCTCCGCGGACGACCTGGACCCGCAGGAACGGGCAGCGGTCGAGGCGACGATCCAGGCCGCGGAGCGGGCCCGCGCGCGCGGGACCTCCGTCGGCGAGGAGCTCACCGCACCGCACTGGGACACCGGGGCCCCGGAGGGCACCGCCCGCGGCACCCTGCGCATCGGGCCGGAGCTGACCAACCGCGTGGGACACCTGCAGGGCGGGGCGCTGTACGGGATCGGGCTGGCGGCCGCGGACCGGGCGGTGCAGACCACCGGGGACCCGCTCGATCCGGCCGACGGTTCCTGGCAGTTCCTGCGCCCCGGTGACGGCACCGACCTCGTCGTGGAGGCCACCGTCGCGCGCCGCGGCCGGGAGGCGGCCTTCGCCACCGTGACCCTGACCGTCGACGGGCGCGCCGTGGGTGCCGGCCAGTTCGCCTTCCGACGCGGGGCCTCCGCCTGAGGACTCCCTGGACAGGGCTGCCGTCAGCCGCGGTTCAGTCGTTGGAGTAGGTGCCGACGACGCGGGCCTGGTTGATCACGTGCGCACCGATGCGGTCCAGCACCTCCCTCGCGGGAAGGCCCTCCGGCAGGCCGAGGTCCTCGTCGAGCGCGTAGAGGTGGAAGAAGTAGTGGTGGGTGCCGTGTCCCGGCGGAGGCGACGCCGGACGCCACCCCGGTTCGCCCCGGCTGTTGAGGCCCTGCCGGTACTGCGCACCGCCGCCCTGCTGGATGGACGTGGCATCGGCGGGGATGCCGTAGAGGACCCAGTGCACGAAGCCGCCGACGAGCGGCGCATCGGGGTCGTCCACGACCAGCACGAAGGAGCGGGTCCCCTCGGGCACACCGGACCAGGAGAGCTCCGGGGACACCCCCTCGCCGTTGGCGGAGTGCGCGTCGGGCAGGCGCCCGCCGTGCGAGAACGCGGGGCTCGTGACGACGAGCTCTCCGAGGTTGAGCTTCATGTGACCTCCTCGTGGACGGGACGAACGGGACGCGACCCGGCCGGGACACGCGTGCCTCCGGCGAGGCCGCAGCGCTGTCGAGCAGCGTCGCAGGGAACGCGGGATCCCGCGGGTCCGCTCACAGCCTGCTCACCGCGGCGCAGGCGTCGGCGAACCCCTCCCACTGCGGGGAGAAGGGAACCGGGGCGGGCACCTGCACGGTGGTGACCAGGCCCGCCCATCGTCGCGCCAGCGCCGGGGCGAGCTCCTGGTAGGTGCCGGTCGTGCAGAACTCGTCCAGCACCTCGTCGGGCACCACCGCGGCGAGGTCGCCCCAGCGCTCCTGCCGCACCAGCTCCCGCAGCTCCGCGCGCAGCCCGCCCCAGCCGTGGTGCTCCAGCACCGGCAGGTAGGCCAGCGTGGAGCCGTAGAAGGCGACCCGGGCCCGGGCCCGCTCGCGGGCCTGCTCGGCGTCGGCCGCCGTCGCGCCGGTGGCGACGAAGCCGCCGCCGTAGACCTCGAAGCCCGTGCCGAGGTCGCGCCCGGCGCACGCAGCGCCGGCCTCCAGCCGCGGCCGGACGACGTCGCGCACGTATCCGGGCGTGCTGAACACGTGCAGGCGGACGCCGTCGCACAGCTCGCCGGCGAGCTCCAGGTTGTAGGGGTTGACGGCGGCGATGTCGACGGCGATCGGCCCGTGCGGGGCCGGCCCCGGGCTGAACTCCGGAGTCATGAGGTCCAGCGAGTAGAAGGGCCCCCAGTGCGCCAGCGGCTCGCCGGTGTGCCAGCTGCGCCAGACGGCGCGCAGCGCCTGCACGTAGTCGCGCAGGCGGGGCCCCGGCGAGTCCCACGCCACACCGAAGCGGTGCTCCATGTGCCGTTTCACCTGCGTGCCCAGACCGAGCCGGAACCGGCCCCGGTCTGGTCGTGCAGCATCCGCGCGCCGTAGGCCACCACCATCGGGCTGCGCGGGAAGGCGATCGTGACGGCCGTGGCGAGCCCGATCCGCTCGGTGGTGACCGCCGCCATCGCCATGGTGAGCAGCGGGTCCCGCGAGTTCTCGGAGTCGCACACCCCACCCGCGCCGGCCCGTTCCAGCTCGGCGGCGGTGAGGGCGACCTCGCTGGTCGGCGTGGTCCGCAGGCTGGCCTCAAGTCGCACGGCGGCCCTCCGCGGGGCGGCCGGTCGAGCGGGTCACCACGGCACTCCGGACTTCAGGAGCTGGCGGGCGACGGTGACCCGGTGGATCTCCGACGCCCCCTCGACGATGCGCCAGATCCGGACCAGCCGGTAGTAGTACTCGATGGGCAGGTCCTTGCCCAGGCCGAGCGCACCGTGGCCCTGCAGGCACTGGTCGGCCACGCGCTGCATGAGCTCGGTACCCAGTACCTTCGCCGTCGAGGACTCGTAGCGGATGTCGGTCTGCCCGGCGTCGAGCTTGCGGGCTGCGTCCATCGTCACCAGCCGCAGGGCGTGCAGGCCCATCGCACCGTCGGCGATCCAGTTCTGGACCGTCTGCCGCGAGGCCAGGGGTTCACCGAAGGTCACCCGCTCCTTGGCGTGCGCCATGAGCATGTCCAGCAGCCGGGCGGTGGCCCCGGAGCAACGCGCGGCGATCTCCAGGCGGCGGATGGCCAGCCGGTTCTGCATCGGGATGAACGCCTGCCCCACGTCGCCCAGCACCTGGGCGTCGTCGACCTGGACGTCGTCGAAACGCACCTCGCAGGGCCGGTAGTTGGAGATGGTCGGCAGCCGTCGCTCGACGACGACGCCCGGTGTCCCCCGGTCGACCAAGAAGGACGTCATGCCGCCGCGACTGCCCTTCTCCGGATCGGTGACGGCGACGACGATCAGGAAGTCGGCCCAGTCGGCCTTGCCGATCCACTTCTTCCGGCCGTTGAGCACCCACCGGCCGTTCGTGCGCTCGGCGCGGGTGCTGATGCCCGAGATGTCCGAACCCGCCCCGGGCTCGGTGATCCCGACGCCGGAGGTGATCTCCCCCGGGCGTAGGGCTCGAGGTAGCGGGCGCGCTGGTCGTCGTCCACCGCACTGCTGAGCCAGTGCAGGTTCGGCGACTCCGGCGGCAGGATGAACGGGACGACGGTCTTGCTCATCTCCTCGGTCACCAGCAGCTTCGCCAGCGAGCCGTGCCCCTGGCCGCCGAACTCGGTGGGCACGTCGATGCCCCACAGTCCGCGGTCGCGAGCGCTGTCCAGCAGCCGCTGGTACGTCTCCGCGGGCAGGTCGCCGGCCGGGTCGAACTGGTAGGAGCGGCCGGGCTCGGCCTGGAACGGCTCCGTGCGCTGGCTCGCCTGCAGTTCGAGCCGGATGGCCTCGGGCTCCAGCGGCCAGAGCTCCTCCTGGACGAAGGCGCGGACCCGGTCGCGCAGCGCGAGCAGCTCGGCGGGGATGTCGGTTCCGGTCATGGTGTCTCCGGTCGGTCGGGGGGTCAGGGCAGGCGGCGGGCGAGGACCGAGCGGACCGGCTGGTCGGCCCAGCCGAACACCGCGTCGGCGAAGGTCGACGTGCGCACGCCCAGCCCGCCGCGGCCGAAGCAGTCGGCCACCTTCTCCAGCAGCTCGTCGTCGGTCAGCGGGGTCTCGGCGCTGCCGCGGAGGACCTCCGTGCGGCGATGCACCGTCCGCCCGTCGGTCAGGTGCACGGTCACCTCGGCGAACCGGGGGAATGCCGGCCCGTCGTCCTCCGTCGGCGTGACCCGTGGCAGGAACTGCTGGATCTGCGGGCGGCGCACCTGCTCGTCGTCGAAGCTGCGCAGCTTGACCTCGCCGTCCAGCAGCGCCGCCGCCACGGCGAACTGCATGCTGAACTTCGCCTGCAGCCCCGTGGACGGCCGGTCGTGGAGGAGCGGGGCCAGACCGCCGCGATTGGCCCGCACCTCGACGCGCTCGACGTCGGCGAGCGTGAGCCCCAGCTCGCCGCGGAGGTCCAGCAGGGTGTCGATGGTGCGGTGCGTCGCGTAGCACAGCGGGTACTTCTTCACGTCGATGCCGCTGGCGACCAGCTCACCCGGGGCCTGTCCGAGCGAGGCCAGCTCGTCGTGCAGCGACGCCGCGGCGTCCGGGGTGGAGTACAGGCGGAGGAAGCCGCCGGTGCCGCCGTCGAGCGCCTCCGGTGCGGCGGTCATCCCTCCCCGGCCAGCGCCACCGACCGCAGCGCGGCCACGCCGCACGCGCCGGCCTGGAACGACTTGGCCATCGTGCCGAAGTTCTGGCGGGTCCCGGCGGCCTGGGCCACGGAGAGCCCGAGCGCGTCGCGGACGGCGTCGCGGGGCAGCCCGGTGAGGTGCGCGACCGCCGCCGTCGCTCCCAGCAGGCCGATGGTGGTCGTGGAGTGCCAGCCCCGGGCGTAGTGGTCCAGCGCGCAGGCCCGGGACAGCTTGACGATCACCTCGAAGCCCACCGCGTAGGCGGCGCTCAGCCGCCGCCCGTCAGCACCGATGGCCTCCGCCGCCGCGACCAGCGGCGGCAGCAGGGCGATGCTGGGATGGCCGCGCATCGGGCTGTTCACGTCGTCGTAGTCCAGGACGTGCCCGACCGCACCGTTCACCAGGGCGGCGTGCTCGGTCGTCGCCGTCCCGGTCCCCGCCCACAGGCTGGCCGGGCCGGTCGAGCCGGTCGCGTAGCCGCGCAGGACCGCGTCCACCGGGTCCCCGGACGCCGCGACGGCGACGGCGAAGGTGTCGAGGAACGCGCGGGCGACCGCGTGCACGGTCTCCTCCGCGGTCGCCGCCGGATCGACGGTGACGACGAAGTCGGCGATGCGCTCGCTCGCGGTCGGTGCGCCGGTCATGCGAGCACCCCCTCGGCCCGCAGCCGGGCGATCTCGGCGTCGTCGAGCTCGAGGACCTCCCGGCAGATCTCCTCGGTGTGCTGGCCGAGCATCGGAGCCGGGCGGGTGAGCGTGGCCGGCGTGCCGGTCAGCTGGAACGGCGGCGCGTTGTACAGCGTCTCCCCATCTCCGGGTGCTCGAGCCGCACCCAGTGCCCCCGGGCCTGCAGGTGCGGATCCCGCTCCACGACGTCGGCCGCGTCCTGCACCACTCCCGCAGGAACCCCGGCCTCCTGCAGCCGGGTGAACAGCTCGCCGGCGTCCCGGTCGGCGGTCGCCGCGGCCAGCAGCTCGTCGAGCGCGTCACGGTCGCGGTGCCGGGCGGCCTCGGTGGCCCACTCGGCCGGGCAGGCGTCGTCGGGCAGCCCGAGGACGGCACGCAGCGCCGGCCACTGCCGGTCCTCGGCCACGGCGATCGCGATCCACCGGTCCTCCCCGCGCAGCGGTACACCCCGTGCGGCGCGTGCCGGAGGTGGCCGTTGCCCAGCGGCTGCGGGTCGCGGCCGTTGACCGTCGCCTCCAGGAACGCCGCGCCGAGGACGGCGATGGTGGGCTCGGTCTGGGCGATGTCGAGGTACTGGCCGCGACCGGTCCGGCGGGCGTGCCGCAACGCGGCGAGCACCGCGAACGCGGAGTGGCAGGGGTTCGGGATGTGGTCGGGGTAGTTCGTGCCGGTGCCGGCCGGCTCGTGGCCGGGCAGGCCGCTGAGGTGGTGCATGCCGACCAGCGCACCGATGGTCAGGCCGTACCCCAGGAAGTCGCGCTCCGGGCCGCTGTCGCCCGACATCGACATGGCCAGGTACACCGCCCGCGGGTTGATCTCCCGCACGTCGTCGTAGCCGAGCCCGAACCTGGCCATCGTGCCGGGCGTGAAGTTGTTGGCCACGACGTCGCTGGTCGCCACGATCCGACGGGCCAGCGCGCGGCCCTCCTCCGTGCGCAGGTCGATGGTGATGCTGCGCTTGCTGGTGTTGCGGTCGGCGAAGTAGCCGCTGCGGTTGACGCCCTTGACGCCGTCCTTGAACGGCGCCGAGAGCCGGATGCCGTCGATCTTCGCGCTGCTCTCGATCTTGATGACGTCCGCGCCGTGGTCGGCCAGCATCTTGGTCGTGTACGACCCGGCGCCGACCCAGGTGAAGTCCGCGATCCGGATGCCGCTCAGCGGGAGCCGGCCCATCAGATCACCCCTCCTTCCGCAGCCCGGCCACCCGCTCGGGGGATAGCCCAACTCGTGCACGATCCCGACGCTGTGCTCACCGAGCCGAGGGGCACGGCCCGTCGACCGCCAGGGCGTCCCGGAGAGCGCGTACGGCGCGCCGGGCATGACCGCGGGCCCGCCGTCCGGGCCCTCGACCGACACGAAGTAGCCGCGATGCCGCAGCTGTGCGCTCTGCAGGATGTCCGAGGGCTTGGACACCGGGCACAGCGGAACGCGCCACTTCTGCGCGTCGCGGTAGAGCTCGGCCTTGGTCCGGCGCTCGGCGAACGGCTGGAAGACGGCGGCGAACAGGTCCCGGTTCTCCTCCGCCTCGACGAACTCCCGCTCGCCCCACTGCTCGCCGCGCAACTCGTCCACGCGCGGAGTCGACTCGCTGTCCAGCCAGGCGACCAGGTTGGGCCAGAACCGGTTGCCACCGATGCCCCCGGCGAGCAGGTAGACGTAGCCGTCCGCGCAGGGAAGACCCCGGCACCGGCCCGCCACTGCCGGCCACCGGTCCGCCGCCGGACCCGTCCCTCGAGGTCCTGGAACTGGGCGGCGTTCTCCAGCCCCATCACCACCGACTCCTGCACCGAGACGTCGACGTGCTGACCCTGCCCGGTGGTCTCGGCGGCGGTGACCGCCAGCATCGAGGCGACCGCGCCGAAGAGGTTCCCCGCGACGTAGGCCTGCTGCAGGCCGGCCTGGACCGGCGGGCCGTCGACGTAGCCGCCGAGGTACAGCAGCCCGCCCATCGCCAGGCAGACCAGGTCGCCGGCCTCGTACTCCGCGTAGGGCCCGGTCTGCCCGAACGGCGTGATGCTCGTCGTCACCAGGCCCGGGTGGTCCGCGCTGAGCTCCTCGTGCCCCAGACCCCGGGCGGCCATCCGGCCGGGGCTGTCGGTCTCGATGAGCAGGTCGGCACCGGCTGCGAGGTCGCGCAGCACCTGCTGCCCCTCGGGATGGTCCAGGTCCAGCCGCAGGCTGCGCTTGCTGGTGTTGTTGTAGAGGTAGGGCAGGCTGCGCTCGGGGTCCGGCCGGTCACCGGCGAACGGTGGCTGGTGGCGCAGCGCCGTCCCGCCGGGAGGCTCCACGAGCACGACGTCGGCACCGAGCTCGGCGAAGAGCTTCCCGCAGTAGTTGCCCATCGGCCCGGACAGGTCCAGCACGCGCAGGCCCGCCAGCGCCGCCTCGCCGTGCGCAGCCCGGTCCGCTGCGGGGGCGGTCACTGCTCCTCCGGCGTGAACCGCGGGATGGCGACCTCCTCGGTGACCCGGTCGAAGACGACCCGCACGCGCGCGCCCACCGTCACCTCGCTGGGCGGCACACCGACCACGTTGCTGAACATCCGCGGGCCCTCGTCGAGCTGGACCAGCGAGACGTTGTACGGGACGTCGTCGGCGAAGGCCTTGTCGTAGACCTGGTGGAAGACGATCGAGGAGTAGACCTCTCCGCGGCCGCTCAGCGGGACCCACTCGTGGCCCGGCTCGAGGCAGTCGGGACAGATGCGGCTGATCGGGTAGCGGATGTGCCCGCAGCGGGAGCACTTCTGCATCCGCAGCTCCTCGCGGAGCGCGCCGTCCCAGAACGGCCGCGTCTCGTCGTCGATGTCCGGCAGCGGCTTGCTGTAGTCGCTCACTCGCCCTCCTCGCTGGCGCTCGTCGGCCGCGTTCGCGGCGCTGCTCTGCCCATCGGTTCGCTCGCAAGCTCGCTCACCCGCCCTCCTCGCTGGCGCTCGTCGGCCGCGTTCGCGGCGCTGCTCTGCCCATCGGTTCGCTCGCACGCTCGCTCACTCGCCCTCCTCGCTGGCGCTCGTCGGCCGCGTTCGCGGCGCTGCTCTGCCCATCGGTTCGCTCGCACGCTCGCTCACTTCTCCCCTTCGTCAGCAGCATCGCGTTCGAGCAGTTCAGGGTCATGCCGCGGCCGGTGACCAGGCAGGTCTCGGCGCCCTGCACCTGGCGCGCGCCACCCTGGCCGCGCAGCTGGCGCACGCCTTCGACGATGTGCAGCCAGCCCTCCATGTAGGACTCCGAGAGGTTGCCGCCGGCGGTGTTCACGGGGAGCTCACCGCCGAGCTGGATCCGGCCGTTCTCCACGAAGGGGCCGGACTCACCCGGCTTGCAGAAGCCGGCGTGCTCGAGCCACAGCAGCACGCTGATGGTGAAGTTGTCGTACAGCTGCGCCACGTCGACGTCCTGTGGTCCCATGCCCGCCATCGCGTAGGCGCGGTCGAGTGCCTCCTTCTGGTGGGGCACGTACCACCAGTCCTCCCGCTCCAGGGTGCGGGTGGTGTAGGCCTGGCCCATGCCGGAGATGAGCACCGGCGGCTGCTTGGCGTCCTTGGCCCGCTCCGCCGAGGTGACGATCACGCAGACGCCACCGTCGCTGATCAGGCAGCAGTCCAGCAGGCGCAGCGGCTCGACGATGAACCGGGACGCCTGGTGGTCGGCGACCGTGATCGGCTCGCGCATCACCGCGTCCGGATTCATCGAGGCGTGCTTCCGGCAGGCGACGGCCACCTCGGCGAGCTGCTCGCTGGTGGTGCCGTACAGCGCCATGTGCCGGCTGGCGGCGACGGCGGAGTTCGCGGCGGCGCCCATCATCCCCCAGATGCCCCAGGAGTCGCCCCATCCGGACGCGCGATTGAACCGCGACCCCCGGTCTTGGCGGCGTCCCCGAAGACGCAGGCGACCGCGGTGGCGTGGCCGGACTCCACGGCCATCGCGGCCATCTGGACCAGCGCACCGGCCGTGCCGCCACCCATCGCCATGCTGCCGGTGAAGGCCGGGTCGATACCCAGCGCCTCGCCGACCCGCAGGTAGTTCAGCGCCCCTCCGGCGCGGTGGTGCCGGGGAAGGTGAGCAGCCCGTCGATGTCGTCCTTCTCCAGGCCGGAGTCGTCGAGGGCGGCCGTGAAGGCGTCCACCGCGAGCGAGAGCTGGGTCGAGCCCGGCACCTTGCCCTGCGGTGTCGCCCCGACCCCGATGATCGCGGTGCGGTTCTTCAGCGAGTGCATGCGTGCGCCCTCTCCTCGTCGTGTGCGGGGCCGGTGTCCGTCGTCGGCCGGGTCATCGCCCGCGGTACTCGGGTGATCGCTTCTCCTGGAAGGCCCGACGCCCTCGAGCCGGTCCTCGGTGTCGCGCAGCAGGCCCCAGACGTAGTTCTCGAGCTCCATCGCGGTGTCGAGGGGCAGCGCGGCGCCCTGTTGCACGAGGCGCTTGACGGCCCGGACCGCCAAGGGCGCGTTCGCGGCGATCCGCCCGGCGATCTCCCGCGCGCGCGGCAGCAGGTCCTCGGGGGCGCACAGTTCGCCCACCAGTCCCACCCGCCAGGCCTCGGCGGCGTCGATGCGGTCACCGGTGAGCAGCATCTGCATCGCCGTGGACGTGTTGATCATCCGGGGAGCCGCTGCGTGCCACCGGCTCCAGGGATGCTGCCCACGCGCACTTCGGAGAGCCCGAACGAGGCGGTCTCGGAGGCGATCCGGATGTCGCACGCGAGCGCGATCTCCAGGCCGCCGCCGACGGCCACACCGTTGATGGCGCAGACCAGTGGCTTGTCGGTCCGCAGACCCGCGAGCAGGTGGTCCGAGGTCGCCTGGCCGAACGCCCGCTGGGCGTAGGACTCCGGTGGGGGCGGCGTCCGCTTCAGGTCCGAACCCACGCAGAACGCCCGGTCGCCGGCCCCGGTGAGCACGGCGACGTGGATCTCGTCGTCCTCGTGGACGCGGGTCCAGATGCGGCCCAGCTCCGCGCGCATGTCCGGGTCGATGGCGTTGAGCGCTTCGGGTCGGTTCAGCACGATCTCCGCGATCCCGTCGCGCACCGTGAGATCGATGGTCATGGGTGGTCCAGCCCTTCTGTGCGGCGCCGCGGCACGCGTCCCTCACGGGACGAGCGCGCGGATGGCCTCGAGGTTGCCGTCGGTGTGCTCGGCGGTGCGCAGGATGACGTCGTCGAACCCGAGGTCCCGGAGCCGGGCGAGCCGCTCGCGGGCCTGCCGCGGCCCGCACTCGAGGGAGAAGGGCGCCCCTGTGCGGGCGGTTCCTCGGGACGGCCGAGGTCGACGGAGATGTTGGTGACCATCGCGCGGCGACCACCCGCGGCGCGGTAGAGCGCGATGCCCTCGGCCAGCCGCCCGCCCTTGGCCGCCGAGCAGATCCAGCCGTCGAACTCCTCGGCCGCCCGGCGGATCCAGTCGCTGCCGGCCCAGGCGCCGATCAGCATCCGCGGGCCGCCGGCGGTGGCCGGCCAGGGGTGAGGTCGATGCCCTCGGGCGGATCGCCGCCGAGGATGCCGCGCAGCAGGTCCACGGAGTCGGCGAAGGTGGTGAATCGGTCCTCGTAGGAGGCGCCGCAGGCGAGGAAGTCGTTGCGCGTGGACCCGGCGCCGACGCCGAGGGAGAGCCGGTCGCCGCAGACCAGGTGGGTCGTCATGACCCGATGAGCCACCTCCACCGGCTGGCGGATGCCGAGCTGGAGGATGCACGTGCCCAGCTCGATCCGCTCGGTCACCGTGCCGGCGACGGCCAGCGCGGTGAGCGGGTCCGGGAGGACGAAACCCCGGTTGAGGGCGTCGAAGACCCACGCGCCGTCGAAACCGACGCGCTCGATCCGGCGGGCACCTTCGGCCAGGCTCGTCGAGGTGAGCGGCCCGCCCCCGGGTTCGTTGCGCGGAAGAATCATCCCGACCCGCATTGGTCTCCGTCCTCGTTCCTGCTGCGGTGCGCGCCGACCGGTGCGGCCGGGGGTGGGCGCGGTGCCCGGCCCCCGGCCGCGCCGGGATCACTCCCGATGATGTCCAGCAGGGGCTGGTACCGGTCCCGGTAGTCCTGGATGTCCTCGCGGACCTCGTCGGTGGTGATGGGGTCGTAGATGTAGCCCTGCGCCTCGGAGAAGGACTGGAACTCCTCGCTCGCCAGGACGTCCTCCGAGCAGGAGACCAGCTCCTCGAGGACGTCGTCCGGCAGGCCGTTCGGAGCGACCGAGTAGTAGCCGACCGGCAGCGCCGCGTTGTCGTAACCGGCCTCGCTGGTGGTCTGTGCGTCCGGGAAGGCGTAGTACTCCTCGTCGTAGAAGACGCCGATGACCCGCAGATCTCCCGCCTCGACCTGCGCCTGCACGCTGGGCGCGTACCCGGCGTTCGCCTCCACCTCGCCGCCGAGCAGTGCGACGAGGGCCTCACCACCGCCCCCGGAGAAGGGCACGCTGGTGAGCTCGATCCCGGCCGCCTGGTTCAGCTGCTGGACGTTGAGGTCGGGGGTCGTGCCGGCGCCGGAGACCGAGACACGGATGCCGCCGGGGTTCTGCTCGGCGGCCGCCACGAGGTCCTCGATGTCCTGCCACGGCGAGTCGGCGCGGACGGTGAGCACGGTGGGCAGGTCGGCCAGCTTGATCAACGGCTGGTAGTCCTCGGCCGTGTCGTAGGGCAGATCTTCCATGACCAGCGGCTGCAGCCCCACGGCGCTGCTGGTGGTCATGCCGATCGTGTACCCGTCGGGGTCCGCGGTCACGACGCCGCCGGTCCCGATCGTCGCCGAGGCGCCGGGGCGGTTCTCCACGACGACCGTCTGGCCCAGGCACTCCTCGAGCCCGGCGGCGTGCTGTCGGCCGATCGGGTCGGTCGAGCCGCCGGTGTCGTAGGGGATGATGTAGGCGACGTCCCGGGTGGGGTAGTCGCTGCCCCGCCGGAGGCGTCCTCCGAGCCGGAGCCGTCGTCGCTCCCGCAACCCGCGAGCAACAGTGCCCCCGTCGCCGTCGCGGCAGTCAGCAGGCGGTATCGAGTCATCAGGTCTCTCCTCATCGGGCCGCTGGCGGCCGTTCGCACGGATGCATGCTGATGGCGGCGAAGGGATGCCGGTCGATCACCCTCGAACAGCGATCGGTCCGAAATGTGGACTTTTGTCCGGTATTCGGACTATCTGTAGAGTAAAGGTGGTCCAAATCACGTGTCAACACCCGGTCCGGTCACGGTCCGGCAACGACGACGAGAGGAACCGGATGTCCCCGCTCCCTACTGGGTGGCCGGCCGAGCGGCCCACGGCGACCGGACGGTGACGGTGACCGGCCCGCACGGGGACGTGGCCGGGACGACGACGTCCGCGTCACCGGCCGACGTCGAGCGCGCCGTCGCTGCCGCCGACGCGGTGCGCGACGACTTCGCCGCGGCCTCGGCGGCTGTGCGGTCCGCGGCGCTCGACCACGTCTCCCGGCGCCTCGCCGAGCGGAGCGAGGAGTTCGCCCGGTTGATCACGGCCGAGTCCGGCAAGCCGCTGAAATGGGCACGGGTGGAGGTCTCGCGGGCGGTGGCCACGTTCCGGTGGGGCGCGGAGGAGGCCCGCCGGTGGTCGGGCAGCCTGCAGCGGCTGGACACCGAGCCCGCGGCCGCCGGGCGGATGGCGCTGCTGCGGCGCGTCCCCGGGGGCCGGTCCTGGGCATCGCCCCGTTCAACTTCCCCTCAACCTGGTCGCGCACAAGGTGGCCCCGGCACTCGCCGTGGGGGCCCCGATCGTCCTCAAGCCGGCACCGGCGACACCGCTGAGCGCGCTGCTGCTCGGCGAGCTGCTCGCGGAGACCGACCTCCCGGAGGGCTCCTGGTCGGTGCTGCCGGTGCCGAACGAGGTGGCGGGCGCGCTGGTCCGGGACCCGCGGCTGCCGGTCGTGTCGTTCACGGGGTCGGTCCCCGTCGGGTGGTCGATCCGCGAGGCCGTACCGCGCAAGCACGTCACGCTCGAGCTCGGCGGGAACGGCGCCGTCGTCGTCGGGCCCGACCAGGGCGACGAGCGCGCGCTGGACTGGGCGGCCCAGCGGATCGCCACCTTCGCCATGTACCAGGCGGGGCAGTCCTGCGTGTCGGTGCAGCGGGTCTACGCGCACCGGGAGGTGGCCGGGCCGTTGACCGCACGGATCGTCCAGGAGGTCGAGAAGCTCCGGACGGGCGACCCGGCGGACCCCGCGACCGACGTCGGCCCGCTCATCGACGAGGCGGCCGCCCGCCGGGTCGAGACCTGGGTCGGGGAAGCCGTCGCCGCCGGTGCGCGGATCCTGACCGGTGGCGTGCGCAGCGGATCCAGCTACGCGCCCACCGTGCTCACCGGCGTGCCCGCGGACGCCCGGGTGTCGTGCGAGGAGGTGTTCGGCCCCGTGGTGCTCGTCGACTCCGTGGACTCGGTCGACGAGGGCTTCGCCCGCGTGAACGAGTCCCGGTTCGGCCTCCAGGCCGGCGTCTTCACCGCCGATCTCCGGGTGGCCTTCCGCGCCGCGCGGGTGCTCGAGGTCGGCGCGGTCGTCGTGGGCGACGTCCCCACCTACCGCGCCGACCAGATGCCCTACGGCGGGGTCAAGGACTCCGGCGAGGGCCGCGAGGGCGTCCACGCGGCCATGCTGGACCTGACCGTCGACCGGGTGCTGGTGCTGACCGGCATCGACGTCTGAGCACCGCGTCGGAGGAGGCACCGAGATGACAGGACCCGCACCCGATCCCATGGAGCAGGTGCACCGCTACCTGCGCGGCGAGGTGGACGTCGCCGCCCCGCGGGACGCGGCCACCGTCGTCCTCCTCCGGGACGGCGCGGACGGCCCGGAGGTCTACCTCCTGCGCCGCCGCTCCTCCATGGCCTTCGGCGCCGGCATGCACGTCTTCCCCGGCGGCTCGGTCGACCCGCGCGACCGGGACGCCTCGATCGGCTGGGCGGGGCCGGCGGCGGCGGAGTGGGCCGAGCGGCTGTCCTGCGATGCCGACCTGGCCCGCGCACTGGTGTGCGCCGCCGTCCGGGAGACCTTCGAGGAGTCCGGCGTCCTGCTGGCCTCCACCGGCGACGGCGCCATGGTGCGCGACACGACCGGCGAGGCCTGGGAGGCCGACCGGCTGGCGCTGATCGACGGCGCCGTGTCCCTCGGCGAGTTCCTCGCCCGCCGGTCGCTGGTGCTGCGGGCCGACCTGCTGCGCCCCTGGTCGCAGTGGATCACCCCGGAGTGGGCGCCCCGCCGGTTCGACACCCGGTTCTTCGTCGCCGCGCTCCCCGAGGGCCAGCGCACCCGTGACGTCGGCGGGGAGGCCGACTCCGTCACCTGGCTCCCGGTCGCCGAGACCCTGGACCGCCACCGCGACGGCGCGCTGGAGCTGATGACGGCCACCGCGACCACCCTGCGCGAGCTGGCGGAGTTCGCTGACGTGGCCTCGGTGCTGGCCGCCCAGCGCCGGGTGCGCCCGATCATGCGGCGCGCGGTGGTGGTCGACGGCGAGGTGCGCCTGGTCCACGACCGGTCCTGAGTCAGTCGCAGCGCGCGGACATCCCGCCGTCGACGATCAGCTCCGTGCCGGTCACGAACCGCGCCTCGTCCGAGGCGAGGAACAGCGCCGCCGCCGCCGTGTCGCGGCCGTCGCCCATGAAGCCCAGGGGATGCGCTTCGCCGCGTGGCGAGCAACGCCTCGACGTCCCCGCCGGCGCGCTGGCCGGCCAGCCGGACCTCGACCATCGGCGTGTGCATCTGGCCGGGGACGACGGTGTTCGCCCGGATGCCGTCGGGCGCGTGGTGCACGGCCAGCGCACGGGTGAAGCCGATGACCCCGGCCTTGGACGCCGAGTAGCCGACCTGCGCGGCGCCGGTCCACCGGATGCCGGACGTGGAGGCGGTGTTGACGACGGCGCCGCGCCCGGCCTCCACCATGAAGGGCAGCACCGCCTTGCAGGTGAGGAAGGTGCTGGACAGGTTGAAGTCCAGCTGCTCGTGCCACAGCTGCTCGGACATGTCGATCGCGCCACCCGCCCGCGAACCGCCGACGTTGTTCAGCAGCACGTCCGGGACACCCAGCGTCTCGACGCAGGCCTGGGCCATGGCGGCGACCGCGTCGGCGTCGGTCACGTCGCAGATGTAGGGCACGGCCGTCCCTCCGCGCTCGGCGACCTTCTCGAGCGTCTCGACCAGCGACGCCTCGTCGCGGTTGACGGCGAACACCCGGGCGCCCTCCTCGGCGAAGCGCACCGCGGCGGCGCGGCCGTTGCCCCAGCCCGGCCCGACGCTGCCCGCGCCGGTCACGATCGCGACCTTGCCGGCCAGCCGGCCCGACCCACTCGCTGCGCTTCCCATGGTGGGGACCATACTCAACATCCTGTAGGAAACGATCCCCGGCGGGAGGACCGACAGCATGCGCGTGCCCCGCCCCGGTCGTCGCGCGCTGCGGCTGCTGCTGGTCGCCGTGGCCGTCGCCGGTGTGGCGCTGGCGCTCGAGCAGGTCGGTCTTCCCTCGCCGCACCTGTTCGCCGGGCTGCTCGTCGGGCTCGCCTACGCCTTCCTCGTCAAGGACGAGCTGCGGACGCCGACCTGGCTGAGCACGGCGGCACAGGCGGTCATCGGCGTCGTCATGGGCGTCCTCGTGCAGCCGGACACCCTCGCGACGGTGGCCGGCTACTGGCTGCCGATCACGCTGATCACCCTCGCCACCCTGCTGCTGACCGTGCTGGCCGGCGTGCTGCTCGCCCGGTTCGCGCCCGTCGACCGGACCACGGCGACCTTCGGGATGATCGCCGGCGGGGCCGCGGGCATCGTCGCCGTGAGCAACGAGCTCGGCGCCGACGGGCGGCTCGTCGCGGTGCTCCAGTACCTGCGCGTGCTCCTCATCGTGGTGCTCATGCCGCTGGCCGTGGTCGTGCTCTTCGACGGCAGTGGCGAGCAGGGGGCGCTGGCCGCGGGTGGCTCTACGCCGTGGCCGCTGTCCACCCTCGCCGTGGCCGCGGTCGCCGCGGTCGGCGCGCTGCTCGGCCGGCTGGCGCACCTGCCGGCGCCGTCCCTCCTCGGCCCGCTGATCCTCACCGCCGTGGTGGCCGGATTCGACGTCCCCCTGCTCGAGGGCGTGCCCGGGCCGATCACCGCCGCGGCGTTCGCCGTGATCGGCGCCCAGGTGGGGCTGCGGTTCACCCCCGACACCCTCCGCACGCTGCGCAAGGTCCTCCCGGCCGGCCTGGCCCTCATCGTCGGGCTGATCGTGGTGAGCGGCGGGCTGGGCGTCCTGCTCAGCGAGCTCACCGGGCTCAGTCCCCTCGACGGCTACCTCGCGACCACGCCCGGCGGGATCTTCGTCGTCCTCGCCGTCGCGACCGGATCGGGTGCCGACGGCACCGTCGTGCTCGCCGTCCAGGTGCTGCGCATGCTGGTCATGCTGCTGGCCGGACCGCCACTGGCCCGCCTGCTGCGCAACCGCTGAGGCCGCCCGAAGACCCACCCGACGCAGTCAGGCGACCACCGCAGACCTCCCGCAGCTGACGGTCTCCCGCACAGTTGTGCTCTGCCCCGCTGAGCGGGGCAGAGCACAACTGTGCGCGACGGGCCCTTCCCGGCGGCCCCTTCAGGTCGCCTGCGGTGGTCGCCCGACGCAGTCAGGCGACCACGCCCCGCTCCCTCAGCTCCGACAACCGGTCGGCAGGGATGCCCAGCTCTTCCCCGAGCACGGCGTCGGTGTCGGCCCCCAGGCGCCGCCCGGTCCACCGGATCGAGCCCGGCGTCTCCGACAGCCGGGAGATGACGTTCTGCATCCGGACCGGACCCAGGTCCTCGTCGGGCACCTCGGGGATCATGTCGGTGGCCCGCACGTGCGGATCGGCCATCAGCTCGGCCACGTCGTACACCGGGGCGGCCGCGGCCTCGGCCTCCTCGAAGGCCGCGACCACCTCCTCGCGGGTGCGGGCGGCGATCCACCCGCCGACGTACTCGTCGAGCAGGTCGGCCCGGAGCGCACGCTCGCGGCCGCTGTCGAACCAGGGCTCGTCGACGACCTCCGGATGCCCGACGAGGCGGAGCACCCGCTGGGCGATGACGGTGGCGCTCGTCGAGACGGCCACCCACCGGCCGTCGCTGGTGCGGTAGGTGTTGCGGGGCGCGTTGTTGCCCGACCGGTTCCCGGTGCGCGTCTGGACGTGCCCCAGCTGGTCGTACCAGATCGGCTGCGGACCGAGGGCCGTGACGATGGGCTCGAGGATGTTCTGGTCGATGACCTGCCCCCGGCCGCCCCGCGCGTCCCGGTGGTAGAGCGCCATCGTGATCGCCGACGCCAGGGCCATGCCCGCGATCCCGTCGGCCAGGCCGAAGGGCGGCAGCGTCGGTGGGCCGTCGGGGGCCCGGTGATCTCGGCGAAGCCGCTCATGGCCTCGGCGAGCGTGCCGAAGCCCGGCCGGTTCCGGTAGGGCCCGGTCTGCCCGAAACCGGTGACCCGGGCCAGGACCAGGCCCGGGTTGCGCTCGCTGAGCACGTCGTAGCCCAGTCCCCAGGACTCGAGCTTCCCCGGGCGGAAGTTCTCGACGACGACGTCGGCCGTCTCGACCAGGCGGAGGAAGATCGAGGCGCCGTCGGGATCCCCGAGGTAGCACCCCACCGTCCGCTTGTTGCGGGACAGCATCTTCCACCACAGCGGCACGCCGTCCTTGGCCAGGCCGTGGTTGCGGAGGGTATCGCCGCCCCTCGGATGCTCGATCTTGATCACGTCGGCGCCGTAGTCGCCCAGGATCTGGCAGGCCAGCGGTCCGGCGAGCACCGTCGAGACGTCCAGCACGCGCAGACCGGCGAGCGGCCCGGCCGGCGGGTCGGTGCTCACGCCCGGCTTCCGAGCTCGCGAACCACCGCGTCGGCGAACTCCGCCGTCCCCGCCGAGCCACCCACGTCGGCGGTGGCCACCCCGGAGGCGAGCACCGAATCGATCGCCCGCTCGATCGCGGCGCCGGCCCGGCCCGCGCCCGCGTCGTCGTGACGGGCGCCCAGCCAGGTCAGCAGCATCGCCGCGGAGGCGATCATGCCGACCGGGTTCGCGACGCCCCGCCCCGCGATGTCGGGAGCCGAGCCGTGCGCCGCCTGCGCCATCGCGTGCCGGTCACCGGCGTTCAGGCTGCCCGACATGCCCAGCGCGCCGGCCAGCTCGCCCGCGAGGTCGGACAGGGTGTCGCCGAAGAGGTTCTCCGTCACGACCACGTCGAAGGCCTCCGGGGAGCGCACCAGCCGTGCGGCCATCGCGTCGAACAGCACCGTCTCCAGCCGGACCCCGGGGTGCTCGCGGGCCGCGGCCGCGCACTCCTCCAGCCAGAGGCCGAACGACAGGTGGAGCACGTTGGCCTTGTGCACCACGGTGACGTGCCGGCGCCGTCCCTCGGCCAGGGCGAACGCCTGCCGCACGACCCGGCGCACCGCCTCGCGGCTGAACACGCCCACCACCAGCGCCAGGTCGGGCGTCGGCATGAACTCCCCGCTGCCGACCGCCATGTTGCGGTCGGCGTAGAAGCCCTCGGTGTTCTCCCGCACGATCAGCAGGTCCATCCCCGGAACGCGCCCGGTCACGCCCGGGCGGGTGCGGCACGGGCGCAGGTTGGCCCAGAGGTCGAACACGTGCCGCAGCTCGCCACCCGGCGCCCGCTCGCCCGACGCCCGCCACGAGGGCGGGTAGGACTCGTTGTCGTGCGGCCCGGCCAGCCAGCCGTCGCAGTCGGTCAGCGCGGCCTTGGTGGACGCCGGCACGGCGGCTCCGTGCTCGGCCAGCGCCGCTGCCCCCATCGGCAGGTCGACCCAGTCGACCGGCGGAGCGCCCGCCGCGGCCAGGGCGGCGTCGGCCACCCGGCGCGCGGCGGGCACGATCTCCGGTCCGATCCCGTCGCCGAGCAGGCAGCCCAGCCGGTAGGTGCGGGTCATCGAGCTTCCTCGTCGTCGGGCAGGTCGCGCCGCGGCGGACCGTCGTAGGGCGCGGTGAAGGACGGCGGCAGCGGCCCTTGATGCGGGTACCGGCCTGCGTCTCCTCCCAGGCGTGGGCGAGCACGCCGACCGAGCGGGCCAGCACGAACAACCCGCGGGCCAGCGCGGGGGCGAAGCCGAGCTCGCAGTAGAGCGCGGCGGTCACCCCGTCGACGTTCACCGGCACCGGCCGCCCGCGCCGCTGCGACAGCTGCCGTTCGACCTCGAGCAGGACGGCGAGGTGGTCCCCGGGCACGACGCCGTCGTCGACCGCGGCCGCTCCCAGCCGCACGAGCGGGTCGCGGCGGGGGTCACGGGCGTGGAAGCGGTGCCCGAAGCCGGGCACGTAGCCGCCCCGCTCGCGCACCGCGGCCAGCTCACCGGCCACCGCGTCGGCGAGCCCGGCGCCGTCGTCCGCGGCTCCCCGCACCCGCACCAGCAGCTCCATGCACTGCTGGCCGGCGCCGCCGTGCACGTCGCCGAGCAGGCTCACCCCGGTGGCAACCGCCGAGTTCAGCCCCACCCCGCAGGTCGCCGCCATGCGGGCCGCCGCGATCGACGGCGCCTGCGGCCCGTGGTCCACCGACGCCACCAGCGCCGCCTCCAGCAGCCGGGACTGCGCGTCCGTCGGCAGCTCGCCGCGCAGCAGCAGCCATGCCGTCTCCACGAGGGAGAGCCGGCCGATCAGCTGCTCGACCGGGTAGCCGCGGAACCGGATCACGTCCGGCGCGGTCTCCGACACCGCCGTCCGCCACCAGCCGGCGGCCTCCTCGGCAGTACCCGTCACAGCGCCGGTCGGTTCGCTCCCGCGGGGCGCTCCGCTCCTCGCGACGGCGCCCAGACCGCCTCCGCGGTCGGTCCGCTCCTCGCTCGTTCCTCGCTGCGATGCTCCCTCCCTGTCGCCGGCCGCCTCGCTGCGATGCTCACGCCCTTGTCCGCTCACAGCGCTCCCTCCGTGTACAGCTCGTCGATCTCCTGGTCGCTGAACCCGAGCCGGACCAGTTCGGTCCGCGTGTGCTCTCCGAGCAGCGGCGGCGGCCCGGCCGGGCCGACCGCGGCGCCGTCGACGTGCACGCTGCTGCCGAGCACCCGCACCGCGGTCTCCTCGACGCGCACCTCGTGCAGCAGACCGCGGTCGCGCACCTGGTCCAGGCCGAGCGCCTGGGGGACGGTCAGCACCGCCGCCGCGGGCACGCCGCTGCCCGCCAGCCGTCGCACCCACTCGTCGGTGCCGTGCTCGACGAGGGTCCCCTCCAGCGCCGTCCGCAGTTCCTCGCGGTGCAGCTTGCGCTGCTCGCGGACGCCGAAGCGCGGGTCGGCGAGGAGCTCCTCCCGGCCGAGCACCCGCAGCAGCGCCTCGAACTGCTCCTGCTTGTTCGCCGCGATGTTCAGCCGGCCGTCCGCGGTCCGGAAGGTGCCGGAGGGGCCGCGGTCTTGTTCTCGTTGCCCATCGGCACCGGCTCCTGACCGGCGATCACGTAGTCCGACACCACCCAGCCCATCGCGACCAGCGCCGTCTCCAGCATCGAGACGTCGAGGTGGCAGCCCTCGCCGGTGCGCTCCCGGCGGACCAGGGCCGCGGCGACGGCGAAAGCGGCCGCGAAGCCGCCGAGGGTGTCGCAGACCGGGAACCCGGTGCGCAGCGGCGCGGTCTCCGGTGTCCCGGTGGTGCTCATGACACCGGAGAGTCCCTGCACGATCTGGTCGTAGGCGGGCAGGTCGCGCATCGGCCCGGTCTGCCCGAAGCCGGACACGGCGCAGTAGACCAGCCCGGGCTGCAGCGCATGGAGCTCGTCCCAGCCGAAGCCGAGCCGCTCCAGCACGCCGGGCCGGAAGTTCTCCAGCAGCACGTCGGCGGAAGCGACCAGCCGCCGGAAGACCTCCTGCCCCGCGGGTGCTTGAGGTTCACCGTCACCGAGCGCTTGGCCGCGTTCTGCGCGAGGAAGGAGACGCCCAGCCCCCGGGCCGAGAGCGCGGGGTCCGCGCCCAGGTTCCGCGCCAGGTCGCCGGTCCCCGGCACCTCCACCTTCACCACGTCGGCGCCCATCAGCGCCAGCTGGTACCCGGCGAAGGGACCGGCGAGGACGTTGGTGAGGTCGAGCACCCGCACGCCGTCCAGGAGGTTCACGCCCCGCTCCCACCCGGCACCCGGTGGAACGCGAACTCGCCGGTCGCCACCAGCCGGTCGCCGGCGCGCAGCCGAGACTCGGCGAAGCTGGTCCGCCGGCCGTGCCGGAGCACCCGCGACTCGACGACGAGGAGGTCGCCCTCGGCGGGCGCGAGGAAGGACAGGTGCCCCTCGGCCAGCGACATCCCCTCGGCGACCACCCGCTGCGCGCCCAGGGCCGCGGCGCCGTAGAGGACCCCGCCCTGGACGTGTCCTCCCCGGTTGCCGTGCGCCGGCCCCATCGGCAGCTCCCCGCGCACCGCGTCGTCCCCGGCCGGCGTCCAGCGACCGCCCAGCAGCTCCTCGACCACCGACGTGCCGCCGGCGGCCGCGCGCCGGCCCGCCTCCTCGCACGCCGCGACGGCCTCCCGTTCCGCGGCGGTGAGCTCGGCGTCGGTCACCGGCGGGACGGGGACGTCGTCGGGAAGCTCCCACGGCACCGGGCCCAGGGTCCGGCCCGGTGGCGTGGGCATCGCGACGAACCAGGCCTCGACGGCGGCGACCACGACCCCGCGCGGATCCCGCAGGTCGCAGCGGGCGAAGCCGCGCTCCTCCTCGACCTCGACCCGCGTCGCGACGGCGTCGGTGGCGAGCGGCCCGTGCACGACCGGCTCCAGGTGGTGCAGCGCCATCGTGATCGTGCCCAGGCGCCGCTGGGGGCCGAGCACCGCCCGGATGGCGGCGCTCATCGTCAGGTCCGCGACGGTCGCGACGGCGGTCGGCGCGATCCGGCCGCCGGTCGGGTCGCCGGGCTCCAGGTCCAGGTGCAGCCCGGCCCGGCCGTCGACCGCGCCCGCGCCGCTGATGCCGACGAAGTTGCCGAAGAAGTGCGGGCCGACCGCGCGGGTGCGCGCCACCGATTCCAGGGCCCGCGCCCGGACGGCGTCCACCACCCCGCCGGCACCGTCCGACCGTGCCACGCGGGTCAGGCGCGCCGTCAAGACGCGGCGCCCTGGCGGAAGCGGGGGCCACCTCCCGGGCGAACAGCCGCATCCCGGTCAGCGCCGTCTCCAGCGGCATCCCGGGCCAGTTGGTCCGCAGGTGCATGCGGTCGACGCCGAGGTCCTGGTACCGGGCGATCTCGCGGGCGCAGTCGTCCGGGTCGCCGATGATGAACCGATCCCCGGCCAGCTCCTCGAGCGGGATCTGGAAGCTCTCGTCCCCCGGCAGCTGCTTGTCCTGACCCCAGCTGCCGTAGGCGGCGTACTTCTGGCCGAGGTAGGGGAAGGCCAGCCGGACGGCGTCCTCGCGGGTCTCGGCGCAGAAGACCTCCCGGCTGATCGGGAACGTCGGGTCGCCCTCGTGGCCGGCCTCGCGCCAGGCGTCCTTGTACAGCTCCACCTGCCGAGCCACGGTCTCGTGGGTGGCGTGCGGGTTGATGTTCCACTTCAGGCCCCACTGCGCGGCCCGGACGACGGCGGCGTCGGCGTTGGCCGCGATCCAGATCGGCGGGTGCGGCTTCTGCACGGGGCGGAGGGTGACCGTCTGCTTCTCCAGCCGGAAGTTCAGCCCTCGGCGGTGACGTCGTCCTCGGTCCACAGCCGGCGCAGCGTCTCGATGGTGTCCCGCTGCCGGCGGAGGCGGGTCTTCGGGTCCACCCCGAAGGCCGCGTACTCCTCGTCCCGGTAGCCCAGCGCCAGGCACATCCCGACCCGGCCCCCGGAGAGGACGTCGAGGCTGGCCCAGCTCTCGGCGAGCTCGACCGGGTTCTGCAGCGGGACGATCAGCGTGCTGTACATCTGCATGGACCCCGTCTCGGGGATCAGCCGCGCCAGCAGCGGAACGGGCTGGAACTGCTGGAAGGGCGCGGTCAGGTAGTGCTGCCCCATCGTGAAGTGGTCGTAGCCCGCATCCCGGACCGCGTGCACCCACTCGAGCAGCTCGGCGAACCGTTCCTGCATGTCCTGGTCGCGGGGCTGCTGGGCCAGGCCCAGCAGGTTGACGCCGAAATACATGCGTGCTCCGTTCTCGGGGGATCAGACGTGCGCGGCCATGCCGCCGTCGACGCCGATGGTCTGACCGGTCGTGTACGTGTTGCGGGGGAGCCGAGGAGGATCGCCACCGGGGCGAGCTCCTCGGCGGTACCGAAGCGGCCCAGCGGGATGTGCTGTGCGGCGAAGGCGGCCCGCGCCTCGTCGGAGTAGTTGCGGTCCAGCTGGCGGCTGCGCACCCGGCCGGGTGCGATGGCGTTGACCAGGATCCCGTCGGCCGCCCACTCCCGGGAGAGCGTCTTGGCCAGGGCCGTGACGCCGGCCTTGCCGACGTTCGACACCACGTGACCGGCCCGCGGCTCCGAGGCCGACAGCGCGCTGAGCAGCACCACCCGGCCGGCCGTGCTCTCGCGCAGCAGCGGCAGCGCGGCCCGCAGCAGGCGCACGGTGCTGCGCACGTTCAGCTCCAGTCCGGCGTCCCAGACGTCGTCGTCGAGGTCGTCGAACCGGCCGCGCACGGCGGCGCCGGCCGCCGCGACGACGGTGTCCAGCCCGCCGAGCTCGCGGACCGCGGCCTCGGCGAGCATCGTCCCCGCCTTCGGTGCGGTGAGGTCCAGCCGGACCTCACCGGCGACCCCGGGCGGGAAGGTGTGCTCGGGGCTGCGGCCGGCGGCCAGCACCCGCGCGCCCTCGGCCACGAAGCCGGCCGCGATCGCCGCACCCAGCCCACCGCTGGCACCGGTCACCAGCACGCGCCGGCCGTCGAGTCCCAGATCCACGGTCAGCGCCGCTCGAACGTCGGGGTGCGGCGGTCGAAGAAGGCGTCGAGGGCCTCGTGGTGGTCGCGGGTGGCGAGCATCTCGAGGAACTTCTCCTCTGCAGGGCGGCCAGCTCGTCGTCGTCCAGGCCGAAGGCCCGGTTGGCGCAGGCCTTGGTGTTCTCGACGCTCAACGGGGCCCGGGAGGCGATCCGCTCGGCCAGGGCCACCGCGGCCGGCAGCAGCTCGTCGGGCTCGTGGACGGCGGTGACCAGCCCCCAGCGCTCGGCGGTCGCGGCGTCGCAGGGAGCGCCGGTCAGCAGCAGCTGCTTGGCCCGGCCCAACCCGACGATGCGCGGCAGCCGGTACCAGCTGAGGATCAGGCCGACGTTGACGCCGGCCGCCACGAAGCGGGCGCCGGGCGCCGCCAGCCGGAGATCGCAGGCCAGCGCGAACTCCAGCCCGCCGCCGGCGACGTCGCCGTTGATCGCGGCGATCACCGGCATCCGCGCCTGCTCCATCCGCAGCATGGCGGCACTGAGGCTCTCGGGATGGGCGACGTAGGCCTCGTTGTCCTCGGCGGTCCGGAGCGACTGCTGCAGCTTGAGGTCGCCGCCGGCGAGGAACGCCGTCCCGGTGCCGGTGATCACCACGCAGCGGACGTCGAGGTCGGCCTCCAGCGGCTCGAACGCGGCGAAGAACGCGGTGCCGACGTCCCGGGTGAAGGCGTTGCGCGGCGGGGCGTCGACGGTCAGCACCGCCACGCCCGGCGCGGGGCGGTCCGTGCGGACGAGGGGTCGGTCGCTCACGTGGTCTCCTCCGCCGCGCGGACGCTGCCCCGGGCGAGCAGCCGGTCCACGCGGTCCTGGTCGTAGCCGAGCTCGCGGAGCAGCTCGACGGTGTGCTCGCCCTGCAGCGGCGCGGCCCGGCGCAGGCTGCCCGGCGTCCCGCTGAGCTTGGCCGGGATGCCGAGCGTGCGCACCCGTCCTTCCACCGGGTGGTCGAGCTCCTGCACCATGTCGCGGGCGAGGGTGTGCGGATCGGTCAGCGACTGGCCGTAGTCGAGGATCGGGCCGGCCGGCACGTTCGCCGCCAGCAGGGTGTCGACCCAGTCGGCCACGGTGCGCCCGGCCAGGGCGGCCTCCAGCTCGGGCACCAGCTGGTCGAGATTGCGCAGCCGGTCGGGGTTGGTCGCGAAGCGGGGTCCTCCTCCAGGTCGGGCCGGCCCAGCACCGCGCAGAGGTTGCGCCAGAAGTGCGGCTTGTTGGCCGCGACGATCAGGTGCCCGTCGGCGGCCCGCAGGGCCTGGTACGGAGCGGAGCCGCGGTGGGCCGAGCCGAGCGGGCCCGGCACCACACCGGTCGCCCAGACCTGGGCGCTCTCCCAGACCGACATCGCCATCGCGGCGTCGAAGAGCGAGGTGTCGATGTACTGGCCTTCGCCGGTGCGCGCCCGGGACAGCAGGGCGGCCAGGACGGCGTTCGCGCCGATCAGCCCGGCGGCGAGGTCCGCGACCGGCAGGCCGGCCTTCATGGGCGGTCCACCGGGGGCGCCGGTGACGCTCATGATCCCGGTCATCCCCTGCGCGATGATGTCGTAGCCGGGCCGCTGGGCGTAGGGGCCGGTCTGCCCGAAGCCGGAGATGCTGGCGTAGACCAGCCGGGGGTTGACGGCGCTGAGGGCGGCGAAGTCGATGCCCAGCCGGGTGGTCACGCCGGGCCGGTAGTTCTCGACGAAGACGTCGGCGGTGGCCACCAGGTCCAGCAGGGCGGCGCGGCCGTCGTCGTCCTTGAGATCGACGGTGAAGCTGCGCTTGTTGCGGTTGAGGGCCAGGAACGCGGCGCCGTCGTCGCCGGTCATGGCGAACCCGAAGCGGCGCGCGGTCCGGTCGGGGCCCTCCACCTTGATGACGTCGGCACCCATGTCGGCCAGCGTCATGGTGCAGAACGGCCCGGCCAGGACCTGCGTCATGTCGAGGACGCGGTAACCGTCCAGCGCCGGCACGGCACTCCCCCGTCGTTCTGGTTGTCGTCCTCGGTCCCGTCCTGGTGGTGATCCGTACCATAGTCCACATCCTGTAGGAAAAGACGCCGAAGCCGGACACCCCGAGGAGCACCCCATGGCCCGCCTGCCCGACGTCGACCCGACCGGTGAGGTCGCCGAGCGGGTGCGCGCCCGCCGAGGCGGCTCGCTGACCCCGCTGGACCGCATGCTGCTGCACAGCGAGCCGCTCGCCGACGGGTGGAACACCCTGCTGGGCGCCGTCCGGTCCCGGTTCGAGCTCGCCGCCGACCTGCGCGAGCTGGCCATCTGCCGGATCGCCGTGCTCAACGACGCGGACTACGAGTGGCGCGCGCACGCGCCGCTGCTGGTCGCGGCCGGCTTCCCCGACGACCAGCTCGACGCGCTGCGGAACGGCGGGGACCTCGCCGTCCTGACCTCCGAGCAGCGGTGCGTCGTCGCCTACACCGACGCCATGACCCGCGGCCTGCGCGTGCCGGATGCCCTGTTCGCGGAGGTGCGGGAGCTCCTCGGCGAGCGCGCGACGGTCGAGCTCACCGCGACCGTCGCCGCGTACAACATGGTGTCCCGGTTCCTCGTCGCCCTCGAGATCGGCGGCGACGAGCACTGACCCCGCGGCGCGATGGGAGCGTCCGCTCAGCCCGGCGGCGCGGCGGCGACGGCGCGTGCCATCTGTGCCGCCAGTCCGGTGTAGCGCAACGGGTCCAGGTGCTGGTCGATCGCTTCCGCGCCGAGGACGGAGGAGACCGTGGCGTCGGCCTTGAGCGCGTCGGCGAACGACATGCCCGTCTCCGCGCAGCGCATGGAGATGTCGTAGACCAGGTCGTGGGCCTTGTCGCGGCCCACCACCTCGGCCAGCTTCAGCATGATCGACTCGGCCATGATCAGGCCACCGGTCAGGCCGATGTTCTGGCGCATCCGGTCGCCGTTGACGACGAGCCCGTCGAGCACCTTCCGGCTGTCGGCGGTGATGCCCCCATGAGCATGAACATCTCCGGAAGGAACTCCCACTCGGTCGCCCACAGGGCCTTGTCGCGCTCGTGCTCCTGCATCATCACGTCGTAGCCGAGCTGGGCCTGCGCCTTGAGGATCGTCGCCTTCGCGGCGATCGACTCGCTGATCGACGGATTCCGCTTCTGGGGCATGGTGCTGGAGCCGACCTTGCCCTCGGCGAAGGGTTCCTCCAGCTCGCCGAACTCGGTCTTCTGCAGCTGGTAGACCTCCCGGCCGATGCGGCCCAGCGTGGTGCCGGCCATCGCCAGCCAGCCGGCCATCTCGGCCACCCGGTCCCGGGAGGAGTGCCAGCAGATCTCGGGCACCTCCAGCCCGAGGTCGCCCAGGGCCCGGGCCTGGACCTCCAGACCCACCTCCCCACGAACGCCATCGTCCCGACGGCGCCGTTGAGGTTGCCCACGAGCACACGGGGCCGCAGCTGGGCCAGTCGCTGGAGGTGGCGGTCCACCTCGGCGAGCCAGGTGGCGGCCTTGTAGCCGAAGGTGATCGGCAGCGCGTGCTGGCCGTGCGTGCGCCCGGGCATGACCGTCTCGGCGTGCTCCTCGGCGAGCTGCCGCAGCCGCTCCCGGATGGCGGCGAGGTCGTCGGCGATGATCTCGAGCGCGCGCTTCATCCGCAACGCCGTTCCGGTGTCGGCGATGTCCTGCGTGGTCGCGCCCCAGTGCAGCCAGCCGCGGGTCTCCTCGGAGCACAGCTCCTGGTAGCGCCGCAGGAACGGCATCAGGGGTGGGACGTCGCCTTGATCCCCGCCGCGAGCGACGCGAGGTCGAAGTCGTCGACGACGCCGCGTTCGGTGATGTCGTCGGCGGCCTCCTGCGGCACCAGGCCCAGGGTCGCCTGGGCGCGGGCGAGCGCGCTCTCGGTGTCGATCCAGGACTGCAGGACGCTGCGCGAGGAGAACACCTCGCGCATCTGCGCCGTGGAGTAGCTGTTGCCGAACAGCTCCGAGTCGATGACGTGCCCTGACATGGGGATCTCCTCCGGTCGGTGCGGGCGCTGATCAGACCGGCTCGCCCTCACCGGGCATAGGTACCTTTACCCCCGTTCTGGGGCGCCGGGACGGGGGTAAAGGTTCCTATGCCTGGGGGCGGGTCGGGAGGACGGGCTACCTGCGCTGGTCGAACCGCCGGTCGAACACCGTCTCGGCGATGCGATTGCGCAGCATCTCCAGAGAGCCACCGGCGATCATCCAGCCGCGGGTGCGGCGCAGGCAGTACTCCACCAGCGAGTCGGTGCTGTAGCCCAGCCCGCCCATCACCTGGAGCGCCTCGTTGGCGCACTCGAAGCCGGCGGTGTTGCACGCGAGCTTGGCCACCGACGTGTCGTAGGCCGAGGGCAGCCCGTCGTCGGCGCTCGTCGCGGCGCGGTAGAGCAGCAGCTGCGCGGAGTCGAGCTTGACCGCCATGTCGGCGAACTTCCACTGCAGGCCCTGGAACTCGCACAGCGCCTTGCCGAACTGCTCGCGGACCAGTGCGTGCTGGCGGGCCTCCTCGTAGGCGTAGCGGCCCAGCGCCAGGGCGCGCGCGGAGTTGCCGATCCGCTCGACGTTGAAGCCGGAGATCTGCTTCTTGAACCCGCCGGGCCCCAGCAGCACGTTCTCGGCCGGGATCCGGCAGTCCTCGAAGACCAGCTCGGACCACTCCTCGCCGCTCATGTACTCGTGCTTGGCGCCGACGGTGAAGCCCGGGGTGTCCCGCTCCACCAGCACCGAGCCGATGTTCGACGTCCCGGGACCGAACCGGACGTAGACCAGGTAGAGCGTGGCCTCGGGGCTGTGCGTCCCGAAGATCTTCGTCCCGTTGATGACGTACTCGTCGCCGTCCTGGACGGCGCTGGTACGCAGCTCCGTGACGGCGGAGCCGGCCTCGGACTCCGACATCCCCAGCGAGATGAGCTTCTCGCCGGACAGCAGGCCGGGGAGGAAGCGCTCCTTCTGCTCGGGGGTCGCGTACTCCGCCAGCGTCCGGATGGCGCCGAAGCTGCCGGCCTGCACGATGTCGGCGGCCTTCGGGGAGGCGTAGGCGACCTCCTGGATGGCGATCACGGCGTCCATGAGCGACGCGCCCTGGCCGCCGTCCTCCTCGCGCAGCGTCAGGCCGAGCAGGTTGTTCTTGGCCAGCTTCCTCGCCACGTCCCACGGGTAGCCGGGCGCGTGCGCGAGCTCCACGGCCGAGTCCCGCAGCTCGGAGCGGGCGAAGTCCCGCACCGCGGCGGCGAACGCCGCCTGGTCCTCGTCGAGCCGGAAGTCCACGATGGTCCCCTCATTCGATCGGTCGTCGATGTTCTGCGGAAGACGCCGGGGCGTCGGTCCCCGCCGACCGCCGACGGGCGGGTCGACGGGGCGGAGCTCAGTCCTCGACCTCGAGCTTGACCTTGTCGGCCTCCGGCGGCACCAGCCTGCGGCGGACGAGGTTCCACAGCGGCCCGCCGAACATCACGAGGAGCGCGACGCACCAGATGCCGATGGCGATGCCGCTGTGCCAGAAGAACGAGATGTCCCCCGGCTGAGGAACAGCCCCTCCCGGAAGTGCTTCTCGATGAACGGTCCGAGCACCAGCCCGACGATCATCGACGCGAGGGCGAAGTCGAGTTTTCGCATGATCCAGCCGATGGCGCCGAGCACGACCAGCACGTAGACGTCCAGCATGCTGAACCGCGTGCTGTAGGCGCCCAGCACCGCGATCACGATGATGCCGGGCATCAGCATGCTCTTCGGGATGCGCAGCACGCTGACCCAGACACCGACCATCGGCAGGTTCAGGATCAGCAGCATCACGTTCGCGACGTACATCGACGCGATGAGGCTCCAGAAGATGTCCGGGCGTTGCTCGATGAGCAGCGGGCCGGGCTGGATGCCCTGCACCACCATCGCCGCCAGCATGAGCGCGAACGTGGCCGAGAACGGCAGGCCCAGCGACAGCAGCGGGACCAGGCTGCCCACCGCGGCGCTGTTGTTGGCCGCCTCCGGGCCGGCGACGCCCTCGACCGCGCCGGTCCCCATCTCGTCGCGGTGCTTGGAGACCGACTTCTCCAGGCGGTAGGACGCGAAGCTGGAGAGCGTGGCGGAGGGCCCCGGGAGCAGGCCGAAGAAGAAGCCGACGAGCGATCCGCGGCCCCAGGGCGCGAACGACCGCCGCCACTCCTCGCGGCTGGGCAGCAGCTCCTTCAGCTTGACGCTGCGGACCTTCGCCGCCCGGTCGGGGTCCTCGATGATCAGGAAGATCTCGGCGATGCCGTAGAGGCCGATGGCCACCGGCACCAGCGAGAACCCGAGCGCCAGCTCCTGGATGCCGAAGGTGTAGCGGAAGATCCCGGTCACACCCTCGACCCCGACCGTCCCGAGCATCACGCCGAGCACCATCGGGAAGAACCCGCTGGCCGGGCTGCCGCCCGACACGCGGGCGAGGATCAGCAGACCGCCACCGGTGAGCGCCAGGTACTCGGCCGGACCGAACAGCAGCGCCACGTTCGACAGCAGCGGCGACATGAGCGTCACCAGGATGATGGCGATGGTGCCGGCGATGAACGAGCCCACCGCCATGATCGACAGCGCCGGCCCTGCCCGGCCCTTCCGGGTCATCTCGTAGCCGTCGATGGCGGTGACCACCGAGGCCGCCTCGCCGGGCATGTTCATCAGCACCGACGTCGTCGACCCGCCGTACATGGAGCCGGCGTAGACGCCGGCGATCATGATCAGGCCGGCCGCGGGGGCAGGCTGAAGGTGAGCGGCAGGATGAGCGCCGCGCCGGCCACGGGGCCGAGACCGGGCAGGACGCCGATGGCCGTGCCGGCCGCCGCGCCGATGAACGCGGCGAGCAGGAGCTCGACGGTGAAGACGAGCTCGAGCCCGTAGAGCAGCCCTTCCCACGAGTTCACAGGAACAGCCCCCGATCAGCCCCGTCGGCCCGAGCAGGCCCTCGGGCAGCCGCACCTCGAGAAGTTCCATGAAGAACGCCGAGATGCCGATCCCGATCGCCGCGCCGTAGACGACGTTCCGCAGCATCGACCGCGTGCCGAGGATGCTCAGCGCCGCGATCAGGAACAGCGACGAGGCGATGTACTGCCCCAGGACCTGGTACAGGGCGACGAACACGACCACCGCCGCCGCCATCAGCAGCACGGTGCGGAGCTTCGCCCCTTGGGCAGGTTCAGCTCGCCGGTGACCCGGTCGGTGAACCAGGCCTCCACGAGCGTGAGGACCGACACCGCGATCATCGCGATGCCGATGATGAGCGGGAACACCCCGGCACCGGGTCGCTCCCGGGTGCCCATGGGCACGTTCCCCACGTGTACCAGGTGAACCAGAGACCCAGTAGGAGGCCGAGGCCCCCGACCACGAGCCGGCCCTTGCGCTTGCTGTCAAGGGCCGGCCGCGTGGTGGGTGGGGCGTCGGCCGGACTCTGCCGGCTCATACGTTCCTTCCTGAGGTCGCTGGCGACGGATCAGGCGTCGGAGCCCTCGATCTCCTCGAAGACCGGCCGGTAGTTGTCGATCTCCTCAGCCAGCTCGTCGAGCTGGATCGGGTCGACCACGTAGCCGTTCTCCTCCGCGAAGGCGCGGTACTCGTCGGACTCCACGATCTGCTTGGACACCTCGACCAGCGTGTCCCGGCACTCCTCGTCGAGGCCCGCCGGTGCGATCGTGTAGTAGGCCGCGGGAGTCACAGCATCATCGATGCCCTCGCCGATCAGGGGCAGGTCGGGCAGGAGGTCGTACGCCTCGTCGTAGAAGACGCCCAGCGGCCGCAGGTCACCGGAGTCCACGAAGCCCTCCATCGACGGGTAGAAGGTGCCGATCGACTCGATCTCGCCGGCGACGACCGCGGTGAGCGCCTCACCGCCGCCCCCGCTGAACGGCACCCGGTTGAGCTCGATGCCCGTGCGGATCTCCAGCAGCTTGGCGTTGGTGTCCGGGGTGCCGCCGGCCCCCGAGGTGGCGTAGCCGATGCCGTTCGGGTCGGCCTCGGCCGCGGCGAGGAACTCGTCGAGCGTCTGCCACGGGGTGTCGGCGTTGACGGCGAGCACGACCGGGATGTCGGCGAGCTTGACGAGCGGGGTGTAGTCGTCCGTCGTCTGGAAGGGCAGGTCGGGGTTCAGGGCCGGCTGGTTGGCCAGCGCGGTGTGGTTGGACAGACCGAGGGTGTAGCAGTCGGGCTGGGCCGTGACGATGCCGGTGGTGCCGATCGTCGCCGCGCCACCCTCGCGGTTCTCGACGTTGACGTCGACGCCGAGGATCTCGGAGAGCTGGCCGGCGAACTGGCGCCCGATCGGGTCGGTCGAGCCACCCGTGCCGTAGGGGATGATGTAGGTGATGGGCCGGTTGGGCTCCCACGCCGCGGCGTCGCCGCCACCGGCGTCGGCCGTGTCGCCGCCGTCACTCCCACCGTCACTCCCACACGCCACCAGGGCCAGGGCGCTGACCGCGGCAATGGTGCCTCGCAGAGCGTGCTTCTTCATCGTCGAACTCCTCGTCGTCGAACAGGTCATCGGATGTGTCCAGGTGCTGTGCCGGTCCGCCGCCGGGGGCCCGGCGGCGGAAGGAGAGGTGCGGGGTTCACCCACCGGCGTCTCCCGGGGGCGTGCCGGGGAGACGTCGACGGTGACCGCCTCGGTCGTGCCGAAGGTCGGCACGAGCATCGAGTGCTTGCCGGGACCGCCGGCCACCATGACCAGCAGGCTCTCCGGCCCGTCGAGCATGGGGACGACGGCGTCGTCCGGGATGCCCTCGAAGACGTGCGGCGCGGTGCGCCGGTAGCGGTCGAGGTTGCCCGCGGAGACGCCGGCCAGGCTGACCCGCGCACGCGGATGGGCGTGCACCGCCTCCTGGATCTGTCGCCGGTCGTAGCCGTCGCGGGCCAGCACCTCGGCGTGCTCCGGGCCCAGCACGAGCAGCAGCTGACCCCGCAGGTACAGGTTGTTGCTGCCCAGGCTGGCCACCGTGCCGGCGATGGTGGTGAGGAGGCCGGCGGCGTCGGTGCTGCCGTGGTCGTTGATGTTGTGCGGCCCCTCGCCCCCGAGAACGGTCACCGCACCCTCGGGACCGCCGCCGCGCTCTTCGTGGAACGTGCCGAGCGGAGAGGTGGCGTCCTCGGCGATGCAGTACGCGTACTTGCCCGGCGTCCCGTGGGTGGCCCGGTCGGTCTCCCCGGTCGCGCCTCGCCGATGTTCTGCAGCACGAGCCGCAGCGCGCGCCCCACGCCGGCGTTGGCGCGGTTGCCCTGGCCGAACACGTTCGCGCCGCCGTTGAAGCCCAGCCGCTCGGCCACCGGTCCGTGCACGATCACGAGCGGCGTCACCGGGTGCGTCGTGGTGGTGAGCGCCTGCAGGTTGAAGCTCGGCACCAGTGCGGCCTCGACCGCGGCCACGACCACCGGCATCAGCTCCGGTGGGCAGCCGGCCATGACGGCGTTGGCCGCGACCGCCCCCACGGTGGCCCCGCGGTTGGACGGCGGGACGAGACCGAGCACCTCGCCCGCCGCGCGCCCGGTCGCGGCGACCGCCCGGGCCACGAGCTCCTCCGTGGGCGGCACGAGCGGCAGGCCGTCGCTCCACCGCCGCCCGTCGGCGAAGGCGAGGAATTCCAGCACGTCACCCGGGGCGTCGTGGACAGCCGGCACCGACACCGTCCGCACCTCCTCGGGCGAGGAGAGCAGGGCCTCGGCCACGCGGTCGACAGCGGCGGCGAGCCGCTCGTCGAGCACGTGCGGCTCCACGCCACCGACCGGGTGCGAGACGGTGACGACGGCCATCGACTCCAGCCCCTCCTGGCGTGCGACCGCACGCGCCAGAGGCAGGAACAGGTCCGTGGCGATCATGACGGTCGGGATTCCCCGGCGTTCGAGCTCAGCTGAGTCATGGACACTCCACGACGTGCAGGAGCCCTAGTCACCGACGCCGACGATCGCGGCGTCGAAGTTGCGGAACCGGTCCAGGACCTCCGGCTCGAACGGGCGCGAGGAGTTCGGCTTCTCGGCCGCCACCGGCTGCTCGGCGCCGAAGCGCTCGGCCAGGTGGCGGCCCAGCGTGCCCACGATGTGCGAGGCGTTGGGCTTGCCGTTGTCCAGCACGGCGATGCGGGCCCCGGCCAGCGACGACGGGCGCGGCGAGGTGGTCAGCCGTTGGGTGGGGGCTCACTGCCCGACGGGTCGACGATCCGAACGACCATCCCGGAGCTCTCCGTTTCCGGCGCGTGCGCCTGGCGGTTCATCGGTGATCGGCGCCACAGCGGGACGCCCGGAATGGACGGTATAGGATGTATGTGATGCCGACAACAGCCGACGACAGTCGATAGCAAGCCGTGATGCGGAGCCGCCCGGTGCCGATTCACCGCGCTCGCGTTCGTCCTGGCCGCCCCGTGCGGTCGGCCGGTCGGGGATCTCTCGTCCGTCGGAGCCTGTGCGCGCGGGCAACCCGTATCGTGTATAGCCTGCCGCGAGGCGTCGTTCGCGCGTTCGGCGCGCGCCGTGGCCCGCCGGCAGCTCCGGCCGTCGACTCTCCGGTCGGGAGACGGACGGCCCACGACCAGGACGGTGCCCGGATGACCGACGTCAGCACGATGCAGGACGAGGGACTCACCGGTCCCCCGCTGAGCAAGACCGAGTACGTCCTCAAGCGGCTGCGCGAGGACATCGCCAGCGGACTCGTCGTCCCCGGAACGTCGCTGCGGCAGAGCGAGATCGCGGCCCGCTACGGCGTGAGCGCCACCCCGTGCGGGAGGCACTGCGCCTGCTCGAGGCTGGCGGCACGATCAGCTATGCCCCGCACCGCGGCGCCACGGTCCGCGAGCTGTCCCCGAGCGCGTGCGGGACGTCTACCTGCTCCGCGCCGAGATCGAGGCGCTGGCCACCGCTGTGGCCTGCGAGCGGATGACCGACGAGCAGTTCGACCGCATCGAGGCGGTCCACGAGGAGATCCGCAACCACCGCGGTGGCGACGGCGAGGACCTCGCCGTCCTCAACCGCCGCCTGCACTTCACGATCTACCACGCCGGTTCGGAGCTCATCGCCTCGCACGCGTCCAGCCTGTGGCAGCTGTTCCCGCCCCGGGTGACCATCTGGGCCGACCCCGACGCGGCGCGGGCACTAGCCGCCGACCACGACGAGATCATCGCGGCGCTGCGCGACCGCGACGCCAAGCGGGCGCAGAACTGCGCCCGTGACCACGTGCTGCACGCGGCGAAGCTGCGCGAGCACCTCTAGGCACGAAGGAACAGGAGCAGTCATGGCCGCAGACGCCGCCCTCCCCACCGCCAAGGCCGAGGCCGAGGAGGAACTCACCGCGATGCTCGACGAGGGCGTCAGCGTCGAGCTCGCCGACGTCGAGGCGGGCGTGTACGAGCTGCGCCTGTCCTTCGACGACGCGGCCTGCGCGGACTGCCTCGTCCCCGAGCCCACCCTGATCGCGATCGCGACCGACGCGCTGGAGCGGCGCGGTGCCCCGGTCTCAGCGATGACGGTGCTCCGGCCCGCCTGACCGCAGCGCCGCCCATGATCAGCTGACCTGATCGTGGCGGGTCCTCCCTCAGCGTCGACGGCGAGGGAGGACCCGCCACGGTGAGGGAGGATGCCGCCGATCCGCCGCGTCCTCAGGCGCCCAGCGACCCCGGCCCCGCCCGGCGGGAGACCACCGCCGCCGTTGCCAGCACCACGCAGGACAGCCACCAGGCGCCCGCCGCCCCTGCCGCGCCCGCCACGACGCCGGCCGTGCCGGGCACCGCCACCTGCCCGACCCGGTTGGCGACCATGCGCAGCGCCAGCACGCTGCTGCGCGCGTTGCCCGGCACGGCCATGGCCAGCATGCTCATCGTGAGCGGCTGGCCGACGCCGAGCAGGAAGCCGCCGACCACCATCGCGGCAGCCATCCCGACGAGGCCGATCCCCTCGACCGGGACGACCGCGAGCGCGACCGCGGCGCCGCCGGCGCTGATCACGATCAACCGTTCCCGGCTGCGCCACCGGAGCATCACGTCGAGCAGCAGGCGGGAGGAGATGGTCGCGGCCGAGCGCAGCGCCAGCAGCACCCCGACCGCCACGGGCGAGATGCCCCGCTGCTCGCCGAGCAGGGGCAGGTAGGCGGTGAGGATGTCCACCGTCGACAGCAGCGCCATGCTGGCGTACATCGTCGTCTTCACGCCGCGGTAACGCATCAGGGTCAGGCTGGAGTCGATCGGCTCCCGGGTTTCGCCCTCGGGACGTCGAGGGGTCCGCGGCACGCGCAACGCCACGACCCCGCCACCGGGACCGACAGCAGGGCGATGCCGGCCGCGACCCAGAGCGCGACCCGGCTGGCCTGGAGCAGCGCGGTCCCGCTGGCGTCGCCGAGCAGCGCCCCGACCAGGAGCGGCCCCAGCAGCTGACCGACCGCGACCGCGGCGGTGAACAGGCCGAAGCCCCGGTCGAGCCGGTGATCGCCGGACCAGCGGGCGATGATGCCCTGGGCCGACAGCATGAAGACCAGCTGGCCGAGGCCCAGGATGGCGCTGGTCGCGGCGAGCGCGGTCAGGCTGCCGGTCGTCGACATGGCGAGCGTGCCACCGGCCGACAGGACCATGCCGACCGTGAGGATCCCGACCAGCCCGCGCAGCCGGTCGGTCAACCGGCCCAGGGGCATGGCCGCGGCCAGCGGCAGGATCGCGAACGCGGCCGCGACCAGCCCGACGGCGAGGGCGTCCCCACCGAGACCGATCACCCGGTAGGTGACCAGCGGCCGGGCAAGGTTCAGCGCGGTCTGCACGAGCACCGCGGAGAGGAGCAGCGGGAGCAGCCACCGCGGAAGGCGGACGTCCGTCACCGCGACACCACCGCTGATCTCCTCTCCCCGCGCCACCTCCCGCCGTCAGTCCCGTCGCGTGCTCAGGTGACCAGGAACTCGCCGCCGTTGACGTGCACGGCCTGGCCGCAGATGTACTCGCCCTCGGCCACCAGGAAGCGGACGGTGCGGGCGATGTCGTCGACGTCGCCCGCGTGCCGCACCGGGATGCCCTTCTCCCGCTCCTCGTAGGACAGCGTCGGGTACCACTCCGCCGGGCGCGTGGTGCGGATCAGCCCGGGCACGACGGTGTTCGTGGTGATGCCGCTGGGCCCGAACTCCAGGGCGAGGGCCTTGGTGAAGCCGTGGATGCCGGCCTTCACCGTCACGCCGTGGGCGCGGTTGAGGATGCCGGAGAACCCGTCGCGGCCCGAGATGTTGATGATCCGGCCCCAGCCGGCCTCGACCATGCCGGGGATGGCGGCCTGCGCGCAGTGGAAGGCGCCGGTGAGACCGACGCCGAGCACCCAGTTCCAGTCCTCGGGGGTGATCTCCAGGAAAGGCTGGTGCGGTCGGACGGCGGCGTTGTTGATCAGGATGTGCACGGGGCCGAACTCGGCGGCGGCGTGCTCGAAGATCGCGCGGACGTCCTCGACCTTCGCGACGTCGCCGGTGACGACGGTGGCCTTCCCGCCGAGGGCGCGCACCTCGTCGGCGGTCTGCTCGCCCTCCTCCTTGTTCTGGCGGACGTTGACCACGATGTCGGCCCCGGCCTCGGCGAGCCGGCGGGCCATCGCGCGGCCGATGTTGCGGCCGGCGCCGGTGATCAGCGCCGTCCTGCCCTCGAGCGGCTTTCCACTGTCTGCCATGACACTCCTCGTGCTCGAGGCCGGACCGTTCCGGCCAGGCCGATCTCATACTCTATAGGTTTGCTCGTCGCGGCGATCCGCCTCCGCGAGGGGTGAGGGGTCAGCTCGCCTTGACGGCCAGGACGGGCACGGTGGCGTCGAGCAGGATCCGCTGCGCGTTGCTGCCCATGATCAGTTTCCCGACCAGGCTGCGCTGCCGGAGGCCGATGACCAGCAGCGGAGCCTCGACCTCCTCGGCGAGCTCGACCAGGTGCTCGCTGGGGCTGCGCTGCGAGCCCAGCTGCCGCACCTCGAAGGGGACGCCGGCGGCGGCCAGCTCGGTCCGGAGCGCCGCGTCGTCCTCGTCGCCGATCCGCTTGGCATCGGCGAATCCGTCGGAGCCCGCGGAGTTCGCGACCAGCACGCCCGTGCCGCGCAGGCGGGCCTCGGCGATGCCGTGGTGCAGGGCGGCCCGCCCCTGGGCGTTCGGCACGTAGCCGACGACGACGGGCGGGGTGGTGAGCGGTGCGGTCATGGCGTGCTCCCGGTCAGGCGTCCCCGGTGCGGCACCGGGTGGCGGTGGATCCGGCCCGGCGTCGTCGCCGGCCCGGGCGGCTAGGAATCCCGCTGGCTCCCGTCCGCGGTTCCGCCGCGGCCGAGGCGGCGCCGGAACATCGTCAGGCGGACGTTGAGCAGTGTGGCGATCCCGAGCACGAGGAGTGCCCAGACCGCCTCGCCGGCCACGAGCAGCACGCCGGCGATCGCCAGCAGCGCCACGAGGATCCCGTAGACGACCCTGAGTCGAGGCTGTCGAGGTGCGGTCACGGGTCGATCCTGCCCCGGAGCACCGCCCGGCCCGGTCACGCCTCGCTCCACTCGTAGAAGCCCTGCCCGCTCTTGCGGCCCAATTCACCGCGCGCCACCTTGTCGACCAGCAGGTCCGGTGGGTGGAACCGAGCGCCCAGGGTCGCCGCCAGGTGGCGGGCGATGCCCAGCCGCACGTCGAGGCCGACCAAGTCGGTGAGCCGCAGCGGCCCGGTGGGGTGCTTGTAGCCCAGGGTCATGGCGGCGTCGATGTCCGCGGGCGAGGCGACGCCCTCCTCCACCATCCGGATCGCCTCCAGGCCCAGCGCCAGCCCCAGCCGGCTGCTGGCGAAGCCCGGGGCGTCGCGGACGACGACCGGCGTCTTTCCGAGCGTGGCCACCCAGCCGGTGGCCCGCTCGACCACCGCCGGGTCGGTGGCCTCCCCACCACGACCTCGACCAGCAGGCTGGCGGGCACCGGGTTGAAGAAGTGCAGCCCGAGAGCCCGGTCGGGGCGGCGCAGGGCACCGGCCAGCCGGGTGATCGGCAGGCTGCTGGTGTTGCTGGCGATCACCGCGTCGTCGCCTACGGCGGCCTCCACGGCGGTGAACACCCGCGCCTTCAGTTCGACGTCCTCCGGCACCGCCTCGACCACCAGGCCGCAGCCGGTGAGGGCGTCGGCGGCGGTGGCCACCTCCAGCCGGGCGACGACGTCGTCCACGGCGCCGTCGAGTGCGCCCCGCTCGGCGCTGCGCCGTACCGCGTCGACCACCCGCTGCCGGGCTGCCGGGGCCGCGCTCGCGTCGGCCTCCACCAGCACGACCTCGCTACCGGCGAGCAGCAGCGCGTGCGCGATGCCGGCGCCCATCCGGCCGCCGCCCACGACGCCGCTGCGCGCGGGCAGCGGGACCGGGGCGCTCACCGGGCCCGCCACCGCGGGGCGCGCTTCTCGGCGAAGGCCCGGACACCCTCGACCCGGTCCTCGCTGGAGTAGGGGTCGGGGCGGACGTCCAGGCGCAGCGCGGCCGCCGGCGCCTGGTGCAAGCTGCTCTGGATGATCTGCTTGTACCGCCGGATCGTCAGCGGCGCGTTGGCCAGCAGCGTGCGCAGATACTCGTCGGTCGCGCCCGGCAGGTCGGCCGCGGGGACGACGCGGTTGACCAGGCCCCAGCGCGCCGCCTCGTCCGCGGTGACCGTGCGGCCGGTGTAGAGCATGTCGTACGCGATGCCGAGCGGGACCAGACGCGGCAGCATGACCGAGCCGAAGATGGCGCCCATCCCGCGCAGCGCCTCCGGCAGCGCGAGCGTGGCCGTGTCCGCGGCGAGCCGGACGTCGCAGGCCAGGGCGAGCTCGAGGCCACCGCCGAGCGCCGCGCCGTTGAGCGCCGCGACCGTGGGCTTGCGGCACTCGAGGACGACCTCGAACGGATTGCGCATCGGCTCGCGCATCGGCGACGGCGGACGCGCGCCGGCCGAGTCCCGGCCCGCGAGCTCCTTGAGGTCACGTCCGGCGGAGAAGGCCTTGTCCCCGGCGCCGGTGACGACGACGGCCCACACGTCGTCGTCGGCGTCGAAGCGGACGAACGTCTCGACGAGAGCCGCCATCTCCGCCGAGCCCAGCGCATTGCGCCGTTCGGGCCGGTCGATCGTCACGTAGCCCACCCGGTCGCGGACCTCGACCCGCAGTCCGCCGGTGGTTGGCGCCTCGGTCATGCCCGGCCCTCCTGGACGGTGCTGGCCGCGTCCAGCGCCAGCGCGGCCGTCGGGTTCGCCACGGTCATCGTCTCGATGTCGGCCTGTGAGAAGCCGCGGTCACGCATCCCGGCGACGTACTGCTGCAGCCCCACCACGGGGAGACGTTGTGCGCCTGACCGAAGTCGGTCGCCATGACCGTGCTGTCGACGCCGACGGTGCGGATGTTCTCGGCGTACACGTCCAGGGGGACGTCGATGCTCGTGGGCAGCGTGAGCGCGAACACGCGCTCGAACCACACGCCGCCGAGCTCGGCGAGCTGCAGCTGGTCGTCGAGGCCCAGCCCGATGCAGTCGTGCTCGGGGTGCGTGATCAGCACGTTCGGGACGCCGCGGCGGCGGGCCTCGGGGACGACGGCCATGATCTCGGGGACGCCGATGTGCCCGGTCGCCAGCGTGGCCCCGGCGGCGGCGATCAGGTCCAGGACCGCGCACACGTCGTCGGTCGGCCGGCCCTCGTCGTCGATGCACGACAGCCCCGGCCCGCCGATCGAGCCCAGCGCCGTGAGGTTGCCGCTGCTGGTGCCCTTCTGCGCCACGTGCCGGACCTGGTTCGACGAGGTGATCGTGGGCAGCCAGATCACCCGGCCGCCGAGCTTCAGCACGGTGTCGACCGCGTGCGGGTTGATCCCGCCGGTGGCCTGCACGTTGAGGACGGCGCCACCGAGGATCTGCGTCGTCGCGGCGTGCTCCTGCGCCATCGTCGCGCGGGCCGCCGTGACCGTGTGGTGGCTCTTGAGCACCACGGCGCGGTACCCGGCCTCGTCGGTCGCCCGGGCGAACTCCGAGTCGGTCATCAGCCGCGGGATCACGTCCGGCGCGGTGTGCACGTGGGTGTCGACCACGCCTGCGGGCCAGGTGCGGTTCACAGCACACGCTCCTCGAGGGGCTGCCCGGACCAGAACCGCGCGATGTTGTCGAGCACGGCCTGCGCCTTGAGCGCGGCGGTCTGCCGGGTGCCGGCGCCCGCGTGGGCGGTGACCACCACGTTCGGCAGCTCGAGCAGCGGGCTGTCGGGGGCACCGGCTCCTGCTCGAAGACGTCGAGACCGGCGGCGGCGGGCCGGCCCGCACGGAGCGCGTCCACGAGATCGCTCTCGACGACGAGCTCGCCACGGGCGGTGTTCACGAACACCGCGTGCGGTCGCATCAGCGCCAGCCGGCGGGCGTCGACCATGCCGCGGTTCTCCGGCAGCAACGGACAGTGCAGGGTCACGACGTCGGACTCGGCGAACACCTCGTCGAGGCTCCCGGCGAGCCGGACGGGCAGGCCTGCCCATTCCTCCCCAGCGGCGTGTCCGTGCGCCGGTGGACCAGGACGTCGCTGCCGAAGGCGAGCACCGCCCGGGCCACGGCCTGGCCGATGCGGCCGAAGCCGACGATGCCGACCGTCGACCCGTCGAGGCCGAGGGAGATGTTGCGGTACTCCCACTTCGGCCAGAGCCCGCGCCGCGTGTCGTCGTGCTGGCGCACGAGGTGCCGGCTGGCCGCCAGTATGAGCAGGACGGTGTGCTCGGCCATGGTGGACGCGGTCCCCGCCGAGCAGAGGGCCACTGCCACGTCCCGCTCGCGCATGAGCTCCAGGTCGACGGCATCGAGGCCGACGCCCTGCCGGTGCAGCAGCCGCAGCCGGGGCGCCGCGTCCAGCTGAGCCCGGCTGAGCGGGGTGCTGTCGGTGTGCACGACGACGTCGGCGTCGGCCAGCAGCCGGAGCTTGCCCTCCTCGTCGTCCCGGTCCCGCGGGGCGCTGAGCCGCCACCCTCGGGCAGCCGTTCGCGGTACAGCGCGCTGATCGGGCCCTCGCCGCCCCAGAAGACGATGTGCGGCCCGGCCTGCGCCGTCACCGCCGGGCCTCCGTGCCCAGCAGCGCGAAGAGCCGGCCGGGATCGTCGAAGGCCCAGATGGCCGCGGCGATGTCGGCGACCCGGTCGGCGCCCACCACGGGATCGGCCAGCCGGTGCAGCTTGGCCTCGAGGTCCTCGTCGAGCACCGGGTTGCTGGGCTCGCCGTAGGGTTGGTCGATGCGCAGGGCGCGCTCCTTCCCGTTCGCCCGGACGGTGACGCGGGCGGGACGCATCGCCGGGAAGTCGCGGACGCAGTCCGCGGCCTCCTCGGTCTCGACCACGCCCACGATCCGGCGGAGCCGGGGTCGTCGCGGTACTCGTCGCCGAAGTGCTCGAGCCCGGGGATGCCGTGCAGCATCGTGACGGCGACCGCGTAGGGGATGCTCATCTGGGCGTCGAGGAACTCGTCGATCTTCTTCCCGCCGTGCCGGGAGGCAGCGGTGAACGTCTCCACCCGCACGGAATCGACGGCGTCCGGATCGATCGCCTCCTCGCGCTGCAGCGCCAGGATCGCGTCGATCGGGCCGTGCAGGTGCCGGCAGCACGGATAGGGCTTGACGTACATGCCGAGCATCCGCCACGTGCCGCCCAGGTCGCCGACGAGGTGGTCGGGGTCGTAGTCGTCGTCGGCGAAGGCCCGGAAGTAGCCGCTCGGCCCCTCGAGCACCGTCGTCGGGCCGGTGAGACCCCGGACGGCGAGCTCCGCGCTGACGATGCCGTCCCGGGCCGCCTTCCCCGGGTGCAGCCGTTTCACCTCGCCGCCGCCGTGCAGGAACTCGAACAGCCCCCGGCGTGCGACCCGGCCAGCCCGAGGGCGTTCGCCAGGTCGGTGCGGTCGCCCCCGAGCAGCCGGGTGACGGCCGCCGCGGAGCCGAAGACTCCGTTGAGGGGGTGTTGTGGAAGCCCCGGCGCCACGTGGCCGGGTGCCCGGCACCGCCGATGCGGCAGGTCAGCTCCAGCCCGATCGCCGTCGCGAGGAGGATCTCCTCCGGGCCGGATCCCCGCGCCTCGGCCACAGCGAGGACCGCCGAGCCGATCGGGCCGCCCGGATGGGTGCTGCCCGGCGTGTAGCCGTCGTCGACCTCCAGGCCGTGCGTCGCGGTGCCGTTCACCAGCGCGGCGCTCGGCGGGGAGACCCGCAGCGACGTGCCGATGACGGTGGACGGCCCGGGACCCTCGGTGTCGGCCACGTAGCGCCGCAGGATCTGCGCGGCGTCGGACGTGGTGCCGACGAGGGCTGCCGCGACGTAGTCGAGGAGCACCCGTTTGGCCTGGTGCACCACCTCGGGCGGGAGGTCGGCGAAGGTGACGTCGGCGGCCCAGTCGACCAGTTGGGCGGTCAGCGGAGGGCGGGTACCGGCGCTCATCGCGCGGCCGGCGCGGTCGGACGCCGCAGCTGGCGGGCGCCGGCCATGACGGCGGCGATCGCGAGCGTGGCCCGGTCCGGCGCGTCCATGACGTGCACGCCGGCCTCCCGGTAGACCGCCAGGGCCTTGGGCGCGAGCTGCTCGCCACCGAAGCGCGAGATGTACAGCGGGATGCCCAGCCGCCGGCGCATCTCGACCACCTTCTCGGCGAGCTTCTCGGCGTAGGGGTCGGCGTTGGTCGTGAACTGCAGCAGCAGCGCGTCGTACTCGCCGCGTTCGGTGAGCGCGATCAGCAGCCGCTCGAACGCCTCGGGCTGGGTGATCATCTGGTAGCTGCAGTCCAGGGGTTGCGGACGGCGGCGTAGGACGGGACGTGCGGCCGGACGGCCTCGCGGGTCTCCGGGGAGAGGTCGGGCAGCTCGATGCCGGCGACCTCGCCCTCGTCGGCGATGATCGAGCAGGCGCCGCCGGAGAAGGTGACCGCGACCAGGCGGTCGCCGGCCGGGAGCGGCTCCTGGGCGGCGAGTGCGACGGCGTCCTCGAGCACCCGCAACGACGGCACGCTGACCATGCCGGCCGCCTCGACCACCGCCTCGCGGACCGCGAACGACCCCACCATGGCACCGGTGTGGCTCAGCGCCGCCTCCCGGCCGCGGTCGGACCGCACCATGTTGTAGGCGAACATCGGCTTGCCGGCCTCGGCCATCCGCCGGCCGGCCGCGATGAACCGGGGGCCGTCCTTGATGTCCTCGAGGAGCAGCGCGACCGACCGGGTCTCCTCGTCCCCGGCGAGCCACTCCAGGTAGTCGGCGATGACGAGGTCGGCCTCGTTCCCCGCGTGGATCCAGTAGGAGAGGCCGATCCGCTCGCCCATCAGGCGGGTGCCGAGACAGCTCCCGAGGGCGCCCGAGCTGCTGAGCAGCGCCACGCCGCCCTTGACCAGCTCCTCCTCGAGCCCGCCGGAGATGGACGCGGTCAGTTCCCGGTACGGCGCCACGATGCCCATGTCGTTCGGCCCGGCCAGGGGATTCCGCCCTCGATGAGGATCTGCGCGAGCTCCTCCTGGGCCGCGCGGCCGGCCTCGCCCACCTCCGCGAAGTCGGAACTGTGCACGATCACGCCGCCGGCCTTCTTCTCGACGGCCTGCCGGGCGACGTCCGGGACGAAGCGCCCCGGGACTGTGACGCACACCAGGTCGGGCGAGCCCTCCACCTCGGCGAGGGAGGCGTAGCGCCGCCGTCCCCGGATCTCACCGCCGGACGGGTGCACCGCGTCCAGCCGGCCGGGGAAGCCGTGGTCGTCCAGGTACCGGAACAGCCGCGCGCCGACCTTGTGCTCGTCGTCGGACACGCCCACGACGACCACGTGCTCGGGCCGCAGCATCCGGTCCAGGTCGTGGCGCGGACGCGCCGCCAGCGCCGGCTCGTCGGTACGGATGATCCTGGCGTCGACGACGACGACGCCGTGCCCTCGACGCCCACCATCACGGGGTTCAGGTCCAGCTCCACGATGCCGGGATCGTCCTCCACCAGCCGGGACACCGCCACGATGGTCTCGACGAGGGCGCCCACGTCGCGCCCGGCGTCACCACGGAAGCCGTCCAGGAGGGGCCACGCCCGCAGCCGGCGCAGCGCGTCGAGGGCCTGGGACGGCGAGACGGGCGCCATCGTGGTCACGACATCGGCGTGCACCTCGGTGGCGACCCCCGAGCCCCACGACGAGCGCGGCACCGAGCTGCGGGTCGCGCCGCGCGCCGACGAGGATCTCGAGCCCGCTCACCTGCTGCTGGAGGAGCAGCGGGTAGGCCTCCGGGCCGACCTTGGCCACCATCTCGCGGGCCGTCTCCGCCGCGGTCTCCGCGTCGCGCAGCCCGAGGACCACTCCTCCTGCGTCGGTCTTGTGCAGAAGACCCCCGGCCTTGAGGACGACGGGCCGGACGCCGAGACCGGTGAAGGCTGCGGCGACGTCGTCCGCGGAGTCGACCGCGACGATCCGGGCCTGTGGCACACCGACTCCGTCGAGGAGAGCGGCTACCTGGGCGGAGGGTAGGGCCTGCATCGGCACGTCGGATCTCTTTCCCGTGGAAGCGAGCGGCGTAGAACACATCCTATACAGTGTGGCAATGCCGCCGGAACCGGAGACGCGTGCCGCGGATTCCCTGCCGCTGGTCGTCCGGGAAGGCACGGACGCCGTCACCGTGCTGTTCGACCGGCCGGAACGCCGCAACGCCCTCTCGGTGGACATGAGCCGCGCTCTCGGCGAGGTGGTCGACCGGTACGCCACCACTTCCCTCCCCTGGTCCTCCGCAGCGGCACACCGGGCATGTTCGTGGCCGGCACCGACATCGCCTCGCTCAAGGCGCGAACGGTCGACGACAGCCTCGGCCGCGTGAACAGCTCCCTGTTCCAGCGCCTGCACGACCACCCGTGGCCCACCGTCGCACTGGTCGAGGGAGCGGCCCTCGGCGGCGGGTGCGAGCTCGCGCTGGCCTGCGACTTCCGGATCACCAGCGAGGACGCGCAGTGGGGACTTCCGGAGGTCCGCCTGGGCATCATCCCGAGTGCCGGCGCCCTGACCCGGCTGGCCGCACTCGTCGGTACCGGTGCGGCGACCGATCTGGTCCTCACCGGCCGGCGCATCCGGGGCGTCGAGGCCGCAACCATGGGGCTGGCGTCGCGGGTCGTCCCCGCCGACCTCCTCGACGCCACGCTCGAGGAGCTGCTGGCGGAGCTGGCGAAGGGCGCCCCCTGGCCCAGCGCCTGGCCAAGGAGGCCATGCGGGTCGGGGGCGACCGGCACCGCCTGGTCGACGCGGCGGCCCAGGCCCTGTGTATCGCCACCGACGACGCCCAGCAGCGCCTCCAGGCCGTGCTCGACCACACGGGCTGAGGCCACCGAGCACGGGGCGGCGCACTCCAGCCGCCGAGATGAGGAGAGTCGTGGACGAGCGTCAGATACGGAACACCATCGTCATCGGATCGGGCCCGGCGGGCTACACGGCGGCGATCTACCTCGCGCGGGCCAACCTCGGGCCGCTGGTGTTCGAGGGCGCCGTCACCGCAGGCGGTGCCCTCATGACCACGACCGACGTCGAGAACTTCCCCGGCTTCCCGGACGGGATCATGGGACCGGAGCTCATGGGCCACCTGCGCAGCCAGGCCGAGCGGTTCGGCGCGGAGCTCGTCACCGACGACGTCACCTCCGTGGACCTGACCGGCCCGGTCAAGGAGGTCCGGGTCGGCGAGGAGACCTACCGGGCGAAGACGGTCGTGCTGGCCATGGGGTCGGCCTACCGGGAGCTGGGCATCCCGGGCGAGAAGGAGCTCTCCGGCCACGGGGTGAGCTGGTGCGCGACCTGCGACGGGTTCTTCTTCCGGGACCAGGACATCGCCGTCGTCGGCGGCGGCGACAGCGCCCTGGAGGAGGCCACCTTCCTCACCCGGTTCGCGCGGAAGGTGTTCCTCGTCCACCGGCGGGACACGCTCCGCGCGAGCAAGATCATGCAGGAGCGGGCCTTCGACAACCCCACGATCGAGATTGTGTGGGACACCGAGGTCGAGGAGGCCGTCGGCGAGGACGGCCGGCTGGCGACGGTGCGCACCCGCAACCGACGTACGGGTGAGGACGGCGAGCTGGCGGTCACCGGCCTGTTCATCGCCGTCGGACACGACCCGCGGTCGGAGTTGGTGCGCGGCCAGGTGGACCTGGACCCGGAGGGGTACGTCCGGACGACGACCGGCACCGCCACCGACCTCGACGGCGTGTTCGCCTGCGGGGACCTGGTCGACCACGTCTACCGGCAGGCGATCACCGCTGCGGGGACCGGATGCATGGCCGCCCTCGACGCGGAGCGGTGGCTGGCCGCACGCGAGGGCGAGACGGCCACCGATGCCGGCGCCGGCTCGACCCCGCAGGAGCTCGGCCACACCGAGCACCCGCACGAGCCCGGACCGCTGGAGCGCCTCCACCCCTGACCGCCCGGGTCAGCCCTGGGCGCGGTACCACCGCGGCGACGTGGTGAGCGGCGGCGTGAAGGCCGCCTCGAGCACCAGCAGCGACGGCCCGCCGGACGCGAGGCCGTCGGCCATGGCCGGCCCCAGTTCGCCGACGGTGACCCGGCGCGCCAGCACGCCGAAGGACCGCGCGAGGGCCACGAAGTCCGGCGATCCGAGGTCGCACCCCAGCGGCTCCTCGTCCCGGTGGGTGAAGTCGTACCGCAACATGCCGTACCCGCCGTCGTCCACCAGCACGACGGTCACCGGGAGCCGTTCCTGGGCAGCGGTGGCGAGCTCGCCGCAGGCGTAGAGGAACCCGCCGTCCCCGACCAGCGCCACCGTGGGCCGGCCGGACAGCGCAGCCCCGAGCGACGCGGGAAGCCGAAGCCGAGCGTCCCCCACCCGACCGGGTAGGCCAGCCCGCGGGCGGCGGCGACCGTGCCGAACGCCGCGTACCAGTACCCCGGGATGCACATGTCCGCCACCACGACGGCGTCCGGTGGCAAGCCGGACTCGAACGCCGCCAGGAAGTCGACCTCCGGGCCCGCGTGGGCCGACCGTCCCGCGGGCCGCGCCCACCACGCCGCCCGCGGCTCTCCGGGGAGCGCTGTGAGCAGCCCGCGCAGCGCGTCCGCGGCGTCCGCCTCGACCCACACGTCCGGCGGATAGGTCACCGGCCGGGCGAGGTCGAGCGCGATCAGCCGGGGCGGCCGCGGCTGCCGGAAGCCCTGGGTGTTCATCGCATCCAGGTCGCTGCCGACGACGAGCACCACGTCGGCGTCGTCCCACAGCCGCCCCGCCTCGGGGGCGTGCGGGGAAGGGGCACCAGCCAGGGTGAGTCCGGCGACAGGAGTCCACGCCCGCCGTAGGAGGTCAGCACCGGCGCCCCGAGCCGCTCGGCGACCCGCGCGACCAGATCGCCGGCCCCGGCCGCGGTGGCGCCGCCGCCGGCCCACACCAGCGGTCGACGGGCGGCCGCCAGCTCCGTGACGGCCGCGCCGAGGACACCTCGTCGAGGGACACCTCGCCTGCCCGGCCAGTCGGCTGCTCGGGCTCCGCGACGGGTTCCGGCACCTCGGCACCCAGCAGATCGGTGGGGATCTCCACGTACACGGGGCGCCGGGGGCCGTCATCGCCAGCCGGCCGGCGCGGAGAACCTCGGCGTGGATCCGGTCGGCCCGGTCGATCCGCACGACCGCCTTCGTGACCGGCCGGAAGAACCCCGCCTGGTCCGTCGTCTCGTGCAGCACCCCCGGTACTCGCCGGCGCGACGATCGGTCGTGGGGATGTCGGTGGCGATGACGAGAACCGGGGAGTGGCAGGCCCAGGCCTCACCGGTCGCCGCGACCGCGTTCGCCGCGCCCGGACCGGTCGTGGTCAGGGCGACCCCCAGCCGTCCGGTCGCCCGGGCATACCCGTCAGCGGCATAGGCGGCCGTCTGCTCGTGCCGGACGCCGACCAACCGGACACCGCTGCCGGGGAACGCGCGCCAGGCCGCGAGGTTGTGCACCCCGGGAGCCCGAAGGCGGTCTCCACTCCCAGTGCGCGCAACGCTTCGACGAGTGCTCGGCCGCCCGTGGGCATCGGACCTCCTGGTCAGGGCACGCGGTCGGCCCGGGCTGCTGGTGGGCCGGCGGGCCGCTGTCCTGGACCGGAGACTATCCACCGCTCTCCTCGGTCGAGGTCGGGCCGAGTCAGGACGGCGCGGCCGGTTCGGCCTCGGGGGACGGCGCGGAGGTGGCCGTCGGCGGCTCGGGGGCGGTCAGGAAGCTGGCGTAGTCGGCCGCGGTCAGCGGTGACGACGTCAGTTGCCCACCGGGCAGCGGCGCCTCCACCGGGTCGCCGGCGATGGTGAGCCGGACGGCGTCGACCCCGCGAATGCTCGTCGCCGTCAGCACGATCTGCGCGACCGCCCGTCGGCCCGCCCCACCGGAGGGCGCCGCCGACGGCTGCCCGAGGTCGATCGTCGCGACCCGGTCGGTCAGGTCGCTCACCGACAGCCGCACCTCCGGCGTCAGGACGGTGGACAGCTCGTCCTCGAGCTCCGCGGCCGTCGGACCCGCCTCCAGGGAGGCGAGGAGGTCGGCCAGCCGCTCGCGCAGCGAGCCCCCTCCACCTCCCGGGGACGACCGACCAGGACGTCGCCCGCGGCGACCAGGAACACCTGGGACGGCGCCTCGGCCGGGGCGGACGTGGTCGGACCGGTCGCCTCCGGGCTCGACTGCGCCAGCCCGTAGGGCACCTCCGACGACGGGATGGCCCGGGGCGCCCCCGGCGGGCACGCCGCACCCCCGACGCCAAGGACCACGAGCCCCACCAGGCCGATCAGCACGGCCCGCCGACGCCCGGTCACGACTGCGCCGCCGGGAGCGAGAGGGTGAAGCGCGCGCCGCCCTCCGGCGCGTCCGAGCACCACGCGGCGCCACCGTGCCGGGCCGCGGTCTCCGCCACGATCGCCAGCCCGAGGCCCGCGCCGGGCAGCGACCTGCGGGCGGCCCGCGGGCCCCGGGCGAAGCGCTCGAAGATCCGCTCGCGGTCCTCGGGGACGACCCCGGGCCGGCGTCGTCGACGGTCACGAGGACGGCGCCGTCGTGGCGTTCGACGCAGACCGCGCGGGCTCCCCTGCGTGCCGGTCGGCGTTGTCCATGAGGTTGCGGACCGCCCGCTCGAGGCTGGTCTTGTCACCCTGCACCGTCGTGTCGGCGTCGTCGTCCACGTCGAGCAGCTCCTCCGGCCGACCGCTGGCGGCCAGCACCTCGCGCACCAGCATGGTCAGGGACACCCGCTGGGCCGCCCCTCCACGGGCGCGCCGTCCAGCCGGGCCAGTTGCAGCAGGTCCTCGAGGGTGCGCTGGAAGCGCGTCAGCTCGCCCTCCACCATGGCCAGCGCCTCGCGGCCCCGGGGTGACAGCTCCTCGCGCCGGGCGCCGAGCACCTCGACGCTGGTGACCAGCGTGGTCAGCGGGCTGCGCAACTCGTGGCTCACGTCGCCCACGAAGCGGGCGTCCCGCTCGATCCGGGCGGCCAGCGCGTCGACCATGCTGTTGAAGCTGGCCACGATGCCGACCAGGTCCGGGTCGTCGGTGACCGGCAGCCGCGTGGTCAGCTCGCCGCCGGCGATGCGGGTGGCGGCCCCCGCCACCTGCTCCAGCGGCTGCACCGCGCGGCGGCTGGCCCACACGCCGAAGGCCGACCCGGCGGCGGTCGCGGCCAGCGCGCCGGCCCCGAGCACCGCCGCCAGGGTGTTCAGCACCTGCCGCAGCTCGGTCAGCGGGGCCACCTCGTAGAACTCGACGTCGGCGCTGGGGAGGGTGAGGCCGACGACCAGCCGTGGGCCGTCGTCGGTCTCGACGACGACGCTGGCGGCCGGCTCGGTCCCCACCAGCTCCTGGAGGTCCTCGGGGATGTCGCGGGCGCCGACGTCCAGGCTGGAGGAGTACCAGGCGTCCGCGCTGCGCAGCACGACGTCCGCGCTGCCCGACGGCACCAGCTCGCCGAGCACCTCGCCCACCTCTGCGCCCGCCGTCGCCAGCCGGCTGTCCAGCACGTTCGCGTCGGCGAAGGCCTGCCGGGTGAGCGAGGCCTCGCGCTGGTCCAGCAGGTAGCTGCGGGCCAGCAGGAACGTGACGACCACCAGGACGACGGAGACCAGCAGCGTGCCGGCGGCGTAGCCGAGGACGATCCGGGCCCGCAGTCCCTTTCCCCAGAACGTCGGCCCCCGGAGAGCCACCCCCGGAGGGCGGTGCTCACTGGGGGTCCAGCCGGTACCCCAGGCCGCGGACGGTGACCACCACACGAGGCGTGCTCGGGTCGCGCTCCACCTTCGTGCGCAGCCGGCGCACGTGGACGTCGACCAGCCGCTCGTCGCCGAAGAAGCCGTGCTGCCAGACCCGCTCGAGCAGCGCCTGACGGCTGAACACCCGGCCCGGGGCGGCGGCCAGCTCGCACAGCAGGCGGAACTCCGTCAGCGTCAGGGGCAGCTGCTCCTCACCGCGGTGCACCGTCCCGCTGGCCTCCCGCAGGACCAGGGGCGCCACCGGGTCGGCGTCCAGGACCACGGCCTCGGGCTGGGCGTCGGCCTGGGCGCCCGGTGTGACCCGCCGGCGCAGCGCCCGCAGCCGCGCGCTGATCTCCTTGACCGCGAACGGCTTGGTCACGTAGTCGTCGGCGCCGGCGTCGAGTGCTGCCTCGATGTCGCTGGTGTCGGCGCGGGCGCTCACCACGATGATCGGCAGGTCCAGGGTTCGGCGGACCTGCCGGATCACCTCGAAGCCGTCCATCGACCCGAGCATCAGGTCCACGATCATCAGGTCCGGCGCGCTCACCGCGACGGCCTGCAGCGCCTCCTCACCCGAGCCGGCCTCCGCGACGTCGTAGCCCTCGTCCTCGAGCGCCCACCGGAGCGCCGTCCGGATGTGGTCGTCGTCCTCCACCACCAGCAGTCGCAGCGCCATCGCAGGACATGGTGCCACCGCCGTCGCCGTGCCCGCGCAGCCACCGCAGTGCCGTCATCGAATCGCAAAGCCGCTCCCCGGCCCATCGCAATGTCGGCGGTCCACGCTCGGGGCCCGCCATCGACCGCCCGCAGCCAAGGAGATGCCGATGCCCGCAGCACCTGCGGTCCGCGCCGCCGCGCACAGCCGGCTGGACGCCGACCGCGACCGCGTGACGATCCGGCTCAGCGACGATCTCCTCGCCGACGGGCTGGCCGACGTCCGCTGGCTGCTGCACGACGCCCTGCTCGCCGGCGCGCGCCGGCTGGTCGTCGACCTCAGCGCGGTGCAGCACCTGTCCAGCCCCGCCGTCGCGAGCTTCCTGTCCGCGCACCGCACGTGCCGGGCCCGCGGCGGCTCCGTCGTCCTGCGCGGCGCCAACCGGCGCACCCTCGACCTGCTCCACCGGACCGGTCTGTGGCGGGTCCTGGAGCTCGAGACCGCCCGTCGGGCGGCTTGATGCTCCGCGAGACCATTGACCGCCGGACCGGTTCCATCCGCGCCAGCGGCCGTCTCACCCTGCTCGGCGCCGACCTGCTGCGGGGTACCGCCGAATCCCTCCACGAGGACGGCCACGTGCGCGTGGTCCTCGATCTGCGGGACGTCCGGGACGCCGACGCCGCCGGCCTGGACCTCCTGCGCGGGCTGGGGCAGGAGTTCGCGGCCCGGGGCGGAGAGCTCGTCGTCCGGCACGCCCCGGTCACCGTCTAGCGCGGGCTCACCCCAGAGCGGTCACGAGCGAGCTGCCCGTCCCGCCGCACGGGTGGACGACGAAGCCCAGGTTGGCGAGGACCTCGGCGATCGCGGCGTTCATGGACCGCTGCACGGTGGCGTCCGCCGCGGCGCCCCGCAGGTGGTGCATGCTCAGCCGGTCGTGGGCCCGCCAGCTGACCACCACGCCGCTGAGGTCGAGGTCGGGCACCAAGCACACCCCGCCCGCGGTCTGCGCGGCGTCGTGCAGCGGCAGGCCGGCCTCCACCAGCGCGGCCGCGACCTCGACCACCAGCGTGGTCAGCGGGTCGGTGTCGGACAGCAGCTCGTCCCAGTCCCGCGGGAGCCGATCCAGCTGGTCACCCAGCTCACCGAGCCACGCCCGCTCCTCGGGCGAGGGGCGCAGGGCCACGCCGTCGTCGGGACGCCGGATGCCGTGCACGGAGACGGCGGACAGCTCGCCGGACAGCGCCGCCCAGTCCGCGTCGACCCGGTCGGCGAACGGGCCGGCCACCACCTGGGCGCGGTCGTCGATCAGCCACCAGTGGGCACCGCCGGTGGGCTGCGCCGGTGCCGTCCGGACGGCGACATCGACAGCCTGGGGCCGCCCCTGCGCCGCCGCGCCACCGGCCGGCGCGGACGGGGCGGCCGGGGCCCGGCGTCCGGCGGGGTGCGTTCCGGACGAGCGGGCATGGGCACGCTCCTGGACCCGGGCACCGTTCCGTTCGAACTCGTAGCGGGCGGTCGAGCTCGCGCCCAGGACCACCACCAGACCGGTCAACAGCAGAAAACCCAGCACCGCCATCGCCGGCGAAGCCAGCGTCGCGCCCATCGTCACCCGTGGACTCCTCAGCACCCGTCGCCGCGGTGGGGAAGTACCGCGGACAGGTGCAATGGTCAGGTCCTGGGCCGGCGCTGCCGATGACTTCCGACTGCCGGAGCCGGGCCCGTCACCGGATCGTTGCGCGGGGCCTCCAGCGCGACCGGTGACGTGCCTCACGGGCCGCCGCCTTGTCGACATGCGGTGCGCTCACCTGCGCAAACGCGGGAGATCGGCGCTCGATCATCCCTCGGCGGGGTCTCGACGCGGCGTGTCGGGCGCCCGGGACGGGGCGATGTGCACCCATGGCGGGTTCCGGCGTCAGAACGCGCCACGGTCGCACATCGCCTCTGACGACCGGCTGCCCGGGACGGCACTCGGAGGCGAGCGGAGGGCGTGGGATTCGAACCCACGAAGAGGGGTTACCTCTTAGCGGTTTTCAAGACCGCCGCCATCGGCCACTAGGCGAGCCCTCCTGGCCCGGTCGAGGTTAGTGCGTCATTCGTCCACGCCGGCGGCCGTGTGTGCCACCCGGCCGCTGTTGCCCTGCCCCGGGACCGACCGGAGCGACTCCCGTGCCGCCTCCTCGGCGTCGTAGGAGTAGAGCCAGGAGTTGTGTGCCAGGGGTCGTCCGCGGCGAATGCGGCATCGCGGTCACGCTGCTCGGGGCCGTCCGGCAGATGGTGGTGACCGCGTCGTCCCCGGCTGGCCACCTGCACGCGGGCCGCCCGCCCACCGCGGACCGCCTCGTAGCGGGCCAGCGCGTCCGGCGCCGGCAGCCCTGGGTCGCTGAGGCAGACGGCAAGGGCCGCGGCATCCTCGATGGCCTGGCCGGCGCCCTGTGCGAAGAACGGGAACATCGGATGCGCGGCGTCGCCGAGCAGGGCCAACCGACCTGCGGTCCAGGTGTCGACGGGGTCGCGGTCGAGCAGTGCCCACCGGCCGACCTCGCCGGCGCCGGCCACGAGCGCCAGCAGCCGCGAATCCCAGCCCTCGAACTCGGCGGCGAGGTCCTCGACGCGGCCCCGGGACTCCCAGGATTCGACGTCGAAGTCGCCGGCGGGCGTGAAGGCGACCAGGTTGATCAGCCGGCCCCGGGAGACGGGATAATGCACGAGATGCCGGTGAGGGCCCAGCCACAGGGTCTGCACCGGCCGCCGGGCCAGGTCCGGCGCCGCCTCGGCAGGGACCAGGGACCGCCAGGCGCAGACGCCGGAGTACCGCGGCGGCTCCGGCCGCGTGACGACGCCGCGCAAGGCCGAGTGGATACCGTCGGCGGCGATCACCACGTCCGCGTCCACCGTATTGCCGTCGGCAAAGTGCAGCCGGATGCCGTCGGCGTCCTGATCCACACCGACCGCGCGGGCACCGAGGTGCACTGCGGTCGGCTCGACGGCCGAGCGGAGGAGCGCGAGCAGGTCCGCCCGGTGGACCACCCAGGTGTCCTCCCCGTACATCTCCGCGGAATCGTCGAGGCACTGACCGAACAGGACCTCGCCGTTCTGCCACCTGCGGAACTCCCAGCCCACCTCCAGCCGCACGCCCGACGCCGCCAGGCCCTCGTGCAACCCGAGGCGGCGCAACAGCCGTCCCATGTTGGGGGCGACCACCAGCCCGGCACCGATCTCCTCGAATGCACGCGCCTGCTCGAAGACCGACACCTCCAGGCCGGCCCGCCTGAGAAACGCGGCCGCGGCCAAGCCCCCGATGCCCCCACCGGCGACCGCCACCCGTCTGACCGCTCGCGGCACCACGGCTCCTCCCGTCGCAGGTTCCTGGCGGACCAGCGGACCGCCCGGTGCCAGCATGGCGCTCGCGCAGGGAAGAGTGATCCCCGTCTCTCGCCGGGTGAGAAGACCAGGCGCGCATGCGCAGGAGTCGATCGACACTCCCGGCATGAGGGGCACGGACGGCATTCAGACACACGAGATCGACGCGGGGGCTACCACACCCGCTACTGGGAGGCTGGTGATCCGGCTGCCGCACCGGTCGTCCTGCTGCACGACGGGGCATGGGGAGCCGACGGCTACGTGACCTGGTCCGACGTCATGGCCGACCTGGCCGCCGACCATCACGTCCTCGCACCCGACCTGCTCGGCTTCGGGGGCACCGACAAGGTCGTCTACTTCGACCGACCGCCCTACCCCTTCCGGATCACGCACGTCGGCGCCTTCTGCCGGGCCGTCGGGTTGACCCGGCCCGCTCATTTCGTCGGGACGTCGTTCGGTGGCTCGATGGTCCTGCGCGCCTGCCACGGCACCGACTGGGAGATGGCGTCGGTGACGAGCATCGGCGGCACCGGCGGGCCGTGGCGACTGGAGCTCGGCAAGCAGGTGCTCACCGAGTTGCAGCCGGGACGGGAGTACATCGAGCGGGTGGTGGAGCTGCTGACCAACGATGTCACGGGCTTCGAGGACAACGTCGACCGGCGACTGGCCAACAGCCTGCTCCCCGGCCACTACGGCGCCATGGTGTCGCTGCGCCTCCAGCATCCTCAGGCGCCGCCGGTGACCCGCGTGGACGACTATCCGGCCACCCTGGCCTCCGCGCGCTGCCCCGTCACCGTCGTCGAGATGAGCGAGGACCGGCTGATGGAGGCGGGCTGGACCGCGCACGTGAAGGCGACCGCTCCCCAGGTCGACGTCGTCCACATGGCAGGGCCGCACTGCCCCAACCTGACCGCCCCCGCCAAGACCGCCGACCTCTTGCGCCGCATCTTCGCCCGCGCCGCCTGACGCCCGCGTCGCCGGAGCCGCGGCCCCTGCGACGGGGACCGCGGCTGCGGCGTCACGGGCGCGATCAGTCGCTCTGCTCCGCGATCAACTGCTCCACGTCCACCTCGTCCTCGATGAAGCCGTGGGCGCGCATGAGCTCCTCGACCTGGCTGATGTCCTCGAGGTTGCTCTCGACGGCGAAGTTGATCGGGTTCAGCTGGGCCGCGACCTCGGGTGTGAGCTGGGTATAGGTCGGCACGATCTCGGCGACCATGGACGGGTCCTCGTCGATCATCTCCATGGCGGCGTCCATCGCGCGGGTGAAGGCCGCGAGCGTGTTCGGGTTCTCCTGCGCGAACTGGGCGCTCGTCGCCCAGCCGGCGACGGGGAGGTCCTCGGTGGACCCGGAGAAGACGTCCAGCACCGCGACGGCGTCGGTCGTGTTGTCCGCGATGGTGACGAACGGCTCCGCCAGCCAGGCGGCGTCCACGTTGCCCGTGCCCAACGCCGCCAGCATGTCCGGCGGTGGAAGCTCCACGAACTGGACGCTGTCCGGGTCGACGCCGGCCTCGTCGAGCGCGGCCCGGGCGGTGAGCTCCATGATGTTGCCCAGCCCGTTGATGGCCACCGTCTTGCCCGCCAGGTCGGCCGGCTCGGCGATCCCGCTGGACGGCATGGAGTACAGCGCCTGGGGTCCGGGGCGGTCGTTCTCCCGGACCATCTTCAGGGGCAGCCCTCGGAGGCGGCCTGCACGACAGAGACGTAGTTCGTGTACACGATGTTCAGGTCCCCGGACACCAAGCCGGCGACGAGGCCGGCACCCCTCCGGCACCCACCTGCGGGGTGACCGTCAAGCCCTCCTCGTCGAACAATCCCTCCTCGACGGCGACGTAGAGGGCGGCGACCTCGGCGAACGGCTGCACGCCAACGGTCAGTTCCGTGGTCTCGGGGGCACCGTCGCCACCGCCGCCCGCCGCCGGTGTCCCCTCCTCGTCGGATGACCCGCCGCAGGCGGCGACGGACAACGTGCACAGAGCGGCGGCCATCGACATGGCGGCCTTCGCCCGGAGGGATCTCTTCACGGCGTACCTCTTCCTTTTCTCGGGGTGAGGGTGCGGGGCGCACGTCAGCTGAGGGCGAAGCCCTCGTAGTCCTTCGCCGCCACGTCGTCGGCCTTCTGGCGGTAGGTACCGACACCGCCGACGTACGGCATGAAGACCCGCGGCTTGCCGGGGGTGTTCGCGCCGAAGAACCAGGAGTTGGGCGACCGCGGGTAGAGCGTCCGCTCGGCCACCTCGTTGACGTGCTCGATCCACTGCTGCTCGGCGTTCTCGGTGGCCTCGGCCCGGGAGAGGCCCCGCAGTGAGAGCTCCTCGATCAGCGTGGCGATCCACTCGACGTGCTGCTCGATGCTGTTGACCATGTTGCTGAACACCGAGGGACTGCCGGGACCTGCGACGATGAACAGGTTGGGGAAGCCGGCCGGTGCGACACCGAGGTAGCTCCGCGGCCCGTGTGCCCACTTCTCCTGCAGGCTCTGCCCGCCGACACCGTGGATGTCGATCTTCAGCATCGACCCGGTCATGGCGTCGAAGCCCGTGGCGAAGACGATCACGTCGACGTCGTACTGCGCCTCTGTGGTGGCCAGCCCGGTCGGCGTGATCCGCTCGATGGGTGCGCTGCGGACATCCACCAGGGTGACGTTGTCCCGGTTGTAGGTCTCGTAGTAGCCGGTGCCCGAGCACAGGCGCTTGGTGCCGAAGTGGAAGCCGCGCGGCGTGAGCTTCTCAGCCACCTCGGGGTCCCGGACGATCTCGCGGATCTTGCCGCGGACGAACTCGGCGCACTCCTCGTTCGCGACCGGGTCGACCAGGATGTCCGAGAACGCCCGCATCATGTACAGGCCGCCCAGTTGCCACCGCAGCTCGAACTCCGCCGACCGCTCCTCGGCGGATACCTCCATCGCCTTCTGCGGGTTGGAGAGCTGGTTGTGGCCGAAACCAGACACCCGGGCGAACGCGCGGCGCTGCGGATACTCGGCCTTCCACTCGCGCTCGACCTTTTCGATCATGGCGTGGTTCTGCGCGGGCATGCAGAAGTTCGGGGTGCGCTGGAAGACCGTCAGGTGTGCCGCCTGCTCGGCCACCAGCGGGATCAGCTGGGTACCGGACGAGCCAGTACCGATGACCGCCACCCGCTTGCCGGTGACGTCGACGCCCTCGTGCGGCCAGTCACCGGTGTGGTACCACTCGCCATGGAAGTCCTCCAGGCCGTCGATCGCCGGCACCTGGGCCACCGAGAGCACGCCGGTGGCCAGCACGCAGAACTGGGCCGACACCACCTCGCCGTCCTCGGTGCGGACCGACCACCGTGACGCGTCGGCGTCGAAGGTGGCGCTGAGGACCCGAGCATCGCAGCGGATGTCGCGGCGCAGGTCGAAGCGCTCGGCGACGTGGTGGATGTAGCTCAGCAGCTCCGGCTGAGAGGCGTAGCGCTCGGTCCAGTGCCATTCCTGCTGCAGGTCGTCGTCGAACGAGTACGAGTAGTCGAGGCTCTCGATGTCGCACCGCGCCCCGGGTAGCGGTTGTGGAACCAGGTGCCCCCGATGTCGCTGCCGGCCTCGAACACCTGCACCCTGAGGCCGAGCTTGCGGAGCCGATAGAGGGCGTAGACCCCGGCGAAGCCCGCTCCCACCACGACCGCGTCGACGTGCCGGGGCTCGCCCTCGTCCACCCCGAGCAGGTGCCTGTGCACGCGTTGGTCATCGCTCATCCGTCGTCCTCCCACCACGCCGCGCCCGTCGGCAGCTCCGTCGGGCCTGCTCGATCGACGGCTTCGACTGTGCGCGCGACGACATGACGAGGACCACGTCCTTTCTCACGCGGCGAGAGAAGTACCGTGCTCCAGATCACCCCTCGGGCCACCATGGACCCATGGACGCGCTGGTCACGGGGCAGGCTCATCGCAGCGGCAGCACTCCGAGGGACAACCTGCTCACCAGAGCGGTGCGAATCCTCGAGGCCTTCGACGCGGGGCACCCGAGCCTGCCGGTGGCGGCGATCGCGCGACGAGCCGAGATCCCGGTGCCCACGACGTACCGGCTGGTCGGCGAGCTCGTCGACCTGGGGCTCCTGGAGCGTGGCGCGGACCGCCGGGTACGCGTCGGGGTGCGCATGTGGGAGCTTGCCTCACGGTCGTCGGCAGCGGTCAGCCTGCGTGACGTCGCCATCCCGTTCATGGACGACCTGCATGCGGCCGTCCGCCAGCACACGCAGCTCGCCGTCCTCGAGGGGACGGAGGTGCTCTACCTCGAGCGCAAGTCAGCCCGGGGAGCCGAGGTCGTCAACATCACACGCACCGCCAGCCGGCTGCCGTGGCACAGCTGCTCGTCAGGGCTGGTGATGGTGGCCCACGCGCCGGTCGCCACGCAGGAGAAGCTGCTCGCCGGCCACCTGGAGCCCTTGACGCGGTTGTCGGAGACCGACCCCGCAGAGCTGCGCCGGCACCTCGCCGAAACCCGCTACCGGGGCTACGCGGTCGTGCACGGCTGGGTCCACGAGGAGGCCGCCGGTGTCGCCGTCCCGGTGCGCGGGCCTGGCGATCAGGTGGTCGCGGCGCTGTCGGTGATCATCGCGAACGAGGAGGGCCGGGTGGCGCCGATGGTGCCCGCCCTGCTGACCACCGCACGTGGCATCGGCCGCGCCCTGGGCGCGGGAGCCGTCGCGACGCCCTCCCCGGGGGCTGACGGGCCGGCACGCCCCCGCGCCCCGGCTGGACGTCGAGGCGGCCGGGTCAGGCTCCGGCGCCCGTGCGACCGTGGTCGGCCGACGGGGTCGCCGCGGTCGCCCCGGCCGCGACCGGCTCGTCGGCGGCCGCCGTCTTGGCGCGGTGGATCTGCTCGTAGACGCGGGCGCGCAGCTCGGCGAAGCGCGTCGAGGACCGGGTGGTGAGCTGGTCGCGCTCGTCGGGCAGGTCGATCGCCAGGTCGTCGCGGATCACCGTCGGCGAGTTCGACAGGATCAGCACCCGCTGGCCGAGGTAGACCGCCTCGTCGATGTCGTGCGTGACGAACAGCGTGGTGACCTTGAACTTGTGCCACAGGTCGCGGATCAGGTCCTCCAGGTCGGCGCGGGTCTGCGCGTCGACGGCGGCGAACGGCTCGTCCATCAGCAGCACGTGCGGCTCGTAGGCGACGGCGCGGGCGATCGCGACGCGCTGCTGCATGCCGCCCGAGAGCTGCCAGGGGTAGGCGGCGTGCGCCTCGGCGAGCCCGACCGCAGCCAGCGACTCGTCGACGAGCTCCTTGCGTCGCGCCGTCGGCAGCTTCTTCTGCTTGAGCGGCAGCTCGACGTTCTCGGCGACGGTCATCCAGGGAAGAGGCTGCGGCCGTACTCCTGGAAGACGACGGCCATGCCCGGCGGCGGGCCCTCGACGCGGTCGCCCTCCATGAGCACCTCGCCCGACGTCGGCTCCAGCAGCCCGGACATGATCTTGAGCAGGGTCGTCTTGCCGCACCCGGAGGGGCCGACCAGGCAGGCGAGCTCACCGGCCTGGAGGGTGAACGTCAGGTCGCGGACGGCCTCGACCGTGCGGTCCTTGCTCTCGTACACCTTCTTGATGCCACGGACGTCGAGCACGGGTCAACCTTTCGAGAGGGTCAGGAGGAGCGCTGGGCCTGGCGCAGGCCGTGGTACCAGCGCAGCTGGCGGTTCTCCACGAAGCGGAACAGCAGTGCCAGCAGGAAGCCGAGCAGACCGAGCATCAACATGCCGGCCCAGGTCTCGGCGATGGCGAAGCTGCGCTGGGCCTGCACGACGGCGAAGCCGAGTCCGTTGGTCGCCGCGAACAGCTCGCTGATGACCATCAGGATGATCGCCACCGAGAGCCCCTGCCGCAGCCCGGCGAAGATCTGCGGGCTGGCGCTGGGCAGCACCAGGTACCGCAGCCGGGACCAGCCCGCGACGCCGTACACCCGGCCGGTGTCGCTGAGCACCTCGTCGACGGCACGGACGCCCTCGACGGTGTTCAGCAGGATCGGCCACATGCAGCCGAAGGCGATGACGACGACCTTCATGCCGTCGCCGATGCCGAACAGGAGGATGAAGATCGGCACCAGGACCGGCGGCGGGATGGCGCGGAAGAACTCGAACACCGGCTCGGTCAGCCCACGCACCGTGCGGGAGGTGCCGATCAGCACGCCGAGCGCGAGGGAGACGGCGGCGGCGAGGGCGTAGCCGGCCGCCAGCCGGTACAGGCTCGGCCAGACGTCGTCGACCAGGCGGGGCCCGAACCACTCCTCCACCAGGCTGTCGAGGATCTCCGACAGCGGCGGGAAGAAGAAGTTGGTGCTGCCGGCGCTGAGGAACCACCAGGCGGCGAGCAGGATGACCGGCAGCCCGAGAACCATCCCGACGCGACGCAGCGCGCTCATGCCGGCACCTCCCCGCTGGGACGGGTGCCAGGACAGCGCCCGTCGCTCGACGGTCCGGAAGATGATGTTGACCAGCACGCCGAGGATGCCGGTCACCACGACGATCGCGTAGGTCGCTGCCACGGCGCCGCTGCTCTGCGCGTTGCTCAGCAGCTTGCCCAGCCCGGGGTTGCCGATGACCAGCTCCGCCGTCACCGCCAGGATCAGCGCGACCGCGGCCGCCAGCCGCAGCCCGGTCATGACGTAGGGAAGCGCCGTGGGCCAGGTGACGTGCCGGATCCTGGCCCACCGCCCGAGGCCGTACGCCCGCGCGGTGTCCTGCGCCACGGGGTCGACGTCCTGGACGCCGTAGAGGACCTGGATGAGCACCTGCCAGAACGAGGCGTAGATGACCAGCATCAGCTTGCTCTCGATGTCGGACCCGAAGAGCAGCACGGCGATCGGGATCAGCGCCACCGACGGGATGGGCCGCAGGAACTCGATGGTCGACGCGGTGAACTCCCGGGTGAACCGGGAGGTGCCGATCAGGATGCCCAGGACGACGCCCGCCACCGAGGCGATGGCCAGACCCAGCGCCCAGCCCTGCAGCGTGTCCAGCACCGCCGTCCAGAACTCCGACCGGCCCAGCTGCTCGGCCAGGGCCGACCCGATCTCCGACGACGTCGGGAAGTACCGCCGGGGCAGCACGCCGATCCGCGGCAGGATCTCCACGAGCGCCACCAGGCCGACCAGCCCGATCAGCCCCAGCACCGCCTGCGGCACACTGCGCCGGCGCGGGGTCCGGGGCGGGGCCGCGGGGTCGTCCACCGGTGCGCTCGGCCCGCCGGGTGGGGTCGCCACCGCCGGGGGCCGCTCACGGCAGCACCGTGCACGGACAGCATGCGTGCAGCGTCATCGCTCCGACCACCTCTTCGATCCGATCCGCATCCTGCCCCCGGGGTCGCGCTGCGGAGTGCACCGGGCGGTCGTGCAGCCCACCATCCAGAGCATCCGGTGTTCTCGCGCGATCCGCACCCTTGTGCAGAACAGTTCGCTCTGCGAACGTTTGTGTGCCTGGTGAACGTTTCCAGGTGGGGATCGTCACGTCAACCGGCCTGTAGATTGTCGATCGGATTGTGAACACTCGCCCGGCACCGGTGCTCCGCCAGCTGCCGCCGTCGAGCGGGCCGCACCGCGCCGGCACCCTGTCGCACCCGGTGGGATCGAGGAGCACATGGACCTGGCAGCTGCCGACGGGACGGCCGAGCCACCCGTCCGGGACGCCACCTTCGTGCAGTCCCTCGACCGCGGGCTCGCCGTCATCCGGGCCTTCGACGCGCAGAACCCACGGCTGAACCTGAGCGAGGTCGCCCGCGCGACGGGCCTCACCCGCGCGGCGGCCCGCCGATTCCTGCTGACCCTGGTGCAGCTCGGCTACGTACGCGTCGAGGGCGGGAGTTCTCGCTCCGGCCGCGGGTGCTGGAACTCGGTTACTCCTACCTGTCCGGGCTCACGCTGCCCGACGTCGCCCAGCCGCACCTGGAGTCCCTGGTGGGCCGGGTGGACGAGTCCTCGTCCATCTCGGTGCTCGACGGCGACGACGTCGTCTACGTGGGCCGCGTGCACACCAAGCGGATCATGACCGTGCTGATCACCGTCGGCACCCGGTTCCCGGCCTACGCGACCTCCATGGGTCACGTGCTGCTCGCCGGCCTGCCCGACGACGAGCTGGCGGCGTACCTGGGCCGGGCGCAGCTCGCGACGCTGACGCCGCGAACGGTGACCGATGCCGGCACCCTCCGGGACCGGCTGGACCAGGTGCGCAGCCAGGGCTACGCGCTGGTCGACCAGGAGCTGGAGGAGGGGCTGCGGTCGGCGGCCGCCCCCGTCCGCGACCGGACGGGCGCGGTGGTCGCAGCGGTGAACCTGTCGGTGAGCGCCAGCCGGACGTCGCTGCGCCGGCTCGAGGACGAGTTCCTGCCACCGCTGCTCGAGACGGCCGCCCAGATCTCCCGCGACCTCGGTCGCCCCGCCTCGGCGTGACGACGACCCGCCGACTCGGCTGGACGGTCGTCGCACCCGCGGCGGCGCTCGTCCTCACCGCGCTGTGCCTCCGGGGCCCGTTCGCCGCCGTCGGCCCGGTGCTGGGCGACGTCGGGGACGAGCTGGCCCTGTCCACCGGCGCCCTGGCCGTGGTCACCTCGCTGCCCCTGGTCTGCTTCGGCCTGCTCTCCCCTTCGCGCCGGCGCTCGCGGCCCGCATCGGGCTGCACCGCGCCGTCCTCGCCGGCGCCGTGGTGCTCGCGCTCGGCATCGGTCTGCGCTCGGCCGGCACCGTCGGCCTGTTCGCCGGCACCGTCGTCCTGAGCGGCGGGATCGCTGTCGCGAACGTGCTGCTGCCGGCCGTCGCCCGGGCCGAGTACGGCAGCCGCAGCGCCGCCGTCGTCGGCGCGGTCGTCGGGTCGATGGCGCTCTCGGCCAGCCTCGGCGCGGGCCTGGCCCAGCCGCTGACCGGCCTGACCGGGAGCGCGATGGGCGGACTGGCGCTCTGGCTGGCCCCCGTGGCGCTGGCCATCGCCGCGCTCGCCCTGCTGGTCCGCAGACGTCCCCGACCCCTGCTCCGCCCCCGGCCTCGGGTCGGCGCACCGCGATCCTGCGCGACCGGGTGGGCCTGGCCGTGATGGCGTTCTTCGGTCTGCAGTCGCTGTCGTTCTACGCGCTGCTCACCTGGCTTGCCGCGATCCTCGAGGACGACGCGGGCGCCAGCCCCGTCACCGCCGGAACGCTGGTGGCGGTCGCCGCGCTCGTCGGTGCGCCGCTGTCCCTGCTCGTCCCGCCGCTCGCCGCCCGCCGGCCGAGCCAGGTCGCCTGGGTCGTGGGGGCCGCCGTCCCCATCGCCGCCGGCATCCTGGGCCTCCTGATCGCCCCGCAGGCCGCGCCGGCCCTGTGGTCGGTCCTCTACGGCCTGGGCACCGGCGCGTCGTTCCCCCTGGCCATGACCCTGGTCCTCCTGCGCAGCCGCGACCCCGCCCAGACCGGGCGGCTGTCCGCCGCGTCGCAGAGCCTGGGCTACCTGCTGGCGGCGTCCGGACCGCTGTTCGTCGGCCTCCTGCACGAGCTGACCGGCGGCTGGACCGCCAGCCTCCTCCTGCTGCTGGTCGCGCTGGCCGGTCAGGTGGCCGCGGGTCTGGTGGCGGGCCGCCCCTCCTGGTGCGCGCCGACGCCTGACGCCGCACCTCGGGTCGAGTGAGCAGTTCCGGTCGTCGACACGCCCGGACGCGCCGGGACGAGCGACCGCAACCGCTCACTCGGCGGGGACTGCGTCCTTCGACGCGTCGGTGCCCTCGACGGGCGTGCCGACGACCCCGTGCAGGTGGCAGGCGGCCAGCTGCCCCGGCGCCCCCGCCGGCTGCAGCGCCGGGTCGACGGTCGGGCAGGGCTCGAAGGCGTGCGGGCAGCGGGTCCGGAACCGGCAGCCGCTGGGGACGGCGGACGGCGAGGGCACGTCGCCGGTGAGCACGATCCGCCGCCGCTCCCGCTCGAGCGCCGGGTGCGGGACGGGGACGGCGGACAAGAGGGCCTGCGTGTAGGGCATCTGCGGGTCCGATCCCACGGCCGCGGCAGGGCCGATCTCCACGACCCGCCCCAGGTACATGACCGCGATCCGGTCGGAGAGGTGCCGGACGGCGGACAGGTCGTGCGAGATGAACAGCAGGGTGAGCCCGAGCTGCCGCTGCAGCCGCCGCAGCAGGTTGAGCACCTGCGCCTGCACGCTCACGTCGAGGAGGCGATCGCCTCGTCGCAGACCAGGAAGTCCGGCTCCCCGCCAGCGCCCGGGCGATGCCCACACGCTGGCGCTGGCCGCCGGAGAACTCGTGCGGATAGCGGCCGGCGACCGCCGGGGCCAGGCCCACCAGCTCCAGCAGCTCGCCGACGCGAGCAGCGCGCTCGCGCTTGCCCGAGCGCAGGCCGTGCACCTCCAGCGGCTCGGCCACCGTCTGCGCGACCGTCCGCCGGGGGTCGAGGGAGGCGAACGGGTCCTGGAACACCATCCCGGCCCGGCGGCGCATCTCCTTGAGGCCGCGGCGGTCCAGCGAGGTGACGTCGCCGCCGTCGAACGTCACGGTCCCGCCGGTGGGCGGGACCAGGCGCAGCAGCGCGTTGCCGAGCGTCGACTTCCCGCAGCCGGACTCCCCGACCAGCCCGAGCGTCTCGCCGCGGAGGATGTCGAGGTCGACGCCGTCCACCGCCCGCAGCACCCTGGCCGGCTTGCGGCGGAGCCCTCCGCCGCCCACCGGGAAGTGCACCTCCAGGCCTCGCGCGGAGACCAGCACGTCGCCGGACGGCGTGCGGTCGGCGCCCTGCGCGCCCATCGCGGTGCTCATCGGCCCTCTCCCTCCGTGCACCAGGTTGCCGCCCGGTGCGGCAGCTCCGCCGGCCCGCTGCCGACCTGCACCAGGGAGGCTGCTCGGTCTCGCACCGCGCGTCCCCCGCACCGGGCAGCGCGGCCAGAACACGCAGCCCGGGGGCAGGTCGGTGGGCGGCGGCGGGAGGCCGGGCACCGTGGTGAGGTCGGGGATCTCGCCGTCGGGCCCGGCCGGCGCGGCCAGGTCGGGCAAGGAGCCCAGCAGCCCGCGCGTGTAGGGGTGCGCGGGGTGCTCGAGGACGTCGTCCGCCGTGCCGTCCTCCACGCAGCGGCCGCCGTACATGACCAACACCCGGTGGGCGATGCCGGCGACGACGCCGAGGTCGTGGGTGATCCAGATGACGCCGGTGCCGTGGTCGGCCTGCAGCTTCTCGATCAGGTCGATGATCTGCGCCTGCACGGTGACGTCGAGGGCGGTGGTCGCCTCGTCGGCGATCAGCAGGGCCGGCGAGTTGCTCAGCGCGATGGCGATGACCACCCGCTGCCGCATGCCGCCGGACAGCTCGTGCGGATACCGGTCCAGCGCACCCTCGGGATCGGGCAGCCCCACCTCGCCGAGCAGCTCGGCCGCGCGGCGGCGTGCCACCGCCTTGGACATGTCGGAGTGCGCGCGCAGCCCTCGACGATCTGCCGGCCGACGGTGAGCACCGGGTTCAGCGACGTCATGGGGTCCTGGAAGACCATGCCCGCTCCCGGGCCGCGCACCTGCCGCAGCCGGTCCGGGGACATCGTCAGCAGGTCCTCGCCCTGGAGCAGCGCGCGGCCGGTGACCGTGGCCACCCGCGCCGGCAGCAGACCGAGCAGGGCCAGCACCGAGACGCTCTTGCCGCTGCCGGACTCGCCGACGACGGCGACGGTCTCCCCTGGCCGACGCGGTACGTCAGCCCGTTGACCACGTCGGCCGGGCCGCGCGGGGTCCGCAACTGAACCCGCAGGTCCTCGACCTCGAGCACCGGCTCCGATGCGTGCACCGATCCGCTCCCGCCCGGCGGAGCCTGCGAGGCGGCTGAGTCGCTCACTTGCCCCTCCCGCCATCTGCGTCCGCTGCCGCGGATCCAGGACGTCGCGCAGCCCGTCACCGAGCAGGTTGAAGCAGAGCACGGTCAGGAAGATCGCGATCCCGGGGAAGAAGGCGATCCACCAGGCGAGCTCGATGTAGCTGCGCCCTCGGCGAGCATCAGCCCCCAGGACGGGTCCGGCGGCTGGGTGCCCAGCCCGAGGAAGGACAGGGCCGCCTCCGCGAGGACGGCGAAGGCCAGGCTGATCGAGGTCTGCACGATGATCGGCGGCGCGGCGTTCGGCAGGATGTGCCGGGTCAGGATCCGCCAGTCCGAGGCGCCCACCGAGCGGGAGGCGCGGACGTAGACCTCCTCGCGGACGCCCAGCACGCTCGCGCGGGTCACCCGGGCGAAGATCGGCGTGTAGACGATGCCGATCGCCAGGGCGGTGTTGCCCGAGCCCGGCCCCCGGACGGCGAGCACCGCGATGGCCAGCAGCACCGCCGGGAAGGCGAACAGCATGTCCATGAACCGCATGAGGACGTCGTCGACCCAGCGGCCGTAGTAGCCGGCGAGCAGGCCGATGAGGGTGCCGACGACGAGCGCGAAGCCCACGGCCAGGAAGCCGACCTTCAGCGACACCGAGGCGCCGAGGATGATCCGGCTCAGGATGTCCCGGCCGAGGTCGTCGGTGCCGAACGGGTGCGACCAGCTGGGCGACTGCAGCCGCTCGGCCACGTCGATGTCGTTCGGGCCCTCGGGCGCCAGCGTGTCGTCGAAGATCGCGATCAGCACGATGGCCAGCAGCAGCAGCGACGCGATCGCGGCGGTCGGGTTGTGCGCGAGGAGGCTCAGGGTCTCCCGCCACCGGGGGCGGGCAGGGCGCAGCGTCGCCTCCGGCGACGTGCCGGGAGCCCCGCTGGGGTGTCCGGGGAGTTGCCGGGCTCCGGGACGGGCGCGCCGGTCATGACAGCAGGACTCGGCTGGATGTCATCGTCGGATCCTCGGGTCGATCGCCGTGTAGAGCAGGTCGACCACCAGGTTGATCACCAGGAACACCAGTGCGAACAGCAGCACGGCCCCCTGCAGCACCGGGTAGTCGCGGGCCTCGACCGCCTGCAGCGCCAGCTGGCCCAGCCCCGGCCAGGAGAAGACGATCTCCACGACCACCACGCCGGACAGCAGGTACGCGAGCTGGACACCGGTCACCGTCACCAGCGGCAGCAGGGCGTTGCGCAGCACGTGCCAGGAGAACACCTGGCGGGTGGGCAGCCCCTTCGCCTGCGCCGTCCGGACGTGGTCGGAGCCCAGCGCCTCGAGCATGCTGGACCGGACGAACCGGGTGATCACCGAGCCGGAGACCACGCCGGTGACCACCGCCGGCATGACCAACCGCTGCAGCCAGCCGAGCGGGTCCTCGCCGAGCGGCACGTAGCCGCCCGACGGGAGCCAGCCCAGGGTCCCGGCGAAGACCAGGATGAGCACGATGCCCATCCAGAAGTCGGGTACCGAGATGCCGAACTGGCTGATCACCGTGGCGAACCGGTCGACGAGCGAGCGGGGGCGCAGCGCCGAGATCGTGCCGAGCGGCACGGCGATGAGCAGCGCCACCACGATCGAGGCGAACGCGAGGGTGAGCGTCGCGGGCAGCCGCTCGCCGATCAGCGAGGTCACCGTCTCCCCGCTCCGGAAGCTCACGCCCAGGTCACCGGTGAGCGCCCGGCCGAGCCAGCCGAAGAACTGCTCGATCAACGGCTGGTCCAGGCCCGACCGCTCCCGCAGGGCGTCGTAGGACTCCTGCGAGAAGCGCGTGCCCAGCGCCAACCGCACCGGGTCGCCGGGGACGAGGTGCACCAGGGAGAAGACGATGACGCTCACCCCGGCCAGCACCACCGCCGACTGCCCGATGCGGCGGAGCAGGTAGGTGGTCAGGGCAGCTCGACTTCCTCGAAGTTGATCGCCTTGTCGGCGCGGATCTGGTACCCCTCCAGCCCCGGCACCCAGGCCTGCACGACGTCGGGGTTGTAGAGGTACAGGTAGGAGACGTCGTCGACGATGAGCGTCGCCGCCTGGTCGTAGAGCTCCTTGCGGGCGTCCTCGTCGGTCTCCGTCGCCGCCTCGTTCAGCAGCCGGTCGACCTCGGGGTTGCTGTAGCCCTGGTAGTTGCTGGAGCCGTCGGTGATGTGCTGGGCGTGGTAGTAGTCGAACGGGTCGATGTTGCCCAGCCAGCCCAGCAGGAAGGCGTCGAAGTCGCCCTGCGCCTGGCGGTCGAGCCAGGTGGCGAAGTCGACGGTCTGCACGTCGACGTCGATGCCGATCGGGCTCAGCTGGCTCTCGATGACCTGCGCCGCGGTGACCGTCTCCGGGAACTCGTCGGTGACCATCAGGCCCATGGTGATCGGGGTCTGCACCCCGGCCTGCTGCATGAGCGCCGTCGCCGCCTCCGTGCTGGGGTCGAACGGCGCGTAGTCGTAGTGGTAGAAGCTGTCCTCGGGGATCGCCGTCTGGTTCGGCACCGCGGCGCCGAACCGGGCCGCCTCGGTGACCGCCTCGCGGTCGACCGCGGTGGCGATGGCCTGCCGCACCAGCGGGTTGTCGAACGGCGGCCGCGCGTAGTTCATGGACATGTACCAGTAGTCGACGCTCGGCGTGGTCGCGAGCTCGAGCGCGTCGTCGCCCTCGAGCGACTCGATCTGCTGCGGCGGGATGTTGTCGGTCCACTGCACTTCGCCGTTCTCCAGCGCCGTCAGCGCCGCGGCCGGCTCGGTGATGTAGCGGAACTCGACGCCGTCGATGCTCGGCGCGCCGCCCCAGTAGTCCTCGTAGGCGGCCAGTTCCGTGCTGCTGGCGTCGGAGCTCTCCAGCGTGAACGGACCCGTGCCCACGGCCTCGGTGGTGAGGTCGAACTCGTCGGCCGCGCCCTCCGGCAGGATCGCCATGCCCTTGAACCCGCCGATCAGGGCCGGCAGGTTGGGGGTCGGCTGGCTGACGGTGATCTCGACCGTCTGCGGGTCCACGGCCTCGACGCTCTCGACGGTGGCGAAGCGGTAGGAGTTGTTCAGCTCCTCGTCGATGATCCGGTTGTAGGAGTAGACGACGTCGGCGGCGTCGAACTCGCTGCCGTCGTGGAACGTGACGTCCTCGCGCAGGGTGAACGTCCAGGTCAGCCCGTCCTCGCTGGTCTCCCAGTCGGTCGCCAGGCTCGGCTCCATCGTGAGGTCCTCGGCGTTCGGGACCACGAGCGTGTCGTAGACGTTCTCCAGCACCTGGAAGCTCGGGTAGGCGCTGGTGACGTGCGGGTCGAACTGGTCGGGCTGCGCGGCCACCGCTGCGACGAGGACGTTGTCGCCGCCGCCACCGCCACCGCCGGTGTCGACGCTCTCGCCTCCCCTCCGCAGGCGGTCAGTGCGAGGGCGCCGGTTGCGGCGAGGGCGAGTGGTCGGGTGGCGCGCACGGTGGTCCTCCGGGGCTCGGAAAGCAGGTCCGCCCTCGACCCTCCCGCCGTCGGCACGCCTCGTCCACCCGAAGTGCCTGCTCAACGCGATCGTTGCCGCTTCGAGACCTCCCTCCGGTGCCCCTGCTCCCGCAGGAACTGCCGTTTCTGCGTCGGGACCGGCCGGCACCGGCAGACTTCCTCCCGTGGACCTCATCTGCCGGACCGAGACGTTGCACCTGCGGGACACCTTCGCCATCGCCCGGTCGTCGGTGGACACCGAGGAGGTGCTCGTCGTCACCGTCGACGACGGCGGCGTCCGGGGTTCCGGCGAGGGGGCACCGGTGGGCTACTGGGGCGAGTCGGTGGCCTCGATGGCCGACGCCGTGGCCGCCGACGGCGCCGCCCTCCTCGGGGACGACCTCCGGGACCTGGAGGCCATCGCCCGCCGACTGCGCGCCTGGGACGGTCCGCAGGGCGCCAAGATGGCCCTCGACGGCGCCGTCCACGACTGGGTCGGCCGCTCCTACGGACTGCCGGTGTGGCGGCTGCTCGGGCTGTCCCGGCGGTTGCCCCCGACGAGCTTCACCATCGGCATCTCGACCGTGGACGAGACGGTCGCCCGCGTGCGCCGGGCACCCGGGTTCGAGGTCTACAAGGTCAAGGTGGGCGGACCGGACGACGTCGAACGGCTCACCGGGGTCCGGTCGGTCACCACCGCCGCGCTGCGCATCGACGGCAACGAGGGCTGGACCCTCGACGGCGTCCGGGAGCTGCTGCCCCGGCTGCGCGAGCTGGGTGTGGAGATGATCGAGCAGCCGTTCCCCGCGGCCGACCTCGACTCCTTCGCCCGGTACCGGGAGCTGCCCGGCCGGCTGCCGGTCTTCGTCGACGAGGGATGTCGCGACCTTTCCTCGGTCGCCGACGTGGCGGGCTACGCCGACGGCATCGTGGTCAAGCTGGCCAAGTGCGGGGGCATCCGGGAGGCGCAGCGGATGCTGGCCGCGGCCGCCGCGCTGGACCTGCGGGTCATGCTGGGCTGCATGATCGAGTCCCAGCTCGGCATCGCCCAGGCCGCCCAGCTCGGCGCGCTGGCCGACCTGATCGACCTCGACGGCCACCTGCTGGTCACCGACGAGCCGTTCACCGGCCTCGGGCTCGCCGACGGGCGGGTGCTGCTGCCCGACGCCCCCGGCCTCGGGCTGCTGCCGGCGGGAGCCGCGGCGTGACCGGCGAGCGGCTGGCCGTCCTGACCGGAGGCCAGCTCACCGAGTCCTTCGCCAAGACCGCGCACGGCGTCTTGCGCTACGGCACCCGTGAGGTCGTCTGCGTGATCGACGCCGCGCACGCCGGGCAGCGAGCCGTCGACGTCGTCCCCTTCTGCGCCTCTCCGGCGCCCGTCGTCGCCGACGTGGGCGCGGCGCGCGACCTCGGGGCGACGACGGTGCTGCTCGGGGTGGCGCCCTTCGGCGGGCAGCTCACGGCCGCCTGGCGGGACACGCTGCTCACCGCGATCGGGCTCGGTATGCACGTCGAGGCCGGCCTGCACACCGACCTGCGGGCCGATCCGGAACTGGCAGCCGCCGCGCGGGCGGCCGGCGTGGAGATCCGGGACCTGCGTGCGGTGCCGGCCGATCTCGGCGTCCCGCTCGCCGCGCCGGTCGCAGCGCGGGTGGTGCACACGGTGGGCTCGGACTGCGCGATCGGGAAGATGAGCGTCGTCCTCGAGCTCGACCGCGCGGCGCGGGACCGGGGGCTCGGCTCGGTCTTCGTGGCCACCGGCCAGACCGGCGTGGCCATCTCCGGCTGGGGCATGGCCGTGGACCACGTGATCTCCGACTTCGTCGCCGGTGCCGCCGACCGCCTGGTCCGCGAGGGGCGACCCGCGGCGACCTGCTCTGGCTGGAGGGCCAGGGCTCGATCTACCACCCGGCCTACTCCGGGGTCACCCTCGGCCTGCTGCACGGGTCGTCGGCCGATGCGCTCGTGCTGTGCCACCGCGCGGGGCGCACCGCCGTCGTCGACTACCCCGGCACGCCGCTGCCGCCGCTGGCGGAGATCGTGCGCGGCTACGAGCAGGCGGCCGGCTGGGTCCGCCCCGCGCGGGTCGCGGCCGTCGCCCTCAACACCGCCGGGCTGGACGACGACGCCGCGCGGCGCGCGGTCGACGACGCCGCGGCGCAGACCGGGCTGGTCGCCGACGACGTCGTCCGCTTCGGCTCCGGCCGGGTGCTGGACGCCGTCCTCGCCGCGCTCCCGGGATGACCCCGCACCGGGACGGCCGACGGCGGGCAGCGCCCAGTGATCCACCCCACACTGAAGGGTGACCGCCCCGACGTCCCCCGAGGTGCCCCATGACCGACGTCCAGTCCCCGCACCGCACGCGCATCCCCGCGACCGCGAGCACGACTACACCGACGAGATGGCGCACAAGCGACAGGCCTTCGTCGCCGAACGGACCGGCGCGCACCTCGAGCACGTCGGCGCGTACTCCTTCGACCCCGCCGTCCTGCCGGGCAACGTCGAGAACTTCACCGGCGTCGCGCAGGTGCCCATCGGTCTCGCCGGGCCCCTGACCGTGCGCGGGGAACACGCTCAGGGCGACTTCTTCATCCCGCTGGCGACCACCGAGGGCACGCTCGTGGCCAGCTACAACCGCGGGATGCGGCTGATCGGCGAGTGCGGCGGGGTACGGACCACGGTCGTCGACGACCACATGCAGCGGGCACCGGCGTTCATGTTCGACAACGCCCTCGACGCCCGGGAGTTCGGCACCTGGGTGGACGAGCACCTCGACGAGATCCGCGCGGCCGCCGAGTCGACCACGAGCTCGGGGAAGCTCACCTACATCGGCCAGCACCAGATCGGCCCGCTGCGCTACCTGCGGGTCAACTACACGACCGGCGACGCGGCCGGCCAGAACATGACCGGCAAGGCGACGCTCGCCGCGTGCGAATGGATCAGGGAGAACCACCCCGACCACCCGCGCTACGTGCTCTCCGGCGCCATCGACACCGACAAGAAGCACTCGCAGATCAACATGCTCATGACCCGCGGCAAGCGGGTGGTGGCCGAGGTGACCATCCCGAACGAGGTGCTGAAGCGGATCACCGGCGTGGACACCCGGCAGCTGTTCGAGTACCGGCAGATCGGCATGGCCGGAGCCTTCATGTCGGGTGCCGCCTACAACGGCGCGCACGCCGCCAACGGCCTGACCGCGATGTTCATCGCCACCGGCCAGGACGTCGCCAACATCGCCGAGTCGCACTCCGGCGTCACGTACGCGCAGCTGCGGGAGAACGGCGACTACTACTGGTCGACCACGCTGACCTCGCTCATCGTGGCGACCTACGGCGGCGGCACCGGACTGGCCACCCAGCGCGAGTGCCTGGAGGTGCTCGGCTGCTACGGGGCCGGGAAGGTCGGCAAGTTCGCCGAGATCTGCGCCGGGGTGGTGCTGGCCGGCGACATCTCGCTCACCTCGGCGATCCTGGCCGGTGACTGGGTGACCAGCCACGACGCGCTCGGCCGCAACCGCTGACCCTCACCTAGGCATAGGTACCTATACCTGCGGCCTAGGCGCCGCGATGGGGGTAAAGGTTCCTATGCCTGGGCGGATCAGTCGACGGTCACGTCGTTGAAGGGCAGGTGGGGCTCCACCCACGGGAAGACGACGAACAGCAGCAGCGCCACGACGGCGAGCACGAGGACGAGCGCCTGCAGCGCCTTGACCCCTCTGCCACCGGGCAGGTGCTGCCAGATCCAGCCGTACATGCGGTGCTCCTTCCTCAGCGCTCGGACAGCGCGGCGGGCCCGTTCGGCATGTCCGCCTTGCTGATGGCCGCACCGTCCAGCGACGCGTGGATGATCAGCCGTTGCTCCGCGGAGTATCGGGGGTGGCAGGTCGTCAGGGTCAGGTAGGCGCCGGTGGGTGCTGCATCCTCGGCGCCGTTCGGGGTCGGGGAGATGACCTCGACGTCCTCGGGACGGACGATCTGCCGGCCGGGGATGCCGCTCGGGTCGGCAGCGATGTCGCCCGTCGCCACGTTCCCGAGCATCCGGTAGACGAACCAGCTGTCCGCCGTCTCGACGACGATCGGGTCGCCCGGTACGAGCAGGTCCAGCTCCAGGAACGGCGAGCCCTTGCCCACCCGGTGGCCGGCGAAGGACACGTTGCCCTGCTCCCCCGGCATCGCGGTGTCGGTGTAGTGCCCGGGGCCCTGCGAGAGCTGCTTCTCCTGCGTCCCCTCGAGGACGACCCGCTCGTAGTCCAGCCCGAGGCGCGGGATGTGCAGGACGGCGAACGCGTCGCCCAGCTTGCTCTCGTGCACGGGCACCACCTCCGCGGGCGGGCGGTTCCAGTCCTCCTGGAGCTGCTGGGAGAGCTCCCCTGCTTGCGGTCGGCGAGCAGGTCGGTCACGAAGAGCTCGTAGACGACGAACAGGAGCACCACCAGGCCGAGGGTCATCAGGACCTCGCCCGCGATCTGGAGAGCGCCGGGCCGGCGCGCGACGGCGCGTTCCGTCCCAGGCCCTGCCGGTGGCGGGGGCACTCGTTCCATGGGCTGCGTCATCGTCATGCGGCTGTCCGTTCGAGGAGCGGGTGACCCGGTGGAGAAAATGCAGGGACCCGGGATCCGAGCCGAATGGCTCGGATCCCGGGTCGGTTGGATCAGGCGGCGTTGCGGCGCCGCGCGGCGACGATGAGGCCACCACCGAGCGCGAGCACGGAGAGGCCGGCGATGGCCGGGACGGTGACGTCCGCACCGGTCGCGGCCAGCTTCGCCCCGGTGGCCGCACCGGACGCGGACACCGTGACCACCAGGTTGACGTACCGCGGGTTCCCGGCGTTGTCGACGCCGGCGGCGACGAGCGTGTGGTCACCGGCGGCCAGCCCCGCGGGCACCGTGACGGTGACCGTGAAGTTGCCGGAGGCGTCGGCGACGACGGTCGTCAGGACCTGCGGGGTGGAGTAGATCGCCAGAGTGACCGTCGAGCCGGGCTGGTAGCCCGAGCCGTTGACGGTGATCGTCTTGCCGGCGGCGACGGTGCTCGTGGCGCCGGCGGGGAGGGTCAGGTCGGCGGACTTGGTCGGCACGGTGGCCGGGACCGTAAGGGCCGGGACGGTGACCTGGGCGGACGCCTCCGACTCGTAGCCCCAGTTGTCGTCGGCGTCGTACGCGCTGACCAGCACCGTGTACTTCCAGCCGGGGGTGACCTTCGCGCTGCAGGTCAGGGCGCCGGTGGTGGTGCACAGGTCCACGGGGCCACCGTTGTCGCCGGTGTCGACGTAGGCCATGACGTCGTAGCCGGCGACGTCGAAGGTGCCCGGCTGGGTCGGCGCGGTCCAGCTGACGTCCAGCGTGCCGTTGCCTACCACGACGGTGGGCGTCCCGGGGGCGCCGACGGGCAGGAACGGGGTCCCCGTCCCCGCCGCCGACCAGGCGCCGAACTCGTCGTCGGCGGGGTCGTTCGCGTCCAGGCCCTCGCTCACGCCGCGGACGACGACCGAGTAGTCGTCACCGTTGATGAGGCCCTCGATGAGGAGGGCAGCGTCGAAGCCGTTGGTGTACCCGGGGTCCGAGGCGTCGTCGAGCGGGGTGACGCCGGCGTCGAAGGAGTACTGCCAGCGGTCGACGGCGGGCAGAGCGGCGTCGTACCCTCGGAGAGGAAGAGCACGAGCGACTCGTCGCCCCCTCGACGGCCTCGATGGTGGGTGCCGCCGGGCCGGAGGGCGCAGCCTGGGCCACGCCGGCGATGCCGACCAGTGCGGTGGAAAGCCCGACCGTGCTGGCGGCCAGGAGACCGAGCGCACGACGGGGTGATGACGTGAGCTGCACGTCGACTCCCTCAGGGGAACCCGGAATCGCCGGGGCGGTGGCCCGGTGGTCCGGACGCGGCAGACAAGACCACGCCTGGTCCGGTCGAAACGCGCCGCCGCGCGACTCGCGACCACTGGGGTGCGGCGTTACCTGTTCGTTATCGGGCAGGCGAAGACGCAGGTCAGCCATGCGGCGCGTACACCCTAAACCTCACAGATCATGGACCCGGTTGTTGTGTACAACCGTTGACGGCCCGCCGGCGGCGCCCGTCAGCGGACGTGGACTCCGGAGATCGTGCGGGCGATGACCAGCCGCTGGATCTCCGACGTGCCCTCGAAGATCGTGTAGATCTTCGCGTCGCGGGCCATCCGCTCCACGGGGTACTCGCGGGTGTAGCCGTTGCCGCCCAGGATCTGCATGGCCTTCTCCGTCACCCGGACGGCGGTTTCGCCGGCGACGAGCTTGCTCATCGAGCCCTCGGCGGCGGTGAACTGCTGACCGTTGCGGGCCATCCACGCCGCGCGCCACACCAGCAGGCGGGCCGCGTCGATCGAGGTCTTCATGTCGGCGAGCAGAAAGGCGATGGCCTGGTTCTCGATGATCGGCCGGCCGAACTGCACCCGCTGCTTGGCGTACTCGAGCGCGTAGTCGTAGGCGGCCCGCGCCACCCCGACGGCCTGCGCACCCACGGCGGGCCGGGTGCGCTCGAACGTGGCCATGGACGGCTGCGTGCGCCCACTCTTCACGCCTTCCCGTGCCCGGGCCAGCCGCTCCTCGAGCTTCTCCCGCCCGCCGAGGAGGCAGTCGCCCGGGATCCGGCAGCCGTCGAGGACGACCTCGGCGGTGTGCGAGGCGCGGATGCCGTGCTTGAGGAACTTCTGCCCCTGGCTGATGCCTGTCGTGCCGGGCGGGACGACGAAGCTCGCGTGCCCGCGCGCCTTCAGCTCGGGGTCGACCACCGCGGTGACGACGTGGATGTCGGCGATGCCGCCGTTGGTGGCCCAGGTCTTGGTGCCCGTGAGCACCCACTCGTCGGTGGCCTCGTCGTAGACCGCCCGGGTGCGCATCGCGCCCACGTCGGAGCCCGCGTCGGGCTCCGAGGAGCAGAACGCGGCGACCTTCGGCTCCGCCTCCGTGCCGAACATGCCCGGGACCCACTGGCCGACCTGCTCGTCGGTGCCGTTGGCCCGGACCGACGCCGCGGCGAGCGTCGTCCCCACGATCGCCAGGCCGATGCCGGCGTCACCCCAGAACAGCTCCTCCATGGTGAGCGGGATCCCGAGGCCGGACTCGTCGAACCACTGGGTGGCGAAGAAGTCCAGCGAGTACAGCCCGATCTTCGCGGCCTCCTGCAGGACCTCCCACGGGAAGGCCTCCCGCTCGTCGTACTCGTGCGCCGCCGGGCGGACGACGTTCGCGGCGAACTCGTGCACCCACTTCTGCAGCTCGAGCTGGTCCTCGGTCAGGTCGAACGAGACGGCCAACGGGCTCTCCTCTACTGCGGGGGTTCAGAGCGGGCGGACGGTCCCGACGAGGTGCTCGGTACCGCTCGTGGCGTTGCGGACGGCGACGTCCCAGCCGTCGTCCTGCTGCTCCGTCGCGAGGGCGACGGTCGACGGGAGGAACAGCGGCTTCGTGAACTGGACGTCGACGGCCACCGCATCGGGCAGCCGCCCGGCGAGCGCGCCGAGCACGCGGGCCTTGACCCACATGCCGTGCGCGATGGCCCGCTTGAACCCGAACGCCTTCGCGGTCAGGCCCGACAGGTGGATCGGGTTCACGTCGCCGGAGACCGTGGCGTAGCGGCGGCCGGCGTCGTCCGGGATGCGCCAGGTGGCCGCCACCCGCTCCAGGTCGCCGACGGACACCGCGACCTCGGCCTCCGGAGCTCCCTCCGGCGCCTTCGCCCCGCGGGCCAGGTAGCTGGACGTCGACCGCCAGACCTCCTCGGCCCCGGCGGTGACCGTGGCGCGCAGGTCGACGACGGCGCCGCTGCGGTGGCCGGCGAAGTGCTCCGCCCAGACCTCGAGGTCGAGCGGCTCGTCGGACCGTACGGCCCGCAGCACCTCGATCCGGTTGCGCACGTGCACCAGACCGGGCGTGGCCAGGGGGAACGAGCGGTCGGTCATCAGCGCCATCTGCAGCGGGAAGGTGAGCATGTGCGGGTACGTCACCGGCAGGACGTCGTTCAGCGGCAGCCGGCACACCCGCGCGTACCCGGCCAGGTGGTCGGCGTCGACCGCCACTCCCTTCCGCGCCAGGTGGGTCCCGGGCAGGTCGCCACCCCGGCCCCGCGCGGTGAGCGCTGCCTTCGCGTACAGCCTGCCGAGGTTCGGTGCGTCATCGAGAACCGTGACGGCCATCAGGCCCCCAGCATCGACTGGCCGCAGACCCGCACGGTCTGGCCGTTCACGCCGGCACTGCCCGGCTGCGACAGCCAGGCGATCGTCTCGGCGACGTCGACCGGCAGCCCGCCCTGCTGCAGCGAGTTGATCCGGGAACCGACCTCGCGGGTACCGAAGGGCATCTTCGCCGTCATCTCGGTGACGATGAAGCCCGGCGCGACGGCGTTGATCGTCGCGCCGCGCTCGGCGAACTGCGGCGCCCACGCGCGCACCATGCCGAGGACACCGGCCTTGGACGCCGCGTAGTTGGCCTGCCCGCGGTTGCCGGCGATGCCCGACTGCGAGCTGACGCAGACCACGCGGGCGTCCGGCTTCAGCACACCGTCGGCGTGCAGCAGGGCCTCGGTGATGTCCAGCTGCGCCTGCAGGTTCACCGCCATCACCGAGTTCCAGCGGGCGGCGTCCATGTTGACCAGCAGCTTGTCGCGGGTGATCCCGGCGTTGTGGACGACGACGTCCACCCCGCCGTGCCGCTCGCGCAGGTGCTCCACCAGCCGCTGCGGAGCGTCGGGGGCGGTGATGTCGAGCTGCAGCGCCGTCCCGCCGATCTCGTTGGCGACCTCGGCCAGCTTGTCGCCGGCCGCGGGGATGTCCACGGCGACGACGTGGGCGCCGTCCCGGGCCATGACCTTCGCGATGGCCGCACCGATGCCGCGCGCGGCACCCGTGACGACGGCGACCTTGCCGGCCAGCGGCCGCTCGGCGTCCGCGGCGGCCGGGATCTCCGCGGCGGAGACGCTCGTGACCTGACCGTCGACGTAGGCCGACCGGCCGGAGAGGAAGAAGCGGACCGGCGAGGCGATCGAGGCCTCGGCACCCTCGGGGACGAAGACGAGGTTCGCGGTCGACCCGTTCAGCAACTCCTTGCCGATGGAGCGGACCAGTCCGTCCAGCGCCTGCCGGGCCGCGGCCTGGGCCGGGGAGTCGGCGTCGGACGGCGGGTCGGCCAGGATCAGCACCCGGCCGGTGGCCCGGAGCCGCTTGACGGCGGGGCTCAGGAAGTCGTGCGCGCTGGCCAGGTCGGCCGGGGTGCGCAGGCCGGTGGCGTCGAGGATCACCGCGGCCGGCTTCTCGCCGTCCGTCGCGCCGTCGGCGGTGACCGGCGACTGCACCTGCACGCCCTCTGCCCGCAGGAGCTCGGTCAGCGCGTCGCGCAGCCGCCCCTCCCCGCCGAGCCGATGACCGCCGGGCCGGGCAGCAGGGGCTGACCGGGCTCGAAGCGGCGCAGCACGGCCGGGCGGGGCAGCCCGAGGTTCTTGGTGACGGTCGTGCCGAAGCCGGAGTTCGCGAAATCGCGGTACCAGTCACTCACTGCGTGTGCCTCCAGAAGGGATGTCGGGGTGGGCGCCGTCCGGGTCAACCCGCCGGACCGGACCTGTAGCCGCGCCACGGCCCGGCTCCACGTCCGGCGAACGGGGTGGAGCCGGACGGCGGCGACGGTCAGGACTCGAGGATGGCGACGACGCCCTGGCCGCCGGCGGCGCAGACGGAGATGAGGCCGCGCTTGCCGGGGCCGGCCTCGTGCAGCTGCTTGGCGAGCTGGGCCACGATCCGGCCGCCGGTCGCGGCGAACGGGTGCCCGGCGGCCAGCGACGAGCCGTTGACGTTGAGCTTCGCCCGGTCGATCGAGCCCAGCGGGGCGTCGAGGCCCAGCTTGGTCTTGCAGAAGTCGGCGTCCTCCCAGGCCTTCATCGTCGACAGCACGGTGGACGCGAACGCCTCGTGGATCTCGTAGAAGTCGAAGTCCTGCAGCGACAGGCCGTTGCGGACCAGCATCACCGGCATCGCATAGACCGGTGCCATGAGGAGGCCCTCGCCGCCGTGCACGTAGTCGACGGCGGCGGTCTGGGCGTCGACCAGGTGCGCGAGCACCGGCAGGCCGTTCTCGGCGGCCCACTCGTCCGACGCCAGCAGCACGGTCGAGGCGCCGTCGGTGAGCGGGGTGGAGTTGCCCGCCGTCATCGTGGCGCCCTCGCCCTTCCCGAAGACCGGCGTGAGCGTCGCGAGCTTCTCCACGCTCGAGTCCGGCCGCAGGTTGTTGTCGCGGCTCAGGCCCAGGAACGGGGTGACCAGGTCGTCGAAGAAGCCGCGGTCGTAGGCGGCGGCCATGTTCCGGTGCGAGCGGACGGCGAGCTCGTCCTGCTCCTCGCGGCCGATCGCCCACTCCTTGGCGGTGATCGCGGCGTGGTCGCCCATGGCCAGGCCGGTGCGCGGCTCGGCGTTGCGCGGGATCTCCGGCGCGATCATGCCGGGACGGATCTTCGCCAGCGCCTTCAGCCGGTCCTGCACCGTCCTGGCGTTGTTCAGCGAGATGAGCACGCGGCGCAGGTCGTCGCCGACCGCGAGGGGCGCGTCGGAGGTGGTGTCGACACCGCCGGCGATGCCGGACTCGATCTGGCCGAGAGCGATCTTGTTGGCCACCAGGATCGCGGCCTCGAGGCCGGTTCCGCACGCCTGCTGGACGTCGTACGCCGGGGTGGTGGCCGACAGCTTCGAGCCGAGCACCGACTCGCGCGTCAGGTTGAAGTCGCGCGCGTGCTTGAGGACGGCGCCGGCGACGACCTCGCCCAGCTGCTTGCCCTGCAGACCGAAGCGGGCGACCAGCCCGTCGATCGTCGCGGTCAGCATGTCCTGGTTGGACGCCTGGGCGTAGGCGGAGTTGGACCGGGCGAACGGGATCCGGTTACCGCCGACGATCGCGGCCCGGCGAACAGGGGTGGAGCGGGTCGGGGCTGCCATCGGGACCTCCAGGGTCGGGTAGGTGGCCGGCTTGGTCGGTACTCAGAGTACGCGGTACTCTGCTTCACATGAAAGCCGAGGCGGTGAGACGCTCGTCGCAGGTCACTGCAATGCCCGACCGGGCTGCGGACAACCTCCGCGCCCCAGAAGGGGTGACGCACGCACGTGACCGACGCGACTCGAGGTGGGACCAGCATCGGCAGGAGCGCCGGGAGCAACTCGTCCAGGCGACCCTGGCCGCCGTCAGCAGGCACGGGGCCGGGGTCGGCATGGACGAGATCGCGGCGGAGGCCGGCACCAGCAAGACCGTCGTCTACCGGCACTTCGCCGACCGCGCCGAACTCTACGTGGCCGTCTGCACCCGGGTCGCCGCACAGCTGCTGCCCAAGCTGCGGGACGCGATGGAGAGCAGCGGGCACCCGCGCGGGATGGTCGCCGCCGCCATCGACACCTACCTCACGTTCATCGAGGCCGACCCGGAGCTCTACCGCTTCGTCGTCGACCAGCAGACCCTCGACCGCCCGGCCACCGACCCGCTCACCAGCCTCTCCGAGCTCATCGGGGCGCAGGTCGCGGCCGCGATCAGCGTCACCCTGACACAGGCGGGCGCCGATCCGGGCCCCGCAGCACCCTGGGGGCACGGCGTGGTCGGGATGGTCCGCGCGGCCGCCGACTGGTGGCTGCGCGCCGAGCGCCCCATGCTGCGCAGCGAACTCGCCGCGCACCTGACCGATCTCGCCTGGGCCGGACTGTCCGGCGTCGTCAGCACCAAGGAGGACAAGTGACGAGCACCGTTCCCACCCCCGTGGACCCGCGGCAGCTCCGCGAGGTGATGGACGGCCGCTGGGCCCACGTCCGACGTGATGCCCGCGAGAACCTCCGGGACCCCGACTTCCTCCCGGTCTACGGCGAGACGATGCAGGAGGCCCGCGAGCGCGTCACGCGGGCGGCCAAGAAGCTGGCCGACTCCGGTCGGGTCGGCCTCGGGTTCCCCAAGGAGTTCGGCGGCGAGGCCGATTCCGGCGCCTCGGTGACCTCCATCGAGATGCTGGCCTTCGGCGACCTCTCGCTGATGGTGAAGGCCGGCGTCCAGTGGGGGCTGTTCGGCGGCGCCCTGGAGCTGCTCGGGAACCGCCGCCAGCACGAGAAGTACCTGCGCGACGTCATGAGCTTCCAGCTGCCCGGCTGCTTCGCGATGACCGAGACCGGCCACGGCTCCGACGTCCAGCAGCTGCGGACGACGTGCACCTACGACCCGGCCACCGAGACCTTCGACCTGCACACCCCGCACCAGGCCGCCCGCAAGGACTACATCGGCAACGCGGCCAAGGACGGCCGCATGGCCGTGGTCTTCGCGCAGCTGATCAGCCGGGGACGAACCACGGCGTGCACGCCTGGCTGGTGCCGATCCGGAACGAGGACGGCACCCCTGCGAGGGCGTCACCATCGGCGACGACGGCCCGAAAGCCGGCCTGCCCGGCGTGGACAACGGCCGGCTGACCTTCGACCACGTGAAGGTCCCGCGCGACATGCTGCTGGACCGGTACGGGCAGGTCGCGGCCGACGGCACCTACACGTCCTCGATCGAGAACGAGACCCGCCGCTTCTTCACGATGCTCGGCACGCTGGTGCGCGGCCGGGTCAGCGTCGGGGGTCGGCGTCCTCGGCCACCAAGCTGGCCCTCGACATCGCCGTCCGGTACGGCGACGTGCGCCGCCAGTTCGCCGCCCCCGGCGAGGACCGCGAGATCGTCATCAACGACTACCTGGTCCACCAGCGCAAGCTGCTTCCCGCGCTCGCCAAGACCTACGCCCTGCAGTTCGCGCAGAGCACGCTCGTCGAGACCATGCACGACGTCCAGACGGCGGTGCACGTGCACGGCCAGGAGGTCGACGAGGCGGCCCAGCGCGAGCTGGAGTCGCGCGCCGCCGGGCTGAAGGTGGCGCAGACCGCGCACGCCACGCAGACCATCCAGATGTGCCGCGAGGCCTGCGGCGGCGCCGGTTACCTGCAGGAGAACCGGCTGCCGCACCTCAAGGCCGACACCGACGTGTTCACCACCTTCGAGGGCGACAACACCGTCCTCCTTCAGCTGGTCGCCAAGGGGCTGCTCACCGGGTACCGCGACGCGTTCGGCTCGCTCGAGGGCTGGGGCAAGGTCGGCTTCGTCGCCGACATGGTCCGGGAGACGGTCCTGGAGCGCACGGCGGCCCGCGCGCTCATCGCCCGCCTCGTCGACGCCGTCCCCGGGGTGGACGACGTCCCGATGCTCGACCGCGGCTGGCAGCTGAAGATGTTCGAGTTCCGCGAGAAGCACGCACTCGAGGGCGCCATCCGGCGGCTGCGCAAGAACTCGACGACCGACGGCATGGCACCGTTCGACATGTTCAACGACGTCCAGGACCACGTGCTCAAGACGGCACAGACGCACATCGACCGGGTCGTGCTCGAGGCCTTCGTCGCCGGCGTCGACCGCACCGAGGACCCGGACGCCCGGACGCTGCTGGACACCGTCTGCGACCTCTACGCGCTGTCGACGATCGAGGCGGACAAGGCCTGGTTCCTCGAGCACGGGCAGCTCACGCCGTCGCGGGCCAAGACGCTGACCAGCACGGTCAACCAGCTGCTCAAGGAGCTGCGGCCGCACCTGATCACCCTGGTCGACGGCTTCGCCATCCCGGCGGAGTGGAAGGCCGCGCGGATCCTCGAGGAGGAGCCCGACCGCCAGGAGGCGATGGCCGCGCGCGACGCCGAGCTGAGGGCCGGCTCCGGCGAGGCCGCTCCGGAGGGCACCGCGACCGACCTGGACGTCGCCCCCGCCCAGTAGCAGGCCCGATCCCGCCAGGCATAGGTACCTATACGTGCGTTTCGGGCCCGAAAACGCATGCATAGGTACCTATGCCCCGGGGGTCAGGCTTCGGTGTCGGCCTCGGGGATGACGTCGGGCATGGGCCGGATGCTGGCCGGGACCACCTGCGGCCCGGCCTCCGGGGGCGCGGCTGGTCCTGTGGGTGCAGCCGGACGGCGAGGATGGCGACGTCGTCCTCCGCGTCGGGCAGGAACAGCCGCTCGAGCACCTCGTCGCACAGTTCGTCGAGGGACATGCCGGCGCAGGTCTCGAGGACGGCGACCAGCTCGGCGGTGCCGGTATCGACGTCCCGGTCGCGCCGCTCCACCAGCCCGTCGGTGTACAGGAACACCGTCGCACCGCGCTCCAGGACGATGGTGTGCTCGTGGCGCTCCCGCTCCGGGGCCACGCCCAGCAGCAGGTCGGCGTGCTCGTCGAGCAGGTGGGCCTTTCCCTCGGCGGTCAGCACCGCGGCCGGCGGGTGCCCCGCACTCGACCAGCGGAGCACGGTGCGGCCGGCCCGGAAGTCGGCGTCGTCCTGCTCGAGCCGGCCGACCAACGCCGTGGCCATCGTGTCCAGCGCCAGGCCCTCGACGGCGCGGTCGAGGCCGGAGAGGACGTCGGCCGGCCCCTCGCCGCTGGAGTACGCGATGCCACGGAGCAGGCCGCGCACCTGACCCATCGCCGCCGCCGCACGGGTGTCGTGGCCGACGACGTCGCCGATCGCCAGCACGGTCGCCCCGTCGGACTGCAGGAACGCGTCGTACCAGTCGCCGCCGATCTCAGCGCCTTCGGCGGCCGGCACGTAGCGGACGGCGATCTCGCTGTGGTCGGGCTCGGGGGTGCGGTCAGCATGCTGCGCTGCAGCGCGACGGCGAGGTCGCGCTGCTGCAGGTACAGCTGCGCCTGGTGCAGGGCGAGGCCGGCCCGGCGACCGATCTCCAGCGCGGTCTCGATCTCGTCGGCGGTGTGCGGCCCCGCTCGGCACCGTTGAGCAGGCACAGCACGCCCAGCGTCTCGCCGCGCACGGCCAAGGGCACGGCCACGACGGCGGTGGGCGCCAGCGACCGCAGAGCCTCCCGCGCGGCGGGATCGGACAGCGACCGGGCGATGCGCTCCGGCCGCAGCTCGGGGATGACCAGCGGCTCGCCGGTGCGGTAGACGATGCGCGGTGCGCTCTCGTCGGTGGCCGTCGCCAGCATGAGGCTGACGTAGGCGGCCACCTCGTCCGCCCGGGACGGGTCCCGGTGCGCCGACGCGGCCTCGCGCATCTGGCCGTGCTCGTGGCCGGCCACGATCCAGCACCAGTCGCCGAGGGACGGGACGACGAGGGAGGCCAGGCGCCCCAGCTGCTCGGAGATGTCCAAGGTGTTCGACAGCAGGCGGCCGGCATCGGCCAGCAGCTGCAGGCGCTGGTTGGCCGCGGTCATCGCCGCGACGGCGGCGGCCCGCTCGGCGGCGGCCTGCAGACGCGAGGCGGTGAGGGCGATCTGCGCGGCCAGGGCCTCGAGCACCTCGATGTCGTCGGCGGTGAACTGGTGGGGCGTGCTCCAGACCGCGACGAAGCTGCCGACCAGCCGGCCCTCGACGCGCAGCGGCAGTGCGGCCAGCGCCTCGACGTCGAGAACCGTCGCCCCTCCGCGCTCTCGGGGAAGCGCTCGATCAGCGCCTGCCGGTCGCTGAACAGCAGGCGCGCTCCGCGCCGGGCCACGTACTGGGTGGGCCCCGCATCGTCGAGCGGGATCGGCACGCCCTGCGGCGACACCTCCAGGTCCGAGTCCCGGTCCGCCGCCGCCGTCCGCACGGCGTCGGCCAGATCGCTGGAGAAGTGCATCCGCAGGTCGTCGTCGGAGGCGAACACGGCGAGGGCACTCGAGGACGCGCCCAGGACCTGGGCTCCTCGCAGCGTGACGCCGGCCAGCTGATCCACCCGGTTGGCGTTGGCCAGCTCCGCCGCGACCTCGGCGATCGCCGCCGCCCGCTGCACCGCCGACAACCGCTGCGCCGCCTGCCGGCGCGCGTCGGTGACGTCGAGCATCGTGCCGAGCATCCGCACCGGCTCGCCGTGGGCATTGCTGATGATGCGACCGCGGGCGACCATCCACCGTTCCGCCCCGTCGGCCCGCAGCGCGCGCAGCTCGCTGGTGTACAGACCGCCCTCGGCGCGCGCGGTCTCCATGGGCGCGACGACGGCGGCCCGGTCGTCGGGATGGACGTAACCCTCGAGCAGCTCGTCCAGGGTGGCGAACTGGGTGGCGCCGTCGAGCCCGAAGAGCGCAGCGCAGCGCCCGTCCCAGGTGACGGCGCCGGTCGTCAGTTCGCTCTCCCAGATGCCGATCGAGCTGGCCTCCAGCGCGACCTCCAACCGGGCCAGCGACGTGCCGATCGCGGACCGGGCGGCCGAGAGCTCGAGCTCGGCGGTGACCGACGTGGCGAACTGCAGGAGCAGCTCCGCGTCGTCGTCGGTCCACGACCGGGGCACGGGGTCGTAGACGGCCAGGGCGCCGATCAGGTGCCCGGATGCGGCGACGAGCGGTGATCCGAGGTAGGCGCGCACCTGGCCCGACGTCACGGCCGGCAGATCCGCGACGCGCGGGTCGGACCCCGCGTCGGGCATGTTCAGCGGGCTGCCCTGGCGCACGACGATGGCCGACAGAGCGCCGGTCAGCAGCGCCGGCCCCCGATCACGCCGGGAGGCAGCCCGTAGCCGCCGATGACGGTGTCCTGGTCGGTGAAGATCGTCACCTTGGCGTGGTCGGCGCCGACCAGCCTGGCGGCCAGCCTCGAGAGCCGGTCGAACGCCGCCGGCCCGGGCACCTCGACGAGGAGCCGGCGGGCGGCCGCCACCCGGTGCGGGTCGTGGAGCGGGTCGGTACCGGGCACGTCCCAGGCCACAGCCGTCGACATCGCGCCCCCCACCCCGCTCAGGACGGCCCCCGGACGGGCAGGCGTCGGACCTGATGCTGCCACGCCCCGCGCCTCGCGCCCGCGGAACGCCGCCTCCTGCGCGGGCGCGCCTCCCCGGCGGGATGAGGGCCGGAGCCGCGTGGCTCAAGGAACCGCCGCCCCGGACCGACAGATAACCCATGCTCGGCACGCGTACGGCGCGCCTCCCGGACTGCCGTCCGCTGCTGGCCGACCCCGACGACCTGACGCTGGTCTTCCAGCCGATCGTCGACCTCGCCGGTGCCACCATCGCCGGCTACGAGGCGCTGGCCCGGTTCCCGGGCACGGCGGGGCCCGACGTCTGGTTCGCGGCCGCAGCGGAGGCCGGCGTCGCCGCCGAGCTCGAGGCGCTGGCCATCCACAAGGCACTCGTCGCCGTCGACAGCCTGCCGTCGGACACCTTTCTCACCGTCAACGTCAGCCCGCACATCCTGGGCTCGGCGCCGGTGCAGGACGCGCTCTCCAGCCGCCCCGACCTGCGCCGCGTCGTCGTCGAGCTCACCGAGCACACCCCCGTCCACGACCTGGCCGCGCTGCGCCGCCAGTGCGACGAGCTGCGCGCCCGTGGCGCACTCATCGCCCTCGACGACGCCGGCAGCGGCTACTCGGGGCTGCAGCAGCTCGCCGCGCTGCGCCCCCAGGTCGTGAAGCTCGACCGGGCGCTGGTGAGCGACGCCGACACCGACCCGGTGCGCGTCGCCCTCGCCGAGATGCTCGGGGAGTTCGCGGGACGCATCGACGCCTGGTTGCTCGCCGAGGGCATCGAGACCCCGCAGAGCTCGCCGCGTTCGCCCAGCTCGGCGTCCCGCTCGCCCAGGGCTGGCTACTGGGTCGGCCCTCAGCCGGCTTCGCGCCGCTGACGGCGGAGGTCACCGACCTGGTCCGCGCGCAGGTCGCCCGGGCACGACTCACCGACAGCGTCGCCGGCCTCGTCCGCCCCGTCCGTCAGCACACCCATGACGAGGAACTGCCCGTCGTCCCGCCGGTCGTGCTGCTCGGACCGCAGGGCGAACCGACGGGGCTGGTCCTCCACGACCCGCGGACCGGCGAGGTCTACGAGGCGCCGGTCTCGCTCCGCGTGCACCCGACGACCGACGTCACGGAGGCGCTGCAGCGGGCCCTCACCCGGGTCCCCGCCGTCCGCTTCGACCCCGTGCTCTGCACCGACCCCTCGGGGCACGTGCTCGGGCTGATCCGCATCGAGGATCTCGCGTCCGCGGCCCGGAAGAGCCGCTGACCCCCACGACCCGGCCGCCCGCCGGCCGGACGCACGACCCACCCCCGACGACAAGGAGTCCACCCATGAAGACCTTCGCCTGCGGAGACGTCATCCCCGGCTGCGGCGCGCGGTTCTCCGCCGCCGACGAGAACGGCATCTTCAGCCAGGTCGCCGGCCACGCGGCCGCCGACCACGGCGTCACCGACATCACGCCCGAGCTGGTCCAGGCCGTCCGGGACCGCATCGTCAGCGTGTGACGAGAGATCCCCGCCCCTGGCAGGGAGCCGAACGACCACGGCCGGGCTGTCCGCAGCCCGGCCGTGGTCGTTCCGGCAGTGGTGCGGGTGTGGTCAGCGGGTCGCCTGGAGGCCTTGCGGGGACCCCTGGGTGGCCAGACCCGGGGGCGGCATGGCACGGTGCCCGGGGCCCGCTTTCCCGGAATCCCGGGGGACGAGCCCCGCCGCGCGCTCTGCGCACGGGCACCGGGAGATCCCCGCCGGGGACTGGAACCGGCCGCGTGCCGAGCCCTGGCACCTGCCACCGCACACACGAGAGGAACCTCATGAACAAGGCCGAACTGGTCTCCGCCATCGCCAAGCGCGCCGACGTCCCGGCCTCGACCGTGGACTCGGTCCTCGCCGGACTCCAGGAGGAGCTCGTCGAGGCGATCACCCGCGGCGAGAAGGTCGCCGTCTCCGGCCTCCTGACCGTCGAGCGCACGCAGCGCTCCGCGCGCACCGGCCGCAACCCCCAGACCGGTGAGTCGATCGACATCCCCGCCGCCAACACCGTCAAGGTGACCGCCGGCTCGAACCTCAAGAAGGCCGCGAGCTCCGTTCCGGTCTGAAAAGGACCCCTTGCCCCCACCGTGTAAGGACCCCGTCCTCCTCACGCCTCGCACGCTCGGCGCGAGCCTCTGGACGGGGCCGGCGGCGGGGCCCTGCAAGGGGCCGCGGTCCGCCGTCGGGCGGCTGCCTGACCCGTGTGGTCCGGCCCACAGCGTCGTGGGTCAGGATGCGGGTGCAGGCGCCGCCCGACGGCGGACGGCGTTCCAGGCACCGGAGGTCCCAGTGAGCAGTGATCTGACCGTCAGGACCGACCCGGCCGAGGTCGGCTTCGACCCGGCGCGACTCGGTCGGATCGACCGGCGGCTGGCCCGCTGGGTCGACGACGGGCAGCTGCCCGGGTTCCTGGTCACCGTCGCGCGGCACGGCACGCTGGTGCACGTCGGCCGCACCGGTCTCCGGGACGTCGAGAACGCCCTGCCGGTCGAGGATGACACCCGCTGGCGGATCTTCTCGATGACGAAGCCGGTCACCTCGGTCGCGGCGATGATGCTGTACGAGGAGGGCGCCTTCGAGCTCTCCGATCCGATCGCGAAGTGGCTGCCGGAGTTCGCCGAGACGCGCGTGTACGTGGCGGGCTCGGCGATGAAGCCGGTCACCGCCCCGCAGGTCGAGCCGATCCGGGTCTGGCACCTGCTCACGCACATGTCCGGCCTGACCTACGGTTTCCACCACGCGCACCCCGTCGACGCGATGTACCGGGCGATGGGGCACGAGTGGGGCACCCCGCCGGGTGCGGACTCCGCCGAGGTCGTCCGGCAGTGGGCCTCGGTCCCGCTGGTCTTCCAGCCCGGCAGCGAGTGGAACTACGGCGTCAGCACCGACGTCCTCGGCCGGCTGGTCGAGGTGCTCTCCGGGCAGCCGCTCGACGAGTTCTTCGAGCAGCGCATCTTCGCGCCCCTCGGCATGCGCGACACCTCGTTCGGCCTCCGCCCGCAGGACGACCCCGAGTCGCTGGCCAAGCTGTACCTCGCCGCGCCCGGGCAGCCCGGCGGGGCGGCGACCGGGATGACCTTCAACGAGCCGTTCGACGCGGCGGCGCGCAGCAAGCCCGCGTTCCTGTCCGGTGGCGGGGGCTCGTCTCCACCGCCGGTGACTACCTGCGGTTCATCGAGCTGCTCCGTCGCGGAGGTTCCTACGACGGCGGCCGGTTGCTGGGCCGGCGCACGATCGCGCACATGACCCGCAACCACCTCCCGGGCAACACCGACCTCGAGACGTTCGGCCGCCCACTGTTCGCCGAGACGCCGCTGCGCGGGGTCGGCTTCGGCCTCGGGTTCTCGATGATCATCGATCCGGTCCGCTACGGCGTGGTCGCCAGCCTCGGTGACTACAGCTGGGGCGGAGCGGCGTCCACGGCGTTCTACGTCGACCCGGTCGAGGACGTGACCGTCAGCTTCTACACCCAGCTGCTGCCGTCGAGCACGCTGCCGATCCGCAACCACCTGCGCCAGCTGGTCAACCAGGCGCTCGTCGACTGAGGAGAGAACGACGATGTCCACCGAACCCACCCCGCAGGCCGGCACCGACTGGCGGACGACGGGTATCCGCGTCGTCCGCGCCGGCGACCTCGACACGAACACGGCCCAGACCGAGGGGATGAACCGCGCCGCGGCGATCAACGCGGCGCGGGCCGGTGCCGAGAAGCTGTGGGCGGGCACCGTGGTGATCCACCCGGGCGCCAAGACGGGCGCGCACCACCACGGCGACCTGGAGAGCGTCATCTACGTGGTGAGCGGTCGCGCGCGGATGAAGTGGGGCGAGCGCCTGGAGTTCACGGCCGAGGCCGGCCCCGGTGACTTCATCTACGTCGCGCCGTGGGCGCCGCACCAGGAGCTGAACGCCAGCGAGGACGAGCCGCTGTCCTGCGTGCTGGTCCGCAGCGGGCAGGAGCCCGTGGTCGTCAACCTGGACCTGCCCGACGTCGAGGCCGCCCCCAGGAGATCCGCTGGGTCGACGACCTGCACCGCTGAGCGTCGCCCTGCCGTGTCAGAGGTAGCGGCGGGTGACGCTCGTCGCGACCATCGCCGGCTTGCTGCCGCCCTCGATCTCGATGGTCACGGTGACCAACATCTGGACGCCGCCGTCGATCGGCTTGGCCTCGTCCATGACGGCGCTCGCCCTCACCCGGCTGCCGACCGGCACCGGCGCGGGGAAGCGCACCTTCTCGGTGCCGTAGTTGACGCCCATGCGAAACCCGGTGATCTCGACGATCTGCGGCACGAGCATCGGCAGCAGCGACAGCGTCAGGTAGCCGTGCGCGATCGGACCGCCGAAGGGGCTCTCCTTCGTCGCCCGGTCGACGTCGACGTGGATCCACTGGTGGTCGCCGGTCGCCTCGGCGAACAGGTTCACCCGCTCCTGGGTGATCTCCACCCAGTCGCTGTGGCCGAGGTGCTGGCCGACCAGCCCCTGCACGCCCTCGATGCCCTCGACGGTGGTCTGCGCCATGTGGTCTGTCCCCTTCGACTCGGTCTGGTTGGCTGACTCCACCACATCGGCGCGGGCGAGGAGGGCACGGGTTGCTGCGGATCGGTGCGCGGGACGTCCCCGACGGCGCGTTCGTGCTGATGGCGATCGTGAACCGGACACCCGACTCGTTCTACGACCGCGGCGCCACCTTCGGAATGGCCGCCGCCATGGAGCGGGTGGACCGGGTGGTGGCCGAGGGCGCCGACATGGTCGATGTCGGCGGCGTGAAGGCGGCGCCGGGCGAGGACGTCTCCCCGGCCGAGGAAGCGCGCCGCACCGTCGACCTGGTGGCCGCGATCCGGGCCGCGCACCCGACGCTGCCCATCTCGATCGACACGTGGCGTGCGTCGGTCGCGAAGGAGGCGCTGGCGGCGGGCGCCGACGTCGTCAACGACGCCTGGGGCGGGGTGGACCCCACGCTGGCAGCGGTCGCCGCCGAGGCCGGCGCCGGCCTCGTCTGCACCCACGCCGGCGGCCTGCCACCGCGGACCCGCCCGCACCGCGTGCAGTACGACGACGTCGTCGCCGACATCGTCGGGCGGACGACGGCGCTGGCAGCTGCCGCGGTGGCCGCCGGTGTCGAGCGGGAGCGGGTGCTCATCGACCCCGGCCACGACTTCGGCAAGAACACCCGGCACTCGCTGGAAGCCACGCGGCGCCTGGACGAGCTGGTCGCGACCGGGTGGCCGGTGCTCGTGGCGCTGTCCAACAAGGACTTCGTCGGCGAGACCCTCGACGTCCCGGTGGAGGAGCGGCTCACCGGCACCCTGGCCGCGACCGCCGTCAGCGCCTGGCTGGGTGCCCGGGTGTTCCGCGCGCACGACGTCGCAGCCACCCGGCAGACGCTGGACATGGTGGCCTCGATCCGCGGCACCCGCGCGCCCGTCCGCACCGTCCGCGGCCTCGCCTGAGAGCCCCCTGATGATCAGGGAACCTGATCACCAGGGGTCCTACCTCGCGGTCGACCGTGGGGAGGTCCCTGAACGGTGAGGGGGACGTCGTCGGGCCGCCTCGCCACGGCCACACGGCCCCAGGGACGACGACGCTAGGTTGCCGGGCATGGCCGCCACCGGGTTCCACACCGCCGACGAGCTCAACGCCCTCCTCCCGGGCACCTTCCCCGGGCTCCTCGGCATCGTCATCGACACCCACGAGCGTGGGCGGCTGACCAGCCACCTCGACGTCCGGCCCGAGCTGCTCGCCCCCAACGGCTTCCTGCACGCGGGCACCGTCGTCACGCTCGCCGACACCAGCTGCGGGCTGCCCACGCGGGCACTGCTGCCCGAGGGGTCGAGCGGCTTCACCACCATCGAGCTGAAGAGCAACCACCTGGGCACGGCCCGCGAGGGACGGATCGACTGCACGGCGACGAACGTCCACGCCGGCCGGACGACGCAGGTCTGGGACGCCGTGGTGACCAACGCAGCGACCGGGAAGACCATCGCGCTGTTCCGCTGCACCCAGTCGGTGCTCTGGCCGCGCTGATCGATGTGAACCGGGCGAACCGGCGGGTAACCCCGTGTGGCGCCCGACACGCCAGGTGTGAGACTGGCGCCACACCTGCACTGAGGAGGAACCCCGTGGCCCTGGCCAGCCCGTATCCCGATGTCGAGATCCCGAACCTGTCGGTGCCCGAGTTCGTCCTGTCGGCCGGCAAGGACCGCCCGGACGCGCCCGCGCTGATCGACGGCCTCAAGGGCGACGTGATCACGCACGGCCAGCTGGCCGCGTACGTCGACCGCGTCGCCGCCAACCTGCACGCCCGCGGGCTGCGCAAGGGCGACGTCGTCGCCGTCTTCTGCCCGAACACCCCTGGTTCCCGGTGGTGTTCCACGGCATCGCGGCCGCCGGTTGCGTGATGAGCCCGATCAACTCGCTCTACACGCCCGACGAGATCGCCTTCCAGTTGAAGGACTCCGGCGCGAAGATCCTGATCACGATCTCGCTGTTCCTGGACCGCGCCACCGCTGCGGCCGAGAAGTCCCCGCTCGACGAGATCGTGGTGCTCGACGGCGCCGAGGGGCACGCCAACCTGTTCGACCTGCTGGGCGCCGACGCCCCGAGCGTGCAGGTCGACATCGACCCCGGGACCGACCTGGTCACGCTGCCGTACTCCAGCGGCACGACAGGACTGCCCAAGGGCGTCATGCTCACCCACCGCAACCTGGTGGCGAACGTCGCGCAGTGCCGGCCGCTGATCAGCCTCGGCGAGGACGAGCGGATCATCGCCGTCCTGCCGTTCTTCCACATCTACGGCCTGACCGTGCTCATGAACCAGGGCCTGGCGTGGGGCGGCGCGGTGGTGACCCTCCCCGCTTCGACCTCGAGGACTTCCTGCGCACCATCCAGGACCACAAGATCACCCGCGCGTTCGTGGCGCCCCCGATCCTGCTGGCCATGGCCAAGCACCCGCTGGTCGACTCCTACGACCTCTCGTCGCTGACCTCGATCCTCTCCGGCGCCGCCCCGCTCGACGAGCAGCTGGCCCTGGCCGCCCAGACCCGGCTGCGCAAGGGCGCCGAGGACGGCGTCACGGTGGGCCAGGGCTACGGCATGACCGAGCTGTCGCCGGTCTCCCACACCACCCCCGACCCCGGCTGCGAGCCGCCGGGCGCGCAGACCGACGTCCCCAAGGGGCGGTCGGCTACGCGGTGCCCAACACCGAGTGCCGGCTGATCGATCCGGGCACCGGCGAGGACGCCGCCCCGGGCGAGCGCGGCGAGCTGTGGATCCGCGGCCCGCAGGTCATGAAGGGCTACCTGAACAACGCCGAGGCGACGGCGAACACGGTCGACCCCGACGGCTGGCTGCACACCGGTGACGTCGCGGTCGTCGACGACGAAGGCCGCTACACGGTGGTCGACCGGGTCAAGGAGCTGATCAAGTACAAGGGCTACCAGGTGGCCCCGGCCGAGCTCGAGGCCGTGCTGATCGGCCATGACGAGATCGCCGACGCCGCCGTGATCGGTGTTTCGGACAAGGAGAGCGGGGAGGAGCTGCCCAAGGCCTTCGTCGTCCGCGCGCCCGGCTCGGAGCTGACGGAGGAGGCGGTCATGGAGTACATGGCCGTCAAGGTGGCCCCGCACAAGAAGGTGCGCTTCGTCGAGTTCATCGACGCCGTGCCGAAGTCGGCGGCCGGCAAGATCCTGCGCAAGGACCTCAAGGCCCGCTGAGGCCGACCGCGGCGCCGTGCCCTCACCGGGGCACGGCGCCGTCGTCGTCCGGGGTGGGCGGGGTTCAGCCCGCCGCCTCGCCCGCCCGTGCCCGGACCGATCCCGGGGACACGCCCACGACCCGCTTGTAAGCCCGCGCGAAGGCCGCCTCGGAGTCGTAGCCCAGTTGCCGGGCCAGTTCGCCCACCCGGGCGCCCCGGCCGAGCGCGACCGTCGCCAGGTGCATCCGCCAGCGGGTGACGTAGCGGAGCGCGGGCTCGCCGGCGAGCTCGGTGAACCGTGCAGCGAACGCCGACCGCGACATCCTGGCCTCGCGCGCCAGCCGGTCCAGCGTCCACGGGCCGCCGGGCTCGCGGTGGACCAGCGACACCGCCCGGCCCACCTGTGGATCGCGCAGGGCCCGCAGCCAGCCGGGACCGGTCCCGCCGGTGTCCAGCCAGCCGCGGATGGCCTGGACGACGATGACGTCGGCCAACCGCGTCACCACCGCCTCGGCGCCGGGGCGGTCCTCGCGCACCTCGTCGGCGATCATCCCGAGCAGCACGGTCAGCCAGCCGCCTAGCCCGGTGTCCCGGGACTCCACGACGAGCACCGGGGGCAGCAGGTCGAGCAGGTGCGCGGCACCGGCCCGCTCCGGCTCCACCACCCCGCAGACCAACCGGGACGTCGCCCCGCCGCCCGGCAGCCGCAGCACCGAGTAGTGCTCGCCCAGGTACTCCTGGGGCAGCACGTCGGCCCGCCCCGCGACCGCGGCGCCCGGGCCGCTGCGGAGGACGTGGCCGCGGCCGTGCGGGACGAGCGCGAGGGCACCCGCGCGCAGCTCGTGCACGGCGCCCGCCACCTCGAGCCGGCAGCCACCCTCGACGACGACGTGGAAGCTCATGCAGCCGAGGATCGCCGGCATCTCGACGCCCCACGGCGCACTGGCCTCGGCCCGGCAGTAGAAGGTGCCGCGCATCCGCAGATCGCCCAGGAGGACCCCGAGCGGGTCGACGGGCGACCACGGGGCGGGGGCGCGGTCACCGGACCAGCCTGGCCCAGTACCGATCCGTCGTCCAGGTCCGGTGGACGATCGGTCATGGAATGCGGATCCACAGCCCTTCTACGGCACCTGTCGTCCGCTGCAGGGTGGATGCACGCCGATCGACGGCATCGGCACACCGGTGAGGGAGCACGGTCATGCAGGTTCTGGTCATCGGCGCCACAGGCGGATCCGGGCGGGCGGCGGTCGACGCCCTGGCCGACGGAGGGCACGAGGTCACCGCGTTCGCCCGGCACGCGAGCGACGCGTTCGCCGGGCGCGACGCGGTCCGGGCGCTGGACGGCGACGCGACGAGGGCGCGGGACGTCGCGGCCGCGGTCCAGGGTCAGGACGCCGTCGTGGTGACGCTGGGCATCAGCGAGAGCGCCCTGCGGGTGCGGCTGCGCGGTAGCTCCGGCACGCCCCTGGACGTGCGGTCGCGGGGCACGGCCACGGTGGTCGAGGCGATGGCGCGGCACGGCGTGCGCCGGCTCGTCGTCCAGTCGTCCTACGGGGTGGGCGAGACGCGGGACCGGCTGCCCTTCTCCTCACGCGTGGTCTTCGCGCTCGTCCTCCGCCCGCAGATCGCCGACCACGAGCGCCAGGAGGAGATCGTGCGGGCGAGCGGGCTGGACTGGACGCTCGTGCAACCGGTCAACCTGACCGACGGCGACGAGGCCGCCACCGCGTCCCGTACGGGCGACGTGGACGGGATGAGGGTGTCCCGCCGCGCCGTCGGGGAGATCCTCGCCCGCCTGGCGACCGGGACCGGTGACGTCGGTTCCAGCGTCTCCGTGTCCGGCGCGGCGCGGGTCCCGGTCTGACGGGCCCTGGGCCCCGGAGCCGGCGGGCCCTAGGGTCGAGGTCATGCATGCGGTCACGATCTCCGAGCCCGGTGGTCCCGAGGTGCTCAGCTGGGCGGAGGTGCCGGATCCGGTCTGCGGCCCGGGCGAGGTGGTCGTCGACGTCGCGGCGACGGCGGTGAACCGGGCGGACCTCCTCCAGCGGCAGGGGTTCTACCCACCGCCGAAGGGCGCGAGCGAGATCCTCGGCCTGGAGTGCAGCGGCGTCATCAGCGAGGTGGGCGAGGACGTGGCCGGCTGGTCGGTGGGCGACGAGGTGTGCGCGCTGCTGTCGGGCGGCGGGTACGCCGAGCGCGTCGCCGTCCCGGCCGGGCAGCTGCTCCCGCGCCCGTCCGGCGTCGAGCTGGCCACCGCGGCGGCCCTCCCGGAGGTCACCTGCACGGTCTGGTCCAACGTCTTCCTGCTGGCCGGGCTGCGGCGGGGCGAGCTTCCTCGTGCACGGCGGGTCCAGCGGCATCGGCACGATGGCGATCCAGCTGGCCGCCCGCGCCGGTGCGCGCGTGTTCACGACCGCGGGGACGGCGGCCAAGCTCGACGTGTGCCGCGAGCTCGGCGCCGAGGTGGGCGTCAACTACCGCGACGAGGACTTCGTCGAGCGGGTCCGCGAGGCGACCGACGGCCGGGGCGTCGACGTCGTCCTGGACAACATGGGCGGCAAGTACCTGGGCCGCAACGTCGATGCCCTCGCCGTGGGCGGTCGGCTGGTGATCATCGGCATGCAGGGCGGCACCAAGGCCGAGCTGGACATCGCGAAGCTGCTGGGCAAGCGCGCCTCGGTGCACGCCACGACGCTGCGCTCGCGGCCGGCCACCGGCCGGGGCGGCAAGGCCGAGATCGTGGCTGCGGTCCGGCACGACGTGTGGCCCGACGTCGAGCGTGGCGTCATCCGCCCGATCGTCGACCGTCGGCTGCCGATGTCCCGGGCCGCGGAGGCGCACCGGGTGGTCGAGGCCAGCGAGCACATCGGCAAGGTGCTGCTGCTGCCCGAGGACTGAGCCCTCAGAGGTCCAGCCGGACCAGCTCCCGGCCGCCGTCACCGAGGAGCACCAGCTCGTCCACCTCCCCGGGCCCGACCGCGCCCGGCCCACCCAGCGGCCGCCCCCGTCGGACGACGCCGGCCACTCCCCGCCGGGTGCCGTACGCCGTCGTCGTCGACGGCGACCAGTGTGCAGGTCTTGCCGGGGCGCAGGCCGGCGACCGTCACGTCCAGCGCGCTGCCCTCGCCGTCCGCACTCGCCGTGACACTGGCCTGCACCGGCCCGGCGGTGGCCGAGCGGGTGAGCCCGTCGTCGCCGGTGAGCCAGGAGGTCACACCGGCGCCGAGGCCGAGGGCAGCGACCGCCGCCGTCACGAGCCACCGACGGGCGCGGTGCCGGGGCCGCAGGGCCGCGGCCGTCACCCGGTCGACCCTGTCCGGTCACGTCGCCAGATTCGGAGTCCCCGGCGTAGGTGTACCGGGGCAGTCCGCCGAGGGTCACCTGGCGCGTGCCGTCGTCCCGCTCGATCATGCCCACGTCCCCCTCACGCCGTCGTCGGATGCGCAGCCGGACAGTGGGAGCACGCCGACGGCCACGAGAGCCGTCACTCCCGTCGTCCTGCGCACGGTGCCGCTCCTCCCGGAGGGTCGACCGGCCCACCTTCCCCACATCACGGCGCCCGCCGGTCCGCGGTTCACCGGGACGACCGGCGACTCTCCATCGTCGTCTCGGGACCAGGCGTCCGGCGCGGAGGCCGGACGGGGAGGATGGGGTCATGACTGCACCCGGGAACGGCAGCGAGCGCCCCCAACAGGTCGTCGTCGTGGGCCCCGACGGGCAGCCGGTCGGCGCCCTCGCCCTGCCCCACGGCGACGACGACGGAGACGGTCCGCCCGGTGTCGGCGAGATGGTGGAGCAGCCGGCGAAGGTCATGCGGATCGGCACGATGATCAAGCAGCTGCTGGAGGAGGTCCGGGCGGCTCCCTGGACGACGCCAGCCGCAACCGGCTCCGCGACATCCACGCCGCGTCCATCCGGGAACTGGAGGACGGACTGTCGCCGGAGCTCCGGGAGGAGCTGGAGCGGATCACGCTGCCGTTCACCGAGGGCGAGACGCCGTCCGACGCCGAGCTGCGGATCGCCCAGGCGCAGCTGGTCGGCTGGCTCGAGGGCGTGTTCCACGGCATCCAGACCGCGATCTTCGCGCAGCAGATGGCCGCCCGCGCGCAGCTGGAGGAGGTCCGCCGCAAGGCCCTGCCCGGTGGTTCCGCGCCCGGGGGCCAGCAGCCGGACTTCCGCCCCGGCGGCGGCCAGTACCTATAGGCCCTCCGCAGTCGATCATGGGGCGAGAGAGGAGTGCTCGTGAGTTCACGCGACGGTGAGGTCCGTGCGTCGGACGCCGACCGCGAGGAAACCGTGCGCCAGCTCCAGCGTGGACTCAGCCAGGGTCGGCTCACCGTCGACGAGTTCGACGAGCGGGTGCAGGCGGCCTACGCCGCCCGCACCCTCGGTGAACTCGCCGAACTCACCCACGACCTGCCGCGGAGTCTCTGGTGACGGGGACGCCGTCCGCCTGACCGCCGGGTAGTCCGGGCGCCCCGCCGTCCGAGGCCGGCAGCTCGGCCGGCGACGTCGTCGGTCCGGCAGCCGTCGGCCGCTCCGCGCCCGCCGCCTCCGGGTTGCCGCCGGTGGCGTGCTCGAAGAAGCGCAGCAGCTCCACCGGAAAAGGCATGACCAGCGTGCTGTTCTTGTCCGACGCGACGTCGGCGATGGTCTGCAACAGCCGCAGTTGCAGCCCTCCCGGGGTGGCGCTCATGGCCGCGGCCGCCTCTGCGAGCTTGGCCGACGCCTGCAACTCTCCCTCGGCGTCGATGACGCGCGCTCGCCGGTCGCGCTCTGCCTCGGCCTGCCGCGACATCGACCGGCGCATCCCCTCGGGCAGGGATATGTCCTTCACCTCGACCCGATCGATCTTGATGCCCCAGTCCTCGGTGGGGCTGTCGATCACGGCCCGGAGCTCGCTGTTGATCTGCTCCCGGTCCGAGAGCAGCGTGTCCAGATCGGCCCGGCCGATGACCGACCGGAGCGATGTCTGGGAGACCTGCGACGTGGCGATCATGTAGTTCTCCACGTTGATCACCGCCCGGACCGGGTCGACCACGCGGAAGTACACGACGGCGTCGACGCCGACGGTCACGTTGTCCCGGGTGATGGTCCCCTGGGACGGCACATCGAGGACCAGCGTCTGCACCGGCACCTTCGTCATCTGGTCGACGAAGGGAATGATCAGGCGCAGCCCCGGTTCCCGGACATTCGGAAGCAACCGGCCGAAGCGCAGCACGATGCCGCGCTGGTACTGCTGAACCGCTCGGACGCTCGCACCCAGCACGACCACTGCGAGCACTCCGACGATCGCGAGAACGATGAGCAGGATCTCCATGCGGAGCCACCTCCACGGCCGGCGCGGTGGCGTCAGGACATTCCCACGGCACCTGCGGCGCCGACCCGTCCCCGACCACTCTCCCACCAGCGCCTCGCCGGCGCCGTGACCTGCTCTGGCCCCGGCCACCTGCACAACGGACGGCGGCCGGTCAGAAGGTGCTCATGGGCTGTCTCCGTGCTCACGTGAGCCAGGCCGGCCGCTGCGAGCCGGGCGTCCTCGACCCGCTGGTTGGTCTCCGCGACGGCGGATGGCTGTCGTTGTGGCGGCCAGTGCTCGAGAAGCGCAACTCGACGGTCCCCCGACCAGGTGAACAGGCCCACCTCCTGTTGCCGCTGACCACGAGCGATCCCACGTTCGTGATCACGGCCGGAGACGCCGGCCGCTCGGAAGCGGAGGAACCGTGACCACCGAACAGCACTCGCCCACTCCCGCGAAGCAGCAGAACGGCCTCGCGGTCGCCTCCCTCGTCACCGGCATCGTGGGCATCGTCTTCGCCGTCCTGTTCGCCGTCATCGGGCTGGCCCTCGGCGTGGTGAGCGTCGCCCTCGGTGCGGTCGCCCGCCGCAACGGCGCCCGCAGCGGGAAGGCGACCGCCGGACTGGTCACCGGTGCCGTGGCGATCGTCGTGGCGATCGTGAACATGGTGATCGCCTACAACGTCCTGACCTGACCCATGGACGCACGACGGCGCCGGCTCCCCGAGGGGTCCGGCGCCGTCGTGCGTGACGGGGCCTCATTGCAGGGCGTCCTCGCTCGTTCCTCGCTGCGATGCTCCCAAGGCTGTCGTCAGACGGAGCTGACGGTCTGACTCCGCGCGCCGGTCCGCTCCTCGCTCGTTCCTCGCTGCGATGCTCCCAGGGCTGTCGTCAGACGGTGAAGCGTGCCACCGCGTCCTCCAGCTCCCCGCTCATCCGCGCCAGCTCGCCGGCCGCGCGCTGGGCGTCGGCGACCCGCTGGTTGGTCTCCTGCGTACCGGCGGCGAGCCCGGTGATCGCCGCGGCGATGCCCTGGGTGCCGCTGGCCGCCTCGGCGACGTTGCGGTTCATCTCGTTGGTGGTCGCCGTCTGCTCCTCGACCGCCGCGGCGATGGTCGCCTGGAAGTCGTTGATCTCGCCGATCACCGTGCTGATCTGGCTGATCGCGTCCACGGCGCCCGCGGTGTCGGCCTGGATGGCCTCGACGCGCTTGGAGATGTCCTCGGTGGCCCGGGCGGTCTCCTGCGCCAGCTCCTTGACCTCGCTGGCCACGACGGCGAAGCCCTTGCCGGCCTCGCCCGCCCGCGCCGCCTCGATGGTGGCGTTGAGCGCGAGCAGGTTGGTCTGCTCGGCGATGCCGTTGATCAGCTTGATGACCGTGGCGATCTCCTGGGAGGAGTCGCCGAGCTTGCCGACCGTCCTCGTGGTGTTCTCGGCGACCGAGACGGCCTGACCGGCGACGCGCGCGGCCTCGGTGGCGTTGTGCGCGATCTCCCGGATCGCGGACTCCATCTGCGAGGAACCGGTGGCCACGGTGTCGACGCTGGAGGCGACTGCCCCGGCGGAGGCGACGACCTCGTCAGCCTGGCCGGCCGCGGTCTGCGCGTTCGTCCGCATGCCCTCGGCCGCTGCGTTGAGCTGCGTCGACGCCGCCGCCAGTCGGGTGGACGAGTCGTTGACCAGGACCAGCACGGTGCCGATCGCGTCGAGCGTCTCGTCCAGCGACTCGGCCATCTCGCCGAGCTCGCCGCCGCCGGTGCGGCCGGCGCGGACGCTGAGGTCGCCGGCGGCCACCTGGCCGAGGACCTCGCGGATCCGCTGAACCGGGCGGGTGACGCTGCGCGACACCAGGACGGCGAGGACGACGGAGACGACCAGGCCGACGACGATGATCAGTAGCGTGAGAGTGCGGCCGGTCTCGTACGCGTTCTGCGCCTCGGTGGTCGTCACCTGGGCGGTGGCGGACGCCGCCTCCGTGGCCGTGACGAGCGACTCGACGATGGTCGCCTCGAACTCGTTCATCGGCTGGATGATCGCCATCTGCTGGACGGGGGTCAGTGTGCCCGTGCCTGCGACGAGCTGGCCGAGCAGCTCCAAGTATCCCTGTGACGCGGAGGCGAACTCATCGAACGCGGCGCGCGTCTCCGCCGACATGGGCAGCTCGACGGCTGTGGCGGTGTTCTCCGCGAGCGCCTGCGCGGCGAGCCCGGCCTTCTCCTGCGACGACGCACGGCTCTCAGCCGGCAGCGTCTGGATGTTGGCCCGAGCGGTGTAGGCGGACAGCTCCCACCAGTTCACCTGGAGCTCGCGCAGAGCATCGACCGGCACGGTGCCCTCGGCGTAGACCTTCTCGGCCTGGTCGCTCAGGACGGACATCCGCTGGATCCCGAAGGCACCGACGCAGACGGTCGTGAGGGCGACGACCAGGATGGCGCCCAGCATCCGCGAGCGCAGTCCCCAGGAGCGGCCTCGGCCGGCAGGCTGCTCGCTGCTCACGTCCTCGGCCACCGTGAAGTCAGCTGCCTGCGTCGAATCCATCGTCGTGATCACTCTCCCGAGATCGGCACCGTCCGTGCCTGTCACATTCCTTTCGGCAACGAGCTGCCGAGGTTCAGCCGGACGTCAGCGGCCGGCCCGATCACTGATCGGGCCGGTCGCGTCGGTGCAGATGAGGGGCGCTCAGAAGCGGAAGCCGCCCAAGAGCTCTTGCAGCCGCCCGGACACCTGCGCCAGCGCGTCGGCGGTCTCCTTCGACGCCTCCACGTGCGGACGCCCCTCCGACCTGCGGCTTTACAGCGCCCGGAGGAATTGCGCCACGCCGTCGTCCTCGTTGGTGCCGGTGACATCCGTGGCCACGGCCATGAGATCGGGATGGGCGTGGGCCATCGCCACCGCCCGGCCGCCGGCGGCGCGCACCCACTCGAAGGCGGCGATGTCGTTGGGCATGTCCCCGAAGACGACGACGTCCTCCGGGCCGATCCCGTGCCGGGCGGCGACCGCGGCGAGACCTGACGCCTTGGTCACGCCGGCGGCGGAGATCTCGGCCAGGGCGTCGGTGGAGGAGTTGGTGACCGTGGCCCGGTCGCCGACGACGTCCTCCACCAGCGCCACGAACTCGTCCCGCGGCAGGTCCTCGTGGCGGGCCAGCAGCTTGGCCACGGGCTGGACGACCATCTCCGCCAGGGTGGCCTCGGCGACCCCGGGGGCGTCGACGTCCCACCGTGGCTTGTAGATCGGCTCGTGACGGAACTCCAGGCCGTACTCGACCGCGAACCACGTGTCCGGCTGTCGCCGGCGCAGCTCGGCCGTGACCGTCCGGAGGACGTCGGGGTGCACCGGCTCCTCGTGCAGGATCTCGAAGGTCCCGAGGTCCAGGAGCACCGCGCCGTTGCAGCAGACCGCCGTCCCGGAGCCGAGCACCTCGCGGATCCGGTGCATCCAGCGCGGCGGGCGGCCGGTGGCCAGCACGACCGGGACGCCGTCACCGCGCCAGCGGTCCAGCTCGGCGACCGTGGCCTCGCTGACGGTGTCGTCCCAGCGCAGCAGCGTGCCGTCCATGTCGCTGGCGATGAGGCGCGGCTTCCAGTCAGACATCCGCGATCACCGCTTCCAGGTAGCGCGCGACGCCGTCGGCGTCGTGCCCGCTGGTGACGCCGGTCGCCACCGCGTGGACGGCGGGGTGCGCGTTGGCCACCGCGATCGCCCGTCCCCGGCCTCGGCCACCGTGGTGAGCATCGGCAGGTCGTTGGGCATGTCGCCGAACACGAGCACGTCACCGAAGCCGACGCCGTACCGCTCCAGTGCGATCGCCAGGCCGGTGGCCTTGGTGATGCCCGGCGGCAGCACCTCGATGAAGCCCAGCCCCGCGTGCGTCACCTCGGCGTCCGCCGGATCCACGACGGCCTTCGCGCGGGCCAGCAGCTCGTCCTGCCCCAGGGCGGCCGAGCGCAGGAAGACCTTGAGGACGGCGCCCGGCGGCAGGACCTCGTGCTTGGGCAGCAGGTGGGCGGGCTCGGGGTAGGGCCAGTCGAACCCGTGCTGCACGCGGAGCGGGCCGGAGATCTCGCTCTGCTCCGAGGCGTCCTCGACCGCCATGATCAGGTCCCCCGCGACCGCCTCGATCCGGTCGATCACCGCCTGCGCCTGGTCGCGGGGCAGGCCGACCGTGCGCAGCACCTCGTCGCGCTCGAGGTCGACGACGAACCCGCCCTGGGCGAGCACCGCGATGCCGCGGCCGTCGAGCGCGACCCGGACGCTGTCGAACAGCCGGGGACCGCGGCCGGTGACGCCCACGACCGGGATCCCGGCGTCCCAGCAGCCCTCGAGCGCCGCCCGCGTCCGCGGGCTCACCTCGCCGTCGCTGTCCAGCAGCGTGCCGTCGAGATCGCTGGCGACCAGCTTGGGCCGCCAGGGGCCCAGCTCGCCGAGGTCGATCACCCGGTCCCTGTCGGGCAGGACGCCGTAGGCCTTGAGGGCCTTCGGTCGTTCCCGGCTCATGCGGGGGCACCGCGGCCGAGAGCGTCATCCCGGGGTGAGCTCCTCCACCCCGCCGAGCCACGGGCGCAGCACCTTCGGGACGTGCACGGCGCCGTCGGCCCGCTGGTGGACCTCGAGCAGGCACGCGATGGTGCGGGCGATCGCGCACAGCGTGCCGTTGAGCGTCGCCGCCGTCTGCGGCTTCCCGTCCTCGTCGCGGTAGCGGATGTTCAGCCGCCGCGCCTGGAAGGTGGTGCAGTCGGAGGTGCTGGTCAGCTCGCGGTAGGTGCCCTGCGTCGGGAACCAGGCCTCGATGTCGTACTTGCGGGTGGCACTGGTCCCCAGGTCGCCGGCCGCGATGTCGACCACCCGGTAGGGCAGCTCCAGCGCCTGCAGGAACTCCTCCTCCCAGGCCAGCAGCCGCAGGTGCTCGGCCTCGGTCTCCTCCGGCCGGCAGAAGCTGAACATCTCGACCTTGTCGAACCAGTGGACGCGGATGATGCCGCGGGTGTCCTTGCCGTAGGAGCCGGCCTCGCGGCGGAAGCAGGAGGACCAGCCGGCGTAGCGCCTCGGGCCCGCGGAGAGGTCGAGGACCTCCTTGGCGTGCATGCCGGCGAGCGCGACCTCCGAGGTGCCGACGAGGTACAGGTCGTCCCGCTCGATCTTGTAGACCTCCTCGTCGTGCTCGCCGAGGAAACCGGTGCCCTCCATCGCCTCGGGCTTGACCAGCGCGGGAGCGATGACCGGGGTGAAGCCGGCGGCCACGGCGCGGCTGATCGCCAGCTGGGCCAGCGCGAACTCCAGCAGCGCGCCCGGGCCGGTGAGGAAGTAGAACCGGGCGCCCGAGACCTTGGCCCCACGCTCCATGTCGATGGCGCCGAGTGCCTCGCCGATCTCGATGTGGTCGCGCACCGGGAAGTCGTAGGTGGGCACCTCGCCGGCGGTCCGCAGGGTCACGGCGTCGTCCTCACCGCCCGGCGGCACCTCGTCGGCGACGACGTTCGGCAGCTTGAGGTGCGCCTCGCGCAGCGCGGCGTCGGCGGCCCGCTGCTCCTCCTCGGCCTCCTTGACCTCCGCGGCCAGCGCCTTCGCCCGCTCGAGGACCGCGGGCCGCTCCTCGGGGTGGCCTTCTTGACCGCCTGCGAGGCGTTCTTCTGCTCCCCGCGCAGATCGTCGGCCCGCTTGACAGCCTCGCGCCGCGCGGCGTCGGCGGTCAGCAGCGCGTCGACCAGGGACTCGTCGCCGCCCCGGGCGCACTGGCTGGCACGGACGAGGTCGGGGTTCTCGCGCACGAGTCGCAGGTCGATCACGCCACGATCGTAGGTGGCGGGCAGGGGCCGGCCGCATGAGCGGACGTGGAGCCGAACCACGGCGCGGCTGCACGTCCGGTCCTCCGGCTGGACCGGCTCCGCGCATGGTCTGGTCAACCAGACCATGCGCTCCATACACTTGTGGCATGACTGGGACCGATCCGGTGAACGTGTACGAAGCGAAGACACAGTTGTCCCGCCTGATCGACCGCGCGCTCGCCGGTGAGGACGTCGTCATTTCCCGGGCCGGGAAGCCGATGGTGCGCCTGGTCCCCGTGCCGCCGAAGCCGGCACGACGAACGCCGGGAAGCGCGCGGAGCCAGATCCGGATCGCGCCCGATTTCGACGAACTGCCGGAGGACATTGCCGCGGCCTTCCGTGGCGGTCGGGCGTGAGGTTGCTCCTGGACACCCACGCCCTGCTCTGGTGGCTGGCGGACGACCCGCAGCTGGACCGGTCCGCCGCAGAGGCCATCGCGGAGGCCGACGTCGTCGCGGTCTCCGCGGCATCTGCGTGGGAAATCGCGATCAAGCAGGCCATCGGAAAGCTCAGCGGACCCGACGACCTGCCGGGTGAGCTGGTGTCGAACGGCTTCACCGAGCTGCCGGTATCCGTCGTGCACGCGGTGACCGCCGGAGCACTCCCACCGCACCATGCAGACCCGTTCGACCGGATGCTGATCGCGCAGGCCCGCATCGAGGCCCTGACGCTGGTCACCCGCGACCCCCGCCCGGTCGATTACGGGATCGCCTGGCTGCGCGCCTGAGACGTCGCGTACGCCGTCGCCCGCGCCGCGCGTCAGGGACAATGGGTTCCATGCGGTTCCTGCAGCGGCCTGACCACGACCTGACCTACGCCGACGTCTTCATGGTGCCGGCGCACTCCTCGGTCGGGTCCCGACTCGAGGTCGACCTGACCACGCCCGACCGGGTGGGGACGACGATTCCGATCGTCGTCGCCAACATGACGGCGATCTCCGGGCGGCGCATGGCCGAGACCGTGGCCCGCCGCGGGGGCTGGCCGTGCTGCCGCAGGACATCCCGGTCGACGTCGTCGGCGAGGTCGTCGCGTGGACGAAGTCCCGGCACCCGGTGTACGACACCCCGATCACCCTCGGCCCGACGTCCACCGTCGGCGAGGCGCTGGCGCTGCTGACCAAGCGGGCGCACGGGATCGTCGTGGTGGTCGAAGGCCGCGGCCCGGACGGCTTCACCCCCGTCGGCGTGGTCACCGACGGGCAGTGCCAGGGCGTGGACCGGTTCACCCAGCTGTCCGAGGTCATGACCCGCGAGCCGCTGACGGTTCCCGCGGGCACCGACCTCACCAAGATCTTCGACGTCCTCTCCGGTGAACGGGTGAGCGCGGCCCCGGTCGTCGAGGGTGACCGGCTGGTCGGCGTGATCACCCGCAAGGGCGCGCTCCGCTCCTCGCTCTACACCCCGGCGGTGAACGCCGAGGGCCACCTGCTCACCTCGGCCGCCGTCGGCATCAACGGGGACGTCGCGGGCAAGGCGGGCGCGCTGCTGGCCGCCGGCGTCGACGTCCTCGTCGTCGACACCGCGCACGGCCACCAGGAGAAGGCCATCGAGGCGCTGCGGGCGGTCCGATCGGTGGCCGGCTCCGTGCCGGTGGTGGCCGGCAACGTGGTGACGGCGGAGGGCACCCGCGACCTGATCGAGGCCGGCGCCGACGTGGTGAAGGTCGGCGTGGGCCCGGGCGCCATGTGCACCACGCGGATGATGACCGGCGTCGGGCGGCCGCAGTTCTCCGCCGTCGAGGAGTGCGCGGCCGCCGCGCGCGGGCTGGGCAAGCACGTGTGGGCCGACGGCGGCGTGCGGCACCCCGCGACATCGCCCTCGCGCTGGCCGCCGGCGCAGCCAACGTCATGGTCGGCTCGTGGTTCGCCGGCACCTACGAGTCGGCCGACGACATCCACGACGACGGGTCGGGCCGGCTCTACAAGGAGAGCTTCGGCATGGCCTCCGCGCGCGCGGTCAAGGCACGGACGGCGACCCAGTCGGGCTTCGAGCGGGCGCGCGCCGGGCTGTTCGAGGAGGGCATCTCGTCGTCCCGGATGTACCTGGACCCGGCCCGCCCGGGCGTCGAGGACCTGATCGACGGCATCGTGGCGGGCGTCCGCTCCTCCGCCACCTACGCCGGCGCCCGCACCATCGACCAGCTGCACGAGCGGGCGGTGCTCGGCGTGCAGAGCTCGGCCGGGTACGAGGAGGGTCGGCCCCTGCCGACGAGCTGGTGAAGCCGCTCCCGCTCCCGGTCTTCGAGCAGCTCGTCGCCGACGCGCTCGACGAGGTGCCGCCGGAGCTGATGGAGCTCGTCGACAACGTCGTGTTCCTGGTGGAGGACCGCAACCCCGAGGAACCGGACCTGCTCGGGCTCTACGACGGTTTCGCGCTGACCGAGCGCGGCTGGGAGTACGGCGGAGCGCTGCCGGACCGGATCATGATCTACCGCGAGGCCATCTGCGCGGTCTGCGAGACCGCCGACGACGTGGTCGACGAGGTCACGATCACCGTCGTCCACGAGATCGCGCACCACTTCGGCATCGAGGAGGAGCGCCTGCACGAGCTCGGCTGGGGATGAGGACCCTCCGGCCCAGCACGTCACCACGGGTAGCGTTTCGGGACGTGCCCGACGACACCGCCCCCGCGGTCGGCAAGCTGCCGATCAAGATGCTGCACGACCGCATCCTGGTGGCCCGGCGCACGGAGGACGGCGACCGTCGCTCCAGCGGCGGCATCCTGATCCCGGCGACCGCGCAGGTGGCCAAGCGACTGGTCTGGGGCGAGGCCCGCGGCGTCGGCGCCTCGGTCCGGCAGGTGAAGGTCGGCGACCAGGTGCTGTTCTCCCCGAGGACCAGCACGAGGTCGAGGTGCACGGCGAGGACCTGATCATCCTGCGCGAACGCGACGTGCACGCCGTCGCGGCCGAGCGCATCGAGGAATCGACCGGCCTCTACCTCTGACCCGGGCATAGGTACCTATACATGCGTTCTGAGCCCCGAGACGCACGTATAGGTACCTATGCCTCGGGTGGGCCGGGACGGCGGGAGTGCCGCATGGTCGCCTCGGTCATGTCGAGCAGGAACCGGCGGACGACGGCCAGCTCCTCCTCCGAGTAGGCCTCCATCGCGGCGCCGAGGTCCTTCGCCAGCCCGCCGAAGTGCTCCGCCCCCGCCGCCATCGCGGAGTCCGACATCTCCAGCGCCACCCGCCGCCGGTCCTCGACATCGCGCACCCGGCGCAGGTGGCCGACCTTCTCCAGCCGGTCGACCAGTGCCGTCACCGACGCCGACCGCAGCTCCACCGCCTCCCCAGCCGGCCGGCGGTCAGCGCCTCCCGCGGCGCGCGGCGTCCATGATCGCCACGAGCGCGCGGACGTCGGTGCGGTTGAGGCCGTGCAGCTGGGCGAATCGCTGGCCGACTGCATCCAGCTCGACGGTCAACCGGCGAAGGAGCAGTGCCAGCTCCTGTCGCTCACCCGCCTCCGCCATGTCCCTCCCCCATTCGCCCCGCGCCCGCTCCCGTCATAATCTCTCGACGATCGAGATTATCGAGCATCAAGGGAAATCATGCCTCGTCGCACCCCCGCCCTCCGCTGGCTGGTCCCGGCCTTCATCGCCGTGGCCTGGCTGGCCCTCGCCGGGCCGCTCGGATCGTTCAGCGGCAAGCTCGCAGAGGTCTCGGAGAACGATTCCGCCGCCTTCCTCCCCGACAGCGCCGAGTCCACGCGGGTCACCGAGCTCCAGCGGACCTTCCAGACCGAGCGCACGCTGCCGGTGATCCTGCTCTGGGAGAGCGAGGACGGCGCCCTCGACCCGGCCGCACTGGCCGGGGCCCAGGAACGCGTCGACGAGGCGGTCGGCATCGCCGAGGGCGCCGGCGCGCTCGAGGGCGAGCCGTCCCCGGCCATCCCGTCGGAGGACGGCGAGGCCGTGCAGGCGGTGCTGCCGTTCGACCCGGCCCTGGGGGATGCCCTGCCGGATGTGATCGGCGAGCTGCGCGCTCTCCCCGCCATCGACGGGACCACGGCCTACGTCACCGGCCCGGGCGCGATCTTCTCCGACTTCGCCGAAGGGTTCTCGGGCATCGACGGGCTGCTGCTCCTGGCCGCGTTCGGCGTCGTCCTGGTGATCCTGCTCGTCGTGTACCGCAGTCCGCTGCTGCCGTTCCTGGTCATCGGGACGGCGGGCATGGCGCTGGTCGTCTCCCTCGCCGTCGCGTACTTCCTGGCCGACCAGGGCTGGATCGCGGTCAACGGCCAGAGCCAGGGCATCGCCTCGATCCTGGTCGTCGGCGCGGCCACGGACTACGGCCTGCTCCTGGTCGCCCGCTACCGCGAGGAACTGCGTCGCGAGCAGTCGAGGTTCACCGCGATGCGGGTGGCGCTCCGGCAGTCGTGGGAGCCGATCCTGGCCTCGGGCGGGACGGTCATCCTCGGCGTCCTGTGCCTGCTGTTCTCCGACCTGGGCTCCAACCGGGGGCTCGGGCCGATCTCCGCGGTGTCCATCGCGTTCGCGATGCTCGCCGCCCTCACCTTCCTGCCGGCGGTGCTCGTGCTGTTCGGCCGCGCCGCCTTCTGGCCGTTCCGCCCGAAGCACGGGGAGGAGCACGCCTCCGGGCGCGGCTGGGAGGGCGTCGCGACCTCGGTCGGCCGCCGTCCGGGGCGGTACCTGCTCGGCAGCGTCGGCGCGCTCGTCGTCCTCGCGCTGTTCCTCCCCACCTTCGACTCCGACGGGATCCCGCTGTCGGAGGCCGTGCGCGGCGGCTCGGAGTCCGGTGCGGGGCAGGAGGCCCTGGCCCGGCACTACGAGGCCGGCGCCGCCAGCCCTGCGGTGATCATCACCCCGGTGGACGGCTGGGAGGACGTCGCCGACGCCGCGGCCGCCACCGAGGGCGTGGCGGAGGTCGAGCCGTTCACCGGCGAACGGGGTGGCCCGCCCGGCGCCGGCGCGACCCAGCCGGTCGAGGTCGACGGCCTCGTGCGGCTGGACGCCACCCTGGACGACGCCCCCGACAGCGAGGCCGCCCAGAGCACCGTCGCGGACCTGCGGACCGCCGTCGGCGACGTGGACCCCGATGCCCTCGTCGGCGGCTCCAGCGCCAGCGACCTGGACACCCAGGAGACGGCGGCCCGCGACCTGCTGGTGATCGTGCCGCTGGTGCTGCTGGTCATCACCGTCGTGCTCGCCCTGCTGCTGCGGGCGATCGTGGCGCCGCTCCTGCTCGTCGGCACTGTCGCGCTGAGCACGGCGGCGACCGTGGGCGTGGCCGCGCTGGTGTTCGACCACCTGTTCCAGTTCCCGGGCAGCGATCCGCAGGTGCTGCTGATCGGGTTCGTCTTCCTCGTCGCCCTCGGCATCGACTACAACATCTTCCTGATGACCCGGGCCCGGGAGGAGTCCATCCGGCACGGGGCGAGGGACGGCGTGCTGCGGGCACTGGCGGTCACCGGCGGCGTCATCACGAGCGCCGGGCTGGTCCTCGCGGCCACGTTCGGCGCGCTGACCGTGCTGCCGCTGGTGATCCTCATCCAGCTCGGGTTCCTGGTCGGCTTCGGCGTCCTGCTCGACACCTTCGTCGTCCGGACCCTGCTGGTGCCCGCCGCCGTCCACCTGATCGGCGACAGGGTCTGGTGGCCCAGCGCGCTGGCGAAGGGTCCGACGGCACCCGAGCCGGAGCAGCGCGAGCTCGAACGGGTGTGAGGGGCACCCCTCCCGCCGAGTGAGCAGTTGTGGTCGCCGACACGCGCCGACGCGCCGTGGCGAGCGACCACGACTGCCCACTCGGCCCGGGAGCGGGCGGGGCAGCGGGGCCGATGACGTCGCGACAGGATGGCGGCGTGAGCACTCTGCGCGTGGCCGTCCTGGGACCGGGTGGTGTCGGCGGGATGCTCGGCGCGCTGCTGGCGCAGGCGGGGTGCGCCGTCACCTGCGTGGCCCGGCCGGGGACGGCGGAGCGGATCGACGCGCACGGCCTGCACCTGTCCAGCGACCGGTTCGGGGAGGTCACCGCCCCGGCCCGCGGAACGACGCAGCTCGACGGCCCCGTCGACGTCCTGCTGGTCACGGCCAAGGCCCCCAGCTCGACGACGCCCTGGCCCGCGTGCCGGCCGACGTCCTGGGAACGGCGGTGCTGGTCCCGCTGCTCAACGGCCTGGACCACCTCCAGCTGCTCCGCGAGCGCTATCCGGCCGCGCGGACCGTGGCGGGCTCGATCCAGGTGGCCGCGCACCGGACCGAGCCCGGGAGCGTGCGGCACGAGGGCACGCTCGCCGAGGTGACCCTCGCGCCCGGCGCCGAGGACCTGGCCGCAGCGCTGAGTGGAACCGGGCTGACCGTGGCCGAGCACCCGGATGAGTGCCGGCTGCTCTGGGCCAAGCTCGCCTTCCTCGCCCCGCTGGCCCTGCTGACGACCGCGACGGGCGGGCCGCTCGGGCCGGCCCGCGAGCAGCGGGCCGAGCAGCTGCGCGCGGTCGTCGACGAGGTGGCCGCGGTGGCCCGCGCCGACGGCGCCGACCCCGATCCGGTCGCCGTCCTGCAGCAGCTGAACTCGCTGCCGGCGCAGATGCGCTCGTCCATGCAGCGGGACGTCGAGGCCGGGCAGCCTCCGGAGCTGGACGCGATCGGCGGCGCCGTGCTGCGGGCGGCCGCGCGCCACGGGGTCGACGTCCCCGTCACCCGGCAGCTGGTGGAGGAGATCCGCGCCCGGCCGAGTTGATCATCGCCCGTGTGCTCGGCCGGTCGGCGCGCCCGCGCGCGTCCCGTGCACGCAGCCGATGATCAACTGCAGCGGGAGCCGCGGATCCGCGCCAGCCAGTCCTCGGCCTCGGCGAAGGCGGCGTCGGCGGCGACCTCGGGCACCGGCACGTTCTCCCGCCCGTCGGCGCGCGCGTACGAGCCGAGGAAGCGGACGTCGTCGCAGACCCGGTGCAGCGCAGCCAGCGCCTCGCCCACGCGGGCGTCGGCGACGTGCCCCTCGCAGTCGAGGCTGAAGGAGTAGACGCCCAGCCGCTCCCGGGTCGGACGGGACTCGATGCGGGTCAGCGAGATGCCGCGGACGGCGAACTCGCTCAGCAGCGCGAGCAGCGCGCCGGTGCGGTCGCCGACGACGGCCACCAGCGAGGTCTTGTCGTTGCCCGTGGGGGCCGGCAGCGCACCCGCCGGCTCCACGAGCACGAAGCGGGTGACTGCGCCGGGGTTGTCGGCGAGGTCCTCGACCAGCGGCGCCAGCCCGTACCGCTCGGCCGCGATCGGGGCGCACACGGCGGCGTCGAAGTCCCCTGCCGCGACGGCCGCGGCGGCCCCGCCGTCGAGGACACCGGCAGCGGGACGACGTCCGGGAACAGCTCGGCCAGCCGCCCCGCGGTCTGCGCCAGGGCGTGCGGATGACTGGCCACCGAGCGCACCCCGGCCAGCGCGGTGCCGGGCCGGGCCGCGAGGACGAAGGAGACGTCGAGGAAGACCTCGCGGGTGATCACCAGCGGGGCGCCGTCGGCCAGTCCGTCCATCGTCGCGGGCACCGAGCCCTCGACGGAGTTCTCCAGCGGGACCAGCGCTGCGTCGACGTCCCCGTTCGGACGGCGGCCAGCGCCGCCGGAACACTCGGCTGGGGGTACCGGGCTCCCTCCGAGGAGGCAACGGCGGTGCGGAGCGCCGCCTCGGCGAAGGTACCCTCGGGCCCGAGATAGGCGAACCGCGTCGGAGACGTACTGGGTGGCATCCCGGGCATCCGACGAGGGTAGTGCGGTCGGGTCCGGGGCGTGTCCCGACCCGGGGAACCGAGTCGTCACCGACAGACCCGGCCGCGCGCAGGCTGGCCCGACGCGTCAGTGGGGAGGCAAGGGGTGAACCCCAGCCCGGCACGGGTCGCCGTCGGCGACCTCGCGGTCGTGCTCTGGCGCCTGCTGGACGCCAGCTCCCGGGAGGACTCCACCACCTTCGTCAGCCTCCTGGACGACGCCGACGCCGCGCTCGCCGAGTCCACGGATCCGCGGTGGACCGCCTGGCGGCACACCCTCGCCGCCCGGCGGGCGCTGTTCGAGAGCGACCCGGACGTCGCCGTCGACCGCGTCGCGGCCGCCCGCGAGGCGCTGGACACGTGCCCCCGTCGGCCGACACCGCGCTGACGCTGGCCTACCTCGCCCACGTGGAGGTCACCGCCGACCACTTCGACGCCGCGATGCTGCTCGCGGTCGACGCCAGCCTGCTCACCGAGGGGCCCAACGCCGGCGAGCCGAGCCGCGCCCTGCACCAGGCGCACCGCTGGCTGTCGCTGACCCTGTCGGGGCTGGACCTGGAGGAACTGGCCGTCTCGCACGCCGTCCGCGGGCACCGGATCGCCGCCGTCCTGCCCGACCTCGCCGACCAGTGGCAGCTGCTGCAGCTCTCGGCCCAGCAGCACGCCGAGCTGGCCCAGACCCTGCGCCGCCGCGGCGACTCCGAGCGGGCCCGGGCCCTGGCCGCCGTCGCGATCGCCCAGGCGACCGAGGCCCGCGAGATGGCGTGGGACCCGGACCCGGCCGACGCCGACCTGCTCGACGTCGTCCAGGCCTGGGCCATGAACAGCTCCGACGACCTCGACAGCGCCATGGGCCCGCTGCGCCGGGTCCGCCGGCGAGTGCAGGAGCACGGCGGCCTGTGGCTGCGCGGCTACACCGACCTCGTGCTGGCCCGCCTGCTGGTCCGCGTCGCCCAGCGGGACGAGGACGAGGAGTACGGCGAGGAGGCGATCGGGCTGCTGGTCGACGCCGCGGGCGCCTTCGTGGCCTCGGGTGACCGCCGCCGCTACCGGCAGTGCCTGCTCGAGCTGGGCCAGAACTCCGCCGACCTGGGCCGGCCCGCCGACGCACTGCACTGGCTGGAGGCCTACCGCGCCGACACCGGGCGGGCGCACTCGCGCGGCCGGGAGATGTGGGCGGAGATGTTCATCCGGCGCAGCCGGCTCCGCGAGGCCGAGCGCCAGGCCGCGCTGCTGCGCCGGCACGCGCTGGAGGACCCGCTCACCGGCCTCGGCAACCGGCGCAGCGCCGAGCGGCGGCTGGGGGCCATGCGGCTGGGCGAGGAGCCGCTGTCGCTGGCCGTCGTCGACGTCGACCGGTTCAAGCTGGTCAACGACGAGGCGTCGCACACGCACGGCGACGCCGTCCTCCGGCGGGTGGCCGACCTGCTGCGCGAGCACAGCCGCACCGGTGACGAGGTGTACCGCTGGGCGGGTGACGAGTTCCTCGTCGTGCTGCCGACGGCGACCGAGGCCCAGGCGGTCGTGGTGATGGAGCGGCTGCGCGCGGCCGTGGCCGCCGCGGACTGGAGCGACCTCATCCCCGGCCCGGTCACCGTCAGCATCGGCGTGGCGACCGCACCGGCCGTCGACGAGGACCAGCCGCCGGTCGATCCTCCCCGCGGGACATCCGGCTGGCGGGCGCTGTTCGACACCGCCGACCTGCACCTGTTCTCCGCGAAGCGCAGCGGCCGCAACCGCGTGCGCGCTCCCGGCGGCGAGCCCGCTCCGGAGACCGCCTCCGGGCCCGCCGCCGACGCCGGCGAGACTCCCGGGGACACCGCGTGACCCGCGCCGCCTGGGACGCGTGGGACGCGTCGGGCGGGGACGGCGCGTTCCCGACCATGTGCTCGACAGCGGTGCCGACGCGGTGCACAGTGCGCTGGTGCCGCCCGGAACCCTGCACCGCCGGGTGACCGCTGCGCTGGCGAACTGGCAGCTCGACGACGCCGAGGAACTCCTCGCCGACGTGGAGCAGGAGCCCTCGCCCTACGTCGCTGCGGACCCGGTGGCCGACGCCTCCGGGGACGCCCCTGTCTCGCTCGGCAAGGCGTGGGCGGACACCCTGCGCGCCGAGCTGCTCGTGCGCCGGCTCCGGGTGGCCGGCTTCACCCTCGTCGGCGACCCGGTCGCCTCCGACGACTCCGCGGGCGACCCGCTCGACCTGCACGCCGGCGTCGCCGACCTCATCGAGGGCACCGGCGGATCCGGGCAGGGGTCGGGCCAGCACGGGGAGGCAGATCCGCGGTCGGAGTCCGCCTCCCGCGCGGCCCTGGCCATCGCCCTGGTGCGGTCGGCGAAGGCCGCCTTCGACGCGTCCGACGACGACCTGCAGCGCGCCGCCGGTCTGGCCCGGCACGCCCGGATCGAACTGCTCTCGAGGCGCATCGACGCCGCCATGGACGAGGCCGTCGAGGCCGCCAGCCTGCTCGACCCCGTCCTGCCGCCGAGCGCGCTGCTGGTCGACACGCTCGGCACGCTCGCCGGCGTGCTCGCGGACCTCGAGCTGATGCCACTGGCGCTGGACTACCAGCGACGGGCCCACGAGGCGGCGACCATCGCCGCCGCGGACCCCGACGTCCTGGCGTCGACCGGCGAGGGCGACGCCGCTCTCGACGGCGACGTCCTGGTCGCCACCACGGCCACCTGTCTCGGCGAGCTCTGCGCGGAGCTGGGCGAGAGCCTCATGGACGACGGCGTCCCCGAGGCGGCCGGATCGCACTTCGCCGAGGCCCGCCGGCTGGCCGAGCAGGCCCTCGCGCTGCTCCCCGGAGAGCCGCGGGATCGTGACCGCGCAGGTCGTGCACGGCTGGGCGCTGGTGGGGCTGGGCGAGCACGCCGCGGCCATCGGTCCCCTCCGCGCCGCCGTCCGGATCACCTCGGCGACCGCCGACCGCGCGCAGCTGGCGTCGGCGCAACTGGCCCTCGGACGCGCGCTGCGCCGGCAGGGCGACGTGTCCGAGGCCGACGAGCACCTGGTCTCCGCGCTGAACCTGGCCACCGAGCACGGCCTGCCCGGCTGCGCCGGGCCGCGCTGCGCGAGCTGTGCACCCTGCACGCCGAGCTGGACGACGCAGGCCGGGCGCTGCCCTACCTGCAGGCCTACCTGTCCGACGAGCTGGACCGGGTGGACGAGCGACGCACCCGCTGGGTCGAGCTGTTCGGCCGGCGCAAGAGCCTGCTGGAGACGGAGCGGGCCGCGGGCCAGCTCCGCCGCCAGGCCTACGAGGACCCGCTCACCCACCTGCCCAACCGGCGCTACGCCGAGGCCCGGCTCGACGGGCTGCTGGCCACCGGCGGTTCGCCGGCGCTGGCCGTCGTCGACGTGGACCGCTTCAAGTCGATCAACGACGCCTTCGGGCACCCGGCCGGCGATGCCGCCCTGCGCACCGTCGGTGAGCTGCTGGTGGCCGGCGTCCGCGACACCGACGAGGTGTGCCGCTGGGCCGGCGACGAGTTCGTCATCCTGCTGCCCGACACGACCGCCGAGCAGGGCGAGCGGGCGCTGGAGCGGATCCGCCGGTCGGTGGCGACCTACGACTGGTCCTCGCTCGGGATCGAGGCGCCGGTCACCATCAGCGTCGGCATCGCGTCGGCGGCCCGCGGCGACGACCGGCGGACGCTGTTCGCGGCGGCCGACGGCGTCCTCTACGACGCCAAGCGCAGCGGCCGCGACCGCGTCGTCCGGCTGTCGGGCGTGACCCAGACCCGGGCGGCCGGCACCAGCCCCTCGATGCCCTGTTCGGCCCTCCGCCCGTGACGCCGGACGAGGGCGAGGTCGTCCGCGACGATGCTCCGGACGACGAGCCGGTTCGCGCCGCCGCGCCGCCCGCGCCGGCGGACGACCGGAACGACGGGTTCGCCGCGCTCCTGGACGCGCCTCGTCCGGCCGACCCGCCGCTGGGCCTCGGCAGCCCGCTCGAGCCCCTGCTGGGCCCGGCGATCGAGGTCGTCGTGCCCGAGCTCGTCCCCGTCGCCGAGCCGGTCCAGCCGACCGTCGTCGCGGAGCCGGCCCAGCCGACCGTCGTCGCGGAGCCGGCCGCCCCGGCCACGCGCCGCGCGGCCTCCGTGGAGCCGGAGGTCGTGTGGGCCACCGGCCGCACTACCGAGCAGGTCCTCGCGCTCGTCCGCGAGGCCCGTCGCGAGCACCCCGACCGCCCGGCGCTCGTGCTGCGCGCCGCCGCGGAGACGCTGGTCGCGCTCGCCTCGGAGCACGACGCCTACACGACGATGGACGCCGCCGCGATGGCCGCGGCCGTCGGGCCCGTGCCGGAGCCGGTGGGGCGCGTGCACGTGCTGTGCGCCGGCGGCGCCGACGGCCCCGTCGCGGCCGAGGTGGGCTTCGTCGCCCGGATCACCGGCACCCGGGTGGTCCGCGTGGACGACGTCGCCGGGAGCCGCCTCCAGGATCTGCTCTCCGACGGTTCGGCCCTCGCCGACGCCGACTGCCTGGTGGTCGTCGCCGGGATGGACGCCTCCCTCGCGGCGACGGTCGGCGCCATGGCCGATGTCCCCGTGGTGGCGGTCCCGACGTCGACCGGGGCGGTGAACGCCTTCGCCGGCCTCGGCGCGCTGATGACGATGCTGAACTCGGCCGCGCCCGGCGTCGCCGTCACCACCATCGACAACGGCTACTCCGCCGGTGTCTTCGCCGCCCGCGTCGCCCGCCGCTCCGGGCGCGGCTGACCCGCGCCGCCAGCCGCCCTCGACCCGCCCTAGGGGCAGGGCTCGCCCGCAGGAACGGCGTCCAGATGGACCCGGTCGGTCGCGGTGCCGCCGTCGGCCACCAGGGTCTGGGTGCACACGTCCCAGTCGGGCTGGATCTCCCGCCCTCGGCACGGGCATCGGACGCGCTCACCTGCGCGCCGGCCTCCTTCAGCCCGGCGATCGCCTCACCCAGCGGCAGCGCCGACAGGTCGGGGAACGCGACCACCTCCTCGACGGGGGACTCGACGGCGGTGGCCGGAGCGGCCGACGACGTGGCCGCACCGTCGGCCTGCGCCGTCGTGTCGTAGGACACGACCATCAGGACCGTGGCCGCGAAGGCCACGGGGATCGCAGCGCCGACGAGCAGGGCGGCCACCCCGGCGAACCGGGTGCGAGCCGGCTCCGGTCGACGGTCTCGGTTCCCTGCACTGCCGGTCATCCCACTCCTCCGCGATGGGGAGACCCGAGCGTATCGGCGCGTGAACGGCAGCGCTGACGTCGTCATCCAATCGTCGGACGTCGTCATCCGACCGTCGCGGACCTGCGCCCCCGCCTGTCCCGGCCCGGACGCCGGTAGGAGGATCGGCGGGTGACCATCGGCTGGTTGGATCTCTCGGCGGGTGCCTCGGGCGACATGCTGCTGGGCGCGCTGGCCGACGCCGGGGTGCCGCTGGAGGTCCTCGCCGGCGCGGTGGGGGCGCTGCCGGTGGAACGGATCCGGCTGGGAACCGAGCGGACCACCCGTCACGGGCTCGGGGCCACCCGCGTGCACGTCTCCGCACCGCCGTCGTCGGAGCACCGCACCTGGGCGTCCGTCCGCGCGCTGCTGACCGATGCGGACCTCTCCGCCCCCGTCCGGGACGGCGCGCTCGCGGTCTTCGAACGGCTGGCCGTGGCGGAGGGCCGCGTGCACCGGGTGTCCCCCGACGACGTGCACTTCCACGAGGTCGGGGCCCTGGACGCCCTGGCCGACGTCGTGGGCGTGGTCGCCGGCTTCGAGCACCTCGGCCTGACCCGCCTGACCGCCTCGCCGGTGACCCTGGGCAGCGGCTCGGCGCGCGGCGCGCACGGCGTCGTCCCGATCCCCGGCCCGGCGGTGCTCGAGCTCCTGGCCGGGGTGCCGGTGGTCGCGGGCCCCGTCGCCGCCGAGATGTGCACCCCACCGGGGCGGCCCTGCTCGCCGCCCGCGTGGACGAGTGGACGGCGCTGCCGCCGATGCGGGTCGCGCGCGTCGGCACCGGCGCCGGCGGCCGCGACCCCGTCGAGCTGCCCAACGTCGTGCGCCTGGTGCTGGGCGAGGCCGCGGACCCGGCGCCGGCCGGTCCCCTGGTGCTGGAGAGCCCCGTCGTCCTCGAGACCAATGTCGACGACCTGGACCCGCGGCTGTGGCCCGGCGTCCTGGAGGCGCTGTTCGCGGCCGGCGCGTCCGATGCCTGGCTGACGCCGATCCTGATGAAGAAGGGCCGCCCGGCCCACACGCTCTCGGCCCTGTGCGCGCCCGACGACGTGGCCGCGGTGCAGGCGGCGGTCTTCGCGACGACGTCGAGCATCGGCCTGCGGATCGTCCCGGTCGGGAAGGTCGCGCTGGAGCGGGTGCACAGCTCGGTCGAGGTGCTCGACGGCGCCGTCGGGGTGAAGATCGCCGTGCACGGCGGGCGGGTGGTCAACGTGAGCGTCGAGTACGCCGACGTCGCGGCGCTGGCCGGCCGGCTGGGCCTGCCGGTCAAGGAGGCGCTGCGGGCCGCCACCGCCGCGGCGGAGGCCGCCCATCCGGTCGGTCGGCCCGCCCGGTGACCGCGACCAGGCCACTGGGGGCCGGTGGCCTGCCGCGGCCGGGCAGGTGGTGGCGCAGGATGGTGCCGTGCTCGCCCCTCCCCCGGAACCACGTCCGGGAGACGGCTCCCCCGCCGGCTGACCCAGCTCTCGCCGGCCTGCTGCTCTACGGCGTGTCCATGGCCCTGATCATCCGGTCGGCGCTGGGCAACATGCCGTGGGACGTGCTGCACCAGGGGCTCGCCGACCGGCTGGACCGCTCGATCGGCACCGTCGCCATCGCCGTCGGGGCGCTGGTGCTGCTGGCCTGGATCCCACTCCGCCAGCGGCCCGGGCTGGGCACCGTCAGCAACGTCGTCGTCCTCGGGCTGGCGCTGGACGCGACGCTCGCCGTCGTCCCGGCGCCGTCGTCCCTGCCGCTGCGGGTCGGTCTGCTGCTGGCCGGCGTCCTGCTCAACGGGGTCGCCACGGCCGCCTACATCGGTGTGCAGATGGGGCCGGGCCCGCGCGACGGGCTCATGACCGGCCTCGTCCGCCGCACCGGCCGCTCGGTGCGACTGGTGCGCACCACCATCGAGGTGGCCGTCGTGGCCTGCGGCTGGCTGCTCGGGGGCACGCTCGGGCTGGGCACCGTGCTGTACGCGGTGGCGATCGGCCCGCTGGTGCAGGTCCTGCTGCCGGGGCTCTCCGTCGGGCCGGCGGTCAGCCCTGCTGCGCGCCCCACTCCGCCAACCGTCGCTCCTGCTCCTCCGGGCTGACGTCCTCCACCTTCGTCATGACCGCCCAACGGTGGCCGAACGGGTCGTAGATCGAGGCGAAGCGGTCGCCGGTGACGAAGGTGTCGGGCTTCTCCCGGACCGTCGCCCCGCGCTCGACCGCCGTCGCGAAGACGGCGTCGACGTCGGGTACGTAGATGCAGGTGGAGCCGCTGACCGCGTCGGTCGACCGGTCGGGGACGACGAGGCCGTACTGCTCGTTCGGGTCACTGAGCTGCAGCCGCCCGTCGCCGAGGTCGAGCTCGGCGTGCAGCACCGTGTCGCCGGGCCCGTCCATCCGGCTCACGACGGTCGCGCCGAAGACGTCGGCGTAGAAGCGGATGGCCTCGGCGGCGGGCGAGCAGACGAGGAACGGCGTCAGGGTGGTGTAGCCCGCAGGCTTGCCATGCGTGATCGTCATGTCGCCCAGCCTGCCTAGGCTGCGGGGGTGGCGTCTTGGAAGAACGCGACAGTCCTCGACCGCGCGGCCACCCTCCGCGGGGTGCTGCGGCCGGCCGAGACCGCGCAGCGGGCGGGCCTGCGCCGCGACGCGCCGGTCAGCGAGGCGTTGCGGCCCTTCGTGGAGCGGTACTGGTCGGTGCGGTGGGACCTGACCGGCCGGCCCCCGTTCCGGTCGGAGGTGCTCAGCCATCCCAGCGTGAACGTGTCCGTGGAGACCGGCACCGAGCCGCGCTTCGGCTTCGCGCTGCCCGCCGTCCTCGTGCACGGGGTCGTCACCCGACGGTTCAGCGTCGACCTGACCGGCGCCGGCCGGGTGACCGCGGTGAAGTTCCGGCCCGGCGGGTTCACCGCCCTCACCGGCATCCCGCCCGCGCGCAACACCGTCGAGCCGCTGGGCGCCGAGCTCGGGGTGCCGGCTGACCGGCTCCTGGCCGACGTCCTGGCGCCGGAGGACGACGACGCGCGCGCCGCGGCACTCGACACGGCAATGCTCCCCTCGCGTCGGAGCCGGTCGACGCCTACGTCGACCTGCTCGGGCTGATCGGCGCGATGATCGCCGACCGCGGGCTGGTCCGCGTCGACCAGGTCGCTGCGCTGGGCGGACTCAGCGCGCGGTCGCTGCAGCGGCTCTTCGCCGGGTACGTCGGCGTCAGCCCCAAGGCGGTGCTGGCCCGCTACCGGCTGCAGGACGCCGCCGCCGCGATGGACGCCGGCGAGGTGGTCGACCTGGCCGGCCTGGCGGCGTCGCTGGGCTGGTTCGACCAGGCCCACTTCAGCCGCGACTTCCGCGCCGTCGTCGGCGTCACTCCTTCGGCCTACCTGCAGCGGGCGCGCTCGGCTCCCTAGTCCGGAGCCCGGCCCGGACGACGGGCACCACGGCCAGCACCAGCAGGGCCACCGCGACGGGCCCGCCCAGCGCCCAGGCGGCGAACACCAGCAGCGAGGCGACCTCGATGCCGAGGCCGGCGACCGAGGTGATCGTGGCCCGGTGGGTGCTGGCGATCCCGTCCTGCAGGCGTGCCTCCGCCACGACCAGGACCGCGAGGTAGAGCGCGTAGAACACCGCGACGACGCCCAGGGCCGCCGGCCGGGCCCAGACGGCGGCCACCGCCAGGCAGCCGGCCGCCGCGACCAGCAGACCCAGCAGGGCTCGGCCCGGCAGCCGGTCCGCCCGTCCACCCAGCGCGGCACCGGCGGCTCCGGCGAGCGCGATCACCAGCACCGCGACCGGGACAGCGGTGGTCGGCACCCCCAGCCGCCGGCGAGCACGGGGAAGTACTCCTCCACCGCGTCGAGACCGCCGATCAGCGCGGCGGCGAGCACCAGCACGCGCAGCGCCGGCGATCGCAGCGCCTCCACGACGCCCGCCCGCAGCGACATCTCCTCCTCGTCGTCGTCGGCCCGTGGCGCTTCCGGGAAGCGCAGGGCGAGCGCGGCGGCGGCCAGGCAGACGGCCACGCTCGCCCAGCCGACCAGGGCGTATCCGCCCACCGCGAAGAGGACGCTGGCGGCGAGCGCCGTGGGCACCTGGACGACGAGCTCGGCCGACGTCATCCAGCCGTTGACCCGCACGTAGGAGTCGCTCGCGCCCAGCGCGGCCAGACCGTCGTACACCAAGGCCTCGCTCGCACCCGAGACGAGCGCGCCCGCCACTCCCCACACCACGAACCCGACCGCGAACGCCTCCAGCTGCGGCGCCGCCGTCCACACGGCGAACGCGACCGCCTGCAGGATGCCGGCCAGGACCACGACCCCGCGCCGGGACCACCGGTCGGCGAGCACGCCCGCCGGCACCTCGGCGACGAAGGCGGTGATCGACCAGACGGCGAACAGCGCGGAGATCTGCCCGGCGGAGAGCCCGGTGTCGAGGAAGAGCAGCGCGTAGAGCGGGTACAGCGGCACCAGCTCGGACAGCGCGGCCCAGCCCACGGCCAGGCGGGCCAGCGGCCGTGCGGCAGGCGGGAGGGCGTTCGGCGAGGGGCGTCAACGGAACGGCATGTGCGGAGGCTAACGCGCAGCGCCGCGTCCCCGCGACGGCTTTGCCGACGGGGTCCTCGATTACCGTGGCCGGGACGAACTGAACTGTCCGAGCACCGCCCGGCAGTGCCGAGCGGAGGAGAGTTCTCGTGGTCCTGTCGGTCATCGCGACGGCCTTCATCCTGGTGCTGCCGGTCGAGCTGCCGGACAAGACGCTGTTCGCCAGCCTCGTCCTCGCCACCCGCTTCCCGCCGCTGCCGGTCTTCGTCGGCGTCGGCGCCGCGTTCGGCCTGCAGGTCGCGATCGCCGTCACCGCCGGGTCGCTGCTCTCCCTGCTGCCAGAGGCCCTGGTGAGCGGCATCGTCGCGGCGCTGTTCCTCGTCGGCGCGGTCATCCTGTGGCGCAGCGCCTCGGAGGAGCCCGAGGAGGAGGACCTGGACTACGCGAAGCAGGGCACCTCGTTCCTGCGCGTCGCGGCGATCTCCTTCGGCGTCCTGTTCGCCGCGGAGTGGGGGACCTGTCGCAGCTGGCCACCGCCGGCCTCGCCGCTCGCTACGACGAGCCGCTGTCGGTGTTCGTCGGCGCCTGGGCAGCGCTGCTCGTGGTCTCCGGCCTGGCGGTCTTCCTCGGCAAGAAGCTCGCCGACCGGCTGCCGATCGCCCTCATCCGGCGCGTGGCGGCCGGTCTGTTCGTCGTGTTCGCGGTGTTCGCGATCGTGGAGACGGTCCGCGCGCTGACCGGCTAGGAAACCACCGCGATCCGCGACCGGCGACGATGGGAGGATGCCCGGTGATGGAGCCGGCCGTGCAGGTGAGCGAGCTGGTCAAGCGCTACCCCGGCCGGCCGACCAACGCCGTCGACGGCATCTCCTTCACCGTCGCGCGGGGCGAGGTCTTCGGGCTGCTGGGACCCAACGGCGCCGGGAAGACGACGACGATCGGCGTTCTCACCACCCGCGTGCTGCCCACGTCGGGCACCGCGAGCGTCGCGGGCGTCGACGTCGCGGCCGATCCGGTGACCGCGCGCAGCCGGCTCTCCGTCGTCCCCCAGCGGCCCAACCTCGACCGCGCGCTGACCGCGCGGCAGAACCTCGTCTTCCACGCGGCGTACCACGGCATCGGGCGAGCCGATCGCAACCGCCGGGCCGACGCCCTGCTCGAGCAGCTCGGCCTGGCCGATCGCGGCAACGACAAGGTGGACAACTACTCCGGCGGCCTGGCCCAGCGGTTGCTCATCGCCCGCGCCCTCATGCACGCCCCGCAGGTGATCTTCCTGGACGAGCCGAGCACCGGCCTCGACCCGCAGGCCCGCCTGTTCGTCTGGGACCGGGTCCGCGAGCTCAGGGACGGCGGCGTGACCGTCGTGCTCACCACGCACGACATGGACGAGGCGGCGGCGCTGACCGACCGGGTCGGGATCGTGGACCACGGGCGGCTGCTGGCCCTGGACACCCCGGCGGCGCTCACCCGGTCGCTGCCGGGCAGTGCCACCCTGGACGTCGACGTGGAGCCGGCCGCCGGCGACACCGACGACGACGTGCTGACGGCGCTGTCCGCCCTGCCCGCCGCCGAGCGGGTGGAGCCGGTCGCCGACGCCGGCGGGCTGCGCGCCCGCATCTACCTCTCCGGTGACGCCGCCGCGCTGGTCGGCCCGGTGGCGGACACGCTGACCGCCCGCAGGGCCCGTCTCAGCGGCGTCCGCATCGGGGAACCCAGCCTGGAGGACGTCTTCCTCAGCCTGACCGGACGGGAACTCCGATGAGGTCCGTCGCCGACGCCGCGACACCGACGACACCGGCGGCACCGGACGTCGGACGCGCGTTCCGGGCCCTGCTGTGGCGCGACGTATTCGTCACCGGCCGGGAGCTCGTCCCCTTCCTGCTCCAGGTCGTGCTCCAGCCGGTCTTCCTGCTGTTCGTGTTCGGCAAGGTGCTGGTCGAGCTCGGGTTCACCACGAGCGAGTACTCCGACGTCCTGCTGCCCGGCGTGATCGCGCTGGCCGCCTTCCTCACGGCCCTGCAGACCACGGCGTTCCCGCTGGTCATCGACTTCTCCTTCACGAAGGAGATCGAGGACCGGCTGCTGGCGCCGCTGCCGACCCACCTGGTGGCGGTGGAGAAGATCGTCTTCTCCCTGCTCCGGGCGCTGATCGCCGCGGCGGCCATGTTCCCGATCAGCCTGTGGGTGCTGGGCTCGCTGCCGGTGACCTGGTCCGACGTCCCGGTCCTGCTCGTGTTCCTCGTGCTGGGCTCCCTGGTCGGGGCCTGCGTCGGGATGACCATCGGCACGTTCGTCACCCCCAACCGGATCAACGTGGTGTTCGCCGTCGTCCTCACGCCGCTGCTGTTCACCGGGTCCACGCAGTTCCCGTGGCAGTCGCTGGACTCGCTGCGCTGGTTCCAGGTGGTCTGCGCGGTCAACCCGCTCACCTACGTGAGCGAGGCCCTGCGCTCGGAGATGGCCCCCGGCGTGCCCCACCTGCCGATGTGGGTCTGCGCGCTCGCGCTGCTCGGGTTCCTCGCCGTCTTCGGCGCCGCCAGCCTGATCGGTTTCCGTCGCCGAGCGCTGGACTGAGCCCCTACGCCTGCGGGCGTGGACTTCCGGGCGACGGTCATCCTCCGCGGCCGGACGGCGACCGGTATCCAGGTGCCCGACGACGTCGTCGAGGCGCTGGGCGGGGGCAAGCGCCCCCGTCGTCGTCACAGTCGGCGGCCACACCTACCGGACCACGGTGGCGCCGATGGCCGGGGCGTTCTGGATCCCGCTGGCCGCGGAGCACCGGGTGGCCGCCGGGGTGGCGGCCCACCAGGAGGTCGACGACATCGTCGAGTGGGACACCGCACCGCGGAGGTGCCGGTGCCCGACGACCTCGCCGCCGCCCTCGACGGTCCGGTCCGGGCCACCTTCGACGCGCTCGCCCACTCCCACCGCAAGGAGTGGGTGCACTGGGTCGAAGAGGCCAAGAAGCCCGAGACCCGGGCGGCGCGCATCGCGAGGACGGTCGAATCGCTGCGCGCGGGCAAGAAGGTCCGATGACGCTTGACCCTGACGCTACGTCAGGCTGTTCCCTTCTCCTCGTCACGGAAGGGAGGACCCGATGAACGTGGGCCAGGTCGCCGCACTCGCCGGGATCACGGTGCGCACGCTGCACCACTACGACCGGATCGGGCTGCTGTCGCCGTCCGGGCGGACGTCGGCCGGCTACCGGCAGTACGCGCCGGCCGATCTGGACCGGCTGCACCAGGTGCTGCTCTACCGCGAACTCGGGTTCCCCTCGACGAGGTCGCGACCCTGCTGGACGACCGGTCCGCCGACCCCGCCGAGCACCTGCGCCGGCAGCACCGGCTGCTCCGGGACCGGCTGGAGCGGACGTCGGCGATGGTCGCGGCCCTGGAGAAGGAGATGGAGGCACGGAACATGGGGATCTCACTGACCCCGGAGGAACGGTTCGAGGTGTTCGGCGAGCACGACCCGGCGCAGTACGACGCCGAGGTGGAGGAGCGCTGGGGCGACTCCGACGCGTACGCGGAGTCGAAGCGAAAGACCGCGGCGTACTCCACCGACGACTGGGTGCGGATCAAGGCCGAGCAGGAGGAGATCGGCGCCCGCTTCGTCGCCACCATGCGGTCCGGCGCCGCGGCCTACTCCGAGGAGGCGATGGACGTGGCGGAGGCGCACCGGCAGTCGATCAGCCGCTGGTTCTACGAGTGCTCCCCGAGATGCACGCCGGTCTCGGCCGGATGTACGTCGAGGACGAGCGGTTCACGGCGACCTACGAGGCGATGGCCCCGGGGCTCGCGAAGTACGTGAGCACGGCGAACCAGGCCAACGCCGCCCGGCAGGGATAGGCCGCCCGGCCGGTCGTCCAGCCGGGCCGTGGCCCGGCTGGACGGCCGGTCCCGCGGCTGGACCCCGAGGGAGGCGGACGTCACCCGTCGGGCGGGTGCGCCGGGCGGGTGCCGGCCCGCATCCTGGCGGGGTGGGATGCGTGATCGCAGGGCTCCAGCAGCCGTGGGTGCAGCGGGCGGTCCGGGCGGCGCTGGCAGCGGGACTGGCGTGGCAGGTGGCCCTGCTGCTGCCCGCCGGCCTGTCCGACTACGCGTACTACGCCCCGCTCGGCGCAGTGATCGCGGTCAGCCCGACGGTCGCGGACTCGGCGAGCGCGGCCTGGCGCAGCATCCTGGCGATCCTGCTCGGGTTCGCGCTCGCCGTCACGGTCTACGAGTTCACCCGGTCCGTGCCCAACGCCGTGACCATCGCGCTCATCGTGCTCCTGGCGATCGTCGTGGAGCAGTGGCGCTACCTGCGGGAGCAGGCCAGCTGGGTGAGCTTCGCCGCGGTCCTCATGATCACGGTGGGGACGGCGGACCCGGCCGACTACGCCGTCCGTTACGCCGGCCTCACGTTCCTGGGCGCCGTGATCGGCGTCCTGGTGACCACCGTCCTGTTCCCGCCGCTGCAGCTCACCTCGGCGACGCAGCGGGTGAGCACGGCGCGGGCGCTGGTCGCCGCGCACCTGGAGACGATGGCGTCCGCGTTGCGCAGCGGCCGGGTGCCCGACCCCGAGGAGTGGAACGACCGGGGCAACCACCTCGACCGCGCCCTCGAGCGCATGCGGCACGCGGAGCTGGTGGTCGAGCGGGCGCGCCGGGCCAATCCGCGGGCGCGGAAGTGGCAGGGGACCGCGGCGAGCATCCGGGAGCAGTCCCGCGCCCTGGACCGGGTGGCCGTGCTGATCGACGACCTCACCACGCTGGTCGTCGAGTTCCACCCGCACCGCCGCGGCCTGGACCGGGTCGACGACGGCACCGGCTGGGTGCTCGCCGACGCGCTCGACGGGCTGGCCGGCGTCGTCCGGATGCCGTACCACGCGACGGACACCGAGCCCGACGATCGGGACCGGGCGATCGACGCCGCCCTGTCGGCGGCCGGGCGGCTGACCGCGCTGTTGCGGGAGTCCGCGATCGGCGACGACGAGGGCTTCTTCGCGCTCGGGGCGGTGGCGGTGGGGATGCACCGGGCGCTGAACGTGCTCGAGGCGCAGCTCCGCTGGCCGCAGCCGTCCGGATCCCCGGGGATTGACTGGCGGTCGGCCGGGCACCTCCTGCATTCGTGAGGGATCTGTCGGCACCGCTGCGCCACCCGGTCGTCCAGCGCGGCATCCGCGCGGCGCTCGCCGCGGGGGTGTCCTGGCAGCTCGCCGTCCTGCTGCCCGGGGCGTTGTCCGAGTACGCGTACTACGCCCCGCTCGGCGCGGTCATCGCCTGCCTGCCGACCGTGGCGGATTCGGCGAGCGTCGCCTGGCGCACGGTGCTGGCGATCCTGCTGGGCGGTGGGATCGCGGTCGGCGTCCACGAGATCGCCCGCCCGGTGCCGACCGCGCTCACCCTGGCGCTGGTCGTGGCCCTCGGGATCGGCGTGGAGCAGTGGCGGGTGCTGGGTTCCAACGCGAGCTGGGTGACCGTGGCCGCGCTGTTCACCCTGACGCTGGGGAAGCCGATGATCCCACGACGTACGTCCTGCCCTACGCCGGGCTGGTGCTGTTCGGCGGCGTGATCGGCGTGCTGATCACGACCCTGCTGTTCCCGCCGCTGCAGCTCACGCACGCCCGCCGGCAGATCGAGCGGGTGCGCGAACAGCTGGCCGAGCACCTCGAACTGGTGGCGGGGAACTGCGCCGTGGGGACCTGCCCACCGCCGAGGAGGAGGAGCAACGCGTCGCGGCGCTCGGCGCGCCCCTGGACCACATGCGGGACGCCGAGCGGACGGTGGAGCGGGCCCGGCAGGCCAATCCGCGCGCCCGGAGGTGGCAGGAGCCGGCCGCCCGGCTCCGGGCCCAGTCGCGATCCCTGGACCGGGTCGCCGTCCTCGCCGACGACGTCACGACCCTCGTCGCCGAGTACCGGCCGGACGACCCGGGCGGCGACGGGCCCGAGCTGGGGACGGCCGAGCGGCTGGCCGACGCCCTGGACGGGCTGGCCGGGGTCATCCGCACCCCGTACCACGACGACGACGCCTCCCGGCCGGATGCGCGCGACCAGCGCATCGACCTCGCCCGGGACGCGCTGGACAACCTCACCGACCGCCTCCGCCGCACCACGGTCGACGACGATCCGGGCTTCCTCGCGCTCGCCGCCGTGGCGGTCGGGGTGCAGCGCGCCCTGCTCGCCCTGGACGCCGAGCCCCGCGAGGCCTCCACGACGTGACTCAGACGCGGACGAGCAGCTCGCCGTGCAGCATGCCGAGCCAGCCGTCGTCGGACTCCGACCAGCGCAGCCAGGCCGCGGCGATCTCCGCGAGCTCCTCCGGAGCGGCCAGACCGTAGGACACCGCCTGGTCGGCGAAGGCCGACGTCGTCGCCCGCCCGGCCCAGGACCGGCCCCACCACCGCCGCTCCTCGGGCGAGGCGTAGCAGTAGGTGCTCGCCGTCGCCGTGACGTCCCGCAGCCCCGCCGCGTGCGCCCACGACAGCAGCCGCCGCCCCGCATCGGGCTCGGCACCGTTGGCCCGCGCCACGCGGTGGTAGAGGTCGAGCCACCGGTCCAGCAGCGGGTCGACGGGGAAGGTGACGACGGCGGCGTAGTCCACGTCGCGGACGGCGACCACGCCCCCGGGGCGGCACACCCGCGCCATCTCGCGCAGGGCCGCCACCGGATCGGTGAGGTGCTGCAGCACCTGGTGGGCGTGCACGACGTCGACGCTGTCGTCCTCGGCGGCCAGGGCGTAGACGTCGCCGACCTCGAACGACGCCGGCACATTCGCACGCCCGGCGGCGGCCCGCGCCTCGTCGAGCGGGTCGGCCGAGACGTCGATGCCGACGACCCGGCCCGGCGCCACCCGCGCGGCGAGGTCGACGGTGATCGTGCCCGGGCCGCAACCGACGTCGAGCAGGTCCAGCCCCGGCCGCAGCGCAGGGATCAGGTAGGCGGCGGAGTTCTCGACGGTGCGCCAGCGGTGTGACTGCAGCACCGGGTCGGCGTGCCCGTGCGTGTAGGTGTCCACGGCACAAGTCCTACTCCGCGCATCCCACCATGCGAAACAGTTGTCTCATCAGGTGGGAGCAGCTCCGATGGTCACGACTCCTCGGCGAGCAGCCGCTCGGCCACCCGGACGGCCCGCTCGCGATCAGCCGGGACCAGCCCGATCCGGGTGCGGCGGTCGAGCAGGTCGGCCACGGTCCGCGCGCCCTCGTGGCGGACGCCGAAGCGCAGCTCCCCTCGGTCTCCGGCCGTCCCGCCACGACCGCCGCGGTGCCCAGCGCCTCGACCACGGGCGCCTCGGTGCCGTACCGGGCCACCAGCCGGCGGGGCGCCGCCACCCGCTCGAGGGCCGGCCGGGGCGCGGCCCCCACCAGCGGCAACCGCCCGGTGATCGAGCGCGCCACCCCCGGCCCAGCCGCCCGACCACCGCGTCCACGGTCTCCTCGGCCATCGCCCGGTACGTGGTCAGCTTCCCGCCGACGACGGAGAGGACCGGTCCGTCCCAGTGCAGCAGATGCGTGCGGGAGAGGTCGGCGGTGGCACCGCCCGGTCCCGCCCCCGCCGACACCGGGAGCACCAGCGGCCGGAGGCCCGAGTAGGCGCCCACCAGGTCGTCGCGGGTCACTGGCACCGCCAGCACCTGGTTCACCGTCTCCAGGAGCTGCTGCACCTCGGCGTCCGACGGCACCGGGTCGTCGTCGGGGACCGGGCCCTCCACCGGCTCGTCGGTGAGCCCGAGGTAGACCAGCCCGTCGGCCTGCGGCAGCGCGAACACGTACCGCGAGCGCGAGCCGGGCAGCGGCACGGTCAGCGCGGCCGTCGGCGAGCCGAGCGCGGAGCCGGGCACGACCAGGTGCGACCCGCGCGAGGGCACCAGCCGGATGGACGGCGCCAGCCGCTGCGCCCACACCCCGTCGCGTTGACCACCACACCGGCCCCTAGCACGAACGCCTCGTCGTCCACCCGCACGTGCACGTCGGCGCCGTCGACCGCCGTCACGGCCGCACCGGTCAGGATCCGCGCGCCGTAGGCGGCCGCCGTCCGGGCCAGGCCCACCACCAGCCGGGCGTCGTCCACCAGCTGCCCGTCCCAGAAGACGACGCCGCCCCGGCCGGGTCGCACGCCGGGGACCAGCCGCGACACCTCGTCGGGCGACACCCGCCGCGTGGACGGCAGGGAGCCGCGGCCGCCGGGCACCGACAACCGGACGGCATCCCCGAGCCGCCCGCCCGCCGCCGCCAGCGCGGTCACGTCCCGTCCGGCGACGTCGGGCACGAGGAACGGCAGCCGGCGCACCAGGTGCGGCGCGGTCGCGCCCATGAGGACGGCGCGCTCGCGGGCGCTCTCCCGCGCCAGCCCGATCTCGCCGTGCGCCAGGTAACGCAGCCCGCCGTGCACGAGCTTGGACGACCACCTGCTGGTGCCCGCCGCGAGGTCCGTGCGCTCGAGCAGGATCACGGACAGGCCCCGGGTCGCCGCGTCCAGCGCGACCCCGGCGCCGGTCACCCCGCCACCCACGACGACGACGTCCACGTCGGAGCGGGCGAGCTCCGCGAGGTCGCTCGCGCGGCGGGCCGGGGAGAGCGTTCCGGGCAGGGACGCGGTCACCATGATCGCTCCGGCAGCAGCACCGGCAGACTGTAGCGGTGGCAACGCAGCCGGAACTGACGATCCAGGGCTGGGGACCGCCGTCCCCGCCGAGGCACCACACGCGGCCGACCTGGACAGCACGCTGCCCAAGGCCGCCCGCCGCTACCTCACGGGCGAGCTCGGCTGGACCCCGCGCGTGACCCCGCCCGTCGCCGTCGACGCGATCCGCCTGGCGCCCTCCCGGCTCTCCGAGGAGATCCGCACCCGGCTGGTCGACCTGCTCGGCGCGGACAACGTCCGCACGGACCGGGAGTCGAGGCTCCGGCGGGCCGGTGGCAAGAGCTACCTCGACCTCGTCCGCCGCCGCGAGGGGACGCCTCCGACGCCCCGGACGCCGTCGTCCTGCCGGGCACGACCCAGGAGACCGCGGCGCTGCTGGCCGCCTGCAGCGAGCTCGGCGTCGTCGTCGTGCCGTTCGGCGGGGGCACCAGCGTGGTGGGCGGGCTGGCGGGCGTGGACGCCGACGACCGCCCGTCGGTCGCCGTCGACCTCTCCCGGATGTCGTCGGTGCACGCGCTCGACGTCCCGTCGTCGCTGGTCACGGTCGGCCCCGGGATGCGCGGCCCGGCGCTGGAGCAGGAGCTGGGCCGCGAGGGGCTCACCCTGGGGCACCTGCCGCAGAGCTGGGAGTTCGCCACGCTCGGCGGATACGCCGCCACGCGGTCGGCCGGCCAGAACTCCACCGGCGTGGGGCGCTTCGACGAGCTGGTCACGGGGCTGACCATGGCCACCCCGACCGGGGTGCTCGAGCTCGGGCATCCGCCGGCGTCCGCCGCCGGGCCCGACCTGCTGGGCCTCGCGCTGGGCTCGGAGGGGACGCTCGGCATCATCACCGAGCTGACGCTGCGGGTCCGCCCGACACCGGTCGCCTGCTCCTACGAGGGCTGGTCGTTCCGCTCCTGGGCCATCGGGCTGGCCGCCCTGCAGCAGCTCTCCCGCCACGAGCTGCTGCCCGACATCGTCCGCCTCTCCGACACCGACGAGACCCGCGCCAACCTGCTCATGGCCTCCGGGACGGGCGCCCGCGCCCTGCGCGCCAGCCTGCGGGCCCGGGGTCACGGGGACGCCTGCATGCTCGTGCTCGGCTGGGAGGGCCTGCCCGCGATGGTCTCCGCGCGGATGAAGGCCGCCGCCTCGGTGCTGCGCGACGGCGGGGCCATCCGGCTGGGCCGCAAGGTCGGCGAGTCGTGGAAGAGGAACCGCTTCCACGGCCCCTACCTGCGCGACACCCTCATGGACGGCGGCCTGCTGGTCGAGACCCTGGAGACGGCGGCCACCTGGTCGGCGCTGCCGACCGTCTACGACGCCGTCCGCCGGGCATTGCGGGAGTCGCTGACCCGGCAGGGAAAGCGTCCGCTGATGATGAGCCACCTCTCGCACGCCTATCCGACCGGCGGCTCGCTGTACGTGACCGTGCTCGCCGACCGCGACGACGAGCTGCCCCTCCAGCAGTGGCTGACCGCCAAGCGGGCCGCGACCGACGCGCTGCTGGCCGCCGGCGGCACCCTCACCCACCACCACGCCGTGGGCGCCGACCACCGGCCCTGGATGGAGCGCGAGATCGGGCCGCTCGGCGTCGAGGTGCTGCGCGCGGTCAAGGAGCGCCTGGACCCGAAGGGCATCTGCAACCCCGGCGTCCTCCTCCCCGACTGAGGAAGGACCCCTCTGCCCCCACGCCTCGCAGGCTCGGCGCGGGCCCCTGCAGAGGGGCCGGGCCGAGCCTGCCAGGCAGTCGGGTCCTTTCTCAGATGGCGTGGCCGAAGGTGAAGACGCCGCCCGGGTCGACCGCGGCCTTCACCGCGCGCAGCCGCTCGAGGGTCTCCGGCGGGTAGGCCGCGGCGACCTCCTCCGGGCCGGAGACGTCGCCCAGGAAGTTGATCATGGTCTCCGCGGCCCGCCACGGGGCCAGCGCGGCGAGGGCGCCGCGGACGATCGCCGGCACCACCTGCGCCAACTCCGGCACGCCGGGGCCGATCGCGTACACCGCGTAGGCCCCGCTCCGCCCGGGCACGGCGTTCGGCACCGTCGCGGGCCGCCCCAGGGCGCCACCCATCAGCCGGATCTCCAGCATGATCAGCGGGATGTCGAGCTGCGGCCCGACGGCCGCCAGGAGCCCGTCCACCCCTCCGGGGTCAGGTCGGTGAGCAGCACACCCTTCTCCCACGCGGGCATCGGGTCGACCGGGTCCATGTGGATGCTGTCCATCTCCGTGGTCCGGATCGGGCCGACGTAGCCCAGCACGATCCGCCCGGCCTCCTTCATCGGCGCGAGCAGCCGCTCGGCCTCGGCCTCGTCGGTGCCGGAGGAGGCGAACCGCAGGTGGACGACGGTCTGCCCGCGCAGCGGCGGCGGCAGCTCCTCCATCGGCGGCAGCCGGAGGATCGCGATCGAGGTGCTGACGTGCTCGGGCAGCGTCGGCGCCCACTGCCGGAACCGGTGCAGCAGCGCGGGAGCGTCCTCGGCGGCGAAGAAGATGCCGCCGGCGTACAGCGCGGACACCGGGACCAGCTCGATCTCCAGGGCCGTGACGATGCCGAAGTTGCCCTTGCCGCCGCGGACGGCCCAGAAGAGCTCGGCGTCGGAGTGCGCGGTGAGGCGGCGCAGCCGCCCGTCGGCGGTCACCATCTCGACCGCCTGGACGTGGTCGGCGGCGAACCCGTACTGCCGCCCGAGGAGCCCATCCCGCCGCCCAGGGTGTAGCCGACGACGCCGACGTCGGACGACGAGCCGCACAGCCCCGTGAGGCCGAACTCGGCGGCCGCCTCCAGCACCCGCACCCACTTCGTGCCGGCCTCGACGCGGGCGGTCCGCCGCTCGGGGTCGATCTGCACGCCCTGCATGCGGCGGGTGGTGATCATCAGGGAGCCGGCGGCGTTGCGGACCGGGCCGTGGCCGGTGGCCTGGACGGCGACGCGCAGGTCGTGCGCGACGGCCCAGGTGACCGCGGCGACGACGTCGGCGGCGCAGGTGGCCCCGACGGCGACGGCGGGGGTGTGCTGCACGGCCACGTTCCAGGTGGCGACCTCGGCGGCCATGCCGTCGTCGCCGGCCACGTAGACCGGGCCGTGCACCTGGCTGCGCAGCTCGTCGACGGCGCCGGCGGGGAAGGCGGGGACGAGCGTGTCGAGCACCGTGTCGCTCAGGACTGCGGAGGACAGCTCGGACTTCTCGGTGAGACTCATCTGCGGGGATTCCTCTTTCGCGGCCGCGGCAGTGGCCGCGGATCGTGGTGGCTGGCGGCGGTGGCCGGGCAGCTCGAACGGATGCGAGGAAGAGTCGCGACGGCCTCTTGCCGGATACTTGGGCGCGACTTGCAGCCGACCGCGGCGAAAGGGGTGCCGCCCCGGCGCCCACGCTGGGAGCATCCCGGCTCGTGCGCTTCCGAGTCCTCGGCCCGCTCGAGGTCACGGGTCCTGACGGCCGCCCGCTGGACGTCGGCGGGGCCAAGCCCCGCGCGCTGCTCACGCTGCTGCTGGCCGAACCCGGCCGGGTCGTCGGCATCGACCGCATCGTCGCCGCGCTGTGGGGCGACGACCCGCCGCCGACGGTCACCGGCACGCTCCAGGCCTACGTCTCCCACCTGCGGCGCGTCCTCGAGCCGGAGCGCGGCCCCCGCGAGGCACCCACGGTGCTGCTCACCCGCCCACCCGGCTACCTGCTGCGCGCCGACGCGTCCGACCTCGACCTGCTCCGCTTCGCCGACCTGGTCGAATCCGGCGATCGAGCGGTCGCGGCCGGCGCCGCGACCTCCGGCATCGCGTTGCTCGACGAGGCGCTCGCGCTGTGGCGCGGTGAGCCGCTGGCCGAGCTCGGCGACCTGCCGGGTGCCGCCACCGACCGGCTGCGGCTCACCGAGCTGCACGTGCGGGCGCGGGAACGGCGCTGCGATGCTCTCCTCGCGACGGGCCGGGCGGAGTCGGCGGTCACGGACCTGCAGCGTCTGGTCGCCGAGAACCCCTGCGCGAGCGGCTCTGGGCGCGGCTGGTCACCGCCCTCTACGCGGCCGACCGGCAGGCCGACGCGCTCGACGCGCTGCGCCGGTGCGCGGAGCTGCTCCGGGACGAGCTGGGCATCGACCCCGGGCCCGAACTGCGCGATCTCGAGCGGGCGGTGCTGCGGCAGGACCCGAAGCTGCTGGACCGGGTGCCCCGTCCGGTCCTGCCCGCGGCCCCGGCACCGGCGCCGGCCCTCGTCCCGGGCGACGAGCTGCTCGTCGGGCGTCGCTCCGAGCAGGCCCGGCTGCAGGCGGTCGCCGAGCAGGTGCGCACGGGGCGCGCGGCCGTCGTCGTCATCGAGGGCGAGGCCGGGATCGGCAAGACCCGGCTGGCCGAGGCCGCCGCCGGAGCCGCCCGGGCCGCCGGCTGGTCGGTGGCGTGGAGCCGGTGCGCCGACGACACGGGCGCACCCGCGCTGTGGCCGTGGACACAGGTGCTCGAGCAACTCGACCAGGAGGAGCTCACCCCCTCCCCCAGGCCGCCGACGACGACCCCGACGCCGCGCGCTTCCGGCTGTTCCAGGACCTGCGAGGCCGGCTGAGGACGGCCGCCGGCCCGGCGCCGGTCCTCGTGGTGCTCGACGACCTGCAGGGGCCGACACCACCTCGGTGCAGCTGCTGGGCCTCCTCGGCCGGCACCTGCCCCGGGCGCCGGTGCTGGTCGTCGTCACCGCGCGCACCGTCGGCGAGCAGGTGCCGGAGGCGGTCGCCGACTGCCTGGCCCGGCTGGCCCGCGAGCCGTCGGCCACCTGCCTGCGGCTGTCCGGCCTCGACGCCGACGACGTCGCCGCGCTCCTGACCGCCCAGCTCGGCAGCCCGGGCGACCGCTCGCTGGCCTCGGCGGTGCACGACCGCACCGGCGGCAACCCGTTCTTCGTCGTGGAGCTCTCCCGGTGGATGGTGGGCGCGCACGACCTGCACCTGGACCACGCCCCCGTCCCACCGTCCGTGGGGAGGTGCTCCGGACGCGGCTGGATCGGCTGCCGCCGACGACCCGGGCGGTGCTGGAGCTCTGCGCCGTGGCCGGGCGCGAGGTGAGCCTGGACCTGCTGGAGGCGGCGCGGACCCCGGCCGAGGAGGCGCTCGGCGCGCTGGACTCCGCCGTCGCCGTGGGCCTGGTCGTGGAGGGGCGCGCCCGTGGAGCTGGCGGTTCGCGCACGCGCTGGTCCAGGAGGTGCTGGTCGGCGATCTCCCGGCACTGCGCCGCGCCGGCCTGCACGCGCGCCTGGGCGAGGCGCTGGAGCGGCGGATCGCCCTGACCACCGACGACTCGCTGGTGGAGCGGCTGGCGCACCACTTCGTGCACGCGCTTCCGGTCACCGGGCCGGCCCCCGCGCGGATGTACTCGGCCGCCGCCGCCCGGGCCGCCCGCGCGCGGCTGGCCCACGGCGAGGCCGCGGTGCACACCCGCCGGGCCCTGGACCTGGTCGACCCTGCCGAGCCGGACGCCGCGCGCACGCGGCACGACCTGCTCACGGCGCTCGGCAACGACCTGCTGCGCAGCGGTTCGCGCACCGAGGCGCGGGAGGTGGTCGCGGCGGCGATCACCGTCGCGCAACAGCTCGGCGACCGGACGTGCCTGGCCCAGGCGGCGGCCGTGTGGGGCAGCGTCACGGTGTGGAACTGGCGGCCGCACGGGATGGTGGCCCACGAGATGGTGGCGCTGCTCGAGGACCTGCTGGCCGACGGCTCCGCCGACGAGCGCGCCACCGTCCAGCTGCTCGGCACCCTGGGCGTGGAGCTCGCGTTCAGCCCGGACGACCGCGGGGTCCAGGCCGCTCGGCAGGCGGCCGAGCTCGCCCGGCGCACCCGCGACCCCGAGCTGCTGGGCCGGGCGCTGAACAACTTCTGCCTGGCCGTCTGGGGCCGGCCCGGCGCCGCGGAACTGCGGCTGGCGGCGACCGACGAGGCCCTGGCGATGGCCGGGCGGGGGCTGCCGCGGTGGACGGAGTTCGTGGCGCACCTGCACCGGGCGGCCCTCCGGCTGCACCTGAGCGACCTGGCCGGCTTCGAGGCCGACCACGAGGAGGCACGGCGGCTGGCGGTCTCCCTGAGCGGTCCGGAGATCCGCCCGCACGTGCTCTGGCAGGCCGGCGGGCTGGCCTGGCTGCGCGGCGACGCCGAACGGGCCGAGGCGCTGACCACCGAGGCCTACGAGGTCTACCGCCGGGTCACCCCGCACGCCCGGCACGCCTACGCGGCGCACCAGTTCACGCTGCGCCGGGCCGACGGCCGGCTGGCCGAGACCATCCCGCTGCTGGTCGAGACCGGCGACGAGGGCAGCCCGCTGCTGCAGGAGATGGCGGTGCTGGCCGCGGCCGAGTCGGGCGACCTCCGCGAGGCGCGGCGGCTGCGTGCCCGGTGGGGGCGCACCCGGATCCGCGACTGGGCCAGCGACGTCGCCGTCCTCCTGCAGGCGGAGTCCGCGTTGCGGCTGGGTGACGAGCCCGAGTGGGCGTCGGCGGTGGAGGCCCTGCTGCCCTACTGCGGTCGGCAGGCGGTGCTGGGGACGCCGTCCCTCACCCTCGGCGCCTACGACGAGCTGCTCGGCCGGATCGCCGAGCGCCGGGGCGACCGGGCCGGCGCCCGCCGGTGGTGGGCGGCCGCCCGGGAGCAGGGCGTGCTGGTCGGCTCCCGCACCAAGTGGCGCTGGCCGACGCGCACCTGGCCCGGGTGGGCGCCGTCCCGACGCCCCAGCGGACGGTCGGGGTCGCCCGGGCCCTCGGGACGCCGTCCTGACTCACCGCCGCGCGCGTCCTCCCTCACCGTCGCGGGTCCTCCCTCACCGTCGACCACGAGGGAGGACTGTGAGTGTGGCCGGGTCGGTACATCGGTGATGGGCTGACGGCCGACAGCAGTGGGTGTGACTCCAGGGAGGACTGGCTTCGTGCCTTGCATGGGACCTGTCCGCCTGCTGCTGTCGGCACCGGCCCGGCGGGAGACGTTGGCCTGATCAGGAGCTTGACCGCCAGTAGCTGCTGGCGTGTCTCATCACAGTCCTGCCATCTCCGCACCGGACCGGGACCTGCCGCGTCCCCCGGTCAAGGAGAAGAACGCATGTCCATGCTGGCAGAACTGGTCGAGGTCGTCATCGGCGTCGACACGCACAAAGACACCCACACCGCTGCCGTGATCGACACCGGCACCGGCGGGGTGCTGGCCCGGATCACCGTGCCGGCTGACCCGGACGGTTATGCCCGGCTCAGCGCGGTGGCGCAGGAGCACTCCGGGCTGCGGGCCTGGGCGATGGAAGGCTCTGGCGGCTACGGCGCCGGCCTGGCCCGGCACCTGGCCGAGCTCGGTGAACTGGTCATCGAACTGGACCGCCCCAAGCGCCCGGCGCGCAAGGCCGGAGCGAAGTCTGATCCGATCGACGCCGAACGCGCCGCCCGGGATGCGCTGGCCCGCACCCACCTGGCCCAGCCCAAGACCGGTGGCCAGCGCGCGGCGCTGCAGATGCGACTGACCGCCCGCCGGGCCGCGATCGAGGCCGCCACAGCCGCCCAGCGGCAGCTGCACGCGCTGGTCACCACCGCCCCCGAGGTGGTCCGGGGCAAGTTCCGCGGACAGTCCACCCGCACCATGATCACCACCGCTGCCCGGCTGCGACCGACGGCGGCCACCGGGGAGCTGGAGGTGATCACGGCGTTGACGGTGCTGCGCGATCTGGCCCGCCGGATCCGGTTCATGGAGAAAGAAGCCCGCGGGCACGAGACCCAGATCCGCGCCATCGTGCGGTCCTGGCGGCCCGATCTGCTCGAGCTGACCGGAGTCGGCCCGATCGTCGCCGCCACCGCGCTCACCGCCTGGTCCCACCCCGGCCGCTGCCGCGACGATGGCGCCTTCGCCATGCTCGCCGGCACCGCACCGATCCCGGCGTCCTCGGGCAAGACCGTCCGCTACCGACTCAACCGAGCAGGCGACCGACAGCTCAACCGCGCCCTGCACACCGTGGCCCTCGTCCGGCTACAACGCGACGCACGCACCCGCGCCTACGCCGACCGCCGCCGCGCCCAGGGCAAGACCGACCGAGAGATCAAACGCATCCTCAAGCGCTACATCGCCCGCGAGCTCTACCGCCGCCTCGAAACAGTCCCCACGACGCCTTGACACGTCATAGGAGCGTCCCCCGATGATCAGGGACCCTGATCATCGGGGGCGGCCGCTCAGGCGGTGGTGGCGATCCCGCCGTCGACGGGGATGACCGCGCCGGTCACGTAGGCGCCCGCCCGGCTGGCCAGGTACACCACGACGCCGGCCATGTCGTCGGGGCGGCCGATGCGGCCCAGCGGCGACTTGGCGGCGATATCGGCGCCGAACGCGTCGAGGGTCGCGGCCATCATCTTCGACTCGAACGGGCCGGGGGCGACGGCGTTGACCGTGATGCGGCGGGGCCCGAGCTCCTTGGCCAGCACACGAGTGAGGTGGTGCAGCGCCGCTTTGCTGGAGGAGTACGAGTAGGTGTGCATGGGCGGGACGTGCAGGCCGTCGATGCTGCCGACGTTCACGATGCGCGCCGGGTCGTCGTCGGTGCCGGCCTCCTCCAGCAGAGGCAGGAACGCCTGGCTGAGGAAGAACGGCGACTTGAGATTGAGGTCGACGACCTTGTCCCACGCCGACGGCGGGAACTCCTCGAGCGACGGCGCGCCCCAGGTCGCGCCCGCGTTGTTGACCAGGATGTGCAGCTCGTCCTCGCGCTCGCGCACGGCGGCGGCCAGCCGGACGCACTCCTCCTCGCGGGAGAGGTCGGCCGGGATCGAACGCACCTGACCGAACTCGGCCAGCTCGGCGACGGCGGCATCCCCTGCCTCGGCCTTGCGGGAGCTGATGTAGACGCGGGCCCCCGCCTGGAGCAGGCCGCGGGCCATCATCAGGCCGATGCCGCGGGTACCGCCGGTGACGACGGCGACCTTGCCGGTCAGGTCGAACAGGTCCACGCGATACCTCCGCATCAGGGCGGCCCGCCTCGCTGCCGGCCGTCTCGCACCCTAGCCAGCGGGTCGCCGGGCACCGACGGGCGGCAGAGGCCTCCCTGTGCCAGCCTCTGGGCATGATCGAGTCTGCATCCCAGGCGGCGCCGCTCATGGGCGCGACCAGCGAGGTGGGCCGGTTGCGGACCGTGCTGCTGCACCGCCCCGGAGCCGAGCTGCGCCGGCTCACCCCGCGCAACAACGACGAGCTGCTCTTCGACGGCGTCCCGTGGGTCGACCGCGCCCAGGAGGAGCACGACGCGTTCGCCCAGGCGCTCTCCGACCGGGGCGTGGAGGTGCTGCACCTGGACCGGCTGCTGGCCGAGGTGCTGTCCTTCCCTCCGCCCGGGCCGAGCTGATCGCCGCGGCGGTCGACGACCCGCGCCTGGGCGCGACGCTGCAGCGCTCCACCACCACCCATCTCACCGGCCTGGCAGCCGAGGACCTGGCGCGCACGCTCATCGCCGGCCTGGCCCACGACGAGCTGCGCGGCGGCAAGGGGCTGGCCTACGAGGTGATGGACCGCGGTGACTTCGTCGTGCCCCCGCTGCCGAACCTGCTGTTCACCCGCGACTCCTCGGTCTGGGTGGGCGACGAGGTCGCGGTGACGTCGCTGGCCATGCCTGCCCGGCACCGCGAGAGCACGATCACCGCCGCCGTCTACGCCCACCACCCGCGGTTCGCCGGGGTGGAGCAGCTCTACGGGGCGCGCCTGGAGCACCTCGAGGGCGGGGACGTCCTGCTGCTCGCCGAGGGCGTCGTCGCGGTCGGCGTCGGCGAGCGGACGACGCCCGGCGGGGCCGAGCGCCTGGCGCGGCGGCTGTTCGCCCGCCGGCTGGCGCACACGGTCCTCGTCGTCCCCATCGCCCAGCAACGGGCGACGATGCACCTGGACACCATCGCCACGATGGTCGACGTCGACGCGATGGTCATGTACCCGGCGGTCGCCGATTCGCTGGTGGCCTGGACGGTCACCGCTCCCGACGGCGTGGCCGACGACGCCGACACCACCGAGCTCGCGGTCGCCGGCCCGCAGCCGTTCCTCACCGCCGCGGCCGCCGCCATGGGCATCGACCGGCTCCGGGTCATCGACACCGGCCTGGACCCGGTGACCGCCGAGCGCGAGCAGTGGGACGACGGCAACAACACCCTCGCCCTGGCGCCGCGGCTGGCCGTCGCCTACGAGCGCAACACCGTGACCAACGCCGCGCTGGAGGCGCACGGCATCGAGGTGATCCGGATCGCCGGGTCGGAGCTGGGCAGCGGCCGCGGCGGACCGCGCTGCATGTCCTGCCCGGTGGCCCGCGACCCGTTCAGCTGAGTCCGGAGCACTACAGCGCGTGGCGGCGCGCGGTCGCGTGACGGAACGGTTCTCCCGGTACCTGGAACCCGTGCCGGCGATTACCTGTTACCCGTGATACAGCTCACCTCTCTGCTGCGTGAGCTCTCGGGGGATCCATGTCGAAACGTCTACGCCTGCTCGCCGTTCCGGTGGCCCTCGGCCTGGCCCTGGTGCCTGCCGGCGTCGCCCTGGCCGATCCGACGGACACCCCGCTCGACACGGCGATCGGGGCGCTGACGTCCGCGCCCGCCGAGACGACGGAGCACGACCCAGCGGAGACGACGCAGTCCTCGTCGACCGGCACGGCGTCCTCCACGCCGACCCGGACGTCCGCGCCGGCGCCGGCGAACCGGCTCGGGGACCTCGCGGAAGACCTCGGCGCGCTGATCACCGAGTCCACGGCCACGGAGTCGACGGCCACGGAGTCGACGGCCACGGAGTCGACGGCCACCGGGACCACGACGTCCAGCAGCACGCCCACCAGCTCCAGCCCCCGGCCGACCCGCCGGCGTGCGTCGCGGCCGTCGTCGAGCAGCTGATCACCGATCTGCAGGCCGCGCTCGGGGCCGGCGGCGGGGAGCTCGTCACGGCGATCGAGGAGGCGTTGCTGGACCCGACCACGCTCCCCGCGTTCCTCGCGGAGCTGCCCGAGCTCGTCGAGAACGCCGGGGGTGAGCTGGCGACGGCGGGCGAGGCGCTCCTGACGGCGGCCGGGGAGGACCTGCAGAAGTGCCTGCCGGCTCCCCCGACCGGCGGCGGGACCCAGACGCCGCCTCCGACCCCGCCGACCACGACGCCGCACCCGCAGCCGGTCCAGCCGGCCGCCGTCCACTACGAGAACTGCGACGACGCACGGGCCAAGGGCGCCGCACCGGTCCACGCCGGGCACCCGGGCTACGGCGCGCACCTGGACAGCGACTCCGACGGCATCGGCTGCGAGGTGGACACCGTCGCCTACACCCACCCGACGTACGACAGCACGGGCACGCTCGCCTACACGGGCGTGGCGACCGAGCCGCTGGTCGCGTGGGGCGCGGCACTCCTCGCCGCCGGCGCGTGGCTGATCGCCTCCGCGCGCCGCACGGCCTGACCTCGACCGTCCGGGCGGCCTTCCCCGGCAGGGGGTCCGCCCGGACGTCCCGGGCCACTACGCTCCGGACCTTCCGCGCCACCACCCGTGGCGCAGCGGGAAGGGACGTCGGCGTGGCGGGGACGGCGCGGGGAACCCGGCGCATCGCGGGCATCGGCGGGGGCCTCGTCGGCTTCCTCGTCTTCGTCGAGTTCACCAGCGGCGTGCTGCAGGGGTACTACATCCCGCTGCTGACCGACGTCGCCCGGCACCTCGACATCCACGACGCCGACGTCAACTGGCTCGAGGCCGCGCAGCTCATGCTGTCGGCGATCGCCGTGCCCATCCTGGCCAAGCTGGGCGACCTGCACGGTCACCGCCGGATGCTGCTGCTGTCTGCGGCGGTGGTGGCCGCGGCCACGGTCGTGCTCGCCTTCGCGTCGTCCTTCCCGGTCTTCCTCATCGCCTGGGCGGTGCAGGGCATCTACGCCGCCTGGCTGCCGCTCCAGGTGGCGCTGATCTACAACCGGTCGCGAGGGCTGGCCGATCCGGCGGCGCAGACGCGGCGGGCCACCGGGCTGATCGTCGCCGCCCTGCAACTGGGCGCCATCGTCGGCGCGCTCGGCGGCGGTCAGGTCGGCAGTGCGCTCGCCGAGCAGTTCTGGCTCGTGCTGCTGGTCCCGGGGTTCCTGGTGGTGGGCGTCTGCGCGGTCGTGGCGCTGCGCGTGCCCGAGAGCGAGGACCGCCAGGGAGGATCCGTCGACGCGACCGGCGCGGCCCTGCTCACCGTCGTCCTGCTGGTCGTCACCGGCGGCCTGACGTTCGTCCGGATCAACGGCGTCGGCGAGGTCTGGCCGTGGCTGGTGACCGCGGTCGGCCTGCTCCTGGCCGTCCCGTTCGTCCGCTACGAGCTCGGCCGCCCGGACCCGCTGGTCGACTTCCGGGTCCTGCGCAGCCCGTCCATGTGGCCGGTGCAGCTCACCGCCGGACTCTTCGGCGTCAGCGTCCTCGGCGCCCAGGGCCCGCTCTCGACCTTCGCGCGCACCGACCCCGAGGAGTACGGCTACGGGCTGGGCCTGTCGACCAGCATGGTGTCGATCGTCATCGGTGGTTACGTCATCTCCATGCTCATCGGCGCCAGCCAGTTCTCCCGCATCTCCACGCGCACCAGCCCCCGGACCACGCTCATCGGGGCCGCGATCCTCGTCGGCACCGGCTACCTGCTGCTCGTGCCGTTCCACGACTCCCTGCCGCAGGTGCTGGCCTGCATGGTGGTGGCCGGGCTGGGGTCCGGCGCGCTGGTGGCGGCTCTCCCTGCCGCCGCGGCCGCCGCCGCACCGGCCGGGCGCACCGGGGTGGCCACCGGCCTGACCAACACCACCAAGGTCCTCGGCGGGAGCTTCGCGTCCGCGACCTTCGCCGTCGCCCTGGCCGCGAACGCGCCCCGCTGGCCGACGGCTCCGAGGGGACGGCGGGATCGCTCGGCGGCTACCTCACCGTCTGGATTCTCTGCGGCACGACGGCGCTCGCCGCCGCCGTGGCGCTCGTGTTCGTGCCGCGCCTCGCGTTCTCCGACGCACCCGCCGCGACCGACCTCCGCTCGGTCGCCCCGGCGACGGAGCCCCGGCCATGAGGCGGGCTCTGCTCGCCGCCGCCTGCGGCGCCGCGGGGGCCGTCGCGGCCCGCCGGGTGGCCCGCTTCCGCCCGCCCGAGGGGGCACCGGGGCCGGCCGACCTCGACGGTCTGGACGCCGACGCCGCGGCGGCCCGCCTGGCCGAGCTGGTCCGCATCCCGACGATCTCCACCCGCGACCGCGACGAGCTCGACACCGCCGCGTTCGAGCGGTTCCGGCAGCGGTTGACCGAGCTGTACCCGCACACGCACCGGGTCCTGGCGCGCGAGGTGCTCGGCGACGGCGCGCTGCTCTACCGGTGGTCCAGCGGCGTCGACCTCCCGCCGTTGGTGCTCATGGCGCACTACGACGTCGTGCCGGTGGCCGGCCAGGAGTGGTCCCGCGACCCGTTCTCCGGGCTGGTCGAGGACGGCGTGGTGCACGGCCGCGGCGCCATCGACGACAAAGGCGCCCTCGTCGCGATCCTCGAGGCCGTCGAGTCCCTGGTGGCCGCCGGGTTCACCCCGGCCCGCGACGTCCACCTCTCCTTCGGCAACGACGAGGAGGTGGCCGGCGTCGGGGCGAAGCTGGCCGTGGACGCGCTCACCTCGCGAGGGGTCCGGCCCTGGGCGGTGATCGACGAGGGCGGCGCCGTGGTGAGCGGGGTGTTCCCCGGCGTCCCCGGCCAGACCGCCGTCGTAGGGCTCGCCGAGAAGGGGCTGCTGGACGTCGAGCTCGTCACCACCGACCCCGGAGGCCATGCGTCGGCGCCGGTCCGCGGCGGGGCACCGGCACGGCTGGCGCGGGCCATCCTGCGGATCGAGGAGAACCCGTTCCCGGCCCGGCTGCACGACGTCGTCCTCGGCATGGTCGACGCCCTTGGCCGGCACGCACCGACGGGGTACCGCGCCGTCTTCGCGCACGCCCGGTTCCTGCGGCCGGCCCTCGCTCTCGTCCTGTCGAAGGCGAGTCGCGAGGCGAACGCGCTGGTGCGCACCACGGTCGCGATCACCGAGCTCGAGGGCAGCAAGGCCCGCAACGTGCTGGCCACCCGGGCCCGCGCGCACGCCAACATCCGGATCGCCCTCGGCGAGACGGTCGAGTCGACCGTCGACCGGCTCAGGCGCGTCATCGGCGATCCCGGCGTGGAGCTGACCGTGGTGTCGGGCAACGACCCTCACCGGTGTCCCGCGCCGACAACGAGGCGTTCGCGCTGGTCGGGGACGCCGTCCGCTCGGTGTACCCCGACGCGGCGGTGGCGCCGTACGTGATGGTGCAGGCCAGCGACGCGCGGCACTTCAGCCAGATCTGCGACAGCGTCTACCGGTTCATGCCGTTCGACCTGACCAAGGAGGAGCTGGCCACCCTGCACGCCGCCGACGAGCGTCTCTCCGTCGCCGCCCTGCACCGGGGCGCCGGCTTCTACCGGTACCTGATCCGCCACCTCTGACGAAGGACCCCACTCTCCCCACCCTTCGCACGCTCAGGGCGGCGCCCTGAACGGGGCCTGAGGACGCTTGTGCTCTGCCCCGCTGAACGGGGCAGAGCACAAGCGTGCGGCGAGGGACCTAGAGGCGCTGGTTGAGGCGGTGGTAGGCCGCGCTCCAGCGCAGCTCCTGGGCCAGCGACCGCCGCGTGGTGTCGGCGTCGATGAGCACCAGCTCGGTCGAGAACACCTCGGCCAGGTCGGTGAGCTCGTCGGCGCCGAGCTGGGTGGTCAGCACCGTGTGGTGCGGGCCGCCGGCGGTCAGCCAGCCCTCCGTCGCCGTGGCGAAGTCCGGCCGCGGCTCCCAGACGGCGCGGGCCACCGGCAGGTTGGGCAGCGGCTCGTCGGGCTCGACGACGTCGATCTCGTTGGCCACCCAGCGGAACCGGTCACCGAGGTCGGACCAGCCGATGACGACGCCGGGCGCCGGGGCCGCGCTGAACACGAGGCGGGCCGGGTCCTCGCGCCCGCCGATGCCGAGCGGGTGCACCTCCAGGCGCGGCTTCTCGCCGGAGATCGTCGGGCAGACCTCGAGCATGTGCGCGCCGAGGATCTTCTCGCTGCCCACCTCGAGGTCGTAGGTGTAGTCCTCCATGAAGGACGTCCCGCCGGGCAGTCCGGCGCCAGCGACCTTGAGCACCCGCAGCAGCGCCGAGGTCTTCCAGTCGCCCTCGCCGCCGAAGCCGTAGCCGTCGGCCATCAGCCGCTGGACGGCGAGCCCGGGAGCTGGCGCAGGCCGCCGAGGTCCTCGAAGTTCGTGGTGAACGCCCCGAACCCGCCCTCCTCCATGAACCAGCGCAGCGCGGCCTCGACGCGCGCCTGGTAGCGCACGGCGTCGTGCCGGTCGCCGCCGGGTAGCAGATCCGCGGACATCTCGTAGAGGTCGGCGTACTCCTCGACCAGCTCGTCGACGGCTGCCTCCTGCACCGCCTCGACGACGGCGACCAGATCGTTCACGCCCCAGGTGTTCACCGACATGCCGAAGCGGATCTCGGCCTCGACCTTGTCCCCTCGGTGACCGCGACGTTGCGCATGTTGTCGCCGAACCGGGCCAGCTTCAACCCGCGGGCCGCGGCGGCTCCGGCGGCGGCCCGGGTCCAGGACCCGACCCTCGCCAGCACCCGCGGGTTGGACACGTGCCCGGAGACCGTCGTCCGCGGGACCCGGAGGCGGGTCAGCATGAACCCGTACTCGCGGTCGCCGTGGGCGGCCTGGTTGAGGTTCATGAAGTCCATGTCGATCGTCGCCCACGGGAGGGCGGCGTCGGCCTGGGTGTGCAGGTGCAGCAGCGGCTTGCGCAGCGCGTCCAGCCCGGCGATCCACATCTTCGCCGGGGAGAAGGTGTGCATCCAGGTGATGACGCCCAGGCAGGCCGGGTCCTCGTTGGCCTCGCCCATGATCCGGCGGATGGCCCCGGCGTCCTTCAGCACGGGTTTCCAGACGACGCGGACCGGCACCTCACCGGCACCGTCCAGGGCCTCGGCGACACGCCGCGACTGGTCGGCGACCTGCTGGAGGGTCTCCTCGCCGTACAGGTTCTGGCTGCCGGTGAGGAACCAGATCTCCTGACCTTCGAATGACACGGGAAGTCCTCCATCAGCGTTGTCCGTACACGTTCTGGTAGCGCGCGTAGAGCGAGTCGATGTCCGCCTGCGCGATCGGGATGGGCTCGCCGAGCTGGCGGGAGAGGTGCACGGTGCGGGCGACGTCCTCGGTCATGACGGCGGCCTTGACCGCCGCCTTCGCGTCGCGCCCGATGGTGAACACACCGTGGTTCTGCATGAGCACCGCCGGCGAACGGGAGTGCTCCAGGGTCGCGACGACGCCCTGGCCGATCGAGTCGTCGCCGATGAGCGCGAACGGGCCGACCGGGATCGGGCCGCCGAACTCGTCGGCCATCGCGGTCAGCACGCAGGGGATCTCCTCGCCGCGCGCGGCCCAGGCGGCCGCGTACGGGCTGTGCGTGTGCACCTGCCCGCCGACGTCGGCCCGGTTCCGGTAGACGTAGGCGTGCGCGGCGGTGTCCGACGACGGCGCCTTCACCCCGTCGACGACGTTCCCGTCCAGGTCGCAGACGGTGATGCCCTCCCACGTCAGCTCGTCGTAGGAGACGCCGCTGCCCTTGATGACGAACACGTCTTCGCCGGGCACGCGGCCCGACACGTTGCCCGCCGTCCAGGTGACCAGCCCGTAGCGGGTCAGCTCGGAATGCAGCGCGGCGACGTGCGCGCGCAGCTCCCGGTGGGTGCCGCGCTCGGTCGGGGTGGCGGTCATTCGTCTCCTCCTCGCGGGGCGGGGCTCACGTGCTCCACGGCGGCCCGCTCGACCGGGAGCCCGGCGACGTACCGCTGCATGAACGCGTCGAAGCCCTCGACGTCGGCCGGGTCGGGCTCGACGGTGTGCAGGCTCGCGCCCGTGAACACCGCGCCGTCCAGGTAGTCCGCCAGGCTCTGCTCCGGCGAGCTCCGTCCCGACGAACGATCGGCGGCGAACGCGGCCAGGACGGCGATGCCCCAGGCGCCACCTTCCGCAGCGACGTCGCCGACGGAGACCGGGGTGTCGATCGCGGCGGCCAGGAAGCGCTGCGCGACGCCCTCGGTCCTGAACAGGCCACCGTGCGCGAACATCCGGTCCAGCCGCACGCCCTCGACCTTCTGCAGGACGTCCATGCCGATCCTGAGCGTGGCCAGGGACGAGTACAGGTGCGTCCGCATGAACGTGCCCAAGCTCAGCCGGCTGTCCGGCGACCGCAGGAACAGCGGCCGGCCCTCCTCCAGGCCCGTGATCGGCTCACCGGAGAGGTAGTTGTAGGCGAGCATCCCGCCGCCGTCGCTCGCCCCGTCCAGTGCGGCGGCGAAGAGCGTCCCGAAGACCTTCGACGGGTCGACCTCGGCCCCCAGCGCCCGGGCGAACTCCGCGAACAGCCCCGCCCAGGCATCCAGCTCACTCGCCCCGTTGTTGCAGTGCACCATCGCCACGGGGTCGCCGGCCGGCGTGGTGACCAGGTCCAGCTCGCGGTGCACCCGGCCGAGCTCCTGCTCGAGCACGACCATGGCGAAGACGGACGTCCCGGCGGAGACGTTTCCGGTGCGCGGAGCGACGGAGTTGGTGGCGACCATCCCGGTGCCCGCGTCACCCTCGGGCGGGCAGAGCGGGATGCCGGGGTGCAGCCGGCCGGCCGGGTCGAGCCGCGCCGCACCCGCGTCGGTCAGCGTGCCGGCCGGCTGCCCGGCGACCGCGATGGCCGGCAGCAGCTCGGCGAGGGTCAGCTCCACCCCGGCCTCGGCGGCCAGCTCGTCGAACCGGGCGAGCATCGTGGCGTCGTACCCACCTGTCCCCCGTCGATCGGCAGCATGCCGCTGGCATCCCCGATGCCGAGGACCTTCTCCCCGGTCAGCTGCCAGTGCACGTAGCCGGCCAGGGTCGTCAGGTGGTCGAGCCGGCCGACGTGCTCCTCGCCGTCCAGGATCGCCTGGTAGAGGTGCGCGACGCTCCACCGGTGCGGGATGTTGCAGCCGAACTCGGCGCTGAGCCGCTCGGCCGCCCGGCCCGTGTGCGTGTTGCGCCAGGTGCGGAAGGGCGTCAGCAGCTTCCCGTCGGCGTCGAACGCGAGGTAGCCGTGCATCATCGCCGACACCCCGAGGGCGCCGACTCCTGCCAGCTCCACCCCGTGGCGTCGCCGCACGTCGTCGGTGAGGGCCGCGACGCTCTGCTGCACCCCGGTCCAGACCGCGTCCAGCGAGTACGTCCACAGCCGGTCCACGAGCTGGTTCTCCCAGTCGGAGCTACCGACGGCGAGCGGCGCGTGATCGGGACCGATCAGCACCGCCTTGATCCGGGTCGACCCGAGTTCGATCCCCAGGGTCGTGCGACCGTCCGTGATCGCTGCGACAGCGTCCGTCGTCATGTCAGGAACCCTTCCGCCCGCCGAGGACGGCGGAACCTGTTAGCGCTAACAGGATGCCCGACCTCACGCCGGGGCCGGTGCCGGTGCCGGGCCGGTGCTGGACCGCACCAGCAGCGCCGGGGGAACCGGCTCGGGATGCAGGTCCTCCCCTTCATGCGGGCGAGGACCAGCTGCACCCCCGTCGGCCGAGCTCGGCGAAGTCCTGCCGCACCGTGGTCAGCGGCGGGGTGAAGTACGGCGCCTCGGGCAGGTCGTCGAACCCGACCACGCTGACGTCCTCGGGGATCCGCAGCCCGCACTCGTGGAGCGCAGCGAGCAGCCCGAGGGCCATCTGGTCGTTCGCGGTGAAGATCGCGGTGATGTCCTCGCCGCCGCGGATCCGCGCGGCCAGGGCCTTGCCGGCCAGGTAACCCGACGACGGCGTCCAGTCCCCGCGCAGCATCCCCTCGGGCACCGGCGCTCCGGCCGCCAGCAGCTCCGAGCGCCAGCCGTCGATGCGCCCGCGTGCCTCCTGCGAGTCGGCCGGCCCGGCGACGTGGTGCACGGTGCGGTGTCCCAGCCCCAGCAGGTGCCGGGTGGCCAGGCGGGCGCCCGTCTCCTGGTCCACGCCCACGGCGGGCCGGTCCTCGCCGCCGCCCACCTGGACGGCGACCAGTGGCACCGGCGGGTCCAGCGCGCGCAGTGCCTCCGCGGCGTCGTCGTAGGTCGACAGCGCCACGATGCCGTCGACGCGCTGGGCCACGAACGTGTCCACGGCCTCCCGCATCGCGCCCGCGGTGGCGTCGTCCAGGATCGAGACGCTCAGCGAGTAGCCCGCGGCGCGCGCCGCGTTCTCCAGGCCGAGCATCGTCTGCGCCGGTCCGTACTGGTTGATCTTCACCGTGACCAGCCCGAGCGTGCGGGTGGAGCCGGTGACCAGGGCGCGGGCGGCGATGTTGGGCCGGTAGCCGAGCTCGGCGATGGCCCGCTCGACCCGCTCCCGCGTGTGCGGCGCGACGTTCGGGTGCCCGTTGACCACCCGGGACACGGTCTGGTGCGAGACCCCGGCGAGTGCGGCGACGTCACTCATCACCAGCGCTCGGGTCGCCCCTCCGGCTCCACCGCTCCCCTCGTCGTCCGGGCCGGCCGCCGCGACCTGCGACGGCGACGACCGGCCCGTCGCTCAGCGCCTCAGCGCTCAGCGGGAGGCCCCGGCGCGACGCTTGTTGTAGACGTCGAAGGCGACGGCCAGCAGCAGCACCAGGCCCTTGACCACGGACTGGATCGGCTGCTCGACGCCCATGAGCTGCATGCCGTTGCTCATGACCGCCATGATCAGACCGCCGACCATCGCGCCGACGACCGTGCCGACACCGCCGGTGACGGCCGCACCGCCGATGAAGGCCGCCGCGATGGCGTCCAGCTCGAACATCTCACCGGCCGACGGCTGGGCGCCGTTCATGCGCGAGGAGTAGATGACGCCGGCCACGCCGGCGAGGAAGCCCATGTTCACGAAGATCCAGAAGTTGACCTTCCTGACCTTCACGCCCGAGAGCATCGCGGCCGACAGGTTGCCGCCGATTGCGTAGACCTGGCGGCCGAAGACCGTGCGCTTGGTGACCAGTCCGTACACGATCACCAGCACCGCCAGGATGATCAGCACGATCGGCAGCCCGCGGGAGTGCGCCAGCTGCCAGGCGAACGCCATGACCACGGCCGCGACGGCGGCGATCTTGAGGATGAACAACGGCATGCTCCGACCGGCTGCTCGTAGCGCAGCTGTGCCATGCGCGACCGCCAGCTGCTCACCGCGTACCCGGCGACGGCGAGACCGCCGATGAGCAGGGTGAAGGCGTCGTAGCCGTCCCCACCGATGAGCCCGTTCAGGAACCCGGTGGCGATGCGGCTGTACTCGCGGGGAACGGCGACAGGGAGATGTTGTCGAGCACCTGCAGGGTGAGCCCGCGGAAGAGCAGCATGCCGGCGAGGGTCACGATGAACGCCGGGATGCCGACGTAGGCGACCCAGAAGCCGTGCCAGGCACCCACCGCCATGCCGACCGCGAGTGCGGCGACGATGCCGACCCAGGTCGGGTAGCCCTGCTGGATGACCAGCACCGCGGAGACGGAACCGCACAGCGCGACCACCGAGCCGACCGACAGGTCGATGTGGCCGGCGATGATCACGATGACCATGCCGATCGCCAGCACTAGGATGTAGCTGTACTGCAGGACGATGTTGGTGACGTTCCGCGGGCTCAGCGAGACGCCCTCGGTGAGGATGGCGAACAGCACCACGATCGCGACGAACGCGATGTAGATGCCGCTGGTGCGCAGGTTCCGGGTGAGCAGGTGCATCGGGTTGCTGTCGGTCGACTGCTCCTTCGCCTGCTGCGCGGCACCAGGCGCCGGGGCGATCTCCTCCGTCTGCGGGACCATCTTGGTCATGCCGCCTGCTCCTTGTCCTGGGTCATGAGCTCCATCAGGTTCTCCTGGGTGGCTCCGCCGCCCGCGCTGCGCACCGGCACTTCACCGGTGATCCGCCCAGCCGACAGGGTGTAGATGCGGTCGCAGATGCCGAGCAGTTCCGGCAGCTCCGACGAGATGACGACGACGGCCTTCCCGGCCGCCACGAGCCGGTTGATGATCGTGTAGATCTCGTACTTGGCGCCGACGTCGATGCCGCGGGTCGGCTCGTCGAGGATCAGCACGTCCGGGTCGGTGTAGAGCCACTTCGACAGGACGACCTTCTGCTGGTTGCCGCCCGAGAGCTTGCCCACGACCGACATGACGGTCGGCGCCTTGATGTTCATGCTGCGCCGGCTCTCCTCGGCGACCTTGGTCTCCTCGTTGCCGTTGACCCAGCCGCGGCGCGAGAGCTTGCCGAGGGCGGCCGCGGAGACGTTGCGGCGGATGTCCTCGATCAGGTTGAGGCCGTACTTCTTCCGGTCCTCGGTGGCGTAGGCGATGCCGTTGTCGATCGCCTCGGCGACGTTGCGCGACTTGATCTGCTTGCCGTGCATGAAGACGCGACCGTCGATGTTCCGTCCGTACGAGCGGCCGAAGATGCTCATCGCCAGCTCCGTTCGGCCGGCGCCCATGAGGCCGGCGATGCCCACGACCTCACCGGCGCGGACCGAGAAGCTCGCGCCGTCGACGACCTTGCGCTCCTGGGTGGGATGCCAGACGGTCCAGTCCTCGACCCGGAGCACCTCCTCGCCCGGGTGCGACTCGCGGTCGGGGTAGTAGCTCTCCAGGTCGCGGCCGACCATGCCGCGGATGATGCGTTCCTGCGTGACCTCGCCGGCGGCCAGCTCCAGGGTCTCCACCGTCCGGCCGTCGCGGATGACGGTCACGCGGTCGGCGATGGCGGTGATCTCGTTGAGCTTGTGCGAGATCATGATGCAGGTGATGCCGCGCTCCCTCAGGTCGCGCAGCAGGTTCAGCAGGTGCGCGGAGTCGTTGTCGTTCAGCGCTGCCGTCGGCTCGTCCAGGATCAACAGCTTGACGTTCTTCGACAGCGCCTTGGCGATCTCGACGAGCTGCTGCTTGCCCACACCGAGCTGACCGACCGGGGTCACCGAGCGCTCGCGCAGGCCGACCTGGCGCAGCAGCTCGTCGGCGTCGGAGTTCGCCCGGTTCCAGTCGATCAGGCCGCCACGGCCGGTCCGCTCGTTGCCCAGGAAGATGTTCTCGGCGATCGAGAGGTACGGCACCAGCGCCAGCTCCTGGTGGATGATCACGATGCCGACGTGCTCGCTGTCGCGGATGCCGCCGAAGCGCACCGGCTCGCCGTCGTAGACGATCTCGCCGTCGTAGCTCCCGGCGGGGTAGACGCCGGAGAGGACCTTCATCAGCGTCGACTTGCCGGCGCCGTTCTCGCCGCAGATGGCGTGGATCTCACCGCGCCGAACGGCGAGGGTGACGTCTTCGAGCGCCTTCACGCCGGGGAACGTCTTGGTGATGGAGCGCATCTCCAGGATGTAGTCGTCCATGGACTCCGCTGTCCTCGTCTCCCGCGCCGGACTCGGGCGGTCGGATGGTGGCGGCCGGCTACGGGCGGCGGTTCGCCGGGCGTGTACGGCCGGTGGGGCGTGCACGGGGTCCGGACGGCGTCCCGTGCCTCGCGGGTGGTGCGGGCGTCAGGTCGTGCGGTGTGCCGAGCTGTTCGGTCCTGCGGGTGCTGCAGATGGTGCCCGGTCGGGCCCGGCGGCGATAGCGGCGCCAGGCCCGACCGGAGTGTGCGGTGACGCGGAGATCAGCCCTCGGCCTGGCCGGCCTCGACCTCTTCGGCCGTCCAGTAGCCACTGTCGACCAGGACCTGCTGGATGTTGTCGGCCGTGACCGTCTCGATCGGGAGCAGGTAGGACGGGACGACCTTCACGCCGTTGTCGTAGGTCTCCTCGTCGTTGGCCTCCGGCGTCTCGCCACCGAGGAAGGCCTGGGCGGCGATGACGGCCTGCTCGGCCAGCAGACGGGTGTCCTTGAAGATCGTCGAGTACTGCACGTTGTCGGCGATCAGCTTGACCGAGGCGATCTCGGCGTCCTGGCCGGTGACGATCGGCATCGGGCGCTCGCCCTCGCTGATGGTCGGGCCGTACCCGGAGTTCTGCAGGGCGGTGATGATCCCGCGGGACAGACCGTCGTACGGCGAGAGGACGCCGTTGACCACCGAGCCGTCGTTGTAGGTGGAGGTGAGCAGGTTCTCCATCCGCTGCTGGGCGGTCTCCTGCTGCCAGCGGAGGGTGGCGGCCTGCTCGATCGAGGTCTGGCCCGACTTCACGACCAGGGTGCCGTCGTCGATCTTGGGCTGGAGCACCGACATCGCGCCGTCGAAGAAGAAGAAGGCGTTGTTGTCGTCCAGCGAGCCGGCGAACAGCTCGACGTTGAACGGCCCGCCCTCGCCGAGGCCCTCGAGCAGCGACTCGGCCTGCGCGACGCCGACCTGGAAGTTGTCGAAGGTGACGTAGAAGTCGACGTTCTCGCTGTCGCGGATCAGCCGGTCGTAGGAGATGACCGGGATGCCTGCGTCGGCGGCGGCCGCCAGCTGGCTGGACAGCGCCGTGCCGTCGATGGCGGCGATGATCAGGGCGTCGACGCCCTGCGTGATCATCGAGTCGATCTGCTGCGACTGGGTCGGGATGTCGTCACCCGCGTACTGCAGGTCCACCTCGTAGCCCTCGGCCTCGAGCTGTTCCTCGACGGAGTTGCCGTCGGCGATCCACCGCTCGGAGGTCTCGGTCGGCATCGAGACACCGATCGAGAGGTCCTCGGGGTCGGCGTTCGACGTGTCGGTGTTGCTGCCGGCGCCCTCGCCGCCACATGCCGCCAGCGTGAGCGCCAGAACGGCGCTCGCGGCGGTCAAGCCGAGCTTCCTGCTCACGTGTGATCTCCTCTTCGAGACATCTGCCGCCACTCGACCAGTCGGCCCGGCGCAGGCCCGCGGAACGCGAGCGAAGCCAATGTGAGCGCTAACAACAGGTGCCGTCAACCCCAGTTGGCCCATTCGTTGTCACGATGGCGTAACGCCCGCGTCACCTGGGCGCCGTCGTGGGCGGGGCGCACTCCCAGGGGCGTTCCCTCGCTGCCGGGTCCCGCAGGAACCGATCAGCGCGAGCAACGCCCCGGGGGTGGGACGGACGGATCAGCGGAGCGTGATCTGCCGCGAGATCAGGCCTGCGCGGGCGCGGCGCTCGTCGGAGTCGAGCGGCTCGGTCGACGTCAGCGCCGCCTCCAGCCGCGACTGGAACTCCGTCGCCGGTCCGATCCAGTCCTCCGCGGCGGTGTCGGCCGGGAGATCCCAGACGGGGACGACGAGGCCGAGGGCGCGGAACGCCCCGGCGTACCGGGTGCCCTCCCCGAGCAGGATCTGCCCCGACGCCGAGAGCCGGGCCAGGGCGTCCAGCAGCTTCTCCTCGGGCTCCGGCCGCACCCAGCGCAGGTGGGCCCTCTCGTCACCGGGACGCACCCAGTAGGCCGCCTCGAGCCCGGCGAGCCGGACGGTCGGCAGGATCGCCTCGTTGGCGTGCTCGAGCCCGGCCAGCGCCGCGGCGGACGGATCGGTCCCCTCCAGCCAGAAGGCGAAGTCGTCGTGCACGGTCACCTCGAACGGCGCCGTGAGGTCCAGCTGCTCCTGCAGGCGAGGGCCGGCCGAACCGGCGGCACCGATGGGGCCCGGGTCGACCGGCGCACCGGCCGGGGCCTCGAGCGCGGCGGCGAGAGCGGTGCCGATGTCGCGGCTGACGTCGTCCGACGAGGTCTGCATCTGCACGCCGAGCACGATCTCGCCGTTGGCCCGCACCAGGGCCGGCGTACCGCCGGGCAGCACGCTGGCGAGGGTCACCTGCCGGCCGTCCGTCGTCCGCAGGGTCGCCGTGGCGGCCGGGACCAGCTCGCGCAGGGCGACCCAGTCGGCCTCACCCGGCAGGCCCGCGAAGGGCCGGGTCACCGGCGGGGCGTAGCCCGAGCCGTGGCAGTGCTTGTAGCGGCGTCCGGAGCCGCAGGAACACGGCGCCTTCGGGTTGACGCCCTCCGGCGCGGCGGCGGGGGCGGAGGAGCGCTTGCGGGAAGCCATGCGGTCCAGCGTATGTGGGGTCCGGGCGGGGCCGGCGCCCGCGGTCGAGTGCGACGAAGTGGTGGCCATCAACCGCTGATCACCACCGCTTCGTCACACTCGGCGTGGACCGTCGCCTGTGACGGACGTCGTTGCCGCGGATCCTAGGCTCGCGGGCGTGACCGCCGTGCCGCTCGACCTGGCCGACCCTGCAGTCGTCGCCGACCCCTATCCGTCGTTCGCCCGGGCTCGCGCGGAAGCGCCGGTGCAGTGGCACGAGGGGCTCGGGCTCTGGCTGGCGTTCACGCACGCGGAGTCCAACGCCGTCCTGCGCGACCGGCGGCTGGGCCGCATCTGGTCGGACAAGGTGCCGGTCGACCGGTTCGAGAGCTTCAACCTCATCCACCGCAACGCCATCCTGGAGATGGAGCCGCCGGACCACACGCGGCTGCGCCGGCTGATCAGTGCCGCCTTCGCCCGTGGGCACGTCGAGCGGCTGCGCCCATGGGTGGAGGAGCTGGCGGGGAGGCTCGTCGACGGGCTGGTCGAGCGCTCCGCCGGCACGGAGCCGGTCGACGTCCTCACCGGGATGGCGGAGGAGCTGCCGGTCGCCGTCATCGCCGAGCTGCTGGGGGTGCCCGACTCCGACCGGCCACTGCTGCGCCCGTGGTCCAACGCCATCGTGAAGATGTACGAGTACGGCCGGACGACGGCGATCGAGGACGCCGCCGAGCGCGCCGCCGACGAGTTCGTCGCCTACCTGCGCGAGCTCGCCGCCGACCGCCGCACGAACCTCGGTGACGACCTCGTCTCGCACCTGGTGAGCGTCCGCGACGCCGAGGGCGACCGGCTCACCGAGGACGAGCTGGTCACCACCTGCATCCTGCTGCTCAACGCCGGCCACGAGGCCACGGTCAACGTGAGCGGCAACGGCCTGCTCGCCCTGCTGGAGCACCCCGACCAGCTGCGGCGGCTGCGCGCGGACCCGGGCCTGCTGCCGACGGCGATCGAGGAGCTGATGCGCTTCGACTCCCCGCTGCAGCTCTTCGAGCGCACGGCGACCGAGGACGTCGAGATCGGCGGGATCACGGTGGCGCGCGGGCAGAGGATCGCCGCACTCCTGGGCTCGGCCAACCACGACCCCGCGGTGTTCGGCGACCCCGAGACCCTCGACGTCGGCCGCAGCGACAACCCGCACATCTCCTTCGGGGCCGGCGTCCACTTCTGCATCGGCGCCCGCTGGCGCGGCTCGAGCTCCAGGCGTCGTTCGGGGCGCTGCTGTCGCGGACGTCGCGGCTGGAGCTCGGCCGCCCCGCGCAGCGCCGTCCGGAGTTCGTGATCCGGGGGCTGCGCGACCTGCCCGTCGTCCTCACCGCGTGACGTCGTTGCCGGAACGGCAACGGGAGTAGCCGTTTCCGGGCACCGCAGCACAAGGTGTCCGAGTGACCGACGACAACGACTCCCGCCCGCCCGCCATCGACCCCGCGGTGCAGGCCGAGTGGGACCGCCGGTACGCCGACCGGCCACAGCTGTGGAGCGGCCGGCCCAACGGCGCGCTCGTCGCCGAGGTCGCCGGGACGCCGCCCGGTCGGGCGCTGGACGTCGGCTGCGGCGAGGGTGCCGACGCCGTCTGGCTGGCCCGCGGCGGATGGGACGTCACCGCGCTCGAGGTGTCCGGCGTCGCGCTGGAGCGGGCGGCCGCGCACGCGCGCGAGGCGGGCGTCGACATCCGCTGGGTGCACGCCGGGCTGGCCGAGGCGGGGCTCCCGCCGGCGTCCTTCGACCTCGTGTCGGCGCAGTACCCGGCCCTTCCCCGCACCCCCGACGCCGCGGCCGAGCGGGCCCTGCTCGCGGCGGTGGCGCCCGGCGGTGTGCTGCTGCTCGTGCACCACGCGGGGATGGAGCACCACGAGGTGCACGACGGCGGAGACGACCCGGCCGACTACGTCTGGCCCTCGATGGTGGCGGCGCTGCTCGACGACGACTGGCAGGTGGAGGTGGACGAGCAGCGGTTGCGCGTCGTGCCGGAGGGCGGCGCCGGGGCCCACCACGTCGAGGACGTCGTGCTGCGGGCGCGCCGGCTGCAGTGACCGCGGCTGCGGCATCCTCCCTCACCGTTCGGGGTCCTCCCCGCCGTCGACCGCGAGGGAGGCCCCATGATGGTCAGGTGACCTGATCATCCGGGACGCCCCGGTAGAAGGTGAGCCGGGTCACTGGCAGGATCCGGCTATGCGCGGCCTGATGCAGGACACCCCACTGACCGTCGACGCGATCTTCCGGCACGTCGAGCAGCACTACGGCGACGGCACGATCGTCACCAACAACCCCGGGGGCGTGACCCGGGCGACCTACGCGGAATGGGCGCACCGCACCCGAAAGCTCGGCGGCGTCCTGGACACCCTGGGCATCAGCGGCGACGGCCGGGTGGGCACGTTCGGCTGGAACAGCCAGCGCCACCTCGAGCTCTACTTCGCCGCGCCCTGCACCGGCCGCGTGCTGCACACCCTCAACGTGCGGCTCTTCCCGGAGCAGCTCACCTACATCGCCAACCACGCCGAGGACGAGGTCATCTTCGTCGACCGCACGGTGCTCCCCTGCTCTGGCCGCTGATCGACACCATGAAGACGGTCAAGCAGGTCGTGATCATGGACGACGGCGGCGGCAACGAGATCCCCGACGACCCCCGGATCCTCGACTACGAGACGCTGCTGGCCGACGCCGAACCGGTCGAGTTCCACGTCGAGGACGAGTACCGGGCCGCCTCGATGTGCTACACGAGCGGCACCACCGGCAACCCGAAAGGCGTCGTCTACTCGCACCGCTCGACCTGGCTGCACACCATGGGCGTGATGGCGCCCAACGCCTTCGGGCTCGGCATCCGCGACGTCGCGATGCCGGTCGTCCCGATGTTCCACGCCAATGCCTGGGGCATCGCGCAGGCCGCACCGGCGTCCGGTGCCTCGCTGGTCATGCCGGGCGCGCTCATGCAGCCGGAGGCGATCGCCAAGCTGATCATCGACGAAGGCGTCACGTTCACCGCCGGCGTCCCGACCATCTGGCAGGGCGTCCTTCCCCACCTGGCCGGCAAGCCGCACAAGCTCCGGGACATCGGCTGCGGCGGCTCCGCCGTCCCCAAGGCCCTGTCGGAGGCCTACCGCGAGCAGGTGGGCATCCCGATCCTGCAGGCGTGGGGCATGACCGAGACCCACCCGGTGGCCTCGTCCGGCGTGCTGCCCAACCGGTACGAGGACGCCGACGACGAGACCAAGGCGACCCAGCGGGCGCGCGCGGGCATCCCGTTCCTGGGCGTGGAGGCGCGCATCGTCGACGCCGACACCCTCGAGCCGCAGCCGTGGGACGACAAGGCCACCGGCGAGCTGCAGGTGCGCGGACCCTGGTGCGCGAAGGACTACTACAACCCCGACGCCGGCGTGGAGCTCACCACCGACGACGGCTGGATGAAGACCGGCGACGTCGCGGCGATGGACGAGTTCGGCTCGATCCGGATCGCCGACCGCACCAAGGACCTGATCAAGTCCGGCGGCGAGTGGATCAGCTCGGTCGACCTGGAGAACGCGATCATGAGCCACCCGAAGGTGAAGGAGGCCGCGGTCATCGGCATCCCGCACCCGAAGTGGGACGAGCGCCCGCTGGCCTGCGTCGTCACCAAGGAGGGCGAGACCGTCACCGAGGAGGAGATCCTCGAGCACCTCAAGCCGCTGGTGGCCAAGTGGTGGATGCCCGAGGCCGTGGAGTTCATCGACGAGGTACCCAAGACGAGCGTCGGCAAGTTCTCGAAGAAGGACCTGCGCACCAAGTTCGCGGAGTACTCGCTCCCGAGCTGAGCCGAGTCGATCATCGTCTGCGTGCACGTCCCGGCGGCGTGTCGGTCCGTGTCCCGGACACGCAGCCGATGATCGACTTCGGAAGCGCGATCAGGCGCCGAGGACGACGCCCCGGGTCACCAGCGACAGCCCCACGAGGAGGACCAGGCTCGCCGTCAGCACGGGCGCGGCTCGGGTCGCCCCAGCGAGCCACCAGCTCCGTCCCAGGTCGGTCATCCGTCGTTCCAGCCGACCGCGCAACCGCACCAGGAGTAGCCCGACGGCGGTCAACGTAGCCGCCATGCCCAGCCCGTAGGCGAACACCAGGACGACGCCGAAGACGGTGCGCCCCAGGCCTATCGACGCGAGAAGCACGATGAGCGCCGACGGGCTGGGCACCAGGCCCCCGGCGATGCCCATGCCGATCAGCCCCCGCGACCGGCGCCGGGGCCGTGGGTGTGCCCTGCCGGGCCGTGACTGTGTCCACCAGCCCACCAACTGCCGTGCCCGTGCCCGTGCCCGTGCCCGTGGTCGTGCCCGTGGGCGTGCCCGTGGGCGTGGTCGTGGGCGTGGTCGTGGTCGTGGTCGTGCGCATGGTCGTGCCCGTGGGGGACTGCGCCTGGATGCTCATGCCCGTGGTGATCGCCTGCTGAGCGGGTGTGCGCGGTGGAAACGTGCACGGCTGCATCACCGCGGAGGCCGGCCGGAAGTGCACCGGCCAGGGCCGGCTCGGGCAACTCGTGAATGGTCGGCGTGGTCGCTGCGTGTGCCGGGCGCCGGCTCCGCAACGCCCCGCGCAGCATGAGCACCCCGATACCGGCCACGAGGAGCCCGCTGGCCACCCCGAGCCAGCGGATCACCTGGTCACCGGCCAGCGAGCTCGACAGCGAGAGCGCCAGACCGAGAACGAGCACGCCAGCCGTGTGCGTGACCGTCACGGTGGCCCCGACGGTGAGGGCGTCGCGGGTGCGCCCGCGGCGTCCGGCCAGATAGGCCGCCATCACCGCCTTACCGTGCCCGGGCAGCAGCGCGTGCCCGGCGCCCAGCAGCACCGCCAGCAGCACAGCGAGCGTGCCGACGAGCGGGGTCAGTCCCCGGTCGCCGACGAGATCCTCCAGCCAGCGGTCCACCGCGGCCAGCGCGCTGCTGAACGGATCCCCCGACTCCGGGGTGAGCGCCGCCCCCGCGCCGGTGTTCTGGCCGGGCTCGGTCGCGACCGTGAACGCGCGGACGTCGACCGGTGAGGACAGCAGGTCGTCGGGGTACGCCCGCAGCTCGTCGCTGATGCTCTCCACCGGAACCGGGGAGTCGACCAGCCGGACCCCTCGCCGTCCGCCGTCACCTCCCGCCACCCCACCCGGTCAGCCAGGTAGGTGTCCTCGAAAGCGACCTCGGCCGCGGCGTCGAGCCCGGCAGCCGCCTGCAGATCACAGGTCAGCCGGAGGGTCGGCAACCCGGCCGCTCCCGGCACGGTCTCCATCGCCGAGCCCCTGACCTGCCAGTCCACGGGTGCGCCGTCCACGGTGAAGCGCAGGGTCCGGGAGAGCTCGCCGCACTCGGTGGTGGCCGCGGCGGCGAGCTGTTCGGCACTCGGCGAGCCGTCCGGTGCGATCGTCTGCAGCGCCTGCGCCGTCGGGATCTCCGCCCGGTCGACGACGGACGTGAGCTCCACCCGATTCGGGAAGAGCTGGACGTGGTCGTAGTGGTTGACCGTGAAGTTGCCCAGCGGGTGTGCGTGGGCCGCCCCGGGACGGCGACCCAGAGGGCGGTCCCTGCCAGGAGGACGACGGCGGCTCCCCGCCGGCTCACGGGCGTCCGCCCAGCGAGCCCAGCAACTCCTCGGCCCGGGGAGCGTGCAGCGGGGAGAAGTAGGGGTTGGTCTCCAGCGCCTCGGCGAGGGAGGTCCGAGCCTGGTCGTCTTGCCCGAGCGCCGCCTCGATCACTCCGCGGTGGTAGAGGAACAGTGCATTCCGGCCACCGAGTGCCGTGGCCTGCTGGGCGTGGGGCAGCGCCTCGGCATCCCGCCCCGCAGCGTGCAGTGCCCAGGCCAGGGCGTCGTGCGAGTCGACGTTCTGCCGCCGGTCGTATTCCGCCTGTGCAGCAGCCAACGCAGCGGCCGGGTCGCCGTGATCGGCGGCGAACAGCGCCATGGTCAGGTCGTCGGACGCCCCGCTCGCCTCGAACAGCGCACGCACCGTCTCTACCAGCGCGAACTGCTGCCCGGCTTCGTCCGTCCGCCCCTGGGACTCCAGGTAGGCACCGAACTCCACCAGGTGCTCCGGAAGCGGGCTCGCATTCACCACGGCCTGGAAGGTCCGCACCGCCGAATCGACCTCCCCTGCGCCGCGAGAACCCGTGCCCGGCCCAGCAACAGCGAAGTGTCGCCCGGCACGGCATCGAGGCCGGCGTCGTACTGCGCGGACGCCTCCTCCAGGTCACCCGCCGCGAACGCCAGCGCGCCCAGGTAGGTCCGGCAGTAGGCCTCACCGGACCCGCCCTGCGTCGTCCCCAGCGCCTGTTCCAGCGCGGAACGCGCACCGGCCAGGTCGCCGTGCAACTCCGCGTCGTAGGACGCCCGGGTGAACGAGGCTAGCCCCGGCCGGAGGGCCAGCATCTCCTGCAGCGCATCAGTGGCGCCCGCGTAGTCCCCGAGCTGGGTCCGTGCGTCGGTCAGCACGCCCCACGCCGTCGCGTTGTAGGCGTTGATCGCCAGCGCCTGGCCGGACAGATCCGCCGCCGCGGCGAAGTCGTGGCGGGCGTTGGCGAGCGCGCCTTGTCCGGTCAGCGCGGCGTCGTTGCCGTCCGGTCGCAGTGCGAGCGACTCCTGCAGGGCGCCCTCAGCCCGGTCGTAGTAGGACGGGTCCGCGGTCACCCGGGCCTGCTCGACGTAGGCCGACCCCAACTGCGCCCAGGTGGTGTAGTCCCCAGGCACGTCCTCCAGCCGCAGTTGCGCAGCCTCGATGGACGCCGTGAGCGGGTCGACCTCGGCGACCGAAGCCGCCGCCTGCTGAGCCGTCGCGTCCTGGTCCACGGAGGCGGTGTAGAAGGCTGCCACCGCGACCAGAAGGAACAGGACGCCGGCGACAACCGCGCTCACCGCGGTCCGGGTGCGCATGGTCAGACGTTCGGCAGGTCGCCGGCGGGAACGGTCATACCGGCGGCGATGCGCTTGTCGCTCTCCTCCAGGGACCGCTCCATGTCGAGCGTGGCGCGGACGACGTAGTTGTCCTCGTAGGACCGCGCGGACTGGTCGAAGTCTCCGGTGCACGTGATGAGCACGATCTCCGAGCCATCGACCGGTGCGTATATCTCGTCGGTCGGCAGCGCGTCCTTCGGGTACTGCTGAGCGTCGCTGACGGCGAATACCGCCACGGTGTTGTCGGCGCGGGTGACCAGCACCTCGTCTCCGGTCGCCAACTCGGTCAACCGGAAGAAGACGGCCGGGCCGGTGACGTCGTCGACGTGGCCGGCGATCAGGCCGGGGCGACCCTGCGGATCGCCGGGGTAGTTGCCGCCGGTGAACCAGCCGGCCTTGGCGTAGTCGACGGGCACCTCGAGCGTGCCGTCCCCGTTGAGGCCGAGGTCGACCAGTGGGGAGCTCACCTCGATGGCCGGGATGTCGAGCTGGACGGGCTCGGCCCGGGCCAGCGCGGTGACCGCGTTCGGCACCTCGGACGGACGGGGAGTGACCTCGGTGGCGACCGGCGGGACGGCAGCCGCCGAAGGCGTCGCCTCGGAGCCGCCGAAGACGAAGTAGCCCACGAGCAGTCCGGCCGCGAGGGCCCCCAGGGTCGGAAGCAGCCACACCGGGATGCCGCGGCGCCGACGGGCGGGGCTCGACTGCTCACCGTGCCGCATCTCGGATTCGAGCAACGGCCGCTCACCCGAACCGTCACCGGGGAAGGGCGAGGAGTGATCGGGGTTCGTGCTGGACAACAAAGACCTCCTGTGGCCTGTTCTCGCGCCGTCGGCGACGTTCGCCCGGGGGCGTGGCTGTGGGGTGCGGCGGCACGCCGCACCCCACAACCGTCCAGCGCGTCAGCCCTCCGTGGTGGAATTCGCCGCTCGGCGCAGCGCCCGCCCCGGATCAGCGATCCGGCACCGGCCCCGATGAGCAGGAGCGCAGCCGATCCCGTGAGCGCCGGGATCAGGGTGTCCTCGACGCCACCCGCGCCGGTCTCGACCCCGCCCCGGGGGTACCTGTTGGCCACCGGCTGACCGGCCTGGGCGGCCGGCTTGGCCGCCGGCTGCTCCGCCGGCTTGGCAGCCGGCTGTTCCGCCGGGGCGACGGGCTTTCCGGGAGTGCCGTTGCCTGCCGCCGTGTCGGTGCCGCCGGCACCTGTTCCGCCGCCCTTGTTGACCGCCTGCGTGTTCGGGCCGGCGATGTAGGGGAACGACGCGGAGAAGGCGTTGTCGTTGGAGTTGACCTTGTCGCCCTCCTTCAGCGCGTCGAAGGCGGCCTGGCGGTCGGCCGGGATGTTGTCGACGTTGTAGATCCCCTCGAGCGCGAGGATCTCGATGTCCACGACGTCGTCGGCGAGACGGCGGCCGTTCGGGAAGCCCTGGATGTCGCCGCCGACGACCCCGAGCCGGCTGGCCTCGTGCAACGGCTGCATGTCCAGACCGGTCGGTCCGGTGATCGCCATGTTGAGCCGCAGCATCTCCGACGGCTGGAAGGCGGCCGGATCTGCAGCCGCGTTGAGCGCCTGCGAGTTGAGGTCGACGTCGATCGGATTCGGCGTGGCCGGGTCCCCGTCGACATCCACCACCCCGTTGGTGACGACCCCGGTCAGGAACACCTCGAAGATGTCGTACCGCGGGGTAGCCGGTGCCGGGATGCCGTAGATCGCTTCGATGAGACGCGGCACCTCGGGGTCGAGGACCCGGGCGACGACTGCGCCGTCGGCCGCAGCCGCGTCCTGGTCCGGGGAGATCGAGTTGAAGGCGTCCTTGAGGCCCGCCGGGACGACGACCTCGTTGACCAGCGGCTGGCCGAGGCGGGAGACCTGGGTGAAGCCGGGGTTGGCGTCGGCGGCCGTGCCGTCGGCGTCGCGCAGCGTCGGGCGGGTGGTCGTGCTCCAGACCCCGATGACCGGGTTCTCCCCGGCATTGCCCCCGATCGCCACCTGGTCCTTGGGCACCTCGAGCACGATGCTGTTCGCGTTGTACCCGGCCAGCGTGTCCGTGCCGCGCTCGGAGAGGTCCGCACCGTAGAGCAGATCGAAGACCCGGATGTCCAGGAAGAAGGGGTCTTCCGTCTGGGTGGTCAGGGTCATGCCCCCGCCGTCGACCTCGGTCTCGGCGGGCGTACGCAGGTTGTCCACGTACTCCTGGGACGTACCCATGCCGGCCATGCCCGTGTACGACGGCGAGGCCTGGCCTTCGGCGACCGGGGCCCCGTACGTCGTCCCCCGTCGGTGCTCACGTCGAGGGTGAAGTACTGCCGGTAGAGGAGGTTCTCGTCGTCGAGCGAGGTGACCGGGCCGTTGTTGTACAGGAAGGTGTCGGTGCCGCGAAGGTCCTCGGTGGTGAACCGCCACCGGTAGATCAGGTCGGCGACCGCGTCGCCGTTGTTGTCGATGTTGATCAGGTACTCGGCGTCCTCGGCCCAGGGGTAGAAGTTCGGGCCCTGGATGGGCTCCTGGAACGGTCCCCAGTTGGCGATGAGGACGACGTTGTCGGTGTTCTCGGGGCTCGAGAAGGCGTAGACGTCGGTGTTGTCCACGAGGGGTCACCCAGGATCAGCGGCGCCTCCCGGTGACTGGAGGCCCCGGCGATGGTGGGCAGGAGCCCGATCACGGTCGAACCCGCGAGCAGTCCGCCCGCGGCGATCATCGTGGTGGCACGGCTACCCCGGCTGTGGAGGAGTCGTTTGGAACTGAGCATGTGCGTCCCTTCCCAGTCGCCCGGACACGAGCGATCACCGACATGACGTCACAGCCAGCCGGTGAAGGAAGGTCACCCAGCCGCCGATAGGCGCTCCCTGGTACCTGCGCCAGGTCCTCGTCGTCCTGCTGCGACGGCGCGAAGGTAAGCAACGATCGGGCGGCGGCGCGCCCAAGTGTGAGGAAATGCGCAGACACACGGTTCGGCGGTCGCAATCCGTCACGTGACAGGAACGTAGACGACCTAATTGTCGGCTACCGGATCGGGCGCCGCGGGTCAGCCGTTCGAGCGCCGCAAGGGGCTTCAGACAACCGTCGGAGGGGCGCCGGTCTCGCTCACCATGGGCTTGCCGGCCGCCTCCCAGTCGCCCATGCCGCCGGCGACGTTCACCGCGTCGAACCCGTTCTGGTTGAGCCACGCGGCCACCCGGGCAGACCGGCCACCGCCGCGGCAGGTCACGTAGAGCGGATCGGCTTCCGGCAGGTCGTCGAGCCGGGCCGGGACGTCGCCCATCGGGATGTGGATCGCCCCTCGACGTGGCCGTGCACCCACTCGTCGTCCTCACGGACGTCGAGGATCACGGCGTCCTCGGGCAGCTCGCTGACGGAGACGGTCGGAACCTGCTGCGGCATCACGCCCCCATCGTGGCACGCAACAACCGCGGCCCACGGCGGAGGCGGCGTCAGAACAGGTCGAGACGAGGCAGCAGTTGCTCGGCCTGGTCGACGATCCCGGTCGCGGCCTGCAACGCTTCGTCCGTCTCCGCGCTGCTCACCGTCTCGGGACCATGGGCACCCGGGTACTCGAGTTCGTTCCGGCGCCTGCGCAGCACGTGGAAGTCGGCGAAGCCCGGGGCGAACTGCGCCCGCAGCACGCGTTCGACGGCGATGTGCCCGCCGGACGTAGTGGCTCGGAGACCCTGCCGCGCGAGGACCGCGGTGCCGGCGTGGCGGGCGGCGTCGTACGCCAGCACGTAGGCGGAGTCGGGGTCGGTGCCGGCCAGGGTGGCCGAGGAGTCGAGCAGCTGCCGGGCCCGGGCCAGGGACGCCGCCGCGGACCCGACCGCGGCGGGCACGCGCTGCAGGGCTCGCTCGGCGAGCATGGCGTCCACCTCCGCGGCACCTCTCTGCCAGGCACTCACCGCGTCGCCTCGACGGGGGCGGCTGCCTCACGCGGGCGGTCCAGCAGGGTCACGTGCGGAGAATGCCTGACCTGTGCGACAAGAGCGTCTGCGTCGGAACTCGACCACTGGTCGATCGAGCGCACGACGGGGTTGACCGGGAAGTGCAGTCGGCGCTGGGCCCGATCGGCGGCGGCGTAGACGTCCGCGCGACGCGGGGTTCCCACGACCAGGACGTCGACGTCCGCAGGTTCGGGCCCGTCCACGCCTGCGTGACGGGCGGCCCACGAGCCGAACAGCACCACCTCAGCGACGCCGTCGACGTCGGCGAACTCCTCGGCGATCACGACGGCCGGCCCGAAGCTGACCTGCAGCAGTTCCGTGAGCGCAGCAGCGGCGCGGTGACCGGTGTTGGCGCGGTGGAGGCTCGTGCGCCCCACCCGCCGGGCCAGCACGAGCCCGGCATCGACCAGCCGCTGCAGCTCCCGGTGCGCGGTGCTGAGCGGTATCCGGGCGTCCGCCGCGAGGTCGGTGACGGTGAAGTCCTGGTCCGGGTGGAGGTAGAGGCGGGTCAGCATCTCCGCCTGGTGCTGCGACCGGAAGATCGGCAACAACGACGGCGCATCACTACGCATAGATGCAAGAATAATCCCGATTATGTGGAATGACCACCGTCGAGTGCCTCCGCGCTTGCCATGGTCGGAGAAGCGAGGTCCCTCGCCTCCTCGCCGCCAGCGACCTTCATGTCCCGAACGCGACAGCGGCCCCTGCGAGGATGGGGGTGATGACCACCCCCGTGCGCGAGCCCGCCTGGCCGCTGTCCCGCTCGGCGATCGGCCTGTGGGTCACCGAGAGCGTCATCAGCTCGGTCCTCATCTGGATCGGCATCGGCGCCTTCCTCCTCTTCGTGCCCTCCGACGCCGGCGGCCCCGTCCCGGTGCTCCGCTGGGTCCTGCCGGTCGCGGGCGCGCTGTACGCGGCGATCGCGATCGGTGTCCGTCCCTGGCTGAAGCACCGGGTCTACCGGTGGGAGGTCACCGCCGAGACCGTCTACACGCTCACCGGCTGGCTGACCCGCACCTGGACGCTGGTCCCCATCTCCCGCATCCAGACCGTCGACGTCACCCGCGGCGTCCTCCAGCAGATGTTCGGCCTGTCCACCGTCGCGGTCATGACGGCGTCGTCGCAGGGCACCGTCCAGGTCTGGCACCTGGAGGCCGACGTCGCCCAGCAGGTCGCCGACGACCTCGCCCACCGGGCCGAGCAGGTCCGCGACCAGGCCACGTGATCCCGGCCGTGACCGAGCCGACTCCCCGGCCGCCCGACACCGGACGGCGGACCTCCCCCGCGTCGTCCTCGTGCACACGGCGACCTTCCGCCAGGCCCGCCAGTTCGTCCCGGCGATGATCCCGGTCGTCGCGGTCTTCGGCCTGGACGGCGGCGCGTGGACGATCGCCGCCCTCGTCGTCGGCATCACCCTGCTGTCCCTGGCCACCGCCGCTCTCTCCTGGTGGCGGTTCACCTACGCCGACGGCCCCAGCTCCGTCGTCGTCACTCGCGGGCTGCTGTCCCGCTCGGTGCGCACCGTCCCGAACGACCGCATCCGCGGCGTGGAGGTCGAGACGCCGCTGCTGCACCGGCTGTTCGGGCTGGTGCGGGTGCGCATCGACGCCGCGGCCGGGGCGGTCAACGGCAAGGACGAGGAGCTCGTCGTCGACGGCCTCCCCGAGCTGAGGGGACCGGCTGCGTGCCGCCGTCCTCACCCACCGCTCCGGTCCCGTGGCCGAGGAGGGCGCCGAACCGGATGCGGAGGAGCAGTTCGCCCGGTTCGACAACCGCTGGCTGCTCTACGCGCCACTCGTCGGCAGCTACCTCGCCGTGCCCCTGGCCGGCGTGGGCGCCCTCATGCGCCTGGCCCAGGAGCTGCCCGAACGGTTCCAGCCCGACATCGACGGCGTGCAGATCGGCGGCGTGCAGACGCTGCTCGTCGTCGTCGGGGTCGCCCTGGTGCTGCTCGTCGCCGGCTCCGTCATCGGGGCCGCCGTCGTCAACTGGGGCTTCCGGCTGACCCGCCGGGGCGGTTCGCTGGTCGCCGAACGCGGTCTGGTCACCCGCCGGCACACCGAGCTGGAGATCGACCGGATCCGCGGCTGGACCCTGTCGGAGGGCCTGGGCATGCGGTGGGTGCGGGCGGCGCGGGCGAGCGCGCTGGTCACCGGCCTCGGGGACGCCGCCCGGCGGGGCCAGCTCCTGCCGCTGGGCCCACGCGAGGAGGCCCGCGCGCTCGGCGTCCGCCTGGTCCCCGAGCCCGGCCCGTTGCTCCCGCATCCCCGGCCGCGCGCCGGCGGCGGATCGCCCGCGCGCTGATGGCCGGGCTCGTGGTCACCGCGGCCGGGGCCGTCGCCACCCCCGTGCTCGGCTGGTGGTGGGTCCTGGCGATCGGCGTGGCGCTGCTCGTCCTCGGTGTGCCGCTCGGCCTGGGCCGCTACGCCGCACTCGGCCACGCGGCGGGCCCGGGCTCGTTCGCCGTCCGCAGCGGCTGGCTGGTGCGCGAGCAGGCGGTGCTGCAGCACCGCGCCGTCGTCGGCTGGCAGGTCCGGCAGTCGTCGTTCCAGCGGAAGGCCGGGCTGGTGACCGTGACCGCCTGTGTCGGGGCCGGCGGTGGGGCTACGCCGCCGTCGACATGGCCGACGACGAGGTCGTCGCGTTCACCGCCGCCGCATCCGGCGACTGGGCCACTACCTTCGCCGCGCGAGCGGAGTGACCGTCTCGGTGCTGCTCAGCAGGTGCTGGGCCAGCGCCGCAGCCGCCTCCGGATGCTCCTCCGCCAGCAGCCCGACGGCGGCCAGCACGTAGCGCCGGTCCACGATCACCGCCTTGCCGTTCAGCACGCTGCCCGCACCACCGGCGTCCTCGGCCAGCCGGGCGAGGACCTGCTCCACCGCCGCCGGGTCGGCGTGCCGGAAGACGCCGCCGGACAGCACCACCATCCGGGCGGAGCGGGCACTGGCGCCGCCCGGCCCGTAGGCAGCCTCGGCGCGCAGATGCCGGCGCAGGGCCACGGCGGCCGCCGCCTCGCCGAGCGCGAGCGGGTCGTGCCCGGGCGACGGCAGCCCTCGGCCGCCGCGGCCGACCGCAATGCCCCGACGCTCCACGAGACGCCGAGGTCGCCCTCCACCGTGCGGCGGCGGGCCGGCACCCCGACCGCCTCACGGCCCAGCGTCGCCTGCTCGGCGTCCGCGTCGGGCACGCAGTACACGTCGGTGGTCGCACCGCCCACGTCCAGCGCGACGACGGAGACCTCCGCAGGAGCGAGCACCCGGGCCAGCACGGTCACGCTCTCCAGCACGGCGTCCGGGGTGACGGCGCGCACCCACGACCGCAGCCGCGGGTCGGTCGACAGCCGGTCGCCCCCGATCACGTGCTCCAGGAACACCGCGCGGATCGCCGCCCGCGCCGACTCCGGGGCCAGCCGGCCGATGTCGGGCAGCACGTTGTCGGCCTCGTGCACCGGCAGCCCGCCGTTCCGCAGCACGGCCGCCACCTCGTCCCGGACGGCGACGTTGCCGGCCAGGACGACCGGGACGGACCGATCCGTACCGGCGAGCAGTGCAGCGTTGGCCCGCAGCACCGACGCCTCGCCCCCGTCGGTGCCCCCGACCAGGAGGACGACGTCGGGCTCCGCGGCCCGCAGCGCCGCCAGCCCGGCGGCGTCCAGCACCCCGGCCGCCACGTGCACGACCCGCGCACCGGCCGACAGCGCCGCCCGGTGCCCCGCCTCGGCGCTGATCAGCTCCTCGTAGCCGACCACCGCCAGCCGCAGCCCGCCCCCGCGCTCGAGCACGCGACGACGGGCGCCTCGGGGAACCCCGCCGTCGCGGCCAGGGCGCCGGTGACGACGTCGTCGAGGGTGGTGGGGGCCTGGGCGGTGGCCAGGAGCCGCCCGGTGGCCGGGTCGACCAGCGCGGCCTTGGTGAACGTCGAGCCGATGTCGACGCAGGCGATCACCCGGCGGACCCTATCGACCGCGACGGATGGCCCGCGAGGGCCACCGAACGGCCCGACCGGCCCGGGAACGGCGGGCAGGAAATCCTTGCCTGCTCCCGTGCCGACCGTGCGAGGTCCCCGTGTACCTGTCCACGACCGACGCCGCACTCCTGCCCACCCAGCTCGTCGGCAGTCCGGGAGCGGTCCGGCGGCCGGCGGCGCCCGCCCCGGCCGGAAGCTGTGGCCGATGCTGGGCCAGGCGTTCGTCGCCGCCGTCGCCTACGTCGACCCGGGCAACGTCGCGACCAACTTCTCCGGCGGCGCCTCGTTCGGCTACACGCTGCTGTGGGTCATCGTCGCCGCGAACCTCATGGCGATGCTCATCCAGTCGCTGACCGCGAAGCTCGGCCTGGCCACCGGCCGCGACCTCGCCACGCTCTGCCGGGAGCGGCTGCCGCGGCCGGTCACCCGAGGGCTGTGGCTGCAGGCCGAGGCGGTCGCCATCGCCACCGACCTGGCCGAGATCGTCGGTGGGGCCGTGGCGCTGAACCTGCTCTTCGGCGTCCCGCTGCCGGTGGGCGGGGTGCTCACCGCGGTGGTCGCCTTCGGACTGCTCGCTGCCCAGTCCCGCGGGCGCTCCCGCCACCCTGCCTGACCCCCGACGCACAGAGGCGCGCGCCCCCGAGGGGGACGCGCGCCTCGCGTCGTGCCGGAGCGACCCTAGTGAGCGCGCGGCCCGGGCGGCGGATCCTCCGACCTGCCTTCCAGGACCACGTCGTCCAGGTGGCCCTCGGCGTGGGCCGCGACCAGCCGGCTCTTGCCGGGGTAGCGGATCTCCTCGACCAGCTCCTGCATGACCGGCGACGGCTTCGGGGTGAACTGCGAGACCACGATGGTGACCACGAAGTTGATGATCATGCCGATCGTGCCGAAGCCGGTCTCCGGGATGCCCCAGAGGCCCTCGCTGTTGCCGTAGATGTCGATCGTCCACAGCATGTAGGCGATCGTGGTGCCGAGGCCGGCCGCCAGGCCAGCCGTGGCTCCCATCGCCGTCGTCTTCTTCCAGAAGATGCCGAGCACCAGAATCGGGAAGAAGCTCGCGCAGGCCAGGCCGAAGGCCAGCGCCACCACCTGGGCCACGAACCCGGGCGGGTTGATGCCCAGGTAGCCGGCGACGACGATCGCCCCAGCCATCGCGATCCGGCCGACGAGCAGCTGACGCGCCTCCGTGGCCTGCGGGTTGACCCGCTTGTAGTAGACGTCGTTCGCCACCGACGACGAGATGACCAGGAGCAGACCCGACGCGGTCGAGAGCGCCGCGGCCAGAGCACCGGCAGCGACCAGGCCCACCACCGGCGCCGGGAGGCCGGCGATCTCCGGCGTCGCCAGGACGATGATGTCGTTGTTGATCACCAGCTCCCCGGTGTCGGGCCCGTAGTCGATGACACCGTTGTCGTTCACGTCGTCGACGGTGATGAGCCCGACGTCCCGCCATGTGTTGAACCAGCCCGGCGTCGCATCGGTGCCGGTTCCGGCGATCTGGTCGATGAAGTTGAGCTTGCTGAACGCGCCGACCGCCGGGGCGGAGGTGTAGAGCAGGGCGATGAAGAACAGCGCCCACAGCGCCGAGTACCGGGCGGCCCGCACGCTCTTGGCGGTGTAGAACCGGACGATCACGTGCGGCAGGCCCGCGGTGCCGAACATCAGCGCCGCGGTGATCAGCACCATGTTCATCATGGAGGTCTGCGTGAAGGCCTCGGTGTACGCGGCGAAGCCGAGGTCCTGCTGCAGCCCGTCGAGCTCGTCCAGGATCTCGCCGAACGCGATCTGGGGTACGGGGATCCCGGTGATCTGGGTCGAGATGGCCACGACGGGGATCAGGTAGGCGATGATCAGGACCGTGTACTGCGCCACCTGGGTCCAGGTGATCCCCTTCATGCCGCCGAGCACGGCGTAGAAGAAGACGATCACCATGCCGATGACCACACCCGTCGCGGTGCCGACACCGAGGAACCGCTGGAACACCAGGCCGACGCCGGCCATCTGCCCGGCGACGTAGACGAACGAGACGACGATCGCCGCGACGACCGCGACCAGGCGTGCGGTCTCGGAGTACCGGTCACCGACGAAGTCGGGAATCGTGTACTTGCCGAACTTCCGCAGGTAGGGCGCCAGCAGGAGGGCCAGCAGCACGTAGCCGCCGGTCCACCCCATCAGGTACACCGAGCCGGCGTAGCCGTTACCGGCGAAGGCGATGATGCCCGCCATCGAGATGAACGACGCGGCGCTCATCCAGTCCGCCGCGATGGCGGCACCGTTGGCCGGAGCCGGGATGCCGCCACCGGCGACGTAGAAGCCGGACGTGGTGGACACCCGGCTGGCGTAGGCGATGTAGATGTAGATGCCGAACGTGATGACGACGAAGACGAGCGTCCAGACCTGGATGTCGCTCATGAGTGGTGGACCTCCTCCTCGTACTCGTCGATGCCGAACTCGGCGTCGAGCTTGTCCATCCGCCAGACGTAGACGGCGATGAGCACCACGAACGTCACGATGGATCCCTGCTGGGCGAACCAGAAGCCGAGGGGAAGCCGAGGATCTCGATGGTGTTCAGGGCGTCGACGAAGACGATCCCCGCACCGAACGACACCAGGGCCCAGATCACGAGCAGCACGCTCATCAGGCGGAGATTCCTCCGCCAGTACTCCTTACGCTGTGTAGCGTCCACCCACTCCTCCAGAGGTCCGGCCCTGTGTGTCAGGTCACATGCGCGCGGAAAGGGAAGCAGACTGGTCCGTGCCGGTCAAACGCTGACATATCAACTGCAACGAGGTCGTGACTTTCGATGAACTTTCGAACGCACCGGCAGGTGAGGCGCTGTCGCTACGGCGCCGGAGCACCTAGAGTCCCGTCCCCATGGCAGTGAGTACACGGGAGTCGGAGCGCCGCGGTCGACGTCGCAACCCCGGGAGCAGGCGTCTGCTGGGCGCTGCCCTCCTGGTCCTCCTCGGGGCTTTCCTCCCGTGGGTCGTCACGGGCGCGGGCAACGTCGCCGGCGTCCGGGGCGCCGGCCTGTGGACCATGTACGCCGCGGTCCTCGGCATCGCCGGCGCCATCATCCGCTCCCACGTCCTCGCCGCCGCCCACGCCGCGCTGCTCGCGGTCGTGGCCACCGCTCTTCCGCTGTGGCAGGTGCTGCACCTCGCGAACCTCGTGGGCTTCTCGGGGTGGGCGCCCGGCCCCGGGTTGGTACTGAGCCTCGGTGGAGGCATCCTCGCCGGCTCCGCCGCCGTCTCGTTGTTCCGGGCCTCTCGGGCTGCTCCTGCGGCGAACTGACCCGTCGACCCACGCGGCACCCCTTCGGTCAGGGCACGGTGACGCGCGGACGCCGTGGGCCGCGACGACCCCGATCCGGCCGAGGCCGGCTGTACGTTCGCGGCATGCCGGGTCTCCCGGAGGGGTTCACCTCCACTCTCCGGCAGCGGATCCCGTGGTGGTCCCATCCTCGGCGGCGCGCCGTCGTCCTGGCCGCACTGCTGGTCGCCCAGTGGGCGCTGGTGGCCGGCGCCTCCACCCCTGGGCTGGCCGTGGCGATGTACGGCCTGGTGCCGATCGTGCTCGCCGGCTACTGGTTCGAGCTGCGCGGTGCCCTGCTGCTGGCGACCGCCGCGACCCTGGTGTTCCTCACCGACAAGCTGCTGGTCTCCCACCCCGACCTCGCCGGGTCGACGCTCTGGCTGGCCACCCTCAACCGGGCGCTGGTGTTCTTCTCGGTCGGCGTCCTGGTCACCCTGCTGCTCCGTCGCGAGCGGGCGCTCACCCTGCGCGTCCGCATCCAGGAGGAAGAACTCGCCGAGCTCGACGCGCTGCGCGCGGCGCTCACCCCGGCCGACGTCCCCGAGCGGCCGCACCTGACGATCGCCACCTCCTTCACGCCTGCCGAGGGGCTGGTCGCCGGCGACTTCTTCCTCGTCGTCGACGGTCCGGACGCCAGCACCACCGTCGTCGTCGGGGATGTCGTCGGGCACGGGCTCGACGCCGCCCGGTGCGCCGCCTTCGTGCGGGCCGCGCTCGCGACCTTCGCCCGGTTCACCGCCGACCCGGTACAGCTCCTCCAGTTGGCGAACACGGCCCTGTCCGAGCACCGCAGCGCCGAGTCCCGGTTCGTCACCGTCGTCTGCCTGAACATCGCACCCCCGCCCGGGCGCACCGTGCGCTGGGCCGCCGCGGGGCACGAGGTGCCGTGGGAGCTGGACTCGGCCTCACCCCTTCCGGGTGGCCGCGTGGGCGCACCCCTGGGCATCGGCACGCCCCTGACGATCGGCGCGGGGACGTACGCCCTCGCCGAAGGAACGGGGCTGCTCGCCTTCACCGACGGTCTCGTCGAAGGCCGGAGCGCGCGCCGCGACCCGTCCCGACCCGTCGAGCTGTTCGGCGAGGAGCGGGCCCAGCAGCTCGTCCGTGACCACCGTGGAGCGGAGCCCGCCGCCCTGCTCGACGCGCTGGTGTCCGCCGTCACCGCGTTCACCGGGGGCGCCCCGGCCGACGATCTCTGCCTGGTGGCCGTCCGCGCGACGCCGGCCCTGGCCACGAGCGGCTGACCCACAACGTTGCGCAGCCCGTAACGCCACGCACATCCGGCGACGGTGCAATGGGTCATGACCGGGACGTCGACAGGGTGGTACCCCGTGGCTCGAAGCGCCGAGATCGGGACGACGCCGGTCCCCGTCGGAGCCGCGGGGCGGGCGTTCGTCGTCGTCCGCCTGAGGCCCGGCGGCGAGATCAGCGCCTTCCCTCCCGCTGCCCGCACCGGCTGGTCCCGCTGGCGACCGCCACGGTGACCGACGGCCGGTTGCAGTGCCCCGCACACGGCTGGTCGTTCGACGGCGAGGGACGGTGCCTGGACATCCCGTCGCTCGGATCGGCGGGCACCCCGCCCCCGAGGGCGGACCTCGCGACGCCGTGGGCGGTCGAGGAACGGCACGGCTGGGTGTGGCTGGCGCCGGAACGGGCCGCGTCGCCGTCCCCACCGCGGACCCCGGCCGCGGACCCGGAACCAGTCCCGCCACCGAGGTCTCCCCGGGGCCCGATGTTCGGCAATCTCGATCCCGCCCTGGAGCACGCGTGGCACCCGGTGGCGTTGTCGCGCGAGCTCCGACCCGGGGGCTGGCTGCAGATCCGCCTCCTGGGCCGGACCTGGATGCTGCGCCGGGACGGCGCCGCGCTGGCCGCGGACCCACCCGCCCACGGTGTACGCGAGCGGCTCGGCGTCATCTGGCTGGCGCCGGACGAACCCGCCGATGTCTCCCTGGACGTGCCGGAGGCCGCTGACCGGCGGTTCGTCGGCAGCTGGCTGGCGCCGGCGCGGTCACCCGGCCCGGCGGGCCCGCTGGCCGACACCGTCCTCGACGCCACCCACGGCCCGTTCGTCCATGCCTCGACCGTCGGCGCCGCGGACAGCGCGGAGGTCACCGCCTGTGAGGTGGTGGTGGAGCCCGGCGGCTTCAGCAGCGTGCAGGATCAGTGGGTCGACAACCCGGTCGATCCGGCGGTGACGACCGGCGGTCGCCCGCTGCGGCAACGGCGTCGGACGACCTACACCTACCGGGCGCCGTTCCAGCTGCGGCTCCGCCAGGACTTCCTCGACTCCGGCGCGACGACGACGATCCTCTACCTGCTGCAGCCCGAGGATCTCGACTCCACCCGGATCTACGTCTGCCTGCTGCTCTCCGACGGCCGCGGGCAGCCGCTGCCCACCCCGCCAGGGCCGCCGCCCGGTTGGCGCTCCAGCGGCAGATCCTCGAGGAGGACATCCGCTCCCAGGAGGTGCTCGAGCTGGCCGGGCTGCCGCTGGACGGCCGCGACGAGCTGCACGTGCCGGCCGACGGGCGCGGCATGGCGCTGCGCCAGGCGCTGTGCGACTTCATGCTGGCGGGACGACGCCGGCTGGCGGCGTGACCGGTCAGTCCGCGACCAGGTCCTCGCCGCACGCGGGACAGGTGGTGGGCGGATCCTCGTCCGCGAGCCCGCCGCACGCCGGACAGACCCGGCGCAGCCAGCAGGCAGGGTCGCCACCTCGTCGCCGGCTGCCGGCCGGACGGGGATCTCCTCGCTCACGGGGCGGTCCCGGGTGCAGTGGAACCGGCGAGCTGGTCCAGGACGGCGACGGCATCCGGGCGCCGGTCCTCGGGCAGCCGTTCCAGGAGCAGCTTCATGTCGGCCAGTCGCAGGTCGTCGTACCGGTCGAGGATCGCCTGTCCTGCGGGGGTCACGGTGAGGGTGAGCTCCCGCCTGCTCCGCGGGGAGAGCCGACGGTCGACGAGCCCGGCGGACACGAGCCGGTCCACCAGCCGGCTCGCCGTCGAGAGGGTGACGCCCATGCCCGCAGCCAGCCGGCCCAGGTTGGGCCCGTCCAGTGCGCGGAGCACGGTCAGTGCCCGGAGCTGGACCACCGAGAGCCGGCCCAGCTGGTCGGCCGCACGCGTCGCGACGCCCACGACCGTTCGGGCGAGGGCCAGCAGAATCTCGTCCTCGGCGGGCCGCACGACGCCTCCGGTTTCATTGCAGTCGGACAACAGTTGGCATTCTGCCGTAGGAGGCGGGTACGGGGCCAGCGTTGCGACTCCTCAGGGAAGGACCCTCATGACCACGCTCCACCCGCTGCGCAGACCGCTCGCGGTGGCCGCGCTCGCGGCGCTGCTCCCGCTGACCGCCTGCAACCAGGACAACCCCGTCGCGAACGAGGGCGAGGAGGTCGTCGGGGGCAACGTCGGCGCCGACGAGGCCGTGACCGAGGACCTGAAGATCACCGCGCTGCAGCTGGCCTACCCGGAGGACGGGCAGTGGGAGGAGGGCGAGGACGTGCCCGTCTACGCGGCCATCGCCAACACCGGGTCGACCGGTGACCGGCTCGTCGAGGTCCGCGGGGATGATTTCGCCGACGCCGAGCTGACCGGCCTCGACGGGGGCAGCGGCGGCATCGAGGTGGCCGAGAACGACAACGTCTACCTGGAGCCCGAAGGTCCGCCGTCGGTGCTGCTGCTCGATCTCGGGACGTCGCTGCGGTCGTCCCAGTCCATCCCGGTCACCTTCGTCTTCGAGGAGGCCGGCGAGGTGACGCTGGAGGCATCGGTCGCCTCGTCGCCCCCGGACAGGGCGACTTCGAGGCGCCGGAGGACCCCACCTCCGAGGACTGATCCGTCTGCGGTCTGACAGCGGGGTCATCCCACAGGGCGACGACGTCGCCGAGGCCGCTGCCTAGGGTCTCCGTGATGGACCGCCCCTCGACCGCGTGGCCGCGTGGACGCGCGAGCACCCCTTCGCCGTCGACGTCGTCCTCGCGGTCGGGGTGTTCTTCTTCAGCGTCCTCCTCCCGATGAACAGCTACTGGCAGGGGCAGGGGACGGCGCTCGCCTTCGGGGTGCTGCTCACCGCACCCTCGCCTGGCGCCGGCGCGCACCGATCCCGGCCGCGGGCGTGGTCGTCGCCGTCGGCCTGCTCGAGCTCGTCCTCGTCGACGACTTCCTCGCCGCGAACGTGTCCGCGCTGATGATGGTCTACGCGCTGGCCGCGTACGCGCCGCGCTGGGCCGGGCGCGCCGGACTCGGCATCGGGCTGGCCGGGGCGGTGCTCGCCGCCGCGCGCTACTTCTTCCTGTCGAGCCTGCAGGAGCTGGTGGTCACCGCAGGGTCGATCGCAGTGGCAGTCGTGGCGGCCTGGGCGCTGGGCGACCTCCGGCGGGCCCGTCTCCAGCGGGAGGCGGCGCTGGAGGAGCGGGCGCAGCTGCTGGAGCTGGAACGCGACCAGGAGATGCGGCTGGCCGCCACGGCCGAGCGGGCCCGCATCGCCCGCGAGCTGCACGACGTCGTCGCCCACTCCCTCTCGGTGGTCATCGCCCAGGCCGACGGCGGCCGGTACGCCGGGAAGGCCGATCCCGAGGCTGCCACCGGAGCGCTCGAGGCGATCGCCGCCACCGGCCGGCAGGCGCTGACCGACATGCGCTCGCTGCTCGGCGTGCTGCGCGAGGGCGGTGGCGAGGAGTACGCCCCCAGCCCGACGTCGCCGCGATCCCGACCCTCGTCGAGGACGTCCGGTCCAGCGGTCTCGACGTCGACCTGATCGTGGAGGGCGAGCCACGGCCGATGCCTCCCGGCCCGCAACTGGCCGCCTACCGGATCGTGCAGGAGTCGCTGACCAACGTCCTCAAGCACGCCGGGCCTGCGAGCCGGGCATGGGTGCGCCTGCAGTGGCGCCCCGACTCCCTGGAGCTGTCGGTGCTCGACGACGGGCGGGGCGCCTCGGCGGCGATGGTCCACCCGGACGGTCGTGGGCAGGGAGTCCGCGGCATGCAGGAGCGGGCGTCGCTGCACGGCGGCCGACTCGAGGCGGGGCCCCGCACGGGAGGCGGCTTCGGGGTGCACGCCGCGCTGCCCTACGGTCGCAGGCGATGAGCGAGCCGATCCGGGTGGTGCTGGTCGACGACCAGCAGATGGTGCGGGCCGGCTTCCGCATGGTCATCGACTCCCAGCCCGACCTGACGGTCGTCGGCGAGGCGGGTGAGGGGCGAGCGCCGTCCAGCTGCTGCGCCGGACACCGGCCGACGTCGTCCTGATGGACGTCCGCATGCCCGGCACGGACGGGATCGAGGCGACCGGCCAGGTCACGGCGCTGCCCGACGCCCCGCGGGTGGTCGTGCTGACGACCTTCGACCTCGACGAGTACGTGGTGGCGGCGATCGGCGCCGGGGCCAGCGGCTTCCTGCTCAAGGACGCGCCGCCGGAGGAGATGCTCGCCGCGGTCCGCACCGTGCACGCCGGCGACTCGGTGATCGCCGCCAGCTCGACCCGGCGGCTGCTCCAGCACGTGGCGCCGATGCTGCGGGGGCCGCGCCCACGTCGACGACCGGCGCCGACGCCCGAGCGCTGGCCGACCTCACCCTCGCGAGCGCGAGGTCCTCGAGCTGATGGCCTTCGGCGCCACCAACGGCGAGATCGCGGAGCGGTTCGTGGTCAGCGAGGCGACGGTGAAGACGCACGTCGGCCGCGTGTTGGCCAAGACCGGCCCCGCGACCGCGTGCAGGCCGTCGTCCTCGCCTACCGGACCGGCCTGGTGCAGCCGGCCGACCTCCTGCGCGACGCCTAGCAGGCGGGCGGACGCCCGATCCACTTCTGGAGCCTCATCTGCCTCCTGTGGACCTTCCACCAGCTCCACGTGCCGGACACCTGAGCTCTGCCGAGCTCTTCGACACCCGGCGAGCCACCGGCCGCGAGCTCCCTGTCGATCCGGGCTGCATCCCTGGACTCGTGCGCGGCAACGGTCTCCTGCGCTGCTCGGCTGCGTCGTGACGCCAGGGGATGGGCGGCGATGAGCGCCTGGACCTCCTCGAGCTCGGCCCTCAGGGCGTCCACGTCCCGTCGTCGGCTCATTCCGACAGTGCGGCGGACGCCCGGCCCTCGGCGCTGACGCTGACGGGTCCGACCCGAGGATGACGGCGTCGTCCGTCCCCGGGGGCACGGGTGACGGCGGCAAGATCGCTCCCCGCTCCGACGCGAGTGGAGGGCTCCGACCGGCACCGTGATCACCGTCGAAGATCACTGCCATCGGAGGTCCGAAGTGTCCGTCCCCGTCATGACCGTCCCCGGCGAGCCGCCGGCCTCGCTGTCCGGTGCCGCCGTCCAGGCCTCCGGGCTGCGGAAGACCTACGGCACCGGCGAGACCGCCGTGCACGCACTGGCCGGCGTGGACGTCGCCTTCGCCGCGGGCGAGTTCACCGCGATCATGGGCCCGTCAGGCTCGGGAAAGTCCACGCTCATGCACTGCCTGGCCGGCCTCGACAGCGCCACCGCCGGTGAGGTGTGGCTCGGCGGCACCGAGCTGACCCGACTCCGGGACGACGAGCTGACCCGGCTGCGCCGCCAGCGCATCGGCTTCGTCTTCCAGTCGTTCAACCTGCTGCCGGTGCTCGACGCCCGCGAGAACATCGTCCTCCCGATGCAGCTGGCCGGTCAGCGGCCCGACAAGACGTGGATGGACGCCGTCATCGCCCGGCTGGGGCTGCGCGAACGCCTCGGCCACCGCCCGCACGAGCTCTCGGGCGGCCAGCAGCAGCGGGTGGCCATCGCCCGCGCGCTGCTCCCCGCCCGGATGTCGTCTTCGCCGACGAGCCCACCGGCAACCTGGACTCGCGCTCCGGCGCGGAGGTGCTCGGCCTGCTCCGGTCGAGCGTGAAGGAGACCGGCCAGACCGTCGTCATGGTCACCCACGACCCGGTCGCCGCCGCGTACGCCGACCGCGTGGTGCTGCTCGCCGACGGCCGGCTGGCCGGCGACATCGACGCCCCGACGGCGGAGTCCGTGCTGGACGCGCTCCGCGGGCTGGGTGGCTGACCCGATGCGCAGAGTCACGCTGGCGAGCATCCGGGCCCATCTGCCCCGCCTGATCGCCTCGACCCTGGCGATCGTCATCGCCGTGGGATTCGTGGTCGCCACCCTGGTGCTGAACGAGACCACGAAGGCCACCGTCCTGGAGGCGGCCGGCGCCCAGTACGTCGACGCCGACGTGGTGGTCACCTCCGGCAGCGGCACGGGGCTGGCCGAGCACGTCGACACCCTCACCGGGCTGACCTCCGTGCAGGCCGTCGACCCGACCTGGCAGACCTCCGTGCAGGCGGTCGCCCCCGACCGGACCGGCGCCCAGTTCCTGCTCGTCGAGTCGGTGGCCGGCGATCCGCAGCTGCGCTGGCAGCAGCTCGCCGACGGCTCGCTGCCGACGCGCGCAGGTGACATCGCCGTCAGCGAGGGCGTGGGCGCCGCCGTCGGCGACGTCCTCCCGGTCACCGTCTACGACGCCGAGGGCACCGGGACCACCGTCGACGCGACCGTGACCGGCGTGGTCGACCTGGGCGGCGACCCCACCGCGGGCATCTACGGCAAGGCCTACGTCACCGCCGACCAGGCCCGGGCCTGGGGCGCGGAGGAGCCGACCGAGCTGCGCATCGCCGGCCCCGCCCGGACCGACCCCGGCCTCCTGGCCGACGAGGTGCGCGCCGCCCTGGCCGGCGAGGACGTCACCGTCCGCACCGGCACCGAGCAGGCCGAGGAGTCCGTCGCGGCGCTCACCGGTGACGCCGCCTGGCTCACCACCTCACTGCTGGTCTTCGCCACCATCGCGGTGCTCGTCGCCGGCCTCGTCATCGCCAACACCTTCGCGGTGCTGCTGGCCCAGCGGACCCGCGACCTGGCGCTGCTGCGCTGCGTCGGCGCGACCGCCCGCCAGGTGCGCCGGAGCGTGCTCGCCGAGGCGGTGCTGACCGGGCTGGCCGCCTCGGCGGTCGGTGTGCTGGCCGGGATCGGGTTGTCCGCCGCCGTCTCGGCGCTGGTGTCCGGCATCGACTCGCCCATCCCGCTGTCCGGGGTGTCGGTGCCGCTGTACGCCGTGCTCGTCGGCCTCGCCGTCGGCACCGTGACCACGCTGATCGCCGCGCTGGCCCCGGCCCGCGCCGCCACGCGGGTCGCCCCGCTCGCCGCGCTGCGCCCGACCGACCCGGCACCGCTGCGCTCCCGCGGGGGCGTCGCCCGGCTGGTCACCGGCCTGCTGCTCGCCGTCCCCGGGGTGGCGCTGATGGCCGTCGGCGTGGTGACCGCGCAGATCCTCGTCGCGCTGGGCGGCGGAGTGCTCAGCTCGCTAGGGCTGCTGCTGCTCGCGCAGCGGGCGGTGCCGCCGATCGTCGCCGGGGCGGGCCGGCTGCTCGGCCGCTTCGGCGGGCTGCCGGCGCGGCTGGCCACCGGCAACGCCACCCGCAACGCGCGCCGGACGGCGGCCACCGCCACCGCGCTGCTGATCGGCGTCACGCTGACCACGGCGATGGTGGTCGGCGCCAGCTCGACCCGGGCCACCGCTCAGGCGGGCCTGGCGGCCAACTACCCGACCGACGTCATCGTCGAGAGCTTCGACGACCCGATACCGGCCACGCTGCAGACCCAGCTCGAGTCGGTCGACGGCGTGGTGGAGGCCACCGCTCTCACCGCGGCGATGGTCACCGGGCCGGACGGCACGGAGAGCTGGGTCAGCGGCGTCGACGCGGCTCAGGCGCTCCCGGTGCTGCGTTCGACGGCCGAGGTGACGGTGCCCGAGCTCGGCCAGGTCGTGCTCGCCGAGTGGGAAGCCGACAACTGGGGCGTGCAGCCGGGCGATCCGCTGACGCTGACCGCTGGTGACCGGTCCCGCACGCTGACCGTGGTGGCCGGCGAGACCGACCGGTCGCTGCTGACCAGGACCGACCTGCAATCCCTGGTGCCGGAGGCCGCGGTGGAGACGATGTGGCTGCGGCTGGCCGACGGGATCGACCACACCGCGGCGATCGACGAGGTCACTGACCTGGCCGGCACCGCGATGCCCAGCTCGTTCGTCACCGGGCTAGCCAGCGAGCGGGCTGCCATCGATGAAGTGGTCGACGTCCTGCTCCTCGTGGTCACCGGGCTGCTCGGGGTGGCGGTGCTGATCGCGCTGATCGGGGTCGGCAACACCCTGGCCCTCTCGGTGGTCGAGCGGCGTCAGGAGAGCGGTCTGCTGCGGGCGCTCGGCCTGACCCGCGGCCAGTTGCGCGCGCTGCTGGCCTGGGAGGCGGTCCTGGTCGCCGGGGTCGCCGCGGTGCTCGGCGTTCTGGTCGGGAGCGCCTACGGCCTGGTCGGGGCGGCGTCGGCGCTGGGCGAGATCGGCGAGGTCGTGATCAGCGTCCCGTGGCTGCAGGTGGGCGCGATCGTGCTGGTCGCCACGGTGGCCGGGCTGCTCGCCTCGGTGCTCCCGGCCCGGCGCGCGGCCCGCACGTCCCCGGTGGCCGCCATCGCCTCCTGACGCACGATGATCAGGTTCCCTGATCGTTCGGGGTCCTCCCTCGTGGTCGACCACGAGGGAGGACCCCGCATGACCAGGTCTCCTGATCATCATGGGGGCGTGGACGTCGCCCGGTTCACAGCCCGGAACCAGCTCCGGCTGGGATGCTGGGAACCGTGCCGTCCCGCATCGCTCGTCGCACCGCTCTGACCGCCGCCGTCCTCGCCGGGCCGGTGGGGTTCGTCGCCGCCGCCGCCTGGGGACTGCCGACCGCGCTCGGTGCCCACCGCCGGCGGCTGCGCCCCGTCGTCACCCGCTCCGCGCAGTTCGCCGACGGCAAGTTCCACAACCGGATGCCGACGCCGGCGCTCTCACCGGCCAACACCCGTGACGGCCTGCTCCGGCAGTGGCACGAGGAGCGGCACGTGGGGCTGCCGGGCGCCCCGATCCCCTCGCCCCCGCCGAGCTGCCCGAGGACCCGGCCGAGCTCGCCGTCACGTGGTTCGGGCACGCCAGCGCGCTGCTCGAGGTCGACGGGCAGCGGATCCTCGTCGACCCGGTCTGGGGCCACCGCGTCTCGCCGTCACCGGTGTTCGGGCCGACCCGCCTGCACGAGCCGCCGATGCCGATCGGGAGCCTGCCCCCTGTCGACGCCGTCCTCATCTCCCACGACCACTACGACCACCTCGACCTGCCGACCGTGCGGGCGCTGCTGACCAGCCAGAGCGCGCCGTTCGTCGTCCCGCTCGGCATCGGTGAACACCTGCGCAAGTGGCACGTGCCCGAGGAACGCATCGTCGAGCTGGACTGGGACCAGGCGCACGTGGTGGGCGGGCTGACGCTGACCTGCACCGAGGCGCGCCACTTCTCCGGGCGGTACTTCCACCGTGACACCACGCTGTGGGCCTCGTGGGCGATCACCGGCCCGCGGCACCGGGTCTTCTTCGGCGGCGACACCGGGTACACGCCCGCGTTCGCCGGGATCGGCGCCCGGCTCGGCCCGTTCCACCTGACGCTCCTGCCGATCGGCGCCTACAACGACGCGTGGCACGCCATCCACATGGATCCCGAGGAGGCGGTGCGCGCGCACGGCGACCTCGGCGGGCAGCTGCTGCTGCCGATCCACTGGGCCACGTTCAACCTGGCCTTCCACCGCTGGGCCGAGCCCGTGCAGCGGTTGCTGAAGGCCGCCGGGAGGACCGGCGCGCAGGTCCTCGTGCCCCGGCCGGGCGAGCGGATCGACGTCCTGGACCCGCCGCCGCTGCACGACTGGTGGACGGCCGTGGGATCGACGGCACCCGACACGCACGGGGACGCCGGCGTCGGGTCGTCGGTGCTGGCGCGCACCCTTACCCGCCTGCTGTCCCTGCTGCCCGGCTGAATCCCACGGGCGCCGTGCGGCCGGTTCCCGGGCGGGGGCACCGCCGGCGCGGGCGGTTCAGCGCAGGAGCTTGGACATCCGCCGGTCGGCCAGCGGCTTGCCGCCGGTCTGACAGGTCGGGCAGTACTGCAGCGACGTGTCGGCGAAGCTGACCTCTCGCACGGTGTCCCCGCACACCGGGCAGGGCAAGCCGGTGCGCGCGTGCACCATCAGCCCGGAGCGCTTCTCACCCTTCATCGTCGCGGCCTTCTGCCCGCGCTGGCGGTCCAGCGCGTCGGTCAGCGTGGCCCGCATCGCGTCGAAGAGACGGACCAGTTCGTCGTCCTTGAGCTTGTCGGCGCCCTTGAACGGGGAGAGCCGCGCGGCGTGCAGGATCTCGTCGGAGTAGGCGTTGCCGATCCCGGAGATCAGCGTCTGGTCGGTGAGCGCGCCCTTGAGCTGTCCGGAACGGCTCCTCAGGATCGCCGCGAACTGCTCGCGCTCGACCTCCAGGGCGTCGGGGCCGAGCCGGGCGATCCCGGGCACCTCCGACGGCGACCGGACGACGTAGACGGCCAGCCCCTTGCGGGTGCCCTGCTCGGTCAGGTCGAAGCCGTTGCCGTCGTCGAGGTGCACGCGCAGGGCCAAGGGCCCTTTGCCCGGCTTGGGCGGCGCAGGGGGAGTCCCGTACGCCAGTGCAGCCAGCCCGCGCGGGCCAGGTGGACGACGAGGTGCACCCCGGAGACGTCGAGGTCGAGGAACTTGCCGTGCCGGCTCGCGCCGGTGATCTCCAGGCCACCCAACGCGGAGAGCGGCGGGTCGAAGGTCTTGATCGCCTGGACGGAGGCGAGGTCGGCGCGCGCCAGCACGTGGCCGACGGCGTTCTCGCGCAGGAACGCGGCCAGCGCCTCCACCTCGGGCAACTCGGGCACCCGACGATCATCGCCCGGATCCGAGCGCTCCGCCGCCCCCGATCAGGGGACTTTCCGCGCCGAAAGTCTCCTCCGCGCTCACACAGGTGTGGTCTCGATACCGCTGACCTCGACGGTCGCCCCGGGCTCCTGCCGCGCCTGCTCGGCGACGGCGGCGGCCACCGCCGTCGTCACCTCGGGGTCGAACACGCTCGGGATGATGTAGTTGGCGTTGAGCTGGTCGTCGCGGACGACGGCGCCGAGTGCGGCCGCCGCGGCCAGCAGCATCCCGTCGCTGATCTCGGTGGCCCGCGCGTCGAGCAGCCCCCGGAAGACGCCGGGGAAGGCGAGCACGTTGTTGATCTGGTTCGGCAGGTCCGACCGGCCCGAGGCCACGATCGCCGCGTGCTCGCGCGCCCGCACCGGGTCCACCTCCGGCGTCGGGTTGGCCATCGGGAAGACGATCGCCTGCTCGTTCATGCGGGCGAGGTCCTCGACCTTCAGCACGTTGCCGGCGCTGACGCCGATGAAGACGTCGGCACCCTGCAGCGCGTCGGGCAGCTCGCCCCGGACGCACGCCGGGTTGGTGCGCCGCGCGAGGTCCCGCTTGGCCGGGCCGAGCCGGTCGTCGTCGGGCGAGAGGATGCCCTCGCGGTCCCATACGAGCACCTGCCCCGCACCGGCCTCCAGCAGGAGGTGGACGATCGCCGTGCCGGCCGCGCCACCCCGGCGACGACGATCTTCACGTCGGCCAACCGCTTGTCGACCACCCGCAGCGCGTTCTTCAGCGCGGCGAGGGCGACGATCGCCGTCCCGTGCTGGTCGTCGTGGAAGACGGGGATGTCGAGCTTGTCGCGCAGCCGCTTCTCGATCTCGAAGCACCGCGGGGCGGCGATGTCCTCGAGGTTGATGCCGCCGAAGCCGGGGGCGATGAGCTCGACGGTGCGCACGATCTCGTCGACGTCCTGGGTGTCGAGGCAGATCGGCCAGGCGTCGATGTCGGCGAACCGCTTGAACAGCGCCGCCTTGCCCTCCATGACCGGCAGCGAGGCACCGGGGCCGATGTCGCCCAGACCGAGGACGGCGGAGCCGTCGGTGACGACCGCGACGGTGTTGCCCTTGATCGTGAGCCGGCGGACGTCCTCGGGGTGGTCGGCCAGCGCCAGGCAGACCCGCGCCACGCCCGGCGTGTAGGCCATCGAGAGGTCGTCGCGGGTCTTGAGCGGCACCTTGGAGGCGACCTCCAGCTTGCCGCCGAGGTGCAGCAGGAACGTCCGGTCGCTGACCTTGCGGACCGTCACCCCGGACACGGCGCGCAGCGCGGCGACCATCTCCTCGGAGTGTGCGGCGTCGGCGGCGGAGCAGGTGACGTCCACGGTCAGCCCGTCGGAACGGGAGTCGACGACGTCGATGGCGGTGACCGCACCACCCGCGGACCCCACGGCCGTGGCGATCCGCCCGATGGACGCGGGGTCGCCGTCGGAGGTGAGCCGCACGGTGATCGAGTACGACGCGGAGGTCACCGGTCCCCGGGGGACGGCGGCGGGGACGGTCTCGGCGGCGGCAGGCGCGGTTTCAGTGCTCATGGCGCCGTCCATGGTGTCATCGCGGGGAGCCGCAGGCAGGGTGCCGGTCAGGTCGACGGACGTGAGATGCGCCCTCGGCCTTCGCCTTGAGGCCGGCGCAGAACTGGCGGAAGGACGGGTTGAGGTCGGGCGTGCTGCGGCCGAGCAGCCCCGCGAGCGGTCCGGAGTGGACCTCCCGCACGGTCAGGACCGTGCCGCCGTCGCCCTGGGCATCGAGGGAGTAGGTGCGCTCGATGACGGCGAGGCCGCCGGGCAGGCCGCCGCGCCACCGCATCGCCTCCCGCGGGCGGATCTCGGTGACGGTCGCCGAGAAGGGCCGGTTGCGGATCATGGTCGCGTAGACGGTGAGCCGCTCGCCCAGCGCGACCCGCCCTCGACCCGGTCGACCCCGGAGTCCCAGTCCCGCCACGACCCGACGTCGGTCAGCAGCGCCCACACGTCGTCGGGGCTCGCGTCGATCCGGGCCACGGCCTCGAAGGTCCTCACGCACCCGGAGTCTCCTCCGTCCGCGGGTCGACGGCCAGGGCTCGGCCGCGCGGCCGTCGCCCGATCGACCGTCAGCCGACCAGCAGGGAGGCCGGGTCCGGCCGGAGGACGGCGCGGACACCGAGCGCCACGGCGACCGTGGCCGCCGCTGCCAGCGCCGACACGGTCACCACGGTGGGGCCGCCGTCGACGGCGATCGCGACGAGGCCCCAGCCGACGGCCAGGGCGTAGGGCCCCACCGCCGCCTGTGCCGCCAGCACGAGCGCCGAGACGAGCACCGCCACGGCCACCAGCGCGAAGACCGCCCAGACACGGGCCTGCTCGCCCGTCGCCGAGGCGCCGAGCGCCACGCCGGCGCTGGCCACGTTCACCGCGGCCGCGACCGTTACCCAGCCGAGGAGCAGGCCGGCGACCGCCGTCGGCAGCAGCCGGTCGAGCCCCGCGGACCGGAGGTCCTGCACCCGAGCCCACGCCAGCGCCGCCGCGGCCACGATCGCGAACAGCAGGACCGCCGGCACCACGGGCTGGGAGACCCCGATGAGCGGGAACAGCACCTCCCACAGCGCGTTGCCCGCGAATGCGAGCGCCAGCGGCCAGCCGGTCCGCCGGTGCAGCACACGGCCGCGCTGGGACGGCAGCGCCTGGTAGACCGCCCAGGCCAGCGACCCGGCGAAGATCGCCGCCCAGATGGTGAACGCGTAGCCGGCCGGCGTGATGAGCGACTCGGTCCGGTCGCTGACCTCGCCCACGCTGCGACCGGCCAGCGCCGTACCCAGGGGCTGCCCACGACCTGCGCGACGGCAGCGAGCGCGACCGCGGCGGTCCGTGCCGTGTCCTGCATGGTCACCCTTCCGCTCGGCGTCGTCCCGCGGCCAGCCGGGGGACGGTCGTGCCGGCGAGGTCCCCGTCGCGCGCGCGGGCGGCGAGCACCCGACCCCAGTGCACCAGCCCGGCGACGTCGACGCCATGCGGCGGATCCGCGGCGTAGGCGTCGATGGTGCCGGCGCCCCGCTCCAGGAGGACCGCTGCGCCGCGGGCGTTGCCGCGGGCGGCGTGGGTGAGGCCGACGGCGAGCTGGGCCAGCCCGCGCCACAGCTGCCGCTCCTCCTCGGGCGCGGACTTCCAGGCGTCCTCGAGCACCTCGTGCGCATGGAACGGCCGGCCCGCGTCGAGCAGCTGCTGCGCCTCCGCCAGGGCCCGGCCGGGCTCGCGCACGATCCCTTCCGGCGCCCGCTCCTCACCCACCTCCCCGTAGGGCAGCGGGCGGCCCAGCGCGTCCCGGGGCCGGGCGTTGCGGGCGCGCCCTCGGCGTCGCGGTCCCGGTCGGAGGTCACGTCTCCATCCTGCCTCGGCGAGATGGTTGAGAGTCGATGCATCCGGATCGGACGGCGCCCCGGAAGGAGGGGTGACAGGCAAGTTCCCCACCAAGGAAGGAACCTCTCGTGATCACCACCCGCAGCTCGTTCCGCGCAGCCGGTGTCGTCGGCACCGCCGGCGCCCTGGTCCTCCTCGCCACCCCGGCGCTGGCCGACAACCACACCGCCACCGTCTCGGTCCTGCACGCCGTCCCGGACCTCCCGGTCGACGTCTACGCCAACGGCGAGCGGCTGATCGACGACTTCCAGCCCGGCACCCTGACCGACCCGCTGCAGCTGCCCGCCGGCTCCTACGACCTCGCGCTGTTCCCGGCCGACGCCGCTGACGGCTCCGGCGAGCCGCTGCTCTCCGCCGACGGCGTCGCCGTGCCCGCCGGCGCCAACGCGACCGTGGTGGCCCACCTGACCGCCGAGGGCCAGCCCGCGCTGACGCCGTTCGTCAACGACACGTCGGCCGTCCCCGCCGGCGAGGCGCGGGTCACCGTCCGGCACACCGCGGCGGCTCCGGCCGTCGACGTGCGGGCCGGCGGCACGGTGGTCGTGCCCGGTCTGGAGAACCCGAACGAGGCCAGCCTGACCGTGCCCGCGGGCACGGTGAGCGCCGACGTCGTCGTCGCGGGGACCGAGACCGTGGCGATCGGCCCGGCCGACCTCACCTCGCCGAGGGCACCACGACCATCGCCTACGCGTGGGGTTCGGAGGAGGCCGGCTACGAGCTGGCCGTCCAGACGATCAGCGGCGCCCACTCGGCGCCGTCCGGCGTCCCCGGCGGCTCCGCCGGCCTGGTGGACGACGGCTCGATCCCGGCGCCCGTCGCGGCCCTCTCGGTGCTCGGCCTGGTGGCGGCCGGCGCAGGCGCCCTGCGCCTGGCCCGCAGCCATGGCTGAACCGCACCGCCTCCAGTAGGTAGGAGACCACCGTGCGTCCCGCCCTCGCCACCACCGTCCTGGGTCTGGCTCTCGCCGTCGCTGCGCCGACGACGTGGTCGCTGACCCGACCGGAGGCGTCGGCGGGCGCACCGGTGGAGCAGATCCTCCCCGCCCCGGCGACCCCCATCGCCGGGTCGGGGGATCCGGGTGCGCTGCCCGAAACCACCGCCCGGCCGGCGTCCCCGGACGACCAGGAGCGGCGGCCCCGCCGGTGCGCCTGGCGGTTCCCGCCCTCGGGGTCGACACGCTCGTCGACCCCGTGGGCGTGGAGCCCGACGGTCAGATGACCATCCCCGCAGAGGTGGACCGGGTGGGCTGGTACCGCTTCGGCCCCGCGCCGGGGACGACGGGTCGGCGGTGATCGCCGGGCACGTCGACGACCGCGAGCAGGGGCTGGGCGCCATGGCACCCTCCGCGACGCCGCGGTCGGCGACGAGGTGGCCGTCACCGACGCCGCCGGGACGACGACGACCTGGCGGGTCGTGTCGCGGGAGCTGATCCAGAAGCAGGCGCTGCCGCTCGACCGGCTGTTCGCCCGCGACGGACCGGCCCGGCTGACCCTGATCACCTGCGGCGGGCCGTTCCTCCCGGAGTACGCCAGCTACCGGGACAACGTCGTCGTGGTCGCGGAGCCACTCCGATGAGCGGCCTTCTCGCCGTCCGGCCGGCGGAGATGGGTAGCGTCGTGGGCGTGGATCCCGTGCCGGCACAGCGCAACGCTGTGGAGCCGGACGACCGGGAGGTCGGCCGGCGCTTCGCCGCGGGCGACGAGCAGGCGCTGGCGCTGGCCTACGAGCGGTGGGCCGGCCAGATCCACGGCATGGCGGTGCGGGCCTTCGGGCCCGGGCCGGACGCCGAGGACGTCACCCAGCAGACCTTCGTCTCGGCCTGGACCGGCCGGGCCGGCTATCGGTCCGACAAGGGCCCGCTGCCCGGCTGGCTCGTGGGCGTGGCCAGGCACAAGATCGCCGACACCTGGGCCAAGCGGGAGCGGCAGCGGCGCGAGACCGAGGCCGCGATGGCCGACGCCCAGGCTGCGCCTCCGGATCGGGTCACCTCGGGATTCGACAGCCAGGTCGCCGACCGTTTCCTCGTGCTCGAGGAGCTGGCCCGCCTGGGGCAGCCCCAGCGCGGGATCATCGAACTCGCGTTCTTCGAGGACCTCACCCACGCCCAGATCGCCGACCGCACCGGGATCCCGCTGGGCACGGTCAAATCCCATATCCGGCGCACGCTCGAACGCTTACGGACACGGTTGGAGGTGGACGGTGCAGCACTGCACGCCTGAGCAGCTCGCGCTCGCCGCACTGCGCGAGCCCCTCCCTGCCGACGACGCCGACCATCTCGCCGGGTGCGAGCAGTGCCGGACGGAGGTCATCTCCCTGCAGCGGGCGGTCGACGCCGTCGCCGTGCCGCAGCTGGCCGCGCCCGGCGCGCCGGTGGCCCCACCGCCGGGCGTCTGGGCAGGCATCGCCGCGGCCACCGGCGTGTCGGCGACCCCGCGCACCGACGTCGCCCGGCAGGCGCCCGCAGCCGAGGAGCCCGCGCAGCCGGCCGCCGAGGTGGTGCCGTTCCGGTCCCGCCGGCGCCCGCTGCTCCTCGTGGCCGCCGCCGTGGTCGCCGGGGCCGCGCTCGGCGCCGGGGCGGTCGCGGTCGTGCAGAGCCAGGACGGCGGGGAACCGGTCACCGCCGTGGCGCTGGACCCCTGGCCGACAACGAGGCCTCCGGTCGCGCGGAGGTCATCGAGCAGTCCGACGGTTCGCGGGTGGTCGAGGTCGACCTCGACGCGCCCCAGCTGGAGGACGGCTACTACGAGATCTGGCTGATCGACCGCGACGTCGTCGGCATGGTGACGCTGGGCGTCGTGCGGCCCGGCACCCAGACCTTCGAGCTGCCCGCCGGGCTCGACCTGGGCGAGTTCCCGCTGGTCGACGTCTCGGTCGAGCCGCTGGACGGCGACCCGACGCACTCGGGCGTGTCCGTCGCGCGCGGGGAGCTGGACGCCTGATGACGTACCCCGTGCCCCCACCACTCGCCCGCCCACGGTGGGCCCCTGCACGGGGCCGCCGTGAGCCTGCTGCACGAGGACCTCGGCGCCTCCTGGCGCAAGGCCCGGCCCCGACCGGCCGGCCGGCACCTCGACAGCGCCGCGTGCAGCCGGCAGAGCCACCGCACCCTCGAGGCCGCGGCGCACCACTGCCGGCACGAGGCGGAGCTCGGCGGGTACGTGGCTGAGGCGACGGCCGACGACCTCCTGCAGCAGGGCCGGTCGGTGATCGGCGGGCTGGCCGGGATGGCGGCCGCGGACGTGGCCTTCGTCGAGTCGGCGCAGGCGGCGCTGGTCGCCCTGCTCACCGGGTGGCGGCTGCCCGCCGGCGCCCGCGTCGCCTGCCTGCCCGGCGAGTACGCCCCGAACATCGCGCAGCTGCGCACGTACGGGCTGCGGCCGGAGCCAATGCCCGTCGACGGGCTGGGGCGGGTCGACCTCGAGGACCTCGAACGGATGCTCGGCGCCGATCCGCCGTCGTTCGTGCACCTCACGCAGATCCCGAGCCACCGAGGACTGCTGCAGCCGGCGGCCGAGGTGGCGACGCTGTGCCGGGCGGCCGGCGTCCCCCTGGTGGTGGACGCCGCCCAGTCGCTGGGTCACGCGGACACCGACCTCGGTGCCGACGTCGTCTACGGCACCTCCCGCAAGTGGCTGGCCGGACCGCGCGGCGTCGGGGTGCTCTGCGTCCGGCCGGCGCTGGCGGCCCGGCTGACGCCGGTGCTCCCCGAGCGGGACGACGTCCCGGCGATGCGGGCGTTCGAGTCGGGGAGGCCCACGTGGCCGGCCGGGTCGGGCTGGTCGTGGCCGTCGGCGAGCACCTCGCCGGCGGGCCGGACCGCGTGCGGGAGCGGCTGGCCTCGATCGGCCGCACCACCCGCGAGCTGCTGGACGGCGTCGGTGGCTGGCAGGTGGTGGAGCCGCTCGACGAGCCGACGGCGACGACGACGCTGATCCCGCCGGACGGGATGGATGTCGTCGGTGTCCGCAGCCACCTGCTCACCGAGCACGGCATCGTGGTGAGCGCGATCGGTCCCGAGCGAGCACCGGGGAGATGACCGGCCCGGTGCTGCGGGTGTCCCCGCACCTCGACGTCACCCTCGACGACCTCGAGGCCCTCGCCGCCGCCCTCTGACAGAGGCCCCCGGCCGCCCGCGCCCACCCAGGCATAGGTACCTATACATGCGTTCGGGGCCCGAAAACACACGCATAGGTACCTATGCCTGGATGCGTACGGCGATCCGGCGGTGGGCGGCGAGCTGCTCGTCCAGCCCGGCGTGCACCGGGACGCCGTCCGCCACGACCAGCCGCCCGCCGACGACGGTGTGCCGGGCACTCACCGGCCCGCAGCGCAGCCACGCCTCGACGGGGTCGGACAGCGCGCCGGCGAACCGCACCCCGTCGAGCCCCCACACCACGAGGTCGCCGCAGGCCCCACCGACAGCTGCCCGATCTCACCCGTCCGCCCCAGGCAGGCCGCGCCGCCCCGGGTGGCCACCTCCAGGGCGTCGCGCGCCGACATCGAGGCCGCCCCGTGCCGGAGCTTCCCCTGCAGCATCGCCGTCCGGGTCTCCAGCCACAGCGAGGCCGAGTCGGCCGAGGCGGAGCCGTCGACGCCGAGCCCGACCGGGGCGCCCGCGGCCCGCAGCTCGGCGACCGGGGCCAGCCCGCTGCCCAGGATCATGTTGGACGACGGGCAGTGCGCCGCCCCCACCCGCGCGGCGCCCAGCCGGGTCACCTCGTCCGGCGAGGGCCAGACGGCGTGCGCCAGCCAGGTCCGGTCGGTCATCCAGCCCACGTCGGACAGGTACTCGACCGGCCGGCGGCCGAAGGTCTCCAGGCAGTAGGCGTCCTCGTCCTGGGTCTCGCACAGGTGCGTGTGCAGCCGGACGTCGAGCTGCTCGGCCAGCTCCGCGGTACGGGTCATGAGCGACGTGGAGACGCTGAACGGCGAGCACGGAGCCAGCGCGATCCGGGTCATGGCCAGGGGCGAGCGGTCGTGGTGGGCCTCGACCAACCGCTGGGAATCGGCCAGGATCTCGTCGTCGTCCTGGACGACGGAATCCGGTGGTAGCCCGCCGTCCTTCACCGACAGCGACATGGAGCCCCGGGTCGGGTGGAAACGCATGCCGAGGTCGCGGGCCGCGGCCACCTCGGCCGAGATCAGGTCGCCGCGCCGCGGGGGTGCACGTAGAGGTGGTCGGTGGAGGTCGTGCAGCCGCTCAGCGCGAGCTCGGTGAGCCCGACGTAGGCGCTGACGTAGGCGGCCTCCTCGTCCAGCCGGGCCCACAGCGGGTAGAGCGTGACCAGCCAGTCGAACAGCCCACCGGTCAGCGCCGGGGCGTAGGCGCGGGTGAGGTTCTGGTACAGGTGGTGGTGGGTGTTCACCAGGCCCGGGGTCACCAGGCAGCCGCGGGCATCGATCGTGCGCTCGGCGTCGGGCCGCGGATCTCCCGGACCACCGAGCCCGCTGATCGCCCCGGCCGTCACCGCCACCCATCCGCCCGGGATCTCGCGGCGTGCGTCGTCGACGGTGGCCACGAGCTCGGCGTCGGTGATCAGCAGGTCGGCGCGCGCAGCGGTCTCCACGCCCGCATCCTGCCGAGGTCGTGCGACGGGCGCGCCCCGGGCCTAGCCGAGCGGCTCGTCGTCCACCTGGACGTCGAAGTTCGCGGTGTCGTCCTCGACCGAGGTGACCGTGACCGTCACGCCGTACTGCTCGGGATCGCCGTCCACGGTGAGCGTGCAGCGGGTCTCCGCGCCGACCTCCGCCACGAGGTCCTCCGGGCAGGAGACCTCGGGCCGGACCCCGACCTGGTCCTCCAGCGCGTCCTCCGCCCCGTCGGCGACCTCGTCGGCGGGCAACGAGTCGGTGCCGCCGAAGCTGCAGGCCGACAGCGGCACGGCGAGGAGCGGGGCGGCGACCAGCAGGCGCACGGGACGGCGGGACACGGCGGCTCCTCGGGCACGGGTGGAGGCCGCCGACCCTAGCGGCGCGGCACCCGTCGCCGTACGGCTTCGCGCACGGCGGTCAGGTGACCGGCCCGTCCACCAGCCGCGCCACCTCGACGGGCAGCTCGCCCGCGAGCGGCCGCGCGCCGACGACTTGGCCCGCGACCTGCGGGGTCACGCCCGCCGCGCCGAGGACCTCCAGCGCCTGGACGTCGGGGAGGGCGTCGAACCATCGCCGTCCCAGTGCCGCGCGGCCGGCGGGCGTGGGCCGGCCCCACAGCCGCAGCCGGGCCATGCCGCCGTCGGGGAAGACGTCGAGCCGGACCCGGTCGACCCCCGGCGCCGCGTCGAGGACGAAGCGGTGGCGGGTGTCGGGCTGGAGCCGGGTGCGCGGCAGCAGGGCGATCTCCCCGCCGGGGCCGATGCCGGTGAGCGAGGCGCTGCCGGGGGCGTTGTGCAGGAACCAGCTGGTGTCGAGCTCGGCGAGGGTGGCCATGCCCTCGCAGGCGAGGGACACCTCGACCCAGTCGTGACCGGGTTCGCGGCGTCGGGCGGTCTCCCAGCCCTCCCCCATGTTCCGCGCGAGGCCGGGGGCGATCAGCTGCTGCGGGCGACCGTAGAACTCGTTGCTCACGCCCGTGACGACGGCACCGTTCTCCAGTGCGGCCAGGTCGAGCGGGCCGGCGTCGACCAGCCGGGGGTCGGGCACCGCGTGCCCGTGCACCTGGAGCCGGGCCACCCCGCCGTCGGGGTGGATGTTCAGCCGCACGTGCGTGACCCGCCGGTCGGAGTAGACCGGGAAGATGTTGGAGCTGTTACCGGCCAGGTCCGACTGAGGCAGCAGCGGCTGCCAGTCGGCCTTGAGCATCTCGTCGACCGAGCAGTGCCCTCGATCGCCGCCCCGTCGACCGAGGCGTGCGGCGGGTAGTTGCCACTGAAGAACGAGGTGTCGACGACGACCCCCGAGACGATGCCCGGAGTGCCGAGCCGCACGACGGCCCAGTCGTGGCCCGGCGTCCGGCGTCGGCGGGTCTCCCAGCCGTCGTAGACCTTGCCCTTGTGCCCGAACTCCGTCCGGGCGACCGGGGTTCCGGACGCACCAGGTTCTCGCGCTCCGCGAACGACTCGTCGTTGGCCGCCACCACCCCGCCGCCCAGGGCGCGGCTGGCGAGGTCGGGCAGACGGGCGAAGTCGCTCATCGGTCTCCTCCGGTCGACGGGGCGGACCTCACTCTGGCACGCCGCCGCGCCGCAGCAACCGCCCGAGCGGGGCGCCGTCGGCCGGCTCTCCCTCAACCAGGTCCGGCGGACGACGCCGACCAGTTCCCGGCCGGCGTAGGGCGTGACCGGACTGCGGTGCGCGAGCACGCCTACGGTCCAGGGCTCCTCCGGCGCGAACGCGACGAGATCGGCGTCCCGGCTCACCGCGATCGCCCCCTTGGTCGGCAGCCCGGCCAGGTGGGCCGGCGCCTCGGCCATCCAGCGCACGACCCGGTCCAGGCCGATGCCGCGCGCCCGCGCGCCGCTCCACACCACGGGGAGGGCGATCTGCAGGGAGGCGATGCCGCCCCAGGCCTCGCCGAAGTCACCGGCCTCCAGCCGCTTCAGGTCCGGGGTGCACGGGGAGTGGTCGCTGACCACCAGATCGACGTCCCCGTCGGACAGCGCCGCCCACAGCGCCTCGCGGTGGGTCGCTTCCCGGATCGGCGGGCAGCACTTGAACGCCGTCGCCCCGTCGGGAACGTCCTCGGCGGCGAAGGCTAGGTAGTGCGGGCAGGTCTCGACCGTGATGCGCACGCCTTCGGCCCGGGCCGCGCGCAGGATCGGCAGTGCGTCGGCGTCGGCCAGGTGGACGACGTGGGTGCGGGCTCCCGTGTCACGGGTGGCCGCGACCAGCGTGCGGATCGCGGACTCCTCCGCGGCACCGGGTCGCGACGCCAGGAAGTCCGCATAGCTGCGACCGGTCGGGGGTGGAGCGGCGGCGATCACGTCGGCGTCCTCGGCGTGCGCGATCAACAGCCCGTCGACGCGGGCCAGCTCGGTGAGCGCGGCCCGCAGACCGGCGTCGTCGAGCGGCGGGAACTCCGGCACACCGGAGTCGAGCAGGAAGCACTTGAACCCGACGACGCCGGCGTCGTGCAGCGGGCGCAGCTGGTCGAGATTGCCGGGCACGGCGCCACCCCAGAAGGCGACATCGGCCCTGACCTGGCCTTTCGCCACCTCGCGTTTCACGTGCAACGCCTCGACGGTGGTCGTCGCCGGCACGGAGTTGAGGGGCATGTCGACGATCGTGGTGACCCCGCCGGCGATCGCGGCCCGCGTCGCGGAGGCGAAGCCCTCCCACTCGGTCCGCCCGGGCTCGTTGACGTGCACGTGGCTGTCGACCAGGCCGGGGAGCAGCACTTCGTCGTCGGGGAGGGTGACCGCCGCCGACGGCGCATCGTCGAAGCAAGTGACGGCGGTGATCCGGCCGGCCTCGGTGTGCACGGTGGCGGCGCGCTCCCCGTCGGGCAGCACGACCCGGCGGGCACGGACGACGAGGCTCACGCGGTTCCCCGTGCGGCGGCGTCCGGGTCCAGCGCCTCGGCGGCCGCCACCACCCGGTGCAGCTCCGCTCCCCACGCCGTCGGCCAGCCGCCGGGCAGGGGCCGCCGGACGGCGCACTCTCCCGTCCGCACGTCCGTGTCCGCTCCGATGTACACCGTCGATGCATAGGCCCCCGACGCCACAGGCCGCAACCTGGCCGCTCGTCCGGTGAGGCGCAGCGGTCGGCCTCCGGTGGAGACGGGGCTCCGGCGCTGACCCCGCAGCTGCTGACCGGTCACCGCGTGCCCACCAGCGGCTCCTTGGAGGTGTTGGGGGAGCGACCCTAAGAGAACGACAGGGTGCTCGGCCGAATCTGCTTCATCAAGGAGGGCCAGCGCTACCCCGACCACTACCGGGTACGCGACGCCCTCGGCGCCGCGGCCACGGTCTTCCCCACTGGGACGCCGACCTGGCGCAGTCCCTCCTGGTCGACTTCGACCTGCCGGCGAAGCGGACGATCGAGAAGCTGTCCCGCGGCATGAACTCTGCTGTGGGCATCATCATCGGCCTGGCCTCGCGCGCACCAGTCACGCTCTTCGACGAGCCGTACCTGGGCCTGGATGCCGTCGCCCGTCAGCTGTTCTACGACCGCCTGCTCGCCGACTACGCGGAGAACCCGCGCACCGTCGTCCTGTCGACGCACCTGATCGAGGAGATCGCCAGCCTGCTCGAGCGGGTGCTGCTGATCGACCGCGGGCGGGTCCTCCTGGACGCGGACGCGGAGTCGCTGAGGGCAAGGCCCTCACGGTGACCGGACCGAAGGACCGGGTGGCCGCCTTCGCGGCACGGCACGAGGTGCTGCACACCGAGAGCATCGGCGGGCACAGCCGGTCGGTCGTCCAGCTCAGCGGGGGCGCAGACGCCGACGACGTCGCGGCAGCGGGCCTCTCCACCGAGCCCACCAGCCTCCAGCAACTCGTCGTCGCCATGAGCCTGCAGCCCACCCGGCCGGGTACGGCCGCTCCCTCCGTCGACCTCGAGGAGGTCCCCCGATGAACCGCGTTCTCGCCGCCGCCCGCATGCAGGTGGTGAACCCGGCCATGATCTTCGGCATCCCCTGGCTCGTCGTGGGCATCAGCTTCGCCATCAACGTGGCGGTGTGGGGCCTGGCCGAACTCCGGGACGAACCGGGGCCGGCTTCACCGGCGGTGTCCTAGCGCTGTACGTCACGGTCAGCGTCGTGTTCGTCCAGGCGGTCACGCAGTTGCTCCCGTTCGCCATGGGGTGAGCCTCAGCCGCCACACCTACTGGCTCGGCGTCGCGCTGGTCGGCGTCGTGTCGGCGCTGGGATACGGCGTCACACTGGCCGCCCTCGACGCGCTCGGGGACGCGACCGACGGCTGGGGCGTGGGGCTGGCATTCTGGGCGCCGCAGCCGATGCAGGCCGGCAGCTTCTTCCTGCAGGTGCTGGTGTCGGGCACACCGATGCTGGCCTTCATCTTCTCCGGCATCGGGATCGGGGTGGTGTTCAAGCGCTGGGGGCGAACGGCGTCTGGGGCCTGGTGATCCTGTCGGTCGTCGTCCTCGGTGGGCTCGCCGTCCTGATCACCGGCCTGCAGGCGTGGCCGGCGGTCGGCGGCTGCCTCGCCGACCAGTCGCTCCTGACCCTCGCCGTGGGGCTCCCCTGGTGATCGGTCTCGCAGCGGCCGCCCTGTCCTTCGTCGGGATCCGCCGCGTCGTCACCTGATCACGACCTCACCAGGCCCCCGCTCCGTCGTCCGGCGGAGCGGGGCCTGCTGGCTCTACGGTGCTCCTGTGCGAAGCCGGCACGGCGACCGCCTGACGATCGTGACCGCGTCCTGCCTGTCGATCGGTCAACGGCTTCCGGGACGGGCTCTCGGTGGAACTCCGTGACGCGGACGGCGCCGGCCACCAGCGCCCGGGATCGATCCCGTGCGTCCGGCGCCCGAACGCCGCTTCCGGACTGCCGGCGACCGAGACCGTATGACGCTTCCTCGCCGCCATTCGACAGCCGTAGTTCGTGATCGATCAGCAAGGACTCAGCACGCACGAAGGGGCCCCAGCATGGATGCTGGGGCCCCTTCGGGAATGGTTGTCCGGCGGCGTCCTACTCTCCCACCCCGTCTCCAGGGCAGTACCATCGGCGCTGAGAGGCTTAGCTTCCGGGTTCGGAATGTTGCCGGGCGTTTCCCTCTCGCCATGGCCGCCGTAACTCTGTGAACATATCAACGCACCTCCGGTGGGGAACCGGAAGAACGCTGCCGACCACACCTCCGGTGGGGAACCGGAGTGGTCGTGCGTTCAGAACCGCACAGTGGACGCGAAGCAATCTTCGTAAACGACTCTGACCAGTGTTCCCGCACCCCCGGTCGAAGACAGAGGGAGGTGTGTGTGGTCAAGCCCTCGGCCTGTTAGTACCGGTCAGCTGCACACCTCGCGGTGCTTCCACTTCCGGCCTATCAACCCGCTGGTCTGGGCGGGGCCTTACCCGGTTGACCCGGTGAGAGACCTCATCTTGAAGCGAGCTTCCCGCTTAGATGCTTTCAGCGGTTATCCCTGCCGAACGTAGCTAACCAGCAGTGCACCTGGCGGTACAACTGGCACACCAGAGGTTCGTCCGTCCCGGTCCTCTCGTACTAGGGACAGCTCTTCTCAAGTCTCTTACGCGCACGGCGGATAGGGACCGAACTGTCTCACGACGTTCTAAACCCAGCTCGCGTACCGCTTTAATGGGCGAACAGCCCAACCCTTGGGACCTACTCCAGCCCCAGGATGCGACGAGCCGACATCGAGGTGCCAAACCATCCCGTCGATATGGACTCTTGGGGAAGATCAGCCTGTTATCCCCGGGGTACCTTTTATCCGTTGAGCGACACCGCTTCCACATGCCGGTGCCGGGTCACTAGTCCCAGCTTTCGCTCCTGCTCGACCCGTCGGTCTCACAGTCAAGCTCCCTTGTGCACTTGCACTCGACACCTGATTGCCAACCAGGCTGAGGGAACCTTTGGGCGCCTCCGTTACATTTTGGGAGGCAACCGCCCCAGTTAAACTACCCACCTGACACTGTCCCTGATCCGGATCACGGACCGAGGTTAGACATCCAATTCGACCAGAGTGGTATTTCAACGGCGACTCCACGAACACTGGCGTGCCCGCTTCACAGTCTCCCACCTATCCTACACAAGCCGAACCGAACACCAATATCAAGCTATAGTAAAGGTCCCGGGGTCTTTCCGTCCTGCCGCGCGTAACGAGCATCTTTACTCGTAGTGCAATTTCGCCGAGCCTGTGGTTGAGACAGCTGAGAAGTCGTTACGCCATTCGTGCAGGTCGGAACTTACCCGACAAGGAATTTCGCTACCTTAGGATGGTTATAGTTACCACCGCCGTTTACTGGCGCTTGAGTTCTGAGCTTCGCCCCGAAGGACTAACCCGTCCCCTTAACGTTCCAGCACCGGGCAGGCGTCAGTCCGTATACATCGTCTTACGACTTCGCACGGACCTGTGTTTTTAGTAAACAGTCGCTTCTCACTGGTCTCTGCGGCCACCCCCGCTGCCCACCGTCAAGGTGTTGACAGGAAGTGGCCCCCTTCTCCCGAAGTTACGGGGGCATTTTGCCGAGTTCCTTAACCACAGTTCGCTCGATCGCCTCGGTATTCTCTACCTGACCACCTGAGTTGGTTTGGGGTACGGGCCGCTCGGAACTCGCTAGAGGCTTTTCTCGGCAGCATAGGATCATCCAATTCGCCTCATTCGGCTATGCGTCAGGTCTCACCCTCGTGCGACGCGGATTTACCTACGTCGCGGGCCACACCCTTGCCCCGGTACTACCACTCACCGGTAGAACTACCTTCCTGCGTCACCCCATCGCTTGCCTACTACCAGTCCGGGTCCCGCGCTAGAACCCACGCCTCACCTCGAAAGGATCGGTCACGGGCGTTCGGGCGGTTAGCATCGCTGGGTTCAGCATGGGCGTTCCTTCGCGGGTACGGGAATATCAACCCGTTGTCCATCGACTACGCCTGTCGGCCTCGCCTTAGGTCCCGACTCACCCTGGGCGGATTAGCCTGGCCCAGGAACCCTTGGTCTTCCGGCGGGGAGGTTCTCACTCCCCTCTCGCTACTCATGCCTGCATTCTCACTCGCGTGGCGTCCACGGCTGGATCACTCCGCCGCTTCCACCGCCACACGACGCTCCCTACCCATCCACACACCTGGCCGCCGGCTCGAGGCCGGCGACAGGCTGTTGCATGAATGCCACGGCTTCGGCGGTGTGCTTGAGCCCCGCTACATTGTCGGCGCGGAATCACTTGACCAGTGAGCTATTACGCACTCTTTCAAGGATGGCTGCTTCTAAGCCAACCTCCTGGTTGTCTCTGCGACTCCACATCCTTTTCCACTTAGCACACGCTTAGGGGCCTTAGCCGATGATCTGGGCTGTTTCCCTCTCGACTACGAACCTTATCGCCCGCAGTCTCACTGCCACGCTCTCACTTACCGGCATTCGGAGTTTGGTTGACGTCAGTAACCTTGTGGGGCCCCTCAGCCATCCAGTGCTCTACCTCCGGCAAGAAACACGTGACGCTGCACCTAAATGCATTTCGGGGAGAACCAGCTATCACCGAGTTTGATTGGCCTTTCACCCCTACCCACAGCTCATCCCCCAGGTTTTCAACCCTGGTGGGTTCGGTCCTCCACGCGGTCTTACCCGCGCTTCAACCTGGCCATGGGTAGATCACTCGGCTTCGGGTCTAGGGCACGCGACTGACTCGCCCTGTTCGGACTCGCTTTCGCTACGGCTACCCCACACGGGTTAACCTCGCCACGTACCACTAACTCGCAGGCTCATTCTTCAAAAGGCACGCAATCACCCCCATCGCACGAAGCGACATAAGGCTCTCACGGCTTGTAGGCACACGGTTTCAGGTACTATTTCACTCCCTCCCGGGGTACTTTTCACCTTTCCCTCACGGTACTTGTCCGCTATCGGTCACCAGGAGTATTCAGGCTTAGCGGGTGGTCCCGCCAGATTCACACCGAATTTCACGGGCTCGGTGCTACTTGGGAACACGCCCAAGGGAGACAACGCGTTTTCGTGTACGGGGCTCTCACCCTCTACGGCGACCCCTTCCAGAGGCCTTCCACTAACGACGCTGTTTTCTCACTCCCCGAGTGCTCGGCAGAACACTCCAGACGGTCCCACGACCCCGACCACACAACGCCTGCCGGCTATCACATGCGATCGGTTTAGCCTCATCCGCTTTCGCTCGCCACTACTCACGGAATCACGGTTGTTTTCTCTTCCTGTGGGTACTGAGATGTTTCACTTCCCCACGTTCCCTCCACACGCCCTATGTGTTCAGGCGCGGGTCACACCACATGACTGGTGCGGGGTTCCCCATTCGGAAATCCTCGGATCAACGCTCGGTTGACAGCTCCCCGAGGCTTATCGCAGCCTCCTACGTCCTTCATCGGCTCCTGGTGCCAAGGCATCCACCGTGCGCCCTTAACAACTTGGCCACACAAAAATCCCACCCACCATTGCCCCGGAAGGAACAAAGACGGGCGGGCCTACAAGAACTCTGCTAATCAGAGTCAAAAGATGCTCGCGTCCACTGTGCAGTTCTCAACGTACGACCAGACACCGATCACCCCCACCCCACCAGACCCACCACCCCACAGGGCGACGACGGTATGAGATGCAGACCGGCCCCGACATGAGCAAACGGTCGCCCGCTCCCTCAGGACCCAACAGCGCGCCTACGACCCCCGCACTCCACGCGATCCACTTCCACACGCCACCGAAGCGACGCCGTACTGAGGACCGACCGAAGCCGGCGGCCGAACTGGTCAGCGTTCCACCCTCGAGCACCACCCCAGAAACACCCGACCCATCGGTAGTGACGGGCCATCGCGTCCTGGGCGCGGCTCTGGACCACCCTCACGAGGAGAGCGGCCAGTGCTCCTTAGAAAGGAGGTGATCCAGCCGCACCTTCCGGTACGGCTACCTTGTTACGACTTCGTCCCAATCGCCGATCCCGCCTTCGACGGCTCCCTCCACAAGGGTTGGGCCACCGGCTTCGGGCGTTACCGACTTTCGTGACGTGACGGGCGGTGTGTACAAGGCCCGGGAACGTATTCACCGCAGCGTTGCTGATCTGCGATTACTAGCGACTCCAACTTCATGGGGTCGAGTTGCAGACCCCAATCCGAACTGAGACCGGCTTTTGGGATTCGCTCCACCTCACGGTATCGCAGCCCTTTGTACCGGCCATTGTAGCATGTTTGCAGCCCTAGACATAAGGGGCATGATGATTTGACGTCATCCCCACCTTCCTCCGAGTTGACCCCGGCAGTCTCCTATGAGTCCCCACCATCACGTGCTGGCAACATAGGACGAGGGTTGCGCTCGTTGCGGGACTTAACCCAACATCTCACGACACGAGCTGACGACAACCATGCACCACCTGTGCACGACCCTTACGGACCCACCATCTCTGGAGGATTTCCGTGCATGTCAAGCCTAGGTAAGGTTCTTCGCGTTGCATCGAATTAAGCAACATGCTCCGCCGCTTGTGCGGGCCCCCGTCAATTCCTTTGAGTTTTAGCCTTGCGGCCGTACTCCCCAGGCGGGGCGCTTAATGCGTTAGCTGCGGCACGGAACTCGTGGAATGAGCCCCACACCTAGCGCCCAACGTTTACGGCGTGGACTACCAGGGTATCTAATCCTGTTCGCTCCCCACGCTTTCGCTCCTCAGCGTCAGTTGTTGCCCAGAGACCCGCCTTCGCCACCGGTGTTCCTCCTGATATCTGCGCATTTCACCGCTACACCAGGAATTCCAGTCTCCCCTGCAACACTCTAGTTTGCTCGTATCGACTGCAGACCCGAGGTTGAGCCTCGGGATTTCACAGCCGACGCAACAAACCGCCTACGAGCTCTTTACGCCCAATAATTCCGGACAACGCTTGCACCCTACGTATTACCGCGGCTGCTGGCACGTAGTTGGCCGGTGCTTCTTCTGTAGGTACCGTCACTTCCGCTTCGTCCCTACTGAAAGAGGTTTACAACCCGAAGGCCGTCATCCCCCACGCGGCGTCGCTGCGTCAGGCTTCCGCCCATTGCGCAATATTCCCCACTGCTGCCTCCCGTAGGAGTCTGGGCCGTGTCTCAGTCCCAGTGTGGCCGGTCACCCTCTCAGGCCGGCTACCCGTCGTCGCCTTGGTAGGCCACTACCCCACCAACAAGCTGATAGGCCGCGGGCCCATCCCCAGCCGATAAATCTTTCCACCACCAGACCATGCGGTCAGCAGTCATATCCGGTATTAGCCCCAATTTCTTGGAGTTATCCCAGAGCTGAGGGCAGGTTGCCCACGTGTTACTCACCCGTTCGCCACTGATCCCCCGCAAGCGGAGTTCACCGTTCGACTTGCATGTGTTAAGCACGCCGCCAGCGTTCGTCCTGAGCCAGGATCAAACTCTCCGTAGATGAATTTGAACCAGCTGAGAACCGCGAGCTGACACTCGCGATATCAATCAACCAAAGGAATCCCAAACCAGAACCCGAAGGGCCCCGGCACGGGGTAATACTTGGCACTGACTTTCGGCACGCTGTTGAGTTCTCAAAGAGCGGACGCGCAACAACTCCACCCTCACGGGCTTCCCTGCTGGCTGGATGTCCAACACTACGCCGGTTTCCAGCCCCCGCCACAGCGGGGCACCTGGACCGGCGGACCTCCCGGTCCGCGCGGCGCATGGAGAACCATACACGGTCTTCAGGGCCCCTTGCAGGGGGTCCCGGCCCTTCAGGAGGCTCGCCCTGGGCGTGCGAGCAACAAGGGGTGGGGTCGCCCCTGCCCGTGTCAGGCGGGGATGCTGGGTTCCCTCACGCGACGCCGGTCGGCCGGAACTGCACGCTGACCCGAGGCCCCACGGGCTTCGTCGTCTTGGGGATGCAGTGCTCCCAGGTGCGCTGGCACGAGCCGCCCATGACCACCAGGTCGCCGTGCCCCAGCGGGAAGCGCAGACTCTGCCCGCCCTTCGCCGGGCGCAGCAGCAGTGGGCGAGGGGAACCGAACGACACGATCGCGACCATCGTGTCCGTGGAGCGGCCGCGGCCGAGGCGATCCCCGTGCCACGCGACGCTGTCGCGCCCGTCCCGGTACAGGCACATGCCGGCGCTGACGAAACGGTCGGCGGGCTCGACCCCGTAGTACCGGTTCAGCGCGTCGCGGGCCTCGGTCAGCAACGGGTGCGGCAGCGTCTCCCTGCCGCTGTACCAGCGCAACAGGCGCGGGACAGCCACCTCCCGCTCGTACATCTGGCGGCGGTCCTCCCGCCAGCCGATGTCGCCCAGCAGCACCTCCAGCACCTCGTCCGAGCCGGCGACCCAGCCGGGCAGGTGGTCGACCCATGCCCCGTCGCTGAGCTCGTGCCGTCTGACGTGGCCGGCCAGTGGCCCGAGCGTGGCTTCCTCGGCCAGGTCCCACATGGAGGGCTGACTCGGCCCCGCCCAGAGGCCCGGCCTCGTGCCGAGGCTCACCGCGAGCTCGCGAGGGGTGCGGAGGACGGGATCCTTCTCCGAGTGCCGAGGGGGCGGGGTCCTTGCCCATGGGGGCACGTTACTCCGACTTTCGCACAGGTGTGCGAAAGGCTGTGGATACGGCCTCTCTGCAGGGTCCTGCGCCGAGCGTGCGAGGCGTGGGGGCAGAAGAGGACCCCGTCCTCCTCGGGACGGGGCCGTCAGGCGGTGAGGGCCAGGGCGAAGGGCAGCACCCCGGCCGCCCCGCGCGGCGGAGCTCGCGCCCCGCCACGGTCATGGTCCAGCGGGAGTCGGCGAGATCGTCCACGAGCAGGATCGGCGCGGACCCGGCCTGGGTCAGGCCGTCGCGCAGCTCCGGTCCGACGACGATGCGGTCCCACACGGCCGCCAGCCGGAAGGCGCTGTTCCCGCCGGGCTGACCGGTCGGTCCACCGTGCTGGAGCGTCATCTCCCCAGGTAGGGCAGGCGCCCCAGGCGGGCCAGCCCCTGCGCGAGCCCGGTCACCAACTGCGGCCGGCGGCGGGAGGGGATGGCAACGACCGCACCCGGCCGCTCCTTCCAGTCCCAGGACCCGAGCACCCGTGCGCACGCCCGGATGAGCTCGTCGTCCGGGGGTAGATCGGAGATCGACCGCTTCACGGGTACGTCGAACGCGGCGTCCGGGTCCTCCTCGATGCTGGGGGCCTCCAGGTCGACGACGCCGCCGAGACCGTCGTCCCCGAGCAGCGTCCGCAGCCGCTGTCCCCAGCCGAGGTCGGTCAGCCGGGCGACCGCCCGGCCCGTCTCGACCTGGTCAGCGGCCGCGATCTTGCCCTTGACGTCGACACCCAGCCGGTCGGCGCCGGTGGGCCACTGCGCCCGGGGCGCCAGCTCCACCCCGGCCGGTCGAGCGCGGCTGACGCCGCTTCCGCCGCGGCCTCGGGGACGTCGGCCGAGTACCAGGGACCGGCGCACACGTCGCAGCGCCCGCACGGCGCCGCCGTCGGGTCGTCGAGAGCCTCCTGCAGGAAGGCCATCCGGCACATCGCCTCGTCCACCGGCCTGGCGTAGGCGATCATCGACCGCTGCTCCGCCTCGCGGGTGCGCGTGACGCGGGCGTAGCGGTCGGCGTCGTAGACCCACGGCTGCCCGGTGGAGCGCCACCCGCCCTGGACCCGCTCCACCGCGCCGTCGACGGCGAGGACCTTGAGCAGCAGCTCGAGGCGGGACCGCCGGACGTCGGCCACCGTCTCCAGACGGGCCACCGACCAGGCCTTGCCGTCGGCCATCGCCGTCAGCACCGCGGCCGCATGGTCCTCCCGCGGCATCGACGAGGTCGCGAACCACTGCCAGATCGCCAGGTCCTCGGGGCCGGGGAGCAACAGGACGTCGGCGTGCTCGACGGCGCGGCCGGCGCGGCCCACCTGCTGGTAGTAGCTGACCGGCGACGACGGTGCACCGAGGTGGACGACGAAGCCGAGGTCGGGCTTGTCGAAGCCCATGCCGAGCGCCGAGGTGGCCACCAGCGCCTTCACCTCGTTGTTGCGCAGCGCCTCCTCGGCGTCCTTGCGGTCGGCGTCGTCGAGCCGGCCGGTGTACGCCCGCACCTCGTGGCCGGCGCCGCGCAGCAGCGCGGCGGTCTCCTCCGCAGCCGCGACGGTCAGCGTGTAGACGATGCCACTGCCCGGCAGGTCGCCGAGGTGCGCGGACAGCCACGCCAGTCGGGCACGGTCGGAGGGGAGCCGGAGGACGCCGAGCCGCAACGAGTCACGGGAGAGCGGGCCCCTGACCGTCGTCACCTCCACGCCTCCGGAGCCCAGCTGCTCGGCGACGTCCGCGACGACGCGCTCGTTCGCGGTCGCGGTGGTCGCGAGCACCGGCGTCCCGGCCGGGAGCGTGCCCAGCAGATCGCGGATGCGGCGGTAGTCGGGGCGGAAGTCGTGCCCCCAGTCGGAGACGCAGTGCGCCTCGTCGACGACGACCAGGCCACACCGGGCGACCAGCCCCGGGAGCTGCTCCTCGCGGAAGCGCGGGTTGGTCAACCGCTCGGGTGAGACCAGCAGGACGTCGACGTCGTCGGCGGCGAGGCGAGCGGCGATGTCGTCCCACTCGGTCATGTTGGCGCTGGAGATCTCCACGGCGCGGATGCCCGCACGCGCGGCGGCGGTCACCTGGTCGCGCATCAGCGCCAGCAGAGGGCTGACGAGCAGGGTCGGACCCTTGCCGCGGCGACGGAGCAGCGCGGTGGAGACGAAGTAGACAGCCGACTTGCCCCAGCCGGTGCGCTGGACGACCAGCGCCCGCTGGGAGCGTTCGACGAGCGCCGACACCGCGGCGTCCTGCCCCTCGCGGAAGACGGCGTCGGGGCGACCGGTCAGCTCGCGGAGGATGGCGAGCGCCTCGTCAGCGATCTCGGACGGCGGCGCAGCGGTGGTCATGCCCCGACAGTAGGCACCGTGGACGACGGAACCGACCTCCCGGCGGCAGCTGTGGAGGAGAGGGGAGAATCCACAGCGATGCGATCCCAGGAGGGCCTGCCGCCCGACAACCACGTCCACACCCACTGGTCCTGGGACACCGCCGACTCCTCGACGATGCGCCGGGCCTGCGAGCGCGCGGTCGCACTGGGCCTGCCGGCCATCGCCTTCACCGAGCACCTGGACTTCACCGTCTGGGACCCCGACGACCGCGCGACCGACGAGGGCCTGGTCGACCGGCACGCGTCCCGGCACGCCGAGATCGACGTGGCGGGCTACTTCGCCGAGCTGGCCGAGGTGCGCGACCGGTTCCCGGAACTGCGCATCTGGTCGGGCGTCGAGACCGGCGAGCCGCACCTGTTCTCGGCCAGCGTGGCCGCCTACCTGCGCGACGCCCCGGTGGACCGGGTCCTCGGCTCGCTGCACTCGCTGTCGAAGGACGGTCGCCTCTACGGCGTCGGCCACCTGCTCTGGGACGACGCCGACGCCACGATGCGCCGCTACCTCGGCGAACTGGTGGACATGATCGAGACCAGTGACGTCTTCCAGGTGCTCGCGCACGTCGACTTCCCGCGGCGCTACTGGCCGGGAGGAACCCAGCGCTACGTGGAGAAGACGTTCGAGGAGGAGTACCGCGCGGTGTTCCGCGCGCTGGCCTCCTCCGGTCGCGCTCTCGAGATCAACACGAGCAGCCCGCTGGCCTCGGTCGACCAGATCCGCTGGTTCCACGAGGAGGGCGGCGACGCGGTGAGCTTCGGGAGCGACGCGCACCAGCCGGCCGCCGTCGGCCAGCAGTTCCGACTGGCCGTCGACATCGTCGAGGCAGCCGGTTTCCGCCCCGGTCGCGATCCGTTCGACTTCTGGCGGCGCTGAGCTCGACCGGAACAAGTACTTCACCGCTAAGGAAACTGCCGCTAGGGTCTCCAGGATGACGTCGCGCCGTGTGGTGATCGCTCTGGGCGGCAACGCCATGACCGGACCCGACGGGTCGGCGACGGTCCAGGCGCAACGGGATGCCATCCGTGCGGCGGCCGAGCACGTCGCCGACGTCGTCGCGGCCGGCGTCGAGGTGGTCCTGACCCACGGCAACGGCCCGCAGGTGGGTAACCTGCTGGTCAAGAACGAGATGGCCGCACAGGTCGTCCCGCCTGTGCCGCTGGACTGGAACGTCGCGCAGACCCAGGCGACGATCGCGTTCACCGTCGCCGACGAACTCGACGCGGCACTCGAGGCCCGCGGGCTCGCGCAGCGCACCGCCGGGTTGATCACCCGCACTCTGATCGACGTCGACGATCCCGGCTTCCGGGCGCCGTCGAAGCCGGTGGGTCGATTCCTCCCGCGCGAGGAGGCGGAACAGTTCGTCTCCCTCGGCCAGATCTGGGAGGACCGCGGCGAGAAGGGCTGGCGCCGGGTCGTGGCGAGCCCCGAGCCGCGATCCGTCGTCGACTCGCCCGCCATCCGCGCCCTGGCGGCGGCCGGCTTCGTCGTCGTCTGCGCCGGGGGCGGCGGCATCCCGGTGACCGACGACGGCCTGGACGGCGCCGGGCTGCGCGGGGTCGAGGCCGTTATCGACAAGGACCTGACCGCCGCGATCCTCGCCACGCAGCTGGACGCCCACAACCTGGTCATCGCCACCGACGTCCCGAACGTGATGGTCGACTTCGGCACGCCGTCCCAGCGGCCGCTCGGCCGGGTGACCGTCGCCGAACTCCGCGAGCACGCTGCAGCGGGTCAGTTCGCCCGGGGCAGCATGGGGCCCAAGGTCGAGGCCGCCCTGCGCTTCGTCGAGGGAAGCGATCCCGCCGACGGACGGCGCAGAGCCGTCATCACCTCTCTCGAGCACATCGCCGACGCCGTCAGTGGCGACGACGCCGGCACCGTCATCACCGCCTGATCCGTAGCCAGTCCCTGAGAAGGAGTGCCAGTGCCCGCACCGATCGAGGTCCGCAAGGTCCCGCTGCACAACGTCAGCGACGCCTCCGAGCTCGCCAAGCTCATCGAGGACGGCGTCCTGGAGGCCGACCGGGTCGTGGCGGTCATCGGCAAGACTGAGGGCAACGGCGGGATCAACGACTACACGCGGATCATCGCCGACCGCGCCTTCCGCGAGGTGCTGCTGGAGTTGGGCTCCCGCTCCTCGACGAGGTCAAGCAGATCCCGATCGTGTGGTCCGGCGGCACCGACGGCGTGATCAGCCCGCACGCCACCGTCTTCGCCACCCTCCCGGAGGACGCGGTCGAGAAGACCGACGAGCCGCGGTTGACCGTGGGGTACGCGATGAGCGACGTCCTGCTGCCCGAGGACATCGGCCGCGTCGCGATGGTGGAGAAGGTCGCCGAGGGCGTGAAGCAGGCGATGGAGGCCGCCGGCATCACCGACCTGGCCGACGTGCACTACGTGCAGACCAAGACGCCGCTGCTGACCATCGACACCATCCGCGACGCCCACGAGCGCGGCCAGACGACCATCCTGGAGGAGCCGCACGGCTCGATGGACATCTCCAACGGCACGACGGCGCTGGGGATCGCGGTGGCGCTCGGCGAGATCGAGATGCCGACGCAGGAGCAGATCATGCGCGACCTGTCCCTCTTCAGCGCCGTCGCCTCCTGCTCCTCGGGCGTCGAGCTGGACCGCGCGCAGATCGTCGTCGTCGGCAACGCCCGCGGGCACGGCGGCAACTACCGCGTCGGCCACTCGGTGATGAAGGACGCGCTCGACCAGGACGGCATCTGGAACGCCATCCGCGACGCCGGCCTCGAGCTGCCCGAGCGCCCGCACCACACCGATCTGGGCGGCCGGCTGGTCAACGTGTTCCTCAAGTGCGAGGCGTCGCCGGACGGCAAGGTCCGCGGGCGGCGCAACGCGATGCTGGACGACTCCGACGTCTCCTGGCACCGCCAGATCAAGGCGACCGTCGGCGGCGTGACCGCGTCGGTGACCGGCGACCCGGCCGTCTTCGTGTCGGTGGCCGCGGTGCACCAGGGCCCGTCCGGCGGAGGCCCGGTCGCCGCGATCGTCACGGCGTAGATCCTCGAGGCTTAGATCGTCAAGGCGTAGGCGTTCGGAGCGGGTGAGCTGACGTCCGGTTCTGAGGTCGGGATCGGACGTCAGCGCACTCTGCCGCGCTCGAGCTAGGCGAAGCTGCCCCAGAGGCCGCCGGGCACGGGGACGGCCTTGGCCAGTGGCGCGGTCAGGTCCACAGGCTCGGCGGCCGACGGTGACACCGGCGCCGGGACGGGCGGCTTGCCGCGGCGACGGTCAGGCATGCCGGGGACGACGAAGCGGTAGGTGGCGTCGACATCCCGGACGGCGAAGACGTCCTCGTCCTCACCGGCGTGGTGCAGGACGACGGTGTCGAACCGCTCCGCGACCCGGTGCAACGCCTCGGCGTCGGAGACGTCGATGACCGTGGTCCCCGGGGTGAACGAGGCCACGGGCAGGATCCGGTCGGCATGCCGCACGAGGAACTGGTCCGCGACGTCGCCCCGTCCGATCCGGCCCACCCACGCCCCGCCGCCCAGAGCGACGAGCGCGAGGAGGAGGGCAGTGCCGGCGATCTTCTGGGCGACGCCCAACGGCAGTGACACGGCGAGGACCTGCAGGCTGCGAGGCACGACCTTCTCGATGTCCACCGCCGTCTGAACACTCGGCGAGAGGGCCGTGGGTTCGGTGGCAACGGGCCGGAGCACCATCGGATCGAGCGTGAAGTCCAGGCCGGCCGGCGCGGCGGCGGTGAAGCTGCGCCCCTCCACGGTGCCGGTCGTCTCGACGACGGGAGTGACGGTGAGCGTCGCGGAGCCGCCGGCGGTACCGATCTCGGCGTGGTGCCGGTCGAGCAGATCCCTGGCCGCGCCGGTGTCGAGGGGACCGATGCGGTCCCCGTCCCGTTCCGGAAGGCGACGACGGGACCGCTGGTGACGAGTGCGCTCCAGCCGTCCGGCGCGGTGACCACGACATCGAGGCGCAGCGTCCCGGTGATGTCGTCGAGTCCGGGTGCGGTCACGGCGTTGGCGAAGGAGACACTGAGGTCTTGCACGAGGGAGGTCCAGACGGTGTCGCCGGTCGTGACCATGCCGGAGGGGTAGGTCGTGCCGACCACCGCCTCGCCGGTGTAGGTGAACTCGCCCTGCTGGATCACCTGCACCGTGCGCGAGTCCGTCCGGGTGGGCGGTAGTACGAGCAGCACGACGCAGCTGGCGGCCGCGACGACAGTCACCCCCGCGGCGCCCAGCGCGACCTGGCGGGCCCGTGCGCGCGTCACCGCGGACGCTCCGCCGGCCGGCGTCGGGATGGCCGTGCGGGACAGCGCCGGCAGCGCCGCTCGGGCCCGGGCCGGCACGGAGGAGCCGGCGATGCGACGGCGCAACGCCCGGACGTGGTGCCGCACGGGGGCTTCGCGGTCGCGCCGACGACCGATGCGGCGGCGACGATCAAGGCCAGGAGCACACCGGGCGAGCGGAGCGCGCCGAGCACTGCGCCGCCCTGCGGGATGCTGAAGAAGAGCCGGCCGAGGATCTGCTCCTCCGTCGGGTGGTCCTCGTCGAGCCAGTCGTTGTTGTCGCCCTGGGTCACGAAGCCGTCTGCGTCCCCGTCGACGATCCGGTGCATGACGATCGTGTCGAGGGACTCACTGCGGTAAGCGACCACGTCGCCGACGGAGTACGAGCCTGCTGAGGTGAGCACGGCCAGGTCCCCGTAGAGAAGCCGGGCTCCATGCTGTTGCCGTACGTGCTGATGTACGTCGTCGCGCCGCCCAGCCCGGTCGGCCAGAAGAGCCACACGGTCGCCAGCACCAGCGCGACGACGGCGCCGGTGCTCGCGAATCTGGATGCGGCTGTCATAGGGAAGGCACCGATCGGGGTTCGGGCGGGGCGGCCCAGTGCCGCCCCGCCCGGTCCGGACGAACTACTGGGAGACGACCGTGAGGCCGATGCCGTCGAAGGCCTCGAAGAGGACGGGGCTGCTGAGGGTGCACGTGATGACCTGAGCGCCGACAGTGCCGGTGATCGGGCAGCTGGAGCTGGTGGCCACCGACGTACCGCTCATGGTGAGGTTCATCGTCGCGGCCAGGTTGGTGACGTCGCTCGTCGCGGTGAACGCCACGCTCGCCAGCTGCGCCGGGTTGGTGTGCGGGTTGTACCTGATGTTGTTGACGGTTGCCCCGGACACAACAGCGTCGTCGTAGCCAGCGACGTTGTCCGGCGGGGCGAGCGTGTTGCTGGCGGTGAAGGCGGTGGTGGCGGCACCGGCAGCGGCGACCGCGACACCGGCGAGCAGAACGCGCGACTTGCGCATTGCAGGGTCCTGTTCTCTCAGTGGCTCAGTACGGCGCGGATGGGGTCACCCGGCTCAGCGACGGCTGTGCCTGTTCGTTGACGAACTGAGCTTCGGCAGCGCAGTAGGCGGACTCAACTCCTGTCCCAAAAGAAAACTGGAGTCGCTAGAGCGACATCAGAAAGGCGGTCAGCGACCGGCTTTCCAAGGGGTGGGATCAGCGGCGCGCCCTTGCCGCCAGCGGTGGAACGCGACCTACCGTGTCCCGGAGATCGTCGACCGCGAGCCGTGGCATCGGAGATCGTCGGACGGAATCTCAGGAGGAATCGGTCGTGCGCAGGTCAGTTCGCCGACACGTCGGTCCGCCCGCGACGCCCACCGTTCCGACGGCCACCGTTCCGACAGCCACCGTTCCGACGCCGCGGCCGCCTGCCCCTGCCCGCCAACAGCAGCAGCAGCAGCAGCAGCAGCGCGACGTGAGCCTCGAGGCCGCCGCACGGCAGGCCGGCGTACTGTCGCAGGCCAGCCGGGAGGTGTCGGACACCTCCCGGGATGCCGCGGCCTCGCTGTCCGAGCTGCGCGCCGCGATCGGCGAGATCGCCGCCAGCACGGCGCGCGCCTCGTCGGTCGCCGAGGACGCCGTCCGCGACGCCCAGGCCGTGGACGCGCGGATCGCCGCACTTCAGGCCGCCAGCTCGGCGATCACCGACCTCGTCCAGCTCATCACCGCGATCAGCCAGCAGAGCCGGACCCTCGCGCTGAACGCCTTCGTCGAGGCCGCCCGGGCCGGCGATGTGGGCCGCGGGTTCGCGGTCGTCGCCCAGGAGGTCAAGCAACTCGCGGGGCGCACCGCCCAGGCCGCCGAGGACATCGGCGCCCAGGTCGCCGCCGTCCAGCAGGAGACCGGGCACGCCGTCGACGTCATCCAGCGGATCGGCGGCACGCTCGCCTCGATCGCGGAGGCGCAGGACTCGATCGCCGCCGCCGTCGAGCAGCAGCGGGTGGCCACCGACCGCGTCGTCGACAACGTCGACCGCGCGGCCAGCGGCTCGGCCAGGATCACCGAGGCGGTCGGGCAGCTGGCCGAGAGCCAGCGGGTCGCCTACGTGCGGCGGGCCCTGGACGCCGCACAGCACCTCGTCGACGAGGCCGGCGGGGTGGAACTGGGCAGCGGACGACGGACGCTGACGGTGCGCGACCAGGCGACCTCGCAGGCCCACGCCGCGGAGCTCCCCGAGCTGCTGCTCGGCGGCGATCCGGTCGACCTGAACGACGACCCGGGCCGGCCGTCCGCGCTGGTGGACGAGGTGGTGGCCCGGGTGGGCGGGAGCTGCACGCTGTTCCAGCGCCTGGACGCGGACGGCAGCATGGTGCGGGCCGCGACGACCGTCGTCACCCCGGCCGGCCGTCGGAACGTGGGCACCTACATCGCCCGGACGGACGCCGACGGCAGGGTCAACCCGGTGCTGGCCGCGGTCCACGCGGGCAAGACGTACACCGGCGCCGCGACGGTCGCCGACCGGCCGTACTTCACCGCCTACGCCCCGCTGCACTCCCCGCGGGCGACCTGATCGGGATGCTCTACGTCGGCATCCCGCTGGACTCGCTCCCCGCCTGACCCGGGTCGCGATCAGCAGCGGTAGAGCAGGAAGGCCACGTCGTCGTCCGGGGCGTCGCCGAGCAGCTTCAGGCGGAGCAGATCCGCCAGGTCCGCGGGCGCGAGGGCGTGACCGCTGAGGAGCGCGTCGGCGGCCCGCGCCAGACCCTCGTCCAGCGGCTCGTCCCGCCGTTCGATCAGGCCGTCGGTGTAGAGGAGCAGGGTCGAGCCGGGCGCCAGGACGACGTCGGCCTCGGGGCGCTCGAGGTCGGGGACCACGGCGAGCGGCAGCGAGCCGGCTGCCTCGAGCATGGTCACCTCACCGTCGACGCCGACCACCATGCCGGGGACGTGACCGGCGCTGCTGTACCGGAGGATGCCCGTGGCCGGGTCGACGATCCCGCAGAACACCGTGCTCACCGAGGCCCCGGGGATCAGCGAGGCGAAGCGGTCGAGCGCCGACAGCACGTGCGCGGGCGACCTGCTCTCCAGCAGCAGCGCCCGGCCGGCGCTGCGGAGCTGGCCCATCACCGCGGCCGCGGACAGCCCCGTCCCGACCACGTCGCCGACGACCACCCCGTAGCGACCCTCCGGCAGGTCGACGACGTCGTACCAGTCGCCGCCGACCTCGAGCGTTCCGGTGGCCGGCTCGTAGTGGACGGCGAAGCCCTCGGGCAGCGCGGTCGGCCCGAGGACGGCGCGCTGGAGAGTGACGGCGACCTCGGTGAAGAACTGCGCCCGCGCCCGGTCGAGCTCGGACTGCTCGGCGGCGCGGAGACGTTCGATCTCGACCGCCCGGGCGTCGGCGAGCGCGACCGATATCTGCCCGACGACGAGTGAGAGGAAGGTCCGGTAGTCGTCGTCCAGCCGGAGGTGCGGGCTGGTGCCGAGGACGACGGCACCCGTCGGACGCGAGGTGCCGACGAGGGTCAGCGGCAGGACGACGGCGGTGTGGACGTCCGCGGCCCCGACAGCCTCGGACTGGGCCGGGGACAACCCGAGGAGCGGCTCGGCCAGATCGGTGACCAGCTGCGGCTCACCGCTGGCGATCGTGGCGTGCACGGCCGTCCCGAACAGGTTCCGGACCACATCGCCCTCGGCACTCGCGCCATGTCCGGCGACCAGCCGAGGGTTGCCGGGGCGGTCCTCCATGAACACGAGCCCGAACGGGCAGTCCATCCGCGCCTCGGCGAGGACCTGGAGAGTCGCCGTGACGGCGGCGACGGTGTCGCCGTGCGCCGAGCGCGGCAGGCTGCCCAGCTGCTGGAGAACGGTCAGCCGTCGGGCGGCCAGGACCCGTGGGGTGGTCTCGACGACCGTGTTGAGCAGGCCCACGACCCGTCCGCCGGGCTCGACGACAGGGCTGTAGGAGAAGGTGAAGTAGCACTCCTCCTCGAAACCGTGCCGTGTCATCGTGAGCGGCAGGTCTTCGAAGTAGGTGACGCCACCGGCGAAGACGTCGTCGATCATCGGCTCGATGTCGGCCCAGACGTCGACCCAGACGTCAGACACCCGCTTGCCGAGCGCGTCCGGATGCCGCAACCCCAGCATGGGTGCGTAGGCGTCGTTGTAGGCCATGGTGAGCTCGGGGCCCCACATGAGCAGCTTGGCGAAGCGGGTGTTCAGGGCGTTGCTGACCGTGGTCAACAGCGTGGACGACCACTCCTCGACGGCGCCGAGCGCAGTCTCGGACCAGTCGTGCTCGAGGACCAGACGCTGCATCTCGGTCCGCGGACTGCTCGGGATGAGCTCCGCCAGCCGCTCGTTCAGTGCCGCACCCCACCTGACACGCGCCTCGGCCCCCGCGGCGCCGACAACGGCTGTCGAGCACCATGATCCCACCGGATCGCACGCACGGCCCGCTCTGCTCACGACAAGTTCAACGCTGGCCGCGTTCAGTGACCGACAGGTACTCCGGCGGTACGACGTCGACGAGCCAGACGCCGTTCGCGGACACGGAGAAGCGCGTGCCGTCGGCTGCGAGCCGCGCGGCCTCGACACGGAGGACGACGGCTCGCCCGCGCCGTCCGCCCACGGTGCGCGCGGTGGCCACGTCCGCGCTGAGGTGGACCGCGTGCCGGCGCCCGGGCCAGAGCCCCTCGGCGAGGATCGCGGGGAGGAATCGCTCGACCGTGCCGTGGAACAGCTCGGCCGGTGGAGTGGCGGGCGCGTAGCCGAGGTCGACGGGAACGCTGTGGCCCTGGCTCGCGCGGATCCGTGTGCCGCTCTCGTCGAGGGCGAACCGCCGTTTGTCGTTGCCCGCGACGACGGCGTCGAGGTCCTCGCGGGTGAGCGGGAGACCGTGCGCCGCCAGCGCGCGGAGCAGGTCGTCCACGCCCACCCAGCCGGCGGCGTCGAGCGCGATCCCGACGCTGGCCGGCTGGTGGCGGAGCACGAAGGACAGCCGCTTGCTGACGCGGACGACGTCCACGAGCGCTTCCGTCAGCCGGCGGCGAACCAGCTGCCCGTCGGCAGATCCGGAGCAGGGGGCGGCGGTCGGTCGTGGTCGGGCGGGCTCCAGGGCCAGAGCGTCACGACGTCCGCGGCCGCCTGCCGGATCACCGCGCCGTCGAGGACGGTGCTGGTCTCGTCGATGCCCAGGCGGCGCAGCCGAGCACGAAGCGCAGCGGACCCGCAGGCGGAAGGGGTGCAGCCACCACGACTGGTCCACCGACAGCTCGCCACCACCGCCACCACCGGCGTGGAAGACGATGCCGTCGTCGCTGTCGCGGCCGAACACGTTGCTCGCCCGCCGGCCGTCGGCCATCTCGATGCCCAGCAGGAAGCGTCCTGACGACGCGCCGTGTTCGAAGACGAGGTCGCTGAGCCCTCGGTGCGCCGGTTCGAGCGGCGACCGGACGCGGAAGGCGAGGTCGAAGGAGACGCCGGTGGAGTACACCTGGAGACCGGTGAGGGCGACGGCGACGTCGGAGGTGCGCGCCAGGACGGTGTTGAGCGGCACTGCGACCGGGATCTCGTTGTCGGGTGCGCTCATCCGGCGGTGGAACTCAGGGTCCGGCTCACCGTCCTGCGAGAACGCGCTCCACATGACCCGATCCTGTCGGGTTCCGTCACCGCCCGGCAAGCGCGTATCAGCGGGAGTAGTACTCCACGACCAGCTGCTCCTCGCAGATCACCGGGACCTCGTCGCGGCCCGGCGTCCGCTCGACGCGGGCGACCAGGTCGGCCAGCCGCACCTCGAGGTACTTGGGCGCCTCGGCGTGCGCCCCGGACGCCGCGACGAGGAAGGGGTCCTTCTTCTTGGACTTCTCGGCGACCTGGATGAAGTCGCCGGGCTCGAGCCGGTAGGAGGGGCGGTCGACCCGCGTGCCGTTGACCAGCACGTGCTGGTGGGTGACGAACTGGCGGGCCTGGTAGATGGTCCGCGCGAACCCGGCGCGCAGCACCGTGGCGTCCAGCCGCGACTCCAGGTCCTGGATCAGCGCCTCGCCGGTCTTGCCGCCCGAGCGCTTGGCCCGGTCGAAGGCGGCCCGCAGCTGGGTCTCGCTGATGTCGTACTGCGCCCGCAGCCGCTGCTTCTCCTTGAGCCGGGTGGAGTAGTCACTGTCCTTGCGCCGCTTGCGGCCGTGCTCACCCGGCGGGTACGGCCGGCGCTCGAAGTACTGCACGCACTTCGGCGTGAGCGGGATGCCCAGCGCGCGACTGAGCCGGACCTTGGGACGGGGCGTGTTCACGGGCACCTCTTCGCGACCTGGCGTTGTTTGGTTAGGCTACCTTATAACCCATCCAGTACTCCTCCGAGGTGGTCCCATGACGGCCGGTTCGCCCTCCTCGTCCGCGACCACCGAGCACCAGCCGCCGCTGGCGGAGCGGGCACGGACGGTCGCCGCCCGCCCCGCGGCCTCGCTCCACTGTGCGGGGCTCGGCATCAGCCAGCTCTGGGGAGCGACGACCACGAGGAGTGGGGACGTGCTGCTCGTCGTCCCCACGTCCGGCCAGGTGATGAACGCTCTCGCCTCCTCCCCGTCGGCGACGTCCCGGCCCGACTGGCGGTCACCGACCGGGCGCCGCTGCCGCTGCGGCACCCCGTGCGGGGGTCGTGCAGCTGTCCGGCTGGGTCACTCCGGTACCCGAGGACGACGTCGCGCGACTGGTCCTGGACTTCGCCGACACCTACCCCTGCGACACCCTGTTCGACGTCGGGCTGAGCGCCTCGTTGGTCCGGCTCGACCTGGCCGAGGTGGTGCTGGAGGAGGCGGGGATCTCCAGCGACGTCGAGCCCGAGGACTTCCTGGAGGCCCGGCCGGACGTCGTCAGCGCCGCCGAGACCGAGCTCATGGCCGCTGAGAGCCGCGCGCTGAGCCGGCTGTGCGGCCGGGTGCAGCAGTGGGCCGGCCGGCACGACGACGTCCGGCTGCTCGGCCTGGACCGCTTCGGGGTCCGGTTCCGGGTGCAGGGCAGGAGCGGCTGCTACGACCTGCGGGTGCCGTTCGGGTCACCGCTCGACGGGCCCGCCGGATTCGCGGCGGCGGTCGACCACCTGCTCACCTGCGGCCCCGCCTAGGTGCGCGTCGAGTGCGACGAACTGGTGGCGATCAGCGGCTGATGGCCACCACGTCGTCACATTCGGCGACTCAGGCGGTGCGGGCCTCCTCGGCCAGCGCGGTCAGCGCCTGCTCGAAGCACGCCTGCGGCGGCTGCACGAGGCCGGCGCCGACCTGGCCGGTGCCGGCGATGCGGCCGGCCATCCCGGTGTTGATCTGCGGCAGCCAGCCGGTACGCGCCACCTTGAGGACGTCGATCCCCGTCGGTGAGCCGCGGAAGCCCATGATCGGGATCGCCATGGCCGGGTTCTCCGCGAGCGTGACCTGGTACATCCGCTCGGTGGTCGCCAGCGCGTCGGGCACGGTGCCGCCGACGAAGCGGACGATCGCGGGGGCAGCCGCCATCGAGAAGCCGCCGACGCCGTAGGTCTCCATGATCGCGGAGTCGCCGATGTCGGGATTGGCGTCGTCCGGGCCGTAGTCGCCCAGGAACAGGCCGACCGGGGTGTTGGCCGGGGCGGTGAACCAGCGGTCGCCGGTGCCGGCGGTCTGGATGCCGAACTCGGTGCCGTTGCGGCTCATCACGGTGAGCATCGACGAGCCGGGGACGTCGCGGGCGGCGTCCAGCGCGAGCTTCGCCGTCGGCATGCCGAGGTTGAGGAAGAAGTGCTCGTTGCCACCGATGAAGCGCAGCACCTCGGCGATGTCGGACGACGGGACGCCCTCCACCGCCACGATCGACGGCGACAGCTCGCGCAGGGTCATCAGCGAGCCGGCGCGGTTGCGGTTGTGCCCCTCGTCGCCCATCTGGAGCATCTGCGCCAGCACGCTCTTCACGTCCAGGGGATCGGCCATCGACCGGACGGCCTTCTGCAGGATCGGCCCGAGGACGTCACGCATCCAGGCCAGCCGGGTGAGCACCTCGTCGTTGAAGGCGCCCATCCGCAGCACCTTGCCGAGGCCCTCGTTGAGGTTGCAGAACGCCTGCCCGCCGTGGACCGGGTCCTTGAGGCACCACATCCACATCGACGGGCTGGTCACTCCCGCCATCGGCCCGACGGTGCGGTGGTGGTGGCACGGGTCGAGGGTGATCTCGCCGGCGGCGAGGATCCGCTCGGCGTCCTCGACGTCGGTGGCCCAGCCCTCGAAGAGGCAGGCGCCGATCAGCGCGCCGCGCATGGGGCCGGAGGCGGTCTCCCAGGTCAGCGGTGGGCCGGAGTGCAGCAGCGTGCGGTCCTCGAGCCCGATGACCTCGCGGGCCGGGCGGACGTCGACCAGCTGGGAGCCCGCCGCCATGATCCGCTCGACGGCCACCCGGTTGGCGGCGTTGCGGCGGGGGTCCAGCGCCAGTGCGGCGAGGTCGGCCGGGTCGCCGAAGCCCGGCGGGCGCCAGTCGACGTCGTGCACGTCGGCGCCCTGGGCGCGGAGTGCGTCGGAGAAGACGTCGACGCCAGCGGCGACGATCGCCGGGGGCGCGGAGAGCAGGCCACCGAGGGTCACGTGGATGCTCCCAGCAGGTCGAGGGCGTACCGCGTGGCCGCGGCGTTGGAGGAGAAGACCGCGGCACCGGCGGCGGCCAGGGCATCGGCCTGGCGGGACCAGCCCTGCGGATCGCCCTCCGTGCCGATCAGGGCGATGACGACGGGGAGGGCGGTCCGCGCGCGGGCGGCGGTGAGCGCCGGGACGAGCGCCCCGGCCGGGTCCGGGTCCGCGCCGTAGCCGAGGACGACGTCCATCAGCAGGACGGCGGGCTCACCGGATTCCGCGAGCGCGGCCAGTGCCTCCAGCCGGAGCGTCGGGTCGATCATGGGGTGCGCGCGGCCCACCGTCAGGGCGTCGTCCCCGAAGTCGATGACGACGTGACCGGAGGCGGACAGGTCCGTACCGAGGTCGAGCTCGGGCTCCAGCGGGGTGTTCGAGCGGATGTCGCCGAGCGCCGGCGCGGCCAGCAGCATCGTCTCGTCGGCCAGCGTGCCGCCGGAGTAGAGGCCCTTGAGGACGGCGCCGGGCACCGCGGCCTCGGCCGGTCCGGGCCGGGACGGCCACACCGGGACGTCGAGCCCCATGTCGGTCAGCAGGCCCTCGACCGCTGCGGTCAGGTCGGGCGTCTCCGGCGAGAGGACGGCGGAGCGCACCGGTACCGAGAGCCCGTCGGCGAACTGCCCGACGGCTGCGGCCACCGAGGGCGCGGGCGGCTTGAGACCAGCAGCACCCGCTCGGTGGCGTCATCGGCGTCGAGCGCGGCCAGGGCGTCGAGCGTGCCCAGCCCGCCGACCTCCTCCTTCAGGTCACGGCCGCCGACGCCGAGCACGTGCGAGACGCCGACGCCGGCCATGTCGAGCAGGCAGGAGATCTGCTGGGCGCCGGTGCCGGACGCGGCGACCAGGCCCACCGGCCCGGGCCGGACGACGTTGGCGAAACCGAGGGCGACGCCGGAGACGATCGCGGTTCCGCAGTCGGGGCCCATGACCAGTACGCCGGCGTCGTGCGCCGCGCGCTTGAGCGCGACCTCGTGCTCGACCGGGACGCCGTCGGAGAAGACCAGCACGCTGCGGCCGGCGGCGATGGCGTCGGCGGCCTCGACGACGGCGTACTGGCCGGGGACGCTGACGATCGCCAGCGCGGGGCCCTCCCCTCGAGCTCGCCCAGCCCGGCGCCGATGGTGCGCTGCGGGATGGCCTGCGCGGATCCGGTGGAGCGCTCGCGGGCGGCCAGGGCGGCGTCGACGGCGGCCAGGGCTCGGGCCAGCGCGTCGTCGTCCTCGGCGCGGACGGCGATCAGGAGCTGCTCGGGGAGGTCGGCTCCTCGGGGGCGAGACCCATGTTGCCCGCGAGCTCGAGGTTCAGCGGCGTCGCCATGGCCACCAGGACGGCGGTGACGCCGTCGGTCGCGGCGACGTCCCGGCTGACCTGCATGAGCTTGACGGAGTCGGCGTAGACGCCGGACCGCAGGGCGACCGACCGGACGCCGGACGTGGCGGATGGGGCTCCCGGGGTGCTGTGGCGGTCACCTGTCCGACCGTACCCACAGATGTCTCAGCGGTGAAGTATCCGTTGCTACCTGCAATAACGATTTAGCACTGAGGTACTTCCGCCAGGGTCGATCTGGTGACACATTGGCCGCTCCCGGTGGTGGCTGGGCCCACGACGCGGCCCGTTGACCGGCACCGATTCGGGTCGGAAGTTGTGTCGGAGGAGGCGCTCAGATGGCGTTCAGCTGGAAGCTCTACGGGGACGGCAAGACGCCGCCCCTGGGTGAGGCGGTAGCCCCGGACGAGCGGCTGTCCTGGCCGCTCACGGTCGGGATCGGCGCACAGCACGTGGTCGCGATGTTCGGGGCGACCTTCGTCTTCCCACTGATCATGGGGCTGGACGCGAACCTCGCGATCATGATGAGCGGCGTCGCGACGATCATCTTCCTGCTGATCGTGAAGGGCCAGGTGCCCAGCTACCTGGGCACCAGCGCAGCCTTCGTCGGCGGCGTCCTCGCGGTACGGGCTCAGTCCGACAGTGACGCCGCGGTGCTGGGCGCGATCCTGGTATCCGGCGTCGTGCTGGCCCTGGCGGGCGTGTTCATCCACTTCGTCGGCCCCCGGGCGATCAACGCGGCGCTCCCGCCGGCCGTCACCGGCGCCGTCGTCATGCTGATCGGCTTCAACCTGGCCCCGGTCGTCGCAGGCGTGTACTGGCCGCAGGACCAGTGGGTCGGCCTGGCGACCATGACCTTCGTGATCATCGCCTCGCTGCTGCTGCGCGGCTTCTGGGCGCGCATCTCCATCCTGCTCGGCCTGATCTTCGGCTACCTGCTCTCGGTCCTGCTCGACGTCACGACCGGCCAGATCACCTCCTTCGACCCGAACACCGGTGAGGAGACCACCCGGGACCGGATCAACTTCGACGCCGTCGGACAGGCCGACTGGATCGGGCTGCCGGAGTTCACCACGCCGACGTTCTCGGTGAACTTCAGCCTGCTGGTGCTGCCGGCGGTCATCGCGCTGATCGCGGAGAACGCGGGCCACGTCAAGGCCGTCGCCGCGATGACCAAGCGTGACCTGGATCCGGTGATGGGCCGCGCGGTGTTCGCCGACGGTGTCGCCACCGTCGTCGCCACCTCCGTCGGCGGCTCCCCACCACGACGTACGCCGAGAACATCGGCGTCATGGCCGCCACGCGCGTCTACTCCACCGCGGCCTACTACGTGGCCGCGATCGTGGCGATCCTGCTGGGCCTGGTGCCCAAGTTCGGCGCGCTGATCAACATCGTCCCGGGCGGGGTGCTCGGTGGGATCACCGTCGTCCTCTACGGGATGATCGGCCTGCTGGGCGCCAAGATCTGGAAGGAGAACCGGGTCGACTTCGCCAACCCGATCAACCTGGTGCCGCTCTCGGCCGGGATCATCATCGCCATCGGCAACGTGACGCTGAACGTCACCGACTCCTTCCCGCTCAGCGGCATCGCCCTGGGCACGATCGTCGTCGTGGCCGGCTGGCACATCGCCCGGGCAGTGGCACCGCCGGAGATGAAGGCTGCGCTGCTGGAGGAAGGCAGCTTCGTGGGCGGGACCGGCCCGGCGCTCGGGCACACGGGCGGGCACGAGGTGCGACCCGACCCGTCGTCGGTCGACCAGGTCGGCCGACCGGGCACCCCGGGCACGAACCGCTAGCCCGCGAGCCGGCGATCCCGGCTGTCCCGACCGCACGCCGCCCCTGTTCGCAGGGGCGGCGTGCGGCGTTCCGGGGCAGGAACGACCCCCGCTCCGGGAGCGATAAAGATTTAGCACTGAGGTACTTTCGCCGTCCCTGGGGCGGTGACAGAGTGACTGCTCGCGCACGTCTCGCACGGAGGTGACCGCAGCCGGTGAAGCCCGCACCGTTCCGTTACGCCGACCCCGGCACGCTCGACGACGTCCTCACGGTCCTGTCGGACGAGGGCCCGGGCGCCAAGGTGCTCGCCGGCGGCCAGTCGCTGCTCCCGCTGCTCTCCATGCGGCTCGCGGCGCCCACCACGCTGGTCGACATCAACCGGGTGCCCGGCCTCGACTCCGTCGACGTGAGCGTGGAGGGCGTGACGGTGGGCGCGCTGGTGCGGCACCGGGCCCTGCTGGACGCCGCCGCCGCCGCGCGGGTCCAGCCGCTGCTGGCGCGGGCGACGGCGAACGTCGCCCACCCGGCCATCCGCAACCGGGGCACCACCGTCGGCTCGATAGCGCACGCCGACCCGTCGGGCGAGATGACCTCCGTCCTCGCTCTCACCGACGGCTCCGTCTCCGTGGCCTCGCCCGGCGGCGTCGAGACGATCGGCTGGCGCGACTTCTTCGTCGGCCCGCTGGAGACCTCCGTCTCCGGGCCCGCCGTCGTCACCTCTGCCTTCTTCCCAGCGCTGCCCGCCCGCTCGGGCACCGCCTTCGCCGAGGTCGCCCGCCGCAAGGGCGACTACGCCGTCTGCGGCGCCGGCGTCGTCGTCACGCTGGACGCCGACCGCCGCGTCGAGCGCGTCCGCGCCTCCTACGTCTCGGTGGGCATCACCCCCGAGGTGCACGACCTGACCGAGGCCGTCGCCGGGTCGCCCGTCGACGGCGCCGACTGGGCGGCCGCCGGTGCGCTCGCGCGCACGATGGTCGACCCGGACACCGACATCCACGCCAGCGCCGACTACCGGCGTCTGCTGGTCGGCGTCCTCACGGAACGAACCCTTCGCGACGCAGCCGCGGAAGCTGACGCGAGAGCGACGGGCGAGTGAGCATCGCAGGGAGCGCCAGCGACCGAGGAGCGGAGCGACCCCGGAGCCGAGCCATCAGCACAGAGAGGGCGGCATGACCTCCGTCGACACGGACCGCACCATCACCCTGACCGTGAACGGCGTTCCCCGCGAAGCCACCGTGCCGGTGCGCCGTCTGTTGTCCGACGCCCTGCGCCACGACCTCGGGCTGACCGGCACGCACGTCGGCTGCGAGCACGGCGTCTGCGGGGCCTGCACCGTGCTCGTGGACGGCGACCCGGTGCGTTCCTGCCTGCTGCTCGCCGTCCAGGTCGACGGGCACGAGGTGACGACGGTCGAGGGCCTCGCGCGCGAGGACAACCGCGGCGGCCAGGTGCTGCACCCGGTGCAGGAGGCCTTCCGCGAGTGCCACGCCCTGCAGTGCGGGTTCTGCACGCCGGGCTTCCTGACCACGATCGCCGCCGGCCTGGAGAAGCGGGACAACGCCGCGGAGCTCACGGAGGAGGAGGTCGACGACATGGTCGGCGGCAACCTCTGCCGATGCACGGGCTACGCCAACATCAAGAAGGCCGTGCACCACGCCAACGCCGCCATGCGGGACGGCGCCCGATGACCGCATTCGCCCCAGGCATAGGTACCTATACGTGCGTTCTGGAGGCGAAAACGCAGGTAAAGGTACCTATGCCTGGGGGCGGGGAGTCCGACAAGGGAAGCTCCGGTGACGACGAAGCTGTTCGGTGAGCCGGTCCGCCGGCGTGAGGACGCCCGGCTGATCATCGGCAAGGGCCGCTACCTCGACGACATCGGCTCGAAGGCGCTGGCCGCGGCGTTCGTGCGGTCGCCGCACGCGCACGCCCGGATCACCGACATCGACGTCGAGGGCGCCCTGGACGTCGAGGGCCTGGTCGCGATCTACACCTACGAGGACCTGACCGGCCCGATGGCCGAGCCGCTGCCGGTGCTCATCCCTCACCCGCAGCTGACCGAGCCGCGCACCGCGTACTCGCTGGCCAACGGCGTCGTGCGGCACGTGGGCGAGCCGGTGGTGATGGTGGTCGCGACCGACCGGTACGTGGCCGAGGACGCCGCCGAGCGGATCGTCGTCAGCTACGAGGAGCTGCCGGTCGTCGTCGGCGTAGACGCCGCCGCCGAGGCGGAGGCGGCCGTGCACGACGACGTCCCGGACAACGTGGCCGCCCGGCACCGGCAGGAGACCGGCGACGTCGAGCCGGTGCTGGCCGCGTCGCCGCACACGCTGAGCTTCACGCAGTACATCGAGCGCAGCGCCTCCATGCCCATGGAGGGCAAGGGCGTGCACGCGAAGTGGGACGCCGACGACCGGTCGCTGCGGGTCTACACCAGCACCAGGCGTCGACGTCGGTGCGCGCGGCGATCGCGGCGAAGCTGGAGCTGTCGCTGGACACCGTCGAGGTCATCGCGCCGGACGTCGGCGGCGGCTTCGGGGTCAAGATCGTGCACCCGTGGCCGGAGGAGCTGCTGGTGCCGATGGCCGCGATCGCGCTGCAGGCCGAGGTGAAGTGGGCCGAGGACCGCCGTGAGCACTTCATCTCCTCGGCGCACGAGCGGCAGCAGCGCCAGGACATCACCGTGGGCTACGACGACGAGGGACGGATCACGGCGCTCGACGTCCACGTGCTGCACGACAACGGCGCGTACACGCCCTACGGGATCATCGTCCCGATCATCACCGCGACCCAGCTGGTCGGCCCGTACGTGATCCCCGTGTACCGGGTGCGCGTGGACAGCGTCTACACGAACACCGTGATCGTGACGCCGTACCGCGGGGCCGGGCGGCCGCAGGCCTGCTACGCGATGGAACGGACGATGGACCGCATCGCCGACGCGCTCGGGATCGACCGCGCCGTCGTCCGCGAGCGGAACCTGATCCAGCCCGACCAGTTCCCCTACGACCACCACCTGACGTTCCAGGACGGCCGGCCGGTCATCTACGACTCGGGCGACTACCCGGGGCTCATGACGAAGCTTCGCGACCTGGTCGGCTGGGACGACGCCGAGGCGCTCCGCGCCGAAGCCTTGTCGCGTGGCAAGCACCTCGGCATCGGGATGGCGCTGTACGTGGAGGGCACCGGGCCCGGCCCGTACGAGGGCGGGCACGTGCAGGTGCTCGGCAGCGGCAAGGTGCTGGTGTCGACGGGGCTGACGTCGCAGGGCCAGGGCCACGAGACGGCGTTCGCGCAGATCGTGGCCTCGGAGCTCGGGGTGCCGATCGAGGACATCGAGGTGACCACCGGCGACACCCGCCGCTTCGGCTACGCCGTGGGGACGTTCGCCTCGCGGGCCGCGGTGATGAGCGGCAACGCGATCGCACTGGCTGCACGCGGGGTGCGGGAGAAGGCGCTGCGGATCGCGGCCGACGTCCTGGAGGCCTCCCCGGAGGACCTCGAGATCGACGAGGGCCTGATCCAGGTGAAGGGCGTGCCGGGGACGTCGATCCCGCTGCGGACCGTCGCCGTCCTTTCCAACCCGCTGCGCTACGCGTTCGACGAGGCGGCCAAGCAGGCCACCCAGTTCACGACGCACGACGACTCGAAGCCGCCGGTGGCCGAGGGCGATGCGCCGGGGCTGGAGCACCGCGACTACTACTCGCCGCTGCGGTCGACGTTCGCTTCCGGGGCCCATGCGGCTGTGGTCGAGATCGACCCGGCGACGTGGGAGATCGACATCGTGAAGTACGCCGTGGTGCACGACTGCGGCAACGTGGTGAACCCGATGATCGTCGAGGGCCAGGTGCAGGGCGGCGTCGCGCAAGGCGTGGGCGGGGCGCTGTACGAGCGGATGGTCTACGACGCCGACGGGCAGCTGCAGAACGCCTCGTACATGGACTTCCTCATGCCGTACTCGAGCGAGGTGCCGGACGTGGTGATCGACCATCAGACGACGCCGTCGCCGCTGAACCCGCTGGGCATCAAGGGGCCGGCGAGGCCGGCGTCATCCCGGGGACGGCGGCGATCGCCTCGGCCATCGAGGACGCGGTGGGACGGCGGATCTCGTCAATGCCCATCTCGCCCACGGAGCTGTACGACCTAATGCGCAACGACGACTCGGAAATGACCGCTGCGGCCGCGCGCCGGGCGGGGACTGGAGTGATGGCGTGAAGCTCGACGGCTCGGCAGTTCTGTCCGGCGACCCGGAGAAGGTGTGGTCGGTGATCACCGACCCGGCCGTGCTGGCGCGCACCATTCCGGGCTGCGAGACGCTGGAGCAGGTCGGGGACGACGAGTACAAGATGAACGTCTCCGTGGGCGTCGGGGCGATCCGCGGGACGTACGCGGGCGAGGTGAAGCTGTCGGACAAGCAGCACCCGACGTCCTACGTCATGCACGCGTCGGGTGCGGGTGCGCCGGGGAACGCGCGGGCGCAGGTGACGATCAAACTGGAGCCGGCCGGGGACGGGAAGACGAACCTGACCTATTCGGCCGACGCCGTGATCGGTGGTCCGGTGGCCGGCGTGGGCCAGCGGATGATCACCGGCGTCGCGAAGCGGATGGCCGGCCAGTTCTTCACGGCCATCGACGACGAGCTGACGGGCAAGGTCGTGCCGATCGCCGCGGCACCGTCGGCAGCTGCGGCCGCGCCGAGCGACGCCTCGCTGCTGGCCGGCGGTGCGCCGGCTGACGCTGCCGGTCCCCAGGTGTTCGCCGGCAAGGCAGCGCCGTCTGCTCCGTCCGGCGACGCCCAGACGTTGCTGCTCGGCGCAGTCGGCGGCGCCGTGCTCACCCTGATCGGCGTCCTGGTCGGCTACCGCCTCGGCCGCCGCAGCTGACCGAGATCACCGGGCGCTGAAGACTGGCCGATCCACCTGTCGGGCATTTCTCAGTGCGTTCTCGTCGACTGTCACAGCTTGATCCGGACACCAGTCTCTTGCTCGGAGACCTGCCACAGGTCGTCGATCTGCCTCTGCAGGTGGAAGCGGCGGAGGATCGGGCGGCGGACGGCTGGGCCGTGGGAGCCGTAGCGCGGGGCGTACATGTCCCCGCCCTCGCCAGCGGATCGGCCGCCGCCCTCAGCTGCGGGCGCGCGCCCTCGAACGGCGTCATCCCCGACCGCGCCGTCATCACCTCGAAGAACGCGCCGATCCAACCGGCGCCGCCCTCCCGCACCGACCGCGCCTGTAGGTCGGTGTTCGACAGCCCCGGATGCGCGAGCAAGCTCTGCGCAGCGACCCCGGCCCGCTCGAACTGCTGCTGCAGCCCCAGTCCGAAGTGCAGGTTGGCCATCTTCGACCGGGCGTAGGACGCCCAGGCCCCGTAGTTCCGCCGCAGGTGGGGGTCGTCGGGGTCCAGCCGACGGGCCCGGTGCCGCGCCGTGCTCGTCACCGTCACCACCCGTGCGGCCGGCGCCGCCAGCAGCGCCGGCATCAGGTGCGCAGTCAACGTCCAGTGCCCGAGGTGGTTGATCCCGAGCTGCATCTCGAACCCGTCGGCCGTCTCGCGCTGCGGCATCGCCATCACCCCGGCGTTGTTCACCAGGATGTCCACCCGCTCGTGCCCAGCGAGAACCTTCTCCGCGGCCGCCTTCACCACCGACAGGTCACCGAGGTCCAGCGGCACCACCTCGAGCGACGCCGCCGGGTACCGCTCGGCGATGCGCGCCACCGCCGCCGTCGTCTTCGCCGAGTCGCGGGCAGCGACGACCACGTGCGCTCCGGCCCCGGCGAGCGCGAGCGCCGTCTGGAAGCCGAGGCCACCGTTCGCGCCGGTCACCACGGCCGTGCGTCCGGTCAGATCGGGGATGTCCTTCTCGGTCCAGGCCATGCCCCATCTCCGCACGGCCGAGGAACGCTCGCGACGTCGGGGAGGCGCGACCCAGCCCGCGGGACGTTCCCGCGGGAACGCGGTCAAGGCAGGCGGCTTGACGACGTCCCCGCGGGCACGCGCAAGGGGCGATCTAGCGGCGATCCGGTGGGTGCTCGGCCCGCCACTCGTCGAACGCGGCCAGGAACGACTCGGCCATCCCCTGCTCGGTGAGCAGCTGATCGCGGTCCCGCTCGTCGACCATCCGCTCGCTCAGCGCGCCGGTGTTGAACTTGATCGCGCGGAAGTACGGGATGAACGACGCCGGCTGGAAAGCGCGCTCCGAGGGCTGCGGCTCGACGTCGGGCGCCCAGGGCGGGATCGCCACCGGTTCGAGCCCGAGCGATTCGAGGGCAGCCAGGACCGGTTCGTCGTCCGGACGGTCGGTGAAGTCGCGGGACAGCTCCCGGAACACCTCCCGCCCGTCGGGGGCGACGGCGACGACGAGCGGCTTGAAGATCCCGCCGCGGTCGGGGTTCCAGGCATCGAGGGGCTTGGCCAGCCGCACCCCGCCCGGATCACTGATCCAGCGGAACGGCAGGTGCCAGGTGCGGTTCATCGCCAGCTGCACCTCCGGCGGGTCGGTGGAGGCGAGCACCACCTCGGTGCCGGCGTCGGTGAGTCGGGACAGTGACCGGGCCAGGCGGACCGCCTGGGCGCAGCAGTACGGCTACCAGTCGCCGCGCAGGCCGATCAGCAGCAGGGCGGCGCGCTCGTCCGAGCGCAGGGCGAGCAAGTCTTCGGAGTTCATCGTCCGACCCTAAGCACGACCGGAGGGTGCCCGCCCTCGGCGCGGAGCTGCACCGCGGTCAGCACCTCCCAGCGGATCGCGGTGCTGCCCGGCTGCACGAACAGCCAGTAGAAGCCGAACCGCCGCCGCGTCGCCGGATCGGTCGCCAGCACCCGGGTCTCCGACGAGAGCTCCGTGCCACCCCGTGAAGGTGTGAGCCGGAAGTCCATCGCGGCCTTCACCCAGCCCGGCTGGATCCAGGCGTGCAGCTCGTCGGCGTCCAGCTCAGGCGACTCCTCACCACCCCTGAGCCGCCACGCCTGCAGCACCCCGCCGAACACCACCGATTCCGGGGGCGACGACGACAGCGTCGGGATCGGGAGCGCCTCCAGGAACGGCCGGTCGTGCAGCTGGCCCAGCCCCTTGCCGGAGAGCACCACCGGCAGGAACCGGACCGCGCCCAGCGCCATGGTCACCGGCAGGCCGGTCAGCTTCACGTCGTGCAGGGCGTCCCACACGACCTCCGGCGGGGCGTCGATCCACCGCGCCTGCCGGGTGACGTAGTGGCTGGTCGGCAGCACGCCGTCGAGATCCATGACCGGCTAGCTATCCCGCCTCGTCGGTCCGCACGCATGGGCGGCCCGACGTGACGGACCGGTCCAGCGCCTCAGAGGGCGGCGTACACGGCGTTGGTGTAGGCCTCGCTCCGCGGCGAACCGATGATCCCGGGCGCCATCCGGTTCATCAGGTAGGTGATCGTCAGCCGCCGGTCGCGGTCCATCACGGCCAGCGAGCCGCCCCAGCCGCCCCAGAACGCCACCTTCCCGGCCGGCAGGTACGGCACGGTCTCGGTCGGGGTCAGCGCGTAGCCGATGCCGAACGTCAGGGGCGCCATGAGCACGAGGTCCACGCCGTCGGACTGCTGCCGGAAGACGAGGTCGACGGTGCGGTCGGACAGCGTGACCGACCCGGACCCGCCCAGCGTCAGCGTGCGCATCACGTCGAGCAGGCCGCGGGCGTTGGTGTGCCCGTTGAGCGCCCCCATGTCCGCGCGCCGCCACTCCGGCGAGTTGGCGGCCGACGCCGACGCCACCGGCCCGGTGAACGTGCGCACCAGCGGCGCGGCCGGGTCCAGCGAGGCGAAGTCGATGTCCATCGGCGGCGGAGGGATCACCGGCGCGATGCGGTCCCAGTCGGACTCCCGCGCCCCGATCTGGTAGTCGGCTCCCAGCGGCCCGGCGATCTCGTCGCGCACGAACTTCTTGAACGTCTTGTTGGTGATCCGCCGGATCACCTCGCCGACCAGGTGCCCCTGGTTGTTGGCGTGGTAGCCCGACGCGGTCCCCGGCTCCCACCACGGCGCCTGCTGGGCCAGCCGCTCGGTCGACGCCGTCCAGTCGTACATGTCGGTGATGGTGAACGGCGGGTCCCAGCCGGAGACGCCGGACGTGTGGGACATCAGGTGCCGCACCAGGACGTCCTTCTTGCCCTTGGCGGCGAACTCCGGCCAGTAGTCGGCGACCGGCGCGTCCACGTCCAGCTCGCCGCGCTCGACCAGCAGCAGCGCGGCCAGGAGAGCACGCACTTCGTCGTCGACCAGCCGTTGACGATGGTGTCCTGCGTCCAGGCGGTGGTCCGCTCCTCGTCCCGGTAGCCGCCCCAGATGTCGACGACGGTCTCGCCCTCGAGGTCCACCGCGATCGAGGCGCCGAGCTCGTCGCCGTCCAGCTGCGCCGCCAGCGCGTCCCGCACCCCGCGAACCGCTCGTCGCAGCTGCCGTGGACCTCGGCCATGAACGCTCCTCGCTCTCCGCCCGGCTCCGTTGCCGCGCCCAGAGGGGATGAGACCACGACCACACCGAGCCAACAACGAGAGCCCGGTGACCGGCATCGTCAGGTGGCCGCTCACCGTTGCCGGGACGCACGGTCTGGGCGGCGCTCCAGGCCACCAGATCCGGGACGTCGAGCAGCACCAGACGTCCACCACCGATCCGGCCATCGGACAGGGCGGACGGCGCTCCCGCGGGAACGCCGGGGTCAGAGGCGGCGCTCCAGCACGTGGCCCGTCGCGTCGAACGCCGGATTGCCGGCAAGGCCGCCGCGCCGGGTCTCGACCAACCGGAAGCCCTCGCTCTCGTAGAGCTTCCGGGCCGGGTTGCCGTCGAGCACCGTCACGGTGACGGAGTCCTCGCCGCCGAAGTCGTCGGCGTGGCCCAGCGCATGGCGCAGCAGTGCCCGCCCACACCCCGCCGCTGCGCGTCGGGGTGGACGTACAACCAGGTCACCTCGGCGTGCGCGAAAGCGACGAAGCCCACGACCTCGCCGTCACGCTCGGCCACCCACAGGAGGTCGTCGAAGAGCCCTCGCGCCTGGCCGTCTCCGCGAGCGGGCGGAACGCCTGCACCCCCACGGACGGCGCCAGCTCCTGCAGCCGCGCGGCGTCGTGCGCCCGCGCCAGCGCGTCCCAGTCCTCGGGCCGGTACTCCCGGATCTCCACACCCATGCCGGAACCCTCCCCGCGAGTCGGCGTGCCCGTGCACCGGCCGGTCGGAACACAGCGGCGGACGGCGCGCTTGAGCGGAACAGCAGCCCGGCCGACGGCCGATGGCTCGCACGTGATCCGACGCAGAGGAGATCCATGCCCAGGACCTGGTTCATCACCGGCGCATCCCGCGGCTTCGGCAAGGAGTGGTCGATCGCTGCCCTCGAGCGCGGTGACACCGTCGCCGCCACCGCTCGCGACCCGAGGACCCTCGACGACCTCGCCGAGCAGTTCGGCGACCGCGTGCTGCCCCTGACACTCGACGTGAACGATCGCGATGCCGTGTTCGCCGCGGTGAAGGACGCCCACGACCGGTTCGGCCGACTCGACGTCGTCGTCAACAACGCCGGCTACGGGCAGTTCGGCATGGTCGAGGAGATCTCCGAGGCCGAGGCCCGCGCCCAGTTCGACACCAACGTGCTCGGCGCACTGTTCGTCGTCCAGGCGGCGCTGCCCTACCTGCGCGCGCAGGGCTCCGGCCACATCCTGCAGGTCAGCAGCATCGGCGGGATCAGCGCGTTCCCCAACATCGGGATCTACAACGCCTCCAAGTGGGCGCTCGAGGGCTTCAGCCAGTCGCTGGCCGCGGAGGTCGCCGACTTCGGCATCACGGTCACGATCATCGAGCCCGGTGCCTACTCCACCGACTGGGGCGGGGCCTCGGCCAAGCACGCCGCCGCGAACCCGGCCTACGACACCTTCCGCGAGAAGGCGGCCGAGCAGCGCAAGGCCCGCGCCGGCAACCCGGGCAACCCGCTCGCCACCCGCGAGGCGGTGCTCCAGGTCGTCGACGCGACGAACCCCCGCTGCGGGTCTTCTTCGGCGACGGCCCGCTGGCGATCGCCAGCCGGGACTACGAGTCCCGGCTGGCCGAGTGGCGCACGTGGGAGCCACTCTCCGTCGCGGCCCACGGCGCGAAGCGCTGACGGCGTTCCCGCGGGAACGCCCAGGCAAGCCCGACGGCTTGCCGGGACGCTCCTGCGGGAAGACGGTGCGTCGTCAGCCGATGCGCGCCGCTTCGGCGCCGAGGGTCAACGTGTCCGGGTCCGACGGCGTGCCCCGCCCGGTCTCGAGGAGGCTCCGCAGGCTGTCACCCACGTAGAAGGCCCACGCGTTCCGGCAGATGTCGAAGCACTCGTAGGTCGGCACCAGGCCGTCGTGGGTGAACCGGAGCACGGTCCCGTCGTCCGTGCCGGTCACCTCGAACCGCATCTCGGTGCCCAGCCACTCGCTCTGGTCGTCGATGAAGGACATGTGGTTGTCGACGACCCGCCAGACCACCGTCTCGCCGGGCACCAGCTCGGTCACGCGCATCCGGCAGTAGTGGACGCCCGGCACGCGGAAGGAGAACTCGTCGCCGACGGCGCGGTTGTCCCCGTCGACCTTCGTCATCCACCAGCTGCGGACGTCGGTGACCGCGACGACGACCTCATCCGGCGTGCGGTCGACGGACAAGGACGTGCTGTAGCTCTGAGCACTCATGGATGCCTCCCTGGCGATTGCTGCTTGCATGATGCAAGTCACCCTAGAGTCGATCGCTTTCATGACGCAAGCGGCTTGACTACGCTGGTCGCATGCTCGGGAAGACGTACGACAACGAGGTCTGCTCCATCGCGCGCGCGCTCGAGGTGGTGGGCGAGCGCTGGAGCGTGCTGATCGTCCGCAACGCGCTCTTCGCCGGATCCACCCGGTTCGCCGATTTCCAGCGCAGCCTGGGCATCGCGACCAACGTCCTGGCCTCGCGCCTCGACGGTTTCGTCGACGCCGGGATCATGCGGCGGCACCGGTACTCCGAACAGCCCGAGGCGTACGAGTACCTGCTGACCGAAAAGGGCCGCGACCTGGCGCCGGCACTCATCGCGCTCACCGAGTGGGGTGACCGCTGGGCCGCCCCGACGGTCCGCCGATCCGCTACCGCCACCGCGCCTGTGGATCCGACGTCCACCACGAGGTCACCTGCTCGACCTGCGGGTCCGTGGACGACCTGGCCGGGATCGACGCGCTGCCCGGCCCCGGCATGCCCGCCGAGCGCCGGGAAGGCATGGAGCAGCGGATGGCCGCGCAGGCCCGCTGATCGGCAGACGCCGGGCGCGCCGGACCGCGGGCCGTCGCCGCCGTCGCCGCCGTCGCCGCCGTCGCCCCGGAGGCGATCCGGTCAGCCTGGAGGTGCCTTCGTCGGCGGAGGACTGCCGGGTCCTGCGGGCCGCGGCACACCGGCCGGCGAGGTGCTCACGAACTGACCCGTGAGAGCGTCCTTGCGGACCTGGCCGGCGGAGAACGCGCGGCCGCCCATGCAGACGTACACCCCGGGGGCGAGCGTCTGGGAGGCCATCAGCGCGGCCCCCAGGTTCAGCGCCGCGTCGCTGACGGTCATGGCTGCCGGCTGCAGCGAGCCCGTGAGCACGACGGTCCTGGACGCCTCCGGCCGATGGCGGCTCAGGTACACGGCGGTATCGGACAGCGTGTCCGTGCCGTGAGTGATCACGACCGACGAGGTGTCCAGCTGATCGACCGCGTCGGCCAGGGCTTGCCGGTCGTCGTCGGTGATGTCCAGGCTGTCCTTGCCGATGACGGAGTGCACGACGATGCGGAGCTCGGTCCTGAGCACCTCGAGCAGCCGCTGCGCGGCGGGCGGCCCGATCTCCAGCTCACCGGCGAGGGTGTACACCTTGTCGATCGTGCCGCCGGTCGCCAGCACGGTGATGTCGGCCGTGCCGCTCATCGTGCCGCCGCGACGGCCGCGATCTCCAGCGCGGCGCCGTAGTGGAGGTCCGCCACGCACGCGACCGCTCGCGCGGGCCGGTGCGCGCCGATCCACTGCGCGTACGCGGCGTCGAACGCGGGCCACTGGGCGATGTCGGTGACGTACACGGTGACCGAGAGCAGCTGCTCGCGACTGCTCCCAGCGGTGCGCAGGCACTGGTCGAGGTTGTCGAGCACCTGCGCCACCTGCACGTCGAACGGCTGACCGGCCAGCGGGGTGCCGGAAGCGTCCAGCGGCAACTGGCCGGAGATGTAGGCGACGCCGGCGTGGACGGCGACGTGCGAGTAGTGCCCGCGCGGAGGGACCAGCCCAGGGCTGTCGCGCAGGTCGATGCCGTCGGCCGCTGCGGCAGCGCCGGTGGTCGGCTGATTCCGCGTCATGCGTGCGCTCTCCTACGGTGTCCGGGGTCCGCTGGACTGCCCGGTCAGACCGGGTCCGGGTACAGGGTCGCCATCGTGTCGGCGGACTTCAGCCCCGAGCCGGTCAGGACGACGACGGTCGTCTGATCAGGGGTGATCGTGCCGTCGGCGATGAAGAGGTCGAGCGCGGCGACCGCCACCGCGGAGGTCGGCTCGGCGTACAGCCCCCGCGCCGCGATGGCGCGGACCGCGTCGCGGATCTGCTGCTCCGGCACGGCAACGGCCGCGCCGCCGCAGCGGCTCAGCGCCTCGACGGTCTCCGGCAGCCGCACCGGCGTGGCGATGGACGCGCCCTCGGCGATCGTGGGGACGCGCGGGCCGCGACTGGCCGGGTCCGTGCCGTTGAGGGCGTCGGCGATCGTCGCCCAGTGCTCGGGCTGTCCTACGAGCAGCCGCGGGAGGCGGTCGATCTGCCCGGCCGCGAGCAGCTCCTGGAAGGCGAGGTCGCAGCCGAGGATCTGGCTGCCGGCACCGGCGACCAGCACGATGTTGTCGGGCGCGGTGAAGCCCAGCCCCTCCCAGATCTCGTAGGCGATCGTCTTGGTGCCCTGGACGAACATCGGGTGCCAGTTGTGGCTGGCGTACGGGATGCGCTTGGACTGCCGGACCGCCTCGGCTCCGACCTCGTCCCGGGTGCCCTCGACGAGCTCGATCTCCGCACCGAAGGCCCGCGCCTGCACGATCTTCGCAGTGCTCGTCGCCGCCGGGACGATGATCTTCGCGCGGATGCCGGCCGCCGCGGCGTAGGCGGCCACGGCGGCACCGCCGTTGCCCGAGCTGTCCTCGAGCACTCGGTCAGCGCCCTGCGAACGCAGGTGCGACACCATGACCGACACCCCGCGGTCCTTGAACGACGACGTCGGGTTGAACCACTCCAGCTTGACGTGCACCCGGTACTCGCCCCAGGCGAGCGCGATCATCGGTGTCAGTCCTCGCCGAGCGACACGCGGTGCCCGGGGTCGACGGGGAGCACCGCCTGGTACCGCCACAGCGAGCGCTCCGCGTGCACGATCTGGTCGGGGGTCAGGCCGGGCAGCGGCGACAGGGCCAGGGGCCCGTGGTCGTCGCCTCGCCAGCGACGGTCGCTGAGGGGTAGCTGTGTCCGCTCCTGTCCAGCAGCACGGGTACGGGGTCTGCCCGCATGGCCCTCCCCTTCCCGAGCGCGGCGCCCGGCTCGGCTTCACGGTCCTCGTGCGCGGCGTACCGCGGACGGGCCGCTGCCGCGCTGGCCGGCGACGACCCGGTCCCGCGCGCCTGACGAGCTCACCCGGACGGAGCGCCTGGCACGGCGAGCATGGCACGGGCACGCCCGGGGGCCGGTGCCCCGGACCGAGCCGAGGGTGGCTCGCGGCTGGACAGGCATGCGCAGGCGCTGTGCAGCGTCGACGAGAGCGAGGGGCAGCAAGAGCACTGAGCGCGCCCCCGGTCCGGAGACCCAGGGCGTGCCGAGCGTCGCCCAGGTGTGCCGGCGCGTGGGCCCTGCACCCGGCCACTGCCGCACCGTCGCCGACGGCACCGCGACGCTGTCGCCCAAGGTGACGACGACGCTGATCGAGTCCTACGTCGAGCGCCGGGCCGCCCCCGCCGGGCCGCGGCGCTGCAGCGGGTGGCCGCCCTCTCCGATCGCGAGCGCGAGGTGCTCCAGCTGCTGGGCAGCGGCGGGTCCAACGCCGAGCTCGCCACGCGCCTCTTCGTCAGCGAGGCGACGGTGAAGACGTACGTGTCGCGACTCTTGACGAAGCTGGACCTGGGGCCGCGCCCAGGCGGCGATCCTCGCCCACGAGGCCGGCCTGCTGGAAGGCTGACCCCAGCAGGCCGGGCACCCGTTCAGACCGTGGCCTCCGCGGAGCGACGGGAACGCATCAGCAGCACGACGCTGGTGGCGAGCACCCAGATCAGGAGGAGCAGGAAGCCGCCGAACCCGCCGATGGCGACCAGCCACGTCTCGTCCTGGCTCTCGAAGACCCCACCGAGGCCGAGCACCAGCACCACGGCGTTGGCCCCGGAGAGATAGCCCAGCCACGCCGGGAGCGCGTGGGTGCTGAGAACGGCCCCCGTGGCGCCGATCGCCAGAGCGACCGCGATCGGGACGGTGCCGAGACCGACCCAGTAGTCGAGCGCGGCGATCGTGGGCAGCGTCGAGGGTCGGCGCTCTCCGCGGCCTGCACGAGGGCGAGGTAGATGCCCTCGGAGACCACGATGGTCGCGACGAAGGCGGCTCCGGCGATCGCGAACAGGCCGGACATCATGCCGCCGCTGCCCTCGTAGCGCCGGAACCTGCTCCACACTCCGGCGAGGAACACCAGGAACGCGATGTCCGCGAGGAAGCCGAGCAGCAGCGACATCTGGTGCCCGGCGCGCTCGTCGGTCAGCCCGGCGGCGAGCTCGTCCGCGGTGCTCCCGTACTCGGGGGTCTCGGGAGTGAAGAAGCTGGCGACGACCAGGACGATGAACAGCAGGCCGGCGACCGCGGCGATGCGGTCCCACCTCGCCTCCACCCCGTCGTCCCGCATCCCACCGGCGACCGCTGGGTCGTTCATCCCGGATCCAGCTCTGGCTTCCATGACGACACCCCTCCCTTGACAGGGCCAGGCCGGGCGGCGAGGCCCACCAGGAAGTGTGGATCCGTCAGGGCCCGGGTGGAGGGCCCTCGTGCGCGCCTTCTCTCCGAGCGGGCTCGGACTGGTTCCGGAGATGCGAGAGCACGTGGCCGGGCTGCGCACGGAACGACGAGCAGCGGGGCGGCTGCCTCTTCGTGGGCGGCATGGTCCTCATGACGGCCGCGATCGTCCTGGCGATCGTGCTCGGTGAGCCGACCTTCGACTCGTGGGGACCGTGGCTGGCCACGCTGACCGGCTCGCAGCGCGCCGGGGTCGGTCTCCTGGCGGGGACGGCCGCGGCCGCGCCCCTGCTGCTGCTCGCCTTCTCCCAGCGGGCGTGGCTGGTCGGGCCGCTGCTCTGTTACGGCTTCACTGCCTTCAGTTGGCCGACCGGATGCCCGACGAGGTGTCCCTCGGCGAGCAGCAGCGCACCGCGATCGCCCGTGCCCTCGTGGTCCGGCCGTCGCTCCTCATCGCCGACGAGCCGACCGGCCGCCTCGACGAGGAGTTGTCGACGCACGTCGTCACGACGCTGCGCCAGGTCTACGCCGCGGCCGGCACCGGCGTGCTGATCGCCAGCCACGACTCGGTGGTGGTGGCCGCGGCCGACCGCGTCGTCCGCCGCAGCGACGGCCAGGTGGTCGAGGCCTGACCGATCAGTCGTACTCGGGGCCGACGGCGCCGTGCTCCACCTCACCGACCCGCTGGTAGGTGAGCAGCAGCGCGCCCGACCGCGTCGTCGAATGCGCGGCCAGCCGCCAGCTGCGGGGGATGGTGCCCTCGCCGAAGAGCCGCTTGCCCTCGCCCAGCGCCACGGGGAACACGACCAGCCGCAGCTCGTCGACGAGGTCCTCGCGCAGCAGCGTCTGGATCAGCCCGGCGGAGCCGTGCACCTGCAGCTCACCGCCGTCCTGCGCCTTCAGCGCCCGGACGGCGTCGCCGACATCGCCCCGCAGCAGCTCCGCCGTCTCCCACTCCACGGCGTCCAGCGTGCGGGAGGCGACGTACTTCTTCTTGAGGTTGAGGCCCTGCGACACCGGGTCGTCGCTGATCATCTGCGGCCAGGACGCGTAGAAGATCTCGTAGGTACCTCGGCCCAGCAGGAAGTCCTGGGCGCCGGTGAACCAGGCGTTCATCTGCTCGCCCATCGCCTCGTCGAAGAAGGGCGGCAGCCAACCCTCGTGCGAGAAGCCGTCCGAAGGGTCCTCCCCGGGGCCGCCGGGAGCCTGCATGACCCCGTCGAGGGTGACGAACGTGGTGACGACGAGCGGACGCATGACGACTCCTCCGTGGCAGTGGGCCGGCTGTCCGGCCCTCGCTAGGACGTCGAAGGGGCGGGGCTCTCATCGACACGTCCGGAAAATTTTCTCCAGCAATCACCCCGAACGGTCGATGAGGGAGGAGGGATCGATCCGGAGGAGGAGCAGTGGGCAAGCAGCGGACGGAGGCCGAGCAGCAGATCGCGGACCTCCTGCAGACGGCGCGGAAGTCGCTGCGGCTCAGCGTCGCCTTCCTGAGCCGGCTCGACGGGACGACCCAGCACCTGGAGGTGGTCGACACCTCGGTGCCGTTCCTCTTCCAGGAGGGCTACCAGCAGAAGCAGGAGGTCACGCTCTGCCAGGCAGTGCTGGACAGGAAACTGCCGCAGGTCATCCCGAACCTGAAGGACTTCCCCGAGGCGATGAAGCTGCCGGCGGCCGCATGCCGCGGCTGCGCAGCTACGTCTCGGTTCCGGTGACCCTGAGCGACGGATCCCTGTACGGCACCTTCTGCGCCGCCGGCCTGACCTCGGACAAGGACCTGACCAAGCGCGACAAGGCCCTGATGGACGTGCTCGCCTCCGCTGCGGCAGTGATCATCGAGCCGGAGGTCCGGTCGCAGCAGCGGCGCACGGAGATCTCCGACCGCCTGGACCCCTCATCGCCGACGGCGGGCCCACCGTCGTGCTGCAGCCGATCGTCGACCTCGCGACGGGGGCCGGGTCGGCGCCGAGGCGCTCAGCCGCTTCCCCGCCGAGTGGGGCATGGCGCCCGACGTCTGCTTCGCCGAGGCCCACGCCATCGGGGTCGGGCACGTCCTCGAACTGCTCGCCCTGGAGCGGGCCGCCGAGCACCTGGACCGGGTCGACGGCTACGTGGCCATGAACGTCTCACCCGCCACCCTGCTCACGCCGGAGTGCGGCGAACTGCTCGGCCGGCTGCCGCTGTCCCGGGTGCTGCTGGAGCTGTCCGAGCACGACCAGGTCGAGGACTACGCCGCCCTGAACGCCACGCTGGCTCCGTTCCGTGCCGACGGCCTGCGCCTGGCGATCGACGACGTCGGCGCCGGGTTCTCGTCACTGCGCCACATCGTCGTCACCGCCCCCGACGTCATCAAGATCGACCGCAGCATCGTGGCCGGGCTGGACCACGATCCGGTGCTGGAGACCCTCGTCCGCTCGCTGGTGGAGTTCGGCCACGGCTGCGCGGTGCGCGTGGTCGCCGAGGGGTGGAGACCGACGCCGAGGCCGTACTCCTGCGAGCTCTCGGCGTGGACTACGGCCAGGGCTGGCACTTCGGCCGCCCCGGGCCGCCCGAGGCGCTGGCCCCGATCGCGGCTCCGGTCGGCCGCATCCCGTCCCCTCGGAGCGAACCGACGCCTCGCGTCCTCGCCTGACAGTCGGCGAACGCTCCGCGAGGTCCGAGCCGGCTCAGTCCCCCGCGTGGTCCGCGCGACGAGGCGGCCCGCCGTGCCGGTGCGGGTGGCTCTTCGCCCCGTACATCGCGCGGTCGGCCCGGCCGATCAGCTCGTCGGCGTCGTCCCCCGGGCTGGCGACGGCGATCCCGATGCTGACCCCGACCGAGAGCGGCCCCCGGGGACCGGTCCACGGCCGGCGCACGGCCTCGTCGACCCGATCGGCGAGCGCGGCGAGCTCGTGCTGGGAGCGGCCCTGGCTGAGGATCACGAACTCGTCGCCGCCGAAGCGGGCCACGAGGTCCCCGGGCCCGCCGAGCTCGGCCATCCGGCGTGCCGTCTCCGCGAGCAGCGCGTCCCCGACCGCGTGCCCGTACCGGTCGTTCACGATCTTGAACTGGTCCAGGTCGCAGAAGAGCAGCGCGCAACCGTCCCCGTCGGCCAGCCGGGCCCGCAGCTCGTCGAACAGGGCCCCGCGGTTGGCGATGCCGGTGAGCAGATCGGTCTGCGCCTGCAGGTGCAGCTGTGCCTCCCGCCGACGGTCGTCGGTCACGTCGATGCCGACGCAGCCGACCGCGTAGGGGCGCCCCCGGTCGTCGCGCAGCACGGTGTTGCGCATCGCGACGCGGCGCCGCTCCCCGCACCGGTGAGCCAGTCCCCTCCTGCGGGTGGGCGACGCCGGTGGCCATGGCGCGGGCGACGGCGTCCTGCGAGGGCTCGACGTGCTCCGGGACGACGTAGACGTCCCAGAAGGGCAGGCCGACCATCTGCTCGCCGGCACGCCCGGTGAACCGCTGCAGGGCGGGGTTGGTCAGGAGGATCCGGCCCTCCCCGTCGACGATGCACAGCAGCGCGTCGCTGGCGTCGACGAAGTCGCGCAGCAGCTGGTCCGGGAGTTGCGCCACCTCAGGGTGCACCGTCATCCGGACAACTCCGCCGTTGGTCCGGTGCACGTCGACGTGCACCCGGCGCCCGGACCGGGGCGACGATCCGCCGCGGTCCACGCATCCCCCACCGATGATTCTGCGGCCATGCACGCATGAGGCCGCAAGTGTTACCACAGGTACGGGTCAGCTCCGACTTCCCGTGGGCATGGGGTGGTCCGGTGCGGTGCGCGGTTCAGGCGCCCGCGGTGCGCTCCACGGCGGCGAGCATGGCGGCGAGCATGGCGGTGAGCACCGGCCGATCCGCACCGGCGAGGGCGGCCAGCAGCCGGTCCGGCGTCGCCACGTGGTCGGTGACCGCCGCGTCGACGAGGGCCCGCCCGGCCGGGGTCAGCTCGACGACGCCGAAGCGGCCGTCCGCCGGATCGGGACGGCGCACCAGGCGTGGCGCTGTGCACCTGCACCGCCACGAGGCCGGACCGCGAGACGCCGCTGGAGAACAATCTGGCGCACGTCGTCCGGCTGCGCGACGGCCGGATCGCCGAGTCATGGCTGCACAGCCGCGACCAGTACGCCGTCGACGAGTTCTGGGGCGCCGCGGTGCCGGCGGGCGCTCCGGCCTGACCACTGTCAGCCGACCAGTTCGACGGCGCGCTCGGCGCTGCCCACCAGACGGTCGTACCGCCCGCCCGCTGCGACGAGCTCGTCGTGCGAGCCCTGCTCCACCACCCGCCCGGCGTCCAGGACGGCGATCAGGTCGGCATCCCGCACGGTGGACAACCGGTGCGCGATGGTGATCGTCGTCCGGCCCCGGGCCGCCTCGTCGAGCGCGGCCTGCACGGCCCGCTCGGTCTGGTTGTCCAGCGCGCTGGTCGCCTCGTCGAGCACCAGCACCCGCGGATCGCGCAGCAGCGTCCGCGCGATCGCCAGCCGCTGCTTCTCCCCGCCGGAGAACCGGTGCCCGCGGGCGCCGACCACGGTGTCGTAGCCGGCCGGCAGCCCGGCGATCACGTCGTGCAGCTGCGCCCGGCGGGCCGCCTCGACCATCTCGTCGTCGGTGGCGTCGGGTTTCGCGTGCCGCAGGTTCTCGCGGATGGTGCCGTGCAGCAGGTAGGTCTCCTGGGAGACGACGCCCACGACGCGGGCCAGATCGGTGAGCCGCATGTCCCGCACGTCGACGCCGTCGATGGTCACCCGGCCGGTCGTCGGGTCGTTGAGCCGCGCCACCAGCGAGGCGAGCGTGCTCTTGCCCGACCCCGTCTCGCCGACCAGCGCCAGCGTCGTCCCGGCGGCCACGGCCACGTCGACGTCCGTCAGGGCCGCCCGGTGGCCGTCTGCATAGGTGAAGCCGACGCGCTCGAAGCGCACCTCGCCCCGGACGTCGGCAGGATCGACCCGGACGGGGTGCGCCGGGTCGGCGATCTCGACGGGCAGGTCGAGGTACTCGAACACCCGGCTGAACAGCGCCATGGACGCGGTGAGGGAGACGCCGATGTCCAGCAGCTGCATGAGCGGCCGGAAGAGCGCGCCCTGCAGCGTGGTGAAGGCGACCAGGGTGCCGATGGTCATGCCGCCCGAGGTCGCGGGAAGCCCGGCGGCCAGGTAGATCAGGGCGGGGATGCCGGCGAAGACGATGCTCATCGTCGCCATCCGCCAGCGCCCGGCCAGCTGGGAGCGGACCTCCAGCGCGACGAGGCCGTCGGAGGTGAGGGCGAACCGCTGCGACTGTGCCGGCCCGGCGCCGAGGGTCTTGCCGAGCAGCACGCCGCTGACCGAGAGCCCCTCCTCGACCTGCGAGTGCAGGTCGGCCAGGAGCGCTGGCGCTGGGCGGTGATCGTCCGGCGCATGCGGGCGACCCGGCGGGTCAGCAGGATCGCCGGCGGCAGCACGATCAGCGAGAGCAGCGACAGCCGCCAGCTGAGCACCGCCATGGCCACCGCCGTCCCGATCACCGTGGTCAGGCTGGACGCGAACGACGTCGCGGTCGAGGTGACCACCGACTGCATGCCGCCGATGTCGTTGGTGAGCCGCGACTGCACCTCGCCGCCCCTGGTGCGGGTGAAGAAGCCGAGCGACTGGCGCTGCAGGTGGGTGAAGACCGCCGTCCGCAGGCCGTGCATGACCCGCTGCCCGACAGTGGTCGAGAGCCAGGTCTGGACGACGCCGAAGACCGCGGTGACGACAGTGACGGCGAGCATCCCTCCGACCGCCCACAGCAGCAGCGCGATGTCCTGCTCCGGGATCGCGTCGTCGATGACCAGCCGGATGAGGAACGGCGTGGCCAGGGCGACCGCCGAGGACGCCACGATCAGGGCCACCACCACCGACAGCTGCCACCGGTAGGGGCGGAAGAGCGCGACCACCCGGCTCCATCGCACGGGGACCGCTCGAGCTGGGCCTTGTCGGCCGGATCGGGCGAGCGGCCCGGTCGTCCGCCGCTCCCGCCGCGTGCGCCGCCGTCGTCCGTCGTCATCTGGTCGATGCCGACCACCTCCTGGAATCGATGCTGAGGTTACCTCACGGTGTGGTAACCGCGCGGCCGCCGCTACGATTCCCGCATGGCGGACGACGGGACGGCCGATCTCGGCGACCTCCTCATGCGGGTCGCGCGCAACCAGCGGCGGCGCTTCCGCGAGGTGCTCGCGCCCTGGGACCTCTCCCCCACCAGGCCCGCGCCCTCATGGTCGTCAGCACCCAGCACGGGGTGCGCCTGTCCGACCTCGCGGAGCGGCTGCGCATCGCACCGCGCTCGGCGACGGAGGTGGCAGACGCGCTCCAGGATCGCGGGCTCGTCGAGCGCACACCCGACCCCGCGGACCGGCGGGCGGTCATCCTGCGGCCGACCGACGAGGGACGGCGGATCCGCGAGGAGATCGCAGCGGCCCGTACGGCGGACGCCGTCGAGCTCTTCGAGCGACTCCCCGAGGCCGACCGCGCGACCCTGGCCCGCATCCTCCGCGCCCTGCTGGACTGAGCGCCGGGGCGAGCGTGCGGTTTCCGGGGCCACGCCGCGTGCATGACCCCGCGAACTGCACGATCGCCGCGGTGTGACGCTGACGAGCGTGGGCACCGCCGATCGACGCACGTGCGGTGCGACGATGCGTCCCGTGAGCGATCCCGTCCGCCCCGACGACCTGCGGGTGTCCGACGCCGAGCGGGCAGTCGTCCAGGAGCGGCTGCGCCGGGCGGTGGCCGACGGCCAGCTGGAACTGCCGGAGTTCGACGGGCGTCTGCAGTCGGTGTGGGCCGCGAAGACGCGCGGTGAGCTCCGCCGGGTCACCGCCGACCTGCCCGAGCCGCCACCTCCCCGCCGCCGGTGCCGTCGTGGGAGGCGTTCGCGGCCGACGACGCCGGGACCGCGATGCGGGTGCTGACGATCATCTGGGCCTGCGCGGTCGCCCTGAACTTCGTGATCTGGGGCAGCGTCTCGCTGGCCATCGACGAGTTCGTGCACCCGTGGTGGCTCTACGTCGCCGGCCCACCGGGCGCCGTCCTGGCCGTGCTGTACGCCTTCGGCATCGGCCGGCCGAGGCGGTGACCCCGCCCTCGCACCCGGGGCGGGTCTGGCCGCCGCTGAGCGCATCCCTGGTCGTCGTCCTGGTGCTCGCGACCATCGGCAGTTTCGCCGTGACCTTCGGCCTGATGACCAGTTGCACGACGACGTTCAGCTGCACCGCCACCAGCTGCTCGCCGTGCGCCACCACGAACGCGTGGCTGACCGCCGGCTGGATCGGCCAGGGCGCGCTGCTCCTCGTCGGCGTGGCGCTCGCCGTCCTCGCCGTGCGCCGGGCCCGCCTCCGGGGCGTCAGGGCGGGCGCCACACTGCTCGGCCCGCTGGCCATCGCGCTGTTCGTAGTCACGACCGCGCTCGCCGCCCGTTCCTCCTGAGCGGCGGCCTTCCCGCAGCGGTATCTCATCGCTAAGGTATCGCCCATGACTTCTCGCCGGGTCCGCATCGGCATCGACACCGGCGGGACGTTCACCGACGTCGTCGCCGTGGACGAGGACACCGGCCGGACGACCACGACGAAGACGCCGTCCACGCCGGCCGACCCGGCGGAGGGTTTCCTCACCGGCGTCCGCAAGGTCCTCGACCTTCTCGGCATCTCCGACGAGGCGGCCGGCGACACGATCTCGGCGGTCAGCCACGGCACGACGGTGGCCACCAACCAGCTGCTCGAGGGCAAGCTCGACCGGATCGGCTTCATCACCACCGAGGGCTACGAGTCGGTGCTGGAGATCGCCCGGCAGTCGGTGCCCGACGGCTACGGCAACAGCTACTTCTGGGTCAAGCCGCCGCGGATCGTCCCGGCCGACCTCGTGCGGACCGTGCGTGGCCGGCTCGACCCCACCGGGGCGGAGGTCCGCCCGTTCGACGAGGACGACGCCCGCGCGGCGGCCCGCTTCTTCCGCGACGCCGGCATCACGACGATCGGCGTCTGCTTCCTGCACGCCTACGCCGACGACGCGCACGAGCGCCGCATGCTCGAGGTGATCCGGGAGGAGCACCCGGGCGCCGTCGTCTCGATCAGCTCCGAGGTGCTGCGCGAGTACCGCGAGTACGAGCGCTCGGTCACCACGCTGGTCGACGCCGCGGTGAAGCCGAAGGTCGCCGCCTACGTCACCAACATCCGCACCCGCCTGGACGAGATCGCCCCGGTGTGCCGTTCTACGTGATGAAGAGCAACGGCGGCGTGCTGTCGGCCGGCGAGGTCGTGCACCAGCCCATCACCACGATGCTGTCCGGCCCGGCCGCGGGCGCGCTGGGCGCGGCGCTGATCGCCGGCACCGCCGGGTTCGACCGGGTGCTCACCTGCGACGGCGGCGGCACCTCCACCGACGTCACCGTGGTCATCGACGGCCAGCCCGCGCTGACCACGGAGGGCTCGGTCGGCGACTACCCGTCGAAGATCCCGATGATCGACGTCGTCACCGTCGGCGCGGGCGGCGGCTCGATCGCCTGGATCTCTCCCGAGGGCACGCTCAAGGTCGGCCCGAAGTCGGCCGGCGCCGACCCGGGCCCGATCTGCTACCCGGACGGCGGCGACCAGCCGACGGTGACCGACGCCCACGTCGTCCTCGGCCGGATCCCCCGCACCTGCTCGGCGGTGAGATCCCGCTGTCGGCCGACGCAGCGCGCGACGGCCTGCAGCAGCTGGGCGCGAAGCTCGACATGGACCTCGAGCGCACCGCCACCGGCATCCTGGAGATCTCCGCCTGGAACCAGGCCAACGCGTTGCGCCAGGTGACGGTCGCGAAGGGCCTCGACGTCCGCGACTTCACGCTCACCACGTTCGGCGGCTCGGGCTCGCTGCTGGCCTGCCGGTTGATGGACATCCTGAACCTGCCCCGCACGCTGGTGCCCCCGAACCCGGGCAACGTCAGCGCCTTCGGGCTGCTCACCGTCGACGTCCGCAACGACTACGTGCAGACCGTCGTCAGCAAGCACGTGGATCTCGACGTGGCGCGCGTGCAGTCGGTCTTCGCCGACCTGGAGGCCCAGGCGCAGGACGCGCTGGACGGCGAGGGCTTCGGCCGCGACGAGCAGCGCATGCAGCGGACGGCGGACCTGCGCTACGTGGGCCAGGCGTTCGAGGTGCGGGTGCCGGTGACCGAGGGCGAGCTCGACCGCGAGGCCGCCGAGGCGGTCGCGCAGGCGTTCCACGCCGCGCACCGCCAGCTCTACGGCTACGACTTCGCCGCCGACCCGCGCCAGGCGGTCGAGTGGGTGAACCTCCGGGTCAGCGGGATCGGCCCGATCCGCCGTCCCGACCTGGTCGAGCTGGAGGCAGGTGACGGCGGGACGGACCGGGCCGTCACGGGCTCGCGCCGGGTGTTCTTCGACGCTGAGCACACGGCGCCGTCCTCCGGAGGCGGCTGGGTGGACACCCCGACGTACGACCGCCCCGCCCTCGCCCCCGGTGACGTCGTGAGCGGTCCGGCGATCATCGAGGAATTCGGCTCCACCGTCCCGGTGCACCCCGGCTTCGCCGCCACCGTCGACGCCTACGGCAACCTGTTGCTCACGAAGGAGTCGGGCCAGTGACCGAGACCCAGAAGGTCGACGCCGACCCGGTCCTCGTCGAGATCGTCGCCGGCACGCTGGCCGCGATCGAGAAGGAGGTCGAGACCTCCATCGGCCGGACGTCGCGGTCGCCGATGATCCGGGACGCGCACGACTTCCGCGCCGGCATCCACGACCGGCAGCTGCGCAAGCTCACCGGCCGCTCGTACTCGGCGCTCGTGCACCCGGTGGTGCGCGACTACCCGATCGAGGCGATGAACGTCGGCGACGTCTACTTCCACAACGACGTGTACCTCTCCGAAGGCGGCATCGGCCACCTGCCGGACCTCTGCGTGACGGTGCCGGTGTTCGCGGCGTCGGCCGAGACCGGTGAGCCCGAGGTCGTGGCCTTCATCCAGGCGTTCGGCCACCACGACGACATCGGCGGCGCCGTGCCCGGCTCCATGCCGTCGGCGGCCACCAGCGTGTACGAGGAGGGCCTGATGGTCCCCCGATCAAGCTGTGGGACCGCGGCGTGCCCAACGAGTCGGCGCTGAAGATCATGACCCGCAACTCCCGGATGCCCGACTCGCTGGCCGCGGACCTCGACGCCGAGTGCTCGGCCTGCCTCGCCGGCGCCCGCCGCCTGGGGAGCTCTTCGACCGCTACGGCGTGGCCGCGGTCGAGGCCTGCTTCGAGGCGATCCTGGCCAGCTCCACCGAGGTGTACCGGCGCGAGATCCTCAGCCAGATCCCGGACGGCACCTACGTCTGGGAGGACTACGCCGAGCACGACGGCGTCGAGGAGCCGCAGCTGCACCGCCAGAGGATCACGCTGATCATGGACTCGTCGAAGGACGTCCCGCTGGTCATCGACTTCACCGGCACCGGCCCGCAGGCGAAGGGCCCGATCAACCACTGCGGCGACTACGCCGACGGCAACTTCCTCAAGAAGTGGCTGGCGCCGATCCTGCGCAACCTGGCCGAGACGCCGGAACGGATGGCGCAGCTCGACGTCAACGAGGGCGTCGTCCCGCTGATCGAGATGCGCTTCCCGGAGAAGGGCACGCTGCTCACGCCGATCTTCCCGGCGCCCACCAACGCCCGGACGTTCGTCATCCTGCGGCTGCTCGGCGTGCTGGCGGGCGTCCTGGCCAAGGCCACCGGCGGCCGGATGCCCGCCGACCAGGAGACGATCCGCTACACCGGCGTCTACGGCACCGACCTCGAGGGCGAGCCGTACCTCATGCGCGAGGTGCTCGGCGGGGGTCGGGCGGGCGGTACTACGCCGACGGCGAGGACACGATCCACGTCGTCCCGGACTCCCGGAACCTGCCCACGGAGTTCACCGAGTCGCGCTTCCCGCTGCGGGTGGAGCGGCTGGGCCTGGCCGTGGACTCCGGCGGCGCCGGGCGCTACCGCGGCGGTTGTGGCTACGAGAAGCACATCCGGGTGCTGCGCGACGCGCACTTCATGTCCATCGCCGACCGCTCGATCCTCGCCTGCTGGGGCGTCAAGGGCGGCAAGGCCGGCAAGCCCTTCCAGATCACCGTCGACCCGGGCGGCCCCGGCGAGCACGAGGTCGACGCGCTGGCCGACGCCGAGCCGCTCACGGCCGGCACCGTCGTCCGCATCCGGACGACGGGCGGCGGCGGCTGGGGCGATCCGCTCGACCGCCCGGTCGAGGAGGTGCTGCGAGACATCGCCTGGCGCAAGGTGTCGGTGACCGGCGCCCGCGACGACTACGGCGTCGTCCTGCGCGAGGACGGGACGGCGGACGAGGCGGCCACGGAGTCGCTCCGAGCCGACCTCCGGGCCTCCCGCACCGGCGAGGAGCCGTTCTTCGACCGCGGCCCCGGCTACGCCACCCTCTCCGGCGGCGCGGCCTTCAACGAGTTCGACGTCCTGTAAGGGGTCTGCGGAGGCTTGTGCTCTGCCCCGCCTGGCGGGGCAGAGCACAAGCTTCCGGGGGCGGTTGCCGGAGATCGGCGGCACCCTGAGCGCATGACCGAGCCGCGCGAGGACGACGAGCACGAGAACAACCTGCACCCCGGCCAGCACGACGAGGGCGGCCACGGCGGCATGGCCACCCGCGAGCTGGACGCGGAGAAGGAAGACGGGCAACAGGACGACTGAGCCCTACGACGCGGCGAGTGCCCGCAGGACGTCGGCGGTGCGCGGGTCCGCGGGCAGGAACGCCTCGATGCTCAGCTCGGCCGCGGTCAGATCCACGGCCGTGCCGAACGTGGTCACCGTGCTGAGGAAGCTCAGGACGTCGTCGCCGGCGCGGATCCGCAGCGGAACGGCGATCCCATCCGGTGGCGTGCGGTCGGTGCCGCCGGGCAGTGCGGCGAGCTCGCCGTGCAGCGCACGCAGCTCGGGATCGCCGGTGAGGGAGGCCTCCCGGTCGAGCCGGTGCAGCACGTGCCTGCGCCACTGCGGCAGGTTGAGGATCCGGGGTGCCATGCCCTCGGGATGCAGGCTCAGCCGCAGCACGTTGGCCGGCGGTGCGAGGAGCTCCTCGGCGACCCCGCGGTGAGCAGCGCGACGCTGCGGTTCCCCGCCACCAGGTGCCACGAGCGGTCTACGACGACGGCCGGGTAGGGCTCGTAGGCCGCCAGCACGAGGTCGAGGGCCCGCCGGACGGCGGACATGTCCGGATCGTCGAGCCCCCGCCGCGCGTACGCGGGGGCGAAGCCGGCCGCGAGGAGCAGGTCGTTGCGGTCGCGCAGCGGCACCTCCAGCTGCTCGGCCAGGTGCAGCACCATCTCCCGGCTCGGGCGGGCCCGGCCGGTCTCGACGAAGCTCAGGTGCCGCGCGGAGACGCCGGCGTCGCTGGCGAGGTCGAGCTGGCTGAGCCGCCGGCGCTGCCGCCACGTCCGCAGCAGGGAGCCGACCGGCGGACGGGTCGCGGTGGCTGTCATGCCGGCAACGCTAGCGACGCAACATCCGGCCGTCGCCTACCTGGGAGGTAATCGACCCGCCGCCCCGGCGCCGCCACGGTGGGTCCATGACCACCTCCACCGCCGCGGGGAACGCGGCTCGCACGCACACCCGGCCCGACGGCCTGCTCCGGCTCGCCCTCCGGCTGGACGCCGTCGTCACCGGCCTCAACGGTGCCGCCTACCTGGTGGGCGCCGCCCTGCTGGACGACCTGCTCGGCCTCTCCGCCGGACTCCTCCGGGGGCCGGGGCCATCCTGCTCGTCTACGCCGCCGCCGTCTGGCTCGTCGGCAGCCGCGCCCGTCCGAGCACGCCGGCGGTCGAAGCCGTCGTCGTCCTCAACGCGCTGTGGGCCGTCGGCAGCGTCGTCGCCGTGCTCACCGACCGGTTCACCCCCACCACCGTGGGCGCCGTCTGGCTCGTGCTGCAGGCGCTCGTCGTGGCGGGGTTCGCCGCGCTCCAGGTCGCCGGTCTCCGCCGGCGCGCCTGATCCACCACCCAGAGAGACGCCCACCACGACCAGGTCCGCTTCACCTGGGAGCTGGGGCTGCCGGGCGAGGAGGCTCCGGTCAGCGGCCTCGACGTCGCCGTCGTCGCCAGCAGCGGGCGGATCCGCACGATGCTGGGTTTCCTCGTCCGCGTGCCGGCCGCCGCCTGAGGAGGTACCCGGGGGCGGGAGCCGGGGGACACGGATCCCACGGCTCCCGCTCAGCACGCGGGGCGCGGCTCACCGGGTGGGCCGAACTCCAGCCGGACGGTCGTGCTGCGCGGGATGAGGACGGCGGTGCCATCGGCCCGGTCCCAGGTCGCCGGCAGCAGCAGGTACTGGTTGCCCGCCTGCCGGACCAGCCGCAGGCCGTCGTAGCGGAAGCGGTAGGCGGCGTCCGGATCGGCGCAGCGGACCTCGGTCACGCCGTCGACAGCCAGGCTCAGGCTCTCGGCGCTGTACAGCACGGCCTCGGGCTGCGCCGGCAGCGCCCGGTGCAGCGTCACCGCTCCGCCCCACCCCACGCCGAACGCGTAGCCCTGGGCAGCCCAGAACAGCCCGATGCTGACGAGCAGGAAGGCCGCACCCCACTCCGCCAGTCCGGTGGCGGCGGAGCGCCGTCGCCCTCCGGCGGCGCCGGCAGCGAGTGGCGGATCAACCGCACGGCGTAGACGAGGAGCACCACGCCCAGCGCCAGGAAGACACCGCCGGTCGCCGAATTCGCGCCGAAGAGCCGTCCTTCGCCGAACAGGTCGAGGAACGCCAGGGTCAGCAGCACCACGCCGGCGGCGCCCGCCACCGGCCCCAGCACCCGAACCGCACGCTCGCGGGCCCCGCCCGGCACGCGGGTCAGCAGGAGCCGGTGGAGCCACAGGGCGACCAGGGCGAGCAGGCACGTGACGGAGACGGGCACGAACAGCCCGTCGACGCCGCCGAACAGGTAGTCGTTGGTCGTCAGGTCCAGGACCGTCGAGTTGACGCGGAAGTAGCGGTAGTAGCCAGAGCTGCGGCTGCGCCCGAAGTAGAAGAGCAGCCCGGTCAGCAGCGACGTCGGCGCCACGATGCCGCCGACGACCTTGAGCAGCCGGGGCAGCGCATCACCGGCCTCGAGGTCCTCGTGCCCGGCTGCGGCGCCGGGGCTCTCCCCGCTGGTCACCCCTGCGACTGGTCGGCGCCGTCGCCGTCCGTGCCCTCGCCGTCCGTGCCCTCGCCGTCCGTGCCCTCGCCGTCCGTGCCCTCGCCGTCCGTGCCCTCGCCGTCCGTGCCCTCGCCGTCGGTGCCCTCGGTCCCGTCGTCCGGGGAGTCCTCCGTCCCGTCGCCGGTGGAGTCGTCGGTCCCGTGATCGTCGGGATTCGTTTCGCCGGTGTCCGTGCCGTCGGACTCCTCGGCATCCGGGTCGGTGCAGTCCACGTGCGCCGTCACCGTGGCGCCCTCCGGGAACACGCCACCGCGGGCCGGCGGGTCGTAGCGGATGTCGGACTGCTCCCGGATGAGGCACTCGTCCACGCCGCCGAGGTCGTCGGGGTCGCCGGCGGTGACCACCGGGTCCGCGAGCGTGCACAGGCCCTGCTCCACGCAGACGGACTGGGCGCTGCCGTTCCGCAGCGTCCCGAACGTCACGCCGGCCTCCTCGAAGACGGCCACGTCACCGGGCCCTCCGGGGTTGCCCTGGCCCTGGACATCCCCGTCGTTGCCGTCGGGATCGCTGCCCGGTCCGCCGGGGAACCGTCGTCCTGGTCGCCGCCGTCCTGGTCGCCGCCGTCCTGGTCGCCGCCGTCCTGGTCGGTTCCTCCGGAGGTCGCCGACCCGTCGTCGGTCTCCTGCTCCACGGAGACCCCGGCCCCGGTGGCCCTCTCGTCGACGCCGACGTCACCACCTCCGCACGCCGGAAGGAGCCCCGCCGCGAGCACGGCGATCAGGAGACGAGCGGACGGGTGGCGGGTCATGGCGACCTCCTGCGGCCCTGGGCCGAGAGCGCTCACGGTTCTCGTGACCGGCCGCATGGTCAAGAGACCCGTGAGCGCCGCCCGGATACGACCTCACGCCATCAGGGGTCACGTCCTCCGGCGGAACGCTCCGAACAGTCGACGACGCGGTTGTGCCGGAGGCAGCGCCTCGACGGTCGGCGGTACGGGCGGGCGGGCCTGACGCCAGCCGGCCACGAGCGCCTCGACGTCGGCCAGGCCGGGAACCGGGGACCAGCGGCTCTCCTGCGGACGCCGCCAGAACGCCCGCACCCGGTCGTTGAAGTCCTCGGCCAGCGCACGCACCTGCTCCTCCGTGGCCAGCCGAGCCACCCGCGCGGGCAACTCGTCGCGCTCGCGGCGCAGCCCGAGCCCCGGTGGGAGCATCGCCGCGGTCTCCACCCCTCGCGCCGGGCCTTGGCCACCGCCCAGTCGTAGGCGGTCTCGTCGCGCTCCAGACCTCGGAGCGGCTTGCCGGCTCCGGCCAGGTGGTCGAACTCTCCCCGGGCGATGCTCTGCGAGATCTGGTGGTCGACCCAGGTCTCGAACGACATCCCGGGCGGCTTGCGCTCGGTCATCGCCGTCCATGGTGCCAGCCGTCTGCCAGGCTCGCGGCATGCGGACCACGAGCAGCCGAGAGGTCTACCGGAACCCCTGGACGCGCGTCCGCGAGGACGAGATCGAGCTCCCCGACGGATCGACCAGCGTGTACGGCGTGGTCGAGCGGCCGGACTTCGCCCTCGTCCTGCCCGCGGACCGGGACGGCTTCTGGCTGGTCGAGCAGTACCGGCACCCGATAGGCAGGCGCAGCTGGGAGTTCCCGCAGGGCACCTGGAGCCACGGCGCCGACGGCAGCCCGGAGGCCCTGGCCCGCGCAGAGCTCGCGGAGGAGACCGGCCTCCGCGCCGGCCGGCTGGACCACCTCGGCCGGCTCGACCTGGCTCCCGGCCTGATGACCCAGCGGTTCGACGTCTGGCTGGCCGAGGATCTCACGCCCGGGCCCACCGCACGCGAGGCCTCGGAGGCCGACATGCGCACGGCGCACGTGCCGGAGACCGAGCTCCGCGGAATGATCGCCGCGGGCCGGTTCACCGACGCCCCGTCCCTGGCGGCCTACAGCCTGCTCCTCCTGGCCGGGTGACCGGGGACGTCGCGCCGGCGTCCCCCGTCGAGCACGCCCTCAGGACCGCCGGCCCGGCCCTCACCGCTGGCCAGGAACCGCCGGACCGGAGTGACGATCAGGTCCTGGACGGGCGCCGTGCTCCAGTCGGCGGCCCGCTGCCGCACCCGGCCGCGCACGTCGTCGGGTCGCAGCCCGAACTCGTCCAGCAGCCCGGCGTTGTGGTCGACCAGCCGATCGACGTCGTCGACGGTGAGCTCCGGATGGAACTGCATGGCCAGCACGTGCCCGCCGACGGTGAAGGCCTGCACCCCCGAGTGGTCCCCGGTGAGCACGAGCTCGGCGTCCGGACGCCGGGCCACGGACTCCGCCAGGATCTCGTAGTAGTGGAACTGCGGGACGGCCGCGTAGGACGCCCAGCCCGGGCCGGTGGAGAAGACCGGTCCGAGACCGACCTCCAGCCCCCGGGGCGACGGCGCGGTGGCCCCGGGCCCGAACAGCCTCTCGGCCAGCAGCTGCGAGCCGAGACAGACCCCGATCACGAGGGCATCGCCCTGCGCGGCCAGGCGCAGGGGCTCCTCGAGGGCGTTCCGTACCGCGGTCAGCCAGGGGACGCCGCTCGTGGCGAGCGTGGTGCCGCCGGAGAGCACGTGCACCGGCGCGGACAGCTCGGCGTCGCTCGGCGGGCGCTCGTCCTGGACGACCTGCTCCACGCGCAGCCCCGCCTCGGCGAGTCGCTCGACGAGCCGGGTGCCGTAGTCGATGCCCTCGTGGGGCCGGCCGTCGAGCGTCCACACCACCACGTCCGGCGTGTTCACCGGCGCACCCCTTCACGGCGTAGACCATCAGGCCGCAGAACACCACGGCGACCACTGACAGGGTCACCCATGCCTCGGCGAGGACGAGGGAGCGGGCCTCCCCGCGACGCTGAGGATCGACATGGAGGCGACCGCGAACAGGAGGATCTCCAGTCTGCGGGCGACCGTGGCGCTCTGTTCCCGGTCCAGCCTGCCCACCCGGCTGTCGAGCAGCCCCAGCAGGGTGCGCGAGCGACCGGACAGGCGGTCGACCTGCCAGGCCTGCAGCAGCTCCTCGCGCATCACCAGGAACTCGTGCCGGTAGACGAAGCTCGGTGAGCGCAGGTCCTCGTACTCGACCTGCACCGCCTCCTGCAGCCGCAGCAACGCCTGCCGGTCGCAGGTCACCGCCGCATCGCGCAGATTGGCGTCGACCGCGTCGCACACCCGCTCGAAGCGCCGGAACATGGTCGAGCACAGGGAGACCAGGACGGAGATCTCCCACAACCGCCCGGCACCGGCACCGGAGGAGACGACGAGCGAGAAGCCGTAGCCGAGGAAGGCGAACTCGCCGCTCTTCGGGGAGTGGTTGGGCAGGACGCCCGCGTCCGGCGGGTAGACGAGCGCGCGCAGCACGTCGTCGCGACCGGTATCGGCCACGCCGGCGTGCGCCGTGCCGCCGTACATGAGGTGGAAGTACGGCACGTCCAGCGAGTCGTCGGGTGCGCAGTCCAGGCAGGCCTCGTGGAGCTCGCGGATCAGCGGCAGCAGGGCCCGCCGGATCGCGTCGCAGGTGCTGTCGCGCACGGTCGCCCCGAAGGCGGCGAGCACGTCGCCGGTGTCCCAGCCCCGTTCCACCTCCAGGATCACGCGCAGGCTCGCCTGACCCGCGGCCAGCACGATCGCCTCGCAGGACAGCACCCGGAAGCCGCCCGGGTCCACCGTGGAGGGCAGAGCTCCGCCGAGGGCCGCCTGCACGTCGGCCAGCGGCCCCGGGCGGGCGCACAGCAGGTCCACGATCTGGTCCTGCTCGGCGTCGACGTAGGTCAGGGAGCCGCGCAGCGCGCCCACCACGTGCCGGGTCGGGGCCACGTCCCACATCGTCAGGGCGTCGTGCCGGACGGTGGTCACCGACGACTGGTCGGTGCCGGTCAACGGGCGGGTCAGGTCGATCGGCGCCAGCAGCACCAGGTGCGCGTCCCCGACCAGCGAGCTCCGACCGCGGTCCCCGTCCACCATTCCCGGCACGCTAGGCGACGACCGCCATGTCCGGCGTCGGCGGCACGAGCTCCGCGAAGCACGGGGACCGAGTGGCAGGAGTGGCGTCGTCGCCCTGTGTCCGGCGCCCGCCGCCCGTCCCGGCCGACCACGTCCGGTCACGACCGGCCCCCGATCGGGTGTGACCTGCGTCGTCGGTGGTGCATCGGGGCCGGTCAGCGGCCAGTCTGTCCGGGTGCCCCTGTCCGTCCCCGGCCTGCCCGGGCTGCCGCCCGAGCTGTCCGGGCCGGTGGCGGTCGAACTGGCCAAGCCGGTGTCCACCATCCCGGCGGCGCACGCCCTCCCGGGCGGCTGCCTCTACGAGCCGAAGTGGGACGGCTACCGGCTCGTCGTCGTCCGCAGCGGCAGCACGACCCGGGTGTGGTCGAAGCAGGGGCGCGATCTGACCGACCGGTTCCCCGACGTCGCGGCCGCCGCCGTCGCCCAGGTCCCCGCGGGCACCGTCCTCGACGGCGAGGTGGTGGTCTGGAACGGCTCGCGGCTGGACTTCGGGCTGCTCCAGCGGCGGATGGTCACCGCGCCCGGCCGGATCGCTCCCCTGGTCGCGGCCCACCCCGCGTCCTACGTGGCCTTCGACCTGCTGGCTGCCGGCGGCGCCGACCTCCGCAGCTGGAAGCTCACCCGCCGCCGCGCTGCGCTGGAAGACCTCGCCGCCCGCTGGGCACCGCCCATGCAGCTGTCGCCGGCCACGAGCGACCCCGCCGAGGCACGCACCTGGTTCGAGGACTACCGGCCCGCCGGCATCGAGGGCCTGGTCGCCAAGGGGCCGGCACCCGCTACGCCCCGGGACGGCGGGAGTGGCTCAAGGTCAAGTCGTGGGAGACCACCGAGGTCCTCGCCGGCGGGGTCATCGGCCCGATCGGCGCCCCGAGCCAGCTGGTCGCCGGCCGGTACCGGGACGGCGAACTCGTCGTCGTCGGGCGCACCAGCCCCTGAACCCGCGGCAGTCGGCCGAACTGGCCGCCGTCCTGACTCCGGCACCCGACGACCACCCGTGGCCGGCGCGCATCGGCACCGGAGCCTTCGGGGGCGGCCGGCTGTCGGTCGCCCTCACCCGCGTCGCACCGACCGCCGTCGTCGAGGTGAGCGCCGACGCGGCGCTGCAGGCCGGCGTGTTCCGGCACCCCTGCGTTTCGTACGGATCCGTCCCGATCTCCGACCGGACGACATCCCCACCCTTTCCTGAGAAAGCGCAGGTCAGGCACCTCCTCCGGTGGGGTGAGTTCGTCAAGGTCCGCCGTCCCGGTGCCGATGGGGGTGCGTGAGCGCTTCCGCCGTCCCGACCGCCCGTGCCGCGTGGCAGCACGCCGTGCTGGCCGTGCTGGTCGTGGTCGCGGTGGTCAACGTGCCGCTGGGTCCGTGGCGGCCGGCGGCCGAGATCGCGCTCTTCGCTCTCGGCCTGGCCGCCGTGCGGGTCGCCGTACGCCGGCACCGGACGCCACTGGTCGGCGCCTGGCGCGGGCTGGGCCTGGGCCTGGCGTTCTTCGCGCTCAGCTGCGCCGCCGAGGTGCTCGAGCTGGCCGGGATCCTCGCCGGCCCGTTCGGGACGGTGGAGACCGCCTTCGACATCGCCGCCTACGCGGCTCTGGTCGTCGGGGCTCTCGGGTGGTGCTCGGCGGCCGCCGCCGCCGCAACTGGGTGTCCTGGAGCGACACCGCGACGCTGCTGCTCTCCGCAGGCCTGGCCGTCCTCGCCGTCAGCGGTGACGGGCGGTCGGTCTCTGGCGACCTGGTCGAGGTGGGCATCGGCACCCCGCTGCTCACCACCGTCCTGCTCATCGTCTGCGTCCCGCTGGCCATGTCCCGCGGTGAGCGCTCGGTCGCCACCATGGCGCTGCTGGCCGCCGCCGTGGTCACCGTGGCCGGCTACGGCGGACGCATGCTGGTCGAGACCTCGCTGCGCGAGACCCCCGTGCTCGACCCGCTGCCCCTGCTCGCGGTCGCGGCGCTCGTCCTCGCCGGCCGTCATCCCTCCGTGGCGGCGATGGGCCGCCGGCCGGAGTCCGACCAGGACGCGGCCGCGACCCGGATCCTGGGCCTCGGCGCCACCCTGCTCATCAGCCCGGCCCTGCTGCTCCTGTGGACCATGGGGCACGGCGGCGTCGGCTACATCCTCGGCGGCGGCAGCGCGCTGCTCACCGGCATGGCCCTGTGGCGGCTGACCGCACTGAACCGCGAGCGGGAGAAGACCCGGGCCGCGCTGGTCGCCAGCGAGGCGCGTCTCCAGCTGCTGCTGGAGAACGCCGCCGACGTCATCGCCATCGTCGATGCCTCCGGCGCCATCGCCTACATGAGCCCCGCTGTCCTGTCGCTGCTCGGCCGCCCGCCCGCCGACTACCTGGGCCGCGACGCCATCAGCCTCGCCGACCCCGGGACCAGCCCCGGCTCCGGGCAGCCGTCGCCGCGGCCGGCAGCCCCGACGCCATCGACGCCGGTGTCGTCGACACCGACATCCGCGTGGAGCACAGCTCCGGCGGCACCCGATGGGTGGAGATGCGGATCAGCGGCCGGGTGGATGCCGTCGGGATCAAGGGCTGGGTGGTGAACCTGCGCGAGGTCACCGACCGCAAGCTGTTCGAGGACGAGCTGCGCCGTCAGGCCCAGACCGACCCGCTCACCGGCTTGCTGAACCGGACGGCGTTCTCCGAGCGCCTGGCGGCGGCCACCGGCTCCATCGACCCCGCAGCCGCGCCGGCCGTGCTCTTCGTCGACATCGACGACTTCAAGACCGTCAACGACTCGCTCGGCCACGCGGCCGGCGACGACCTGCTGATGACCGTCGCCTCCCGGCTGACCGCCGACGTGCGGGCCGACGACGTCGTCGCCCGCCTCGGAGGTGACGAGTTCGCCGTGCTGCTCACCGACGCCGACGGCGAGCGGCTGCGCGAGGTGGCCGACCGGCTGCTCACCTCGCTGCGGGCGCCCATGGCCCTGGCCGGCACCCGGCTGTCGGTCACCGCGAGCATCGGTGGGGCGCTGGGCGCGCCCGGCGACACCGCCGAGCGCCTGCTGCACGCCGCCGACACCGCCATGTACACCGCCAAGCGCTCCGGCAAGGACTCCCGAGCGCTGCTCGGCGCCGCCCAGGGCTGACCTCTACGGCTCCTGCGGCACCCGGCCCCGCGCCACGAGCAGCCGGCGCAGCAGCCCGGCCAGCAGCTCCCGGTCGCCCTCGGACAGCCCGTCCAGCAGCTCCCGCTCGGTCTCCAGGTGATCGGGCAGCGCCGCGTCGAGCGCCGACCGCCCGGCCGCGGTGAGCGTCACCACCACGGCCCGCCCGTCGGCCTCGCTCCGCTCCCGGGTGATCAGCCCCTTCTCCTCCAGCCGGTCCAGGCGCTGCGTGATCGCGCCCGACGTCACCAGCGCCGTGCGCATCAGCGCCGTCGGGGTGAGCTGGTACGGCTGCCCGGCCCGCCGCAGCGCCGCCAGGACGTCGAAGGACGGCGCATCGAGGCCGTACCGGGCGAACGTCGCCCGCTGGGCTAGGAAGACCTCCCGCTGGAGCTGGGTGATCCGGCCGATGATCCCCATCGGCGAGCAGTCGAGATCCGGCCGCTCCCGCGCCCACTGGGCCAGGATCAGGTCGACCGCGTCCGCCGGACCGCCCAGCGGCGCCGAGTCCTGCACGCCCTCCACACGCGCCGAGTCCTGCACGTCGCTCACCGTAGTTCTTCCGCCCCGCCGGGCAGATCCAGCGCCGCGAGGTGCTCGGCGAACGTGCGGGCCGGGCGCCCGAGCAGCGCCTCCAGCACACGCGGGCTGCCGGTGAACCCGTGCGCCCGGTAGTGGTCGAACATCAGCCGCGCGCAGTGCGCCGCGTAGTCCTCCCGGGGAGGAACCGGCGCGTCCGGGACGTCGTCGACGGCCCGCACCTCCCGGCCGATCCGGGCGCTGAGCAGCTCGGCGATCCGCGGGGCGCTCAGCGGCTCCGGTCCGACCGCCTCGAACGTGCCGCCGTCCAGCCCGTCCTGGGTCAGGAGCACCACCGCCGCGTCGGCCACGTCCCGGACGTCGACCAGCGACTGGGCCCGCTCGATCCCCACGGGCTGCGCAGGAGGCCGCTGACGGCCGCCTCCGCCAGCGAGCCGTCCAGGTTGTCCGCGTAGGCGCAGGGCTGGAGCACGCGCCAGCGCAGCCCGCTGGCGTCCAGTGCCTCCTCGACCCGGTCCTTCGCGGCGTGGTGCGGCATCGCCCGAGCCTGCGGGCGCAGCACCGAGTGGTAGACCACCCGTCCGACACCGGCCCGCCGCGCCGCCCCGAGGAGTGCGGTCGCGCCCGCCGTCTCCCGCGGGTCGAAGTTGGGCCAGATGAGGTACAGCGCGTCGGCCCCGGCCAGCGCGGGCTCCACCGCGGAAGCGTCGGTCAGGTCCGTCGCGACGACGTCGGCGCTCAGCGCGGTCAGCTCCGGGTGGTCCCGGCTGCCGCCGACCAGCGCCCGGACCCGCAGCCCTCGCGACCACAGCCCACGGACGACGGCGCCGCCGGTCGGTCCACCAGCCGCCGTCACCACGATCACGCAGATACCTCAGCAGTGAGACATCTGCCCGTCAAGGAGCCACTCGCGCGGGGATCAGCGGATGCGCGAGCTCAAGCGGACGCTGAGCCCGGCCGGGCCGGGCAGCACGTCCACGTGGTCCCAGAGCTTCCGGGCCAGCCACAGCCCCATGCCGCCACGCGACAGGTCCTGGCCGTGCGCGGGGACGAATCCGCTGAACGGGTCGCCGTAGGAGGTGCCGTGGTCGGAGATGACGCAAACGATCTGCGTCCCGTTCCCCACACCCGGGCCGACACCGGCCGGACCCCGTGGCGGAAGGCATTGGCCGCGATCTCGCTGGCCGCCAGGTGCAGGTCCTCCTGCTTGTCGCGGTCGGGCACCAGCGAGGCGATCACCGCACCCAGCTGATGACGCAGGCCGGCCAGCGTGCGCGCGTCCTCCACGGTGCAGACCGGGGCGCCGTCCTCGACCGGCGCTCGTGGCAGCGGCAGGGACGGAACGTAGGAGCCCGGTTCCTGGAAACCCGGGTTGGCGTGCTGACCGGTGCCGTCGACGAGTGTCGGATGCGTCGCCCTGGCGCTGTCCACGACGGACGGGTCGAGGCGGCGCCGGTCGTACACGCAGACGATGTCCATGGGCTCGCCGCCCAGCAGCCGGTTGGTCACGGCGTCGAAGCGCTGGCCCTCGCGCCAGTCGGCCGGGTCGTCGCCGAAGTCCACCTCCGACAGGACCCGCAGCCGGCCGGTGGCCGACTTCTTCGCCCGCTCCACGTACCGCGCGCACATGGTGAGGGCGTCGGGAGCTCGGGATCCCAGCAGGTTCAGTCGGGGCTCCGACTCGACCGCGGCGGCCCGTGCGCCCAGCTCGCGGGTGAGCAGCTCCACGGTGTCCGGCGGACACGCGAGCGCGACGAGGTCACCGGCCCGGAGACCGGCGTCGAGGAACGGCAGCGCGACGTCCAGCAGCTCGGCCTGGCTGGCGACGAGCGCCCCGGCGTGCACGCCACTCACCGGCTTCCTCCCGCCGGCCCGAGGGCCAAGGGAGGCGGGGAGGAGCGGTGCGTCGCTGAGCGGTCCACCTGCCCCCGCCGTACGTCCGGACCGGTCGACGCCGGTCGAGTGAGCGTCCATTCTGTGCCATGCGGCACGGCGAATCGCAACCGGGGCGTCACCATCAGACCGCGTGGGGTTCGCCCCGACGACCGGCGCAGGACGCCGTCCCCAGCCAGGAGTGCGGCGCGCCCTGGTAGCACCAGCCCAGCCGAGGCCGCCGAGCGCTCACCCAGAAGGCCGGGACCCGCTTGTCGGCTGCCCGGGAACCCCGACGGAGAAGCAGTTCCGGCTGCGGAGGACACCGGGGTCGGAGATCAGCAGGGCCAGTCCCTCGGCGATGGTCAGCGGTGTGCGACCGGCCTCGGCCAGCCGGGGCAGGACGTCCCCCGGCGGCTGGTCGAACGTGTCGGCGCCGAGATCGACGTCGAGCAGCAGGTAGGGGCCCGCCGGGACGTCCAGCTCCGGCAGCGGCCGGAACGCGGCGACGTCCTCCTCGGCCATCGTGGTGAACCCGGCCCCACCCACCATGTGCACCGTCTCCAGCACCGGGACGACGGGCAGCGCGGGGAACACGACGGCGAACGGGATCCGCTCGCCGTCACCCGGCACGGGAGGCAGCAGGTCGCGCAGGGGCTCGGCGCAGGCCCGGAAGCAGGACTCGGCCAGCTCCATCGCCTCGGGCAGGCCGGTCATGACGAGGGCGTCGACCTGCCGGTCGAACTCGAGTTCGGCCTCGGTGGGGCAGGCAGCCACGGGCATCGCGGTCATCGCAAGAAACCTCTCGGGCGAGCCTCGCCGAGCATCGTCAGCGGGCCGTGCGACTCTCGGCGGCCACTCCGGCTCCCCTGGCCGCCGGCCAGACAGCCTAGCGAGGTCTGCCTGCTCCGGCCCACCGGCCGCGCGGATGTCGTCCGCGTCGACGGCACCGCAGTCCAGGCCGCGCAGCACGACCGTCGCCAGGGCACGAGCCGTGGCGGGCTCGTCGAGCACCCCCGCCCGATCCGGTCGAGGTAGCCGGCCAGCCGGCCGGCCGCCGCCGGGAGCGCCGCGCGGAAGAACGCGTAGGTGGCCGCGTACCGGGTGACCAACTGCGCGGGGTGGAGGTCCCAGCCCTGGTAGAAACCACGTTCCAGCGCCCGGCGCACCAGCCCGGCGTGCAACCGCCAGGCGGCGTGCACCTGGTCGCGGGACCCGACCGGCAGCACGTTGGTCGAGCCGTCCACGGCCCGGGCGCCGGTGCCTGCGACGGCGACCTGCATGAGCTGCTTCGCGAGGTCGGCGGCCGGGTGGTCCGACGCCTGGTGGGCTGCGGCGATCCCGAGGGCGGCACTGTAGTCGTAGGTGCCGTAGTGCAGACCGGTCAGCCGGTGCCCGGCCGCGTGGACGATCCGGCCGAGGGTGACCCCGCCGTCCGGCGCGAGCACCGCCTGCGGCGTCTCGACCTGCAGTTCCAGGTCGACGGTGACACCGTGCGCGTCCTCCAGGGCGTCGAGCACGGGGAGGAAGGCGCGCACCTGCTCGACGTCGGTCACCTTCGGCAGCGTGACCACCACGCGAGCGGGGCCGCCCCGCCGAGAGCCCCCAGGAAGAGGTCGAGCGAGCGGACACCACGTCGCCGGGTGGGTCCCTCCAACGACTTGGCACGGATCCCGACCGACGGCGCGGCCGTGCCCGCGGTGCGGTCGGCCGCCACCGTCGCCGCGGCGCGCAGCACGTCGCCGTCCTCGGCGTCCGGGCCACCGCGGTAGCCGTCCTCGACGTCGACCCGCAGGTCCTCGACCGGCTCGCCGGCCAGCTTGGCCCGCACGCGGGGAGCACCTGCTCGACGAGCGCGGGGTCCAGCCCCAGGTCGGGCAGGCCGTGCTCGTCGAGGGCGGCCAGCGCGGCCCTGCCCCACTCCCCCGCCACCCCGGGGACGACGGCGTCGGCGGGGACGTAGCAGGTGTGCACCGGCTGCTTCTCCGGCCGCTCGCCGGGATAGGCGGCCAGCCGGGCGTCGTCGACGGGGGCGAGCCGCCGGTCCAGCTCGGCGTAGATCTCTCCCGGCAGCGCCATCAGAGGACGAGCTCGTAGCCGGGGAGGGTCAGGAAGTCGGGGAAGTCGTCGGCCAGTGCCACCTGCTCGAACAGCTGGCGGGCGTCGTCGAGCCGGTCGAGCTCGCCGATGGCGGTGACCTCCTCCTCGATCACCCGGCGCACGAGCTCGCCGGTGACCGTCTCCCCGTCTCCAGCTCGACGCCGACGTTGATCCACTGCCAGACCTGCGAGCGGCTGATCTCCGCGGTCGCGGCGTCCTCCATCAGGCCGTGGATGCCCACGGCGCCGTTGCCGGCCAGCCAGGCGGCCAGGTAGCGGATCGCGATCTCCACGTTGGCCCGGAGCCCGGCCATCGTCCGCTCGCCCGGCACCCCGGCGACGTCGAGCAGCTGCTCGGGGGTGACGTGGACGTCGTCCCGGAGCCGGTCGAGCTGGTTGGGGCGGTCGCCGAGCACCTCGTCGAAGACCTGGCGGCAGACGCCGACCAGGTCGGGGTGGGCGACCCAGGAGCCGTCGAAGCCGTCGCCGGCCTCGCGGGTCTTGTCGTCGCGGACCTTGGCCAGCGCCCGCTCGTTCGCCTCGGCGTCGCGACGGCTGGGGATCGCGGCGGCCATGCCGCCGATGGCCAGGGCACCTCGCCGGTGGCAGACGGCGACCAGCTGCTCGGTGTAGGCGCGCATCATCGGCGCGGTCATGGTCACCGCGGCCCGGTCGGGGAGGACGAACTCGGGACCGGCGTCGCGGAAGACCTTGATGACGCTGAACAGGTAGTCCCACCGGCCGGCGTTGAGGGCGGCGGCGTGGTTCCCGAGCTCGTGCAGCATCTCCTCCATCTCGAACGCCGCCGGGATGGTCTCGATCAGCATCGTGGCCCGGATGGAGCCGGCCGGGAGGCCCAGCACCTGCTCGGCGTGGTCGAAGACGAGCGCCCACAGCCGGGCCTCGAGGTGCCCCTCCAGCTTCGGCAGGTAGAAGTAGGGGCCGCTGCCGCGGTCGAGCTGCTCCTGCGCGTTGTGGAAGAGGTAGAGCCCGGCGTCGACCAGGGCGCCGACCGACGGCTGACCGTCGACCAGCAGGTGCCGCTCGGGCAGGTGCCACCCCGGGGGCGGGGCACGATCGTCGGCAGCTCGCCGTCCTCCCGGAGCCGGTACTCCCTGCCCTCCGGGCCGGTGAACGACAGCGTCCGGCGGACGGCGTCCTTGAGCACGACCTGCCCGCCGACGACGTTGCGCCAGTGCGGGGTGTTGGCGTCCTCGAGGTCGGCCAGCCAGACGTCCGCCCCGCAGTTGAGCGCGTTGATCGCCATCTTCGGCTCGGTCGGGCCGGTGATCTCGACCCGGCGGTCGACCAGGCCGGGTGGCGGTGGCGGCACCCGCCACTCGCCGGTGCGCACGGCCTCGGTCTCCGGCCGGAAGTCGATCCGGCGAGCGGCGGCGATCTCGGCGCGGCGGGTGGCCCGGGCGGCCAGGAGCGCATCCCGGTGGGCGCCGAAGCGGGTCTGCAGGTCGGCGACGAAGGCGAGCGCCTCCGGAGTCAGGATCTCCTCGGCCCGCTCGACGGCCGGGCCCTCCACACGCACGTCAGCCATCTCGCGCACCTTCCCTCGACCGGCGGAGCTGGCATCCTCTCACCGTGGCCACCCTCGACGACTTCAACGACGAGCCCGCCGACCAGGCCGTCCAGGCGCTCCGGGCCTGCAACGCCGCCCCGCGCTTCGCCGCCGAGCTCGTGGCCGGCCGCCCCTTCCCGGACGCCGAGACCCTGGTCGGCCGCGCGGAGGAGGTCGCCCGGTCCCTCCCCTGGGAGGAGGTGCTGATCGCGCTGGCCGCCCATCCCCGGATCGGTGACCGCGTGGAGGGCGGGTCCACCGAGGCGATGTCCTCGCGCACCGAGCAGAGCTCGATGACCGGCGCCGACGACGCCACCCGCGAGGCCCTCCTGGACGGGAACCGGCGCTACGAGGAGCGGTTCGACCACGTGTTCCTGATCCGTGCCTCCGGGCGCAGCCCGCAGGAGATGCTGGCCGAGCTCGAGCGCCGGCTGGGCAACGAGGAGGAGGCCGAGCGCGCCGAGGTCACCGAGCAGCTCGCCCAGATCACCGCGCTGCGGGTGCGGGGGCTGGTGTCGTGAGCGTCAGCACGCATGTGCTCGACTCGGTGCTCGGCCGCCCGGCGGCCGGGATCGCCGTCCGGCTGCTCGCCGGTGACGACCTGATCGCTGCGGGCGTGACCGACCGCGACGGGCGATGCCGCCTCACCGACGACGCCACCGCGCTGGGCACGCACCGCCTGGTCTTCGCGACCGGGCAGTGGTTCGCCGAGCAGGACCGCGAGGCGTTCTACCCGGAGGTGACGCTCACCTTCTCCGTCGTGGAGCCGGCCGACCACCACCACGTGCCGCTGCTGCTCGCGCCGTACGCCTACTCCACCTACCGCGGCAGCTGACGTCCCACCTGTTCCACGGGAAACATCCGCGCGACGAAGCGCAGGAAGGTGCAGGCATGGCGATCGTGCTCGGCCCCAACCAGTACGGGAAGGCGGAGGTCCGCGTCGTGGCGGTCGACCGCAGCTCGCCGCGGCACACGCTCGTGGACCTGAACGTCAGCTCGAGCCTGCGCGGCGACTTCGCGGCCGCGCACACGACCGGCGACAACGCCCACGTGCTCACGACGGACGCGCAGAAGAACACCGTCTTCGCCCTCGCCCGCGACGGCGTCGGCACGCCCGAGGAGTTCGGCCTGCGGCTGGCCCGGCACTTCGCCGGCGCCTACGACTGGATCACCGGAGCCCGCGTGGCGGTGGAGTCCTACGGCTGGGAGCGGATCGCCGTCGGCGGGACCGACCACGACCACGCGTTCCGCAGGTCCGGCGCCGAGGTGCGGACGGCGGTGGTCACCGTGGACGGGTCCGAGGCCCACGTGCTGGCGGGGCTGACCGACCTCGTCGTCCTGAAGACCACCGGCTCGGAGTTCCGGGGCTTCCCCGCGACCGCTACACCACCCTGGCCGAGACGACCGACCGGATCCTGGCGACGGCGGTGACCGCGCGCTGGCGCTACACCGGCAAGGACAGCCGGGACGGCATCGACTTCGACACCAGGTTCTCCGGCGTCCGGACGACGCTGCTGGAGACCTTCGCGACGACGCACTCGCTGGCGCTGCAGCAGTCGCTGTACGCGATGGGCGAGGCGGTCCTCGAGCGTTATCCCGAGATCGCCGAGATCCGGATGTCGATGCCGAACAAGCACCACAACCTGGCGGACCTCTCGGCGTACGGCCTGGAGAACACCCCCGACGGCGGCGCCGTGGTCTACCACGCCGACGACCGGCCCTACGGGCTGATCGAGGGGTCCGTGCAGCGCGACGACGTTCCGCCGGCCGAGGTCGCCTGGCAGGGGACGCCCGGGTTCTGCTGAGCTCAGCCGGCCTCGACGCCGATGCCGCCGAGGACGACCACGGCGTGGATGCGCAGGTCCGCGGCGTGCTCGTCATGGGTGCGCTGCGGGGCGCCGTCCGTGCCGATCCCGCCGACGCCACGGAACCGCCACCACACCCGCCAGTCGGCCGGCACACGGACCGCCAGACCGGCCATGCCCATGCGCACCGTCAGGTCGATGCCGTGCTCAGGCAGCGGGAGTGCGGTCAGGTCGATCTCACCGCCGGCCATCGCCAGGTCGACCCGCAGCCGGGACAGCTCGGGGTTCGTCGGGCGCAGTTCCAGGCCGTTGTGGGTGAGCACCCGCCGGATGCTGGTGCTGCTCTCGTCGCCCTCGTTCCTGCGGCGCGCGGTGAGCCACCCCGCCAGCGCCACGACCGCCTGGAAGGCGAACCACCCGACGAGCCAGGGGCGGAGTCTGCGGATTGCGGGGGCGGGCGAGCGCGACGTCCTCATGCACCGAGCCTCCCCCGGGCCGGGCGGACAGCCAGCGCTGAGATCGCCCTGATCGCGGTCCCGGAGCCTCGCGGCCCGTCGCAGGGGCCGCTCACGACGCCGGACATGACGGTGGCGGCGGTGGGAAGCCCCCACCGCCGCCGCGTCTCAGGCCGCTCCGGCCGTCGTCAGTACCGGAACTTCGCGACCGAGCTGTGGAGCGAGGTCGCCATGCGGGCGACCTCGTCGATGGCGGCCTGCGCGTCGTTCATCGCGCGGGTCGTGGAACTGGTGGCCGTGGCGACCGCGTCGATGTTGTCGGCGATCTGGCCGGCCGAGAGCGCCGCCTCGGCGACGTTGCGGTTCATCTCCGTCGTCGTCGCGGTCTGCTCCTCGACGGCGGCTGCGATGGTGCCCTGCGAGTCGTTGATCAGACCGATGATCGAGGAGATCTCGCCGATCGCCTGGACCGCCCCTCGGTGTCGTTCTGGATGGCCAGCACCCGCGCCGTGATGTCCTGCGTCGCCTTCGCCGTCTCCTGGGCCAGTTCCTTGACCTCGTTGGCGACGACGGCGAAGCCCTTGCCCGCCTCGCCGGCACGCGCCGCTTCGATGGTGGCGTTGAGCGCCAGCAGGTTGGTCTGCTCCGCGATGCTCGTGATCACCTTGACCACGCTGGCGATCTCCAGCGAGGACTCCCCAGCTTGGCGACGGTCGCCGTCGTGCTGTCCGCGGCGTGGACCGCCTGGGCAGCCACCCGGGCCACCTCGCTGGCGTTCTGCGCGATCTCGCGGATCGAGGCGCCCATCTGCTCGGAGCCGGCCGACACCGTCTGCACGTTGGTCGAGACCTGGCCCGCGGCAGTGGCGACGATGCCGCTCTGCACCGACGACTCGTCGGCCAGGCGGGCCATGTCCTGCGCGCTGGCCGACAGCTGCTCGGTGGCCGAAGCGAGGGTGGTGGAACTGTCGCCGATCGCCGCCATGACGCTGCGCATGGTGCTCATGGAAGCCTCGAGCGAGGCGGCCATCTGCCCGACCTCGTCCTTGCTCGTGACGTCGGTGGTACCGCACAGGTCGCCGTCGGCGAGGCCGGCCAGGACGTCACGGACCTTGTTCAGCGGGCGCACGACCGAGCGGGTGACGATCCACCCGAACAGGGCGAGCACGAGAACACCGGCGCCCGCGACGGCCAGCGCGAGGGTGACCGCGGTGCCCCGCTGATCCTCGGAGTGCGCGGCGGCCTGCTCGCCGAACGCGGCCACCGCGTCGCCCAGCTTGGGCAGCTCCTCCTCCAGAACGGCGAAGTCCGCGGCGAACTGCGGGTAGGCCGCAGCGGCAGCAGCGGGAGCCGATGCGGCGGTGGTGACGATCTGCTCCGCGGAAGCGAGGTATGCCTCGACTGCGGGAGTGGCCGTCTCCACGGCCGCGTTGACCTCGGGGCTGAAGTCGTCGGCAACCGTCTCGGCGAGGATGTCGCGGAAGAACTGGTCGTGCTCGGCCAGGTCGGCGACCGCACCCTCGTACAGCTCACCCTGGCCGCCGCTCACCAGCGCCTGGAGCACGTCGCCACGGACGGCGTCGTGCATCATGTCGGCGAGCAGGACGTCCTCTGTGCCCTCGGCGCTGGCCAGGAGCTCGTCGGCGGTCTCACCGGTCCCGTTCAGCGCCTGCACCGTGATGACGGCGAAGATCCCCAGCGCCGCGGCACCCGAGGTGACCAGGGCCGCCAGCTTCACGCCGAGCGGACGATCGGACCAGAACGAGCGCGCCATCGAACTCTCCAGGGACGGTGCCATCCGGCGGAACTCCGCCGTTGCCGCGTTCTTCGGCTCGTCGCTGGAGCGACTACAGCGGAAAACCTGAAAGTTCAGGTTTTTCTCGTTCGGCGAGCTCACGGCCTGCTCTCACGCGTGCACCAGCCGGTAGAAGCGGAAGAAGTCGTGCCCCACGGGCAGCACCTCGATGCCGTCGAAGCCCGCCTCCCGCGCATAGCCGGCGAGGGTCGCCGGACGCATGACCGTGCCGGTGCCGACCGACGGCGTCGAGGAACGGCCGTCGGGCAGGCAGCAGGTGAGGCTGTAGCCGTACATCAGCCGCTCGACCTCGTCCCCGGGGGCGGTGAAGGTCTCCGCCACCCGTTCGTCCACCACGAGCACCGTGCCGCCGGGCCGCACCATCCGTCGCATCGCGGCCAGCACGGCGACCGGGTCGGGCAGGTCGTGCACGCACTCGAACGCGGCGACCAGGTCGAAGGACTGGGCGTCGGCCACGGTGCCGACGTCGGCGACGCCGAACCGCACGCGGTCGCCCACCCCTGCGGCGGCCGCGTTCCGGCGGGCCGCCTCGACCGACGGGGCGTCGACGTCGAACCCGTCGACCCGGGCAGCGGGGTAGCCGGTCGCGATCCCGATGGACGACCAGCCGAAGCCGCAGCCCACATCGGCCACCCGGCCGCCGCCCCGCAGCGCCGCGTCGACCTCGGGCATCGCGGGCAGCACCTCGGTGATCAGGGGGCCGGCGAAGAAGGGCCGGTTGGCCGCCGCCTGCGCCTCCCGCGCGTCGGGGCCCATCTCGGCCCAGCTCAGCCCTGCCCCGCTGCGGTACACCGCCGCCAGCCGTGGGACGTTCCGGGTGAACGCCATCGCCGCGTGGGCCAGTGGGGCGGCGAACGCCGGGTCGAGCTCGTCGACCAGCACCCGTCGGTGCTCCGCGGGAAGGAGTAGCGCCGCTCGTCCGGGGCGGACGTGACGTCCTCCACCGCGAGGTAGCCGGCCACCGCCTGCTGCTCGAGCCATTCGCGGGCGTACCGGGCGTCCGTGCCGGTGCGGTCGGCGAGCTCCGGCGCGCTCGCGGTGGCGTCGGCGAGCGCGCGGTACCAGCCGAGCCGGACGCCGAGGTCCACGGCGGCGGCCTCGAAGGCGCCGATCACGGCGGCGAGCAGGCGCTCGCCGAGATCACCGCCCGGGGACGGCTGCACGGGAGCGCCCCGCTGCTCCGGGGGCGCGCAGGTGACGGAACGGTCCGGACCGGGTCTGCCTGGGTCATGCCCCGTCACCGTGGCCCGGCCCCCACCGCAGGGCAAGAGAGCCCAGCGCGCTGCTCAGCGGCGGGTGGAGACCGTGACCGTGAACTTCGGCGTCTGCTCGACGACCCGGGTGGGGCCCACGACCCGCGCGAGCGCCGGCTTGTACCGCAGCGCGCTGTTGTAGACCGTCCACAGCTCGCCGCCGGGACGCAGCACGCGGCCCGCCGCCGCGAAGAGCCGGTCGGCCGCCGTGGTCACCACCGCGGCGCCGACGTGGAACGGCGGATTGCAGACGACGAGGTCGACGCTCGCGCCGGGGAAGGAGTCCGCCGCGTCGTCCCGGACGACCCGGATCCGGTCCACGACCCCGTTCGCCTCCGCCGTCGCCCGGGCCGAGGCCACCGCCGCCGCCGACTGGTCGGCGGCGAGCACCTCCAGCGACGGGCGCGCCCGCGCCAGGAGGACGGCCAGCACGGCCGTGCCGCAGCCCAGGTCCAGCGCTGTGGCGGCGTCGGGGGCCATCTGGTCCAGGGCGCCCAGCAGGGTCCTGGTGCCGACGTCGATCTTCGTCCCGGCGAACGCCGCCCCGTGCGCGCAGAGGGTCAGGCCGAGGTCGGGGTGCTCCTGACGGCGCGGGAACGACGACGCTCCGGGCTTCGGCCCGCGCGCCACCAGCACCCGCGACTTCTGGCGGGCCAGCGTGGCCGAGACGTCGGCGAAGGAGTCGCCCAGCACGTCGTTCATCGTGCGGGTCATGTGCTTCACGCGGCCGCCGACGAGCACGGTGACGTCGGGTGCGGCCACGGCCGCCACCGACTCGGCGATCTCGCGCAGCGCGTCCAGCGACTTGGGCGCCTGCACCAGCACCACCCGCGCGCCCGCCGCGACCTCGGCCAGGGGAGGGAACGGTAGGTGCCGGTCAGGCCGGTGCGCTCGGCGTTGCGGGCCAGCGCCCGCTCGCCGACCAGCAGGTCCTGGGACACCCGGACGTCGGAGACGCCGTGCAGAGCCACCGCGCCGAGGGTGAGCGCGCCGTAAGCGTCGTCCACGACGGCCACCTCGCCGGGCCCGCAGAGCGCCAGGGAGGCGGCCGCCTCGTCCAGCAGCAGCCGGTCGGTCGCGTCGACGGCGACCAGCTCCGGCGCCTCGACGTCGGGGGCGCGCCGGAGCCGGCCGAAGAGCTCGTCGGGGGCCGTCACCGCGGGGTGGCGGTGACCAGGTCGGCGACGACGCGGGCCAGCTCGGGACCGACGTCCTCCTGGAGGAAATGCCCGCCCCCGGCCAGCGTGGTGTGGGGCATGCTCTGCGCGCCGGGAACCAGCTTCTGGAACACCCTGTCGCCACCGCCGGTGATGGGGTCGCCGTCGGAGAACGCGGTCAGGAAGGGCTTGTCCCAGCGAGTCAGGACCTCCCAGGCCGCACGGTTGGCCGCCGCGGCCGGGTCGTCGGGCGACGTGGGGACCAGCGCCGGGAAGACCCGGGCGCCGGCCGTGTACGAGTCGTCGGGGAAGGGCGCGTCGTAGGCGGCGACGACGTCGTCCGGCAGCCGGGTGAGCGTTCCGTTCTGCACGATCCGGCCGATGTGGAGCTGCGGGCTCTGCTGGGAGAACGTCTGCCAGGCGAGGAACGCCTCGCTCATCTCCTGGTCACCGGTGGGCAGGCCGGTGTTGGCGACGACGACACGGGCGAACCGGTCGGGGTGCTCGGCGAGCAGTCGCAGCCCGATCAGACCACCCCAGTCCTGGCCGACGAGGGTCGCGTCGCGGAGGTCGAGCCGGTCGAACAGCGTCTCGCGCATCCACCCGACATGGCCGGCGTAGCTGTAGTCCTCGCGCCCGGCCGGCTTGTCGGACCGGCCGAAGCCCACGAGGTCGGGGGCGACGACGCGCAGGCCCGCGTCGACGAGCACCGGGATCATCCGGCGGTACAGGAACGACCAGGACGGCTCGCCGTGCAGCAGCAGGACCGTCTCGCCGTCCCGCGGCCCCTCGTCGACGTAGGCGACCCGCAGGCCGCCGTCGATCTCGACGTACCGGGGGTCGTAGGGGAAGTCCGGCAGGTCGGCGAAGCGGTCGTCGGGCGTCCGGAGGATCTCCATGCTTCCGCACTCCTCGTGTGCTCCAGGCATAGGTACCTATACATGCGGATTCGGGGTCAGAACGTACGTATAGGTACCTATGCCTCGGTGAGGCGGGGCGGTTCTAGACGCCGGGCAGACCCACCGGGCAGGAGACGCCGGTCGAGTGCACTGGGCAGTAGCCGTTGGGCACCTTGTAGAGGTACTGCTGGTGGTAGTCCTCGGCGTAGAAGAAGTCGCCCAGCGGAGCGATCTCGGTGGTGATCTCGCCGTAGCCGGCGGCCTTCAGTCGCTCCTGGTAGGCCTCGCGGGTGGCGACCGCGGCCTTCTCCTGCTCGGGGACTGCGTGTAGATCGCCGAGCGGTACTGCGTGCCGATGTCGTTGCCCTGCCGCATGCCCTGGGTCGGGTCGTGGTCCTCCCAGAACACCTTGAGCAGCTGCTCGTAGGAGATGACCGACGGGTCGTAGGCGACGAGGACCACCTCCGTGTGCCCGGTGCGTGCCGAGCAGACCTCCTCGTAGGTGGGGTTCGGCGTGTGACCACCGGCGTAGCCCGCGGCGGTGGAGTAGATGCCGGGGGTCTCCCAGAAGACCTTCTCCACGCCCCAGAAGCAGCCGGCGCCGAACACGGCGGTCTGCACGCCCTCGGGGAAGGGCGGCTGGATGCGGTTGCCGTTGACGGCGTGCACCTCGGGCACGTGCGGGAGGGGTCGGGGCGGCCGGGCAGCGCGTCCTCGGCCGAGACCGCCTGCGTCTTCATCCGGGAGAACAACATGCTCCGAGCGTAGGCCCGCCCTGCAACCGGACCGCGCCCGACCGACCACCCGTGGAGCGCCCTGACCTGGGCGCTGTCCGCCGGCCGAACCAGGCGAACTCGTGGTCATCGGGGACTGATCGCCACGAGTTCGCCTGCTTCGCGCCTTCAGTCGAGTGGGCTGCGACGGCGGCTCGCAGGTGGGGAGGCAGGATCGGGCGATGCCCGTGACGACGCGTGAATGGCAGCTGGCGGCCCGGCCGCACGGCGAGCCGACCCCGAGGACTTCCGGCTCGTGGAACTGGAGCACCCCGACCCGGCCGAGGGGCAGATCGTCGTCCGGATGCTGGCGATGTCGGTGGACCCGTACATGCGCGGCCGGATGAACGCCGGGAAGTCCTACGCCGCCGCCTGGGAGGTCGGCGAGACGATGAAGGGCGGCGCCGTCGGCCGGGTGGTCGACTCGCGCTCCCCGCCGTCCCCGAGGGCGCGCTGGTGCTGGCCGACGCCGCCTGGCGCGACGTCGCCGTCCTCGACGCCCAGCGCGTGCGGGTGCTCCCGGAGCTCCCGGGAATCCCGCCCAGCTACCACCTGGGCGTGCTCGGCATGCCGGGGCTGACGGCCTGGGCCGGGCTCTTCCGGCTCGCGGACTTCCGGGCGGGCGACACGGTCTTCGTGTCCGGCGCGGCAGGGGCGGTGGGCAGCCTGGTGGGGCAGTTCGCCCGGCTCCGCGGCGCCTCCGCGGTCGTCGGGAGCGCCGGCACGCCGGACAAGGTGCGCTGGCTGACCGAGGAGGTCGGCTTCACCGCGGCGTTCGACTACCACGACGGCCCGGTCGCGAAGCAGCTGCGGGCCGCGGCTCCCGATGGGATCGACGTCTTCTTCGACAACGTGGGCGGAGAGCACCTCGAGGCCGCCATCGGCGCCATGAAGGAGTTCGGGCGGGCCGCCCTGTGCGGCGCGATCTCGGGCTACAACGCCGTCGAGCCGCAGCCCGGCCCCGGAACATGTTCATGCTCGTGACCAAGAAGCTCAGCCTGCGCGGCTTCATCGTCGGCGACCACGCGGATCTGCACGAGGAGTTCATGGCCACGGTGCCGCAGCTGGTGACGTCCGGCGAGCTCGTGGTCCGCGAGACGGTCCGCGAGGGCCTCGACGACGCCGTCCCCGCGTTCCTCGACCTCCTGCGCGGCGGCAACACCGGGAAGATGGTCGTGCGGCTGGCCCACTGACGCGGGGTTCCCGGGGGCGTGATGCGGGCAGAGTCCGATCATGTGGCTCTTCTTCACCCGCCGGCTGCGCATGTGGCTGATCTTGACCGTCGTCGTCCCACTCACCACCGGCCTGCTGCGCCGCGTCGGCCGGGCGCTGGAGCGACGCCGCGGCCCGTCGGCGGTGAGCAACGCGCTGCTCAAGGCCGGCGACCTCGGTGACCGCGCACGATCGACCCTCCGCGGCGGACGACGGCGGTGACCGAACCGCGCCTGGAGGTTCGACCCGCCGAGGGGCGACCAGCGCCGTCGCCCTGTTCTGCCACGGCGGCACCATCGCCAGCCTCGAGCCGCCGAAGGAACGCGCGCTCTCCCTGGCCCGGATGCGTGCCGTCGAGCAGTTCGTGTCCGCGTCGGCGGCCGCCCGGGGGCTCACGACCTGCCTGCTCAGGTACCGGGTCGCGGGCTGGAACGGCATCGCGGCCGACGCGCACGCCGACGTCCGGTGGGCCCTGGACCGGATCCGCGCCGAGCACGGTGACGTGCCCATCGTGCTCGTGGGCCACTCCATGGGCGGCCGAGCCGCGCTCCGGTCCGGCGGCGACCCGCAGGTCCGCGCGGTCTGCGCGCTCGCCCCGTGGACGCCCCCGGGGAGCCGGTTGCCCACCTCCGCGACGCGACGGTGGCGATCCTGCACGGGCGGGGTGACCGCTGGGTCCCGGCCGCGCTGTCGGCGGAGTTCGCCCACCGGGCACGGGCGGCCGGCGCGCGCGTCGCCCGGTTCACCGTCGCCGGTGGCCACAGCATGCTCCGGCGCGCACCCGTCTGGCACACGTTCGCGCGGGACGTCGTCCTCGCCGGGGCCGGCCTCGCGCCGATGCGGTCCGATCTCGGCGCGGCCCTCGACCGCCCCGCCCCCGAGGGGCTGGCCGTCCCGCTGTCCTGAGTGTGCGGCTGCGCGGCCCCGGGGTAGGGCGCCCCGGTGGAGGAGCTGCTCGCCGAGGTCGTCAACGTCCTGGTCGTCGTCGTCGAGGCCTGCGGTGCCGCGGTCATCATCGTCGGGGCCGTGTGGGCCTTCGCCCGCTTCGTCTGGGTCGGGGTCCGGCACCGCACGACGGCCGCCTTCGTCCCCGTCCGGCTCACCCTCGGCCGGTTCCTGGCGCTGGGCCTGGAGTTCCAGCTGGCCAGCGACGTGCTGCGGACCGCGGTCGCACCCAGCTGGGAGGAGCTGGGCCAGCTCGCCGCCGTGGCCGCGATCCGGACGGCGCTGAACTACTTCCTGTCGAAGGAGATCGCCGAGGAGCGCCGGCAGATCGCCGACGAGCAGGACCAGGTCGACGTCACCTCGCACGACCGGCACGGGGGCACCGTGTGAGCGTCCTCGCCGAGGTCACCCGGGTGGCGGCGCTGGGCGCCGGTGCCGCCGCCCTGGTGGCCGGGGCCCTGGCCCTGGCGGTGACCCGCCGCCCGCTGCCGGCGCTGGCAGTCCTGCTGGACATGCTCCTGGCCGCGGGGCTGCTCCGCCTGCTCGGTGAGCCGGACTGGCCGGCGATCCTCACCGCGGCGACGCTCGTGGCGCTCCGCCGACTGCTCTCCGCGGCTCTGCGGTCCGGCGTCCGGGCCCGGACGGCCGCCGCCGTTCAGGAGAAGAGCGCGCTGTAGCCGTTCAACGCCGGCTGCCCGCCGAGATGGGCGCAGAGCACGGTCGAGGACCGATCGATCTCCCCGCGGCCGACCAGGTCGATGGTCGCGGCCATCGACCTCCCCTCGTGGACGGGTCGGTGACCATGCCCTCGGTGCGGGCGGCCAGCTCCATCGCCGCGATGGTCGCCTGGTCGGCGATGCCGTAGCGGCCGGCGTGGTACCGCTCGTCGAGCGCCACGTCGTCGGGGGTCAGCTCGCGCCGCACCCGATCGGCTGCGCGGTCCGCTGCCGCCTGTGTGGAACCGGTCACCGAGCAGACCACGACGGCGTCGGAGGTTGCCGGCCGGCCGCGTCCGACAGGTCCCGGCCCGTCACTCCCCATGCCCCCATCGCGCCGGAGCGGCTCAGCCCTCCGCGGAACCGGGCCGGGTCATCGGCTTGTGCGACTTGCCGGCGATCGCATCGGGCAGGACGGCGGAGAGCTTGCCCATGAGCTTGCTCGACACCGAGCCGGCGAAGACCGACGCCTCGCCCTTCATCAGGCCCTCGTAGCCCTGCCGCGCCACGAGGGCGGGGTCGTCCTTGTTCTCCATCGCGCCGAGCTTCGTGTCGGTGAGATCGCCGCGGTCGAAGAACTCGGTGTCGGTCGGGCCGGGCAGCAGCGCCGTCACCGTCACCCCCGTGTCGGTGAGCTCCTCCCGCAGGCCGAGGGCGAAGAACTGCACGAAGGCCTTGGACGCCGCGTAGACGGTCTGGAAGGGCTCCGGTGCCTGCGACGCGACCGAGGAGGTGAAGAGGATCCGGCCCTCGCCGCGGGCGACCATGTCCTTGACGATGCCCTTGGCCAGGTGGACGGTCGACCGGCAGTTCAGATCGACGATCTCGAGCTCGCGGTCGAGCTCGGTGTCCACGAAGGCGCCCCCGACGCCGACCCCGGCGTTCAGCGCAGCGGCGTCGAGGGGCCGGCCCGCACCGCGCACCGCGGCGGCCAGCCGGTCGACGTCCTCGGGCTTGGTCAGGTCGACGCTCACCGGGGCCACGGTCGCGCCCATCCCGCGGAGCTCCTCGACGGCGTCGTCGAGCTCGACGTCCTCGGCCGCGACGATCAGGTCGAAGCCGTTCTCGGCGAACTGCTTGGCCAGCTCGCGGCCGATGCCGCTGGAGGCGCCGGTGACGAGGGCGAGCGGGCGGGCGACAGGCAGGGCCACGGAGTCTCCTCGGGGGTTCGGTCGGTGTCCTGTCCTTGCCCCGCCGGGCACGTCCTGATGCGTGTCCGGTGAACCTGCGGATAGGGAGCGATGAGGCCAGACTGGCGATCAGTTGCAGGACGGCAACAGTTGGGAGACGTCATGGGCAAGGTCGATCGGATCGCCGAACCGTGGGGCAGCCGCACCCCGTACGGACCGGGCGAGACCTGGCCGACCCGGGTGGACTCCTACCTGGCCGACGGACTCACCGAGGACGACGTCGACCGCTGGGCCCAGTCCGCGACGATCCTGCACTCCAACGGCGACGCCCTGGACATCGCGGTGAAGGACGACCGCATCGTCGGGGTCCGCGGCCGCGAGGTCGACCGGGTCAACCACGGCCGGCTCGGACCGAAAGACCTCTTCGGCTGGCAGGCCAACCACTCCCCCGACCGGCTGACGAAGCCACTGATCCGGCGCAAGGGCAAGCTCGTCGAGACCGACTGGGACACCGCGATGGACGCCGTGGCGGGCCGGGCCAAGGAGTTGCTCGAGGAGCAGGGGCCCAGCGCGATCAGCTTCTACACGACCGGGCAGCTGTTCCTCGAGGAGTACTACACCCTCGGTCTGATCGCCCACGGCGGCATCGGCACCAACCACGTCGACGGCAACACCCGGCTGTGCACCGCGACCGCGGCGGCGGCGCTCAAGGAGACGTTCAGCTGCGACGGTCAGCCCGGCTCCTACACCGACATCGACCACGCCGACGTCATCGCGCTCTACGGGCACAACATGGCCGAGACGCAGACGGTGCTCTGGACGCGCGTGCTCGACCGGCTGGCCGGTCCCAACCCGCCGAAGGTGATCTGCGTCGACCCGCGGAGACCCCGGTCGCCCGCGCGGCCACCGTGCACCTCGCCCCGCGGCCGGGCACGAACGTGATGCTGATGAACGCGCTGCTGCACGAGATCATCGAGAACGGCTGGATCGACCGGGAGTACATCGAGGCGCACACCGTCGGCTTCGCCGAGCTCGAGAAGCAGATGACCGGCTACACCCCGAGGTGGCCGCGGAGGTCTGCGACGTCCCGGCGGAGCAGATCCGGGAGGCGGCGCGCATCCTCGGCCAGGCGGAACGGCTGCTGTCGACGGTGCTGCAGGGCTTCTACCAGGCGCACCAGGCCTCGGCCGCCGCCGTGAGCGTCAACAACATCAACGTCATCCGCGGCATGCTCGGCAAGCCGGGCTGCGGGATCCTGCAGATGAACGGGCAGCCGACGGCGCAGAACACGCGGGAAGCGGGGGCCGACGGCGACCTCCCGGCCTTCCGCAACTGGGAGAACGACGAGCACATCGCCGACCTCGCGCGGGTCTGGAACATCGACCCGATGCAGATCCCGCACTACTCGCCGCCGACGCACATCATGCAGCAGCTGCGCTACGTCGAAGAGGGCTCGATCCGCTTCATGTACGTCACCGCGACCAACCCGGCGGTCTCGCTGCCCGAGCTCGCGCGGATCCGTGCGTTGCTCGCCCAGGACCGGTTGTTCCTCGTCGTCCAGGACATCTTCCTGACCGAGACCGCCCAACTGGCCGACGTCGTCCTGCCCGCGGCCACCTGGGGCGAGAAGACCGGCACCTTCACCAACGTCGACCGCACCGTGCACCTCTCGGAGAAGGCGGTGGAGCCGCCGGGTGAGGCGAGGTCGGACCTGGACATCCTCCTCGACTTCGCGCACCGGATGGGGCTGGAGGACAAGGACGGCGCCCCGCTGGTGAAGTGGACCGACGCCGAGGGCGCCTTCGAGGGCTGGAAGGAGTGCAGCCGCGGCCGGCCGTGCGACTACACCGGCCTGTCCTACGACAAGTTGCGCGGTGGCAGCGGCATCCAGTGGCCGTGCAACGACGAGCACCCCGACGGCACCGAACGCATCTACGCGGACGGGCAGTTCTGGGCGCAGCCGGACTACTGCGAGAGCTACGGCCGGGACATGATCACCGGCGCCCCGGTCGAGGAGACCGAGTACAAGGCGCTCAACCCGATGGGCAAGGCGGTGCTCAAGGCGGCCGAGTACATCGGCCCGCACGAGCTGCCGAGCCAGGACTTCCCGTTCCAGCTGATGACCGGACGCACGCTGTACCACTTCCACACCCGCACGAAGACCGGGCGGGCACCGCAGCTGAACGCCGCCGCACCGGAGGTCTGGGTGGAGATGGCGGCCGGCGACGCCGCCGACCGCGGGTTCGTCGAGGGCGACCTGCTCAGGATCACGACACCGCGCGGCCGGGTGGAGGCCCGGCTCCGGGTCAGCGGCATCCGCCCGGGAGCGCTCTTCCTGCCGTTCCACTACGGCTACTGGGACACCGAGAACGGCTCCCGGCCGAAGAAGAAGCACGACGGCCGGGCGGCCAACGAGCTCACCCCGACCGACTGGGACCCGGTGTCGAAGCAACCGATCTTCAAGACCGCGGCGGCGGCGGTGGAGCGGATCTCCAAGGCGAAGGGCCAGGTCTCCGCCGCCCCGACGACGACGGGCTCCGCCCCGGTGACCGGTTCGGTGCCGCCCACGACGGGTGGCGCCGCCGCCCTGGCCGAGGAACTGGTGACGACGGGAGATCGGCGATGAAGCTCGACATGGCCATCGAGGAACTGCACCGCTCGGAGAACCACCTGGTCACCGTGCTGACGTCCATGTCGGACAAGCACAAGGCCGACCACGAGGTCTTCTACGTCACCCGCGACATGGCGAAGTGGTCGCGGGAGCACGTGGCCGACCTCGCCCGGATCGGGCGGGACTTCGGCCTGGACCTGAATCCCGAGGCGTCGGAGGAGCCCGGTGTGCTCTCCGCCGTGAAGCAGCGCGCCTCGGTCCTCACCGGACGGCGGTCGACGCCGGGGCTGCTGCTCCTGGCCGACCTGCGGCACCTGTACCGGGAGGCGGCGGGCACCTCGGTGGACTGGGAACTGCTCGCGCAAGGTGCCCAGGGCGCCAAGGAGCAGGAACTGCTCGACATCGCCGAGCGCTGCCACCCTGAGTCGCTGCGGATCACCCGCTGGGCGAACGCCTACCTCAAGGTCACGTCGCCGCAGGTGCTCGCCAGCTGACCCGACCTCGCCGTCCTCCTGTTGATCAGGTTCCCTGATCGTTTGCGGTCCTCCCTCACCGTCGACCGTGCGGGAGGACCCGGAACGATCAGGGAACCTGATCATTGTCGCGGGGTCAGGCCGGCACGGAGACCCCCACCCCGCCGCGGGTGTGCGCGCCGTAGCGCTCGATCTCGCGCTCGAGGTCCAGCGGAGCGGTCATGGCCGACCCGTCGGTGACCTCCGGGGTGATCAGGTCGGCCGGAAGCAGCCAGGAGACCTCGAACTCGATGCCGTCGGGGTCCTGGGCGTAGAGCGCCTTCGTGGTGGCGTGGTCGGAGGCGCCGACCAGTGCGCCGGCCCGCAGGAGCGCGTCGCGGATCCGCGCGAGCTCGGCGAGCGTGTCCACCTCCCAGGCCAGGTGGTAGAGGCCGACCGTGCGGCGGCCGGCCTCGGAGGCGCCCGCGCCGGCGCCGATCTGGAACAGGCCGAGGTCGTGGTCGTTGGTCGAGCCCTCGGCCTGGAGGAAGACCGCTGCCCCGGGGATCTCGGTCTTCGCCCGGAAGCCGAGCACGTCGCGGTAGAAGGCGTGGCTGCGCTCGACGTCGCGGACGTAGAGGACGGCGTGGTTGAGGCGCTGGACGGGCATGGCGGATCTCCTCGGGAGGGGTGGCGCAGTCACTGTCCTCCAACGTGCATGAACGTTCAAGTATTTCCTCGACCCCTCTCGCCCCCGTCCTCAGGATCGGGTCTAGGGTCGACTGCACAACCGAACACACGCAGCAGGGGAGCGCCACGGCGCTGAGAGTGCGGGCAACCGCAGACCCTCGAACCTGATCCGGGTCATGCCGGCGCAGGGAGTCTGGAGGAAAAGTCATGGCCGATCAGGCCGTCCGTCCGTCGTCCGCCGATGCCGGGTACGACAAGCCCGTCCGCTGGCGCACCGTCGACATCGTCGTCACCGCCGTCCTCGGCGTCGCCTTCGGTGTCGTCTTCTGGGGCTGGAACCTCGTCGCCGAGGTGGCCTCCACCCCGCTCGACTTCTTCCCACCGATCAAGGGCCTGCTCAACGGGGTCTTCCTGATGCCCGGCGTGGTCGCCGGGCTGATGGTGCGCCGCCCGGGCGCATCGATCTTCGCCTCGACCCTCGCCGCCGCGGTCAGCCTCCTGCTCGGCTCGCCGTACGGCGGGATCATCGTGGTCTACGGCCTGGTGCAGGGCGCCGGCGCCGAGCTGGGCTTCCTGCTCACCCGCTACCGCAGCTTCGGCTGGGGACGGCGATCCTCGCCGCGGTCACCGCCGGCCTGTCGACGTCGATCCTCGACCTCAGCCTGTACTACCCGGTGTCGGGCGAGTACCCGTTCTGGGCGTTCACCCTCCCGTACACCCTGGCCACAGTGCTCTCCAGCGTGCTGCTGGCCGGCGTCCTGGGACTGCAGCTGGTCCGCGCGATGGCCCGGACCGGGGCACTGGGCTCCTTCGCCTCGGGCCGCACCCGCGCCTGAGCGCCCGGTGACCACCACGTCGGGGTCCCGGTCGAGCCATCCGCCCATCCCGGCCGCGGCCGGCCCCGTGCGCCTCGTCGCGCGGGGTCTGGGCGTCCGCCACCCGTCGCGGCGGGCCTGGGCGCTGACCGGTGTCGACCTCGTCGTCGAGCCCGGGGAACGGATCCTGCTCACCGGCGCCTCCGGTGCGGGGAAGTCGACGCTGCTGGCGGCGCTCGCCGGCATCCTCGACGCCGAGGGCACGGAGGTGGCCGGTGAGCTGACGGTGGACGGCGCCCCGCCGCGGGCCGCGAGGGGGCGGCTGGGCCTGCTGGCCCAGGACCCCGACAGCCAACTCGTCATGACCCGGGCCGGCGACGACGTCGCCTTCGGGCTCGAGAACGCCGGCCTCCCGCCGGAGGAGATCTGGCCCCGCGTCGACGCGGCCCTGCACGCGGTCGGCTTCCCCTACGGCCGCGACCGGCCCACCCAGGCCCTCTCCGGCGGGGAGAAGCAGCGGCTGGTGCTGGCCGGCGCCCTGGCCCGCCGGCCCGGACTGCTGCTGCTGGACGAGCCGACCGCCCAGCTCGACCCCGACGGCGCGGCCCTGGTCCGGTCGGCGGTCGCCCGCGCGACCGCCGACCGCGCCGCCACCGTCGTCGTCGTCGACCACGACGCGTTGCCGTGGCTCACCCTGGTGGACCGGGTGGTCGAGGTCGTCCCGGGCGGACTCGTGGAGCACCCGGCCGGCTGGCGTCCGGTTCCCCGCACGGCCGGTCTGCGCCTACCCCTCCGGCCGCGCCGGACGGCTCGCCCCTGCTGTCCGCGCGGGCGGTCGGCTTCACCTACCGGGGCAGCCCCTCCCGGCCCTCCCGCCGACGACGACGGCGCTCCGGGCGGGCCGGGCGCTGGCGGTGACCGGCCCCAACGGAGCGGGCAAGTCCACGCTCGCGCTGCTGCTGGCCGGCCTCCGGGCGCCGACCACCGGCCGGCTGACGGCGTCGACCGAGCTGACCGGCGCCGTGCGCAGCACCTCCGACGAGCCGCACCGATGGCGCGCGGGTGAGCTGGTGAGCCGGATCGGCACGGTGTTCCAGCACCCCGAGCAGCAGTTCCTCACCGGGCGGCTCCACGACGAGCTGGCGCTGGGCCCGCTCCGCTCCGGCGGGCAGGCCGCCGCGGCCCGCGCCACCGCCGAGGAGCTGCTCGAGCGGCTGGGCCTCACCGCGTTCGCCGACGCCAACCCGTACACCCTCTCCGGTGGCCAGCAGCGCCGGCTCTCGGTGGCCACCGCGCTGGCCACCGCGCCGCGGGTGCTGGTGCTCGACGAGCCGACGTTCGGCCAGGACGCCGCCACCTGGCGGGAGCTCGTGACGCTGCTCGCCGAGCAGCGGGCGGCCGGCTGCGCGGTCGCCGTCGTGACGCACGACGTGGACCTGGTGGCCGTCCTCGCCGACGACCGGCTGGCCCTGGGGCCGGCATGACCGCGTCCCTGTCGCTGGGGCCGGTGCCGGACGCGCGGCTGGGCCGGATCAACCCGGTCGCCCAGCTCAGCGCGATGGTCGTCGTCACGCTCGTGCTGCTCACCAGCCTGGACGTCGTCACGCCGGCGGTCGTGGTGGCCGCCGAGCTGTGCCTGCTGCCCGCCGCCGGGCTCACCGACCCCGGGACCTGTGGCGGCGCACTTGGCCGCTCGTCATCGGCGCCACGTCCGTGGGCCTGGTCAACGTGCTGCTCTCGAACGAGGCGACCCTCGTCACCGGGGTGGGGCTCGGGCTGCGCGTCGTCGGGCTCGCGCTTCCCGGCGTCCTCCTCGTGGCCTCCACCGATCCGGTCCGGCTGGCCGACGCACTCACGATCCACTGGCGCGTGTCCACCCGCTTCGCCTTCGGTGCCCTCGCTGCTCTCCGGCTGGCCCCGCTGCTGGTCGCGGAGTTCGAGTCGGTCCGGCTCGCGCGGCGGACCCGCGGGGTCGAGGCGGGACGCAATCCCGTCGCCCAGGCCCGCCTGCTCGGGGGCATCGCCTTCACGCTCCTCGTCGGAGCGGTCCGCCGCGGTTCCCGCCTGGCGACGGCGATGGACGCCCGCGGCTTCGACTCGGGGGTTCCACGGACCAATGCACGGGGATCACGCCTGCATCCCCGCGACGCCGGGTTCGTCACCGGTGCGGTGGTGGTCTGCGCTCTCGCGGTCACCCTGAGCGTGCTCACCGGGGCCTGGTCGCCGATCTTCGTCGGCTGACCTGCCATGGGCGCTACGGTGCGCCCGTGAGCCGCTCCACCCGCTACGTGGCGCTGCTGCGCGCCATCAACCTGGGCCGAGCACGGCAGGTCGGCATGCCGCGGCTACGTGAGCTGCTCACGTCCCGGGGTACACCGGCGTCCGCACCCACCTGCGCAGCGGCAACGTCGTCCTCGACAGTGCCCTGCCGGAGCCGGAGCTGGCGGCGGACCTGGCGGAGGTGATCGAGACGGAGTTCGGGTTCGCTGTCCCGGTCGTCGTCCGCACCGGGGCGGAACTGGCGGCCGTCGTGGCCGGCGACCCCTTCGCGACGGTCGCGACGGATCCGGCCCGCTACCTGGTCACGTTCCTGGCCGAGAGGCCCGCCCCGATCGCGTGGACGCGCTGCCGCCGGCCGAGGGTGGCGGCGACTACCTCGTGCGGGGACGGGAGCTCTACCTCTGGCTGCCCGACGGCATCCAGGAGACCCCGCTCGCCTCCTGGCGGTGGGACGTCCTCGTGGGCGTGCCCGGCACCGCGAGGAACTGGCGGACCGTCAGCGCCCTCGCGGGCATGGCCGCCGAGCACGACGCCCCCACCCCCAAGAGGTGACAGATGTCGCAAAAGGTTTGGCGGGACCGGCGACCGTGCATACGCAGTCGTTGGCCTCGACCACCAGGGCCGCACGAACGCAAGGGGACCAGCGCGTGACAGGGCAGGCGGCCGGGCCGGTCTGGCCGTCGGCATCCCCGCCCCCGCGGACGCGGCGCTGTCCTGGGACCTCGACGAGATCGCCGAACTGCCGCGCGTGCGGGCCCAGTTGCGCCGGCACACCCTGGTGCACCCGATGGTCCGCCCCTCCGCGGACCCGGACACCGCGGCGGACCTCCGTGACCAGCTCGTCCTGGCGCTCGACGAGATGGCGTCCAACGCCCTGCGCCACGGCGGCGGCGGCGTGCGGGCCGCAGTGCGGCTGACCCCCGATGCCTACCTGATCGAGGTCTCCGACGGCGCGGCCGAGGCGCCGCCGTCCCCGGCCGTGGGGCGCGACCCCAGCGAGGGCGGGCTCGGCCTCTACCTGATCGCCGAGATGTCCACCGCGCACGGCTGGTACGTCAGCGACGGCGCCAAGTACGTGTGGGCGCTGCTGCCCCGCGCCTGACCGTCAGCCGGCCGACCCCGGCCGCGGCCGGATCAGGTCGGGCGCCCGTCGGGGCCCCGCTTCCTCGGGCCGGGGGCGGTCCTCGCGGTGCAGCCGGATGGCCACCAGCGCCACGTCGTCCTGCAGCCCCTCGGGGCGCAGCCGCTCGATGACCTCGTCGCACAGCACGGCCAGCGGGCGGTCGGCCAGCTCGACCAACGCCGACCGCAGCCGGGCCATGCCCTCGTCGAGCGGGAGGTCCCGGCCCTCGACGAGCCCGTCGGTGTAGAGCAGCAGGGTGGCACCACGCCGGACGGTCACCACCGCATCGGTGCGGACGGCCGTCGGGTCGACACCGAGCATCAACTGCGCCCGCCGCTGGGACAGGTCCTCGATCCGGCCGTCCTCGTGCAGCAGCAGCGGCGGGGGTGCCCGGCGTTGGACCAGCGCAGCCGGGTGAGCCCGGCAGCGTGCTCCTCGGGTGTCTGCGCCACACGGGCGATGGCCGCGGTGGCCATCGTCCCCATCCCGAGGCCCTGGATTGCAGCGTCCAGCTCGCTCAGGACGGCGGCCGGCCCCGGCCCGTCCCGGTAGGCGATGCCGCGCAGCATCCCGCGGAGCTGGCCCATCGCGGCCGCCGCCTCCGTGTCGTGCCCGACGACGTCGCCGATGACCAGGACGGTGGCACCGGACGGCTGCAGGAACGCGTCGTACCAGTCCCCGCCGACCTCGGCGGCCTGCACCGCCGGCAGGTACCGCACCACGATCTCGGCGTGGTCGGGCTGCGGCGGCGCGGTGAGGAGACTGCGCTGGAGTCCCTCGGCGAGGCGGCGTTGCTGCTGGTACAGCCGGGCATTGTCGAGAGCCAGCGCCACCCGCTCGGCGACGTCCCGGGCGGTCGCGACGTCGTCGTCGTCGGCCTGCTCGCGGTCGGCCGAGCGGTAGATGCTCAACGCGCCCAGCGTCCGGCCCCGGGCGGCCATCGGCAGCGTGACCGCCGACCGCGGCGCCAGCCGGGAGAACGTGTCCCGCACCTCACCGGCCGGCAGCGTCCGGCCGACCGCCTCCTCCACGTCCGGCACCCGCACCAGCTGCCCGGAGGCCAGCGCGCGCATGATCGGCGCGCTCGGTGACAGGGCGGCCAGCCGCAGGTCGGCGTACCGGATGACGACCGGGCGCAGGTCCGGGTCGACGTGCCAGCTGCCCACGTCGCGCATGCGGCCGTCCTCGTCGACGAGGCTGACGATGGCCCAGTCGCCGAGGACCGGGACCACCGCCCGGGCGAGGCGCGCCAGTGCGGCCTGCTCGCCGTCCCTGCCGGTGAGCGTCGCCGACATCGCCGCGGTGACGTCCGCGACCAACGACAGCCGGGCTGCGCTCAGCCGGGCCCGGTCCTCGGCACGCCGGCGTTCGGTGACGTCGAGGAAGTAGACCGACAGACCGTCCGGCCCCGGCCAGGCCCGTACCTCGTACCAGGCCTGGAACGGCGGGTAGAAGGACTCGAAGATCCTTTCCTCGCGGGTCTCCGCTGCTGCCCGGTAGCTCTCCCCGAAGGCACTGTCCTCTGTACCCGGGAAGGCGTCCCAGAGCGACCGGCCGAGCAGCTCGTCGCGCGACCGGTCCAGGACCCGTTCGGCCTCCGCGTTCACGTAGGAGAAGCGCCACTCGCGGTCGACGGCGAAGAAGGCCGCGTTCATCGCCTCGAGGACCCGAGACACACGAGCGTCCCCGTGCCGCTGGCTGGTGGTGTCATAGCCCGCGCCGAGCAGCCGCACGGCCACTCCGTGGTCATCGGCGAGCGCTCGCCCCGGGCCTGGACCCAGCGCGTCTCCCCTGACGGCAGGATGACCCGGAACTCGGCCTGGTACTGCCCGACCGTCTCGATGGCCGACTGGAGCGCATCCATCGTCCGGCCGACGTCGTCGGGATGGCAGCGGGCCCGGAACGAGTCGATCGACTCCTCGAACGTCGCCCGGTCGTAGCCGAAGATCTCCACCAGGCGGTCGTCCCAGACCAGCCGACCGGTGACCAGGTCCCAGTCGAAGCTGCCGATCTCGGCGGCGTCGATGGCCAGTTCGAACCGCAGCCGGTGCGCCTCGAACTCCCGGCCGAGGGCGGAGAGCTCGAGCTCGGAGGCGACCGAGTCGGCCAACTGACGCAGGAGCGCGGTCTCGCTCGGGGTCCAGGTCCGGGGCAGGCGGCTGAACACGGTCAGCGCGCCCACCGGTGAACCGTCGAAGACCACCAGCGGCACTCCGACGAGCGCCCCGACCCGGCCGTCGGCCAACGCCGGCAGCCCACCGAGGGTGGGTTCGCGCCGGGTGTCGGGCACCACCAACGGGTCCGGGCCGAGCTCCAGCACGGTCGCGCCGAGGGACTCGACCAGGGGGACCTGGCGGCCCAGAGCGCCCGCGGGCAGGCCCTCCCCGCTCATCACCGTCTCGACGTCGCCGACCAGGGTCACGGTCGCCGCGTCGGCGTCCAGCAGGCGGGCGGCCAGGCCGGTCAGACGCTGGAGGGCCCGGGAGCCCAGGGCCGTGGGCTCCAACCGCCGTACCGCGGCGGACCGCGCCCCTGGGAGCCTGGGTCCGGCTCGGGGGCGCTCACGTCAGGTTCCTTCCACACAGGCCGGCCGGGCACACACGGACCCGGTGTCCGTCCCGGCGTCGGGTGCCAGCATCCCGGGCGGTGGATCGCCGGTCGGCGGCGGGGGTCGGAAGTCCTGGCCGGGGCGGGCGCCTCCGGGGGCTTCCGGGAGGCACCCGCCCGTCGGCGGGGGCGGCGGACCGTGGTGCGTCCACCGGCGCGAGGTCACGGGCCAGGCGACGTCGTCCAGCATCGCGCACCGGGAGCTGCCGGGCCGCGGATCGATCCTCGCGAGCCGTCCGCTCCAGGCCTGGGTCCAGGCGCTCCTGGCCCAGTTCCGTTCCGGTCAGAGACCCGCGGGCGAGAGCCCGTCGGGTACCGGGGGAGCTGGGGAAGTCGTCTCGGCGACGGAACCGGGGAGCCGGCCGGCGACGCCGCACACGTCTGCGCCTCCCTGGAGGGTCCGCGCGCTGCTCGGAGGCAGTCGGCGGTGGGTCGAGGCGAGAACCGTCGTGCGGAGAAGTCGATCGGCCACCGGAGTGCAGCGGTCGGCCGGGGCCGGCGACCCGCACACGTCTGCGCCTCCCTGGAGGGTCCGCGCGCTGCTCGGAGGCAGTCGGCGGTGGGTCGAGGCGAGAACCGTCGTGCGGAGAAGTCGGTCGGCGGCCGGAGGTGCACCGTCGGAGGCGAGCCAGGCAGCGGCCGGGGTCGGCCTGCTGAGTCGGTCGTGCTCGGGGACCGAGGGCGGCCGTCCCGACCACCCGGGGAAGGGGGCGGTCGGTGCCGGCGTGCTCGGGGTGGAGCGGAGGACGGCGTCCAGCGGCTGGCTGCCGTGGTCGCGTACTGCTGCGGATGCGGGCACCCGGTCCTTACGGGAACGAGCTCCAGGCGGAGCCCGGGGACCGGGAACGCCGCGCCGGCAGGGGCGAACCCCTGACCGGGCAGGAAACCGGGTCTCCCCGCGCGCGGGTCAGGCCGGTCGACGCCGGTGATCCGCGTGAGTGGGACGGCCAGCCGGTGGCCCGGGAGCGTTCAGGCGGTCCGCACGGTCTTACGCCGGGGACGGCCACTGCTCCGCGGGGACCGGCGGAGTTCCTCGCGGGCCGGCCGACGACGCCGGATCGCGGGGAAGCAGCGCCGCAGCGGGGAAGGCGCCGCGGGCTGGATCAGGGGGTGCTGGGCATCTCGCGCAGCACCACGGGGGATCGACGTTCTGCCGCGTCGGCCGGGCGGGCCCGCCCCAGGCGAGGTGCTCGCCCGCGGGACCGGCGCCCCAGAGGGCCGCGCGGCGGACGAGGGCGCGCAGCCGCCCGGGGCGGCGGGCGGCCGGTGCCGCAGCGTGCGCGGCCACCCGCCACGCGAGGTGTTCGCCGCGGGGACCGGCCCCCACATCGCGGCGCGCCGGAACACGTCGGACAGCCGGGTGACCGGCATCCGCTCGGGCTCGGGCAGCACGAGCACCCGGGGCAGCGGGCGGCGGGCCATCGGCGCCGGCTGCACGGAGCGCAGCGGCACGGTGCGCACCGCACCCGCGCGCGCACCGGAGGACCGGTGTGCCGATGCCCGGCGCACCTGGGGGCGGCGGACCGGTCCGGCCGCCTCGGCGCGGTCGAGGACGTCGATCAGGCCGGCGAGGCCGTGTGCCTGACCGTGTGGCCGACCGTGCCCCTGCCCGTGACGCTGCGGCCGGGCGGATGAGGAGCCGGCGGGCATGCGGGCCGCGGTTGCGCTCTCGCTGCTCATGTCGCCTCCTCCACGTCGTGTCCGCAGCCAGGGGAAGGTGCTGCGGACAAGGAGAAACCTAGGGACCACCGAGCCGTTTCCCCGCCATTCCCGACACCCGCTCGAGTGCGCGTGACCTAACCGTTGCGCAGCATTTCCGTACCGGTCGATGACCCTTTTCTCGCGGCAGGAACTTGTCGACAAGAGGCGCTTTCTGAGCGTGGAATTGCGCGACCGGGGAGCCGGTCACTCCGGGGGACGAGCGCCGCGCCCGCGTGTCGGAGGCATCCCCGTAGTGGCGTCCTCTGATTGCCCGGCCGGTGTCTCCGTCGCCTCCGGCGTCCTCGCCGCCGCGCTGCTGGCCGACTACTCCTTCGTCGGCTCCGAGACGTCGGCGAACATGGCCGAGGCGGTGCGCGACGTGCGCCGGGTCCACCCCGGGCGCTGTCGGCGCGCTGCCGGTCGCCGGGGCCGGCTACGTGCTGGTGGGCCTGGCCGTGTCGGTCGTCGGCGAACCGGCCGAGCTGGCCGAGTCGTCGGGGCTGCTCCTGGTGTTCCTCAGCACCAACACCGCGGTCCTCGTGCTCCGCCGCGACCGGGTGGAAGCCGACCACTTCCGTGCCCCGGTGATCCCCCGGTGCTGGCCATCGCATCGTGCGGACTGCGGCTCTGGCAGCAGGAGGGCCGGTCCTGGCTGTTCGCGGGCATCCTGCTCGCGGTCGGCTGCGGCGCTGGCAGGATCCCACGGTGCCCATCCCCTTGGTGATCGACACCGATCCCGGCATCGACGACGCCCTCGCGATCCTGCTGGCCCTGGCCAGCCCGGAGGTCGACCTGCGACTGGTGACCACGGTGCACGGCAACGTCGAGCTGGCGCAGACCACCGAGAACGCGCTGCGCGTCCTGCATCTGGCCGGCCGCTCGGACGTCCCGGTGGCCGCCGGGGCGGCCGGGTCCCTGGTGCACCCGCAGCCCGAGCGGGCCGGCCACGTGCACGGATCGGCCGGCCTGGGCGGGGTGGAGCTGCCCCCTCCCCGGCGTCGGTCGACCCGCGGCCCGCCGTCGTCGCGCTGGCAGAGCTGCTGACGTCCTCGCCGGGACCGGTCACCGTCGCCGCCGTCGGGCCGCTGACCAACCTCGCGCTGCTGCTGCGCGTCTTCCCGGATGCCGCCGCACGGATCGGCCGGCTGGTGATCATGGGCGGCTCCGCTGCGCGCGGTGGCAACGTGACCTCGGCCGCCGAGTTCAACGTGTGGGCCGACGCCGAGGCCGCCCAGGCCGTCCTCACGTCCACCCTGCCCACCGTGCTGGTCGGCCTCGACGTCACCCTGCCCACGGTGCTCGACGAGGACGGCATCGCCCGGTTCGCCGCCGCCGGCCCGATCGGCGCGCAGGCCGCCGCGATCCTGCGGCAGTACCTCGACCACGCACGGACCGCCTACGGGACGACCGGCGTGGTGGTGCACGACGCCCTCGCCGTCACCGAGGCGATCCACCCGGGCACCCTGGGCACGGTGCGCCGCGACGTGGTCGTCGACACCGGGCTCGGGTTCGGCCGGGGGCAGACGCTGGTCGACCGGCGCACGGTGTCGGCGGCGCCCACCGCGGTCGACGTCGCCGAACGGGTGGACAGCGCCGCCGCGGTGGAGTTCCTCGTGTCCCGGCTGGCCGCGCTGGACGGCCGCTAGCGCTGCTGGGTGCCGTCGACGATGCCCTGGGCGATGTCGCGCAGCTTGCGGTTGTAACGCTGAGAGGCCTCGCGGAGGATCTCGAACGCCTGCTCGGCGTCCACGTGCCGCTGGGCCATCAGCACACCCTTGGCCTGCTCGATGACCGCACGGGAATCCATCGCGATGCGCATGTTGCGGGCCTGCTCACCCAGTTGCCAGTGCGCGTCGGCGTTGGCGACCACCACGGCCACGACCTCGGCGACCTCCAGCCCCGCCGCGAGACTCTCCGGGGTCGCGAACGCGGCCGGCTTCGTCGAGTAGTTGTTCAGCGCGCCGATGGAGCTGCCCTGGTACGGGAGCGGCACGGACAGCGAGCTGAGCACACCCGTCGAGGCCTGCACGTTCGCGACGTAGTCGGGCCAGCGGGTCTCGGTCCGCATGTCGTCGATGCGCAGCAGGACGCCACCGCGACCGGCGTCCATGCACGGTCCGTAGCCCTTCTCGTACTGGAGCTCGTCGGCCGCGAGGGCCATCTCGCCGTTGTAGGCGGCCGTGAAGCCCTTGTCGTTGCGCAGCAACGTGATCGAGGTGGCCTCCGCCCCCGGGATGCCCGTCGCGGCGATGCGGGTCACGTCGGCGAGGACCTCGTCGAGAGTCCGGTTCGCGAGCACCACCCGGCTCAGCTCGCGCAGCATCGTCTCCACGGGCCACAGTGTGCCTGGTAGGAGGTCGATCTCCGCCCCCGGTGCGCGCTGGATCACCATCGGTCAGGATGGACCCGGCCAGGCAAGGCCCAGGTGCGTCCTGGGCCCGTGACGCGAGGGGAGGCGATGGCCGGGGACATGGCCGACGAGCCGACCCATGACGCCGCGCCGGCCTCCTGGCCCTGCGCTCCGGTGCCGTCGGTCCCGGGCGACGTCTGGCACTGGCAGCTCGAGGCGATGCACGTCGTCTCCCGCGTCCGCAGCGACCTCCGGGCCCGCATCGCGCACCCGTCGGTCTCCTCCGCCTCCACCGAGGACGCGCGGGACGGGCTGCTGCTCGTCTTCGAGGAGCTCGCCTCCAACGCCCTCCGCCACGGCGGGGGCGACGTGCGTGCCCTCGTGGTGGCCGGTCCCGGTGGCTGGCTGCTGGACCTCAGCGACGAGGCGCCGGACAGCCCTCCCGTTCCCGCCGTCGACCGTGACCCGGCGCTGGGTGGGATGGGCCTGCACCTGGTCGCGCAGCTGTCCACGGCGTTCGGCTGGGAGAAGCGGCCCGGCCGCAAGCACGTGTGGGCCCGCCTGCCCTCGGGCCGCGAGGAGGCGCTCGAGCGCCGGCGCAGCCAGCTGCCCGAGCCGCGCTCCCCGAGATCCGCCGGGACTAAGGCCGGCGGGCGGTCTCGACCGCCGCCCGGAAGCGGGCCGCGTCCTCGCGGACCGCCGTCATCGGCGCCATCAGTTCCTCCTCCGCCACGGCGTCGATCGCGGTCCGCAGCCTGCGCTCGGCGGCCCGGGCGCGGCGCCGCGCCCGCAGCCGCACCACCGGCCGGGACAGCAGTGCCAGCAGGAGTCCGGCCAGCAACCCCCGCCCGCGAGCAGCGTCGGCAGGGGCAGCCCTCGACCCGCGGCAGCGGCACCACGTCGTCGAGCTGGACGAACCCGAGGACCACCAGCGCCAGCAACCAGAGCACGCCCGCGAGGGCCACGAGCGCGAGCACCCACTGCAGGCCGCCCACCGCGCGCTGCCACAGCGGCACCCGGTCGGGTCCGAGGTCGGTGCCGCCCACCGCTCGGTCCAGCCGGTCGGCCAGGTCGGCCTCGGACACCTCCACCGTCCGTCGGAGGTCGTCCCGCCATGCCTGCGGCAGCCCCTCCCCACGACGTCCCGGGCCCGCCGGACCGCCGTCGCCACACCGGCCAACTCCACGGGACCGGCCGGGGCCAGGGACGTCCGGGCCCGTTCGTCGCCCAGGTGCAGCCGGTCGAGCGGATCCGGGCGCAGCTTCCGGACCCAGCGCACGAGCGGCCAGCCGGTCCGCGCGACACCGGCACGCACCGTGGAGCGCTCGACCGCGGTGGTCACCGCGGGGACGCCCGCGGCGTCGGCGAGCGCATCGCCGAGATCGCCGACCAGGTCCGCGCGTTCCCGGCGCCCCAGCGCCGCGGAGTCGCTCCCGGCATGCGCACCGAGGGCGGCAGCCACGCCGCGCACGTCGGCCGCCAGCCGGTCGGTGGCCGCCCGGCGCGCGGCCACCCGGGAGGCCAGCTCCCCGCGGAGCTCGGCCACCCCGCCCCCGTCCGGCCGGAGGCGGCCAGCACAGGGACGGTGCCGAGCCCTCACGGTCGAGCAGGGAGCGCAGGTCGGCCAGGCACTCACTCGCCGCGGCGGCGTCCAGCCGGTCGATCTGGTTGAGGACGACCAGCAGCACTCCCGCGTGCCCGGCCAGCGGGGCCAGGTAGCGGTCGTGGACGGCGGCGTCGGCGTACTTCTCCGGGTCCAGGACCCACACGAGGACGTCGACCAGCCCGACGAGGCGGTCGACCTCCAGCCGGTGCTCGAGCCGGACGCTGTCGTGGTCGGGCAGGTCGAGCAGGACCAGGCCGTCGAGCGACGGCTCGGGCGCGTGCCGGTGCCGGCGGGGGACCTCGAGCCAGTCGAGCAGGCGATCGGCCTCCCCGACCCGCCCGTCCTCGCCCCAGGTCGTGGCGTGCGCGACGCCGGTGGTGGGCCGCCGGACCCCGGGTGTGCTGACCTCGCCGCCCGACAGCGCGTTGAACAGGGTCGACTTGCCGCTGCCCGTCGCCCCGGCGAGCGCCACCACCGTCGCGTCGCCGAGCGCCGCGCGGGCCCCGGCCTTGGCCAGCAGCGCCCGCGCCTGGGCCACCTCGGGGACCTCGAGCCGGCCGTCGGCCACCTCGACCGCCTCGCGCAGCGCCGCCAGCCGGTCGGTTAGCGGCAGTTCCCGACGACTCACGAGCCCTCCTCGCTGGCGCTCGTCGGCCGCGTTCGCGGGGCTGCTGTGCCCATGCGTGAGCTCGCAAGCTCGCTCACGAGCCCTCCTCGCTGGCGCTCGTCGGCCGCGTTCGCGGGGCTGCTGTGCCCATGCGTGAGCTCGCACGCTCGCTCACGAGGCGCTCCGGCGGGCGGCGGCGAGCTCCGCCACGGTCGCCCGGAGGGCTGCGGCGGTTCCCGGTGCGGGCGCGGCCTCGGCCACCCGGTCGTCGAAGCGGGCCTGCTCGTAGCGCAGCAGGCCGTCCACCCGGCGCTGCAGGTCCTCCCGCGCCCGGTTCGCCAGCGACCGGACGGCGGCATCGCCGAACACCGCCTCGAGCACGCGCTGGCCGACGACCGTCGTCCCGCCGGCCACCGCGACCTCGCCGCCCAGCAAGCCGCCGGTCTGCGCGAAGACGGCGATCATGACGATCCCACCCGCCCCGTTGATGCCCCACGACAGGAGTCGCGCCCGGGTCCGCTTGTCCCCGCCCTCGTCGCGGACGAGGTCCAGCACCGTGCCCTGCCAGTCCCGGACCTGTGCGGCCGCGGCCTCCGGGAAGTCCGGCGACACCTGCTCGAGCTCCCGCTCGTCGTCGCCCAGGAGCTGCGCGCCGGCCGGCAGTCCACGCCAGGTGGACACGGTCCGCTCCGCCGCGCGATCGGCCTCCGCGCGGAGCAGCCGCTCGACACTGCTCTCCAGAGCCTCCTGCAATCCGTCGGCCGGGGTGGGACGCCCGGTGAGGCCGCTGACCACCCGGTCGCGCAGCCGGCTGACCTGCCCCTGGAGGGCGCGCATCCACTCCCCGGTGCCCACGAACTCCTGCCACCGGGCGAGCACCTCGCCGCGCAGCAGCGTGCCGCTGCGCACGCCCTCGTCGATACCGTCGTAGGCAGCGGTGTAGGCGGCCGCCGCGGCGGCGCGGAGCGCCTCGCCGGCCGCCACCTGCTCGTCGACAGCGGCGGCGATGCCGTCGACCCGCTGCACGAGGCTGTCGAGCGCGCCGGTCAGGGTCTGGCGGACGACGGCGGCGCGGGCCTCCTGGTCGGCGGCGAGCTCGTGCAACCAGGCGCGCAGCGGCGCCACCTGGTCCTCCGGGACCCGGCCGTCCACCAGCGGGCGCTCCTCCACCACGAAGAGGCGGGCGCCGGTCAGGCCGGCCCGCTGCAGCATCCCGGCCAGGTCGGCGGCCACCTCGGCCGCCGCCTCGGGCGGTACCCGGTCGAGGACGACGGCGAGCGCGGTGCCGCGCTCCTGCGCCGTCCGCAGCAGGTCCCAGGGCACCGCGTCGGCGTAGCGGGCCGCGGTGGTGACGAAGACCCAGAGGTCGGCCGCCGCGAGGAGCTGACCGGCCAGCTCTCGATTGGACTCCACCACCGAGTCGACGTCCGGGGCGTCGAGCAGCGCCAGCCCAGCGGGGACGTCGTCGCGGACGACGAGCTGCACGGTGCCCGGCCCACCGGCGCCGCCGGTCACGCGCGCCAGTCCGGGCAGGACGCGGTCGCCGTCGAACGCGGCCACGTCGGCCCGCGCGCAGACCAGGACCGGCGCCCGCGTGGTGGGCCGGAGCACTCCGGCGGTGGTCACCGGAGCGCCGATCAGGCTGTTGACCAGCGTGGACTTCCCGGCACCGGTGGAGCCGCCGACGACGGTCAGCAACGGCGCGTCGAGGTCACCGAGCCGGGGGAGCAGGTAGTCGTCGATCTGGTCGCGCACGGCTCGGGAGGCACGCGCGGCGGCGTCGTGGGCCGGTGTGGCGAGCCCGAGGGCGCCGCGGCCAACTGGTCCCGCAGCGCGGCCAGGGCGTCGGGCAGCCGGAGCGGAGGGGCGGTCACGGAGAGGATCTGCCCCGCACGGGGCCCGGCTACCCCGCAGACCGGGCGGCGAGTCGTCGGCCTTCCTGGCCCGCTCCTCGCGGAGCGCCTGGAAGACCCGTTTGCGGACCCGGTCCTGGTCCCGCTCCTGGATGTCGAGGAACCGGATCGACATGACCCACCGGGCGCCGCGGGCCTGGGTGCGGACGACCTCCGCCTTGGTCTTCGTGACGCCGTCCTCGAGGGTGATGGTCAGGTCGAGCTTGGCACCGGCCTCCGGCGGGGCACCGAGTCCTTCGAACTCCGCCCGCAGCCCGGCCTCGCTCAGGTCGATCGACGTGCCGGTGAGCTCGAGCGCCCCGTAGCCGGCCACGACCGGCACGTTCACCCGCCCGCGGACGGCCTTGCGACGCTGGCTGATCTCGGCCGGTCCGGTGGCGCGCATCCGCCATCGGACGACGGCCCCGGTCTCCACGTCGGTGATCTCCGCGGGCAGGGCGCGCTGCGCGTCCTCCGTCTTCCAGAAGACCTCGACGACGTCGCCGACCGTGACGACCACCTGCTCGACGAACTCGCCGACCGAGGGGCGCACCGAGATGAACTCGTTCTGGACGACCTCGACCCGCGAGCTGACCGACACTCCTCGGCCGGAGAGCGTGATCTCGGCCTCCGTCTGCTCTTCCGGGTGGTCAATCCCAGGAACGCTCGTCATGGGTCCTCTCCGATCGGTACTGCAGGGGCGCCGGGCCGGTTCGCCCGCTCGCCACACCGCGGGGGACGGTAGCCCGCGTGTTCCGCGGCTACCACGCCGCCCGGCATCGACGCGCCGCAGGACGCAACCATCCCACCTCACGGTGCCGCGCCTGGCGAAACCCTGCACGCCACGCAGGTGGAGGTGGCCTGCGCCGCGGCCGCCGGGCAGACTGCCGTCCCGTGCGATTCCGGACGACAGTGGAACTGGGCGGGAAGACCGCCACCGGCCTGGAGGTCCCGACGGAGGTGGTGGACGCCCTCGGCGCCGGGAAGAAGCCGCCGGTCGTGGTGACCCTGAGCGGGCACAGCTACCGCAGCACCGTCGCCGTCATGGGTGGCCGGTACCTGCTGCCGTTGAGCGCGGAGAACCGTGCCGCCGCCGGCGTCGCCGCAGGCGAGGACGTCGAGGTCGGCGTCGAACTGGACACCGAGCCGCGCGAGGTGACCGTCCCCGAGGACCTGGCGGCCGCCCTCGCCCGCGAGGAGGCCGCCCGGGAGGCGTTCGAGCAGCTGTCCTACAGCAACCGCCGGCGCCACGTCATGGCGATCGAGGACGCGAAGACGCCCGAGACCCGGCAGCGGAGGATCACCAGGGCAGTGGAGACCCTGCGCGAGGGACGCCGCTAGGGCAGGACGACGAGATCGTGGTCCTGAGTGGTCCCAGCGGGGGCGCGGGCGGACCTGCCCGTCGGGGGTGCCCCCGGTCAGCGGTCCCGGCGGGCGGTGAAGCTGCTGACGAAGTCCCGGAGGCTCCGCGTCGGCCGCAGCCAGGCGCCGTCCGGCGGCAGAGCATCGAGACGGACCCGGTCCAGCGGCTCGACGAAGGCCCCCGGGACGTCCTCGATGTCGATGAACTCCAGGAGCTCGGAACTGATGGCGTAGCCGGCGACCTCGCTGAAGGCGACCACGACCACCTGGGTGCCCTCGCGGACCAGCCGCTCCAGGGGCTCGGCGAAGTTCCGGCCGTCGCCGGAGAACACGACCAGCCGCCGCAGCCGGTGGCTGTGCGCCCGCACCGCGATGTGGTCGAGCATGTCCTGGTCGATGTCGTCGTCGGGCTGCGACTTCGGCCGTGCGAAGACCGAGTACCCGAAGCCGCGCAGTGCTTCCACCCAGCGCTGCAGCGTCCCCGGCTGCGGCGGGATGTTGGCGAACACGCAGGCCTCGACGTCGGCAGCGCCCGGCGCGGTCGCGTCGCCGGCGCCTTCGACGAACCAGGCCGCGATGGCGTCGAAGCGGGGCCGCGAGGCCGCGGTCGGCCGGGCGCCGATCACCGTCGACAGCGTCATGTCGATGTTGGGGGCGTCCCAGATCAAGAGGTCCAGAGCCGGCTGCGGACGTTCCTCGGCCACCGCTGCGGCGGGCCGTGTCGCGGGCCCGTCGGACAGGGGCTCCTCGTCGGTCAGGGTCGCGAGTTCGGCGTCGAGACTGTCGGGCACGCGTGCAGTCTGCCGCGCCGACCGCCCACCCGTGCGCGCCGGGACGGCGGCGGGCACCTCGGGCGGCACCTCCGGCGGCCGAGGTGGTCCGCCCGGAGCGGTCGCCCGGCGGTTGGCGCGGCGGCCGATCACCCGATCTGCGGGACCGCGGATCCCGCGACCGCGAGTGCGCACAGGTCTCCGCCGGCCGCCTGGACGGACCGCACGAAGCGGGGATCTCCTCGGCCGGCATGGCTTGACCCAGCAGCCAGCCCTGGGCGAGGTCGCAGCCTGCCTCCCGCACCATCCGCAGGTGCTCGGGCGTCTCGACGCCCTCCGCGACCGACTTGATGCCGAGGGTGCGGGTCAGCTCCACGATGGCCGCGAGGACCGCTCCGGTCTCACCCGCCACGGCCCGCTCGGCCGCGTTCAGCAGGGACCGGTCGATCTTGAGCGTGCCGATCGGCAGGGAGAACAGCTGGGCGAGGGACGACCAGCCGGTCCCGAAGTCGTCGATCGCCACCCGCACCCCGAAGCTCCGCAGCACGGTGAGCTGGTCCTCGGCGCGGGTCGGGTCCTCGGCGATGCTGGTCTCGGTCAGCTCCAGGACCAGCTGGTCCGGTGGCAGCCCGAGTCCCGCAGGGCCACCCGGACGTCCCTGACCAGCGTCTCGGCGGAGAAGTGCCGGGCGCTCACGTTGACCGACATGCGCAGCGGAAGCCCCTGCGCCGCCCACTCGGCCGCCTTGCGGGTCGTCTCCCGGAGGAGCCAGCGGGTGATCGGGATGACCTGACCGGTCTCCTCGGCGACGGACAGGAAGGAGTCGGGCGGGAGCAGGCCGCGTTCGGGGTGCTGCCAGCGGACCAGCGCCTCCACGCCGTCCACCTCGCCGGTGTCCAGCCGGACGACCGGCTGGTAGTGGACGACGAGCTGGTCGATCGCGTCCCCGCGCAGTCGGGTGGCGACCTCCAACCGCCAGCGGGCCGCCTCGCGGAGACCCGGGGAGAACAGGTGGACCCGGTCGCGTCCGGAGCTCTTCGCCGCGAACATCGCGGCGTCGGCGTCGCTGAGCAGCTGGTGCGGGTCGCGCACGTCGGAGCGGGACACCGCCACGCCGATGCTCGCCGACAACGGCACCGAGATGCCCGACGCCGTGAAGGGCGCCGTGAACGTGGTCTGCAGTCGGAAGGCCAGGGCCGCGGCCTCCGCCTGGTCGCACTCCCGGGCGAGGACGACGAACTGGTCCGCGCCGAGCCGGCCCACGGCGTCGCCGGGTCGCACCTGATCCGCCAGCCGGCCGCCCACCTCGCGCAGCAGCCGATCGCCGAGCTGGTGACCGAGCGAGTCGTTGACGGTCTTGAACCCGTCGAGGTCCAGGACGAGCAGCGCGGTGCCCGGGGCGTCCGGGGAACCCAGCGCCAGGGCGTCGGCGATCATGTCCAGCAGGGTCGCCCTGTTGGGCAGGCCGGTCAGCTCGTCGTGACCCGCCCGCCAGGCGAGGGCCTGCTCGCCCCGCACCCGCTCGGTGACATCGGTGTGCGTCACCACGATCCGCCGCGATTCCTGGACGCGCACCGCCTGCAGCCGGAACCAGCTGGCGGACGGACCGAGCTGGGCGGAGTACTCGTACTCGAAGGATCCCGGCGAACTCTCCGGCGCCTCGGACTGGAGGCGGGTCACCGCGGCGACGATGGCCGCGTGGTCCGCCGGCCGCAGCCCCTGCCGATCGCGTCGAGGTAGCTGTCGCGGACCACCCCTGGCCGGATGCCGGTGCTGCGGAGGAGCTCCCCGTCGGCGTCCCAGGCCCGGTTGGTGATCAGGATGCGGCCGTCCTCGTCGACCAGCACCGTGGCCGAGGGCAGGGCCGCGAGGACGGCGGTCAGCTGGCGCAGCTCCGTGTCGCGCTGCTGCTCGGTCCGGTACCGGGCGTCGACGTCGCGGAAGAAGACCGCGACGCCCTCCGGGTCGGGGAACGCCCGGACCTCGTACCAGCGTTCCTGCGGCTCGTAGTAGTACTCGAACTGACGGGGTCGCCCGTCCGCGAGGACCTCCCGGACGCGCTCCTGGGCGACCGATCCCTTGATCATCGGGAAGTGGTCGACCAGGACCTGCCCGAGCAGCTCGTCGGCGCGGCGTCGCATGAGCGCCTCCGCTGCGGCGTTCAGGTACGTGAACCGCCCCTGCGCGTCCAGGCGGTAGACCGCGTCGGGCACGCCGGCCAGCACGTCGGGGCGCCCGGGTCGGGCCCCGTCGTCGCCTGGATGCACGCTGCCCCGCCTCGCCCGTTCGTCGTCCGCATCAGGCGGAAATTTCGGTACGGACCCCTCCGGCAGTGCCGTCGTCCCCCGTGAATGACATCGAGAGTAGTTGCTCGGACCGGCGATCAGATAGCCGTGACGGCAGCCCGTTCGACGATCGCGCCGGCCGCTGCGCCGGACGGGAGCATCCCGAGCGCAGCCCCGCCACGTTCCTGCAGGCGAGAGGCGCAGAAGGCGTCTGCGACCGCCGTCGGCGCATGCCGGAGGAGCAACGAGCCCTGCAGGCACAGCGCCAGCAGGCCGGCGATCCGCCGCGCCCGGAACGGCAGCTGGTCCCGATCCCCGAGCTCGGCGTGCAAGCGTTTCACCGCCTCGTCGAACCGCTCGTCCACTCCCCGGGCCAGCTCGATCTCCGCGCTCACCGCGGCCAGCGTGTCCGATGACCGCCCCATGGCGCGCAGCACGTCGAGCGCGATCACGTTGCCCGAGCCCTCCCAGATGGAATTCAGCGGCGCCTGACGGTAGAGCCGCGGCAGACCCGATTCCTCCACGTACCCGTTGCCGCCGAGCGCCTCCATCGCCTCGGCCACGACCCCGGGCGTCCGCTTGCACACCCAGAACTTCGCCGCGGCGCCGGCCAGCCGCAGGAACGCCGACTCCCCGCGTCGACGGCGGCGGCCAGCCGGATGGCCAGGGCGGTCGCCGCCTCGCTCTCCACGGCCAGGTCCGCCAGCACGTTCTGCATCAGCGGCTGGTCGACCAGCAGGGCGCCGAAGGCCCGCCGGTGGCGGGCGTGGTGGATCGACTGGGTGAGCGCGGCCCGCACTGTGGCGGCCGAACCCAGCACGCAGTCGAGGCGGGTCATGTTGACCATCTCGATGATCGCCGGCACCCCCGGCCGGGCTCACCCACCAGCCAGCCCGTCGTCCCGTCGAACTCCACCTCGCTGGAGGCGTTGGACCGGTCGCCGAGCTTGTCCTTGAGACGTTGCACGTGGAACACGTTCCGGCTGCCGTCCGGCAGGATCCGCGGGACGACGAAGCAGGAGACGCCTTCCTCGAGCTGCGCGAGCACCAGGAACAGGTCGCTCATCGGGGCCGAGGTGAACCACTTGTGGCCGGTCAACCGGTAGGCGCCGTCGGCCTGGGGGACGGCGCGGGTGGTGTTGGCCCGGACGTCCGAGCCCCCTGCTTCTCCGTCATCCCCATGCCCGCGATCAGCCCCCGCTTGCCCGACGGCTCGACCAGGCCGAACTGGTAGGCGGTAGCGGTGAGCCCCGGCTCGAAGCGGGCCGCGAGCTCAGGTGTGCGGCGCAACGCCGGGACGGCGGCGTAGGTCATGGTGATCGGGCAGCCGTGCCCCATCTCGTTCTGGGTCCAGCCGAAGTAGCCGACGGCGCGGCGGACGTGCGCGTGGTGGGCCGGGGCGGTGGGGTGCGCGGACTGCTGGGCCCATGGTGCGCCGGCCAGGCCGTTCTCGACCGATGTGCGCATCAGCTCGTGCCAGTAGGGGTGGAACTCGACCTCGTCCACGCGGTGGCCGTAGCGGTCGTGGGTCCTGAGCCTCGGCGGGTTCTCGTTGGCGGCCCGGCCCCACTCCTGGGCCTGCTCGCTGCCGGCCAGTCGACCGAGGTCGGCGAGCGAGTCCAGCGTCGCTGCGTCCGCGTGGCGCACGCACGCCTCGGCCAGCGCCGTGTCGCCGGCGATCGGGTCGTGCCCGACCAGCGGCGGAACCTGGTTGGTCACCTCGTGCGTGTGCCCCATGATCGACACCGTACGGGGCGGCGTGGGCCGGCGGGGACGCGTCGGCGGGGCGTCAGGCAGGGGCGCCGAGCCGGTCGGCGATCGACTCGACCGACTCCACCCGACCGGTCAGCACGTCGGTGACGAGAGCGACGGCCTGCTCCTCGGTGAGGCTCGAGGGCCGTTCGTTGCGGGCGAGGTACACCGCGGTCGCGAGCCAGGCGAACGGCCGGTTGCCGCGCACCAATGGGGCCGTCGTGGCGAGCGAGTGCAGCAACGCCGCGGCGCGCTCCTCCACACCGGCGTAGACATCACGGCCGAGCGCGCGGGCCTCCACGCGGGCGAGCGCGGCGCTGAGCAGTCCGAGGTCCCGGACGCGCACGTCCGCCCCCGCGGCCCGCCGGGCGACCGCGAGGAGGTCCTCGAGACTCAGTCCTGCCATCGGCTCAGATCCGCGACGGCACCGGCGTACCGATCGGACTCCGCGTCGATCAGCACCCCGATCGGCACCTCGGGCTCGTGCGCCCGGATGTAGGACTCCACGGCACGGCGGGCGACGTCCTGCATCGAGGCGCCCTCAGCCCGCGCACGACGCCGTAACGCTTCGGTCTGCGCTTCGTTGAGCCGAAGTGTCATCGCCATGCCGGGTCGCCCCCGAACGTCGTAACGGTTCGTCCACGAGTGGTATCAGCGTGATACCACGAACGATAACGGCTCGATTTCGGTGACTCTCCGCAATCCCCCGATCAGGTGTAGCGCTGTGACACGCCGCATAGCGAATCGGTGGCGCGAGACCCGGTAGCCCAGCGGACGGACTCGTCCATAACGTCCGCCGCATGACCGGGACCACCGCGACCAGGAACGGCCTCGTGCCGTCTCCTGCCCGCTGGTCCTGGCTCCGTCGCATGACGGCCGCGTGTTTCCTGGGAGCCTGCGCCTACGCCTGCATCGCGGTATCGACCGACATCGCCGCCGCCGCCGAAGAACCGGTGGCCTCGGCGGCGCACGCCGAATCAGCGCCTGATCAGGGCACATCGTCCGCATCGAGCGCCACGGGCGATTCCGGGGCCGCGACGACGACTCCCCGGCGACGACCACGAGCCCGCCGCCCACGGAGGCGGAACCCGCGCCGACCACGACCACGACGACGTCCGCGAACGCCGCCGAGGCCCAGGCGACGGCCCAGCCGGTGGCCGCTGAGAGCACCAGCCAGTCGACGACCACGAGCACCACCACCACGAGGTCGACCAGCACCACCACGTCGTCCGGCACGACGTCCACGACCTCGACCACCAGCACGTCGACGACCAGCGGTTCCGCGACATCGCAGACGGTGACGACCACGTCGACGACGGACAAGGCGGACGTCGCCACGACCACCACGACCACCACGACGACCGACGGCACGACCACCGACGGCACGACCACCGACGGCACGACCACCGACGGCACGACCACCGACGGCACGACCGCCGACGGCACGACGACGGACTGCGCCGCCTCCGGCGCCCGGTCCGGCACCGGCACGACCGCGAGCGACGTCAGCTCCGCGCCGGCCGGTCCCTGCACCCCCGACGACCACGGAGCCCACGCCGCCCGTCGCCCCGACGACCGCCACCGGCGTCGTCTGCGCGACTGCTCCCGCCACCACCGCGACCGTCGCGGCGGCGCCGGCCACTCCCGCAGCCACGACCGCCTCGCAGCCCTCGGACTCCCCGGAGCCGGTCGCGAAGCGGGCCCTGGCTCCGGCCACTCCGGCCCTGCCCGCAGCGCCATCCGACCTGCTGGCCCAGCAGGTGATCACCCTCGCCGGCGAGGCGCCTGAGCACGCCCCGGTCGCGCCGCAGGTTCCCGTTCCCGCGCCGACCGCGCCGACCGCGCCGGCCACCTCCGCCGGTGGCGCCGGCTGCGGCAGCCAGAGCGCCGGCCAGGGCTCCGCGAAGGCGGGCTCCGCATCTGCGGCCGCCGTCCTGGGCTCGCCCTTCGAGATCTCCCTCGCAGTGAACGACGCGACGCCCACGGCGTCGGCAGCGGGGTCGCTCGCCACCGCGGCGAACGACCCTCCGACCGACCGGACTGACGCCGCCGCTTCCGCGGCCTGCATCGGTCCCCAGGTGTGCCACGGGGGCACATCACCGACCAAGTGCAGTCGCCCCGCTCGTTCCACCACCCATTCACCCAGCGCGTCATTTCCTACCCAACGGTGGCGCGCACACCCACGAAGGACACGCAAAGATGAATCGGAATCTGCGCAACGGCCTGGCCGTCGCCGGTATGGCCGGGGAATCCTCTTCCTCGGCCAGGCGGTGGCCAGCGCCGACGAGGGCAGCAACAACGCCTCGGCCGGTGACGGCGCCGGCACCGTCGCCACCGCCTCCAACACCTCCGACTCCAACGCCACGGGCGGGGACGGCGGCGAGGACGGCAACGGGGGCGACGCCGACAGCAACGTCGACCAGGACAGCTCGGCCAGCAACGACGTCGACAACGACGCCACGACCGGCGACATCAATGCCGGCGGTGGCACCTCCGCCGTCATCATCGTGGCCGGCAACGGCAACGAGGTCGAGGCAGGCAGCGAGGAGGGCGACGTCGACGCCTCGCAGGACGTCCACAACGAGGTGAACGTCGCCTCCACGGCCGGCGGCGCCCACGTCAGCGGCAGCAACAACGCCGCGGCCGGCAACGGCGCCAGCAACCACGCCGACGCCTCCAACACCTCCGACTCCAACGCCACGGGCGGGGACGGCGGCGAGGACGGCAACGGCGGCGACGCCGACAGCGACGTCGACCAGGACAGCTCGGCCAGCAACGACGTCGACAACGACGCCGAGACCGGCGACATCAACGCCGGCGGCGGCACCTCCGCCGTCGTCGTCGTGGCCGGCAACGGCAACGAGGTCGAGGCCGGCAGCGAGGAGGGCGACGTCGACGCCTCGCAGGACGTCCACAACGAGGTCAACGTCGCATCCAAGGCCGGCGGTGCCCACGTCTCGGGCAGCAACAACGCCGCGGCCGGCAACGGCGCCAGCAACCACGCCGACGCCTCCAACACCTCCGACTCCAACGCCACGGGCGGGGACGGCGGCGAGGACGGCAACGGCGGCGACGCCGACAGCGACGTCGACCAGGACAGCTCGGCCAGGAACGACGTCGAGAACGACGCCGAGACCGGCGACATCAACGCCGGCGGCGGCACGTCCGTCGTCGAGGTGATCGTCGGCAACGGCAACACCCTCGAGTGCTACTCCGAGGAGGGTGACGTCAACTGCGACCAGACCATCACCAACATCGTCAACGTCATCTCGCTGGCCGAGGGCGCCGAGCTCACCTGCTCGAACAACGCCTCCGCCGGCAACGCCGCCATGTGGGTCTGCACCGTCAAGGACCACGGCAACGGCACTGACAACGGCACTGACAACGGCAACGGCAACGGCAACGGCAACGGCAACGGCAACGGCAACGGCAACGGTCACCAGCCGGGTCACCAGCCCGGTGCCCAGCCCGGTGCCCAGCCCGCCGGTCACCACCACCACCACGACGACTGCCCCGAGCACAAGTCGGCAGCCGCTCCCGTGCACCACATGAAGAAGGCGGCCCCGGCCTACCACCGGACCGCGATGAACACCCACGCACAGCCCAAGGGCCAGCTGGCCTACACCGGTGCTGAGACCACCGCCCCGCTCGCCCTGGGTCTGATCGCCCTCGGCTTCGGTGGCGCCCTCACCTTCGCCGGACGTCGTCGCAGCACCACCGCGGCGGCCTGATCCACCGGCCCGCCGCCCAGAGCACCAAGGGCGGCGGGCCGGGCTCCACAACCAGGACGTCGCCTGCCGGGAAGCAGTCCCCGGCAGGCGGCGTCCGTCCCGCACCTCAGCCGTACCGCCCTCCGGCAGACAGGATCCGTGGTGAGCAGCGCAGTCGACCTCGAGGCCCCGCCACGCGAGACCGGGCCGGACGCCGAGCCCCGTCGCCGAGGCGACTGGCTCCGAGCCCTCGTCCGTGGCGTGGGGCAGACCCTGATCACCTTCGGCCTCGTGGCGCTGCTGTTCGTGGTCTACGAGCTCTACGTGACCGACATCCTCGCCGCGCAGGAGCAGGACCAGCTCTCCCAGCAGATCCAGGAGCAGTGGGCGGATCTGCCTCCTGCGGACGCACCCACCGTCACCCCACCCGAAGGCGCCCCCGCCCCCGGGCCGGCACCCGCTCCCGCGCCCGCGCCCGCGCCCGAGTCGATCGACGCCGGTCTGGGCGACCCCTTCGCCGTGCTCCACATCCCGCGCCTGGGCGAGGACTACGAGCGGGTCGTCGTCGAGGGCACAGCCCAGGTGCAGCTTGCCCAGGGGCCCGGCCACTACCTCGACACGGCCATGCCGGGCCAGGACGGCAACTTCGCGGTCGCCGGCCACCGCATCGGCCGCGGCTCACCATTCCTCGACCTGGACCGGATGCAGCCCGGCGACGCCATCGTCGTCGAGACGGCGAGCAACTGGTACGTCTACCGCGTGCTCGGCGACCCGGCCACCGGCGACTTCGGCACGGACCCGAGCGGCGTTCCCGGCCGCCAGATCGTCCACCCGTCCCAGATCGACGTCATCGCGCCGACGCCGGGCGGGGGCGATCCCTCGGGCGCCTATCTCACGCTGACGACCTGCCACCCGAAGTACTCCGCCGCCCAGCGGCTCGTCATCCACGCGCGGCTGGACGGCTCCCCGTCAGCAAGGCCTCGGCCCCCGACGGGCCACCCGCCCTGAACGGCTGACCTCCCTACCGATCGATCCGACTCGGAGCTCCCGCATGTACAGCTGGATCTGGCGACACCTCCCGGGCAACGCCGCGGCCAAGGTGCTCGCAGCGTCGGTCATGGCGCTCGCGGTCGCCGCCCTGCTGCTGTTCGTCGTCTTCCCGGAGGTCGAGCCGCTCCTGCCGTTCACGAACGTCACCGTCGCCGAGTGATCCCGGCCGGTCGGATCAGGCGGCCGGGCCACCGAGCAGCGACCAGCGCAGCAGGTGCATCGCCATCGTGACGGACCGTTCCCGGACGGCGGACCGCGTGCCCGGGAGCCGCAACGCTCGCGTCTGCCTCCCGTCGGGGCCGGCGACGCAGACGTGCACGGTGCCCACGGGCTTGTCCGCCGTGCCCCCGCCGGGACCGGCCACCCCGGTGATCCCCACGCCGACGTCGGCGCCGAACCGCGATCGGGCCCCTCCGCGAGCGCCACGGCGACCTCCGGGCTGACGGCGCCGTGCTCGGCCAGCATCTCGGCCGGGACGCCGAGCAGCTGCTGCTTCGCCGAGTTGGCGTACGCGGTGACGCCGCCCAGCACCCAGGCCGACGACCCGGGACGCTCGGTCAGCCGGCCGGCCAGCAGTCCGCCGGTGCACGACTCCGCCGTCGCGACCGTCCATCCCCGATCGAGGAAACCCCGTGCGACGAGCTCGTCGAGGGTCGGACCGGTCGAGAAGAGGGTGGTCGCGTAGTCGTCGGCGAGCACGGCCGAGAGCCGCTCGTAGGCCGCCTGCGCCGACGCCGGGAACCGGGTGACGATCTCCAGCTCGCCGTCCCTGAGGCACGTGGTGATCTCCAGTCCGGCGAGCTCCTGCTCGTGCGCCCGCAGCGTGGCTGCCAGCTGCGCCTCGAGCGTCCCCCACAGGCGGACGGTCTCCTGTCGCAGTTCCTGCGCGCCGGCCAGCGCCGCACTCGTCGCCGGGGCGGCCACCGCGGCCGGCCACATCCCCTGCAGCTCCGACGGTGGCCCCGGGAGCACCACGACCGTCGGTCCGTCGCGGCCCTCTCCCGGCGGCACCACAAGCCCCGGCGCGGTGCCGATCGGTTCCAGCACGGTGGCCCCGGCAGGCACCCGGGCCTGCTTGCGGACCCCGGCTGCCGTCGCGGCGGGAGCGGAGTGCCAGCCACGCCGGGCGGCCAGCCGTTCGACGATCGCGGCGATCCGCCGCTCCAGCTCGGCATCCACCGACGACGACCGTCCCTGGACGTCGCCCACCACCTCGGCGGTGAGGTCGTCCGCCGTCGGACCCAGCCCGCCGGTGGTGATCACCAGCGTCGCGCCCGTCCCGGCGAGGAAGGACAGGGCGGCCCGGAGGTCCTCCGGGCGGTCACCGACGACCACGATGTGGCCCACGTCGACGCCCAGCAGCCGCAGCTGCTCCGCCAGCCAGGGGCCGTTGCGATCCGCGACGCGACCGGTCAGGACCTCGGTCCCGGTGACGACGATGCCTGCGCGCGCGCTCACGCCGACGACCCTAGGGGCGACACCCACCGGGGCGCCTCGCCGGGCCGCCCCCGGCGCGCGGATAGCGTGCGGGGCGGCGCGGTCCGATCAGCGGGCCACCGGAGTTCCTGACGCAGGACGCAGAGGAGGAGCCGTGAGTTCACCCGATCCCCAGCTGCCCGTGGAGCCGGAGGCCGGCAAGCCGCCCCGCACGCAGGAGATCCCCGTGGCGCAGTCCTCCACCGGGGCGACGGCCGCCCCGAACCTGCCCCCGCATCCCGGCGCCACCACGCCGGCGCCCGTGCAGCCGGTCGACACCCCTGCTCCCACCGGCCCGGTCGACTTCGTCCCCGGGCTGCCCGGCGCAGGCACGCCACCGCCGCCCCCACCGTCCCGGCCCGTGCCGGAACCCGCGCCGGTGGCCGCGGAGGGAGCAGCCGCCCCCAGCTGGCCCGAGACCCTCGAGTCCGAGGGCGTCCCGGAGAAGAGCCCCGGAAGTTCCGGGTCAGGGTCCCGGGGGACCGCGCGACCGTCGTCGGCCTCGCCCTGACCCTGCTGTCGGTCGTCCTGCTCGAACTCGGGCTGATCATCCGGTGGGACGACGTCGAGTCCTCCTGGGACAGGATTCCGCTCTGGTCGGCGTTCGCGACAGCGTGCGCGTTGCTCGCAGCGGCGGCGTTCGTCGCCGTCGCCGTCGCGGCCGACCGGGTGCGCTCCGGCACGGCCTGGAAGGTGGCTGCCGCAGGCCTGGTGGGCCTCGCGGCCTTCTGGCTGCTGGTCGTCCTGCCCGTCGTCGCCACCGACCGCGGCTTCGTGCTCACCGCCGCGCTCGCCGCCCTCGGCGGGGCGCTGTGGGTGGGGCCGGCTCGGAAGGACTGACCGTCCCGGCTCAGCCGTTCCGGCCGTTGCCGTTGCCGTTGCCGTTGCCGTTGCCACCGCGGTTGCCATTGCCGTTGCCGTTGCCACCGGCGTTCCCGTTGCCGTTGGCGTTGCCGTTGGCGTTGCCGTTGCCATTGCCGTTCCCCGGCCCGCCTCCCGGCTCGACCACGCCCCCGCCGGGGCTCCCGGCCCCTGGCCCAGCAACCTCCGACAGGGGCGGGGACCCGGCGCCGCCGGGGGCGCGGCCGGGACGTCGGGGACGACGGCGGCAGGTGGCGCCACCGCGTAGGAGACGACCACGGTCTGCCCTCGCGGACCGCGCCGGCCGGAGTCACGCCGGTGACAATCCCGGGGCCCTGCGCCGCCGTCTCCTCGGCGACCCGCTCGACGGAGAGGCCCAGCGCGCCGAGCTCGGCCTCGACCTCCCCACTGGCCGGCCGACGTAGTCGTCGGCGACCAGCACCACCGGTGAGGATCCGGCCTCCTCCGTGACCGGTGGTGGCGAGTTGCCGAGGAACTGGGTACCGGCGAGGGCGACTCCGGCCCCCACGAGCACCGCGGCGAGCGGCGCGAGGAGCCGCCTCGTCCGACGCCGGCCGGGCACGGATGCGGGCGACAGGGCGGCGAACTGCCGCGTGCCCCCGTCGCGCGGTGGCGGGGTGAGCATGCGGCCGGCCAGCACGTCGGTGACGGCCGCCCAGAACGCCGCTCCGTCCGGGAAACGGGCGTCGGGATCCTTGAGCAGCGCGCGACCGATCAGGTGGCGGACGTTCTCCGGGACGTCGCCCGGCAGCTCGTCCGGCACGTCCCGCAGCTGCTTGAGCGCAATCTGCACGGAATTCTCGCCGTCGAACGCGCGCCGGCCGGCCAGGCACTCGTAGCCGATGAGGCCCAGTGCGTAGACGTCGCTGGCTGGTCCCGCCTTGCCGCCGGCCGCCTGCTCGGGCGAGAGGTAGTGGGCGGTGCCGACAACCTGCCCGGTCTGGGTGAGCGGCACGCTGGACGCCGACCAGGCGATCCCGAAGTCGGTGATCTTCACCGTGCCGTCGTCCCCGACCAGGATGTTGCCCGGTTTCACGTCCCGGTGCACCACCCCGGCGGCGTGCGCGGCGGCCAGCCCGGCCGCGGTCTGCTGCAACAGGTCCAGGGTCGGGCCGAGCGGCAGGCGCCGCTCGCGGGCCAGCACGTCGCTGAGCGCCTCGCCCCCGACCAGCTCCATCACGAGGTAGGCGAGGTGTTCGGGCGCGCCGTCCCCGCGGGGACCTCGCCGTAGTCGTGCAGCGCGGCGATGTTCCGGTGCGCCAGGACGGCGGTGTGCCGTGCTTCCGCCTGGAACCGGGCCAGGAAGGTCGGGTTGCCGGTGTACTCGCTGCGCAGCACCTTCACCGCGACCGGACGGTCCAGGAGGGTGTCCCGGCCGCGCCAGACCTGGCCCATCCCGCCGGTCGCCAGCAGGGAGACGAGGTCGTAGCGACCGCCGAGGGCGCGCCCGCCCGGTTCCACCATCCCGTCCCCTGTCACCGATCAGCCCGACCTCCCAGCCTGGCACCCCATGGGCCCCGGCACCTCTCGGAGGCCCTTCTGTCACTCGGGCGGGGGCGTCACCGCACTGGAGGACGTGGACGTGGTGGCCGTCGGTGAGGGCTGCTCGCTGACGGTGCTCCGGGTGGTGGTCGGCGATGCGGACGTCGAGGACGTCGTGGGCGTTCCGGCGAGGGTGGGAGCCGGGGCAGAGGTTCGCGCGGTCGTCCGCGGCGCCGGCTCGGGTTCCGGTTCCGGTTCCGGTTCCGGCACCGGGGCCGGGGCCGGGGCCGGGGCCTCCTCCTGCACCGCCGGTGACCCGCCGCCCGCGGCGCCGGTGACCGCCGGCCGGTCGGTCGCGCCGTCGCTCGAGGCGTCCCCCGTCGCGTACGTGACGACGACGGTGTCGCCGGGCGAGAGCGGCCTCCCGGCCGGCTCGACGCCGGTGACCTGATCGGGGATGACGTCGTCCCGGGGCTCGGCGCGGGGCTGGACGTCCAGCCCCAGCCGGGTCAGCTGCCGCACGACCTCGTCGACGGGCCGGCCGATGTACTGGTCGGCGTCCAGCACGATGGACCCGCTGTCGCGCTGCTCGGCCGCCTCGGCGGGGTGCCGTCGGTGTCGTCGGCGAGGGCCATCAGCAGGGCGACCGCGATGCCCGCACCGGCGAGCAGGCCCAGCAGCGGGAGCAGCACCATGGCCGCCCGGCTCCTGCGGCGCCCGGCCGGAGGGCGGGTGACCGATGCCGTCTGGAGCGTCTCGGGACCGGAGGGCCGCGGGGAGGGACACCGTCGAGGGGACCGCCACCGTGGCCGGGGCCGCGGGCAGCGGACGTCCGGCCAGCACGTCGTCGATGGCCGCCACGAAGGCGGCGCCGTCCGGGAAACGGGTGTCGGCGTCCTTGGCGAGCGCCCGGCCGATGAGCTCGCGCACCTCGGCCGGCAGGTCCTCGGGCAGGGGCTCGGGATCCTGCTGGACCTGCTTGAGGGCGATGGTGACGGCGTTGTCGCCGGAGAACGCCGGCTGCCCGGTGAGGCACTCGTAGCCGATGAGCCCGAGGGCGTAGACGTCGCTGGCCGGTGTCGCCGGGCGGCCCTCCGCCTGCTCGGGCGAGAGGTACTGCGGTGTGCCGATGACCTGACCGGTCCGGGTGAGGGCGACGCTGCGTGCCGACCAGGCGATGCCGAAGTCGGTGATCTTCACCCCGCCGTCCGGGCGCACGAGGATGTTCCCGGGCTTGACGTCGCGGTGCACCATCCCGGCGCCGTGGGCCTCGCCGAGGCCGAAGGCGGTCTGGCGGAGCAGCGCGAGCGTCGTCTCCGTGCCGAGCGCCCCTTCGCGGGCGACGAGCGCGGACAGCGGCTCGCCCTCGACCAGCTCCATCACGAGGTAGGCGAGGGTCTCACCCGTACCGTCCTGCGCGGTCTCCTCGCCGTAGTCGAAGACGGCGGCGATGTTGGGGTGGCTCAGGGAGGCCGCGTGCTGGGCCTCGGCCCGGAACCGGGCGACGAAGGTGGGGTCGCCGGTGTACTCGCTGCGGAGGACCTTGACCGCCACCGGGCGGTCGAGCGCGAGGTCGTGGCCGTGCCAGACCTGCCCCATCCCGCCCGCGGCGATGAGCTGGTGCAGGTCATACCGGTCGCCCAGGCACCGACGTCCTGGTTCGACCACGGAGGTCACTCCTTCACCCTGTCCGGCCTGCTGCGGTAGGCCGCCACGATGCCGCCCGATGGGCCGGCTCCCGCCTACCCCTCGGGACTATCTGTCCATTTCGAGTCCCGGTTACACATGCAGGACGACGCAGGAGCCGGTGTCGCTCGGCACACCTGTGCGCTCCTGCTCGCACGCGGGCCGGTTCGGGGTGCGCGCTGCGGTGGGTGCACTGACGGGCACGCACCTGCTCGGGACCCGGTTCCACGTGGAACGCACGGCCGGTCCGGCCCTCCGCGTCCATGGATGGGCATGGCAGGGTTGGCTCTGCTCGAACGACCGACACGAGGAGGCGGGACGACGATGTCCGACACCGTGACCAGGGCCGACGACGGCGGCGTGGCCGTCCTGACGATGCTGCGCCCCGGCCTCTCCTCCGCGCTGCGCACCGACCTGCTGGCCGCCGTGCACGAGGTGGCCGCGGACGAGTCGGTGCGCGCGGTGCTGCTGACCGGTTCCGGCCGGGCGTTCTGCGTGGGCCAGGACCTCGCCGAGCACATCGAGGCGCTGCGCGGGAACGCCGCGACGTCCCTCTCGGTCGTGGAGGACGAGTACAACCCGCTGATCCTGGCCCTGTCCGCGCTGCGCGTCCCGGTCGTCGTCGGTATCAACGGCGCGTGCGCCGGGGCGGGGCTCGGGATCGCCCTCGCCGGTGACCTGCGGGTGGCCGCGGTGGGAGCGAAGTTCACGACCGCGTTCACCGGGGTGGGGCTCTCCAGCGACTCGGCGCTGGCATCGCGGCTGGTGCACTGCGTCGGGGGATCACGCGCGGCCCAGCTGCTCCTGACCCCCGACCCGTTCGCGGCCGAGACGGCCGAGCAGTGGGGTCTGGTGCACCGCGTGGTCCCGGCGGAGGACGTGCTCCCCGAGGCGCGGGCGCTGGCCGCGCGGCTGGCCGCCGGGCCGACGGCGGCCTACCGGGCGGTGAAGACGGTGCTGGCGACGGCGGCCACCGACTCGCTGGAGGAGACCCTGGCGCTGGAGGCCCGGCTGCAGACGCAGCTGGGGCAGACGGCGGACCACCGCGAGGCGGTCGAGGCCTTCCTGGAGAAGCGGGCGCCACGGTTCGTCGGCAACTGACTACGGCCGGGCGGTCACCACCTCCTGAACCGGCCCGTTCGTTCGTCCCGTGACAAGGCGTCGACCGTGTTGCAGGCTGCTCACGACGAGCGCCCTTCGAGGAGGTTGTGTGTCCCACCCTCTCAGCGAGCCGGCAGAGAGCGCCCCAGCCGGCGGGTCCGGTGATCGGCCCCCTCCCGCCGCCGCCCCGGCCGGGTTTCAGCCCGGCACCGCCGCCACCGGACACCCCGACCGGGGGCGACGGCCCGGCTTCCTGCGCGCCTCGGCATGGCTGTGGGTGGGCAGCTCCGCAGCAGGCGCGCTCGGTCTCGCTGCCGCGTTCGTCAACTACGACGCGGTCCGGGGCCGCGTGACCGACGCCGCGCTGGCGGCTGACCCGGCGCTCGATGCAGGCGTCCTCGACACCGGGGTCACGGCGACCCTCAGCGCCATCCTGGGAGGCACCGGTGTGCTGATCGTCGTGGCCGTCCTGTCCCTGGTGCTGGTGCTGCGGCGCACCCCGGCATGCGCTGGGTTCTCACGGTCACGGGCGTGCTGACGCTGTTACTGCTCCCCTGGTACTGAGCCTCGTCGCTCGGGGCACCGCCGTCGACGACCTGGCGTTTCTGGTCCAGGCCGGCCTGGTCGTGCTCGCCGTGGTCACCCTGTTCGGCCGCTCGTCACGGGCCTGGCTGCGCGGACCCCGCACCTGAGTCCGGCACGTCGAGAGTTGCGAGCACCCATTCGCAGGACCGGAGCAGGACGCCGCACGCATCCACGGTGGCCCGCCCGGCCAGCGGGTCCTCTGCCCGTGTCCGCCACCGGTCGAGGGCTGCCATCGCGGCTGCGCGCAGCTGCTCGACCGTGGCGTCCTCCGGCAGGCCCAGCCGGTCCGCCGGTCCGTCCCCTCTGCACCGAGCAGCCGCTCGGCCTCGGACCGGACCGCCAGGGGAACGGCCCGTGCATGGCGCGGGAACGCGCCAGCAGATCCAGTTCCACGAGTTCCTGCGAGCCGACCTGGATGCGTTCCACCTGCACCATCAAGTCCGCCGCGGCCGGGAGCGGTCGCTGCCGCAGCAGCCGCTCGACCAGTCGCACGGCCGTCGCCGCCCTGAGTGCTGCGCTGCGACGGGTGAAGTGGACGGCGAGCAGCCGGTGCAGCTCCGCCAGTCCACTACGCCGGAACAGCTGGTCGCTCAGGGCGCCGGTGTCGGAGACTCCCGTGCGGATCAACGCCACCGCCAGCCGGATGCCGAAGAGCCCGAGCCGTTCGAGAAGGGTGACCCGGAGATCCCGCGAGACGGGAACCGGCGCCTCCACTCGGCAGAACCGGTCCGCGGTCAGGAGCATCGCGTCGAGGTCGGCGCGGTCGGCCGTCGCGAGGCTGCGCAGGGCTACGAAGTCGCGGTGTCGCAGCATCCGGCCGGCCAGGCCGACCAGTCCGGCCACCGGGACGACCGCCTGGCTCAGCGCGCGCACGGCGGGGTCCTCGGACGTCCGGCGGGCGACCTTCTCCGCGGCCAACAGGGCGTCGATCCGGCCTGCCCCCACCTCGTCGGCCCGGGACAGGACGGTGATCGTGGTCGTGTGCACGCCGGCCCCACCGGTCGCCTCCTGGAACCGGGCGAGAAATGCGAGGTCCTCGGGCTGCATCTGACGGGTCAGGAACACCACCGCGTCGGCACTCGGGAGCTGCTCCTCGCCGAGGAGTGCCCACGCGCGATCGCTGACGCCGACGCTGAGCGAGGAGATGCCGGGAGTGTCGATCAGCGTCGCCGCGGCCAGCCCGGCCGTGGGCCAGTCGACCACCAGGCGCTCGACGTCCTCGGGCGCGGTGCCACCCAGGTCGAGCTGCAGCGCCCCGTCGACGCGGTGCACCGGCAGAGGACGCCACACGCCCTCGACCGGGTGCAGCGCCACCCGCGGCACGGCGCCGTGGCGGTACCAGGTCACCACCCGGGTGCACTCCCTGCGTCGGTCGGCGCGAGTCGCTCGCCGACCAGGGCGTTGAGCAACGTCGACTTTCCTGCCTTCACCCGCCCGACCAGGGCGATCCGCAGCGGCTCGTCGAGGCGCTGCCGCTGGGCCCGCAGCAGCGCGAGCACGTCCGGCTCGTCGCCGTAGGCCTCGACGGCGTCGTCGAGCAGCACGCGGACGTCGTCGACGACGCCGGCGCCGTGGGGTTCGGGATGCGGCGCTCCCGTCACCGGAGGGCCGCCGGGGCCGCTTCCAGCCGGGCGACCTCCTTGCCCAGCCGGTCGAGCGTGTCCAGCTGCGCGCGCACCGACCGGATCCGGTCGGTGCGCTCCGCCGTGGCCGCCTTCGTCGACCGTTGCGCCGCTGTCACCGCGTCGGCCAGCGTGCGGGACAGCTCGTCGACGGTGTCGGTGATCAGGTCCCGCAGCGTCCGCTGGACCAGTCGCAGCCGGTCCTTGAGCTGCTTGCCGACCTGGAAGACGACCTCGTCGAGGTGCCGGCGGACGATGGTCTTCGCCTCGTTCTGCCGACGTTGGCGCCGGGCGGCCTTGTCGTCCTTGTACGCCTTGCGACCCAGGACCACGCCGACGGCGAGGGAGAGCGGGTTGATGACGGCCATGCCGGCCAGGCTGGTGACCAGCCCGGTCATCAGCACGCCGGTATAGGAACCGCGCAGCCCGATCAGCAGGCGCTCGCGCATCGGCAGGAAGCCGTTCTCGATGGTGGCGACGTCGACGAGCGACCTCAGCGCCTCCGTGGCGGTGCCGATGTCGAGATCAGGTGCGGCCACGCCGCCGTCCCGGGCAAACTGCTCGACGACCCGCTCTGCCAGGTACTCCGAGCGCTGGCCGGCCCAGACGTAGCTGTCGGTCACGGCCGACGCCAGTCGTTCGTCCAGCCACTCGGTGAACTCCGCCCAGACCGGCCCGGGGTCCCGGGCGTCGATGGCCTCCTCCGCCTCCCGGATGATCGCCCGCGACCGGTCCCGCAGGTCGTAGTCGATGTCGGCCATCAGATCGGTGACCCCGTCGCCGAGCAGCTGCTGCCACCGCGACGACCGGCGACGCAGGTCCTCCACCCGCGTGCGGGCGTTCGACAGCTCCGTGAGCAGGGCCTCGTTGCCCGCCGGGTCCTGCAGTGCAGCGAGTTCGGCCCGCAGTGCCAGCGACAGCTGCTCGGTGACCGAGGTGAGGTCGTGCACCGTCGCCCGCTGGCTCAGGGTCTCCGCCCGCCCGACCACTTCCCGGCGCAGGTGGTCGGCGAGGGCGCCCAGCCCGGACTCGGCATGGAGCTCGCCGTCCTTCTGCTGCACTGCCAGGACGGCGAGGCTCGAGGACACGGGGAACAGCGGCGCCTCGATGTCCTCCCGGGCCAGGTGCCTGCGGTCGAGGTCGACGATCGCGCGCCAGTCCGGGTGCACGTCGATCTTGGTCACCACGCACACGACGGCGGGGCACATCGCCAGCGCGTGCCTGATGAACGACATCTCCGGGGCGGTGTACTCCTGGGAGGCATCGGAGACCACGACGACCGCGTCCGCGCTGGGCAGGAGATCGATGGTCTGCAGCGAGTGCCCCGCGCCGATACCCCCGACCCCGGCGGTGTCGACCAGCTCGAGCCCGCCGGCGAGGAAGCGGCGGGGCAGCTCGACCTCTGCGCGGACGAGTTGGCGGCCGTCGGCAGGCTCCGCACCGCGCGTCGTGCGCGCCGACAGGGACTCGATCGGTAGGGGACCCGCTCGACCTGCCCGTCCACCGTCGGCTGGGCCGCCCCGCCCCCGGGCATGCCCTCGGCGGCGTCGTAGACGAGTTCCGCCCGGGCCGCGGATCCTTCCCGGATCACGGTGGGGACGACGGTCGCGACGTCGTCTGCCACCGGGCAGACCGGCGCGCCGACGAGCGCGTTGACCAGTTGACTCTTGCCCTGCTTCGGCTCGCCGACGACCAGCACCCGGACGCTCGGTGCCTCCATCCGCTCCCGGACCAGCGCCAGCCGGCGATGCAGGTCCGCCCGGCCGGCGGTATCGGCGAGGGCGCGTGCCCGGTCTATCAGCTCGATCGGTGTCGCCACAGTGCCCCTTCCGACGTTCCTGCCGCCATCACACCAGCACCCTCACACGACGGCCATCACAGCAGGGGACGCCGACTGGCGCACAGGCCCGAGCCCGGCCCCGAACCTGCCCGGGAGGGCAGGAGGGCCGGGCTCGGGACGGATCACCCGGTGGCGGCGATCGGTCTACACCGCCACCGGGTCGAACCCATCCGGTCGGACAGCGGCTGTCAGGCGGCGCCGTCGATGGTGGCCTCGTTGTCGTTGATCTGGAACGAGTCCTCGATCTCGGTGTCGATGTTGGTCGAGTTGTCGTTGAAGGAGTCCTCGAACTCGACGTCGACGTCGGTGTTCGTCGAGTTGTCGTTGAAGGAGTCCTCGACCTCGACGTCGGTCGAGTTGTCCGTGTTGAACGAGTCCTCCACCTCGACATCTGTGTTGGTGGAGTTGTCGGTCGAGTTGTCGTTGAACGAGTCGCTGACGTTCGTGGAGTTGTCGGTCGAGTTGTCGTTGAACGAGTCCTCGACATCGACATCGACCTCGGTCGAGTTGTCGGAGTTGTCCTGGAAGGAGTCCTCGATCTTCACCGAGTTGTCCGTCGAGTTGTCGGTGTTGAAGGAGTCCTCGACGTCGACGTCGACATCGGTGGAGTTGTCGTTGAACGAGTCGCTGATGTTCGTCGAGTTGTCCGAGTTGTCGTTGCCCGAGTCGTTCACCGAGTTGTCGGAGTTGTCCTGGAACGAGTCCTCGATGCGGACCGAGTTGTCCGAGTTGTCCTGGAACGAGTCCTCGATGCGGACCGAGTTGTCCGAGTTGTCGGAGTTGTCGTTGAACGAGTCGGTGTAGGTGTTTCCGACGTTCTCCGAGTCTTCGACGACCGTGTTGCCGTCTCCGACGATGACATCCTTCGAGTCCTCGATGACGGTGGTGCCGTCACCGATGAAGACGTCCTCGATGTCGAACTTGTACTCCTGGCTGTTGTCGACGTAGGCGTGGTTGTTGCTGCCACTGACGACCGTGCCGACGGTGGTGGAGTTGTCCGACTTGTCGTTGAAGGAGCCGTTGAACGAGTCCTCCACGTCCACGTCGACATCGACCGAGTTGTCCGAGTTGTCGACCTCGTTGCCCTCGCCCACGGCGTTGCCGTCGCCGGTCACGGTGTTGCCCGAGTTCACGTTGTTGAACGAGTCCTCGATGTCGTCCCCGGCGACGACGGCGTGGTCACCGGTGTTCAGGACGATGTCCTCCCCGAAGACCTTGTAGGAGTCGCCCCAGACGCTGTGCGAGGCGTCGATCTCGTAGTGGTAGTTGTGCGAGATGTACTTGATGTGCTCGATCGCGGCCGACTCGTGACCGTGGCCGTAGTCCTTGTCGCCGTGGTCCTTGCCGTGGTCCTTGTCGCCGTGGCCGTAGTCCTTGCCGTGGTCCCCGGCCGGCTTCTCTTCGTCGCACTCGTCCTTCGCCGGCGCCTTGTAGCCGCCGTCGTGCTCGTCCCGGCCCCAGCCGCCGCCGTACCCCCACCGGATGAACCGGCGGCCGCTGCCACCGGGGCCATGTCGGCGACCATCGGCATGACGGCCTCCACGTCGGCCGCCGTCAGGTCATCGAGGCCGGCGGCCTCGAGCTCGCCCTGCGGGTCCTCCTCGAACCGCTCCGCCGCCTCCGGGTCGCGCAGCAGGTTGAGGATGAAGTCGAGGAGCGAGGTGTAGAGGTCAGACATGGCTGTTTCTCCTGAAGGTCCGGGCCGCCCGCCGTGGTCGGCTGCCGGATGCAGTCAAGGTCCGACCGGGCGAGCGGCCCATCGGGGAATCCCCCTCTCTGCACCCCCATTGGGGGTTCAGCCGCTGACACAGCGTTAGGGGTGCGGGGTGTCGCCGCTCCCTGGAGCCCCACCCGCCCCAAGAGTCCGATTCCGACCCGCAATCGGGTCGCGCACAGTTACGTTCGCCCGGTGCATCGCGGACAACTGATTCCCCAGGTGAGGCGGTCCCTGCGCGCAGCAACTCATCGGAGGACCGGACTCCCGGCGATCCGTACGGGGTCGGCATCGACATCGGCGACCAGACCATCGCCGCCGCCACCTGCGGAAACGGGGCCGCAGCGACCGCCCTTCCGCTCGGCGCGACGGTCGTCGTCCCGGCCTCCGTGCAGCTGCCCCCGACGGGCACCCGCAGCTGATCGATACGTCGGTCGCACTTCCGGGCTCCTCAGCACCGGTTCTCCGTAACTATCTGTCACGGGTAGGTGTTCCGATTCCCCTCCAGGTATCGGGCCGACCGGTGCACGCGCCCGACGTCGTGGCCTCGGTCGTGTCGGCCGTCCAGGCGATCGCTGAGGCGCGCGAGGGGCGGCCGCCGTCCTGGACGGTGCTCACCGTGCCGCCGTCGTGGGGACAGCACCGGCGCGCCGCCCTCAGCGAGGCCCTCACCACCGCTGTGCACAGCCCGGTCACCCTCGCGTCCGCTGCGGTGGCGGCGGCCCGTTCGCAGGTGGCCGCCGACGGAGCGGTGCGCATGAGCACGCTCGCGGTGTACGACCTGGGCGCCAGCACCCTGGACACCGCCGTCGTCCGGATCGCCGACGACGGGACCGTCGAGCACCTCGGCGTACCCCCGCCCCGCTGGCATGGGGTGGCCGCGATGTCGACGACGCCGTCCTCGGCCACATCCGGTCCTGCCTCGGCCTGGCGTCCGGAGAGGCGCGCATCACGCCCGAGGTGCGGCGCTCCCTGGCCGGGCTGCGGGCCCGGTGCGTGGCGGCGAAGGAGGCCCTGTCCACCGACACCGACGTCCGGCTCGACATCGAGCTGCCCACGGGCGACACGGTGCTCCGGCTCGTCCGGGAGGAGCTCGAGGAACTCCTCGTCGAGCCGATCCAGATCTCTCTCGACGCCCTCCGGGACACCGTCGAGGCGGCCGGTCTACGGGTTGCCGACCTCGATGGTGTGGTTCTCGCCGGCGGTGGTGGGCGGATGCCGCTGATCGCCGAACTGCTCTCCGCCGGCCTGGACCGCCCGGTCCTCGTGCCCGCGGACCCGGCGCTGGTCCCGGCGCTCGGCGCCGCACAGCTCGCCGTCGACCTCATGGGCACCTCGGCCACGGAGACGGCGGACGGGGAGCACACCGCGTCGACAGCGGCGATCCCGGTTCCGGTCGGCCCGCCGCCGGCCGAGTCGGTGCCGGCCGGAGCCGCCGCAGAGCGGTCCGCCGCCGTCCCGCACCGGAGGCCTGCGGTGCGGCGCGCCCCGGCGGCGCGTCCCCAGGCCGCCCCGCGGTCCCCACCGCGCCGGGCGGCCGGCGCAGCGGGTCCCGTGCCTTGGTCGTCGCGGCACTGCTCGTCGCCCTGCTGCTCGTTCCGGCGTCAGTGGCCGCCCTGCAGAACTGGGAGCCGGTCACCGCGACGACAGCGGAAGCCGGCGCCGAGAAGAGCGACCAGAACCAGTCGCCCGGATCGTCGAGCAACCGCCGACCCGGCAGCGCCGGGAGCAGCAGCACCGACGTCAGTTCGGACACCACGGACCGACGCTCGCCCGCCGCGCGTTCGGCGAGCGGGATGTCGCTCGCGGCGGCCGGACGGACCGCCCCGGCAGCCCGCGGTGCGGCCGACAGGGAACCGCTCGCCGCGGCCGCCGGCCGGCGGGCGCTCACCGCAGCGCCCGGCAGCACACTGGACGCTGCGGCAGCGGACGGCTCGTCCAGCGCGCCGGCGCCCAGCACGTCCGCGCCCACCACCCCCGCGCCCACCACCCCCGCGCCCACCACCCCCGCGCCCACCACCCCGGCACCCACCACCCCGGTACCCACCACCCCGGCACCCACCACCCCGGCACCCACCACCCCGGCACCCACCACCTCCGCGCCCACCACCCCGGCGCCCAGCAGTTCCGCACCGCCGCCGGAACCCACGACGCCCGAGCCGACGGCCCCTCCCCCGCAGCGGAGACGAGCACGGCGCCGGAGAGCAGCAGCCCACCCGAGCCCAGTGCCGCACCCGAGTCGGGGGCGGATCCGTCCGCAGGTACCGCCACCGGCGATGCCGCCACGGGCTCGGGGACGGCAGAGTGAGCGAGGCCCGCACCCTCGCCCGGATCCCGGTCCGCGCGACGGAGAGCCCGCCGACGTGGGCAGGATCCTCCCGCGCGCTGGCCCGCCGGGTGGTCGACGAGCACGACGGCGGGGACGGCGCCACCCATGTCGCCGTCCGCGGGGTCGGCGGCACGGGGAAGACCGCCCTGCTGGCCGAGCTCGCGCGAAGTTACCGGGCCGCGGGGATCACGGTGGTGGATGCCCAGGGCGCCCCGGAACCGGGCGACGTCACCCATCCGCTGGCGGTCCTGGTCGATGACGCCCAGCGCCTCACCCTCCGAACCACCGGCCGGCTGCGCGCTCTCCTGCAGCAACCCCGGGTGCGGCTCGTGCTCGCCTACCGTCCGTGGCCCCGCCCGCCCGCGCTGCTCGACCTGGTCGAAGCGATGGCGGGGGACCGGCACCTGGTGGTGCTCAACCATCTCGACCGGGATGCGGTCCGCGACTGCGCCGAACACCGATTCGGCCCCTTGGCCCCGGAGCTGATCGACCTCGTGGTGCACCAGACCGGCGGCCTCCCGGCACTCGTGGAACCGATGCTGCGCGCCCTGGCCGCAACCCGACCCCAACGGGTCGGCGGAGCTCCGGCCCACCGGGCGACCGGCACCCCGTCCGCGCTCACCCAGGCGCCGGCTCCGGTGACCGAGCGGGTCCTCGCCGACCTGGCCGAGCTTGACGAGTGCACCCGGTGGGCGCTCCACGCACTGGCCGCGGGCGCGCCGCTGGACGCCGACGTGCTGGCCGATCTGGTGTCCGTGCCCAGCGACGAAGCGGTCGACCTCGTGCAGCGGGCACAAGCGACCGGCGCCGTACTCCCGTCCGGAAAGATCGTTCCCGTCGTCCGAGCGACGCTGCTGTCCAGCACACCGGCCGACGCCACCCGGGCAGTCCGGCGCAGGCTGTTCGTCCTGTCGCTCGATCGCGGGGAAGAACCGATCGAGCTGGCCCGGACGCTGGCCACCGACCGGGTACGTGATCCGCGGGTCGCCCAGCTGCTCGTGGCGCACGCGGATGCCGCGGTCACCGGGGACCCCGCGCTGGCCGGAGAGTTGCTGTCGGAGGCGGCCGACGCCGGCGCCCCGCCCGCGTCGCTCGCCCTGCGCCGGGCTCTCGCCGCTGCGCTCGCCGGGGACCTCGACGGCGCCCTGCAGTGGGCCGACGCCACGCTGCGCGACAGTTCTGCCCCGGATCACCAGCAGGCCGCCGGAGTCACCGCCGCCGTGCTGGCCCAGCGAGGACTCCTGCACAACACCGCCCAGCTGTACCGCGTGGCTGGTCCGGACCGCGCCGGGTCCGCGGCGCTCGCCCTGCTCGCCCTCGGGGCGCGTGACGAGGCCGAGACGGAGCTGGCCGCGGCCGAGGAGGCGGCACGGGGCTGGTGCCCCACATCCTGTCCGGCTGCGAGTCACTCATGGCCCAGGGAGTCCTGGAGTCGATCCGGTCGGGGCCGAGCACGGCGGAGACAGCGGCGACCGCGCTCTCCACCCTGACCCGCGCCGCGGCCCTGCTGGAGCCGGTCGGTCGCACCGCGCTGCTCATGGACACCCCTGCGGCTCTCGCCGCCCTGGTCGCGTTGCACACCGGCGAGCTGGACAGCGCCGAGTCCGTGCTCGAACGGGCGATCGCCGCCGACGTCGGCGGTCCCCCGGCCCGCCCCCGCCACCAGCTCCTCCTCGCCTGGGTGGCCATGCTCCGGGGACGGCCGGCCACGGCGGCGCAGCGGATGGCCGAGGCGCAAGCGGGCAGGGACCGACCGGAGCCGCGCGACGAGCTGTTCCTGCGCGCCCTGGAAGTAGGGCTCGCCCGACGGGCGAGCGACCTGCCCGCACTGCTGCGCGCCTGGGCCCGGGCGCGCGAGGCTGTCCTCCGCCATCCCGTGGACCTCTTTACGCTGCTGCCCCTCGGGGAGCTGGTCGTCGCCGCGGCGCGCCTGGGGAGACCGCCCGACTCGCGCCGCACCTCAACGAAGCGAATGCGCTGCTCGCCCGGCTGGGCGACCCGCCGTTGTGGTCGACGTCGCTGCACTGGAGCGGCGCCCAGGCCGCGATCGTCACCGGCGACCCCGCCATGCTGCGGCCGCACGCCACCGCACTGGTGACCGCCGCCCGCACGAGCTTCTACGCCGCCGTGCTCGCGGACGCCGGGCGCAGCTGGCTGCGGATCCTGGTCGGCGAGGTCGACGCGACCGCGGTGCTCACCGCGGCCGAGCGGCTCGCGGGGATCGGACTGACCTGGGACGGGTCACGGCTGGCCGGCCAGGCCGCGGCGCGGGCGGTCGAGGCGCGCGATCGCACCTGCCTGCTCCAGTGCGCTCGAGCGCTCGCGGGCGAGGAAGAGGTGTCCCCGCCCACCGGCCGTGAACCCGCGAAGGCCGCGGCGAAGGGCGCGGCCACGAGCATGCTGAGCACACGGGAACGGGAGATCGCGGCGCTCGTCGTCGAGGGACGGACCTACCGGGAGGTCGGCGGCAAGCTGTTCATCTCGGCCAAGACAGTGGAGCACCACGTCTCCCGGATGCGGCAGCGGCTCGGCGCGAGCAACCGTTCCGATCTGCTGGCGCGGCTGCGCGCCGAGCTGGCTCCGGAGGAGTGACCCCTCCGGGACGAGTGCACCTGCCGTCGGGGCGAGCTCCCCCACCCGGCGACAGGGCGTCAGTAGGGCCGGCCTCGGAGGGCCGGCGTCATCGGGAGAGCAGGGCGCAGGCAGGGCAGACGTCGCGCGCAGCCACCGGCCACGACTCCTCCGTCGACACCCGGGCCAGCGAGCCGCAGAGCGTGAGCTCGCAGGCGCCGTCCACCTCGGCCGGCGGACGGTGCACCTCGACGGCGTGCCACATGGCCGCGGTCGGTCCGTGCGCGCGGCTGCGGGCGGCGACGAAGAGGGTCGTCTGCAGGATCATGCTGACAACGTCGGCACCGGACCCGTCCGGGGTTACGCCCGGCGCGGGCGCCCTCCCCCGAAGGGTGAGCCAGCGCCACCCGCGCCGCGGGGCAGGATCGCCGTCATGGAGCTGACCAAGCACGGCCACGCCTGCGTGGCCCTCAGCGACGGAGACCGCAGGATCGTCATCGATCCCGGCGCCTTCACCGATCCCGCCGCGTTCGCAGGAGCCGGTGCGGTGCTCATCACCCACGAGCACCCGGACCACTTCGAGCCCGAGCGGCTGCGCGCGGCGCTGGACGCCGATCGCGCGCTGGAGGTGTGGACCACCACGCCGGTGGCGGCCCGGCTGGAGGGGCTCGGTACCCGGGTGCACGTGGTCGGCCACGGCGACGCCGTCACGGTGGCCGGCTTCGACGTGCGCGTGCACGGCGAGCTGCACGCGGAGATCCATCCCGAGATCCCGCGGATCGCCAACATCGGCTTCCTGGTCGACGGCGGCGCCCACGGGGCGGTCTTCCACCCTGGGGATGCGCTGACCGTCCCGGACGAGCCGGTGGCCACGCTGCTGGTGCCGCTGCACGCACCCTGGTCGCGCACGGCGGACGTCATCGACTACGTGCGGGCCGTACACGCCGACCAGGTGTTCGCCGTGCACGACGGGCTGCTCAACGACACCGGGCTCGGCGTCGTCGGCGGGCTGCTGGGGAGCGAGGGCCAGGGACCCCCACGCCCTACAGCCGGCTGGCCCCGGGGGACACGACCGAGCTCTGAGGCTCGTCCGCGTCCCCCGGGAGCGGATCAGCGGACGGCGCGGTTGGACCGACCCGCCATGCCCGCGTAGGCACCGACCAGCACGATGGCGGCGACGACCGCGAGCACGAAGCCCAGGACGTTGAGCTCGAAGATGTCACCGGTGCCGATGAGGCTGGCGATGAAGCCGCCGATGAGCGCGCCGAGCACGCCCAGCGCCAGGGTGGCGACGATGCTGATGGACTGCTTGCCCGGAAGGATCAGCCGGGCGAGCGCACCGATGATGAGGCCGACAACGATCAGGCCGAGGATGTCGAAGAGCACAGCGTTCTCCTTCGTTCGACCGGCGCGGCCCCCATCCGGCAGGTGCCGGTTGCGCACGCCGGTGCACGACAGGAGCCAGTACCCCCAAGATCGCTGCCTGATGCACTCATCCACCGAAGGGGTTGCGTCGCGTCAGGAGGAGTGGGCGACCCGGTCGACGTGCGCGGGCACCTTGGCTACCTCCGCGTCCACGGTCCGCTGCACCAACCGTCGGAGGGCACGGCGCTGGAGGTGCCGGACGATCCGGCTGCCCCCGATCGGCTCGTGCGTGACGCTCATCGTCACGCGCGTGCCGCCGTCGCCGGTGCCGGCCAGCTCGATGCGCGTCGTCCACGTCTCGGGCGTGAGCCGCAGGCGGGTGGTCACCACGTGCGGCGGCTCCCACGTGAGGATCTCGCCCTGCGGCGCTCCGGCGACGGGCGCGCCGTCGAGCCGGCCGGGGGCGCAGACGAACGTCGTCCCGACGCCCGGTGAGCCGGGCTCGTCACCCAGGACGTAGGAGACGTCGCAGACCGAGCAGTACGGCTCCAGGACGGCGAGCGCCTGCCAGACCCGGGTTGGCGACTCGGGGACGACGCAGTCGCCCGACGCGGTGGTGGCGCTCATCAGCGGCCGCCGACCGAGACCTCGAACTCGACCTGGCTGACGTCGGGCCGCAGGCGCGAGAAACTGTGCACCAGCGGGTGGCCGGTGCTGTCGCGGACCGTCGTCCGCACGACCAGCAGGGGCGAGCCGGCGACGATGCGCAGCAGGTCGGCCTCGTCGGGGGCGGCGGTGCCGACGTCGACCACGATCCGTGCGGTGGCCAGGTCGGCCCCGTACTCGCGGCGCAGGTAGTCGTACAGCGAGCCCTCGCTGAAGTCGGCCTCGACGGCGCCCGCGTACAGCTCGGCGGGCAGGAAGCTGTGCGCGACGTGGTTGGGCTCGCCGTCGACGCTGCGCAACCGCTCCAGCTCGACGACGTCGGCCGTTCCGTCGAGGGCGAGCTCGACCGCGACCGCGGCCGGCACCGGGACCACCCGCTGGGTGAGCACCTTCGTGCCGACCTGGGCGCCCTGCTCGCTCATCACCGAGCTGAAGCCCGCGATGCGGTGCACGAAGCTCTCGCGGTACTCGTGCCGGATCGCCGGCCGGGTGACGTAGGTGCCCCGGCCCTGCTCGCGCACCAGGTGCCCGTCCGCGACGAGGCCGTCGACCGCCCGCCGCAGCGTGATCCGGCTGACGCCGTACTCCGCGCACAGCACCGGCTCCGGCGGCAGCACGGTCAGTTCGGGCAGTGCGGCCACCCGGCGACGGAGATGCTCCCGCACCGCGAGGTACTTCGGTCCGGAGACGGGGCTGCCCACGAGGGCAAAGGTACGGGATTCCAAGACGTCTGGTCGTCATGTCGTATGAGACGTCACAGCGGATCCCACGCGATGAGACACATGCGCGTGACAGCCGAATCGTCAGGACGTCATGACGTATGGTCGGGGCTCGACCATCGAGGGAGAAGCCCGTTGCGCATCGGTGTCCTCACCGGCGGGGGCGACTGCCCCGGCCTCAACGCCGTCATCCGGTCGGTCGTCCGCACCGCGTCCACGCACTACGGCAGCGAGGTCGTCGGTTTCCGGGACGGCTGGCGCGGGCTGCTGGAGGACCGCACCACCCCGCTCGACATCGCCGCGGTCGATGGCCTGCTCACCCGTGGCGGGACGACGCTCGGCTCGGCCCGGGTGGCACCGGAGCGGCTGAACGCCGAGCTACCGCAGATGAAGGACGTCCTGGACACCCACGGCATCGACGTGCTCATCCCCATCGGTGGCGAGGGCACGCTCACCGCGGCGCACCTGCTGTCCGAGGCGGGCGTCCCCGTCGTCGGCATCCCGAAGACGATCGACAACGACATCGACGAGACCGACCTGACCTTCGGGTTCGACACCGCCGTCAGCATCGCCACGGAGATGATCGACCGGCTGCACACCACCGCCGAGTCCCACCAGCGCGTGCTCCTCGTCGAGGTCATGGGCCGGCACGCGGGCTGGATCGCGCTGCACGCCGGCCTCGCCTCCGGGGCCCACCTCACCCTGGTGCCCGAAGAGCCGTTCGACATCGAGCAGGTGTGCCGGCTGGTCACCGACCGCTTCGAGCGGGGCGACTCCCACGTCATCGGCGTCGTGGCCGAGGGTGCCCATCCCCTGCCCGGGACCATGGAGCTCCGCGACGGCGGGGTCGACGAGTACGGGCACCGCCGGTTCACCGGGGTGGCCCAGCAGCTCGGGGCAGAACTCGAGCGGCGGACCGGCAAGGAGGTCCGCACCACCGTGCTCGGGCACGTCCAGCGCGGCGGCACCCCCACCTCGTTCGACCGGGTCCTCGCCACCCGGTTCGGCCTGCACGCCACGATCGCCGCCCACGAGGGGCAGCACGGCCAGATGGTCGCGCTCCGCGGCACCGAGATCGAGCTCGTCCCGCTCGAGAAGGCCGTGGCCCGGCTCAAGACGGTCAGCCGGTCGCGGCTGGCGGAGACGGCCGCCTTCACCGGCTGACCCAGCGGCCGTCCGGCGACATATGCCCAGGTGATGGCCCATGACTTGGCGTCCTGTGAAGGGCGTCCGGGAGATCGGGGGCGCACAATGGGGCGGCCGTCATCGCTCCGCAACCCTCGGCGCGACGACGACGCAACGCCGGCAACGGAGGACGACCGAACGTGACCGACACGCTGGACTGGCGCGCCCGCCGATGGGCCACCACCCATCAGCGGATCTACGACACCGCCATCGCGCTGTTCCAGGAGCTCGGGTTCGACGCCGTGAACGTCGGGCAGATCGCGCGCGGCGCCGAGGTCTCGGTGCCGACGTTCTACGCGCACTACCCGTCCAAGGAACACCTGGTCATGCAGCTCCCTCCGCGGAGGAGATCAGCGCCCTCGTCGCCGCGCTGCCGACCGACCTCCCGCTGCGGGAACGCATGAGGCACGCCGCGCCGCTCTGGGTGTCGTCGTGGAGCCCCGAGCTCCACGAAGCCACCCTGACCCGGTGGCGGATCATCGCCGGCGTACCCAGCCTGCGGACACGAGCTGCGGAGTTCGAGCGGGTGACCGCCGGGCTGATCTCCCAGGCACTGGCAGCCGAGGCGGCGGGCTCCATTCCGCCCGGGGACGCAGTCGTCGTCAATGCCTACATGGCCACCTTCACGTCGGCCGTGCTGGCCTGGGCCGACTGCGACGGCGAGCGGAAGATCGAGGAGCTCGTCGACGAGGCGTTCGACGCCCTGTAGTCGCTGCTCAGGAGAGCGGCGAGCGCAGCTCGATCACGGTCACCTCGGGGCGAGCGCCCACCCGCATCGGCGGGCCCCAGTAGCCGGCTCCCGACGTGACGTACAGCTGCGTGTCCCCGTGCCGGGACAGCCCTTCGACGGCCGGCTGGTCGAGCCTGATCACGTAGTCGAAGGGCCAGAGCTGACCGCCATGGGTGTGGCCGGAGAGCTGCAGGGCCACGCCGGCCGCGGCCGCCTGCTCCACCTGCACCGGCTGGTGGGCCATGAGGACGACGGGTACGGCATCGTCCCGCCCGTCGAGCGCCGCGTCGAGGTTCGCCCCGTGCCCGGGCAGCCCGGACAAGGCAGCGGTCCGGTCGTCGATGCCGGCCAGGTCGACGAACGCCCCGCCGGCACCGATCGCCACCCGCTCGTTGCGCAGCACGTCCACCCCGAGAGTGCCCAGGTGCCGCAGCCAGGCGTTGGTGTCGACGAAGTACTCGTGGTTCCCGGTCACGAAGAAGACGCCCTGCTCGCTGACCAGGTCCGCCAGCGGGGCCGCCTCCTCGCGCAGCTCCGCGACCTCGCCGTCCACCAGGTCCCCCACGATCGCCACGACGTCCGGCCGCTGCGCGTTGACCAGCTCGACCAACCGCTCGAAGCGGCGCCCGCCGTAGGTGGCCGACAGGTGGCCGTCGGAGAACGTCACGATGCGCAGGCCGTCCAGTGCCGGGTCGAGGTTCGCCAGCGTCACCGGAACCCGTCGGACGACGGGCGGGGAGTTCGCGAGATAGGCCCCGGTACCCGCCGTCCCCAGCGCGACGGCGCCGGCCGTGACGGCGAGGCTCCGCGCCAGGAACAGGCGCCTGGGCAGCGGGTCCGTGGCAGCGCGATCCTCCCGGATCGCACCGCTCTGCACATCGCCGTCCTCCCGGACGGCCCCGCCGCCAGGTGCCGTTCCCCCGACCGGCAGAGCCGCTGCGTCGCCGCTGCGCGGAGCCCTCCGGGCCCCACTCGCGACGACCTCGTCGGCGGACTCCCGAGCACGGCTCTCGGCCCCACTCGGCTCGACCTGCCGGTCCGTGCGGCGCAGCCAGAGCCCTCCCACCAACCGGACGGGTTCGAGGACGAGGAGGACGAGGAAGGCGTAGAAGGCGACGCCGAGCCAGGAGTAGGCGATCCAGTCCAGGGGCGCCGCCGCGTCGAGGGGAGGGCGCGCCGCAGGGAGATGGCGAGGGCGGGGAGCAGGGCGAGGGCGACGGTGAGCAGCGTCAACCGGCGGCGCAGGCGACCGGGGCGGGTCGTGCTCCGGACCAGCCGGAACCAGAGGTAGCTGTGCAGGAGCAGCATGGCGAGCAGCACCACGGTGGCGAAGCCGAGCAGTGCGATCAGCGGCACGGACACGCCTCCCGCCCGGTGCCCGTCACGGGTCCACTCTCCCAGGTGGCCGGGCCGGCGCCGGGACGCCGGGCTACCGAGCCGCGCGCTTGAGCACCCTGCGCACGTGGGACTCCATCGCCCAGAACTCCTGCCGTGCGCGCTCGGCCCGGGATTGCTCGAGGGCGTGCAGCAGTCCGTAGGTGAAGGAGTTCGCCCCGCCGTCGGCCGCCGCCGCGCCTGCTCGCAGGCAGAGCTCGCGGGTGACGACGGTGTCCTGCAGGACCCCGAGCACCTTCTGGATCCGCTTCGCCGCCCGCACGACGTCCTTGGCGCCGCCGAGTTCCGGGCGGGCGATCTCGGTCACGTAGCGGACGCCCTTGGCCGCCTTCCGCACGTCGTGGAGCGGCTCGTCGCCCTCGCTCTCCGGAGCGTTCTCGGCCGCCTTCAGCCGACGGCGCAGCTTGCGCACCGAGCGGCCGACGGCGTCGCGGAGCACCGGCTCGACCCGCTCGTCGGCCCGGCCGGTGAGTGGCGGGTCCGCGACCATCCCGTGCAGGGCGTCGAGCAGTCGCAGGTACCGCCGGTCCGAGAGGGTCGCTCGTGCGCGGTCCAGACCGGCGTGCGCGTCCTCCGCATGCATCTCCCTGAGCCGCGCCTCGACCGGTCCGAGGACCAGCTCGACCGGCTGGTCGGCCACCAGCTCCCGCAGGTGGGCGAGGGCGACCTCGTCGTCCCGCGCCCGCCCCAGCTGCCCGCCCAGCCAGGCGAGCTCCTCGCGCAGGGGTCGGTCACCTGCCGATCGAGGACGATGCGCAGCGCAGCCAGCGTGCTGCGCAGGCGGCGGGCACTGACCCGCAGCTGGTGGAGGGCATCGGGCTGATCCGTCCGCAGCGCGACGTCCGCGGCCTGCAGCAGGTCCACCTGGTCCGCGAGGGCCGCCGTGACGAACTCGCCCGCACGGGGGCCCTTCTTCCGCCGCGCGGGCTCCGGACGCCCGGTCGCCTGCAGCCGGCCGGCCAGTGCCCGCCCCACCTTGGACGCCGTCGACGCGGGGCGGGCTCCGGCCGCGGTCAGGCGGTCCCCACGGCGGCGCCCAGCTCGACGGTTCCGTCGCCCAGCTCCACCTCCACCTCGCGCCAGGTGTGCGCCTCGTCCGGGCGATCCGGACCCGCGGCCGGGACGGTGGCGGTCACCCGGTCGTCGGCGACCTCGGCCAGCAGCCGCCCCTCCGCGTCGCGCAGGGCGGTCACCACGCGCCGGGTGCGCAACGTGGCCACCGGCGCGGTCGGCGCTCCACGCAGCAGGCCGACGACCGGTGCGCCCAGCACCTTCGGCGGGTTCTTGACCGACCGGCCCAGCGGCGCGTGCAGTTCCCGGCGGGCGGTGCCCGCGGGGAGCTTCAGGTGCCAGCCCGCGTCGGACCCACCGGTCCGGCGGCGCAGCGTCACCCGCGCGCGCAGCAGCCGCAGGTCCGCGGTGTCGTGGTAGACCGCCTCCAGCTCGTGCTCCACGGGCGGGTCGACGCCCGCGACGCCGTCCAGCCCGGTCAGCGCCGGGAGTTCGAAGACCTCGTCGACGTCGTACTTCGTCTCGATCTCGAGGTGCCCGCTGGCCATGCCGGCCTCCCACTCCGGCCACGCACTCGGCGGCCACTCCCCCGAACCTAGGTCGGGCGATGTTCGCTTGCGACCGCGGCTGGGCACCGCAGACCCCGACGGGCGCTCGTCGGCGGGCGCCATGCGGAGGGAGCAGGACCATGCTGGACGAGAGAGGTGTCCGCAGCCATCGGCAGTACCGCCTACGACGCGAGCGGCGAGAAGATCGGCACCGTCGAGCACTTCTACGTCGACGACCGCACGGGCGCGCCGTCCTGGGTGGCCGTCACCACGGGGCTCTTCGGCACCCGCCAGTCCGTCGTCCCCGCGCTGGACGCCACCTTCGCCGACGGCGGCCTGCGCCTCCCCGTCGCCGTGGACGCGGTGAAGAGCGCGCCGCACCTGACCGGGGACCACCTGACGCCCGACGACGAGGCCGAGCTCCGCCGGCACTACGGGACCGGCACCGCTGCCCCCGGCACGAGGAGCCGCCGGTGGCCCCGGCCGCCGCTCCCACCGTGGAGATCCCCGCGGAGGCGCCGCCGCCTCCCGCGACCGACGACGGGGCGATGACCCGCAGCGAGGAGCGGCTGGTCGTCGGCACCGAGCGCGTGGCGACCACCCGGGCACGGCTGGTCAAGTACATCGTGACCGAGGAGGTGCAGATCACCGTGCCGATCCGGCGCGAGGAGATCCGCCTCGAGGAGGTCCCGATCGACGCACCGGACGACGGTCCCGGCGAGTCGCTGCTGACCGAGAGCACCTCCGTGTCGGGGGCAGGCACGCCATATCCAGCGGCCTGCCCGACGAGATCGTCCTGCACACCGAGCGGCCCGTCGTGACCGTCGAGGTCGTGCCGACCGAGCGCGTGCGGCTGCGGACCCAGCTGGTCGAGGGGCAGGAGACGGTCACCGGGCAGGTGCAGCGCGAGCAGGTCGTCGTCGACGAGGACGCCTCCCGACGCGTCTGACGTCCCTCAGCCCGGACCGGGGCGGACCGTCCCGAGCAGGTCCTCCGGTCCGGGGTCGACCAGCACCCGCCCGTCGGGGGCGACGACGACGGGGCGCGCCTGCGCGAGGGCGTCGTTCTCGGCGAGCACCGCACGTGCCGCCTCGTTCTCGGCCGGGTCCAGCCACTCGTGGACGAGGCCGTGCTGGTCCAGCAGCTGCCGCAGCCGGGCGCTGGCGGGCCAGCGGGGTCGCCCACGACGCGCAGGGCCGAGGCCCGGCCGATCAGCATGGCCCGGCGCAGCAGGAATGCCCGCATGATCAGGTCGGCCAGCTCCCGGTCGGCAGCCATCACCTCGCGCAGCCGCCGCACGGCCAGCGTGACCACCACACCGGGCTCGGCCACGACCACCGACCGGACGGCTCGCTGGCCGGCGAGCAGGTTCAGTCCGCCGAGGAACCGGCCGGGACCCACCACGGACACCACGTGCTGCTCACCACCGTTCCCGGGCTCCGGGTCCTCGACCACCGCGACGGTGCCCTCCAGCACCACGACGAAGTCCCACTCACCGGCACCTCCCCGGACCAGCACCTCGCCCGCCGTCGTCGACCGGCGGCGTCCGGCCCGGCGCAGGACGGCGAGCTGCCGGTCGTCCAGCCGGGGCGAGGCGCCGCTGAGGTCGGCGGTCTCCGCCAGCCCGTCGACCGCGGGCAACCGGGCCGGCGGCGACAGGGGCGCCGGGGCGCGGCTCCCGGATGCGGGCGCCGCCTGGGAGCGCTCCACGGGCGCGCCCTCGGATCGGTGCGCAGCAGGGCCGCCGCCAGCTCATCGGTCCCGGCCCGGCCGGTGTGGCGGACGCCGTTGACGAAGAAGGTGGGGGTGCCCTCGACCCCGCTGGCCTCACCCCCGGCCACGTCGTCCCGGATGTGCTGCGCGTGGGTGCCGTCGCCGAGCTCGCGGGCGAACCGCTCGAGGTCCAGCCCCAGGGCCGACGCGTGGTCGAGGAGGTCGGGCGCTTCCAGGGCGTCCTGGTGGGCGAACAGCTTGTCGTGCATCTCCCAGAACCGCCCTTGGGCGCCGGCGGCCTCGACCGCCTCCGCGGCGAGCTGGGCGTGCGGGTGCACCTCCAGCAGGGGCAGGTGCCGGAAGACGTAGCGCAGGTCGTCGCCGAACCGGTTGCGCAGCTCGCTGACCACCCCGGTGGCGCGTCCGCAGAAGGGGCACTCCATGTCGCCGTACTCGACCAGCGTCAGCGGGGCGTCGACCGGACCGCGGACGTGGTCCACCGCCGGGTCGACCGGCGGGTCGAGCAGGACCGGCCGCTCCGGCGGGCCACCGCCCCGGCCCAGCAGCCGGAAGAAGAGGGCGCCGAGCGCGGTGGAGACCACGGCGGCGGCCAGGATGCCGACGGTGGCCTCCTCCCGCAGCGCCTCGTCGTCGAAGGCGAGGTCGGTGACGAACAGCGAGACGGTGAAGCCCAGGCCGGTGAGCGCGGCGCCGCTCCAGATGCTGGCCAGGCTGATGCCGGGCGGCAGGACGCCGAGCCGCGTGCGGACGGCGAGGGCCGCGGCCAGCCCCACCCCCAGCAGCTTGCCGACGGCCAGTCCGACGAAGACACCGATGGTGACCGGTGAGGTGAGGGCCCGCTCGACCAGTGCGCCGTCGATGCGCACCCCGGCGTTGGCCAGCGCGAACACCGGGACGACGACGTAGCTGCTCCACGGCACGAGCACCGCGCCGATCCGCTCGTTGGGGAGATGGCCCGCTCGACCGACAGCTTCGCCTCGCGGGCCAGCGCCGGCTCCGGCGACTGCCGGAACGCGCGCGCCAGCGACCCCGCTCGCTCGACCTCGGCCCGGCGCGGCGGGTAGGCGCTGACCAGCAGGCCGAGGACGACGCCGCCGATCGTGGCGTGCACCCCGACTCGTACATCGCCACCCACATCACGGCGCCGACCGCGAAGTAGGCCGGCCCGCGCCACACCTGCATGCGGGACAACCCGATGAACGCCGCCACGCAGAGCGCGGCGACGCCGAGAGCGACCAGATCGATCTCGTCGGAGTAGAAGATGGCGATCGCGCTGAGCGCGCCGATGTCGTCGACCACCGACAGCGACAGCAGGAAGACCCGGAGCTGGACGGGGGCGTTGCGGCCGAACAGCGCCAGGGCGCCGAGCACGAAGGCGGTGTCCGTGGCCATCGGGATCCCCCACCCGACCGCCCCGTCCCCGCCGGCGTTGATGGCCAGGTAGAGCAGCGCCGGGATCACCAGGCCCGCGACCGCCGCCAGCGCCGGGACGGTGAGCCGGCTGCGCTGCACGAGCTCGCCCATGGAGAGCTCGCGGCGCACCTCCATGCCGATGAGGAAGAAGAAGAACACCATCAGGCCGTCGTTGACCCAGTGCTGCAGGTCCATGGCGATCTCGGCATTGCCGAACCGCAGCGCCAGCTCGGTGTGCCAGAGCCGCTCGTAGGAGCTGGCCCACGGCGAGTTGGCCCAGATCAGGGCGGCGAGGGTGGCCGCCACCATGAGGCCGGCCCCGGCGACACCGGAGCGCATCAGCCTCCGAACGGGGGCGGAGAACTGCGCGGCGAGGTGCGCCGACCCGGTGCGGCTCCCGCCGGCGAGCGTGGTCACCCCGCGAACGCTAGGGCCCCGACGTTCCCGGCGGGAGTCCTGGTCGGTCCCCCTGCGATCGGGCAGGAAGCGGAGCCGGTCGCGGGTGGCGGTCACCTCGGCCGGGTCGACGTCGGCCAGCACGATCGTCTCGACCCCGGCCGCCGTGGCCAGCAGCTCCCCATCGGGCTGATGATGCGGCTGTCGCCGGCGTGCTCGGTGCCGTCGCCGGCCGTGCCGACCCGGTTGCAGCCGACGACGTAGGCCTGGTTCTCGATGGCCCGCGCCTGCAGCAGCGTCTGCCAGTGCAGCCGCCGCGGACTGGGCCAGTTCGCCGGCACCAGGTAGACGTCGGTGCCGGGCGCGGCCCGCCAGAAGACGTCGGCGAAGCGCAGGTCGTAGCAGATGAACGGCGTGATCCGGAGGCCCCGATCTGCAGCGTCACCGGCCCTCGCCCGCCCGGAACCGCTCGTGCTCCCCGGCGTGGGTGAACGGGTGCAGCTTGCGGTAGCGGTGCGTGCTGCCGTCCGGCCCGGCGAGGACGAAGGAGTTGTACGGCAGCCCGTCCTCCTGACCGGCGTCCGCGGCGATCTCGGGGCAGCTGCCGCCCACCCACACCCCGTGCTCGGCGGCCTGCCCGGCCAGGAACCGCGCCGAGGGGCCGTCCTCGGGTTCCCCGATGCCCGGCGTCATGGAGAACCCGGTGCTGAACGTCTCGGTGAGCAGCACCAGCTCCGCGCCCGCCCCGACGGCGCGGGCGACCTGCGGGGCCAGGCGTGCGAAGTTGGCGTCCCGGTCCTCCCACACGATGTCGTGCTGCACCGCCGCGATCCTCATGATCGTCCACTCCCCTTCCTGCCCAGCCCGGTCAGCCGTTCCACCGCGTCCGCCAGCACCGCGTCGCTCTTGCAGAAGGCGAACCGGACGAGGTGCCGGCCCAGGTGCGCGTGCTCCGGCGCGTAGAAGACCACGGTCGGGACGCCGACCACCCCGGCGCGCTCGGGCAGCGCGCGGCAGAACGCCAGCCCGTCGCCGTCGGGCTGGACCGGGCGGACGTCCACCGTGGCGAAGTAGGTGGCCTCCGGGCTGATCACGGGGAGCCCGGCCCCGGCCAGCCCCTGGACCAGCACGTCCCGGCGGTACTGGAGGTCGCGGGCGACGCCGGCGAAGTAGGCGTCCGGCAGCGCCAGGCCGGCCGCGACGGCGGGCTGGAAGGGGCCGCCGTTGACGTAGGTGAGGAACTGCTTGGCGGTGCGGACGGCGGCGACGAGGGGCGCAGGTCCGCAGATCCAGCCGATCTTCCAGCCCGTGACGTTGAACGTCTTCCCGGCGCTGCCGACCACGAGCGTGCGCTCGCGCATGCCGGGGAGCGTCGCCATCGACACGTGCTCGGCGTCGTCGAACACCAGGTGCTCGTAGACCTCGTCGGCGAGGACCAGCAGGTCGTGCTCGACCGCGGCCTCGGCCAGCAGGGTGAGCTCCTCGCGGGTGAACACCTTGCCCGTCGGGTTGTGCGGGGTGTTGAGCAGCAGGATCTTCGTCCGCGGCGTGATGGCCGTCCGCAGGTCGGCGGGGTCGAACGTCCAGGAGCCGGCCGGGTCGGTGGACGACGACGGAGCCGGCGGGTGCAGCGGCACCGGCCGGGCGACGCCGCCGGCCATGGCGATGCCCGCGGCGTAGCAGTCGTACATCGGCTCGAAGAGCACCACCTCGTCGCCGTTCTCCAGCAGCGCGAGGAGGGCGGCCGACAGGGCCTCGGTGGCGCCGGCGGTGACCAGCACCTCCGTCTCGGGGTCGTGCGACGGCCCGCCGAAGCGCTGCACGTGCGCGGCGATCTCCTGCCGGAGCTCGGGGATGCCGGGGCCGGGCGGGTACTGGTCGGCTGCGGTGCCGATCGCGGCCCGGGCGACGTCGAGCACCTCCGGCGGGCCGGGGTAGTCGGGGAAGCCCTGGCCGAGGTTCACCGAGCCGGTGGCCACGGCGAGCGCGCTCATCTCGGCGAAGACCGTCGTCCCGAAGCCCTGCAGCCGGGCCGACAGGTACGGGGCCCGGCTCATCCGGCTCCCTCCAGGGCGAAGCGCACGGTCCGGCCGGTGACGTCGGCCTGCTCGAGCCGCACCTGCACGCGCGTGCCCGGGCGCAGTCCTCGCCGGTGCACCGGCCGCGGATCGCCAGGTCGTCCAGGACGACGGTGCCCCGGCCGTCCTCGGCGTCGACCACCACGGCGGAGAAGGTCTCGCCCTCCCGTCCGCGCAGCAGCCACGCCTCGGTCGCGTCGAGCACCGCGCGCTCGACGTCCCTGGTGCGCCGGTCGGAGGCAGCCATCAGCGCCGGCAGCTCGGGCAGGGCCGCCCGCAGCTCGGGATCGGGTTCCCGGCCGGCAGCCAGCGCGAGGCAGACCTCCGTGCCGAACCGGTCGACCAGCCGCCGCAGCGGCGCGGTGACGTGCGCGTACGGCGCGCCCACCCCGCCGTGTCCCGGCTGCCCGGGCGGTGCGCCGTCGAACGCGGTGTAGGCCGCGCCGCGCAGCAGCGTGACCGCCTCCTCGAGGAAGGCCGCGTGGCCCGGCCGGGCCGGGTCGAGCCCGGCGATGACGGCGCCCGGTCCGGCGCCGTCCGGCCAGTCCACCCCCAGCGCCGGGGCGAGCAGGCGGAGCCGGTCGACGTCCTGGGGCCGCGCCGGCGGGAGCGTCCGCAGCAGACCGACGCGACCCTCGAGCATCAGCCCGGCGGCGCACCGCCCGGTGAGCAGCGAGATCTCGGCGTTCCAGCCCTCGACGGGCAGGTCACCGCGGAGCACCAGCGTCCACCCGCCGTCCGGCGTCGCCTCGACCTCCTGGTCGGGGGTGCCGAGCTCGATGGCGCCGCGCTCGGCGGCCCGACGCTGGAGCAGCGCGCCGAGGGTGGGCAGCAGGGCGAGCGGCTCGGGCAGCGTCCCGGCGTCGGCCTGGGCCTGCACCGACGGGTAGTCCAGCTGGGCCCGGCTGCGCACGCGGGCCCGGCGCAGGTCGACCCGCACCGGCTCGCCGTCGGCGTCCAGGTCGATGGTCCAGAGCGCGGCGGCGCGCAGCTGCCCCGGCAGCAGGCTCGCCGCCCCTCGCTCAGCACCGGCGGGTGCAGCGGCGTGCGGCGGTCGGGACTGTAGAGCGTCTGCCCGCGGCGGCGGGCCTCGGCGTCCAGCGGTCCGCCCAGCTGCACCACCGCGCCGACGTCGGCGATCGCGTAGCTGACCCGGTAGCCGTCCTCCAGGAGCGCCAGGTGCACGGCCTGGTCGAGGTCCCGGCTGCCGACCGGGTCGAGGGTGACGAGCGGGACGTCGGTGGCGTCGAGCTCGGGCAACGGCGGCCGGGCGGCGCGGCGCTCGGCCTCGGCCAGGACCTCGCCGGGGAACTCCTCCGGGACGTCGAACTCCGCGCGGATCCCCGCGAAGTCCGGCTCCTCACCGGCGGCCACCGGCCACCGGGGCACACGGACGGGGGCGCGGACCATGCCGTCAGCCTGGCAGAGCAACCGGTTCCACGTGGAACCACGGCCGCCTGCAGGGGCCCACCGCGCGCGCGTGAGTGGTGGGAGCAGGAGTCCTCACCCGATGCGGACGTCCTCCATGCCGTCGATCTGCACGACGTCGCCGTGGTGCAGCTGCCGGCCGCGGCGCTCCTCGGGCTCGCCGTTGACCCGGACCGCGCCGGAGAACAGCACGTCCTTCACCTGGGCGCCGGTCGGGACCGCGTCGACGAGCTTGAGCAGCTGCCCGACCCGGATGGTGTCCTCACCGGGGCGGAGGTCGACGGCACGCATGCCCCTCAGTCTGCCGATCCGTCGAGCAGCAGGGGATCGCCGGGGCGCACGGTCCCGGCGCTGAGGACGGCGGCCCGCACGGCGAGCAGCCCTCGCGCTCGCGGTGGATGTCCTTCAGCACCGAGGTGTCGCGGGCGATGCCGCCGGGCTGCGGTCGGGTGGTCATGACGCAGCGGGGGATCGGGACACCGAACCGCAGCCGCACCGTGCCGAGATCCGCTTCCTGCCCCCGCAACCCGTCCTCGCCGTCGCCGTCGAGGACGACGTTGGCCCGGAACCGTCGGCGGTCCCAGGTGCCGAGCGTGCCCGTCGAGACCAGGGACAGCCGGATGCGCGGGCTGTCGTGGAACGGTCCGGGTGCGCCCTCCCACTGCAGCCACTCGGTCGGGTCGGGCACCTCCTCGTCGACGGGCGCCTCGTAGGTGGGTGCCGCATCGTCGTCGTCGGGTGCCGCCCGCAGCTCCACCCGACGCCCCAGCCAGTCCGAGAGAACGGTCTCGTCGGTGGTCACCGTGCCGTCGGGCAGCACGACCTCCACCCCGCCGTCGGCGCGCAGCCGGGCGGAGCCGAACAGCAGCTCGGGCACCCGCCGGGCGGTCAGGCCCAGACCGGTGTCGCGGTCGAACAGCGCCCATCCCCGGTCGCCGGCGATGCCGAGCGGGCCGATCTCCGCCTCGTCCAGCCGCTCGCCCTGCAGCGACTTGACCGGGTAGCGCCAGAGTTCCAGCACGCGCACGTCAGGCCGCCGTCCAGGACAGGGTCCAGGTGCCCGCCCACTCCTGGCCGGGCTCGAGGACGAGCAGGTCGACGCCGTCGGCCAGCGAGTTCGGCGGGCACGTCATCGGCTCGACCGCGAGGGTCCGGCGGTACCGGCCCTCCGGGAGCACGTCGCCGGTGAACACCTGCAGCCACGACCACGCGCCGTCGACCGCCAGCTCGAGCTCGCCCGCCGAGCCGCGCAGCCGGGTGCGCGCCCAGCCGTCGTCGTCCCGGACGAGGTCGGTGAGGGCGTCGTCGATCTCGCGGTCGCCGATCCGCCCGACGCCGCCGTCGAACGGTGTCCGGTTCCCGGTCGGCAACCCACCGTGGAGCTCCAGCAGCGTGCGGACCGGCACGGTCAGCTCGGCGTCGCCGATCCCGCCGTCCCGCGTCGCGCCGACGGAGAGGTAGGGGTGCATCCCCGCGCCGAGCGGGGCGGCCTCGGTGCCGACGTTGCGCGCCCGGACGGTGACCGTCAGCCGGTCGGGGGCCAGCCGGTAGTCCACCGCGCCGGCGAGGCGGAACGGGTAGCCGGGGTGCGGCTCGATCACGGTCCCGACGGTGACGGCGTCGGCCGCGGACTCCAGCACCGTCCACGGCTGAGAGGTGACGAGGCCGTGGATGGCGTGCGGCGCCTCGGGCGAGGCGACCTCCAGTTGGAGGTCCTGGCCGGACCACGCCCAGCGGCCGTCGCGGAGCCGGTTGGGCCACGGCAGGAGCACCGCACCCGGGTAACCCGCGGCCACCGTGCCGGCGGGGTAGGTGTCGAGCAGCTCCCAGTCCCCCACCGCCAGCCGGCGCACGCCACCGCCGCGCAGATCGACGGCCAGGTCGGCCGCGCCGGCGGTCAGCCGGACGTCGGTGGGCTCGGACTCGGGCCACGCATGCTGGGACATGCCGATCAGCTCACCACAGCAGGGGCAGCCGGTCAGCGGGGAACACCGGCGCCGGCTCGCCGACCAGCCGGATGCCGGCCTCCTCGGCGTAGGTCCGGCCGTGCCGCGCGAGCACCGCCGCGGCCGTCTCTCCGGGGTACCCGCGTCACCGCCGGTCGAGGACCCGTTCGAAGAAGAGACTGTCCGTGGCGTCCGGGTCGCCGACGTAGCCGCCGAAGGCCCCGATCGGCAGGTAGCCGGTCGAGGAGTACAGCCCGATCGCCTCCGGCTGCAGCGGGCCGGTCTCCAGTCGCAGCGTCGTCCAGCCCTGCTGGCGGGCGGCGCCCTCCAGTGCCTCGAGCACCGCCCGGGAGACGCCCCGCCCACGAGCGGCCGGCACCACGTACATGCGCTTGACCTCGGCCACGCCGTCGGCGAGCGCTCGCAGGGCGCCGCAGCCCAGCGGCGTCCCGTCGTCGTCCCGGGCCAGCAGGACGACGCTGACGTCGGCCGCCGACGGGTGCGTGCCCGGCTCGTCCTTGCCGCCGTACCGCGCCCGCACCTCGACCTGCTGATCGGTGGTCAGCCGCTGGACGTCGGGGTCGTCCCAGGCCGCCCGGTGGATCTGCACGCGAGGATCCTGCCAACCGCGTCGTACCGTCCTGGGTACCGCCTGATCCGAGGAGCACCGTGCCGGTCGACCGCGAACTGCCCACCCCCGAGGCGCACGACCTTCTCGCGCTCACCCGCGAGCTGGCCGACGCCGAACTCGCCCCGAAGGCCGCGCAGTACGAGCGCGAGGAGCGCTTCCCCGCGAGGTGTTCCGCACCCTGGGGGACGCCGGGTTGCTGGGGCTGCCGTTCGGCGAGGACGTGGGCGGCGGCGGGCAGCCGTACGAGGTCTACCTGCAGGTGGTCGAGGAGCTGGCCGCGCGATGGGCCAGCGTGGCCCTGGGCGTCAGCGTGCACACCCTCGCCTGCTTCCCGATCGACCGGTTCGGCACCGACGCCCAGCGTCGCGACCTGCTGCCGGACATGGTCGGCGGGCAGCTGCTCGGCGCCTACTGCCTGTCGGAGGCGCACGCGGGCTCCGACCCCGCGGCCATGCGGGCCGCCGCCAAGGCGAGCGAGGGCGGGTGGCAGGCCAACGGGGAGAAGGCCTGGGTCACCCACGGCGGGCACGCCGACTTCTACTCGACCTTCCTGCGCACGCCGGACGACGGCGAGCGGGCCATCTCCTGCTTCCACCTGACGCCGGACCTCGCCGGCTTCTCCCCGCCAGGCCCGAGGAGAAGATGGGGATGACCGGGTCCACGACGGCCGCGATCCGCCTCGACGACGTCTCCGTGCCCGCCGACCGCCTCGTGGGCGACCGCGGCCGGGGGCTGTCCATCGCGCTCGCCGCCCTCGACTCCGGCCGCCTGGGCGTCAGCGCCGTCGCGGTCGGCCTCGCCCAGTCCGCCCTCGACGTCGCCGTCCGGTACGCCGGGGAGCGGGAGGCGTTCGGCCGGCCGATCATCGACCACCAGGGCGTGGCGTTCCTGCTCGCCGACATGGCTGCGGCCGTCGAATCCGCCCGGGCCACCTACCTGGTCGCCGCCCGCCGCAAGGACGCCGGCAAGGAGTACGGCCGCCAGGCGAGCATCGCCAAGCTGGTGGCCACCGACGCCGCCATGAAGGTCACCACCGACGCCGTCCAGGTGCTGGGTGGCGCCGGCTACACCCGCGAGTTCCCCGCGGAGCGCTACATGCGCGAGGCGAAGGTGATGCAGATCTTCGAGGGCACCAACCAGATCCAGCGGATGGTCATCGGCAAGGCGCTGGCCCGCGAGGCCGCAGCTAGCTGACGCCCGGCCGCCGGGCGTTCTGCACATCGAAGCCGTGACGTCCGTCAGTGGACCTGGCGGGGCGGCACGGACGAGACTGGGAGCTCCCGCACCAGGAGAGCAGCGATGCCCGAGCCCCACCTGCGCGCCGCGGACGCCGACCGCGCCGCCGTCGCCGACGTCCTCGGCCGGCACATGTCCGCCGGACGGCTGACCGTGGCCGAGTACGACGAGCGCCTGGCGCGCGCCTACGCGGCGAAGACCTACGGCGAACTGGAGTCACTCACCGCTGACCTGCCCGCCGCGGTCCCGGATCACCGGCCGGATCCCCTGCCCACCCCCAGCGCGGGGTCGACGGTCGCCCGGCACGGCTGGGACGGCGACCCGCACTCCTGGCGCTCGTGGCTGACCACGTCCTTGATCGTGGTCACGATCTGGGCGGCGACCTCGCTGGCCAGCTGGGAGTTCCACTACTTCTGGCCGGTGTGGGTGATCGGCCCGTGGGGTGCGGTCCTGCTGGCGCAGACCCTCACCGGAGCGAAGGGCGACGCGCACCACGACCGGCCGGCCTGAGCGCTCCGGGACGCGGAGCACCCCGGACGCAGAGAACCCCGCCTCCGGAGGCCCGGGAGACGGGGTGCTGGTCGAACTGGGTGGGCAAGGGGGAGTTGAACCCCACGTCCTTTCGGACACACGGACCTGAACCGTGCGCGTCTGCCATTCCGCCACTTGCCCTGGCGCCCGACGAGATTAGCAGCCGGGGGCCGCAGCCCGGCCGGGGGGCGTCGTTCCCCCGGCGATGGCGCCGCTCCGGAAGTGTCGTGCGGGGAGTCGCGAGTTACCGGCCGGTCCGCCCGGCACGTCCCGGCTACGATCACGGTTGGCACAACGGGACGACAGGCCGAGCGTAAAGGAGCGACTGTGGGTGTGCTGCAGCGCTTCGAGCGACGCCTCGAAGGCATGGTCGGGCTGGCCTTCGCCCGGCTGTTCAAGGGCAAGGTGCACCCGGCCGAGATCGCCAAGGCCCTCCAGCGCGAGGCCGACGAGCAGAAGTCCGTCATGGGCGAGGGCCGCGTGCTGGCGCCCAACGTCTACGTCGTGACCCTGGGCCGCACCGACTTCGAGCACCTCGGGCAGTGGTCGGACCAGCTGGCCGGCGAGCTGGCCGACATGGTCACCGAGCACATCGACGACGAGGGCTACCAGGTCTTCGACAAGGTCACCGTCCGGCTCGAGGAGGACGCCGACCTCCCGACGGGCGTCTTCGAGGTCAGCTCCCACGTCGCCGACCCGGCCCGTCCCCCGGCGCGCGACGACTTCGCCGTCGCCGCTCCCCCGCGCCCACCGACCGGTGCCCACCCGCCGCTCCCGCCGCTGCCCCCGCTCCCGCCGCTGCGCGGCCGGGTGGCCACCGACACCGGCAAGCAGGGCCCCTCGTTCACCGGACGCGCGGGCCAGCGGCCCGGGGTCACGCACGTGCTGGTGGTCGACGGCCCGGGCACCCGGCACGAGCTCACCACCGGCCGGAACGTGATCGGCCGCGGCACGGAGGCCGACATCCGGCTGCCCGACACCGGGGTCAGCCGCAAGCACGTCGACGTCGTCCTCGACGGCGGCACCGCGACCGTCGAGGACCTCGGCTCCACCAACGGCACGCTGGTCAACGGCCGGCGGGTCAACCGGCACGCCCTCTCCGACGGCGACGTCATCCGGATCGGCCACTCGGTCCTGGTGTACCGGGCGGAAGGCCCGTGAGCGGATCGGCGATGGTGCCGTGAGCGAAATCGTCCTGCAGGTCTTCCGGTTCGGGTTCCTGCTGCTGCTCTGGCTGTTCATCTTCGCTGCCTTCCGCGTGGTCCGCGCCGACCTGTTCGGCGGGCGCACCGGTCGCGTGGCGTCGGTACCGCCCCGTGCCGCCGCGGCGGTCACCGGCAGGAAGCGTGGCCAGCGCGGCCCCAAGACGCTCGTGGTCACCGCCGGTCCGCTGACCGGCACGAAGATCACCCTCGGCGACCAGCCGATCCTCATCGGCCGGGCCGACGACTCGACCCTGGTGCTCACCGACGACTTCGCCAGCTCCCGCCACGCCCGCCTGACCAACCGCGGTGGCCAGTGGTACGTGGAGGACCTCGGCTCCACCAACGGCACCTACCTCGACCAGCAGCGCGTGCAGGGTCCCCTGCTGGTGGGTCCCGGTCAGCCGATCCGCATCGGGCAGACTGCCCTGGAGCTGCGCACGTGAGCACACGCGCCGGCTCCGTCAGAAGGACAGCCATCGGGCGCACACGCCCCCGAGCGCCAGCGAGGTGGATGCATGAGCCTCGTCCTGAGGTATGCGGCGCGCTCGGACCGCGGCCTGATCCGCGGCAACAACCAGGACTCCGTCTACGCCGGCCCCCGGCTGCTCGCCGTCGCCGACGGCATGGGCGGGCACGCGGCCGGCGACGTCGCCAGCAAGGTGGTCATCGCCGCGCTGGAGCACCTGGACGACGACGCGCCCTCCGGCGACATGCTGCAGGCGCTGCGCGAGGCGGTCTTCGAGGGCAGCGAGCACCTGCGCGAGGTCATCCGCGAGTCCCCCAGCTCGAGGGCATGGGAACCACGCTGACGGCGATCCTCTTCGCCGGCGGCCGGCTGGCCCTGTGCCACGTCGGCGACTCCCGCGCCTACCTGGTCCGCGACGGCCAGCTCTCGCAGATCACGCACGACGACACGTTCGTGCAGACCCTGATCGACGACGGCCGGATCACCGCCGAGGAGGCGAACAGCCACCCCCAGCGGTCCCTGCTGCTGCGGGCCCTCAACGGGCAGGAGGTCGAGCCCGACCTCTCCATGCGCGAGGTGCGGGACGGCGACCGCTACCTGCTGTGCTCCGACGGGCTGTCCGGCGTGGTCAGCGAGGAAACCTCTTCGAGGCGCTCAAGGACCCCGATCCCCAGTCCACGGCCGACCGGCTCATCGAGCTGGCCCTGCGCAGCGGCGGGCCGGACAACATCACGGTGATCGTCGCCGACGTGGTCGAGGACACCGGAGGCCGCGGCCGGCTCGACCCCGTGATCGACGGCGCGGCCGGCGACAACGTCGGTCAGCGCCAGGTGGACAACCGCTCGGCCGCCGGCCGGGCGGCGCTCGCCGATCCGCAGCCCCCGGCCCCGCCACCACCCACACCGCCGACGGGCGGCGGCTCCTCCGCCCGCCGCCGCCCGCTACGACTTCTCCTGGTGGCGGTGGCAGCTCTCGTCGTGCTCGTGGCGGGAGCTGTCGGTATGTACGTGTGGGCGCTCGGGCACTGGTTCGTCGGTGTGGAGGGCAGCGGGGACGAGGAGCAGGTGGCGGTCTTCCGCGGCCTGGACGTCTCCATCGTCGGCTTCGACTTCTTCGAAGTCGACCGGACCAGCGGCATGGCGGTCACCGACCTCACGCCCGCCGCCCGCAACCGGGTCCGTGGCGGCATCACCGCCGACGACGCCGACGACGCCGACCGGATCCTCGCCGCGCTGCGCGCGCAGCGACTCCCGCTCTGCCCCTCCAGCGCATCGGCCGAGCAGGCCCCGGAGGAGTCCACCGCGACGCCGACACCCGAGCCCACCGGCTTCCCGGACGCACCGCTGACGACCGAGGGCGTCCCCGGGGACAGCGAGCCGTCGCCGACCACGTCGGCACGAACGACGACGTCGTCCGTGCCGGGGAGAACTGCCGGGAGGCCGACTGATGGCCGGGCCGGCGACCGATCCGCGGGGCACCGCGACCGGGCAGTCCGTCCCGACCCGTCGCGGGACCGAGGCGCTGCTGCTCGGCTTCGCCGTCCTGATCACCGTCGTCGCGCAGTGCATCGTCGACCTGACCATCACCGGCTCGCTGCGCCCGGAGATGGCCGGGTTCAGCGTCTGGATCACCGCGCTGTGGGTGGTCGCGCACCTCGTCATCCGCAAGTGGGCCCCCTACGCCGACCCGCTCCTGCTGCCCGCGGTCGCGCTCCTCGTGGGTCTCGGGCTCACCGTCATCCACCGGCTCGACCTCGCCGCCGAGCAGGTCGACAGCGACATCACCCGCGAGGACGCCCCGGTCCAGCTGATCTGGGCAACCCTCGGTGTGGCGCTCTTCGTGGCCTTCCTGGTGTTCGTCCGCGACCACCGCACGCTCTCGCGCTACGCCTACACGCTGGCCCTCGGCGGGCTCGCCCTGCTGGCGCTCCCGGCCCTGCTGCCGGCCTCCATGTCGGAGGTCAACGGCGCCAAGATCTGGATCCGGGTCGCCGGCTTCTCGATCCAGCCCGGCGAGTTCGCCAAGATCTGCCTGATCGTCTTCTTCGCCGCCTACCTGGTCGACAAGCGCGACGTCCTGGCGCTGGCCAGCCGCCGGGTCGCCGGCATCGAGCTGCCCCGCGGTCGCGATCTCGGCCCGGTGCTCGTGGCGTGGATCCTGTCGATCCTGGTGCTGGTCTTCGAGCGCGACCTCGGCAGCTCGCTGCTGCTGTTCGGCATCTTCGTGGTGATGCTCTACGTCGCCACCGAGCGCTCGAGCTGGCTGCTCATCGGCGTCGGCCTCTTCGCCGGCGGCGCGTTCATCGCCTACCAGGTCTTCGGTCACGTGCGGGCCCGCGTCGACACCTGGCTCGATCCCTTCGCCTACCAGGACGGCGCGGGCTACCAGCTGGTCCAGTCGCTGTTCGGGCTCGGCACCGGGGGCATCTTCGGGGCGGGCCTCGGCGGGGGCGGCCCGACCAGGTGCCGGTCGCCAAGAGCGACTTCATCGCCTCGGCCGTCGGCGAGGAGCTCGGCCTGTTCGGCCTGGTCGCCGTGATCATCGTCTACCTGATCCTCGTCGAACGCGGGCTGCGGACCTCCCTCGTCGTCCGGGACGCCTTCGGCAAGCTGCTCGCCGCCGGGCTGGCCTTCGCGGTCGCCTGGCAGGTCTTCGTGGTCCTCGGCGGCGTCACGGGGCTGCTGCCGCTCACCGGTCTGACCACGCCCTTCCTGGCCTACGGCGGGTCCTCGCTGGTGGCGAACTTCGTCCTCGTGGCCGTGCTGGTACGCATCAGCGACGCGGCCCGGCGGCCGGCCACCCCGCAGGCGCCGCCGCCGGTGCGTCTCGGTGATGCGCCCACCGAGGTGGTCACGCCGTGAACGCCCCGCTGCGCAAGGTCGCGATCAGCGTGCTCGTGCTGTTCACGCTGCTGATCATCAACGTCAACATCATCCAGGTCGTGCGCTCGGACGAGCTGCGCACCGACCCTCGAACACCCGCGTACTGGCCGCGGCGTACGACCGGGAACGTGGGTCCATCGTCGTCGACGGCACCGCGATCGCCGAGTCGGTGCCCACCGACGGCCGGCTCAAGTACCTCCGGCAGTACCCGCAGGGCCCGTTGTACGCGGCGGTCACGGGGTACCACTCGCTCATCTACAACAACTCGCAGCTCGAGTACGCGGAGAACGACGTCCTCTCCGGGTCCGACGGGCGGCTGGCCCTGCGCCGCCTGGCCGACATGTTCACCGGCCGCGACCCGGCCGGCGGCGACGTCGTCCTGACCCTGGACCCCGCCGTCCAGGAGGCCGCCATGGCCGGTCTCGAGGGCGTCACCGGAGCCGTCGTCGCCCTGGACCCGTCCACCGGGGCCGTCCTCGGCATGGCGAGCACGCCGTCCTACGACCCGACCCTGCTGTCCAGCCACGACCCGGCGGCGATCCGCGCGTACTGGGAGGAACTGGAAGCGGCCGAGATCGACCCGCGGCGGAACCGCGCGATCGGCGACAACTACCCGCCCGGCTCGCTGTTCAAGGTGATCGTTGCGGCGGCCGCCCTCGAGGACGGCCTCACGCCCGACTCCGTGGTGCCGGCGCCCCGCGAGCTCCCCTCCCGAACAGCAGCCGGGTCATCCCCAACTTCGGCGGCTCGGCGTGCAGCCCCAGCGGGGAACAGTCCTCATCGACGCCCTCACCATCTCCTGCAACACCGCCTTCGCCCAGCTGGGGATCGACATGGGCGAGGAGCGCGTCCGCGAGATGGCCGAGGCGTTCGGCATGGACGGCGAGGGTTTCGAGATCCCCTGGACGTCGCGCCCAGCGGCGTGGGCGACATCGTGGACGACGCCGCCCTCGCCCAGACCTCCATCGGCCAGCGCGACGTCCGCATGACCCCTCTGCAGGCGGCGATGATCGCGGCCACGGTGGCCAACGACGGCGTGCAGATGAAGCCCTACCTGGTCGACCAGGTGCAGGCGCCCGACCTCACGGTCATCGACTCCACCGAGTCCGAGGTGTGGCGGGAACCGATCTCCGCCGAGGTCGCCAACCAGCTGACCGAGATGATGGTCAGCGTCGTCGCCGACGGTTCCGGCCGGGCCGCCCGGATCCCCGGGATCGAGGTGGCCGGCAAGACGGGCACCGCCCAGGTCAGCGAGGACGTCGCGGACCACACGTGGTTCATGGGCTTCGCGCCCGCCGACGACCCGCAGATCGCCGTCGCGGTGTTCGTGGCCAACGGGGGCGGCACCGGCGGCGAGCGGTCGGCGCCGATCGCCCGCCAGGTCATCGAGGCCTACCTCGACGGGCAGGGCGGCTGATGGCGCTGTCCACCGGGAGCCTGCTCGCCGGCCGCTACGAGATCACCGCCCCCATCGCCGTCGGCGGGATGGGCGAGGTCTGGAAGGCCCGCGACCGGGTCCTGGACCGGATCGTCGCCGCCAAGGTGCTCAAGAGCGAGTACACCAACGACCCCAGCTTCCTCGCGCGCTTCCGCAACGAGGCCCGGCACACCGCCGCCCTGACCCACCCGAACATCGCCTCGGTCTACGACTACGGCGAGACCGTCGACGACACCGGGACCCAGCAGCTGGCGTTCCTCGTCATGGAGTTCGTCGAGGGTCAGCCGCTGGTGACGATCCTGCACGACGAGGGAGCCCTGCCCGTCGACTGGACGCTGTACGTGCTCAGCCAGTCCGCCGACGGGCTGTCGGCGGCGCACCGGGCCGGTGTGGTGCACCGCGACATCAAGCCGGGCAACCTCATGGTCCGGCCCGACGGCGTGGTGAAGCTGACCGACTTCGGCATCGCCCAGGCCCGGGACACCACCCCGCTGACCCGCACCGGCATGGTGGTCGGGACCGCGCAGTACCTCTCCCCGGAGCAGGCGCAGGGCCTGGAGGTCACCGCGGCCTCCGACGTCTACTCGCTCGGCGTCGTCGCCTACGAGTGCCTGACCGGGGCCCGCCCGTTCGACGGCACCTCGCAGGTGGCCATCGCGCTGGCCCACATCAACCGGCCCCCGCCGCCGCTCCCCGCCCACGTCCCCCGGCGGTGCGGCTGCTGGTCGAGCGAGCGCTGGCCAAGGACCCCGCCGACCGGTTCACCGACGGCGGCGCCTTCGCCGAGGCCATCCGCCGGGTGGCGGCCGGGGAAGCCTCGCGCCCGTCGCCGGCCCGACCACCGCGCCCGCCCAGGTGGTCGCCGGCGCGGGCCTGGCCGACTCGCTGACCCAGGTGATCCCCGCGACCGGCACCGCGTCGGCGGCGGCCGGCCGGGGCGGCCCCCGACGGGCGCCGCCCGGCCCATGCCACCGCTGCACGCGAACCCCGAGGACGACGACTGGTACCCCGAGGACGAGCCGGCCCGCGGCCGCGACCGGCGGAGGACCTATGCCTGGGTCGCGGCCGCGGTCGTCCTCGTCCTCCTGCTCGCGGGAGGCGCCTGGTTCCTGCTGGGCAGCGGCGACCGAGGCAGGAACGACGACGCCGCCGGCGCCACGACCTCTGCCAGCGCCAGCACGTCCGGCGTCGCCGGCGTCCCGCTGGACGGGACCGCCTACATCGGCCGTCCGGCCGTCGAGGTCCGGGCCGAGCTCGAGGGCGCCGGGCTCGTGGTCGAGGAGGAGGGCGCGGACGCCGACCAGCTGGCCTCCTCCGGCCAGCCCCTGGACGCCGGGGACGTGGCGGCGCTCGACCCGTCCGGCGGCACCGTGCCGCCCGGCAGCGAGGTCACCCTCTTCGTCGCCGCGGAGGCGTACTCCCCGGACGGGGGGACGAAGAGGAGCCGGCTCCCACGCCCACCCCTTCCGCCACGCCCACCAGCTCAGCCCCGCGCACCACAGCCACCTCCTCCAGCAGCACGTCGACGTCCACCGCCTCGTCGACCTCGCCGACGGCGACGACGACGACGCAGCCCGGCAGGCCAGAACCCGAACCGGAACCCGAACCGGAACCGGAACCCGAACCGGAACCGGAACCGGTCGATCCTGCGGCTGATGGGGAGGTCGTGGCACCGTGATCCAGGCTGCCGGGATCTCCCAGGATTCGGCGTGGCCAACGGTTAGGCTCGCCGTCGGCTCCCTGCCTGCCGGGGTCCCCGCCCGGCGGGGTCCCCGCCCGCTCGTCGAGGCCCTCGCCCGGACGACGCACCGCCCCGCCCGAGAGGACCTCCGATGACCACGCCGCAGGTGCTCGGCGAGCGCTACGAGATCGGTGGCGTCCTGGGTCGGGGTGGCATGGCAGAGGTCCACCGCGGCCGCGATCTGCGGCTCGGCCGCGAGGTGGCCGTGAAGGTGCTGCGTCACGACCTCGCCCGCGACCCGTCCTTCCAGGTGCGGTTCCGCCGCGAGGCGCAGGCGTCGGCGTCGCTCAACCACCCAGCGATCGTCGCCGTCTACGACACCGGCGAGGACCGCACCAGCACCGGTGCGACTCCCTACATCGTCATGGAGTACGTCGAGGGCGAGACGCTGCGCGACGTGCTGCGCCGGGAAGGGCACCTCTCCCCGAGCGTGCGATGAGCCTCTCGGCCGACATCTGCGGCGCCCTCGACTTCAGCCACCGCAACGGCATCGTGCACCGGGACGTGAAGCCCGGCAACGTGATGATCACGCCCCAGGGCACGGTCAAGGTGATGGACTTCGGCATCGCCCGGGCCGTCTCCGACTCCGCCGCCACGATGACCTCGACGGCGGCGGTCATCGGCACCGCGCAGTACCTCTCGCCCGAGCAGGCCCGCGGCGAGAGCGTCGACGCGCGCTCCGACGTCTACTCCCTCGGCTGCATGCTCTACGAGCTCGTGACCGGCGCACCGCCGTTCACCGGCGACTCCCCGTGGCCGTCGCCTACCAGCACGTGCGCGAGGACCCGAAGCTGCCCTCCTCGATCAACCGGCAGGTCCCGCCCGAGCTCGACGCGATCCTGCTGAAGGCCATGAGCAAGAACCCGGCCAACCGGTACCAGTCGGCCGCCGAGATGCGCAACGACCTGCTCCGCGCGCTGGCCGGTCAGCGGGTCGAGGCGACCCCGGTCATGGGCGACGAGGAGAAGACCACCATCCTCGCGGCCACCCCCGGCGGCTACGGCGACGACCGCTGGGACGACGAGGACGAGCTGGAGCGCAAGCGCCGGAAGCGGCGCATCATCGCGATCGTCTCCGTGCTGGCCGTGCTGCTGATCGGCGCCGTGATCGCCGTCGCCGTCGCGATGAGTGGCGAGGACCCGCCGGCGGCCACCCTCAGGTCCAGGTGCCCAGCGTCGTCGGGCAGCAGCAGGCCGCGGCCGAGCAGGCGATCGAGGGCGCCGGCCTGGTGGTCGGGGAGGTCGAGCAGCAGGTCACGCAGAACGAGGCCGAGGTCGGTGCCGTCATCCGGACGACCCCGCCGGCGGCGCGATGGTCGACGAGGGCACCGAGGTCGGCCTCACCGTCGGCGTCGCCCCGGACACCATCGCCGTGCCCAACGTGGTCGGCCTGGACGAGGAGCGTGCCCGGAGCACCCTGGAGGAAGCAGGCTTCACCAGCATCAACTCGCGGCAGGCCGAGTCTCTCGAGGAGGAGGGGCAGGTCGTCGCGGTGGATCCGGGTGAGGGCGAGCAGGTCGAGCCCAGCACGCCTCTCACCCTGCAGGTCTCCACCGGCACCATCGAGATGCCCGACGTGACCGGTCAGAACCAGGACGCCGCGACGCAGACGCTGCAGTCGGCCGGCATCAGCAACATCGCCACCGAAGAGGTCGACTCCGACCAGCCGGCCGGCACGGTGGTCACCAGCAATCCCGCGGCGGGCAATCAGGTGGGTGCCGACACCCGGGTCGTCCTCCAGGTCTCCGGCGGCCCGGCGGCCGAGCCGATGCCCGACCTGATCGGTGTGCCCGAGGCCGATGCACGGAGTGGGCTCGTCGCCCGCGGCGTCAGTCCGGCCGACATCGTGGTCCAGTACGTCCCCGCCGAGCCCGGCGAGGTTCCTGGTGAGGTCGTGGAGCAGTCCGTCGACCCTGGCACCGAGCTGACTCCGGGCACGACCGTCACCCTCACCGTGGCGCAATAGGCGGCGGCACACCGGAACGGCAGAAGGGGCGCCTCCCGCTACGGGAGGTGCCCTTCTGCCGTTCCGGCCGGGCTCAGGCGGTGGCGGCCGACAGCCGTCGCACGGAGGCCGACGCGGCGTCCACGACGGCGGGGTCAGGCTCGAGGCCGCAGGCGGCCAGCCAGGTGGCCAGCATCCGGTGCCCGCCCTCGGTGAGGACGGACTCGGGGTGGAACTGGACGCCCTCGATGGGCAGCTCCCGGTGCCGCAGGGCCATGACGATCCCCGACGGCGTCGCGCCGGTGACCTCGAGTTCGGCGGGCACCGTGGCCGGGTCGACGGCGAGCGAGTGGTACCGGGTGGCGGTGAAGGGAGACGGGAGCCCGGCAAGCACGCCGTCACCGTCGTGCACGACCTGGCTGGTCTTCCCGTGCAGCAGCTCCGGCGCACGCACCACCACGGCGCCGAAGGCCTCGGCGATGGCCTGGTGACCCAGGCAGACCCCCAGCACCGGCGTTCCCGCCTCGGCCGCGGCCCGCACCATCGGCACGGTGACGCCGGCGCCGGCAGGCGTCCCCGGGCCAGGCGAGAGGAGCACCCCGGCGACCTCGAGGTCGGCGAGCTCGTCGACGTCGACGGCGTCGTTGCGCCGGACGATGCAGCGGACGCCGAGCTGTCCCAGGTACTGGACCAGGTTGTAGACGAAGCTGTCGAAGTTGTCGACGACGAGGACCGGACGGTCCGCGGCAGTCGTCACTCGAGTTCCTCTCATCCGGTGGCTCCACACCTGAGGGAGTCGGCTCAGCCGGAGGTGGCGAACTCCAGGTCCAGGGCCCCATCGTAGGCGGGCAGCTCGACCACCGGTCGCTCGCGCACCGTGAAGGTGAGGCCGAAGGCGTCGACGGCCTGCTGGAACACCGCCACCTGCGGCGAGGCCGCCAGCTGCGCCCGCACCGCGGAGGGGTCGGCGATCGCGGTCACGACGAACGGAGGGAGTAGGTGCGGCCCTGTAGCAGGAGTGTGTTTCCGACGCAGCGCACCGCGCTGGTGGCGATGAGCCGCTCGTCCATGATGGCGACCCCGTCGGCCGCGGCCGCCCACACCGCGTTGACGACGGCCTGCACGTCGGACTGGTGGATGACCAGGTCGTCGGCGCGGGCGTTGGCCGGCCGGCTGCCGTCGGGCCGGGACGGGGCGTCGTCCAGCGTGATGACGACACCGGGGCCGGTGAGCGGCACCAGGGCCGCCGACAGCGCGCCTGCCTCTCCGGCGCTCTGCGCGGCCGCCACGTCGGTGTCGCGGGACCCGGCCTGGCTGGTGAGCCGCTCGACCTGCCGCTGGAGCTGCCCCAGCTGATCGTCCCGATCGGCGATCGCACTGGTGCGCTGGTCGATGAGCTCGGAGAGTTCAGTGATCTCACCGGCCCGGAGGTCCATGCCCTGGGCGGTCCGGCCGGAGGTGGCGAACAGGAGGCCGGCGAGGAGGGCCACGACGGGCACCAGCGCACCCCAGGCGGAGATCCGGCCACCTCGCAGGACGGAGCCCCGGACCAGGGACCGGGGAACGGCGAACGCTGCACGGACACCTCCTCGGGGAACTCCTGCGGTGCGCCGGCATGTGCCCGGACCCGACGTCCCCTCACAGCTTAGGCTGGGAACAGTTCCGGCCGGAGGTGACAGCCCGGCCCACGGAAGGAGTCCGCCGGTGCCCAAGTCCAAGGTCCGCAAGAAGTCGGCCTACACGCCCCCGAGGGCGTACTGCAATCACGCTCTGCACAGGGGCGAGCGGTGCAGCCCAGCCCGCGGTGGTTCGCGCCGGTGATGGTCGGGCTGATGCTGATCGGCCTGCTGTGGATCGTCGTCTACTACGTCGCAGGCGACCAGATCCCGCTCATGGTCTCGCTGTCCGCGTGGAACTTCGCGATCGGTTTCGGCGCCATGGTCGCCGGACTGATCATGTCGATGCGCTGGCGCTAGCTCCCGACCTCCGCGGAGGCCCTCGTCCCCGCCAGGGACGGGGGCCTCTGTCGTCGTGGCCCCCGTCCCTGGCGTCGGCCGGCACGCGAGCCGGTGAACGGGGCGGGGTCTCGTTCTGTGCACAGACGAACGCTGCGTCCACAGGTCGACATGACGCTCCACCCCCAGGGTTGTCCACCGAGTGTGGAGAGACGGAACGGACCCGGACTGCTCTGACCTGCGGAAACGCCTCTCGTGAGGCTCCTGTGACAGGAGCACCACGGGGGTAACTACAGCAGTGTGAGTCTGTCCCCAGCTGTGCATGGAGCTGTGGACGTGTCGACAAGGACGTACGGCCGGGACGGTGACCGACCGGTCACGGCACCCCGCTGACCTGCGGGTACGTGGACCACGGTGGCGCCTGAGCCCCGAGTGACGGCGCGGCCGGTACCGTTCCGTCGCGGCGCGGACGTCGTCCCCACCCCCGGGGGCCAGGCACCCCGGAGATGGCTCAGGGCGGCCGCCGCGAGGGACGACCGCCCTGAGCGGAGGGGAACGTCAGCCGTCGACAAGCTCCAGGACGGTGGCGTTGGCCATGCCGCCGCCCTCGCACATCGTCTGCAGGCCGTACCGGATGCCGTGCGCCTGCATCTGATGGACGAGCGTGGTCATGATCCGCGCGCCCGATCCCCCAGCGGGTGTCCGAGGGCGATCGCGCCGCCGCGCGGGTTGAGGCGGCCGGCGTCGGCACCGATGTCGGCCAGCCACGCCATGGGCACCGGCGCGAACGCCTCGTTGACCTCGTAGACGCCGATGTCGTCGATCGACAGCCCGGAGCGGGCGAGGACCTTCTGCGTCGCGGGGATCGGCGCGGTCAGCATGATCACCGGGTCGTCCCCGGCCATCACCGTGGTGTGGATCCGCACGAGCGGGGTGAGCCCCAGCTCCCGGGCCTTCTCGCTGGTGGTGACCAGGAGGGCCGCGGCGCCGTCGGAGATCTGGCTGGCGTTGCCCGCGCTGATGACGCCGTCCTCCTTGAAGGGGTCTTCAGGGATCCGAGCTTCTCCAGCGTGCCGCCGGGCCGGATGCCCTCGTCGGCGCTCACGACCGTGCCGTCGGGCGTCGTGACCGGCGCGATCTCCTCGTCGAAGGCCCCGTCGGCCTGGGCCTTGGCGGCCTTCTCGTGGGACGCCAGCGAGAACTCGTCGAGCTCGGTGCGCGAGAAGCCCCAGCGCTCGGCGATCATCTCCGCACCGACGCCCTGGTTCGGGTACACGCCGTCGTAGCGCTCCAGGTACCGGGGGCCGAGCGGCTTCCCGGCCGACCCGTCACCGCGCGCAGCCCCCATCGGCACCCGGCTCATCGACTCGACGCCACCGGCGACGACGACATCGGCCTGCCCGCTGATCACCGTGGCCGCCGCGAACGCCACCGCCTGCTGGGACGAGCCGCACTGGCGGTCGATCGTCGTGCCGGGGACGCTCTCCGGCCAGCCCGCCGCCAGGGAGCGTTGCGGCCGATGTTGAACGTCTGCTCGCCGACCTGGCTCACGCAGCCCCAGAACACGTCCTCGACCACGGCGGGGTCGATGCCCGACCGTTCGGCCAGGACGCTGAGCACGTGCGCGGAGAGGTCGACGGCGTGCACGCCGGACAATCCTCCGCCGCGCTTGCCCACGGGCGTCCGGACGGCGGTACAGATGACGGCATCTCGCATGGTCGAACTCCTCGACGACGGTCCGGGCGCCGAACGGTCAGCCCTGACCGATCGTAGAACGGCCCGGCGGTGGCAGGCTCCGGCCATGACGTGGTCTCCGCCCGCCCGGGACACCGCTGCCTCGGCCTTCCTGGGCGTCCTCCTCGCGGTGGGCGTCCCGTTCGTCGTCGATGCGCCGGGCCGGATCCTGGCCGTCGCCGGCGCGGTCCTGCTCCTCGCCATGACGGCCCGCGACCTGCTGACCCGGCCGCGGCTGGCCGCCGGTCCCGACGGGGTCGTCGTCCGGCGGCTCACCGGTCGCACCGTCCTGCCCTGGCCGGGCCTGCGGGTGCGGGTGCGGGAGACCCGGCGGTTCGGGCTGCGCGGCCGGACCCTCGAACTGGACACCGCCACCGGACCCGAGGGCGACGGCACGCTGGTCGTGCTCGCCCGTCGAGACCTGGGGGCCGACCCCGAAGCGGTGGCCCGCGCGCTGTGGAAGCTGGACCCGACGGTCCGCTAGATGCCGGTCCGCTAGATGCTGAGCACGGCGACCGTCGGGGCCGTCACGGCCACGACCGCCAGGACGACACCGAGCAGGGCGAGTCCCGGGAGCTGCAGATCCGTCCGCCGCCGGGTCGCGACGAGGACACCCGCGGCCAGTGCGCCGGCCACGAGCCCACCCAGGTGACCGAGCAGCGAGACGCCGGGCAGGAAGCTGATGAACACGTTGATGGCCAGCAGCGTCAGCAGGCCTCGGATGTCCTGCCGGCTGGCCAGCAGCAGCACGCCCAGGGCCCCCAGGAGCCCGTAGATGGCCGTGGAGGCGCCGGCGACGTATCCGCCCGGGTTGCCGAACAGCTGGATCGCCACCGCGCCGCCCAAGGCGGAGACGAGGTAGAGGCCCAGGAACCGCCACCGGCCCAGCTGACGTTCCAGCTCGGAGCCGAAGAGGAGCAGCGCGAGCATGTTCATCGCCAGGTGTACGGGCCCGATGTGGAGGAAGGCCGCGGTGATCGGCCGCCACCACTCGCCGAGCTGCACGAGGACGGGCATCTGGGCCAGGTCGGCGAAGACCGGGGACTGGTAGTTGTCCGCGGGCGGGTTGCCCACCGATGCCGCCGAGATCGCGGTCACGACGAACATCACGACGTTGGCCGCGATCAGGCCGAGCGTGATGACACCCCAGCGGCGCCCCGCCGTCCGCAACCCGCTGCCCCGCCGGACGGAGCGGACCGAGGCCTGCCCTCCCGCACGCACTCGGGGCACTGGAAGCCCACCGAGGCAGGGATCATGCACTCCGGGCAGATCGGGCGATCGCACCGCGTGCAGCGGATGCCGGTCGGCCGGTCGGGATGCCGGTAGCAGCCGGAGGACCCCGTCCCGCCCACCCCTCGCTCGCTCGGGGTGGGCCCCGGGACGGGGCCGTCGTCGGAGTTCGGCGTCAGCTGCGCTGCACCTCGACGGACTCGATGACGACGTCCTCGACCGGCTTGTCGCCGCGCGCGGTCGGCACGGCGGCGATCTTCTCGACGACGTCCCGGCCGGCCTGGTCGGCCACCTCACCGAAGATCGTGTGCTTGCGGTTGAGGTGCGGGGTCGGGCCGACCGTGATGAAGAACTGCGAGCCGTTGGTGCCCGGGCCGGCGTTGGCCATGGCCAACAGGTAGGGCCGGTCGAAGGACAGCTCGGGGTGGAACTCGTCGCCGAACTGGTAGCCGGGGCCACCGAAGCCCTGCCCGAGCGGGTCACCGCCCTGGATCATGAAGCCGGAGATGATCCGGTGGAAGATCGTGCCGTCGTAGAGCTTGTCGGTCGTCTTCTGGCGGGTCTCGGGGTGCGTCCACTCGCGGGCGCCCTCGGCCAGGTCGGCGAAGTTGGCCACCGTCTTGGGAGCATGGTCCGGGAAGAGGTCGACGGTGATGTCGCCGTGGTTGGTGTGCAGCACCGCGCGGCGGGCGGGAGTCGATTCAGTCACCCCTCCACTCTGCCACCGAACCGGAGGCCGCACCCGAGGGGTCCGGCCGACGGCCGGGACGGCAGCCCCGCGGACCGCTGTCACACGGCGACGGGCTCCCGCGGTGCGGGCTCCTCCTGGCGCACGGCCCGCCGCTGCTCCATCTGCCGGGACAGCGCCACGCCGTACCGGCGCATCGGCTCCTCGAACCACCGGTGCACGATCCACGAGCCGTAGACGGCCAGGCCCAGCGCGAGGCCCGCCGAGAGCAGGGAACCCGGACGGCCCCAGGCCTCCGGCACGACCATCTCGACGCCGTTCACGAAGAAGCCGTGCACGAGGTAGAAGGTGTAGGAGATCGCGGCCAGGAACACCATGGGCGGGCTGCTCAGCCACGCGACGCGGCGGGACCGGGTGGTCACCAGCCCGGCGACCAGCAGGGCGATGGCCAGGCCGTGCACCCCGTAGAGATCCTCGTAGATGTACACCCTGGTACCGGTGGTGAACTGCAGCAGGAGCACGACGGCCGTCACGGCGAGCAGCACCGGCGGGCGGCCCAGGGTCGCGACCGCCGCATAGGTCCGCTCGCGGTGCAGGAGCACCGCGGCGATCGCACCGAAGGCCAGGTGCTGGTACGGGGCCAGGAACACGAGGTCGGCGACGAAGCCGGTGGCGGACGACGCCACGGCGATCACGGCCAGGACCGGCACGCGGGCCTGCTTCCACCCGGCGAGCAGCAGGAAGCCGAGGACGGGCCAGACGAGGTAGAACTTCTCCTCGATCCCGATGGACCACGCGCCGCTGAAGGCCGGGTAGGCGTCCGTGGACCTGAAGTAGGGCAGGTGCTCGGGGAACCACACGATGTAGGGCAGGTTCTCCACCCACAGCGAGCGGCGCGCGGCGTCCATCCCCAGTCCCAGGATCAGCACGCAGTAGAGGGCGATGGTGCCGAGGAACATCGGATAGATGCGGAAGGTCCGCCGCACGTAGAACGACGCGAAGTCGACCCGCCCGTGACGGTCCTCCTCGCGCAGCAGCAACGTGGTGATCAGGTAGCCGCTGAGGACGAAGAAGAGCGTGACGCCGGTGGCCCCGTGGAACACCGTGAACAGGTCGCCCCGCTGGTGGGCGGTGAAGACCAGGAGGATGGCCAGCGCCCGGAGGCCGTCCAGGACGCCGAACCGGCGGATCCCCAGGTACTCGGCGTGGGTCATGGAACCCGTCATGGCTCGTCCCCCACTGCTCCGTCGACGCGCAACACTCCGTGGGCCGGACGCTACTGTCGGCAACAGTCCGGACGGCGGACCGTGTGGGAACGGTGTGACGGGAGCACTCGTCTGAGGTCGCTGTCGCCACTGGGCCTCCAGCTTCGGGCGTCGGCCGGCGGGTGGTCCGGGCACGGAGCACCTGTCGCCGGGGTGCCTGCCCCGCTAGGTTCGCCGCCGACGTCGCCGAGGCCGGGAGGTCCGCATGACGCTCGACGAGAGCCGACCCGACACCGGCTTCCTGGGCCCACACGCGCCGTCGGCCGCCGCCGACCGGCTCTTCGACGACGACCGTGCCGAGGCCGGCTACGTCATGAACCTCTCGCACGCCTGGGCGCACCAGCCGGCCGCGCATGACGCACTGATGGACCTGCTGAGGCAGGCGGCGGCCTCGGCAGGACTCACCTGCCGGCAGCGGGGCCTCCTCGTCTCCGCGGTGGCCGGGGCCGTGGGCGACCCGCACTGCGCACTGGCCTGGGGCACCCGTCTCGCCGGGGAGGTCGGCGACGAGCCGGCGGCCGCCGTGCTCCGCGGAGAGGACGCCGGTCTCGAGCCCGGGGACCGATCGCTGACGCGATGGGCCCGGCAGCTGGTGACGGACCCCGGGGCGACGACGGCGGGGACGTGCAAGCACTGCGGGACGCCGGCTTCGCCGACCCGGCGATCGTGGCGTTGACGCTCTACGCGTCGCTGCGCGTGGCCTTCTCGACGGTGAACGACGCCCTCGGGGCCCGCCCGGACCAGCAGCTGCTGCAGAACGCACCGTCAGCCGTGCGGGCAGCCGTCACCTTCGGTCGCCCGCCCGCGGCCGAGCCCAGCGCCTGACCCACCGCGCGGACGTCCTCGGAGATGGTGATGCGCAGGTCGACGGTCGTTGCCGGACCCGAGCGGTGTAGCACGTGGGTGGAGACGAGGGGAATCGAACCCCTAACCCCCGCCTTGCAAAGGCGGTGCTCTGCCAATTGAGCTACGTCCCCTGAGGCCGGCACCGTGGCGGTGGCCGGCCGGATGGTCAGCGGCCGGTCGGCTTGCTGACGGCCTGCGGGCCGGAGGTCGCCTCGTGCCACAGGTCGGCCTCGGCCTTGCCGTCGGAGCGCTTTCGCACCGCGGCGAGGGCCCCGGCCGCGATCGCGGCCAGAGCCAGCTTCTTCAGCACGCGGGGTACCTCCTCGATGGCCTCGACGCGGAGCGCCGGCACACGGGTGGGCCTGGGAGGACTTGAACCTCCGGCCTCATCCTTATCAGGGATGCGCTCTAACCGCCTGAGCTACAGGCCCGTGAACCTCGGAAAGCTTACCTGGCGGCATCTGTCCACCGGTGGGAGGGGTGCGGCGGGGCCAGGGTCACCCAGGTGATCCCGGAGGACTCAGGCAGCCTGCAGGGGGCCCTTCGTCTAGTCCCGCTCGGACAGCGTGAGCTCCAGGCCGCCGACCAGGTCGGAGCAGAGGTTGTAGATGAACGTGCCGACGGTGCAGAGGGCGGTCATCAGGACGATGTTGATCGCACCGATGATCGCCGCCCCACCGAAGATCAGACCGGGGGTGACGACGTCGCCACCGGTGTCCGTGCCGGACGCCGAGCCGATCTGCCCGAAGAGGTCGTTCAGGGTGTCGAAGACGTCGAGGGCGTTGAGCACGCCGTAGAGGACCCCGACCGCCACCATCCAGATGAAGAACATCGCGATCGACAGGACCAGCGAGATCTTCAGCGCCGACCACGTGTCGATGTGGCGCAGCTGCAACCGGGCCCGGCGGGGACCACGGCCCCCTGGGCGCGACGGGCCGCGACCACGGGCGCCGCGCCCGGCACCGGCGTCGGCGCTCGCCTCGGCACCGGCGTCCTTGGCCGCGGCCGTCTCCGGCCTCGCGGCGGCAGCGCTGCCGGTCGGCGGGGGCACCGGCGGTGCGCCCGCGGGCCCGCCGGCCGGGGTACTCCCGGTGGCCGGGCCCTGGGCTCGCTGCGCGCCAGTCGTGGGGATCGCCTGCGTCCCCGTCACGGGACGGGCCGGGTCCGGGGAGCCGGCCGGGCCGCCAGCAGCCTGCGGGGAGGAACCCGTCGACGCGGCGGCTCCCGCCGCGCCCGGATCCCCGGCGGGGGACTCGGTGCGCACCGAACCCTGCGTTCGGTCGCTCATGCCAGTCTCCCCATCCCCGGGCGGCGCACGCCGCTCCCCAGCGTGGCCCGTCCGGTCACCCTGTGATCTCCCTCAGATTAGGCGTCGGGCTCGTCGTTGTCCGTCGTACGGGCGATCGCCACGATGGACACGTCCTCAGGCAAGTTCATGAGCTTGACACCCATCGTGGCGCGGTCCTTGTTGTGCCGCACCCCGTTGACCGGCGTACGGATCACGCCGCCACCGGAGGTGATGGCGTACAGCTCGTCGCCGAGGGTCACGGGCAGGGCGCCGACCAGGGCGCCCTTGCGGGCCTTCGGATCAGCAGTGAGCACGCCCTTCCCGCCGCGGCCCTGGTTCGGGTAGTTCTCGATCCCGGTGCGCTTGGCGAACCCGCGCTCGGTGGCGACCAGGACGTCGACGCCCTCCTGCACGACCATCAGCGACAGCAGGCGGTCGTCGTCGGAGAGCGAGATGCCCCGGACGCCCTCGGTGGCCCGGCCCATCGGCCGCAGGGCGGTGTCGTCGGCGGTGAACCGGATCGACATCGCCTTGCGGGTGACCAGCAGCAGGTCGGACGTGTCGTCGATCAGCGCGGCACCGACGAGCTCGTCGCCCTCGCGCAGGTTGATCGCGATGACGCCGCCCTGGCGCGGCGAGTCGAAGTCGGTGAGCCGCGTCTTCTTCACCTGACCGCGAGCCGTGGCCAGGACGAGGTACGGGGCGACCGTGTAGTCCTTGATCTGCATGACCTGGGCGATCTTCTCGTCCGGCTGGAACGCGAGGATGTTCGCCACGTGCTGGCCGCGCGCCGTGCGGTTGGCCTCCGGCAGCTCGTAGGCCTTCGACCGGTAGACCCGGCCCTTGTTCGTGAAGAAGAGGATCCAGTCGTGGGTGGAACCCACGAAGAAGTGGTCGACGATGTCGTCCTGCTTCAGCTGGGCGCCCATCACGCCCTTGCCACCGCGGCGCTGCGAGCGGTAGAGGTCGCTCTTCGTCCGCTTGGCGTACCCGGTGCGGGTGATGGTGACGACGACCTCCTCCTCCGCGATGAGGTCCTCCATCGAGACGTCGCCGTCGTTGGCGACGAACTGGGTGCGGCGGTCGTCCCCATACCTCTCGACGACCTCGGCGAGCTCGTCGTGGATGATCTTCCGCTGCCGCTCGGGGATTCGAGGATGGCCTGCAGCTCGGCGATCTCGATCTCGATCTCGGCCAGCTGGTCGAGGATGCGCTGACGCTCGAGGGCGGCCAGCCGGCGCAGCTGCATGTCCAGGATGGCGACGGCCTGGATCTCGTCGATGTCGAGGAGCTCCATCAGCCCGCCGCGGGCGGCGTCGGCCGACTCGCTGTTGCGGATGAGCGTGATCACGGCGTCGAGCTGGTCGAGGGCCTTCGCGTAGCCGCGCAGGATGTGCGCCCGCTCCTCGGCCTTGCGCAGCCGGTAGCGGGTGCGCCGCTGGATGACCTCGATCTGGTGGTTCACGTACTGCCGTACGAGCTCGTCCAGGCGCAGCGTCCGCGGGACGCCGTCGACGATGGAGAGCATGTTGCAGCCGAACGTCGTCTGCAGCTGGGTGTGCTTGTAGAGGTTGTTCAGCACGACCTTCGCGACGGCGTCGCGGCGCAGGGTGATGACCAGGCGACGGCCCACGCGGTCGCTGGACTCGTCGGCGATCTCGCTGATGCCCTGGAGGCGACCCTCCTTGACGGCGTCGGCGATCGACTCGGCCAGGTTGTCCGGGTTGACCTGGTACGGCAGCTCGGTGCAGACGAGTTGCACCCGGCCGCGCGAGTCCTCCTCGACGGTGACGACGGCACGCATGCGCACCGAGCCGCGGCCGGTGCGGTAGGCATCCTCGATGCCCTCGCGGCCGACGATGAGACCGAACGTCGGGAAGTCCGGGCCCTTGATCCGCTCCATGCACGCGGTGAGGGCCTCCTCCGGCTCCGCGTCGGGGTGCTCGAGGACCCAGAACACCGCGGCCGCCACCTCACGGAGGTTGTGCGGCGGCATGTTGGTGGCCATGCCGACGGCGATCCCGGCGGAGCCGTTGATCAGCAGGTTCGGGATGCGCCCCGGCAGGACCAGCGGCTCGAGGTTCTTGCCGTCGTAGTTGGGCTGGAAGTCGACGGTCTCCTCGTCGATGTTGGCCAGCATCTCCATGGCCAGCGGGGTGAGTCGCGCCTCTGTGTAACGCATCGCTGCCGCAGGGTCATTACCGGGCGAGCCGAAGTTGCCCTGACCGTCGACCAGCGGGTAGCGCATCGACCAGGGCTGGGCCAGCCGCACGAGGGCGTCGTAGATCGAGGTGTCGCCGTGCGGGTGGTAGTTACCCATGACCTCACCGACGACGCGTGCGCACTTCACGTAGCTGCGGTCGGGACGGAAGCCCTGGTCGTACATGGCGTAGAGCACGCGGCGGTGCACGGGCTTCAGCCCGTCACGGACCTCGGGCAGGGCACGGCCGACGATGACCGACATCGCGTAGTCGATGTAGCTGCGCTGCATCTCCTGCTGGAGGTCGACCGGCTCGATGCGGTCACGCGCGGGGGTCTCGGTCACGGTTCAGATCTCCACAGGTCGGTGCACAGAAGGTGGAAAGTGCTGGTCACGGTCATGGGGCTCGCCGCTTTCGGCCCCGTCCCGGGCCCCGCCCTGAGCCTGCGAAGGGTGGGGAGGACGGGGTCCTTCGTCGGACGTCGAGGAAGCGGACGTCCCGGGCGTTGCGGGTGATGAAGCTGCGGCGCGCCTCGACGTCCTCGCCCATGAGCACGCTGAACAGCTCGTCGGCGGTGGCGGCGTCCTCGAGGGTCACCTGGAGCAGGATGCGGGTCTCGGGGTCCATCGTGGTCTCCCACAACTCCTTGGCGTTCATCTCGCCCAGGCCCTTGAACCGCTGGATCGCGTCGTCCTTGATCCTGCGACCGGCCTCGGCGCCGGCCTTGAGGACGGCGTCCTTCTCGCGGTCGGTGTAGACGTACTCGTCGCCGGTCTTGCCGCCCCACTTGATCTTGTACAGCGGCGGCTGGGCCAGGTAGACGTGGCCGGCCTCGACCAGCGGGCGCATGAAGCGGAACAGCAGGGTGAGCAGCAGTGTCCGGATGTGCTGGCCGTCGACGTCGGCGTCCGCCATCAGGATGATCTTGTGATAGCGCAGCTTCGACAGGTCGAACTCGTCGTGGATGCCGGTGCCGAACGCGGTGATCATCGACTGGACCTCGTTGTTCTTGAGGACCCGGTCGATGCGCGCCTTCTCGACGTTGATGATCTTGCCGCGGATCGGGAGGATCGCCTGGAACATCGAGTCGCGGCCGGACTTGGCCGAACCGCCCGCCGAGTCGCCCTCGACGATGTAGACCTCGGAGTTGCGCGGGTCGGTCGAGCGGCAGTCCGCGAGCTTGCCCGGCAGCGAGTTGTTGCTGAGCAGGTTCTTGCGAGCCAGCTTGCGGGCGTCCTGCGCGGCGCGGCGGGCCCGCGCGGCCGACGAGGCCTTGTTGATGATCATCTTGGCCTCGGTCGGGTTCGCCTCGAACCAGTGCCCGATCTGCTCGTTGCAGACCCGCTGGACGAAGCCCTTGACCTCGGTGTTGCCGAGCTTGGTCTTGGTCTGGCCCTCGAACTGCGGGTCGCCCAGCTTGACCGAGACGATCGCGGCCAGGCCCTCCCGGATGTCCTCACCCGTGAGCTTCTCGTCCTTGCCCTTGAAGAGCTTCTTCTCCTCGGCGTACCGGTTGACGATCGAGGTCAGCGCCGCGCGGAAGCCCTCCTCGTGGGTGCCGCCCTCGTGGGTGTTGATGATGTTGGCGAAGGTGTAGACCGACTCCGAGTAGGCCTCGGACCACTGCATGGCGACGTCGATCGACATCGCCATGTCGTTCTTGCCGGTGCCCTCCGCGGCGAAGCTGACGACCGACTTGTGGATCGGGCTCTTCTTCGCGTTGATGTGGGCGACGTAGTCGATGAGGCCGGCGTCGTACTTGTAGGTGATCTCGGTCGGCTCGAAGGCCTCGTCGACGGCGCCGGCCTCCGGCGCGGCCTCGGCGAGGGTGACCTCGTCGGACAGCCCGGACTCGGCCTTGCTGTGCCCCGGCCGCTCGTCGCGCAGCACGATGGTCAGGCCCTTGTTGAGGAAGGCCATCTCCTGCAGGCGGCGGTTGATCGTGTCGAACGAGTAGTGCGTCGTCTCGAAGATGTCGCCGTCGGCCCAGAAGGTGATCGCGGTGCCGCGCTTCTTGGTGGGACCGACCTCCTCCAGCGGGCCCGGCTTGGCGTAGGCGTAGCTCTGCTTCCACTCGGTCCCGTCGCGCCACACGTTGACGTCGAGGCGGGTGGACAGTGCGTTCACGACGGTGACGCCGACGCCGTGCAGACCGCCGGAGACGCCGTAGCTCTTGCCGTCGAACTTCCCGCCCGCGTGCAGGACGGTCATGATCACCTCGACGGTGGGCCGCTTCTCCACGGGGTGCATGTCCACCGGGATGCCGCGGCCGTTGTCCTCGACCCGGACGCCGCCGTCGGCCAGCAGGGTGACGTGCACCCGGTCGGCGTGGCCTGCCAGCGCCTCGTCGACGGAGTTGTCCACGACCTCCCACACCATGTGGTGCAGACCGCGCTCGCCGGTGGAGCCGATGTACATACCGGGGCGCTTGCGGACCGCCTCGAGCCCTCGAGGACGGTGATGGAACTGCCGGAGTAGGCGTTCTCGGTCTGCGGTGCTGCGACCACGTGGGGCCTTCCTTTCGCGCAACCGGCACGCGTCTCCCCGGTGCTCACGGGGGTCGACGCGCAGAACGGCACTGGCCCTCAGGGGCGCAGAACGACGCTGGGCCGGTTGCTGGCGGTTTCTCGTGTCGAGGATACCGGGTCCAGCGACAGGAATGCCGTCGTCCACGCCCTGACGTCGTGTCTGAGGCGCTTCCGGCTCCTCCGCCACCACCGGTCCTGCCCCGGGAGCGACACGCCGTCCTCGGACGGCTCGGCCCCTGCGGCGTCCGTCCGCGACCCCTGGGGCCCCCACGAGCCGAGCGTCCCGCGGCGAACGCGCCGACACTCGGGCGCATGGCTCCCGACGCAGCACCGCCGTCCGACGCATCGAAGCTCTGCCTCGTCACCGGCGCGACGGGATACATCGGCGGTCGGCTGGTGCCCGAGCTCCTGGCGGCCGGACACCGCGTGCGGGTGATGACCCGCACGCCGGAGCGCCTCCGGGACCGGCCCTGGGCCGGTGAGGTCGACATCGCCCGCGCCGACGCCACGGACGCCGACCAGGTGGCGGCCGCCTGCGCCGGGGTCGACGTCGTCTACTACCTGATCCACGCGCTGGGTGGCGGTGCGGCGTTCGAGGACACCGACCGCCGCACCGCCGAGCTCATGGCCGGGGCCGCGCGGAACGCGGGCGTGGGGCGCCTGGTCTACCTCGGCGCCCTCCGTCCCCAGGGGAGGAGCTGTCGCCGCACCTGCGGTCGCGGACCGAGGTCGCCGACATCCTGCTCGCCTCCGGCGTCCCCACCGCGGTCCTGAGGGCGGCCGTCGTGCTGGGCTCCGGGTCGGCGTCCTTCGAGATGCTGCGGTACCTGACCGAGCGGCTGCCGGTGATGGTCACCCCGCGCTGGGTGCACAGCCAGATCCAGCCGATCGCCGTCCGCGACGTCCTGCGGTACCTGGTGGGCTGCGCGGAGCTGCCGGCCTCGGTGAACCGGGGGTTCGACGTCGGCGGACCCGACGTCATGAACTACGCCGAGATGATGCAGCGGTACGCCGAGGTGGCCGGACTGCCCCGACGGCGGATCCTCCCGGTCCCGTTCTTCTCCCCTCGCTGTCCAGCCACTGGGTCGGCCTGATCACGCCGGTCCCGGCCGGCATCGCCCGCCCCTGGTCGAGTCCCTGCGCAACACCGTCGTGTGCACCGAGCACGACATCGCCGAGTTCGTCCCGGATCCGCCGGAGGGGCTGCTCGGGTTCGACGAAGCGGTCCGCTTGGCGGTCGCCCGCGTGCGCGACTCCGCCGTCACCACCCGGTGGTCGGGCGCCTCGGTGCCCGGAGCCCCCTCGGACCCGCTGCCCACCGATCCGGACTGGGCCGGCGGAAGCCTGTACGTCGACGAGCGGACGCGGACGACGACGGCGGATCCGGCGGCGCTCTGGCGAGTCGTCGAGGGCATCGGCGGGGAGTCCGGCTGGTACTCCTTCCCCTGGCGTGGCGGGCCCGCGGGTGGCTGGACCGGGCCGTGGGCGGGGTCGGCCTGCGGCGGGGACGACGGGACGCCCACGACCTCTACGTGGGTGACGCCCTCGACTTCTGGCGGGTGGAGGAGCTCGAGGAAGGGCGACTGCTGCGGCTGCGCGCCGAGATGCGGCTGCCCGGTCTCGCCTGGCTGGAGTTCCACGTGGAACACGACGGTGATGCGGGCACGGTGCTGCGCCAGCGGGCGACGTTCGCGCCGCACGGTCTGGCCGGTCACGCCTACTGGTGGGCCGTCGCGGCGTTCCACGGATTCGTCTTCGGCGGCATGGTCAAGGGCATCGCCAGGGCAGCGGAGAAGGTCGGCTGAACCCGCCGTCTCCTGACCGTGCCGGCCCTCGTCCAGGGGCCCGCCGCGAGCCTGCGAGTGGTGGGGAGGACGAGGGTCCTTCGTCACACGAGGAGCTGGGCGGTGGCGAGCTCGCGGTACAGCGGGCTGCTGTCCACCAGCTCGGCATGGGTCCCGCGGGCGACGACCCGGCCCCGGTCGAGCACGACGATCTGGTCGCTGTCGAGCACCGTGGACAGCCGGTGCGCCACGACCAGCAGCGCGCGGTCGTCCGACGCCGCGGCCAAGGTCTCCTCAGCAGCCCCTCGTTCCGGGCGTCCAGGCTCGCGGTCGGCTCGTCGAGCAGCAGCAGCTCCGGCCGGGCGAGCAGGGCGCGGGCGATGGCCAGGCGCTGGCGCTCGCCACCGGACAGCAGCACCCCTCGTCGCCGACCAGCACGTCCAAGCCACGTGGCGAGCGGCGGACGACCTCGGTGAGCCCCACGTCGGCGAGCACGGCCCACAGCTCGGGATCGGTGGCCTCCGGGCGGGTGAGCAGCAGGTTGTCGCGGATCGTCCCGGCGAGCACCGGAGCCTCCTGCTCGACGTATCCCAGGCGGGCTCGCAGCGCAGCGCGCGGCAGCTCCCGGACGTCGGTCCCGGCCCACCGCACCGCGCCACCGCCCACCGGGTAGAAGCCCTCGATCAACGCCAGGATCGTGGACTTGCCCGCTCCCGACGGGCCGACCAGCGCCACCCGGCTGCCCGCGGGGACGTCGAAGGAGACCTCGCTGAGCACCTGCGTGCCGTCGGGATAGGCGAAGGAGACCCCTCGAGCCGGAGCAGCGGGGCCCCGGGCGCGGGGGCGACGGCGGGGGCCGGCCGCTCGGGGTGGGCGTCGTCCTCCGGCTCCAGGGCGAGGATCTCCTGGATGCGGGTGAGTGCCCCGAGGCCGGTCTGCAGCTGCGTCCAGGCGCCGATGGCCTGTCCCAGGGGCATGACCAGCAGGAACAGGTACAGGATGAACGCGACCAGCGCGGCGACGGAGATCGAGCCGCTGGCCACCCGGTACCCGCCCACCCCGAGCACGGCCAGGAAGGCTCCCTGCACGGCGATCGAACCGGCGGGGAGACCAGCGCCTCGAGCCGGGCGACGCGCACGCCGGCCTGGTAGGCCCGGCGGGCACTGCCACCGACCGCCGCCACCTCGCGGCTGGTCGCCCCGCTGGCGCGGATCGTCCGGACCGCCGACAGCGCTCGCTCGACCGCCGCGGTCATGGCCCCGACCTGTTCCTGCGCCTGCCGGGACAGCCGGCGCACCCCGCGCGATGCGAGCACCGCGGTGGTCACCCCGACGGCGACCGACGCGACGGTGAGGAGCAGCAGCCAGCCGTCGACCAGCGCCATCGCGATCACCGCGCCGACGGCGAGGACGACCGATCCGGCGACGTCGACGACCCCGGAGGTCACGGTCGCCCGCAGCAGGGTGGTGTCGGAGCCGACCCGCGACATCAGATCTCCCGTGCGCCGCCGGTCGTACTCGGCCACGGGCAGCCGCAGCAGCCGGTCGGCGAGCAGCTGCCGCGTGGTAAGCACGACCCCTCGGCCGTGCGCTGCAGCAGGAACTGCTGGAACGCCGACAGCGCCGACGCCGCGAGGAGCACGACCACCAGTGCGGAGACGGCCGGCAGCAGCGGCTCCCGGACCCGACCGCGCCGATGACCCGCCCGATCAGGGCCGGCTGCGCGAGCGCCCCCGCGGCGGCCACCAGGGACAGCGCCGCGGCGGCCGCGAGCGGTCGACGGTGCGGTCGCAGCAGTGGCAGGAGTTCGCGGAGCCCCGCGCCCGCCGGGCGCTCGGCGACCGGGTCGGGCGCGGCCGAGGTGCTCAGCGGATCGGCCCGGTCAGTAGCCGACGGCCAGCGCGCCGACGATCGCCGTCAGCAGCCGCGCGTGGTGCTCGATGAGCTGGGGTCGGTGCCCGTCGGGCCGGACGGCTGCGACGTAGGTCCCCGCCCCGCGCCCCGGCGCCGGCGCCGGTCCAGAACTCGTCGCCGTCGTCGGTGCCGAGCAGGAGGCCCTGCACGGCGGGGTCCTGGGCCAGCCGGCGCACCTGCGGGCCGTCCTCGGCGGCCAGCAGCTGCCAGCGGCTGTCGAACGCCTCGTTGCCGCTCAGCACCGGCACCAGGGCTCCGGTCCGGTGCTTCCACAGGCGGGCCGGGGAGAGCCGCAGCACCGGCACGGAGCCCAGCAGCGGCGCCGCGGTGATCGCGTACTTCGCCATCCACTGGCGCCCCCACGGGTAGACGACGTCGAAGGCCACGAGTTCGACGGCGCCGGCACGGCCACGGAGAACGCCGGCCGGACGCGCCTCCTTGCCCGGCCGCACCGGGGACGCGGCGAGCACGTCGGCCAGAGCGGCGTCGTCGGGACCGCTCCCGTCGGAGACCGTCCAGCCGTGCTGGAGGGCCCAGCCCTGTGCTCCGAGCTGGTCGCCCTCGTAGCTGAACGCCCGCTCGATCTCCGGATCCCGGGACCGCCTGGAACCGAACAGCCCGCCCCGTGGCCGCTGCGGCGGGGCCTCGCCCTGGGACGGGCCGGGCGGCTGGGCGGTGGGGGCTGGACGGTGGGCTGTTCGGCGGGCGGTGCCCAGGACGGGTCGACGTCGGGCTGCCGTCCACGGTCGGGGGTCACCGCGGGCAGGTCCCATCCCGGCGGCCGCCAGGTGGCGCCCTCCGCGGTGTGGTCGCTGTCGCGGGGTTGCTTGCGACGGTCGGCGAAGTTCGGCTCGTCGACCGGCTCCTCCCCGGAGAGGTGGGAGGGCTCCTGCCAGTCGCTGCCGTCGTCGGCACCGTCGCGGTCGCGGGGGCTGCTCATGGCTCCATCGTCCTCCCGGCGTCGTCCGGAGCTCCACCGAGCCCGACGGCGCCTGTCTCGTCCGGCCTAACCGTAGGTGTCCCGCGGCCCCCGGCCGCGCACCGAGCGCGGACCCTTCTTCCAGCTCGGGGCCGTCGGTCCGACAACGCGCAGCCGGGTCACGACGTCCCCGCCGACCTGCGCCCGCAGCTTGCCCAGGATGGTGGGGGCCAGCAGGCGCAGCTGAGTGGCCCACGCCGTCGACTCCGCGATGACCAGCAGCTCCCCTCGGTGAGGGTCTCCGGACGGCAGTGCTCGGCGATGTCGGGGCCGACCAGCGCCGACCAGCGGCCGAACACCGCACCGACCCGGGTGCGCTCGGACCAGTCCTGCTCGGTGATGAGGGAGTCCACCAACCGGCCGAGGGGCTGCGGGTCGTCGGCACCCGGGCCCGCGCCGGTCCACTTCCGCCGGGGACCGGCGATCCGCCGCCGCGTCGGTTGGGGCCGCGCGGCGGACGCGGCCCGGGCGGCCTCGAGCGCGGCCCGGGCGATGTCGCTCGGCCGGGCCGGGCGCTCGTCGCTCACGGACCCTCCCCGACCAGGGGCCGACCGGCCAGGGGCACGCGTGTCACGAGGCCTCCTCCCGGCTCCGGCGCCGTCCTTCACGAGTACCGCGTACCCGCCGCCGACCTCGACCCGGGCCCCGCGCAGCTGGGAGGGCACGTCGTCGAGCACCGCGGCCGTGATCAGCGTCTGCTCGGCCGACCCCGCCACCGCGGCCAGCGCCGTGCGCCGCTCGGCGTCGAGGGTGGCGAAGACGTCGTCCAGGATCAGGATGGGGTCCTCGCCGTCGCCCCTCAAGAGGGCGAACGTCGCGAGCTTGAGCGCGAGGGCGAGCGACCAGGACTCACCGTGACTGGCGAACCCCTTGGCGGGGGACGGGCCCAGGTGGATGACCAGGTCGTCGCGGTGCGGACCGACCAGTGTCATGCCGCGGTCCAGCTCGTCCCCCGACGCTCGACGATGCGCTCCCGCATGGCCGCGGTCAGCTCGGCGGCCGTGGGCACGGGCCACCCTCCGGTCACCGCCGTCCCGTCCCCGGCGAGCGGCACCGTCGACGAGTAGCCCAGCGAGGCGACCGTGGCCCCGTCGCCCGCGACCTCCGCGTAGGCGCGGGCCATGTGCGGTTCGAGGTCGGCGACCAGCTGCAGCCGGGCGGCCAGGAGCTGACCGCCGTAGTCGGTCAGGTGTCCGTCCCAGACGTCGAGGGTCTCGATCGCCTTGCCCCGGGCCAGTCGCGCGGTCTTCAGCAGCGCGTTGCGCTGCTTGAGCACCCGGTCGTAGTCCGACCGCACGCCGGCCAGCCGCGGCGTCCGGGTGACCAGCAGTTCGTCGAGGAACCGCCGCCGTTCGGTCGGGTCGCCACGCACCAGCGCCAGGTCCTCCGGCGCGAAGAGGACGGTTCGCACCAGTCCCAGCACGTCGCGCGGCCGAGGGAGCGGGCCGCGGTTGACCCGCACGCGGTTCGCCCGGCCCGGGTTGATCTCGATCTCGACGAGGAGCTCCCGGTCCCCGCTGCGCAGGGCGGCCCGGACCACGGCCTGGCCCGCACCGTGCCGCACCATCGGGGCATCGCTGGACACCCGGTGGCTGCTCATCGTGGCCAGGTAGCCGACGGCCTCGACGAGGTTGGTCTTCCCTCACCGTTGCGGCCGACGAACACCGTCGGGCCGGGCCCGAGCGCGAGGTCGACCCGCTCCCAGCTGCGGAACGACCCCAGCTGCAGGTGCCGGACGTACACCTCAGCAGTCCCTCGGCGAGGTGCTGGAACGGCCCCGTGCAGGGCCCCGCGCCGAGCCTGCGAGGCGTGGGGGCACGGGGGTCCTTCGTCACGCGGGCTTCTCGGCCTCCTGGGCCTGGACGGCCTTCACCGCGTGCCCACCGAACTGGTTGCGCAGCGCCGCGACCGCCTTCATGGTCGGCGAGTCGTCCTGGCGCGAGACGAAACGGGCGAACAGCGACGCGGCGATCGTCGGCATCGGCACGGCGTTCTCGATCGCCTGCTCGACGGTCCACCGGCCTTCGCCGGAGTCCTCGGCGTAGCCGGTGATGCGGTCGAGCGCCGGGTCCTCCTGCAACGCCCGGACCAGCAGGTCCAGCAGCCACGAGCGGATGACGGTGCCCTGGGTCCATGAGGCGATGACGCCCGGGACGTCCTCGATGAGGTCGACGGCGGCCAGCAGCTCGTAGCCCTCGCCGTAGGCCTGCATCAGCGCGTACTCGATGCCGTTGTGGACCATCTTGCTGAAGTGGCCCGCGCCCACGGGTCCGGCGTGCACGAAGCCGGCGCCCGGCATCTCCTCGCCGGCCTCGTCGTGCGGAGCCGGCGGCTTGAGGGCGTCGAAGATCGGCTGCGCCTTGGCGACGTCCTCCTTCGTGCCGCCGACCATCAGTGCGTAGCCGTTCTCCAGGCCCCAGACGCCGCCGGAGACGCCGGCGTCGATGTAGCCGACGCCCTTCTCCCGGCACAGCACGTCGTGCACCTGGTCGTCGGTGTACTTGGAGTTCCCGCCCTCGATGATGACGTCGCCGGGGCTGAGCAGCTCGGCGAGTTCCTCGATCGTCGCCTTCGTCGGCTCGCCCGCGGGCACCATCACCCAGACGATCCGCGGCGCGGACAACGCCGACACGAGGTCGGGCAGGCTGTCCACGTCGCGTTTGCCCGGCGTGTGGTCGTAGCCGACGACCTCGTGGTCGGCACGGCGGAGCCGCTCGGTCATGTTGCCGCCCATCTTGCCCAGGCCGATCATTCCCAGCTGCACGACGTCCCCTCTCGGCGTTCTGTCCTGGTCAGTGCCCCATCGTGCTGGCTAGCGCGGCGCTGCGCGAAATCGGCCTTCCTGCAGCGGGGGCGCGACGGCCTTTCTCAGCCCGGGAGTCGCACCGGCATGATCAGGTAGCGGTAGCTACCGCTGCGCTCGGCCGGCTTCTCCGGCTGCCCGTCGTCGGCTGCCGGCTCGTCGACGCCGGAGAGCACGGCCGGCTTGAGCGGGCTGGTGAAGTCCATCCGCGCGCGGTCGCTGTGCACCGCGGCCAGCCCGTCGAGCAGGAAGGTCGGGTTGAAGCCGATGGTCAGCGGCTCACCGTCGAACTCGACGTCGCACCGCTCCTCGGCCTGCCCTCCTCGTCCGTGCCGCCCGCCCGAAGGGTGACCTGACCCGGGGTGAACTCGCAGCGCAGCGGGGTGCCCCGCTCGGCGACGAGGGCGACGCGCTTGGCGGCGTCGGTGAACAGGCCCACCGGCAACGTGGCGTGAGAGTTGGACTCGTTGGGCATGATCGCGCGGTACTTCACGAACTCGGCGTCGAGCAGCCGGGTCGTGGTCTGCCGGTCCTTGCCGGAGAGTCCCAGGATGCCCTCGCCGGAGCTGCCCGAGGAGAGCGACAGCACGATCTCCGGCCCGCTGGTGAGCGTCTTGGCGGCATCGGCCAGAGTGCGGGCGGGGACCAGCACCGCGGCCGACACCCCGGAGGTCTCCGGCCGCCAGGCGAACTCGCGCACGGCCAGCCGGTAACGGTCCGTGGCTGCCAGCGTGATCAGGTCGTCCTCGATCTCGAGCCGGACGCCGGTCAGCATCGGCAGGGTGTCGTCCCGGCCGGCGGCGACGGCGACCTGACCGACGGCCTCGGCGAAGACATCGCTGTCGACCAGCCCCGCCGAGGAGGGCATCGACGGCAGTGACGGGTAGTCCTCGACCGGCAGCGTGGGCAGGCTGAACCGTGCGTTGCTGCAGGCGATGGACAGTCGCGGACCCTCGGCCGTGATCTCCACGGGGTGCGGCGGGAGCGCGCGCGTGATCTCGGCGAGCAGCCGGCCGGGGACGAGGACGCGACCGCTCTCTGTGGCGTGCACGTCGACCTCGGCCCGTGCCGACACCTCGTAGTCGAAGCCGGAGACCGACAGCTGGTTGCCGTCGACCTCGAGCAGGATCCCGGCCAGGACCGGTACCGACGGTCGCGGCGGCAGGCTGCGCGCCGTCCATGCGACGGCGTCGGCGAGCACCTCACGTGCCACCCGGAACTTCATCTCTCGACCCACCCCAGCTCAGCTTCGGCGCCCCTCTACCGGGTGCGCCTGTTCCTGGTACCGGCGAGGGGACGACGTGCGTCCGGTGCCGGTGCGGTGCTCATCGTGCCTGCTGCGGCCCCTCGGGGGAAACCGCGGTCCCCAGATGAGCTGGTTGTGCCTCCTGGGCCGCAGATTCCCCATCCCGATCAGGGCCGGCCGCCGGCTCGGTGCGCGTCGTTCCTGTTGCGTGGCAGTGGGCCTCCGGGGGCCTCGGAACGGGGCTTCCCACCCAGAGTGTGGTTCAAGGATTCATCGGGAGAAATACCTCATCTTCGTCATCACACGTGTGGAAGCTGGGGATGGGGCCTCTTCCCGCAGGTCAAGGCCGGAATGCCCCTGTTGGCCGATTGTGGGTGGTCACCGTCGACCTGTTGTCGACACGTGGACATCTCGATGGCTGTTCACCGTCGCGGCCGGGCGTCCACCCTCTGTCCCCTTCGTCTCCCCGCTGCATCCCCAGGCTGCGCGCAGCCGTGCCCGACCCGCGCCGGAGAGAGTGGCCGACTGGCCAGGTGCCAGGTGGGTGGACATGCTGCCGAGCGGCATAACTGCAGCTCACAGCCTTGTCAAGGGCGGCTGACCTGGCCGGCGGCCTCGATCCGGCGCTGGTCCCCGGTGACGGGAGGTGACCTGGTGCGCACGAGATCTCCCCAACCTGTGCACATTCCTGGGGACAACTTCTCGACGAGTCGACGACGGTCGTTCGCCGGGCGGCGACGGCGACCGCCTCCGACGAGGGCTTCTCCGGTGTCGACTTCTGTCCACGGCTGTGGACAACCCCGGGACAACCACTCTGTCGTCCTCCGGACGACACCGCGGGCGACAACTCTGTCGTCCTCCGGACGACACCGCGTCCACGTGCCGTCCCCGGCCGCCGTGGAGCCGCTGCCCATGTCTCGGCCGGGGACCCTCCGGGCCCCGCGACCGATCCACGCCGGCTCCCTGCCGTCCCCAGGAGTCACGGCGGTCGACCAGTGCCGTCGCCAACCAGCACGTACCGGCCCCCGACGTCCGCTTCTACTGGCGGGCGCGGCTCTTGATGCGGGCCGTCAGCTCGGTGACCTGCGTGTAGGTGGCCCGCCGCTCGCTCATCAGGTTGGTGATCTTCTTGACGGCGTGCATGACCGTGGTGTGGTCCTTGCCACCGAACGAGGCACCGATCCGGGGCAGGGACAGCTCGGTCAGCTCGCGGCACAGGTACATCGCGATCTGCCGGGCGTTGACCAGCGTGCGGCTGCGGTTGGAGCCCTGCAGCTCCTCCATCGTCACGGAGAAGTACTCCGCGGTCGCCGCCATGATGATCGCCGCGGTGATCTGCGGGCCCTGCTCGTCGCTGATCAGGTCCTTGAGCACGAGCTCGGCCAGCGGCAGGTCGACCTGCTGCTTGTTGAGGCTGGCGAACGCCGTCACCCGGATGAGCGCGCCCTCGAGCTCGCGGATGTTGGTCTGCACCTTGCTCGCGATGAACTCGAGCACCGGGTCGGGGACCTGCAGCCGCTCGCCCCAGGCCTTCTTCCGGAGGATCGCGATCCGGGTCTCCAGATCGGGCGCCTGGACGTCGGTGATCAGGCCCCACTCGAACCGGGTGCGCAGCCGGTCCTCCAGCGTCGTGAGCTTCTTCGGGGCGCGGTCGGAGGTGATGACGATCTGCTTGCTGGCGTTGTGCAGCGTGTTGAACGTGTGGAAGAACTCCTCCTGCGTGCGCTCGGCGCGCTCGAGGAACTGGATGTCGTCGATCAGCAGGAAGTCGATGTCCCGGTAGCGACGACGGAAGTCCTCGGCGCGGCCGGAGTGCACCAGGTTGATGAACTCGTTGGTGAACTCCTCGGTGCTGACGTAGCGCACCTTGACGTTGGGGAACATCCGCGCCGCGTAGTGCCCGATCGCGTGCAGCAGGTGCGTCTTGCCCAGCCCGGACTCGCCGTAGATGAACAGCGGGTTGTAGGCGCGCGCCGGCGCCTCGGCCACGGCGACCGCCGCGGCGTGGGCGAAGCGGTTGCTGTTGCCGATGACGAAACTGTCGAACACGTACTTCGGGTTCATGCCGGGGTCCAGGCCGGCCGGGCGGCCCGAATCGGGACGGCGTCCGCGGCTTCCCCGCCGGCGGGCCGTCCGCGCTCGTCGTGGCCCTCGACGTCGAAGGGCAGGACGTCGGCGGAGCGGCCGTCCTCGGCTCCGCCCCAGTCCTGACCGGTGGGCTGGCTTCCCCAGGTGGTGGCCCAGTCCCCCGGCGCACCACGGTCGACGGGCGCCCGGTCGGCGGGGCGCAGCTCGCGCACCTCGGAGTCGGCGCGGACCGGCCGCTCGTCGATGCCGTCCCGCTCCCAGGGCGCGGAACCGACGGCATCGGTGCGGACGCCGAAGGCGCTGCGCCCGTCGTCCGCCCGGTCGCGACTGGCGCGGTCCTCCTCTGCACGCTGCACCTCGGCCGCGGTCCACGGCCGACGGGTGGGTCCTGCGTCGCGCGGCTCGGGCGCCGGCTCCGGCGGCGAGTCCTCCAGCTGGACGGCGACGCGGATGTCGCGACCGAACTGCTCCGACAGGGCCTCCGCGAGCACCCGGCGCATGCGGGACTCGAGCACGGTCTGGGTGAACTCGTTGGGAGCAGCGAGGACGGCGGTGTCCTCGACGAGACCCAGCGGGCGGGTCAGGTTGAGCATCGCGTTCTGCTGAGGGGACAGGCTCGTCGCCAGCCGCTCGCGGATCTGGTCCCAGACGGTCGCCAGGTCCAGCGTGGCATCGGCCATGCCGCTTCTTCCTCCCCATGTTGTCGACCCCGGTGCGCCGTTCCTCCCCGGTCGCCGCCGGCACACGGTGGCGCTGTCTGCGGAACTCCGTTGTGGATGCGCGGACGCACTGGGTCCACACCGGTGTCCACAGGCTGTGCACGGTCGGCAACGCGAGCTGCCGGCCCGGGCGCCGGTCCGGCACCGATCGACATCGCTGCAGGTCGGAGGCCAGTGGGGGCGAGAAAACGGACGGTTCGACGGTCGGTTGACCGAGGGGTCGGCCCGCGCGACGGGACCCTGGGGTCCGACGCGGAGCGACGGCGACGCTAACAGCCTCATCCACAGCCCGGCAACGCTCCACCGACGCGCCCGGGCGCGTCGGCTCCGGCGCGCCGCTGCCATCGGACGGCCGGGCGGATGCACCATCAGTGGTCGCGATCCGCCCGGTCTTCGGCCTCGGCACTTCCTCGGTTATGCTGGCCGGAGTCTGTGGGCGGGTTCTGTCTCCGCTCCCCATCCGCGCGGTAGCTCGTGCAGGTGCGCGGAGGGGGTGCCGTTCGCAGTGACCAGCTTCCGGGGTCGTCGGGATCCGGCACGTCGCCGTCCCGGCCCCGGCGCGCGTCCGCCCACCGGCGGGAGCGCACCGCCGATGTCATGTAGTGGGAGTACCTCGTGAGCAAGCGCACGTTCCAGCCGAACAACCGCCGACGGTCCAAGACCCACGGCTTCCGGCTGCGGATGCGGACCCGCGCGGGCCGGGCGATCCTCGCCGGTCGTCGGCGCAAGGGTCGCGAGAAGCTCTCCGCCTGACGTGCTGCCCGCGCAGGCACGCCTGCGCCGGCGGCCGGAGTTCACCGCGGTCGTCCGGTCCGGCAGGCGCGCCGGGCGGCCGACCATGGTCCTCCACCTCCTCGCTGAACGGCCCGAGCAGGCCGACGATCCGTCGGCTGTGCGGAACGGTCATGCGTCCGATGCTCCGGTGTCCACGCAGCCATCCGCTGCCCGGGCCGGTTTCGTCGTCGGCAAGGCCGTCGGCAACTCGGTGGTCCGCCACCGGGTGACCCGTCGGCTCCGCGCCGTGGTGCGCGACGAACTGCACCGCCTCCCCCGACCGCCGACCTCGTCGTCCGCGCGCGGCCGGAGGCCGGCACGGCGACGTCTGAGGTCCTGCACCGGGACCTGGTGTCGGGGCTGGACCGCCTGCTGGGTGATCGGGCCCGGGACCGATGACGAGGCGGGCTCTCCTCGCGGCGATCCGCTTCTACTCGCGCGCGATCAGCCCTGCGCTGCCGCCGCGGTGCCGCTTCTACCCGACCTGCAGCGCGTACGCCGCCGAGGCCGTGGAGGTGCACGGCGCCGCTCGCGGCACCTGGCTCGCGCTGCGCCGGCTGGCGAAGTGCGCGCCGTGGCACCCGGGCGGCGTCGACGTCGTTCCCGCGCGCCGAGGCGCGTCCGGAACCGCACAGGTCAGCCACTCGTCGAGCACTGCAGCGTCGCCGTCCCCGGGGGACGGCACCGAGCCGTCCGCCCGTCGACGTCCCCACCGAGCCGCCCCGCCGGATCCCCGCCGGGCGAACGAGGAGTCCTCCGTTGCTTGACTGGCTGTACACCGGCATCTCCTGGGTGATGGCGCGGTGGCACTCGCTGTGGGACCTGGTCTTCGGCAACCCACCGGCCGAGTCGGCCCTGGGTGGGTTGTCCTGGGTGCTGGCGATCGTCTTCCTCGTGGTGACGATCCGGTTGATCCTCTTCCCGCTCTTCGTCAAGCAGATCAAGTCGCAGCGGGCGATGCAGGAGCTCCAGCCGGAGCTGGCCAAGCTGCGCAAGCAGTACGGCAGCGACCGGCAGGGCATGGCCGTCGCCCAGCAGGCGCTCATGAAGGAGCGCGGGGTCAACCCCTGGCCGGGTGCCTGCCGATCCTGCCGCAGATCCCGGTCTTCCTGTCGCTGTTCCACGTCCTGCGCCGGCTCGCCCCGGACAAGCAGGGGCTCTACAGCTGGTCGGACGAGCTGACCGACCAGGCGGCTCGCGCCCAGCTCTTCGGTGCGCCGATCTCCTCGTCGTTCAACATGAGCGGCGCCAAGGAAGCCGCGATCCTCGACATCGAGGGCGTCACCTACACCAACATCCGCATCGTCGCGTTCGTGCTGATCGTGATCATGTGCTTCACGACGTACTACACGCAGAAGCAGATCATGCGGCGCTCGGGCCCGGTCGAGGGTCAGGCCGCGATGGTGCAGAAGATCCTGCTGTACGTCATGCCGGCCGGTCTGTTCGTGTCCGGGTTCCTCTTCCCGATCGGCGTCCTCCTCTACTGGTTCACCAACAACCTCTGGACGCTCGGCCAGCAGTTCTTCATCCTGCGGAAGATGCCCCCGCCCGGGTCCGACGCCGCCAAGGCGAAGGCCGATGCCGACAAGCCCGTCATCGATCCCAAGACACTCGCGCCCAAGCCCGGGGCCAAGCCGGTCCGACCCAAGAGTGGCCGGCCGGTCGCTCCCCGGCCACGCCCACCACTGTCGACGGGGCCCCCGACGCCGCCTCGCCGCCGGACCGCGGGACGCCGAACGGCCGCCCGCCGGGCAAGCAGTCCGGCGGCGCCACGAAGGCCGGGCAGTCACCGCCCAACCGGGGCAAGCGCAAGCGTCGCTGACCAGCCCCGCGCGTCGGAGATCGACGCCCTCGACCACCGGGTTCGCCCGGCCGCCCGCACCGACCTGGGAGGAAACCCCGTGAGTGCACCGCAGCACCCCACCGACACCGTCACCGCCGACACCGCTCCCTCCGGCACCGCGCCGTCGGGTTCGGCTCCGTCGAGCACCGCCGCGCCCGGCACCGTGCTCACGCCGGCCGCCAGCGGCGTCGGTGACCCCGACCTGGCCGTCGACGACGCCCTGAGCGCCGACGCCGTCGTCGAGCCCGTGGCCGATGGGGCGGAGGAGGCCGATGAGGAGGACGAGGACGACGAGGAGGACGGCGACCTGCTGGTCCGGGAGGGCGACGTCGCAGGGGACTACCTCGAGCGGCTCCTGGACATCCTCGACAAGGACGGTGACATCGACCTCGACGTCGAGGGCGACCGCGCCTCGGTCGCGATCGTCGGCGGAAAGCTGACCGACCTCATCGGGCCCGACGGCGCGACCCTGGAGGCTCTCCAGGAGCTCACCCGTCTGGCGGTGGCTCAGTCGACGGGTGTGCGCAGCCGGCTCATGCTGGACATCGGTGAGTTCCGGGCACGACGCCGCGCCGACCTCTCGGCCCTGGCCGGGAGACCGCCCGCCGGGTCGCCTCCAGCGGTCAGCCGGAGCGGCTGTCACCGATGAACCCGTTCGAGCGCAAGGTCGTCCACGACGTCATCGCCTCGGTCTCCGGTGTGCACAGCGAGTCCGAGGGCGAGGAGCCGAACCGTCGCGTCGTGGTCCTGCCCGACGCGTGACCGTCACGTGAGCGAGCTGGCGAGCGCTAGCGAGGAGGCGGCGTGAGCCATCCAGCCGCAGGGTCCGGCGGCCCGCCGGTCACCCCTCGTCCGCCGAGCGGGTGTTCGGCCCTGCTCTCCCGCTGGCCGAACGGTACGTCGCTCACCTGGCGTCGGACGGTGTGATCCGTGGGCTGATCGGCCCTCGCGAGGTGTCGCGGTTGTGGGAACGGCACGTCCTCAACAGCGCGGCGGTGGCGGAGGCGGTCCCCGGGGGCACACGTGGTCGACGTCGGGAGCGGGGCCGGCCTGCCCGGTATCCCCTCGGCCTCGCCCGACCGGACGTGACGCTCACGTTGGTCGAGCCCATGGCCCGACGGGTGGAGTTCCTGGACCAGACCCTGGCTGAGCTGGGCGCCCTGGCGGGCCCAGAAGGCCTTCCGTGGCGGGTGGTCCGCGGCCGCGCCGAGGAGCGCTCGGTGGGAACGGCGGTCGGCGCGGTCGACGTCGTCACGGCCCGTGCGGTCGCTCCCTCCCTCGTCTCGTCGGGTGGTGCCGGGGCCTCATGCGGCCCGGCACCCAACTCGTCGCCCTCGTCGGTGCTCGTGCGCTCGAGGAACTACCCCGGATGCGACCCGAACTGGAGGCCGCGGGCATGCGAGACATACATCCGCGTGCCGTCGGTGCAGAGCTGGGGGACGCTGCCACTACCGTGGTGGTCATGACGCGCGGAGCACGGTGACGGCGCCCTGGCAGGACGTGCCCGTCCGCTGTTCCACGTGGAACAGGTACCGCCATGCGCGACCCGCGTTCCACGTGAAACGACTGTGCACGTTCGACCAGCGCTGCAGGAAGGACCCGCGATGAGCGACCCCGGCGAACGGCTGCGCAGCAGCCTCGCTGCCGACCAGTCGTCCCCGTCCACGGGCAGCGCCGCCGACTTCGACAGTCCGATCGCCATGGAGGCGCTCCGCGCCACCCGGGTTCTCCACGCTGCCGACCAGGACCCCTTCCCGGTGCCGAGCCGGATCCGCGTCATCACCATCGCCAACCAGAAGGGCGGTGTCGGGAAGACCACGTCGACGGTCAACCTGGGGGTGGCGCTGGCGCTCTACGGGCTGCGCACCCTGGTGATCGATCTGGACCCCCAGGGCAACGCCAGCACCGCTCTCGGTGTGGAGCACACCGTGGGGACGCCGTCGGTGTACGACGCCCTCGTCGGCGACAACTCCCTGGGTGAGGTCGTCCACCCCACGACGGCGAGCCCGAAGCTGCTGTGCGTGCCGGCCACGATCGACCTGGCGGGCGCGGAGATCGAGCTGGTCTCGGTGGTCGCCCGTGAGCACCGCCTGCGCCGGGCGATCGAGGCCTACGTCCACGAGCTGCCGCCCGAGCAGCGCCCGCACTACGTCCTGATCGACTGCCCGCCGTCCCTGGGGTTGCTCACCCTCAACGCGCTGGTGGCCGGCGACGAGGTGCTCATCCCCATCCAGTGCGAGTACTACGCGCTGGAGGGCCTGGGACAGCTGCTCAACAACATCGACCTCGTCCGCCAGCACCTCAACCCGGGGATCTCGGTCCGGACGATCCTGCTCACCATGTACGACGGGCGGACCAAGCTCGCCGACCAGGTCGCGGACGAGGTGCGCAACCACTTCGGAGAGCTGGTCCTGCCTGCGGTGATCCCGCGCAACGTCCGGGTCTCCGAAGCTCCCGGCTACGGGCAGTCGGTGCTCACCTACGACCCGGGATCCCGCGGGTCGACCAGCTACGTCGAGGCCGCCCGCCAGCTCGCCGAGCGCGGAGTGGATCTCCCGCCGCTCGATCGCCCGGGCATGGCCGGCATGGCGCCACCGCCGGTCACCCAGCACGCAGTCAGCACGCAGGAGAGTTCGTGAACGAAGCCACGGGTGAGCGGAGAGCGGTCATGAGCAAGCGCGGCGGCCTGGGCCGGGGTCTGGCGGCCCTCATCCCCACCAGCGCTCCTCCGGAGCACACGGCGGCAGCCGCGGCTGCTCCCGCGGCCCAGTCGGCGCCTCCGGCGGGCCCTGCCGTGGATGCGCCGGCCGTCTCGCTGGTCCCGGATCCGCCGTCGGAGCGCGGTGGCTCCGACGCGGCGCCGGTGCGACCGGCGGACGACGGCGTCAGCGCCGTCGGCGTCCCCGGGGCGCAGCTCCGCGAGGTGGCCGTGACGTCGGTCGTCCCCAACCCGAAGCAGCCGCGCCAGGTCTTCGACGACGAGGCGCTCGAGGAGCTCGCGCACAGCGTCAAGGAGTTCGGGCTGCTGCAGCCGATCGTCGTCCGCGAGAACGGCGAGGGCGCCTACGAGCTCATCATGGGCGAGCGTCGACTGCGCGCGGCCCGGGTCGCAGGGCTGGAGACCGTCCCGGCGATCGTGCGCGACACGACGGACGACGCCATGCTGCGCGACGCGCTGCTGGAGAACATCCACCGTGTCCAGCTGAACCCGCTCGAGGAGGCGGCCGCCTACCAGCAGCTCCTCGAGGAGTTCGGCGCCACGCACGAAGAGCTCGCCACCCGGATCGGGCGGAGCCGGTCGCAGGTCACCAACACGATCCGGCTGATGAAGCTGCCGGTGAAGGTGCAGACCCGGGTAGCCGCCGGGGTGATCTCCGCCGGGCACGCCCGGGCACTGCTGGGGCTCCCGGACGCCGAGGCACAGGACGCGCTCGCCACCCGGATCGTGGCCGAGGGCATGTCGGTCCGGGCCACCGAGGAAGCGGTCGCGATGGCGGCCGTCGAGCGTCCGACCGCCAAGCGGCGTGCGCGCAACATCTCGGCGCCGGGCGTCGAGGAGCTCGGGTCGCGGCTCTCCGACCGGTTCGAGACGAACGTCAAGATCCAGATCGGGCGCTCGAAGGGGAAGATCGTCGTCGAGTTCGGCTCGGTCGACGACCTGCAGCGGATCATCGGCGTCATGGCCCCGGAGATCACGGGACGCCGCCCGGAGGTCTGATTCCAGCCCACCCGTGTGCGTGGGCCGGTTACGTCACTGACGCAAGGCCTCTGCTGCGGAGACCGCGGCGAGCGTCCGAGTCGTGGGGTCGCGGGGTCCTTCGTCAGCGCGTGCTACGAGCCCGTCCGGCGAGTAGCCGGGCGAGGACCTCACCGAGCTCGTAGCCGGCCGCTTCGACCGACATGGGGAACATCGAGGTCTCGGTGAGGCCCGGGGAGACGTTCACCTCGAGGAAGTGCACCTCACCGTCCGGCGAGACGATCGCGTCGGTCCGGCTGAGGTCGGCCAGCCCCAGCGCCTCGTGCACCCGGACGGCCAGCGCGGCAGCGCGACCGGCGACCTCGTCGGAGACACGGGCCGGTGCGTGGTACTCGGTCAGGCCCGGCGTGTACCGCGCGGTGTAGTCGAAGACACCGGACGCCGGGACGATCTCCACGGCCGGGAGCGCCTGCGGGCCCTCCCCAGGTCGATGACCGAGATGGCGAGCTCCGTCCCTTCGACGTAGCGCTCGACCATGACCGTGTCGCCGTAGGCGAAGCAGCTGACCATGGCGGCCGGGAGCTCCTCCACGTTCGCCACCTTCTGCACGCCGAGCGCCGAGCCCCCGGAGGCGGGCTTCACGATCAGCGGCAGCCCCAGGCGGGCGACCATGAGGTCGAGGACGGCCCCGGCGCCCAGCTCGCGGAAGGTGCTGTGCGGCAGCGCCACCCAGTCCGGGGTCGTCGCCCTGCGGCGCGGACGACGGACTTGGCGGCCGGCTTGTCCCAGGCCAGCCGGCATGCGGCGGCCGGTGACCCGACGTAGGGCACGCCCGCGAGGTCGAGCACCGCGCGCAGCGCGCCGTCCTCCCCGTCGCGCCGTGCAGGGCGATGAAGACAGCATCGGCGGGCGAGGCGGCCAGCCCGGGCAGCAGGTCGGCGTCGGCGTCGCGGATCTCCGCGTCCACCCCGGCCCGGACCAGCTCCTCCCAGACCTGGGTCCCGGAGGAGAGGCTGACCTCGCGCTCGAAGGTCAGACCGCCGCTGAGGACGACGGCGCGCAGCCCGGCGGGACCGGTCGCATCCGGTGCGGGAGAAGTGGCCGTCGGCCGCTCGGCTGAGGGATGGGTCATGCCCGTCCGTCCTCGTAGGTGTCGCTGTTGGCCGGCCCGACCATCGTCTCGGCGTCGTGCCCGCCGCCGGAGCGGGGACGGCCCGGAAGGCGCCGGTGTCGACGGCGTCGAACGTGGAGTGCAGATCCAGCTCCGCCTCGATGACCCGGGCCAGGCGGCGCACGCCCTCGCGGATCTGGTCCGGCTCCGGGTAGCAGTAGGACAGCCGCATGTACTCGCGGCCGCCGCCGTCGGCGTAGAAGCCGATGCCCGGCACGTACGCGACCAGCGCGTTCACCGCCCGGGGCTGCATGAGCTTCGCGTCGAGGCCGTGCGGCAGCTTCAACCAGACGTAGAAGCCGCCATCGGGGCGGGTCCACGTGGTGCCTGCCGGCATCATGGCGTCCAGGGACTCCAGGCAGGCGTCCCGCCGCTCGCGGTAGAGCTCGGTGAACAGCTTGATCTGCTCGCGCCAGGGTTGGGTGTCCAGGTACCGGGCCACGGCGTACTGGGTCAGCGAGGGCGGGCAGAGCACCTGCGCCTCCGTCGCCAGGACGAGCTTCTCCCGGACGGCGAGCGGGGCGAGCACCCAGCCGACCCGCAGGCCGGGGAGAAGGTCTTGGAGAAGGACCCCAGGTAGATCACCCGCTGGGAGTCGCGGGCCCGCAGCGCCCGCATCGGCTCGTGGTCGAAGCCGAGCAGCCCGTACGGGTTGTCCTCGATGATCAGCAGGTCGTGGCGCTCGGCGATCGCCATGATCGCCTCGCGGCGTGGCTCGGCCAGGGTGATGCCGGCCGGGTTGTGGAAGTTCGGCACCGTGTAGAGGAACTTCACCCGGTCGCCGGCGGCCCGGCACTCGATCAGCGCCTGCTCCAGGGCCTCCGGGATCAGGCCGTCGTCGTCCATGGCGACGTGCCGGACGCGCGCCTCGGCGGACTGGAAGACGCCCAGGGCGCCGACGTAGGAGGGCGCCTCGGCGAGGATGACGTCACCGGGGTCGACGAACACGCGGGTGACGAGGTCCAGGCCCTGCTGCGAGCCCACGGTGACCACGACCTCGCTCGGTGAGGCGTCGGTGATGCCCTCCAGGGCCATGACGTCGCAGATCCGCTCGCGCAACCGGGGATCGCCCTGCCCCGAGCCGTACTGCAGGGTCTGCGCCCCCATCCCGGACACCAGTTCGCCGATCATCGACCCGACGGCGTCCAGCGGCAGCGCGGTGACCGCGGGCATGCCGCCGGCCAGGAGACCACCTCGGGCCGGCTCACGACGGAGAAGAGGGCCCGGATCTCCGAGCTCTTCATGCCGTGGGTGCGTGCTGCGTACCGGTCGGCCAGGGGGTCCAGGCGCGGATGCCGCGGGACGACGTGGGGATGCGCACCGTGCGTCAGGTGCGTCCCCGGCTGACCGGGACCGGCGGGTGGGCCGGGCGGAGTGGTGGGCACCCTCCGAGTGTAGGGACGCGGCGAGAGCCGGGGGCGGGCCTCCCGGAGTCACTGGACTGAATGATCTGCCGTCCTCCGGACGACACCGGGGCCACAGCTCATCGTCGGCCCGAGTGGGGCCCCCGTGGGTCCCGGGACGGGACGACGCAGCGGCTCAGCGCACGGCAGGGACGGCACCTGGTCGCGGTGCGTCAGGAGTACCGCAGTGACGGGGCTCAGATCCGCTCCGGCAGCACGAAGGTGCCGGTCGGGGGTCGGCCTCGGCGGGCAGGTAGAGGCGCTGGACGGCGGCCAGGACGGCGGAGGCGACGGCGCTGCGGACGCGGGCGTCCAGCAGCAGCAAGCGGTCCACCGGGTGGCTCAGGTAGCCGCAGTCGAGGCGGACGGCCGGCGACCGGGTCATCCGGAGCAGGTCCCAGGTCTTGGGGTGCGAGCCGAGGTCGAGCATGCCGGTGCGGGCGAGGACCTCGCGGCGCGCCAGGTTGGCGAACTGCTCGCCGACGGTCGACGAGGCGCCCGACCCCGTGCCGTAGTAGTAGCTGGCCACACCGCGGGCGTGCTCGGAGCTGTGCGCGTCCAGGTGCAGGGCGATGAACAGGTCGGCGCGGGCGTCGTTGGCGAACGCCGTCCGCTCGGCGGGCGAGGGGTTCTGGTGCCGCCCGCGGGTCAGGTAGACCGTCGCTCCGGCCGCGGCGAGCCGGCCCTCGATGCGGGAGGCCAGGTCGAAGACCAGGTCGGCCTCGGTGGTCTCCCCGCGATGTACCCGGGGTCCTCGCCGCCGTGCCCCGGGTCGACCACGATGCGCCGGCCGATGAGGTGCGGCCCGCTCTCCACGAACGATGCGCTCTGCCGCAGCAGCTGCGGCCGGCCGCCGGTGACCTTGCGGCCCAGCTGGCGCAGGGCACGCAGGGTGGCCGGACCGCACGTCCCGTCGGCGGTGAGCCCGTAGTCGCGCTGGAAGGCGCGCAGACCTCGCTCGGTCTCCGGCCCGAACACCCCGTCCACCGGCCCGGCGTCGTAGCCGAGCTCGTGCACCCGTTCCTGCAGGTTGATCACGTCGTCGCCGCGGATCCGCCGCTCGGGGTCGTACCGCAGCAGGCGGTCACCCAGCGACCAGCGGGCCTCGTTCAGCGCCCGGTAGGTCTCCTCGCCCACCCGCCCGTCGACCGACAGGCCGCGGTTCTGCTGGAAGTGCCGGACCGCGAGCTCCGTCGCCTCGTCGAAGACCGCCGAGTCCAGGGCGACGTTCGGGAGGGTGGCCATGGCCTGCGGGGGCCGGGGCACGGCAGTACCGTTCACGTCGGGGAGAAGGCCGAGGCTCCGGAGCGCCGTCTGGACGTCGGCAACGGCGGCCCCGCGGTCCCCGAGCCTCAGGATCTGCATACGGCTGTCGGCTCCCATCGTGCTGACGATTGTCGTCCTCGCGGACCGTGACGGCCCACCGGGGTCCACCCGGACGAGCAAGGGCCCGCCCATCCGGGTGGACGGGCGGGCCCTCGTCTGCTCGGCGTCACCTTGGGCGTGCCTGCAGTGTCCCGCCGCGAGCGTGCGAGCGCTGGGGGCAGGTAGGTCCTTCGTCAGCTGATGTAGTCGGCGAGGTCGTTGAGGATCGCGCCCTTGGGCTTGGCTCCGATGATGCTCTTCACCGGCTTGCCGCCCTGGAACACCGTCATGGTCGGGATCGACATGACCTGGTAGTCGCGGGCGATCTGCGGGTTCTCGTCGATGTTCAGCTTGGCGATCGTGAGCTTGTCGCCGTGCTCGGCGGCGATCTCCTCGAGGACGGGGGCGACCATCTTGCAGGGGCCGCACCACTCAGCCCAGAAGTCCACGAGCACGGGCTTGTCGCTGCCCAGCACGTCGTTGGCGAAGCTGGTGTCGGTGACCGTCACGGTGTTGCCTGCCATCGGTCGTTCTCCCTCTCGTCCGCTTGCTCGAAGTCCTGTGCGGTCAACCGCCAGGACGCCCGTTCTCTTCCTTGCCCCGGCCCTCTGCAGGATCCCGCCGCGAGCCTGCGGGGGCAGAGGGGTTCTCACCTTTCGTCGAACGTGTCGGCCAGCCACCGCTCGGCGTCGATCGCCGCGGCCGCGCCGGTGCCGGCCGAGGTGATGGCCTGCCGGTAGATGTGGTCGACCACGTCACCGCAGGCGAAGACACCGTCGATGTTGGTGCGGGTGCTGGGGTGCTCGACCTGGATGTAGCCCTCGTCGTCGAGCTTGAGCTGGCCGGCGAAGAGCTCGCTGCGGGGGTCGTGGCCGATGGCCACGAACATGCCGTTGACCGGCAGGGTCTCGGTGGCCCCGGTGTCGACGTCGGTGATCTGGACGCCGTCGACGGTGCTCTCGCCGAGGACCTCGGTGACCTGCTTGCCGAGCGCCCAGCGGATCTTCTCGTTGTCCTGCGCCCGCTTCACCATGATCTTGGAGGCACGCAGCTCGGTGCGCCGGTGGACGACGGTGACGCTCTTGGCGAAGCGGGTGAGGAAGGTGGCCTCCTCCATCGCCGAGTCGCCGCCGCCGACCACGACGATGTCCTGGTCGCGGAAGAAGAACCCGTCACAGGTGGCGCAGGCCGAGACACCGCGTCCGAGCAGGCGCTGCTCGTTTTCCAGGCCGAGGTACCGGTACTTGGAACCGGTGGCGACGACGACGGCGTGGGCGCGGTACACGTCCGAGCCGACCTTGACGATCTTGGGATCGACGGTGAGGTCGACCTCGGTGACGTCGCGCGGCTCCAGCTGGGCGCCGAACTTCTCGGCCTGGGTGCGCATGTCGTCCATGAGCTGCGGCCCCTGGATGCCCTCCGGAAAGCCGGGGAAGTTCTCGACCTCGGTGGTGGTCATCAGTGCGCCGCCGAACTGCGAGCCCTCGAACACCAGGGGTGGAGGTTGGCGCGCGCGGCGTAGGTGGCGGCGGTGTACCCGGCCGGACCGGACCCGATGATGATCAGGTCACGGACGCCGTCGTGCTCGGCCGGCGGGATCACGGGGTTCTCGATCTCCTCCGTCGTCACGGCGGGACCAGGCGTGGGGAAATCAGTCACGGGCGGCACAACGAGGATCGTAGGGGGCGCATTCCCTGGTCCCCGTGCGCGGCCCCTCCCGGCCACCGCCCCGGGCGGGCGAGGGGTGGGGAGGAGGAGGTTGTGCCTCAGCCTGCGGAGGTGACCGAGACCTCGCCCAGGCTGGCCGAGAAGCCGCCCTCGCTGGGGACCAGACCGGTCAGCCACACCAGGACGTACCGGGCCGTGACCGGCTCGGCCAGGGCGAGCTCCGTCAATTCGTCGAGCTCGCCGCTGGCGACGACGCCGAAGGAGTCCACGTTCGCGGCCGCGGTGTCGGCGGTGCGGATCTCGACGGTGGCGCCGGGCGTCGGGCTGCTGAGCGTGACCGCCGCGATCTGCTGGGGCGACCCCAGGTCCAGCACCAGGCCGACCCCGTCCTTCAGGTTGCCGAAGGCCGGGGAACCCCGGTACTCGTACGTCGACCACGCGGTCGCCGGATCGCCGTCGAAGGCCTGCGGCACGCTGCCGGGGTTGTCGGGATCGCCGTCGCCCTGTGGGTCGAACACCTCACCACCGGCGATCGGGACGGGATCGCCGGCGGGGGCGGCCGGTTCCTCGGAGCCGGCCGTGGGAGCGCTCACCGACGGGGTGGACCCGGGCGTCTCGTCGACGTCCCCGGCGACGGAGATGACGCCCTTGCCGAACCACCAGGCCAGCGCGACCACCACGAGCAGGGCGAGCAGTGGCAGGCCGATGACGACGAGCCGGTGCCGCCGGGCGCCGTCCTCCTCGTCATCGTCGTGCAGGGGTTCGTCGTAGCGGCCGCCGTACGCGTCGTCGTCCAGCACGTCGAGCGGCTCGTCGTCGCGGCGGTCAGGGGGCGCGGGGAACGCGGAGCCGGCATAGGCCCCGCCGGAGGGCGCGACGGAGCCGGCCGCGATCGTGTCGCCACCGAGTGCGCCCGGGAGGACGGGGGTGCCGGTGACCGGTCGCACCGGCGGGACGGGGGCAGCGTCTGCGGGTGCAGCCGGACCGGCTCGCCGTCCGAGCCGCGGGGGCGCCGTCGACCGGGTGGTCGGCCTGGTCGGGGCGGCGGTCGCGAAGACGGCGGAGCCAGCCGCTGTCGGTCTCCTCGGCGCGCGCGGCCGCCGACATCGGGCCCGGGCGGGACCGCTCGGACAGCAGCGAGGCCATCGCGGCCACGCTGGACAGACCCTGGCCGGGCTCGGTCGAGCGGGCTCGACGCACCAGGGCCACCAGGTCCGACGGGCCGGTGAGCCGGCGCACGCCGGGCTGAGCGGGGTCCAGGCCGGTCAGGCACGCCTCGAGCAGCGCCCCCAGCGCGGCGATGTCGCCGTCGATGGTGCCGGTGGCGGCCGGGACGGCCCGAGGCCCACCAGCCCGTTGGGGCGGAGCACGACGTTGTCGGGGGTCAGCCCGCCGACGGCCAGGCCGACCCGGTGCGCTTCGGCGACGCCCTCGGCCAGCCGGCGGAGGACGGTGCGCACCTCGCGGTCGGGCATGGGTCCACGGGTCAGCCGTTCGGCCAGCGTCTCGCCGTCGATCCACTCGTTGACGACATAGGCCGCGCCCCGGGCACGGCGTCGCCCCCGGCCCACTCCCGACACCCTCCGAGGCGTCGTAGACCATCGCCAGCGCGGGGGTGGCCAGTCCGCCGGCGGTGAGGGCGCGGCTGATCCAGGCGTGCGCAGCGGGGCCGGCGGGGGTGTGGACACGGATGGCCACGTCGCGGTTGAGGACGCGGTCCTTGGCTCGCCAGCACTGGATGACCCCGGTGGGCGTCGCCTCGTCCGGACCGATCTGGTCGATCGGCCGGTAACGGTCAGGAAGTCCGGTGGTCGTCGATGTCATCGACACTGTCGACCCCTGTCCTGTTGCGGCCGCCGGCGCGTGCGCTCCGACGGTGGCGACGCGTCCCGCGAGGATTCGGTCATCCGCGTCCCTTCCGTCCCCTGAGTGCTGCCCAGGGCTCCCGGATCTCGGGGACGCGGGCGATCACGAGACCTGCGAGAGCCACGCCGCCGATGACCACGGTACCGACCAGGACCGTCACGAGCGACCCTGTGGACGACGTGCCGACGAGGTCGTCGGTCACGTTCCGGACAAGCCAGCCGACGAGGCCGGCGACGATCGAGACGGCGGCCATGCGCAGCAGCGGGCCGAACGTCGCCCCCGTCTGCAGGCCGCCCAGGCGGCGGCGCAGCGCGAGGTCTCCGATGACCCAGCCCGCCACGTAGGTGATGCTGGTGACGAGCATCAGGCCGGCGACGACGTGCTCCGGTTCGACGACGGCGGGCACGAGCAGCAGCAGGGGCACGCGGACGGAGACCATGCCGAGCTGGATGAGCGTCGGCGTCCGGGCGTCCTTCATCGCGTAGAAGACCCGGAGCTGGAGCAGCGTGACGGCCATCGGGAGCAACCCGAAGGCACCGATGGCCAGCGCCGTGCCGATCCCCTCGGCCTGCGCCACCGTCGTCTCGCCCCGCGCGAAGGCCAGGATGCCGAGCGGGGGTCCCAGCACGACCAGGACGGCCGTCACGGGCAGCAGGCCGAGCGCCGACAGCCGGGTTCCGAGGGAGAGGTCCTCGACGACGGCCGGGGAGTCGTGCCGCGCGGCCGCCCGGCTCATCCGGGGCAGCAGCGCCGTGAGCAGGGCCACGCCGATGATCCCGTAGGGCATCTGGAACAGCAGGCTGGCGTTGGCGAAGGCCAGCGAGCCCAGGCCGCCCTCCCGGCCGGCCTCGTTGGCGATGCGGATCGCCACGGCGACCCCGATCGCGCTGACCCCCGAGTAGGCGACCACCCAGAGGCCGAGGGTCCCCGCCTCGCGCAGCCCGGTGTTCTTCAGCCCCCAGCGCGGGCGCAGGGGCACCCCGACCCCGCGCAGCAGGGGAGCAGTACCAGCGCCTGGACCGCGATGCCGAGGGTGGTCCCGATCCCGAGCAGCCACACCTGGAACGGGGTGATGGTGACCGGGGTGAGCTCGCCCGGGCCGCTGGCGGCGAGGAACAGCAGGCAGGTCGCGATGACGACGACGTTGTTGAGCACCGGCGCCCAGGCGGGCGGCCCGAAGACCCCCGGGAGTTGAGGATGGCCTGGGCGAGCGCGCCGATCCCGTAGAAGACGATCTCGATCAGCAGGATGCGCGCCAGCCAGTTGGCCAGCTGCACCTGCTCGGGGTCGTCCACGATCCCGTAGAGCCGGGTCAGCAGCGGAGCGGCGAGCACGGCCAGCGCGGTCACCACGACCAGCCCGGAGATCGCGATCGTGCTGAGCCGCTGGGCGTAGGCGGTACCGCCGTCCCGGTCACGTTCCTGGGCGTGCACCAGCAGCGGGACGACGACGGAGGCGAGCACCCCACCGAGCAGCAGCTCGTAGACGATGTTCGGCAGCGTGTTCGCCGTGTTGTACGCGTCGCCGACCGCCGCCACGCCGATCGCGGCGACGAGCACCATCGTGCGGAGCAGGCCGGTGATCCGGGAGACGAGCGTGGCGACCGCCATCGTGCCGGCGGCGCGCAGGATCCCGCCGGCCGCGCCGGCGGCACCCTCCCGCTGGTCGGCCTCCTCCTCCGTCTCCGCCGCCGGTCCGCGCGGGACGGGGGCAGCACGGTGATCACCTGCGTGTGGCTGTCGTCCGCGGCCGGCACCCAGCGGTTGCGCAGCGGCGGCAGCGGCGGCACGGGACGGGCGCCGGCTCGCGGTGCGGCGGGCGGTCGGGGGTGACCGGCGGAGGCACCGGCGGAGGCCCCGGCGTCAGCGCCGCAGATGCCGGATCGGCGAACGGGGCGGACGGCGGCGGGGCGGCCCGATAGGGCGGTGGCGGGAGAGCGGTGCCGCCGGCGCGGCGGGACAGCGCCGGCGGGGGACCGGTGGACGGCCGGAGCGGACCTCGCCGGCGGGGTGCTGGTGGTCGGGGGCGTCCGGGCGGTCGGGAGGACCGGCGGTCACACCGGGCTCCGGTTCGGCGGCGGCTGGAGCCCGACGCCGTCCGGTCCCGCGACTGCGGCGTCGCTCGCGGCCGCCCGGCGGCGACGGAGGACGAAGTTGACCAGCCTGCGCAGGAAGAGCAGGCCGAGCAGCGCGGCCGCCCCGATGGTGATGAGCAGCGAGATCGAGCCGTAGGCGGTGCTCTTCACCTGCAGGGAGATCTCGTCGCCCAGGGGGCGGCCACCCGGGGTCGTCAGCTGGGCGCGCACCGCGAAGCCACCGGCCTGGCGGACCTCCGTGGGCACCTGCACGGTGGACCGCTGCCCCGGTGCCAGCGTCTGCGGCTCGATCTCGCCGATCGACAGCCCGCGGCTGCCACGGGTGCGGACGTCGAGCAGCACCTCGACGGTCATCGGGAGGTCGTTGCGCACGGTCAGCACGAGCGGGGCGTCGCTGGAGCCGAGGCTGTAGGTGCCGTCGGCCGGGACGAGCAGGGTCACCTGGCTGCCCAGCCTGGACAGCGTCGAGCGCAGCGCCGCCGCGACGTCCCGGAAGTCCTCCGGTTCGTCGCGCCGGGTGGCCGAGGAGGCGCGGGAGATCGCCGCGTCGTAGCTGCGCAGGGCGATGTCGTCGTCGCCGACGACGGCCTCGGCCAGTTCGTCCCGGATCGCCGTGGCGGCCACCACGTCGACCAGACCGCTGGGGTCGAGGGCGAGCCCGTCCGCCGGGTCGACCAGGTCCCCGGCCGGCGCCGGGACGGTCTGGGACAGCTCGGCGATCGTGGCCGGCCGCAGCCAGGGCAAGGTGGCGGTGTCGACCATCATCGCCCCGGCTCCCTCCGGCCCTGCGTCCACCTCGCGCGGCGGCGCGACCAGGACGGTCTGCTCGACGCCGTCCGGGGCCTGGGTGGTCAGGAGGGCGAGCTCTGCCAGATAGCGCTGCTCGGCCATGCGGGCGCCACCCGGGGTCTGCTCGGCCACGCCCACCAGACCGCTCAGCGTGGCATCGGCGACCAGGACCTCCAGGGGTCCGGCCGCGGTGGCGACCGCCGTCCGGGCCGCGGCTGTGGAATCCACCCGGCCGATGGCGTCGTCACCGTCGGACAGCCCGCCCGATCCGAGGACGACGGTCTCGACGCCTCCCTCCACGAGGACCGGCACCGTGTCGGGGCGCAGCGATCCACCGGCGGCCCAAAACAGGTCCGTCCGCGGTTCGACGTCGAGGGCGCCCGCGAGGATCGCCGCGCCGGCACCCTCCCCGGCGGCGCCCGTGTCCTCGTCGGCCGCCGCGTCGTCGCCGGGTTCCGCCGCGTCGGGTCCGTCAGCGGCAGGGGTCTCGTCGGCGGAGGTGGCCTGTGCGCCGTCGTCGGTGGGGGTGGTGCCCGGCGGGTCCTGGGCCGTTCCCTCTGCGGTGCCGGGCAGGCTCCGCGTGACGACGTCCGGCAGGCCTGCGCCGATGAGCGCGTCGGCGTCGGCGTCCCCGTAGGGCAGGGCGATGACCGGGTGGACGTCGGCGACGGCGCTCAACCGGTCGAGGTACGCCGCGGCGGCCTCCGTCCCGGTCCCCGGCCGGCCGTCCACCTCGTAGGGTTCCGCCGCCATGAGCTGCAGCTCCTCGACCAGGGCCGGGTCGATCGCCAGCGCCACCTGGAGCGCCGGAGCGGCCGGCGTCCCGTCCCCCGTGACACCGCCGGGAAGCCGCTCGATCACCGCCAGCGCGCGGTCGAGCCGTCCCCGCTGCTGACCGACTCGGCCAGTCCGTCGTCCCGGAAGCCGCCGGAGGCGGTGCGGTGCGAGGACTCGACGATGGGCCACAGCCAGGCGACGGCGGTCCGGTCGGTGGGTGCGGTGGGTGCGGCCGGCTGCTGGACCACGTAGGTGGAGAGCTCGCCGACCCGCTGCTCGAGGCCGTCGGCGGTGCCGTTGACGTTGAGGAGCACCGGATAGACGCCGTCCTGGGTGAGCCTCAGCTCCTCGGCGGGCACGGTGTAGCTGAAGGGGAGCTCGTCGCCGGGGGCAGCGCGCCGTCGACGGGCTGGAACGGCACGAGGACCGTGGTGGCCGGATCGGGGTCGCGCTGGTCGGCGGCCAGTTCGGCGCGGGTGGTGAGCACGTCCCCGCGCTGCAGGCGCACGCTGAGGTCGGTGATCGGCGCCGATCCCGTGTTGGTGAGCAGCCCGGTCACGGTGACCAGCGAGCCGGGAGTGATGGTCCGCGGCTCGAAACGGCCGACCTCGATGGTGACCGGACGATCGGGACCGAGGGCGTTCTCGTCCGGCGCGGCCGTGAAGGCCGGAACGGCCAGCACCGGGGCGGGAAGCGGCGCGGCGGCAGCGGTCGCCGCGGGGCCACCCAGCACACCGAGACCGAGCGCCGTGGCGAACAAGGGTGCGACGGCGGCGCGCGGCAGCGCCGTCCGGATCACGCGCTGTCGGCCAGCAGTGCGGGCGCGCGCTCGACCAGTGCCCGCTCGTCGGCGTAGGCAAGGCGTTCGCTGAGCTCTTCCAGGGGCACCCAGGCGACCTCGGTCACCTCGACGTCGGCGTCCGACAGGGCGCCGCCGATGGCGCGGAGGAGGAAGTGGTGCACGGTCTTGTGCACCCTGCGGCCGTCAGCGACGAACCAGAAGTCGATGATCCCCAGCGGAGCGACCACCTCGCCGATGATCCCGGTCTCCTCCGCCACCTCGCGGACGGCGGTGTCCTCGGGCGTCTCGCCGGCCTCGATGTGGCCCTTGGGCAGCGACCACAGGAGCCGACCGCGGCGGTCCGTCCGGCCGATCAGGGCGGCACGGGGCCCGGTCACACCGTCGTCGGCCACCACCAGGCCCCCGGCAGAGGTCTCGTCGACCCGACGGAGCCGGCGGCCGGGGCGCCCACGCCCGCCCGTCCCAGCCATGCCAGGAGGGTAGCGCGAGTCCGGCGACAGCCCCGGAGCATCGCAGGGAGGAACGAGTGAGGAGCGGACGGGGGCGCGGAGCCGGACCAGTGGCATGGCCGGCGACAGCCCCGGAGCATCGCAGGGAGGAACGAGTGAGGAGCGGACGGGGGCGCGGAGCCGGACCAGTGGCATGGCCGGCGACAGCCCCGGAGCATCGATGATCAGGTCTCCTGGTCATTCCGGTTCCTCCCTTCCCGTCGACCGTGCGGGAGGACCCGGAATGCTGAGGTAGGACGGCGGTGAGCCGGATCGAAGAGCGGGCCGGACCGGGGCCACGGCGCCGTCGCACTACTCTGGCTGGTCGTGTCCGCCACTCCCTCGAGTCCTCCCGACGTGCCACCGGTCCCCCGGCCGTGCAGGAGACCGTGCGGGAGCTGATCGCCCTCTCCCCGTCCTGACCGACCTCGGGCAGCGCTTCACGGCGGCCGGGTTCGAGGTGCACCTCGTCGGCGGTTCCGTCCGCGACGCGTTGCTGGCCGCCGCGTCCGACGGGCTCGGGCATGACTCCACCCGCCCCACCGGCGACCTGGACCTCACAACGGACGCCCGCCCCGACCAGGTCCTGGAGCTGCTGTCGGGCTGGGCCGGTTCCACGTGGAACACCGGGATCGCCTTCGGCACCGTGGGGGCCGAGGTCCGCGGCGTGCGGGTGGAGATCACCACCTTCCGGGCCGACCGCTACGACCGGGAGTCCCGCAATCCGGAGGTCGCCTGGGGCGAGTCGCTGGTGGACGACCTCGTCCGGCGCGACTTCACCGTCAACGCCATGGCCGTCTCCCTGGGCCCGGACCGGACGGTGACCGATCCCTTCGGTGGTCTGGGCGATCTGCTGGCCGGGCGGCTGCGCACTCCCGGCGCCGCCGCCGACTCCTTCGCCGACGACCCGCTCCGCATGCTCCGGGCGGTCCGGTTCGTCGCGCAGCTGGGGCTCGCGCCGGTCGACGAGGTGGTCGAGGCGATGACCGCGATGTCGGGGGAGCTGGCCCGCATCACCCCGGAGCGGGTGCAGGTCGAGCTGTCCAAGACGCTCCTGCAGGACGCTCCGCGGGCGGCGCTCGAACTGTTCGTGGACAGCGGTCTGGCCGACGTCGTGCTGCCGGAGCTGTCGGCGCTGCGGATGGAGATCGACGAGCACCACCAGCACAAGGACGTCTACACCCACTCGCTGACCGTGCTCGACCAGGCGATCGCCCTCGAGCAGGCGGATGCAGGAGCTCAGTCCCCGGACCTCGTGCTCCGCCTGGCAGCGCTGCTGCACGACATCGGCAAGCCGGCGACCCGGCGGCACGAACCGCGAGGTCGCGTCTCCTTCCACCACCACGAGGTGGTCGGCGCCAAGCTCGTCCGCAAGCGCCTGACCGCGCTGCGGTTCCCGAAGGACGTCGTCGAGGGGTCTCCCGGCTGACCTTCCTGCACCTGCGGTTCCACGGGTACGGGACCGGGGAGTGGACCGACTCGGCCGTCCGCCGCTACGTGACCGACGCCGGTGACCTGCTCCCCGCCTGCACAAGCTGGTCCGCTCGGACTCCACGACGCGCAACCGCAAGCGCGCGGCCGCGCTCTCGGCCACCTACGACTCGCTGGAATCGCGGATCCAGGAGATCTCGGAGCAGGAGGACCTGGCCCGCGTGCGGCCCGACCTCGACGGCAACGCGATCATGGAACTGCTCGGCCTCGGCCCCGGCCCGGAGGTCGGTCGCGCGTGGCGGTTCCTCAAGGATCTGCGCCTCGAACGCGGGCCGCTGGATCGCGACGACGCCGAGGCCGCCCTCCTCCGGTGGTGGGCCGACCAGCAGGGCTGAACCCGCCCGATCCGCGCGCCGCATTCCAGGAGCGGCGCGGTCATGCCGACAATCGGGGCGTGCACCCGTCCGATCCCGCCGAGCGCGACCCTGTTCCCGGGGACGGCCCGGCGCCGAGTTCGCCGAGCGGACGGGTGCCGCAGTGGGTCCTCGACGAGGCCGCCGGGCTCCGGGTCGATCCCGTGCCGTGGCGCAGTCCTGGCGTCCCGCCCCCGCCGCGGCGGCGCCGCGGGCGCCGGACCCTGCACGCACTGCTCGTCCTCCCCTGGTGGTCCTGCTCAGCCTCGGGGCCGCCGTCCTGGTGGGCCCGGTCTCCTGGCCGTGGACGACGGTGCAGCCGGACGTCTCCCGGAGCGGTGCGTCCGCCCTGCCCACGGCGACGGCGCCGACCCGCACCTCCCCGCCGGACCGTCCGACGGCCGGCCAGGAAGCCGCCCGCTCCCCGCTCGGCACGCCGCCCCCGCCCCGGCCGAGGGCGGGTCGCACACGTTCATCGCCTTCCAGGTCGACGGCACTCCGGTCGCCTACGACCCGTGCCGGCCGGTGCACTACGTCGTCCGCCCGGACAACGCACCCGCCGGTGGGGAGGAGGCGGTGCACGCGGCCTTCGCCCGGATCTCGGAGGTGACGGGGCTGCGGTTCGTCCACGACGGCAGCAGCGCCGAGCCGAGCACCCTCGATCGCCGGATCTTCCAGCCCGAGACGTACGGGGACCGCTGGGCTCCGGTGCTGGTCGCGTGGGAGACCGAGGAGCAGAACCCCGCGCTGGGCGGCGACACCGTGGGCCAGGCCGGCAGCGTCGCGGTGTCGCTCGGCCAGGGGCCGCAGGTCTTCGTCACGGGGACGGTCTCCTCGACGCCGACCGGATGCCCGAGATCCTGGCCCTGCGCGACGGTGCCCGCACCGCCCGCGCGATCGTCCTGCACGAGCTCGGCCACCTGGTGGGGCTCGGGCACGTCGACGACGAGCAGCAGCTGATGTTCCCGGAGGCGCGACGCGAGGTGCCCGACTTCGCCCCGGGCGACCTGACCGGCCTGGCCGCGCTGGGCAGGGGTCCGTGCGTCCCCGAGCTCTGACCGCGGTTCAGTGCCGGCGGGTGATGTGCGAGTACGTGCCGGCCGCCAGCAGGTAGCCGCCGGCGACCACCACCGGCACCAGTGACGAGAGCCCCGACTCCGGCAGCGTGAACGCGCCGACCACGAGGGCGACCACGAACGTCAGGTTGAAGAGCGTGTCGTAGACCGAGAAGCACCGGCCGCGGAAGTCGTCCTCCACGGTCTCCTGCAGCGTGCTGTCGACGCAGATCTTCACCCCTGGGCCACGAATCCCAGGAGCAGACCGACCAGGACGACGGCGACCGTCGTGAACCACAGGCCGAGCGCGACCTGGACGGCGGCACCGCCGATCAGCAGGGCCGGGATCCACCGCCGGGTCCCGATGCGCCGCACGACGGGCGGCGTGACCACCGCCGCGACCAGCGTGCCGACGGCCGCGGCGGCCACGACCTGGCCGAGGCCGAGGATGCCCCCGGGGAAGAGGCCGCCACCGTCGGCGAAGGTGTTGCGGTAGAGCAGCAGCGTCATGAGCGTGAAGACGCCGTAGCAGAACCGGTGCAGACCGATGGCCAGCAGCGCGGCGGCAGCGGGCGGCCGGGCGGTGACGTGCCGGGCCCCTGCCACGAGGCCGGACAACGTGTCCCGTGCGGTGTCGAGGGCAGCCCTCCGGACGACGTCCGGCATGTGGTCGGGCCCGAGGTAGGGACGGGAGAACCCGCGGACCACGGTGGACGCAGCCAGGTAGGGGACCGCCGCCGCCAGCGCCATGGCGGCGTAGCCGGGGTTCCCCGACCCGGTGGCCTCGAGCACCAGGATCGCGGCCGCACCGCCGACGACCGTGGAGACCCCGCCGGCCGTCGTGGACAGCGCGTTGGCCAGGACCAGGGACTCCTCGTCGGTGGTGTGCGGCAGCCCCGCGGACAGCGCGGAGAGCACGAACCGGTTGACCGAGAAGACGGCGAGACCCGCCGTGTAGAAGCCGGCCCCTCGACGCCGCCCAGGATCAGGACCGCGACGACGGCCACGAGAGCGGCCCGGACCACGTTGGCCCGCAGCAGCACCTGACGGCGGCTCCACCGGTCCAGCCAGACGCCGGCGAAGGGGCCGACCAGGGAGTAGGGCAGCAGGAGGACGGCGAAGCCGGCCGCGATGTCGAGGGGATCGGCGGCTCGCTGCGGGTTGAAGAGCACCGTGCCGGCGAGGGCGGCCTGGAAGACGCCGTCCCCGAACTGGGAGAACAGCCGGGTGCCCAGCAGGCGACGGAAGTCCCGACGGCGGAGCACGTGCCGGACGCTCGTATCCACCTGCGGCACCCGATCACCCTAAGGGCGGACGGTTGCCCGGGACCGCGGGCGATCGGCCGCCGTGGGCGCGCTGGTGGGGCACACTGGTCGGGATGACCCCGGTGCCTTCACCGCCCGATCCCGAGTCCGGTCCGCCCGCGCGGCCCGTGGCCGGTCGACGCGTGCCCGCGGTCCCGGCACTGACGATCGGGGACCTCGACGACGTCCGCCCGGGGGCGCTGCTGGTGGCGATGCCCGCGCTCACCGATCCCACGTTCGCAGGCTCGGTCGTCTACGTGCTCGACCACTCCGACACCGGCACTCTGGGCGTCGTCCTCGGTCGGCCCAGCCAGGTGGAGATCCGCGACGTGCTGCCCGGCTGGTGCGACCTCGCCGTCACGCCCGGTGTGTTCCACGTGGGCGGCCCCTGCGAGACGGACACGGCGCTCTGCCTGGCCGTCTGCCCGACGGCTCCGTCCGGCGATGCCGCTGACGCTCCGCTCCGGCCGGTCGCCGGCGACGTCCACCTGGTCGACCTCGACAGCGAACCCGCTGCCCTGCAGGAGCAGGTGGCCGGGCTGCGGGTCTTCGCCGGCTATGCAGGCTGGTCGGCGGGGCAGCTCGCCGGTGAGATAGCGGAGGGTGCCTGGGCCTGCGTGCCCGGCCAGCCGGGTGACGTGCTGTGCCCGCGGTCGGGTCCCGAGCTCTGGCGCACCGTCCTCGGCCGGCAGACCGGGCGGCTCGGCGTGCTCTCGACTGCCCCAGCAGACCCATCCGTCAACTGAGGGTGCCCGGAGCCCTCCGGATCTGGTAGGAAGAACGCGGGAGAGGGCGGTCTGGGGAAGAGGCCGCCCTCTCCTGCTGCATCCAGGGCCCCTCTGCAGAGGGGCCCTTTCTCATATGCCGAGGGCCGCCGCGACGTCCGGGTGCTCGGCCGCAGCTGCGGTCTCCTCCTCGGCGGGCAGGTCGATCCGGCGCATGCCGTGCTCGGACAGCGTGACGGTGACGTCGAACGCGGAGCCGCCGACGGTCGTCACGAACTGGGTCAGCAGGTCGTCGGCGGCGTCGACCGCGACGGTCCGGCCCTCGGGCGCTCCGAAGAGCGTGGTCAGGCGGCTGTCGATGGAGCGCTGACCCTCCCAGGTGTAGTCGCCGCCGAGGAACGCCCGCGGGTCGTCGGCCTCGCGCGCCGACAGGTTCAGCAGCACCCGGGTGATCACGTCGAGCAGCAACGGGACGCCGTCCTCGGCCTCGGTCGTGGTCGGGCGCCTCAGGTACGTCGCCCCGGCGGCGCCGCTGCCTGCGAGGGCGTCGACCAGGCCAGGGACGTCACCGACCCAGGTCTCGTCGTCGGTGAAGAAGAGGGTCCGCACGTCGTCGGGCCGGCCGTCGTCGAAACTGGTGACCGCCTGGGCCCGGCCGACGCCGTTGCGGAAGTCGACGGAGCCGGTCAGCGTGAGCACCGTCCCCTCGCCGTAGGGCGCGGTGACGACGAAGTCCGCGCCACCCCGCTGCTGGTTGCGCTGCAGCAGGCCGGCGAGGTGCTGCGCATCCGTCTCCGTCACCGGGTCCCCGGGGCTGCGGTCCGCGCCGCCCGCGGTCGTGCACCCGGTGGCCAGGGCCAGCGCGAGGCCTGCGGCGACGAGCAGGCGCGGCGGGCGGGCAGGCATGCGGTGCAGCGTATGCAGCGTGCGGCCGCAGGACCGAAGGACACGGCACAGGGCCCGCATCCGGGAACGGATGCGGGCCCTGGTGACGTACTGGAGCGGCCGTCAGCGCTCGATGTCACCCCGGATGAACGCCTCGACGGCGTCGCGGGCCTGGCTGTCGTCGTACTGCACCGGCGGGCTCTTCATGAAGTAGCTCGACGCCGACAGGATCGGGCCGCCGATGCCGCGGTCCTTGGCGATCTTCGCGGCGCGGACCGCGTCGATGATGATGCCGGCGGAGTTCGGGGAGTCCCAGACCTCGAGCTTGTACTCGAGGCTCAGCGGGACGTCGCCGAACGCGCGGCCCTCGAGCCGGACGTAGGCCCACTTGCGGTCCGACAGCCACGGCACGTGGTCCGACGGCCCGATGTGCACGTTGCCCTTGCCCATGTCGCGGTCCACCTGGCTGGTGACCGACTGGGTCTTGGAGATCTTCTTGGACTCCAGGCGCTCGCGCTCGAGCATGTTCTTGAAGTCCATGTTGCCGCCCACGTTGAGCTGCATCGTGCGGTCGAGCTGCACTCCGCGGTCCTCGAACAGCTTGGCGAGCACGCGGTGGGTGATGGTCGCCCCGACCTGGCTCTTGATGTCGTCACCGACGATCGGGACGCCGGCCGCGGTGAACTTGTCCGCCCACTCCTTGGTCCCGGCGATGAAGACCGGCAGGGCGTTGACGAAGGCGACGTTCGCGTCGATCGCCGCCTGCGCGTAGAACTCGGCGGCCTGCTGGGAGCCCACCGGGAGGTAGCAGACCAGCACGTCGGCGCCGGACTCGCGGAGCGCGGAGACCATGTCGACCGGCTGCTCGTCGGACTCCTCGACGATCTCGCGGTAGTACTTGCCGAGCCCGTCGAGGGTGGTGCCGCGCTGGACGGTCACGCCGAGCGGCGGCACGTCGGCGATCTTGATCGTGTTGTTCTCGCTGGCGACGATGGCCTCGGAGAGGTCGCGACCGACCTTCTTGGCGTCCACGTCGAACGCGGCGACGAACTCGACGTCGGACACGTGGTACTCACCGAAGCGCACGTGCATCAGACCCGGGACCGACGCGGTCTCGTCGGCGTCGCGGTAGTACTCGACGCCCTGGACGAGCGAGGCCGCGCAGTTCCCGACGCCGACGATGGCGACCTTCACTGACCCCATGGATTCTCCTTCTCCTTGGACCCCTGGGGTCCGGTGGACGCGGACCGGGTGCGGTCCGCGGATGATTGCGGGCGACCGTCGGGTGCCGTTGCCGGTCCCGACGCCTCCTGGCGTTCTCTGTCGATCAGCTCCGCGAGCCAGCGGACCTCGCGATCCACCGACTCCAGGCCGTGGCGCTGCAGCTCGAGGGTGTAGCGGTCCAGCCGCTCGCGGGTCCGCGCCAGTGAGGCCCGCAACCCCTCCCGCTGCTGCTCGACGGTGCGACGGCGTCCTCGAGGATCCGCAACCGCGCGTCCGAGGCGGTGTGCCGGAAGAAGGCCAGGCGGACGCCGAAGAGTCCGCCGTCGTCGTACGCCTCCGGGCCGGTCTGGCTGACCAGTTCGTGGAAGCGCTCCTTGCCCTCCGCGGTGATCGTGTAGACCACTTTTCCGCGCCGCCCGGTGAGCGGCGGTGCGTCCGCCGGCAGGAGGGCGTGCGGATCGGGCTCGTCGGAGGAGATGAGCCCGGCCGCACGCATCCGCTTCAGCGCGGGGTAGAGGGATCCGTAGGAGATGCTGCGCATCCCCCGAGCACCTCGGCCAGCCGTTTGCGCAGCTCGTAGCCGTGCATCGGTGACTGGTGGAGCAGGCCGAGGATGGCGAACTCGAGCATTCCGCCTCCTCCAGCCGGTCGTCCCGATGTATCGAGACGATACATTGAGGAGATGGGTGGCCACCAGCGGGACGCCGTGCGCGGCCCGTGCGGGTCGGGCCGGCCGGGTCGCGCCGAGCGGGCCCCGGAGGGATCCGCGCAGCTGAAGGACCCGGCTGCCCCCACCGCTCGCAGGCTCGCGGCGGGTCCCGGCAGCGCGGCCTGACGGCTGCACGCCGGCCGGGGGACGGCACGTGGCCGCGGCGCGATCCGGCAGGACCGCAGTGCCATTGCGTACATTGGCCGCCGTGCCCGGGCGTCGCTCCGTCGTGGACTACTCGCTGCAGCGGCGAGCCGTTCTCGCCGACGTGTACGCGGGCCGCACGGGTCTGTTCGAGGTCTGCGACGCCAGTCCCTACCTCTCCCGGGCGGCGAAGTACCACGGCGAGGCGACCTCGGTCGCCTGTCCCGTGTGCCGCAAGGAGCGCCTGACGCTCGTCAACTACGTGTACGGCGACCACCTCGGCCCGACCTCCGGCCAGGCGAAGACGGAGGCCGAGCTCGCCCGGATGGACGCCGCGCAGGAGGAGTTCACCGTGTACGCCGTCGAGGTGTGCCGCAGCTGCGGCTGGAACCACCTGGACTCCTCGTACGTCCTCGGTGTCGAGCCCGTCCCGGGGCGACAGCCCCGGCGGGGCGCCGCCGGGCCGCGACGGAGTAGGGGTCGGACGCGCGGGGAGGCCCGCCGTCCCGCCGGTCCCTTCCGCCGCAGCAGCCCCAGCCGGGCACCGCTGGACGGGCTCCTCCCCGCTCGCACAGCTCAAGACGCCACGCTCGACACAGCTGCAGACACCGGCCGTACCGGCCCACCGGTCCGCCGATCAGGATTTGACGACAGAGACCTGTCAGAGAGGGGTTCCGCGTGCCATCCCACGACGAGACCTCACCCGTCGCACCACGCGCCGGATCGGTCCGCCGTCCGCCGCCGGCACGCACCAGGAGCACCGGTGGGGGTGGCGGCCGCGGCTCGGGCCGTCCGCCGGCCGGAGGGCGGGCTCGCACCACGGCCTCGCGTACCGGCAGCGGAGCCCCGCAGCGTCCCGCCGGCGGCCGCCCCGCGGCCGGCCGCTCCGGGGCCGCGGGCAGGGGGCCAAGGGCAAGGCGGCCCGCAGCACGAAGCAGAAGCGCAACCGCCGGCTGAAGATCGCCGGAGGGCTGATCGCCGGCATGCTGGTCCTGCTCGGGGTCTTCGTGGGCGTCGTCTACGCGAGCACCGAGGTGCCGAGCCCCGACTCGATCACGACCTCGCAGACGACGATCATCTACTACAACGACGGCGTCACGGAGATGGCCCGGCTGGGCGACGAGAACCGGACGAACGTCGCGCTCGACCAGATCGCCGAGCCCGCGCAGAACGCCGTCCTCGCCGCGGAGAACCGCAGCTTCTACTCCGATCCCGGGATCTCGCTGACCGGCATCATCCGGGCCACCTGGAACAACCTCACGGGCGGCTCGACCCAGGGTGGCTCGACGATCACCCAGCAGTACGTGAAGAACGCGATCCTGCAGAACTCCGAGCAGACGTTCAGCCGGAAGTTCCAGGAGCTCTTCCTGTCGATCAAGCTCGACAACAACTACACCAAGCAGCAGATCCTCGAGAACTACCTCAACACGATCTACTACGGCCGCGGCGCCTACGGCATCGAGGCGGCGGCCAACACCTACTTCGGCGTCCCGGCCTCGCAGCTCACCGCCCAGCAGGGCGCGGTGCTCGCCGTCCTCATCCGGAGCCCGTCCCGCTACGACCCCGAGGTGAGCCCGGAGGACGCCCAGGACCGCTGGGGCCGGGTGCTCGACGCCATGGTCGAGGAGGGCTGGCTGTCCGCCGAGGAGCGGGCGGCCTCGGTGTACCCGCCGGTGCTGCCGAAGGCCGGGTCGTCGCTGGGACTTCCTGGTGGTACCGAGGGGCACATCGTCGGCCAGGTCCTCGACGAGATGGAGGCCGAGCACGGCTACGACGAGCAGCAGGTCCGCGCCGGCGGTCTCCGGATCACCACGACGGTGAACAAGGGGATGCAGGACGCCGCGGTCGCCGCCGTGCAGGACGTCATGGGGGACGAGGACCCGGAGCTGCGCGAGGCCCTCGTCGCGATCGACCCGAGGACCGGCGGAGTGGTGGCCTACTACGGCAACGAGTTCAGCCGGCACGAGGACCCCGCGGTGGACACCACCGACTACGTCCAGGCCCTCAAGCCGCCCGGCTCGTCGTTCAAGCCGTACACCCTGGCGGCAGCGCTCGACCAGGGCATCGGTGTCGGCGCCCGTCGTGACGGGACCTCGCCCCAGGAGTTCCCGGACCGGCCGGGCCAGCCCGTGGTCAACTCGGGGAACGCCCAGTGCGGGGCCTGCACGCTCAAGGAGGCGATCACCCGTTCGCTGAACACGACCTTCTACGGCCTGGCCTACGAGGTCGGCCCGGAGCGGGTGGCCGAGGTGGCACGCGCTGCCGCCGGCATCCCGGGCACCTGGGACGCCAGCGACCCGACGGTGCCGGACGGTCTCAAGGGTTACGAGTCGCTGAGCATCCCGGAGACGGACACGACCGGTGGCTCCATCGGCATCGGTGAGTACGCGGTCCGGCCCATCCAGCAGGCGTCGGGCTTCGCCACCTTCGCTGCCGGCGGCATCCACCGCCCCGCGCACTTCGTCGCGTCGGTCGCCGACAACACCGGCGCGGTCCTGATGACCGTCGACCCCGCGAGCGACGCGGTGCAGGCGATCGCGCCCGACGTCGCCAACGATGTGTCGGTCGCCCTCGAGGACGTGGCCAGTTCCTCCGACCGCGCGTTGGACGGCAACCGCCCGGTGGCCAGCAAGACCGGCACCCAGGGGCTGAACCGGGAGGACAACTCCGACGCCTGGATGGTGGGCTACACCCCGTCGATCTCGACCGCGGTGTGGGTCGGCACGCAGGGGGCCGCGGCCATCGAGGACACCCGGGGCCGGATCGTCTACGGCTCCGGGCTGCCCGGCCAGATCTGGCAGCAGTTCATGAACGCCGTCCTCGACGGGACTCCCGAGGAGGAACTCCCCACCGAGCCGGTCATCGAGGGAGACACCGGAGAGGGCGTGCCGGAGCCCGAGCCGGAGCCGGAGCCGGAGCCGGAGCCCACGACGCAGGCGCCGGCACCGACGACGCAGGCGCCGGCACCGACGACGGCCGCCCCGTCCACGTCGCAACGGCCGCAGGGGCCCGACACGGACGGCGACGGGATCCCGGACGCGAGCGACCCGGACGCGAACGGTGACGGCATCCGCGATGCGGACGAGGAAGAGGAGGAGCCTCCCACCGGAGGGGCACACCAGCATTGCCCGGGCAACCGGGCGACGCGGGCCGGCCCGCGGACCCCGGCGGTGCGGGCGGCTGATCGCCGTCCTCCATCCCGCACACTGAGCGGGTGAGCAGCACCTCCACGGACCCCTCCGGAGCACCTCCGGAGGGGTCCGTGCTCGTTCCACGTGGAACGCCCGGCCCGCTCCCGCCGGACCGCGTGGTGCCGTCCTGGGCCGATCCGGTGGCCGCCCAGGCCAGCGAGGCGGTGGGCGGCCCGTGGGGGCGGCACGCGATGACCGGCCGCGCGCAGTTCTGGACCCCGTTGCGCGTCTGCCTGCTGTTCGCCACCGTCGTCCTGGCGATCGCCTGGGCCAAGCAGGCCCCGTGCTCGTCCGGCGACTGGAGCGGCTCCCGTCAGTACACGCACCTCTGCTACTCCGACGCGGTGCCGCTGTTCGGCAGCTACGGGCTCGGTGAAGGAGCGCTGCCCTACCTGGACGCGCGGGTCGAGTACCCCGTCCTGACCGGGGCCCTCATGGCCCTGGCCGCCGCCGGCGCGCGGCTGTACGAGCCGACCGCCGACGCGGTCGGCCTGCTGCCGGACGTCCCTCCCGTGCAGGCCTTCACCGTGCTGACCTGCCTGCTGCTGTCGGTGAGCGCGCTGCTGCTGGTGCGCGCCGTGCTGGGCCTGGCCGGACGCCGGCCGTGGGACGCGGCCATGATCGGCCTCTCCCCGTGCTGCTCGTGCACGCCTTCACCAACTGGGACCTGCTGGCCGTCGCGCTGGCCACCGGGGGATGCTCGCGTGGGCGCGTTCCCGGCCGGTGCTCGCGGGTCTGCTGCTGGGCCTGGGCGTCGCCGCGAAGTTCTATCCGCTGCTGCTGCTCGGCGTCCTCTTCGTGCTCTGCCTGCGGGCCGGCCGACTGGGCACCTGGGCCACGACGGCCACGGCCGCGGCCGTGGCCTGGGCGGCGGTCAACGTGCCGGTAGCCGCCCTCGCTCCCGACAACTGGTCCTGGTTCTTCGTGTTCAGCAGGGAGCGGCCGGCGAATCCGGAATCGCTCTGGAACATCGCCCTGCACGTGACCGACTCGCGCATCCTGGACGGCCCGCTGGCGGCCGGAGAGACGCCGGCCGTGCTCAACGCGGTCGTCACCCTGTGCCTGCTGGCGCTCGCCGCCGGTGTCGCGTGGCTCGCGCTGGCTGCCCCGGTCCGGCCGCGGGTGGCGCAGCTGGCCTTCCTCCTGGTCGCGGGGTTCCTGCTGCTGAACAAGGTGTGGAGCCCGCAGTTCTCGCTGTGGCTGCTGCCCTCGCCGTGCTCGCGCGGCCCCGCTGGCGCTCCCTGCTGCTGTGGCAGGCCACCGAGGTCCTGGTCTGGGTCGTGACGATGCTGCACTACCTCGGCACGGACAACCGCGGCATCGAGGTCGAGTGGTTCTTCTTCGGAGTGCTGCTCCGGGACGTCGCCGTCGTCCTGCTCATGGCCCTGGTGGTCCGCGACGTCCTGCGTCCCGATGCCGACGTCGTGCGGACCAGCTGGCCGGGGGTCGACGATCCGGCGGGGGTCCGCTCGACCGGGCCCGCGACCGGATTGTCCTGCGGGGGCGCCGGTTGATCAGGTCACCTGATCGTCAGGGGACCTACCTCACCGTCGACCGTGAGGGGCGACCCCGAACGGTGAGGTAGGACGGCGTCGGTCAGGCCAGCGCAGTGCGCAGGAGGGCGATCTCCTCGGCGTGCGAGGCGGCGTCCCCGGGGGTTTCGAGGACGACGGGGCAGTCGGCCGCCCGCGCCACCTCGACGAGTAGCTCGGTCGGGATCTCGCCCCCGGTCAGGGGTGCGTGGCGGTCGCGACTGGAACCCTGCGGGTCGCGGCTGTTGTTCAGGTGGACGAGGTCGATCCGGCCGGTCCGGGCGCGGACGTCGTCCACCACGGTTTCGAGGTCCCAGCCGGCCGCCCAGGCATGGCAGGTGTCGAGCACGAACCCGGCGCCGAACTCGCCCACGGCGTCGAACAGCCGGTCGATGGCGTCGAGGTCCCGGGCCATGGCGTTGCCGCCGCCGGCGGTGTTCTCGATGAGCAGCGGGAGCGGGAAGCCGCCGTCCTTCTGCTGGTAGGCGAACGTCTTGCGCCAGTTGTCCACGCCGGTCGCCGGGTCGTCGTCGGCCAGCACGTGCCCGCCGTGCACGACCAGACCGGCGGCGCCGATGGCCGCGGCGGCGGTGGCGTGCGCGGCGAGCAGCTTGCGGCCCGGGACCCGGATCCGGTTGTTCGTCGTCGCCACGTTGAGCATGTAAGGCGCGTGGACCACGACCATGACGTCGGAGGTCAGGAGGTCGGCCTCGTCGGGCCGCGGCCTGGGGTTCTTGTAGCTCTGCGGGTCGGTCAGGAACACCTGGACGCCGTCCGCGTCCATCTCCGCCGCCCGGGCCAGCGGCCCGCCGTCGTCGAGCTCGTTCTCGTCGTTCAGTCCGGGGCCGACGTGTACGCCGATCGGGTGCACTGTCACGGGCGCCGACCCTAGTTCGTGGACGAATCCAGGTTTAGCCGTAACCGCGATCACACATCATCGTTCATGCACCGTGACGGGGGTTACCCGCCAGTAGGCGGGACAGGTCCTCAGCGCACATGGAGGTAGAGCAGACGATGGCAACCGGTCGGATCCGTCGAACCGCGAGGCGCGGTGTCGCAGTCGCCGTCCTCGGCTGGCTGGGCGTGGCCGCCTTCTCGGTCCTCATGGCCCCCAGTGCCGCGGCAGCCCCGCCGTGACGATCGAGATCAAGAACTTCACCCCGCCCGCGGCCAGCGTGGACAAGGGCGGCCAGGTCACCTTCGTCAACACCATCCCGGCGCAGAACAAGGGCGGCATCAGCCTGCCGCTGGTCGGCAGCGTGTCCGCCACCGTGTACACGGACGTGTCCGTGAGCTTCTTCGGCCAGGCGCGGGCGCTGCAGCCCGGCCAGTCGACGTCGTGGACCTTCCCCGACGCGGCCACCCCGGGCGCCATCACCTACACGTACCGGATCGTGCCCCAGGCCGGGCTCCCGGTGAACCTGGTCAACCAGGTCGTCGACACCGTCGCCGGGCAGCTCCCGCCGGCGCCGGTGAACGTGCCCTACGTCGTCCAGACGATCGCTCCGGCGCTGCCGAACCTGCCGGGTGCCAACCTGCCGCAGCTCCCGCAGGTGAATGTGCAGCTGCCCCCGCTCCAGGCCCCGCCGGCGCCCGCGCCCGGCCCGGGGCCCGTGCCGGCCCCGTGCCCGGGGACCCGCCGACGACGGACCCGGCTCCCCAGCAGCAGCCGCCCCCACGCCCGGTGACTCCTACGCCTACGACACCGGCAACGGAACGCCTCGGATGGCGCCGTCGGACATCGTCGCGGCTGCGGCCTTCGACCCCTCGCGCTACTTCGTCCCCGGCGAGAGCCTGGGCGGCACGGACCGCGACGGCTCCGGCGGTGGTTCCGGCGGCGTGGCCGGCAGCTACGACGGCGCCTCGGTGCCGGTCTTCGGTCAGCTCGCCGGCCTGGACGGCGCCGCTCTCGAGAAGGGCGACGCCGTGGCGGAGGCGGCCTCGGAGCGGGTGGCCGCGCAGACCCTCCCTGCGGCCGCACTGGCCGCCGTCATCGCCCTCGCGGCGGTGACCGCGGCGCTCGTCCGCACCCACCAGGCAGCCCGCACCACCCGCTGACGTTCGGCCCCCGTCCAGGGGTCCGCCCCGAGCGTGCGAGGGGTGGGTGAGGACGGGGTCCTTCGTCTGTGGACGGCGCGGCGGAGGGAGCACCGCGTGCGCTGGTAGCCTGGTCCTGCGCGTTCCGGCTCTCGTCCGAGTTGGCCGGGGCGCGCGACGCATGTACGACCCTCCTGCTGCAGATGTGCTGCAGCCGCCGAGACCAGAGGAGGTGGGGTTTCTCCATGCGCAATTACGAACTGATGGTCATCCTCGACCCGGAGCTCGAGGAGCGCACGATCGCTCCCTCGCTCGACCGTTTCCTGACCGTCGTCACCAAGGCAGGTGGCACCGTCAAGACCGAGATCTGGGGGCGTCGTCGCCTGGCCTACGAGATCAAGAAGCAGGTCGAGGGCATCTACGCCATCGTCACGATCGAGTCCGAGCCCGCGGCGGTCGCCGAGCTGGACCGCCAGCTGAACCTCAACGAGTCGGTGCTCCGCACGAAGCTGATGCGCCCCGAGGTCCACTGACCATGGCCGGCGAAACCGTCATCACCGTCATCGGGAACCTCACCGCCGATCCGGAGCTGCGCTTCACGCCGTCGGGCGCCGCCGTCGCGAACTTCACCGTCGCGTCGACCCCCGCACCTTCGACCGTCAGTCGCAGGAGTGGAAGGACGGCGAGGCGCTGTTCCTCCGCTGCAACGTCTGGCGGCAGGCTGCGGAGAACGTGGCCGAGTCGCTGACCCGCGGGTCGCGGGTCATCGTGAGCGGCCGGCTGAAGCAGCGTTCCTTCGACACGAAGGAAGGCGAGAAGCGCACCGTCATCGAGCTCGAGGTCGACGAGATCGGCCCGTCCCTGCGCTACGCCACCGCGAAGGTCACCAAGGCCTCGCGCGGCGAGGGCGGCGGCGGCTTCGGTGGCGGCGGCGGAGGCGGCTTCTCCGGCGGCGGTGGCGGCGGGGGCGGTGCGAGCGACCCCTGGTCGACGCCCGCCGGTTCGTCCGACGAACCGCCCTTCTGATCTCTTTCCCTGCAACGAACCCGTACCTGGAGAAACCCAGTGCCCAAGCCCCCATCCGCAAGGTCAAGAAGAAGGTATGCCAGTTCTGCAAGGACAAGGCGACCTACATCGACTACAAGGACACGACGCTGCTGCGGAAGTTCATCTCCGACCGCGGCAAGATCCGTGCCCGCCGCGTCAGCGGCAACTGCAGCCAGCACCAGCGTGACGTCGCCGTGGCTGTGAAGAACAGCCGCGAGATGGCACTGCTGCCCTACACCTCGACGGCGCGCTGATCATGAGCCAGATGAAGCTGATCCTGACGCAGGAGGTCACCGGTCTCGGTTCCTCCGGCGACACCGTCGAGGTCAAGGGTGGCTACGGCCGCAACTACCTCCTGCCCCGCGGACTGGCCATCCAGGCCACGCGTGGCGCGCAGAAGCAGGTCGAGTCGCTCCGTCGGGCGCGCGCTGCCCGCGAGGTGGCCTCGCACGAGGACGCCCAGGCCCTGGCCGGGCAGCTCTCCGGCCTCACGGTCCGCGTCCCGGCGCGTGCCGGCGAGGGTGGCCGCCTGTTCGGTCGCGTCACCACCGCCGACGTCGCCGCCGCGGTCACCGCGGCCGGCGGCCCGGAGCTCGACCGTCGCCGGATCGAGCTGCCCAGCAGCATCAAGACCACGGGCGAGCACACCGTCACCGTGCGGGTGCACCCCGAGGTCTCGACCCAGCTGACGATCGAGGTCGTCGCAGGGTAAGGACCCCCTCGCCCCCACCGTGGAAGGACCCCGTCCTCCTCACCCCTCACACGTTCGGGGTGAGCCTCGGGACGGGGCCGGCGGCGGGGCCCTGCGAGGGGCCGCTCCAGCACGTCGCCAGGGGCGTCGGACTTCGGTCCGACGCCCTCGTGGCGTACCGGGGAGTCAGGCGACCGCCGTGGCCTCGAGTTCCACCATCAGCTCCGGGAAGGCCAGCCGGGTGATGCCCAGGAGCGTGCTGGTGGGCCTCACCCTTCCCGGCCGAACCGCTCCACCACGGAGCCGTAGCAGGCGAAGAACGCGTCGACGTCGGTCGTGTAGATGTTCAGCCGGACCACGTGCGCCAGACTCATCCCGGCCGCGGTCAGCACCGCCTCCACGTTGTCGAGCGCCATCGTCACCTGGGCCGCCATGTCGCCGGCGTGCTGCGGTGTGCCGTCGGTGGACATCGCCGTCTGACCCGAGCACACGAGGACGCGGGTGGCCCCGGTGACCACCTCGGCCTGGTTGAAGCCCATGTCGACCGACCACTGCCACGGGTTGACCGCGGTTCGCTCCAGTGCCATCCCAGCTCCCTCCTGGACCGTCGCGCCGGTGCGCGACGAGGGCCACCGATGGTGACCTCTCCGCCGGCGGCGTGGGGTGCTCCGACGCATCCCCGGGCAGCCCGCCGGAACCGGCGACACCCCCGCCCGCGTCCTCCGGTGGGCGCCTGTGACTCGTGGTGCGTGGCGCGAAAAATACTTCTGAACTTTCTCCCGTCCACAGCCGGTGGGGTGCGTTCGCGCAGGTGGCCGGGGGAGGACGGCGGATGGCCGCCACGTGTCCCCCGACGTCTCCACATGTCGACAGGCGTGAATCCACCGACTTGTCCACAAGTTGTGCAGATCGGCGTGCACACCGGTGTTGGACGCGCACCCCTCCGGCTTCCTAACGTCCTCCTCAGCTGCCGCCGGGTGCCGAACCCGGCTCCGGCGATCGTGTCGGTGGCCGACTTTGTCGGTGCCCGGCGGTAGCAATGACCCGAACAGACGTTCGGTCCGGCGGTGCCCGTCGAACTCCGGCTTCCCCACGGAGTGGTGGTGCGGGCGCGCCTGCGCGAGATGGAGGAACACCCGTGGCAGTGGCCGACGACTTCAGCCGGCCCTCAGCGACGGCGCCGGCCTACGACCGGCAGCCGCCGCAGGACATCCCGGCCGAGCAGTCCGTGCTCGGCGGCATGCTGCTCAGCAAGGACGCGGTCGCCGACGTCGTCGAGGCGCTCCAGGGCGCCGACTTCTACCGGCCCGCGCACCAGATCATCTTCGACTGCATCCTCGACCTCTACGGCCGGGGCGAGCCCGCGGACGCGATCACCGTCGCGGCGGAGCTCAACCGCACCGACCAGCTGTCCAAGATGGGCGGAGCGGTCTACCTGCACACCCTCATCGCGTCCACGCCGACCGCGGCGAACGCGGGCTACTACGCCGCGATCGTGGCCGAGCAGGCCGTCCTGCGGCGGCTGGTGGAGGCCGGCACTCGGGTGGTCCAGCTCGGCTACGGCGCGGCCGGCGGCAAGGGCGACGTGGACGACATCGTCGACCGCGCCCAGCAGGAGATCTACGACGTCACCGAGAAGCGGATGAGCGAGGACTACTCGCGCCTCGAGGACATCCTCCAGCCGACCATGGACGAGCTGGACGCCATCGCCTCTCGTGGTGGGGTCAGCCGCGGCGTCCCCACGGGCATCCGCGACCTCGACGAGCTCACCAACGGCCTGCAGGCCGGCCAGATGATCGTCATCGCCGCCCGTCCCGGTGTTGGCAAGGCACTGGCACTCGACACCCCGGTCGCCACGCCGGGCGGCTGGACGACGATGGGCGAGATTGCTGTCGGTGACCAGGTGATGGGTTCCGACGGCCGACCGACGACGGTGGTCGCGGCTACGGATGTGATGACGAACCGGCCCTGTTACGAGGTGCACTTCTCCGACGGCTCGGTGATCGTCGCCGACGCCCAGCACCAGTGGCTCACCGAGACGCGCGCCAGCCGGAAGTCGGCGCAGGCCGCGGCAACGGGCTACAACCGCTACCGGAGCCAGAAGTCGTTCGCCGAGGTGCGTACCACCGAGGAGATCGCCCGGACGGTTCGCTGCGCGACGAAGGACGCCCGGCTCAACCACTCCGTGACGAATGCGGCCCCCTGGACCTGTCACCGGCCGATCTCCCCGTACCGCCGTACGCCCTGGGTGTCTGGCTGGGCGATGGCACCTCCGCGGCCGCGCAGTTCACCAGTGCGGATCCGGAGATCGCGGTCTACATCGAGAGCGAAGGCCTCGTCGCCCAGCCCACGGGCGTCGATCGTCGGTACACACTGCAGCTCCCGGCGCGAGTGTCGACCGAGGACCGCACGTGTCCCATGTGCGGCCGGACGTTCCTGCCCAGCACGTCGCAGGTGCAGACCTGCGGCAAGACCTGCGGAGGCGCTCTGCGGGCATCCGGCGGGGTGGGGCACCAGGCCTCGTGCGCCGATTGCGGTGGTCCGTCCTCCGGCTTGGCGCAGTGCCAGGCCTGCCGTGACGACCACGGCACCGTGAAGGCACTCCTCCGCGGCCTCGGCGTGCTGAACAACAAGCACATCCCCACGCGCTACCTCCGGGGTTCCGTCGCGCAACGCCGTGCGCTGCTCGCCGGCTTGCTCGACACCGACGGCACCGTCGCGCCGAGCGGCGTCGTGCAGTTCGGCGTCACCAACCGCCGGCTGGCAGAGGACGCCCGCGAACTCGTGGCCAGCCTCGGCTACCGGGTCCGCATGACGACCAAGCGGGTGCGTGGCCGGACCGAGGACTCCTCGACCTGCTTCACGTTGACGTTCAGCACCGACGACGAGGTCTTCCGGCTCGAGCGCAAGAAGATGCTGCACAAGGAGCGCGGTGCTCGGACATTCACCTCTCGCGGCAGCCGATTCATCACCGACGTGCGGCAGATCGCCAGTGTGCCCGTCCGCTGCATCCAGGTCGACGCAGACGATCACCTTTTCCTCGCCGGGCGCAGCTTCATCCCGACGCACAACTCGACGCTGGGTCTCGACATCGCGCGGTCGGCGTCGGTGAAGCACCACCTGCCTGCCGCCATCTTCTCGTTGGAGATGAGCAAGCACGAGATCACCATGCGTTTGCTGTCGGCGGAGGCGAAGGTGCCGCTGCACCACATGCGCGCCGGCTCGCTGTCTGACGAGGACTGGTCGAAGCTGGCCCGCCGGATGGGTGAGATCGCCGACGCACCGCTCTACATCGACGACTCCCCAACATGACGATGATGGAGATCCGGGCCAAGGCGCGGCGGCTCAAGCAGCGCAACGACCTCAAGCTGGTTGTCATCGACTACCTGCAGCTGATGACGTCGGGAAAAGGGTCGAGAGCCGCCAGCAGGAGGTCTCGGAGTTCTCCCGCGCGCTGAAGCTGCTGGCCAAGGAGCTCGAGGTCCCGGTCATCGCGATGTCGCAGCTCAACCGTGGCTCCGAGCAGCGTCAGGACAAGAAGCCGATGCTGTCCGACCTCCGCGAGTCCGGCTCGATCGAGCAGGACGCCGACATGGTCATGATGATCCACCGCGAGGACATGTACGAGAAGGAGTCCCCGCGGGCCGGCGAGGCCGACATCATGCTGGTCAAGCACCGCAACGGCCCGACCGCCAACGTCACGGTCGCCTTCCAGGGCCACTACAGCCGCTTCGTGGACATGGCGAACTAGGTCATGACCTCCGTGGACTCCTCGCCCAGTCGCGAGCGGCTCAGCCGGGTGGTCGAGTTGCTCCGCGGCGTCCCGGAGGTGCTCCCTCCCGTGCGGCGGCCCCCGCCAGGAGCCCGAACCGGAGCCGGCCGCCGGCACCGCGCCGGCCGAACGCATGAACCGGGGAGGCCCGGGACCGACCAGGTCCTGGGCCTCCCCGGTCGTCGAGCATCCACGGTCGCCCGAGCGGCGCCGAACGAGTTGTCAGACGATCGGTGATCGGCGCCTGAACCGGAGAGGCCCAGAACCATGACGGTTCTGGGCCTCTCCGGTTCAACGGTCCGGGCGGGTGGCGCCGATCAGGCGGCGGCCTTCGACAGCTCGCGGCGGACCTTCTTGCCGCCGGTCGTCATGCGGACCAGCTTGACCACCTGTGCCGGGGCGTTCTTCGGCGTCGTCTCGGCGAGCCAGCCGTTGGGCAGCGACAGCCGGATGACCTTGTGCCAGGCGCTGGCGACCTGCTTGTACAGCGGCGCCGAGTGATAGGTCAGGCCGTAGCGGTCGAAGATGTCCTTCACCCGCGGGGCGATCTCGGCGTACCGGTTGCTCGGCAGGTCGGGGAAGAGGTGGTGCTCGACCTGGTGGCTCAGGTTACCGGTCATGATGTGCATGGCCTTGGAGCCGGAGATGTTCGCCGAGCCGAGCATCTGGCGCAGGTACCACTCGCCGCGCGTCTCGCCGTCGATCGACTTCTTCTCGAAGGTCTGGACCCCTCCGGGAAGTGGCCGCACATGATCACCGAGTGCGACCAAAGGTTGCGCACGACGTTCGCGGTGAAGTTCGCGGCCAGCGTCGGCAGGAACGAGGGGCCGGACAGGGCCGGGTGGATCAGGTAGTCCTTCGACGCCTGGTTGCGGATCTTCTTGAGCACCTGCTTGGCGCGGGCCTTGAACTCCGGGTCGCTGCGGCGGCGCTTGGAGGCGAGGTTCTTGCCGAGCTCCAGGTCGTAGGCCGCGATGCCGTACTCGAAGAAGCAAGCGTTGATGAAGTTCCACACCGGCTGCGCCAGGTACAGCGGGTGCCACCGCTGGTCCTCGTCGACGCGCATGATGCCGTAGCCGAGGTCGTTGTCCTTGCCGATCACATTCGTGTACGTGTGGTGCAGCTCGTTGTGCGAGTGCTTCCACTGCTCGGCCGGGCTCGCCATGTCCCACTCCCACGTCGTGGAGTGGATCTTCGGGTCGCGCATCCAGTCCCACTGCCCGTGCAGGATGTTGTGCCCGATCTCCATGTTCTCGAGGATCTTGGCGACCGACAGGCCGACCGTCCCGACGACCCACGCCGGCGGGAACATCGAGGCCAGCAGGGCGGCGCGGCTGCCCAGCTCGAGCTTGCGCTGGACGTCGATGACCTTCCGGATGTACTGGGCGTCGTCCTCGCCGAGGCTGTCGCGCACCTCCTGACGGATGGTGTCGAGCTCCTTGCCGATGATCTCGATGTCCTCGGCGGACAGGTGGGCGATCGGGTTGTCGGGCTGCTTCTGCAGAACAGTCATGGGTCCGTCTCCTTGTCTCGGGGCGGGTGTCGGGGAGGTCAGTGGTCGGGGAAGCTGGACTCGGCTCAGTGGTCGATGTCGCAGGCGCCGGCAGCGGCGCTGACGCAGGTCTGGATGAGGACGCCGTCCCCGGGGGCGGCCACGGTGAGCTCGCCGTTGCGCAGGTCGCGCACGGCGCCTTCGCGCAGCGGGAGCACGCAGCCGTAGCAGATGCCCATGCGGCAGCCGCTGGGCATGAGCACGCCGGCCTCCTCGGCGGCGTCGAGGATCGGGGTGGCACCGTCGGCCTCGAGGGTCGCCCCGTTCTTCGTGAAGGAGACGGTGCCGCCCTCACCGGTGACGACGACCGACGGCCGGAACCGCTCGGTGTAGAGCCGGTCGGCGAGACCGGCCTCGGTGAAGTGCTCCTCCAGTGCCTCGAGCATCCCCACCGGACCGCAGGCCCAGGTCGACCGCTCGTGCAGGTCGGGGACCAGGTCGGCGATGGAGCGCGCGTCGAGCATCCCGGCGGTGTCGGTGTGCTGCTCGATCAGCTGGATCCGTCCCTCGGCGGCCAGCTGCCTCAGCTCGGCGCCGAAGACGACGTCGTCGGCCGTGGGTGAGGAATGCACCAGGACGACGTCGGTGAGCTCGGGGTGGTTGCGGAGGATGCCCATGACCGGGGTGATGCCGGAGCCGGCGGTGACGAACAGCGCCTTGTCCGGATGCCGGTCGGGGAGGCAGAACTCGCCGGCCGCCTGGTCGAGCTGGACGATCGTGCCCGGCTCCGCGCGTCGAACCAGGTGGTTGCTGACCTTGCCGCCGGGGATCGCCTTCACCGTGACGCTGATGCAGCCGTCGGTCCGCGTGAGGTCCGAGGTCAGCGAGTAGGCCCGCCACTGACGGACGCCGTCCACGTCGATGCCGATGCGGATGTACTGGCCAGGCTGGTGCGGGCGCCAGCCGCGGCCCGGGCGGATGACTACCGTGGCGGCGTCCCGCGTCTCGGGCTGGATCGCCTCGATGCGGCCGCGCAGGTCGGCGCCGGAGCGGAGCGGGTCCACGAGGTCGAGGTAGTCGGTGGGCAGCAGCGGCGTCGTGAGGAACTCCGCCAGCTTGAGTAACCGGTCGCGCAGGGCGACGCGCGGCGCTGCCGTGGTCGGCTGCGGATCGGTGGTCGTCATACATAGAGGGTTGTCCAGCCCAGAGGCCAGTTACCTGTGTGATCGACGTGAATCGACCGGTACGTTCTGTTCTCTGCGAACAAGAGAGGTGGGGATGACGACGGAGCCGACGGCGATACCCGCGGACGTCGCGCGAGCCATGCGGTCGGACCTGCCGGCGGTGGCCGAACGCACGGTCGCCGAGATCATCGTCGAGGTGCCCAGCTACGCCGACGCCTTCGCCGGGAAGATGGGCCAGAAGATCGGCAACGCCGTGGAACTGGCGCTCGGCGGGTTCCTCGAGCTGGCCACCGCCGGTACGGGCGCCGACCCCGGAACCCCGATCGGCCCCGCGCTCGCCGCGGCCTACGACCTCGGCCGCGGCGAGGCGCGCAGCGGCCGCTCGATGGACGCACTGCTCGGGGCCTACCGCGTCGGCGCCCGGGTCTCGTGGCGGGAGATGAGCGGGACCGCCGTCGCCGCCGGGCTGTCGGTGGAGCAGCTGGCCCGCTTCGCGGAGCTGGTGTTCGCGTTCATCGACCAGCTGTCGGCCGCCAGCGTCGCCGGGCACGCCGACGAGCTGGCGACCACGGGCCGCGTCCGTCAGCGCTACCTCGAGCGGCTGGCGGGCCTGCTGCTGACCGGTGCCGCGCCCGAGGACCTCACCGCCGCCGCCGAGCGGGCCGACTGGGCGCCGCCGCGGACGCTGACCGCCGTCCTGCTGCCCGAGGGGAGGGTCCGCGGCGCGATGGTGTCCCTCGACGGCCGGACCCTGCGGACGACGGACGACATCCCGGACCCGGCCGGCGCGGGGAGCTGATGGTGCTGCTCGTGCCGGACGCCGAGGGCCGGTCGCGGCCGGCGCTGCTCCGCTCGCTCGACGGGCGCGGCGCGGTCGTCGGCCCGCCGCGACCGTGGACCGAGGTCCAGGGGTCCTACGCGCGGGCGCTCCGCACCGTGCAGCTCGGGCTGTCCGCCGAGGGCTCCGAGCCGCTGGACACCGACGCGCGGCTGCCCGAGCTGGTGCTGCGGGCCGACGAACCGGCGCTGCAGGACCTGCGGTCGCGCGTCCTGGCCCCGCTGGCCGACCTGTCGCCGGGGGCGAGGGAGAAGCTCACCGAGACGCTCCGGTCGTGGCTGCTCCACCACGGACGCCGAGAGGCGGTCGCGGCCGACCTCTTCGTGCACCCGCAGACGGTCCGGTACCGCATGGGCCAGTTGCGGGAGCTGTACGGGAAGCGGCTCGAGGACCCGCGGACCGTGCTGGAGCTGACCCTCGCCCTGGGCGTCTCCCCGGCTGATCACCGTGGCCGCGACCGGTCCATGATCGTCGGGTGACCGTCGACCTCGCCGCGGCCGCGGCGTTCCTGGCGTCCTCCGCGCGCGTGCTGGACCGGCGCCGTTTCGACCTGCTGTTCGGAGACGGGGGCCCCGAGGCCGTGCTGGCCGCGGTCGACGGCTACCGCAATCCCGACGGCGGCTACGGCTGGGGCCTGGAACCGGACCTCCGCTCCGTCACGAGCCAGCCCGGCGGCGCGTTGCACGCGTTCGAGGTGTTCGCCGACGTCTCCCCGCTGATCTCCGGTCGCGCCGCGGAGCTCTGCGACTGGCTGGAGGGCGCGACGTTGCCCGACGGCGGGCTCCCGTTCGCGCTGCCGGTGGCCGATCCCGCCGCGTGCGCCCCTTCTGGACGTCGGCGGAGCCCGGCACGTCGTCCCTGCAGATCACGGCCGTCGTGGCGGGGTCGCGCACCGGATCGCGGCGTCGGATCCGGCGGTCGCGGGGCATCCCTGGCTGGCGCGGGCCACCGAGTACTGCCTCAGGGCGGTGCAGGACCTCGGTGCCGAGCCGCACGCGATGGTGCTCGCGTTCGTGGCGCAATTCCTCGATGCCGCCGCGCCGGTCACGCCCGAGGCCAGGGCGCTCGTCGAAGCCCTCCGGCCGCACGTTCCCCGGGACGGGCTGCTGCACGTGGCCGGCGGAGCTGACGACGAGCTCATGCGGCCGCTGGACTTCGCCCCGGTGCCCGGAGGCCCCGCGCGGGACCTGTTCGCCGACGGGGTGGTCGAGGCGGAGCTCGACCGGCTCGCGGATGGTCAGCAGCCGGACGGCGGCTGGGCCGTCGACTTCGGCAGCTTCTCCCCGCGGCGTCCCTCGAGTGGCGCGGACACCGGACCGTCCAGGCGCTGATCCTGCTGCGCGCCAACGGCGTCCTGTCCTGATCCCGGTCCCGCCGGGACCCGGCTCATGGCGGCCTGCCATGCCCGTCACAGGTTCTCCGCAGGTCGGGATCGCACCGTCAGGACCGACGCGGCCGTCGAGGTCGCCGGAGATGACGGAGGAACCGCGATGCGCGAGCACGAGCAGGAGCGCAACCAGCAGCTGACCGGCGCGCGCCGGCGGTGGGCCCGGTCAGCGGCCCTGGTGGGCAGCGGCGTGGTAGCGGGCGGCGTGGTGGCGGGCGGCATTTTGGCCGGCACGCTGACGGCGAACGCGGCGGAGAACGACGGGCCCACCTCCACCGACGGCGTCTCCGCTGAGTGCGCCGACGGCCGGGGAGGTGGCCTGGGCGGCCACGGGGAGGAGCTCACCGGCGAGACGGCGGCGTCCGTGGAGGAAGCGGTGCTCGCCGGGTACCCCGACGCCACGATCGGCCGGCTGCACACCGACCCCGACGGCGCCTACGAGGCGCACATCCTGACGGCCGACGACGAGCGACTGACGGTCGAACTGGACGAGTCGTTCGCGATCACCGGCACCGACACCCACGACGGCGCCGGCCCGGGACGCGGCCATGGCCCCCACCCGGGCCATGGCGCTACGAGCAGCGAGTCCACGGACGACGACGGCACGGACGACGACGGCACGGACGACGACGGCACGGACGACGACGGCACGGACGACGACGGCACGGACGACGACGGCACGGACGACGACGGCACGGCCAACGGGGCCACCCCACGAACTGAGCGGTCACCCAGCTACTTCCCTCCCGCGGGCACCAAAGGTCGGGGTATCCGCCTCGTCGGGCGCACGGCTCGCCTCGGACCGGCGGCCGTGCGCTCGGTGGGCGGGATGCCCAAGTGCCGCTGGGGCACCCCGGGGCCGCGACCGGCGGCGAGTGCCCGTTCCCTGATGCGAACGCTCTCTGCGTCAGAACGTCTCCGCGTCAGAACGGCGGTGGGTCGGCGGCCGGGTCGTGGGGTGGAGGTTCCTGACCGGGGGTTCCTGGCCGGGTGGTCGCAGGCCGGGTGGTCGGGTGGTGCGGGTGATCCCGGACGGGCTGGTGACGTACAGGGTGCCGTCGGGGTCCATGCGGAAGGTCCAGCCGCGGGCGAAGGTCTTCAGCCGGTGGTGGGATCGGCAGGCGCAGCACAGGTTCGAGCAGGTCGTGGCGCCGCCCCGGGCGTGCGCGACTACGTGGTCGAGGTCGGCCCAGCCGACGCGCTGCCCGCAGTTGGGAAACCGGCAACGACGGTCACGGGTCTTCACGAACCGCCGCTGCGCCGAGGTGGGCTCGTAGGAACCGGTCGGCGGTGGCATCCCGGCTACCGTGCAACTGCACTCCGCGTCGGCGGGGTGGTCGGTGTCGGCGGGGTGGTCGGTGTCGGCGGGGTGGTCGGTGTCGGCGGGGTGGTCGGTGTCGGCGGGGTGGTCGGTGTCGGCGGGGTGGTCGGTGTCGGCGGGGTGGTCGGTGTCGGCGGGGTGGTCGGTGTCGGCGGGGTGGTCGGGGCAGCCTCTCGCGGCCAGCCGGGCCAGCTCCGCTGCGCTGAGGGTCGCGAGCAGACGGCCGTTGGGGTCGGTGAGCGCGAACGTCAGCGTCCCGCCCTCGGGGGTCTGCAGGCCCAGGGCGCCCACCCGGCGCAGCAGGTCGCGCAGCTGGGCGGCGCTGAGACCGAGCCCGTTGACCTCCCCGCCGCGGGTCGAGGTGCCCGCCACCCCTCCAGGGCGGCGGACACGGCCAGGTTCACCGTCACCCCGGGCAGGCCGGAGTCGGCCGGGCGCAGGATGAGCATGGCGTGGATCGCCGCCCGGATGGCCCCGATCGGCCGCGGGTCGCCGTCGGCCTTGGCCATCGCGGCCAGTTGGTCGATCACGTCGTAGCAGGCCGCGGCCTCGGCCACGGGCAGGTCGGTGGACAGGGTGGCCATGCCGTCACCGGCATCGGCGCAGCGCACGTCAGCGGCCCGCTGCGCCTCCTCGTGCCGCTGCCCGACCGCGTCGGCGTCCAGTTCGGCCAGCAGCTCCAGCGCTCGCGCTCGCAGCCGGGCCACCGACAGGTCACCGGCCCCCGGCAGCAGCACCCCTCCACCGCGCCGGCCACCCCCGGCGGGCTGTGCTGCAGCGCATCGGCCAGCGCCGAGGCCCGCCGCTCGTCGATCTCCCCCGGGCCAGCGCGGCGAACGTCGCCGGCAACCTGTCCCGCCACGTGAACGCCCGCCGCGCCCGCACCGCCGCCGTCCCCGGCCCAGATTGATCGCGTGCGCGACCTCGTCGGGGAAGAACTCGCTCACCCCGGCGAACTCCGGATCGGTCCTGCGCCAGCCGCGCCGCGCCCCCGGCGTTCCCGGCGCCGGATCCTCCCCATCGGGCCGCAGCTCCGCCAGCCGCAGGATCAGCTCCGCCTCCCGCGCGGCCTCCCGCGCCCGGTTGCGCTGGATGCGACCGAGTTCCTCGGCGACCCGCTCGTCATCCAGCAGACGGGCAGGCAGACGCGACACCGGCTCCGGCTGGACCGCCAGCCAACCCGCCAACAACTCCTCCACCGGAGAGGCGTCCACCGTCTGCTGCACGGATCGAACATACGTGCGACCAGTGACAAATTTCCGCGGACGAGGTGAGGTCTCATGGCACGACGGCCACAGCCGCGTCGCGCGGTCGTTCGACGCGTTCCGACCGGAGGACGACGGAGCGACATCGCACCGATGACGCTCAGGCAGCGCAGTCGACCAGCCGAGCGGGACGGTCGTGCCGGGGCGGGGATCAGGCGGGGTGGGGATCAGGCGGGGCGGAGGACGGCGACCAGGAAGTCGGAGTCCGGCTCGAACGGCCGAAGGTCCCAGGTGGACAGCAGCAGGTCCGGCTCCCATCCCGCCGCACGCGCGTCGGCCAGGAAGTCGTCGAACTCATACCCGCGGCCCGCGCCGAAGCCGATGACGGCCCGGCCGGCGTCGGTGATGTGCGCGCGCAGCCGGCGCAGGACGGCGCCCCGCGTCGACGGCGCCAGGAAGGTCATGACGTTGCCGGCGCTGACGATCGCGTCGAACTGCCCGTCCACGCCCCGCGCCGGTAGATCGAGCTCGGCCAGGTCCCCCACCAGCCAGCGCGGGCCCGGGTGGTCCTCCTCCGCCGCCGCGATGAGCACCGGGTCCACGTCCACGCCGACCACCTCGTGCCCGGCCCCGTGCAGGAAGCCGCCGACCCGCCCCGGACCGCATCCGGCGTCGAGCACCCGCGAGCGGCGGGCCAGCATCGCGTCGACCAGCCGCGCCTCCCCACCAGGTCCATCCCCTGTTCGGCGAGAGTGCGGAAGCGCTGCACATAGGCGGCCGAGTGCTCGGGGTCCTCCTGAGTCATCCGGGTCCACATGCTGGGTTCGGTCGCCGGGTGCTCGGTCATAGCGCCGTTCTACACGGGATCGACCAGCACGCCCGGGTTGAGGATCCCGGCCGGGTCCAGCGCCGCCTTCACCGACCGAAGCGCGACGGCGAACGGCTCGGGGCGCTGCCGGTCGTAGCCGGGACGGTGATCGCGGCCGACGGCGTGGTGGTGCGTGACCGTCGCGCCGAGGCGGCCGAGCACGTCCGTCGCCGCCGTCTTCACGTCGTCCCACATGGCCACCTCCGAACCGGGACGGCCGGCCGCGATCACGGTGAAGTACGGGGCGACCCCGTCCGGGTAGACGTGGGTGAACCGGCAGTTCATCAGGCCCGGTGCCCCGGTGACCTCCTGCACGGCCGCGCCGACCTCCTCCCGCACCGTCGCGTACAGCTCGTCGAGGCGGTCCCAGGTGCAGGCCGTCTCGAACGTCTCGACGAGCGCGCTCATCCGCGCCAGGCCGTCGCGGACGTAGGGCATCCGCAGGAACGCCGAGCGCCAGGCGTCGGCGGCGGAGTTGCCCCCACCCTCCCCACCGGAGTCCTTCCCCCGCCCCCAGCGCGGACGACGCCGCCGTGGTCCCGGGCCAGCTCGGTCAGCTCCGCCATCCGGCTCTCCACCGGGTGCACAGACGACTCGACGCCCAGCACGAGCACGCACTCCCCGCCGTCGACGCGCCGGACAGGGCCGCCTCGCCCGGGTCGAGCAGGCGGCAGTTCGCCGGATGCAGCCCGGCCTGGGCGATCGCTCGAACCGCGGCCATGGCCGGGACCATGGACGGGAACGTCACCGACGTCGAAGCGGTGAACCGCGGCCGGTCCTGCAGCCGCATCCAGGCCTCGGTGATGACGCCGAGCGTCCCTTCCGAGCCCAGGAACAGCCGGTCCGGCGACGGCCCCGCCCCGAACCCGGCAGCCGCCACGACTGGCTGACGCCGATCGGCGTGACGACGCGCAGCGACTCCACCAGGTCGTCGATGTGCGTGTGCAGGGTCGCGTAGTGGCCGCCGGCGCGCGTGGCCAGCCAGCCGCCGAGCGTGGAGAACTGGAAGCTCTGCGGGAAGTGGCGCAAGGTCAGGCCGTGCGGGCGCAGCTGGGCCTCCAGCACCGGGCCGAGCGCCCCGCCCTGGATCCGCGCCGCCCGGCTCACGGGGTCGATCTCGAGCACGCGGTCCAGGCCGGTGAGGTCCATGGACAGCCACGGACGGTCGCCGCGGTACTCCACGCCACCGACGACGGAGCTCCCGCCGCCGAACGGCACGACCGCGGCGCTCGCCGACCCGGCCCAGTCCAGCAGGCGGACGACGTCGTCCTCCGTCGCCGGGCACGCCACGGCGTCCGGCGCGCCGGCCAGGTCCCCCGCCAGGGCGCGGACGACGTCCCGGTAGGCCTTTCCGTACGTGTGCCCGGCGCGCACGGCGGGGTCGACGGTCACGGGCAGCGACGCCGGCGGGCTCAGCCGGGACGGCGGCAGCTCCAGGTCCGCCAGCCGAGGAACGGGCCGGGGCCGGTCGGGTAGCCCCGGCAGCATGCCGGCGAGCGCGATGCACTCGTCGTCCCGAAGGGCGCGATCGGTCGTGCCCCATCCCCACCAGGAGCGATCGGCGGTCATCGGCCCTCCTGCAGGGGCCCGCCCCCGCTGGGGGCACCTCCCGCTTGCGGGGAGCGAGTGGTGGGGGCAGGAGGGTCCTGCGACCAGTCGGGCGGATCGGCGGGTTCGAGCAGCGGGTCGTCGGCGGCCAGCGTGCGCACCGGGCCGGGCGCCGTGCGCGGCCCTCGAAGCGCACCGTCACCCGCCCGAGGCCGCGGCCCCACACCCACCCGGCGCCGAGCTCCGCGTGGCGGACATCCTGCCCCGGCCACCAGCGGCGCTCGGCCGGCAGGGCAGCGTCGGGCGCGGGCTCGGGCGCGTCCACGGCGCTGATCACGTCGGGAAGCGGCTCACCCTCCCCGGCCAGCAGCTCTTCGGCGAACAGGTCACCCTGCGCGTAGACCGACAGCCCGGACACTCCGACGCCGAGCAGCCGCAGGCCGCCCTGCGTGCCCGCCTCCGCGAGCAGCCGGCGGGCCGTCGTGGAGATCGTCCGCACGTCGTCGGTGGGCTGCGGCAGGGTCTGCGAGCGGGTCAACGTGGTGAAGTCGTAGCGGCGCAGCTTCACCGTCACCGTGCGCCCGGAGAAGGCCGACGTCTGCAGCCGCCTGCCCACGCGGGCGGCCATCGAGTCGATCTCGCGCCCCAGCACGTCGAGATCGGTCAGGTCGCGCTCGAAGGTCTCCTCGTGCGACACCGACTTCACCCCGCGGTCGGGGACCACCGGCCGGTCGTCCTCGGCCCGCGCCAGCGCGTACAACCCCGACCCGTGCGCCCTGCCGGCCAGGGCCACGAGGTCGGGCAGCGACTTCGCGGCCAGGTCGCCGACCGTCTTCACGCCGATCTGGTGCAGTCGCTCGGCCGTCGCCGGTCCCACGCCGCCGAGACGGGTCACCGGCAGCGGGTGCAGCACCTCGAGCTCGCACCCGGGCGGGACGACGACGAGCCCGTCCGGCTTCTGCAGGTCCGAGCCGATCTTCGCCATGAGCTTCGACGTCCCGATCCCGACCGAGCCGGTCACTCCCCGGTCGCCTCGGCGATGCGCTCCTTGAGCCGACGACCGATCTCCGTGACGCCCTCCACCGAGAGCTCGTGACCCTCGTCGGCGGCGAGGTCGACGTAGGCCTCGTCGAGCGACGCCGGCTCCACCAGCGGGGACAGCTCCCGCAGCAGGGCCATGACGACGTCGGAGGTCGCGCGGTAGGCGGCGAACCGGCCACCGAGGAACGCCGTCCCCGACGGACACCGTCGCCGCGCCTCCGCCGTGGACATCGCCGACCGGGCGCCGAAGGCCCGCGCCTCGTACGACGCCGTGGCGACGACGCCGCGCCCGCCGACGCCGCCGACCACGACGGGGCGGCCGCGCAGCGACGGCTTGTCGCGCTGCTCGACGGCGGCGAAGAAGGCGTCGAGGTCGAGGTGCAGCACACTCGCCTCCCGTCGCATGCACCGATGATCGCCCGTGCTGCCGACATGCGGTGTCCCACCCCGTTCACACGACTGTGGATTTCCTTGCCCCGGTCGTATCGCAACTGAGAGCCTTCGGGTCCGGTCGTGGTGAGGAGGACGCACGGAGTGGCAACGGTCTTCTTCGTCATCGGTGCCCTCGGTCTGGTCGTGCTCCTGCTGTCCCTCTTCGTCGGGGAGCTCGGCGATCTCGGGATCGGAGATGTCGACGCCGACGGGCCGTTCTCCGTGCCGGCGATCGCGGCGCTGCTCGGCGGCGCCGGCTTCGGCGGTGCCGCGGCGACGAGCCTGCTGCCCGAGGACCTGCCGGACGGCGTCGCCGCGGTGCTGGCGCTGGCCGTCGGGCTCGCCGTCGCCGTCCCGCTGGCATGGGGGCCGTCCGGCTCTCCCACGCGCTCAAGGACATGCCGACTCAGCCGACCCTGACCCGCCATCACCTCATCGGTGCTCAGGGCGTCGTCGTGTCGGCCGTGCCGAGCCCCGGTCTCGGCGAGGTCCGGTTGGCCGTCGCCGGCCAGCAGCTGAAGTTCTCCGCCCGCAGCGACGTGCCGCTGCCCGCCGGGACGCCGGTCTACGTGGTCGAAGCCCTCAGCGAGACCGCGGTCGAGGTCGTCTCGACCGCCCCCGAGAACCACCCCTACCCGGAGGCGAATCCCCGTGACGCTGATCTACGCCATCGGCGGCATCGCCGTCCTGGTCGTCCTGCTGGTGCTGCTGATGCTGTCCCGGATCAAGGTCGCGGGCCCCAACCAGGCCTTCATCGTCACCGGACGCCAGGGCAGGGAGGTCACCAGCGACAGCGGCGTGATCTCGCGCGACTCCTCCGGGCAGAAGGTCGTGCTCGGCGCGAGCGTCTTCGTGCTGCCGGTGGTCCAGAAGCTGCACACGATGGACCTGTCCAGCCGCCGGATCCCGGTCGGTATCCGGGGAGCCGTGTCGCTGCAGGGCGTCAAGTGCGACCTCGAGGGTGTCGCGATCGTCAAGGTCGGCGGTTCCGAGAGCTCCATCCGCGCCGCCGCCCAGCGCTTCCTCAACCAGCAGCAGGGGATCGACACCTTCACCTCGGAGGTGCTCGCCGGTGCGCTGCGGTCGATCGTCGGCCGGCTGACCATCGAGGAGATCATCCGCGACCGCGCCGCGTTCGCCTCCGCCGTCGCCGAGGAGGCCGAGTCCTCGCTCACCGGCCAGGGCCTCGTCCTCGACACCTTCCAGCTGCAGGACATCCAGGCCGAAGGGTCCTACCTCGCCGACCTCGGCCGCCCCGAGGCCGCCCGGGTGCTCAAGGAGGCCAGCATCGCCGAGGCGCGGGCCCGGCAGGCCGCCCAGCAGGAGCAGCTGCTCGCCGACGAGGCGATCGCCATCGCCCAGCGCCAGCTGGCGCTCAAGCAGGCCGAGATCACCGCCGAGACCGACGCCGCCACGGCGCGCGCGGCCGCGGCGGGTCCGCTGGCCCAGGCCGCGCAGGACCAGGCCATCCTCGCCGAGCAGGAGAAGGTCGCCGTCCGGACGGCGTCGCTGACCGAGCGGCAGCTGGACACGAAGGTGCGCCGCCCCGCCGACGCGGAGCGCTACCGCGTGGAGCAGGAGGCAGAGGGCCGCAAGAACTCGGCCATCCTGACCGCCGAGGCGCAGCGGCAGGCGACGATCGCTGCCGCCCAGGCCGCCGCCGAGCAGGCCAAGCTCTCCGGCGAGGGCGAGCGGGCCCGCCGGTCGGCGCTGGCCGAGGCCGAGGCGATCGAGGGTGCCAAGCGCGGTGAGGCGGAGAAGCTGCGCCGCGAGGCCATCGCCGACGCCGTCGAGCGCGAGGGTGCCGCCGAGGCGGCCGCGATCCTCGCCCGCGGTCAGGCCGAAGCCGAGGCCCTGGACGCCCGCTCGGACGCCTTCGCCAAGTACGGCGAGGCAGCGATCCTGGAGATGCTGGTCAAGGTGCTGCCCGACGTCGTCGGCGCGGCCGCCGCACCGCTGTCAGCGGTGGAGAAGATGACCGTCATCTCCTCCGACGGAGCCGGCGCGCTGGGCAAGTCGGTCGCGGCCAACGTGGCGCAGGGGCTGCAGCTCTCCGGTGACCTGACCGGCATCGACGTCGGCGCGCTGCTCCGCCGGCTCGGTGGCGCCGACGGGGTCACCCGGGTGCCGATCTCCTCCGACGGCGACGCAGCTGCGGCCAACGGCGCCACGGGCTGAGCTGGCGTGAGCGACCTGGACGAGCACGGCCGGCCCCAGCCGCCGCTGGACGGCGACGAGACGGCCACGCTGCTGGGCTTCCTCGACCTCCAGCGCGCCACCCTCGACTGGAAGACCGCCGGCCTGGACGCGGACGCCCTCCGGGTGTCGGTCGCCGCGTCGACGGTGACCCTCGGCGGGCTGCTCAAGCACCTGGCACTCGTGGAGTCGCTCTGGTTCTCCCTGTGGCTGCACGGACGCAGCCCCGGACCGCCGTGGGAGACCGTGGACTGGGACGCCGATCCCGACTGGGCCTGGCACTCGGCGGTCGACGACGCACCCGAGGAGCTGCGCGCGCTCTGGGAGGGCGCCGTGGACCGGGCCCGTGCAGCGGTGGCCGAGGCGCTCACCGACGGCGGCCTGGGCAGGCCGGCCACGGTGCCGCCCTGGGACGACGACAGCCGCCCCACCCTCCGCTGGATCGTCGTCCACATGATCGAGGAGTACGCGCGGCACAACGGCCACGCCGACCTGATCCGGGAGTCGATCGACGGCCAGACCGGCGAGTAGGCGGTTGGGTTCGCCGTGGGCCGGAGCGGCGACACGGCTGCCGAACGGTCCTAGGGTCCCGGCGCATGAGCGTGATGGCGCAGGCGCGGGCCGAGCGCGAGGACCTCCTTGAACTGGTGGAACGGCTCACCCCGGAGCAGTGGCGCACGCCGTCGCTGTGCGAGGGCTGGACCGTGCGCGACGTCGTCGCCCACGTGCTGAGCTACGACGAGCCGAGCCTCCGGGAGCTGGCGGTCCGCTTCGCCCGCGGCCGCTTCCTCGTCGACCGCACGAACGCGATCGGGCTGCAGGACAACGCCGAGCGCACCCCCGCCGAGCTGGTCGAGCTGCTCCGCGCGCACCTCACGCCGACAGGGCTGACCGCGGGGATGGGTGGGACGATCGCGCTCACCGACGGGCTCATCCACCAGCAGGACATCCGGCGCCCGCTGGGCGAGACCCGGACCATCCCGGCGGACCGGCTGTTCCCGGCGCTCCGGACCGCCCTTTTCGCCCCGGTCCTGCGCGGAGTGCTGCGGGTACGGGACGTCCGGCTGGTGGCGACCGACCTGGACTGGGCGTTCGGTCGCGGCCCGGAGGTCCACGGCACCGCGGAGGTCCTCCTGATGGCCATCGCCGGGCGGAAGGCGGTCGCCGACGAGCTCTCCGGGCCGGGCCGATCCCGGGTGGCGCAGCGCCTCGGTTGAGCCCTGCCCTGCCCTGCCGCTCTGCCTTGCCCTGCTGCTCTGCCTTGCCGCCGCAGGCGGGCGCGCTCACCCTGGGCGGATGGCGCGCAGCGGCACGAACGTGGGCACGGTCGTCCGGTGGAACGCCGACCAGGGCACCGGCTTCATCGAGTCGCCCGATCTCCCGGACGACTGCTGGGTGGAGGCCGCAGCGGTGGATCCCGGCGCGGGCGGTGACCTGCGCGCGGGGCAGGTCGTGGAGGTGGAGTGGGCCGAGTCCGGAGATGCCAGCCATCCCGTGCGAGCCCTCCGCGTGACGCCACGGGATGATCTGCAGGCGACACCGGGGGCCTGACCCGGCGCTGCGCCGGTCGTCGTCGACGGCGACGGCGGCCGGGACCCCAGGTCGGGGCCGGTGGCACCTGCGACCAGGAGGGCGGCATGCTGGCCCCGTGACGACGGCGGGCGTGCAGCGGGCGGACGAACGGTGGCCGGCGATCCCGGTGGCCGACTGGGTCGAGACACGGGACACCCTGCAGCTGTACACGCAGGTGATCGGCAAGGTCCGGATGGTCAACGCTGGGCTGTCCAACCACTGGTGGAACGTGCCGCTGTACCCGACGGCGCGAGGGCTGACCACCTCGCTGATGCCGCACCCGACCGGCCCGCATTTCCAGGTGGACCTCGACTTCGTCGCCCACCGGCTGGACGTCGTCACGTCCGACGGCAGATCCGGGTCGATCCCGCTCGGCCCCCGCCCGGTCGCCGACTTCTACGACGACGTCATGGGGCTGCTCGGGGGACTCGGCGTGGCGACGTCGATCTGGCCCGTGCCGGTCGAGATCGAGGGCGCCATCCCGTTCCCGGACGACCGGGTGCACGCGAGCTACGACCCCGACGCCGTCCACCGCTTCTGGCTGGCCCTGCTCCAGATGTGGCGGGTGTTCACGCAGTTCCGCGACCGGTTCCTCGGCAAGTCCAGCCCGGTGCACTTCTTCTGGGGCGCGCTCGACCTGGCCACGACCCGGTTCTCCGGGCGGCCGGCCCCGCCGCATCCGGGTGGGGCGCCGAACTGCGGCCCGCACGTGATGCTCGAGGCCTACTCGCACGAGGTCAGCAGCTGCGGCTACTGGCCCGGCCCGCCAGGGCAGGAGGGCGTCTTCTACAGCTACGCCTATCCGGAGCCGGCCGGCTTCCGCGACGTCACCGGCCTGCCGGAGGGGCCTTCTGGGACGACGGGCTGGGCGAGTTCGTCCTCCCCTACGAGCTGGTGCGGACGGCGCCGGATCCCGACGCGCTGCTGCTGGCCTTCCTCCAGCGCACGTACGAGGCGGCAGCGGATGCGGCCGGCTGGGATCGTGCCGCCCTGGAGCGTGGCGGCGTCATCCTCGGTGAGCGCCGCCGCTGGGAGCCAGTCGGCGTCGAGCAGTTCGGCGATCTCCTGCAGCGACGACGTGTCCGCTCCCGCGGCCGAGCCGATGACCGCCAGCCGCTCCACCATCACCCGGGCGACCTGCTCCTCCACGGTGTCCTCGGCGAAGGCGATCCGCCACGGCGACACCTTCCCGTCGCGGTGGGTCCGGCCGGTGACCTGCCGCGCCTGGATCCCGGAGAACCGCGGCTGGTGGAACAGCCCCACCCGCGGGGTGTCGGATGCCGGACGCCCGTCCGGCAGGAGCTCGCCGGCGTGCAGCGAGATGGACGCGGTCACGGTGAAGACGCACACCATGGCCTCCCCGCTGGAAGCGGAGCCGCTCGGCCTCGACGTCGAAGCGGTCCCGCCCGTAGATGCCGGCCACCGGGATGCCGGCGTCGAGAAGCGCCTCGCGGATCGGATCGGCCGCCGTCTCGACGAACTCGACCGACACCGCCACCTGGCGCTCGGCCTCCACCTGCGCCCGGATCCAGTCGACCGTCGCCTGCACCCGGATCAGCCCGGCCTTCTGGCGGAACCGCATGATCGCGGCCCGGCCCTTGGCGCTCTGGCGTGACCGACGGGCCAGCTGCATCTCGGCCCGGAAGTCCGACCATTCGGACTCGTAGGCGGCCCGCTCGGCCGGAGTCAGCGCCACCGGTGTGCCGGTCACCGACACGGGGCCCCAGGGGCCGGGCGGTGCAGGGTCGCGGGCGGATCGGTGTCGGCGAGCCACCCCTGCAGCCGTGCCAGGTCGGTGCGCCGCTCGTCGGCGTCCTCGGACCACTGCCAGCCGTAGCGGCCACGTTCCACGTGGAACCCGTGCGCGTCGAGCCGCTTGGCCAGGTCCGACCACTCGCGGATCGACTCGCCGTGCCGGACGGCGAACTCGGGGGCGAGGTACGGCAGCTCGAGGGCGTGTGCGCCGGCGTCGCGGTGCAGGCCAGTACGAACGGGGCGTCCTTGACCCGGCCGGCCCCCGAGACGGCCTTCCAGTGCTTCCACCGCTGGGTGGTGGTGTGCCGCACCATGTGCGCCTCGTCGGCGACGACGACGTCGAACCGGAGTGCGGAGACCTTCGCCAGTCGGTCCCACGTGGTCACGCACCAGCGGAGTCCGCCGTCGCCGAACCCGGCGATCGACCGGGCCCAGTGCGGGATGGTGATCGCCGCCGGTCGGTCGGCCACGACCAGGACGGTGGATACCTCCCGCTGCTCGGCGATCGCCTTGACGGCGAGGATCGCCGTCCCGGTCTTGCCGACCCCGGGGTCGTCACCGAGCAGGAACACCCGGCCGCCCTCTGCCGCGTGGGCGGCGACCACCTCGGCCCCGTCGCACTGCTGGTCCCGCGGCGTCATGGGCCGGGCCAGCGGGATCGGCCGGGGCTTCTCGTTGAGCTCGTCCTCGAGGAAACGCTCGAACGAGTACGGCGGCGGGTCGTAGGGCGCCAGCTCCGGCGGCAGCTCCCTGCCCACCCAGACGTGCGCCTGCAGGCCGGCGTGCCAGACCGCCCCGGGGGCGGGGGCGCGGAACGGCACGGCGAGCACCCAGACCCGCTCCCCGGGGCCCGCGGCCGGCGTCTCCGGCGCGGGCTTCTTCGAGCGCGCGGGCGCCGTGGAGCGCTTCGCGCTGGTCGTCGTCCTGCGGCTGGTGGTCGTGCTGCGCCGCCGTCGTCCCGGCATGCGGTCCCCTCTCGCTCGTAAGGGGATCGTCACATGACCTCCCGGCGTGAGGTCGTTAGCGTGGCCGTCGCACAGGTCGGCGGTGCCGGCTCCCGCGCCGCCGATGCCACCCCACGATCGCGCCGGTCGTCCCGGAGCAGGGCCGGCGCCCCGAGGTGACCGATGACCTCCAGCACCACACCTCCGCGCCGGTGCGCCGTCCCCAGGAGCCTGGGCACGCTCGGCGTCCTCGTGCTGACCGTGACCGCCCTCGTGCTGGTGACGGGTCCGCCCGCGTCCGCGGCCGAGCGGACGTACACCTACACGGTCTCGACGCAGGGCTCCGTCCAGGGCGACGTGAACCACTTCGCCGCCGTCGCCCGGCAGACGCTGGCCGACTCCCGCGGCTGGACCGTCGGTGGGTCCATCGCGTTCCAGCAGGTTGCCTCCGGCGGTGACTTCGACCTGATCCTGGCCTCGCCGCAGGTGGTCGGCAACGCCTCTCCCGGGTGCAGCAGCCAGTGGAGCTGCCGGGTGGGCCGCAGCGTGTACATCAACGACGACCGGTGGCGCCTGGCCACCGGATCGTGGCCGCACGGGCTGGGGCACTACCAGCAGTACGTGATCCTGCACGAGGTGGGCCACTGGCTGGGGCTGCCGCACACGGACTGCCCGACCCCTGGCCGCACGGCGTGGGTCATGCAGCAGCAGTCGATCTCGCTGCAGGACTGCCGTGCCAACGTCTGGCCGGTGATCGAGGAGCGCGAGCGGGTCGCCCGCCACCACGGCGTCGGGGTGATCTGGACGGGCATCGAGCACCGGTACCGGCAGCTGGGGCAGCAGGCGGGCCCGCTCGGCGTGCCGGTGTCGTGGATCCAGCCGGTCGGCGACGGCGCGGGCTGGTTCCAGACCTTCTCCGGGAGCCACGGCGCGTCGATCTTCTGGTCACCGAGCACGGGTGCGCAGGAGACGCACGGCGCGATCCGCGGCCTGTACGGCCAACTCGGCTGGCTGTGGGGGCCGCTGGGCTACCCGACCAGCCCGATGGTCCAGGTCGACGACGGCGGGTGGTACCAGCACTACGCCGGTTCCGGTGGCGGCTCGATCTTCTGGACGGCCGGCACCGGTGCCCACGAGGTCTACGGGCCCATCCGGGCCCGCTACGCCCAGCTGGGCTGGCACAAGGGTGAACTGGGCTATCCCGTCAGCGGTGTGCACGCGGTCGCCGGCGGGAGCCAGGTGGACTTCCAGCGCGGTTCCATCCGGCTGGACGACGCGACGGGGCAGACCGAGGTCGTGCGCACCCCGTGACCGTGCCGTCTGATGGAATCGCCGGGTGACCGAGGACGGCGGGACCGACGACGAGCGACTCGCCACGCGCACGCACGGCGAGTCCGGACCGCACGTCGTCTTCGTCCACGGGCTGTTCGGCCAGGGCAAGAACTGGACGACGATCGCCAAGGGGCTCGCCGACGGCCACCGCGTGACGCTGGTCGACCTGCCCAACCACGGGCACTCCCCTGGACCGACCGGGTCGACTACCTCGACATGGCCAACCTCCTGGCCGCCGAGCTCGAGCGGCTGGGCGAGCCGGTCACCCTGGTCGGCCACTCGATGGGCGGCAAGGTGGCGATGCAGCTCGCCCTGCGCCGACCGGAATTGCTGCGGGCCCTGGTCGTGGTGGACATCGCGCCGGTCGAGTACCCGCTCACGGGTGGGCGGACCGACGACCCGGACGAGGAGGCGTCGCCCTTCGCTGCCTTCATCGAGGCGATGCGGGGGATGGACCTCGATGGGCTGGCGAGCCGCGCCGAGGCCGACGAGGCGCTGCGGGCCGCCGTCCCGAGCCGGATGGTGCGCAGCTTCCTGCTGCAGAGCCTCTCGCGGGAGAGCTCCGGCGAGGGACCCGACTGGCGGTGGCGGCTGAACCTCGAGCTCCTGGAGCGGGACCTCGGCGAGCTGCGCGGCTTCCCCGACCCCCGGCCGGCGCCACCTTCGACGGACCCGTGCTGTGGGTGGGCGGGGCGAACTCCACCTACGTGCTCGACGAGGACCGCCCGCACATGGACGCCCTCTTCCCCGCGACCCGGCTGGTAAGGATCAAGAACGCCGGGCACTGGGTGCACTCGGAGCAGCCCGAGGTGTTCCTGGCGACGCTCGCCAGATTCCTCGACGGAGTCGAGCAGAGGTCATAGAGCCTGGAGCGGGTGGAGGCCTGATCCAGGCCGTCAGTCGCGCGAGCGGCGGCGGAAGGCCGCGACGGCCAAGGGCGCGAAGATCGCGGTGAGGATGAACGACCACGCGATCGACATCGGCACCGCGTGCTGCAGCGGCCACGCGGCGTCCGCGGGGGCCGGCAGCCCGTTGCCCCACAGCTCCCGGCACGCCTGGGTCAGCGCGGACACCGGGTTCCACTCGGCGATCGTGCGCAACCACGACGGCATGCTCTCCGTGGGGACGAACGTGTTCGCGACGAAGGTCAGCGGGAACATCACGGTGAACATGAAGCCCTGCACCGCCTCGACGGTGCGCATCATCGAGCCGACCCAGATGCCCAGCCAGATGAGCGCGAACCCGAACAGCAGCAGCAGCGCGAAGCCCAGGACGCCGTCCAGGAAGCCGTTGCGCACCCGCCACCCGATGAGCAGACCGGTCACGCCCATCACCGCGATGCCGATGCTGGAGTGGATGAGGCTGGAGAGGCTGCGACCGACGAGCACCGCGGGCCGGGGGACCGGCAGCGACTTGAACCGGTCGACGAACCCCTTCTGCAGGTCACTGGTGAGCCCCATGGCCACGATGGCGGAGGAGAACACCATGGTCTGGACCATGATCCCGGGCAGCAGGAACTCGCGGTAGTTCGAGGCCTGCACCGCGATCGCGCCACCGAACACGTAGGCGAACAGCAGCACGAACATCACCGACTGGACGGTGACGTCGAGCAGCATCTCCGGCATCCGGCGGATGTGGATGAGGTTGCGCCAGACGATGGTCGACGCGGCTCGGAGCAGGGACGGCGGCGAGATCGGCGGTCGTTCGGTCGGGGTCAGGGCGGTCGTCTCGCTCCGGACGGCGGTCACGGGGTGACTCCCTCGGGTGTCGTGTCGGTGGGGACGTCGGCGTCGGCGTCGGGGCCGGCCTCGGCGCGGCGCCCGGTGAGGTGCAGGAAGACGTCGTCGAGGCTCGGGCGGGCCAACCCGAGGTCGTCGAGCTCGATGCCGCTGGCCTCGAAGACGGCGGCGATCCGGGTCATGTCGCCCAGACCACCGGCCTGGGCGGTCAGCCGGCGGCTGCCCCGCTCGACGTGCACCTCCGGCGAGTGCGAACGCATCAGGTCGGCGGCTGCGTCCACGTCGGCCGCATGGGTCAGCGTGACGACCACGCTGGCGCGGCCGGCCTGGTCCTTGAGCTGCGTCGGGGTGCCGGCAGCGATGACCGTGCCCTTGTCGACGACGACGATCTCGTCGGCCAGGTGGTCGGCCTCCTCGAGGTACTGCGTCGTGAGCACGAGGGTGGTGCCCTCGTCGACGAGCTCGCGGAGCACGGCCCAGAGCCCCGATCGGCTGTGCGGGTCGAGCCCCGTCGTCGGCTCGTCGAGGAACAGGATCGGCGGCGCCGCCAGGAGGCTCACCGCCAGGTCGAGCCGCCGGCGCATGCCCCCGAGTACGTCTTCGCCTGCCGGTCGGCGGCGTCGGCCAGGTCGAACCGGTCGAACAGTCGCTCGGTGGCCTCCCGGACGTATGCCCTCGGCAGGCCGTAGAGCGCACCGATCAGCTTGAGGTTCTCGCGCCCGGTCAGGATCTCGTCGACCGTCGCGGCCTGGCCGGTCAGCCCCATGCTGCGGCGGACCTGGGTCGGCTCCCGGAGGATGTCGAAACCGGCCACGCGACCGGTTCCGCTGGTGGGCACACTGAGCGTGGTCAGCATGCGCACGAGCGTGGTCTTCCCGGCTCCGTTGGGGCCGAGCAGCCCGAGGACCGTGCCCTCGGGGACGACGAAGCTGACCCCGTCGACGGCGTGCGTGTCCCCGAAGTGCTTGACCAGGTCGATGGCCTCGACTGCCGGCGTGCTGCCCATGGCGGCATTGTGGTCCGCCCCACCGACATTCCCGGAGTGGTTTTCGCGCAGCGCGTAGCCGCCGATCGGCTCCGCCACCACGCGGTGCTCTGCGGTGGCCGGCCGCTACCGTCGGTTCGGTGAGCGTCGCCCGGTCCGTCGCGTTGTTCGTCCTGGCCGCGCTCGCCGAGATCGGGGGCGCCTGGCTGGTCTGGCAGGGCGTCCGGGAGCACCGGGGCTGGATCTGGATCGGCGCCGGGGTGATCGTGCTCGGTCTCTACGGCTTCGTCGCGACGCTGCAGCCGGACGCGAACTTCGGCCGGATCCTGGCCGCCTACGGCGGCGTATTCGTCGCCGGTTCCTTGCTCTGGGGGATGGCGGTGGACGGTTTCCGGCCGGACCGGTACGACGTGGTGGGCGCGCTCATCTGCCTGATCGGCGTCGCGGTGATCATGTACGCCCCGCGCGCCGCCTGACCATGCCGGCCCCGGTCGGAACCGCCGCCATGCGCATGGATGCGGGTATCGCGGCCGGATAACCGCGTTCATGCGCATCACGGCGCTCTCGACGCACGGGTCGCGGGAGGGTGCCGCGGCGGGTCAAGATCAGCGCATGAGCGACGCCCGCGCCGGACAACCCGCCCGGCCCAGCGACCTGGTCGACGTCCCCGCGCTCGTCAGCGCGTACTACACGGTCGAGCCCGATCCGGCCGAGCCGGCGCAGCAGGTCGTCTTCGGCACCTCCGGGCACCGGGGTCCAGCTTCGACGCCGCCTTCAACGAGGCGCACATCCTGGCCACCACCCAGGCGATCTGCGAGTACCGGGCACAGCAGGGGTTCGACGGCCCGCTGTTCCTCGGCCGCGACACCCACGCGCTCTCCGAGCCGGCCTGGGCGACCGCGTTGGAGGTCCTGGCCGCCAACGACGTGACCGTCCTGGTCGACGCCGGGGGCGGTACACGCCCACGCCGGCGGTCAGCCACGCCATCCTGGCCGCCAACCGCGGGAAGACGACCGGCCTGGCCGACGGCATCGTGGTCACCCCGTCGCACAACCCGCCGCGGGACGGCGGCTTCAAGTACAACCCGCCGCACGGCGGCCCGGCCGACACCGGCGCCACCGGCTGGATCGCCGGCCGGGCCAACGACCTGCTGCGCGCGGGGCTCAGCGGCGTGCGGCGGGTTCCTCTCGACCAGGCCCGCCGCGCGGTCGATCGCTACGACTTCCTCGGCAGCTACGTCGACGACCTGCCGAACGCGGTGGACCTCGACGCCATCCGGGACGCCGGCGTGCGGATCGGCGCGGACCCCTGGGGGCGCCAGCGTCGACTACTGGGCCGCGATCGCCGAACGCCACCGCCTGGACCTCACCGTGGTCAATCCGCTGGTCGACCCCACCTGGCGGTTCATGACCCTGGACTGGGACGGCAAGATCCGCATGGACTGCTCCTCCCCTCGGCGATGGCCTCCCTGGTCGGCCGCAAGGAGGAGTTCCAGATCGCCACCGGCAACGACGCCGACGCCGACCGGCACGGGATCGTCACCCCCGACCGCGGCCTGATGAATCCCAACCACTTCCTGGCGGTCGCGATCGCCTACCTGCTCAGCCACCGTCCCGGCTGGGCAGCAGAGGCGGCCGTCGGGAAGACGCTGGTCTCCAGCTCCCTCATCGACCGGGTCGTGGCCGACCTCGGCCGCACGCTGGTCGAGGTCCCGGTGGGCTTCAAGTGGTTCGTGCCGGGCCTGCTCGACGGGTCGGTCGGCTTCGGCGGCGAGGAATCGGCCGGGGCCTCCTTCCTGCGGCGGGACGGCAGCGTCTGGACGACGGACAAGGACGGCATCCTGCTGGCGCTGCTGGCGAGCGAGATCCAGGCCGTGACGGGCCGGTCCCCTCGAAGCTGCACAAGCAGCTCACCGACCACTTCGGCGAGTCCGCCTACGCCCGCATCGACGCTCCGGCCGCCCGCGAGCAGAAGTCGGCCCTCGGCAAGCTCTCCCCGATGACGTGACGGCCACCGAGCTCGCCGGCGAGCCGATCACCGCCCGGCTGACCCGCGCTCCTGGCAACGACGCCGCGATCGGCGGCCTGAAGGTGACGACGGAGAACGCCTGGTTCGCCGCCCGCCCGTCGGGCACGGAGGACGTCTACAAGATCTACGCCGAGTCCTTCCGGGGCCCCGAGCACCTGGCCCAGGTGCAGGAGGAGGCCCGTGCCGTGGTCACCGCGGCGCTGGGCGGCTGACCCCGTGCGCAGAACCGGCCAGTCCTGCGCATAGGCCAGGTCAGTGCGAGCCGGCCGTTCCTGCGGTCGGTGTGACACACCTCTCGGATGGTTCGATGCATCGGTGTACTGGATGCACGGATGAATCCAATACAGTCCTGCATCGTGACGGTGGAGCAGGACGGGCGGCCCAGGCGGCGCCGGGCCGACACGGTCGAGCGGCTGCTCGACGCAGCCCTGGAGACCTTCGCCGAGACCGGGTTCGCCGCCGCTAGCGTCGAGGACATCTGCCGGCGGGGCGGTTTCACCCGCGGCGCGTTCTACTCCAGCTTCCGGACCAAGGACGAGCTGTTCGGGGCGTTGTTCGTCCGCGAGACGGCGCGCAACCTCGCCCTGGCCGAGCAGCACCTGCTCGGCATCGAGCACGAATCCGACCCGGTCACCGCCGCGGTCGAGCGCTGCCTGTCCAGCTTCCGCGCCGATCGGACCTGGGTGCTGGTGCTCACGGAGTACCGCCTGCACGCGGCCCGGCACCCCGAGGCGGCCGCCGCGCTTCTCGAGCACTCGGCGAGCCTGCACGCGCGGCTGACCCAGCTCGTCGAGGACGGCGTCGCGCGGGCCGGGCTACGGCTCGCCCTGCCGGCTGACCGGCTGGCCCGCATGATCCTCGCCCTGCACGACGGCCTGGTCGTCGCGCAGGCCACCGACCCCGCCGGGCACGACGACGCGACCGATCTCGAGCGGACCGCACTGCTCCTCCTGCTGCGTTCCGCCGTCACGCCTTCCTGAAGCACCCTCACGATCCGGAGACCCCGTCCTCATGGCTTCCCTGCTCGCCCGGCTCGGCCGCGCCTCCTTCCGCCACCGCGGCCTGGTCTCGGTGGTCTGGCTAGCGATCCTCGGCGTCGTCGTCACCCTGCTGCTCACCCTCGGCAACAGCTTCGACGACGAGTTCACGATCCCTGGGTCGGAGTCGCAGGACGCCCTCGACCAGCTGAACGCGGCCTCTCCCGGCGCCGGTGGTGCCAGCGCCCAGATCGTCTTCGTCGCTCCGGACGGCGCCACGGTGGCGGATCCGGCGTTCGCCGCCGCCATCCAGGAGGTGGTCGCGACGGCCGCGCGGACGCCGCAGGTCGGTTCGGTGGCCGACCCGTTCCAGACCCAGGCGATCGCGCCCGACGGCGGCGCGGCCCTGGCCACCGTCTCCTTCGACGTGGAGCGCGAGCTGCTGGACCCCGGCACGCTCGACGCCCTCCAGGAGACGACGACGGCCGCTGAGGAGGCAGGTCTCGAGGTCGCCGTCGGCGGCAACGCCTTCGGGACGACGGGCGTGACGATCGGCGCCACCGAGTTCATCGGCGTCGGCGTGGCCGTGCTCGTGCTGGTGCTGACCTTCGGCTCGCTGCTCGCCGCCGGGATGAACCTGCTGACGGCGTTCATCGGCATCGGCATCGGCATGGGTGCGCTGCTGCTGACCTCGAACCTGGTGACCCTCTCCTCGTCGGCCCCCACGCTGGCGCTGATGATCGGTCTCGCGGTCGGCATCGACTACACGCTGTTCATCCTGTCCCGGCACCGCACGCAGCTGGCGGCGGGCATGGACCCCGAGGAGTCCGCGGCGCGGGCGGTCGGCACGGCAGGCTCGGCGGTCGTCTTCGCCGGCCTCACCGTGGTCATCGCTCTGTCGGGGCTGGCCGTCGTCGGCATCCCCTTCCTGACCGTGATGGGCGTCGGGGCCGCCGGCACCGTGCTGGTCGCCGTCCTCGTGGCACTGACCCTGCTGCCGGCGCTGCTGGGCTTCGCCGGTTCCCGCCTGGCCCCGAAGCCCGGGTCGCGGGCCGCCCGCCGCGAGGCCGCCGACGCGGCCGAGAGCACCGGAGCGGGCGGCTCCATGGGCGCCCGCTGGACCCGGCTCGTCACCCGCCGGCCGCTGCTGACCGTCCTCGCCGTCCTGGCCGGCCTCGTGGTGCTCGCCATCCCGGCGCCGCAGCTGCAGCTCGCGCTGCCGGACAACTCCACCGCGGCGGAGGAGAGCCCGGAGCGGCAGGCCTACGACCTGATCAGCGAGAACTTCGGTCCCGGCCTCAACGGACCGCTCGTCGTCCTGGTCGAGGACCTCGACCCGGCCACCGCCGAGCAGTCCGTCGGCGCGATCGCGGCGGCCATCGGCGGCACGCCTACGGAGACCCCGGGTCAGTTCACCGGCGGTCTGGACGACGTGGCCTATGCCCAGCCGACCGTGCTCCCCGACGGCACCACCGCGATCGTGACGGTCATCCCGGAGAGCGGCCCGCAGGAGGAGGCCACCAACGCGCTGGTGGGCGACATCCGCGCGCTCGCACCAGAGCTCGAGGGGCAGACCGGCGCGGACCTCGCCGTCACCGGGCAGACCGCGGTCGCCATCGACGTGTCCGACCGGCTCGGCGACGCGCTGCTGCCCTTCGCCCTCGTGGTGGTCGGGCTGGCGCTGCTGCTGCTGCTCCTGGTCTTCCGCTCCATCCTCGTGCCGATCAAGGCCGCGGTCGGCTTCCTGCTGTCGGTGGCCGCCTCGTTCGGCGCCGTCGTCGCGGTGTTCCAGTGGGGCTGGTTCAGCGACCTGCTGGGCGTCCCGGCCACCGGCCCGGTGATCAGCTTCCTGCCGATCCTGCTGATGGCGGTGCTGTTCGGGCTGGCCATGGACTACGAGGTCTTCCTCGTGTCCCGGATGCGGGAGGAGTACGTGCACGGGGCCGAGCCCCGCGCGGCCGTCGTCGCGGGTGCCCGGCACGCCGCCCGCGTGGTCGTGGCCGCCGCGCTCATCATGTTCTCGGTCTTCGCCAGCTTCGTGACGATCGAGGACGTCATCGTCAAGGCGATCGCCCTCGGCCTGGCCGTCGGCATCCTGGTCGATGCCTTCCTGGTGCGGATGACCCTCGTGCCCGCCGTCCTGGCCCTGCTGGGCCGGTCGGCCTGGTGGCTGCCCCGCTGGCTGGACCGGGTCCTGCCGGACCTGGACGTCGAGGGCGCCCGTCTCGGCGCCGTTCCCCACCCGGCCCCGGCCCGGGAGCCCGTCCCGACGTCGGCAGGCTGACCGCGGCGTCCGGCGCGGGTTCGGACCCCTCCGGGTGAGTCGCTCCGCGGTTCGGCCCGATCGTCAGGGGCGCGGCCGCAGACTGAGCGCCATGGACGGAACCGGCGGAGCACAGGACTGGGACGCCTATCCACCGGGAGCGGCCCAGGCCTCCGGCTCGACCCCTGGTTACGGCCCGCCGCCCGGTTACGGGCCGCCGCCTGGTTACGGCCCGCCGCCTGGTTACGGGCCGCCGCCCGGTTACGGCCCGCCGCAGAACTACGGGCCGCCGCCCGGCTACGGCCCACCGGCCTGGGCCGCCGCGGCGTGGCCGCACGGCCCCGCCCGGCCGGCCGTCGCCACCGCCGCGGCCACGCTGGGGTTCGTCACCGGGGGTCTGACCGCCCTGGTCCTGCTGGGCGTCCTCTTCTCGGTCACCCAGGGGGACGACGACCCGTCGACGGTGCTGATGCTCCTCGGGCTCCCCTGCGCCATCGCGGTGATCACCGGGGCCGCCCGGCTCATGGGCCGGCGCCCGGCGGACCTGCTGCTCCGGGGAGCGCTCGCGTCGGTCGCGGTGCTGGTCCTCGTCGCCGTCGTCGGCGTGGCCACGCTGGACGGCGACGCCCGGATCGGCATGCTGGTCGTCGTCGGGCTCGCCCTGCCGTTGCCCGTGGTGACGGCGGTCCTGGCCGGCCAACCGCGGGCACGCGGGTGGGCGGCGAGCGGTCTCCCGGTCGGTCAGAGCGCCTCGCGCGCCTGACGTCGGCGGTACTTGTCGGCGTACATCGCGTCGTCGGCCTCGCGGACGACCCGCTCGTAGACGTCCCCGGGTGGTCGCCGCCGGCGACCGAGCCGATGCCGATGCTCAGCCCCACCGACACCGTCGTCCCGTCGAGCCGCAACGGCTCGGTCACCTGGGCGCGGAGCCGTTCGGCGAGCACGTCCGCGTCGGGTGGCTCGGTGTTCTCGCAGACGATGCTGAACTCGTCGCCGCCCAGCCGGGCCGCGGTGTCGCTGGCCCGCAGCACCGAGCGCAGCCGCTCGGCGAAGGTCACCAGCACCAGGTCGCCCATGGGGTGGCCGAGCTCGTCGTTGATCGCCTTGAACCCGTCGAGATCGGTGATCAGCACGCAGGTCGGCGTGTTCTCCCGGCGGCCGCGTTCGAGGGCGTGCCACAGGCGGTCCTGGAACAGCAGCCGGTTCGGCAGGCCGGTGAGCGGGTCGTGCAGCGAGCGGTGCACGAGCTGGGCCTCGAGCACCTTGCGCTCGGTGATGTCCTCCACGATGACCACCAGGTGGTCGGCCTGCCCCTCCGGCGTCGCCATCACGTACGAGGCGGTGACCTGCACCGGGACGTCGGTGCCGTCCTGCCGGATCAACCGGGACTCGTGGCGCATCGGGAGGGTGGGCGTCGCGCGCAGGGAGGCGTGGGCCACCTGCGCGGAGGCGGTGACGTCCGGGTGGACGCAGGACAGGTAGGACCGGCCGTGCACCTGCTCCGCCGTGCGGCCGAGCATCGCGCACAGCGCGGGGTTGGCGTCGACCACGACGCCGTCGGGGGTGGTGAGCGCGATCCCCATCGGCGCGTTGGCGAAGGCGCTGCCCCGGTCGGCAGAAGGGAGCGCGTCCGTTCCGTCGATCACGTGCCACCTCCTCCACCTGCACCCATGGTGCGCGTTCCCTACCCCGCTCGCGGCGCCGAACGCTCCGGAACCGTTCCGAGTCACCCGTCAGGGGTTTCCCGTGGCTCCTGCCGCAAGGTGCAGGATGCGGGGGACCACTGACAGTCGAGGAGTCGCACGTGAACGAGTTCGACCTGGTGCTGCCCGCGGCGGTCGACATCCGCGAGGTGGGCATGCGCGACGGCCTCCAGCTGGAGGCGCCCCTACCCCTCGACGCCAAGCTGGCGATGCTCGAGGCGCTGGTCGCGACCGGCGTCCGGCGGATCGAGGCGACGTCCTTCGTCTCCCCAGGGCGGTCCCCGCGCTGGCCGACGCCGACCAGGTTGCCGCGGAGCTCTCCGCTGGGGCGACGTGCACTGGTCGGCGCTGGTGGCCAACGCCCGGGGAGCGGTCCGGGCGGTCGACGCCGGCGTGGCCGACCTCGAGTACGTCGTGTCGGCGACCGACGGGCACAGCCGGGCCAACGCCGGGCGCCCGACGTCGGCCGCCGTGGCCGACGTGGGGAGATCGCCGGTCTCGCGCACGGGGCCGGTGGGTCTCTCGAGGTCATCATCGCCACGGCCTGGGACTGTCCCTTCGACGGCCGCACGCCGATCGCCCGCACGGTGGACGTCGCCCGGGCCGCGGTCACGGCCGGCGCGGACCAGCTGTGCCTGGGCGACACGATCGGCACCACGACCCCGCTGCGCGTCGTCCAGCTGCTCGACGCCGTCCGGCGCGCCTGCCCGGGCGTGCCCGTGGGCGTGCACTTCCACGACACCCGCGGGACCGGACAGGCGAACGCCCTCGCCGCGATCCAGGCGGGTGTGACGCAGCTCGACGCCTCCGTCGGTGGGCTCGGCGGCTGCCCGTTCGCCCCCGGGGCCAGCGGCAACATCGCCACCGAGGAGCTCGTCTACCTCCTCGAGGAGTCCGGGGTGCGCACGGGCCTGGACCTCGACGCCGTCCTGGCCGCCGCCCGCGTCACCGAGGACGCGGTCGGGCACGAGCTGCCCAGCTCGCTGTACCGGGCCGGCGGCCGATCGGTCCCGCGTCCGGCACCGGACGCCTCCTGATGGATCCTGCGGCGCCGGAGGGCGCGCCGCCGATCGTCGAGCCGCGGGTCCTGCGCGAAGTGCTCGGGCACTTCGCCTCGGGCGTCACCGTCGTGACCGCGGACACCGACGACGGCCCGATCGGCTTCACGTGCCAGTCGTTCAGCTCGCTGTCGCTGGACCCGCCGCTGATCGCCTTCGCGCCGGCACGGACGTCACGGACCTGGCCGCGGCTGCGCGAGATCGGCCGGTTCTGCGTCAACGTGCTGGCCGAGGGGCAGGACGACGTCTCGCAGGCCTTCGCCCGCTCGGGTGCCGACAAGTTCGGCGAGGTGTCCTGGACGCCGAGCGCGCACGGCTCGCCGGTGCTGGCGGGCGTCGTCGCCTGGATCGACGGCGAGCTCTGGGCCGAGTACGAGGGGGCGACCACACGATCGCCGTCGCCCGCGTCCTCGACCTCGGCTCGCACGCCGACCGGCGTCCCCTGCTCTTCCACCGCGGCTCCTACGGCCTGCTCCGCAGCTGATGGAACGGCCCTGCGTCAGGGTCCCGCCCCGAGCGCGCGAGGGGTGGGGAGACGCGGGGTCCTTCGTCAGTCGAAGCGGACGGCGAGCAGTGCGACGTCGTCCCGGTGGTCCAGAGCGCCGCTGACCGCGGCGTCGCAGAGCTCCCGCGGTCCGGCGTCCGCCGGGGCTGCGGCGATCCGCTCGCACAGCTCGTGGATGCCCTGGTCCATGTCCTCGCCCGGACGTTCGATGAGCCCGTCGGTGTAGGCGATCAGCGTGGAGCCGGGCGGGACGTCGAGGACGACGGTCGAGCGGTGCGCCCCGCATCGACGCCGACCAGCATGCCGGTGATCTCCTCGAGCACCCGCACGGAACCGCTCGGCGACCGCAGCAGCGCCGGAGGGTGGCCGGCATTGGCCAGGTGCAGCCGCCACGGATCCCCGGTGCGCTGCGGCCGGACGGCGCGGGCGTAGACCAGGGTGGCCAGCGAGGCGACGCGCAGCCCCTGCACCAGCCGGTCGACGCGCGCCAGGACCCGTCCGGGATCGGCGTCGTCGGCGTCCCAGATGCAGGCCCGCAGCAGCCCGCGCAGGTGCCCCATCGCGGCGGCGGCGGCGACGTCGTGCCCCACCACGTCGCCCACCACCATGCCGATCGAGTCGTCGGGGAGGTGCAGCAGGTCGTAGAAGTCGCCGCCGACGTCGGCCGCGGAGGAGGCACTGACGTAGTGCGCCGACGACTCGATCCCCGGCACCGTCGGCAGCACCGGCAGCAGGGATCGCTGCAGGGTGTCGGCCACGACGTGCTCGCGCTGGTAGAGCCGCACGTTGTCGATGGCCAGGGCCGCCCGGCCGCCCAGGTCGGAGGCGAGTTCGACGTCGTCCTGGGTGAAGGCGCGTCCACCGGGGCTCCGGACCAGCGCGATGGCGCCGAGCGTGCGGCGACGGGCCACCATCGGGACCGTCAGCACCGAGCTGCCCCCAGTCGCGTGAACGCCTCCCGGGCGCCGGGGAGGTGATCGCCTCCTCGATGATCTCCGTGGTCACCTCGGGGAGCAGCACCGGCTGCGAGCTCGTCATGCTCCGCCGGCTCGGGGACGTGACGGGCAGGTGCATGACGTGCAGCTCGGTGAACTCCTGGAGGTCGGCCTCCCGCCCGTCCCGGTGCCGGGCGACGGCATTGCTGACCATGCCGTACTCGTCGAGGAGGGTGACGTAGACCCAGTCCCCGAGCCGCGGCACGCACAGCCGGGCGAGCCGGTCCAGCAGCTCGCCCATGTCCAGGGTCGCGATGAGCGCGCTGGTCGCCTCGGCCATGAGCGTCAGGCGTCCCTGGGCGCGCTCGGCCGCGGTCCGGGCGTGCTCGGCGTCGCTCCGCGCCTGCTCGGCGACCGAGCGGGCGAGCTCGGCCTCCTGGCGGGCCGTCTGCTCTGCGGCGAACGCGGCCTCGCGCTCCCGTTCCACCCGCACCCGCTCGGTGACGTCGGTCTGCACGCCGACGAAGCTGACGAGCTCTCCGTCCCCGTCGAAGACCGGGCTGACCGACAGCTGGTTCCAGAAGGCGCTGCCGTCCTTGCGGTAGTTCAGCAGCGTCGTGGTGACGGTCTCCCGGGCCGCCAGCCCGGCCCGGATCGCGGCCACGGCCTCGGCGTCGGTGGCCGGCCCCTGGAGGAGCCGGCAGTTGCGCCCGATGACCTCCTCGGCCGCGTAGCCGGTCACCCGGGTGAACGACGGGTTGACCCAGATCAGCGGGTTGTCCGGCCGGCGGGGGTCGGTGATGGTGAAGGTGATGTCCGTGGCGATCACCGCCCGTTCCCGCAGCGCCTGCAGGTAGATGTCCGGGTCGTCGGTCGGCTCCGGTGGATCCAGGTGCAGGAACACCACGAGGGACAGCTGCTCGTCGCTGCCGGCCTGGGACAACGGGAAGCCGGTCACCCACAGGAGCTGGTCGGCCAGCCCGTCGGGGTCGGCTGCGCCCGCGCGCCCGGGCTCGCTGCTGGTGCCCGGCGCCAGCCGCACGGCCTCGCCGGTGACCGGCCGGCCCTGGGCCACGGTCGACAGGGGGCCGCTGCTCATCGCCAGCGGCCGACCCGACAGGTCGGTCAGGCCCGCCGACGCGCCCCAGGTGTCGACGTCCACGGGCAGCGTCACGTTGCCGGCCAGAAGGACGGCGGCGGTGTTGGCGTAGACGACGGAGCTGGCCTTCTGGTCTATGACCAGCACGGCGACGGGGACGTCGGCCAGGACACCCGGAAGGCCGGCGTGGGGCGCTGCCCCGTGACCGGCGACGGCGGCGCTGGCGGCGGTGACGATGCCCGCCTGCTGCCCGAGGTCGGCATCGGGTGCGAGGGGGACCCGGGACGGTCGCGCTCGGACGGCACGAGGACATCTAACCGCGCGCCACCTACCGGCTCCACGTCCCGGCCCCGTCGTGACGTGGGCACATCCCGAGGGAGTGTCGCGGCGGGCCGTCCGGGGAACGCCTGCGGGGGCCCGCTCGTCACCAGGGCGGACGGTGGAGATCGCGGTCGCGTCGGGAGGAAGCACCATGGGACTGCTCGATCGGCTCCTCGGCCGTTCCCCGCGATCCAGCCGGAACGGCACCCGGCAGTACGGGTCGCCGACGCCCGGCCGCGGCGAGCAGCTGCCCGACGACCAGGCGATCGCCCGGTACCGGTACCTGCTGCGCACGGCACCGCCGGAGCAGATCGAGCAGGCGCACACCGAGGCGTTCGGCCAGCTCACCGTCGACCAGCGGCAGCAGGTGCTCGCCCAGCTCGCCGCCGCCGTCCCATCCGGTGAACGGCCGCGCACGGACGACCCCGAGACCCTCGCGCGCGTGGCCACGCGCGCCGAGATGCGTCAGCCCGGGACCCTGGAGCGGGCCCTCGGCGGCTACGGGCCGGGGCAGGGCGGTGGCTACGGCAGCGGTGGCTATGACCGCGGTGGCTATGACCGCGGCGGCTACGGCCGTGGGGGCTACGGCGGGCCGGGCATGGGCGGCATCATCGGCGGCAGCCTCGTCGGCACCATCGGCGGCCTGGTCATCGGCACCGCCATCGCGGACGCCCTCTTCGACGGCGGCGGCGAGGAGGCGTTCGCCCAGGAGCAGGCGGCTGCCGGGGACGGCGGCGACGTCGGGGGCGACTACGGGGACGCCGGGGGCGACTACGGGGGCGGCGACTTCGGGGGCGGGGACTTCGGTGGTGGCGACTTCGGCGGGTTCTGAGCCGCGGTCCGCCGGCGGAGCAGCAGGAGCCCCAGGACCGGCAGCACCAGGGGCACGAAGTAGTAGCCGCGGCCGTAGGCCGACCACACCGTCTCGTCGGGGAACGCGGCGGGATCGGCGAGGGACAGCGTCCCGACGACGAGCACACCGACCAGCTCCACGGTGATCGCGGCCAGCGCGGTGCGCCGTCCCGCGGTCCCGCCGCGGACCAGGCCGACGGTGGCGACGACGTACACGGCCGCGGCGAACGCCGACAGCAGGTACGCGACCGGTGCCTCGTCGAACCGGGTGGCCAGCTGCACCGCCGCGCGGGAGCCGGCGGCGAGCGCGAACGTGCCGTAGACCGCGACCAGCACCCGTCCCGGCCCCGACGTGCCGAGCCCGCCCCCGGTCTCCGCAGGCACCCCGAGGGCACGGTCCTCACGCACCGGTGGTCTCCCAGAGCTGGAGCAGGCGCCACACCATGACGCCGACGACGGCGCCGGCCACGGCGAGGACCGTCCCCGCCCAGCGGGTGCGCTCCGTCCGCGCCCACAGCACGCCCGCGATCGGCACGAGCGCCACGCCGATCAGGTAGCTGAGGAAGGTCGGGACGTCCTCGGGCCGCTGGCCGTCCACGAGCGCCGCGACCGCGAGCCCGGTCTGCAGCAGGAGCAAGGCCTCGAGGATCCCGGCGGCGACCAGGTGCACCAGGCCGATGCGCCGGCGGACGAGCGTGGAGAGCAGTCCGAGCAGCGTCACGGCCACCGCCACCACCGTGGTCGTGCCGACGAGGAACGGGGTCACCGGCATCCATCCGCGGCGAGGGAGCTGGCCTGCACCCGGTCATCCTCTCCCGCTGCCCGGCGGGACCGTCGCAGGGGCCGCGCGCGGGGACTGCGGACCCCCGGTTCCGGCTCCGGAGCGGCAGTGTGGCAAGTTAGCCGCACCTAAGTTAGGGCAACCTACCCTCAGTTCCCGACAGGAGCACGATGCGCACCATCGTCCGGCCGCTCACGGCCCTGGCCCTCCCCTCTCCGCCGTCCTGGCGCTGTCCGCGTGCGGCGGTGCCGAGGTCGAGGCGGACACCGCTTCGGCCACCGACGCCGCGACCGTCAGTTTCACCTGGGACCGGAACGTCGCCGCGGAGGACGAGGAGCCCCAGCTCGAGGAGACGACGGCGGAGGTGCCGAGGAACCCCGAGAAGATCGTGGTCTTCGACATGGCAAGCCTGGACACCATCGGCGCCCTGGGCGGCGAGGTCGCCGGCGCCCCCTCGACTCGGTGCCCGACTACCTCCAGGAGCACCTCGCCGACGACGCCTTCAACGCCGGCACCCTGTTCGAGGCCGACGTCATCGAGATCGAGTCGCAGCAGCCGGACCTCATCGTCATCGGTGGTCGCTCGTCGGCGTTGTACGAGGACCTCAGCGAGATCGCGCCCACCGTCGACCTGAGCCTCCGGGGCTCCTACCTGGAGAACCTCGAGCGCAACGCCACCTTCCTCGGCGAGGTGCTCGGTGCCGAGGAGGAGGCGGCCGCAGCGGTCGCGGAGGTCACCGACGGCATCGAGGAGGCGCGGGCTGCCACCGCTGACGCGGGCACCGGCCTGGGCCTCATGGTCTCCGGCGGTGAGCTCAGCGCGCTGGCCCCGGCCGGGAACGGCTCCGACGCCCGCGGCGCCCGCGGTGGTCTGATCTACGACGCCTTCGGGGTCGAGCCCGTCGTCGAGGACATCGAGGCCGCCACGCACGGCGAGCCGGTCTCCTTCGAGTTCCTGCTCGAGACGAACCCCGACCACCTCTGGGTCGTCGACCGGGACGCCGCCACGGGCGAGGAGGGCGCCCAGGCTGCCTCCGCCGTCCTCGACAACGAGATCGTCCGGAAGACGACCGCCTACGCCAACGACCAGATCGTCTACCTCGACCCGACCGCCTGGTACATCGTGTTCGGCGGGATCGAGACGACGCAGATCATGATCGACGACGTCCTGCAGATCGCGGACTGACCAGCGTCGCCCCGGCGCAGCACCCGTCCTGACGACCGTGACGCTGCTCGACCGAACCCCGACGAGCACCCCTGCCCGCGTGCGGCCCCGCCGCACCTCGGTGGGGGTGCTCATCGGTGTCCTCCTCGTGGTCCTGGCGATCGTCAGCCTGTTCGTCGGCGTCTCCGTCGTCTCGCCGGCGGCACTGCTCGCGGGCGGCTCCGACAGCGACGCAGCCTTCCTGCTCGTGGCCAGCCGGATCCCGCGCACGGTCGCCGTGCTCCTCGTGGGCGCCTCGCTGGGCATCGCCGGCCTCATCATGCAGATGCTCGTGCGCAACAAGTTCGTGGAGCCGGGCACCACCGGGGTCAGCGAGTTCGCGACGCTCGGCATGCTCGTCACGATGGTCGTCCTCCCCGGTCTGCCCGTCGTCGGGAAGATGGGCGTGGCCGCGGCCTTCGGTCTCTTCGGCACCTGGGTGTTCCTGCGCGTGGTCCGGGTCGTGCCCGTGCGCCAGCTCGTCCTCGTCCCGCTGGTCGGGATCATGCTCGGCGGCATCGTGGGAGCCGTCACCACGTTCGTCGCCTACCGCCTCGATCTCCTGCAGTCCCTCGGGCAGTGGTCGCAGGGCAGCTTCGCCACGGTCATGCAGGGCCGGTACGAGTTCCTCTGGATCGCGGCGCTCATGGTCGTCCTCGCGTGGGTGGCCGCCGACCGGTTCAGCGTGATCGGTCTCGGCGAGGAGTTCGCGACGAATCTGGGGCTGGACTACCGGCGGGTCGTCACGGTCGGCATGGTGATCATCGCGGTGATCACGGCGGCGGTGCTCGTGACCGCCGGGCTGATCCCGTTCCTGGGGCTCGTCGTCCCGAACGTCGTCAGCCTCATCATCGGTGACAACGTGCGCCGGGCGATCCCGTGGGTCGCGGGCCTCGGAGCCGTGTTCGTCCTCGCCTGCGACCTGGTCGCCCGCGTCGTGCGCTTCCCTACGAGATCCCGCTGGCGGTCATCGTGGGCATCGTCGGTGCCGCCGTGTTCCTCTGGCTGCTGCTGCGGAGGCGGAGCCGTGCTCACTGACCCCGTTCCCACGGAGTCCGGCGCCCTGCCCGCCGCCGGCCTGCACCGCACCCGGCTCGCCGCCTCCTGGGCGAGCCCGCGGGTCCGCCTCGCCGTGCTCGGCGGGGTCGTCCTCGTCCTCGCCGCCGGCTACCTCGTCACCGACGTCCCCGGGTCGCTGGCCTTCGCGCTGGAGATCCGCAGTCTCACGGTGGTCGCGATGCTCGTCGTCGCGACGGCGGTCGGGGTCTCCACGGTGGTGTTCCACACCATCACGCAGAACCGCATCCTCACCCCTCGATCATGGGGTTCGACGCGTTCTACGTGCTGATCTCGACCGTTCTCGTGTTCTTCTCCGGGTCGGCCGCGTTCCTGGCGTTCGACCAGTTCACCCTGTGGCTGACCCAGGTCGTGGTCATGGTCGCGTTCAGCGTGCTGCTGTTCACCTGGCTGTTCGGCGGCAAGCGACGCTCGATCCACCTCATGCTGCTGGTCGGCATCGTGCTGGGCACGTTCTTCCGCAGCTTCACCGAGTGGATGCAGCGCATGCTCGACCCGCTCGACTTCCAGGTGCTCTCGGACGCGATGTTCGCTTCCCTCACCCGGCCCGACGAGACCCTGCTCGCGCTCACCGCCGGCCTCGTCGTCCTGGCGTGCGCGGCGATCGTCCCGCTGCGGCGCACCTCGACGTGCTGACGCTGGGCGAGCCGGCCGCGGTGGGCCTGGGGGTCGACCACCGGCGGGTGGTCATGGCCCTCTTCGCCGCTGTCTCGGTGATGATCGCCGCGTCGACGGCGCTGGTGGGGCCCATCCTGTTCTTCGGTCTCATCGTCGCCAACCTCGCGTACTCCTACGCGGGCTCCTTCCGCCACGCGTGGACGCTGCCCACCGCGGTGCTCATCGGGATGGTCTGCCTGCTGGGCGGCCAGCTGGTCCTGGAGCGGGTGTTCGGCTTCGGCGGCACCCTGTCCACGGTCATCGACTTCGCGGGCGGGCTGTTCTTCCTCTACCTCGTGCTGCGAAAGGGGCGCGGTGATCGCGCTCGAGCGTGTCACCAAGCGCTACGACGGGCAGGCCGTGGTCGACGACGTGTCGATCACCTTCGGCGGGGAGGGGTGACGACCCTCATCGGCCCGAACGGCGCCGGGAAGTCGACGTTGTTCGGCCTGGTCGGCCGGCTGATCCAGCCCGACGCCGGACGCGTCACGGTGGACGGGATGGACGTCGCGACGTCGTCGTCACGGGAGCTGGCCAGGACTCTGGCGGTGCTGCGCCAGGACAACCACATCGCCGCGCGGCTGACCGTCCACGACCTGGTGGAGTTCGGCCGGTTCCCGCACTCCCAGGGGCGGCTCACGGTGCACGACCGCGAGCACATCGAGAACGCGATCGGATATCTCGAGCTCGGCCCCTACCGGAACCGGTTCCTCGACGAGCTCTCCGGCGGGCAGCGCCAGCGGGCCTTCATCGCCATGGTGCTCGCCCAGGACACCAGGTACGTGCTGCTCGACGAGCCGCTCAACAACCTCGACCTGCGGCACATGACCGAGATCATGCGGCTGGTCCGCAGGATGGCCGACGATCTCGGCAAGCGGGTCGTCGCCGTGCTGCACGACATCAACTTCGCGGCGACCTGGTCCGACCGCATCGTGGCGATGCGGAACGGCAGCGTCGTGGCGGATGCGCCGTCGCGCGAGATCATGCGTCCGGAGGTCCTGGAGGCCGTCTACGAGACCTCCGTCGACGTCCGCGAGATCGACGGCCGGCCGGTCGCGCTCTACTACGGCTGACGGCACCCCAGAACGATCAGGTGACCTGGTCGTCCCGGGTCCTCCCCACGGTCGACGGTGAGGGAGGACCCGCTGCGGTGAGGAGGACCCGCTGCGGTGAGGTCGGACCCGCTGCGGTGAGGCCGGACCCGCTGCGGTGAGGGAGGACCCGCTGCGGTGAGGTCGGACCCGTACTCGGCGGTAACCACGCGGAGGGCCGCTCGTTGGGGCATGGCACACATCGCCGTGCACCCCCGCGAGGAGAGCCCATGAACCGGTCCCCGTTGCGTCGAGCCCTCGCGGTGGGAGGTCTGTCCGTCGTCACGGCGGCCGTTCTCGCCGCGCCGGCGCAGGCCGCCCCGTCCGACCCGCTCGCCCCCGTCCAGGACTTCCTGGCCGACCAGCTCGAGGGCTGGCGGGCGCCACGCAGGCCACGGTGCTCGTGCACGGCACCGACATCGACGCCGCACGCGCGGCCGTCGGGGCCACCGGGATGCGCACGATCACCGAGTTCGAGCGGATCGGCGTCGTCGTCGCCTCGGGCACCGCCGACCAGATCGAGGCCGCGCGCACCGAGCCGGGCGTCAGCTACCTCGAGGGCAACACTCCCATCGCCTTCACCCAGGAGACCTCCAACGCCGCCACCCGCGGCGCGGAGGCCGCCTCCACCCTCACCGGGGCGAACGGGCAGGCGCTGGACGGCAGCGGCGTCTCGGTGGCGGTCATCGACTCCGGGATCGACCCGACGCACCCCTACTTCCGCAACCCCGACGGCAGCAGCGCCGTGGTGGCGAACCTGAAGAGCGTCTGCCTGCTGGAGACGGCCACGAGTCCTGACTGCGTGCTCCCGGTCCCCGGCTTCCTGGACACCGACACGATCTCCGGGGGCGGGCACGGCACCCACGTGAGCGGGATCGTCGCCGGCCGGCCGACGGCGCTCTCCGACGGCGGGGAGCTGACCGGGGCCGCGCCCGGCGCGAGCATCGTCTCCATCTCCACCGGCGCGGTGCTGCTGATCGTGGGGGCCGACTCGGCGCTCAACTGGGTACTGGAGAACCACGAGGCCCCGTGCGGCGCATCCGTGCCCGCGGCGGAATGTCCGCCCGTCAAGGTCACCAACAACTCCTACGGTCCGTCCGGCGGCGGCGAGTTCGACCCGAACTCGGCCACCGTCAAGCTGCAGCGTGCGCTCGCCGACGAGGGCGTCGTCACCGTCTGGGCGGCCGGCAACGACGGTGGTGACGGCTCGACGTCGCTGACCAACCCGCCCGGCCAGGACCCGACCGGCGGCATCCTCTCGGTGGCCTCGTACTTCGACCAGGACACCGGCACCCGGGACGGCGTGGTCAGCGAGTACTCCTCGCGTGGCGCCTCGGCCGACCCGCGCACCTGGCCGGACCTCTCCGCGCCGGGGAGAACATCACGTCGGCCTGCCGGCTCTACCTGCCCATCTGCGCCACCGGGCTCGATCCCCGCAACGGACCCGGCCTGCTGGACGTCGGCACGTTCAACACGATCAGCGGGACGTCGATGGCGGCACCGCACGTCGCCGGCATCGTGGCGCAGCTCTTCCAGGCGGACCCGACGGCGACGCCCGCCGAGGTCGAGGCGGCGCTGAAGGGCACTGCGCACCGGTACGCCGACGGCGCCCCGTACCAGTCCGTCGGGGGCTACGAGACGTCCTTCGACAAGGGCACCGGCCTGGTCGACGTGATGGCGGCGGTGGCTCGACTCACCGCCTAGCCCGTTCCACGTGGAACACCCGGCCCGGGGTGGCGTGAGCTGCGCCACCCCGGACCGTCCCGGCGTCGCGGTCGATCAGCGGCGAGGGTTAGATAGGTCCGTATGTGCGGCCTCTGCGGCGAGATCACGTTCGACGGGTCCCTGGCCGACACGACCGCGGTCGCTCGCATGGTCGAGTCCCTCGTGCCCCGCGGGCCCGACGGGCAAGGGTCCTGGAGCAACGGCCGGGTGGCCTTCGGGCACCGCCGCCTCTCGGTCATCGACCTCTCCACCTGCGGCTCCCAGCCGATGGTGGACAACGAGCTCGGCCTGACCGCCGTCTTCAACGGCTGCATCTACGACTACCAGGAGCTGCGGGCCGAGCTCGAGGGCCACGGCTACCGCTTCTTCTCCCACAGCGACACCGAGGTGATCCTCAAGGGCTACCACCACTGGGGCACCGACGTCGTGTCGCACCTGCACGGGATGTTCGCCTTCGTCATCCACGAGCGGGACACCGGACGGCTGGTCATGGCCCGCGACCGGCTGGGCATCAAGCCGCTCTACCTGGCCGAGACGCCCGGCAAGCGGCTGCGGTTCGCCTCGACCCTCCCGGCCCTCCTCAGGGGCGGGGACGTCGACACCTCGATCGACCCGGTCGCCCTGCACCACTACCTCACCTGGCACGCCGTCGTCCCGGCGCCCCGGACCGTGCTCAACGGCGTCCGCAAGCTGCCGCCGGCGACCGTGCGGGTCGTCGAGGCCGACGGCACCAGCCGCGAGCACCGCTACTGGAACGCCACGTACGAGCGTCGTCCCGAGCACGCCACCTGGTCCGCGCGTGACTGGGAGGACGCGGTCGAGGAGGCGTTGCGGGTCGCCGTCCGCCGCCGCCTGGTCGCCGACATCCCCGTCGGCGTGCTGCTCTCCGGCGGGCTGGACTCCAGCCTGATCGTCGGTCTCCTCGCGCAGGAGGGGCAGACCAACCTCGCCACGTACTCGATCGGCTTCGAGTCCGTGGGTGGACGCGAGGGCGACGAATTCGCCTACTCCGACGTCATCGCCGAGCACTTCGGCACGGACCACCACCGCATCCGGGTCGGCTCCGACGAGCTCTCAGCCGCTCTTGGCCACGCCATCGGGGCGATGGCCGAGCCGATGGTCAGCCACGACGTCGTCGCGTTCGACCTGCTCAGCGAGCGGGTGAGCGAGACCATCCGCGTCGTCCAGTCCGGGCAGGGCGCCGACGAGGTGTTCGCGGGCTACCACTGGTACCCGCCGCTGGCCGGCGCCGGCCGCGACGAGGCGGTGGAGAGGTACGCGGCGGCGTTCTTCGACCGTGACCACGCACGGCTGCAGTCGGTCGTCTCCGACCGGTACGCCCTCGCGGAGGACCCCAGCCTGGCCTTCGTGCGCGACCACATGTCGCGGTCCGGAGCGGAGACCGCCGTCGACGCGGCGCTGCGCCTGGACAGCGAGGTCATGCTCGTCGACGACCCGGTGAAGCGGGTGGACAACATGTCCATGGCGTGGGGTCTGGAGGCGCGGGTCCCGTTCCTGGACCACGACCTGGTGGAGCTCGCCGCGCTCTGCCCGCCCGAGCTGAAGCTGGCCGACGGCGGCAAGGGGATCCTCAAGGCGATCGGCCGGCGGATCATCCCGCCGGAGGTCATCGACCGGCCGAAGGGGTACTTCCCGGTGCCGGCGATCACCCACCTCGAGGGCAAGGTGCTCGGCCTCGTGCGCGATGCGCTGGCCTCGGACGCCGCCCGGGACCGCGGGCTGTTCCGGCAGGCCTACGTCGACGAGCTGCTGGCCGACCCGAACGGGGAGCTCACGCCGCTGCGCGGCAACAAGCTCTGGCAGCTGGGCCTGCTCGAGCTCTGGCTGCAGACCCACGGGGTCTGAGGCGGCATCGTGGCTCCCCGCGCGTCGCCGGCCGCCGCCGCCGCACCCCGTGACCGGAACCCCCGTGCTGACCAGCCGGTCGTGGCACGAACCGTCCGCGCACGAGCTCGAGGGCATGGGCACCGACGTCGTCCTCGACCTCGGCTGGGGACAGCTCGTGTTCGGCCAGACCTTCCGGGACCTCCGCGGCATCGTCGACGTGCTGCGCGGCGAGGAGACGGGCCGGCGGGACATCTGCGTCTACCCGCGTGACCCGCAGGTGCTGGTGGGCATGGCGCCGGACGAGCTGTTCATCGACCCGTCGCTGACCTACCGGCTCTACCTGCACCGGTACCGTCCCCGGGCCGAGGTCATCCGCGGGGTCTTCGTGCGCACGGTGACGTCCGAGGCCGAGATGGGCCTGATCAACGACCTCTACGCCCGCAACGGGATGGTGCCGGCCGACACCGCGACCATGTGGGCCAACCACCGGACCCGCACCTTCACCTACCTGGTGGCCGAGGACACCCGCACCGGGAAGATCGTGGGCACCGTGACCGGGGTCGACCACGCGCTCGCCTTCGGCGATCCGGAGGAGGCACCAGCCTCTGGTGCCTGGTCGCCGACAAGCAGGACGCGCCCCCGGTACCGGTGAGGCGCTCGCGCGGGTCCTCGTCGAGCGCTACGTGGCCCGCGCCCGGGCCTACCTCGACCTCTCGGTGATGCACGACAACACGCCGGCGATCAAGCTCTACCGGAAGCTCGGCTTCGCCCGGGTGCCCGCGGTCTGCGTCAAGCGCAAGAACCCGATCAACACCCCGTTGTTCGCCGCCCGGCCGCCCGGCCTGGACACGCTCAACCCGTACGCGCTGATCATCGCCGAGGAAGCCCTGCGGCGGGGGATCCGGGTCGAGGTGACCGACGCCGACTGGGGCGAGATGCGGCTGACCGTCGGGGGCGGACGGTGCTCACCCGTGAGTCGCTGTCGGAGTTCACCACCGCCGTCGCCCTCAGCCGCTGCGACGACAAGCGGGTCACCCGGCGGATCATGCGCCGGGCCGGCGTGCGGGTGGCCCGGGGGCGCTGGCGTGCGAGGGCGACCTCGCCGACGCCCGCGCCCTCCTGGCCGACGTCGGGCAGGTCGTGGTGAAGCCGGCCCGCGGCGAGCAGGGACGCGGGATCACGGTCGGGGTGGCCGACGACGCGGCTCTGGACCGCGCGGTGACCTACGCCCTCCAGTTCTGCCCCGATGTGCTCGTCGAGGAGCTGGTCGCCGGCGAGGACCTGCGGGTCGTCGTCATCGACCGGCACGTGGTCGCCGCCGCCGTCCGGCGCCCGGCGGAGGTGGTGGGAGACGGGCGGCACCCGGTCGCGGACCTGGTGCGGTCGACCAGCCGGCGCCGGGAGCGGGCCACCGGGGGCGAGTCGCGCATCCCGCTGGACGACACGACCGCAGAGGTGGTCGCCGCGGCCGGTTACGCGATGGACGACGTCCCGCCCAACGGCGAGCGCATCCCCGTCCGGCGGACGGCCAACCTGCACACCGGCGGCACGATCGAGGACGTCACCGACCGGTTGCACCCGGAGATCGCCGAGGCCGCCGTCCGGGCGGCGGAGTCCCTCGGCATCCCGGTGACGGGCATCGACTTCCTCGTCCCCGCCGTCGACGGGCCCGACTACGTGTTCATCGAGGCCAACGAGCGCCCGGGGCTGGCCAACCACGAGCCGCAGCCGGTCGCGGAGCGGTTCGTCGACCTGCTGTTCCCCGAGACCCGCCGCCGCTGAGGTTCCCCGATGATCAGGTTCCCTGATCGTCTGGGGTCCTCCCTCGCGGTCGACGGTGTGGGAGGACCCCGAACGGTGAGGGAGGACGCCGCTCAGCGCCCACGGGGCCGGAGTCGCTCCCGGACGAGGGTGGCGGTGGGCCGCGGGTCCCGCGGGTCCCACACGCTGGTGACCGCCCCGGGGAGCCAGCGCAGGAGGGATCCCGCGTCGGCGAGGACCCCTCCCCGCCTTTCGATCCGGGCGCGCCGCAGATCGCCGGCCGCCCACAGGAAGCGGACGCCCGGTCTCCCGTCGGGCAGATCGGGCAGGTCCTCGCCCAGCGCCTGGCGGCCCCAGGCGTCGGGCAGATTGGCGCCGGCGGCGACGGTCAGCGCCATCGAGCCGAAGAACCGGCCGTTGAGGTCGATCAGGTGCGGTACACCACGTCGGTCGCGCAGGAACTGGAGCTGGACCAAACCCGACCACCGGAGATCGGCGAGCAGGGCCACGGCGCCGCGGGCCAGGTCCTCGTCCACCGCGAGAGTCTCGGCACGACAGGTGACGCCGCTCGGGGTCGGCCACAGGGCGAGGGACCGCTGACGGAGGCGACCGAGCAGCCGGCCGTCGTGGACCAGCCCGACCAGCGCCTCCAGCGTTCCGTCGACGGGCTCCTGCAGCACGGGCCGCAGGCCGGCCTTGGTGAGCCGCTGGACGCGGGGCATCGCCGTCGCGACGTCGGCGTAGCGCCGCGCCTCGATGCGCAGCTCGTGCCGCAGGCCGCGGTGCCAGTGCGCGCGGCTCTTCACCACGACCGGTCCTGCCCACGACGCCAGCGCTGCTGCGGTGGCCGGCTCCGTGCGAGGCGCCGTCAGCCCGGCAGCGGGCGCCCGCCGGGCGAGCTCCACCTTGTCGAGTGCCGCCATGACCACGTCCGCGTCCGGGTGGGCGACAGCGGCCGGGATCGCGTCGGCGTAGGTCGCGAGCGCCGCCATCCAGTCGTCACCGCCGCCGAACACCACGTCGTAGCCGCCGTCCCGGACCGCGTGCCGGACCGCCGCGACGAAGTCGCAGGCATCCCCCGTGCGCGCGGCACGACGTGTCGCCGGCTGCAGCCCCGCGACGCGGACACCATGCCGTCGCCGTCGGGGGTCCCGACGCCGACCACCCAGCCGGCGTGGTGGAGGGCGCGGACGGCCGCGAGCGACCCGCGGTCGCGGCTGGACGTCACGACGAGCGCACGTCGGGCCGATGTCATGCCCATGGACGCTAAGGACACCTGCGGTCCGGGCCGAGGTTTGTGAGAGCACCCTCATCCCGCCTTAACGCCGGCCGCCGCGCGACGCCCGTCCCGGCAGCAGGCCGATGAGATCTGCGAGCTCCGGCCCGCGCAGCAGCAGGAGGACGACGACGAACACCGGTCCGAGGACCGCAGCACCACCGGCGATCTGGGCGACGGCGGCGGCCGCACTCTGACCAGCCGGCAGGGCCCAGGCCACGACGGCGGCGGCGGCCACCCCGGCGACCAGCGCGGCGCAGCCGCTGCGGGCCGCGGACCGGGCGAGCCGGCCGGCGTCGACGGCGGCCTGCCGCCGAGCGAGCAGGGCGACCGCGAGCACCCCGCCCACGAGCAGGGACAGGCTGGTGGACACGGCGAGCCCCGCGATGCCGAACGTCACGCCCAGGGTCAGGTCCCCGACGACGTTCACGACCATGGCGACGACGGCGACGACGGTCGGTGTGCGGCTGTCCCCCACGGCCAGGAACGCGCGCGAGGCGATGGACCGGACGGCCACCCCGAGCACGGCGGCGGCGTACCAGGCGACCGCGGTGGCGGTGGCGGACACCGCGGCCGCGTCGAAGTCACCGCGACCGAACAGCAGCTGCACGACGGGCCGGGCCAGCACGACGAGGGCCGCGACCACGGGCATCAGCAGCGCCACCATGACCCGCAGCGTCCGGTCGACCAGCTGGCGCAGGTCGTGCCGGCGCTCGGCGGCACCCGCCTCGCTGAACGCGGGGTACAGCGCGGCGACGACGGTGACGACGAGGAGCGCGTCGACCAGGTGGATCACCCGGAAGCCGAGGCTCAGCGACGTGATGACGCCCTCGCCCTGCGCGGACCCGACCGCCCGGTCGACCAGCGTGTTGACGTTGAGCACCGCGCTGCCGACCAGGAGGGCCGGGGTCAGCCGCAGCACCTCGCGCACGTCCGGGTCGCGCAGGGCCAGCTGCGGTCGCAGGCGCATCCCCGCGGCCCGCACGGCGGGTAGCTGCACCAGCAGGCGTGCCGCCGAGCCGACGACGAAGCCCACGGCCAGCGACTCGATCCCGACGCGGGGGCCGGCCCACGCGGCCGCCGCGATCATCACCACGTTGAACGGGACGCCCTGGATGCCGGAGGCGAAGAAGCGACCATGCGCCTGGCAGGCGGCGGCGAGGATGTCGGTGCCGGCGACGAAGAGGGCCGCCACGACCACGATGCGGGTCAGCCGTGCCGCGAGGTCGGCGGTCGACTCGTCGAAGCCGGGCGCCAGCACCGCCACGACCTGGTCCGCGGCCAGGAAGACCAGCACGGAACCCACCACCAGCACCACGCCGGTGAGGGTCAGGACCGTCCGCACGGTGCGGTCGGACCGTTCCCTGTCGCCGGCCGCCGCCGCACGGCTGACCGGGGGACGACGGCACGCGCGAGGGCGCCGGCCACCAGGGCGAGCACCAGGTTCATCACGCCCTGGGCGACCAGGTACGCGTCCAGGGCGGCACCTGCCCCGAACACCGCGGCGATGACCGCGTCGCGGACGAGCCCGAGCACCTGGCTGAGGGCGGTCAGGGAGACCAGCAGGGTGGCCGCGCGGGTGACGCGTCCCCGCCGGGAGCGCGGCGCGTTCCCGTGGGTGTTCCGGGTCCCGTCCACAGCGGCACATCATGGCGGTCGTTGATGAGGAGCCGGGCGAGCCCTCGGGAAACCGCGTCCCTCCTCGGGCCCGCAGCGAGTTCCGCCAGCGACTCCGCCCGCCACGGGTGAGCTCCCCGATGATCAGGGTCCCTGATCGTTCCGGGTCCTCCCTCGCGGTCGACGGTGAGGGAGGACCCCACACGGTGAGGGAGGACGCGCTCAGAGCCCGAGTTCGGCCAGGATCTCGTCGGTGTGCTGGCCGGGAGCCGGGACCGTGCCCACTGCTCCCGGGGTAGCGGAGAACCGTGGGGCGACGTCGGGTTGCACCACGCCGGCGACCTCGACGAACACGCCCCGCGAGCGGTTGTGCTCGTCCTGCGTCGCCTCCAGCAGCGACCACACCGGAGCGACGCAGGCATCGGTCCCGGCGAAGACCGCCCACCATTCGTCCCGGGTGCGCGAGGCGAACCGCTCGGTGAACCGGTCGCGCAGGGCGGACCACTGGCGCGGATCGTTGCGGTCGGGGAGGGTCTCGTCGCCGGCCACCCCCAGGCCGTCCAGGAGCGCCGCGTAGAACTGCTCCTCCAGGGCCCCGACGGCGAGGAACTGCCCGTCGGCGCAGCGGTAGACGTCGTAGAACGGGGCGCCGGTGTCGAGCAGGTTCACCCCGCGCCGGTCCCGCCAGACACCGGCGTCGAGCATCCCGTGGATCATCGTGGTCAGGACGGCGGTGCCGTCGACGATCGCGGCGTCCACCACCTGGCCCTCCCCGTGGCCCGGGCGTGCACGAGGGCCGCCAGCGCGCCCAGGGCGAGGAACACTCCCCGCCACCGAAATCGCCCAGCAGGTTCATCGGCGGCGTCGGTCGCTCGTCCGGCCGGCCCGTCGCTCCGAGCGCTCCGGTGAGCGCGATGTAGCCGATGTCGTGCCCGGCGGAGCTCGCCAGGGGACCGGTCTGCCCCCAGCCGGTCATCCGCCCGTAGACCAGCGACGGCCTCAGGGCGAGCAGCTCGTCGGGGCCCAGACCCAGGCGCTCCATGACGCCCGGCCGGAACCCCTCGAGCAGGACGTCGGCCCGCTCGACCAGCGCCCGCACGACGGCGACGTCGTCCGGGTGCTTCAGGTCGAGGGCGATGGAGCGCTTGCCGCGGTCCAGCAACGAGCTCGCGCCGAGCGATCCCAGCAGACCCCGCGGGCGCCCCGGCGGTCGATCCGGACCACGTCGGCCCCGAGATCGGCGAGCAGCATGCCGCAGAACGGTCCCGGCCCGAGCCCCGCGAACTCCACCACCCGTACGCCCTGCAGCGGTCCCACGCCGGCACCTCCCGCGCCCGGGGCCGCGCTCGTGCGACCCTTCTGCGCGCATGCTGCCGTACACGGCGGGACGGCCGGTCGGGGAGGGCAGCACGTGGCCTATCTGCTCGCGGCCGTGGGCGGTGCCCTGGGTGCGCTGGCCCGGTGGGCGGTGGCCGTGGCGCTCCCTCCCCGGCGGCTGGCCCTGGGCAACGCTCCTGGTGAACCTCACCGGTTGCCTGCTCATCGGCGCCCTGCTCGCTGCCCTCGCCCTCCGCGACCCCGAGCCGTCCTGGGCCCGCCCGTTCCTCGGCGTCGGCGCCCTGGGTGGCTACACCACGTACTCGGCCTTCGCCGTCGAGGTCGTCGACCTGGTGGAACGCGGATCGGCGGTGCTCGCCGCCGGCTACGTGCTGGTGTCGGTCGCGGGCGGGGTCCTGGCGGTGGCACTCGGCGCCCTGGGGGTCCGGCGGGTCGCCCGGTGACCGCGCTGCTCGTCGTCCTCGGGGCTGCGGCGGGGGCGCCGCTGCGGTTGCTCGCCACCCGGCTGGCCGCCCGGTCCGGCGATCCGGCGCGGGGCACGCTGGCGGTCAACGTCGCCGGCAGCGCCCTGCTCGGGGTCCTGCTCGGCCTGGCCGACGTCTCCCCGGCGTCCTCGCCCTCGTGGGCACCGGGTTCTGCGGTGCGCTGACCACCTTCTCGGCCTTCGGTGCCGACGTCGTCCGGCTCCTGGAGGAGCGTGCCCTCGGGCGGGCGCTCGGCCAGCTGGCGGCCACGGTGGTGCTCGGTCTCGGTGCTGCGGCAGCCGGGTACGTGCTGGCCGGATAAGGTCGGGGGCGGTATGGCGGACAACACGGGCAACCACACGAACGCTGACACGAGCGGCCAGGTCGGCGCGGACAGCCCGGTGGTCGTGGTGGCCAACCGGCTGCCGGTCGATCAGGTCACCGACCCCGATGGCACCACCCGGTGGCAGCGCAGCCCGGGCGGGCTGGTCACGGCGCTGGAGCCCTTCGTCGCGGGCCGTGGCGGGGCCTGGGTGGGCTGGTCCGGTTCGGCCGGTGAGGCCCCCGAGCCCTTCGAGTCCGGCGGCATGTCCCTGATCCCGGTGGAGCTGGCCGAGGACGAGGTGGACCGCTACTACGAGGGCATGTCGAACGCGTCGCTGTGGCCGCTCTACCACGACGTCGTCGAGAAGCCCGAGTACCACCGGAACTGGTGGGACACCTACGTCCAGGTCAACAAGCGCTTCGCGGAGCGGACCGCCGCCGTGGCCGCGGAGAACGCGATCGTGTGGGTGCACGACTACCAGCTGCAGCTGGTACCGGCACTGCTCCGCCAGCAGCGACCCGATCTGACGATCGGGTTCTTCCTGCACATCCCCTTCCCGCCCTACGAGCTGTTCACCCAGCTGCCGTGGCGCTCGGCGATCGTCGAAGGGCTGCTCGGCGCGGACCTGGTCGGCTTCCAGCGGCCCTCGGCGGCGACGAACTTCGTCCAGCTGGCCCGCCGCCTGCACGACCTGCCGGCCCGCAAGAACACCATCGAGTACGACGGCCGCACGGTGGCAGCGAAGGCCTTCCCCATCTCGATCGACGTCGCCGCCTTCGACGAGCTGGCCCGCTCCCCGAGGTGCTGGCCCGCGCCGAGGAGATCCGCAAGGAGCTCGGCAACCCGGAGAAGATCATCCTGGGGGTCGACCGGCTCGACTACACCAAGGGCATCAGCCTCCGGCTCAACGCCTTCGAGGAGCTCCTCGAGGACGGCGCCGTCGAGGCGCCCGGCACCGTGCTGGTCCAGGTGGCCACGCCGAGCCGCGAGCGGGTGGAGCACTACGTGCACATGCGCGAGACCATCGAGCAGCAGGTGGGGCACATCAACGGCGTCTTCGGCTCCATCGCCGGTCCGGCGGTGCACTACTTCAACCAGTCGATGCCGCGGGAGGAGCTCGCCGCGCTGTACCGGGCGGCCGACGTCATGCTCGTGACGCCCTACCGCGACGGGATGAACCTCGTGGCCAAGGAGTACGTCGCCGCCCGCTCCGACCTCGGCGGGGCGCTCGTGCTGTCGGAGTTCGCCGGCGCCGCGGCGGAGCTCAAGCAGGCGTTCCTGGTCAACCCGCACGACATCGCGGGCGTGAAGACCCAGCTGGTGCGGGCGCTCCGGGTCGACCCCAGCGAGGCCGCCTCCCGCATGCGGGCCATGCGCCGGCACCTGGCCAAGAACGACCTGGACCACTGGGCGACCTCCTTCTTCGACGCTCTGAAGGCCCAGGACGGCGGTCAGACGAGCGGGCGGGCCGCCGGCCGGTCGGCCACGCCGCTCTCCGACGGCCGGGGCGGAGCACAGGGATGACCACCTCCACCGGCTCGCTGCCGGCCGACCTCGGCGAGGCCCTCGCCGAGCTTCCCGGACGGCGCCCCTGCTCGTCGCCTCCGACTACGACGGCGTCCTCGCCCCGTTGGTGGACGACCCGTCCGCAGCATTCCCTGCGCCAGGCGTCGCCGAGGCCCTCGAGCGCCTCGGGGCCGTCGAGGAGTCACCGTCGCCCTGGTGAGCGGCCGCGGCGTGGCCGACCTCCGGGTGACCAGCGGCTTCAGTGGCCCGTACCGATGGGTGGGCAGTCACGGTGCCGAGTTCGACGGACCGCTCGCAGGGGAACTCGCCGCCCGCCGCGACGCGCTGGCCGCGGAGCTGGAGCCCGTCGTCTCCCGGGTGTCGGGCGCGCGGCTGGAGGTCAAGCCGGCGAGCGTGGCCGTCCACGTGCGACAGGTCGTCGACCGCGATGCCGCCGCCGCGCTGCTCGACGAGGCGAGGTCGATCGCTGATTCGTCACTGACGATGAAGCCGGGCAAGGACGTCCTCGAGCTGGCCGTGACCGATGCGGACAAGGGCAGCGCGCTGCTCCGTCTGGCCGGCGAGCTCGGTGCGGCGGCGATCGTCTACGTCGGTGACGACCTCACGGACGAGGATGCCTTCCGCGCGCTCGGCGCCTCGGACGTCACGGTCAAGGTGGGCGAGGGCGACACCGCAGCGCGGTACCGGGTGCCCGACACGTCCGGTGCTCTCGCCGTCCTGGAGCGCCTGGCCGATCTGCTGGCCTGAGGCGACCGGTCCGTGTCGCCGATGACGAAAGAGGACGAAAGTCCTGGGTGCCCGGTCGACGTCCCGCAGTTGTCGACAATTCGTGCATCCGCCCAGGTCGCGGCTTTCTGAAACCATTCCGTAGAGCGCATCGCCGGATCGGCCGAATCGACACATGGCCGATCGGAAGTAGTTGACCCGCCGTGCACATCACGTTTCGCCTGACCTCGGGTACGGAGACCCGCGCGGGAGCCTGGAGTCACAACAATGACCGCGTCAGCACATCCGACGCGTGCATCACCACTTCCACCTCCAGGACGGTCGTCAGTGAATCCCACCCCCTCTCCCCTGCTACCGGGCGGCGAGCCGGCTGGTTCGCCGACCGTCCGCTCGCCGTCAAGTTCGGCGTCCTGCTGGGCGTCGTCGTCCTCGCCCTCGGCGGCGTCCTCGGCGCCGTCCTGATCGGCAACGCCGACGTGCGCGAGGCCAACACGTCGCTCGAGCAGCTCAACCAGGCCGAGAAGCTCGTGCTCCAGCTGGACACCCGGGCCAGCGAGCTCAAGGTCGACGGCTTCAAAACGATCACGCGGGAGGACCCCGCGGCGCAGCTGCCGGAGCTGGCCGACGACATCGCCACGCCCCAGGCGATGCTGGCCGAGCTCGCGACGATCCCGCTGACCGGCCGCGCGGCCGAGTCGGTGGCCGGGCTCTCCGACGCCTTCGGGGCCTACACCGACGCGATCTCCGCCTGGGTGGACCTGGCGGTGGCAGATCCGGTGACGATGCGTGGCCGCTGGGAGGAGATCCAGACGGCGAACGACCTGTCCGACGGCGCCGTGGGTGCGGCGAAGGACGCGCTCGCGGCCGAGAGCACCCTGGCCCAGGAGCGGCTGGACGACGCGATTGCCCGCTCCCAGCTGATCGGCAGCTCGATCACGCTCGGCGGGCTCGTGCTCATCGCCCTCGTCTGCTGGGGCACCATGCGCTCCATCACCCGGCCGGTGCAGCTGGTCAAGGCATCCCTGGAGGCGCTGGCCGCCGGTGACCTCACCAAGGGAACCGGGGTCACCGCCAAGGACGAGGTCGGTCAGATGGCCGCCGCCCTGGACGCGGCGCAGGCCAGCCTGCGTGAGGTGCTGTCCGGCGTCGCCTCCTCCGCCCACGCCGTCGCCTCCTCCTCGGAGGAGCTGAGCGCCAGCTCCGCCCAGATCGCCGCCTCGGCGGAGGAGACCTCGACGCAGTCCGGCGTGGTCGCCTCCGCGGCCGAGGAGGTCTCGCGCAGCGTGGAGACCGTCGCCGCGGGCGCCGAGCAGATGGGCGCCTCCATCCGGGAGATCTCCCAGAACGCCGCGGAGGCCAGCGAGGTCGCCAACCGTGCCGTCGACGCCGCCGCGACGACGAAGGTGACGGTCGACAAGCTGGGCGCGTCGTCGGCGGAGATCGGCAACGTCGTGAAGGTGATCACCAGCATCGCCGAGCAGACCAACCTGCTGGCGCTGAACGCCACCATCGAGGCCGCCCGGGCGGGCGAGGCCGGCAAGGGCTTCGCCGTGGTCGCGAACGAGGTGAAGGAGCTGGCGCAGGAGACGGCGAAGGCGACCGAGGACATCGCCAAGCGGGTGCTCGCGATCCAGGGCGACACCACCGCGGCGGTGGCCGCGATCGACGAGATCTCCAGCATCGTGGCGCAGATCTCCGACCGGCAGACCACGATCGCCAGTGCGGTGGAGGAGCAGACGGCCACGACCAGCGAGATGTCGCGGTCGGTGCAGGAGGCGGCCGGTGGCACCGGGGAGATCGCCGCGAACATCACCGGTGTCTCTACGGCCGCGGACTCCACCACGCAGGCGCTGACGCAGACCCGGACGGCCGTCGACGAGCTGTCCCGCATGGCCGCCGACCTGCGCACCACCGTCGGGAGGTTCACCTACTGAGCGGACTCCCCGCGGATGCCCGGGGGAGTTCGGGACGACGGCGCACACCGGCGCCGACCGGACGATGGCGAGGAGCGCACGACCTTCGGGTCGTGCGCTCCTCGCCATTCGCGGTGCGATCCCGTTTCCCCGGAACGGCTGGCGATTGTCGACAAGGGCATCGAGAAAGGTCGCTCGCCCGCCTTTCTGGAGTGGTTGCCGCGACACGCGTTTGATCCTGTCTCGAATCATTTTTCGATCAGTCATTCTTCCCATGTCGGGCGTCCGCCTCCGACGTCCACCTGATCGCGAAGCCCCGCGTCCATCCCAGGAGTCCTCATGACCGTCCCCGCCCGCACCACTCGATCCGGGCGTCCGGGTGGATGGTTCGCCGATCGCCCGATCAGCGCGAAGATCGGTGCCGTCGTCGGGCTCCTCGTGGTGGTCCTGTCGGGCACCACGGCCCTCTCCGTCTCCCGCATGACGGAGATGGCCGACGACCAGCAGCGGATCTACGACGAGAACCTGCTGCCGCTGAACGCCCTGTCCGCCGTCCAGCGCGCCACGGCCGCCCACCGCGCGCGGGTGCTGGAGTACGCCGTCTCCGACCCGGCTCGCCGCGTGGAGCTGCTCGGTGAGATGGACGAGAAGCAGGCCGACGTCGAGACCGCTCTGGCCGAGTACCAGCCCTTCATCGTGGACCAGGCGGCGATCGACAAGTACCTCGGTGCGCGGGAGCAGTTCCTGGCGTCGAACGCCGCGCAGCTCTTCCCCGCGGCGGACGCCGGTGACCTCGTCACCTACGCGCAGACCTACCGCGAGGTGTCCAGCCCGCTGCTCACCGACATCGCCGACGGACTCGAGGAGGAGGGCGTCGCCCAGTCCACCGAGGCCGCAGAGCGCAACGAGGAGGCACGGGACGACGCCTCCTCGGCCACCCGGATGCTGCTCCTGGCCACGGTCCTCTCGGCCCTCGTCGCTGTCGGTCTCGCGGTCTACGTCGTCCGCCGGATCACCCGCACGGTGCGGGCCGTCCAGGCCTCCGCCGAGGCGATGGCGGCCGGCGACCTGACGGTGAGCACCGGCGTCACCTCCCAGGACGAGCTCGGCCGGATGGCGTCCGCCCTCGACTCCGCGCAGGACAGCCTGCGCGGTGTGCTGTCCTCGGTGGTCGCTTCCGCGGACGCCGTCGCGGCGTCCTCGGAGGAGCTGAGCGCGAGCTCGGCGCAGATCTCGGCGTCGGCGGAGGAGACCTCGGCGCAGTCCGGGGTGGTGTCCTCGGCGGCCGAGGAGGTCAGCCGGAACGTGCAGACCGTCGCCGCGGGCGCGGAGCAGATGGGTGCGTCCATCCGGGAGATCGCGAGCAACGCGGCCGAGGCCAGCGACGTCGCAGCCCGGGCCGTGACGGCGGCCGAGACCACCACCGCGACGGTGGCGAAGCTGGGCGACTCCTCGGCGGAGATCGGCAACGTCGTCAAGGTGATCACCAGCATCGCCGAGCAGACGAACCTGCTGGCGCTGAACGCCACCATCGAGGCCGCCCGCGCCGGCGAGGCCGGCAAGGGCTTCGCCGTGGTCGCGAACGAGGTGAAGGAGCTGGCGCAGGAGACGGCGAAGGCGACCGAGGACATCGCCAAGCGGGTGCTCGCGATCCAGGGCGACACCACCGCGGCGGTGGCCGCGATCGACGAGATCTCCAGCATCGTGGCGCAGATCTCCGACCGGCAGACCACGATCGCCAGTGCGGTGGAGGAGCAGACGGCCACGACCAGCGAGATGTCGCGGTCGGTGCAGGAGGCGGCCAACGGCACCGGGGAGATCGCCACCAACATCACCGGGGTCTCCTCGGCCGCCGACTCCACCACGCAGGCGCTGACGCAGACCCGCACGGCCGTCGACGAGCTGTCCCGCATGGCCGCGGACCTGCGCACGGCCGTCGGGACGTTCACCTACTGAGAAATCTCAGAGACCCCACGGGGCGGTGGCCGGTTTCGACCGGTCGCCGCCCCGTCGGCGTCCGTGGCGCAGCTGCGGCACCGAATGGTCAAGTCGACGTGTCCGAAATGGTCGCCGCGCTATTCGAGACAGTGGGTGCGACACGCGCGATCGGTAACAGTCCGTTCATCTTCGGTTCGTAGCTTCGCCGTCGCGTTCCGCTCGTGCGGTCATTCCGGCGGAGCGTGCGACCGACCATCCAGTGCTGACCTAGGAGTTCAACCGTGCCCGAATCCGTCGAACACCCGCGGCCGAGCCGCAGCCGCTGGTTCACCGATCGCCCGGTGGGGGTGAAGATCCTGGCGGCCGTGACGGTCGCCTCCCTGACCGCCGTCGGCGTCGGCGCCCTGGCGGTGGCCGACCTCGACAGCTTGCGGGAGACCCGCGCGCAGGAACTCGCCACCTCGATGCCGCACACCAACGCGCTGCACGCGATCGGCCTGACCGCGAAGGCAACGGCCAACGACGAGCGGGGCTACCTCCTCAGTGGGGATCCGGAGTTCCTCGCCGAGGTGGAGGAGCGACTGGCCAAGGTCGGCGTCCTCGTCGAGGAGGCTCGTGCGACGGCTCCGAACGAGGAGCAGACGGCCCTGGTCGACGACCTCGGGGTCGCCATCGACGCCTGGGCGGTCAGCCTGGAGTCGGAGTTCGCGCTGTACGGCACTGACCGGGACGCGGCGGTGTCCCTGGCCATGTCCGAGACGCGTGATCTGCGCAAGATCTACGAGACCGTCCTGGCCGAAGCGGTCGAGGGCGCTGACGCGTTCGTCATGGCAGGCGCCTCCTACGACGACGCGGTCGACACCGCCATCCGCGACATGGTGGTCGTCTGCATCCTGGGCGTGGGCTTCGCGGTCGGGCTGGGTGTCGTGGTGAGCCGGTCGATGGCCCGTGCGGCCGGCCGGCTCCGGACCGCCGCCGGGCGTCTCGCCTCGGGTGATCTGACCGGCGAGACCGGTGTGCGCCAGGGGACGAGATCGGCCAGGCGGCCTCGTCCTCGACGCCGCGCTGACCAACCTCCGTGCGGTGATGGCGTCGGTCGGCGGCTCGGCCGATGCGGTGGCCGCCTCCTCCGAGGAGCTCAGTGCGTCGTCGGCGCAGATCTCGGCGTCGGCGGAGGAGACCTCGACGCAGTCCGGCGTGGTCGCCTCCGCGGCCGAGGAGGTCTCGCGCAGCGTGGAGACCGTCGCCGCCGGCGCCGAGCAGATGGGCGCCTCCATCCGGGAGATCTCCCAGAACGCCGCCGAGGCCAGCGAGGTCGCCAACCGTGCCGTCGACGCCGCCGCGACGACGAAGGTGACGGTCGACAAGCTGGGTGCGTCGTCGGCGGAGATCGGCAACGTCGTCAAGGTGATCACCTCGATCGCGGAGCAGACGAACCTGCTGGCGCTGAACGCCACCATCGAGGCCGCCCGGGCGGGCGAGGCCGGCAAGGGCTTCGCCGTGGTCGCGAACGAGGTGAAGGAGCTGGCGCAGGAGACGGCGAAGGCGACCGAGGACATCGCCAAGCGGGTGCTCGCGATCCAGGGCGACACCACCGCGGCGGTGGCCGCGATCGACGAGATCTCCAGCATCGTGGCGCAGATCTCCGACCGGCAGACCACGATCGCCAGTGCGGTGGAGGAGCAGACGGCCACGACCAGCGAGATGTCGCGGTCGGTGCAGGAGGCGGCCAACGGCACCGGGGAGATCGCCACCAACATCACCGGGGTCTCTACGGCAGCCGACTCCACCACGCAGGCGCTGACGCAGACCCGCACGGCCGTCGACGAGCTGTCCCGCATGGCCGCGGACCTGCGCACCACCGTCGGGAGGTTCACCTACTGACACCGGTGGGGAGCGATCCATGAACGGCGGTGGCGACCGGACGATGTCCCGGTCGCCACCGCCGTTCTCGTCGCTGTCCGCCCGATCCGTGGTCGCCGGAAAGGCGCCATGTCGACTTCCGGATTGCGGTCACCGACCAATCTTCTGCACGGGTCCAGACACGCCGGGAATACGGACGAATCGGATTCGGACGTGCCCTACCTTTCCTCGTGTCACGAACCCCGCTCGGCCTGATGGACCGACGTGGTCGCCACCATTCCGGCGAGGCGAAGCCCCGTCCGCCGCGTACGTCGCCCTTTATCAGGAGAACCACGATGACTGTCCCCGCCAACACCACCCGGTCCGGACGGGCGGGCTGGTTCACCGATCGCCCGATCAGCGTCAAGATCGGCGCCGCCCTCGCGGTCCTGGCGATCGTCGCGTTCGGGCTGACCGCCCTGGCCGTCCAGCGGATCGGCACCTCGCCGACGCCGGGGACACCCTGTACAGCGACTCGATCGTGCCGCTCAACAAGCTGGCCGGGGCGCAGCGCACCTTCCAGGGTGACCGCTCGCGCAACAACATCATCGGCTTCGTCGACGAGGCCACCCGCGCCGACCTCCACACCCAGCTGACCGAGCGCCGCGCGCAGTTCCGCGAGCAGATGGACGCCTACACCGCGACGCTGAACGATCCGGCCGACTTCGCGCCGGTCCTGGAGGCGGCCGACACCTACTACGCCACCGTCGACCAGCAGCTGTACCCCGCCGCGGACGCCGGCAACGTGCCCGCTGTCCAGCAGCTCGTGAGCGGCTCGCTCGCTGAGGCCGGACGCGGGCTCTCGGACGCCTTCGGGGCCGAGCAGGAGCGCCAGGCCGCCGACGCGCAGGTGGACGCCGCCGCCGGTCAGGACCTGGCGTCGTCGGCGCGCTTCACCCTGTGGATCGCGCTCGCCATCGGCATCAGCGCCGCAGCCCTGCTGGCGCTCTTCGTCGTCCGCCAGATCGTCTCCACGGTGCGGTCGGTGCAGAAGTCGGTGGACGCCCTGGCCACGGGCGACCTGACCGTCGTCCCCGACGTGCGCTCGGGTGACGAGCTCGGCCGGATGGCCGCCTCGCTCGGCACGGCGCAGGAGAGCCTGCGGTCCGTCATGGCCGGTGTCGCTGCCTCGGCGGACGCGGTGGCGGCGTCGTCGGAGGAGCTGAGTGCCAGCTCGGCGCAGATCTCGGCGTCGGCGGAGGAGACCGCCGCGCAGTCGGGTGTGGTGTCCAGTGCCGCCGAGGAGGTCAGCCGCAGCGTGCAGACGGTTGCTGCCGGTGCCGAGGAGATGGGCGCGTCGATCCGGGAGATCGCCAGCAACGCCGCCGAGGCCAGCGAGGTCGCCGCCCGTGCCGTGACCGCCGCGGAGACCACCACCGCGACCGTCGCCAAGCTCGGCGAGTCGTCGGCGGAGATCGGCAACGTCGTCAAGGTGATCACGAGCATCGCGGAGCAGACGAACCTGCTGGCGCTGAACGCCACCATCGAGGCCGCCCGGGCCGGCGAGGCCGGCAAGGGCTTCGCGGTCGTCGCCAACGAGGTCAAGGAGTTGGCGCAGGAGACGGCGAAGGCCACCGAGGACATCGCCCGGCGGGTCCTGTCCATCCAGGGTGACACGACGGCCGCCGTGGCCGCCATCGAGGAGATCAGCTCGATCGTCGCCCAAATCTCCGACCGTCAGACCACGATCGCCTCGGCGGTCGAGGAGCAGACGGCCACGACGAACGAGATGTCGCGGTCGGTGCAGGAGGCGGCCGGTGGGACGACGGAGATCGCCAGCAACATCACCGGCGTCTCCACCGCGGCCGACTCCACCACGCAGGCACTCACCCAGACCCGCACCGCGGTCGACGAGCTCTCCCGCATGGCCGCCGACCTGCGGACCACGGTCGGCAACTTCACCTACTGAGCACCAGCCTCCGGACGGGCGGGTCTCCGCCCGTCCGGAGGGTCGGTTCCAGCACCGCGGGTGCCGATAACTGCACCGACGGCCATGCCGGCGGGGTTCACCTTGACTCCGCCCGGCACCGGTCGAAGACCCAACCGGGCGGGCTCCCAGCCCGGTCGCAACGTGAGAGAGAAGGCACCAACGGTGGACGGTCTGGACGACATCGTCGAGGAGTTCCTGGTCGAGAGCCACGAGAACCTCGACCAGCTGGACTCGGACCTGGTGGCGCTCGAGCAGGACCCGAACTCCCGCGAACGGCTCTCCAGCATCTTCCGGACGATCCACACCATCAAGGGCACGAGCGGCTTCCTGGCGTTCAACCGCCTGGAAGAGGTCACCCACGTCGGGGAGAACATGCTCTCCCGCCTGCGGGACGGCGAGCTCGACCTGACCCCGGCACGCACCAGCGTCCTGCTGCAGATGGTCGACACCGTGCGCGCCCTGCTCACCTCGATCGAGGCCAGCGGCGGGGAGGGTGCCGTCGAGGTGTCCGGCGTCGTGGCCGCCATCACGGCCGCCATGGAGGACGCCCCGGCAGCCCCGGTCATCCCGGCCCCCGCGCCGCTGCGCCGGCGAAGGCCCCCGCGGCCGCCCCCGCCAAGACCTCCGCCAAGGCCCCCGCCAAGGCCCCCGCCAAGGCCCCCGCCAAGGCCTCCGCCAAGGCCCCCACGAAGGCCTCCGCCAAGGCCCCCGCCAAGGCCGCCTCTGCCACGACGCCTGCGAAGGCCGCCGTCACGGCCCCGGCCGCGAAGACCACAGCGCGCACGACGCCTGCGCGCGCGAAGACCACCCCGGCGGCGCCCGCCACCGGCCCGCAGGACGACGCCCCGGTGGCCGTCCTCGCCGACGAGCTGCACGAGGGAGCGAACGCAGTCATGCCCGAGCCCACCGTCGAGGAGCCGGTCGTGCCGGCGCCCGCCGCCGACCAGGCCGAGACCGAAGCCGCCCCCAGCGGCGGGGACGGGCAGGCGCGGCGCGGGGTCGCCGACAGCACCATCCGCGTCGACGTCGACCTGCTGGACGAGCTCATGCTGCTGGTGGGCGAGCTGGTCCTCACCCGCAACCAGATCGTGCAGAACGTCGCACGCCAGACCGACACGGACCTGATCCGCGCCTCCCAGCGGCTGAACCTGATCGCCAGCGAGCTGCAGGAAGGCGTCATGAAGACGCGGATGCAGCCGATCGACCACATCTGGTCCAAGCTGCCGCGCGTCGTCCGCGATCTCGGCCTGCAGTGCGGCAAGAACGTCCGCCTGGAGATGGAGGGCCGGGAGACCGAGCTCGACAAGACGCTGCTCGAGGCCGTCAAGGACCCGTTGACCCACCTGGTCCGCAACTCCGTGGACCACGGCATCGAGGCGCCCGACGCCCGCAAGCAGGCCGGCAAGCCGGCGGAGGGCGTGCTGACCCTGCGGGCGCGGCACGAGAGCGGCCAGGTCGTCGTCGAGGTGGCCGACGACGGCGCGGGAATCGACCCGGTCAAGCTGGGCGCCAAGGCCGTCCAGCGCGGCCTGGTCACCCCCGACGCCCTGGCCCGCATGAGCCCGGCCGACATCCTGCAGCTGATCTTCCTGCCCGGCTTCTCCACCGCTGCGGCCGTCACCAACGTCTCCGGCCGCGGCGTCGGCATGGACGTGGTCAAGACCAACATCGAGTCCATCGGCGGCACCATCGAGGTCGAGTCCGACGCGGGGGTGGGCACCGTCTGCCGGCTGCGCATCCCCTGACGCTGGCGATCGTCCCGGCGCTGACGGTCGAGTGCGCCGGCGACCGCTACGCCATCCCGCAGATCAGCCTCCAGGAGCTGGTCAGCCTGGACGCCGAGAAGGCTGCGAACGCCGTCGAGGAGGTCGGCGGCGCGCAGGTCTACCGCCTCCGCGGTGAGCTGCTGCCCTCGTCCGGCTCACCGACGTCCTGGGCCTGACCTCCGAGCGGCACGACGGCCACGTGGTCATCGCCGTGCTGCGGTCGGAGGGACGGCGTTTCGGTCTCGTCGTCGACCGCGTCATCAACACCGAGGAGATCGTCGTCAAGGCGGTCGGCGGCCAGATGAAGGCGATCGGCCTCTACTCGGGTGCGACGGTCCTCGGAGACGGCACCGTCGCCCTCATCCTCGACGTCCAGGCCCTGGCGCGCCGGGCCCTGCGCGCCGAGACCAACGAGCGCCAGGACTCGCAGAAGGCGGCCGCGCACGCGGCGGCGGCCAGCGAGACCGAGCGCCAGCGCATGCTGCTGGCCGCGATCGGCGGCGGCCGGCGCGTGGCCATCCCGCTGGACACGGTCACCCGCCTGGAGCAGGTGCGCACCGAGTCGGTGGAGAAGGTCGGCAACCGCGAGGTCGTCCAGTACCGCGGCGCGATCCTGCCGATCGTCCGGCTCGACCGGCACCTGGGCGCATACGGCGAGACTGACCGAGAGGTCCTCGAGGTGATCGTCTACGCCGACCACGGGCGCAGCGTCGCGATCGTCGTCGAGGAGATCCTCGACATCGTCGACGGCGAGGCCGCGGTCCGCAGCGACATCGACGACCTCGGCCTGCTCGGCTCCGCCGTCCTGGGCGACAAGGTGACCGAGCTGCTCGACGTGCGTGCCGCGATCCTGGCCGCCGACCCGCAGTTCTACTCGGGCCACCCCACCGCTCTCCACTCCTCCTCGACGCCGACCGGCGTCTCCGACTCCTTGCTGGAGGTCTGACGTGACCGCCCCTTCCCTGACCAGCACCGCGCCCGCCACCAGCGGGCAGCTGGCCACCTTCCGGCTGGACGGTGACCTCTACGGCATCGAGGTCGAGCACGTGCAGGAGGTGCTGCGCAGCCAGCAGCTCACCCGCGTGCCGCTGGCCCCGACCGCCGTCGCCGGGCTGATCAACCTCCGTGGCCAGGTGGTGACCGCGATCGAGCTGCGCGAGCGCCTCGGCCGGCCGCCGCGGCCGGAGGGCACCGACCCCGTCGTCATCGTCGTCCGGCTGCACGGCGAGGCCGTCAGCATGCTGGTCGACTCCATCGCGGACGTCGTCGACGTCCAGGCGGGCGACTTCGAGGCGCCGCCGGACACGCTCGAGGGCCCGGCCCGCGAGCTGATCCGCGGGGCGTACAAGCTGCACGGCCAGCTGCTGCTGGCCCTCGACGTCCAGAAGGCGGTCAGCGCCTGAGCGTTCGACCGACGTCCGGCCCCTGTCCTCCGTCTCGCGCGGAGGGTGGGGGCCGGCGGCATTTCACGGGTGATCGTCACAGAGAGCGATGCGTCCTACACGCAGATAGACCGAACACGCGATCCACCCCCGGCCCGTCTCCCGCAAAGGGGTGACGGTCGCATGGCGTTCCGGCCCGATCACCGCCAGCATGGTCTGACCCACCTCTGGAGGCGACCGTGCCCTACTCCCTGGTCAGTGCCGCAACGCTCGGCTTCGACCTGGTCCGCCTGCCCGCGGGCCGTGCCGTCGCCGGGGTCCTGCTGACCGGGCTGGGGGCCGACGCCGTGGGCCTGTCGGGCGTCGCGGCCATGAACCCGGACCGTGGGCTCTCCCGCGACGAGCGCGGGGTGCACGCCGTCCGCGGCCGCCGCGCCCGCGAGATGGCGGCCTCCGTCCCGCACGTGCGCAGCGCGGCGGCCGCGGGGATCGCGCCGCCGTCCTGGTCACCCAGCTCGAGCAGGGCACGATCGGTGACGCGCCGACGCTCGAACGGCTGCTGCGCGACGACGTCCTCGGCCCCGAGCACCCGGCGGCGGCCCAGCTGCCCGCTGACGAGCGGGACGAGGCCGTGGCCGTCCTGGCCGACGCCGCCGTCGGCTACTGGGCCGCAGGTGTCCTGCCCCCGCTGGTCCGCCGGGAGCTGACCGGCCCCTACGACCGCGCCGTGGAGCGCGCCCTGGTCGCCGTGCCGGCGGTGGGTGACGACCTCGGCCCGGCCGCCGCCGAGCTCGCGGACCTGCTGGACGCGATCAGCTCGTTGGACGAGGCCGGCCGGTCCGCGTGGCGGGCGGCCGTCGACGAGGGCGTGCCGAGCGCCGCCCCTGGGCCACCGCCATGCACGAGGCGTCCTGGGCCGCGCACGTCTCCGGTCGCACCCGCTCCCTGGCGACCGCCCAGCTGCACGCCGTCCAGGCGTTCCTCGACGGCGGCTTCGACCTGCACGACGGGGCCGCCGGGGTCTGGAACGCCGTCGCGGGCTGCGTGCAGGCGTGCGCCATGGGTGATCTGCTGGACGAGGCCTCTCAGGCCGTCCTGCAGGCGCCGTGGCGTCGCGTCACCGGCGCCTGAAGGGGCGCTCCGGGACCTGACGTCCCCAGCGGCGGGGCAGAGGCGTCGCGGGTGGGGTGACGACCGCGTCGCCCTCTGGCGGCGGACGGCGCACCGGGGCCGGCCCGGCGACGGCGGCCCGTGACGGCGTCTCCCTGACCTGCACTTTCGAGGACGATCCGGCGACCGTTCCGCTCGAGTCGACACATGGACGAAATGCCATTCCGACTCCGCTGGAACGGTCGCCGATGAATTGTGTAACGAGTTCTGCGCGACCCTTTCCTTTTCTCTGCTGCCACCCGAAGCTCATCCTTGTCGGCATCCCGGCGGCACCGTTCGGAGCCGCCTCCGGAAAAGGATCACCGCCCGCCCGCTCAAGGGTCGAGGGCAGGTGCCGATAAGGAAGTGGCAGCCTGCCGGGCTGAGCCTGTGCAGGGAAACTGGAGGACACACGTGAACCCGATCAGGGTGATGGTCGTCGACGATTCCGTCGTCGTCCGGAAGATCGTGACCGACGTCCTCTCCGCCGACCCGGACATCGAGGTCGTCGGCACCGCGGTCAACGGCCGGATCGCGGTGGGCAAGCTCGAGCAGCTCAAGCCGGATCTCGTGACGATGGACATCGAGATGCCGGAGATGAACGGCATCGAAGCGGTCCGTGCGATCCGCAGCGGTTCCGGCGGCCAGCCGCACAGCCGGGTGCCGATCGTCATGTTCAGCACGCTGACCGAGCGTGGCGCCTCCTCCACCCTGGACGCCCTCTCCGCCGGCGCCAACGACTACGTCACGAAGCCGGCCAACGTCGGCAGCGTGGGGCAGTCGATGGAGAGCGTCCGCGAGCAGCTGATCCCGAAGATCAAGGCGCTCACCGGGCGCCCGGTCGGCCTGAGCCCGGCCCGCGCCGCCGCACCCGTCCCCCTCCGCCCCCGCCGCACCCCGGACCGGCCCCGGCAAGAAGCCGGCCGTGCTGGTGATCGGGTGCTCCACCGGCGGGCCCGAGGCCCTGGCCAAGGTGCTCCCCAGCTGCCCGCCTCCCTGCCCGTGCCGGTGCTCCTGGTGCAGCACATGCCGCCGGTGTTCACCCGGCAGTTCGCCCAGCGCCTCGACCGGCTGTGCCAGCTCCGCGTGGTGGAGGCCTCCGACGGCACTCCGCTCCTGCCGGGGACCGTTTACCTGGCGCCGGGTGACCACCACCTCGTCGTCCGTGCAGCCGGGCCCCGGAGCAGCCGGCAGGGCCTGAGCACCGGGCTCAACCAGGGCCCCCCGAGAACTTCTGCCGTCCGGCCGTCGATCCGCTCTTCCGTTCGGCCGTGACCGCGTTCGACGGTGCCGTGCTGGCCGTCGTCCTGACCGGCATGGGTTCCGACGGACGCAACGGCGCCGGGGAGATCCGCGCCGCTGGAGGCACCGTGCTCGTGCAGGACCAGCACAGCTCCGTCGTCTGGGGATGCCCGGCGCCGTCAGCCAGGCCGGCTACGCCGACGAGGTGCTGCCCTCGACCGCATCCCCGAGGCGATCAACCGGCACCTGTCCGGCGTTCCGGCCGCCCGCCCGGTCGCGACCTTCGCGGGCGGTGCGCGATGACCCTCACGGCCACCAGCTTCGACTGGGTGCGCGCGCTCGTGCACAAGGAGAGCGCGATCGTCCTCCAGCCGGGGAAGGAGTACCTCGTCGAGGCGCGGCTGCTGCCCATCGCCCGGGAGAAGGGCATCCCGGACGTCTCCCAGTTCGTGGACTCGGTCCGCACCCGGCCCGACGCAGACTGCAACCGCCGCATCGTCGAGGCGCTGACGACGAACGAGACGTCGTGGTTCCGTGACGGGGACCCGTTCACGGCGCTCACCTCGACGGTGATGCCGTCCCTGCTGGCCGCACGCGGGCCGAACGAGCGCCTGCAGATCTGGTCGGCCGCCTGCTCCAGCGGGCAGGAGCCGTACACGATCGCGATGCTCCTCGAGGACGCTATCCCCAACGCCGCGACGCGGGTCGCCATCACCGCGACCGATCTCTCCCGCGAGATGGTCACGCGGACCCGGGCGGGTCGCTTCTCCCAGCTCGAGGTCAACCGTGGCCTGCCCGCGCCGATGCTCGTCCGGCACTTCGTGCGGGCCGGCAACGAGTGGGAGGTGGCTCCCCAGCTGCGCCGGATGGTGACCGCCACCGAGTGCAACCTGGCAGCACCGCTGCCGCGGATGGGCCCGTTCGACGTGGTCTACCTGCGCAACGTCCTCATCTACTTCGACCTGCCCACCAAGCAGGCGATCCTCCGCCGCGTGCGCGACCTCATGCGCCCCGACGGATGGCTGTTCCTCGGTGCGGCAGAGACGACGCTCGGGGTGGACGACTCCTGGGAGCGGGTCGTCGTCGGCCGTAGCTCCGCCTACCGCCCGCTGAAGGGAAAGTGATCGTGCGCGCTCTGGTGATCGACGATTCGAAGGTCATGCGCCGGATCGTCGCCGGGATCCTCGAGGGTCTCGGGTACGAGGTGCAGCAGGCCGGCCACGGCCGCGAAGGGCTCGACGTCCTCGAGGGCGGCTACGTGCCGGACCTGGTCTGCGTCGACTGGAACATGCCGGTCATGGACGGGCTCCAGTTCGTCTCCGCCGTCCGTTCCAACCCGGCCTGGCGGCAGGTGACGATCATGATGGTCACCTCCGAGAGCGAGCACGGCCAGATCGTGCGGGCCCTGGCGGCCGGCGCACACGAGTACGTCATCAAGCCGTTCACCGCCGATGCGATCCGCGACAAGCTCGCGCTCCTCGGCCTGCTCCCCAGGAGGTCGTCCTGTGAGTGCGCTGCCCACGGACTTCGGCGACACCGGCGAGCGCCGTCGCACCAGCGACGCACCGCTGCTGATCACCGGGCTCATCGACGAGGAGACCGTCCAGAGCATCACGCAGGAGGCCTGGTCTGCCCTCATCGGGGACGACGAGTTCCTGGTGCCGCTGCCCGGCGGCCTGCCCGACGACGCGATCAGCTCGTGGGTCGAGATCGTGGGGCCGTGGACCGGCGCCGTCGTCCTCACCTGCGGTCGCGCGACGGCGGAGGAGCTCTCCCGCTGCCTCCTGGCCCAGCACGCCCCTCCCGTGCTCGACGACGAGGACGTCCAGGACTCCCTGGGCGAGCTCGCCAACGTCCTCGGAGGAAACGTGAAGGCCCTCCTCCCCGGCCCGTCGGTCCTCGGCCTTCCCGAGGTGGGGACCGACTCCCCGGCCGCCCACCCCGCCGCAGACCCGGCCGACACCTGCCGCGTCGACGTCCTGTGGCGAGGCCAGTCCCTGACCGTCACCGTCCAGGGCTCCGCCGGAGCCCCGTCCGTCCCCGAGAACAACCAGTACGAGAATGAGGTGCCGCTGTGAAGATCCTGGTCGCCGACGACAGCCGCGTCATGCGGCAGATCGTCATCCGCACCCTGCGCCAGGCCGGTTACGACGATCACGACATCGTCGAGGCGGAGGACGGCGCCGACGCGCTGGCCAAGGTCTCGTCGGAGAAGCCGGATCTGGTCCTGTCCGACTGGAACATGCCGAACATGACCGGCATCGAGTGCCTGCAGGCCATGCGCGCCTCCGGCTCCGCCGTGCCGTTCGGCTTCGTGACCTCGGAAGGTTCCCCCGAAATGCGGGAGAAGGCGGCCAACGCCGGCGCGATCTTCCTGATCGCCAAGCCCTTCACCGAGGACACCTTCAAGGAGCACCTGGACGGGGTGATCGCATGACCACCGGCACGGTGCAGCTGCCCGCTGCCAAGGACGTCCGCGACATGCTCTCGGGTCTGGTCGGCAAGCCGGTGGCGGTGAACCCCGGCGCGCCCGTCACGCCCACCCCCGACAAGCCGGTGTCCGTGGCGGTCTACGTCGACCCGCACATGGCCATCAATGCCCTCTGCGTCATGGACCTGGGAGCGTCGGCCTACACCGGCGCCTCCCTGGCCCTGCTGCCGCCCGGCGGTGCGCAGGACGCGGTCGAGGAGGACGGCGAGCTCAGCGGCATGCTGGTCGAGGCGCTGCACGAGGTGGTGAACGTGCTCTCCGCGCTGTTCAACACCCCGGGAGCGCCGCACTCCAAGCTGCACAAGCTCTACGCCCCCGGCGAGGACCTGCCGGGCGACATCGTGGGCATGCTCGCCAACTTCAACCGGATCGACCTCGCCATCGAGGTCCCCGGCTACGGCAAGGGCGGACTCTCCCTCGTCCTGCCGTGACAACGATCAGCTGACCTGATCACGATGGGACGCTCCTATGACGTGTCAAGGCGTCGTGGGGACTGTTTCGAGGCGGCGGTAGAGCTCGCGGGCGATGTAGCGCTTGAGGATGCGTTTGATCTCTCGGTCGGTCTTGCCCTGGGCGCGGCGGCGGTCGGCGTAGGCGCGGGTGCGTGCGTCGCGTTGTAGCCGGACGAGGGCCACGGTGTGCAGGGCGCGGTTGAGCTGTCGGTCGCCTGCTCGGTTGAGTCGGTAGCGGACGGTCTTGCCCGAGGACGCCGGGATCGGTGCGGTGCCGGCGAGCATGGCGAAGGCGCCATCGTCGCGGCAGCGGCCGGGGTGGGACCAGGCGGTGAGCGCGGTGGCGGCGACGATCGGGCCGACTCCGGTCAGCTCGAGCAGATCGGGCCGCCAGGACCGCACGATGGCGCGGATCTGGGTCTCGTGCCCGCGGGCTTCTTTCTCCATGAACCGGATCCGGCGGGCCAGATCGCGCAGCACCGTCAACGCCGTGATCACCTCCAGCTCCCCGGTGGCCGCCGTCGGTCGCAGCCGGGCAGCGGTGGTGATCATGGTGCGGGTGGACTGTCCGCGGAACTTGCCCCGGACCACCTCGGGGGCGGTGGTGACCAGCGCGTGCAGCTGCCGCTGGGCGGCTGTGGCGGCCTCGATCGCGGCCCGGCGGGCGGTCAGTCGCATCTGCAGCGCCGCGCGCTGGCCACCGGTCTTGGGCTGGGCCAGGTGGGTGCGGGCCAGCGCATCCCGGGCGGCGCGTTCGGCGTCGATCGGATCAGACTTCGCTCCGGCCTTGCGCGCCGGGCGCTTGGGGCGGTCCAGTTCGATGACCAGTTCACCGAGCTCGGCCAGGTGCCGGGCCAGGCCGGCGCCGTAGCCGCCAGAGCCTTCCATCGCCCAGGCCCGCAGCCCGGGTGCTCCTGCGCCACCGCGCTGAGCCGGGCATAACCGTCCGGGTCAGCCGGCACGGTGATCCGGGCCAGCACCCCGCCGGTGCCGGTGTCGATCACGGCAGCGGTGTGGGTGTCTTTGTGCGTGTCGACGCCGATGACGACCTCGACCAGTTCTGCCAGCATGGACATGCGTTCTTCTCCTTGACCGGGGGACGCGGCAGGTCCCGGTCCGGTGCGGAGATGGCAGGACTGTGATGAGACACGCCAGCAGCTACTGGCGGTCAAGCTCCTGATCAGGCCAACGTCTCCCGCCGGGCCGGTGCCGACAGCAGCAGGCGGACAGGTCCCATGCAAGGCACGAAGCCAGTCCTCCCTGGAGTCACACCCACTGCTGTCGGCCGTCAGCCCATCACCGATGTACCGACCCGGCCACACTCACAGTCCTGATCCGAAAATGACTGGGGTAGGGCGAACGGGACCGTCGGCTCGGGGTAGGGCTGCGCCGAGTCGGGGACGGGCGAACGGTTGTGGGTCAGGCGGCCGGGGTGAGGGTGACGGTGTAGCCGAGCGCTTGGAGTTGGTGAACGTAGGCGCGGCGGCGGCGGTCGGGGTCGGTGCGTTTGGCGTGGAAGTCCGAGCCGAGGTCGATGAAGTGTGCGTCGGGATCGGACAGCAGATGCCAGATGATCACCAGCATGGAGCGGCCGACGGCGACGACGGCCCTCTTCCCTCCTCGGCGGCGGGCCAGGCGGCGATATCGCTCACCGAGGAAGGTGTCGGTCTTCGCCGCGCCAGCGACGGCCTCGCCGATGACCTTGGCCAGATAGCGGTTGCCGTGGCCGGTGCTGCCCGGTCCCTTCTTCTTGCCGGCCGATTCCTTGGTGGCCGGAGCGAAACGGGCCCAGGCGCACAGGTGTCCGGGGTGGGGAACCTGCCCATGTCCAAGCCGATCTCGGCCACGATCGCGCTGGCGGCGGCGCGGCCGATGCCCGGAATCTCATCCAGCTTCGCCACCGCGTGGCCGAAAGGGGCGACCATCTCCTCGATCATCGCCTCGAGCCCAGCAATATCGGCGGTCAGACCGTCGATGCGAGCCAGCATCGTGGTCAGCAGCCGCGCGTGGTGATCGGTGAAGTAGCCGGTGAACGCCTCTTCCAGATCGGTGAGCTTGCCCCGCATCCGCCCCCGGGCCAGCTGGGCCAGCACCTTGGGGTCCCGCTGCCCGCCGATCAGCGCGGCGAGCATGTCTCGCCCGGAGACGCCGAAGATGTCGCTGACCACCACCGACAGCTTGATCTGGGCGTCTTCGAGCAGCTTCTCCACCCGCTGCTTCTCCGCGGTACGCACCTCGACGAGATCGGCCCGGTACCGGGTGACATCCCGCAGCCGGCGGATCGGCGGCGGCGGCACGAAGCTGGGCCGCAGCATGCCGCGCTCGGCGAGCTTGCACAGCCACACCGCGTCCAGCTTGTCGGTCTTGGGCCGCCCGGGCAGGTGCTTGACGTCGCGGGCGTTGACCAGTTCAGGGTTCAGCCCGTGGGCCTCCAGCAGATAGAACGGAGGCTTCCAGTAGTCGCTGGTGGCCTCCATGACCACCTCGGTGACACCCAGCTCGGTCAGCCGGTCGACCATGACCAGCAGTGAGCGGGTCATCGTGCGGTAGGTGACCACCTCTTGCATCCGCCTGCCCGCGCGTTGCGGATGCGGCACTCGCACGCAGCACACCAGCTCGGCCTTGCCGATATCGAGCGCCGCGACCCGGGCGACGATCTCCTCGACCTGTTCGTCCTCGTTCAGCACCACGGCCTCCTCACCGGCGCCACCGTCACGGCGTCACCCGCGAGGACCGCTGGGCAAGAACTGCAATCTGATCCGCGTGCTCGAAGCGACAAGGAAGCGCCCACGACGCGGCCCTCGGCACCCTGCTCCCTCACGACCTCCCACGATCAAGGACAACCGGCGTCAGCGGGTGACCGACACATTTTCAGCGCGGAACGCGCGGCCGCCAAGGCCACCGATGCTCCCTCGTGGTCGACCGTGAGGGGGACCCTTCGTGATCAGGAGACCTGGTCATCCAGGGCCGGGGCTCACGCCATCGCGGGCTGGCGGTCTCCCATCGTGGTGGGCAGGCAGGCCCACACGTGCTTGCAGCCCTGGTCGACGTACCAGCCGTGGGCGACCGAGAGCCGCGCGACGAGGTGCAGCCCCATCCCGCCCTTGGCGGGATCGCGGTCGACCGCCGGCGCGGGCATGGTCTCCGGAGCCCGGTCGCTCACGTCCAGCAGCCACCCGCCGCTCCCGGCCACGACGGTCGCCACCACCGGTGACTCACCGTGCCGCAGCGCGTTCGAGGCGAGCTCGTCGAAGGCCAGGACCAGCCGCTCCCCGCGGTGTCCTCCTCCGCCGGCGGAAAGCCGGCCACGCCCAGCCGGTTGCGCAGGGCCGCGCGCGCCTTCGGCAGCTCGGAGAGCCCGCCGAGGTCCCAGCGCCACACCTCGCCGCGCCCGTCCGGCAGCGGGCGCAGTGGCCATGCGAGTCGACCCATCGACCTCTCCCCGGTTCGGCGCATCCAGGGCCAGGGGTGCCCAGCCGATACCGGCGTCAACCCTGCGGCGGTGGGCTTCCTGCCCCGTCGGGGTGTGCGGGGCCGGCCGGACGGCCACCAGCGCGACGTCGTCCTGCGGGGTGCCGCGCAGCATCCGGCGCAGGACGCCGTCGCACAGCTCCTCGAGCGGTGTGCCGGCGAGCTCCCGCAGGTGCCCGGCGAGCGCCGCGCTGCCCTCGTCGAGGCTGCTCCCTCGACGCTCCACCAGGCCGTCGGTGTGGAGCAGCACGGTGGCGCCGGCCGGGAGCGGCATCGTCGACTCCGTCCGGACGGCGGCGGCGTCGACGCCGAGCATCAGATCGCCGATCTCCTCGCCGAGGATCGTCACCGTGCCGTCGCCGGCGAGCACGATCGGCGGCGGGTGGCCGGCGTTGGCCCAGCGCAGCACGCCGCGCCCGCTCCCGTCGCGCTCGAACCGCGCGACGGCCGCCGTCGCGAACGTCTCGTCGTGCATCTGGGCGATGGCCTCGTCCAGCCCGCGCAGGACCTCGGCGGGCCCCCGCCGCTGTAGTGCGCGATCCCCGCAGCAGCCCGCGCAGCTGGCCCATGGCCGCGGCTGCGGCGGTGTCGTGCCCCACGACGTCGCCGATCACCACCATCAGGGACCCGTCGCGCTGGAGGAAGGCGTCGTACCAGTCGCCGCCGACACTGGCGGCCTCGGCGGCCGGGACGTACCGGACGACGACGGCGGTCTCCTCCAAGGCGGGAGGATCGGTGAGCAGGCTGCGCTGCAGCGCCTCGGCGAGCTGGGCCTGCTGGCTCTGGCGGTGCACCCGCACGATCGCCCGTGCCGCCTCCGCCGTCACCTGCCGGGCCGTGTCCATGTCCTCGTCGGACATGACCCGGCCGGCGTCCTGGTACAGCGTCAGCACCCCGACCGTGCGGGCCTCCGCCGTCAGGGGCAGAGCGACCGCGGTGACGGGGGCGAGCCGGGCGAGCAGATCGCGGGCGGGGCCGTCCTCCATCAGGTCGAGGACGGCGCCCACGGACTCGGTGACCGGTGTGCCCTCCCGCAGCGCCTGGGCCACGGGCGAGGTGCCGGGCAGCGTGTCCAGCCTGATCTGGGCGTATCGCTGGATCATCCGTCGTCGCGCCGGATCGCCGTGCCACGAGCCGACGTCGCTGGCCCGTCCTTCCCGGTCGACCAGCGTGACGATGCAGGCGTCGGCCAGGACCGGCACCACGAGCTCCGCCAGCCGGCCGAGTGCCGAGAGGGTGTCGAGCTGGCCGGACAGCTCCGCGGTGACGCGGGCGAGCAGCGAGGCACGGGCCGTGGCGCGGCGCGCGGCGTCCTCGGCGTCGCGCCGGTCGGTGACGTCGAGGACGTAGATGGCCAGCCCGTCCGAACCGGGCCACACCCGGATCTCGAACCAGCCGTCCCGGGCGCCGGGGTAGGCCGCCTCGAAGGTCGAGGGCCGCCCGGTGGCCGCTGCCGTGCGGTAGTTGGTCTCGAACACGCTCCCGACCATCCGGGGAACGCCTCCCACAGGGACTCGCCGATGAGCTGCGCCCGTGGCCGGCCCATCAGCCGCTCGGCCTCCGCGTTCACGTAGCGGAACCGCCAGCCGGCGTCCAGGAAGCAGAAGGCGGCCGGCATCGTCTCCAGGAAGCGCACGAGGTCGGTGTCCGAGCGTGGTCCGGCGCCCTCTCGCTGCCGGAGTTGCCGGTCGTCCCCCACGGTTCCCCCAGGTCGTCCTCGGTCCGGAGGTCCCGTGCGAAGCGTCCGGACCGGACCGCCTGGTCCCGACGAGTGTGATTGTGTCCATCCCCTCGGCGGCTGCCAAGGAGGCGCGGAACGGCCGCGACGGAATCCCGGCACACCGGATGGAGTGAGTCGAGGTGCTCGATCCCCGTGGTTTACGACGTAGACCCGGGCATGGGGCAGAGTGGCGCCATGATCCCGCACGAGGCGGCGCCCCCGCCCGGCGACCTCCTGGTGCAGGCCGTCGAGGGCATGGAGCGCCCGCTCTTCGTCCTGGACGAGAACTGGTGCGTCGCCTACATCAACCCCGCCGGCGCACGGGCCCTCGACCGCACGGTCGAGGGGCTGGTCGGCCGTCCCATCTGGGACGAGTTCCCGGACGCGGTGGGAGGTCCGTTCGAGCAGCTCTACCGCGGCGTCCGGGTCACTGGCGTCACGGCCTGTACGGAGGCGTGGTTCGAGCCGCTCGGCAGGTGGTTCCGGGCCGACGCCTTCCTCACCGAGGCGGGCCTGGTCGTCACCTACGACGACGTCACGGAGCGCCGCCGGGTGCTCGAGGAGCGTGCGGCGGCGATGTCCGCCCGCGAGGACGCCGCCGCGATGGCGGCGGCCGCCGAGGCCGCGGAGGAGGCCGGACGGCACCTCATGCTCCTGGGCGACATCAACCTGGCCATGACGTCGACGCTCGACACCGACGAGGCGGTCGCCCGGTTCGCGCACCTCGTGGTGCCGCTGCTGGCCGACATCTGCCTGGTCAGCGTGATCGACGCGGACGGGACCCGCCGCGACGTGGGGCGGGCGCACCGTGATCCCGCCAAGGTCGAGGCCCTGGACCGCTACACCGACGCGCGCGTCGCGTCCAACCGCGCGACCGCTCCGGTGCCGACCGCCCTGCGCGACCTGCGGCCGGTGATCATGCCCGCGCTGGCCGACGCCGACATCGACGCGATGGTCGCCGACGTCGAGAGCCGGGCTGCGCTGGCCGTGCTGGACGTCCGCGCGGTCGCGACCTTCCCGCTGGTCGCCCGGGGCGAGGCGTTCGGCGCCTTCACCCTGGCCAACACCTCCGGCCGCGGCGCGCACACCCAGGTGGAGCTGCGCACGGCCGAGATCGCCTCCCGGCGCGCTGCCCTCGCGCTGGACAACGCCCGGCTGGCCCGGGCCAACCAGCAGGTGGCCGAACGGCTGCAGCTGAGCCTGCTGTCCCCGCCGGTGCAGCCGGAGAGCCTGGAGCTCGCGGTCCGGTACCGCCCGGCGACCCAGGGCGTGTCCATCGGGGGCGACTGGTACGACGCCTTCCTGCAGCCCGACGGCGACACCGTCCTGGTGATCGGTGACGTCATGGGCCACGACATCGAGGCCGCCGCCGCCATGGGTCAGGTGAAGACGCTGGTGCGGGGATCGCCTTCGACCGGCTGGAGGAGCCGGCCGGGGTACTGCGCCGGGTGGACCACGCGCTGGTGGGTCTGGCCGTCCCGGCCATGGCCACCGCGCTCGTCTGCCGGATCGAGCAGGGGCCGGAGGACCGGGCGGCCGGAGTGCGCCGGCTGCGCTGGTCGACCGCCGGCCACCCGGAGCCGATGATGCTCCTGGCCGACGGCGCGGTCGAGGACCTGTCGGCCACCGTCGGTCCGCCGCTCGGCATCGGCTGGCTCGGGCCCCGCTCCGACGGCATCGCGGTGCTGCCCGAGGGAGCACCCTGCTGCTGTTCACCGACGGGCTGTTCGAACGCCGGGGGATGCTGCTCGACGAGGGGCGCGACCGCCTCCGCGACGTCCTCGGGGCCTGCGCCGGCCTGGACCTCGACCGGCTCTGCGACCGGCTGCTGGCCGAGATGCTCGGCGACGGCGTCGAGGACGACGTCGCGGTGCTCGCCGTCCGGGCTCACCCGGTGGGCGCCGGGCGTCCCGCGGAGGCCGGACCAGAGGTCCTCCCGCCCGCAGTGCCGCACCCGGTCTGACGGCCCCGTCCAGGGCACGGCCCCGAGCCTGCGAGCGCATGTGGCTCCGTCCAGAGGCTCGCCGCGAGCGTGCGAGCGGTGAGGAGGAGGGGTCCTTTCGCTAGTCGGGGTGGCGCAGCAGGTAGCGGCCGAAATGGGGGACCGTGAACGCGATCTGGCCCCGTTCCGCCGAGTAGACCAGTCCCTTCTTGATCAGCGAGTCGCGCGCGGGGAGAGGGACGCGGGCTTGCGGCCCAGGGAGACGGCGACCTCGGACGTCGCGACCGCGGCGCCGTGCGGGCCCCGAGCTCGGCCATCGCGTGCATGTACTCGCGCTCGGCCGGGGTGGCCCGGTCGTACCGGGAGCCGAAGAAGCCCACCGCCAGCTCGGCCTCGGCGACCGGTGCGGCCATGGCGACGTCGGCGGCGGTGATGGGGGAGGAGGCGGCGACGTCCCAGGTGACCTTGCCGTAGGCCTGCACGAAGTACGGATAGCCGTCGGCCGCCTCGTACAGGGAGTCCAGTGCGCCCGGCTCGAACTCCACGTCCTCCCGCTCGGCCGGCGCGATCAGCGCGCGGTCGGCGGCCTCGCGCTCCAGCCGGTCGATCCGCAGGTAGCGGAACAGGCGCTCCGAGTAGCTCTTCGAGGCGGACAGGACGGCGGGCAGGTGGGGAGTCCGGCGCCGACGACGATCAGCGGCGCACCCTGCTGGGAGAGCTCGTGGCAGGCGGCGCAGATGGCCGAGACGTCGTCGCTCTGCACGTCCTGCATCTCGTCGATGAACAGCGCGATGCCGCTGCCGATGTCGGCGGCCACGCCCGCGGCGTCGCTGAGCAGCTCGACCAGGTCGATCTCCATGTCGCCGGAGTCGGCCCGCCCGGTGGCCGCCGGGACGTCGATGCCGGGCTGCCAGCGGTCCCGCACCTTGGCGGCTGTGCCGTCGGAGCCCACCGATCCCCGCTGGGCGAACGCCTTGACGACGCCCAGGACCTCCTCCATCGACTCCTGGTCGCGGTGCCGGGGACCGAGCTCGCGCAGCGCCATGTGCAGGGCGGAGGACACCGGACGGCGCAGCGACTGCTCGGGTCGGGCCTCGATCTTGCCGGTGCCCCAACCGCGGGAGATGGCGGCCGAGCGCAGCTGGTTGAGGAGCACCGTCTTGCCGACCCCCGCAGGCCGGTGAGCACCAGCGACCGCTCGGGGCGACCGTGGGCGATCCGCTCGAGGACGACGTCGAAGGCCGACAGCTCGGTGTCCCGACCGGCCAGTTCGGGCGGTCGCTGGCCGGCGCCGGGCGCGTACGGGTTCCGCACGGGATCCATGTCGAGCACCGTATGGCGTTCTCTAGCCGGATCCGTAGAGATCGGTAGAACGGTGTAGCGCGTGTCGCGGAGGATCAGCGGGACGGCGGGTCGCGACCGTCGAGCCAGCAGCGGATCGCGGCGACCTGCCGGTCGAGCGTCGCCGAGGAGGGGCCGAGGAACGGCACCTCGGTGACGTCGAGGCGCAGGCGGGTGCCGTCGTCGAGCAGCAGACCGACGGCCCAGCCGCGGGTTGCTCGGTCGACCCCGACGCCGTCGATCCGGTCGCGGGGGACGACGTGGGTCGACCAGGCGTTGCGCACGGTGAGCCGCCCGTCCGCGGTGCCGACGACGCCGGCGAAGAGGAGGCGGCCGACGACGGCGGCCACGAACAGCGCGACCACTCCGCCGGCCACGAGGAAGCCGGTCGCCTGCTCCTGCAGGAAGAACACCGACAGCCAGGCGACGAGGAGGACGGGGCCCAGCACGCGCACCCAGGCCGGCGGCCGGATGCTGAGCGGCTCCTCCCTCTCCCTCACGGCGCGATCATCCCGGCGCGGGCGGTCACCTTCCATTCCCGCGCTCGGACGGCGGGACGATCGACGGCGTGCCGCGCAGGCCGGCGAGGTGCGCCTCGAGGACCGCGCGGGCCCGATCGGCCGGCAGCGCCGCCGGGCGGGTGAGCGCATGCAGGGCGAGCCCGTCCAGGACGGCGTACAGGCGTTCTGCCTCCAGCGGGACGTCCACCCCGAGGGGCTCCTCCGCCGCCTCGGTCAGGGCGACCACGACCGCCGAGCACAGGCCGTGGAGGTCCGCCGCGGCACGGTCCCGCAGCGCGGCGAGGTCGGGGTCGACGAGCGCCCGTGCGACCAGGGCGAGCCAGACCTCGGCCTCGGCGCGTCGCTCGTCGTCCAGGGGCAGGGTCTCCTCGAGCACGGCGAGCACGTGGCTGGGCAGCAGCGGGCCGTCGCCCACCACGGCCTCGATCCGGGCCCGGGCCCGTTCCGTGACCAGCAGCATGGCGAAGCGGAGCAGCGCGTCCTGGGTGGCGAACCAGTGCCGGAGAGCGCCCATCGAGGTGTCGGCCTCCCGAGCGACGGCGCGGACGGAGGCGCCGGTGACGCCGTCCCGCCGGATCACCCGCCAGACGGCTGCGGCGAGCTCCCGGCGGCGCTGCTCGGCGTCGACGATCCTGGGCACGCCTGTTGATAGCACAGTCGTGCTACTTTCCGTATGGCAGCACACCTGTGCTGCTGAGCCAGGAAGGGCTGCATGGGCATCGAGCTGCTGGTCGCGCTCGCGGGGCTGGCCCTGGTCGACAGCACGAGCATCGGCACGCTCCTCCTGCCGCTGTGGTTCATGCTCAGGCCCGGCCGGGTCCGGGTCGGCCGGATGGTGCTGCTCCTGGGCACGGTGGCCGGCTTCTACCTGGTCCTGGGCATCGCGCTCCTGCTCGGTGCGGGATGGCTGCTCGACCCGCTCGCCAGCGCCCTGGAGAGCACCGCAGGCCGCTGGGTCCAGCTCCTCGTCGGCGTGGTGCTCGTCGTCCTGGGCGTGACCATCGAGCCGTGGACCGCCGCGGGGAAGGAGCGGAAGCGGGCCGCTCGAGCCCGCCGCGGTCCCGGTCGGCTGGCCCGGATGCGGGACCGGGCGCGCGCCGACGGTCCGCTCGGGGCCGTGGTGGCTCTGGGACTCGTGGCGGCCGCCCTCGAGGCGGCCTCGATGGTCCCCTACCTCGCCGCGATCGCCCTGCTCGCGACCTCCGGCTCCGGCCCGGGTGCCTCCACGGTGGTACTCGCCGGGTACTGCCTGGTCATGGTGCTGCCGGCCCTGGTCCTGCTCGTCGTCCGGACGGCGCTCGACGAGCGGCTCACCCCGGTGCTCGCCCGGCTGGAGGCGTGGCTGTCCCGGAACTCCCGGGAGACGCTGGCCTGGGTGTTGTTCCTGCTCGGCCTGTACGTCGCCGGTGGTGCGCTCCCGCTCTCGTAGCCGCCCGGCAGGCCCGTCCGCGACGTCCGGCACCTGAGCCGGACGCGGGCAGGCGCCCCGAGGTCCCCACTCGACGGGCCGCCGCCGCTAGCGTCGCCGGCGTGATCACGTTCCTGCTCAAGGTCGTCGTCTTCGCGGCCGCCTTCTACGGGCTGACCTATTTCGACGTGCTGCCCGGTCTCGAGGTGATCCCGAACCCGGACGGGCCGATCGGTGAGTACGGCAGCTACCTGTGGATCGGGCTGATCTTCGGCGTCGTGAACGCGATCGTGGGTCCGATCCTCCGGGTGCTCTCGCTGCCGTTCGTGCTGCTCACCCTGGGGCTCTTCCTGCTGGTCATCAATGCCGCGCTGCTCGCCCTGACGGCCGGGATCACCGACCGTCTCACCATCGACGGGTTCGGCACCGCGGTCATCGGTGGCCTCATTCTGGCGGTCGTCGGCTGGGTGGCCGACCAGTTGCTCGACCGCTGAAGAACACCCCGTCCCTCCAGCCCTTCGCAGGCTCGGAGCGAGACTCTGGACGGGGCTCCGGCCACGGGTCCGTAACGAATCCGCGTCGCCAGGAGAAGTGGCCCGGATCGCAGTAGCGTGGCCTGACATGGCCAGCACCACCGTCGTACCGGCGTCGCCGGTCCGCGGACAGGACGGCGGGCCCTCGGGCGGTACCCAGACCGAGCTCGCCGCACTCGAGGCCGCCCGCGACGAGAAACGGCAGCTCCTGGAGCGGGCGGCCGCCGCCGCACGGTCGTCCGGGCGCGAGCTGCCGACGGGGTGCACCGCCGACGACCTGCCGGCCCTCCTGCAGCGCTACTACTGGAGCGAACCGGCGGCCGAGGTGCTCGGTCACGATCCCGCAGAGCTCGCCGAACTCGCGCTCGGCCACCTGCGCCTCGCCGAGGTACGGCCCCGGGATCGGCGACGGTCGGCGCGCACGCGCTGCCCGATGGTTCGGCCCGGGGCGGTGGGGTGGGTGGCAACACCGTGGTCCGGCTGGTCACCGACGACATGCCCTACCTGGTCGACTCGGTCACCGCCGAGGTCGTCCGGCAAGGCTTCGCCCTCGCCCACGTCGTGCACCCGATCGTCGTGGTCCGCCGGGATCTCCGGGGGCAGATCCTGGCGTTCTGCGACAGCGGCGTGGCCGCGGGGTGCGGCGCCGACGCGCTTACCGAGTCCTGGATGGCCGTCGTCCTGGACGGGCCGCTGGACGACGAGGCCTGCTCCGACCTGGTCTCGGGCCTGCGCACCGTGCTGGACGACGTCCGGGCGGTCGACGAGGACGCCGAGCGCCTGCGGGCCCGGCTCCTCGAGCTGGCCGGCCGGCTCGACGAGTTCGTCGGCAGCTCCTCCCGCTCCGGGGCGGACGCCGACCCCGCAGACGACCCCGTCGAGGCCGCCGAGCTGCTGCGCTGGCTGGCCGACGGCAACTTCGTCCTGCTCGGGGCGCGGGAGGTGGAGCAGACGACGGGGCGCGGGAAGCCGACCGCCGCCGTCGTCCCCGGCAGCGGACTGGGCGTGCTGCGCAGCGACACGGACATGAGCGAGCCGACGGTGCGGCTGCCCGAGGCCGTCCGGACCCTGGCCAGCGCCTGCTCACGGTGACCAAGGCCGACACCCGCTCGCCGGTCTACCGGCGGGCGTGGCTGGACCTGATCGCGGTGACCCTGCCCGCGGACCGCCAGGGACGCGGGCGGCAGTTCCGCTTCGTCGGGCTGTTCCCGTCCACGGCGTACACGACCAGCGTCATGGACGTGCCCCTGGTGCGCCGGCGGGTGGCCGAGGTCATCGCGCGCTCGGGCGTGCCGGCCGACAGCCACACCGGCAAGGAGCTGCTCGAGGTCCTGGAGACCTATCCGCGCGACGAGCTGCTCCAGGTCGGCACCGACGAACTCCTGCCCGTGGCCAACGCCGTCCTGCACCTCCAGGAGCGCCGGCAGACCCGGCTGTTCCTCCGGCAGGACCCGACCGGCCGGTTCTGGTCGGCGCTGGTCTACCTGCCCCGCGACCGGTACACGACGGAGGTCCGGCTGGCCATGCAGCAGCTGCTGCTGGAGCGGCTCGGCGGCGGCAGCATCGAGTACAGGGCGCGGTCCACCGAGTCCGTCCTCGCCCGGTTGCACTTCGTCGTCCGCGTGCCGCAGGGCCGCCGGGGCTCCTCCCCGAAGCCGATGACCGTCGACGTCGAGGCCCTGCAGGCCGAGCTGGCCGCGGCCGCCCGCAGCTGGACCGACGAGCTATCCGAGGCCCTGCACGCCCGCTACGGCGCCGAGGCCGAGAAGCTCCTCGCCCGGGTGGCCGACGCCTTTCCCTCCGGCTACCAGCAGGACTTCTCCGCCGAGCAGGCAGTCGACGACCTCGCCCGGCTGGACGGCCTCACCGCCGGGCAGCTGTCGATGCGGCTCTGGACCCCGAAGGGCGCCGCGGCGGGGAGCGGCGGCTGAGCATCTACCGGGTGGGGCAGCGGCTGCTGCTGTCGGAGGTGCTGCCGGTCCTGCAGAACATGGGCGTCGACGTCGTCGACGAGCGGCCCTACGAGATCGACCGCATCGGCGCACCGCCGACCTGGATCTACGACTTCGGCGTCGCCGTGCCGGCGGTCGAGCTGCCGCTGCTGCGCTCGCTCCCGGAGCGGTTCACCGAGGCGGTCGGCGCGGTGTGGCGCGGCGACGCCGAGGACGACGGCCTCGGGGCGCTGGTCCTCCTGGCCGGCCTGAACTGGCGGCAGGTCACCGTCGTGCGGGCCTACGTGCAGTGGCTGCGGCAGGCGGGGCTGCCGTTCGGGCAGGCCTACGTGGAGCAGACGCTGGCCGCCCATCCGGACGTCGTGGCCCGCCTGGTGCTGCTGTTCGAGACCCGGTTCTCCCCGGGCCGGGTCAACGGCCGGGCCAAGCGCCAGGAGGAGCTGGTCGAGGCGCTGCAGGCCTCGATCGGTGAGGTGGCGTCGCTGGACGCCGACCGCGTGCTCAGCTCGCTGCTCGCCGCCGTCATGGCCACCCAGCGCACCACGTACTACGCGGGCGGCCCGCTGGCGCTGAAGCTCGACCCGCACGCCGTGCCCGACCTGCCCGAGCCGCGGCCGGCCCGCGAGGTGTGGGTCAGCTCGCCGCGCGTCATGGGCATCCACCTGCGCTTCGGCGCCGTCGCCCGCGGCGGGCTGCGCTGGTCCGACCGCCGGGAGGACCTGCGGACCGAGGTGCTCGGGCTGGTCAAGGCGCAGATGGTGAAGAACACCGTCATCGTGCCGACCGGGGCCAAGGGCGGCTTCGTGGTCAAGCAGTCGCTGCCGGACGGGGCCTCCCGCGACGCCGTGCTCGCGCAGGGGCAGGCCTGCTACCGGGAGTTCATCGGCGCGCTGCTGTCGCTCACCGACAATCTGGTGGACGGGAAGGTCGCCCCGCCGGAGAAGGTCGTCCGGCACGACGGCGACGACACCTACCTCGTCGTTGCGGCGGACAAGGGGACGGCGACCTTCTCCGACCTGGCCAACTCGATCGCCATCGAGCGCGGGTTCTGGTTGGGTGACGCGTTCGCCTCGGGGGGTCGGTCGGCTACGACCACAAGGCCATGGGTATCACCGCCCGCGGGGCGTGGGAGTCGGTCACCCGGCACTTCCGCGAACTCGGGATCGACGTCCAGGAGCAGGACTTCACCGTCGTCGGCGTCGGTGACATGTCCGGCGACGTCTTCGGCAACGGGATGCTGCTGTCCGAGCACATCCGGCTGGTGGCTGCCTTCGACCACCGCCACGTCTTCGTCGACCCCGATCCGGACGCGGCGGCGTCCTTCGCCGAGCGCACGCGGCTGTTCGGGCTGCAGCGCTCCTCCTGGGCGGACTACAACCGGTCGCGGATCAGCGCCGGGGGCGGGGTGTGGCCGCGGACGTCGAAGGCGATCCCCGTCTCGGAGCCCATGCGGGCCGCGCTCGGCATCGCCGACGGCGTCGAGACGCTCACCCCGGTCGAGCTGATCCGGGCCATCCTGCTGGCGCCGGCGGATCTGCTCTTCAACGGCGGCATCGGCACCTACGTGAAGGCGTCGACCGAGAGCGCCCTCGACGTGGGAGACAAGGCCAACGACGCCGTCCGGGTGGACGGCGAGCAGCTGCGCGTGCGGGTGGTGGGCGAGGGCGGGAACCTCGGGCTGACGCAGCGCGGGCGCGTGGAGTACGCGCTCACCGGTGGCCGGGTGAACACCGACGCCATCGACAACTCGGCGGGCGTGGACACCTCCGACCACGAGGTGAACATCAAGATCGCCCTGAACCGGGTGGTGGACGACGGCGAGATCGACGCCGCCGGCCGGGCCGCGCTGCTGGGCGAGATGGCCGACGAGGTCGCCGTCGCCGTCCTCACCGACAACCACGACCAGAACGCCACCCTCGCCGTCGAGGCGTCCTCGGCACGCAGCCTGCTGGACGCCCACGAGCGCTTCCTCCGCGCGCTGGAGCGGTCCGGACGGCTGGTCCGCAGCGTCGAGGCCTTGCCCGACGACCGCGCGCTCACCGAGCGCCGGCGGGACGGGCAGGCGCTGACCAGCCCCGAGCTCTCGGTCCTGCTCGCCTACGCCAAGCTCGAGGCCGGCGACGTCGTCCTGCAGACCGACCTGCCCGACGACCCCGCGCTCGAGGACCTGCTCGCCGGGTACTTCCCCACCCGGCTGCGGGAGCGCTTCCCGGCCGCGATCACCGGTCACCCGCTGCGGCGGGAGATCGTCGGGACCGCGCTGACCAACCGCGCGGTCAACATCGCCGGCACCACCGGGTTGTTCCGGCTCTCGCAGGAGACCGGTGTGCCGCTGGACCGCGTGGTGCGGGCGCACGTCGTGGCCCGTGCGGTGTTCGACGTCGACCGGCAGTGGGATGCGGTGGGCAGGCTGGACAACGCCGTCTCGGCGACGACGCAGGTCGAGCTGCGCACCGAGGCCACCAGGCTGGCCGAGCGGACGGCGCGCTGGCTGCTGCGCCAGCCCGACCTCGTGGCCGATCCTGCGCCGCCGGTCGCCGCCGTGCGGGACCGGTTCGCCGCGTCCGTCGCGGCCGTGCGCGCCGGCCTGCCGGACTGGCTGCTCGGGAAGGAGGCCGAGGGCTACACCGCTCGCGTGGCCCGGCTGGAGGAGTCCGGGGTACCGCCCGAGCGCGCCGCCGAGGCCGCCGCGGCGCCCCTGCTGCCGGCCGCCCTCGACCTGGCCGTCGTCACCGAGCGGACCGGTGCGCCGATCACCCTGGCCGGGCCGGTCATGCAGTGCCTGTCGGAGCGACTGGGGCTCGTGCCGCTGCGCGAGCTCGTCCTCGCACTGCCGCGCGACCGACGCTGGCCGTCGATGGCGCGGGCCTCGCTGCGCGACGATCTCGCGGCGGAGACGGCGTCGCTGACCGAGGACGTCCTGGGCGCGCGCGGTTCCGACGACGACGACCCGCAGGAGCTGGTGGGCGCCTGGGCGGAGGGCTGGGACGCCACCCAGGCGCGCTCGGCCGCCCAACTGGGCGACATCGCGTCCGGTGACCGGCACGAGCTCGCCGAGCTGCTGGTCGCCGTCCGGACGCTCCGCGGACTGCGCAAGCGCCGCCAGGCCCGCCGCATCCCCCGCCCCGCCGAGAAGTGACCCGCGCGATTCGCCGACTGCGACGAACTCGTGGCCATCACCCCCTGATCGCCACGACTTCGCATGACTCGAACCCGGAACGTCCGTGCCACCCGGTGCCTGCCAGGCGAGTGGTTCCCCGGCCATGGCCGCAACGCCGGCCGGAATGGCTGGTCGTGCCTTCGCCTGGAGGGAGGAACAATTCCGTCGCCCGGTGGAGCGGGCGACGTGGCCCACGGGGCGAGGCGCGACCGCGCGGATGTGGCGTCTCGCGGACACGGGTGCTCCGTCCGTGGTGACGGCGCTGCAGACGAGCTCCGGGAACGGCGCTCCGCGGAGTCCGAGACCGGCTCAGCTGAGGAGTCTGCACGATCATCGAGTTGTCTAGGGCTTGCGCTAGAGAGCTGTAGAACACGGCATTCACGAGACCGTCACGCGGAGCGGGTTCACTCGGCCGGCACGGGTACAGGTCCGGGCGACCTGTCATCCAGCCGAGGATCTCTCTTGCCGTTGCGCCCTCTCGTCCGAACCGACGGATACCTGCCCATCGAGGACCACGGGCTGATCGGCGACGGGCTCACCTGTGCCCTCGTGGCGCGGGACGGGTCCATCCCTGGCTGTGCCTGCCGAACTTCGACAGCCGCCCGTTCCTGGCGGGGATCCTCGACGTCGACCGCGGCGGCACCCTGGACGTCACCCCGGTCGGACTCCAGGGCTCTCGGCAGCGCTACCTGCCCGACACCGGGATCCTGGTGACCGAGATGCAGGGCCCGGACGGACGGCTGGAGCTGACCGACTGCCTGACGCTGCGGTCGGGTGCCGATCTCTCCGAGCCGGTGCCTTCCGGCCGCGGCGAGCTGCTGCGCCTGGCCCGGGCGGTGGGAGGCACGGTCGAGGTCGACGTCCGGCTGACCCCCATGGACGGCGTGCTCGTGCGTTCGGAACTCGGTGCGTGGCGGATCCACTGGGCCGCCCAGCCGGCACTGGAGATCCTGTTCTCCGCCTCCCAGCCGCTCACCGTGGCAGGCGACGGGTCCATCCGCGGGCGGGTCACCCTGCGCGAGGGCGAGCAGCTGACCGTCGCGCTGCAGTGGTCGGGGCAGACCCACACCCGGATCCGCACCGAACCTGAGCGGCTCATCGAGCAGACTGCGGCCGCCTGGCGCAGCTGGGCCGACCGCCTGGAGTACGCGGGGCCGCAGACCGAGCTGGTCCGCCGGTCCGCCCTGACCCTGAAGCTGCTCGACCACGCGCCGACCGGGGCGATCATGGCGGCGGCGACGTCGTCCCTGCCCGAGGAGATCGGCGGCGTCCGGAACTGGGACTACCGCTACACCTGGGTGCGGGACGCGGCGTTCTCCAGCTACGCGTTGCGACGCATCGGTATGCAGGACGAGTCCGACGCCTTCCTCGCCTGGACGCTGCGCAACATCGAGCGCGACGACCGCGCCAGCATCGTCTACACCCTCGACGGCAAGCGCCCCGGCATGGAGTGGCAGGACCTGGCGCTGTCGGGCTACCGGGGTTCGGCGCCGGTCCGCTGGGGCAACGGCGCGGCACGGCAGGTCCAGAACGACGTCTACGGCGAGCTGCTGGACGTCGCCTACCAGTGGGTGCGCGCCGGAGGCGCGCTCGACGAGCCGCTCTGGGGTGCGCTCCAGGAGCTGACCGAACAGGCGATCGGCCAGTGGTCGACGCCGGACAACGGCATCTGGGAGATCCGGGACGCCGGGCGGCCGTTCACCTACTCGGTCGCGATGTGCCACGTCGCGGTCGACCGGGCGCTCCGCATCGGCGAGATCTGCGGTCTGCCGCATCCGCGCGAACGATGGCGCCACGAGGCCGACCGGATCCACGCGACCCTCCTCGAGTCGTCGTGGGACCCGGACCGGGGAACCTTCACCGAACACCTCACGCCTCCGGGGCAGGGCGACCGCGGCGGGCTCGACGGCTCGCTGCTCACCCTGCCGCTGCGCGGGATCGTCCGGGCGGACGATCCCCGGATGGTGGCCACGACGGAGGCCGTGCGCCGCTATCTCGATGCCGGCGACGGGCTCCTCTACCGGTACCTGCACACCGAGTCCCCCGACGGCCTGGCGGGAGGCGAAGGTGCCTTCCTGCTCTGCAGCTTCTGGCTGGTGGACAACCTCGTCGGCCAGGGACGGCTCGAGGAGGCGCACGAGCTGTACGACTCGCTGTGCGGGCGCGCCACCGAGCTCGGCCTCCTGGCCGAGGAGATCGACCCGGCGACCGGGGCGTTCCTCGGCAACTTCCCGCAGGCGTTCAGCCATGTCGGGGTGATCAGCAGCGGGTGGAACCTGGCCCGGGCCGAGGCCGCGGCAGCGGGCGGGACCGCACGATGACGCAGGCGACGTCCCGGTCGTTCGTGATCCTCGGGGGCACAGGAGACCTCACCGGCCGGCTGCTGCTGCCGGGACTGACCGAGCTTGTCGACGCGGGCGTCCTCGCCGACGGGGTGGACGTCCTCGCGGTCAGCCAGGAGGACTGGACCGACGACGAGTACCGGGCATGGGCCCGCGAGCGGCTGGCCGAGCACGCCGGCCACGTGCCCGAGGCGTCACGCGACCGGATCGTCGCGCGGCTGGGCTACCGGCACGGCGACGTGACCCTCGCGGCCGACCTGCGGGCCGCCCTGGCGCGCGTCGCGGGAGCCCCGGTCGTCTACCTGGCGTTGCCGAACACCGTGTTCCTGCCCACGTTGGAGGCGCTGGCGGAGGTCGGGCTTCCGGAAGGCGCCGTCGTCGCCGTCGAGAAGCCGTTCGGACGGAACCTCGCCGACGCGCGCCGGCTCAACGCCGTCCTGCACCGGCTCCTCCCCGAGGAGTCGGTCTTCCGCACCGATCACTTCCTCGGCATGCAGACGGTGCTCAACATCCTGGGGCTGCGGTTCGCCAACCGGGTGTTCGAGCCGCTGTGGAACGCGACGCACATCGAACGGGTCGACATCGTGTTCGACGAGACCCTCGGCCTCGAGGGGCGGGCCGGCTACTACGACACGGCCGGTGCGCTGAAGGACATGCTGCAGAACCACCTGCTGCAGATGCTGGCCGTCGTCGCGATGGAGCCGCCGGCCGCGGTGGACGCCCGCAGCCTCGCCGCGCGGAAGGCCGACGTGCTGCGGGCCGTGCGCGCACCCGAGGACATGCGGCGGGACACCGTGCGCGGCCGGTACATCGCCGGGACGGTGCAGGGTCGCCCGCTGCCCGCCTACGCGACCGAGGACGGCGTGGAGCCCGACCGCGGCACCGAGACCTACGCCGAGTACACCGTCGGCATCGACAACTGGCGGTGGGCCGGCGTCCCGTTCCGGCTGCGCTCCGGGAAGGCGCTGGGCGCCGACCGGCACGAGATCGTGCTGCGGTTCAAGCCCGTGCCGCACATGGCGTTCGGCGGCGGGGCGCCCGAGCCCGACGTCCTGCGGCTGCGGCTGGACCCCGACGGGATCGCGCTGGAGATCAACCTCAACGGCGCGGGGGACCCGTTCGACGTCGAGCGGCGCTCCCTCGACATCGCGCTGCCGCCCACCCGGCTCTCGGCCTACGGGCTCCTGCTCAAGGAGCTGCTCGACGGCAACGCCGCCCTGTCGATCAGCGACGTCGAGGCGGAGGAGTCCTGGCGGATCGTCGAGCCCATCCTGGCCGCATGGGCCGCAGACGAGGTGCCGCTGCAGGAGTACCCGGCCGGCTCCGACGGTCCCACGTCGCACCTCTGACGTCCCGCCTTCGCCGCGCCCGGCGTTCCCGCCGTCATGCGCCTGGTGGCGGTCATCCGCGCCGCATAACCGCGTCCATTCGCATATCGGCGGTTCTCGCGCCCTCTAGCGCCACGGCTAGAGAATCGTAGAACGCCTCAGAGAGCGGGACGGCGCTCGCCGAAGCGGGTGGCCTGCTCGAAGGCATGACCCACCTCGAGCACCCGGCGGTCGGCGCGCGGTGCCCCGATGACCTGCAGGCCGACGGGCAGCCCGTCCGGCGTGAAGCCGCCCGGGACCGACAGCGCCGGGCAGCCGGTCGCCGAGATGACGGTGCAGGAGCGCATCCACTCCAGGTAGTTGTCCTGGTGGACGCCGGCGATCTCGGTCGGGTACTCGATCTCCACCGGGAAGGGCAGCACCTGCGTCGTCGGCGCCAGCAGGACGTCGTACCGCTCGAAGAACGCGACCATCCGCTCGTAGAGCTTCGTGTGCAGCTGCTCGGTGCGGGCCAGGTCGGAGCCGGTGAGCTTGGCACCCAGCCCGGCGTTCCAGCGGATGGACTCCTTGACCTTGTCGGGCGACCGCCGCGAGATCTCGCCGAAGGACGCGTCGAACAGCCAGGCCCGCAGCGTCCCGAACACGTCGTCGGCGCCGGACAGATCGGGGCAGGCCTCCTCCACGGAGGCACCCAGGGACTCGAAGACGTCGACCGACGGCGCCAGCACCGCGGTGATCGCCGGGTCCACGGTCACCTGGCCACCCAGGTCCGGCGCCCAGGCCACGCGCAGGCCGTCGAGCCGGTCCGGCAGCGGAGCGGCGAAACCCGCCGGGTCGTCGGGGAGCGAGATCGGGACCCGCCGGTCGGGCCCGGCCAGCGCCGACAGCTGCAGGGCGACGTCGGCGACAGTACGGCCCATCGGCCCCTGCACGGACAGCTGCGACCAGGCCATCGGTGCCGGCCAGGTGGGCACCCGGCCCGGCGTCGGCCGCAGCCCCACCACGTTGCAGAACGCCGCAGGGTTGCGCAGCGAGCCACCCATGTCGCTGCCCTCGGCCAGCGGCACGAACCCAGCGGCAAGTGCCGCCGCCGCGCCGCCCGACGAGCCGCCCGCCGACAGGCCGTGCCGGTAGGGGTTGTGGGTTGCGCCGAACAGCGGGTTGAACGTGTGCGAGCCGGCGGCGAACTCCGGCACGTTCGTCTTGCCGACCCGGATCGCCCCTGCCCCCACGAGCCGGGCCACCACCAGCTCGTCGCGCAGCGGCACGGTGTCGGCGTGCAGGGAGAGCCCCAGGTGGTGCGCATGCCGCCCGTCGCGTGCGTGTCCTTGTGCGCGACCGGCAGCCCGTGCAGCGGGCCGACCGGGTCCCCGGCGGCCAGCGCCGCATCGGCCGCGTCGGCGGCAGCCCGGGCACCCTCGGCGTCGAGGGTGACGACGGCGTTCACGGCGGGGTTCAGCCGGTCGATGCGGTCCAGGTGGGCCTCGAGCAGTTCGCGTGCGGAGATCTCGCGGGTGCGCAGCAGTGCGGCCAGCTCGGTGGCCGGCCGGTTGCACAGGTCGTCGGTCGTCACCGGACGAGCCTGTCATGTTCTCCCCGCCCGCCCGACCGATCCCCCCAGTGGCGCGGGGGAACAGCCACGGGGAACGATGGTCGTGATGGACGGCGAACGAGACACCGGCGCGACGGCCGCGAACCAGGCCGGGACCACCTTCGAGGAACTGGGGCTGCGGCCCGAACTGCTGGCCGCCCTGGCGGGGCTGGGCTATGAGGAGGCCACCCCGATCCAGCAGGAGGCGATCCCCCGCTGGTGGAGGGGCGGGACCTGCTCGGCCAGGCCGCCACCGGCACCGGGAAGACCGCAGCCTTCGCGCTGCCGGTCCTCCAGCGGCTGACCGCCCACCGCAGGGACCGGCCACCGGTGGCCCTCGTGCTCGTCCCCACGCGCGAGCTCGCCGTCCAGGTGTCGGAGGCGCTGCACCGCTACGGCAAGGACCTCGGTGCCCGCGTCCTCCCCGTCTACGGCGGCGCCCCGATCGTGCGCCAGCTGCGCAGCCTGGAGTCCGGCGTCGACGTCGTCGTCGCCACGCCCGGCCGGGCGCTGGACCTGCTCAACCGCGGCAGCCTCCAGCTCGGCGACGTCGCCACCGTGGTCCTGGACGAGGCCGACGAGATGCTCGACATGGGTTTCGCGGAGGACCTCGAGGCGATCCTCGACGAGACGCCGCAGGACCGGCAGACGGTGCTGTTCTCGGCGACCATGCCGCGGCGGCTGGACTCCCTGGCCCGCCGCCACCTCCGCGACCCGGTCCGCATCACCATCGCCAAGGAGCAGACAGCGGCCGGGGAGGCACCGCGGGTCCGGCAGACCGCCTACGTCGTCCCCCGGGCGGCCAAGCCCGCCGCGCTCGGCCGGATCCTCGACATCGAGGCGCCGACGGCGGCGCTCGTCTTCTGCCGCACCCGGGAGGAGGTCGACTCCCTCACCGAGACTCTCAACGGCCGCGGCTACCGCGCCGAGGCGCTGCACGGCGGGATGAGCCAGGAGCAGCGGGACCGGGTGATGGGCCGGCTGCGCGGCGGGACGGCGGACCTGCTGGTCGCCACCGACGTCGCGGCCCGCGGCCTGGACATCGAGCAGCTGACGCACGTCGTCAACTACGACGTCCCGTCGGCGCCGGAGTCCTACGTGCACCGCATCGGACGGGTGGGCCGGGCCGGACGGGAGGGCGTGGCGATCACCCTCGCCGAGCCGCGCGAGCACCGGATGCTGAAGACCATCGAGCGGGTCGCCGGAAACCCGATCTCGGTGCAGACCGTCCCGACCGTCGCCGATCTCCGGGCCCGCAAGCTCGACCTCACCCGGGGTGCGCTGCGCGAGACGCTGCTGGGGAGCGACCTCGACGGGTTCCGGGTCGTCGTCGAGAGCCTGGCCGACGAGTTCGACCTCATGGAGGTCGCGCTCGCCGCGGTGAAGCTGGCCCACGAGGCGGGAGGCGGCGGGGACGACGACGAGGAGATCCCGCAGGTCACCTTCCGTCCCGACTCCGGCACGCGGCCGGGCGCCCGGGGAGCGGACGGGACGCCGGCGGCACCCGGCCGCGGCGATCGGCCGGTGGCCCGGCGGCGCGGTTGTTCGTGGGGCTGGGCCGGGAGGCAGGGATCCGCCCGGGCGACCTGGTGGGCGCGATCACCGGCGAGACCGGGCTGACCGGCCGCGACATCGGCGCGATCGAGATCCACCAGCGGTTCGCCCTGGTGGAGGTCCCCGAACCGGCCGCGAACGAGGTGATCCAGGCGTTGAAGGCCACGATGATCAAGGGCCGGAAGGCGACCGTGCGCCGCGACAAAGCCTGACACCCCGGGGCATAGGTACCTATACCTGCGTTCTGGCCCCCGATCCGCAGGTATAGGTACCTATGCCTCAGGCGGGAGTGTGCCTCAGGCGGGAGTGCGGGCGTCCGGGACGTCAGGCGGCACTCGGTTCGGGCCCGCCTCCGCCGGACGCGGCCGGTCCTGCCGGTGCAGCCGGACGGCGACCAGCGCCACGTCGTCCTCGGGTCGGCCGTGCACCAGCCGTTCGAGCAGTTCGTCGAGCATCTCCTGCAGCGGCAGGCCGGCCAGCTCGATGAGGGCGTCGCGCAGCCGGACCAGGCCCGAGTCGAGGTCGGCGTCCCGGCGCTCGATGAGCCCGTCGGTGTAGAGCAGCACCGTCGAGCCGCGGTCGAGCGTGACCACGTTCTCCCGGCGGCGGGTGTCCGCGTCCACTCCCAGCAGCAGGTCGCCCCGCCAGGTGGCGAGCTCGGCCACGGTGCCGTCCGGGTTCACCACCAGCGGCGGCAGGTGGCCGGCGTTCGCCCAGCGCATCCGGGTGAGGCCGCGCTCGTACTCCTCGGGGGTCTGCTCGAACCGGGCGATGGCCGCGGTGGCCAGGGTCCCGGTCTGCAGGGTGGCCATGGAGGCGTCCAGGCCGCGGAGGACCTCGACCGGCCCGGCGTCGCTGTAGGTCGCGATCCCGCGCAGCAGGCTCCGCAGCTGCCCCATCGCGGCGGCAGCCTCGGTGTCGTGCCCGACGACGTCGCCGATGACGAGCATGGTCGTGCCACCTGGCTGCAGGAAGGCGTCGTACCAGTCCCCGCCGACGCGCGCGGCCTCGGCGGCCGGGAGGTACCGGACGGCGATCTCCGCGTGGTCGGGCTCCGGTGGCTCGGTGAGCAGGCTGCGCTGGAGGCCCTCGGCCAGCTGTTGCTGGGCGTTGTAGAGCCGGGCGTTGTCCAGTGCGAGCCCGGCGCGGTCGGCGACGTCCTGGGCGGTGGCCAGGTTCTCGTCGGCGACCTCGGTCCCCGGCCGGAAGTAGACGGTCAGCAGGCCGAGGGTGCGTCCGCGACCCCGCATGGGGAGAACCACCGCGCTGTGCGGGTCCAGGACACGCACCACGTCCCGCGCCTCGCCGGGAGGGAGCATGGTGCGCACGGTCTCGCTGCACTCCCGGACCGCCTCGCCGCTGACCAGGGCCCGGGCGGCCGGTGAGACGGCCGGCATGGAGTCCAGCCGTACGGCGGCGTACCGCTCCAGCAAAGGGCGGGCCGCTGGGTCGGAGTGCCAGGATCCGACGTCGCGCGGCCTGCCGTCGGGGTCGACGACGGTGACGATGGCGAAGTCCGCGAGGGCCGGGACGACCACCCTCGGGAGGTGGGCGACGGCCGCGGGCACGTCGAGCGTCCGGGCGAGCTCGGCGCTGACCTGGGCGAGGATCGCCAGGCGGCTCGCCGAGCGCTCCGCCCGGTCCTGCATCCGCCGCCGTTGGGTGATCTCCAGGAAGTAGACCGACAGCCCGTCGGGAGAGGGCCAGGCGCGCAGCTCGTACCAGCCGTCGAGGGGGCGGGGTAGTAGGCGTCGAAGGACACCGGCGCACCGGTGCGGACGGCGTCGCGGTAGCTGTCCTCGAAGATGCTGTTCACCGCGGCGGGGAAGGCCTCCCAGATCACCCGGCCGAGGAGCTCGTCGCGGGTGGCCCCGAGCAGTCGCTCGCCCTCGGCGTTGACGTGGGTGAACCGCCACTCGCGGTCGAGACTGTAGAAGCCCGCGGGCATCGCCTCGAGCACCCGGGTGACCAGGGCGGCGCCCTCGCGCTCGCCGGTGGTGTCGTAGGCGGCGCCCAGGACCCGGACCGCGGTGCCGGCGGAGCCCACGAGAGCGCGGCCCCGGGCGTGCACCCAGCGGGTCTCGCCGTCCGGCCGGACGACCCGGTACTCGGCGTCGTACTCGCCGCAGGTGTCGATGCACTGCTGGAGCGCCTCGGTCACCCGCTCGAGGTCGTCCGGGTGCAGCCGCTCGTTGAACGCGTCGATGGTCTGCTCGAACGTCTCGGGCTCGTACCCGAACATCGTGATCAGCTGGTCGTCCCAGGACAGCAGCCCGCTCGTCAGTTCCCAGTCGAAGGTGCCGATCCCCGCGGCGTCGATCGCCAGGCCCCATCGCACGCGGTCGTTCTCGTACTGCTGCACGAGGGCGGAGAGCTCGAGCTCGGTCACGGTCGACTCGGCCAGCTGGTGCAGGGTGGCGATGTCTGCCTCGGACCACTCGCGGGCCGCCGGGCCGAACACGCACAGCGCGCCGATCACCAGTCCGGCGGACGTCGTCAGCGGCGTGCCGAGGTAGGCGCCGATCTGGCCGGAGGCCACCGGCGGCAGGTCGCGCACCCGCTCGTCGCCACGGGCGTCGTGGACGACGAGGGCGGTGGCGCCGGCGGCGGTCACCGTGCAGAGGGAGTTCTCGAGCGGACCCTCCTGCCCCACGGAGCCGGGCGGCAGCCCGCCGCCGGCGGCGACGACCTGGACGTCGGTGAGCAGCGAGATCTGGCTGCCGGGCGTGCCGAGCAGCCGACCGGCGAGCTCGGCCAGCCGGTCGAGGGCATTGCTCCCGCGGTGCAGGGGACGCAGTCGCCGGGCCTCGTCGAGCCGGGCGGGTTCGCGGCGCAGTTCCGCCGCCGCACGTTCACCGGATCGCGAGAGCCCGGAGAGCGTTCGGTCTGCCGTTCGGTCCACGATGCCCTTCCACCCGGAGCAGCCGGGGAGTGCAGCGGGGCGGCCCCCGAGCTGGAGACGCACCCTGTCGGGACAGTTATTGCACGTGAGTTCCGTTGGACGCAACCAACCCGGAGAAAGGTGACGTCCCCGACACCGACGGCGGCCGTCAGGGAGCAGGGACGACGAGGGTCAGGGCCCGTCCACCCTCATGTTCCACGTGCAACCCCGCCCGTCGCAGGAGCCTCCTGAGTCGCACGACGTCGTCGGGCTCGGCGGTCGTCAGGGCGAGCAACCGGGCGACCCGGCCCTTGTGCGCCTTGTTGAAGTGGCTCACCACCGACCGGGACCCGTCGGGCCGCTCGCTGAGCACCTCGAGGGTCACGGCGCCCGGAACCGGCGCGAGAGCGGCGTAGGAGCCGCTGCGCAGGTCGACCACCAGTTCTCCGATCGACGCCAGGACGGGGGACAGCGCCGGCCGCCACAGCGCCCGCAGGGTCGGCAGGCCAGGGAGCGCCGAGCCGGCGGACAGCCGGTAGGCCGGGATCGGGTCCTCGCCCCGGACGAGGCCGAACAGGGCGGAGCCGACCGCCAGTCGCCGTCCGGCCCGGGCCCGCTGCACCCGCGTCATGGCCCCGACGTCCAGGGCGTCGTAGAGGACCCCGGTGTAGCGCTCCAGTGCCGGGCGGGTGGGGCTGGTCCACAACTCGGCGTTCCTGGCGATCTCGGCGTCCTGCTTCGGCGAGAGGCCGAGGGCGGCGCGGGAGGCCGGGACGTCGCCGGCGAGCTTCACCACTGCCTCGGCGATCTCGGTCCGCACGCCGGTGAGCTCGGGCGCGGTCAGTGCGGCGAGTTCGAGCGGTCCCCTGTCGCCACCGGGGGCCTTCGTCTCCGACGGCGGCAGCAGCACGAGCACGAGAGGCGAGGTACGTGCCGCCGGCGTCCGCCCGGGAGGTTCCGCGTCGTGCAGGCGGAGAGCCAGACCATCCAGGCGACCCATCCGCCACGTTCCCGCTGTCAGGCGGCCGCAGCCAGGACGGCGGGCCCGACCGTGCTCCGGGGATGGAAGGCGAGGAAGTTGAAGCCGCGGACGGTGTCGGTCTTGATTCGCGCCACGTCGGTGAGCTGGCCGATCTCGACCGGCCCGTTCCTGGTGCAGGCGTAGACCCGGAAGCCGAGGCCCTCGAGCACCGCCCGGGTCGAGGTGTGCTCGGTGTCGCTGCCGTGGTCCTCGTAGATCAGGACGACGTCGCGGTCGGCCAGCGTGTCCTTGCCGCCGGCGAGCGCGGCGGACTCGGCGCCCTCGACATCGAGCTTGATCAGCAGCGGCCGCTCGTCCGGCCAGTAGCGGCGCGCCACGCGGTCGATCGTCGTGGTGGGGACGCGGGTCGTGTACTGCCCCGCGGACGCGCCCGTGGGCCGTGCAGCACGCGCGACCCGGCGTGCCACTGCGGATGGCTGGCCATGGTGAGGTCCACGTCGGGCTCGGACCAGAGTGCCGCCTGCTGGCACGCGAAGCGGTCGGCGTTGAGCCGGGCGTTCTCCCGCAGCCGGGCGAAGATGGCCGGCACGGGCTCGACGGCGACCACGCGCCCGGGCTCGTCGCACTCGTCGCTGGCGAGGACGCTCCAGTACCCGAGGTTCGCGCCGCCGTCGAGGAACGCGCAGCCGGCCCGCATGGCCGCGCCGAAGTACCGCTCGAGCTCAGGTTCGTAGTGATAGGTCGGATCGAGCAGCTTGACCGCGTACCCGTCGCCCAGCGGCACGAGGAACCGGCCGTGGCCGGTGTCGACCACAGCGCCGTTCTGCGGCTCGAACAGGCGGGCCAGCCGCCAGGTCACCCGGTGTGCGCCGCGTTGGCCGAGCGGCCGCGCGGCCAGGACCACCACCCGGAGGATCGCGAGCTGCACCTGCGCCTGCGCGCCACCACGGACGTCGTGCACCCGCCGCCACGGGCGCAGGACGCGCCGGATGCGGTCCAGCAGGATCCCGGAGCGCTCAGGAAAGGGTCGAGGCACGGTGCTGGGCCTCCAGCATCAACGTTCGTTCGTTCGTCCGACGACGAAGCGGCAACTCTACGGTCGATTCGCTGATCTTCGCTCGGACGGGGATCCGCCCCGTCGATCCGCACCGCCTGCCGCGGCACCGCCCGCACTGCTGGCAGGTGCTCGGTCGACCCCGCCCGGCACTCGCCCAGCCGTCGGCATCGAGGCCACCTGTGTCCCCAGCACGCCCGGCCGGTCCGCTAGTTGGTCGGCCAGTTCCACCACCACGGGGGCGTGGTCGCTTGCGCCCTTGCCCTTGCGCTCCTCGCGGTCGATGCGCGCCGCGGTCACCCGATCGGCGAAGGCGGGCGAGCCGAGCACGAAGTCGATCCGCATGCCCTCCCGGCGGGGAAGCGCAGCTGGGTGTAGTCCCAGTACGTGTAGACACCCGGACCCGGCGCGTGCGGGCGGACGACGTCGGCGAACCCCGCGTCGACGACCGCCCGGAAGGCCGCCCGCTCGGGCGGGGACACGTGCGTCGAGTGCGCGAACACCGCCATGTCCCAGACGTCGTCGTTCTCGGGGGCGATGTTCCAGTCGCCGACAAGGGCGACCGGGGCGCCGGGGTCCTCGGCCAGCCACGCCTCCCCGCGGTCCGCAGGGCCGCGAGCCAGTCGAGCTTGTACTGCAGGTGCGGGTCGGCCAGCGTGCGGCCGTTCGGCACGTAGAGGCTCCAGACCCGGACGCCGGCGCAGGTGGCGCCCAGCGCGCGCGCCTCGGGGGCCGGGTCCTGCCCTCCTTCGACGACCAGGACGGCATGCCGGGGAAGCCGACGGTCACGTCCTCGAGGCCCACCCGGGACAGGATCGCGACGCCGTTCCACTGCGAGTGCCCCACGTGCGCCACCTCGTAGCCCAGCGGGCTGAACACCATCTCCGGGAACTGGTCGTCCCGGCACTTGGTCTCCTGCAGTGCGAGTACGTCGACGTCGCTGCGCTCCAGCCAGGCCGCGACCCGGTCGGCGCGCGAGCGGATGGAGTTCACGTTCCAGGTCGCCAGGCGCATGGCAGGGCACGTTACGTGCGGAGTTCGGGCGGGCGTCGGAGTGTTGGTCGGCCGGCGCCGGGCGGGGTCCACCCCGGCACCTGACGTCCAGCCGCGTCACGGCGCGGCTGGACGTCCGTCCGGCCGGCTCAACCCGCGGCGTCGTCCCGTGAGCCGACGTCAGACCTGGACGGGGACCTGTCCCTTGGCTGCCATGCGGGCGCGCAGCCGCTCCCGGCTCTCGACGAACTTCGTCGCCTGGGCGTCGAGACCGGCGAGGAATTCGGCCAGCTTCTCCCGGGCCTGCTCGCCCTCCGGGCCGAGGTCGGTGCGCTCGAAGACCTTCCAGGCGCGCAGGATCGGGCTGACCACCTCGTCGTGGTGCAGTCGCAGGTCGTAGATGCCGGCCTTGGCGATGATCGTCGAGTTCTTCCGGAAGTTCGCCATGTTCGCGCCGGGCATCTCGAAGTTCATGACCTCCGTGGCCACGGCCTTCATCATCTCGTCGGGATCGATGTCGAACGCCGCCGTGACCAGGTTCCGGTAGAAGATCATGTGCAGGTTCTCGTCGGTGGCGATGCGTGCGAGCAGCTTGTCCGCAATCGGGTCGCCGGTGGCCTTGCCGGTGTTGCGGTGCGAGACCCGGGTGGCCAGCTCCTGGAAGGACACGTAGGCGACGGCCTCGAGCGGGCTCTTGTCGCCGGAGTCGTAGCCGGTGGTCATGTAGTCCATCCGGGCTCGCTCCAGCTCGACCGGGTCGACGCCGCGGGTGACCACCAGGTAGTCGCGCAGCGCGACGCCGTGGCGGCCCTCCTCCGCCGTCCAGCGGCCGACCCACTGGCCCCAGGCACCGTCCCGGCCGAAGCGCGTGGCGATCTCGCGGTGATAGCTGGGCAGGTTGTCCTCGGTGAGCAGGTTCACGAACATCGCGGCCTTGGCCGTCGCGTCCAGGCGGGACTGCTCGGGTGACCAGTCCTCGCCGCCGAGGAAGGCGAAGTTCCGTCCCTCGTCCCACGGGACGTAGTCGTGCGGGTGCCACTCCTTGGCGATCGCGATGTGGCGGTCCAGGTTCTCGGCGACCACGGGCTCGAGCTCGGTCAGCACGGCTGCCTGCGGGGACGTCTGGGGCATCGGGACCTCCGGATCGACTCGACCTGCGCCGACGCAACCTACGCCGCCGCGACCTCCGGTCGTGCTCGTCCGGTGAGTTCCCCGTCCGGCCCGTCGCTACCCCTCCTGCCGGCATCGGCGTCGCGGTCGTCCGGCAGCAAGAACTTGTCCAGGCGACCCTGCTCGCGCAACGGTGCGATCATGAAGCCATGACCCGGCGGTGCATGGCGACGGTCGGCGCGTGAGCGCCGGTCCCGACTCCCTGCCGACGGTCCCGCAGGCGGGTCCCGCGCGCTGCGACCACCGGTCGCCCGGCACCGCCCCGAGCGCAGCTTCGGCTCCGCGGTCGGCCTGGGCACGCTCGGTGCTCTGGTCCCCGGCACGGCGTTCCTCGCCGCGGGCCGCCGGGTGCTCGGCGCGGTCGTCCTCGTGGTCTTCGTGGTCCTGGCCGCCGGTGGCGTCTGGCTGGCGACCGGCGGACGGCGGACGGCACTGCGGACCGCGGTCGACACCGACCAGCTGCTCTGGGTCGTGGGAGGCGTGGGTCTGCTGGCCCTCCTGTGGGCGGCCGTGGTCGTCGCCGGGTTCCGGATGCTCCTGCCGCGGCGGATCTCCCGGGGTCGACGGGCGCTCGGCGCGCTGGTCGTGACGGTGCTCGTCGCGGCGGTCGTGGTGCCCGCGGTCTGGGCCGGACAGCTGCTCCTCACCCAGCGGGAGCTCATCGCCGGCGTCTTCGACGACGGGGACTCCGCCACGGTGGACGACTCCCCGACCCGTTCGGCGACCAGGAGCGGGTCAACGTCCTGCTGCTCGGCGGGGACGGTGGCGAGAACCGCGAGGGGTGCGCACCGACACGGTGATCGTGGCCAGCATCGACACCGACACCGGTGACACCACGCTGTTCAGCCTGCCCCGCAACCTGCAGGACCTGCCCTTCCCCGCGGACAGTCCGCTGCGCGAGGTCTATCCCGACGGCTTCGAGGGCGCCAACGAGTCCGACAGCCTGCTCAACGCCGTGTACCGCACCGGACCGGCGTGGTACCCGGGCATCCTGGGCCCGAGCGACGACCCGGGCGCCGACTTCCTCAAGCTCGGTGTCGGGGAGGCCCTCGGGCTGGACATCGACTACTACGTCCTGGTCAACCTCGACGGCTTCAGCCAGCTGGTCGACGCCCTCGGCGGCATCACCGTGAACGTCAACTACTACGTCCCGGTCGGCGGCGACCCCGGCACCGGGGCGCTGCCCGACGCCTACATCGCCCCGGGCCCGAACCAGGAACTGGACGGGTTCACCGCGCTGGCCTACGCCCGCGGACGGTTCAACCTCACCGACTACGACCGCATGGCCCGCCAGCGGTGCGCCATCCAGGCGATCATCGACGCGGCCGACCCGATCACCCTGCTCCGGCAGTACCAGGAGCTCGCGTCCACGACCCAGGACATCGTCAGTACCGACATCCCCCGGTCGGCCCTCGACGACTTCGTCGACCTGGCCTTCCTGGTGAAGGACGCCACGACCACCAGCGTCGTCTTCGACGACTCCCTGATCGACCCCGCCTATCCGGACTACGACCAGATCCGGGCGATCGTGGACCAGGCGATCGCCCCCGCCCCGCCGCCCGGCGGCGGTGGGACGACGGCACCCTCCGAGCCCGCCGGGGAGCCGACGGAGGAGCCGGCCGGTGAGCCGACCCAGCCCGCCGGTGATCCGGTCGCCGACATCGGGGATGCCTGCGCGTACGACCCGGAACAGGCCGAGGCCGCGCTGGCGCAGGGGCAGCCGCCCACCCGCAACGGCTGAGCCGCGGCAGGCCGGACGCTCAGCCCAGGGCGACGTCGCGACGGCGGAAGCCGGTGAAGCCGACGCCGTGCAGGACGGCGGCGACGGCGGCCAGCCCGATCAGCGGAGCCAGGGTCCACTCCTCCAGCGGCACCGTCGGGATCCAGCTGATCGGGGACAGATCGCTCACCCAGCCCGGCCACTCGAACGACTCGGCGAACATGGTGATCAGCAGGAAGAGGCCGACCGCGGTCCACGCCACGGTCGCGGCCAGCCGGGGAGCAGTCCGAACAGGGCGACCGCCACCCCGGCTACCACCCAGATCGCGGGGACGTAGGAGAGGGCGGCGCCCACCATCCGGCCGAACGCGGCGGACTCCCCGGTCTGCGCCATCCGCACCAGCCCCGTGGTCACCCCGGACGCGGCCATCGCCAGCGCCGAGCCCGCGAGGGCCACGGCGACGTGGCTGCCCAGCCAGGTAGCCCGGCTGGTCGCGGTGGCCAGCAGCACCTCGGCCCGGTCGCCCGACTCCTCGGACCTGGCTCGCAGGACCGCCGACACCGCGTAGGCCGAGGCCAGCAGGGCGGTGATGGCGAAGGTGGTGCCCAGGTAGGCGTCGACGAGCTGGTCGACGTCGGGATCGCCGAACATCGCCAGGGCCTGCTCGTTCTCCCCGATCAGCGTCTCGACCGACTCCGCGAGCGCGCCGTAGACCACCCCCAGGAGCGCCAGGCCGACCGTCCAGGCGATCAGGGCGCCGCGGTGCAGCCGGACGGCGAGCCCGAGCGGCGAGAGCAGCGCCCGCCGGGCGACCGCCCTCCCGGGCCGCGGCTGGGTGAGCCCGGAGCCGAGGTCCCTGCGGTCGAGCAACGCGAAGCCGGCGACGACGAGGACGGCGGCCACGACTGCGCACAGCAGCAGCGGGAGGACGGCGTCGTCGGTGAACGGGTGGGTGGCCTGCGCCCAGCCGACCGGCGACGTCCACACCACCCCGTTGCCCTCGATGTCACCGATCGCCCGCAGCACGAAGGCGACCGCGAACAGGCCGCCGACCAGGCCGTAGACGGCTCGGGTGTGGCCGGTCACCTGCGCGGCGACGGCGGAGATCCCGGTGAAGACCAGCCCGCACGCGCCCACCGACGCGCCGAGCACGAAGGAGCCCGTGGCCGGCAGCCCGGAGGCCGTCGTGGCGGCACCGATGGCGAGGGCGAGCGCGATGCACGCCAGCGAGGAGAGCAGGACGGCCGCCAGCAGGGGGCGTGGCGGCCGACGCGTGCCGACCGGAGCAGCTCGGTGCGGCCGGCTTCCTCGTCCGCCCGGGTGTGCCGGGTGACGGTGAACATGGCCATCAGCGCGGCGATCAGCATGACGGTCGCGGAGATCTCGAAAGCGACCGCGCCGGCGACGGTGTCCAGCCCGACCGGGGGCCCGGCCAGCGCGATCGTCGCCGCGTTGCTGCCCACCGACGCCCGGTAGGCAGCCAGGTCCGCGGACGTCTCGTACAGCGCCTGGCTGGTGACCGACTGCGTGAGGACCATGAACGTGCCGACGCCGATCCAGACCGGCAGGCGCAGCCGGTCGCGGCGCAGCGCGAAGCGGAACAGCGCGCCGGTGCCGGCGAGCGTGCCCGACCCGGTGCTCATGACCGCCCCACCTCCTGGGCCACCGTCGCGCCGTCGGCGGTGAGGCCGTCGCCCAGGTCGTCGCCCAGGTCGTCGCCCAGGTCGTCGCCGTAGTGGCGCAGGAACAGCTCCTCCAGCGTGGGCGGGGTGCTGGTCAGGCCGCGCACGCCCAAGGGGTGAGGTGCCGGAGGACCTCGTCCAGCGCCTCGGTGTCGACGTCGAAGTGCACCCGGCCGTCCTCGCGACGCAGGTCGTGCACCCCGGTGAGGAGTCCAGGCCGTCGGCGGGCCGCTCGGTCTCCACGACCATGGACATCCGCGTGAGGTGGCGTAGCTCGGCCAGGGTGCCGCTCTGCACGGTGCGCCCGAGCCGGATGATGCTGACCCGGTCGCAGAGGGCTTCGGCCTCGGCGAGGATGTGGCTGGACAGCAGCACCGTGCGGCCCTCGCCGCGCAGCTCGCGGATGCACTCCTGGAACACCGCCTCCATCAGCGGGTCCAGCCCGGAGGTGGGCTCGTCGAGGACGAACAGCTCGGCGTCGGAGGCCAGCGCCGCCACGAGGGCCACCTTCTGCCGGTTGCCCTTCGAGTAGGTGCGTGCCTTCTTCCGCGGGTCCAGGTCGAACCGCGCCAGCAGTTCCGCGCGTCGGCGGGGTCCAGGCCGCCGCGCAAGGCGCCGATCAGGTCGATCGCCTCGCCGCCGCTGATGCTCGGCCACAGGGTCACGTCGCCCGGGACGTAGGCGAGCCGGCGGTGCAGCGCGACGGCGTCGCGCCAGGGATCGCCGCCGAGCAGCTCCGTCCGGCCGGCATCCGGGCGCAGCAGGCCCAGCAGGACGCGGATGGTCGTGGATTTCCCGGAGCCGTTCGGGCCCAGGAAGCCGTGCACCTCCCCGGCGGCGACCTCGAGGTCGAGGCCGTCGAGGGCGCGCGTGGCGCCGAAGGTCTTCACCAGGCCGGAGACGGAGATGGCTGTCGTCACGCCGGAGAAAACTACATGTGTTTCACAAAGTTGTGAAGATTATTGCATCGGCAATCGCTCCGGTACCGTGGGGAAGGTGACCAGCACGGACACCACGGCGCAGGAGCGCGCCACCCTGCTGCGGTTCGTCGAGCGGTTCGCCCTGGCCCTCCGCGAGTCGGGCATGGCGCCGATGCCGGCGCGGGTCTTCGCCTACGCCCTGGCGGACGACGCCGACCGGTACACCGCCGCCGAGCTGGCCGAGGGGCTGCAGGTCAGCCCGGCCGCGATCAGCACGGCGGTCCGGCAGCTGGTGCAGGTCGGGTTCCTCGTGCGCGAACGGGAGCCGGGTACCCGCAGCGACCTCTACGTCCTCGACGACGGGAACCTGTGGACCCGCTTCACCGGCGCGGAACTGGCGGCACTGGAGCGGTTCGAGGACGTCGTCGCGGCCGGTATCGAGCTGATCGGCACCGACCGGCCCGGCGGCCGGCGGCTGGCGGAGACACGCGACTTCTTCGCCTTCCTCCGCGACGTGCTCGCCGACGCGGTCGCCCGCTGGCCAGAGGAGCGGGCCCGAAAGGCCCGGGAGGGGACACCGGCTGACCTCGTCACTGCCGGGGAGCCCTCAGCCGGCGAGGACCAAATCGTCGAGGGACGAGAGCTCCCGCCAGCCGGCGTTGACGCCGCCTGGCGCCGGCGCCTCCCCGGTGGCCGCCGCGCCCATGAGGTCGGCGAGGACGAGCCGGTCCAGAGCGAGGCCGGCGATCGCCGCGATGTCGGCCACGGGCACCTGGAACGTCCGGAACGGTCCCAGCGGCGGCAGCTGACCCGTCGGTGTCTCCGCGATCGCCGCAGCGAGGTCGTCCACCAGCGGTGTCTGGTCGAGCAGGTAGCCGGTCGCGGCGAGGGCGCCGTCCTGGACGAACGCCACCACCTTCCAGAACCGCAGCGGGACCTGGATCCCCCGGTAGGGCGGGTCGGCCGGATCGAGCACCGGGCCGGCGAGCACCACCAGCTTGCGGTCGAAGGCGCCGGCGTGGTCCTGGAGGTGCTCCTCCAGGCCCAGCCACAGTTCCCTCCCTGGTTGAACGACTTGTTCTGGGGGCGGCGTTCGGGAAGTAGAACGTGTCGGCCTCGGCCTGCCGCGCCTCCTCCTCCGTGTCGCCCCAGGTGGACGACGCCCGCATCACCAGGTGGCCGCGGTCCAGGTCGTTGTGGGCGTAGACCGGTGGGCCGGCCTGGAGCTCGGCCGCCAGCCGCGGGTCCAGGCGCCAGCTGTCGGTGCGGTCCACCTGGACCAGCCGGGCCCCGTCGAGGTCCAGCGCCGTCACGGCGGCGAACCGGCGGTCGGGTCGGAACAGCACGCTGTAGTGCAGGTAGCGCAGCAGCACCGTGGGGAGGGGCGCCGTGGGCGCGGGGATGGGCACCGGCGGGCCGAGGAAGGCGGGGTCGTGGCCGGCCCGGTCGTCCAGGTCCTGCGCCGTGGGAGCGGCGGACAGGTCTGTCATGGGGGAACGCTAGGACCCCTTCCCCGGGCCGGTAGGCAGTCGCGCGCGGGCCGCGCGGGAGGATGGGTGCGTGGGTGCCGAGGTCCGTGCCGTGTCCGACGTCGACGAGCTGCTGCGGCAGGAGCTGCTCACGTGCTGGACCGAGGTGACCAATGCCGGCGGTGCCGTCGGCTTCGTCCCCCGGTCACCGAGGACGACGTCGTCCCGCTGCTGGACAAGCTGCTCGAGGGCGTCGCCTCCGGCCGTGACGTCCTCGCACTGCTCACCGTGGACGGCGCGACGGCGGGGTTCGCCAGCGTCGTCGGCTCGCTGAGCCCGCTGCGCCGGCACTGGGGCGCGGTCCTCCGGGTGCAGGTGCACCCCTCGCGGCAGGGGCAGGGCCTCGGTCGGGTGCTCATGGCCGGCGTGCACCGCCTCGCCCGCGACCGCGGCTGGGAGTTCCTGCACCTGACCGCCCGCGACGGCACCGGCGTCGACGCGTTCTACCGCGGCCTGGGCTACGCGGAGGTCGGCCGGCTTCCCGGCGCGATCCGGGTCGCGCCGGGGACGACCGCGACGAGATCATCATGGCCTGCCGCCTCTGATCCGCGCCGTCCGGCGTTTGGCAGGCTGGGGTCATGACCGACCCGGCCCCCGGCACCCCCGTCTCCCGCAACGCCCGCCGTGAGCGGCTGATCGGACTGCTCGTCCTCGGGGTGGCTCTGGTGCTGCTGGTGTCCTCACCCACCTGGTTCGCCAGCGACTCCGTTGCTGTCGGCATCGCCCAGCTCGTGCTCGGCGTCGCCCTGGCCGGCGTGGGCGCCTTCCTGGTCCGCCGCTCCGGCCGGGGCTGACCAGCTGGGTCACTCACCGGGCTGCGTCACCGGCGCCATGACCACCGGGGCGCCGGAGTCGTCGAGAACGCGCACCTGCGCCGGTTTCTGCGGCGGCAGGACTCCTGCCCCCGCCCCCTGGACGAGGGGCACGGTGGTGAGCAGCGCTCCGGTGGCGTCGTAGACCTCCGCCCGAGTGCCCGCGACCGGCCCGCTGACGGTGAGGACCTCGGCGAGCTCCACGGCGAAGACACGGTCGAGCAATGCGGTCCCGGCCGGTGCGGTCCCGGTCGAGGTCATGCTCTGGTAGACGAGCGGAGCCTGGGGCAGGCTCGATTCGCCCGGGTACACCGCGAGGTGCCCCACGGTGGCCCCCGAGGGGAACGTCGCCCCGAGCAGCAGCGTGTTGGCAGCCAGCCCCTCCACCGGGCCGGCGGCCAGGATCGTGAGGCCCAGCTCCGACGGGGGCGCCCCGAACCTCCCGGCCAGGTGCTCCACCGACGTGCGCAACTGCGTCTCGTCGACGAGACCTCTCAGGCCGCGCGGATCGGCGAGGTCGAGCAGGTCGGCCCGTTCTGCGTCGACAGCCCGGTCGGTGAGGCGAGGGAGAACCGCTGCCCATCGTCGCCGGCCGGCGTGATCCGGAGCTCGACCCCTGCTGGACCCAGGTGATCGGGACGTCGAGGTCGAGTGCTCCGGCTCCGGCATCGGTCGGCATCGGCTCCCAGCGTTCGCGGATCTCGCCGGACGCCGTCACTTCCAGGCGGTCCGCACCTCGATGTCGTCGCCGGGAAACGCCACGACCACGAGCACGCCTCGCCCCGTGACCGGGTCAGGAACGTCGAGCAGTGCCACGGGCTCTCCCGGCGGTGCGCCGTCGAGCTCCGCCAGCACCATGTCCGTCGGGGCGGCGCCCGACGGGCCGGTGAACCAGGCCTGGAGCAGGTCGCCGTCTCGCAGCCGGGCGACGACCAGCGCCACCCGGCTCCCAGGTACATCCCCGGCGAAGGCGGTCGTCCTCAGGTCGATGGACTCCTCCGGCACAGCGTCCGTCGGCGGTTCGGCCGTCGGGTCGTCAGCCACGAGTTCGCGTGCGGCGATCCCGGAAAGCCACTCCTGGTCGTCAGCGAGCGATCCCTGGTGGGCTGCTCGGCGAGCATCCGCTCGGCCCGGCCGGGGGACTGTTCCGATCGATCCGCGGTTCCCGGGTCGGCGCACCGATCGACGACGCGACCACGGGCACGCCGATGACCAGCAGTGCTGCGGCCAGCCCGGCCGCAGCCAGCCGCCGCTGGGCACGGCGTTGTGCCCGGTGGCGGGCCCGCACCGAGGCGGCCAGCTGAGGGGAGACGGGGGCGCGGCGTCCGCGCGGACGCGGAGGTCCCGCAGCCCGCGTTCCAGTTCGTTGTCCGACAGCGTCATGTCAGCGCTCCTCCAGGAGGACGGCCGTCGCGGTTGCGCCCAGCGCGGTGCGCAGGCGGGCCAGCCCGCGGACGGTCTGGCTCTTGACGGTGGCCACGGCGCAGCCCAAGACTTCGGCGGTGGCCGCCTCGCTCAGATCCTCGGCGTAGCGGAGGACGAGGACGGTCCGCATGCGTGGCGGCAGACTCGCCAGCGCGGTGACCATCCGCGCCCGCTCGGTGACCTCGTCGGTGGGGTCCGAGGCGGCCGGCTCGCCCGCCGGCAGGGAGACGATCTCCTGCGTGGTGCGGCGGCGACGCCAACTCGCGGCGGTGGTGACCAGTGCTCGCCGGACGTAGGGATAGGGATCGTCCCCTCGATCCGGCCCCAGCGCCGGTACGCCTTGACGAGCGCGGTCTGCAGGAGGTCCTCGGCATGACCACGGTCGTGCGTCAGCAGTACCGCCGTCCGCATCAGGTCCCCGGATCGTGCGGCGACGAATGCTTCGAAGTCCGTCTCGTCCCGAGCTGCCATGGGGCACCCCTCGTCACCCTGTACGACGCCCGAGGGAGCGGAAGAGAACGCCGCCGTGACCGAAACGTGACATTCGCAGGCCGCGTGCGTTGCGGCTGGTGTCGGCTCGCACCAGACTCCGGACGACGGGTGACGGTTGGAGGACCGGTGAAGCTGGACAAGCAGGAACTGCTGCGGATGCTGCGCACTCAGGGCGACAACGACACCGCGGACGAGGCGGATCGGACGCTGCCCGACGAGGTGGACACCGACCGGGACGGCGACGCTCTCGACGCGCTGGGTCTCGATCGCACCCAGCTCATGGCGAAGCTGGCCGGCGGAGGGTTCGGCGGGACGATCGCCCCTGAGTCAGGCGTCCCACGCGCCGGCCGCGGCGGCCGTACTCCTCGCGGGGCGTGACCGGCCGGCCGGTCAGTCGGTGGACGACGTCGCCGGGGACGTCGTCGCCTCGGGCCGCCAGTGCCTGGAACGCCGCCACCTCGGCCTCGCCCTCGGCGCGCTCCCGCCCGAGGTCATCGGTGCACGGGGACGTGCTCGGTCAGCAGGGCGTCGACGTCAGGAGGGACCTCGGAACTCTCCGGCACGGCCGGATCGTGCACCCGACCACCGACGGTTCAGCCCGTGTAGGGGCGCTCCCGGGCCAGCTCCTCCTTGGCCACGCCGCGGATGTGCACGGCATCCGGTCCGTCGACGATGCGGAGGGTCCGGGCGCTCGCGTAGAAGCGGGCCAGCACCGTGTCGTTGCTGACGCCGGCGCCGCCGTGCACCTGGATGGCGCGGTCGATGACAGCCAGGGCCACCTTCGGGGCGGCCACCTTGATCGCGGAGATCTCGGTGCGGGCACCCTTGGCGCCGAACTTGTCGATCAGGTCCGCCGTCTTGAGCACGTACAGGCGGGCCTGGTCGATCTCGATGCGGGACAGGGCGATCGCCTCGCGGACGGTGCCCTGCTCGGCGAGCGGGCGGCCGAAGGCCACCCGGTTCTTGGTGCGCTCCACCATGAGCGCGAGCGCGCGCTCGGCCATGCCGATGGCGCGCATGCAGTGGTGGATGCGGCCGGGGCCGAGCCGGGCCTGGGCGATCATGAAGCCGTCGCCCTCGCCGGAGAGGATGTTCGACACCGGGACCCGCACGTCGGTGAACCGCAGCTCCGAGTGGCCGTGCTGGTCCTGGTACCCGAACACCGGGAGGTGCCGGATGATCTCCAGCCCGGGGTGTCCCGGGGGACGAGCACCATCGACTGCTGGCGGTGCGGCGCGCCTTCCGGGTCGGTCTTCCCCATGACGATGAAGATCTGGCAGCGCTCGTCGGCGGCCCCCGAGGTCCACCACTTGCGGCCGTTGATCACGTACTCGTCGCCGTCGCGGACGATCGACGTCTGGATGTTCCGTGCGTCCGACGAGGCCACATCGGGCTCGGTCATCGCGAAGCCCGAGCGGATCTCACCCTCGAGCAGCGGCTGCAGCCAGCGCTGCTTGTGCTCCTCGGTGCCGAAGAGCATGAGCGTCTCCATGTTGCCCGTGTCGGGCGCGCCCACGTTCATGGCCTCGGGGGCGATGGTCGGCGACCAGCCGGTGATCTCGGCGACGGAGGCGTACTCGAGGTTCGACAGACCGCCGACCTCGTGGTGGAAGAGGTTCCACAGCCCGCGCGTGCGGGCCTCGGCCTTGAGCTCCTCGAGCACGGGCGGGTGCTCGTGGTTGTCGTGGCCGCGCTCTGCGCGCCAGGCGTCGTAGACGGGCTCGGCGGGGAACACGTGCTCGCGCATGAAGTCCCATGCGCGGGCGCAGACGTCCTCGGCCTTGGCGGAGAGAGCGAAGTCCATGACCGCAACGTATCGCCGGACGTGACCGCCGTCGCACCGGGGTCCTTCCCCGGTCCGGCTCAGGGCCGCTGCGGCCCGGGCGGGTCGACGGTGCAGAGCCAGCAGACGGCCGGCGGTGCGGCCGCGGCCAGGAGCATCGCGAACGCACCGACCGCCACCGTCGGAGGCAGGAGGAGTGCGGCTGTTCCGACCGGGACGAGCAGCAGGAGGGCGAGCAGCGCCCGCACGCCCCGCCGCCGGACGGCGGGCGGGCTGCCCTCGAGCAGGGCGGCCAGCCGGGGGTCGTCGCGGGCGAGGTCCTCGCCCAGGGTGCGCAGGACGGGGTCTGTGTCCATCTGCTGGTCCCTCGCGTCCCCTCGGGGTCCGGGGCCGGCGGGCGCTCCGCGGCGCACCGCTCGCGGACAGTCTGCCGCCGGGGAGCCCGTTCCGGAAGACGCCGAGAGCCGGGCCCCGGCCCCCGGAGAGAGACGGGACCCGGCTCTGCGGAGCGTCCGGCCGAGGCCGGACCAGGGTCAGATCAGTGCCGGCTGTCGACGGCGTTGCGCACCGGCAGCAGGGCGATCACCAGGCCGACGAGGGCGGTGGCGATGTGCAGGACGTTGTCAGCGGCGTTGATGCTGAGGAAGTCCCAGGTCTCGCCGATGGCGATGAGGCCGTAGACGAACGCGGCGCCGTAGCCGACGGCCAGCAGCCAGCCGTAGGTACGGGCGCCGGCCAGCGTGTTGCTCAGCGCGAGCCCGGCAACACCGATCACGATGTGCACGACGTTGTGCATGCCGTTGATCTCGAACCAGAGCAGCGTCTCGTTGGTGTCGTGGGCGAAGAAGTCGTCGAAGCCGGTGATGAAGAAGCCGACGATCCCGACCAGCAGGTAGACGGCCCCGAAGGCCAGCCCCAGGATCTCCGGAACGGTCTTGCCCCGACGAGCTGCGTTGTTGCCGGTTGCGGCCATTGGTGTCCTCCCGAACGTGAGCCCACCGGTTCCCGGTGGGGGTTGATCGTTCCGGTACCCCGGCGCCCGCCGGCGTAACGGCCCCTCCCCGTCCGAGGGACAGTCGTGGCCGAATCGTCACCGGCTCGATGCCCTGCTGTGGACGGGTCCGCGAGGAGTTCGCCGTCCGGCCTCCGGGCGGTTCAGGTGCTCACCCGTTCAGCGCAGGGTCGACCGGCTCCGCCGGACGGTGAAGGGGCCGATCGCCAGCAGGTCCACCGGCGCCGAGCCGAAGCACTCGAGGGCGTCCCGCGGGTCGTCGACCATCGGCCGCCCGGCGGTGTTGAGGCTGGTGTTGACCACGATCGGCAGCCCGGTGCGCCGCTCGAAGCACTCGAGCATCCGCGCCACCAGCGGCTCTTCGGCGCGGTCGACCGTCTGGATCCGCGCCGTCCCGTCGACGTGCGTGACCGTCGGGATGCGCTCGCGCCACTCCGGAGCGACGTCGTGCACGAACAGCATGTAGGGCGACGGGATCGGGCCGCGGCTGAAGATGTCGGCCGCCCGCTCGGCCAGCACCATCGGCGCCACCGGGCGGAACTGCTCCCGGCCCTTCACGTCGTTCATCCGCTCCAGGTTGGCGTCGTGGCCGGGGTGCGCCAGCAGCGAGCGGTGCCCCAGCGCGCGTGGGCCGTACTCGCTGCGGCCCTGGAACCAGGCCACGATCCCGTTGTTCGCGAGCACCTCCGCGACGGCGTCGGCGACGTCGCGCGGGCGCTCGTACTCGATCGCCGCCGTCCGCAGGAACTGCTCGATCTCCTCGTCGGACCAGCCGCGGCCGAGATCCGCACCGGGCATCGGCTCGGTGGTCTCGCCGAGCCCGCGCGCCACGTGCAGGGCGCTGCCCAGCGCCGTGCCGGCGTCCCCGGCGGCCGGCTGCACCCAGACCTGCTCGAACGGCGTCTCGGCGAAGATGCGGGTGTTGGCCACGCAGTTGAGCGCGACCCCGCCGGCGAGGGTGAGCGTGCGGTCGCCGGTCCGCTCGTGCAGCCAGCGCGCGAGGTCGAGCAGGACCTCCTCCGTGCGCTGCTGGACACTGGCGGCGAGGTCGGCGTGGTCGGAGGTCCAGTCGTCGCCCTTCGTCAGCCGGGGCGCGAACTCGGCGAAGTCGATCTTCGGCGTCCGGAAGCCGCCGTCGTCGGTGGCCACGATCAGCTCCGACAGCTCTCCGGCGAAGCGGGGCTTGCCGTAGGAGGCCATCGCCATGACCTTGAACTCGTCGCTGCTGCGCAGGAAGCCGAGGTGGTCGGTCAGGTCCTCGTGAAGCAGGCCGAGGGAGTGGGGCAGCGTCTGGCCGGCGAGGATCTCCAGCTGCCCGTCGACGTACCGCCCGGCGAGGTGGCTGTGCGCCTCACCGCGGCCGTCGAGCACCAGCACGGAGTTGTCCTGCGTGGGCGCGGCCAGCCCGGCGGACGCGGCGTGCGCCACGTGGTGCTTCACGAAGCGGACCTTGGCCGGGTCGAGTCCGGGCAGGGCGTGCGCCAGGAACTCCGGGGCCTGCTGCGCGTACATCTTCCGCATGACGTCGCCGGGGTCGTTCAGGCCGGATTCTCCCGGCGTCCCCATCAGGGCGGGGTCGAAGGAGTAGGCGACCGCGTCGAGCTCCTCGGGATGGACGCCGGCCTCGGCCAGGCACCAGGCGGCCGACAGCTCGGGCAGCTCCCACGCGCTCCAGGGAGGGGCCGCTTGCCGTGCTTGCGCCGGCTGAAGCGCTCCTCCTCCGCGGCGGCGACGATCCTCCCGTCGACGACGAGTGCCGCCGCAGGGTCGTGGTAGATCGCGTTGATGCCCAGGACCTTCACGCGTGCTCTCCTTCGTCTGGGTCTGTTCCCGTCGGTTCCAGGCGCCGACCCGTCGTCGTGCTGATGATCAAGCCCTCGCACCGAACCCGCAGCTCGAAGCCGCGGTCCGGTCAGCCGCGGGTGCGCAGCAGGCCGTGCTCGAGGATCGCGGCCAGGCCGAGCGTCTTGTAGCCCACCTCGTCGAACAGCACGGTGACCCGGTCGTCCTCGACCCGCATGACCACCCCCGCGCCCCATTCGCTGTGCTCCACCGGGGTCTCGACCGGGAACGGGGTGTCGTGGTCGTCGGGGCCCGGGTGCTCCTGGGCGGTGCCGGCGGAGCAGGTGTCGCAGTTGCCGCACGGCTGGTCGAGCTGCTCGCCGAAGTAGCCCAGCAGGAACTGCCGGCGGCACTCGGTCGTCTCGGCGTAGCCGCGCATCATCTCCACGCGGCTCTGGTCGACCTTCTCGTGGTGCTCGGCCAGTTCCCGGGCGGCCGCGGCGGCCTCCGCGGCGCCCGGCCCGTCGTCGGCCGGGTGAGCGGCGCCGTCCTCGTCGAGGACGACGGCCGACACCTGCTCCAGCAGGTTGAGATCGCGGGCCAGCGGGGTGGCGGCGCGGCCGGTCTCCTCGCGGAGGTCCTTGACGTCGACCCCTCCTCGATGCCCGCGGCAGCGGCCGCCTGGACCAGCCCCGCGACCTGCTGCAGCTCCTCCTCCGCAGGTGTCCCGGCGGCGAAGAACCGGCGGATGCCCAGGTCCTCCTGCCGGTAGACGAGCACCGCGAGCGCGGGCTCCCCGTCCCGGCCTGCCCGGCCGATCTCCTGGTAGTAGCTGTCGACGGAATCGGCCGGCTCGGCGTGGATCACGAAACGGGTGCCCGGCTTGTCGATGCCCATGCCGAAGGCGGTCGTGGCGACGACGACGTCGAGCTCGTCGTCCATCCACGCGCGCTGGGTGTCCTCGCGGTCGACCCTGTTCAGGCCTGCGTGGTAGTGCCGGGCGCGGAGCCCGCGGTCGGTGAGCTCGCCGGCGATCTCCTCGGTGCCCCTGCGCGTGGCGCTGTAGACGATGCCCGGTCCCCGGCCGTCGCCGATCTCGGCCAGCACCCGCTCGAGCACGCCCAGCTCCTTGCCTCGCGCATCGGCGTGGTGGTCGACCTCGAGGCGGATCTCCGGCCGGTCGAAGCCCGCGACCACGATCTCGGGGTCGCGCATCTCCAGCCGTTCGACGATCTCGGCCCGCACCGGCGGGGCCGCCGTGGCGGTGAGCGCGAGCACGGTCGGGTGGCCGAGCTGCTCGATCACCCCGCCCAGGCGGAGGTAGTCCGGTCGGAAGTCGTGCCCCCACGCCGAGACGCAGTGCGCCTCGTCGACGACGAACAGCGCCGGCTTCGCCTCCGCGATCGCGTCGACGACCTCGGGCCGGGCCATCTGCTCCGGGGCGAGGAAGACGAAGCGGACCGTTCCGTCCTGCAGAGACTCCAGCACGTCGTGCTGGTCGCCGGCCGACATCGTGGAGTTGAGCTGGGCGGCGCGTCCCGCGCGGTCCGCGACCTCCGCCAGGCGTTCGACCTGGTCGCGCTGCAGGGCGATCAGCGGGGAGACCACGACGACCGGCCCGTCGAGCAGGTGCCCGGCGACTTGGTAGACCGCGGTCTTGCCCGCCCCGGAGGGCAGCACGGCGAGGGTGTCGCGGCCGGCGACGACCGACTGCATCGCTGCCTCCTGGCCGGGGCGGAACTCGTCGAAGCCGAGGACGCCGCGCGCGAACTCCCGGATGCGGCGGGTGCGCACGGCAGCGGTCGCGCCGGCGGGATTCGCGTCCCCGTCGTCGGCAGGCGTGGGGTCCTCGGAACGACCGGCGCGAGAGCGTGGTGACACCCGACCGTGGCTGCCCCTGGCCCACCAACGGCAAACGGCATGCAGCTGCGACCGCGGTCGCAGCTTCCGCCCGAGGGTGTCCGTCGAGGTCAGGGCGTGGTGCTGCGCGCGATGCCGGCGAGGGCCAGGTCGCGGGGATCCAAGTCGAACACGATGTTCGGTGGATCGCCGTTGGTCTCGGGCGGTGGTTCGCCGATCGTGATTTCGCTGCCATCGGGCCGATAGGTGTGCCATCGGCCCTGGGAATCTCGCTGGATGCGGAACCCGTGATGCACCTTCGTGTGATGGCGCTCGCACAGCAGCGCTGAGTTCTCCAGCGAGGTCGGGCCCTCGTCGAGGACCCATTCCAGGACATGGTGGACGTCGCACCAGTGGGTCGGGGCTCCGCAGCCGGTGAACACGCAGTGCCGCTGCTGCGCCTCGACGGCCCGGCGCAGGCCGGGCGGGACGATCCGCTTGGTTCGCCCGTGGTCCAGCACCTCACCGTCGGGCCCCATGACCACCCGGCTGATGTTCCCGTCGCAGGCCAGCCAGCGCGCCCGGGCGGCGGAGATGGTGGCGCCGAACCCGGTATCGGCGGCGGCCGGGCCGGTCGCGGGGTCGACCAGGTCGTCGATGCCGATCCGAACGATCACGTGCGGCTTGACGGTGCGCATGATCGGTAGATCACCGGACGCGAGAACGTTGTCGGCGAGCTGTACCAGCGCGTCGGCGGACTGTTGGGCCCTGGTGCGGTCGTCACCCGCGCACCGGCCGGCCTGCAGAATCGACTCGATCGCGGTGAGGAACTTCTCCCGCCGACGGCGTCGAGGTCGAACCGGCCGGTGACCGCGCCGTCGGCGTGCCGGGACCAGACCAGCGAGCGGCCCTCGGTGGGGTCCGGCTCGGGTCCGTCCGGGTCGAGACGCTCGAGGTAGTGGTGCACGACCTGCCGGAGATCGTCGTAGGGCCGGGTGGCGGCCATCTCGGCCAGAGCGGCGTCCACACCGGAAAGGTCCACGCTCTGCGCGGCGGCCGCGGCCAGATTCTCCGCTCTCGCCACCGGCGCGATGGCGGCCACCTGCTCGGCGGTCACCGCGCCGCGCCCGAACGCCTCCTGCACCGCAGGCAGCTGCGTCAGCGCCCGGCCGGAGCGCACCAATCGCGCGGCCGCCGGCGGGGAGAGCCGCCCGTGCCCGCGCAGCCACGACTGCATCGTCTTCAGCCCGTCGTGCTCGGCCGCCTGGGTGACCTCGCACTCGCGCACTCGCCGGGTCAGCTGTGCCGCCAGCCGGTTCTGCGCGGCAAGCAATCCGCGCAGCCCCTCGAGCAGCTGCGGCCCGAACTGGCTGGAGAGGTCCTCAGCTCCGAGGTCGTCCAGCGCGGCCGTCAGCCGGCGCAGCGCATCGACGCAACCACTCGAACACATGTACGAAGGATAGTCGAGTACACGGGACCGAGCAACCTGAAACCGCAGGTCACCAGGGGGTGGAGGCACCCGCGGGCGGTCGCGCATTCCAGCACGGGAGACGCATGAGGCAGGGGGCGGCACGGCGGCATCGTCTTCACGACCATCCAGAAGTTCGCGCCGGAGACCGCCGGCGACACGCATCCGGTGCTCAGCGACCGGCGCAACGTCGTCGTCGTCGCGGACGAGGCGCACCGCTCGCAGTACGGCTTCCAGGACGGCTACGCCAAGCACCTCCGCGAAGCCCTGCCCGGCGCCACCTATCTCGGGTTCACCGGTACGCCCATCGAGTCGCAGGACAAGTCCACGCGCAGCGTCTTCGGCGACTACATCGACGTCTACGACCTCACCCGCGCCGTCGAGGACGGTGCGACCGTGCCCATCTTCTACGAGTCGCGGCTGGTCAAGGTCGCCCTGCCGGAGGACGCGCACGAGACCCTCGACGAGCTGGCCGACGAGATCACCGCCGAGGAGCGCCTGGACCTCGTCGCCCGCGATCTCGTCGGACACTGGGAGCTGCGCCGCGGCGCCATGGTCGGCAAGGCCATGGTCGTGACGATGAGCCGCCGGATCGCCGTGGAACTGTACGAGCGGATCGTGGCGCTGCGACCCGAGTGGCACGACGACGACCCAACGCAGGGTGCCATCAAGGCGATGCACACCCTGTATGTGGACAAGCCCGTGCAGGGCGCGGGCCTGATGCAGGCAATCGCCCGGGTCAACCGCACCTTCCGCGACGAGAACGGTGGGCCGATCGTCAACTGCATCGGCGTGGCCACCAACCTGCGTCGTGCGCTGGCCGAGTACTCGCCCACCGACCGCGACCAGGCCGGCGTGCCCATCGAGCAGATGGTCGCCGTGATGCAGGAGAAGCACGGCATCGTCGGCGACCTCCTACACGCTGCGCGCACGACTCCTCCCTGCGCTCGGCCGCCGATCGGCTGGCGCAGCGCGCCGCCGTCCTGGACTTCGTGCTGGCCGAACCCGACCGCACCAGCCGGTTCCTCGCTCAGGTGCTCGCCCTGACGAAGGCGTTCGCATTGGCGGGCAGTCGTACGGAGGCTGCCGCCATCCGGGACGATGTCGCTCTGTTCGCCGACGTGCGGGCCGCCGTCCTCAATATCCAGCACCCCGACTCCAGCACCCCGACTCCGGCAGCGGCGCGCCGGAGATGGAGACGGCGATCCGTCAGCTGGTCGACGAGGCGGTGACCGGCGAGGGTGTCGTCGACGTGTACCGCCTGGTCGGCATCGAGACCCCCGAGCTGTCGATCCTCTCCGACGAGTTCCTCGACGGGCTGGCGACCAAGGAGAAGCCCAACCTGCAGATGGGCTTGCTGCGCCGCCTGCTGGCCGACCAGGTGCGCACCGTTCGCCGGACGAACGTCGTCCAGGGACGGCGGTTCTCCGAACAGCTCGACGAGGCGATCAACCGCTACACCAACCGGGCCCTGACGACGGCCGAGATCATCGCCTAGCTGGTGCGGCTCGCCAAGGAGATGCGCGGCCAGGCGCAGCGGCATGAGGAGCTGGCCCTCTCGGTCGCGGAGACGGCGTTCTACGACGCGATCGCGTCCAACGAGTCCGCCCTCCTCACCATGGGCGACGAGACGCTGAAGCAGATCTCGGTCGACCTGGTCTGGACCGTGCAGCAGAGCGCCACCATCGACTGGAACCTCGAGGACTCGGTCAAAGCGGCCATGGGGCCAAGATCCGCCGTCTGCTGGCGAAGTACGACTACCCGCCGGACCTCGAGGACGCCGCCGTCGAGCTGGTGCTCCAGCAGGCTCAGCAGTATGCGCTGGCCGCCTGACGACCGGCCCCCTCCAGGCGCTGGCGTCAGCAGCGCTCCTCACCGCCGTACCGCGTCCCGGCCGGAGCCGAGGTCGGCGTTGTCGGCGGCCAGCTGGCCCGCATACCAACCGCGGGCGTCGAGACCACGCGTCGTGCTCGCACGCGTCCGGGGAAACATCTGCGCGAAGACGTCGTCCACCGCCTCGCTGCGCGCCCGCAGCACCGGCACCAGATCCGTGCCGCGGGTCCCCGACACCTCCTCGGTCACGTGCTCGCGTGCGGCACTCAACCGCTCACCGATGCGCAGACCGTAGGAGGTGAGGAACGCCCGCCGAAACGCTGGTGACCGGGTGCGCCCCGCCCCGGCCCGGCCGGTGTCGGTCATGGCCCGGGTGGCCTGCACCAGCAGCGAGGTGAAGAGGAGATCGATGGCATCCAGATCCGCAGGCAGCCCCACCATCGTGGCGATGCCCAACTGTTCGATCCAGATGACCCGGACCGCGTTGACCCGGCCGACGGCGTCGAGGAGCTGCACCTTCGCTCCGGGGTAGGGATTGTCGAGGTGCACCCGGCGGGCCAGTACCTGATCGGTGAGCGAAGTTCCGTGTTCGGCGTCGAGCACCGCGGCATCGACGGCGTGCCGGGTCATCAGTTCCTGGGCTTTCGCGCTGAGAGCCTCGGCCTCTTCCGGGAACTCGGTGCGCTCGGCCTTGGCCAGCAGGCCGCGAATGCGGCCAAGGATCCGCGCGTCGGCCGCGGAACCCGTTCTCCTCGGTGGCGTCCGGTGCTGTCCCCACCGCGACGGCGGCGCAGACAGTTGCTGCAGCTCGCCGAGCCCGGTGAGCGCGGCGAACAACCGGAGCACGTCGCGCCAGGCGTCCCGCCCGGGCAGTCCTTCGGTGCGCCGCCAGGTGGTGACCACGGCCGGCCCCGGGCTGTCCAGGGCATCCAACGCCGCCAGCTGGGCCAGCCAGTCCTCGGGTGCCCGCGTCGCCGCCGCGACCGCGCGCGCTCCCTCGGCGATGACGCTGATCCCCAGGCGGGCCACCCGCTGCGTGGCGGACCGGCGGACCACATGGGCGACGTCCGCAGGCTGCCACCCCCGTTCCCAGAGACCGTGGACCAACCCGACGAGCAGGCTCGCGGCGAGACCGTCCTCGTCCACCCCGGGATCGAGCAGAGCCAGCTGGGCGGCGGCCTGCTCGAACGTGTACTCGTCGTCGGCGAACATGGCGGCGTGGATGAACTGCCGCCGCAGGTACTCGAACTCCTGCTCGTCTGCGCGGGCTCCGGATCCGGGCCCCGTATGGGTCCCGGTCCCGGGCCGGCGCAGGTTCCGATCCTGATGCTTGCGCTTACGGGTGGCACGCCGTTCGGCCGCGGTCTTCCCCATGGCAGCCATCGTTCCTGACGGCATCCCGTCCGCGGAGATCGGGGACATTCTGTGGATACAGCCTGATCCTCCGCATCCGCGTGGGATGGAAGCATTGAGCTTTCCGCATACGCGGATCTACAGTGCCGCACGTGCCTACCAGCTACCGCATCGCCGAGGCCGCCGCGCTGCTCGGCGTCAGCGACGACACCGTGCGCCGCTGGATCGACAGCGCGCGGCTGCCCGCGCGCCGGGAGGGCAGCGGGCCCGCCACCGTGGACGGGGCCGATCTCGCCCGGCTCGCCACCGGGCTGCGCGAGGCACCCGAGCCGGGCGCGACGCCGTCGTCCGCCCGCAACCGGCTCACCGGCATCGTCACGCGCGTCGTCCGGGACACGGTCATGGCGCAGGTGGAGATCCAGGCCGGCCCCTTCCGGCTGGTGTCGCTGATGTCGCGTGAGGCCGCCGACGAGCTGGGCCTGGAGATCGGCGTCCGGGCGGTCGCGACGGTGAAGGCGACCCAGGTCAGCGTGGACGTGCCGTGAGACGGGTGGCCGCGGTGGGCGCCATGGCGCTCGGACTGGCCGGATGCACCGGCGCTCCCGCGGCGACGAGTCCGGACGACGGGGGCTCGGCGATCGGGGGACGCTCACCGTGTTCGCCGCGGCGTCGCTCACCGATGTCTTCACCGAGCTCGGCGAGCAGCTCGAGGACGAGCACTCCGGCCCGACGTGCAGATCAACGCCGCCGGCAGCTCGGCGCTGGCCGGCCAGTTGGAGCAGGGCGCCCCGGCCGACGTGTTCGCGTCCGCCGACGAGGCCCAGATGGCCCGGTTGGAGGACGGCGGCCTGGTCGACGACGCCGTCGTCTTCGCTCGCAACCCGCTGATGCTCGCTGTCCCGCTGGACAACCCGCGGGGCATCGCCCTCCCGGAAGGGCGCGCGGGGATCCCGTCCCTGGCCGACCTGATCACGGCGGACATGACCGTCGCGGTCTGCGCCCCGGAGGTGCCGTGCGGTGCCGCCGCCGCCGAGGTGCTCGACGCCGCAGGGCTCTCGAATGCCCCGGACACCTACGAGGACGACGTCCGCGCGGTGCTGACCAAGGTGCAGTTGGACGAGGTGGACGCGGGGCTGGTCTACGTCTCCGACGTCCACGCCGCGGAGGACGCGATCCTGGCCTACGCCTTCAGCGAGAGCGAGCGGGCGATCAACTCCTATCCGGTCGGCGTCCTCACCGACGCCCCCAACCCGGCGGCTGCCCGCGCCTTCGTCGACCTCGTGCTCTCCGACGCCGGGCAGGAGGCGCTGGCCGACGCAGGTTTCCAGCCACCGGCGTGAGCAGGGCCCGGAGGGACGCGCGCATCCCGGCTCCGCTGCTGGTGCCGGCGGCGCTGGGCGTGGCGTTCCTCGTCCTCCCGCTCGTCGGACTGCTGGTCCGCGCCCCTGGTCGTCGGTGGGCGAGCAGCTCGCTGCGCCCGGGGTGGGCCAGGCCCTGCGGCTCTCGCTGGTCTCGGCCACCCTTGCCACGCTCCTGTCCCTCGTGCTGGGCGTCCCCTCGCCTGGGTCCTGGCGCGGTCGAGCATCCGCGGGCGCAGCGTGCTCAGGGCGCTGGTCACCGTCCCGCTCGTGCTGCCGCCCGTGGTCGGCGGTGTCGCGCTGTTCCTGGTGCTCGGCCGCAACGGGATCGTCGGCTCGTGGCTCGACGACGCCTTCGGGATCACCATCCCGTTCACCACCACCGCGGTCGTCATCGCCGAGACGTTCGTGGCGATGCCGTTCCTCGTGGTCAGCGTCGAGGGCGCCCTGCGGGCCGCCGACGCGCGCTTCGAGGACGTCGCCGCGACGCTGGGCGCCGACCGGTGGACGACGTTCCGCCGGGTCACCCTCCCGCTGGTGGCGCCGGGCGTGGCCGCCGGTGCGGTGCTCTGCTGGGCCCGGGCGCTCGGTGAGTTCGGCGCCACGATCACGTTCGCCGGCAATTTCCCCGGGACGACGCAGACCATGCCGCTCGCCGTCTACCTGGCGCTGCAGAGCGAGCCCGAGGCGGCGATCGTCCTCTCGCTCGTGCTGCTGGCGGTCTCGCTCGCCACGCTCCTGCTGCTGCGCGAGCGCTGGTTGGGCCGGGCGGCGCCGTGAGCCTCTCCGCGCGCGTGGTGGTCCAGCGCGGCTCCCTCGCCCTCGACGTCCCCGTGGAGGTCGCCGACGGGGAGGTCCTCGCCGTCCTCGGGCCCAACGGGGCGGGCAAGTCCACGCTCCTGCGGGCGCTCGCCGGGCTGTTGACGCCCGACGACGGGCGCGTCGCCGTCGACGGCACGACGTGGGACGACGTTCCGGCGGGAACGCACCTGCCGGCGCACCGGCGGCCGCTCGGCGTCGTCTTCCAGGATGCGCTGCTCTTCCCGCACCTGAGCGTGGGGGAGAACGTGACCTTCGGGCTCCGGACCCGCGGTGTCCGGAAGGCCGAGCGCCGGACGGCGGCGGCCGCCTGGCTGGACCGGGTGGGCCTGGACGGCCTCGGCGACCGGCGACCGGCGCAGCTCTCCGGCGGACAGGCACAGCGCGCGGCCCTGGCCCGCGCGCTGGTGGGCGACCCCGCGCTGCTGCTCCTCGACGAGCCGCTGTCGGCGCTGGACGCCCGCACCCGGCTCGTCGTGCGGGCCGAGCTCCGCCGTCATCTGGCCGCGTTCCGGGGAGCACGGTGCTGGTCACCCACGACCCCGTGGACGCGATGGCGCTGGCGGATCGTGTCGTCGTCGTGGAGGAGGGGCGCGTCGTCCAGACCGGCACCCCGGACGAGGTGAACCGGCGGCCGCGCACCGACTACGTCGCCCGCCTCGTCGGGCTGTCCCTGCTGGCCGGTGCGGGGAGGGGACCACCGTCCGGCTGGATGCCGGGGGCGTGGTCGCCGTGGCCGAGGAGGCGACCGGACCGGTGTTCGCCGCCGTCCGGCCCGAGTCGGTGGCCCTCTACCTGGCCCGGCCGGAGGGCAGCCCGCGCAACGTGTGGGCGGCCCGGCTGGCCGGCGCCACCCCGCACGGGGCGACGGTCCGGTGCGAGCTGGACGGCGAGGTGCCCCTGGTCGCCGACGTCACCGCGACCGCCTTCGCCGAGCTGGGGCTGGTCCCGGGCGCGCAGGTGTGGGCGACCGTGAAGGCCTCCGAGATCGCCGTCTACGCCCGCTGATGATCAGGAGACCTGATCGTTCGGGGTCCTCCCCACCGTCGACCGCGAGGGAGGACCCCTGATGACCAGGAGACCTGATCATCACGGCGGCCCTGAGAGGGTGGGGGATGAGCGCACCGGTCCTCGCCGCCGTCGTCCTCGCCGCGGGGGAGGCCGGCGGTACGGGATGCCCAAGGCCCTGGTGGAGTACGAGGGCAGTCTGCTGGTCGAACGGGCGGTCGGGACGGCCGCGTCGGCCTGCGACCCGGTCCTGGTCGTCCTCGGCGCGCGGGCGGTCGACGTCTGGCGGACCGCCCGGCTGGAGAACGCACTGGTCCTGGCGAACAAGGACTGGGAGACCGGCATGGCCTCCTCGCTGCGCACCGGTCTGGAAGGGCTGCGCGGCTGGCCGGGCCGGGTGGACGCCGCGCTGCTCCTGCTGGTCGACATGCCCGGCATGACGACGGCCGCACTCGCGCGGATGGCCGAGCACGCGGCACCGGACGCCCTCGCCGTCGCCACCTACGACGGGGTGCGGGCGCACCCGGTGCTGATCGGTCGGGATCACTGGGCCGGGGTGATCGAGACGGCGACCGGTGACGAGGGCGCCCGCCGCTACCTGGCGACCCACGAGGTGACCGAGGTCGACTGCACGGGGCTGGCAGATCCGACCGACCTCGACGTCCCGCCGTCCGGAGTACCTTCGGCGCCGTGATCGCCCAGGTCGTGGACGCCCCGCTGTCCGTCGCCGAGCACGAGGACGCCGTCGCCGACAAGGCCGCAGGCGCGGTCGTGTCGTTCGCCGGTGTCGTCCGCGACCACGACGGCGGCCGGTCGGTGACCGAGCTCGAGTACGTGGGCCACCCGACGGCGGCCGAGGTGATCACCCAGCTGGCCGAGGAGTTCGCGGCGCGGCCGGACGTGCACGCCGTCGCCGTCTCCCACCGCATCGGCCTGCTGGGGATCGGCGACGTCGCGCTGGCCTGCGCGGTCAGCGCCTCCCACCGCGGTCAGGCGTTCGCGGCCTGCGCCGAGCTCGTCGACGAGGTGAAGAAGCGGCTGCCGATCTGGAAGCGGCAGGTCTTCACCGACGGCGAGGAGGAATGGGTCGCCTGCCCCTAGGTCAGCCGGCGAACGCCCTGACCGGCAGTCCGCGCACACCGGTGTCCACGCGGAACAGCGCGCCGGCGAGCGGGTCGTCGCCCGGCTCCATGCCCTGGCGCGAGGTCGTGACGAAGAGCTGGTCGCGCTGCGGTCCACCGAGCGCGCAGGCGGTCACCTGCGGGGTCGGCACCTCCACCACGGCGTCCAGCCGCCCCCGGCGTCGTACCGGTGCACCGCACCCCCGCCGTAGAGAGCGACCCACACCCCTCCGTCGGCGTCCACGGTCAGCCCGTCAGGGTTGTCGTCGTCGCCGAAGGTCACGAAGGGCCGCCGGCCGGTGAGGCCGGTGTCCCGGTCGTAGTCGAAGACGTCGATCCGGTGGGTCGCGGTGTCGTTGTAGTACGCCGACGTCCCGTCGGGGCTCCAGTCCAGCCCGTTGGAGACGGTGAGGTCGCCGAAGACCGGCCGCACGCTGCCGTCGGGGTCCAGGCGGTACATCGACGCCGCGCCCGGCGTCTGGTCGTAGGCCATCGAGCCGCACCAGAGGCGCCCGTCGGGGTCGCAGCCCCGTCGTTCATCCGGACGCCGGGGTCCGTCCAGACGGCGTCGAGGTGGGTGCGCCTCCCGTCGGCGTCCTCCAGGACGAAGCCCCGCTCGACGGCGAACACCGCGCCACCGCCCCGGCGCGGGCGGACGACGGCCGCCACGGTGCCGACCGCGGTCCGGCCCACGGTTCCGTCGGCGGCGAGGGAGAGGACGTCGCCGGCGAGCATGTCCACCCAGCGCAGTCCGCTGCCGTCGGGCCACCAGACCGGACCCTCCCCGTGGACGGTGACCGCCTCGGTCAGCTGCTCTGCCTGCACCCGACGATCTGACCGCATCGGGGGCCGGTGCGCCACGCGCGGCTCAGCCGCCGGCGGACCGTTCCGGCGGGGGCGGCGGGGGCGGCGGGGGAGGGGCGCCATCCCGGCCGCCATCACGGTGCTGAGCATGCGCGCGGTCGCCTCGACCACGCGCAGGTCGCGCCCGCACTGCGCGGCTTGGCGCGGTAGGCCAACCCGCAGAGCGTCCCGAACAACGTGCCGTCGGCCCGGATCAGCGGCACCCCCACGTAGGCGGCGATGTCGCGCAGCGGGCCGGTGGTCCGCGAGGCGTAGGCGGGGACGGCGGCGGTGACCGTGGCGAGCCGGGGCGCGTTGCCCTCGATCATCTGGCGGCAGAAGCTCCGCTCCCACGGGAGCTCGATGCCGGGCCGGACGGCATCGGGTGGCTGCGCCAGGAGCACCACCTGCCGGTCGTCGACGACCTGGGTGACCAGCCAGACGTCCCAGCCGACGTGCTCGGCCAGGAACCGCAGGGCTCCCTCCGCGGCGGAGCACCAGTCCCGCCACGGCGCGACGTCGGCGACATCCGCCGGAACCATGCCGATCGTTATGCCCCCGCGGGGCGGGCCAACCGCGATCGCGGCAGGTCAACGGGCTCCGGCGAGGCCGTCGTCGTCCGGGTGCCGCCGATCGCGGTCGTGCTCGGAGCGCTCGAGCTGCTCCTCCTCGGCCTCGATGACGTGCGACTCACCGGCGACCGTGGCCGCGGCGTCGCCGTGCGACTCCCCGTAGACCTGCTCGGCCCGTCCCAGCAGTTCCTCTGCCTTGGCCTTCGCCTTGCCGAAGATGCTCATGGCGTCATCCTTCCCCAGGCCACCCGCCGGTCATCCACCGGCAAAGGGCGGCAGCACGTCGACCACCGCTCCGGGTGACAGCACCAACGACCGGTTCCGCGTCGTGGTTCCGTCCACGAGGAAGGAGCACGCGGTGAGCACCCGCTCCAGGCGCTCCCCGTGGGCGTCGACGAGCTGGCCGACCAGCTCGTCGAGGCTGCCGGCCTCTCGGGTCTCGGTGTCCACGCCAGAGGCTGCTCGCGCCCCGGCGAAGTAGCGCACGGTGACCGTCGGGGCGGTGGGGTGGGCGGACGACGGCGGGGCGGTGGGGTGGGCGGACGACGGCGAGGCGGTGGGGTGGGCGGACGACGGCGGGGCGGTGGGGTGGGTGGAAGACGGCGAGGGGCGGACACGCTCAGCCGCCGATCGCCGACATCGGCCGGCTCGGCTGCAGGAAACTCGGGTCGTCGATCCCGTGCCCGGGCAGCTTGCCGAGCGTGGCGATCCGCCAGCGATCGGCGATCTCCTCGTCGGTGGCGCCCGCGCGCATCGGCGTCCGCAGGTCGGACTCCTCGCGGGCGAACAGGCAGTTGCGGATCTGCCCGTCGGCGGTGAGCCGCGTGCGGTCGCAGGAACCGCAGAAGGACCGGGTCACCGACGCGATGACGCCGACCGTCGCCGGGCCGCCGTCGACCAGCCAGCGCTCGGCCGGGGCGGACCCGCGGGCTTCCGTGTCAGGGGTGAGCGTGTGCGCCGCCGACAGCCGCTCGAGGATGTCCTCGGCGGTGACCATCTCGCCCCGGGTCCAGGCGTGGTGGGCGTCCAGCGGCATCTGCTCGATGAAGCGCAGCTGGTACTCGTGCTCGAGGCAGAAGTCGAGCAGGGGGACGGCGTCCTCCTCGTTCATGCCGCGCAGCAGCACGGCGTTCACCTTGACCGGGGTCAGACCCGCCGCCCGCGCGGCGGCCAGGCCGGCGAGGACGTCGTCGAAGCGGTCGCGGTGGGTGAGCTGCTTGAAGCGGTCGCGGTCGACGGTGTCGAGGCTGACGTTGATCCGGTCCAGGCCGGCGGCGGCCAGCGCCGGGGCCACCCGGGCGAGCCCGATCGCGTTCGTGGTCAGGCTGACCTCGGGACGGGGCGTCAGGGCGGTCGCGCCGGCCACGATGCCGACCAGGCCGGGGCGCAGCAGCGGCTCGCCGCCGGTGAAACGGACCTCCTCGATGCCGAGCTGCTCGACGCCGATGCGCACCAGCCGGACGATCTCCTCGTCGGTGAGCACCTCGACCTTGGGCAGCCAGTCCAGCCCCTCGGGCGGCATGCAGTAGGTGCACCGCAGGTTGCAGCGGTCGGTCAGCGACACCCGGAGATCGGTGGCGACCCGGCCGTGGCGGTCGACCAGCCCACCGCTCCCAGGGGCGGCCGCGTCGGGGGCGTACCCAGGGGTCGGGCAGCGAGCTGCTGGTCATGGGCCCGAATGTAGTAGCGAGGACCGACAAATGGGGCGGGGATGTCCGACGGGCGCAGCTAGGCTCCTGACGCCACCCGAGAGACCGGCGGAGGACCACCCCGCACTCGCTCGTGGCCAGAGAGCGCGAGAGCACCGTGTCACCCCGCACCGTCTTCAGTCCCTACGCCCGCCTGTTCGCCGTCCCCGGGGCGGCAGCCTTCTCCTTCGCCGGCTGGGTCGGCCGGCTGCCGGCACCCATGCTCGGCCTCGGCGCGGTCCTCCTCGTCGAGGGCGAGACGGGGAGCTACGGCCTCGCCGGGGCGGTCTCCGGAACGCTCGCGCTCTGCTACGGCCTCGCCGGTCCGCAGTGGGCGCGAGCCATGGACCGCCGTGGTCAGGCTCGGGTGCTGCGCGTGGCGATGACGGCCTTCGCGCTGTCCGGCGTCGCCTTCGTCGCGTCGGTCGTCGCCGGCGGCCCCGGTGGAGCTGGTTCCTGCTCGCCGCACTGGCCGGCGCCAGCGGCCCGAACGTCGGCTCGATGGTCCGGGCGCGGTGGTCGGCCCTGCTGGACCCCGCCGCGCGGCAGACGGCCTACGCCTTCGAGGCGGTGGCTGACGAGGTCGTGTTCGTCCTCGGGCCGCCGCTGGTGACGCTGCTGGCCACGCTGATCGCCCCGCCGGTCGGCTTCCTCACCGGCGTCTTCTTCGGCGTCGTGGGCGGGCTCTGGCTGGCCGCGCAGCCGGCGACCGAGCCGCCCCTGCACCCCGTCGACGCCGCGGCCCCGACCCGGCGGCTCGCGGCGCTCACGCCGACGCTGCTCGTCGTCGTCGTGACCTACTTGGGCGTGGGGACGGTCTTCGGCGGCCTCGACGTCGTGGTGATCGGTTTCGCCGAGGAGCAGGGTGCCCCGCGCTGGCCGGTGCCGTGCTCGCCGTCTTCGCGGGCGGGAGCCTGGTGGCGGGGCTGGCCTACGGCCTGGCTCGGCTGCCGGGCACGCTCGCCGCCCGGTTCGTGGCGACGGCGGTCGCCTTCGGGCTGGCCGCCCAGCTGCTGTGGGGCGTCGGCTCGCTTCCGGTGCTCATCGGCTGTGGCTTCCTCGCCGGCCTCACCATCGCCCCGGTGCTGGTGTCGGGCACCTCGCTGGTCGAGTCGCGAGTGGCCCCAGGCGTGCTCACGGAGTCGCTGGCCTGGACCATCACCGGTCTGACGCTGGGAGTCACGGTGGGCTCGGCAGTGGCCGGCGCGGCCGTGGACGCCTGGGGCGCCGAGCGGGCCTTCGCCGTGCCGGCCCTGGCCGCCGGCCTGGCGGCGCTGCTCGCGCTGGCCGGGGCCGTCCTGCTGCGGTCCCCGCAGTCGGCGCCCGTGATCCCTCCGCTGATTGAGGACGACGTCAAGGGGTAGCCCGGAGCGGGGTCCATTGCGCACGACCGATCGTGCAGGACGCGGACCCCATCCCCGATCCGGAAAGGACAGCCTGTGGCTCCCGCACCCGCCCTCGGAGTGCCCACGATCACCCTGAACAACGGCGTCGAGATCCCCCAGTTGGGATTCGGCGTCTACCAGGTCCCGCCCGAGGACACCGCCGACGTCGTCGGCACCGCCCTGGAGGTCGGCTACCGGCACATCGACACCGCGCAGATGTACGGCAACGAGAAGGGCGTCGGCGAGGCGGTCGGTGCGTCCGGCATCGACCGGAGCGAGATCTTCGTGACGAGCAAGCTCAACAACGGTTTCCACCGCCGCGACGACGCGCTGCGGGCGTTCGACCGGTCGCTCGGCGACCTGGGCTTCGAGCAGCTCGACCTGTTCCTCGTCCACTGGCCGTTGCCGGGCATCGACGTCGACTACGTGGAGACCTGGAAGGCGATGGAGGAGATCTACGCCGACGGCCGGGTCCGGGCGATCGGCGTCTCCAACTTCCAGCCCGCCCACCTGCGCCGGCTGTTCGCGGAGTCGGAGATCCGGCCCGCGGTGAACCAGATCGAGGTGCACCCCTACCTCGCGCAGGACGACGTCCGGGCGTTCGACGCCGACCACGAGATCGTCACCGAGGCCTGGTCGCCCATCGCCCAGGGCAAGGTGCTCGACGACCCGGCGATCACCGCCATCGCCGAGCGGCTGGGCCGCACACCCGCCCAGGTCGTGCTGCGCTGGCACGTGCAGCGCGGCGACGTCGTCTTCCCGAAGTCGGTCTCGCGCGAGCGCATGGAGCAGAACATCGGGCTGTTCGACTTCGAGCTGGACACCGGGGGCATGGCCTCGATCAGCGGCCTGAACCGGAACGAGCGCACCGGCCCGGACCCCGACACGTTCAACTACATCCCGCGCTGAATGACGTCACCAGACCCGGCGTCGTCCGCGGCCCCCGGCGGGGAGGTCTCCCGGACCCCGAGCCGTGGGCCGCGAGCGGCGCGCCGACGGGGATGGTCTGGTCAAGGACATACCGAGTATGCATACTCCGTATCCATGTCCATCCGACACGGCCTGCTGGCGCTCCTCGAGCGCGGGCCCAGCCACGGCTACCAGCTCCGCGCCCAGTTCGACGCCGCCACCGGCGCGACCTGGCCCCTGAACGTCGGGCAGGTCTACACCACTCTCGACCGCCTCGAGCGGGACGGGTTCGTCACCCAGGACGGCCAGGCCGACGGTGACGGTCGCATCGCGTACCGGATCACCGACCTCGGGCGAGCGGAGGTGCGCTCGTGGTTCGGCTCGCCCGTGGCCCAGAAGACGGCTCCGCGCGACGAACTCGCCATCAAGCTGGCTCTCGCGGTGACGACGCCGGGCGTGGACGTCGTCTCGGTCGTCCAGACCCAGCGTTCGGCGACCATGACCTCCTTGCAGGAGTTCACCCGCCTCAAGACCCGCGCCGCCGACGGCGATCTCGCCTGGTCGCTGGTCCTGGACTCCCTGGTCTTCCGGGCCGAGGGGAGATCCGCTGGCTGGACCACTGCGAGGCGCGGGTCGCCCGGGCCGCGGCGACGCAGCCGCAGAACACGGTCGCCCCCGGTGTGCCGACCGACGTGGCGGTCCGGCGATGACCGCGCCGGTGCTGGTGCTCTCCGGCGTCACCAGGGACCACGTGCAGGGCGACGTGACCGTGCACGCCCTGCGCGGGGTCGACCTGGTCGTGCGCCCGGGCGAGCTGGTCGCGGTGATGGGCCCATCGGGATCGGGGAAGTCGACCCTCCTGCACGTCGCCGGGGGCCTGGACACGCCGACCTCGGGGCGGGTGCTGGTCGAGGAGCGTGACCTGGCCACGCTCTCGGTGGCTCAGGTGGCGGCCGTCCGGCGGCGGAGCGTGGGCTACGTCTTCCAGGACCTCAACCTCCTGCCGTCGCTGTCCGCCCTCGAGAACGTGGCGCTGCCCCTGGAGCTGGACGGCGCCCGCGGCGGGATGGCCCGGCGGGCGGCACGGGACGCGCTCGACGAGGTCGGTGTCGGGCACCTGGCCGGCCGCTTCCCCGACGAGATGTCCGGCGGCCAGCAGCAACGCGTCGCCATCGCGCGGGCCCTGGTGGGCCCGCGGCGGCTGCTGCTCGCCGACGAGCCCACCGGCGCGCTGGACTCCACCACCGGGGAAGAGGTGCTGCGGGTGCTCCGCGCCCGGTGCGAGGCGGGTGCCGCCGGTGTCCTCGTCACCCACGAGGCCCGGCACGCCGCCTGGGCCGACCGGGTGGTGTTCCTGCGGGACGGCGTCGTCGTCGACCAGAGCGGACCGGTCGCGGCGGCGGAATCCCTGCTCCCGGCCGGCGGCGCCGGGTGAGCACCTGGCTGGTGCGCTGGCGGCTGGCGCTGCGGATCGCCCGCCGCGACGCCCTCCGCTCCCGGGGCCGCACGGTCCTGGTGCTCCTGATGGTGGGACTGCCCGTCCTGACCGTCGTCACCGCCGACACGTTGTTCCGGACCGGTGAGGTCAGCGCCGTCGAGGCGCTGCCGACCACGCTCGGCGCCGCGGACGCCCGCATCGAAGGCGTCGCCCGCAGCCCGATCGAGACCGACCCGCTCTCCGGTGACCCGCTCGTCTACGAGCCGGACGACGACGTGCCGGCGTGGTCGGCGGCGGAGGTGCTGGACCGGTTGCCCGGCGGCTCGGTGATTGCCGAGCGCACCGTCGGCCGGCTGGCCTACCGGACCGGCCACGGCTACGCCGACGTCGAGGCCTACGCCGACGACCTGCGGCGGCCGATCCGGGACGGCGCCGCCGACGTCCTGGCGGGCCGGACGCCGCGGACCGACGGCGAGGTGGCCGTCAGCCTCGGCGTGGCCGACCGCGGTGTCGCGGTCGGGGACACGATGGAGGTCACCGCCGAGGACGTCGCCCTGACCGTCGTCGGGATCGTCCGGGCCGGTGCCGGCGGTCCGGAGCGATTCCTCGTCGTGTCGCCGGAGGACGCCGACCTGCTCCGCCGCCCCCGGACGGAGTTCTTCGTCTCGGTGCCGGGCGAGCTGGCCTGGCCGGCGGTGCGGGAGCTCAACGAGCAGGGTCTCGCGGTGGTGTCCCGGCCGGTGGTCGAGGATCCGCCGCCGGGCGAGGAGGTCGCGTCCGGGTACTCCGCCGAGGGCATGGGTTCCGCGCAGCTGGCCGTGCTGGCCCTCGTCGTCACCGGCGTCGTCCTCGAGGTCGTGCTGATGGCCGGTCCCGCCTTCGCTGTCGGGCTCCGCCGCCAGCGGCGCGACCTCGCCCTCCTCGCCGCCGCCGGGGCGGCCCCGCCGACCTCCGCCGCACCGTGCTGGCGTCCGGCGTCCTCCTCGGCGGTGGCGCCGCAGCGGCGGGCGCGGTGCTGGGCGTCGGGCTGGCGTGGCTCGCCGTCCCGGTGATCGACGCCTGGTGGGGTGTCCGGTTCGGGCCGTTCGACGTGCCGCTGCTCGACGTCCTCGTCGTCGTGGTCATCGGTGTCCTGGCCGGACTGGCGGCGTCCGCCGTGCCGGCGCGGCAGGCCGCTCGGACCGACGTCGTCCCGACCCTGAGCGGCCGGAGGGGCAGGTGCGCACCTCCTGGCGGCTGCCGGTCGGTGGGCTCGCCGCCGCCGTCGCGGGGCTGGTCGTCATCGCCCTGGGAGCGACCGGCGGCGAGTTCGGCGTGGCCATCGGGGCCGTCCTGCTCGTGCTCGGCGTCGTGCTGGCGACGCCGTGGCTGGTCGGACTGCTGGCCCCGCTGGCCCGCTGGCTACCGACGTCGCTGCGGCTCGCCCTCCGGGACGCCACCCGGAACCGGACCCGCACCGCCTCGGCCATCGCGGCCGTGATGGCCACCGTCGCGGGGGTGACCGCGCTGGGGATCGGCAGTGCGAGCGACAGCGCCCAGGCCCGGCGCGACTACGTCCCGCAGGCGCCGATGGGCGCTGCCGTGGTGAGCGTCTTCCAGAGCGGGACGTCCGGCTGGGACGCCGTCGAGCGGATCGCCGCCGAGCAGGTGCCCGGCCGGCCGGTCGGGCGGGTGCAGACCGTGGCGTCCACCCAGGAGGAGACGCGTTCGCTCTGGCCCGCCCGTGCCGACTGCGCCGGCGGCCTGCCGGAGTGCAGCTGGTTCCCGGACGACGGGCCCTGGATCATGCCGACCTTCGGGGGCGAGGTGGTCGTGGTGGACCCAGCCGCTGCCGTGGCCGCCACCGCCGACCCGTGGCGGGGCCAGGTGCGCACCGCGTTGGCGGAGGGCCGAGCGGTGGTCTTCGGCGAGGGAGCCGTCGACGCCGCGGGCGAGCTGACCGTGGTCGGCACCGTGTGGGACGGGTCGACGGACGTGGTCCTCGGGCGCACCCGACTGCCCGCCACCGAGGTCGCGATCAGCTCCACCGCAGATCTGCGGGTCCCCGCTCTGGTGGTGGTCCCCCGGTGCTGGCCGACCGGCTGCCGGTTCCCCTGGCGACCACGGCGATGCTGATCGGGAGCGCGGACGCGCCGATCAACCCGGCCGAGGAACGACGGCTGACCGAGGCGGTGCAGGCGATCACCGACCGCGCCTCGGTGTACGTCGAGCGGGGCTGGACCGACGAGCTGGCGATCGGACGCGTGCTGCTGTTCGTGGTCGGCGGCGTGCTGGTGCTCGTGGCGACGCTCACGGCCACCGGCCTGGCGCTGGCCGACGCTCGGCCCGATCTGGCCACCCTCGCCGCGATCGGGGCGGCGCCGCGCACCCGCCGTCTCATCGCCATGGGCGCGACGGCCGTCATCGCGGGCGTGGGGGCCGTGCTCGGTCTGCTCGTCGGGCTGGCTCCCGGTATCGCGGTGGCCTACCCGCTGACCAGCACCGACTACGGGCTGGGGGCGCGTCCCCTGGTCGACATCCCGTGGCTGCTGCTCGGCGGTGTCGCGGTGCTGGTGCCCCTGGTGGCCGTGGCGGTCACGGGCATCGTGGTCCGTTCACGGCTGCCGATGGTGGCGCGCGTCGCGGGCTGAGCCGCTATGCCCCGCGCCCGGTCGGCCGGTCGGCGTGAGTCCGGCCCGTCCGGCCGGTCCGCCTGGTTCTTCCGGCCGCTCCCTGGTCGTCAGGGGCGCATGGGTGGCGTCCTCTCCGTGCCCCCGTGCGTTGCCCTCCCCAGGGGCCCGACCCGAGCTCGCGAGGGGTGGGGAGGGAGGGTGCTTCTCAGTCGGTGGTGACGAAGTCGATGAGCTCCTCGACCCGGCCCAGGAGCGCCGGTTCCAGGTCGGTGAAGCTGTTCACCCGGGCGAGGATGCGCTGCGCCCAGACGTAGCCGGTGTCGTCCTCCCAGCCCAGCCGCTTGCAGACGCCGGTCTTCCAGTCCTCGCCCTTGGGCACGGTCGGCCAGGCCGCGATACCGACGACCGACGGCTTGACCGCCTGCCAGATGTCGATGAACGGATGACCCACGACGAGGGCGTGCGCGCCGGTGATCTGCTGGGCGATGCGGGACTCCTTGGAGCCGGTCACGAGGTGGTCGACCAGGACGCCGAGCCGTCGTCCCTGGCCGGGGCGGAACTCCTTCACGATCGCCGGCAGGTCGTCCACGCCGTGCAGCGGCTCGACGACGACGCCTTCGATGCGCAGGTCGTGGCCCCAGACCTTCTCCACCAGTTCGGCATCGTGCTTGCCCTCGACGTAGATGCGGCCGGCGCGCGCGACCCGCGCCCGGGCGTTCTCCACGTACAGCGAGCCCGATGCGCTGCGGAGCGGCCCGGAGGGAGCGGCGTGCTTGGGCCGCACGAGCACGACCGGGCGGCCGTCGACCCAGAAACCGGGACCGAGGGGATACCCTTCACGCGGCCGAAGCGGTCCTCGAGGTGGACGACGTCCTTCTCGCACCGGACCACGGCGCCCACGAATCCCGAGCTCGGGTCCTCCACGACGAGGTCCTTCTCGGCCTCGACCTGGGGGACGGGCTTCTTCTGCGTGCGCGGGTGCACGAGGTTGTCGTACGGCGAGCGGGGAGGCACCTCCCGACGCTAAGCAGACGACACCGCCGACCCGGGGAGGACGCGCCGAAGCGATCCGGGAGCGACACGCCGTGGCGACGTCCCCTCACTCAGCGTGCCCGACCTCGCGCGACAGTTGTGCTCGACAACGGCGGTGGGAGGAGGATCCGGGTGCGCTTCGTGACCAGCGCGAACACCGCCACGACGGTGGTAGGCGTGTCGGAATGTCACGCCCATACGGATGCATCGTCACCCCGCGCCCGGGCGTGGCGCAACGGCCGAGATCGTTTCGCCTCCTCGGTGTCGGTCACCCATTGACCTGACCGCACCAACCTCGTGCAGAGATAGGAGCGCAACGACGATGATCGGTACCGACACCATCAGCCGTGTGATCGGCCAGGACGTCTACGACGAGTCCGGCGACAAGATCGGCTCGGCCGCGGAGGTCTACCTGGACGACGAGACCGGCCAGCCCGAGTGGGTGACCGTGCGCACCGGCATGTTCGGCACCAAGGAGTCCTTCGTCCCCATCCGGGACGCGAACCTCACCGACGACGGCGTCCGCGTGCCCGTCAGCAAGTCCAAGGTGAAGGACGCCCCGAAGATCGACACCGACGGGCACCTCTCCCCGCAGGAGGAGCAGGAGCTCTACCGCTACTACGGCATGGGCACCGGCACGGACACCGCGCAGACCATGACGACGACCACCGAGACGACGACCGGCATGGCCGACACGGGCATGGCCGACACCGGCCGCACCGACACCGGCCGCACCGACACCGGCCGCACCGACACCGACCGCACCGACACCGACGCCCGCGGCACCGTCGGCCACGACATCTCCGGTCCCACCACGGACGACGCCATGACGCTGTCGGAGGAGCGCCTCAACGTGGGCACCCGTCAGCAGGAGGTCGGCCGTGCGCGGCTGCGCAAGTTCGTCGTGACGGAGAACGTCACCCAGACCGTTCCCACCTCCCACGAGGAGGCGCGCCTCGAGCGCGAGCCGATCACCGACGCCAACATCGACAACGCGATGGACGGGCCCGCCATCTCCGAGGAGGAGCACGAGGTCGTCCTGCACGCCGAGACCCCGGTCGTGGACAAGGAGGCCGTGCCGGTCGAGCGCGTCCGCCTGGACAAGACCACCGTCACCGACCAGGAGACGGTCAGCGAGGCCGTCCGCAAGGAAGAGGTCGAGATGGACGGCGACAACGCCCGGGACCGCGACGGCCGCATCTGAGCAAGGACCCTGCTGCCCCCACGCCTCGCTCCGCTCGGCGCGGGCCCCTGCAGCAGGGCCATGAACGGCGGCGGCCGGTCGAGGACGTGCCTCGACCGGCCGCCGCCGTTCTCCATCCGGGTGGGATGTTGGCGAGTGTGAGCGAGCCCGGCGGCCGCCCCGGCAGGAGGACTACCTCGCGGCCGACCTGGCGGGGGTCTGCGGTGGTACTCTGTATGCAACTGCATACAGAGGAGTTGACCATGAGCGTCGGCATCGCGGACGACCACGTCGACGTCCTCGTCATCGGCGGCGGGAACGCCGGCTTCTCGGCCGCCCACGCGGCGGCCGAGCGAGGTCGTGAGGTGTTGCTCCTGGAGCGGGGCAGCCCGCGGGAGGCGGGTGGCAACTCTTATTTCACCGCCGGCGCCTTCCGGATCGCCCACGAGGGTTGGACGACATCCGGGACCTCCTCGACGACGAGCCCGTCCTGGCCCGAGCGGTGCTGCCGGCCTACGGCCGAACCGCTTTCCTCGCGGACATGCAACGGGTGACCGATGGCCGCACCGACCCCGTCCTGTCCGCCGTCCTCGTCGACGAGAGCCAGGACGCCCTGCGTTGGTTGCATCGGCATGGTCTCCGCTTCCGGCTCATGGACGAGCGGCAGTCCTACCCCGATGCGCACGGTCGCCTCGTGTTCTTCGGTGGGCTGGCGGTCGGAAGTGCCGGAGGCGGCAAGGGGCTCATGGAGCAGCACGCCGAGGCCGCACGGCAGGGCGGGGTTCGCGCCCGGTACCAGGTCCGCGCCCGGTCGCTCGTCCTGAGCGACGGGCGGGTCACGGGGTAACGTGGACCGGCCCCGACGGCGAGACGGGGACGACGACTGCAGAGTCGGTCGTTCTCGCAGCAGGCGGCTTCGAGGCGAATCCGGCGCTGAGGCGGGAGCACCTCGGGCAGGGCTGGGAGCGGGCCAAGGTGCGGGGAACGGCGCTCAACACCGGTGACATGCTCCAGGCAGCGCTTGCCGCGGGGCTGCACCCGGCGGGGACTGGGGCAGCTGTCACAGCGTCGCCTGGGACGCGCGCGCGGAGAACAACGAGAGCAACCGCGAGCTGACCAACCGGCTCACCCGGCAGAGCTACCCGATCGGCATCGTCGTCAACGCCGACGGCCGCCGGTTCATCGACGAGGGGCGGACTTCCGCAACTACACGTACGCCAAGTACGGAGCAGCGATCCTCGCCCAGCCCGACGGCGTCGCGTTCCAGCTCTTCGACGCCCGCACCCGGTCCATGTTGCGGACCGAGGAGTACGACAGCCCGGGCGCCTCCGTCGTCACCGCCGACACCCTGGATGCCCTCGCCGAGGGATGGGCGTGGACGCGGCGGTGCTTCGGGAGACGGTCGCCGACTTCAACGCGTCGATCGACCCGGCCATCCCGTTCGACCCGGCCGTCAAGGACGGTCGCCGAGCCGACACCCGCCCCCGAAGAGCAATTGGGCTCTGGCCTTGGACGAGCCGCCCTACTTCGCCTTCCCGGTGACCTGCGGGATCACGTTCACCTTCGGCGGACTGCGGGCCGACGAGAACGGTCGCGTGCAGGACCGTGACGGCGCCTCCATGCCCGGCCTGTTCGTCTGCGGGGAGATGCTCGGCGGTCTGTTCAGCGGCAACTATCCCGGCGGTACAGGGCTCACGGCCGGTGCGGTCTTCGGCCGGCGGGCGGGCGCTCTGGCCTGACGAGACGCCTGCTTCACCGTCCTGCGAGCTCCCGAACGAGTACGCGACCGCTGCTGACGCCGGTGAGCTGTTCCGCCGCTTCGGACATGGATACCGCGGCTCAGGACGCGACGATGTGCGGATGCTGCCACGCTTGGCGCGACGACTGCGCTGGGTGGAATCAGCGTCAGGGAAGCCGGCCCGACGCGAACCTGGTCTGGCACGATCACACGACGGTGCCATCACTCCTCCTGCCAGAGCTGCAGTCGGATGTCACGCGCGGCCGTGAAGTGCTGCATCGCGATCTGGGCGGCAGCTTCGGCGTCACGGTCGCTGATCGCCGAGACCAGCGCCACGTGTTCTTCGAGCGCGGCCTGGTGACGACCAGGGAACGCCAGCGTCGTCAGGGGATAGCGACCCAGGTGCATGTCCAGCCGTTCCAGCAGGTCCACGAGCGCCGCGTTGTGGCTGGCCGCCCAGATGGCGCGATGGAAGTCACGGTTGCGCTCGGCCAGTGCCTCGGCATCCTGCAGATCGACCGCAGCGAAGCGATCATCGGCACGTCGCATGGCCATGAGGTCGGCAGCGGTGTGCCGTTCCGCCGCGACAGCTGCCACTTTGCTCTCCAGGACGATGCGGGCCTCGTAGATGTCCATGATCTCCCCGGGGCTGCTCTCGCGGACCACGAGTCCCCGTTCGGTGCGACGTGCCAGCCCGTCCTGCTCCAGGCGCGTCAGGGCCTCGCGGATCGGTGTGCGGCTCACCTGGCACCACTTCGCCAGAGCGATCTCGATGAGCTGCTCGCCGGGCAGCAGTTCCCCGGACATGATCGCTTGCTTCAACCGCTCGTAAGGGCTGGCGCGGCGAGCTACGGCGGCCTTCCTGGGGTGACTGATGAGCCTCGGTTCGGACATCCAAGCTCCAGGGGCCGGGGGATGGACGGTACGGCAGATCTAAGGGTGCGTAACCAATCCGTTATACCTCGTTACTGCTCCGAGGGTTCCAGCACCAGGCGGTGGCCGGCCCTCCTCGAGCTGAGCTCCTCCCAGGCGATGCGCCACTCGGAGAGCGGGCTCACGGTGCTCTCGGGCGGCTGCACGCGGCCCTCGACGCACAACCCGAACACCTCTCGGTAGCACTCCTTGACCAGCTCTGGCGCGCGCTTCCGGTAGTCGCTGATCTGCAGGCCGGAGATCTCGATGTTCTTCAGCAAGGGGTAGTTGGCCTTCAGTACGGGGATGCGCCCGGCGGCGAAGCCGACGACCACCAGACGACCGCGCCAGGCAAGCGATCTCACCGCGCCGTCGAACGCGTCACCGCCCAGTGGATCGATCACGATGTCGACCCCGGCCCCGGCCGTTGCGTCGAGGACCTCTTCGCGCACGCTGGTGCGCAGATCCGACCCGGAAAGATCCACCACCCCGTCCGCTGGACCGGTGGGACGTCCCGGGCGGGACACCCCGGCGAGCACCGTGCCTGCGCCCAAGGCGTGGGCCAACTGCACCGCAGCCTGGCCCACCGCACCGCTGGCGCCCAGGACGAGAACCGATTCGCCGGGTACGAACCGGCCCCGCTCCCGCAGCGCCATCCATGCCGTGTCGTAGGCCAGGGACATGGCCGCCGCATCGGTGAAGGTCAGCGCGTCGGGGAGGTGGTGGACCTGTCGGTGGTCGACGACGACCGCCTCGGCGTATCCCCGTACTCGGCCATCGCGAGTACGCGGTCACCCGGCGCGAAGTCGGTGACGGCCGCACCGACCGATCGCACGACGCCGGCGGGTCCCTTCCCCGGGATGTACGGCAGGTCGGGCACGAACTGGTACTCACCGCGGAACGTCACCAGGTCGACGTAGTTGACCGGGACGGCTCGGACCTCCACCAGGACGTCGTCGTCACCCGGCACCGGGTCCGGGTGGTCCTCGAGACCGACGGCGTCCAGATCACCGAACCGGTGGATCGTCACAGCTCGCACGGAATGTTCCTTCCAGCGTGTGGTCAGGCGGACGTGGTCGTGGGAGGGGATCGCACGGGTCGAGGGCTCAGCCGCCCCTCCTCGATCCATTCGAGGAGTCGCCGCTTGAGCACCTTCCCGGACGGCATGAGCGGAAGATCGTCGACCGTCGCGAGGTACTCGGGCATGTCGTACTTGGACAGACCCGCGTCCGCCAGGTGGACGAGCAGATCACCGGACGAGACGTCCCGGTCGGGCTTAGGCTGGACCACGAGGCACACCCGCTCGCCCAACCGTTCGTCGGGGACGGGCACGGCCGCTGCCTTCGCCACGTCGGGGTGCTGCATCGCGAGGTTCTCGATCTTCGCCGGGAAGATGTTGTGCCCACCCCGGATGATCACGTCCTTCTTCCGTCCGGTGATCCGGAGGTAGCCCTCCTCGTCCATCCACCCGAGATCGCCGGTGAGGAACCAGCCCGAGGCGTTGAAGCTGCCCTCGGTGGACGCCTGATCGTCGAAGTAGCCGAGCATCAGGGAGGCACCTCGGCCGCCGATCTGCCCGACCTCGCCCGCCGGCAGCTGCTTCTCGGGGTCCTCCCGGGAGAAGATCGCCACCTCGTAGCCCGCGCACGCCCGTCCCGACGTGCCCACGACGAGTTCCGTTGCGTCATCCGGACGCGTGTAGTGGTGCGACCCGGCTTCGGTCATCCCGTATCCGCTCTGCGGGATCACGCCGACGTCCAGCAGTCCCTGTGCGACGACGGACGGCACGGCCGCCCCGAGATGCGGAAGCCGCGCAGTCGCGGCAGGCGCTTTCCGGTGCCGTCGCGCAACTCGGCGAGTAGGTCGATCGCGTGGGTCGGGACGCCGAAGGCGAAGGTCGAGCCGGTGTCGCGGAGCCGGTCGGCCAGGCTGGCCCCCGCGGCAGGTCGTGGACGACCAGCTCCGCGCCGGTGGTCAGGGCCAGGATCATGGCGCCGAAGCCGAGGTTGTGGCTGAGCGGTGACAACGAGTAGATGCACGACTCCTCGGTCAGCGACCAGTCGGCGGCCAGCGCCCGGGTCGGCGACAGCAGCGTGTTGTCCGAGTGCATGACCCCTTCGGCTGGCCCGTGGTACCGGAGGTGAACGCCAGGTAGGAGACGGTGTTGGGGTCCGTCCGCTCGGTCCCGGGGGCACCCGCGGGCAGGTCAGGGAACAGTCCGCCGGCCGGTACGGGATCGAGGACCCGGATCATCCGGAGGTGCTCGAGGTCCTCGACCTCCGCGACGATTTCCTCGCCCTCCGCGTCCGCGCCGTAGCCACGCTGCACCAATAGCGCAGACGCCCGCATACGCTTTACCAGCTCCGCGATCTCCGCGACGGTGTGGTCACGGTGGAGGGACGGGCAGGCGACGTACCCGCTGCGCGAGCAGGCCAGCACCGCCACGACCGTCTCGGTCCGGCTCGGCAGCCAGACGGCGACGCGGTCACCGCTGCGCAGGCCACGGGCGGCCAGGGCGGACGCGAGGCGATCGACCGCCTCGATCAGGTCACCGTAGGTCGTGGACCGGTCCCGCTCACGCACCGCAATCTTGTCGGGACCGCGACGCGCATGGTCGCGAACGAGGCCGTAGATGGTGCGGTCGCGCCAGTGACCAGCGGCCGCGAAGGAGCGCAAGTTCTCCTCGCTCAGCAGCGTAAGCAGGGTGTTCATGGGTCTCCTAGATGTGGTCGAACATGTCCTGGAGGCGGTCGGGGTCGGATGTTCGTGGCAGGCACAGGGCCAGGAGGATCCGCGCCTTCCACGGGGGAGGTTGTCGGCGGTCACCAGGCGCCGTCGCGCCATCTCCGGTGATCTGGGCACCCGGCCGCCGCCCACCCTGCTGGCCTGGCAGACCACCACGCCGGCGGCCACCGCCCGGTCCAGGCTGAGGTCTTCGGCTGCCGTGGGGCGACCGGCCCCGGTCCCGGCGCTCACCAGGCCACGGGCACCGGCCGCGACGGCTGCGTCCACGAGCGCGCCGTCAGCCCCCACGTAGGACACGACCACGTCCACCCGCGGCAGCCCGTGGAGTTCGTCCGGGGAGAAGCGCAGGTCGGCGGGAACGGGACGCGGCCGGTGGTAGAGCACCACCCGTCCGTCCGCGTCGGCGTAGCCGAGCGGCCCGGTGTCGGGCGACCGGAAGGCGTCCACGCGGAAGGTGGCGGTCTTGGTCACCTGCCGTGCGGCGTGCACCGTGTCGTTGAGGACGACCAGGACACCGTGGTCGTGCGCTTCAGGCGCGGCGGCGACCTGGACGGCACGCAGGAGGTTGAGGGCCCCGTCGCTGCCCAGGGCCGATGCCGGGCGGAGCGCACCGACCAGGACCACCGGCTTGGGGAGCGGACTGTGAGGTGCAGGAAGAAGGCGGTCTCCTCCAGCGTGTTGGTGCCATGGGTGATCACCACGCCGTCGTGGTCCCCGTCGAGCAGATCCTGCACGGTCCGCGCGAGGCGGATCCAGTCCTCCGTGGTCAGGGCATAGCTGGGGACCCGGCGGTAGGGCACCTCGTCGACCGCTGCCACGGTGCCCAGTTCCGGGAGTGACCGGAGGAGCTCGCCGTCGTCGAGACGGGCCCGCGTCTCGGTGTAGTGGGCGAGGTCCAGACGATCCAGGCCAGTCGCGTCGATCGTCCCGCCGGTGGCGATCAGCGCGACCCTGGCCCGGTCGCTCACCGTCCCGCCTGTCTGCTGCAGTGCTCGACTACGTCCGACGGGGAGGCGAACCAGACCTCGCCGGCATCGCGGAGGTGTCGTAGAGCGCGCTCGAGCGAGGCCGCACGGAACCCCTGGCCGGAGAGCCAGGGCTGCAGGTGCAGGCTCAGCAGGCGACCACCCTCGCCGTGCAGCGTGTCGAACGCCGCGACGACGCTGTCCGCCCAGGTCTCGGGCGCGACCATCCGGTGGTACGCCGCGGCGAGGTCGCTGAGCTCCCAGGAGAGCGGGAACGCCCACAGCTGCGCGCCGGCGCCGGTCATCCGGTAGGGCAGCTCGTCGTTGGCCCAGTCCGCCTGATAATGCAGTCCCGCCTCGGCGAGGAGGGCGGGGTGCGCTGCGACTCGCTGTGCTCAGGTCCGAGCCACCCGGTCGGCCGGCGCGACAGGGCCTCGGACAGCCGGTCGAGGGAGGTGCCGATGTAGTCGCGCTCCTCGTCCTCGGTCATCAGTGACGTGATGGGTCGGCTCGCGCTGAGGCCGCCGGCGATGATCTCGGAGACAGCGGGCTGGAGATGCCGGATCAGCGGCTCGTACCGCTCGGCGGTCAGGACGTCGACCACGGCCGAGGGGAAGATGTCTGCGGCATCGAAGATCCGCAGCAGCCGGAAGATCCCGACGCGGTGACCGAACTCGCGGTGGGACATGCGGGGACGTCCGGCGGTCTGCCAACACCCCGCCCCCGGGCGGTCGCGGGCCGGTACCGGTGGTGTCCTCCCACTCGACGGCACCGAGGTGCACCACCACGCTGACCGCGGTCCGGGCGCCGCCGGGCCAGGCGACGGGCGGCCGGTCGGGCAAGGGGCTCCAGGGAAACCATTCGTGGTCGTACCCCGCACGAGCCGGCCGGCCGGCATCCTCGCGGACCACGTTGGGCGTCAGGTCAGGCACGGGAACCACCCTCGGGACGTCCCACGTCGTGGCGCTGGGTGAGGTAGTGCCCGACGATGTCGCTCGCCCGGGCGATCCAGGCGCCCTGCGCCCGGAGGTGCGCCAGCACTCGATCGAGACCGTGGACGCGGTGGGGCTGCCCGATCGCGAACGGGTGCAGGGGAGCGCCATCATCCGTCCGCTCCCTTCGCCGGCGGCGTCCTGCGCCAGTCGGTCGAACTGGGCGATGCAGCGGCGGGCGTACTCGTCGGCCTCGACGTAGGAGCGCATGAGCAGCGGTGCGTCGTTGAGCTCGTAGCTGTACGGCAGAGCGACCATCTCCCGCCCGGAGGCGGTGCGCAGCGGGGTCGGCTGCTCGTCGTGCACCCAGTCGGCGTGGTAGGTCATGCCGACTTCGGCCATGAGATCAGGCGTCCACGGGTTACCGGTGATGTTGGGGCCCAGCATGCCCGCGAAGTCCCTGCCGATATGGCGCTGGAGGACGGCGTTGCACGTGGCGAGGAACTCCCGCTCGCCTCCTTGGTCCAGCCCGGTGAGGTACCGGGTGTTGTACAAGCCGTGGCTCATGAACTCCCAGTCACGGCCGACCATCGCCTCGGCGACCTCGGGATAGTGATCGAGCACCGCCACGTTCAACGACACGGTGGCGGGCACCTCGTACCGGTCGAGGACCTCAAGCATCCGCCAGAATCCCACCCGGTTGCCATAGTCGTGGTAGGCGTACTTGCGGACGTCGGGATGCGGTGTGCGCGGATAAGGGTCCACCGCTCCGGCCGGCGGCAGGTACTCGTAGTGCTCGACGTTGGGGACGACCCACACCGCCACGCCGGCGTTCGCGGGCCAGGAGAGAGGGCCCCGGTCGATGATCGGGGAGTACGGGATGCGGTCGTGCACCGGCCGGAACGGCCGGTTGTGCGCGTAGCTCATGGCGCGCCGCACCGAACGGGGCTCTTCGACCTCACCTCGGCATCCTTTCTGGGAGGACCGATCGGCGGCGACTCCGTCGCGCCCCGTGCAGGCAGGCGCGGCGGACGTCCGCTCAGCTCGTTCCCGACACCACCTCACGCGATACCTGGACCTCGCCCCTGGTGGCTGCGGCACCCTCCCAGCTATCCGGCCGAAGACTGCGCCGTTGGTCAGGCCGCTGCCGCCGGGATAGTTGAAGTAGAAGACCCCACCGACGGCTTCGCCGGCGGCGAAGAGGCCGGGGATGGGCGCCATGTCGGTGTCGAGAACCTGCGCGGAGGTGTTGATGCGCAGGCCACCGAAGGTGAAGGTGATGCCGCACGTGACCTGGTAGGCCTCGAACGGGCCCTGGTCCAGGCGATTGGCCCAGTTGCTCTTGGGCACGTCGAGGCCCGGCGTACCGCGGCCGTCCTTGACGTTGGGGTCGAAGGGGTGGCCGTGTCGACGGCGGCGTTGTAGCGCTCCATCTCGTCCAGGAAGCCCGCGGGGTCGACCCCTTCCAGCTTGCCCGCCAGTTCCTCCAGGGTGGGCGCGGTGACCTTGGTGACCTGGCGGATCCGGTATTCGTCGCGCAGCAGGTGCACGACCTTCTGGTCGAAGACCTGCCAGGCCATCTGCCCGGGCTGCTCCAGGATGCGACGGCCGTACTTGGCGTACGTGTAGTTGCGGAAGTCGGCACCCTCGTCGACGAACCGCTGGCCCAGGGCGTTGACCATGACCCCGAACGGGTAACTGTGCTTCTGGAAGCCGTCGCCGACGGCCAGGTCACCGAACTCCGGGGCGTTGCGCTCCCAACCGACGGCGTGGCAGCCCGACCAGTTGCCGTGGGGGCTCGCGCCGGCGTCCAGGCTCATGCGGATCCCGTCGCCGGTGTTGAACATCGTGCCGCGCACCTTCGCCAGTTCCCAGCCGGGGCCCAGGTACCGGGTTCGCCACTCCGTGTTGGACTGGAATCCGCCGCTGGCCACCACGACCGCGTCGGCGCGTTCCTCACGCGTGCGCCCGCCTTGCCGCACCCGGACGCCGTGCACCCCGTCGTCGTCGCTGATCAGCGACGACACGCGGGCGCCGTACTCGATCCGGATGCCGGCCGCTTCGGCGGCAGCGCAGAGGAGTCGACCAGACCCGGCCCGCCGCCGGCGACCTCGACGGTCAGCCCACCCCAGAACTTGAATCGACCGTCGACCTTGAAGGCCTGCCGACCGTAGATGGGCATGAACCGCACGCCCTTCTCGCGCATCCACAGCAGGGTCTGATAGCTGTTGCTCACCAGCGTGTCGGCCAGCTCGGGGTCAGTGCGGTACTCGGTCACGCGGGCGAGGTCGTCGAAGAACTGCTCTTCGCTGTAGCTGCCGAAGTCGGTGACGGCCACTTCCTCGTCGCTGAGGTCGGGCATCAGGCGACGCAGGTCGTCCACTCCGGCGTACGCCACCCGGATCGCGCCGGCGGTGAACGCGCTGTTGCCTCCGCGGCGCATCCGGTCGGCGCGCTCCAGCACCAGGACCTCAGCACCTTCCTCCCGGGCGGATAGAGCCGCGCAGAGAGCCGCGTTGCCGGCCCCGACAATGATCACCCGGCGCTGATCGGGCACGTGCACCTCCGGATACCGTTGTATACAGGCGAGTGACTCATTAGACCACGCCGTCGGGCTCGACGGGAGGCCCAGTCCGCCCGGCTTCATCTTCCGCGCCGACCGAGTCGGGCTATCGGCAGCAGCAGAGCCAGGCCGACGACGCCCAATGCCGCGGCGATGCCGGCTACCTGGAGGAGCCCGGAGACCGCCAGGGGCGAGCCGAACATCGCGGCGGCACGGACCGTCCCGGTCATGGCGATGGCTTGGCCACGCTCCTCGCGGTGGACGGACTCGCTCGCAACGGAGTAGCCGAGGACCTGGAGGACTCCGGCGCCCAGCCCGCTGATCACGAGGCAGGCGCCGGCGGCGGCGCCGGACCGGCCCGCCAGTCCGAGGAGTCCGACCCCGAGGGCAACGGCGAGGCAGCTGGTGGCGAGCGTCGCCGGTGCACTCCTCACGCGAACGCGCGTGAGGGCTGCTGAAGACGCCGTGTTGGCGGCGTTCGCCAGGGCCACGAGGACGCCCACCACGCCGGCTGCATGTCCCGCTGCACCGAGGACGGCCGGCACGTAGGAGCCGAGGAGTCCCTGCCACGCTCCCGCAACGCCGGCGGCCGCGGACCCGGTCACCACGAGGGGCGGCGCCACACCGGCGATCTCGCCGGGAGATCCGCAGTCGCGAAGAGCGGTAGGCGGCGCATGCCCAGCGACAGGACGGTGGCCGTCCCGGCCAGCGCCACGCCGAGCAGGAGTGCAGCTCCTGTCGACCTCTCCAACACGAAGCCGGCGGCCACGGGGCCGAGCAGCAGGCCGAGGTTCGCGATGGTCAGGTTGCGGGCCAGGCTGCTCGTGACGGGGCGGTCGTCCCGCACCACATGCGTCTGCATGCCGGTCCAGAAGCACGCGCGAGAGACGCCTTGGGCCGCCTGTGCGAGCAGGAACAGCACGACGCCGGTGGACGCCGCCACGGCAGCGAAGGACGCGCACAGCAGTACGCCGGCGGACGTGACCAGAAGGCGGTCCGGGTAGCGCCGGAGCACGGCTCCGAGGCATGCGCGTACCGCGATCTGGGCCAGTGCCGAGACCGCGGTCAGGACGCCGACCTCTGCGAGGAGTAGCCCGCGTCCACTGCGAGGAGCGGCAGTGTGATCGAGCTGGCGCCCAGGCCGGTGCCGTAGACGATCGTCGCCGCGTCAACCGTCCGTGGTGACGACCGGCCTCCGCTCACCATGGGCGCGCACCTCCGGTTGTCGCCGCCGACGCCGTCGGCCGGCCGTCGACGCCGCGATGAGCCGCATCCCGGTGTATACACCGATGTTCGTGCACCCCTGGCCCCGGCATGGTTCCGCGGTGGTGCTGGGGGCGCCGGCGGAGGATGGTCGTCACCCCGGGAGCGTCGCGAACGGCTGCGGCGACGGATCGAATCCGAGACATGCACCCTGGCGATTTACTGCATGCTGCGGTATACAAAGCGTTCCGAGGAGGCGCCATGGAATTCAGCAGACCGGAGAGCCTGGACGAGGCGCTCCGACTACTCGCCGACGGTGGTGAGGACTGCACCGTCATCGCCGGGGGCACCGCAATCATGCTCATGATGCGCAACGGTCTTCTGCATCCGGAGCATCTGATCTCGATCGACCGCTTGCCGGAGCTCGACTTCGTCGACACGGTGGACGGAGACGTCCGGTTGGGGGGCTCACCAGGCTCCGGACGATGGAGCGATCCCCAGCCCTGCACTCGGCCCTGCCGACCCTTGGGCAGACGCTCGGACTCGTCGCCAACCACCGTGTCCGACAGCAGGCGACTATCGGCGGCAACGTGTGTGAGGCCGACTACGCCTCCGACCCGCCGGCGGTCCTGGTCACCCTGGGGTGCCGTGTTCGACTCGTCTCCGCGCGGGGGAGCGGTGGCTGCCCTCGGCGAGTTCCTCGTGGACTACTACACGACGGCCAAGGAGCCCGACGAGCTGGTCGTCGAGGTGGCCGTCCCGCGTCCCTCCCCGACGGCGCACACCACCTACATCAAGTACGTGAGCAGGTCGAGCGAGGACCGGCCCTGCGTAGGGGTGGCGGCCTACGTCGACCTGGACGAGGGAGGGCGGTGCACCGATCTGCGGGTTGCCATCGCCGGCGCCACCTCGACGCCTTTCGTGCTCTCGGAGGTCACCGACGCCTGCAAGGGCGCGACCTTCGACTCCGCGGCCCGCCGGGAGGTCGCCCGGGGTTACGAGGACGAGATCCGCCCCATCGGCGATGTCCGTGGTTCCGCCCAGTACCGCAAGCACGTGACCGGTGAACTCGTGTTCCGCGCACTGGAGGCGGCGTCGTCGGCACAACCGAACGGAGCGATGAGGCTGTGAACAACCAGGAAGTGGCCGTCGGGGTCGAGGTGGGGGACGTCGTCGGTCGTCCCGTGGACATGTTCCAGGCGCGCGCGAGGGTCGACGGCAGCCTGAACTTCGCTGTCAACGCCGAGCTGCCGAACATGGTCTTCGCCCGGCTGCTGCGCAGCCCCGTGGCTCACGCACGCATCCTCTCGGTCGACACCAGCGCGGCCCAGGCGATGGACGGCGTAGTCGCGGTCCTGACCGCCGCTGACTTCGAACGCAAGGGAGCTCCGCACCGCCACTTCGGCCCTGTGCTGCAGGACCAGCCGGTGCTCTGCGGGAGCAAGGTGCGGTTCGCCGGCGACCCCGTCGCGGCGGTCGCCGCGGAGACGGAGGAGATCGCCGAGGCCGCGCTGCTGGCCATCGACGTCGAGTACGACGAGCTGCCCGTGGTCGCCGAGCTGGACGACGCCTTGGCCGACGGGGCAGCACTGGTCCACGACCGGCCGCCGGAGCCGCGGGGCCGCGTGTACCCCGACATCAACCTCGTCGGCCGCGAAGGCAACATCTGCACCAAGTTCCAGCTGCGCAAGGGCGACCTGGAGGCCGGGTTCGCGCAGGCTGACCACATCGTCGAGAGCGTGTACGAAAGCCCCGCCGTCCAGCACGTCCCCATGGAGCCGCATGTCGTGCTCGCCTCCTTCGAGGGCAAGCGGCTGACGGTCACGACGGGGACGCAGACCCCTACGCCGTGCGTGACACGCTCGCCGAGATGTTCGGGGTGCCGTCGTCGGCCGTGCGCGTCATCGTCCCGCCCCTGGGCGGGGGCTACGGGGCCAAGACCTACGCCAAGGTCGAGCCGGTGACGGCGGCGCTCGCCTGGAAGGCGGGTCGGCCGGTCAAGCTGGTCCTGTCGCGGGAAGAAGAGTTCTTCACCATCACGAAGCATGCGGCTCGGATCCACATGCGCACCGGCGTGATGAACGACGGCCGTCTCGTCGCCCGGGACGTCCAGGTGCACTTCAACGCCGGGGCCTACGCGGACATCAGTCCACGGTTGATCAAGAACGGCGGGTACAGCTGCGTCGGGCCGTACGACATCCCGCACGTCCGAGTCGACTCCTATGCGGTCTACACCAACAGGCCGCCGGCCGGTGCCTACCGTGGATACGGGGTCTCGCAGGCGGCCTGGGCGTACGAGTCGCAGATGGACGAGATCGCCGACCTGCTCGGTATCGATCCGGTCGAGCTCCGGCACCGGAACCTCCTGACCGAGGGGTCCACCTTCGCCACCGGCGAGGTGATGCACGAGGCGCGCTGGAAGGATCTCCTGGACCGCAGCGCCGCCGCGATCGGCTGGCCGGACGACCGGCGCGTGCAGGTGAGCGACACCCGTGTCCGGGCCAAGGGCATCGCCGTCATCCTGAAGTCGACGATCACGCCGTCGACGTCGAACGCAGCGGTGCGCCTGGACGCTGACGGAAGCCTGCAGGTGCTCACCTCCTCGGTGGAGATGGGGCAGGGCGCGCACACGGTGCTCGGCCAGCTCGCGGCGGATCGGCTGGGTCTGCCGATGGGGGCGGTGAACGTCGCGGCGCCGGACACGCAGTACACGCCTTACGACCAGACCACGAGCTCCAGTCGCACCACCCGCGCCATGGGGGTGCCGTCACGCATGCGGCGAACATGGTCCGCGCGAAACTGCTCGATCTGGCCGCCGACGTGCTGGAGGCGGCGCCCGAGGACCTCGTCATCGGCAACGGGGAGATCTCCGTGCGCGGCACCCCTCGTCGAGCCTGACGATCCAGGAGGTGCTCTACCGCACCCGCACCGGCAGCATCACCGGCGACGGCGAGATCAAGACCGTCGGCGGCCTCGACCCGGAGACCGGGCAGGGGATCGCCAGCGACCACTGGCACCAGGGCGCGGTGGGAGTGGAAGCCGAGGTGGATCTCGGAACCGGCAAGGTCTATCTCCGCCGGCTCCATGCCATCGCCTACGCGGGTCGGGTCGTGAACCCGAAGATGGCCCGACTGCAGATGCACGGCAGCGTGTTCTTCGGTATCGGGCACGCGCTCTACGAGGAGATGGTCTTCGAGGACGGGATCCTCACCAACCCGAATCTCTCGGACTACGCCTTGGTCGCGATGGGGGACGTGCCCCCGAGCTCGAGGTGGAGCTGCTCGAGGACGAGGGCAGCGCACACATCCACGGCCTCGGTGAAACCGTGCTCCCGCCGGTCATCGCGGCCATCGGCAACGCCGTGAGCGCCGCAGTCGGGGCTCGCGTCAGATCCCTTCCGATGACCCCGGAGCGGGTCCTGGCAGCGAGGAGGACGTGATGCAGGAGGACGACCGCAGCAGCACGGTCACGTGCACGGTGAACGGAGCGGAGACCTCCCTGACCGGGAGGCCGGCCACCGCTGCCAGCGCGGCGCTGCGCCAGCAAGGACTGTTCAGCGTCCGCGAGACGTGCGGACTCGGCGTCTGCGGGACGTGCACCGTCCTGCTGGACGGTGAGCCGGTCAGCACCTGCATCACACCCCTCTACATGTTGGAGGGGCGCGATGTGCGCACGGTCGAGGGGCTGGAGGAGGACGGCGAGCTCAGTGACCTGCAGACCCAGTTCACCGAGTCGCAGGCGTTCCAGTGCTCCTTCTGCACGCCCGGGTTCCTGCTGAGCGCGTCCGCCCTGCTGGAGAGCAGCACCGGCGATCTGGACGACGCCGCGATCGAGGAGGGGCTGCAGGGTCACCTCTGCCGGTGCGGGTGCTACGAGAGCATCAAGGAAGCCGTCCGGTCCTGCGCCGCGCGCAGCGCGTCCCGCCGGGCTGGGTCCCTGTGACGGGCGACGAGGGTCTCGGGCGTCAGCCGAGTGCCTCTGTTCGACGTTCCGTCCCTAGTCCCGTACGCCTCGTGAGGCGGCACATCGAGAGGAACTCGTCATGATCGAGCTGCGCAACACCTTCAGCATCCCAGCAACCGTCGAGGAAGCCTGGGCGGTGCTTCTCGACATCGAGAGGGTCGCCCCGTGCATGCCGGGTGCCAAGCTCGACCCTCAACGGGGACGAGTTCGAGGGGTCGGTCAAGGTCAAGCTGGGCGCCATGGTGCTGACCTACCGGGGTACGGCCAGGATCGTGGAGCGGGACGAGGCCGCACACAGGGCCGTGATCGAGGCGGCTGCCAAGGAGTCTCGCGGAGCCGGGACGGCCAAGGCCAACGTCATCGCATCTCTGCACGCCCGGGGGATCAGACCGAGGTCGAGGTCGTCACCGAGCTGCACGTCACCGGTAAGCCGGCCCAGTTCGGTCGCGGCGTCATGGCAGACGTCTCCGAGCGGCTGATCGGCCAGTTCGCGGATCGGCTGCGCGAAGAGATGGTCGCGCCGGCACCTTCGGCGCCTTCGGAACCCTCCGCGGCCCCTGCCGACCAGCAGGCGAGCCCTGGGGATACCGCGCCGGCGAGCACGCCGGAGCCGGTCCGCCCAGCGCAGCACAGCGACGAGCCGATCGATCTGCTGGCTGTCGCAGGTGGTCCGCTCGCCAAGCGGGCGGCCGGGGCGGCTGCGGCCGTGCTCGCGCTGCTCGTCGTATTCCGCGTGGCCCTACGGCGCTCAGGCGGATCTTCTGGCCGACGGGGCGGGCTGCCGGAGGGCATCACCGTGCTGTGTTCCTGCGGGCACGAGGGCCGCGTCGTCTGAGCCCCGCCATGCGCCGCTGATGGCGGGCGGCACGGCGTGACGACCGCGGTTCTCAGCGGCTCGTGACGCGGGCGGTCCGCCGGCTGAGCGGCCCGTCCCGCCTGAACTGGCGACGACCGGGCACGCGGACGTGGGATGACCGTCGTGGATACCCCTCGCCCGGCCGCCGAGGAACGTGGAGTCGGGCGGGCGTCCTGGCCGCGTGCTGCCGGGTGGTCCGGATCGGCTGGTCGGTCCCGTCCGTCCTGATCGGCCCACCGTCCCGCCCGGTCACCGCCAACGCGCGGTCCCGGGCCGGTCGCGCGGCTCGCAGGGAGTCGGGGCGGCACGAAGCTGCGCGACCGGTGGGGATGTGTCGTGCGCTCGGCCGCGGCCCCGGTCGATCCAGTCGCGGTCCTGATCCACGGGAGCGCGAGACATCGGTCAGGAGGGCGCGGCGTGGGACTACGACGAGGCCGGCCGCGGCCCTGGCGATGCCCCGCGCTCGGAGAAGAGCCGCCCGGCGGCCTTCCTACCAGGAACCCGAGGACGTGAATCGGTGACCGCGTCGATGACGCGTCCGCGACGAGTCGCCTTCGCCGCCACGCTGACATTGACGATGGCGGGCCCACCGCTCGTCGTGATCGCGCTGAGTGCATTCGGGCCATGGGTCGTGGCCGACCTCGACCTCACGCGTGCGCAGTTCGGCTCCTTCGCGACGGTGGCCTTCGCCGTGGCCGCGGCGCTCTCGGCCGTCGGTGGTCGACTGGTGGACCGCGTGGGTGGTCGCCCCGCGGCGATGGTGGTCTGCGGGGGGCCTGCGTCGTCCTGTTGCTGGTAGCACTGGCCCGGACGTACGGGGCGGTGCTTGCAGCGGTTGCCCTGTCCGGGTTCCTGCTGGCCCTCGCCAACCCGGCGACCAACCTGCTCGTATCGACGCACGTGCCCCTGGACGGCGGGGCGCCCTCGTCGGGCTGAAGCAGAGCGGCGTGCCGTTGAGCCAGGTCGTCGGCGGCGCGCTGCTGCCGGGCCTGGCCGTGCTCACCGGCTGGCGCACTGCGGCCACGGTGGCCGCGCTCATCCTGGCGCCCACGCTGGTGATGTCGTACTTCTTCGTCCCGTGCACGTCCGTCCGTGCGAGCCGTCTCCCGGGATCGGCCCGGCGGCCGGTGCCCGCGAACGTGTGGTGGATGACCGGATACGCCTTTCTGCTGGGCTGTGCGCTACAGCCCACGATCGTCTACCTGCCACTGTTCGGGCACGAGGATCTCGGTCTCAGCGTGGGCATGGCCGGGCTGACCGTCGCTGTGATGGGAGCGATCGGACTGGTGGCCCGGGTCGCCTGGGGCCGACTCTTCGAGCGGGTGCGCCGGCCCCAGCTGCTCCTCGCGGCCCTCCCGGTCGTGGCGACAATGGCCGTGGGCGTGCTCGTCACGGCCAGCGTCGTCGAGGCTCCCGGCCTCGTCTGGATGGCCGCCGTCCTGCACGGAGCCAGCGCCGTCGCTGCGACCGCGGTGATCATGCTGGCCGTGGTCGCCACGACGGACGCGGCCGTCGTGGGGTCGGCGACGGGACTCGTCGCCACCGGCCAGTTCACCGGGTTCGCCGTGGGCCCGATCGCGTTCGGCGCACTGGTCGACGGCACGGGCGCCTACGGCCCAGGATGGCTCGTGGTAGGCGGGGTGTACCTGCTGGCGGCGCTGGTCATGGTGCTGGCGGCATGGCAACAGCGGCGTCCTGCAGGTCGCGGCTGAGAGCGTTCCCGGACTGGCCTGGTGCGCGCAGGGGTGCATCGTGGACATCGAGCGCGTTGGTGCCCTCGTCCCGCAGCGCCACCCCCGGGCTGAGTCAGCTGTAGGCGGGGGCACTGCGGCAGCTCGCCGACTGCACCGCCAGCCAGGTCTGCGGATGCCGGTGGAAGCTGGTGCACAGCAGGGGCACCACGACGTCGGTTGACGGCTGAATGACCATTCGTTACCTTCGTCGCATCCACTGGCGGGAGGCGGCAAGGTGAGCAAGAAGGCATTGGTGATCGGCGGCACGGGACCCACAGGGCTGCCGATCATCCAGGGGTTGGAGGAGCGCGGCTACGACGTCGCCATGCTCCACAGTGGCAAGCACGAGCTGCCGGAGCTCCCGGAGACCCGGTTGGAGCACATCCACGCGAGCGCTCACTTCGCCGAGACGCTGGGCGAAGCTGTCGGTTCGCGGACCTTCGACCTGGTCATCGCCACGTATGGCCGGCTCCGGGTGCTGCCCGAGGTCTTCGGCGGACGCGTCCCGCGGCTGATCACCGTCGGCGGGACAATCTATGAGACCCCGCTCTCGCGTCCTGCCGTCGAGGACTCCCCGCGCGACCTGAACCACAAGATCTACCAGAAGATCGTCGAGACCGAGCACACGCTGATGGATGCTCACGACGCCGGCGAGTTCTCGCTCACCCACCTGCGTTACCCGAACCTCTACGGACCGCGTCAGCTCGCCCCTCGGGAGTGGTCGGTGATCCGTCGCCTGCGTGACGGGCGGCGCCGGATCCCCGTGCTGGACGCCGGTCTGACGCTCGAGAGCCGCGCCTTCGTCCGGAACGCGGCCCATGCGGTGCTGCTCTGCGTGGACCACCCGGAGGCCGCGGCGGGGCAGTTCTACAGCGTCGTGGACGAGCACACGCCGTCGGACGCCGACCGGGTCCTGGCGATGGCTGAGGTGATGGGGATCGACGATGTGGAGCTCGTCTCCTTCCCGCCGCAGCTCGGTCGACCCGCCTGGTACTGGGGGATCGGTCGTAGCCTGCGGTGGGGCAGCGATGGCACGCCGCCCCCACGGGCCATCTGTTGATCTCCATGGACAAGATGAAGCAGCAGGTGGGGTACCGCGACCTGGTCGACTTCCCGGCTGCCACGAAGGAGACCGTCGACTGGTATCTCGAGAACCCGCCGGTCGCCGGTGGTGAGGAGGAGCAGCAGCTGAGCGACGCCTTCGACTACGACGGCGAGGACCAGTTCCTCGCGGCGTACGACGACTTCGCCCGCCGCTGCGCTCAGATCGAGTACACCGACGTGGAGTACCGGCACCAGTACGAACATCCGAAGAAGCCGGGAGACAGCGCGACCGGCTCCCACTGATGGACACCACCCTCGGGCGAGCAGGAAGCCCCTGGAGGGTCTGCGAGTGGTCGCCTTCGAGCAGGCGGTCGCGATGCCCTACTGCACGTTCCTGCTCGCTGAGCTCGGGGCCGACGTGGTCAAGGTCGAGCGCCCCCGCGCGGTGACGTGATCCGGGGCTGGGACGACGCGGTCAAGGGGCTCTCGACCGGCTACGTGTGGCTGAACAGCAACAAGCAGTCGGTCGGGCTCGACCTCAAGTCGGATGCCGGACGTGAGGTGCTGCTCCGGTTGGTCGCCGATGCCGACGTGTTCGTCGAGAACTTCGCGCCGGGCGTGATGCGCCGGCTCGGGCTGGACTTCGAGGCGATGCTCCAGGTGAACCCGCAACTCATCTTCTGCAGCCTCTCCGGGTACGGCCAGACGGGCCCGTACGCGGAGGCGAAGGCCTTCGACCTGCTGATCCAGGGGAGTCCGGGCTGATCAACGTCAGCGGGCAGCCGGATGCCCCTGCGAAGATCGGCATCCCGATCACCGACCTGGTCGCCGGCTCCAATGCCACGATCGCCATTCTCGCCGCACTCCAGCAGCGACAGCGGGATCGCGCCGGGCAGTACCTCGACGTGGCGATGCTCGACAGCATCATGCCCTGGTTGGGCTATTACCCCCACCACGTCTGGCACCACGACGAGGAGCCGGAACGGACGGGCATGCATCACCAGTACATCACCCCGTACGGGCCGTATCCAGCCGGCGACGGCAAGCTGGTGAACCTCGCAGTCGCCGACGACAGGCAGTGGCGCTCGTTCTGCCTCGAGGTGATCGAGGCGCCCGAACTCCTCGACGACCCCGCTTCGCGACGGTCATCTCCCGCCACCGGCATCGCGACGTGCTGCGCCCGCTGATCGAGGACGCCCTGAGCCGCGAGGACAGCGGCTTCTGGCTGGACCGGCTGGCGCGCGCCGGCATCCCGAGTGGGCGGGTGCGCTCGGTCAAGGAAGCCCTCGACCACCCTCAGGTGGTGGCCCGCGGCATGCGGGTCACGGCGGATTCCGCCGTCGGTCCGCTGCCCGTGTTCCGGGCGCCCTTCGAGGCCGCCGCGGGCGGCGAACGCCATATCCCGGAGCTCGGGGAGCACACCGACATCGTCCTCGAACAACTCCGCTACACCCCCGCCGAGATCTCGCGCCTGCGTGAGTCGGGCACGGTCTTGTGATCAGGAGAAACGCATGGCAGCCATGGAAGAACTCACGTCCGTCCGCCAGGCGGTGCGGCAGATCTGCGCCCGCTACGACGGCAGCTACTGGCAGGGTCTCGAGCGCGACGGCGGCCGCTATCCCGAGGACTTCATCCGGGAGCTGACCGAGTCGGGCTGGTTGGGCCTGCTCATCCCCGAGGAGTACGGCGGGGGCGGCGCCGGTGTCACCGAGGCCGGGGTCGTGCTCGAGGAGATCCACCGGTCGGGCGCCAACGCCAACGCCTGCCACGCGCAGATGTACACGATGGGAGTCCTGCTCCATCACGGCAGCGAGGAGCAGAAGCGCCGTTACCTGCCGGAGATCGCCAGCGGCAAGCTGCGGCTCCAGGCCTTCGCCGTCACCGAGCCGGACGCCGGGTCCGATACCAGCCGGATCCGTACCCGGGCGGTGCGCACCGACGACGGCTTCGTCGTCAACGGCCAGAAGATCTACATCTCCCGGGTGGCGTACTCCGACCTGATGATCCTGCTGGCCCGCACCAGTGACGCGCCCGAGGGCCGCGGCACCCAAGGCCTGTCGATCTTCCTGGTGGACCTGCGCGAGGCCGGCGACGCCGTCACGCTCCAGCGGATCCCCATGACGTTCAACCACCACACCTACCAGGTGTTCATCAACGACCTCCGGCTGCCGCACGACGCCCTGGTGGGCGAGATCGACAACGGTTTCCGGCACATCATCGACGGCTGGAACGTCGAGCGGATCCTGGTCAGCTCGGAGGCGATCGGCGACGCCCGCTTCTTCGTGGACCGGGCCACGGAGTACGCCAAGCAGCGTCAGGTGTTCGGCCGCCCGATCGGGATGAACCAGGGCGTGCAGTTCCCACTGGCCCAGGCATCCGCCCACCTCGAGGCGGCCGACCTGATGCGGTTCGAGGCCGCCCGGCGGTTCGACGCGGGCGAGAAGTGCGGCCCGCAGGCCAACATGGCCAAGCTCCTCGCCTCCCAGGCGTCCTGGGAGGCCGCGAACGCGGCTGTCACCACATACGGGGCAACAGCTTCGCTGTCGAGTACGACATCGAACGGAAGCTCCGCGAGACGAAGCTGCTCGAGATCGCCCCTGTGAGCAACAACCTGATCCTGTCCTACCTGGCCCAGCACGTCCTCGGGCTGGATCGCTCGTACTGAGGGAGACGACCGTGTCAACCAAGCCCATGCGCTCGTGGATGTTCGTGCCCGGGAACAGCAGCCGCTATCTGGCCAAGGCAGCCGGAAGCACCGCGGACGCGGTCTTCCTCGACCTCGAGGACGGCGTGCCGCCGGCCGACAAGGTGGCGGCCCGTGAGCTGGTCGCGCAGACCCTGCAGACTGCGGATTTCGCGCCCCAGCGCTTCGTCCGTCTCAACGCTGTGGACACCCCTGGTTCGCCGACGACGTCCAGGCGCTCCTCCGGCACCGCCCGCGCGGCTTCTGCGTGCCCAAGGTCGACGACCCCGAGACCGTGCGGGAAGTGGCGTCGATGCTCGAGACGCTCGAGGCCGAGGCCGGGGTGCCCACGGGCTCGACGGAGCTGATGCCCGCCATCGAGAGCGCCACCTCCCAGCTCAACGCTCCGGCGATCGCCGCGGCCCATCCCCGGGTGGTCGGCATCATGTTCGGCGCCGAGGACTACGCGCTGAACCTGGGCCTCGGGACGGTCCGCAAGAACGAGGCTGCACAGCTGCTCTACGCGCGCTCCGCGATCGTCGTCGCCGCTGCGGCCGCCGGCGTGATGAGCGTCGACGGGGTCTTTCCCGACCTCGACGACAACGACGGGATGCTGGCCGACATCCAGCGTTCGCGGGACCTGGGCTTCACCGGCAAGTCGACGTTCAACCCGCGCCAGCTGGAAGACATCAACCGGATGTTCAGCCCTCAGCCCGACGAGCTGGAGTACGCCGGACGCGTGGTCGCCGCCTTCGACGAGGCGCAGGCCCGTGGCGACGGTTCGGTCGCGGTGGGCGGTCAGCTCGTCGACCTGCCGATCGTGATGCGCGCCCAGCGACTGCTCGAAACCCACAAGACGCTGCAGGAGGCATGAGATGGGCACCGTGAAGCCTGGGTGGAACGGCCGGTTCCTCGAGGACTACGAGGTCGGCGACATCTACGAGTGCTCCTACGGGCGCACGATCACCGAAGCCGACAACATCCAGTTCACCCTGCTCACCAACAACTCCAACCAGATCCACTTCAACCGCGAGTACGGTGCGCAGACCGAGTGGAAGAACACGCTCGTCAACAGCGCTCTGACGCTGTCGGTCGTCGCGGGCATGAGCGTCGCGGACGTCAGTTACAACGGCTTCGCGCTGGGCTGGGACGAGATCAAGCTGCCCAACCCCGTCTTCCCCGGCGACACGCTCTACTCCGCCTCCGAAGTGCTCGAGGTGCGCGAGTCGAGGTCCCGGCCCGGCCAGGGGTGGTCAAGGTGCGCACCATCGGTCGCAAGCAGGACGGAGTCCTCGTCATCGAGTACGTCCGCTCCATCATGGTCTGGAAGCGCGATGCAGCGCCGAAGGCGCACTCCATGCCGCAGCCCGAGGTCGGCCGGTGACCCGTTGACCGGCGTCATGACGAGCACGCTCGGCGGGTTGGCGGACTACGTCGTCGGGGCCGACCTCGAGCGCGACACCGTCCTGAGGCCGGCAGCACGTGCGGTGGTGGACACGGTCTGCTCGGCGCTGGCCGGCCGGACGGAGGCCACTACGCTGGCCGCCGGCACGCTGGCCGCGGAGGCGCTCGGCGTCGAGGGTGCCCCGGTCGCGCGCGCATGGGCGACCGGGACAGAGACGATGGTCGGAGAGGCCGCGTTCGTCAACGGCGTGGCAGGTCATGCGCTCGACCTCGACGACGTCAGCATGTCGATGTGGGGCCACCCGAGCACCCTTCTGGTGCCGGTGGTCCTCGCCCTCGGGGAGGCGCAGGGACGCTCGCTCGGTGACGCGCTGACGGCCTATGCCGTCGGCCTGCACGTCGACGTGGCATTGGCGGCCGGGTTCGACCTGGTGCAGCACTACGCGAAGGGCTGGCACGCATCGGTCACGGTCGGGTCCGTCGGCGCCGTCGCGGCCGGTGCCCGCCTGATGCGGCTCAGCCGTGAGCAGACCGGGCACGCCCTGGGCATGGCGGTGTCGATGGCCTCGGGCACGCGGCAGAACTTCGGCACGATGACCAAGCCGATGCACATCGGGCTGGCCGCCGAGAACGCCGTCCGGGCGTGCCGGCTGGCGGCGCTGGGCGTGGACTCCAGCGAACAGGCCCTGGACGGCCCGATGGGGTTCTTCGCGCTGTACGGCGACTCCGAGCCGCAACCGGCCCGGGTCGGGGCGACGCTGGCGAGGCCGGAGGAGGAGTCGTTGCGCAGCCTCAACGTCAAGCGCTTTCCTGCTGCTACCAGACGCACCGGGCGATCGACGCCGCTCTGGAGCTCCGCGACGGAATGGGCTCCGTGCGAGCGGACGAGGTCGTGGAGGTGGTGGTCCACGTCAACCCCGGGAGCGACAACTCCTTGATCCATCCCTATGCCACGACCCCAGCGCAGGCCCGGTTCTGCATGCGGTACGTCGTGGCAGCGGCGCTGCTGGACGGGCGCGTGGACTTCGCGACGTTCTCGCCCGACCGCGTCCTGGCCGAGGACGTGCAGGCGCTGATGCGCAAGGTCCGGCTCGAGCACGACGCCGAGGTGCCTTACGGGGTGGGAGCTACAGCCTCGACTACGCAGCGGTCCTCGTCGAGCGCTCGGGCGGTTCTTCGTCGGAGCACCGCATCTGCACGGTGCCACGCGGCAACGCGGACAGGCCGCTGGACGACGACGAGCTGGTCGCGAAGGCCGATGCCTGCCTGGCTTACGGCGGCTTCCGGGCCGGCGGTCGCCAGCTCCTGACGGCGTTGACCGACCCCACGGCCCCGGTCTCCGCGTTCGTGGCGTCGCTCCGCGGCCTCGATCCCACCGCTGCTACCACACCTGAGAGGACGACGTCGTGACCGAAGCCCTGGAGATCTCACCGGTCGGACGTGCCGCCCTGTACGCGCGCGAGGTCCCGCAGGGATCCGCCATCGACACGATGGGCATCCGGCCGACGTGGGCCGCCGACGGGACAGCGCGGGCCGAGATGGTGGTCGAGGATCACCACCTCAACCAGGTGGGCGTGGTGCAGGGCGGCGTCTACGCGCTGCTCGCCGACGCGGTGGCCGGCTGGGCCGCGATGTCGGTGCTCCCGGAGGGCAAGTCGTTCGTGACCCTCGACCTGCGGATCAACCTGCTGCGGGCGATCCGATCCGGCAGCCGGCTCATCGCCGAGGCGCTGCCGGTCCACAGCGGGAGCACCACGCTGGTCTTCGAGGTCCGCGTGCACGCCGACTCGGCGACGGCCGCGAAGCCGGCTGCCTTCTTCGTGTGCACCCAGCTGGTGGTGAGCGGGTGAAGCTCGCGACCGTCGACTGGCGGAGCACCACCACCGCGGCCCTGGTCGAGGGTGACCGCGTTCTGCCGGTGGCCGCGCTGCCGGGCCGGGAGTCATGCCGGGACGTGCTCCCCTGATCGAGCGCCCGCTGACCCCCGCCGAGGTCGAGGCGCTGCGCGTGGGCGAGGCGCTGGGGGCCGGCGACGTGGTGTGGCGGCCGCCGATCCTGCGCACGCCCAAGAACATCTTCTGCGTCGGCGTGAACTACCACGCCCACCTCAGCGAGAGCACGACCGTGCGGGCGTCCGACGGACCCACCGTCGGGCCCTGCTGGTTCACCAAGCCGTCCACGAGCCTCGCCGGCAACGGTGTGCCGGTGACGGTGGCCGAGGGGCAGGACGAGGTCGACTTCGAAGGGAGGTGGCCGCGGTGATCGGCCGCCGGTGCAGCGGCCTGAGCGAGGCCGCGTCGCTCGACGCCGTGTTCGGCTACACGTTGATCGACGACGTTTCCAACCGTGCCCTGCAGCGCGAGCGGGAGCAGTGGTTCCTCGGCAAGGCCGCCGACGGGCATGCCCCTGCGGTCCGTGCATCGTCACCGCCGACGAGATCGGCGACCCACAGAACCTCACGCTCACCACTCGCGTGAACGGCGAGGTGCGGCAGAGCGCCTCGACCGCCCTGATGATCAACGGCTTCTCCCGGCTGATCGCCGACCTGTCCAGCGTGGTGACCCTCGAGCCAGGGGACATCGTGGCCGGTGGCACCCCTGCGGGGTGGGTATGGCCGACGGCCGGTACCTGCGCCCGGGCGACGAGGTCGTCGTGTCGGTCCCCGCGATCGGCGAGCTCCGCACGCCGATCCTGGCTCGGGGATGACGTGACGGACCGGTCCGCATGCGCCTCGCCGGGCGCGACGTGCGGCCGCCGACGACCAACCGATGACCTGATCCTGCCAAGCGAGGAGGCACGCCATGACCAGTGAGGGCTCTGCAGCGTATGTCGAGCGGCTCGAGCGGGCCCGCGAGGAGTTGGTGAGCCGTGGCCTGGAGGCGGCGGTGATCACCCGACCCGAGAACATCTTCTTCCTGACCGGCTACCGGGCCGCGGGCATCGCTGCGGCGACCGCGAAGCTGCACGCGCTGCTTCTCCCGGCGGAGGGCGAACCGAGCATGCTGGTGCGATCGCTGGAGCGCCGGACGTCGGAGGCGATGGTGTCGGTGGATCGGCTGGTCTACGACGACGCCGAGGACCCGTTCGCCCTGCTCGCGGAGCGGATGGCCGAGATCGTCCGGGGGCCGGGAGCGCCGGTCGGGGTGGAGCTCCAGCGGATCAGCGCGTACCGGCTGCAGCGGCTCCTGGACCGGCTGGACGAGTCGGGATCGGGAGTGCTCCCCGTCGACGTGTCCGGATTGATCGAGGCCCATTCGCTGATCCTCGGCACGCCCGAGATCGCCAGCATGCGCCGGGCCGCTCAGGTCAGTGCGGCCGGCCTGCGCACGGGCCTGGCGGCGAGCGGCCCGGGAGTGGCGGCCGCCGACGTCGTCGGCCAGGTGCAGGCGGCGATGTACGCCGCGGGGCAGACCGATTTCGAGAAGTCGTTCGTGGCGCTGTGGAGCGGCCCCCACGGCGGGCTCATGCACGACACCCGCCTCGACCGGACGCTCGCTTCGGGCGACGTGGCGACGGTCGAGGTGATGGGCGTGGACAACCACTACATCGCCTGCGCCCAGGCCACGGTGCCCGTCGGGAACGCGCCGGACGGTTTCGCCGCGGTCCAGGACCTGGTGCACAGTCTGCACGACGCGGCGCGCGCGGCGGTCCGGCCGGGCGCGCGGGCGGGCGACGTGTTCGCCGCGGCCAGCCGGATCTACGAGCAGGAGACCGGCACGCCCTACTTCCGACGGGCGGGGGATCGATGGGCCTCACGACGTTCGGTCTGGACCTCGTCGCGGGCAACGACGCGCAGCTTCAGGTCGGCACTCCGCTGTTGATCCAGACGCTGGTCACCGAGCCCTACCTGGTCTGCTGCGGCACTACCGTCCTGGTCGGCGAGGAGGGGTTCGAGGCGTTGACCCACCGGCCCGACGACCCGTTGCTCACCGAGAGGCCATGAGCGGCGTCACGGTGCTGCTGACCGGTGGGACGATCGGCCAGCGCAGCAGCGGCGGTGTCGCAGCGCCGGCTGCCGATGCCACCGCCGCGCTGGTCCAGCGCGTCTGCCCGGCCGGCATCGAGCTCGAGCTGGTGCGTGCCATGCAGCGCGACAGCCCGGACATCGGGCCGGCCGAGTGGGAGCAGTTGGCCCGCGAGGTCGCTCGCGCGGTGCGCCGCGGCGCGGATGGTGTGGTGGTGCTGCACGGCACCGACACGCTTGCCCACACAGCGGCCGCGCTCGCACTGGCGCTGCCCGGTATCGGCGTGCCCGTCGTCCTGACCGGCTCGATGAGACCTGGCAGCGACGACGATTCCGACGCCGAGTCCAATCTGCACAGCGCTTTCCTGGTCGCCACCTCGCCCCTGCGCGGGGTCGCGGTCGTCTTCACCTCCCCGGACGACGGCGCCACTGCCGACATCCTGAGAGGCACCCGGGCGGTCAAGCGCCGTACCAGCGAGGCGGCGGCGTTCGAGAGCGTGGGTGCACCGCTCTGGGGGCGGGTGGCCGATGACGAGGTGCGGTTGGACCGTGACGCGCCGCGACGCACCGCGGCGACGCTGCCCGACGGCGAGTGCGCCTTCAGTCCGCACGTCGACGTGGTGAAGGTGAGTCCGATGACCACCGGCGATCGGATGCGCCGGCTGCTCGCAGGCCTGCACGGCGTGGTCGTCGAGGGATTCGGCGCCGGGCACGTGCCCCGCGCAGCGCTCGACGCGCTCGCCGCGTTCGACGGCCCCGTCGTGGTCTGCTCGCAGGTCTCGACGGATCACGAACGGCTGGGCATGTACGCCTCGGACCGGCGTCTCACCGACATCCCCAGGTCATCCCTGCCGGGACGTTGACGAGCTCGACCGCGCTGGTGCAGCTGAGCTGGGCGCTCGGCCAGGGCGGCGACGTGCGTGCGAGCATGAGCGCCGACCGGGTGGAGGAGTGCGCTGCCGCGGACGTCCCTGGGTCCGAACGAAGCCGGACAGGGGTCTCCGGTGAGCGACGGGCCAGCAGTGCCGGCGCAGGGGCGTTCATCTCGCTGCTCGACCAGATCGAGCAGAACGTCGACCGGTACGGCGACCGGGTCGCCGTCGCCGACCCGGAGGGCTCGATGAGCTACCGGGAACTGTGGGACCGCGCCCTGGACGTCGCGGGTGGCCTGCGCCGCGACGGGTGCGTCCCGGGCAGCCGCGTGTGCGTGGACCTGCCCAACGGGTCGCGCTGGGTGCAGGCCTTCCTCGGCGCTGCCCTGGCGGGGGCGGTCGTGGTGCCGCTGGACCAGCGGACGTCCGCCGAGCACCGAGCGTTCATCCGGGAGGACGCCGGGGCACGCACGAGCATCACCGACGTGCTGCCCCGGCCCGCCGAGCCGGTGCGGCACCGGCCGGCACCCGACGATCTTGCGGTGCTGCTCTACACCAGTGGCACGACCGGGACGCCGAAGGGCGTGATGATCACCCATGCCAACGTGGCCGCCTACCGGGCGATCACGCGGGACTACCTGGGTGCCGAGCTGGCGGACGCGCCGTTCCGCAACCTGATCGCGATATCGCTGGCGCACTCGGCGGGCTGCAACACGCAGCTGTTGCCGACGCTCGCCCTCGGCGGGACCGCGGTCATCGCCGGCGGATCGGGCCCACCGAACGTGGTGAAGATGCTGGAGGCGTGGGAGCCCGAACTGATGTTCGCGGTGCCGGTCGTCTACAAGCGGCTCCTCGAGCACACGGCGGGCGACCGGTCGGTGCTGCGCTGCCTGCGCGACGTGCACTTCGGGGCGGCAGTGACCCCGAGCTCCCTGGTTCGCGAACTCCGGGAGGAGCTGCCGTGGGTCCGCCTGGGCAACGCCTTCGGTATGACGGAGATCAGCAACGTCGCGCTCTTCCTCCCTGACGAGCACATCGAGGCGTACGCCGGCAGCGTCGGCTTCCCGGTGGCGGGCGTGGAGTGCGAGATCCGCGATGCCGACGACAGCGGGCGGGGCGATCTCTACCTGCGCGGGCCCAACATGGCCCGCGGGTACTGGCGGCGCCCGGAGCTCACCGAGGAGGTGTTCGGCACCGGCTGGGTGCGCTCGGGCGACGTGGCGCACATCGGCCCGGACGGCGCGGTGTACCTGCACGACCGGAAGGACGACGTGATCAACCGCGGCGGTGAGAAGATCTACTCCACGGCTGTGGAGGATGCGCTGCTGGACCTGCCCGGCATCCGGGAGGCCGGCGTTGTCGGGGTCCCCGACGACGACCTGGGCGCCCGGGTGGGCGCGGTCGTCGTCACCGACCGCGCCTACGACCTGGGGAGCTCCGCGACCTGCTGGGTGCGCGGCTGCCCGCGCACTCCCTCCCCGAACGCCTGGTCGTGCAGACCGAGCGTCTGCCGCGCGGTTCGTCGGGCAAGGTGCTCAAGCGGCTGCTCGAGGAGCAGCTGGGCTACTTCCGGGAGAAACCTCGCCGTAGGGGTGGAGCTGTAACATGGCTGAGATGAACACGGGGTCCGCGACCGCCCTGGCTGCCGAGGGCGGCGTCTCCGTGGAGGCACCGAGCCCCCAGCGCGAACGAATCAGGCTCGCCGCGGTACAGCTGTTCACCCGGCAGGGATTCGCCGGGACGAGCATGAAGCAGCTCGCGCACGCCCTCGACATGGTTCCAGCCAATCTTTACAACTACTTCTCGAGCAAGGAAGCCATCCTCTTCGACGTCCTCCACCACCAGCTCTCGAAGCTGCACGAGCACACGATCCACGTGGTGAAGCGAGACGACCGGCCGAGCGCGCAGCTGCGCGCCTTGGCGGAGAACTTGGTGCTCAGCGACCTCAAGGACCCGATGGCTGCGTTCGTCGGCATCCAGGGCGTGAAGGGACTCTCCCACGGCAACCTGGAGGTCGTCTCTCAGCTCATGCGCGACGTCCGCATGGCCTGGGGCGGAGTGATCCAGCGCGGGGTGGACGAGAAGGAGTTCGACGTTCACGACGTCAAGCTGTGCACGTTGTCCATCCTGACCTTGTGCTCCTCGGTGGCCACCTGGTACCAGCCAGATGGGCCCTACAGCCCGGAGTACGTCGCGAGCGGAATCGCCGATTCCGCCCTGCGGATGGCCGGCGTCCGGATCTGACCCGCAGGCGGAAGGCTCGGCTCCGAGGAACTCCGCCCGTGGCCGGTCGGCACGCCGGTGTGGGTCAGCCTCCTCGGCGCTCGACGCGTCGGTCATCACGGTCGCTCGGCGCTGATGACCCGCTCGGAGCAGATCGACCCTGCCACCTTCCGACGCGAGCACCTGGCCCAGACAGGCCTGCCCCGCCGCATCAGATGCTGATCAGGTTCGTCAACACGTCGATGTCGGCGGAGGCCGACGTGGTCTGCGGCGCGACTGCGGCGAGCGCAGGGTCGAGTGGACCAACGCCGGCAAGGCTGCCGACACCGCGACGTCGAACCACGCCGACAGTCAGGGCCTCCTCGATCCCCGACTTCCGCCCCGGGTACTACTTCTCCGACGTGCAGCGGAGCGCAGCCGATGAGCGGGGCGGGGGTCGGTCACCGTGGTCGCGACCCGCTAGCTGCGCGGTGTCGACCCGGGGATGGAGAAGCTGGTGGAGTACCTGGGGATCATCCGACCGTGAAGCCGCAGGTGTCGGACATGGTCACGCGACGAGGGCGGCTCATCGGCGCCTCGCGCCGTCCTCGATGGCGAGGCAACAAGTCTATAACCGTTCATTGACCGTCCGCACGGGGCTGTGTATACAGATGTCCACATCCCGAGTGGGTGGCGAGAATGCCTCGCTGTCCCAAACGGACCGTGCCCCGGCTTATCCGGTGCCGACTTCGACAGGGGACTTCCATGCATCGGTTCGGCAAGCGGCACGCCACGGCGGCCCTCCTCGTCAGCGCACTCCTCGCAGCCGGCTGCGGCGACGACGGTGGCGATGGCGGTGGTGGCGGCGGCGGGAGTGAGGAGACGCTGAAGGTAGGGCTGTTCCTGCCCGAGGTAGGGCCGTTCGCGGGGAACGCCGATGCGCAGGAACAGGGCTTCCGGCACTACGTCGAGAACGTCAACGACGGCATGCTGTCCGGCTACGAGGTCGAGATCGTGACCGCCGACACGGCCAACGACCCGGCGGTCGCCCGGGAGAACGTGCAGCGGCTGGTCGAGCGCGACGAGGTCGACGTCATCGTCGGCGTGATCAGCAGCGCCGTCGCCTACGCGATCGCCCCGTACCTGGCCGAGTCGGGCGTGCCCACGATCTTCACCGCCACGGCGGCGGACGACCTGACCCAGCGCGACCACACACCGAACATCTTCCGCACCAGCACCGCGGCCTCCCAGATCATGCTGCCGGCGGGTACGTACGCCTGTGAGGTCCTAGGCTACGAGACGGCGGCGATGGTGAGCCTGGACTACGCGTTCGGCTACGAGTCGAACGGCGGGTTCGCGCGCGCGTTCGAGGACGCCGGTTGCGAGGTCGTCCAGGAGATCTACTCGCCGCTCGGCACCGCCGACTGGGGACCCGTGGTCCAGAACATCGACGAGAATGTCGACGTCATCGTGCAGACGACGTCCGGCTCCGACGCCGTGAAGCTGCTGCAGGCCTACCGGGACTTCGGCCTGACCGACATCCCGATGCTGGCCAACGGCTTCGGCACCGATCCCTCGACCCTGCCGGAGCAGGCCCAGCGCGAGTTGGCGACCGGCATCCAGAGCGTCCACTACTACTCCGAGGGTGCCGACACCCCTGCCAACCAGGAGTTCCAGGAGGGATTCCGCGAGGCCTACGGACAGACGGCAGGCGCGTACGCGGAGGCCACCTACGTCGCGGCCATGGTGCTGGAGGCCGCCTTGGCGGACATCGACGAGCTCAGCTACGAGTCCCTCATCGACGCGATGGCGGACGTGACGTTGGACGACGCCCCCGGGGAACGCTCGCGTTCGACGAGTACGGGCAGGCGATCTTCCCGGTGTCCCTGCGGGAGATGGCGCCGGGGGCGGACGACGAGCTGATGAACCAGACCGTCGAGACCATCGACGACGAGGTCAACCAGTTCTGGACGTACGAGCCCGAGGACTACTTGGAGAACGAGACGTACGTCGACCTCAAGGGCACCTGGGCGCAGTAACGCCGAAGGCAACTCACCAGCAGATCACGGGAGGAGGTGCCGCGGTGGATGTCACCGAGATCCTGGCGCGCGGGCTCAACGGGCTGTCGTTCGGCGCACTGCTGTTCCTGGTCGCCAGCGGACTGACGCTGACGTTCGGGCTCATGCGCACGTTGAACCTCGCGCACGGCGCCTTCTACCTGCTGGGCGGCTACATCGCACTGGATGTCCTGCGGCGCACCGACAGCTACTGGCTCGGCCTCGGGGCCGCGCTCGTGGCGGTCGGCCTGCTGGGGCTGATCTTCGAGCGGCTGCTGCTGCACAGGTTCATCGGGCGGGAGCTGCCACAGATCATCATGACGATCGGCTTGGCCTTCCTGATCTCGGATCTCGTCCTCGGTCACTACGGCGGCGCGCCTGCGACGCCGCCACGTCCACCGGGCCTGCAGGGAGCTTCACGGTCGCAGGGATCACGTTCCCGTGGTTCCGCCTCGGCCTGATCGTCATCGCTCTGCTGGTGTGGGCCGGCCTCTGGCTCCTCGTGAACCGAACTCGCACCGGTGCGGTCATCCGCGCCGCGGTGGACGACCAGGAGATGGCGAGAGCCATCGGTATCCGTGTGCCGCTCATCTTCATGGTCATGTTCGCGTTCGGGGCGGTCCTCGCCGCCTTCGCGGGTGTGTGGGGCGGCGCTTTCACCGGCCTCGCCCCGGGTGAGGAGTTCCAGATCCTCATCCTGGCCCTGGTCGTGGTCGTCGTCGGAGGGTTGGGGTCGGTCAACGGCGCACTGTTGGCGGCGGCGCTGGTCGGGCTGGTGGACGAGTTCGGCAGAGCCCTGTTTCCCGAGTTGGCGTTCTTCACCATCTTCGCGCCGGTGGCACTGCTCCTGGCCTTCCGGCCGCGAGGCCTGTTCGGAAAGGTTGCCTGATGGGGGAGCACGTCCTTCGGTACGTCCGGTCCCATCCGTTTGCCCTGGCACTCGGTGTGGTCGCCCTGGTCCTGCTCGTCGCGGCGCCGACGTTCTTGGCGACGTACTACGTGTCGGCGGCGACCCGGATCGTCATCATGGGGACCTTCGCAGTGGCCTTCGGCATCGTCTTCGGGCTCGGGGGATGCCGTCTCTCGGCCACGCGGCGTTCTTCGGGACGGGCGGCTACGTCGTGGCTCTCGGGCTCACGCGCTGGGACTGGGGCTTCGGGACGATCCTCTTGGTGGTCCTGCTGGGCGGTGCGGTGCTCGGGCTCGTGTTCGGCCTGCTCAGCCAGCGTCTGGACGGTATCTATCTGCTCCTCATGACCCTGGCGCTCGCTCAGGCCATCTGGGGGCTGGCCTTTCAGATGGTCGACGTCACCCGGGGCGACACGGGGATCAGCGGAGTCGACCGGGGCACCATCCCTTGCCGGTGGACGACCGCGACACCTTCCACTACTTCGCGCTCACCGTCTGCCTCATCATCGTCGCACTCCTGTGGTGGGTCACGAGGTCTCCGGTGGGCCGGGCGATCGACGGCATGCGCGCGAGCCCCACGCGCATGGCCGCGCTCGGATACAACATCGGTGCCTACAAGGTGAGCGCTTTCCTGATCTCCGGCGTGGCATCGGCGCTCACCGGAGCACTCTTCGCCTATCAGCAACAGTTCGTCGGCGTGGAGATGCTCGACTGGACCACCAGCGCCACGATCTTGCTGGCGGCCATCGTCGGCGGTGCCCGGCACTTCCTCGGACCGGCCCTGGGCATCGGGGTGCTCATCGCGGCCGAGACGGTGCTCGCCGAGTACACCGATCGCTGGACCGCGGTCCTCGGGCTCCTCTACATCCTCACCATCCTGCTGCTGCCCGAGGGCATCCTGGGTGTGAACCGTTGGTTCAGGCGACGCTCGCGACCTGACGAGTCGATGGCGGGGAGACCGGCGACGCACTCCCGGCGCGCGAGTCCCAGGCGGCGGGGAGCCCTCGTGGTTGAGCCGGCGATCGAGGTCGAGGACATCCGGGTCAACTTCCGCGGAGTGACGGCCCTGGACGGTGTCAGCCTCTCCGTGCCAGCAGGTCAACGCCGGGCTCTGATCGGTCCGAACGGCGCCGGGAAGACAACCTTGTTCAACGTCCTCTCCGGCAGCCTCAGGCCGACCACGGGGCGAGTGTCCCTGTTCGGCGAGGAGATGAGGCGGACGTCCGTCCAGGCCCGCGCCCGCAAAGGCCTGGCGCGGACCTTCCAGATCACCAACCTGCTGTCCGACCTCTCCGTGCGCGAGAACGTCCTGCTGGCAACCGCGGCGGTGAAGTCCTCGACGCGCATCACGTTCTGGCGGCCCCTGGTCACCATTCCGGGCGTCAGCGACAGGACCGAGGAACTGCTGCGGCGATGGGAACTCTGGTCCGTCCGGGACCGGACCGTGTCGGAGCTCGCCTATGGTCAGCAGCGGGTCCTCGAGATCGTGATGGCCCTGGCGAGCGATCCGAAGGTCCTGCTCCTGGACGAGCCGACGGCCGGGCTCTCCAAGAGGGACGCCGCCATGCTCACCGACGTGGCTGCGGCGCTTCCCGAGTCGCTCTCCCTGCTCGTGATCGAGCACGACATGGATGTCGCTTTCACCCTCGGTGAGGTCGTGACCGTACTGGCCGACGGCAAGGTGCTCGAGGAAGGGCCTCCGGACGCGATCCGGTCGTCGCCGGTCGTCATCGAGACGTATCTGGGAGAGCACGACGATGCTGCTTGAGGTCCGCGATGTCGACACGTTCTACGGCGACAGCCAGGCGCTGAACGGCGCGTCGATCGCCGTCCAGGAGGGCGAGCAGGTCGGAATCCTCGGCCGCAACGGCATGGGGAAGACGACGCTCGTGCACACGGTCATGGGCTTCCTGCGCCCTCGCCGGGGAGATCCGCTTCGACGGGCGCGGGATCTCCGGTTCCCCGCCGGAGAAGATCGCGCGACGCGGTGTCACCCTCGTTCCGCAAGGACGACGCGTGTTCGGGTCGCTGACAGTGGGTGAGACCCTGCGGGTCAGCTACCAGCAGCGCGGCGCCGAGCCGTGGACCGTGGACGAGGTCTGCCAGCGCCTGCCCATCCTGGGGGAGCGATGGAACCAGCAGGCGGGTTTGATGAGCGGGGGCCAGCGCCAGATGCTCGCGCTCGGTCGCGCCCTCGTGGGCAACGGTCGCTTGGTGATGATGGACGAGCCCAGTGAAGGGCTCGACCAGCACCACCTGGCCCTCGTGGTCGAGACGGTGCACGAACTGCGCCGCCGTGGGACTGCCGTGGTGGTGGTGGAACAGAAGCTGCGCTTCGTCCTGGATCTCGTCGACAGTCTGCACATCATGGTGCGGGGGCAGTTCGTGGAGTCCTTCTCTTCGGCCGACGTGCGCGGCAACCCGGCTCCGGTCCTCCGGGCTCTGGGGTTTGCAGGCGGAGACGCCGCGACCACCAACCGACCGTCCTGATCGCTCCTTCCACGAGCCGTGTGGCCGGCAGTCGTTGGGAGGGAAGCATCGATCGTGGTGTCCGGAATCGGCATGCGAGGGGTGCCGGCCGCTCTTCTTCTGCGTGGAGGAGGGACGGGTGCCATCGCTGCCGAGCCGGACGTGCCCGCTCGAGTGGTGGCGCGCGGCGATGCAGGTCGTCGAGTCGGGAACTGCGAACCATCGGGTGGTGTTGGAGCCCCGATCGTGACGGGCGTAGGGATCACAGGCAGCGCAGGATGTCGGCCAGCTCGTCCAGGCTTGCCAAGTTGTGGCCGCTCACGAATCGGTCGAGGTGGGGGAGCGCGGCCGCCATGCCGCGGGCCAGCGGCTGGTAGCGGCTGTCGCCCTTGAGCGGGTTCACCCACACCAGCCGGTAGGCGTAGCGGGCGGTGCGGGCCATCTCGTCGCGGATCTCTTGGGGATCACCGCGATCGAGTCCGTCCGAGCAGATGACCACGACTGCGCCGCGGAGCATCCCGCGCCGCCCGTACGAGCGGTTCAGCGTGGCCAGCGACCGGCCGATCAACGTGCCCCCGTCCCAGTCCACGACACGTTCGGCCGCGGCCGCGAGCGCCCGGTCCACATCGCGATCGGCCAGCTCGTCGGTGAGGTGGGTGAGACGGGTGCCGAATGCGAAGACCTCGACGTCCGCGGTGTTGAACCGCGCCGCGTAGGCGAAGTGGAGCAGGGCGCGTGAATACCCGGCCATCGAGCCGGACACGTCCAAGATCAGGACCAGCCTCCGGGGTCGCACCTTCCGTCGTCGGCGCGGGCGCCGCAGGAGCTCGCCGTCGGTCTGGATGGCCGCGCGCACCGAGCCGCGAAGATCGGTGATCGGTCCCCGGCGGGCCGGCCGCGTGCGCCGTGACAGCCGGTGCGGAACCGCGACCACGATGTTCCCCATGAGGTCACGGATGGCCTGCAGCTCGTCCTCGGTCGCCTCGCTGAACCGGCGCCGGCGCAGCGCCTCCACCGCGGAGGCGATCGCGCCGGCCAGGCTGTCGTCGGCCTCGCCGTCCACTTCGCCGGAAGGCTGGTCGACGCGTCTGCTGGCCTGGTGCTCGGCGGAGTCGTCCGAGTCCGCGCCCCCGCCTGACCGGCGGGTCCGGGCGACGGCGTCCGGCCGGGAGCCCCGGCGTGCCCGCCCGGCGGCGACTCGCGGGCCCCGGACGGTACGGCGTCCTCGGATGGCGTGCCGTCGGGCACGGTGTCGCCGGAGTCGGACGCGTGACTGGACAACCAGGCAGCGAAGCCGCGGTCGTAGGCCGGTAGGTGCTCGTGGTGGACGACGACCGTCGTGCGCCCGGCCCAGTAGAGGTCCCCGACGGTCGCGTGCGGACCGAGCTCCCGCAGCGAGGCCACCAGCGTGATCGCCTGGTGTGCGCCCACCTCCAGGCCGGAGCCGCGCAGCTGGTGGCAGAGTGCGGCGACCTCGTCTCGCAGGTCGGTCAGCGGCTCCGGATCACGCACCGAGGACGTCCCGCAGGGCCGACCTCACCCGTACGACGTCCTCGCGCTCCTTGACGATGGTGGTGAGGGTGTCCTGAGCGGTGGCGAGGTCGATGTCGTCGACGCCGAGCAGGTCCAAGGCCCGCGCCCACTCGATCGACTCGGCTACGGCCGGCGGCTTGAAGAGGTCCATGGCACGCAGCCTGGCGACGGTCTCGGCGACACGGCGGGTCAGCTGCGCGTCCACCTCGGGGGCCCGCATCCGGATGATGCGGCGTAGGCGGTCCACGCTCGGGTGCTCGATCCAGTAGTAGAGGCAGCGCCGGCGCAGCGCCTCGTGGATCTCCCGCGTGCGGTTCGACGTGAGGATCACCACGGGTGGTTCCTCAGCGGCGACGGTGCCGAACTCGGGGATGGAGACCTGGAAGTCCGCGAGGATCTCCAGGAGGAACGCCTCGAACTCATCGTCGGCGCGGTCGATCTCGTCGATGAGCAGGACGCCCCGGGAGCCGGCCCGGATGGCCTTGAGGAGCGGGCGCTCGAGAAGGAACTGCTCGGTGTACAGGTCCGGGGCGACCGGCTCCCCGGCGTGCGCGGATGCCTCGACCATGCGCAGGTGCAGGAGCTGGCGCGGATAATCCCATTCGTAGAGGGCCTGGCTGGCGTCGATGCCCTCGTAGCACTGCAGTCGAATGAGGGGGACACCGCGGAGGTCGGCGAGCACCTTCGCCATCTCGGTCTTGCCCACCCCGGCGTCGCCCTCCAGCAGCAGCGGGCGACCCAGGCGCAATGCCAGGTGGACGGCCATGCCGAGGCCTCTGTCGGCGATGTAGTTCCGCTCCTGGAGAGCAGCCAGGACGGCGTCCACCGTGTCGAATCCTGCCGTCTCCACAGAGTGCCCCTCGTCCGACCCGGACGTCTGCGATCCGATGCCCGGGAACGATGCTTCCTGGCGGGACCACCTGCCCGTCAGCGTGCAGGACACCTCTGCCCAGTGCAGCGGGAGGCGCGTGCGGCACCAGTATGGACAGCGATGTATGCGGACGTATACCTTTCTGTCGAGCCTGGGCCGGCTGCGGCCAGGGCCATGATCGACTCGCGAGGTGGGGCGTGCCCGAGATCACCGGAACGGACCTCGTCGGCGGCACGGGCAACGCTGCACGGTGTGCCGCGCTCGCCGCCCGCGAGAGCGGCGCCGAGGTCCGGGTGGTCGAGCGCGCCGACGAAGCGCAGCGCGGTCGGAACATCGCTTGCACGGCAGTGGCGCCGGCCCGGCCTCCGACTCGGTCTTCGCCCGCATCGCCAGTTCGCAGGCGGCCGCGCACGCGGCGGTCCGAGCCGCAAGGACCGACCATGAGACAGGGCGCGGTCGACACGCGCTCGGCCAGGTGAGAGGAGGTCCATGAAGCCGGCACCCTTCGAGTACGTTGCTCCGACGACACTCGCCGAGACCCTGGACCTTCTCGACGCGCACGGCGACGAGGCGAAGGTCCTGGCGGGCGGGCAGAGTCTGGGACCGCTGTTGAATCTGCGCCTGGCCGTTCCGTCGGTGCTGGTCGACATCAATCGTGTCCCCGGGCTCGACTACCTCGAGGCCGATGACGGGCACGTACGCCTGGGCGCGCTCGTCCGCCAGCGTGTGGCCGAGCGTTCCACAGTCCTCGTCGAGGCAGCGCCCATGGTCGTCGAGGCGTTGCACTCCGTCGGCCACATCGGGATCCGGAACCGGGGAACGCTTGCCGGCAGCATCGCGCACGCCGATCCCTCGGCCGAGATGCCGGCGGTCCTGACCGTGCTGGGCGGCTCGGTGCGGGCGGTGAGCCGGGACGGGGACCGCACCATTCCTGCCGCTTCCTTGTTCCAGACGTACTTCACCACGGTCCTCGAGCCCGAGGAGATGGTCGTCGAGGTACTGCTGCCCCGTCGGCCCGCGCGCACCGGCCATGCCTGGCTGGAGTTCGCACAGCGACACGGCGACTTCGCGATCGTCGGTGTGGGTGCCGTCGTGACCCTCGACGAGGACGGCAACTGCCTTGCCGGCCGTGTGGTCTGCACCGGCGTGGACAGCGTCCCGTACGACGCCAGCACGGTGGCGGCCGCGCTGGTCGGCTCCCCGTGGACGCCGACGCGTGTGCCGCGGTGGCCGACACCATCGCCAGGACGTGCGAGCCGGGGTCGGATGTGTTCGCGGACGCGTCCTACCGGCGGCGGCTCATCCGTTCCCTCGTGCCGCGTGCACTGCAAGCGGCGAGTCGACACGCCCGAGGAGGAGCAGGTGGAGAGTGAACGACTCGTACAGATCGAGGTGAACGGAGCGCCCTACCGATCCTCGGTCCCGGTGCGCACGAGTCTCGCCGACTTCCTGCGCGAGCATCTCGGGCTGACCGGTACCCATGTGGGGTGCGAGCAGGGGTGTGCGGCGCCTGCACCGTGCTGCTCGACGGGCGGAGCGTCCGTTCGTGCATCGTTCTCGCCATCGGCGCCGACGGATCTCGCGTGGAGACCGTCGAGGGTCTGGCCGGCGACGACGGGATGCATCCCCTGCAGGAGGCGTTCCAGCAACACCACGGTCTGCAATGCGGGTTCTGCACTCCGGGCTTCCTGATGACTCTCGTCGAGGTGCTCGGCGAGCGGCGCGGTCTGGCGGACGACGAGATCCGTGAGGCCATCTCCGGCAACGTCTGCCGCTGTACCGGGTACCAGGGCATCGTGGACGCCGCTCGGACCGCCGACCGGACCTGGGAGCGCCGAGTCGAAGGTGACCCGGAATGACCCCGAGACAGACCGCCGAGTCCATGCTCGGGGTCCAGCGTGGACGCGACCACGCTGTCGTGGGTGCCCGCATCCCGCGGCGGGAGGACCGACGCCTGCTCACCGGGGCCGGTCGCTACGTCGGCGACATCACCCTGCCGCGGATGTGCCATGCCGCATTCGTGCGCTCGTCACAGGCCCACGCATTGATCTCGGCCATCGACGTGGCGGATGCCCGAGCCGCGGACGGAGTCGTGGCCGTCCTCGCCGCGGCCGACATCGATCCGGTGACCTTCGTGGACTACGCGACGGCTCCGGCGTTGAAGAAGACGCCGCAACCCGTGCTCGCGTCCGAACGTGTCCGCTTCGTCGGCGAGCCCGTGGCCATCGTGATCGCAGAGACGCGCGCGCTCGCTGAGGACGCCGCGGAGCTGGTCGACGTGTCCTACGAGTCGCTCATCGCTCACGTCGACGTCGACCGTGCTGCCGTCTCGGCGGAGGACCCACTCTTCCCCGAGCTGGGCTCCAACGTGGTCTTCCACGAACACGTGGTGAACGGCGACCCTGCCACCGCCTTCGCCGAGGCCGCCCATGTGGTGACGGGCCGCTACCACGGCAACCGGTACGTGGCCGCCCCGATGGAGGGCGCCGGCATCGTCGCGAGCTATGACCGCGGGTCGGAAGAGCTGCAGGTGTGGGCGGGCACCCAGTCACCGCACGTCATGCGGAACCGCCTCGTGGACGCGACTGGACTCCCAGCTCACCGGGTTCGCGTCCAGGCGCCGGACGTCGGAGGTGCCTTCGGGCAGAAGATTCCGATTCGGGTGGAGGAGGCGGCGGTGTGTCTGGCCGCCATCCGGGTGGGGCGACCGGTGCGGTGGCTGGAGGACCGCTACGAGAACCTCGTCGCCGCGCCACACGGCAAGGAACAGGTCATCGATGTCGAGCTCGCGATGGCTGCCGACGGCACGTTCCTCGGGCTCCGATCCCGCATCGTCGGAGATGCCGGCGCCTACTCGCACAACAGCGCAAGTGCCCTGATCGAGCCGCTCTGGTCGTCTCGCCTCATGCCCGGTCCCTACCGGATCGCACACTACGAGTACGACATGAGCGCCGTCGTGACGAACAAGTCGCCGGTGGCGCCGTATCGCGGCGTGGGCATGACTGCCGGACACACCGCGCGTGAGCTCGTGGTCGAGCGCGCGGCGAGGCTCATCGGCCGGGACCCTGCTGATCTCCGGATGCAGAACCTCGTGCCGCCAGACGCCTTCCCGTACACCTCGTGCACCGGCATGGTCTACGACAGCGGCAGCTACCAGGAGTGCATGCAGACGGTGCTGGAGCGCATCGGGTACGAGGACTTCCGGAAGGAACAGCGAACCGCCCGGGCGGAGGGCCGCTATCTCGGGATCGGCGTCAGCCCGTATGTCGAACCGGGAGGGTTCGGGACCGAGGGCGCACGTCAGGTGGGATCGTCCTCCTTCCCCTCCCACGACTCCGCACGTGTCTCGATGGACCACACCGGCAAGGTCCTGATCGCCGCGGGCACACCGTCGCAGGGTCAGGGCCACGCCACGGCCCTCTGCCAGGTCGTCGCCGAGCAGCTGTCCGTCGACATCGACGACGTCGACCTGCTGCCGGTCGACACCGCCACCTCGCCGGTCAGCATGGCCGGTACGCGGGCCAGTCGCGTGGCCGTGGTCACCGGCGGAGCCCTCACCCTGGCTGCGTCTGATGTGAAGGACACGATCCTCGACCTCGCCGGCGCCATGCTGGAGGTGGACCCCGGCGACCTCCGGCTGGAGGACGGCAGGGTCAGCGTCGTCGGGGCGCCCGAGCACTCCGTCACCGTCCGTGATGTCGCTCATGCGGCGCACTTCAACCCTGAACTCCGCAGCACCGTGGCCGAACCGCAGCTGACGAGCACGCGGTTCTACGACCCCAAGGCGTCGTACAGCAACGGCTGCATCGCCGTGACGGTGGAAGTCGATCCAGAGACGGGCGAGGTGCGACTGCGTGACGTCGTCGCTGCCGAGGACTGCGGCACGGTGATCAATCCGCTGATCGTCGACGGACAGGTCCACGGCGCAGTCGTCCAGGGCATCGGCGGCGCCCTCTTCGAGCACCTGCTCTACGGCTCGGACGGGCAAGTCATCACCAGCACCCTCATGGACTACCTGCTGCCCACCGCTCCGGAAATACCCGACATCGACGTCGTGCACGTCGAGTCGCCGTCTCCCAACAGCATCGGCGGCGCCAAGGGCATGGCGGAGTCCGGGGCGGTCGCCACACCCGCTGCCGTGGCCAATGCCGTCGCCGATGCGCTGGCCCCCTTCGGTGTCGTGGTCGAGTCGCTGCCGCTGTCACCACAAGCCGTCGTCCGCCTTCTCGAGACGGCCGATCGAGAGAATCGGACATGATCGAGCTCCGGAACACCTCCATGTCCCCGCCCCGCAGGAGGAGGCGTGGCGACTCCTGATCGACATCGAGCGGATCGCACCGTGCGTACCCGGCGCGAAAAGGCCAGCGCCGTGCCGGATTCGTCTCCGTCGGCAGACGACGGTGGCCCGTCCGCTGGCCAGTCCCCACGGCTGAGTTCCCCGAGGTGGGACCGGAGGTCCCGTCCGATTCGTCGGCGGAACCCTCCCAACCGCTCCGACCGGCACGCGAGAGCGATGAGCCGATCGACCTCCTGGCCGTCGCCGGCGGGGCGGACGCAGACCGCGCGGGCGCCCTCGCGGGTCGGCCTGCTGCTCCTCGCGATCCGTGCCCTCAACGGCAGGTCCTCCACCGGTCGGCGCTCAGTGATGACTCGTGGGGGCTGCGGTGTCCTGCTCGTGCGGCCACGAGAGCCGGCTGCTCTGACGAGCGCAGGGGCAGCGCTCGTCACAGTCGGCGTCCTAGCGCTGCGCGACGACGGCACCCACGCGCACAGACCTGATCGTCGCGCCACTCGTGGGAGCCGCCACCTGCTGGCCGACCACGAAGTGGCCGGCGGCGGTCCGGGCGGCGTCCTCGCTCTCGAACAGGACGAACCCGACTGCCTCGTCGCCGTCGACGGTGACCCAGATCTCGCCTCGGATGTCCAGTCCCGGTGCGCGGCTCAGCAGGTCGTCAGGAAGCCGCCGAGCGGCATCGGCGTCGAGAGAGGTCACGTCGAGCTGGAGGCAGAGGGCGTACACGGGTCTCCTCTCGCAGTGGAGTGAGCAGCATCCCCTTCGCCCGGCGAACTCACAAGCGAGCGCCGGGACCGTACGCACTGCACGCGGAACCCGGGGTGACTCGCTGGCCGCCCGGATGACGCGTGCGCGACGGGCTGCCTTCGGCGCCACGCTGACGTTCGCCACGAGCACCCCCGATTCCTGACGCAGACGCGAGTGGAGATCAGCGACCCGCACAGATGAGCGACGTGGCGGTTCCGCGAACATCTCCGAGACGGGACGGGTGCCGGAGGAGGCGGGCGTCCGGCAGGCACCGTCCGGAGACATCTGCCGGTTCATCGGGCCGCTGGGAATCTTCGATGGGGCTGCGCCGGGACGACCTGACGGGGATCGGATGAGCGCCGAACGTGCGGGGACCGCGTCCGCGACCGACCCGCTGGGCCTCCGTGGCAAGGTCGCCGTCGTCACCGGCAGCACCAAGGGGATCGGCCGGGCCGTCGCCAGCCGACTGGCCGCCTTCGGCTGCCACGTGGTGGTGACGGGGCGCGACGAAGGCGTCGTCGCTCGGACCGTGGTGGAGCTGCGTGCGACGGGCGGCTCGGCAACCGGCATTCGCGTCGACGTCCGTGACGCCGAGGACGTGCGCGTCGCCTTCGCGCGCGCGGCCGAGGAGGTCGGCCCGGTCGACGTCCTGGTGAACAACGCGGGTGCCAGCTTCGGCGACGACTTCCGGCGCGGCCCGCTGCTCGAGCTCTCCGAAGAGGACCTGCTGGGGGCCTTCCGGATGAACGTCCTCACGGCCTTCCGCTGCAGCAGGGCCGTGGTGCCCGCCATGCTCGAGCGCGGGCAGGGGGCCATCCTGAACATCTCCTCGGTGGTGGTGAAGGCACCGATGAAGCAGTTCGGTGCGTACTCAGCGGCCAAGGCGGCGCTCACCAATCTCACGGAGGCCATGGCGCTGGAGTGGGCGCCGGCCGTACGGGTCAATTCCCTCCTGGTCGGGCACATCAGCACCGAGCGGGCCGACCTGAGCCGGTCACCGGAGGACGTCGCCCAGCTCGAGCGGCACATCATGCTCGGCCGGCTGGGCCTTCCTGAGGACGTCGCGACCGCGGCGGCCTTCCTGGTGTCCCCGGGAGCCCGGTGGGTGACCGGGACGGCGGTGAGCGTCGACGGCGGCGTGCGCAACGTCTGACATCGACGATCGAAGCGGTGGTCGAGGGCCTCCTGTATGCGAACTGCTGGCGCCCCTGCCGTCGCACGACCGCTGCTCACGGTCACGGCGGGACGGCCCGCGAGAGCATGCCACAGCCGGACATGACGACGGCGACTGGCACCAGGCCGGCCGATGCGGGATCCCCTCGTCGGCTGGTCAGCCGTGGCGCGCACGGCCATGTGCCGGCGGCCGTGGACGAGGTGGCGCGTGACCTCACGGCCGACAGCCGCGCGGCGGCAGCGGGCCTGCCGGTGCGGAGGACCACCTCGATGTGCTCGGTCGCTGCTCCGGCCCCATCACGCGAAAGGGGCGACCACCGCCCACTGGGCGGATTGACAACTGAATGTTCATAAGTAGGCTGGAAGTCGCGCTGCGGTCGGTGGGCGCCGTGCTCGAGCGAACGCAGCAAGAGTTCCGTGCGACCACAGCCGGGAGGACTCCGACGCATGGCCATGAGCGCGGGTGTGAGATCCACGCCGGCCGATCCGGAGGGGCCTCCCGCTGCCCGGCTCCCGCGTCGTGAACGACCCCGGACGCGCGCCGCGGTCCGCACCCTGCGAGGCGCCACCGCCAACTGGCCGGGAGTCGTGGTCGCACTCGTCCTGTGGGAGCTCCTGCCCCGGATCGGCGTCCTTCCTCCGGAGAACATCCCCCGGCCTCGGAGGTCCTTCCGCGATTCGCGGGTCTGCTCGGTGACACAGCCTTCTGGTCGGACGTCGGCTCCACCTTGCAGGGATGGGCGATCGGACTGGGCATCTCCATCCTGCTGGCCGCGCCGCTCGGCGTGCTCATCGGCAGCAACGCGTACCTGGACCGCGCGACGCGGGCGACGGTCGAGTTCCTGCGCCCGGTCCCGTCGGTGGCCCTGCTGCCCCTGGCAATCCTGGTCCTGGGCATCAGCATGGACATGAAGATCTTCCTCGTGGCATTCGCGACCTTCTGGCCGATCCTCGTCCAGGCCATCTACGGGGTGCAGGACGTCGACCCCGTGGCCCGGGACACCGCTCGGTCCTTCGGCGTGGGGCGCGTTGCCATCTTCTTCCGCGTGACGCTGCCCAGCGCAGCCCCTACCTGGCAACCGGCCTCCGTGTCGCCTCCGCGCTCGGCATCATCCTGGCGATCACCGCCGAGCTCGTCGCCGGCGTGCCCGGCCTGGGGCAGGCGATCCTGCTCGCGCAGAGCGGCGGTGCCAACGACCTCATGTACGCCCTCATCCTGGCCACCGGGCTGATCAGCCTCGGGCTCAGCGCGGCGTTGCGCCGGGGCGAGAGGCACGCCCTCCGGTGGCACGTCAGTCACCGGGAGGTGACGTCGGCATGAACCGCAAGATCGTCCTGCTCGCCATCGAGATCCTGTCTCCGCTCGTCCTGCTCACGCTCTGGTACGTCTGGTCCGCGAACTCCACGAGTTTCTACTTCCCACCTCTGTCGCTGATCCTCGAGCGCTTCGGCGAGGTCTGGCTGGGCGAGGGCCTGGTCGAGCACGCGCTTCCGAGTCTCGGTCGCATGGCCACCGGCTACTTCGTCGGCGCCGTCGTCGGCGTCGTGCTGGGAACCGCTCTCGGGCTCTCCACATGGGCGAGACGTCTGCTCGGGCCGACCGTCGAGTTCCTGCGCGCGCTGCCTGCGGTCGTGCTGATTCCCTTCGGCATCGTCGTGTTCGGCGTCGACACCACGATGAAGGTGTTCATCATCGCGCTGGGGTGCTGCTTCCCCGTAGTGCTCAACACGGCGGACGGCGTCCGGTCCGTGGAACCCACGCTGATGGACGTCTCGCGCAGCTTCGGCTTCACCAGGGCCGAGCGGCTCTGGCGGGTGACGCTGCCGTCGGCGAGTCCGCAGATCTTCGCCGGTCTCCGGACCAGTCTCGCCCTCGCCCTGATCCTGATGGTGGTCAGCGAGATGGTCGCCAGCACGAACGGGGTCGGCTACTCCATCCTGCAGGCGCAGCGGCTGTTCGCCACGGCGGACATGTGGGCCGGGATCCTGCTCCTGGGCCTCCTCGGCTACCTGATCAACCTCGTCCTGGTTCTCGTGGAGAGGCGCGTCCTCGCCTGGCACCGCGGCTTCCGGGGCAGCGAGCTGGGGTGGCGGCGCCGACCAAGGCGGCGCGGTCCCGCCGAACCTCGGCTGCCCGATAGGCAGACGGCGCCGGTCCTGCGGTTTCACTAGGAAGGAGTGTGCAGGTGATTCTGGAAGTCAGCGGGATCCGCAAGTCCTACGGTTCCGGCGAGACCGCCCACCTGGCCATCGCGGACGTGAGCTTCGCGGTGGAGCAGGGCGAGTTCCTCTGCATCGTGGGACCGTCCGGCTGCGGGAAGACGACGTTGCTGCGGTGTCTCTCCGGGCTCATGCCACCGACGAGCGGATCGGTCGAGCTCCAGGGCCGGGTGGTGCGCCAGCCCCCGAGGAGATGGCCCTGGTCTTCCAGGAGTACAACCGCTCGCTGTTCCCCTGGATGTCCGTGCGCGGGAACGTGGAGTTCCCTCTGAAGAAGAAGCTCAGGTCGAAGGCAGAGCGACGGGCCGCCGTGGAGGACGCGCTGGCTGCGGTGGGACTATCCGGTGCGGCGGACAAGTACCCATGGCAGTTGTCGGGGGCATGCAGCAGCGAGTCGCCATCGCGCGCGCGATCTCCTACCGGCCCGAGATCCTGCTCATGGACGAGCCCTTCGCGTCGGTCGACGCACAGACGCGCATCGAGCTCGAGGACCTGATCCTGAGGGTCCGCGACAGCTTCGGCATGACCGTCCTGTTCGTCACGCACGACATCGACGAGGCGGTCTACCTGGCGGACCGGGTGATCATCCTGACGCGCCCGCCGACGCGCGTGCAGGAGGTCCTGTCCGTGCCCCTGCCGAGGCCGCGCCACCAGACCACGACGAAGGAGCTGTCCGATTACGTGCGCCTCCGGGGCATGTCTTCCGGGCGATCATGGGCGCGGACGATCGCCCGGCCGAAAACGCGCAGGTCCGACGAGGTGCGGACGACTAGACCGCGCGCACTGACAGGTCGCGGCGCCGCCGCGGACCGATCATCCTCCAGAAGGGCGTGAGCCATGCGCAGCAACATCCCTCGTGGAACAGGTCGTGGTAGCCGTCGGTCGGATGTGGGCCGCAGCGCAGCTGCGTTGCTCCTCGTCGCAGCCCTGGCCGCGTGCGGTGGCGGGGACGGCGGCTCCACCGCATCCGAGGGGAGGAAGGCGGCGGCGGTGGAGAGCTGACCAAGCTCGACGTCGGCATCCTCCCCATCGTCACCCTCGCCCCCTCGCGCTCGGTGTCGACCAGGGCTTCTGCGAGGACGAAGGCCTCGACGTGGAGCTCCACCTGGCCCAGGGCGGATCCGCGCTGGTGCCGGCGGTGGCCAGCGGGCAGTACGGCTTCGGGTTCTCCAACAACCTGTCCCTGATGGTGGCACGAGGCCAGGGCCTGCCCTGCGCATCGTCGCCGCCGCCAGTCGCGAGACGCGGCCCCCGGACAGGTTCGTCGAGGCACTCGTGGTCGGGCCAGACAGCGACGTCCAGTCGCCGGCGGACCTGGCCAACTCGACCATTGCCGTGAACACGCTCAACAGCCTCCAGCAGGCCGCGGTGCAGGCGACGCTGGAGGAGGCCGGCGTCGATCTGTCGACCGTGGAGTTCGTGGAGATCGGGCTGCCCGACGTCCCCCTCGCCCTCCGCGAGGGACGGGTGGACGCGGGCCACACGGGCGAGCCGTTCGTGACGCTGGCGGAGCAGGACGGAAGCCGGGTCATCGCCGACTCCTATGAGGCCATCGAGGAGGGGCTGGACATCTCCTCCTGGTTCACGACCGACACGTTCTTGGAGCAGAGCCCCGATGTCACGGAGAGTTTCCTCGCCTGCATGGACACCGCCCGGGCGTACGCCGAGGAGAACCCCGACGAGGTCCGGTCCTTCCTGCCCGGCTTCATGAACGTGGATCCCGAGCTCGCCCAGGAGGTCCAGCTGGGGAGTGGCCCGAGGGCCTGCCCAAGGAGTCCTCGCTCCAGGGCATCTACGAGGCTGCGGTCAAGTACGGGATGCTCGAGCAGGACGCCCTCTCCGATCCCACGGAACTCCTCTACGAGCCGGAGGACTGAGGGCCGGGCCGGTTGGCTGGGCGTGTGCCTCGGAACATGACGACGGCGTGCACTGACCAGTCATTCACGAGGAGCGCGCTGGTGCGGCGACCGTCCAGGGCTGCCGAGCAAGTCCGCGGCCCCCTGCGAGCCGGAGGAAGTCCTTGATCGGTCATCGACGCCGCCCATGGCATGAGCTGCTCAGCCATCGGAGCACCAACACCCACGAACAGTGGGCCTCGACGCCCGTACCGCGACGCTCGGGGACCGCGGTGTCCGCCGCCCTGATCCATCCGCTTCTCCGGCCCGTCCTACCGACGGTTCACCGCGAGGCGCCCCATCCCTTCTCCCAGTGAGGACGTGACATGTCCGAAAGAACGCTCATCCGCAACGGTCAGGTGTACGAGCACGGCGGCGACGTGCACCGGCCACGCGTCGCCGACGTGCTCGTGGAGGACAGCAGGATCGTCGAGGTGGGGCCCCAACTGGTGGCCCCGGACGCCACCGTGGTCGACGCGTCGGGCAAGCTCCTCGTCCCCGGATTGATCAACTCCCACTACCACTCGCACGACACCTTGTGCCGCGGCATGTTCGAGGAGCAGACACTCGAGACGTGGTTGCTCTACACGTTGCCGATGGGAGCGGGACGCAGCCAGGAGGAGATCAGGGCGCGCACGCTGGTCGGGGCCCTGGAATGCCTCCGGTCGGGGATCACCACGGTCCAGGACATGCTGGGACTGGTCCCGCTGACCGAGGAGAGCGTCGACGTCGTCCTCTCGGCGTACCGGGAGGTCGGGATTCGCAGCGTGTTCTCGCCCATGGTCTGGGACATCCCGCCCGTGGCCATGGTCCGGCACCGGGACACGCTTCCCGAGGATGTGCAGGAGATGCTCGGTACGCGGGCCCAGCCCGCGAAGGAGCAGCTCGACTTCCTCCGGGCCCAGCTGGACCGGCGCCCGGCCGCCGGCGCGCATCACTGGGCGGTCGCGCCCTTCGCGCCGCAGCGGTGCACGCCGGAGCTCCTCGAGGGGTGCGCGGAGCTGTCGGCGGAGCGCGGCCTCCCGGTGTTCACGCACGTGTACGAGACGCGCGGCCAGGTGCTGATCGCACGTGAGCTGTTCGGGCAGCACGGCGGTTCCCTGGTGACCTTCCTCAGGGACGTCGGGCTGCTCAACCCACTGCTGAACATCGTGCACAGCGTGTGGATCTCGCGCGGGGAGATCGACCAGATGGCGGCGGCCGACGCTGGGATCGTGCTCAACTTCCTGAGCAATCTCAAATTGAAGAGCGGCGTCGCGCCGGTCCTCGACATGCGGGAGGCGGGAGTCCGCCTCGCGCTCGGGTGCGACAACTGCAGCGGGACGGACGTGCAGAACCTGTTCCAGGCGATGAAGCTGTTCTGCCTGTTCGCAGCGGTGAGCGACCCCGAGCCCGGGCCGCCCCTCGCACACGAGGCGCTCCGCCACGCGACCCTGGGCGGCGCTCGGGCGGTGGGGCTGGGTGACCGGATCGGGGCCATAGAGCAGGGGCGGGAGGCCGACATCGTCTTCGTCGACCTGGACGATGTCGCTTACCTGCCGTACAACAGCGCGGCCCGCCAGTTGGTCTACACCGAGACCGGCCGCGGCGTGGAGAGCGTCATGGTCGCCGGTCGCATGATCCTCGACCACGGCACGGTCACGACAGTGGACGAGCAGGCGCTGCGCGAGGAGGTGGCCGGCCTCATGCGCCACTTCGTGGACGACTACGAGCAGGTCGTGAAGTCCCGCGAGCGCGCGTTGCCGTACATGGCTGAGGCGCAGCGGCGGGTCTGGAGCCAGGACATCGGGATCGACCGCTTCCTCCAGCGCACGCGGACCTGACCCCGGTTCGATCCGGGCCGGCGTCTGCGGCGTCGAGCCGGATGCAGCGAGGAGCGCGGCGTCGGCGACCCCGTCGGGCGCTGGTCGCGGGCATCCGGGTCCGGTTGCGGCGCGCCTCGCAGGAGGGACCGCCGTTGCCGACGGGCAGGATCGTGCCGGTGACGTGGGTCGCCTCGCTGAGGCGCTGTTCTCGGGGGCCGGGCTGGAGTCCGCGTCACGACCCACGTGGCGTGCGCCGTGATCGGTGTGGCGGCCGTCCGGCAGCGTGGGCGTGGTCGTGCACGGTCCACCGATCGACCCAGCTCCGCAACGCCATCCGCCGAGCCGAAGCCATCGACGGGGCCGGGATTCCCCGGCCCCCGGCACCGGTTGACGCATGGACGTTCGTTCAGCAAGCTGTGTCATCCGTGGCTCGACATGTCGAGCATGCCGTCGGGCTGACGGGGGTGGTCGCGTGGACGGATGGCTTCGGGGCGGGACTGGAGGCAGAGGATCGTGGAACGAGCAGGGTCGTGGCGTCACGCACTGCCAGAAGCCGAGCGGCAGATCTACGCGAGCGCAGGATTCGGACAGCGAAGCGAGCTCAGCGGAGATCTGGCCGTGCTGGTCATCGACGTCACCTACGGCTTCACGGGGCAGCGAGGCATGAGCCCGGAGGAGTCGCGAGCGGTCTACCCCAACTCATGTGGTGACACCGCCTGGGCGGCGGTCGACGCCATTGCCGAGTTGACCGGAGCGGCCCGCGCTTCAGGACGACCGGTGATCTACTCCCGCGATGAGTCGGGCGACTTGGTCGGCGGCGGCGTGTGGCAGCACAAGCATGGCCGGTTGGATGCGCGGCCCGCTGACGACGCGCAGATCGTCGACGACATCTTCCCCTGGCAGGGGACGAGGTCGTCGTCAAATCAGCTCCGAGCGTCTTCTTCGAGGGAGACCTGGCCGAACGACTGAAATCTGCCGGTGTCCGGGATCTGCTGATCGCAGGGACGAGCACGAGCGGTTGCGTTCGCGCCAGCGTGGTCGACGCCTTCTCCCACGGCTTCGGCGTAGGCATCGTCGAGGAGTGTGTCTTCGATCGGGTTCCGACCAGCCATCGCGTGAGCCTGTTCGAGATGGACCAGAAGTACGGCAACGTCATCCCGTTGACGGAGGTGCTGGACCACCTCAGGACTGAGGGTTCCTCTCGCTGACCATCAGGCCTGCCGTGCGCCTGGTGCCACGGCCGTCATGGCCAGGCGGCGGCTCGGTGGCGTCGTCGAGGCGCGTCGGCACCGGCTTGTGCCCGTGACCGACGGCGGACGCTCCGGACGTGTGCGCGCCAGCCGCCGCCGTCGGGATGCCGGCCGGCTGCGTGGCGTCCGTGTGGACCAGCTCGCCGGGCACCGACTGCTGGCGCTCGACCGCGGGCACCTTCGAGCCCCGGATCAACGGTCCGGTCATCGGATCCACCGCCGTCAGGTCGCCCGAGGATCACGGGTGGCGCATCTACGTGGATGCCCGTTGTCGCGCACCAGCTTGGGTGGACGCTGCGAGCGAGGGCACGGAGCCGTTGACAGCTGACCGTTCATTCAGGCATGCTGTGGCACCCGTCACACGGTGCGACGTTTAGGTGGTCCAGTCGATGAAGACGCACTCCAAGTCCCTGATCGCGAGCGCCACATGCCTCGCCCTGGTCACCCTGGCTGCGTGCGGCGGTGATGATGCCGGGCCGGCAGACGCTGCAAGCGACGCTGGCGACTACGAGAGCGGCACGTTGGTCATCCAGGGCAGCTCGCCCGACATCAACTCCGCATGGCAGGCAAACGTCGACCGGCAGTTCACCGAACGTACCGGCGCGACGATCGAGTGGCTGCCGGGCGCGGCTCCGACGAATCTCACCAAGTTGCTGCAGTCGAAGGGCGGAGAGCCCCCGGCCGACGTGGTGTTCCTGGACACGCCTACCCAGACCCAGGCCATCGCGGCGGACTTGCTGGAGGAACTGGACCGCGACCTGCTCACGGAGTCGGGTGAGTTCCTACCCGATGAGGTCTACCCCAACGAAGGCTACGGGCCTGCCAACATCGTGATTCGTCTCGGAACGTGCGTGAACACGGAACGAATTCAGCAGGCAGGCATCCAGTTGCAGGGATCCATCGACGACTGGTTCGACCCCGCACTCGCGGGTCACTTCTCGATGCCCGACATCTCGACCTTCTATACGCAGGCCACACTTCCCGCGCTGGCGGCGCACTTCGACGTCGACTTCGATGACCCGGCCGGTCTCCTCGACAAGATCGAAGAGGCACAGCCGGTGTCCTTCTGGACCAGTACCGCCGACGTGCAGCAGAGCCTGCAATCGGGTGACGTGTGGGTGACGCCGATCCTGGATGGCAGGTGCCTCAACTTGACGCTCCAGGGGAGCCCATCGAGTTCCAGCCATTGAACGTGACCATCGACGGGGAGTCCTACCGTTACGTCGGCCTCTACGACACGTGGGACCTCGTGAAGGGAACTGACAAGCCGCAACTGGCGCATGCCTTCATCGATATCGCTGCCAATGAGGCCTCCATGTCGGAGTTGCAGGAACAGTTCGGCTACCTCCCCGCGCGAACTGATCTGCTCGAAAAGGCCAAGCAGGATCCTGAGCTCTCGGACATGGTCGGCGACTACAACCTCGAGGACCTCTACGTCCCCGATTATCGCGAGTGGTTCTCGACCTATGCCGCCCCGTGGGTGGATGCGTGGAACCAGCGCTTCAAGAACTGACCCGGCGTCCCGTGGAGGCTCCCGCGCTAGGAGAATCAGTGACATATCCGCGCCGCGCCCGCATAGGCATCAGCGATCTGACGGTCAAGTATGGCAACGTCGTGGCCGTCGATGATGTCTCGTTGGAGATCGAGCCGGGGAATTCGTCTCGCTGCTCGGACCCTCGGGGTCCGGTAAGACGACGATCCTGAAGACGGTGGCGGGATTCGAGTCTCCGGCCGTCGGCCGGGTCACCGTCGATGGAACTGTGATCAACGATCGGGCACCCCGCTTCCGGAACTTCGGGATGGTGTTCCAGAACTACGCTCTGTTCCCGCACATGAACATCGAACGCAACGTCGCCTTCGGGCTGCGAACCCGGAAGATGTCCAAGCGGGAAGCGCTCCTGGCCGTCGGCGAGATCCTGGAGCTCGTGGGTCTGACCGACTACGCCACGAGGTACCCCGATCAATTGAGCGGTGGCCAACAGCAACGAGTGGCGCTGGCGCGGGCGATCGTGATCCGACCGCAACTGTTGCTGATGGACGAGCCTCTGGCAGCGCTCGACCTCAAGCTGCGTCAGCAGCTCCAACTGGACATTCGGCGGATCCAGCAACAGCTCGGGATCAGCACGCTGTACGTCACTCACGACCAGGAGGAGGCGCTCACTCTCTCGGACAAGGTCGTGGTGATGGCTGACGGGCGTATCTCGAGCCAGGGGCGACCTCACGATGTGTACCACGAACCGACAACGCACTTCGTCGCGACCTTCGTCGGGAACAAGACCGTCATAGAGGTGGATCCGGACGCGGCGGCGTCGGGCCGCGCGTCTGGTCTGCCAGGTCAGCTCGGTACGGTCGAGCTCGGACGCGATACCACGCGCGGCCGAGTGTATGTGGTCCTTCAGCCCGAGGACATCGAATGCTCGCGTCACGAGGTCGAAGGGTCGGTCTCGGGAATCGTCACCGGCCGCCGCTTCCTGGGCAAGATGGGTCTGATCACGGTGGCGACCGAGCATCACGCATTCCATGTCAATGACCGTGAACTCGACGCCCAGCAGGGGAGACCGTCTACCTCGCATGGAGGTCCGACAACGCCCACGTGATCCACGAGGAGCGTTGAGTGCGCGAAGAAAGAATGCCTTCGCCGCAGTCACCAAGACGGCGGACGGCAGCCGGACGCCCAGACGGGGAGTGGTGCCGTCCGGCAGATGTGGTCGTGGAGGATCGCCGGCGTCAAGGTTGCGCCGTTGCTCCTGCTCTACTTGGTCTTCTTCGTCATCCCGCAGATATATTTCTTCAGGCTCGCGTTCTATCGGCCCGGCCTCTACGGCGAGGTGACCGGCCCGGTCGGGTTCGACACCTTCGCGGGAGTGCTCGGAAGCGAGTTCTACCGGTCAGCCATTGGGCAGACAATCCTGTTGTGTTCTCTCGTGACGGTATTCGCACTGCTGCTTGCTTATCCCGTCGCCTACCTCATCGTCCGCTTCAAACGCTTGGGTGGCTTCCTCTTCACGGTGACGGCCGCCACCATGTTCAGCAGCACGGTTGCCATGATTCTCGGATGGCGCGTCCTGTTGTCCAGAGACGGCCCGGTCAACACGCTCCTGGTGGGTTCCGGCCTCATAGACAGCCCCTGAACGTGAGCAACAACTTCACCGCGGTCGTGATCGGTACTGTCCACGCGGTTCTGCCGATCGCCGTGATCGGACTGATGCCTGTCATGCAGCGGGTGCCGGCGAGCCATGTCATGGCGGCGCGCAGCCTGGGTGCCAGTGAATGGACGACCTTCTTCCGCATCTTCCTGCCGCAGACCGTCAATGGGTGCGTGGCCGTCGGGATGCTCGCGTTCGCGACCACGGCGGGGGCGTTCACCACACCGGTGCTGCTCGGCGGTGGCCGCGTCGGTGTGCTCTCGATCCTCATGTACTCGGACGCCACCACGGCGCTGAACTATCCGCGCGCCGCGGTACTGGCGGTGATCCTCTTCGTGATCGTCCTCCTCACCGTGGCGGTATCCCTGGGCTACGCGCGGCTCAGAGTGGGAAGAAGGGAGAGGTCCTCGTGACCGCGACGGAGACAGGTGCTCGCCGCACGTTGCCGGGCGGCTCCACCGCGCTCGTCGGCGAGGTCCCCGAGCTCCGACCGGGTCGGGCCCAGTGGATTCTGGACCGTTTGTCCCACTCGGTGGTGTGGATCGCCGGCCTGCTGTCGGTGATCTTCTTGCTGGCACCCATGGTCATCATCGTCATCGCCTCCTTCAACCGGGCGCCGGCTCTCGACGTACCGCCACGGCAGTGGACTCTGTCCGCCTACGCGAACATCTCGCCGGCGTTGTACGAGGCCTTCGTGCTGAGCCTTCAGTTGGCCGCCATGGCGGCTGCGCTGAGTGTCGCACTCGCAGTGCCGGCAAGCTTCTGGGTGGCCCGGACCCGGGGGTGATGCCACGGATCGTGGACACCTTCTTCCGCAGCCCGCTGCAAGTCCCACAGATCATCCTCGGAATGGCCCTGTACCAGTCCTACGTGATGTACCAGGTGATCAGTGGGGCGTCTCTGCGTGGAACCTTCCTGGGGCTGCTGGCCGCCCACGTCATCCTGGTGACGCCCTATGTCATCGTCACGTGTGTCGCCAGCATCGAAGGACGTGGTCAGGACCTGGAGCTCGCGGCCGCCAGCCTCGGTGCCTCACCTTTCCGCGTCTTCGTCCAGATCAGTCTGCCCGTCATTCGGCAGGCACTCATCGCGTCCGCGGTGCTAGCCATTCTCATCAGCTTCGACAACGTGCCCCTGTCGCTCTTCTTGGCCGGCGGTGGTGTCACACCTTTGCCGGTCCAGCTGTTTGCACTCAGTGAGCAGAATCTGACACCGTCGCTCTACGCCGCCGCGACACTGACGGTCGCCTTCTCCATAGTCATCACCATTCTCCTGGAGAAGTTCGTCGGACTGCGCAAGGCGCTGCAGCGCTGACCCGTTCGTCTCCGCGAGGAGGGGCGGTCCTCAGCGAGCGGCTTACCACTCCGAGTCATCAACCGTCGTTGCCGGAGCCGCCACCGGCCGGCCGAAGCATGCCAGCGTCAGGAGAACGATTCATGAGTGAGTTGCAGGCAGCGATCGCGAACGGGGACGCAGATGCGGTCTCCATCGAGGCGCGGGCGGCCACGCTGCTGGGCGAGCAGCGCCGGCTGTTCATCGGTGGCGAACTGGAGGAGGCCAGCGGTGGACGTACGTTCTCCAGCATCAGTCCCTGGACCGAGGAGGAGATCGCTCGGGTTCCGGACGCCGATGCCGGCGATGCGACTCGGGTCGTGGACGCCGCTTCTGCCGCCGCGCCCGGCTGGCGTGCCGTGCCGGTTTCGGAGCGGGCCCACCTGGTGCAGCGGGCGGCCGATGTGCTGGAGGAGCGGCTGGACGACTTCGCCCTCCTGGACACCGCGGATGCCGGGTCGCCGATCACGCTGGCTCTACAGGACGGGTGTGCGGCCGTGAAAGCGATCCGGCGACTCGCCGGCATCGCGCCGGAAGTGCGCGGCGCCACGATCCCCGCAACGGGAAACCTGCACCTCACGGTCCGGGAGCCCTACGGGGTGACCCTGCGCATCGTGGCCTACAACCATCCGTTCATGTTCGCGGCTACCAAGATCGCGGCCCCGCTCCTGACCGGTAATACCGTCATCATCAAACCCTCGGAACTGGCGCCGCTCTCCGCGCTACTGATGGGCGAGGTGCTCAAGGACGTCTTTCCGCCCGGTGTCCTCTCGGTGGTGACCGGTCGGGATGCCGCACTCCCACGGGCGATGGTGCGTGACCCGAGAGTGCGGCGGATCGGCTTCATCGGGAGTGCACCCACAGGGCGGTCCATCCAGCGGGACGCCGCTGACGGGGCCGTCAAGCACGTGACCCTGGAACTGGGTGGCAAGAACGCGCTCATCGCCTATCCGGACGTGGACCCCGCCGAGGTCGCCCGCGCCGCGGTCGAGGGCATGAACTTCACGTGGTCGGGTCAGTCCTGCATGTCGACCTCCAGGCTGCTGGTGCACGAGTCCATCGCAGACGAGGTGGTGGCCCGTGCCGTGGACATCATCGAGGCACGCCGATCCGGCTCGCCGTTCGATCCCAGCAGTGAGCAGGGGACGATCGTCTCCCGCGGTCAGCACGACAAGATCCTCGATCTGATCGGACGCGGGGTCGCCGAAGGAGCCCACGTACGGACCGGCGGTCGGCGACCGGACGGCTGTGAGCAGGGGCTGGTCATCGCGCCCACGGTGTTGGACCACGTCCGTCCTGGCCAGATCATCGAGCAGACGGAGGTTTTCGGCCCGGTGCTGTCGGTGGTCCGGTGGGGGACGGCGATGATCCCGTGGCGATCGCTAACGGCGTCGAGTACGGACTGACGGCGAATGTCTGGACCAATGACGTGACCCGCGCGATCACCGTCGCCCGACAGCTCGACGTCGGATATGTCTGGATCAATGGCTGGCCGCGACTCTTTCCCGGTGTGCCCTACGGGGGCGTGAAGAATTCCGGGGTCGGCCTCGAAGACGGTCTCGAGGAGCTCGAGAGCTACACGACCTCGAAGGCGATCAACGTCATCCTCGGGAGAACGGCATGAGCTCTGAAGCGCAGGTCGAGTGGGGAGCGATGCCATCGCCGAGGCGCTGCGGCAGTCAGGGTGCCCTACATCACCCTCAACCCGGGGGCGAGCTTCCGCGGCCTGCACGACAGCCTCGTCAACCATCTCGGCAATCAGCAGCCGGAGATGCTGGTGTGCCTCCACGAGGAGCATGCCGTGGCCATCGCGCACGGGTACGCGAAGGTCACCGGCGAGCCCTCGGCGTCCTGCTCCACAGCAACGTGGGGCTCATGCACGCCTCGATGGCGATCTTCAACGGCTTCTGCGACCGAGTGCCCATGCTGTTGATCGGTGCCACCGGGCCGCTGGCGGCCGACAGCCGGCGGCCCTGGATCGACTGGATCCACACCGCCTCCGACATGCCGGCTCTCGTTCGGGATTTCGTCAAGTGGGACGATCAACCGACCACCGTCCGGGCGTCGGTCGACTCCATCTTGCGGGCCAACCAGTTGACCCGCGCCTATCCCCATGCGCCCACGTTCGTCTGTGTCGATGCTGCCGTGCAGGAGCAGCGGGTCGCCTCCTGGAAGTCCCGCGATGCCCGCAGGTATCGGCCCCCTCGCGATCCGCTCCGGACGCGGACGCGGTCGTCGAAGCGGCGGGTCTGTTGGCCCGCGCCTCCAGCCCGGTCATCCTGGCCGGGCGCGTGAGCCGTGACCCGGAGGCATGGCGGCGTCGGATCGAGCTTGCCGAGCGCATCGGGGCCCGGGTGGTCACCGATCTGAAGATGGCGGCCGCCTTCCCCACGGACCACGAGCTGCACGGGGGCAGCCCGGGCAACGTCCTGACCGGCTCCGATCGGGCGATGCTTTCCGCTGCCGATGTGCTGCTCGCGCTGGAGTGGGAGGACCTGGGCGGGACGCTGGCCACGGCGTTCGGCGATCGTGAGCCCGACGTCACGGTGATCGCCGCCGGCAGCGAGCATGAACTGTTCAACGGGTGGACGAAGAACGACTATGCGCTCGCCCCCGTCGACATCTCACTGAACTGTCATCCCGACGACGCGGTGCACGCCCTGGCCTGCGCGTTGCGCGTGGACACCGTTCCACGCGAGATGCCGCACGGCTCGCCGTCCGCGGAGCGGGCGCAGCCACCCTCCGACAGCGGCGGGCGCCGCGCTACGGTCGCCGAGTTGGGACAGCGCCTCCACGCCGCGGTGGGCCACCTGCCGACGACCCTGGCACACGTGCCGACATCCTGGCAGGCCGAGTACTGGCCGATGGGCGAGCCGCTCTCCTTCCTGGGTTCCGATGGTGGTGGTGGGATCGGGTCCGGACCCGGGATAGCTGTGGGGGCGGCCTTGGCGTTGAAGGGCAGTGGTCGCTTCACGATCGCGGTGCTGGGCGACGGCGACACCCTCATGGGACTCACTGCACTGTGGACCGCCGCGCGCTACGAGATCCCATTGTTGGTGGTGGTGGCGAACAACGGCTCCTACTTCAACGACGAGCTGCACCAGGACAGGATCGCGATGGTGCGGGGACGGCCGCGGGAGAACGCCCACATCGGCATGCGCACCGAGGAACCGCAACCGAACATCGCGGGTATGGCGGAATCCATGGGGCTCGTCGGTATCGGGCCTGTCGGCTCCCTGGACGAGGTCGACGAGGCCCTTGCCCGCGCGGTGGAGCAGGTCGAGGCAGGCCGACCCGCCGTGGTGGACGTCTTCGTCGGGCGCGGCTACCCCTCCCACGCCGGGGCCGGCGTGCTCAGCGAGCGCCCAGGCGTGAGCGGGTGACGGCTGGGCCGGCCGATCAGCGCGAAGCGCGAAGAATGGCGCCGCAGACGGGGCGCTCGACGAGCGCCCGAGCCGGTGTGCCGTTCGGGACCTCGGTGTCGGCCGAGCTGCTGACGTGGGCGGTCACGAATGACGAGGTCGCCTGTGGCCAGGCTTGATCGCTGTGCGAGCATCGATGATCTCCGGTCGCTGGCCGAGGCGCGCCTGCCGACGGGCATCTTCGAGTTCCTCGACCGAGGGCCGAGGACGAGATCGCGCTTCGGGAGAACCGACGTGCCTTCGAACGGGTCCGCCTCGAGCCGCGGTACCTGGTCGATCTGCGAGATCGCAGTCTGGGAACGAGCATCTTCGGTCTTCCCGTGGCGGCCCCTTCGGGATCGGGCCTACCGGGGCGGCTGGGCTGCTCTGGCGTCAGGGAGAACTCGCCTTGGCGGAAGCGGCCGCTGCCGCCGGTATTCCGTTCACGCTGGCTACTCCGTCGATGACGTCGATGGAGACCGTAGCCGCAGTCGGCGGCCGTCAGTGGTACCAGCTGTACCTCTGGGAGGAAGTCAGACACTCGTACGAACTCATCGCCCGCGCCCGGGACCTCGACTTCGAAGCGCTGGTGGTGACGATAGACCACGGGTTGGGGCATCTGCGGGAACACAATGTGCGCAACGGCTACCAGTTCCCGTTCCGCCCGAACGTGGTGGCCTTCCGGGACATGGCTCGCCATCCGCGCTGGCTCTACGACGTCATCCTGCGCGCCGGCTTGACGACGGGGTTGCCGGCGAACGTCAACTACCCCGAGGGGTATCGCCGCATCGTGGCCCTCGATACGGGGACGGCCCCGACTCCACCGATGAAGATCTCGATGACGTGGGGCGACCTGGAACGGATCCGCACCATGTGGCCCCGAAAGCTGGTGGTGAAGGGCGTGATGAACCTCGGTGACGCCCGACGCGCTGCGGCGCACGGAGCGGATGGGGTCGTCCTGTCCAACCATGGCGGTAGGGCGATGGACAGCTCGCGCGCCCCACTCGACGTGCTGCGCGAGGTGGCGCCTGAGCTGGGCGGGTCCGTGACGGTGATGGTGGACGGAGGTGTCCGTCGCGGTAGCGACGTGCTCAAGGCGTTGGCACTCGGCGCTGATTTCGTGCTGCTAGGACGAGCGACGCTGTACGGGCTGGCGGCCGCCGGCCGATCCGGTGTCGACAAGGCCATCGAGATCCTGGGCGACCAGTTCGAGAAGACGATGAGCTACGTGGGCTGCTGCCGGCCGACCGAGCTGGGCAGGCACGTTCTCGCAGAGTGAAGTTCCCTCGGGTCCTGCCCCTAGGAGTCCGCTGGCATCTCCGGGTCATTCCGACCCGTGGCGCAGGCGATCTGGCGCGACGATGAGGTCATGCTGGGCCTTCCCCGGGCCCAGCACGGGGGCGATGGACGCCGAGCAGTGGTCGGAAGGTCTGCCGTCAGGGCGTGGCTTCGTCGGCGATGGTGTTGCAGGCTGGACGCGGTGCCACGCAGGACGACGTGACCCGGTCGATCGCACCCATCCGCCGGGTCCACGGCGCAGCGCGGCCCGCGCGACCGCTTCGGCGTCGATCGGGAAGGACACGCCCGGTTGGCGGCCACCTCGGCAGGCGCCAGCCGGGAGGGCGTCGATCCGCTCTTCGAGATGGCACTCGTCCGCCGCAGGTCGCGGCTCCATCTCTCCAGTTCCGCGAGCCTGGCCCCATCAAGGGTCGTGGTGTCCGGCCGGCGGGCCACCTGATCCCGGCCTGGTCACTCAGGTGCGCCGCGTCCCGGGATCGATCCACAGCCGGTTTCGGACCCGCCCGGGCCCCTCCCGGCCGGGTTGCGCTCGCTGCCGCCATGGCGCACCTCCTCACCTGGATCGAGTGTCTCGAGCAGACCCGGGGCGGGACGCCCCGATCAGCGCCCGCTCGGTGCGGTGCGCCCACAGGGCCAGCGCCGCGGCTACCGCTGCTACGCCGGCAGCCGATCCCCAGGCGACCGTCTGTCCGGCGTGGTGGAGCACGAGGCCGAAGATCACCGGGCCCACTGTCGCGCCCGCTGAGGTGCCGGCTTGGACGGTCGCCGTGGCCCTTGTCGTCGCAGATCCTGCAACCCGGCCGACCACGTAGTGGACCAGCCCCGGAAAACCCCATGCGCCGCCGAACGCGAGCAGGCATCCGATCACGAACGTCAAGCGGGCGTGGTGGGCCATGGCGAGCAGGCCGACCGCCCCCGCGGCGAGCATGATCGAGACCATCCGCATCGAGCCGCCGATGCCTCGGTCCGCCGCCGCTCCGACCGCGAGACGACACGCGGCGCAGATGACGCTGCCCGCAGCGAGGAGCAGGCCGGCCTGGGCGGGCGGGATGTCGTGCGCCACCGCCGACAGCACGACGAAACCACCGATGGAAGTGTTCTGCGCCGCCGCCAGTCCGGTCGTCAGAGCCGTGATGCGCAGGAATCTGCGCAACAAGGGGGTAATGGGGCGGGTCGGTGCGCCCGTCGGGACGCCATAGGTCGCCTGTGCTGCCGTCCGCGATCGACTCCCCGCAGCATGAGTAGCGGGAGCAACGCCAGTACCGCCGCGGACACGAACGCCCACCGCCAACCCACGGTCACGGCAAGGGCGGGCACTGCGAGGCCCGCAAGCAGTGTGGCGAGGGGAATGGCTGCCTGTTTGATGCCGAATGCAAGGCCGCGCCGGCGGGTCGGCACAGCTTGTGTGAGCAACATGTTGCTGTACGGGTGGGCCGCCGCGTTGGCGACGCCGGCCACGGCCAGAGTCGACGCGAGCCACCACGCCGACCAGCCGAGCACCGCTGTACCCATCAGGCTGAGAGAAGCCAGCACGGCACAGAGGCCCAGGCCGGTGCGGACCCCGACGAGGTCGCCGAACCGTCCCGCGGCGACGGAGAACAACGCGGACGTCCCCCAGAAGGTCGCCACGATGGTCCCGATCGCGGCGCTCGAGAGGTCCAGGTCCCGCCCGATCTGCACGGACAGCGCGCCTACGAGGTAGACGGGAAGGGCGCCGACGGTGGTGGCACTGGCGGCCGCCCCGACGGCGTTCACTCCCCGCCGCCGATCGAGCAGGGAGCGGTCAGCCACTCGTGGCCCTTCTCGTCCGTTCTGTGCGTTGGCCGCCAGCCGAGGGCTTCTGGAGCACGGGGCGACGTGGCTCGCTGACCCTAGTCTGCAGTGCGGCGTCCCGATCAGCGATCCGGTCGACCCGGCTGCGCGGGAACACGCCGATGGCAGCTGCTGACGCGTTCTGTGGCGCCGACTACGGCACCTGAACGGCCGAGCGCACCAACACCCGAAACGGCCGCCAGGCTGCTGGAGCGCCGCCGCTGGCGCCGAGAGCGAACCGCTGTCGTCGCGATCTGGTTGCCTGCCCGGGGAGCGCCCGGCGGATGGCGGAGCTCGTCGAGTCTCTGGCAGCACGCGACTCCCGGAGTCGCAGGTCAGTGCGAGGACCGAGGATCTCGGCGCGCACGTCGTGGAGCTTCCGGCACCGGTAGCTGGGCGCCACTTCGTGGCTGATCGTCGCCGCGGACGCGCGCGTGCGCCAGGTGTCGGAGGGTGGCAGGTGATCAACGCGCTCGCGACGACGCGCGGGTGAACGGCGACGAGACTTGGGAGATCCTGGGTCTCCAGGTCACCTCCATCGCGGACGGTGCCGGGCCGGCCGGCATCCATCTGCGGGATGACCGCCCGCGGCCTCCCCGCGGCACGGTCCCTCCCGTTGACTTATGAACGATCATTCGTCAGTCTGGGATGCATCAGCGAGCAGAGCCGCCATGCTCAGCTGCTGGGCCGCGGCGACGTTCGGAAGTATGTGTTCCATCGTGACCGCGCTCCGCTCGAGAAGATCGTCGGGGCTCGCAACGCTCTTCCGCGTTGACCCGGTCACCTACCTGGGGAGACATTGCATGCGTCTGCATCTCACCTTCGCCAGCTCACGCAATCCGCGCGTCGCTGGTGTCCTGGACGACCTGTGCCCAGTCGAGGGTGTCGATCTGACTCCGTGCGAACTGCAGGCGCCGGACATCTTCTGGCGTCAGTTGCGTTTCGCCGAGTTCGACATCTCCGAGATGTCGCTGTCCTCGCTCCTGATGTTGCTGGACCGCGGCGACGACACGTGGGTAGCGCTCCCGGTCTTTCCGGACCGCCGCTTCTTCCACACGTTCGCCATGGTGCGCACCGACGCGGGAATCTCGGAGATCTCCGACCTCAAGGGTCGCCGGGTAGGTGTGCCCGACTACCAGCAGACTGCGGCGCTCTGGACGCGCTACGCCCTTTCGGCGTTCTATGGCGTCGAAGCCACGGACATGCAGTGGTTCATGGAGAGGACCCCAAGCTCAGCCACGCGGGCGGCGTCGGTTATACCGGCCCGGAGGGCGTGTCCATGGAGTTCATCCCCGAGGACGAGAGCATCGGCTCGCGGCTCACCGACGGCACGCTGGACGCCGCCATCGTCTACGAGCCGGCGCTCCTGTTCAACGACGAGCCGACTACGGTCGACCGCAGCCCGGTGACGTTGCCGCCCTCGGTGGCCACGTGGATGTTCCCGGACCGCGTGGCGGAGACGAGCCGCCGCTTCGACGAGGTCGGCTTCACTCCGGCCAACCACTGCATCGTCGTACGCCGTGCGCTGATCGATCGGCACCCCTGGTTGGCACTCAACCTCTTCGAGGCGTTCCGCGAGAGCAAGCGTCGCTACGAGGAGAGTCTGGTCGCCGGCCTGACCCTGCACACCTCGATGGGCTACGCGACGTTCATCCGTGACGGCGAGATCGTCGCGGACCTCTACCCCTACGGCGTCAGGCAGAACCGAGCGATGCTCGAGAAACTCGTGGCCGAGTCGCATCGGCAGGGGCTCAGCCGCGGGTCGGTGCCGTTGGAGCGCATCTTTGCGCCTGCCACCCTCGAGCTGTGACGCGAGCGTCGTTCGGTACGAGGCATGCCTGGACTCGACCGAGGTTCATGCGATGCTCACGGAGCCGCAGCCCCGTGGCGGAGCTCGTGATCGGCGGTCCAGGGCCGCAGCGGGACCCAGAGCGGCCGGCCCGTCCGTGTTGATCGACCTGCGGCGGGTGTCCGCGCTGACGGAGCCGGGGCACGTGCAGCGGGCCGTGCTCCGGACCACGGCGGCGCCACTCCCTCCGTCTTCCGCCACGTGCAGGCCAGCGTGACGTGACACCCGGGTATGGAAAGCGTCGCCCGGGGAGGCTGCCGGCGGCGAGAACAGGTTGCGGCTCGACGCGGCATCGCCAGCTCCAGCTCCGTCCGCGGCGTCGTGCGGCGAAGCTGCACGGCGTCGGGCTCGGCACCGGTGTGTCCGTCGACGAGGCAGTCACCGATGTCGGCCTGCACCAGGGCCGCACGGACTCGACGGAGACGTCGCACTCGGCGGCGACATCGGCCTGACTCCGGGCACCGCGGCGGGCGACCTCCACGACGTCACGCCTGAACTCCGGCGGGAACTCCTCTCGGTCACAGCGACATCCTCTCCGGGAGGAAGGAGCAGACCGAGTGTCGACCGATGTCGCAGCAGTCCCGTCTGATGGACGCCGAGGGCGTCCGCCGAGAAGCGAGTGGCACGGCGTCGACGAAGACACCTGGCCCGTCAACCAGGGAGTGTCTCGGAGAGGCTCGGGCAAGGACCCCGTCGGAAGTGGATGGTCATGTTCTCCAAGGTGTTGGTCGCGAACCGAGGCGAGATCGCGGTGCGGGCGTTCCGCGCGGCCTACGAGCTGGGCGCCGAGACGGTTGCAGTCTTCCCGTGGGAGGACCGCAACTCCGTGCACCGGCTCAAGGCCGACGAGAGCTACCCGATCGGTGAGGTGGGGCATCCGGTCAGGGCGTATCTGTCGGTCGACGAGATCATCGGTGCCGCCCGGCGGGCGGGCGCGGATGCCGTCTACCCGGGCTACGGCTTCCTGTCGGAGAATCCGGAGTTGGCCGAGGCGTGCGTGCGCGCGGGGATCACCTTCGTCGGCCCGCCCGCGAAGGTGCTGGAGCTGACCGGCAACAAGTCGCGGGCGATCACCGCGGCGCGGGAGGCTGGTCTGCCGGTGCTGGTGTCCAGCGAGCCGAGTGCTGACCTCGTCGCCCTGCTGGCCGCTGCGGAGTCGTTGCCCTTCCCGTTGTTCGTCAAGGCAGTCGCTGGCGGCGGGGGCGCGGCATGCGCCGAGTGGAGGATTCGGCGGAGCTGCCGACCGCGGTGCAGGCGGCGATGCGAGAGGCCGAGTCGGCGTTCGGCGACCCGACGGTGTTCCTGGAACAGGCCGTCGTCGAGCCGCGACACATCGAGGTGCAGGTCTTGGCCGACGGTAGCGGCGGGGTGGTGCACCTGTTCGAGCGCGACTGCTCGGTGCAGCGCCGGCACCAGAAGGTCGTCGAACTTGCCCCGGCGCCGAACCTGGATCCGGAGTTGCGCGAACGAATCTGTGCCGACGCGGTGGCGTTCGCTCGGGCCATCGGATACGTGAACGCCGGTACGGTGGAGTTCCTCCTCGACACCTCCGGCCGGCACGTGTTCATCGAGATGAACCCGCGGATCCAGGTCGAACACACGGTCACCGAGGAGGTCACGGACATCGACCTGGTCCAGTCGCAGCTGCGGATCGCCTCGGGAGAGACACTCGCCGACCTCGGCCTCGCGCAGGACAGCATCGTGCTGCGGGGTGCTGCTCTGCAGTGCCGGATCACCACCGAGGACCCGGCCAACGGCTTCCGTCCGGACACCGGCCGGATCACCACATACCGTTCGCCGGGCGGGGCAGGGATCCGGTTGGACGGCGGCTCGTCGCTCGGCGCGGAGGTCGGCGCGCACTTCGACTCGATGCTGGTGAAGCTGACCTGTCGTGGCCGGGATTTCGCCACCGCCATGACCCGGGCCCGGCGGGCGGTCGCCGAATTCCGCATCCGGGGCGTGGCCACCAACATCCCGTTCCTGCGGGCGCTGCTCGACGACCCAGACTTCGCCGCTGGGCGGGTCACCACTTCCTTCATCGATGAGCGACCGAACCTGCTGACCGCGCGCACCTCCGCCGACCGCGGCACCCGGCTGCTGACCTACCTGGCAGACGTCACGGTCAACCAGCCACACGGCGAGCCCCGCAGCGGGTCGACCCGGTCGACAAGCTGCCTGCCGTCGATCTCGCCACCGCACCACCGGACGGATCCCGCCAGCGACTCCTGGCCGTGGGGCCGGAGGCCTTCGCCGCCGAGCTGCGCGGCCAGACGGCGCTGGCGGTCACCGACACCACCTTCCGCGACGCGCACCAGTCGCTGCTGGCCACCCGCGTGCGCACCAAGGACCTGCTGGCGGTCGCCGGGCACGTCGCCCGCATCGCCCCGGAGTTGTTCAGCCTGGAGGCGTGGGGGAGCCACCTACGACGTTGCGCTGCGCTTTCTGCACGAGGACCCGTGGGACCGGCTCGCGGCCCTGCGCGAGGCGGTGCCGAACCTATGCCTGCAGATGCTGCTGCGCGGCCGCAACACCGTCGGATACACGGCCTACCCCCAGGCGGTCACCGACGCCTTCGTCCGCGAGGCCGCGACGTGCGGCATCGACGTCTTCCGGATCTTCGACGCGCTGAACGACGTCGCCCAGATGCGCCCGGCGATCGACGCCGTCCGCGCGACCGGGACGGCGGTCGCGGAGGTGGCGCTCTGCTACACCGGTGACCTGTCCGACCCGGGGAGGACCTCTACACACTGGACTACTACCTGCGCCTGGGCGAGCAGATCGTCGACGCCGGCGCACACGTGTTGGCCGTCAAGGACATGGCCGGCCTGCTGCGCCCGCCGGCGGCCGCGCGACTGGTGACGGCGCTGCGCGAGCGCTTCGACCTGCCGGTGCACCTGCACACCCACGACACTGCCGGGGGCAGCTCGCCACGCTGCTCGCAGCCTGGTCGGCCGGTGTCGACGCCGTGGACGGCGCCGTCGCGTCCATGGCCGGCACGACCAGCCAGCCGCCGCTGTCGGCGATCGTCGCCGCGACCGACGCCACCCCACGGGCCACCGGCCTGGACCTCGCCGCGATCAACGACCTGGAGCCCTACTGGGAGGCGGTACGCCGCCTGTACGCGCCGTTCGAGTCCGGGCTGCCGGCGCCCACTGGTCGGGTCTACACACACGAGATCCCCGGCGGGCAGCTGTCCAACCTGCGCCAGCAGGCCATTGCGCTGGGGCTCGGACAGCGGTTCGAGGAGGTCGAGAACGCCTACGCCGCCGTCGACCGCCTCCTCGGGCGGTTGGTCAAGGTCACCCCGTCGTCCAAGGTGGTCGGTGATCTGGCGCTACAGCTGGTGGGCTCGGGGGTGGACGTCGATGCCTTCGCCGCCGAGCCCGGCAAGTACGACCTGCCCGACTCGGTCATCGGGTTCCTCCGTGGCGATCTAGGGGATCCGCCGGGGGCTGGCCCGAGCCGTTCCGGAGCCGGGCGCTGGAGGGACGCCGTCCCGCCGAGCCGTCGGTGGAGCTTTCTGTGGACGACGAGCGCGGACTGGCCGAGCAGCCGCGGGCGACGCTCAACCGGCTGCTCTTCCCGGGTCCCGCCCGCGAGTACGACGCCCACCAGCACCAGTACGGCGACGTCTCTCTGCTGCCCACCAAGGAGTTCCTCTACGGGCTGGAGTCCGGCCTCGAGCACAGTGTCGATCTGGAGCCGGGCGTCACCCTGCTCATGGGCATCGAGGCCATCGGCGCCCCTGACGAGCGCGGCATCCGCTCTGTCATGTGCACGCTGAACGGGCAGCTGCGGCCGGTCTCAGTGCGCGACCGCTCGATCGATGCCGTGGTCAAGACCGCGGAGAGAGCAGACCCTGACCTGCCAGGCCAGGTTGCCGCACCCTTCGCCGGCGTGGTCACCCTGTTGGTCGGCGAAGACGACAGCGTGGACCCGGGGCAGGTGGTCGCCACCATCGAGGCCATGAAGATGGAGGCCTCGATCACCGCCCCGGTCGCCGGCACGGTCACGCGGCTGGCCATCGCCGGCGTCCAGCAGGTGGAAGGCGGTGACCTGCTCGTCGTCATAAGTTGACATCGCCTACACCAGTGCGCCCAAGGCGCGTCTCTTCACCCGCCTAGTGGTCCCCGTCGTTGGAACATCGGGGGTCGAGTTCGGGTCAGGCGGTCGGGTCGTTGAGGTAGAGGGGCTCTTCACGATCCAGGCCCTCGACCATGTCCAGAAGCCTGGCCGGCCCGGTGCCCTCGCGGATGCCGGTGAGGTCGATGATCACGGCGACGTACGTACTTGTCGCCGCGGCGGGTGTGGCGCCAGACGTGCTCGTCGACGCCGATCACCTTAGACGCCGTCGAACCGCGTGACGTCGTCGATGAGGACGCGCTGGCCCTCGGCGAGCACGGCGTCGTTGGCGGTGTTCCAAGCGACCCCGAGACCCTCGGCCACTCGGGCGGCCGTGAGGTGACCGACCCCGATCCCCTCGAGCGCCCACCGCAGGCCGCGGCGCGACAGCTTCGCCCGCGGCTGTGCAGCCTTGTTGGTGTCTTGGCGCCACACATGGCCGCATCCGGTACATCGGTAGCGGCGGACCCTGACCACCAGCAGGGTGGGTCGCCAGCCCAGCGGTTGTGCGCCAGCCCTCGGGTCACTGTGTCGCGCGGGACGCCTGCACAGCCGCAGCGGCGGCACCACTGGTCTGGCTCGACGACCCGGCACGCCAGGACCGATGGTCGACACCGCCACCGCCCGCCCGCGGGTCGGTGCGCACGGCTCACACGCCGGGCGCAGCTTCCGGGCCCGCAGCTGGCGGGTGAACGTCGAGTAGGCCCGGTCGTAGCCCAGCCCGACGACCTCGTCGAAGAGCGTCATCGCCCACAGGTGTGGGTCTTCGGTCAGCCGGGCCCGGCAGTAGTCGACGAACGGGTCGAACCCGTCCGCAGCGGCCGGGGCGCGGATCCCGGCATGGCGGCCGTTGAGGTAGGCGCGGATGGTCTTGCGGTCGCGACCCAGGTGCCGGGCGATCGCCGAGATCGTCCAGCCCTGGCGACGTAGCGCGTGCACGTCGATGTCGTCCTCCCGTGTGAGCATGAGAGGCAGGGCTCCTTCGAGGTGGTGCGGTGGTCAGAGACCGCCATCCTCGGAGGAGCCCCGCCGTCTCGGCGGAGCTCCACGAGTGGGGATTTTCAGTGAGCAGGTCTGGAGACTTTCAGCTGAGCGCCGTCACTAGTCCGTTCAGTAGGCACACACGTTCCCGGAGCCGCGTCCGGAGTCGTGGTCCATGCGTTCGACGGCAATACCTGTCACCTCTCCTGAGTGCTGTCACGCTACAGCCATGTGCGGCACTCGCCCCCGACTTGCGGGAAATTGCGGCGGTGCCGGTCGCGCGCTACAGTCCGCGCGTGCCCAACTTCTACGAATCGGTACTTCGCCCCACCCTTTTCCGGTTCGACCCCGAGCTGACGCACGCTGCCGCTTCCAAGGCGCTCCGTCTCCGCTCTGTCGGGAGGGCGCTCGGCGGTGTTACTCGATCCGATCCGCGACTCAAGGTGAGCGTCGGATCTCTCGAACTCCCGGGGCCCATCGGGCTTGCGCCCGGGTTCGACAAGTACGGGGATCTCATCAATGGCACGAGCCGTCTCGGCTTCGACTATCTGGTGCCCGGGACCATCATGGCTCGGCCTCAACCAAGCCATCGGCGCAGGGAGCTGGCACGTCTTGTCGATGAGCGAGCGCTCATCAATTGCCAGGGCCTACCGAGCAATGGCACGGAGTACAGTGCGCGGCGGATCGAACAGAGCCGAAGTCCTGTGCCGCTCATCATCAGCATAGGTGCGCATGACAAGGATGGATTCGTACAGGGCCTGTCGCGGATGGAGCCATTGGCGACTGCGGTCGAGCTGAACGTGCAATGTCATAACGAGGAGAAAGGCCCGTTGAGCGAAGCAGGTGCAATGGCTGATCTGCTGACCACGGTGATCGGGCTCGCACACAAGCCGATATTCCTCAAGATAAACGGTTACCAGTCCGAAGCGGATCGGAAGCAGCGACTGGGTCTCGTGGAGTACGCATATTCGATCGGCATCAGAGGGTTCAGCGCGACCGGCACAGCGATGACGCGTCGGGACCGACGGCTGGCAGCGGGCCACGGTACCGTCACCGGGCCACCGATCCGAGAGTACACGTTACGTGCGATCCGGGACATCTGGGACATCACCGAGGGCAAGGCGATGATCCGTGCCCGAGGTGGTATCTCGACCGGTGCCGACGTCTACAACGCGATCGCAGCCGGCGCAGCCAGCGTCGAGGTCTTCACGAGCTTCGTGTACCGGGGTTGGTCGGTAGCGCGCGCGCTGAGGACTGAACTGCTGGAAACGATGCGGCTCGAATCCGTTGCGTCGCTCGAGGACCTTCGCGGATCACGCAGACTGGTGCCCGTGCTCACCTGACAGGGCGGGGCGCCCCCGTCGAGGCGGACCGTCCCGCGGGTCCTGAACAGTCGCGATGGCGCCCCGAGCGCACGATCGGTCCGCTAATCGGCCAGCTCCACGACGACCGGGGCGTGGTCGCTGGCGCCCTTGCCCTTGCGTTCCTCCCGGTCGATGAGCGTCCCGGTGGTGCGCACGGCCAGGGCGGGGAGCCCAGGACGAAGTTGATCCGCATGCCCTCGCGGCGCGGGAACCGCAGCTGGGTGTAGTCCCAGTACATGCGGGTGGCGCCCGTTGGCCAGCGCGAAATCGTGAACTCTCGTTCAAGCGCGGCTTCGGGTTCCACCCGTTGTCGGCGTTCGTCGACCACGGCCCCGAGGGCAACGGGGAACCGCTGGCCGTTCAGCTGCGGGCCGGGAACGCCGGCTCCAACACCGCCGCCGACGACATCACGCTGATCCGCCAGGCGCGCTGGCCCAGCTGCCCGGCCACCGGCCGGGCACCCGGCCCGGCCGCAAGATCCTTATCCGCACCGACGGCGCCGGGACCGGGGCCAGCCACGCCTTCCTGACCTGGCTGCACGGCCGCCGGTTGTCCTACTCGATCGGCTTCGGCCTGCCGGCCGCCACCGCCGACCTGCTGAAGGAGATCCCCGACAACGTCTGGACGCCGGCCTACGACGCGAACGATCAGATCCGTGACGGCGCCTGGGTCGCCGAACTCACCGGCCTGCTGGACCTCACAGGCTGGCCGCCGGGGATGCGGGTGATCGCCCGCAAGGAACGCCCGCATCCCGGTGCGCAGTTGCGGATCGCCGACGCCGACCCGGCTGCGGGTCACCGCGTTCGCCACCAACAGCACTCGCGGACAACTGGCGGATCTGGAGCTGCGGCACCGCCGCAGGGCCCCGGGCCGAGGACCGGACCCGCTGCGCGAAGGACACCGGGCTGACCAACCTGCCGCTGCACGACTTCGCACAGAACCAGATCTGGTGTGCCCTCGTCACGCTGGCCTGTGAGCTCACCGCCTGGATGCAGACCCTCGCGCTGCACGGTCACCCCGCCCGGCGGTGGGAACCGAAACGGCTGCGGACCAGGCTGTTCACCGTCCCGGCGACGTTCGCCCGCACCGGGCGCCGACGGCTGCTGTACCTGGCCGCGCACCCACCCGTGGCCGCCGTCGTCCGCGACGCCGTCGCGCGGCTGCGCGACCTGGTCCCGAGACCGATAGCAGTCCCCGGCTGACCCAGGCACCTTCGTCCCGACGACCTGCACGACCCCGGACCGTGAAACCGGGGAACTGGCGCCCACCCGAGCGACATCGGACGAACCGTCACACCCCAATGCCAAGATCAGCCTCCGCAGCCCACCGAGGCGCATCCTGATGATCACTGGCGGGCGGACGAAAGATCCGGCTAGTCCGTTCAGTAGGCATCGCTCGGCTTGCGCCTGTCCGATAGCATGAATGAATGATCGTTGACCGAGCCGCGTTCGATGCCGGCGTTCCGGTTAACGATCAACTACAACTTGTCCTGGGAGACGACACGTGACCATTATCGAGAATTGCCGGCGCGACCTGGCCATCGCCAACCGTATCATGGCGCGGGAAGAGGTCGTAGATCATCTAGGTCATGTCAGTGCCCGTCACCCCGATAGGCCGGACCGCTTCCTCCTGTCGCAGTCTCGCAGCCCCGAATTAGTCACGCCGGGGGACATCAAGGAGTACGACCTGGCGGGAAGTCCGATCGAAGAAGCGCCTCACCCGATGTATGTCGAGCGCTTTATTCACGCCGCAATCTACCGGGCCCGGCCCGATGTCAACTCGGTGGCGCATAACCATGCCTACGACCTCCTGCCGTTCACCATCGCCTCTGACGTGAAGCTGAGGGCCGTCGTGCATCCGGCCTATGCCATCGGCACCGAAGCGCCGGTGTGGGACTTTCGCGACAAGTTCCCGACCGCTACGCCACTGGTGCTCGACATGGCGCAGGGCGACGATCTCGCCGCGATACTGGGCAACCACTCGGTGGCACTGATGCGCAACCACGGATGCGTGGTTGCCCTGGACTCGATCGTCAGCACGATCTACGCCTGTGTCTATGTGAAGGTGAACGCTCGCATCCAGAGCGAAGCCACGCGCTTCGGCGGTGACGTGTCCTATCTCAGCGCGGTGGAACTGGAAGCGATCGGCGCGCTCTACAACAATGCGCCGCACACCGTCGACCGGGCCTGGGAGTACTGGGTGCGCCGCGCCGATCTGAGCGGTATCTAACGCGGGGCTTTATAGGCTCTTCGCAGTTGAGGGTGTGGAGCCGGTCGGCGCGTCGGTCGCCGGATGAGGGTCGAGGTCTTCCGAAGATGGAAGGTCTCACGCTCCCCATCTGGAAGATCTCGACGTGCCCGACGCTACCTTCGTTCGCCCTGACCTGACCATGTTCGGTCTCGAAGTCGTTGGCCAGCGGCTCCGCCCCGACCGTGCGGTCCTGGCGTGCCGGGTCGTCGAGCCAGACCAGTGGTGCCGCCGCTGCGGCTGTGCAGGCGTCCCGCGCGACACAGTGACCCGAGGGCTGGCGCACAACCGCTGGGCTGGCGACCCACCCTGCTGGTGGTCAGGGTCCGCCGCTACCGATGTACCGGATGCGGCCATGTGTGGCGCCAAGACACCAACAAGGCTGCACAGCCGCGGGCGAAGCTGTCGCGCCGCGGCCTGCGGTGGGCGCTCGAGGGGATCGGGGTCGGTCACCTCACGGCCGCCCGAGTGGCCGAGGGTCTCGGGGTCGCTTGGAACACCGCCAACGACGCCGTGCTCGCCGAGGGCCAGCGCGTCCTCATCGACGACGTCACGCGGTTCGACGGCGTCTAAGGTGATCGGCGTCGACGAGCACGTCTGGCGCCACACCCGCCGCGGCGACAAGTACGTACGTCGCCGTGATCATCGACCTCACCGGCATCCGCGAGGGCACCGGGCCGGCCAGGCTTCTGGACATGGTCGAGGGCCTGGATCGTGAAGAGTCGGTAGAGGCCGCAGGCGGTGGCGAGGGCGTCCTCGGCTGTATCTGAGGGTGCGCCAGCCTCCGAAGTGCGCAGGCGCTGGCCATCACGGCCGTCGAGGACCACACTGCTCATCGCGGCCACCGCCATTCCTGCGAAGCGCCGGAACTCGAAGCGTCCTGCGGTGGCCGCCCTCATGTCAGCCGGTGTCAAGCCTATCCATCGGCGGCGACCTGGGCGCTGCACCCAACCTCAGAGGAAGAGACCCTCTGGCTTGGGCAGGGTGAGCAGCCACTCGAAGACGGCGTAGAGGACCACCCCGACCACGACGGCATAGGTGACGCTGAGCCGCCACGAGGCCCGCACGGTCAGGCGGAGGTAGGACACGGTGAACAGCGGGGCCGTCACGTATACGCCCAGCACGTAGAGGGCCAGGAAGAACGCCGCGATCCATGCCAGCGACACCGTCCATGCCCGCCGACCCGCCGTGGCGAAGGCGTAGTCGAGGGGATCGTCCTCGGCGTCGCTGATCGGCGCCACCCCGTGGTCGCCGGTGGCACCGCTGCCGGCACGCCACCGTGCGAGCAGCAGAATCAGGTGGAACAGCGCGAGAGCAAGCCCGAAAGCGGTCACCATCCGCGGGAAGAGCGCCGCCCGGAGGGACCACTCCGTCGAGGCCCAGAGCGCCCAGGCGAACAGGGCGACCAGGGCGACCGTGGCGACGAGATCCGCCATGGGCCATTTCCTGAGCGACCGCTCGCTGTCCGAAGTCACAGGCCGACCTCCTCATGGTTGGCGGGAGACTTCTTCGCTGTCCTGAATCGCCGCACCAACGGCTGAAGCAGTACGAGCAGCAGAAGAACACCTACGCCGACGACGATGGGCCGCGTCAGCCAGGACCAGCCGAACAGCGAGTACGACAAGAAAAGGTAGCGTTCGGCGATGCCCCTAGGACGACGGCGAGTAGGAACGGTACCCGCGGCCAATCCCACCGGAGGCAGGCCACCCCGATCGCTGCGGCGCCGAGCATGACGAACACGTCGCCGAAAGAATTGCTCGAACTGTAGGACCCTAGACCTAGTAAAAGCAACAAGAAAGGGACCAGGAGTGGTCCCGAAATGAAGGACAGACGCGTGAGAGGTCGGAGACACATAAATGCCACCGCTACGGCGATCGCGTTGGCGATGACGATGACCCACACCATGGAGAATGTGACGTCGAGATTTGTCGTCAGCATCTCCGGCCCAGGGTTCAGGCCTACGATCAGGAAGGCGCTCAGCAGGACGGCGGTCGAGGCGCCACCTGGAATGCCGAAGGCGATCGTGGGAATGAGGCTGGCGCCGTCCTTCGCGTTGTTGTTGGCCCCACTGGCGATGACGCCGTCGATGGCGCCCTTGCCGAACATCTCCGGGTTCTTGGAGGCCTGGCGCGCCTGCCCGTAGGCGATGAACTGCGAGACGGAGCCGCCGAGCCCGGGGATCATCCCGACGATGGCCCCGATGCTGCTCGCGCGGAGGACGACCCGCCAGTGGGTCAGGGTGTTCCGGATCCCCAGTCCGACCCCGACATCTTGGTCGGCACGTCGCTGCTGCCTCCGGCGATGCTCTTCTTGCTCAGCATCAGCTGGAGGAGCTCAGCGCCGCCGAAGAGACCGATCACCAGCGGGATGAGTCCGATGCCGTCCCACAGGTAGAGCTGATCGAACGTGTACCTCGGCACCCCTTCCTGGGCGTCGACTCCGATCAATGCCACGAAGAGACCGAGTGCCGCCATCAGGAAGCCCTTGAGCACCTGATTGCCCGATAGGGTTACGACGAACGTGAGGCCGAGGAGGGTGAGTGCGAAGAACTCGGGTGCGCTGAGCGCGAGCACCACCGGTCTCACCACGGGGATGGAGAGGGCCAGGATCACGGCGCCGAAGAGGGATCCCAGCGCCGAACTGAACAGAACAGCCCCGAGTGCGCGCCCCGACTCGCCACGCCGGGTCATCGGATAGCCGTCCAGTGCCGCCGCCGCCGATGTGGCCTCACCGGGGATGCCGAAGAGGACGGACGTGATGTCACCGGTCGTCGCCGTGACGACCAGCATGCCGAGCAAGAAGGCGAACGCCTCGATCGGTTCCATGCTGAAGGTGAAGGGCAGCATGAGCGCAAGGGTCACGGGCCCGCCCAGGCCCGGAAGAATGCCGACGACGAAGCCGATCGCCACGCCGAGGAGCATCAACACGAACGTCCCTGGCTCGAGGACCTGCATCAAGCCGGAGAGAAGAGCTTCTCCCACGCGCACTCCAAAAGTTGAGCTGTGTCTCCGGTCCTGGCGCACGTCGACGGGGAGCGAGGTCCGTCGCAGAGTCCCACCAGCATGCCTGGAGCGCAACGGCCGGTGGGACCTCTGACAGGCAAGCGTTCGACCTGCCGCGGCACCCTTGCAGGGTCGTGTACGACGGTATACCGTTCCGCCCCATCGACACCAGCGGTATCTCTGCGAAGCTAGCAGTCGCGTTCTGAATGATCAGTCGTTGACGTCGCACCAGCGTCGTCCGCGTCGCGTGTGACACCGATGAGAGCGGAGCCCGGGTGATGATGCAGGGCGGTAGGGCGGTAGGTAGGTCGATGTCCCGCGTGATCGGCGGTGGGGCACTGGCCGTCGCCCTCGCCGCGTGCGGCGGGGACGCGGAGGAGCAGGGCGGTCCTGGCTCGGGAGGTGAGGAGGCTGCGTCGTTCTACGCGAACGAGACGGTCGACCTGGTGGTTCCCTATGACCCGGGGGCGGCTTCGACGTCTACGCCCGAGCCATCGCTCCGTACCTGGGTGAGTGCCTGGACGCTCAGGTCGTGGTCAAGAACGAGCCGGGCGCCGGCGGCCTGCTGGCTACCAACGCGACGGCTGTCGCCGACGCGGACGAGCGCCGCATCATGATCATGAATACGGCGGGATTTGCTGCCGCGCAGATCGCCGGTGCGGACGGCGTCCAGTTCGACCTCCTCGAGTTCTCCCACGTCGGCCGCATCGCGGGCGCACCCACGGCCCTGGTCGTCGCGGCCGACAGCGACATCCAAACGTTCGACGACATCCTCGAGTCCGAGGATCCCGTGCGCTTCGTCGCGACCGGACCGGGCAGCGAGGGGTACATCGCGGCCACCGGGCTCGCGGAGGCTTACGACTTCCCTATCGAGGTCATCACGGGCTTCCCGGGTTCCGGCGAGGCGCGCACCGCCGTCGTGGCAGGGGACGCCGACGTCATGCCTCTGACCTTCGACAGCCTGCTCGGAGCCATCGAGGCCGGCGAGGTGCGTCCGGTGGTCCTGGTGGACGAGGAAGCGAACGAGCTGCTCCCGGACACTCCCCGATCACTGACTTCTCGGCACCGGACGACCGCGCGCAGGCTCTCGTGGAGAGCCTCGTCGAGCTGGGGAAGAGCGGCCGTTCCATCGCTGCGCCTCCCGGTCTGCCGGAAGAGCGGCTCAGCGAACTGCGGGACGCGTTCACGTGCGCGTTGGAGAACGAGGAACTCCTCGGGGAGTTCGAGTCCCAGAAGCGCCCGGTGGACGTCGTGGACGGCGAGGAGTACGCGCAGCAGGTGCAGGAGCTGCTCGACGCGTCCCCGAGTTCGAGGCAACTCTCAAGGAGTCGTTCTGAGCAGCTGATCGCGTGGTCTCGCAGTCGGCACCCCGTCGGTACGCGCCCGTATGCGTGCCACCTGTACATCAAGCGGAAGGACCTGGGCACATGGCGAAGTACGGGAACAACAGGCACCTCTCACGGCGTAAGGCGCTCGGCGTCGGCTCCGTGGTTCTCATCCTCGCAGCCTGCGGCGGCGGATCCGAAGGTGACGAGGGATCCGGTTCCGGGGAGTCCTTCTACGAGGGCGAGACGATCGACCTGGTTGTGCCGTACGACGCCGGCGGTGGCTACGACGTCTTCCTGCGGACCCTGGCCCCGTACCTGGGGACTGCCTCGGCGCCCAGATGGTCGTGCGGAACGAGCCCGGCGCCGGCAGCCTGCTGGCCACGAACGCGACGGCGAACGCCAGTCCCGATGAGCTCCGGGTGCAGATCGTCAACGTCGGAGGGACCGCAGCCGCCCAGATCGCCGAGGCGGAAGGCGTCCAGTACGACCTCGCGGAATTGTCCTGGATCGGTCGACTCGCCAACGCTCCCGACGTCGTCACCTCTGCGCCGGACGGGAACTACGCCACCTTCGAGGACATCCTCGACGCCACAGAGCCGGTGCGCTTCGTCTCCACGGGCCCCGGCAGTCAGGAGGGCATCGCCGCGAGCGTCCTGGCGGCGGCGTACGGCTTCCCGCTCGAGCTCATCACCGGCTTCGCCGGGTCCGGTGAGGCGCGCAACGCCGTCATCGCGGGCAACGCCGACGCCCATGCCCTTGTTCTTGACAGCGTGATCGCCAACATCGAGTCCGGCGAGGTGGAGCCGCTCGTGGTGGTCGACGACGAGGCGGCCGAGTCGTTGCCTGACGTCCCCCTGTCTCGGAGTTCGAGGCGCCGGATGCCGAGGGGAAGCGTTGGTGGAGAGCCTCATCAGCCTCGAGCAGCTCGGTCGCGCCCTGGCGGCGCCGCCCGGACTTCCTGAGGAGCAGCTGTCCGAACTCCGTGAGGCGTTCCAATGCGCCGTGGAGGACGAGGAGCTGCTCAGCGAGTACGAGTCCCAGCAGCGTCCCGTGAACATCCTGAGCGGTGCAGAGTTCGCCGAGCTGCTCGACGGCGTGCTGGATCCGTCGCCCGAGTTCGAGACGGCCGTCAAGGAGTCGTTCTAGCCGGCCGTCCCGCACCGGGAGAAGCGCTGACGGTACAGCCGTCTCACAGTTCGGTCCGGCACGAAGGTCGTCAGAGCGTGGAGGGTTCATGAGAGTGCAGTTCGGAACTATGTCAGGCCGGTCGTGGCCGCGGGCCATCGGAGGTGCGGCGATCGTCGTGGGGCTCGCTGCGTGCGGGGGGCTCCGGGGGCGAGAACGCTTCCGGCGAGACGGCCGCCGAGGAGGAGGGTTTCTACCAGGGGAGACCGTCGACCTGGTGGTTCCGTACGACCCAGGCGGTGGCTATGACGTCTACGCCCGGGCCTTGGCCCCTACCTGGGTGAGTGCCTCGGCGCGGACATCGTGGTGAAGAACTCACCAGGTGCCGGAGGGCTGCTGGCAACCAACGCGCTCGCTGTCGCCGACGCCGAGGAGCCGCAGTTGCTGATCACGAACACCGTGGGTTTCGCAGCCGCGCAGATCGCCGACGCCGAGGGAGTGCAGTTCGACCTGGCGGAGATGTCCTGGGTGGGTCGGGTTGCCGACGCGACGCCAGCGGTGACCGTCGGCGCCGATAGCGAGATCAGCGGGTTCGCCGACATCGTCGACGCTTCCGAGCCTGTTCGGTTCGTCGCCACCGGTCCAGGCGGCGACGACTACATCGTTCCCACGGTCCTGTCGGCCGCGTACGGCTTCCCCGTCAACGTGATCACGGGCTTCCCCGGTTCCGGGGAGGCACGGAACGCACTCGTGGCGGGTGATGCGGATGCTCAGTCGCTCTCCCTGACCAGCCAGGTCTCCTCCGTGCAATCCGGTGAGGTGCGGGCAATTCTCGTCATGGAGGAAGAGCCGAACGAGCTTCTGCCGGACGCTCCGCCGATCTCCGAGTTCCCCGCTCCCGATGAGGAGGCGCAGGAAGTCGTGGACAGCTTGGTGACCCTCGGTGCGAGCGGCCGCGCGATCGCCGCGCCCCCGGGTCTCCCGGAAGAGCGCCTGGCTGAGCTGCGTGAGGGCCTCGACTGCGCCTTGAGCAATGAGGCGCTTTGGAGGATCTCGGGCCCGATCGCCCGGTCAACCCGATGGGGGCGCCGAGTACGCCGAGGAGGTGGAGGCCCTGTTGGACGCCTCTCCCGGGTTCGAGGCGGCGATCAAGGCGTCGTTCTAGGACGCATGCCGACGCGGCGGCCATGGCGGCGGTCCGGCCGTCACCCATGCCCGCAGGACACGGACCGGCAAAGCGACATGCGCATGCGGGCTCCACTCCACGACCGACTGATCTCTGACGGAGGTTTCTATTCATGAGCAAGTTGAGCCTGTCCCTTGCCTGCTGGGACTATGACCGCACGCGCGCGCTCCAGGACGGTCGCGTCCAGCCGGAGGGCATCGACCTCAACTTCGTCCCGCTGAGGGTCGAGGAGATCTTCTTCCGCCAGCTCCGCCATGCGGAGTTCGACGTCGCTGAGATGTCGCTGTCGTCCTATGTGATGACGCTGAGCCAGGACGATCCGCCGTTCGTCGCGATCCCGATCTTCCCGTCGAAGTTCTTCCGCCACGGAAACATCTACATCAACGGCAACTCCGGCATCGAGAGCCCCTCAGACCTCGTGGGCAAGAAGGTCGGCGTCGCGGAGTTCCAGATGACCGCCGGCGTGTGGCAGCGCGGTGTGCTCGCCGAGGAGTACGGCGTCCCGGTCGACAGCGTGACCTACTGGACGGGCGGGGTCGAGGAGCCCGGCCGTATCGAGAAGCTGCCGCTGGACCTGCCGGACAACCTCAGCGTCACGCCCATCCCGACCGATCGGTCGCTCTCGGACATGCTGGAGAAGGGCGAGATCGACGCTCTCATGGCCGCTGTGGCGCCGTCGTCCTTCCTGCGCCGGAGCGAGGGCTCGCCGGTCACGCGGCTGTTCCCGAACTTCGTGGAGGTGGAAGCGGACTACTACCGGAGGACCGGGATCCACCACATCATGCACACCGTCGTCATCCGGCGGGACGTCTACGAGGCGAACCGGTGGATCGCGCAGTCCCTGGTCAAGGCGTTCGAGGCGGCCAAGAACATGGTCTACGCAGACCTGAGCGAGACAGGGGCGCTCAAGTACATGCTTCCCTGGGTCATCGCCGAGGCCGAGAAGACCCGCGAGATCTTCGGTACGGACGACTTCTGGTCCTACGGCCTCGAGCCCAACCGCAAGACGCTCGTGAAGTTCCTGGAATACTCGCAGGGGCAGGGCCTCGCCAAGCGTCACTACGAGCCGGAGGAGCTCTTCGCGCCGGAGTCGCTGGAATCGTGGAAGAAGTAGCCGGGCAGCGCAGCCGCGGCTCGGTGTCCCCGGCCGCCTCCCCGGGCGCGTTCCGCCCGGCCGCAGCGCACGAGGGGGTGTGCGCGGTGAAACCGGTGCCGTTCCGTTACCTGCGCCCGGACTCGCTGGAGGAAGTGCTCCGGATCCTGGCCGAGCACGGTGACGAAGCCAAGATCATGGCCGGCGGCCAGAGCCTCGGGCCGTTGCTGAACCTGCGGCTGGCGACCCCGGCGGTCATCGTCGACATCAACAAGGTCGCCGAGCTCGATGGCGCCCCCGCGAGGAGGGGAAGCCGTCACGCTGCCGTCGCTGACCCGCCAGCGGGACGCAGAGCGGTCCGCGCTCCTTGGCGACACCTGCCCCATGATCACCCAGGCGCTGCCGTACGTGGCCCACTCGACCATCCGGAACCGCGGCACGGTGGGTGGCAGCCTCGCCCACGCCGACCCGGCGGCGGAGCTTCCGGCCGTCGCCACCGCCCTCGGCGCGGAGTTCACCGTGCAGAGCGCTCGCGGGTCCAGGGTCATCGCCGCCGATGACTTCTTCGAGAGCTACTTCACCTCGGCCCTGGCCGAGGACGAGGTCCTCGTCTCCGTCACGTTTCCTTCGCTGAGGTCCGGAGAGGGCACGGCCTGGGAAGAGTTCGCCCCCGGCACGGTGACTTCGCGATCGTCGGTGTGGCAGCGACGATCTCGCTGGACCCCGAGGGCGTGGTGAGTGCGGCGCGCCTGGCCTGTTCGGGGTGGCCGAGAGCCCGCACCGGGCGGTCGAGGCAGAGCAGCTCCTGGTCGGGCAGCAGCCCACCGTCGAGGTCGCGGCAGCAGCGGGAGCGGCGGCTGCGGCGACCTGCCGTCCACCGGCCGACCTCGTCGGCTCGTCCCAGTACCGGCAGAACCTGATCAGCCTGTTGACGGCGCGTGCGCTGGCGAATGCGGCCGAGCGCGCGCAGAGGAGGATCGAATGACAGAGCCTGGCGAAGATGTGCGCATCGAGGTGACGGTCAACGGGAAGACCTACCGTCGCACTGTCGAAGCGCGGATGACGGCGTCGGACTTCCTGCGGGACGTCCTGCAGCTGACCGGTACGCACGTGGGCTGCGAGCACGGCGTCTGCGGAGCGTGCACCGTGCTCATCGACGGACGATCGGTCCGGTCGTGCATCGCGTTCGCGGGCCAGCTGGACGGTGCCACGGTCGAGACCGTGGAAGGACTGGCGGGGCCGGAGGGACTACACCCGCTGCAGGAGGCCTTCCGGCAGTGCCACGCCCTCCAGTGCGGGTTCTGCACCCCGGGCTTCCTGATGGTCGCCCAGGAGTACCTGCGCGAGGTGCGGGACCCCGGCGAGGAGGAGATCCGCGACGCCCTGTCGGGCAACATCTGCCGGTGCACCGGCTACCAGAGCATCGTGGACGCCGTGCAGCTGGCCGACCGCACCTGGCAACGCTGAGATGGGAGGGCACAGCCACCGCTGCCGAGCTCGACGACCGTCACGACTGGACGACGTCCCCACCGCCCGCGCGCAGCGGGAACGGAGCTCAGGACCGACGTCCACGGACAAGACCCCGATCTCGGAGGCGTGAAGCGATGAACCGGAGCGAGGCTGCCGGCCCGATCGGCACATCGGTCCTGCGAGCCGAAGATCCCCGGCTGCTGACCGGCCGCGGGCGATTCGTCGGTGACGTCACGCTCCCGCGCATGCTCGAGGCCGTCTTCGTGCGGTCCGGGCACGCCCATGCGCGGCTGCTCGGTGTCGACTCCGACGCCGCCCGCGGGATGCCCGGCGTGGATGCCGTGCTGGACGCCCGCGACCTACCCTCCGTCACCCTCAGCTCCAACCGCCATCCGGCGTTGCTCCAGACCCCACAGCCGGTGCTCGCGACCGACCGGGTCCGGTTCGTCGGTGAAGCGGTGGCAATCGTCCTCGCCGACAGCCGCTATGCGGCCGAGGACGCGGCTGAGTTGGTGGACGTGGACTACGAGGTGCTGTCCCCGTCGCTTTCTGCCGACCGTCAGGGCGAACCGCTCTTCGAGGACATCCCCGACAACGTGGTGTTCCGCGATCAGCAGGTCTACGGCGACGTGGAGGAGGCGTTCTCGCGTGCGACGACGGTTGTCACCAAGACCCTGCGTTTCCTCGGCAGTCCGCGTCACCGCTGGAGCCGCGCGGGTGTGTCGCCGACTACGACCCCTCGTCGCAGAAGCTGACGGTCTGGTCCTCCACGCAGGCTCCGCACCGCCTCGCACGGGATCTCTCTTCCGTGACCGGTCTGCCGGAGCACGCCATCCGTGTGGTCATGCACGACATCGGCGGCGGGTTCGGCCAGAAGATCCCGACCCAGCTGGAGGACGTCGCCGTCGTGTTGGCGTCCATGGCCTGCGGGCGTCCGGTCAGGTGGATCGAGGACCGGCAGGAGAACCTCATGGCGGCGCCGCACTCCCGCGACCAGGAGCTGGAGCTGGAGCTGGCGCTGGACGAGCAGATGCGGTTCACCGGGATGCGCGCACGAATCGTGGGGGATGCCGGTGCCTACAGTTTCAACGCCGCCAGCCCGCTGACGGAGGCCTACCGCGGGGCGAGATCTGTGCCCGGTGTGTATCGGATCGACAACTTCACCTATGACATCACGATCCGGCTGTCGAACAAGTCCCCGATCGCGCCCTACCGGGGCGTGGGACTCGTGGCGGCGCAGTGCGCCAGAGAGCTGCTCATCGACGAGGCCGCACGCCGTCTGGGAGTCGACCGGTTCGAGCTCAGGGCGCTGAACATCATCCAGGCGTCCGAGATGCCCTACACCACGTCCACGGGGTGGGTCTTCCAGGACATGAGCTTCCAGGAGACGCTGGACAAGGCGCGCGAGATCCTGACGGACGGCGCCACGGCCCCGCGGCCGGGGATGCTGCGCGGGGTGGGCATCAGCCCGTTCGCCGAACCTACGGGATTGGGTGGTTCGGGAGGCATGCAGCTGCACGGGTTCCTCTCGCCCTCGCACGACTCGGCCCGTGTGGTGGTCAACACGTCCGGCAAGGCGACCGTCAGCTTCGGGACGCCCTCGATGGGACAGGGCCTGGAGACCACCATGGCGCAGGTGGCGGCGGATGCCCTCGGGCTCCCCGTCGAGGACGTGTCGGTCACGTGGAGCGATACGTCGCAGGCGCCGATCAGCCTGACGGGGTCCAGAGCGAGCCGCGGAGCCGTGGTCAGCGGCGGAGCCGTCGGGCTGGCGGCGGGAGACGTGAAGAAGCAGCTCCTGGCGGTGGCCGCACGACTGCTGGAAGCCGACGAGCAGGACCTCGACGTCCGTGACGGTCAGGTGTGGGTGGCCGGCGAAACCGAACCCCGGCTGTCGGTACGCGAAACGGTCACTGCGGGCTTCGGCCGTGACGACCTCAGGAGTGCCGACCAGGAGCGCAGCTTCGAGGCGACCAGGCTCTACGACCCGCCGGCGAATTATTCGAACGCCTGCGTCGTCGCGGTCGTCGACGTCGACCCCGGTACCGGCGGCGTGGAGATCCAGCGGCTGATCGCCGCGGAGGACTGCGGGGTCATGATCAACCCGATGATCGTGGAAGGGCAGTTCCTGGGCGCGTCAGCGCAGGCCATCGGTGCTGCGCTGTTGGAGCAGGTGGTCTACAACGAGGACGGTCAGCCGATCACCTCCACCCTGGTGGACTACCTCCTCCCCACCGCGGGCGACACGGTCCGCGTGGAGCTCGAGCATGTCGAGACGCCGTCGACGGCGACGTGGGGCGGGCTCAAGGGCGTCGGGGAGTCGGGCGCGATCGGTTCGTTGGCTGCCGTCGTCGCCGCGGTGGCCGACGCAGTGGCCGTCCGAGGCGCTGTGGTCGAGAAGCTCCCGCTCCTGCCGGGGACCGTCTGGGCTCTGCTACAGGAGGCGGGTGAGGGGCATCCCGAGGACGCCCGCACGGCCGGAGGAGCTTCCGAGGCTGCCGACGCCTCCCCACGTAGGCCGGTTCCGGTCGTCACTCGCGAGCCGATGTACCCGGGCCATCCGGCCCTCGTGTCCAGGAGGACGCCATGGATGTACTGCACTCACACGTGATGCCGCCGAAGTCCGGCCACTCCGTCATCGTCAAGCGGGGCCAGCACCTCCGCGTGACGGATCTCGAGGGCAAGCAGGTGGTCGACATGGCGCTGTTCAACGCGGAGAACTACCGAGAGAAGTTGTCGACGTCCTACTCGCGGACGAGGTACACCCCAAGCCGGGGCAGCCCTACGTCCCGCGCGACGGCCTGACCGAGGGGACACCCTCATGTCGACGATCTGCCGGCCCATGATGACGATCGTGAAGGAGACACCAGAGCCGAAGGGCGTCCACGACGTGCACAACCGCATGTGCAACACGTGGAACTACGAGGCGTACGGCGTCGACTCCCGCGACGGGTGCCACGAGATCATCAGCAAGGCGGTCGCCGCGTACGGGATTCTCCCGGAGGACATCCCCGACACCATGGACCTCTTCATGAACTACCACCACGATTGCGAACGCAGGAGGTGGGTCACGGAGGAACCCGTCAGCAGGCCCGGCGACTACATCGAGTTCCGAGCCGAGATGGACTGCCTGGTGGGACTGTCGAACTGCCCCCAGGACGTCCTGAATCCGTGCAACGCCTACCACTGCACCCCGATGAGGATCGAGGTCTTCGCCGGCGCCGACGCCGGTTGACGAGGCGGATCGCGGTGTTCTCGCCTTCGGCCCGAGGGCCGATGCGGCGAACGTGCCCGCGCGCCGTGCACGGACGGAGGAGGAGCAGGTGACCGAGGATGCGCTGACCCGGCTACGCGCCGAGATCGACAGGTGCCCCTTCCACGACCTCCTGCGTCCCCAGGCGCTGCACGCGGACGCGGATGCGGGGACGGTACGGGTCGGACTGCCGTTCCGAACCGAACTGGGCATCCGGGAGGACGGTGACACCTTTCACGGAGGCGTCATTGCCTCCCTCGCCGACCTGGCGGGTCATGCCGCCGTCGCTGTTCGGACGGGGCGCGTGTCCCCGACCATCGACCTGCGCATCGACTACCTGCGTGCCGCGCGGGGCGAGGCGCTGGTGGCCACGGCCACCGTGCTCAGGGCCGGCCGCTCGATCGCTCGGGTGGATGTCCACATCCACGACCCCGGGGGTGCGCTGGTGGCGGTGGCTCGGGGACGTTCAGCACCGTCGCCTGACCCGACCCCGAGACCGGAGGCCCATCAGGCGGCGAAACGACCCTTGATGGGCGACAGCAGGCGGCGGTTGTCGACGGCGGGGACGTGGCGGTCCTCGACCGTCGGCTGGTACTCGGCCGACTCAACGAGGTAACGGTGCAGAACTTCGCGGCGCGCGGCGTCGGAGCCGGCGTTGTCATAGGCCCGTGCCGTGCGGACGGAGTGCAGCACCATGCCTCCGAAGTTCGCGATCATCCGGGTGAAGGTGGTCGTCACGTTCTTCTCTCTTCTCTGCGCGCGCGAGGCGTCTTTCTTTCGTTTCGATGACGTTAACGCGGTCGGGGCGCAACAGATGCCCATGATCGCTGTGACAACTGCCACGCGCCACGGGCGTTCCGCACGCAATCGGCGGCGCCGAGTGACCTACGTCGCAGGAGTCCTTCCAGGTAGGCAGTCTGCGGGCCGCAGTCCGGTCGAGGCGGGCGGTGACGCCTTTCCTTCCAGGAATGGCGTGAAATGACTCTGGTCATGCCGCCCTAAAAAATGAAAGTGGCCCTTTTTGGACCGGTGGGTCAGTTGCGAAGTAATGGGAACGACCCTGACGTGGGTCTACCGCTGGCGTTCCTGGTCGGTGACGGGCTCCCTCCGTCGGCGTGTTGGGTGTGGTCGTCACCCCGTGGGCGCCGACATCGTCGAGCAGGGTCCTCCACCGGCCGCTTCCCACGGCGAGCAGCCGCTGCGAGGTCGGCCCTGCGGTGAACCGCCTGTGGCCCACTGCGCACACATGGGATGCTGGGGCTGTGAGCAACACCACCGCACTGCCCGCTGCGGCAGGTGCTGCCGACCCCGGGTTCACCGATCCCGACCAGTTGGCCGTGGCCCTCGAAGGGACGGGATACCTGCCGGACCAGGGTTTGGCGACCGCCGCCTATCTGGCGCTGGTCATGCACCGGCCGTTGTTCCTCGAGGGCGAGGCGGGCGTCGGCAAGACCGCGCTGGCGCACGCGCTCGCGCAGATCACCGGGCGCCCGATCTACCGGCTGCAGTGCTACGAGGGCCTCGAGGCCAGTCAGGCCCTCTACGACTGGGACTTCGGTCGGCAGCTGCTCCACTTGCGGGCCGCCGAGGCGGCACATGCGGCCGAGGACACCGAAGAGCTGGAGGCCTCGCTCTACGACCGGCGGTTCCTCCTGGCGCGGCCGCTGATGCAGGCGCTCGAGGACTCCCCGAGCGTGCTGCTGGTCGACGAGGTGGATCGTGCCGATGACGAGTTCGAAGCCTTCCTGCTCGAGGTGCTCTCCGACTTCACGATCTCCATCCCGGAGTTCGGGATCGTCCGTGCGCTGACCCCGCCGCTCGTGGTGCTCACCTCCAACCGGACACGGGAGGTGCACGATGCCCTGAAGCGGCGTTGCCTCTACCACTGGTTGCAGCACCCCGATTTCGAACGCGAGGTGGCGATCCTCCGCCGGCGGCTCCCGCAGGTGACCGAGCAGCTCGCCGGTGAGGTCGCCCGGGCGGCGGCGACGTTGCGGACGTTGGACCTGCTCAAACCCCCGGTATCGCGGAGTCCCTGGACTGGGCGACGGCCCTCCACACGCTCGGCGCCCGCGAGCTCGATCCCGACCTCGCTGCCCGCACCCTCGGTGCGGTGCTGAAGTATCGCGAGGACACGGAGCGGGTTCAGTCCTTGGCGCCCGAGGTCCTCTTCGGTGGGTGATGACGTCATGGCCAGGAGCGGAGGCGGGCCGCGAGACGTCGTCGACACCGTCCTCGGCTTCGCCCGGACTCTCCGCTACGCGGGGTGCCCGCGACGCCCGACCGGGTCGAGGCGACGCTGGTCGCGATCGGCGCGCTCAGCGTCCTGGACCCGGGGGCCGTCTACTGGGCCGGCCGGCTGACGCTCTGCGGCGGTCCCGAGGACGTCGACCGCTACGATGCCGCTTTCGCCGCGTACTTCGCCGGCGAACAGCCGTGGGTTCCGCTGTCCATGAGTCGGCAGGACCCGCAGATGGCAGCCGCTGCCCCGCTGGATTCCGATACCGGGGACGGCGACGACGAGACCGAGGCACCTGACCTCACGGTGCAGGCCAGCGCCGACGAGGTGCTCCGTCACCGGGATGTCGCCGGCCTGACCGCGAGCGAGCGTGAGCACCTGCGTCGACTGTTCGCCCTGCTCGTGCCCGCAACCCCGATCCGTCCGACCCGGCGACGGCGGCCCAGCCTGCAAGGGCCCGTCCACCCCGCTCGGACGGTGCGCCGCGCCCTGCGCAGCGGTGGCGAAGTGACCCGGCTGCTGCACCACCGCAGGCGGGCACGGCCGCGCCGTGTGGTCCTCCTGATCGACGTGTCGGGGTCGATGACGCCCTACGCCGATGCCCTGCTCCGCTTCGCGCACGCCGCCGTCCGCGCCCGACCGATGAGCACCGAGGTGTTCACGATCGGCACGCGCCTGACCCGGGTCACCCAAGAGATGCGGCTGCGGGACCCGGACCGGGCACTAGCCGCGAGCGGCTCGGCCATCCCGGACTGGTCCGGCGGCACCCGCCTCGGTGAGGTGCTCAAGGCGTTCCTGGACCGCTGGGGGCAGCGCGGCACCGCCCGTGGCGCGGTGGTCGTCGTCTGCAGCGACGGCTGGGAGCGCGGCGACGCCGCGCTGCTGGGCGGGCAGATGGCCCGGCTACGGCGGCTGGCCCACGCCGTCGTCTGGGTGAACCCGCACAAGGGGCGGTCGGGCTACGAGCCGCTGACCGGGGGATGCAGGCGGCCCTCCCGTCGGTCGACGCCCTCGTGGCCGGGCACAGCATGGCCGCGTTCGAGGACCTGACAGGGGTGATCCAACGTGCGTGATGTCCTCGAGGACCTCGTCGGCTGGTGGCAGGCCGGGGAGACCGTCGGCATGGGCACCGTGGTGGCCACCTGGCGCTCGGCGCCCCGGCCGGCCGGCGCCTCCATGCTCGTCGGCCCCGACGGCACGGCGGTCGGCAGCGTCTCCGGCGGCTGCGTCGAGGGCGCGGTCTACGAGGAGGCCAAGGACGCCGTCGAGACCGGCGTCCCCACGCTGGAGCGCTACGGCGTGAGCGACGACGACGCGTTCGCCGTCGGGCTGACCTGCGGCGGCATCCTCGACGTCTTCGTGGAGTCGATCTCGCGCGAGTCCTTCCCGGAGCTCGGTGAGGTCGCCGAGTCGGTGGACCGGCACGAGCCGGTCGCCGTCGTCACCGTGGTGAAGGGCCCCGACGACCGGCTGGGCCGGCGCCTGGTCCTGTGGCCCGACCGCTCGTCCGGGACCCTCGGCCTGCAGCGCCTGGACGACGCCGTCGCCGCCGACGCCCGCGGGATGCTCGTGGCCGGCCGGACCGGGCTGCTGCACGTCGGCCACGACGGCGAGCGGCGCGGGGACGACCTGACGCTGTTCGTGAACTCCTTCGCGCCCCCGCGCGGATGGTCGTCTTCGGCGCGATCGACTTCGCCGCGGCGGTCGCCCGGGTCGGCGCCTTCCTGGGGTATCGGGTGACCGTGTGCGACGCCCGGCCGATCTTCGCGACGCCCAAGCGGTTCCCCGACGCCCACGAGGTGATCGTCGAGTGGCCGCACCGCTATCTGCAGGCGGAGGTGGACGCGGGCCGGATCGACGAGCGCACGGTCCTCTGCGTGCTGACCCACGACCCGAAGTTCGACGTCCCCTGCTCGAGGTCGCGCTGCGCATCCCGGTCGCCTACGTCGGCGCGATGGGATCGCGGCGCACGCACGAGGAACGGGAGACGCGGCTGCGCGAGGCCGGGCTGGCCGAGGCCGAGATCGCCCGGCTGTCCTCGCCGATCGGGCTCGACCTGGGTGCCCGCACGCCCGAGGAGACCGCCGTCTCCATCGCCGCGGAGATCATCGCCGGGCGGTGGGGCGGTACAGGTGAGCGGCTGGCCGGCATCGAGGGCCCGATCCACCGTACGGCCGACCGCTGACGAAGGACCCGTGAGCGACGACCTCCCGTTCGTGTACGCCGTCGAGATCGTCGGGCTGCTGGCCTCGCCCGAACACCGGTACGACGGCCGCCCGGGCAGCACGGTGCCCGAGCAGTCCGCCGACCGCCGGGAGCGGCTCGAGGTCCGGGCGGGGTTCGGCATCGTGGGCGACCGCTACGCGGGAAGCCGGCGCACCGGGACGCCTCGGTCACGGTGCTGGGAGCGGAGTCGCTGGAGTCCCTCGCCGCCGAGCTCGGGGCCGGGCCGCTGGACCCGCTGCTGACCCGCCGGAACGTGGTGCTGCGCGGCACGGAGGTGGAGGCCCTTCGCGGAGAGGTGTTCACCCTCGACTGCGGAGAGGGTGCCGTCGTGCTGCGGGGCGGCCGACCGGCCAACCCGTGCGCGTGGCTGGACACCGTCCTGGCTCCCGGTGCGCACCGCGGTCTTCGGGGCCGAGGTGGCATCCGCTGCGCCCCGCTCGCCGACGGTGCGCTCCGGCTCGGCCCGGCGGTCCTGCGCTGCGCCGTCCCGCTCGACCCGTCGCGGGCCGGCGCGGCGGTCCGCCCGGCGCCGACGCGCCGGCCCCGGAGGCGCGCGACACGCCGTAGACCCCGGGCGCCGCTCGTGACGGTGCGGTGGACCGCAGGATCTCCACCATGCGCATCCCCCGGCTCACCGCCGTCATCGCGGCCACCCTGCTCCTGGCCGCGTGCGGCGGCAGCCCGCTCGAGGGGAAGACCGCCGAGGAGATCGTGACCGCGGCCGCCGACGTCCTCGAGGACGCCGGTTCGGTGCACGTCTCCGGGGCGATCGACCAGGACGGCCAGGAGGGCGAGGTCGACCTGCACCTGCAGGGCGAGGACGCCACCGGCACCATCTCGCTGGGCGGGGCCGAGGTCGAGCTGCTGAGTGTCGACGGCACCTCCTACCTCAAGGCGTCGCCGGAGTTCTGGGCGTCCTTCGGGATGCCCGAGGGCATGACGACGCTCTTCGAGGACCAGTGGATCGTGCTGCCCGGCGAGGCAGCGGGCCAGTTCGGCGACTTCACCCTGGCCGGCATCGTCGAGGAGCTGCGCAACCCGGAGAGCCCGCTCGGGGACGAGGTCCGCACCGACGAGCTCGACGGTGAGGACGTCGTGGTCGTCGAGCAGGAGGACGGCAGCACCCTGACCGTCGCCGACGACGAGAAGCCGTATCCGCTGCGGATGACCGGCGACGACACCCCCGACGGCATCACCTTCAGCCGGTTCGGGGAGACGGAGGACATCACCGTGCCCGACGACGCGCTGGACCTCGAGGACATGATGGGCGGCGCCTGACGTCAGTCCAGCAGCTCGCGGACCGCGCCGGGAGCCGCGGACGGACGGTGCAGCGCCGCGACCCGGCCGCCACCGGCCGCGGCGAGCGCAGCGCACGACGCCGTGGCGTCCGCCTCCGCGGACAGCGCCAGCACGTGCAGCCGCGCCGGCAGCCGGGCCAGCGCCCGGGCGGCGGCGACCGGGTCGGGGCTCTCGGTCGCCAGCCCGTCCGAGAGCAGGAGCACCTGCCGGTCGCCGGCCCGCGAGCGATCCAGCTGCGCCGCGGCGGTCCGCAGCGCGAGCTCCAGGTCGGTGGTGCCGCCGCCGCGCAGGTCGCAGAGCCGGTTCACGACGACGTCGACCCGGGGGTCGGCCGACAGCGGACGCAGGACGACGGCGGTCGACCAGAAGGCGAGGACCCCCAGTTCGTCCCCGGGCGCAACCGCTGCACGAGCGCGGACGCGGTCAGCACCGCGGTGGCCAGCTCGTCGCCGGCCACCGAGCCGGACGCGTCGACGAGCAGCAGCACCGCCCGCCCGGTGGAGCGCCACCCGCGGGTGTGCAGGTGCTCGGCCCGCCAGTGCGGCTCCGCTCCGCGCGCGGCCAGCGAGGCGTCCAGGTCGACGTCGGACCCGGTCGGTTCCCGGCGGGTGACCATGCGCCTGGTGCCGGGCCGGTCGGGGACACCGCTGCGCGGGTGACCGACCACGAGCCGGGCGGCCAGTGCCCGCGCGGCTGCACGCAGTCCCGGGTCGAATGCGCGGGCGGCCTGCGCGAGGACGCGGGCCGCCGCATCCGGGTCGCGCCTGGCCAGGTCGGCGACAGCGGCGGCGTCCAGGCTCCCTGCCTGCGGGGAGACGGCGTCGAAGTCGGCGTTGCTGCGGGCGAGCTGGTCGCGGCTGCTGCGCCGGGCAGCCTGGGAGCGGAGGAGTTCCTCGACCTCGGCCGGGTCGGTGACCACCCGCGGCGGCGACGGCGCCTCGCCCGTGCCGGGGGTGGCGGCGGCCCGGGGGCGCCTCCCGGGCGTCAGGCTTTTCCCAGCTCCTCACCGGCCCGGCGCCAGATGTCGGCGACGACGTCCTCGACCGGCCGGGCCACGCCGTCCCCGCGGGTGACCTTCCCGGTCAGTGCGGCGAGGACGGCGTCGAGGCCGGTCTCCTCCTCGAGGGCCGCCGTGTCGCGCACCCTGCCGAGCTCGACGGCGATCAGCACCGTGTCGATGGCGCCCCGCACCGACGCCCCGATGCGCAGCTCCGGATGGTCGCGGGTGATCCGGACCGCCCGCACGGCCCGGGCGACCAGGTGCGCGTCTGCGCCGGTCACCGACTCGACCACCCGCAGTTCGGCCTCCTCGTCCTGGTAGCCCATGGCCACCCGGCAGGACCGGTCGTAGAGGGCGGGCGTGACGCGGGCGGTCCCCACGGCGTCGAAGGGGTTCATCGCGGCGACCAGCCGGAACGTGGCGCGTGCGGAGACGCGGCCGAAGCGGGGCACGTGCATCTCCCGCTCCGACAGCACGCCGAGCAGGACGTTCATCGTCTCCTCGGGGACCCGGTTGAACTCCTCGACGTAGAGCAGTGCTCCCTCGGTCATCGCCCGGGTCAGCGGGCCGGGCACGAAGTTCTCCGGCCGGTAGTCCTCGGTGAGCACCCGCGACGCGTCGTGGTGTCCGACCAGCCGGGTGGGCGTCAGCTCGGCGTTCCCCTCCACCAGCACCAGCGGGACACCGGCGCCGTCGGCCAGCGACCGGAGCAGCGTCGTCTTCCCGGTGCCGGGCGGTCCCTCCAGGATGACGTTCCGGCCGGCGGAGAGGGCTGCGGCGACCACCTCGGCCTCGCGGATCCGGGCCACGACGCGCTCCCGCGCCACCCGCACCATCCCGCCGACGTCGAGGTGTCCGGCCGTCCGGCTGGTGGTCACGTTCCTCCTGCTCGGGGGCATAGGAACCTTCACCTACGGAAATGCGCTCCTGGACGGAGGTGAAGGTTCCTATGCCTGGGTGGTGCGGGCTCAGTCGTAGATGATCACGCCGCGGAGGTTCTTGCCCGCGTGCAGGTCCTCGTACCCCTGGTTGATGTCGTCGAGCTTGTACCGCTTGGTGATCAGCTCGTCGAGCTTGATCTGGCCCTCCTGGTAGAGCCGCAGCATCTTGAGCATGTCCGCGCTGGGGTTCTGGTCGCCGAACAGCGCACCGCGGATCTCCTTGGTGAACAGCGCCAGCATGCTGGGGTTGATCGGGATGCCCACGTCGGTCAGGTCGCCGAGGCCGGTGATGACGACGCGTCCGCCCTTGCCGATCGCCTCGAACGCCTGCGCGACGTGCTCGCCCTTCAGCACGCCGACGGTGACCAGCGCCTTGTCCGCGCCCTGCCCGTTGGTGACGCTGCGGCCGAACTCGGCGGCCTCCTCGATGCTGGCGTAGGAGTGGGTGGCCCCGAGCTCCATCGCCTTCTCCCGCTTGAAGGCGATCGGGTCGACGGCGATGACGTGGCTGGCCCCGGCGTGCGCGGCGCCCTGCACCGCGTTGATGCCGATGCCCCCGACGCCCATCACGATGACGGTGTCCCCGGCCCTGACCTCACCGGCCTGCACCGCCGTCCCCAGCCGGTGCCGACGCCGCAGCCGACCAGGCAGGCCACCTCGAGCGGGATGTCGTCGGGGATCTTGACCGTGGACCGGACGTCGACGGTGGTCACCTCGGCGAACGTCCCCAGACCGCACATCTGGCCGACCGCGGTGCCGTCGGAGGTCTGGAAGCGGAAGCTCTCGGCGTCGTCCCAGCGGGATCCCACCAGGAGGTTCGCACCGGAGTCGCAGATGTACTGCTGACCGTTCGCGCAGTACCGGCACCGGCCGCAGCCGGGCAGGAACGAGAAGACGACGTGGTCGCCCTCCGAGAAGCCGGGCGTGCTCGGGCCGACGGCGGTGACCACGCCGGCGCCCTCGTGGCCGCCGAGGAACGGGTAGTGCCCGACGGGCATGTCGCCGGTGGCCACGTGGTCGTCGGAGTGGCACAGCCCGGAGGCGGCCAGCTTGACCTGGAGCTCTCCGGTGCGGGGGTCGTCGGCGACCAGGTCGGTGACCTCCCACTGGCCGGGGGCGGAGCGCAGGATCGCGCCGCGGGTGTTCACGGGCACAGAAGCCTCCTCGTCGAGGGCTGTTCGTGCATGCGCGAACGCGCACGCCTGAGGCGCACCGTATGGCGCACGTCACATCGGCGGAAGGGCATGCAACGTTCGCCCCGTCGCGATGCAACGCACGGCGGGCCTCGGCGAAGATGGCGGGGTGTCCGGCGCCCCGGTGGTCGTGGTCGGCGCCGGGCCCGTGGGGCTGACGGCGGCGCTGCTGCTGGCCGCGCGCGGCCTCGACGTGCGGGTGCTGGAGCGGCACCGGCGTCCGTATCCCCTGCCCCGGGCGGTCCACCTGGACGACGAGGTCTTCCGGGTCCTGCAGGCCGCAGGCGTCGCCGATGACGTGCTGGCCCGGTCCCGGCCTCTCGCCGGGCTGCGGCTGCTGGACGGTCGGCATCGCGTGCTGGCCCAGTTCGCCCGACACCCCGACGCCGGCGGGCACGGCTGGCCGCAGGGCTCGCTGATCCACCAGCCGGACCTGGAGGAGGTCCTCGCCGCCGCCGCGGCCGCGCACCCGCGCGTCACCGTCGGCCGTGGGCTCGAGGTGGTCGGGCTGGAGCAGGCCGACGGCGGGGTGACGCTCGCCGTCCGGCCGCGGGACGGGGAGCGGACCGGTCCGTCCGGGCGGGCGCCGTGCTGGGGTGCGACGGCGCCAACAGCACGGTGCGCGGCCTGGTCGGGGCGTCGATGCGGAACCTCGGGCCGGCCGACCGGTGGCTGGTGCTCGACGTCCGCTCGCCGGTGGAGCTGCCGGTCTGGCCGGGGTGCACCAGGTGTGCGACGCCCGGCGACCGGCGACGTTCATGCCGGTGACCGGCGACCGGTACCGCTGGGAGAGCCGGTTGGCTCCGGGCGAGACCGTGGCGGAGGCGACGGCGCCCGACCGCCTGGCAGAGCTGCTGACCCCCGTCGACCCGGCGGCGGTCGAGATCGTGCGGGCCGTCGAGTACACGTTCCGGGCGCAGGTCGCCGATCGCTGGCGCTCCGGCCGGGTGCTGCTCGCCGGCGACGCCGCGCACCTCTCGCCGCCGTTCGTGGGGCAGGGACTCGGGCTCGGGCTCCGCGACGTCCACCAGCTGGCCTGGAAGCTGGCCGCCGTCCTGGCCGGCGAGGCCGGGGACGACCTCCTCGACACCTACCAGGCCGAGCGCGAGCCGCACGCCCGCGCCCTGATCCGGCTGGCCCAGCTGCTCGGAGGGCTCATGACCGGCGGGGGACGGGGCGGCGACGTCCTCCGCCGCGGGGTGCTGGCCGCCGTGCGGCGGATCCCCGCGGTGGCGCGGCTGGCGACCGACAGCCGGACGCCGCCGCTGCGCCGCGGGCCCCTCGTCGAGCGCCGGGGCCGGGCGGGACGGCGGCTCGCCGGAGCGCTGGTCCCGCAGCCCGAGGTGCTCGTCGACGGGCGCCGCTGCCGGCTGGACGACGTCCTCGGTAGCGGCTACGCCGACCTCACCGCGGACCTGCTGGTGCGGCGGGCGGACGGCACGCAGCTCCGGGTCGAGGACCCGTCGGGCGGTCTGCGGAACTGGCTGGGCGGGGCCTCGTCGGTGCGGATCCGCCCCGACCGCATCGTCGGCTCCGTCATGCCCTGAGCGGCGTCGTGTCCTGGCCGGCCGGGTGCGGTCCGGCGCGCCCGGTACGCCCGGACGGGTGGCTCCCGTGCCCGACCGGCTGGTGCGGCTGGTCCGGACGTCCGGTGCTGGTGATCATCGTTCGGTGAACGACTGGTTGACCCGTGCACCACGCTGGCAGCTCGGCCTGGTGATGGGACTCTGCTGCGGGCTGGGCACGGGATTCGGAATCGCCGTCATCGCCGGGGACGGCTGGGCCGATGCCGTCCCCGGGCTCGTCGGTGCCGGGGTGGGTGGGTTCATCGTCGGGGCGACGTTGCTCCACGGGCAGATCCGGCGCCGGACCGAGGCGGTGGCGGGGCTGCCGGCAGCTGACCGGCGAGCTGCTGAGCGGGCGTTCCTCCGCGGACCGGTGCCGGAGGATCCCGAGACCCGTGCTGCCGCGTACGCGCTGACGCAGAACGCGCTCGCGGAGCAGCGGCGTCGCCGGGTGGTCGGTGTCGTGGGCTCGCTGGTCATCGTCGCGATGCTGGTCAACCTGGCCGTCCAGGCCTCACCGTGGTGGTGGGTCGGGGTGGCCGCGACCCTCGGACTCCTGGTGTACGGCTGGTTCGTGCTCCCGCGGCGGCTGCGACGCCGGGCCGACCTGCTCCGGCCATGAGTGTCTGCCGGCGCGAACGCGCGTCGCACCGGTCGACGCGGGTACCGCTGCGGCCATGAACATCGACAAGGACCAGATCCTGCAGCTGCTGCGCTCGCAGGGTGACGACGCCAAGGCCCAGCAGGCCGACCAGGAGCTCCCGAACCAGGTCGACACCGAGAAGGACGCCGGCCTGCTCTCGAAGTTCGGCATCGACCCGATGGACCTGATCAAGAAGTTCGGTGGCGGCGGACTGGGCGGCCTGCTCGGCCGCTGAGCGGTAGCCGGGCGCGACTGTGCGCCTGTCGGGCTCTCCTCGGATCGGAGGACCCTGGGGTGCACGGTCGCGCAGGGCGTCGCGGCGCCGGGCCGCCGTCCGGACGCCCGACCGGGTGACGCGATGGCTCTGACGCGCCGTCGCCCGGCACGATCTCCGGATGCGCGAGCGTCTGATCCATGCGCCGGTCTGGGCGCTGGCCGCGGTCTTCGGTGGGTTCTTCGGCCTCTCCTGGGCGGTGTGGTCGCGCTTCCTCGAGGGTCAGAGCTGGACCCGCGCGCTGGTGACGGCCGCCATCGCCGGCGTGCTCTTCGGCGCGATGATGGGGCCCGTGACGCACCGGCAGTGGCGAGGCGCGCGGGAGCTCGCAGCGCGTTCGCCCGGCGGTCTGTCGCGGGAGGTTCGGCGGGCCGGCTGGCGCGGACCGGTGCCCTCGGATCCCGTCGTGCGCCAGGCCGCGCACGACCTCCTCCGCGCCCAGCTCGAGCCGATGGAGCGTCAACGGCGCTGGGCGTCCCCGTTCTTCGCCCTGATGGCCGTCCTGGCCCTCTACCTCGCGCTCACCGACAGCGCCTGGTGGTGGTGGGCGGTCGCCGCCTGGACCGGCATGGCCGTCGCCCATCCGTTCACGCGCCGCCGACTGCGGCGGCGGGCGGTCCTCCTGGGGGACACCGGACCGCGCCCCTGAACGCAGGAACCCGCGGCGTCTCAGGCCTCGCGGCGGCGGCGCGCGGGTGAGGTGCCCAGGAGGGCGTTGTCGACGGCGGCGCTGCCGAGCTGGCGCTCGAAGTCGGCCGGGACGACGAGGTCGTCGCGGCTGAGGTCGGAGACGTTCGGGCGGCCGAGGCCGACCATCGCCGAACCGAGCCCGTCGCGCAGCAGGTCGAGCACGTTCTCGACGCCGGCCTGGCCGTTGGCGGCGAGGCCCCACAGGTAGGCGCGGCCGATCAGGACCGCCTTCGCGCCCAGGGCGAGGGCCTTGGCGACGTCGCCGCCGCGCCGGATGCCGCCGTCCAGGAGCACCTCGATCTGGTCGCCGACCGCCTCGGCGACGGCGGGCAGCGCCCGCACCGAGGCCGGCGTGCCGTCGAGGTTGTTGCCGCCGTGGTTGGAGACCGAGACGGCGGTGACACCGGCGTCGACGGCCCGCTTCGCGTCGTCGACCCGCATGACGCCCTTGAGCATGAACGGCCCGTCCCACTGCTCGCGGAGCCAGGCGACGTCCTCCCACGACGGCATCGGGGAGGCGTTCCACATGCCGTAGGCGCCGAAGAAGGTCGGCGCCGGGTCGCCGGGGTTGGCCACCATGTTCGGCACGGTGAGGTCGGGGATCGTGCCGGTCCGGGCGAAGTCGAGCAGCCAGCGTGGCTTGACCAGCACCTGGGGTGCGTACCGGCGGGCCGCCTCGAAGTCGATCTTCTCCGGGATGAAAGGGCTGCCCCAGTCGCGGCCGTAGGCGAAGGACCAGTCCAGCGTCGCGATCAGCCCGACGGCCCCGGCCTTCCGCGCCCGCTCCATGCGGGCGAGCATCTCCTCGCGGGTGCCCACCCAGTACATCTGGAAGAAGGTCTGCGGGTTGGCGGCCACGACGTCCTCGATCGGCTTGCTCGCGAAGGAGGAGAGCCCCATGGCCACCCCGCGCGCCGCGGCGGCGCGCGCGACGGCGACCTCGCCGTCGGGGTGGACCGCCTGCACACCGGTCGGGCTGATCAGCACCGGCATGGACATGGACTGGCCCATGACCGTGACGCCCATGTTGCGCTCGTTGGCCAGGCCGGCGGTGTGCGGCGCGAAGCCGACCTCGGCGAAGGCGGCGAGGTTGTCCTCCAGCGTCAGCCCTCGCTCGGAGCCGGCGACCAGAGCGCCGTACACGCCCTTGGGCAGCCTCTTCTTCGCGCGCCGCTGCGCCTCGGCGACGGACTCGAACCAAGCGTTCGCCATGGGAGACCTTCCTCGTGGACCCGCCCGGGTCGATGATCCGGCTCTCGACGCCGGATGGCACTGAGTGCCATGCTACGGCCGGCGGTGAGACGGCCGCCACAGTGGGCGGCGTCGAGTGGGTGCGTCGCCATCCGAGAAGGAGCTGAGCCCGTGAGTGGACGGCTGGACGGCAAGGTCGCATTCATCACCGGTGCAGCGCGCGGGCAGGGGCGGGCACACGCCGTGCGCCTGGCCCGCGAGGGCGCCGACGTCCTCGCCCTCGACCTCGCCGGACCGCTGCCGGGCGTCCCCTACGACTCGGCCACGCCCGACGAGCTCGCGGAGACCGCCGCGGCGGTCGAGGCCACCGGCCGCCGGGTGCTCACCCGCCAGGGCGACGTGCGCGACCTCGACGGCATGACGGAGTTCCTCGCTCGCGGCGTCGAGGCCTTCGGCCGGCTGGACCTGGTCGTCGCGAACGCCGGCATCTGCATCCCGCGCACGTGGGACGAGACCACACCCGAGGTGTTCAAGGACACCATCGACATCAACGTCACCGGTGTGTGGAACACGGTGATGGCGAGCGCGCCGCACATCATCGACGGCGGCAACGGCGGGTCGGTCGTCCTGACCAGCTCCTACGCCGGCAAGAAGATGCAGCCGTTCATGATCCACTACACGACCAGCAAGCACGCCCTGGTCGGGATGACCCGTGGTTTCGCGGCGGAGCTGGGCAAGCACCGCATCCGGGTCAACTCCGTGCATCCCGGTGGTGTCGCCACGCCGATGGGCAGCGGCGACATGATCACCGCGATCGAGCACACCAACGCCAGCAACCCGAAGCTGGCCGGGATGGGGACGACGTTCATCGACCCGCCCTACGCCGAGGCCGACCAGATCGCCGACGCCGTGGCCTTCCTGCTCTCCGACGAGGCCTCCTTCATCACGGCCGAGCACCTGTCGATCGACGGCGGCGCGCAGTACTTCTGAGCACGGGCGAGGGGCTCGGTCACCGCCGGGCCCCTCAGCGGCCCAGGCTCGGGAATCCCCGGGTCAACTCGTCGAAGGCCCGGTTGAGGTGCTCCCGCAACGGCACCCGGTCGTCGGTCAGCCACACCGCGAAGGCGGTCATCGCCGCGGCCCGCGTGCTCGCCCCCACCAGCCGCGGCACCAGGGTGGCGGGTTCGTCACCCGTCCGCCGGGCGACGTACTCGGCGACCACCCGATCGATCTCGGCGTAGCGCAGCTGGGAGTGGGCCAGCAGGGCCGGCTCCCCAGGATCAGCTGCATGCGCTCCCGCAGCAGCGGCAGCTCCGACGGGGGTAGTCGTTCACCTCGACGTAGGCGGCGCAGACTGCGGCGAGGACGGGCGTATCCGGATCGGTCGCGGTCAGCAGTTCCTCCAGCCGTGCCACGTGGCCGGCGAAGTCACCCCACACCGCGTCGGCCTTCGTCGCGAAGTAGCGGAAGAAGGTGCGGCGGCTGATGCCCGCGGAGTCGGCCACCTCGTCGCTGGTGACGTTCTCGAAGCCGCGGAGGGTGAACAGGTCGAGGGCAGCCCGTTCGACCCGCGCCCGAGCGGACCCGGCGGGCGCGGTTCCCGTCGATGTCACGCGCAGATCATGCCGGTCGGCTCCCGCGGGTGGATGCTGACCACGGGCAGGTAGCCCACCTTGTCCGGTGACACTGGGTGCCACTAGCCTCGCCCCATCCATCCGTGACCGCGATCACCTGGAGTGCCTCGTGCCCGAGACGAACACCGCCGTCGAGACCGTTCCGCTCCGGCCCCGCGGTCGCGGAGGCGGAGGAGGTCGTGGAGGAGTCGCTCGTCGAGGAGGTCTCCATCGACGGCATGTGCGGCGTCTACTGACCGACGCCGGGAGATGACCACCGCCGTCGCCTTCGACGTCGACCTGCCCTGGCGGAAGGCCCGGTCGGTAGCCCTGCGGCCCGAGCCGTTCGGCGCGCTCGTCTACCACTTCGGCAACCGCAAGCTCTCCTTCCTCAAGTCGAAGCAGCTGGTCGCCGTCGTCGAGGCCCTGGCCGACCACCCGACCGCCGCCGTGACCCTCCTCGCCTGCGGCGTGACGGAGGCCCAGCGGCCCGCCTACGTCAAGGCGCTGGCCGACCTCGCCCGCTCGCACATGATCGAACGCCGGGTGAAGGACCCCGCTGCTCCCCACCACTCGCACGCTCGCGGCGGGCCCCTGCACCGGGGCCACCCCACCGGAGAAACACGGAGCACCCTGTGACCGCAGTCGTCCCCGATCGCCCCGTGGGCGGCCGCCTCGTCGACCAGTTCGAGTACGGCCTCGACGCCCCCATCTGCCTCACCTGGGAGCTGACCTACGCCTGCAACCTGGCGTGCGTGCACTGCCTGTCCTCCTCGGGACGGCGGGACCCGCGCGAGCTGTCCACCGCCGAGGCCGAGGCAGTCATCGACGAGCTGCAGCGGATGCAGGTCTTCTACGTCAACGTCGGGGGCGGCGAGCCGACCGTCCGCCCGGACTTCTGGCACCTGCTGGACTACGCCATCGGCCACGACGTCGGCGTCAAGTTCTCCACCAACGGCATCAAGCTCGACACGGCCCGCGCGCAGCAGCTGGCCCGCACCGACTACGTCGACGTCCAGATCTCCCTGGACGGCGCCACCGCCGAGGTGAACGACGCCGTCCGCGGAGCGGGCTCCTATGCCACCGCCACCCGGGCGCTGGAGAACCTGGCCGAGGCCGGGATGACGGACTTCAAGGTCTCCGTCGTCGTCACCCGGGAGAACGCCGGCCAGCTCGACGAGTTCAAGGCGCTCACCGACCGCTACGGCGCCCAGCTCCGCATCACCCGCTTCCGGCCCTCGGGCCGCGGCGCGGACGTGTGGGACCGGCTGCACCCCACCCAGCAGCAGCAGCGCGACCTCTACGCGTGGCTGCTCGCGAACGGCGACCAGGTGCTCACCGGCGACTCGTTCTTCCACCTCTCCGCGCTGGGGAGTCCCTGCCGGGCCTCAACCTGTGCGGCGCCGGCCGGGTGGTCTGCCTGATCGACCCGGTCGGTGACGTCTACGCCTGCCCGTTCGCCATCCACGAGAACTTCCTCGCCGGCAACGTGCGCGAGGAGGGCGGCTTCCAGCGGGTGTGGCAGCAGAGCGAGCTGTTCGCCGACCTGCGCAACCCGCAGACCGGCGGCGCCTGCACGAAGTGCGCCCACTTCGACGCCTGCCGCGGCGGGTGCATGGCCGCGAAGTTCTTCACCGGCCTGCCCCTGGACGGACCCGACCCGGAGTGCGTGCAGGGCTACGGCGAGACGGCGCTGGCCGCCCGAGGCGTGGACGTGATAACCCCCGCAGCCACATCGACCACTCGCACACGGGTCCCGTCCGCGGCCAGCCGACCCTCCTGGGCATCCCGGCCATGCCCAGCAAGATCTGTGACGAGTCGCCGCTGGTGGGCCTCGACCTGCGCTGACCCCACCCCGGAAGGGGCAGAGGCGTTTCAGTTCCATGTCGGATGGGCCGATGCGGCAGACGTGATGCTCTTCCGACTGCGGGACCGTGCCGCCCGCCTGCTGCCCCAGGGGCGTTCGCTGCCCGAAGGGGTGTGGCAGCGACGACACCGCACGATCGTCCGGATCGCCTTAATCTCGGCCGGCTTGCTCGTGATCTTCGGCTGGCTGCGCGGCTACGGGCAACCGGCCGCAGTCGCAGTGCTGGCCGCCGTGGCCGGCCCGGTCGGGCTCGCGGTGCTCCCCGGCTCAGCCGCGACGTCCGGGCGGTAGCGACCACCGGCAGCCTGATGGCGGCCTGCGTGGCCCTCGTGCACCTCTGGGGCGGCGTCACGGAGTCCCACTTCAGCTTCTTCGTGATGATCGGCGTGGTCGCGCTCTACCAGAGCTGGATCCCCTTCGGGATCGCCCTCGTCGTCGTCACCTTGCACCACGGACTGTTCGGCACGGTCTTCCCGCACGCGGTCTTCGGCCACGACGCCGCCTTCGCCAACCCGTGGGTGTGGGCCGGCATCCACGCCGCCTTCGTGCTGGCGGCAAGCCTGGCCCACCTCGCGTCGTGGCGGCTGAACGAGGACCAGGTGCTCAGCGACCCGCTGACCGGCTTGGCCAACCGCACGCTGCTCGAGGAGATCACCCACCGCCTGCTGGCCCGCGGCGGCGCGGTCAGCCTCCTGTTCATCGACCTCGACGACTTCAAGGCCGTCAACGACAGCCGCGGGCACGCGGCCGGCGACGAGCTGCTCCTCGTCCTCGCCGAGCGGCTGCGCGGGTGCGTGCGGCCGGGCGACGTCGTCGCCCGGATCGGCGGCGACGAGTTCGCGGTCGTCGTCAACGGCGGTCCCGACGTCGCCCGTGCGGTCGGTGAGCGTGCCCTCATCGCGCTGTCGCTCCCGGTGCCCCTGTCGGACGGCACGCTCACGGTGCACGGCAGCGTGGGTGTGGCCGCGTCCACCGACTCGTCGGACCGCACCGCCGACGCTCTGCTGCGCAACGCCGACCTGGCCATGTACCTGGCCAAGGCGCAGGGCAAGAACCGGCTGGTCGTCTACGCCGACGGGATGGCCGAGGCCGCCCGCCGCCGGGCCGGTCTCGCCCAGGACCTCGCCGGCGCCGCCGACTCCGGCCAGCTCGAGGTCCACTACCAGCCGACGGTGCGGCTGACCGACGGCCGGACGACGGGCTTCGAGGCGCTGGTCCGCTGGAACCACCCCGAGCGCGGCCTCGTGCCCCCGGTGGAGTTCATCCCGCTCGCCGAGGAGACCGGCGCGATCACCGGCATCGGCCGCTGGGTGCTGCGCGAGGCCCTGCGCCAGGGCGCGGCATGGATCGCTGAGACCGGTCTGCCGCTGCGGATGGCCGTGAACCTGTCGCCGCGCCAGTTCCACGACGGGAGCGATGTCCTCGCCGACGTCGTCGCCGCCCTGGAGGAGACCGGCTTCCCGGCAGAACAGCTGACCCTGGAGGTCACCGAGGGTGTGCTCGTCCGGGACGGTGACTCGGTCGTCGCCGCGCTCGAGGCGTTGCGCAGTCTCGGGATCCGCATCGCGATCGACGACTTCGGCACCGGCTTCTCCGGGCTGTCCTACCTCCGCCACCTGCCGGCGGACATCATCAAGATCGACCGCAGCTTCGTCATGGACCTCCCGCGCGGCCGGTCGGCGACCACGTTGATCACCTCGATCGTCGAGCTGGCCCGCACGCTGGGCCTCGACGTCGTGGCCGAGGGGTCGAGACCGAGGGGCAGCGCCAGGCGCTCGCCGACCTCGACTGCGGATCCGCGCAGGGCTACCTGTTCGCCCGGCCGGAGCCGGCCGCGCAGGCCGGGGCACGCCTCGGCGCGGTGCGGATCCCGGTGCAGCCGGGCCCGCCCGCGATCGAGCGGTTGGCGGAAGCCCCGACCCGCTGAACGGCTCTAGGAGAGGTCGACCTTCTGGTTCTCGCCGCCGTCGATCCGCTCGCCGGTGACCTTGGCCTTCACGAAGCTGAACGCCGTCGCCAGTCGGCCGCCGGGCGAGTCCCAGTACTCGGCGGAGTCGGCCACCACCTTGAGCAGGACGACGCCGTCGTCGTCGGGACCCTGGGGGAACCAGGCCTCGACGGCGCTGTTCCAGAGCTCGCGCTTCTTCGCCGCGTCGGTGACGACGACGGCGTCGCCGCTCAGCGACACCCAGGTACCGCCCGAACCGACCCCCACGTTCACCTGCGGGGAGTCGGTGACGTGCCGGACGGGGTTGGAGTCGCGCTCGGCGAAGAACCACAGGTCCCCGTCGAACTCCACCTCCTGCAGCGTCATCGGCCGGCTGGCGAGCCGCCCGTCCTTCATGACGGTGGTGAGGAAGCCGAACCGCTCGCCCTTCAGGAGTTCGGCCACCCTGCGGGTCTGGTCGTCGGTGCTGTCGCTCATGGGGTCTCCTCGCGCTCGGGGTCGGAGGCCAGGTGCCCGTCCGGGCCGCCCCGAACACCTCAGCCTCCGACCACCGCGATCGGGGCACGTGCGTCGGGCGCGCCCCACTCGTGCCGCTCGGCTGCCGAGGGCGACGTCGCCGACGTCGCGGAGCCGGCCCGCGAGCTCGGCGGGCAGCTGGCGCAGATCTGTCAGGTCTTCGCCGAGCTCGCCAAGGAGCTGGAGCAGGACGCGCTCGTCTCCGACGACGTCCCGTCCGCCTCCTGAGCAGCGGTCGGCGTGCAGCTGCTGCCGTCGCCGTCCTCACCCTGGGCCTGGTCACGCTCGGGGCACGGGTCTGCACGACGACCGAGTGAGCCGCCCTAGGCTCGCCGGGTGAGTTCCCTCGCCGGCGCCGTCTGGCCGGAGATCCCGGGCGCGCCGTTGCTCGTCGTCCCGCTGGGCTCGGTCGAGCAGCACGGCCACCACCTGCCGCTGGGCACCGACACGGCGGTCGCCTGCGCGGTCGTCGACGCGGCGGCGGGGGCGCTGGACGGCGCGCTCGTGGCGCCTGCCCTGGCGTACGGGGCGAGCGGTGAGCACGAGGGCTTCCCGGGACGATCTCGATCGGCACCGAGGCGCTCACCGGCCTGCTGGTCGAGTACGGCCGCTCGGCCGGCCGCTGGGCGGGTCGCGTGCTCGTCGTGAACGGGCACGGCGGCAATCTCGACGCCCTGCGCGCCGCCATCCCGCTCCTGCGGTCCGAGGGTCGGGACGTCGCCTGGTTCCCGTGCGGGGTCGCCGGCGGCGACGCGCACGCCGGCCGCACGGAGACGTCACTGATGTTGCACGTGGAACCGGACGGGGTGCGTGCGGACCGTGCGGCGGCCGGGGAGACGACCCCGATCCGTGAGCTCCTCCCGCGGCTGCGGGCCGAGGGCGTGCGCGGGGTCAGCCCGACCGGTGTCCTGGGCGACCCCGCCGGCGCCACCCGCACCGAGGGCGAGGCGCTCCTTGCGGAGCTGACCGGCCGGCTGGTCGCCGCGGTCGGCACCTGGGCCGTGGACGACGACGGGCGGCTCCGGTAGCTGCCCGGAACCGCCCGTCGAGGGTGAAGGATCAGCCGCCGAGCGCGTCGGCGAACATCGGCACCGTCGCGTCGATCGCGTAGAGCAGGCCCGGCGCCGAGGCGCTGGAGAACGCGTTGAGCACGGTCAGGTCGTCGAGGACGACGGCGCGCCCCTCCTGAACGGACGGCAGCGCCTGCCACAGCGGGTTCCCGGTGAACTCCGACGACTCGACGAAGATCGGGAAGACGACGGTCAGCTCGGCGTCGAGCAGGCCGAGCTGCTCCTCGCTCACCGGCACGAAGAAGTTCTCGGTCGCCAGGTCCTCGATGGCCTGCTTGTTCTCGAAGCCGAGCTGCTCCATGAACGCGACGCGGGCGTCGCCGCTCACGTAGGCGCCGAAGCCCTCGGAGGTGTAGGCACCGACGGCGACCTCGGTGCCCTCGAACTCCGGGTGCTCGGCGGCGGCGTCGGCGAACGCCTGCTCGACCTCGGCGGCCAGCTCGTCGGCCTCGTCGGTCCTGCCGAGCGCCTGGCCCACCATCTCCAGCTGCTGCTGCCAGGTGGTCTGGTAGAGCCCGACCCCTCGGGCTGGCTGATCGTGGGGGCGATCGCGCTGAGCAGTTCGTGCCGCTCCTCGGTGCCGGCGGAGCGGGTGTCGAGGATGAGATCCGGCTCGAGCGCGGCGATCGCCTCGTAGCTCGGCTCCAGCGTCTCGATCAGCTCCGGCGCCTCGTCGTAGCCCTGCTCCACCCAGTCGCCGAGGCCGTCGTCGCCGCCGACCGCGAGCCAGTCGCTGGCGCCGACCGGCTGCACGCCGAGGGCCAGCGCCGTCTCGGCGTCGGACCAGCCCAGAGCCACGACGCGGGTCGGCTCCTCGGGAACCGTCACGTTCCCGAAGGCGGTGCCGATGGTGACCGGGAAGGCGTCCGAGGAGCCCGCCGCCGATCCGCCGGACTCGGGGGCGGGGTCCTCGCCGGAACCGCAGCCGGTGACGACGAGCGCGGCGGCCAGGAGGGCGGCACGGCGGAGGGCGGGACGGGCGGACATGCGTGCTCCTTCAGGTGGTCAGGTAAGGCTGACCTAAGCACACCGGCCTGTCCTCGCCGTCACCGGTCCGTGCGGCTCCGCTGACGGCGCGCCGGTCGCCGTCGCCCAGGGGCTGATGGCCCTGCGCGGCTCGACGTTCCTGTCCGGTCCCACCCGCTCAGGGTCCCGGCCGGACCGTGGGCGCGACGTGGAGGGAGGATCGGCTGGTGAGCGCACCCGCATCGGCAGCCGCTCCCGAGGGTGGCCTCCCCGCCGGGTTCGCGGTCCGGCTGGACCCGCGGACCCGTCTGCGGGAGGACGGTGCCGTCCTGCTCGGGGGCTCGCCGCTCCGGCTGCTGCGGCTGTCCCCGCGGGGGCGCGGACTGCTCGCCGGGAGGCGGCTGGTGGTCCGCGACGCGACGACGGCGGCGCTCGCCGCCCGGTTGCTCGACGCCGGGCTGGCCTTCCCGGACCTCGGGCCCGCCACCGCCGCGGACGACGTCACGGTGGTGATCCCGGTCAGGGACCGGGCGGCGGCCCTCGCCCGGCTCCTGGCGACGGTGCGCGGCGACCCGGCGACCGCCGGCCTGCCGGTGGTCGTCGTGGACGACGGCTCGGCGGTCCCGGTCTCCGCGCCCGGGGCGGAGGTCGTCCGCCACGGCACCGCCCGCGGTCCGGCGGCGGCGCGGAACGCCGGCCTGCGGGCCGCCGGCACACCGTTCGTCGCGTTCCTGGACTCCGACTGCGTGCCGTGCCCGGGCTGGCTGCAGCGGCTCCGGCCGCACCTCGACGATCCGCGGCTGGCCCTGGTCGCCCCGCGGATCGTGCCGCTGGGGGTGGCGGCGGCTGGTTCGCCGCGTACGAGGCGGCGGCCGGCGCCCTCGACATGGGCGAGCACCCCGCGGCAGTCAGGGCCGGTTCGTCGGTCTCGTACGTGCCGAGTGCGGCGCTGCTGGCCCGCCGGGCCGCGCTCGGCACCGGCTTCGACGAGGCGATGCGGGTCGCCGAGGACGTCGACCTGGTCTGGCGGCTGACCGGCGCGGGGTGGCGCGTCCGCTACGAGCCGGCCGCGCAGGTCGCGCACGACCATCCGGCGACGACGGGCGACTGGCTGCGGCGGCGGGCCTTCTACGGCACCGGCGCCGCGCTGCTGGCCGCCCGGCACGGCAGCGCGGTGGCGCCGCTCGTGATCTCCCGGGAGACGGCGCTCGCGTGGGCGCTCGCGCTGTCGGGCCGGCGCAGGGAGTGGCCGCCGCGGTGGGGATCCTGGGGACGACGGCGGCCCGGCTCGCTCCCCGGCTCGCGGCGCCAGGAGGGCCACCCCGGTCGGCCTCGCTGCGCTGCTGGTCGCCCGCGGCGTGGGCGCCTCCGGGTGGGCGCTGGCCCGGTCGGTCACCCGGCACCACTGGCCGCTGGCGATCTCGGCGGCGCTCGTCTCCCGCCGGGCCCGGCGCCTGGTCCTCGCGGCCGCAGCTGTCGACGCGTCCCTGGCGTGGTGGCCGCACCGGCAGCGGGTGGGACCGGTCCGTTTCACCGCGGCGCGGCGGCTGGAGGACCTCGCGTACGGCGCCGGCCTCTGGCGCGGCGCCGTCCGGGCGCGCAGCGCGGCGGCGCTCCTGCCGTCGCGCCCCCGGGGAACGTGCGGATGAACACTCCGCCGGTTCGTCCGGGACCGGAATGAGCCGGTAGCCCGCGGACTTGTCGCCCTCGTAGTGCGGCACGGCCAGCGTCGGTCCCCGCTTCGTCGACGATCGAACGAGGGACCTCGTGACCACTCTCCAGCACCGTCCTGCCGCCGTGTCCGCGCCCGTGCGCGCCCCGGCGCCGGCCGCGCCGCGCCCCGGCGTCGCCCGCACCGCACTGGTCCTCGGCGGGTTCGTGGCCATCGGGCCGCTCACCATCGACATGTACCTGCCGGCGCTGCCGACGATCACCGGTGAGCTCGAGACGACGTCGGCCGCGGTGCAGCTCACGCTGACCGGCACCCTCGTCGGCCTGGCCGTCGGCCAGCTGGTGCTGGGCCCGTTGTCGGACCGGTACGGCCGGCGCCGGCCGCTGCTGGCCGGCACGGCGCTGCACGTGCTCGCGTCGCTGCTGGTGATCGTGGCCCCGAACCTGGCGGTCCTCGGCGCACTGCGGGTGCTGCAGGGGTGGGGACGGCGGCCGGCGCGGTGATCGCCATCGCCATCGTGCGCGACCTCTACGACGGCCGGGCCGCGGCGACGATGCTCTCGCGGCTGTTCCTCGTCCTCGGCGCGGCGCCGGTGCTCGCACCCACGATCGGCGGCGAGCTGCTGCGGTTCACCTCGTGGCGGGGATCTTCGCGGTCCTGGCCGCGTACGGCGTCCTGATGGTCGTGGTGGGGTACCGCGTCCTCCCCGAGACCCTGCCCCCGGAGCGTCGGCAGGGCAGCGGTGTCCGGGGCACCCTGCGCGGCTACCGGGACCTCTTCTCCGACCGCGCCTACGTCGGGCTGGTGCTGGTCGCCGGGCTGACCATGGCCGGGCTGTTCAGCTACGTCTCCGGATCGGCCTTCGTCTACCAGGGCCAGTTCGGCCTCGACGAGCAGCAGTTCGGGCTGCTCTTCGGCGCCGGAGCCGTCTGGCTGATCGCGGCCACCCAGCTCAACCCGGTCCTGCTTCGCCGCTGGTCGCCGCAGCAGCTGCTGGTGGCCGGCACCGCCCTCGGCGCCGCCGCCGGGGCCGCCCTCGTGGTCCTCGCCGGGACCGGGACCGGCGGCCTGCCCGCCGTCGCCGGCTCGCTCTGGGTGGTGCTGTTCGCCTGCGGGCTGGCGCTGCCCAACGCGCCGGCGCTGGCCCTCTCCCGCCACGGCGACGCGGCGGGGACCGCCGCGGCCCTGCTCGGGGCCATCCAGTTCGGGGTGGGTGCCGTCGTCTCGCCGGTGGTGGGCCTGCTCGGCAACGACGCGGTGGCCATCGGCACCGTCGTCGTCACCGCGCTGGTGCTGGCCCTGGCGGTCCTCGGGCTGGTCGTCCGCCCGTGGGAGCTGCCGGTCCCCGACGACGCCGGGCCCGTCGCGGCGCACTGAGCGTGCGCGATCCGGCCTCGCGCGACCGGATCGCTGGTGGAAACGTCGCCGACGGGCCACGATGGCCGTGACATGAGCCACCGTCGCCGGAGCCTGCTGTGCCGTCGGCCGTGAATCCCTGGCTCGCGCCCCCGCGGGGCGCCCGGGCCCGGACCACGACCGGCGGCTGCGCGCTGCCCACGAGCGGATCGTCGGCGGCTGGGCGAGGCCCGAGGGCCGCCCCGACGCCGCGGTGCGCCGGGTGGTCCACGACTCGTGGCGGCGCTCCTCGGCAGCGGCGTCGACCCCGACGGCGGGGCGCCCCCGGTCGATCTCCTGGACGACGACCTGCTCGCCTACCGCGAGGCGCACCCCTGGCGCCGGTGATGCCGGTGATCCGGCGGTTGCTGGTCGAGGACGCGGAGGACGATCGCATGATCGTGGCGGTCACCGATGCCGGCGGCCGGATGCTCTGGGTGGAGGGCGACTCCGTGCTGCGCTCGCGGGCGGCGGGGATGCACTTCGTGGAGGGCGCCCGCTGGGCCGAGGAGGTCGTGGGCACCAACGCGCCCGGGACGGCGCTGGCCGTCGACCACGCCGTCCAGATCTACGGCAGCGAGCACTACCGGCGGCCTGTGCAGCCGTGGAGCTGCTCGGCCGCACCGGTGCACGACCCGGTCACCGGCGTGCTGCTGGGTGCGATCGACGTGACCGGTGGGGAGCACGTGGCCAGCCCGCACGTGCTCACGCTGGTGCGGGCCACCGTGGCCGCGGTCGAGTCCGAGCTGCGCTGGCAGCACCGCGAGCACCTGCAGCGGAGCGCGGGGCGCCGCCCGCCGCCGCTGCAGCGGCTGGTCCCGCGGCTCGACGTCCTGGGGCGGGAGCGGGCGCGGCTGACCCTGCCGGCCGGTCCGGTGGAGCTGTCGCTGCGGCACTCCGAGCTCCTGCTCCTGCTGGCCGAGGCGGCTGCGGCGGGCGAGGGCCGCACGGCGGTGCAGCTGGCCGCCGAGTGCCATCCCGGCGAGGCCGCGGAGGTGACCGTGCGTGCCGAGCTGTCCCGGCTGCGCCGCCTGGTGGGCGCCGACCTCGTGGGCTCCCGCCCCTACCGGCTGCTCGGACGGGTGGACACGGACCTGGACCGGGTGCGCCGGCTGTTGGCCCGGGGCGCCGTCGGCGAGGCGCTGGAGCGCTATCCCGGTGCGGTGCTGCCCGGGTCCCGCGCGCCGGGGTCGCCGTCGCCCGGGAGCGGCTGGGCGCGCTGGTCCGGCAGGCGGTCCTGCGCAGCCGCCGCCCCGAGCTGCTCCTGCGCTACGCGCAGCTGCCCGAGGCCCGCGACGACGTGCCGGTGTGGCAGACCTGCCTGGACTGGCTGCCCGCGAGCTCCCCGCGCCGGGCCGCGGCGGCCGAGCACCTGCTGCGTCTCCGGCGAGGACCCCGGCTCCGCTGAGCCGCGGCTCGCCGGGAGCGGGAATGCCGTCCGGCGACGGGCACTTGGCAGTCCGCGTGAGTGCTGCGCCCCCGTCCGTGCCGTCCGCCGTGGATGCCCCGTCCCTGAGCACCGTCAGGACCGTGGTGGCCATCGTCGCGCTGGCGCTCGGCGGGTTCGCGATCGGCACGACCGAGTTCGTGACGATGGGGGTGCTGCCCGACATCGCCGACGGCGTGGGTGTGAGCATCCCCTCGGCCGGCCACGTCATCTCCGCCTACGCCGTCGGGGTCGTGATCGGCGCTCCGGTGATCGCGGCGCTGAGCGCCCGCCTCCGCGGCGCGCGCTGCTCGTCGGGTTGATGGCGGCCCTCCTGGTGGGCAACGTGCTGACCGCGCTGGCGCCCGGCTACCGCACGCTGCTGGTCGCCCGGCTCCTGGCGGGGCTGCCGCACGGCGCCTACTTCGGGGTCGCCTCCCTGGTCGCCGCCTCGCTGGTCGCCCCACGGCTGCGCGGTCGAGCGGTCAGCTCGGTCATGCTCGGACTGTCCGTCGCGCTGGTCGCCGGCGTCCCGGCCGCGACGTGGCTGGGGCAGACGGCCGGCTGGCGATCGGCGTACTGGCTGGTCGTCGTCCTGGCGGCGGCCACCATGGCGGCCGTGCTCGCGGTCGTCCCGTCGACGCCGGGGCGTCCGGAGGCCACCGTCCGCGGCGAGCTGGGCGCCCTGCGCCGGCCGCAGGTGCTGCTGACCCTCGGGATCGGCATCGTCGGCTTCGGTGGCATGTTCGCGCTCTACAGCTACATCGCCCCGCTCGTCACCGACGTCGCGGAGCTCTCCCGCGGCACCCTGCCCGTGGTCCTGTTCGTCTACGGGATCGGCGGGGTGGTGGGAACGGCCCTGGCCGGGCGGCTCGGCGACTGGGCGCTGTTCCCGTCCGTGGCCGGCTCCCTGATCGCGCTGATGGTGGTGCTCGCCGTCACCGCGGTGGTGGCGCCCTGGGCGCCCGGCCTGGTGGTCGGCGTCCTCCTGGTGTCGATCAGCGGCTCGACGCTGGCGATCCTGCTGCAGTTGCGGCTGATGGAGACCGCGGGGAGGCCCAGATGCTCGGGGCCGCGCTGAACCACTCCGCCCTCAACCTGGCCAACGCCCTCGGTGCCTGGGTCGGCGGTCTGGTGATCGCCGCGGGGCTGGGCTTCCGGGCGCCCAGCGCCGTCGGCGCCGGGCTCGCCGCCGCCGGGCTGGTCCCGCTGGCCCTCTCCGCCGTCCTCCGCCGCCGCGAGCGCCGCGCCGTCGCTCCGGTGGCCACCGTCCCGGCGAGGTCCGGCGTCCCGGTCGGCTGAGTCCGCGCGCGCCTGCCTCCGGCCCACCGGGCGCGCGTGGTCGCTCGATCCGGCGCGTCGGCGCGTGTCGTCGACCTCGACTGCCCACGCGACCTGCCACGGCCCCCGTCGGCGCAACGAGGGTGCAACGTTGCGCCGGTCGCCCCGGGCGCCTGTCGGACGCGCGAATCGCCCGGCCGACCGGCCATTTCGCCTCTGCGGCGGCGGCTGAGCGGACCCGGCGGCGGTGACCCGATCACTAAGCCTGGCCTAAGTCGCGCTCCGCGGTACAGACTCCGCTGGTACGCCGGTAGTGACCGGGGCCACACCTCAGAGCGGAGGGCCATGACCCAGATCAACGTGCGGGTCGACGGGGCGTCCTACAGCGACGACGTCGAACCGCGGACACTGCTCGTCCACTACCTGCGGGAGCAGCTCGGCAAGGTGGGCACGGTGGTCGGGTGCGACACCAGCAACTGCGGGGCCTGCACCGTGCATCTCGACGGCGAGGCCGTGAAGAGCTGCACCGTGTTCGCCGTCCAGGCCGACGGCAGCGAGGTCACCACGATCGAGGGCATCTCCTCGAACGGCACCCTGCACCCGATGCAGAAGGCCTTCCACGAGATGCACGGCCTGCAGTGCGGGTTCTGCACCCCGGGGATGATCATGGCCTCGATCGACCTGGTGAACGACAACCCCGACCCCAGCGAGGACGAGGTCCGCGAGGGGATCGAGGGCAACCTCTGCCGGTGCACCGGTTACCAGAACATCGTCCGCGCCGTGCAGCAGGCCGCCGGTGAGATGAACGGCCGCCCCGCCGCTGCCGACACCCTCGGAGCGCAGTCATGACCCTCCTCGAGGAACCGGCCGCCGCGACGCCGGAGAAGGAGATCGGCAAGGCGCGTCGCCGCAAGGAGGACGCCCGGCTGATCACCGGCCGCACCACCTGGACCGACAACATGGTCCTGCCCGGGATGCTGCACCTGGCGTTCGTCCGCAGCCCCGTCGCGCACGGCAAGATCACCAACATCGACGTGAGCGTCGCCCAGCAGGCACCCGGCGTCATCGCCGTCCTCACCGGGCGCGACGTCGCCGACGAGCAGGGCTCGCTGCCGTGCGCCTGGCCGGTCACGCCGGACATGGTCAACCCCGGGCACCCGTCGATCGCCGTGGACGAGGTCAACCACGTCGGCGAGGCCGTCGCCGTGATCGTGGCCCGCAGCAAGACCGCCGCGCAAGACGCCGTCGAGCTCGTCGACGTCGACTACGACCTGCTGCCCGTCGTCCTCGACATGGAGGAGGCGGTCAAGGCCGAGGCGGACCTCTGCCACGACCACACCGAGTCCAACACCAGCTACCACTTCGTCTTCGACGCCGGCGACGCCGGCACGGGGGCCGACACCGAGCAGGCGTTCGCCGACGCCGAGGTCGTGGTCAGCCGGCGGTTCGTGCAGCAGCGGCTCATCCCCGCGTTCATGGAGCCCCGCTCGGTCGTGGTCCAGCCGCAGGGGACAACTACACGCTCTGGTCCTCGACCCAGATCCCGCACATCCTGCGGGTGATGCTGGCGATGGTCACCGGCGTCCCCGAGCACAAGCTCCGGGTCATCGCGCCCGATGTGGGCGGTGGATTCGGCGGCAAGATCACGCCGACGCCCGAAGAGGTCATCACGCTGCTGGTGGCCCGCCGGCTCGGGAAGCCGATCAAGTGGACCGAGACCCGCAGCGAGTCGCTGATGACGGCCCACCACGGCCGGGACCAGATCCAGTTCATCGACGTCGCCGCCGACCGCGAGGGCAACGTCAAGGGCCTGCGCGTGCGGCTGCTGGCCGACATGGGCGCCTACCTGCGGCTGATCACGCCCGGGGTCCCGGCGCTCGGCGCCTTCATGTTCCCGGGCATCTACAAGTTCCCGGCCTACCGGTTCGAGTGCGACGGCGTCTTCACGAACAAGGTGCCGACGGACGCCTACCGCGGGGCCGGCCGTCCCGAGGCGACCTTCGCGATCGAGCGGATCATGGACGAGCTCGCCGTCGAGCTCGGCATGGATCCCCTCGAGGTGCGCCGGAAGAACTGGATCAACGCCTCGGAGTTCCCGTTCACCACGGTCGCCGGGCTGCAGTACGACAGCGGGGACTACGAGAAGGCCACCCAGGACGCGCTGGACCTGCTCGGCTACGACGAGCTGCGCGCCGAGCAGCAGCGCCGCCGCGAGTCGAACGACCCGGTGCAGCTGGGCATCGGCTTCTCCACCTTCACGGAGATGTGCGGGCTGGCTCCCTCGCGGGTGCTGGGCTCGCTCTCCTTCGGTGCCGGCGGCTGGGAGTCGGCGTCCATCCGGATGCTGCCGACCGGCAAGGTCGAGGTGGTCACCGGGTCCACGCCGCACGGGCAGGGCCACGAGACGGCGTGGAGCCAGCTCGTCGCCGACCACCTCGGGGTGCCGTTCGAGGACGTCGAGGTGCTGCACGGCGACACCGCGATCTCCTCCAAGGGCCTGGACACCTACGGGTCGCGGTCGCTGGTCGTCGGCGGCACGGCCGTGGTGAAGGCGGCGGAGAAGGTGGTGGCCAAGGCGCGCACGATCGCCGCCCACCTGCTCGAGGCCAGCGAGGACGACCTGGAGTTCGCCGACGGGAAGTTCGCCGTCCGGGGACGCCGGGCACGGGTCTGGGCATCCAGGAGATCGCCCTGGCGATCTTCGCCGCGCACAACTACCCGGAGGGCGTCGAGCCCTCGATCGACGCCGAGGCGACGTTCGACCCGGAGAACTTCTCCTTCCCCCATGGCACGCACCTGTGCGCCATGGAGGTCGACACCGAGACCGGCTTCGTCAAGATCCGGAAGTACGCCTGCGTGGACGACGTCGGGACGATCGTGAACCCGCTGATCGTCGAGGGGCAGGTGCACGGCGGGCTGGCGCAGGGCATCGCGCAGGCCCTGTACGAGGAGGCGATCTACGACGCCGACGGCAACCTGACGACCGGCACGTTCGTCGACTACCTGGTGCCCTCGGCCGCCGACCTGCCGCACTTCGACACCGGCAACACCGTGCACACCGCACCCAGCAACCCGATCGGCGCCAAGGGCGTCGGGGAGGCCGGCTGCATCGCCAGCACCCCCGCCGTCGTCAACGCCGCGATCGACGCCGTCCGGCACCTGGGCGTCAGCGACATCCGGATGCCGCTGACCCCCGAACGGGTCTGGCGGGCGATCCACGAGGGCGGTGACGGCGGGGATCGCGCCACCGCCGGCACGAACGCCTACGGCGGCGCCTCCACGGAGAGCTCGTCCGGGGTCTCCACCGACGCGTCGTCCCTCGGAGGTGACCGGTGATTCCCGCACCGTTCGCGTACGCCCGCCCGTCCACCGTCGACGAGGCGCTGCACGCCGTGGCCTCCGGCGGGGAGGACGTGAAGATCCTCGCCGGCGGCCAGTCGCTCATCCCGGTCATGCGGCTGCGGCTGGCCGCGCCGGAGACCGTCGTCGACCTGACCCGGGTCGCCGAGCTGCGCGGCGTGCGGGAGGAGGGGGACGCGATCGTCGTCGGCGCGATGACGACGCACTCCGACGTCCTCTCCGACCCGTTGATCGGGCGGTACGCACCCCTGATCGCCGAGGCGACCGAGACGGTCGCCGACCGGCAGGTGCGCCACCGCGGGACCTTCGGCGGCGCGCTGGCGCACGCCGACCCCGCCGGTGACCTGCCGGCCGTGGCCCTGGCCCTGGACGCGGAGTTCGTGATCGCCGGGCTCGAGGGACGGCGCACCGTGCCGGCGTCGGAGTTCTTCGTCGACTACCTGACCACCGCGCTGCAGGAGGGGAGCTGCTCGTCGAGATCCGTGTCCCCAAGCGCGAGGGCTGGGGGATGCACTACGAGAAGTTCAACCGGGTGGCGCAGGCGTGGTCGATCGTGGCCGTCGCCGCGGCGGTGCGCATGGAGGGCGGCCGGATCGCGGAGGCGCGGATCGGGCTGACCAACATGGGCCCGACCCCGCTGCGGGCGTCGGCGACCGAGTCGGCGCTGACCGGCGGCGAGGCCACCGCTCAGGCGATCGCCGCAGCGGCCGAGCACGCTGCTGAAGGCACCAGCCCCAGCAGCGACCTCAACGCGCAGGCCGACTACCGCCAACACCTCGCCACGGTGCTCACTCGCCGTGCGGTGTCGGCGGCCTGCGGGCTGTAGCGTCAACAAGGACCCCGTGCCACCCGCCGGTCCGTAACCGTCCGTCCCGGCCGGCCCGCCCTCCCGGGGGCGGGCCGGCCGAGCGCACCTCCAGGAGGTCCCCGTGCAGCTGGAGAACTCGTTCACCGTGCCCGTGCCGATCGACGAGGCCTGGCGGGTGCTCCTCGACATCGAGCGGATCGCCCCTGCATGCCGGGTGCGGCGCTCGACTCCGTCGACGGCGACGACTTCACCGGCCGGGTGAAGGTCAAGCTCGGTCCGATCAACCTGACCTACCAGGGCAAGGCGTCCTTCATCGAGAAGGACGAGGCTGCGCACAAGGCCGTGATCGACGCCCGCGGCAAGGACCAGCGGGGCAACGGCACCGCCGCCGCCGTGGTGACCGCCAAGCTGGCCGCCGAGGGGTCCATCACCCGGGTCGACGTGCTGACCGACCTCAACATCACCGGCCGCCCGGCCCAGTTCGGCCGCGGCGTGATGACCGACGTCGGCAACAAGCTGCTCGGGCAGTTCGCCGACAAGCTCGCCGCCCAGCTCGGTGAGGGTGACGCCCAGGGCGACGCCGACCGCGCCGCCGCGGCGGGTGGCAGCGCAGCGAAGAAGACGGCCGCGAAGGCCGCCGCGACCGCGAGCGGCGCCGTCGAGGAGGTCGCCGCCTCCGCCGAGCAGGCGGCGGGCAACGGTGCGGGCGGCCAGGCCGTGAAGAAGGCGCCGCGGGCGCCAAGAAGGCCGCCGCGTCGGCGACCGACAAGGTCAGCAGCGCGGCGGAGCCGGAGAAGGCCGCCCCGCCAAGAAGGCCGCGTCGGCCAAGAAGACGGCGGCCGCCAAGACGGCCCCTATCAAGGCCGTCCCGTCGCTGGCGGACACCGCGTCCGCCGCGGCCGGCACCTCCGCCGCAGACACCGCGCCGGCGGCGAAGGCGCCCAGCGGCCCTCCCGGTGGGCCCACCGCCCCACCGAGCCGGCCCGCCACGGGCGCCCCCGTGCGCAGCGTGCCGTCCGCCGGGCCTCGCACCGTCACCAAGCCGCAGGAGGAGCCCGAGCCGATCGATCTGCTCGAGGTGGCCGGTGGGGCCGCGATGGCGCGCTACGCCGCGCCTGCCGCCGGCATCGCCGGTGTCGTGCTGGTCATCGCGCTGCTCGTCCGGCGGCGGCGCCGCCGCTGACCCCTGCGGCGGAGCTCCGAGCGCCACGAGTGCTACGAACTCGTGGTCATCAACGCCTGATGGCCACGACTTCGTAGCACTCGACCGTTCATGTCCACCTCAGCCGGCGGTGAGTTCGTCCAGCCAGGACAGTGCGGCTGCCGCGACGACGTCGACGTTGCGCTCGAGCGAGTGGTCGCCCGGAACGGCGTAGACCGACGCCCCGGCCTGCCCGGTGAGCACGGCGGCGACCTCGGCCGGCCCGCCGAACGCATCCGTCTCGCCCTGCACCACGACCAGGGGCAGCGGAACGGCGGTCAGCTCGGCCGCGCGGCTCTTCTCGGGCCTGCCCGGCGGGTGCAGCGGGAACGCGAGCGCGAGCACCCCTGCGGCACCCTGGTCGGCCGCCGTCCGGCAGGCCACCCGGGCGCCGGCGCTGCGCCCGCCCAGCACCAGGGGGCCGGTCAGGAGATCTGCGGCGCGGAGATGGCCGAGCACCGCGCTCCAGCCCTCGTCCAGCTTCGGTGGCGCGGCGGCGATGCGCTTACCGGCCACCCGCCATGGCTGCTCCACCCGGACCACCCGCCAGCCGGCTCCGGCCGCCTCGGTGGCGACCTGCACCAGGTCCACCGACTCCACTCCGCCCCCGGCGCCGTGGCCCAGGACGAGCGTGCCCGAGTGTCCACCGGTTGTGACGTGCGCCCGTGCCGGCCCGTGCGGGGTCCCGATCTCGTGGACCTCGCTCATGCGGGCAGGGCCAGCAGACCGTCGACGGCGCCGGCCAGGTCATCCGCGCGGACGTGCGGGGCGTCGAAGACGGCGGGATAGGCGTGCTCACCGCGCGAGAACCAGGCGCCGGTGAGCCCCGCCCGCTGAGCACCCTGGACGTCCCAGCCGTGCGCCGCGACCAGCGCCATCCGCTCCGGAGCGACGTCGCAGCTCCCGGCGGCCCACAGGTAGACCTCACGCGCGGGCTTCCAGGCCCGGATCGCCTCGCTCGACAGGGTGCGCTCGACCAGCGGGGTGATCCCGCCGCGCGCGAGCCCGGCCTCGGCCACACCGGGTGAGCCGTGGGTCAGGGTGACCACCCGGATCCCGGCCTCGGCGAGGCGGCGCAGCGTTGGTTCGACATCGGGGTGCGGGCTCAGCTCCCCGAAGGCGTCGGCGACGGCCGAGCGCCGGGGCGCGTCCAGGTCCGTCTCCTGGGCGAGGGCGTCGTCGAAGGCGTCGCGGAACCGGCACCAGCTGCCGGTGAGCGCCGCGGCGAAGCCGATCAGCAGGGTCCGCCCGAACACCGGGCGCAGGAGCTCGCCCGGGCGGCCCGACTCGATCAGCGCCGCGCGGACCGGGGCCAGGTCGAGCAGCGTCTCGTTGACGTCGAACGCGACGACCTCCGGGCGGAGCCGGCTCATGCCTGGTCGCGCTCGTCGGCCGGCAGCTCGGCGCCCGCGGTCGGCGGCCGGCGCAGCTTCCCCGTCATCTTCTTGTAGACGAACCAGCCCACGAAGAGGACGACGGCGACGACCAGCAGGTAGTCGAGGTACTTGAGGTTGTCCTGGATGAAGTCACCGGCGGCGACCCCACGCCGATCAGGACGCTGTTCCAGATCAGGCTGCCGGCCGCGGTGAACAGCAGGAACTGGCCCAGCGGCATCCGGACGACGCCGGCCGGCACGGAGATGAAGCTCCGCACGATCGGCACCATGCGCCCGAAGAACACCGCCGAGCGGCCGTGCCGCGCGAACCAGTCGAAGGTCTTGTCCACGTCCTCGGTCTCGACCAGCGGCAGCCGGTCGAGGAAGGCGTGCGATCGGCGCGGACCGAGCGCCAGGCCCACGTAGTAGAAGAAGATCGCCCCGAGCACCGACCCCATGGTGGCGAAGATGACCACCGGGACGACGTTCATCCGCCCGTCGTTGATCAGCACTCCCGCCAGCCCGAGCACCGCCTCGCTGGGGATCGGCGGGATGACCGTCTCGGCCAGGATGCTCAGGCCCACCCCCACGGCGCCCAGCCGGTCGACCAGGTCGAGCAGGAAGCCGGTGATCCCGCCCTCGTCGGATGCGGTGGCGGCGAGGAGTGACATGGCGTCCACGGTATCGGCGGGTCGGAACGGCTGCCGCGCCCCGCGCGGGGACCGGTACTAGGTTCGGGTCCCATGCCGCACCGGTTCACCGCCCGCGCCGCTGTCGTCGGAGACCGGGCAGGGACGGTCGTCCCGGACGCCGTCGTGGACGTCGAGGACGGCCTGATCAGCTGGGTGGGGCCGGCCGGCGACGCTCCTCCGCTCGGGGATGCCGAGCTGGTCGAGCTCCCCGGCGCGCTTCTGCCCGGGCTGGTGAACACCCACTCGCACGCGGCGATGGTGCTGTTCCGCGGCCAGGGCGAAGGCCTGCCCTCGATCGCTGGCTGGCGGAGGTCATGTGGCCGCGGGAGGCCCGGCTCACCGCCGACGACGTCGAGGTCGCGATGACCGCCGCGTCGGCGGAGATGCTCGGCAACGGCGTGACCACGAGCGTGGAGATGTACTTCCACCCGGAACGGATCGCCGCAGCCGTCGGCGCCACCGGAGCCCGGGCGATCATCGCGACGCCGCTGATCCCGCTGCCCGGCCTGCCGCCCTCGACGAGCAGCTCCGGACCGCCGTCGACCTCGCCGCCGGCGCGCCCGACGAGGGGACCGTCGAGTTCGGCATCGGCCCGCACGCCGCCTACACGGTCCCGCTCCCGGTGCTCCGGGACGCCGCGGCCGCTGCCCGGGAGCACGGCATGCTGCTGCACCTGCACGTCGCGGAGACCGCCACGGAGGGTGCGGACCTGCTCGCCACGCACGGCCTGACCGTGCCGGCGCTGCTCGCGGCGCACGACGTGCTCGGCGGCCGGGTGCTGGCCGCCCACTGCGTGCACATGGACGACGGCGACCTCGATCTCTGGCACGAGTACGACGTCGCCGTCGCCCACTGCCCGGCGAGCAACGCCAAGTTGGCCAGCGGCATCGCGCCGGTGCGCGCGATGCTCGACCGGGGGTCCGGGTGGGCCTGGGCACCGACGGGCCGGCCTCGAACGACGGGCTGGACCTGCTGGCCGACCTGCGGCTCGCGGCGTCGTTCGCCCGGCTGGCCGGACGGTCGGCCACCGCGCTGACGGCCGCGGAGGCGTTCTGGCTGGCGACCGGGGAGCGGCGGACGCCGTCGGCCGGCCGGACCTGGGGCAGCTGGTGGCCGGCCGCCGGGCCGACCTCGTGCACGTCGACACCCGCGACCTGGTCTTCGAACCGGTCGGCGACCCGGCCGACCTGCTGGCCCACCTGGTGTGGTCGGCCGGCGGTCGGCATGTGCGGGACGTGTGGGTCGGCGGCCGGCGGGTGGTGCGGGACGGCGGATCGACCACCGTGGACACCGAGGCGCTGCGCCTGGACGTCGCGGCTCGCGCCGCCCGGCTGGCGGCCGGCTGATCAACCCCGAGTGTGCAGAAACCGGTCCCTGACCGTCCTCCAGACCCCGGTTTCCGCACGCTCGCCGGGTGGCAGAGACTTTCTTCAACCGAATGGTTGACCAATCGCTGGACCGAGCCCTAGCCTCGTGCTCAACCGAAAGGTTGAGCACGAGGAGGATGCAGTGGCGGCAGATCCGCTCTCCCGGGTGTTCTCGGCGTTGGCCGACCCCACCCGACGGGACATCGTGGCGCGGCTGTCGGTCGGCGACGCAACGGTCAACGAGCTCGCCGCGCCCTACGACGTGACCGTCCAGGCCGTCTCCAAGCACCTCAAGGTGCTGGAGGACGCCGGCCTGGTGAGCCGGAGCCGGGAGGCGCAACGCCGCCCGGTGCACCTCGAGGCGAACGTCTTCGACCTGATGACCAAGTGGATCGAGCGGTACCGGCGGCAGGCCGAGGAGCGCTACCGCCGCCTGGACGACGTCCTGGCAGCGATGCCGGACGCCACGACACCACCCCCGGAAGGAAGCCCGTCATGACCACCACGACCCACCCCGAGACCCAGATCGTCGTCGACCCGGACGTCCCGCTCGTCCGGATCGTGCGCGAGTTCGACGCCCCGCCCGAGAAGGTCTTCCGAGCGCACGTCGACCTGGAGCTGTTCGCCCGGTGGACCGGGCCGAAGGGCATGGAGATCCGGATCGACCGCCACGACTGCCGCACCGGCGGCGCCTACCGCTACGTGATGTCGCAGGACGGCGAGGACTACGGGTTCAACGGCGTCTTCCACGAGGTTCGGCCGAACGAGCTGATCGTCCAGACGTTCGCCTTCGAGGGCATGCCGGACGACGTCGCCCTGGAGCGGCTCGTCCTGGAGGACCTCGGGAACGGCCGCACCCGGCTGACCTCGACGTCGCTGGTCGACTCGTTCGAGGGCCGCGACGGCTTCGTCGCCAGCGGTATGGAGGTCGGCGTCAACGAGGGCTACGAGAAGCTCGACGACCTCCTCGCGCGCGACGAGGGCGGCGCGCGGTGACCAGCACGACGGCGGCGTCGGCGCGGGGTCGGCGACCGCCCGCGCCGGGACCGTGGCCGTGGGGCTGCTCGTCCCCGGGCCGGCCGGGGCGGCGGCACTCGGCCTGGTGGGTCTGATGACCGGGGCGACGCTGGCGAACGTGTTCGTCCTCGAGGTCATCACCCCGGCGCTGACCATCGCGCTCCTCGTGGCGGCCGCAGTGGTCGCGTGGAACCGGCGGGATGACGTCCGTGCGCCGCTCGCGGGACGGCGTCCCCGACCGGTCGTCGGCTGAGATCCAGCGATCCAGCAGGCCCGATACCGTGCCGGGGCGTTCCCGCGGGAACGCCCCGGCCGGCCTGTGCAGAGGAGTCCCTCCATGGAGATGAAGCTCGAACTGGTGCCGATCCCGGTCACCGACGTGGATCGGGCCACGGCGTTCTACGCCGACCGGCTCGGGTTCGCCCTCGACGTCGACGTGACCCCCGCCGAGGGGGTGCGGGTGGTGCAGCTGACCCCGCCGGGCTCGTCCTGCTCGGTCGCGTTCGGCACCGGGCTCCCCGCCTTCGCGGGCACTCCCGGCTCGATCCGCGCGCTGCACCTGGTGGTCGCGGACATCGAGCGTGCCCGCGAGGAGCTGATCGGCCGGGGCGTCGACGTCGGCGAGGTGCAGGACGTCGGTGGCGGGGTCCGCTACGCAGGCTTCGAAGACCCGGACGGCAACACGCTGACCCTCCAGGAGATGGCGTGGCGGACCGGGGACGCCTTCTGACGCACTAGGCCCACAGCGAGATCGTGTCGCCGCGGCCGACCGTGCGCAGTTCCCCGGGCAGCTCGCGGCGGCCGACCTCGGCGAGGAAGTCGCCGAGCGGGGACCGGAACAGCGTGTAGTCGTCGTAGTGGACCGGCACGGTGACCGGCGGCTTCAGCAGCTCGACGAGGTCCGCGCCCTGGCGGGCGTCCATGGTGACGGTCAGCCCCAGCACCTTGGTGCCCCCGAGGTGGGGGATGAGGACGTCGAGCGGGCCGCACCGCTCCAGCACCTCGCCCAGGTAGGGCCGGTAGAGCGTGTCGCCGCTGACGTAGCCCCGCCAGGTCACCTCGCCGCCCCGGATCAGCTCGATGACGCTGCCCATGACGGCGGGCAGCACCGTGGCCAGCGGGCCGGGCCCGTGGACGCCGGGCACCGAGGTGATCCGCACCGTGTCGGTGCCGCGGGTGAACTCGTGCGTCTGCCACGGCTGCAGGTCGGCGGCGGCGGTGAAGCCCCGGTCCGCCAGGCACTTCGCCGCCTCCGGCGTGGTGACCACCGGGGTCACCTTGGGCAGCGACCTCGTGGCGATGCGGTCCCAGTGGTCACCGTGCATGTGCGAGAGCAGGATCCCGTCGAGCGCCGGCAGCTGGGTCGGCTGCAGGGCCGGCTCGGTCAGCCGCTTGGCGCGCAGGCCGTAGCCGAGGTGCGCCCGCTGTCCGCGGTGCAGGAAGTTCGGATCGGTGAGCAGCGTGAACGGGCCGATGCGCAGCAGCATCGTGGCCGTCCCGCCGAAGGTCATGGTGACGTCGTCCGCGTCGTCGCGGCCGGGTTGCCCTGTGGGGCGCGCGTCCGTCGGTCCTGCCATGGCCACCTCCTCGGGTCCGGTGGTCTCCATGCCCCGGGTGGGATCCGTGCAACCCGACGCCGGCGGACCGGCGCGCCCGCCGCCGGGCGACGACACTGGCGCCATGCCCTCGCTCCTGAGACGCCTCCGCGCGACCTGGCACGGATTCGCCGACCGCTCCCGGCCGGTGCACCCCGAGACGGCCCGCGCGCTGCGCGAACGCTGGGCGGCCCTGCCCGCGCACGTGCAGACCCCGGCTCAGACGCTCGGCCGGCACGCCGTCGGCTGCGAGGGCACCCATGGCGTCTTCCCGAAGTGCAACCTCACCTGCACGCCCTGCTACCACTCGGCCGACGCCAACAAGGTGCGCGTCGACGGCGGGCACACGCTGCGCGAGATCGAGTCGCAGATGTCCTACCTGCGCGGGCGGCGGGGGCCCTACGCCCACGCCCAGCTGATCGGCGGCGAGGTCAGCCTGCTCTCCCCGACGACCACGCAGCCGCCCTGCAGGCCATGCGCGACCACGGCCGCTCCCCGATGTCGATGACGCACGGCGACTTCGACCCCGACTACCTGCGGGACCTGGTCATCGGCCCCAACGGGACGCTGCGCTTCGACCGGATCAGCTTCGCCGCCCACGTCGACTCCCTGATGCGCGGCCGGCGCGGCGCGGTGCGCCCGAGGAGCGAGGCCGAGCTGCACCCCTTCCGGCAGCAGTTCGTGCAGATGTTCCGCGACCTGCGCGCCGCGACCGGCCTGCGCTACTACCTGGCGCACAACATGACCGTCACGCCGGCCAACCTCGGCCAGGTGGCCGAGACAGTACGGGCCGTCGTCCCCATGGGCTTCTCGATGCTGAGCTTCCAGCCGGCCGCCCACGTCGGCGACGAGCGGCGGTGGAAGGAGTCCTACACCGCCGTCGACGCCGACGCGGTCTGGGCCGCGCTGGAGGAGGGCATGGGTCAGCGCATCGCGCACGAAGGCATCGAATTCGGCGACCCGCGCTGCAACCGGCTCGCGTTCGGCTTCCTGGCCGGCGACCGGTGGACGGCGTTCGTCGATCCCGATTCGGCCGCCGACCGTGCCGCCCGGGAGCGGTTCTTCGCCCACTGGGGCGGGCTGGCCTTCAGCGGCACCGCGCCGCTCATGCTGCTGGCCAAGATCGCCCGCGTCCTGCGCCACCACCCGGGCGACGCGGTCGTCGCCGCGCGCTGGTCCGCCCGCCTGCTGCGCCGGGCCGGGGGTTTGCGATCCCTGGTCCGCGCCGCACGTGCCGGCACCCTGGGGCTGATGACTTTCGAGGTGCACAGCTTCATGGACGCCGCCGACGTCGGGCCGGCCTGGGAGCTGATGCAGCAGGGCGTCGAGTCCGACGACCCGCGGATCAGGGCCACCCAGGAGCGGCTGGCTGCCTGCACCTACTCGATGGCCCATCCCGAGACCGGGCAACTGGTGCCCGCCTGCGCCCAGCACTCCGTCCTCGACGTGACGGAGAACGCCCAGCTGCGCAGGCTGCTGCCGCTCACCGTCGTCGGCTGACAGTGGCCCCGGTCGTGGGACTCCCGGTGGTTCCGGCCGCAGCCGCCACCACCCATCGGTCGGTCACCGGCAACCGCAGGCCCACGATGGCGCCCGGGGCACGTCCTCACCCGGGCCGAGCTCGGCGTCCACCGACGCGGCGCCGGCCTCACCCGCGCCGCCGTCCCCGGTCACCTCGACGGTGACCAGTGCGCGCAGGCCGCGTCGCCGCAGCCGGACGACGGTGCCGGCGCAGTCGCCCTCCGCCGCCGGGGTGACCGTCACCGCCTCGTGCCGCACCACGAGCACGGCGGGCCCGTCGGGAATCCGCTCGGGCAGCTCGAGCGCGCCCAGTGGCGACTCGTGCCGCCCGTCCCGCACCATCCCGGCCACCTCCGTGCGCCCGCCCAGCAGGCGGCTGACCGCCAGCGACGCTGGTCGGGCGTAGAGCGAGCGCATCGGCCCGCTCTGGAGCAGGCGGCCCTCGTCGAGCACGGCGACGGTGTCGGCGAGGGCATCGGCCTCCGCGTGGTCGTGCGTGACCAGCAGCACCGTCGGGTCCAGCCGCGTCCGGAGGTCGCCGAGCAGCTCGTGCATCTCCTCGCGCAGCGACGCGTCCAGGGCGCTGAACGCCTCGTCGAGCAGCAGCACCCGGGGCTCGGCGGCCAGCGCCCGGGCCAGTGCCACGCGCTGCTCCTGCCCGCCCGACAGCGCCCGCGCCGGTCGCCCCCGTAGCCGCGGAGCTGCACCAGCTCGAGGAACTCCTCGGCCCGCTGCCGCGCCTCCGTCCGGGGCACCCCGCGCACCCGGTCGGCGAAGGCCACGTTGTCGCGCACGGTGAGATGGGGGAACAGCAGCGGCCGCTGGAACACCATGGCCATGCCCCGCCGCTCGGGGACCACGCCGGCGAGATCGGTGCCGTCGACCCGGACCGTCCCGGCCGTGGGCTCGTCGAGGCCGGCGGTCAGCCGCAGCACCGTGCTCTTGCCCGATCCCGACGGGCCGAGGATGGCCACGCAGGAGCCGGCGGGCACGTCGAGGGAGAAGTCGTCCAGTGCGGGCGCCTGCCCCGGTCGGTGCACCCGGGTCAACGCGGTCAGCTCCAGCGAACCCCCGCTCATCGTCTCCCTCTCCGGGCCAGCAGGCCCACGACTCCCAGCAGGGCCACCGGCGGCAGGATGGAGGTCAACGACAGGACGGCGACCTGGGCGTCGTTGCCGGTGGCCGATGCGGCCGACGCGACCAGCAGCGGCAGCGTCGTCAGCCGGCCGCCACCGATCAGCACGGTGACGATGTAGTCGCTCCAGCCGACGAGGAACGCGAGGAACGCTGCACCCGCCAGGGCGGGGGCCAGCAGCGGCAGCTGCACCGAGCGCACGGTCTGCCAGCGGGTGGCGCCGAGGAGTCGCGCCTCGTCCTCGAAGCCGCGGTCGTGCGCGGCGTAGGCGGCCCGCATGGTGATGGTCGTGTAGGGCAGGGCGGCCACGACCAGCAGGACGACGACGCCGAGCGCGGCCGGCACGCCCAGCCGCAGCAGCAGCACGTCCAGGCCCAGGGCGACGGCGAAGGGCGGGAGCACCAGCGGTGACAGCAGGACCGCCAGCACCACGGTCGACCGGGGCACCTGCCGGGAGGCCAGCGCCCGCCCGGCCATCGCCCCGAGCGGGGTGGCGAGCAGCGCGACGACCGCGCCGAGCAGCGCCGAGCGCAGGAACGCCCCACCGGCGCCGGAGGCAGCGGCCTCGGCCAGCCCCCGGACGCCCCACTCCTGCGGCAGCAGCGCGGGATAGGTCCAGCGGTCGGCGAAGGCCCAGAGCAGCAGCGGGACGGCGGGCAGCACCAGCCACAGCGCCAGCAGCCCGCGGCCCGCGCGCGAGGCGGCCAGCACGGCGCGGGCAGCTCCCACCCTGGCCGGCCGCGGGGAGCGACGGTCACTGCTCAACCGCCAGCCGGCGCAGCGCCCGCAGCGCGAGCAGGACGACGACGAGCGCGAGCAGTGCCGTCGTCACGGCCACCGCGGCCGCCTGGGGGCGGGCGGCGAGGTCGATGGAGGTGAACAGCCGGTACGCCAGCACCGCCAGCGGCTCCGGGTAGGCGCGGCCGAGCAGCGCGGCCACCTCGTAGGAGCCGAGCGTGTAGACGAAGCTGACCGCGGCCGTGGCGCCCAGCGCGGGCGCGGCCAGCGGCAGGGTGACGTGCCGGAGGCGGGCCCAGCGGCCGGCGCCGAGCAGCGCGGCGGTCTCGACGTAGGACGCCGCCCGCGAGGACAACACCCCGGCGACCACCAGTGCGACGAACGCCGACTCCTTCCACGCGTACTCGGCCACCACGGCAACCCACAGCCGACCGCCCACCAGCGGGGGCCACGAGGACGGGTCGACGCCGAGCAGCCGGGAGAGGAAGCCGGCGTCGGCCAGGAGCAGGCCCATGGCCGCCGCTCCCACCAGGTGCGGGATCGGGACGGTGAGCGCGGCCAGGGTGCCCAGGACGCGGCTGCGGCGGACCGCGGCGGTGGCGGCCAGCGCCAGGCAGAGGCCCACGGCGGCGGCGATCGCGGTGGACGCTGCGGCGATGCCCAGCGAGGTGCGCAGCGAGCTGCCCAGGTCGGTCGCGACGGCCCGGTAGGCGTCCAGGGAGAGGCTCGGCTCCCCACCAGGGGCGTCAGCCCCAGGCTCAGCAGCACCGCCGACGTGAGCGCCGCGCCCACGACCGCGACGACCGGCACCAGCGCCGGGAGGACCAGCAGGACGGCGCGGGTCCGGGGGCCGGGTCGGCGACGAACCGCGCCCGCCTGCCCTGACGGGCTCGTCGGGGCGGACGGCTCGGCGCCCCTCGTCGTCGGCATCGCCTTCGGTGGGTCAGCCGGCGGCGATCTGCCGGCGCCACCCTCGTCCAGGGCGGTCACCCACTCGGCCTCGACCTCGGGGTCGGCGTCCTCGCTGAGCTCGGCGTAGGAGGGCAGGACCTCCGACTGCGGCAGCTCGGCGAACTGTGTCTGCACCTCGCCCGGCAGGCGCTCGGGGTCGAGCACGGTGTACTGCCCCACACCTCGGGCCGGGCCTTCGCCAGCTGCTGCTCCGGGAGAGCGCCAGGTTCGCCACGACCATGGCACCCGCCTGGCTGCCGGACGTGGACGGGACGGCCAGGAAGCTGGCGTTGCCGATGGTGCCGTCCTCGACCAGCAGCACCCGCGTGGTGGGCGGGAAGGTGGCCTCCTCCACCAGGTCGGGGAGCGTCGCCGGTCCGTAGGTCATGGTGAAGTCCACCTGGCCGTCGGCGTAGAGCTGATCGAGCTCCTCCAGGCTCTGCGGGTACGTCTGCCCCTCCCGCCACAGCGAGGGCTCGAGCTGATCCAAAGTGCCGAACAGCTCCGGCGCGAGCTCGTCGTAGGCGTCCTGGGAGAACTCGAGGGGCACGTTCTCCACGCCCTCGGCGACCGAGTACAGCACCTGCCGGACGAACACCGAGCCGGTGAAGTCCGGCGGGGCGGGATAGGAGAACCGGCCCGGGTGCTCCTCGATCCAGGTCAGCAGCTCCTCGACGCTGCCCGGCGGGTCCTCGACCCGCGCCTCGTCGTAGACCAGCGCGAACTGGGCCTTGTGCCAGGGCGCCTCGCACCCGTTCACGTCGAGCCCGAAGTCCGTGGCGAGCAGCGGGTCCTCGGGGTCGACGTACTCCATGTTGGGCAGCATCGACGTCCAGTCGCACAGCCACGCACCGGCCTGCTGGCCGGTGGCGAAGTTCTCGCCGTTGAGCCAGATCAGGTCGACCTCGCCGTCGGTGACGCCGGCCTGCCGCTCGGACAGCACGCGGTTGACCGCGTCGGCGGTGTCGGCGATGGGCAGCCGCTCCAGCGTCACGCCCTCCTCCGCGGCGGCCGGGGCCAGGACGTCGTCCACGTAGGCGTTGCCCTTGTCGTCGCCGCCGTACATCCACAGCCGCACGGTCTGACCGTCGGCCGCGGCGAGGACGTCGTCCCAGTCGCGCGCCTCGGCGGACGTCGGCTCGCTGTCGGGTGCGGCGCAGCCGGCCAGCGCGAGCAGCAGCGCTCCGGCGGCCACCACCGTCCTGCGGGTTCGTCGGCTCGCGGGGCGTCGGTCGGCCATCGGCGCTGGTCCTCCTCGGGGTCCGGTCGTGGGCGTCGACCCACCCGGTGGTGTTCGTGCCCGGGCGGGGATCCGGATGCGGCGGTCGGGGAGGCCGTGCGAAATGATCGTGCCCGACCTGATTCCGCCCCGCCACGGGGCTGCCGCCTGCGGAGGTGCCCCGTGCTCGATGCGGCGGCGCGGCGCGTGCTCGACGCACCCCTGGCCCGCGCCGCCCGGGCCCTGGACCGGCCGTGGTTGAGCCCGGACCGGCTGACCGCCCTCGGGTTGGCGTCGGGGCTGGGCAGCGCGGTCGCCGCCGCTGTCCAGTGGTGGGGGCGGCGCTGGTGCTGTGGCTGGTCTCCCGGCTGGCGGACGGGCTGGACGGGCCGCTGGCGCGCAGGCGCCGGGCGAGCGGGGCGCCCGTCGACGCCGGCAGCGGCGGATTCTTCGACATCACCGCCGATTTCCTCGTCTACGGCAGCACGGTGGCCGGGGTGGCCGTCGGCGTCACCTCGGCCTTCGACGCGCCGTGGGAGCCATTCCTCGCCGTCCTGCTCGCCTACTACGTCAACGGGACGGCCTTCCTGGCCTTCTCCTCGATCGCCGAGCGGAGCGGCCGGCAGCTCGACGACGGCCGGTCGCTGTCCTTCCTCGGCGGGCTGGCGGAGGGCACCGAGACGATCGTCGTCCACGCGGTGTGGCTGCTGCTGCCGACGATCGCCTGGCAGCTGGCGTGGGGATGGGCCGCGGTGGTGGCGGTCAGCGCGCTGCACCGGATGTGGGTCGGCTACCGCTCGCTGCGCTGAGCGACGCGGCGGCGGACCCAGCGCGCGACCCGCAGCGCGGCTCTCACCAGTGGATTCGTCAGCCGGGCCCGGACGTCGTCGAGCGCGGCGTCGACGATCGCGTCGTCGTAGGTGGGATAGGCGTGCGTGGTCCCGGCCAGGTCGCGGGCGGTCAGCCGCCGTCGGACGGCGAGGGCCAGCTCGCCGAGGGTCTCCCCGGCGCGCGGACCGACGACGACGGCGCCGACCAGGCGGTGCCGCCGGTCGAGCACGAGCGAGGTGAACCCCTCCGTCTCCCCTCGGCGACGGCGCGGTCGACAGCGGCGTGCTCGGCGCGGCGCACGGTGCAGCCGCGTGCCCCCGCCTCGGCGGGGCTCACGCCGATAGAGGCGACCTCCGGGGAGGTGAAGGTGACCCGCGGGACGACCGGGTCGATGCGGCGGGCCAGACCGAGGACGGCGTTGCTCGCGGCGACGCTGCCGTGCATGCCGGCGGTGTGGGTGAAGAACGGCGGGCCGGTGACGTCGCCGGCCGCCCAGACCCGCCGGTTGGTGGTGCGCAAGGCCGCGTCGACGGTAACGCTCCCGTCGTCGTCCAGGTGCACCCCGGCGGCTTCCAGCCCGAGGTCGGTGGTCCGAGGCCGGCGACCGACCGCGACCAGCAGCCGGTCGAAGGGCAGCGCCGTCCCGTCGTCCAGGTGCAAGATGCCCGGTTCGACGCGTACGCCGTGCGAGCCCAGGCGCAGCTGCACCCCGTCCCGCTGCAGGGCCGTGGCGACGAGCGCCGCGGCGTCGGGATCCTCGGGGCCGAGCAACCGGTCGGACCCGTCGACGACGGTGACCTCCGAGCCGAGCCGGGCGAACGCCTGACCGAGTTCGCAGCCGATGGGGCCGCCGCCGAGGACCACCAGGCGGCGGGGCAGCTCCTCGACCTCCCACAGCGTCTCGCTGGTGAGCGGCTCGACCTGGTCGATGCCGTCGATCGGATGCATGGCCGGCTCCGCGCCGGTCGCCAGCAGGGCAGCGGAGAACCGGATGTGGCGCCCGCCGATGCGAGCGGTGTCGGGGCCGGTGAACATCGCCGTCCCGGTCACCACCGAGACGCCGGCCTTCTCGAGCGCCTCGGGGAGTCCTTCGGCTGCACGGCGGCGATGGCGGCCTGGACGTGGGCCCGGACGCGGGTGAAGTCGACACGCACCTCACCGACGTCGACCCCGAGGCCGGCCGCCCGGCGGGCGGAGGCGGCGGCCGAGGCAGCGGCGAGCAGGGCCTTGGACGGCACGCAGCCGGTCCACAGGCAGTCGCCACCGGTGCGTCCGTGTTCCACCAGCACGGTGCGGACACCGAGGGCAGCGGCGGTGTGCGCGCCGACCAGCCCCGCCGTGCCGCCACCGACGACCAGCAGGTCGACGGGCTCGATCGGGTGGTCCGGCACGCGGGGTCCTCTCGGCTGCAGCGGTGGTCTCGCCGAGCGACGCTACTGCCGTTCGCACGATCCGGCCGCGTGCTGCCGGTCTGCACCGGGCGAGGGAGGATCGGCCCGGTGGACACCCAGGCGGTCATCCGGCCCGAGGTCGAGGTACTGGTCATCGGGGCCGGTCAGGCCGGTCTCGGCACGGCGTACTGGCTGCGCCGGAAAGGCGTCGGTGACGTCCTCGTGGTGGAGGCCGGCGAGGTCGCGCAGAGCTGGCGGGAGCGGTGGGCGAGCCTGGAGCTGTTCACCCCGCGCCGGTTCAGCTCCCTGCCGGGCCGGCGCTTCCCGCCGGGACCGACCCGCAGCCCCTCGCGTTCGGAGATGGCCGACTACCTCGTGTCCTATGCAGCAGGCCTCGAGCGGCCTGTGCGCACGAGGGCGCCGGTGCAGCGGCTGCTGCGCAGACCCGACGGCTTCGTGGCGTCCACGCCGTCCGGGGATATCCGGGCCCGGCACGTGGTCGTGGCCACGGGGCCTTCCGCCGTCCGCGCGTGCCCGCCGCGGCCGGCGACCTGGGCCCGTCCGTGCACCAGCTGCACTCGTCGCAGTACTGCACGCCCGACGACGTGCCGCCCGGCCCCGTGCTGGTGGTGGGTGGCGGCAACTCGGCGGCGCAGCTGGCCATCGAGCTGTCGGACGGGCACGAGGTGACCGTGGCCGCCCCGACGCGGCCGCGCTTCCTCCCCGAGGACGTGCTCGGCATCAGCATCTACTGGTGGCTGCTGGTCGGCGGGATCCTCAACGCCGGCGCGTCGACGCCGGTCGCGCGGTTCCTGCGCAGCCGGCACGAGGCGATCCTGGGCCGAGAGCTGAAGCGGATGATCCGCGCAGGCCGGGTGCGGCTGGTGTCGCACCGGGTGGTCGCGGCCGACGGGGACCGGGTGTGCCTCGCCGACGGCAGCACCGAGCAGCCCCGCACGGTGCTGTGGTGCACCGGCTTCGAGCCCGACACCGCCTGGATCGAGATCCCCGGCGCTCTGGGGGAGGGGGAAGGCCGCTGCACTCGCGCGGGGCCTCGCCGGTGGCGGGACTGCACTGGATGGGCCTGCCATGGCAGACCCGGGTCAACTCCTCGCTGGTGGACGGTGTCGACCGGGATGCCCGCCGGACGGCGCGGCGGATCCACCGGCACGAACGGCAGTTGCCCTAGGGCGACGGCTGGTAGACAGGGGCCGTGTCAGCACGCTCCGTCGACGGGTCCTTCCTCGCCCTTCCGCTGTCCGCGCTCACCGAGGCCGCGCTCACCCGCGCCGTGGACCTGGGCTGCGAGCACGCCGACATCCGGGTCGAACGGATCCGCACCCAGACGATCAGCCTGCGTGACGCCCGCCCCGAGGCCTCCATCGACGGCGAGGACCTCGGCCTGGCCGTGCGCGTGGTGCACGAGGGAACCTGGGGCTTCGCCGCCGGCGTCGTCCTCACCGCGGCAGAGGCCGTGCGCCTCGCCGAGGAGGCCGTCGCCGTGGCGCAGGTGTCCGCGGCCATCAACACCGACCGGGTGGAGCTCGCCCCGAGCCGGTCCACCCCGACGCCGAGTTCGTCTCCGCCTACGACGTCGACCCCTTCGACGTGCCGGACACCGAGAAGGCCGGCCTGCTGACCGACCTCTCCGAGCAGTTGCTGGCGGCCGACGGCGTCGAGCACGTGCAGACCCGGTGCATGCACGTGAAGGAGCAGAAGTACTACGCCGACACCGCCGGGACGCGCGTCCGTCAGCAGCGGATCCGCATCCAGCCGGAGTTCACCGCGCTGACCGTCGACCGGGTGACCGGTTCCTTCGAGAGCATGCGCACGCTCGCCCCGCCCGTGGGCCGCGGCTGGGAGTACCTGACCGGCACCGGCTGGGACTGGCGCGCCGAGCTGGCCGAGATCCCCGAGCTGCTGCGCGAGAAGACGAAGGCGCCCTCGGTCCAGGCCGGCCGGTACGACCTCGTCGTCGACCCGTCCAACCTGTGGCTGACCATCCACGAGTCGATCGGGCACGCCACCGAGCTCGACCGCGCGCTGGGCTACGAGGCCGCCTACGCGGGGACCTCGTTCGCCACGCCCGACTTGCTCGGCACCCTGCAGTACGGGTCATCCCTGATGAACGTCACCGGCGACCGGACGGCGCTGCACGGGCTGGCCACCGTCGGCTGGGACGACGAGGGCGTCGCCGGCCAGCAGTGGGACATCGTGCAGGACGGCGTCCTCGTCGGTTACCAGGTCGACCGCAACATGGCCCGGCTGCGGGGATGCCCCGCTCCAACGGCTGCGCGTTCGCCGACAGCCCCGGGCACGTGCCGGTGCAGCGGATGGCCAACGTCTCGCTGCGGCCGGACCCGGCGGGCCCCTCCACCGAGGAGCTCATCGCCGGCGTCGAGCGCGGCGTCTACGTCGTCGGCGACAAGAGCTGGTCGATCGACATGCAGCGCTACAACTTCCAGTTCACCGGCCAGCGGTTCTACGCGATCGTGGGCGGGAAGCTGGCCGCCCAGCTGCGCGACGTGGCCTACCAGGCGACGACGACGGACTTCTGGGGCTCGATGACGGCCGTCGGCGGCCCGGACACCTACGTGCTCGGCGGCGCGATGAACTGCGGCAAGGCCCAGCCGGGTCAGGTCGCCCCGGTCAGCCACGGCTGCCCGGTGGCGCTGTTCGAGGGCGTGAACATCCTCAACACGGTGCAGGAGGCAGGTAGATGAGCGAGCTTGCGAGCTCATTGAGGATGCAGCGGCGCGCGGAGCGGGGCCGGCGAGCGCCAGCGAGTCGGACTCGTGACGCGGGTGTCCCCGCAGGAGCTGGTCGACAAGTGCCTCGCCGCCTCGACCGCCGACGACCAGATCGCCTTCGTCGTCGAGAGTTCGGAGGCGAACCTGCGCTGGGCGGCCAACAGCCTGACGACGAACGGCTCGATGCGCTCCCGGCAGGTCGTCGTCATCTCCTTCGTCGACGGTGGCGCCGGCATGGCCGCCGGCACGGTGACCCGCACCGGGACGCCGGACGTCGCCGAGCTGGTCGCCGCGAGCGAGCAGGCCGCCCGCGACGCCGGCCCCGCGGAGGACGCCGTTCCGCTGATCAGCGATCCCCGCCCGGGAGCGGCGACTGGGACGCCCCCGCCGCCGAGACCTCGATCGGCGTCTTCGCCGATTTCGCGCCGGACCTCGGACAGGCGTTCGGGGAGGCGAGCGCCCGCGATGAGCTGCTGTACGGCTTCGCCGAGCACCAGCTGGCGACGACCTACCTCGGCAGCACGACCGGCCTGCGGCTGCGGCACGACCAGCCGACCGGCCGGGTGGAGCTCAACGGCAAGAGCCCCGACTTCAGCCGCTCCGTGTGGACGGGCGTGGGCACGCGGGACTTCCGCGACGTCTCGGTGGCCGACCTCGCGGCGGACGTCGAGCGCACGATGGGGTGGTCGAAGCGCCGGCTGGAGCTGCCCGCCGGGCGGTACGAGGCGCTGCTGCCACCATCGGCGGTCAGCGACCTGATGATCTACCTCTACTGGACGATGGGGGCCCGCGACGCCGACGAGGGCCGCAACGTCTTCGCCACGCCGGGCGGTGGCAACCGGGTGGGTGAGCGCCTGGCCGCGCTGCCGCTGACCCTGCGCAGCGACCCGCGCGCCCCGGGCCTGGAGACCGCGCCCTTCCAGGTGGTCGGGGCGTCGTCCGGCTCGGCGTCGGTCTTCGACAACGGGATGTCGGCGCCGGCGATCGACTGGCTCCGCGACGGCACCCTGGTGAACCTGATCCGGCCGCGGGCGTGGGCGCTCAAGACGACCGCTCCGGCCACGGCGGCCGTGGACAACCTGATCCTCGAGGACCCTCGGCGACGGCCGGCCAGGAGGAGATGGTCGCCGCCACGGACCGCGGGCTGCTGCTGACCTGCCTCTGGTACATCCGCGAGGTGGACCCGCAGACGCTGCTGCTCACCGGGCTGACCCGCGACGGTGTCTTCCTCGTGGAGGGCGGGGAGGTGACCGGGGCGGTCAACAACTTCCGCTTCAACGAGTCGCCGGTCGACCTGCTCGGCCGGACCGTCCAGGCCGGCCGCACCGAACGGACGCTGCCCCGCGAGTGGAACGACTGGTTCACCCGCTGCGCGATGCCGCCGCTGCGGGTGCCGGACTTCAACATGAGCTCGGTGTCGCCCGCCAGCTGACCCGGGCCGTTCCCGACCCCATCCGTCCCACCCGTCACCGGAACGAATCCGAACCGTGTAGTTCCGACAATGGAACTCGGCACAGCTGGAGGGTAATGACGGCGACGACGCGTGCTGGGCTCACTACGCTCGGTGTGGAGAGAGCGGTGGTCCCGCACTCCCGCCCGGACGATTTTTCGGTTCAGACATTCAGTCCTCCGCGAGAACTGCCGATATCTCGTTCACGTCATCCGCAGCGTGCAACACGGGTCTCCACACCAGGGGACCGTCGAGGGAGGGCTCCGTGAGCAGGAGTCGCAAGCCGTCCGTCTTCCAGGTGGGCAAGGTCCGGGACGACGGCCGCACGGTCGTCATCTCCGGCTGGGGTCTGGGCCTGTGCGCCGCAGGCTGCGCCTGCCACCGCCACCCCGTCGCCGGGCACCTCGCCATCGAGGAGGACCAGGCCGGCGGGAAGCTGGGTCTGGCCAGCTACGCCGAGGACGAGTGCGAGTGCTGCGAGGCGTGGACCGCCGAGGAGCTCGGCGCGATCCTCCGCGACCTCGATACCGTCGCCGGCCTGCAGGCGGCCCAGGAGCCTCTCGCCGGCTGAGGAACAACTTCTGCCCGCCGGCGTCGGCGGGCGACGATGTGCGCCCAGGGCACATTCCCACCACGGGAATGCGCCCTGGGCGCACATCCATGTGGGGACCTGCCGATCGGATGTCGCGGGTGGTCCGCGTGTGGCGGCCGTGACGGGCGTGGCGCGACCACGACATGTGACCAGCGCGCCTCCCACTACTTGTCGACACCGAGTCCTTAACGTCCGTCTCGACGCGCATGGAAAGCGGCCCCTTCCCCGGGCCCGGCGCAAACCGACGGAGGCCGACGGTGCAGTCCACCCGCACGACGACCCGGCGCCGCTCACGCGCCGTTCTCGCTCTGGGGACCGCACTCGTCGCCGCGGCCACGGGGTCCTCGCACCGGCGCCGGCGGCTGCCGACCCGACGACGGCCGCCCAGGCGCAGACCCTGATGCGGGAGACCGCTCAGCAGCTCACCGTGATCGACGAGCAGCTGCACGAGGCCGAGCTGATCGTGGCCACCCAGCAGCAGGCCGCCGACGCCGCTGCCGCACAGGCCGCCGCTGCCCAGCAGGCGCTGGACGTCTTCGCGCCGCAGATCCGGGCGATCGCGCAGAGCGGGTTCACCGGGAAGACCCAGTCGCGGGTGGCGGCGTTCCTCACCAGCGCCTCCGCCGAGGAGCTCGTCCAGCAGATGACGACGCTGGACATGATCGCCGCGCACACCAACACCGTCGTCACCGAGGCGTCGCTCGCGCAGAAGGCCGCGCTCGACGCGCAGGCCGCCGCCGACCAGGCCGCTGCCACCGCCCGGGCCGGGCTCGAGCAGCTGGCGGCCCAGAAGGCCGAGGCCGAGCAGAAGGCCGCTGCCTACCGGGCCGACTTCGACCGCCTGTCGGCCGCCGAGCAGGCCGCGCTCGCCACCGCGGTGGCCGGCCGCTCCCTGGGGGTCCCGCGGGACCTGCCGATGCCCCCGGGCGCCGCCGGTGAGGCCATCCGCGTCGCCCTCGCCCAGGTGGGCGACCGCTACGTGAGCGGCGCCACCGGCCCCGACGCGTTCGACTGCTCCGGGCTCACGACCTACGCCTACGCGGCGGCCGGTGTCTCGCTGCCCCGCTCCAGCCGGGCGCAGTCGCAGATCGGCACCAAGGTGTCCCGAGCGGAGCTGCAGCCCGGCGACCTGGTCTTCTACTACACGCCGATCAGCCACGTGGCCCTGTACATCGGCAACGGCATGATCGTGCACGCCCGCACCCATGGTGTGCCGCTCTCGGTCACCAGCGTCGACCAGCGCGACTTCCGCTTCGGCGTCCGCCTGGGTTGACGCTCGGGGCCGCCGTCCGCGGCCTGGCACGATCCGGACGTGACCGTCCGACCTGGTGCTCCCCGGAGCCGACGCTCCGCCCTGACGCCGTCGGGTTCCTCGACGGGTTGGTGATCGGGCTCGCGGCCACCTCGCCGGCGTACTCGCTGGCCGCCGTCCTCGGCCCCGTCGTCGCCCTCGTCGGCGTGCACGCCCCCGGCGTGCTGCTGGCGTCGTTCGTGCCCATGCTGCTCATCGCCGGTGCCTTCGCGGCCCTCAACCGCGTCGACCCCGACTGCGGGACGACGTTCTCGTGGGTCACCCGTGCGCTGGGCCCCGGGACCGGCTGGATCGGCGGCTGGGCGATCACGATGACCGGCGTCCTCGTGCTGGGCTCGCTGTCGGAGGTGGGTGTCCGCTTCACGCTGCTGGCCGTAGGTCTGGACGGCTGGACGGAGTCGGTCCCCGTGGTCATGGGGCTCACCGTCGCCCTGATCGTGCTCATGGCGTGGATCTGCGTGCGGGGCACCGAGGTGTCGGCGCGCCTGCAGAACGGCCTCATCCTCGCCCAGACGGCGGCCCTCGCGGTGTTCGCCGTCGTCGCGCTGGCCCGTGGCCTCGGCGGCGACAGCCCCTTCGGTGCGCTCACCCCGGCCTGGTCGTGGCTGGACCCCTTCGGCGCCGGCGGAGCGGCCCTGACCAGCGGCCTGCTGCTCGGGGTATTCGCCTACTGGGGCTGGGAGTCGGCGGTGAACCTCACCGAGGAGACGACGAACCCGCGGACGGCGCCCGGGCGCGCGGCCGTGCTGAGCACGGTGGTCCTCCTGCTCACCTACCTCGGCGTGGCCGTCGCGGTGGTCTCCTTCGCCGGCACCGGCTTCCTGGCCGCCAACGCCGACGAGGAGGAGGCGGTCTTCGCGCTGCTGTCGACGGAGACCCTCGGCGGCTGGGACTGGGTGGTGCTGCTCGCCGTCGCCACCTCGGCCATCGCCTCGACGCAGACGACGATCATCCCGGCGTCGCGCACCGGCCTGTCGATGGCCCGGCGGGGTGCCCTGCCCCGGCGGTTCGCCTCGATCTCGCCCATCCATCGCACGCCCGACGTCTCCACGTGGTGGGTCGCGGCGGTGGGGGTCGGCTGGTACGTCGTCGTGGGCCTGATCAGCGAGAACGCCCTCTACGACTCGATCACCGGGCTGTCGCTGCTCATCGCGCTGTACTACGCGCTCACCGGCCTGGCCTGCGCCGTGTACTTCCGCCGCAGGTTGCTGGGCAGCGTCCGGGACCTGCTCCTGCTCGGGGTCGGACCGATCGTCGGCGCGGCGCTGCTCACCTGGCTGCTCGTGCTGTCGGTGCGCGACCTGGCCGACGCCGGCAACTCCTACACCGGCCAGGCGTGGCTGGGCGTCGGGCCGCCGCTGGTGATCGGCGTCGGGGTCATGGCCGCCGGCCTCGGCCTCATGCTGTGGTGGCGCCGGCGGGACACCGCCTTCTGGGCGGAGCGACCCTCGGTCGCGCCCCGACCTCAGTGGTAGGTGCGGCCTTCGCGCAGCATGTCGACGGCGGTGGCGATCCGCTTCGCGCGCGTGGCAGGGGTGGCTGCCGTGTGGACGCGGTGGAGGACGGCGTAGCGGTTCTGGCCGTCGAGCGCGTCGAACGCGGCGCGGGCCGCCGGCTCGGCGTCCAGCGCCGCCGCCAGGTCGTCGGGCACGGTGATGGTGGCCGGGCCGGCGTAGGCGCGCTCCCACCGGCCGTCGGCCTTCGCCGCCTCGACCACGGCCAGGCCGGCCGGACGCATCCGCCCCTCCACGATCAGGCGCTCCACGGTCGCCACGTTCTTCAGCGACCAGACGCTCTTCGGCCGCCGGGGCGTGATCCGCTGGATGTAGAACCGGTCGTCGAGCCGGTTGGCGCGGCCGTCGATCCAGCCGAAGCACAGCAGCACCTCGACCATCTGCTCCCAGTTCACCGAGGGCACGCCCGAGCCCTTCTTCGCGATCTTCACGTAGAGGCCGGGTGCGGTCGTGTGCTCGGCCTCGAGCCACGCCTCGAGGGCGGTCTGGTCGGGGAACGCGAGCACCGGGAGGTCGGTCGGCAGCGTCACGGGCTCATCCTGCCGTGGGGTACCGACGGTTTCGGGGCCCGCCGGCCCGGCTACCGGCGTCCCGGGAGCCGCAGGGCGCGGCGCGGACGGGGGTGGCGGTGAGCGACGCGGGACCGGGCCCGTCGGTGCTGTGGCTCGTGCGGCACGGCGAGAGCATGGGCAACCTGGCCGACGCGCAGGCGCAGGAGGCGGGGGCCGGCCGGCTGGAGCTCGACGTCCGCGACCCCGACGTCGAGCTGTCCGACACCGGCCGGGCGCAGGCCGGGGCCCTCGGGACGTGGCTGGCCGCGCTGCCGGAGGACGAGCGCCCGACGGCGGTGCTCAGCTCCCCGTTCGCCCGGGCGCTGACCACCGCGCAGCTGGCCACGGCCGATCTCGGCATCCGGGTCCGCACCGACGAGCGGCTGCGCGAGCGCGACTTCGGCATGTTCGACCGGATGACCGGCGCCGGCATCCGCGAGCAGTTCCCGGACGAGGCGGCGCGTCGGGACATGCTCGGCAAGTTCTACTACCGGCCGCCCGGCGGCGAGGCTGGGCGGACGTCGCGCTGCGCATCCGCAGCCTGCTGGCCACCGAGGGTCTGCGGCACGACTGCGAGCGCCTGGTCGTCGTCGCCCACCAGGCGGTGATCATGGTGTTCCGCTACGTGCTGGAGGAGCTGACCGAGCAGGAGCTGCTCGCCGTCGACAAGGAGGAGCAGGTCGCCAACGCGTCGCTGACCCGGTACGAGCGAGACGGGTCGGGCAGCTTCCGGCTCGTCGCCTTCAACGAGGTGGACCACCTGGTCGCCGAGTCCGAGGCCGTCACCGAGGAGCCCGATGCCGCACCGCAGTGAGCCGACGCTGGTCACCCCGGCGGTGCTGCGGGACTGGCCGCTCCCCGAGCCGGCCGGCGGCAAGAACGCCCGCGGCTCGATCCTGGTGATCGGCGGCAGCACCGAGACGCTCGGGGCCGTGCTGCTCGCCGCCGAGGGTGCGATGCGCGCCGGCGCCGGGAAGCTGCAGGTGGCCACGGTGGCCTCTCTGGCGCCGTTCGCCGCGCAGGCCCTGCCGGAGGCGCTGGTCCGGGCCCTGCCCGAGACCGACGACGGTGCGGTCAGCGCCGCGGCCGCCGACACCGTCCGCGACCTGGCCGAGAGCGCCGCCGCGGTCCTGGTCGGCCCGGGCATGGCCGACAAGGAGGCCACCCAGGCGTTCGGCGAGCGGCTGCTGCCCCACCTGTCCGGACCGCTCGTCCTCGACGCCCTCGGACTGGCCTGCATCACCGCCGACGACTCCTGCCTGCACCACCTGGACGGCCGGGTCGTGCTCACGCCGAACCCGACCGAGCTCGGCTACGCCCTGCACGCCTCCGACGAGGAGGTCGACGGGGACCCGGGCGGGTGCGCCCTGGCGCTCGCCGAGCGTTCGCGCGCGGTCGTCGGCCTGGGCGGGGCCACATCGTGGGTGGCCGCACCCGACGGGCGCCTCTGGCAGGACGAGAGCGGCAACGCCGGTCTCGGGGTCTCCGGCTCGGGCGACGTGCGCGCCGGCATCACCGCCGGGCTGCTCGCCCGGGGCGCCGACCCGGCCCAGGCCGCGATGTGGGCGGCCTACCTGCACGGGCGCGCGGGGAGCGGCTGGCGTCGGCCGTCGGCCCGCAGGGCTTCCTCGCCCGGGAGCTGCCCGGGCAGGTACCGGGGGCCCTGGCGGAGGTCGTGCCCTGAGCCGTCGAGCGTCGCGCGTACGTTGACGTCCCACCGACGATCAGTAGGACGGGAGGAACGCGGATGCATGTCGACGTCCCTGCGAAGGTGGAGGAGATCTACGCGGAGGTGCTGCGGCGCAACCCCGGTGAGCGAGAGTTCCACCAGGCCGTCCACGAGGTGCTCGAGTCCCTCGCCGTCGTCCTGGGCCGGCACAGCGAGTACGCCGAGATGAAGACGATCGAACGCATCTGCGAGCCCGAGCGGCAGATCATCTTCCGGGTGCCGTGGCAGGACGACTCCGGCGAGGTGCAGATCAACCGCGGCTTCCGGGTGGAGTTCAACTCCGCGCTCGGCCCCTACAAGGGCGGCCTGCGGTTCCACCCCTCGGTGAACCTGGGCATCGTCAAGTTCCTCGGCTTCGAGCAGATCTTCAAGAACGCGCTCACCGGGATGCCGATCGGCGGTGGCAAGGGCGGCTCGGACTTCGATCCCAAGGGCCGGTCGGACGCCGAGGTCATGCGCTTCTGCCAGTCGTTCATGACCGAGCTCTACCGGCACATCGGCGAGTACACCGACGTCCCCGCCGGTGACATCGGCGTGGGTGCCCGCGAGATCGGCTACCTCTTCGGCCAGTACAAGCGGATCACCAACCGGTACGAGTCAGGCGTGCTGACCGGCAAGGGCCTGGGCTGGGGCGGGGCCCTCGTGCGCACCGAGGCCACCGGTTACGGCGCCGCGTTCTTCGCCGAGGCGATGATGGAGGCGCGCGGGGAGTCCTTCGACGGCACCCGGGTCGTCATCAGCGGCTCGGGCAACGTCGCCGTCCACGGCATCGAGAAGGTGCACCAGCTCGGCGGCACCGCGGTGGCCTGCTCGGACTCCTCCGGCTACGTGGTCGACGAGAAGGGCATCGACCTCGAGGTGCTCAAGCAGGTCAAGGAGGTCGAGCGGGGCCGGATCGCCGACTACGCCGACCGCGTCGGCTCCGCGTCCTTCGTCGCCGGCGGCAGCATCTGGGACGTGCCGTGCGACGTCGCGATGCCCAGCGCGACGCAGAACGAGCTGGACGGCGAGGCCGCGCAGGTGCTGGCCCGCAACGGCTGCCGCTACGTGGTGGAGGGCGCGAACATGCCCGCGACTCCCGAGGCCGTCGACGCCTTCCGTGCCGCGGGGATCGTCTTCGCGCCCGGCAAGGCGGCCAACGCCGGCGGCGTGGCCACCTCCGCACTCGAGATGCAGCAGAACGCTTCCCGGGACCGGTGGACGTTCGAGCACAGCGAGGCCAAGCTGGCCGAGATCATGCGCGGCATCCACGCGCGGTGCCACGAGACCGCCGAGGAGTACGGGTCCCCCGGCGACCTGGTCTTGGGCGCCAACGTGGCCGGCTTCCTCGAGGTCGCTGAAGCGGTGCACGCGCACGGACTCATCTGAGGCGCCATTGTCAAGGGTGCTTGACATCGCGCGTTCCGGAGTGGTGAGGTGCCGGTGTCAAGCTTCCTTGTCACCTAGGAGTCCTCGTGGTGCTTCGTCACCTGGCGGCGGCCTCGACCGCGCTGGTGCTCGCGGCCGCCATCGGCGTCCTGGCGGGCACCTTCGGCGACGACCAGTTCTGGCTGCGCGCGGTGGTGTTCGGCGGCTGCACGCTCGCGCCCGCCTACGGGCTGGGGTGGCTGGTCTTCCTCTCCGGGCACACGGGCCCCGACCCGGTCGCCCGCCCGGAGGAGACCGTCGAGCACGACTGGTTCCAGCGCAGTGCTGCCGGCGCCTTCCTCGACCTGGTCGTCGTCGCGGGCCTGGGCGCGACCGCACTCGCGGTCACCGGTCTGCGCATCGATGCGCTCGACGTCCTGACGGCTCTGATCGTGCTCGCCTTCGCCGACGTCGCCGCGCGCTTCACGGTGCTGCGCCGACGAGACGCCTGAGTGCGCAACGACCTGGCTGCGCGGCGGCAGGGGCGGGGCTGGTCACAGGGCCGGTTGGCCGACGAACTGGGCGTTTCCCGGCAGACCGTCATCTCGCTCGAGAAGGGCCGGTTCGATCCCAGCCTCCCGCTGGCGTTCCGGATCGCCGCCTTGTTCGACTGCCGGATCGAGGACGTGTTCACACCGGACGGGATCTGACCGCTCTCCGAGCCGCTGCGTGCGGTAAGCAGGACCTGTCACGAGATCGGCTCGTGGACCAGCAGGAGGACGGCGTGGCCGACAACTACATCGCGGAACTGCCCTTCGGCGCCCCGAAGATCGACGACGACGCCTTCGTGGCGCCGACCGCGGTCGTCGTGGGTGCCGTGACCCTCGGGCCCCGCGCCAGCATCTGGTATGGCGCCGTCGCCCGCGCCGACCACGAGACCATCGAGATCGGCGAGGGTTCCAACGTGCAGGACGGCTGCACGCTGCACTCCGACCCCGGGTTCCCGCTCGTGGTCGGGCGGAACGTGACCGTCGGCCACAACGTGGTCCTGCACGGCGCCCGGATCGACGACGAGGTGCTCGTGGGCATGGGCAGCGTCGTCATGAACGGTGCGCACATCGGCTCGGGCTCGATCGTGGCCGCCGGTGCCGTCGTCACCCAGGGCAAGCAGTTCCCGCCCTGGTCGGTGATCGCCGGCGTACCGGCGAAGGTGGTGCGCGAGGCCAACGACGACGACCTGCTGCACATCCGCGGCAACGCGGCGGCCTACTACGAGCGGCTGCCCGAGGCGCGCAAGGTGCGCCCGGTCGTCCGGCGCCCCCTGCCGCCGGCCGGCATGGTGCCCGGCGACGCGCTCGCCTGAGCGGACCGCCTGCCTCCACCGCTCGCTCGCGGCGCCGCCCTGCAGGGCGGCCGCTGGCGTCAGGTCGCCAACCACTCCCGCAGGCCGGTGACGAGCCGGTCGACGTCGTCGGCGTCGGTGTAGGGCGCAAGCCCGACCCGCAGGCCGCCGGTGTCGCCGAGGTCGAGCCAGCGGCTGGCCTCGATCGCGTAGAAGGAGCCGGCCGGGGCGTTGACGCCGCGCCCGGCCAGGAAGCGGTAGGCGTCGGCGGCGTCCCGTCCGTCGAAGGTGAGCAGCAGCGTGGGGGTCCGGTGCGCGGCCCGGGACCACAGGCGGACGCCGGGCAGCGCCGCCAGCTCGGCCTCGAGGTGCTCCCGCAGCCCGTCCTCGTACTCCTCGAGGGCGGTCATGGCCGCCACCAGCCGCTCGCGCCGCGTCCCGCCCGTGGGTGAGAGGTCCGCCAGGAAGTCGATCGCCGCCGTCGTCCCGGCCATGAGCTCGTAGGGCAGGGTGCCCAGCTCGAAGCGCTCGGGGACGTCGTCGGACGAGGGCAGGAGCTTGCCCGGGCGCAGCGTCTCCAGCAGGGCCGGGGCGGCGGCGAGGACCCCGCAGTGCGGGCCGAGGAACTTGTAGGGCGAGCAGGTGTAGAGGTCCGCACCGAGGGCGCCGACGTCCACCGGCGCGTGCGCGGTCAGGTGGACGCCGTCGACGGCGAGCAGCGCGCCGGCGGCGTGCACCCGCTCGGCGATCCCGGCCACCGGTGGGCGGGTGCCGATGAGGTTCGACGCCCCGGTGACGGCGACCAGCGCGGTGCGGTCGGTGAGCACCTCGGCGACGTCGTCGATGGTGAGCTCGCCGGTCGCCGGGTCGAACGGCGCCCAGCGCACCGTCGCCCCGGCCCCTCGGCCGCGATCACCCAGGGCCGCACGTTGGCGTCGTGGTCGAGCCGGGAGACGACGACCTCGTCGCCGGGTCCCCAGCCCGCGGCCAGCGCCCGGGCCGCGGCGAAGGTGAGCTCCGTGGCGCTGCGGCCGAACACGATGCCCCGCGGATCGGCGCCGAGGAGATCGGCCAGCGCGGCGCGGGCGCCCACGACGATCTCGTCGGCGTTCCGCTCCGCCGCGGTGACCTGGCCGCGGTTGGCGATCGGCGAGGTGAGGGTGTCGGCGACCGCGCGGGCGACCGGCTCGGGGACCTGCGTCCCGCCGGGACCGTCGAAGTGGGCGGTGCCGGCCCTCAGCGCGGGGAACTGCGCGCGTACCGCGGCGACGTCGTAGGTCATGCGCCCGACGCTATCGAGTGCGCCGAGTGCGACGAACTCGTGGCCATCAGCCGCTGAGCACCACGAGTTCGTCGCACTCGTCGGTCATCCGGCGAGCAAGTCGCGGAGGAGCTTGCCGACGGCGGCGGTCTCGATGAGGAACCCGTCGTGCCCGTACGGCGAGGAGATCACCTGCAGCGGGACGCCGAGACCGTCGGCCACCTGCTGCTGCAGCCCGATCGGATAGAGCCGGTCGCTGTCCACGCCCGCGACCACCGAGCGCGCGGTCACCCGGGACAGGGCCGCCGCCACGCCGCCCCGCCCCCGGCCGACGTCCCAGCTGTTCATCGCCTCGGTGAGCAGCACGTAGCTCCCGGCGTCGAAACGGCGGCTCAGCTTGTCCGCGTGGTGGTCCAGGTACGAGGCGACGGCAAACCGGCCGTCCGCCTGCACCGCCGTGCCGAAGCGCTCCTCCAGCTCGAGGGCGCTGCGGTAGGTCAGGTGGGCGATGCGACGGGCCACCCCAGACCGTCGACCGGCGGATCGGCGTGGTCGTAGTCGCCGCCGGCCCAGCGCGGATCGGCGCGGACGGCGGCCTGCTGGGTGGTCTGGGTGCCGATCTGGTCGGCGGTGGCCACCGCGCCCGACGCCAGGAAGAACAGCGTGGCCACCCGGTCGGGCATCGCCACCGCCCACTCCAGGGCCCGCATGCCGCCCATCGAGCCGCCGACCACGCAGCCCCAGCGGTCGACGCCGAGCGCGTCGGCCAGGGCCGCCTCCACCCGCACCTGGTCGCCGACGGTCACCTCGGGGAAGCGGGAGCCCCAGCGCACGCCGTCGGGGTCGAGGGACGACGGTCCCGTCGTCCCCTGGCAGCCGCCCAGCACGTTGGCGCAGACGACGAAGTGCCGGTCGGTGTCCAGCGGTGCACCGGGCCCGATCAGCCCCTGCCACCAGCCGGGGGTGGGGTGCCCCGGGGCGGTCATCCCGACGACGTGGCTGTCACCGGTCAGCGCGTGCTCGACGAGCACGGCGTTCGAGCCGTCCGGCGCGAGCGTCCCCCACGTCTCGTAGGCGACGCGCACCGCGGGAGCTCGCCGCCGCGCTCGGGAGCGAACGCGGGCAGGTCGAGGAAGACCCGGTCGCCGACCGGATCCCCTCGACCCACCCGCCCACGTCAGGCGGTCTTCGCGGCGCGGAAACCGGCCTCGAGGTCGGCGAGGATGTCCTCGATGCCCTCCAGGCCGACGGCCAGGCGCACGAGGCCCGGCGTCACGCCGGTGGTCAGCTGCTCCTCGGCGGTCAGCTGGGAGTGCGTCGTCGAGGCCGGGTGGATGACCAGGCTGCGGACGTCGCCGATGTTGGCCACGTGGCTGTGCAGCTCCAGCGCCTCGACGAACCTCTGCCCGGCGTCGCGACCGCCGTGCAGCTCGAACGTCAGCACGGCACCGGCGCCCTTCGGGGCGTACCTCTGCTGGGCCGCGTGCCACGGCGAGCTCGGCAGACCGGGGTAGTTCACCCGGTCCACCTCGTCGTGGGCCTCCAGGAACTCGGCCACCGTCAGCGTGTTCTGGATGTGCCGCTCCATGCGCAGCGACAGCGTCTCGATGCCCTGGACGACGAGGAACGCGTTGAACGGCGAGATGGCCGGGCCGAGGTCGCGCAGCAGCTGCACCCGGGCCTTGAGCGCGTAGGCCGGCGCGCCGAGATCGGCGTAGACCACCCCGTTGTAGGTCGGGTCGGGCGTGGTGAAGCCGGGGAACCTGCCACCGGTCCAGTCGAACGACCCGCCGTCCACGATCAGGCCGGCGATCGCCGTGCCGTGCCCGCCGAGGTACTTGGTTGCCGAGTGGACGACGACGTCGGCGCCGGACTCGAAGGGCCGGATGAGGAACGGCGTGGCGATCGTGTTGTCCACGATCAGTGGGACGCCGTTGCGGTGCGCGACCGCGGCGACCTTCTCGATGTCGAGGATGTCGCCCTTCGGGTTGCCGATGGTCTCGCCGAAGAAGGCCTTGGTGTTGTCCCGCACCAGCGACTGCCAGTTGTCCGGGTCGTCCGGGTTCTCCACGAAGGAGACCGTGACGCCGAGCTTGGGCAGCGAGTGGTGCAGCAGGTTGTACGTGCCGCCGTACAGCGAGGCCGAGGCGACGACGTGGTCACCGGCCTCGGCGATGTTGAGGATCGCCAGCGTGGTCGCGGACTGCCCGCTCGCCACGGCCAGCGCGGCGACACCACCCTCGAGGGAGGCCACGCGCTGCTCCAGCGCGTCCTGCGTCGGGTTCATGATCCGCGTGTAGATGTTGCCCATCTCGGCCAGCGCGAAGAGGTCTGCGGCGTGCTGGCTGTCGCGGAACTGGTAGGCCGTGGTCGCGTAGATCGGCAGCGCGCGGGCGCCGGTCGTGGGGTCGGGGCTCGTGCCGGCGTGGATCTGCCGGGTCTCGAAGCTCCAGCTCTGCGGGTCGGTCATGCGCCGTCTCCTGTCGCTCGCGGGAGATCCCGCGGCGCGCAGGAGCTCCGTCCTTGCCGGGCGACGGTCGTCGTCCGGCCGGCTCTTCCCTGGAGCACCTCAGACGGAGTTGAGGTTGCCGGGCAGCCAGCCAGGTGCTTGTCGCTGCCTCTCGTGAGCCGTCTGCGATGGTAGGCCGCCGCGGCCCTGACCTGCACGCGGGCCCCCGCCGGTCAGCCGGCGAGCGTCGCGATCGCGTTCCGGATCTCCGGCACGGTCAGCGCCATGGTGGCGTCGCCGACCGCGAGCTCGACCCGCCGCACGGCCGGGTCGCCCGTCGTCATCGACCGCTCCCAGGTCCACAGCCCGTCCTGGGCGAGTGCGTGGGCGGCCGCCCGGAAGTCGTCGGCACCGGTGCGCAGCAGCAGGTGCAGCATCGGCGTCTGCGGCGGGTCGGGGACGACGGTGACCCCGGGTAGGTCCCGGACCGCCGTGGCGATCTCGCGGGCCCGCTCCAGGTAGCCAGGCATCAGTGGCAGCCGCCGGCGCAGGCAGCTCAGCGCCGACGCCGCGCCGGGCCACAGGCCGAACAGCGTGCCGCCCATCCGCTGCCGCCACTCCCGGACCTCGCCGACGACGTCGGCCGGGCCGGCCAGGCAGCACCCGGGAAGGGCGCCCAGGCCCTTGTAGAAGCTGACGTAGGTGGTGTCGAACAGCGCCGCGACCTCGGCCGGGGCGCGGCCGTACCCCACGGCCGCCTCCCACAGGCGCGCGCCGTCCAGGTGCGCGGCGGCGCCGCGGTCCCGCGCCCAGGCGACCTGGGCGACCAGGTCGTCCCAGGGCGGCAGCTGCCCGCCGAGGTCGCGCTGGGGCAGCTCGACCACCAGCGCCGCCGGGAACTCGGCGACGGCGTCCAGGTCGGCGCGCAGCAGCAGCCGGTGCTGGTCGCCCACCGGGCGGCCGACCACACCGTGCAGCCGTTCCAGCGCCTGGCCCTCGTGCCGGGTGAGGTGGCTCTGGGGGTGGAGGACGACGGTGCGCCGGCCCCGGCGGTCGGCGTGCACGCGGAGGGCCGACTGCTGCGCCATGACCCCGCTGGGCAGGTGGACCGCCGCCGGTTGCCCGAGCAGCGCCGCCACCTCCGCCTCGAGCTCGGCCACGACCCCGCCGTCGCCGTAGCGGTCGGTCACGGTGTCGGGCGGGATGGTCGCGAGCAGCTCGGCCGCGCTCTGCGGGCCGTGCCAGGTGAGGGCGCGGTCGCAGGCCCGGCGGAGGGCGTCGAGGTCGTCCACGTGGTCAGTCCGATGTCTCACGTGAAACAACCGGCCCAGCCGGTGGCATCGCGAACCAGAGCGCCTGGGCCCGGGCGCACACCTCGCCGTCGGGGCCGATCAGCGCCGACGCCGCCGTGGTCCGGCGCCCCTCCCGGCCGATGACCCAGGAGAGGATCACATGGTCGGTGTCCAGCCGGACGGGGAGTCCTGTCGGACGGTGATCGTCCCGAGCAGGTGCGGCGAGGGGTCCAGCGGGATCGGGCGACGCAGCCGCACGCTCACCGCAGGGGAGTCGACCAGGGGCGCCAGCCGGCCGGCCAGGTAGCCGCCGTTGGCGGTGCCCGGCGGGCCGCAGAAGCGCCCGGCGACGGCGAGGGTCTCCATCGGGCCGATCGTAGGCACCGGGCAGGCTGGGCCCGTGCGCGCGCTGCTCTTCGAGTCCTTCGGTGGTCCGCTGTCGGTGCGGGAGGTGCCGGCGCCGGCACCCGCTCCCCACGGTGTGGTCGTCCGGGTGGCCGCCAGCGGCATCTGCCGCAGCGACTGGCACGCCTGGCAGGGCCACGACGCCGGCGTCGTCCTGCCGCACGTACCCGGGCACGAGCTCGCCGGCACCGTCGAGGCGGTCGGCGAGGGGTCCGCCGGTGGCGGGTCGGCGACCGGGTCACCGTGCCCTTCGTCAACGCCTGCGGCCGCTGCGCCCAGTGCGCGGCCGGCGACCAGCAGGTGTGCGCCCGGCAGACGCAGCCCGGCTTCACCCACTGGGGCTCGCTGGCCGAGTTCGTCGCCCTGGACGCCGCCGACGTCAACCTGGTCGCCGTCCCCGACGACCTCGACCTGACCACCGCGGCAGCCCTGGGGTGCCGCTACGCCACCTCCTTCCGCGCAGTCGTGCAGGTCGGGAAGGTGCGAGCGGGGAGTGGGTCGCGGTGCACGGCTGCGGCGGCGTCGGGCTCTCGGCCGTGCAGATCGCGGTCGCCGTCGGTGCGCGCGTCGTCGCGATCGACACCTCCTCCGGCGCGCTCGGCCTCGCCCTGGAGCTGGGCGCCGAGCACGCGGTCGACGGCGCCACCGACGTCCCGGCGGCGGTCGCCGGGCTGACCGGCGGCGGCGCCCACCTGTCCCTCGATGCGCTCGGTGCCCCGCTCACCTGCGCGAACTCGATCCGCAGCCTGCGCCCACGCGGCCGGCACGTGCAGGTGGGCCTGCTGCCGCCGGAGTCAGGGCGGGCCGAGGTGCCGATGGAGCGGGTCATCGCCCTGGAGCTGCAGGTGCTGGGCAGCCATGGCATGGCCGCCCACGCCTATCCGGAGCTCCTGGAGCTCATCGCGGTGGGTCGGCTCGACCCGGGGCGGCTGGTCACCCGCGAGCTGACGCTCGGCGAGGCCGGCGCGGCCATCGGGGAGGTCGGCCGCTCCCCGGGCATCGCCGTCGTCACCTCGTTCTGAGCGGTCAGCCGGGCGCGGTGCCCGTCCCCGTCCCTGTGCCCGTCCCGGTCCCCGTCTCCTCGTCGGGCTCCGAGGTCGCCGGGGTGTCCGGCTCCGACGTCTCCTCCGGCGTCGTCCCTCCGGGAGTGCCGGTGGGGGTGCGTGTGGGGGCGGTCGTCGAGCCCGTCGTGGGCGCGGTACGCGTGGTCGGTGCCGGCTCGGTGGTCTCCGGGGCCGTCGTCTCCGGGACGTCGGTGGTCTCCGCGGGCTGCTCCGTGCTGCTCCCGGGCGTCGTCGTCCGGCCCGGCGCATCGGGGCGGATGTTGAGGTACAGCGTCCCGATGGCCAGGAACAGCAGGCTCAGGACGACGGTCGACGTGCGGGCGCGACCGAGGTGCGCGGGGATCCCCGACCGGTACCACGGCGAGCCGGGCCGGTCGGTGGTCGTGTCCGCGCTGACCTCGGGCTGCTGCACCGTCGGCTGCTCGGCCGTGGGCTGCCGGTCGGGATCGGTCACCTGTCCTCCTCGCTGGCGCTCGTCGGCCACGTGCCCAGAGGTGCTCTGCTTCTCGGCGACCTCGCGAGCTCGGTCACTGGTCGTCCTCCTCGCTGGCGCTCGTCGGCCACGTGCCCAGAGGTGCTCTGCTTCTCGGCGACCTCGCGAGCTCGGTCACTGGTCGTCCTCCTGCGCGCGGTCGCCGTCGGCCGCGAGGGTGGGCGCCGTCGACACCTTCATGCCCTGCTGGCGGAAGGCCTGCACGACGCGCGCGCGCAGGTCACGCCCGACCTCGAACTGCTTGCCGGGCAGCGTGCGCGCCACCATCCGGACGTTCACCTGCTCCAGGTCGAGGCTCTCCACGCCCATCACGCTGGGCGGGTCGAGCAGCAGTGGCCGCAGCCCCGGGTCGCGGAACGCCTCGCGGCCCACCTCGCGCAGCACCTCGTTGGCCCGGTTGACGTCGACGCTGGTCGGGATGGGGACGTCGACGACCGCGCGTGCCCAGTCGCGGGACAGGTTGATGACCTTGACGATCTGCCCGTTGGGCACGGTGACCACCTCGCCGTCGGCGGAGCGCACCCGGGTGATCCGCAGCGTCACGTCCTCCACGGTGCCCGTGGCGGGATCCATCCCACCCAGGACCTGGATGGCGACGACGTCTCCGAAGCCGTACTGCCGCTCGGTGATGATGAAGAACCCGGCCAGCACGTCACCGACGATCCGCTGCGCGCCGAACCCGAGCCCGACGCCCAGCACGGTGGCGGGCGCCACCAGGCCGGTGATGGGCACGCCGAGCCGGTCGAGCACGAAGAACACCGCGATCGAGTAGATGAGGACGACGGCGGCCCAGGTGAGCACCTGGGTGAGCGAGTGCCGGTGCTTGGCGGCCTCGGTCCGGACCAGCGCGTCGCCGCCGGTGTACCGGGCGTCGATCCGGTCGGTGATCCGGCTCCCGGCCCACGACACGAGCCGGGCCAGGAGCACCGAGCCGAGGATGATGAGCACGACCTCGAGACCGCGGCCGGACAGCCAGTCCCGCAGCTCGATCAGTGCATCCATGCCGCTCCCGTCGGTCGATCCGTCGTCGTTCCCACTGTGGTCGGTCGGTCAGCTCCCCGCCACACCGTCAGCGCGGCTCCACGAACAGTGACTGCGCGGACCGGCCGATGGCCCCGTCGGCGTCGAAGAGGACCGCGGTGCACTGTGCCGCGCCGCTTCCGCCCAGGGTCGTGACGGCGTCCATGCCGAGCCACTCGCCTCGAGGGGCCCGGTGCAGGGAGACCAGCAGGTCGACGTTGGCGAAGGTGGCGGTGGTCCAGTCCAGGACCGCGGAGATCCCGCTCGCCGCGTCGGTCATCACCAGCAGGTGCTGCAGCGGCGTCATCGGTTCCCCGGCGACCAGGTCGCAGCGGGGGCGGTCCACGCCGAGGCCGGGCCGGGGAGTTGAAGCTGCCGGTGGGGAAGCGCCACTCGAGCGCGCGGTGGTAGGCGACGTCGGTGGTGAAGAAGGCCGCCTGCTCGCTGCGGCTCTCCTCCGGCCCGGCCGCGGCCGGGTGCGGCGCCTGCGTCGTGGGGGCGGCGCCGTCGGACCGGCTCCGCATGCGCCAGGCCGACAACCGCATCAGCGGTCGCTCGTCGCCGGCGGTCAGCACCGTCTCGACCAGCTCGATCCGGCGTCCGGGGCGGAGGACCGACGACCGCAGCCGCACCGGCCCGACCGGCACCGGCGCGAAGATGTCGTAGGCCATCCGGACGGTCTGGCCGCCCTCGATGGCGCTCGCCCGCTCGGCCTCCCGCAGCAGCAGCGCCGCCGGCGGGCCGGCGTGCTGCAGCCCGGTGTCCCACGGGCCGATGGTCAGCGCGGTGGCCAGGTAGCCGTCGTCCGTGGGCTCGTAGAGGGCAGCGGGCAGCTCCATGCCCAGCAGTCTGGCCTGCCCTCGGGCATCGCTCCGCCGGGCCGTCCAGGCCGCGGCGGCCGTCCACGCGGCGCAGACCGCGGTGGCCCCCACCACGGCCGCCGGAGGTCCTCCGGCGTCGCGAGCAGCAGCACCGACCGCGACCACCAGGGCCGCACCGGCCAGGTGGACCGACCGCAGCAGCGTGCCCGCACGGTCCGGGCCCAGGGACGACGACGAAGACGGCGAGCGCCGCTCCGAGGAGGGCGAGGCAGAGGAGGGCCAGCAGGCCCGACGTCACCCCGTACCGCGCGGGCAGCGCGACCGTGCCGAGCCCTCCGGCCACGGAGCCGGCCGGCCCGTCCGATTCGGATGCGCTCACCCCGGCCAGGGAACCGGAGCCCCTGGCGATCTGCTCGACGGCGACCCTTCGACGTCGTCCGGAGGCGGAGCGTCACGGCGCCGCCGCGTGCCCGGCTCGCCGCCCGACCGATCTGCGCGGCGGGCCAGGACCGTCAGGAGCCCTGCGTACGGTGCGGACGTCGACGGCGGTGCCGTCGGTGGGGCTGGGGGAGCAGGGCATGGTTCGGGCGCACGAGTGGGACGTCTCGCGACGGTTGGCGAGGGCGCCCGGGGACGGCGCCCGTGGTGGGTCACCCATCCGGCACCGGCTCCGGCCCCGCTCCGCCTGGAGTGGGAGTCGACCGGCGCCCGCGCCGTCCTGGCGGTGAGCGGAGATCTCGACGCCGTCCCCACGGAGGAGGTCCTCGTCGCGCGACGGGCGCTCACCGGATGTTCCGTGCTCCAGGTCGACCTGGCCGGCGTCCCGTCGATCGGCTCGGGCGGGCTCTCGGTCCTGCTGGGGGTGCGCCGCTGGTGCCTGCAGCGCGGGATCGAGCTGCGCATCCAGGGCGCGCAGCCCTCGGTCTGGCGGGTGTTCCAGCTCACCGGGCTCGACCTGGTGTTCGCCCCGGAGGTCGAGCCGACGCTGCCTCCGGCCGTGCAGGAGCTCACATTGTTCTGAAACCCTCTTCCGGGTGGCTGCGGGTTTCGGCGGTCGCGGAGGGGTCACGGTGATTCGCGCCCGGGGGCGACGTGGAGCAGGGTGGTGTCTGCCGCCCGCACTCCGTGGGCCCCTGCACCTGCTCGTCGACCGTGAACGGAGATGCGTCGCCCGCCGACGCCACAGGACTGTGACGACTACACCGACCGACCCAGCCGCCCCCACGGGCGACCCTGCCCTCTCCCGCCGACGCCGGCGGTCGCATCCGGCCCTCGCCGAACCCCCGCGTCCGCCGCCGACGACGAGCGCGGTCTGGACACCGTCGTCTTCGGGGTATCGGGGGTGCTCGCGCTGACCTTCGTCGGGTGGGGCTTCTTCTCGCCCGCCGGCCTGGGCGACGCCAGCAGCTCCGCACTCACCTGGATCGAGCGGAACCTGGGCTGGTTCTTCGTGCTGCTGGCGTCCGCCGTCGTCGTCTACATCCTGTGGTTGGCGGCCAGCAAGTACGGACGGATCCCGCTGGGCCGCGACGGCGAGCCGCCGGAGTTCCGCACGATCAGCTGGGTCGCGATGATGTTCAGCGCCGGGATGGGCATCGGCCTGATGTTCTTCGGGGTCGCCGAGCCGCTGGCGCACTACGTGTCACCGCCGCCGGGGACGGTGGCCGGGGAGACCGACGAGGCCGTCACCACGGCGATGGCCACCACGCTGTTCCACTGGACCCTGCACCCGTGGGCGCTCTACGCCCTGGTCGGCCTCGCGGTCGCCTACGGCACCTACCGCCGGGGCCGTTCCCAGCTGCTGTCCTCGGCGTTCACGCCGCTGCTCGGGCGGAAGGCGACCGACGGGCCGGCCGGCAAGGTCATCGACGTCCTCGCCATCTTCGCCACGCTGTTCGGCACCGCGGCCTCGCTCGGCCTCGGTGCGCTGCAGATCGGCAGCGGGCTGGAGATCATCGGCTGGGTGGGTGAGGCAGGCAACGCCGTCGTGGTCGCCGTACTCGCCGTGCTGACCGCGGCGTTCGTGGCCTCGGCCTTCTCCGGGATCGCCCGGGGCATCCAGTGGCTGTCCAACATCAACGTGGTGCTCGCGTTCGTCCTGGCGTTCTTCGTCTTCCTCGTCGGCCCGACCGTGCTGATCCTCAACCTGGTACCCACTGCGCTGGGCGCCTACTTCGGCGACCTGGCCGACATGGCGGCCCGCACCGAGGCCGTCGGCGGCGACGCGATGGCCACCTGGTTGTCGGGGTGGACGGTCTTCTACTGGGCGTGGTGGATCTCCTGGACGCCGTTCGTCGGTGTGTTCATCGCCCGGATCAGCCGCGGCCGCACGATCCGCGAGTTCGTGACCGGCGTGCTGCTCGTCCCGAGCGTGGTCACGCTGTTCTGGTTCGCCGTCTTCGGCGGCTCCGCGCTGTCGGCGCAGCAGGACGGGACCGACCTGGCCGGGGCCGCCAGCGAGGAGGCCCAGCTGTTCGGGCTGCTCGAGACGCTGCCCTGGACCGGTGTCATGACGGTCATCGTGATGCTGCTCGTGGCCATCTTCTTCGTGACCGGGGCGGACTCCGCCTCGATCGTCATGGCGTCGCTGTCCGAACGGGGCAACCGGGAGCCGTCGTCGAAGATCGTCATCTTCTGGGGCGTGCTGACCGGTGGGGTCGCGGCGGTGATGTTGCTCTCCGGGGGCGACGTCGGCCTGCAGGGCCTGCGGAACCTCACGATCATCGGCGCTCTGCCGTTCGCGATCGTGATCGCCGGTCTGGCGGTGTCACTCACCAAGGACATCCGGCACGACCCGATCATGCTCCGCCGCACGGCCGCGCTGGACGCCGTCCGGCAGGCCGTCGTGGACGGGATCAGCCGGCACGGGGACGACTTTTCCTCGTGGTGGAGCCGACCAACGGCTCGGCCGCGTCCCCCGGGGAGGCCGCGCGCCCGGGGACCGCCGACGGCACGGCGGGTGCCGAGGACGTCGGCTCGCCGATCCCGTCGCGCGGCGTGGACCCGGCGGCCGACGAGCGACCGCCCCGGTAGGTGTCTAGGGGCGCGACGGGGACTACATTCCCGTCGTGCCCCGCACCGCCCGCCCCGCCCTCGGCTACGGCCTCACGCTCGCCGCAGCCGGGTTCTTCGCCGTCAACGGCACCGTCTCGGCGCTCGCGCTGGAGGCCGGCATCTCGGCTCCGCGGCTGACCGCGCTGCGCTGCACCGGGGCCGCCGTGGGCCTGCTCGCCGTCCTGCTGGTCATCTCTCCTGGGCGGCTGCGGGTGGGACGCCGGGAGATCCCGCTGCTGGCCGTGCTCGGCGTCATCGGGATCGCCATGACGCAGTACCTGTTCTACGTGGCGATCGGCCGCCTGCCGGTGGGCATCGCGCTGGTGTTCGAGTTCACCGGGACGGTGCTCATCGCGCTCTACGTCTGGCTGGTCCGGCGGGAGAAGGTGCGCAGCCGCGTGTGGCTGGCGCTGCTGCTGTCGCTCTCCGGGCTCGCGCTGGTGACCGAGATCTGGACCGGCGGCGGCTCGCTGGACGCGGTGGGCGTCGCGGCCGGGCTCGGGGCCGCCGTGGCGCTGGCGACCTACTACCTGATCGGGGAGCGCGGCACGGTCACCCGCGACCCGGTGACCCTGACCTGCTGGGCGTTCGTCGCCGCCGCGGTCTTCTGGGCGGTGGCCGCGCCGTGGTGGCAGTTCGACGCCGGGGTGCTCGGCCGCACCGTGCCGGTCTCGATCGGCTCGCTGGAGCTGCCGTTGTGGGTGCTGGTCGCCTGGATCGCCGTGATGGGCGCGATCGTGCCGTTCTGGCTGTCGATCGCCGCGCTGCGCCACCTGCCGCCCACGGCGGCCGGGCTGGTGGCCACCGCCGAGCCGGTGCTCGCCTCGGTCGTCGCGTGGCTGTGGGTGGAGCAGGTGCTCTCCGGCTGGCAGATCATCGGCGGTGCCGTCGTCCTCACCGGCATCCTGCTCGCGCAGACCGCCCGCACCGCTCCCGCGCCGGCGCCGATGGGCGAGACCCCCGCCGCCCTGTCGAGCTAGCGGGGGCCTCGCGCGGCGGCTATCCGGTGACCCTCTGCGCCTCCGACAGGTAGCCGGACAGCTCCTCCATGTAGGCCGCCTGTGCGACGTAGTCGGGCCCGATGTACTTCCACGGGTAGAGCTGCGCCGCCTCGATGGCCGGCAGCAGCGCCGCGGTGGGCTGTGCGGCGATCTCCTCGGGCGTCATGCTGAACCGCAGGGAGTAGAGCAGCACGTCGCTGGGGTGGTTCGGCACCTCTTCCCAGCCCACCGAGTTCCAGAAGTAGCCGTCGCCGCCCGGGTCGACGAAGTTCACGCCGAGTTCCTGGTAGAGCGCCAGCTGCGGGTCGTCGGAGGCCTTGGCCATCCACCACCCGTCGGCCTCGGTCGCGAACACCGGCAGCACGCTGACGCCGGACGACGCGGTCTCGGTGAGCTCCTCCGACGCGGTCTCGAAGTCCGCGCGCGCATCGGCGACCGTCCCGCTCCCGGTGTCGACGCCGAGCGCATCTGCGAGCTCGACCACCCGCTCGATCACGTCGGCGGCGGAGCCGCGGTAGGCGATGGTGATGATCGGCGCGATCTCGGCGACCTGCTCCTGCTGCGCCTGGTCGGTGAAGCCGTAGCCGGCGGTGTCCGCAGGGATCTCGCCGGAGGAGTCGACCGGGTAGATCGTGGTGACGATGACGTCGGGGTCGGCGGCAGCGAGCGCCTCGAGGTCGATCTCGCCGTAGGAGGAGCCGACGATCGCGACGTCGGACAGGTCCCGGCCCTCGAACGCGACGTCGTCCTCGGCGGAGGTCTGGCCGAACGTGGCGACCGGCTCGAGGCCGTAGTTCCAGAGCGAGGCGGCCAGGTCGTTGAGGCCGGCGATCCGGGTCGGTGCCTCGGGAAGTTCCACGGTGGTGCCCAGGTCGTCGGTGAAAGACCATCCGCCCTCGGCGGGCTCGGAGCCGGTGGTGTCGGTGCTCTCCTCGCCGCAGGCGCTGACGGCGACCGTCATGCCCAGGGCGAGGAGGCCGCCGAGGAGGCGGCGAGACGTGCGGCGCAACGGAACTCCCTCGGGAAGGGGATGCATGATCATCCCGGCCGTGAGAAAGGTTAGCCTGCCCTAAGTCCAGCGTTGTCGCCGGGTCGGCCCATCGGTCAGCGCAGCCGGCGGACCGGGACGACCATCGGCGTCCCGGTGACCGGGTCGGGGAGAACCCGCGCCTCGAGGTCGAACACGCTGGCGAGCAGCTGCTCGGTGAGCACCTCGGCGGGCGTCCCCTCCGCCACCAGGACGCCGTCCTTCATGGCGACCAGCCGCTTCGCGTAGCGGGCGGCCAGGTTCAGGTCGTGCAGCACGACGGCGACGGTGCGACCGCGCTCGGCGTGCAGCCGTCCCACGAGCTCGAGGACGTCGATCTGGTGGGAGAGGTCGAGGTAGGTCGTCGGCTCGTCGAGCAGCAGCAGGTCGGTGCCCTGGGCCAGGGCCATCGAGATCCACGCGCGCTGGCGCTGGCCCCGGACAGCTCGTCGACCGGCCGTTCGGCGAGGTCGGCCATGTCGGTCCAGGTGAGCGACTCCGCGACCACGGCCTCGTCGTCCCGGGACCACTGGCGCAGCCAGGTCTGGTGCGGATGGCGGCCGCGCGCCACCAGGTCGGCGACGGTGAGCCCTCGGGGGCGATGGGCGATTGCGGGAGCAGGCCGAGCACCTTCGCGACCTCCCGGGTCGGCGTCCTCGCGATCGCCTGGCCGTCGAGCACGACCTGGCCGCCGGCCGGCCGCAGGAGCCGGCCCAGCGCCCGGAGCAGCGTGGACTTCCCGCAGCCGTTCGGCCCGACGATCGCGGTGAACGAGCCCTCGGTGAGCTGCAGGTCCAGGTCGCGGACGACGACGTGGTCGTCGTAGGCGAGGGTGACGCGGTCGGCGGCGAGACGGACCCGTCCCTCCGGGGAGCCCGCCGGCGCCGGTTCCCCGTGCGCGACGTGGTTCCCGGTGAGCACGTGGTCGAGGGTCACAGCGGTGTCGTCCTCACGTGAACTGCCGCCTTCCGCGGACGAGGAGCCAGAGCAGGTACGGGGCGCCGAGGACGGCGGTGAGGATGCCGACAGGCAGCGCCTCGGGCAGCACGGTGCGCGTCACCAGGTCCGCGCCGACCACCAGGACGGCGCCGAGCAGGCCCGAGGCCAGCAGTGGCGGCCGCGACCCGCCGGCCAGGCGGACGGCGATCTGCGGGACCACCAGCGCGACGAAGGTGATCGGCCCCGCGGCCGACACGGCGAAGGCGACGCAGCCGATGGCGATGAGCACGACGGCCGCCTGGGCCGTCTGCAGCCGCACGCCGAGCCCGCGAGCGGTGTCGTCGCCGAACTGGAGGACGCCGAGGGCGCGGCTTGCGGCCAGCGCCAGGGGAGGAGCACGACCAGCGCCACCGCGAGCGGCAGGGCGGCGTCCCAGGTGCGGCCGTTGAGCGAGCCGGTGATCCAGACGTAGGCCGCCGCGGCGTCGTAGATCTCGGCGTTGGTGAGCAGCCAGTCGACGAGAGCGGTGCTCACCGACCAGAGCGCGATGCCGATGAGCACCAGCCGGTAGCCGTCGATGCCGGCCCGCCAGGTGAGCAGGAACAGCAGGAACCCGACCGACAGGGCGCCGAGCAGCGCGGCCAGGGGGATGCCGAGATCGGTCAGCGCGCCACCGAAGGCCCCGGCGGAGCTGAGCACGATGGCGCTGACCGCGCCGACGGACGCCCCCATGGTGATGCCCAGGGTGTCGGGGAGGCGAGCGGATTGCGGGCGAAGGTCTGGAACAGCGCGCCGGCGACCCCGAGGGCCAGGCCGACCAGCACGCCCACCGCGATCCGGGGCGCCCGCAGCTCCAGGATGATGAAGTCCTGCGGGCCCGCACCCAGCCCGACCAGGGTGCGGAGCACGTCCGGCACGCTGATCGGGAAGTCGCCGCGGCCCAGGCTGACCGCCGACAGCACCACGAGGACGACGAACGCCGCCAGCGGCACGACCAGCTGCCGCCAGCGCACGATCCCCGAGGCGCCGCCGATCCGGACGACGGTGCCCGTCCTGGGCGCGGGAACCGGCGGGTCGATCGCGGGGGCGCTCACAGCCCGACCGTCTTCCGCCGGCGCACGAGGGCGATGAAGAACGGGGCGCCGATCAGCGCCAGCACGATCCCGACCTGCAGCTCGCCGGGGCGGGCGACGACGCGGCCGATCACGTCCGCGGCCAACAGCAGGACGGCGCCGGCCAGGGCCGAACAGGGAACCAGCCAGCGGTGATCGGGGCCGGTGACCGCACGGACGGCGTGCGGCACGACGAGCCCGACGAAGGCGATCGGGCCGCAGGCGGCGGTCGCCGCGCCCGCCAGCAGGGTGATCGAGGCCAGCCCCACCGCACGGGCGAGCCAGATGCGCTGCCCCAGCCCGCGGGCGACGTCCTCGCCGAGGCCGAGCAGGTTGAGCGCGGGCGCGTTGACCACGGCGAGGAGCAGGCCGAGCACGATGAACGGGGCGACCTGCCACGCCACGTCGGCGTCCCGCCCGGCCAGCGCGCCCACCACCCAGAAGCGGAAGGAGTCCAGCGTCTGCTGGTCGCTGACCAGCACCGCGCGGACCAGGCCGTACATCAGCGCCGACAGCGCGGCGCCGGCCAGCGCCAGGGTGATCGGGGTGGCACCGCCGCGGCCGGCCGAGCCGATCGCGTAGACGAGCACCGTGCCGGTCAGCGCCCCGAGGAAGGCGAACCAGACGTAGCCCGAGGGCGTGCTGATGCCGAGCACCGCGATGGAGAGGACGACGGCGAGGCTCGCACCGGCCGTCACCCCGAGCAGGCCCGGGTCGCCGAGCGGGTTGCGGGTGTGGCCCTGCATGAGCGCGCCGGCCACGCCCAGCGCCATGCCGACCAGCAGGCCGAGGACGGTGCGCGGCACCCGCAGCTGCCGGACGATCACCGCTTCCTCACTGGTGAGGCCGCCGTCGAACAGCGCCCGCCAGACCTCGCCCAGCCCGATGGCGCGGGTGCCGACCGCCACGCTGACCAGGCACGCGGCGACGGTCAGGGCGAGGAGGAGGAGCAGGCCGAGCCAGCGGCGTGACCGCCCGTTCCGTCGCGTGCCGGTGGAGCCCGACGCGGTGCCCCGTACGGGGGCAGCGGTCGCGGCGGTCACGTGCGGCTCCCGGGGACGGCGGGCGAGAAAGGAAGGCTTACCTTACCTGCCGGCCGGAACCGGGCGGGTGGCCGAGCCGTTGCCCGGGGACGCGACGCGCAGGCTCCGCCGGACTGACCCCGTGGGGGAGGTGGATCTGCCGGGCGATCAGGTGCGTACGGGGTCGAACCGATGGGAACGGTGTCCAGACACGCCCCCGGAACATCCGGCCGGTGTCCGCCGAGGTCCTGTCCGACAGGCCGCGCAGTGCAGGGAGGCAGGGGTGTCCGCTCAGCCCGGGTCCGACCTGTTCTCCGCGCAGCGGCTGTCGCACGCCCTCGTCGACGCGACCGATTCCCTGATCTGCGTGGTGGACGGCGACGGCCGCATCCTGCTCGCCAACGCCGCGCTGGAGCGCTTCACCGGACGGGCGGCCGCCGACCTGGTCGACCGGTTCCTGTGGGACGTGGTGGTCATCCCGGAGGAGGTGCACCACGCCCGCGCCGCGGTCGCCGACGCGATGGCCGGCGGGGACCTGATCCCCGGGAGGTCGACTGGCTGGCCGCTGGCGGTGCCCGGCGGCGCGTGGCGCTGCACAAGAGCGTGCTCGCCGACGAGACGGGTCGGCGCTACGCAGTCGCCTTCGTCGGGTCCGACGTCACCGAGCGGCGCCGGCGCGAGGAGCTGAGCCACCTGCAGGCCAGCACGGACCCGCTGACCGGCGTGGCCAACCGGCGCGTGGTGTTCGAGGTCCTGCAGGAGCACCTGGCCGCGGCGAGGGGTCGTGGGTGCGGCCTGCTCTTCTGCGACGTCGACCGGTTCAAGCAGGTCAACGACGAGCACGGGCACGCCGCGGGTGACCAGCTGCTGGTGGCGCTGGCCGGGCGGCTCGGGGAACTGGCCGGACCCGGCGACGTGGTGGCCAGGCTCGGCGGCGACGAGTTCGTGCTGCTCAGCCCCGGGTCGGATCAGGATTCGCTGACCTCCCTGGCCGAGCGTCTGGATGCGTGCATGCGCGCGCCGGTGCAGACGTCCGCCGGTGCGTTGGCCCTCCGGGTCAGCGTCGGCAGTGCCCTCGGCCGGCCGGGGAGGACCCCGACGACGTGATGGCGCGCGCCGACCGGGCCATGTACGGCTCGAAGACCGTCCGGCGCCGCAACCGGCCCCGGTCGTCGCACGGGTCGGTCCGCGTCCCCAGCTGATCGCCGGCGTCAGCGCTTCTGCCGTCGGCTCCCGCCGTGCCAGTCCTCCGCGAGGCCGGCCTCTCCCGGGCGGACCCCGAGCGCCGGCAGCTGCGGGCGCTCGCGCAGGCTCCGCTTCAGCTCGGCGAACCCGGGGAAACCGGCCAGGGCGATCACGTGTTCCCAGAGCTCCACGGCCTCGTCGTCGTCGGGCAGCCGGCTGATGACCGGCCCGAAGAAGGCCACCCCTCCGGTGGCCGGAAGTGCAGGATCGGCGTCCCGACGTCCTTGCCGGTCAGCGCGAGCGCCTCGTCGGTCTCTGCCCGCAGCTCCGCGTCCAGCGTCTCGTCGTCGAGCGCCTCGACGAGGCCTGCCGGCAGACCGACCTCGGCCAGCGCGGGTGCCAGGAAGTCCCGGGTGCTCCGGTCGCCGGCACCCGGTGCTGCGTCGACCTCGAAGATCCGCCGGCCGAGCGCCTCGTACAGCGGCCCCACCGCGCCGTGGCCGTGCTCGGCGCGTACCCGCGCGGCCACCCGCAGCAGCCGGAGCCCGTCGGTGTGGCCGGCCTCGTACTCGGGTGGGAAGTGGGCGTCGTAGTCGATGTGCGCGTTGAGCAGGCGCAGCGAGATGAACCGCCACTCGACGGCGTACTCGCGCCGCGCCGCGACCGTGCGGACCCACTTGCTGGTCATCCACGCGAACGGGCACACCGGGTCGAAGTAGAAGTTCAGATCGGCATCGGTCACCGACCGAACGTAATACCCCGGCGGAGGAGCGGCAGTGCCGATGAGGACGAGGTGGTGCGCGCGGTGCGGGGTCCGTTGCTGGTGATCTTCTGGCTGGTCGTCCTGGCGGGCGCGGTGCTGTGGCAGTGGGCGCCCGCGCTCGGGGATGGTCGCTCGGAGGCCTGCCTCGCACGTCCCGCCCCGCGGGTGTCGGGATCGATCTGAGCTGGCACGTCGAGCCCGAGCAGTCGTGGTGGCCGCTGGGCGTGACCTGCCGGTGGACGAACGCCGCGACCGGGGAGGGGCCGATCGTGGACGGCCCGGGCGGTGGCCCGACGGTGGTCGCCGGAGTTGCGCTGGCCGGGCTCGGCGGCGTCGTCCTCAGCTGGGCAGGACCGACTCGATCGCGGCGCGGACCTCGGGGGCGTCCGGCTGGGTCCGCGGACGGAAGCGGCCCACCACCTCGCCCTGGCCACTGATGATCCACTTCTCGAAGTTCCAGGAGACGTCGCCGTCCGTGCCGTCGACGTCCGGGACCGACGTGAGCTGCTGGAAGAGCGGGTGGGCGCCGGGTCCGTTGACCTCGACCTTCTCCGTCATCGGGAACGTGACGCCGTACGTGGCGGAGCAGAACTCGGCGATCTCCTCGGCGGTGCCCGGCTCCTGGCCCATGAACTGGTTGCACGGCACCCCGACGACGGTGAAGCCGCGGGCGGCGTACTCCTCGTGCAGGGCCTCCAGACCGGCGTACTGCGGCGTGAGGCCGCACCGGCTGGCCACGTTGACCACCAGGGCAGGCCCGCCGCCGGTCAGCTCGCGCAAGGTCGTCGGCTCGCCCTGGAGCGTGGTCACCGGCAGGTCGAGGAGCGACTGGTGGCCCCCGTGCAGGGCCCGCCGCGAGCTTGCGAGGGGTGGGGGCAGGGGGTCCTTCTCCATGACTGCCGTCAGCGTCGTCCGCCGGGCGTTCATTCCAGGCCGCTGATGTCGTCGGGGACGTCGACGGCGTGCTGGCGCAGCGCCTCCATCGGCACGATCTCCAGCGCCCGGGCGTGGGTGGCGGCCAGGACGACGCCGGCAGCCGCGCCCGCCTGGTAGGCCTGCAGCCACCGGACGGCCACGACGCACCACCGGTCGCCGGGCTTCAGGCCCGGGAACCCGTACTCGGGCCGGGGGTGGACAGGTCGTTGCCGAGCTCGCGCTGCATCCGGAGGAAGCCGGCGGAGACGACGGCGCAGACGGTGTGCGAGCCGAGGTCCTCCGGCCCGGTGCTGCAGCAGCCGTCCCGGTAGAAGCCGGTCAGCGGCTCCGTGCCGCACGGCTCCAGCGGTCCACCCAGCACGTTGCGCTCGTCGGGCTCCACGGTCCTCCTCGGCGGTCGTCGGTGCGCAGTGCGAGTACATGGTGGGCGCGCGGTCAGGATGGCATGGTCGGGACGTGGCCGACGTCCCCGCGGAACTCTGGAAGCCGACGCCCGAGAGCATGCGGGCGACCCGCATGGCCGCCTTCGCCCGCTGGGTGGAGGAACGGCGGGGGCTCTCGTTCGGCGACCCGACCGACTACGACGCCCTCTGGCGCTGGTCGGTCGAGCACCTCGACCAGTTCTGGGGCGACCTCGCCGAGTGGACCGGCGTACTGCCCGGCGTCCCCGACGACCGGGTGCTGACCGACCGGAGCATGCCCGGGGCGGTCTGGTTCCCCGGGACGACGGTCAACTACGCCGAGCAGGCGCTGCGGCACCCGGCCGACGACGCGCCCGCGCTCATCGCGGTCGCGGAGGACGCCGAGCCGGTCGAGATCCCGTGGGCGTCGCTGCGCGCCCAGGTCGGGGCGTTCGCGGCCACGCTGCGGCGGCTCGGGGTGCAGCGGGGCGACCGCGTCGTCGGGTACCTGCCGAACGTGCCCGAGGCGGTGGTCGCCTTCCTCGGGGCGGCGTCGGTCGGTGCGGTGTGGTCCTCCTGCGCGCCCGACTTCGGCACCCGCGCCGTCCTCGACCGGTTCGCCCAGATCGAGCCGGTCGTCCTCGTCGCCGTCGACGGCTATCGGTGGGGCGGCAAGGCCCACGACCGTCGGGACGTCGTCGCCGAGCTGCGGGCCGGGTTGCCCACCGTGCGCACGACCGTCGCCGTCCCGCGGCTGCTCCCGGACGAGGTGCCCGACGCCGCGCTCCCGTGGGCCGACGCCGTGGCGGATGCGCAGGAGCCGGTGTTCGAGCCGCTGCCCTTCGACGCCCCCTGTGGATCCTCTACTCGTCCGGGACGACGGGGCTGCCCAAGGGCATCGTGCACGGGCACGGCGGCGTGGTGCTGGAGCAGCTGAAGTCCAGCCGGCTGCACTCCGGCGTCGGCCCCGGGGACCGCTTCTACTGGTACACCTCCACCGCCTGGATGATGTGGAACGTCGTGGTGTCGGCACTGCTGTCCGGCGCCACCGCGGTGCTGCACGACGGCGCGCCGGCCTACCCGACGGTCGACGCCCAGTTCGCGCTCGCCGCCCGGCTGGGCGTCACCCACCTCGGCACCAGCCCCGGGTACCTGGCCGCCTGCCAGAAGGCCGGCGTCCGGCCCCGGGACGACCACGACCTCTCCGCGCTCCGGGTGCTCGGGTGCACCGGCTCGCCGCTGCCCGCCGCCTCCTACCTCTGGGTCTACGACGCGGTCGGGAGCGACCTGCAGCTGACCTCCGCGTCGGGCGGGACGGACGTCGCCACCGGGTTCATCGGCAGCTCACCGCTGCTGCCGGTCACCGCCGGGGAGCTGCAGCGGCCGATGCTCGGCGTCGCCGTGGCCTCCTGGGACGAGGAGGGGCGACCGGTGACCGGGGAACTCGGCGAGCTGGTGGTGACCGAGCCGATGCCCTCGATGCCCCTGCACTTCTGGAACGACCCCGACGGCGCGCGCTTCCGCGCCGCCTACTTCGAGCCGTGGCCCGGCGTGTGGCGGCACGGCGACTGGCTGGAGATCACCGAGCGCGGCACCTGCGTCATCACCGGCCGCTCGGACTCGACGCTCAACCGCGGCGGGGTCCGGATGGGGACGGCCGACATCTACGCGGCCGTGGAGTCGGTCCCCGCCGTCGCAGACTGCGTCGTCCTGGGCGTGGAGCTGCGCGACGGCGGCTACTGGATGCCGCTGTTCGTGCAGCTCGTGCCGGGGAGGAGCTGACCGACGAGCTCGAGGCGGAACTGAAGGCCGCGATCCGGCAGCAGGCGTCACCGCGGCACGTGCCCGACGAGATCATCGCCGTCCCGGGGTGCCGCACACCCGCACCGGCAAGCGGCTGGAGGTCCCGCTGAAGAAGCTGTTCCAGGGTGTCGACCCGGCCAAGGCGGTCAATCCCGGCGCCGTCGACGACGCCTCTTTGGTCGACCACTACGTCCAGCTGGCGCAGCAGCGCGGCTCCGGCCGCACCGGCTGACGTGGGGCCGCGGCACGACGCGGCTGCAGGTCGGGTGACCCGGCTCGACGGTGAGCCCGCTCACCTCACGGGTGACGACGGCGTGCGGCGGGCACCCCAGCCGCCAAGGTGCACGTGATGATCGCCTGACCGAGGAGGCCGACAGTGACGTCGACCGATAGCGCCACCGAGACCTGGCAGCCCGAGCCGCCGGTGCTGCTGCCGCCGTGGCACACCCCGGAGCGGGAGGAGCTGCAGCTGCAGGCCCGTCGGTTCGCCATGGACGAGGTGCTGCCGGTCGCGAACGAGCTCGACCCGCAGAAGGGCGAGATCCCGGCGTCCCTGCTGACCCGGCTCGCCGAGCTGGGCTACTTCGGCATCACCGTGCCGGCGGAGCAGGGCGGGCTGGGCCTGGGCGTCTTCGAGTACTGCATGGTCAGCGAGGAGCTGGCCCGGGCGTGGATGTCGACGGCCAGCATCCTGGCCCGCTCACAGGGCCTGGGGACGGCGGTGCGCGACGCCGACCGCCGGCACGAGCTGCAGGAGCGCAGCGCCCGCGGCGACTGGATCGGCGCCATCGCGCTGTCGGAGCCCGACGCGGGCTCCGACCTGGCGGGCGTGCAGACCCGCGCGGTGCTGGACGGCGACGAGTGGGTGGTCACCGGGCGCAAGCGCTGGTGCGGCAACGCGAAGGCTGCGGACTTCATCCAGGTGCTCGTCCGCGAGCGCGACCCGGAGGAGGGCGAGTCGCGCTCGGCCGGCCTGCTCAACCTGCTGCTGGAGAAGAAGCGCGGTGAGTTCCCCGAGGGCCTGTCGGGCTCCCCGATCGACAAGATCGGCTACCACGGCTTCCTGACCTGGGACCTCGCCTTCGACGGCGTCCGCATCCCGGAGGACAACGTCATCGACGAGGCCCGCGCCGCCCGCGAGGAGAGCGAGGAGGAGGGCCTCGACACAGCCGCCGCGCAGCAGGCCGGGTTCGCCGAGGCGCAGAAGTTCCTCAACACCGCGCGCGTGCACACTGCCGCCCGCGCCGTCGGACTGGCCCGCGCCGCGCTGGAGGACTCGATCCTCTACCTGCAGGAGCGCGAGCAGTTCGGCCACCCGATCGGCGACTTCCAGGCGCTGCGGTTCGCCGTCGCCGAGATGGCCGCGCAGATCGAGCAGTCCCGCGCCTTCTACCGGCAGGTCGCCCACCTTCTCGACCTCGGCCTCCCGTGCACAAGGAGGCGTCGATGGTGAAGCTCGAGGCCACCGAGATGTCGATCCGGGTGACCAACCAGGCCATGCAGCTGCACGGCGGCAACGGCTACACCACCGAGCGGCAGGTCGAGCGTCACTGGCGCGACGCGCGGCTGACCACGATCTTCGAGGGCACCAGCGAGATCCAGAAGCGGATCATCAGCGACCGCCTGCTCCCGCGGAGCCCGCTCAGCTGAGCGACCGTGCGCTGGTCGGGGTCCTGGACCCGTCGAGGCCCCGATCAGCGCACAGTCCGGCGTCACGCGGAGAGGCGGGTGGGCATCAGCATGCGGCACCGTCGTAGAACCGGAGGGCGCTCACCGTGAGCCCGGACTCCCGGGCCGTCTCACCGATACCCCGCACGCCTTCCTCCACCCGGCCGACCGTCGGGCCTCGACCAGGTCGAGGGTCAAGCATTCGCCGCGAGCGCCTCCTCGTCGGCGTGGGCGATGTGCGCGAGCTCCCGCCAGATGAGCGCCAGGATGACGGCCGAGCCGACGAAGGCGAACCAGAACGGGCCGGTGATCCCCCAGATCCGGGCGATGACGCCGCCCAGCGCCTGGCCCGCCACGATCCCGCCGAAGACGCCGATCGAGTACAGGCTGCCGACCCGCCCCTGCAGCTGGGCGGGCACCGCCCGCATCCGCACCGTGCGGGACGTCGTCCCCCAGACGAACGCGTGGGCACCGAAGACGAACATGATCGTCATCGCCACCCAGGGCGTCGTGGTGAGGGCGAGACCGAGGTGGGTGAGGGTCTCGATGACCAGCCCGACCCGCATGATCGCCGCCAGGCTGGCGCGCCGCTCCAGCCAGTCGTAGCCGGCTGTGCCGGCGATCCCGCCGAGCGCACCCACGGTGGTGAGCAGCCCGAACCCGATCGGGCCGAGGCCGAGGTGGTCGGTCGCGTACAGGACCAGGACCGACCAGGCCGCCCCGTAGGTGACGTTGAAGGTCACGATGGTCAGCGTCAGCGTCCGGACGGCGGGGTTGCCCCACGTCCACCGGAAGCCCTCGGCGATGTCGCGGCCGACGTGGCGCGGCCCTCGGGCGCGGGCAGCGGGGGCACGACCATCCGCGAGATCAAAAGCGCCGCGAGCAGCACGCACAGGGTCTGGACGACGAACGGCCAGGCCATGCCCAGCGCGAACAGCGCGGCGCCGACCGCCGGGCCGACGAGCTGGTTCATCGTGATGCCGGCGGTCATCATCCGGGCGTTGCCGATGCCGAGGTCCGCCCGTGGCACGACCATCGGCAACAGCGTCGCGCTCGTGGTGTCGGCGAAGACCTCGGCGGTCCCCAGCAGGAACATCGCGGCCAGGACGACGGGGATGTTCACCGCACCGGTGACCAGTGCGGCGACCAGCACCACGAGCACGAACGCGCGAACCAGGTCGACCACGACCACCACGAGGCGGCGGTCGACCCGGTCGGCGAGGACGCCGGCGTGCAGGCCGAACAGCAGCCACGGCAGCCGCTGGAGCAGGCCGGCGAGCGCGACGAGGAGCGGGTCCGAGGTCTGCGACGCGACCAGCAGCGGCCCGGCGGCCAGCGCGATGCCGTCGCCCAGGTTCCCGGCCCACGCCGAGCCGACCAGCCAGCGGAACGGCGTCCCCATGCGGGCCGGGAGCACTGCGTCGACGATCCGGCCCACGAGGAGGAGAGCTTAGGCGGCGCCGGGCCGCAAGGCCGACACCATTACCGGTCCGGCGCCCGGCGCCCGGACCTCGTCGCTGCCTGGCCGGGACGCACTCGCGGTCCAGCGCCCGCCGGCGCAGATCAGGACACGCTGAGCACGCGGGCTTCCCACGGGCGCAGGAGCTCGGGGTCCTCGTCGGCCAGGTTGCCGAGCAGCAGCCGCCCGTTCGCCGCCTCCGGCAGCAGCTCGACCAGCGGGTACGGCGTCGCGCTCACGTTGCAGACGACCAGCAGGACCTCGCCGTCGAGGGTGCGGGTGAACGCGTAGACGTCGTCGTGCTCGGGCAGCAGCATCGCGAAGTCCCCGAGCGCGACGACCGGGTTCTCGTGCCGTAGCGCGATCAGCCGGCGGTAGTGGGCGAGCACCGACGTCGGGTCGTCGCGCTGGGCCTCGGCGTTCCAGCGGTCGTGGTCGGGGTTGGCCGGCAGCCAGGGCGTCCCGCTGGTGAACCCGGCGTGCGGCGACGCGTCCCACTGCACGGGGTGCGTGCGTTGTCCCGGCTCATCCGCCGCATCGCCGCCAGCACCTGCGCCGGGTCCTCGCCGGCCACCATCGCCGTCCCGAAGTGGTTGACCGATTCCACGTCGCGGAAGTCGTCGACGCCGGCGAACGGGTAGTTCGCCATCCCGAGCTCCTGGCCCTGGTAGACGTACGGCGTCCCGCGGTGCAGGTGCAGCAGCGTGGCCAGGCAGGTGGCGGAGTCACGCCGGTACCGGGGCGAGTCGTCGCCGAAACGGGAGACGGCCCGCGGCTGGTCGTGGTTGTCCCAGTAGAGGGAGTTCCAGCCGACCTCGGCGAGCCCGGCCTGCCACCGGCCGAACGAGGCCTTGAGGTCGCGCATGAGCAGCGGGACGGGCCGCCACTTGCTGCCCTCGTGGTCGAGGTTCACGTGCTCGAACTGGAAGACCATGTCCACCTCGGCGCGTGCCGGATCGGTGAACAGGCGAGCCTGCTCGACCGTCACCCCCGGCATCTCCCCGACCGTCAGGAACGCCCCGTCCCGCCCGGCGAAGACCTCGCGGTGCATCTCCTGCAGGAACTCGTGGATGCGCGGGCCGCAGATGAACGACGCCGAGCCGTCGCCCAGCGACGTCCCGGGGATCGGCGGGCCGTCGTGCAGGTGGCCGTCCTCGGCGGCGTCCTTGCTGATCATGTTGATGACGTCCATGCGGAAGCCGTCGACCCCGCGGTCGAGCCACCACCGCATCATCGCGTGCACGGCCTGCCGGACCTCGGGGTTCTCCCAGTTGAGGTCGGGCTGCTTCCGGTCGAACAGGTGCAGGTAGTACTCGCCGCTGGCCTCGTCGAAGGTCCAGGTGGGCCCGGAGAAGGCCGCCTGCCAGTTCGTCGGCTCCGCGCCCGGGTCGCCGCCGGCGAAGCCGCCCCGCGGCGGACGCCACCAGTACCAGTCGCGCTTCGGGGAGTCCGGCGACGAACGTGACTCGACGAACCAGTCGTGCTCGTCGCTGGTGTGGTTGACGACCAGGTCCATCAGCAGCTTCATGCCGCGCGCGTGCAGGGCGGCGATCAGCTCGTCCAGCTGCCCGAGCGTGCCGAACAGCGGGTCGATGGCTTGGTAGTCGCTGATGTCGTAGCCGTTGTCGGCCTGCGGGGAGGCGTAGATGGGCGAGAGCCACAGGACGTCGACGCCGAGGTCGGCCAGGTGATCGATCCGCCGGAGGACCCCGCCGAGGTCACCGATCCCGTCACCGTCGGAGTCCTGGAACGAGCGGGGGTACACCTGGTAGACGACGGCGCTGGTCCACCACGGAGCGTGCTCGGGCGTCATCAGCCGGGGAACGTGTGGTGGACGGCCTCGACGTTGTTGCCGTCGCGGTCGCGCACGAACACCGCGTAGTAGCCGGGGTGGTACTCCGGCCAGACCCGCGGCTCGTGCAGGACCTCGGTCCCGGCGTCCTTCGCCGCCCCGAACACGGTGTCGACCGCGTCGCGGGACGGTGCGGTGATCGCCAGGTGGACGGGGCGGACGCCGGTGTCGACGGCGTGTCCGAGCCACAGCCGGGGAAGTTGTCGGGCCCGCAGAGGCCGACGACCGCGCCGCCGCCCGGACCGTCGTAGCGCATGAGCTCACGGACCCCGCACGAGGCGAACACCCGCGTGTAGAAGTCCGCCGCGGAGCCGACGTCCGTGCACTGCAGTGCCAGGTGATCGAGCATGCCCAGGACGCTATCGCCGGGGAGGTGCACCGGGCATCCGGGCGAGGATCGACTCGCACGGGTCCGGCCGCCCGCTGCTTGGATGGGGGCCGGTGCCGGGACAGTCTCGGCGCAGGAGGGAGCACCCCGTGGCTGAGTTGACCCGACCGGACGTCGAGCCGCCGACCGGGCCGGCCCCGGCGGACCTCGTGATCGAGGACATCACCGTCGGCGACGGACCCGAGGCGACCGCCGGCAGCCTGGTGAGTGCGCACTACGTGGGCGTCACGCACGACGGCGGCGAGCAGTTCGACGCCTCCTGGGACCGGGGCGACCCGCTGGAGTTCCGGCTGGGCGTCGGCATGGTCATCCAGGGCTGGGACGAAGGCATCGCCGGCATGAAGGTCGGCGGCCGCCGCCGGCTGACCATCCCCGCGCACAAGGCCTACGGCGATCGCGGCGCGGGCGGCGTCATCAAGCCCGGCGCCACCCTCGTCTTCGTCGTCGACCTGATGGGCGTGCGCTGACCCGGAATCGTTGAACGGACAACGACGTTGGGCCCGGCATGCAGGTAGAGGTCTGGTCCGACGTCGTGTGTCCCTGGTGCTACATCGGCAAGCGCCGCCTGGAGAGCGCCCTCGAGCAGTTCCCGCACCGGGACCAGGTCGAGGTCGTGTGGCGGTCCTTCCAGCTCGACCCCTCGGTTCCCGAGGGCGAGACGCACCCGACGCTGCCGGCCCTGGCCGCCAAGTACGGCACCGATGTCGAGTCGATGCGCGCGAACATGGCCCGCGTCGAGCAGGTCGCCGCCGACGAGGGCCTGGAGTACCACCTGGCCGACGCCGTCAGCGGCAACACCCTGCCGGCGCACGAGCTGCTGCACCTGGCGGCCGAGCACGGCAAGCGCAACGCGCTCAAGGAGCGCCTGCTGCACGCCTACTTCGTCGAGGGCCGGCCGGTCTTCGACGTCGACTCGCTGGTCCCGTTCGCGGTCGAGGTCGGGCTGGACGAGACCGAGGTCCGCGCGGCGCTGACCGACCGCCGCTACCTGGCGGCGGTGCGACAGGACGGCGCGACGGCCCAGGCGCTCGGCGCGACCGGCGTCCCCTTCTTCGTCGTCGACCGGAAGTTCGGTGCCGCCGGCGCGCAGCCCGCCGAGCTGCTCCTGCAGATCCTGGAGCGGGCCTGGGCCGAGGCCAACCCGCTGGTCACGGTGCCGCCCGCCGACGGGTGCACGGACGACAGCTGCGCGGTCTGAAGGACCCCTGGAAGGACCCCGTCCTCCTCACCTCTCGCACGCTCACGGCGAGCCTCTGGACGTGGCCACCTGCCCTCGCAGGCTCGGGGCGGTGCCCTGGACGATGCCGACCAGGCGGAGGATTCAGTCCAACAGCTTCGGGACCCGCCGCAGGAGCCGCTCGGCGTCGGCGTCCAGGTCGCGGACGACATCGGTCGCCGACCGCTCGGCGGTCACGAGCGCGACCGATTCCCCGGCGTAGAGCGGCGCCTGCTCCAGGTCGTCGCTCCGCCGGGCCTCGACGACGCGTCGCGAGGCCTCGGCGTCCTGCCGGAGCTCCTCCTCGCGGCCGTGCCACGTACGGCTGAACTCGTTGGCCAGCGCACGGCCGGGCCAGCGCTCGGGCCAGGCGAGGCCCTGGGCGACGTCGAACGCCCGGGTGAGGACGGTGTCCTCGCCGTGGGCAGCGCGCACCCGCGCCCGGGCGGCAGGGGAGTTGAGCCCTCGGGGCACGACAGCAGCGGAGTGCCGATCCAGACGCCGGCCGCCCCGGCGACCAGGGCGGCGGCCATCCCGCGCCCGGTGGCGATGCCGCCGGCCGCGACGACCGGCCGGTCGGTGAGCGTCAGGACCTCCTGCAGCAGCGGGAGGGTCGCGCGCTGCCCGGTGTGCCCACCAGCCTCCGAGCCCTGGGCCACGAGCACGTCGACGCCGGCGTCCACGGCGCGGTGCACGTCGTCGGCAGTGTTCACCTGGGCCGCCACCGCGATCCCGGCGTCGTGCAGCGGCCCCACGTAGGGGCCGGGATCGCCGAACGACACCGAGACGAGGCCGGGCTGGGCGGCGACCGTCGCCTCGAGCAGGTCCGGCCGGTCGTCCAGGACCCAGGCCATGAGCCCGACGCCGAACGGCAGCAGGTCGGCGGCCGGGATCGCGCACTGCTCGGTCACGAACGCCGCGGGGTGCGAGCCGCTCACGCCGATCATCCCGAGACCGCCGGCGCGTGAGACGGCAGCGGCCAGCGCGCCGCCGGAGACGCCGGCCATCGGCGCACCGATGACCGGCGTCGTCAGGTCGAACCAGCGGGTCAGCGGGGTCCTGATCACCGACCCATCCTGCTCTACTGCGCGGCCGGGCCGCCCTGCTCGGTCCCCTGCAGCCGGCCCAGGAACTCGTGACAGCGCTTCGCCCGTGCGGAGTCCTGCTCCATCACCTCCCGGAAGAAGCTCGCGACGTCGTCCAGGCCGGCGTTCTCGGCGTCGCGGACGTACTGGCCGTAGTCGTGCCCGGCCTTCAGCGAGTGGTACTGGACGGAGATGAGGTCGTAGTAGACGTCCTCGAAGCCGGTCTCGCCCGTGGCCATCGGTCCTCCTCGTTCCGAAGCGGTGTGGACCTCGCCGCCCTACCCGCGACGGACCGATCCGTCACATGATTCAGGGCTCGGAGAGCGCGCCCCGGTGACGTCGCCGCCGCCGGCCTCGTCGGGGAGGTTCTGGCTGGTCGCGAGCTCGTCCTCACCCGCGGCCTCGGGATCGTCCGCGGCGGAGGCGAGGTCGTCGCCCTGGCCGTGCGCGCCGGGGTCGGCCTGCAGGGTGCGCGGGTCGTTGAGTGGATCGGGGACGTCGGGATCGGTGACGGTCATGGCCGTCGCATGCCCCGGGCGTCCACGCGCGGAAACCTCTGGCGCAACGCGTAACTGATGTGTTACGCATGCCCCGTGGAGGCGCTCGCGGCACTGGCCGACCCGGTCCGGCGCGAGCTCGTGGGCCTGCTCGCGCAGGGGAGCTGGCCGCCGGAGAGCTCGCCGACCGGTTCCCCGTCAGCCGCCCGGCGGTGAGCCGGCATCTGCGGGTGCTCCGCGAGGCGGGGCTGGTGACCGCGCGTGCCGAGGGCAAACGGCGGCTGTACGCGCTCGACCTGCGACCCCTGCGCGAGATCGACGAGTGGCTGGAGCCCTACCGCGACCTGTGGGCCCGGCGGCTGGACGCACTGGACACCGAGATCGCCCGCGGACGGCGGGCACGACGGACAGGAGACGGCGCATGACCACCCCGGAGACGAGCACGGATCCCGACACCCGGCGCGGTGTGGTGACCCGACGGGAGGACGGACGGCAGCGGCTGGAGTTCCGGCGGTCCTGGCCGGATCCGATCGAGGACGTGTGGGCGGCCCTGACCGAGCCGGACCGCCTGGTCCGCTGGATCGGGGTGTACGACGGCGCCCGGGGCCCCGGGGGCACCGGGACCTTCGTCATGACGCACGAGGAGGGTGAGCACGTCGGCGAGCCGATGACGATCCTCGAGTGCGACCCGCCGCGGCGGCTGGTCGTGGAGTGGACGCAGCAGGAGACCGAGGACTGGCGGGTAGATCTCGACCTGTGGAGCGAGGGCGGGCGCACCCATCTGAGCTTCGTCCAGGTCTTCCCCGCCGATGCCGACGTCGCCGACTTCGCGATGGGCTGGCACTGGTACCTGGCCAAGTTCGGCGCGGAGCTGGGCGACGCGCCTCCGCCGGACCACTGGGACGCCTTCTACGCCGAGGTCGGGCCGTCCTACGGGCGCACGCCGTCCTGACCGGACGTCAGGGCCGGCTGAGCAGCGCCATCGCCACCGTGCCGCCGAAGCCGGCCGCCACGATCGGCGTCTCCACCGGGTCGAAGCCGGCGGGGTCAGCCGGAGCCGGCAGAGGCGCTCGGAGAGATAGCCGGCGATCATCCCGGTCCCGAGCAGCCGGAGCACCTGCCGTGCCCGGTCGTCCGCCGGGTCGCGCAGCAGGCGCGCGATGCCCCAGGCCTGGGAGGCGAGCATGTACGAGGGCGCGCTGATCGCCGACCCGAACCACCACGAGTCGCGGCCGACGTGCTGGGGGCTGCCGGTCATGAAAGGGATGTCGTAGTGGTGTCGCCGGCGGAGGGCGACCACCTGGCCGGCCAGGCCGGCGGCGAGCTGGATCGAGGCGGCGCGGACGAGCGCCCGACGGTTCGGCGTCACGGCAGCGAAGGCTAGTTCCTCAGGCCCCCGTTCAGGGTCCCGCCCTGAGCTTGCGAAGGGTGGGGGAACGGGGGTCCTTCGTCTGGACCGGGTCCGGACCGTTCCACGGACCGAGGCTGCTCAGCAGCCGCTCGCGCGAGGCGAGCCGGGGACCGGCCTGCACCGGGAAGACGTCGTGGTTCCCGGTGAGCTCGAGCGCCGCCCGCGCGGCGAAGTTCGGGTCGTCCTGCGCCTCGCGCGCGACGGCCACCAGGTCGGCGAGACCCTGCTCGACGACCGCCTCGGCCTGCCGGGCGTCGACGATGAGCCCCACGGCCATGGTGGCGATGTCCGCCTCCGCGCGGATCCGGGCCGCGTGCGGGACCTGGTAGCCGTAGCCGATGGGATGGTGCCATCCGCCGCCGAGACCGCCGCCGGAGGTGTCGACGACGTCCACCCCCGCGCCTTGAGCTCGCGGGCGAAGGCGACGGTGTCCTCCAGCGTCACGCCGTCGCGGGACCCGTCGACCGACGAGACGCGCACGAAGAGCGGCCGGTCGTCCGGCCAGGCCGCGCGCACCGCCTCGACCACCTCCAGCGGGAACCGCATGCGACCGTCGCGCGACCCGCCGTAGGCGTCCGCGCGGCGGTTGGTCAGCGGGGAGAGGAACTGGTTGAGCAGGTAGCCGTGGGCGGCGTGCACCTCGACGACGTCGAAGCCCGCGTCCAGCGAGCGCCGGGCGGCGGCCACGAAGGCGTTCCGCACGTCGCCCAGCTCCTCGACGGTCAGCGCGTGCGGGATCGGCCAGCCGGGCCCGACCGGGACCGCGCTGGCCGAGACGGTGGGCCACGGCTCCTCGCCGGGCTGCGCGTTCTCCGGCGTCACCGGGCCCTCGCCGTCCCAGGGGCGCTTGCTGGAGGCCTTCGCGCCGGCGTGCGCCAGCTGGATGCCCGCCTTCGACCCGTGGGCGTGCAGGAAGTCGACCACCCGGGCCATGCCGGGGACGTGCTCGTCGGACCACAGCCCGGTGTCGCCGTGGCTGATCCGGCCCTCCGGGGTGACCCCGGTGGCCTCGACGACGACGAGCCCGAAGCCGCCGAGCGCGAAGCGGCCCAGGTGGGCGAGGTGGTAGTCGCCGACGAAGCCGTCGGTCACGGAGTACTGGCACATCGGGGCGACGACGAGCCGGTTGGGCAGCGTGACGCCGCGGAGAGCGAGGGGCGAGAGGAGGGCTGGGGTGCTCACGGCCGGGGCCAACGCGTCCATGTCCCCGGCTCTTCCGCGGGGCCACCAGGGTCTTCCGACCTGAATACCAGACGTCCTAGACGTAACATCTCTCACGATTACAGACGTCTAGAACGTCGGTAACCTGACCCGACCCGGATTCGTTGCAGCCGTGCAGCGGCCGGGTCGCACTCGCACCATCGCCGGTGCAGTACTCCGCCCCGGCTCCCCAGAGGATGGAGACGCATGACTTCCGTGGCCACCCCCGGTCTCGACAACGCCCCCACGACCCATGCCCGCCTCCTGGCCTGGGTGCGGGAGATGGCCGAGCTGACGACGCCGGACGAGGTGGTCTGGGTGGACGGCAGCGACGAGGAGTGGGAGCGGCTCACCGGGAAGCTGGTCGACGCCGGGACGTTCCGTCGCCTGGCCGCCAAGCCGAACTCCTTCTGGTGCGCGTCGGACCCCAGCGACGTGGCCCGGGTCGAGGACCGCACCTACATCTGCTCGGTCGACGAGGCCGACGCCGGTCCCACCAACAACTGGATGGACCCGGCCGAGATGAAATCGGTCATGACCGAGCTGTACCGCGGGTGCATGCGCGGCCGCACCATGTACGTCATCCCGTTCTGCATGGGCCCGGTCGAGGCCGAGAACCCGATGTTCGGCGTCGAGCTCACCGATTCCGAGTACGTCGTCGTCTCCATGCGCGTGATGGCGCGCATCGGGAGCCACATCCTCGACGCCATGGGCGAGGACCGGCCCTTCGTGCCGGCCATGCACTCCCTCGGCGCCCCGCTCGACGAGGGCCAGCAGGACGTTCCCTGGCCCTGCAGCGACACCAAGTACATCGTGCACTTCCCCGAGGAGCGGGCCATCTGGTCCTACGGGTCTGGCTACGGCGGCAACGCCCTGCTCGGCAAGAAGTGCTACTCGCTGCGCATCGCCTCGGTGATGGCGCGCGACGAGGGCTGGCTCGCCGAGCACATGCTGATCCTCAAGCTGACCAGCCCGCAGCAGAAGACGTACTACGTCGCCGCGGCGTTCCCCTCGGCCTGCGGCAAGACGAACCTGGCGATGCTGGAGCCCACCATCCCGGGCTGGAAGGTCGAGACCCTGGGCGACGACATCGCCTGGATGCGCTTCGGTGAGGACGGCCGGCTCTACGCCCTCAACCCCGAGTTCGGCCTGTTCGGCGTCGCGCCCGGCACCGGCTGGGACACCAACCCGAACGCCATGCGCACGATCGAGAAGGGCAACTCGGTCTTCACCAACGTGGCCCTCACCGACGACGGCGACATCTGGTGGGAGGGCATGACCGACGAGCCGCCGGCCCACCTCACCGACTGGAAGGGCCGGGACTGGACGCCGGAGAGCGACGAGCCCTCCAGCCACCCGAACAGCCGCTTCTGCACCCCGATCACGCAGTGCCCGATCCTGGCGCCGGAGTACGACGACCCGAAGGGCGTGCCGATCTCGGCGATCCTCTTCGGCGGCCGCCGCAAGACCACGATCCCGCTGGTCAGCGAGGCCCGGGACTGGAACCACGGCGTGTTCATGGGCGCGACGCTCTCCTCGGAGACCACCGCCGCCGCGACCGGAGCGGTCGGCGTCGTCCGGCGCGACCCGTTCGCGATGCTGCCGTTCATCGGCTACAACGCCGGCGACTACTTCTCCCACTGGGTCGACACCGGCAAGCAGCACGACTCGACCAAGCTGCCCCGGATCTTCTACGTGAACTGGTTCCGTCGCGACGAGGACGGCGGCTTCCTGTGGCCGGGCTTCGGCGAGAACAGCCGCGTGCTCAAGTGGGTCGTCGAGCGGCTCGAGGGGACGGCGGCCGCCGTCGAGACCCCCGTCGGCCACGTGCCCACCGTCGACTCCTCGACGTCTCCGGTCTCGACATGACGCCGGAGCAGGTCGAGGCGGCCCTCGCGGTCAAGCCCGAGGAGTGGCGCGAGGAGATCCCGCAGATCACCGAGTGGTTCGAGAAGTTCGGCGACAAGCTGCCCAGCACCATGTGGGACGAGCTGGAGATCCTCACGAGCCGCCTGGCGTGAGCCGGTAGACGGGGCCCGGACCGCAGCGTCGCGGTCCGGGCCCTTCGCCGTCCCGCCCCGTCCCTGGCCCTGGCCCTGGCCCCCAGGATGATCAGGTGACCTGATCGTTCTGTGTCCTCCCTCAGCACCGGTGCTGAGGGAGGACCCCAGATGCTCAGGACACCTGATCGACATGGGAGGGGGCCCGGTGGCTTCGGGGCGGGACGGCGAGGTGTCGGTTAGCGTGGCGGCACCGCACTGACGGCCGGCTCCAGGGCCCCACCGCGAGCTCGCGAGGGGTGGGTGGGCGGCGGTCCTTACTGGAGGCTCCCCGCTCGTGGCGAATCCCTACCTGCAGGTGCTCCGGACGGCGCACGCCCTGCCGATGGTGCTCGCCGCGTTCATCGGGCGGCTTCCGCTGTCGATGGTCGGTCTGGGCAGCGTCCTGCTCATCGCCGACGAGACCGGCTCGTACGGCCTGGGTGGCGCGGTGGCCGCGACCGGCGCGGTCACCACGGCCGTCGCCGGCCCGCTGCTGGGGCGCTGGGCCGACGACCACGGCCAGCGCACGGTCCTCCTGCCCGTGCTGGCCGTCTTCATCGTGGCCGGCTGCGGCTTCCTCACCGCGGTGAAGGGCGACTGGCCGGTCTGGACGGTCTTCGCCACCGCCGGGCTCGCGGGAGCGTGCATCCCGCCCGTGTCCTCGATGATCCGGGTGCGCTGGACCCACCTGCTGCGCGGCAGCCACCGGCTCCCGACGGCGCTGGCGATGGAGTCCGTCGTCGACGAGTTCGTCTTCATCGTCGGTCCGGTGCTCGTCACGTTCCTGTCGACGACCGGCCACGCGACCAGCGGCGTCGTCACCGCGTTCACCCTGGCCGCCATCGGCAGCCTGCTGTTCGCCGCCCAGCGCCGGACCGAGCCCCCGTGACTCCGCACGAGCACCGCAACGGCCCTCCGCGATCCGCACGCGCGGGCTGCGGGTGCTGTTCGTGGTCGGTGCCGCCGTGGGTGCCGTCCTCGGCGCGCTGGAGATCGCGCTGGTCGCCTTCGCCGACCAGGAGGGCGCCAAGTCCCTGTCCGGTGTTCTCATCGCCGGCCTCGCGGTCGGGTCGATGGCCAGCGGCATCGGCTGGGGCACCGTGCACTGGCGGATGCCGCTGCGGCTCCGGCTGGTGGGGGCGTCCGCGCTCCTGACCGTCTGCAGCCTCCCGCTGCTCGTGGTCACCGACGTGTGGGTGATGGTGCCGTTCGTCGTCCTCGCAGGGGTCGCGATCTCGCCGTCGCTGATCAGCTCGTTCACCCTCGCCGAGCTGCTCGTCCCGCGGGCGGCGGTGACGGAGGCCTTCACCTGGATCGGGACCGCCCTCGGTCTGGGCGTGGCCGTCGGCGCCTCGGTCTCCGGCAAGCTCGTGGACGTCTACGGGGCGAACACCGCGTTCTCCGTCGCGACGGTCGCCGCCGCGGTCGCCACGGTCGTGGTCGCGATGTTCCAGAAGCTGCTGCACGTCCCGGCGGAGCACGCCTCGATTCCCGCCCTCGTCCGCTGACCCGAGCCCGGCCCGCCGCCGGCGGGGGCCGCATCCTCGGGATCGCGCCGGTTCGCCTCGGCCGCTGGCTGGACGGCGTCGCCGACCGGCACGGCAGCTTCTCCGACGTCGTCCTCGAGGGGCGGCCCTGCAGATCACCTGCGCCGACACCACCACCGTCGTCCTGCGGGCCCCGTTCCCCTGGGAGCCGGGGCCGGCGCTGCTCAGCGCGTTCACGGCCGCGGCCCGGCAGCCGCACCGCGCGGCCGTGCTGCTGGTGCGCCGTGGCCGCTGGGCCGTGGGGTCTTCGACGGAGCCGACCTGGTCGTCTCCAAGGTGGACGCCCGCCAGGTCCAGGGCCGGACGGCGGCCGGGGGCTGGTCCCAGCAGCGGTTCGCCCGCCGGCGCGGCCACCAGACCGACGCCGTCGTCGCGCATGCGGTCGAGACGGCGGTCCGCGTCCTGCTGCCCCACGCGGCGTCCGTCGAGGCGCTGTTCACCGGCGGCGACAAGGGGCTCGTCGACGACGTGCTCGCCGATCAGCGGCTGCGTCCTCTGGCCGCGCTCCGGCGCGAACCGGCCCTCGACGTCGGGGAGCCGACGAAGGCCGTACTGCTCGAGACCCCCGCGCAGTTCCGCGCCGTCCAGGTGCACATCATCGAGCCGGACGTGCGCACCACCTGACCGCGGTCAACCCGCCGCCGGGACCGGCCGGGAGATCGACTCCGGGAACAGCGGGAACCGGCTCGTGACGCCCAGCCGCGCCAGGTCGGCCTGATCGGGGGCGGACGCGGCGGAGGGGCGATGCCCACGCCGACCCCGTCCCCCTCGTTCCTGGGGAACGTCACGGTGACGACGCCGGGGTGCTCCTCCAGCAACCGCTGCGCCTCGGCCCGGAGGTCCCCGGGGCGGAAGCTGGTCGGTTCCACGCGGATGTCGAAGGGGGCGCCGGCGAACTCGTCGACGACCGCCAGGACGTCGGCCGGCGGCGTCCCGAACCAGCGGACGACGACCACGGCGCGGTCCCGGGCATCGAGTCCGCCGAAGTCCGGCGACTCCCCGGCGAGGGCGTGCAGTCGTTCGTTGAGCGCGCCCAGCTCGTACGGGGCCGGCTCGACGCCGAGTTCCTCCGGCGCGAGCGCGCCGTCGGGCAGCAGGCCGTCCGGTAGCGGGCCCGGCGCGGGCGGCATCGGCTGCAGCGACACCGAGGGGGCGCGTCCGGCGGCGCCGCGGAGGACCGCTCCGCGCAGCCGGTCACGACGAGGACGACGCCGGCCAGCGGGAGCAGCACCAGGCGCCTCCGGGTCACCCGCACAGGCTGCTGCCTGCGTCGCGTGCTGCCAAGGGTCGAGACCGAACCGATACCGGCGGGTGCCGGAGGAGTTCGGCGGGTGCGTGGGCGGAGCCCGTGACTGCGGCCGAGCAGGGGCGTAGCGTCCTCCGACCGTGTCTCCTCCCGCTGACCCCGAGACCGTCGACCCTGTGCTGACCGCCGAGCGCGCCCACCTCGCGCGCGCCGCCGCGTGCCTCACGCAGATGCGCACCGCCGCCTCCGCCGTCGTCGATGCCGGGGTCGACGCCTGGGCGTCGGAGCGGCTCGGCGCGGCCCGGGCGGAGCGGCTGGCCGCGCTGGCCGCGGACCCCGGCGTCCCGCCCTTCTTCGGCCGGACCGACCGCACCGGGGAGACGTTCCACATCGGCCGTCGGCACGTCCGGGACGCCACCGGCGATCCCGTCGTCATCGACTGGCGGGCACCGATGAGCCGGCCGTTCTACCAGGCCACCGCCGCCGATCCCCAGGGCGTGACCCGGCGCCGCCGGTACGGCTTCTCGGGCGGCGAGCTCACCGGCTACGAGGACGAGGTCCTGGTCGCGGGGAGGAAGGCGGAACGTTCCTCCGGGAGGAGATCGAACGGCCCCGCAGCGGGCCGATGCGCGACATCGTCGCCACCATCCAGCCCGACCAGGACGACGTCGTGCGCGCGCCGCTCGCCGACTCCATCTGCGTCCAGGGGCGCCGGGCACGGGCAAGACGGCGGTCGGCCTGCACCGCGCCGCCTACCTGCTCTACACGCACGGTGGCCAGCTGGCCCGGACCGGCGTTCTCGTCGTCGGACCGAACCGGGCGTTCCTGCGCTACATCGAGCAGGTGCTCCCCACCCTGGGCGAGGTCGACGTCGACCAGACGACGGTCGCCGATCTGACCGCCCGCGTCCCGGTGCGCGCCGACGACCTGCCCGGGGCCGCCGTCCTCAAGGGCGACGCCCGGATGGCGGCCGTGCTCCGCCGGGCGCTGTGGGGGAGATCCGCAAGCCCGCCGACTCGATCCAGGTGCCGCTGTCCGGGCGCAGGTACCGCGTGCCGGTCGAGCGCCTCAAGCGTTACGTGGACGACCTCCGCCGACGGGCCCGCACCGACGACGACCAGCAGCTCCTGCACTACGCGGCCGGCCGGGAGCGGCTGATGACGCTGCTCGCGGAGGACGCCCGGCGCCAGAAGGAGGAGGCCGGCGGCAGCCTGACCGACGCCGAGACCCGCCGCGCCGCGCGCAGCGCCGAGGTGCGCGCATTCTGCGACCAGGTGTGGCCCGCCCGCGATGCGGTCGGGGTGCTCTGCGAACTCTGGAGCGACGCCGACCGGCTGGCCCGTGCGGCCAGGGGCGTCCTGGACGACGACGAGCAGGCCCTGCTGCACTGGCCGGTTCCCCCGGTCGGTGCGCACGGCCCCGTGGACCGCCGCCGACGCCGTCCTGGCCGACGAACTGGCCGGCCTGCTCGAACGCACGTCCGGGTACGGCCACGTGGTCGTGGACGAGGCGCAGGACCTCTCGCCCATGCAGTGCCGTGCCGTCGCCCGCAGGCTGGCCGCGGGCTCCCTCACGGTGCTGGGCGACCTCGCGCAGGCCACCAGCCCCTGGTCGCCGTCGGACTGGCGGGAGACGCTGACCGGTCTGGGTCGCCCGGACGCCGTCGTCCGGCCGCTGACCCGTGGCTACCGGGTGCCCGGGGAGGTCCTGGACTTCGCCAACCGGCTGCTGCCGCTCATCGCGCCCGATCTGCCGGCCGCGACGGCTCTCCGCGCCGAGCCGGGGTCGCTGCGGGTCCGCTCCGTGGCTGCCCTCGCCGGGGCCCTCGTCGAGGTCGTCGACGAGCTGAGCGCCGTTCCGGGGTCGATCGGGATCGTCTGCCCGGACGCCGACGTCGCCGACCTCGCCGCCGTCCTCGAGGCGGCGGGCGTGCCCTCCGCGGTGCTGACCGACGACGGGGCAGAGGCCGCGCGGATCGCGGTCGTCCCCGCCGCGCTGGCCAAGGGGCTGGAGTTCGACGCGGTCGTGGTGGTGGACCCGGCGGCGATCGCGGCCGCCGAGCCGCGCGGGCTGCACCGGCTCTACGTCGTCCTCACCCGGGCGGTCAGCACCCTCGTCGTCCTGCACCGCGGAGACCTTCCGGCGCCCCTCGGGGCGCCACCTGCGGACCACCCGCCGCGCTGACCTCGGGCTTCCCATCTGCCCATCGCGTTGCGTCACGGCCCAGCTACGCACGGCGCGGAGTGTTGTGGGACGCACCGTTCTCTGTTGGGGTGGGCCAGCATCGACAGGGAGGAGGGCCATGAAGCAGGGCGCCGGCACGGTGCGCACCCTGGGCGTCCTGGCCCTCAGCATCGTCCTCGCCGGGACCCTGCTCGCCGGGCTCCTGCTGCCCTGGGTGGGCGGTCCGGCGATCGCTGCCCAGGAGTCGACCAGCCTGCTGGGCGACCCGCCGGAGGAGCTGACCGATCTGCCGCCGCCGGGGAACACGGTGGTGCTGGCCGCCGACGGCGAGCTGATCACGTCGTTCTACCGCGAGAACCGGGCTCCGGTCCCCTCCGACCAGATCGCCGAGGTGATGCGGCAGGCGATCGTCGCGATCGAGGACGCCCGTTTCTACGAGCACGGCGGCGTCGACGTCCAGGGCACCCTGCGCGCGCTGGTGAAGAACATCGCGGCCGGTGAGGTCATGGAGGGCGGCTCGACGCTCACCCAGCAGTTGGTCAAGCAGACGCTGCTCCAGTCGACCGACGACCCGGCCGCGCGGGAGGCGGCGATCGAGGAGAGCGTGGGCCGCAAGCTCCGCGAGGCGCGACTGGCCCTCGACCTCGAGGACCGGTACAGCAAGGACGAGCTGCTCACCCGCTACCTCAACATCGTCTACTTCGGGCAGAACGCCTACGGGGTGCAGCCGGCCGCCCGGGCGTACTTCGGCGTGGACGCGTCGGCGCTGACCCTGCCCCAGGCGGCGCTCCTGGCCGGACTGGTGCAGAGCCCGTCCGACGACGACCCGCTGATCAACCCCGAGGGCGCCACGATCCGCCGCAACCAGGTGCTGCGTCGGATGGCCGACCAGGGCTACATCACCCCGGCCCAGGAGGCGGAAGCCGCCCTCTCGCCCCTCGGGTTGGCGCCCGGCCCCGCCCGCGCCGCGGCTGCGTGGAGGCCAGCGTCGGACCCTACGTCTGCGACTTCGTGCAGCAGTACCTGGTCCAGACCCTCGGGATCAGCCAGCACGAGCTGGAGACCGGAGGGCTGACGATCCGGACGACGCTGGAGCCCGAGCTGCAGCGCGCCGGTGACGCGGCCGTGCTGAACACCCTGCCGCTGGACGATCCCCGGGTGGCCACGTTCAACGCGGTGCAGCCCGGCACCGGTCACCTGCTCGCGCTGAGCATGAACCGGACCTTCGGCTACGACGTCGACGACCCGACCCAGGAGTCCTACAACCTCAACGTGGCGCCGAGCCGGGGCGCCGGGTCCACGTACAAGGTGTTCGTGGCCGCCGCCGCGCTGGCCCGCGGGTTCTCCGACTCCTTCACGCTCACCGCGCCGAGCCCCTACCGGTCCCGGGTCTACAAGGAGGCCGGCGGCCCCTACGAGGTCGAGAACGCCGGCCGGTACCGCGCCACGCTCGACCTGACGACCGCCCTGTACCAGTCGTCGAACACCTACTTCGTGGCGCTCGAGGACGCCCTCGGGAGCGTCGAGGAGCCGGTGCGGATGGCCGAGCGGATGGGGCTGTACCAGTTCGGGCAGGCCGACCTCGCCCAGGAGGTCATCGACGAGAACCGGGGTCGTTCACCCTGGGTCCCGACGAGACGAGCCCCTCGGGCTGGCCAGCGCGTACTCGACGCTGGCCGCGAACGGCACGCAGTGCGACGTCCTGCCGGTGACCGAGATCCTGGACCGCGACGGGAAGCCGCTCGTCGGCGACGACGGCCGGCCGGTGCTGACGGCCGACAACTGCACCCCGAGGCCATCCCGCCCGGCGTCGCGACCACGCTCAACCAGATGCTGCGCAAGGACGTCGAGCCGGGCAACCCGGGGCAGACGGCGCCGGCCGCCTACGTCCGCGGCCACCAGATCGCCGGCAAGACCGGGACGGCGCAGGGCAACGTGTCGGTGAGCTTCGTGGGCTACACCCCGGAGATCGCCGCGAGCGTCATGGTCTTCGACCCCAAGCGGAACCGGGACGTCGGGGGTTCGGCGGCGGCAAGGGCGCGACCATCTGGCGGGACGCGATGGCGCCGATCCTGCAGGCGCGGGGCAGCAGCGACTTCCCGCCGGCGGACCCGAAGGTGGTCAACGGCAACACCAAGCCGGTGCCCGGCTGCCGTTCGGCGGCAGACTGCGTCCGCGTGCTGGCGGCGGCCGGCTTCCAGAGCACGACGGTGCGGGTCGACAGCGACGAGCCGGCCGGCACGTTCCTCGGCACCAGCCCGGCCCGAGGGGGCGCGCCGTGCCAGGAGAGGTGGTCACGATCCGGGTCAGCAACGGAGCGGACTACGTCGAGCCGGCCCCGGAACCGGCACCGGAACCGGAACCGGAGGTCCCGGCACCTCCGGTTCCCCGGACCTGCCGGAGCCGCCACCGCCGGAGCCCCCACCGGCCGAGCCGCCGGTCGGCCCGGCGACCCCGCCCTGGGCCGAGGACCTGCCCGACTGGGTGCCGCTACCGCGCGACTGACCTGCGCGCGAGCAGCTCGTCCAGTGACTGCGTCGCCAGCCAGCCGCCGATCACCACCAGGTGCAGCAGGAACAGCCACAGCCCGAGCGCGACTACCCCGCCGACGACGTCGAGGCCGCCGAAGGGCGCGCCCAGGTCCAGCGGCAGGGCGAGGAAGAGCACGAAGCCCTGCAGGAACCCGGAGACGCAGGCCGCGGTGAACAGGGCCCCGGCCGCGAGCGCCGACCAGCGCACCCGCCCGCCGGCGACGACGCGGAAACCCCAGGCCAGAGGCACGGTGAGGGCGCCGAGGACACCGTAGAAACCGACGGCGATCCGGCCGAGCGTGGGCCCCACGCCACCGCTCTCTGCCAGGTCGGCCATGACCGGCACGGTCAGCAGCAGCGGGTAGAGCAGCAGCGGGGTCACGAGGACCACCGGCACCGCTGCCAGCCGGCCCTTCCAGCCGGTGAGGCCCTCGCGGACGCCGCCGAACCGCAGCAGGGCGCGGCGCAGGCCCTCGCCGTAGAAGGACATGGGGAGCAGCGCCAGCACCCCGCTCAGCAGGGACAGCTCGACCCCGGCGGAGACCAGCCGCTGGACGGCGTCCGGTGCGCCCAGATCGCCCGGCAGCAGCTCGGCCAGCCGCCCACCGAGCTCCGTCACCCGCTCCGGCGTCGTCAGCCAGGCCGTGAGCGCGAAGGCGAGGACCAGGACCGGGACGACGGCGATGCCCGCGTAGAAGGTGAGGCCGGCGGCGATCAGGGCGAGGTCCCGGCCCTCCAGCCGCCGCCGCACGCCGGCCAGGAGTTCGGCGGCGGCCCGGCGCGATCCGGCACGCCGCGCGCTCAGCGCAGGTCCAGCAGGTGCCTGGCCGCGGCGTATCCGCCCAGCCCGCTGACCGCCCCGCCGCGGACGGTCCCACCCGAGGACGCCGCGACGATCCTCGGGTGCCCGGTCGCGACGCCCCAGGTGCCGACCTCGTCCGCGGTCGCGGCGACCGGCCAGGAGAGGTCGCCGTGGAAGATGTGCCCGCCGGGCATCGCGAGGACTCCTCCACGTCGAGGGGTGAGGCCGCCTGCAGGCACAGCTCATCTGCGGCGTCACGGGCGAGGCAGTCCAGCAGCGGCTCCTCGAGGTGCGCGTCGAGCTGGGCCACCACGCGGCGCACCGCCTCCCGGCGCGTGCCCACGGGGTCGGCACGGAAGAGCTCGGCCGGCGTGTGCAGGCCGAACAGCGTCAGCGTGTGGATCCCGGTGGCCCGCTCGACCGGCCCGAGGACGGACGGGTCGCTCAGCGAGTGGCAGTAGACCTCGAACGGGATGACGTCGGGGAGCCCGCCGGCCGCGGCCTGCGCGTAGGCGGCGTCGATCTGGCCGGCCCCTCGTCGACGTGGAAGGTGCCGGCGAACGCGGCCGCCGGATCCGTGCCCGACCGCAGCCGGGGAGGCGCGCCAGCACCATGTTGACCTTCAGCTGGGAGCCGGAGGGGCGGGGGCCCGGGTCGCTGCCGATGAGCTCGGCGAGGACGCTCGGCGCGGCCCCGCAGACCACGTGGCCCGCGTCCACGGCCCGCGTCCCGCCGTCGCCGTCGGTCCAGTGCACGGTCACCCCGGCGGCGGTCGCGTCCACCGCGGTGACGGTGGCGCGGGGAACGATCTCCGCCCCGCCCCGGCGGGCGGCGGCCGCCATGGCGCCGCTGACCGCGCCCATGCCGCCCACCGGCACCCGCCAGCGGCCCGTGCCGTTGCCGACCAGGTGGTACAGGAAGCAGCGGCCGGCCGGTCCGTCGGCGTCGTGCACGTCGGCGAACGTCCCGATCAGCCCGTCGGTCAGCGCGATCCCCCGCACGACGTCGTCGGTCAGGTGGTCGGCGACCACGTCGGCGAGGGCCGTTCCCGGAGGTGGTGCCACAGTTCCGGGTCGCGGAGCCGTGCGGCCAGCTCGTCGGAGGAGAGGAGCGGCTCGGTGAGCGTGGGCGCCAGGTCTTCGGCCAGCGTCGCCAACCGGCCGTAGAACCGTTGCCAGCCGGCGAACTCGGCGTCGGACCCGGTCAGCTGACGGAACGAGGTCGCGGTGGCCGGCCCTCGTCGCGCTCGACCAGCAGGCCCGTGGAGCCACCGTCCCGCCGCGCCGTGGTGTAGGAGGCGACCGCCCGGTCGGCCAGGCGGACGTCGAGGCCGAGGTCGTCGACGATCCGGTCGGGCAGCAGGCTGACCAGGTAGGAGTACGCGGACAGCCGGACGTCGACGCCGTCGAAGACCTGCCGGCTCACCGCCGCGCCGCCGACCTGGGGAGGCGTTCCAGCACCAGGACCGACCGCCCGGCCCGTGCGAGATAGGCCGCGGCCACGAGGCCGTTGTGCCCCCACCGACCACCACGACGTCGTACCGGCTGCGCGTCACCGACGGACGGTACCGAGCCGCCGCTCGCCTCGTCGTGGCACGGTCGCCCGGAGGACCCGGCGAGGAGCAGTGCCACCAGGGGCCGCTCCAGATCCATGGGCCGGGTATCGGCCGCTCGGCACGTTCCGGAACCGATCCGTACGGACCGAGTCCGGCCGGGAAACCGGCACGCGCCCGTGGCCCGCGGGACAGGTGCGGCGCCTGGTGCGGAAACCGGTGGATCGCCATGCCCGGTGAAGCGGAACGGCAAACAAAAAACATCTTTGTCATTGTCACGAGCCGGTCACGGCCGTTACGTTCTGTGTGTCCACCGGGGCGGGCAGTCACTGAACGCGCCACGACCGGACGCCGTCGCGACGGGCCCGCCACAGGGTCCGGACCGGTCAGACGACCCGGCGGGCAGCCACCGAGAACCGACGAAACGGAGAGCGCCGCATCATGGCGTCCCCCTCGGCCGTGCGAACCGCACGGCACCCCGCCGCTCCGCACCGGCCCGCCGTGCCCCCGTCCGCACGGGCGCTCTCGCCCTCCTCGCCGTCGTCGGCTCGCTCCTCGTGACCGTGCCGGCGCAGGCCGCGCCGACCACTTCCGCCCAGGCCGCGCAGCTCGTCGCCGCGCGTGGGCACGAACTCGAGGTCATCACCGAGCAGTTCAACGACGCGCGGGTGGCGCTCGAGACGCAGCAGGAGACCGCCAAGGCTGCCGCTGCCGCGATGGAGCAGGCCACGGCCGAGCTCGCGGTCGCCCAGCAGTCGGTCCGAGGCCTGGCCCGCACGGCCTACACCGGCGAGGGGCTGGGATCGGTCCAGGCACTGCTGACCAGTGAGTCCGCGGACGCCTTCGTCGACCGCATGACCACGCTCCAGTTGGTCGCCGGGCACCAGGGCGAGATCCTCCAGCGCGCCGCCGCGGCGAACGTCGCCGCCGCCCAGGCGCAGGCCACCGCCCTGGAGGCCGCGACCCAGGCCCAGGCGCAATACGACGCGGTGGCCGCGCAGCAGGCCGCGCTCCAGGCGGAGGTCGACAGCTACCAGGCCGCGTTCTCCCAGCTCAGCGCACAGGAGCAGCAGGCCGCCATCGCCTCCCACGGCGACGACCGGGCCAGCCGCTCCGAGGACCGGGTGGCCCCGGCGCCGAGCGCTCCTGTCGTGGCCAACAGCAACGCCGCGCAGATCGCCATCGACACCGCCATGGCCCAGCGTGGCAAGCCCTACGTCTGGGCGGCGGGTGGCCCGAACTCCTACGACTGCTCGGGACTGACCGCCTACGCCTTCCGGGCCGCGGGCATCAGCCTCCCCACTCCAGCCGCGCGCAGTCGCGGATGGGGCAGGCGGTCCCCGCGACCAGCTCCAGCCCGGCGACCTGGTCTTCTTCTACAACCCGGTCAGCCACGTGGGCATCTACATCGGCAACGGGCAGATGGTGCACGCGCCGACCTCCGGCGACGTGGTCAAGGTCGCCCCCTCATGGGCGGCTACAGCGGCGCCCGGCGCATCGCCGCCTGATCCACCCGCTGGAGCAGCCCCCACACGAAGAGCGCCCGCGCCCCCGGCACGTGGATCTCCCAGCAGGTGACGACGCCCGGATCGACGCTCACCGCGCCCGGGAGCCCGACGACGTCGTCCAGCACGTGCTTCCAGACGAGGAGTGCGCCCTCCGCCGCGGGAGGGACGGGGTCCTTCGGCTGATAGCGGGTGTGCCCGGCGTGCGCCTCGGCGCGGCTGGCGCCCAGCCGGGGCAGCGCGGCGGCCACCAGATCGGGCCGGACGTCGGCCATCCTGCGCAGCAGGACCAGGCAGAACTCCCGCCGCGCCAGTCCCCGCACGGTCCCGACCCTGTCACCATGCCCGCCCCTGCGAGGATCGTGGGGTGCTGATCAGCCCGGCCACCGCCGCAGGCATCGCGGACGGTTCGGTCACGCTGGCCTTCCGGCGGTGGGACCGGCCGCGCATGCGGCCCGGGAGCACCCAGCGCACGGGTGCGGGGTGATCCGGATCGACACCGTGGAAGAGATCGATCCCGGCACCCTGGACGAGGACGACGCCCGGCGGGCCGGCATCCGGTCGCTGGCGGAGCTCCAGAGGCTGGTCGACCGCCGGGACGGCGCGCACGTCTACCGGATGACGGTGTCCCTCGCGGGAGCCGATCCGAGGGTGGCTCTGCGTGCGCAGTCCGAGCTGTCCGCGGAGGACCGGCGGGCGGTCGACGAACGGCTGGACCGCTGGGACGCCGCACGGAGCGCGCCCTGGACGAGGCAGGTGCTGCGCCTCATCGCCGAGCACCCGGGTGTCCGGGCACCAGATCTCGCGGCGTCTCTCGGGCGCGAGACGCTGCCGTTCAAGCGCGACGTCCGGAAGCTGAAGGAGCTGGGGCTCACCGTCAGCCTTCCCGTGGGGTACGAGATCTCACACCGTGGGCGCGCGTACCTGGGGTGAGACCTCGGGGAGGATCGGAGCGTGAACCCGAGCACCGTCGCCACCGCGTTCCGCGTCGTCGCCGTCGCCGAGGCCCTCTCCTGGATCGGTCTGCTCATCGGCATGTTCGTGAAGTACGTGCCCGAGACCACCGAGCTGGGCGTGCAGATCTTCGGCCCGATCCACGGCGCGATCTTCGTGGCCTACGTCGTCGTCGCGCTGGTGGCAGCCCGGGTCCTCCGCTGGTCGGCCGGGACGACGCTGCTGGCGCTGGTCGCCTCGATCCCGCCGCTGATGACGATCTGGTTCGAGCGCCGGGCCTCCCGGTCCGGGCAGCTGACCCCGGTCGAGGCCGCCGCCGCCTGACCTGCGCTCAGCCGCCGGGGGTCGCTACGGTCCCGTCATGCCCGAGCCAGTCCTCCCGGCCACCGCCCGCGTCCTGCTGGCACGCACCGCCCGAGCGCAGCGGGAGGGCCGGGCGCCGAGCCTGGTCGCCGGCGTCGTCCGGGACGGCGGGCTGGCGTGGTCGGCCGGCCGCGGCGACGTGCCCGAGCCGCACACCGACGTCCAGTACCGCCTCGGCTCGATCAGCAAGACCGTCACCGCCGTCGTGGTGATGCGGCTGCGCGACGAGGGACGGCTCGGCCTCGACGACCCCTCGACCGGCACCTCCCGGGCACGCCGTTCGGCGACCGCACCGTCGGCCAGCTCCTCTCGCACCTCGCCGGGGCGTCGGCCGAGAGCCCGGGGGCTGGTGGGAGCGCACGCCGGGCGGCGCGCTGGCCGACCTCGGCCTGGGTGCGACCGACGTCGTCCTCGGCGCCGCGCGCCGCTTCCACTACTCCAACGTCGGGTACGGCGTCCTCGGTGAGCTGGTCGCCCGGATGCGAGGGGCGTCGTGGGAGGACGCCGTCACCGCCGAGGTCCTGGCCCCGCTCGGCATGGTCCGCACCACGCCCCGGCCGGCCGCGCCCGCTGCCGAAGGCACCGCCGTGCACCCGTGGGCCGACGTCGTCCTTCCCGAACCGGAGCATCACGCGGGCGTCATGGCCGCCGCCGGCCAGCTGTGGGCAACTCTCGACGACCTGGCCCGGTTCGCCGCCTTCCTCGTCGGCGACACCGGCGACGTCCTGGACTCCGCCACGCTCGAGGAGATGACCGAGCCGGCCGGTGTGGACTCCTCGGCGACGGGGTGGTCGGCCTACGGGCTGGGACTGCAGGTGCTGCGGATCGACGGCCGCACCCTCGTCGGCCATGGCGGGTCCATGCCGGGCTTCCTCGCCGGGGTCTTCGTCGACCGCGAGGAGCGGACCGGCGGGGTGTCGCTCGCCAACACGACCGCCGGGCTCGACGCGGTGGTCTTCGGACTGCTGGCGGACCTGCGGACGGCGGAGCCGCGGATCGTCGAGCCCTGGCGGCCGTCGCCGTCTCCGGTGTCGCTCGACCTGCTCGGCGTCTGGTTCTGGGGTCCCGCTCCGTACGTGCTGCGGGCGTGTGGCGGCGGGACGCTGCACCTGGGGCCGCTGCCCGGCCGCACCGGCCGGGCCAGCCGGTTCGCCGCCCGGGACGGCGGCACCTGGATCGGCCTGGACGGCTACTTCGCCGGGAGACCCTGCGCATCGCCCCCGACCACCTGGACCTGGGCACCTTCGTCTTCACCCGCACGCCCTACGACCCGGAGGCGCCGGTGCCCGGCGGGGTGGACGAGCGCGGCTGGCGGTAGGCGCGGGCGCTGCTCAGGCCGGCGGGTGGAGGCCGGCGGCGTACGAGGGGCCGGGTCCTCCTACTGCTCGATCTCGACCACCATCGCCAGCACCGGTCGGTGTCCCTCCACGACCATCCGGTCGAGCAGCCCGGTGGCGGTGGTCAGCCGGGCCCGCCCGTTGATCCGCAGCGTGCCGGTCCGCCCGGGCAACAGGACGATCAGCCCCACGTGCGAATCGGCCAGGACGTTGCGGTAGCCGTCGGCCCGCCGGTTGCCGGCCCGTTCGGGGACGGCGATCGTGCGGTCGTCGAGGCCGAGCGTGAACCCGGGGGAATCGCCCTTCGGGGAGACGTCGCAGCTGCCGTCGGCCGCGCCGGTCGACACCAGGCAGAACGGCGAGGCGGCCAGCCGGTCCCGGTCGAACTCGTGCAGGGGCGTCCCGTTCCTTGGTCAGCGCCGCCCGTGCGGGCTCACCGAGCAGCTCCCGGAGCTCGGCCTCCGTCGTGATCTCGTCCCCGGCGCGCAGTCTGCGTCTCCCCGTCAGGGGCGGTCGAAGGCGTCCATCGTGGTCTTCACGACGACGCCGTACGCCAGGTGCGGAACCAGGTCGCTGATCCAGTCGGTGGCCGACCAGGTGCGCGGGTCCGTGACGCCCAGGACGGTCATGGGACCGTTCGCGGCGACCAGCACGCCCAGGGTCGTCAACGCCGTGCCCACCGGCTTGGAGGAGCGGTACCCGGAGGCCCGGGCGAGGCCGCCGAGCACGCCGACGCCCACCCCGGCGACCAGGCCCAGCAGCGGGCCCAGGCCCTGGGTGCGGTTCTCCCGCGTCTCGCCGTCCCCGGGGATCTGCACGTGGGCGGTCCGCGCCAGCCGTTCGACGGTGTCCTCGGGCGTGGAGCTCGTCCCACGCCCCGGACGGCCATGTCGAGGTAGGTGACGGCGTTGAGCGCGGTGCTGCCCGCGGCGCCGGCCGCCGCCCCGCGCAGGAGCCAGCCCGCCGTGCTGATGCCCCGCTTGCCCTTGCCGATCGTCCCGATCGGGGTCCGCTTCGCCATGGGTCGTGGCCTACCCGAGGCGGCCTCCGGCACACCGCTTCACGCCGGCTCGCCCCCGGAGGGCGGCCGGCCGCCGGGTCACGACGTGGACCTGCGCCTCGACCGGTCGTCGAGCGCGGCAGCGATCGCCGACAGCACCGCGAGCCGTGCGGCGCGTGCCGCATCGCCGGTCACGGGCGGCGACGTCGGACGGCCCGGCGCGCCAGCAGGCCGGCGGCGCCCAGGAGCAAGACGGCGCCGAGGACGGCGAAGAGCGGCCCCGGGGAGCCGTCACCGGCTGGGCGTCCATGTCGTCCTGCTGGATGGCCGGAGTCGTGGTGGCGCCTGCCGCCGACGGCGGGCTCGGCGTCGACAGCCCGCGGAGTTCGGTCTCGAGTACGGGCGTGAGCGGCACGCTGCCGTCGCAGAGGAGCGAGGCGTACTGGTCGTCGGCCAGCGTGGCGAACCGCGTCCCGCCGAGGTCGGTGGATCGCGTGGCGAAGACGACGTAGGGCCCGTCGCCGGTCAGCTCGAGTCCGCAGGTGGCCCCGGACGCAGGGAGAGCACCTCCTGCGACGTCTGTGCGGTGCCCTTGAACACCGTGTCGACGGCGAACACGTGCAGCGCCGGGTCGGCGCTGCTGACGACCGTGCCCACGGGCTCCTCCCGGGAGACCAGGTGGGCGGTGAAGACGGCGTCGGCCCGCTCGAAGTACTGCTGCGTCGTCTGCGGAACGCAGCTGCAGGCCGATGCCGGAGCCGCGACGACCGAGCCGAGGGCCACGAACAGGCAGCTCAGCAGCAGGGTCGCAGCGGTCCGGCGCACGGTGCCGATCATCCTCCGAACCGGTGCCGGAGCCCAGGGCGCGCTGGCGCGGCCCGCTCGCGAGGCACAGGCTGAGGTGCGTGGACGACGTCGACGCCCGGCTGCAGAGCGCGATCACGGAGCTGCTCGACCAGCGCTGCCCCGAGGCGTCGATCTGCCCCTCCGAGGCGGCCCGCGCGGTCGACCCGGAGGCCTGGCGCGACCTCATGCCCGCCGCCCGCGCGGCAGCCGGCCGGCTGGCGGGGGCCGGCACGGTCGAGGTGACCCAGGGCGGGGCGGTCGTCGACGTGAGCACGGCGCGCGGCCCCGTCCGGGTGCGCCGCCCGCGCTGACGACGGCGCCCCGGGGTGGGCCATGCGAACTCGTGGTGATCAGCTGCTGATGGCCACGAGCTCGCAGGACTCGATCGCCGAGGTCAGTCGCCGGCGGCCCCGCCGGCCGCCCGCTCCAGCAGCGGGCTGACGCGGTGCTCGACGAAGCGGCGCAGGGCCAGGGCGGTGTCGGTGCGCTGCACCCCGGGATGGCCAGCACCTGCTCGGTGATCCGCCAGAGGTCATCGGCGTCCCGGGCCACCACCTCCACCAGCAGGTCGGCCACGCCCGACAGGCCGGTGACCTCGACGACCTCGGGGATGTGTTCGAGCGCCGCGCTGACGTCGGCGAGACTGCGCTGCACCACCTGCACGGTGACGTAGGCGCTGAGCCGGTAGCCGAGGGCCTCCGGCCGCACCCGTCGGTCCAGCGGGGCGAGCATGCCGTTGCTCTCCAGGCGCGCCAGCCGGGCCTGCACGGTGTTGCGGGCCAGCCCCAGCCGCTGGGACAGAGCCATCACGCTCGCGCGGGGTCCTCGCCCAGCGCCAGCAGCAACCGGGCGTCGGTGGCGTCCACATCGGCCATGCTGCTCAGTCTGACATGCATGGACGTCCTCATACTGCGAGTTGTGCGCAACCAGAATGGGGGACCTTGCGCAGATCGTTCCCGGGGTGGTCTTGTCCTCGCACCGGGGGACGTGCCACCATGTGTGAGTGGCGCCACACCCCGGCGCCCCCGACACGTCCACCGACCGCAGTCCGCCGGAGACCCCGGTAGCCGCGGGAGACGGCGAGGAGTAGTCCCGTGACAGCGTTGCGCCAGGCCACCGAGGTGGTCGATCCCGTCCCCGGGGCGTCGGCACCCCATCTCCCGCAGCAGCCGGACCTGATCCAGCTGCTCACCCCCGAGGGCGAGCGGGTCCAGCACCCCGACTACTCCCTCGACATCTCCGACGAGGAGCTGCGCGGCCTCTACCGCGACCTCGCCCTGGTCCGCCGCTGGGACGTCGAGGCGACGGCGCTGCAGCGCCAGGGCGAGCTCGGTATCTGGGCCTCGCTGCTCGGGCAGGAGGCCGCCCAGGTCGGTGCCGGCCGCGCGCTCCGGGACGGCGACATGGCCTTCCCGACCTACCGCGAGCACGGTGTCGCCTGGACGCGGGACGTGGACCCGTTGCACGTGATGAGCCTGTTCCGCGGCGTCGACAACGGCGGCTGGAACCCCGTCGAGCGCGGCTTCAACCTGTACACGATCGTCATCGGCGCGCAGTGCCTGCACGCGACCGGATACGCCATGGGTGTGCAGCGCGACGGTGCCGAGAGCGCGGTCCTGGCCTTCCTCGGCGACGGCGCGACCAGCCAGGGCGAGGTCAACGAGGCGATGATCTTCGCCGCGAGCTTCTCCGCCCCGGTCGTCTTCTTCTGCCAGAACAACCAGTACGCGATCAGCGTGCCGCTCGAGCGCCAGACGCGGATCCCGCTCTACCAGCGCGCGGCCGGCTTCGGCTTCCCCGGCGTGCGCGTCGACGGCAACGACGTCCTCGCCGTCCTCGCCGTCACCCGGGCCGCCCTGCAGGCCGCCCGCGAGGGGCAGGGCCCGACCTTCATCGAGGCGTTCACCTACCGGATGGGCGCGCACACGACCTCCGACGACCCGAGCCGCTACCGGCTGGCCAGCGAGCTCGAGGAGTGGAAGCTGCGCGACCCGATCGCCCGGCTCAAGGCCCACCTCTCGCGCAGCGGTATCGCCGACGCGGACTACTTCGCCGCCGTCGACGCCGAGGGCGACGAGCTGGCGGCGCGCATCCGCAGCGGGACGAACGACATGCCCGACCCGGCGCCGAGCTCCATGTTCGAGCACGTCTACGCCGAGCAGACCCCGCCGCTGGCGGCCCAGCAGGCCGAGTTCGAGGCGTACCACGCGAGCTTCGAGGGGGCGAGCACTGATGGCCGGTCAGACCCTCACCATCGGCAAGGCCCTCAACCTGGGTCTGCGCCGGGCCATGGAGGACGACGCCAAGGTCGTCCTCATGGGCGAGGACATCGGCAAGCTCGGCGGGGTCTTCCGGATCACCGACGGCCTGCAGAAGGACTTCGGCGAGGACCGCGTCGTCGACACCCCGCTGGCCGAGGCCGGCATCCTCGGCACCGCCGTCGGCCTGGCCATGCGCGGCTACCGGCCGGTCTGCGAGATCCAGTTCGACGGGTTCGTCTTCCCCGCCTACAACCAGATCGTCACCCAGGTCGCCAAGATCCACGCCCGCTCCAAGGGCACGCTGGCGATGCCCATCGTGATCCGGATCCCGATGGGCGGCGGCATCGGCGCGGTCGAGCACCACAGCGAGAGCCCCGAGGCCTACTTCGCGCACACGCCCGGGCTCAAGGTCGTGGCCGTGAGCAACCCGGTCGACGCGTACTGGGGCATCCAGCAGGCCATCGCCCATCCCGACCCGATCGTCTTCCTCGAGCCCAAGCGGCGGTACTGGGAGAAGGCCGAGGTCGATCCCGACGCGACGCCGGAGCCGCTGTTCGGCTCCCGGGTCGTCCGTGGCGGGGACGACGTCACCGTCCTGGCGTACGGCCCGATGGTGAAGACCGCGCTCCAGGCGGCGCAGGCCGCCGAGGAGGAGGGGCGCTCGCTGGAGGTCGTCGACCTGCGGACGGTCTCGCCGCTGGACCTGGAACCGGTGTTCGAGTCGGTCCGGCGCACCGGCCGCTGCGTCGTCGTGCACGAGGCGGCCGTGACCCTCGGCCTCGGAGCGGAGATCGCCGCGCGCGTCACCGAGACCTGCTTCCACTCGCTGGAGGCGCCGGTGCTGCGGGTCGGCGGCTACGACACCCCGTACCCGCCGTCGAAGCTCGAGGAGGAGTACCTGCCCGACCTGGACCGGGTGCTCGACGCCGTCGACCGTTCCATGGGGTTCTGAGCATGGCGACCAGACAGTTCAAGCTGCCCGACGTCGGCGAGGGGCTCACCGAGGGCGAGATCCTGCAGTGGCTCGTCGCCGTCGGCGACTCGGTCAGCGTCAACCAGCCGCTGTGCGAGGTGGAGACTGCCAAGGCCGCCGTGGAGCTGCCCTCGCCCTTCGCCGGAACGGTCACCGAGCTCTTGTTCGAGGCCGGCACGATGGTCGACGTCGGGACGCCCATCATCACGATCGACACCGGCGGTGACGGCGGTGACGGCGGTGACGGCGGGGCCGGGGATGCCGCGCCCGCGCCCGCTCCGGCCGGGGACGCCGAACCGGCCGCCGGGCTGATCGGTGGCTCGGCGCCGGGCGGACGCACGGCGGTGCTGGTCGGCTACGGGCCCCGCACCACCGAGGCCCGTCGTCGCCCGCGCCGTACCGACGCTCCTGCTGCCGACCCCGGTGCCACGGACGCCCCGCTTCCCGGCGGCGACTACGGCTCGGGCGGGAGCTCCCATCCGCCACTGCTCGCCACCGCTCCGGACGCCGCGTCCAAGCCGGTCCGCCACGGTGGGCTGGAGGTCGGCCGGCAGGCGGAGGCGCACGCGTTGCGCGGCGAGGCCGCCGCCTCCGGCGGTGCCGCTCCCGGTCGCGGCCGGCAGCGACCACTGGCGAAGCCTCCGGTGCGCAAGTACGCGAAGGACCTCGGCGTCGACCTGACCACCGTCACCGGTACGGGGAGGGCGGCGTCATCACCCGCGCGGACGTCGACGCCGCAGCCGCCGTCTCACCGCTCGCAGACATGGCCGTCTCCGCCGACGGTCGGGGTCGGGGTGGGGAGCAGCGCATCCCGATCAAGGGCGTCCGCAAGCACACGGCGGCGGCCATGGTGGCCAGTGCGTTCACCGCACCGCACGTCACGGAGTTCCTCACCGTCGACGTGACGCGGACGATGAAGCTGCGCGACCGGCTCGCCCGGCGGCCGGAGCTGGCCGGCGTCAAGGTCAGCCCGCTGCTGTTCGTGGCCAAGGCGCTGCTGCTCGCCGTCCGCCGGCACCCGATGGTGAACAGCTCCTGGGACGAGGCGGCGCAGGAGATCGTGGTCAAGGACTACGTGAACCTGGGTATCGCGGCGGCCACCCCGCGCGGTCTCGTCGTCCCGAACGTCAAGGACGCCGACCGGCTCACCCTGCCGGAGCTGGCGCAGGCGCTGGCCGACCTGACCGCCACGGCCCGCGAGGGCCGGACCGCACCGGCGGACATGAGCGGCGGCACGATCACGATCACCAACGTGGGCGTCTTCGGCGTCGACACCGGGACGCCGATCCTCAACCCGGGGAATCGGCGATCCTCGCCTTCGGTGCGGTGCGGCCCATGCCGTGGGTGCACAAGGGAAGATCGTGCCCCGCCAGGTCACGCAGCTCGCGCTCTCCTTCGACCACCGGATCGTCGACGGCGAGCTGGGGTCGCGCTTCCTGGCCGACATCGGTGCGCTGCTGCACGATCCGGGGGCGGCGCTGGCGTTCTGAGCCGTGCTCCTCTGCACGGCCCGGCGGAAGGGGTGCCCATGGACCGGCGTCCGACGTCCCTCGTCCTGCTCCTGCTGTTCGTGCTGTGCAGTGGCATCGCGATCGTGGTGAGCGGCAGCCGGCCCGGGCTCGAGCAGGGGATCGCACCGGCGCTGGCCCAGTTCGTCGGCTACGGGTTCGCGCTGGTGGCGGGGTTGCTCCTCGTCTCCTCGGCGGACGAGAGGAGCGGCCGCCGGGTCGGCGGCGTGGTGCTCGGGGCGCTCGCCGTCCTGGTCCTGCTCGACCTCCTCGCCGCCGACGGGCCGAACATCGGGGCAGGGTTCGTGCAGCTGGTCGGCCTGGTGGTGATGATGGTCGCGACCATCCGGCTCGCCCTCGCGGTCGCCGCGGAGCGCAGCCGGTGACCGATCTGGACGGCGTGCTGGCCTTCGCGGCCCGGTCACGGCTGGCCGGGGGCGGCTTCGGCTACCTCGGCGCTGACGGGCGGGTGCTGCCCGGCCGGCCGGTCGAGACCTGGATCGTCTCGCGGATGACGCACGTCTTCGGGCTGGCCTCGCTGCTGGGCCGGCCGGCGGCCGACGAGCTGGCCGCGCACGGTGTCGCGGCGCTCACCGACGGGCCGCTGCACGACCGCCAGCACGGCGGCTGGCGGTCGAGCACCGGGGACGACGCCAAGACCGCCTACGTCCACGCGTTCGTCGTCCTGGCCGCCGCGACCGCGACGTCGGCCGGCGTCCCGGGCGGCCGGGCGCTGCTCGAGGACGCCCTCGACGTCTGGCAGACCCGCTTCTGGGGCGACGACGAGGGTCTGGCCGTCGAGGAGTGGGACGCCGCGTGGCGGCGGCTGGACGGCTACCGCGGCGTGAACGCCAACATGCACGGGGTCGAGGCGGTGCTCGCTGCCGCCGACGCGCTCGACGACCCCGGAACGGCCGAGCGGCTGCGCGGCCAGGCGCTCCGGGCGACCGAGCGGGTCGTCCACGGCTGGGCCCGGGAGCGGGACTGGCGGCTGCCCGAGCACTTCACGGACCGGTGGGAGCCGCTGCCGGAGTACAACCGGGAACTGCCGGCCGATCCGTTCCGCCCCTACGGCATCACCGTCGGGCACCAGTTCGAGTGGGCCCGCCTCGCCCTGCACCTGCGGTCCGTGACGCCCGATGCCCCATCGTGGCTGCTCGACGACGCCCTCGCCCTGTTCGATGCCGCGGCGACCCGGGGCTGGGCGGCCGACGGCGAGGACGGTTTCCCGTACACGCTCGACTGGTCCGACCGCCCCGTCGTCGGCGCACGCATGCACTGGGTGCTGTGCGAGGCCGTGGCGGCGGCCTCCGTGCTGGTGCGGGTGACCGGCGAGCCGCGCTTCCAGGAGCTGGCCCGCCGGTGGCGGGAGCACGGCGAGCGCCGCTTCGCGGACCCGGCCACGGGCAGCTGGCACCACGAGCTGACCCCGTCCGGCCAGGTCGCCTCGGGCACCTGGGCGGGCCAGCCGGACGCGTACCACCTGGCCCAGATGCTGCTGCTGGACGGCCGCCCGGTGCGCGGCAGCGTGGCGGCCGCCCTGTCCTGACCTGCTCGTTCAGGTGTCGGGCAGCGCCCAACGGGGTAGGCGGTGCGCGATCGAGTTCGCGACACAGAGGAGCAGACCGTGGCCAGCGTGCAGGAGTCCGTCGACGTCGACGTACCCATCCGGGTCGCCTACGACCAGTGGACGCAGTTCGAGTCGTTCCCCCAGTTCATGGGTGGGGTGGAGCGGATCACCCAGCTCGACGACACCCACACCCACTGGGTCACCAGCATCGACGGCGTGAAGCGTGAGTTCGACGCCGAGATCACCGAGCAGCACCCCGAGGAGCGCGTCGCCTGGACCAGCACCAGCGGCGAGGCGAAGCACGCCGGGGTGGTCACCTTCCACCGGCTGGACGACGCCAAGACCCGCGTGATGATCCAGATCGACTGGGAGCCCGAGGGCCTGGTCGAGAAGGCCGGCGCGGCGCTCGGCTTCGATGACCGGCAGATCAAGGCCGATGCGAAGAAGTTCAAGGAGTTCATCGAGAGCCAGGGGACCGAGACCGGCGCCTGGCGCGGGGACGTCGAGCGCCCCAGCTGAACACCTACGCCCCAGTTGATCATCGGCTGCGTGGCCGCGACACGGTAGAGCACGCCGACGCGGCGGACACGTGGACGATGATCAACACTGCAGCGGTGCCGGACGAACGGCGCCCGTCCCGCACGAGGGGACGGGCGCCGTCGTCATTCCGCGTCGAGGTCCTGGGCGACCAGGCCGGCGATCCGGTCCACCGCGGCCTGGTCCTCGCTGGTCACCACGACGTCCATGCCCTGCTTCGCGCCGAGCGTCATGATCATCAGCGGGGAGCCGGCGTCGACCGGCGCGCCTCCGACCGTGGCCAGGGTGACTGGGACGCCGGCCTTGCCGACCGCCTCGGCGATCAGTGCTGCGGGGCGGGCGTGCAGGCCCACCCGGGACCCGACGGATACGGTCTGACTGGGCATGGTTCCTCTTCTCGCTGCTGGGACGGGGGACGGGTCGGAGATGATGAGCGGGAGAGCGCCGCTCACGCGCGGGCCGGCACGTGGCCGGGGGTGTGGGCGTGCTCGAGGTCGACGGCGTCCTCGGGGGCGTCGTCGGCGTCGCTGCGGCCGATGCTCTTGGCGATGGTGACCGCGAGGCCGCCCACGACGGCGCCGATGGCGATCGCCAGCAGCCACAGCAGGACGTTGCTGATCGCGAAGAACACGAACACCCCGCCGTGCGGAGCCCGCGCCTCGATGTCGAGGACGGCCACGATCGCACCGGTGGTTGCGCCGCCGAGCATCATCGACGGGATCACGCGGACCGGGTCGGCGGCGGCGAAGGGGATGGCTCCCTCGGAGATGAACGAGAGGCCGAGCAGCCAGGCCGCCTTGCCGTTCTCCGCTCCGCGGGCGTGTAGAGCCTCGACCGGACCGCGGTGCTGAGCGCCATGGCCAGCGGCGGCACCATCCCGGCGGCCATCACGGTCGCCATGATCACGAAGGAGCCACTGGTCTCCGAGGCCAGCCCTGCGGTGGCGAAGAGGTAGGCCGCCTTGTTGACCGGTCCACCCAGGTCGAAGCACATCATCAGGCCGAGGATGATCCCGAGCAGGATGGCGGAGGACCCGCTGAGGCCGTTGAGCCAGTCGCCCAGGCCCTCGAGCGCTGCGGCCAGCGGGCGGCCGAGCAGCATCACCATGATCCCGCTGGAGACCAGCGTGGCCAGCAGCGGGATGATCACCACCGGCTGCAGCCCGCGGACGCCGGCCGGGAGCCGCCAGCGGCTGATCCACAGGGCGACCAGGCCGGCGAGGATGCCACCCACGAGGCCGCCGAGGAAGCCGGCCCCCACGGTCAGCGACACCGCGCCGACGACGAAGCCGGGCGCGATCCCCGGGCGGTCGGCGATGGCGTAGGCGATGTACCCGGCGAGGGCGGGGACCAGGAAGCCGAACGCCGCCTGCCCGAGGACCGTGCAGACCGCACCCAGGTAGCCGAGGATCCCGAAGCGGAGCTCCTCGGTGCTCTCGCCCACCGGGAGGTCGAACAGCGAGTTGTTCAACACCCAGCTCAGCGCGTAGCTCTGCCCCTCGACGTCCGGGTTGCCGGTGACGATCTGATAGCCGCCGAGCGCGAAGCCCAGGGCGATGAGCAGTCCGCCGGCCGCGACGAACGGGATCATGTAGCTGACACCGGTGAGCAGCCAGCGACGGATCTCGGTGGCGGTGCCCGGCCGTCCCGCGGCGCCGGACGACGCGGCGGCGGTGGCCGCGGTACCGGGCACCCGCCGGGCGTCGGGGTCATCGGCGGCGGCCAGGGCCTCGCGGATCATGACGTCGGGCTCGTTGATCGCCCGCTTCGTGCCGCTCTGGACCAGGGGCTTGCCGGCGAACCGGCTCTGGTCCCGCACGCCCACGTCGACGGCGAAGATCGCGGCGTCGGCGGCCCGGATGACCGCCGGGTCGAGCGGGGTGGACCCCGAGGAACCCTGCGTCTCGACGTGGACGTCCACCCCGGCGGCCTTGCCCGCGGCGGCCAGCTTGTCGGCGGCCATGTACGTGTGCGCGATGCCCGTCGGGCAGGCGCTGACGACCACGATGCTCTTCCGGGCGGCCGGCTCCGCGGCCGCCGCCGGGGCCGGCGCAGCAGCGGGAGCCGCGGCGGTCGCCCCGGCAGGTGCGGCCGCGGGTGCGGGGAGACGACCTCCTCGACCAGCGCGACGATCTCCTCGTCCGAGGCCGCCGACCGCAACGAGGCCACGAACTCCGGCCTCACCAGCGCCCGGGCCAGCGCGGTCAGCAGGGTGAGGTGGTCGGCGTCGCCGTGGGCGGGGGCGGCGATGAGGAAGGCGAGGTCCGCCGGGCCGTCCGGAGCCCCGAAGTCGACCGCCGGTTCCAGGCGGGCGAAGGCGAGCGACGCCTCGGTGACGGCCTCCGAGCGGCAGTGCGGGATGGCGATGCCGCCGGGCAGGCCGGTCGCCGCCTGCGCCTCGCGGGCCAGGACGTCGGCCTGCAGCGCGTCGGCGTCGATGGCCCGGCCGGCGGCGGCGACGAGTTCGGCCAGCCGGCGGACGACCGCGGCCTTGTCGGCCCCGAGGTCGGCGTCGAGCGCGACCAGGTCCGGAGTGATCAGTGCGGGCATGGGTCCTCTCCCGGAGGAGTCAGAGGGCGTCCCGGCCGGCGGCCGGGACGGGGGTGGTGGGAACGGAGCTGCCGGGGAGCCCGGCGATGACCCGGACGGCGGGACCGTCCACCTGGGCCGGGGTGGGGACGGCGGATCCGGGCAGCGACGCGCTCGCCGCTCCGTAGGCGACCGCGGTGCGCAGCCGTTCGGCGGGCGCCGCGTCCGCGAGCGAGGCGAGGACGTACCCGGCGAGGCTGCAGTCCCCGGCGCCGACCGTGCTGCGGACGGCGACCTCCGGCGGCCGGGCCGACCAGAGCTCACCGGCGACCGTGGAGAGCACCGCGCCGTCGCCCCCAGCGTGAGGAGCACCTCCGGGATCCCGCGGTCGTGCAGGGACCGCACCGCCGCGAGCAACGCGTCCGGGTCCCGCAGCAGGTCGTCCTCGGACACCCCGGCCAGCTGGGCCAGCTCCTCGGCGTTGGGCTTGAGCAGGTCGGGTGCCGCGTCGGGCCCCGCGGCCAGCAGCGCGAGCAACGGCGCCTCGCTGGTGTCGACGGCGATGCGTGCCCCGGTGTCGCGCAGCGAGCGGACCAGGCCGGCGTACCAGTCGGCCGGGGTCGACGGGGGAGGGAGCCGGAGAGCACCACCCACTGCGCAGTGGCCGCGTGCCCGTGCAGCACGCCGGTCAGCGCCGTCCGGGTCGCGTCGGTCAGCGGGGCGCCGGGCTCGTTGAGCTTCGTGGTGGTGCCGGCGGGATCGACCAGCGTGTAGTTCGTGCGCACCGGTGCCTGGACCGGCACGGTGGCCAGCTCGAGGCCGAGTCCGCGCAGCGCCGTGACGATCGGGTCCGATGCCGCCGCCGGGAGGATCGACACCACGTCGCCGCCGGCGGCAGCGACCGCCCGGGCCACGTTGACGCCCTTGCCGCCGGGCTCGGTGCTGCTGCCGGCCAGCCGCACGATGCCGCCCTCGGTGAGCGACGCCGGCAGGTCCAGCGTGCGGTCAAGGCTCGGGTTCGCGGTGAGGGTCACCACCCGCCCGGCCTTCCGCGGCGCGGTCATGCGATCACGACCTCGACGCCGGCCTTCTCCAGCTCGGCGATCACCTCGGGATCGGCTCCTCGTCGGTGACCAGGACGTCGACGTCCTCGATCGCGGCGAAGCGGACCAGGTGCTCGCGGCCCAGCTTGCTGCTGTCGGCCAGGACCACCACGCGCTGCCCGGCGCGCACCATCGCCCGCTTGACCGATGCCTCGGCGTCGTCGGGTGTGGTGAAGCCGTGGTCGGGGGCGATCCCGTTGGCGCCCAGGAAGGCGACGTCGACGCGGAGCTCGGCCAGGGCCCGGACCGTCGCCTCACCGACTGCGCACTGGGTGACGCCCCGGACCCGCCCGCCGAGCACGTGCAGCAGCACGCCGCCGGTGACCGAGAGCCGGGAGGCGATCGGTACCGAGGAGGTGACGGCGAGCAGCCGGCGGTCGGGGGAGGAGCTCGGCGAGGGCGGCCGTCGTCGTGCCGCCGTCCAGGACGATGCTTCCCTCCGCGCCGGGCAGCAGGCCCAGCGCCGCCGCGGCGATCGCCCGCTTCTGCTCGCTGTGCGAGCGGTACCGCTCGCCGAGCCCGGGCTCGACGAGGGTCAGCGCCCCGCGGGCACGGCCCCGCCGTGCACCCGGCGCAGCATCCCGGCCCGCTCGAGGACGGCGAGGTCGCGGCGGACGGTCTCGGTCGTGACGCCGAACTCCTCCGCCAGGGCCGTGACGGCGAGCCGGCCGCGATCGGCCACCAGCGCTGCGATCGCCTGCTGGCGTTCCTCGGGGTAGAGCACGACTGTCCTCCGACCGGTCCGCTGGAGTGTCCGAATATGTTGCTTTGACGTTGTGCTTGTGTTGTTTTACGTCTGTTCCGTTGACAAGTCAACAGCAGTTCGTGACTCTGGTCACCGCGAGCCCCGGCGGCTCCGCTTCTCCGCCCCACTCCGCAGCGAGGTCCCTCATGTCGAGCACCGTCTCCCCGCCCGCGCCTGTCGAGCCCGCCGTCCTCACCGGCACGCCCGTGGTCCCGGGAGCCGCCGTCGGACCGGTGGTGCGGCCCTCCGGCACGATCCGCCTGCCGGCCGACGACGGCGTCGAGGTCCCCGAGGCCGACCGGGACGTGGAGGCGGCGAGGTACGGCGCGGCCGCCGAGGTGGTGGCCGGGCGACTGTCCGCCCGCGCCGCGGCAGCGACGGGCGTGAGTGCCGAAGTGCTCAGCACCACCGCCGGGATCGCGGTGGACCGGGCGCTGCGCACCGCGGCCGAGCAGCGGATCGCGGCGGGTGCGCCGGCGGCGGTCGCGGCGATGGCGGCCGCGCAGCAGTTCATGGACATGTTCGCGGCGCTCGGCGGCCTCATGGCCGAGCGGGTGCCGGACGTGCGCGACGTCCGCGACCGGATCGTCGCGGAGCTCACGGGCCAGGGAGAACCGGGCATCCCCGCGCCCGACGTGCCCTCGGTCCTGCTCGCCGACGACCTCGCGCCGGCCGACACGGCCGGGCTGGACCCCACCCGGATCCTCGGCCTGGCCACCCGGCTGGGCGGGACGACGAGCCACACCGCGATCATCGCCCGCCAGCTCGGCCTGCCCTGCGTCGTCGGCGTCGGCGGCCTCGACGGCGTCCCCGCCGGGGCCAGGGTGCTGATCGACGGCGAGCAGGGGACGGTGACCGTGGAGCCGGACCCCGAGGAGGCGCGGGCGCGGGTCGACGCCGCGCGGCTGGCCGCCCGTGCGCTGGCCGGCTACCGCGGCCCCGGCCGCACCCGGGACGGGCACGTCGTCCAGGTGCTCGCGAACGTCCAGGACGGGGCCGGCGCCCGCGCGGCCGTCGACGCCCACGCGGAGGGTGTCGGGCTCTTCCGTACCGAGCTCGCCTTCCTGGGGCGGGCCGAGGAGCCGTCGGTCGAGGAGCAGGCGACCGGCTACGCCGATGTCCTGGCGGCGTTCCCGGGCCGGAAGGTCGTCGTCCGGACGCTGGACGCCGGGTCGGACAAGCCGCTGGCCTTCGCCACGCCGCCGGACGAGGCGAACCCGGCGCTCGGGGTCCGTGGCCTGCGGGTGGCCCGCCGGGACCCGGGGCTGCTCGAGCGCCAGCTCGACGCCGTCGCGGAGGCGGCCGAGCGGACGGCGTCCACGCCGTGGGTGATGGCACCGATGGTGGCCACCGTTCCGGAGGCCGCCGGCTTCGCGGCCGCCGTGCGCGCCCGCGGACTGGTGCCCGGTGTGATGATCGAGGTGCCCTCGGCTGCGCTGCACGCCGAGCGGCTGCTGGCGCACGTGGACTTCTTGTCGATCGGCACCAACGACCTGTCGCAGTACGCGCTCGCCGCCGACCGGCTCTCCGCCGAGCTCGCCGAGCTCACCGACCCGTGGCAGCCGGCACTCCTCGAACTCGTCGCACTGACCGCTGCCGCCGGCCGCCGTGCCGGGAAGCCGGTGGGCGTGTGCGGAGAGGCGGCCGCGGATCCGCTGCTGGGCTGCGTCCTCGTCGGGCTGGGCATCAGCTCGCTGTCCTGTGCCACGTCCGCCGTGGCGGGGTCGGCGCCCGGCTGTCGACCGTGGACCTCTCCTCGTGCGAGCGCGCGGCGGAGGCGGCGCTGGCCACCGATGACCCGCAGGCGGCCCGTGCGGCTGCCCGGGGAGCGCTTTCCAGGTGACGACTCTCACCCCAAATGGTGAGAGAACTTCGGCCAGGCTTCAGTTCTACCTCTGATTCGTCGGAATACAGTGATGTCAGCCTGCATTGCTAAGGGTGTAGGCGATCCACTCCGATGAAAGAGGCACCAGAGATGAGCAGCGTGACGACCCGGTGGCAGCAGCGTCGGCAGGCCGCGCGCACCCGCCGGGCACTGAGCCAGGCGCTGGCCCGCACGAGCAGCCCGGCGATGCGCGACGAGCTCCTCACCCTCGCCAACCGCTGACCCGACGGCGGCTCCGGCCGCCTCCCGTGGCGCGGCCGTGCGGCCCGGTCCGGCGCGACCCCGACCTCCCTCGGAGGCCGGGGTCGTCTGCTGTCCGGGCCCGGTGACCGGCGATCGCCGGCCGGACGACTCATCAGTGCAGGGCGTGGACGACCGCGTGCCCCTTCCCGCGGCTCATCAGTGCCCGGTTGATGGGGAGCGTGACGACGAACGCCACGGCGAGCGCTCCCGCCAGTGATGCCCAGAAGACGACGCCGCCGATGCCGGCCTCCATCGCTCCGGGGACGGTCAGCATCACCGCGTTGTCGACGAGCTCCATGACGGCGATCGATACGGTGTCGGCGGCCAGGGCGACCCGCACGGCGGCGCGGAACGGCAGCCCGGCCCGCAGGACACCCCGCATGGTCAGGGCGTAGCCGAACAGGAACGCCAGGGCCACCGCGAGAGCCACCGTGGCCGCGTCGTGCCACCCGAGCGAGGTGCCGATGATCATGCCGAGCACCTCGCCGATCGCGCAGCCCGTGAGGCAGTGAAAGGTGGCCTGTCGGGCGGCCGCCCAGGAAACCCGTCGCAGTGTGCTGTCATGCTGGTGCGGTGCGTGTGCGGATCCGGTCTGCATGGGGATCTCCTCGGACTGGTCTTACCCCCGGGGGTATGTGGCCTCCGGTGTACTCCGCTGCGCCCGGCGATGCAAGGGCCCGGAACGTCGGAGGCGTGCCGGAGCCTCCCCGTGCGCCGCGACGCCGCCGTCCCCCAAGGGGTCATCGTGCTCAGGTTCTGCCCCGCTCCTGCCGTACCTCCATGCGTGCATCTCGCAGGGACGGCGACCAGCGCCGGCGCGCCCGCCGCACGGCGGAGCGCCCCGGCGCCATCGGCGACCCAACCGGTCGGGGACTCGCGATGACCGCGCCGGTCGCCGAGCCGCGCGAGACCTCGGGCGCGACCACCGGTGGCCTGCTGCGCTACATCCGCACCACCGCCGGTCCAGCCGCCGTCGACGAGCTGCTGGAACGCTCCGGCGTCCCGTACACGGCCGAACAGCTCGAGGACCAGTCGCTCTGGTGGAGCTACGAGACGCGCATCCGGCTGTTCGCGGCCGCCACGGACGTCATCGGTGACCCCACCTGATGTTCAAGGTGGGCGCGGCCGCGCTGCACAGCGGCCTGGCCAACTCGATGGTCATCCTGCTGCGCGCGATGGGCACCCCGCGCCAGGTCTTCCGGCAGCTGCCGCGCGCCGTCGCGAAGTTCAGCACCACGTCGACCATGGAGATCCTCGAGGCGACGGGGACGGCCGCGAGCATCCGCTACACCCTGCACGAGGGCTACGAGCACTCCCGGCTGGACTGCATCTATGCCCAGGGACTGATCAGCACCGTGCCGACCATCTTCGGTCTGCCTGCGGCTCGCATCGAGCACGGCGAGTGCGAGTCCGAGGATATCCGGCATGCGTGTACGAGTTCAGCTGGGACCGGCGCATCCGCCGGCCGCGCCGGCGCGAGAGCGAGCGGTCGGCCGACCTGGAACTGCGGGCCCTCCGGGGCCAGCTGGCCAGCCTGCAATCGGCCGGCACCGACCTCGTCGCCAGCGATGACGTGGACAGTGCGCTGCACCGGATCGTCACCCGCGCCGCCGAGGCCGTGCTCGCCCCGGCGTACCTCCTGGCGGTCACCGCGCCGGGCAGGGAAGAGCCGCTGGTGCACAGCGCCGGCGTGCCCGAGGCCGAGGTGCGGGGCCTGGCAGCGAACCTTCTGGCCGGCGGTGACCTCGGCCAGGGCGCCGTCGTCGTCGACGTGGCCTCGGCGCGTCGCTCGCACGGTCGGCTGGCTGCCCTCTACGGCACCAACTACGGCGCCATGGGCGACGAGGCCTCCATGCTCGCCGCCTACGCCGGCCACGCGGCGGCGGCCCTCGACCTGATCATCGCGCTGGAGGAGGCGCGTCTGGAGGCCACCCGGGCCGGAGCCCTGCTGGAGCTGGCGCACGAACTCGCCGCCGCCACCGACGCCGCGGCGGTGACCGACGTCGTCGCCGCGGCGCTACCGCGCATCGTCGGCTGCACCCGCTCGAGCATCCTGCTGTGGGACCCGGGCGCCGGCGTGCTCCGCGCGTCGGCCTCGTTCGGCATGACCGACGAGCAGAGTGCTCTGCTGCACGGCGCCGAACTTCGCCCCGAGGACACCCCCGAGCTGGTCGGCATCCTGACCGACCGGACGCCGCTCATCATCGACGACTCGACCAGCAGCCCGGCCCTCCGGTCGCTGCTGAAGGCCATCAGCAGCACCGACGTCGTCGCCGTCCCGCTGCTCGCCGGCAGCACGTTCCTCGGGGTGGCGACCGCCGGCTGGCAGGCCGGCGAGGCGCCGCCGTCCCTCGACGGCGATGTGCTGGTGCGCCTGCGCGGTGTCGGCGACCAGGCGTCGACCGCGCTGCAGAAGGCACGGCTGCTCGAGACGGTGAGCCACCAGGCCACGCACGACGCCCTCACCGGCCTGCCGAACCGGGTGCTGTTCCTCGACCGGCTGGCGACCGAGCTGCCCGGTGCCCGGCACGGAGCGCAGCTCGGCGTCCTCTTCTGCGACCTGGACCGCTTCAAGGAGGTCAACGACTCGCTGGGGCACGCGGCCGGCGACGAGCTGCTCCGTCAGGTCTCCGCACGGCTGCGCTCGGCGGTGCGCCCCGTCGACACCGTCGGCCGGCTCAGCGGGGACGAGTTCGCGATCATCCTGCCCGGTCTCGCGCACCCCGAGGACGCCCACGGGCTCGCTGCGCGGGTGTCGGCGTGCTTCGCCGAGCCGTTCCGTCTCGAGGGCGTCGACGTCACGGTGGGCACCAGCGTGGGCGTGGCGGTGCACGGCGACGGCCGGGAGCGCACGGCCGAGCAGCTGCTGCGCGAGGCGGACGCCGCGATGTACCTGCAGAAGCAGCGCAGCTCGCCCGGCGCACGCACCTCCCGCCCCGGATAGGGGCGGCCCTCAGGTTCGCAGGCGGGCGCGCAGCGCGGCCTGCTCGTCGGCGCCGAAACCGTGCGCGTCCAGCCAGCCGAGCGGGCCGCCGTGCCGCTCGTCGAGCAGCGTCAGCACCCGGTCCATCGTCTCCGCCCGAGGCGTGTGGACGGCGACGTCCCGGCGCTCCATGTCCTCGGCGTAGGTCGGTGACGCGGCGAGCTTGGCCACCAGGGCGTCGATGATCTCGGCGGTCATGGCGTAGTCGGCCACGATCTCCTCGTGCGGCACGCCCGCGACCGCCAGGGCCAACGCGCAGACGACACCGGTGCGGTCCTTGCCCGCGGCGCAGTGCACGACCGAGGCGCCGGACGCCGTGCTGATCGCGCGCAGTGCACCGACCACGTTGTCCGCCCGGTGCGAGAGGTAGCCCAGGTAGGAGCGCACGGCCGGGGACTCGCCCTCGTCGTGCTCGGCCACCTGCCGGGGAGCAGCGACTCCATCCAGCCGGCCGGCAGGTCGAGCTCGGCGGGATCCTCCTCGACCGCGAAGACGTCGGTGTGGTGCCCGCGCTCGGGCAGCAGGCTGAAGTGCCGGTGCCCCACCTGCGGGACGTCGCGCAGCGGACCACGCCCTCGAGCAGGATCTCCGCCGTCGTGCGCAGGTCGATCACCTGGCGAAGACCGATCCCGTCGACCAGGCGCCGGATGTCGTCCGGGCTGAGGGTCTGCAGGTTGTCGCTGCGCAGGATCCGGCCCGGCAGCGTGCGGCCGCCGTCCGTCGTGGGCAGCCCGCCCAGGTCGCGGGTGTTGGTGGTGCCGTCGAGCCGCACCCAGCGGCCGGTGCGGATGGAGGTCACCCGACGACGGTACGGCGTGGCTCGGCGGAGGAGTCGACGACGGTGCGAGATGGTGGTGGACGCCACTGGAACGCCGCAGGGTGTGGGGCAACCCCACATGGGCGCCTGATCCGCGTCTCCATACGCTGTGGTCCAGCCCACTTGTGCACCCGCGCACACCGGAGGAGACCGCCATGTCCCGCACCCGTTCCAGGTCCGTCACGCTCGCCGTGGCGACAACCGGCGTCCTCGCTCTGAGCGCAGCCTGTGGCAGCCCGGGCGCCCCCGCCGGGAACGGCGGCGGGAGCGGCGGAGGCGACGAGGGGGCGCCGGTGCAGGTCGGCCTGGTCACGTCCATCTCCGGGCCGCTGGCCGCCTACGGCGAGCAGTACCTCCAGGGCTTCGAGGCCTGCCTGGACTACGCGACCGACGGGTCCGGGGAAGTCGGCGGGCGGCCCATCGAGATCATCGAGCGCGACGACGCAGGAGACCCGGCCAAGGCCGTCGCCGAGGTCACCGACCTGATCGGCCAGGGCGTTCAGATCATCGCCGGCTCGGCATCGTCCGGCGTCGCCACCCAGGTGGCGCCGCTGGCCGAGCAGAACGACATCCTCTTCATCTCCGGACCGGCCGCCACCGACGCCCTGACCGGCATCAACGGCAACACCTTCAGGTCCGGCCGGCAGACCTACCAGGACGTCCGGACGGCACAGTCGTTCATCGGCGAGGCCACGGGCAAGACCGTGCTCGTCTTCGCGCAGGACAGTGCCTTCGGCCAGGCCAACGTCGCGGCGGTGACCGCGGTGCTCGGCGACGAGGCCGGGGCCACGGTGACCCCGCTGCTGGTGCCGGCCGGCGCGACCGACCTCACGCCGTTCGCCGCCCAGGCGCGCGATGCCGGGGCCGACCTGACCTTCGTGGCCTGGGCTGGCGAGACCGCCCCCGCCATGTGGCAGGCCATGGGACAGCAGGGTGTCTTCGACGCGACCAGCGTCGTCACCGGACTGGACCTGCGGGCCTCCTACCCGACCTACGGCGAGCAGGCCGCCCAGCTCAACTTCCTCTCGCACTTCTTCGCCGAGGCGGTCGACAACGAGGTCAGCCAGGCGATGGCCGAGCGCGTCGAGGAGGCGGGGGCGTCGTCGACATCTTCACCCCCGATGGCTGCAACGCCGCCCAGATGATCGTGCGCGCCGTCGAGGAGGGCGGGGACGACGTCGCCGGGATGATCAGCGCGCTCGAGGGATGGACGTTCGACGGCGCCAAGGGCGAGATCACCATCCGCGAGGAGGACCACGCCATGCTGCAGCCGATGTTCCAGGCCACCCTCGAGCAGCAGGGCGAGGAGTTCGTCCCGGTCCTGGTCGACACGCTCGACCCGGAGGAGACCGCTCCGCCGGTCGCCTCCTGAGCAGGGACGAGGACTCGCACGTGGCCACCAGGACCACCCGGCACCGGCCGCCCGCCCCGCTGCGGGCGCGCCGGTGCTGCGGGTCGAGAAGCTGACCTGCGCGATCGGTGGGGCGGTCATCGTCGACGACGTCGGCTTCGACGTCGCCCCCGGTGAGTTCGTCGCCGTCATCGGGCCCAACGGCGCAGGGAAGACGTCGCTGTTCAACCTGCTGTCCGGGCTGCTGCCGGTGACCAGCGGCACCGTCACGCTGGCCGGTACCGACATCACCCGGGAGAGCCCTCGGCACGGGCCCGCCGGGGCCTCGGCCGGACCTTCCAGGCGTCGTCGGTGTTCGTGGGGCTCACCGTCCGGGAGAACGTCCGGCTGGCCGCCCAGGCCAAGCTGGGCGGCAGCATGCGGCCCTGGCAGCGGGTCCGGCCCGGCGACGCCGCGCACGAGGTGGCCGGGCGCTCCCTGGAGCGGGTGGGCCTGGCCGCCCGCGGTGAGGACCTCGCCGGTGCGCTCTCGCACGGCGACAAGCGCAAGCTCGAGCTGGCCATCCTGCTGGCCACCGATCCCGCCGTCGTCCTGCTGGACGAGCCGATGGCCGGCGTCAGCATCGAGGACGTCGCCGGGCTGACGGAGGTCATCGCCTCGGTGCACCGCGAGGAGGGCAAGACGGTGCTGATGGTGGAGCACCACATGGACGTGCTGCTCGGCCTCGCCGACCGCGTCGCCGTCATGCACCACGGCAAGCTCCTGGCGCTCGACACCCCGGCGAAGGTGACCAGCGACCCCGCCGTGCAGCAGGCCTACCTGGGGGAGCAGCTGTGACGGAGACCCCGCTCCTGCGGATGAGCGACGTGCACGTGCGGCTGTCGGGCAGCCACATCCTCCAGGGCGTGGACCTCAGCGTCCGGCGCGGCGGTGTGACGGCGCTCCTGGGCCGCAACGGCGCGGGCAAGACCACGACGGTCAAGGCGATCCTGGGCCTCGTCCCCGCAACCGGCGTCGTCGAGTTCACCGGCGACGACGGCCGGACCGAGCGGCTCTCGGGCCGGCGGACCCACGAGATCGTGCGCCGCGGGATCGGCTACGCGCCGGAGGACCGGGAGGTCTTCGCCGGCCTGACCGTCGCCGAGAACCTGACCCTCGCCGAGCGCCGCGACGCAGCCCACCACCAGGAGCGGGTCTTCGAGCTGTTCCCCGAGCTGAAGCAGCGGAGCAAGCAGCTCGCCGGGACCCTTCGGGCGGCCAGCAGCAGATGGTCGCGATCGCGCGACTGCTGCTCAACGACAACCAGCTGCTGCTGATCGACGAGCCGACCAAGGGCCTGGCGCCGCTGCTCGTGGCCGAGGTGGCCGACGTGCTGGCCCGCGCGGCCGAGGAGGTGACGATCCTGCTCGTCGAGCAGAACCTGACCGTCGTCCAGCGGATGGCGCACGACGCGGTCGTCGTCGACCAGGGCCGGGTGGCGTGGACCGGGTCCGCGGCCGGGCTGCTGGCCGACGCCGATCGCACCCGCGAGCTGCTCGGCGTCGCCTCGAGCGGAGGTGCGCACGCAGTGGGCGAGCGTGCGAGCCCACCGGAGACGGAGCGACCTGTCGGCATGCGGGCGACGAGCGCCAGCGAGGAGCAGGTATGACGACCGTCGTGCTCCTGACCGTCACCGGGCTGGGTCTGGCGGCCCTGTACTTCCTCGTCGCGTCGGGCCTCTCGCTGATCTTCGGCCTCATGGGCGTGCTGAACTTCGCCCACGGCGCCTTCCTCACCATCGGGGCCTACGGCACCTGGTGGGCGGCCGAGAACCTGCCGGGGGCGGGTTCGACCGGATGGGGCTTCGTCCTGGCCGTCGTCTTCGGCGTCGCCGTCGGCGCGCTGGTGGCGGCCCTGATCGAGCTGTCGCTCATCCGTCCGCTCTACGAGCGGCACATCGAGCAGGTGCTGGTCACCGTGGGCCTCAGCCTGGCACTGGTCGCGCTGGTGCGGGCCATCTGGGGGCCGACCCCGGCCGTTCCCGCGGCCGGAGTGGGCCCAGCGGACGACGTCGGTCCTGGGCGCCAACGTGCCCAACGACCGCTTCCTGCTGATCGCCGCCGCGGTCGTGGTGCTGGTCGCCGTGCTGGCCTTCCTGAGGTTCACCCGCGTCGGCCTCATCATCCGTGCCGGCGTCGAGAACCGATCGATGGTGACCGCGCTGGGGATCGACGTCCGGAAGGCCTTCACGCTGGTGTTCGCGATCGGTGGGGCGTTCGCCGCGCTGGCCGGGGCGCTGGGGGCATCTACCTCGGGTCGATCTCGCCCGGGCAGGGCACGTCGCTGCTGATCTTCGCCTTCATCGTGGTCGTGATCGGCGGGATGAGCTCGATCACCGGCACGGCAGCGGCTGCGGTGCTGGTCGGGCTGGTGCAGCAGTTCGCGAACTACTACGCCGCGAGCGGGGTGGGTGACCTGTCGGTGGTGCTGCTGCTGGCGGTGGTCCTGCTGGCCCGTCCCAGCGGTCTGACGGCGAGGTTGGCGTGAGAGGCAGCGGCATGAACCGGATGGGTGTGCGGTGGCTGACGCCGCTGGTCGTGCTGGTGGTCCTGGCGCTGTTGCCCTACTCCACGCTGCGGATCCCGGGTCTCTTCGACGGGGTCCTCAACAGCCCGGGCACGCTGCAGTTGCTGGCGCTGTGCCTGGTCTTCGGCGGGGTCGCGCTCTCCTTCGACCTGCTGTTCGGCTTCACCGGGCTGCTCTCGTTCGGACACGCGCTGTACTTCGCCGCCGGGACCTACGTCGCCAACCTGGCCCTGACCGAACTCGGCTGGGGCCTGGGGGCGGCGATCGCCCTCACCACCGTGGTGGGCGTCCTCCTCCCCTGCTGATCGGCGGCGTCGCCCTGCGGGTGTCCGGCATCGCCTTCTCGATGGTCACGCTGGCCACCGCTCAGGTCGGGTCGATCATCGTGCTGCAGGACCCGGGCGGTCTGACCGGCGGCGAGGAGGGCCTGGCGGTCGACCGTGACCCCTCCCCGACGCACTCATCGGGGTCTTCAACACGGTCAACAAGTACTGGCTGGCGCTGGCCTACCTCGTCCTCGTCTACCTGGTCGTCGCCTGGGTCACCAGCTCGCGGGCCGGGCGCGTCTGGCAGGCGATCCGCGAGAACGAGCGCCGGGTCGAGGTGCTCGGTCTGCGGCCCTACCGCTTCAAGCTGCTGGTCTTCGTGCTGGCGGGTCTCCTGGCCACGCTGGGCGGCATCGTCCACCTGCTGCTGCTCGGTGGCTCCACGCCACGGGTGACGACCGCCGACTTCACCATCGGCCTGCTGGTCATGGTGGTGCTCGGCGGCGCGGGCAGCCGGTGGGGCGCGGTGCTGGGCGGCGTGCTCTACACCTACCTGGACAGCCGGCTGACCGACCTCGCGAGCTCGCCCGCCGTGCAGGACCTGCCGGCCTGGCTGCGGATCCCGCTGTCGGAGCCGCTGTTCCTGCTGGGCACGCTGTTCGTGCTCGTCGTCCTCTTCGTGCCCGGCGGCATCGCGGGACTCGTGGCCCAGCTGCGGGAGCGCCGAGCGGGCCGGCGCCCGAGAGGGGACGACGGCCCGCAGCCGGGACGGGTGGTGGAGCAGCTGCGCGACCAGGTCACCGCGGGCACCGGCGGGGCGGGCCTCGAGACGGCGTCTGAGCTCCTGCCTGACGCACTCGACCTCGCGGTATCGCCGTCGTCCTCACCGTGTACCACGAGGACCGGCACCACACCGCGAGGTCGACCCGTCTCAGCGGAGCAGTGCGTCGCAGACGTCGAGGAGGCGCTGCCGGAGGACGGCGCCCCGCTCGGCGAACCCGCGCTGCGCGGCGACGTACTCGGCCTTTCCCTCGGGGGTCTCGATGGCGACCGGTGCGTACCCGTGCGCGGCGAGGTCGTACGGCGAGGCCTGCATGTCCAGCTCCCGGATCTCGACGGCCAACTCGAAGCAGTCGGCGACCAGCTCTCCCGGGGTCGCCGGGCTCAGCTTGTAGGCCCACTTGTAGAGGTCCATGCCGGCGTGCAGGCAGCCCGGCTGCTCGAGCTCCGGCTGGCTCTCGCGGGTGGGCTGCAGGAGGTTGCGGCCGACCGCCGGTGGCGTGAAGAAGCGGAACGCGTCGAAGTGCGTGCACCGGATCGGGTGCGCCTCCACGACCTCGTCCGTCCCGGCCTGCCCGAGCCGAAGAGGGACCGCGTGCCGGGTGCCGGTGTCCCGGTAGACCATCGCCCACTCGTGCAGGCCGAAGCAGCGGGTGGACGCCGGGCGGGACGCCGTGGCGGCCAGCAGCCGACGCACGAAGCGGACGGTGTCGCCGCGGTCGGCGGCGAAGGTCGCTACCTCGAGGCGCACGGTCGCGCCGTCCGCCGCGTACCAGCGCCAGTCGGCGTGCGGTGCCGGCGCGGCCAGTGCGACGCCCGGTCCGGGGTGCCAGCGGCGCAGCCGCCCCGGCGTCTCGGAGTAGTACGTGAACAGGAAGTCGAGTACCGGGTGCGCCTCACCCCGGCGGCGGCGTTCGAGGTGCGGCGCCGTCCACCGGTCGATCCTCGCCGCGTGCGCGGCCGTGCGAGCCGTCCACTCCTCCCGCGTCAGCACGGTCGGGGTCAGGACGGATCGCACCGGCCCAGGGTAGGAGGCCCGCTCCAGGGCACCGTCCGGAGCGTGCGGAGGGGTGGGAGGCGACCTTCTTCAGACCGCTGACGTGCCGGTGAGCCGGTGCAGCCGGAGCGCGAGCTGCACCTCGAGGGCGCGCTCCGGCGAGGACCATTCCTTGCCCAGGAGCCGGCTCACGCGGTCGAGGCGCTGGGTGACGGTGTTGACGTGCAGCCGCAGGGTCTCGGCAGCCCGCGCGGGAGAGCTCCCCGCGTCGAAGAACGCCTGCAGCGTGCCCGCGAGATCGGTGCCTCGCTTGGCGTCGTACTCGAGCACCGGCGCGAGGGTCGCCTGCACGAACCCGCGGACGTCACGGCCGTCGCCGACCAGCAGGCCGAAGAAGCCCAGTTCCTCCGCGCTCGCCGCCTCACCGGATCGGCCGAGGGCGACGAGCGTCGCGACACAGCGTGCGGCCTCCGCGTGCGCCGGCGCCACGGCCGATGGACCGCGGGCCGGTCCGGCGCCACCGACGGTCACGGTCCCGGCCCCGGCGCTGCCCAGCTCCCGGCGGACGGCCGATGCCGCGGTCCCCGCGTCCACGTCGGGCAGGCAGAGGACGACGGCGCCGTCGTGCGTTCCGGCCAGCCCGCCCTTCGTCGCCGCCAGGTGCGTGGCCGCAGCCAGCGCCCGCGCCCGGCATCGCTCCTCGACGCGGGCCACGACGACGGTGTGCGGCCGGTCCAGGTCCGCCCCCAGCCGACGGGCGCGTTCCCGCACCCCGTCGGGGTCGCGCACGGTGGCCCCGAGCAGCTCCTCCAGGAGTTCCCGCGTACGCGGTTCTCGGCCTCGCCGGCCGTCCGGCGGATGAGCAGGAGCAGGGCGGTCACGAGGGCCGCGCGCTCGAGGATGCGCTGGTCGGCCTCCGACAGCTCGTCGGCACGGTGCAGCACGAGCCCACCGAGCAGCTCGCTGTCCACCGTCACCGCCGCGGTCCACCAGCTTCCGTCGCGCACGGTGCGGCCGGTGGAGCGGGCGAGGGTGAGGGCCCCGGCGGGGTCCGGCGGCAGCTCGGCGTCGGCCTCGTCGTCGGAGCTCCGGTCCTCCGCGGGAGTCACCCGCCCCCTTCGTCGAGGACGGTGATGGTGCCGCCCAGCGCCTCGGTCACGGCGGCCGCGACGTCCTCGACGCCCCCGCCCCGCAGGACGACGTCGATGAACCGGTCGTGGGCGCCGGCCGCCCGCTCGACCGACGCGGTGTAGGCGCGCAGCTCCCGGCTGGCCGAGGACAGCTCGTCCAGCGCGGCCCGCGTCTCCTCGAGCAACCGGGCGTTGTCGAGGGCGATGGCCGCGTGTGCCGCGAGCGATCCCAGCAGCGACACCTCCGAGCGGTCGAACGTGCGCTCGGCCCGGTCCGCGGCGAACAGCACCCCGATGACCTGGGAGCCGCGGATCAGCGGTACCCCGAGGATCGCGACGAGCCCTCGTCGTGGACGCCGTCGTTGATCTCGTCGGTGTGCCGGAAGCGGGCGTCGGTGAAATAGCTCGCCGTCGCGTACGGCGCCGCCGTCTGGGCCACCAGGCCGCCGAGTCCGGCACCCATCGGCAGGCGCAGCGCCTGGAAGCGGGCGGAGACGGAGCCGTCGGTCACCCGCATGTAGGTGTCGCCGGCTGCGAGGTCGTTCAGCGTCAGGTACGAGACGTCCGTGCCCAGCAGCTGGCGGGCCCGCCGCACGATCGCCGTGAGGACGGAGTCCACGCCGCGCAGTGCGGCGAGGTCGCTGGCGGTGTCGAAGAGGGCCGACAGCTCCGACTCACGACGACGGCGCGCGGCGAAGGCCTCGCGCACCTCCAGCGCCAGCAGCTTCACGCGTTCGAGCTCGGCGAGCTCGTCGCCGTCGGCACCGGCAGCGCGCGCCCGGACCACCGGCCGCTCGTACTCGATCGCCGCCGCGTCCTCCAGCAGCAGCTCGAAGTACTCGGCGGCCCGCGCCGCCGCCGGGCGTGGTCCGTCGCCGGGAGCGGGAACGGCGGGGGACCGGGTCACGACCGGCATTCTCGCCGGTCGCGCACTCAATGGGCGCTCCACCCGCCGTCCATCACCAGAGAGGTGCCGGTCACCGAGGCCGCGGACGGCGAGCACAGCCAGGCCACCGCGTCGGCCACCTCGGCCGGTTCGATCAGCCGCTTCACCGCTGCGGGGGCCAGCATGATCTGTTCCACGACCTGGTCCTCCGACAGCCCGTGCGCCTTGGCCTGGTCGGCGATCTGCCCCTCCACCAGCGGCGTCCGCACGTAGGCCGGGTTCACGCAGTTCGAGGTGACGCCCCTCCCGGCGCCCTCCAGTGCGATCACCTTCGACAGGCCCTCCAGTCCGTGCTTGGCCGCGACGTAGGCGGACTTGTACGGAGACGCGCGGAGACCGTGGACCGAGCTGATGTTCACCACGCGTCCCCAACCCCGCGCGTACATGTGCGGCAGGGCCCCGCGGGCCAGCCGGAACGGGGCCTCGAGCATCAGTCGCAGGATGGCGGAGAACCGGTCGACGGGGAACTCGTGCACCGGGGCCACGTGCTGGAGACCGGCGTTGTTCACCAGGATGTCCACCGCGAGGTCGAGGGCGTCGGCAGCCTCGAGGTCGGAGAGGTCCACGGCAACGGCCGTGCCACCGACCTGGGCGGCCACCGTCTTCGCCGCCTCCGCGTCGCGGTCGGCGACGACCACGTCGGCCCCGTCCCCGGCGAGACGGATGGCACAGGCGCGTCCGATGCCCGACGCCCCGCCCGTGACGAGTGCGCGACGTCCGAGCAGGGGACCGTTGACCGCCATGGTGGGGACGCTAGGCCGCCACTGCGCCGCACCACACGGCGCATGCGCACACAGCTGGCGTGGATGTGATGGTGTGCGAGCACACGGTCGAGCCCCGACGGGTGCCCGCAGGAGGGGTGGGCGCCCGCGGGGGACATGGCGGCCTCCCACATGGGGCCGTCCCGCTCGCGTCGTCGCCGGGAAGCCGGGGCTCCTGCTGGGAGACTCGGCCGACCGGCGACGACGACCTGCGGAGGCTCCGACGATGCGTGTGACCGATCCCGACCGGCGCAACCTGCTCGAGGGCAAGGTGGCGCTGATCACCGGCGGCGGCGGCAGCCTCGGCCGGGCGGCGGCGCGGCTCTTCCTGAAGGAGGGCGCCCGCGTCGTGCTCTCCGACCGCGATGCCGACGCCCTGAAGGTGGCCACGGGCGCGCTCGACGACGTGAACGTGTCCACCGTCGTCGGCGACGCCACCAGCGAGGACGACGTCGCTGCGGGCGTCGACGCGGTGGTCGAGCGGCACGGACGGCTCGACGTCGTCGTCGCCAACGCCGGCACGCCCGCGACCGCCGCACCGATCACCGAGTTCGCCGTCGAGGAGTTCGACCGGACCTTCGCCGTCCACGTGCGCGGGGTCTTCCTCGCCTGCAAGCACGCCCTGCGGGCCATGGAGGACGGCGGCAGCATCGTGATCGTCAGTAGCGTCGCCGGGCTGCGGGCCGACCCGGGGTCAGCGCCTACGTGTCGGCCAAGCACGCGCAGGTGGGTCTGATGCGCTCGGTGGCCAAGGAGGCCGCGGCCCGCCGGATCCGGGTGAACACCATCCATCCCGGGCCGGTCGCCAACGACTTCCAGGCCGGGATCGAGGCGCGGCTGACGCCGGTGCTGGGCCAGGACGCCACCCGGTTCTTCGACGAGCGGATCCCGCTGGGCCGGCATGCCCGCCCGGAGGAGATCGCGACGTCGGTGCTCTACCTGGCCTCGCACCAGAGCAGCTTCACCACCGGCAGCACCCTCGTCGTCGACGGCGGGATGAGTACGTAGGTCCGCACGACGTGGTGGGACGGCCCTCCTGCAGGCGCCCGTCGCGAGCGTGCGAGCGGCGGGGGCAGGAGAGTCCTTTCTCAGTCGGGCGTGTTGCCCGGCCGGACGATGCCGTCGTCCTGCTGGGCGTCGTCGTCGGTCGTGAGGGTTGCCTCCGACTCGGGACCCTCCTGCTGCGCGCCGCCGGGGCCGACGTCGCCGTCGGTGGTCTCGGGCGATTCGCCGTAGCCGGTCGGATCTGACTCGCTCATGGGGCTCCTCGGGGTCGCTGATCGGCTGACGTCGGGCGTCTCATGCCCCGCCCGGCGGGTCCGCACGCTCGGCGCGTGCGACGTCGCTGTCGGCCTTCGCGGGCAGGTCGTCATCCTGGGCGGTGTCCCGCTCGATCGCCTCCTCCGCGGTGAGCGGCACGTCGGCGAACGAATCGTCGGTGGAGCTGTTGTCTCCGGTGCCAGAGGCGGTCGGGATGTCCTGCTGGATCCGGTCACTGCCGGCCGGGTCGGTCATGGCTGGTCCTCCTGTCAGGCGGGTGCCCCTCCCGTGCCCCGCTCGACGATTCCGCGAACGCGAACCGGCCGCCTCCCTCGTGGGAGACGGCCGGTTCATGTGCGCGCGGCTCAGAAGGCGGCTTCGTCGATCTCCATCAGCGCGTTGTCGGTGTTCTCGACGATGGTCCGCTCCGAGGTCAGGCGCGGCAGCACCTGGGTGCAGAAGAAGCGGGTCGCGGCGAGCTTGCCCTCGTAGAAGTGCCGGTCCGCACTCCCGACCTCACCGGCCAGGGCCGCGAGCGCGACCTCGGACTGGCGGACCAGCAGCCAGCCCGTGATGAGGTCACCCGCGGCCAGCAGCAGCCGGGAGGTGCTCTGCGCGACCTTGTACAGCGAGGTCATGTCCTCCTGGGCCGCGGTCAGGTGGCCGAACATCGCGGTGAGCATGCCCTGGACGTCCGACAGTGCGGTGCCCAGCAGCCCCGCTCCTCCTTGAGCCGCCCGTTGCCGACCTCGCCGTCGACCGTGGCCTGGATCTGCTCGGCCAGCCAGGTCAGCGCGACCCCGCCGTCCTTGACGATCTTCCGGAAGAAGAAGTCCTGCCCCTGGATCGCCGTGGTGCCCTCGTAGAGGGTGTCGATCTTGGAGTCGCGGATGTACTGCTCGATCGGGTAGTCCTGCAGGAAGCCCGAGCCGCCCAGGGTCTGCAGCGACTCGGCGGTCAGCAGCTGGGTGGCCCGCTCCGAGCCGAAGCCCTTCACGATGGGCAGCAGCAGGTCGTTGATCCGCCCGGCCAGCTTCGCGCGCTCGCCGTCGCCCTCACCCGCGGCCTCGGCCTCGGTGATCTGGTCGCGGAAGCTCGCCGCGTACAGGTACAGCGCGCGCATGCCCTCGGCGTAGGACTTCTGCAGCATCAGCGAGCGGCGCACGTCCGGGTGATGGGTGATGGTCACGCGCGGGGCGTCCTTCGACGTCGCGGTGAGGTCGGCGCCCTGGACGCGGGTCTTCGCGTAGTCCAGGGCCACCTGGTAGCCGGCGGACAGCGTGGCGATGGCCTTGGCGCCCACGAACATGCGGGCGTGCTCGATGACCTTGAACATCTGCGCGATGCCGTCGTGCACCTCGCCGACGAGCCAGCCCTGGGCGGGCACCGGACCGTCGCCGAACGTGACCTCGCAGGTCGTGGAGACCTTGAGGCCCATCTTCTTCTCGACGTTGGTCACGTAGGCGCCGTTGCGCTCGCCCAGCGCGCCGGTCTCGAGGTCGACGTGGAACTTGGGGACGACGAACAGCGACAGCCCCTTGGTGCCGGCCTTCGCACCTTCGGGGCGGGCCAGGACCAGGTGGATGATGTTGTCGCTGAGGTCGTGCTCGGCGGAGGTGATGAACCGCTTCACGCCGGTGATGTGCCAGGAGCCGTCGGCCTGCTGCACCGCCTTGGTGGTGCCGGCGCCGACGTCGGAGCCCGCGTCGGGCTCGGTGAGGACCATCGTCGCGCCCCACTGGTGCTCGAGCATGAGCTCGGCCAGGCGCTTCTGATCCGGTGTCCCCAGCTCGTCCAGGATCGCCGCGAACGCCGCACCCGAGCCGTACATGAAGACGGCGGGGTTGGCGCCCAGGATCATCTCGAAGGCGGCCCAGGTGAGCACGTGAGGGGCGCCGAACCCGCCGAGGTGCTCGGGCAGGTCGAGGCGGTACCACTCGCCGTCCTCGACGGCCTTGACCGACTTCTTGAACGACTCCGGCAGCGACACGGAATGGGTTGCCGGGTCGAACACCGGCGGGTTGCGGTCGGCGTCGACGAAGGAGGCGGCGACCGGGCCCTCGGCCAGCTTGCGGACCTCGGCCAGGACACCCCGCGCGGTCCCGGCGTCCATCTGCTCGAACGGCCCGGTGCCGAACCGGTCCTTGGTGTCAAGGAACTCGAAGAGGTTGAACTCGAGGTCCCGGAGGTTGGCGGTGTAATGCGTCATCGAGCTGGCTCCCGTGCTCCGTGCGGTGGCTGGCGAAGACCTACTCGCCAGTAACAAACGGTATTACCCACCGGTAGCAACGGCAAGACCCAGGCCCGACAACATGCCGGGAGTGTCGATCTCCCTCCTGCGGGTCAGCGCTTCCTGCGCCGACCCCGGACGGTCATCACCGCGTCCAGCAGCCCGACGATCGCCCCGCCCAGGACGGCCGCGATCAGCAGGGCCACGACGAGGGAGCCCGCACGTCGGCAAAGACCAGGCTGATCTCGACGGTCTGGGTGTTGAAGACGACGAACAGCACCAGGATGACGGTCACGAAGATCAGCAGGGCCAGCGCCAGGGTGCGCCCGATGGCCCGGCCGGCGTGCCGGGCCGGGCGGTCGCCGCCGGAGGTGCCTGCGGGGCCGGAGGCGGGGGCCGGGCCGTCGGGCCCCGTGCCGCTCATCGGCGGAGGGGTCGGGCGCTCGCCGAGGGGCGCTCTGGTCGTCGGGTCGGATCCGGGGGTGGCGGCGGGGCGCGGCTCGGGGGTGCTCACGGGTCGAGTCTCCTGCTCAGAGCCCCTCCGCGCAGCCCGTCCCGTCGTCCCGTCGGCGTCGATCCGGTCTCAGTTCGCGTCCGGCTCGGTCTCCGCGGGCGGGTAGCTCGGGCCGGCGATCCCACCGGCCGGTCCCGGCTCGCCGCCCTGGGAGTCCGGGTCCGCCGGCGGCGCCGTGTCGCTGCCGAGCGGCTGAGCCTCCCGGTCCGGGGCGGCGGTGTTCTCGTCCGGCATGCTCATCGTCACAGTGTCGCCCGCCGTGCCACCCGCCGCTCAGGCGGCACCCGATGATCAGGTTCCCTGATCAATCCGGGTCCTTCCGCACCGTCGACTGCGAGGGAGGACCCCTGACGGTCAGGGACCCTGATCATCGGCTCGCTCAGTCGGCGAGGGCGGGGCCGGCCTCGTGGCGGGGGTGGCCGCCGGTCCGCTCGCGCTGCTTCATCCGGGCTTCGTACACGTGGCGGTCGCCGCCGGCCAGCTCGTTCCTGGCGCGCTCGTCGAGCGCCCGGAACGCCGTCCAGTAGTTGGCGTCGTAGTCCTCGACGATCTGGAAGGTCCACCGGTCCGCGACGACGTTGCGACCGACCAGGTCCCGGTCGAGGTCGTCGGCGAGGGTGGTCTGCCCGGCCTCCCGCAGCAGTGCGACGGCGTCCTGGAGCAGCAGGTCCGCCTTGCCGGTCAGCTGGTGGAAGCCGTACAGGAGGCCCCGGGCCTGGTCGACCGTCTCGAGCGCCTCGGAGAGCTTGCCGAGGCCCTCGACGGTGGTGTCGTCGAGGTCGGGCCGGGTGCGGTCGTTCGTCACCCGCTCATCGTGCGGGGCGGCGCCGAGGACCGCTCGTCAGTGGACGGTCAGAGCTGGCTCTGCGCGATGCCGATGAGGCGTTCGGCCAGCTGGCGGCCGTGGGAGGCGGGGCCGTCGGGCCCGAGCAGCCCCCGGAGAGGTACATGCCGTCGATGATCAGGTGCAGCTGCGCGGCGAGGGCTTCGCCGTTGCCCGGCGCCACCTGATCCGCGAGCCGCTCGAGGCGGCTGTACAGCTCGAACTTGTAATCGGCGGCGGCGCTGCGGGCAGGGTGCTGCGGATCGTCGTACTCACTGCTCACGTTGTTGAACGGGCAGCCGCGGAAGCCGGTGCGGGTGACGTCGCGCTCCACCGCGTCCACGACCGAGAGGAGGGCCGCCCGCGGGTCGCCCTCCAGGCGGACCAGCTCGGCATCGATGAAGGCCAGGACGGTGGCGGCCTTCCGGGAGAGGTACGCCCCGACCAGGTCGTCCTTGCTCTTGAAGAGCCGGTAGACCGTCATCTTGCCCAGGCCGGTCTCGCGGACGAGCTCGTCCATGCCGACGCTGCGGGAGCTGCGGCCGGCGAACAGCCGTTCGGCGGTGTCCAGGACGATCGCCTGACGCTCGGCCCGGCTCCGGCGGACGGGAGCGCAGGCGAGGGCGTCCGTGGCCAGGTAGGCGTCGTCGGCGGCGAGGAGCGGGGCGGCGGTCACCCGGCGATGGTGCACCAGATCCGTGACGGAGCAGTTCACGGCACGCCGACGGAAGTAGCTCTGGGTGACCAGTGGCTTGCGAGATGCCCGGGGCGCCGGGGAGTCCTGGGGCCGATGTGGCGACGCAGCGTCACGGTCGCGGCAGGACGGCGCTGGAGCGGCCACCCGTCAGGGGCCCGCGCCGAGCACGCGAGGCGTGCGGGGAAGGGTGGTCCCTCGTCAGTTCCGGCGGATGCGGCGAGGGTTGGCCAGCATGCGGGCGACGCTCACGGCCGCCGGCTCCGGGGTGTGCGATTCCTCGGTCTGGGCCTCGGTGGGGTCGTCGGACACTCGTACCTCGCGCTGTGTGGCCTCCATGTGCCCCAGCGTGCCCTCCGCGCGCGGCCGGGGAAACGCCCCGAAGGCGTGATCTCCCCGCACGGGCTGAGACATCGATCACCTCCGCGCAGGTCGGAGGCGTGCGGGCCGTCAGCGGAAGGCCGCCACCAGCGGATCCCAGAGAGCCAGCGGCGCGGGATAAGAGGCGTACACGCTGAAGCGGTCGACCACCCCGTCGAACCGCCGGCGGACGGCGGCCGGCACCTCGTCCGGTTCTGCGACCACGGCGAAGGTCGCCAGGACGTCGTCGTCGACGAGGTCGCGCATCGCCGTCCACTTGTCCTCGCGGCGGGTCACCGACAGGGCGTGCAGCTCGTCGGCGAGGGCGTCCCAGCCGTGCAGCTCGAGCACCGGACGGTAGGCCGGCGTGCTCCCGTAGAACGCGATCGTGGCCTTCACCGCGGCCGCGGCGTCGGCGCGCTCCTGGTCGGTCCGGCCCGAGACGACCAGGCCGGGGAGGGTCACGGTGACCTGGTCCCGGGTCCGGCCGGCCGCCGCCAGACCTTCCGCGAGTGCCGGCAGCGTGCGCTCGCGCAGGTACCGCTCGGTGGTGAAGCCGTGCACCAGGAGCCCGTCGGCGACCTCGCCGACGAGCTTCGTCATCGCCGGTCCCACTGCGGCCAGGTAGACGGGGGCGGTCCCCAGGCGTGCGGGTCGGGCGCGAACATCGGCGTCATGAGCGTGTGCCGGTAGTGCTGGCCCTGGAAGCGCAGCGGCGTCCCGTCCTGCCAGGCCGACCAGATCGCCCGCAGGGCAGCGACGTACTCCCGCATCCGCGCGACCGGAGGGCTCCACGGCATGGAGAACCGCCGCTCCACGTGCGCCTTGATCTGGGTGCCGAGCCCGAGGACGAACCGGCCGCGGGTGTAGCGCTGCAGGTCGTAGGCCGTCGTCGCCAGCGTCATCGGTGAGCGGGCGAAGGCGACGGCGATCGCGGTGCCCACCTGGATGCGCTCGGTGGCCTGCCCGGCCGACAGCAGGGGAAGGAACGGGTCGTGGTCGACCTCGGAGGCCCACACCCCGGCGTAGCCCCGTGCCTCCAGGTCGCGGGCGGTGGCCGGGATGTCGTCGATCCCGGTGGAGAGCAGCGCGGCGTCGAGGAGCACGGCCGGCAGCCTGCCGTACCGGGGTGGACGCTGGCCAGAGGGAGCCGACCGTCCGTACGGTCACGACGTGGTCGCCACTCCGTTCGCGTCCGGTGGATCCGAGGGACCGCGCCGGGACAGCCGGCGTGCCGACATCCTCGACGCCTTCACCCGGGCCGTCGCCGAGCGCGGCTACGACGGGACCAACTTCGGCGACCTGGCGCTGGAGCTCGGGATCAGCAAGGGCACGATCGTGCACCACTTCGGCACCAAGGACCGGATGCTGCGCGAGCTGCACGAGAGCTACATGCGCCGCCGGCTGGCCGAGGTCCGGGTCGTGTGGGAGCGGCTGACCGGTCCGGCGGAGCGGCTGGCCGCGTTCGTGCACCTCGGCGTCCGGTACCAGGTCGTGGACCGGGCGGCGACCGTCGCCTTCCAACGCGAAGTGCTGCGCTTCGCGGCCGAGCCGGGGATGGAGACCTCGCAGTCCCTGCGTGGCGAGTACCGCGAGCTGGTCGAGCAGGTGCTGTCCGAGGGCACCGCGGCGGGGAGTTCCGGCCGGGTGACGACCGGCTGCGCACCCTGCAGCTGTTCGGCTCGGTGCACTGGATGTGGACCTGGTTCGACCCCGAAGGTCCCGCGGCGCGGCGGAGGTGGCGGCGTCCTTCGTCGACACGTTCCTGGCGGGCGTGCTGACCGACCCGACGGCCGTGGCGCTTCTCGCGGACCCGGGCGGGGAGGTCGCCCGGGTGGTGGCGGACGCGGTGGCCGCTGGGCGGACCACGGGCCTTGACGGCGACGCAGGTCACGCAGGAGGCTGACCGTACGGGCGGTCAGTGCCGACTGCGGTGATCGGAGGAGGTGGCGGTGCCCGACCGTTCGCAGCTCCTGGCCGACCTGCTCGCCGACCTCGCCGCCGAGGGTGCGGCCCTCGACGCCGTCGTCACCGACCTCGAGGACACGGCCTGGCTGGGGCCGACGCCGGCCGACGGCTGGACCGTCGCCCACCAGATCGCCCACCTGGCCTGGACCGACGAGCAGGCGCTGCTGGCGGCGACCGAGCCCGAGGCCTTCACCGCGGCCCTGGCGGGGGCGCGGGTGACGACCCTGGTGGACGACGCCGCCGCGGCCGGCGCGGCTCAGGAACCCGAGCGCCTGCTGGCCCGCTGGCGGGCGGGCCGGGCGGAACTCGCCCGACGGCTCGCCGGGCTGCCGGACGGAGCGAAGCTGCCGTGGTTCGGCCCGCCGATGAGCGCGGCCTCGATGGCCACCGCCCGGTTGATGGAGACGTGGGCGCACGGTCTCGACGTCACCGACGGCCTGCGCCGGCCGCCTGCGGCGACCGTCCGCTTGCGGCAGGTCGCGCACCTCGGCGTGCGCACCCGCGACTTCGCGTTCGGCCAGCACGGTCTGCCGGCGCCGGACGAGCCGTTCCACGTGGAACTGACCGCGTCCGACGGGTCGACGTGGGCATGGGGTCCCGAGGACGCCGCGCAGCGGGTGACCGGACCGGCCCTGGACTTCTGCCTCCTCGTGACCCGGCGTCGCCACCGTGCCGACCTCGCGCTGCAGGCCACCGGCCCCGACGCCGACCGCTGGCTCGACCTGGCGCAGGCCTTCGCGGGTCCGCCGGGGAGCGGCCGCGCCGCGGGGTCGCGCGCGTGATCGGGCCGCTGCGCATCGGCAACGCGTCGGGCTTCTACGGGGACCGGCGGGCCGCGGTCCGGGAGATGCTCGAGGGCGGGCCGCTCGACGTCCTCACCGGTGACTACCTGGCCGAGCTGACCATGCTCATCCTGGGCCGGGACCGGATGAAGGACTCCTCCCTGGGCTACGCGCGCTCCTTCCTCGCGCAGATGGAGGAGTGCCTGGGCCTGGCCGCCGACCGCGGCGTGCGGATCGTCGTCAACGCCGGCGGCCTGAACCCGGCCGGCCTGGCCGCTGCCCTGCGCGAGCTCGCCGCGCGGCTGGGGCTCCCCACCGCCGTGGCCTCCGTGGAAGGGGACGACCTGCTGCCCCGCGCCGGCGAGCTCGGGCTCGGCGCGCCGCTCACCGCGAACGCCTACCTCGGTGCCTTCGGCATCGCCGAGTGCCTGCGGGCCGGAGCGGACGTCGTCGTCACCGGGCGGGTCACCGACGCCTCGCTCGTCGTCGGTCCCGGGATCGCCCACTTCGGCTGGGGCCGCGCCGACCTGGACGCCCTGGCGGGGGCCGTGGTGGCCGGGCACGTGCTCGAGTGCGGGACGCAGGCCACCGGCGGCAACCTCTCGTCCTTCGACGAACACCCGCTCGAGCAGCTGCTGCACCCCGGCTTCCCGCTGGCCGAGCTGCACGGCGACGGCTCCAGCGTGATCACCAAGCACCCGGGCACCGGCGGCGTGGTCGACCGGGACACCGTCACCGCCCAGCTGCTCTACGAGATCGCCGGTCCGCGGTACGCCGGCCCCGACGTGGTGGCCCGGTTCGACACCATCGAGCTGACCGACGAGGGCCCCGACCGCGTGCGGATCTCGGGTGTGCAGGGGAACCGCCGCCGCCGACGACCAAGGTCTGCCTGAACGCGCTCGGCGGACACCGCAACGAGGTCACCTTCGTGCTGACCGGCGACCGGATCGACGCGAAGGCCGGGTACGCCCGGGCCCAGTTCGAGTCGGCGCTACCCGTCCGGCCGACGGAGCTGGTGTGGTCACGTCTCGGGGTGCCCGATCCCGACGCGGACAGCGAGTCGGGCGCCAGCGTGCTGCTCCGCTGCCAGGCCTTCGACCCCTCGGCCGACGTCGTGGGCCGGGCGTTCAGCGGCGCCGCGGTGGAGATGGCGCTGGCGAGCTATCCCGGCTTCCACCTCACCGCGCCGCCCGGCAAGGGATCGCGGTACGGCGTCTACACCGCGGCCCACGTGCCGCAGGAGGCGGTGCCGCACGTCGCCGTCCTGCCCGACGGCAGCCGCGTCGACGTGGGCCCACCGGTGACCACCCGCCCGCTCGAGGAGTTGCCCTCCGGACAGTCGTGCTCTGCCCCACCGGTGGGGCAGAGCACAACTGTCCCGGGACCTGTCCGGCGGGCGCCGCTCGGGGCGGTGGCGCGGGCGCGCAGCGGGGACAAGGGCGGGACGGCGAACGTCGGGCTCTGGGCCCGCACCGACGAGGCGGCCGCCTGGCTCGCCGCCGTCCTGACGCCCGAGACGGTGCGGGAGCTGCTGCCCGAGGCCGCCGAGCTGCCGGTGACGGTGCACGTCCTGCCGAACCTGCGCGCGGTCAACGTCGTCGTCGACGGACTGCTCGGGCGCGGTGTCGCGGCCAGCGCCCGCTTCGACCCCCAGGGCAAGGCGGTCGGTGAATGGATCCGCGGCCGCACCCTCGACGTCCCGGAGGAACTCGTGCCGACCGAGCTCGCGAGGTCGGACGTGGGCGCAGCACCGTCGGGCACCAAGGCGACGAGCGCCGGCGAGGAGGCGCTGTGACCGTGTTCCGGTCGGCGCTGGACACGACGTCGGCGGAGTTCTCGGCCAACCGCGAGGCCATGCTCGACGCCCTCGCGGCGCTGGACACCGAGCACGCCAACGCCCTGGCCGGCGGTGGGGACAAGGCCGTCGCCCGGCACCGGAAGCGGGGCAAGCTGCTCCCGCGGGAACGGATCGAGCTGCTGGTGGACCCCGGCAGCCCGTTCCTGGAGCTCTCCCCGCTGGCGGCCTGGGGCAGCGACTTCGCCGTCGGGGCCAGCGTCGTGACCGGCGTCGGGGTGGTCGAGGACGTCGAGTGCGTGCTCATCGCCAACGACCCGACGGTCCGCGGCGGGGCGAGCAACCCGTGGACGCTGAAGAAGACGCTGCGCGCGCTGCAGATCGCCCGGGAGAACCGCCTGCCGGTGATCCAGCTGGTCGAGTCCGGCGGCGCCGACCTGCCCACGCAGAAGGAGATATTCATCCCGGGCGGCCAGCTCTTCCGCGACCTCACCCGGCTCTCGGCCGCCGGCATCCCGACGATCGCGCTGGTGTTCGGCAACTCCACCGCCGGCGGGGCCTACGTGCCCGGCATGAGCGACCACGTGGTCATGGTCGACGGCGGCGCGAAGGTCTTCCTGGGCGGTCCGCCGCTGGTCCGGATGGCCACCGGCGAGATCGCCGACGAGGAGGAGCTCGGCGGCGCCGCGATGCACGGCCGGACGAGCGGGCTGGCCGACCACGTCGCGGCCGACGAGCGGGACGCGCTGCGCGTCGGCCGCCGGATCGTCGCCCGGCTGAACTGGCGCAAGCGCGGGCCGGGTCCGGGGACGTCGATCGCGCCGCGTTCCGACGAGGAGGAGCTGCTGGGCCTCGTCGGTACCGACCTGTCCCGGCCGTTCGACCCGCGCGAGGTGCTCGCCCGCGTCGTCGACGACTCCGACATCGACGAGGTCAAGCCCCGCTACGGGCCGAGCCTGGTCACCGCCTGGGCGCGCATCCACGGGCGCCCGGTCGGCGTCCTGGCCAACGCCCAGGGCGTGCTGTTCAGCCAGGAGGCGCAGAAGGCGGCGCAGTTCATCCAGCTGGCCAACCAGACCGACACCCCGCTGGTCTTCCTGCACAACACCACCGGCTACATGGTGGGCCGGGAGTACGAGCAGGCCGGGATCATCAAGCACGGCGCCATGATGATCAACGCCGTCTCCAACAGCCGGGTGCCGCACCTGTCGGTGCTGCTCGGCGCCTCGTACGGGGCCGGGCACTACGGCATGTGCGGACGTGCGTACGACCCACGGTTCCTGTTCGCCTGGCCGTCGGCCAAGTCGGCCGTCATGGGCCCGGCGCAGCTGGCCGGCGTGCTGTCGATCGTCGCCCGCGCCGCGGCGGAGGCCCGAGGGACGCCGTTCGACGAGGAGGGGACGCCGCCATGCGTGCGGCGGTCGAGGCGCAGATCGAGGCCGAGTCGCTGCCGCAGTTCCTCTCCGGCCGGGTCTACGACGACGGGATCATCGACCCCCGCGACACCCGGACCGTGCTCGGCCTCTGCCTCTCGGCGATCAGCAGCCGCGAGATCGAGGGCGTCGGCGCCGGTAGAGGGGACGCCGGCTACGGCGTCTTCCGGATGTGACCGAGCAGATGATCACCCGAGTCCTCGTGGCCAACCGCGGCGAGATCGCCCGCCGGGTCTTCCGCACCTGCCGCGACCTCGGCATCGGCACCGTGGCGGTCTACTCCGACGCGGACGCCGACAGCCCGCACCGCGCCGAGGCCGACCGCGCCGTGCGGCTGCCCGGCTCGGCGCCGGCCGAGACCTACCTGAGGGTCGACCTGCTCCTGGACGCCGCCCGCGCCGCCGGCGCCGACGCAGTCCATCCCGGTTACGGCTTCCTGTCGGAGAACGCGGAGTTCGCGCAGGCGGTGCTCGACGCGGGGCTCACCTGGATCGGGCCACCGCCGGCGGCGATCGCGGCGATGGGCTCGAAGGTCGAGGCCAAGGAGCTCATGGCCGGCGCCGGCGTCCCGGTGCTGCCGGAGCTCGACCCGGCGGCCGTCACGGAGGCCGACCTGCCCGTGCTGATCAAGGCCTCCGCGGGTGGCGGCGGCCGGGGCATGCGCGTCGTGCGGCGGCTGGCGGACCTGCCCGGCGAGATCGCCACCGCCCGGGCGGAGGCGGCGTCGGCCTTCGGCGACCCGACGGTCTTCTGCGAGCCCTACGTCGCGGCGGGCCGGCACCTGGAGGTGCAGGTGCTCGCCGACGCTCACGGCACCGTCTGGTCGCTGGGCGAGCGGGAGTGCTCGCTGCAGCGCCGGCACCAGAAGGTGGTCGAGGAGACGCCGTCCCCGATGGTGGACGACGCCCTGCGCGCCGAGCTGTCGGAAGCGGCCGTGGCGGCCGCGAAGGCCATCGACTACGTCGGGGCGGGGACGGTCGAGTTCCTGGCGCGGCCTGACGGGACGTTCTGGTTCCTCGAGACCAACACCCGCCTGCAGGTCGAGCACCCGGTCACCGAGTGCGTGACGGGCCTCGACCTCGTCGCCGAGCAGCTGCGGATCGCGGCGGGGAGCGGTTGCCGGCCGACCCGCCCGGGGCGCGGGGCGCCGCCATCGAGGTGCGGCTGTACGCCGAGGACCCGGCGGCGGACTGGCGCCCGAACGGCGGCACTGTCCGCCGGTTCGCCGTCCCCGGTGTGCGGGCCGTGTTCGACCGTCCCGACCGGCCGGGTATCCGGCTGGACGCCGGCGTCGTCGACGGCACGGTGGTGGGCACCGCCTACGACCCGATGCTGGCCAAGGTCATCGCCTGGGCGCCCACCCGGGCCGAGGCGGCCGCGCGCCTGGCCGCCGCGCTCGCCGGCGCGCAGGTGCACGGCCTGACGACCAACCGCGACCTGCTGGTCCGCGCGCTGCGGCACCCCGACTTCCTGGCCGGCCGCACCGACACCGGGTTCTTCGACCGGATCGGTCTCGACGTCCTCGCCGCTCCCCTCGCGGGCCCCCACGAGGTCGAGCTCGCCGCTCTGGCCGGCGCCCTGGCCGTCGAGGCCGCGGGCCGCCGGGGCGCCCGCGTGCTGGGCGAGCTGCCCAGCGGGTGGCGGAACGTCCCGTCCCAGCTCCAGCGCACGGCGTTCGAGTACGCGGGGAGACGGTCGAGGTCGGCCACCGGCACACGCGGAATGGGCTGCTGGTCGAGGGCCGGGACGACGTCGTCCTCGTCTCGGCGGATCACGAGCGAGTGGTCCTCGAGGTGTCCGGCGTCGAGCACCGGCTGGCTGTCTCCCTCGACGAGGACGCCGTGGACGTCGACGGTGACGGCTGGTCCGTCGCGCTGCGCGTGCTGCCCCGCTTCCCGGACGCCGCGACGACGGTCGCGGAGGGCTCGCTGATCGCGCCGATGCCCGGCACGGTCACCGCCGTGGACGTCGCGGTCGGCGACGCCGTCGCGGCCGGGCAGCGCCTGCTGGTGCTCGAGGCGATGAAGATGCAGCACCCCGTTGTCGCCGGGACCGCCGGCGTGGTGCGCTCCTGGACGTCGTCCCGGGGGCCCAGGTGGACGCCGGCACGGTGCTGGCCGTGATCGAAGGAGAAACGTGACCGAGCTTGCGAGGGCACGCGGAGACACAGCAGTCGGGCTCACGTCTCCGACGAGCGCCAGCGAGGAGGGGCAGTGAGCCTGGACTTCGACGAGGGCGACGAGCTGCGGGCCCTGCGGGCGGCGGTGGCCGACCTCGGCTCCCGCTACGGCCAGTCCTACTTCCTGGAGCAGGCCCGCTCCGGCGGCAGCACCGACGCGCTGTGGCGAGAGGCCGGCAAGGCGGGCTTCCTGGGCGTGAACCTGCCCGAGGAGTACGGCGGGGGCGGCGGCGGGATGGTCGAGCTCGCCCTGGTGTGCGAGGAACTGGGCGCCGCCGGCTGCGGGCTGCTGATGATGGTCGTGTCGCCGGCCATCTGCGGCTCGGTCATCGCCCGGTTCGGCACCGAGGAGCAGAAGCAGCGCTGGCTCCCGGGCCTGGCCGACGGGTCGTCGATCATGGCGTTCGCCATCACCGAGCCCGACGCCGGCTCCAACTCCCACGAGATCACCACCACGGCCCGCCGGGACGGCGACGCGTGGGTGCTCTCCGGGCGCAAGACCTGGATCAGCGGCGTCGACCTCGCCGACGCCGTCCTCGTCGTGGGGAAACTCGCCGACGGTCCGAAGGGGACGCTCCGGCCGGCGCTCTTCGTCGTCCCCACCGACTCCCGGGCTTCTCCGCCCAGCCGATCCCGATGGAGATCGTCAGCCCGGAGCGGCAGTTCCAGGTCTTCCTGGACGACGTCCGGCTGCCGGCCGATGCGCTGGTCGGCTCGCCGGAGTCCGGTATCGCGCAGCTGTTCGCCGGGCTCAACCCCGAGCGGGTCATGGCCGCGGCGTTCTCCTCGGCGTCGCCCGGCTGGCCATGCGCAAGGCCACCGACTACGCCCGTGAGCGCCGGGTGTGGGGCACCCCGATCGGCGCCCACCAGGGTCTGGCCCATCCGCTGGCGGCCTGCCAGATCGAGATCGAGCTCGCCCGGCTGATGACCCAGAAGGCCGCCTGGCTGATCGACCGGGGTCGCGACGCGGAGGCGGGCCTGGCGGCCAACAGTGCGAAGTACGCGGCTGCGGAGGCCGCCGCGCATGCCGTCGACCAGGCGGTGCAGACCCACGGCGGCGCCGGGCTGTCCCAGGAGTACGGCGTCGGCGCCCTGCTCGTGGCGTCGCGGCTCAGCCGGATCGCCCCCGTCAGCCGCGAGATGATCCTGAGCTTCGTGGCGCAGCACGACCTGAAGTTGCCCCGCTCCTACTGATCCCGCTCCTTCTGACAATGACGTCCGGAAAGGTTCCCGTGCCCGAGCCGCGCATCCACACCAGCGAGTACCCGCCCGTCGACACCCCTGCGACGCCCATCTGGTCGACGGTGCTCGCCGGCGCCGCCGAGCGCGGTGACCATCCGGCGCTGATCGACGGCATCAGCGGCCAGACGATCACCTATGCCCAGCTCGCGCACATGGTCGAGCGGATGGCCGCCGGCTTCGCCGAGAACGGCGTGCAGCCGGGGACGTCGTCGCGCTGCACAGCCCGAACACGGTGCTGTACCCGGTGGTCTTCTACGCGGCCAGCCGGGCCGGGGCCACGGTGACGACGCTGAGCGCGCTGACCACCGCGAAGGACATGGCCAACCAGCTCGACGACAGCAGGGCGACGATCGTGATCACCGTCGGCCCGCTGCTGCCGGTCGCCGTCGAGGCCGCCGGCGACCGGCCGGTCTGGACCTGCGACCAGGTCGAGGGGCACCGCAGCGTGCAGGAGCTGCTGGCGAGCACCGGCCCGGTGCCGGAGGTCCCGGTGGACGCCGCCGAGGACATCGCCGTGCTGCCCTACTCGAGCGGCACCACCAGCCTGCCCAAGGGCGTGATGCTCACCCACGCGAGCATCGGTGTGAACCTGGCCCAGATCGACGCGCTGCACACGATGGGGACCGACGACCGCATCGTCGCCGTCCTGCCGTTCTTCCACATCTACGGCATGACCGTGCTGATGAACGTGGCGCTGCGCAAGGGCGCCACCGTCGTCGTGCTGCCGCGCTTCGACCTGGCGCAGTTCATCGACGTCCTCGAGCAGCACCGGATCACCCGGGCCTACGTCGCCCCGCCCGTCGTCCTGGCGATGGCCAAGCACCCGGCGTTCGAGGGCCGCGACTTCTCCTCACTGACCTTCATCCTGTCCGCCGCCGCGCCGCTGGACGCCGAGCTCGGTGCGATCGCCGCTCGCCGGATGGGGGCCGAGCTCGGCCAGGCGTACGGAATGACGGAGCTGTCCCCGGGCACCCACCTGGTCCCCGACGGCACGGCGCACGAGGCGCCGCCCGGGACCATCGGCAAGCTCTTCCCTCCACCGAGGCCCGCCTGGTGTCGGTCGAGACCGGCGAGGACGTCGGAGCCGGTGAGCCCGGCGAGATCTGGATCCGCGGCCCGCAGCGCATGAAGGGCTACTTCGGCCGCCAGGAGGAGACCGACACCCTCATCGACGCCGACGGCTGGCTGCACACCGGCGACATCGGCACCGTCGACGAGAACGGCTGGTGGCACGTCGTCGACCGGGTCAAGGAGCTGATCAAGTACAAGGGCTACCAGGTGGCGCCCGCGGAGCTGGAGGCGCTGCTGCTGGCCTCGCCGGACGTGGCCGACGCCGCGGTCATCGGCGTCTACGACGAGCGGGGCGACGAGGTGCCGAAGGCGTTCGTCGTCCGGGCGCCGGGCAGCACCGCCACCGAGGACGACGTCATGGCCTTCGTCGCCGAGCGCAGCGCGCCCTACAAGCGGGTCCGGCAGGTGGAGTTCATCGAGGCGGTGCCCAAGTCCGCCAGCGGCAAGATCCTGCGCCGCGAGCTGCGGGTGAAGGAGAAGGCGGCGCAGGCATAGGAACCTTTACCTGCGTTTCTCAGCCCAGGACGCATGTATAGGTTCCTTTGCCTGCGTCAGGTGTCGGGGGTGTCCGCGCCCTCGCCCTGACCGGCGTCCTTGCCCTCGGCCGGCTCCTCGGGGTGGGGGTGCGGCCGCCGGTCTCGTCCTCGCCTGGCCGGTCGCCCTCGGCGTTCTCGGACGTGTGCGGTGTGCGACCGGGCTCGGTCATGGCGGGTCCTCCTCGATCCGTCGACTGACCGGCCTGTGCCCGCACCGTCGCGCCGGAAACCCCTGCTCAGCCCACCGGCTCGGCGGCCGGCAGCCGCCGAAGCAGCGCCTCGACCGCCGCGGCGTCCGGCAGCGCGCCACGGGCGCCGGGACCGGTCGTCGACAGGGCGGCGGCGGTCACCGCGAACCGCGCCGCCACCGCCAGATCCGCCCCGATGGCCAGCGCCTGCGCGAGTGCGCCGCAGAAGCAGTCACCCGCGCCCGTGGTGTCGACGGCGGTCACGGCCGGCGGCGCCTGCAGCAGCACCTCCCCTGGGGCGGGACGACCAGGGCGCCGCGGGCCCCGAGGGTGACGACCACCGCGCAGGGGGCGATCGAGCGAGCGAGGCGGGCGAGCTCGGCCGCTGGGCGCTCGGCCACCTCGACCCCGGCCAGGTCGGCCAGCTCGTGCTCGTTGGGCACGAGGACGTCGATGCGGTCGGTGAGCGTCGCCGGCAGGGGCCGCGGGGGAGCGGGGGTCAGGACGACGGTGCCGGTGGCCACCCGCGCGGCGGCGGTCACCGTCTCCAGCGGGACCTCCAGCTGCAGCAGCACCACGGCGGCCCGCCGGACGGACTCGACGTCGGCGTCCCCCGGCGTGAGCTCGGCGTTGGCCCCCGGCACGACGACGATCAGGTTCTCGCCGGTGCCGTCCTCCACCGGGATCGTGGCCGAGCCGGTGGGCGCCCCGGGCGTCCGGTGCACGAGGCCGACGTCCACCCCGGCGCCGGCCAGCGCGGCCAGCTGCCGGTCGCCCGCCGGGTCCTCGCCGACCCGGCCGACCATGTGCACGCCCCGTCCCAGCACCCCGGCGGCGGCGGCCTGGTTGGCGCCCTTGCCGCCCGGTGCGAGGACGGCGGAGCGGCCGATCACGGTCTCACCCCGGCCCGGCAGCCGGCCGACGGCGACGAGCACGTCCTCGTTCAGGCTGCCGACGACGGTGACGGACACGGGCGTACCTCCGAGGCGGGCGCTGGGCCCCCAGCAGTACCAGACCGGATCACCGCTGACGAAGCGGACCGGCGTACCAGGTCGCGACAGCGAGCAGCGCGACGACGCCGCTGCCGGCGATCGCCGGCCACCGCCCGAGGGCGACGTCGAGGACCAGGAGCAGGGCGCTGGTGATGCCGACCAGCAGCAGGCCGAGCCCGGCCAGCAACGACCGGTTGGCGAAGGTCACCAGCTCCTCCCGGCGCCCACGCCGGAACAGCAGGCGGTGGAACGACACGGGTGCCATGAGGACGACCGTCGCCGACGCGATGCTCAGCAGCGTGACCGTGTAGACGGTGGTCGCGAACCCGCCGCGGGAATCGAGGTCGGCGGTGAAGGCCAGGGTGAGCAGGAAACCGAAGAGGACCTGCACACCGGTCAGCACCACGCGCAGTTCCTGCAGCACGTCGCCGAGGTTGCGGTCGAGCACCTCCTGCGGGGTCTCACCTCGCGTGCGGGCGGTGTGCTCCACCCCTGGCCGTTTGTCGGTCACCCGCCTGCGGTACCGCGCCGGGCACGACCCGACACCCGGAGGACACCGATGGCTGACGAGGACCCGGATGCCGTGCGCCGCGACTTCGGCGAGGCGGTCAACATGACCGCCAAAGAACTGGAGGACTGGCTGGGCACCGACGAGTCGCAGGAGGTCGGCCAGAAGAGCGGCGGGTCCGGCGAGTCCACGGGGCACGAGTCGGGACGCCGGATCGTCGCCCTGCTGCGCACCACGAAGGGCGACCTGACCGACGACGACCTGGCGCACATGCGGAAGGTGACCGGTTACGTGCGGCGCCACCTGGCCCAGCGGCCGGCGAAGGAGGACGTCGAGACCTCGCGCTGGCGGTACTCCCTGATGAACTGGGGCCACGATCCGCAGAAGTCGAGCTGAGGGAGCACCCCATCCGCCGCAACGATCCCGCGCAGTACGACGAGCTGGCCGACGAGTGGTGGCGGCACGACGGGGAGTTCGCGGCCCTGCACTGGCTGGCCGCCTCGCGCGCCGAGCACGTCCTCCGGCGGCGCACCCCGGGGCGGTGCTGGTCGATCTCGCGTGCGGCGGCGGGCTGATGGGCCCGCACGTGGCGCGGCTCGGGTACCGGCACGTCGGCGTGGACATCGGCGTCCGCGGACTGGAGCTGGCCCGGGCGCACGGGGTGGCCCCGGTGCGGGGATCGGTCCTGGCCGTCCCGCTGGCCGACGGCTGTGCCGACGTCGTCCTGGCCGGGGAGATCCTCGAGCACGTCGAGGACGACGTCGGGGTCCTGGCCGAGTGCGCCCGGCTGCTGAAGCCGGGGGCGCCCTGGTGCTCGACGCCCTCGCGGCCGGCCGGCTGTCGACGCTGGTCAACGTGCACCTGCTCGAGCGGCTGCCCGGGGGCCGCCGCGCGGACTGCACGACCCCGCCCTCTTCGTCGACCGGGAGCGCCTGCTCGCCGCGGCCGACCGGCTGGGCCTCGACCTGCGGCTGGTCGGGCTGCGGCCGTCGATCCGGGAGGCGATCGCGTGGAAGCTCGGCCGCCGCCCCATGGTCCGGATGAAGCCGATCCGCTCCACCGCCGTGGTGTTCGCGGGGTACGGGCGCAAGCGCTGAAGCGGCGGACGCATTGCGTGCCACGTACCTTCGGGGCATGACGCCGAGCCCGAGCGCCGTGGAGAGCCCGTGAGCAGCGCGGTCGTGACCGGGATCGGCTCCGCCCTCCCGGCGACGTTCGACCAGGACGCCGTGTGGGAGGGTACTTCGCCCGCCACTACGAGGGCGTGCGCGCGGCGCACCGCATCTTCCAGAGTGCCGGGGTGCGACGCCGGCACGCGGTGGCCAGCCCGATGGACGAGGACCTCAGCCAGTGGGGGACCGGCGCCCGCATGGAGCGCTACGTCCAGGAGGCGCTCCCGCTGGGCAAGCAGGCCGTGGCCGGTGCGCTCGACGCGGCCGGTCTCGCGCCGGGCGACGTGGGCCTGTTCGCCGTGGCGACCTGCACCGGGTACGCCACCCCCGGCTTGGACATCCGGCTGGCCAGCGACCTCGGCATGCCGTTGGGGCTGCAGCGGCTGCTGGTCGGACACATGGGCTGCTACGCCGCCATCCCGGGCCTGGCCGCGGTCAGCGACTTCGTCGTCGCCCGGTCCCGGCCGGCCGTGCTGCTCTGCTGCGAGCTGACCAGCCTGCACGTCCAGCCGGCGCAGCGCGACCTCGAGCAGGTGGTCGCGCACGCCCTGTTCTCCGACGCCGCGGCTGCTGTCGTCCTCGAGCCGGGGCGGGGGCAGGGCCGGCGGGTGGCCGGCATGGTGGCCAGGACCGACGCGTCGACCGCCGACCACATGACCTGGGACGTCACCGACCTCGGTTTCCGCATGGGCCTGTCCCCGCGGGTGCCCGACGTGCTGTCCCGGCACGTCGGTGGCGTGGTGGAGGAGCTGCTGAGCGGCGCCGGCCTGCGCATCGAGGACGTCGCCGGCTGGGCCGTGCATCCCGGCGGTCCCCGCATCCTCGACGTCGTCCGCGACGAGCTGGGCCTGGTCGAGGAGCAGATGGCGACCTCGCGCCGGGTGCTCGCCGAGCACGGCAACTGCTCGTCGGCCACGGTGCTGCTGGTCCTGGAGGAGATGGCCGACGTCGACGGCCCGGTCGTGGTGATGGCCTTCGGCCCCGGTCTGACGCTCTACGCGGCGCTGCTCCTGCCCGCCTGACCCTCCCGCCGCGCCGTCGGACGGCCTACGCTCCGTGATGGGAGTCACGGGGCGTGAGGAGGTGGCCGCCGGTGCCGTCCCCAGTCATGCCGGTCCGGGTCTTCCTCGTCGACGACCACGAGGTCGTCCGGCGGGGCGTGGCGGAGGTGCTGGAGGACGATCCCGGGATCACGGTGACGGGGAGGCCGGTTCGGTCGCCGAGGCACTGGCGCGGATCCCGGCCGTGCGCCCGGACATCGTGCTCGTCGACATGCGCCTGCCCGACGGGAATGGCGCCGAGTTGTGCCGTGGCCTGCGCGACCGGATGCCGGAGGTGCGCTGCCTGGTGCTGACCAGCTTCGCCGAGCAGGAGGCGCTCGACGCCGCTGTCCGGGCCGGCGCTTCCGGCTTCCTGCTCAAGCAGGTACGCGGACCGGCCCTGATCTCGGCCGTGCGCACCGTGGCCGGCGGCGGAACGCTGTTCGACCAGGTGCCGGCGCCGGTGTCCCGGTCGCCCGGATCCGCGGCGGTGCGCGGTGACCGCCTGGCGCTCCTGACCGATCAGGAACGCAGCGTGCTGGGGCTGATCGGCGAGGGCCTCACCAACCGTCAGATCGGTGCCCGCATGGGGCTGGCCGAGAAGACGGTGAAGAACTACACCAGCCATCTGCTCGCCAAGCTCGGCCTTGAGCGGCGCACCCAGGCGGCCATCCTGGCGACCGAGCTGCGTGATCGAGGTGCGGGCGACCGCGGCGGCTGATATGACCGGAGGCAGGCGGGCACAGGAGGGTCAGGCAGGGACCGGCGCCGTCCAGCGGATCTCGGTGCCGGAGGGCGACGACGTGCAGGCCATCGCCCCACCGCGCCGCTCGGCGCGGTCGGCGAGGTTGGCCAGCCCGCTGCGCACCGTCACCGGTGGCAGTCCGCGCCCGTCGTCGGTCACCACCACGCACGCGGTGTCGCGGACCTCCACGCTGACCGTGACGCGCCGCGCCCGGGCGTGCCGGACCACGTTGGTCACCAGCTCCCGGACCACGGCGACCAGGTCGGTGACGAGAGCGGGTGGGAGTTCGTCGTGGTCGCACCGGATGCGCAGGTCCGGGCGCAGCTCGTGCCCGTCGGTGACCGAGCGCAGGATCTCGGCCAGCCGACTCTGGAAGGCGGCCGTCGACGCGTCCCGGGGCTCGTGCAGCTCGAAGATCGAGGAGCGGATCCGGGCGATGGTCCCGTGCAGGTCCTCCACCCGCTCCGACAGCGCCGCCGCGACGTCGCCGCGGTCGCTCTCCAGCGAGCGGCCGAGCCGGTCCAGCGCGAGTGCGGTGGCGAATATCCGCTGGACGACGTGGTCGTGCAGGTCCCGGGCGATGCGTTCCCGGTCGGCCTGCACCTGCAGCCGGCGGGCGCGCTGCTGGGAGCGGGCCAGCTCCAGCACCACGGAGGCCTGCGCCGCGAAAGACTCGAGCAGGTCGAGCTCCTCCGGGCAGAACGGCGCGCGCCCGGCCGCGCGCAGGGCCACCAGCAGGCCGCCGGCGGTGCCGGTGCCCAGCGGCGCCACCAGTGCGGGGCCGTACCCCTCGGTGAGCTCGACGACGACGGCCGCCCGGGTGCCCACCAACGGCATCGTGCTGATGTCCTCGATCAGCCGGCCGCCTCCTGTTTCGTGGATCGTCCCGAGGTCGGTGCCGGTCAGCGGGACGCGGACGCCCTCGACGTCGTCGGCGGCGTGGCCGGCCGCGGCCAGGATGGTCAGGCTCTCCGGCTGGTCCGGGCTCACGGCCAGGACGCCGGCGACGTCGGCGTCGGTCAGCACCGACACCCGGGTGGACACCGCCCGGAGCACGTCCTCGGGATCGGCTCCCGACAGCAGCGCCGTCGCCATCTCCGTGGCCGCCTGGTCCCACCGTCGGCGGGTTTCGGCCTGCTCGGCCAGCCGGGCGTTCTCGATCGCCAGGCCCGCGACCCCGGCCAGCGCCTGCACGACCTCGGCATCGGCCGGGGTGAACGGCTCGCCGGTGCGCTTCTCGGTCAGGTAGAGGTTTCCGAAGACCGCCTCCCGGACGCGGACCGGCACGCCCAGGAACGAGCGCATCGGCGGGTGGCCGGAGGAAAACCCAGCGAGGCGGGGTGCCGGCCGAGGTCGTCGAGCCGCAGCGTCGTCGGTTCGGCGACGAGGAGACCGAGGATGCCCCGGCCCTCCGGGAGCCGGCCGATGCGGTCGCGGTCGTCGGCGTCCATGCCCACGACGACGAAGCGGTCGAGCCTGAGCCCGTCGGGGGTGAGGACCCCCAGCGCCCCGTAGGTGGCGTCGACGTGCCGGACAGCGGCCTGCACGATGTCGCGCAGCGTGGCCTCGAGCTGGCTGCCCGAGGCGACGGCGCGCAGGGCGGCGGCGAGGGCCGGGACCCCGCGCACGTCGCCTGGCGGCGCTTTCGCGGCGCCGTCCGGAGGGAGGTCCGGGGCGTCGGGCGGGGGCACGGCCCGACGGTAGGAGCCCCAGCCGGAGGCGGGAAGCGGTTCGGGAGCGGCCGGTTCGCCCCGCGACGGCGCGGGGAGCGGTGCTCAGGCGCCACGGGCGAGCCGGCGGGTCACGGGACGGGGGACGGCCTGGCGCAGCAGCGTCTTGCCACGGGCGCCGACCACCACCAGGTCGGCTCCCCGGGTGGCAGCGGTGAGGGCCTCGAAGACGCACCGCTCGAGCACGGCGGTCCGGCTGCGCCCCTGCACCCCGGTCTCCGCGATCGCCCGGAGGACGTGGGCATCCAACCGGTCGTGCGCGGCGACCCGGGTGCGCAGGTGCACCCGCCCGGACCCCCGAGAGGGTCGCCCTCGGGATCGTCGAGGACGTGCACCGCCACGACGGTCGCCTCCCGGCGGGCGGCCTCGCGCAGCGCCCAGACCAGGGCCCGGTGCGCCGTCGACGACCCGTCCACCTCGACGATCAGCCACGGGTTCGGCCGGCGAGGCAGCAGCGGAGGTAGGCGCAACGGCTCGACGCCGGCCCCGAGCTGCTCGCCCGTCCGCGCCGGCGGGATCGCGGGCAGCGGCACCGCGTCCGCCGGCTCGGGCTCTCCCGGGGAACGGATCTCGCTCATGGCGGCATCGTGGTGGGGCGGCCGGTGGACTCCCAGGGACCAAGGGCCCGGCGGCACCCGGAACGAGGCGTACCGACGTCGTTCCGTTGCTCGCCTTGTGCGTGTCCGCACGCTGCGTGACGGAGTGGGGACGCTGCCGGAGTGCGGGCGGCGCACGTGGTGGCGCCGCCGAAACCGCGGGGACGGCGACATCACCCCGGAGAGGGGAGTGAGCATGCCGACTCAAGGAACGTCGTGCGCGACCCGATCGATCAGGCATGACCCTTCTCCGGCGGCTGCGCAGCACGAGCCTCCTGACCCGCTTCGGCGTGGTCAGCCTGCTGCTCACGGTCGCCGTCGGGGCGGTGCTCTCCGCCGTGCTGAGCACCGCCATCGAGGACCGCGCCCGCCAGCAGGCGGAGGACGCCGCCCTCATGGCGGTGCGCCTGGGCCTCCAGCCGCAGTTCACCCCGGCCGACCTCGAGGCCGGCTTCGACGCCGCCCGCCTGGCCGACGTGGAGGACGTCGTGGACGAGGCCGCCGAGGAGTTCGGGACGGCGGGGCTCGCGCTCGCCGCGTTCGACCCGGTCGAGCTGAAGATCTTCAACCGCGACCGCACGATCGTCTACCACTCCGAGAACCCCGAGCTGGTCGGCGAATCGTCCGGTTCCGGCGAGCTGGGTGCCGCGCTCGACGGCTACGTCGTCTCCGGCTTCGCGCACTCGGCCGACGACAGCGCCACCAGCGAGAACGGCGCCCACCAGCTGCTCGAGGTCTACGTGCCCCTGCAGTACGACGGGACGGACCGGCCGGACGGCGTCATCGAGCTCTACCTCCCGTACGCGCCGGTCGCCGCCGCGGCCGCCGAGGACGTCCGCACCATGACGATCGCGCTGGCCGCCAGCCTGACCGTCTTCTACCTCGTCGTCTTCCGCCTCATCGCGGCGGCGTCGAAAAAGCTCCGCCGCCAGACCGAGGCCCTGCAGACCTCGGCCGAGCGGGACCGCCACCAGGCCACGCACGACGCCCTGACCGGTCTGCCCAACTGGGAGCTGCTGCGCGACCGCCTCGACCAGGGACTCGCCGCCGCCAGCCGGGCGGACGGCGAGGTCGCCCTGCTGCTGATCGACCTGGACCGCTTCAAGGAGATCAACGACACCCTGGGCCACACCTACGGCGACAAGCTGCTCCGCCAGGTGGGCCCGCGACTGAAGTCGGTGCTGCGGGAGGGCGACACCGTCGCCCGGCTCGGCGGGGACGAGTTCGCCGTCCTGCTGCCGCTCGTCGACGGTGTCGCGGAGGCCGAGCACGTGGCCGAGCGGCTGCGCGAGGCCCTGCACCAGCCCTTCGACGTCGACGGCGTGGCCCTCGACGTGGAGGCCAGCGTGGGCATCGTCGTCTCCCGTGGCACGGCACCGACACCGAGGTGCTCCTGCGCAACGCCGACATCGCGATGTACGTGGCCAAGGAGCTCAAGGCCGGCGCGGTGGTCTTCCAGCCCGACGAGCACATCACCGCACCGGCGCGGCTCAGCGTGCTCGGTGACCTCCGCCGTGCCCTGGACATCACCGGCGAGCTGTTCCTCAACTACCAGCCCAAGTACACCCTCGACGGCGAGCGCATCGAGGGCCTGGAGGCGCTGCTGCGCTGGCAGCACCCCGTCCAGGGCCTCATCCCCCGGGCGACTTCATCCCGGCCGCCGAGGGCACCGGCATCATCCTGCGGCTGACCGAGCACGTCCTGGAGCTGGCGCTGCGCCAGATGCGGCTCTGGTCCGACGCCGGCCACGCCGTCCCGGTGGCGGTCAACCTGTCCACCCGCTGCCTGCTCGACGCCGGCCTGCCCGACCTGGTCGGGCGACTGCTCACCGAGCACGGCGTGCCGGCCGCGCTGCTGCGGCTCGAGGTGACCGAGAGCGCGGTCATGGGCGACGCCACGCGCTGCACGGACGTCCTGAAGCGCTTGCACGACCTGGGTGTGAAGCTCTCGATCGACGACTTCGGCACCGGCTACACGTCGATGGCCCACCTGCGCAGGCTGCCCGTCGACGAGCTGAAGATCGACCGCTCGTTCGTGCTCGGCATGACCACCGCATCGCACGACGCCGTCCTGGTGCGCACCGCCATCGACCTGGGCCACAACCTGGGGCTCACCGTCGTCGCGGAGGGCGTCGAAGGGGCCGAGCACGTGGCGGCGCTGCGTGCGCTGGGCTGCGACATCGCGCAGGGCTACCACTACGCCCGGCCGATGGGCGGCGAGCAGATGAGCGAGCTGCTGGACCGCGTCGGCACCATCCACGACGGGTCCGTCCCCGTCGTCTGACCGCCGTCCCATGGTGATCAGGTTCCCTGATCACCATGGGTCCTCCCGCACCGTCGACCGTGGGGAGGACCCGGAACCGTGGGGAGGACCCGGAACCGTGGGGAGGACGCCCGGACGGCGGCGGCGCAGCCGGGCCGGGACGACGAAGCGCGAGGGCCCCGGTCAGCGACCGGGGCCCTCGCGCGTGGAGCGGGTGACGAGAATCGAACTCGCACTGTCAGCTTGGGAAGCTGATGTTCTACCATTGAACTACACCCGCATTGACGCTCTGACCTGCGCTTATGCCGTCGCAGCTCTCGGTCAGCGGCCGAACGAGCAATCTCGAAGAGAGTACACGGAGCGTACGTGGGGTTGCAGCCGGCTCCGGGTCCGGGCTCCATCTCGCGCGCTCACGTATCGGTCGCCCGAAGGAGAGAGCCGTACGCGGCGAGCAGTAGCTGGCGGCGTTGCAGTTGCGCAGCACGTCCCGCGCCCGATCGGCGCTGCTGAACGTCACGATGGCGATTCACAGCACCGACATGCCTTGGGCCGACGGCAGCACCATCTGGGATTTTCGCCGTGTCGCCACCGGACCGCTGTTCCGGCGAAGATTGCTGTGACGACGCACTAGGCTGAACGGGTGCCGAGAGAGTCCGTTAGGGATGTAACGCCGATGCGCATTCGCTACTGCCACCGGCTGCGCACGTGTGGCGCAGTCCGGCGCGGGTCAACAATACTCGCACTCGGCTCGGTCCTCTTCGCGGTGACTGCGTGTGGCTCGACGGCTGCGATGCCGGACGTGGTCGGAATGCGGCTCGATGTCGCGCACAACGAGCTCGAAGAACTCGGCATCGAAAACTTCGAAGACATCGACGTGATCGGTGAGGAGGATTCGATCTGGCGTGACGCCAACTGGGTCGTCGTTGAGCAAGATCCGCCAGCCGGGACCCGTGACGTAGACACCGATACCACAATCAAGCTCTCGGTCGGGAATGAAGACGACGAGGAGGTGTTGACCCGAATCCCGGCGGACTCGCCTTTCGCACTCGAGCAGTCGGAAGCAGAGCGAGAGGCGGCGGAGAGCGCGGCTCAGGAGGCAGAGAATCGTGAAGCGCAGGCCGCGAGGGAGGAGGAGGAGGAAGCGGCCGCGGACGCCGAGCAGCGGGCCAACGATGCGCGTTCGTACGCGACGGATATCGACGAGGCGTTCGCCGAGCCGGTCCAGGGCGTGATGAGCTTGTACGTGGAGAACGCGGAGGCGGTCCACGCTGCCGGTGGTGACTCAGTGGTCGCGGCGCGAAACGCTATTTCTGCTCGGGAATTCTTCGACACGGCCCTATCGGGACTCAACACTCGCGATGTGTCCCCGCCGGCCTCGCTGGACGGCGCGGAACGACTCGGCGACGTGGTCGACCGGATGCGGAATGCGCTTGCCGGCATGGTTGTGGCAAGTGAGGCGCTGATCGACGCAGTCGATACGGGAGCCCCATCTGCATTCGCGCGTGAACTGTCGGCGCGCGCGGACGCAATCGAAGAGTGGAATCAGGCGATGCGTGACATCTATGGGGCTGCGGGAATGGAGCCGCGGCTTGTTCAAGCCGGGTAGCCGGTCACATGTCCCGGCACCGAGCCGGCGGGTAGCGCTATATGCGGCCGCTCTCAGTTCCGACAGCTTCCTCAGTGTGCTGCGCTAACGCGGCGGCGGAGAGTGGGCGGTGTGCAGTACGGGGACTACCTGCAGGGAGATCGCCAGGGCCGCCGATGTCACACGGACGGCAAGGTTGTCTCCCTGGCGGGTGGCTACTTCGGCCTGCAGTGCACACGAAGGCGCGGTACGAGCTCCTCGACGTCGCTGCGGTTCGCGCCACGGCTCCGGCGGAGGCCCATGTGTCAGTTCTCCTCGCTGGTGATGACCGCGCAGATGAGCTCGTCGTAGGAGCCGCCCCGCTCTGCCACTGCGTCGGCCACGGCGCTCGTGGCGTGCGGCTGCCCGATGACGTCGGCCGTCTCGTAGCCGCTGACCCGGAGGAAGACCTCGATGACGTAGGTGATGATCCCGGGCGGGTCGGTCTTCGAGACGATCAGCGCGTCGGCGGCGAAGGTCCGCTCGACGCCCGTCGGCCGAACGGCGCGAGGGCCCCGCGTGCCGCCCGCGGCGCCGGCTGGGTGTCCGGCTCGTCGACCTCCTGCGATGGTGGTCCTGCGGAGGAGTGATCGGCAGCTGCCCGGCCGGTCGAGATGTGGCGGGACGCACTGCGCCCCGTCCGCATGGGGAAGTCGGACGGGGCGCAGCAGTCAGGGCTGGATCAGATCGCGACCCCGGAGCAGGACGACGAGCAGTCCAGCGACCAGATCGAGCCGAGCCGGCCGAACTTCGCCGAGCTCACCAGCCGCTCACCGCCGGGGCCGGTGCGGACGACCGGCGCGGTGCCGGGCGTCGAGCCGCTGTCACCGGGGTCGGATCCGCCGGGAGCGGGGTCCCCGGCGCCGTGCTCCCGGGCGGGGTGGCGCCGGTGCCGTCGTCCGGGGAACCGGCGGTCCCGTCGTCCGGCGTGGTGCCCACGCCGGACGCGTAGGTGAGCGCGTTGCTGAGCACGGTGGACCGGCCGTCCGGTGCGAAGACCGACACGTCGTAGACGCCGGCCACCCGCGCGGGAACGCGGAAGGTCAGCCGGGTGGTCGTCGCCCGGACCACCGTGGCGGTGGCCGTCGAGCCGATGCGCACGGTCGGGTCCGCGGGCAGGGCCAGGCCGTCGATGGTGACGACGGTGCCGCCCTCGACGTCGACCACGTTCGGGCTGAGCGAGGTGATCCGGAAGGCGCCGTACTCGGGGTAGGGCGTGCTGCCGGGCACCGGCGTGCCGGGCGTCGAACCGTCCGGAGGAGTCGTGCCGGGGTCGTGCCCGGGGTGGTGTCCGGCGCGGTGGTGTCCGGCGCGGTGGTGTCCGGGGTGGTCGTGCCCGGCGTCGTCCCCGGCGTGGAGCCGGAGCCGGGCGACGTGCCACCGCCGGGTGCGGTGCCGACGGGGGCAGCGACGGCGTGCCCGAGTCGGGCTCCGTGGTGTCCGGGTCGCCGCTGTCCGGGGTGGTCCCGGGCGTGCTGCCGGGGGTGCTCCCCGGCGAGCTGCCGGAGCCGTCCGGCGTGGTGCCGGGGCCGGGGAGGGCGGGGTGCTGCCCCGCCCGGGACGGTCGGGGTCGTGCTGCCGCCGGGCGGCGTGGTCCCGCCGGGCGAGGTGCCCGGGCCGTCGCCGTCGCCCTCCGGCGTCGTGCCGCCGGACCCACCCGGGGTGCTCGGCGCCGGCACGGCCGTGCCCACGAGCAGCGGGGCGGCGTACGCGCGGCCCACCGGGCTGCCGTCCCGGAGCGTCTGGACCGTGAGGACGTAGCGGCCGTCGCCGAGTTCCATGCTGGGCGCGAGACCCACGCCGTCCAGACCCGGCATGGTGCCCAGGGGAAGACGGCGTCACCGGCGTCGTCGGTGGCGACGCTGGCCCCGCCGAGGGTCACGCTCTTGCCCGACAGCGCCCAGATCGTGCCGCCGTCCTCCATGCCGAGGCCGAGGACGACCGAGTAGTGGCCGGCCGTCGTCGGGCCGGTGACGCCGATGGCCGGGGAGACGACGCCGGCCGGGGAGGTCATCGAGGTGAAGGCGTAGGTCGCCGACTCCGTGGGCGTGCCGGTGAGCCGGCTCATCGTCAGCCGGCCGCCGGTCACCGACTTGCCGCTGAAGGCGGGCAGCGGGTCCACGTCGTCGAGCAGTGCCTGCTTCACCTCCGCGTACCCGGCAGCGGGCATCTGGGCGCGGTACAGCGCGTAGGCGGCGGCGACCTGGGGCCCCGCGATGGACGTGCCGCTGACCAGCCGCACGCCGCCGTCGTTCCACGTGGTGAGCACCAGGTGCCCTGGCGCGAACAGGTCGACGTTGGTGGCGCCGTACGCCGAACTCGGCGACACGGTGTCACCGGCCGTGGAGTTCCCGACCGTGATGACGTTGGGGTCGGGCAGGCTGGCCGGGTACATGATGTCGGTGTCGCGGTTCATCGCGTCGTTGCCGGCGGCGGCCACGACGACGACGTCGTGGGCGGCGGCGTAGGCGACCGCGTCCTTCAGCGCCTGCAGGGGCGCACCGGTGAACGTCCCGCCCCACGAGGCGGTGATGACGTCGGCGCCGTGGTCGACGGCGTACCGGATGGCCCTGGCCCCGAGGTTCACGTCGACGGTGTCGCCGCCGCCGATGACCAGCGGCATCATCGTCACCTCCGGCGCGACGCCGGCGGTCCCGACGCCGTTGCCGGCGCGGCCGCCGATGACGCCGGCGACGCTCGCCCCGTGCGTGCCCAGGCTGCCGTTGTCGACGTCCGCGCTGTTGGTGTAGAAGTTCCAGCCGTGGCAGTCCCCGGCGAGCCCGTTGCCGTCGGTGTCGGTGCTGCCGCAGCTCTCGTCCGGGTTGGTCCACAGGGAGGCGGCCAGCTCCGGGTGGTCGGAGTCGAATCCGCTGTCGACGACGGCGACGATGCGCCCCGCGCCGGTGCCGGTCGCCCAGCCGTCGGTCGCATCGACGTCGGCGTCGACGACGGGGGTCACGGGCTGCTGGTAGGAGTTGGTGCCGGTGTTCTCGAGGTTCCAGCCGTACTGCGGGAAGTACGGGTCGCTGACGGTGCCGAGGACCGGTACTGACGGCGAGAGCTCGACCGCGGCGACCCCGGGACCGCTCCCAGCCGCTCCGGTGTCACCCCGTCGGTCGCGACCAGGGCGCGCCCGTCGCCGAGCGACTGGGCGGTGGCCACGCCGGGGACGGCCTCCAGCGCCGCGAGCAGGTCGTCGCCCAGCGCGCCGGGCGCAGCCGTGAGGGCGTAGCGCGTCAGGCCGTCGCCCGGACCGAAGTCGGTGGCGATGGCGATGGGCGGCAGTGCCGGGGCCGCCAGCGCCGTGATGGCCGCGGCACCCGCGTACCCCGCCACGGCAGCAGTGACCAGGGCCATCGCCTGGACCCTCGTGCTCGTCATCCCGGACCTCCGGTGACCGCCCACCGGACCGTCCGGAGGTGTCCGGCCCCGGGGACGGGGGCGGACGCGCGTCTTCCTCCACGACGTCGACCTGTCCGGCGGGCCGGTTGAGGGACGTCGGGACGGGTTCGCCCGGAGGGGTGAGCCGGCCGGTCCCTAGACTCCGCGCCATGCTGCTGAGCGACCGCGACATCACCGCCGCGATCGCCGAGGGCCGCCTCGGCATCGAGCCCTACGACGCGGCGCTGGTGCAGCCCTCCAGCATCGACGTCCGGCTGGACCGGTTCTTCCGGGTCTTCAACAACTCCCGGTACACCCACATCGACCCGGCGATCCAGCAGGACGACCTCACGACGGCGGTGGAGCCCGAGGGTGACGAGCCGTTCGTGCTGCACCCGGGCGAGTTCGTGCTCGGCTCGACGCTCGAGGTGGTCTCGATCCCCGACGACCTCGCAGCGAGACTCGAAGGAAAATCGAGTCTAGGGCGTCTCGGATTGCTCACCCACTCGACGGCCGGCTTCGTCGACCCGGGATTCTCGGGGCACATCACGCTGGAGCTCTCCAACGTGGCGAACCTGCCGATCACGCTCTGGCCGGGGATGAAGATCGGCCAGCTGTGCCTGTTCCGGCTGACCAGCGCGTCGGAGCACCCCTACGGCTCGGCGGTCTACGGCTCCCGGTACCAGGATCAGCGGGGTCCGACGCCGTCCCGGTCCTACCGGAACTTCACGCGGGCGGAGACCCGCCGGTCCGGCTGACGTGCGCACTGGCCGGCACCTCGACGCCGGCCGTCTCGAGCACCTCGGAGCAGCGGCCCGACGGTGACCAGCCGGGGACGGACCGCTCCACCTCGTCGTCGACGAAGACCTGCCGGGTGGCGATCCAGCCCGCGACGGCGAGCACCGCGACGCCGGTGAGCACGATGACGAACATGCCGTCGTAGCTGCCGGTGGCGCCTCGCAGGACGCCCACGAGCAGCGGCCCGGTGCCGGCGAGCACGTAGCCCCAGCTCTGGCTCACGGTGGAGAGCGCCGCCACCGTCTCGGGCGTCCGGGCTCGCAGGCCGATCAGGGTGAGCACCATCGAGAACGTGCCCATGCCGACGGCGATCAGGATCATCCACAGCCACGGGGCGGCGGTCGGCGCCGTCCAGAGCCCCGTCCAGCCGGCCACGTAGGCGGCGATGAACACCACGAGCAGCGGGCGCTGCAGCCGCGGCCGGACGGTGAGCGAGGGGATGACGGCACTCAGCGGCAGGCCGACGACGGAGTTCAGGCCCAGTAGGATCCCCGCGGTCGCCGCGCTCAGCCCGGAGTCGCGCAGGTACTGGGCCGACCAGCCGATGACGACGTAGGCCTGCAGCGACTGGACGCCGAAGAAGGTGGTGATCGCCATCGCCGTCGGGCTGTGCACCAGGGAGCGCATCCGGACGGCCGTGTGGCCCTGCCGGGAGACGTCGGGGGCAGCCGGGACGGTCAGCCACACGCCGGCCGCGACCAGCGCCGGCGCCGCCCAGACGACGAGCCCCCAGCGCCACCCCTCGCTGCCGGCCGCGTCGGCGATCGGCTGCGAGGCAACGGCGGCCAGGGTCGCGCCCAGGCCCATCGCGGTGCTGTAGGCGCCGATGAGGGGCCGGTCCGGCCCGGGAAGTGCCGCTTCACCAGGCCGGGGAGCATGACGTTGCCCAGCGCACCGCCGGCCATGGCCAGCGCGGTCCCGGCGAGGAACACGGGGAAGGCGTCGGCGGAGCTGCGCACCCCGAGCCCGACGGTCATGGCGAGCAGCGCGCCGGCGAGCACGTGCGAGTCGCGGTAGCGCGCCGACAGGGCGGGACCGGTGAACCCGATCAGCGCGAAGCACAGCACCGGCATGGTGGTGATGACCCCGGCCAGGCTGCTGGAGATGCCCAGGCCGCGCTCGATCTCCTCCAGCACGGGGCCGACGCTCGTGACCGCCGTCCGGAGGTTGAGCGCCGTCAGCACGATGGCGACGGCGATCAGCGCGGGGCCGCGGCGGGAGCTCGTCGCGGCCGGGGAGCGGTCCCGGTCACCGGAGGATCGTCCTCCATCGCCGCCGTCCGTCGTCCCCCGGGTCGTGAGCCGACGTAACGATCTTCCCGGCCTGGGACGACGACGGCGCGTGCCCCCACGAGGGGCACGCGCCGTCACCCGTCTCCTCGCAGGCGGGCGAGGAGACCCTTCTCAGCTGTGCTCGGTCGCCGCCGACCCTTCGCCGACCGGGTCGGCGCCGGGCGAGGTGCCGACGTCGGGGCCGGACTCCGCACCCTGGGCGCCGACCCCGACCGGCGTCATCGAGCGCAGCAGGATCTGGCTGACGTCGAGCACCTCGACGTGCTCCCCGCCTCGCCGTTCTGCTTCTTGCTGGTGAGCGCGTCGCTCAGCATCGTGATGCAGAACGGGCAGGCCGTGGAGATGACGTCGGGATCGAGCTCGAGGGCCTCCTCGGTGCGCTCCATGTTGATGCGCTTGCCGATCTTCTCCTCCATCCACATGCGCGCACCGCCGGCGCCGCAGCAGAAGCCGCGGTCCTTGCAGCGGTGCATCTCCTGGGTGGAGAGGCCCTGGACGGACTCGAGGATCTCCCGCGGCGGCGTGTAGACCTTGTTGTGCCGGCCGAGGAAGCACGGGTCGTGGTAGGTCACCTTGCGGTCGATCGGCGTGACCGGGGTGAGCCGGCCCTCCTCGATCAGCTGGCCGAGCAGCTGGGTGTGGTGCACGACCTCGTACTCGCCGCCGAGCTGCGGGTACTCCCGGCCGAGGGAGTTGAAGCAGTGCGGGCAGGTGGCCACGATCTTGCGCATCCCCGGCACGCGGCCCTCGAAGACACCGTCGAGCACCTCGATGTTCTGCTGCGCCTGCATCTGGAAGACGAACTCGTTGCCGAGGCGGCGGGCCGGGTCGCCCGAGCAGCTCTCGCCGTCCCCGAGGACGGCGAACTCGACGCCCGCGATGTTGAGCAGCTCGGCGACGGCCTTCGTGACCTTCTTGGCCCGGTCGTCGACGGCGCCGGCGCAGCCGACCCAGAACAGGTACTCGATGTCGTAGTCGAGGGGCCGTCGGCCACCTTCACCTCGAAGTCGAGCTCCTTGATCCAGTCGTTGCGTGCGCTGGGCTGCATGCCCCACGGGTTCCCGCGGTTCTCGATGTTGCGCAGCATGACGCCGGCCTCGGACGGGAAGTTCGACTCGATCAGCACCTGGTAGCGGCGCATGTCCATGATGTGGTCGACGTGCTCGATGTCGACCGGGCACTGCTCCACGCAGGCGCCGCAGCTCGTGCAGCTCCACAGGACGTCGGGGTCGATGACCCCGCCCTCCTCGAGCGTGCCGACCAGCGGCCGGTGCGCCTGCGCGTCGTTGGTCCCCTCGATGCGGGCGTAGCCCGACGCCCAGGCCTGCTCGTCGGAGGGCTTGAGGACGTCGTAGTCCGGCGCCGTCTCGGCCGCCGTCTTCTCGCCGAGCAGGTAGGGGCCTTCGCGTAGAGGTGGTCGCGGAGGTCCATGATCACCATCTTGGGGCTGAGCGGCTTGCCCGTGTTCCAGGCCGGGCACTGGCTCTGGCACCGCCCGCACTCGGTGCAGGTGGTGAAGTCCAGCATCCCCTTCCAGGTGAAGTCCTCGATCTTCCCGCGGCCGAACACGTCGTCCTCGCCCGGATCCTCGAAGTCGATGGGCTTGCCGCCGCTGGTCATCGGCTGGAGCGGACCGAGGGCGACGGTGCCGTCGTCCTCGCGCTTGAAGTAGATGTTGAAGAAGGCGCTGAACCGGTGCCAGGCGACGCCCATGTTCAGGATCCGGCTGATGACGACCAGCCAGGTCAGGCTCACCACGATCTTCACGAACGCGACGACGGTCAGCAGGTCGGGGCTGTCGGGCAGGATCGCGGCGAGGGCGCCGGAGATCGGGTGCGACCAGGCCGGCGCGTCGGTGAGGTCGCTGGAGACCTTCAGCGCGCGGATCAGCAGGATCGCGACGCCGACGGTGAGGACGACGGCCTCGACGAAGTAGCCGCGGCCCTCGTTGGTACCGGCGAACCGGCTCTTCCGGCCCTGGCGGCGCGGGTGGTCCTTCTGGCGCCGGTAGATCAGGTAGAGGATCCCGAGGATCGTGCCGGTGCCGATGATGTCGGCGAACAGGTTCCACAGGGACCACTCACCGATGAGCGGCAGGTGGAAGGCCGGGTTCCAGACCTCGCCGAACGCCTCGACCAGGGTGAGGAACAGGCCGTAGAAGCCGACGAAGACGAACCAGTGGGCGGCGCCGATGGCCGACCACTTGAGCATCCGGGTGTGTCCGAGCGACTCGATCGCCAGCGTCTTCAGCCGGCTCTTCACCGGGCCGAAGCGGGTGCCGTCGGGCTGACCGGTGCGGATGATCCGCACCATCGCCCGGACGGCGCGGTAGGCCAGCACGGACGAGACGATCAGGAACAGGACGCTGATCGTGCCCAGGACGATCTGCAGAGGGCCCGTCATTCAATTCCTCCCGCGTACGCCTGACGGCGTCGGCCGACTCCCGCCCGCCGTGCGGGGACGAGGTCACTCCAGTGGTTCGCGAGCCGTCGTCCGCACCAGCCGGAGCCGGACTCGGATCGCATGCGGCACGGCTGTCCCGCAACGCTCCGCACCATAGCTGGCGCCCGCCGATGCTACTCGCCGGTAACCCTGGTGCCGCGCACAGAGAGCCACCGGCGCCGACGGGCGCACCGCCCAGCGGCTGCGACACGCCGGTCCTCGCCCGCCAGGACTACTGCGCATCGTGCACTACCGTCCGTACGGCTACAGCGGAACAGGAAGCGGGGTGCGGTCGTGGACGCCAGTCAGCTGCTCAAGGGCGTGCTGGACCTCGCCGTGCTCGCCGTCGTGCGCGATGCCGACGGCTACGGCTACGACGTGGTGCGCCGCCTGCGCGCCGCGGGCCTGGAGGAGGTGGGCGACGCGTCGGTCTACGGCACCCTGCGTCGCCTGTACCAGGCGGGTGCGCTGACGTCCTACGTCGTCCCGAGTGACGAGGGGCCGCACCGCAAGTACTACGCGATCAACGACAGGGGGCGCTCGGTGCTCGAGGACTCGACCAAGACGTGGAGGACGTTCGCCGACACCGTCGACGGCCTCCTGACCGGCCCGGAGGTGGCGGCATGACCGCTCCGGCCGAGGCGATCACCCGGCAGACGCAGGACTACCTGGCCGCCGTCGAGCACGAGCTGGCAGACCTGCCCACCGAGGACCGGAGCGCGCTGCTCGAGGATCTCGATCAGCACCTGGAGGCGCTGGCCGCCGAGGACGACGACCGGCCCGTCGTCGTCCGCCTCGGCCCGCCCGCTCAGTACGCAGCCGACCTGCGTTCCGCCGCAGGCCTGCCCCCGCGCGGGAGCGCCGTCCGGCCGCCGACCCCGGCACTGCGCGACCGGCTCGACGAGTTCCTCTCCTCGCCTGCCGGGCGCCGCATCACCACCGCCGCCCACGAGGTGTGGCGCCTGCTGCGCGAGCTGCGTCCGGCGTGGTGGGTCCTCCGCGGCTACCTGCTGGTGCTCGTGCCCTGCCTGCTGGTCACCGACGGCGTCCGCGACTTCCCGTGCCGGCGCCAATGGGCAGCGACGAGCTCGGCGTCGTCGCCGTCCTCGCCGCCGTCGCCGGGTCGGTGGCCCTGGGCCGGCGGAGCCTGCCGCGCCCGGCGAGCGTCCTGGTCGCCGCCTTCGGCGTCGTGCTGGTGCTCGCCTCCGCCGCCGTCGCGCAGGACGAGTTGCAACAGCAGGAAGCGGACTACTCCTACGCGTCCTACGCCGCGAACTCCGCGTTCGCCGCCGAGCAGGACGTCGCGAGTGGCAGGTACCCGCTGGTCTCGCGGTACGGCCCGGTGACCGACGTCCTCCCGTACGCCGCCGACGGGACGCCGCTGGACGGCGTGCTGCTCTACGACCAGGACGGCCGCCCGCTGAAGGTGGGCTTCCAGGAGTGGTGGGCAGACGGTTGCGCCCGGGTCCTCGAGCAGCCGCGCGCGGCCGACGGCGTCCCCGTGCCGAACTCCTACCCGCAGGTGTACGAGCCGTCGGGCTCGGGCGCCGACGGGGCGCTGGTGCCGGCCGGCACGTGCGACACCGATGACGCGCGCCCCGAGGTGCCGCTGCCGACCTTCCCGCCCGCCGACCCCACCGAGGCCCCCACCGACTGAGGTTCGCCGTGTGGCAGCGGGATTCGTGATCGACCGCGAGCCCCGCTGCCACGCCGCGAACCCGAGGTCATCCCGCCCGGAGGACGCCTCGGGTGCGAGGCGTCGCCGTGAACCGCCGGACGGCCGGGCCGGGGCGGGCGAGCAACGCGCGCACCCTCGTCTCCACCGCCGGCCAGCCCGGCCCCACATCCTCGTCGGCCAGCCGCACGAAGCGGATGTCGAGGGCGCGCATGTCGTCCTCCCGGCGCTTCTCCTCCCAGAGCACCTGACCGGGATCCCGTCCCCGCCACGGATCGGTGTACTTGATCCGTCCGTCGAACTCGATCGCGACGGCGGCGGCGTCGAACCAGGCGTCGGCGACTCCGAGGAGTCGTCCGCCGGAGCGGATCTCGACCTGCAGTTGCGGAGTCGGCAGCCGCGCCCCGAGAAGTCGCAGGCGGCCGCGGGTCTCCAGAGGTGACTCCGCCCGCCCGTCGGCGAGTCCCGCGGCGCGGGCGGCTCGTGGCGCTCCTGGCCAGGACCGTGCGGCCGCCACCGCCGCGGCGAGGTCTGCGGCATCCACCCGCTTCCGGAGCAGCGCTGCGTCCATGGCGACGACGGCGTCCTCCACGGGCCACTGCCGGGCGATGTCCACCAGGGTCCGGGCCGGCGTCGTGAGGCGAAGCGGACCGCGACGCTCGACGTCGCCCGGACCGAGCGGTGCGCGCCGCACGGTGAAGCCCTTGCCCTTCCGGTAGAGGGACGGGTGGGTGAGGAGCAGCGTGTCGGGAAGGAGTGCGCGGCGCGCGGGCAGGCCCCAGAGGCGGAGCGCCGTGGCGTGGCTGAGCGCAGCCTCGGGCCTGCCCAGGTCCAGCAGGACGGCAGCGCAGTCGATCATGAGCCGCCGATCTGACCGCGCGAGTTCCTCGGCCACCGCGTAGATCCCCGGCGGAGGCGAACCCACGTCCCCGATGAGCACAGGTGCCGGATCTCGCCGTGCTCGTACCCGGCGCGGCGGGCGTCGGCGGCGGTGAACAGGCCGAGCTGGCGTTCTGCGACGGCGCGCAGGAGCGGATGCACGGCGACAGTGTGGTGCGGCGGCGCCGTGGCGTGGGCCGGCCTGTGGACAGCGGGGGCGCGCACGCCTGGGGTGCGGGGTGTGGCGGTGGGGTTCGCTGCATACCGGGCACCTCCCTGCGACAAGGCGCACCTGAGGACCTACCGCGGCCCCGGGAACACTGGTGCGGGGCCTGCCGTTATCGTGGGCAGGAAAGTTGAGCGGACCACGCGCAAGTCGGTTCTGGCGCTGCGGTCCCTCGGCTCCTGAGCAGACCTGATCCACCCGCACACTCGAACGGAAGAGAGGCCATCCCCATGGCTCGAGCGGTCGGTATCGACCTCGGCACCACCAACTCCGTCGTCACCGTCCTGGAGGGCGGCGAGCCGACGGTCATCGCGAACTCCGAGGGCTCGCGCACCACCCCGTCGGTCGTCGCCTTCGCGAAGAACGGCGAGGTCCTCGTCGGCCAGTCCGCGAAGAACCAGGCGGTCACCAACGTCGACCGCACCATCCGCTCCGTCAAGCGGCACATGGGCACGAACTGGGGCACGGACGAGATCGACGGCAAGAAGTACACGCCGCAGGAGATCTCCGCCCGCATCCTGCAGAAGCTCAAGCGCGACGCCGAGACCTACCTGGGCGAGCCGGTGACCGACGCGGTCATCACCGTCCCGGCCTACTTCGAGGACGCGCAGCGCCAGGCCACCAAGGAGGCCGGTGAGATCGCGGGCCTCAACGTCCTGCGCATCGTCAACGAGCCGACCGCGGCCGCGCTGGCCTACGGGCTGGACAAGGGCGAGACCGAGCAGACGATCCTCGTCTTCGACCTCGGTGGCGGCACCTTCGACGTCTCCCTGCTCGAGATCGGGGACGGCGTCATCGAGGTGAAGGCCACCGCCGGTGACAACCACCTCGGTGGTGATGACTGGGACCAGAAGGTCATGGACCACCTGGTCAAGACGTTCAACGCCTCCAACGGCATCGACCTGTCCAAGGACAAGCTGGCCATGCAGCGCCTCCGCGAGGCCGCCGAGAAGGCCAAGATCGAGCTGTCGGGCGCGCAGTCGACCAACATCAACCTGCCCTACATCACCGCCGGCGCGGAGGGTCCGCTGCACCTCGACGTCACGATCACCCGCGCCGAGTTCCAGCGGATGACCCAGGACCTGCTCGACCGCACCAAGGCGCCGTTCAACCAGGCGGTCCGGGACGCAGGCATCTCCGTCGACCAGATCGACCACGTGGTCCTGGTGGGTGGCTCGACCCGCATGCCTGCCGTCTCCGACACCGTCCGCGAGCTGACCGGCGGCAAGGAGCCCAACAAGGGCGTCAACCCCGACGAGGTCGTCGCGATCGGTGCCGCGCTGCAGGCCGGTGTCCTCCGCGGCGAGGTCAAGGACGTCCTGCTCCTCGACGTCACCCCGCTGTCCCTGGGCATCGAGACCAAGGGCGGGATCATGACCAAGCTCATCGAGCGCAACACCACGATTCCGACCAAGCGCTCGGAGATCTTCACGACGGCCGACGACAACCAGCCGTCGGTGCAGATCCAGGTCTTCCAGGGCGAGCGCGAGATGGCGGCCTACAACAAGAAGCTCGGCATGTTCGAGCTGACCGGTCTGCCCCCGGCGCCGCGCGGCGTCCCGCAGATCGAGGTCGCCTTCGACATCGACGCCAACGGCATCGTGCACGTCCACGCCAAGGACCTCGGCACGGGCAAGGAGCAGTCGATGACCATCACCGGCGGCTCGGCGCTCCCGAAGGACGACATCGAGCGGATGATGAAGGACGCCGAGGCGCACGCCGACGAGGACAAGAAGCGCCGCGAGGAGGCCGAGACCCGCAACCTCGCCGAGTCGCTGCAGTACCAGACCGAGAAGTTCCTGGCCGAGAACGGCGACAAGATCCCGGCCGAGAAGAAGGACGAGCTCGGCGAGGCGCTGACCGACCTGCGCTCGGCTCTCGGTGGCTCCGACATCGAGGCCATCAAGACCGCGCAGGAGAAGGTCGCCCGGGTCTCCCAGGAGGTCGGTGGCGCGCTCTACGCCCAGAACGCCGAAGCCGCCGGGGCCGAGGGTGCGCCCGGGGCCGAGGGGAGGCCGGCGGGTCAACGTCCACGTCCGCTGACGACGACGTCGTTGACGCCGAGATCGTCGACGAGGACACCGACAAGCGCGCGTGACCACGCTGACCGACGCCTGCGGAGGTCAGCCATGACACAGCGGGACGAGGATGCGCCGCGGGTCGTGATCCGCGACAAGCGGCGCATCGATCCGACCACCGGTGCGATCCGGGTGCCGGTCGGCGACCAGCCGGCCGGCACCCGCCGCACCCCACCGCCGATGCAGCTGCCCGAGAGGAACAGATGAGCGAGCACGAGACGCCGGTCGCCGAGGAGCTGACGCCGAGCCAGCCTGCACCCCCGCCGACCCGCCGTCCGGCGACGGTGATCTGGAGAAGCAGCTGGTCGAGCGGACCGAGGACCTCCAGCGGGTCACCGCCGAATACGCCAACTACCGGCGGCGGGTCGACCGCGACCGGACGCTGGTCGTCGACCAGGCGGCCGAGCGGTTCGCGCTGCAGCTGTTCCCGATCGTCGACGACATCGAGCGGGCCCGTGACCACGGCGACCTCACCGGCGCGTTCAAGGTCGTGGCCGACCGCGTCCTGGGGCTCCTCGACGGGCTGGGCGTCGAGGCGTTCGGCACGGCCGGTGACCCGTTCGACCCCTCGCTGCACGAGGCGGTCCTGCACGACACGTCCCCGGAGGTCTCGGTCCCGACCGCCACCACGGTGCTGCGGCAGGGGTTCCGCCGGGGCGACCGCGTCCTGCGGACGGCGATGGTCGGCGTCAGCGAACCGGAGAACCCCGCCCCTCGGCGACCGCCGAGGAAGCGCCGGCCGGCGAGCAGCCCGGCGCCGCGGCGTCCGACTGATCCAGAGGAAGGGGGCGGGATGAACGCACCGAAGGTGTCCGGTTCCCCAACGCACCTCCGGTGTGTCATCGGAGCCTGCGGCGCTGCCCAGAGACGGGAGGTGTGTCGATGAGCACCCGGGACTTCATCGAGAAGGACTACTACGCCGCGCTGGGCGTCCCCAAGGACGCCGATGCGTCGGCGATCAAGAAGGCCTACCGCAAGCTGGCCACGGAGCTGCACCCGGACAAGAACCCGGGCAACGCCGAGGCCGAGGCGCGCTTCAAGGACGTCTCCGAGGCCTACGACGTGCTGTCGGATCCCAAGCGCCGGGCGGAATACGACGACGCCCGGCGGCTCTTCGGGGGCGGCGGGCGGCCGGGTGGCTTCCCCGGCGGTTTCCCGGGCGGGGGCGGTGGGGGTCAGCCGTTCGACATCGGCGACCTCTTCAACGCGACGGGGGTGCCGGCGCGGCCGGTGGCCGGGGTGCCGGAGGGCTCGGGGACCTCCTCGGCGGGCTGTTCGGCGGCGCGGCCGGAGGCGGGGCGCGGGCCCGCAGCCAGGCGGCGTCCGGTCCCGCCCGGGGCCAGGACGTCGAGACGGAGGCGACGCTCTCCTTCGACGAGGCCGCCCTGGGCGTGACGGTGCCGCTGCGCATGCAGAGCCCGGGCACCTGCCCGACCTGCAACGGCAGCGGCGCCAAGCCCGGGACGAGTCCGCACAACTGCCCGGTGTGCCAGGGCGCCGGGGTCACCAGCCGCAGCCAGGGGCCTTCGCGTTCTCCGAGCCGTGCCGCAACTGCCGCGGTACCGGCTCGGTCGTCGATGACCCGTGCCCGACCTGTGCCGGCAACGGCGTGACCACCCAGACCCGCACGATCACCGTCCGCATCCCGGCGGGGTCAAGGACGGCCAGCGCATCCGGCTGGCCGGCAAGGGGGCACCGGGACGGCGGGGCGGCCCGGCCGGCGACCTGTTCGTCGTCGTGCACGTCTCCGAGCACGAGTTGTTCGGGCGCAAGGGTGAGGACCTCACGCTCACCGTGCCGATCACCTTCGCCGAGGCGGCGCTCGGGACGACGCTGACCGTGCCGACGCTCGACGGGAACGTCTCGCTCAAGGTGCCGGCCGGGACGGCGAGCGGGCGCACGCTGCGCGTCCGGGGGCGGGGCGTGCACGGGAAGAGCCGGTCGGGCGACCTGCTGGTCACCCTCGAGGTGGCGGTGCCGTCCCGGCTGACGCCCGCGCAGCGCAAGGTCGTCGAGAGCCTCGCCGAGGAGATGGGGGAGGACCCGCGCCCCCAGATCACCGCGGCGGTCCAGGCGGGAGCTGAACGGTGAGCAGCCACTCCGACGGCGTCCGTGCCGTGGCCGAGGACGCCCCCGTGTTCGTGATCTCGGTCGCGGCGGAGCTCGCGGGCATGCACGCGCAGACGCTGCGCCAGTACGACCGGCTCGGGCTGGTCAGTCCCGGCCGGACCCCGGTGGTGGCCGCCGGTACAGCCCGCGGGACGTGGCGCTGCTCCGGGAGGTGCAGCGCCTCTCGCAGGAGGACGGCGTGAACCTCGCCGGGATCAAGCGGATCATCGACCTGGAGTCGCAGGTCGAGGCGCTGCAGGCCCGCGTCCGTGAACTGCTCGAGGCGCTCGACCTGTCCGATGCCCGGCGCATGGCCGCAGAGGCGGCCGTCCCCGCCGGGTACCGGCGCGATCTGGTGCCCCAGCGTCGGCAGAGTTCGGCGCTGGTCGTGTGGCGCCCGCGGGGTGACCGGTGAGCGACGCCGAGCCGAGCGGACCGCACCCCGTCAATCCGCATCAGGCCTTCGTCCGGTTGGAGCGCGAGATCGCCCTGCTGCTCCGCCGCTCGCGGGCCATCTCGGCCCGGCTCGCCGGTGAGCTGCACCCCGACCTCGACGGCGCCGCCTACGGGCTGCTCGCGCTGCTCCAGGACTCCGGCCCCTCCGGGCCAGCGAGCTGGTCACCCGCCTCGGGCTGGACAAGAGCACGGTCAGCCGGCAGGTGTCCAGCCTGGTCGACCTCGGCCTGGTGGACCGGACGGCGGACCCCGTGGACGGCCGGGCGCAGGTGCTCACGCCGTCCGCCGATGGCTCGGCGCGGCTCTCGCGGATCCGGGACGTGCGCCGGGCGCGATGGGAGTCCGACCTCGGGGACTGGCCGGCGGAGGACGTCGCCCGCCTCGCGGAACTGCTCGGTCGGCTGAACCGCATGGGCGAGGCCCGCGACGCCGGCGTCGACCCGCCGACTCCCGGCTGACCCCGCCGGCCCGCCCCGATGTGGGCGGCAGAGGACCTCTGACGTGCAGGTCGTTGCAGAAAGCAACCAAGCAGGTATATGGTTGCGGTCTGCACTTATCTGCACGACACCGAGGAATCCCATGCCCATCAGTCCCGCGACCCGGGATCGGCTGACGTCGAGCGTCGCCCAGCTCGTCCGTGCCGGGCGGCACGTCAGCACGCGGTCCGCCGCCCAGCTCTACGGCGAGCTGCCCTCCTTCGGCTGGGCGCTGCTCATCCCGCTGGAACAGGACGGCGGCCAGCGCTGCAGCGCCCTGGCAGACCGGGCCGGCATCGAGGCCTCCGTCGCCAGCCGGCAGATCGCCGTCCTGGAGCGGGCGGGGTACGTCGAACGCCGGCCCGACCCGGTGGACGGCCGGGCGAGCCTGCTCAGCCTCACCCCCGCAGGGGGCGACGCGATCGCCCACACCCGCGCCCTCCGTCAGGACTGGGCGAAGAGCGCCCTGGCCGGCTGGGACGAGGACGACGCCCAGACCCTCGGTGGCCTGCTCGACCGGCTCGTCGCCGACCTCGAGAGTGCCGGTACGCCGCGCAGCGCCGCCCGCATACCCCTGCCGCGATGACCGGTCGGCGCGCCCCTTCCCCCTCGGCAGCTCCAGGAGATCCGTGAGCAGCACCATCCAGCGCGCCGACGAGATCGCCACGCCCGAAGCCGACGTCGCCCCCGTCGAGCAACAGGGGCAGATGACGCACCGGGAGATCCTCTCGGCGCTGTCCGGGATGCTCCTGGCGATGTTCGTGGCGTTCCTGTCCTCGACCGTCGTCGCGAACGCCCTGCCGACGATCATCACCGACCTGCGCGGCTCGCAGAGCCAGTACACGTGGGTGGTCACCGCGACGCTCCTGGCCTCGACGGCGTCGACGCCGATCTGGGGCAAGCTCGCCGACCTGTTCAGCAAGAAGCTGCTCATCCAGCTCTCGATCGTCATCTTCGTCGTCGGCTCGATGCTGGCCGGGCTGTCGCAGTCGGTGGAGGCGCTCATCGCCTGGCGCGTCCTGCAGGGGCTGGGCCTCGGTGGCCTCCAGGCGCTGGTGCAGATCGCGATGGCGGCGATGATCAGCCCGCGCGAGCGGGGCCGGTACTCCGGCCTGCTCGGCAGCGTCATGGCCGTGGCGACGGTCGGCGGCCCGCTGCTCGGTGGCCTGCTGGTCGACACCAGCTGGCTCGGCTGGCGCTGGTGCTTCTACGTCGGCGTCCCCTTCGGGATCGTCGCCCTCGTGCTGCTGCAGCGCACCCTGCACCTGCCGGTCACGAAGCGGACGGTGCACATCGACTACGTGGGGGCGGCCTTCCTGGCCGCCGGCGTCTCGGCCCTGCTGATCTGGGTCACCCTCGCCGGGAACAGCTTCGCCTGGGCCTCCACAGAGACCGCGCTGTTCCTCGTCGGCGGGTTCGCCGCGGTCGCGGCGTTCATCGTCACCGAGCTGAAGGCCAAGGAGCCGATCGTCCCGCTGCGGCTCTTCCGCGACCGCACGACGACGCTGGCGATCATCGCCAGCATCGCGATCGGCGTGGCGATGTTCGGATCGTCGGTCTTCCTCGGCCAGTACCTGCAGATCTCCCGCGGCTACTCGCCCACGACGGCCGGCCTGCTGACCATCCCCATGGTGGCCGGGCTGCTGCTCTCGTCGACGGTGTCCGGGATCCTGATCACCAGGACCGGCCGATGGAAGCGCTTCCTGGTCGCGGGCTCCGTGCTCGTCGTCGTCGGCTTCGGCCTGCTGTCCTTCGTCGACCACGAGACGGACATGGTGCTGCTGAGCACCTTCCTGTTCGTCCTCGGCGTCGGCATCGGCATGACCATGCAGAACCTGGTGCTCGCCGTGCAGAACACGGTGGCGGCGACCGATCTCGGTGCGGCCAGCTCCGCGGTCGCCTTCTTCCGTAGCCTCGGCGGCACGATCGGCGTCTCGGTGCTGGGGGCGGTGCTCAGCACGCGGGTCGGCACGCTCATCACCGAAGGGCTGGCCGGCACTCCCGCGGCTGCCGGCTCCGGCGACATCGGGCTGGCCAGCCTCGCCGACGCCCCTCCGGCGATCCAGACCCTGATCCGCGTCTCCTACGGCGATGCGACCGGGCGGATCTTTCTCGTCTCCGCGGTCATCGCCGTCGTCGCGATGGGGGCGATCGTCCTGGTCCGGGAGATCGCGCTCAGCACGCGCAGCGGCGAGGAGCGGATGCGCGACGAGGCAGCGGAGCGAGTCGCCGACCGCGCCTGACTTCCCCAGGTATAGGAACCTTTACCCGCGTTCTGAGGCTCCGGATGAAGGTAAAGGTTCCTATACCTGCGTAGGTCAGCTCTCCAGTGCGGCGTCGAGGGTGATCTCGTCGACGCCGGCGAGCGCCTTGCTGACCGGGCAGCCGGCCTTGGCCGCCTGTGCGGCCTGCTCGAAACCCGCGGCGTCGAGGCCGTCGACCTCGCCGCGCACGGTGAGTGCGATCTTCGTGATGTGCGGCCCGCCGTCCTTCTGGCCGAGCGTCACGTCGGCGGTGATCTCGAGAGACTGCGGCGTGCCGCCCGCCTTGCCGATCTCGTTCGAGAGCGCCATGGCGAAGCAGGAGGAATGTGCGGCCGCGATCAGCTCCTCGGGGCTCGTCGTCCCGTCGGCCTCCTCGGCGGCCCGCTTGGGGAAGGACACCTCGTAGGTGCCGACCTTCGAGCTGGTGAGCTCGACCTGACCCGACCCCTCCTGCAGGGTGCCGTTCCAGGCGGTGCGTGCGGTGCGAGTGGGCATGGTCCTTCTTCCGTGCCGGGCGCCGCCCGCTCCTGGACGGCGCGTCGGCCTGCCCTTACCCGGTGACGTGCGGGTCTACCGCGTCCGGCAGGTGGCTCAGCAGACGGCTTCGCCGCGGTTGACGCGCTCGGTGAGCAGGCGCAGCCGCTGCATGAGCTCGTCGAACTCGCCGGTGTCGAAGCCGATGGCGCCGATCATCTCCTGCGAGATCGCGAACGCCTTGTCCTTGAGGGTGCGGCCCTCGTCGGTCAGGGCGATGGAGACCGAGCGCTCGTCCTCCACCCGGCGGTGGCGCGTGACCAGGCCCGCCGCGGTGAGCCGCTTCAGCAGGGGCGACAGGGTGCCGCTGTCCAACGCCAGGCGGGAACCCAACTGGCCCACGGTCTGGTGGTCGGACTCCCAGAGCAGCATCATGACCAGGTACTGCGGATAGGTCAGGCCCAGGGCGTCCAGCATCGGCCGGTAGCGCGCCGTCACCGCCCGGGAAGCGGCGTACAGCGCAAAGCACAACTGGTCGTCGAGCGCCACACTCGGTGCCGGCAGAGCGGTCATGAGCCGAGTCTAGGTCCCGGGATGCCGTATGCCACGGTCCCGCCGCGCTTCGTCGCCCCGCAGGGTGGGGACGAGCTCCGGCGGGACGAGGGAAGGTTGAGCGGAACAGACTCAACTTGCCGGTCGTTGCACTGGTCGGCCACCCGCCGCCGGAGCGCTCGGCGGCCGAACGCACCCAGACGAGAGGAAGCGCGTCCCCGACCATGGAGAGCAAGCTCACGACCCGGTCGCAGGAAGCCATCGCCGCGGCGCAACGACTCGCCGTCTCGCGCGGCCAGGCGGCGCTCGAGCCGCTCCACCTCCTCGCCGCGCTGCTGGAGCAGTCCGACGGCATCGCCGGTCCGCTCCTGACGGCCGTCGGCGCGGACCCCATCGACGTCCGGGCGAAGGCCGAGGCGGCCCTGCGCCGCATGCCCAGCGTCAGCGGCGCCACCGTGCCTGCCCCGTCGCCGTCCCGGGAGCTGCTCCGGGTCATCAACGACGCAGGCGAGCAGGCCAGTGCCCTCGGTGACGAGTACATCTCCACCGAGCACCTGCTGGTCGGCCTGGCCGGCTCCGCGGGTGATGCCGGCGACGTCCTGACCGGCTCCGGCGCGACGCGCGACACGCTGCTGGCGGCCTTCCGCACGGTCCGCGGCAACCGCAAGGTGACGACGCCGGACCCGGAGGGCACCTTCCAGGCGCTCGAGAAGTACGCCGTCGACCTCACCCAGCGGGCCCGTGACGGGAAGATCGACCCGGTCATCGGGCGGGACACCGAGATCCGCCGGGTCGTCCAGGTGCTCTCCCGGCGCACCAAGAACAACCCGGTGCTGATCGGCGAGCCCGGCGTCGGCAAGACCGCCATCGTCGAGGGCCTGGCCCAGCGGATGGTGGCCGGCGACGTCCCGGAGAGCCTGAAGGGCAAGCGCCTGATGGCGCTGGATCTCAGCTCGATGGTCGCTGGCGCGAAGTACCGCGGCGAGTTCGAGGAGCGGCTCAAGGCGGTGCTCCAGGAGATCACCGATGCGGAGGGGCAGATCGTCACGTTCATCGACGAGCTGCACACGATCGTCGGCGCCGGCGCGTCCGGGGACTCCGCCATGGACGCCGGCAACATGATCAAGCCGATGCTCGCCCGTGGTGAGCTGCGCATGGTCGGCGCGACGACCCTCGACGAGTTCCGCGAGCACATCGAGAAGGACCCGGCCCTGGAGCGCCGCTTCCAGCAGGTCTTCGTGGGCGAGCCGACCGTCGAGGACACCATCGGCATCCTCCGCGGGCTCAAGGAGCGCTACGAGGTGCACCACGGTGTCCGCATCACCGACACCGCCATCGTCGCGGCCGCCACGCTGTCGGACCGGTACGTCACGGCGCGATTCCTCCCCGACAAGGCGATCGACCTCGTCGACGAGGCCGCGAGCCGGCTCCGGATGGAGATCGACAGCCGCCCGGTCGAGGTCGACGAGGTCGAGCGGGCGGTCCGCCGCATGGAGATCGAGGAGATGGCGCTGTCCAAGGAGGACGACGCCTCCTCGATGGAGCGGCTGGCCGCCCTGCGGGAGGAGCTGGCCAACCGCCGGCAGGAGCTGGCCGAGCTCACGTTCCGCTGGCAGCAGGACAAGACGGCCATCGAGCGCATCCAGCGGATCAAGGAGGAGCTGGAGTCCGTCCGGCTGGAGGCCGAGCGCGCCGAGCGCGACGGCGACCTCTCCCGGGCCGCGGAGCTGCGCTACGGCCGGCTGCCCGAGCTGGAGCGGTCGCTCACCTCGGCCGAGGACTCCGTCGCGAGCGGGGACTCGATGCTCAAGGAGGAGGTGGGCCCCGACGACATCGCCGAGGTCGTCCAGGCCTGGACCGGCATCCCTGCGGGCCGGTTGCTCGAGGGCGAGACCGCGAAGCTGCTGCGGATGGAGGACGAGCTCGCCCGGCGGGTGGTCGGTCAGGCCGACGCCGTCCGCGCCGTCTCCGACGCGGTCCGCCGGGCGCGTTCCGGCGTCGCCGACCCGAACCGGCCGACCGGTTCGTTCCTCTTCCTCGGCCCGACCGGTGTCGGCAAGACCGAACTGGCGAAGGCGCTGGCCGAGTTCCTGTTCGACGACGAGCGGGCCATGGTCCGCATCGACATGAGCGAGTACTCCGAGAAGCACTCCGTCGCCCGGCTGGTCGGCGCCCCGCCCGGCTACGTCGGCTACGAGGCAGGGGGCCAGCTCACCGAGGCCGTCCGCAGGCGTCCGTACACCGTCGTGCTCTTCGACGAGGTGGAGAAGGCGCACCAGGACGTCTTCGACGTGCTGCTCCAGGTGCTCGACGACGGCCGGCTCACCGACGGTCAGGGCCGGACGGTCGACTTCCGCAACACCATCCTGATCCTGACGTCGAACCTCGGCTCGCAGCTCATCGCCGACCAGTCGGTGGTCGAGGAGCGGCGCCGGGACGCGGTGATGGACGTCGTCCGAACGCACTTCAAGCCGGAGTTCCTCAACCGGCTCGACGACATCGTCGTGTTCCGCACCCTCGGGAGCGACGAGCTGACCGGCATCGTCGACATCCAGGTCGGCGTGCTGGCGCGGCGGCTCGCCGCGCGCCGGCTCACCCTCCGGGTCAGCGACGCGGCGAAGGAGTGGCTGGCGCTCAACGGGTTCGACCCCGTCTACGGCGCGCGTCCGCTGCGGCGGCTGGTGCAGTCGGCGATCGGTGACCAGCTGGCCAGGGCATTGCTCTCCGGCGACATCCGGGACGGCGACGAGGTCGTCGTCGACTGGCCGGCGGACGTCGTCGACCGCGACGGCGGCCTGAGCGTCACCCGCGGCTGAGGCCTCGCCCAGAGGCTCGCCGCGAGCGTGCGAGCGGGAAAGGGGACGAGGTCCCTTCCGCTGTGGACAACGGCGAGGGGCCGGCCCGGCCGTCCTAGCGTCCGGGTGCGTCGCGCGACCGCGCGACGCACCGGATGAGGAGGACCGCACGGACGTACGGACACGGTGGGCGCGCATGGATGCCGAGCACTGGGTCCACGTGTGGGGCAGGGCAGCGACGGCGGTCCTGGGAACGGTGACCGTCGTGGCGACTCTTGCCGGGCTCGGCGCCGGGCTCCTCGGAGCAGTGATCGGTGCGGTGTTCTGGGGTTCGCTCACCGCCGTGGCAGGGTGGCTGACCTCGGCCTGGCGCGATGAGCGCCCGTGGGCATGGTGGGTCTGGACGTCCGGGACCGTGACGGTCGTGCTCACCGGTCTGTCGGCGGTGGTGGACGGCTCCTGGTTCGCCGTCCCCTGGGTGCTCGTCAGCGGCGTCCTGCTCCTCCTGCTGGTCCACCCCGACAGCAGGGCGCGGATCGGTGTGCCGGAGCCGCAGGGCACGGAGCCGTCCCGGGTGGCTTCCCCGGAGTGCGGCGGGGGCAGTACGACTGACCCGGCACGACCGTTCTGACACGTCCGGGCGACGACGCGCGGCGGGGCGCTGGTGGGGGCCCTCCGCGTCGACCATGATCGCCAGGAGTTCGACACGATCGGGAGGCGGAACATGACGTCAGGACAGGGCGGTCCCTACGGGGACGCCGGCCAGCAGGGACAGGGTGGACCGCCGCAGGGGTGGAACGCCCCGCCGTCGCAACCCCAGGGACAGCCGCCCTACGGGCAGGAGCCGCAGGGCCAGCCCCCGTACGGGCAGCAGCCGCAGGGCCAGCCCCGTACGGGCAGCAGCCGCAGGGCCAGCCCCCGTACGGGCAGCAGTACCCCGGCTACGCGCCGGCTCCGTCGGCCCCGACGGGGTACGGCGCCCCGACGCCGATGGAGCGGCCGACGACGGTGCGCGTCGGCATCGGAGCCCTCGTCGCCAGCCTGGTGCTCGGGCTGATCGCGTCGATCGCAACCTTCTCCGACGTCGACACCCTGATCAACGACGCGCTGCAGACCAACACCGATCCCGCCGTCACCGAGGACGTCATCCGCACCGGGATCATGATCGGCGCGGTGATCGCCCTGATCATCGTCGCCCTGCAGGTCCTGTTCCTCTGGTTCGCGTGGCAGGGCCGCAACTGGGCGCGGATCGTGATCTGGGTCCTGGGTGGCATCAGCGTGGTGTTCGGGCTGGTGGGCCTGGCCGCGGGCACTGGCCAGAGCACCGGCTTCCTGACCTCGCTGGGCTGGTTCCAGCTGATCCTGACGGCGGTCGGCATCGTGGCGCTGGCTCTCGCGCCGTCCAACGAGTGGTACCGCTACCGCGGCTGGCAGCGGGCGAACGGCCAGGGCTGAACCGTCCTCATCGGCGGCGCTGCACGACGGCGCCGCCGATGAGCCGCCTCAGGTCGACGCGCAGGGGACCGTGATCGGCCGGGGCGGCGCGGGGCTGTCAGGCGCGCCGCCGTAGCCACCGATGCCGCGGACCGGTTGTGCACCAGATATTTCAGTGAGATCGAATCCGGATCCGGGGTGCTGCCCGAAGACAGAGCGTGACCACGTCCACGCAGGCGCCCCACCGGGCCGAGCGGCACGAGCGCCCCCGCGGCCGTCGCGCCTTCGCCGCGCTGGCCGGACTGCTGTCCGCCGCGGTTGCGCTCGGCGTCGCGGAACTGGTCGCGGCACTCGTCGGCCCCGCGTCGTCGCCCGTGATCGCCGTCGGGGACGCGGCCATCACCCTGACCCCGGAGCCGGTCAAGGCCTTCGCCATCCGGACCTTCGGCGAGAACGACAAGATCGCCCTGGTCGTCGGAACGCTGGCGGTCATCGCCGTCTACGCGTTGTTGGTGGGTCTGGTCGGTCTGCGCAACCGCAGGATCGGCGTCCTGGGGATCGCCCTCTTCGGCGCCGTCGGTGTGCTCGCCGCGCTCACCCGGCCCGCGGGCGGACCGCTGGACGCGCTCCCGTCGCTCATCGGCGCCGGAGCCGGGATCCTGGCGCTCCTGGCACTCCTGGCCCCGCTGACCGCACCCGATCCCGCGGTGCCCGGCGGCCGGCCGACGCCGGCCCCCGAGGGGCACGCCGACGAGCGGGTCGTCGACCGGCTGCGCGAGATCCTCGGCTCCACCGACCGCAAGGGCAGCGGTCTGGACCGGCGGCGCTTCTTCCTGACCAGCGGCGTCGCCCTCGGCGCGGCAGCGATCACCGGCGGCGGCGGTCGGCTCCTCCAGCAGCGCTTCGACATCGCCGGCGACCGTGCCGCCCTGGCCCTGCCGGCACCCGACTCGCCGGCCGAGCCGCTGCCTCCCGGTGCCGACCTGTCCGACGAGATCGACGGGCTGACCCCGCTCTTCACCGACAACGCCGAGTTCTACCGGGTGGACACCGCGATCGCCGTCCCGCGCATCCGGCCGGCCGACTACCGGCTGGAGATGGCCGGGATGTTCGACTCGCCGCGCAGCTACACCCTCGCCGACCTGTTCGAGCGCGACGACCTGATCGAACGGGACATCACCCTGACCTGCGTCTCCAACGAGGTGGGCGGCGGCCTGGCCGGCACCGCACGCTGGATCGGCGTCCCGCTGGCCGCCCTGCTGCAGGAGAACGGCATCCGGACCGGCAGCGACCAGCTGCTGTGCCGCTCCGAGGACGGCATGACCATCGGCGCGCCGACCCGGAACGCCCTCGAGGTCGAGGACGCGATGCTGGCGTTCGGGATGAACGGCGAGCCGCTGCCCGTCGAGCACGGGTTCCCGGTGCGGATGCTGATCCCCGGCCTCTACGGCTACGTCTCGGCCTGCAAGTGGCTGGTCCGCATCGAGGCGACGACCTTCGACGCCGTCGACGCCTACTGGACCGAGCGCGACTGGGCGGCCGAGGGCCCGATCAAGATCGCCTCCCGGATCGACACGCCGGCGCCGCTGCGCGAGTTCCCGGCCGGCCGCCGTGCCATCGCCGGCATGGCCTGGGCCCAGACCCGGGGATCGCCCGCGTCGAGGTCCGTGTGGACGAGGAGGACTGGGTCGAGGCCGAGCTCTCCCCGCAGGTCGATGCCGACCTGTGGCGCCAGTGGGTGCTGCCCTACGACTTCGCCCCCGGTCGGCACTCGCTCACCGTGCGGGCCACGAGCGCCGGCGGCGAGCTGCAGACCGAGGAGCGCGCCGCGCCCTTCCCCGCGGGCTCCAGCGGCTGGCACTCCATCCAGGTGGTCGCCGGATGAGCGGCCACCCCACAGACTCGTCCCGGCAGCTGTCGGCGACGCGAATCCCGACCGCGACCGCGGCCGGTGCACCACCCGCCCGCGACAATGCGGTCGCACGGCCAGGACAAAGGAGCACCACCTCGTGAAGAACAACATGCTCACCCGCGGCGTCCTTCTCACCGCCGTCTCCACGCTCGCCATCACCCTGAGCGCCTGCGGCTCGGACGACGTGGCCGAGGACACCGGCGCGGCCGCCGACACGAGCAGCAGCATGGAGAGCGAGGCGACCGAGAGCAGCGCCATGCCCGTGTCCGACGAGCCGTTCGGCGAGGGCTGCGCCGCCGTTCCCGCCGAGGGCGAGGGCAGCTTCACCGGGATGACCGACGACCCGGTCGCCACCGCCGCCAGCAACAACCCGGCGCTGTCCACCCTGGTGCAGGCCGTCACGGCCGCCAACCTCGGCGACACGCTGAACACCACTGACGACATCACCGTGCTGGCCCCGGCCAACCCGGCGTTCGAGGCGGTTCCCGCGGACGCGCTGAACGGCCTGCTGGCCGACACGGCCGCGCTGACCACCGTGCTGACCCACCACGTCATCCCGGGTCGCCTGGCGCCGGACGAGCTGGCCGGCACGCACACCACGCTGAACAACGACGAGGTCACCATCGAGGGCTCCGGTGAGGACTTCACCATCGCCATGGACGGGACCGTCACGCAGATGGAGGCCTCGGTGATCTGCGGGAACGTGCAGACCGCCAACGCCACCGTCTACATCATCGACCAGGTGCTGGCCCCCGCCAGCATGTGAGCGAGGGCCCCTGGGGCCTGCGCAGGGCCGTCGTCCGACTCGGGTCGGACGGCGGCCCTGCGCCGTTTCCGGGGTCCGTGTCTAGGGTTCGGAGCCATGGATAAGGACCCCGTTCCCCCACCCCTGGTCCCTCGCGGCGGGCCCCTGGAACGGGGCCGCTGCGCACCCCGACCGTGACCGCCTGCTCGAACTGATCGTCGAGCTCGCCGTGGTGCACGGGAAGGTCACGCTCTCCTCGGGGCGGGAGGCCGACTGGTACATCGACATGCGCCGGCTCACGCTGCACCACGAGGGTGCCCCGCTCGTGGGCCGCGTGATGAGGCAGCTCACCGGCGACCTGCGCTACGACGTCGTCGGCGGCCTGACCCTCGGTGCCGATCCGGTGGCCACGGCGATGCTGCACGCGGCGGCCGGTGGCGAGGGCTTCCTGGATGCCTGCGTCGTCCGCAAGGCCGGCAAGGCGCACGGCCTGCAGCGCCGCATCGAGGGGCCCGACGTCGACGGCCGGGCCGTCCTCGTCGTCGAGGACGTCTCCACCACCGGCGGCAGCCCGCTCACCGCGGCCGAGGCCCTGCAGGAGGCCGGCGCGGAGGTCATCGGGGTGGCCGTGATCGTGAACCGCGGCGCGCGCGCAGCGGTCGAGGCGGCCGGCTTCGAGTACCGCGCGGCCTACGAGCTCTCCGACCTCGGCCTCGCCTGACTGTTGATCAGGGTCCCTGGTCATTAGGGGACGCTCCTATGACGTGTCAAGGCGTCGTGGGGACTGTTTCGAGGCGGCGGTAGAGCTCGCGGGCGATGTAGCGCTTGAGGATGCGTTTGATCTCTCGGTCGGTCTTGCCCTGGGCGCGGCGGCGGTCGGCGTAGGCGCGGGTGCGTGCGTCGCGTTGTAGCCGGACGAGGGCCACGGTGTGCAGGGCGCGGTTGAGCTGTCGGTCGCCTGCTCGGTTGAGTCGGTAGCGGACGGTCTTGCCCGAGGACGCCGGGATCGGTGCGGTGCCGGCGAGCATGGCGAAGGCGCCATCGTCGCGGCAGCGGCCGGGGTGGGACCAGGCGGTGAGCGCGGTGGCGGCGACGATCGGGCCGACTCCGGTCAGCTCGAGCAGATCGGGCCGCCAGGACCGCACGATGGCGCGGATCTGGGTCTCGTGCCCGCGGGCTTCTTTCTCCATGAACCGGATCCGGCGGGCCAGATCGCGCAGCACCGTCAACGCCGTGATCACCTCCAGCTCCCCGGTGGCCGCCGTCGGTCGCAGCCGGGCAGCGGTGGTGATCATGGTGCGGGTGGACTGTCCGCGGAACTTGCCCCGGACCACCTCGGGGGCGGTGGTGACCAGCGCGTGCAGCTGCCGCTGGGCGGCTGTGGCGGCCTCGATCGCGGCCCGGCGGGCGGTCAGTCGCATCTGCAGCGCCGCGCGCTGGCCACCGGTCTTGGGCTGGGCCAGGTGGGTGCGGGCCAGCGCATCCCGGGCGGCGCGTTCGGCGTCGATCGGATCAGACTTCGCTCCGGCCTTGCGCGCCGGGCGCTTGGGGCGGTCCAGTTCGATGACCAGTTCACCGAGCTCGGCCAGGTGCCGGGCCAGGCCGGCGCCGTAGCCGCCAGAGCCTTCCATCGCCCAGGCCCGCAGCCCGGAGTGCTCCTGCGCCACCGCGCTGAGCCGGGCATAACCGTCCGGGTCAGCCGGCACGGTGATCCGGGCCAGCACCCCGCCGGTGCCGGTGTCGATCACGGCAGCGGTGTGGGTGTCTTTGTGCGTGTCGACGCCGATGACGACCTCGACCAGTTCTGCCAGCATGGACATGCGTTCTTCTCCTTGACCGGGGGACGCGGCAGGTCCCGGTCCGGTGCGGAGATGGCAGGACTGTGATGAGACACGCCAGCAGCTACTGGCGGTCAAGCTCCTGATCAGGCCAACGTCTCCCGCCGGGCCGGTGCCGACAGCAGCAGGCGGACAGGTCCCATGCAAGGCACGAAGCCAGTCCTCCCTGGAGTCACACCCACTGCTGTCGGCCGTCAGCCCATCACCGATGTACCGACCCGGCCACACTCACAGTCCTTCCTGACGGTCGACCGCGAGGGAGGTCCCAGAACGGTCAGGGAACCTGATCATCGGCGGGGCTCGCTACGGTGTGACGGTGACCACTGCGTGGGTGACCGAGCTACGGGACGCGCTCGGCGCCGACAGCGTCCTCACCGATCCCGACGTCACGGCGTCCTACGCCCGCGACCAGGCGATGCTGGCCCCGGCCGGCACGCCCGCGGCCGTCGTCCTGCCCTGGAGCACCGACGACGTCGTCGACGTCATGCAGATCGCCTCCCGGTACGGAGTCCCCGTGGTCCCGCGCGGCGCCGGGTCCGGGCTGGCCGGCGCCAGCAACGCCGTCGACGGCGCGATCACGCTGGTCATGACCCGCATGGACGCCGTCCTGGAGGTGGCACCCGCCGACCGCCTGGCCGTCGTGCAGCCGGGCGTGGTGAACAAGTCGCTGCGCGACGCGGTCGCCGGTGCGGGGCTGTTCTACCCGCCGGACCCTCCAGCTACGACTGGTGCACCATCGGCGGCAACCTCTCCACGAACTCCGGTGGTCTGTGCTGCGTGAAGTACGGCGTCACCACCGACTACGTGCTGGGCCTGGAGGTCGTGCTCGTCGACGGGCGCGTGCTGCGCACGGGCCGGCGCACCGTCAAGGGGTCGCCGGGTACGACCTCGTCCGGCTGTTCGTCGGGTCCGAGGGCACGCTCGGCGTCATCACCGAGGCGACCCTCGCGCTGCGCCCGGCTCCGCAGCCGCCGGTCACCCTCGTCGCCACCTTCGCGTCGACCGCGCAGACCGGGCAGGTCGTGGAGCGGGTGGTGACCACCGGCCTGGTCCCGAGCCTGCTCGAGGTCATGGACAACACCTGCATCTGCGCCGTCGACGATCTGCTGAAGGCCGACCTCGACCGCGGCGCGCACGCCCTGCTGGTCGCCCAGTCCGACGCCGGCGGGGAGGCGGCCGTCCGGGAGATCGAGGCGCTGGCGCAGCTGTGCCGCGAGGCCGGCGCGGACCTCGTGCACAGCACCGACGACCCGGCCGAGGGTGACCTGCTGCTCCAGGCCCGCCGGATGGCGCTGCCCGCCCTGGAACAGCTGGGCAGCACGCTGATCGACGACGTCGCCGTCCCCCGGTCCCGGATCGCGGAGTTCCTGGACGGCTGCGACGCCATCGCCGCGGGCCGCGCGCTCACCATCGGCGTCGTGGGGCATGCCGGTGACGGCAACATGCACCCGACCATCTGCTTCGACCCGGCCGACGCCGACCAGCGGGAGCGGGCCTTCGCCGCGTTCGACGACATCCTGGAGCTCGGGCTGTCGCTCGGGGGCACGATCACCGGTGAGCACGGCGTGGGCGCCATCAAGGTCGACTGGCTGGAGCGCGAGATCGGCCCCGTCGCGCTCGACGTGCACCGCGCGATCAAGGACGCGCTGGACCCGGCGGGTCTGCTCAACCCGGGCAAGGTCTTCCGGCGCGCGGGCGTCCGCGACCTGGCGGCCGTGGGGACCTCGGCCTTCGTTGACCTGACGGCTGTCGGTCCGGGGTGACACCCTGTCGGCGTGGAACGCCTCGTGGTCATCGGGGGTGACGCCGCCGGTCTGTCGGCGGCCGCCCAGGCGCGCCGGCTGCGCGACGCCGGGGAGCTGGACATCGTCGTGCTGGAACAGGGACCGGAGATCTCCTACTCCGCCTGCGGGATCCCGTACTGGATCGGGGGCTCGTCGAGGACCGGGACCAGCTGCTGGCGCGCACCCCCGCCGACTTCGCCGCGCAGGACGTCGTGATCCGCACCGACACCCGCGCCGAGGGCATCGATCTCGGGGCGGGCGAGGTCGTCGCGGCCGGCGGGGAGCGGCTGGGCTACGACTCCCTCGTGGTGGCCACGGGCGGGAAGCCGCTCCGGCCCCCGGTCACCGGCCTGGACGCCGACGGTGTGCACGGCGTCCACCGGCTCGCCGACGGCGCCGACATCCGGGCCGCGATCGCCGCGGGGGCCAAGCGGGCCGTCGTCCTGGGTGGTGGCTACATCGGGCTGGAGATGGCCGAGGTGCTGCAGATCCGCGGCCTCGAGGTGACCGTCGTCCTCGCCGACCCGCTGCCCATGGGCCAGCTGGACGACGACATGGGGGAGCGGGTCTGCGCGGCGATGTGCGCCATGGGCATCGACGTCCAGCCGAACCAGCCGGTCCGCGAGATCGAGCTGGGGCCCGACGGCGCGGTCCGCGCCGTCCGCACGGACGAGGCTGCCTACGACGCCGATCTCGTCGTCCTCGGACTGGGCATGGGACCGGAGACGACGCTGGCCCGAGAGGCGGGGCTGGCGCTCGGGACGACGGGCGCGATCGACGTCGCGCACACCCAGCGCAGCCGCTCGCACCCCGAGGTGTTCGCCGCCGGCGACTGCGCGCAGACCTTCCACCGCATCACCGGGGAGGCCATCCACGTCGCGCTGGGCACCCACGCCAACAAGCAGGGGCGGGTGGCCGGGTCGGTGATCGGCGGGCGGGCGGCCCGCTTCGCCGGCGTGCTCGGGACGGCGATGACGAAGGTCGGGGACCTCGAGGTGGCGCGCACCGGGTTGTGCACCACCCAGGCCGAGGAGGCCGGCTACGACTACCGGACCGAGCTGATCGAGTCCTCCACCCGGGCCGGCTACTTCCCCGGGGCAGCGCCCATCCACGTCAAGATCCTCACGGAGCGGGGCTCGGGGCTGCTGATCGGTGCGCAGATCGTCGGCGGTCCGGGGAGCGGCAAGCGGATCGACGTCTTCGCCACGGCGATCTGGGCGGGGATGACGGCCGAGACGCTGGCCGGGTCGGATCTGTCCTACGCGCCGCCCTTCTCGCCGACGTACGACCCGGTGGTGGTGGCCGCGCGGGTGGCGAGTCGTATCGAGCAGGGCTGACGGGGAAGCGCGGTGTCGTCGGGGTCGGTGGGCGGGGGTGAGCTGGTGGCGGACCGCAAGCACGGCGTCGAGGCGCCACCGACCGAGAGCGAGATCCGGCAGGCCGACTGGTACGGCGAGGACCTCTCCCGGCAGGAGCACACGCGGGTCGCGTTCATCGGCGTCGACCTCACCGAGGCCACCGACGAGGGTGCGGTGTTCACCGAGTGCACCTTCCGCGACTGCCGGTTCAACCTCTCCCAGCACACCGAGGCGGCCTTCCTGAACTGCACCTTCACCGGGTGCTCGTTCTTCCAGGCCACCTTCACCGACTGCAAGCTCGTCGGCTCGATGTTCGACCGGTGCTCGTTCGACCTGCTGACGGTGACCGGCGGCGACTGGTCCTTCGTCGGGCTCCCGGGGCGGACCTCTCGCGGGCCACGGTGACCGGCACGCGGATGCGCGAGGTGGACCTGGTCGGGGCCCGCGCCTCCGGCGCGACGATGCGGCACCTGGACCTGTCCGGGGCCTGGTTCCACGAGACCGATCTCAGCGGCGCGGACCTGCGGGGCTCGGACCTGTCCGCGGTCGATCCGCGCACCGTGGAGCTGGCCGGCGCGCAGGTCGACGTCACCCAAGCGGTGGTCCTGGTGACCACGCTGGGGCTCCGCGTCCGCCCCGACGCCCCGGGGTGACCGCTCCGGCGCGATACTGACCCTGACGCAGAGAGCCGTGCACCAGCGACCGATCCGAGGAGTGCCCCGCATGCCCATCGCGACCCCCGAGGTCTACGCCGACATGATCCGCCGGGCCAAGGAGGGCGGGTTCGCCTACCCGGCGATCAACTGCACCTCCTCCGAGACGGTCAACGCGGCCCTCCGCGGGTTCGCCGACGCCGGCAGCGACGGCATCATCCAGTTCTCCACCGGGGGCGCGGAGTTCGGCTCCGGCACCCGGGTGAAGGACATGGTCACCGGCGCGGTGGCGCTGGCCGAGTTCGCGCACGTCGTCGCCGAGAAGTACCCGGTGAACGTCGCACTGCACACCGACCACTGCCCGAAGGACAAGCTGGACAGCTACGTCCGCCCGCTCATCGCGCTGTCGAAGGACCGGGTGGACGCCGGGCAGGAGCCGCTGTTCCAGTCGCACATGTGGGACGGCTCGGCGATCGACCTCGACGAGAACCTGCAGATCGCCGAGGAGCTGCTGGAGCAGGCGGCCGCGGCCACGATCGTGCTGGAGGTGGAGATCGGCGTCGTCGGTGGCGAGGAGGACGGCGTCGCCCACGACATCAACGAGAAGCTCTACACCGCCGAGGGCGACTTCGTGGCCACCGCGCGGGCGCTCGGCCTCGGCGAGCGGGGCGTCTACCTGCTGGCCGCCACGTTCGGCAACGTGCACGGGGTCTACAAGCCCGGCAACGTCAAGCTCCGTCCCGAGATCCTCAAGCAGGGTCAGGACGTCGTCGCCAAGGAGTTCGGCACCTCCGACGCCAAGCCGTTCAACCTCGTCTTCCACGGCGGCTCGGGCTCGGCGCAGTCGGAGATCCGCGAGGCGCTGTCCTACGGCGTCGTGAAGATGAACGTCGACACCGACACCCAGTACGCCTTCACCCGCCCGATCGCCGCGCACATGTTCGCCAACTACGACGGCGTCCTGAAGGTCGACGGCGAGGTCGGCAACAAGAAGGCGTACGACCCGCGCAGCTACCTGAAGGCCGCCGAGACCGGCATGGCCGCGCGCGTCGTCGAGGCGTGCGAGGACCTGCTGTCCGCCGGCCAGTCGACGGGCGGCTGACCATGTCGCACTCCCACCACAACCTGCTCGGCGAGCCGCCGGCCGCCCTGCTGCCGGCCACGCCGGAGGCCGACGCCGAGCTCGCCGAGGGCGCGACGGCGGCCGAGGTCGTCGCCCATCATCCGACCGTCAGCTCGCTGTGGGCCACCCTCGCCGAGGAGTCGCTCGGCCGCCCCGAGCGGACGCTCCCGGACACCATCGAGGCCTACGCCTACGCCCGGACCGGCTACCACCGCGGCCTGGACGCGCTCCGGCGCAACGGCTGGAAGGGCTTCGGCCCGGTCCCGTGGTCGCACGAGCCCAACCGCGGCTTCCTGCGCTGCGTCACCGTGCTCGCGAAGGCGGCCGAGGCGATCGGGGAGCACGACGAGCAGGAGCGCTGCACCCAGCTGCTGCGCGACTGCGATCCCAGTCTCGCCCCTGAGGCCTCACTTTCGGTAATCTGCGGTCCGCTCGCGTCGGCGCTCTGACCTGCACGTGCGCAGGTCAGGTTTGCAAGATCATCGTGACGGTCATCACTGTCGGTGCACGGCGCCGTCCCGGCGCCCGCACGAACGGAGACTGCGCATGGACACCCTGTTGTGGATCCTCGCCGTCGTACTGGTGATCGCCGGCATCGTCGCGATCGTCCGGAAGCAGCTGCTGTGGGGGATCGTGCTGATCGTCGTCGGCCTGCTGGTCGGGCCGGGCGGGGTCAGCATCCTGAGTTGACCGCGCCCCGGGCCCCTTCCCGGGGCCCGGGGCTCAGCGGTCCCCGAGTTCGGAGTGCAGTGCGGTGAGGGCCTCGGTGAGGGCGCTGAACTCCTCCCCACCCGCCATCAGCCGCATGAGGTCGGAGGCGTCGACGTCGTCCCGGGTCAGCAGGCCCGCGACCGAGCCGTGAGCCAGCAGCAGGAACCGGTCACCGACCAGGTGGGCGTAGCGCGGATTGTTCGTCACCAGCAGCACCGCGAGCCCCTGGGTGCGGGCGGACACGATCGCTTGCAGCAGCAGGGTCTGCTGGTTGACCGTCAGCGGCGCCGTGGGCTCGTCGACGATCAGGGCCCGGGCGCCGAAGTGCATGGCCCGCGCGATCGCCAGGCTCTGCCGCGCGCCAGCCCGCAGCGTGCTGGCCGGCTGGTCGGGGTCCAGGCGCGTCACGCCCACGCGCGCCATGGCCCGGATCGTCGTCTCCCGGGCCTGCTCGACGTCCAGCCGGCGCAGCGGCCACACCCCGCGGGTGGGTTCGGCGCCCAGGAAGAAGTTCCGCCAGATCGACAGCAGCGGGGCGACGGCGAGGTCCTGCCAGACCGTCGCGATCCCGGCGGCACGGGCCTGGCGGGGGAGCGGAAGCGCACCGGCTCGCCGCTGAGCAGCAGCTGCCCTCGTCGTGCGGCCGAAGGCCCGACAGCACCGACACCAGCGTGGACTTGCCCGAGCCGTTCTCCCCGAGGACGCAGGTGATCTCGCCGGCGGGCAGCGTCACGCTGACCCGTGACAGCGCGGCCACGCTGCCGAAGCGCACGCTCAGCCGCCGGAGCTCGAGCTCCGGCAGGTGCGGGGCGGGACGGGGCGCGGACGAGCTCACGAGCGGGGCACCGCCTTCAGCCGCCGGCGCACGACCCCGGTGGCCAGCAGCGCCACCAGCAGCAGGACGCCGAGGAGGGCGCGGAACCACAGCGGGTTCCACCCGGCCAGGACGATGCCCTCCCGCGAGACCGCGTAGAGCAGCGCGCCCACCGAGGCGCCGATGGCCGAGCCGTAGCCCCCGGTGAGCAGGCAGCCGCCGAGGACGGCCACGACGATGAAGTCGATCGCCGTGCTCAGCACTGGCGAACTCACCGCCACTCCGCCCAGCCGCACCAGGCCCAGGGTGCCGATGAGCCAGCCGGCCGAGGCGGTCAGGCAGAACAGGGTGAGCGTCGTCCGCTGGACGGGGACCCCGAGTTGGCGGGCCGCCGTGCGGGCTCCGCCGCTGGCGAAGACCGCGTTGCCGAACCGCGTTCGCCACAGCGCCCAGGTGGCCAGGGCGGTGACTCCGAGCCACCACAGCAACGAGACGCGGAAGCGCGCGTCACCGACCTGCAGCGTGGAGCCGAACACGGCGACTGCGGTGTCCCAGCCGGCGGACTCGTCCACGCCCGCGACCCGCCCCGACCCGGTCACGGCCAGCGCTCCCGCCTGCGAGACCCCTGCAGGACGAGGAAGGTCGCCAGGGTGACCAGGAAGCTCGGCAGGCCGGTGTTGACGACCAGGAACCCGTTGACCAGGCCGACGACGAGGGCGGCGGCCAGGGAGGCCAGCAGGGCCGGCCAGATGGCCCAGCCGGCCTGCTGGACCAGGAGCGCGGTGAGCAGCGGACTGGCGATGGCGAGGACACCCACCGAGAGGTCGAACTGCCCGGCGATGAGCAGGAGCCCGACGGCGACGCCGCCGATGCCCAGGAGCGCCGCCGTGTCCAGCACGCTGGCCAGCCCACCCGTCGTCGCCAGGGCGGGTGCCTGCAGGCCGAAGACCACCGTGACCACCGCGAGCGCGACCAGTGCCGGCAGGCTCGGCCGGGCCAGTGCCCGGCCCAGCAGCCGCTGGTCGCGCGAGGGGTCGGCCGGCGCTGCCTGCGACGGCAGCCGATCGGAGATCACCGGCACGCCTCACACCGGGGCGGGAGCCCGGACGGGGCGCAGGACGACGGCAGCGGGAACCTCCTCGGCGGGGTGATGCCCCCAGTGTCCCCTGCCCGTGCGGCCCCCGCAGGAACCCGCCCCGGCCCCGTCCTGGGTCCCGCCCTGAGCCTGGGAAGGGGTGGGCAGGACGGGGTCCTCTTCAGGGCTGCAGCCGCCAGCGGACGCGGTCGTCGGCGTACCAGGTCCAGCGGTGCACCGGCCGCGGGTAGGGGACGCCGTCCCGGACGATGCGGGCCGGGTCGGAGGCGATCTGCAGCGCCCGTCCGCTGGTCTGACGCGTGGGCCGCAGCGGCTGGAGCACGACCGTCACCCCGATGGTGTCCACGGCGCGCCAGTCGGGGCGGACGTCGATGCGGGTGATCTCGCCGTCGGCGACCTTGATGTCGTCGTGGTGGGCCTGCAGCCCGAGGCGCCGGCTCAGGGAACGGCGGCCGTCGCCGGCGGCCTCCACCCGGCCGTGGTGCAGCAGCACGCCGCCGTGGTCGTCGCGGACGAGGCAGAGGTCGCGCGGCTCGCCGGTGCCGACGCCGATGTCGCGGGCCAGGGCCACCGACGCCTTGTCCCCGGCCGGCTCCCACGCCACCGGGACCAGCGCCGTCCGCTCGGCCTTGAGGAGCACGGTGAGGACGGCGGCGAGACCGGGGACCGCCCTCGCACGCGCAGCGAATCCGCCTCCGCGGCGGCGGCGACGTCCTCCGGACGGGGGCCTGGCCGGGCTCCAGGCGGCGGAGGTCCAGCTGCACGGCAGGCATGCGGATACCCTGCCATCTGCCAGCCGGGAACCTCCGGTGCCGCAGCCCGTCCCGCCCCACCACCCCGACAACCAAGGAGAACCAGACCCCGATGCCGGCTGTCGTGCTGATCGGTGCCCAGTGGGGCGACGAGGGCAAGGGCAAGGCCACCGACCTCCTCGGTGGACGCGTCCCCTACGTCGTCCGCTACCAGGGCGGCAACAACGCGGGCCACACCGTGATCACTCCGGACGGCGAGAAGTACGCCCTCCACCTCATCCCGTCGGGGATCCTCACGCCCGGCTGCACCCCGGTCATCGGCAACGGCGTCGTCATCGACCCCGAGGTGCTGATCGGCGAGCTGGCCGGCCTCGAGGAGCGCGGCGTGGACACGTCGCGGCTGGTCATCTCCTCGGACGCGCACCTGATCATGCCGCACCACCGGGCCCTGGATAAGGTCACCGAGCGCTTCCTGGGCAAGCGCAAGATCGGCACCACCGGCCGGGGCATCGGCCCCGCCTACGGCGACAAGGTCGCCCGTGTCGGCATCCGCGTGCAGGACCTCCTGGACCTCTCGATCCTCCGGCAGAAGCTCGAGGGCACGCTCCAGGAGAAGAACCAGATCCTCGTCAAGGTCTACAACCGCAAGGCGATCGACGTCGACGAGGTCGTCGAGGAGTACACCCAGTACGCCGAGGCGCTCAAGCACCGCATCGTCGACACCCGGCTGCTGCTGGGCACGGCGCTGGACGCCGGTGAGTGGGTGCTGCTGGAGGGGTCGCAGGGCACGCTCCTGGACGTCGACCACGGCACCTATCCGTTCGTGACGTCCTCGAACCCGACGGCGGGCGGCGCAGCGGTGGGGGCGGGCGTGGGCCCCACCCGGATCCAGCGGGTCGTCGGGATCCTCAAGGCCTACACGACCCGGGTCGGCTCCGGCCCGTTCCCGACCGAGCTCCACGACCAGTGGGGCGAGTACCTGCGCAAGCAGGGCGGCGAGGTCGGCGTCACCACCGGTCGCGACCGCCGGTGCGGGTGGTTCGACGCCGTCGTCGCCCGGTACGCCAGCCGGGTCAACGGGATCACCGACTACTTCCTCACCAAGCTCGACGTGCTCTCCGGGCTGGACACGGTGCCGATCTGCGTCGCCTACGACATCGACGGCGTCCGGTACGACGAGATGCCGATGACGCAGACGGACTTCCACCACGCCACGCCGGTCTACGAGGAGATGCCGGGCTGGTTCGAGGACATCCGGCACTGCCGCACGTTCGACGAGCTGCCGGCGAACGCCCAGGCCTACGTCCGGCGGCTCGAGGAGCTCTCCGGCGCGCAGATCAGCGTCGTCGGCGTCGGCCCCGGCCGCGACGAGAACGTGGTGATCAGGGACTTGATCGGTTGAGGCTGCTAATTGCGGCTCTCCGGTGTTCCGTGAGTCCCTGACTGCCTTCCGTTCGTAGCGCGGCTCTGCGGCCTTCCTCGGGGACCCTTCGGGCCCCGCTCGTCAGGCCGCGGTGAGGGCCAGTTCGGCGACGGCGCGGGCGGCGTGCTCGGGGAGTCGGTGATGAGGCCGTCGACGCCGAGGGAGAGCAGCTGACGGGCGACGCCGATCGCATCGCCCAGTGCCTCGGGGATGGTGCCGATGCGGAGGTGCTCGGGCAGGAAGGCGTTCTCCGCCCGCAGGGTCCACGTGAAGACGGCCAGGCCGCGCGGCGCGCCTCGCTCACCAGCGACGAGGTCCCTCGCACCGGGTGGACGCTGCGCAGCACGCGCTCGACGCTCGGGGCGATGCCCTGGGCGTAGGTGGAGATCTCCCGGAGCCCGGCTCGGGTCACCATGCGGTCGCCCGCGGCGGCGTCGTTCACCAGTTGGACCATCTCCGGTCCCTGCTCACCCAGCCGTCCCCGCAGGTCGCGGAGCAGGCCGGCGTCGAAGGACTGCAGCAGCACCGGCCCCTGCTGATCGGTGGCCTCCAGCCGGCGGAGCTCGTCGGCGACGAGCTCCGCCATCGGCAGGCCCTGCTCGTCCGACCAGGCCGGGTGCTTCAGCTCGGCGAGCACCCGGATCCGGCGGTCGCTCGTCGAGCGGTCACGTGCCAGGTCGATGACCTCGGCGAGCGTCAGGATGCCGAAGTGGCCGTCGTACGCGGTGTTCAGCGGGCGGTACTCGGGCATCCGCTCGACGGCGCGCAGGGTGCGCAGCTCCGCGAGGGTGAAGTCCTCGGTGAACCAGCCGGTGCACTGGACGCCGTCGTGCTCCTTGGTGGTGTGGCGGTCGGCGAACTCGGGACGGCCCGCCACGTCGGTCGACCAGGACAGTTCGCTCTCGTGGCGGACGACGAGCGCGCCGTCGCGGCTGATCACCACGTCGGGCTCGATCAGCTCGGCGCCGAGCTCGATCGCCAGCTCGTAGCTGGCGACCGTGTGCTCGGGGCGGTAGGCGGGGGCACCGCGGTGCCCGATGACGACAGGACGGGGAAGGCGGGTCGCTGGTCGCGCTGCCAGCGACTCGGTCGCGCGCATGTCCGTCACGAAACCGTAATCGGATGGCTACGGGGTGAACTGAAGCGAACGAGTCGAGCACAATTCGAATGACGGAACGCTGACCAGGGCAGCACCATGCGCCCCGTGACAGATCTCTCATCGCTCGGCTGGGGCGGCAGTGACGGGCTGCAATCCGGCACCGTCCCCGGGCGGGTCGCGCGCATCGACCGAGGTCGGCTGACCGTTCTGACCGCCGAGGGGAGCGGCGCGTCGTCCCGGCGGCCGCTCTGCGCGCGGGCGACGGCACCGGTCCGGCGGTCGGCGACTGGGTCGTGCTGCGCGGTGAGCTCGCCGTCGACCTCCTCCCTCGGAAGAGTGCCTTCGTCCGCAGCGCGGCCGGCAGGACGTCGGCGGCCCAGGTCGTGGCGGCCAACCTCGACCTGGTCCTCGTGGTCGACGCGCTGGGCGACGGCGTGCGCTCGCGGCGCATCGAGCGCTATCTCGCCGTCGCCTGGAGCAGCGGCGCCACGCCGGTCGTCGTCCTCACCAAGGCCGACCTCTGCGCCGACGTCACCGCCTCGGTCGAGGCCGTCCGCGAGGACGCTCTCGGCATCGACGTGCTGCCCGTCAGCATGGTGACCGGCCAGGGCCTGGCCGACGTCCGCGCCCTGCTCACGCCCGGCCGGACGGCGGCCATGGTCGGGCCGTCCGGCGTCGGCAAGTCCAGCCTGGCCAACGCGCTGGCCGGGCGGACCGTCGCCGGCACGCACGAGATCCGGCTGGACGGCCGTGGCCGGCACACCACCACGGCTCGCGAGCTGCACCAGCTCCCCGGCGGCGGACTGCTCGTCGACACCCCCGGCATGCGCGAACTGGCGCTGCACGACGACGCCGACGGCGTCGAGTCCGCCTTCGCCGACGTCGCCGAGCTCGCCACCGGCTGCCGGTTCCGCGACTGCGGCCACCAGGGGAACCGGGGTGCGCGGTGGCGGCCGCGATCGACGACGGCCGGCTGGACCCCGCCCGGTTCGCCGGCTGGCGCAAGCTCCAGGCGGAGGCCCACCGGCAGCTGCTGCGTCTCGATGCGCGTGCCCGGGCCGAGGAGCGCGCCCGGCTGCGCACCCGGTTCAGGGCGCAGCGCGAGGTCGGCAACCGGCCGCGCGCGGGCCGCTGACCCCGCCTGGGTAGCGTCGCGAGCCGTGCGCGTACTGGTGATCGGCTCCGGTGCCCGGGAGCACGCCCTGTGCGTGGCTCTGTCCTCCGACCCCGTGGTGGAGGCACTCGCCTGCGCGCCCGGCAACGCAGGCACCCGCGCGCTCGCCGAGCCGCTGGTCGTCGACGTGGCGGACCCGGACGCGATCGCGGCGCTCGCCTCGGCGTGGTCGGCCGACCTCGTCGTCATCGGGCCCGAGGTGCCACTGGTCGCCGGTGCCGCCGACGCGGTCCGCGACGCGGGGATCGCCTGCTTCGGCCCGTCGGCGCAGGCCGCGCAGCTGGAGGGCAGCAAGTCCTTCGCCAAGCACGTCATGGACGCGGCCGGCGTCCCCACGGCGCGGGCGTGGCCCGTCGGAGGTCCGGCCGAGCTGGAGACGGTGCTCGACGAGGTGGGGGCGCCGTACGTCGTCAAGGACGACGGCCTGGCAGCCGGCAAGGGCGTGCTGGTCACCGACGACCGCGCCGCCGCTGCCGAGCACGGCCGGCGGGTCCTCGACGCCGGTGGAGCGGTCCTGGTCGAGGAGTACCTGGACGGCCCCGAGGTGTCGCTGTTCGCCGTCACCGACGGGACGACCGTGCTACCGCTGGTGCCCGCGCAGGACCACAAGCGCCGCGACGACGGCGACGCCGGCCCCAACACCGGCGGGATGGGCGCCTATGCCCCGCTGCCGTGGGCGCCGACCGGCCTGGTCGACGAGGTCCTGCGCACCGTGCTGCAGCCGACCGTGGACGAAATGGCCCGTCGGGGCGAGACCTTCAGCGGCCTGCTGTACGCGGGTCTGGCACTGACGTCGCAGGGTCTGCGGGTGGTGGAGTTCAACGCGCGGTTCGGTGATCCGGAGACCCAGGTCGTGCTGCCCCTGCTCGAGACGCCGCTGGCCGGCCTCCTGCACGCCGCCGCCACGGGCACGCTCGCCGACCACCCGCCGCTGCGCTGGCGGGACGGCGCGGCGGTGACCGTCGTCGTGGCCGCGGCGGGCTACCCGGAGGCGCCGCGGACGGGCGATCCCGTGACCGGCGCCGACGGCGACGGCGTGCTGCACGCGGGGACGGCGCTGTCAGCGGACGGTGCGGTGGTCTCCACCGGCGGCCGTGTCCTGTCCGTCGTCGGGCTCGGCCCCGACCTGGCCGCCGCGCGTCGGACGGCCTACGAACGGGTGGCCGGGGTGCGGTTGGCCGACGCGCACTGGCGCACCGACATCGCGCTGGCCGCCGTCGAGGGGCGGATCACCGTCGGCTGACAGCCGGGTGAGCATCGCAGGGAGCGCCAGCGACCGAGGAGCGGAGGCCGGCGCGGAAGCCGACCAGTGTGCGCCGCCCGGCCTGAGCCGTCGGTAGCGTCAGCCGGCGGTGACCGGGGGCGGGCCCGGTCCGGTCGCGGCTCGGGCGGCCGGGGGCCGTGGTGGCGGCGGCTGAGATAGGTGCCGGCGACGTTGGCGCAGGCCACGATCGGCACCGCGATGAGCGCGCCGAAGATGCCGGCGATGAGCAGCCCGGCACCGATCGCGAGGACGACGGCCAGCGGGTGCACCCGCACCGCGCGGCCCAGCAGCAGCGGCTGGAGCACGTGGCCCTCCAGCTGCATGACGCCCACGACGACGGCCAGCGTGATCAGCGCGGTGATCGGCCCGTTGGACACCAGGGCGACCAGCACGGCGATGGTGCCCGCGAGGAACCCGCCGATGATCGGGATGAAGGCCCCGAGGAAGACCAGCGCTGCCAGCGGGACCACCAGCGGGACGCCCAGGACGGCCAGCCCGATGCCGATGCCGACCGCGTCCACCATCGCCACGGCCGCCGTGGCCCGCACGTAGGAGATCAGGGTGCGCCACGAGCGTCGGGCCGCCTCGTCGACGTAGGCCCGCGACCCGGTCGGGAACAGGCCGACCAGCCACAGCCAGATGGTCCGGCCGTCCTTGAGGAAGAAGAAGAGCGTGAACAGCGCCAGCACGAGGCCGGTGAAGACCTCGCCGACCGTCGTCGCCGTGGTGAGGGCGCCGGTGGCGAGGGTCTCCTGGTTGTCGAGGAGTGTCTCCTGGAGCGTGGCGACGGCGTCCTCGAGCTGGCCCTGGGTGATGGGGAAGGTGCGGACGACGAAGTCCTGCACCTGGCCGATGCCTTCGCTGACCTGCCCGGCCAGGTTGTCGTAGTCGGCGATGAACCGCTCGACGACCAGGGTGATGATCCCGGAGACGACCGCGAGCCCGACGAGCAGCATCACCAGGGCCGCCAGCGAGGGTGGCCAGCCGCGGCGGACCAGGGATGCCGCGCCGGGCTGGAGCAGCGCGGCCAGCAGCAGGGCGACGATGACAGGCACCACGACGACGGCGATCGACGCCGCGGCGTACAGCAGTGCGTAGATGCCGCCCAGCACGACGATCAGCCGCCACGACCACGCCGCCGCGATGCGCAGCCCGTTCGGGACCTCGTTCTCGGCGGAGAGCCGGCTCCGCCCGGTGCGGCGCGGGTCGGCGGTCAGCAGCTGGCGGGGCTCGCCCGGCCGCTGCGGTCGCCCGCCCTCCGGCGGTCCGCTGACCCCGCCCGGGCCGACCGCGCCGTCGAGATCGGGGGCGCCGGGCTCGGGACTGCCCAGCGGTGGAGGGGTCGGGTCGTCGTCGTGAGGCGCGGTGTCGGTGGCGACGTGGCGGTCGCTCGTGGCGTCGTCGGGCATGGCGCCGTAGTGCAGGAGGACCGCGCGGTCGGCGTCGGGGATGTCGTCCCAGGCGTGCGGATCGTGCTCGCGTGCCGCGCGGATCCGGGCGCGGGCGCGGGCGGTGAGGTCGCGGGCGCGACGCCGCATCGCTCACCTCCAGGTAGGGGCCTGACGAACATCGAAGCCCCTCAGGGGGACCCCGCTAGCCCTGCGGGAGGATGACCCCGTGGCGCGACGAGCTGAGCAGAGCCAGGCGGTACCCGCATGATCGAGCGCTACACGCTCCCCGACATGGGCCGGGTCTGGAGCGATCAGCACAAGTACGCGCTGTGGTGCCGTGTGGAGACCCTGGTGCTGGAGGCGCACGCCGCCGCCGGGCGGGTGCCTGCCGACGTCGTCGAGCCGGTGCGCAACGCCCCGCCGCCGACGCCGGAACGGGTCGCGGAGATCGAGGAGACGACGCAGCACGACGTCATCGCCTTCCTCACCGCGTGGGCAGACAACACGACGCCGCGCTCGGCCGCCGCGTACGTGCACCACGGCATGACGTCGTCGGACCTGCTGGACACTGCGCTCGCGGTGCAGCTGACCGATGCCACCGACGTGCTGCTGGCCAAGGCCGACCGGCTGGTGGCGGCGCTGCGCGACCACGGCCTGGCGCACCGGTCGACGATCAAGGTGGGCCGGACGCACGGCGTGCACGCCGAGCCCGTCGTCTGGGGGCACCGCGTCGCTGACCTCGCGTTTGCCGCAGCCCGCTCCCGGGACCGGCTGCGGGCGGCGCGGGACGCCGTCGGCGTGGTGGCGATCTCCGGCGCCGTCGGCACGTACTCGCTGATCGACCCGTCGGTGGAGGGCGCCGTCGCGTCGGCGCTCGGGCTGCGGCCGGCGGACGCGTCCACGCAGGTGGTGCTGCGCGACGGGATCAGCGAGTGGGTCTCGGCGCTGGCGATCATCGCCACCGTCTGCGAGGCGATCGCGCTGGAGGTCCGGCACGGCCAGCGAACCGAGGTGCGCGAGCTGTCGGAGGCGTTCGGATCGGGCCAGAAGGGCTCGAGCGCGATGCCGCACAAGAAGAACCCGATCCGGTCCGAGCGCATCGCCGGGCTGGCGCGCGTCGTGCGCGCGGCGATCGTGCCGGTGATGGAGGGCATCCCGCTCTGGCACGAGCGGGACATCTCGCACTCCTCCACCGAGCGGGTCTTCCTGCCCGACGCCGCGATCACCACCGACTACCTGCTGAACCTGACGGCGGGCCTGGTGGAGAACCTGGTCGTGGACGCCGACCGGATGCGGACGAACCTGGAGTCGACCGGCGGGCTGATCTACACGTCGTCGGTGCTGCTGGAGCTGGTCGAGGGCGGGCTGTCCCGCGAGGACGCGTACGCCCTGGTGCAGACGGCGGCGATGGAGACGTGGAACTCCGGTGTCCCCTTCCGCGAGACCCTGCGGGCGCGGGCGGCCGCCTCGTCGGTGACGCTGGACGAGGCACGGCTGGACGAGATCTGCCGGCCCGAGCAGTACGTGGCCAACCTCGGCCCGCTGTTCGACCGGCTGGCCGCGCTGACATGACCGTGGATCTGCCCCTGGTCGCCCGCGGAAAGGTCCGCGAGATCTACGACGCCGCCCCCGACCGCCTGCTGCTCGTGGCCTCCGACCGGATCTCGGCGTACGACCACGTGCTGCCCACGCCGATCCCGGACAAGGGCGCCGTGCTGACCCGGCTGTCGGTGTGGTGGTTCGACCAGCTGGCTCCGGTGCTGTCGTCGTTCGGGGCCACGCACCACCTGCTCTCTGCGGTCGACGTCCCCGCCGAGGTGGCCGGTCGGGCGATGCTGGTGCGCCGGCTGGAGATGCTGCCGGTGGAGTGCGTGGCCCGTGGCTACCTGTCGGGCTCGGGGACGGTCGAGTACTCGCGCACCGGCTCCATCCGGGACGTCGCACTGCCGGCCGGCCTGGTCGAGGGGTCGCGGCTGCCGTCGCCGGTGTTCACGCCGTCGACCAAGGCGGAGATCGGCGAGCACGACGAGGCGATCGACTTCGCGGCCGTGGTCTCCGCCGTCGGTGCTGCGCGGGCCGAGGAGCTGCGCGAGCTGACCCTGGCGCTGTACCGGCGGGGCGCCGAGCTCGCCGAGGAAGCCGGGATCATCCTGGCCGACACGAAGTTCGAGTTCGGGCTCGCCGGCGACTCCCTGGTGCTCGGCGACGAGGTGCTCACCCCCGACTCGTCCCGATTCTGGCCGGCGTCCACCTGGTCGCCGGGCGCCGTCCAGCCCTCGTACGACAAGCAGTACGTGCGCGACTGGCTGACGTCGTCCGGCTGGGACCGCGTCTCCCCGCCGCCGGAGCTGCCCGAGGACGTCGTCGCCGCCACCCGCGAGCGCTACGTCACCGCCTACGAGCAGCTCACCGGCACGACGTTCACCTGACCCCCGACTGCGACGACGTGGTGGTCATCAGCGCTTGATCACCACCACTTCGTCGCACTCGGCGCGCTCTGTGGACAGCGGGACGGGTCGAGGCCGCCCACAGGCACGCTCCGCAGGTGCCGACCCCACCTGTCCCGTCCCGCGTCCACCGCCCGACCGATCGGCGGACCGCGAAGGCGGAGGGGATCACGGCGTGGCAGCTCCGGCACCGGGACATCGTTCGGACCTCCCGGGACACCTACCTCCCGGGCGCCGCGGCCCTCGATCTGCGGTCGCGGATCGACGCAGTCCTGCTCGGCGCCCCGCCCACCGCTGTGCTGAGCCACCTGACCGCTGCCGCGGTGTGGGAGTTCGAGCTACCGCTCGTGCCTGACGATGTGCGTGTGCATCTCACGGTCCCTCCCGGGTCGCGGGTGCGATCCCGCGCCGACCGGCGGGTCCACTGCTCTGTCGTGCCAGAAGCGGAGACACGCCGCCTCCGCGGGCTTTCCGTCACCTCTCCCAGCCGGACCTGGATCGACCTCGCCGCGGTCGTCCCCGCCGGTGCCCTGCTCGCGCTGACCGACCAGATGCTGGCGCGCCGCTTCCCGGCCGACGAGTTCCCGCGCATCCTGGCTCGCTCACGAGGCCGGCGGGGCGTCGGCCTGGCGCGCTCGGTCCTCGAGTGCGCCGACCCCTGGCCGGCTCGCCCATGGAATCGGTGCTCCGCTGGCTCATCCACGAAGCGGGATTGCCGCGTCCGGTGCTGCAGCACGTCATCCGGGACGGGCTCGGTCGCTTCCTCGCCCAAGTGGATCTCGCCTGGCCCGAACACCGCGTCGTCGTCGAGTTCGACGGGAACGTCCACCGCGATCGACGAGTCTTCGTCGAGGATCTCCGCCGGCAGAACGGCATCGTCCTGGCCGACTGGCGGGTGCTGCGGTTCTCGTCCGCGGACGTCCTGGGCCGGCCCGGGTCCGTGATCGGGACGCTCGGGCAGGCGCTCGGTTGAGCTCGCGCGGCGAGTGCGACGACGTGGTGGCAATCAGGGCCTGATCACCACCACGTCGTCGCAGTCGGCGGCACGGGGAGAGCAGGGTCACTGGCGGGCGGTCGGGACGCCGCACGCGGCCCGGTACCCTCGGCGGCGTGTCCAGGGTGGTCGTCGACGTGGTCCTCAAGCCGGAGATCTCCGACCCCCAGGGGCAGGCGGTGCTCGGAGCGCTGGGCCGGCTGGGCCACGACAGCATCACCAGCGTCCGCCAGGGCAAGCACTTCGTGCTCGAGGTCGACGGCACCCCGGACGAGGCCGAGCTGAAGCAGATCGCCGAGACCCTGCTGGCCAACCCCGTCATCGAGGACGTCGAGCTGCACCTCACCACCGACTAAAGAGAGCAATCGTGCGCATCGGTGTCATCACTTTCCCGGGTTCCCTGGACGACGTCGACGCCGCCCGCGCGGTGCGGCTGGCCGGCGGTGAGCCGGTGGCCCTGTGGCACGGCGACCACGACCTCAAGGACGTCGACGCCGTCGTCCTCCCCGGTGGCTTCTCCTACGGCGACTACCTGCGGGCCGGGGCCATCGCCGCCCGCGCGCCCCTGATGCAGGACGTCGTCGACCGCGCCAACCAGGGCCTGCCCGTGCTCGGCATCTGCAACGGCTTCCAGGTGCTGTGCGAGGCCGGCCTGCTACCGGGCGCGCTCACCCGCAACAGCCACCTGCACTTCCGCAACCGCGACCAGGTCCTGCAGGTCGAGCGGGCCGACACCTCCTGGACTCACGACTACGCGGTCGGCCAGCGCATCGTCATCCCGGTCAAGAACGGCGAGGGCCGCTATGTCGGCTCGGACGCCGATCTCGACCGGCTCGAGGGCGAGAACCGGGTGGTGTTCCGCTACGCCGACGGCAACCCGAACGGCTCCAGCCGCGACATCGCCGGCGTGACCAGCGAGAACGGCCGGATCGTCGGCCTCATGCCGCACCCCGAGCACGCGGTCGAGGACCTCACCGGTCCGAGCACCGACGGTCTCGGCTTCTTCACCAGCGTCCTGAAGGCGGTCGTGAACGCGTGACCAACAGCGCCACCGAAGGCCTCTCCGACCTCGACACCGGCCCGGGCCGGCTGGCCAACCGCCTCGACACCGTCGATCTGGCAGCGAGCACCCCGGACGACGAGCAGCCGTACTCGGAGCTCGGGCTCAAGGCCGACGAGTACGCCCGCATCAAGGACATCCTCGGGCGCCGCCCCACCACGGCCGAGCTGGCGATGTACAGCGTCATGTGGAGCGAGCACTGCTCCTACAAGAGCTCCAAGGTGCACCTGCGCCAGTTCGGCGACCTCCCGCCCAGCGATGCCCTCCTCGTCGGCATCGGCGAGAACGCGGGCGTGGTCGACGTCGGTGACGGCTACGCGGTCACCTTCAAGGTCGAGTCGCACAACCACCCGAGCTACGTCGAGCCCTACCAGGGCGCTGCGACGGGCGTGGGCGGCATCGTCCGCGACATCCTCACCATGGGCGCGCGGCCGGTCGCCGTCATGGACTCGCTCCGCTTCGGTCGCGCCGACGCCCCCGACACCGCCCGCGTGCTGCCCGGTGTCGTCGCCGGCGTGGGCGGCTACGGCAACTGCCTCGGGCTGCCCAACATCGGCGGCGAGCTGCTCTTCGACGACTGCTACGCCGGCAACCCGCTGGTCAACGCGCTGTGCGTCGGCGTCATGAGGCACGAGGACGTCCGGCTGGCCAAGGCCGAGGGCGTCGGCAACAAGGTGATCCTTTTCGGCGCCCGCACCGGTGGCGACGGGATCGGCGGGGTCTCCGTCCTGGCGTCGGAGACCTTCGACGCCGAGGGCCCGGCGAAGCGCCCGAGCGTCCAGGTCGGCGACCCGTTCACCGAGAAGCTGCTGATCGAGGCCTGCCTGGAGATCTTCGCCGCCGACCTGGTCACCGGCATCCAGGACCTCGGCGGTGCCGGGCTCTCCTGCGCGACGTCCGAGCTGGCCAGCGCCGGCACCGGCGGCATGCACGTCGACCTCGACACCGTCCGCTGCGCGACAGCACCCTGACGCCCGCCGAGATCCTGATGAGCGAGTCGCAGGAGCGCATGTGCGCGATCGTCGAGCCCTCGAAGGTCGCCGACTTCCTCGCCGTCTGCGAGAAGTGGGACGTGCTGGCCACCGTCATCGGGGAGGTCACCGACGGCGACCGGCTCACCGTCGACTGGCACGGCGAGCGCATCGTCGACGTCCCGCCGCGCACCGTCGCCCACGAGGGTCCCGTCTACGAGCGCCCGATGCGGCGTCCGGCCGATCTCGACGCACTCCAGGCCGACGACGCGGCGCGCCTGCCGCGGCCCACGACCGGCGCCGAGCTGCAGGCGCACTGGCTGGCCGTCGTCAGCAGCCCGGACGGCGCCGACAAGACCTGGGTCACCGAGCAGTACGACCGCTACGTCCGTGGCAACACCGTGCTGGCCCAGCCGGAGGACGCCGGCGTCGTCCGCATCGACGAGGAGTCCAACCGCGGCATCGCCCTCGCGCTCGACGGCAACGCCCGCTACGCCCGGCTGGACCCCTACGCCGGCGCGCAGCTGAACCTGGCCGAGGCCTACCGCAACGTCGCCGTCTCCGGCGCCAAGCCGCTCGCCGTCACCAACTGCCTGAACTTCGGCTCCCCGGAGGAGCCGGAGGTCATGTGGCAGTTCGCCGAGGCCGTGCGCGGGCTCGCCGACGGCTGCCGCGCGCTCGGCCTGCCGGTGACCGGCGGCAACGTCAGCCTCTACAACCAGACCGGCGAGGTGCCGATCAACCCGACGCCCGTGATCGGTGTGCTGGGCGTGCACGAGGACGTCCGCGCGCGGGTCCCGTCCGGCTGGCGGAACGCCGGCGAGACGGTCCTGCTGCTCGGCGAGACGAGGCCCGAGTTCGGCGGCTCCGCCTGGGCGAGCGTCGTGCACGGCCACCTGGGCGGGCGGCCGCCGGCACCCGACCTGACGGCCGAGCGTTCCCTGGCGGAGCTGCTCGGCGCCCTGGGCAAGCAGGGGCTGGTCAGCTCGGCGCACGACCTCTCCGACGGCGGCCTGGCGCAGGCGCTCGCCGAGTCCGCGCTGAGGTACGGCGTCGGCGCCCGGCTGCGCCTGACGGGCGACCCGTTCACGGCCCTGTTCAGCGAATCGACGGCGCGCGTCGTCGTCACCACCTCCGACCCGGGCGGCGTGAAGACGACGGCCCGGTGGGCCGGGGTGCCCGTGACGGAACTCGGGACCACCGGCGGGGACGTCCTGGCCCTCGACGGCGTGCTCGACCTGCCGCTCGCCGAGCTGCGTGCGGCCTGGACCGCCACGCTCCCGGCCCTGTTCGGATCTCCCGGGGTCGCCGTCGGCACGGTTCCGGCGGGCACCGTCCCGACCAGCTGATGGCCGGCACCGCCCCCATCCCGGCCGACGAGCTGCGCGCGGTTTTCGAGCCGGTTGGGACCTGGCTGGACGGCGAGGCCGAGCAGCCGCCGCGGGCGGTGGTCGGGGCTGCGGTGAAGACCAGCGCGCGCTGGCTGGCCCAGCAGGTGCCCGGCCGGTCGGTGGAGCTGCGGGTGCCGCCGCACGTCGCCGTCCAGTGCATCGAGGGGCCGCGGCACACGCGGGGCACACCGCCGAACGTCGTCGAGACCGATGCGGCGACCTGGCTGCGGCTGGCCAGCGGTCGCCTCGGCTGGGACGGCGCCGTCGCGGCCGGGAAGGTCACCGCCAGCGGCAACCGCGCCGACCTGTCGAGCCTGCTTCCCCTGCGGCCCTCAGACAGCACTGAGCCCCGCCCGCTGGCAGCGGACGGGGCCCAGTGGGAGTGCCGGCTCAGCCGAAGAGCGCGCCGGCCGCCTTCACGGTGTTGTACAGCCCGTAGGCCAAGGGGACGCCCACGAGGGCCCACGCGAACGCGATGAGGCCGGTGGGGGTGTGCGTGGTCGGCTGGTCGCCGGCCGTCGACTCGGGGAACTCATCGGACGGTGCTCCTCTCGGGGGCCGCGGCAGCGGTGGGGACGTCGGTGGGCTTGGGCTCGAAGTACTTCTCCGCCACCGGCTTGATCAGCAGGTTGGCGACGAAGCCGACGGCCAGCAGCCCGACCATGATGAACAGCGCCGGCCGGTAGTCACCGGCGACGAGCTGACCCGGTGTGCCCCGCGAGTCGAGAACACCGTTGACGATCAGCGGGCCGGCGATGCCGGCGGCTGCCCACGCGGTCAGCAGCCGGCCGTGGATGGCCCCGACCTGGTAGGTGCCGAAGAGGTCGCGCAGGTACGCCGGGACCGTCGCGAAGCCACCGCCGTAGAAGCTGATGATGATGGCGGCGGTGATCACGAAGATCCAGGTGGCCGAGCTGCCGAGGGTCGCCAGGATGACGTACAGGACGATGCCGACGCCCAGGTAGACCATGTAGATCGGCTTGCGCCCGATGTAGTCCGAGGTCGAGGACCACACGAACCGGCCGGCCATGTTGAACAGCGACAGCAGGCCGACGAACCCGGCGGCGGTGGCGGCGAGGACCGTCGAGGTCTCGCCGGTGCGGAAGAAGTCCTGGATCATCGGCGCGGCCTGCTCGAGGATGCCGATGCCGGCGGTCACGTTGCAGAACAGGACCGTCCACAGCAGCCAGAACTGCGGGGTCTTGATCGCGTTGTTGGCCGAGACGTTCTCCGTCGTCACCAGCGACTTGGCCTTGACCGTCGACGGGTCGAAGCCGTCGGGCCGCCAGTCGGCCGCCGGCACCCGCACGATGAACGCGCCGAACATCATGAAGACCAGGTAGACCAGGCCCAGGGTCAGGAACAGCAGGGCGACGGAGTTGCCGCTGGGCACGGTGCCGGCGGTGCCGTCGTAGCCGGGGTCGTAGAAGTTCATCAGCTGGCGGGACAGTGGCGAGGCGATCAGCGCACCGCCGCCGAAGCCCATGATCGCCATGCCGGTGGCCAGGCCCGGGCGGTCGGGGAACCACTTGATCAGCGTGGACACGGGCGAGATGTAGCCGATGCCCAGACCGATACCGCCGAGGAAGCCGTAGCCGAAGTACAGCAGCCACAGCTGCTCGGTGTAGATGCCGAGCGAGCCGACCAGGAAGCCGGAGACCCAGAACACGGCCGAGGTGAACATGGCGGCGCGGGGGCCGTTCTTGTCCACCCAGGTGCCGAAGACGGCGGCGGAGAGGCCGAGCATCACGATGGCGATCGAGAAGATGATGCCGATCGCGGTGAGGCTGGCGTCGAAGTGCTCGACGAGCGCCGTCTTGTAGACGCTGGTCGCGTAGGCCTGGCCGATGCACAGATGGACGGCGAGAGCCGCCGGCGGGATCAGCCAGCGGTTGAAGCCCGGCCGAGCGACGATGCGCTCTCGTGCCAGGAAGCTGGGTACTGCCACGGAACAACCTCCGAGGACGGGAACGGCGCGGCCGGTTGGACGCAACCTGGTCGCGCACTGTGACGTTTATCGCGACCGGTCGGACGGTACGACGCCGTCCGGGTACTCGCGCGTTCAACATGCCTTCGATACCGGTACGTGATCACCTGCATGCACACGGGACCCGCCCGGCCGGTCGATGTCTGCCGCCCTAGGCTCTCGCCATGGCTTATGAGGTGAAGGGTGTCGTGGCCCGCAGCAAGGGCGCTCCGGTGAGCATCGAGACCATTCTGGTGCCCGACCCGGGGCCGGGTGAGGCCGTCGTCGACGTGCAGGCGTGCGGGGTGTGCCACACCGACCTGCACTACCGCGAGGGCGGCATCAACGACGACTTCCCTTCCTGCTCGGCCACGAGGCGGCCGGGATCGTGTCCGCCGTCGGCGAGGGCGTGAGCAACGTGGCCGTCGGCGACTACGTGGTCCTCAACTGGCGGGCGGTGTGCGGTGAGTGCCGCGCCTGCCTCAAGGGCGAGCCGAAGTACTGCTTCAACACCCACAACGCCGCGCAGAAGATGACGCTGGCCGACGGCACCGAGCTCAGCCCGGCGCTGGGCATCGGCGCGTTCGCCGAGAAGACGCTGGTCCACTCCGGCCAGTGCACGAAGGTCGACCCGGCCGCACCGCCGACGGCGGCCGGTCTGCTGGGCTGCGGAGTGATGGCCGGTGTGGGCGCGGCGATCAACACCGGTGCGGTGCAGCGCGGGGAGACCGTCGCGGTCTTCGGCTGCGGCGGTGTCGGTGACGCCGCGATCGCCGGCGCGAAGCTGGCCGGCGCGAGCACGATCATCGCCGTCGACATCTCCGACCAGAAGCTGGAGTGGGCGAAGAACATGGGCGCCACGCACACGGTCAACTCGAAGGAGACCGACGCGGTCGAGGCGATCAAGGCGCTCACCGGCGGTTTCGGGGTCGACGTCGCCATCGACGCCGTCGGGCACCCGAAGGTCTTCGAGCAGGCGTTCTACGCGCGCGATCTGGCCGGCCGGGTGGTGATGGTCGGCGTCCCGACGCCGGACATGGAGATCACGCTGCCCGCCATCGAGATCTTCGGCCGCGGCGGGTCCATCAAGTCCTCCTGGTACGGAGACTGCCTGCCCAGCCGTGACTTCCCGATGCTCGTCGACCTGTACCTGCAGGGCCGCTTCGACCTCGACGCCTTCGTCTCCGAGACGATCGGGCTGGACGACGTCGAGGAGGCCTTCGAGAAGATGCACCGCGGCGAGGTCCTGCGGTCCGTGGTGGTCCTGAAGTGAGCGGCGCGAGAACGACGGGCGAGCGAGCATCGCAGGGAGATGCCGGGAGTCGACAGGGAGTGAGCATCACAGCGAGCGCCAGCGAGCGAGGAGCGGAGCGACCGCGGAGGCGACTGATGTCGTGGACCGAGGAGTGGAACGAGTCCGGAGTCGAGCAATGAGCGCACGCGTGGACAAGGTCGTGGTCAGCGGGGTCTTCTCCCTCGACGGGCAGGACTTCGACGTCGACAACAACGTCTGGCTCGTCGGGGACGACGACGAGGTGCTCGTCATCGACGCCCCGCACGACGCCGCGCCGATCGTCGAGGCGATCGGCGGCCGGAAGGTCACCGCGATCGTGCTCACCCACGGGCACAACGACCACATCACGGCCGCGCCCGCCCTCCGGGAGGCCACCGGCGCGCCGATCTGGTTCAACGACCAGGACCGCATGCTCTGGGACATGACCCACCCGGATGTCGCCCCGGACCGGGACCTTGCCCCCGGCACCCGGTTCACGGTCGCCGGGACGACGCTCACCGCGCTGCACACCCCGGGTCACTCGCCGGGCAGCACCTGTCTGCACGCCCCGGACCTGACGACGGTCTTCACCGGCGACACGCTGTTCTGCGGCGGGCCGGGAGCGACGGGGCGGTCGTTCAGCGATCACCCGACGATCGTGCGGTCGATCCGGGCCCAGCTCCTGAGCCTGCACGGCGACACGGTGGTGCGGACCGGGCACGGTGACGACACGACGATCGGCGTCGAACTGGGCAACGTCCCGGCGTCGTAGCGGCCGGCGCGGACATCGGCGCCGGGCCGGTCAGTGCCCGTTCGTCTCGTCCGACTCCGGCGACCGGTCCTGCGGCTCCGCGCCGGTGCGCTCGAGACGCTGGCGCAGGGCCGCGACGTTCAGCGCGATGTCCTCGAGCGCTTCGACGGCACGCGTCGCGAGCGCGAAGGTCAGGTTCTCCCGCCGCTCCTCGGGGCTGGGCTCGGGGGACGCCGCGCGGCATGGCGCGTCGCGTCCGCCCACGGCTCGTCGTCACGACGCGGCTCGTCGAAGAACTGGCGCAACATCCGCTGTGCCATCTCGAGGAATTCCCGCGGGTCGGGCCCGTTGGCTGCCATTCCGTGCCAACGCCTCACCACCGGTCGGAGTTCCGGGGCGGCCGGACGCGCCGGTGACCGGCAACACTCCGCCGCGGTGGGACCGGTGGCGTCGCGCCGGTAGTCTCGTGGGGTGCCTCGCGGTGATGGACGGCTGACGCACGACCTCGACCCCCAGAATCCCGGTCCCCAGGACGCCTGTGGCGTCTTCGGTGTCTGGGCGCCGGGTGAGGAGGTCGCGAAGCTGACCTATTTCGGTCTGTACGCCCTCCAGCACCGCGGTCAGGAGGCGGCGGGCATCGCGGTGTCCGACGGCGCCTCCGTGGTGGTCTACAAGGATCTCGGCCTGGTGAGCCAGGTGTTCGACGAACCGACCCTGGGCAGCCTGCGCGGACACATCGCCGTCGGCCACACCCGCTACTCCACGACCGGCGCCTCGACGTGGGAGAACGCCCAGCCGACGTTCCGGACCACCTCGGCGGGGACCGGCCTGGCGCTGTGCCACAACGGGAACCTGGTCAACACCGCGGAGCTGGCCAGCAAGGCCGCCGACGCCGGTGTGCCCGGCGCCTTCGTCGCGACGAACGACTCCGACCTGGTGACCGCGCTGATCGCGGCCCGTCCCGACATCTCGGTCGAGGCAGCGGCCATGGAGGTGCTGCCGCAGCTGCGCGGCGCCTTCAGCTTCGTGTTCATGGACGAGGACACCCTCTACGCCGCCCGCGATCCGCAGGGCGTGCGCCCGCTGGTGCTGGGCCGGCTGGAGCGCGGCTGGGTGGTGGCCAGCGAGACGGCGGCGCTGGACATCGTCGGCGCCTCCGTCGTCCGCGAGGTGGAGCCGGGCGAGCTGATCGCCATCGACGAGAACGGGCTGCGCAGCCAGCACTTCGCGGTCGCCGAGCCCAAGGGCTGCGTCTTCGAGTACGTCTACCTCGCCCGCCCCGACACCACGATCTCCGGCCGGGCGTGCACGCCGCCCGCGTCGAGATCGGCCGGCGGCTGGCCAAGGAGCACCCGGTCGAGGCCGACCTGGTCATCCCGGTCCCCGAATCCGGCACCCCGGCCGCGGTCGGGTACGCCGAGGCATCCGGCATCCCCTACGGCCTGGGCCTGGTCAAGAACTCCTACGTGGGGCGCACGTTCATCCAGCCCAGTCAGACGATCCGGCAGCTGGGCATCCGGCTGAAGCTCAACCCGCTGCGCGACGTCATCCGGGGCAAGCGCCTCGTCGTCGTCGACGACTCGATCGTGCGCGGCAACACCCAGCGCGCCCTGATCCGGATGCTGCGCGAGGCCGGCGCCGTGGAGGTGCACGTCCGGATCGCCTCGCCGCCGGTGAAGTGGCCCTGCTTCTACGGCATCGACTTCGCCAGCCGGGCCGAACTGGTGGCCAACGGCCTGGAGGTCGACGGCGTGCGGGCCTCGATCAACGCCGACTCCCTCGGCTACGTCTCCGAGCAGGGGCTCATCGCGGCGACGGAGCAGCCTGCGAACCGGCTGTGCACCGCCTGCTTCACCGGCGAGTACCCGATCCCGCTCGGAGAGTCCGAGATCTTCGGCAAGCACGTGCTTGAGGGCATCGGGCGCACGCCGCTGCCGATGGCCATGTCCACGTCGATGCCGCGCGACGACCAGCGCTCCGTGAGCGGCTGGACCGGCCAGCAGGCCGGTAGCGCCAGCGTCCCCGGTGGGGCCGAGGACGCGCTCCGGCGTCCATGAACGACGTCGCCCCGGCGGGAAGCCGCGAGTTCACGTACGCCGCCTCCGGCGTCGACATCGACGCCGGCGAACGCGCGGTCACCCTGATGAAGGCGGCGGTCGAGCGGACCAACCGTCCCGAGGTGGTCGGTGGGCTGGGCGGGTTCGCCGGGCTGTTCGCGCTGGACACGGCCAAGTACCGGAAGCCGCTGCTGGCCTCGTCGACCGATGGCGTCGGCACCAAGATCGCCCTGGCCCGGCAGCTGGACCGGCACGACACCGTCGGCATCGACCTGGTCGCCATGGTCGTCGACGACCTGGTCGCCTGCGGTGCCGAGCCGCTGTTCCTCCAGGACTACGTCGCCTGCGGCAAGGTCGTCCCCGAGCGGATCGCCGCGATCGTCACCGGCATCGCCGCGGGCTGCACCCAGGCCGGTGCGGCACTGGTCGGCGGGGAGACCGCCGAGCACGGCGACCTCATGGACGCCGACGAGTACGACCTGGCGGCCACGGCCGTGGGCGTGGTCGAGGCCGACGCCGTCCTGGGCCCGGAGCGGGTGCGCGAGGGCGACGCGGTGATCGCGATGGCGTCGTCCGGCTTCCACTCCAACGGCTACTCCTGGTGCGCCGGGTGGTGAGCGCCGCGGGACTGGACCTGCACGCCGTCCCGGCCGGCCTGGACCGGCCGCTGGGGAGGAGCTCCTCGAGCCCACCCGCATCTATGCCCGCGACTGTCTCGCGCTGGTGACGGAACTCGGCGTGGAGGGCGTGCACGCCTTCGCGCACATCACCGGCGGCGGGCTGGCCGGCAACACCGCGCGGGTCGTCCCCGACGGACTGGAGGCGGTGCTCGATCGCGCCACCTGGGCCCTGCCTGCCGCGGTCCGGCTCATGGAGGAGCACGGCGTCCCGCGGGAGGAGTCCGAGCGCGCCTTCAACTGCGGGGTCGGCATGATCGCCGCGGTCGCCCCGGAGGTCGCCGACGCGGCTGTCGCGCAGCTGGCCGCCGCCGGCGTCCCGGCGTGGGTCGCCGGAGAGATCCGGGCCGGCGCCGGCACGAGCGCACGCCTGGAGGGCACCTACCGCTGAGGCCGGCAGGCCCAGCTACGGCCGCTGGCCGCGCAGGCGAGGACGCCGCAGTTCCTGGCGGACCTGCGGCGTCCTCGATCAGGCGCTGGGTGTCAGCGGATCAACGCGGGCTGGCGGCCCAGTCGTCGTCCGCGTCACCGTCCGACCAGCGGTCGGCGTACTCGTCCTCCTCGTCGTCGTCGTCGGTCGCCCGGGCAGGGGCGGTGTATGACGACGGGCCACCGGTGAGTTCCTTCTGCAGGGCAGAAAGGTCGGTGTTGGGTGAGCTGTACTTGAGCTCACGGGCCACGCGTGTCTGCTTGGCCTTCGCTCGGCCGCGCCCCATCGGCTCGACCCCTCGCTACGGAGTGCGGGAGTCCAGCCCCGGGCTGGAACGGCCCGCGTGGCGACCCCGACTGAGTGACAATGTCGTGGCCAACCTTACGACACGGATCGGCGGGGAGCACACGTCCCTCCCTCCGACGGGCATGGCGTCGCCCCCGAGGGCGACGCCGGGCTCCTCCCGCCGGGTGAGCGGCCGTTGCGCGTCCATCGGGAACGCCGTGGAATCGCCCGGCCGCTGTCGACCGGCCGGACGTCAGCGCGGGAGACGGATGGTGGCCAGCCGGCCCACCGAGCTGATGCGCTCCTCCGCGAGCCGGTCGGCCGCGAGGGCGGGGAGACGCCCTCCTCGTCGGCCGCGGCGAACACCCGCAGCGCGACGCCGAAGATGCCCTCCGCCTTCGCCTTCGCCCGGTCGAAGGAGAAGCCGTGCCGCTCGTCCTCGACCTGGATGACCCCGCCGGCGTTCACCAGGTAGTCGGGTGCGTAGAGGATCCCCCGAGCGCGCAGCTGCTCGGCGGCCTCGGCCGTGGCCAGCTGGTTGTTCGCCCCGCCGCAGACGATGCGGGAGGGCAGCGCCGCCACCGTGTCGGCGTCCAGGGCGCCGCCGAGGGCGTTGGGCGAGTAGACGTCGTGCGGCGTGCGCACCAGCGTCGCGGTGTCGGCCACCGCCCTCACCTGCGGGTGGCGCCCTGCACCCGCTCGACGGCGGCCGGGTCGACGTCGGTGACCACGACGTCCGCGCCGTCGTCGACCAGGTGGCCGATCAGGTGCGAGCCGACCTTGCCGGCTCCGGCCACGGCCACGGTGCGGCCGGCCAGCGACCGCGAGCCCCAGCAGTGCTGGGCCGCCGCCTGCATGCCGAGGAAGACGCCGTACGCGGTCAGCACCGAGGAGTCGCCGCAGCCGCCGTAGGCCTCCGACCGGCCGTGGGCGAACCGGGTCTCCCGCGCCACGACGTCGAGGTCGGCGTTGTACGTCCCGACGTCGCACGCCGTGAGGTACCGCCCGCCCAGCGCCTCGACGAACCGGCCGTACGCGCGCAGCAGGGCCTCGGTCTTGTCGGTGGCCGGATCCCCGATGATCACGGCCTTGCCGCCGCCGAGGTCGAGCCCGGCCAGGCTGTTCTTGTACGACATGGCGGCCGACAGGCGCAGCGCGTCGGCGACCGCGGCCTCCTCGCTCGCGTAGGGGTAGAAGCGGGTGCCGCCCAGCGCGGGGCCCAGTGCCGTGGAGTGGACGGCGATGACCGCCCTCAGCCCCGACTCGGCGTCGCTGCAGAAGACGACCTGTTCGTGACCCGAGCTCAGAATCTCCACGCCAGGAGGGTAGATCGCACCGGACCCGTCGCCCGTCCGGAGCATCGTGCGCGGGTCCATCGGCGTGCCCCGGCCGCTGCGAGGCATGATTCCCCGGAAACCGGCGGGGGCGAGGGAGCTCCCGCGAGCACAGGAGGACTCCCATGGCCCGACCCCGCCGTCTGCTGTCGATCGTGGTGGCCGCGCCGCTGCTCCTCGCCGCGTGCACCACCGACGGCGGCGAGTCGGGCGGGAACGACGCCGGCAGCACCGGCGCGGCCGGCGACCTGGCCTTCTCCGTCATCACCCACGGTTCGGCCGGCGACGCGTTCTGGGACGTCGTGCAGAACGGCGCCGAGGCGGCGGGGGAGGACCTCGGGGTGTCGGTGGACTACCAGAGCGACGGCGACCCGCAGCGCCAGGCGCAGCTCATCGACGCGGCGGTCAACCAGGGGGTGGACGGCATCGTGGTCTCGATGGCCAACCCCGACGCCCTCCAGGACTCGGTCGAGGCGGCGGTGGACGCGGGGATCCCCGTCGTCACCATCAACTCCGGGGGTGAGCGCTCGGTCGAGTTCGGCGCCATCGGGCACGTCGGCCAGGACGAGGGGATCGCCGGTCAGGGCGCCGGCCGCGAGCTCGCCGACGCGGGTGCCTCCACCGTGCTCTGCGTCGTCCACGAGGCCGGCAACATCGGGCTGGAGCAGCGCTGCTCGGGTGCGTCGGAGGGCCTGGGCAGCCCGGTGACGTCCCTGCAGGTCGACATCAACGACCTGCAGGGCGCCCAGTCGACGATCACCTCGCAGCTGCAGAGCGACCCGGGGATCGACGCGGTGCTGACCCTGAACTCCGCCGTCGCCGCGGTGGCCGTCGAAGCGGCCGCCGACGCCGGCTCCGAGGCGCAGGTGGCCACCTTCGACCTGAACGCCGACGTCATCAGCGGCATCCAGGAGGGCGACATCGCGTTCGCGGTCGACCAGCAGCAGTACGAGCAGGGCTACCTGCCGATCGTGATGCTGAAGCTCTACGCGGAGAACCTCAACACCGTCGGCGGCGGGCAGCCGGTCCTCACCGGCCCGGGGATCGTCGACGAGAGCAACGTCGACGAGATCGCCGACCTGGCCTCGGCCGGCACGCGCTGAGCACGCGCGAGAAGGCGGCCGGGGCGCCGCCGACCCCGGCCGGGGGCGGGCCGACGAGCGGCTGACCGCGGCCGGCCCGTTGCGCCGGCTGCTGGTCAAGCCGGAGCTCGGTGCGCTCATCGGGGCGGTGGCCGTCTTCACCTTCTTCGCCGTCCAGTCGGAGGTGTTCCGCTCGGCGCGGGGCGTGGCGAACTGGCTGGACCCGGCCTCGACGCTGGGCATCATGGCGGTCGCCGTGGCGCTGCTGATGATCGGCGGCCACTTCGACCTCTCCGCCGGTGTCATGGTCGGGACGACGGCGCTGACGGTGGGCATCGTGGCCGTCGAGTTCCGGCAGAACCTGTGGGTCGCGATCGCCGTCGCCCTGGTCGTGGCCCTCGCGATCGGCTTCTTCAACGGCTGGCTGGTCACCCGCACCCGGCTGCCCAGCTTCATCATCACGCTGGGCACCTTCCTCATGCTCCAGGGCCTGAACCTGGGCCTGACCAAGTTGTTCACCAGCACCGTCACCGTGGGTGGGATCGACGACGTGCCCGGGTACGCCGCGGCGGAGTGGGTGTTCGGCTCGCGGCTGAGCATCGCCGGCACCGAGTTCCGGGTGGCGATCCTCTGGTGGATGCTGTTCACGGCGCTGGCCACCTGGGTGCTGCTGCGCACCCGCTTCGGCAACTGGGTGTTCGCCACCGGCGGGGACGAGGTGGCCGCGCGCAACGTGGGCGTCCCCGCCCGCCGCACCACGATCACGCTGTTCATGACGACGGCGGCCGCCGCCTGGTTCGTCGGCGTGACGCTGGCGGTCCGGCTGACCTCGGTGCAGGCCAACACGGGTATCGGGCAGGAGCTGATCTACATCGTGGCCGCGGTCATCGGCGGCTGCCTGCTCACCGGCGGCTTCGGCTCGGCCGTCGGGGCATCGCTCGGGGCGCTGATCTTCGGCATGACCCAGCTGGGCATCCCCTACCTGCGCTGGGACGCCGACTGGTTCTACTTCTTCCTCGGCGCGATGCTGCTGCTCGCCGTGCTGACCAACCGGCTGGTCCGCCGCTACGCCGAGGCGGCGAGACGATGAGCGAGGCGCTGGGCGGGGCGGTGGCCGTACCCGGAGCCCCGCCGCTGCTGGAGCTGCGCGACGTCGGCAAGGACTACGGCTCGGTGATCGCGCTCGACGGGATCACCACCACCGTGCGCGCCGGCGAGGTCACCTGCGTGCTGGGCGACAACGGCGCGGGGAAGTCGACGTTGATCAAGATCCTTTCCGGGGTGCACCGCCCGGACCGGGGCGAGGTGCTGCTCGACGGGCAACCGGTGTCGTTCGGGGCGCCGCGGGATGCGCTGGACGCCGGGATCGCGACCGTCTACCAGGACCTCGCGATGATCCCGCTGATGGCGATCTGGCGGAACTTCTTCCTCGGTGCCGAGCCGACCCGGGGTGGGGCCCGTTCCGGCGCTTCGACGCGGCCGCGGCGCGGAGACCACCCGCCGCGCGCTGGCCGAGATGGGCATCGACCTGCGCGACCCCGACCAGCCCGTGGGCACCCTGTCCGGCGGTGAGCGCCAGTCCGTCGCGATCGCCCGGGCGGTGCACTTCGGTGCGCGGGTGCTGATCCTGGACGAGCCGACGTCCGCGCTCGGGGTCAAGCAGGCCGGGGTGGTCCTGCGGTACGTGGCCCAGGCGCGCGACCGGGGGTGGGGGTCGTGCTGATCACGCACAACCCGCACCACGCCTATCCGGTGGGCGACCGCTTCCTGCTGCTCAACCGGGGGCGCAGCCTCGGGTCGTTCGCCAAGGGGGACGTGGACCGGGACGAGCTGACCCGCCTCATGGCCGGCGGCGCAGAGCTCGATCAGCTGGCACACGAGCTGGAGCGCCCGACCTCCTGACCGCAATGTCGACATACCGACAGTCGCGGGACGGTCACTGATCGTTCTGGCCACGGTGCGTCATCTGTTCCGCGTGTTGCCTTTGTGACTCATGGTGATGCTGCGACTCTCGCTGGGCACTGACGCCCACCCTCTTCCCCAGGGAGCGAGCCATGTTCCAGCGCCGACCGTCGCGAGCGGCGACGCCGACGGGTCCCGGTCGCCCGGCTGCCCGCCGGGCGGTCGTGGGCCGCAGGGCACATCCCGTACGGACCGTCCTCACGGCCGTCGTCACCGGCGCCGTGCTGCTGGGAACCGCCGGGCCCGCCTCTGCCGTGCCCGCGCCGCCGCCGAACCCGAGCGACGGCCAGCTGGGCGCTGCGCGGGCGGAGCAGGACGCCGCTGCGGCCGAGGTGGGCCGGATCGCCGCGCTCGTCGCCGGCGCGGAAGCCGAGCTGGAGAAGGTCGGCGTGCTGGCAGAGGCCGCCGGGACGGCCTACATGCTGGCCGAGGACGCGCTGCTGCAGGCCCAGGAGATCGCCGCCCGCACCGCGGCGGAACTGCAGGCCGCGGCCGACGCCGTCGCCGCGTCCCAGGCCCGCATCGCACTCTTCTCCCGGGACAGCTACATGAAGGGCTCGCAGCTGTCCACGACGGCGGCCCTCCTGGACTCGGCCGGCCCCGGTGAGCTGATCCAGAACGCCGCGATGCTCGACTACGTGGCCGACAACCAGGTCGATGTGCTCACCGAGCTCGAGGTGGCGAAGGTCGCCCAGGCCAACGCCGACTCCACCGCCCGTGCCGCCCGCGACGAGATGGCCGCCGCGGAGGAGGCCGCCGAGGCGGCCAAGGTCGCGGCCGACCGCCAGCTGGCCGCCCAGCAGGGGCCTACGAGCAGGTGGCCGCGCAGAAGACGCAGTACGAGGGGCAGCTCCAGGCGGCGCAGATCCGTCTGCTGGAGCTGCAGGGCGCCCGCGACGCCTACCAGCAGTGGGTCGCCCAGAAGCAGGCCGAGGAGGCGGCAGCCGCCCGCGCCGCGCAGGAAGCCGCAGCGCGCGCGGCCGCGGCGGCGGCCGCCGCCGCCGCGAACAGCGGCGGCGGTGGCGGCGGCGGTGGCGGCGGCGGTGCCGGCGGCGGTGGTGGCGGCGGTGGTGGTGGCGGGTCCTACGTCGCGCCGACCTCGGGCCGGGTGAGCAGCTGCTACGGCGCACGCTGGGGGTCACCCACTACGGCGTCGATGTCGCCGCCCCGATCGGCACGGCCGTCCGTGCCGCGGCCTCCGGGGTGGTCAAGCGGGCAGGCGCGGCCACCGGCTTCGGCCAGGCCGTCTACATCCTCGGGGACGACGGCTACGTGACCGTCTACGGGCACGTGAACCGGTACTTCGTCTCCTACGGGGAGCGGGTATCGGCCGGTGAGGTGATCGCCGAGGTGGGCAACCGCGGTCAGTCGACCGGCCCGCACCTGCACTTCGAGGTGCACCGCAACGGGCAGATGTACAGCCAGCAGATCAACCCGGTGCCCTGGCTGAACGCACGAGGCGTCTACCTCGGCGGCTGCGGCGGCTGAACCCGGGCACCGAGCGGTCCCCTGCCGCTGGGCAGGGGGACCATTGCTCAGCTGGTGGGGGCGGCGGGCTCCGTCGAGTCGACCCCGAGGCCGCACTCGGTGGCGAGGTAGTTCTGGACGTTGGTCGCCGACGTCGTCAGCTGCCCGATGATCTCGGTGCTCCGCTGCTGGAGCTCGGCTGCGCTGGCGGGGTCGGTCACGTCGACCGAGGCGAAGGCCTGCGCGAACTGCTCGATGCCGTCGGCCAGGGCCGCCCAGTCGCTCTCGAGCTCGCTGGGGGCTCGATGCCGCGGACGTCGTCGGCGGCCTGCTGCAGGGCCGTGGCCAGGGCAGCGGGATCGTCGCCGCCCCCGGTGAACGCCGGCTCGACCTGCTCGAAGGCGGCCTGGGCCTCGGTGCAGAACTCGGAGTTCTCGGGCTCGGCGCTGGTGGTCGTCTCGGCGGCACTGGAGCTGCTGCTGCTGCTAGCGCTCGTCTCCGGGGACGCCGAGTCCTCGTCGTCGGAGCCTCCGCAGGCGGTGAGCAGGACGACGGCGGCGGCGAGGAGAGGCCGCCGCGGCAGACGGTGAAGGATCGACGCATGGCCGCGAGGTTAGTCGCCGGATGCGCACCTGTGCAGCCATCCCGATAGCGTGCCCGACGTGGACGCCCCGGCTGACCCGCGCGCCTCGTGGACCCTGCCCGCCCCGGGAGAGATGGCCCGGTCGGCGGACCTGGAGCCACTGGTGTCCCGCGTCCTGGCACCCAACCCGTCGGGCATGACGCTCGACGGCACCAACACCTACGTCGTCGGTGAGCCCGGGAGCGGCCAGGCGGTGCTCGTCGACCCCGGGCCCGACGACGTGGTGCACCTCGCGGCGGTCGAGGCCGTGCTGGCCGCGAGGGACGCGCGCTGCGTCGCCGTCCTGGTCACCCACCACCACGGGGACCACGCGGAGGCCGCCCTCCCGTGGGGCGGGCACTTCGGTGCCCCGGTCGCCGCGGCCGGTCCCGAGGTGGCCGGGGCCGGCGGACGGGTGCTCGAGCACGGGGAGCGCCTGAGCCTGGCCGGCACGACGATCGGTGTCGTCGCCACCCCGGGCACACCCGCGACCACCTGGCCTTCCGGCTGGAGTCCGGCGCCGTGCTCGTCGGCGACCACGTCCTGGGCCGTGGCACGTCGGTCGTCACGCACCCGGAGGGGACGTCGTCGCGTACCTGGAGTCGCTGCGCCGGGTGCACGACCTCGGTCCGAACGCCCTGTACTGCGGGCACGGACCGGAGCTCACCGAGGACCCGGGGGCGGTGCTCGAGTACTACCTGGCCCACCGGGCGTTCCGGGAGCACCAGCTGCTCGCCGTCCTCGGACGGGGGCCGGCCGGCGTCGACGCGCTGGTCGCCGAGATCTACGCCGAGGTGCCGCGCGCCGTCTGGCCGGCCGCGGCGCAGTCCACGCGGGCGACCCTGGACAAGCTCCTCGCGGAGGGACGGGTGGAGGAGACCGGGGACGACACGGTCCGCCTGGCATGAGCGACGTGCCCGTCCTCTCGGCCGCCGACAGCGAGCGGGACCAGCGTCGCGCGGCGGCCGCGCTGGCCGCCGCCGGGGTGCGGGCGGGTGACCGGCTCCTGGTGTCCGCGACCGCCTCGCCGGCGCTCCTCGCCGTCGTCCTCGGCGCGCTGCGCACCGGGATCGTGCCGGTGGTCCTCGATCCCGGCCTGCCACCGGCCGAACGGGCAGCCCTGGCAGAGGACGCCGACCCGGCGCTGGACGCCGGGACCGACCCGGCCGGTCTGCTGACCGGGACGGCCGAGGCCGAGCTCGCCGACGTTCCCCTCGCGCGCCCCATGCACTACACGTCCGGGACGACGGGACGGCGCAAGGGCGTCTGGTCCGGCGTCCTGGCGGAGGACTCCGCCCGGGCACTGGCGGCGGAGGAGATCGAGCTGTGGGGCTTCGCGCCCGGCGATCGGCACCTGGTGCTCTCCCCGCTGCACCACAGCGCGCCCCTGCGCTTCGCGATCCACACCCTGCAGGCCGGCGGAGCGGTGCTGCTGCCCGGCCCGTTCGACGTCGGCCGGGCGGTGGAGGCGATCGCCACACTGCGCCCGACGACGACGTTCTGCGTGCCGACCCACCTCCAGCGCCTGCTCGGGCACGTGGACGACTGGTCGTCGTTCCGCCGCCTCGTGCACGCCGGCGCCCCCTGCCCGGAACCGCTCAAGCGGGCGGTGCTCGACGAAGCCCCAGAGGGCAGCGTCTGGGAGTTCTACGGCTCCACCGAGGCCCAGTTCACCGTGTGCTCACCCGACGACTGGCGGGCGCATCCGGGCAGCGTGGGGCGCGCCCGGCCCGGACGCCGGCTGGAGACCGACGAGCGCGGCCAGCTGTGGTGCGCCGTCCCGCCGTGGGCCCGGTTCGAGTACTGGCGGGCGCCGGAGAAGACCGCGGCCGCCTGGCGGGGTGACCTGGTCACCGTCGGCGACCTCGGCCGCGTGGACGACGACGGCGTGGTCTGGCTGGTCGGCCGCCGCGAGGACCTGGTCATCTCCGGCGGGGTCAACGTGTACCCGGCGGAGGTCGAGGCCGTGCTCGACGCGCACCCGGACGTCGTGGAGAGCGCGGTCTTCGGCGTGCCCGACGAGGAGTGGGGCCAGCGGGTCGTGGCGGCCTACGTCGGGACCGCCGATCCGGGTGAGCTCGGCTCGTGGGCCCGCGAGCGGCTGGGGGCGGCGAAGCGGCCGAAGGCGCTGCACCGGCTGGACGACCTCCCGCGCACCTCCACCGGCAAGGTCCGCCGGCTCGACCTGCCCGGCGTGCTGGGGTCGGCGGGCGTTCCGGGCGGGGCCGATGGCTGAGTCGTGGGACGTCGTCGTCGTCGGCGCCGGGACCTCCGGCTGCGCGGTGGCGGCCCGGCTGTCCGACGCCGGCCGACGGGTCCTCCTGCTCGAGGCGGGTGCCGACCACCGGCACCCGGAGGACTTCCCGGCCGAGCTCCGGGACCCCGCCATGATGCGCGCCTCCGTGCCGGGTCATCCGGCGAACTGGGACCTCGAGGCGGAGCTGGTCCCCGGCCGGCACACCCGGGTTCCGCGGGGCCGCGTGAGCGGGGCTCGAGCGCCCTCTACGCCGGCTCGTTCATCCGCGGCACGCGGGCGGACTTCGACGGCTGGGCCGCGGCGGGGAACGACCAGTGGTCCTACGACGCCGTCCTCCCCGCGTTCTGCCGGCTCGAGGCCGACGCCGACTTCGGGAACCGGCCGGGGCACGGGGCCGACGGGCCGGTGCCCGTCGTCCGGCCCCGCGCCGGACACCCCTGGCCGACGCGTTCGCCGCGGCCGCCGACGAGCTCGGCCACCCGGCGGAGCCGGACAAGAACGCCGACGGCCCGCCGGGCTACGGGCCGGTGCCGCTCACCGTCTCCGAGGGCGTGCGGATCAACACCGCGATGGCCTATCTCTCGCCCCGCCGCGGCCGTCCGGGCCTGTCCGTGCGGGGTGGGGTGCGCGTGCTCCGGGTGGTCGTCGACGGCGGCCGCGCGGTGGGCGTGGAGACGACGGACGGGATCGTGCGGGCCGCGGAGGTCGTGCTCTCGGCCGGCGCCGTCTGCACTCCGCACCTGCTGCTGCTCTCGGGCATCGGCCCCGCCGACGAGCTGCGATCGGTGGGGCAGACCGTCGTGGCCGACCTGCCGGGGGTCGGGGCGGGCGCCACCGACCACCCGGTGGTCTACGTGGGCTTCCGGCCGGTCCGCCCGGTGCCGCTCGAACCGGGCCGGCCACCGCTGCACGGGGTCCTGCACGCGACGTCCGCAGGGGCCGCCCGCCCCGGCGACCTGGAGCTCCTGCCCTGGCTCGCCCCGTTCAGCGCGATCACCGGAGCGGCCCCGGCCGGTGACGATCCGGCGATCGGGGTCGCGCTCCAGTGCGCGGAGAGCCGCGGCCGGCTCTCGCTCGCCTCCGGCGACCCGCGTGAGCAGCCACGCCTGGAGTACCGGTACCTGACCGAGGAGAGCGACCGCCGGAGGATGCGGGACGGCGTCCGGCTGGCGGTCGCCCTCCTGCGGGCCGGGGCGCTCGCTCCCCTCGTGGTGCCCGGTGGCCCGCCGCCCGCCGTGCTGGATCGGGACGCGGAGCTGGACCGCTGGGTGCGGACGCACCTGACCACCGCCGTGCACCTGGCGGGCACCGCCCGCATGGGGCCCGAGGACGACCCGGGGGCGGTGGTCGACCAGTGGCTCCGGGTCCGGGGCGTGGCCGGCCTGCGGGTCGCCGATGCCTCGGTGATGCCGGAGGTGACCTCCAGGGGCCGGCCGCGACCGCCGTGATGCTGGGGGAGCGGGCAGCGGAGCTGATGACCGCCGGCTGACGGCGGATCAGCCGAACGGGAAGTCCGGGTCGTCGAAGGGATCCGGCTCGGCGGGCAGCTGCTCGGGGCCCGGGACGTCCGGGGCAGCGTCCGGCGGCGGGGGCGCCGGCGGCGCGGGCTCGCTGGGGGCGGCGGAGCGGGCTCGCGCGGGGGCGGTGGAGCGGGCCGCGGCGGCGGGGGCGGCGTGGGGTCCTCGAGCGGGATGCCCGGGGGCGGGAAGGGTACGGGCGCCTGGGCCGACAGGATCGGCAGCATGGCGGCGCGCCAGATCGGCGCGGCGAGCCTGCCGCCGTACCCGCCGAGGTCCTCGTTCCGCTTCGGGTTCAGGACCATGACGCTCGCCGCGTACTGCGGGGTGTAGCCGACGAAGGCCACCGAGTAGCGGTTCTGGCTGGTGCCGGTCTTCCCGGCGATCGGGTGGCCCGGGATCGCGGCCCGGGTGCCCGTGCCGATCGGCAGGGCGGTGTCGCCGACCAGGATCTGGTTGAGCGTGGTCGCGACGTCGGGTCGCACCGCCTCTGGCGTGCAGGTGCTGCCGACGGGCAGCGGTGCGCCGTCCGGGCCGGTCAGCGGTGCGCCGGAGCGGTCCAGGATCTCGGTCACCGGCGTGGGGGTGCAGTGGGTCCCGGAGGCGGCGAGAGTGGCGTAGGCGTTGGCGAGGGCGAGCGGGCTGGTCGCCTCCGCCCCGAGGGTGAAGGAGCCGCGGTTCTCCCCGATGACCTGGTCGGCGACGGGGTCGAGGGAGAACAGTCCCATCCGCTGCGCCGTCCGGACCGGGCCCTCGACGCTGCCGAGCTGGTCCTCGAGGGCGACGAAGTAGGTGTTCGACGACCGGATCAGCGCCTCGGTCATGTCGAGCCTCGGCGGATAGCGCCCGGCGTTGTGCACGACGTAGGGGTCCCGGCCGTTCTTGTACACCCGGGACACGTAGGGGTCGCTGGTGGTGATCGTGTGCCACGGCGGGATCCCGCGCTCGAGCGCGGCGGCGGCGACGAAGACCTTGTAGGTGGACCCGGCGCCCTGGCTGGCGACCAGGTTGAGGTTGACCGACTCCTGCGTCGGATCGGCCGCGTCGTAGCCGAACCGCCGGTTGACGCTCATGGCCAGGACCTTCCCGGTCCCCGGCTCCACGGCCGTGAACATCCCGGCCAGCGGGTCCTCCAGGGCCAGGCTCGCCGTGACGGCCTGGTCGGCGGCCAGCTGCAGATCCGGTCGCAGGGTGGTCCGGATGATGAGGCCGCCCTCCTCCAGCTGCGTCTGGGTGAGCCCGAGCGTCCCGGTCAGGTGCCGCTGCAGGTAGTCGCAGAAGAACGCCCCCACCACCGCGTCGACGCAGCCGTTGCGTGGCGGGTCCGTGGGGGCGACCTGGACGGGCTGGCCGAGATGGGCGCCCAGCTCCTCGTCGGTGATGTGCCCGAGCGTGTGCATGCGCTGCAGGACCTGGTCCCGCCGGATCCGCGCCCCTCCGGGTTGGCCACGGGGTCGTCGTTGGCCGGTGTCTGCACCAGGCCCGCGAGCATCGCGGCCTGCGGCAGCGTGAGGTCGGCGGCACTGACGCCGAAGTACCGCTGGGCCGCGGCCTGGACGCCGTAGGCGCCCCGGCCGAAGTACACGATGTTGAGGTAGCGGGTGAGGATCTCCGTCTTCGAGTACCGGCGCTCCAGGGCGAGAGCCAGCCGGGCCTCGCGGAGCTTGCGGCCGATGCTCTCCTCGGTGGCGGCCAGCCGTTCCTCCGCCGTTCCGGCCGTCTGCAGCAGGGTCTGCTTGACCAGCTGCTGGGTGATCGTCGAGCCGCCCTCCATGACGCTGCCGGCCATCAGGTTGCGCATCAGGGCCCGGGTGGTGCCCTCGACGTCCAGCCCGCGGTGCTCGTAGAAGCGCGAGTCCTCGATGTCGACCAGGGCCCGCTTCATCACCTCGGCGATGGCCTCGGCGGGGACCGGGGTCCGGTTGTGCCGGTAGAAGTGCGTGATCGGGGAGCCGTCGGCGGCGAAGACCGTCGACATGCCCGCCGGCGTGCTCTCGCCGAGCTCGAGGGGCAACGGCGCGAGCAGGTCGGCGTTGGACCGGACGACGAGACCGGGACCCAGGAACCAGGGGAGCAGGAGCGCGGCCACCAGTGCTCCTGCGAGAGGGACGGCCACGAACAGCAGCAGTCTGGCGGCACGCAGCCGGGGTCGGTCCGGTCCGCCCGCCATCGACCACCTCGTCCGTCCTGACGCCGCCTGAGGTCAGGGTGCTGGCGTCATCCTGCGCTCAGCAGACGTTCCGGAACAGCGGTTCCTGAATGCGTGACCGAGGCGTTACCGAATCGTCCCGGCGGCGCGTGCGCGCAGCCGCCGGGACGTCGGGGTCAGCGGATCGCGGGGATCTCGTTCGTGGTGGTGGCCGAGAGGGGCGACCAGGCGTCGGGGTGCGGGCGTCCGGCGTCCACGACCCAGGAGGAGGTCCGCGCGGGCGTGCCGGCGGCGCGGGTCTGCGGCCGGCCGCTGAGGCTCACGATCAGGGCGAGGAGGACCAGGAGTCCGACCAGGACACCGCCGATGACCAGGAGCGTGGAGAGCATGGGCACAACGTATTGCGGGGGACCGATCCGTGTCAGCGACCCGCTCCGGCAGATGTCACCGAAGATCGGCGGTGGCTTGCGCACCATTAGCCGCTTGACGGCGGGGGCGCAGGGCGCCGGCTCGGCATGACCCGCCACCGGGCCTGCTGCTCGCGCCGCTGCCCCCGGCCGACGGGGGCGGGGTCGCAGCCGTGTCTCGCCGGCGCATCCCGGGGTAGGAGCGCCTCGTGGGGACCGGAGGACGACGGGCAACAGCGGTGGCGCGGGGAGCCGGTGTCCTGGTGGCGGTGCCGCTGGGGGCGATCGCCCGCTGGCGCGGCGGCAAGCCGATGCACCCGCGGGGCGCGGTGTTCGACGCGGTCCTGGAACGGCGCGGGAGCTCCGTCGAGTGGGGGTGCCCTGGCTGGACGAGCCGGGGACCGACCGCGGGGTGGCTCGGCTCTCGCGCGGAGCGGGCCTCCCCGCCCGGCTGCCGGACCTGCTCGGCCTCGCCGTCCGGGTGCCCGGGGACGGGAGCCCTGTCGATCTGCTGCTGAGCACCACCGGCGAGGGGCGGGTGACCCGGTTCGTCCCCGTCCTGCGGCGCGACGCCGCGGCCGTCCACTCCTCGATCATGGGCTACCGCTCCGACGCCGGGACCGTGCGACTGGCCGCCTTCCCCGAGGTCGCCCACCTGCCCTCCGAGCCACGTCCGCTCGCCCGGGAGGTGGCCGCGCACGACGGGCTGTGCTTCACCCTCGCGGCCGCGCACGGCCTCGGCGAGTGGCAGCCGTTCGCCCGACTCGCGCTGACGGCGCCGTCGTCCCCGCTGGATCCCGACGTCCGGTTCGACGCCGTCCACAATCCGCCACCGGGCCTGGTGGCCGACGGCCCCATGGCCCGGTTCCGGGCGCCGGCCTACGCCCGGGCGCGCGCGGCGAGCCGCTAGGCGGCGCTGACGGCCAGACCGGAGTCGAGCAGCTTCCAGGGATCGGCCGCGGCCCCTTCCGCGCGGGCGGCCCGCTCCGCGGCATCCCCGAGCGCGTCCCGGATGCCGTCGGCGAGCTGGTCGACGAGCGGGCGGAGCATGGGCCACACGGCGATCCCGAGCGCGACGCGCAGGGCGTCGGCCGCGCCGCGGAGCCGGGCCGCGATCCCAGCGTCGCCCTCGAGCAGCGCGAGGCCGGCCAGCCCGTCGAGGCAGTAGGCCAGGCCCTCCCGGTCCTGCGCTGCGCGGTGCAGCGCCGCCGCCTCGGCCAGCCGTGCACGTGCCCCGGCCGCGTCCCCGGCCATCAGCGCGTCGAGTCCCAACTGGTCGAGGAGCGTCGCCACGAGGTGCTCGTCGCCGAGCTGCCGGGCGAGCCCCAGCGCCTCCTCGTGCGCGCGGACGGCTCCGGCCACGTCGCCGGACAGCAGCGCGGCGTCGCCGTGCGGCACGAGGGCGAAGGCCACCGACCAGGTGTCGCCGCTGCGCCGCAGCGCCGCGACCGCCTCCTCGTACATTGCCGGCAGACCGGGATCGGCGGCAGGGCGCGTCATGGCCAGCGCCACGAGGCCGAGGCCGAGCAGCCGGGGTCGTCGTGCCGACGGGCGTCCTCCACCACGGTGGCCAGCAGGGGCGCCGCCTCCCGCACCCGCCCCAGGGCGATCCGCATGGTGCCGCAGGCCCACCGGAGAAGGGCGGCGGAGTCGGGGGACAGGTCGGCCGCGGACGGCAGCCGGGCGGTCTGCTCGGCGACCTCGGCCATCGGCACCAGCAGACCGCGAGCCCACCACCAGCGCGCCAGCGGCGCGGTGAGGGCCACGGCCAGCCCGGCCCGATCGGTGGCCACCGCCCAGCGGACCGCGTCCTGCAGGTCGGCCGTCTCGGCGTCGAGCCGGGCGAGCCAGAGCCGGCGGTCGGGCCCGGAGAGTCCCTCGCCCGCGGCCGCGCTGACCGTCGCGAGATGCCGGGCCCACCGCTCGCGGGTGGCCGTCTCCTCACCGCGCTCCCGAAGTCGCTCGGCGGCGAAGGCCCGGACCACCTCCAGCATCCGGAACCGCGGCTCCTCCTCCCCGGTGTCGGTCGGCGCGACCAGGCTGTGCCCGACGAGGGTGGACAGGACCTCCGGGACGTCCAGGTCCCCGTCGACGGCCCCGACCGCCTCGGCGGTGTCGATGGTGGCGCCCGCGGAGCACACCGACAGCCGGGCCAGCAGCGCCCGTGCGTCGTCGTCGAGCAGGTCGTGGCTCCACGCCACCGTGGCCCGCAGCGTGCGCTGCCGGTCGGGCACGTCGACCTCCGCCGCCCGCAGGTCCAGAGTGCGGTCCAGCCGCCGCAGCAGGCGGGCCGGTGGCATGGTGCGCACCCGGGCGGCCACGAGCTCGATGGCCAGCGGCAGCCCTCCAGACGACGGACCAGGTCCACGACGGCGCCCGCGGTGCGCCGATCGAGGGCGAACGCCGGGTCGGCCTGCCGCGCGCGCTCCGCGAAGAGCTCGACGGCCGGGGCCCGGAGCGCCTCCGCGTGCACGTCCCCACCGCCGTCCGGGGGACGGCGAGCGGGCCGAGCGGGACGTCGTGCTCCCCCGCAGCCGCAGCAGGCTCCGGCTGGTCACGAGCAGCTGCGTCCGCGGGCAGCGGGCCAGGAGCACGCTCAGCTCGCCCGCGCTCGCCAGCACCCGCTCCAGGTTGTCGAGCAGCAGCAGCACCCGGCGTCCGGCCAGGCGGTCGGCGACCACCTCCAGGATCGGCCGGCGACCCTCCGCCTCGACACCGAGCGCGGCCGCGATCGCCCCGGGACGTCCGCGGGATCGCCGACGGCCTCGAGGTCGACCAACCAGACGGCGTCCCGCTCGGGGGCCAGCTCCTGCGCGGCGGCGGTCGCGAGGCGGGACTTGCCGATGCCCCCGGGCCGCTCACGGTCACCAGCCGTACCGCGGGATCCCGGAGCAGCCCGGTGACGAGCGCCCGCTCCGCCTGCCGGTCCACCAGGGCGGTCGCCGGGGTGGGCAGCCATCCGGCAGCGAGCCCCGGCAGGGAGGTGTCCGGGGGCGGCGAACCGCTCGGTGAGCAGGACCGCCAGATCGTCGGCCACCCGCTCGGCCAGGTCGTCGGCGTCCTCGTACGGGGTGGTCGAGGCGCCACTGTCGGCTTGCATCCGGGTGATCAGCGCGTCGAGGCGGGGCTCGCGGCCGGGTGCGCCGCGGCGGACGTAGAGCAGCCGCGGCCGGCCGGCGGAGAGGTCGTACTCGTCCTCCAGCCCCGAGATGCCCATGTCCGGTGCGATCCAGCCGTACCGTTCCCCGTAGATGCCCACGAAGACGTCGCTCTGGTCGAGGTAGGCCCGGTACAGCGGGCGGGGTGGATGGGCCCGGGCACCGAGGTCGAACATGACCGGCGTCAGATGCAGCCGGGTGACGGCCGCCCGGACGGCGGCCCGCTCCGGGGCGAGCTCCTCGAGGGTGGAGGAGACGAACACCCGCAGCCGGCGGTCAGGGGTCGCGATCGTCCCGGGGACGTCGGGCTCGCGGAGATCGCCGGCCACGAGGCCTCCCGTCCACCGGATCGCCAGGAGGCGAGTGTAGGGACACCACCGGGGGCGGCAAAGGCGGTGACAGCCGGCGTGCGCGGTGGTTCGATCGTCCCGCCCGACCACCGCGCACGGGGGCTCGATACGGGAGGTTTCCCGTGGACCCTGCGCCCGCCACCGTCGACGTCCGGCGTGGACACCGCCCGGTGCACGCCGGGATGCGCACTCTGCTGGGTGCATTCGCCGTGCTGACCGCACTCGCGACCGGCGCGTTGTTCGTGCTCGCCGAGAACACCTCCGAGACGTTCGCGTGGACGATCCAGCCCCGCTCACCGCGGCGTTCATCGGCGCGGGGTACGCGGCCGGCTTCGTGCTGGTCGTGCTGTCGCTGCGGGACCCGGTGTGGGCGCACAGCCGCGTCCCGGTGCTGACGATCTTCGCGTTCGTCGTCCTCACGCTCGTGGCGACGCTCATGCACGTCGACCGCATGCACTTCGACGACGACTTCGGCAGCCTGGACCTCCTCGCCAGGGGCGCGGCGTGGTTCTGGCTGGCCGTGTACGTCGTCGTGCCGGTGGCGATGGCGGTCCTGCTCGTCCACCAGGAGCGGATGCCCGGCGATGACCCGCCGCCGCGGCACCCGGTCCCGGTGGCGCTACGCCTCGCGCTCGCCGTGGAGTCGGCCGTGTTGCTGGTCGTGGGCGCGCTCATCTACGTCCGACCGACGACGGCGGAGTCGGTGTGGCCGTGGCAGATGCCACCGTTCACCGCCCGCGTCGTGGCCGCATGGCTGGTGGCGTTCGGCCTGGCGACCGCGCTGGCGGCGGTGGCCGGGGATCTGCGGCGGCTGCGCACCGCGGCGATCGCCTACGCCGTCTTCGGGCTGCTCGTGCTCGTCGCAGTGGCGCGCTTCCCGGACATCCTCGACCGGGACCGCCCGGCCGCCTGGATCTTCGTCGCGATGGCAGTGGGCGTCGTCGGAACCGGCGCGGCCGGCTGGCGCATCGCGCCGGCGGGTGCCGCGCGGCCCGGACGGGACTGAGGACAGGGCATGGCCGAGGCGCTGCGGGCGGTCCTCGTCGTCGTCACCCGGGACGACCAGGCGCGCGACACGGTGACGGGGAGCTCGACCGCCGGTACGGCCGGGACTACGGGATCATCGCGTGCGCCGACCCGGCGGATGCGGGCGAGCGGTTGCGCTCGCTCGAGCTGCCCGTGGCGGCGCTGTTCGGCGGGATGGGCGGATCGGACCCGGACGGGCTGGCCACGCTGCGCGGCCTGCACCGGGAGCATCCCGGCTCGATGGCGGTCGCCGTCGTCCGGTGGGGCGACTTCGCGACCGCCCAGCCGATCTTCGAAGCGGTCACCCTCGGCCAGCTCGACCGGTGGCTGTACGTGCCCGAGGTGGTCGGTGACGAGGAGTTCCACCGGGCGGTCACCGAGGTGCTCGACGAGTGGTCGGCCCGGCAGGGAGGCGGCTTCGAGGCGGTGCGGATGATCGGGGACCGCTGGTCCGAGCGGGCCCAGCACCTCCGGGACACCTTCACTCGCAACCGGATCCCGCTGGGCTTCTACGACTGCGATTCCGCCGACGGACGGTCGATGCTGGCCGGGATGCACCTGGAGGAGCCCCGGCTGCCCGTCGTCCAGCTGCGGTTCCGCCCGGAGCGTCCGGTGCTGGAGGACCCCAGCGACCTCGACATCGCGGACGCCTTCGGTCTGCTGACCCCGCTGGACCCCGATGCAGTGTTCGACCTGGTCGTCGTGGGATCGGGACCGGCCGGGCTGGGCGCCAGCGTCTACGCGGCGTCGGAAGGTCTGCGCACCCTGGTGCTGGAGCCCGAGGCGATCGGTGGACAGGCGGGGACCAGCTCGCTGATCCGCAACTACCCCGGGTTCCCGACGGGGATCAGCGGCAACCGGCTCGCTTTCAGCGCCTACCTCCAGGCGTGGGCCTTCGGCAGCACCTTCCACTTCATGCGCTCGGCGCAGGGCGTGGTGGCCGACGACGGGATGCTCCGGCTGAACCTCAGCGACGGTGCCGCGGTCGTCAGCCGGACGGTCGTCGTGGCCACCGGTGCGGCGTGGCGGCGGATCGGGGTCCCGGAGCTGGAGGCGCTCGCCGGGCGCGGGGTGTTCTACGGTGCCGCCGTCAGCGAGGCACCGGCGATGCGCGGCCGGCACGTCTTCGTCGTCGGCGGCGGCAACTCGGCCGGCCAGGCGGCGGTGCACCTGTCCCGGTACGCGGACCGGGTCACGGTGCTGATCCGGCGGAGCTCGCTGACCGACACGATGTCGGACTACCTGATCCGTGAGCTGGACGCGCTGCCGAACGTGGAGGTCCGGCCACGGGTGCAGGTCGTGGGCGGCGCGGGCGGCGACTTCCTGGAGACGCTCACCATCCGCCACCTGGACACCGGCGCCGAGACGGTCGAGGCCGGCGTGCTGTTCGTGCTGATCGGGAGCGAACCGCGGACCGACTGGCTGGGCGGCGCCCTGGCGCGTGACCGCTGGGGCTTCCTGCTGACGGGCGCGCAGCTGCTGACCGAGGAGCCGCCGGCCCCTGGACGCTGGACCGGCCCCCGCGCTGCTGGAGACGAGCCTGCCGGGGGTGTTCGCCGCGGGCGATGTGCGGGCCGGGTCGGTCAAGCGCGTTGCCTCCGCCGTGGGGAGGGAGCGCTGGCGGTCACGCTGGTGCACGCACACCTCGCCGAGCTCGCCGGCGCCGCGCGCTGACGGTGAGGCCGCGGTCACCCGATGGAGGTGTTCGCGGATTGGCCGGCATGGGCGGTGGGTAGGGCGGATCCGACCGGCTCGAACCCCTGGCCGGGCGCTGAGACCGTCGAGCAGCACGCCGTGCTGTCGCAGTGCTCGACCCAGACGAGGAGCCGGACGACGCCTGTGATGCCCGCAGACCCCCTGAAGCCAGGGGTCGCTCCGTCGGGGCGACCCCGTCCGCGTGGCCGTGGTCCCGTTCAGCGATGCGTACGTCGACGCCGTCCTGCCGCCGGAGGTCGTCCGGGTCGGGCCCTCCGACGAATTCAGCCCGTGGCTGGACCACGCCCATCTCGTCGCCCACGCCGCGGAGATCGACGTCCTGCACCTGCACACGGGGCAGGCGCACGTCGCCGCCTCGGCGGTCCAGTGCTGGGCGGAGACCGTCCGCCGGCTGGGGATCCCGCTGGTCGTCACGGTGCACGGCGTGGGCGCGCAGGTGGTCGAGGGAGCTGCCCCGGGGACCCGGCCGTGGACGCACATCTCGAGGCCGTGCTGTCGACCGCCGAGGTGGTGTTCACGCTGACCCGCGGGGCGGCGGACGAGATCGCCGACCGGTACGGCCGCACGGCCATCGTCGTGGCGCATCCGGCGGTCGCGGTGCCGGATCCGGAGCTGGGTGCCGAGCGCGGGCTAGTGGGTCTGCGCCTGTCGCGGGTCTCGGCCGCGGTGCCCGACCCCGGCACCCTGGTACGCGCCGCGCTGTCGGGCGCCGTCTCGGGCGGCGGGCGGCTCCGGGTGCTGCTCGACGCCGCCGACGAGCCGTGGGCCGGGAGCGAGGTGCGCAAGCTGGCGGCCCGCGGGGAGCTGGAGCTCGTGGTCCACCCGAGCGAGGAATGGGCGGCGCAGCTCCAGCAGCTGCACGTCGCGGTCCTGCCCGAGACGTGCGGCTCCCACTCGCGGGACCTGGAGGTCTGCCGTGACGTCGGCACCCGCGTCGTCGCGCCCGGGTGCGGATGGTTCGCCGACCAGTGGTCCGACGTGGTGTCCTACGCCAACCACGAGGAGGGCCGGCTGGACCCGGTCTCGCTCGCCGCCGCCATCGGCGCGGCGCTCGCCCGACCGATGCCGCGACCGGCCGACCGGACGTGGCGCGAGGAACAGCGGATCGCCGTGCAGCAGGTGCACGCCGACGTCTACGCGCAGGTGGCGGCCGACCGCAGCTGGCAGAAGGACCCCGTCCTCCCCACCCTTCGCAAGCTCAGGGCGGGGCCCGGGACGGGGCCTTAACGCAGAAACCCCGCCCGGCACGGCCGGAGCGGGGAACCTGGGGATTCGGGTGGGCAGGGGCGGGGTCGAACCGCCGACCTCTCACTTTTCAGGCGAGCGCTCGTACCAACTGAGCTACCTGCCCCTCCCGGTGTCTCCACCGGAGCGACCCTGACGGGACTCGAACCCGCGACCTCCGCCGTGACAGGGCGGCGCGCTAACCAACTGCGCTACAGGGCCTTGCTCATCGCAGTCCTACCGGCTGACCACGGTCGTGCTCTCGTGCTGTCGTGCGTGCCCCAACGGGGTTCGAACCCGTGCTACCGCCTTGAAAGGGCGGCGTCCTGGACCACTAGACGATGGGGGCTCGTAGTTCGCCGGGGGCGGAAGAAACAATACATGGCCCCGTGGCGCAGCCCCGGGCGGGGGCCCGAGGCTGCGAAACTTCGCCGGTGAGCATCCCGTCCCGTCCTGTCGCCGCCGTCCTCTCCCTGCTGCTGGCCGGGCCGATCCTCCTGGCCGGCTGCGCCGAGCAGGGCACGTCGGAGGCGGGCTCGACGTCGGCCGCGACCGGGACGTCCACCGAGGACGTCGCCTCGGAGACGACCGCCCCGTCCGAGCCCGAGGACGACGGGGCCGACGCCCCCGAGTTCCCGGCCGGCACCGAGGGTGACGCGCAGGCGGCGTCCGCCGACGCCTCGGTGACCGTCAGCGACATCCGGATCGGGGCGCACGACGGCTTCGACCGCGTCGTCCTCGAGGTCGGCGGGACCGGCGTCCCCGGATGGGACGTCCGGTACGTCGACGCCGCGTCCTCCCAGGGCAGCGGGAACCCGGTGGACGTCGCCGGCACCGCCGTCCTGCAGGTGACCCTGACCGGTGCCGGCTACCCCTACGACACCGGGGTCGAGGAGTACGAAGGCGGCCCGTTGACCAGCGCCGACACCACGGTCATCGGCGAGGTCGTCTGGGACGCCACCTACGAGGGCACCTCGGTGGCCTTCATCGGGACGACCGGGGAGCACCCGTTCCGGGTCCACGCGCTCGAGGGCCCGAAGCGCGTCGTGATCGACGTCGCCCACACCGCCGGCTGACCCGACGGGTTCAGCCCAGCGACGCGGTGAGCTCCACGGAGTCGCCGGTCACGCTGGAGCACTCGAGCTCCAGCGGTCCTGCGACGACCGACTCCCCTCGCCGCACGAGACGTTGGTCCCGCCGACGCTCAGCGAGGCGCGCCCGTCCTGGACGCCGCCGAACGTGAGGGTGGTGTTGAAGATCTCGGCCTCCGCGCCGTCCCCGGTGAGGGTGACCGAGCACGAACTGGTCGAGCAGCTGACCCCGTTCGCGGTGAAGGAGCAGGCGGAGAGCGGCAGCAGGAGGGCGCCGGCGAGGAGTGGGCCGGCGATGCGCGCGGCCGTCGACGTCGAGAACATGCCCCGAGCGTAGGTGCGTGCTGTCACTCCGCCGGGGAGGTGGGCGCTCCGTCCTGGGGTGCGGTGCCCGCCACGGCCGGGGGATCCGCCGCCGGGGGATCGGCTGCCGGGGTCTCGCCGTCCTCGGGGAGGAGTCGTCCGCGGGCGCGGCGTCGCCGGGCTCCGCCGCCAGCGTGCGGCGCTGGATGGTCACCTCGGTCTCACCCAGTCCGCCGAGCGTGATCTCGTCGTAGGCCTGCAGGCGACCGGTCTCGGCATCCAGGTAGAGCACCGTGCAGGTCAGCGGCTCCGGGTACTCGCCCTGCAGGGCGCGGAGGCCGGCGCCCCGGTGGAGCCCTGGACCATCAGCAGCGTCCCTCGTCGAGCTCGGACACCTTCCGGTCGTGGGTGTGCCCGGCGAGGACCAGGTCGACGAGGCCGTCCAGGGGGCCGCCTGCTTCGGGTCGTGGACCATCGTGATCGCCGGCGGCTCCGGAAGACCCTCGACAAAGTCGGCCAGTTCGGCGCCGGAGTCCTCGAGGACGTCGTCCCCGGCGTCGTCGTCCCCGGTGCTCTTGTCCGGCGTGAAGCGGGGGTCCGGAACTCCGGCGATCTCGATCCCGGCGACGGTCACGGCCGACACGTCGAGGACGGTCACGTTCGGCTGGGCGGCCATCAGCCCTGCGGTCACCGCCGAGTCGTGGTTGCCGCGGATGAAGACGTACGGGACGTCGAGCCGCCCGACGGAGGTGATCAGCCGGTTCTCCGGCCCGCTGCCCCAGTCGGTGATGTCGCCGGTGTCGAGGACGCCGTCGACCGCGAACTGGTCGACCACCTGCCGCACCAGGTCGAAGCCCGACGGGTTCAGGTGCAGGTCGGACACGTGCAGCAGGACGACGGTCTCGCCGTCGCCGGTCGGGGCGGGCAGCGAGGACAACGTGGCGTAGAGGCTGCCGACGTTGCCGACGATGTCCTCCAGGGAGGCGCGGTAGGCGTCGAAGCGGGTGACGATGTCCTCGGCGCTGCCGATGAGGCTGGTGGCGTTGGCCAGGAGACCGCTGTAGGTCGGCTGGGCGAGCGCCTCGGGACGCCAGGTGGCCGCACCCAGCCCACCGGTCCCGAGCAGCAGGACGGTCGTGATGCCGGCGGCGATCAGCGGTTCCTTGCGGCGGCGCGTGATGACCAGGCTGGTCAGCGCCGCCCCGACCACGGCGAGTCCCGCCGTCGTCCACACGAGCCGGACGACGGCCGACTGCAGATCGCTGCTCACCTGGTTGACCACGCCGGCCAGCCGGACGGGGTCGTTCGCCAACGCCTGTGCGCGGTCCTGGTCGACCCGTTGCAGGGCGACGTCCAGCCGCAGCGGCCCGTCGTAGACGTCCACGCTGATCGAGCCCAGCGGGGGACGGCGACCACGGCGTTGCCGCCGGCCGGACGGAAGGCCAGCGATGCGTCAAAGGGGCCGATGGGCGCGGAGATCCGACCGAAGAGCAGCACCGCGACGAGGGCGCCGGCGAGGGCGATGGTCACCCGGAGGGCCCAGCGGCCGGCGATCCGAGCCGGCCCGACCCAGGGGAGGGACCTGGGTTCGTCGGCTCGATCACCGCGCACACGTTACTGAGCGGCGGCCGTCTCCGTGGGCCGGAAGATCCAGCGGAGGGCGATGAACCGCATCAGGCCGATGAGGCCGGTGACCGCGGCGACGAGTGCGATCTGCAGGACGGGTTGCGCCTGGCCGACGGTCGCGTCGAGCCAGCCGAGCGCGACGCTGGTGGTCAGCAGGCCGAACAGCGACACGCCGCCGGCCTCGATCTGGGCGGCCAGCCAGCCGACCCGCTCCTCGGCACGGAAGGTCAGCCGACGGTGCAGCTCGTTGGCGAGGACCGACGAGGCCACGGTCGCGACGACGTGCGCCGGCAGGTAGCCGAATCCCCGAGGCCGAGGAAGAGCGCGGCGTAGAGGGCGGTCGACGATCCGCCGACCAGCACGAATCGCAGGAACTGGCCCAGCGTGTCGTCCCGGCCGAGCCGCTCGCCGGCGACGTGCGTCATGTCTCCCACCGGGTGCAGCGGGCCGTGCGAGGGGTCACCGACGAGCTCGGTGGCCTCTGGCCGGCGGCGCAGCAGGGCGGGGCAGGTCACGACGGTCCTCTCGGAAGGTGCGGTGCGGGGTCAAGGCTCCTCTCCCCGCCAACCCTTGTCACGTGAAAACATGCCCGGTCACCCTGACGATTTCCTGTCTGTTCGGTCACGATCGGCTGGTCTCTCCAGCTCCCCGAGCGCGTCACCCGCCGATCGAGGGGGTAGGGGGCGGCCATGAGCCTGATGGGGATCCTCGACCGGGTGGCCGACGTCGATGCCTTCGACAAGGTCATCGAGCCCGCGCGGCGGGCGGTGAACGCGGCGCTGCGCCCGCAGGCGCTGAAGGACCTGCTGCACGGGACGTGGCTCGGCCACTCGCTGCACCCGGTCCTGGTCCAGGTCCCGGTGGGGGCCTGGGTCTCGGCCGGCGTGCTCGACGCCGTCCCGGCGCTGCGGCCGGCGGCGACGGTGCTGATCGGCACGGGCGTGGCCGCAGCGGTGCCCGCCTCGTTGTCCGGGGCGGCCGACTGGTCGGAGCAGGACACCGGGGTGCGACGCCTGGGTGCGCTGCACGCGGTGGCGAACAGCGCGGCCCTGGGGCTCTACGTCGGGTCCCTCGTCGCCCGCGGCAAGGGCCGCGGCACGCTGGGGCGGGTGCTCGCCTACGCCGGCCTCGGGATCGCCGGGGGCTCAGCGGCGGTCGGTGGGCACATGTCCTACGCGCAGGCCTCGGGCGCCTCGCACTCCGCGACGGCCGCCCGGGCGCTCACCACCGACTGGATCGACCTCGGCCCCTCGACGACCTGCCCGAGGGCCGCCCGACGCTGCGGACGGGCAAGGGGAGCAGCGTCGCCGTCCCGCTGGCCGCCGTCCGTCGCGGGGGAAGGTCGACGTCTTCATCGGCGCCTGCTCGCACCTGTCCGGCCCGCTGCACGAAGGCACCGTCGAGGAGGTGCGCGGGCGGGAGTGCCTCGTGTGCCCGTGGCACGGCTCCGCGTTCGACCTGGACAGCGGCTCGCCGCGCCGCGGTCCAGCGGCCAACCCGCAGGAGAAGCTCGAGGTGCGGATGGAGGCCGGGCGGGTCATGGCCCGGCTGCCGGCACGCAACCGGTAGCCGCCCGCACGTCCTACGCTCCGCCTCGTGAGGCGGACGGCGGTCGCACTGCTCCTGGCGGTCACCGCCGGGTGCGGGACGACGGCCGATCGGGCCGGGCCCGCGCCGGCGGAGGAGGCGGCCGCGCCGTCGGTCGAGCCCGTGCCGGGGCTCCGCGCCGAGGCCGTGCGGCTCCGCACCGACGAGGCGGTCGGCGGCCGGTTCCAGGTGCGCGTCACGAATACGGGTGATGAGGCGCTCACGGTGACCGCCGTGGCGCTGGACTCACCGGGGTTCACCGCGGTGCCGCCGACGACGGTGACGGCGGAGTTCCCGCCGGGCCGGGTGATCGACCTGCCCACCCCGTACGGCACGCCGGTCTGCGACGCCCGGCCCCAGCCCGCGGCGGCCCGGCTGACCGTCGTCCGCGCGGGAGGGGTGCGGAGTCGGTGCGCGCCCCGCTGGCTGCCGACGCACTGCAGCTGATCCACGACGACGAGTGCGCCGTCCACGCTGTTGCAGAGGTGCTCGACATCGCCGTCACCGGGATCGCCGACGACGGCGACGCACTCACCGGGACCCTGGTGCTGACCCGGCGCGAGGGAGACGACGCGGTGACGGCGTCGTCGCTGACCCGCAGCGTGCTGGTCGACGTCGTCGCGGAGGAGCTGCCGCTGGAGCTCGGGGCGGGGAGCAGAGCAGGCGGACGACGGTGTCGTTCAGCCCGGCCACCTGCGATCCGCACGTGCTGTCGGAGACGAAGAAGCCCTACGTGTTCCCGCTGACCGTGCAGGTCGGGGAGGGCGAGCCGGTCACCGTCGATCTGCCGCTGGACCAGGCGGCGCTCGACCGGCTCGCGGCGCTGGTGCAGCGGGTCTGCCTCGATGCGTGAGGTGGCCCGGCGGAGAAGAAGCCGGCCCGGCCGCCCCGGGGGAACGGGTCGGCCGGGCCGGGTCGCGCCCGCCGGGACGTTCGCCGGCGGAAGTTCCTCGGCCGGGTGGCAGGCGTCGTCGCTCGGCCACCCGACCGGAGCGGTGATGACCGTACGTAGTCGCCGGTCAGTGGCGGCATCCCCTGAACGGGTGCAATGCGCGCGAGCGCGGTGACGGAGCGCACACCGCGGCTGGTTCGAGGCAGCGCCGACTGGGCACCCCGGGGCGGTGTTCTTCCTCTTCTCCAACCGGCTGGGCTGCCTCGGGTCTCTCCTGCTGTCCGCCGTGCTGACCCTGCTACTCCTGTTCCTCTTCGACGTCCTCTGACCCGGTCCTCGGGCTCCCGGGCCGGTCAGGGGTCGAGCTCGCGGGCCGCTGCCGTGAGCACGGCCTCGCGGACGCGGTCGAGGGTCGCCGAGCGCAGCTTCCACTGCTGCCAGTGCAGGACGACGTCCACCGTGCCGGCCGGGTCCAGCTCGACGAGTGCGGCCGTCATCCCGCGGGCCTGGAGGTCGGGCACCATGCCCCAGCCCAGGCCGAGGGCGACCGCGGCGACGTAGTCCGCCGACGCCGGCACGTAGTGGACGGGCGGGTCGACGTCGCTTCCGGCCCGCGCGTGCAGGAAGCGGTGCTGCAGGTCGTCCTTGCGGTCGAAGACCACGACCGGGGCGCGGGCGAGTGCGTCGGGCGTGGGCCCGTCCGGGAACCAGCGCCGCGCGAAGGTGGGGACGGCCATCGGCCGGTAGCGCATGCCACCGAGCCGGGTGGAGGTGCAGCCGGGCACCGCGTCGGCCTCCGAGGTGACCGCCGCCATGACGGCGCCGGCGCGCAGCAGGGCGCTGGTGTGTTCCTGGTCCTCGCGGTGCAGGTCGAAGGACACGTCGCCGGCCAGCGGGGTCAGTGCCGGCAGCACCCAGGTGGCCATCGAGTCGGCGTTGACCGCGATGGGCAGGGTGGGCATGCGCTCGGTCGCGGTGTCCTCGCCGAGTTCGCGCGCGACGTCCGCGGTGAGGAGCTCCACCTGCCGGGCCAGGCGCAGCAAGACCTGGCCGGACTCGGTGGCCTGCACCGGCTTGCTCCGCACGAGGAGGATCCGGCCGGTCGCCACCTCGAGTGCCCGCAGCCGCTGGCTGATCGCCGACGGGGTGACGTGCAGGGCCCGGGCGGCGGCCTCCAGGGTGCCGGCGCGCACGGTGGCGTCGAGTGCGCGGAGCTGCGCCAGGTCCACGTCCATGAACAGTGAGACTAATGATGCGTCAGGATCATTAGCTGGACCATGGGGTTCTCGGTTCCTAACGTCGTCGAGGTGCTGACCTCCCCTGCGCTCCTCGCCGGCGTCGCCGGTCTCGCTCTCGGCCTGGGGCTGATCGTCGCCATCGGCGCGCAGAACGCATTCGTCCTCCGCCAGGGGCTCCGGCTCGAGCACGTGGCTGCGGTGGTGGCGGTGTGCGCGCTGTCCGACATCGTGCTGATCGCGGCGGGGGTGTTCGGAGCCGGTGCGGCCGTGTCGCGGGTGCCGTGGCTGATCACCGTCGTGTGCTTCGCCGGAGCGGCGTTCCTGCTCGGCTACGGCTTCCTGGCCGCGCGGCGGGCGCTGCGTCCCGGCGCGCTGCTACCGGACGCCGGAGGCGTACGGACCGGGCTGGCGGTCACCGTCGGCACCTGCCTGGCGCTGACCTGGCTGAACCCGCACGTCTACCTGGACACGGTGGTGCTGCTGGGTTCGATGGCTTCCACCTACGGCGAGCACAAGTGGCAGTTCGCGGCGGGTGCGGCGGTCGGCAGTGCGGTCTGGTTCACCGGCCTCGGCTACGGCGCCCGCCTGCTGCGGCCGGTGTTCGCCCGTCCGTCGGCCTGGCGAGTACTGGACGGCGGTATCGCCCTCGTCATGACCGCCCTGGCCATCTCCCTGGTCGTCCGCGGTGCCAGTGGCGCCTGAGCCCGGCGGTGGGCGGCGGCAGTACCCTCACGCCGGGCGCGACGCCCGCCGGGCCTCTAGCTCAATTGGCAGAGCAGCGGACTTTTAATCCGCGGGTTGAGGGTTCGATCCCCTCGGGGCCCACTCGCTACGACCCCTGAGGTTCTGTCAGTGCGCAGCGACAATTGTCAGCGCAGCACGGGTGGCGTGCTCAATCCCATGCGGCGCTGCACAGCGGTCATGAGTCCCGCGAAGTCGTCCCGCGCAGCCTGGGCATGATCGGTGCTGCGCAGGCTCTTGCCCGTTCGCTCGATGCGGGCGGTGACCTTGTTCCTGCTGCGCCGCACGAGCAGCCGCTCCTTCTCGACAGCCGCAAACCAGGAGACCTCTAGCGTGGGTAGGTCCGCTGCGGCCCACCAGTCCTGCCAGTCCGTGTTGTTGAGCTGCTGGAACAAGGCGTGGAGTGTCTTCCAGTACTCGTGGGGGACGTAGTCCGTGGGCCCGCCACCGATAGCGCGGATCTCGCGAGTCGCTGCATCAGGGAGCAGGAGCGCCACAGCAGGGAGCGGCTCGCCTGCTTTCGACGGACGGCGGTCCCCTCGGGCAACGTTCTCAGTCTGCGGGGCCGGAGCTCCGGACCGGCGCTGTGGTGGGCTTGGTACCTCTGGGGTCTGAACCCATCGGAGCTGAAGGCCTCCGGCTGACGGCTGATCGACGTCGACTGCGAAGACGCCGGTGTCGTAGCCGAGGAAGTCGATGGACGGCACGACGTGCAGGCGGTCGGCGCCGGTCCAGCGCAGCGTCTTGGCAGCGCGCTGGTAGCTCTCCATCGTCGTCCAGGCGATCTGCACCGAGGATGTGCCGCTCACGGAGCCGTCCGGCGTGGACACCTCCACGATGAGCCGTCCGAAACCGTCCGCCGTGGAGCGGAAGGAGCACCGGGCGCGCCAGCGTCGTCCGGGCGAAGACTTCCAGTCGCTGGTCCAGGTGAAGACGGAGCCAGCCTCCAGGACCGCCGTCCGCGCGTGCTCGAACGCGGCCATTTCCAGTCCTCGGCACTGCGCCATGCCCCGGGTGGCCGCGTGCACCGCGTCCAGGACGATCCGGCGCTGCTCGTCGAGCTCCAGGGAAGCGAAGCCCGCGCCGACATGGACGGCAGCCTGCTCGAAGCCCTCGGACACCCGATCGGTGAAGCTTGGAGAGAGCACGACTGTCTGACGCGCGTCGGACCCAGCAGGAACCAGGCGTGCCTTCGTGTCGATGAAGATGCGCAGCGAGGAGACGGTGTGCTGGGGGCCGGCGACGGCCAGGGCGGAGCTGTAGGCGTCACAGATGCCCCGGGAGACCTTCGCGAAGGCATCGCCGTCCGGGTCGTCCTCGACCCACGCGGCGCCCCACCATCCGGACATGGGGTGGACCTCGACGATGCGGAACCGCGGCACTGACGCCTCCTCGGCACACGAGCGCTCAGAGCAGTCTGCCGACCAGGAGAGGCCAGACGCGTGAACGCCCCGCACAGGGCACTCGAAGGGGCGACGACCGTGCCGCGGGGCGCGTCCACTGGTGGGCCACGTGTCTCCGTCTGCCCGTTGCGACGACCGCTGAGTCCGGCCTGCCATCGCAGTCCCACCTGCGTGGGCGAGGCAGAGACGGGTCGGGGGCTACGGACAGCGGCGTCCCTGCGCCATGACGGGTGGGTGGGTGATGGGCATGGCCGTCCCCAAGAAGCTCTCCCGCGCCTACGACGTCGCCCATCCGGTCGGCCCGGGCTGACGGAGGGGAGTGGCGGGACGGCCGGCGGCTCGAGGAGCCGTTCCTCTTCCCACTTGAACGTATAGCGCACCCCGGGGCTTGCGGCAAGACCCCGGTGGGGCTCCACACTCGTCCACCGAGGCCTGGACCTGCGCGTTCACGCTCACGCCCCTTGGATCGGAGCCCATCCCGTGCACCCTCTCTCGACCAGCGCGTTCGCCCTTCCCGAGCATCTCGCCGCCAAGGCCGACCCGGCCCTGATCGCCGCCGACGAGCAGCACTTCGCCGCCATCGCCGACAGCCTGGAAGAGACGATCACCGAGCTGTCCGGCCGCCTCGACGCCGAGCGCAGGTCGCCCGGCGGCATCGGCCAGGAGGCGCTGGACCGCGACCTCGAGATCCACCGCCTCGCCGCCCGCCTGCGCGCGCTGCGCCGCTTCAGCCTGGACCTCTGCCTCGGGCGGATCGTCGCCGCCGACGACCCCGAGCCGGTGTACGTCGGGCGGCTCGGCCTCACCGACAGCACGGGCCGGCGGCTGCTGCTCGACTGGCGCTCGCCCGCGGCGGAGCCCTTCTTCGGCGCGACCCACGCCCACCCGATGGGCCTGGCCAGCCGCCGCCGGTACCGCTGGACCCGCGGCCGGATCACCGATTACTGGGACGAGGTCTTCGCCCGTGATGCCTCAGGAAGGCTTGCCGGGCTCGAGGGGCACGCTGCCCTCGACGACCAGTCCGCCTTCATCGCGAGCCTCGGCAGCAACCGGTCGGCCCGCATGCGTGACGTGCTCGGCACCATCCAGGCCGACCAGGACGCCATCATCCGCGCGGGCTCCTCGGGCGCGCTCGTCGTCGACGGCGGCCCGGGCACCGGGAAGACCGTGGTGGCGCTGCACCGCACCGCCTACCTGCTCTACGCCGACCCGCACCTCGGTCACCGCCGGGGCGGCGTGCTGTTCGTCGGCCCGCACCAGCCCTACCTGGCCTACGTCTCCGACGTCCTCCCCAGCCTCGGCGAGGAGGGCGTGCTGACGGCCACCCTGCGGGACCTCGTCCCCGAGGGGGCGCCGCGGCGGTCGAGCCCGATCCGGCCGTGGCCCGGTTGAAGGCGTCCATGGACGTGGGGACGACGGTCGAGAACGCCATCCGGTTCTACGAGGAGCCGCCGCGGAAGGGGCTGACGGTCGAGACCGAGGCGGGAGACCTCCGGCTGAGCCCCGACGACTGGGCGGAGGCTTTCGAGGCGCCGGACCCCGGCACGCCGCACAACGAGGCGCGCGACCAGGTCTGGGAACACCTGCTCGCGATCCTGTGGGACGCCTACGACGGCGACGAGTCACCGGACCTGCTGCGGACGTCGCTGCTGCGCAACCGGGAGCTGGTCGCGGCGTTCAACCGCGCCTGGCCCCTGCTCGACGCACCCGACCTCGTCGGAGACCTGTGGTCGGTCCCTGCCTACCTGCGCCGGTGCGCCCCTGGGCTCGGCCCGGACGACGTCCGGAGGCTGCAGCGCACCGACCCCCGGGCCTGGACGGTGCCGGACCTGCCGTTCCTCGACGCGGCACGGCAGCGCCTGGGCGATCCCGAGGTGTCCCGGCGCCGTCGCCGGCAAAGGCCGTCGTCGCCGCGGAGCGCGAGCGCATGGACCGGGTGGTCGACGAGCTGATCGCGGCCGACGACTCCGAGCTGCTGCTGATGACGACCCTGCGCCACGGCGATCTCCGGGACGCCCTGGTCGACCAGGCGGCGCTCCCGGCAGTCGACCCCGACCTGCTGGCCGGCCCGTTCGCGCACGTCGTCGTGGACGAGGCCCAGGAGCTGACCGACGCGGAGTGGCAGATGCTGCTGCGGCGCTGCCCGTCCGGGAGCCTCACCGTCGTCGGGGACCGCGCCCAGGCCCGGCACGGGTTTCCCGAGTCGTGGCACGAGCGGCTGGAGCGGGTCGGGATCGGCCGGATCCGCCTGGCCGGCCTGAGCATCAACTACCGGACGCCGGCCGAGGTCATGGCCGAGGCGGAACCGGTCATCCGGGCGGTGCTGCCGGACGCCAACGTGCCGACGTCGATCCGCAGCAGCGGCGTCCCCGTCGTCCACGGCCGGGTCCCGGAGCTCGGTGCGATCCTGGACAGCTGGCTGGCCGAGCACGCCGAGGGGATCGCCTGCGTCATCGGCACTGGGCACATCGGATCTGGCACGTTCCGGGCGACCTCTCGCATCCGGTCCCTCACCCCTGAGCTGGCGAAGGGGCTGGAGTTCGACCTGGTCGTGCTCGTCGACCCGGAGACCTTCGGCGCCGGCATCGAGGGCGCCGTCGACCGCTACGTCGCGATGACCCGGGCGACCCAGCAGCTCGTCGTCCTCACGAGTCCGTGAGGACGACGAGTTGCTTGGTCAGGCGCCGACGTAGGCCGCGAGGTGCTCGCCGGTGAGCGTGGAGCGGGCGGCGACCAGGTCGGCGGGTGTGCCCTCGAAGACGATCCGCCCGCCGTCGTGGCCGGCGCCCGGGCCGAGGTCGATGATCCAGTCGGCGTGCGCCATCACCGCCTGGTGGTGCTCGATGACGAGGACCGACCTGCCCCTGTCGACCAGCCGGTCGAGCAGGCCGAGCAGGTTCTCGATGTCGGCCAGGTGCAGGCCCGTGGTCGGCTCGTCGAGGACGTAGACCTCGCCCTTGTCCGCCATCTGGGTGGCCAGCTTCAGCCGTTGCCGCTCGCCACCGGACAGCGTGGTGAGCGGCTGGCCCAGGGTGAGGTAGCCGAGCCCGACGTCGGACAGCCGCTCCAGGATCGTGTGGGCGGCCGGCGTCCTCGCGTCACCGTCGCCGAAGAACGCCTCGGCCTCGTCCACCGGCATCGCGAGCACCTCGGCGATGTTCCGGCCGCCGAGCGTGTACTCCAGCACCGACGCCTGGAACCGTTTCCCCTCGCACTCCTCGCAGGGGGACTCGACGGTCGCCATGACACCCAGCTCGGTGTAGATGACGCCGGCGCCGTTGCAGGTGGGGCAGGCGCCCTCCGAGTTGGAGCTGAACAGCGCCGGCTTCACGCCGTTGGCCTTGGCGAACGCCTTCCGGATGGGCTCGAGGAGACCCGTGTAGGTGGCCGGGTTGCTCCGCCGCGAGCCGCGGATCGCACCCTGGTCGACCACCACCACGCCGTCCCGCTTGGCGACCGAGCCCTGGATGAGGGAGCTCTTGCCCGAGCCGGCCACGCCGGTCAGCACCACCAGCAGCCCGAGCGGGATGTCGACGTCGACGTCCCGGAGGTTGTGCGTGTCCGCGCCGCGCACCTCCAGCGCCCCCGAGGAGGTGCGCACCGAGGGCTTCAGCGACACGCGGTGGTCCAGGTGTCGGCCGGTCAGCGTGCCGCTGGACCGCAGCCCGTCGACGGTGCCCTCGTACACGACCTCGCCACCGCCGGTGCCGGCGCCGGGCCCGAGGTCGACGACGTGGTCGCCGATCGCGATCGTCTCCGGCTTGTGCTCGACGACGAGCACGGTGTTGCCCTTGTCCCGCAGCTGCAGGAGCAGGTCGTTCATCCGCTCGATGTCGTGGGGGTGCAGACCGATGGTCGGCTCGTCGAAGACATAGGTGACGTCGGTGAGCGCCGACCCCAGGTGGCGGATCATCTTGGTGCGCTGCGCCTCGCCGCCGGACAGGGTGCCGGCCGGCCGGTCGAGCGAGAGGTAGCCCAGCCCGATCTCGGTGAACGAGTCCAGGACGTGCCGCAGTCCGGCGAGCAGCGGGGCCACCGACGGCTCGTCCAGCTCCCGGATCCAGTCGGCGAGGTCGCTGATCTGCATCGCGCAGAGGTCGGCGATGTTCTTGCCGCCGATCTTCGAGGACCTCGCCTCCGGGCTGAGCCGGGTGCCGTCGCACTCGGGGCAGGGCTGGAAGGTGATCGCACGCTCGACGAAGGCGCGGATGTGCGGCTGCATCGCGTCGACGTCCTTGGAGAGCATCGACTTCTGGATCTTCGGGATGACCCCTCGTACGTGAGGTTGATGCCCTCCACCTTGATCTTGGTCGGCTCCTTGTACAGGAGGTCGTGCATCTCCTTCTTGGTGAACTTCGCGATCGGCTTGTCCATGTCGAAGCCGGCGCCGCTGAAGATCCGGCCGTACCAGCCGTCCATGCTGTAGCCGGGGATCGTCAGCGCGCCCTCGGCCAGCGACTTGTCCTCGTCGTACAGCGCCGTGAGGTCGAAGTCGGAGACCGACCCCATGCCCTCGCAGCGGGGGCACATGCCGCCCATGTAGACGACGTCGCGCACCACGTTCTTCTCGATCCGGCCGCCGGCCTTCTCCGTGCTCATCACCCCGCTCGCCTTGCGCGTCGGGACGTTGAACGAGAACGCCGTGGGGGACCGATGTGCGGCCTGCCCAGCCGGCTGAAGAGGATCCGGAGCATCGCGTTGGCGTCGGTCGCGGTGCCGACGGTCGAGCGGGGATTGGCCCCCATCCGCTCCTGGTCCACGAGGATCGCCGTCGTCAGGCCCTCGAGGAGGTCGACCTCCGGCCGCGTCAGCGTCGGCATGAAGCCCTGCACGAACGCGCTGTAGGTCTCGTTGATCAGCCGCTGCGACTCCGCGGCGATCGTGTCGAAGACCAGCGAGCTCTTGCCCGAGCCGGAGACCCCGGTGAACACGGTCAGCCGGCGCTTCGGGATCTCGAGGCTCACGTCCTTCAGGTTGTTCACGCGGGCGCCCTGCACCCGGATCAGATCGTGGCTGTCGGCGACGTGCTGACCGGCCGAACCGGCGTCGGGCTTCGTGGCCGTGCTCATCGGACCTCCGTCTGCGCAGGGGTGGCTCCGTCGCTGTCTACCGGATCCGGGAGCGGCCGGACCAGCCAGTGCCTTCTCCGCATGAGGTCGGGCTGCCCGCCGGCGTGGGCACCAGCAGCGCCGCACCGTCCCAGTCGAACGACAGCGGGACCAGGTACGGCACGCCCGCCGCCGACGCACTGGCCACCCAGACGTCGACGTCGTGGGTGAGCCGGTGCTCGGTGTCGGCGCGGCGCTGCTCGCGGGAGCGGGGCGAGGCAGCCACGGATCAGCGCGATTCCTGGATGCGGATCATGTTGCCCGCGGGGTCGCGGATGGCGCAGTCGCGCAGGCCGTAGGGCTGCTCGGTCGGCTCCTGGACGACCTCCGCGCCGCTGCCCTCCAGCTTCGCGAAGGTGCCGTCGAGGTCGGGCGTGGCCAGGTTGACGCCGAAGAAGCTGCCCTTGGCCATCAGCTCGAGGATGGTGCGCTTGTCGTCGTCGGTGAGGCCGGGGGTCGCGGTCGGGGGATGCAGGACGATGGCGGTGTCGGGCTGCCTGGAGGGGCCGACGGTGATCCAGCGCATCCCCTCGTAGCCGACGTCGAGGCGGACCTCGAAGCCGAGGACGTCGCGGTAGAAGGCCAGCGAGGCGTCCGGGTCGGTGTGCGGCAGGAAGCTCGAGTGGATGGTGATGTCCATGCCCGTCACGCTAGGGACGGCGCAGGGGCCGGTGCTTCTCCGTTCCTGATCGATCATGGAGCCTGACCGGTCTGGTCACCTGCTTGGCCACGCACGACGGCATCCCTCGGTCGCGCTCGCCTCCGTCCGCCGGTAGACGCTCGGCGGCATCCCGACCAGTTCGGTGAAGCGGGTGCTGAAGGTTCCCAGCGAGGAGCACCCCACCGCGAAGCACACCTCCGTGACGCTCAGGTCACCGCGCCGCAGCAGGGCCATCGCGCGCTCGATCCGCCGCGTCATCAGGTAGGCGTAGGGCGACTCGCCGAAGGCGGCCCGGAACTCGCGGCTGAGGTGACCGCTCGACATGTGCGCGCCACGGGCGAGGGCCTCCACGTCGAGGGGCTGCGCGTAGTCCCGGTCGATCCGGTCGCGCACGCGGCGCAGCCGCGCGAGGTCGCGCAGGTGCTGCTCGGTGGCCGGCGAGCTGCTCACCCGGCAGAGCCTGCCACGTCCCTCCACGGGGAGGGGAGCGTTTCCCCGGCCGAGCGAGATCTGCCGACGGACGGCGTGTATCGATTGACCTTCGATAGAGAAACCGCGAGAGTCGATCGCATGACGCATCTGCGCCACGTGGTGCTGCCGCTCCGGATCCTGCTCGTGATCGTGTTCGGGGGCCTCGTCGCCGCCCAGATCTGGGCGCTGCCCGGCCTCCTGCCCGACCTGGCGGAGCCGACGTTGGAGCGTTCGGTCATGCGGTGGACGATGCTCGCGGTCTCGGTGCTGGGCGTGGTGTGCGTCCAGGTCGTCGTCGTCTGCACCTGGAAGCTGCTCACGATGGTCACCGACGACCGGATCTTCAGCGCGAGCGCGCTGCGGTGGGTGAACGCCATCGTGTGGGCGGTCGCCGTCGGGTGGCTCATGCTCCTGGGCACGTTCGTCTGCAGCTACTACTTCATCGTCGACGAGGTCAGCGACGACCCGGTGCTGCCCGCGCTGCTGCTCCTGCTGCTGCTCATCGGAGCGGTGCTGGGCCTGCTCCTGGTGGTGATGCGGGCGCTGCTGCGGCAGGCGACCACTCTGCGGGCCGACATGGAAGCCGTCATCTGATGCCCATCGTCGTGCGCATCGACGTGGAGCTGGCCCGGCGCAAGATGAGCGTCGGCGAGTTCGCCGAGCGGATCGGGCTCACTCCCGCGAACGTCGCCGTGCTGAAGAACGGCCGGGCCAAGGCGGTCCGGTTCAGCACCCTCGAGGCGATGTGCCGGGTGCTGGAGTGCCAGCCGGGGGACCTCCTGGAGTGGGTGCCGGAGAACGACGTCGCGGCGAACCGATGACGGGGCCGCGGAGTGCCGAGATCGTCGACGTGCTGGTGGTGGGGGCCGGCCTCGCCGGGCTGCACACGGCCACGCTGCTGGCCGAGCGGGGCCACGACGTGCTCCTGGCCGAACGGCGGCCGGGCCTCGCCGGCGCCGTCCGCACCACCGGCATCTTCGTCCGGAAGACGCTGGACGACTTCCCGCTGCCGCCGGAGCACCTCGGACCGCCCATCCGCCGGGTGGTGCTCTACCCCCGAGTCTTCGGCGTCCGGTGACCCTCGACAGCGACCGTGACGAGTTCCGGGTCGGCGACATGGCGCCGCTCTACGAGGCGGCCGCCCGCGCCGCGCTCAGCGCCGGGGTGCGCCTGGAGCTGGGGACGCGCTACGTCGGCCGGCGGGGCGACGTCTACACGCTCGACGGGCCGCACGGACGTCGGCAGGTCCGCGCCCGGTACGTCGTCGGGGCCGACGGAGCCCGCTCCCGGGTCGCCCGCGACCTCGCGCTCGACCGCAACGACCACCTGCTGGTCGGCGCCGAGGAGGTCTTCACGGTGCCCGGCGCCTCGGAGCCACCCGCCTTCCACTGCGTGCTCGATCCGTCGCTCGCGCCCGGCTACCTCGCCTGGGTGGTCAACGACGGGCGGCACGCCCACGTCGGCGTCGCCGGCTACGCGCACCGCTTCCCGCACGGACTCCGGCGGGCGATGGAGCGTTTCGTCCGCACCGCCCCGGGGCTGGCCGGGGTCGAGCGTCCCGGCGACGTCGAGCGCCGGGGTGGCCCCATCCCGGTGGGTGGTCTGCTGCGCCGGATCAGCTGCCCGCGCGGGCTTCTCGTGGGGGACGCGGCGGGCGCCGTCTCCCCGCTCACCGCCGGCGGTCTCGACCCCTGCCTGCGGCTGTCCGACCACGCCGCCGACGTTCTCGACGAGGCCCTGCGGTCGGGGCAGGCGAGCGTGCTGGACCACTACGACGGGGCGGCCCTCCGTGCCTCGTTCCGGGGGCGGCTCGCGCTGCGGCAGGGACTGGCGCAGGTGCGCACCCCGATCGCTGCGACGGCGGCGTTCGCCCTGCTGCGCACGCCGGTCGGGCGGGCCGCGGCCCGCCGCGTCCTCTTCGGCGACCGCTCCTTCCCCACCCCCGCGGGCCCCGCGGCCGTGAGCCCGCTCCCCGCGCGCCCCGGCGCCCGGTGACCCCGCGACACGCTGCTGAGGCGGCGCCGGATCGGAGTCGTCGACCCGGACCTGGAGGGCGCCACGCTCGTCCGGTGCCCGCACTGTCGACATGTGGTCCGGTCGGGCGGCGGGTCGTCGTCCCCGATGGTGCGTTCGGCAACGATTCGGGAACGCGACGCCTCCGGCCGGTCGCGGCACGTCGCCCGGGAGCGCGTCGCGACCTACCTTCTGAGGACACCGCGCACACGGATGGGCGCGGTGGCCGGCGCACTTCCCCAGCGTCGGCCGCATTCCAGGAGTGGTTGTTGGTGAATGCTGCATCCAGCAGTGGAGTTGTCCTCGGCGGCACGGCGCGCCAGGGCTGGTGGCTGGTCGACGAGGAGGCCGGAGCCGGCCGGATCGTCGCCGGGCCGTTCGTCGATCGTGCCGACGCGGACTGGGCCGCCGGCGCCCACGACGGGAGCGCGACCGGCGGGGTCCGCCCCGTCTACGGCGTGCGCCGTCCGGACGGCGGGCTGGGGCGACGGCCCTCCCGCAGGACTGGGCGTGGCTGGCCCACCTCGGTGAGCAGCTCGACCGGCTGCCCGAGGACTGGGACGCTGGGTTCCCGGACGACGACCCGCTCGCGACCTTCGTCGTCGAGGTCACGGCGACGCTGGCGGAGGCCGGGCTGCAGCTGCACGACTCCACCGGAGCCGGCCGCGAGGTGGGCGGGGTCTGCCTGAGCCCGGAGCCGGGCCTCGGCGGCATCGTCGTCACCTGGCGCCAGCACGACCGGATGAGCGTGGAGCAGGTCCACGGCTCCGGCGCGGACGCCCCGGTGCAGCAGGTGATGAACCTCGCGCTGGCCGAGATCCTCCGCCGGCGTGGCTTCGCGGTCACCGACTTCGCCGGAGGCAGCGGCCACGTCGTACGCCCCGCTGCCTGACCCGGGTCAGGCTCCCCGGGCGCTCCCGACGGCCGGCGGGATCACCAGCGGACGACGGCCGCGCAGACGGGCCGGCAGCCGCGGGGCGGTGGCAGCCGGGCAGGCCGGGCGCGGGCGGTGGGGGCGGGGCAGGTCGATCACGGCGTCTCCTCGGGGTGCTCTGCGGTGGACCCGAGGATCGTCGCGGGGTCTGACATTTCCCTGGGTGGAAGCTGTGCGATCCCTCCGGGGTTGCCGGCGCCGATCACCCGGGTGGGGTGGTCCGGGTTCTCAACACCTGTATGGAGGTGCCGATACGAAAGCGTGCGCGCCGCCCACACGTTCGGGCTCACCGTCGTCGCCGAGGGCGTGGAGGAGCCGGCCCAGCTGGTCCGGCCCAAGGCGCAGGCGTGCGACCAGGCCCAGGGCTACCTGCTCTACCGGCCGATGCGGACAGAGGACGCCGGCGCCCTGCTGCGCCGCGCCGAGCGGCCGGCCAGGAGTGACGCCGGCGGCCGGCTGAGAGCGCGCCACCCGCTCCCGCGGCCACGAGCACCGACCGCCCGTTCGCGGGTGCGCGCTGCCCGTCGCCGCCGGATGTGCCACGATCCGGGCGGTGGACGGGATATCGAGGTCGTGGGCAGGTGAGCCGTGGTGAGCGGTCTGGAGACCGAGCCCGTCGACACCGGAGCCCGGGACGGGACCGGTCTGAAGCGCCCGGTCTTCTACGGTTCGGTCGCCGGCGTCCTCGCCGTCGCGCTCTGGGCGATGGTCAGCCCGACGTCGGCGGCGGACACGATCGGCTCGCTGGTGGGCTGGACGTCGGAGTGGTTCGGCTGGTTCTACATCGGCTTCGCCACCGCCGTGCTGGTCTTCGTGCTGATCATCGCGTTCTCCCGGTACGGGCGGGTGAAGCTGGGCCCCGAGCACTCCACGCCGCAGTTCAGCACCTTCGCCTGGGCGTCGATGCTCTTCGCCGCCGGGATCGGCACGGACCTGATGTTCTTCGCCGTCGCCGAGCCGGTGACCCAGTACCTGGCCCCACCGGTCGGGGAAGGGGAGACCGTCCAGGCCGCGCGTGAAGCGACGGTGTGGACGCTCTTCCACTACGGCGTCAACGGCTGGGGCATGTACGCGCTGATGGGGATGGCGCTGGCCTACTTCGCCTACCGCATGAACATGCCGCTGGCCATCCGCTCGGTGCTCTACCCGATCTTCGGCCGGCGCGTGCACGGCGCGCTCGGGGACGCCGTGGACATCGCGGCCGTCCTGGGCACGATCTTCGGCGTCGCCACGTCCCTGGGCATCGGGGTCGTGCAGCTGAACTACGGCCTGGACGTGCTCTTCGGCATCCCCGAGGGCCGCGCCGCGCAGATCGGGCTGATCGCGCTCGCCGTGGCGGTGGCGACGGTCTCCGCGGTCAGCGGCGTCGACCGGGGATCAAGCGGCTCTCGCAGCTGAACGTCCTCCTCGCCCTGGGACTGGCCGGGTTCGTCCTCGTCACCGGCAACACGGCCTTCCTGCTCAACGGGCTGGTGCAGAACGTCGGCGACTTCGTGAGCAGCTTCCCCGGTCGGACCCTGGACACCTTCGCCTACGACCGGCCGGACGAGTGGCTGAACGGCTGGACGCTGTTCTTCTGGGCGTGGTGGATCGCCTGGGCCTCCTTCGTCGGCCTCTTCCTCGCCCGCATCTCCCGGGGACGCACGATCCGTCAGTTCGTCGCCGGGACGCTCCTGCTCCCGTTCAGCTACATCCTCATGTGGGTGTCGATCTTCGGGAACAGCGCGATCGACCGGATCCGGCAGGGCGACGCCGCGTTCGGGGAGACGGCGATGAACACCCCGGAGCGCGGCTTCTACACGCTCCTCGCCGAGTACCCCGCGTTCCCGTTCATCGCGGCGATCGCGACCTTCGTCGGACTGCTCTTCTACGTGACGTCCGCCGACTCCGGCGCGCTGGTGATGGCCAACCTGTCCTCCCGGCTGCGGCGGCCGCAGGACGACGCCGCCGCCGGGGTCCGGATCGTCTGGGCGGTCGCCACGGGCGTCCTCACGGCGGCGATGCTCCTGGTGGGGGCGTGCCGGCGCTCCAGAGCGCGACGATCATCATGGGGCTGCCGTTCGGCTTCGTGATGGTGCTGGTGATGGTCGGGCTCTACCGGGCGCTGCGCAACGAGGCCGACCGGGCCTCGGTCCGGCACGGGGTCGGCCCTCCCGCCGGCCCGCCGCCCGGCGCCGGGACCGGCTGCGCCGACGCCGCAGGCCGGTGTCCAGCGGCCGGGAACGCGTCGACCAGTACCTCCACGACACCGCCCGGCCGGCGCTGGCGGAGGCTGCGGCGGAGCTGCGGGTGCGCGGCCTCGAGGCGGAGGCGCGCTGGGTCGGCGACGGCCCCGGCCGGAGCTACGTCGAGCTCACCGCGCACGCCGACGGCGAGGTGCCCTTCCGCTACCGCATCCAGTCACGGGAGATTCCCCGCCGGGGGACGGGGGCCCGCTCCTCGGCCGACGCCGACCACTCCCGGCTCGACGTCCACCTCGGGTCGGCCGGCCGCGGGGACGGCGACGTCAGCTACGACGTCATGAACTACACGCACGCGCAGCTGATCGACGATGCCCTGGACAAGTACGAGCGGCACGTCGAGGTTCGGAGCAGACTCGGCTGAGTCACCCTCAGCCGTCGAGGAACTCCTCGATCACCGGTGCCAGCTCGCGCGCCTCGGTGACGAGGGCGATGTGGCCGCCGTCGTACACGTGCAGCTGCGCGTCCGGGATGAGCCGGGCCATGATCCGGGCGTTCACCACCGGGATGATCGGGTCGTCGTTGCCCGCGACGATCAGCGTGGGCTGCCGGATGAGCCGCAGGAAGGGAAGGCTGCTCCAGCCGGTGCTGGCCGCCAGCTGGTAGTAGTAGCCGCGCCGCGGGCCCAGCCGGGACGCCGAGTGCAGCACCCGCGCAGCCCGGGCGGGGTCCTCGCGCATCGTCCCGCCGTAGATCTTCCCGGCGATGCTGCGCGCGTACTCGGGGTCCCGGTGGCGCCGCGGGGTGAGCATCTTCGCGAGCACCCGGGGATCGGCCGGCACCATCAGGGAACCCGTGCCGGTGGCCGCGAGGACCAGGCGGCGGACCCGCCTGCGGTGCTGGACGGCGAAGTGCTGCGCCAGCCCACCGCCCCACGACAGCCCCAGGACGTCGACCGGGTCGTCGAACCCCAGCCGGCCGAGCATTCCGGTGACCACCGGGCTGAACGTCGACAGGTTGTACGGGACCACCGGCCGGGGCGACCCGCCCACCCCCGGGACGTCGAACCGGACCACGCTGCGCCGTGGGCCGAGGGCGTCGACGAAGGGCTGGAGCACCTCCAGGCTCGCGCCGATCCCGTTCATGAGCAGCAGGGCCGGGACGCCGGCGTCCGTCCCGTGGCGCACCGACACCCGCAGCGTCCGGCCCCCACGGTGACCGTGCGGACGACGTCGGCGCGCCCCGGGGCCGGGGGCTCCGGACTACTTGTCGAAGACATAGGTGCCGGCGCTGCCGCGAGCTCCTCCAGCTTCTCCGCGGACGGCGGTGCCACCTCGTCCCCGGACCGCTCGCTCACCCAGGTCATGAAGTCCGGCCACCACGACCCCTGCACCGTCTCGGCCCGCTCGAGCCACTGCCCGGGGTCGGTCGGGGTGTCCTGGGCGACCTGGAAGGTGGACTTCGGGTTGCCCGGCGGGTTCACCAGCGAGGCGATGTGGCCGCTCGTGGACAGGATGAACCGGCTCTCCCCGCCGAGGAGCTGGGTGGACCGGTAGCAGGCCTGCCAGGGGCAGAGGTGGTCGGCGATCCCCGCGGTGACGTAGGAGTCGACGGTCACCGTGGAGAGGTCCACCGGCGTGCCCAGCATCGTCGCCCTGCCCGGCTCGGTGAGGGCGTTGCCGATGGCGATGTCGATGAAGTCGCGGTGCAGCGCGGCGCTCATCCGCGTGGTGTCGGCGTTCCAGAACAGGATGTCGAAGTTCGGCGGGGCTTGCCCTGCAGGTAGTTGTTGACCCAGTAGTTCCACACCAGGTCGTTGGGCCGCAGCCAGGCGAAGACCTCGGCGAGCTGCGCGCCGTCCAGGTAGCCCTTCCGGCGCGACTTCTCCGTCGCCGCCTTCACCGACTCCTCGTCCATGAGGGCCGAGACGGTGCCGGCGCGCGACCAGTCCAGGACGGTGACGGCGAGGCTGAGCCCGGCCACGCGGTCCTGCCGGCCGATGGCGGCGAGGTGGGCCAGCACCATCGTGGTGATGATCCCGCCGGAGCAGAAAGCCTGGAGGGCCACCTGCTCGCTGCCGGAGGCCCGCTCGACGGCGTCCATCGCGTCGATGATCGCCTGGCCGTAGGTGTCCAGGCCCCAATCGGCGTGCCGCTCGTCGGGGTTCCGCCAGGACATCATGAAGACCTGCTGGCCGCTGTTCACGTAGTGCTCGACGATGCTCCGGCCGGGGGCGAGGTCGGCGATGTAGAACTTGTTGATGGTCGGCGGGACCATCAGCAGCGGCACCGCGCGGACGGTCTCCGTCGTCGGGGCGTAGCGGATCAGCTCGAACACCGGCGTCCGGAAGACCACCGTGCCGGGGCTGTTGGCGAGGTCCTCCCCGACCGTGAACGCGTCAGGGTCGACCATCGACGGCACCCGGGGCGGGCTCGCCAGGTCACGGACGAACCGGCCGAGGCCCTGCACGGCGCTCTTCCCGCCCGTGTCGATCGCCGCCTTCAGCGACAGCGGGTTGACCACCGGGATGTTGCTCGGGGCCAGTGCGTCGACCAGGTTCGTCGCGGTGAACCGGATGCGTTCGTCGTCCTGCCAGTCCAGGTCGGCGGCCTCGATGAGCTCCCATGCGGTGCGGGCGGCGGCCAGGTGCGTCTGCATGGCCCGCCGCAGCAGCGGGTTGCCGGTCCAGGCGGGGTCGGCGAACCGCTTGTCCTTCTTCCCCGGGGCGAGCTCCGACCGGCCGAGCGTGATCCTCCCCAGCTCACCGGCCAGCTCCCCGCCGCGGCGCGCGACCGCGCCCGGCTGCCGGGCGAGCGAGCTCACGAACCGGACCGCCGTGCCGGCGGGGGAACGAGGCGGCGCAGCGGACCGCGCGCGGCATCGACCAACACCATGTCCAGGCCCATGACGGCCTCGGTGGCGTCCTCCGGCGGGTCGGCCGGCCGGCCGGACGCGGCCTTCGGGGGCGCTGCCTTCTCGGCTGCCTTCTCGGGTGGTGCCGGATCGGTCGCGGGCTGGGCCATCGACGGTTCTCCTTCGCGCGCTGCGCTGCGCCGGGCGCGCTCGGGAACGGCAGACGCGCCGTTCCCCCAGCGCAGGTGTGACGCCGTTCACTGAACCACAGCACCCGGAACCCGGCAGACCGGTGCGGCGGCTGCTCAGACCGTCTCCGGCACCAGCTCGGTGCGGGGCGCGCTGTTGGGCGCACGCCGCCACGACCGGTTCCGTCGCCAGAAGACGTACGTGCCCAGTCCGATCGGGATCGGCAGCACGAACGTCAACGCCCGGTAGATGAGGACCGCCGCCGCCACGGACGCCCGCGGCCCGCCGGCGGCCGCGAGCCCGGTGATCAGCGCCAGCTCGATGACCCCGAGCCCGCCGGGCGTGAACGGGACGGCGGTCAGCAGCCGGGCGAACGCGAAGACGGCGAGGACCTCGGCGAGGCTCACCTGGTCCGCGCCCACGCCCACGAACCGCAGCGCCAGCAGCAGGACCAGGAACAGGGAGAGGTGGCTGGCCAGTGTGGCGAGGGTGATCCAGTGCCACCGGGCGCGCAGCAGCAGGATCGTGCGCGCCCGGAACTTCGTCGTCGCCAGGTCCCAGCCGGCCACCGCTCCCCGGCCGAACGGGCGCCGGAGCGCCGTCGCGACGCGGGCCGCGCCCGTGCCGATCCGGGCGGCCGCCGCCTCGCTCCGCAGCAACATGCCGAGGGCGAGGACGGCTGTGCCCAGCGCCGCCACCCCCAGCAGCCCTGCGATCAGCCGTCCCGTGGTCGTCGTCCCGGAGAACGCGAGCAGGACCAGCGCGAGCACCGGGAGGGCCAGCTTGGCGAAGTTGTTCCACAGCCCCGAGACCAGCAGGGAGACCGAGGTCCGCGACCGGGAGAAGCCCCAGGAGGAGTTCATCGCGTAGGTGAGGCCGAGCGCGATCGCGGCGCCGCCGACGACTGTGTTGGAGACGGCGGTCGAGGACTCGGTGGAGACGGTGGCCTGTCGGAAGGTCAGCCCGGGCGTCGTCGTCATCATGAGGAACTGGTAGGTGGCGAGATTCCACACCGCCGCCACCACCAGGACGGCGACCTCGATCCAGGTCATCGCTCGGGCCGACGTCCAGACGTCGGACAGGCTGGTGAACTGCGGCAGGAACCAGGCGAAGACCGCCGCCACCAGCGCGAGCGAGAGCACCGGCCCCAGCCAGCGCCGCCAGCCGAGCCGGCCGGTGCGCGGTGCCTGCGGCCCGGTGCGGGACTGCACGGCGGTCATCGGCCGCCGTCCCCGGGCGGGTCCAGGTGCAGCCGGCCGCCGCTCTTCTCGTGCACCAGCGCCCGCAGCTCGTCGCGGGGGACGGCACCCAGCCCCTGGGTGGCGACCGCGAGCGGTTCGCCCCGGTTCTCGCCGGACAGCCGGAACACCACGGTGATGCAGCCGCCCTCGAACAGGTAGTACCGCCGCCCGACGTACAGGGGATGACCTGGTTGACCCGCTCCAGCCGGCGCATCTCCGGCCGGTCGCTCGGGATCTCCGTCGCCCCCGACGTGAAGCAGGACTCGGTGAGCCGGACCTCGATGGCGTGCACGCCGTCGCGGTCGGAGTCCAGCCAGAAGCGCGCCGAGCCGCGGTCGACGTCCATGTCGGAGAAGTGCCAGCCCAGGGGCATGACCTCCAGGCACGGCACCCAGGAGGCACTCGGCACCGCCTGGGCCATGAGCACCACGCCGTTGGACGGGGTGCCGTCGTCGCCCTCCGCGCAGGCGACGAGCCCGCTCAGCGCGCCGATCTGCACGCACCCGGTCAGCAGCACGACGGTGAGGGCGGTCAGCAGCACCGCGACCGCGCGGCGGGCGGGCCTCACAGCGGTGACCCGAGGAGCGTGACGGTGACCGCGGCGACGACGGCGGCACCGGCCAGGGTGACGAGGGTGAGCCCGGCCCGGCGCCAGGTCCAGCGCTGGATGCGCACGGGCGGCAGCCGGTAAGGGAGCAGGCGCAGGAAGTCCGCGTGCAGATCGCGCCCTGCTGGCGCAGCATCCGGCGCAGCTGCGTGGGCATCGTGAGGCCCCGGGTCGCGGCGAACGCCTCGGCGATCTCCTCGTCGGAGAACTGCAGCCGGGCGCGGCGGTAGACCCGCTCGGCGTCGGTGCGCAGGGCGAGGACCAGGAGCATGTTGGCGAGGTCGACCGCCTGGCGCCACGGGCTCGGTCGCACCTCGGCGAAGGCGGAGTCGATGAGGAACAGCGTGCCGTTGCGCACCAGCAGGTTGGCCGGCTTGATGTCGCGGTGCGCCATGCCGATGTCCCACATCCGGCGGACGATCGACAGGCCCTGGTCGATGACGGAGTCGTCGATCTCGGCCTCGCCGGCCTCCTTGGCGCCGGCGATGAACTCGGTGACCAGCAGGTACTCGCGCTCGGGGGTGATCTCCACGATGCCCAGCGGATGGGGGACCGGCAGCCCGGCGTCGGAGAACAGCCGGAGGATGTAGTCCTCGTACTGCACGAGCCGGCGCACCGTGTGGAACGGCTTCTCGTCCTCCAGCCGGCCGTAGAGCAGCGCCCGGCCGAGCTTGTACCAGCGGTCGGACCGCACGTGGGTGGCCGCGTACAGCTTGCCGAAGATGCAGCTCTCCTCGCCCTCGGCCGACGCGTCCGCCTTGACCGTGATCTTCAGCGGGGTGGAGCCGCCGGAACCGGCCAGGCCGAAGGGGGTGACGGCGGTGGCCAGCACGCCCAACTGGTCGTGGAGGGCGCGGATGATCGCCTGGCCGCGGTCACCGGAGACGTCGAGGTGGGCGGGCCGGGCGCGGGTGTACCGCACGGGGTAGACGGCGTTCGGCGTCATGAGCCGGAACGCGGCCAGCGGCGTGGCCACCCCAGCACGACGCCGGCCAGGATGCCCGTCGGGTGGTCCTGCGCCAGGTAGAGGCGGGACACGGCGGTGATCACCAGCAGTACGCCCACCGCCCACTTGCCCCGCGTCCGCCACGTCCCCGGCGGGATCAGGGCGTAGACCGTGCTCACGAGGAACGCGGCGAGCACGGTCATCGGCAGCGACGGCATCGAGAAGCCGGACCAGTCACCGATCGTCTCCACCTCGAACGGCCGGGGCCGCTGCAGGCCGAGGGCGAGGAAGGCGCCGAGGTTGGCGACGAGCAGCCCGACCCCGACCCAGACGAACAGGTGGCGCCACCGCCGGAAGACCACCAGCAGGACCAGGTTGCTCAGCCACAGGACGTGGATCGCCTTCTCGCTCGCGAGCAGCCCCGCGGCCTCCATGACCGGGGTCAGACCGGGGAGCGCAGCTCGCTGATCGCCTGGAGGATGCGGGTGTCGATGACGTCGAACCACGTGATCGTGCCGGTCGCGACGACCACGACCCACATGACGAGGACGACCGCGCTCAGGCCCAGCCAGAACCGGCCGGAGGCGTTGAGCGCCCGGGGAGCGGTGGCGGTTCGCCGGACGGGCGGCGCCGGCTCCGGACACGGGCGATCGCCGGGGAGCGGGCCGCGGGACGGGGACCGAGCGTCCCGGTCCGGGCGGGGCCTGCGGCAGCGACGCCATGTCGGGGAATGCTGCCCTCCGAACCGGATCCGGACCATCCCCTTCGCCCGCCCGTGGCGTTACGGTGACCTCCGCCCGCATCCGGGGAGAGGGAGACGCGCCGTGCGACGTCGGCCTGCCGGCCTCCTGGGGTGCTGCTGCTCGTCCTCCTCGCGGCCTGCGGGGGCGGCCCTCGACGCCCGCGGCGCCAGCGGGGACGATCCGGTTCGCCTCCTACGACTTCCAGGAGAACCAGATCCTGGTGGAGGTCTACGCCGAGGCGGCCCGCCGGGCCGGGCTGCCGGTCTCCGTCCAGCACGGCATCGGCACCCGGGAGGTCGTGGCCCCCGCTTTGCAACAGGGCGTGGTCGACGTCGTCGTCGACTACCTCGGGACGGCGACGATGTTCGCCCGCCCGGCCTTCCCCGATCTGCCGGAGACGCCGGAGGGGATGCATGCGGTCCTCTCGCGGACCCTCGGCGGGCGCGGGGTGCTCGTCCTCGACGCCGCGCGGGCCGAGGACCAGAACGGGTTCGTCGTCACCACCGCGTTCGCCGCCGAGCACGACGTCGGCCGGATCTCCGAGCTGGCGCCGCTGGCCCCGCAGCTGGCGTTCGGCGGCCCGCCGGAGTGCCCGGACCGGCCGCTGTGCCTGCCCGGCCTCGAGGAGGTCTACGGCCTGGAGTTCGCCGAGGTGCTGGCCATGCCCACGCGGGCCGCCACGGTGGAGGCGCTGCTCGCCGGGCACATCCAGGTCGGCCTGCTGGAGACCACCGACGCGCGGCTGGCCCTGGCGCCGGTGATGCTCCTGGTCGACGACCGCGGTCTCCAGCCGCGGGAGAACGTCGTCCCGATGGTGCGCAGAGCCGTGGCCGACCGGTTCGGCCCCCAGCTCACCGATGCCCTCGACCAGGTCAGCGCCCTGCTGACCACCGGCGACCTCGTCCAGCTCAACCGCGCGGTGGAGCTGGAGGGGCTGAGCCCGGAGGAGGCCGCGCGGCGCTGGTGGGGAACCGGGTGAACCACTCGTAATGGAGCAGATGCTCTAATACTCGGCATGGCGCGACCGCGGCTGCACCCGCCCGAGGCGCTGCTCGACGCCGCTGAGGAGCTGGTGATCGAGCACGGCCGGGCCAACCTCACCGTGCGCGCCCTCGCCGAGCGGGCCGGGGCGTCGAACGGCAGCATCTACCACGCCTTCGGGTCGGTGGACAACGTCGTCGCGACGACCTGGCTGCACCGCGCGCGGCAGTTCCTCGAGGTGCAGCGGACGGGCGTCGAGGCGCAGCTGGCCGCGGGCGATCCCCGGGCGGCGGTCCAGGCTGCGGCCGACGCACCCGCCCGGCTGCACGAGATCGAGCCACCGGCCGCGCGGTTGCTCACCGAGCTCCGGCGGGACGACCTGCTGACCGACGCCGTTCCGGACGCGGTGGCCGCGGACCTACGGGGCCTGGACCGCGACCTGGCCGCGATCCTGCGCCGGCTCGCCCGGTCGGTGTGGGACCGCACCGACCGGGAAGCGGTGCAGGTCGTCACCACGTGCGTCGTCCGGCTGCCCGGTGCGCTGCTCTTCCCGGAGATCCGGGTCGGGCGGGTGCAGCCCCGCACCCGCCGGCACCTGGCGGCCGCGGTCGGCGCCGTCCTCGACTGCCCGCTCACCCCTAGATGAGTGAGTCCTATTGACCCGGGCGCGTGTCGGTCCCCGGGGAAGTGGGCGGAGGGTGCCAAGACCGATGTGTGACCAACAACCTCGACACCCTCCTGACAGCACTCTACGTAGAACTGGAAGACCGCGTCCTGCCTCGATTGGGCTGGTCGCGGGCGCACCGGCCAGGCCGCAAGCCGGTGCTGTCCGACGCCGAGTTGCTGTGCCTGGCCGTCGCCCAGCAGTTGCTGGAGATCGCCAGTGAGCGGCGCTGGATCCGGTACGCCCGCACGCATCTGACGGGCACTTTTCCTCATCAGCCGAACCAGTCCGGCTACAGCAAGCGGCTGCGCGCGGCCGGTCCGCTGATCTCCGCGGTGATCACCGAACTGGCCCGGGACACCGACTCCTGGCATGACCTGCTGCGGCTGGTGGACTCCACCCCGGTGCCTGCGGCCGCCTCTCGGGAGACAGTCAAGCGCTCGGACCTGGCCGGGCACGCCGGCTACGGCTACTGCCCGAGCCACTCCCGCTTCTTCTGGGGATTCCGGCTCTACCTGATCTGCACCGCCGAGGGCATGCCGATCATCTGGGGTCTGGCCAATCCCAAGCTCGGCGAGCGCGAGGTGACCCAGGCGCTGCTCGAACACGACCACCACCTGCTTCGCGCCGGCCAGGTCATCCTCGGCGACAAGGGGTTCGCCGGCGTCGAGTTCGAGGCCTTCGTCCACGACGAACTCGGCGCGCACCTGGTGCGCCCCGACCGCAAGGACGAACCCGCCCGATTCGGCAAGCTTGCCCGCTGCCGGCAGTGGATCGAAGCGGTCTTCGACACCCTCAAAGGCCAGCTCACCCTCGAAGAACACGGCGCGCGCACCCTGGCCGGGGTCTACGCCCGCGTCGGCGCCCGACTGCTGGCACTGGCCACCGCGATCTGGCACAACTGGCACATCGGAGCCCCGATCAAGCGCTCCCTGATCGCCTACGACCACTGAGATCAATAGGACTCACTCATCTAGGAGATCCGCGATGCCCCTGCTGGACCGTCATGACGACGTCTTCGTCCTCGACCTCGGCGACACCGAGAACCGTTTCTCCCCGACTGGCTGGCCGCCGTCGAGGCCGCGCTGGGGAGGTGGAACGGGCCGAGGGGCCGCGCGCGCTCGTCACCGCCGCCACAGGCAAGTTCTTCTCGAACGGGCTGGACCTCGACTGGCTGTTCGCGCACGCCGAGCAGCACGAGGAGTACGTCGTCCGCGTGCACGAGCTGCTGGCCCGCGTGCTCGCGCTGCCGGTGATCACCGTCGCGGCGCTCCAGGGGCACACCTTCGCCGCCGGGGCGATGCTGTCGCTGGCGCACGACTTCCGCATCATGCGCGCCGACCGCGGCTTCTGGTGCCTGCCCGAGGCCGACATCGGCATCCCGTTCACCCGCGGGATGTCGTCCCTGATCCAGGCGCGGCTGACCCCGCAGACGGCGCACGAGGCGATGACCACCGGACGCCGCTACGGCGGCGCCGATGCGCTGGCCGCAGGCATCGTCGACCACGCCGTCGGCGAGGACGCCGTGCGGACGACGGCGGCGGAACTGGCCGGTCCGCTGGCCGGCAAGGCCGGCGACACCCTGGGCACCATCAAGTCGCGCATGTACGCGCCGGTGCTGGCGATCCTGCGCGACCGCAGCGACCCCGGAACTGACCCCGCCCTGCCTCAGACGATGGCGCCGTGCCCGGTGATCGCCCGGCCCACGATCAGCGTGTTCACCTCGCGGGTGCCCTCGTAGGAGTAGATGGCCTCGGCGTCGGCGACGAAGCGGCCGACGTTGTGCTCCAGCAGGATGCCGTTGCCCCCATGAGCTCGCGCGCCCAGCCGACGGTCTCCCGCATGCGCACCGTGCTCACGGCCTTGGCCAGCGACGCCTGCTCGTCGGTCATCCGGCCGGCGTCCTGCAGCTGGGACAGCCGCATGCACAGCGCCGCCGAGGCGGTGATGTTGCCGAGCATCCGCACCAGCAGGTCCTGCACCAGCTGGAAGCTCGCGATCGGTTTGCCGAACTGGGTGCGCTCGTTGGCGTAGCGGAGGGCGTGTTCGTACGCGCCTCGGGAGCAGCCGACCGCCGACCAGGCCACGCCGGCCCGCGTCGTCCTCAGCACCTTGGCGGTGTCCGTGAAGCCGTTGGCCTCCTGCAGCCGGTTCTCCTCCGGCACCCGCACGTCCTCCAGCGTGATCACCGCGTTCTGGACGGCGCGCAGCGCGATCTTGTCCTCGAGGTCGACGGCGGACATGCCCTCGGTGCCATGCTCGACGACGAAGCCGAGCACCCGCTGGGTGTCGACGTCCTGGGCCCAGATGATCACGAGGTCGGCGAAACTGCCGTTCCCGATCCACTTCTTCTGCCCGTTGAGCACCCACGTGTCCCCGTCGCGGCGGGCCGTCGTCCGCAGGCCGCGGGCGACGTCGGAACCCGAGTCGGGCTCGGTGAGACCGAAGGCGCCGATGAGCTCCATGCGGGCCATCGCCGGCAGCCAGCGTTCCTTCTGCTCCTCGGAGGCGCACAGGTGCATCGAGCCCATGGCCAGGCCACCGTGCACGCCCATGAACGTGGAGACCGACGGGTCCCCCGGGACAGCTCCATGGCGATCATGCCGTCGAGCAGGGCCGACCTTCCGGGGAGCCGTAGCCGGAGAACTGGGTGCCGGCGATGCCCAGCTCCGCGAGCCCCGGGATGATCTGCCGCGGGAACTCCGCCCGCGTCCAGTACTCGTTGATGATCGGCTGGACCTCGGCGTCCATGAAGGCGCGCACCCGGTGCAGCAGCGCCCGGTCCTCGTCGTCGAGGAGGGCCTCGAGGTCGTAGAAGTCGGACGTCACTGCCCTTGCTCCGTCGGTCACCCGCGCCCCCTACCCGCGGCGTGGTGGAACTCAACCGGCACGTATGCGGCCGGGCAGGACGGAAGCCCGTTCCGTAGCGAGGAGGCACCGTGCGATCCATCGCCCAGCAGCGCGGCGCTGAGCAAGGGGCTGGCCGCGGTCGCCGGCCTGGTCGAGCGCGTTCTGCGTCGTGGCAGCGCGATGACGACTCGACCTCGCGGTACGGCAGCCGTTCTCGCCGTCCACCGCGCGGTCGGCTGCAGCGTGGCGAGGACGGCGAGCCGGCGACGCGCGTCGGCCCCTCCCCGACGGGGAGAGGGCCGAAGCGTGCGCGGTGGAGCGGCCGGGTCGGCGCTTACGTGGTCTTCTTCTCCTTGGGCTCACCGCGGGCGTCGAGCTGGATCTCCTTCTCGGCCCTCGGCACGCCTTCCTTCAGCTCCTTGGTCCGCTCCATCTCGGCGTCCAGCTCGATGCCGAAGAGCAGGGCGACGTTGATCAGCCAGAACCAGATCAGGAAGATCACCACGCCGGCCAGCGTGCCGTAGGTGGCGTTGTAGCTGCTGAAGTTGGCCACGTAGAACGCGAAGGCGGCGGACGCGACGATCGCGACGAGGATCGCGACCCCGGCGCCGGGGCTGACCCACTTGAAGCCGCGCAGCCGGACGTTGGGGGTCGAGTAGTAGAGGACCGCGATCATCAGCGCCAGGACGACGAGGATCACCGGCCACTTCGCGACGGTCCACACCGTCTGGCCCACCTCGCCGATGCCGATGGCCCCGGCGACCGCGTCGACGACCGGTCCGCTGAGCACGAGCAGGGCCACGATGACGGCGGCGAACAGGACACCGATCAGGGTGATCAGCAGCTGGAGCGGCTTGAGCTTCCAGATCTTGCGGCCTTCCGGCGTCTCGTAGACGACGTTGGCGGCACGGGTGAAGGCGCCGACATAGCCCGACGCCGACCAGATGGCGGCGGCCAGACCGATGACGAGGCCGAAGCCGGCGGTGCTCTGGTTCCCGGCGATCTGCTCGATGACCGGGTTCAGGTCCTCGGCGGCGCTCGCGGGGACCACGGTGGTCAGGGCTTGGCTGAGCTCCTCGGGCGTGGTGAACAGGCCGACGATGGAGGTCAGGGCGATCAGCGCGGGGAACAGCGCCAGGACGCCGTAGTAGGTCAGCGCGGCGGCCCAGTCGGTGAGGTTGTCCTCGCTGAACTCCGTGACCGTGCGCTTGACCGTGCCCATCGTCGTGGGCGTCGGATCGGCGCCCGTGGGGGCGTAGTCGGCGCGCGTCCCGCTGATCTCGTCGGTCTCGGGAGCGGGGTCTCCAGCGCGGTTGCCGGAGAACTCCGTCTCCGGCGTGCGGCTCGAGGAGCCGGTGGCTCGGGCCATGTGGTCCTCCGGGGTCAGGCAGCGGGAAGTCCTCACCTCGGTGCCCCGGACGGACCCGTTCCATGCCGGACGCGCGGGTAACGGTTCGGACAGCCTCGCGCCGGTCCGGTCGCGCGTCAGCGGATCCCGGACACCGGCGACCACTCCCCGGCGCGGGCGGTCGCCTCCTCCACGCCGGTCAGGGGCCCCGCCCGGCGGGGACCACCACCACGCCGGTCGGCGACCATGCCGAGGGCGGCCACGGCCAGCACCGCCAGCGTCGCGAGGGCGCCGACCAGGCCGACGCCGGTGAACGCGCTCGCGCTCGGATAGCCGGTCGCGGGGTCGAGGGTGGCCGCGATCAGCGTGACCGCCACGGTGCTGCCCAGGGCCTGCCCGACCGAGCGGGCGATCGAGTTGACGGCGTTGGCCACGCCGGTCTCGTCCTCGTGGACCGCCTGCACCACCAGGGCGGGCAGGGCCGCGTAGGCGACGGTCACCGACAGCTGCGTGAGCAGCCCGGCCAGGACGACCTGCCACGGTTCGCCGCGGAGGAACGCCAGGAGCAGGAAGCCGACGACACCCGAGGCGGCTCCGGCCAGCAGCGTGGGCAGCGCGCCGACACGGGTCACGACCGTTCCGGCGACCGGGGCGACCAGGATCCCGGCGATCCCGCCGGGCAGCAGGTAGACGACCGACGCCTCGAGCACCGAGGCGCCGAACCCGTACCCGGCGATCTCGGGCGGCGTCTGCACGTACTGGAGGACGGCGAGGAACGAGGCGAACAGCGCGATGCCGGTCATGAGGCCCGCGATGGTGGGTACGAGCGTGCGCCGGTCGGTGAGCATGGCGGGGCGCACGAGCGGCTGCGCCGTCCGACGCTGCAGGACCACCCATCCGGCGAGCACCACGACCGATCCGGCCAGGCACCCGACGACCCCGGGGAGGCCCAGCCCCACGCGTTGCCCTGCGACAGCGGCAGCAGGAGGAGGACCAGCCCGACGCCGAGGACCACTGCTCCCCACCAGTCGACCCGGCCGGTGCCCGACGACGGGCGGGAAGGCAGCACCCGGTGGGCGAGGACCAGGGAGAGGAGGGTGACGGCGAGGCCGATCCAGAACGGCCGCCGGTAGTCGCCGCCGTCGCCGACCAGCAGGCCGGTGGCCACCAGACCCGCCACGCCGCCGACGGCGAGGGTGCTGCTCACGACGGCCATGGCCACGCCGAGCCGGGCCTCGGGCAGCTCCCGGCGCAGCACGCTGATCGACAGCGGGAACAGGCCGTAGGAGGCGCCCTGCAGGATCCGGCCGACCAGCAGCAGCGGGAGCGACGTCGTCACGACGGCCAGCAGCGTGCCTACGGCCACCGCCACGAGGATGCCCAGGATCACCGGCCGCTCGCCCGTGAGGTCACCGAGCCGGCCCAGCGCCGGCGTCAGGACGGCCGCGGCCAGCAGGTTGGCCGTGAGCACCCAGCCGGCGGCTCCGGGGACACCTCGAGCTGGTCCTCGATCGTGCCGAGCACGGGGACGACGAGGCTCTGGAGCAGCGACAGCGTGGTGACCCCGAGGGCCAGCGCGAGGACCAGCAGGCCGGGCCGGACCGCGGTTCCCGAGGGGACGACGGGGAAGGGCGGGGCACCCGTCGATCAGACCACGGCACCGCGGACCTCAAGTTGGCTGGAGCAACGACCGATGACCGTGAAGCTGGTCACACTCCGTCAGGTGAAGTACCGAACTCGACGATTGAGACCTCCACGGACGGGGGACAGAGCCTCCCGACGACGTGCGCCGCCCCTGTCCCGGCGGCCATCCGAACTGCAGGGGAGAACGACAATGATGTTGTGGCCGGCCGTGACCCTGATCGGGTTCCTGGTACTGACGGCCCTGGTCATCGCGATGGGCACCCGGTCCACCGCCCGCTACGAGGCCGAGCGTGCCGAGACGTCCCCGGGCCTCGCCACGCGGCGGAGCCGGTGAGGGCTCCGGCCGCCGCCTGAACCACGAGTACGACAACGCGCCCCGCGCCCTCCTCAGGAGGGGCGGGGCGCTGCCATGTCGCGGCTCAGAGCCAGCGGTCGGGGGTGTCCAGGACCGTGCGGTCCAGCGACTCCAGCAGGTCGAAGCGGTGGTGCACCCGCGGCAGCTCCCAGCGCCAGAAGAACCGCGCCGCCTGGCGCTTGCCCTGGTGGAAGTCCGAGTCCGCCGTACCGGTGGCCAGGGCCTGCTCGAGCCACAGCCACGCGACGACGAGGTGCCCGGCCGCTTCCAGGTAGACGTGCGAGTTGGCCAGCGTCACCGCCGGGTCGCCGGCGCCCCACAGGGTCGCGGTCACCGCGCCCATGCGCGCCACGGCCGATTCGATGTCCGCGGCGAAGTCGGCCCACTCGGTGCCCGCGGCCCGGGCCGTGGTCGCCGTGATCGTCTCGCCGAGGAGGGCCAGGCCGGCGCCGCCCTGCATGACGACCTTGCGGCCCAGCAGGTCCAGCGACTGGATCCCCTGCGTCCCCTCGTGGATCGGGTTGAGCCGGTTGTCCCGGTAGAACTGCTCGACCGGGTAGTCGCGGGTGTAGCCGTAGCCCCGTGCACCTGGATGGCGAGGTCGTCGGCGACGGGGCCCCACTGCGACGGCCAGGCCTTGGCGATCGGGGTGAGCATGTCCAGCAGGAGGTGCGCTCTGGCTCTGTCCTGGGGATCCTCGGCCGTCTGCTCCTCGTCGACCAGCCGCGCGCAGTACAGGCCCAGTGCCATGCCGCCCTCGACGTAGGACTTCGCGGTCAGCAGCATCCGCCGGACGTCCGCGTGCTCGACGATCGGGACGGGCGGCGAGTTCACGCCTTCGGATGTCATGGCCTTGGCGCCGGCCGGGCGGCCCTGCGTGCGGGTGCGGGCGTACTCCAGCGCGTGCAGGTAGCCGGTGTAGCCGAGCACCGTCGCGCCCACGCCGACGCCGATCCGCGCCTCGTTCATCATGTGGAACATGTAGGTGAGCCCGCGGTGCTGCTCGCCGACCAGGTAGCCGACGGCGCCGGCCTGCCCGCCGGGGGTGTGCACGCCCTCGCCGAAGTTCAGCAGCGTGTTCGTCGTCCCGCGGTAGCCCATCTTGTGGTTGAGCCCGGCCAGGACGACGTCGTTGCGCTCGCCGAGCGACCCGTCCTCGTTCACCAGGAACTTCGGGACGATGAACAGCGAGATGCCCTTCACCCCGGGCGGTCCGCCGGGGATCTTGGCCAGCACCAGGTGGACGATGTTCTCGGTCAGCTCGTGGTCGCCGCCGGAGATCCACATCTTGTTGCCGGTCAGCCGGTAGGTGCCGTCGTCCTGCGGGACGGCGCGGGTGGTGATGTCGGCCAGTGACGACCCGGCCTGCGGCTCCGACAGCGCCATGGTCCCGAACCAGCGGCCCTCGAGCTCGGGGCGGACGTAGGTGTCGATCTGCTCCCGGCTGCCGTGGGCCAGCAGCAGGCGGGCGTTGCCCATCGTGAGGAAGGGGTAGGCCGAGGTCCCGACGTTGGCCGCCTTGAACCAGGCGAACACCGCCTGCCCGACGGTGTGCGGCAGCTGCATGCCGCCGTACTCCTCGTCGAAGGACCCGGCCATGAGCCCGGCGTCGGTGAAGACCTGCAGCGCCTTCTTGACGTCGGGGATCATCTCGACCTTGCCGTCGACCATCCGCGGCTCGTTCAGGTCCGCGGTGCGGTTGTGCGGCGCGAAGTGGTCGGTCGCGATCTGCTCGGCGAGGTCGAGGACGGCGTCGAACGTCTCCCGGGAGTGCTCGGCGAACCGGGGTCGCTTGGTCAGCGACTCGACGTCCAGCCACTCGTGGAGCAGGAAGTCCAGGTCGCGGCGGGACAGGATCAGCGAGGTAGCCACGACCGTGAGCGTATGCCGAGCGGGCGACGCCAGCGGCACGTCCCGCCCATTCCAACCGGTGGACCCGGGCGACCCGGATCGCTCCCGGGACGGGCCATCCGGGCCCACTGGTCCGTGATGTCAGCCCTGTGTGTTCCCGGGCCGGCCGGCGGGGGCGGGACCGACGTCGGTGCGGCCGTACCGGCGGCGTGCACGACCTGACCGGCGGCGTCGTCCGCCGGCGGTGTGCCGGCCTCCTCCGCGCGCGCCTGGATGCCCGACTTGGTGCTCAGTGCCAGCTGCGGCAGGAAGAGGAACACGAAGAACCCGATCGCCACGACGCCGGCCGCGATGAGGAACACCAGGCCGATCGTGTCGGAGAAGCCCACCTGGAACGGCAGGGCCAGCGCCGTCGGCAGCTCCTGGATGAAGGAGGTGTCGTCGAGGCTCCCTCCGCTGCCCGCCCCGAGCTGCTCGAACTGGGGGCGAGCTGGGGATTCGCGCGGACCGTGTCCTGGACGGCGCTGCCGATGTCCTGGGGCAGGCGGGTGAACAGGATCGACAGGAAGGCCGCCGTCCCGATCGTGCCACCCATCTGGCGGAAGAACGTCACCGACGACGTGGCCACGCCCATCTCCCGCGGCGAGACGGCGTTCTGCACGGCGAGGATCACCGGCTGGAAGTTGAAGCCGAGGCCGAGGCCGAGCATCACCATGAACGGCACCAGGGTCCAGACGGAGGTGTCGGGACCGACGAGGAACGACATCGACAGCAACGCGGTCACCATCAGCGCGATGCCGACCAGCGGGAAGACCCGGTACTTGCCCGTCCTCGAGATGGCGATGCCGGAGCTCATCGCGCCGGTCATGATGCCCGCCACCAGCGGGATCATCTGGAGACCGGCGACCGTGGCGCTGGAGCCCTTGACGATCTGCAGGTACTGGGGAGCAGCAGCAGGCCGCCGAACATGCCGGCGCCCATCACGATGCTGCCGATCCCGCTGACGGTGAAGGTCCGGTTGCGGAACAGTCGCAGCGGCAGCAGTGCCTCGTCCTTGTAGACCCGCTCGAAGGCGACGAAGAGGACGAAGCCGACGGCCCCGATGGCGTAGCAGATCAGCGCCCGACCGGAGGTCCAGCCCCAGAGCCGGCCCTGCTCGGCGATGATCAGCAGCGGCACCAGGAACGTGACCAGCGCGAGCGCGCCGGGCCAGTCGATGCGGTGGTCGCGGCGCTCGTGCGGCAGGTGGAGGACCCGCCAGACGACGGCGAAGGCCATCAGGCCCAGCGGCACGTTGATCCAGAAGATCCACCGCCAGCCGTCCAGACCGAGGATCGAGGACTGGCCGGCGAGGAACCCGCCGATGACCGGGCCGAGCACACTCGACGTGCCGAAGACGGCCATGAAGTAGCCCTGGTACCGGGAGCGCTCCCGCGGCGGCACGATGTCGCCGATGATCGCCAGCGCCATCGACATCAGGCCACCGGCACCGATGCCCTGCACGGCCCGGAACGCGGCCAGCTGGTACATCGAGTCCGCGATCCCGCAGAGCGCGGAGCCGATGACGAACACGGTGATGGCGAACAGGTAGAACGGCCGCCGTCCGTAGATGTCGGACAGTTTCCCGTACATCGGGGTGGCGATCGTCGAGGTGATCAGGAACGCCGTCGTCGCCCAGGCCTGCAGGTCGTAGCCCTGCAGGTCGTCGGCGATGATCCGGATCGCCGTCGCGACGACCGTCTGGTCCAGCGCGGCCAGGAACATCGCCACCATGAGCCCGACGAGGATCGTGACGATCTGGCGGTGGCTGAAGCCGCCGCTGGCGTCCGGCGCCGCGGCGGCCGCACGCGCGCCCCGGCGCTCGGCCGCGGTGGTACGGGTGGAGGTCATGCGGTCACCGTCCGGTCGGGAGCCGTGGACATGCTGTCGGGGGGCAGAGCGTCGGAGGGGAGGGTGGCCGCGATGCCGTCGAGCAGTCGATCGAAGAGTGCGGTGAACGTCTGCAGCTCGTCGTCGGTCCAGTCGGCGGTCACCTGACCGAGGTAGGCCTCGCGCTCCGCGCGGAGCTTGTCGAGCTGAGCGCGACCGGCGTCGGTGACGACGAGGTTGCTGGCCCGGCCGTCGGACTCGTCGGCAGCGCGGCGCACCAGTCCCTGCTCCACGAGCAGCGTGACGTGCCGGCTGACCGTGGAGGGGTCGGCGTGCACCAGGTCGGCCAGCGCTCCCTGACGCAGCGGGCCCAGCCGGCACAGCGGGAAGAGCAGCACGTGGGCCGCGCGGTCGCGCCCGCCCTCGGCGGCGTGCTGGCTCTTCAGGCCGTGCATCAGCCGCATGAAGCGGGGCAGCTGCTCACCGAGGACGCCCACGTCGCGGGGGACGCCCGCGGTCGGGTTGTTCATGCGACGGACCTCACGGCTCGGTGCGGATAACTATGTGCACGCTACACCTTGTTGTACGACGCATGCATCGATCCCGACCGTGCCGTCCGACACACCAGGAGGGTGGGATCCTTGGGGTGCCGGGCTTCCGGCGCCATCAGATCCCCGGAGAGGAACGCGAGCCCGACCGTGAGTGCCCCGACCGACGACCTGCGCGCTCGGCTCGCGGACCTCACGTTCCTCGACGAGCACCGGCTGCGCCGCCGGCTGGAAGGCCTGCGGACGACCCGCGACCCGCAGGCGCGGGCGCGGCAGCGCGAACGGATCGCCGCCGACATCGCCGCCGCGGAGGCGCGGATCGCCGGGCGCCGGGCCGTCGTCCCCACGGTCACCTATCCCGAGGACCTGCCCGTCAGCGCACGACGGGACGACATCGCCGCCGCCCTGCGGAACGCCCAGGTCGTCGTCGTCGCCGGCGAGACGGGCTCGGGCAAGACGACCCAGCTGCCCAAGATCGCCCTCGAGCTCGGCCGTGGGGTGCGCGGCCGGATCGGGCACACCCAGCCCCGGCGGATCGCGGCGCGCAGCGTCGCCGAGCGCATCGCCGAGGAGCTGGGCACGCCGCTGGGCGAGGCGGTCGGCTACAAGATGCGCTTCAACGACCAGGTGTCGGATTCCACGCTGGTCAAGCTGATGACCGACGGCGTGCTGCTGGCCGAGATCCAGCGCGACCGGCTGCTGCGCCAGTACGACACGATCATCCTCGACGAGGCCCACGAGCGGAGCCTCAACATCGACTTCCTGCTGGGCTACCTCGCCCAGATCCTGCCGCGGCGCCCGGACCTCAAGCTCGTCATCACCTCCGCCACCATCGACGTCGAGCGGGTGGCTGCCCACTTCTCCGGGGCGCCGATCGTCGAGGTCAGTGGCCGCACCTACCCGGTCGAGGTCCGCTACCGGCCCGTCGTGGACCCCGATCATCCGCAGGCCGACGAGGACCGCGACCAGGTGAGCGCCGTCCTCGACGCCGTCGACGAACTGGTCGCAGAGGGGCCCGGGGACATCCTCGTGTTCCTCGCCGGCGAACGGGAGATCCGCGATGCGCAGGAGGCATTGCAGGCGAGCACAGCCGAGCGGTCCGGTGAATCCATGGAGATCGTGCCCCTCTACTCGCGGCTGTCGGCCGCCGACCAGCACAAGGTCTTCGCCCCGCACACCGGCCGGCGGATCGTGCTGGCCACCAACGTCGCCGAGACGTCGCTGACCGTTCCGGGCATCCGGTACGTGATCGACCCGGGGACGGCGCGGATCTCGCGGTACAGCCATCGCACCAAGGTGCAGCGGCTGCCGATCGAGCCGGTCAGCCAGGCGTCGGCCCGGCAGCGCTCGGGGCGGTGCGGCCGGCTGGGCCCGGGCATCGCGATCCGGCTCTACACCGAGGACGATTTCGAGGCGCGGCCGGAGTTCACCGACCCGGAGATCCTGCGCACGAACCTCGCCTCGGTGCTGCTGCAGATGGCCGCCCTCGACCTGGGAGCGGTGGAGGACTTCCCGTTCGTCGACCCGCCGGACCGTCGGGCGATCGCCGACGGTCTGGCGCTGCTCGAGGAGCTGCACGCGCTCGACGGCACCGGGAAGCTGACACCCACGGGGCGGGCCCTCGCGGCGCTCCCGCTGGACCCCGCATGGCGCGCATGGTCGTCGAGGCGAACGAGCGCGGAGTGCTCGACGAGGTCCTGGTCATCGCCGCCGGGCTCACCATCCAGGACCCGCGCGAGCGGCCCATCGAGCACCAGCAGGCCGCCGACGAGCTGCACCGCCGGTTCGCCGACGAGAACTCCGACTTCCTGGCGCTGCTGAACCTCTGGCGCTATCTCGCCGAGCAGCAGGACGCCCTGAGCGGCAACCAGTTCCGGCGCACGGTGAAGCGCGAGTTCCTGCACTACCTGCGGATCCGGGAGTGGCAGGACCTGCACGGCCAGCTGCGCGGGACGGCCCGCCGGCTCGGGATGACGGTGGGCGAGCCCGCCGCCGAACCGGACGAGAAGGGCATCCACGCCGCCCTGCTGGCCGGCCTCCTGTCGCACGTGGGGCTGCAGCTGGAGCCTGGCTCGGGGCGGAGGGGCGGGCAGGAGACACCGCCGCGCGACGGGAAGCCGGGCCGTCCGGGGAGGGAGTACCTCGGCACCCGCAACACCCGGTTCGTGATCGCGCCCGGAACCCCGCTGGCGAAGAAGCCGCCGCGCTGGGTGGTGGCCGCAGAGCTCGTCGAGACCAGCCGGCTCTTCGCCCGGACCGTCGCGCGCATCGACCCCGAGACGGTCGAGAGGCTCGCCGACCACCTGGTGAAGCGCCAGTACTCCGAGCCCCGCTGGGACGCCAAGCGCGGCTCCGTGGTCGCCACCGAGCGGGTGACCTCTACGGGCTGCCGCTGGTCGTCGGGCGCCGGGTGCAGTACGGCTCGATCGACCCGGTGGTGTCCCGGGAGCTGTTCATCCGGCACGCGCTGGTCGAGGGGCAGTGGACGACGCACCACCGCTTCTGGGCCGACAACCAGCGCGCGATGGAGCAGGTCGCGGCCCTGGAGGAGCGCGCCCGCCGCCGCGACATCGGGGTCGACGACGAGACGGTGTTCGAGCTGTACGACGCCCGCATCCCGGCCGACGTCGTCTCGACCCGGCACTTCGACCGGTGGTGGAAGCACGCCCGGCGCGAGCGGCCGGACCTGCTCACCTTTTCCCCGGAGATGCTCACCAACGCCGCGTCCGCCGGTCAGGTGCGCGTCGAGGACTATCCCGACGAGGTCGAGCTCGCGCGCGGCCTCACGCTGCCGCTCTCCTACGCGTTCGCCCCGGGGACGGCCGAGGACGGCGTGACCGTCGACGTGCCCCTCGCCGTCCTGGACGGCGTCACCGAGCGCACGTCGGGAGAGTCCCTCGCCTTCACCGTGCCCGGCCTGCGGGAGGAACTGGTGACGGCGCTGCTGCGGACGCTGCCCAAACAGCTGCGCCGCGGTCTGGTGCCCATCCCCGACCGGGTGCGCGAGGTGCTGCCGAACATCGACCCGGGGAACCGCTGCTGCCCGCACTGGAGCGCGAGCTGCGCCGCGCGACGGCGGTGACCATCCCGCCGGACGCGTGGGCACCCGACCAGGTGCCCGGACATCTGCGGGCGACGTTCCGGGTGCTCGACGACCAGCAGCGGCCGATGGCGGTCGGGAAGGACCTCCAGGAGCTGCGTGCCCAGGTGGCACCGACGGCACGGGCGAGCCTGGCGCGGGCGGCCTCGGAGCTCGAGCGCACGGGGCTGACGGCGTGGACCTTCGGCACCCTGCCTGCGACGGTCGACGTCCAGCGGGGTGCCCACGTCGTGACCGCCTACCCCGCCGTGGTCGACGAGGGCACGAGCGTCGGCATCCGCGTCGTCCCGACGGAGGTCGAGGCCGACCGGCTGACCCGCCGGGGAGCACGGCGGCTGCTGGTGCTGGTCGCCGGGTCACCGGTCAAGCAGGTGGTGAAGTCGCTGTCGCCGCGTTCCCGGCTGGCGCTGCAGTTCAACCCGGACGGCGAGATCCCCGATCTGGTCGCCGACTGCGTCGACGCGGCGGCCGACGAGCTGATCGCCGCGGCCGGCGGCCCGCCCCGGGACGAGGCGGCGTTCACCGCTCTGGTCGCGACGGCGAAGGCCGAACTGCACCGCCTCACCGTGGACGCCGTCCAGAAGGTGGAGGACGTGCTGACCCAGGCGCGAGAGGTCGCGGTGGCGATCGGCGGGGCGTCGGCCCGACGGGTTCCCGAGGCCTCGGTCGCCGACCTGCGCCGTCAGATGACCGGCCTGCTCCACCGGGGGTTCGTGGCCGCCGCCGGCCGGAGGAGGCTGCCGGACCTGGTGCGGTACCTGCGGGCGATGGCCTACCGGCTGGAGAAGCTGCCGGCGAACGCGGTGCGCGACGAGCTGGCGATGCGCCAGGTCGCGGCGGTCACCGCGGAGTACGAGCAGCTGCGGGACCGCCTACCGGTCAGTGGCGCTCCCGACGACCCCGTCGCCCGGATCCGCTGGATGATCGAGGAGCTGCGTGTCGGGGTGTTCGCCCAGGGCGTCGGCACGCCGCGGCCGATCTCCGAGCAGCGCGTCTACAAGGCGATCGACGCGCTCACCGCGTGAGGGTCAGGACCGGCCGGCCTCGGCCCCGTTCTCCTTGAGCAGCGCGGAGATCCGCTGACGGGTGACGCCGAACATCGCCGCGATCCGGTTGATGCTGACGTGTTCGGACTGCAGGGCGGCCGCCTGCTCCCGGCGCCAGACGTGACCGGCTGCGGACAGCGAGGCCAGCACGGTCGAGATCCGCTCGACCACCAGCGGGCGGGGCTCGCCTGCGACGAGGTCGAGCCACGGCCGCCCGGCCTTGCGCTCGTGCAGCAGCTTGTCGGCGCGGGCCCGGGCACGGACGAGCTCGTCGACGCAGCGGTCGAGCTCGGTGACGAGGTCCTCGAGAGCGCGCGCGGCCACGTCGACGGAGGGTGGGGCCGCCGCGGCCGGAGGCATCTTGGAACCCGGGGAGCTGCTCATCTCGGTTGCACACTACCTGACTGAACGCCTGTTGCGTGCAACGGCTCTGACGCGCAATCCCCTTCCGTGCAACACGCCTGCCATGCAATGGCCCTTGCGGTTCACTCGTCGGCGTGGTTGGTTGTGCACAACGGAGTCACGCCCTTCCCGCGCGGCACGTTCGGAGCAGATCGGAACCGCGCCGTGTCCAGCCGGAACGCCAGCATCGACCTTCCCTCGATCCCGCCCAGCGTGACGGTGTCCCGGCATCTCGTCCTCGAGCTGCTCCGCTCCTGGCGCGTACCGCACGACCGGGAGGACGCGGCACTGCTGGTCACCGAACTGGTGTCGAACGTCGTCGACCACGTGGGTGGCCAGACCACCCTGACGCTCGAGCTGGCGGTGTCCGAGGATTGGCTGCGCATCGCCGTCGTCGACGGCTCCCCGGCGCGCCCCGTCGTCCAGGAGCCGTCGCTGGACCACCCGCGGGGGCGGGGATTCGGATGGTCGAGCTCATCGCCGACCGCTGGGGGACCGAGGACCATCGCGGCGGGAAGCGGGTGTGGTTCGAACTGCGGCCGCCCGGCCGGTGAGCCGGCCGGTGGTTTGCCACGGACGGCGATCGGGGACCGGCTGCTGGACGTCCTGTTCGCGACAGAGAGGAACCGCGTGATGAGCGAGCCCACCGGAGACGTGCACGGCGCCGGGGAGGGCATCTCCGACGAGGAGATGGTCGAGACCGTCGCCGGCCAGACCGACAGCGCGTCGGAGAACGCCGACACCGCGGGCAAGGACTGGGACGGCGACCCGAGCGAGGCCCCGGCTCCGACCGACCAGGCCTGAACCGTGCCGGAGCCGTCCCGCCGGTGCCCGGAGCACCGGTCGGACGGCGTCCGCGCTGACAGACTGCCGGCGTGACGACGGACCTCGCCGCGACCGCGCACCAGCCGGCCGGAGCATCGGCCCTCGCCCTGCGCCCTGCGCGCACCCTCGTCCGCTGGGGCGTGCGGCACGGGCTCCCCGCCGTCTTCCTCCGCCGCGGCGCGCGCCGCGGCGATCCCGTCGGACGGTTGCTGCGCGACCCGGCCGTTCGCGACGAGCCGTACGGGCTCTACGAGCAGATCCGGGCTCTCGGGCCGGTGTCCCCGGGCAGCATCGGGCTGGTCACCCCTCGCACGCGGTCGCCTCGGAGATCCTGCGCTCCGACCGCTTCGGCGTCGGATGGGACCGGTCGCAGGCGCCACGGCTGATCCGCTGGGCGCTGGCCTTCGGCGACGAGCTCGATGCCGCCGGGGTGGCCGAGCCGCCGTCGATGCTGGTGGTGGACCCGCCCGACCACACCCGCTTCCGCCGGCTGGTGAGCCGGGCCTTCACCCCGCGGGCGACCGCCGCGTTCGAGCCCGTCGTCCAGCGCACCGCCGACGCACTGCTCGACGCCCTCGAGCTCCGGCTCGGGCGACCCGGCGGCCACGTCGACCTGATCGACACCTACGCCGCGCAGCTGCCCGTGCTCGTCATCGCCGACCTGCTGGGCGTGCCCAGCGAGCGCCGGGAGGACTTCCTCCGCTGGGGCGCCGCGGCGCGGCCACGCTCGATCCGGGGCTGCCCTTGCGGCGCTACGTGGCTGCCGAACGCGCGCTGCGGGCGATGCACGCCTTCCTCCGCGAGCACTTCGCCCGGCTGCGCCGCGAACCCGGGGAGGACCTGGTGAGCCGGCTCGTCGGCCTCCCCGACGAGGAGGCGCTCACCGAGCGGGAGCTGCACGCGACGGTGATGCTGCTGCTCGGCGCCGGGTTCGAGACCACCGTCAACCTCCTCGGCAACGGCGTCGTGCTGCTGGACGGCCATCGCGAGCAGTGGGACGCCCTCCGGGCCGCGCCGTCCGGTTGGGACGGCGCAATCGAGGAGATCCTCCGCCACGACAGCCCCGTCCAGATCACCGGCCGCACGGCGAAGGAGGGCGGCGACCTCGCCGGACGCGCGGTCCGTCCCGGCACGCGGGTGACGGTCCTCCTCGGGGCGGCCAACCGGGACCCCGAGGTGTTCGACGCCCCCGCCCGCTTCGACGTCGGTCGCGCCAACGCCCGCGACCACCTGGCCTTCTCCGCCGGGATCCACTACTGCGTGGGCGCGGGCCTCGCCCGGCTCGAGGCCGTCGTGGGGCTGCGCACCTCAGCGAGCGCTTTCCGGCGCTGCGGATCACCGGCCGGCCGGTCCGCCGCGACCTCCGCACCCTGCGCGGGTTCGAGCACCTGCCCGTCCGCCTGCGCTGAGCAGCGCGGCCGGCGGTGCGAGGCCGGCGGTGCGAGGCCGCTCGCCCATCAGCTGCCGGGGACCAGCATCCCGGCGCCGACCGTGGCGTTGGTCGCCTCGTCCACGAGGATGAACCGGCCGGTCACCCGGTTCCGGGAGTACTCGTCCACGAACAGCGGCTGGGTGGTCCGCAGCCGCACCCGCCCGATGTCGTTGAGGCCGAGCTCGTTCGCGTCGAGATCCCGGTGGAGCGTGTTGACGTCGAGCCGGTACTGCAGGTCCTTGACCACCGCCCGTACCGAGCGCGTCGTGTGCTTGACCGCCAGCCGCGCCGCGGGCGCAGCGGCTCGTCGGTCATCCAGCACACCAGCGCGTCCAGGTCCTGCGACACGTGCGGCGCATTCGCCGGCCGGCAGATGAGGTCACCCCGCGAGATGTCGAGGTCGTCGGCCAGCCGCACGGTCACCGCCATGGGCGCGAACGCCTGCTCGACCGGGCCGCGCGGCCCGTCGATGCCGGCGATCGTCGTCGTCAGCCCGCTGGGCAGCGCCTGCACCTCGTCCCCGGGTCGCAGGACGCCGCTGGCGACGGTGCCGGCGTAGCCGCGGTAGTCGTGGTGCGCGTCGGACTGCGGCCGGATCACGTACTGGACCGGGAACCGGACGTCGACCAGGTTCCGGTCGCTGGCCACGTGCACGTGCTCCAGGTGGTGCAGCAGCGAGGGTCCCTGGTACCAGGGGTGCGCTCCGACCGGCGGACGACGTTGTCGCCGTGCAGGGCCGAGATGGGCACGACGGTCAGATCGGGCACGTCCAGCTTGGTGGCGAACGCGCTGAACTCGTCGCGGATGGACTCGTAGATCTCCTCGGACCAGTCGACGAGGTCCATCTTGTTCACCGCGACCACCAGGTGCGGCACCCGCAGCATCGAGGCGAGGAAGGCGTGCCGGCGGCTCTGCTCGACCATGCCCTTGCGCGCGTCCACCAGCACGATCGCGAGGTCGGCGGTGGAGGCGCCGGTGACCATGTTGCGCGTGTACTGCACGTGCCCCGGGGTGTCGGCGAGGATGAAGGTCCGGCGCGGGGTGCTGAAGTACCGGTAGGCGACGTCGATGGTGATGCCCTGCTCGCGCTCGGCGCGCAGACCGTCGGTGAGCAGCGCGAGGTCGACGTAGTCACCCTTGCTGGCGCGCTCGACCGCTTCGTACTGGTCCTCGAAGATGGCCTTGCTGTCGTAGAGCAGCCGACCGATCAGGGTGCTCTTGCCGTCGTCCACGGAGCCGGCGGTGGCGATCCGCAGGATGTCCTTGCGAACGGTCTCCGTCCGCGGGTGGATGCCGGGCTGGGCGGCCTCTGGTGTGGCGCTCATCAGAAGTACCCCTCCTTCTTCCGGTCCTCCATGGCGGCGTCGCTGACCTTGTCGTCGCCGCGGGTGGCGCCGCGCTCGGTCATGCGGGTCACCGAGATCTCGGTGATGACCTCTTCGACCGAGGTGGCCTCCGACCGCACCGCGGCGGTCAGGTTCGCGTCCCCGACGGTGCGGTAGCGGACGGTCTCGCGGCGCACCTGCTCGCCGTCGCGCGGCCGGATGAACTCGTTGACGGCGTAGAGCATCCCTGGCGCTCCACGACGTCCCGCGCCTGCGCGAGGTAGAGCGCCGGGATCGCGATCTCCTCGTGGAGGATGTACTGCCAGATGTCGAGCTCGGTCCAGTTCGACAGCGGGAAGACCCGGATCGACTCGCCGACGTGGATCCGGCCGTTGTAGAGGTCCCAGATCTCGGGGCGCTGGTTCTTCGGGTCCCACTGGCCGAACTCGTCGCGGAAGGAGAACATCCGCTCCTTCGCGCGGGCCTTGTCCTCGTCACGCCGGGCGCCGCCGAACAGCGCGGTGAAGCCGTGCTCCTCCACCGCGTCGAGCAGCACCGGCGTCTGGATGCGGTTGCGGGAGCCGTTGGGCTCCTCCTTGACGGTGCCCGCGGCGATCGCGTCGGGCACCGATGCGACGACCAGCTGGACACCGAGCTCGGCCACCCGCTTGTCGCGGAACTCCAGCACCTCGGGGAAGTTCAGCCCGGTGTCGACGTGCATCACCGGGAACGGGATGCGGGCCGGCGCGAACGCCTTGCGCGCCAGCTCCAGCATGACGATCGAGTCCTTGCCGCCGGAGAACAGCAGCACCGGCCGCTCCAGCTCCGCGACGACCTCGCGGATCACGTGGATGGACTCGGCCTCCAGCGTCTCCAGCTGGCTCAGCCGGTAGTCGGGCGTGGTCATGCGCTCAGGCTCCGGTGGGTCGGCATCACGGACGGCGTACCGCACCGACCAACCTCATCGTCGTGGTGCAGATTCCCGTCCAGTGTCCGCTATCGCACCCAGCACCCAGGACTCGGCACCCGGACCCCGCAGCGGGGCCGGCCTCCCGGTGTCCGGTCTCAGTGCCCGTCGTCCACGGCCGTGGCGTCACTGGGGCGGCTCGGCGGGGTGTGCCGCCCCGTGGCATCGGTGATGGCGCCGAAGTAGGCCTCCACCTTCTCGGGCCGGGGCATCACGAATACCCCGCGGGCCTCGACGAGCACCCGCTCCGGATCGTCGGCCAGCGCGATCGTGCCCGTGATGAGGGACTTGCGGCCGGAGCTCTCGGCCACCCGTGCGCGCAGCACCAGCGGCGTCTCCAGCGGGAGCGGGCCGCGGTAGTCCAGCTCCAGGTGGGCGGTCATCCCCCAGAGGCCCGCGGCAGCGGCGGCGGAGCCGAGGAGCTGGTCCATGAACAGGGCGCTCATGCCACCGTGCACGAAGCTCGGTGGCCCTCGTACGCGGCTCCGAGGGTCACCTCGGCGACGACACCGTCGGCGTCCCGGCGGACGACGAGCGGCGGCGCCAGGGCGCTGCCGATCCCGGTCACCGGGTTGAAGACCCGCCGCCCCTCGAGAGGTCGTCCAGCGCGGGCAGCTGGGAGGCCGTCCGCCGGGCGACGGCCAGCCGCTCGGAGGCCTGCCGGACCAGCTCGGCGGCGGCGCGCACCTCGGCGGCGGCGACGGTGGTGGTCACCGACACCTCGATCAGCTCGCGCAGCGCCGTCCCGAGGTCGGCAGCAGCGGCGAGCGGTTCGGCGTCGGGGATGGTCCCGCTGTCGGTCGGAGTCACCTCCGGATCGTGGCAGGGGCGTCAGGACGACCCGGCGGCACCCCCGGTGGAGCGCAGGTCGGCCGGGCCCGAGCGGGGCAGCCGGACGGTGAACGAAGCGCCCTGCGCCCGAGCGGTCCTGAGGTCGACCGAGCCGCCGTGCGCGGCGACGAGCGAGGAGACGATGGCGAGGCCGAGACCCGTGCCGCCGGCCTCCGTGGTGCCGTCCTGGCGGCGGGTGCGCGCCGCGTCGGCACGGTAGAAGCGCTCGAAAGCGCGGGCCGCATCGGCCGGGTCCATGCCCGGTCCTCGTCGGAGACCCGGAGGACCAGCGTGTCGCCGTCGTCGGGTGCCTCGGCCACCGACACGGTCACCCGCACATCGGCCGGGGTGTGGGTCAGGGCGTTGGTCACCAGGTTGCCGACGACCTGCCGCAGCCGGCTCTCGTCACCGATCACCACGGGGACATCGGTGAGCGACTCGTCCAGGTGCAGGCTGATCGGCCGCAGGGGCGCGACGGCCTTCGCGTCGTGCACGGCGTCGCCGGCGATCTCGGCCAGGTCGACGGGGGCGAAGGTGAGCGGACGCTGCTGGTCCAGCCGCGCCAGCAGCAGCAGGTCCTCGACCAGCACCCCCATCCGGGCGCCCTCGGCCTCGATGCGCTGCATCAGCCGTGCGACCTCCTCGTCGCTGCCCACCGCGCCCTGCCGGTAGAGCTCGGCGAAGCCCCGGATGGAGGTCAGTGGGGTGCGCAGCTCGTGGCTGGCGTCGGCGACGAAGCGTCGCATCCGGTGCTCGGACCCCCGCGCTTCTTCCTCGGAGGCCTGCTGGGCGCGGAACGCGCTCTCGATGCGCGCGAGCATCCCGTTCAGGGCCAGGGAGAGCCGGCCGACCTCCGTGCGCTGGTCGCCCGTGGGCACGCGCTGGGAGAGATCGCCGGCGGCGATGGACCGCGCCGTCCGCTCGACCTCGACCAGCGGCCGGAGGCTGTTGCGCACCAGCAGGTAGCCCGCGGCGCCGAGGATCACGAGCAGCGCGAGCCCGACGACCAGCTCGATGCGCACCAGCCGGGCGATGGCCCGCTCGTCGGTCTCCAGGTCAGCGCCCACCACCAGCGTGTAACCGTCGGGCAGCTCGCCCGAGGCCAGGCGCCACTGCTTGCCGCCGGACCGCACCGTGAGCGGGGCGTCGTCCTCGCGGAGCCGGTCGACCACGTCGTCGCTCAACATGGGCAACTCGTCGCCGTGGGGACCGCGCGGCTGGGCGATCACCACCGGCGCGTCGCTGTCGGGAGTGAGGCACGCGAAGAAGAACGAGCTCGCCTGAGGGGAACCGGGCTGGCGGCAGGCGTTCACGAACTGGGGACGCTGGTTGTACTGGACCGTGGCGCGGAGCTCCTCGTCCTGCTGGTCCTGCAGGTAGTCGTGCAGCAGCGACGTGGTGGCGAAACCGGTCGCCAGCAGTGCGACGCTCAGCAGGGCCACCATGAGCGCCACGAGGGTGACGCGCAGCGGGACCCTCGAGCCCCGGACGTCGGGCGGAGGTGTCATGCGCCCCGCGGCAACCGCAAGGTGTAGCCGACCCCCGGATGGTGTGCAGCAGCCGCGGCTCCGTGGTGTCGATCTTGCGGCGCAGGTAGGAGATGTAGGACTCCACGACGTTGGCCTCGCCGTTGAAGTCGTAGTTCCAGACGTGGTCGAGGATCTGCGCCTTCGACAGCACCCGGCCGGCGTTGGCCATCAGGTAGCGCAGCAGCTTGAACTCGGTGGGGAGAGGCTGATCAGCGTGCCGGCCTTGATGACCTCGTGGCTCTCCTCGTCCAGCTCGATGTCGGCGAAGGTCAGGCGGGGGCCTCGGCCGCCGCCTGCGCGGCGCCCGCTGTCCGCCGCAGCACCGCCCGGATGCGGGCGATGACCTCGTCGAGGCTGAACGGCTTGGTGACGTAGTCGTCGCCGCCCAGCGTCAGGCCGGAGACCTTGTCCTCCGCGGCGTCGCGCGCGGTCAGGAAGAGGACAGGGGTGTGCCGGCCGTTCTGGCGCAGCCGGCGGACGACGCCGAAGCCGTCCAGCCCGGGCATCATCACGTCGAGGACGAGCAGGTCCGGCCGGAAGCTCTCCGCGAGGGCCAGGGCCTGCTCGCCGTCCGCGGCGGTGGCGACGTCGAACCCGGCGTAGCGCAGGCTCGCCGACAGGAGCTCGCGGATGTTGGGCTCGTCGTCGACGACGAGGAGCCGCGCCTCCGGAGTGCGGGACTGCGAACTGCCGGTCACGGTTCCTCCGGTGGGGCGAGCGGGTGCCGTCGTCATGACCCGAGAGTGGCGGCTCCGCCTGCGGTCGGTCTGGACGCTACCTGTGAACTCCCTGGGCGCAGCTCGCTGTGATGCTCCCGGCGCTGTCAGCCGGCGGGAGCCATGGCGCGGCCGCGGCGCCAGTAGCCGATCGCGTGGTGCTGCGCCCGGCCCAGGCCCCAGCGGCCGCGCAGGTCCGCGCGGATCGTGCGCACGGCGGCGGACTCGGCCCCGACCCACGCGAAGACGTCGTCCCCGTCGGGCCGTTCCAACGCCGCGACGGCGTCGACCAGCAGCGTGCTCTCACCCGGCGGCGTGGCACCGCGGTGCAGCCAGTGCACGGCGATCCCGGCCGGCGCGGTGAGCGGCTGCTCCTCCTCCGGTCCGGCGACCTCCAGGAAGGCGACACCGGTGGTTTCCGGCGGTGCCGCGGCCAGCAATCGGCTGATCGCCGGCAGCGCGGTCTCGTCCCCGGCCAGCAGCACCCAGCGGGCGGGACGCTCCGCCAGGGAGGCGGCCCCGGCGACGGCGAGCAGGGCGCCGGGTCGGGCGGCGGTGGCCCAGGCGGCCGCCGGCCCGTCACCGTGCAGCACGAAGTCGATCTCCACGATGCCGGCGGCCGGATCCTGGCGCCGGGCCGTGTAGCTGCGCAGCGCCACGCCGTGGCTGCCGTCCGGCCAGACGATCCGCCCGTCCCGCTGGATGCGCGGCCAGCGGGGCTCGGGATCGCCCACGCGCGGCACCAGCAGGTTCACCGTCGGTCCGGCCGCTGCCACGGCCGCCGGGGAACCGGACAGGACCACGCGGCGCACCGACGGCGTGACGTCCGAGACCCCGACCACCGTCAGGACGTCGACGGGACGGGGCCCATCGGACGCGGGCCCATCGGTCGCCGGCCCATCGGTCGCGGGCCGGTCGGCGGGGTGGGGGAGGGTCACGGCACGCCAGCCTAAACGGGGGCGGAACGGGCCGACCCGGCCGACTCCGGGGAATGGAGTCGACCGGGCCGGCGATCGAGGACGGAACCGGATGTCACGCTGGGTAGCCAGAACGCGGCTCGGGCCTGCGTGGACATCGATCAGGTGTCCGTCGTGGTCGACGCTACGTGACGGATCCGCTCCTGCCATGGCCCCTTGGGGTGAGGTCCGCTCTCGAACGGGTGATCGTGCCCGCCGCCGATCCCCATGTGTGTCCGGCGGCGGCGCCGGGCACGGGCAGGGACACCGGATCCGCGACAGGGGGACAGTCATGGCCAAGGACTTCTCGAAGGGTGACCACGTCACCTGGAACAGCCACGGGAGCACTGTGGAGGGCACCGTCGAACGCACGATCACCGAGGACACCGAGGCATCCGGGCGGACGGTCCGGGCCAGCAAGGACGACCCGCAGTACGAGGTGCGCAGCGAGAAGAGCGGCAAGACGGCCGTGCACAAGCCCGACGCCCTGCACGAGGGCTGACGGCCCCACCCGGATCAGAGAGGGAGACAGCGTGAGCGAGTCCAGTGGCGACTTCGCGTCCCAGCGGAGCACCAAGCACAGCCCGCGGGTCGACGAGGAGATGGAGCACGAGATCCAGGGCATGCTGAAGGGGAGCACGCCACCCGGGCCGAGGAGTGGCGCGAGGTCGAGCCGGCAGCCGAGGGCGATCCGGACTTGGACGCCGATCCCGCGGGGACGATGGTCGGCGGGACGCCGGTCGGGATGGACGCCGACGCAGTGGTGGCCCGGGCGGAGCTGGCCCGCTGGTTGGATCGGGCGGACTTCCCGGCCACCGGTCCCGAGCTGATCGAGGCCGCGCGCGATCACCGCGCGCCCGATGTGGTCGCCGCAGAGCTGGCGAAGCTGCCTGCGGGGCAGACCTACGAGCGGATCGGCGACGTCGTCCGGGCGCTGGGGTACCCGACCGAGACGTGATCGGGGCAGGAGGGCGCCGGCTCAGGTGCCGGCGTTCTCCCGCGCCTCGTCGCCGGCGATCTCCTCGGCCCCCGTCGGCGGAAGAGCTTCGAGCCGGGGAAGCCCTTCACGATCTGGCGCATGTCCTGGACGGTGTCCACCAGGTCGTGGACGTCCGTGCCCACGGTCCCGAGGGTCTCCAGCACCGGCAGGATGTCCTCGTCGAGGTGGATCACCAGCTGCGGCATGCGGTCGATGAGCGTGATCAGTGCGTCGACCTCGCCGGGGTCGAACGAGGCCGCCAGCCGCCGGATCGACGGCGCCAGGGCGGCCAGTGCCGGCTGGTAGTCGGCGAGCAGCGGCTCGACCCGGCCGACCATGTCCTCGGCCCGCACCACGACCGCATCGGCGCGAGCAGCCGTCCCGCCGACCGCGGCGATCGCCTCGTCGGCGTCGGCGCGGGTCTGGGCGACGCCTGCGATGGCCTCGTCGGCGTTGGCGCGGGTCTGGGCGACGCCTGCGATGGCCTCGTCGGCGTTGGCGCGGGTCTGGGCGACGCCTGCGATGGCCTCGTCGGCGTTGGCGCGGGTCTGGGCGACGCCTGCGATGGCCTCGTCGGCGTTGGCGCGGGTCTGCGCGACCCCGTCGATGGCCTCGTCCGCCCGCGTGCGGGTGGCGTCCAGGCGGGTGATGGCCTCGTCCGCGCGGTCGACGATGCCGTCGACGCGGTCCAGGACGCCCGACACCCGGCTCAGCAGCTCCTCCATGCGGCCGACGGCCGCGGCGACCGGGGATCAGGTCGAGCGCGTCCGAGAAGCCGTCGCGGACACTCCCGCGGCGTTCAGGAGATCGGACGGGCCCGGCACCGAGGGCAGTCTCACCGGCACCACGCTACGCAGGAAGCCGGTGGCCCACTATTCGGTTGGACGCTTCCTCGCCCGGTCGGGGGTATCGCCTGCCGCGAGTCCGGCCCGCTCCTCGCCCACTCCCCGTATCGTCGGGGCACGCCGGGACGACGCCGGCGACGGGGCAGGGACGACGACGAGAAGGTGTCGACACCGGTGGGGAACAGCCGACGCGGGGCGCTGCTGGTTCCGCCGTCCCCGGACGCACCCGCCGCGGTGCGGACGACGGCCAGGCCGGCGCCCAGTCCGTGACCGTCGAGCAGCTGCTCGCCCGTCAGGGCGGCGCCGTCGGTCGGCGCCGTGCCGCCCGCCGGGTCGAGGACCACCCTCGCTGCGCGCACCCGATGAGCCGCCGCCCGTCGTGCGGGCCGGGCTGCCGCCCGTGCCGGGCGGAGGGGTCTCCGCGCGCCAGTCCGGCCTGCCGCCCGTGCCGGGTGCCGGCCGCCCCGCACCCCAGGCAGGCCTGCCGCCCGTCCCCCGCTCCAGGCCAGCCGGTCGCCTGGGAGCCCGACAGCCGCCCCTCCCGCCGGAGCGGCCCCATTCCACCGCTCCCCGGCACGGTCGCGCCCCCGCCGGTCGACCGGCGACGGCGTCCCGTCCCGCGTCCGGCGGCCGGTCCCGGTCGGCGCCGGCTGATCCGCGCCCTGACCGCGCTCGGCGCGGTGGTGGGCGTGGTGCTGCTCTACCACCTGGGGCTCTACTTCTACGTCGACCAGAAGATCGACCGGGTCGATGCGCTCGCGGTCGACGGGCCGGAGATCCTCGCGCCCGTGCTGCAGGCCGGGGACGAGACCTACCTGGTCGTCGGCAGCGACGTGCCCGGCCAGACCGGGACGGCCTCGGTCGCCGCTCTGCTGGCTTCGGTCTCGGCCGAGGGGACCGGGCGGTGCTGGTCAGCTTCCCGCCGACCGCGCTCGTGGACACGCCGGCCTGCCGGACGCCCGACGGCTCGCTGCGCAGTCCCGTCACGGAGGCCTTCGCCACCGCGCTGCTCGAGGGCGGCCCGGGGTGCATGGTGCGGGCCGTCCAGCAGCTCTCCGGTCTGCGCGTCGACCACTACCTCGGGGTCGACCTCGCCGACCTCCCCGGGATGGTCGACGCCCTCGGCGGCGTCCCGGTCTGCGTCATCCCGTCGCAGGCGACCGATGCCGCGGCGACCCGCTGCCGGCGGGCCTGTCCGAGATCTCGGGGAGGCGGCCGCCGGCTACCTCCAGCCGGGGGACACCGGTACGGACGTGACCGGAACCGCGGTGGCCGAGCGGGCCCAGCGACTGCTCACGTCCACGCTCCGGGCGGCGATGTCGACCGGCACGTTGGTGGACCCGATCACGCTGAACCGCTTCCTCAACCGCGCCGCCGAGGCGCTCACGGTCGACGAGCAGACCAACCTCGGCGACCTCCGGACGCTGGCCGGCAGCCTGGGTGACCTGTCCGGGGACGCGGTGCAGCGGGCCGGCCTCCCGGTGGCCCAGGTCGGCTACGTCCCGGCCGGGACCGACCAGGCGTACGTGCTCCTGGACGGCACGGGCACCCGGGCCCTGTTCGACGCGGTGATCGAGGGCACCCAGGTGCCGGAGCAGTTCGTCCTCGGGCCCGAGGAGCCGGCCGCGGCCCCCGAGGAGGCCCCGACCGGTGATCTCCTGCCGCCGCCCGAGGCCGCGCCGGCGGACACGGCGCCGACCGTGCCGCCGTCGTCGGTGACCGTGGACGTGCTGAACGGGACGGCGACGACGGGTCTCGCGGCCACCGTCGCCGACCTGATGCGGGCGCAGGGCTTCGTCGTCGCCGCGGTCGGCAACGAGCCGGGGACGGTGAGCCAGAGCGTCGTCCGCCATGGGCCCGACGGCCTCGAGCAGGCCCGCACGGTCGCCGCAGCCGTGCCGGGCGCCGTGCTGCAGTCCAGCGACGACCTCGCGGGCACGGTGCAGTTGGTCGTCGGGCCGGGCTACTCGTCCGTCGTCCCGGTCACGATCGCTCCCGCGCCCGAGGCGGCAGCGGCGGACGTGACCGAGCCGGCGGCGGCCGAGCCGGAACCGGCTCCCGTCACCTGCTGACGAGGGTCGCGTCCCGTTCACCTGCCGGTCGTCTCGACGCCCGCACGGAGGGGTAGGGATCCCGCATGTCGATGATGCCGCCGCCGTTCAGTGCCGATCCCTCCGACGAGGGGATCCCCGCCGCGGATCCCGGTCAGGGTGCGCCGGAACCGGCACCCGGTTTCGGGGTCGAGGGGAGGAACCCGACGTGTCGGTCGACGACGAGGACGCGGAAGGGCGGCCCGCACCGAGCGAGCCGCCCTTCCGTACCCCCGACCCCGACGAGGTCGGCCTCGTTCAGCCGAAGCGGCCCGAGATGTAGTCCTCGGTGGCCTTCTCGTCCGGGTTGCTGAAGATCTTCTCCGTCGGGTTGAACTCGATCAGCCGCCCGGGCTGGCCGACGCCGTTGAGGTTGAAGAAGCCCGTCTGCTGGCTGACCCGCGCGGCCTGCTGCATGTTGTGCGTGACGATGACGATGGTGAACCGCTCCTTGAGCTCGGTCATCAGGTCCTCGATCGCGAGTGTGGAGATCGGGTCCAGCGCGGAGCAGGGCTCGTCCATGAGCAGGACGTCGGGCTCGACGGCGATGGCCCGGGCGATGCACAGCCGCTGCTGCTGGCCGCCCGAGAGGCTCGAGCCGGGCCGGTCGAGCCGGTCCTTGACCTCGCCCCAGAGGTTGGCGCCCTCAGCGATCGCTCGACGAGCTCGTCCGTGGCGGCCTTGGTCATCTTCTTGGCGTTCAGCCGCATGCCGGCGGCGACGTTGTCGTAGATGGACATGGTCGGGAACGGGTTCGGCCGCTGGAACACCATGCCGATCTGCCGGCGGACGGTCACCGGGTCGGTGTCCGGGCCGTAGAGGTCCTGGCCGTCCATGACGACCTTGCCCTCCACCCGGGCGCCGGGGATGACCTCGTGCATGCGGTTGATCGACCGCAGGAACGTCGACTTGCCGCAGCCGGAGGGCCCGATGAGCGCGGTGATGCTGCGCGGCTCGATGGAGACGTTCACGCCCTGGACGGCGAGGAACTTGCCGTAGTAGATGTCGAGGTCGGATACGTCGATGCGCTTGGCCACGGGGTGGTCCCTTCCTGGCTGGAGCTGGTTCAGCGACTGGTCTTGGGAGCGAAGAAGCGGCTGATCAGGCGGGCGACCACGTTGAGGCCCATGACCAGCATGATGAGGACGAGCGCCGCCGTCCAGGCCCGGTCGATGGCGTTCTCCGGCGGTACGCCCGGCTGGGTGAGCTGGTAGAAGGCGTAGACCGGGAGCGTGGCCATGCGGCCCTCGAACGGGTTGAGGTTCGTCCCGTTCGTGATGCCCACGGTCACCAGCAGCGGTGCGGTCTCACCGATGACCCGGGCGATGGCCAGCGTGACGCCCGTGCCGAGGCCCGCGATGGCAGTGGGGAGCACCACCTTCACGATCGTGCGCCACTTGGGGACGCCCAGCGCGTAGGCGGCCTCGCGCAGTTCGTTGGGGACGAGCTTCAGGACCTCCTCGGCGGAGCGGACGACCACCGGGATCATGAGGACCGAGAGGGCCACCGCGCCCATGATCCCGAGCCGGATGCCGGCCCCGAAGAAGATGACGAACAGGGCGTAGGCGAAGAGACCGGCGACGATCGAGGGGATGCCGGTCATCACGTCCACGAAGAAGGTGATCGACTTCTTGAGCCGGCCGGAGCCGTACTCGACGAGGTAGATCGCCGTCATCAGGCCGATCGGCACGGAGATCAGCGTGGTGAGCAGCGTGATGATCAGGGTGCCCATGATGGCGTGGTAGGCCCCGCCGCCCTCGCCGATGACGCCCACGAGCGAGGCGCCGAAGAACTCGCCGTCGAAGCGCAGGGCACCCCGCCGGATGACTTCGAAGGCCAGGGACACCAGCGGCACCATGGCGATGCCGAAGGCGCTCGAGACCAGGCAGGTGACCAGCCGGTCCTGGGCGCGGCGCGGCCCTTCGACGACCCGGGAGGCCGCGTAGAGGGCGATGGTCCCGATGACGACGGTGTAGATCACCAGCAGGACGATGTTCGTGCTGGTGGCCAGGCCGAGGAGGTAGGCCACTGCCACAGCGCCGGCGAACGCCGCCCAGGGGGCCCAGCGGGGGAGCCGTCGGGTCGGGCGCGGGTCGGGCGCGGCCGCGACGTCGGTGGTGGGGGCTGCCCCTGGGCGGTCGACGTGCTCATCAGTTGGCTCCGGAGAAGTCGGCCCGGCGGTTGACGATCCAGCGGGCGAGCATGTTCACCAGCAGCGTGATCACGAACAGCACGAGGCCGCTGGCGATCAGGGTGTTGACGTCGAGCCCGGTGGACTCCGGGAACTGCAGCGCGATGTTGGCCGCGATGGTCTGCGGGTTGGCGCTGGAGATGAGCGCGAAGGTGATCCCTGCGGCCGAGCCGGAGAGGATGATGGCGACCGCCATGGTCTCACCGAGCGCGCGGCCGAGACCCAGCATGGCGCCGCCGATGATGCCCGACTTCCCGTACGGGATCACGGCCATCTTGATCATCTCCCAGCGGGTCGCGCCCAGGGCGAGGGCGGCTTCCGTGTGCAGCGACGGCACCTGGGTGAAGACCTCGCGGGAGATGGCGCTGACGATCGGCAGGATCATGACGGCGAGCACGAGGCCGATGGTCAGCATCGTCCGCCCCGTGGCCGAGACCGGGCCGGCGAAGAGCGGGATGAACCCGAGGTTCTCCTCGAGCCAGCGGTAGAAGGGGACCAGCCGCGGCGCGAGCCAGGCGATGCCCCAGAATCCGTAGACGATGCTCGGGATGGCCGCCAGCAGGTCGACGACGTAGCCCAGGACCTGCGCCAGCCGGCGTGGCGCGTAGTGCGTGATGAACAGGGCGATGCCGACGGCCAGCGGGGTCGCCACCAGGAGCGCGATCGCCGCCGACAACAGCGTGCCGAAGATGAGCGGCCAGACGTAGGAGGCCAGCCCGCCCTCACCGGGGATGTCCTCGGCCGGGGCGGTCAGGGCCGGGAGGGACTCGGCGAGGAGGAACAGCGAGACGCCGGCGAGGATGACGAGGATCAGGATCCCGGCGCCTCTGGCGCTGCCGGAGAAGATCCGGTCGCCGGGCCGCCGGACGGGCCGTGGGGCCGTCGGCTCCTGTGGTGGGCTGGTGACTGTCACCGGTGCTCCGTCTGCTGGGCTGCGGTAGGTGCGTCGTGAACTGGTGCCGCCCCGAACGGGCGGCGGCGACGGCCCGGAACGTCGTCTGACGCTCCGGGCCGTCGCTGATGGTGCCGGATCAGGCAGCGGTGATCGCATCGATCGCCGACTGGGCCTGCTCGCGCAGCGCGTCGGAGATGGGCGCGGAGCCGGCCGCGTCGGCCGCGGCCTGCTGGCCGTCCTCGCTGATCACGTAGGACATGAAGTCCTTGACCAGGTCGGCGGTCTCCTGGTCGTCGTACTCGATGCAGCCGATGTGGTAGCTGATGAGCACGATCGGGTAGTTGCCGGACTCCGTGGTGTCGCGCGCCAGTTCGATGGCGAAGTCGTACTCGCCACGACCCTCGAGGGTCTCGGAGTTCTCCACGACCGCCGAGGCTGACTCGGCCGTTGGCTCCACGAACTCCTCGCCGACGCCGATGTTGGCGACGCCGAGGTCACCGGCCTGGCTCAGGTCGGCGTAGCCGATGGCGCCGTTGCCCGCACCGACGGCGCTGACCACGCCGGAGGTGCCCTGGGCGGCCTCGCCGCCGGACACCGGCCAGTCGCCGCTGGGCTCGTGCGGCCACGCGTCGCCGGCGGCGGCGGTCAGGTACTCCAGGAAGTTCTCGGTCGTTCCCGACTCGTCGGAGCGGTTCACCGGCGTGATCGTCAGGTCCGGCAGGGTGGCGTCGGGGTTGTCTGCGGCGATGGCCGGGTCGTTCCAACTGGTGATCTGCTGGTTGAAGATCCCGGCGACCGTCTCGGGCGAGAGGTTCAACTCGTCGACGCCCTCGAGGTTGTAGACGACCGCGATCGGCGCGATGTAGTTCGGCAGCTCGAAGATGCCGGACTCGCCGCAGCGCTCCTCGGCCTCGGCGAGCTCCTCCTCGTCCAGCGCGGCGTCGGAGCCGGCGAAGTCGGTGCCGCCGGCAAGGAACTGCTCGCGGCCACCGCCCGAGCCGACCGGGTCGTAGTTGACCGTCACGTCGGGCTGGACGCCCGAGTACCCGGCGGTCCAGCCCTGCATGGCCGCCTGCTGGCTGCTCGCGCCGGCACCGACGAGCGTGCCGCTCAGACCGCCGCCCTCGCTGCCGCCGCCGCTGGAGGCGTTGTCCGTCTCGTTGGAGGCGCCGCACGCGGTGAGGGCGAGGGTGCTGGCGAGCGCCACGGACAGCGTGGTGACGCGCGTCTTGGAACTGAGCTTCAACTCAAAGCCTCTCGACATGAGCCCGGACTCTTCCGGGCAGCAGCGGACCGACGAGAGGGAAGTTAGGGAGCCGAAGTGGCCGCCTGCCGGTCGCTCGGTGAACGCGAGATGAACGCGGTCCGAGGCTTGGGTCACGGTGTGGCGGCCGTCATACGTCCATCGGGTGAACCGGGGCGTGGCAGCTCTCCACGGTGTCGCGCCTCGGGTCGCGAGCGGCCGCACCCGGCGACCCGAGGCGCAACCGTTTCCATGCCCGCGATGCCCCGCTCCGACGACCTCCCTCCCCATCCCGCGTCGACAGGGCTCGTCGGGACCCGCGCCTGCTCGTGACCCCGGGGTGGTGACAGCTGCTCCGTGTGCGGGGCACCCCATAGCTCGGTCAGGTGAACGGGAGGGGCCGGCGGATTCACCGTCGCTCCCTCGACGGCCACCCGAGCATCGGTTCGTGCTCCTAGCGTCCCGTGCGCCCCACCGGCCACTCCTGAGGAGCTCGCATGTCGCTGTCGACCGGACCTGCCGTCGGTATCTCGTCCGACCCCGATGACCGTTCGTCGAACCCGTCCGGCGCCGACCACATCTCCCAGGTCATCCAGCGGCACGTGTCCCGACGGGCGGTACTGGGAGGCGGCATGCTGGCGGCCGCCACGTTCCTGTCGACCAGCCTCGTCGGGCCGCCGTCGGCGCTCGCCCATGGCCGTGGGAAGCCGGGCGGCGCCCCGGCCAGCCGGGCGGAGCCCCGGGCGCAGGGCTGCTCGGCTACCAGGCGGTCCCGCTGGGCTACGGCGACGAGGTGGTCGTCCCGCCGGGCTACACCGCCGTGCCGTTCCTGCCGTGGGGCACCCCGTTCCTCGGCGACCACCCGAGGTTCGTGCCCGGCTCCCCGGATGCCGGGGTGCCCGATGGCAACACCGCCGCGGACCAGGCCCAGCAGATCGGCATGCACCACGACGGCATGCACTACTTCCCGCTCGGCGACCGCGACAAGGGCAGCCGGCGGGGGCTGCTCGTGGTCAACCACGAGTACACCGACGAGTTCTACCTGCACACCGGCGCCTACGTGGAGGACTACACCGAGGTCGCCCGCGGCAGCTACACCCCCGAGATGGTGCTGAAGTCGCAGAACGCCCACGGCGTCGCCGTCGTGGAGGTGAAGCGAGCGGGCAGGAACTGGAAGATCGAACGCTCGGGTCTGAACCGGCGCATCACGGCCAACACCGAGATGGCCGTCGCCGGGCCGGCGGCGGGCAACCAGCTGCTCCGCACGGCGGCCGCCCCGACGGCAGCCGCCCGCTGGGCACCTTCAACAACTGCTCCCACGGAGTCACCCCGTGGAACACCTACCTGACCTGCGAGGAGAACTTCAACGGCTACTTCGCGGTCGGCGAGGAGGCCTTCGCCCCGGAGGACGCCGAGCTCCAGGACCGCTACGGCGTGGGGGCGACCGGTTCAACTGGGCGCTGCACGATCCCCGCTTCGCCGTCACCCCGGCTGACCCGCACGAGCCCAACCGGCACGGCTGGGTGGTGGAGATCGACCCGTTCGACCCTGGGTCCACGCCGGTCAAGCGGACCGCCCTGGGCCGGCTGAAGCACGAGGGCGCCTTCGTGCAGACCGCGTCGAACGGTCACGTGGTCGTCTACATGGGCGACGACCAGGTGAACGAGTACGTCTACAAGTTCGTCAGCGCCGGCACCTGGGAGTCGATGCGGGCCGCGGGCACCAGCCCACTGGACGACGGCACGCTCTACGTCGCGAGGTTCGACGACGACGGCAGCGGTACCTGGCTGCCGCTGGTGCACGGGCAGGGTCCGCTGACCGGCGACGCCTTCGCCGACCAGGGCGAGGTGCTGGTCAGGACGCGGCTGGCGGCCGACGCCCTCGGCGCCACACCGATGGACCGGCCGGAGTGGACGACGGTCGACCAGACCACCGGCATGGTCTACCTGACCCTCACCAACAACGCCGAACGCGAGACCCCGGACGCGGCCAACCCTCGCGTGCAGAACCGCTGGGGGCAGATCCTCCGCTGGGAGGAGGCCGGCGGCGACCACACCGCCACCACGTTCGCCTGGGACCTGTTCGTGCTCGCCGGCCCGCCGGAGTCCGGCGCCACCATCGACGGCGAGGACGCCTTCAGCTCCCCCGACGGGCTCTGGGCCGACCCCGACGGCCGGATCTGGATCCAGACGGACGGCACGCAGCCGCTGGAGGCCAACGACCAGATGCTCGCAGCGGACCCGACCACCGTGGATGCGGACGGCGTGCCGCACATCAAGCGGTTCCTGACCGGGGTCATCGGCTGCGAGGTCACCGGAGTCATCACCACGCCGGACCAGCGGACCATGTTCATCAACCTGCAGCACCCGGGTGAGGACGGCGGCAGCACCTGGCCGCAGAACGAAGACTTCGACACTCCCCGGTCGGCCACCGTGGTCATCACCAAGGACGACGGCGGCGTCATCGGCACCTGAGCGCGGTGCCCGACGCCAGGAGCATGCGGCGCCGTCACCCGGCAGGATCTCGTCGCCAGGAGACGTCGACGGCGAACCGGGTGAAGCCGCGGCCCTCGTACAGCCGCACGGCCGCCTCGTTGTCCTCCTCCACGTAGAGGAGAACCTGACCGAGGCCGCGCTCGCGCAGGTGTGCCAGGCCGAGGTCGGTGAGCGCCCGGCCCAGCCGCATGCCCTGGGCGTCGGGGTCGATGCCGAGCACGTAGATCTCGCCGACCGGGCCCTCGGCCGCGTCCCCGGCGGATGCACCTTGGTCCAGTGCGAGCCGAGCAGCACGCCGCCGTCATCGGGATCCCCCGCCAGGCCATGAGGAATCCCGCCGGGTCGAACCAGGGCTCGGCCTCGCGCAGCTCCAGGTCTTCCCGGGTCATCCGTCCCTGCTCGGGGTGCCAGGCGAACGCGCGGGCGTTGACCCGCAGCCAGGCGTCCTCGTCCCGGCCGGGCCGGAACGGCAGCACCCGCACGTCCTCGGGGAGCGCGGGGTGCGCGTCGACGTCGGCGGCGGCCAGGTCCGGCAGGCGCATCTGCAGCAGGACCCGGGCCCGGGTGAACCCGTGCGGTGCCAGCAGCTCGGCCGAGCCGGGCAGATCCCCGTGCGCCCAGATGCTCAGCTGCCGGTCGCCGCCCAGCTCGAGCAGCTGTCTCAGCAGTGCCGTCCCGACGCCGCGGCGCCGCCGGTCGGGGTGCACGACCAGCTCGGCGGTGCCGTCGAAGACGTGGGCGTACCCCGCGAGGTGGCCGTCGTCGCGGACCAGCAGGTCGACCCCGTCGGGGAGCCGTGCTGCAACCGCAGCTCGGCACCCTCCGACACCGGGCGCACCCCGTCCGACGCGGCGGCGGCGCGCAGCAGCGCGAGGATCTCGGGGACGGGGACCTCGGACGCGTCGACTCCGGTGATCACCGGGCCATCAGACCAGCTCGGCGTCGGCCGTGTCCTCCGAGGCGGCCTGCGCGGCCTTCGCGGTGGCGTCGGCGACCTGCTGGTCGAGCTTGTAGCCGACGTTGCGGACCGTCCCGATCAGCGCCTCGTGCTCGGTGCCGAGCTTGGCGCGCAGTCGCCGCACGTGGACGTCGACGGTGCGGGTGCCGCCGAAGTAGTCGTAGCCCCAGATCTCCTGCAGCAGCTGGGCGCGGGAGAAGACCCGGCCCGGGTGCTGCGCGAGGTACTTGAGCAGCTCGAACTCCTTGTAGGTGAGGTCGAGCGGGCGGCCGCGGAGCTTGGCGGAGTAGCTGTGCTCGTCGATGACCAGCTCGCCGGCCTGGGTCACCCCACCGTCGCTGCCGTCGGCCGGGGTGGTGGCGGCCAGCCGGCGCGCGGTCGCCCACCTCAGCCGGGCGTCGACCTCCGCGGGACCGGCGGTGTCGAGCAGGACGTCGTCGACACCCCAGTCGGCGGACAGCGCCACCAGGCCCCCTCGGAGAGGACGGCGACCAGTGCGGAAGCCACGCCCGTGGAGGAGAGCAGGCCGCAGAGCGTGCGGGCCTGGATGAGGTCGTGGCGCGCGTCGACGAGGACGACGTCGCCCGAGTCGCCGTCGAGCAGGCTGGAGAGCTCGGGGGCGACCACGCGCACCTGGTGGGCCAGCAGCCCCAGGGCGGGCAGCACCTCGGTCGTGGCCTGTCGAGCCGCCGTCATGAGCACGAGTCGCATGTAGGTCTCCTTCGAGGGGAGCCATCGACGGCGCTGTCGAGGTGAGACGGCAGGATAGCCGACCCGACGGTGGCGAGGCCGGGTCCGGCGGCGATTCGGCGCTCCGCCGTCCGAACTGCCGCCCGATCGGCCGAGGGAACCGGCCGGCCGGACCGGCGTCTGCCACGATCGACCCGTGACGTCGCCGGCGCTCTCCTCCGCGCTCCCCGCGCGGGTGCACCACCTCCAGCCGGCCGCCCTGGCGGCGCCGGCGGTGCTGCTGGTGGCGGGCCTGCCGGAGGTGCTCGGCGACGAGGGCCGACTGGCGGGGGTGCTCGTCCTGCAGCTCGGCCTGGTCCTCACCTGGGTGGTGGTGACCGGCATCCAGGGCTTCACCGGTTCGCTGACCGTGGGGGCGGCGACCGCGGTCGCCGCGGATCTCGTCCTCGTCCTGCCCGAGCGGCCGGCGCTCGGGCACCTGCTGGTCGTCCTCGGGCTGGGTTTCCTGGCAGCCGTCGTCCAGCAGATGTTCCGCAGGCCCCGGCACGATCTCGTTGCGTCGCTGTCCGGTTCGGCGCTCCTCCTCACCGCGGTCGCCGCGCTCGCCGCGCTGCTCCTGCTCGGCCGCACGCCCGAGGGCCACGGGCGCGCGCTCGTGGCGCTCCTGGCCGTCGGTGCCGCACTCGTCGTGGGGCACCTCGTCGACCTCGTGCTGCCCCGCCCGCTCCTTGCCACCGGCGTGCCACGGGGTCTGCTCGGGCTCCTCCTGTCGGTGGTGGCCGGCGCGCTGGTGGCGTTCCTCGGACGGGACGTCGGCGGCAGCGCCGGGGCCGTCCCGGCGCTCGTCCTCGGCGCCGCGCTCGCCGGGGTGACGGCGATGATGGCGCTGGTGGCCAGCTACGTGGTGGTCGAAGCGACCATGTCCGGTGTCGACCCGTCGCTGTCGCCGTGGGCGCTGTCGGTGGTCCAGACCGTGCTGCCGTTCGCCGCCTGCGCGCCGGTGGCACTGGCCCTGCAGACGGTGCTGTGAGACCCGCCCGCGCCAAGGCTCTGTGGATCGTCCTGGGTGTGGTCCTGGGCCTGCTGCTCCTGGTCGACCGCCTCGCGGTGGGGCTGGCCGAGCGCGAGGTCGCCGAGCGGCTGGCGGAGCAGGAGACCGTGCAGGGCATGCCGGAGGTCGACATCCGGGGCTTCCCGTTCCTGACGCAGGCGATGGGGGTCGCTACGACGACGTGCACATCTCGCTCACCGCCGCGCAGCTGGACCAGCCGGAGGGCACCCGCGCGGAGGTCACCCTGCGCGGCGTCGAGCTGCCGTTCTCGGACGTGCTCTCCGGCTCCGTGCAGGAGGTGCCGGTGGAACGCATCGAGGGGACGGCGACGCTGACCTACGCGCTGCTGTCCGAGGAGCTCGGGGCGGACACCGAACTGACGCGCGAGGGGACGGTCTGCGCATCACCCGCACGGTCGAACTGCTCGGCCGGGAGCTGCCGCTCGTCGCGGACGGCCAGGTGACCCTGGACGGCGACATGCTGGTGATCGACGTCGACGAGGCGTCGGGCGCCGGCATCGAGGTCCCCGGTTTCCTCCTGGACCGCGCCGTCGACCTGCTGGACCTGCGGTACGAGCTGCCCGCGCTGCCGTTCGGGCTGGAGCTCACCGGCGTGCGCTCCGCCGCGGACGGCGTCGACATCCGGGTCGAGGCGACCGACACCGTGCTGCGGCAGCCGGAATAGTCCCTCGGCCCGGTCGGGTTGCTGCCAGGGATGACCGTGGGAGGCGAGAGCGTGACACCCACCGGCGCTTTCGACCGGCTCGGCGTGCGACCGGAGCAGGCCGACCTCACCGTCGTGCAGTTCTCCACCGCGTTCTGCGGGCCGTGCCGGGCGACCCGAGCGCGACTCCGGCAGCTCGAGGCGACCCGGCCGGGCCTGGCGGTCGTGCAGGTGGACGCCGAGAGCCACCTGGACGCGGTGCGCGAGCTCGACGTCCGGCTGACCCCCACGCTCTTCTACCTCGACCGGGAGGGCCGGCTGATCGGGCGCGGCAGCGGCGCGCCCCGACCCGACGAGCTGACCGCTCTGGTGGACGCCCATGTGGGGACACGCGCGTGATCGGCTACTCTCGCGCCGTGGGCACTCTGCTGACCTCTCGCCGCACAGTTGACCTGTGCCGCGTCGGCAGCTGCCTCTGTCCGACCCCCTGAGGTCGGTTCCGACCGTCCAGACGCGCCCTGTCCGCCGTCCGAAGGTCTTCTCCCTGCAATGACTGCACCCGTCCCGCCGCACCCACGTGCGTCGGTGAGCTGCGCCTGAACCCAGCGGGCCCTGCCGGCCCGCGCCCGACCACCCGCACACCGATCTACGGAGGAACACCATGAGCCGCAACGACGTGCTCGTCACCGCCGACTGGGCCCAGGAGAACCTCGGGACCCCCGGCCTCGTCTTCGTCGAGGTCGACGAGGACACCGCCGCGTACGACGGCGGCCACCTCGAGGGTGCCGTCAAGCTGGACTGGAAGAAGGACCTGCAGGACCCGCTGCGCCGCGACTTCGTGAACAAGGAGGCCTTCGAGGCCCTCCTGTCGGAGAAGGGCATCAGCAACGACGACACCGTGGTGCTCTACGGCGGCAACAACAACTGGTTCGCCGCCTACGCCTACTGGTACTTCAAGCTCTACGGGCACTCCGACGTCAAGCTGGTCGACGGCGGCCGCAAGAAGTGGGAGCTCGACGGCCGCCCGCTGTCCAAGGACGCCGTCCAGCGCCCGGCCACGCAGTACGAGGCCAGTGAGCCCGACCTCTCGATCCGTGCCTTCCGCGACGAGGTCGTGGCCTCGATCGGCTCGAAGAACCTCATCGACGTCCGCTCGCCCGACGAGTTCTCCGGCAAGATCCTGGCGCCGGCGCACCTGCCGCAGGAGATGGCGCAGAAGGGCGGGCACGTCCCGACCGCCAAGAACATCCCGTGGAGCAAGGCGGCCAACGAGGACGGCACGTTCAAGAGCGACGAGGAGCTGGCCAAGCTCTACGACGAGCAGGGCTACGACGAGGGCAAGGCGACCATCGCCTACTGCCGGATCGGCGAACGCTCGAGCCACACCTGGTTCGTGCTGCGCGAGCTGCTCGGCAAGCCCGACGTCAAGAACTACGACGGCAGCTGGGTCGAGTACGGCTCGCTCGTCGGCGTCCCGATCGAGAAGTGAGCTGACATGTGCGGCGCTCCGCAGCAGGGCGGCACCCTCGCCGGTGTCGACCTCTCCACGCAGACGGTGATCCAGGGTCAGGTCTGGCACGACGGCGCCCCGGTGGCCGGTGCCTACGTCCGGCTCCTGGACACCACCGACGAGTTCACCGCCGAGGTGGTGACCAGTCCCGAGGGCGAGTTCCGGTTCTTCGCCGCCCCCGGGGAGTGGAAGGTCCGTTCGCTGGCCCCGGTGGGCAAGGGCGAGCGGGTGCTCTCCGCCGAGGTCGGGCTGAACGAGACGACGATCGTCATCGAGTAAGGCCCCGTCTCGGGGAGAACGGGGTCCTATCTCAGCCCATGCCCGGCGGCAGGCGGTTCGGCCCCGCCTCCGCCGGGCGTGGCTGGTCCTCGGGATAGGCCCGCACGCCGACGACGGCGACGTCGTCCTCGCCCGCCTGGGGGACCAGCCGGGCCAGCACCGCGTCGAGCTGCTCGTCGAGCGGCTCTCCGCTTACCTCGCGCAGTGCCTCCTGCAGGCGGGCCATGCCCTCGTCGAGATCGCAGCCTCGCCGCTCGACGAGCCCGTCGGTGACCAGCAGCAGGGTGTGCCCGTCGTCGAGCTCGACGGTGTGGTCCCGGCGTGCGGTGGCCGGGTCCACGCCCAGCATCAGGTCCGGCGGGGTCTCGAGCACCCGGGAGGTGCCGTCGGGAGCGAGCAGCAGCGGAGGCACGTGGCCCGCGTTGCTCCACCGGATCACCCGCCGGCCGGACACCGGCACGTCGGGATGGCGCTCCACGCGGGCGAGGATCGCGGTGGCCAGCGTCGAGACCGCCAACCCCTGGGCGGCCCGGTCCGTGCGACCGAGGGTTGCCGCGGGGGTCTCGTCGTTGTCGTAGGCGAGGGCCCGGAGGATCCCGCGCAGCTGCCCCATCGCGGCCGCGGCGGCGCTGCCGTGGCCGACGACGTCACCGATCGCGATCATGGTCGCGCCGTCGGGCTGCAGGAACGCGTCGTACCAGTCCCCGCCGACCTGGGCCTCGTGGCCGGCCGGCTGGTAGCGGACGACCACGTGCAGGTGGTCGGGCTCGGGTGGCGGGGTGAGCAGGGCCTGTTGCAACCGGTCGGAGAGGGCGCGTGACGCCGCGGCGTCGCGGGCCAGCCGGTCGATCTCCGCGGCCTGCTGCGCGGCCTCGCGCCGCTCGGTGAGGTCGCGGAAGGACACGATGACGCCGGTCACCCCGCCGTCCTCGACGGTGGGGACGGCGACCAGCTCGACCGGCACCGGGGTGCCGTCCCTGCGCCAGAACACCTCGTCGTCGGCGACCACGGTGCGCCCGCTGCGCAGGGCCTCCCAGACGGGGCACTCCTCGCGCGGGTAGGGGAGCCGTCCAGCCGGTGGTGGTGCAGGAGGGCGTGCTGGTCGTGGCCGCGCTGCTCGACCGACGGGTAGCCGGTGATGCGGACCGCGGACGGGTTCACGAACTCCACGCGACCCTGGGCGTCGAGGCCGTAGATCCCGTCGGCGACGTTGGCCAGCACCCACTCGTAGCGGGCGAGGGCGCGGGCGAGCTCTTCCTCGGGCGTCCGCACGCGTGCCTCCTCAGCCGGGGGACCGGTTCCCACCGGCACGACGGTCGGCGAACCCTGGTGAGCATAGGCGCGGGCCGGTCCCGTCATCGCAAGCCGATGAGGCCTGCCAGGTCGGTCATGGCGCGGTCGAAATAGCGGTCGCCGTCCTCGACGGAGCCGGCGAAGTGCCCGAACAGCTCGAAGCTGATCGTGCCGAAGAGGGCGCTCCAGCCGAGCAGCGCCCGGACCCGCACGGTCTCGTCCAGCGCGGGGTGGTCCCCGCCGAGGACCGCGGCCGTCTCGTCGCTGACGAGTGCCGGATCGCGCTCGCCGGTCCCCTCCGGCAGCCGGCCGGCCCGTGCGGCGTCGCCGAGGATCCGGCCGAGCACCACCCCGGTCCGGGCCGCCGCGGGAACGGTGTCCCGGGGCGCCGCGTAGCCGGGTACGGGGAGCCGTAGAGCAGGGCGTACTCGTGCGGGTGGGCGAGGGCCCAGGCGCGGACGGCGCGGCACACGGCCAGCCAGCGCTCCGGTGCCGGTGCGGCCGGCCGGTCGGCCGCCTCCGCGGCGGCACCCAGGTCGTCGTAGCCGTCGATGATCAGCCGGGTGAGCAGGTCGTCCCGACTCGGGAAGTAGCGGTAGACGGCGGAGGACACCATGCCGACCTCGCGGGCGACCGCGCGCAGGGACAGCGCGGCGGCGCCGACCTCGGCCAGTTGCCGGCGCGCGGCGTCGGTGATCTCGGCGGTGAGTTCGGCGCGGACACGTTCCCGGGCGCTCGGCACGACGGAAGACTGTCAGGTGAGAGCACTGCTCGCAACCAGGATCGATGCTCTTGACAGCAGTGCCGCAATGCAGGACGTTGCTCTCGAACGAGAGCACCGCTCTCGTCGAAGGGTGAGGGAGCTCCCCATGTCACTGCACGTGATCGTCGGCAAGGGCCCCGTAGGACTGACGACGGCCGAGGAACTGGTCGCCCGGGGACACCGGGTGCGGGTGCTGTCGCGCAGCGGCGGCCGCTCGACGGAGACCGTCGAGCACCGTCAGGTGGACGCCGCCGATGCCGAGGCCCTCACCCGTGCGGCCCACGGCGCGGCCGCGCTGTACAACGCCGTCAACCCGGCCTACCACCGCTGGGCCCCCGACTGGCCGCCGGTCGCCGCGGCCCTGCTGAGCGCCGCCGGTCGGACCGGCGCGGTACTGGTCACCATGTCCAACCTCTACGGTTACGGCCGCCCGTCCGGGCCGATGACGACGGAGACACCGCTGGCCGCCACCGACGTCAAGGGGCGGGTCCGTGCCCGGATGTGGGCCGACGCCCTCGCCGCGCACGAGGCAGGCCGGGTCCGCGCCACCGAGGCCCGGGCGGCGGACTTCGTCGGACCGCAGGTGCCGGCCGGGCAGTCGCACCTGATGCGCCAACTGCCCGCCCTGCGCGCGGGCCGCCGGGCCTGGGTCGTCGGGAACCCGGACGCGCAGCGCAGCTGGGCCTACCTGCCCGACGTCGCCGCCACGCTCGCCACGCTGGGCACCGACGAGCGCGCCCTGGGCCGGGCGTGGCACGTGCCGAACGACGCCCCGCGTTCGCAGCGGCAGGCCCTCGACGACGTGGCGCGCGGGCTGGGCGTGGCACCGGTGCCGGTGAGCGGCATCCCCTGGCCGGTGCTGCGCGCCGTCGGCGTCGCCGTCCCGGTGATGCGCGAGGTCGTGGCCATCCGGCACCAGTGGGACCAGGACTTCGTGACCGACGCGACGGCGACGACCGCGACCTTCGGCCTGACCGCCACCCCGTGGGACGAGGTGGTGCGGGCGACGGCGGCGGGTGCGACGGGAACCGCCTGAGGCGTCCGCCGCCGTCGTCATTACCGTGGAGGGCATGGTCTCTGCCTGGGTTCTCGCCACGCTGGCGTCGCTGGGCGCGATCGCCTGCGCCGCCGGCGCCTACCGGCTCGCGCGCCGGCCGACGGGAGGCCGGCGGTGACCGGCGCCACCGAGCTGCCGGTTCCCGACACCAGCGACGTCCGCTCCGGCCCCGAGGTGTCCGACGAGCTGCTCTCCGTGCTGCCGCTCCTGGGTGAGTGGCACGGCGAGGGTGTGCTGAGCGGCGCCGCCGCGGGATCCGATCGTGACCTGCGGTTCGGCCAGTGGATCCGGTTCGGCCACGACGGCCGCGGTTTCCTGGCCTACGAGTCGCGGTCCTGGCAGCTCACCGATGACGGCGCGATCGTGGGCCCGGGGGTCCGGGAGTCCGGTTTCCTGCGTCCCCGGGACGGGGACGACGTCGAACTCCTCGTCACCAGCCCGGACGGGCTGGTCGAGCTCTACGTCGGGCAGGCGCGGACGACGACGAGCTGGGAGCTCGCCACCGACGTCCTGGCGCGCACGCCCGACGCGCCGGACGTCAGCCGGGCGGTGCGCCTCTACGGGATCGTCGAGGGCGCCCTGATGTACGCGATCGACCGCGCCGGCCCGGGCGGCCCGCCCGCCCCTGGATGTCCGCACGATTGGAACGTCTCCGCTGAGCAACGAACCCGCCACCCCCGACAGGTCGCCGACGCCTACGTCGAGGCGGTCAGCGACCTCGACCCCATCGTCGCGACGAGCCTGGGCAACCGCCCCGGCGACGACCGGCTGCCCGACTTCGGCCCGGCCGGGCTCGAGGCGGAGGCCGAGCTGGCCCGGACGACGCTCGGGGAGTTGGACCGGGTCCTGGCCGCTCATCCCGCCCTGGCCGACGACCCGGTGGAGCGGAGCTGCGCACGGCTGCTGCGCGAGCGCCTCGGTGCCGAGCTGGCGGCGCACGAGACGGGCGAGGGCTACCGGGCGCTGTCGAACCTCTTCAGCCCGGTCCACTCCGTCCGCCAGGTCCTGCTGATGATGCCGTCGGCGACCGAGGAGGACTGGGCGGTCATCGCCCGGCGGATGGCGCGCGTGCCGGAGGCCTACGCGGGTTTCCGCGCTGCCCTCGAGGAGGGCGTCCGGCGGGGCTGCTCGTCGCTCCGCGACAGGTGCGCACCGTCGTCGGACAGCTCGACGAGTGGCTTGCCGGGCCGTACTTCACGACCTTCGCCGCGGCCGGGCCCGAGGGCCTGCGGACGGAGCTGACGCGGGCGGCGGCCGCCGCGGACGGAGCGGTGGCCGCGATCCGCGACTACCTGCGCGACGAGTACGCCCCGCGCGCGGAGGGAACGCCGGACGCGGTGGGCCGGCAGCGCTACGCCGTCGCCGTCCGGCGCTGGACCGGCTCCGACCTCGGGGCCGGGACCGGGCTCGAGGATGCCTACGCGTGGGGCTGGGGCGAGCACCGCCGGATCCTCGCCGAGCAGCGCACCGAGGCCGAGAAGGTCGTGCCCGGCGGGACGCCGATGGAGGCGATGCGCTGGCTGGACGTGCACGGTCCCGCCGTCGACGGGGTGGAGGCGATCCGCGAGCGGCTCCAGTCGATGATGGACGACGCGATCGGGGCCCTGGACGGGACGCACTTCGACCTCGCCGAGCCGGTCCGGACGGTCGAGGCCATGATCGCGCCGCCGGGCAGCGCGGCTGCGCCGTACTACACGCGGCCGGCGCAGGACTTCTCCCGTCCGGGGCGGACCTGGCTGCCCACGCTCGGCCGCGAGCGCTTCCCGCTCTGGGACCTGATCTCGATCTGGTACCACGAGGGCGTTCCCGGTCACCACCTGCAGCTGGCCCAGTGGGCCTACGTCTCCGGGCAGCTGTCGGCCTACCAGACGTCGCTCGGCTCGGTCGGCGCGAACGTCGAGGGCTGGGCCCTCTACGCCGAGCGGCTGATGGACGAGCTGGGCTACCTGACCGACCCGGCCGCGCGGTTGGGCTACCTCGACGCGCAGCAGCTGCGCGCGGTGCGGGTGGTCATCGACATCGGCATGCACCTGGGGCTGCCGATCCCCGACGACGCCGAGGGCGCGCTCGCCGAGCACCGCGGGCAGCCCTGGACGCCGGAGCTCGCGCGGGCCTTCCTCGGCGAGAACTCCGGCGCCGACCTCGCGTTCCTCGACAGCGAGCTGGTCCGCTACCTCGGCATCCCCGGGCAGGCGATCAGCTACAAGCTGGGGGAGCGGGCGTGGCTGGAGGGCCGGGCGGCGGCGCAGGCCAACCGGGGGACGCGTTCGACCTCAAGGCCTGGCACATGGCCGCGCTGTCACAGGGCTCGCTGGGCCTCGACGACCTGGCCGCGGAGCTGGCCCGGCTCTGATCGCGACGGGACGAGGGCGAGCAGGGTGACGGCTGCGGCCCACGCCATGCACGCCACCGACCAGGACGGCGAGAAGCCACCCCACGTGCCGGGGAAGGCGGAGGAGACCAGGCCGACGTAGCCGGCGCTGAGCCCCACGCCGAGGCCCAGGTGGCGCCGCCCGCGCGGCCAGCAGGCGGCGAGCAGCGCCAGGGTCGGCAGGGCGAGCGCCCACGCGCCCTGCACCGTGTAGTGGTCGACGTTCATGGTCAGCTCGTTGATGGTCTCCCCGGCGTTCCGGCGGCTCGCGCGGAACATCCGTTCGGCGTGCCAGAGCCACGGGACCGCTCCGGTGGCCGCGACGACGAGCAGCGGCCAGCGCACCTCCGCGCCACCCGGGAGCAGCGACTCACGGCCGGGCACCCCGGCGAGCAGCCAGGTGAGCAGCGCGAGCTCGGCGGTGAGGATCGCGATGAAGAAGAGGAGTGGGGGCTCCAGGCCGACTGCCACCGCGACCAGCCAGGTCAGCAGGCTCACCCCGAGCGTCACCAGCGCGGGCGCCGGGCGGCGCGGCGTGGCGACGACGGCCAGGAACGAGCCACCGACCAGGACCGTCATGAACGTGCCCCAGCTGGCCTCGAGGACCACCGCCCAGTCCTCGTCCCAGGTGACCGAGAGGTCGGTCAGGCCGAACCCCGGGAGGAAGAGCCAGGTCACGGCGGAGAACGCGGCGACGACGCGGGCGGTGGCGAGGCGCATGGCGCGCGATCATGCCGCAGACGCACTGATCAGCGGGCGGCGTTCACCGTGTCGCCGTCGAACGTGACGCGATCGGCGGGGGTGGCCGGCACGGCCTCGATGCCATCGGTGGTGAGGATCTCGGCGATGCAGGCGGCGCTGCCCCCGACGTAGGAGCAGCGCAGGTCGATGTCGGTGTCCACGCACCAGGCCCGGTCGGCCGGCCACCACAGGTTGGCGCTCTGCTCGTACGGCTCCGGCGCCAGGTTGCGGACGGCATCGACGACCGTGCCGCGCACCAGCACCACGTCGTGGTTCCCGCGCAGCAGCAGCCGGGGCGGGACGTCGGGTGAGGCCAGGTCGTAGCCGAAGCCGTCCCAGCGTCCGAACAGGCAGTCCGACGGCGTCGTCGTGTGGCGGGCGAGCACTGCGGCGAGGCGCGCTGCGACCGTGACCGGGAGATGTCCTCGCTGGCGCCGTCGTCCCACACCGGGGGCTGGCTGTCGACGGGGCCGCGCGTGAGGACGTCCCACTGCATCAGCGGGTGGGCGACGGTGCCGTTGTGCGCGGCGACCTCGGCCCAGGAGACCTCGACGTCGTCGTCCCCGTCGTAGCGGACGGCCGGGTGGAGGACCCGGGCGTAGGCCTCGAAGACCGCCGGCACCAGGGCACCGACCGTGCCGTGCTCCCGCGACGGCGCGCCGAGGAGATCCAGACGCCGAGGGAGACGTCGACCTCGACCGGGAGTCCGCCGAGATGCACGCGACAAACCTACCCAGGGAACGGACAACCCCGGGCTGCTCCGCGGCGCCGCCCTCCGTAGAGGGAGCTGCACGCGGGCCGACTGGACAAATGTCGGCGGCCCGGGGGTCGGGTGACTGTCCGGTTCTCGCTCGCCGCCGTTCGACGGACGGGCGATCTGCCGTCGCTCAGACGCGAGTCTGAACGGGCGGCCCATCTGGACGGCGGCTAGCGGACAGCCACCTCACGAGTCCTGTAGCTATGCAAAGTTACGGACCACCTCCTCTCTCGTGTACGACGAAAGTACGTCGATTCCGGAGGGTCGGCAACGACGAATACGCAGAGGATCGTCAGCCGTCGGCGGACGGTCCCACCGTCCGGCCCGGTGGACGGGTGTCCTTCCAGTCGGGGTCGTGCTCGGCGTCGTCGTCCACGGTCTCGTAGGCGGGCGGAGGAGCGTCGTCCGCGTCGCCCAGGCGGGTCTCGCCGAAGGTCCGGCCCGGGTCGTGCCCGGCGCGGTCGTCGACGGTGTCCCAGGCGTCCGGGATGCCGTCCTGGTCGACGTCGCTGCTCTCGGCCGCGTACATCTGCTTGTAGCGGCGGTTCCGCAGCCGGAGGATGACCGCCGCGAGCAGGGCGGCGATGACCGTCCCGCCGAGGATGCCGACCTTGGCGTGGTCGTAGCTCTCGCTCTCGGCGCCGTAGGCGAGCTCGGTGATGAGCAGCGAGACGGTGAAGCCCATGCCGCCCAGGAGGGCGAGCCCGGTCACGTCGGACCAGCCCAGGTTCTCGTCGAGCTGGGCGCGGGTGAACCGGGACACCAGCCAGGTGGCGCCGGTGATGCCGATCGCCTTGCCCGCGACCAGGCCGACCATGATGCCGATCGCGATGCTGTCGCCCAGGGACTCGCCGAGGCCCGAGACCCCGCCGATCGCGACGCCGGCGGAGAAGAAGGCGAAGACCGGGACGGCGACCCCGGCCGACAGCGGGCGGATGCGGTGCTCGAAGTGCTCGGCCAGCCCCGGTCCGGCGTCGGGGCCGCCGGCCGCGTCGCTGCGGACGACGGGCACCGTGAAGGCGAGCAGCACGCCGGCGACCGTGGCGTGGATCCCCGACTCGTGCATGAAGACCCACGTGAGCGCGGCGAGCGGTAGGAGCAGCCACCAGGAACGGATCCGCTTCTGCACCAGGAAGCCGAAGAGCACGAGCGGCACGAGGGTGAGCCCCAGGAACGCGAGCGAGAGCTCCTCGGTGTAGAAGATCGCGATGACGACGATCGCCAGCAGGTCGTCGACCACGGCGAGGGTGAGCAGGAAGGTGCGCAGCGCGCTCGGCAGGTGGGTGCTGATCACCGCGAGCACGGCGAGGGCGAACGCGATGTCGGTCGCGGACGGGATCGCCCAGCCGCGCAGCGCGCCCTCGGGGCCGCCCAGGTTGAACAGCACGAAGAACAGGGCGGGCACGGCCATCCCACCGACGGCTGCGGCGATCGGCAGCGCCGCACGGCGGGGCTCGCGGAGGTCGCCGGCGACGAATTCCCGCTTGAGCTCGAGACCGGCGACGAAGAAGAAGATGGCGAGCAGGCCGTCGGCGGCCCAGGTGCCGAGCGAGAGGTCCAGGTGCAGCGAGGCGGGACCGACCCTGGTGTCGCGCAGGGTGGCGTAGGCCTCGCCCCAGGGGAGTTGGCCCAGATGAGCGCGATCGCGGCGCCGACGAGCAGCAGGGCGCCCCCGACCGTCTCCCTGCGCAACACCGAGGTGATGCGCTGCGCCTCGGTCCAGGAACCGCGGCCGAAGAGACTGGTCGACGGGGTGCTCACGGGGGCGGCTCCAGGCGTACGGGGTTCGACGGGGTCGGGTGGGACGCTGCCGACCAGACTTCCCGGCGCACCGCTGGTGAGGTTACCGGGCCGCTGCGGCCTAGGCTCGCCGCGTGGAACAGGGGCACGACGTCGAGGCACCGGGCCCCGCTCCGCTCGCCGAGCGGCTGCGGGCCCAGGGGCTGCGGCTGACCGCCCAGCGCCAGCGGGTGCTCGCGGCCGTCACCGCACTGGAGCACGCGACGCCGGAGGCGATCGGCGCGCGCCTGCGCGAGGAGGCCGGTCCGGCCGGCTCCGCGCCGGACACCTCCACCGTCTACCGCAACCTCGAGCTGCTCGAGCGGCTCGGCCTGGTGTGGCACACCCACCTGGGCAAGGGGGCGCCGGTCTACCACGCGGCCGAGCAACCCCACCTGCACGTGGTCTGCCAGTCCTGCGGCGAGATCGCCTCCGCCTCGCCGGACCTCCTCGACGGCGCCGCGGAACGTCTGGCGGCCGAACTGGGTTTCACCGTGGACGTGGGGCACGTCGCCCTGTCCGGGACGTGCCGTGCGTGCCAGCAACGATCGGAGACACCGTGAACCCCTGCTCGCCCGCCCCGGAGCCGTCGTCGTCGAAGGGGCGCGATCGCCGCCCACTACGGCGACCCCTGCGCGAGCAGCGGCTGCTGGCCGAGGGGGCCGGACTGGTCGACCGGGGGACCGTGAGGTCCTGGCCGTCCCGGGCACGGACCGGCTCACCTGGCTGCACAGCATCACCAGCCAGCACCTCGACCGGCTGGCCGACGGCGCCGGCAGCGAGGCGCTCGTGCTCTCGCCGAACGGCCACGTCGAGCACCACCTGGTGATCGCCGAGCTGGGTGCGGTGACCTGGATCGACGTGGAGCCCGGCACCGGGGAGGCGCTGCTGGCCTACCTGCAGAAGATGCGGTTCATGCTCCGCGTCGAGCCCGAGCTGCGGACCGAGCGCTGGGCCGTCCTCTCCCTCGTGGGCCCGGACAGTTCCGACGTGCTCACCGCCGCAGGATTGCCGGTACCGGCAGCGCCGTACGACGTGCGCGCGCTGGACGGGGCCTTCGTCCGCCGGATGCCACCCGTCGGCGACGGCGCCCCGGTGTTCGACCTCGTCGTCCCGCGCGCGGACGTCGGGGCCGTGGTGGACCGGCTGGGCGCACCGTTGGCCGGCGCCCAGGCCTACGAGGCGCTCCGGGTCGAGGCGCGCCGTCCCCGGTTCGGCGTCGACAGCGACCACCGCACCATCCCGAACGAGCTGCCGTGGCTGCGGACCGCCGTCCACCTGGACAAGGGCTGCTACCGGGGGCAGGAGACGGTGGCCCGCGTGCACAACCTCGGGCGCCCGCCACGGCGGCAGGTCCTGCTGCACCTGGACGGCGTCAGCGAGGTGCTGGCCGAGCCGGGCACCCCGGTGCTCGCCGGCACCCGCGAGGTCGGCCGGGTGGGCAGCGTCGTCCGCCACTTCGAGCTCGGCGTGATCGCGCTGGCCCTGGTGAAGCAGTCGGTGGCCATGGACGCCGTCCTGACGGTCGCCGGTTCGACCGCCGCCATCGACCCCGGGGACGCCCCGCCGGCACCGACGACACCCTGGCCGCGGCTCGCGAACGCATCCGTGCGGTCCGATCTGCGACGATCGGCCGGTGACCTCCAGCACGCTCATCACGGTCGCCCCGACGGGCGCCGAGTCGGCGAAGGCCGACGTCCCGGCGCTGCCGGTGACGGTCGAGGAGGTGGTCGCGGCCGCCCGGGACTGCCAGGCGGTCGGCGCCGCCGTCATCCACCTGCACGTCCGCGACACCGACACCCGCCCCACCCTCGACCTCGGCCGGGTGCGCGAGGTCGTCGCGGGGGTGCGGGAGCACACCGACCTGGTCGTGCAGCTGTCCACCGGCGGGGCGGTCACCGATCCGTTCGACGCCCGCCTCGCCGTCCTCGATGCCGGGCCGGACGCCGCGTCGCTGACCCTGGGCACGGTCAACTTCGGCCGCGACGTCTTCGCCAACCCCTGGGACCTGATCGTCGAGCTGCACACCCGGATGCAGGAGCGCGGCATCGTGCCCGAGTACGAGGTGTTCGACCTCGGTCAGCTCGCGACCCTGGAACGGCTGCTCGACCGGCACGGCCTGCCGCACGGTGGGCATGTCCACGTCGACCTGGTGATGGGCGTCCCCGGCGGCATGCCCGGGACGGCGCAGGCGCTCACCGCCTGCCTGCCGCTCCTGCCGCCCGGGGCCACCTTCGCCGCGACCGGCGTCGGCCGGACGTCGCTGCCGGTGATGCTGGCCGCCCTGTCGGCGGGTGGGCACCTCCGGGTGGGCATGGAGGACACGCTGACCTACGCTCCCGGCGAGCCGGTCCGCGACAACACCCAGTTGGTCGCCCGCGCGGCGGGTCTGGCCCGCATCGCCCAGCGCCCGCCGATGAGCACCGACGACGCCCGAAGCCTGTTGGGGATCAAGCCGATGGAGGCAGTCTTGTGAACGAGCTCGCGAGTTCACCGGTCAGCAGAGCAGTCCGGCGAACGCCGGCGACGAGCGCCAGCGAGGAGACGTCGTGAGTCCGAAGCCCGCACGCGCCGGGGGCGCGGCCGTCGACGGGCTCCTCGAGCCCGCGTTCCTGGAGACCGCGACGACGCAGCCGATGGCGGAGGTCCGGCGCCTCCGGCGCGACGCCGAGCAGCAGGAGGTCAACCTCTCCTACACGCGGCGCCTGCTGCAGGGGCGGTTGGACATCGTCCGTCGCGAGGTGCAGCGGCGCGCCGAGCACGACGGCCGCTCGCTGGTGGACCTGCTGCCCGAGATCCTCGCGGAGAAGGGGCGCGGCCCCGCGCACGGGCTCGGCCGGCACCAGACCGTGCAGCCGCAGGCGCCGGAGGACTACGAGTCCTGGGTGAACTCGCTGACCCCGGGCATCGACGTGTCCGCGATCGCGACCCTCACCGACGCCAAGCTGGAGAAGGCCGCCCGCGCCCTGGCCGAGGCGGAGGTCGACCTCTCCGAGCGCCGTCGCGGCGTCCAGCAGGTCATGGACGGTCTGGCCGCCGAGCTGGGCCGCCGGTACCGCGACGGCGAGGCCGACGTCGCCGCCCTGCTCGCCGACGAGGGGCGCCACTGAACGGTCAGCCGGACCTCGCGCCGTGGCCGGTCAACCCGGTTCTCGTCGAGGTCCGGCGGTCGGGGTTCCTCGAGTCTGTGCACCGCGGGTCGTTCGTCGTCCTGGACGCCGCCGGTGAGGTGATCGTCGCCGCCGGTGCGGTCGATCGGCCGACCCTGCCACGTTCGTCGAACAAGCCGGTGCAGGCGACGGCGCTGCTGGCGGCGGGCTGGACCCCTCGGTCCGCGCGGGAGCTGGCGATCGGGGCCGGCTCGCACAACGGCGAGGACGGCCACCGCGACACGGCCGCGGCCATGCTGGCCGCCGTCGGGCTGGGCCCCGACGACCTGGGTTGCCCGCCCGCCCTGCCGCAGCACGAGGCGACGAAGGCGGACTGGCTCGCAACCGGGCGCACGCCGGAACGGCTGGCGATGAACTGCTCGGGCAAGCACGCGGCCATGCTGTCGGCGTGCGTGGCGGCGGGCTGGCCGACGTCGGGATACCTGGAGCGGGAACACCCGCTGCAACAGGCGATCGAGGCACGGCTCGCGGAGGCGGCGGGCGAGCCGGTCGCCGCCGTCGTCGTCGACGGGTGCGGAGCTCCGCAGCACGCCCTGTCGGTGACCGGCCTGGCCCGCGGTGTCCTGTCCCTCGTGCAGGCCGGATCCGGGTCGCGCGAGCTGGCCGTGGCCGATGCCATGCGGGCGGAGCCCTGGTTCGTGGCCGGCACCGGCCGGGAGGACACCGAGCTGATGCAGGCGCTCCCCGGTCTGCTGGTCAAGGGCGGGGCCGACGGTGTCCACGTCGCCGCCCTTCCGGGCTGGGGGCGGTGGCGTTCAAGCTCGACGACGGCGGCGACCGTGGTCGCACGCCTGCTCTGGCGGCCGGGCTGAAGCGGCTGGGGCTGCCCGACGACGTGCTCGCCCGGTGGTTGCTGACACCTGTCTCCGGTGGGGACGGCGTCGTCGGCGAGGTGCGTCCCGCAGCCGGCATCCTGTCCTGACCTGCCGGTTCACTGTGACTGGCTTCACGCCCGTCTGCTAGCAGCTCCGCTTGCAACAGCTAGCACCCCGGCCTAGGGTCGTAGCTGTGCAGAAGCCCGGTGACTTCGTCCGTGAGCAGGTGACCACGGTCCGCTCAAGAGTGGACCGGGTGGCCGGCAGCGTGGCGGACTCGGTCGCGGGGTCGGTCGGCGAGGCGCCCAGCGTCGCTGCCGTCAGCTCGCAGGTGGGCGACTTCATCCGTGAGCAGCGCAGTGCTGCCCGGGTGTCGCTGCGCGAGCTGGCTCGCACCGCGGGGGTCAGCAACCCGTACCTGTCCCAGGTGGAGCGGGGGCTCCGCAAGCCGTCAGCGGAGATCCTCGCGTCGATCGCCCGGGGCCTGAAGATCTCGGCCGAGACGCTCTACGAGCAGGCCGGGATCCTGGACCGACGCTCCGGCAGCCCGGACACGGTGGCGGCGATCCGGTCGGACGAGGCGCTGTCCGAGCGGCACAAGGCGGTTCTGCTCGAGCTGTACGAGACGTACGTGCGCGAGCACCGGGCCGCAGTCCAGACCCCGGCACCCCAGACCTCTTCCCAGCCCGCAGCAGTGACCCGAACCTCCAAGGAGTCAGCATGACCACCCAGCAGACCGTGAAGCAGTACGGCGAGTTCGCCGTGACCGCCGCCAAGCCCGCCGTCCTGGCCGCCATCGGCGCCGGTGACCTGGCCGTCGAGCGCGCCAAGACCGTGCTCGACCAGTTCCGCTCGAAGGCGGAAGCCCTGCCGGGCGAGGCGCAGGTCCAGGCCGACCTGGCCGTCAAGGAGGCCCGCACCCGGGCCACCGAGGCTGCCGGCAACGCCCGCACCACCGCTCAGCAGCTCGCCGTCGCCACCCGCCCGGAGGCGCTGCGCAGCACCGTCGCCGGCCTGGTCGAGACCGCCCGCACCCAGGCCCTCGCCACCGTCGAGAGCCTGGCCGAGCGGGGCGCCGAGGTCGTCGAGGAACTGCGTCAGCAGCCCGGCTTCCGTCGCGTCGTCCGTCGGGCCGAGCGCGCCGTCGACACCGTCGAGGACGCCCTCGAGGACGTCCTCGAGGACACCGCCGAGGCCGTGGTCGAGGCCTCCAACGAGGTGACCTCGGTGGCGCAGAAGACTGCCGCCAAGGCGACCAAGGTGGCCACCAAGGCCGAGGACAAGGTCGAGGACGCCGCCGAGAGCACCAAGGCGAGCGCCGAGAAGGCCGTCGAGGCCCCCGGCTCGGGTGCCGAGCCGGTCACGGCCAAGTCCACGACCGTGAAGGCCGCCCCGGCCAAGAAGAGCACCCCCGCGGCCCGCAAGGCCCCCGCCAAGGGGACCTCGGCGCGCGTGACCCGTGCCCGCACCGCCAAGCCGGCCGACCCGACCGCGGTGCCCGCCAAGAAGAGCTGACGTCCCCGACGTCGGACCACCGACCAGGGCCCCGGAGCTGCGACCGCGCTCCGGGGCCCTGTCGCGTCCGGGCCGAGTCGAGGCTGGAGCCCTTCGGGGTGACCCGGCCGCCGCTCGTGGCGGGATACCGGGCTTCCGGCGGGTACGCTCACCGGCATGGTGATGGTCCAGGGGCTGCTCCTGCTCGTGCTCTACCTGGGCGCGCAAGGCCTCACTCTGTGGGCGTTCGTCGATGCGCTGATCCGCCCCGCGGCCGGCTTCGTGGCGACCGGCAAGCTGACGAAGCCCGCCTGGGCCGCGATCACCGGTGTGTCGGCGCTGGTCATCTTCTGGTTGCAGAATCCGATGACGCTGTTCGGTCTGCCGGCCGTCATCGCTGCGATCGTCTACCTCGTCGACGTCCGCCCGGCCGTGCGCGGACTGCCGCGGGGAACACCTGGTGATCCGCTCCTCCTGAGCGCGTCCGTCCGTCAGTCGGCGGGGATGAACAGCCACAGCAGCAGGTAGGCGATGAACTGCGGGCCGGGGAGCACGCGGACAGCACGAACGCCAGGCGGAGGCCGTTGCGGGAGAGTCCGTAGCGGCGGGCGATGCCGGCGCACACGCCGCCGATCACCTTGTTGCGGCTGTCCCTGCGGAGGGCGTACGGGGTCGGCGCGGTCATGCCAGGAGACCCTACGGTCGTGCCCATGGATCTGCGGGCGGTGCGCGGTGACATCACCCGTGTCGATGTGGATGTGATCGTCAACGCGGCCAATCCCGGGCTGCTCGGCGGGGGCGGAGTGGACGGCGCCATCCACGCGGCCGGGGGCCGTCGATCCTCGCCGAGTGCCGCGCGATCGCCGCCCGGCTGCCCGGCGGTCGGTTGCCCCGTGGTCAGGCGGTGGCGACGACGGCCGGCCGGTTGCCGGCCCGGTGGGTCGTGCACACGGCGGGCCCGATCTGGTCCGCGACCCGGGACCACTCGGCGGTCCTCCGGTCCTGCTACGTGGAGAGCCTCCGGGTGGCCGACGGGCTGGGTGCGCGGACGGTCGCGTTCCCGGCGATCTCCGCGGGGATCTACGGATGGCCGACGGACGACGCGGCGCGGCAGGCGGTCGCGGGGGTGCGGTCGGCGGTGGTCGAGCACGTGCAGGAGGTGTGCTTCGTCCTGTTCGGGGACGAGGCCCTGGCGGCCTTCGAGGCCGCGCTGGCCGGCTGACGTCAGCGGCCGAAGACTCCGTCGGGAGGCTCGGGGAGGCGACGGCGGCCGCGTCGAGCACCGGGCGCGCGCTGCCGGCGAACCGGTGCAGGTCGTCGTCGTGGACGACGCGGGACGGCATGGGGTCGCGGGCGCAGCGGCGGGCGTAGTCCGCGATCGGTAGTTCGGCGTCGGAGGCGACCGCCACGAGGTTGCCGAACCGTCGGCCGCGCAGGATGCCCGGCTCGGCGAGGAGGCAGACGTTCCGGAAGACGGAGCGCAGCGTGGCGACCTGGGCGCGCGCGAACGCGAGCGGCGGACCGTCGGCCACGTTGGCGACGTGGATGCCTCCCGGGCGCAGGACCCGGGAGGCCTCGGCGGCGAACTCGGCGCTGGTGAGGTGGGCGGGGGTGCGCGCGCCGGCGAAGACGTCGCAGATGACGACGTCGGTGCTGGCGGTGTGCAAGGCGGCGAGACCGACGCGGGCGTCGTCCGCGCGGACCCGGATGCGGGCGCCGCGGGGAGCGGCAGGTGCTCGCGGACGAGGTCGGTGAGCGGCTGGTCCACCTCGACGACCCGCTGGCGTGAGCCCGGGCGGGTGACCGCGACGTATCGGGGAGGGTGAGTGCGCCGCCCCCGAGGTGGACGACGTCGAGCGGTGTTCCAGGTTCCGCCGCGAGGTCGAGGACGTGGCCCATCCGGCGGACGTACTCGAACTCGAGGTGCATCGGGTCGTCGAGGTCGACGTGGGACTGGGGGTGCCGTCCACCAGCAGCATCCAGGAGCCGTCGCGGTCGGCGTCGGCGAGGAGCTCGGCAGTGCCGCCTGCGACAGCGGTCGGCCCGGGTGGCGTGCGCATCGGCGGCGCGGGCATCCGGCGCTCGGGTGTCCTCATCGGCCGCGGAGGAGCGCTGCGGCGGCCGGATCGCCGTCCAAGGAGACGTTCGCGGGGCGGCCCCAGAGATGCAGCAGCAGCGCGTGTACGGGGGCTCGGAGGTGGGCGTCCTCGGCGCCGGTCAGGTCGGGCTCGACGGTGATGACGCCGCGGAGGACGCGGACCGACCAGGTGCGACCGGTGTCGGAGCCGGTGACGGCGACCGACGCCTCCGCGGTCGACAGCGGCTCGGTGTGCGCCCACCGGGGGACGACGACGGTGAGCAGCTCGTCGACGCCGTCCTCCGCCAGCGCGGTGTCGACGGTCGCGTGCGCGACGCCGGCGGCCGCCTCGAGGTCGCAGCGGTGGACGAGCAGTTCGTGCGCCTGCCGCCTCGCCCAGGCGGCGGCGACCTTCTCCGCGGCCGGGCTCATGTGCCAGGCGGGGGCGTCCGGCGGTGTGCTGCGCAGCGTCGTCACGAGGGCGGTCAGGCCGGCGGCGTACCACTCGAGGAGTCCCTCCGCCGGTGGCGGCGTGGCCGCGTCCGGCGACGGGCGTTCGGTGTGCCCGGCCTGCAGGATCGCGGTCGCCCAGCGGTGCACGGTGCCGAGGTGGCCGATCAGGTCGGCCGCCGTCCACGCGGGGATCCACGGCACGGGGACGTCCAGACCGCCGCGCGCCGGGGTCAGCCCGGCGGCGAGGTCGTGTGCCAGGACCCCGACCCGCTTCCCTCCTCGACGACGGCCTCGATGCATCGCAGCCGCAGCGCGTCGCCACCGAGCCCGGTCATGCCGTCATCGTGCCCGACGCCTCGACCAGCCCACGGACGGGCGGCCGCCTCAGTTCGGGGCCACCGCCGACCATCGCACCGTGACCTCGCCGTGCCGCCAACGCCGTGACGACCCGACCATCGGCCAGCCCTGCGCCGCCAGAGCCTCCACCGCAGCCACCCAGCGCTGGCGCGGACCGAAGGTCGTCAGCCCTGCGGCTGCGGCCCACGTCGCATCGAAGGCCCGGAGGAATTCGTGCACCGGCTGGCCGGGGACGTTGTGGTGGATCAGAGCCTTCGGCAGTCGTTCGGCCAGATCCGACGGCGTCGAGATGTCGGCGACTCGGGTGGAGAGCGTGAACGTGAGCGGGCCGTCGGCGTCCAGCGCCACCCATGCCGAGCGCCGTCCCCACTCGTCGCAGGTCCCCTCGACCAGCAGGCCACCGGGCCCGAGCGCGCCGCACATGGTCGTCCAGGCGCGCGCCGCGGACTCCTCGTCGTACTGCCGGAGAACGTTGAACGCCCGCACGAGCACCGGCTGCAATCCGGCGAGCTCGAAGCCGCCGACCCGGAAGTCCACGCGCGGTGGGTCCCGGTCGGCCGCCACGGCGGCGACGCGTGCCGGGTCGATCTCCAGGCCCACGACCTCCAGCCGATCCACCTCGGGGCTCAGCCGGTCGACCAGCTCCAACGTGGTGACCGCGGACGAGCCGTATCCGAGGTCGACCACCAGCGGCCGGGCGGAGTCGCGGATCCGGGGCAACTGGGTGGCGAGCAGCCAACGGTCCACTCTGCGCAGGCGGTTGGCGTTGGTGGTGCCGCGGGTCGGCAGGCCGAGTGCACGAGCTCGACCGGCAGCCAACCGGGGCGCCTTGCGCCGCGGCGACGGGGACAGCGATGCCCGCCGCTTGTGATCGCTCCCTGCCTCGCTCACCGGTCCGGAGGGTAGTCCCGGCTAGCGTGGTGTCGTGCAGGTTCGACGCGACGCCCGGCTCTCGGACCTCACCACCCTCGCCGTCGGCGGTCCGATCGATCGACTCGTCGAGGTCGGTACGTCCGCCGAACTGGTCGCGGCGGTCCAGGAGGCGGACGAGGCCGGCCGGCCGATGCTCGTGCTCGGTGGCGGCTCGAACGTCGTCGCGCCCGACGAGGGATGGCCCGGAGACGTCGTCCTGGTCCGCTCCCAGGGCATCGAACGCTCGGGGAGCGCGCTGACCGTCCAGGCCGGGCACGACTGGGACGAGCTGGTCGCCTTCACCGTCGAGAACCAGCTGGCCGGCGCCGAGGCGCTGTCCGGGATCCCAGGCTCGACCGGCGCCACGCCCATCCAGAACGTCGGCGCGTACGGCCAGGAGGTCGCGCAGACGATCACCGCCGTCCGTGTCTGGGACCGCGCGGAGAAGTCCGAACGGACGCTCGCGCCCGCCGACTGCGGCTTCGCCTACCGCGACAGCCGGCTCAAGCGGGAGCCCGGTCGCTTCGTCGTGCTCGAGGTGACCTTCGAGCTGCATCCGGGTGCCGAGTCCCGGCCGGTCACCTACGCCGAGCTCGCCCGCACGCTCGGCGTGGAGATCGGGGCGACGGCTCCGCTGTCGGACGTCCGCCGGGTGGTCCTGGAGCTGCGCCGCGGGAAGGGGATGGTCTGGGACCCGGCCGACCCCGACAGCCGCAGCGCCGGGTCGTTCTTCACCAATCCCATCGTCGCCGCCGACCGCGCCGTGGACGGCTGCCCGAACTGGCCGGCCGGCGACGGCCTGGTCAAGCTCAGCGCCGCCTGGCTCGTCCAGCACGCCGGCTTCGGCCGGGGGACCCGCGACGGCAACGTGGGTACGTCCTCGCGGCACAGCCTCGCCCTCACCACCGAGGACGGCGCCACGGCCGCGGAGCTGCTCGCGTTCGCCGACCGGATCGTCGCCACCGCGCGCGAGCAGTTCGGCGTCACCCTCGAGCGCGAACCCACCGCCGTCCGCCCGTAGCTCGGCCCCTCCCGGGTACCGCCCCGAGCGTGCGAGGGGTGGGGAGGAGAGGGTTCTTCTACTCCCGAGCGACCTTGTGGGCGGCGGCCTGGGCCAGCGGCCGCACGACCATCAGGTCGATGTTCACGTGGTGCGGCCGGGTGACCGCCCAGGTGATGCAGTCGGCGACGTCGTCGGCCACCAACGGTTCGCGCACCCCGCGGTAGACGGCGGCCGCCTGGTCCGTCGACCCCAGCCGGTTCAGCGAGAACTCCTCCGTGCGCACCATCCCCGGCGCGATCTCCAGCACCCGGACCGGCTCTCCGTTCAGCTCCAGCCGCAGCGTCTCGGCCAGGGTGTGCACCCCGTGCTTCGCCGCCGTGTACGACGCCCCGCCCTCGTAGGAGACGAGCGCCGCCGTCGAGCTCACGAACACGACGTCGCCGGCCCCCGAGGCGCGCAGCGCCGGCAGCAGCGCCTTGGTCAGCCGAACGGTCCCGAGCACGTTCACCTCGTACGTCCGCGCCCAGGAGTCCAGGTCGGCCTCGGCCACCGGGTTGGCGTCGAACGCGCCGCCGGCGTTGTTCACCAGCACGTCCACGCGGTCCAGCGCCCCCGCGAAGGCCTCGACCGACGAGGGATCGGTCACGTCCAGCGCCCGTGCGCGCCCGCCGATCGACGCGGCGAGCGGCTCGAGCCGGTCCAGTCGGCGAGCTCCCAGGACCACGTCGAAGCCTTCTGCGGCGAGCCGGGACGCGGTGGCCGCGCCGATCCCGCTCGACGCTCCCGTGACGACGGCGGTCCGGCCGGACCCGCGCAGGCGAGGGGCGGAGCGGACATCGGCGGAGTGGGACGACTCGGTACCGGGCATGAACACCATCCTGACGCTGTTGCAGGATGAACAGTCGACAGGGGGCGCCCGGAGCCTCCGCGAGGGACCGAGAGCGGGGAGGAACGTCCGTGCCCGCTCGCCGCTTCCCACGCTCCACCATGCCCCGGCGCGTGGCCACCCTGTCGGTCCACACGAGCCCGCTCGACCAGCCGGGCGCCGGCGACGCGGGCGGCATGAACGTCTACATCGTCGAGGCGTCCCGACGGCTGGCCGCCCGGGGCATCGAGGTGGACATCTTCACCCGCGCGACGTCGAGCGACCTCCCGCCCGTGGTCGAGATGAGCCCGGGCGTGACCGTCCGTCACGTCAGCGCCGGCCCGTTCGAGGGCCTGGGCAAGGAGGAGCTCCCCGGGCAGCTCTGCGCCTTCACCGCTGCCGTCCTGCGCGAGGAGGCCCAGCACGAGCCGGGCTACTACGACGTCGTCCACTCCCACTACTGGCTCTCGGGCCAGGTCGGCTGGCTCGCCCGCGACCGCTGGAGCGTGCCGCTGATCCACACCGCGCACACGCTCGCGAAGGTGAAGAACGAGGCGCTGGCCGACGGTGACCGCCCCGAGCCGCGCGCCCGCGTGATCGGCGAGGAGCAGGTGGTCGCCGAGGCCGACCGGCTGATCGCCAACACCGAGGAGGAGGCCCGGCAACTGGTCCGCCTGTACGGCGCCGACCCGGCCCGGACCCTCGTCGTCCCCCGGGCGTCGACCTCGAGCGCTTCTCCCCGGGTGACCGGACCTCGGCCCGCCGGGCGGTGGGCGCCCCGCGGACGCCGTGGTGCTCCTCTTCGTCGGACGCATCCAGCCGCTCAAGGCTCCTGACGTCCTCCTGCACGCGGCCGCCCGCCTGCTCGCCGACGAGCCGTCGCTCCGCAGCCGGCTCCGGGTCCACGTGGTCGGCGCCCCCAGCGGCTCCGGCCTGGAGGCCCCCGAGCAGCTGCACAAGCTGGTCGCAGCCCTCGGCATCGCCGACGTCGTCACCTTCTTCCTCCCGCAGCCGCCCGACCGCCTCGCCGAGCACTACCGGGCCGCCGACGTCACCGTGGTCCCGAGCCACAACGAGTCGTTCGGCCTCGTCGCGCTCGAGGCGCAGGCCTGCGGGACCCCGTCGTGGCCGCCGCCGTCGGCGGGCTGCGCACCGCCGTCCGGGACGGCGTCTCCGGTGTGCTGGTCGACGGGCACGACCCCGGGACTACGCCTCCGCCGTCCGGGCCGTCCTCGCCCGCCACGAGCTGCTGTCGGCCGGTGCGCGCAGGCATGCCGGGTTGTTCTCGTGGGACCGGACGGCCGACGCCCTGATCGAGGCCTACGCCGCCGCCGCAGAGGAGATGGGGCGGGCGCCGCAGCGGGTGCGGCCCGCCGTCGGACCACTCCGGGCGCTGCCCGGGGTGCAGGTGGCCCGATGACGCAGCAGAGCATCGCCGAGCTCGACGCCGTCATCGAGCAGACCCTGCGCGAGAGCGACCTGGTCCACGAGCACCCGGCGCCCGGGACGTGGCTGGTCGATCTGCCCGGCACCAAGAAGCTCAAGACCGTCTGCGGCCTCGTCGTCGGCGAGCACGCCCTCCGGGTGGAGGCCTTCGTCTGCCGCCAGCCCGACGAGAACCGTGAGCAGCTCTGGACCTACCTGCTGCAGCACAACGCCCGGATGTACGGCGTCAGCTACTCCATCGACGGCGTCGGTGACGTCTACCTGACCGGCCGCCTGCCGCACGCCGCCGTCACGTCCGAGGAACTCGACCGGATCCTCGGATCGGTGCTGAGCTACGCGGACGACCACTTCAACGCGATGCTCGAGATCGGCTTCGGCACCTCGATCCGCCGCGAGTGGGAGTGGCGCGTCAAGCGCGGGGAGTCCCTGCGGAACCTGGAGGCCTTCGCCGCGTTCGCGGACCCCACCCGCCGGTCTTGAGTTCTCCGGAGGAGCCGTCGCCCGGGTACGCCCGGCGCTGGTGGGTCCTGGCGACCATGACGGTCTGCCTCCTCGTGGTCATCATGGGGAACACCATCCTCAACGTCGCCCTGCCCACGCTGCAGCGGGACCTGGGCGCCACCCAGGCCGAGCTCCAGTGGGCCATCGACGGCTACATCCTGGTGTTCGCCGGCCTGCTGTTCACGTGGGGCGTCGTCGGCGACCGGATCGGCCGCCGCACGGTCCTGCTGATCGGACTCACGATCTTCGCCGTCGGGTCGGTCTTCGCCGCCTTCAGCAGCAGCCCGATCGAGCTGATCGCCTGGCGCGCGGTCATGGGCGTCGGCGGGGCCGCCGTCCAGCCGACGACGCTCGCCGTCCTCACCAACGTCTTCCCGCCGCAGGAGCGCGGCCGGGCCATCGGCATCTGGGCCGGCACCGCCGGCATCGCTGTCGCCGGCGGGCCGCTGGCCGGTGGCGCGGTCCTGCAGCACTTCTGGTGGGGCTCGGTGTTCCTCGTCGGCGTCCCGGTCGCACTGCTCGGCATCGTCGGCGTGCTCGCCGTCGTGCCCGAGTCGAAGGACCCGTCCCCGGACGCCTCGACGTGCCCGGCGTCCTGCTGTCGATCGCCGCCCTGGCCGGCCTCGTCTACGGGATCATCCACGGCGGCTCTGGGGCCGGATGGACGACGCCGGGTGTGCTCGTCCCGCTGCTCGGCGGGGTGGTTCTCCTGGCCCTGTTCGTGTGGCTGCAGCGGCGTTCGGCACACCCGGCGCTCGACGTCTCGCTGTTCCGCAACCCGGCCTTCTCCGCCGCGGCCGGCGCACTGGCGCTGAACTTCTTCGCCCTGCTCGGCGCGACCTTCTACCTCGTCTACTACCTGCAGGGCGTCCGCGACTACAGCCCGCTGCAGAGCGGCGCGGCGCTGATCCCCGTCGCCCTGGGCATGGCGCTCATGGCGCCGCGCAGCTCCGGGCTGGCCGAGCGGCACGGGGCCAAGGCGGTGTGCGCGACCGGCTTCCTGCTGATCGCGCTGTCCTTCCTCGGCATCCAGCTGCTCGACCTCACCTCTCCGGCGTGGCTGCTGGTCGTCGTCCTCTCCGTGCAGGGCCTCGGGATGGGCGCGGTCATGGCTCCGGCCACCGAGTCGATCATGTCGGTCGTGCCGCGGGAGAAGGCGGGCGCGGGGGCGGCGGTCAACAACTCCGTGCGCCAGATCGGCGGCGCCCTCGGGGTCGCCATCCTCGGCTCGGTCCTCGCCGCCTCGTACTCCGCCCACCTCGGCAGCACCGTCGACGCGCTGCCGGCCGGCGCCCGCGCCGAGGCAAGCCAGTCGATCGTCGCCACCCTGGAGGCGGTCCGGGACGTCCAGAGCGCCGACGACGCCGACGCCGCATCGGCCGTCGGCGACGTCATCGGCCCGGCCCGTGAGGCCTTCGTGTCGGCGATGCACGTCACGGCCGTGTTCACCGCCGTCGCCGCTCTCGTCGCGGCGGCCGTCGTCCTGCGCTGGCTGCCGGGCCGACGCGGCGGGATGACGTCGCCCACGGACTGAGCCGGATCCGGTCACGAAGTGACCCCAAGGTTGGACCCTCGGTTGACGACACGCCGTGCCGCCCCAGACGCTGGGAGCTGAGCAGCCGGGTCTCCCCGCGCGGTCAGGAGGGAGCCCGAGTGTCGGTGAGCAGCCACGCCCAGGGACGGCGCGACCCCTTCGCGCCGCTGCTGGAGAACCCGCTGGCCGCGATGCTGCGCGACCCCGACGGTCCCGGTCACGCCGCGCTCGCGGTGCCGACCGGTGGCGCCCCGCTGCCCGTCACCCGGTACGCCGACGGCCGCGAGCGGATCAACCTGGGCACCGGCAACTACCTGGGCCTGGCCGGGGACCCGCGGGTGATCGAGGCGGCCGCCGCGGCGCTGGCCCGGTACGGCACCAGCACGGCGGGCAGCCGGGTGCTCAACGGCACCACGGCCCTGCACCTGGCGCTCGAGGAGGAGCTGGCCGACCACTACGGCACCGAGGCGGCAGTGCTCACCTCGTCGGGCGTCAACGCCAACGTCGCCCTGCTGTCGACCATCTGCGGCCCCGACGACGTCCTGCTCGTCGACGGGCACGTCCACGCCAGCCTGCACGCCGCAGCCGCAGCCAGCCGCGGCACCGCCCTGCGCTGGCGGCACAACGACCTCGACAGCCTGGTGGAGCGGCTGGAGGCGATCGATCCGCGCGCCGGTGCCGTGGTCGTCGTCGACGGTGTCTACTCGATGACCGGCGAGGTCGCGCCGCTCGCCGAGATCACCGACCTCTGCGCCCGGTACGGGGCGCGACTGGTGGTCGACGAGGCGCACGGGCTCGGCGTCCTGGGCAAGGGCGGCCGTGGCGCGGCGGAGCAGCTCGGGGTGCTGTCCCGCGTCGACGCCGTGACCGTGGCCCTGAGCAAGGCCCTGGCGAGCATCGGCGGCGCGATCATGACCTCGCGGGCCGCCGCCGAGGGCATCCGGGCCTCGGCGATGCCGTACGTGTTCAGCGCCGGCAACGACCCGGCCTCCGTCGCCGCCGCGCTCGCCGCGCTGCGCATCCTGCGCAGCGAACCCGAGCGGGTGCTCCGCCTGCAGGACAACTGCGAGCTGCTGCGCCAGGTGCTCGCCGCCCACGGGGCGGCGCCCATCACCGGTGAGGGCGCGGTCATCGCCGTCCCCACCGGGCAGGACGAGGTCACCGGGCTCGCCTGGCGGTCGGCCTTCGAGGCCGGCGTCTACACCAACGCCGTCACCTACCCCGCCGTGCCCCGTGGCCGTGGCGTGCTCCGGCTGACGCTCATGGCCACCCACACCGAGGAGCAGCTCGTCCGCGCCGGCGAGATCATCGCCGAGGCGGTGCAGACCGCCCGGACCCAGGCGTCCGTCCACGCCTGACCGCCCCGACTCGCGCCCTGGCGACGGTCCGGCAGGATGGCGGGGTGACTTCTTCGGGAACGCTCGTGCTGCTCCGCCACGGTGAGAGCGAGTGGAACAAGGCCAACCTCTTCACCGGCTGGGTCGACGTCCCGCTGTCGGACAAGGGCCGGGAGGAGGCGGCCCGCGGAGGTCGGCTGCTCACCGAGCACGGCCTGCTCCCCGACGTCTCGCACACCTCGCTGCTCCGGCGCGCGATCATGACCGCCGAGCTGGCGCTGCACGAGGCCGACCGGCAGTGGATCCCCGTCAAGCGGTCCTGGCGACTCAACGAGCGCCACTACGGCGCGCTGCAGGGCAAGGACAAGGCCGCCACCCTCGCCGAGTTCGGCGAGGAACAGTTCATGACCTGGCGCCGGTCCTACGACACCCCGCCGCCGCCGATCGACCCCAGCAGCGAGTTCAGCCAGGACGGCGACGCGCGCTACTCGTTCCTGCCGCCGGAGGCGCGACCGACGACCGAGTGCCTGAAGGACGTCGTCGTCCGGATGCTGCCCTACTGGTACGACGCGATCGTCCCCGACCTGCGGCTCGGCCACACGGTGCTGGTCGCCGCGCACGGCAACAGCCTCCGGGCGCTGGTGAAGCACCTCGACGACATGGGCGACGACGAGGTCGTCGGGCTGAACATCCCGACCGGCGTCCCGCTGCGCTACGACCTCGACGACGACCTGCGGCCGACGAAGCCCGGGGGAGTACCTCGACCCCGACGCCGCGGCCGCCGCCATCGAGGCCGTCAAGAACCAAGGCAAGAAGTAGCCGAACGGCTCGTCCTGGCCGAATGCGACGAAGTGGTGGCCATCAGGCTGCGATGACCACCACTTCGTCGCATTCGATCGACGCGCGCCATTCACGTCAGGGCTGGCTGACCTCGGGCACGTGGCGCTCGCCGGTCACGAGGTAGACGACCCGGCGGGCGACGCCGACGGCGTGGTCGCCGAAGCGCTCGTAGTAGCGGCCGAGCAGCGTGATGTCGATAGCGGTCTCGACGCCGTAGGGCCACTTCTCCGACAGCAGCTCCCGGAACAGCTCGCGGTGGATGAGGTCCATCGCGTCGTCGTCGGTCTCCAGCTCGCGGGCGGCGTCGACGTCGCGGGTGGCGATGACGGTTCCCGCCTTCGCGACCAGCATCTCCGCCACGTGTCCGGCCTCGAGGAACGCCGGGCGCACCTCCTGCGGGACGGCTTGGTCGGGGAAGCGCATCCGCGCCACCTTCGCGATGTGCTCGGCGAGATCGCCCATCCGCTCCAGATCGCTGGCGATCCGGGTCGCGGTGACGATCGAGCGCAGGTCGGTGGCCACCGGCTGCTGCCGCGCCAGCAGGGTGAAGCAGCGCTGGTCGATGCTCTCGCGCTGGGCGTCCAGCTGCTCGTCGCCGGCGATGACCAGGTCGGCCAGGGCGACATCGGCGTCCAGCAGGGCCGTGGTGGCGGTGCTCATCTGCGAGCCGACCGTGTTGGCCATCTCGACCAGGCAGCTCCGGATGTCCTCGAGTTCCTCGACGTAGCTCTCGCGCATGTCTGTCGTCCTTCCGTTGAGCGTCGTGGTCGAGGGTAGGTCCGTCGCGGGGTCACTTCCGCGCTGCCCGGTGAACGGCGGCCCACCCCGAGGTGAACAGTGACCCGTACGAGGGGTGAACACCCGGCGAATCGGCTTCAGGGGCATGTTCGGACCTAGCATCGGGGCGTGAGTCCGCTGGTCGCCCTGGTGGTCGGCCTCGTCCTGGGCGGGGTCGCAGCCGCCACCGTCATCCTCAGTCGCCGTCGCGCGTTCGACGGCCCGACGGCCGACGACACCGTCGTCGGCCTGCCCGAGGCCGCCTTCGCCCGGCGCCTGCTCGACCTCATGGATCCCGCCGTCGTCCTGGTGGACGTCGACGACGCCATCCTGCTCGCCAATCCCTCCGCTCGCGCGCTGGGGATCGTGCGCGGGAGCCGGCTGCTGGTGCCCGACCTGCTCACGCTGGTCCAGACCGTGCGCAGCGGCGGGAGTCGCCGGGCCGACGTGCGCCTGCCCGGTGATCTCGCCGGCTCCGGCCCGCGCCTGATGGGCGTGCACGGGGTCCGGCTGCACAGCGGGACGGCGCCCCTCCCGGACCGGTCGCCCTGGTGCTGCAGGACATCACCGAGACGCGGCGCACCGAGGCGGTCCGGCGGGACTTCGTCGCCAACGTCGGGCACGAGCTGAAGACGCCGGTCGGCGCTCTCGCCCTGCTGGCGGAGGCGATCGAGCAGGCCGCCGACGACCCCGAGGCCGTGCAGCGCTTCGCCGGCCGCATCGCCCGCGAGTCCGACCGGCTGGCCCGGCTGGTGCGCGAGCTCATCGACCTCTCCCGGCTGCAGGGTGGTGAGCCGCTGCCCGACCTGGTGCCCGTCGAGGTCGACGACGTGATCGTCGAAGCCGTGGACCGGACGCGCACCGCGGCCAAGGCCAAGGACCTCGAGATCGCCGTCGGCGGGCACGCCGGCCTCGTCGTCCGCGGGGTCGAGAGCCAGCTGGTGACGGCCGTGACCAACCTGCTCGCCAACGCCGTGGCCTACAGCGAGGGCGCGAACCGCATCGCCGTCGCGGCCCGGGCGCGGTCCGGGTTCGCCGAGATCGCCGTGACCGACAGCGGCGTCGGGATCCCCGCAAGGACCGGCAGCGGGTCTTCGAGCGCTTCTACCGGGTCGACCAGTCCCGGGCCACCAGCACCGGAGGCACCGGCCTGGGCCTGGCGATCGTCAAGCACGTCGCGAGCAACCACGGCGGCTCGGTCGCCGTCTGGAGCGAGGAGGGGCTCGGGTCGACGTTCACCCTGCGCATCCCGCTGCTCGCCCGCACCCCCGCCGACAGCCAGGGCGAGCCCGTCGCCGCCGACGCATCGAAGGAACCTTCATGACCCGAGTACTCGTCGTCGAGGACGAGGAGTCCTTCTCCGACGCGCTGTCCTACATGCTGCGCCGCGAGGGCTACGACGCCGTCGTGGCCGCCAACGGCCCGGAAGCGCTGGCGGAGTTCGATCGGACGGGCGCCGACATCGTCCTCCTGGACCTGATGCTGCCCGGCCTGCCGGGCACCGAGGTCTGCCGGGCCCTGCGCAGCCGCAGCAACGTCCCGATCATCATGCTGACGGCCAAGGACGCCGAGATCGACAAGGTCGTGGGCCTCGAGCTCGGCGCCGACGACTACGTGACCAAGCCCTACTCGGCGCGCGAACTCGTCGCCCGCATCCGCGCCGTGCTGCGGCGGCGCGGGGAGGCGGCCGAGGCGCCGTCGACCGACGCCGTCCTCGAGGCCGGGCCGGTGCGCATGGACGTCGAGCGGCACGTGGTCGCGGTGGACGGCGAACCGGTCTCCCTGCCGCTCAAGGAGTTCGACCTGCTCGAGTACCTGCTGCGCAACGCCGGCCGCGTGCTCACCCGCGGCCAGCTCATCGACCGGGTGTGGGGCTCGGACTACGTGGGCGACACCAAGACCCTCGACGTCCACGTCAAGCGGTTGCGGGCCAAGGTCGAACCCGACCCGGCGAACCCCAAGTACCTCCTGACCGTGCGGGGTCTGGGCTACAAGCTGGAGGCGTGACGCTCAGCCGTCGCGCTTCAGCTCGTCGATCTTCTCCGACGCCTCCGCCTTGGTGAGGTCCTCGGGGACGTCCTCGTCCGACTGCCGGGCCAGGGTCTCCAGGTAGCTCTTCTGGGCGCCGGTGGCGGGCTCGTCGCCGGTCACCCAGTCGGCCGGGTCCTTCTCCGGCGAGGGGCCGGCTGGCTGGTGTCGTTGTCGCTCATGTGTTCGATCCTAGGCCGGGACGGGGACCCTTGCCTCCCGAGCGTGGGCGGCCGCGGCGGCGACCATCCGCCCGGTCCGGTAGACGTGCACGCGCCCGCAGGAGGGGCACTCCACGTGCAGCGCGATGTGCGTCGCATGGTTGGTGACCGACCGGATCCGCCGGTCGGCGACCAGCTCGTCGGCCCGGGTGGCGGGGCAGGTGATCAGCAGCATGAGGAGAAGCGTGGTGGGAACCGGCCCAGCGGACGAGTGGCAGGAGTGACCACCATCGCAGCTTTTCTGCCATGATGGTCGGCATGGCTCTCCCCGACCGCCCGCTCGTGGTCAGCGTCGTCGTCGCCGACGGGCTCGTCGGCAGCTTCGGCCTCGGCGTCTGCTGCGAGGTGTTCGGCTACGACCGCCGCAGCATGGGGTTGCCGCTGTTCGACTTCGGCCTGGTGACAGAGGTCCCCGGCGTGCTGCGCACCGACACCGGCATCCCCATCACCGTCGAGCACGGGCTCGAGCGGCTGGCGCGGTCCGACATCGTCTCGATCACCGCGTGGGAGCTCTTCGACCGCGTCCCCTCGCCCGCGCTGCTCGACGCGTTCCGCGAGGCGCACGCCCGTGGCGCCACGATCATCAGCCACTGCACCGGCGCCTTCGTGCTCGCGGCCGCAGGCCTGCTCGACGGCCAGCGCGTCACCACGCACTGGAAGTACGCCGGCGAGCTCGCTGCTCGCTTCCCGGCGGTGACGGTGGATCCGTCGGTCCTCTACGTCGACAACGGGCAGGTGATCACCGGCGCCGGGACGGCGGCCGGCGTGGACACCCTGCTGCACCTGGTGCGGCGCGAGTGGGGGCCGCCGCGGCCAACTCGCTCGCGCGCGAGATGGTCGTCCCGCCGCACCGCGACGGTGGCCAGGCCCAGTTCATCGACGCGCCCGTGCCGGCCTGCGAGGACGACCTGCTCGGTGCCGTGCTCGAGTGGGCCACCGGCCACCTTGCCGAGGACATCTCCGTCGAGGTGATGGCTCGCCGGGCGCTGATGAGCCCGCGCAGCTTCGCCCGCCGGTTCAAGGCGACGACGGGCACCACGCCGCACGCCTGGCTCCTCGGCCAGCGCCTGGCTGCCGCCGAGGCGCTGCTGGAGGAGAGCGACGCGCCCGTCGAGGAGATCGCCCGGCTGGTCGGGTTCGGTACCGCCGCCGGGCTGCGCGAGCAGTTCGCCCGCCGCCGCGGGGTGTCGCCCCGGGCGTATCGGCAGACCTTCCGGGCCGCGTCAGCTGCCGGGACGGCGCCGGTGCAGTTCGACGGGCACCGGCCGGGGCTGGCTGGGTGCGGCGCGACGAGACCGTGGTCGAGGCGGAGTTCGGTCAGCCGGCGTAGCTCGGCGAACGCCGCCTCGCCGAGCAGCTCGGTCAGCTCGGGGGCATAGGTCTCGACCAGCGGCTCGGGGAGACGTGCGCGAGCGGGGAGCCGGTGCACCACCAGTGCAGGTCGGCCCCGCCCGGTCCCCACCCCCGCCGGTCGAACTCCCCGATCGTCGAGACCAGCACCGTCGTGCCGTCGGGGCGTTCCACGTGCTCCTGCTCCCGGCGCACCGGCAGCTGCCAGCAGACGTCGGGCTTGGTGGTCAGCGGGTGGACGCCGGTCCGCAGTGCCATCCGGTGCAGCGCGCAGCCCTGGCCGCCGGCGAACCCAGGCCGGTTGAGGAAGACGCAGGCGCCGTCGACGACCCGGGTGCGCAGCGAGCCCTTGCCCTGTTCCCCGTCTGCGGGCCCGTCGTCTGCGCTGTCCTCCTCGGTCCACGCGGCCCGCCCGACCGGGGCCAGCTGCCAGTCCTCGTCGGTGAGGACGGCGACGGCCGCGGTGACCCGCGCCAGGTCGTCCTCGTCGGTGAAGAAGGCGCCGTGGCTGCAGCAGCCGTCGTCGGGCCGGCCCTCGACCACGCCCGCGCAGCCACGGCCGAAGATGCAGGTCCAGGCCGAGGTGAGCCAGGTCAGGTCGGCCCGGACGACATGACCGGGGTCGGCCGGGTCGGGGAACTCGACCCACTCGCGGGCGAAGTCGAGTGGGACCTCGGGAGGTGCGTCGTCCGGCACATCCCCAGCCTAAGTGGGCGTCGGCCCGGCAGACTGGGCCCATGCGACTCGGGGTGCTGGACGTCGGCTCGAACACGGTGCACCTGCTGGTGGTCGACGCCCACCGCGGCGGGCACCCCACGCCGATGCACGACGACCGCTGGCTGCTGCGTCTCGCCGAGCAGATCGGTGACGACGGCCTGCTGTCGAAGGCGGGGAGAAGGCGCTGCTGCACGCGGTGCAGGAGGCCTGCGACCAGGCGGAGAAGCAGGGCTGCGAGGAACTGCTGGCCATGGTGACGTCGGCCATCCGGGACGCGGGCAACGGGCTGGAGGTGCTCGACCGCATCCGCGAGCGGACCGGTGTCGACCTGCAGGTGCTCAGCGGTGAGGACGAGGCCCGGTTGACCTTCCTCGCCGTCCGCCGCTGGTTCGGGTGGAGCGCCGGGCGGCTGCTCATCCTCGACATCGGGGGCGGTTCCCTCGAGCTGGCCAGCGGCATCGACGAGGACCCGGACGTCGCGCTGTCCCTCCCGCTCGGCGCCGGCCGCATGACGCGGCAGTTCCTGCCCGAGGCCCGGAGAGGGGGACGACCGGACCTGGAGGCGCTGGACGAGCTCGAGGACTACGCGGCCGGGCTGATCGAGCCCGCCGCGAAGAAGCTGCGGGGCGCGGGCCGGCCGGATCTCGTGGCGGCCACCAGCAAGACCTTCCGCACCCTCGCCCGCCTCACCGGGGCCGCGCCGTACTCGGCCGGGCTGCAGGTGCCACGCGAGCTCACCGTGGAGGGACTCGGGCAGCTGGTGGGCTTCATCTCGCGGATCGAGAGCAATGCGCTGGCCGAGCTGCGCGGCGTCTCACCGGATCGGGCCCATCAGGTTCCGGCCGGTGCCGTGGTGGCTGCCGCCACTATGCGTGCGCTCGACGTACGGTGCGTGAGGATCTGTCCATGGGCGCTGCGGGAGGGTGTCATCCTGCGCAGGCTGGACTCGTTGGGAGGGTGTGATGGCCGAGCCGGACTGGAACCCGGACACGGGGGACGCTCACTCGCCGAGATCCTGCGCGAGGCGGGCATCGAGTCGGCCAACCGCGCCGCTCGCCGGCGCACGTGGGACGACCCGGAGGAGACCGGCATCCGGCAGCGGCGGGCCGAGGCCGCAGCGGCCGACGGCGCGGCCGGCCGGGCCGGATACGGGCGCCGCCGGAGCGACCTGGAGCCATCCCGCCCGGACTTCACGACGCCGCCCCCGGGGGTGGAGCGCCGGCAGAACCCCGAGCGGCGGCAGCCCCGGGTCCCCGTCGCCGGGCCGTCGACAGCCGCCATCCCGGGCCTGCGCCCCGACCGCAAGCCCGGCGTCCCGGCCGGTTCGCCGATGCCGAGCGCCCCGGTGCCCCACATCGCTGCGCCTCGGGCGCCGCTGCACAGCCAGCCGGTACCTACGCTCGACCGGCGCGCCGGACAGCCCATCCCGCAACGGGGCTCGTCCCGGCCGGGGCGCGAACCCGACCACCCCACCACCGGCCCCATCCCCGTGGTCCGGGCCGGACAGACCGACGCCGACCCGGACGACCTCGACGCGACCCCCAGGAGAGCGCCCTCGCGTGGCTGCGCTTCGCCGGCGAGCTCGTCATCGCCCTCGCCGCGGGCGTCGGTGTCTACTTCGCCGCCACCGTGCTCTGGGAGATCGTCCCGCACGTCGCCGTCCTGCTCGCCCCTTGGCGGTCACCGGCCTGGTCACCGGCGTCGGTGTCTGGCGCCACAAGCAGGGACGGGAGCCGGTCGGAGCCCGCCTGCTGGCGGTGCTGGTCTTCGCCGGCACCCTGCTGACCATCGCGCCGGCCGCCGGGCTGCTGGCCGCCGGGTCCTGAGCGGGCTCAGCCGGCCGGCTCCTCCTCGTCCTCACGGGCGAACTCCTCGACGATCGCGGCGCTGAACGCGTCCAGGTCGTCGGGGTTGCGGCTGGTGATCAGGTTCCCGTCGACGACGACCTCCTCGTCCACCCAGTCCGCGCCGGCATTGCGCAGGTCGGTCTGCAGCGACGGCCACGAGGTCATCCGCCGGCCCTTCACGACGCCGGCCTCGATGAGCACCCAGGGGCGTGGCAGATCGCCGCGACCGGCTTGCCGGCCTCGAAGAACGACGTCACGAAGGCCACGGCGTCGGAGTCGGCCCGTACGAAGTCGCCGTTGATCACGCCTCCGGGGAGGACCAGGGCGCCGTAGACGTCCGGGTCGGCCGAGCTGACCACCGCGTCGACCGTCCGGGTGCCGCCCTTGTCGATGTGGTCGTAGGCGGTGATCGTGCCGCCCTCGAGCGACACCAGCTCCGGTTCGGCGCCCGCCTCCTCCAGCGCCTGCCAGGGCCGGTCGAGCTCGACCTGCTCGACGCCGTCCGTGGCCAGCACCGCCACCTTCATCCCGTTCAGTTCTCCTGCCATGGGGCGGCCGCTACCCGGGGCCCGGACGGGGCACACACAGGCGCACTACGGTTCCCGGGGTGATCGTCCGCACGCCGGCCATGCTCCGGCGCCTGCTCGGGCGCCGGGCCGTGGCCGGGCGGGACCCGGTGGAGCTCGCGCGCGAGGCCGTGGTGGGGGCTGCCGGGTCGAGCTCGGGAGCGACGACGTCGCGCTCGTCGAGCGGATCGTGGACGCCGGCCTGGCGACCTCGGTCGAGTTGACCGTCCCGGTGGATCGGCTGGGCGTCGAGGCCGCCCGTCGGCTGTGCGCGCAGGCCTCCGACCTCGGGCTCGCGATCGCGCTGGCGGGCCCGGCCCCGGCGGTGGACGCCCTCGGGCTCCCCGGGGGCGGATCGTCGTCCCGGCGGAGGAGCCCGGTGCGGAGGACCGGTGCCGTGCCCTGGCGGGCCGGCGGGTCCGGCTGGTTGCCCGGCGGCGCGGCCTCCAGCTCTCCTTCGTCCGCTGCCTCAACGTCCTCATGGCCGGGGAGGGACAGCCGGGCATCGCGGTGTCCGACCCCGGCTGATCGCCATCGCCGGTGAACGCGCGGCCTGGAACGGCCGCGCGTCCGACAGCTGGGAGCTCGTCATGCCCTACGGAGAACTGGTGGCCGACCGACGGCGCCTCGTCGCGGCCGGCTCGGCCGTCCGGCTGAGCGTGGGCGGTCCCTCGTGAACCCGACCGGCCGCCGCGGGCTGGCCATCATCGGCGGCGGCAAGATCGGCGAGGCGCTCCTGTCAGGCCTCGTCCGCCGTGGCGGCCCCGACGGCATCCTGGTGTGCGAGCGCAGTGCCGAGCGGGCCGCACAGCTCGCCGAGCGCTACGGCGTCGGGACGGTGGACCTCGGCGAGGCCACCGTTCGGGCGCGGGTGCTGCTGCTGGCGGTGAAACCGCAGGACATCGATGTCCTGCTCGGCCGGCTGGCCGAGCACGTCGACCCTGGGCACCTGGTCGTGTCGGTGGCCGCGGGCGTGCCGACGACCCGACTCGAGTCGTCCCTCCCCGACGGCGTGCCGGTGGTCCGGGTCATGCCCAACACGCCGGCCCTCGTCGACGAGGGCATGAGCGTGCTCCGGCCGGCGCGCACGCGGGGAGGAGCACCTCGACGAGGCCGAGGCACTGCTGGCCGCGGTGGGCCAGGTGCGGCGGGTGCCGGAGAGCCAGCAGGACGCCGTCACCGCGCTGTCGGGGAGCGGGCCGGCGTACTTCTTCTACCTCGTCGAGGCGATGGTCGACGCCGGCATCCTGCTGGGGCGCCGCGGGCGCTGGCGGCCGATCTCGTGGTCCAGACGGCGCTCGGCGCCGCGGTGATGATGCGGGACTCGGGGAGCACCCGGTCCAGCTGCGCGAGGCCGTCTCCAGCCCGGGCGGCACGACGGTCGCCGCCATCCGGGAGCTCGAGCGGCACGGGGTCCGAGCGGCGCTCATGGCCGCCATCGAGGCCGCCCACGCGCGGTCGGTGGCACTCGGCGGCGGGGCGGGCCCGGATCACGCCCGGGACAGGACCTGACGCGCGAGGGCTGTGGGGTGAGAGCGACATGTGCGACGGCGAGCCGGGAACCGTAGCCCACATGTCGACACGACGCCAGCACTCTGCGTCATCGGTTCGTCACCGTGTTGCGAAACGCGGGCTGCAACAGTTCTGAGCGGTTGCACTGGTGTAGTTCTGCCGAGGACGGACCGGTCCGCCTGTTCGATTCAACCATCGCTCCAGTCACGTGAGCCCCTTACGCTCTGTACCAGCGCATGCGTGTTCAGTTGCCGGTGGGGAAGCCGGCGCCACGACGTGAGCTAGGTCCGGAGACGAAGACATGACCATGCCCCAGCGCACCGCCGCTCCCGCCATGACCCGTCCGGGCGTGCCCGGCCCCGGCCCATGGGCCGCCCGATGGCCGCCACGATGGCCCGCCCCGTCCCGGCCCAGCACCCGGCCGCGATGCCCCTCGGTCGCCCCAGCGTCCCGGCTCCCCGCGCCGCCGTCACGTTCCTGACCGTCGCCGAGGTCGCCGCGATGATGCGCGTCTCCAAGATGACCGTCTACCGCCTCGTGCACGCCGGCGAGCTCTCCGCCGTCCGCGTCGGCCGGTCCTTCCGCGTGCCGGAGCGCGCCGTGCAGGACTACCTGCGCGACGCCTACACCGACATCGCCTGAGCTGTGACACCGTCGCCCTCCGGGCGACACCGCGGCCAGTTGCCGTCCCCCGGTCGCTCTGAGCCGCTTCGTCCCGCCTGCGCGGACCCCTTCCGGGGCCCACTCGGCGCGACACCCATCGTCGTGATTCCGGCCGCCCCCGACAGCGCCGTCGGGGGCAGGGCCGGTACGCTCGGTCGCCGGGCGGCACGGGGAACGGTCCCACTGCCGCGTGCGAGCTGAAATCTCTCAAGACGACGTCGGGAGCACCACGTGGGTTCTGTCATCAAGAAGCGGCGCAAGCGGATGGCGAAGAAGAAGCACCGCAAGCTGCTGAAGAAGACGCGCGTCCAGCGACGCAACAAGAAGTGAGCTGACGCTCGTGCCGCCCGCGGTCGTCCTCGTCACAGGTGTGAGCCGGTGGCTGGGTGGTGCGCTGGCGGCCGAGCTCGCAGCGGATCCCTCGATCGGCCGGGTCATCGGCGTGGACACCGTCCCGCCGTCGCCGGAGATGCTCCGCCGGCTCGGGCGCACCGAGTTCGTGCGGGCCGACATCCGCAACCCGCTGATCGGCAAGGTCATCACGGCGGCCTCGGTCGACACCGTCGTGCACATGAACATCAGCTCCACCCCGGCCGGGTCCGGCGGGCGGGTGCCGATGAAGGAACTCAACGTCATCGGCACGATGCAGCTGCTGGCCGCGTGCCAGCGCGCGCCATCGGTGCGCCGGTTCGTGCTGAAGTCCACGAGCGCGGTCTACGGGGCCTCCTCGCGCGATCCCGCCGTCTTCACCGAGGCGATGCAGGCCCGGGCCGTCCCGGCCGGCGGGTTCGCCAAGGACAGCCTCGACATCGAAGGGTACGTCCGCGCCTTCTCGCGCCGGCGCCCCGACGTGGATGTCGCGATGCTCCGGTTCACCAATTTCATCGGTCCCCGGATCGACTCGCTGCTCACGGGGTTCTTCCGCATGCCCGTGGTGCCGACGGCCCTCGGCTACGACGCCCGCGTGCAGCTCCTCCACGAGGACGACGCGCTGGCCGTGCTGACCCGCGCGACGACGGGCTCGTTCACCGGGACCGTCAACGTCGGTGGCGACGGGACGCTGCTGCTCTCCCAGGCGATCCGGCGACTCGGGCGGGTGGAAGTGCCGATTCCCACTCCGGCGATGGGTTCAGTCGGACGGCTGTCGCGTCGATTCGGCTTCGTGGACTACTCACCGGAGCAGATGCGGTTCCTCAACTTCGGCCGGGTCGTCGACACCAGGGTCCTGCGCGAACGGTTCGGTTACACCCCGCGCTACACGACGGAGGCCGCGCTGGCCGACTACGCCCGCACGGTGCCGCCGGTGGTCTCACCGCGGCTCGTGCACTCGGTGACCTCGCGGGTCCGCTCGGTGCTCGAGCACGCCGGCGACACCGCCACCGCGGTCGGGGACCGGCTCCGCCCCGCACCTCCGGCACCCGGGCTTCGGGCGGTGCGCGATGCCTGAGGCGCGGGTGATCCCGCTCCGGCCCGACGACGACGAGCCCTACGTCCCGCCGGCGGCGCCGCCCGGCTGGGAGGAGCAGCTGGCCGGCGGGCTGGAGTTCCTGCGCCGCCGGATGACGGGGAGTACGAGACCGACGAGTTCGGGTTCGACCCCGACCTCACCGACCACCTGCTGCTGCCGCTGCTGCGGCCGTTGTACGAGAAGTGGTTCCGGGTCGAGAGCCAGGGGCTGGAGAACGTCCCGTCGGAGGGTGGCGCCCTCGTGGTGGCCAACCACTCCGGCACCATCCCGGCCGATGCGCTGATGACGACCGTGGCGCTGCGCGACGACCACCCGGCTCAGCGACGGCTGCGCCTGCTCGGTGCGGACCTCGTCTTCGAGCTGCCTTTCGTCGGGACGATGTCGCGCAAGATGGGCACCACGCTCGCCTGCAACGAGGACGCCGAGCGACTGCTCACCAACGGCGAGCTGGTGGGCGTGTTCCCCGAGGGCTTCAAGGGCATCGGCAAGCCCTTCCGCGAGCGGTACACCCTGCAGCGGTTCGGCCGGGGCGGTTTCGTCACGGCGGCTCTGCGGACCGGCGTCCCGATCATCCCGTGCGCGATCGTCGGCGCCGAGGAGATCTACCCGATGATCGGCAACGCCAAGACCGCGGCGCGCCTCCTGGGGTTGCCCTACCTGCCCATCACCCCGACGTTCCCGCTGCTGGGCCCGCTGGGACTGGTGCCGCTGCCGTCGAAGTGGTTGATCGCCTTCGGTGAGCCGATCGAGACCGCCTCCTACGGACCGGCCGCGGCCGAGGACCCGATGCTGGTCTTCAACCTGACCGACCAGGTGCGCGAGACCATCCAGCACTCGCTCTACCAGCTGCTCCTGCAACGGGAGAGCGTCTTCGGCTGAGCCGCGACGAGTGGAGGCCGGAGGCCTCCGCGAGGAGTGGCTCGGAGCCGCCCCAGGCGCGTGAGTTGCTCGGAAAGCGCGGATCCCACCGCGAGTCGCCCTGCGGGGTGTCGAGACGAGTGGGGGCCGGAGGCTCCCGCGAGGAGCGGCAGTAGCGGCTCCGCTCAGCTGGGGACGGCACGTGGCCGCGGTGCGGTCCGGAGGACCGCAGTGTCATAGCTCAGAAGGGGAGTTTGTCGCGCCTTCGCAGCGCTATCGCGCCGCCGACCACTCCGCCGGTGAGTGCTGCGGCGGCAACCGTCGGGACGCCGATCTTCGCGGCCTTCCGCCCGGTGCGGTAGTCACGGATGGTCCAGCCGCGCGCCCGCGCGATCGCCCGCAGCTCGGTGTCCGGGTTGACCGCGACGGCGGTGCCCACGAGGGACAGCATCGGCAGGTCGTTGGCGGAATCGCTGTAGGCGGTGCAGCGGTCCAGGTCGAGGCCCTCCCGCTCGGCGAGTGCCAGCACGGCCTCGGCCTTGGCCGGTCCGTGCATGAGCTCGCCGACCAGCCGCCCGGTGTACTTGCCGTCGACGATCTCGGAGACGGTGCCCAGCGCCCCGGTCAGGCCCAACCGGTGGGCGATGATCGAGGCCAGCTCGACCGGGGTGGCGGTCACCAGCCAGACGCGCTGGCCGGAGTCGAGGTGCTGCTGGGCCAGGGCCCGCGTGCCGGCCCAGATCCGGTCGGCCATGAGCTCGTCGTAGATCTCCTCGCTGGCCTCGACGATCTCCGTGACCGGCCGGCCGGCGACGAACGCCAGCGCGTTCTCCCGGATCGTGAGCATGTCGTCGGGATTGCCCTCGTTGCCGCCGATGCGGAACTTCGCCTGCTGCCAGACGAACCCGAGCATGTCCCGGCTGGAGAAGTACTTGCGGGCGGCCAGCCCCGGGCGAACCAGAACAGCGACGCGCCCATCATCATCGTGTTGTCCACGTCGAAGAACGCGGCTCCGGTGGGGTCGGGCTGCACCGCCGGTGGTGCCGCGACCTCGGCCGCCGCGGCAGCGGCCGCACCCGCGACGTGGGCGCGGGTCTCCTCGTCCGTCCGCGTCTCGGCGCTTCGGGACCCCGGCCGCGGAACGGCACTCGCGGCACGACAGACCTCCCACTGATGGACAGCCGACCCGGCTCGGGGCCCCGGTGCCCCGACCTAGCGGGATCGGAAGGGCAGGAGTCCGGGGGTCAGCAACCGATGGTCACCAGCGGGGCGCGCACACCTCGATCGGGCCCAGCGGCGGGAGCTTGACGATCGGCGGGGGTGTGGTCGTGGCGCCACCGCCACTGCCGCCGGGCAGCGGCAGCGGGGGAGCGGCAGGGACGGCGCCGGCAGCCGCGGGGACGTCTGCGTCGGAGCAGTCGGCGTCGGAGCGCCGCCGCCCGAGCCGGGAACGGGGGCGCGGGCACCGTCGGCAGCCCCGGGGTGGTCTCCTGCGGGGTGGTCACGGGGGCGCACCACTGGTTTTCGGGTCGGAGGTGCCGCTGTCCGGTGCGGCCGGAGGAACGGGCACGGGGGCGGGGCAGGGGCGGGCACCGGGCCGAGGGCGTCGGTTCCCGCGACGGCCGGACCGCCCGGGCACGCCAGCGCCGCCTGCAGGCCGGCGGTGCGCGCGCTGATCCCGGCCAGCAGCGTCAGGGACTGCGCTGCGGCGTCGGACGCCTCTGCGGGCATGCGGGACTGGAGGTCCGCCAGCTCCCCGGCCTGCCCCGTGGTCCACCGGGCCAGGTCCTCCAGCGGGCCGGTGCCGCCGGTCTCGACCGCGCGGTCGGTCAGCCAGGCGGCGCCGTCGGTCGTCTGCTCGTCCATCGTCTGCAGCGTCTCGACCACCAGGGAGGCGTCGCCGGCGGCCGCCGACACCGTCGCGCCGTCGTCGCCGGCGGGCGTGGCGGGCAGGGCGGTGCCACCCTCGCCGACCAGGGCCGCCACCTCGTCGAGCCGGGTGCTGGCGAAGTCGAGCAGCGTCCGTCCGCGCGAGTCACCGGCGAGGGCCAGCTGCGTCTGCTCGGTGCCGCGCTTGAGGTCGTAGAGGACGTCGCCGGGCCGGGCGCCGTCGGCGACGGCGACCAGGCCGGCCAGCGCGGTCACGGCCATCGCTGCGCCGGCCAGGCCGGCGGTGAGCCGGATGCGCCACCGCTTCGGCGCGCCGTGGGGGCACGGACGGCGAGGATCCGCTGGAGCCCGGATGCAGGGGCCGGCTCGGGTGCGCGGACGGCGGCCATGGCGACCAGACGGGCCCGGGTCCTCGCCTGGAAGGCCGGGTCGGGCTCGCCGTCGAGAGAGGGCGCGAGGGAGTGCAGCCGCGCGACCACGGCGTCCTCGCGGTCTCGCACGTTCATGCCCCGCCTCCGGTCCCCGTGTCCGCGGAGGAATCCATGGTCCTACCACCCCGCTGCACCCGACCCAACGAGGGGCGAGGGTATTCGGTTACGCCCCCGACGATTCGATTTCCGGTCATCGCAGACCGTCCGGCAGCAGACCCGCGAGACGGCGGACCGCCCGGTGCTGGAGCGCCTTGATGGCGCCGTCCTTCTTGCCCATGATCTCGGCGGTCTCCGACACCGACAGGCCGTGGATGAAGCGCAGCACGATGCACTCCTGCTGCTCGCTGCCGAGCTGCTGCACGCAGGCCAGGAGCTCGCGGTTCGTCAGGTGTTGCACCACCGCGTCCTCGGGGCCGTCCGTGGCGCGGTCGGCGTCGCGCATGTCCGCGGTGGTGACCTCCAGCCGGTACCGACTGCTCTTCACGTGGTCGAGGATGATGTTGCGGGCGATCGTGACCAGCCAGGCGCCCACGTCACGCCCCTGGAAGGACAGCGAGTCGATCCGCCGCAGCGCCCGGACGAAGGTCTCGCTGGTCACGTCCTCGGCCGTGGCGCGGTCGCCGACCCGGTAGTAGACGTACCGGTGGACCATCGACACGTAGTGGTCGTAGAGCCGGCCGAACGCCTCCGCGTCGCCGGCCTGGGCCTGGCTCACCAGCTCCCAGACGTCCACGCCGTCGGGGGCGGGCAGCAGTGCCACCCCCAGCGCCTGGGCCTCCGTCCCGGGGGCCTCCGCGCCGGCGGCCTCCCGCGCGGACCGGTCCTCGGCCACGTTCGGGGCGTCGAGCACCTCCGCGCTCGCACGCGGATAGGGCGTGGGCCTGGGCCGGGGGACGGTCGCGGGTGCGGCGACGGTCGCTGCGAGGCCGCGGGAGCAGCTGTCGGCGGCGAAGCGGCAGGGGACCGCTCAGCGTCGAGGGGCGGGGGCATGCGGGCGATCGACCTCCTGTACCGGCCCGCCTACCTGGACGTCTTCCCCAGCGCGCCCGGCGGGGAACGGGCGCGCGATGCTGCAGGGCTGGCCCCATGGTGACAACATCGCCCCAGCCCGTCCACGCCAGCTTGCCGGATCGCACACGGAAGTGCCTCCCGGTGGGCGGCGACAAGCACCAGCTCCAACGGAGGAGATGTGGAAGAGGCAGGCACGTCGCTCGCCGAGCTCGTACGGGCCGCCGCCCGGCGCCGACCCGAGGCTCCCGCGGTGGTGGCCGCCGAGCAGCGGCTGACCTGGGCCGAGCTCGACGCCACCGTCGACCGCGCCGCGGCCGGCTTCGCCGGACGGGGGCTGGCCCCGGCGACCGGGTGGCGATCCAGCTGCCCAACGGGCTCGCCTGGCTGCGCGCCGCCCTCGGCGCGCTGCGCGCCGGACTGGTCGTCGTGCCGGTGAACACCGCGTACACCGATCCGGAGCTCGAGTTCGTCCTCACCGACTCTGCAGCGGGTCTGCTCGTCGCGGCCACGGACCGGTCACCGGTGGCCGGCGTCCCGGTCTGCCCGGGCCCGCCGGATGCCGAGGGGCCCCGCCGGAGGTCGCTGCGGACCCGCAGGCGCCGTCCTTCCTGGCCTACACCAGCGGGACGACGGGCCGTCCCCGCGGCGCCATCCTCACCGCCGCGGCGCTGCGGGCCAACCAGGAGCAGTGCCTGGCCATGACCCCGCCGCCCGTCCGGGAGGACGACCGCGTGCTCCTGGTCCTGCCGCTCTTCCACGTCTACGGCCTCAACGCCGGCTTCGGTCTGGTGGCCGCCACCGGGGCCTGCGCGGTGCTGCAGGAGACGTTCGACCCGCGCGCGTCGCTGGCGCTGATGGCCGAGGAGCACGTGACGGCGGTGCCGGGTGCACCCCCGATGTACCAGGCCTGGCTGGCCCTCGCCGACGCGCTCGGCAGCGACGCCGAGCTGCGCCGCGGGTTCGCGGCGATGCGGATGGCCTCCTCCGGGGCGGCGCCGCTGCCGGAGGAGGTCTGGACGGCCATGCGGGACCGTGCTGCGGTGACCCTCTGGGAGGGCTACGGGCTCACCGAGGCCGCACCGGTCGTGGCCAGCACCCTGGCCACGGGGCGGGCCAAGCCCAACTGCATGGGTGGCGCCCTCCCCGGCGTGGAGCTCGAGCTGCGGGACACGGCCACGTCCGACGACGACGGCCGGGTCGACGACGCCGAGGACGACGAGCAGCTGGAGGGGCCGGGGAGATCTGGATCCGCGGGGCCAACCTGTTCGCCGGCTACTGGCCCGAGGGCGCCGACGGCCCGGACGCCGACGGGTGGCTGGGTACGGGGACCTCGCCTACCGGGACGCGGACGGCGACCTGCACCTGGTGGACCGGCGCAGCGACCTCGTCCTGGTCAGCGGCTTCAACGTCTACCCCGCCGAGGTGGAGCGCGTGCTGGACACCCATCCGGCGGTCGCGGAGAGCGCCGTCATCGGCGTCCCCGACCCGACCACGGGAGCTGCGGTCCGCGCCGTCGTCGTCGTCCGGCCGGGGAGCGGCTCACCTTCGAGGAGCTCCGGTCGCACGCGTCGGAGTCCCTGGCCCGCTACAAGGTGCCGACGTCGGTGCACTTCCTGTCGGCCCTGCCGCACTCCCTGACCGGGAAGGTCAGCCGTGCGCGGCTGCGGGAGCTCGGTCTCACCGGGGACGGCACGGGGAGGACGTCGTCGAGGAGGCCGGGGCGGTCGCCGATGCCTGACACGGCCGCGCGGCTGCAGCTGCTCACCCGGGCCGGCTGCCACCTCTGCGAGGTGGCCGCCGAGACCGTGACCCGCATCGGTGCCGAGGCCGGGCTGGTGCCGGAGGCCGTCGACGTCGACGCCGATCCGGACCTGCGGGCCGAGTACGGGGACCGGGTGCCGGTGGTCCTGCTCGACGGTCGCGAGCACTCCTACTTCACCGTCGACGTCGTCCGGCTGCGGCGGGATCTGGGAATCGCCTGACGCGAACCCAGGCATAGGTACCTATACCTGTGTTCTCGGTGCCCAGACGCATGGATAGGTACCTATGCCTGGGTGCGGGGCGGGGTGTGGGGTGCTGGGTGCGGGGTGCCTGGGAGGGGCCGTGGGGCGTCGCTTAGGGTGGTCTCCACCACAGCGCCACCCGTACGGGCCGGTCAGCGGGCTCCGCGGGGTTCGGCGACTTTGTTCCCGCGTTCACAAGCGGCTACCGTGGCGAACGCGGGCGATCCTGCGCCCGCGTTCCCGATCCCCGCGCCCTCGACCACTCGGGCGCGACCGCTGTGGAGAGCCCGTGATCCAGCCGCGGCCCCGGACGATCCCGGAGGCCACCGTCGCCCGCCTGGCCGTCTACCTCCGGTGCTGTCAGCTCTGGCCGACGGCGGTCGGAGCACCGTCTCCTCCGGTGAACTGGCCGCGGCGGCCGGCGTCAACCCGGCCGGGCTGCGCAAGGACCTCTCCCACCTCGGCCCCTGCGGCGTGCGGGGGTGGGTTACGAGGTCCGTGCCCTGCGCGACCGCGTGTCCCGCGTGCTGGGCGTCGAGCGCTCCCGTGCCTGCGTGCTGGTCGGCATGGGAAACCTCGGATCGGCTCTCGCCGACTACGCCGGCTTCGGCTCCCGCGGATTCGAGTTCGTCGGCCTGTTCGACGCCGCGCCCGCCCGGATCGGGCAGTCGATCGGCGGGCACACGGTGCGCGCGATGGACGAGCTCGAGGAGGTCGTCGCGGCGACGCAGGCCTCCATCGGCGTCATCACGACACCGGCCGAGGTGGCCCAATCGGTCTGCGACCGGCTGGCCACGGCCGGGGTGAGGAGCATCTTGAACTTCGCGCCGGTCACGCTGGCCGCACCCTCGGGGGTGGACGTCCGCAAGGTCGACCTCTCCGTGGAGCTGCAGGTACTGGCCTTCCTCGGCCAGCAGCGGATGGTGCCGGAGACGGCTGTCGAGGAGCCGGCGTGAACGAGCTCGCGAGTTCCGCCCTGGACAGAGCCAGTCTGCGAATGGGGCCGACGAGCGCCGGCGAGGAGGACTCATGAGCCTGCTCGCGGTGGGCGTGTCCCACCAGACCGCGCCGGTGGCCCTGCTGGAGCAGTTCGCCATGGGTGCCGACGACCGGATCAAGGCCCTCCACGAGCTCGTCGAGAGCACGCACGTCACCGAGGCGCTCGTGCTCGCGACGTGCAACCGGATCGAGGTCTTCGCGGAGGTCGAGAAGTTCCACGGCGGGGTGAGCGACGTGAGCCGGGTGCTCGCCCGCCAGGCCGGCGCCACCGTGGAGGAGCTCTCCCGTACGTGACCGTGCACTACGAGGACCAGGCCGTCGCGCACCTGTTCGCCGTGGCGTCCGGGCTGGACTCGATGGTGGTCGGCGAGACGCAGGTCCTCGGCCAGCTGCGCGCCGCCTACGCCCTCGCCCGCGAGCAGGGCACCGTCGGTCGCGCCCTGCACCCGGTGGCGCAGCGCGCCCTGCGGGTCGGGAAGCGGGTGCACACCGAGACCGGCATCGACCGGGCCGGCGCCTCCCTCGTCTCCGTCGCGCTCGACCGTGCCGAGGACTCCGTCGGCAGCCTCGACGGGCGCCGGGTCCTCGTGGTCGGCGCCGGCTCCATGGGGGCTCTCGCGGCGACCACGCTCGCCCGCCGCGGTGCCTCGGTCGTCGTCAGCACCCGCACGCGGGCGCACGCCGCCCGCCTGGCCACGGCCGTGGGCGGCCGCGCCGCCGACCTCGCCGACCTGCCCGTCGAGCTCGCCGCGGCCGACGCCCTCGTCACCTGCACGGGGGCGACCGGCCTCGTCGTCGGCACCGACGTCGTGACCGAGGCGATGACGGGCCGGGATGGCCGGCCCCTGGCCGTCGTCGACCTGGCCCTGCCGCGCGACGTCGATCCGGGCGTGGCCGCCCTGCCCGGCGTCCACGTCGTCGACCTCGCGCTCCTGCAGGGCGAGCGCGCCTCGACCCCGGGCCGGCCGACCGCCGGACCGGTCGCGGCCGACGACATCGCCGCCGCCCACGCGCTCGTGGAGGCCGAGACCGCCCTGCTCCGGGCCGAGCGGCAGGCCGCCGAGGTCGCCCCGACGGTGTCGGCCCTGCGCAGTCAGGCCGCCGACGTCGTCGAGGCCGAGCTGCTGCGGCTGTCCACCCGCCTGCCCGACCTCGACGCCCGTGCCCGGAGCGAGATCGCCCGCACCGTCCGTCGCGTGGTGGACAAGCTGCTGCACGAGCCGACCGTCCGGGTGAAGGAGCTGGCCGCCGCCCAGGGCGAGACCGACTACGCGGGCGCCCTGCGGGCGCTCTTCGGCCTCGGGATCGACTCGCCCGTCGAGGACCTCTCCGACGCGGTCACCGTGGATCCCGACCTCCGCACCGAGGAGGCGTCGTGACCACCTCCACCGCCACCACCACCCTGCGCCTGGGCACCCGGGGCAGCGAGCTGGCCACCACCCAGTCGCAGACAGTCGCCGACGCGATCACGGCGGCGACCGGGGTCCGCGTCGAGCTCGTGCCGATCGTCACCGAGGGCGACCGTTCGCGGGCCGCGATCCAGCAGCTGGGGGCACGGGCGTCTTCGTGGCCGCGCTGCGGGACGCGCTGCTGGCCGGCGAGGTGGATCTCGCCGTGCACAGCTACAAGGACCTGCCGACGGCGGCCGAGCCGGGGCTGACGATCGCCGCCGTGCCAGTCCGCGAGGACCCGCGCGACGCGCTGGTCGCCCGCGACGGGCTCACCCTCGGCGAGCTGCCGCCGGGCTCGACGGTCGGCACCGGGGCGCCGCGCCGGGTCGCCCAGCTGCGTGCGCTCGGCCTCGGGCTGGACGTCGTCCCGATCCGGGGAAACGTCGACACGCGGCTCGCCAGGGTGGGTGGGAACGGCAAGCAGGGCGATCTGGACGCCGTCGTCCTCGCGCGCGCCGGCCTCAGCCGCCTCGGTCGGCTGGCGACGATCACCGAGAACCTCGACCCGATCCAGGTGCTGCCGGCCCCGGCCCAGGGCGCGCTGGCGATCGAGTGCCGGACCGGTGACGCCCGCAGCCGCGAGCTGGCCGGCCGGCTCGAGGACGCCACGGCCCGCGCCTGCGTGGCGGCCGAGCGCACCGTGCTGGCCGCCCTCGAGGCCGGCTGCAGCGCCCCGGTGGCCGCCTACGCCGAGCTCGCCGAGGGCGAGCACGGCCCCGAACTGTTCCTCCGCGCCTCCGTGACCGCGATCGACGGCAGCGATGCCGTCCGTGGCTCGGTCAGCGGCTCCCTGCCGGACGCCGCCGCCCTCGGGCGGGCGCTGGCCGAGGAGCTCCTCGACCGCGGCGCGGCCGAGCTGATGGCGGTCAGCCGATGACCCGCCACCCCATGCAGACCCCCGAACAACAGGCCCTCCGGGCCGGGATCAGGAGCACGCGATGACGCGCTTCCGCAAGACCGCAGGCCACGCCGGCCGGGTCGTCTTCGTCGGAGCAGGACCGGGCGACCCCGGCATGCTCACCGCCCGGGCGACCGCGGCGCTCGCCGGGGCGGCACTCGTCCTCGTCGACCCCGACGTCTCCGTCGCGGTCCAGGACGCCGTCCGCGAGGAGCACCCCGGCACGGAGCTGAGCCCGGCGGTGGGCGAGCCGGCCGAGGTCGCCAAGGTCGCCGTCGAGGCGGCCAAGAAGGGCGCGGTCGTCGTCCGGCTGGTCGCCGGTGACCCGTACGCCACGGACGCCGTGGTGAAGGAGGCGCTGGCCGTCGGCCGCACCTCCATCCCCTTCGACGTCGTGCCGGGCGTGGCCACGTCCACCGCCGTCCCGGCGTACGCGGGCGTCGCCACCGGCGGCACCGCGGTCACCGCCGACCTGCGCAGCGGCGTGGACGTGAGCGCGCTGGCGGGCGCCGTGAGCTCCACCGGTGGCACGCTCGTCCTCCAGGGCACCGCCGAGGACCTCCCCGACGCCGCCGTCCGGCTGGTCGAGGGCGGCCTGTCCGGCAGCACGCCGGTCGTGGTCACCACCGGCGGATCCGGGACGGCGCAGAAGAGCGTGGTGGCCAAGCTGGCCGCCGTGGCCGAGAAGACCGCCGGCCTGGACTCGTTCAGCGGCCCGGTCGTGGCCACCGTCGGCACCGCCGTCGACAAGCGCGCCCGGCTGTCCTGGTGGGAGAGCCGGCCGCTGTTCGGCTGGCGCGTCCTGGTGCCGCGCACCAAGGACCAGGCCGGCGAGATGAGCGACCGGCTGCGCGCCTACGGCGCCGTGCCCGTCGAGGTGCCGACCATCGCCGTCGAGCCGCCGCGCAGCCCCGCCCAGATGGACCGCGCCATCAAGGGCCTGGTCACCGGTCGCTACGGCTGGATCGTGTTCACCTCCGTCAACGCGGTGAAGGCCGTCCGCGAGAAGTTCACCGAGCTCGGTCTCGACGCCCGCGCGTTCGCCGGCGTCAAGGTCGCCTGCGTCGGCGAGCAGACCGCCGAAGCCGTGCGCGCGTTCGGCATCCAGCCGGAGCTCGTGCCCGCCGGAGAGCAGTCCAGCCAGGGTCTGCTGGCCGACTTCCCGCCCTACGACGACGTCTTCGACCCGATCGACCGGGTGCTCCTGCCCCGAGCCGACATCGCGACCGAGACGCTGGCCGCCGGGCTGCAGGAGCGCGGCTGGGAGATCGACGACGTGACCGCGTACCGGACCGTCCGGGCGGCCCCGCCGGCAGCGAGTGTCCGCGAGGCGATCAAGGGCGGCGGCTTCGACGCCGTCTGCTTCACCTCCTCGAGCACGGTGCGCAACCTGGTCGGCATCGCCGGCAAGCCGCACGCGAAGACCGTCGTCGCGGTGATCGGCCCGGCCACGGCCGCCAGCGCCCAGGAGTTCGGGCTGCGGGTGGACGTGCAGCCGGAGACCGCCGCTGTCGGGCCGCTGGTCGACGCGCTCGCCGAGCACGCCCTGTCGCTGCGCGAGGGCGCGGAGGACGGGGCGGAGAAGTGAGTGACGGCTTCGCCCGCGGGCGCCGGCTCCGGTCGACGCCCGCGCTGCGGCGGCTCACCGCCCAGACGCGGCTGTCCCCGGCCGACTTCGTGCTGCCGGTCTTCGTCAAGCAGGGCATCGACGAGCCGGTCGCGATCAGCTCGATGCCCGGCGTCGTCCAGCACACTCTCGACTCGCTGCGGAAGGCCGCGCACGAGGCGGCCGAGGCCGGCATCGGCGGGCTGATGCTGTTCGGCATCCCCGGCGACAAGGACGCGGTGGGCTCGCAGGCCGACGCCGCCGACGGGATCGTCAACGTCGCGCTCCAGCAGCTGAAGGCCGACCTCGGCGACGAGCTCGTGCTCATGGCCGACCTCTGCCTGTGCGAGTACACCGACCACGGGCACTGCGGCGTGGTCACCCCTGCCGGCGTCGTCGACAACGACCCGACCCTGGACCGGTACGCGGCGGTGGCCATCGCGCAGGCCCAGGCCGGCGCCCACGTCATCGCGCCCAGCGGGATGATGGACGGCCAGGTCGCGGCCATCCGGACGGCCCTGGACGGCGCCGCGTACACCGAGACGCCGATCCTGGCGTACGCCGCCAAGTACGCGAGCGGCTTCTACGCACCGTTCCGCGAGGCGGCCGAGGGCGCCCCGCAGTTCGGCGACCGCTCGACGTACCAGATGGACCCGCCGAACGCCGACGAGGCGCTGCGCGAGGTGGCCCAGGACCTCGCCGAGGGCGCCGACGCCGTCATGGTGAAGCCGGCCCTGCCCTACCTGGACATCATCACGCGGGTCGCCGACGCGGTGCAGGTGCCGGTGAGCGCCTACCAGGTCAGCGGCGAGTACGCGATGGTCGAGGCGGCCGCCGCCCACGGCTGGGTCGACCGCGAGCGGGCGATCCTGGAGACGTTGACCGCCATCCGGCGCGCCGGCGCCGGCACCGTGCTCACCTACTGGGCCGTCGAAGCGGCACGCCTGCTGCGCTGATGGTCGGGCAGGTGGGGAGGACTTCGTCGAGCACGGCGGGTCGTGGCGGCCGCTCTGGATCGTGGCCGGGGCCTTCGCCGTGTTCCTCGGGCTGGACATCGTCCTGCCGGGTCCGGACATCGCTCCGCTCGTCTGGGTCCTGGTCCTCGTCGTCGTCCTCGGCGTCGTCGCGATCGGCTGCCTGTCGGCGCTCCGGGTGTGGACGGTCCGGGTGGGCGGGGCCGGCCTGTCGGTCGGGCGGGAGCTCGTCTCCTTCTCCGACATCGACGTCGACCACCTGCGGGCCGTGGACTCCGGGGTCGACGCCGGCGCCCCGGTGCTCGGCGGGGGCTGGTCGCTGCCCCGTGGGCGCACCGGGCTGCCGCTCCGGTTCACCGACGGGCGCACGGTGCTCGTGCCGACCCGCGACCCGGCCAGGCTGTACGAGGCGCTGATGGTCCGTGTGGCCGACACCTCCGACACCCGTGACAGCGCTCCAGGATCAGAGGGGACACTGGGGCCGTGACCTCGCTGGACAGCCCCGCCCATCCCTACGAGGCCCCGGTCTCGGCCGGTCTCTTCGCCCGCGGACGGCAGATCATCCCGGGCGGGGTGAACAGCCCGGTCCGCGCCTTCCAGGCCGTGGGCGGCACGCCCCGGTTCATGGTCGAGGGGCCGGCCCCTGGATCACCGACGCCGACGGGCGCCGCTACGTCGACCTGGTCAGCTCCTGGGGTCCGCTGCTGCTGGGGCACGCGCACCCTGCCGTCGTCGAGGCCGTCGCCGCCGCGGCGCGGAGGGGCTGTCCTTCGGCGCCCCGACCGAGGGCGAGCTCGACCTGGCCGAGGAGATCCGCGACCGGGTGGCGCCGGTGGAGAAGGTCCGGCTGGTCAACTCCGGCACCGAGGCCGTGCTCTCGGCGATCCGCCTGGCGCGGGGTGCCACGGGCCGGCCGCTGGTCGTGAAGTTCGCCGGCAACTACCACGGCCACGTCGACGCGCTGCTGGCCTCGGCCGGCTCCGGCGTCGCGACCCTGGGCCTCCCCGACACCCCCGGCGTCACCACCGGCGCGGCCGCGGACACCGTCGTCCTGCCCTACAACGACGTCGCCGCGGTCGAGGCCGTGTTCACCGAGCGGGGCAGCGAGATCGCCTGCGTGATCAGCGAGGCCGCCGCGGGCAACATGGGCGTCGTCCCCCGCTGGACGGCTTCAACGCCGAGCTGCGCCGGATCACCGCGGCGCACGGCGCGCTGCTCGTCCTCGACGAGGTCATGACCGGCTTCCGCGTCTCGCGCTCGGGCTGGTACGGCCTGGACCCGGTCGATGCCGACCTGTTCACCTTCGGGAAGGTCATGGGCGGCGGGCTGCCGGCCGCGGCCTTCGGCGGCCGCGCGGACCTCATGGACCAGCTGGCGCCGATCGGGCCGGTCTACCAGGCCGGGACGCTGTCCGGGAACCCGGTGGCCGTCGCCGCCGGTCTGACCACGCTGCGGCACTGCACGGACGAGGTCTACGCCCACTGCGACGAGGTTGCGGCCGTCCTGCGCGGTGCCGCCAGCGCCGCGCTGTTCTCGGCCGGGGTGCCGCACCGCGTGCAGCAGGCGGGCAGCATGTTCTCGATCTTCTTCGTGCCCGACGAGCGCCAGGTTCGCGACTACGACGACGCGAGGACCCAGGACGTCGCCCGGTACACCGCGTTCTTCCACGCGCTGCTGGCCCGCGGGGTCTACCTGCCCCGTCGGCCTTCGAGGCGTGGTTCGTCAACGCGGCGCTGTCGGGTGAGGCCCTCGACCGGGTGCTCGAGGCCCTTCCAGCGGCCGCGCGTGCGGCGGCCGAGGTCGGCACGCACCGCAGCGGTGAGCTGCCGAGCGAGAGGTCCACATGAGCGACACGACCGTCGTCCACCTCCTGCGGCACGGCGAGGTGCACAACCCCGCCAAGGTGCTCTACGGCCGGCTCCCGGGCTACCGGCTCTCCGACGCAGGCGTGGAGATGGCGAAGCAGGCCGCGGACTGGTTCGCGGACAAGGACGTCGTCCACCTGGTGTGCAGCCCCATGGAGCGCACCCGGCAGACCGCGCAGCCCCTGGCCGACGCCCGCGGCCTCGAGATCCACGTGGACGAGCGGATCATCGAGGCCGGCAACGCGTTCGAGGGCCAGACCGTCGAAGGGGGCAACGGCGTCTGGCGGGCGCCCCGGCACTGGTGGAAGCTGCGCAACCCCATGCGTCCGTCGTGGGGCGAGCCCTACGTCGAGATCGCCGCCCGCATGATCGCCGCGGTGGAGGCAGCCCGGGACGAGGCGCGCGGTCACCACGCCGTGCTCGTCAGCCACCAGCTGCCGATCTGGACGGTGCGGCTGCACGTGGAGGGACGCCGGTTCGCCCACGACCCGCGCCGCCGGGAGTGCAGCCTGGCCAGCGTCACCTCCCTCACCTATGACGGTGACCGGCTCGACGGGGTGTCCTACGCCGAGCCGGCCGGGGCGACGCCGCCCGACGCGGTGCCCGGCGCATGAGGCGCCTCCTCGCCGGCATGGCCGCCGCCGTCCTGCTCGCCGGGTGCACGTCCGGGTCCGACGCGGTCGACGTCAACTCCGGCGGCGAGTTCCGCTTCGTGGAGGCGACGCCGTCGGGCGAGGTCATCCCGCCCGACGAACGGGCCAGCGCGCCGGAGTTCTCCGGCACCCTGCTCGGCGGCGGCGAGTTCTCCTCCGCGGAGCTCTCCGGCGACGTGGCCGTCCTCAACTTCTGGGGCTCCTGGTGCCCGCCCTGCCGGGTGGAGACGCCGCAGTTCCAGGAGGTCTACGCCGACGTCCGGGACGACGGGGTGCAGTTCCTGGGCCTCAACGTGAAGGAGACCGACGAGCAGTTCGCCCTGAACTTCGTCGACCGGTTCGGCATCGAGTTCCCCTCGCTCCACGACCCGCGCGGGGAGGTGGCGCTGGCGTTCAGGGACTACCCGGCGAACGCCATCCCCTCCACCATCGTCCTCGACCGGGAGGACCGCGTCGCCGCCGTCTACACCGGGGAGATCTCGCAGGACGATCTCCGTCGCGTGCTCGACCTGGTGCTCGGGGAGGCCTGACGTGGGGAGACCTTCGCCGGGCTCGTCACCGACGGGCCGCTGCTCGTCGCCGCCGCCGTGGCCGCGCTCGTGGGGCTGATCAGCTTCGCCTCGCCCTGCGTGCTCCCGCTGGTGCCCGGCTACCTCTCCTACGTCACCGGGCTGGTCGGGTCCGGCGCGGCGCCGGCCGCTCCGTCCGGATCGGGCGGGACGGCGACGGCGACGGCGACGGCGGTGCGGACCGACGTCCCACCGCGCGCCCGCATGGTGCTCGGCGCCTCGCTCTTCGTGCTGGGTTTCACCGCGGTGTTCGTCGCCTTCGGAGCCGCGTTCGGCGGGCTGGGCCGGCTGATGCTCGAGCACGCCGACCTGCTCAACCGGGTGTTCGGCGTCATCACGATCGTCGTCGGCCTGGCCTTCCTGGGCTGGCTGCCCGTGCTCCAGGGGACCAGGCGGATCACCGCCCGCCCGGTGGCCGGCCTCGCCGGGGCGCCGCTGCTCGGCATCGTGTTCGGCCTCGGCTGGACCCCTGCCTGGGGCCGACCCTGTCGGCGGTCTACTCACTGGCGTTCTCCGAGGCGACGGCGACCCGCGGCGCGCTGCTCAGCGTGGCCTACTGCATCGGGCTCGGGGTGCCGTTCGTGCTCGTCGCGCTGGGCGCACGGTGGGCGGTCGGGGCCACGTCGTTCCTGCGCAGGCACGCCCGCTCGGTCACCCGGTTCGGGGGCGCGGTGCTGGTGCTCGTCGGGCTGCTCCTGCTCACCGGCGCGTGGACCGAGATGATGGGGTGGCTGCGCTCCTGGCTGGCCGCCACCGGGTTCGCGGAGACGGCCCTGTGAGCACGATCGCCCCACCCCGGCCCCCGGCCGCGCCGTCGCCGTCGGCCCCGCGACGGGGGCGGGCCTGCTCCTGCGGTGGTGGCGGCGGCTCACCGCGATGCGGACGGCGATCGTGCTGCTGTTCCTCCTCGCGCTCGCCGCCGTGCCCGGGTCGTTGCTGCCGCAGCGGTCGTTGTCGCAGAACGCCGTCAACCAGTACTTCGTCGACCACCCGACGCTCGCGCCCGTGCTCGACGACCTGTTTCTGTTCGACGTCTTCAGCTCGCCCTGGTTCGCGGCCGTCTACCTGCTGCTGTTCGTCTCGCTGATCGGCTGCGTCCTCCCACGCGGGCTCGAGCACTACCGCGCGATGCGGGCGGCGCCGCCGGCCGCACCGCGCAACCTCCTGCGGCTGCCCGACGCCGGTGAGCTGCCCACCACCCTGCCCACCGAGCAGGCGCTCGACGTCGTCGAGGAGGAGCTGCGGGTCCGCCGCTTCCGCGTCGTCCGCCGGCAGGGGAGCTGTCGGCCGAGAAGGGGTACCTCAAGGAGACCGGCAACCTGCTGTTCCACCTCTCGCTGGTGGCGCTGCTGCTCGGCCTCGCCGGCGGCAAGCTGTGGGGCTACGAGGGCAGCATCCTGGTGACCGAGGGCCAGGGGTTCTGCAACTCCTTCCAGCAGTACGACACGTACTCGGCGGGACCGCTGGTCGGCAGCGGCGACCTCAGCCCGCTGTGCGTCGACCTCGAGGACTTCCGGGCCGAGTACGAGGACAACCTCACCGCGGCCTCCTTCACGGCCGACATCGGGTACGGCGGCCCAGGGAGGAGCCGCGGACGACGACCATCGGGGTCAACGACCCGCTGCGCCTCGACGGCGACCGCGTCTACACCACCGGGCACGGCTTCAGCCCCACGTTCACCGTCACGCGGCCCGACGGCACCTCGCTGGACGACGTCTCCGTACCGTTCCTGCCGTCGGACCAGGCGACGATGGCCAGCCAGGGCGCGCTCAAGGTCCCCGACCTGGGCGCCGACGGCGAGGACCAGCTCGCGGTGGAGGGGTTCTTCGCCCCCACGGGCCTGGTGCAGGGTGGCGTCCTCACGTCGGTGGACCCGCGTCCGCTCGCGCCGCAGGTGGCGCTCGTGGCGTACCAGGGATACCTGGGGCTGGACTCCGGCGTCCCGCAGTCGGTGTACTCGCTGGACTCCTCGCAGATCGACCGGGGCAGCCTCACCGAGGTGGGGTCGGCGAACCTCTCGGTGGGCGAGTCGATGACGCTGCCCGACGGCACGACCATCGCCTTCACCGGCTTCCGGCAGTTCGCCGCCTTCCAGTACTCCCACGATCCCGGTCAGCTGTGGGTGCTGGGCTCGTCGATCGCCCTGCTCACCGGCCTGCTGGGCATGCTGCTGCTGCGCCGCGAGCGCGTGTTCGTCCGAGCCGCCGCGGCGTCGGGCGGCGGCGGTACCGTGCTCACGCTGGCCTCGATCACCCGGGGAGCGGTGAGAACGCTCCCCGGTTCGCCGCTCTGACCGACGACTTGACCGACGCACTCGTCGCGCGCTCACCCGCACCTCGCTCACCTCACCACGGACCGGAGGACCCCCGCGTGTCTCCTGACGAGCTGGCCTCGCTGTCGGACAACCTCTTCTCGATCAGCATCGCCCTGTACTCGCTGGCCGTCGTCGCGTTCAGCGCGCAGCTGGCCTTCGGTCGCCGGGCGACGCGGACCCGGGAGCTGGTCTCTGCCGGCGGTGCGGCCCCGGAGGTGCCGGCCGAGGTCTCGGCGCCCGTGGAGGACGGCCGCGGACGGCGCTGGGGCATGATCGCCATGGTCCTGGTGGCGCTCGGGGCCGTGGCCCACGGCGGGGTGCTGCTCGCGCGGGGGCTGGCCACCGACCGGTTGCCGTGGGGCAACATGTACGAGTTCTCCACGGCCACCGTCTTCGTGGCCGTCGTCGCCTACCTGGTCTTCGCCGTGCGGGCGCCGGGCCTGCGGCACATCGGGTTGTTCGTCCTGGCCCCCGTCGTGCTGTCGATGGTGCTGATCGGGCTGTTCCTGTACGCCGAGGCCGGCCCGCTGGTCGCTGCCCTGCGGTCGTACTGGCTGGCCATCCACGTCAGCACGGCCGTCATCGGCTTCGGCGTCTTCTTCGTCAGCGGCATCGCCAGCGTGATCTACCTGGTGCGGACCCGGCACGAGGAGCGGGTCGCCGCGGGGAGGAGCCCGGGGGCCTGCTCGCCCGGCTGCCCGGAGCGGCCGCGCTGGACCGCGTCGCCCACCGCACCGCCGTCTTCGGCTTCCCGATCTGGACCTTCACGGTCATCGCCGGCGCCATCTGGGCCGAGGCGGCGTGGGGCCGGTTCTGGGGCTGGGACCCCAAGGAGACCTGGGCCTTCATCGCCTGGGTCGTCTACGCCGCCTACCTGCACGCCCGCACGACCGCGGGCTGGCGCGGGAAGCCCGCGGCGTGGGTGAACGTCGTGGGCCTCGGCGTCATGATCTTCAACCTGACGTTCGTGAACATGGTGTCCACCGGCCTGCACAGCTATGCCGGCGTGAACTGAGCGCTCTCGCGGTCACGCTGGGTGATCGCGAACGGGCCCCGTCCGGGATCCGGCGGTCAGCGTGCGCAGGGCGGGGAGCACGGAGATCTTCTCTGATCCTGCGCTCTCGTGCTTCCATGCCTCGAGAACGACCGCTGGTCGAAGTCACATGGGAGTCACCGTGGGTAAGCATGCAGCGCCGGACGGAGCGTCGGAGGACCCGATCGTCGCCGACGCCCTCGCACACCGGCCCGAGGGGCCGTGCACCACGCGGCCGCGGAGGGTCCCGTCGGCTGGCCCGGCGACCCGGCGCCCGAGGGCGGCCGGGTGGGCTGGCCGGGTGACCTCACCGGGCCTGCCGCGCCGTCGGCCGACGCCGCGCCCGTGGTCCGCCGCGCCTGGCGACGGTTGTTCGGGCTGAGCCGGGTGGCCTAGGAGGAGGACCCGCCCGCACGCTCGCGGCGGCGCTCCGGCCAGGGCCGCAGGGGCACTACGCGGGGAGCCGTCGTCCCGTCGGGTGCGGCGATCGAGCTCGCGCAGGAACTCCGGGTCGTCGTCCGGTGCGAGCGGCCGGGGCGGCCGCTGCGGACGCGGGCCACGTGGCGCACGGGGCGCGCGCAGACCCCTCCGCCCGGCCGTCCGGGGGCACCAGCCGCCCGCATCACCAGCACGACGACCGCCACTGCGATCACGAGCACCACCAGGAACACCACGGTTGAACCCCTCGTCGGCACCCAGCGTACGTCCGCGGCGATACTCGGTGCCGGACGAACGTCGTCAGCAGGGCCGAACCCGGGACGGAGAGCCACCATCGACGCCGTGGACCAGCAGCTGATCGACCTGCTGCGCGCCAGCGGCCGCGCCAGCTACGCCGAGCTCGCCCGGCAGGTCGGGCTGTCCTCCCCAGCGGTCCACGAACGCGTGGGCAAGCTGGAGACCGCGGGCGTCATCACCGGCTACCGGGCCGTCGTGGACCCCGGATCCGTGGGCCTGGACGTCACCGCACTGGTCAGCGTCATCGAGAGCGACATGGTCGACGACACGGGCGTCGAGGCGGCCATGCGTGAGGTCCCCGGCATCGAGGACTGCTGGCGGGTGGCCGGCAGCGAGGGCTACGTGCTCAAGGTCCGCGTGACCGACATCCCGGCACTCGAGGCCACCATCGACGCGTTGAACCGGATCAGGGGTGTGGCCCGCACCCGCACGACCGTCGTGCTCTCGACCAAGTGGGAAGGCCGCCATGCCTGACAGCAGCTCCGTTCCGTCCGGCCCCGCCGGGGCCCGGCGACGCCACCGAAGATCCTGCCCTGGTTGCTGGTGTACACCGTCGGCCGGCTGGCCATCGCCGCTGCGCTGGTGCTGATCCTCTGGATGGTGGGTCTCGACTTCTGGACGGGCCTGCTCTTCGGCCTGCTGCTGTCGATGCCGGCGTCCTACTTCCTCCTGCGCCCCTCGCGGGAGCGGCTGAACGAGGGTCTCGTGGCGCGCAGCACCATGCGCCGGGCGGCCAAGGAGGACCTGCGCACGCGGCTCAGCGGCAGCACGGACTGACCACGCCGACAGTGGGCGCGGATGCCCAGTTCGCGGCTGGAGAACTGCGCATCCGCGCACCCTGCCGCTGCCGGGACCGGCGGAGTGGCCGGCGGGCGCCTCCCCCGCGCTCAGCCGCTGAGCGCGAGCCCCGCGCCCAGCAGCACGCCCGTGGCGAGGGTGACCTGCCCCGCGCCCTGCAGTGCCGCGATCAGCGCCTGGCCACGGCCGCCGGAGAGCACGATGCGGACGGGGGTGAGGGCCAGGGGCGCGGCGAGCAGCCCGAGCAACGCCCACGGCCGTTCGATGCCGACGACGACGATCACCGCGAAGACGACGACGTACAGACCGGCGAAGGTCAGCTGCGTGGCCCGTCCGCCGAGGAGGACTGCCAGCGTGCGCTTGCCGACGGCCGCGTCCCCGTCGATGTCGCGGAGGTTGTTGACCACCAGGATGGCCACGATCAGCAGGCCCACCGGCACCGACATCGCGAAGGCCAGGCCGGGCAGCGTGCCGGTCTGCACGTACGTGGTGCCCACGACGGCGACCGGACCGAAGAACACGAACACGAAGACCTCACCCAGCGCGCGGTAGCCGTAGGGCACCGGCCCGCCGGTGTAGGTCCAGGCCGCGACGATGCACACGGCGCCGACGGCGACCAGCCACCAGCTCGACAGCGCCGCGAGCGCCAGCCCGGCCACGGCGGCGACGCCGAACGCGAGGGCGGTGGCGACCAGCACCTGGCGGGGGCCGCCGCCCCGAGCCGACGAGCCGCATCGGGCCCACGCGGTCGGCGTCGGTACCGCGCACGCCGTCGGAGTAGTCGTTGGCGTAGTTGACCGCCACCTGCAGCGACAGGGCGACCAGCAGGGCGAGCAGTGCGGGGCCCAGGTCGAAACCGTCGAGGGCGGCGGCCACCCCGCTGCCCACGAGCACGGGGGCCAGCGCGGCCGGGAGGGTCCGCGGCCGGGCGCCGGCCAACCACTGGGCGGGGGTGGCCATCAGACCTCCGGGGTCAGCGCCGCGACCGCGCGGCGGTCGGGCTTGCCGGTGTGCAGGAGCGGCAGGGCGTCGACGACCTGCAACTGCCGGGGCGCCGCCGGGCCGCCGAGGCGGGCGGAGACCCACGCACGCAGCGTCGGCAGGTCGGGCGTGGCCCCGGCCGCCGGGACGACGGCGGCGACGACGCGCTGCCCCCAGGTGGGATCGGGCCGGCCGAAGACGACCGCGTCCACCACGGACGGGTGCTCGCGCAGCGCCGCCTCCACCGAGGCCGGGGCGACGTTGACCCCGCCGGAGATCACCACGTCGTCGAGCCGTCCGACCACGGTCAGCCGGCCGTCCGCGTCGAGCGCTCCGGCGTCGCGGGTGCGGAACCAGCCGCCGGCGAAGGCGGTCTCCGTGCCGGCGGGGTCCAGCCGGTACCCCAGCGCGAGGGTCGGTCCGGCCAGCTCGATGCCCCCACCGGTCACCCGGACGCGGACGCCGTCCAGCGGCTGCCCGTCGTACACGCAGCCGCCGGCCGTCTCGGTCATCCCGTAGGTGGTCACGACGGCGATGCCCTCCGCGCGCGCCCGGTCGAGCAGGGCCGGGTCGGTGGCCGCCCCACCGACGAGGATCGCGTCGAACGAGCGCAGCGCGTCGGGTTCCTCGTCGAGGTGGCGGCGCAGCTGGGTGGGCACCAGCGAGGTGTACCGGCGTCCGGCCGGCATGCGGCGCACGGCGGCGGTGAGCGGCTCACTCTTTCCCAGCAGGGTGGGAGGGATGCCCGCCAGCACGCTGCGGCAGAGCACCTGCAGCCCCGCGATCGCCGACGCCGGGAGCGTGAGCAGCCAGCTGCCGGGGCCGCCCAGCCGCTCGGAGGTCGCAGTCGCGGAGGCGAGCACGGCATCGGCCGGCAGCAGCACCCCCGGCCGGTCCCGGTCGATCCCGAGGTGACGACGACGACGTCGGCGCCGGTCTCCAGCGGCTCCTCCGGCCGGAGCGCGGCACGGGCGGCCGCGACGACCGCGGGAGGACCGTCCGGCAGGACGGCGAGCGGGGTGGTGCCGTCGAGCGCGGCGCGCACGTCGGCCGGGGAGAGGTCGGCCGCAGGCACGAGGGCGAGGTGCCTGGACACGAGGGAACAGCCTACGTCCGCGCCCGAACTACGCTCCTCCCGTGATCACCGCCGTGTACCGGGTGCCGCTGCGTGCCCGCTTCCGCGGCATCGACGTCCGCGACGGGCTGCTCGTGCAGGGGCCCGCGGGCTGGGGCGAGTTCTCCCTTTCTGGGACTACGACGTCGCCGAGAGCCGGCGGTGGTGGGCCGCGGCGGTGGAGGCGGCCGTCGAGGGCTGGCCGGCGTCGGTGCGCTCCTCGGTGCCCGTGAACGTCACCGTGCCGGCGGTCGACGCCGACCGCGCGCACGCGATCGTGGTCGCGTCGGGCTGCGGCACGGCCAAGGTGAAGGTGGCCGAGCCGGGGCAGTCGGAGGCCGACGAGCTGGCCCGCGTCGAGGCGGTCCGGGACGCCCTGGGTCCGGCCGGCGCGATCCGCGTCGACGCGAACGCCGCCTGGGACGTCGACACCGCGGTCAGCCGCATCGCCGGGCTGGACCGCCGGGTGGGACTGGAGTACGTCGAGCAGCCGTGCGCCACGCTCGAGGAGCTGATCGCGCTGCGCCGGCGGATCGACGTGCGCATCGCCGCGGACGAGGTGGTCCGCCGCTCCGCCGATCCGCTGCGCGTCGACCTGCGCGAGGCCTGCGACGTCGTCGTCCTCAAGGTGCAGCCGCTGGGTGGGGTCCGGGCGGCCCTGCGCGTGGCCGAGGCACACGGCCTGCCGTGCGTGGTGTCGTCGGCGCTGGAGAGCTCGGTCGGCATCGCCGCCGGGGTCGCGCTGGCGGCCGCGCTGCCGGAGCTGCCGTTCGCCTGCGGGCTGGCCACCGTCGCGCTGTTCACCGACGACGTCACGTCGTCCCCTCTGCTGCCGGTCGGCGGCGAACTGCCGGTCGTGCGTCCCGAGCCGGACCGGCTGGCCGCCGTCGCGGCCGACCCGGACACCGACGCCCGCTGGCGGGCGCGGCTCGAGGCGGTGACCGCCGCGTGAACCCGGCCACCGCCTTCGCCCGCGTGCTGGTCGACGAGCTGGTGCGGGGCGGTGTCACCGACGCCGTCCTGGCGCCGGGCTCCCGTTCGGCGCCGGTGGCCCTGGCGCTCGCGGCCGCGGAACGCGACGGCCGGCTGCGGCTGCACGTGCGCATCGACGAACGGACGGCGGCGTTCCTGGCGCTCGGCCTGGGCAAGGCCTCCGGCCGGCCGGTGCCCGTGCTCACGACCTCGGGTACCGCCGCGGCCCACCTGCACGCGGCCGTCCTGGAGGCCGACGCGAGCGGTGTACCGCTCCTGGCGCTCACCGCCGACCGCCCGCCGGAGCTGCGGGCGACCGGTGCCAACCAGACGATCGAGCAGGCCGGTCTCTACGGCGGGGCCGTCCGGTGGGCCGCCGACGTCGGGGTCCCGGAGGCGGGCCGGGAGGCGGCGCAGAACCGGTACTGGCGGTCGCTGGTCGCGAAGGCGCTGCTCACCGCGACCGGCGCGCTGTCGGCCGACGCCGGTCCGGTGCACCTGAACCTGGCGTTCCGCGAGCCGCTGCTGCCCGACGACGAGGACGACGAGCTCACCGGTGCCTGGGCCGGGCGGCCGGACGGAGCGCCGTGGACGGTCGCGCAGTCCTGGTCGCCGGCCACCTCCGGCGGGACGGGCCGGCGGCAGCGGACGCTCGTCGTGCTCGGTGACGGCCCGCCGTTCCGGGGTCGGATCGCCGGGGGCACGCCGCATCCGCCGGCTGGCCGGTGATCGCCGAGCCGTCGAGCGGGGTCTGGGGAGGGGCAGGACTGCGCGGCGGCGCGCTGCTGCTGGGCGCGCCGGAGTGGCTCGACGCCCACCGCCCCGACCGGGTCGTCGTCGTCGGCCGGCCGACCCTGTCCCGGCCGGTCTCGGCGCTGCTCGCCGACCCGCGGGTGCAGGTGGAGACCACGACGGCCGGTCCGCGGTGGCCGGACGCCGTCCGTTCCAGTTCCGCGGTCGGCCTGGGGTTCGACGGCGGACCGGGGAGGGCGGGACCATCGACGGCTCGTGGGCCCGGGAGTGGGCCGTCGCCGCTGATCGGGTGGGCGCCGCCGTCGACGCCGCCCTCGACGCCTCGCCGGCCCTGACCGCCGCCAGGCTCGCCCGCGACGTCGTGGCGGCGCTGCCGTCCGGGGCGCTGCTGGTGCTCGGTTCCTCGACGCCCGTGCGGGACGTCGACCGGCTCGCCGTGCCGCGCGGCGACCTCACCGTGCTCGCCAACCGCGGTGTGGCCGGCATCGACGGCACGATCTCGACGGCGACCGGTGCGGCGACGGTGCACGGTGGCGCGGCCTTCGCGCTGATGGGCGACCTGACGTTCCTGCACGACCTGACCGGGCTGCTGATCGGCGACGGCGAACCGGCGCCGGATCTCACGGTCGTCGTGCCCGACAACGACGGCGGCGGCATCTTCGCCCAGCTGGAGCCGGGGAGGACCGGCACGCCCGCGACTACCGGCGGGTGTTCGGCACCCCGCACGGGCGGAACCTGGTCGCGGTCGCGGAGGCGCTCGGCTGGCGCGCGAGCCGGTTGACGTCGACGGACGAGCTGCCCGGCGTCCTGGCGCTCGGCGGACCGCGCGTCGTCGTCGTCCGCACCGACCAGCGTGCCGAGGCGGCCCTGGCGTTCGAGCTGCGCGCAGCGGCGGCCGCCGCCCTGCGCTAACCCTCGAGCGCGGCCTGGAAGGCGGCGAACTTCGACTGGGTCTCGGCGAGCTCGGCGGACGGGTCGGACCCGGCGACGATGCCGCAGCCGGCGAACAGCCGGGCGCTGTCGTCACCGACCAGCTCCGCGCAGCGCAGGGCCAGCCCGAACTCGCCGTCGCCCCGGGCATCGAGCCAGCCGACCGGACCGGCGTAGCGGCCGCGGTCCATGCCCTCGAGCTCGGCGATCACGGCCGCGGCGCCCGGCGTCGGGGTGCCGCACACGGCGGCCGTGGGGTGCACCGCGCCGACGAGCTCGAGCAGCCCCGCCCGGCTCCTGGCCCCGGTGCGGCGCTGCGTGCCGGTCACGTCGCTGGCCAGGTGCCGGACGTTGGCGAGGGTGAGCAGGTCGGGCTCCTCGGGAGCATCCAGCGTCGCGCAGAACGGCTCGAGGGCGCGCACCAGCGAGTCCACGGCGAGGGCGTGCTCGGACCGGTCCTTGGCCGAGCCGATGAGCGCCGCGGCCAGCCGCTCGTCGTCGGCACCCGCCCCGCGCGGCGCGGTACCGGCCAGCACCCGGGCGGAGAGCTGCCGCCCGGTGCGGCGCAGGAGGAGTTCCGGGGTCGCGCCGAGCAGGCCGTCGACGGCGAACGTCCAGCAGTCCGGGAAGCGGGCCGCGAGCCGGCGCAGCAGCCGCCGCGGGTCGAGGGGGACGTCGGCGGAGACGAGCAGGTCGCGGGCGAGCACCACCTTCTCCAGCTCACCGGCGTCGATCCGGGTCACCGCCTCGGCGACCGCGGCGCACCAGGTGGCCGGGTCGAGGGCGCCGTCGGCGTACCGCAGACGGGGTGCGGGGCCGTCGTCGGACTGGGCGGGGAGGAGGACGTCGCGCGGGTCGACGTCGCCGACCGTCGTCAGCCAGGCCACGCCGTCACGCCGGCCCAGGACGACATCGGGGACGACGAAGACCGACGTCCCGGCGCGGGGGTCGAACGCGATGCTCGCGAAGAGGACCGGTCCGGAGCCGGCGACGCCGAGCTCGTCGTCGGTGTCGAGACCGCCGGTGAAGTCCGACCACCAGGCGGCGGCCTCCTCGAGCGCGCGGGGCCCCGAGACCTCGAGCCGCGCCGCCTCGCCCCAGCCGACCAGGCCCTCGCCACGGCGGACCCAGGACAGCGCGCCGTCGGCGGGGAGCCGGTCGAGCAGCCCACCGGCGGCCCCGGTGCGGACGGTCGTCACGGTGCGCGCAGCGGCCTCCGACGAGGTCAGGGCAGCCGCTGTCACGTGTCCAGAGTAGGAGGCCCGGTAGCGTCGGTGCCGTGGGAGACCGGCGAGACAGCGCACACACCGCCGGCCTGCGGGCCGGACTGGACAAGCAGCCGGCCGACGTCGCGGCGATGTTCGACCGGGTCGCGAAGCGCTACGACATCACCAACACCGTGCTCTCCGCGGGGCTCGACGCCTCCTGGCGGCGGGCCACCCGGGAGGCGCTGGGGGCACGCCCCGGCCAGACCGTGCTCGACGTCGCGGCCGGGACGGCGGTCTCCACGGTGGAGCTGGCCGCGGGCGGGGTCACCGCGATCGCGTGTGACTTCTCCCAGGGCATGCTGCGCGCCGGTGCCGCGCGGCCGGTGCCCAAGGTCGCCGGCGACGCGATGGCGCTGCCCCTGGCCGACGAGAGCGTCGACGGCGTCGTCATCTCCTTCGGCCTGCGCAACGTGGCCGATCCCGACGCCGCGCTGCGCGAGTTCCGACGGGTGACGCGGCCCGGCGGCACGCTCGTGATCTGCGAGTTCTCCTCGCCGACCTGGGCACCGTTCCGCACCGTCTACACCGAGTACCTGATGAAGGCCCTGCCGCGGATCGCCCGCGCGGTCTCGAGCAACCCCGAGGCCTACGTCTACCTCGCCGAATCGATCCGCGCGTGGCCCGACCAGGCGGCCCTCGCCCGCCGGGTGCAGGAGGCCGGCTGGGGTGAGGTCGCCTGGCACGACCTCACCGGCGGGATCGTCGCGCTCCACCGCGCCCGCCGCGTCTGACGATCTCCTCCCGGCCTTGCTCCCGGCAGCCCCGCCCGGCCCGGCCCTGTAGGCCGGGACTCCCAGAACTGTCGTACCCCGTACGTATGTTCGATCCGTGCCCACCGCCGAGCTCCGTCGCAGCCCCGTGGAGGGTGCGCTGATCGGGTGGCTGCTGGCGCGGCCGCCGGCGGTGCCGCGGCTGCCTGCGAGCGCGCTGTCCGCCGAGGAGAAGGCCGAGGAGCTGCAGCGGCTCCAGGCCCGGAAGGCGATGGAGGCCGCCTACGAGGCCGAGCTGATGGTGGCCCTGGCCGCCGACCGGCCCGACACCGACGACCCGCCCCGGGCCATCCCGGTGCGCGACGGCGCGGTGCGGGGTCGCCGGTGCCCGGGACGAGCGAGTTCCTGCCGGACGAGCTGGCTCTCGTGCTCAACTGCTCCCGCCCGTTCGCCGCGGATCTGCTGACCGACGCCTGGGTGCTGACCGAGCGGATGCCTGCCGTGCACGAGGCCTGCGCAGCCGGCGACCTCGACTGGTTCCGGGCGCGGGTGTTCGCCGACGTGCTCGGCAGCGCCTCCGACGAGGTGGTCGAGGAGGTCGTGCCGGCGCTCCTCCCCGTAGCGGCAGGCCTGTCGTCGGGTCGGCTGCGGCGCCGGTTGATCGCGGCGGCCATGGCGGCGGACGAGGAGTTCGCCGAACGGCGCCGCATCGAGGCCGAGCGGCGGGCAGACGTGCGCACCCGGCCCACCGGTGACGGGATGTCCGCCCTGTCCACCGAGCTGCCCTCGGCTCTCGCGGCGGCGATGTGGTCGACGATCGACCAGGCCGCGCAACTGGCCAGGACCACCGGCGATGACCGGCCCATCGGCGTTCTCCGGGCCGAGGCCCACGCGGCGATGGTGCTGCGTCCGGGCGGCGGTCCGGGCCCGGGCTTCACCGGGCACGTCACCGTGCTGGCTCCACTGGCCGCCCTGCACCCGGGAGGCGTCGGCACCGTCGGCGGAAACCTCGGCCCCACCGTCGACGGCACCCCGATCACAGCCGGGCACCTGCGCGAGCTGCTCGCCGAACTCGATGCCCTCGGGGTCCGGGCACCCCGGGGTGGCAGCCTCGAGGTCGCCCTGACCGACGAGCGCGGCGCCCTGCTCGCCTGTGTGACCGCCGGCGAGCTGGCGCGGCTCGCCGCCCGTGGCTGCCCGGCGCACGGACGGGACGCGACCTGCCGCTGTCCCGTGCTCACCGCGCCGGCCGCGGTCGACGGGTACCGGCCGTCCGCCGCGCAGGACCGGTTCCTGAGGCTGCGCGACCGGACCTGCCGGCATCCGGGCTGCTCGCGGCCCGCCGGGCTGACCGATGCCGACCACGTGGTCGCCTACGACTGCGGCGGGCGCACCGGTTGCGAGAACCTCTGCTGCCTGTGCCGCGGCCACCACCGGCTGAAGACCTTCGCCCGGAACTGGCGCTTCGAGCTGTTGCCCGACGGGACCTTGCGGGTCACCACGCCGAGCGGGATCACCCGCACCACCCGGCCACCGGGTCTTCGCGACGGCATGGAGCAATGGGCCTTGCCCGCGCCACCACCCCCGCCGGTGGAACAGCCGCCGTTCTGACCACCGACGGCCGGCCACCGTCGACTAGCCTCCGCTGCCCCGGGTCGATCGGGGTCGATCGGGGTTCCCGTCGTGCCCCGCCGGTTCTAGCGTCGGCCCATGACGACCCCGCCGCCCGCGCCGCAGCCGCCGGGTCCCTCGCCGTCCCCGACGGACCCGATCCCGCCACCCGTACCGGCCCCGTACCCGACGCCGGATCCCACGGATCCGACGGCGCCGCCGCCGGCACCGACGCCCGAGCCGCTCTAGAGGCTCGTCGTGGACGGCCGGCGCTTCGCGGACCGCCGGGCTGCCGGGCGGACACTGGGGAACACCTCGCCCGACGGGAACCGACCGATCCGCTCGTGCTCGGTCTCCCACGGGGAGGCGTGGTCGTCGCGGCCGAGGTGGCCGCGGCCCTGTGCGCCCCCTGGACGTCCTCGTCGTCCGGAAGTTGGGGCTGCCCGGGCAGCCCGAGCTGGCCATGGGCGCGATCGCGGCCGTCGGGGACGCCGTCGAGACCGTGCGGGTGGACTCCGTCCTCGCAGCCGCCGGCGTGGAGCCCGCCGTGTTCGAGGAGGTCGGGCGGCGGGAGCTGGTGGAGCTGCGCCGCCGCGAGGCGGCCTACCGCGAGGGTCGGCCCCCGTTCCGGTGGCGGGCCGGACCGTCGTCCTCGTCGACGACGGGCTGGCCACGGGCGCCACCATGCACGCGGCCGTCGTCGCCGTCCGCGCCGGAGGGCCGGCGTCGGTCACCGTCGCCGTTCCCGTGGGCTCCCCGCGCGCCCTCGCCGTCCTCGAACCGCTGGTCGACGAGGTGCTCTGCCTGGTCGCGCCGGCTGCGTTCCGAGCCGTCGGGCAGGCCTACGGCGACTTCGGCCAGACCACGGACGCGGAGGTCCGCGGAGCACTGCACCCGGTGTGACCGAGCGCACCGGCGGGGGCCGCTGTCAGGTACCTCACACCCGGGCCTAGACTCGGAACGAGCGACTTTGTGAACCAATTCACAAGGTCTGTGGATTCGGAGGAGGCGCCGCGTGCCCGGCACGACGACCGCAGCACCACTCGGCGCGGACGCGGGCGCCGACGTGGTCGTGGTCGGCGCGGGCCCGGCCGGTTCGAGCGCCGCGTGGTGGCTGGCGCAGGCCGGGCTCGACGTCGTCGTCCTGGAGAAGGCGGCCTTCCCCGTGAGAAGGTGTGCGGCGACGGCCTGACCCCGCGCGGGGTGAAGGCGCTCGACGACCTGCGCCTCGACACTTCCGGCTGGGTGCGGCACAAGGGCCTGCGGGTGACCGGCGGCGAGCAGGTCGTCGAGGTCGACTGGCCGCAGCTGAGCACGTGGCCGGCCTACAGCCTGGTCTGCCGGCGCAGCGAGCTCGACGCCCGGCTCGCCGCGCACGCCCGGGCCGCGGGCGCGCGCCTGCACACCGAGGTCACCGTCACCGATCCCCTGTTCGACGAGGCGGGGCGGGTCGCCGGTGTCCGTTTCACCGCTGGGGCCGACAAGGTGCCGGGGAGGTCCGCGCTCCGCTCGTCGTCTCCGCGGAGGGGTGTCCGGACGCCTGGCCAAGGCTCTCGGTCTGGCCCGCCGCGAGGACCGGCCGCTCGGCGTGGCCGTCCGCCGCTACGTCGCCAGCCCTCGCGCCGCCGACGACTACCTGGACATCTCCTTCGACCTCGCCCCCGAGGGGCCGACCGCAGCCTCCATGCCGGGCTACGGCTGGATCTTCGGCATGGGCGACGGCACCGCCAACGTCGGCTTCGGCCTGCTCGACACCCGGCGGTCCGACGGCGGGGACCACCGCGAGGTCCTGCGCCGGTGGCTGGACACGTTCCCGGCGGAGGACCGGCTCGGTGAGGAGCACGCGGTGAGTCCGCTGCGGGGGCAGGGCTGCCCATGGCGCTGCACCGGCAGCCGGCCTACACCCGCGGCCTGCTGCTGGCCGGTGACGCCGCCGGAACGGTGAACCCCTTCAACGGTGAGGGCATCAGCTACGCCCTGGAGACCGGGCGCATGGCGGCCGAGACGGTGGTCGACGCCCTCGCCCGTCCGGAGGGCCTCGCGCGGGAGACGGCGCTGCGCCGCTACCCCGACCGGCTGCGGGCGGCCTACGGGCGCCACCACCGCCTCGGCATCGGCTTCCTCGCCCTGCTCAGCCGCCCCGACGTCGTCCGGTTCGCGACGGCGCACGGCCTGAAGCGGCCCGCGCTCGTGAACGCCGCGCTGCGGCTCATGGGCAACCTCGGCGACGGCTGGGACGGGGACCGGACCGACCGCGCCATCGCCGCCCTCACCCGCCTGGCGCCGGCGGTCTGACATGCGCAGTTACCCGGGTCTCGACACGCTCCGTACGCGTTCCGCGCCTGACCGGAACGTGATCGTCCCCACCGTAGGGTGCCGCTGATGCTCTCGAACTACGTCCCGATCGTCGGCCTCTTCGGCCTGGCCGCGGCGTTCGCGCTGTTCTCGGTCACCGCCGCGCCGTTCATCGGTCCGCGCCGCTTCAACCGGGCCAAGCTCGACGCCTACGAGTGCGGGATCGAGCCGGTCGACCAGCCGCTCACCGGCGGCCGGTTCCCGGTCAAGTACTACCTGACGGCGATGCTCTTCATCGTCTTCGACATCGAGATCGTCTTCCTCTACCCCTGGGCCGTCGCGAACGACGCTCTCGGGGTGTGGGGCCTGGTCGCGATGGTCGTCTTCATCGGCACCGTCTTCCTCGCCTTCGCCTACGAGTGGCGGCGCGGGGGCTGGAATGGGACTGAGCATGGGACGGGCGATCTAGTCATGGGACTCGAGGAGAAGCTGCCCAGCGGCGTGCTGCTGACCAGCGTCGAGAAGCTGGTCAACTGGACGCGCAAGTCGTCGCTGTGGCCGGCCACGTTCGGGCTGGCCTGCTGCGCGATCGAGATGATGGCCTCGGGCGCCGGCCGCTACGACCTGGCCCGGTTCGGCATGGAGGTCTTCCGCGCGTCCCCGCGGCAGGCGGACCTGATGATCGTGGCGGGGCGGGTGAGCCAGAAGATGGCCCCGGTCCTGCGCCAGATCTACGACCAGATGCCCGAGCCGCGCTGGGTGCTCGCGATGGGGGTCTGCGCCAGCTCCGGCGGCATGTTCAACAACTACGCGATCGTCCAGGGCGTGGACCACATCGTGCCGGTGGACATGTACCTGCCTGGCTGCCCGCCGCGGCCCGAGATGCTCATGGACGCGATCCTCAAGCTGCACCACAAGATCCAGCACGAGCCGCTGGGTGCCAAGCGCGAGCGCGCCCTCGAACGCGCCCGCGAGGACGGGACGGCGAAGGACCTGCACGTCGAGATGCCCTCCACCGTGCGGGTGGACAAGAAGGCGCGGCGGGCCTACGAGGAGGCCGCGGCGGAGGGCCGCACCGGCCAGTTCCTCATCGAGCAGCGGGACGGCAACGCGGTTCCCTGGCCCGGGACGGGAGGCCGGCGATGACGACAGGTGAGCGAGCATCGCGGGGAGCGCCGGCGACCGGGGAGCGGAACGAGCCCGGAGCCGAGCGGAGGACATCGTGAGCAACGACGGCGGCGAGGTCGTCCCCGGTCGCGAGGAGGCCGGGTACGACGCGGCCACGGCGCCCAGCGGCGGCTTCCGGAAGGGCTCGTTCGGGGTCACCGGCAGCGGTGACACCTCCGGCTTCGGCGGCCTGGTCCGCGTCGAGCCCGGCGGCGCGGTGGCGCTGCACTCCACGGACCGGCCCTACGGCGGCTGGTTCGACGAGGTCACCGACGCGCTGATCGAGGCCGTCGGCGAGGCCACCTACGCCGCTGCCGTCTCCCGGGTGCTGGTCGACCGCGGCGAGATCACCTACTTCGTCGCGCGCGAGCACCTGCTGACGCTGGTCCAGGCGTTGCGGGACGACGAGGCGCTGCGCTTCGAGCTGTGCAGCAGCGTCTCCGGCGTCGACTACCTCGACAGCGGTGGCCCTGCCGTCGACCCCGGCCGGCCGCGGCTGCACGTGGTCTACCACCTGACCTCGATGACGTACCGCCGACGCATCCGGCTCGAGGTGGCCGTCACCGCCGAGGACGCGCACGTGCCGTCGGTGACCGGGATCTACCCCACGGCGGACTGGCACGAGCGCGAGACCTGGGACATGTTCGGGATCGTCTTCGACGGCCACCCGGCGCTGACCCGGATCCTGATGCCCGACGACTGGGACGGGCACCCGCAGCGCAAGGACTACCCGCTCGGCGGGATCCCGGTGGAGTACCACGACGCCACGATCCCGCCGCCGGACACGCGCCGGGCCTACCGGTGAGAGGGGCCTACCGATGAGCACCACCTACAACGAGGCCGACCCGTACGCCGGCTCGCGCGAGACCACCGAGGGCCGCGTCTACACGGTCACCGGCGGCGACTGGGACCTCACCTTCGCCGACCCGCACGGCGAGGAGCGCCTCGTCGTCAACATGGGTCCGCAGCACCCTCCACCCACGGCGTCCTGCGGCTGGTGCTCGACCTCGAGGGCGAGACGGTGACCAAGGCGCGGGTGGTCATCGGCTACCTGCACACCGGCATCGAGAAGAACACCGAGTACCGCAACTGGACGCAGGGCACGACCTTCGTCACGCGGATGGACTACCTGGCCCCGCTGTTCAACGAGGCCGGCTACTGCATGGCCGTCGAGAAGCTCCTCGGCGTCGAGGTGCCGCAGCGGGCCCAGACGATCCGCGTGCTGGTGATGGAGCTGAACCGGATCGCCTCGCACCTGGTGGCGCTGGCCACGTTCGGCATGGAGATGGGCGCGCTCACCGGCATGACCAACGGCTTCCGCGAGCGGGAGATGGTCCTCGACCTGCTCGAGGAGATCACCGGGCTGCGGATGAACCACGCCTACATCCGCCCCGGCGGCCTGGCGCAGGACCTCCCCGAGGGCTCGGTCGAGAGCATCCGCGAGTTCCTGAAGGTCTTCCCGAAGCGGGTCGCGGACTTCCACCGGCTGCTCACCGGCCAGCCGATCTGGCAGAACCGGCTCAAGGACGCCGGCTACCTCGACCTCACCGGCTGCGTGGCGCTCGGCATCACCGGGCCCGTGCTGCGGGCGACGGGTCTCGCCTGGGACCTGCGCAAGGTCGAGCCCTACCTCGGCTACGAGACCTACGACTTCGAGGTGCCGACAGCGGACACCTCCGACGCCTGGGGCCGGTACCTGGTCCGCATGGCCGAGGTGAACGAGTCGTTGCGGCTCATCGCGCAGGCGCTGGACCGCCTCGAGCCCGGCCCGGTCATGGTCGAGGACCGGAAGATCGCCTGGCCGGCGCAGCTCTCGCTCGGCGCCGACGGCATGGGCAACTCCCTCGACCACGTGCGGCACATCATGGGTCAGTCGATGGAGGCGCTGATCCACCACTTCAAGCTGGTCACCGAGGGCTTCCGGGTGCCGGCCGGTCAGGTCTACGTGCCGATCGAGTCGCCCCGCGGCGAGCTCGGCTACCACGTGGTCAGCGACGGCAGCACCCGGCCGTGGCGCGTCCACGTGCGCGACCCCAGCTTCGTGAACCTGCAGGCCACGGCGGCGATGAGCGAGGGCGGCATGATCGCCGACGTCATCGCGGCCATCGCATCGATCGACCCCGTGATGGGAGGAGTCGACAGGTGAGTGAGCATCGCAGCGAGGAACGAGCGAGGAGCGGAGCGGCCGCGGAGACGACCCAGGGACAGGAGTGGATCGCTGATGAGTGCACTTCCAGGAAGCCCGGAGGCCGCGGCGACGACGGGACTCGACGACAGGCCGGTCCAGCCCGCGCCGCTGGACCTGCCGCCGTTGACCGAGCAGACCCGCCCGAGGCGCGCGAGATCATCGCCCGTTACCCGGTGGCCCGGTCGGCGCTGCTGCCGATGCTGCACCTGGTGCAGTCGGTGCAGGGCTACGTCTCGCCCGAGGGCGTCACCTTCTGCGCCGAGGAGCTCCGTCTCACCAAGGCCGAGGTGGGTGCGGTCGCGACGTTCTACACGATGTACAAGCGCCGCCCCACCGGTCGCCACCTGGTCAGCGTCTGCACCAACACGCTCTGCTCCGTCCTCGGCGGCCAGCGGATCATGGACGCGCTGTCGGCCGACCTCGGCGTGCACCACGACGAGACCGCCGTCGACGGCACGATCACCCTCGAGCACGCCGAGTGCCTGGCCGCCTGCGACTACGCGCCGGTCGTCACCGTCGACTACGAGTTCTACGACCAGCAGGACGTCGACAGCGCCCGCGAGCTGGTCGCCGCGCTGCGCCGCGGCGAGAAGCCGCTGCCGACCCGCGGCGCTCCGCTGACGGACTTCAAGGGGATCTCGCGCCAGCTGGCGGGGTTCTCGCAGCACGGCGACGACGCCGCCGCGCGGGCCGCCGTCGACGCGCCGGGTGAGTGGGGGCCGACCCTCGTGGGTCTCCGGCTCGCGGAGGACCGCGGCGAGGCGGCCCCCGAGATGCCGCGGCTGACCCCGGAGGAGACCCCGACGCCGGCGAGCCCCGGGAGACCGTCCGGCCCTCCGGGCGGACGGGCGAGACCCCCGGCGAGGAGGCGGCCGACGCGCGCGTCGCCGCCGCCGACACCCCGGCGGAGAAGGCCGGCGCCGCCGGCTCTCACCCGGATGCCCCCGAGCCCGCCGGACGGCGGCTCCCCGACGGCCGTGAAGGCACCGACACCCCTGCGGGATCCGAGCCGGGCACCACCGGCCAGGGTCCCGGGAAGGCCTGAGCCATGCCTCTCACCCCTGTGCTCACCACCCGCTGGGGCGCCGACCAGCCGTGGCGCCTGTCGACCTACGAGTCGATGGAGGGCTACGCCGCGCTGCGCACCGCGCTATCGATGGACCCCGACGAGCTGGTCACGATGGTGAAGGACTCCGGCCTGCGCGGCCGCGGCGGCGCCGGCTTCCCGACCGGCATGAAGTGGAGCTTCATCCCGCAGCCCAAGCCGGGGAGGCCCCTCCGGTCCGGCCGCCATGCCGAAGTACCTGGTGGTCAACGCCGACGAGGGCGAGCCGGGGACCTGCAAGGACCTCCCGCTGATGATGGTCGACCCGCACTCGCTCATCGAGGGCGTGATCATCTCGGCCTACGCGATCCGGTCGCACTTCGCCGTCATCTACGTCCGGGGCGAGGCCGTGCACGCCCACCGCCGGCTGCTGGCCGCCGTCGAGGAGGCCTACGCGGCCGGCTACCTCGGCACCGACGTCCTCGGCTCCGGCTTCGACCTGGAACTGGTCGTCCACGCCGGTGCTGGCGCCTACATCTGCGGCGAGGAGACCGCGCTGCTGGACTCGCTCGAGGGCTACCGCGGCCAGCCGCGCCTGAAGCCGCCGTTCCCGGCGGTCGCGGGCCTGTACGGCGCGCCCACGGTCATCAACAACGTCGAGACGCTGGCCAGCGTGCCCTTCGTCGTCCGCGGCGGCGCCGACTGGTTCAAGGCGTTCGGCCCGGAGAAGTCACCCGGCCCGAAGATCTACTCGCTCTCCGGCCGGGTGGTGCGGCCCGGCCAGTACGAGGCCCCCATGGGGACGACGTTGCGCGAGCTGCTGGAGATGGCAGGTGGCATCCGCCCGGGCCACGAGCTGAAGTTCTGGACGCCGGGCGGCTCGTCGACGCCGTACTTCACCGCCGAGCACCTCGACGTCCCGCTGGACTTCGACTCGGTGGCGGCCGCCGGCTCGATGCTCGGCACGACCGCGCTGATGGTGTTCGACGAGACCGACTCCATCGTCGAGGCCACCCTGCGGTTCACCGAGTTCTACGCCCACGAGAGCTGCGGCAAGTGCACCCCTGCCGCGAGGGCACCTACTGGCTGGTGCAGATCCTCGAGCGGATCGCGCACGGCCGGGGCACCGCGCAGGACCTCGACATCCTGGTCGACACCTGCGACAACATCCTGGGGCGGTCCTTCTGCGCCCTCGGTGACGGCGCCACGAGCTGCATCACCAGCTCGCTGAAGTACTTCAAGGACGACTACGTCGCCCTGCTGCCGCCCGAGGAGCAGGCCCGGCTGGGCCGCACCCTCCGCATCGAGCCCGTGGGAGTGGCGTCATGACACTCACCCCGACCAATCCGCCGCCCGCCCAGGCCGTGCCGCCGGGAGCGCCCGGTCCGCACACGCCGCCGGACGCGGTGCACTGCACGATCGACGGCTTCGAGGTGGCCGTTCCCAAGGGGACGCTGATCATCCGGGCCGCCGAGCAGATCGGCGTCCAGATCCCGCGGTTCTGCGACCACCCGCTGCTCGAGCCGGTCGGCGCCTGCCGCCAGTGCCTGGTGGAGGTGGAGGGCCAGCGCAAGCCGGTCGCCTCCTGCACCATGCCGGTCACCGACGGCATGGTGGTGCAGACCCAGCTCACCAGCCCCCAGGCGGACAAGGCGCAGCAGGGCACGATGGAGCTGCTGCTGATCAACCACCCGCTCGACTGCCCGGTCTGCGACAAGGGCGGCGAGTGCCCGCTGCAGAACCAGGCGATGAGCAACGGCCGCGCCGAGAGCCGGTTCGTCGACGAGAAGCGGACCTACCCCAAGCCGCTGCCGATCAGCAGCGAGATCCTGCTGGACCGCGAGCGCTGCGTGCTGTGCGCCCGGTGCACCCGGTTCTCCCAGCAGGTGGCGGGCGACCCGTTCATCGAGCTGTTCGAGCGCGGCGCCCTGGAGCAGGTCGCCATCTACGAGGACGAACCGTTCGAGTCCTACTTCTCCGGCAACACCACGCAGATCTGCCCGGTCGGCGCGCTCACCAGCGCGCAGTACCGCTTCCGCGCCCGGCCGTTCGACCTGCGCAGCGAGCCCAGCGCCTGCGAGCACTGCGCGTCGGGCTGCGCGCAGCGCACCGACTACCGGCGCGGCAAGACCACCCGCCGGCTGGCCGGCGACGACCCGGCGGTCAACGAGGAGTGGAACTGCGACAAGGGGCGCTACGCGTTCCGCTACGTCACCTCCAACCAGCGGCTCACCACCCCGCTGGTCCGCCGCGACGGCGAGCTGCAGCCCGCCTCGTGGCCGGAGGCCTGGGCCGCGGCGGCCGCCGGGCTCGCGCAGGCGCGGGAGGACGGCGGGGTCGGCGTGCTGCCCGGCGGCCGGCTGACCGTCGAGGACGCCTACGCCTACGCCAAGTTCGCCCGCGTCGCGCTGGGGACCAACGACGTCGACTCCCGCGCCCGCGCGCACTCCGCCGAGGAACTCGCCTTCCTGGCCGCCGAGGTGGCCGGCACGAGCCCGGCCACCGGGGCGGTCACCTACGACGATCTCTCGGCCGCGCCGGCCGTCCTGCTCGCCGGCTTCGAGCCCGAGGAGGAGTCGCCGATCGTGTTCCTGCGGCTGCGCCGAGCGGTCCGCACCGCGAAGACGCAGGTGTTCGACCTGGCGCCGTTCATGACCCGCGCCGCCTCGAAGCTCGAGGCGACCGTCCTGACGACGCTGCCGGGCACGGAGGCACAATCCCTCCGGGCGCTGGCCGAGGGCACCTGGGGCGGCCCGGCGCTCGAGGCGCTGCGCCTGCCCGGCGCCGTGGTCCTCGCCGGGGAGCGGCTGGCCGAGGTGCCCGGCGCCTTCTCCGCCCTCGTGGCGCTGGCCCGCGCCACCGGCGCCCGGGTGGCGTGGGTGCCGCGCCGGGCCGGGGAGCGCGGAGCCGTCGAGGCGGGCGCACTGCCGAACCTGCTCCCCGGGGGTCGGGGCGTCGGTGACGCGACCGCGCGCGCCGAGGTCGGGGCGCTCTGGGGTGCGGAGGTGCCCGCCGCACCCGGTCGCGACCTGACCGGCATCCTCACCGCGGTCCGTGACGGGGTGCTCCCCGGCCTGCTCGTCGGCGGGGTCGACCCGTGCGACCTGCCCGACCCGTCGCTGGCCGAGACTGCGCTGGCCAGCGCCTCGTTCGTGGTCAGCCTCGAGATGTTCCCGAGCGTGGTCACCGAGTGGGCCGACGTCGTCCTGCCGGTCGCCGCGGCGCCGGAGAAGGCGGGCACCTACCTGGACTGGGAGGGCCGACCGCGGTCCTTCGACGCCACCCTGCACGGCACCGGCATGCTGCCCGACGGGCGGGTGCTCCAGGGCCTGGCCGACGAGATGGACGTCGACCTGCGACTGCCCACCCCCGAGGCCGCCCGCGCGGAGCTGGCCGCGCTGGGTGCAGTGCGCCGCCCCGGGGAGGGGCGGGCCTCGACGTCCCACCGCCGGCCGGGCCGTCCCTCGGCGCCGACCAGGCCGTGCTGGCCTCGTGGCGCCAGCTGATCGACGCGGGGACGCTGCAGCGCGACGAGCCGGAGCTCGCCGGGACGGCCCGCCCGCCGGTGGTGCGGATCGGTCCGGACGCCGCCGGCCGGCTCGGCGTCGTCGACGGCGACCGGGTCGCGGTGAGCGGCGCGACCGGCTCGATCACCCTCCCGGTGCGGGTCACCCCCATGCCCGACCAGGTGGTCTGGCTGCCGATGAGATCACCGGGCAGCGATGTCCGCTCCGACCTCGGCACCGGCCCCGGTGGCGTCGTGCGGCTCTCGGTGTCCTCCGCCCACCCCTCCACCCCGGTGTCTTCCGCCCACCCCTCCACCCCGACGGCAGGACGCTCGTGATGCTCTGGGCGGTACCCGACCAGCCGACGCTCGAGGACTTCGGGCAGGACGTCTGGTGGATCGTGCTCATCAAGGTCCTGGGCGTCTTCGTGATCCTCGTCCTGCTGACGCTGTTCGCGATCGTGTTCGAGCGCAAGGTCGTCGCGCGCATGCAGCAGCGGATCGGCCCCAACCGGGTGGGACCGCGGGGCTACCTGCAGAGCCTCGCCGACGGGCTGAAGCTGGCGTTCAAGGAAGACATCATGCCGGCACTGGCCGACAAGCCGGTCTACTTCCTGGCCCCGGTGATCGCGACCGTCCCGGCCTTCCTGGCCTTCTCGGTGATCCCGATGGGCCCGTCGGTGAGCATCTTCGGTGAGGTCACGCCGCTGCAGCTCACCGACGCCCCGATCGGCGTGCTGATCGTCCTCGCCTGTTCGGCGATGGGCATCTACGGCATCGTGCTCGGTGGCTGGGCGTCCGGCTCGACCTACCCGCTGCTCGGCAGCATGCGCAGCGCGGCCCAGATGATCAGCTACGAGATCGCCATGGGGCTGTCGATCGTCGCGGTGTTCCTCTACGCCGGCAGCATGTCCACCTCCGAGATCGTGGCCGCCCAGGCCGACGGCAACCAGCTCTCCTTCTTCGGCTGGGAGTTCACCGGCCCGAGCTGGTACGGGATCCTGCTGCCGGTCTCCTTCGTCATCTACGCGATCGCGGTGGTCGGCGAGACCAACCGGGCGCCGTTCGACCTGCCCGAGGCCGAGAGCGAGCTGGTCGGCGGGTTCCACACCGAGTACTCGTCGCTGAAGTTCGCGCTGTTCTTCCTCGCCGAGTACATCAACATGGTCACCGTCTCGGCGCTGGCCGCGACGCTGTTCCTCGGCGGCTGGCGGGCACCCTGGCCCCTCTCGATCTGGGACGGCGCCAACACCGGCTGGTGGCCGCTGCTGTGGTTCTTCCTCAAGGTCGTCGCTGCGCTCTTCGTCTTCATCTGGCTGCGCGGCACGCTGCCGCGGCTGCGCTACGACCAGTTCATGCGCTTCGGGTGGAAGGTGCTCGTCCCGGTCGCGCTGGTGTGGATCCTGATCGTCGCCACGATGCGCACCGTCTCCCGGGAGACGGACCTCACCACCGGGGAGGTCACGCTCTACGTCGGTGTGCCGGCCGCGGTGATCGTGCTGGTCGCGCTCTGGTTCGGTGGGCGGGCGAGCAACAAGGACACCCGGCTGGCCGCCGTCGAGGCGGCCGCCGGCTCCAACCACCCGACGGAGCCGGAGGTCCTGCCGCCGGCCGGGTCCCGTCGCCGGCCGACCGGTGGTCCCAGCCGGGCCGAGGGCGGCTTCCCGGTCCCGCCGATGGACCTGAAGGTGCCGCCGTCCCCCGGCTGCGGCGCCAGCCGGTGGGCAGCGACGGCGCGTCCGTCGTGAGCACCGGACGGCGCGGCACCACCACTGTCGAGGAGGACGGCGTTGTCTGAGAACCGGCCTGACCGCAACCCCGCACCCCGCCGCGGCGGGGAGGTGGCGCGGCCGTCCACCGACCACCTGGCCAAGCCGACGGTGCGCGAGAGCCTGCTGCCGGCACCGGTCCAGGGCTTCGGCGTCACCTTCGCGCAGATCTTCCGCAAGGTGACGACGGAGCAGTACCCGTTCGAGCCCAAGGTGACCAAGCCGCGCTACCACGGCCGGCACGTCCTCAACCGGCACCCGGACGGCCTGGAGAAGTGCGTGGGCTGCGAGCTGTGCGCCTGGGCCTGCCCGGCGGACGCCATCTACGTCGAGGGCGGCGACAACACCGAGGACGCCCGCTTCTCACCCGGTGAGCGGTACGGCGCCGTCTACCAGATCAACTACCTGCGCTGCATCTTCTGCGGGCTGTGCATCGAGGCCTGCCCCACCCGCTCCCTGACGATGAGCAACGACTTCGAGCTGGCCGACGACAACCGCCAGGACCTGATCTACACCAAGGAGCAGCTGATGGCGCCGCTGCTGCCCGGCATGGAGCAGCCGCCGCACCCCATGCGGCTCGGCGAGGACGAGAAGGACTACTACCTGCGCGTGCCGGGCTCGTCGGCGGCTGAGCCGGTCCAGGAGGAGACGGTATGACCGAGACCCTCGGCGGGGGCGAGACCGTCCTGTTCTGGGTGCTGGGGCCGATCTCCTGGCCGGTGCCCTCGGCATGGTCTTCAGCCGGAACGCGGTGCACTCCGCTCTCTGGCTGATCACCACGATGCTCTCCCTCGGCGTCTTCTACGTCGTGCAGGAGGCGCCGTTCCTGGGTGCGGTGCAGATCATCGTCTACACCGGCGCGATCATGATCCTCTTCCTGTTCGTCCTGATGCTGGTGGGCCGCGACTCCTCCGACTCCCTCGTGGAGACGCTGCGCGGCCAGCGGGTGGCGGCCGCGCTGGTCGGCATCGGCTTCGCCGCCCTCGTCGGCGCCGGCATCGCCCGTGCCACCCAGGACCTGCAGGTCACCGGCCTGGAGGCGGTGCAGGGTGGGGCGGGCGGCGCGTCGGCGGGCAACATCGAGGCGATCGCCGAACTGCTCTACACCCGCTACCTGCTGGCCTTCGAGGTGACCGGCGCCCTGCTGATCGTCGCCGCCGTCGGTGCGCTGGTGTTCACCCAGATCGAGCGGACCCCGGGCAGCCGGCGCGGCCAGAAGGAGCTGTCGCGGGCCCGGTTCCTCACCGACCGCCCGCAGACGCTCTCCGGCCCCGGCGTCTTCGCCCGCGCCAACTCGGTCGCGGTGCCGGCGATCCTGCCCGACGGCAGCCAGTCACGGGACAGCTACGCGACGGGCATCGCACCCGGGCAGCCCGACGAGATGCCCCGCCCCACCGGGCAGGAGCAGCTCGGCTCGCCGGACGCGGCGCTCGGCTCGACGACACCGACCCTCGAGGACGGCGGGCACATCCGATGACCCTGAGCTACTACCTCGTGCTCGCCGCCATCCTGTTCACGATCGGTGCCGTCGGCGTCCTCGTGCGGCGGAACGCGATCGTGGTCTTCATGTGCGTCGAGCTGATGCTCAACGCGGTCAACCTGACGCTGATCACCTTCGCCCGGTCCACCGGCACCGTGGACGGCCAGATCATCGCCCTCTTCGTGATGGTCGTGGCGGCCGCCGAGGTGGTCATCGGTCTCGCGATCATCATGTCGATCTACCGGACCCGCAGGTCCGCCTCGATCGACGACGCCAACCTGCTGAAGTACTGACGGCGAGACGGGGACATCTGTGTCTGAGACGCTGCCCGCCGACGGGCTGCTCGGCTGGTCGTGGCTGCTGATCGCGCTACCGCTGGCCGGCGCTGCGGTGCTGCTGCTCGGCGGCCGCCGCACCGACCGCTGGGGTCACCTGCTGGGGACGGCGACCGTCGCCGCCTCGTTCGTCCTCGCGGTGCTCTGCACGATCCAGCTCGCGGGGCAGGACGGGAGGCCGGCCGACGTCGACCTGTTCACCTTCATCTCGACCGGTGAGCTCGACGTCCGCGCGGGACTCCTGTTCGACCCGCTGTCGGCGATCTTCGCGCTGCTGATCACCGGCGTCGGCTCGCTGATCCACGTCTACTCGATCGGCTACATGGCGCACGACCCCGCGCGCCGTCGCTTCTTCGCCTACCTCAACCTCTTCGTCGCGGCCATGCTGCTGCTCGTCCTCGGCAACAGCTTCGTGGCGCTGTACGTGGGCTGGGAGGGCGTCGGCCTGGCGTCCTACCTGCTGATCGCCTTCTGGTACACCCGCCCGGCTGCGGCCACGGCGGCGAAGAAGGCGTTCATCATGAACCGGGTCGGCGACGTCGGCCTGGCCCTGGCGATCTTCGTGATGTTCGCCCAGCTCGGGACGACGTCCTACGCCGGCGTGTTCGGCGCCGTCGGAACCCTGGCCGGCGGCACGATCACGGCCCTGGGCCTGCTGCTCCTGCTCGGCGCGTGCGGCAAGTCCGGCCAGTTCCCGCTGCAGGCGTGGCTGCCCGACGCCATGGAGGGCCCGACCCCGGTCTCCGCCCTCATCCACGCCGCGACCATGGTCACCGCCGGCGTCTACCTGATCGCCCGCTCGGCGCCGATCTACGACCTCACCGAGACCGCGCGCACCGTCGTCCTGGCGATCGGCGCGCTGACCCTGCTGATCGGGGCCATCGCCGGCTGCGCCTACGACGACATCAAGAAGGTGCTGGCGTACTCGACGGTCAGCCAGATCGGCTACATGTTCCTGGCCGTCGGGCTGGGCCCGGCGGGCTACGTCGCCGGCCTCGCCCACCTGCTGGCCCACGGCTTCTTCAAGGCCGGGCTCTTCCTGGGCGCGGGCTCGGTCATGCACGCCATGAACGACCAGGTGGACATGCGGCGGTTCGGCGCGCTCGCGAAGAAGCTGCCGGTCACCTTCGTGACCTTCGGGCTGGGCTACCTGGCGCTGATCGGGTTCCCGTTCCTCTCGGGCTACTTCACCAAGGACGCGATCATCGAGGCCGCGCTGGACCGTGACGACGTCTGGGGCTGGGTCCTCGGCGGGGTCGCCGTCCTCGGTGCCGGGCTGACCGCCTTCTACATGACCCGGCTGATGCTCATGACCTTCTTCGGCCGAGCCCGGTGGGAGGAGGGGGTCCACCCGCACGAGTCGCCATCGGTGATGACCGCGCCGATGGTGGTCCTGGCGATCGGATCGGTGGGGGCCGGTGCGCTGCTGGTGTCGGTCTTCCCGCTGTCGGGCTGGCTGGAGCCGGTGTTCGGCGAGCCGGAGGAGGCCGCGCACGTGGTGGCCCCGGCGATCATCGGCCTGGTCGTGACCGCGGTGATGCTGGTCGGCGTCCTGGCCGCCTGGCTGTTCGTCGGCCGTCGCGAGGTCCCGGTGACGGCGCCGGTCCGGGTCTCGCCGGTGACGCGGGCGGCCCGCAACGCCCTCTACGCCGATGCGGTCAACGAGTCGCTCTTCATGCGGCCGGGCCAGTGGCTGACCCGGGCGCTGGTCTGGGTGGACAACCGTGGGGTCGACGGCGCCGTCAACGGCCTGGCCGCCGGCCTCGGTGGCTCGTCCTCGCGCCTGGGCCGCGCCCAGACCGGCTTCGTCCGCAGCTACGCCCTCGGGATCCTCGGCGGCGCGGTGCTGGTGGCCGGCGCCCTCCTGGCGGTGACGGCGGGATGAGCGTCGTCGACCTCTCTCGGAAAGGCCACCTCGTGAGCGACCTGCCGTTCCTGCTGCTGATGATCGCGGTCCCCGCGGTCGGCGCGGCCGTCGTCGCCGCGCTGCCGAAGGGCCGCGACGAGCTCGCCAAGCAGGTGTCCCTGGGCGTGAGCCTGGTCGTCCTCCTGCTCGCCGTGCTCGCGACGATCGCCTTCGACACCGGCGGCGACCGCTTCCAGCTGACCAGCTCCTGGACCTGGATCGCCGACTTCGGGGTGTCCTTCGCCCTCGGGGTCGACGGCATCGCCCTCGTGATGCTGCTGCTCGTCGGGGTGCTCGTGCCCGTCGTCATCGGCGCGTCCTGGAACGACGAGCTGCCCGAGCGGCGGTCGATGACGGCGTACTTCGCCTGGCTGCTGCTGCTCGAGTCGATGATGGTCGGCGTCTTCGCCGCCACCGACGTCTTCCTGTTCTACGTCTTCTTCGAGGCGATGCTCGTCCCGATGTACTTCATCATCGGGAGCTTCGGCGGCCCCCGGCGGCAGTACGCCGCGGTGAAGTTCTTCCTCTACAGCCTGGTCGGTGGGCTGATCATGCTGGCCGCCGTCATCGGGCTGTACGTGGTGAGCAACAGCCAGCTCGGTGAGGGCACCTTCGCCTTCGACGCGCTGCGCCAGCTGGAGATCGACCCCGGGGTGCAGAAGCTGCTGTTCCTCGGCTTCTTCATCGCCTTCGCCATCAAGGCGCCGCTCGTGCCGTTCCACACCTGGCTGCCCGACTCCGGTTCCGAGGCCCCGATCGGCGGCGCGGTGCTGCTGGTCGGCATCCTGGACAAGGTCGGCACCTTCGGGTTCCTGCGCTACTGCCTGCCGCTGTTCCCCGACGCCTCGCGCTTCTTCGCGCCGTTCGTGCTGGTGCTCGCGGTCGTCGGCATCCTCTACGCCGCCCTCCTCGCGATGGGGCAGAGCGACATGAAGCGGCTGGTGTCCTACACGTCCATCTCGCACTTCGGCTTCATCGCGCTCGGGATCTTCGCCTTCACGACCGAGGCCGCCACGGGTGCGGTGCTCTACATGGTCAACCACGGCATCGCGACCGGTCTGCTGTTCCTCGTCGTGGGGATGCTCATCGCCCGCGGCGGCTCGCGGCAGATCCGCGACTACGGCGGCGTCGCGGCGAAGGCCCCGCTGCTCGCCGGCACCTTCCTCGTCGCCGGCCTGGCCTCGCTCGCCCTCCCGGGCACCAACAGCTTCGTCAGCGAGTTCCTCGTGCTGATCGGCTCGTTCCCCGAAGAGCCGGTGTTCACGATCCTCGCGACGGCCGGGATCATCCTGGCCGCCCTCTACATCCTGCTGATGTACCAGCGCACGATGCACGGCCCGGCGAGGGGCGTCCTGCTGCAGGAGGACCCGGCCGAACCGGCTCCGGCGACAGGTGGCGGCGCCACCGCGACGCTCGCCGCGCCCCGGCGCTCGCTGCGCGTGCTCGACCTGAGCCGCCGTGAGCTGGCCGTGGTGACCCCGCTGGTCGTGCTGATCATCGCGCTGGGCGTCTATCCGCAGCCGCTGCTCGAGCTGATCGAGCCGGCCGTGAGCGCCACCATGAGCGACCTCGGAGGAACCGACTGATGTTCGAGGCCCCAGACCTGTCCTTCGCCGACCTGGCGCCGCTGCTGTTCATCTTCGGCGCGGCGTCCGTCGGCGTCCTCGTCGAGTCGTTCTGGCCCCGCGAGAGCCGGCACCCCGTCCAGGTGGCCGTCGCGCTCGTGGGCACCCTGGGCGCCCTGGTCAGCACGCTGCTCCTCGCCGGTCTCCGGGAGTTCGCCACCGAGGGCGGGGAGACCACCGCCGTCGGTGCGCTGGCCGTCGACCGGGCCGGGCTGTTCCTGCAGGCGACCATCGCCGGCCTCGGCGCCCTGGCCCTCCTGCTCTTCGCCGAGCGGGCGCTCGATCCCGCGCGGTCGGCGTTCGTGACGTCGGCTGCGGTCCCGGCCGGCAGCCCCCGCGACCGGGAGCTGCTCACCTCGACGCGGGTGCAGACCGAGGTCTACCCGCTGGCGACCTTCGCCATCGGCGGCATGATGCTGTTCGTCACCTCGAACGACCTGCTGATCATGTTCATCGCGCTCGAGGTGCTCAGCCTGCCGCTCTACCTGATCAGCGGCATGGCCCGCCGGCGGCGGCTGCTGTCCCAGGAGGCGGCGGTCAAGTACTTCCTCCTGGGCGCCTTCTCCTCGGCCTTCTTCCTGTACGGGCTGGCGCTGATCTACGGGGCCACCGGCAGCGTCCGGCTCGCCGACATCCGCGAGGCGTCCCTGGCCGGCGGCACCGACGTCCTGATGCTGCTCGGGCTGGCGCTGCTCGTCGTCGGCCTGCTCTTCAAGGCCAGCGTGGCGCCGTTCCACACCTGGACGCCGGACGTCTACGAGGGCGCCCCGACCCCGGTGACCGCCTTCATGGCCGCCTGCACGAAGGTCGCCGCCTTCGGGGCCATCCTGCGGGTGCTCTACGTGGCCTTCGGCGCCGCGGAGTGGACCTGGCGGCCGCTGATCTACGGCGTCGCGATCGTGTCCATGGTGATCGGCTCCGTCCTCGCCCTCACCCAGACCGACCTCAAGCGCATGCTGGCCTACTCCTCCATCGCGCACGCCGGTTTCCTCCTCACCGGCGTCATCGGCCTGGGGGCCGACGGGGACGGCTCGGGGCTGGCGGCCACGATGTTCTACCTGCTCGTCTACGGCCTCACGACGATCGGCGTCTTCGGCGTCCTCACCCTGGTCCGGGACGGCGACGGGGAGGCCGGGCACCTCTCGCAGTGGGCCGGGCTGGCCGCCCGGTCGCCGCTCACCGCGGCGGTGATGACGCTGTTCCTCCTCGCCCTGGCCGGCATCCCGCTCACGTCCGGCTTCACCGGCAAGTTCGCGGTGTTCCGGGCCGCCGTCGAGGAGGGGCGTGGCCGCTGGTGCTGGTGGCCGTCCTGGCCAGCGCCGTCGCGGCGTTCTTCTACCTGCGGGTCATCGTGCTGATGTACTTCTCGCCCCCGGCAGCGGACGGACCCACGGTCGGTGTCCCGGGCATGCCCACCACGATCGTCCTCGCGATCACCGCCACGGCGACCCTGGCGCTGGGCATCGTGCCCGGGTCGGTGCTCGACCTCGCCGAGCAGGCGGCTAGATTCGTCGGTTGATGACCGGAGCCCGTGCCGCAGTCGAGGGCACCAACACCGTGGTCCAGGGCGGCAGCCCCCAGGCGCAGCGCCGGATCTCCACCCCCGCCTCGACCATCGGTCCCTGGCTGCCCGACGGAGAGCTCGGCGGCTCGCTGGCCGAGGGGCTCGCCCGCGTCGAGGCGATGCTCGTCGAGGCCGTGGGCAGCGAGCACGCGTTCATCCGCGAGGCGGCCGGTCACCTCATGTCCGCGGGCGGGAAGCGGTTCCGGCCGATGCTGGCGCTGCTCGCGGCCCAGCTGGGTGACCCGGGCGCCCCGGGGTCACCGAGTCCGCGGTCGTCTGCGAGCTCACGCATCTCGCGACGCTCTACCACGACGACGTCATGGACGAAGCCGCCGTGCGGCGCGGCGCGCCCAGTGCGAACAGCCGGTGGACCAACAGCATCGCGATCCTCACCGGCGACCTGCTCTTCGCCCGCGCCTCGGACCTGCTGGCCGACCTCGGCCCCGAGGCGGTCCGCATCCAGGCGCAGACGTTCGAGCGTCTGGTCACCGGCCAGATCCGCGAGACGGTGGGCGCCGAGCCCGGCGTCGACCCGATCGCGCACTACCTGGACGTGCTGGCGGACAAGACCGGTTCCCTGGTGGCCACCTCGGCCCGCTTCGGGGCGCGCTTCGCCGGGTTGGACGAGGCGCTGGTCACCGAGCTGACCGCGTTCGGCGAGGAGGTGGGCGTGGCCTTCCAGCTCTCCGACGACCTGCTCGACATCGTCAGCCAGGGCGGCACCTCGGGGAAGTCGCCCGGTACCGACCTGCGCGAGGGGATCGCGACGCTGCCTGCCCTGTTCGCCCTGGCCGACGACGCCCCGGCGGACGCGCGGTTGCGGGAGCTGGTCTCCCGCCCGGTCACCGACGACGACGAGCACGCCGAGGCGCTGACCCTGCTGCGGTCCTCGGCCGCGCTGGCGCGTGCCAACGACGTCCTGGCCCAGTACGCCGACCGGGCGCGCGCCCACCTGGCCACCGTCCCCGCGGGGAGGTCCGGGACGCGCTGTCGGCCCTGTGCGACTACGTGGTCACGCGTACCAGCTGACGGCGATGGGCACGACGATCACGTGCTCCCCGACTCGCGATGCCCCGCCCTGCTCGCCGGGCTCCTCCTGCTGACCGTCGCCTGTGGAACGGACGGCTCCTCGGGCGATGCGTCCGGTGCCGGATCGCCCACGTCGTCCGCGCCGGCCGGTGCCCCGGGGCTCGAGGTGGAGGTGGTGGCCGACGGGCTGACCCGCGCGTGGGACGTCGCCCAGGCCGACGACGGGACGCTGCTGGTCGACGAGCGGGCCGGTGGGCTGACGGCGGTGCTGCCCGACGGCACGGTCCAGCCCGTGCAGGCCGACTTCGACGACCTCTACGCCGTCGGCGAGACGGGCCTGATGGGGTTGGCGCTCGATCCCGGCTTCGCCGACAACCGGCGCTTCTACACCTGCCAGGGCGTCGTCGACGGCGGACCGGACGGCGGCCCCGCCATCGAGGTCATCGCCTGGAACGCCGCCGAGGACTGGCGCGCGGCCACCCGCGTCGACGATCCGCTCATCGGCGGCATCCCGGTCAACGAGGACTCGGGCCGGCACGGCGGATGCCGGGTGGAGTTCGGCCCGGACGGTGCCCTCCTGGTCGGCACCGGCGACAACGCCGTCGGCAGCAATCCGCAGGATCTGGGGAGTCTCGCCGGAAAGGTGCTGCGGGCCGACCCGGCCACCGGCGACCCGCTGCCGGACAACCCGTTCACCTCCGACGACGGCGCCGAGGACCTGATCTGGACCTACGGGCACCGCAACGTCCAGGGGCTGGCGGTGCGCCCGGGCACCGGTCAGGTGTTCTCCGTCGAGCACGGGCCCGACGTCGACGACGAGGTGAACCTGCTGGAGTCCGGTGCCAACTACGGCTGGGACCCGGTGGGGTCGGGACGGTACGACGAGAGCGTGCCGATGACCGATCCGGACCTGCCCGGCGCCGTGCCGGCGGTCTGGTCCTCCGGGGACCCGACGATCGCGCCCAGCGGCGGCACCTTCCTGACCGGCGAGGAGTGGGGCGACTACGACGGGCTGCTGCTCATCGGCGTGCAGAAGGACACCGGGGTCCTGGCCCTGCGGCTCGACGAGCAGGGCGAGCTGGTCGAGCAGTTCCGGATCCCCGAGCTGGAGGACGCCTACGGCCGCATCCGCACCCCGCAGCTGGGAACCGACGGCGCGCTGTACGTGACGACGGACAACGGGGACGGCCGCGACCGGGTGCTGCGGGTGACGCCCGAAGGCTGATCAGCGCCCGCGCACCCGCGCCGGCACCGGGATGCCGGGGGCAGCAGGGGGCACGGCTCAGGCTCGCCGAACACGGTCTGCAGCGGCAGGACCCCTGCCCACACCGGCGCCGCCAGATCCTCCTCGTCGTCCCCTGGCGGTCCGCTGCGCACCTTGACGCTGGCCTCGGCGAGGTCGAGGGCGAACAGCGCGGTGGCGGCCAGCTCCTTGCGGTCCGGCCGCCGGGTGGCGGCCCACGACCCCGGTGCCAGGTGCTCCGTCAGCTCCTCGAGCCCGGCGAGCCGCTCGTCCGGGTCGCTCACGGGGACCAGGCGGCCGTGGACCACCGCGCAGCGGTAGTTCATCGAGTGGTGGAACGCCGAGCGCGCGTAGACGACGCCGTCGAGGTGGGTCACGGTGAAGCAGACCGGCGCTCCGGCGGCCGCGGCGCGCAGCGACGCCGCTCCGGTGGAGCCGTGCAGGTAGAGGGTGTCGTCGCGGCGCCCGTAGCCGGTGGGCAGGACCAGTGGTGCTCCGTCGACGACCACCGCCAGGTGGCCGACGAGTCCGGCGTCGAGGACCGCGTACAGCTCTGCGCGGTCGAAGCGGGCGCGCTGTGCGCCACGGCGGACGGTGCTGCGCGGGGTCGGCGAGAGCGGGGAGCGGTCACGCCGACCACGATGACCCGACGAGTGGCGTCTCCCAACGTCCAATCCGCTAGATTCCCAGCAGGCCAATCGCCCGGCGCGGAGGTGTGGAGTGGCAGCGGTCCCGGCGGTCGTGCTGGACCGGACGTCGCGGACGCCGCTGTCGGTGCAGCTGGCCGACGCGCTGCGTGCCGGCGCCGCGGGCGGTGCGCTCCGCCCCGGCGACCGGCTGCCCTCGACGCGGGAGCTCGCCACCGCCCTGGCGGTCAGCCGGACCGTCACGGCGGCGGCCTACGACCAGCTGCTCGCCGAGGGTGGGCCGTGGGCCGCCGCGGCGCCGGCACCTTCGTCGTCGGCACGGTGACCGCTGCGCCGGCACCTGCGCCCCGCGGGCGGCCGCGCGACCGGCCGGAGCCGGCGCCGGTGGACCTGCGCGCCGGGTCCCCGTGCCTCGAGGTGCTCGACCGGGCGGCCTGGCGGCGTGCGTGGCGAGCCGCCGGGGACATCGCGCCCGACGGCGGTCCCGAGCCGGCTGCCGACCCGGCGTTCGCACGGGCGGTGACCGAGCACCTGCTGCGCCACCGCGGGCTGCCCGCGGCGCCCGAGGACGTGCTGGCCACCGCCGGGACGTCTGCCGCGGTCGGGGAGGTCGCCCGCCTCCTGCCGCCCGGCAGCCGGGTGGGCGTGGAGGATCCCGGCTACCACCGGGTCGTGGGCGCACTCCGGGCAGCCGGCGTCGCCGTCGTCCCCCTGCCGGTGGACGGCGACGGGCTCGTGGTCGACGCGGTGCCGGGCGGCCTGGCCGCCGTGTACTGCACGCCCGCCCACCAGTTCCCGCTGGGACGGCGCCTCTCCGCTGCCCGGCGGACCACCCTGGTCGCCCGGGCCCGCGCCGAGAGCTGGTGGGTCCTGGAGGACGACTACGACGGCGAGCTGCGTTACGACGTCGCGCCGCTGCCGCTGCTCGGCGCGCTCGGACCCGACGTCGTGGTCCATCTCGGGACCAGCAGCAAGATCCTCAGCCCCACCTTGGGCGTGGGCTGGCTGGTGGCGCCGGCGGAGCTGCGCGCGGAGCTGGTGGCCCGGCGCACCGCCACCGGGGCCCGCCCTCCGCGAGCCGGGCAGCGGGTCTTCACCGCCCTGGCCGACAGCGGTGACCTCGCCCGGCACCTGCGCCGGCTGAGCCGCGAGCTCGGACGACGGCGGGCCGCGGTGCTGGCGGCGGTGGCCGAGGCGGGCGCCGTCGCCGAGGGCGATCCGGCCGGCGCCCACGTCGTCGTCCCGCTGCCGGGCCCCGGGGCCGAGGACCGCGCGCTCGCGCTGGCCGCCGAGCGGGGGTGGCCCTGGACGGGTTGGCGCGCCACCACCACGGGGACGGGCCCGGCCGGCGGGCCGGCCTGGTCCTGGGCTACGCCGCCCCGTCGTCCGCCGAGCTCGACCACGCCCTGGACGTGCTCACCGAGGTCCTGGGGGAATGTCGCGACGGTGACCACGTCCGGTCGCGCCGAATGGGGACCCGCGGGGTCTCCGCGCAGGCGTGACGCAGCGGCTCAGCTCACCCGGGAAACGGCACCTGGCCGCGGTGTCGTCCGGAGGACGACGGTGTCATCGCACGTCCCAGGTGTCGTTGCCCGCGAGCAGCGCGTCGAGGTCGGCCGGCTCCTGCACCCGCGCCACGTCGAGCTGCTCGGCCATCATCGCGTCGTAGGTGGGCTTCTGGACCGCCCGGAAGACGCCCATCGGCGTGTAGCGCAGGTCCTGGCTCGAGAGCCGGGACAGGGCGAACGCGTAGGCCGGGTTCTCCCGGTGCGCGTCGTGCACCACGATCTCCGACGCGTCGACCTGGTTGGTCTCGGCGATCCGCAGCCCCCGACGTCGTCGCGCACCACGCACGAGGCGCCGTCGGGGCCGAAGACCAGCGGCTCGCCGTGGACCAGGGGATCGACCACTGGGTGCCGGTCGCCGGGTCCTTCAGCAGCTCGAAGGCGCCGTCGTTGAAGATGTTGCAGTTCTGGTAGATCTCGACCAGCGACGTGCCCTGGTGCTCGGCGGCCTGCCGGAGGACGTCCGTGAGCCCCTTGCGGTCGGAGTCCATCGCCCGGCCCACGAAGGTCGCGTCGGCGCCCAGGGCCAGCGACACGGGGTTGAACGGCGCGTCGATCGAGCCCATCGGCGTGGACTTGGTGACCTTCCCGACCTCGGAGGTGGGGAGTACTGGCCCTTGGTCAGCCCGTAGATCCGGTTGTTGAACAGCAGGATCGTCAGGTTGATGTTGCGGCGCAGCGCGTGGATCAGGTGGTTGCCGCCGATGGAGAGCGCGTCGCCGTCGCCGGTCACCACCCACACCGACAGGTCGGGACGAGAGGCGGCCAGGCCGGTCGCGATCGCCGGGGCGCGGCCGTGGATGGAGTGCATCCCGTAGGTGTTCATGTAGTACGGGAAGCGCGAGGAGCAGCCGATCCCGGACACGATGACCATGTCCTCGCGGGCGATGCCGAGGCTCGGCAGGAAGCTCTGGACCGCGTTGAGGATGACGTAGTCACCGCACCCGGGGCACCAGCGCACCTCCTGGTCGGTCTTGAAGTCCTTGCCCTTGAGCTCGGTCTGCTTCGGGCCGTGGGCGTCGACCGAGTGGGCGATCGCGTCCGCGATGGGTCCTTCGGCGGGCATGCCGAGTTCGACGGTGGTCACTGGAGCTCTCCGTTCGCGGGGGCGCCGGCCGGGACGGTGGTCGCCCGGTCGATGACCTCCTGGATGACGGCGGCCAGCTCGGCGGCCCGGAAGGGCAGCCCGCGGACCTGGGTGTGGCTCTCGACGTCGACGAGATACTTCGCGCGCAGCAGCATGGAGAGCTGGCCGAGGTTCATCTCGGGGCACACCACCCGGTCGTAGCGGCGCAGGATCTCGCCGAGGTCGTTCGGCATCGGGTTGAGGTGGCGCAGGTGCACCTGCGCGATGGAGCGTCCCGAGCGCCGGATGCGCCGGCAGGCGGCGCCGATGGGCCCGTAGGTGGATCCCCAGCCGATGACGGCGACGCGGGCGTCGCCGTCCGGGTCGTCGACCTCGGTCGGGGGAGGCTGTTCGCGATCCCGTCGATCTTCGCCTGCCGCGTGCGGGTCATGAAGTCGTGGTTGGCCGGGTCGTAGGAGATGTTGCCCGTCCGGTCGGCCTTCTCCAGGCCGCCGATCCGGTGCTGCATCCCGGCGGTGCCCGGGATCGCCCACGGTCGCGCGAGGGTCTCCTCGTCGCGCAGGTAGGGCAGGAAGACGCCCTCCTCGCCGTCGGCGGCCGACCCGTTCGGCTCGGTCGCGAACGCGACGGCGCCGGTGAGGTCGGGGAGGTCGTCCACGGCCGGGACGGGCCAGGGCTCGGCCCCGTTGGCCAGGTAGCCGTCGGAGAGCAGGATGACGGGGGTCCGGTAGGTCAGCGCGATCCGGGTCGCCTCGAGGGCGGCGTCGAAGCAGTCGCCTGGCGAGCGCGGGGCGACCACCGGGACGGGGGCCTCGCCGTTGCGCCCGAACAGCGCCTGCAGCAGGTCCGACTGCTCGGTCTTGGTCGGCAGCCCGGTGGAGGGCCCGCCGCGCTGGACGTCGACGATGACCAGCGGCAGCTCGGTCATGACGGCCAGGCCGATGGTCTCGGCCTTGAGGGCCACGCCGGGGCCGGACGTCGTCGTGATGCCCAGCGCCCCGCCGAAGGACGCACCCAGCGCGGCGCCGATGCCGGCGATCTCGTCCTCGGCCTGGAAGGTGCGCACGTCGAAGGACTTGTGCTTGGACAGCTCGTGCAGGATGTCCGACGCCGGGGTGATCGGGTAGGCGCCGAGGAACACCGGCAGACCCGACCGCTGCCCGGCCGCGACGAGGCCGAGGGCCAGCGCCTGGTTGCCGGAGATGTTGCGGTAGCGGCCCGGCGCCATCGGGGCGGGCTTGATCTCGTAGGAGACCGCGAAGGCCTCCGTCGTCTCGCCGTAGTTGTAACCGGCCCGGAACGCGGCGATGTTCGCGGCCGCGATCTCGGGCTTGCGGCGGAAGGTGCGCTCGAGGAAGCGGATCGTGCCCTCGGTCGGCCGGTGGTACATCCAGCTGAGCAGGCCGAGGGTGAACATGTTCTTCGAGCGCTCGGCCTCCTTCTTGCCGAGGCCGGAGTCCTTGAGCGCGTCGGTCGTCATCGAGGTCAGCGGCACGCTGACGGTCTGCCAGCCCTCGAGCGAGCCGTCCTCGATGGGGTTGGTCGCGTAACCGACCTTGGCGAGGTTCCGCGGGGTGAACTCGTCGGAGTCGAGGATCAGCAGGCCGCCGCCGGGCAGGTCCATGAGGTTGGCCTTGAGCGCCGCCGGGTTCATGGCCACGAGGACGTCGGGGGCATCGCCCGGCGTCATGATGTCGTGGTCGGCGAAGTGCAGCTGGAAGGAGCTCACGCCGGGCAGGGTCCCCGTGGGCGCCCGGATCTCGGCGGGGAAGTTGGGCAGCGTCGAGAGGTCGTTGCCGAAGCTCGCCGTCTCGCTGGTGAACCGGTTGCCGGTGAGCTGCATGCCGTCGCCGGAGTCACCGGCGAGCCGGATGACGACGCGGTCGAGCTCGACGACGCTCTTGACGAGGCCGCCCGGAGCCGAACCGGCCACCGGCCCGGTCTCGGCCGCGGCGGTCGGGGTGCTGGCAGTCATCAGTGGTGTACCTCCACCGGCCGAGGTTACGTGCGTGCGTCGCCTGCCGGGATGTGGATCCGGACACGGCGTTCTTCGGGTGCCCTAACAAGGGGGACGCCGTTCCTCATTCCGATGGGGGACAGGTCGCACCCGCACGGGGAACGGCGCCCGCCGACGTGGCGTTGGACGGGACGTGCAGCGCTGGAGCAACGGACTGAAGACCGCCGTCCTCCTGGGGGCGATGGGCGGGCTCATCGTCGCCATCGGGGGTTTCGTCGGGGGCCGCGGCGGGCTGCTGATCGCCCTCGTGGTCGCGCTGGGTGTGAACGGCTACGCGTACTTCAACTCCGACAAGCTCGCGCTGCGGGCCATGCGGGCGTTCCCGGTCACCGAGACGCAGGCGCCGCAGCTCTACGCCATGGTCCGCGAGCTGGCCACCGAGGCCCGCCAGCCGATGCCGCGGCTGTACGTGAGCCCGACGAACCAGCCCAACGCGTTCGCCACCGGCCGCAACCCGCGCAAGGCGGCGGTCTGCGTGACCCAGGGGATCCTGGAGCTGCTCGACCGCCGGGAGCTGCGGGGGTGCTGGCCCACGAGCTGTCGCACGTCTACAACCGCGACATCCTGATCAGCTCCGTGGCCGGTGCCATGGCGACGGTGATCACCTACCTGGCCCACATGGCGATGTTCGCGTCGCTGTTCGGCGGGCGGTCCGACGACCGCGGCGGCGGCAACATGCTCGGCGGACTGCTGCTGGTGTTCCTCGGCCCGCTGGCCGCCGGCCTGGTGCAGATGGCGGTCAGCCGCAGCCGGGAGTTCCAGGCCGACGCCTCGGGCGCCGTCCTCTCGCAGGACCCGCTGGCGCTGGCGTCGGCGCTGCGCAAGATCGAGCGGGGCGCCACCGCGCTCCCGCTGCCCCAGGACGACCGGCTCGTGACCCAGAGCCACCTGATGATCGCCAACCCGTTCCGCGGTCAGGGCATGGCGTCGATGTTCGCCTCGCACCCCCGATGCCGCAGCGGATCGCCCGTCTGGAGGAGCTGGCCCGGGAGCTCGGCCAGCGCTGACCCGCCGCGTCCCTCGTCAGGTTGCCCGGACGGCGTCGATGGCGTCGAGGGCCTGCTCCCGGAGACCGTCGGAGATGGGCGCGGAACCGGCGACCTCGGCGGCGGCCTCCTGCCCCTCCGGGCTGACGACGTAGGTCATGAAGGCCCGCAGTCGCTCGGCGGTGCCCGGCTCGTCGTACTCGAGGCAGCCGATGTGGTAGCTGACCAGCACGATCGGGTACTCGCCGGACCCGGCGGTGTCGCGGTCCAGCTCGATGACGACGTCGTGCTGGCCCCGGCCTTCGAGGCGCGGTGAGTTCTCCACGACGGCCGCGGCGGCCTCCGCCGACGGCGCGACGAACTCGTCGCCGACGCCGATGCTCGCCACGCCCAGATCGCCCGCCTGGCTGAGGTCGGCGTAGCCGATGGTGCCCTGGCCGCCGCCGACGGCGGCCACGACCCCGGAATTGCCCTGGGCGGCCTCGCCGCCGGGAACGGGCCAGCTGCCGTCGGGTTCGTGCGGCCAGGCCCCGCCGGCGGCGTCGGCGAGGTAGTCGGTGAAGTTCTCGGTGGTGCCGGACTCGTCGCTGCGGTTGACCGGAGTGATGGCCAGGTCGGGTAGCTCGGCGTCGGGGTTGTCGGCGGCGATCGCCGGATCGTTCCAGGTGGTGATCTGCTGGGCGAAGATGCCGGCGAGCGTCTCGGGGGACAGGTCGAGTTCCTCGACGCCCTCGAGGTTGTAGACGACGGCGATCGGCGAGATGTAGTTCGGCAGCTCGAAGATCCCGGACGGACCGCAGCGCTCCTCGGCCTCGACCAGCTCCTCGTCGTCCAGGGCGGCGTCGGACCCGGCGAAGTCGGTGCCGCCGGCGAGGAACTGCTCCCGGCCCCGCCGGAGCCGATCGGGTCGTAGCTGACGGTCAACCCGGGCTGCACGGCGGTGAAACCGGCGGTCCAGCCCTGCATGGCCGCCTGCTGGGCGCTGGAGCCGGCGCCCACGAGCGTCCCGTCGATGCGGTCGACGCCCTCGGCCACCACGCCGCGCTCGTTGGGCGGGACGTAGGTCGCCGCCAGGACGACGACGCCGCCGACCACGACGGCGCCGGTCAGGGCGGCCAGGATGCTCCGACGGGTCACGGGTGGCCTTCCATGGGTCGGGTTCTGCCGGGGCTACGGCGGCACCCGACCCTACGGTCGGGCCGCTCAGCGGTAGTTGTCGAACTGCAGGGCGACGTCGAGGTCGGCTCCGCGCAGCAGCTGCTGCACCGCCTGCAGGTCGTCCCGCTTCTTCCCGCTCACACGCAGCTGGTCGCCCTGGATCTGCGCCTGGACGCCCTTGGGGCCCTCGTCGCGGATCATCTTCGCGATCTTCTTGGCGACGTCGCTCTCGATGCCCTGCTTGATCTTCGCGCCGATCTTGTAGACCTTGCCCGAGGCCTGGGGCTCGCCGGCGTCGAGGACCTTCAGCGAGATGTTGCGCTTGATCAGCTTCTCCTTGAACACCTCGAGCGCGGCCGCGACGCGCTCCTCGGTGTCGGCCTGGAGGCTGACGCCGTCCTCCCCGGCCCAGGCGATCGTGGCGTTGGTCCCGCGGAAGTCGAACCGCTGCGAGAGTTCCTTGCCCGCCTGGTTGAGGGCGTTGTCGACCTCCTGGCGGTCGACCTTGCTCACGACGTCGAAGGACGCGTCGGCCATGGCTCTTCCCCTTCCGCTGGGCGGGCCGCGCCCCGGGGTTTCCGAGGACGCGCTCCACCGTTCTTGTACGCTGCTCCGGTACCACTGCACGGCGGGTTGCCCGAGTGGCCAATGGGAGCGGACTGTAAATCCGTCGGCTTAGCCTACGAAGGTTCGAATCCTTCACCCGCCACGCCCGGTACGAACGGCCCCTGACCTCTCCTGGTCGGGGGCCGTTCGCGTGGTCAGGGCGCCGTCGGTGCGCGGGCGCTGGCCACGGCGGTGCGCTCCAGGGGCTCGCCGCCCAGGAACAGCCAGCCGAAGGCGATGTGGACGGAACGGGTGCACCGGACGGTGACCTCGGCACCGTCGGTCTCGGCCGACCAGGAGTCCAGCGAGGTCCCGCCGTCGGCCAGCTGGTCCGCGACGGCGGCCTGTGCGGTCGCCCGGGTGAGCGGCAGCTCGCTCCCCAGCCCGTTCGCGTAGACCGCGGCCTCGTCCGTGCGGTTGGCCGCCGCCAGTGCGGCGCCGTCGCACACCGACTGCACCTCCTGCTGCTCGAGGAAGGCGTCGGACGCCGCGATCGCCCCGAAGGCCATCAGCGCGGCGACGGTCCAGCAGACCAGCACGAACGGCAGGGTCGACCCCGTTCGCCCTCCCACCGGTGGTGCCGCACCGGGGCAGCGTAGGGGCGCGAGCGGTTGTCCACTGCCTGTGGACGGGGTCTGTGGACACTGTGGACACCCGATCGGGTGGAGGCCTTCCGCCCGGCGAGGCCTGTGGACGACGGCCCGGCCTCCGGCGCGCGGACGCCAGACTCCGGCCATGTCCATCGAGATGCCGCCGGCCGAGGTGCACGCCCTCGCCGGCTCGTTGCGCGGGGCCGCCGCGGAGGCCGAGGAGATCGCGCCCCGGCTCGCCGGACCGGGCGACGTGGGAGACGTCCTCCGCCCCGGGCTGGAGGCGTTCCTCGAGGGCCAGCGGGCGGCCGGACGGGCGCTCGCCGGTGAGCTCGGCTGGCTGGCCGCGACGGTCGCCGCCGTCGCCGACTCCTGGACGGCGCTGGACCGGGGGCTGCTCGCTGCCCGTGACCGGGGCGGTGCAGGATGAGCGTCGAGGTACCCGACCCGGTGCCGCTCGAGATGCCGCCGGGCGGCCCGGCCGCCGTGGACGACCTGGTCCGGGACGTCGCAGGCGCGGCGTACCGGCTGGCCCTGCTGGCCGATCAGCTGTCCGGCCCGGCGGGTTCGGCGCCGGGATGGCTCGGCGCCGACGCGACGGCGGCCGCGATCCAGCTGTCCCGCGTGGCGGTGATCGCCCGTGAGTCCGGGGACGCGGTCCGGGCCGCCGCCGGGCGCCTGACCACGCACGCGGACGTGCTCCGGGACGCGCGGCGAGCGGTCGCCGCACTCCGGGCGGAGCAGGACGAGGACTTCCGGAGGACGTGGCAGCTCCTGGGGCAGATCGAGGACCCGCGGCTGGCCGTGACGAGCGGCTCGTCGGCGTGGGTGGGCCCGGTGGCCGAGCTCGAGGCGGCCGAGGCACGGCGACGACGGCGGCACGCGCTCGTGCTCGAGGAGGTCGCCGACGACGCCGCAGCCACGGTGCGCGCGCTGGCCGCGGCGGCGCGGCCGGTGGGAGGCACGGGCCGGGCCGGCGACGGCGGGCGCGTCCTGGCGCACCTGGCGGCCGCGCTGCCCGGGTGGGGCGCGCCCGAGCTCGCCGGACGGGGACGCGCGCTGGCCGACACGATGATCGGCTCACGCCTCTCCCCGGAGGAGCGCGCGGCGCTGGCCACGGACGCCACGGCCCTGGCGCGCAACCCAGCCTTCGCCGCTGCCTTCCTGCGGCAGCTGGGAGCGGAAGGGGTCGGCCAGCTCCTGCAGCTGCTCGGGCAGGATCCCGACGGCCCCGACCATCCGTTGGCGCGGGTGCTGGCATCTTCCCTCGGTGCCGCGACGCCGGGTGACGCGGCGCACGACGGCGTGGCGGCAGTGCTGGGGGCCACCTATGTCCACAGCGACGAGCGCACCGGCGCGGCCGCGGCGGCTGCCGGGATGGCGGCCGTGCTCCTCGCGGGAACTCGTTCCGCCGGCGTCCGGCCGGCGACGGCGGCGGAGTGGGCGCGGCAGTTGCTGGTGCGCGAGCACGTGCAGGGGACGCCTGCCGGCACGGTTCCTCTGACCTGGTCCTCCGAGGCGGCGGATCCGGTGGCCGTGGCCGTGCAGTTCGTGGCGCGCAGCGGTGACCAGGAGGCCGCGGCCGCTCTCCTCGGCGACGCACGGGTATGGCAGGCATCCCTCATCCGGTCCTGGGGTGACGGCGGCGCAGCCTCGGCGACCTCGTGGGCGAAGCCGGGCGGTCCACCGGGCCGGCCGGGGAGCGCGCACTGCGGGTGGGGCTGGAGACGATCGGCACCGGCCTCGTCGAGGGCGATCCTGCTCACCGCACGGTGGATCGAGCCGTCGTCGCCGCGGTGGCACCCGCTCTGGGCGAAGGGGTCGCCGCGCACGCGGGCCTCGCGGCCGACGCACTCGTGGCTGCGGCGTCCGACGGCGCCGGAGGCGCGGGCGGCGACCTCCTCAAGGGCCTGGGCTACGTGACGGTGGACCGGCAGGCCGCCGCGACCGTGGAGGCGGCGCTGTCGGAGTGGGCCGGCGAGCAGTCGCACGACCTGTCCGGGACCAGCCGCACCCACCCGCTGCCCGCCGTCGCCGTTCCCGCCGCCTATGTCGCCGTCCAGGAGTACGGGCAGCGGCTGACGTACGCGCTGGACGGGTTCGACCTCCAGGCGGAGGCCGAGAGCAGGGAGCGGCTGTGGAACTGGACCGCCGGATGGGTTCTCGAGGTGGCGTCGTACGTGCCGTTCAAGCCCGTCGGCCTCGTCGCGGACGTCCTCGGCGCGTACGGCCCGGTCCTCTTCGACATGGACGGGACCTACGAGCAGGGCCCGGACCGCGGACTGCGCTTCGGGGCCGACGTCGCCGGCGCCGAGGCGCTCGCCACCGTGCCGCCGAGCCTGGCGGCTCGGGCTGAGGCGGTCCAGGGTCAGTCGGAGGCGTCGTACCGGCGGACGGCGGCGCTGCTCGGCGATCCGGCGGCCCCGACATCGCCCGAGAAGGACTGGGTCGGTCCCGCGCTCGACCTCCTGACCGGCGGGATGGCCGACATGGCGGCCGACGAGCTGCGAGAGCGCGCGGGACACGAGGCTGCTCACGGTCCGTTCGGTGGGCTGCGACCCGGACGTCGCTGAGGACGCGTCACCCCAACTGGTGACATGTCGTCTATGAGTGATCACACAGAGCGACGACGCGACTGTCCGTCACCCGGACGTGATCTTCGGTGCTTGTCCAACCGGGTGACGGGAAGCAATGTCTCCAGCGCGGTCCGTACTGAACGACGCTCTGCCCCCGCGCGTAGGTGGCTGCCGCACAAGCCGCAGTCAGTCATGCCTTGGAGGCGTCATGAGCAGCACCGTCCAGTCCCTCTCCGTCCGTGGCCCCAAGTGGAGCCGTGGTCCCAAGTGGAGCCGTGGCCCCAAGTGGAGCTTCTCCGCCTGATCCACCGCCCGCCCGGACCGATGGCGTCGAGGCGGCCGGCCCACTGCTGGCCGCCTCGCGCCCGGGACGCCGTCCAACCCCTTCGGGTCGATGAGGCTTGCCCTGGCGCGGTCCGCTGTTAGCCTCGGCGCGCCCGACTTCCCAGGGAAACGCAGGTACGAGTGGCCGAGCAGGACCAGCACGCGCCGCACCGGCCGCTCCTCAGTGCCTGGAGCGTGGCCTGGATCGCGCTCGCCGTCGCCGTGCCGGTCTCACTGTGGGTCCTCGTCCCGCTGGCGGAGCCGGTAGCCCCGCTCCCGCTGGTCGCGGTCCTCCTCGGCCTGGTGGCCGCGGAGTCGTTCAACCTCGACTTCGAGTTCCGCAAGCAGGGCTTCTCGTACTCCCCGAGCGAGCTGGCCTTCGTGATGGCGCTGGTGACCGTGGGGCCCGCCTGGACGGCGGTCGCCTGGGCGGCCGCCGTCGGCATCGCTGTCCTGGCCCAGGGTTATCCGCCGCCGAAGGCTGCCTTCAACGTCAGCCTCGTCGTAATCGAAGTCTGCGTCGCCGCCGGCGTCCTGAGCCTGCTGCCCGCCGGCGAGATCTCCGAGCCCGCCACGTGGCTCTCCTACCTGGCGGCCGTGCTGCTCGCCAGCGTCGTGGGCTCGGCGTTGATCGCCGCTGCCATCACCACGACGCAGGGCTATCCCGGGCGCACGCTGTGGACGACGATCTTCGTGCCGCTCCTGATGATCGGGCCCGTCTCGGTCGTCGTCGGTCTGGCGGTCCTGCTGCTGGTCAGCGTCAGCTCGTGGGCATGGCTGCTGATCGCGCCGCTGCTGGTCGTGCTGGCCCTGCTCTACCGCCGCTTCGCAGCCGTCACGAGGGAAGGCCGCAGCGTCGAGCGGGTCTACGACTTCGCCCGGCGGGTCGAGCAGGTCTCACCCGACGAGGTGGGGACCCGGCAGATCGTCGAGGCCGTCCGCGAACTGCTCAACGCCGACCGTGTCGCGCTCTGGTTGCCCCCGTACCTCGACGAGGAGCCCCGGCTGGTCGTCGTCGCCGAGAACGGCGCGGTCTGGTACGACGGCCCGGGCGACCCCGACGACGTGTTCCGCCGGCGAGCGGTCGAATCCGACGGCGGACCGGTCCGGGTGGCCATGTCCCGCGCCGACGACGAGGAGGCGGCCGCGCTGACGCGGCGCGGGGTGTCGGACCTGCTGGGCGCGGCGGTGATGACGGCGGCCGGAGAGCCGGGCTACCTCGAGGTCTGCGACCGTCGCAGCGACATCATCTCCTTCGGCGACAGCGATCGTGCGGCCCTCGACTCCATGCTGACCCACGTCAACGCGGCCATCCGCCACCAGCAGCTGCTCACGCAGATCCGGTACGACGCCGACCACGACCGGCTGACCGGGCTGCCCAACCGGCAGCGCCTCGCCGCGGAGATCGACGAGCTCCTCGCCTCCGATCCGGTCACCGCCCGCGCGGGACTGATCCTGGCGGCCCTGGGCAACTACACCGAGGTCACCGACACGCTGGGCCACGCGGCGAGCGACGAGTTGCTGCTGGTCACCGCCGGGCTGCTGCGCGAGCACGCACCGCCGGCGGCGAGGCTGGCCCGGATGGAGGGCGAGCAGTTCGCCGTCCTGCTGCCCGGCCTCTCCCTCCAGGCCACCGAGCGCGCCGCGCGGAGGCTGCGGGAGGCGGCCTCGACGCGCGCCCGTGTCGCGGGGCTGGACCTGGAGGTCACGCTGACCATCGGGGTGGCGGCCGCCCCGGTGCACGGCGCGGACTCCGGGATGCTGATGCAGCGGGCCGACGTCGCCCTCCTGGCCGCGGCCGACTCCGGTGGGGTGGCCAGCTACCACCCGGTCCTCGACCAGCAGAGCCTGCGCCGGCTGCAGCTGGGCACCGAGCTCGAGCAGGCCATGGCCGACGGGCAGATCAGCGTGGTCTTCCAGCCGATCATCGACGCGCAGAGCTCCGACATCGTCTCCGTGGAGACGCTCGTGCGGTGGGCGCACCCGCGCTACGGGGCCATCGCGCCGGACGACTTCATCCATCTCGCCGAGCAGATCGGCCGCATCGGGGCCGTCACCGACCACGTGCTCGACCTCGCGCTGGCCCGCTGCCGGCGCTGGCTGGACCAGGACATCGCGCTCTCCGTCGCCGTCAACCTGTCGGTGCACTGCCTCACCGAGCCCGATCTCGTCTCCCGCGTCCGGCGCGCGCTGCAACGGCACCGCGTGCCGGGCGAGCTGCTCACCCTCGAGCTGACCGAGGGCAGCGTCGTCGACGATTCGGTGCGTGACAGCACGGTGCTCGCCGACCTGCACGGTCTGGGCCTGCGCCTGTCCATGGACGACTTCGGCACCGGCTACTCGTCGCTGTCGCAGCTCCGGCAGCTGCCGATCGACGAGGTCAAGATCGACAAGTCCTTCGTGCTGGGGATGTCCACCAGCCAGGGCGAGTCGTTCATCGCCCGCTCGATCATCGAGCTGGCGCACAACCTGGGGCTGCGGGTCGTCGCCGAAGGCGTGGAGGACGAGCTCACCAGGAACCTGCTGGCCGAGATGGGCTGCGACAAGCTGCAGGGCTTCCTGGTCAGCCGGCCGCTGCCCGACGACCGCCTGGAGAGCTGGCTGCTGGCGCGGACCGGCGTCCGGAAGGCTGCCCCGGGGGCGACCCACCGACGGCTGTTCGTGCGGACCTGACGCGTCGGACCCCTGCCCGACGCACGTGCTCCGGTCGGGTAGAGTTCCGGACGGCTCTTCGAGCACGCCCCTTTAGCTCAGTCGGCAGAGCGTCTCCATGGTAAGGAGAAGGTCTACGGTTCGATTCCGTAAAGGGGCTCTGTGGCCAGCCGGTCCAGTCGCGAGACCGGGCCGCACGGTCATCCCGGCGGTGTAGCTCAGCCTGGTAGAGCAAGCGGCTCATAATCGCTGTGTCACCGGTTCAAGTCCGGTCACCGCTACGCCCGACGGGCCCCGGTCGTCCGGGGTCCGTCCGCACGTCGCCAGCACCGTGACGGCATCCGCCGTCGCGGACGTACAAGGCTAGGAGCACTCCCCATGGCAGCGACCGACATCCGCCCGAAGATCACCCTGGCCTGCCAGGAGTGCAAGAACCGCAACTACATCACCCGCAAGAACCGTCGGAACGACCCCGACCGGCTCGAGCTGATGAAGTACTGCCCGCGTGAGCGCAAGCACACGCTGCACCGCGAGACCCGCTGACGCGGGTCGGTAGTCGAGCCGAGGGCGGGAGCATGGCGCTGGACCGGGAACTGGTCGGGCGCAGCTACCCGCCCTCTGCCGTCCACGAGGTGGGCCGGGCGAAGATCGCCGAGTTCGCCACCGCGATCGGTGAGCACGACCCGGTCCACCGGGACGTCGATGCCGCGAGAGCGGCCGGCCACCCCGACGTCATCGCGCCGCCCACCTTCGCGATCGCCGTCAGCCTCGAGGCCGCGATGGTGGTCCTCGACGACCCCGACGTCGCGATCGACTACACCCGAGTCGTCCACGGGGAGCAGCGGTTCGCCCACCACCGCCCGATCCGGGCCGGTGACCGGCTGGTGGCGACGACGACGATCGACGGGGCCAAGACCGTCGCCGGCAACGACATGCTGACGGCGCGGGTCGACCTCGCCACGGAGGACGGCGAGCCGGTCTGCACCGCCACGTCGATGCTCGTGGCCCGGGGCGAACGGGGAACACCGTGAGCACCCCGGCCGTGGAGGTGGGCACCGAGCTGCCCGAGCAGGTCTACCGCATCACCCGCGCGGACCTGGTCCGCTACGCCGGAGCCTCCGGCGACTTCAACCCGATCCACTGGAACGACCGCACCGCCACCGCCGTCGGCCTGCCGGGGGTCATCGCGCACGGGATGTACACGATGGCGCTGGCCGCCCGAGCGGTGACGGCCTGGACGGGCGATCCGGCCGCCGTCGTGGAGCAGCATGTCCGCTTCGGCCGTCCCGTCGCCGTCCCCGACGACGACGAGGGCGCCGAGGTGACGGTGCGCGGCAAGGTCGGGGCGCTGCTGGACGACGGACGGGCACGCGTCGACCTCACCGTCACCAGCGGCGGCGAGAAGGTGCTCTCCCTCGCGCGCGCGATCGTCCGCCTGGCATGAGGGCGCGGCGGGCCGCAGTCGCCGCTGCGACCGCGCTGCTGCTGACCGGGTGCACGTCGTTCGCCGACCCACCGGCGGCGCCTGACGCTCCGGCGCCGTCGGCTCCCGCGGCGGCGCCGGAGGACGTGGGCGGCTGCCCCGCGGAACGGGCCGAACCCGACCCCGACCGCCCCGAGATCTCCCTCGACTTCGCCCTGGCCGACGACCGGCGCACGGTGACCGGCACCGAGACCGTGACCTTCACGCCCGATCTCGACGTCCGCGAGCTCGTCTTCCGGCTCGTCCCGAACGGTCCGGACTCCTCGCCGGCGGGCAACCGGCTGGTCGTCGACGACGTCCGCGGGGACGACGTCGCCGGAGGGCGCTACGAGCCCGCGGGCGCGACCGGTCCCGGCGGGCTGTACGTCGTCGAGCTGGCGGAGGAGCTGGCGGTCGGGGAGCCCACCGAGGTGGTGCTGGACTTCACGCTGACCATCGGCAGCGGCGGGTTCGACCGCCTGGGCGTGGACGGCGGGGCCAGCTGGTGGGCGAGCGGCGCGCCGCTGCTCGCCTGGGAGTCCGGCGTCGGGTGGGCCGACGACCCGTTCGTGTCCGTGGGTGGGGAGACGGCGGTCAGCCCGGCCGCCGACACCGTCGTCACGGTCTCCGCCCCGGAGGAGCTCACCGTGCTCATGACGGGCGCGCAGGGGAACCCTCGGCGGCCCGGGACGGACGGCGGACCTGGACGTCGGTGGAGCCGGTGGCCCGCGACGTCGCGGTCGCGGTCGGGCCGTTCACCACCACGGAGGCCACCACCTCGGGCGGGACCCAGGTGCGGACCGGTGTGCTGCCAGGGGCCGCGGTTCCAGGTGACGTGCTCAGCACCTGGACGACCGCGGCCATCGCCGATCTCGAGGCATTCCTCGGCCCGTTCCCGTACGAGAGCCTCTCGGTGGCCCTGCTGCCCGACTTCGGCGGCGGCATCGAGTACCCGAGCATGATCCTGGAGGCGACGCCGAGCCGGGAGGTCCTCGTCCACGAGGTGGCCCACCAGTGGTTCTACGGCATGGTCGGCAACTCGCAGTTCCGCGATCCGTGGCTCGACGAGGCATTCGCGTCCTGGGCGGAGGCCGTCGTCGACCCCGGCTCCGGCCTCGTCCGTGAGGAGGCGCTGACCCTCGAGGGGCCGGTCGGCGCCGCCATGGACGAGTTCGAGAGCACCGGCAGCTATTTCCGGCTGGTCTACGACAAGGGCGGCGCGGCTCTGCTCGCGGCCCAGCGGGCGGTGGGCGAGGGAGCCTTCGACGCGGCGATCCGGTGCTACGTCGACGCGACGGCGTGGAGCCTCGCCACCCCGGTGGACGTGCACCGCGCACTGGCGGAGCTGCCGGCCGCCCTCCAGGTCCTCCAGGACGCCGGAGCCCTCGGCGAGGACGACGTCCCGCGATGAGGCCCGTGCAGTTCCGGCCCCGTCGCGAGGAGGACGGGGGCCCTCGTCAGCCGGCCGTGCCGAGCAGCCGTTGCATCCGGGAGACGCCCTCCGCCAGGTCCTCGTCGCCGAGGGCGTAGGACATGCGGAGGTAGCCCGGCGTCCCGAAGGCCTCGCCGGGGACGACGGCCACCTCGGCTTCCTCGAGGACGATCTCGGCGAGCTCGACGCTCGTCTCCGCCGTCCGCCCCGCGATCGGCCGTCCGAGCAGTCCCTTCACCGACGGGTAGACGTAGAACGCGCCCTGCGGCTCGGGGCAGGCGACGCCCGGGATCTCCCGCAGCATCGACACGATCGTCTGCCGCCGGCGGTCGAACGCCTCCCGCATCGTGGCGACGGCGGCAAGGTCACCGGTCAGGGCGGCGATGGCGGCGGCCTGGGAGACGTTCGCGACGTTGGAGGTCGCGTGCGACTGCAGGTTCGTCGCCGCCTTCACCACGTCGGTCGGCCCGAGGATCCAGCCCACCCGCCAGCCGGTCATCGCGTAGGTCTTGGCGACACCGTTGACGACGACGCAGCGCTCGGCGAGCTCGGGGACGACCACGGGCATCGACGGCGCGGTCACGCCGCCGTAGGTGAGGTGCTCGTAGATCTCGTCGGTGAGCACCCAGATGCCGGCGTCCAGGGCCCAGCGGCCGATCTCCTCGACCTGCTCGGCCGGGTACACCGCCCCCGTCGGGTTGGACGGCGAGCAGAAGAGCAGCACCTTGGTGCGGGGGTGCGCGCGGCCTCCAGCTGGGCGGCCGACACCAGGTAGCCGCTCTGCTCGTCGGCGACGACCGGTACCGGGACCCCGCCGGCCAGCCGGATCGCCTCCGGGTAGGTGGTCCAGAACGGTGCGGGCAGCAGGACCTCGTCGCCCGGGTCGAGCAGCGCGGCGAAGGCCTCGTAGACCGCCTGCTTGCCGCCGTTGGTCACCAGGACGTTCGCCGGGGTGGACTGCAGGCCGGAGTCGCGCAGCGTCTTCGCGACGATGGCCTCCTTGAGCGCGGGCAGCCCACCGGCGGGGGTGTAGCGGTGCATGGCCGGCTGGCGGCAGGCGGCGACCGCGGCCTCGACGATGTAGTCGGGGGTCGGGAAGTCCGGCTCGCCGGCGCCGAACCCGATGACCGGCTTGCCGGCGGCCTTCAGCGCCTTGGCCTTCGCGTCGACGGCCAGCGTGGCCGACTCGCTGATGGCGGCGATGCGGCGGGAGATGCGGCTCCCGCCCGTGGGGGTGGCGGACGGGCTGGCGGACTCCGAGGAGACGGCGGTCATGCGCCCATCGTGTCAAAGAAGGCGCATCCGCGATGCAGTCGGACGTGGGAGCACCGGGACGACACCGACCTGCAGCTCGTCGAGCAGCCCCGGCGCGGAGGTGCTGCCGCACCGTGGGGACGCCGCCCGGCGACGCGGGCCGGCGCCTGCCGCCGTCCTGCCGCCGCCCTGGCGTGCTCGAGGGCCGGCACCACCGTCGCGGACTCATCGGAGGGGAGGGCCGGCGGGAGGTTGGCTGTGCGCGCGTGCGGTCCCGTACACTGGCCGTCCTGGGGCAGCTGACCCCGCCACCGGCGTGCCCCGGAACCTCCTCGAGGCTCCGTGCTGTCGTGGTGAGGCGGGCGGTCCCGGGCCCCGCCCAGGGGACTAGGGGTGTAGCTCAATTGGCAGAGCAGCGGTCTCCAAAACCGCAGGCTGCAGGTTCAAGTCCTGTCACCCCTGCCACCGCACGGCAGGTTCCGACCGACCATCCGGCCGCTCATCCGAGCGGTCACCACGACGAGGCGAGCGAGGCGCAGTGAGCGACGAGAAGCCGGGACGTGAGGACGACCCTCGCGACGCCGAGCTGACCGACGAGCAGCTCGATCGCGATGCCCCCGGGGTCGACGACGCCGCGGAGCTCGAGGCCGCCGAGGACGAGCTGTCCGCCGAGGCGGCAGCCGACGAGGACAAGGTGGTCACCGCTCGTGACCGCGGTCGGCGCGGCCGGATCACCGCCGACGACGCCGACGACGAGGACGACGAGGTCCGGCCCGCCCGTGCGCGCCGTCCCGTCGGTGCGCGTCCGGCGACGCGGGACGGGGGCGGGACCCGGTCCCGGGCCGCCGCCGAGCGGGCTCGCACCGAGAGCGGGCAGAAGCGCTCGATCGCCCGGTTCCTGCGTGAGGTCGTCGCCGAGCTGCGGAAGGTCATCTGGCCGGGTCGTCGCGAGCTGATCACCTACACGACGGTGGTCATCATCTTCGTGGCGTTCATCGTCGCGCTGGTGGCCGGCCTGGACCTGCTCTTCGCCCAGGGCGTGATCGCCGTCTTCGGCTGATCTGCCGTCCCGCGCCTGAACGCCACCTGACAAGGAAGAGACAACACACGTGATCCAGCTTGTGAGATCACCAATGAGCGCAGCACCGTCGGTCACGACGCCGACGAGCGCCAGCGAGGAGAAGTAGTGACCGACCCCGCGAGCCCTTCGAGACCGCCACCCCGGTCGAAGGCGTGACCGCCACGGATCTGGACGACGCCGCACTCGAGCAGCGTGGGACCGCCGACGCCGAGACCGGCGCCGGTGAGCCCGGCGCGGCGGAGGGGTCCACCGACACGAGCGATCTCGACACCGACACCGACATCTCCGACGTGACGCCGGAGATCGAGAGCGGCGACACCGACAGCCTGGTGAGCGACCCGATGACCGCGCCCGCCGAGCCCTCCGACCTGCCCGCCCTCGCGGAGGCGGAGGACGAGGACCCGGTCGAGGCGATGAAGAAGGCCCTGCGCATCGCCCCGGGCGACTGGTACGTCGTGCACTCCTACGCCGGCTACGAGAACAAGGTGAAGACCAACCTCGAGGCACGGATCCAGTCCCTGGACGTCGAGGACTACATCTACCAGATCGAGGTGCCCACCGAGGAGGTCACCGAGATCAAGAACGGCAAGCGCGCGCAGGTCAACCGCAAGGTCCTGCCCGGCTACCTGCTGGTCCGCATGGAGCTCAACGACGAGTCCTGGGGCGCGGTCCGGAACACCCCGGGTGTCACCGGATTCGTCGGCGCGACCTCCAAGCCCTCGCCGCTGACGATCGACGAGGTCGTCAAGATCCTCGTGCCGGCGACGACACCGCAGGCCGCCCGCGCCACGGGGGCCGAGGCGACGACCGGTGGCGTCGCCGCCGCGCCGGCCGCCGTCGTCGACTTCGAGATCGGCGAGTCGGTGACCGTCATGGACGGCCCGTTCGCGACTCTTCCCGCCACGATCAACGAGATCAACGCCGAGCAGCAGAAGTTGCAGGTGCTGGTCTCCATCTTCGGCCGCGAGACGCCCGTCGAGCTGTCGTTCAACCAGGTCAGCAAGCTTTAGTCGAAGGACCCCTCTGCCCCCACCGTTCGCACGCTCACGGTGGGGCCCTGCAGAGGGGCCTTCCAACCAAGACCACAGCCCTACGTCCACGATGAAAAAAGGAAAGACATGCCCCCAGGAAGCGGTTGACCGCGGTCATCAAGCTCCAGATCAACGCCGGCGCGGCGACCCCGCCCCGCCCGTGGGTCCGGCGCTCGGCCAGCACGGCGTCAACATCATGGAGTTCTGCAAGGCCTACAACGCCGCGACCGAGTCGCAGCGCGGCAACGTGATCCCAGTCGAGATCTCGGTCTTCGAGGACCGGTCGTTCACGTTCGTCACCAAGACCCCGCCGGCCGCGCGCATGCTCCTCAAGGCCGCCGGTGTCGACAAGGGCTCGGGCGAGCCGCACAAGACGAAGGTCGCGACGGTCACCCGTGACCAGGTCCGCGAGATCGCCACCACCAAGATGGCCGACCTCAACGCCAACGACCTCGACCAGGCCGAGAAGATCATCGCCGGCACCGCCCGGTCGATGGGCATCACGGTCAAGTAGCCGCACCACCCAGCACCTCGTGGGAGGGCCTCGCCAGGCCCGTGAACCACGCGACCCCGGGCGCACAGCCCCGGAGAGGAATTCCCATGGCGAAGCACGGCAAGAAGTTCCGCGCGGTGGCCGAGAAGGTCGACCGCGACAACCTGTACTCCCCGCTCCAGGCCGCCAAGCTGGCCAAGGAGACGTCGACGACGTCCTACGACGCCACCGTCGAGGTCGCGATGCGCCTGGGCGTCGACCCGCGCAAGGCCGACCAGATGGTCCGCGGCACGGTCAACCTGCCGCACGGCACGGGCAAGACCGCCCGCGTCATCGTCTTCGCGACCGGTGACAAGGCCGCCGAGGCCGAAGCCGCCGGCGCCGACGTCGTCGGCTCCGACGACCTGATCGAGCAGATCCAGGGCGGCTTCCTCGACTTCGACGCCGCGATCGCGACGCCGGACCAGATGGCCAAGGTCGGCCGGATCGCCCGCATCCTCGGCCCCCGCGGCCTGATGCCGAACCCGAAGACCGGCACCGTGACCCCCGACGTCACCAAGGCCGTCAACGACATCAAGGGCGGGAAGATCAACTTCCGCGTCGACAAGCAGGCCAACCTGCACCTGGTGATCGGGAAGACCTCGTTCGACGAGGCCAAGCTGGTCGAGAACTACGCCGCAGCCCTCGACGAGGTCCTGCGCGCGAAGCCCTCCTCGGCCAAGGGGCGGTACCTCAAGAAGGTCACCGTCTCCACGACGATGGGCCCCGGCATCCCGGTCGACCCGAACCGCACCCGCAACATGCTGGTGGACGAGCCCACCGCCTGACAGCTCCACCAGGCATAGGTACCTATGCATGCGGATTCCGCCCGAAAACGCACGTATAGGTACCTATGCCTGGGCCGACGGCCCCGCGGTGCGCATCGCTGCGGGGCTTTCGTGCCTTCGCCGACGGGCGGTTGGCGGTCGCGCCGGTCCATCGCGTACCCTTGCCGCTGTTCCCCCAAGACCGTTGGTCGTCGCACGTCCGCGTGCGATCGAAGGTCCCGGAGTTCCGGGCGACCCGCGCAGGAGGACGGTTCGATCGACGGGCGTCGGTAGCACCACACCGAGCCCGCCCTCGCCCCGTGCGCCCTGCGCCGGGGCGTTCCTCGTCTCCGGGGCCGGTTGATCGCCCGCAGTCGCGCAACGGCCGGTGGTCGCCCGACAGACGAGAGGAGGCCCATGCCCACGCAGGCGAAGGCCGCGGTGATCGACGAGATCACCGAGCGGTTCCAGAACTCGAGTGCGGCGGTGCTCACCGAGTACCGCGGGCTGACCGTGGCGCAGCTGACCCAGCTGCGCCGTTCCCTCGGTGAGGGCAGCAGCTATGCAGTCGTCAAGAACACGCTGACGAAGCGCGCGGCGGACGCGGTCGGGTTCTCCGACCTCGGCCCGCTGCTCAACGGACCGACCGCGATCGCCTTCATCGAGGGCGACCCGGTCGAGGCCGCCAAGGCCATCCGGGACTTCGCCAAGGCCAACCCCGCCCTGATCGTCAAGGGCGGCGTGGTCGACGGCCGCCCGGTCGACGCCTCCGAGGTCACCCGCCTCGCCGACGTCGAGCCCCGTGAGGTCCTGCTGGCCAAGCTGGCCGGTGCGATGAAGGGCAACCTGACCAAGGCTGCCGGGCTCTTCCAGGCCCCGCTGTCCCAGGTCGCCCGCCTCGCCGCCGCGCTGCAGGAGAAGAAGGCCGCCGACGCCCCGGCCGAGGCTGCCGCTCCTGCCGCCGAGGCCGCTCCGGCCACCGATGACGCAGCTGCTGCTGACACCACCCCCGAGACCGACGCTGCCGCCGCCGACGCGGCCAGCGAGTGACCTGAGAAGGAGACAGACATGGCCAAGATTTCCAGCTCGGACCTGCTCGACGCTTTCAAGGAGATGACCCTCCTCGAGCTGTCCGACTTCGTGAAGCAGTTCGAGGAGACCTTCGACGTCACCGCGGCCGCCCCCGTGGCCGTCGCGGCCGCTCCGCCGCCGGTGGCGGTGGCGGCGGTGCCGAGGCCGCCGTCGAGCAGGACGAGTTCGACGTCATCCTCGAGGCTGCCGGGGACAAGAAGATCCAGGTCATCAAGGAGGTGCGCGGCCTGACCTCGCTCGGTCTGAAGGAGGCCAAGGACCTGGTCGACAACGCGCCGAAGCCCGTCCTGGAGAAGGTCGCCAAGGACGCCGCCGAGAAGGCCAAGGCCTCTCTCGAGGGCGCCGGCGCCACCGTCACCGTCAAGTGACACCGTCCCTGGCCTGAGCCGGGGACCGCACCACCGTCCGACCCATCAGGGGCCGTCCTCCTCCGGGAGGGCGGCCCCTGCTGTGTCCCCCGCCCAGGGGAACGAGCGGCCCCCAGGAGGGTTGTCTGGAGATTCCGGTCACGTGAATCGGGTGACACACGTAACCTGTGCCTCGCAACATCGTTACTCGTCAGTAGAAGTCGTCGTCGACCTCCGGATGCGGACCGGTCGGTGACGTCGGACACTGCCGGGGCTCGTCGATGCGACGAGGCGGGGAACCGGCACAGCAGCCGGAGCGGAGGGGCAGGCAGTCGTGGGCGTCGCAGTAGAGGTCGAGGGTCTGACCAAGTCGTTCGGCAGCCAGAACATCTGGAGCGACGTCACCCTGACCCTGCCGCCCGGGGAGATCTCCGTACTGCTCGGCCCCTCGGGCACCGGCAAGTCGGTGTTCCTGAAGTCCCTGGTCGGCCTGCTCAAGCCCGAGAAGGGCTCGATCGTCATCAAGGACACCGACATCGTCCGGACGAGCGAGCACCAGCTCTACGAGATCCGGAAGCTCTTCGGCGTCCTCTTCCAGGACGGCGCGCTGTTCGGCTCGATGAACCTCTTCGACAACATCGCCTTCCCGCTGCGCGAGCACACGAAGAAGAGCGAGTCCGAGGTCAGGTCGATCGTCCTCGAGAAGATGGACATGGTCGGTCTCCAGGGCGCGGAGGGAAGCTGCCCGGCGAGATCTCCGGCGGCATGCGCAAGCGCGCCGGGCTCGCCCGGGCTCTGGTGCTCGACCCCGAGATCATCCTCTTCGACGAGCCGGACTCCGGCCTCGACCCGGTCCGCGTCGCCTACCTCAACCAGCTCATCGTCGACCTCAACGCCCAGATCGACGCGACCTTCCTGATCGTCACCCACGACATCGGGACGGCGCGGACGGTGCCGGACAACCTCGGTCTGCTGTTCCGCCGCAACCTGGTGATGTTCGGCCCCGCGAGCAGCTCCTCACCTCGCAGGAGCCGGTCGTCCGCCAGTTCCTCAACGGCCGGCGCGAGGGCCCGATCGGCATGAGCGAGGAGAAGGACGTCGCCCAGGTCGAGGCCGAGATGGCCGCCCTGGAGGCGCGCGGTGGCGACGCCCACAACGGCGTCGGCCCCAAGGGGCATCCGGCGGGGATGCCGTCCCGCCGCAGCTGACGCCGACCGAGGGCCTGCCGGAGCGGAAGGCCGAGCGTCGCCGCCAGGAGCGGGTCGCCCGGATGCTGCACGAGTTCGACGAGGGCACCCGGGCCGAGATCCGCAAGTCGCTGCCCGAGGACCTGCTCGCGCGGGCGGACTCGGGCGCCTTCGAGCCGACCCGGGGCGCCGGCGGCCGGCACTGGGCTCCCGAGGCCGACGCCGCTGCCCAGGGCGCCACCGCCACCGCCGTGCTCCCCGGCAGGGCGGTGAGGGGTGAGCGCGACCGACAAGCCACAGGCCCCGGGCCTGCTCGACGGGAAGTTCTCGCCCACCCGACCCCTCGCGGCCAGCGGCAACCTCTTCGCCTTCGCCCTCGACGTCCTCCGGAACCTGCCCAAGCGACCGTTCCAGGTCCGCGAGTTCGTCCAGCAGGCCTGGTTCGTGGCGAGCGTGACCATCATCCCGACCGCACTGGTCGCGATCCCGTTCGGTGCAGTCATCGCCCTGCAGCTCGGGTCCCTGACGCGTCAACTGGGTGCGCAGTCGTTCACCGGGGCCGCGTCGGTGCTGGCTGTCCTCCGCGAGGCGAGCCCCATCGTGACGGCCCTGCTCATCGCGGGCGCCGGCGGCTCGGCCATCTGTGCCGACCTCGGCGCCCGGAAGATCCGGGACGAGATCGACGCCATGGAGGTGCTCGGCATCGACCCGATCCAGCGCCTCGTGGTGCCGCGGGTGCTGGCCGCGATGCTCGTCTCCGTCCTGCTCAACGGCCTCGTCAGCGTCGTCGGCACCGCGGGCGGCTACTTCTTCAACGTCGTGCTGCAGGGCGGGACCCCGGTGCCTACCTCGCCTCGTTCAGCGCGTTGGCGCAGGTCGAGGACTTCTGGGGCTCGGAGATCAAGGCCCTGGTGTTCGGGCTCATCGCCGGCATCGTCGCGTCGTACAAGGGCCTCAACGCAGGTGGCGGCCCCAAGGGCGTCGGCGACGCGGTGAACCAGTCGGTCGTCATCACGTTCATCCTGCTGTTCGCCGTGAACCTGGTGCTCACCGCGATCTACTTCCAACTCATCCCGCCGAAGGGGCAGTGATGGCGCTGCTGTCTCCCGGCGACCGGGTCAAGCTCGGTCTGCGCCGGCTCAAGCGGGTGGGGCGCCGTCCCTCGACACGATCGACGACCTCGGTGAGCAGCTGGGCTTCTACGGCCGGGCGCTGGCCTGGACCCCGCGGACGCTCAAGCGCTACAAGCGCGAGACGTTCCGGCTGCTCGCCGAGGTGACCTTCGGGACCGGCGCGCTCGCCGTCATCGGCGGCACGGTCGGCGTCATCGCCGCCCTGTCGTTCTTCACCGGCTCCGCCGTCGGCCTCCAGGGCTACGCGGCGCTGGACCAGCTGGGGACGTCGGCCTTCACCGGCTTCCTCTCCGCCTACTTCAACACCCGCGAGATCGCTCCGCTGGTGGCGGGCGTCGCGCTCTCGGCCACGGTCGGCTGCGGGTTCACCGCGCAGATCGGCGCCATGCGGATCAACGAGGAGATCGACGCCCTCGAGGTCATGGGCGTCCCCTCGCTGCCGTTCCTGGTGACCACCCGCATCATCGCCGGCTTCATCGCGGTCATCCCGCTCTACGTGCTGGGGCTGCTCACCAGCTATTTCGCCACCCGCACCATCGTCACGCAGGCCTACGGACAGTCCACGGGCACCTACGACCACTACTTCAACCTGTTCCTGCCACCGGAGGACGTGCTGTGGTCGTTCCTCAAGGTGCTGGTCTTCGCCGTGGTGGTCATCCTGACGCACTGCTACTACGGCTACCGGGCCAGCGGCGGCCCTCGGGTGTGGGCATGGCGGTCGGCCGCGCCGTCCGGTTCTCGATCGTCGCGATCAACATCATCGACCTGTTCCTGTCGTTGGCCATCTGGGGCTCGACGACGACCGTCCGGATCGCGGGGTGAGCGCGGTGCCGAGAATGACGGGCGAGGGAGCATCGCCGCAGGCTGGGGGCACTTCTCGCCTGCGGCGGACAGCGACCGAGGAGCGGATCGAGTCCGGAATCGAGCCGTCGACATGAACAAGAAGATCCGCATCCGGATCCAGGGGTCGCGTTCCTCGTCGTCCTGGCGCTCCTCCTCGGCCTGGCCGTCGCGCAGTACAACAAGGCCTTCACCGAGGTCGCGATGGTGACGCTGGAGACCGACACGGCGGGCAACCAGATGCAGGAGTCCTCCGACGTCAAGGTGCGCGGCGTCATCGTCGGCGAGGTGCGCGAGGTGAAGGGCAGCGTGGAGGGCGCGACGATCGAGATGGCGATCAAGCCGGAGTACCTCGAGCAGATCCCGGCCGACGTCTCCGCCCGGTTGCTCCCGAAGACGCTGTTCGGCGAGCGGTTCGTCTCCTCGAGATGGACGAGGCGCCCGCCCAGGAGCGGCTGGCCGACGGCGACGTGATCGGCCAGGACCGCAGCTCCAACGCCATCGAGCTCCAGCGGGTGATCGACGACATGCTGCCCCTCCTGCAGGCCGTCCAGCCGCAGGACCTGAGCTTCACGCTGGGTGCGGTCGCCGACGCCCTGCGGGGCAGCGGCGACGATCTCGGGGCGAACCTGGCGTCGACCGGCCGCTACATCGGGGAGATCAACACGGTCCTCCCGGAGCTGCAGGAGGACATCTCGCTGCTGGCCGACTTCGCCGACACCTACGACGCGGCCGCCGACGACCTGCTGGCGGTCCTCGACAACCTCGCGGTGACCAACACGACGATCGTCGAGCAGCAGGAGCAGCTGCGCCGGACCTTCACCGTCGGGGACAGCTCGGCCGCGGTGACGGCCGGCTTCCTGGAGGCGAACGAGCAGAACATCATCGCGGTCGCTGCGTCGTCCCGTCCGGTCCTGGGTGTGTTCGCCAAGTACTCGCCCAGCTACCCCTGCATGCTCGAGGGGCTCACCCGGGCGGCCCCGCTGACCACGGAGTCCTTCGGCGGCGACGGCGACCCGGCGCTGAACCTCAACATCGTGATCAGCTTCCCGCCGCGGAACCCGTACGTGCCCGGCGACCAGCCGGAGTACCTCGACACGTCCGGGCCGGACTGCCAGGGCCTCGCCGACATCGACGGGCTCATGGCCGCCGCCCAGGACGGCGAGTACTACTGCCCGACCCCGCCCGCGGACGGCGTGGACTCCCGGGACAACCCCGCCACGGGCAACCCCGTCTGTCTCGGTGGCAGCGGCCCGGACGACGTCCCCCGGGTGCGGGTGACCCCAACCCCACGGGCGGTCAGTCCCTGCCCTACGACCTGGCCGGATCGACGGCGGAGCTGGATTTCGTGCGCAGCATCCTGGGTTACCAGACCGGCCGCCGGCCAGGCCGGGTGTCGGACCTGTCGGCGTCGACGCTGGCACCGCTCCTGCGCGGGACCCAGGTGATGCTGCGATGAAGGACAAGCTGCGGGGCGTCAGCGGGCCCCTGGCAAAGCTGATCGCGTTCGGCCTGGTCACCATCCTGGCCAGCTACGTGCTGGTCAGCACGATCACCAACGCCGGCTACGGCGAGCAGGTCACTTACCGGGCCGAGTTCACCGACGTGGCCGGACTCGTCGAGGGCGACGAGGTGCGCATCTCCGGCGTCCGCGTCGGCCAGGTCACCGGCATCGGCCTGGCGGAGGGGACGGACCGGCCCGCCGCCATGGTCGATCTGGAGGTGTCCGGCGACGTCCCGTTGCCGGCCGGTGTCGAGGCGACCATCCGCTACCGGAACCTCGTCGGGCAGCGGTACATCGCGCTGACCGACAGCGACGGGTCGGCGGGGAGACCCTCGACGAGGGCGCGGTCATCCCGCTGGCGCAGACGACGCCGGCCCTCGACCTCACCATCCTCTTCGGCGGCTTCAAGCCGCTGCTGCAGGCGCTGTCGCCGGCCGACATGAACCGGTTGTCCTACGAGATCATCCAGGTCTTCCAGGGCGAGGGCGGGACCGTCCAGAGCCTGCTGTCGCACGTCGCCTCGCTGAGCGACTCCCTCGCCGACAAGGACGCCGTCATCGGCAGCATGATCGACAACCTGACGACGGTCATGAACACGGTGGCCGACCGCGACCAGCAGCTGTCGGACCTCGTGGTCAGCCTGCAGCAGTTCGTCACCGGGCTGGCGGGCGACCGCGAAGCCATCTTCGACTCGCTGCAGACCATCGACACCCTCGCCGTGGCCACGAGCGACTTCCTCGAGGACGCGCGAGCGCCCCTGGCGGCCGACATCCGGGCGCTCGGCGACCTCTCGACGAACCTGGCCGCCGACCGCGAGCTGGTAGAGGAGTTCCTGCAGCTGGCGCCGGTGAAGATCGACCTGATCACCCGCACCGCGATCAACGGGAGCTGGTTCAACTTCTACATGTGCAGCGCGAACGGCCGGCTCGTGCTCCCGGGCACCGACGGCGAGGAAGGCTTCGACGTCACCGTGCCGCCCGTCGAGAGCGGTGCAGGGGGTGCAGCTGATGGCCCGCGAGTCCAAGCCCTTCCGGCAGCGCAACCCGGTGACGATCGGGGCGATCAGCCTCACGGTGATCGCGGCCCTGATCTTCCTCGCGTTCAACGCCGCGTCCCTGCCGCTGATCGGTGGCGGCACGGTCTACAAGGCCCACTTCTCCGAGGCGGCCGGGCTCAAGCCCGACGACGTCGTGCGCGTGGCCGGCGTGAAGGTCGGCACCGTCGAGGGTCTCGCGCTGGAGGACGGCGCGGTCACCGTCGAGTTCCGGGTGAAGGACGCCTTCGTCGGCGACCGGTCGGAGGCGGCCATCAAGATCGAGACGGTCCTCGGCGCCAAGTACCTCGCGCTGGTGCCGCGCGGCGCCGAGGAACTCGACCCCGAGCAGCCGATCCCGCTGGAGCGGACGGCGTCGCCGTACGACGTCGTCGAGGCCTTCGCCGATCTGTCGACGACGGTCGAGGACCTCGACACCGAACAGCTGGCCAGTTCCTTCGAGGTGCTGGCGGAGACCTTCGCCGACACCCCGGACGAGGTGCGGACGTCGCTGCAGGGCCTGGCCAGGCTCTCGGACACCATCGCCTCACGGGACGCGCAGCTGCAGGAGCTGCTCTCGGCGACCCGGCAGGTCACGCAGGTGCTCGCCGACCGCAACGGCGAGTTCACCCAGCTCATCCTCGACTCCAACACGCTGCTGACCGAGGTGCAGGAGCGGCGGGCGCTGATCGACTCGATCCTGACCAACGTCCAGGACCTGGCCACGCAGCTGTCCGGCCTCGTCGCCGACAACCGCGAGGCGCTGACGCCCACCCTGCAGCAGCTGTCGACGGTCACCGACATCCTCAGCCGGAACCGGGCAGCCCTGGCCGAGACGGTCAACAACTTCGCTCCGTTCGTCCGGGTGTTCGCCAACACCCTCGGCAACGGGCGCTGGTTCGACAGCTTCGTCAACGACCTGCTGCCCACGGTCCTCGGTTCGGTGGTGTGCGGCGGCGTGGACCAGACGCCGCTGCCGGTGGGCTGTTCGGAGGAGACGGGATGAGCGGCTCCCTGCAGCGCGGCGTCGCCATGGCGGCCGCGGTCGTGCTCCTGGCGGCCCTGGGCTGGACGGTGCTCCGCCCGGCCGGCCAGTACCGCGTGACCGCGTACTTCGCCCAGACCGTCGGCCTCTACCCCGGCTCGGGGGTGAGCATCCTGGGCATCGACGTCGGCGACGTCACCGAGATCACCGCGATGGGCGACCAGGTGCGCGTGGACATGGTCATCGACGACGACTACGACATCCCCGCGGACGCGCAGGCCGTCGTCCTGGCACCGTCCCTGGTCTCCGACCGCTACGTGCAGTTCGCCCCCGTCTACGACGGGGGCCGACCATGGAGGACGGCGCCGAGATCCCGCTGGAGCGCACCGCCACCCCGGTCGAGCTCGACCAGGTGTACTCGGCGCTGGACGAGTTGTCGGCGGCCCTGGGCCCCGACGGCGCCAACGCGAACGGCGCGCTGTCGGACCTCGTCGACGTCGGGGCGGCCAACCTCGACGGCAACGGCGAGGCACTGAACCGGACGCTCACCGGCTTCTCCCAGGCGGTGGAGACCCTGGCCACCAACCGGGACGACCTGTTCTCCTCGCTGGACAACCTGCAGACCTTCACCACCGCTCTGGCGACGGTGGACGCACAGGTGGGGCAGTTCAACGACAACCTGGCGGCGGTGTCGGAGCTGCTGGCCGACGAGCGGCAGGACCTCGCCGCTGCGGTGCGGCTGCTGTCCCAGGCACTCGCCGACGTGGCCGGGTTCATCCAGGACAACACGACCCTGCTGTCGACGAACGTCAACCGGCTCGCCGACGTCACGCTCTCGCTGGTGCAGCAGCGGTCGGCACTGGCCGAGGTCCTCGACGTCGCACCGACGGCGCTGGGGAACCTGGCGCACGCCTACAACCCCGACTACGGAACGCTCGACACCCGCGACAACGGGCTCGGCGCCATGAACGCGGAGGTCGTCGTCTGCGGCGCGCTGTTCCAGCTGGGCCGGGTGCGGCTCGACGACCTGCCCGTGCCGATCCCCGACGTCAACGGCGTCCTCCAACCGCTCCAGACCACGACCGAGGCCGTCTGCGCCCGGCTGCTGTCCGGCGACGCGAACGCCGACGGCACGCTCGACGACCTCAACCAGAACGGCCGGCCGGACTACGAGGAGCTCCGCGAGGCGCTCCTCGGCGGGGAGGCGGCGGTGGGTCGCTGCCCAACCCGATCGGTCTCCCGGTGATCACGGGGGTGTCGGAGTGATGCGCGACGCACGGCGGCTCACCGCGCTGGTGGCCGGGGTCCTGCTGCTCAGCGGGTGCGGCTTCCGGGGCGCCTACTCGTTCGACCTGCCCGGTGGCGCCGATGTGGGGAGGACCCCTACCAGGTCGAGGTGCAGTTCCTCGACGTGCTGGACCTCGTGCCGCAGTCGGCGGTCCGGGTCGCGGACGTCCCGGTGGGACGGGTCCAGGAGATCGAGCTGGAGGACGACTGGACGGCGCGGGTCACCGTCCTGGTGAACGGCGACGTGGAGCTGCCGGCCAACGCCGTCGCGGCGATCCAGCAGTCCTCGCTCCTGGGCGAGAAGTACGTCGAACTGGCGCCGCCCGGCAACGCCGAGCCGGCCGGTGACCTGCGTGACTCACCGGTCATCCCACTGGCGCGCACCAACCGGAACGTGGAGGTGGAGGAGCTCCTGGGCGCCGTGTCGCTGGTGCTCAACGGCGGCGGCCTCGCCCAGCTCCAGACCATCAACCGGGAACTCGGCGAGGCGATGGAGGGCCGCACGGCCGAGCTCAAGAACACCCTCGACCAGCTCGACACCTTCATCGGCGGCCTGGACGCGCAGAAGGTCGAGATCAGCCGGGCGCTGGACAGCGCCGACCGGCTGGCCGAGACGCTGGCCGCCCGCACGGCCACCATCCGCACCGCCCTGGACACCATCGGCCCCGGCCTCGACGTCATCAACCAGCAGCGCGACCTGCTCGTCTCCATGCTCGAGAGCCTGGCCCGCCTCGGCGACGTGGGCACCCGGGTGATCAACGCGTCGGCGGCCAACACGATCGCCGACCTGGAGCTCCTCCAGCCGATCCTCAGCCAGCTGGCGTCGGCCGGACCGGACCTGGCCGGCTCGCTGGAACTGCTGCTCACCTATCCGTTCCCGGACAGCTCGCTGTCGGCCCTCAACTACCGCGAGGCCCAGACCGGTGGCTACGCCCTGTTCACCAACATGACCGCCACGCTGGACTTCGACCTGTCCCAGCTGCTCTGCCGGTACGTGATCGACCAGACCACCGGCGCCCTGAAGATCGCGCCCCAGGACGTCGTCGGCGACGAGTGCGGCCAGCCGGGCAGCCCGCCGGGGAACCAGGCCGGCGCGGCGGGCGGTCAGGAGCAGGGACGCTCGACGTTCTCCCTCCCGACGCTCCCCGACGTCGTCGGGCAGGTTCCCGGCACCGACGAACTGACCGGCCGGCTCGGTCTGCCGTCGATCCCGGGGGAACCCCGTGATCACCCGGAAGACGAAGCTCAAGTTGATCGCCTTCGCGGCGCTCGCGGTACTCGGCATGTCCTACCTGGGCTTCACGTACGTCGGTCTCGACCGGGCGCTGCTCGGGACCGGCTACGAGGTGGCCGCCGACTTCGAGGACTCCGGTGGCATCTTCGTCAACGCCGAGGTCACCTACCGCGGCGTCGCCGTCGGCCGGGTCAGCGACATGAGGCTGACCGAGGACGGTGTGCGCGTCGTCCTGACCATCGACCCCGACACCGACCCCATCCCGGCCGGGACGGCCGCGTTCGTCGCGACCCGCAGCGCGGTCGGGGAGCAGTACGTCGACCTGCGGCCGGACACCAGCGAAGGGCCCTACCTGGAGGACGGCGCGGTCATCCCGCAGGACCGCACCGGCATCCCGATCCCGGTCGAGCAGCTGCTGCTCAACGTCGACGAGCTGGTCGGCTCGATCGACGAGGAGAACCTCCGGATCCTCGTGGACGAGCTCGGGCAGGCCTTCGCCGGCGCCGGCGACGACCTGGGGCGGCTGATCGACAACGGCGACCTGCTGCTGGCCCGGGCCCAGGAGTCGCTGCCGGAGACGCTGCGCCTGATCACCGACGGGCGCACCGTGCTGCAGACCCAGGTGGACAGCCGCTCGGCCATCCAGACGTGGGCCGCGGAGCTGCGCGCCTTCACCGACACCCTGGTCGAGATCGACCCGGACCTGCGCGGCCTCGTGGTCAACGCCCCCGACGCCGGCGGTCAGCTGGAGCAGCTGATCCGCGACGCCGGTCCGGGGCTGGGGTCCCTGCTGCGCAACGTCGACATCCTCAACGGGGTGACCATCCCGCGGCTGGACGGCGTCGAGCAGCTGCTGGTCACCTATCCCGACGTGGTCTCGGGCAACTTCACCGTCGTCCGCCGCGACGAGGACGGGGTGATGCGGTCGCACTTCGGGTTCGTGGTGAACGCCGGCGACCCGCACTCCTGCACGACGGGCTACATCCCGACGTCCTCGCTGCCGAGCGAGGGCGCCGTCGCGAATGCCGACGTCGACTCCGTCTCCTGCCAGGTCATCAACGGCGCCGACCCGAATCCGGGCGACGGCTACGACGAGAACGGGTCCAACATCCGCGGGGAGCAGAACATCGGCCGTTCCGGCGGTACCCGCTCCAGCGGTCCGCAGGGCTCCACCGCGGGCACCATCCCACCGCTGAACGGGATCCCGGGCGAGGTGCTCGGGCAGCTGCTGTCGGCCAACCCGTTCGCCTTCACCGCCGGGTGAACTGCGGCATGCCGCCCGCGCACACGATCATCGGACAGGGAGAATTGCGCGCGTGACGAGTAGAGCGCGCCCGCGGGACGACGAGGCCCAGGAGGACCGGGTCCTGTCCGTGCCGCCCGGCGAGGACGCCGGCGCCCGGCGGGGAGCGGCCGATCCCGAGCCGACGGACGGTGCCGAGTCCACCGACACCCAGGTCGCGGGGAGCGATCCCGCGGCGGCACCGCCGGCCGCCGGCGACCGCCCCGGGACGGCGAAGCGGCGTGGAGGGGACGGCGGGGAGGCCTCGACCGGACGCCGCCTCGCGCTCCCGCTGGTCCCGACCCTGCTCGTCGTGCTGGCGCTGCTCCTCGGCGCGTGTGCCTTCCTGTGGTTCACCCGCCCCGAGACCTCCTCGGTGCGTACGGGGGACTACGTCGACGCGTTGCAGGCCGCACGGTCCGGGGTCGTGGACATGACGTCGTTCGACCACCTCACCCTCGACGACGACATCGAGCAGATCCGCCGCGTCGCGACCGGTGACCTGCGCGAGGAGGCCGTCGCCGAGCTCGACGCCAGCCGGCAGCAGATCACCGACGCCGAGGCCGTCGTCAACACCGAGGTCGTCGGCGGGGAGTGACCCGGGCGGGCGAGTCGGCCGCCACGGTCTGGTTGGTCATCCAGTCGACCCAGCAGAGCAACACCAGCCCGCAGGCCCAGGTCGTGCGCTACCGGATCGAGGTCGAGCTGGAGAAGCCCGAGGACCGCTGGCTGCTGTCCGGCATCAAGGGGACCGGTACCGAGAATGAGTGAGACCCCGACGGCCGGCAACGGCCCACGCCCCGTCCGCGCCCCACGGCGAAGCCGAGCCCGCGCCCGCGGGTGGCCGGCAGCCGCCGCGAGCGCGACGAGGCGGAGGCCCGTGCCATGCGCCCCGAGACCACGCGCCCCGAGACCACGCGCCCCGAGACCGTGCGCCCCGAGACCGTGCGCCCCGAGACCGTGCGCCCCGAGACCGTGCGCCCCGAGACCGTCACGGACCCGGAGGTTCTCGCCCGGACCACCCGTGGCGCGACGTCGTCCGCCGGGCCCGACCGGGCGGCCGCCACCGCGCGGCCGCGGGCTCCCCGCACCCGGGCGTCCGACCCGGCCGCGTCGGTCGCGACCGGTACCCGCAGCGCGCGGCGGTTCCCGGCCCTGGCGATGGTGCTCGTCCTGCTCTGCCTCGCCGCCGCGGCCGGTGCGGGGGTGCTGCTGTGGCAGCGGCTGAATCCCACCTACGTGGACTCGTCGATCTTCGCCGCCGCCCGCGACGGCGTGCGCGCGCTCTACGCCTACGACTACCGGGATTCCGAGGGCAGCGTCCAGGGCAAGCTCGACGTCCTGACCGGCGACCTGCGCGACCAGTACGAGCAGGACCTCGGGCAGGGCGGGATCATCGACACCTACGAGCAGGTGTCGGCCACGACAAGCTACGAGGTCCTCGAGGTCGGCCTCCAGCAGGTCAACGACGCGCAGGACACCGCGACCCTCGTCGTCTTCGGCCAGTACGTCGTCGAGTCCGTCAACAGCGGGGAGCAGCAGGCGCCGGAGGGGTCGGAGTGCCTGGTGACACCCGAGGGTGCGCAGTCGTGCACGCAGACCGTCCAGGTCCGGGTCGACAAGGTCGACGGCGAGTGGAAGATCAGCGAGCTCACCCTGCTGACCACCAGCTGACGCAGGACCCCGTGCCCCCGCCCCCGTCCCGGGGCTCGGCGAGCCTGCGAGGGATGAGGAGGACGGGGCCCTTCCACTCGCGGGCCCCACACCGGGTCGTCCACGGACGTGCGGCGTGGCATTCCGCTGAGCCACCCTCTGCTGGCATCATGGTCCGCGCACGCCCTGCAACCCCGCTCGACGGGACGCGCCCCGCGGGATGTGGCGCCGGTCGCACCGGCTCCCCCGCGTGGACAGCGCGCTCGAGCAGGGGTAAGGTCTCCTGTTGCGCTGCCCTCCTGACTGCCTGCCCGCCGAGACGGGTCACCAGGGGTGCCCGGGAGCTCGTCCCGGACCCCCGTCGACCACTGCGGACAGAGACGATCGCGGGCAGCCCGCCATTACCGACGACGACCCAGGACGAAACCCGCACAGACCCGCCCGCACGTCGTGAGGTCCTTGGAAGGACGCATCTTGGCAGGCTCTCGCCCCACCAGCACGCCCACCAGCACCACCCAGCCCAGCACTCCCCAGACCGGCCCCCGCACCGGCGAGGCCGACCAGCAGAAGATCCCCGGCGCTCCGCTCCGGGTCTCCTTCGCGAAGATCAGCGAGCCGCTCGAGGTCCCGGATCTGCTGGCCCTGCAGACCGCCTCCTTCGACTGGCTGATCGGCAGCCCCGAGTGGCGGGCCACCCTCGCCGCCGAGGAGCAGGCCGACGCCGTCGGCGGTCTCGCCGAGATCCTCGAGGAGATCTCCCCGATCGAGGACTTCAGCGGCTCGATGTCGCTGTCCTTCTCCAACCCGCGCTTCGAGGACGTCAAGGCGTCCCTCGAGGAGTGCAAGGACAAGGACATGACCTACGCGGCGCCGCTGTTCGTCACCGCCGAGTTCATGAACAACACGACTGGTGAGATCAAGAGCCAGACCGTGTTCATGGGCGACTTCCCGATCATGACGAACAAGGGCACGTTCGTCATCAACGGGACCGAGCGCGTCGTCGTCTCCCAGCTCGTCCGCAGCCCCGGCGTCTACTTCGACAAGACGCTGGACAAGACCTCGGACAAGGACGTCTTCAGCGCCAAGGTCATCCCCAGCCGCGGTGCGTGGCTGGAGTTCGACGTCGACAAGCGCGACACCGTCGGTGTCCGCATCGACCGCAAGCGCCGTCAGCCCGTCACCGTGCTGCTCAAGGCGCTCGGCTGGGGCGAGGACCGCATCCGCGAGCACTTCCAGTGGTCGCCGACGGTCCTGGCCACGCTCGAGAAGGACCACATCGCCGGGCAGGACGAGGCGCTGCTGGACATCTACCGCAAGCTGCGCCCGGGCGAGCCGCCGACGCGTGAGTCCGCGCAGGCGCTGCTGGAGAACCTCTTCTTCAACCCGAAGCGCTACGACCTCGCGAAGGTCGGCCGCTACAAGGTGAACAAGAAGCTCGGCGTCTCCGTACCGCAGGGCACCAGCACGCTGACCGAGGACGACATCGTCGCCACCATCGAGTACGTGGTGCGGCTGCACGCCGGCGAGCCCGAGCACGGCGTCGACGACATCGACCACTTCGGCAACCGTCGCCTGCGCACCGTCGGCGAGCTGATCCAGAACCAGATCCGGGTCGGCCTCTCCCGCATGGAGCGCGTGGTCCGCGAGCGGATGACGACCCAGGACGTCGAGGCGATCACGCCGCAGACGCTGATCAACATCCGGCCGGTCGTCGCCTCCATCAAGGAGTTCTTCGGCACCAGCCAGCTGTCCCAGTTCATGGACCAGACCAACCCGCTCGCGGGCCTGACCCACAAGCGTCGCCTCTCGGCGCTGGGCCCGGGCGGTCTGTCGCGTGAGCGGGCCGGCATGGAGGTCCGCGACGTGCACCCCAGCCACTACGGCCGGATGTGCCCGATCGAGACCCCGGAAGGCCCGAACATCGGCCTCATCGGTTCGTTGTCGGCGTTCGGGCGGGTCAACGCGTTCGGCTTCATCGAGACGCCGTACCGCCGCGTGAACAACGGCGTCGTCAGCGACCAGATCGACTACCTGACCGCCGACGAGGAGGACCGCTTCGTCGTCGCCCAGGCCAACTCGCCGCTGGACGCCGCCGGCCGGTTCGCCGAGGAGCGCGTCCTGGTCCGCACCAAGGGCGGTGAGGTCGACTACCTCGCGCCGGAGAACGTGGACTACATGGACGTCTCGCCGCGGCAGATGACGTCGGTCGCGACCGCGATGATCCCGTTCCTCGAGCACGACGACGCCAACCGCGCCCTCATGGGCGCGAACATGCAGCGTCAGGCCGTCCCGCTGCTGCGCAGCGAGGCGCCGCTGGTCGGCACCGGCATGGAGCTGCGGGCCGCCGTCGACGCCGGCGACGTGGTCGTGGCCGAGAAGGCCGGTGTGGTCGAGGACTCCACCGCCGACTACGTCACCGTCATGGCCGACGACGGCACCCGGCAGACCTACCGCCTGCTGAAGTTCCGCCGCTCGAACCAGGGGACGTCGATCAACCAGTCCCCGGTCGTCGAGGAGGGCCAGCGGGTCGAGGTCGGCCAGGTCATCGCCGACGGTCCGTGCACCGACCAGGGCGAGATGGCGCTGGGCAAGAACCTGCTCGTCGCCTTCATGCCGTGGGAGGGCCACAACTACGAGGACGCGATCATCCTGTCGCAGCGCCTCGTGCAGGACGACGTCCTGTCCTCGATCCACATCGAGGAGTTCGAGGTCGACGCCCGCGACACCAAGCTCGGTGCCGAGGAGATCACCCGGGACATCCCGAACGTCTCCGAGGAGGTCCTCGCCGACCTCGACGAGCGCGGCATCATCCGCATCGGTGCCGAGGTCGTCCCCGGCGACATCCTCGTCGGCAAGGTCACGCCCAAGGGTGAGACCGAGCTGACCCCGAGGAGCGGCTGCTCCGCGCGATCTTCGGCGAGAAGGCGCGCGAGGTGCGGGACACGTCGCTGAAGGTCAAGCACGGTGAGTCCGGCAAGGTCATCGGCGTCCGCGTGTTCTCCCGCGAGGACGGCGACGAGCTGCCCGCCGGCGTCAACGAGCTGATCCGGGTCTACGTCGCCCAGATGCGCAAGATCTCCGACGGCGACAAGCTCGCCGGACGCCACGGCAACAAGGGCGTCATCTCGAAGATCCTGCCGCAGGAGGACATGCCGTTCCTCGAGGACGGCACCCCGGTCGACATCGTCCTCAACCCGCTCGGCGTCCCCGGCCGCATGAACGTCGGCCAGGTCCTGGAGACCCACCTCGGGTGGGTCGCCAAGCAGGGCTGGCAGGTCGAGGGCACCCCGGACTGGGCGAAGAACCTGCCCGAGGGCGCGAAGTCGGCCGGCCCCGGCACCCGCACGGCGACGCCGGTGTTCGACGGCGCCAAGGAGGACGAGATCATCGGCCTCCTCGGCTCCACGACGCCGAACCGTGACGGCGACCGGATGGTCAAGGAGACCGGCAAGGCGCGGCTGTTCGACGGCCGTTCCGGTGAACCGTTCCCCGAGCCGATCTCGGTGGGCTACGTCTACATCCTGAAGCTGCTGCACCTGGTCGACGACAAGATCCACGCCCGCTCGACCGGCCCGTACTCCATGATCACGCAGCAGCCGCTGGGTGGTAAGGCGCAGTTCGGTGGTCAGCGCTTCGGAGAGATGGAGTGCTGGGCGATGCAGGCCTACGGCGCGGCCTACGCGCTGCAGGAGCTGCTCACCATCAAGTCCGACGACATCCTCGGTCGCGTCAAGGTCTACGAGGCGATCGTCAAGGGCGAGAACATCCCGGAGCCGGGCATCCCGGAGTCCTTCAAGGTGTTGCTCAAGGAGCTCCAGTCGCTCTGCCTGAACGTGGAGGTCCTCTCCGGCGACGGGCAGGCGATCGAGCTGCGCGACACCGACGACGAGGTCTTCCGGGCCGCGGAGGAGCTGGGCATCGACCTCAGCCGCCGCGAGCCCTCCAGCGTCGAAGACGTCTAAGAGTCCCGACCCAGGTGATCGCTACACAAGCGCAGCGATCACCTGGGTCGGCCTCAAGCCCTCAGACAAGTGCACAAGCATCACTAGCCCCTGAAAGGGGTCACATTGCTCGACGTCAACTTCTTCGATGAGTTGCGCATCGGCCTGGCCACCGGCGACGACATCCGCCAGTGGTCGCACGGTGAGGTGAAGAAGCCCGAGACCATCAACTACCGGACCCTGCGTCCGGAGAAGGATGGCCTCTTCTGCGAGAAGATCTTCGGTCCCACGCGGGACTGGGAATGCTACTGCGGCAAGTACAAGCGGGTCCGGTTCAAGGGCATCATCTGCGAGCGCTGCGGCGTCGAGGTGACCCGGGCCAAGGTCCGCCGTGAGCGGATGGGCCACATCGAGCTGGCCGCGCCGGTCACGCACATCTGGTTCTTCAAGGGTGTGCCGTCGCGGCTGGGCTACCTCCTCGACCTGGCGCCCAAGGACCTCGAGAAGATCATCTACTTCGCGGCCTACCTGATCACCACGGTGGACCAGGAGGCGCGGCACCGCGACCTCCCGACCATCGAGGCCGAGATCAGCGCCGAGAAGCACAATCTGGAGGACGCCCGCGATTCCACCGTGGAGGCCCGCCAGCAGAAGCTCGAGACCGACCTGGCCGAGCTCGAGGCGGAGGGCGCCAAGTCCGACGTCCGCCGCAAGGTCCGTGAGGGCGGCGAGCGCGAGATGCGCCAGCTGCGCGACCGCTCGCAGCGGGAGATCGACCGCCTCGAGGAGGTGCTCGACACCTTCCGCAAGCTCGAGGTCAAGCAGCTCATCGCCGACGAGGGCCTCTACCGCGAGCTGCGCGACCGCTTCGGTGAGTACTTCGAGGGCGGCATGGGTGCCGCGGCGCTGCAGAAGCTGCTCGCCGACTTCGACCTCGACGCCGAGGCCGTCTCGCTGCGCGAGACCATCCGCAGCGGCAAGGGTCAGCGCAAGCTGCGGGCCCTGAAGCGGCTGAAGGTCGTGGCTGCGTTCCAGCAGACCCGCAACTCGCCCATGGGCATGGTGCTGGACTGCGTCCCGGTCATCCCGCCGGACCTGCGCCCGATGGTGCAGCTCGACGGTGGCCGCTTCGCGACCAGCGACATGAACGACCTGTACCGCCGCGTGATCAACCGGAACAACCGGCTGAAGCGGCTGCTGGACCTCGGCGCCCCGAGATCATCGTGAACAACGAGAAGCGGATGCTCCAGGAATCCGTGGACGCGTTGTTCGACAACGGCCGCCGCGGCCGGCCGGTCACCGGTCCGGGCAACCGTCCCCTGAAGTCCCTGAGCGACCTGCTCAAGGGCAAGCAGGGCCGGTTCCGCCAGAACCTGCTCGGCAAGCGCGTCGACTACTCCGGCCGATCGGTCATCGTCGTCGGCCCGCAGCTGAAGCTGCACCAGTGCGGCCTGCCCAAGCAGATGGCGCTGGAGCTCTTCAAGCCCTTCGTCATGAAGCGGCTGGTCGACCTCAACCACGCCCAGAACATCAAGTCCGCCAAGCGGATGGTCGAGCGTGCGCGCCCGGTCGTGTGGGACGTGCTGGAAGAGGTCATCACCGAGCACCCGGTGCTGCTCAACCGCGCGCCGACGCTGCACCGCCTGGGCATCCAGGCCTTCGAGCCGCAGCTGGTCGAGGGCAAGGCCATCCAGATCCACCCGCTCGTCTGCACCGCGTTCAACGCGGACTTCGACGGCGACCAGATGGCGGTGCACCTGCCGCTGTCGGCCGAGGCGCAGGCCGAGGCCCGGATCCTGATGCTGTCGAGCAACAACATCCTGAGCCCGGCCGATGGTCGTCCGATCACCGCGCCGACCCAGGACATGGTGCTGGGCCTCTACCACATCACCACGCTGGCGGGCTCCGTGGAGACCCCCGAGGGTGAGCTGCCGAAGGCCTTCGGGTCCACCGCGGAGGCCGTCATGGCCTACGACAAGGGGTCGCTGGGTCTGCAGGAGCGGGTGCTCATCCGGCTCGACGAGGTGTACGGCGTCGACACCGGCCCGAACGACCCGTGGGTCGCGTCGGAGGGCTGGGAGCCGGGTCAGCCGGCCGTCGTCTCCACCAGCCTCGGCCGGGTCCTCTTCAACGAGGCCCTGCCCGAGGACTACCGGTTCGTCAACTACCAGGTGCCGAAGAAGGAGCTCGGGGCGATCGTCAACGACCTCGCCGAGCGCTACCCCAAGGTGCAGGTCGCGGCGACGCTGGACGCCCTGAAGTCCGCCGGGTTCCACTGGGCCACCCGGGCCGGCATCACCATCGCCATCGACGACGTCGTCACGCCGCCGTCGAAGCAGGCGATCCTGGACCGGCACGAGGACGAGGCCGCCAAGATCGAGCGCCAGTACGAGCGCGGTGTCATCACCGACACCGAGCGTCGTGGGAGCTCATCGAGATCTGGACCCGCGCGCGGGCCGAGGTCAGCCAGGCGATGGTGGACAACTTCCCGACCACCAACCCGGTCTGGGTCATGGTCAACTCGGGCGCCCGAGGCAACATGATGCAGATCAGCCAGATCGCCGGTATGCGTGGTCTGGTCGCCAACCCGAAGGGCGAGATCATCCCGCGGCCGATCAAGGCCAACTTCCGGGAGGGTCTGTCGGTGCTGGAGTACTTCATCTCCACGCACGGTGCCCGCAAGGGCCTGGCCGACACCGCGCTCCGTACCGCTGACTCCGGGTACCTCACCCGCCGGCTGGTCGACGTCTCGCAGGACGTCATCATCCGCGAGGAGGACTGCGGCACCGACCGCGGCGTCATCATGCCGATCGGCACCGTCGTCGACGGCGTCGTCACGCGCGATGCGCACGTGGAGACCAGCGTCTACGCCCGCGCCCTGGCCGCCGACGTGGTGGCCGAGGACGGGACGGTCATCGCCCAGGCGAACAGCGACCTGGGTGACGTCCTCATCCAGACGCTGATCGACGCCCAGGTGTCCGAGGTCAAGGTCCGCTGCGTGCTCACCTGCGAGTCGCTGCTGGGCACCTGCGCCACCTGCTACGGCCGGTCGCTCGCGACCGGCAAGCTGGTGGACGTCGGCGAGGCGGTCGGCATCATCGCCGCCCAGTCCATCGGTGAGCCCGGCACCCAGCTGACGATGCGCACCTTCCACACCGGTGGTGTCGCGGGTGAGGACATCACGCACGGTCTGCCGCGTGTGGTCGAGCTCTTCGAGGCCCGTGTCCCCAAGGGCAAGGCCCCGATCGCCGAGCTGGCCGGCACCGTCCGGATCGAGGACGGCGAGCAGTTTCGCAAGCTGACCATCACCCCGGACGACGGTTCCGAGGAGGTCGTCATCGACAAGCTGTCGCGTCGCTCGCGGCTGCGGATCGAGGACGGCGCGCACGTCGAGGTCGGCGAGCAGCTGACCGAGGGTGCGGTGGACCCGCACGAGGTGCTGCGGATCATGGGCCCGCGCGAGGTGCAGCTGCACCTCGTCCGCGAGGTCCAGGAGGTCTACCGGAGCCAGGGTGTGTCGATCCACGACAAGCACATCGAGGTGATCATCCGCCAGATGCTGAAGCGGGTGACCATCATCGACTCGGGGGCCACGGAGTTCCTCCCCGGTGCGCTGGTCGAGCGGACGCTGTTCGAGACCGAGAACCGTCGCGTCGTCGCCGAGGGCGGCGAGCCGGCCTCGGCCCGTCCGGTCCTCATGGGCATCACCAAGGCCTCGCTCGCGACCGAGTCGTGGCTGTCGGCCGCCTCCTTCCAGGAGACGACCAAGGTGCTCACCGACGCCGCGATCCAGGGCAAGAGCGACAGCCTGCTCGGCCTCAAGGAGAACGTGATCATCGGAAAGCTGATCCCGGCGGGTACGGGCATCAGCCGCTACCGGAACATCACGGTCGAGCCGACCGAGGAGGCGCGCGCCGCCGTCTACACCATGGCCGGCTACGACGACGGGCAGTACTACAGCCCGGACGTCTTCGGTCAGGGCTCCGGCGAGGCCGTGCGCCTCGAGGAGTACGACTGGCGGGGCTGATCCCCGGTAGGTGACGCGAGGGCCCCGCAGGCGAGCTGCCTGCGGGGCCCTCTCGCGTACCCGCCGCCGCTGATGATCAGGTTCCCTGATCATCAGGGGTCCTCCCTCGCGGTCGACGGTGAGGGAGGACCCCGGATGGTGCGGGAGGACGCCCCACCGCGGGGAGGACGACGGATCACCCCGCGTCGGTGGCTCCGACGATCTCCTGCAGGGCCCGCACGTGCGCCGCGTAGGCCCGCCGGCCCGCCGGGGTGAGGGAGAGCCAGAGCCGGCTCCGGGCCTCGCGCACCGCGCGGTCCTGCGTCACGTAGCCCGCGTCGGACAAGTGCGACAGGTGCTTGCTCAGCGCGGACTTCGACAGCCCCAGCCGGTCCTGGAGGAAGCCGAACTCCACCTTCTGCGCCGCGCTGAGGGCCGCGCAGATCCGCAGCCGCTGGGGAGCGTGGATCACCTCGTCGAAGGCCGGCGCATCAGCGGGAATCGCCGTAGGTCTTCCGGTACGTGGGGCCGGTTCGCAGGACGACACCGGCGACGAGGGCTGCCCCGACGATCCAGATCCACCAGGCGTCGGTCGTCTCGGCGACGACGAGGCACACGACGATGGTGCCGACCACGCCGGCGAGGAACGGGAGCATGTCCCCGGCCGACGGCGCCACTCCCGAGACCCGGTCGCGGAAGATCCAGTACCGGCCGCCCAGGACGATCGCGGCCACCGCCACGGCGAAGGTGGCCCTGCGGGCGTCGGACGGCGACAGCAGCTGGGCCAGGCAGATGCCGGCCACCAGGGCCGCCTGGGCCCGGAAGAACCACCGGGGAGCGGCGGGTAGCGGACGGCGTCCGCGTCCTCGGAGAGCTGGTGGAGCGTCTCGCGGGCCTCATGGGGTGTCGGCGGGCGACCCGATCCTGTTTCCATCCAGGAAACAGCAGGGCAGAGTTTCCTTGCAGGCAACAGTCGTGGCTCGATCGCCGTGTCGGAGCGGGCGCCGCACTGCGGTCCGGCAGCCGCCGACACACGGCGGGTGGGGAGGTCAGCCGGCGAGGCGCTTCATCGTCTCCACGGTCGTCAGGCGACCCTCGCGGCTGCCGTCCAGCGGCTGGAGCATGAGCGTGGTCACCCCGGCCTCGGCGAAGGCGGCGATCCGCTCGGCGACGTAGGACTCCGGCCCGATCAGCGACGACGCCTTGACCAGCTCGAGGGGACCGCGGCTGCGGCCTCGTCCTTCTTGCCGTCGAGGTAGAGGTCCTGGATGGTCTTCGCCTCGGCCTCGTAGCCGTAGCGGACGGCGAGGTCGTTGTAGAAGTTCTTGCCCCGGGCGCCCATGCCGCCGATGTACAGGGCGAGGGCCGGGCGGACGAACTCCAGCAGCGACTCGACGTCGTCGCCGATCGCCACGGGCACCCCGGTGATGACCTGCAGGTCACCGAGCGCCGCGTCGCGCCTGGCCTTGCCCGCCGACAGCGAGTCGCCCCACACCGACGCCGCCTTCTCCGGGACGAAGAAGATCGGCTCCCACGCGTCGGCGATCTCGGCGGCCAGTTCGACGTTCTTCGGGCCGAGGGCGGCGAGCATCACCGGGATCCGGTCGCGGACCGGCGTGTTGATCAGCTTGAGCGGCTTGCCGAGGCCGGTTCCCTGCTCGGGCGGGAGCGGCACGGTGTACTTCTTGCCCTGGTGGTCGAGGCGCTCGCGCCGCCACACCTGGCGGCAGATCTCGACGACCTCCCGGGTGCGCTGCAGGGGCGCGTCGTAGGGGACGCCGTGCCAGCCCTCGATGACCTGCGGTCCGGAGGCGCCCAGCCCGAGGGTGAACCGGCCGCCGGACACGAAGTCCAGGCCGGCCGCCGTCATCGCGGTGAGGGCCGGCGTGCGGCTGTAGATCGGGAAGATCGCGCTCAGCAGCTCGACCCGCTCGGTCACCGCCGCCAGGTAGCCGAGCTGGCTGACGGCGTCGAAGGTGTAGACCTCCGCGACGGCCGCGAGGTCGAGGCCGGCGGACTCGAGATCGCGGATCTCCGCCGCCGTCTCCTGGAACCCACCGCTGTAACTAGCCTGGATACCGATGCGCATCTCCGCAGATTAGCGGTGGGATGACACTGGCCCCGACGACGTCCGGAGGTCCGCCCCGAGCGTGCGAGGGGCGAGAGGGGCGGGGTCCTCGTTCAGAGCGGCCGGACGGTCCCGATGACCTCGGTGACCACCCGGACGCCGTCGACGTCTCCGGGGACCCTTGGCGCCGCCGTGGCGTCCGCCAGGTTCACCGTGAGGACGTAGCCGCTGTCCCGCCGGGCCAGCCCGATGCCCACCACTCCGGGATCGCCGGACAGGCGCTCGGCCAGCGTGCTCTTGGCGGCGCGCGCCGCGGCCCGGTCGGTCATCCCCCATCGTGCCCCGCGCGGAGCCGCAGCGGCACCCTGCATCCCCCGGAGGCCCTGGGCTCGAGTCGCCGCGGCGACCGTGCGGGGAAGTGGGGAGGGAGGTGGTCATGCCGGGCACCAGTCGACCCCGAGGGCCGCGAGCACGGTGGCGAGCGGGTTGGCGAACGTGACCCCGTACCGGCCGACCCGCCGGTCTCGCTCCCCGCGAAGAGCAGCGCCACCGGTGCCCGGTCCCGGGCGCGCCAGATGACCGAGCCGCTGTCACCGCCGGCGCTGAAGGCCCCGACCGGCCCTCGATCTCGATCTGGTCGTCGAACCGGTACACGGCCTCGTCGTACTGGACGGCCACGCCGTCCACCTCCACCGCGGTGATCCGGCCGTGGGTGTGGCCGGTCGTGCGGCCGATCTTCTCGACGTGCTCGTCGGGGTCCACCTCGAGCCCCGCCGGGACGACGTCCAGGAGGGGCCGCCGGGAACGTCACCCGGCTCGGCCACGACGCCCTCGTCGAGGGTTGCGACCGCCGCGTCGACCAGGTTCACCCCGGCTCCCATGGGCGGGAAGCCGGCGAGGGTGGCGACGCGGTCGGCCGGTCGTCCGCCGTCGGCCGGCCCGGGCTGCAGGACGGCGTCCCCGACGGAGGCGGCGTTGCTCGCGGCCAGGACGTGGTTGTTGGACAGGATGGCCAGCCCCGTGCTCGTCCGCACGAAGCCGCCCAGCGTGCCGGCCGACACCCCGACGTGGGCCACCGAGAGCCCGGGGCGCAGCGGGCGGACCGCGCGCTGCAGTTGGCCAGGGGTCGACAGCGACCGCACCGGACCGATGACCCTGACGTCCACCTCGGCCGCCGCCGGCCCGAGGTCGGGCAGCAGCGCGCGGTCCCCGTCGCGCTGCAGCCGGACGGCCACGCGTGCACCCGACCCCGAGGGGCTGAGCCCCACGGCGACCCATGGCCACGGCGCCTCGTGCTCACCGGGGAGCGCGCTGGCCTCCACCGCCGTCGGCAGGCGTTCGAGGATGCTCGCCTTGAGCTCGCGGGCGGCGTCGGGGTCCACGGGTCCTCCTGGTTGAGGGGATCGAGGGCGGGCAGCGGGGGCGGCAGAGCGGCACAGGAGCAGCGGCGCGGCGGACGCTAGGGCCCGGGTACGACGTTCCCGCCGGCCGCGCGGCGTACTCCCCACGTCCGCGCGTCCGCGGTAACGTTCGCCGTGCCACCCGGAGCCCGGGAAGTGCCCGGGGCCGGGAAGAGAACCGGTCCCGGTCTCGTTCTTCCCGGTGTCGCCGGCTCCGGCAGGTGACCGGCCGACCATCGGCTGCGTGTGTGAGGGACCCGGCTTTGACCGGTCTCCAGGGCACGGGTATCGTGGTCTGCTGTGCCCAGGGTGCCCTGGGCCTGCTCCCGTTCGCGGTGCGCCTGGGTGGCCAGAGGCTGATGCCTCATCGGCCGCCGGGGACCACCTCCTGGCCCTCGGCCGGAAGGTGGCGGCGCCGAGTCGCGAGGGGCGACCGATTCCGGTCCGACATCATCGGCCGGGTCCCGGGAAGGGCAACACGCCCGACCGCGGGGGCCGGACAGTGGGTCATGGCCAGAATGGGGCGGTCCGAGCAGGACCGGCACCAGAGCAACACGCACAGCCGTCAGCAGGAACCAGAGAGCACCACCCCAGCGCAGGTAGGAGATCCAGGCCACCCATGCCCACGATCAACCAGCTGGTCCGCAAGGGCCGCGAGGACAAGGTCGAGAAGACCAAGACTCCGGCGCTGAAGGGTTCGCCCCAGCGCCGCGGAGTCTGCACGCGCGTCTACACGACGACGCCGAAGAAGCCGAACTCGGCGCTGCGCAAGGTCGCTCGCGTCCGCCTCACCAGTGGCATCGAGGTGACCGCCTACATCCCGGGCGTCGGTCACAACCTGCAGGAGCACTCGATGGTGCTCGTGCGCGGTGGCCGTGTGAAGGACCTGCCGGGCGTGCGCTACAAGATCATCCGCGGCTCGCTGGACACCCAGGGTGTCCGCAACCGCAAGCAGGCTCGCAGCCGTTACGGCGCGAAGAAGGAGAAGAGCTAATGCCGCGCAAGGGCCCCGCGCCGAAGCGTCCGCTCGTCGTGGACCCGGTCTACCAGTCCCAGCTGGTCACCCAGCTGGTGAACAAGGTGCTGGTCGACGGCAAGCGCTCGATCGCCGAGGCGATCGTCTACGGCGCCCTCGAGGGCGCCCGCGCCAAGAGCGACACCGACCCGGTCGTCACGCTCAAGCGGGCACTGGACAACGTCAAGCCGTCCCTGGAGGTCCGCAGCCGCCGCGTCGGTGGCGCGACCTACCAGGTCCCGGTCGAGGTCCGTCCCTCGCGCAGCACCACGCTCGGCCTGCGCTGGCTGATCCAGTACAGCCGGGCCCGTCGCGAGAAGACGATGACCGAGCGCCTGATGAACGAGCTGCTCGACGCGAGCAACGGTCTCGGTGCCGCCGTGAAGCGGCGCGAGGACACGCACAAGATGGCCGAGTCGAACAAGGCCTTCGCGCACTACCGCTGGTAAGCACCGGCGCCCGCCGCCGGCGGGACAACCGGGGCGCTGCTACGAGGTCGTAGCCCTGGAAACCCCGCACGCGGACCCGAACGAAGAGGAGTAAGAGATGGCCAAGAAGGCCGAGCTCGCCAAGACCCGGAACATCGGGATCATGGCGCACATCGACGCCGGCAAGACCACGACGACGGAGCGCATCCTCTTCTACACCGGCATCACGTACAAGATCGGTGAGGTCCACGACGGCGCGGCCACGATGGACTGGATGGAGCAGGAGCAGGAGCGCGGCATCACCATCACGTCCGCCGCGACGAAGTGCTCCTGGAACGGCCACGACATCAACATCATCGACACCCCGGGCACGTCGACTTCACCGTCGAGGTCGAGCGCTCGCTGCGCGTGCTCGACGGCGCCGTCGCCGTCTACGACGGTGTCGCGGGCGTCGAGCCGCAGACCGAGCAGGTGTGGCGGCAGGCCGAGAAGTACGGCGTCCCGCGCATGTGCTTCGTCAACAAGCTCGACCGCACCGGTGCCGACTTCTTCCGCTGCGTCGACATGATGGTCGAGCGCCTGGGGGCCAACCCGCTGGTCCTGCAGATCCCGATCGGTGCCGAGTCCGACTTCATCGGTGTCGTGGACCTCGTCCAGATGCGTGCGCTGACCTGGCGCGGTGAGACCAAGATGGGCGAGGACTACGAGACCGAGGAGATCCCGGCCGAGCTCGCCGACCAGGCCGCCGAGTACCGCGAGAAGCTGCTCGAGAACATCGCGGACTTCGACGACTCGCTCATGGAGGACTACCTCGGTGGCGAGGAGATCGCGGTCGACCGCCTGAAGGCGGCCATCCGCAAGGCCACCATCGCCGCGCAGGTCAACCCGGTCCTGACGGGGACGGCCTTCAAGAACAAGGGCATCCAGCCCCTGCTCGATGCCGTCACCGACTACCTGCCCAGCCCGCTCGACGTCGAGGCGATCGTCGGCACCGCGCTGGACGGCGAGACCGAGGTCCTGCGGCACGCGGACGAGGACGAGCCGTTCTCCGCGCTGGCCTTCAAGATCCAGACCGACCAGCACCTGGGCAAGCTGACCTACATCCGCGTGTACTCCGGCAAGCTCGACGCCGGGTCCCCGGTGCTCAACAGCACCAAGGACCGCAAGGAGCGGGTCGGCAAGATCTACCAGATGCACGCGAACAAGCGCGAAGAGCGTGCGGGCGTGGGCGCCGGCGAGATCGTCGCCGTCAACGGCATGAAGCAGACGACGACGGGCGACACCCTCTCCGACCCGCAGAAGCCGGTCATCCTGGAGTCGATGTCCTTCCCGGCGCCGGTCATCTCGGTGGCCATCGAGCCGAAGACCAAGAGCGACCAGGAGAAGCTGGGCACGGCGATCCAGAAGCTCGCCGAGGAAGACCCGACCTTCCAGGTCAAGCTGGACGAGGAGACCGGTCAGACGGTCATCTCCGGCATGGGCGAGCTCCACCTGGAGATCCTCGTCGACCGCATGCGGCGTGAGTTCAACGTCGAGGCCAACGTCGGCAAGCCGCAGGTGGCGTACCGCGAGACGATCCGCAAGACCGTCGAGCGCCACGACTACACGCACAAGAAGCAGACGGGTGGCTCGGGCCAGTTCGCGAAGGTGCAGATCGCGCTGGAGCCGCTGGAGATGAGCGCCGACTCGGCGACCTACGAGTTCGAGAACAAGGTCACCGGTGGGCGCATCCCGCGGGAGTACATCCCCTCGGTCGACCAGGGCATGCAGGACGCGATGCAGTACGGCGTCCTCGCGGGCTACCCGATGGTCGGCGTCAAGGCATCGCTGCTCGACGGCCAGTACCACGAGGTCGACTCCTCGGAGATGGCCTTCAAGATCGCCGGCTCGATCGCCTTCAAGGAGGCCGCCCGCAAGGCCAGCCCGGCCCTGCTGGAGCCGATGATGGCTGTCGAGGTGACGACGCCCGAGGAGAACATGGGCGACGTCATCGGCGACCTCAACTCCCGCCGCGGGACCATCCAGGCGATGGAGGAGCGCTCCGGCGCCCGTATCGTCCGGGCCCTGGTGCCGCTGTCGGAGATGTTCGGCTACGTGGGCGACCTGCGCAGCCGCACCCAGGGACGGGCGAGCTACTCCATGGTGTTCGACTCGTACGCCGAGGTCCCGGCCAACGTCGCCAAGGAGATCATCGCGAAGGCGACCGGCGAGTAACACCGCCGGCGGGCCCTGACCTGGTCATGTCCCCGGCACCCACGCAACGCCCCACCCCAGAGCACGCACCACCTGCGTAACCACGAGGAGAGGAACCCAGTGGCCAAGGCCAAGTTCGAGCGGACCAAGCCGCACGTCAACATCGGCACCATCGGGCACATCGACCATGGGAAGACGACGCTGACCGCGGCGATCACCAAGGTCCTGCACGACAAGTACCCGAACCTCAACGAGGCGTCCGCGTTCGACCAGATCGACAAGGCGCCCGAGGAGAAGGCTCGCGGCATCACGATCTCGATCGCGCACGTCGAGTACCAGACCGAGAGCCGTCACTACGCGCACGTCGACTGCCCCGGGCACGCCGACTACATCAAGAACATGATCACCGGTGCCGCGCAGATGGACGGCGCCATCCTGGTGGTCGCCGCGACCGACGGCCCGATGCCGCAGACCAAGGAGCACGTCCTCCTGGCCCGCCAGGTCGGCGTGCCCTACATCGTCGTGGCCCTCAACAAGGCCGACATGGTCGACGACGAGGAGATCCTCGAGCTCGTCGAGCTCGAGGTCCGCGAGCTGCTCAGCGAGTACGAGTTCCCGGGCGACGACGTCCCCGTGGTCCGCGTCTCCGCGCTCAAGGCCCTCGAGGGCGACGCCGAGTGGGGCGACAAGCTCATGGAGCTCATGAACGCGGTCGACACCGCGATCCCGGAGCCGGAGCGCGACATCGACAAGCCGTTCCTCATGCCCGTCGAGGACGTCTTCACCATCACCGGCCGCGGCACCGTGGTGACCGGTCGTGTGGAGCGCGGCATCGTCAAGGTCTCCGAGGAGATCGAGATCGTCGGCATCCGCGAGAACTCGACCAAGACGACCGTCACCGGCGTCGAGATGTTCCGCAAGCTGCTCGACCAGGGTCAGGCCGGCGACAACGTGGGCCTGCTGCTGCGCGGCATCAAGCGTGAGGACGTCGAGCGCGGCCAGGTCGTCGTCAAGCCCGGCTCGATCACCCCGCACACCAACTTCGAGGGTTCGGTCTACATCCTCTCGAAGGACGAGGGTGGCCGTCACACGCCGTTCTTCAACAACTACCGTCCCCAGTTCTACTTCCGGACGACGGACGTGACCGGCGTGGTGACCCTGCCCGCCGGCACCGAGATGGTCATGCCCGGCGACAACACCGAGATGACGGTGGAGCTGATCCAGCCCATCGCCATGGAGGAGGGCCTCAAGTTCGCCATCCGCGAGGGTGGGCGGACCGTGGGTGCCGGCCGGGTCGTCAAGATCAACAAGTAACGCCTCGTCGAGCGGCGGCCGCTGGTCGGCCGCCGCTCGGCCAGGGTCCGGGTCCACCACCCGCACCCGCCCCGGGTCAGCAGACCCACTCGAACTTTCACAACCGATCGGCAGGAGCAGAAGACAGCGATGGCGGGACAGAAGATCCGCATCCGGTTGAAGGCCTACGACCACGAGGCGATCGATGCCTCGGCGCGACGCATCGTCGAGACGGTCACCAAGACCGGAGCGCGAGTGGTCGGCCCGGTGCCGCTGCCGACGGAGAAGAACGTGTACGCGGTGATCCGTTCGCCGCACAAGTACAAGGACTCGTTCGAGCACTTCGAGATGCGCACGCACAAGCGGCTCATCGACATCCTCGACCCGACGCCGAAGACGGTGGACGCGCTCATGCGCATCGACCTGCCGGCCTCGGTCGACGTCAACATTCAGTAAGGGCAGTCAGCAGACATGGCGAGCACATTTCGCGGTCTCCTCGGCGAGAAGCTGGGGATGACCCAGGTTTTCGACGAGAACAACCGTCTCGTGCCGGTGACCGTCGTCAAGGCGGGCCCGTGTGTGGTGACCCAGGTGCGCACCCCCGAGGTGGACGGCTACTCGGCCCTCCAGCTCGGTTTCGGTGAGATCGACCCGCGCAAGGTGAACCGCCCCGAGGGCGGGCACTTCACCAAGGCGGGCGTCACGCCGCGGCGGCACCTGGTGGAACTGCGCACCGAGGACGCCGGCGACTACACGGTCGGCCAGGAGCTGACCGCCGACGTCTTCGACGGCGTGGCCAAGGTCGACGTCATCGGCACCAGCAAGGGCAAGGGCACCGCCGGCGTCATGAAGCGTCACGGCTTCAAGGGCCTCGGCGCGTCGCATGGCACCCAGCGCAAGCACCGGTCTCCCGGTTCCATCGGTGGCGCGTCCACCCCGGGCCGCGTGTTCAAGGGCCTGAAGATGGCCGGCCGCATGGGCGCGGTGAAGACGACCACGCTGTCGCTGGTGGTCCACAAGGTCGACGCGGAGCGCGGGCTCATCCTGATCAAGGGTGCGGTCCCCGGTCCCAAGGGTGGCCTCCTCCTCGTCCGTTCCGCGGTCAAGGGTGGCCCCGTGGGGAGTGACAAGAAGTGAGCCAGTCGATCGACACGCGCACCGACCGCCAGGTCGACGTCCGCACCCCGGCGGGGAGACCTCCGGCAGCGTGACGCTGCCCGGTGAGCTCTTCGACGCCAACGCGAACGTCTCCCTGATGCACCAGGTCGTGGTGGCCCAGCTCGCCGCGGCCCGTCAGGGCACGCACTCGACCAAGACCCGTGGTCAGGTCAGCGGCGGTGGCGCCAAGCCGTACCGGCAGAAGGGCACCGGCCGGGCCCGTCAGGGCTCGACCCGGGCGCCGCAGTTCGCCGGCGGTGGCATCGTGCACGGCCCGACGCCGCGCGACTACACGAAGAAGACCCCGAAGAAGATGAAGGCCGCCGCCCTGCGCGGTGCCCTCTCCGACCGGGCGCGCGAAGGCCGGGTGCACGTGGTCTCCGCGTTCGTCGACGGCGACGCCCCGAAGACCAAGACCGCTCTGGCGACGCTGACCTCGGTCACGCAGGCCAAGCGCGTGCTGGTCGTGCTGGATCGGGACGACGTCCTCAACTGGGTCAGCCTGCGCAACGCGCCGCAGGTGCACCTGATCGAGGCGGGCCAGCTCAACACCTACGACGTGCTGGTCGCCGACGAGGTCGTCTTCACCGAGACGGCCCTGGCCGAGTACGTGCAGGGTCGTTCCAAGGCGCTGCCGGACGTGAGCACCCACCTGACGCCGGGCGGCGTCCCGTCGGTCGCTCCCGCCGAGGGCGAGGGCACCGTCGAGACCGCCTCCGAGGCGCCGGCCGCCAAGGCCCCGGCCAAGAAGGCGCCGGCGAAGAAGGCCGCGGCTGAGAAGACCGCTGCCGACGAGACTCCCGAGGAGAAGGCATGAGCGTCCGCGACCCCGGGACGTCCTGCTCGCCCCGGTCATCTCGGAGAAGAGCTACGGGCTGCTCGACGGCAACCAGTACACCTTCATCGTGCTGCCCGAGGCGAACAAGACCCAGATCAAGATCGCTGTCGAGCAGATCTTCGACGTGAAGGTCCTCAGCGTGAACACGATCAACCGGCAGGGCAAGCGCAAGCGCAGCCGTGGCACGCAGATGGGGAAGCGCAAGAACACCAAGCGCGCCATCGTCTCCGTCGCCCCCGGCGACCGCATCGAGATCTTCGGCGGCCCGGGCGCGTAAGCACCCGACCACCGACCGGACCAGAGAGAACAGACAGGGACTCACGACCCATGGCTATCCGCAAGTACAAGCCGACGACGCCGGGCCGCCGCGGCTCCAGCGTCGCCGACTTCGCCGAGGTCACCCGCGACCATCCCGAGAAGTCGCTGGTCCGGCCGCTGCACGGCCGCGGTGGACGCAACGTCCACGGCAAGGTCACCGCTCGCCACCAGGGCGGTGGTCACAAGCGCGCCTACCGGCTGATCGACTTCCGCCGGGCGGACAAGGACGGTGTCCCCGCCAAGGTCGCGCACATCGAGTACGACCCGAACCGCACCTCGCGGATCGCACTGCTGCACTACGCCGACGGCGAGAAGCGCTACATCATCGCGCCGGCGAAGCTGAAGCAGGGCGACGCGGTCGAGTGCGGCCCTCGGCCGACATCAAGCCCGGGAACAACCTGCCGCTGCGGAACATCCCGGTCGGCACCGTCGTTCACGCCATCGAGCTCCGTCCCGGTGGCGGCGCGAAGATCGCGCGCTCGGCGGGTACCAGCGTCCAGCTGGTCGCCCGTGAGGGCCGCTTCGCGCAGCTGCGCATGCCGTCGGGCGAGATCCGCAACGTCGACGTGCGCTGCCGCGCCACCGTTGGCGAGGTGGGCAACGCCGAGCAGTCGAACATCAACTGGGGCAAGGCCGGTCGCATGCGCTGGAAGGGCAAGCGCCCGACCGTCCGCGGTGTGGCCATGAACCCGGTCGACCACCCGCACGGTGGTGGTGAGGGCAAGACCTCCGGTGGTCGCCACCCGGTGAACCCGAACGGCAAGCCGGAGGGCCGGACGCGCAAGCGGAAGGCCAGTGACGCCCTGATCGTGCGCCGCCGGCGCGCCAACAAGAAGCGCTGAGCCCGGGTAACCGGCGGTAGAGGAGAGCCGAATGCCACGCAGCCTGAAGAAGGGCCCGTTCGTCGACGACCACCTGCTCAAGAAGGTGGACGCTCAGAACGACAAGGGCACCAAGAACGTGATCCGTACCTGGTCACGCCGATCGACGATCATCCCCGACATGCTGGGTCACACCCTCGCGGTGCACGACGGCCGCAAGCACGTCCCGGTGTTCGTGACCGAGGCGATGGTCGGGCACAAGCTCGGCGAGTTCGCCCCCACGCGCACCTTCCGTGGGCACATCAAGGACGACCGCCGTTCGCGGCGGGGCTGACCAGGTAGAGAGAGATTGAGATGACTTCCCAGTTGGGACAGGAGGCGCCGGTCGCCCGGGCTACGGCCCGGTTCGTCCGCGTGACCCCGATGAAGGCTCGTCGGGTGGTGGACCTGATCCGCTACCTGCCGACCGACGAGGCACTCGCTCTGCTGCGCTTCGCCCCGCAGAGTGCCAGCGAGCCGGTGGCCAAGGTCGTCGCCAGCGCGGTGGCCAATGCCGCCCACAACCTGCAGCTGGACCCGGCCGCCCTGGTGGTCAGCGCCGCCTACGTCGACGAGGGGCCCACGCTCAAGCGGATCCGTCCGCGGGCGCAGGGGCGGGCGTTCCGCATCAACAAGCGGACCAGCCACATCACCGTCGAGGTGAGCGAGGTCGCCACCAGCGACGTCCTCGCGCAGAAGTCGCGCAAGGCGCGCCGGGACACCGGTATGTCCGGCCCGGCCACCCAGCAGACGAAGACCAACACGAGGGGAGGGACCCGCTAGTGGGTCAGAAGGTCAACCCGCACGGGTTCCGACTCGGGATCACCACCGACTACAAGTCCCGGTGGTACGCGGACAAGCTGTACAAGGACTACGTCAAGGAAGACGTCGCGATCCGCAAGCTCATGTCCAAGGGCATGGAGCGGGCCGGCATCTCCAAGGTGGAGATCGAGCGCACCCGTGACCGGGTCCGCGTCGACATCCACACCGCCCGTCCGGGCATCGTCATCGGCCGCCGCGGCGCCGAGGCCGATCGCATCCGCGGCGAGCTGGAGAAGCTCACCGGCAAGCAGGTGCAACTGAACATCCTCGAGGTCAAGAACCCCGAGTCGGATGCGCAGCTGGTCGCCCAGGGCGTCGCCGAGCAGCTCTCCAGCCGAGTCAGCTTCCGTCGTGCGATGCGCAAGGCCATGCAGTCCGCCCAGCGCAGCCCGCAGGTCAAGGGCATCCGGGTGCAGTGCTCGGGTCGTCTGGGCGGCACCGAGATGAGCCGGTCGGAGTTCTACCGCGAGGGTCGGGTGCCGCTGCACACGCTGCGCGCGAACATCGACTACGGCATCTACGAGGCCCGCACCACCTTCGGCCGCATCGGCGTCAAGGTCTGGATCTACAAGGGCGACGTCAGCGGCTCCCGCGCCGAGCGCGCCGCCCTCGAGGCGCTGGCCGACCGTCAGCAGCGTCGCGAGCGGGCCCAGCGCCCGCAGCGCCGCTCGGGTTCCTCCGGCACCACCGCCGGCGGCACCGAGGCCGGGCGCGCGGCTGCGTCCACGACCGGTCCGACCGCGGACGCCGCGGAGAGCGCCGTCGCCGTCACCTCTGGCGACGTCACTCCCGAGACGACCGTCGCCGAGGTCGCCGGTCCGGAGGCAACCACCGCCGTCGAGACCACGGCCGCCGAGAACACGGCTGCCGAGACCACGGCGACCGAGAACGCCACCACCGACGAGCAGGGGAGCTGACCGTGCTGATCCCACGGCGCGTCAAGCACCGCAAGCAGCACCACCCCGACCGTGGCGGCAAGGCCAAGGGCGGCACCGCGATCAACTTCGGTGAGTACGCGATCCAGGCCCTCGAGCCCGCTTACGTGACCAACCGTCAGATCGAGTCCGCTCGTATCGCCATGACCCGGCACATCAAGCGTGGCGGAAAGGTGTGGATCTCGATCTACCCGGACCGCCCGCTGACCAAGAAGCCGGCCGAGACCCGCATGGGTTCCGGCAAGGGGTCGCCAGAGTGGTGGGTCGCCAACGTGAAGCCCGGGCGCATCATGTTCGAGCTCTCGGGAGTCGCCGAGCCCGTGGCCCGCGAGGCCATGCGCCGCGCGATCCACAAGCTCCCCATGAAGTGCCGCTTCATCACGCGTGAAGGAGAAGTGTGATGGCCGCCGGCCTGACCGCTCCGGAGCTGCGCGAGCTGTCCGCGGACGAGCTCGCCGCGCGGCTGCGTGAGCACAAGGAAGAACTGTTCAACCTGCGCTTCCAGGTGGCCACCGGCCAGCTGGACAACAACCGGCGACTGCAGACCGTCCGCCGCGACATCGCCCGGATCTACACGATCATGCGCGAGCGCGAGCTGGGTCTCTCGGTCGCCCCGAACGAGGGTGTGGCATGAGCGATCCCCAGTCCGCCAGCACCGTGGCGTCGGGCCCCGGCCTGGCCGGCCGCGGGTACCGCAAGGTCCGTGAAGGCCTGGTCGTCAGCGACAAGATGCAGAAGACGATCGTCGTCGAGGTCGAGGACCGGGTGAAGCACCCGCTCTACGGCAAGGTCATCCGCCGGACGAACAAGCTCAAGGTGCACGACGAGCAGAACGTCGCCGGTGTCGGCGACCGCGTCCAGATCATGGAGACCCGGCCGACGTCGGCCACCAAGCGGTGGCGGCTGGTCGAGATCCTCGAGAAGGCCAAGTAGCCGCAAGCCCCCGCACGACGCGGTTCTCCGGGGCCGTGGCACACGACCAGAGCGGTACGCGTACTCTGGACGACTGGCGCGGCCCCGGGCGCGCGCCGCATCCCGGTACCCGTGCTCCGTACGCACCGGCGGCGCTCGCCGCCGGTGCGTCGGCACGGGTGTCGGACAGCCGGTTCACCGATCCGGCCCGGCTGTCACCACAAGATTTTGGGAGTAGGGACGTGATCCAGCAGGAGTCGCGGCTGCGAGTCGCCGACAACACCGGTGCGAAGGAGATCCTCTGCATCCGGGTGCTCGGCGGTTCCGGGCGACGCTACGCGGGCATCGGCGACATCATCGTCGGCACCGTGAAGGACGCGCTGCCCGGTGCCGGCGTGAAGAAGGGCGACGTCGTCAAGGCCGTCATCGTCCGCACCGTCAAGGAGCGCCGTCGTCCGGATGGCTCCTACATCCGCTTCGACGAGAACGCCGCGGTGATCATCCGCGACAGCGGCGACCCGCGCGGTACGCGCATCTTCGGCCCGGTGGGCCGCGAGCTCCGCGACAAGCGCTTCATGCGGATCATCTCGCTCGCACCGGAGGTGCTGTGATCATGGCTGCCAACAACAGCGGTACCAGCAAGGCCAAGGCGCCGTCCATGAAGGTCAAGAAGGGCGACACGGTCGTCGTCCTGGCCGGCAAGGACAAGGGCGCGAAGGGTCGCGTCATCGCCGCCTTCCCGAAGGTCCAGCGCGTCCTGGTCGAGGGCGTCGGGCGCGTGAAGAAGCACACCGCCATCAGCTCGAGCCAGCGCGGCGCCCAGCAGGGCGGGATCGTCACGCAGGAAGCCCCCATCCACGTGAGCAACGTGATGGTGGTCGACTCCGAGGACAAGCCCACCCGTGTCGGGTACCGCAAGGACGACAACGGCCGCAGCGTCCGCGTCTCGCGGCGAACCGGTAAGGACCTCTGAACGTCATGAGCGCACCCACCCGCGAGCTGCCCCGCATGCTCGCCCACTACCGCGAGACCATCGCGCCGGCCCTGCAGTCGGAGTTCAACTTCGAGAACGTCATGCAGATCCCACGCCTGACGAAGATCGTCGTCAACATGGGCGTCGGCGAGGCCACCCGCGACGCGAAGCTGATGGACGGCGCCGTCCGTGACCTCACCGCCATCACCGGCCAGAAGCCGGCCGTGGTGCGGGCCCGCAAGTCCATCGCGCAGTTCAAGCTGCGCGAGGGCATGCCGATCGGCGCCAAGGTCACCCTGCGCGGCGACCGCATGTGGGAGTTCCTGGACCGCCTGCTGTCCCTGGCCCTGCCGCGTATCCGCGACTTCCGCGGCCTGAACCCCAAGCAGTTCGACGGCCACGGCAACTACACCTTCGGCCTCAACGAGCAGTCGATGTTCCGCGAGATCGACGTCGACAAGATCGACCGGCAGCGCGGCATGGACATCACCCTGGTCACCACCGCGACGAACGACGAGGAGGGTCGCGAGCTGCTCCGCCAGCTCGGGTTCCCCTTCGCCGGCCAGCCCGTCGTGACCACCATCCGCTGAGCCGGTAGGAGACAACCATGGCCAAGAAGGCTCTGATCAACAAGGCGGCCCGCAAGCCGAAGTTCGCGGTCCGCGGGTACACCCGCTGCCAGCGATGCGGTCGTCCCCACTCCGTCTTCCGCAAGTTCGGCCTGTGCCGGATCTGCCTGCGGGAGATGGCGCACGCAGGGAACTCCCGGGCGTTCGCAAGTCCAGCTGGTAAGACGCTCCACCGGCCCGGGCACCCGAAGCCCGGGCCGCACCACGAAGCACCACTGATCGCCGACAGGCCCAGCGCCAAGTCTCCGAGACCCAGCGCACGAGGAACCGCGGCGAGAGAGGCACCACACACCATGACGATGACCGACCCGATCGCGGACATGCTGACGCGGCTGCGGAACGCCAACCAGGCGTACCACGACGCCGCGGTCATGCCGTCCTCGAAGCTCAAGACGCACATCGCGGAGATCCTCCAGCAGGAGGGCTACATCGCCGGCTGGAACGTCAGCGACGTCGAGCGGGACGGCAGCACCTTCAAGCAGCTGCAGATCGACCTGAAGTACGGCCCCAACCGTGAGCGCAGCATCGCCGGCGTCCGGCGCGTGTCGAAGCCCGGTCTGCGGGTGTACGCGAAGTCCACGGCGCTGCCCAAGGTGCTCGGTGGCCTCGGCGTCGCGATCATCTCGACGTCGACCGGGCTGCTGACCGACAAGCAGGCGAACAAGAAGGGCGTGGGTGGGGAAGTCCTCGCCTACGTCTGGTAAGGGAGCGAACTTTCAATGTCACGGATCGGACGTCTCCCCATCGCCGTGCCGAGCGGTGTGGACATCGCCATCGACGGTCAGACGGTCAACGTCAAGGGCCCGAAGGGCTCGCTGACCCACACGGTCGCCGCGCCCATCACGGTGGAGCGCGACGAGGACGGCACGCTGCGCGTGCAGCGTCCCAACGACGAGCGCCAGAACCGCGCCCTCCACGGGCTGTCGCGGACGCTCATCGCCAACATGATCACCGGCGTCACCGAGGGGTACACCAAGACCCTCGAGATCGTCGGTGTCGGCTACCGCGTCCAGGCGCGCGGCTCGGACCTCGAGTTCGCCCTGGGCTTCAGCCACCCGGTGCCGGTGAAGGCTCCCGAGGGGATCTCCTTCGCCGTCGAATCCCCCACCCGCCTGCGGGTGACCGGGATCGACAAGCAGCAGGTCGGCGAGGTCGCCGCCAAGATCCGCAAGATCCGCAAGCCCGACCCGTACAAGGGCAAGGGCGTGCGGTACCAGGGCGAGGTCGTCAAGCGCAAGGTCGGGAAGACGGGTAAGTAATGGCTACCGCAACCACACCCCAGAGCGGGAAGACCGCCGGCGGCCACAAGCCCGTCGGCACCGACATCAGCACGGCACGCCGCGTCTCGCGGCTGCGCCGTCACAACCGCCTCCGCAAGCGCGTCGCCGGTACGGCCGAGCGGCCGCGCCTGGCGGTCAAGCGTTCGTCGCGGCACATCCACGTCCAGCTGGTCGACGACACCGTCGGCCGCACGCTGGCCAGCGCCTCGACGATGGACGCCGGCCTGCGCGGTGCCGAGGGCAACAAGTCCGCCCTGGCGCGCCAGGTGGGAGCGCTCATCGCCGATCGCGCGAAGGCCGCCGGCATCTCCGCCGTCGTCTTCGACCGTGGTGGCAACCGGTACGCCGGCCGCATCGCCGCGCTCGCCGACGGCGCCCGCGAGGGCGGGCTGGACTTCTGATGACCAGCACCGCGAACACCGTGCAGAAGCAGATCGAGAGGGACGTCTGATGCCAGGACCACAGCGACGCGGCGGTGGCGCCGGTGGCGCCGGCGGCGGCAACGACCGCCGCGACCGTCGTGACGGCGGTCGGGGCCCCGGGGCGCGCCCGCCGAGAAGAGCAACTACATCGAGCGCGTCGTCGCGATCAACCGCGTGTCGAAGGTCGTCAAGGGTGGTCGGCGCTTCAGCTTCACCGCCCTGGTGATCGTCGGCGACGGCGACGGCAAGGTCGGCGTGGGTTACGGCAAGGCCAAGGAGGTGCCCGCGGCCATCGCCAAGGGCGTCGAGGAGGCCAAGAAGCACTTCTACGCCGTGCCGCGCATCGCCAGCACCATCCCGCACCCCGTGCAGGGTGAGGCGGCCGCCGGTGTCGTGCTCCTCAAGCCGGCCAGCCCGGGTACCGGTGTCATCGCCGGTGGTCCGGTGCGTGCCGTGCTCGAGTGCGCCGGCATCCATGACGTGCTCCGAAGAGCCTCGGGTCCTCGAACCCGATCAACATCGTGCACGCCACGATGCAGGCGCTGAAGGACCTCGTCCGCCCCGAGGAGATCGCGGCCCGCCGCGGTCTGCCCCTGGAGGACGTGGCCCCGGCCGCCATGCTCCGTGCCCGTGCCGGTCAGGGAGTCTGAGATGGCACAGCTCAAGGTGACCCAGGTCAAGTCGGGCATCGGGCGCAAGAAGAACCAGCGCGACACGCTGCGTTCGCTCGGCCTGAAGCGGATCCACGACTCGGTCGTGCAGGAGGACCGTCCCGAGATCCGCGGGATGGTCGCGACGGTGCCGCACCTCGTGCGCGTCGAAGAAGTTTGAGGGATGACACACCATGACTCTTAAGGTCCACCACCTGCGTCCCGCCCCGGGCGCCCACACCGCCAAGACGCGAGTCGGCCGCGGTGAGGGCTCCAAGGGCAAGACGGCCGGTCGCGGCACCAAGGGCACCGGCGCGCGTGGGAACACGCACGCCCGGTTCGAGGGTGGGCAGACCCCGCTGCACATGCGGCTGCCCAAGCTCTCCGGCTTCAAGAGCCCGAACAAGGTCGTCTTCCAGGTCGTCAACCTCGACCGGATCGCGGCGCTGTTCCCGCAGGGCGGTCCGGTCACCCCGGACACGCTGGCGGAGGCCGGTGCCGTCCGTCGGGGCCAGCCCGTGAAGGTGCTGGGCACCGGCGAGCTCGGCGGCGTCACGGTCGACGTGCAGGCGCACGCCTTCTCCGCGTCCGCCGCCGAGAAGATCGGCGCGGCCGGGGGCAGTACCACCCGCATCTGAAAGTAGAAGGACCCCTCCTCCCCACCCCTCGCAGGCTCGGGGCGGGACCCGGGAGGGGGCCTTTGCTGCCTGGCGCGCGCGATTCCGCGTGGGCCGGTTGCTAACCTCACTCGACCGATCAGGGAGGGCACGTGCTGCAGGCGTTCGCCGCGGCGTTCCGGACGCCAGACCTCCGGCGCAAGCTGCTGTTCTCCCTGGCGATCATCGCCGTCTACCGGCTGGGTGCCGCGATCCCCGGACCGGGTGTGGACGTCCAGGCGATCAACAACTGTCTCGAGCAGGCGCAGGCCTCCGACCAGCGCGACCTCTACTCCCTGGTGAACCTGTTCTCCGGCGGTGCGTTGCTGCGGCTGAGCGTCTTCGCGCTCGGGATCATGCCGTACATCACCGCGAGCATCATCGTGCAGCTGCTGGTCGTGGTGATCCCGCGGTTCGAACAGCTGAAGAAGGAAGGGCAGTCTGGTCAGGCGAAGCTGACCCAGTACACCCGCTACCTGACGATCGCCCTGGCCGTGCTGCAGAGCACGGGCATCATCGCGCTGGCGCGCAGCGGCCAGCTGTTCCCCGGCTGTTCCGACAACATCATCGCCTCGGACTCGGTCTGGTCGACCGTCATCCTGGTGATCACCCTGACCGCCGGCACCGCACTCATCATGTGGCTGGGCGAGCTGCTCACCGAGAAGGGGATCGGCAACGGCATGTCCGTGCTGATCTTCACCTCGATCGCCGCGCGGATCCCGGCCGAGGGCGGGGCGATCCTGCAGACCCGTGGCGTCGTCGTCTTCGCCGTCGTCTGTGCTTTCGCGCTGCTGATCATCGGTGCGGTCGTCTACGTCGAGCAGGCCCAGCGCCGCATCCCGGTGCAGTACGCCAAGCGCATGGTCGGCCGCCGGATGTACGGGGCACGTCCACCTACCTGCCGCTGAAGGTGAACCAGGCCGGCGTCATCCCGGTCATCTTCGCGTCGTCGCTGCTCTACCTGCCCCAGCTGCTCACCCAGCTGCAGGGCAATGAGACCGGCGGCGTCCGGCAGTTCTTCGAGACCTACATCATCGACCAGAGCAGCCCCGTCCACATCGCATTCTTCTTCGGCCTGATCGTGTTCTTCACGTACTTCTACGTGTCGATCACGTTCAACCCGGAGGAACGGGCCGACGACATGAAGCGCTACGGCGGCTTCATCCCCGGCATCCGGCCCGGGCGGCCGACTGCGGAGTACCTGCAGTACGTACTGTCCCGGATCACCCTGCCGGGATCGCTCTACCTGGGGACGGTGGCCGTGCTGCCGAACTTCTTCCTCTCCATCACGCAGGAGGGGCAGAACCAGAACTTCCCGTTCGGTGGGGTGGCGGTGCTGATCATGGTCGGAGTGGGGTTGGAGACGGTGAAGCAGATCGAGACGCAGCTGAACCAGCGCAACTACGAAGGGTTCCTGAAGTAGTGCGCATCGTTCTCCTGGGCCCTCCCGGAGCGGGCAAGGGCACCCAGGCGCAGATCATCGCCGGCAAGCTCGGCGTCCCCGCCATCTCCACCGGTGACATCTTCCGGGCCAACGTCAGCGGGAAGACCGAGCTCGGCCTGAAGGTGAAGGCCTACCTGGACGCCGGAGACCTCGTCCCCGACGAGATCACGGTGGCGATGGTGAAGGGGCGGCTGGCCGAGGTCGATGCGGCAGCCGGGTTCCTGCTCGACGGCTTCCCCGGTCGATCCCCAGGCGGAGCAGCTCCGGGAGTCGCTCGCCGAGCTCGGGCACGGACTGGACCGGGTGCTCGAGCTCGTCGTCGACGAGGAGGAGCTCGTCCGACGCCTCTCGGGTCGGCGCATGCTCGTCGACGGCCAGATGGTGCAGCGCGACGACGACAAGCCCGACACCGTCCGGCACCGGCTGAAGGTCTACCGGGACCAGACCGAGCCGCTGTCGGGGTTCTACGAGGCCGACGGTCTCCTGGTGCGCATCGACGCGATCGGCGAGATCGACGAGGTCACCGGCCGCGCTCTGGACGCTCTGGGCGTGGCAGACCCCGGGCAGCCGAGCGACGGCTGACGGACGGCGGCGCCGCCATGTCGGACGGGATCCTCAGCCGCCTGCCGCTGCTCGCGAAGTGGAGTGGACGCATGATCCAGATCAAGACACCGCACGAGATCGAGCTCATGCGGGCCTCCGGCCTCATCACCGCCGGCGCGCTGGCCGCGGTGAGGGCCGCCGTGCGGCCCGGCGTCAGCACCGGGGACCTCGACGCGGTCGCCGAGGACTACATCCGCTCCCACGGGGCGGTGCCGAACTTCCTCGGCTACCACGGGTTCACCGGAACCATCTGCGCCTCGATCAACGAGGAGATCGTGCACGGCATCCCGAACCCTGATCGCCGCCTGGCGGAGGGCGACAACATCTCCATCGACTGCGGGGCCATCCTGCAGGGCTGGCACAGCGACTCGGCCATCACGGTGACGGTGGGGGAGCCGTCCGCCGAGGACGCCGCTCTGCTCGAGGTCACCGAACGCTCCATGTGGGCCGGCCTGGCGAAGGCGGTCGCCGGCGGTCGATTGACCGACATCAGTCACGCCGTCGAGCAGACCATCACGGCCGAGTCGCATCCCTACGGCATCGTGGACCACTACGGCGGCCACGGCATCGGGACGGAGATGCACCAGGACCCGCACGTGCTCAACTACGGCCGGCCCGGCCGGGGCCGAAGCTGGTGCCCGGGCTGGTCCTGGCGATCGAGCCGATGGTGACCGTGGGAGATCCGGCGACAGTCGAACTGGACGACGGCTGGACCGTGGTCACCAAGGACGGTTCACGTGCCGCGCACTTCGAGCACTCCGTCGCCATCACCCCTGAGGGTCCGTGGGTCCTGACGGCGGCGGACGGCGGCGTCGCCGGACTCGCACCCTTCGGCGTCACACCTCGCACCTAGCGGCCCCCGCACGGTCCCGCCGCGGCCCCGCGAGGGGCAGGGGCGGGGAAGTCCTTCCGCTGTGACGAGGCCATGACGGTGGTCACCACAGGGCGGGTTGGTGACGGGTGGGGCGCCAAGGTACAGTGGCCGATGGCGTTCGCGCCGTCCCGTCGCCGTGCTGTGGCCGCACGACCCGGGACGCCCTCGCGAGAGCGTCTGCACCACCTGTTCTGCAATCACCGAGCACGTCCGGCGGGGTTCCCCTGTGGGCGAGCACGGACAACGGACCACCGAGTCGAGGAGCGCGTGTAGGGAATGGCGAAGAAGGACGGGGCCATCGAGGTCGAAGGTCGTGTCGTCGAGCCGCTGCCCAACGCGATGTTCCGGGTCGAGCTGCAGAACGGGCACCGGGTGCTCGCCCACATCAGCGGCAAGATGCGCCAGCACTACATCCGCATCCTGCCCGAGGACCGCGTGGTCGTGGAGCTCTCGCCCTACGACCTGACCCGCGGTCGCATCGTCTACCGCTACAAGTAACCGCTCGGCCCGCGCCTGCCCACCGGCAGCACCGCGGCCGGCACACGATCGAGGAATGAGGGGCGGCACCGGTGAAGGTCCAGCCGTCGGTGAAGAAGATCTGCGACAAGTGCAAGGTGATCCGCCGGCACGGCCGGGTCATGGTCATCTGCGACAACGCCCGGCACAAGCAGCGCCAGGGCTGAGGGAGTACTCCGAACATGGCACGACTGGCCGGCGTAGACCTGCCCCGCGAGAAGCGGATGGAGGTCGCGCTCACCTACATCTATGGCATCGGCAAGGCCCACGCCAAGGAGACCCTGGCCGCGACGGGCGTCAGCCCGGACCTGCGCGTCAAGGACCTCGGCGACGAGGACCTGCTGAAGCTCCGCGACTACATCGACGAGCACTTCCGCGTCGAAGGTGACCTGCGCCGCGAGGTGGCTGGCGACATCCGCCGCAAGGTGGAGATCGGCTGCTACCAGGGTCTGCGTCACCGCCGTGGACTCCCCGTCCACGGACAGCGCACCAAGACCAACGCGCGCTCGAGCAAGGGCCCGCGCAAGACCATCGCCGGCAAGAAGAAGGCCGGCAAGAAGTAAGCCGCGCGTGCACCGTCACGGCGACCCGTGAGGGCGGGAGTGACGGTGCGCGGCGGGCTGCCTCTGGCAGCACCCCAGGCCATAGCAACTGAAGGAAACCGGAGAGACATGCCTCCCAGGGCTCGCACCGCGGCTGGTGCCAAGAAGGTCCGCCGCAAGGAGAAGAAGAACGTCGCCCACGGCGCCGCGCACATCAAGAGCACGTTCAACAACACGATCGTGTCGATCACCGACCCGAACGGGAACGTGATCAGCTGGGCCTCCGCCGGTCACGTCGGCTTCAAGGGCTCGCGCAAGTCCACGCCGTTCGCGGCGCAGATGGCTGCCGAGAACGCCGCGCGCAAGGCGCAGGAGCACGGCATGCGCAAGGTCGACGTCTTCGTGAAGGGCCCTGGCTCCGGCCGCGAGACGGCCATCCGCTCCCTGCAGGCCACCGGCCTCGAGGTCGGGCAGATCCAGGACGTGACGCCGCAGCCGCACAACGGCTGCCGCCCCAGAAGCGCCGCCGGGTCTGACCGGTCACTGACGAGACGAAACAGGAGTATTTGACGTGGCCCGTTACACCGGAGCCGATTGCCGCCTCTGCCGGCGCGAGAAGATGAAGCTGTTCCTCAAGGGCAGCAAGTGCGAGTCCCCGAAGTGCCCGATCGAGATCCGGCCCTACCCGCCGGGTGAGCACGGCCGTGGCCGCACCAAGGACAGCGAGTACCTGCTCCAGCTCCGCGAGAAGCAGAAGGCCCGCCGTATCTACGGCGTGCTGGAGAAGCAGTTCCGCGGGTACTACGAAGAGGCCAACCGCAAGACCGGCAAGACCGGTGAGGTCCTCCTCCAGATCCTGGAGTCGCGGCTGGACAACGTGGTCTACCGGGCCGGCTTCGCCGAGTCCCGCGACATGGCTCGCCAGCTGGTGCGCCACGGCCACATCCGGGTGAACGGCCGCAAGGTCGACATCCCGTCCTACCGGGTCAGCGAGAACGACATCATCGAGGTCGCGGAGAAGTCGCGCACGATGCTGCCGTTCGAGATCGCCCAGGCCCGTGCCGGCGAGCGACCCGTCCCGGCGTGGCTCGAGGTCATCAGCAGCCAGCTGCGCGTGCTCGTGCACAGCATCCCGGCCCGCCAGGTGATCGACACCCCGGTCCAGGAGCAGCTGATCGTGGAGCTCTACTCCAAGTAGCAGCAGGACGGCGGGGCGGGCGGACAGATGTCCGCCCCGCCGGCACCACCCCTCACGGCGTCATATGGCGGTCGCCGGAGGACCTGAAGGAGAACCACCATGCTCATCGCACAGCGCCCCACCCTCACCGAGGAGACCATCACCGAGTCGCGCTCGCGGTTCGTGATCGAGCCCTCGAGCCAGGTTTCGGCTACACCCTCGGCAACTCCCTGCGCCGCACGCTCCTCTCCTCGATCCCCGGCGCTGCTGTCACCAGCATCCGGATCGAGGGCACCCTGCACGAGTTCACGACCGTGCCGGGCGTCAAGGAGGACGTCACCGAGATCATCCTGAACCTCAAGGGCCTGGTCGTCAGCTCCGACTCCGACGAGCCGGTGACGATGTACCTGCGCAAGCAGGGCCCCGGTGAGGTCACCGCCGCCGACATCGCGCCGCCGGCCGGTGTCGAGGTGCACAACCCCGACCTGCACATCGCCACGCTGAACGGCAAGGGTCGCCTCGAGGTCGAGCTGGTCGTCGAGCGGGGCCGTGGCTACGTGCCGGCGCCGCAGAACAAGCAGCCCGGTCAGGAGATCGGTCGGATCCCCGTCGACTCGATCTACTCGCCGGTCCTCAAGGTCACGTACGCCGTCGAGGCCACCCGCGTCGAGCAGCGCACCGACTTCGACCGCCTGGTCGTCGACGTCGAGACCAAGCCCTCGATCGCCCCGCGCGACGCCATCGCGTCCGCCGGGTCGACCCTGGTGGAGCTGTTCGGCCTGCTGCGCGAGCTGAACGTCGACGCCGAGGGCATCGAGGTCGGGCCCAGCCCGGCCGAGGCCGCCGACATCGCGAACTTCTCGATGCCGATCGAGGACATGGACCTCACGGTCCGGTCCTACAACTGCCTCAAGCGCGAGGGCGTGCACACCGTCGGTGAGCTCGTCACCCGCTCCGAGGCCGACCTCCTCGACATCCGCAACTTCGGGGCCAAGTCGATCGACGAGGTCAAGATGAAGCTGGCGGCCATGGGCCTCGCGCTCAAGGACAGCCCGCCCGGGTTCATCCCGACCTCGATCGAGAGCTACGACGAGGGCTACGAGACCGACGCCTACCAGGGAACGCCCGAGTACGCCGACGTCGAGTACAGCGAGACCTCCTACCAGGAGACCGAGCAGCTCTGATCCGGTGCGCGCCGGACGGCGGGTCCACCCGCCGTCCGGCGCCCCGTTCCGGGCATCCACACTGAACGACGCAGCACCACGAGGACGCAGCACCACAAGGACGCAGCCGGCACCCCTCCGGCCGCCTGAGGAAGGACCGACATGCCCACCCCCACCAAGGGCCCCCGTCTCGGCGGGTCCCCGCGCACGAGCGGCTGATGCTGGCCAACCTGGCCACCTCGCTGTTCGAGCACGGGCGGATCACGACCACCGAGACCAAGGCGAAGCGCCTGCGTCCCCTGGCCGAGAAGCTGGTGACCTTCGCCAAGCGCGGTGACCTGCACGCCCGTCGCCAGGTCATGACGACCATCCGGGACAAGGACGTCGTCCACACCCTCTTCGCCGAGATCGGTCCTCGTTACGAGAACCGCCCCGGTGGCTACACGCGGATCACCAAGGTCGGGCCCCGCAAGGGCGACAACGCCCCCATGGCGGTCATCGAGCTGGTCGAGGCGCTGACCGTCGGCCAGCAGGCCGTCGGCGAGGCCGAGCGGGCGCGTGGCACGACGTTCGCCGCCGGTGCCGGGGCGTCTGCCGCGTCCGGTGAGGTCACCGCGGACGCCGTCGACTCCGCCGATTCCGCCGATTCCGCCGATTCGGCTGACTCTGCGGACAGCCCCGACGAGATCGTCACCGACGTGTTCGTGCCCGACGGCGAGCGCCAGGACGACGGCGACGTCGACCGCGAGCCGACCGCCGAGAACGGCGTCGTCGTCGAGGGGACAACGTCTCCCGGAGCTGGCCGACGCTGCCGCGGCGGAGCTCAATGCAGCGGAGACCCAGGACGCCGCCACCGAGAGCCTGAAGGCTCCCGGCGGCGAGGCTGCGCCCGACCCCAAGTAAGACCCTGACGCACCAGTACGTCCCGGACGAGCCCGTTCCCCCTCGGGGGACGGGCTCGTCCGTCTTCGGCTGGACGTCTCCTACGACGGCGCCGCACTGCACGGCTGGGCGCGCCAGCCCGGTCAGCGGACCGTCCAGGGCGACCTCGAGCAGGCGCTGGCCATGGTGCTGCGGGTCCCCGTCGACCTCACGGTGGCCGGCCGCACCGATGCGGGCGTGCACGCCACCGGCCAGGTGGCGCACTGCGACGTGCCGCGGCCTGTGTGGGAGGAGCACCGGCAGCGCCTCGTCCGTCGGCTGCGCGGGGTGCTGTCCCCGGACATCGCCGTCCGGGCGGTGGCCGAGACCTCCCCGGACTTCGACGCGCGCTTCAGCGCGCTCGGCCGGCACTACGTCTACCGGCTGACCGACGATGCTGCGGGGCCACCACCCCTGCGCCGCGCCGACACGGTGGGCTGGCCCCGCAGGCTGGACGACGCAGCGATGACCGAGGCCGCGGGACTCCTGCTCGGCGAGCACGACTTCGCGGCGTTCTGCCGCCGCCGCGAGGGCGCGACGACGATCCGGACGCTGCTGGCACTGGACGTCGTCCGCAGCGGCCCCCTCATCAAGGTGTTCGCGTCGGCCGACGCGTTCTGCCACTCGATGGTGCGCAGCCTCGTCGGCGCGCTGACCACCGTCGGCGAGGGCCGCCGCCCACCGGAGTGGCCGGCCGCCCTGTTCGCGCGCACGGAGCGCGCCGGCGAGGTGCCGGTCGCGCCGGCCGGGGACTGACCCTGGTGCGGGTCGACTACCCCGTCGACGAGGAGCTGGCTGCCCGCGCCCTGATCACGCGGGCCCGGCGCGCCTGAGCGCTGCCGGAACGGCTTCCTCGACCGGAGCCGGTCCCGCGACCACCTCGAGGACCGCGTCGTCGGAGCCGCTGTCCAACAGGGCCACGAGCACCGCGGCGACGTCGTCCCGCGGGATGCTGCCCCGGTCGACCGACCGCCCGAGGGTCACCTGCCCGGTACCCGGCTCGTCGGTGAGGCCACCCGGTCGCAGGACCGTCGTCCGCAGGGCGGGGCGGCCCAGGAGGTCCTCCTCCGCGGCCAGCTTGGCCCGGAGATAGGTGAGGAACACGTCGTCCAGACCTTCGGGCCGGGCGCCGTCGGCGACGGAGTCGACCCCATCGAGGAGACGAGCAGGTACCGCGCGACGCCCGCCTGCTCGGCTGCGTCGGCCAGCAGCACGGCGGCGCCGCGGTCGACGGTGTCCTTGCGGGCCGCACCGCTGCCCGGGCCTGCCCCGGCGGCGAACACCACGGCGTCCGCTCCGGTGACGACGGCCGCGACCTCGTGGACCGTCGCCGACTCGAGGTCGAGGACCGTGGGCTCCATCCCGTCGGCGCGCACGTCGTGCTCGTGGTCGGGGTTGCGGACGATGCCGACGACGGTGTCGCCGCGGGCGGACAGGAGACGGCCGAGGCGGCGGGCGATCTGCCCGTGGGCGCCGGCGAGGACGATGCGCATGTCGATCGCCCTACCCCGATGGGACTCCCCGGCACACGGTCGGCTCGGCTCAGCCCTCGATGGCGACGACGATCCGGCCCGGATCGGTCAGCGCCTCGACGGTGAACGGGCGCTCGCCCCCGCGCACCCCGATGAGCACCTCCTCGTAGCCATCTCCCGTGCCGGTGGCCCGGGCCTCGGCCACCGGTCCGACGGAGATCGAGGACCGGGACGACCCCTGCCCTCGGTCGACGCGTTGCTGCGGACGCGCACGCGCAGAAAGGCATCGCCCGCGACGTCGACCGGGCTCCCGTCCGGGCCGGTCGCCTCGGAGTACGCGACGGACCACTCGGGCACGCCGCTCCCACTGAGGTTCACCACCACCTGCGCCGAGGAGTCGTCGCTCCGGACGGAGAAGCCGGTGACCCGCGAACCGGCAGGGGTGTCGTCGCCTCCTCCGGGCGTGGCGGGGCCGGACCTGTCGGCGGCGTCGGGGGCCGGCTCGCCGGGTTGCGGGTCGGACGGCGGCGACGGCACGGGCGAGCTCGACGACGGCGGGGTGGGGGTCGTCCCTGGGCTGGCCACGCCGTGCACCTCCTGTGAGCAGGCGGCCAGGAGCAGCCCTGCCGACAGCACGGCGGCACCTCGGCGGCTGTGCATCACGTCCTCCTCTGGCGGTCCGCCGGAACCTAACCGCTCAACCGGGCTCGTGGGGAGCCTGGAAGCGTGGGAGGAGGCTGGGCGGTTCCTGGACCCCGGGGCGCGGCGGGGCGGGTTCCGGTGGCGATCCCGGCGTCAGGTGGCCGTCGGCGATGGCCCGCGCCCGCGCGAGGTCGGCCGGGGTGTCGCAGTCCAGCCACGGCGGCGGATCCCCGGGGCGGACGTCGGGCCGCCACCGGCGGACCGAGATCGTCCCCAGCACCCGGCGCAGCGACGTCGGACCCTGGACGCGCGCCGTCGCATCCCGCAGCGCCGTCGTCCGCCAGGCACCCAGCAGGTACTGGTCGCGCCCGGTGTCGTCGACGACCAGGACGCCGTCGCCGGTGAGGCGCTCCCGCAGGCCGCGCACCAGCTCGGCCGTCAGGAAGGGCAGGTCCCCGGCCAGGACGACCACCACGTCCGTGTCGACCTCGGCCAGGCCGGCCTGCACGGCCGCGACCGGGCCACCGCCGGGCGGCTGCTCGCGGACGAGCAGCACGTCGGGCGGTACGGGTTGAGGGGCCCCACCACGATGCGCCGTTCGGCGTCGGCGACGGCGACGAGCACGCTCGCCAGGATCGGGCGGCCGCCGACGATCAGCTGCGGCTTCGCCTGACCGCCGAGCCGGGCGGCCCGGCCACCGGCGAGGACCACGGCCGTGACAGCGGGCGTCGGGTCCACCGCGTCACCGTAGAGCGGAACATGGGTACCGTCCTCTCGTGGGACGAGTCACCAGCCGGACGCCGGTGCTGCGCATCCGCGGAGCGCAGCACAGCACCCGGCCCGACACCGTGGCCGCCGAGGAGCCGCTGGAGATCCGGCTGGTCGGCACGCCGCTGGCGGTCACGATGCGCACGCCGGGCGATGACTTCGACCTCGTGCACGGGTTCCTCGCCACCGAGGGCGTCATCAGCGGACCCGACGACGTGGCGGGCCTGCGCTACTGCGACTCCGTGGACGCCGAGGGCCGCAACACCTACAACGTCGTGGACGTCGACCTCGCCCCCGGCGTGCCCATCCCCGACACCGGCCTGGAGCGGAACTTCTACACCTCCAGCTCGTGCGGGGTCTGCGGCAAGGCCAGCATCGACGCGATCCGAACGAAGACCTCCTACGACGTCGCCGCGGACGCGGGGCGGGTACCGCTCGAGGTGCTCCTGGCCCTGCCGGACCGGCTGCGCGCCGAGCAGCAGGTGTTCGAGAAGACCGGCGGGCTGCACGCCGCGGGCCTGTTCACCGCGGCTGGCGAGCTCGGCGCGCTGAGGGAGGACGTCGGCCGGCACAACGCCGTCGACAAGGTCGTCGGTGACGGCGTCCGGGCGGGCCGGCTGCCGCTGGCCGGGCACGTGCTGATGGTGAGCGGCCGGGCCAGCTTCGAGCTGACCCAGAAGGCCGCCATGGCCGGCATCCCGGTGCTGGCAGCGGTGTCCGCGCCGTCGTCGCTCGCGGTCGAGCTGGCCCGCGAGGTGGGCATCACGCTGGTCGGGTTCCTGCGCGGCGACGGCTGCAACGTCTACACCCACACCGAGCGGATCGTCCTGCCCGAGTAGGTGGGTCCTCAGTAGACGAGGCAGAACGGGTGGCCGGCGGGGTCGGCGTACACACGGAAGCCCGTGCCCTGCTCGCCACGCAGCAATCGGGCCCCGAGGCGGAGCACGGCGTCCTGGGCCGCCTCGACGTCGTCGACCCGGATGTCGAGGTGCTCGTGCTGGGGGCGGTCCGGGTCGGGCCAGCTCGGTGGCGTGTAGTCCGGATCGCGCTGGAAGGCCAGCTCCCGCAATCCCGGCTCGCGGCCGATGACCACCCAGTCGTCGTCGTCCTCGGTGACCCGCATGCCGAGCACCTCGGCGTAGAAGGCCCCGAGCGCCTGCGGGTCGGGGCAGTCGAGCACCGTCTTCCGAGGCGTCCGATCACGCGCCCAGGATGATCCCGACGGCAGTGACGTGCCAGGTCAGGCGGGCGGGTGGTCGCCGCCGCGGAGCTGGCTGACCACGTGCGGGAGCAGGGGCCCCAGGACGGCGAGCCCGTCCTTCACCCCGCCGGTCGAGCCCGGCAGGTTGACGATCAGCGTGCGCCCGGCGGTCCCGGCCAGGCCGCGGGAGAGCACCGCCGTCGGGACGCCGTTGCCCGCCCCGTACCGGCGCACCGCCTCGGCGATGCCGGGCGCCTCGCGCTCCAGCATCGCCCGCGTCGCCTCCGGCGTGACGTCGGTGGGGGAGAGGCCGGTGCCGCCGGTGGTGAGGACGACGTCGAAGCTCGCGTCGACCGCCGCCCGCAGCACCGCCTCGAGCTCGGCGGCGTCGTCCGGCCGGACGTGTGGTCCCTCGACGTCGAAGCCGAGCCGTTCCAAACCCTCGGCCAGCGCCTTCCCGCTGCGGTCCTCGTAGACGCCGGCGTAGGCGCGGTTGGAGGCCGTGAGCACCATCGCGCGGGCGTCGGGGGCAGCTGGGCGGTCACCGCGTCCACTCCCCGCTCTTCCCGCCGGACTTGTGCAGCAGCCGGACATCGGCGATGCAGGCCCGGGGGTCGACCGCCTTCACCATGTCGATCATCGTGAGGCCGGCGACGGCCACGGAGGTCAGCGCCTCCATCTCGACCCCCGTGCGGTCGGCGGTGCGGGCCGTGGCCGTGATGTCGACGCCGTCGTCGGTGACCTCGATGTCGACGGTGACGCCGTGCAGCGCGATCGGATGGCACAGCGGAACCAGGTCCGGCGTCCGCTTGGCCCCCGCGATGCCCGCGATGCGGGCGACGGCGACCGCGTCGCCCTTCGGGACGCCCCGCCCGCGCAGCAGGTCGACGACCTCCGCGCTGACCAGCACCCGTCCGGCCGCGGTCGCCTCCCGCGCGGTGACCGCCTTCGCGCTGACGTCCACCATCCGGGCGGCGCCGGTCTCGTCCACGTGCGTGAGCCGCGCCCCGCCGTCGGATTGCTGGGTCATGATGCTCCTCCTGTTCGGCTCCGCGCTCGCTCCGCTCCTCGGTCCATGCCCGGCGGCGCCTCCGCGGTCGCTCCGCTCCTCGCTCGTTCGTCGCTGCGATGCTCACTCCCTGTCGGCGCCGGCCTCGCTGCGATGCTCACTCGCTGTCGCCTCACTGGAGCGCTCCTTCGATCAGCACGACGTCGACCTCGGCGCCGGCAGGCAGTTCGGTGACGTCCTGGGGGACGACGACCAGGCAGTTGGCGCGGGCGAGGTGCGCCACGAGGTGGGAGCCGGGCCCGCCGACCTGCGACACCTCTCCGCCGTCGAACCGGCCGCGCAGGAACTGACGACGGCCGGCGGGGAGCGCAGCGGACCGGTCAGCCGCGCCGGGACGTGGAGGCGGTCGGGGTGGGTGTAGCCCATGGCCCGCCGCAGGGCCGGGCGGACGAACACCTCGAAGGAGACGAACGCGCTGACCGGGTTGCCGGGCAGCGTCACCACCGGGACGCCGTCCACCGTCCCGGCGCCCTGCGGGCCGCCCGGCTGCATCGGCACCTTCACGAACTCCACGGTGCCGAGCTCGCGGAAGGCGTCCTTGACCACCTCGTAGGCGCCGGCGCTCACCCCGCCGCTGGTGATCAGCAGGTCGGCGCCCGCCACCTCGGCCCGGACGGTGGCGAGGAACTGCTCGACGTCGTCGGGGACGAAGTGCAGTCGCCGGGCCACGCCACCCGCGTCCTCGACCGCGGCGACCAGCACCTGGGAGTTGGACTCGTAGATTTGCCCCGGTAGCAGCGCCTGCCCGGGGGCGACGAGCTCGCTGCCCGTCGACAGGACGAGCACCCGGGGCCGCCGGCGCACGGGCAGGGTGGTGACCCCGACGGCCGCGGCGAGGCCCAGCTGGGCGGCACCCAGCGGGCTGCCGGCCTGCAGGGCCACCGCTCCCTCGGCGATGTCCTCCCCGGCCGCGCGCAGGTGCGTGCCGGCGGCGGGGCAGTCGCGGATCTCGACGACGTCGGTGCCCCCGTCGGTGAGCTCCACGGGGACGACGACGTCAGCGCCCGCCGGCAGCGGGGCCCCGGTCATGATCCGCTGCACGGTGCCGGGCGCCAGCGGGACGACGTCGGTCCGGCCGGCCGGGATGTCCTCGGCGACCGGCAGCGTCACGGGCGTCCCTGACACCTCCGCCCAGCGCGCGGCGTAGCCGTCCATCGCAGAGTTGTCGAAGCCCGGCAGCGCGACCGCGGCGGCGACGTCGCGGGCGAGCACCCTGCCGTGCGCCGCGGCGAGGCCGACCTCCTCCTCCGGCAACAGGGGCAGCAGGGCGGCGACCACTGACTGGTGTTCCTCGACCGTGCGCACGGGTCCATCCTGTCCGATCACTCGGGCACGGGCTCAGGACGTGCTCCGGATAGGGTCCCGGCTGCGAGACCGCAGGGTGGGCCCAGACGGAGGTGCAGGGTGTCGGAGATCGACCGGATGCTGACCGCGAACGAGCAGTGGGCGGCCCGCTTCCCCGGCAGCAAGCCCGTGCGCCCGGCCCGCGAGGTCGCGATCGTGGCCTGCATGGACTCCCGCATCCCGCTGTTCGGCGTGCTGGGCCTCGAGGTCGGCGACGCGCACGTCATCCGCAACGCCGGTGGCGTCATCACCGAGGACGTCATGCGCTCGCTGACGATCTCCCAGCACCTGCTGGGCACGCGCGAGATCCTCCTCGTGCACCACACCGAGTGCGGGCTCCAGTCCACCGACGACGTCTCCTTCGCCGATGTCGTGGAGCAGGCGACCGGCCGTCGCCCGCCGTGGCGGCGCGCGCCTTCACCGACGTTGACGACGACGTCCGGGAGTCCATCCGGCTGATCCGGGAGAGTCCGTACCTGCTCTCCCGCGAGGTCCGCGGAACGGTCTACGACGTCGAGACAGGACGCCTGCGCGAGGTCGGCTGAACTCGCCCCGCCCGGTCACCAGCTTCAGCGGTCAGAGGTCGAGGCACCCGTAGAGCCGGAGCCCGTGGGCGGGGGCGTACCGCGCGAGGGATCACGCAGGTGACCTTCCCCGGTCGACGGCCCGCGCGCGATGGCCTGGCCGGTCGACTGCGCCGGAAGGGGCAGACGCGCAGGCTGGTATCGTGCCCGGTTGGCGCGCGCAAGCCGGCTGGTGCCCGCGTGTCGCAACGTCTCCCGTGCTCGGTGAGGCGATCCCACCAGCCTTCCCGACGACGACGGAGGACACGAGCGCCGTGCGCACGTACTCACCCAAGCCCGGCGAGATCGCCCGGGCCTGGCATGTCATCGACGCCACCGACGTGGTGCTCGGTCGACTCGCCAGCCAGACCGCGCAGATCCTGCGCGGCAAGCACAAGCCGCAGTACGCCCCGCACCTCGATGTCGGCGACTTCGTCGTCATCATCAACGCCGGGAAGGTGGCCCTCACCGGCTCCAAGCGCGAGGACAAGGTCGCCTACCGGCACTCCGGTCACCCGGGCGGCCTCAAGACCATCAACGTCGGCGACCAGCTGCGCACGCACCCCGACCGCGTCATCGAGCGCGCGATCAAGGGCATGCTCCCGCACAACACCCTCGGGCGGCAGATGCTGTCCAAGCTCAAGGTGTACGCCGGCCCCGAGCACCCCCACGCTGCGCAGCAGCCCCAGCCCTTCGAGATCAAGCAGGTGGCCCAGTGACCCACGCCGCGACCGTGACCGACGCCGACGGCCGTCCCATCCAGACCGTCGGCCGCCGCAAGGAGGCCATCGTCCGGGTGCGTCTCCTCCCCGGCACCGGCCAGTTCACGCTCAACGGCCGGACCATCGAGGAGTACTTCCCGAACAAGGTCCACCAGCAGCTCATCCGTGAGCCGTTCGTGATCCTGGAGAAGAACGAGCAGTACGACGTCGTCGGCCTGCTGCACGGTGGCGGCGTCTCGGGTCAGGCCGGCGCGCTGCGCCTGGCCATCGCCCGGGCCCTCATCGAGGTCGAGCCCGACGACCGTCCGGCGCTCAAGAAGGCCGGCTTCCTCACGCGCGACCCCGCGTGATCGAGCGCAAGAAGTACGGACTGAAGAAGGCGCGCAAGGCGCCCCAGTACTCCAAGCGCTGATCCGCACGGCTGCGCCGCTCATGGGGGCAGGCTGTTCGGGACCGACGGCGTCCGGGGTCTGGCCAACGCCGAGCTCACGCCGGAGCTGTCCCTCTCGGTGGCACGCGCTGCCGCCGGGTGCTCGCCGACCGCGACGGGGCCTCGCGCCCCGTCGCGGTCGTCGGGCGCGACCCCGCGCGAGCGGGGAGATGCTCGAGGCCGCGGTGGCGGCCGGGCTGAGCAGTGCCGGCGCCGAGGTGCTGCTGGCCGGCGTGCTGCCCACGCCGGCGCTGGCGCACCTGACGGCGGAGACCGGCGCCGACCTCGGCGTCATGATCTCCGCGAGCCACAACCCGATGCCCGACAACGGCATCAAGCTGTTCAGCCGCGGCGGGCACAAGCTGCCCGACGCGGTCGAGGCAGCGATCGAGCGCACCGTCGTGAGCGGTGCCTCCGACGGCGTCCGGCCGACCGGTGCGGCGATCGGCCGGGTCCGGTCTCTGCCCGACGCCGCCGATCGGTATGCCCGCCACGTCCTGTCCACCGTGGACCAGCCGCTGGACGGCCTCCGCGTGGTGGTCGACTGCGCCCACGGAGCCGCCGCTGCCGTGGCCCCCGACGTCTACCGCCGGGCCGGGGCCACGGTCCACGCGATCGGCGACCAGCCCGACGGCTGGAACATCAACGACGGCATCGGCTCCACGCATCTCGAGCCCCTGATCGAGGCGGTCCGGGCCCAGGGCGCGGACCTCGGCATCGCCCACGACGGCGACGCCGACCGGTGCCTCGCGGTGACCGCTGCCGGCGACGTCGTCGACGGCGACGCGATCCTGGCGGTCTGCGCACTCGCCCTGCACGAGCGCGGCAGGCTCACCGGCGACACGGTCGTCGCGACGGTGATGAGCAACCTCGGTTTCCACCACACCATGCGCGACGCCGGCATCGCGGTGCAGACCACCGCGGTCGGGGACCGCTACGTCCTCGAGGCCCTGCGTGCCGGTGGCCTGAGCCTGGGCGGCGAGCAGAGCGGCCACCTCGTCTTCCTGGACCACGCGACGACCGGCGACGGCCTGCTGACCGGGCTGGCCCTGCTGTCGCGCATGCGGGCGACCGGCGCGTCGCTGGCGGAGCTCGCCTCCGTGGTGCAGCGGCTGCCCCAGATCCTGGTGAACGTGCCGGTGACCGATCGTCTCGCGGTGGCGGAGAGCGACTCGGTGGCCGAGGCCGTCAACTCCGTGGAGGAGGAGCTCGGGGACACCGGCCGGGTGCTGCTGCGCCCGTCGGGCACCGAGCAGCTCGTGCGCGTCATGGTCGAGGCGCCGACGCAGGAGCAGGCGGACCGGGCCGCGCACCGGCTCGCGGAGGTCGTCGCCGCCGTCCGCTGAGCCGCCCGGTGCCCGCCCCCGGGGGTGGGAGTTCGTGCGGTCGTGCGGTCGACCGTGCCCGCGCCGGTACTCTGTCGCCAATGTGCGGCATCGTGGGATACGTCGGTCCGCAGGACGCCCGGGACGTCGTCCTGGAAGGTCTACGGCGGCTGGAGTACCGGGGTTACGACTCCGCAGGCATCGCGGTCGTCGCCGACGGCGAGCTGACCGCGGCGAAGAAGGCCGGCAAGCTGGCCAACCTCGAGAAGGTGCTGGCCGACCGGCCGTTGCCGGCCGCCACCGTGGGCATCGGGCACACGCGGTGGGCGACGCACGGCGGCCCCACCGACCGCAACGCGCACCCGCAGCTGTCGGCCGACGGGTCCGTCGCGGTGGTCCACAACGGCATCATCGAGAACTTCGCCGTGCTGCGCGGTGAGCTCGAGGACACCGGCATCGAGTTCGAGTCGGAGACCGACACCGAGGTCGCCGCGCACCTCCTCGCGGCCACCTACGCCGCCACGCCGGAGGGTGAGGGCCGACTGGCCGAGGCCATGCGCGCGGTCAGCCGCCGGCTCGAGGGCGCGTTCACCCTCGTGGCGTCGTCCGTCACCGAGCCCGACACCCTCGTGGCCTCGCGGCGCAGCAGCCCGCTGGTGGTGGGTGTCGGTGACGGGAGTACTTCCTCGGCTCCGACGTCGCGGCCTTCATCGGCCACACCCGCAACGCCCTCGAACTGGGGCAGGACCAGGTCGTCGAGATCCACCGCACCCGCGGGGTGACGGTCACGGACTTCTTCGGCGCGGTGGCCGAGCCGAAGGCGTACGCGGTCGACTGGGACGCCGCCGCCGCCGAGAAGGGCGGCTACGACTGGTTCATGCTCAAGGAGATCGCCGAGCAGCCGCAGGCGATCGCCGACACCCTCCTCGGTCGGCTCGGCGAGAGCGGTGAGCTGGTGCTGGACGAGGTCCGGCTGTCGGACCAGGAGCTGCGCGATATCGACAAGATCTTCGTCGTCTCGTGCGGCACCTCCTACCACGCAGGCCTGATCGCCAAGTACGCCATCGAGCACTGGACCCGCATCCCCGTCGAGGTCGAGGTGGCCAGCGAGTTCCGCTACCGCGACCCGGTGCTGGACCGCTCCACGCTCGTCATCGTCATCAGCCAGTCCGGCGAGACGATGGACACGCTGATGGCGCTGCGCCACGCCAAGGACCAGCGGGCCCGCGTGCTCGCCATCTGCAACGCCAACGGCTCCACCATCCCGCGCGAGTCCGACGCCGTGCTCTACACGCACGCGGGGCCCGAGATCGCCGTCGCCTCCACCAAGGCGTTCCTCAGCCAGATCGTCGCCTGCTACCTGGTGGGCCTCTTCCTGGCCCAGGTGCGCGGGATCAAGTACGAGGACGAGGTCGCGGCGATCGTCGAGGACCTGCGCCGGCTGCCCGAAGCGGTGGCCCAGGTGCTCACCGGGATGGACGAGGTGCGGGCGCTGGGCCGCTCGCTCGCCGACGCGGGCACGATCCTCTTCCTCGGCCGGCACGTCGGGTTCCCGGTCGCGCTCGAGGGCGCGCTCAAGCTCAAGGAACTGGCCTACATCCACGCCGAGGGATTCGCCGCCGGTGAGCTCAAGCACGGCCCCATCGCCGTCGTCGACGAGGGCACCCCGGTCGTCGTGATCGTCCCGTCGCCGCGCAGCCGGGAATCGGTGCACGGCAAGGTCGTCTCCAACATCCAGGAGGTCCGGGCCCGCGGCGCGCGCACCATCGTGATCGCCGAGGAGGGCGACGAGGCGGTCCTGCCCTACGCCGACCACCTCATCCGCGTGCCCCGGACGCCGACCCTCATGGCCCCCGTCGTCACCACGGTGCCGCTGCAGGTGCTGGCCTGCGAGATCGCCGACACCCGCGGCTACGACGTCGACCAGCCCCGCAACCTGGCCAAGTCCGTCACCGTCGAGTGACCCCCTGATGATCAGGGAACCTGGTCATCAGGGGTCATCCCTCGCGGTCGACGGTGAGGGAGGACCCGCTACCGCGAGGTAGGACGGCGCTCGGGCGCGGTAGGACGGCGCTCGGGCGCGGTAGGACGGCGCCATGCGGGCCCGGACGGCGGTCCGGACGGCCGCGCGAGAGACTGACCCGGTGATCATCGGGGTGGGGATCGACGTCGTCCCGGTCGAGCGCTTCGCGGAGTCGCTGACCCGCACACCCGGGCTGCGCGACCGGTTGTTCACGGCGGCCGAGCAGCTGACGCCGTCCGGGAACCCTCGCACCGGTGAGTCGCTCGCGGCCCGGTTCGCGGCCAAGGAGGCGCTGGCGAAGGCCCTCGGTGCGCCGGGTGACCTGTTGTGGCACGACGCCGAGGTGACCGTCGGCGAACACGGCCGGCCCCACCTGGAGGTCCGCGGTTCGGTGGCCGGTCGGGCGGCGCAGCTGGGCGTCTCGTCCTGGCACGTCTCCCTGAGCCACGACGGCGGCATCGCCTCCGCGGTCGTCGTCGCCGAAGGCTTTCCCCGGGGAGGGCTCGTGATCGGGCTGCACACGGTCGACGAGGTCAGGGCCGCCGAGGAACCGCTGCTCGCCGCCACGTCGCCCGGCACGCTGATGCAGCGCGCCGCCACCGGCCTGGCGACGGTGTGCCTCCGGTTGCTGGGGAGCGTCTACGGGCGGCGGGTCGTGCTGCTCGTCGGCACCGGCAACAACGGCGGTGACGCGCTGTTCGCCGGTGCGCGTCTCGCCGCGCGGGGGCGCGGGTCAGCGCCGTCCTCCTCGACGTCGGCCGGGTCCACGGTCCCGGCCTGGCCGCCCTGCGCCGGGCGGGTGGCCGGGTGCACCCGGTCGGCGCGGCCGACGCGGAGCAGGTCCTGGCCCGCGCCGACCTGGTGCTCGACGGCATGCTCGGCATCGGCGGCTCCGGTGGTCTTCGCCCGGGGGCGGCCGGACTGGCTGGTCTGGCGGCGCGGGGCGCGGGCATCACGGTCGCCGTCGACGTCCCCAGCGGCGTGGACGCGTCCACCGGCGCGGTGGACGGCGCGGCCTTCCCCGCGATGCACACGGTGACCTTCGGCGCGGTGAAGGTCGGGCTGGTGGTGGGTGAGGGCCGGGCGTACGCGGGTCAGGTGCACCTGGTCGACATCGGTCTGGACCTCCCGGCGGCCACGGCCCACCAGCTCACCGACGCCGACGTCGCCGCGCGGCTGCAGCCGCCAGGGACGACGGACGACAAGTACTCGCAGGGCGTCGTCGGCGTCGTCGCCGGCTCGGCCACGTATCCCGGGGCCGGCGTCCTCTGCACCGGGGCCGCGCTCCGCACCCGCCCGGGCCTGGTCCGCTACGCGGGCACCGCCGCCGAGGGTGTCCGCGCGGCGTGGCCGGAGGCCATCGTCACCGACGGCCGCCCCGCGGACGCCGGCCGCGTGCAGGCCTGGGTGGTGGGTCCGGGCATCGGCATGGACGACGCCGCCCGGTCGGTGCTGGCCGAGGTGCTGTCGACCGAGCTGCCGGTGGTCGTCGACGCCGATGCCCTGACGATGGTGGCCGAGCAACCGGCGCTGGTCCGCGACCGGCGGGCCGGCACGCTGCTCACCCCGCACGACCGCGAGTTCGCCCGGTTCGGGAGCGAGGTCGGCGGCGATCGGGTCGCCGCGGCCCGGCGCCTGGCCGCCGGGCTCGGCTGCGCGGTGCTGCTGAAGGGCGAAGCCACGGTGGTGGCCGGCGCCGACGGAGCCGCGTTCGTGAACGGCACAGGAACGCCGTGGCTGGCCACCGCCGGGACCGGTGACGTGCTCTCGGGTATCGCCGGTGCCGTGCTGGCCACCGGGGCGTCCGCCGTCGAGGCCGGTGCCGTCGCCGCCCACCTGCACGGGCGTGCGGGGCAACTGGCCGCGCGGCGCGGGCCGCTGCTCGCGGGGGACCTGGTCCGCCGGCTGCCCGAGGCGGTCGGCCGGGTGCACGGATCCGCGCCGGTCGTCCTGGGAGACTCGGGGGCGTGACCGATCCAGCCGCCCGCGCCGAGGTCGTCGTCGACCTGGACGCGATCGCTGCCAACACCGCCGTGCTGCGCGAGCGCGTCGGCCGGCCGCTGATGGCGGTGGTCAAGGCCGACGGCTACGGCCACGGCCTGGTGCCGGCTGCCCGCGCCGTCCTCGCGGGAGGCGCCGACCATCTCGGCGTGACGGTCCTCGAGGAGGCGCTCGCCCTGCGCGCGGCAGGCGTGACCGCTCCCGTCCTCTCCTGGCTGCACAACCCGGGTACCGACTTCGCCCCGGCGCTCGAGCTGGACGTCCAGGTGTCGGCGAACGCCCGCTGGGGGCTGGACGAGGTCGTCGCCGCCGCGCAGGCCACCGGCCGCACCGCCGCGCTGCACCTGTTCGTCGACACCGGGCTCTCCCGGGAGGGCGCCACCATGGCGGACTGGCCGGCGCTCGTCGAGGCCGCGTCCCGCGCCCAGGCCGACGGGCACGTGGACGTGGTCGGTCTGTGGAGCCACATGGCCTACGCCGACGCCCCCACCCACCCCACGATCGGTGCGCAGGTGCGGGTGTTCGAGGAGGCGGTGGCGGTGGCGCGGGCCGCGGGCCTCACCGGCGCCCGGCTGCACCTGGCCAACTCGGCGGCCACGGTCGCGCTGCCCGAGACCTGGTACGACATGGTCCGCCCCGGCATCGCGCTGTACGGACTGGACCCGCTGTGCGGGTCCGACCCGCGAGCGCACGGCCTGCGACCGGCCATGACCGTGCGGGCGAGCGTGATGCTGACCAAGCGGGTGGCGGCCGGCGTCGGCGTCTCCTACGGCCACACCTACCTCACGCGAGGGAGACGACGCTGGCCCTGGTCCCGGTGGGGTACGCCGACGGCGTCCCGCGGGCCGCGGGCAACTCCGCGCCCGTCCTCGCCGCCGGCGCCCAGCGCACCATCGCCGGGCGGGTCTGCATGGACCAGTTCGTCCTGGACGTGGGGGACGACGCGATCGCGGCCGGCGACGAGGTCGTCCTCTGGGGGCCCGGCGACCGCGGCGAGCCGACGGCGCAGCAGTGGGCCGACGCGCTCGACACCATCCACTACGAGCTGGTCACCCGGATCAGTGGCCGGTTCACCCGCCGGTACGTCGGCTCCGCCGGGGCGGTGTGATGGCCCGCCAGCACCCGTCCAAGCACTCCAGCGGGCGCACCGCCGGCGTCGTCGGGGCCGTCGTGGGCCTGGCGGCCGCAGGGACGGCGGTCGGCGTCGCCGTCACCCGCATCGCCGGACGGCGGGTGCGCGCCCAGCTCGGGCCGGCCGCGGACTCCGCCGAGCGGTCGGCCGCCCGCCTGCGCGAGGACGACCCGCTCGGCGCGGACTCGCGGCCCGCCGACCGGACCGCGCTCGTGCTGGCCGACGACGGCGTGCTGCTGGCCGTCGAGGAGATCGGGCCCCGGGACGCGCCGCTGACCGTGGTGTTCGTGCACGGCTACACGCTCTCGATGGCGTCCTGGACCTTCCAGCGGCGCACGCTGGCCGAGGAACTCGCCACCGCGAACGGGCACCGTCCGGACGCGCGGCTGGTGTTCTACGACCAGCGTGGCCACGGGGCCTCCGGCCGGGGGCGCCCGAGCAGTCGACCATCGAGCAGCTGGCCCGCGACCTGGCCGCCGTGCTCGACGCACGCGTGCCCCGCGGGCCGGTCGTGCTGGTCGGCCACTCGATGGGCGGTATGACGATCATGGGCCTGGCCGCGCTGCGGCCGGAGCTGTTCGGCCCGAAGGTCGTCGCGGCAGCGCTGATCTCGACGTCGAGCGGGCAGCTGGCGGACCTGAGCTTCGGCCTGCCGGAGCTGCTCACCCGCGTGCGGGCGACCGTGCTGCCCATCGCCGCCTGGACCATGCGCCGACGGCCTGCCATCGCCGAGCGCACCCGGCGGGTGGCCGCCGACGTGGTCTCCGCGGCCACCCGGTGGCTGTCCTTCGCCTCGAAGGACGTCGACCCGGCGCTCGTGCGCTACGTCGACTCGATGATCGCCGGGACTCCGGTGGACGTGATCGCGGAGTTCTACCCGGCCCTGGCCGGCCTGGACGAGACCGGCTCGCTGGACGCGCTGCGGGACGTGCCGACGCTGGTGCTCACCGGCGACAAGGACGCGATGATCCCGATGGCGCACAGCGAGCTGCTCCTGGAGCGACTCGGGCGGGACGGCGACGGCCTGGCCGAGTACGTCGTCGTCCCGGACGCCGGGCACATGGTGCTGCTGGAGCAGCCGGGCGCGGTGACCGAGGCCATCGCCGCTCTGCTGCGCCGGGTGGGTGCCGGCGTGTCCGCCGGTCGCTGAGCGACGGCTCAGAAGCCCCCGCCGTCGCCCGCGCCGCCCTCGAGGAACCCCATGGCGGCGGCACCGCCCAGGGCCGTCTGCTGCGTGCGGTGGATCGCGAGCTCGGGGTCGCGCAGCTCCGCGCGCCGCAGTCGCCAGCCGACCCCCGAGCTCCGCGGGAGGGGCGGCACGGGCGGTTCGAAGATCGCCGCGCGGAGGGCGGGGTCCGGCATCACCGCCCGCCCGTCCAGGGCCACCACGAGCGCGGTGCCGGCGCACAGGGCGTGGCTCGACGGTGCCTGCCGGACTTCGCGCAGCGCCCGGCGCCCTGCCCTCGTCATCGACAGCCGCTGTCCTCGTCCCCGTCCGGCGAGCGGGACGCGGCGGCGGAGCAGACCCGCGGCGGTCAGCGACCGTCCCGAGTCCAGCAGGCGCTCGTCCCCGACCAGCCGCCAGTGGATGGTGTCGACCGAGCGGTGCCCGTGCGTGCCGATCGCGTCCATCAGGGCCGCCTCCACCGGGTGCCGGCGGCCCGGCTGCACGACGGCGAGCTGCCCGGGCGCGTGCACCCGGACCCGGCCGGACTCGACCAGGGCCACCAGCGCCGTGTCGACGACCCGGCGCGGCCCGCCGGTGAGGAACGCGATGTCGTAGAGATCCAGCCGCGGAGGACCGCCGGTTGCCGTCATGACCGCCTGCCCTTCACCCCAGTGGCCGTGGCGTCGACGGTCCCATGCGCAGGCGGGCGTCGGAAGCCCTCCGTTCCCCGCTCGTTAGGGTGCCCGGGTGGCCGCCTCCCGACCGCCCCGCCTCGACGCGACGGCAGCCGAGGTGGCCCGCGTCGCCGCGGCGGCCCCCGACTGGACCGCGCTCGCCGAGGTGAACCGGCCCTGCGTCGCCTGCCCGGAGCTCGCCGCGACCCGGCAGCACGTGGTCGTCGGGGACGTCCCGGTCGGTGGCCGCCCCAGGTTCGCGCTGGTGGGTGAGGCGCCGGGCGCGACGGAGGACGAGACCGGCCGGCCCTTCGTCGGGAAGTCCGGGGCGCTGCTGGACCAGCTCCTCGGCGAGGCGGGCCTGTCGAGGGACGAGGCCGCCGTCCTCAACATCGTGAAGTGCCGGCCCCCGGGCAACCGCACGCCGAAGGCTCCCGAGGTGGCGCGCTGCAGCGGCTGGCTGCGCCGCCAGCTCGAGCTGCTCGACCCGCCGGTCGTCGTCGCCCTCGGGTTGTCGTCCGCGAAGTGGTTCCTCGGCCCGCGGACGGTGCTCGCCCAGGTGCGCGCGCGGCCGCACGACGTCGACGGCCGGGCCGTGTGGGCGACCTACCACCCGTCCGCGGCGATCCGGTTCGGCCCGAACGGTGCCCCGCGCGCGGGGCTGCTCGCCGACCTCACGGCCGTCGCCGGGACCCTGGCATGAGGCGCGAGCACGTGCTGCCGGCACCGGAGGACACCCACGCCCTCGGGCGGGCCCTCGCCGGCCTGCTGGTGCCCGGCGACCTCGTCGTCCTGGTGGGGCCGCTGGGTGCCGGGAAGACGGCGCTGACGCAGGGGATCGGTGCCGGGCTCGGCGTCGGGGAGCCCGTCACGTCACCGACCTTCGTCATCTCCCGGGTGCACCGGGGCGGCCGGGTGCCGCTGGTGCACGTGGATGCCTACCGCCTGGGTGGCGTCGCCGACGTCGACGACCTGGACCTCGACGCGTCGACCGAGGAGTCCGTCACGGTCGTCGAGTGGGGCCAGGGGCTGGTCGAGCGGCTCGCCGACGAGCACCTGGAGATCCGGCTCGACCGGCGCGACGACGACGTCCGGACGGCGCTGCTCGTCCCGCACGGCCCCGGGTGGACGGGACGGCTGGATCCCCGCTGACGCCTCACCAGCCGGCCGGCACCGGTCCCGGCGGAGCCGACGTCGGCGGGACGTCGGTGTAGCGGGTCCCGTCGGCGTCGCAGCGGTCCTTGATCCGGTCGACGTGCTCCTCGGTGACGAGGAACGCGTAGTGCTGGGGCGTCAGGTCCGGTGGCGCCGCGGCGACGTCGAGCACGAGGGAGTCGTCGAGCTGGACGCAGCGGAAGAAGCCGTCGTCCCACGGCTCGCGCAGCTCCAGGAGCTCGACGAACCAGGCGACGGCGGCATCCGCGGTCGGAGACCGTGACGATCTGGTGGTGCAGTGCGACAGGGCTGGGCATGGGAGTACTCCGGGTCGGGGTGCCCCCGGGGGCGGGAATGCGATCCGATCCGGGAGGCGGCGGCGCTCTCGGCCGCCGGCGGCTCACTCCTGGGCCGGGACCCTGTTCCGCTCGTGGCTCGAGGCCGACCCGGCAGTCACGGTGCGGAACCGTAGCGGCGAGCGGGACAGCGGGGAAAGGCCGCGGTGCGAGGGCGCGCTCCGGTCGCACTACCCTCGACGACCGTGCTCGTCCTCGCCCTCGACACCGCGACCCCGACGCTCGTCGCCGGGCTCGCGCGCTGGTCTCGGGACGGCGACGTCCAGGTACTGGCCGAGCGGGCGGTGCCGTCGGGCAACCGGCACGCCGAGCTGCTGACGCCGGCCATCCAGGGCGTCCTCGACGACGCGGGCCTCACGACGGGCCACCTGGACGCCGTCGTCACCGGTCTGGGCCCCGGCCCGTTCACCGGCCTGCGCGTCGGGGTGGTGACCGCGGCCGCGCTGGCCGATGCACGCGGCCTCCCGGTGGTCGGCGTCTGCTCGCTGGACGCCATCGGCTCGGGGAGCGGACGGTCGTCACCGACGCCCGCCGCAAGGAGATCTACTGGGCCGCGTACGACGCCGACGACGCCCGGATCGAGGGTCCTGGCGTGGTGCGCCCCGAGGAGCTGGGCCGCTCCGGGCGGTTCGTCGGCGACCCGGCGTTCGCCGCGCGGCTCGGTGCCGACGTCGTCGCCGACGAGGTGACGACGGCGGGGCTGCTGCGCGCGGCCGGGCCGCAGCTGGCCGACCCGTCGGCCCTGTCCTCGCCCGCCCGCCCGCCGCTGCTGCCGCTCTACCTGCGCCGGCCGGACGCCACGCCGCCGACGGCGATCAAGGCCGTGAGCCAGTCATGACCGTCACGCTGCGGCCCATGACGCTCGCCGACCTGCCCGCCGTCATGCGCCTGGAGGAGGAGCTCTTCGCCCCGGACACCTGGACCGAGGCCATGTACCGCGACGAGCTGTCCCGCGGCGACACCCGGCACTACGTGGTGGCGGAGTTCGACGTGGGCGGCGACGAGGACGAGCCGGTCGAGGGCCCGCCGGTGATGGTGGGCTACGGCGGGCTGATCGCCTACGACGACGAGGCGCACGTGGCCACGCTCGGGGTCACGACGGCGCTGCAGGGGAGGGCATCGGTTCGCTGCTGCTCGACGAGCTCCTCGCCGAGGCCGACCGGCGCAGCCCGGTGGTGCTGCTGGAGGTGCGGGCGGACAACGAGACGGCCCAGCACCTGTACCGGCGCCGGGGGTTCGTCGAGATCGGCCGACGGCGGGGGTACTACCAGTCCAGCGGGGCCGATGCCGTCGTCATGCGGCGCAAGCGGGTACGGGCGCTGAGCCGGGCCGGAGGCGGACGTGGCTGAGCGGGTGGGCGAGGAGCCGCTGGTCCTGGGGTTCGAGACCTCCTGCGACGAGACCGGGATCGGGCTGGTCCGCGGGCACACCCTGCTCGCCGACGCGCTGGCCACCTCGATGGCAGAGCACGAGCGGTTCGGTGGGGTCGTGCCGGAGATCGCCTCCCGGGCGCACCTGGAGGCGATGGTCCCGACCGTGCACCGCGCCCTGGCGGACGCCGGCGCGACGATCGACGACGTCGACGCGATCGCGGTGACGTCGGGTCCGGGCCTGACCGGGGCGCTGCTGGTCGGGGTCGCGGCGGCCAAGGCCTACGCCCTGGCTCTGGGCAAGCCGCTGTACGGCGTCAACCACCTGGCCGCGCACGTCGCCGTCGACGAGCTGCAGCACGGCCCGCTGGCCGAGCCGTCGATCGCCCTGCTCGTCTCGGGCGGGCACAGCTCGCTGCTGCTCGTCCCCGACCTGTCGCAGGAGGTTCGGTCGCTGGGCCGGACGGTCGACGACGCGGCCGGGGAGGCCTTCGACAAGGTGGCCCGCGTGCTGGGCCTGCCGTTCCCGGGCGGACCGCCCATCGACCGGGCGGCGCACGAGGGTGACGCGACGGCCATCGGCTTCCCGCGCGGTCTCACCGGCCCCCGGGATGCGCCCTACGACTTCTCCTTCTCCGGGCTGAAGACGGCGGTGGCGCGCTGGATCGAGGCGCGGCAGCGGGCGGGGAGGACGTGCCGGTGGCCGATGTGGCGGCGTCCTTCCAGGAGGCGGTCGCGGACGTGCTCACCGCCAAGGCGGTGCGGGCCTGCCGCGACCACGGTGTCGACCACCTCGTGCTCGGCGGCGGGGTGGCCGCCAACTCGCGGTTGCGGGCGCTGGCCGAGGAGCGGTGCGCGGCGGCCGGGATCGTGCTCCGGGTGCCTAGCCCACGGCTGTGCACCGACAACGGCGCCATGGTGGCGGCCCTCGGCTCCCGGCTGGTGGCGTCCGGCGTCGCCCCTCCGCGCCGGACCTGGGCGCGGACAGCTCGCTGCCGATCGAGGTCGTCCGGCGCTGAGCCGCCAGGCGGTCCGTGCTCCTGCTCAGTGCCGCCCGGGGGAGGGCGTCGACTCATCGGTGGGGGTTGGCACGGAGGAAGGCTCGCAGACCAGCACCGTGGGGGCTCCGGCCACCCGGGTGACCACGACGACGGCCGAGTCGCTCCCGGGGCCCCTCAGCTGCCGGGCGAGGGCCTCCGGCTCGATGGGGAGCCGCGCTTCTTGACCACGACGCGGCCGACGCCGCGGGTCCGCAGGTGCGCCTTCAGCTTCTTGAGGTTGAACGGCAGCACCTCGGTGACGCGGTAGGAGCTCACCCAGGTCGACGTCGAGGGGCCGTCGGAGCTCAGGTAGGCGATGGTCGGGTCGATCAGGGTCGCGCCCAGGTCGCCGGCCACCAGCGACATCAGCCCCGAGCGGATGAGCGCCGGGTCGGGCTCGTGCAGCCAGCCGCGGACGGCGCCGACGGGGGCCGGGCCGGGGTCGCCGTCCGCCGTCACCTCCGAGAAGCGGCCGTCGCGCAGGAGGGTCGCCCGCCGCCAGGTGGTCGACACGCCGCGGCCCCACAGGAGCGCCTCGACGATGGAGCCGCCCACGGACACCCACTCGGCCTCCACGCCGGCCGGGACGCGGTCGTGGTCGAGGCCGGGAGCCACCTTGACCACACCCACCGGCACGCGGTCCAGCAGCCCGGTGACCGTCGACCACGGCGGCGACCACCGGTCGGGGTCCAGCTGCCGCCGACCGCCGGCACGGCGCGCGGGGTCGAGCACCGCCGCGTCGCACCCGGCCACCGCGCCGTGCCCGGCGGACGCCACGAGGTCCACGACGTCGGCGTCGAGCACCTCCACCCCGGACAGGCCCAGCGCAGCCGCGTTCAGCCGGGTCAGCTCCCGCGCCACGGGATCGCGGTCCACGGCGACCACGCGCGCGCCCGCTCGGGCCAGGGCGAGCGTGTCGGTCCCCGCCGCGCACCCCAGGTCGGCCACCGCCTCTGCGCCCTCGGCCAGCAGGCGGGCGGCGCGGCGGTCGGCGAGGACCGGGCGGCCGGCCTGCTCGAGGGTGTCCCCGGTGAACAGCAGCCGGTCGGCGTCGGCGCCGAACGTCGGCCGCGCCTTCTGCCGCTGGCGCGCGATGCCCCATGCCGGTCCGGCGAGGTCCGTCCCGACCTCGGCGCGCAACCGGCTCAGCGCGGACACCGCATCGGCACCGCCGGCCAGCAACGTCGCCGCCCGGGACAGTGCGGCGGCGCCGCCCGGCGTGGCCAGGGCCCGCAACTGGCGCACCGTCTCGGCGGCCTGTTCCTGCGGCTCGTGGTCCACCCGCACAGCGTGGCCTACGGGCAGGTCGGCCCCGTCGTCACCCACCCCGGGGACCCGGTTGAGCGGCTGGCACTCTCATGGGTAGAGTGCCAACCGACACGGGCTGGCGCCCGACCCCGCGACGGCGGGTGCCCGGATCCCGTGCCACAGCATCAGCAGTTCAGCACTACCGCAGTACCGCACCACAACGTCATAGCCACCAGCCGTCCGACACCGAAGGGGGCGTCACGACGTGACGACCGCTACCAAGGTCAGCATCAAGCCGCTGGAGGACCGGGTCGTGGTCCAGGCCAACGAGGCCGAGACCACCACCGCCTCCGGTCTGGTCATCCCGGACACCGCCAAGGAGAAGCCCCAGGAGGGCACCGTCGTCGCCGTCGGCCCCGGCCGCATCGACGACAACGGCAACCGCGTCCCGCTCGACGTGAACGTGGGCGACGTGGTCATCTACTCGAAGTACGGCGGCACCGAGGTCAAGTACAGCGGCGAGGAGTACCTCGTGCTCTCCGCTCGCGACCTGCTCGCCGTCGTGGAGAAGTGACCTCTCCCCGCTAGCACCACCGCACCCTCCGACCGCCCCGGGCGACCCGATCTCGGGTCCCGGGGCGGTCGTCTTTCCTTCATGCCCTGATCGAGAGGTCCCCACATGGCCAAGATCATCAAGTTCAACGAGGACGCCCGGCGTGCCCTCGAACGCGGCGTCGACAAGCTCGCCGACGCGGTCAAGGTGACGCTCGGCCCCCGCGGCCGCAACGTCGTCATCGACAAGAAGTTCGGCGCCCCGACGATCACCAACGACGGCGTGACCATCGCCCGGGAGATCGATCTCGACGACCCGTACGAGAATCTCGGCGCCCAGCTGGCCAAGAACGTCGCCACCAAGACCAACGACGTCGCCGGAGACGGCACCACCACCGCCACCGTGCTCGCCCAGGCGCTGGTGCACGAGGGCATGCGCAACGTCGCGGCAGGCGCCAACCCGATGGCCCTGGGCCGCGGCATGCGCGCGGCGGTCGACGCGGTGCACGCCGAGCTGGACAAGGTCGCCATCCCGGTCGACGACCGCAAGGCCATCGCCGGTGTCGCCACGATCTCGGCGCAGGACCCCGAGGTCGGCGAGCTCATCGGCGAGGCGATGGAGCGGGTCGGCAAGGACGGTGTGATCACCGTCGAGGAGAGCAACACCATGTCCACCGACCTGGACGTCACCGAGGGCGTCCAGTTCGACAAGGGCTACCTGTCGCCGTACTTCGTCACCGACCAGGAGTCGATGGAGGCCGTCCTCGAGGACGCCCTCGTGCTGCTGGTGAGCGGGAAGGTCGGCGCGCTCGCCGACCTGCTGCCGCTGCTGGAGAAGGTGCTCTCGCGCGGGGGCAGCCGCTGCTGATCGTCGCCGAGGACGTCGAGGGCGAGGCGCTGTCCACGCTCGTCGTCAACTCCATCCGCAAGACGATCAAGGTCGTGGCGGTCAAGTCGCCGTTCTTCGGGGACCGCCGCAAGGCGTTCATGACCGACCTCGCCGTCGTCACCGGCGGTCAGGTCGTCAGCGAGGACGTCGGTCTGTCCCTGGACTCGGTCGGTCTCGAGGTCCTCGGCACCGCCCGGCGCGTGACCGTGGACAAGGAGACGACCACCATCGTCGACGGTGGTGGCACGTCGGAGGCCATCGGCGACCGCGTGGCGCAGATCCGCCGCGAGATCGACGCCACCGACTCCGACTGGGACCGCGAGAAGCTCCAGGAGCGCCTCGCCAAGCTCGCCGGTGGCATCGGGGTCATCCGGGTCGGCGCGGCCACCGAGGTGGAGCTCAAGGAGCGCAAGCACCGCATCGAGGACGCCATCGCCGCCACGCGCGCGGCCGTCGAGGAGGGGTCATCCCCGGTGGCGGCTCGGCGCTGGTGCACACCGCCGCGGCCATCGATGCGCTCGACCTCGCCGGTGACGAGCTGACCGGCGCCCGCGCCGTGCGCTCGGCGCTGGACGCCCCGCTGGCCCGCATCGCGGAGAACGCCGGCTTCGAGGGTCGGGTCGTCGTCAGCAAGGTGCGCCAGCTGGGTGCCGGTCAGGGCTTCAACGCCGCGACCGGTGAGTTCGGCGACCTGGCCGCCCAGGGTGTCATCGACCCGGTGAAGGTGACCAAGGCCGCGCTCGGCAACGCCGCCTCGATCGCGGCCATGGTGCTGACCACGGACTCGGCGGTCGTGGAGAAGCCCGAGGAGGAGCACGAGCACGGCGGCGGGCACCACACCCACGGGCACTCGCACGGTGGGCACGGCCACTCGCACTGACGAAGGACCCCGTCCTCCTCACCGCTCGCACGCTCGCGGCGAGCCTCGGACGGGGCCTGATGATCAGGTGACCTGGTCATCCCGGGTCCTCCCTCACTGTCGACGGTGAGGGAGGACCCGCCACGGTGAGGTAGGACGTCGGCGAGAACGAACGAAGAGGGCGGGCCCGGAGGAATCCGGACCCGCCCTCTTCGGCGTGTGTGCGGGGGAACTACACCCCGGCGGCGACGGCGGCGGGCTCCGCGGCGATCAGCCGGGCCCGCTCCTCCTCGCTCATGCCGCCCCAGACCCCGTAGGGCTCGCGGACCGACAGTGCGTGCTTGAGGCAGGACTCGAGGACGGGGCACCGACCGCAGACTGCCTTCGCGGCGTTCTGCCGCCTCGCCCGGGCGGGGCCGCGTTCACCGTCCGGGTGGAAGAAGAGGGACGTGTTCTCGCCACGGCATGCGCCGTGGAGCTGCCAGTCCCAGACCTCCGCGACCGGCGTCGGGAGCCTGCGAATGTCGGCCATGTGTCCTCCAGCGCTCGGTGAGCCGGAGGGGGCTGTCCGGCTGCAAGGGGCCGGTGCCCTTGGCCCCCATGGTCAAACACGTCGTGATCGCAACTTTTCGTCAGATGTTCTGCGTCACGGCCCTCACCCCCGGGGTGATGGCCGCTGTTGTAGCCCGATCGTGTCGATCAAGGTGGGTTCTGGACGCGTCGGTTCCGGAGGGAGATCCCCGCCGAGATCGTGCCGCGACCAGCGCAGAGGAGGTGGCTCCCATGGACGGGGACCGCGACCCGCGCGACGCCGGCCGGGTGTTCCCCGGCCGGTTCGGGCCCGGCCGCGAGCCGTCCGGGGGAGCGAGGAGCAAGGCGTGATCGACGACAGAATGCGTGGGCCGGTCAACGGCGCCACTGTCTGGGTGTACGACGAGCGCCGGCGGGTTCGGGACGACGTCGCCTCGCGCCTGGTGGCGCTGCCCTTCGTGGGACGGGTCGAGGTGGTGGCCGACGCCACCTCCCTCATGTCCCGGCTGGCCACCCGGTCGCCCGACGTCCTCATCGTCGGTACCCAGCGAGCCGTGGACACCGGGCTCAGCGCCGCGACCCAGGCGCTGCGCGCCTACCCGGGGTTGCCGGTGCTGGTGCTCGGCGCTCCTGACGACGCCGAGAGCGTCCGTGCCGCCGTCGCCTTCGGTGCCCGCGGCTACCTCCGGTGGGACGCCAGCCCGATCGAGATGGGCCTGGGCCTGTCCCGGGTCGGTCTGCGCGCCGACGGCGGGCGCATCCCGCAGCAGGTGGGCTCCGGCCACACGAACGGTGTGCCCGCCTGGAGCGGTGCTGCGCCGCTGAACGGCTCCGCACCGACCACGGTGCGCTCGACCGTCCGCGAGGCCGCGCCGCAGGCGAGCCTGTCGATGCGGGAGATGCAGGTGCTCACCGGCATGAGCCAGGGCAAGAGCAACGCCCAGATCGGCCGCGAGCTCTACCTCTCCGAGGACACCATCAAGACCCACGCGCGCCGGCTGTTCCGCAAGCTGAGCGCCAAGGACCGTGCCGAGGCGGTCGCGATCGGCTTCCGCCGCGGCATCATGGCCTGACGAACCCCGGCATGCCCGAGGGCGGTCCCCGGTTCCGGGTGGCCGCCCTCGGGCGTGTGCGGACGGCGTCAGTCGCCCGCACCCGGATCGTCCCGGACGGGCAGTGCGGCGGCGTTCGCGACGACGTGGTCGACGAGACCGTAGTCCCGGGCCTCGTCGGGCGTGAACCAGCGGTCGCGGTCGGAGTCCTGCTCGATCCGGGCCACGCTCTGCCCGGAGTGCGCCGCCTGCAGCTCGTTGAGCTCGCGCTTGAGGCGGCCGAAGAGCTCGGCCTGGATCGCGATGTCGGACTGCGTGCCTCCGACGCCCGCTGACGGCTGGTGCATCATGATCCGCGTGTGGGGCAGCGCGAAGCGCTTGCCGGGGGTGCCGCAGGTGAGCAGGAACTGGCCCATCGAGGCGGCCATGCCCATTCCGTACGTCGCGACGTCGCAGTCGATGAACTGCATCGTGTCGTAGACCGCCATTCCGGCGCTGACCGAGCCGCCCGGCGAGTTGATGTAGAGATGGATGTCGCGGCGGGGGTCGTCGGCCGAGAGCAGCAGCATCTGCGCGGCGAGCTGGTTGGCGACCACGTCGTCGACCTCGCTGCGCAGGAAGATGATCCGTTCCCTGAGCAACCGCTCGTAGATCGAGTCAGTCAGCGTCCCCTGGGAGCCGCTCTCGCCCAGCAGACGGGTGTTCTCGCGCATCGACAGGGCAGTTCTCATGGGGCCGGACCTCCACGACTCGAGGGTGAGCTGTCACCCGGAGTCTGGTGCGAATGGCCAGGAAAAGCGCCGGTGAATGGTCGATTGCGCTGACTGCCGAATTGTTGCGCCGGTCGCGAAAGCGCATTGACATCCTCGCTGCGGCCGGGGTGTCGATCCCAGCCGAGGGTGCCGCGAGCCGCAGCACACGACGGTCACCGCATATCGGTGAGCGGGTTGTGCTACTCCTCGCGGGCGTGCTTGCCGGCGTTGTGCCGGCCGCTGGGCTCCTCCTGCTCGGCGGTCGCCGCCACGCCGTCGGCATAGCCGCTGGCGTAGTCCCAGCTGACGTAGTCGTCGGGGTTCGGGTCGAACGGCGGCTCGTGCCGGCCGGTCTGCCCCTCGTCGAGCAGCTGGCGGAGGTTGGCCTGCATCAGCGCCCAGTCGACGTGGTGCTCCTCGTCGCAGTCGGGGCAGTCGACGACGATGCCCTTGATGCCCGTCGGCTCGAGCAGGGTGCGGAACACCTCGAGCTCGGCCAGGTCGTCGAGGACACCAGCGCGCTCCTCCATCGTCAGCGGGGCTGACCCGCAGGATCGAGGGGCCCGAAGTCGGGACCGGAGGCGTCGTCGAACGGAGTCACGCCCTCCACGGTAACGGCCGGGCAGGCAGAGCACCGCCCCTTCCGGCCGCCGCCTACGATCGAGGGCGAACCTCTCGCGCCCGGCGACGTACGCCGACCGCAGTTCGACCCGATCTGCCGAAGGGTGGCCGCGCCTCATGCAGCCCGACTCCGTTCCCGAACTGCCGGCGAAGTTCGCCCCCTCGGGCTGACCTACGACGACGTCCTGCTCATCCCGGGCGCGTCCGACATCGTCCCGACCGAGGTCGACACCGGCAGCCAGGTCACCCGCCGGATCCGGCTGGCCGTGCCGCTGCTGTCCAGCGCCATGGACACCGTCACCGAGGCGCGCATGGCCATCGCCATGGCCCGTGTCGGGGGCATGGGGGTGCTGCACCGCAACCTCGCCGCCGAGGACCAGGCCGGCCAGGCCGACCTGGTCAAGCGGTCCGAGGCCGGGATGGTCACCAACCCGGTCACCTGCACGCCCGACAACACCCTCGCCGAGGTCGACGCCCTCTCGGCCCGGTACCGGATCTCCGGTGCGCCGGCGGTCGACGCCGACGGCGTCCTGCTGGGCATCGTGACCAACCGCGACATGCGGTTCGAGACCGACCCCAACCGGCTGGTGCGCGACGTCATGACGCCGATGCCGCTGATCACCGCCCCCGTGGGCGTCGACGCCGACACGGCGCTGCAGCTGCTGTCCAGGCACAAGGTCGAGAAGCTGCCGCTGGTCGATGCGGCGGGCCGGCTGCGCGGGCTGATCACGGTCAAGGACTTCGTCAAGCGCGACCAGTTCCCCTGTCCACCAAGGACGCCAACGGCCGGCTCGTCGTCGGCGCGGCCCTGGGCGTGGGGGACGACGCCTACAAGCGCGCCGGGCTGCTGGTGGAGGCCGGGGTCGACGTGCTCGTCGTCGACACCGCCCACGGTCATCAGCGCGCGGTGCTGGAGATGGTCGCCCGGGTCAAGAAGGACTTCGGTGGGGACGACGGCGTCGAGGTCGTCGGCGGCAACATCGCCACCCGCGTCGGCGCACAGGCCCTCATCGACGCGGGAGCGGACGCGGTGAAGGTCGGCGTCGGCCCCGGCTCGATCTGCACCACCCGGGTGGTCGCCGGCGTCGGCGTCCCGCAGGTCAGCGCGATCTACGAGGCCTCGCTGGCGGCCGGCCCGGCCGGCGTGCCGGTCATCGCCGACGGCGGCCTGCAGTACTCGGGCGACATCGCCAAGGCCCTGGTCGCGGGCGCTGACACAGTCATGATCGGAGGCCTGTTCGCCGGCGTCGAGGAGGCGCCCGGCGAGCTGGTCTTCATGAACGGCAAGCAGTACAAGACCTACCGGGGCATGGGCTCCCTGGGCGCCATGCAGAAGCGCGGCAACCAGTCCTTCAGCCGCGACCGGTACTTCGCCGACGACGTCCTCTCCGACGACAAGCTCGTCCCCGAGGGCATCGAGGGCCAGGTGCCCTACCGCGGCGCCCTGTCCGGCGTGGCCCACCAGCTCGTCGGCGGGCTGCGCGCCTCCATGGGCTACGCGGGTGCGGCCACGGTCGCCGATCTGAAGGAGCGCGGACAGCTGACCCGGATCACGTCGGCGGGACTGGTGGAGAGCCACCCGCACGACATCCAGATGACCGTCGAAGCACCGAACTACCGGGGCCGCTGACATGAGCGCACGCGACACCGTCGAGATCGGTCTCAACCGGTTCGCCCGGCGGGGCTACGACCTCGACGAGGTCTCGATCGTCCCGTCCCGGCGCACCCGCGACGTCGACGACGTCTCGACCGCCTGGCAGATCGACGCCTTCCGCTTCGACATCCCGCTGGTCACCAGCCCGTCGGACGCCGTCGTCAGCCCGGCGACGGCGGTCGCCGTCGGCAGGGCCGGCGGGCTCGGCGTCCTCAACGCCGAGGGCCTGTGGACGCGGTACGAGGACCCGGAGCCGGTCTTCCGCAAGCTCCGCGACGCCGCCGGCGACGGGGCGCCACCGCTCGCCCTGCTGCAGGACGTCTACTGCGAGCCGGTCAAGCCGGAGCTGATCGGTGAGCGCATCCGCGAGATGCGCGACGCGGGCGCGACGACGGCGGTCCGCGTCTCCCCGCAGCACACCGAGCAGCTGGCGCCGGCCGCGCTCAAGGCCGGGGTCGACCTGCTGGTCATCCAGGGCACGATCGTCTCGGCCGAGCACGTGACCACCCAGGGCGACGCGCTCAACCTCAAGCAGTTCATCGCCGACCTCGACGTCCCGGTGATCGTCGGCGGGGCGGCCAACTACACGACGGCCCTGCACCTGATGCGGACCGGCGCGGCCGGGGTGATCGTCGGCGTGGGGGCGGACAGCTTCTCCACGAGCGACGACGTCCTGGGCATCCGGGTGCCGCTGGCCAGCGCGATCGCCGACGCCGCGGCCGCCCGCCGCGACTACCTCGACGAGACCGGCGGCCGGTACGTGCACGTCATCGCCAACGGCCGGATCGAGACCAGCGGTGCGATCGCCCGCGCGCTGGCCTGCGGTGCCGACGCCGTGCAGCTGGGGAGCCGCTGCGGATCGCCGCCGAGGCGCCCGCCGGCGGGATCTGGTGGGACTCCGTCGCCGCCCACCCGCGGCTGCCGCGCGGCGGCACGTCGGCGCCGGTGGGCCCGGTCGGGACGCTGGAGCAGGTCCTGCTCGGCCCGGCGGAGACCTCGGACGGGCGCACCAACCTCTTCGGTGCGCTGGCCCGGACGATGGCCAAGACCGGCTACCGGGACCTCAAGGAGTTCCAGCGGGTGGACCTGGTGATCGGCGGGGCCAACGGGGACGAGTCCCGTTGATGGATTTTCCGACCGTCCTCGTCGTCGACTTCGGGGCCCAGTACGCCCAGCTGATCGCCCGGCGGATCCGCGAGGCCGGTGTGTACTCGGAGATCGTCTCCTCCGAGGTCCCCGCCGCGGAGATCGTCGCCCGGAAGCCGGCGGCCATCGTGCTGTCGGGCGGCCCGTCGAGCGTCTACGCGCCCGGGGCCCCGCAGGTGGACCCGACCCTCTTCGAGTCCGGGGTGCCTGCCTTCGGCATCTGCTACGGCTTCCAGGCGATGGCCCAGAGCCTCGGCGGCTCCGTCGCGCACACCGGCGACCGCGAATACGGCGGCACGGCGCTGACGGTCACCACCGGCGGCCGGCTGTTCGGGGAGCTGCCGGTGGAGCAGAACGTGTGGATGAGCCACGGGGACGCCGTGTCGCAGGCACCGCCCGGCTTCACCGTCACGGCGACGTCGACCGGGGCGCCGGTCGCGGCCTTCGAGGACGTCGACCGCAGGCTCGCCGGCGTCCAGTTCCACCCCGAGGTCCGGCACACCGCCCACGGGCAGACGGTGCTCGAGCACTTCCTCTTCGACATCGCCGGCCTCGAGCCCACCTGGACGATGGCCAACGTCGTCGAGGAGCAGGTCGAGCGCATCCGCGCGCAGGTCGGCGAGGGCCGGGCGCTGTGCGCGCTGTCGGGCGGGGTGGACTCCGCGGTCGCCGCGGCGCTGGTGCAACGGGCCATCGGTGACCGGCTGACCTGCGTCTACGTCGACCACGGGCTGATGCGCGAGGGCGAGACCGAGCAGATCGAGCGCGACTTCGTCGCGGTCACCGGCGTCGACCTGCGGGTGGTCGATGCCCGCGAGCAGTTCCTGGGTGCGCTCGCCGGGGTGTCCGACCCCGAGGAGAAGCGGAAGATCATCGGCCGGGAGTTCATCCGGGTCTTCGAACAGGCCGCTCTCGACGTCGTCGGCGATGCCAAGGAGCACGGCGACAGCGTCGACTTCCTCGTGCAGGGCACGCTCTACCCGGACGTCGTCGAGTCCGGCGGGGGCAGCGGGACGGCGAACATCAAGAGCCACCACAACGTCGGCGGCCTGCCCGAGGATTTGCAGTTCACCCTGGTCGAGCCGCTGCGGACGCTGTTCAAGGACGAGGTCCGCGAGGTGGGCGTCCAACTGGGCCTGCCCGAGGCGATGGTGTGGCGCCAGCCGTTCCCCGGCCCGGGTCTGGGCATCCGGATCGTCGGCGAGGTGACCCAGGATCGGCTGGACGTCCTGCGCCAGGCCGACGCGATCGTCCGCGCGGAGCTCACGGCGGCCAAGCTGGACCGCGAGATCTGGCAGTGCCCGGTCGTGCTGCTGGCCGACGTCCGGTCGGTCGGCGTCCAGGGCGACGGCCGCACGTACGGCCACCCGATCGTGCTGCGGCCGGTGTCCAGCGAGGACGCCATGACCGCGGACTGGACCCGGCTGCCCTACGACGTGCTGGCGAGGATCTCGACCCGCATCACCAACGAGGTGCGCGAGGTCAACCGGGTCACCCTCGACATCACCAGCAAGCCGCCCGGCACCATCGAGTGGGAGTAAGCAGAAGGAGCCCGTCCTCCCTACCACTCGCACGCTCGTAGCGGGACCCGGGACGGGGCCTGACCCCACGCCTCGCAAGCTCGGCGCGGACCCCTGCAGAAGGGCCGTTCCAGCTCGTCACCTGGCTGCTCGGTAGAGCAGCGCAGAGGTGTCGGCGCCGCGGGTGTCGACGGCCCGGACGGTCAGGACGTCACCGTCGAGCTGTGGGCGGAACGCGCCGGCCAGCACCTCGACGAGCGCGTCGTCCTGGGCGGTGACCTCCGCAGGGCAGTCGAGGAGCTCGTACTCCCAGCCGGTCAGGTGCACGGCGTCCCCGGCCGTCTGCCACACCGCCTCGAACTCACGACAGCCGGTGGACACGGTGGCTGTCCCGTCCGACCGCAGCTCCAGGGCGGCAGGGTGGGTCGCTGCCGACGTGCCGGTGCCGTGCACGACCGCCTCCAGCGCCCATCTCCGGTCGGTCAGCTCCTCGACCGGGACGGCCGGGAGGCGTTCGAACGTCAGGCTTCCTGCTTCGCTCGCGAGCACCAGGCGATCACCCTCCAGGTCCACACGGTGGGTCCGGTCGAGCAGGGCGTCGAGGTAGGCGCCCTCGGCGGCCCCGACCGGCCCCGCACACATCACCAGGGAGACAGCGACGTCCTCGAACCGGAGCTCGTCGCCCTCCAACGAGTAGGTACCGCCGTAGCCGTTGCAGAAGGACGTACCGCCGGCGCGGGAGCCGGGGAGAACGTCAGCGTCGCGCGGGACCCCTCCGGAATCGGCAGGGGTGAGCCTGCGGCAGAGCCGTCGACGAGCGCCCAGCTGCCGAGGATCTCCGCGTCGTCGGGGCTCTCGGCACGGTAGGCGAGACCGCGGCCGTCGTCGGCGGTGAGGGTGAGCCGGTCCTCCTCGATCTCCATGGCGGGGCCGCCGTGCAGGACCGCCGTCACGTGCGCATCCTGGCGCTCGAGATCGGGCGGGCACGTCGCGCCGTCGCCCATCAGGTCGTCGATGACCAGTGATCCGTCCTCCACCAGCCACGTGCCGGTGATCGTCCGGCAGCCGGTGGTCGCCTCCGCCGTGCGGTCGCTGTCGAGCAGCAGGACCGCGGGCTCGCCGGTCGTCGAGGACGCCGTCTCGCCCTGGACGACGGTCTCCAGCACCCAGCGGGTGCCCTCGAGCGGGCTGTCCGGCACCGGCGCCACCTGCGTGAACCGCAGCTCGACGCGGTCGCCGGTGAGCACCAGGTCCTTCCCGTCGGTCGACGCGGTGCGCACGGCGCCGAGGGCGTCCAGGTAGGCGCTCTCGGCGGCCATCACCTCGGGCTCGCAGGCCATCTCCGTCCGGCCCAGCCCGTCGATCGCGAGCGAGGACCCCTCCAGCCGGTAGGACGCGAAGTAGGAGTTGCAGAAGGCGACGCCGCTCAGCTCCTGCTCGTCGATGCGCAGGGTCGCGCCTGCCCCCGGACGGGGAGGTCCACGCCGTCCGCCGTCCCACCGGCGAACTGCCACTCGCCGGCGACGTCCGGAGTCGTGCCGGCGTTCCCGCCGCAGGCGGAGACGATCAGGACGGCCAGGAGCAGGAGGACGGCGCGGGGCACGTCAGGCTGACGTGTAGTGCGGCCGTCCGGTTCCCCGCCGGACGTGCGCGGCGGCCGCGGTCGTGCTGTGGTGGGGTGACCTGACCGGCGATCGGACGGAGCGTGGAGTGACCACCTCACCGTGGCCACTCCTGCCCAGCGTGCTCGCGCTGCTGGGAATGGCCGTCGTCATGGTCGTGGTCGGGATCCGGCTGACCCGTATCGCGGACACCCTCTCGGAACGCACCGGCCTCGGGGACGCGGTCGGCGGAGCGCTGCTGCTGGGCGCCCTGACCTCCCTGCCCGGCAACGTCACCGTGCTCACCGGCGCGCTGGAAGGGGATCCGGGCTTCGCGCTGGCCAATCCCATCGGCGGCATCGCTCTGCAGACGGTGTGGCTGGCGATCGCCGACCTGGTCTACCGGCGAGCCAACCTGGAGCACGCCGCGGCCTCCTGGAGAACGTCATGCAGTCGGTGATCCTCTCCGCGATGCTCGCGATCCCCGTCATCGGCTACGCCACCCCCGGCCTGCAACTGGGCTGGTTCCACCCGCTCTCGTTGCTCATCCCGCTCCTCTACGGCTACGGGCTGCGGCTGCTGCGCAAGATGCGCGAGGAGCCGATGTGGCAGCCGACCCGCACCGACCAGACCGCCGACGACGACACCGGCGAGAGCAACGGCGGCAATGGGGACGGCGCCGAGGACCCGTACGGCGCGACGTCCACCCGTGGGCTCTGGGCCCGGCTGGCCGCCCTGGGGCTGGTCGTGGGCGTCGCCGGCTGGATCGTCGGTCAGGCCGGGCTCGGTGTCGTGGCGGCGACCGGGCTCGACAGCGGCCTGATCGGCTTCACGCTGACCACCGGCATCAGCTCGCTGCCCGAGCTCGTGGTGCTGATCGCGGCGATCCGCCTGGGCCAGCTCACCCTCGGCGTCGGCAACATCGTCGGCGGCAACGTCTACGACGTCCTGATGATCACGGTCGCCGACCTTGCCTACCTCGACGGCCCGCTGTACCGGAACGCGGGCCCGACGAGCCTGGTGCTGCTGGGCGGCACGCTGCTGATGACCGCCGTGCTGGCCGGGGGCTCATCCTCCGGGACCGCAAGTGGATCGGCTTCGAGGGCATCTCGATACCGCTCATCTACCTGGCCACCGTCGCCCTGGTCTTCGCCAGCGGATGAACGGCGAAGGGCCCGGGGAGCTGGTGTCCCCGGGCCCTCCTGACGTCCGCTCCGGCGGTCAGCTGCGGCGCCGCCGGGACTTCTTCAGCTCCGACACCAGCAGCGCGATGCCACCACCGATGAGCAGGATCCAGACGAAGCCACCGTCCTCCCAGAACCCGAACGGCAGGTCGGCGCCGGCCATCGCGACGACCGCCAGGGCGATGAACAGCACGCCCGGGATCAGGGCGCCCAGGTCCACCGTCCGCCGGGGCGGCTCGGGGGTGTCCTCGGTCGACAGCGGCATCACCGTCTGCCAGTCCGCGAGCTGACGCTCCTGCCAGGCGGTCGGCGTGGTCGGGAACTCGCTGTAGTCAGCCACGGGACACCTCCACGTCTCCCACGCCGGAGTTGATGCTGAGGATGAACTCGGGCTCGCCGTCGTCGGTCCACGACGAGCTCCCGATGCCGGGGAAGAACCCCTCGGTCTCGGAACCTCGGTCGAAGACGTCCACGTCGCCGAGGCCGTGCTCGATCTCGAGCCGCACGTCCGCCGAGCGAGGCAGGACGACCTCGAGATCACCGACGCCGTGCTCGATGCGGGTGGTCACCGGATCCCCGGAGATGCCCTGGTCGAGCAGGCTGAGGTCGACGGTCACGTCGCCCAGGCCGCCGCTGTAGACCTCGCGGACCTCGGCGGCCGTCGCCGGCCGGTAGGTCCGGTCGCCCACTCCGGAGGCGGGGACGTCCACCGTCGAGACGGTGATCAGGGCCAGCGACAGGACGGCGCCGAGTGCGATGAGGCCGCCCCGTCCGCTCCGTCGCCCGGTGAGGGCCAGGGCGACCAGCCCGAGACCCACGACCGCCAAGCCGGCACCGAGGACCCCCGGCCGCCGATGTCCCAGTCGCTGAAGTGGTTGATCATCGCCAGGAACCCGAACACGATCAGCAGGGCGGCGACGGTGATGCGCGGGACCGGGGAGCGGGGAGGGCCGGCTTCGCCGCCCGCGCCGCGACGGCGGTGCCCGGCATGCCGGGGTAGGGGGACGGACCGGCGGGCATGAGCACCCAGAGGAGCAGGTACACGATGACGCCGGTGCCGGCGGCGAGGGTCAGGGCCACGAAGCCGACGCGCCAGAGGAGGGCGTCGATGCCGGTGTACTCGGCGAGCCCGCCGTTGACGCCGCCGAGGATCTTGTCCGTGCGGCTGCGGCGCAGCTGGGGGCGGACGGGCTGCGGTCCCTCCGGTGGGGGTGGCGGCCAGGACGGCGGCTCCATCGGCGGAGGGAGCGGCGGAGGAGCTGCGGGGGCGGAGCGGATGTCATGGCACAGAGCCTGCCCATCGTCTGTCCGGCAATCCATCAGGGAACGCCCCCATCCGACCCTGCATCGTCGGGAACTGCTCTTCCAGGGTGATCACCGGTGTCGGTGGGGCGGCCCGCGGTGCGACGATCGAGTACGTGACCACCGCTGCGACCGGGACGCCGCCCGGCACGACGGCCGACCGGCCGCCGTTGGCGCGTCCGCGGTCCGGACGGCTGATGGCCGGCGTCGCCGCCGGAACGGCCGCGCACCTGCGCCAGGACCCGCTGGTCGTCCGGGTCGCCTTCGTCGTCCTGGCGAGCTTCGGCATCGGCGTCGTGATGTACGGCCTGCTCTGGCTGACCATGCCCGTGGCGACCCCGGGCGAGGACCCGACCCCGGGGCGGTGCGGCTCGCGCGACCCACGGGCAAGCGCCAGGTGCTGGTCCTCGTGCTCCTGGGGATCGCTGCGGTCACCGTGCTCGGTCAGGTGGCCCGCCTCAGCAGCGGCGATCTGGTGCTGCCCCTGATCTTCGTCGCCGTCGGCATGGCCGTCATCTGGCGGCAGCTGGACACCGACCGCACGCTCAACCTGCCGGGCGTCCGCTGGGCGCTCGCCGGCGGTGCGGCGCTCGCCGCGGGCGGGCTCATCCTGCTGCTCGCCACCACCGGTCAGCTCGCCAACGCCCGCAACGGTTTCGCCGCCACCCTGGTCATCCTCACCGGCGTCGTCCTCGCGACCGCGCCGATCTGGCGCCGGCTGCTGGACTCCCGGGCGGAGGAACGGTCGGCGCGCGTCCGCTCGGAGGAGCGCGCGGCCGTGGCCGCGCACCTCCACGACTCCGTGCTGCAGACGCTGGCGCTCATCCAGCGCCACGCCGAGGACCCGCAGGCGGTCAGCCGGCTGGCGCGCAGCCAGGAGCGCGAGCTGCGCGCATGGCTGTACGACCCGAAGGTCGTCCGGGAAGGCGGTACCTGGGCCGGGCTGGTGGCGCAGATGGTGTCCGACGTCGAGGCCGACCACGCGTTCCTGGTCGATCCGGTCGTCGTGGGCGACGCGCCCGTGGACGAGGACCTCGCCGCTCTCGGCGCTGCCACCCGTGAGGCGCTGGTCAACGCGGCCAAGCACTCGGGCGCCACCGCGGCCGACCTGTACACCGAGGCCACTCCCGACCGGGTGTCGGTCTACGTCCGCGACCGCGGCAAGGGGTTCGATCCGGCGGAGGTGCCCGACGACCGCCGCGGCCTGCGCGACTCCGTGACCGGCAGGCTGACGCGCCTGGGGGCACCGCCGTCGTCCGGTCCGCGCCCGGTGAGGGCACCGAGGTGGAGCTCGCGCTCCCGAGAGGAACAGCTCCATGACCGCCCCCAGAGTCTTCGTGGTCGACGACCACGCCATGGTCCGCGCCGGCGTGCGCGCCGAGCTCGGGGACGACGTCACGTTCGTCGGGGAGGGCGCCGACGTGCCCTCCGCCGTCGACGGCATCCGCGCCACCCGCCCCGACGTCGTCCTGCTCGACGTGCACATGCCGGGCGGCGGCGGCCGGACGGTGCTGGAGACGCTGCGCACCGAGCTGCCCGACACGAAGTGGCTCGCGCTGTCGGTGTCCGACGCCGCCGAGGACGTCATCGCGGTCATCCGGGCCGGCGCCAAGGGCTACGTCACCAAGACCATCTCCGGCCCGGACCTGCTCGACGCCGTCCGCCGGGTCGCCGACGGGGACGTGGTCTTCAGCCCCCGGCTGGCCGGCTTCGTGCTCGACGCCTTCTCCGCCGGCGGGCCGGCCACACCGGAACCGGAGGAGACGACCGACCCCGGGCTGGACCTGCTCAGCGCGCGAGAGCGCGAGGTCATGCAGCTGCTGGCCCGCGGCTACACCTACCGCGAGATCGGTTCCCGGCTGTTCATCTCCGTCAAGACCGTGGAGTCCCACGCCTCCAACGTGCTGCGCAAGCTGCAGCTGTCCAACCGCAACGAACTCACGCGCTGGGCGGCGACCAACCGCCTGCTCTGACGAGCGCCGAGCCACGGGCCCCTCCATGATGCTGAGGGATGTGCGGCAGGTCACGTCCCTGACGTCGTGAGGAGATGGCCGATGCTGCGCATGCTGTCCCGCCCCTGGTCGCCGGCGTGGAGAGGTACCTCCCCGGCGCCTTCGTCTTCGCGGTGGTCCTCACCGTGATCGTGGCCGTGCTCGCGCTGATCTTCGGCGACATCGGCCCGGCGGAGCTGACGCGGGCCTGGGGCGACGGGCTGGCCGGGCTGCTGGCGTTCATGACGCAGGTCGCCCTCGTGCTCCTGCTGGGCTACACGCTGGCCCTCACCCGCCCGGTCAAGGCCGGCCTGATCCGCATCGCCGACGTGCCCAAGAGCCCCCGGGCGGCGTACGCGTTCGTCGCGTTCGTGTCGGCGGTCGCGTCGCTGATCAGCTTCGGGCTGGGCCTGGTGGTCGGCGGGGTCATCGCCCTCGAGGTGGGCCGCGCCGCCCGCCGCCGGGGCACGCAGCTGCACTATCCGCTGCTCGTGGCCAGCGCCTACTCCGGCTTCGCCGTCTGGCACATGGGTTACAGCGCCACGGGCCCGCTCGCGGCCGCGACCCCGGCAGCTTCGTCGAGGAGGCCATCGGGCGGACCATCCCGATCAGCGAGACGGTCTACTCGCCGTGGAACCTCATCGCGATCGTGATCGCGGTCGCGGCGATCCTCGGGACCGTCGTCCTGATGGCCCCCAAGAGCGGGGACCGCGTCATCGAGCTGCCCGAGCGGATGGGGAGGAGGAGCCCGACGTCGCGCTGAAGGACCCGGAGACCCCGGCCGAACGCATGGAGGCCTCGCGCCTGGTCACGCTCATCCCCGGCCTCGCGCTGCTGGGCTACCTGGGGGTCTACTTCGCGCAGGAGGGCTTCGACCTCACCCTCGACATCGTCAACTGGAGCTTCCTCGCCGCGATCCTGCTGATCGTGCGCAGTCCGGCGGAGCTGGCCGAGCTCATCGGCGGCGCGGTGCGGACGGTCGGCGAGGTGCTGCTCCAGTACCCGCTGTACGCCGGGATCATCGGGATGATGACCGCGTCGGGGCTGGCCGCCCAGCTCAGCGGCTGGTTCTCCGACATCGCCAGCCCCGGGACCCTCGGCCTGTTCGCCTTCCTCTCGGCCGGGCTGCTCAACCTGTTCGTCCCGAGCGGCGGCGGGCAGTTCGCCGTCCAGGCGCCGATCTTCCTGGACGCCGCGGACTCGCTCGGGGTCGATCCGGCCGTCATCACGATGGCGATCGCCTACGGCGACCAGTGGACCAACATGATCCAGCCGTTCTGGGCGCTGCCGCTGCTGGCCGTCGCGGGGCTCGGCGTCCGGGACATCTTCGGCTTCACCGCGATCACCTGCCTGATCACCGGGATCGTGTTCGGCGGGACGATGCTCGTCCTCGGGGCCGGCTGACCGTTCTGGCCTACTGCTGGGACTCCACCCAGGCGCGGGCCTCGGCGGCCACCGGATCCCAGCTCACCGATTCCCCCAGCACCACCCAGCCGTTCATCCGGCGGCCCGGCATCGGCTCGAAGTGCTCGGCCTGCCCGGTCGCCACCAGCTCCTGGAGCCGCTCGGGAGGCAGCTTCACGACCAGCTGCTCGGCCCACCAGATGGCGAAGAACCTCCGGCCGGTCCGCAGCCCCTGGCAGCCGAACATCGACCCGGACGTCACGTCCGCGTCGCAGGTGCGCTCGACGAGGTCCTCCCACGAGTCAGCCATGCCAGCAGCAGATCACGCGGTGTGGACGACGTGGAAGGCCTCGGCGAGCCGGCCGTCGGGCAACCCGAAACGCGTCGCCGTCTGACCCATCCAGCCGGTCACGAACCGCTCGAGGTCCGGGTTGTGGCTGACCTGGGTCACGTGGCAGCGCAGGGCGGCGAGCTTGCGGTCCAGCACGTCGGTGACGTCGACCGGGTGGTCGGCGCGCGGGCTGGCGCCGAGCCACACCTCCGAGACGGTCCAGGCCGCCAGCCCCTCCTCGGCCAGCAGCTCGGGGAACGCGAACGGGTTGCGGGCGTCGGGGTAGACGGCCCGCAGCGTCGACTCGCCCACGGTCATGTGATCGGGGTGACTGGCGCCGATCCGCTCCCAGAACCGCTCCGGCGAGCTGGTGAGGACCCGCTGCGGCCGCACCTGGCGGATGACCCGGCTGATGTCGCGTCGCAGGTCGAGCGTCGGCTCCAGGCGCCCGTCGGGGTAGCCGAGGAACCGGACGTCGGTGACCCCACGGCGGCCGCGGCGGCCCGTTGCTCTGCCTGCCGCAGCGGGCCCATCCGGTCCCGCGGCGTCTCGTCGAACCCGCCGGCGTCGCCGTCGGTGACGATGCAGTAGACGACCTCGGTGCCGGCCGCGGTCCAGGTCGCGACGGTCCCCGCCGACCCGAAGTCGACGTCGTCGGGGTGGGCGAGGACGCAGAGGACCCGCTCGACGTGCTCGGCAGGGGCGCGGGGCGGGGGCGCGGTCACCCGGCGGAGCCTAGAAGGGCCGCTCCGGGGCGTGCACGATGCCCCGGAGCTTGTCCGGGTTGCGGACCAGCAGCACCTGCTCGATCCGGCCGTCCTCGCCGACCTCGATGGACATCGACAGGAAGGGCTCGGTGCCCTCCCAGCCGACGATGGCCGGGGCGCCGTTGACGTCGACCAGCTCGACCCGCAGGTCGGGGTTCTCCAGCCCTGCCACGGAGACGGCGGCGACGAAGCGCGCGACCTTGTGCGCGCCGGAGATCGGCCGCAGGGCGGCCTTGGCCTTGCCACCGCCGTCGGTGACCAGGACGACGTCGGGTGCGAGCACGGCCAGCAGCGCCGCCACGTCGCCTCCGGCGGCGGCGGCGAGGAAGCGCTCGGTCGCCTCCGCTGCGCCCGGCGGTCGGTGTCGAAGCGGGGACGGCGGGCCTCGACGTGCTCGCGGGCCCGGTGCGCCGTCTGCCGAATGGCCGCCTCGCTGCGTCCGAGCGCGGCGGCCACCTCGGCGACGGGCAGGCCGAAGACCTCGCGCAGGACGAACACCGCCCGCTCGGCCGGTGACAGGGTCTCGAGGACGACGAGCAGGGCGAGGGAGACCTGCTCGCCGAGCTCGGCGGCCTGGTCGGGGTCGGGGAGGGCGGTGCGCTGCCGACTGCGGGCCCGCCGGTCATGAGCGGCTCGGGCAGCCAGGGCCCGACGTAGGTCTCCCGCCGCGCGCGGGCGGAGCCGAGGCGGTCCAACGCCAGGCGGGTGGTGATCTGCACCAGGTAGGCGCGCTCGTCGGACACGTCGTCCCGTGCGGCGGCCGACCAGCGCAGCCAGGTGTCCTGCACGACGTCCTCGGCGTCGGCGACGCTGCCGAGCATCTGGTACGCCACCGTGAACAGCAGCCGCCGGTGCCGGTCGAAGGGCGCCAGGGCCGACGTCATGCCGGCGCCGGGATCTCGCAGCGGTCGCTGAACCCCTGGCTCGTCAGCCCGAGGGCGCTGTTGAACCGCGACCGGACGTTCTCCACGGCGACCATCATGGTGAGTTCCACGAGCTGCGCGTCGTCCAGTCGGCGTCGCAGTTCCACGACCATCTCGTCGGTCACGGCGGGCGGGGTCGCCGTCACCGCCTCGGCGTAGGCCATGACCTGGCGCTCCAGATCGGTGAAGACGTCACTGTCCCGCCAGTTCGGCACGGCGCGCAGCTTCGCCGGATCCACACCGGCCCGGGTGCTGATCCAGTGGCCGAAGTCGACGCACCACGAGCAGCCGATGTCGACGGCGGACGCCATGACGGCGAGAGCCTTGAGCGTCGGGTCCAGCCGGTTCCAGCGCGCGAGGGACGTCTCGAAGCGGGCGTCGGTGAGCAGGACCCGCGGGTTGTGACCCATCGCGGCGAGCGGGTCGGGGAGGACGCCGTAGCTGCGACGGGCGTACCACTCGGCGAGGCGGAAGAGCCGGGTGCGGGGTGGGTCGAGCGGGATGCGGGCCATGTCGGTGTCCTCTCCATGGGGCGACGGGGTGGGAGGGCTGAGGACATGGAGACGGGACAGAGCCGCGGGACGTGACATGGGCCGGGGCCGGACGGGTCCTCCCCTGGCGACCCGTCGGCCCCGGCGACCGGACGCGCTCGGCGACCACCGGGAAAGGGAGTCGCCGGAGCGGTCCGGCCTCCGGCCCGCTCCGGCAGCTCCGCGGGATCAGGGCGGGCGACCGGAACGGGCCGGACGGATGGGATCAGCAGCCCGGGGTCTCCGCCGCGAACGCCGTCCGCCGGGGCGGTGGGGCGGGCGGAGCGGTGGCCCGGATCCGTGCGGCGACGTCGGTGGGCAGGCGATGCACGAACGGTGGGACGGGCATCTGCTCGGGCATCGCCGTCAGGTCCTTCCGGGAGGCTGTGACCGGAGGAGGCGCCGGACGCGACGGCGGATACAGGCCGGACGCGCGGGCGGTCCGGCGGGCAGACTCGCCCGGTGGACACCTTCACGCTCTTCCTCGCACTCCGTCCCGAGCCCCTGCTGGACGACGCCGCCGTCGACGCGCTGGGATCGGCGCTGCGCCCCGGCGACCACGACCTGCGGGTGTGGCGCGAGGAGGGCCGGGGCCTCGTGCGGGTGTCGACCGAGGCGCCGGCCGACGGGCTCGAGGCGGCGCTGGAGCTCGCCCACGACCTGGGCGCCGAGGTGCTGGCCCGGTGCCCGGGTGCTCTGATCGAGGTGTCGGCCCTGGGGGACGAGGACTCGCTGGTCTGGCGCTCGGTGCCCTGACGGGCACCCGCGCCCACGGGCGAACCGCTAGAACGTGATGGTCTCCTCGACCGTGATCAGTTTCGCCAGCGGGGCGCCGTCGGACGTCGCGTCCGGGACGGTGGCCGCCCCGCCGACGAGCACGCCCAGTGCGAGGAGGACGGCGGCCGCGCGGCGCAGGGAGCGGCGGCGCCGGACGGGCGTGGAGCTCGTGGTGGTCACCGGGTCTCCAGGACTGGGACGGCGCTGGCGCATGGAGGAGGAGCGGACGACGTCCCCGGGATACCGCGGCCCGCGCGGCCCCTCGTCAGAGGCGGCCGCGGCCCTGGCGCAGCAGCATCATCCCCAGCGCGGCGCCGTCGGCACCCAGAGCCGCCTCGAACCGGGCCAGGACCTGCTGCTCCCGGGAGAGGTTGAGCCGGGTACCGCCGCTGGCCGAACGCAGCGCGCCGATCTCCCGCGAGATGGCCAGCCTGCGCTGGACGAGCGCGATGATCTCGGCGTCGCAGGTGTCGATGACGGACCGGAGTTCGCCGATGCGCTCGACCTCGGTGCCGGTGACGGCGGCGGAGGCGGAGGCGGTGGTGGGGGCGCTCATGGGATGTCCTTCGGGGGCTGGTGGCCCGAAGGTCTCCGGAGACGAGAAACGCCCCGGGGCTCTTCGGGCCCGGGGCGTCTGTTGCGGCGGTTGCTCAGCCAGCGGTGACGGACACCGGATCCCGGTGACCGTAGGCAAAATCGACCCTGACAGGGCTGACCGTGGCGAGCACGGAGCGGAGTCTGCCACAGCCCGGCCCGGACCGCCATGACCCCACCTGGGGCGGGTGTGGCCCAGGTGGACGGGACCGGGGAGTGTCCTCCGTCCGGCTTACAGTGATGTGGACATGAACCCACCCCACGAAAACGCTCCGCTGGCGCTCCACGTCTCCGCGGGGACACCGGGATGAGCGTCCAGGAAGCCCTGCCGGGGCCGCAGCAGTCCCTGCCCGGAACCGAGGCGCTCCAGCGCACCGCCACGGGGTCCGTGGGGCGTGAGCTCGAGCGGATGCTGGCCGGGCTCAACGGCCCGCAGCGCCAGGCCGTCGTCCACGAGGGCGGTCCGCTGCTCATCGTGGCCGGTGCCGGCTCGGGCAAGACCCGGGTGCTCGCGCACCGGATCGCCTACCTGCTGGGGGCCCGGCACACCCAGCCCGGCGAGATCCTGGCGATCACCTTCACCAACAAGGCCGCCGGCGAGATGAAGGAGCGGGTGGCCCACCTCGTCGGGCCGCGTGCCCGCGCCATGTGGGTGTCGACGTTCCACTCGATGTGCGTCCGGATCCTGCGCGCCGAGGCCGCCAAGCTCGGGCTGAAGTCGTCGTTCACGATCTACGACCAGGGTGACTCGGTCCGGCTCATGACGATGGTGGCGCGCGACCTGGACCTCGACGCCAAGCGCTATCCGGGCCGGAGCCTGGCCGCGCAGGTCTCGAACCTGAAGAACGAGCTGGTCGACGAGGAGAGCTACGTCCCGGGGACGGCGCCGGAGAAGGTGCTGGCCGAGGCCTACAAGCTCTACCAGCAGCGGCTGCGCCAGGCGCACGCGATGGACTTCGACGACCTGATCATGAACACCGTGCACCTGCTGCAGGCGTTCCCCGACGTCGCCGAGCACTACCGCCGGCGCTTCCGGCACGTCCTGGTCGACGAGTACCAGGACACCAACCACGCCCAGTACATGCTGGTGCGCGAGCTCGTGGGGTGGGCGGGTGACGGCGGCCCAGTGGGCCCGGTGCCGATGGCGGAGCTGTGCGTCGTCGGTGACGCCGACCAGTCGATCTACGCCTTCCGCGGTGCCACGATCCGCAACATCGACGAGTTCGAGCGCGACTACCCGCAGGCCACCACGATCCTGCTGGAGCAGAACTACCGCTCGACCCAGCGCATCCTCAAGGCGGCCAACCAGGTCATCTCGCGCAACACCGGCCGCCGTCCGAAGAACCTGTGGACCGACTCGGGCGACGGCGAGCTGATCGAGGGGTACGTCGCCGACAACGAGCACGACGAGGCCGCCTGGGTCGCCGAGCAGATCGACGCGCTGGTCGACGAGGGCGTGGCCCAGCCGAAGGACATCGCGGTCTTCTACCGGACCAACAACGCCTCGCGGGTCTTCGAAGAGGTCTTCATCCGGGTCGGCATGCCCTACAAGGTCGTCGGCGGCGTGCGCTTCTACGAGCGCAAGGAGGTCCGCGACGCGCTGGCCTACCTCAAGGTGGTCGCCAACCCGACCGACATCGTGAGCCTGCGCCGGGTCATCAACACCCCCAAGCGCGGCATCGGTGACCGCGCCGAGGCGTGCGTCGAGAACTTCGCCGACCGCGAGCGGATCCCGTTCGCCGCGGCCCTGCGCCGGTGCTCGGAGGTCGGGGAGCTCGCCACCCGGTCGCTCAAGGCGATCCAGGAGTTCGTCGCGCTGCTGGAGGAGTTCGAGCAGCTGGTCGAGACGGGGTCCGGTCCGGCCGCGCTGCTCGAGAGCATCCTCGACCGCACCGGCTACCTCGCGGAGCTGCAGGCGAGCACCGACCCGCAGGACGAGGGGCGCGTCGACAACCTCAACGAGCTGATCTCGGTCGCCGCGGAGTTCGAGGCGGCCACGCCCAACGGGACGGTCACCGACTTCCTGGAGCAGGTCTCGCTGGTGGCCGACGCCGACCAGATCCCGGTCACCGGCGACGACGCCGGCGTGGTCACCATGATGACGCTGCACACGGCCAAGGGACTGGAGTTCCCCGTCGTCTTCCTGACGGCGCTGGAGGACGGCGTCTTCCCGCACCTGCGCGCCCTGGGCGACCCGCGGGAGCTGGAGGAGGAGCGGCGGCTGGCCTACGTCGGCATCACCCGCGCCCAGCAGCGGCTGTTCCTCTCGCGGGCACAGGTGCGCACCAGCTGGGGGCAGCCGTCCTACAACCCGCCGTCCCGGTTCCTGGACGAGATCCCGCCGGACACCGTGCACTGGGCCCGGCTCGAGCCGGCCCCCGCGTCGTCGAACAGCTACTCGTCCGCGCAGTCGCGGGTGGCCGCGACCGGCCTGTCGACCGGTGGCCTGCGCGGCGGCGCCGGCAACCGGGCGGTCATCTCGGTGGACGTCGGTGACCGGGTCAGCCACGACGCGTTCGGGCTCGGGACGGTGGTCGAGGTGACCGGCGTCGGTGACAAGGCCCAGGCGACGGTCGACTTCGGCTCCGGCGGGACCAAACGCCTCGTGCTGAGGTATGCGCCGCTCGTCAAGCTGTGACCACTGCGCCCGATCGGCCGCGCTACACCGTGGTCGCCGTCGTCGACGTGCAGCCGGACGGGGCGGTGGCGCTCCAGCGGTACGAGGACCAGGTGCTGCTCCTGCTGGGCCGGCACGGCGGCCTGCTCGAACGCCGTCTCCGCACCCCGGAGGACGCGACGGAGGTCCACGTCCTGTCGTTCCCGTCCGAGGGCGCCTACCGCGCGTTCCGCACCGATCCCGAGCGCTCGCGCCACCGGCCGCTGCTGGACGGCGTGGACGTGGTGCACCGCGTCGTCGAGTCCCTCTCGGACGTGCGGCGGGCGACGCCCGCGTGCGGGTCGTGATCCGGGCGGCCTGACCCGCACACGGGCCACGGCCATCCCGGCCGGGATCAGATGCCGACGCCGCGTTCGGCGAGCCACTTCTGCGGGTCCAGCGGGCGGCCGTCCATGCCGCCACGGTGGATCTGGTAGTGCAGGTGCGGTCCGGTCGAGTACCCTCGTTGCCGACCTTGGCGATCTGGTCGCCCGCGTGCACGATGTCGCCGGCCCGGACGTCGTAGTAGCGCATGTGGCCGTAGATGTGCACGTTGCCGTCGGCGTCCTGGATGTACACGGCGTTGCCGTATCCAGAGACGCGTCCGGCCTTGATCACCACGCCGTCGGCCGCCGAGTAGATCGGGGTGCCGAGCGGAGCCGCCAGGTCCAGGCCGTAGTGCATCTGGCCCCAGCGCATGCAGAAGCAGGTGGTGAGCCGGCCCTGCGTGGGGAGCACGGTCTTCGGCGCACGGGCGGCGCGGGAGGCGGCGAGTTCGCCCAGCCGGGCCTGCGCCTCCGCCTCGGTGATGCTGCGTCGCACGCCGGCGTCGTCGATGCCGCCGCTCAGGGCGAGATCGGCGGCGATGCCGAGGCCGTAGTCGGAGGCGGTGCCGGTGAGCTCCTGCGAGGGCCCGGTGAAGCCCGGCACCGCAGCGAGGAGGGCGCCCGCGATGAGGGCGGCCAGCCAGAGATGCGCCCGGCGGCCGGGCGGGTGCGGGAGCCGCCGGGACCGCGGTCGACCGGGGGAGGGGCCTCCTCGGCGGCGGGTTGGGCGGCGTCGTCGTCGGCGTCCACGGCGGGTTCGGCCGGTGCCGCGGTGTCGGCGGCGGCACGCCTCGTGCGCAGGGCCTCGACGAGGGGCCGCGCAGCGAGGCGGTGTCGTGCTCGCTGCCGGGCCGCTCGAGGATCTGCGGTGCACTGCTGCGTGACATGGCGCACCTTCCCGGACGAGCGCTGCCCTGCCGAGCCGTGGAGCGGCCCGCCGGGGAGCGGCGGCGGCTCAGGACGACCGTGGTCCGGTCACCCGCCGGTGGCCCGGCGCCGTGATCGAACCGTAACGATGTGTCAGGGCGCGACAAAGCACCGCACAGCTCGTGTCGCGATAAGTGCGCGGTGTGACGGAAATGTGGCGTGACTGGACGATGACTGCCGGCTGCGACCACAAGAGTCGCCAGACGGACGGACGACGGCGGCCCCGGCCGAGCGCGGTCAGGCGACGGCGCCGCGACCGGTCGCAGGCCGTTCCCCAGCGTCCCGGCGACCGGCCAGGATCGCCGCGACCTCGTCGACCACCTGCCGGTGGCGGGGAGGCTCATGTGCCCGATCCCGCGCAGCAGGACGTTGCGGGCGGCGAGGTCCGGGTGGTCGCACCGGCCCGACCGCGTCGGTAGCACCATCTGGTCGAGGTCGCTGTAGATCGCCGTGACCGCGGTCCGGCATGCCGGTGCCGGCCCGGCGAGCTCCCGCAGGACGGGTGACCCGGGCCGGAGCTGGCGGATCAGCGGGGTGGGGACGACGTGCGCGAGCACCGACCCTCGTGCGGGGTCCCGAGCGTCACCAGCGACTCCACCCGGCGGTCCCCACCCTGACGCTGCACGTGGTAGCGGGCGATCAGCCCTCCCAGGCTGTGGCCGACGACGTGCACGCGGTCGTAGCCGGTCTGCTCGCAGATGCGCTCGATGTGCGCGCCGAGGTCGGTCGCCCCGCGGGCGATGTCGGTCAGGAGGGGCTGTAGTTCCAGGTGCAGACGTGGGCGAACCCGCGCCGGCGCAGGCTGCGCTCCATCACGGAGAACACCGAGCGGTTGTCCACCAGGCCGTGCACCAGCAGGACCGGGATGCGGGCGGCCAGCGGATCGGCGGCGAACAGCGCCCGGACGGTGGGCGGCTGCTGGCCCGGGCGCTTGCGCACGTCGGGCCGCAGTGCCGCGACCCGGGTGCCGAGGGGGTACATGAGCACGTGGGCGCCCACCCAGGCGAGCTCGGTGAGGCCGCCGGTCAGGGTGGCGGGGAGCAGAGCGCTCGCAGGGTGCTCCGCGGGGTGTCCGGCGTCGGCGCAGCGGTGTGCGACCCTGGTCGCCGCTCGGGACCACTCGTCGTGCGCACGACCGACCTCCCGACTGCTTCTCACCGGCATCGGCGCGGGTTCGGCGTCGCTGGTCGGTGGATAGGTGTCCGTTGCCGTCACGGTAATGCGCAGCTGTGGTGCGCATCACACGCGGCTCCCCGGATCCTCGGCAGATCGAGTCCGGTTCGTGACCGGATCGCGCCGACCGGAACCACGCGACCGCCGAGCGCGGCCGCAGACTGGGACGACGCCTGGTGACCACGCACCGGCGACCGAAGGGGAAGACGTGTCCCGCGACGCCCGAACGGGGCCGACCAGCCGCCGCGCGACTCCGACCGCGCGCCGCGGCGCCGTGCGGACGACGCCGTCCGCGCGCCCTGCCGCGCGCGACGGTGCGGCGTCCGGGTCCGGGGAGGACCTCGTCGTGGGCGACGTTCCCCCGGCGCCCGCATCGTCGGGGTGCTGCTCGTGCTGGCGGCCCTGGCCGGGGCCGCGACCGTCGTCCCGACCTACCTCGTCGTGGGTGGGGAGGAGCTGTCGCCGGTCGACGACCTCGCCAGTGCGCTCGTCGTCCTCCTCGTACCCGTGGCCCACCTGGCGGTCGGCGCGGTGCTCCTCCGGGGGCGGTCCCGAAGTTCGGCCTGGCCTACGCGGGCGTGGCCGGAGCCCTGGGGATCGGTCAGCTCCTGATCGAGGTCTACCGCGGCAGCAGCTCGACGTCGCGTCCCGCCGTCGAGGTGCTCGCCGGGCAGCGGGTGCTCACCAGTGGCGTCGAGGCGGCGCCCGGCTGGGTCCTCGGTGTCGTCGCCCTCGGCCTCACCGTCCTCGCCGGTGCCGTGGCGATCTGGTCCTGGGGCCGGACCGTCATGGACGACGGCGGTGCCCTCGATCCCGTCCGCTCGGGCCTCGCGGGCTCCGGGGTCCTCCTCGGCGTCATGACCGTCCTGTGCCTCTCCCTGCCGTCTGCCGACGTCCCCGATCAGGTGGTCACCGACCCTGCGACGGGGCTGCAGACCGTGGTGACCCAGGAGGGGCCCCAGGCGCTGCTCGAGCGGCCCGGGCTCGCGCTCATGGGCGGACTGCTGCTCGCCGGCGCCGTCGTCCTCTGCTCGGTCGTCGCACCGTCGCTGCGTCCGCGGCTGGCCGTCGTCGGGGGCCTGCTCGCCATCGCCGTCGCCGTCCTGGGTGCCGCACTCACCGGCATGCGGGACGCCGCCGCCTCGGACGACCTGGAGTGGACCCTTCCCGGCGCGGGCCTGCTCGTCGCCGGACTGGGCTACGCGGGGCTCACCGCGCTCGCCTGGCGGCTCCGCCGAGGCCGCTCCTGATCGGGCCCATTCACTAGGCTGCCGCTCGTGGACGAACGCATCCGGGTGGTCATCGCCAAGCCGGGCCTCGACGGGCATGATCGCGGCGCGAAGATCGTGGCGCGTGCGCTGCGCGACGCCGGCATGGAGGTGGTCTACACCGGCCTGCACCAGACGCCGGAGCAGATCGTCGAGACCGTCGTCCAGGAGGACGCCGATGCCGTCGGGCTGTCCGTGCTGTCCGGCGCCCACATGACGCTCTTCGCGCGGCTGCGCGAGCTGCTGGACGACCGGGGCATCGACGACGTCGTCGTCTTCGGTGGCGGGATCATCCCCGACGAGGACCTCCCCGAGCTCGAGCGCCTCGGCGTCGGCCACATCTTCACGCCCGGCGCCACCACCACCGAGATCGTCGACTGGGTCCGCGCGAACGTGGGGACCCCCACCGGCGCCTGAACCTCGCGCAGGCATAGGTACCTATACCTGCGTCTGGGGACCGGGAACGCAGGTATAGGTACCTATGCCTGGGTCAATCGACGACGGGCACGGTGAGCTGCTGGGTGCGGCCGGGGCCGGTCGCCAGGCCCACCTGCTGCGGGACGGTGGAGCCGCGGTAGGCCAGGTCGCCGCCGGCCAGGACCACGGCCAGTCGGTGACCGGCCTCGAACCGGTGCACGATCCCCGGCAGCTCGATGGTGACCGGCTTCGTGACGTCGCTGACGCGGGCCGGAGAGATGAGCCTGTGCGGCAGTTCGATCGCGCCTTCGGGGCCGACGTCGTAGACCTTCGCGTAGACCACCAGCTGCCCGGCCGGGCCGGTCAGCTGCGACGCGGCCACGGCCGGGGCGTCCAGCTGCACGGTGAGCCGTGGGGAGCCGACGACGTCCAGCGGTTCGGGCAGCGGCGGCGTGGAGAAGCGGATCGCCGTCCCGGGCGGATCGGTCACCGGACCGGACTGGTCGAGGAACGACGTCTCCGTGTAGTTCGGCCCGAACGGCGCCACGCTGCTGTACGCGCTGGTGCCCGGGACCACCTGTGCCGGGCTGTCGACCAGCTCACCTCCCTGGAGGCCACCGCCGGACAGGTGCAGGGTCCGCTCGGTCCCGACGGGGTAGAACGGCGCCGAGGCGTAGGCCTGCTCCACGTCGCCCGTCTCCTCCATGACCCAGTCGCGGTAGTAGTCGAAGACCGGCTCCGGGGCCGGGCCGCGGCCACGGACGTAGTGGTCGAACCAGCCCAGCACCTGGCGGCCCTGGTAGGAAGCCTCCGGGTTGCGCTCGTCCAGCTCGCCGGGCTGGGGGCCCAGGCCGCTGTGGCCCCACGACTGCCACACCAGGGAGACGGGGGTGCCCTGCTCCCTCAGCGCGGCGTAGGTGGCCACCGACTCCTGCAGGTTGAACAGCGTGTCGGCCTGGCCCTGCGCGAGGAGGGTCGGCACGCGGACGTCGGACACGTAGCTCGCCACGGAGTTCGACCGCAGGAACTCCACGGACGACTGGCTGGCGAAGCCGGTCGTGGCCACCTCGGCGAGGGCGGCGCAGACCGGGGCGTCGAAGTTCAGGCAGTTCTGCTGCGCCAGGTTGCGGACCTGGGCCGGGTCGGACAGTGCCGGCAGGTCCTGGACCCCGTTCGCGAAACCGAGCGCGGTGAACAGCAGGGACCACTGGTACGTGAAGACGCCGGTGTTCGCCGTGCTGACCGATCCGCTCCCGGCGGTGCCGCCCGGGATGCCGCTGTTGTCGGGGTTGAGCGAGTAGGAGAGGTCGTTCCAGGTGATCATCGGGACGATCGCGTCGAGGCGGTCGGTGCCGGCCGCGTGCTCGACCGCGGTGGCCGCGAACTGGATCTGGCCGCCGTAGGAGCCGCCGACCATCCCGACCGCGGGGTCGTGGGGCACCTTCGTGCGGCGGTCCTCGCGGATCACCTGGTCGACGTGCACCCGCTCCCCGGTCGCGTCGTCCACCGCGACGATCGTCCGGTCGCCGCCGAGGAAGCGCAGCAACTGGCTCGCCGCGGCGCCGTCGTGCTCGCGGTCGTCGAGGGTGATGGGGCACAGGTCGCCGTCGACGAACCCGAGTCCGGTGTAGGAGAGCGTGACGTACCCGTGCTCGCCGAACCCCTGGGCGAAGTCGGCCTGGTCGGCCTTGGTCCCTCCGAAGCCGTTCGTCGCGAGCAGCGCCGGTCCCGGCCGGCGCTCGGTCACCCCGGCCGGCACGTAGAGGTCGGCGTCGATCTGGCAGGTCCGCTGCTCGGGTCCGAGGCCGGTCACCGTGATCGTCAGGTCGCGGGGGACGATCTCGGACGCGGCGGCGGGCGGCGCGATCGCGGCCGTTCCCCGGCGGTCAGCACGGCGGTGACCAGGACGGTTGCGGCTCGGCGCACGGACGGCTCCTCAGGGGCGGGGGTCGGGAGGTGCGGCGGGCCGGCGCGTCCCGGCCGGGCCGGGTCTACGGCGATCGAGTGACGCACCGTGTGATGCGCCCCACGCCTTCCCGGTGCGTACAACGCCCGAGGGGCGGACGGGTTACGGGCGGGCTACGGTGCCTGATCGTGGATCTTTTCGAGTACCAGGCCCGTGACCTGTTGGCGTCGCACGGCGTCCCCGTGCTCCCCGGCGGTGTCGCCGAGACGCCCGAGCAGGCGGAGGCGATCGCCCGCGAGATCGCCCTGCCCGTCGTCGTCAAGGCGCAGGTGAAGGTCGGCGGTCGCGGCAAGGCCGGCGGCGTGAAGCTGGCCGACAACGCCGAGGACGCGAAGGCGCGCGCCCACGACATCCTCGGGCTGGACATCAAGGGGCACATCACCCACAAGGTGATGGTGGCCCAGGCCAGCGACATCGCCGAGGAGTACTACTTCTCCTACCTGCTCGACCGCTCCAACCGCACCTTCCTGGCGATGGCCTCGAAGGAGGGCGGCATGGAGATCGAGCAGCTCGCCGTCGAGCGGCCCGAGGCGCTGGCCCGCATCCCGATCGACGCCAGCAAGGGTGTCGACGAGGCCAAGGCCGCGGAGATCGTGGATGCCGGCAACTTCCCGGCCGACGTACGCGACCAGGTGATCGCCATCGCCGTCCAGCTGTGGGAGGTCTTCACCCAGGAGGACGCCACCCTGGTCGAGATCAACCCCTGGCGAAGGCGCCCGACGGCACCGTGCTCGCGCTGGACGCCAAGGTCACCCTCGACGAGAACGCGGAGTTCCGGCAGCCGGAGCACGCCGCGCTCGAGGACGCCGCCGCCGCCGACCCCTCGAGGCGCGGGCCAAGGAGAAGAACCTCAACTACGTCAAGCTCGAGGGCGAGGTCGGGATCATCGGCAACGGTGCCGGCCTCGTCATGAGCACTCTCGACGTCGTCGCCTACGCCGGTGAGGAGTTCGGCGGCGTCAAGCCCGCCAACTTCCTCGACATCGGCGGTGGGGCCTCGGCCGAGGTCATGGCCAACGGCCTGGAGATCATCCTCTCCGACCCGGCCGTCAAGAGCGTCTTCGTCAACGTCTTCGGCGGGATCACCGCCTGCGACGCCGTGGCCAACGGCATCGTCTCCGCCCTGGGCATCCTGGGCGACGAGGCGACCAAGCCGCTGGTCGTGCGCCTCGACGGCAACAACGTCGAGGAGGGCCGGCGGATCCTCGCCGAGGCCAACCACCCCTGGTGACCGTGGTCGACACGATGGACGGCGCCGCGCGCCGGGCCGCCGAACTCGCCGCCGCCTGAAGCCCTAGCGAACAGGACCTGTAGAGATGTCGATCTTCCTCAACGAGAACAGCAAGGTCATCGTCCAGGGCATGACCGGCTCCGAGGGCAGCAAGCACACCCAGCGCATGCTCGCCTCCGGCACCGCCATCGTCGGCGGCGTCAACCCGCGCAAGGCCGGCACCAGCGTCGACTTCGACGGCGCGAGCGTGCCGGTGTTCGGCGGGGTCGCCGAGGCCATGAAGGAGACCGGCGCCGACGTCAGCGTCATCTTCGTGCCGCCGCCGTTCGCCAAGGCCGCCGTCATCGAGGCCGTGGACGCGGGCATCGGGCTGGCCGTCGTCATCACCGAGGGCATCCCGGTGCACGACTCGACCTCCTTCTGGGCCCACGCCCAGGGCAGCGCCACGAGGATCATCGGGCCCAACTGCCCGGGCCTGATCAGCCCCGGCCGCTCGAACGCCGGCATCATCCCGGCGAACATCACCAAGCAGGGCAGGATCGGGCTGGTGTCGAAGTCCGGCACGCTGACCTACCAGATGATGTACGAGCTCCGGGACATCGGTTTCTCGACCGCGATCGGCATCGGTGGCGACCCGGTCATCGGCACCACGCACATCGATGCGCTGCAGGCCTTCCAGGACGACCCGGAGACCGAGGCGATCGTGATGATCGGCGAGATCGGTGGCGACGCGGAGGAGCGGGCCGCCGACTTCGTCAAGGCCAACGTGACCAAGCCCGTCGTCGGCTACGTCGCCGGTTTCACCGCGCCGGAGGGCAAGACGATGGGGCACGCCGGCGCCATCGTCTCGGGCTCGGCCGGAACCGCCCAGGCCAAGCAGGAGGCCCTCGAGGCCGCCGGCGTGCGCGTCGGCAAGACGCCCTCGGAGACCGCGCGTCTCATGCGGGAGATCGTCGGCTGACCTTTCCGGCCCCCACCTCCACCGCTGCCCGGTGTCCCCCGTCCGGGGAGACCGGGCAGCGGTGTCTCGGCACCCCTGCGAAGATCACGGTCGGACGACGACGTGCGTGGCGTCGTTGCCGGACCGCGTGCGGGACGGGAACCATCCGCCTCGCACCCCCGATCCTCTGCGAGGAGAACCCCGCGATGACTGCCAGCCAGCCTCCGCAGCCGCCCTCGGGTGAGCAGCCGGAGCACCCGCAGGGGCACCACCCGCAGCAACCTCCGCAGCAGCAGCCCCCGCAGGGTCCGCCTCCCGGCTACGGCGGCCCGCCCGCTCCCGGTCAGCAGCCGCCCGGCCACGGCCAGCAGCCCCCTCCGGCTACGCGCCCCCGGGGTACGGGCAGCCCGGCTACGGGCAGCCCGGCTACGGGCAGCCTGGCTACGGACCGCCCCGGGGTACGGGCAGCCCGGCTACGGCCCGCCGCCGGGCTACGGGCCGCCCCGGGGTACGGGCAGCCCGGCTACGGCCCGCCGCCGGGGTACGCGCCGCCGCCGGGTTACGGCCCGCCGCCCGGCTACCCGGGTGCCTACGGTCAGCCGGGTTACGGCCAGCCCGGGTACGGGGCGGGCCACAACCCGTACGCGCGCCCGCCCGGCACGGGCATGACGTTCTCCTTCGACCTCAAGCGGCTGAAGGTGGCCGACTACCTCCTCGCCGGCGGGACGCTGCTGTTCTTCGTGCTGGCCTTCTTCCCCTGGCTGACCTTCGGCGACGAGTTCTTCGGCTTCCAGCTCAGCGGGTGGGATCTGGGCCAGGTCACGTCGGCGTTCGTGCTGTTCCTCCTGGCGACGGCGTGGGCCGTCACACCGGCGTTCGTCGACATGACGATCGGGTTCCCGCGCTCCTGGATCACCGTCGGCCTCGCCGGCCTCGGCTGGCTGCTGACGCTCTTCGCGTGGCTCGACGCCCTGGACGGCGGCTTCTCGATCTGGGCACTCCTGGGATTCCTGACGGCGACCGCGATCCTCGGCGTCGCCGGACTGTCGCTGGTCCCCGAGATCCGCGACCGGCCGGCGATGCCCGGGCGGCTGGCGGAGGCGGCTCAGTGGGCGAGCCAGCCGGCCCCTGGCTTCGGTCAGCAGCCGACGCAGCCGCAGCAGCCGTACGGCCAGAGCGGCCCCGGTCAGCCCGCCTACGGGCCTCCCGGCCAGCAGCCGGGCTCCGGCCAGGGCAGCCACGAGCAGTCTGGCCGGCCGGTGCAGCCCTATGGCCAGCAGCCGCCTCCGCCACCAGCGCCTCCGGCCGCGCCTCCGGCGACTCCGGGCGGCTCGACAGCATCCGGTGAGGGCTCGGGCACTCCCGGTCCCGACGAGCGGCCCACCGGCTGACGGACGCGCCGCGGAGCCCGATATCGGGACGGGCCTCGGCGCGTGCGGCCACCTCCACCGCCGGCAGTTGCGAGAGTGGGGGCGTGGTCTCCCTGCTCGCCCGCCTGCCCCGGGGCAACCACGTGACCGCACTTCCGCTCGTGGGTCTGGCCGGGGCGGCGTCGGCCGCCGTCAGCGCCGCCGCGCTGGCCGGTCTGGCGCTCGCGCTCGTCGTCGTCGAGACCCTCGATCCCGACGGTGGTCAGTCCGCCGGTGACTCGATCGTCCTGGCCGGCCGGCTGTGGCTGCTCGCGCAGGGCGGCGAACTGCGGATCGCCTCCGGCCCGCTGGTCCTCGCACCGCTCCTGCTCACCCTCGGCCTGGCCTGGGGGCTGGCGCAGGCCGGCCGCGGGGTCGCCCGGCTCCGCGCTCCGGCCGGCCGGGGCGAGGCCGCGCGGGCGGTCGGCGCCGTCGTCGGCGTGCACGTGCTGCTCACCCTCGTGCTGGCGCTCGCCGTCGACGGCCCCGAGGCCCGGGTCGGGCTGCTGCGGACGCTCGCGGGGGCGACGGTGCTGGCCGTGGTCGCCAGCGGATGGGGCGTGGGAAGGGAGTCCGGTCTGCTCGACGACGTGCTCGACCGGGGGCCGCTCCGGGCGGTGCTCCGCGGCGTCGTCGCCGGTCTGCTCACGGCCGTCGCGCTCAGCACGGTCGTCGTCGCCGTCGCCCTCGTGGCCGACGCCGCCGGGTACGCGGCCCTGTCGGGCTCGCTCGGCGGCGCGGGAGCGGGAGCGGTGGGGCTGGCCGGGCTGGGCCTGATCCTGCTGCCCAACGCCGCCGCCGCGGTGCTGGGACTGGCCGCGGGTCCCGGCTTCCACGTCGGCTCGGGCACGCTGGTCTCGGTGCACGGGGTGACCCTCGACGCCGTCCCGGCGCTCCCTCTGCTCGCGGCGCTGCCGGACACGCAGGCGGTCCCGCTGATCGCCTTCGTGTCGCAGGTCATCCCGGCCGTGGCCGGGCTGGTCGCCGGTGCCACGGTGGGCCGCTGGCTGCGCGACGACGCCGGCGGCTCGGTGGTCGCCGGGCTGAACGGCGTCCTCACCGGTGGCCTGCTGGGGGTGGCAGGGGGCTGCTGGTCTGGCTGGCCGGCGGCTCGCTCGGGGACGGCGGCCTCGCGGAGGTGGGGGCGCCCCCGGTGGCCACCGGCATCGCGATCGCGGCGCAGAGCGGGATCGCGGCAGCCGTGGGCGCCGCCGTCAGCCGCTGGCGGGCGCTGGGCTGACCGATCACCCCGCACCTCCACGGCTGGCAGGTTCGCTGCGGGCCCCTGCGAGGGGCCGGCTGGATCGGTTCCTTTAGGGTCGTGGACGTGCCCGCCACCGAGCCCGTGTCGCGGGCGCGGGTCGCCGTCCTGCTGTCCGGCACCGGCTCCTCTGCGCGGCCCTCCTGGCCGCGACCGACGACCCCGTCTACCCGGCCGACGTCGTCGTGGTCGGCAGCGACCGCGCTGCCGACGGGCTGGAGCACGCCCGCCGGCGCGGCATCCCGACGTTCACCTGCGCGCTCGCCGAGCACGCCGACCGGGGAGCCTGGGACCGCTCCTGGCCGCTGCGCTGACCGAGCACCGGCCCGACCTGGTGGTCTCCGCCGGGTTCATGAAGCTGGTCGGCCCCGCCGTCCTCGCCACCTTCGGTGGCCGGCTGATCAACACCCACCCGGCGCTGCTCCCGGCGTTCCCCGGTGCGCACGCCGTGCGTGACGCGCTGGCCGCCGGTGCGACGGTGACGGGCGCGACCGTGCACCTGGTGGACGCCGGCCTGGACACCGGCCCGGTCCTCGCCCAGCGCGAGGTCGCCGTCCGCCCGGACGACGACGAGGCCGGGCTGCACGAACGCATCAAGACCGTGGAGCGCGAGCTCCTGGTCCAGACGGTGGCCCGGCTGGTCACCCCCGACCGGCCGGCCGAGCACGCGACGAGGAAGAGCGACCGATGAGCGACCGCGCCCCCATCCGCCGCGCCCTGCTGGGCGTCTACGACAAGACCGGCGTGGAGGAGCTGGCCGCGGGGCTGGCCGCCGCCGGGGTGGAGCTGGTCAGCACCGGCGCCACCGCCCGGCGCATCGCCGAGGCCGGGATCCCGGTCACCCCCGTCGAGCAGGTCACCGGCTTCCCGGAGTGCCTTGACGGCCGGGTGAAGACCCTGCACCCCGCCGTCCACGCCGGGATCCTGGCCGACCGGCGCAAGGCCGACCACGTCGGGCAGCTGGAGGAGCTGGGCATCGCCCCGTGCGACCTGGTGGTGGTGAACCTCTACCCCTTCACCGAGACGGTCGCCTCGGGTGCGAGCCCCGACGAGTGCGTCGAGCAGATCGACATCGGGGGCCGGCCATGGTGCGGGCGGCGGCGAAGAACCACCCGTCGGTGGCGGTCGTCGTCGACCCCGCCCGCTACGCCGACGTCCTGACCGCGGTCGCCGCCGGGGGTTTCACGCTGGCCGAGCGGCAGAAGCTGGCCGCGGCCGCGTTCCGGCACACGGCCTCCTACGACGTCGCCGTCGCCTCGTGGCTGGGCAACGTGGTGGCCCCGGACGACGACAGCGGCTTCCCCGCCTGGGCCGGCGCGACCTGGGAACGGGCCGACGTCCTGCGCTACGGCGAGAACCCGCACCAGAGCGCGGCCCTGTACCGCGGCGGCCGGCCGGGCCTGGCCCACGCCGAGCAGCTGCACGGCAAGGAGATGTCCTACAACAACTACGTCGACACCGATGCCGCCTGGCGGGCCGCCCACGACCACGCGGACCCCTGCGTCGCGATCATCAAGCACGCCAACCCGTGCGGGATCGCCGTCGGCCCCGACATCGCCTCGGCGCACCGCAAGGCGCACGCCTGCGACCCGCTGTCGGCCTTCGGTGGCGTGATCGCGGCCAACCGGGAGATCGACCTGACCATGGCCGAGCAGGTCGCCGAGGTGTTCACCGAGGTCGTCGTCGCACCGTCGTTCACCGACGACGCCGTGCGGGTGCTGTCCGGCAAGAAGAACGTCCGGCTGCTGCGTCTCCCGCACCTGCCGGCGGCGGGAGCCGAGATGCGCCCGATCGACGGCGGCCTGCTCCTGCAGGTCACCGACCGGCTCGACGCGCCGGGCGACGACCCGACCACGTGGACCCTGGCGACCGGCGAGCCGCTGGACGCCGCCGGCCTCGACGACCTGGTGTTCGCCTGGCGCGCGGTCCGCGCGGTGAAGAGCAACGCGATCCTGCTGGCCCACGACCGGGCCACCGTCGGCGTGGGGATGGGCCAGGTCAACCGGGTCGATTCCGCCCGGCTGGCCGTGTCGCGGGCGGGGAGCGGGCCGCGGGATCGGTCGCCGCCTCCGACGCCTTCTTCCCGTTCGCCGACGGCCTGCAGGTCCTGCTGGACGCCGGGGTGCGTGCCGTCGTCCAGCCGGGCGGCTCCGTGCGCGACGAGGAGGTCGCCGCCGCGGCGGCGGCCGCCGGCGTGCCGCTCTACCTGACCGGCACCCGCCACTTCGCCCACTGATGGCGGCGCGCTACTCCTCCCGGCCACACCTGGGCCCGCCGGAGGCGGGTTCCGTCGTGGAGGAGGAGGACTTCGCCCGGGTGGACTGGTGGGGCGTCGAGCTCGACGGCGTGACGTTCGTCCGCTGCCGGTTCGACGACGCCGGGCTGGAGGAGCTCGTCAGCCGGCGGTGCGTGTTCGAGGAGTGCGTCCTCACCGGTGTGCGGATGGCCGGCTCGCGGCACCTGGGGTCGGCGTTCCTCTCCTGCCGCTTCGACCGGGCCAAGCTCATCGACGTCACCTGGGACGGCTGCAAGCTGACCGGCTCCCAGTTCCCGGGTGCGCAGCTGCGGCCCATGACGGCGACCGAGTGCGACTGGAGCTACGCGTCGCTGCGGGGCGCGGACCTCTCGGCGCTGGTCCTCGCCGGGCAGCGGTTCCGGGAGACCGATTTCACCGACGCCGACCTGCGCGGGACCGACCTCACGAACTCGGACCTGAACCGCGCCCGCCTGCAGAGCGCGAAGCTGCGCGGCGCCGACCTGCGCGGCGCGTCGACCGACGAGATCAACTGGCGGGCCTTCGAGCTGACCGGCGTCCGGCTCGACCTGAGCCAGGCCGTCCAGTTCGCCGGCGCCCACGGCGCCGTCATCGGCAGCTGATCCGAACTGTCGTGTCGTGAGCAGTGGAGCCTGGAGGGTTTCGCGAGCGAGCGACTCAACGGCTCAACGCGTCAGGGGACGGCTCCTGGCCGCGGTGCGGCCCGGAGGACCGCGATGTCATGCGTACCGCCGGCGACTGAACAGCGCCTTCAGGCTGCCGAGCAGGCCGAGGACGGCGACGGCGATGGCGCACCAGAAGCCCGGGCCGAAGACCCCGAGGTCCCAGCCGGCGTCCGCGAGCGGCACCAGGACGCCTGCCGTCACCGCCGCGCTGACCAGCAGGGCCAGCAGCCCGAAGAAGCGGTGGGACCTCATCGGCAGCCACATCAGGACGCCGAGGACGAACAGCACGCCGCCGCCGAGCACGATCGCCAGCGGCTGCCACAGACCGTTGTCGACGATCTGGCCGAGGTCGTCGAAGCCGTTCCGGACCAGGCCCCAGCCGGAGACGTCGTCGTCGGCCTCCCAGTCCAGGACCAGGCTGATGGCGGCGGCGAGCCCGGCGAGGATCAGCAGCAGCCCGCCCAGGCTCTCCGGTCCGCGGATGGCGACCGGCCGATCGGAATAGGCGGGCGCCGTGGAGTCGCCGGGCCCGGCGTCGTGCGGGTAGGCGGTCGCACCGACAGGCTGGGTGCCGGGTCGGGCGGGTTCGCGCTCGGTCATGTGCGTACCTCCGGCGGTCGGCGGGGCGCGGGGGCGCCCGCATCCCGGAGCGTAGGACCACAGACGAGTTGGTGGGGCCTCTCGGGCAGACTGTCCGACGTGCCCGCGACGATCCTCGACGGCAAGGCCTCGGCCGCGGCGATTCGCGACGAACTGACCCACCGGGTGGCCGCCCTGGCCGCGGCCGGGCACCGTCCGCGGCCGGGAAGGCTGCTGGTCGGGGACGACCCGGGCAGCCGCTGGTACGTGGACGCCAAGCACTCCGACGGCGCCCAGGTGGGCATCGCCAGCATCCAGCGCGAGCTCCCGGCGACGGCCACGCCGGCGGGCCGGCCATGACCCGGCCCCCGCTGTACGTCCGCCGGCCGTTCCTCGCCGGACTGCTGCGTCAGCTGCCCCTACTGGTGGTCCTCGCGATGGTCGCGGCGGGTCTGCTCTTCGTCAGCGTCGGGCAATGGCGGCAGGGGCTGGTCGTGGCCGGCCTGGCCCTCGTCGTCGGCGGTGTCCTGCGGCTCCTCCTGCCGGTGCGGCGTGCGGGGTTCCTCGCCGTGCGGAGCCGCCCGGTCGACTTCGTGCTCATGACGGGCGCGGGTCTCACGCTCGCGGTCACCGCCATGATGATCCCGGCCGCCTGACGAAGGACCCCGCTGCCCCCACCGCTCGCAGGCTCGACTCGGGCCCCTGCAGCGGGGCCACGCCCCGCCCGGGCGGGGAGCGCACTCAGCGATAGGTTGCTGGCCATGGCAGACACGTCCAGGCAGGGCAAGGTCACCGTCGTCGGCGCCGGCTTCTACGGCTCCACCACCGCGCTCCGACTCGCCGAGTACGACGTCTTCGAGACCGTCGTGCTCACCGACATCGTCGAGGGCAAGCCCGAGGGCATCGCCCTCGACATGAATCAATCGCGGCCCATCGAGGGCTTCGAGACGAAGGTCGTCGGCGTCGGCGGTGGGTCCTACGAGGGCACCGAGGGATCCGACGTCGTCGTCATCACCGCAGGCCTTCCCCGCAAGCCCGGCATGAGCCGGATGGACCTCATCGAGACCAACGCGAAGATCGTGCGCCAGGTCGCGGAGAACGTCGCCGCCTCCTCGCCCGACGCGGTCATCATCGTCGTCTCCAACCCGCTGGACGAGATGACGGCGCTGGCGCAGCTGGCCACCCAGTTCCCCAAGAACCGGGTCATGGGGCAGGCCGGCATGCTCGACACCGCGCGTTTCAGCAACAACGTGGCGGAGGAGCTCGGCGTCCCGGTGTCCTCCGTCCGGACCCTGACCCTGGGCTCGCACGGCGACACGATGGTGCCCGTGCCCTCGCGCTGCACCGTCGACGGCAAGCCGCTGTCCGACGTGATGGCCGCCGACCGCATCGAGCACCTCGTCGACCGGACCCGGAACGGCGGTGCCGAGGTCGTGGCGCTGCTGAAGACCGGGTCGGCGTACTACGCGCCGTCCGCCGCCGCCGCCCGCATGGCCAGGGCCGTGATGGAGGACTCCGGCGCGGTCATGCCGGTGTGCGCCTGGGTCGACGGCGAGTACGGCATCAATGGCGTCTACCTGGGCGTCGAGGCCGAGATCGGTCGACAGGGTGTGCGGAAGGTCGTCGAGGGCGACCTGTCCGAGAGCGAGCTGGCGGGCCTGCGCGAAGCGGCCGAGGCCGTGCGCGCCAAGCAGGCTGACGTAGCCGACCTCTGAACAAGGACCCCTTCCTCCCACCCTTCGCACGCTCAGGGCGGGCCCCGGGAAGGGGCCGTTCCAGAACTTCACCACCGCAGAGAGGGAATCACCACGTGAGCAAGATCAAGGTCGAGGGCACGGTCGTCGAGCTCGACGGCGACGAGATGACCCGGATCATCTGGCAGTTCATCAAGGACCAGCTGATCCTCCCGTACCTCGACGTGAACCTGGAGTACTACGACCTGGGCATCGAGGCGCGCGACGCGACCGACGACCAGATCACCGTCGACTCCGCCAACGCCATCAAGAAGCACGGCGTCGGCGTCAAGTGCGCCACGATCACGCCGGACGAGGCGCGTGTCGAGGAGTTCGGGCTCAAGCGGATGTACCGCTCGCCCAACGGGACCATCCGCAACATCCTCGGCGGCGTCATCTTCCGCGAGCCGATCATCATGGAGAACGTGCCGCGCCTGGTGCCGGGCTGGACCAAGCCGATCGTCGTCGGCCGTCACGCCTTCGGCGACCAGTACCGCGCCACCGACTTCCGGTTCCCCGGCGAGGGGACGCTGACGATCAGCTTCCAGCCGAAGGACGGCTCGGCGCCGATCGAGCACGAGGTGTTCCAGTCGCCCGGTGGCGGCGTCGCGATGGCGATGTACAACCTCGACGACTCGATCCGCGACTTCGCGCGGGCCTCGATGAACTACGGCCTGCAGCGCGGCTACCCGGTCTACCTGTCGACCAAGAACACGATCCTCAAGGCCTACGACGGCCGCTTCAAGGATCTGTTCGAGGAGGTCTTCCAGGCCGAGTTCAAGGACACGTTCGAGTCCGCCGGCATCACCTACGAGCACCGGCTGATCGACGACATGGTCGCCGCGTCCCTCAAGTGGGAGGGCGGCTACGTCTGGGCCTGCAAGAACTACGACGGCGATGTGCAGTCCGACACCGTGGCGCAGGGCTTCGGCTCGCTCGGCCTCATGACCTCGGTGCTGATGAGCCCCGACGGACGGACCGTCGAGGCCGAGGCGGCGCACGGCACGGTGACCCGGCACTTCCGGCAGCACCAGCAGGGCAAGGAGACGTCGACCAACCCGATCGCGTCAATCTTCGCCTGGACCCGGGGCCTGGCCCACCGCGGCAAGCTGGACAACACCCCCGAGGTGACCCGCTTCGCCGAGACGCTGGAGAAGGTCTGCATCGACACCGTCGAGGGCGGCCAGATGACCAAGGACCTCGCGCTGCTGATCTCCAAGGACCAGCCGTGGCTGACCACCCAGGACTTCCTGGCGGCCATCGACACCAACCTCCAGAAGGCCATGGCCTGAGGTAACCCGTACGCCGCAACGGCCCCTCACCGGCGCTTGAGGGGGCCGTCGCGCGTTGCTGGTGGGGGCTACGGGACCGAGTGTGCGGAAACGGGGCTCCGCAAGGCTGTCGGCACCACGACGAACCCACACTCGCGAGCCTGTGGACGACGACGGCGTCCAGGTCGCCGATCCGGCAGCCTCGTGCGATGCCCTCGCCCCGCCGTCCGGTTTCGTTGCAGCGAGCGGTCTTCCGGGCCCGCGACGTGCTGAGGGACGGAGTCCTGACGCCGGAGGCGCTGCGCAGCTCGGCATGGCGACGCCTGTACCGCGGCATCTACGCCGACTCCCGCCTGCCGGAGTCGCACGGCGTCCTCGTTCGCGGAGCACGACTGCTCGCCCCCTGCGTCGGCGGTTGTCAGCGGGCGCACCGCGGCATACCTGCACGGGGCACCACGCTGGTCGGCCCGGGAAGGCCGGTGGAGATCGCCATCCCCGCTGTCATGCAGTTCGGTCCCGTGACCGGTCTGCGCGTGCGCCGGGTGCGGTTGCCCGAGGCGGACGTCGTGCGCCGAGATCCCTTACGGTTCACCACCGGTCTGCCGACAGCGCTGGACATCGCGCGTCTCGAGACCGTTCACGACTCCGTCCCCGCGCTCGACGTCCTCCTCGCCCGGCAGGTGGTCGACCTCGCGGAGCTCCAGGACGCCGCATCGGAGCTGGCGGGTGTGCGCGGCGCCCGGAGGGCCCGGGAGGCCGCTTCGCTGGCGGATCCCCGCGCAGAGTCGCAGCCGGAGTCACGCCTCCGAGTCGCGCTGGCGCCGGCCGGCCTGCCTGCCGTCCCGCAGTACACGGTCCGTGCTGCGGCGGGCGGCTTCGCGGGTCGTGTGGACCTCGCGCTCCCGGCTCAGCGGGTCGCTGTCGAGTACGACGGCGCCTGGCACGGCGAGACACGCCAGCTCGGCCGCGATCGTCGCCGGCTCAACCGCCTGGCTGCCGCCGGATGGATCGTCTTCCACGTCACCGCACGGGACATGCACGACGTGGAAGTGCTGGTTGCCGCGCTGAGGGAGCTCCTCGCTGAGCGCGAGCGTTGGCTTGTCGGCCCCTGAGTTCCGTCGTCGACCCCGAGAACCGCACACTCGGGCCCGACGAGGGCGACGAGCGACGACGACGCCGGGTCAGCCGAAGAGCTGGGTCCACCACGGGCCGCCGCCGCTGCCCTCGGCCACGCCCACCCCCAGGCGGGTCAGGCCGCAGTTCAGGATGTTGGCGCGGTGACCGGAGCTGTTCATCCAGGAGTTCATCACCTCGGCCGCGTCCCGCTGCCCCCAGGCGATGTTCTCGGCCCGCGCGGCGACGCCGGCGCGGTCCGCGCGGTCGAACGGGTCGAGCCCGTCGAGGTTCACGTGGTCGAAGAACCCCCGGTCGCGCATGTCCTCGCTGTGCGCGCGGGCGACGGCGGCCAGCCCGCCATCGGCGGAGACGGGGCCGCAACCGGCGGCTGACCGCTCGGCGTTGACCAGTGCCAGGACCTGGTCCTCGAGGCCACCGGAGGGCGGCGCGGCAGCCGCCACGGGAGCGGGCGCCGGCGCAGGTGCCGGAGCGGGGGCAGGAGCGGGGGCAGGAGCAGGGGCAGGGGTAGGGGCCGCTGCCTCGGGCTCCGGGGTGACCGGCTCGGCAGCAGGCTCGGGCGGTGCGGCCGGAGCCGTGGTCGCCGGATCAGGCGCCGGGGCGGCGGCGACGGGCGCGGGGGCGGACGGCGTCGCCGTGACCCCGGCCGATGAACCGGTCGCCGACGGCGCCGCCGTCGCCTCACCCGTCGCAGAGGAGAACGTCGCAGCCGACGTGAGGCCGGCGAACGCGCTCGAGGTCAGCGGCCCGCCGTCCTGGCCGAGGACCACCGGGGAGGTCGGGCCCGTGCCCGCCATCACCGGCACGGCGAGGACGAGCGCCGTCACCACGGTGCTGAGGGCGGCGCTGAAGGCCAGTCGCGCGCCGCGGTGCCGGGAGGCCCGCCTGAGACCCGTCCAGCGGCGAACAGCGCTGGTCGCGCGGGCGGGCGGGAAGTCCGCAGGGGCGTGGTGCACGGCATAACCTCACGAGAACGGTCAATCACGATTCGTTACCTGCTCGAGACTAACGGTGCGCGCAAGGTCACCGTGAGTCGGGAGAGAATCGTCACGGACGGCGCCGAGAACCCCTGGTGGGGGTGCCGTCAGACCCGATGGACCCCGGGCAGCGGCGCGAACAGGCACCATGGACTCGCCCGCGCACCACCTACCCGAACCCCGAGGAGTACGCCGCCGGTGAGCGACGTCTGGCTCAGCATCGTCATGGTCGTCGTCTTCATCCTGATCGGCGGTGTCTTCGCGGGAGCGGAGATCGCCCTGGTCTCCCTGCGCGAGTCCCAGGTCCGGGCCATGGCCGAGACGGGTCGCCGTGGTCAGGCCGTGCAGAAGCTGCTCAGCGACCCCAACCAGTTCCTGGCCGCCGTCCAGGTCGGGGTGACCTTCGCCGGCTTCTTCTCCGCCGCCTTCGGCGCCAGCACGCTGTCGCAGCCCTTCGCGGACTGGTTGGTCGGGCGGGGTGTGTCGGAGGGGCTCGCCGGCACCCTGGCGTTGGTCCTGGTCACGGTCGCCATCAGCTACCTGTCACTGGTGGTCGGTGAGCTGACCCCCAAGCGGCTGGCCCTGCAGCGGGCGGAGGGCTTCGCGCTCCTCGTCGCCGCGCCCCTGAACGCCATCGCGAAGCTGTCGCGACCGGTCATCTGGCTGCTCTCCAAGTCCACGAACGTCATGGTCCGGCTCTTCGGCGGCGACCCGAAGCAGAGCGGGGAGTCCATCAGCCAGGAGGAGCTGCGCGACCTCGTCGCGGCGCACGAGTCGCTCAGCAGCGACGAGCGGCGCCTGATCGACGAGGTCTTCCGGGCCGGCGAGCGGGAGGTGCGGGAGGTCATGACACCCCGCACCGAGGTCGCGTTCCTCGACGCGTCGATGACCACCAGCCGTGCCGCGAAGCTGATGGGTGACTCGAACTGGTCGCGCTTCCCGGTGGCCGGCCGCGACCAGGACGACGTCGTCGGCTTCGTGCACGTGCGCGACCTCTTCCTCCCCAACCATCCGGCGGGCCGGGCCGCGACCGTCGGCGATCTCGCCCGGGAGGTCAAGCGGCTGCCCGGCACGGCCGGGGTGCTGACCGCGCTGAGCGAGATGCGGCGGGAGAACCACCACCTGGCGATCGTCGTCGACGAGTACGGCGGCACGGACGGCATCGTCACGCTCGAGGACCTGATCGAGGAGGTCATCGGGGAGATCTACGACGAGTACGACGAGGAGGTGACCCCGGAGGCCGGGCAGCCGCCCGGGGGCCCGCGCGAGGTGGACGGCCTGCTCAACCTGGACGACTTCACCGAGGCCACCGGCCTGCGGCTGCCCGACGGCCCCTACGAGACCGCCGCGGGCTTCGTCCTGGCCGAGCTGGGCCGGTTGCCCGAGGTCGGCGATGCGATCGCGGTCGAGGGCCGCACCCTGTCGGTCCTCGAGCTCGACGGGCGGCGGATCGCCCGGCTCCTCGTCGGCCCTCCGCCGGCCCGCGGGGACGACGGGACGAGCACGCCGGCGGACCAGGCATAGGTACCTATACCTGCGTCCCGCGGGCGAAAGCGCAGGTATAGGTACCTATGCCTGGGGTGTCACCCGGTGCGCCCGCGCGACGTCCCACGCGTCGCGGACGATCCCCACGAGGTCGGTGTGCCTCGGCGCCCAGCCCAGGTCGGCCCGGATGCGGTCGCTGGACGCCACGAGCTGGGCGGGGTCACCCGCCCGGCGCTCACCCAGGACGACCGGGACCGGGTGGCCGGTCACCTCGCGCGCCGCGTCCACGACCTCCTGGACGGAGAACCCGGTTCCGTTGCCGAGGTTGTAGATCCGGTGCTCGCCGGCGGCCGGGGCGGGCAGGGCGAGCAGGTGCGCCTCGGCCAGGTCTTCGACGTGCACGTAGTCGCGGATGCAGGTGCCGTCGGGCGTCGGGTAGTCCTCGCCGTAGACGGTGAGCGATTCCCGCTGGCCGGCTGCGACCTGCAGCGCGAGCGGGATGAGGTGCGTCTCGGTCGTGTGCCGCTCGCCGAGGCCGTATGCGGCTCCGGCGACGTTGAAGTAGCGCAGGCTCACGGCCGCGAACCCGTGGGCGACGGCGTAGGAGGTCAGCATCTGGTCGACGGCGAGCTTCGTGGCGCCGTAGGTGTTGGTCGGGCGGGTCGGCGCGTCCTCGCGGATCGGCACCGACTCCGGCTCGCCGTAGGTGGCCGCGGTGGAGGAGAAGACGATGCGGCGGCAGTCGGCGGCCCGCATCGCCTCCAGCAGCGCCAGCGAGCCGCCGACGTTGACGTGCCAGTAGTCCTCCGGCTGCTGCTGTGAGGCCCCGACCAGGCTCCTGGCCGCGAAGTGCAGCACCGCGTCGGGCCGGACGTCGGCCAGCACCGGCGCCGAGTCGTGCAGCGACACCTGCGCGAAGGAGGCACCCTCGGGGACGGCGTCGGCGTGGCCGGTCGACAGGTCGTCGAGCACGGTGACCTCGTGGCCGTCGGCCAGCAGCGCCGCCGTCACTACGCTGCCGATGTAGCCGGCTCCACCGGCGACGAGTACGCGCATGGCGGCCAGCCTAGGGAAGCCGCCGGTCAGGAGGCAGACCCCGTGGTTTCGCCACGCCCCGTCGTCCAGGCGCTCCCCGCCTACAAGCCGGGCCGCAACCCCGCCGACCTCGCCCGCGAGATCGGTGTCGAGCGCGCCGTGAAGCTCGCCAGCAACGAGGTCGCCTTCCCGCCGCTGCCCGCGGTCGTCCAGGCGGTCGCCGCGGCCGCCGCGGAGACCAACCGGTATCCGGACAACGGCGCCGTCGTCCTCACGCGGGCTCTGGCCGAGCGCTACGGCGTCGACCCCGGTCAGGTGGCCACCGGGTGCGGGGCGGTCACGCTCTGCCAGGAGCTGGCCCAGGCCTACAGCGAGCCGGGCACGAGCATCGCCTTCGCCTGGCGCTCGTTCGAGATGTACCCGCTGCTCGCCCAGGTCGCCGGTGCGCGCGCCGCCCAGGTGCCGCTGGTGCCCGGCCGGGCCGGCGGGCCGGCCGACACCCACGACCTCGACGGCCTGCTCGCCGCGATCGACGACACCACGCGGCTGGTGTTCGTGTGCAACCCGAACAACCCCACCGGGACGGCGGTGCGGCGCGCGGAGCTCGAGCGCTTCCTCGACGCCGTCCCCGAGCAGACCCTCGTCGTCCTGGACGAGGCCTATCGCGAGTTCGTGACCGATCCCGACGTCCCGGACGGCATCGAGCTGATGCGCGGGCGGCCGAACGTCGCCGTGCTGCGCACCTTCTCGAAGGCCTGGGGTCTGGCCGGGCTCCGCGTCGGCTACCTGATCGCCGAGGACCCGGCCGTCGCCGAGGCCGTGCGCAAGACCCACGTCCCGTTCAGCGTGTCCATGCTCGCCCAGGCCGCGGCGGTCGCCGCGCTCGCCAGCGAGGAGGAGGTCCGCGCCCGCTGTGCCGCCGTCGTCACCGAACGGGACCGGTTGACCGCCGCCCTGCGCGAGCGCGGGCTGGACGTGGCCGACAGCCAGGCGAACTTCGTGTGGCTGGCCGTGGGGGAGGAGGCGACGGGCCTGGCGGCCGCCCTGGAGTCTCGCGCCGTCATCACCCGGCCGTTCGCGGGGAGGGCGTCCGCGTCACCGTCGGCAGCCCCGAGGAGGACGACGTCTTCCTCGCGGCCCTCGACCAGGTCAGGGGCGACGCCGGCGTCCTCTGACGTCATCGGAACGGGGAGGCCGGAACGTCCGGGGCGTCCGGCTGGTTTGATGGCCGACGTGCCACCGTCCTCCATGCCATTGCCCCGTGTGCTCTCGGGCATCCAGCCGACGGCGGGCTCCTTCCACCTCGGCAACTACCTGGGTGCGCTGCGCCAGTGGGTCGCGCTGCAGGACTCGGCCGAGGCGTTCTACTGCGTCGTCGACCTGCACGCCATCACCGTCCAGCAGGACCCGGCGGTGCTGCGGCGCAACACCATGGTGTCGGCCGCGCAGCTGCTCGCGCTCGGCGTCGACCCCGGGCGCAGCACCCTGTTCGTGCAGAGCCACGTACCCGAGCACCTGCAGCTGTCCTGGGTGCTGGAGTGCCTCACCGGGTTCGGCGAGGCCAGCCGGATGACCCAGTTCAAGGACAAGAGCCAGCGAGAGGGCACGTCCGGCGCCTCGGTGGGGCTGTTCACCTACCCGGTCCTGCAGGCGGCCGACATCCTCGTCTACCAGGCCGATCAGGTGCCGGTGGGAGAGGACCAGCGCCAGCACCTCGAGCTGACCCGCGACCTCGCGACCCGGTTCAACAGCCGGTACGGGCCCACGCTCACGCTGCCCGCGGCCCACATCCCGCCCGGGGCGGCGAAGATCCTCGACCTGCAGTCGCCGGACAAGAAGATGAGCAAGAGCCTTCCCCCGCCGGCTGCGTCCTCCTGCTCGACGAGCCCGACGTGACGGCGAAGAAGATCCGTTCGGCGGTCACCGACACCGGTCGCGAGATCGTCGCCGACGCCGAGAACAAGCCCGGCGTCACCAACCTGCTGACCATCCACAGCGCGCTGTCGGGCACGGCCGTCGCGGACCTGGAGCAGCAGTTCGCCGGCCGGGGCTACGGGGACCTGAAGAAGGAGCTGGCCGAGGTCGTCACCGACTTCGTCACGCCCGTCCGAGCGCGCACCCAGGAGCTCCTGGACGATCCGACCGAGCTGCAGCGGATCCTCGCCGGCGGGGCGGAGCGGGCCCGAGAGGTCGCGGCCGGGACCGTCGCCGCGGTCTACGAGCGGACCGGTTTCCTCCCTGCGGCAGGGGCCCCGCGGTGAACGACGACACGTTCGTGCCGCGCGGCAGCGCCCGACGGGACAACGCGGTGCTCGGCATCGTCGTGGCGATTCCCGAGCCGTGGGCCCAGCTGCTGGTGGACTGGCGGTCCAAGGTGGGCGACCCGCAGGCGAACCAGGTGCCGCCGCACGTCACCCTGTTGCCCCCGACCGAGGTCGCCGTCGCCGACCGGACGCTGATCAGCGCCCATCTCGCCGAGGTGGCCCGGTGCCATCAGCCGTTCGACATGCACCTGTCCGGCACGGGCACCTTCACCCCGGTGTCCGACGTCGTGTTCGTCGCCGTGGCACGCGGGATCGGCAACTGCGAGCTGCTCTCCAACGACGTGCGCCGTGGCCCGCTGGCGCGGTCGCTGGCCTTCCCGTACCACCCGCACGTCACCGTGGCCCACGACGTCCCCGCCGACATGCTGGAGCTGGCGTACACCGGCCTGGCCGACCTGTCCGCCGAGTTCCGGGTCACCGCCTTCACCGAGTTCGAGCAGACCTCCACGGGGGCGTGGGCCGTCGCCCGCGAGTACCCCTCACCGGTTGAAGGACCCCGTCCTCCTCGCGCCTCGCACGCTCGGCGCGAGCCTCGGGACGGGGCCGGATGGGGCCGTAGCGCGGTCCGCGCGGGGAGGCCGCAGACTCGGGCGGTGAGTTCCGCCGCTCCTCCGGAGCAGTCCGGCGTCCGGGAGCCGTGGTGGACCCGGCTCTACTCCCGGGTCGAGGACGCTGTCGACGCGCAGCGCCGGCGGTACCGCTGGTTCGACCACCTGGCCCGCGCGGGCGGCCGCTACCAGCGCACCCAGGGTGACCTGATGGCCGCCGGGGTCACGTACTTCGTCTTCCTCGGGCTCTTCCCGATGCTGCTGCTGGTCGCGTCGATCATCGGGCTGGTCATCGCCGGCGACGCGCTCCTGCAGGCCGAGCTGTTCGCCGTCATCCGCGACACCTTTCCCGGCAGCATCGGCCGAGAGCTGGTCGACCAGCTGCGCAGCGCCATCGACGCGGCGGGCTTCATCTCGCTGATCGCCCTCGCCGGCTTCATCTACGCGGGGCTGCGCGCGATGGACAAGCTCCGGATCGGCATGGAGCGGATCTGGAAGGGCCACGTCGACCCGCCCGACGCCCTCCGCGACAACCTCCAGGACGTCGTGGCGCTGGTCGCCCTGGGCGCGGTCGGGCTGGCCAGCCTCGGCGTCACCGGCGGGGTCACCCAGGCGACGTCGTGGGTGCTGGACCTCCTGGGGGTCGCCGACGATCCGGGCTTCGGAGTGCTGACGTGGGCGCTGGGCATCGGGCTGGCCGTGGCCGCCGACGTCCTGGTCTTCCTCTGGCTGCTGCGCGTCGTGCCGTCGGTCAACCACCCGCTGCGGCTGCTGCTGCCGGGCGCCCTCTTCGGGGCGGCGGGGGTGGAGGCGCTCAAGGTCATCGGCGGCTACTACCTGTCGCTGATCTCCGGCAGCGTCACGGCCTCGGCGTTCGGGGGCGCCGTCGGTCTGCTGGTGTGGATCAACCTGGTGGCCCGGTTCGCGTTCTTCACGGCCGCCTGGACGTCGACCCTCCGGCGGATCGAGGCGGTGAGCCCGCCCCGGGAGGAGCGTCCGGTGGTGAGCTGAGCGCCGGGACCACCCGCACGGCCCGCCGGCGCCCCGCCACGGTCGCCGTGAGGATCACGACGGCAGCTCCGCCGAGAGCCACCGGCAGCCAGGGGACGTCGTCCCCGCGGACGCGGGTTCGGCCGTCACGGTCGGTGGCGGCCGGCTGGTCCTCGGTGCGGCGCCGGAGGCGCTGGACGGCGCCGGCAACGGCGGCAGGTCCCCGAGGCCACGAGCGTGCCCACGTCGTCGGTGCCGGCCGGGACGGTGAAGCCCCAGTCGAGGAGCAGCGCCGCCTGGTCGGCCGCGCGCAGTGGGACGTTCTCGGTGTCCATGACGCTGACGACCAACCGGCGGCCGTCCCGCTCGGCGGCCGTGACGAAGGTGTGCCGGGCGGCGTCGGTGAAGCCGGTCTTGCCGCCGAGGTTGCCGGGAGTCGCGGCCAGCGGGTTCTGGTTCTGGATCTGGTAGCCGGGGAGCGGCCCTCGACCGGAGGCATGTCGGCCGTGGGCGTGGTCAGCACCGCCGCGGTTCCCGGGTCGGCGAGCAGCGCTCGGAAGACGAGCGCGAGGTCGTAGGGCGAGGACGACTGGCCGGCGACGTCGAGACCTGACGGCGACCCGGCGACGGTGTCGTAGGCGCCGATGCGCTCGGCGGTCTCGTTCATGGCCGCGAGGGTGACGTCCATCCCGCCGGCCGCCCGGGCGAGCGCGTTGGCGGCGTCGTTGCCCGACTGCAGGATCAGTGCCTGGAAGAGCAGGGAGACGGGGTACCGGCCGCCCCGGACCAGCCCCACCCGGCTGCCCTCGATGTTCTCGTCCTCCGTGGTCCCTTCGATCACCGCGGCCGGGTCCAGCAGGGGGCCAGTGTCAGCAGCGTCAGGGTCTTCAGCGTGCTGGCCGGGTAGAAGCGGCCGTGCGGGTCGCGCGCGGCGAGGACGTCGCTCGTGCCGAGGTCGGCGACCAGCCAGCCGCTCGCCACCAGTCCCTCGGGCAGGGGCGGGGCTCCCTCGGCCACCACGGTGCCGCGCGTGTCCAGGTCCTCCCCACCGACCGTCCGGCCGTCGGGCGCCGACCCCTGGGGCGGGCGGCCGACGTAGGGGGCGGAGGGTGTGGGGGCGGTCGGGTCGACCGTCGGACGGGGGTCCTCCGCCGCAGCGGGGAAACCGCCGGCAGGACGATCGCCGCCGAGACCAGGGCGGCCACCGGCCACCGGGCCGCGCGCCGGCGTCGCTCCATGGAACGCACGGTAGGGCGTCGCCCCTCGGTAGCCCGAAAGGGTGACCCAGCGCACCCGGTCCCGGTGCTTCGCAACGATCGCATCTCAGTCCGGGGCGAGGCAGTGGTGTCCGTCGCGGCCGCGGTTAGCGTTCCTCAGTCCTAAGCGATCGAGTCCGGCTCGTGCGACACGAGGCGGCCGGGGCCGATGGATTCCTGACCCCACCGGGGCGCACCTCGGAAGACCGTGCGCCCCTCCAGAGAGGAGATCGTCTTGCGCCGAGCGCGGATGACGAAGGCTGCGGCACTGCTGCTGGCCGGCGGCCTGGCCCTGTCGGCCTGTGCCAGCGACGAGGACGGCGGCGGCGACACCGCCGCCGAGGGCGGCGGCGCCAGCGAGGAGCTCAAGGTCGGCGTCGCCTACGACACCGGCGGCCGTGGCGACCGCTCGTTCAACGACTCGGCCATCGCCGGCGTCGAGGCCGCGATCGACGAGCACGGCGGCGAGGTCCGCGACCTCAGCCCGAACTCCGACGCCTCCAACCGCGTCGAGCTGCTGACCCAGCTCGCCGACGAGGGCTACAACCCGATCATCGCCGTCGGCTTCGCCTACGGCGACGTGATCGGTGACGTCGTGGAGCAGTACCCGGACACGACCTTCGCGATCGTCGACTCCTCGGTCGAGGAGATCGGCGCCGACAACCTCGTCGGCCTGCTGTTCGCCGAGGAGCAGGGTTCCTTCCTCGCCGGTGTCGCGGCCGCGCTGAAGACCGAGACCAACAGCGTCGGCTTCGTCGGCGGTGTCGAGACGCCGCTGATCCAGAAGTTCCAGGCCGGTTTCGAGGCCGGCGTCGAGGCCGTGGACCCGGCCATCACGGTCACCTCGGAGTACATCTCGCCGGCCGGTGACTTCTCCGGCTTCAACGACCCGGCCCGTGGCCAGATCGTCGCGCAGGGCATGTTCGACCGCGGGGCGGACATCGTCTACCACGCCGCCGGTGGCTCTGGTCTGGGTGTCTTCCAGGCCGCTGCCGCCTCCAACGGCCGCGCGATCGGCGTCGACTCCGACCAGTACCAGACCGTCGACGACCCGGCCCTGCAGGCCGTGATCATGACCTCGATGCTCAAGCGCGTCGACAACGCCGTCCAGTCGTTCATCGACAGCTTCGTCGAGGGCGACTTCGAGGGCGGCCAGGACGTCATCTACGACCTCGAGTCCGAGGGCGTGGGCCTGTCCGAGTCCGGTGGCTTCATCGAGGACATCCAGGGCGAGATCGACGAGTACCGGCAGCAGATCATCGACGGTGAGATCGAGGTCCCGACGACCCCGTGACACCCGGTCGCGGGCCCGCTCGGGTGGGCCCGCGACCGCGATCGACCCCGACGGCGGGTCCGGGCGCGCCGCTCCACGGTGCGGAACCCGGGCCCGCCGTCGTGATCCGGCGCCGCTCGCCCGCCGCCGCCGAACCCCGGTCTCCCACCTGGACGGCGTGGTGCGACATCATGCGGCCAGCCCGATCCGCGCACCCCGAGGGTCCGCCCGGCCCGGGAACCCGCCGTTCGACGGTCGATCCCGTCGCCGGCGCAGACGAGCAGACGTGCGCCGCGCACCCGTGGCCGCACACGAGGGAGAGGCCCACCATGGCCGCAACAGGAGTGACCGGCGGGAGCCCGCCCCCGGCGCAGGCCGGCCAGGCCGCCTACGCCGTCGAGCTGCGCGGCATCACCAAGCGTTTCCCCGGTGTCGTCGCCAACCGTGACATCGAGTTGCGGGTCCGCCGCGGTGAGGTGCACGCGATCGTGGGCGAGAACGGCGCCGGCAAGTCCACGCTGATGAAGACCCTCTACGGCATGCACCGCCCGGACGAGGGGGCGATCCTGCTCGACGGCCGCGAGGTGCACTTCCGGAGCCCCGCCGACGCCATCGCGGCGGGGATCGGCATGGTCCACCAGCACTTCATGCTGGCCGACAACTTCACCGTCCTCGAGAACATCGTCCTCGGCAGCGAACCCACCCGGGGGTTCCGGCTCGACCGGACCGAGGGCCGCCGCCGCATCGTGGAGATCTCCGAGCGATACTCCCTGGACCTCGACCCCGACGAGCTGGTCGAGAACCTCGGCGTCGGCGCCCGGCAGCGGGTCGAGATCGCCAAGGTGCTCTACCGCGGGGCGACGGTCCTCATCCTCGACGAGCCGACCGCGGTCCTCGTCCCGCACGAGGTCGACGAGCTGTTCGGCAACCTGGCCGAGCTCACCCGCGAGGGCCTGACGGTCATCTTCATCTCGCACAAGCTCGACGAGGTGCGCCGCGTCGCCAACGCGATCACCGTCATCCGGCGCGGGACGACCGTCGGGGTGGCGGACCCGCGGACGACGACGGTCAAGCAGCTGGCCGAGATGATGGTCGGCTCGGAGCTGCCCTCCCCGGAGACCCGCAGCTCCACCGTGCGGGACGAACCGGTGCTGGTGCTGCGCGGCCTCACCGTGCACACCCGCGAGGGAGGGCGCTCGTCGACGACGTCAGCCTCACCGTCCGGGCCGGCGAGGTGGTCGGGATCGCCGGGGTCGAGGGCAACGGCCAGGCCGAGCTCGTCGACGCGATCATGGGTCTGCGTCCGCTCGTCGCCGGCGAGGTGCGCCTCGACGGCGGACGCGCGGGCGACGGCGGGGACCACGGCCCGGAGGACATCACCGGCTGGAGCACCAGGGCCCGGCGCGAGGCCGGTCTGGGCTTCATCCCGGAGGACCGGCACCGCCAGGGCATCCTGCTCGACGCGCCGCTCTGGGAGAACCGGATCCTCGGCCACCAGACCCTCCCGCCCGCGGCGAAGGGCCAGTTCATCGACCGCAAGGCGGCTCGCGCCGACACCGAGCGGATCATGACGGAGTACGACGTCCGCGCCCCGGGACCGGACACGCTCGCCGTCGCCCTGTCCGGCGGCAACCAGCAGAAGCTGATCGTCGGGCGGGAGATGAGCTCGAAGCCCCGTCTGCTGATCGCCGCGCACCCGACGCGGGGTGTCGACATCGGCGCCCAGGCCGCCATCTGGGAACTGCTCAAGGACGCCCGAGCCGAAGGGATGGGGATCCTGCTGATCTCTGCCGACCTCGATGAGCTGATCGGCCTGTCGGACACGCTCCAGGTGATGCTGCGCGGGCGGCTGGTCGCGACCCTGGACCCGGCCAGCGTCACCCCCGAGGACCTGGGCGGCTACATGACCGGGGCTCGCGGCGCGGCGGGTGCGGCATGACCGTCGTCCGCCGCGTGGGCCTGTCGCTGTTCGCGCCCGTCCTGGCCGTCGTCGGTGCGCTGGTCATCTCCATGGCCGTCATGGCGGCGCTGCAGGTGAACCCGATCCGCGTCTTCGAGGTGATGCTCGACTTCGGCGACTCGCCCGCGCAGCAGATCACCGCGCTCGTGGTGATCCTCAACCGAGCCATCCCGCTGTTCCTCGCGGGTCTGGCGGTCGCGATCGCCTTCCGCATGGGCCTGTTCAACATCGGCGTCGAGGGCCAGTACCGGCTGGCCACGATCGTGGCCGCCGCGGCCGGTGCGGCCGTGACGCTGCCCGGGCCGCTCCACGTGCTGTTCATCATCGCCGTGGCGGTCGTCGTCGGCGCGTTCTGGGCAGGCATCGTCGCGGTGCTGAAGGTGACCCGGGGCGTCAGCGAGGTCATCAGCTCGATCATGCTGAACTTCATCGCGCTGGGCCTGGCGTCCTACCTGCTCACCGGGCCGTTCCGGGGAGTGCGGAGGGCGCGTCCATCATCAGCACGGCGGAGATCGCCGAGTCGGGTCAGCTCGGCGGCCTGAACGGGGTCTTCGACGTCCTCGGCCTGGCGAACCCCCGCGCCAGCTCTACGGTTTCCTGCCGATCGCGATCGTGGTGGGCGTGGTCCTCGCCGTCCTGCTCAACCGGACCCGCTTCGGCTACGACCTCAAGATCAGCGGCCTGTCGCCGTCGGCGGCCAGCGCCAGCGGCGTCGATGCGCGCGGCATGGTGATCAAGGCGATGCTGCTCTCCGGGGCGGTCGCCGGTCTCATCGGCCTGCCCGACCTGTTCGGCACCACTCACTCATACACGACCGACTTCACCGCCGGCCTGGGGTTCCTCGGCATCGCGGTCGCCCTGCTGGGGCGCAACCGGCCGCTGGGCATCGCCTTCGCGGCCCTGCTGTTCGCGTTCCTCGACCGCGCTCTGGTCCCGCTGCAGATCGCGGACTTCCCGGCCTCGGTCGTCACGATCATCCAGGGCACGATCGTGCTCGCCGTCGTCGTCGCCAACGAGGTCGCCCGGCGGGTCACCCGACGGTCGGCCGAGCGGGGAGCGCGGAGCCTCCGGCGCCGGTCGCGGGTGACGGCGGGGCGGCGGCGACGCAGACGCCGAGCGGCCCGGCGGGCCCGGCCGGCGATACCGACGAGCGGCAGGGGCGCAGCGATGAGCACCGTGGTGACCTCACCCGGGCCGCGGCCCAGCCGGGGCCCCTGACCGACCTGCTGACCGGCGGGGGAAGGGGCGGCGGTTCCTCTGGATCGCGCTGGCGGTGGTCGTGCTGATGTCCCTCGTGCGCGCCATCAGCGGCGAGGAGGCGCTGACGTCGTCCTCGACGATGTCCGCTGCCCTGCTGCTGGCGGTGCCGATCGGGCTGGCCGCGCTGGGCGGGCTGTTCGCCGAGCGTGCGGGCGTGGTCAACATCGGCCTCGAGGGCATGATGATCCTGGGCACCTGGGGCGCCGGGTACGCCGGCTACCAGTGGGGCTGGGGCGCCGCGCTCGTCGGCGGGGTGCTGTTCGGTGCGCTCGGCGGGCTGCTGCACGCGATCGCCACCGTCACCTTCGGCGTCGACCACGTGGTGTCCGGCGTGGCGATCAACATCCTGGCCGCCGGGGTGGCGCGGTTCCTCTCCGAGCTCTTCTACTCCGACAACGAGGCGGGTGGCGGGGTCACCCAGTCGCCGTCGATGTCCAGCGATCCGCCGCGGCTGTCGCTGCCGGTGCTCTCCTCCGGGCCGGACCTGCTCGGTGACCTGGAGCGTCAGCACTGGTTCCTGCTCAGCGACGTCGCGGGGATCCTGCGCGGGTTCACCAGCGGCGTCGGACTGCTGACGGTCCTCGCGGTGCTCCTGATCCCGGCGTCCTACCTGCTGCTCTGGCGGACGGCGTTCGGGCTGCGGCTGCGCTCCTGCGGCGAGAACCCGGCGGCCGCCGACTCGCTCGGTGTCGCGGTGTACCGGATGAAGTACATCGCGGTGATCATCTCCGGGTCGCTCGCGGGCATGGGCGGGGTCTTCCTCGTCTTCATCGCCGGCATCTACCGCGAGAACCAGACCAACGGCCGTGGCTTCATCGGTCTGGCCGCGTTGATCTTCGGCAACTGGCGCCCCGGCGGCCTCGCCACGGGTGCGGGGCTGTTCGGCTTCGCCGACGCCCTGCAGCTGCGCAGCCGCTCCGCCGTCGTCGCGTTGCTGCTCCTGGTGGCCGTGCTCCTGGCCGCCGTGGCGGTGTGGCAGTTCCTCCGTCGCCGGGCCCTGCAGGCGGTCCTCGCCGCAGCCTTCGCCGCCGCGGCCCTCACCGGCTTCGTGCTCATCGACGAGCTCCCGCCGGGGATCGTCTCCTTCACCCCGCACCTGACGACGCTGCTCGTCCTGTCGCTGGCGTCCCAGCGATTGCGCATGCCCCAGGCCGACGGCCTGGTCTACCGACGAGGAGAGCACTAGTGACCCGTCCCGAGCCCGACTGGGAGGCGCTGCGGGCGGCCGCACGCGAGGCGATGACGCACGCGTACGCGCCGTACTCGACGTTCCCCGTCGGCGTCGCCGGGCTCGTGGACGACGGGCGCGTGGTGACCGGCTGCAACGTGGAGAACGCCTCCTACGGCCTCGGGCTGTGCGCCGAGTGCGGCATGGTGAGCGACCTCGCCCGCACCGGGGGCGGCCGCCTCGTCGCGGTCGCGTGCGTCGGCGGGGACGGGCAGCCGCTCATGCCCTGTGGCCGCTGCCGGCAGCTGCTGTGGGAGCACGGCGGGGCCGAGATGCTCATCGAGACGGTGTCGCTCGGCATCGTGCCGATGCGCGAGGTGCTGCCCGACGCCTTCGGGCCGGACGACCTGGTCGCTGCCGCGGAGCGGGGCAGGGCTGATGGATGCCATCGACGTCCTCCGTACGAAGCGGGACGGCGGGGAGCTGACGGCCGAGCAGATCCGCTGGGTCGTCGGCGCCTATACCGACGGCGTGGTTCCGGACGAGCAGATGAGCGCCCTGCTCATGGCTGTCTTCTTCCGCGGGATGACGCCGGACGAGCTCGCCGTGTGGACCCAGGCGATGATCGACTCGGGCGAGCGGAAGGACCTCTCCTCGCTCGGCCGGCCCACCGCCGACAAGCACTCCACCGGCGGGGTCGGCGACAAGATCACCCTGCCGCTGGCGCCGCTCGTGGCCGCGTGCGGGGTGGCGGTGCCGCAGCTCTCCGGCCGAGGGCTCGGGCACACCGGCGGCACGCTGGACAAGCTCGAGGCCATCCCCGGGTGGCGGGCCGACGTCCACGAGGAGGCCTACCTCCGGCAGCTGCGCGAGGTCGGCGCGGTGATCTGCGCGGCGGGCAACGACCTGGCCCCGGCGGACAAGAAGCTGTACGCGCTGCGCGACGTGACGGGCACGGTCGAGTCGATCCCGTTGATCGCCAGCTCGATCATGAGCAAGAAGATCGCGGAGGGTGCCGATGCGCTGGTGCTGGACGTGAAGACCGGCTCCGGGGCCTTCATGAAGAGCGCCGACGACGCGCGCACGCTGGCGCGGACGATGGTCGGGCTGGGAGAGGCGGCCGGGGTGCGGACGGTCGCGCTGGTGACCGCGATGGACCGCCCGCTGGGTCGCGCCGCGGGCAACGCCGTCGAGGTGGCCGAGTCGGTCGAGGTGCTCGCCGGGGGCGGGCCGGCCGACGTCGTCGAGCTGACCCTCGCCCTGGCCCGCGAGATGCTGGCCGGGGCGGGGCGGGAGGACGTCGACCCGGCCGACGCGCTGGCCGACGGCCGCGCCATGGACGTGTGGCGCGCGATGATCGCGGCCCAGGGCGGCGATCCCGACGCCCCGCTCCCTGCACCGGCCGAGACGCACGTGATGACCGCCCCGGCGACCGGCACGCTGACCCGGCTGGACGCGTTCTCCTCGGCGTCGCGGCCTGGCGGCTGGGCGCGGGCCGGGCCCGCAAGGAGGACCTGGTGTCGGCCGCGGCCGGCGTCGTCTGGCGGGCGGGGGTGGGCGAGCAGGTGACCGCCGGCCAGCCGCTGCTCGAGCTGCAGACCGACGACGCCTCGCGGATCCCGCGGGCGCTGGAGGCGCTCGAGGGCGCGATCGGCGTCGACACGGACGAGCAACCGCTGCCGCTGATCCTCGACCGCATCGAATGACACGGCGACCCTCCGGGCCGCACCGCGGCCGGCTGCCGTCCCCGATCGCCGTGGAGCCGCTGCGTCGCGCCTGCGCGGACCCTCCGGGGCACACTCGCCGCGACAGGGCGGGGACACTCTCTTTCTGTGACCCGCTTTTCTCCGGCCGTCGAACGCGACCGGCCCCAGCCGATCGACGCGGACGCCGCCATCTCCATCCGCGGCCTGGTCAAGCGGTATGGCGACTTCGTGGCCGTCGACGGTCTCGACCTCGACATCCGGCGCGGCGAGATCTTCGCGCTGCTCGGCCCCAACGGCGCCGGCAAGACGACGACGGTCGAGATCTGCGAGGGCTACCGCAGCCGAGACGCCGGGGAGGTCCGCGTGCTGGGGAGGACCCGGCCGACGGCGCCCGGTCGTGGAAGGCGCAGCTGGGCATCGTGTTGCAGTCCGGCGCCGGCGACAGCCAGCTCACCACCCGGGAGATGCTGGCGGCCCAGGCGTCCTACTACGCCGACCCGCGCGATCCCGACGAGGTCCTCGAGCTCGTCGGTCTGACGGAGAAGGCAGGTGTCCGGGGCAAGGCGCTCTCCGGCGGCCAGCGCCGGCGTCTCGACGTCGCGCTCGGCATCGTCGGCCGGCCCACGCTGCTCTTCCTCGACGAGCCGACGACCGGCTTCGACCCCGAGGCGCGGCGCCAGTTCTGGTCGCTGATCCGGTCGCTGCGGGAGCTCGGCACCACGATGCTGCTCACCACGCACTACCTCGACGAGGCGGAGGCGCTGGCCGACCGCGTCGGCGTCATCACCCGGGGCAGCTGGTGGAGGTGGCCGTCCCGTCGCTGCTCGGCGGACGGGAGACCGCTCCCGCCGTCGTCAGCTGGACCGAGGACGGCGCCCGCCGTACCGAGGCCACGGCGTCGCCGACTGCCTTCGTGCGCGACCTCGCCGCGCGCTTCCCCGGCGAGGTCCCGGACCTCGCGGTGGCCCGGCCCACCCTCGAGGACGTCTACCTGCAGATGATCGGCGAAGCGCGATGACGACCACCACGAGCCCGACCTCGGTGAAGCCGCTGCCGTCCCTGCCGAGCGTCTACCGCTCACGCGCCTCGGTCGAGCTCAAGGAGTTCTTCCGCCAGCGGGAGTCGGTGGTCTTCACGCTGATGCTGCCGGTGCTGCTGCTGGTCGTGTTCGGTGCGGTGCTGGACTTCGACCTGGGCAATGGCGTCAGCTTCATCCAGTACTTCATGGCCGGGATCATCGCGGCCGGCATCCTGGGCGCCAGCCTGCAGAACATGGCGATCAGCATCGCGACCGAGCGCTCGGACGGCACGCTGAAGAGCCTGGTCGGGACGCCGATGCCGAAGAGCGCCTACTTCGTCGGCAAGGTCGTGCAGGTGCTCGCCGTCACGGTGGCGATCATCGTGGTGCTGCTGCTCATCGGCGTCGTCTTCTACGGCATCGAGCTGCCCTCGGGCGCCGACTGGCTGACCTTCGCCTGGGTGGCGGCTCTCGGGGCCGCCGCCTGCACGCTGCTCGGGATCGCGATCTCCAGCCTGGCCAAGAACGGCCGGTCGGCCTCGGCGACCGTGACCCCTTCGCGCTGCTGCTGCAGTTCATCTCGGGGTGTTCTTCCAGTTCGACGAGATCCCGACGTGGATGCAGACGGTGGCGGCGTTCTTCCCGCTGAAGTGGATGGCGCAGGGGCTGCGCTCGGTCTTCCTGCCCGACGTGATGGCCGCATCGGAGCCGGCAGGGTCGTGGGAGCTGGGCCGGACGGCGCTGGTCCTGGGTGCGTGGTGCATCGCCGGGCTGCTGTTGTGCGTCGCGACCTTCCGCTGGCAGGACCGCGGGTCGGACTGAGCTACGTTCCCCTGGTGCCTGCACCGCTGAACGCCGAGAACGTCGTCCGCGCCCCGAAGGTCCTGCTGCACGACCACCTCGACGGCGGCCTGCGGCCGGAGACGGTGCTCGAACTGGCCGACGAGCACGGCTACGGCGGTCTGCCGGGGGCCGATCCGGAGAGCCTCGGGGCGTGGTTCCGCCGGGCGGCCGACTCCGGTTCCCTGGTGCAGTACCTGGAGACGTTCGCGCACACCGTCGGGGTGATGCAGCAGCCGGAGTCGATCCACCGGGTGGCGCGGGAGTGCGCGCTCGACCTGGCCTCCGACGGCGTCGTCTACGCCGAGGTGCGGTTCGCGCCCGAACTCTCCACCGCGCACGGCCTTCAGATCGAGGAGGTCGTCGAGGCGATGGTGGACGGCTTCGCCGTCGGGAGCCGCGAGGCCACCGAGGCCGGTACCCCGATCCGGGTCGGTGCCCTGCTCTGCGCGATGCGGCAGGCCGACCGCTGGGACGACGTCGCAGGGTTGGTCGTCCGCTACCGGGACGCCGGCGTCGTCGGGTTCGACCTGGCCGGTCCCGAGATCGGTTTTCCCCGGACCGGATCCCTTCGGCGATCGGGGTGCTCGACGGTGCCCGGGCGCACCGCACGATCCACGCCGGTGAGGCCGCCGGCATCGACAGCATCCGCGCGGCGCTGGACGGGGCGCGTGCCGAGCGGCTCGGCCACGGTGTCCGCATCGCCGACGAGGTGGCCGCCGACGGCACGCTGGGCCCGCTGGCGCAGCGGGTGCTCGACGAGCAGGTGACCCTGGAGATCGCGCCGTCGTCCAACGTGCAGACCGGCGCCTACCCCTCGCTGGCCGAGCACCCCGTCGACCGGCTGCACCGGCTCGGCTTCGCCGTCACCCTCAACACCGACAACCGGCTGATGAGCGGCGTCTCGGTCAGCAGCGAGGTCACCGCCGTCGCGAGCACGTTCGGCTGGTCCTGGGACGACGTCCGGACGGTCACCGAGCGTGCGCTCGCCGCCGCGTTCCTGGGTGACTCGGAACGCTCCCGCCTGCTCGAGCAGGTCGTCCGGCCCGGGTACGCGGCGCTCCTGGCCTGACGGAGGGTGACCGCTGACACCCGGTCGGGGGAATCGTCCGGCGGTCTTCGCTGCTAACCTGGGTGCACCGGCACAACGCCGGTCATCCTCCCGGACGGTTGGTCCGGGCATGAGCGCATCCGTGCAGATCACGCGTTCCATCCCTGGGCGCATCCGATCGCCAAGTGAGGACGCCGGTACCTGACGGTGCTCCTCCTCTTTCACGGGACGCGCTCCGAGCTGTATCGGAGCCCCACCCCGCATGTCGTTGATCCACCCTGCCGCGTTCGAGTCCACCGCGACCGAGAACGCCGTCCAGAACACTGAGATCACCACCGAGAACATCGCCACCGAGAACGTCGTCGAGGCCCCGGCCGGCCCGACGTTCCACGAGCTGGGTCTTCCCCAGACGCTCGTCACGGCGCTCGAGCGGCGCGGTATCCACCGTCCGTTCGCCATCCAGACCTCCGCCCTGCCCGACGCCCTCGCCGGGCGCGACGTGCTCGGCAAGGCCGCGACGGGGTCGGGCAAGACGCTGGCCTTCGGCCTGCCGCTGCTCGCCCGCGTCGGCCAGGAGGTCAAGAACGGCCGCCGCGCCCCCGCGGTCTGGTCCTCGTGCCGACCCGTGAGCTGGCCCAGCAGGTGCACGACGCGCTGGCGCCCTCGGTCAGGCCAGCGGCGTCCAGCTGGTCGCCGTCTACGGCGGCGCGCCCATGTACCGCCAGATCCAGCAGCTCCGTCGTGGCGTCGACGTGATCATCGCCACGCCGGGCCGGCTGCAGGACCTGATCAACCAGGGCGAGGCCACCCTCGCCGAGGTCGTCATCACCGTGCTGGACGAGGCCGACTTCATGGCCGACCTGGGCTTCCTCCCGGTCGTCAAGGAGCTGCTCGACCAGACCGACCGCAACGCCCAGCGGCTGCTGTTCTCGGCCACGCTGGACGGCGAGGTCGACTCCCTCGTCCGTCGCTACCTCAAGGACCCGGCCCGGCACGAGGTCAAGCGAGCCGGGGACGACGCCCCGCCGGCCGAGCACCTGGCGTTCAGCCTCGCCTTCCGGGACAAGCTGCAGGTGGCCACCGAGCTGGCCGGCCGCCCGGGCCGGACGATCGTCTTCGCCCGCACCCAGCTGGGTGTCGACCGGCTGGCCGAGAACCTGAAGGCCGCCGGGATCAAGGCGGAGGCGATCCACGGCGGGCTGCCCCAGGCGGCGCGCAAGCGCGCTCTGGAGGAGTTCACCGACGCCCGGTCCCCGGTCCTCGTGGCCACGGACGTCGCCGCCCGCGGCATCCACGTGGACGACGTCTCGCTGGTCCTGCACTACGACCCGCCGACGGACGCCAAGACCTACCTGCACCGCTCGGGCCGCACGGCTCGCGCGGGTGCCGCCGGCGTCGTCGTCTCGCTGCTGCTGCCCGACCAGGTCGGCCAGTCCAAGCGCCGGTTCCGCACGGCGAAGGTCGACCCGGCCGTCGACCGGATCCGTCCGGGCGACCAGGCGATCCTCGACCTGGTGGCCACGGGCATCCCGGTGGAGCCCAAGGAGCGCACCCAGCGCGACATGCGTCGTGGCGGCGGTGGCCCCGGTGGGCGCCCGCGTCGTGACGGCGACCGTCCCACCGGCGGGTCCCGCGGCGGCCCGCGTCGCTCGTTCGGCGACAAGCCGCGGCCGGCCGGCGACCGGACCTCGGGCGGTTCGTACGGCGACCGTTCGTCGTCGGGTGGTTCCTACGGCGAGCGGGGTTCCCGCTCGGGCGGGCGGCCCAGCCGTCCGTCGCGCTACTCCAGCTGAACCGCACCTGAACGACGAGGCGGCCGGTACCGGGTTCTCCGGGGCCGGCCGTCGGGGCCCCGTCCGGAGGCTCGCCGCGAGCTTGCGAGCGGTGAGTGGGACGGGGCCCTTTTTCAGTCGCGGAAGACGAGCGCCCCGCCGATCTGGATGACGACCTCGTCCCACTGCCGGCGCAGCTCGCCGGCGTCCTCCTGGCGGAGCGGGGCGGACGGCGGGGTCTCGCCGCGCGCCACGGCCTGGCCCAGACCGGACGACGGCGCGAGCAGCTCGTCGACCCGGGTGAGGCCGGCGTACTCAGCCAGGTCCCGCACGCCCTCGACCGGCTGGGCGAACGCCTGGTGGTCGACCAGTCCGGCGGCGCCGTCGGCGACCTCGGAGAGGACCTCGGTCAGCTCGGTGAGGTCGTACCGGTCCTGGTCGGACGGCAGCGGTGGGACGTCGGTGTCGGCGACCTCCGGCCAGGACGCGATCTCCATGAGGTCGTGGGCCTCGGTTCCCCTGCAGAAGCGGACGAGGTCCTCGGGGGTGTCGAACACGAAGACCTCGCCGTCGCGACCCAGGAACCGGGCGACGTCCTCGACGTAGCAGCGCAGGGTCAGCCCGGCGCCCTCGGGGACGACGATCTCGACGGGCAGGATGCCGACGGCCTCCCAGAACTCCCCGGCCTTCGCGACCTCGCTCGGCGAGGTGCCGATCCGGCCCCTCGGGCGATGGTGCGCACCGGGGCCGCGGCGGCCGAACCCGCCGGCTGGTCGCCCGCACCCACCTCGTCGTCCCCGTCCCCCAGGTCTCCGGGGGTGCCGTCCTCGGCCTCCGACGCCGAGGGGTAGTCCTCGAGCGTGGCCGCCCCCGCGCCCGTCCAGTCGAAGTGCTCGTCCAGCTCCTCGACGACGTCCTCCCACAGGTCGTCGAGGACACCGCCCACGCCCACCCAGGCGTCCTCGCCGGAGCGGCCGACGAAGGCGTCGACGCCGAGGCCCAGGGAGCCGATCTCCGGCTTGGCGGCCAGTTCGGCCACGGCCTCGAACTGCGTCTCGTCGTCGTCCTCACTGGTGTCGAGGCACTCGGCGAGCCGGCTGACGATGTCGATCGTGGCGGCGAGCTCCTCGACGGCCCACCGGTCCGGGTTCTCGGCGGCGATGTCGTACACGCCGTCGAGGTCGAAGCGGTGGTCGTCGTCGGGCGTCAGGTCGGCGGCACCGAGTCCGGCCACGACCGGCCACACCGGATGGTCGGAGAGGTCGTGGTGGGTGCTGCGCCGGCAGAACGCGGCGAGCGCCGCGGGGGTCGGGAAGAGGTGGACTTTCGCAGTCTCGTCCTCGGTCGTGCCGAGGAACGCCTGCCATTCCTCCCCGTCCTCCTCCCACGGCGGAGCCCACAGCGTGTAGCCGGTGCGGTCATCGAGGGTGAGTGCGATCGGGACGATGCTGGGCCTGGCCACGGGCCCATCCTGCCCGGTCCACCGTGGAACGCGCGCCCGGGTTCCGGAGCGGCGTGCACGGCTGCACCCCGATCGGGTGCCAGGAGGAGGACCCTCCTGCTCCCATCACTCGCAAGGCTCGCGGGGAGCCCTGCAGGAAGGCTGTCAGACGCCGATCGGATGCCACACGGTCTTGGTCTCGAGGAGCGGCGACATCCGGGACAGGCCGGGGTCCGCCGTCCAGTCCGGCTCGGTCGCCGGGGGCGGAGCACCCGCTTGACAGTGCCGGCGGCCTCCCGCTCGAACTCCATCGCGCGTCCGGCGGGGGCGCCGGTCAGGTCGATGGCGTCGACGTCGGCGTGCTCGGCCAGCCAGGTGCCCAGCTCAGCGGCGTCCCCGGTCAGCAGGTTCACCGCTCCCTTCGGGACGTCGCTGGTGGCGAGCACCTCGGCGAGGGTGACCGCGGGCAACGGCCGCTCCTTGGACGTCACGACGACCGCGGTGCTGCCGGTGGCCAGGACCGGCGCGAGGACGCTGACCAGGCCGAGCAGCGAGGACTGCTGGGGCGCCAGGACGGCGACGACACCGGTCGGCTCGGGCATGGAGAAGTCGAAGTACGGTCCGGCGACGGGGTTGGCCCCGCCGAGGACGGCGGCCAGCTTGTCGGTCCACCCGGCGTACCAGACCCACCGGTCGATGGCGGCGTCCACGGCGGCGCGCGCCTTGGACGCCGACAGGCCCTCCCCGGCGGCGACCTCCTCGCAGAACTGGACGTGCCGGCCCTCCATCACCTCCGCCACGCGGTACAGCACCTGTCCGCGGTTGTAGGCGGTGGCGGCCGACCACGCGGGGAACGCGGCGCGGGCGGCGACGACGGCGTCCCGGGTGTCCTTGCGGGAGGCCCAGGCGGCGTTGGCGAGGAAGTGGCCCTTGCTGTCGGTGACCTCGTACGTGCGCCCGGACTCCGAGCGCGGGAACGCGCCGTTCACGTACAGCTTGTAGGTCTTGCGGACGGCGAGACGATCGCTGCTCACTGCTCAGCACCCTTCAGGTACGCGGCCAGGCCGTGGCGGCCGCCCTCGCGGCCGTAGCCGGACTGCTTGTAGCCGCCGAACGGCGAGGTGGGGTCGAACTTGTTGAACGTGTTGGCCCACACGACGCCGGCCCGCAGCTGGTTCGCGATCTTCAGGATCCGCGAGCCCTTCTCCGTCCAGATCCCGGCCGAGAGCCCGTAGGTGGTGTTGTTGGCCTTGGCGACGGCCTCGTCGGGCGTGCGGAAGGTCAGCACGGAGAGCACCGGGCCGAAGACCTCGTCCCGGGCGATGCGGTGCGCGGGGAGACGTTGGTGAACACGGTCGGCGGGAACCAGAACCCGCGCTCCGGGAGGTCGCAGACCGGCTGCCAGCGCTGGGCGCCCTCGGCCTCGCCGTAGTCGGAGAGCTCCCGGATACGGGCGAGCTGCTCCGCGGAGTTGATGGCGCCGATGTCGGTGTTCTTGTCCAGCGGGTCACCGACGCGCAGGGTGCCGATCCGCCGCTGCAGCGAGGCGATGACCTCGTCGTGGATCGACTCCTGCACCAGCAGCCGGGAGCCCGCGCAGCAGACGTGACCCTGGTTGAAGAAGATCCCTGGACGATGCCCTCGACCGCCTGGTCGATGGGCGCGTCGTCGAAGACGATGTTGGCCGCCTTGCCGCCGAGTTCGAGAGTGACCCGCTTGCGGGTGCCGGCGACGGCGCGGGCGATCGACTTGCCCACCTCCGTCGACCCGGTGAAGGCCACCTTGTCGACGTCGCCGTGCTCGACGACGGCGCGGCCGGTGTCCCCGGCGCCGGTGACGATGTTGACCACGCCGGGCGGCAGGTCGGCCTGGCGGCAGACCTCGGCGAACAGCAGCGCGGTAAGAGGCGTGGTCTCGGCCGGCTTGAGGACGACGGTGTTGCCGGTCGCCAGGGCGGGCGCGATCTTCCAGGCCAGCATGAGCAGCGGGAAGTTCCACGGGATGACCTGGCCGGCCACGCCGAGGGGCGCGGTGCCGGGCCGAGGCCCGCGTGGTCGAGCTTGTCGGCCCAGCCCGCGTGGTAGAAGAAGTGCGCCGCGGCCAGCGGGACGTCGACGTCGCGGGACTCACGGATCGGCTTGCCGTTGTCCAGGCTCTCCAGGACGGCGAACTCGCGGGCGCGCTCCTGCAGCAGCCGCGCGATGCGGAAGAGGTACTTGCCGCGATCGGCCGGGCGCATCGGCCCCCACACGCGGGTGAACGCGCGCCGGGCGGCGGCGACGGCGCGGTCGACGTCGGCCTCGCTCGCGCCCGAGACCTCGGTGAGGACCTCCTCCGTGGCCGGGTTGACGCTCTTGAAGGGCTCACCGGTGCCGTCGACGAACTCGCCGTCGATGAACAGGCCGTAGGACGGCGCGATGTCGACGATGGACCGCGACTCGGGCGCGGGGGCGTACTCGAAAACACTCATGGCTGGATCAGTCCACCGTGACGTAGTCGGGGCCGGAGTAGTGGCCGGTGCGCAGCTTCTGCCGCTGCAGCAGGAGGTCGTTGAGCAGGCTGGAGGCGCCGAAGCGGAACCAGTCGGGGTCCAGCCAGTCGGCGCCGACGGTCTCGTTGATCAACACGAGGTGCTTGATGGCGTCCTTCGTCGTCCGGATGCCACCGGCGGGCTTGAAGCCGATCTGGCGGCCGGTGGCGGCGCGGAAGTCGCGGACCGCCTCGAGCATCACCAGGCTGACCGGCAGGGTCGCCGCCGGGTTCACCTTGCCGGTCGAGGTCTTGATGAAGTCGCAGCCGGCGAGCATCGCGATCCACGACGCCCGGCGCACGTTGTCGAGGGTGACCAGCTCACCGGTCTCGAGGATGACCTTGAGGTGTGCCTGCCCGGAGGCCTTCTTCACCGCGACGATCTCCTCGTAGACGTCGAGGTAGCGCCCGGCGAGGAAGGCCCCGCGATCGATGACCATGTCGATCTCGTCGGCGCCGTTGGACACCGCGTCCTCCACGTCGGCGATCTTCACCGCTCGGCTGGCGCGGCCGCTCGGGAAGGCGGTCGCGACGGCGGCGACGTGGATGCCGCTGTCGCCGAGCGCCTCGCGCGCGACGCCGGCCAGGTCGCCGTAGACGCAGACGGCCGCGACCTGGGGGCAGGCGGCATCGCCCGGGTCCGGACGCCGGGCCTTGGCGGCCAGCGAGCGGACCTTGCCGGGGGTGTCGGCGCCCTCGAGCGTGGTGAGGTCGACCATCGAGATCGCGGTGTCGATGGCCCAGGCCTTCGAGGTGGTCTTGATCGACCGGGTGCCCAGCATCGCGACGCGCGATTCGGCGCCCACCTGGTCGACGCCGGGCAGCCCGTGCAGGAAGCCGCGGAACGCCGAGTCGGAGCGGGTGACGTCGTCGTACGGCGGAAGCGGAGCCATCAACGCGCGCGCGTCATCGGACAGCGCGTCGGGGTCGAGCACGTGGGTCATGCGCCCCATTGTCCCCTGCGAAGGTTCATGATCCGAACCTGCAGCCCCGATGGGGTGGGGCGTCGCTTCCGATCGTGCTCTCGAGACTCTCTCAAGAGCCCCGTCAGCTGTGTGGATACGCGCCTGACCTGCGGATACAGGGTGCGTCGGTCCTTCTCGCACGGTAAACTTCGAACACCTGATCGAGTGGTGCGGGAGGTGTCGTGGGCGAGCTGCAGTCGGCGCTCGACGCCCTGGCCGTCGAGGATCTGCAGGCGCCGTTCCCGTCGCAGCTGCTCGACCGGCTCAGCGAACTGCTGGTGGCGTCCAACCGGCTGGCCGCCGAGATCGCCCGCACGGTGCGGGAGTGCGAGCGCACCGGCGCCGCCGAGCTCGACGGGAAGAAGACCATGGCCGCATGGCTGCGGGGGCACGCGCGACTCTCCCCGGCCGTCGCGTCGCGGGTGGTGCGCACCGGCCGGGCGCTGGAACACCTTCCGGCGGTGGCCGCCGGCTGCGCCGCCGGGACGATCACTGCTGAGCAGGCCGCGGCGATCGCCCCGGTCGCCACCGAGGAGAAGCTGGCCGCCGCCGCCGAGCACGGCGTGGACCTGGCGGGGGTGGATGTGGCACTGGCCGAGGTGGCCGCCACCCGCCCCTACGCCGAGCTGACTGAGGTGGTGCAGCACTACCTGGGCCGGCTGGACCCCGACGGGCCGGAGCCGGACCCGACCGAGGAACGGGAACTGTCCTGGACCCGTCGACCCGACGGCGGGCTGGACGGCCGGTTCCACCTCGACCCGGTCGCCGGGGACAAATTCTGCGCGTCGGTCGAGTCGATTCTGCAAGCCGGCCGCTGCGCCGCCGACACTCGCACCCGACCCCAGCAGCAGGGCGATGCACTGGTGCAGTTGTGCGACAACGCGCTGGCCTCCGGCGGCCTGCCGATCACCCGCACCGTGAAGCCGCACGTGTTCGCCCGTATCGACCTCGATGACCTGGTCGACCCGTCGGCCGGTGCGGGCGCCGGGCGCACCCAGTACGGCACCACCATCTCCGCCGCCCGCGCGCGCTGGCTCTCCTGTGACGGCAACGTCTCCCGCATCGTGTTCGGCCCCGACGGAGCCGTGCTCGACCTGGGCCGCTCCCACCGGGTTTCCACCCCTCCCTGCGCCGCGCCGTCGAACTCCGCGACGCCGGCTGCGTGTTCACCGGCTGCGACGCCCCGCCTGGTGGTGCGACGTCCACCACCTCATCCACTGGGCCTTCGGGGGCGAGACCAACCAGGCCAACTCAGCCCTGTTGTGCGAGCGGCATCACACCAAGGTCCACCACGGCTTCCGGGTGGAACGACAACCCGACGGCCGCTGGCGCACCTGGCGTCCCGACGGCACCGAGATCCTGATCGGCACACCGCTCCTCGTCTGACGGTCGGCATCGTCACTGACGTGCGGTGCAACCGACTCGAGCGGTCGGAGGTCAGGGGACGGGGTGGGGCGCGAACTGGTCGTGCAGGGCGTCGAGATTGGCCTGCATCTGCGGGCGCATGTCGCGGTGATGGGGGAGGAGTGCCCCGTACAGGGCGCGCATGGGCCGCACGGGGAGCCTGGTGATCTCGTAGGAGTGCACCACCCGGGTGCCGCCGTCGACCGGCTCCAGGTCGTAGCGCCAGGTGGTGGAGTCCCGGCGGGACAGGTCGATCCGCTCGGGCAGCGTCCGGAAAGCGAAGGCGCGACCCGTTTCGGCCGACACCACCTCGCAGCGGCGTGACCATCGGGCCGCCCAGCCGGAGTGGTTGCTCCCACGGAACACCGCCCCCACAGTTCCGTCGGCCGCTCCGGGCAGCCAGGCCGCCGTGTGGCACTCCGGGCTGCGTTCGCCGATGCGGGTCACGTCGCTGACCACCGCGTAGACATCGAGGGGGCCAGCGGGAACGACGCGCTCGACCGAACCGGAGGTGCGCCACGGGCGGTTGCTCACGCCGGTGGCCGTGCCATGGAGGCGGCGCGCGTACCGGGCGTAGACCCTTGGTGCGAGGTGGGGCATCAGCAGTCGTGGCCCGAGCGGGGCGTGCGACAGCATGCCCCGGATCACCACGGGGTCCGCCCGGTACATCACCATCCCGAACACCAGGGGCAGTTGCTTCCGGGGCAGCCCACCGATGCCCTCCTCGCCCAGCCGCTGCCACTCCGCCGGTGTCAAGTGCGCGGCCGCCAGCGGCAGGATGTGCTCCTCCTCGGCGGCCAGGTGCTCGGTGATCCGCCCGGTCAGCTCCTCGACCGCGGCGGCCAGGGTCTCCCTCGCCTCGGTGGCCGCGGTCAGCCGCCAGCCGGCGGCGGCAGCGGTGACCGTTCCTTGCGCCTCGGCGATGCCGTCGTGCTGGCTCTCCATCCGCTGCACGGTCTCCGCGACCTCCGTCGGCACGCGGGGCCCGAGCACGGGCCAGAGCAGCCGGTCCTCCCCGGTGTGGTGGTGGTGGAGCAGGTCGCCGAGCAGGTCGAGGTGGTCGGCCACGACGGCGGCGCGGGCGGTGTCCCCGTCCGTCACCCCGCGGACGAGGGCGGGCGCCTCGCCGAACTGGCGCCGGATCGAGTCGTGCACGACGACCATGTCGCGGGTGTCCGTGTCGGTCGTGGGGAAGGTGGTCATGCCGGGTTCCTGACGTCGGTGGGGGCGGCTCGGGAGGGACGAGCAGGGCGCAGATCTGTGCGGTGACGCACTGGACCAGCAGATCCACGGACCAGCCGAGGGTCGTCAGGGCGGTGTGCGCGGCGCGGGCGGTGACGACGAGCCACAGCGCGTCGGTCGCCGTGTCGATGCTCCAGCCGTGCGCCAGCGGACCGCGGTCGGCAACGGCCTGAACCAGGCGGCGGAGGTCCTTTCTGCGGTCCGCCTCGGCGGCGGACCACAGCGGCGCGGTCGCCGGGTCGGCGGTCGCTGCGTCCTCGAACGCGACCAGCAGCCCGCCGGCGCGCGCCCCGACCTCGGCGAGCGCACGGACGTACCCCTCGACGACATCGGCGGCTCGTGGTCGCGCGAGCGCGACGGTGAAGGCCTCGCGGTCGGTCATCGGCACGTCGGCGTCGTCCCCGCCCAGGGCGCGGTCGACGCAGGCCAGCAGCAGTGCGCTCTTGCTGCCCTGTGCGTACACGGTCTCCACGGAGGTACCGGCTGCACCGGCGATCGTCTTCATCGTCGTGCGCAGATAGCCGTCGCGGACGAAGAGTGCGGCCGCCGCATCGAGCACCGCGGCTCGCGTCGATTCGGCCTGCGCCCGGCGGAGGGGAGGCGTAGGGCCGAGTTGGCACCGCCGACTCCGGCGCGGCTGGATTCGACACAGCCGGACTGTGGCGAAAGCTCGCAGACGTGTCAAGAGGGGGCGGCGCGTGCGAAACCGGCCTTTCGGGCGCAGGCGCGAACCTCCCGATCCGGCGGCCGATACGGTGTGCCGCGTGCAGCTCACCGTCGTCGACCACCCGTTGGCCCGTGCCCGTCTGACCAGGATGCGCGACGAGCGGACGGACAACGCCATGTTCCGGGCCGCCCTGCGCGAGCTGACCCAGATGCTGGTCTACGAGGCCACCCGCGATCTCGCGATCGCGGAGGAGCCGATCCAGACCCCCGTCGTGGCGACGACTGGTTTCCGGCTGGCCGCGCCGCCGCTGATCGTGCCGGTCCTGCGGGCCGGCCTGGGCATGGCCGACACGGCGCACGGGATGCTCCCGGAGTCGCAGATGGGCTTCGTCGGCCTGGCCCGCAACGAGGAGACCTTCCAGCCCGAGGCCTACATGGCTTCGCTGCCGTCGTCGCTGGTCGACCGCGAGGTGTTCGTCCTCGACCCGATGCTGGCCACCGGCGGCTCGCTGGTGCACTGCTGCGGGCTGCTGACCGCCCGCGGCGCCACCTCGATCACCGTCCTGTGCGCGCTGGCCGCCCCGGAGGGCATCGCGCGCCTCGAGGAGAGCGGGCTGCCCCTGCGCGTCTTCACCGCCAGCGTCGACGAGGGCCTCAACGACAAGGCATACATCGTGCCCGGCCTCGGGGACGCCGGGGACCGCCAGTTCGGCGCGGTCTGACCGTGCGCTTCGGCGTCCTGGGCACCGGCTTCTGGGCCAAGGAGATCCACGCGGCCGCCCTCGCCGCGCATCCCGCGGCCGAGCTGGTCGGTGTGTGGGGCCGCGACGTCGCCAAGGCCAAGGCGGTCGGTGCCGAGTTCGACGTCCCCGGGTTCGGCGACGTGGACGAGCTGCTCGGCCAGGTCGACGCGGTCAGCATCGCGCTGCCGCCGGACGTGCAGGCGCCGCTGGCCGAGCGCGCGGCCGCGGCCGGCAAGCACCTCCTGCTGGAGAAGCCGATCGCCCTCGACGTCGAGGGCGCGGACCGGGTGGTGGCCGCCGTCGGGGACGCCGGTGTCGCCTCGGTCGTGTTCTTCACCTTCCGGTTCCGCCCGGCGACGGCGACCTGGCTCGAGCAGGTGGCCCGCACGACGGTGGCCGGTGGCCACGGTTCCTGGCTGTCGTCGCTCGCGGGCTCGCCGTTCGACTCCTCGCCGTGGCGCAAGGAGCGCGGGGCGCTCTGGGACATCGGCCCGCACGCGCTCTCGCTGCTGGTGCCCGCGCTCGGACCGGTCGTCGCCGTGCAGGCGGGCGCGGGGCTGGGCGACACCGTGCACCTGGTGCTCACGCACGGGTCGGGGGTCGCCTCGACGGTCACCGTGTCGCACACCGTGGCGCCGATGTCGGTGGGCAACGAGTTCTTCGTGCACGGGGACGCCGGGCGGCTGGTGCTGCTGCCGGAGGACCGGGTGGCACCGGAGGCGTTCGCGGTGGCCGTCGACGAGCTGATGCAGGCCGCGGTCGCCGGCGGCACGCACCCCTGCGACGTCGGTTTCGGGCGGGACGTCGTCGCCGTGCTGGCTGCCGCCGCGCGGGCACTGGAGTCCGGCTGCCGGGAGACCGTCGCGGGCTGAGACCGCGTGACCGTCAGGGCGCGGCGGCACTACGGCCCGGGCGACGTCCGGCTCGCCCACGGCCCCGAGGAGGCCGTGGAGATCGACGAGGTGGTCCGCGTCGTCGAGACCCTGGTGCTGACCGCACTGCGGACCTGCGGCACGCTGGACTGATCAGCCGCGCCTCCGGGCGTGGTGCAGCATGACCACCCCGTTGCCGAAGCGGCGGCTGTCCACCAGCTCCAGGTCGGCAGGGGCGTCGCCCGGCCCGAACAGGGGCCGTCCCCGGCCGAGCAGGACCGGGTTGACGAAGAGCCGGTACTCGTCGATCAGGTCGTGCCGTCGGAACGCGTCGATCAGGTCGGCGCCGCCGACCGTCATGTCACCGCCGGGCTGCTGCTGGAGCGACCGGATGTGCTCCGGGTCGACCTCGCAGTGCACGGAGGTGGCCCACTCGTCCTGCTCGAGCGTGCGGGAGAAGACGATCCGCGGGATGCGGCGGTAGATGCCCGCGAATTCCGGCATCGGCCCGCTGACCTCCGGGTCCTGGTCGGCCGCGGGCCAGAAGTCCGCCATCAGCTCGTGGGTGACCCGCCCGAACAGGAAGGCGCTCGTGGTCGCCAGGTACGCGTTGATGAACGCGTGCATCTCGTCGTCCATCGTGTGCCAGCTGATGTCCCGGTCGGGCCCCTCGAAGAAGCCGTCGAGGGACACCCCCATGTGCACGACGATCTTCCGCACCGGTTCCTCCGTTCGTAGGCGTTGCCGATCTGACCTGCCGCGCTCGCGGAACTGAGCGGTGTCAGAGACCGAGCGCCGTCGACATCTCCGCGCGCAGCTGGTCCAGCTCGTCCTCTCCGCGACCGCGGGCGGCGATCAGGCCGGCGTCCTCGTGCACCGGGACGACGGTCTCCAGGTAGGCCTTGAGCTTCGGCTCCGTGCCACTGGGCCGGACGATCACCCGGACGCCGTCACCGAGCAGCCGGACGGCGTCGACCGGCGGGTCCGCCAGCGCCAGATCCGCGTACGTCACGGGGCGGTCGAGCAGGGTCGCCGGCGGCTGCGCCCGCAGCCGCTCCATCGCGCCGGAGATCAGCGTCAGGTCCTCGACCCGCACCGACAGCTGCCCGGTCACGAACAGCCCGTGGGTGGTCGCCAGCTCGTCGAGCCGGTCGGTCAGCGTGCGCCCTCGGCCTTGAGCTCGGCGGCGAGCAGCGCGGCGGCGAGTGCCGCCGAGATGCCGTCCTTGTCCCGGGCGACGGACGGCGTGACCGCGTAGCCGAGCGCCTCCTCGTAGCCGTAGACGAGCGGCGCGTCGTCCGAGCCTGCGCGGATGATCCACTTGAACCCGGTCGGCGTCTCCGCCGACGGCTGCCTCGCCGCAGCGGCGATCACGTGCATCAGCGAGCCGCTCACCAGCGACGACGCGTAGGTCCCGCGCACGCCGCGGCGCAGCAGCCAGTCGGCCAGCAGCGCGCCGGTCTCGTCGCCGGTCAGCTGCCGACCTCCGCACACGACGGCGCAGCGGTCGGCGTCGGGGTCCTCGGCGATGGCCACGTCGGCGCCGATCCGCGCGGACAGCGCCTTCAGCAGGTCGGTCGCGCCGGGCTCCTCCGGGTTGGGGAAGGCCACGGTGCGGAAGGTCGGGTCGGGGAGTCCTGCTCCGGCACGGTCACCGGCTCCGCCAACCCGGCGGCGGCGAAGACCGCACGGGTCGTCTCCGCGCCGACGCCGTGCATCGCGGTGTAGGCGACCGTCAGGTCGCGGCGGCCGGCCACCCGCGCCGGCTCCAGCGCGTCGACGACGGCCGCCACGTAGTCGGCCTGGACGTCGTCACCCAGGGTCAGCCACTCGTCGGACAGCCGGACCTCGCGGGCCGGCCCGACCGCCGCGATCGCCGCCTCGATCTGCCGGTCGGCCGGCGGCACCAGCTGCGCCCCGTCGCCGAGGTAGACCTTGTAGCCGTTGTCGTCGGGCGGGTTGTGGCTGGCGGTCACCATGATCCCGGCGGCGCAGCCCAGATGCCGGACGGCGAACGCCAGCACGGGTGTCGGCAGTGCCTTCGGCAGCACCTGCACCGCGAATCCGGCACCGGCCAGCACCGCGGCCGAGATGTGCGCGAACTCGTCGGACCGGCGCCGGGCGTCGTAGCCGATGACCACGCCACCGCCCGCGTGCCCGGCATCGGCCAGGTAACGGGCCAGGCCGGCGGCGGCCCGGGTGACCACGGCGGCGTTCATCCCGGCCGGCCCGGCGCGCAGCGGGCCGCGCAGCCCCGCCGTCCCGAAGGTCAGCGGACCGGCGAAGCGCCGGGCCAGCTCCGCCATGGCATCCGGACTGTCATCCGAGGCCTCGACGAGCGCCTCGATCTCGGCGCGGTCGCCGTCGTGCGGATCGGCGTCGGCCCAGGCCCGCGCGCCGGCGAGCAGGTCGTCGCCCACCGCTACGCCCCGCTGCCCGGCGCGATGTCGCCGCGGGGTGCCGGTGCCGAGAAGTGCTCGGCGTCGAACTCCGGCAGCGTGTACTCGCCGCCGACCCGTGCGTGGACCGGATTGCCGGGGTCGGGCTCGCCGTGCGCCTCGACCAGGGCGTCGGCGTAGACCTCGGCGTCGTCCTGCGGGTCGTAGCCGAGCGCGCGGGCCGCGGTGAGGTCCCACCACTTGCGGGTGTTGGCCGAGACGCCCCAGACGACGGAGAAGCCCGGCGACGGTGCGGTCAGCGCGGCGTCGACCAGGGAGATGGTGTCGGCGGGGAGAGCCAGGTGGCGAGCTGCCGGGTCGTCGTCGGCTCGGCGAACGCGCTGCCGATCCGCAGGCAGACGACGTCCATGCCGTACCGGTCGACGTACAGCGAGCCGAGCGCCTCCATCGTCACCTTGGAGACGCCGTAGTAGGTGTCCGGCCGCGGTGCGGCGTCGACCTCGCGCAGCAGGCCGCCGTCCGGTCGCGGGGTGTACCCGGTGGCGTGGTTGCTGCTGGCCAGCACCACGCGGGGCACACCGTTGCGCCGAGCGGCCTCCAGTGCGCAGAAGGTGCCGTCGATGTTCGCCGTGCGGATCGCCGGCCAGGTCGACTCGCCGGAGATGCCGGCCAGGTGCACCACCGCGGACGCGCCCGCCGTGGCGTCGACCATGGCCACGAGGTCGGTCACGTCGGCGACGACCTGCTCCTCGCCGGGGCGGACGTCGGGAACCGGGATGACGTCCAGACTCCGCATCGCCCAGCCGCGCTCGGGCAGGCCACCGCGCAGCACCGTGCCGATCCGGCCGGCCGCGCCGGTCAGGAGGACGAGGCTCACGGGAGCCGCCCGATCAGCTCGACGAGGAACTGCCCCAGCCGGCCCGCGGCAGCCCGGCCCGCCGTGATGACCTCGTCGGCGTCGAGCTTTCGCCGGTGACCCCGCCGCGGCGTTGGTCACCAGCGAGAGCCCGAAGACCTCCAGCCCCTCGGCGTGCGCGGCGATGGCCTCCAGGGCCGTGGACATGCCGACGAGGTCGGCCCCCAGGGTGCGCAGCATGCGGATCTCGGCCGGCGTCTCGTAGTGCGGGCCGGGCAGCGCCGCGTAGACGCCCTCGGTGAGCGAGGGGTCCAGCTCGCGGGCCAGGGACCGGAGCCGCGCGGAGTAGAGGTCGGTGAGGTCGACGAAGGTGGCTCCGACCAGAGGAGAGCGCGCGGTGAGGTTGAGGTGGTCGCTGATGATCACCGCCTGGCCGACCCGGTGGTCGGTCGCCAGGCCCCCGGCGGCGTTGGTGAGGATCACGGTCCGCACGCCGGCCGCCGCCGCCGTCCGCACGCCGTGCACGACGGGGTCCACCCCGCGGCCCTCGTAGAAGTGGGTGCGGCCGAGGAAGAGGAGCACGCCCCGGTCGCCCACCCGCACCGACCGGACCTCGCCGCCGTGGCCGACCGCGGTCGGGGCTGCGAACCCGGGCAGGTCCCCGATCGCCACCGAGGCGGAGGCCTCGCCGAAGGCGTCGGCCGCCGGCGCCCAGCCGGAGCCCATGACCACGGCGACGTCGTGCGGTCCACCCAGCGCGGCGGTGAGGTCCTTCGCCGCCATGGCGGCGAGGGCGTGCGGATCGGTTCCGGGGTCCTGGTTCACGCAGGGACGCTAACGCAGGCGCACCGCTCCGATGGTCCCGCCCGCCTCAGTCGTCACCGGCCCGGCGTGGCGCCCGGTCCCGGAACCGGCGGCTCCGACCATGTCCGCGTGCAGCGCATCGAGATCGACGGGGTCCCGGTCCTGACCGCTTCCGGGCCGGAGCGTGTCACGGCGGCCCTGGTGTTCGGCGTGGGCCACCGGGACGAGACCTTCGCGACGGCGGAGGTGACCCACCTCGTCGAGCACCTCGTCATGGGGTCCCTGCCGAAGTCGCACCTCACGCGCAACGCGGTCACCGATGTCGACGTGACGGCGTTCTACGCGACCGGGCGGCCGGAGGCGGTGCGCGCGTTCCTCGACGGCGTCTGCCGGGCGCTCCGCGAGCTCCCGACCGACCGGTTGGAGTCCGAGGTCGGCGTCCTCCAGGCCGAGGACTGCTCGACCGGGAACTCCACCTACGGATCGCTGTGGGCCGCGCGGTACCGGCTGGCCGGACCGGGGCTCGTCGCGACCGGCGGCCCGGGCGCGGCCTACCTGACCGAGGAGGTCGTGCGGGCGCACGCGCGGCGCTGGTTCGTGCGGGGAACGCCGTCCTCTGGTGGCACGGCGAGCTGCCGGACGACCTGACGCTGCCGCTGCCGTCGGGTTCCCGGCCCGAGCGCTCCCTGCCCGCTCCCAGGCCGCAGGACGGGCCGGTCTGGACCGAGTACGTCGCGCCCGGCGTGGGTCTGCTGCTCGGCACCGACAGCACCTACGCCCCGGCCCTGAGCGTCGGCATCGAGGTCCTCAAGGAGCGGGTGCGCGACATCGCCCGGCACGCCCGCGGCCTGAGCTACCACGTCGACTCCATGGCGCTGGACCTGCACGCGGGCCTGCGGGAGACCGCCGTCGTCATCGACGCGCGCGAGGGTCAGGAGGGCGAGGTCGCGACGATCCTCTGGGACCAGTACTCGGCCCTGTGCGGCGGCGGCCCGACGGTGGAGGAGATCGGCCACGCGGTCGAGGGCTTCGTCGAGGAGCTCGACGGCGACGACGAGGCCGTGGTGCAGTCCGAGCTCGCCGACGCCGCCTACTGCACCGTCGCGCGCATCCCGTTCCACCCCGTCGCCGAGGTGCTCGCCGACTGGCGGGCCATGACCCCGGAGCGCGTCGCGACCGCGCTGCGGGCGGCCCGGGGCTCCGCGGTGCTCTACCTGCCCGAGACCGCGCGCTTCCCGGGCATCGACGGCGTCCACCGGCGCACCATGTGCAACCGCCAGGGGACCTCCCGCGCGGCGCGACGTTCCGGACCCCGGCGTTCACCCGACTGGTGAACAAGGCGGCCCGCATCTCCATCGTGGTCACCGACGACGGTCTCGCCGAGCGGGACGCCGACGGGGACGGTCACCTCATCCCGTGGCCGGAGGTCGAGGCGGTCGTGCCCGCCGACGACGGCAGGGGCTACCAGGTGGTTGGCCGCAACATGTGCGGGATCGTCGTCCACGAGGAGCTGTACGGGCGCAGGGCGGTGGCGGCCGTGCGCGAGCGCATCCCGGCGCACCTCTGGCTCGCGCCACCGCCCGGGTCGCGGTTGCCGGCGCCCCGCCGACCCGTCGACTGATCCGCGTGCGGAGGCCGGCTGCCCGGGTGTCCGCGGGGCTACCGTCCCGGCATGAGGATCGCGGTCCTCGGACCGCTCGACGTGCTGGACGACGACCTCGCTCCCGTCCCCGTCCCGGGAGCGAAGGAGCGGCTGCTGCTGGCCGCTCTGACGGTGGGCGCTCCTGCCGCGGTCAGCGCCGACCGGCTCGTCGAAACCCTGTGGGACGGCGATGTGCCGGCATCGGCCCGGAAGTCCCTGCAGGCTCACGTGGTGCGGCTGCGCAGCTCGCTGGAACCGGACCGACCCAGAGGCTCCACCGGTCGGTACGTCGTCCGCCGGGGGACGGCTACGCCCTCGCACTGGGCCGTGACGACATCGACGCGCTGCGCATCGGCGACCTCGCATCCCGGGGGCGGGCGCAGCTCGCCGCCGGTGATCCGGCGGGGGCGGAGGGGCAGCTCCGGGTCGCGGTCGAGCTGTGGCGCGGCGAGCCGTACGCCGACTGGCCCGACGCCGACTTCGCCGAGACCGAGCGGCGCCGGCTCGACGAGGTCCACTCCGGGGCCGTCGCCGCGTTCCTCGGGGCGCGGCTCGCGCTGGGCCGGCACGCCGACGTCGTCCCCGAGCTGGAGCGGCTGGTCGTCGAGGACGGCCTGCGGGAGGACTGGTGGCGGCTGCTCGTGCTGGCCCTCTACCGCTCGGGGCGGCAGGCGGATGCGCTGGCAGCGGTGCGACGGGCGCGGACGCTGCTCGCGGAGGAACTCGGCGCGATCCCCGGTCCGGCGCTGCGCGAGATGGAGGCCGCGGTCCTGGCGCAGGACCCGGCCCTGGAGCTGCCGGTCGGCCGTACGCCGCCCGTGGTCGTCCCCGGGCCCGGGGCAGCCTCCGGCGCATGCCCGTACAAGGGCCTGGCCGCCTACCAGGTGATGGACGCGCCGCTGTTCCACGGACGACGGCGCCTGGTCGCGAGCTTGGTGGGCCGGCTCGTCGACTCTCCGGGGTGGTGGTCTCCGGCCCGAGCGGGGCCGGCAAGTCCTCCGTGGTGCGGGCCGGGCTCGTACCGGCACTCGCCGAGGGCGGGATCCCCGGCAGTGCGGCGTGGCGGACGGTGATCGTCACACCGGGCCCGCAGCCGGTCGACGTGCTGGCCGGGCTGACCGGCGAGTCCCCGCCGGAGGCGCCCGTCCTCCTGGTGTGCGACCAGTTCGAGGAGTTGTGGGCGCCGGGGGTCGGACCGGCGGAGCGGACCGCCTTCCTCGACGCGGTCCTCGGACTGCTCGACGACGGGATCGTCGTCCGGTGCCTCGTGGTCGTGCGCGGAGACCACGTCGGTCGGCTGGCCGAGCACCCGGCGTTCGCCGCGCGGCTCGGCGCGGCTCTGGTGCTCGTGCCGGCGCTGACGGAGTCGGAGCTGCGGGAGATCGTCGAGGAGCCGGCACGCGGGGTGGGCCTCGCGGTCGACCCCGAGCTGGTGGACGCCGTCGTCGCCGACGTGCTGGGCCGGTCCGGCGCACTGCCCCTTCTCTCCACGGCGCTGGTCGGCACCTGGGAGCGGCGGCGGGGCGACACGCTCACCCTGGCCGGGTACCTCCAGGCCGGCGGTGTCGCGGGGGCGCTGACCCGTTCTGCGGAGTCGGCGTACACGGGGCTGGACGCCGAGGGGCAGGAGACCGCCCGCCGCCTCCTGGTCCGACTCGCCGACGTCGACGAGGGCGGCACGCTGGTCCGTCGCCCGGTGCGACTCGCCGAGCTGGATCTGGACTCAGACCGCGGCGACCATCGCCGGGCCGTGGTCGACGCGTTCGTCGGCCGCCGGCTGCTGGCGGTGGACGGCGAGCTGCTCGAGGTGGCCCACGAGGCGCTCCTCACCCAGTGGCCACGGCTCGCGCGGTGGCTGGAGGACGACGCTGCCGGACGGGCGGTCCGCCGGCACGTGGCCCCGGCTGCCCTCGACTGGGAGGCGTCCGGCCGGCCGGACGACGAGCTGTACCGGGGCGCCCGGCTCGCCGCCGCGCTCGACTGGGCCGCCGGCGCAGACGCGGACGTGACCCCCGTGGAGCGGCGGTTCCTCGACGCCTCGCGTGCCGGCGCCGAGGCCGAGCTGACCGAGGCCCGTTCCCGCGCCCGCCGGGAAGCGGCCGGGCGCCGGCGCACGCGCCGCCTGGCGGCCGGGCTGGCGGTCGTGCTCGTCGTCGCGCTCGTGGCGGCCGGCGTGGCGGTGGTGGCCCAGCGCCAGGCCGAGCGCGCATCCCTGGTCGCGGACGCCAACCGCCTGGCCGCGCTGTCGACCACGGCGGCCTCCCTCGACCTCTCCCTCCTCCTCGCGGCACAGGCGGTGCGGCTCGCCGACACGCCGGAGACGCAGGACGGCCTGCTCGGCGCGGTGGTCGCCGCAGGCCGCGCCGTGCGCGTCGTGCCGTTCACGGGACGGGCCCTGGCCGGCTCCCTGGCCGGCGGCGGCCGGACGCTGTTCCTCGGCGTGGGCGACGAGATCCTGCGGTGGGCCGTCGGGTCGTCGTCCATGCCCGAGCCGATCTACGAGTTCACGTACCCGTGGTGGACGAACGACGCCTCGCCCACCGAGGACGTGCTGATGGGCGCGGGTGTGCACGACGGCAGTCCCTGGGTGGAGCTGCTCCTCGCCGACGGGACGGTCCGGCCGTTGCTCGGAGGAGATGCGCTCGGCGGGGTGCCGGTCGGGGGCCTTCACCGCGGACGGCCGCCGCGTGCTGCTGCTCCTGGCGAGCTTCGACCCCGCCGCGCGGGGCTTCTCGTCGCGCTGGCAGCTGGTCTCCGTCGATCCGGACCGCCCGCGCGCCGACGACACCGGGATCGGCGGGACGCATGCGGTGCCGGTCCACGAGCTGGCCGCCACCGTGTCGGACGACGCGGTCGGGGCGGTCCTGTGGGGGTTCGACGCCGGCGCGCCTGCCACCCGGATCGACCTCACCGACGGCAGTCAGGCGGCCCTCGCCGTCCCTGCGAGGACCGTCGAGAGCCTCGGCTTCCTGGCCCTCCCGGCGGGTGCGGCGCAGCTCTGGGCGGACGGCACGGTCACCCTCTACGACCGCGACGGCGAAGCCGTCCAGACGCTGGACGCCCACCAGGCGCCGGTGCGGGACCTCGCGCTGTCCCCGGACGGGACGTGGGCCGTGACGGTGGGCGACGGGGGTGCCGTGGTGCTGTGGGACGTCGACGCCCCGACCGGCCGCTGGTCACAGCGGGAGCTGCTCACCGGTCACCGCGGCGACGTCGTCATGGCGGAGATCGATCCCGCCGGCCGCCAGCTCGTCACCGCCTCGCTCGACGACACGGTGATCGCGTGGGACATGACCGGCGACGCCGGGTTCGGCGCGCTGTATCCACCCACGGGGAGCGCTGGATCTCCAGCCAGCCGCAGCTCGTCGGGCCGGGACTGCTGGTCGCGCCGACGCGGGCGGCGAGCAGCGCGCGGGTCGATCCGGCGTCCCCGCCGGACGACACGGTCGGCGTGGCGGCCACGTTCCTCGACCCCGAACCGGCGAGCTGGTCGAAGAGATCGCGCTGGGCGACACGGTGCCCGGTGACATGTTCGGCTCGTCGGCCGCGGTCAGCCCGGACGGCAGCATGGTCGCCGTCACCTGGGGGCTGGGGGCCACGGTGCTCGACACCCGGACCCGCGAGGTGATCTCGCAGGTGACGCTTCCCGCGGGGGAGGGGACGCCCCGCCCGGCCAGCACGTGACGGACTGGCCGGTGTGGTGCGCGGCGTGGACCCAGGACGGGACGCGACTCCTGCTCGGCATGGACGGCACCCCGACGGCTTCAACGGGGACGTGGCCGTCGTCGATCCCCGCACCGGAGAGGTGGTCGACGTGGCCGGGGTCCCCGTCACCGCTCAGGCGATGCAGCCGACACCGGACGGGGAGCACATCGTGGTGGCCGGCCGGGCGGGCGGCTCGATCCACGTGCTGGACGCGGACACCCTGGACTGGGTCGACAGCGTCGACCTGGGCTCCAGGGACTTCGTCGTGACACTCGCCTTCTCACCGGACGGTCGGCGGCTGGTCGGTGGCGGCAAGTTCGGCCTGCTGCACGTGATCGACACCGGATCCTGGGAACCGGTCGCCCTGCCCGCCAACGTCCACGACGACGCCGTCCTCCAGGTCGAGTGGCTCGACGATCGGACGGTCGTCTCCTCCGGGGTGGACGCGACGGTCCGGCTCTTCGACGTCGAGCGGGGCTCGTCCGCGCCCAGCCGCTGCGGGCGGCGACCGACCCGGGTACCGGCTCCACCTGGTTCGTGCCGGAGCCGGGGAGGAGGTCATCGCCCTGAGCGGGGACCGGCCGGGCCGGCGGTACCCCTGGACCCGGGCCGCTGGGCCGACCAGGCGTGCCGGATCGTCGATCGCGACCTCACCCGGGAGGAGTGGGACCGCTACCTGCCCGAGCAGCCGTACGAGGCCACCTGCACGAGCTCCTGACGTGGTGTCTCACAGCGGGTCGCCGTGGCCCATCCTGTCCCGGTCGTGGATCGAGGGCGCCGGCCGGGTCGCGTCGCACGGCGGCTGGCGGAGCACGTAGCTCTCGTAGGCGTCGGAGAACAGCAGGGGGCCGTCGTCGCCGAGCCGGCCGGGGTGGAACCACACGCGGGTCAGCGATGCCGCGCACGTCTCGGAGTCGAAGACCCCCGGGTGGCCGCCGGCCGCCGAGGGGCCGGCCCAGGCCACACCGGTGGCGGTCGCGACGGCGACGACGACGGTGGTGACACGACGGGTGTGCGAGCGGGTGGTGGACATGGCCGGTGCCTCTCGGTCGTTCGCCGGGTCGTTCCCGGCGACGCGACCAGCACAGGCGTGGCCGGTTGCGGTCCGGCTCGCCGCGGTTGTGGCCTGGTTGTCACCGCCCGTCGGCGGCGCTCGCACGGCACCTGCGCCTGCGGAGCCGGCGCCGCGCGTCAGCAGTCGGAACTGAGCACGAACGCGTACCCGTGCGCCACGAAGAGGGTGCTGCCGGCCGCGGCGGCGGAGGGCAGTCGCTCCAGGCGCAGGCAGGTCGACGGGCTGGGATCGCCTTCCACTGGGACGGCGGACGCCGGTCCGGCCGTGCTGAGCAGTCCGGTGGCGAGGAGGGGGCGGCGACGGCGAGGACGGCGGCGCGACGACGGTTCGGGGAACGGGACATGACCGGTACCTCCGGGGAGCGGCGCCGGGGGATCCCGGCTGCGCCTCCAGTCCACGCAGGAGCGGTTGCGGTCACAGCCGGACCGGTTGTGGTCCGGCTGTGACGGCGTCCACCGGCTACCGGGTGGCCAGATCCGGGGAACAGGCCGGCTGCCGGGACAGGCGGCTGTCGTAGGCATCCGACACCAATCGGTACTGGTGGTGAGCGGCGTCGAGGGTGCCGGGCCAGACGCCCGCCGGGGCGATGGCCACGACGCAGGCGTCCCGGTTCAGGGCGGGCGGGTCCGCGGCGGCGGTTCCGCTGAGGACGCCGGCCAGCAGCGCGGCCGAGGTCAGGGTGATCGTGGCGGTGGAGGCGGGGTGGTGGAACAGGCGAGTGGACATGATCCGTACCTCACGGTGGAGTGGGCCGGGCCGTCCGGGCTGCACGAGGGCGCAGGGCGGGTGGTCGTAGGGGCCTTGTGGATGTGCGCCGGTAGCGGAGGGTCTCCGCCCGGTGCGGGCGTCGGTGGATCCCGACACCGGGAAGAGGTCCGACCGCGGTGCAGGGATACGGCCCGCGCGGCCGGATCACCGTGGGGAGTGATCTTGCTCCGCCACCGGGTGGCGGGCTGGGAACGAACCTAGACTTCCGACGTGCAGATCCCTTTCGAATCCTCGCAGCGCGCCAGCCTGGGTGTGGAGTGGGAGCTGCAGCTCGTCGACCGGGGAACCCGCGAGCTGACCGCGGGCGCGGTCGAGATCCTCGAGGAGATCCGGCCCGAGGGCGCCGAGGAGCATCCCAAGGCCAAGCACGAGCTGCTGCAGTCGACGATCGAGATCATCACCGGGGTCTGCACCACGGTGTCGGAGGCCAAGGCGGACCTAGCCGGAACACTCGCCGAGGTGAGCGCCGTCGCCGAGCGCCGCGGACTGGGCCTGCTGTGCGCGGGCACGCACCCGTTCACCGACTGGCAGACCCAGCTCATCTCGCCCAAGGAGCGCTACCTCCAGCTCGTCGAGCGCATGCAGTGGCTGGCCCGGCGGCTGCAGATCTTCGGCGTCCACGTGCACGTCGGCGTCCGGTCGCCGGAGAAGGCCATCCCGGTCGTCAACGCGCTGTGCCAGTACATCCCGCACTTCCTGGCGCTGTCGTCGTCCTCGCCCTACTGGGTCGGCTGCGACACCGGCTTGGCGTCGTCCCGGACCAAGATCTTCGAGTCGATGCCGACCGCGGGACTGCCCTACCAGCTGGCGGGCTGGGACGAGTTCGAGGACTACATGGAGACGCTGATCTCGACGAACTCGATCGAGAGCGTCCGTGAGGTGTGGTGGGACGTCCGCCCCCACCCCGGCTTCGGCACCGTGGAGCTGCGCATCTGCGACGGGCTGCCGACCCTGGACGAGATCGGCGCGGTCGCCGCCCTCAGCCAGTGCCTGGTCGAGCAGTTCGACACCCAGCTCGACCGCGGCTACACGCTCCCCAGACCGGCGAGCTGGGTGCTCCGGGAGAACAAGTGGCGGGCGTCCCGCTACGGCCTGGACGCCGACATCGTCGTCGACGAGAAGGGCACCGTCCGGCCCGTGCGGCAGGCGATCCTGGACCTGGTCGAGGACCTGGTGCCGACGGCGAAGCGGCTGGACTGCGAGGCCGAGCTGCGCGACGTCGAGCGGGTCCTGGCCGTCGGTGCCTCCTACCAGCGGCAGCGTGCGGTCGCCGCGACGTCCGGCGGCGACCTGAAGCCGGTCGTCGACAGCCTGCTCGCGGAACTGCGGGACGGCCTGCCCTCCTCGGGCCCCGCGGGCGATCCCGCCGCTCCGGTGCCGGGACCGGCCGACTGCGCTGGGGGCACGCGGCGTGACCCCGGTCGTCGAGAAGCTCGGTGCCGCCGTCGACGACTGGGTCGCCGCCAACCAGGGCGCGCTGTCGGCCACCCGCCGGCACCTGCACGCCCATCCTGAGCTCGGCTACGCGGAGTTCGAGACCACCTCCTTCCTCGAGCAGCGGCTGCGCCACCACGGGCTCACCCCGCGCCGGCTGCCCACCGGCACCGGGCTGACCGTCGACGTCGGCTCGGGCGGACCGGTCGTCGTGCTGCGGGCCGACATCGACGCGTTGCCACTGGCCGACCTCAAGGACGTGCCCTACGCCTCCACCCGCGAGGGCCTCGCGCACGCCTGCGGCCACGACGTGCACACCACCGTCGTGCTCGGCGTGGCCGTCGCGCTCGCGTCCATGGACGGGCTGCCCGGCACCGTGCGCTGCGTCTTCCAGCCCGCGGAGGAGACGGTGCCCGGCGGCGCGACGGAGGTGGTCGCCTCCGGTGTGCTGGACGGGGCCTCCCGCGCCTTCGCGCTGCACTGCGACCCGTCGATCCCCGCCGGGACCGTCGGCCTGCGCACCGGCGCGATCACCGCGGCCTGCGACCGCATGGACGTCACCCTCATCGGCCCGGGCGGCCACACCGCCCGGCCGCAGCTCACCGTGGACCTGGTCGACGCCCTCGGGCGGCTGATCACCGACGTCCCCGGTCTGCTGTCCCGGCAGGTCGACCCGCGGACGGGGATGTCGCTGGTCTGGGGCGCGGTGAACGCCGGCGTCGCGGCCAATGCCATCCCGCAGCGCGGCCAGCTGCGCGGCACCGTCCGGGTCCTGGACCGGGAGGCCTGGAAGGGCGCCGAGGAGCTCATGCGCTCGCTCGTGGGGCGGGTCGCCGCCACCACCGGCGCCGAGGTGGACGTCGACTACATCCGCGGCGTCCCGCCGGTGGTCAACGACCCCGCGCGGTCGCGCTGCTGCGGGCCGCGGCGCTCGAGACGGTCGGCAGCGACCACCTGGTGCTGTCCCCGCAGTCCATGGGCGGGGAGGACTTCGGCTGGTTCGCCGACGTCATGCCCATCGCGCTGGCCCGGCTGGGCACCCACGGTGGCGGTCCGCCGCTCGACCTGCACCGCGGGACGTTCGACGTCGACGAGCGCGCGCTCGGCGTCGGTGTGCGGCTGCTGGCCCGCACCGCGCTGCACGCCCTCGAGGCCGACGCCGAGCCGTCTCCCACCAGCCCACCCGCACCCCTCGCAGGCGGCGTCCGGCGCCCGGAGACACTGCAGGTCACACCGCCGTGGAGGAGACCCACCGAGGATGAGTTCCACCGACCAGCAGGCTGACGCGCCGGCCCCGGCCGACGCCCCCGCTCCTGCTGACGCAGAGGTGCCGGCCGAGCACGAGGTCCCCAGCGACCTCTCGCTGGCCGCCGAGTTCGACGCCGCGACGCGGGACCAGTGGCGGGAGCTGGTGGCCGGGGTGCTGCGCAAGAGCGGCCGGGGGACCTGCCCGACCCGGTCGAGGAGGCGCTGAGCCGCACCGTGGCGACGGGGGTGCGGGTCGCCCCGCTGTACACGGCCGACGACGCGGCGGGCCTGGCCGTGGCCGCGGGCGTTCCCGGACTGCCGCCGTTCGTCCGCGGTGCCCGACCGGGTGGTGGACCGGCCGGATCGGCGGAGGTCAGCGCCGCGGGCGGCGCCCAGGGCGGTGCCCCCGGCGCCTGGGACGTGCGCCAGCGGCACGCGCATCCGGACGTCGCCGTCACCCGGGAGGCGATCGCCGGCGATCTGGAGAACGGTGTCACCTCGTTGTGGCTGGTGGTCGGGGAGGGGGCGGTCCCGGCCGACGAGCTGGGCGCGGTGCTGTCCGAGGTGTTCCTCGACCTGGCGCCGGTGGCGGTGACCGGTGGCCTGCCGGCCGCGGAGGCGTTCCTCGCGCTGGTCGAGGGCCGGGACGACCTGGCTGCGGGCGGCTCGCTGGGCCTGGATCCGCTGGCGGTGCAGGCGGCGACGGGGAGCGGCAGGACCTGACCGGGCTCGCCGCCATCGCCCGCCGGGCCGCCGCGCATCCCGGGCTGCGGGCCGTCGTCGTGGACGCCACCGTGTTCCACGACGCCGGGGCGTCGGTGGTGGAGGAGATCGGCTGCTCGCTGGCGGCCGGCGTCGCCTACCTGCGCGCCCTCACCGAGGGCGGTCTGTCGGTGGACGAGGCGTTCGGCCAGCTCGAGTTCCGCTACGGCGCGACCGCGGACCAGTTCACGACGATCGCGGCGCTGCGCGCCGCCCGCCGGTTGTGGGACCGGGTCGGTGAGGTCAGCGGTGCCGCGCCGGAGGCCCGGGCCCAGCGGCAGCACGCCGTCACCTCCTCGGTGATGACGACGAGGCGTGACCCGTGGGTGAACATGCTGCGCACCACGGTGGCCTGCTTCGCCGCCGGCGTGGGCGGCGCGGACGTGGTGACGGTGCAGCCGTTCGACGCGGCGCTGGGCCTGCCGGACGCGTTCTCCCGCCGGATCGCCCGCAACACCCAGAACCTGCTGGTGGAGGAGGGGCACCTGGCCCGCGTGCTCGATCCGGCCGGTGGCTCCTGGTACGTGGAGTCGCTGACCGACTCCCTGGCACGGGCGGCCTGGGACTGGTTCACCGAGATCGAGCGGGCCGGGGGTCTGGTCGCGGCGCTGGACTCGGGCCTGGTGGGTGACCAGATCGCCGCCGCGTGGGACGCGCGGGCGCGGCGGCTGGCCACCCGCAGGGACGCGCTCACCGGGGTCAGTGAGTTCCCGAACCTGGCGGAGAAGCTGCCCGTACGCGAGCCGTACGCCTGGGCGGCGCCGTCCGGCGGGCTGCCCAGGGTGCGGGCGGCGCAGGAGTTCGAGGCCCTCCGCGACGCCGCCGACGCCGCCTCGCAGTCCGAGGGCGCGGATCGGCCGGCCGTCTTCCTCGCGACGATCGGGCCGATCGCGAGGCACACCGCGCGCGCCACCTTCGCGGGGAATCTGTTCCAGGCCGGCGGCCTGGAGACCCCTACCGGCGACGGTGCCGAGGGCTTCGCCGACGCGGGGACGACGGTCGCCTGCATCTGCGGCACCGACAAGGACTACGCGTCCGACGCCGCCTGCCTGGCGAAGGAGCTCAAGGCGGCCGGGGCGACGCAGGTGTGGCTGGCCGGGAAGCCCGACCTCGCGGTGGACGGCGTCGACGGCTACCTGTTCGCCGGGTGCGACGCGCTCGACGTCCTGCGGACCGTGCACGCCGAGTTGTTGGGCCGAAGTGGCCGCAATGGCCCCCAGGGAGGTCAGGCATGAGCGCCATACCCGACTTCGGTTCCGTCGAGCTGGGCCGTCCGTCCTCGGACGTCACGGCCGACGACTGGGCGAAGGCGTTCGAGGAGACGACCGGCCGGGGCGTCGAGGAGGCGGCCTGGGAGACGCCGGAGGGGATCGCGGTCCCACCGCTGTACACGCCCGAACACCTGGCCGGCCTGGACTTCCTGGGCACCTACCCGGGCGTCGCGCCGTACCTGCGCGGGCCGTATCCGACGATGTACACGACGCAGCCGTGGACGGTCCGGCAGTACGCCGGGTTCTCCACCGCCGCGGAGTCCAACGCGTTCTACCGCCGGAACCTGGCCGCCGGGCAGAAGGGCCTGTCGGTCGCGTTCGACCTGCCGACCCACCGCGGCTACGACTCCGACCATCCGCGGGTGCCCGGTGACGTCGGCATGGCCGGGGTGGCCATCGACTCGATCCTGGACATGCGGCAGCTCTTCGACGGCATCCCGCTGGACAAGATGAGCGTCTCGATGACGATGAACGGCGCCGTCCTGCCGGTGCTGGCGCTCTACATCGTCGCCGCGGAGGAGCAGGGGTGGCGCCGGAGCAGCTCACGGGGACGATCCAGAACGACATCCTCAAAGAGTTCATGGTGCGCAACACCTACATCTATCCGCCCAAGCCCTCGATGCAGATCATCAGCGACATCTTCGCGTTCACCTCGCAGCAGATGCCGCGGTTCAACTCCATCTCGATCTCCGGCTACCACATCCAGGAGGCCGGGGCGACGGCCGACCTGGAGCTGGCCTACACCCTCGCCGACGGCGTGGAGTACCTGAAGGCCGGCCAGGCCGCGGGGATGGACGTCGACGCCTTCGCGCCCCGGTTGTCGTTCTTCTGGGCGATCGGGATGAACTTCTTCATGGAGGTCGCCAAGCTGCGGGCCGGGCGGCTGCTGTGGGCGAAGCTGGTGCGCGAGGCCGGGGCGCAGAACCCGAAGTCGCTGTCGCTGCGCACCCACTGCCAGACGTCGGGGTGGTCGCTGACCGCGCAGGACGTCTACAACAACGTGGTCCGCACCTGCCTGGAGGCCATGGCCGCCACCCAGGGGCACACCCAGTCGCTGCACACCAACGCCCTCGACGAGGCGCTGGCGCTGCCGACGGACTTCTCCGCCCGGATCGCCCGCAACACCCAGCTGCTGCTGCGGCAGGAGTCCGGCACCACGCGGGTCATCGACCCGTGGGGCGGCTCGGCGTACGTGGAGAAGCTGACCTACGACCTGGCCCGCCGCGCCTGGGCGCACATCCAGGAGGTCACCGAGCACGGCGGCATGGCCCAGGCCATCGACGACGGCATCCCGAAGCTGCGCATCGAGGAGGCCGCCGCCCGCACCCAGGCCCGGATCGACTCCGGCCGCCAGCCGGTCATCGGCGTGAACAAGTACCGGGTCCAGGCCGACGAGGCCATCGAGGTGCTGCGCGTCGACAACGCCGACGTCCTTTCCCAGCAGAAGGCCAAGCTGGAGCAGCTGCGCGCCGAACGTGACGGCGAGGCCGTGCAGGAGCACCTGCGCCGGCTCACCGACGCCGCCCGCGCCGCCGCGGAGGGACGGCGGGGAGCGGGCTGGAGGCGAACCTGCTCAAGCTGGCCGTCGACGCCGCCCGCGCCAAGGCCACCGTCGGGGAGATCTCCGACGCCCTCGAGGAGGTCTACGGGCGGCACGCCGGCCAGGTGCGCACCATCTCCGGTGTGTACCGCGACGAGGCAGGAGCGTCCGGGCCGATGGAGGAGACCCGCCGCAAGGCCGAGGAGTTCGCCGACGCGGAGGGTCGCCGGCCGCGCATCCTGGTCGCCAAGATGGGCCAGGACGGCCACGACCGCGGCCAGAAGGTGATCGCCACCGCGTTCGCCGACCTCGGTTTCGACGTCGACGTCGGCCCGCTCTTCCAGACACCGGAGGAGGTCGCCCGGCAGGCCGTCGAGGCCGACGTGCACGTCGTCGGCGTCTCCTCGCTGGCCGCCGGCCACCTCACGCTGGTGCCCGCGCTGAAGCAGGCGCTGGCCGAGCTCGGTGCCGACGACGTGATGATCGTCGTCGGCGGCGTCATCCCGCCCGACGACGTCCCGACGCTGCAGGAGATGGGGGCGGCGGCGGTGTTCCTGCCCGGCACCGTCATCGCCGAGGCGGCGCAGGACCTGCTCAGGCAGCTGTCCCAGCGCCTCGGTCACTGATGGCGGCTGTCGACGTCCCTGCGCTCGCCGAGGGGGTCCTGGCGGGGACCGCCGCACGATGGCGCGCGCCATCACCCTGGTCGAGTCGCGGCGCGGTGACCACCGGGAGCGGGCGCAGGAGCTGCTGGTCGAGCTGCTGCCGCACGCCGGGGAGCGCGCCGGGTCGGGATCAGCGGGGTGCCGGGCGTGGGCAAGTCGACCTTCATCGACCAGCTCGGCGTCGACCTGACGGCGGCCGGGTCGAAGGTCGCGGTGCTCGCCGTCGACCCGTCGTCCGCCCGGTCCGGTGGCTCGATCCTGGGGGACAAGACCCGGATGGCGCGGCTGGCGGTCGACGAGAACGCGTTCATCCGGCCCTCGCCCACCTCAGGGACGCTCGGCGGGGTCGCGCAGGCGACGCGGGAGTCGATGGTGGTCGTCGAGGCGGCCGGCTACGACATCGTGCTGGTGGAGACGGTGGGCGTCGGGCAGTCGGAGATCGCCGTCGCGGAGATGGTCGACTCCTTCCTGTTCCTGACCCTCGCACGCACCGGGGACCAGCTGCAGGGCATCAAGCGGGGCATCCTCGAGAGCGCCGACGTCATCGCCGTGAACAAGGCCGACGGGCCGGCCGCGGGCGACGCGCGCAAGGCCGCCCGCGAGCTGTCCGGAGCGATCCGCATGCTGCGCGGCCACGACGAGACCTGGGACGTGCCGGTGTTGACCTGCGCCGGGCTCACCGGTGACGGGCTCGACGAGGTCTGGGCCAAGCTGGTCGAGCACCAGGACCGGATGAGGGCCTCGGGCCGGTTCGACGAGCGGCGCCGCACCCAGCAGGTGCGCTGGACCTGGCAGCTGGTCCGCGACTCCCTCGAGCACCAGCTCCGCGCGCACCCGGGTGTGCGGTCCGCCGTCCCGGACCTGGAGAAGGCGGTGCTGGCGGGCGAGCTCACTCCCGCGCTGGCCGCCCAGCAGATCCTGCAGACCTTCCTCACCGCCCCCGAGGACGCGCCCGCCCCCGTTCCTGAGGGCACCTCAGACGCCGGTGGAGCGGCAGTCCCTCGTGCGCAGGTCGCGTACGTAGTCCGCGGGCGCACCGGCCGCCTCCGCCGCGTCGGCGAGCGCACCCAGGTAGCGGGCCGACGGGAGGCCGCCCTCGAACGCGTCGAGCACGTAGACGTAGGCCACGACGTCGCCGCCCAGGGTGTGCACCCGCAGGTGCAGCTTCCGGTAGAGCCCGAGGTCGGCGCCCTCCCAGGCGTCCAGGGCCCGCTCGTCGGCCTCGGTCAGGTCGTAGAGCGCCACGAACACGCCCGGGTGCAGCGCCTCGTGGTCCTCCTCGGCGGGGACGAGCGTGGCCAGCGAGCCCTCCCAGCCGAACTCCTCGGCGCCGAAGGTGAGCCGCCAGCCCTGGATCCAGCCGGTGCCCGCGTGCGGGGACGACGGGCAACGGCGCAGCATCTGCGCGGGATCCATGTTCGACCCGTAGGCGGCGTAGAGGCCCATTCGCCCGACCCTAACCACCGCGGGCGGCAGGCCGGAGGACGCCGGTCACAGCGCTCCGGGGCGGCACCGGGGAGAATGGCCGGACAAGCCGCAGTCGAGCACCGGAGAAGGCACCCCATGACCCGCATCGTCATCATCGGCGGCGGACCGGCCGGCTACGAGGCCGCACTGGTCGCCGCACAGCTCGGTGCCGAGGTCACCGTCATCGAGCGGGACGGCATCGGCGGCGCCAGCGTGCTCACCGACTGCGTCCCCTCCAAGACCTTCATCGCGGCCGCCGGTGCCATGACGTCGGTGCGCGACTCCGCCGTCCTGGGCCTGCAGGGCGCCGAACTCAAGACCGTGGACCTGGACCTGGCGTCGGTCAACCAGCGCGTCAAGGGGCTCGCCGTCGCCCAGTCGGCCGACATCCACGCCCGGCTCGCGGCAGAGGGCGTCCGGATCGTCGCCGGGCAGGGGCGGCTCTCCGACGAGATCCGGGGCTGGCCGCGCACAAGGTGGAGATCGTCGACGCCGACGGACGGGTGTCCGAGGAGCTGGAGAGCGACGTCGTCCTCATCGCCACCGGCGCGGACCCCCGCGTGCTGCCCGGCGCCGAACCCGACGGCGACCGCATCCTCGACTGGCGCGACGTCTACGACCTCCAGGAGATGCCCGAGCACCTGGTCGTCGTCGGGTCCGGTGTGACCGGTGCCGAGTTCGCTTCCGGCTACCTGGAGGCCGGTGTCCCGGTCACCCTCGTGTCCTCCCGCGACCAGGTGCTGCCGGGCGAGGACTCCGACGCCGCCGCCGTCGTCGAGGAGGTGTTCCGGTCACGGGGCGGGAAGATCGCCGAGAAGGGACGGGCCGCCGCGGTGCGCCGCACCGGCAAGGGTGTGCTGGTCGAGCTGACCGACGGGCGCACCGTCGAGGGGTCGCACGCGCTGATGACGGTCGGCACGGTGCCGAACACGTCGGGTCTGAACCTCGGGAAGTGCGGCGTGGAGACCACGGAGTCCGGCCACGTCGTCGTCGACCGGGTCTCGCGGACGTCGATCCCCGGCATCTACGCCGCCGGCGACGTCACCGGCGTCTTCCAGCTCGCCTCCGTCGCCGCCATGCAGGGCCGGATCGCCATGTGGCACGCGCTCGGCGAGGCCGTGGCCCCGATCCGGCTCAAGACCGTCGCGGCGAACGTCTTCACCCACCCGGAGATCGCCGCGGTCGGCGTGCAGCAGAAGAGCCTGCCGGACTACCCCGACGTCGAGGTCGTCCTGCTGCCGCTGGCCACCAACGCACGGGCGAAGATGAGCGACCTGCACGACGGCTTCGTCAAGATGTTCGCCCGTCGCTCCACCGGCGTCATCGTGGGCGGCGTCGTCGTCGCCCCGGGTGCGTCCGAGCTGATCCTGCCGATCGCGCTGGCCGTCACCCAGCGGCTGACGGTGGCCGACCTGGCCCAGACCTTCGCCATCTACCCCTCGCTCTCGGGGTCGATCACCGAGGCCGGCCGCCGGCTGATGGGCGCCGACCACCTCGCCTGACGACAGCCGTGGGAGCGTCGCGGCGGGTCCCTCCAGGGGTGCGGAGTCAGGCCGGGGCGTGGCCTGACCCCTTTCCCGTGTGAGCCGTGGGGCTGCGCGCCGGCTGGGTCCACTGTGACGAGCGTTCCGCTCAATATCCGCTTCGCGGTGCCGATGGACGTCGGCGCCGCCGATGGAGCAGTGGATGCCTTCTGTCCGCGACTCCGCCGCCCTCGGTACGCCGCGTCTCCTGCGCTCCCTCGTGGTCACCGCCGCCGTCGCCGCCTCGACGCTCCTGCCGGGTGCCGTCGCCGCCGCCGACGAGCCGGCCGGCACGTCGGTCACCGGCCGGCTCGTGCACGCCGTGGCCGAGGCGCACCCCGACGAGGCCGCCGGCCACGAGGGCCACGGCCATGCCGGTGACGGTGCGGTCGCCTGGGTCCAGCCGGCCGCGGGCGACGCCGTCCGGGTCGACCCGGCCGCGATGGCCGACCTCCCCACCGGCGCCACCGTCGAGGTCACCCTCGGCTCGGGGACCGAGGGCTCGGACGACGAGGACGAGGCCCTCGAGGTCCTCGAGAAGGACGTCGTGGCGCTGCCCGTGGCCACCCCGGTGCTCCGCGACCCCGCCGGCCTCACCAACCGGGTCACCGTCGTACTGGTGCGGCCGGCCGGCGTCGCCGCCGACGGCGTCACCGAGGCCCAGATCGTGGACACGGTGAACGGCCCGGTCGCCGACTTCTGGTCGCGGCAGAGCAACGGCGCGGTGCAGCTCGGCGTGACCCGGTCGCACGGCTGGACGGCGACGACCGCCGGCTGCGCCGACGCCGGTGCGCTCTGGAACGAGGTCGCCGCGACGGTCGGCTTCGCCGCCGGCGACGGCAACCACCTGCTGGTCTACGTGAGCGGTGCGGCGCCCGGCTGCGCCTACGCGCTGGCCGAGGTCGGCACCACCACGGGGACGGGCGGTCGCCTCTACGTGCAGACCACGTCGTCCTCGGCCATCGTGCACGAGCTCGGCCACAATTTCGGCCTCGGCCATTCCTCGGCCGAGCAGTGCGACGGCGCAGTGGAAGGCAGCGGCTGCCGCACGGTCGGCTACCGCGACCTGTACGACGTCATGGGGGTCTCGCGGTCGCTCATGGGCTCGCTGACCGTTCCCCAGGCGGCACGCATCGGGCTGCTGCCGGCCGCCCAGATCCAGGCGCTCACGGTGCAGGACGCCGTCACCACCACCACGCTCGCCCCGCTGTCCGGGACGACCGGCACACGTGCGCTGCGCCTCACCGACGCGGCCGGCTCCGTCTACTGGCTGGAGTACCGGACGGCGACGGGGCAGGACGGCTGGCTGGGCACGGACGCCGACCGGCACCGGCTCGAGACCGGGGTCCTCCTGCGCCGTGCCGGCACCCTGCCGGACACCTCCGTGCTGCTCGACGCCACCCCGGGTCCGGCGAGCGCCTGGGAGACCGATTTCCAGGCCGCGCTGCCGGTCGGCGTGGCGGTGCCCGTCTCGGGTGGCGCCTTCACCGTCGTCGTCCAGGGCGTCTCGCCGGCCGGTGCCGTCCTGACGGTCACGCCGACGTCCACCGCGGGTGCGGCTCCCGCCGCCCCGCAGCCCCCGCCGCTGAGCCGCGGGGCACGGTGATGACCGGGACCGGCGACGCGGCCCAGGTCGTCGCGGCGGCCCCCGCGCAGCTCGTGGCGCCCGAGCTCGGTGGCCGGGCCATGCGGACCGCCCCGGGGCTCGAGCCGGTCGCGGACAGCTCGCTCGGCACCCTGCCGCTCGTCGCGGCGGCCGGCGCCCTGCTCGCCCTCACGACGCTGCTGGTCGTCCGCCGGCTCCGCGCACGGTCGCCGCGCGCCCGCTGACGCGGCCTCGCGTTGCGCGCAACGGATCGCACGGCGATTCGAAGCGTATGTGACTCGATACAGCGCGTAATAATGCCGCAGCGGTCGAGGCCGCCCCGCAGACCGGTCCCGACTGTCCTGGAGTTCCCTGGTGCTTACCGCCCGCTGGCCGCGGACCCGTCGGACGCTGATCGTCGGCGCCCTCGCGGCGGTCGTCGTCCCGCTGACCGTTGCGCTCCCCGGGGCGCAGGCGGACGACGGCACCGAGCGGTTGGTCGGCGAGCTCGTGCAGGCCTGGGCTGAGCACTTCGACCCGGCCGACGCCGCTGACCACGCCGACGACGGCGATGACGCCGAGGATGCCGACCACGCCCTGCTGAGCTGGGTCGAGACGGCGCCTGGTGAGGCGGTGCGTGTGGCGACCGAGGACGTCGCGGACATCCCGGTGGGGTCGACCGTCGCCGTCACCGTGGGCGACGAGGTCGCCGACGCCGCATCGGAGGACCAGGGGCAGGACCCGGCGCGGGAGGTGCTCTCGGCGACGGTGCTGGCGGCCGCCCCGCAGACCTCCCGCCGGTGGCCCCGGCCGGCACCGTGACCAACCGGGTCACCGTCGTCCGGGTCGTCCCCGCCGTGAACGCCGCAGCGGACACGACGACCCCGGCCGACGTCGCGGCGGTCGTCAACGGATCGGTCGCAACCTTCTGGGGCGAGCAGACCGACGGAGTCGTCGGGGTCGAGGCCACGGCCTGGCCCACGGACGTCGCCCTCTCGGCAGGCTGCGACGACCCGTTCGGGATGTGGCGCGAGGCCGCAGCCACGGTGAATCCCGTTCCCGCCCCAGCGGATCCGCTGGACTCCTACTCGGGGACCGGCAACCACCTGTTGCTCTACCTCGCGAACGCGCCGGTGAACTTCTCGGACTGCTCGGCCGGGCTCGGCACGATCGGGAACGGCATCGGCTCCGGCGGCCTCCTGTACACGGAGAGTGCCGTCGTCTCGATCATCGCGCACGAGCTGGGCCACAACTTCGGCCTCGGCCACTCGTCCAGCCGCACGTGCACCGGCACCGGCTACGCAGGCACGTGCGCCGACTCCCAGTACGCCGACCTCTACGACGTGATGGGCTTCTCCTGGGGACCCGTCGGGACGCTCAACGTCGCCCAGGCGTCGCGCCTGGGCAGTCTGTCGCACGCGTCGTTCGCGATCGGCTCCCCGGTGGAGACCGTCACGCTGGCGCCGGTGTCCCAGCGCAGCGGCACCCGGGCGATCAGGATCGACGCAGGACCCGGCGTCTACTGGCTCGAGTACCGCCCCGCCGCTGCCCGGGATGGCTGGCTCGGCACGAGCGAGAACACCTACGGCCTGGAGGCCGGGGTCCTGCTCCGGAGGGCTTCGAGCGGGCGTGACACGTCGCTCCTGATGGACGGGACACCCGCGGGAGGCGACCTCGACGTCGCGCTGCCCGTGGGCGTCCCGGTGGAGATCGCGGGCGGATCGCTGACTCCGGGCGTCTTCACGGTGACGGTGACGAGCATGTCGCCGGCCGGCGCGCAGGTGCGAGTCTCGGGCCTACCGGCCCGCCCAGGCAGCTCATTGGTCCGCACCCGAGAGAACGCCGAGGTGTACCTGCTCTCGACGACCGGCAAGCACCTGGTCGCCGATCTACCGACGTTGTCGGCGCTGTCTCGCCTCGGGGCTGTCTCCTTCGTCTCGCAGCGGTACCTGGACCAGTGGGCGACCCAGCAACGCATGGGACGGCTGGTGGCGTCGCCGAGCGGGGACATGTTTTTCCTTGATGCGGGGATGAAGTTGCAGTTCCCGTCGTGCGGGCAGGTGGCCGATTACGGTGGGTCCTGCGACGCGCCGGTCGCCCTCGAGCAGTCGCAGATCGATGCGTTCCATACCGGGCCGATGATGACGTCGTTGTACCGGACGACCACCGGGAAGGCGTTCTTCGTCCAGGGTGGGGTGAAGCGGGAGGCGGTGGATGACGCGGCGCTGGTCGCGGCGGGGATGCCGACGGTCGGTGTGACGCTGCTGGAAGCGGGTGTGGCGCATGTGCCCTATGGGGTGCCGGTCACCCGCCCGGGTGTGGCGCTGCGGAACCGGTCGACCGGTGGCATGACTCTGAGCGTGGGTTCTGACTTCGTGTCGGTGGCCGAGCCGGTGCGGGTGGTGTCGGCGTTGCGGGGGCTGCCGGTGCGGCTGCTGGACGATGTCAGCTTGCGTCAGCTGCCGCGGGTGGGGGTGCCGGGGGCGATCGTCCGGGAGGCGGGTGGGTCTGGGGTGTTCCTGCTGACCGAGGCCGGCAAGTGGCACCTCACCGATCCGGCGATGCTGCCTGCGGCGCCGCCGGAGATGCCGGCGTCGGTGCTGGGGTATTTCCCTGATGCGGGGACGTTCAGCGGAGCTGGGTTCGTGAAGGGTTCGGCCAGTGGCACGGTGTACGTGTTGCGGGAGGGTAAGCGGCGCAGCGTCTCGTCCTGGCCGGATCTGGTCGCGCTCAACGGCGGGGATCCGGCGCCGAGTTTCCTGACCATCGATCAGCGGGTGGCCGATCTGTTGCCGGCGGGTCCGGCGCAGCTGGGGCCGGGTGCGTTGGTGTTCTCGCCGCGCAGCCCCACGGTGTTCTTCGTCAACGGCCGGTCCGAGCTGATCCCGGTGGGGTCGTTCAGCACCACGCTGGAGCTGGGTGCGACGCGGCTCGTGCAGGTGGGTGACGTGGACGTGGCCGCCTACACGGTGCGCAACTCCGGCATCGGGACGGCGATCGACTGCGGCGGCACCCGCTACCTGGGGCTGGGCGGCAAGCTGTACCGGGTCGGTACGGACGCCGCCGCCCACTACACCCTGTACGACACGGCCGTGGACCCGGCGGCGTGCGCGGCGCTGCCCAAGGCAGCGATCGACCTGACCCGCTTCCTGCGGGCGGCCGACGGGACGATCTTCTACATGGAGAACGGCCTCAAGCGGCCGATCGGCTCGATGGCGACATTCACCGCCCTCGGCGGTACCTCGACCAACACCATCCAGATCTCCAGCTTCGCGCTGTCCCAGCTTCCCACCGGCCCTCGGCGGTGACGGCGCCGGCCGCGCGCGGTGTCCGCGACCGGCAGGGTGGTCGGGAGCGGCGCTGGTAGCGTGACGCGGGCCGCGGTGGTGGCTCAGGGGCGGCGCTTCACGCGCTGCGGGACCGGGCAGGAACGGCCGTAGCGAGCTCCGGGCGGCGTCGTGTGGGGGCTCGAGCGCGGTCACCCGAACAGAAAGAGGCATGCATGGGCGGGCACGCACGTCGAGCGGTCGACATCCTCCGGACGGAAGGTGTCCGGTCGCTGGCCGTCAAGGCGGCACGGCGCGCGGCGCACAGCCCAGGCGTGACCGGCCGGGCGCTGCGCATGGGGCGACGCGCCGCGGTGATCGCGCGGACCGAGGGAACCCGGTCGCTGACGGTCAAGGCGCTGGACCGCGCACGGGTGCACCTCGTCACCGACCAGCCCGCGCTGGTCCCGCGCCAGGAGATCCGAATGCTGGTCGGCTACGAGGACGCGCTGGAGGTCGACTGGACGCCGCCGCAGCCGTGGGCGACCGAGCCGCTGGTCGTGCGCGACCGCGGTCTGTCGACGGCGTGGATCATGCACCCGCCGGGGAGTCCTCGGGTGGCGCCCAGAACATCTTCCGGTTCATCAAGTACCTGGAGGAGGCCGGCCACCGCGCGACCATCTACCTCTACCACTCGGCCGATCACGCGATCGACGCGAGGTACCTCAAGCAGCTGATCTCGGCCAACTCGTCCTATCCGGCCATCGCGGCCGACTTCCGCGCCTACTCGCCCACCCAGGGCGTCGCAGCGGACACCGACGCGCTGTTCGCGACCGGCTGGGAGACCGCCTATCCCGCCTTCCGGGACCCCTCCCCGGCTCGCCGCTTCTACTTCGTCCAGGACTTCGAGCCCGCCTTCTACCCGGTCGGTTCCGAGCACGTCCTCGCCGAGAACACCTACCGGTTCGGGTTCCACGGCTTCACGGCCGGCCGCTGGTTGTCGGACAGGCTCGCCGACGAGTACGGCATGCGCACGTCGCCGTTCGGGTTCGGCGCCGATCTGCGGCACTACAGCCTGACCCGCACGGAGGACCGCGAGGACATCTTCTTCTACGCCCGTCCGGTGACGACGCGGCGCGGCTTCGAGCTCGGCGTCATGGCGCTCCAGCACGTGGCCCGGGCGCAGCCGGACCGCACCATCCACCTGGCCGGCTGGGACACGTCCAACTACGACCTCCCGTTCCGGCACGTCAACCACGGCGCCCTTCGGATCGACGCCCTGAACGACATCTACAACCAGTGCGCGGCCGGTCTGGTCCTGTCGCTCACCAACATGTCCCTGCTGCCCCTGGAGCTGCTCTCCAGCGGCGTCATCCCGGTGCTGAACAAGGGTCCGAACAACCACAAGGTCGTCCAGAACGAGTTCATCCGCTACGCGGACCCCTCGCCGCACGCCCTGGCCCTGGCGCTGATGGACGAGGTCGCCCGGCCCGACCGCGGGGACTACGCCCGGCGCGCGGCGGCGAGCGTCGCCGACATGTCGTGGGACCAGCCCGGCAAGGAGTTCGTGCAGCTCGTGGTGGAGGCCATGCGTGGCTGACTGCCTGGTCATCGGCGGCAACGGCTTCATCGGGTCGCACGTCGTCGACTCACTGGTGGACCGCGGTCACAGCGTGACGGTCTTCGACCGCCACCGGCCGGGGCCGCCCCGTTTCACCGATCCGTCGGTGCGGGTGGTCCACGGCGACTTCCTCAACGCCGCCGACGTCCGCAACGCCGTCCGCGACCAGGAGGTGGTGCTGCACCTGCTGTCCACCACCGACCCGGCGACCGCCGAGGGCGATCCGACCATCGACATCCGGACCAACATCACCTCGAGCGTGCAGCTCTTCCAGGTCTGCGCGGAGGCCGGGGTGGCGCGGGTCTACTACGCCTCCAGCGGTGGGGCCATCTACGGCGACCAGGACCAGCAGGTCTTCCGCGAGACCGACGTGACCCTGCCGGTCTCGCCGTACGCCATCGGCAAGCAGGCGATCGAGAGCTACCTGCGCTACTTCAGCCGCACGAGCGCGCTGGAGTCGACCACGTTCCGGATCTCGAACCCGTACGGCCCTCGGCAGAACCCGCTGAAGCGGCAAGGCGTGATCCCGATCTTCCTGCGGCGCGTGGCCGACGGGCAGCCGCTGACCGTCTTCGGCGACGGATCGATGATCCGCGACTACCTGTACGTGGCCGACCTCGCGGAGATGATCGCCGAGGTCGTGACCGCCGGAGCCCGCGAGAGCCTCTACAACGTGGGCAGCGGCGTGGGCACGTCGATCTCCGAGCTCGTGCGGACGATCGAGGAGGTCACCGGCCGGGACGTCCAGGTCGAGAACCGGCCGCGGCCGGCGACGTTCGTCGACCACGTCGTGCTCAGCGTCGAGCGCTTCGAGAAGGAGTTCGCCACCCGGGCGACCACGAGCCTGCCGGACGGGATCCGGCGCACCTGGGAGGAGATCACCAGCAATGGCTGAGACCGCGGACGACGACCTGCTCGCGACGGTCGTGGTGCTCACCTACAACGGCGAGCGCTACCTCCGTGACCTGCTGCACGCGGTCACCCACCAGCGGATCGACGGTGCCGTCGAGATCCTGGTGATCGATTCGGGGTCCACCGACTCCACGCTGCAGATCGTGGCCGACTACCCGCACGCCCGGCTCCTGCAGATCCCGAACATCGAGTTCGGGCACGGCAGGACCCGCAACCGGGCCGCCCACGAGGCGCGCGGACGCTATGTGGCCTACCTGACCCACGACGCCGTCCCCGCGCACGACCGCTGGCTCTACGAGCTGCTCAAGCCCTTCGAGATCAGCGAGCGGATCGTCGCGGTCATGGGCAGCCAGATCCCGCGCCCGTGGTGCTTCCCGCTGCTGAAGTACGAGATCAACGCCGTCTTCGAGGGTTTCGGGCCGGGCTTCGGGACGACGCTGTTCTACGACGACGAGTTCATCACCAGCGAGGGGTCCGCAACGCGGTCACCTTCTACTCCGACGTGAACTCCGCGGCCCGCCGCGACATCCTCACCGGTCCCGTGCCGTACCGGGACGTGTCCTACGCCGAGGACCAGCTCTTCGGACGCGACGTGATCGCGGCGGGGTACATCAAGGCCTTCGCCCCGCGGGCGTCGGCGGTCCACTCCAACGACATGACGCTGGCGGAGTACGACGACCGCATGACGGAGGAGACGATGGGCCAGCGCGAGGTCGGCATCGACGTCGCGGTCCCATCCCTGGGCGTCGTGGGCCGGATGATGGTCCGCGGCATCGCCCGGGACTCGCTCCGGCTGGCGCGCGACCGCGACTTCAGCGTCCGCCGCAAGGCCTACCACTTCGTGCTCAACCCGCTGTTCCACTGGCAGAAGTGGCGCGGCGTCCGACGCGGGGCCGCAGCCCCGATGCCGTGACCCGGCGCCAGCCGGCAGCTGTGCGACACCGCGACGCGGCTCCCCCGGAACCGCATCCGACCACCCGAGGAGGGGCAGCATGACCGAGACGACACCGCTGCGGGAGCTCGACGTCCGGACCGTGGACGGGTGCCGCGTCCTGTCCTCGCCCGACCTGGGCTACGCCGACGGCGCCGAGCAGCGCCTCTACGACATCGTGCAGGCGGCCTCGGATCTGTCGTCCAGTTCGCTGGAGCTGGCCGAGGCGGCCACCGACTGGGGGACGACGTACTCGCTGGTCCCCACCCGGGCGAATGTCGTGCGGGGCCTCGATCTGCCCCCGGACGCGAAGGTCCTGGAGATCGGCTGCGGATGCGGTCCGATCACCCGCTACCTGGGTGAGCAGTGCGCCGTCGTGGACTCGGTCGAGCCGATGCCGGCCCGGGCCCGGGTCGCGCGGGCGCGGTCCCGCGATCTGACCTCCGTCGAGGTCTTCGTGGGGACGCTCGACGACGTGCCGGCGGTGCCCACCTACGACGTCGTCATGGTCATCGGCGTCCTCGAGTACGTGGGCCTGGGCGTCCTGGACGCCGATCCCTACCTGACGTTCCTCCGGCAGTGCCACGCGGTGCTCAAGGACGGCGGGACGCTGGTGGTCGCCATCGAGAATCCGCTGGGCGTCAAGTACATCAGCGGGGCTGTGGAGGACCACACGAACCGTCCCTTCGACTCCCTCGAGGGGTACGCCCTGCAGTCGCCCGCCCGCACCTTCCCCCGCCAGGTCCTGCAGGGCCTGCTGGCCGACTCGGGGTTCGCCAGCGAGGTCCTCGCCGCGTTCCCCGACTACAAGCTGCCGCGCGCGGTGATGAACGACACCATGTTCCGAGCCTCCGAGCAGCTGGCGGAGGGGCTGCCGCGGTTCCCCAGCCCGGACTACCTCGTGCCCCGGCTGAACCTGGCCGACGAGGGGCTGACCTGGTCCACCCTGGTCGCCTCCGGGGTCGCCGAGCACTTCGCCAACTCCTTCATCGCGCTGGCCACCAAGGGGTCCGGCCCTCGCTGTGGTCGGGCGACCGCCACGCGGTGCTGTTCAACTCCGAGCGTCAGCCCGAGTACGCGGTGCGCAGCGAGGTCCGGGGCAGCGGGGACGACCTGCACGTGGTGCGTCGTCCCCTCTATCCGGAGCGGGCCCGGACCACCGGTGACGACCTGCCCGTGCGGCACACCATCGCCGAGACCGAACCTGTGGTCACCGGCCGGGATCTCCTCCAGGTGTTCCTGGAGGAGCCGGCCCGCCGGCCGGAGCTGCTGCGGCGATGGGCGGACCTCGTCCCGGACGCCGAGTGGGCCCCGGTGGACCTCGTCCCGCACAACGTCGTCCTCACTGCCGGCGACGAGCTGGTCGCCATCGACCAGGAGTGGAGCTACCGCGGGTACGACCGGGACTCCGTGCTGCTGCGCGGCATCTTCCTGAGCGCCGTCCAGCTGGCGTCGCGCACGCGCCCCGAGCGGCTGCTGCCGGCGGGCACGGTGGCCGAGCTGGTGGCCCTGCTCGGTACCGAGCTGGGGCTGACGACCGACGGGGACGCGTTCGACCGGTTCACCGCCCTGGAGTCGGCCTTCCAGGCGCGGGTGAACACGACCGATGACGCGATCTCGGCGCGGCGGGTGCGCTCGGCGGAGGACCTGCGCGCGGTGCTGGACCTGACGCTCGCCGAGGTGCGCGGCGGCGACCGGTTCGACTTCCAGTGGCAGCGCGCCCGCACCGACATCGACCAGCTGCACGTGATGCTCGAGGAGCACGACGCGCAGGCGGAGGCCACGCAGCGGGACCTCGAGGCGAAGCTCGCCGAGTACACGCTGGCCTTCCACGAGGCCCGGGACGAGCTGGCCCGCCTGCAGGCCCGTCAGCCCGGCGTGCTCGCCCGCCGGGCGGCGAAGAGCGTCCTGACCAGGGCCGGCCTCCTGCAGCGGAAGTGAGCACCGGCCTCGGCGGCCTCCCACCGGGCGGGTCGACGAGCGTCGTCGTCGTGAACTGGAACGGCGGTGAGCTGTTCCTGGACTGCCTGCGGTCGATCGTCGAGGACGCCCGGGGGCGGGCGCGGCCGTCGAGGTCGTGGTCGTGGACAACGCCTCGCAGGACGGCTCGCCGGAACTGGCCGAGGCCCTCGTCGCGGGGCTGCACCTCGTGCGGCGTCCCACCAACGAGGGGTTCGCGGCGGGGGCCAACGCGGGCATCCGCGCGTCGACCGGGGACGTCGTCGTCCTGGTGAACAACGACGCCCGGGTGGAACCGGGCTTCCTCGCGGCGATCACCGCGCCGATGCTGCGGGTCGGCGGGGAGGACGTCGCCGCGGTCACCGGGCGGGTGCTGCTGGCCGGTTCCTACCGGCCGGCGCCGCCGGGCACCGAGGGCGCCCTGGTGGCGCACGACGGGACCCGCTGGGTCCGCGCGGATCCGGGGAGGCCGGGGCCACGCTGCTGAACTCGACGGGCAACCTCATGACCCGGTCGGGCAACGGCCGGGACCGCGACTGGCTGGCGCCGGCGGACGCGCCCCGGCACCGGCCGAGGTCTTCGGGTTCAACGGGGCTGCGTGGCGCTGCGGCGCCGGGCACTGGACGAGGTCGGCCTCTTCGACAGCTCGCTCTTCATGTACTACGAGGACACCGAACTGTCCTGGCGGCTGCGGCGGGCCGGCTGGCGGATCGAGCACGCGCCCACCGCCGGGACGCGCCACCAGCACGCCGCGTCGTCCGGCACGGGGACCGAGTTCTTCCAGGTCCACAACATCCGCAACCGCCTGGTGGTCAGTCTCGCGCAGGCACCCTGGCCGGTCGTCCTGCGGGCGTTGCTGCGCACCCTCTGGCACCTGGTCGCGGGGCCGCGGCGCGGGCGCACCGCCCGGGCGCTGCTGCAGGCGCTGCGGATGGTTCCGTCGGCCCTGGCGACCCGACGGCGCACCGATCGCAGCGCGCGCATCCCGCGCCGTGACGTGGCCCGCTGGATGGTCGCCGACTGAGGCCGACCCTCAGCTCAGGACGTCGATGCGGGTGTCGACGGAGATGACGCCGTTGCCCGCGGTCTCGCCGTCGACGCTGAAGGTCGCGGCCTGAGCCTGCAGGTCGAGCATCTCGCCGTGGATCTCACCGATCCCGACCCGCACGACGTACTCGCCCTCGCCGAGGTGCAGCTGCGGAAGGGTGAACTCGACCTCGTGGCGGCCTCGGCCGAGCTTGAGCTCGACGCCCTCGTTGTGCGTGTTCACGTGGTAGATGCGCTGGCCCAACGGCGTCTCGATGGCGAAGCCCATCATCCAGCGGTCGACGGAGTCCTCGAGGTCGACCGCGACGTGGGCGACCATCGCGGCACCGGCGGGGAGGTCGCGCAGGGCCGTGCCGTCCGCGGTGCGCAGCTGGACGCTCTCGATCGTGCCGCGGGCACCGGACTGGCCGTCGTCGGAGCGGCGGTCGGCGGCTTCGCGCCGGTCCTCGTCGAAGCCGGCCCGCAGCTCCTTGATGGCCTCGCGGGGGCGCCGTCGAACTCCATCCGCCCGTCGCGCAGCAGCACGGCGCGATCGCACAGGTCGCCGACCTGGTCGGCGGAGTGGCTGACGAGGACGATCGTGCGGCCTTCCTCCTGGAAGCTGCGGATCTGGTCCATGCACTTGCGCTGGAAGGGCTCGTCGCCGACGGCCAGCACCTCGTCGACCAGCAGCAGGTCCGGGTCGACGTGCACGGCGACGGCGAAGGCCAGGCGCACGTACATGCCCGACGAGTAGAACTTGACCTGGGTGTCGATGAAGCTCTCGATGCCGGAGAAGTCCACGATGGCGTCGAAGTGGCGGTCGGTCTCCACGCGCGTCATGCCCAGGATCGCCGCGTTGAGGTAGACGTTCTCCCGGCCGGTCAGCTCGGGGTGGAACCCGGCGCCGAGCTCGAGCAGGGCGGCCAGCCGGCCGCGGCGCAGGACCCGGCCGGTCGTCGGCTGGATGATCGAGCCGATCACCTTGAGCAGGGTGCTCTTGCCCGAGCCGTTGGAGCCCATGAGCCCGACGGTCGCGCCGGCCTCGATGGACAGGTTGATGTCGCGCAGCGCCAGAAGTCCTCGCTGTGCCCGCTGCGCCGGCCGCCGCGCAGGACGCGCTCCTTGAGCGACTTCTCCTTGTGCAGGATGAACCGCTTCGAGACGTCGGTGACGCGGATGATCTCGGGGGACGTCGACGTGGACGTGGTCATGCCGGTCAGAGCTCCTGTGCGAAGTTGCCCTCGAGCCGCGCGAAGACCCGCTGGGCTCCCCACAACAGCGCCAAGGAGATGGCGAGGGCGATGCCCAGCCGCAGTGGCATGTGGTCGGGGAAGGGCTCGTTGGCTCCGGCTGCCCACATGCCTCGCTGGAACGCGAGGATGGCGAGGGTGACCGGGTTCGCCAGGTACAGCTCCTCCAGCCAGCCGCCGCGCAGGAAGCTGGTCACGAAGCTGAACGAGTAGACGATGGGGAGGCCCAGAAGAGGATGAGGACGACGATCTCGATCAGGTGCTGCACGTCGCGCAGGTAGACGTTGACCGCCGACAGCAGGATCGCCAGCGCCGTCGCGAAGACCAGGACCAGCACGATCGCGACCGGGACGTAGAGGAGCTTCTGCGACCAGGGAAGCTGCCGACCACCACCGTCGCCGCGATCAGCACCCCGAACTGGATCGCGAAGTTGAAGATCGCGGCACCGACGGTGCTCAGCGGGAAGACCTCGCGCGGCAGGTACACCTTCTTGATCAGGCCGGAATTGGCCACGATCGATCCGGCCCCGCCGCTCACGGTCTCGTTGAACAGGGCCCACATGGTGAGCCCGGCGAACACGAAGATGGCGAACTCGGGGATGGCCCGCGCGGCTCCGAGGAACTTGCCGATCACGACGAAGTAGATGAGCAGCTGGGCGACCGGCTTCACCAGGCTCCAGACGAAGCCCAGCGAGCTGTTCTTGTACCGGGCCCGCAGCTCCCGCCGGACGAGCAGGATCAGCAGCTCGCGGTAGCGGTGGATGTCCCGCAGCGACGACGACGTCCCGGTCACCAGCCCCTGCTGGGGTCCGACCGGCTTGAGCTCGAGCTGGTCCAGTCGCGCCAGACGCTCCTGGGCGTCGCTGTCCTGCATGCGTACGTACCGTCTCTCGTTCGATGTGCCCGTCCGGGCGCACGGTGGCTCACGGGAGCGGTGCCCGCTCACGCCACCGGCAGCCGATCCTAACGCCGCATGGGTCCGAGCCGGTGGCACCGAGCGGGGCCGGGTCCTGACGGACTGATCCGTCCCACTCGGCAGAACCTCACAATACGGTAACCCTACGCCACGCCGGACACACACAGGGTGTTCGACTGAAGGACCTCGAGCGGTCAGGATGGGCGGCGAATCTCGTCTGCGCTCCCGCCGTGGATCCCGTCGACCCTCATCGGAGCAATCCCGTGCGCCGCATCCTCGCGTGCTTCCTGGCCTTCCTGGTAATGACCGGCACGCTCCTCACGTTCAGCGTGCTCACCAAAGGCGACCCGAAGCCGATCCCGACGGCCATCGAGGAGATCGAACTGGGCTCGGTCACCGACCCGGCACGGGATGCCGTCGTCAGTGATGACGCAGAGGTGCAGGCCAGCCGGTCGGCGTCGCCGACCGCAGGGTCGACTGCACCGCCCGTGCCGACGTCCTCCGCCGGTGCCTCGTCGCCGGGGGCCGGGAACGAGGTCCCGTTGTCCGGTGAGGAGGTGCCGGGTCGTCCGGTGCTCACCGTGAGCCGCCCCGACGTGGCCGAGTTCGCCAGCGTGGGTGTCACGTGGCGGCAGGACCCGGCCGTCATCGACGTCGTCGCCCGGATCCGGGTCAAGAACACGAGCGGGAACTGGGGTCCGTGGACCACCCTCGAGCGTGACGAGGCGGTCCAGCGGACGTCCGCGGAGACCGCCGACCATGTCGTCAGGGACGGGACGGCGCCCTACTGGACCGGTCCGGCCAGCGGCATCGACGTGGTCGTCCAGGGCACCGACGGCGCCGCCCCCAGGACGTCCGGGTGGCGCTCCTGGACCCGGGCAGCGGCCCGGCGGACGCGCTGGGAGGGCCGGCTGCAGCCTCGACGACGGCCCATGCAGCCGGGACGATGCCGCGGGTACACAGCCGCGCCGAGTGGGGCGCGGACGAGTCCATCCGCTTCTGGGACCCGGAGTTCCCGTCGACGATCAAGGCCGCCACGATCCACCACAGCGCCGACGGGAACAACTACACCGCGGCGCAGGTCCCGGCCATGCTGCGGTCGATCTACGCGTACCACACGCAGACGCGAGGCTGGGGCGACATCGGTTACAACGTCATCGTCGACAAGTTCGGGCGCATCTTCGAGGGTCGCTACGGAGGGCTGACGTCCACGGTCGTCGGCGCCCACGCCGGCGGGTTCAACACCTTCACCTTCGGCGTGTCCATGCTGGGCAACTACGACCTCGTCCAGGTGCCCCAAGTCACGGTCAACGCCGTCTCCGAGATCATTGCCTGGAAGCTCGGCCTGTACGGCGTCGATCCACGAGGCAGCACGGTCCTCACGTCCGGCGGCGGCGGGACGGCGAGGTACGCCGCCGGGCAACGCGTCACACTCCCGACCGTCTTCGGGCACCGGGATGTCGGCAGCACCGCCTGTCCGGGGCAGTACGGCTACGCGCGACTCGGGGAGATCCGGGAACGCGTGAACGCCCTCGTCGGGGCCGTCGGTCGCACCCTGCTGCGGACGCCCGAGTCGGCCGCGGTCTACGTCGTGTCCGGGACGCACAAGTACCCGGTCGAGGACCTCGGGACCCTGGCAGCACTCGCCCCTTGGGGTCCGTGGGCTACGTGTCGAAGCAGTACCTGGACGGATTCACCACGGGCCCGCGTCAGCACCGCGTGGTGCGTGCACCCACAGGAGCGATGTACTTCCTGGACGCCGGGATGAAGTTGCAGTTCTCCTCGTGCGGGCAGGTGACCGATTTCGGTGGATCCTGCGACGAGCTCGTCAACTGGGAGCAGTCGCTCATCGACGCCGTGCATACCGGGCCGATGATGACGTCGTTGTACCGGACGACCACCGGGAAGGCGTTCTTCGTCCAGGGTGGGGTGAAGCGGGAGGCGGTGGATGACGCGGCGCTGGTCGCGGCGGGGATGCCGACGGTCGGTGTGACGCTGCTGGAAGCGGGTGTGGCGCATGTGCCCTATGGGGTGCCGGTCACCCGCCCGGGTGTGGCGCTGCGGAACCGGTCGACCGGTGGCATGACTCTGAGCGTGGGTTCTGACTTCGTGTCGGTGGCCGAGCCGGTGCGGGTGGTGTCGGCGTTGCGGGGGCTGCCGGTGCGGCTGCTGGACGATGTCAGCTTGCGTCAGCTGCCGCGGGTGGGGGTGCCGGGGGCGATCGTCCGGGAGGCGGGTGGGTCTGGGGTGTTCCTGCTGACCGAGGCCGGCAAGTGGCACCTCACCGATCCGGCGATGCTGCCTGCGGCGCCGCCGGAGATGCCGGCGTCGGTGCTGGGGTATTTCCCTGATGCGGGGACGTTCAGCGGAGCTGGGTTCGTGAAGGGTTCGGCCAGTGGCACGGTGTACGTGTTGCGGGAGGGTAAGCGGCGCAGCGTCTCGTCCTGGCCGGATCTGGTCGCGCTCAACGGCGGGGATCCGGCGCCGAGTTTCCTGACCATCGATCAGCGGGTGGCCGATCTGTTGCCGGCGGGTCCGGCGCAGCTGGGGCCGGGTGCGTTGGTGTTCTCGCCGCGCAGCCCCACGGTGTTCTTCGTCAACGGCCGGTCCGAGCTGATCCCGGTGGGGTCGTTCAGCACCACGCTGGAGCTGGGTGCGACGCGGCTCGTGCAGGTGGGTGACGTGGACGTGGCCGCCTACACGGTGCGCAACTCCGGCATCGGGACGGCGATCGACTGCGGCGGCACCCGCTACCTGGGGCTGGGCGGCAAGCTGTACCGGGTCGGTACGGACGCCGCCGCCCACTACACCCTGTACGACACGGCCGTGGACCCGGCGGCGTGCGCGGCGCTGCCCAAGGCAGCGATCGACCTGACCCGCTTCCTGCGGGCGGCCGACGGGACGATCTTCTACATGGAGAACGGCCTCAAGCGGCCGATCCGCTCCATCGAGGCCTGGGTCGCCCTCGGCGGCACCTCCGTCAACACCATCCAGGCGACGGCCTCCGCGCTCTCGCTCATCCCGACCGGAGCGCCGCGATGACGTCGACAGCACCCCGGCGTCGTTACGTCCGGTCCGCCCAGGTCCTCGTCATGGCCCTGATGGCGGGGGCGCTGATGCTGGGGGTCGGCGGTGAGCCCCGGGCCACCGCTGCACTCGCAGCGGACTTCGACCCCGGCAACCTCATCAGTGACAGCGTGTTCTTCAACCCGACCACGATGACGGCGCACGAGGTGCAGAGCTTCCTGTCCAACCGCGGCGCCGCCTGCGTCGCCGGGGAGCAGGCCTGTCTCAAGGACTACACGACCACCACGGGGGCGCGCGTCCCGGACGGGCTGTGCCAGGGATATCAAGGCGGACTGGTGCAGTCCGCGGCGCAGATCATCGCCGGCACGGCGCACAGTTGCGGCATCAACCCCCAGGTCCTCCTCGTGCTCCTCGAGAAGGAGCAGCGGCTGGTCACGCGGACCAAGCCCACGAACACCAACTACCGCTCGGCGGTGGGGTTCGGCTGCCCGGACACCGCGGCATGCGACGCCCAGTACTACGGGTTCTTCAACCAGGTCTACTCCGCAGCCCGGCGGTTCCAGGACTACGCAGCCCGCCCCGGGAGCTTCCGGCACAAGGCCGGCCAGGTGGCCCAGGTGTACTGGCACGAGGACCTGGATCGCTGCGGCTCGGGGCCGGTGCTCATCGCCAATCAGGCCACCGCAGGTCTGTACAACTACACGCCGTACCAGCCCAACGCGGCATCGTTGAACAACCTCTACGGCACCGGCGACTCGTGTAGCTCCTACGGCAACCGGAACTTCTGGCGGATGTTCACCGACTGGTTCGGTGACCCGCGCGCCGGGAGCCACCTGGTGAGGACCGCACAGGACCCGTCCGTGTACGTGGTGTCGGGAGCGAACAAGCATCTGATCCCGGACTACGGGACACTGGAGGCCGTGGCCCCGTTAGGGTCGGTCGGGTTCGTCTCGCAGCAGTACCTCGACCGCAGGACCACCGGGCCGCGGATGAGCCGCGTTGTGCACGCGCCCACGGGCGGGGTGTTTTTCCTTGATGCGGGGATGAAGTTGCAGTTCCCGTCGTGCGGGCAGGTGGCTGACTACGGCGGGTCCTGCGATTCCCTGGTCCGGCTGGAGCAGCCGCTGATCGATGCGTTCCATACCGGGCCGATGATGACGTCGTTGTACCGGACGACCACCGGGAAGGCGTTCTTCGTCCAGGGTGGGGTGAAGCGGGAGGCGGTGGATGACGCGGCGCTGGTCGCGGCGGGGATGCCGACGGTCGGTGTGACGCTGCTGGAAGCGGGTGTGGCGCATGTGCCCTATGGGGTGCCGGTCACCCGCCCGGGTGTGGCGCTGCGGAACCGGTCGACCGGTGGCATGACTCTGAGCGTGGGTTCTGACTTCGTGTCGGTGGCCGAGCCGGTGCGGGTGGTGTCGGCGTTGCGGGGGCTGCCGGTGCGGCTGCTGGACGATGTCAGCTTGCGTCAGCTGCCGCGGGTGGGGGTGCCGGGGGCGATCGTCCGGGAGGCGGGTGGGTCTGGGGTGTTCCTGCTGACCGAGGCCGGCAAGTGGCACCTCACCGATCCGGCGATGCTGCCTGCGGCGCCGCCGGAGATGCCGGCGTCGGTGCTGGGGTATTTCCCTGATGCGGGGACGTTCAGCGGAGCTGGGTTCGTGAAGGGTTCGGCCAGTGGCACGGTGTACGTGTTGCGGGAGGGTAAGCGGCGCAGCGTCTCGTCCTGGCCGGATCTGGTCGCGCTCAACGGCGGGGATCCGGCGCCGAGTTTCCTGACCATCGATCAGCGGGTGGCCGATCTGTTGCCGGCGGGTCCGGCGCAGCTGGGGCCGGGTGCGTTGGTGTTCTCGCCGCGCAGCCCCACGGTGTTCTTCGTCAACGGCCGGTCCGAGCTGATCCCGGTGGGGTCGTTCAGCACCACGCTGGAGCTGGGTGCGACGCGGCTCGTGCAGGTGGGTGACGTGGACGTGGCCGCCTACACGGTGCGCAACTCCGGCATCGGGACGGCGATCGACTGCGGCGGCACCCGCTACCTGGGGCTGGGCGGCAAGCTGTACCGGGTCGGTACGGACGCCGCCGCCCACTACACCCTGTACGACACGGCCGTGGACCCGGCGGCGTGCGCGGCGCTGCCCAAGGCAGCGATCGACCTGACCCGCTTCCTGCGGGCGGCCGACGGGACGATCTTCTACATGGAGAACGGCCTCAAGCGGCCGATCCGCTCCATCGAGGCCTGGGTCGCCCTCGGCGGCACCTCCGCCAACACCATCCAGGCGACGGGCTTCGCCCTGGGGCTCCTCCCCACCGGGACGCCTTGGTGACAGGGGTGATCCCCGTCGGAGTCTGACGGACGAACGACCGTCCGTCAGGCTCCGGGTGTCCTCGGGTCAGGATCCTCGCCCGCCGCGTCGGCGATGGTGCAGATCACCGCACCGCTGGTCACCGCGGCGCCGACCTCGGCGTCCAGCCCGGAAATCGTCCCGGCCTTGTGCGCGGTGATGGGCTGCTCCATCTTCATCGCCTCCAGGACGACGACCAGGTCGCCGGCCTCGACGGTGGCCCCGTCCTCGACGGCGACCTTGACGATGGTGCCCTGCATGGGCGAGGTCAGGGAGTCCCCGGAGGCGCCCGACCCGCTGCCGCCACCGCCGCGCTTCCGCGGCTTGGCCGCGGCGCCCGGGGCGGGTCCGCCCGCGGCCAGACCGGCCGGCAGCGAGACCTCCAGCCGGCGTCCGCCGACCTCGACGACGACGGTCTGGCGCGGCGTCTCCTCGTCCTGCTCGGCCGGCGCGGCGCCGTAGGGGGCGACCTGGTTGTCCCACTCGGTCTCGATCCACCGCGTGTGCACGGTGAACGGCTCGGTCGTGAAGGCCTCGTCCCGGACGACGGCGCGGTGGAAGGGGATCACCGTCGGCATGCCCTCGACGACGAGCTCGTCCAGGGCGCGCCGGGCGCGCTGCAGCGCCTCCCCGCGGGTGGCGCCGGTGACGATCAGCTTGGCCAGCATGGAGTCGAAGGCCCCGGCGACCTCACCGCCGGTCTCGACACCGGAGTCCCACCGCACGCCCGGGCCCTGCGGGATCTCCAGGCGCTGCACCGGGCCGGGGGCCGGCATGAAGTTGCGGCCCGCGTCCTCGGCGTTGATCCGGAACTCGATGCTGTGCCCGCGCGGCGTCGGGTCCTCGGTGATCTCGAGGGCCTCGCCGCGGGCGATGCGGAACTGCTGACGGACCAGGTCGATGCCGCTGGTCTCCTCGCTGACCGGGTGCTCGACCTGCAGGCGGGTGTTCACCTCCAGGAAGGAGATGGAGCCGTCGACGCCGACCAGGTACTCGACGGTCCCGGCGCCGTGGTAGCCGGCCTCGGCGCAGATCGCCTTGGCCGAGGAGTGGATCCGGCCGCGCTGCTCGTCGGTCAGGAACGGGGCGGGGGCCTCCTCGACCAGCTTCTGGTTGCGGCGCTGCAGCGAGCAGTCGCGGGTGCCGACCACCACCACGTTGCCGTGGGTGTCGGCCAGCACCTGCGCCTCGACGTGCCGCGGCTTGTCCAGGAACCGCTCGACGAAGCATTCACCGCGACCGAAGGCCGACACCGCCTCCCGGACGGCGGAGTCGAACAGCTCGGGGATCTCCTCGATGGTGCGGGCCACCTTGAGCCCGCGGCCGCCGCCACCGAACGCCGCCTTGATGGCGACCGGCAGCCCGTGCTCCTCGGCGAAGGCGACGACCTCGTCGGCGCCGCCGACGGGGTCCTTGGTGCCGGGGACCAGCGGGGCGCCCGCCTTGGTGGCGATGTGCCGGGCCTGCACCTTGTCACCCAGGGCGATGATCGCCGCGGGGAGGGGCCGACCCAGATCAGCCCGGCGTCGATGACCGCCTGGGCGAAGTCGGCGTTCTCCGACAGGAAGCCGTAACCCGGGTGGATCGCGTCGGCGCCGGACTTCTCCGCCGCGTCCAGGATCTTGTCGATCACGAGGTAGGAGTCGCCGGGCGTGGTGCCACCCAGCGCGAACGCCTCGTCGGCGACCCGCACGTGCAGCGCGTCCCGGTCGGGCTCGGCGTAGACGGCCACGCTGGCCAGGCCCTCGTCCTTGCAGGCGCGTGCCACGCGGACCGCGATCTCACCGCGGTTGGCGATCAGGACCTTCTGCACCGGTGGAACTCCCTCGTCGAGTCGAGCGGTCGGACTGTGGTTCGGGGTGGAGCGGCTGGTCAGCGGCGCCAGAGGTCGGTGATGGCAAGGCCGCGCTTGGCCAGCTGGGTGCGCAGCACGGTCAGCGACAGGCCGACCACGGCCGCCGGGTCGCCCTCGACCCGGCGCACGAACGGCGCACCGAGGCCGTCGAGGGTGAAGGCACCGGCCACGGCCAGCGGTTCGCCGGTGGCCAGGTAGGCCTCGATCTCCGGCGGCGTCGGGGTCGTGAAGTACACGACCGTCGAGGCGACGGCGATGTCCCGGCCGACGACGGCGCCGTCCTGGACGTCGAAGAGCGCCTGCCCCGTGTGCAGGACGCCGGACCGGCCGCCCATCCGCTGCCAGCGGTCCCGGGCCTCGGCGGCGTCGGCGGGCTTGCCCAACGGCCGGCCGTTGAACTCCAGCAGCGAGTCCGCGCCGATGACCAGCGCGTCCGTCTCCTGCTTGGCTACCGCGGCGGCCTTCGCCGCCGCGAGGAGGGCGACCTGCTCGGCCACGCGCGGGGCGTGGACGGTCGATTCGTCGACCTGGCTCACGACGACCTCCGGCGCCAGGCCGGCCTGCCGCAGCAGGGACAGCCGGGCGGGGAGGCGGACGCGAGGACGAGCCTGCGGTCGCTCCTCATGCGGACCTCCCGGCCGCTCGCCAGCCGCCGTGGCCGGCCTGGAGCGGACGACGGTGCCCGTCGGCGTAGGAGGCCCAGGCGCCCACCGGCGTCGGCCGGCGCCGGGTGCGCGTCTGGGAGAGCGCCGCGACGACGACGGTCAGCGCCGCGAGCTCCTCGGCCGTGGGGGAACCGGACACCACCCGCAGGAGGGGACGCGCTTCCTCGCTCACAGCGGGATGTTCCCGTGCTTCTTCGGCGGGAGCGTCTGGCGCTTGTTGGCCAGTACCCGCAGGGCCTTGGTCACCTGCACGCGCGTCTGCGACGGCGGGATGACCGCGTCCACGTAGCCGCGGTCGGCGGCGATGTAGGGGTTGGCGAGGGTGTCCTCGTAGTCGGCGATGAGCTCCGCGCGCCTGGCGTCGGGGTCCTCGGCCGCGGCGAGCTCCTTGCGGTACAGGATGCCGACGGCGCCCTGGGCCCCGACGACGGCGATCTGCGCGCTGGGCCAGGCCAGGTTGACGTCGGCACCCAGGTGCTTGGAACCCATGACGTCGTACGCGCCGCCATAGGCCTTCCGGGTGATGACGGTGACCTTGGGGACCGTGGCCTCGGCGTAGGCGTAGATGAGTTTGGCGCCCCGCCGGATGATGCCCTCCCACTCCTGCGACGTCCCGGGCAGGAAGCCGGGGACGTCGACGAAGGTGAGCACCGGGATGTTGAACGCGTCGCAGGTGCGCACGAACCGGGCGGCCTTCTCGCTGGCGTCGATGTCCAGGGTGCCGGCGAACTGCGTCGGCTGGTTGGCCACGATCCCGACCGGCCGGCCCTCGATCCGGCCGAAGCCGATGAGGATGTTCGGCGCGAACAGCGGCTGAACCTCGAGGAACTCGCCGTCGTCGAGCACGTGCTCGATCACGGTGTGCATGTCGTAGGGCGTGTTCGCCGAGTCGGGGACGAAGGTGTCGAGCTCGAGGTCGGAGTCGGTCAGCGCGTTGGGCAGCACCGTCTCGACCGGCGGCATCTCGATCGCCGGCAGCGGGTCCAGGTTGTTGCTGGGCAGGTAGGACAGCAGCGCCTTGACGTAGTCGAGGGCGTCGGTCTCGTCCTCGGCCAGGTAGTGCGCCACCCGGACTTGGTGTTGTGCGTGCGGGCGCCGCCGAGCTCCTCGAGCGTGACGTCCTCGCCGGTCACGGTCTTCACCACGTCGGGGCCGGTGATGAACATCTGGCTGGTCTTGTCGACCATCACGATGAAGTCGGTGAGCGCGGGGAGTAGACGTGCCCGCCGGCCGCGGGGCCCATGACCAGGGAGATCTGCGGGATGACGCCCGAGGCGTGGACGTTGCGCCGGAAGATCTCGCCGTAGAGGCCGAGGAGACCACGCCCTCCTGGATGCGGGCGCCACCACCCTCGTTGATGCCGATGACGGGGCAGCCGTTGGACACGGCGAAGTCGAGGATCTTCACGATCTTCTCGCCGTACACCTCGCCGAGGCTGCCGCCGAAGACGGTCACGTCCTGGGAGAAGATCGCGACCGGACGGCCGTCGACGGTGCCGTAGCCGGTGACGACGCCGTCGCCGAAGGGACGCTTGGCGTCCATGCCGAAGTTCGTCGAGCGGTGCCGGGCGAACTCGTCGAACTCCGTGAACGAACCCGGGTCCAGCAGCGCCTCGATCCGCTCGCGCGCGGTCATCTTGCCCGCGGCGTGCTGCTTCTCCACGGCGCGCTCGGAGCCGGCGTGGGTGGCCTCCTGGACCCGCCGCTCGAAGTCGGCAAGCTTCCCGGCGGTCGTGTGGATGTCGATGTCGCCGGGGACGTTCTCCCCGGCGCTCTCGAGCTCGGCGGCACTCACGCGTTGTCTCCTCGCTGGCGCTCGTCGGCCGCACGTTCGCGGCAGTGCTGTGCACATCGGTGATCCCGCAAGCGCGATCACGGGCCGTAGCGTAAGGGAGTGCCCGACACGCCCTCATCCCGATGGTCCGATCTGGAGCGCCCGGCGCTCGACGGACCCGCCCTGTCCAGCGCACTCACCCGGGACAGCGAGCTGTGGCGGAGCCTGCGGGTGATTGCCGAGATCGGGTCCACCAACGCGGAGCTGGTGGCCGCCGCGGCAGCGGACGAGCCCGAGGGCGTGGTGCTCGTGGCCGAGCACCAGGTCGCCGGCCGCGGCCGGCTGGACCGGATCTGGACCTCCCCGCCCCGCGCCGGTCTCACCGTCTCGTTCCTGCTGCGCCCCGACGTGCCCGCCGCCCGTCGTGGCTGGCTGCCGCTGCTCGTCGGCGTGGCCCTGGCGGAGGCGGTGGGCGAGGTGACCGGCGTCCGGGCGTCGCTGAAGTGGCCGAACGACCTGTTGGCCATGGACGGTCTCAAGCTGGCCGGGATCCTGGCCGAATCCACGAGCTCGCCCACCGGGCCGCCCGCCGTCGTCGTCGGCGTCGGGCTCAACGTGTCCACGACGTCGGACGAGCTGCCCGGCACCGGCACCTCCCTGTCCCGGATCACCGGGGCGACCGTGGACCGCGGCCCGGTGCTCCTGGCCTTCCTCCGTGCGGTGGAGCGCCGCTACCGGCCATGGACTGCGGCCCTCGGCGACCCGGTCGCCTCGGGCCTGGCACGGGACTACCTCGCGTGGTCCTCGACCGTCGGCGCCGACGTCGCCGTCAGCCTGCCCGACGGCTCCACCCTGGAGGGGACGGCCACCGCGGTGGACTGGGACGGACGCCTGGTGGTGGCGACGGACGGGGGCAGGTCGAACTCGCGTCCGGCGACGTGCGGCACGTGCGCCGGGTGTGACGCGGGAGGTGGTCCCCGTCCGCAGCGGGCCGCAATCACCGGCGACGTCCTCGACCTGGGTCATCCTGGCGGCATGCCCTATCCGGACAAGCTGCTCGCCGGGGACGAAGAGGTCGTCCGGCACCTGCACCCGCACTGGACGACGATCTTCTGGCCGGTCGTCCGGCTCCTGCTCGTCGTCGGGGCCACCTCGTTCGGCCTGGCCGCGATCCCGGAGGGCCGGCAGCAGGGCATCGTCCGCATGCTCGTCCTGGCCGTCGCGCTCGTGCTCCTGCTGGCCCTGGTCCTGGTCCCGCTGCTGCGCTGGCGGACGACGCACTACGTGGTGACCACCCACCGGCTGCTCTTCCGGGAGGGGATCCTCGCCCGTCGCGGCCGCGACATCGGGCTGTCCCGCATCACCGACGTCTCCTACACGCAGCGTCTCTGGGACCGGGTCGTCAACTCCGGGACGATCACCATCGAATCGGCTGGGGACAGCGGCCCGACGGTCCTGCGCCAGATCCCCGACAGCGACGGTGTCCAGCAGCTGCTCAACCACATGATCGAGGAGGACGCCGACCGGAGGGCGTACGAGAGCGCCGGCTACGTCCTCGGCGACCACTACGGGCTCGGCGGCACGGCTCCTCAGGAGTATCTCTGACCCGTCCGGTCGTGTGACCGTTCCGTCACGGCGCGCCTGGGCCGGTTCTGTCGGAGGCGCCGCCTACCTTCCGCTCATGCGCCTGCTGCACACGTCCGACTGGCACATCGGTCGGACCCTGCACGGCACCGAGCTGCTCGCCGAGCAGGAGGCGGTGCTCAGCGGACTGGGACGCGTCGTCGCGGCGGAGTCGGTGGACGTCGTGCTGGTCGCCGGGGACGTCTACGACCGCGCCGTCCCGTCGGCCGACGCGACGGCGGTGCTCGACCGCGTGGTCGGGCGGCTGCTCGCCGCAGGCGCCGCCGTCGTCATGACGCCGGGCAACCACGACTCGGCCCGCCGGCTGGGCACGTTCTCGGGGCTGCTCTCGGCCGCGGGACTGCACGTCCGAGCCTCGACCGGCCGGCTGGACGAGCCAGTCCTGGTGACCGACGAGCACGGCGAGGTGGCCGTCTACGGTCTGCCGTTCCTGGAACCCGACGTCGCCCGGCACGAGCTGGGGATCAGCGGAGCGCGGAGCCACGAGGCGGTGCTGAGCGCGGCCATGGAGCGTGTCCGGTCTGACCTGTTCCTGCGTCCCGGAGTTCGCTCGGTCGTGCTCGCGCACGCGTTCGTGGGCGGCGGCGTGGCCAGCGAGAGCGAGCGCGACATCTGCGTGGGCGGTGTCGACCTCGTCCCGTCATCGGTCTTCGACGGGGTCGACTACGTGGCGCTCGGCCATCTGCACCGCCCGCAGACGCTGACCCCGCGGCTGCGCTACAGCGGCTCGCCCCTGGCCTACTCCTTCGGGGAGGCGGGGCAGCAGAAGCAGGCCTGGCTGGTCGAGCTGGACGCCCGAGGCCTCGCCGCGGTGCGACCCGTCCACCTGCCGACCCCGCGGGAGCTCACTGTCCTGACCGGCACCCTGCCCGAGCTGATGGAGGACCCGGCGCACGCGCGGGCAGAGGAGCACTTCGTCTCTGCCCGGCTCACCGACCCGATCCGGCCGGTGGATCCGATGCGGAGCCTGCAGGGGCGGTTCCCGCACTGCGTGCACCTGGAGTGGGCCGGCGCCGGAACCGCCGTCGACGGACGCAGCTACCAGGAGCGGCTGCGCGGTCGCAGCGACCTCGACGTCGCCGCGGAGTTCGTCGGGCACGTCCGGGGCTCGGCCCGAGCTCCGCCGAGCGGGACCTGCTGGCCCGGGCGCTGGGCGCCGCCCACCGGGAAGAGGTTCGCCGGTGAGGTTGCACAGCCTGTCCCTCACCGCGTTCGGGCCGTTCGCCGGCACCGTGGAGGTGAACTTCGACGAGGTCGGTCGCGACGGCCTCTTCCTCCTGTGGGGTCCCACCGGCGCGGGCAAGACGACCTTGCTCGACGCCGTGGTGTTCGCTCTCTACGGCACGGTTCCCGGCGCGCGGGGCGAGGAGAAGCGGCTGCGCAGCGACCACGCCGCGACCGCGATCCGCACCGAGGTGTCCTGCGAACTGACCCTCGGTGTCGAGCGCCTGCGGGTCGTCCGTCGTCCCGAGCAGCAGCGGCCCAAGAAGCGGGGCGAGGGCGTCACGACCGAGCAGGCCCGGCTGACCGTCCAGCGGCTCACCGACGGGGGCTGGGAGCCGGTCAGCACGCGCATCGACGAGGGCTCCGAGCACCTCCGCACCCGACTGGGCCTGGATGTGCACCAGTTCTGCCAGGTGGTCCTGCTGCCTCAGGGCGACTTCGCGCGGTTCCTGCGCGCCGAGCCCGAGCACCGTGGTGAGCTCCTGCGAACCCTGTTCGACGTCGGGCGGTTCGCCTCCGCCGAGGAGTGGCTGGCCGACGAGCGCGCGACGGCGCGCGAGCGGGTGGCCGTCCAGCGGGCGCGGGTCAGCACACTGCTGGCCCGCGTGGCGCAGGTTGCCGACGTCGATGTCCCGGAGGCGCTCGCCCCTGAGCTGGTGGGCGGGGGTGGCGGACATGCCGTCGGCCCATGGGTCGACCGCGTCCGGACGACGGCAGGAGCACGACTGGCCGAGGCGTCCGTGCGCGCCGAAGGAGCGGCCACCGACGCAGGCCAGGCGGATGGCGAGCTCGCTGCCGCGCGGGCACTCGCCGACCGGCACGACCGCCGTGAGCAGGCCATCGTTGAACTGGCAGCACTGATGGACCGGGAACGCGAGTTGATCGCGCTGCGTGCCGAGCGCGACGCCGGGCGCCGCGCGGAGCCGCTCCGCGACTGCCTGGAGTCCGCCGGCCGGGCGGCGGTCCTGGCCGAGCAGGCCGTGGCAGCGGTGGGCCGGGCCAACGTGGCGTGGGCCGACGTGGCTGCTGGCCGCGACGCTGACGACGAGCTGGTGCGGGAGCTGCGGGACGAGGCGGCGGCTGCCCGGGCACTGCTCCCCGAGGTCGATCGGGCCCGGGAGCTGCAGCGGCGCATCGAGGCGCTCGGCCTGCGCATCGTGCGGCTGACCACGGCGTGCGAGCGCGCCGCCCGGACGGCGGAGTCCTGGCCCGCGAGGCTGGCCGAGCAGGAGGACCGGGTCGTGCGGGCGCGCGCCGCAGCGGTCCGGCTCCCGGCAGAGCTGGAGGCCGTCGCCGCGGCGACGGCGGCGATCGAGGCGACCCGGACCGCGGACCGTCTGGAGGCGCGCCTGGCCGAGGGCCGCCGCACCGTCCAGGAGCGTCGCGAGGCGTGGTCAGGAGCGCGGGAGGACTGGCTCGATCTGCGGGCACAGCGGCTCGACGGCATGGCTGCCGAGCTCGCCACCCGGCTCACCGACGGTGGGGACTGCCCGGTCTGCGGGGCCACCGAGCACCCGCGGCCGGCTACGCACACCGGACCGGTCGTGTCCACGGCAGACGAGGAGGCGGCGCACACCGCTGCCGAGACAGCAGAAGCCGCGCTCATGGCCGCATCGGGCGAGGTGGACCGGCAGGAGCGCGACCTCGCCGCGCTCCGCGCCCGCGGAGGAGAAGCGCCCGTGTCCGAGCAGTCCACTGCCCTCGGAGGGCTGCGGGCGTCGGCACGCGAGACCGAGGACCTGGCGCGGACCCTGACCGCCGCCGAGGCCCTGCTGGCCGATCTGCTGGCCGAGCGCCAGGCCGCGGCCGGCCGTCTGGCCGCCGACCGCGAAGAGTTGGGCGCGCGCACCGCCGAGCGAGAGGCCCTGACCGGCACGCTGACCGAGCTCGAGCGGCGGTTGGATCTGGCCCGCGGCGAGGACCCCGACCTGGATACGCGCGTCGTGCGGCTGAACGACACGGTGGAACGCTGCCAGGCGCTGGTCCAGGCCGTCGCCGAGGAGGCGCGCAGCGGCGAGTCGGCGGCGACGGCACTGCAAGCCGCGGAGGAGCGCGCCGGGGGCGCGGGCTTCCCGGACGTCCTGGACGCCGGCGCCGCGCTGCTCGAGACGGGCCGGCTCGCCGCGCTCGACCGCGAGCTCGACGGGCACGATCGCCGGCTGGCGGTCGTCCGTGGTCGGCTCGCCGAACCCGACCTCGCCGGGTTGGAGCAGCGCCCGGACGTCGCGGAGCTCGAGGAGCGATGCGCCGCGATCACCCGCCGGCGCGAGGACGCCGTGTCAGAGCTCGAGCGGGCCCGCCGGTGCTCCCATGCGCTCGACGTGCTCGCCGGCGACGTCATCTCGGCCGAGACCGAGCTGGCGGAGCAGCGCGCCTGGGCGGACCAGGTGACCGCACTCGCCGACCTGGTCACCGGCCGCGGTTCCAACACGTTGCGGATGCGGTTGCAGTCGTTCGTGCTGGCCGCCCGGCTTGAGCAGGTCGCCGAGGTGGCGAGCCGCCGGTTGCTCGAGATGTCCGGCGGCCGCTACACGTTCCTGCACAGCGACGCCCACGCGCGTCATGGCGCCCGCGGCGGCCTCGGGTTGGACGTCTTCGACGAGTACACAGGGTGCCGCCGGCCCACGAAGACGCTTTCCGGCGGAGAGGGCTTCATGGCGTCACTCGCCCTGGCCCTCGGCCTGGCCGACGTGGTGACCGCGGAGACCGGCGGCGTGCAACTTGACACGCTCTTCGTCGACGAGGGTTTCGGTAGCCTCGACCCGCAGGCCCTCGACGCGGTCATGACCGTGCTGGACGAGTTGCGCCGGGGCGGCCGCACGGTAGGCGTGATCAGCCACGTGGAGGAACTCCGTACCCGGATCCCGACACGCGTCGCGGTCGTCGCAGGGCGTAATGGATCGCGACTCGCCGGGTAACCGACAAGTCGACAAGTAGCTCACTTTCAGCACTTGCTCCGGTACCGTCGGTTTCCGACGCCCGGGGCGAACCGTTCCGTCGCACTCACGGTGCAGAAGCCGTGCAGGCCGCCGCTCAGCGGCTCCGGCGTCCGGAATGGGGAGATCGTGACCGCAGCAATGTCCACGGGTGCCGCTTGGCTTCTGGCCGTCCGGCGTCAGTTCCAGCGCCGGGTGGTGGCGTACCCGGCTGCGGCCCTGGTGGTGCTCGCCGTCTCGGTGATCACCATCCTCCTGCGGCGTGGCATTCCCCGGAACTGAACATGTCGAGGTTCGACGGGCTGCTCTACGCCCGGCAGGCCGCAGCCCTTCTCGCGGACGGCTGGATGGGGCCCTACAACAGCACGGCGATGGCCAAGGTGCCGGGCTACCAGCTGTTCACCGCTGTCAGCACGGGCATGGGCATTCCCGTGAAGGACGCCGAACAACTGGTCGTCATCGCCGCCGCACTGTCGGTGGCCCTGTGCATCCTTCTGGTCACCAAGCGACTGGCCTGGGCCCTGGGGGCTTTCGTCTTCGGCGCCTTGGACCCCTCTTCTTCAGCAGCCCGGCCGGCGACCTCCTCCGTGACTCCTTCTTCGCCTCCCTCACGATCCTCGTAGTCACGTCACTGTTCCTCACCGGCTACCTCCTGGTGTTCCGCCGCTCGGTCGCCTGGTCCCTGGTCGCGGCAACGGTGGCCGGACTCCTGCTGTCCGCCTACCTGCTCACCCGCGAAGAAGGCATCTCCGTCGTCCCGATGGCCGGCGTCGCCCTCCTCGCGGCACCTGCGCTGTTCCTGCTCAGGTCGAAGGCCTGGCGCGGCGGGGAGTTGGGTCGCAGGATGCTGCGCTCGAGCGCCCGCGTCCTGCCGATCGCCCTCGTCCTGGGCGTCACCGTGGCTACCCCGATGCTCGTCGTGAAGGACAAGAACGAGGAGGTGTACGGGGTCGCATTGACCAACGACCTGTCGGAGGGTGCTTTCCTCGACGCCTACGCTCAGTGGCAGCGCGTGGATGTCGGCCCGGTCGTCTTCCGCCACCCGCTCACGCCGTCCCAGCGCCAGGCTGTCTACGAGATCAGCGAGACCGCGCGGCTGCTCGAGCCGATTCTCGAGGACCCGGCGAACGAGTGGCGGATCCACGGATGCGAGACGCCGCCTGACTGCGACTACGGGGGCGGCTGGTTGCCCTGGGCCCTGCGAGAGGCAGCAGCGGCCGTGGGTGCCTACGGCAGCGCAACACAGGCCAGCAACTTCTTCGGCCAGATCGCGACCGACATCGACGCAGCCTGCACGGACGGCACGCTGACCTGTCGCACGAAGCTCCCGGCTTCCCTGCAGTCGCTCCAGCGCGTGAGCGTGACCGATCTGGGCCGCGGCTACCTCCGCCATGCAGGCGCCCTGCTCACCTCGCAGGACATGTACTTCCACTCTGCGGCCGTGAAGCCCGCGCCGGATGAATGGCGCGGGGAGTTCGCGGCGGTCATGCCGTCCGCGCCGGCCACCGCGGCGGAGGCCGAGCAGCGCCAGGCCAGTTTCGATGCGCACCGGTGGCCGTACGACGTCCTGGACCTGGCCTACACGGTGCTGCTTCCGCTGGGCTTCCTCCTCGGAGTCGTCCTCCTCGCCCGCACCACCCTGACGCGAGCGGGCCGCAGGAGCGCGGGGCCGCTGACCGCCCTGGCCGCCATCCTCCTGTTCGCGATCCTGGCGCGGCTCGGGCTCGTGGCCATCGTCGAGGCAGCAGAGTTCGCAGCGCCGGTGCGCTACATCTACCCGGCCCACACCCTGCTGGTCGCCTTCGTGGTGGTCTCGGTCGTCGACGGCCTGAGGTTGCTCGATCGAGGGTGGTTGCGTCGACGCGGGCACACGACGTTCCGCCGCGGCCCGGCCGGCCCCGTCCAGGCGGACTCCGCGTCGTCCGAAGCAGAGTCGTCCGAGCGGGAGTTCCCCACGTCCGGGGCGCCCGAGCACGATGTTCCCACGCGCGAGGTGCCTGCCGGGCGGTCGCCGGAGCCCGTGAGTGCCTTCTCCCCTGATCGCTCACCCGGCGGCCGGGAGCCCGTCGAACGGCTCCGCCCGGGGCCATGCCCGTGACTGGTGTGACTCGAGTGAAGAGTTGTGATTCAAGCGTTGTCGAGGTCTTCAGTTGATCTCGTTCGCCACTTAGAGTGAGAGAGTAATGACGCAGAAGATAGGGCCGGGGATCGGGCGCGGGCCCGGTGTCCGTTCGACCCTCCGGCGACGGTCGCGCGCGGTGGTCGTGGGCGGGGGCTTCTACGGCTCGTCGCTCGCTGCGCACCTCGCGCGAGGTGGAGCGGACGTCACACTGCTGGAGGCTCGTTCGGATCTCCTGGGAGGCGCGAGCTACTTCAACCAGGCCCGAGTTCACGGTGGTTACCACTACCCGCGGTCGCTCCGCACGGCCGGGCGCAGCCAGGCGAGTTACCTGGAGTTCATGGCGCGCTACGACTCCTGCGTCCTCGACGACTTCATGTGCATCTACGCGGTGGCTCGAGGCTCGCTGACGAACGCCCGCAAGTTCCGCCGGGTGATGGACTACGTCGGTGCCCCGTTGATGGACGCGCCGGCCTCCGTCCGCCGTCTCTTCAACCCGGCCACGATCGAGGCCTCGTGGGTCACTCGTGAGGCGGTCTTCGACGCGGTGAAGCTGCGGGAGTTCGTCCGCGGGGACCTGGCCGACGCGGGGGTCGGGGTGCGCGTGGCCACCCGCGTGGCTTCCGTGCAGGAGAGCGCCGAGGGTGCGTCCGTCCTGTTGGAGAGCGGCGAGACGATCCCCGCCGACCGCATCCTCGTCTGCACCTACGGGGAGTCGATCGACTCGCTGCCGATGGGCGTGGGTTACTCCGGGTTGCACTGCGAGCCCTGTGAGATGGCCCTCGTCGACGTCCCGGACGCACTGCGCGGGAAGGGCGTGACCGTGATGGACGGCCCGTACTTCTCCCTGATGCCCTTCCCGTCGACGCCGTTCCACACCCTGAGCCACGTGCGGTACACGCCGCATGGCTCGCACCCTCCTACGAGCAGGCGGCAGCTGCCTTGCGGTCGGGGCTGACCAGCCGGGCCGATCGCATGATGCGCGACTCCGTCCGCTACCTCCCCGTTCTGCAGGGCGCCGTGCACAGGGAGTCGATCTGGGGCGTCAAGGCCGTGCCGGCCCGCAGGGACGGCGACGACGCGCGACCCATCGTGATGCGCAAGTCCGGTGGGGGCCGCGTGATGTCCCTGCTCGGAAGCAAGATCGACAACATCGGAGACGCACTCCGAGTAGCAGAGGAGCACCTTCGTGACGCTGTTTGAGACCGAGTCCCAGTTCACCGAGACGCAACGGCGTGCTGACCGGTCGGAAGTCGTCGTGCGTACGCCGGCGCCGTCCGGGCGCAAGGGCACGTTCGTCAGCGTCGTCGTCGTCGCAGAGCCCGACGCTCCGTGGGTCGAGGGCGAGCTCGCCACCCTCGACAAGGCGCTGTCGGAGGTCTACCCGGTCCACGAGATCGTCCTCGTGCTCCCTGGTTCGCGTGGTCGCATCCCATGGGCCCGTGGCCTGGCCGAGCGGCAGGCCAACTTGCAGGTGCTCGGCCTGCTGCACGGTGTCAGCGATGAGGTCGCCTACACCGCGGGCCTCGACGGCGCGCTCGGCGATGTCGTCGTGACCGCTCGGCTCGGCGTCGACCGTCCGTGGGACATCGTGCGCTGCGCCTCGATGGTGACCGACGAGAACGCTGTGGTCGTCGGTGTCGACGCTGCCGGCAAGACCGGCCGGCGCCTGGCCGTCCGGGCCGGTCGCGCATTGGCGCGCCGCAGCATGGGTGAGGACATCACCTCGGTCAGCCTGGGTCTGCGGGGCTACAGCCGTGCGGCTCTGGACGCCTGGCTGCCTCGCCGGGACCGGGATCGCGTTCTGCGCATGCTGCCGACCATCTCGGGCTACCCCAGCACGGAGATGCACTACTCGACGGGCGCACGAACCCGTTCGGCGACCGCCACGGGGACCAAGCAGGTCCTGCGAGCCATGTTCTACTCCAGCTCGCGTCCCCTGCGGTTCGCCGTCGGCATCGCGCTCGCGGCGAGCCTGGCGAACATGCTCTATGCGCTGTACGTCGTCGCCGTCGGTCTGTTCAGAGGTGCGGTCGAGGGCTGGACCTCCATGAGCCTGCAGATGAGCCTCATGTTCTTCCTGCTCAGCGTCGTCATCGCGATCATGGCGGAGTTCATGTACCAGTCGAACGAGACGGCCAACGAACGACCCATCTACCGGGTGGCGTTCGAGGCGACCAGCTCGGTCCTCGAGGCCCGGGACATGCTCAACGTGGAGGCCGAGGCGACGGCGGTCCAGTCCCCGGCGGCCGACCTCCACACCCTGGCATCGTGACGACCCCCGTCGCGCTCTCGTCGGCTGGACCGGATTCATCGGCGGAGCGCTCGTCCCGCACGTGCGTCCGGTGGCGAAGTTCCGCAGCACCGACATCGAACTGCTGGCCTCCGCCGACGTCGACGAGATCGTCTGTGCCGGCGCGCCCGCCGAGAAGTGGAAGGCCAACGCCGACCCGGATGCGGACTGGGCCGGCATCACGCGCCTGATGGAGGCACTGGACGCCAGCCGAGCGTCGAGCTGCGTGCTGGTCTCCACGGTCGACGTCTACGCCGCCCCCGGGGTGCTGACGAATCCGTCGCGGCCGACACCGACCAGGAGCAGGCCTACGGGCGGCACCGGGCCCGTCTCGAGGAGTTCGTCCGAGGGCGGTTCGCCGACGTGCTCGTCGTTCGGCTCCCGGGCATGTTCGGGCCTGGGCTGAAGAAGAACCTGGTCTACGACCTCGTCCACCAGCCGGAGGCGCGCTTCGCACACGAGGCGTCCAGCTTCCAGTTCTACGACGTCCGCGATCTGTGGGGCCACGTGCTCCTCGCACGGGACGCCGGCCTGTCGGTGGTCAACCTCGCGACCGAACCGGTGGTCGCGGCCCAGGTCGCACAGGAGTCCTTCGGAATCGCCTACGCGTGCGACGACCGCCCCGTCGTCCACTACGACCTGCGCACCCGGCACGCCGCCGAGCTGGCCGGGCGTGACGGCCCTACCTCCGGTCGGCCCCCGAGGTGCTGGCCGCGGTACGCGCATGGGCCGCGCCGGAACTGGCTCGGGCAGACGCATGAGATTGGCATTCTCCAATCTCGCGTGGCCGGCCGAGAGCGACACCGACGTGCTGGCCCAGCTGCCGGAGTGGGGTTTCCCGTCCGTGGAGGTCGCGCCCACCCGTCTGTGGGCCGATCCGCTCGCGCAGGACGCCGACGAGGTGGCCTCCGCCCGCCGGGTCATCGAATCGGCGGGCCTGCGCGTCGTCGCGCTGCAGTCGTTGCTGTTCCAGCGTCCTGATCTGCAGCTCTTCGGGGACGCAGAGGCCCGGCGCGGTCTCCACGACCACCTCGCCGGAATGGCGGTCCTCGCCGCCCGGCTCGGCGCCACGCGGCTGGTCTTCGGGTCTCCCGGCAATCGCCGCCGGAACGACATGCCCGTGGATCGCGCAGACGAGATCGGCGTCGAGACGTTCGCAAGTCTCGGTGCGCACGCCGCCGACCTGGGTGTCGCCTTCTGCATCGAGGCCAATCCCGAGGTCTATCGATGTGACTACCTCACCGATGCGGTCGCCTCTACGGCGTTCGTGCGGGCGGTGGACTCACCGGGCGTGCGGTTGCACCTGGACACCGCCTGCATGGCCCTGGCGGGTGACGACCCGACCGAGCGCGTGCGGGAGGGTGCCGATGTGCTGGCGCACGTGCACGCCAGCGCCCCGCAGCTCGGTGAGGTCGGTCCCGGTGGGCCGGTCGAGCACCGAGAGGTCGCCGAGGCCCTCCGGGTCGCCGGCTACGAGGGGCACGTCTCCGTCGAGATGCTGACGCAGCCCGAGAACCCGCAGGCCGCGGTCCGGCGTGCCGCAGACTTCGTGAGGAGCACCTACGCGTGACCAGCCGACAGATCCCCGTCGACGAGACCGGCTGGGATGTGCCGCAGGGAGATGTGCACGTCCTGCGTGAACGTGCCAGCCGCTACTGCATCCTCATCCCCGTCATCAACGAGGGCGAACGGATCCTGGGCCAGCTGCGGGCTGTCCAGTCCCACGGCTTCGGCGTGGACGTCGTCGTAGCCGACGGCGGGAGCACAGACGGCTCGAACGACCCGGAGCTGCTCCAGGAGCTCGGCGTGCGGGCACTGCTGATCAAGCGCGCCGACGGCAAGCTCAGTGCCCAGCTACGCATGGGCATCGCCTTCGCGCTGCGCGAGGGCTACGAGGGTGTCATCACGGTCGACGGCAACGGCAAGGACGACGTCGCCGCGCTGCCCAGGTTCGTCGCCGCTCTGGACGAAGGCGCTGGATTCGTCCAGGGATCGCGCTTCGTGCCCGGGGGCCAGGCGATCAACACGCCCCTCGACCGCCGGCTGGCCATCACTCTGGTGCATGCCCCGGTGACCTCGCTGGCCGCCCGTCACCGGTTCACAGACACGACGAACGGCTTCCGCGGGCATTCCCGTGCGTTGCTCACCGACCCGCGTATCGCACCGCTGCGGGACGTGTTCGACAGCTACGAGCTGCTCGCCTACCTGCCGATCAGGGCTGCCCGGCTCGGCTACCGCTGCGTGGAGGTCCCGGTGACTCGCGCGTACCCGGACGACGGTCAGATCCCGACGAAGATCCACGGACGTCGTGGAGAGCTCGGGCTGGCGACGATCCTGGCCCGCGCCGTCCGGGGGCGCTACGACCCCGCCCGGACCTGACCATGGCGACGCGGCGCACGTTCCTGAGATTCCTCGTGGTCAACGCGGTCAACACTGCGCTGTACTGGGGGCTCTACCTCCTCCTGCTCTTCGTGCTGCCCTACCTGGTGGCCAACACCGTCGCCCTGGTGCTCGCGGTCCTGGCCGCGTACCTGCTCAACGCGCGCTATGCCTTCCAGGTCGACGCGTCCGGGCGCTCCCTCGTGCTGTTCCTGGGTGCCAACGGGACGACCATCGTCCTGCGGACAGCGGTCGTGTGGGTGCTGGTGGAGAAGCTGGCCGCCAGCCAGGAGCTGGCGCCACTGCTGGCGGTGATCGTCACCACCCCGGTGGCCTACGTCCTCACCCGGCTCGCGATGACGACGCGGCCTCAGCGGACCGGGGGCCTGACGCCCGCACCCGTTCCGACCTGACGAGCCGGCCGAGCCGCGGCCGACGAGGGCCGGTGCGATGGGCTCCCTTAGGCTGACCTGGATGGCAGTCGTCCCCGCCCCGGTGTCCAGCGACGCGGTGGACATGAAGGAGGCCGGCCCGCCGGATCGGGCACGCCGTTCCGGTCGACTTCGCCACCCTGCGGTCCTCGGTCTCGTGACGGCTCTCGCCGCCTCGGCGGCCAGCATCGCGCTGAAGCTGGCCGTGCCCACCTCGCTGAACCTGTCGGGTTACGACGGCCTGCTCTTCGCGCGGAATGCGACCTATCTGGCCGACGGGCACTGGCAAGGGCCCTACTCGCTCGTCACCATCGCCAAGGGCATGGGCTATCCGGGCTTCATGGCGGCTGCGCACACGGTCGGCATCCCGCTGGCGGCCGCCGAGCAGCTCGCGTATCTCGTCGCGATCGCCGTGCTGTGCGGCGTCGTCCTCGCCGTGACCGGTCGGTATGCCGTCGCGACCGTGTGCTTCGTCTTCCTCGCCCTCGACCCGGTGAACGTCGGGTCGGCCAGCGCCGACGTGCTGCGCGACAACCTCTACGCGTCGCAGTCGCTGTTCTTCGTCTCCGCCGCGGCCCTGACCGTGCTGGCCGTGGTGCGCCGCGCCCGCATGGTCTGGGTCATCCTGGCGGCCGTCCTCTGCGGTGCTGCCGGTGGGTTCGGGTGGATCACGCGGGAGGAGGGACCGGCTCTCCTGCCCCCGGTGCTGGTCCTGGTCGCCCTCGCGTGGCTCTGCGCCCGCACCCGCGAGCCGGACCGCCCTGCGGGGTGGGGGCCGCGGCTCCGGCGTGTCGTGCGGCCGGCCACTGCGCTGGGCGTGGCCGTCGTGGCGTTCGCGGTGCCGGTGCTCGGTGTGGCTGCCGTCAACGGTCACCAGTACGGCGCGCAGCTGACCAACGAGCTGGGGAGGGCACCTTCCTGCGGGCGTACGCGGACTGGACCCGCGTGGACGTCGAACAGGAGCTGCCGCGGGTGCCGATCAACGCCGAGCAGCGCCGTCTGGTCTACGAGGTGAGCCCGGCGGCCCGCGACCTGGCCGAGCAGCTGGAGCGACCGGACAACCAGTGGCGCTTCATCAACTGCCCGTCCGGCACCTGCGACTTCGGTGGGGGCTGGATGATCTGGGCCATGCGGGAGGCCGCCGCGGCGGCCGGGTTCTTCCGCGACGCGGAGACGGCCCAGCGCTACTTCGGCCGCCTGTCGCAGGAGATCGACGACGCCTGCTCCGACGGACGGCTGAGCTGCCGACCGCGGCTCCCGGCCAGCCTCCAGCCGCTCCAGCGGGCGCCGCTGGACGCCCTCGTCGATTCCCTGGGCCGGCTGAGCTCGGACCTGCTGACATCGCGGACCCTGATCGACTTCCAGCCCGAGTACACGCCCATCCCGCAGGAGATCCGCGACGAGTACACCGCGATCGTGCGGGGGCTCCCGGAGGACAACGCTGCGGGACGGGCGGAGTTCGAGCGGTTCGACCAGCGCCGGGAGTTCTTCGAGGGCTGGGCGGCCACCTACCGGACCGCCGTCCCGGTGCTGCTCGCCGCGGCGGTGGTCTGCGTGCTGCTGGCCGTGGCCCTCCGGCGCCGCACGGCACCGCGGCGCGCGGCGTTCTGGCTCCTGCCGGCCCTCGCCACGGCCCTCCTGGCCGGGGTGGCGGTCCGGCTGGTGCTGCTGTCGATCATCGACGCAGCCGAGTACGACGCCGCGCAGGGCCGCTACCAGCTGCCCAACCACGTCCTCCTGGTCGCCGCGCTGGTCGTGGTGATCGCTGCGGTCGTGTCCCGGCCCTGGACACCCGCCGAGCCCGCGGCGCGGGCTCGGCGGCGTCAGTCCCGGGGCGGCTGCCGGCGGCGGCGCTGAGGCTGATCGCGAAGCTGACCACGCCCAGCTGGGCGCCGCCGACGATCAGGACCATGCCCAGGATCGGTAGCGGCATCGTCGAGACGGGGTCCAGCATCCCGAACCCGGTGGATCCCCACTGGATCACCGCGAGCACGAAGCACAGGACACCGGCCAGCGCGAGCAGCGCGCCCAGGACGAGGCCCCGCTCGAGCGTCGTGCGTTCCAGCCACTTCTCCAGCCGGGCGCTGCGCGGCAGCATCCCCAGATGCGCCGCGTAGGAGCGGGAGATGACGGCCACACCGGTCACCTGGAGCCCGGCCACCACGGCCGTGGCGCAGGCCAGCATGGTGTGCACCCCGAAGGTCAGCCCGCCGATGGTCACGCTGTCGACCGCGAGCAGGACGAGCCCGAGCAGCCCACCGGCGATCATGGCCAGGCCCGGGTAGAGCAGGAACCAGCGCGGGCTGAAGGCGAACAGGAACCGCAGGTGCCGCCACCCGTCGCGCCACGTACGCAGGTGCGGCGCCCGGCTGCGGCCGTCCGGCTGGAGGCGCGTCGGCACCTCCTCGATGCGCAGCCCGCGCAGCGATGCGCGGACCACCATCTCGCTGGCGAACTCCATGCCCTCGGTCTGCATGCCCAGGGCGAGGACGCGGTCACGGCGGAAGGCCCGCATGCCGCAGTGGAAGTCGCCCACCGGGATGTGGAAGAAGAGCCGCCCGGCCCGGGAGAGCACCGGATTGCCCAGGTATCGGTGCAGGAAGGGCATGGCCCCCGGTGCGATGCCGCCCTGGAACCGGTTCCCCATGACGAGGTCGGCACCGCCGCGCAGCTTCTCCAGGAACCCACCGATGTCGTCGAGCGCGTAGCTGTCGTCGGCGTCGCCCATGAGGACGTACCGCCCGCCCGCGGCCTCGATGCCCCCGCGCAGGGCCGCGCCGTAGCCCTTGCGCGGCACGTCGACCACGCGCGCCCCCTCGGCCCGGGCGATGTCCTGCGAGCCGTCGGTGGAGCCGTTGTCGGCGACGATCACCTCGCCGTCGACCCCCAGCGAGCGCAGGGACGCCTGGGCCTTGCGGATGCAGACCGCCAGCGTCTCCGCCTCGTTGAGGCAGGGCAGGACGATGGACAGCTCACACGTGTCGATAGCCCGGGAAGGCGTCGCGCCGACCGCGGCAGGATCGACGACGAAGTTGCCGTGAGCTTGCGTCGGTCCGGTGGGGTCGACGACGAAGTTGCCCGGGTCACTCGTCGTCCCCGAGCGTGCGGCGACACGGACGTCATCGTTCCCGGTAGCGGTCGAGTCGGGGCGCATCGTGGTCATCGGGCCGGCACCTCCGCGACGGCGAACACCGACTGCCCGAACGGGGGCCGGTACCGCTGCTCCCACCGGCGGGCGAGCCGGATCACGAACGAGTCCCACAGGGACAGGGCCCGGCCGTCGCCGGGGGTCATCCGCAGCAGGCGCATACCCACCACCCATGCAAGCAGTCCGGGCATGTTCACGTAGTGCACCTCACGAACGATCAGGTCGGCCTCGGTCAGGGTCCGGGACAGCGAGGCCCGGGTGTATCGGCGCACGTGGCCCACGGCGCGGTCGAAACGGCTCATCGCGAACTGGAAGGCGGGGACGAGAACGACGACCTTCCCGCCCGGGCGAACCAGGGCGTGGACGGCGCGCAACGCCTCCCGGTCATCCGGGATGTGCTCCAGCACGTTGAACGCCACGAAGGCGGAGTGGTCGGCCGGCTCGGGACTGCGGATGTCGAGGAAGCGGACCTCCACTCGGTCGTCATCGGCGAACCGCTTCTGCAGGTGCGCGAGCCGGGAATCGTCGACCTCGGTCACGGTGATGCGGGGGACCCCTGAGTCCAGCCACCGCTGCGCGTAGTCGCCGAGCCCGCTGCCCAGCTCCACGGGGTGGACCCCGACGTGCGGACGCGCCAGTGAGGTGAGCCAGTCGTGGTAGCGGACGGCGGAGGCCACCGACTCAAGGGTCTGCGACTGCAGCGCGCTGTCACCGAGGGCGAGACCGGCCTCGCGAACGGGCACGTGCTGGCCGCTGATGGCATTCACCCTGTGCACGGTAGATGGGCATGGGAGGTGGCGCAGCGGTCACGGACATCGGTCCACCCATCGGGGGCGCCTCGTCGCCCGCCATCGAGCGGTGTCCGGCGGTCGAGAGCGGTCAGATACCGCTCAGTTCTCGGTGCTCGCCGTCGCCCGGGCGGACCCGGCCGGGCGCGCGGCGGAGGCGTCGCCGGTCGCCGTCGCCGCCGCCAGGTCGGCGGCCGGGAACACCCAGCGGCGGTAGGAGAGGTACCGGATGACGGTGCCGGCGGCGATGCCGGCGATGTTCGCCACCTGGAGGACCAGGGCGCTCTCCTGGCCGAGGGGTAGCGGACCAGGGCGACGATGCCGAGGTTCAACGCGAGCGTCGCCCCGTTGACGGCAGCGAACAGGAGGTACTCGCGGCGCAGGCCGGTCCGGGCCCGGTGCGAGAAGGACCAGTAGCGGTGCCCGACGTAGGCGACGGTCATGGAGACCAGGGTCGCGAGGAACTTCGCCGTCACCGCACCGAGGCCGACGTGGGCGTAGAGCAGCTGGAACAGGACGATGTCGATGGCGAAGCAGGCGATGCCGACGACGCCGAACGCGCTGACCTCCTTGAGCAGGAGGCGCCACGTCGTCCCCATGCGCACCCGGATGCTCTCGGCCCACTGCACCCGGTCGATGCTACGGACACCGACGGGCGGGCGGCCGTCAGGCGAGGTCGTGGCGGGCGCGCCGCTCGGGCCGGATAGTCTGGCGCCCGCCATGGCCGCCCTCGATCCGCGCACCGGACTGCCCGTCGTCGCCATGGTGGGTGGTGGGCAGCTCCGCGGATGACGCACCAGGCGGCGATCGCGCTGGGGCAGTCGCTGCGCGTCCTGGCGACCGTCCCCGACGAGTCCGCCGCGCTCGTCGGCTCCGACGTCCAGCTCGGCGACCACCGCGACCTCGCTGCGCTGCGGCGCCTGGCCGACGGCGCCACGGTGCTGACGTTCGACCACGAGCACGTGCCGACCGAGCACCTGCACGCCCTCGAGGCGGCCGGTCACCGCGTCGCTCCCGGGCCCGGCGCGCTCGTGCACGCGCAGGACAAGCTGGTCCTCCGCCGGGCGCTGCAGGACGCGGGCGAGCCGCAGCCGGCGTGGGCGGAGGCGCACACCGTCCACGACGTCACCGCGTTCGCCGACGAGGTCGGCTGGCCCGTCGTCCTCAAGACCCCGCGCGGCGGCTACGACGGCAAGGGCGTCTTCGTCGTCCACGGCCCCGACGAGGTCGCCGAGCTGCTGGAACGGCACGGCACCCTGCTGGCCGAGGAACGGGTCCGCATGGTGCGCGAGCTGTCGGCGCAGGTGGCGCGGTCCCCGTTCGGCCAGGTCGCGGTGTGGCCGGTCGTCGAGACGGTGCAGCGCGACGGCGTCTGCGCCGAGGTGCTCGCGCCGGCACCGGAGCTGCCGGAGAGCCTGGCGACGGCTGCGCAGGAACTCGCGGTCCGGATCGCCGACCGCCTCGGGGTCGTCGGCATGCTCGCCGTCGAGCTGTTCCAGACCGCCGACGGCGTCCTGGTCAACGAGCTCGCCATGCGCCCGCACAACTCCGGCCACTGGACCATCGAGGGCGCGCGCACCAGCCAGTTCGAGCAGCACCTGCGGGCCGTCCTCGACTACCCGCTCGGCTCCACCGCCATGACCGCGCCGGTCGTCGTCATGGCCAACGTCCTCGGGGGGCCGCTGCGGCCGAGGACTGGACGGGGCCGCCGCTCGACGAGCGGATCCACCACCTCATGGCGCACTGGCCGGACGTGAAGCTGCACTGGTACGGCAAGGGGCAGCGTCCCGGCCGCAAGCTCGGCCACGTGACGGCGCTCGGCGAGAACCTCGCCGAGGTGCGGGCCAGGGCGGTGGCCGCCGCGCGCTACCTCGCCGACGGGGTGATCGACGACGCCTTCGCCTTCGACGACGACGACGACGAGCACTGAGGAGTGGACATGCGGGACCCGGTCGTGGGCATCGTCATGGGCAGCGACTCCGACTGGCCGGTCATGGAGCCGGCGGCGCGGGCGCTCGAGGAGTTCGGCGTGCCGTACGAGGCGCACGTCGTCTCGGCCCACCGGACCCCGCGCCGCATGCTCGACTACGCCGAGGGTGCGGCCGGCCGGGGCCTGCGGGTGATCATCGCGGGCGCCGGGGAGCGGCCCACCTGCCGGGCATGGTCGCCGCGGCCACCCCGCTCCCGGTCATCGGCGTCCCCGGTCCCTGGACCGCCTGGACGGGATGGACAGCCTGCTCCGATCGTGCAGATGCCGGCCGGGGTGCCGGTCGCCACGGTGGGCATCGACGGCGGCCGCAACGCCGGGCTGCTCGCCGTCCGGGTGCTGGCCGCGTCCGACGACTCGCTGCGGGATGCGGTGGTGCGCTTCCAGGCAGCCCTCGCCGAGCAGGTGGCGGCCCGTGACCTCACCCTCCAGGAGCGTCTCGCTTCGGCGGACTGACCCTGCGGGCTTACGATCTACCGGTGGGTAACAACACCGGGCTCTACGCCCTCACCGAGGAGCACGAGGCGATCCGGGCGGCAGTCCGTGACATCGCCGAGCGGGAGATCGCGCCCTTCGCCGCCGAGGTGGACGCCGAGTCCCGCTTCCCCGTCGAGGCGCAGAAGGCCCTGACCGCGGCAGGGTTCCACGCCACCCACATCCCGGAGCAGTACGGCGGCGAGGGCGCCGACGCGATCGCGACCTGCATCGTCATCGAGGAGGTCGCCCGCGTCGACGTCAGCGCCTCGCTGATCCCGGCGGTGAACAAGCTCGGCTCGATGCCGATCATCCTGTCCGCGTCGGAGGACGTGAAGCAGAAGGTGCTGCCCTCGATCGCCTCCGGCGACGCGATGATCAGCTACGGCCTCTCCGAGCGGGAGGCCGGCTCCGACGCCGCCGCGATGACGACCCGAGCGCGCCTCGACGGCGAGACGTGGGTGCTCAACGGCACCAAGGCCTGGATCACCAACGCGGGCATCTCCGAGTGGTACACGGTCATGGCCGTGACCGACCCGGGGAAGAAGGCGAACGGCATCTCCGCGTTCGCCGTTCACCGCGACGACCCCGGGTTCGCGGTCGGCCCCAAGGAACGCAAGATGGGCATCAAGGGGTCACCCACCTGCGAGCTGTACTTCACCGACTGCACCATCCCGGCCGACCGGATCATCGGAGCGCCGGGCACCGGCTTCAAGACCGCGCTGCGGACCCTGGACTTCACCCGGCCGACGATCGGCGCGCAGGCCGTCGGCGTCGCGCAGGGGCCCTCGACGCCTCGGTGGCCTACGTCAAGGAGCGCACGCAGTTCGGCACGAGCATCGGCAGCTTCCAGGGCGTGCAGTTCATGCTCGCCGACATGGAGATGAGGATCGAGGCCGCCCGGCACCTGGTCTACGTCGCGGCCGCTGCCGGTGAGGCCGGCCGTCCCGACGTCACCCGGGTCTCCGCCTCGGCCAAGGCGTTCGCCTCCGACGTCGCCATGCAGGTGACCACCGACGCCGTCCAGCTCTTCGGCGGCGCCGGCTACACCCAGGACTTCCCGGTCGAGCGCATGATGCGCGACGCCAAGATCACCCAGATCTACGAGGGCACCAACCAGGTCCAGCGCATGGTGATCGCCCGGAGCCTGCTCCGGTAGGAGCGGGACCGCGGGTCAGCGGCCTGTCTCCAGACGCCCGGACAAGGTCTCGGCGAACCCTCTGCGACGGCCAGCTGCTCCTTGAGCGCGGTGACCCGGGCGGTGGCCGCCTCGTGGAACATGCCGAGCCGGTCGAGCAGCGCCGCCCGGTCGCCCTCGCCGGAGCCCAGGTCGGCCAGCAGCGTCAGCAGCTCCTGCATCTCCTCGAGCGTGAAGCCCAGCGGCTTCATCCGCTTGATGACCTCCAGGCGCGCGACATCGTTCTCGCTGTAGAGCCGGAAGCCGCCCTCCGAGCGGGCCGTGGGGATCACCAGCCCGTTCTCCTCGTAGAAGCGGATCGTCCGCAGACTGAGGCCAGTGCGGTCGGCGACCTGGCCGATCTGCATCAGCTCGCCGCGCGGCGTCCCGGTTCCCCCGCCGTCGGGGACCACCTCGCGGTGGGTGTCCGGCCGGCCGGCCCGGGTCGGGAGAGCCGGCATCAGTGCGCACCCGCGAGCTGTCCGGAGTGCCGCTCGAACCGATCGGAGGAGTGCTCGTCGAGCCCCACGATGGTCGCGGTCTTCCCGCGGGTCGCGTACTTGTGCGTGATGGCGTCCAGGGCGGCCACCGTCGAGGCGTCCCACACCTGAGCCCTCGACAGGTCGATGACCACCGCGGCGGGGTCGGCGGCGTACTCGAACTGCGTGTAGAGGTCGTTGCTGGACGCGAAGAAGAGCGCACCGCTGACGGAGTAGCGCACGGTGCCGTCGGCCCCGACCGCGCGGTCGACGTCCACCAGGTGGGCGATGCGCTGGGCGAAGAGCACGCAGGCCACCAGGACGCCGACACCGACACCGATGGCGAGGTTGTGGGTGAGGAGGGTGACCGCCACCGTCGAGAGCATCACCGTCGTCTCGCTCTTGGGCATCCGGTGGATCGTCCGGAGGCTGTGCCAGTCGAAGGTCGCGATCGACACGAAGATCATGACGGCCACCAGCGCGGCCATCGGGATGATGCTCACGATGTCCCCGAGGGCGACGACGAGGACCAGCAGGAAGACGCCGGCGAGGAAGGTGGAGAGCCGGGTGCGGGCGCCGGACACCTTCACGTTGATCATCGTCTGGCCGATCATGGCGCAGCCGCCCATGCCGCCGAAGAAGCCCGAGGCCATGTTGGCGACGCCCTGTCCCCAGGACTCGCGGGTCTTGTCGGAGTGGGTGTCGGTGATGTCGTCGACGAGCTTCGCCGTCATGAGCGATTCCATGAGCCCGACGAAGGCCACGCCGAGGGCGTAGGGAGCGAGGATGCCGAGCGTGTCGACCGTGAACGGGACGTCGGGCAGGAGGAAGAACGGCAGGCTGTCGGGCAGGTCGCCCTCACCGCCGACGTCGGGCAGGTTCCACCCGGCCGCCACCGCCAGCGTCGTCAGCACGACGATGGCCACCAGGGGCGGGGGACGGCGGTCGTGAGCCGGGGCAGCAGGAAGATGATCGCCAGGCCTGCGGCCACCATCGGGTAGACCAACCACGGGACGCCGATCAGCTGCGGGAACTGCGCGGTGAAGATCAGGATCGCCAGCGCGTTGACGAAGCCGACCATGACGCTGCGCGGGATGAACCGCATGAGCCGCGCGACGCCGGCCGCGGCGAGCAGGACCTGGAAGACCCCGCCCAGGATCACGGCCGCGAACAGGTACTGCACGCCGTACTCCAGCGCGAGCGGGGCGACGACGAGGGCGATCGCCCCGGTCGCGGCGGTGATCATCGCCGGGCGGCCGCCGGTGAAGGCGATGACCACCGCCATGACGAAGGAGGAGAACAGGCCCACGCGAGGGTCGACGCCGGCCAGGATCGAGAAGCTGATCGCCTCCGGGATCAGGGCCAGGGCGACGACGAGGCCGGCCAGGACCTCGGTGCGTGCCACCGTCGGGGACAGCCAGGCGGGGCGGGCGAGGTTCGGCAGGGCTGGAGGCATGGGTCCGTCTCGTTCGATGCGCCGTCGTCGGCGCGGGCGGGCAGCACCGGAGGCGGTGCCGGGTCGGGAGGAGGGTGCGGCGGCGCACCCGGTCGCGCGACGCTCGATCGCCGAGGACCGTTGTCGGCCGGGACCACCGGCCCCGCGACGTCGGACACCCGGAGGAGGCGCGCTGCTGTCCAGCACAGTGTGCCCCGACTCGCCCCTCACGTGAGGGTCGAGTGGTGAGGGTTCGGTCACCGTCGCCCGGCACAGCCCTCCCCGGCGCGGACGCGCGGACGCCCCGGCCCGCACGCGGCGGGCCGGGGCGTCCGGGAGCAGCCCCTACCGCAGGTCGTAGCGGTCGAGCTCCATCACCGTGACCCAGGCGGCGACGAAGTCCTGCACGAACCTCTCCTGGGCGTCGTCGGCCGAGTAGACCTCGACGATGCCGCGCAGGATCGAGTTCGAGTTGAACACCAGGTCGGCCGCGGTGGCGGTGCGCACGACGGTGCCGTCGGCGTCCAGCCCTCGTAAACGCCGTCGGTGTCCACCGACGTCCGCCACGAGATGCCGAGGTCGAGCAGGTTGCGGAAGAAGTCCGTCGACAGCACGCCCGGCCGGTCGGTGAACACGCCGTGCTGCACTCCGCCGGTGGTGGCACCGAGCACGCGGAGCCCGCCGACCAGCAGCGTCATCTCCTTGGGGGTCAGCTCCAGCATGTAGGCCCGGTCGACCAGCAGCGTCTCGGGCGCCAGCTTGCTGCCGGGGGACAGCCAGTTGCGGAAGCCGTCGGCCCGGGGCTCGAGCCAGCGGAAGTTGTCGACGTCGGTCTGCTCCTGCGAGGCGTCGGTGCGGCCGGGGAGAACGGCACGGTCACCTGCACGCCGGCGTCCGCCGCGGCCTTCTCCACGGCTGCCGAGCCACCGAGCACGATCAGGTCGGCCAGCGAGACCTTCTTCCCGGTCTGCTGCTCGAACTCGCCCTTGACCCGTTCCAGCACCGGCAGGACGTCCCGGACGCCCTCGTTCACCGCCCAGCCGATCTGTGGCTCGAGGCGCAGGCGGGCGCCGTTGGCGCCTCCGCGCTTGTCCGTGCCGCGGTACGACGCCGCCGCGGACCAGGCCGTGTGCACCAGCTGCGGGACGGTCAGGCCGGAGGCGAGCAGGCGCTGCTTGAGGTCGGCGACGTCGGCCTCGCCGACGAGCTCGTGGTCGACCGCGGGGACCGGGTCCTGCCAGATCAGGTCCTCGGCCGGCACGTCCGGGCCGAGGTAGCGGGACTTCGGGCCCATGTCGCGGTGCAGCAACTTGAACCAGGCGCGGGCGTAGGAGTCGGCGAAGTACGCCGGGTCGTCCCGGAAGCGCTCGGCGTACGCGCGCAGCTCGGGGTCGACCTTGAGGGCCATGTCGGCCGTGGACATCATCGGGGGTTCTGCTTGCCCTCGATGTGCGCGTCGGGGACGAGCTCCTGCGCCGCGGCATCCGACGGCTGCCACTGCTTGGCGCCGGCCGGGCTCTCGACGAGCTCCCAGTCGTAGCCGAAGAGCATGTCCCAGTAGGAGTTGTCCCACGTGGTGGGCGTCGGGGTCCAGGCGCCCTCGAGACCGCTGGTGATCGTGTCGGCGCCCTTGCCGCTGCCGTGCTGGCTGATCCAGCCGAGGCCGTTGCCGTGCACGGGGCAGCCCTCGGGCTCCGGGCCGATCAGCTCCGGGTTGCCGGCGCCGTGGGTCTTGCCGAAGGTGTGGCCGCCGGCGATCAGGGCGACGGTCTCCTCGTCGGTCATGCCCATGCGCCGGAAGGTCTGCTTGATGTCGTGCCCGGAACCCAACGGGTCGGGCTGACCCTTCGGCCCCTCCGGGTTCACGTAGATCAGGCCCATGGTCACGTTCGCCAGCGGACCCTCGTCGAGGTTCAGCGGGTCGTCGCCCGCGTAGCGCTCGTCGCCGAGCCAGGTGTCCTCGGGGCCCCAGAACGTCTCCTGTGGCTGCCAGCTGTCCTCGCGGCCGAAGGCGAAGCCGAAGGTCGGCAGGCCCATGTCGTCGTGGGCGACGTTGCCGGCGAGGACCAGCAGGTCGGCCCAGGAGAGCGTGCGGCCGTACTTCTGCTTGATCGGCAGCAGCAGGCGGCGGGCCTTGTCGAGGTTGGCGTTGTCCGGCCAGCTGTTGAGCGGGGCGAAACGCTGGCCGCCCTCACCACCACCACCCCGGCCGTCGGCGATGCGGTACGTCCCGGCCGCGTGCCAGGACATCCGGATGAACAGCGGGCCGTAGTGCCCCCAGTCGGCCGGCCACCAGTCCTGCGAGGTGCGCATCAGCTGGGCGACCTCGCGCTTGAGCTCCGCGACGTCCAGCTTCGCGAACTCGGCCCGGTAGTCGAAGTCCGCGCCCAGCGGGTCGGAGTCCTTCGAGGGCTTGTTCAGCACGCCCAGGTCGACCTGGTTCGGCCACCAGTCCCGATTGCTGCGGGGTCGGTGGTCGGTGTCGGGGGTCGGCGAGGAGATCGCCGGGTTCTCGCTCTCGCTGGTGCTCTCGGTCTCGACCTTGTTGGACTCGTCCTTCACGGCGAACCTTCCTGGGTGTCGGGCGGGGTGGGGGAACGGGCGGTGCCTCGGGCGGGGTGGGGGAACGGTCGGTGGGTCAGGCGTCCGCGCAGCTCGGGCAGCGGCCCCAGAAGACGACCTCGGCCTCGTCCACGGCGAAGCCCGCGTGGTCGGAGGGGTGAGGCACGGGGCCGCTCCGACGGTGCAGTCGACGTCGACGATGGCGCCGCAGTCGCGGCAGACCAGGTGGTGGTGGTTGTCGCCCACGCGCGCCTGTACCGGGCCACCGACCCCTGCGGCTGGATGCGCCGGACGAGGCCGGTGTCGGTGAGCACCCGCAGGACGTCGTAGACCGCCTGGTGGGAGATCGCGTCCAGGCGCGTGCGAGCCGCGCCGATGAGGGCCTCGGTGTCGAGGTGCGGGTGCGCGTGCACGGCGTCCAGCACCGCCAGGCGCGGGCGTGTCACCCGCAGCCCCACGGCGCGCAGATCGCGTTCGAGCTCCACCGGGTCGGGCACGGACCCATCCTGGCGCGCTTGCCTGGAACGGGTCAAGACACGACCGGTGTCGTCCTCTCGACCCCGTCCGGGTCAGGACCGTGTCGTCGGACGGGTGGTCAGCCCGCGTCGGCCACCCGGCCGAGCTCGCGAACGCCCTCGACGCGGCAGCCCAGGGTGGCGGTGACCCGCTCGCTGGCCGCCCGCTCGGGCAGGCGCCGGGCGTCCGGGCGACGGCAGAGCACGAGCGAGGCGCCGGCCGCCAGCGGAGCGAGCAGCCAGGCGACCGGCCCCGCCTCCTGCGCGGTCTGCTCGTCCACCAGGATGCGGTCGTCGGGGCCGATCGCCAGCCGGCCGGCCAGCTCGGTCGCTGCCTGGACCAGGCCGCCGAGGTCGAGCTCGAGGCCACCGGCGACCAGACCGATGCCGGCGGGGTCGACCGTTCCGTAGGGCACGAACCGGTCGCCGTGCGTCCGCACCTCGAGGGCGAAGTCCCGGGCCGGCCCGCCGTACCCGGCCATCCCGCCGCCCAGGGGTGGAGCGACAGGCCGAGCAGCTGCGCGTCGTCCCCCGACTCCTCCAGAGCCGGCAGCCGGTCCTGGGCGGCGAGGACGACGTCGACCCGGGTGAGCCGGCCCTCGTCCTCGGCGGCGGTGTCGACGACCGTGGCCCCGCAGCTCCAGATCCCCAGCAGGACGGCGGCGGTCTGCCAGTGCACCGGCAGGGCGACCGCGACGGCGCTCCCCGGGCCGACGTCGAACTCGTCCTGCAGCAGGTTGGCCGTCTTCGCCACCCAGTTGTCCAGCGTCGTCGCCGACAGCTCCACCCGTTCGCCGGTGGCGTCGTCGTAGTGCGTCAGGAGCGGTCGGGACGGGTCGCGGTCGCGGGCGTCGGCGAGCAGGGCTGCGGGACCGAGGAGGCGCATGCCCCCAGGATCGCAGGCCCGGTGCGGCGTCAGCGGGTGCGGGGCTGCCCTCGTCGAGTGCTTCCTGGGCCTGGACCGGGTCGTACGCGCAGGCGTCCGCCGCGTCGACCACCGGGGAGGGGACGCATCCGCCGGCGCCGACGCGTCGGAGTCCGTCGTCGTGTCCGCGGAGCTGGTGCCGGTGCTCGACCCGGGACCCGGCGTCGGGGCCGGGGTCGGGGTCGGCGCCGTGCCCAGCGCCTCCTGGACCAGATCCTGGATCTCGTCGAAGTCGGGGTACGCCGGCTGGATCACCGTGTCGTCGAGGACGACGCTCCGGATACCGGCGTCCTTGACCTTGAGCGCGAGATCGGCGAAGTCGCCCACGACCGACTGGGGGATGTCGGTGGTCACGATGTCCTCCGTCGTCGCCGCGATCCGCTGGTACCTGCTGAGCAGGGTGAGCGGATCGGCCGCCTCGACGATGGCGTTGATCATGCAGCGCTGCCGGTCCATGCGCTGGTAGTCGGTGAGGCCGAACCGGCCGCGGGCGAACTGCAGCGCCCGTTCGCCGTCCATGAGCTGGTCGGGGCCCGGGGCGATGTAGGCGTTCGGGAGGTGGCCCAGGGTGGGCTCGCCACCGATCGGCACGTAGTAGTTCACGTTCACCGTGATGCCACCGAGCGCGTCGATCAGCTGGCTGAACCCCTCGAGGTTCACCAGGACGTAGTAGTCGATCGTCAGGCCCAGGGCCTCGCCCACGCCCAGCTTGAGGAAGTCCGCGCCCGGGTTGTCGGTCGGGCCCAGGATGTCGGGGTGCTCGGCCGGCCCGTTGCGGTACACGGCGTTGAGCAGGCTCTCGCTCTCGCTGCCGGCCCAGAAGCCGTCGGGGTAGACGTCTGCCAGCGGGCTGTCCTCCGGGAAGGGGAGCTCCTGGAGGTTGCGCGGCAGGCTGAAGGTGGTCGTCGCCCCGGTCTCGGTGTCGATGCTCGCGACGATCACGGTGTCGGTGCGCACCCCGTCGCGTCCGTCGCCGCCGTCACCGCCGAGCAGCATGACGTTCACCCGGTCCTTGTCACCCCACGGGTCCGCGGCGGCGGTGTCGGGCACGGTGGCCGACTCGACCTCGCCGCCGAACAGGCCGGTGACCAGGTTCCGTTGCACGGACGCGAGGTGCGCGGCCTCGAAGGCGGGCGCGGAGACCCCCAGCGCCAGGAGCACGACGAGGGTGCCGCCCACCATGTGCTGGGCGCGCGTGGTGGTGTCCGGCGCCAGCATCCGGTAGCCGGCGATGATGACCAGCGACCAGACGACGGCCAGCGTGACCGCGCCCGCGATGATCAGCAGCAGGGCGGTCGGGCTGACCGCGGCGCGGACGGCGATGTGCTGCCCGCCCGTGACCAGCCAGGCCCCGGCGAGGACCAGGAGTGCCAGACCGGCCAGCAGCAGCCAGCCGAGCGTGCGGCGACCCGCGGCCAGGAACGCGGTCCCGGGCAGGACCGTGCCCAACGCGGTGAGGCCGAGGGCGCGGCCGAACGTCGCGGCCTGGTGCTCCGGGTGCCCGACGGCGTCGCGGGCCCGGGTGGAGCCGCGAGCCGGCCGCCCCGCGGCGTCACGGGACTCGGGGCGGCGCATCGCGCTCCCGGAGTCCGTCCGGGACGAGCGGGTCCGGGGGCGTGCCGGGCGACCTGCCCGCGGGTCCAGCCGCGGCGGCAGCGGCCGGGAGCCCAACGTCCCCATCTGCGGGTTGCGCTGCTGGCTCACCGGCTTCCTTACTGCTGGGGGCGGGGAACGGTCCCTCCGGCGCCGCCGGGGCGGGAGCCGGACAGGCGGACCAATTGGTCACGATGGTAAGCACTCCGGCTGTGCGTGGAGGCCCCGCGACACGGGGCCGGGCGCCCCGCCGGTTTCCCGTCGTTCACACCGGACGCAACGGTCACACCCGCGCGGCGGGCCGGACGCGGGGCCATACAGTCGGGCGATGCGGGTCGACGTGCTCACCGAGCAGCTCCTGGCCCCCGTCCCCGGCGGGACCGGCCGCTACACGGCCGAGGTCTGCCGAGCCCTCGCGGCCGGTGCTCCTCCGGGGTGCTCGGTGCACGGCTGGACCGCCTGGCACCGGGACGTGTCCGCGGCCGCGGTGCCCGGCCTGCCCCTCCCCGCAGGCTCCCGCTGCCGCGCCGTCCGCTGACCCTCGCCTGGGAACGGGGGTCCCGGTGCGCCCGTGGGGAGGCGATCTGGTGCACGCGCCGACGCTCCTCGCTCCGCCGCGAGGACGGCGACCGCTCGTGGTCACCGTGCACGACGCCGTGCCGTGGACCCATCCCGAGACGCTGACCCTCGCGGCGTCCGGTGGCATCGCCGCATGGCCGAGCGCACCGTGCCGACGGCGGACGCCGTCGTCGTCCCGACCCACGCCGTCGCCGCGGAGCTGGCCGGCGTCCTGGCCCTGCCGGAGCGGGTCGTCGTCACCGGCGCCGGTGTGGGGAGCAGCTCGGGGCGCCCCGCGACGCAGCGGACCGCCTCCGCCGGCTGGGCGTCCCGGCGGGCGACTACCTGCTCACCGTGGCGACGCTCGAACCGCGCAAGGGCCTCGACGTGCTCCTCGCCGCCCTGGCCGAGCGCCCGGGGACGCTCCCGCCGCTCGTCGTCGCCGGGCAGGCCGGCTGGGGCGGGGTCCGGCCGGAGGTGCTCGCCCGGGACCTGGGGCTCGCGGCGGACCAGGTACTGCTGCTCGGCCGGCTGGCGGACGTGGACCTGGCCGCCGTCCTCCACGGGGCGACGGCCCTGGTGGCGCCCAGCCGGGCCGAGGGTTTCGGCCTCCCGGTGCTGGAGGCGATGGCGGCGGGCGTCCCTGTCGTGTCCTCCGATGCCGCCGCGCTCGTGGAGGTCGGCGGGGGCGCCACGGTGGTCACCCCGGTCGGCGATGCCGAGCGCCTGGGCGCTGCGCTCCGCGAGGTGGTCGGCGACGCGCAGCTGCGCAGCCCCTGGCCGAGCGGGGCCTGCTGCGGGCCGGGGACTTCTCGTGGGCGTCGGTCGCCGAGCGCCTGTGGGAGCTCTACCGCTCCCTGGTGTGAATCTGCCGTCAGCCGGCCTTGCCGGGACCGAAGTCCTCGGTGAGCAGACCCAGCAGGTAGTCGCCGTAGCCGCTCTTCTGCAGCGGACGGGCCAGCGCCTGGAGCTGCTCGCTGTCGATGAAGCCCCGCCGCCAGGCGATCTCCTCGATGCAGCCGATCTTCCAGCCCTGCCGCTCCTCGACGACCCGGACGAACTCGGCCGCCTGCATCATCGAGGCGTGCGTGCCGGTGTCCAGCCACGCCGTGCCCCGCGGGAGGACGGTCACGGTGAGCTCGCCCCGGCGCAGGTACTCGTCGTTGACGGCGGTGATCTCGAGTTCGCCTCGAGCGCTCGGGGTGATCTTCGCGGCGATGTCGACGACCTGGTTGTCGTAGAAGTAGAGCCCCGGGACGGCGTAGTTGCTCTTGGGCTGCGCCGGCTTCTCCTCGATGGAGATGACCCGGCCGGCCTCGTCGAAGTCCACGACGCCGTACTCGCTGGGATTGGCGACGTGGTAGGCGAAGACGTGCCCGCCGGCCGGGTCGGTGTTGGCCCGCAGGCTCTCCCCGAGCCCGGTGCCGTAGAAGATGTTGTCGCCCAGGACGAGCGCGACCGGCTGGTCCCCGATGAAGTCCGCACCGATGACGAAGGCCTGGGCCAGGCCCTCCGGCCGGGGCTGCACGGCGTAGCTGATCTCGATGCCGATCTCTGCACCGTCGCCGAGCAGCCGCTGGAAGCCGGCCTGGTCCTCGGGGGTGGTGATGACGAGGACCTCGCGGATCCCGGCATTCATCAGCAGCGAGAGCGGGTAGTAGATCATCGGCTTGTCGTAGATCGGCATCAGCTGCTTGCTGATGCCCTTCGTGATCGGGTACAGCCGGGTCCCGCTGCCGCCTGCCAGGATGATGCCGCGCATGGGAGCAGCCTATCCGTGGGTGCCCGGCGCGCTCGCCTCGTAGGGTCGACAGGTCCTCGGCCCACCCGCCCGTCCCCGGGAGCACGTCCTGCCGAACCAGCCCCGCGTGGTCGTCGACGCCACCGCCGTCCCCCTGACCGCGGGGGTGTCGGCCGCTACGTCGACGAGCTGCTGCCCGCGCTCGTGGCGGAGGGCGCCGACCTCGCCGTCGTCGTGCAGGCGCACGACGTGGCCCACTACCGCGACCTGGTGCCGGGTGTCGACCTGCTGGCCGCTCCGGCCGCGGCGGCGCGACCGCCGGTGCGCTTCGCCTGGGAGCAGGCTGGCCTGCCCGGCCTGGTCCGCCGCAGCGGCGCCGACGTGCTGCACAGCCCGCACTACACGATGCCCCTGGCCGTCGGCGTCCCCGTCGTGACGACGCTGCACGACGCCACCTTCTTCACCCACCCCGACGTGCACCTGGCCGTCAAGCGCACGTTCTTCCGGTCCTGGACCCGCGTCTCCCTGCGCCGGGCGCGGCGGTGCGTGACGCCGTCGGCGGCCACGAGGGACGAGCTGGTGCGGGTGGCGGGCGCGCGCGCCGACCGGATCGACGTGGCGCACCTGGGCGTGGACTCCCGGCGATTCCACGTGCCGTCGGACGCCGAGCGGGCCGCCGTCCGGGAGCACCTCGGGTTGACCGGCCGCTACGTCGCGTTCCTCGGCACGCTCGAGCCCCGGAAGAACGCTGCCGCCCTGGTCCGCGGATGGGTGCGCGCGGTCGCGGACGCCGAGGACCCACCGGCGCTGGTGCTGGCCGGCGGCCGCGGCTGGGACGAGGAGATCGAGCGCGCGGCGGCCGAGGTGCCGGCCGGGCTGACCCTGCTCCGGCCGGGGTACCTGCCGCTGGAGCAGCTCGCCGGGCTGCTCGGCGGCGCCGAGGTCGTGGCCTATCCCAGCCTGGGCGAGGGGTTCGGGCTGCCGGTGCTGGAGGCGATGGCCTGCGGCGCACCCGTGCTGACCACGCGCCGGCTGTCGCTGCCGGAGGTGGGTGGCGACGCCGTGGCCTACACCGAGCCCGATCCCGGCGCCATCGGCACCGCGCTGCGCGAGCTCCTCGACGCGCCGGAGCGGCGGGCCGCGCTCGCGGCGGCGGCCCGGGACCGGGCTGCGCTGTTCGACTGGCGGTCGTGCGCCCGGGCGCACCTGCGCAGCTACGCGAGCGCTGCCGGGCTGTGAGGAGGACGGGCCGCCCGGACCGTAGGGTCGCCGGCGTGCGAACCGAACCGGCCGAGACGCCGCTGCGCGTCGTCGCGGTCACGTACTCGCCGGGGGACTCCCTCGACGGTTTCCTGAGTTCGCTGGCCACCGCGACGACGCGGCCGGTCGAGGTGGTCCTCGCCGACAACGGCTCCGTCGACGGCGCCCCGCAGCGGGCGGCGGGGCGCTTCCCGCACGTCCGCGTCCTGCCGACCGGGGGCAACATCGGCTACGGCCCGGCCGCGAACGCCGGCCTGGCCGACGTCCGCTCCGGATGGGCGGTGGTCGCGAACCCGGACATCCGGTTCGAGCCCGGCGCCGTCGACGAGCTGCTCGCCGTGGCGGCCCGCTGGCCGCGGGCAGCGACCGTCGGTCCGGCGATCCGCACCCCTGACGGCCAGCTGTACCCCTCGGCGCGCGACCTCCCTGCGCTGTCCACCGGCGTGGGGCACGCGCTGGTGGGCTGGGCGTGGCCGGGCAATCCGTGGACGGCGCGGTACCGGCGCGAGCGCGAGGCGCCACGGGAACGCACCGCCGGCTGGCTGTCCGGAGCCTGCTTCCTGGTCGACGTGGAGGCGTTCCACTCCGTGGGCGGGTTCGACCCGGGCTACTTCATGTACTTCGAGGACGTCGACCTGGCTGCCCGCCTCGGTGCGCGGGGCTGGCTGCACGTCTACGCCCCGTCGGCGGTCGTCGAGCACGAGGGCGGGCACTCCACCCGTCGCGATCCGCACCGGATGCAGCGGGTCCACCACACGAGCGCGCTGCGCTACCTGTCGCGCCAGTACCCCGGGCGCAGCCGTGCCCCGCTGCGGGCCGCCCTGCGTGCCGGCCTCGGGGGCCGGATGCTCCTCTCCTACGTGAGCGCCCGGGTGAGCGCCGGGGCGGAGCCGCAGCGCTCGGCCGATGAGCTGCCGCCGCCCAGGACCTGGCGCCGGGCGTGGCGCCGGGCCGGCGGTTCCTCGGGCACCCCGTCCGGCAGGATGGCCGCCGGTCGTCGTCCGCGACCCTGACGCCGACCGGAAGGACGCCGAGGTGCGCCACGCAGTGATCATGGCCGGGGGCTCCGGCACGCGCCTGTGGCCCCTGTCGCGCGCCCGGCGGCCCAAGCAGCTCCTCGACGTCGTCGCCGACGCCGAGGGCGGCGGCGCGCACAGCCTGCTGGCCGAGGCGTTCGACCGGTTGCGGGCGGTGCTCCCGGCGGACCGGATCTGGGTCTGCACCGCCGCGGGCTACGGCGAGCAGGTCCGGGCCGCCCTGCCGGAGCTGCGGGCGGACCGCCTCGTCCTCGAGCCGGTGGCGCGGGACACCGCGAACGCCGTGGGCCTCACCGCGGCGCTGGTCGCCGACGCCGACCCCGAGGCGGAGCTGGCCGTCGTCAGCGCCGACCACGTGATCCGGCCGGTGGAACGGTTCGCCGCGGCCCTCGAGTCCGCCTACGCGGTGCTCGCCGCCCGGCCCCGCTCCCTGGTCACGCTGGGGATCACGCCGACCTCGCCGGCCACCGGCTTCGGGTACGTGCAGCGCGGGCCGGCGACCGAGGTGGACGGCGTCGCCGAGGCCGTCTCCTTCCGGGAGAAGCCCGACCGCGCGACCGCCGAGGGCTACCTCGCGAGCGGCGAGTACCTGTGGAACTCCGGCATGTTCGTCTGGCGCGCGCGGACCGTCCTCGACGCGCTGGCCGAGCACCTGCCCGAGTCCGCCGCCGGCCTGGCCCGCGTGGTGGCGGCCCCCGCCGGACCCGAGCGCGACCGCGTGCTGGCCGAGGTGTTCCCGACCCTGCCGAGGATCAGCGTCGACTACGCCGTCCTCGAGCCGGCCGCCGCCGAACCGGGCCGGGTGCTGGTCGTCGACCTCGACGTCGACTGGCTCGACGTCGGCTCGTGGCCGGCGCTGGCCCACACCCTGGAGGACGACGGGCAGGGCAACGCCGTCCAGGGACTCGGGGTGGTCGTCGACGGCGCGGGCAACATCGTGTTCAGCGACGACCCCGACCACCTGGTCGCGCTGGTGGGGGTCCGCGACAGCGTCGTCGTGCACACCGCGGACGTGACCATGGTCTGCCCGGTCGGCGAGGCCGAGCGGGTGAAGCAGCTGCTCGAGACCGTCGAGCAGCGGTACGGGCCGCGGTTCCGCTGAGCGGTACGAGGACCTCCCTGCCCCCACCCCTCGCCGGCTCGGGGCAGGCCCCTGCAGGAGGCCGCCGCCTCGGGTTACGTTGCGGGCATGAAGAGCTTCGACGTCGCAGCCGTCGTCTCCGGAGGGGCCTCCGGGCTCGGTGAGGCGACCACCCGCGCCCTGGCCGCCCGCGGTGCGGCCGTGACCATCCTCGACCTGCAGGAGGACCGCGGGCAGGCGCTGGCCGCCGAGCTCGGCGGGCACGCGACCTTCGTCCGGACCGACGTCACCGACGAGGGCTCGGTCGAGGCGGCGGTCGCCGAGGCCGCCGGCAAGGACCGGCCGCTGCGGATCGCAATCAACTGCGCGGGCATCGGCTGGGCGCAGCGCACGGTCGGCCGCGGCGGTGAACCGCACGACCTGGGCGCCTTCACGAAGACGGTCATGGTGAACCTGGTCGGCACCTTCAACGTGCTGCGGCTGGCGGCCGCCGCCATGGCACGGACCGAGCCGGGCGAGGACGGCGAACGCGGCGTCGTGGTGAACACCGCCTCGATCGCCGCGTACGACGGGCAGATCGGCCAGGTGGCCTACGCGGCGTCCAAGGGCGGGATCGTCGGGCTGACCCTGCCGGCCGCCCGCGACCTGTCCAGCGTCGGCGTGCGGGTCTGCACCATCGCGCCGGGTCTGGTCGACACGCCGCTGCTGGGCAGCCTTCCGGAGGAGGCCCGGACGGCGCTCTCGGCAGGCATACCCTTTCCCAAGCGCCTCGGCCGTCCGGACGACTTCGCCGCGCTGGCGCTCGCGATCGTCGAGCACGGCTACCTCAACGGTGAGGTGATCCGGATGGACGGCGGGCTGCGGATGGCGCCGCGCTGACCGAGGGCCCGCCGCCCGCTGTCACCTGATCGCACCACCCCGGGGAACGTCCTGACCAGCACCGTGCCGGCCGCCGCCGTCGAGTCGGAGTTCCGGCCGGACTGGCCGCTGGACCTGGTCCGGAGCCTGTCCCCGAACCGGCGGGGGACGGGCGACCCCACGTTCCGCATCGCCGACGGCGGGCTCTGGCGGACGACGACGACGCCGGACGGGCCGGCCAGCGTGCGGATCGCGATGTCCTCGGGACGGTGCGCAGCTCGGCGTGGGGGCCGGGTGCGGAGTGGGCGGCTGCGGCGGTGCCCGGCTGGCTGGGCGCCGCCGACCGCCGCGAGGAGTTCGACCCGGGCGGCCATCCCGTGGTCGGCGACCTGCACCGCCGGACGCCGTGGCTGCGGCTGGGGCGCACCGGGCGCACCTGGGACGCGCTCGCCCCGGCGGTCCTCGAGCAGAAGGTCACCACGGTCGAGGCCAACCGGGTGTGGCGGGAGCTGCTGCGGCTGGCGGGTGAGCCCGCGCCGGGTCCCGCGCCCGACGGCATGCGGGTGCCGCCGTCCGCGCAACGGGTCCTCGAGGTGACCGACTGGCAGTGGCACGCCTGCGGCCTCGACGGCGCACGCCGACGGGCCCTGCGGGCGGTGGCGTCGGTCGCCTCCCGGCTCGAGCCCGAGGTCGCCGGCGACTCGTCGTCCCTGCAGGCGCGGCTCTGCTCGATCCCGGGCATCGGCCCGTGGACGGCCGCCGAGGTGGTGCAGCGGACCCTCGGCTGCCCCGACACGGTCAGCGTCGGCGACTACCACCTGAAGAACATCGTCGGCTGGTCGCTCGCCGGTCGCAGGGACACCGACGACGCCGGGATGCTGGAACTGCTCGCGCCCTGGCCCGGCCACCGCCAGCGGGTGGTCCGGCTGCTGCTGGCGGGCGGCTCGCGCCGCCCCGCCGGGGCCCGCGCTTCGCGCCGACCGACTACCGCCGGCTCTAGCGCAAGCGCAGCTCAGGCCCGCGCGCGCAGCTCCGCGTAGCGGGCGGCGCACTGCTCCATGGTGGGCAGCAGGCCCTGCTCCTGCGCCTCGGCGAGGGAGGGGCGGCCTGGTCCTTCGCCGAGAAGCCGAACTCCATGTCCGTCGGCCAGGGCAGGTCGAGCTCGGGGTCCATCGGGTTGATCCCGAACTCCCGTCCGGGGAGTAACCGGTGGAGACCAGGTAGGTGACCGAGCTGTGGTCGGCCAGGGAGACGAAGGCGTGGCCGAGGCCCTCCGAGAGGTAGACCGCGCGCGGCTGCTCGCTGTCGAGCACGACCGAGTCGTGCACGCCGAAGGTGGGCGAGCCGACCCGGATGTCGACGACGACGTCGAGCACCTTGCCGGCCGGGCAGTAGACGTACTTGGCCTGCCCGGGGGCACCAGCGCGAAGTGGACGCCCCGGAGGGCGCCCCGGGCGGAGACGCTGTGGTTGGCCTGGGCGAGCGACAACCCGAAGCCGGTGGCTCCGGCGAGCACGTCGGCGCGGTACCACTCGGTGAACCGGCCCCGCGAGTCGCCGTGCGGGACCAGGTCGACGGCATAGCTGTCCGGTACGGCGAGCTCACGGATCTCCACGGTGGAACGCTATCGAACGTCCCCGGTCAGGGTGTCGGCGTCCCCAGCCAGAGGCGGCCGACGAGCGAGGAGCCACCCGGTGTCGGGACCGGCTCCCACCGCGTGGTCCAGCCGCCGGCGTGCAGCTGGACGATCGCCGCGCCGAGCAGTGCGCCCAGGTTCAGCGCCGTCGTCATGCCGGGGGTGTCCACGAGGTGGACGTCGACGACGCCGTCGCCCTCGCCCCCGTGGCGCAGCACCACCGGGAACTCCGGGAGCGCGGCGCTGGCGATCCGGAACGCCTCGGCCACGGCCGCGAGCTCGCCCGCCCGCGGGACCAGCTGCGCGCCGGGCTCGCGCGAGCCCACCAGGTCGCGGGCGCCGTAGGGGAAGAGGTCGTCGGCGGGGAGCCGCACGAGCGGCCGGGTGCCCGGGTCGTCCGCGCCGACCGGCGTGGGCGGCAACCCGCGGACGACGGCGACCGGGACCCCGGCGAGCTTTCCCTTGACCAGGTCGGCGGCCGACGCGAGCTCGTCGACGACCGCCACCCGGGTGGTCTCGAGCCGGTTGCCCCAGGCGTCGACCGCTCCCCGGTGGTCGGTCAGCGCGGCGATGCCCGCCGACCCGACCGCCACGTCGGTGAGGCCCTCGCGCCACGTCCGGCCGAACGTGTCGCTCACCACCACGGCGAGCTCGACGCCGAGCAGCTCCCGGAGCCGGTCGCGCAGGCGCCGGGCCGAGGCGTCGGCGTCCTCCGGCAGGAGCACGAGGGCGTCCTGGCCCACGTTGGAGGCGTCGATGCCGGCGGCGGCCACCACCCAGCCCTGCCGGGTCTCGACGATCGCGAGCGGGCCGCGGCGGGCCACGACCCGCACCGCCTCCTCCTCGACGGCCCGCAGCCGCACCGCCTCCCGGTCGGCGCCCGGGGCACGTGCACGAGCCGTCCCTCCACCTTTGAGACGGCCTTGGAGGTGACCACGACGACGTCGCCGTCGGCCAGCCAGGGCGCGGCCGCCGCGATCGCGGCGGCGAGGTCGTCCCCGGCGCGAACTCCGGCAGCCCCGGGACGGGGTGGACGGAGATCCCCGGCGGGGTCCTTCCTCAGCCACGCGCGGCGTCGAGGGCGGCGCGGGCGAGGGCCGTGGTCGCCTCGGGGAGGACATCAGCAACGGCACCTGCGCGACGTCGACCCCGGGGACCTCCGCGGGGTCCTCCGGGGCGACCAGCCAGGCGTCGAGGAGACCCTCGGCGGACCGGGCGCCGTAGTGCCGGCCGACGCCCTCGGCGCTGACCGCGATGCCGAGGGCGGGCAGGCAGCGGTCGGCCATCCCGCGGACGACGGTGCCGCCCACGATCGGCGAGACGCCGACGATGCGGGCAGGGGAGGCCAGCAGCGCCGCGCGCAGGCCGGGCACCCCCAGGATCGTGCCGATGGAGACCACCGGGTTCGACGGCGCGAGCAGGACGGCGTCGGCCGCGGCGAAGGCCTCGACCACGCCCGGCGCCGGGCGGGCCGTGTCGACGCCGATCTGGACGAAGGCCCGGGGTCCAGCGCCGCCCGGTGCCGGACCCACCACTCCTGGAAGTGGATCGCCCGCTGACGCTCCGTCCCCGGATCGGTCACCACCACGTGCGTCTCGACCCGCTGGTCGCTCATCGGCAGCAGGGTCACCCCGGCTGCCAGCGGTCGGCGAGCGCCGCCGTGACCGCCGACAGCGGGTAGCCGGCGTCGAGCATCCGGGTGCGGACGAGGTGCGTGGCCACGTCGCGGTCGCCCAGGCCGAACCAGTCGGGGTCCGCGCCGTAGGCGGCGAGCTCCTCCTTGACCGTCCAGCTCTCGTCGGCCCGGCCCCAGCCCCGCTCCTCGTCGATGCCGCCGCCGAGGGTGTACATCACGGTGTCGAGGTCCGGGCAGACCCGCAGACCGTGCAGCGTGACGTCGTCCCCGGTGTTGACGACGGCCGTCACGGTCGCCTCCGGCAGCGCAGCGCGCACCCCACGCAGGAATCGAGCCCCTCCGGTCCCACCAGCCAGCACGACGATCTGCACGAAAGACATCGTGCCCGATAGGCAGTTGTGCACTGTTCCACGGGCGTGTCGAGGGTTGGGACGACATCTGACGAACGCCTGGTACGGAAGTGGCTGGTGTGGCGTGTCGCTTACACCGGGCGAAGTTGACGAGCAGGCAACGACACGCGTGTAATTCCGTCGATGTCATCGAGTGCAGGCCGGTCCGGGAACGTCCCGGGGACCGCGCACCGGGGCAAGAGCGAGAGGGGACGCACCATGGCCGACGTTTCGTGGCTGAGCGACTACGTGAGCGGCAACGACCGGTCCGACCGGTTCGGTGGCGGCATGGGTCAGAGCCTGGGTCAGGGTGCCAACCAGGGCATGGGTCAGGGCATCGCCGGCCTCCTGGGCATCGGTGCGGAGGCCGACGCCCAGTCGTGGCAGGAGCAGGCGCTGTGCGCCGAGACCGACCCCGAGGCGTTCTTCCCGGAGAAGGGCGGCTCGACCCGCGAGGCGAAGAAGATCTGCACCGGTTGCGAGGTCAAGGCCCAGTGCCTGGAGTACGCCCTCTCCAACGACGAGCGGTTCGGCATCTGGGGCGGCCTGTCGGAGCGTGAGCGTCGTCGGCTGCGCCGTCGCGCCGTCTAGGCCCCCTCCCGGGTTCCGCCCCGAGCTCGCGAGGGGTGGGCAGGAGGGAGTCCTTCGACCGCCCCCGCCAGGGGGCCGTTCCAGCACCTGACCAGCCGCCGATGGGTCCCCGTCGGCGGCTGTGGTCGTATTCGGGGGTGGGCACCCGGGTCGCCGTCGGTCGCGCCGAGGTGGTCCGCGAGCTCCGTGCCGCCGGACCGCTGATGGCCGAACTCCGCGCGCCGGTCACCGCCCGGGCGCCCTGGCTCACCGCCGTGCTCGACGCCCGGGGCGCTCGCCCCGCCGGCGGCCGGCCGGTCGCCGTCGTGGTCGAGCCGGCGTCGCACGGCGGTCCGGAGGCCGTGGCGTTCCTCACCCTGCGCCGGCGCGGGGTCGCGACACGGGTCTCGCTGCTGGGCGACGGCGTGGGCCCCGTGCCGGGCGGCCGGCCACCGGCTCGGCTGCTGGCCCGGGACGAGGCGGCCGCCGGGCGGCTCGCCGAGGGCATCCTCGACCTGCTCGGCGGGATCCGCGGCCCGCGACGCCTCCACCTGACCGGCCTGCCCCTGGGCGATCCGACGGCGCGGTCACTGGCCGCCCGCCTGCCCGACGGCCTCATCGCCAACGGCCGCAGCAGCGGGACCGTCGACGGGCTCGACGGGCGGGGCACGGTGCGGCGCAGCCGGGACCCCGCGAGATCGACCGGTGGCTGCCCGCGCTGCTGGGCCGCGAGACCGACCGCCGCGGGCGGGCCTTCCTCCGGGCCGTCGTCCGGCTGCACGCCGCCATCCACCAGGTGGAGCTGGCCGTGCTGCCGGGGGACGGGCAGCCGAGCGCTGCGCTGCTCACCCTCGTGGACGGGCACGACCGCTGGCCCTGGTGGGGCTGGACCGACGTCGGTGGCCTCGACACGGCACCGGGGTCCCCGGTGGTCACCCTGACCGCCCCGCGCGCGGCTGGCCGTGACCGTCAGTCGCCGTACCCGAGCGCGCTGGACCCGTCGTCCCGGACGGGCACCCGCTCGCCGCCGATCTCGAACCACCCGGTGGCCGCCTCCCGGCCGTCGTCGGCCCGGCCGTCGCGGGGCGCCGCGGTGACCGCCAGCTCGTAGACCCGCCCGGTGGCGACCGAGGAGGAGCCGTTGGGTCGGCGCTCCGTGGGGAACGCGCCGGCGAGGCGGAGGGTGTCGCCGTCGGTCCGCATCCCGAGCTCGGGAGTCGAGAGTTCGGCGTACTCGGTGACCGATCGGCTGCAACCGGCCGACGCCGGGTCCGGCGGCGCGGTGTCACGCAGGCAGTTGAACGTCGCGAGCTCGACCTCCGCCGTCGCTCGCCCGTCCGCGGAGCTCAGGCGCACCCGGGGAGGGCCACGGTGACGCCCACGGCGTGCCGTTCCAGGACGACGCTCTCGAAGGAGAGGTCCGCCGACATCGTGGCCGGGACCGGGCCGGCCGTGCTCCCGGTCGTGCTCCCGGCCGGCGGGCCGGCCTCGGCGGACCGGCCCGCGTCGTCCGGTGCCCGCGTCGTCGCCGCCACCGCCGCGGCGGCACCGATGAGCAGCGTGGCGGCGACGGCCATCGCGGCGAGCATGCCGGTGGTCCCCGCTCCGTCCCGACGCGACGGCGCGGCCGGGGCCGGAGGAGGCGGGACGGGTGGCGGGCTCAGGGGAACCAGCCGGCGTCCCGCACCGGTGGCGCGGGGACCGATCCCGGTGGGAACTCGAGGAAGTCCGGCAGGTCGTCGACCACGGGATCGGCCGACGGCGCAGCGGCGGGCGCCGCGGGGTCCGTGCCGGGGAGCGGCGCACTGCCGGGACGGCGAGCACGCCCAGCGTCGCGAGGAGCAGACCGAGCGCCAGCCCGAGCACGAGCCACGGGCCGGCCGTTCCGGGGATCTCCATCGCGGCCAGCATCCCAGGGCGCACCGGACGGTCTCGTCGGCGACCGCCGGCAGGCGTGCCTCAGCCGGTCGGGTCGATCTCCTCCGGGTCGCGACCGAGCAGGACCGCGACCTGGTCGACCACGACATCGCGCACGAGATCGGCGAGGTCGTCGCGGTCGTGCGCCCGGATCTCCAGCGGTCGCCGGTAGACGACGATCCGCGGCGGCACCTCGCGGCCGTCGTTCCGGTGGGCCGGCAGCACCCGCGCCAGGGGCACGGAGCCGTCGTCCAGGACGTCGGTGTCGAGGACGACGTCGTCGGGGCTGGTGTGCTCGACCCACGGCACGTCCTCGACCGCGAACTCGACACCGGCCAGCTCCGCTCCCAGCGGCGCTCGATGTCCTCCACGGCGTCCAGGACCAGGTCGTCGAACTGCTCGGCGCGGCTGCGGGCCAGCGGCACGTCGGCGGGGACGAGACGGCCGCGCAGGCCGCGTCCGTGGCGGTCGCGTCGGGAGCGGCTGGGAGTGCGGGTCATGGCGCGTCGAAGGGTACGGCGTCCGGCGCGGGACCGGCCGCGACACGGGTGCGGGAGAGGGCGGGACCGGTGTCGGTGCCCACGGGGTCATCGTGCAGGATGAGGCGCGCGATCGGCGAAATCCCGCGTGCCTGCTGCGGCAGGCCGCCGCGCAGGTTTACTGTGCCTGCGTGAGGAACCGGTGGTGAGGCAGTCACGTCGCTGCTCGCGCAGCGGCTGCGCGCAACCGGCAGCGGCGACTTTGACCTACGTGTACGCGGAGTCGACGGCCGTTGTCGGCCCGTTGGCGACGTTCTCCGAGCCGCACAGCTACGACCTGTGCGAGTTCCACGCCGAACGGCTGACCGTGCCGCGCGGCTGGGAGGTGGTCCGGCACGAGATCGACCTCGACGACGCCGGTCCGACCGGCGACGACCTGCTCGCCCTGGCCGACGCCGTCCGCGAGGCGGCGCGCCCGGAGCCCCCGCGGAACCCCGCCGACGACGGCAGTGGCACCCGTCGCGGCCACCTCCGGGTCCTGCCCGACCTGAACTGACACGGGACCGCCCTTCCCCCACGCCTCGCCCGCTCGGCGCGGGCCGTGAACGGTGGCCGTCCGAGCTCCTCACCACGCTCGCCACTAAGGTCTGCGACGCCGGGTGCCACCCGGTCTGCACGTGTCGCGAGCGAGGGTGAGCTGCGTTGCCGGACCTGTCGTCGATCATCAAGGCCTACGACGTCCGCGGCGTCGTGCCCGGCGAGTGGGACGAGGCCGTCAGCCGGGCGATCGGCGCGGCCTTCGCGGAGTTCGTGCGCGCCGACAGCGGCGCGGCCACCGTCGTGACCGCCCACGACATGCGTGAGTCCTCGGTCCCCCTGTCCCGCGCGTTCGCGGAGGGCGTGATCGGCCGCGGCCTCGATGTCGTCGAGGCCGGTCTGGGGTCCACCGACCTGCTCTACTACGCGGCCGGCTCCCTGGACGTACCCGGCGCGATGTTCACCGCCAGCCACAACCCCGCGCAGTACAACGGCATCAAGATGTGCCGCGCGGGTGCGGCGCCGATCGGCCAGGACTCCGGGCTGGCGACGATCCGCGAGTGGGCCGAGCGCGACGCGTACGACCGCGTCCCGGAGCGGGTCGGGACGGTGACGTCCGACGACGTCCTCGCCGGCTACGCCGCCCACCTGCACTCGCTCGTCGACCTGTCGGGCATCCGCCCCCTGCGGGTGGTCGTCGACGCCGGGAACGGGATGGGCGGGCACACCGTGCCGGTCGTCCTCTCCGGCCTGCCGCTGGAGATCGTGCCGCTCTACTTCGAGCTCAACGGCAGCTTCCCGAACCACGAGGCCAACCCCTCGATCCGGCGAACCTCGTCGACCTGCAGGCCGCGGTCCGCGAGCACGGCGCCGACATCGGCCTCGCCTTCGACGGGGACGCCGACCGGGTGTTCGTCGTCGACGAGAACGGCGACCCGGTGAGCCCATCGGCGGTGACCGCGCTGGTGGCCGTCCGCGAGCTGGCCAAGGGCCGCGGGACGACGATCATCCACAACCTCATCACCTCGCGGGCCGTCCCGGAGATCGTGCGCGAGCACGGGGTGAACCCGTCCGCACCCGGGTGGGGCACTCCTTCATCAAGGAGGAGATGGCCCGCACCGACGCGGTCTTCGGAGGCGAGCACTCCGCGCACTACTACTTCCGCGATTTCTGGCGGGCCGACACCGGCATGCTCGCCGCCATGCACGTGCTCGCCGCGCTGGGGGAGCAGTCCCGCCCGTTGTCGGAGCTCACGGCCGCCTACAGCCGGTACGCGGCGTCCGGGGAGATCAACTCCACGGTCGCCGACGCCCCGGCGAAGATGGCCGAGGTCCGCGATGCCTTCGAGGAGCAGGACGGCGTGACCGTCGACGAGCTGGACGGGCTGACCGTCGAGCTGCCCGACGGGGCCTGGTTCAACCTCCGGGCGAGCAACACCGAGCCGCTGCTGCGGCTCAACGTCGAAGCGCCGGACGAGGCCCGGATGACCGACGTCCGCAATCGAGTCCTGGAGATGGTGCGCGCATGACCGAGCCGACGACGAGCGGTCCGCTGGGGCTGGACCCCGAACTGCTGGCCATCCTGGCCTGTCCCGACACCCACCACAGCCCGCTCACCGTGGACGAGGCGGCGAGCGAGCTGCTGTGCAGCACGTGCGACCGGGCCTTCCCCGTGCGCGACGGCATCCCGGTCCTGCTGCTGGACGAGGCCAGGCGCCGGAGCTGAGGGCTGAGGACCGATGGCGGTAGACCTGTGACCCCGGAGCTCGCCGAGGAGGTCCTCGACGACCTCGAGCTGCTGCGTGCCCGCGACCCGCGGGGCCTGCTCCCGGCCGTCGCGGGGGCCGGCGCCCAGGTCCGGGAGACCGCCCGGCTCACCGCCGAGGCCGACCTGTCCCGGGTGACCGGGGGCGGTCGGCCCCGCGGACTGGTGATCGTCGCCCGCCGCGAGGGCGCGGTGGCCGCCTCGGTGCTGCGGGCCCTGCTGGGCTCTTCCAGCCCGGTCGCCGTGGAGGTCGTGCCGGGGCCGTCGCTGCCGGTGTGGACCGGCCCGAGCGACATCGCCGTCGTGGCCACGCGCACCGGTGCCGGGACGTACGCGGTCGCCCCCGCCTACGAGGCCGCCCGGCGGGGCGTGGCCCTCGTCGGCATCGGGGCCGAGGACGCCCCGCTGCGCGCCGCGTGCTCCGCCGCCCGCGCCCCCTACGTCGCGTTGCCGGCCTCCCGGGTGCAGCACACCACGCTCTGGTCGCTCCTCACACCGCTGCTCCTGCTGATCCGCGACCTGGGCCTGCTGCCCGCCGAGGCCGCCGACCCGGAGGCGATCGCCACGGCGCTGGACGAGGTCGCCGCGGAGTGCGGGCCCGCGCGGGAGTCGTTCGGGAACCCGGCCAAGACGCTCGCCCTGGAGCTGCTCGACGCCCTGCCGGTGATCGTCGCCGAGGGGCCCCTGGCCGGAGCCGCCGCGGCCCGCATCGTCGATCAGCTGGCCACCCTCGCCGGCCTGCCCGCGACCGCGTTCCGACTGCCCGACCAGCGCGTCGCCGCGGCCGCGGTCCTCGGCGGACCGCTGGCACCGGGCGACGCCGACGACTTCTTCCGTGACCGCGCGGACGACCCGGGCCGCCGACTGCGGCTGCTGACCATCCGCGACACCGGCGCCGGGGGCACGACGGGGCGGGGGAACGGGAGCCGCAACCGGCCTCCGACGCCCTGGAGCAGGTGCTGCGCACCGCGGCCGCCCGCACGGTCCCGGTCAGCGGGCTGGCCGAGCACGGCGAGCCGGCAGGCTTCGCCCGGCTGCCGCGGCTCGCCCGGCAGCTCGCCGTCGCCGACTTCAGCGCCGTCTACCTGGCGCTGGCCCTGGACAACGAGCGGGCGCCGCGCCCGTGACCCCCGTCCCGCCCGCCCGCCTCGACGCAGCACCCTGACGAACGAGGCGTTCGACGGGGCTGCGCGGGGTAGTTCCGCACCGGCGCGCACCCGCGCACCGCAGGGCCGGACAGGCCGCGATCACTGGAACAGCACGCTGGTGCTGACGACCGGAAGGACCTCACGTGGCGGGTGGACTCGTAGCACTGCTGGACGACGTGGCGGTGCTCGCGAAGGCGGCCGCCGCCTCGATCGACGACATCGGGGCCGCGGCCGGCCGGGCCAGCATGAAGGCCGCCGGCGTCGTCGTGGACGACACCGCCGTCACGCCGCAGTACGTGCACGGGCTGAACGCCGAGCGCGAGCTGCCGATCATCCGGAAGATCGCCTTCGGCTCGCTCCGCAACAAGCTGCTGGTCATCCTGCCCGCGATCCTGCTGCTGAGCCAGTTCCTGCCGTGGCTGCTGACCCCGATCCTCATGCTCGGCGGGGCCTACCTCTGCTACGAGGGCGCGGAGAAGATCTGGCACCGCATCCACGCCGCGGACGAGCACCACGCCGCGGTGGAGGACGCGCTGCCCGACGAGAAGACCATCGTCAGCGGCGCCGTGCGCACGGACTTCATCCTGTCGGCCGAGATCATGGTCATCTCCCTCAACGAGGTCGCCGACGAGGGGTTCTGGTCGCGGGCGATCATCCTCGTGGTCGTGGCGCTCGGCATCACCGTCCTGGTGTACGGCGTCGTCGGGCTCATCGTGAAGATGGACGACGTCGGCCTGAGCCTGTCGCAGAAGCCGGGCAAGCGCGTGGCCGCCTTCGGCCGCGGTCTCGTCAAGGGCATGCCGAAGCTGCTGACCGCGCTGACCGTCGTCGGGACCGCCGCGATGCTGTGGGTCGGCGGGCACATCATCCTGCTGGGCACCGACGAGCTGGGCTTCCACCCGATCTACGAGTTCGTCCACCACCTGGAGGAGGCGGCGAAGGAGGCGACCGGCGCCGTCGGCGGCGTCGTGGGGTGGCTGGTCAACACCGTGAGCAGCGCGATCCTCGGGCTGGTCGTCGGCGCGCTGGTCGTGCTGGTCATGTCCCTGACGGTGCACCGCAGGAAGGCCGACGCCGGGTCGCACTGACGAAGGACCCGCCTGCCCCCACCGCTCGCAGGCTCGCGGCGGGCCCCTGCAGGCGGGCCGTTCCATCGCGTCACCCTGGCTCGGCGCGAGCCTCCGGACGGGGCCTGGATGTTGAGGGACAGTGGAGGGCATGCACACGGGGAGACCGACCGCACGCTGCTGTCACCGGAGCGCCGCCGGACCGACCGCGCCGCGCTCGCCGACGGCGTGGTCGACGTCCTGGTGATCGGTGGCGGGGTGACCGGCGCCGGTGCGGCGCTCGACGCCGCCAGCCGGGGCCTGTCGGTCGCACTCGTCGAGGCCCGGGACTGGGCGGCCGGGACGTCGAGCCGGTCCAGCAAGCTGATCCACGGGGGCTGCGCTACCTCGAGCAGTTCGCCTTCCCGTTGGTCCGGGAAGCGCTGGCCGAGCGGTCCCGGCTGGTCCAGACGATCGCCCCGCACCTGGTGACCCCGCTGCCCTTCCTGCTGCCGCTGACCTCGCCGGTCTGGCAGCGCGCGTACTTCGGCGCCGGGGTCGCGCTGTACGACGTGCTCGGCGCCGCCTTCACGCCCGGTCGGGAGTCGGGCGGGCGGGGGATCCCCAGGCACCGGCACCTGTCCCGGGCGAAGACCCTCGAGGCGTTCCCCGCCCTGCGGGGGACGTGGTGCGCGGTGCCATCCAGTACTGGGACGCGCAGGTGGACGACGCGCGGCACACCTCGCCGTGGTGCGCACGGCAGCGGGGTACGGCGCGCGCGTGCTGTCCAGCGCCCGGGTGACCGGGCTGCTGCGGGACGGCGCCGGCGGGGAGCTCCCGGCTCCCACTCGCCGGTCGTCGGCGCCCGCGTGGCCGACCTGACCGACGGGTCGTCGTTCACCGTCCGGGCCCGCAGCGTGGTCGCGGCCACCGGGGTGTGGAGCGACGACATCGGATCGATGCTGGGCGACGCGGCGCCCAGCCTCAAGGTGCGGGCCTCCAAGGGCGTGCACCTCGTCCTGCCCGGTTCCGCCATCGACCGTGCGGAGCTCGCGGGGACGGGGGTGACCAGGCCGGCCTGATCCTCCGGACGCCCACCAGCGTGCTGTTCGTCATCCCGTGGGGTGAGCGCTGGATCGTCGGCACCACCGACACGCCCTGGCGGCTGGACCGCGACCACCCCGCGGCGAGCAGTGCCGACATCGACTACATCCTCGGCCAGGTCAACCGGGTGCTCGTGCGGCCGGTCGGCACCGACGACATCCTGGGCGTCTACGCCGGCCTGCGGCCGCTGCTGGCGGGTGAGTCGGACGAGACGAGCCGGCTCTCGCGCGAGCACGCCGTCCTCACGCCGGTCCCCGGGCTCGTGCTGGTCGCCGGCGGCAAGTACACGACCTACCGGGTCATGGCCGAGGACGCCGTCGACGCGGCCGTTGCCGGCCTCCCGGGCGTTCCGGCGTCCCGGACGGCGCGGCTGCCGCTCGTGGGCGCGCACCACTGGCAGGAGGTCCGGGACGGCGCGGCCGGGCTCGCCGCCGGCAGCGGGGTGCCCGAGGAGACGGTGGCGCGGCTGCTGCGCCGGCACGGCGACCGCACCCGGGACGTCCTCGACCTGGTGCGGGAGGACCCGGCGCTCGGCCGCCCCCTGGAGGGGGCACCGGGCTACCTGGCCGCCGAGGTGCTGCACGCCGTCCTCGCCGAGGGTGCGCTGCACCTGGACGACGTCCTGACCCGGCGGACGCGCGTCTCGATCGAGACCGCCCACCGCGGTGTCGAGTCCGCGCCGGAGGTGGCCCGCCTCATGGCCGCGGCACTCGGCTGGGACGAGGAGCGGACGGCGCGCGAGGTGGCGCACTACGGCGCGCGGGTCGAGGCCGAGCGGGAGTCCCAGCGCATGCCCGACGACCACACCGCCGACGCCGCCCGGCTCGGCGCGCCGGACGTCCGCGCGGGGGTCTGAGGAAGGACGACGTCCTCGCCACCCGTCGCAGGCCCGGCGCGGGCACGGGACGGGGCCACCCCGGACGGGGAGGAAGGCCGGGAAGGGGCCCGCCGTCCGGGTAGCCTCCAGCGCGATGTGGCAGCTCATGAACCCGGTGCGGCACTACCCCTGGGGGTCGCGCACGGTCATCCCCGAACTCCTGGGTGAGCCGAGTCCTGCCGACCAGCCGTACGCCGAGCTCTGGATGGGCGCCCACCCGGACGCGCCGAGCGTGCTGTCCACGGGCACGCCGCTGGACAAGGCGATCGAGTCCGATCCCGAGCTGCTGCTGGGGTCGTCCGTCCGCGAGCGGTTCGGCGGCCGGCTGCCGTTCCTGATGAAGGTGCTGGCCGCCGAGCAGCCGCTGTCCCTGCAGGCCCACCCCACCACCGCGCAGGCCGAGGTCGGGTTCGCGGCCGAGGACACGGCGGGGATCCCGCACGACGACCCCAAGCGCACGTTCAAGGACCCCTTCCACAAGCCGGAGCTGCTCCTCGCGCTGACCGAGTTCGAGGCGCTGTGCGGTTTCCGTCCGGTCGAGGAGTCCCTGCACTGCCTGGCCAAGCTCCAGGTGCCCGAGCTGAAGCCGACGATCGCGGCACTGGCCCGCGGCGGTCTGCGGGCGGCCATCCCGCAGCTGCTGGCGCTGACACCGGCGCTCCGGACGGAGCTGGTCACCTCCGTCGCCCGGGCCGCGGCGCGGTTCGTGGCCGCGCACGACCCGGAGTTCATCAACACCTACCGCTGGGCGGCGTCCCTGGCGCAGACCTACCCCGGTGACCCCGGCGTGGTCATCTCGCTGATGTGCAACCACCTCAAGCTGGCGCCCGGCGAGGCGGTCTTCCTGCCCGCGGGGAACCTGCACGCCTACCTGTCCGGGGCGGGCGTCGAGGTCATGGCCAGCTCGGACAACGTCCTGCGCGGCGGCCTCACCGGCAAGCACGTCGACCTCGCCGCGCTGATCGAGGTGCTGGACTTCACCGACGGCAAGGTGCCCGTCATCCACCCGGTGCTCGGCCCCGGCGGGCTGCGCTACCCGGTGCCGGTCGAGGACTTCGACCTGACCCGCATCCAGCTCGACGGGCAGGCCGGTTCGCTGACCACCCGGGGTCCGCAGGTTCTGCTGTGCACGGAGGGCCGGGCGGAGCTCGCCTCCGCCGACCCGGCCTCGCCGGAGGGGCGGGTGGTCCTCGAGAAGGGGCGGCCGCGTTCGTCCCCGCGGGCGCGCACGTCAGCGCGTCGGGGCCCGCCGTCCTGTACCGGGCGACGACGAACCTGCACTGATCCGCGGGGGTGTCCCGCGTCGCGCTCCCACGGGGTTGCGCCGCGGCCGTAGACTGGTCGACGGCACGAGCCCCGCCGAAGCCTCGGCATGCTCGCTCTCCCCGCATCGGGGATCGAAGCGACCCTGCATCCGACTGCATCGCCTGGCCTCGTGCCGGGCGGAACCCTGGAGCCTCCATGACCGCCAGCACCACCCTGACCGACGTCGACCACAAGGTCGCCGACCTCTCCCTGGCCGCCTTCGGCCGCAAGGAGATCCAGCTCGCCGAGCACGAGATGCCCGGCCTGATGTCCCTGCGCACCGAGTACGGCGACGCCCAGCCGCTGGCCGGCGCCCGCATCGCCGGCTCGCTGCACATGACGGTGCAGACCGCCGTCCTCATCGAGACGCTGACGGCCCTCGGCGCCGACGTCCGCTGGGTCAGCTGCAACATCTTCTCCACGCAGGACCACGCCGCCGCCGCGATCGTCGTCGGCGACGGCACCCCGAGCAGCCGGCCGGCGTCCCGGTGTTCGCCTGGAAGGGCGAGTCGCTGCCCGAGTACTGGTGGTGCACCCAGCGCCTGTTCGAGTTCCGCGACGAGTCGGGCGCGGTCGTCGGCCCGAACATGCTCCTGGACGACGGCGGCGACGCCACCCTGCTCGTGCACCTGGGCACCCGCTTCGAGGCCGACGGCGTCGTCCCCGACACCACCGAGGCCGACTCCGAGGAGTACGGGGTCATCCTCGACGTCCTCCGCGGCACCCTGGGCGAGGACCCCGGCTACTGGACCCGCATCGGCCAGGGCATCAAGGGCGTCACCGAGGAGACCACCACCGGCGTCATGCGGCTCTACGAGCTCGCCCGTGACGAGCGGCTGCTGTTCCCGGCCATCAACGTCAACGACTCGGTCACCAAGAGCAAGTTCGACAACCTCTACGGCTGCCGGCACTCGCTGATCGACGGCATCAACCGCGCCACCGACGTCATGATCGGCGGCAAGGTCGCCGTGGTCTGCGGCTACGGCGACGTCGGCAAGGGCTGCGCGGAGTCGCTGCGCGGCCAGGGCGCCCGCGTCATCGTCACCGAGATCGACCCGATCAACGCCCTGCAGGCGGCCATGCACGGCTACGAGGTGACCACGCTCGACGAGGTCATCGGCAAGGCCGACATCATCATCACCGCCACGGGCAACAAGGACATCATCTCCGCCGAGCAGCTCGGGCAGACCAAGCACCAGGCGATCATCGGCAACATCGGCCACTTCGACAACGAGATCGACGTGGCCGGCCTGGCCCGCACGCCCGGCATCACCCGGACGACGATCAAGCCGCAGGTCGACGAGTGGCGGTTCGCCGACGGCCACACGATCATCCTGCTGTCCGAGGGCCGGCTGCTGAACCTCGGCAACGCCACCGGGCACCCCAGCTTCGTCATGAGCGCCTCGTTCTCCAACCAGGTGCTGGCCCAGATCGAGCTGTGGAACAACCGCGCCGCCTACGAGGGCACGGTTCCCGGCGTCACCGTGCTGCCGAAGAAGCTCGACGAGCACGTGGCGCGGCTGCACCTCGACGCGCTGGGCGTGAAGCTCACCGAGCTGACCAAGGTGCAGGCCGACTACATCGGCGTGCCGGTCGAGGGCCCCTACAAGAGCGACCACTACCGCTACTGAACCCCCCGGGCATAGGTACCTATACCTGCGTTCTGGGGCCCGGGACACAGGTATAGGTACCTATGCCCACGACGGCGTTGGGACGCTGGGAAAGCGGCTCACCCTGACGGGTGGGCCGCTTTTCTTGCCTCACAGCGCAGAATGGACGACGTGCCACCCACCGCTCCGCAGAACGGGCCCAGCCGCGGCCGTGTCCTCGTCGTCGACGACGACGCCGCTCTCGCCGAGATGCTCGGCATCGTGCTGCGGCGCGAGGGCTACGAACCGGCCTTCGTGTCCGACGGCAATCGCGCGGTCGGGGTCTTCCAGCAGACCCGGCCCGACCTGGTGCTCCTGGACCTGATGCTGCCCGGCCGCAACGGCCTGCAGATCTGCCAGGACATCCGCACCCAGTCGACGGTGCCGATCGTCATGCTCACCGCCAAGGGCGACACGATCGACGTCGTCCAGGGGCTGGAGGCCGGCGCCGACGACTACGTGACCAAGCCCTTCAAGCCGGTGGAGCTGGTGGCCCGCGTCCGGGCGCAGCTGCGCCGCGGCGAGACGGGACAGGCCGAGAACCTGGCCATCGGTGACGTGCAGATCGACGTCCCGGCGCACCAGGTCACCCGGGACGGCGAGCCCATCGCGCTGACGCCCCTGGAGTTCGACCTGCTCGTCGCCCTGGCCCGGAAGCCGCGCCAGGTGTTCACCCGCGAGCTGCTGCTCGAGCAGGTCTGGGGCTACCGGCACGCGGCCGACACGCGGCTGGTGAACGTCCACGTGCAGCGGTTGCGCGCGAAGATCGAGCGCGACCCCGAGAAGCCCGAGGTCGTCCTGACCGTCCGCGGCGTCGGCTACAAGGCGGGGCCACCCTGACCGGACCGAGGCGCGGCGGCGGAGCCGTCGGCACCGTGCCGGTCACAATGGCTGGGTGACCCGCACCGCGCCGCCCTCGGGGCAGACCGAGGCGCAGCCTCCTGCACCGGAGAAGCCGCGGCCGACCGCGGAGCTCCGGCGCATCCGGCGGGGGCTGCGGCGCCGGGTCGGACGCGGCCGGCGCTGGGCCCAGCGCGCGCTGCGCCGGGAGACGGCGCGCGCGGTGCACGCGTGGCGCTCGTCCCTGCAGGTACGCATCGGCGCGATCACCATGGTCGTGGCCGGCACCGTGGTGATCATCGTGAGCCTCGTGCTCTTCAGCCAGATCCGCGACCAGTTGCTGTCGGTCAAGGAGGAAGCGGCCATCGACCAGGCGCAGACGGGCGTCGTCTACGCGCAGAGCCAGATCGCGGCCATCGCCCCGGGTGACGGCGCCAGCGTGCGCTCCACCCTCGACCGCACCGTGAACGCGCTGCTGCAGCGTGGGGGTGCGGCGGGGGACTTCGACGTCGTGATGGTGCACCGCATCGGTGACGTCGAGCGCCCCGCCTACAGCCGCCGCGCGGTCTTCCAGGCGCTGCCCGCAGATCTGCGCGCCGACGCCGCCTCAGGCGGGCAGTCCCGCAAGTACTGGCCGGTGCCCGATGCGGCCGGGGAACCGCAGCCGACGCTGCTCATCGGGGCCGCGGTGCCCAGCGACGTCACCGGCACCCAGCAGGTGGAGCTCTACTACGCCTTCCCGCTCCGCCAGGAGGTGGAGAGCCTGTCGCTGATCCGCAGCACGGTGGTGATCAGCGGGATCGCGCTCACGCTGTTCGTCGTCGGGATCGGCGTCCTGGTCACCCGGCTGGTGGTCGACCCGGTGCGCCGGGCCGCCGGCACGGCGCAACGGCTGGCCGAAGGGCAACTGGAGGAACGGATGACGGTGCGCGGTGAGGACGACCTCGCCCGCCTGGCCACCAGCTTCAATGCGATGGCCGACAGCCTCCAACGCCAGATCACCCAGCTGGAGGGGCTCTCGCAACTGCAGCAGCGGTTCACCTCCGACGTCTCCCACGAGCTGCGGACGCCGCTGACGACGGTGCAGATGGCCGCCGACGTCCTGCACGAGGCGCGCGGTGACTTCCCCGCCCACGTGGCGCGCTCGGCCGAACTGCTGCGCGCGGAACTGGACCGGTTCGAGGGTCTGCTGACCGACCTGCTGGAGATCAGCCGCTACGACGCCGGTGCCGCCGTCCTCGATGCCGAGCCGGCCGACCTGGGCGCAGTGGTGGCGCGCGTCGTCGCCGGCATGTACCCGCTGGCCGAGCGGCACGACTCGGAGCTGGTGGTGAACCGGCCCGACGAGGCGATCGTCGCCGAGGTCGACGGGCGCCGGGTGGAACGGATCCTGCGCAACCTGGTGGGCAACGCGATCGAGCACGGTGCGGGGCGGCCGATCGAGATCACCGTCGCCGCCAACCGGACCGCCGCCGCCGTCACGGTCCGCGACCGCGGCGTCGGGCTCAGCCCGGCCGAGACCCAGCACGTCTTCGACCGCTTCTGGCGGGCCGATCCTCGCGGGTGCGGACCGTGGGCGGCAGCGGGCTGGGCCTGTCCATCAGCCTCGAGGACGCCCGCCTGCACGGCGGCTGGCTGCAGGTGTGGGGACAGCCGGGAGCCGGCGCCCAGTTCCGGCTCACGCTGCCGCTGACCGCGGGGGCGAGCTGACCAACTCTCCGCTGCCGTTGCGCCCGGCCTTCCTCCGCCGACCGGGGACACCGTCGTGAGGCGGGCCGTCCGGATGCCCGTCGTCACGGCTCTGCTCTTCGTACTGTCGGCCTGCTCCACCGTGCCCATGACCTCGTCGACGGTCGAGATCCCCAGGCGCCGAACCGTCCGGCCGAGGTGGTGGGCATCGAGCCGCTGTCGCCGGCGCCCGGGGCGACGCCCGACGAGATCGTCCGCAACTTCATCGACGCTGCCGCTAGCGCGCGGCCGGGGCACCGCGTGGCGCGCGAGTACCTGACGCCCGAAGCCGCGCGCACCTGGTACCCCGAGGAGTCGGAGACCACCGTGATCAGCCAGGACTTCGCCACCGTGACGCGGGAGTCCGGCGCGGTGGAGGTGACGGCGAACCCCGTCGGGACGGTCGATCCGTGGGGTGTGTTCACCGTGGCCCCGCTCGGGACGTTCACCCGGCAGTTCGCCCTCGAGCAGGTGGACGACGAATGGCGGATCACCGATCCTCCCGACGGGCTGATCATCCTGGAGCCGGATTTTCAGCGGCTCTACGAGGAGACCCCGGTCTACTTCTTCGATCCGACGTACCAGCGCCTGGTGCCCGACCCCCGGTACGTCATCGCCGGCGAGGGCCTGCCCACCGCGATCGTCGACCGGCTGCTCGCCGGGCCGTCGGGCTACCTGTCCGCGGGGGTGCGCAACGCGCTGGCCGGTGCCCGGCTGCGGAGCAACGTCAGCCTGGACGGGCAGGCCGCGATCGTGGACCTGACCGGTCTGCCCGCGGAGCCGTCGCCCATGCTCGCGCAGGCCTCGGCGCAGCTGGTGTGGACGCTCAGCCGGCTGCGGAACGTCTCGATCAGGTCGGTGGAGGTCCGGATCGACGGCGAGCCGGTCGACATCGCCGACGTGCCGGACACGCAGACCACGGAGCACTGGACCGCCTTCGACCCCGAGGCGGTGCCGCTCGGGACGGTGGGCCACTACGTGACCGGCGGTGGAGTGCACACGGTGGCCTCCGGCGAGGCGATCCCGGGACCGGCCGGCACCGGCCAGTACGGCCTCGTCGCCGCGACCGTCTCGATCGACCCCGCGTCCGGTGACCCGTCCTACCTCGTCGGTGTGCAGCCCCAGGGGGCGGTGCCACCCTGCTGGCCGGCCCGTACGCCGGCGAGCTGACCGCGGTGCTCAGCGGTGGTCGGCTGAGTGCCCCCACCGTGGCGACCACCCGTGGGGAGGTCTGGGTGGTGCGCGACGGCACCTCCGTCGTGCGGGTGCAGGCCGGCGGCTCACCGCAGGCCGTCGCCACGCCCACGCTGCAGTCCCTGGGCCCGGCCCAGGCGTTCCAGCTCTCTCCCGACGGCACGCGTGCGGCGCTGGTGGTCGAGGGCCCCAGCGGCCCGGGCCTCTACATCGGGACGGTCGTCCGGGCCGACGACGGCAGCGTGGCGGTGCGGGACTTCCGCGCGATCGCGCCGGAGCTGACGCGGGTGACCGACGTCGCCTGGCGGGACAGCGGGAGCCTGCTGGTGCTCGCCGGCGACCTGGCGGAGGGCCGGGTCGTGCCCTACTCCGTCGGCGTCGACGGCTGGGGTCTCGCGGAGATCTCCCAGTCCGGGCTGCCCAGCGAACCACGGTCGGTCGCCGCCGCTCCCACCCGACAGCCGCTGGTGGACGCCGGCGGGACGATCTGGCAGCTCACCGGGGGACCTGGGCCACGCTGGTCCGAGGACGCGAGCCCCTTCCCGGGATGGCGCCCTTCTACCCGCTCTGACGACGACCGGCGTCCACAGGAGAAGGACCACCGGAAGGACCCCGTCCTCCTCACCACTCGCGGGCTCGCAGCGAGCCTCCGGACGGAGCCGTTCGAACTCACAGGCCCGCGGTGAGCCTCGCGACGGGGCCCTAGGGTGCGGTGATGGCCAGTCCGAGGCTCCGCGGCGTGGGGGCCGTGCTCGCCGATCTCGTGCTGCCCCGCACCTGCGCCGGCTGCGGGATCCCCGGCGCGGTGCTCTGCTCCCCGTGCGCACGGCACCTGGCCCGGCCCCTGCCTGCGGCACCGCGGCGTGTGCCCTGGGGTTTCCCGCCGACGGCCGCCGCGGGCCGCTACGCCGGTCCGGTCCGCCCGGCGGTGCTGGAGTTCAAGGAACGCGGGCGGGCCGAGCTGGCCCGGCCGCTGGGTGCGGCGCTGGCCCTCGCGGTCGCCGCCGTCGTCTCCGCCGTCCCGGGGCCGCTGGCTTCGCACCGTCCCGTGCTGCTCGTGCCGGTGCCGAGCTCGCGGGCGGAACTGCGCTCGCGCGGGCGGGACCACGTGCGCGAGCTGACCGGTCGGGCGGTCGCGGAGCTGCGAGCGGCCGGCCTGCCGGCCGCAGAGGCCAGGCTGCTGCGGCGTCGCGGGCAGGTGCGGGACTCCGCCGGGATGTCCGTGGCGCAGCGCCGCGCGAACCTGGCCGGCACGTTCCAGCGGGTGGACACGAGGCCGCTCCCGGAAGCGCTGCTGGTCCTCGTCGACGACGTCGTGACGACCGGGGCCACGCTCACCGAGGCCGCCGCGGCGCTCGAGGCCGGCCGGCCGGCAGGAGGCACGCCGGTCCTCGCCGCCGTCGTCGCGGCGACGCCGAGGACTGCCCGGGGCGGTCGTCCGGGAGTCCACCTGCAGGTTGTCCCGAAGCGGTCCGAGAACGTCCGTGGGGCGTCTCTCGATCGACTGTCGGGACCTCCGAGGAGGGACTAGCGTCGAAGCGACCTACAACCGGCTCAACCGGGAGGTCCCATGGAGATCGTGGTCCGAGGTCGCAACGTCGAGGTTCCGGAGCACTACCGCCAACACGTGGAGGACAAGGTCGGTCAGCTGGAGCGGTTCGACACCAAGCTCAGCCGGATCGACGTCGAGCTCTTCCACGAGAAGAACCCCCGCCAGTCGGCCGCCTGCCAGCGCGTGGAGATCACGTTGCGAGGCAAGGGCCCCGTCGTCAGGGCCGAAGCAGCCGGCCCCGACTTCTACGCCGCGCTCGATCTCGCGGCCGGCAAGCTCGACAACCGGCTGCGTCGCGCGGCGGACCGCCGCCGCGTGCACCACGGCCGGCGCACCCCGGCCAGCGTGCGGGTGGGCGGGAACATGGTCGCCGACATGGGCGCCGTCGATGCGCTCGAGCTCGACCGCCAGCTCGCCCAGGGGACGCACGTGACCGACCTCGACGAGCACCTACCCGGGCAGGTCGTGCGCGAGAAGCACCACCCGGCCACGCCCATGACCGTCGACCAGGCGCTGCACGAGATGGAGCTGGTCGGCCACGACTTCTTCCTCTTCCAGTGCGCCGACACGGGGCAGCCGACGGTCGTCTACCGCCGGCACGCCTACGACTACGGCCTCATCCGGCTGACCGAGGTGACGCAGAACGGCGCCGCTCCCGCTCGGACGGCCGAGCCGCAGGCCGTTCCCACCGCCTGAGCGCTGGGTTGGGGGGCGCCCGGAGGGGCGCCCCCAGCCCAGCGGGTCGGTCAGGCAGGCACCGTCGGCAGGTCCATCCCGATGTACTTCTCCTCGAGGAACTCAAGGATCCCCTCCGAGCTGCCCTCGCGGCCGAGTCCGCTCTGCTTGACGCCGCCGAAGGGTGCGGCGGGGTCGCTGAGCACGGCGCGATTGACGGCGACCATCCCGGATTCAAGCCGGTGGGCGACTGCCAGCGCGAGGGCCTGCTCGCCGTACACGTAGGCGATGAGCCCGTGGACGGTGTCGTTCGCCATCCGGACGGCCTCCGCGACGTCGTCGTAGCTCACGATCGCCGCGACCGGTCCGAAGATCTCGGTCGTGGTCAGCGCGCTGCCGTGCGCCACGTCCGTGACGACCGTGGGCTCGTAGAACGCGCCGGTCTCCGACCCGTGCCCGCCCGTCGTGATCCGGGCACCGTCGGCGACCGCGTCGGCCACGAGACCGGCCACCTTGTCCCGCTCGGCCACCGAGACGAGCGCGCCGAGCTGCACGCCCTCCTGCAGGCCCGGGCCGGTGCGTACGGCCCGCATCGCCGCGGTGAGGCGCTCGATGAACTCCGCCAGCAGGGAGCGGTGCACGTAGAAGCGGTTGGCCGCCGTGCACGCGGACCCGCCGTTGCGCATCTTCGCGACCATGGCCCCCTCGACGGCCGCATCGACGTCTGCCCCTGGGAGGACCAGGAAGGGGCGTTGCCGCCCAGCTCCATCGAGCAGTGCACCACCGTGTCCGCTGCCTCCCGGAGGAGCAGCCGGCCGACTTCGGTGGAGCCGGTGAACGACAGCTTGCGCACGGCCGGGTGGTGGATCATGCGGGCGACCGGCGGGCCGGCGGGCACCGGGGTCACCAGGTTCACAACCCCGTCGGGGAGCCCGGCCCGCTGCAGCGCATCGGTCACGTAGGCCGCCGTGAGGGGCGTCTCCGGCGCCGGCTTGAGCACGACCGTGCACCCCGCGGCGAGGGCAGGGGCGATCTTGCGGGTCGCCATCGCGGCGGGGAAGTTCCAGGGCGTGACGAGCAGCGAGACGCCGATCGGCTGCCGCGTCACGAGGATGTGCTTGTCACCCGCAGGGGAGAGCCGGAAGTCCCCGCCGATGCGCACCGCTTCCTCGGCGAACCAGCGGAAGAACTCGATCGCGTAGTCGGCCTCACCCAGCGCGTCCGAAAGCGCCTTGCCGTTCTCCCGCACGATGATCTCCGCCATCGTGGCGCGCTCGGCCCGCAGCAGCTCGAACACGGCGCGCAGCAACTCGCCCCGCTCGCGCGGCGGGTCGCCGCCCACCCGGGGCCCGCGGCGTCCGCGGCCTCCACCGCGTCGACGCAGTCCTGTTCCGTGGCGACGGCGAACTGCGCGATCGTCGTGCCGTCGCACGGGTCGATGACCGGGAAGCGCGCGTCCCCGGCGCCGGCCCGCCACCGGCCCCCGATGTGCAGGTCGGTCCTCAGCTGCATGGAAGTCTCCGTTCGTCGTGTCGTCGGCGGGTCAGGCGAGGGCTCGTGCGGGCCGGCCCTCGAAGGCGGCGGTCACGATCTCGGTGACCAGCTCGGGGGACCCGGGGAGCGGGGCGTTGCCCACCAGCCGCGTCACCCCGAGCGACAGCTCGACGACGCGCGGCAGGTCGGCGCGCTGCATGCCCAGCTCGGCCAGGGAGCCGGGGATGCCGATGTCCGCGACGAGCGCCCGGACCGCGGCCAGGGTGGCGGGCACGGTGGGGTCGGACAGTCCCATCGCGGTGCCGATGCCGACCAGCTCCGCGCCGATGGCCGGGGCGCACGCCTCCAGCACGTACGGCAGCAGGAGCCCGGTACCCAGCCCGTGCGGCGTGCGGGTGAGGGTGCCGACCGGGTACTGGATCGCGTGGGACAGGTGCGTGCCGGCCGTTCCGAAGGCCATGCCGGCGTAGAGGCTGCCCAGCGCCATGTCGGTGCGGGCGGCGAGGTCGCCGCCGTCGGTGACCGCCGTGCGCAGCGAGCCCGACACGAGGCGGACGGCGTCGAGGGCGAGGCCGGAGCTCAGCCGGTTGCGGCCGACGAAGACGCCGAGGGACTCCGGCCATTCCGTGAACCGGCCCGAGGCGGTGAACGACTCCACCGCGTGCACGAAGGCATCGATCCCCGAGTGTGCCGTGACGGCCGGCGGTGCCCCCACGGTGAGCTGCGGGTCGACGACGGCGGCGCGCGGGATCAGGGCCGGGTCGGAGACGCCGACCTTGAGGGCGCGGTCGGGGTCCGACAGCACGGCGACGGGGTGACCTCCGACCCGGTGCCGGCCGTCGTCGGGATCGCGACGATCGGCAGGACCGGCCCGGGCACCCGGTTCTCGCCGTAGAACTCCGCCACCGGCCGGGGTGGCTGACCAGCAGGGCCACCAGCTTGGCCAGGTCCAGGGCGCTGCCGCCGCCGTATCCGACGACGACGTCGGGACCGAAGCCCCGGGCCAGCTCGGCGCAGGCGAGGACGGAGCCGAGCGGCAGCTCGGCCTCGACGTCGTCCAGGACCAGCACGGCGTGCCCTCGCCCCTCCAGCTCGGCGTGCAGGGACCGGAAGGCAGGTGTCGCGGAGAGGATCCGGTCGGTGCAGAGGAGCACGCGGCGCCCGAACCGCTCGACCACGGCGGCGGCGGTGCCGGCCGCGCCGACGCCGAAGCGGATCTCCGTCGGCAGTCGCAGCAGCCCGAAGGGTGGCAGCTCAGACATGGCGGGCCTCCATGGCGGTCGGCTCGATCAGGGCGAGGGTCGCGCTCCACGTCGCCCGGTGCAGCGGGATCCCCTCCGCGAGTCGGCTGGTCCGGACGGCCCGGGAGCGGTCACCGGGCACGGAGACCGGAGGGGAACCTTCGGCTCCGCTCGCCCGCAACTGCTCCAGGTAGGCGGTGAGTGCGGGCAGCATCCCCTGCAGGCCGAGCCGCTCGAGCGAGATGGCCATGAACAGGTCGCCCTTCGTCGTCGGCTCGGTGGTGTCCAGCGTGCCGCGGACGTCGGTGCCCAAGGCACTCTCGGTGAGTACCGCGACGAGCGCCTCGAACGCCACACCGAGCGCGTACCCCTTCGACCCGCCGAACGGGGAGATGGCGCCCCGGCTGGCGGCGGCCGCGTCGGTGGTGGGCCTGCCGTGCTCGTCGACCGCCCAGCCGGCCGGGATCGGCTGCGACCGGCCGAGGTGGTCGAGGATCTTGCCCATCGAGACCGACGCGGTCGACATGTCGACCACCAGCGGGTCGCCCGTCGTGGGCACCGCGATCCCGATCGGGTTCGTGCCGACCAGTGCTCGTGAGCCGCCCCAGGGGTGGACGAGGGCCTCGCTCGTCGTCAGGGCCAGGCCGATCTGCCCGGCGGCGGCGATGCGTTCGACGTGGGGGCCAGCATGCCGATGTGGTTGGCCCCGCGCACTGCGGCGACGGCTACGCCGGTGCGGCCCGCCCGCCCGACGACCGCATCGACCGCGGTCTCGGCGACGACGGCGCCGAACCCCCAGCCGCCGTCGATGCTCGCGAACGACTCGGTTCGCCACTCGATCCGGACCTCGGCGTCGGTGACGATCAGGCCGTTGCGCATCCGCTCCACCAGCACCGGCAGGCGCCGGACGCCGTGCGAGCTGTGTCCCCGCAGATCGCCGTCGAGCAGCAGCTCGGTCTGGGAGCACGCGTCGCGCTCGGAGGCCCCGGCGCGGCGCAGCGCAGCGCGCACCGCGCGGCGGTACTCCTCGACCTCGATCGAGACTTCGTCGTCCACGTCCACCTCACCGTCGGCCGTCCGCTCCAGGGCGCGCCTACGATCCCGGCATGCGACGGACCAGGCGATGACGCGTCCCGCTCCGCAGGACGCCACTTCCTCCCTCCTGCGCGGCCTCTCGCTGCTGGAGCTGTTCTCCGCGGAGCGGACCGAGCTCAGCATCCGCGAGCTGGCCCGGCGGTCCGGCGTGCCCAAATCGACCACCCACCGGCTGGTCCTGGACCTCCTCGAGTGGGGTGCCTTGGAGAGGGGGCGGACCGGGGTCCGGCTCGGTGTCCGGCTGTTCGAGCTCGGGCACCTGGTCCCGGAGCACTCCCGGCTGCGGGAGCTGGCCATCCCCTTCGCGCACTCGCTGAACGGGATCACCCACCTGACCTCGAACCTGGCCGTGCGCGACGGCAACGAGATCATCTACATCGAGAAGATCAGCGCCCGCGACCTGAAGGTGCCGCACTCCCGCACGGGTGGCCGACTGCCCATGCACTGCACCGCGCTGGGCAAGGCGATCCTCGCCTACAGCAGCGAGGAGTACGTCGACGCGGTGCTGGCCGGGCCGCTCGCCCGTCGCTCCCGCAGGACCCTCACCGACCCGGCGCAGATCCGCCGGGAGCTCGTCGGCATCCGCCAGGAGAAGGTGGCCTACGACCTCGAGGAGTCGCAGGAGTCCCTGTTCTGCGTGGCGGCACCCATCTTCGCCCGGGGAACCGCGTCGTGGGGCGCTCTCGGTCACCGGGGCGACCGCACTGAACCAGGCGCGCAGCTTCGCCGGCGTCGTCCGGGCGTCGGCCCAGGCCATCTCGCTCGCGCTCGGGGCGCCGCGCGTCCCCTGAGGCGGGCGTCACAGGATCTGCCCCGCTCTGCGGGACACGGCCTTGCGACCGGGTGGCACGTCGGATGGATGATCCGCCTGCCTCGCCCCTCGGACCCAGTCCGCGGGCACGGCAGGACGACGGCGATCCCACCGAGCAAAGGAGCTACCGTGCGCAGATCCCACAGGACGGCCAGCGGGGCGTTGGCCGCGGCCGCGCTCATCCTGGTGTCCGGCTGTTCGGGCGGCGGCGACGAGACTGCGTCGGGCGACCAGCCCACCTCGGCGAGCGGCGATCTGGAAGCCCTCGTGGCGGATGCCCAGGCCGAGGGGCAGCTCACGCTCTACGGTGACGCCAACGAGACCTCCCTGCAGGCGTGGACCCAGGGCTTCACCGACGAGTACGACATCCCGGTGTCCGTGCTGCGGCTCCCCGGCAGCCAGCTCTTCCAGCGCTTCGCCCAGGAACAGTCCGCCGGCCAGGCGCAGGCGGACGTGTTCTGCCTCGCCGACTACGCCTCGCTGAGCCAGGCCGTCGAGCAGCAGTGGTTCGCGGAGTACACCCCGGAGGACGGTGACCTGCTGCCGGAGGACCTCGGGCAGCCGGGCTACTTCTATCCCCTCCAGAACTCCTATTACCAGACCGTCACCTACAACACCTCGCTGCTGTCCGAGGAGGAGATCGCCCTCGTCCAGGAGGACCCGATCGCCGCCGCGGGCGACCCACGGTTCGCCGGCCGCATCGCGGTGAACATGCCGCAGTCCTCGCAACAGATCGCCGCCTTCTACTACCAGCTCGCCGAGGGCCGGCTGGCCGACGAGTACGGCTGGGAGGCGCTGGAGGCGATCGCCGCCAACGACCCCGACTTCCTCTCGTCGGCCGAACTGGTCAACGGCGTCGTCCAGGGCGAGTACGCACTCGGCGTGGGCATCACGGACAGCCTGGCCGGTCCCATCGCCCTGCAGGGCGCACCGATCGAGTTCGCCTATCCGGACACCACCGTCGGTGGCGCCTTCGGGTGCGGGGTGGTCGAGAACGCCCCGAACTCCGCCGCCGCCCGCCTGTTCATGGAATGGGGGACGTCCCCGGAGGCCGGGGCCCGGTACTCCGAGATCACCCAGACGAACCCGTTGAACACCGAGGTCGAGGACAACCGGGAGATCACCGAGCTCGACTGGTACGAGGCCCCCGACGACTCCACCACCTGGTTCGAGTTCGTGACCGACGAGGAGTTCCTGGGCACGATCGGTCCGGACGGCGACTTCTACGACCGGTGGAGCGAGACCTTCGGGTACTCCGGCTGATGGCCGTTCCGACTCGGTCCGGCTCCGTGGCCGGCGGGGACCCTGCGATCGCTCCGGCGGACGCGGGGGACCTGCCGGTCGCGGGCCCCGGGGGCAGCCCAGCGGGCGGCGCAGGGCGAGTGTGCTGGCCTGGGCGGTCCTGCTCTTCGTGGTCGGCCTCATCGTGGGCCCGGTCGCCACCCTGTTCTACGGTGCCTTCCGCAGCGGCGGGCCGGGGCTGCCCGACGCCTCCTTCTCGCTGGACGCCGTCCTCCGGGTGTACGCGAGCACCGAGTACCTGGGATCGCTGTTCGGCACGCTCGCCCTGGCGCTCTCCACCGCCGCTCTCGCGGTGACCTTCGGTGGGCTGGCGGCGTGGGTGCTCTCCCGCACCGACGTCCGGGCGCGCGGGCTGCTGGAGCTCGGGGTGATCGTCCCGCTGTTCCTCTCCCCGTTCGTCGGAGCGGTGGCCTGGAGCATGCTCGCCGCCCCCGCTCGGGCATGATCAACGTGAACCTGCGGTGGCTGCTGGGGACGGATGCGACGTTCGTCGACATCACGACCTTCGTCGGCGTGATGTTCGTGATGCTCCTGTACTACATCCCCTACGCCTACCTGCTGATCTCCTCGGCGCTGAAGAACATGGACCCCTCGCTCGAGGAGGCGTCCTACATGAACGGCCGCGGGGTGATCGCCACGGCGCTGAAGGTCACCCTGCCGATCATGCGGCCCTCGCTCGCCGCGGCGTTCTTCTTCGTGGCGGTGCTGGCCACCGGCGTGTTCGCCATCCCCTCCGTGCTCGGCCTTGACGCCGGGTTCACGCCGCTGGCCGTGCAGGTCTACCGGGCGACGACGGTCTTCCCGTCGGACCCGCCGCTGGGTGCGGCGATCGGCACGATGATCTTCTGGTTCACCCTCGCCGGCATCTACTTCTACCGTCGGGCCATCCGCCACGGAGGCCGGTTCGTCACGGTGGGAGCGCGCGGCACCCGGCCCCGGCTCATCCGGCTGGGGTGGAAGAAGATCCCGGTCACGGCCGGGTTCGCCCTGTACGTCCTGCTGGCCACGGTCCTGCCGTACACCGCGCTGGTGCTCATGAGCCTGACGCCGTTCGCGATCACGGACTTCCGGGACCTCTCGCTGAGCTTCGACAACTTCGTCGAGGTGGCCACCACCCCGACGTCCTCAACGCGTTCACGAACTCGCTCTGGCTCGCCTTCCTGGTGCCGACCCTGACGGTGGTGCTCGGCGTGGCGGTCGCCTACGTGGTCGTCCGGGAGCGGGGCCTGCTCAGCGGGCTGGTCGACTACATCTCCACCGTCCCCATCGCGGTGCCCGGCATCGTGTTCGCCACCGGCATCGTCTGGCTGTACCTGCGCAGCCCGCTGTACGGCACGCTCACCCTGATCGTGGTCGCCCTGGTGGGCGTCTACATCCCGCACGCCGCGCGGTTCGCCAGCGCGGGGCTCATCCAGATCGACAAGTCGCTGGAGGAAGCGGGGCGGATGTCGGGCGCCGGCAAGCTCCGCGTCATCCGCACCATCACGTTCCCGCTCCTGCGTCCGTCGCTGATGTCCGCGTGGATCCTGCTCTACGTCTTCGCCATGCGGGAGGTGGACGAGGCCGTCATCATCGCCGGGCCCAACTCCCGTCCCCTGGCGGTCCTGGCCTTCAGCTTCATCGAAGCCGGGGCCATCCGGAACTCCGCCGTCATCGGACTCCTGCTGACCCTGGTCATGCTGACCGGCGTCCTCATCGCCCGGATGGTCTTCCGGGTGCGGCTCGACTCGTCGAGCCTGTGAACCGAGAGGTGATCGTGCCCGAGACCATCAACCCGACGTCCTCACCGGCCCGTGCCCGGGAGGACCGCCCCGTCACCGGCGCCTCCGTCGTCGTCGAGGACCTGCGCATCAAGTACGGGGACACCGAGGCGGTCAAGGGCATCAGCTTCTCGATCGCGCCCGGTGAGTTCGTCACGCTGCTCGGGCCCAGCGGCTGCGGCAAGAGCACCACGCTGCGCTGCATCGCCGGGCTGGAACCGCCCTCCGCCGGTCGGATCACGATCGACGGCCAGGTCGTGGCGACCGCGCAGAACCAGGTGCCCCCGGAGCGGCGGGGCGTCAACATGGTGTTCCAGTCCTACGCGGTGTGGCCGCACATGACGGTGGCCGGCAACGTCGGCTACGGCCTCACGAAGATGCCCAAGGCCGATGCGCAGGCCCGGGTGGCGGAGGTCCTCGACCTGGTCGGCCTGAGCCCCTACGCGAGCCGGTACGGAACGGAGCTCAGCGGTGGCCAGCAACAGCGGGTCGCGCTCGCCCGCGCCATCGTCACCCGCCCCAAGGTCATCCTCTTCGACGAGCCGCTGAGCAACCTCGACGCCGGCCTGCGGGAGCAGATGCGGTTCGAACTGCTCGAGCTGCAGCGCACGGTCGGGGTCACGAGCATCTACGTGACCCACGACCAGACCGAGGCGATGTCGATGTCCGACCGCGTCGTGCTCCTGCGCGACGGCCTGATCGAGCAGGAGGCCCCGCCGCGCGAGATCTACCGCCGTCCCCGGTCGCGGTTCGTGGCCGAGTTCGTGGGCCGGGCGAACATGATCGGTGGCACGGTCGCCGAGGGCGGGCGCACGCTCACCACCGAGCTGCCCGGCGTGACGGTCACCGGTGCAGAGGGCGCCGACGAGCCGGTGGGCGCCCGCAGCGTCGCGGTCTTCCGGTCGGAGGACGTGCTGCTCGGTGACGCGGCCGGCGGATGCGAGAACCGCTGGCCGGCGACGGTGGAGCGGGTCACGTTCCTCGGCCGGTTCCTGGACGTCACGCTCGACGTGGGCGGCACCGTGGTGCGGGCGGAGCTGCGGGCCGACGCATCCGTGGCGGAGGGCGAGCGCACGACCCTGGGCGTGCGCGCGGCGGACGTGCACTTCGTCCCGGCGGCGGAGCTGTAGGAACGTGCGGATCACCGATGCCGAGATCCTGACCTGCGCCGCCGGCACCCGCTACTGGTCGTACCTGAAGATCAGCACCGACGACGGCGTGACCGGATGGGCGGAGTTCACCGACGGCATGCTCTCCGCGCACGGGATGGCCGGCGTCGTGCGCCGGCTGGCCTCCTTCGTGCTGGGCGAGGACCCCACGTGCTGGCGCCGGATCGAGCAGCTGCTCCGCTCCCGCACCCGCGAGGCCGAGGACGGGCTCAACCGGCGGGCCGTCGGCACGGTCGTCAACGCGTGCCTGGACGTCGCTGCCCGGGCGCGCGGCCTCAGCGTGGCGGAGCTGCTCGGGGACCGCTGCGGCAGGATTTCCGGCTGTACTGGTCGCACTGCGGCCTCGGCCGGATCCGGCTCGCCCAGGCGGGGCTGGCCGAGCCGCTGCGCTCCCTGGACGACGTCCGGCAGCTGGGTGCCGACGTCGCCTCCGCCGGCTTCTCCGCGCTCAAGACCAACCTCATGACGGTCGGGCCGGACGGCGCCCGGCTTCAGCTGTCCTCGTGGGGCGGACCGGGCTGGCCGGAGCTGGAGCCCGACCCCGCGTCGTCGGCGGGGTCTGCGACGTCCTCGACGCCCTCGGCGACGGGGCCGGCCCCGGGGTGGAGCTGTTCATCGACGTGAACCACAACGTCAAGGGCGAGGGCATCGCGCGACTGGCCGACCGGTTCGGGGACCACGGCCTGGACTGGTTCGAGATCGACTCCGACGAGATCGCGCCGCTGGCGCACGCCCGCAGCCGTCGCGGCCCGCGCATCGCGTCGGGGAGACCTACACCGGGCTGCGTTCCTTCCGGCGGCTGTTCGAGGCCGGCGCCGTGGACGTGCCCATCGTCGACGTGGCGTGGAACGGTCTCCCCGAGGCGCTGCGCGTCGCGGACCTCGCGCACAACTTCGACCTCAACGTGGTGCCGCACAACTACGGCAGCCATCTGCTCACCTACATGAGCGCGCAGTTCGCCGCGCTGGTGCCCAACTTCGCGATCTTCGAGATCGACGTCGAGGGAGTTCCCTGGCGCGACGAGGTCGTGCCGGCGCCTGACATCGTCGACGGCCGCCTGCAGCTGCCGACGGGCCCGGGATGGGGTGCCGAGGTCGACGAGGAAGCGCTGCGCCGCCATCCCGTCGAGGAGGGCTGAGATGGCGACCGAGGTGGTGGCGCTCGAGGCGTTCCCCGTCACCGCCGAGTTCGACACGCCACCGGACCCGCTCAGCCTCGGCACGGCGAGCCGCCGCGACATCGTGCTGGTGAAGGTCACCTGCGCCGACGGGACGGTCGGCTGGGGCGAGGCGTTCCACGGCCACGCCGGCTCGGCGGTCGCGGAGATCGTGCGCACCACCATGCAGGAGGTCGTCGTCGGACGCGACGTCGGCGACAGCGCCGGGGTGAATGCGGAGACGGATGAGCGGTTCCTGTCCGGTGCCGGGATGGCCGGAGGATTCTCGCTCGCGCTCAGTGGTATCGACCTGGCCCTGTGGGATGCCTACGGGAAGCACCTCGGCCAGCCGGTGCACCGCCTGCTCGGCGGTGCGACGACCCGGTTCCAGACCTACGCCGGGGCTTCACCCTCGGCTTCACGACCCCGGAGCGGCTCGTGGCCTCGATCGGCGCCCTGGTCGATCGCGGCTTCTCCGCCGGGAAGGTGCGGGTCGGGGAACGGCTGGACCACGACCTGGCGAGACTGCGCGCGGTGCGGGATGCCTTTCCCGACTTCCGGATCATGACCGACGCCAACCTGGGCCCGAACTACGATGTCGCGGCGCTCGCCGGAGCCGCTGCCGATCTCGGCCTCGACTGGCTCGAGGAGCCCTACCCCGGAGCCGGATGGCGGACTTCGTCCGGCTGCGCGCGCGTGGCCTGGTGCCCGTCGCCGCGGGCGAGAACCTCGCCGGGGCGGCGGCCTTCGCCGAGTGGGTCCACCGCGGCGCGCTCGACGTCGTGCAGCCCGACGTGAGCCGGGCGGGAGGGCTCACCGAGTCATTGCGCATCGGGGCGCTGACCCTGGCGGCCGGACTCCGCCTCGCGCCGCACATCTCGCACGGCGTCATCAACCACGCCGCGACGCTGCACCTGCTGTCGGCGCTGGGCCGGGACACCGTCTTCGAGGCCGACCCCACCCCGGTCAACCCGCTCCGGGACGGTCTGCTGAGCGGGGGTGTTCGGCTCGACGGTGGGATCGCGGTGCTGGTCGACGCGCCGGGCTTCGGCGTGCAGGTGGACGAAGAACGCCTCGGGGCGTTCGCCGGCCGGACCGGGTCGCCCTGGCCACGGCCGCCGAGGTACGGGAGGACGTCATGAGCGCGATCAGGCGTGTGAGGCTGCAGACGCTGGGCTGGACCCGGCGCGGGCGGGCGTTCGACCGGTTCCTGCCGGTGGCCTCCGACACGGACAGCGAGAGCCCCGGCAGGGGCTGGGTCCTCACGATCGAGTCGGACGCCGGTACCGGCCGGCACGTCTGGAGCAGCGGGATCAACGGCTTCGCGGCTGCGGCCGTCCCGCAGGTGGCGAACTGGCTCCTCGGGCAGGACCCCTTCCAGCGCGAGCGGATCTGGAGCGACCTCAGCCACTTCTGGCGCAAGCACGACCGCACCGGCATCGGGTGCATCGACATCGCGCTGTGGGACCTGGCCGGCCGGGCGTACGGGGTCGGCGTCTCCCAGCTGCTCGGCGGGTACCGCACGACCCTGCCGGCCTACGTGTCCACCCTGCACGGGGCGGAGACCGGGTCGCTCTCCGCGCCGGAGGACTACGCGGACTTCGCCGTCCAGTGCGCGGACCTGGGGTACACCGCCTTCAAGATCCACGGCTGGAACGGTGAGGACATCCCGCGGGAGGTCGCCAACGTCCTCGGGGTGCGCGCGGCGGTCGGCGAGCGGATGGCGCTGATGCTCGACCCGTCGTGCGGCTACTCGACGTTCGCCGACGCGCTGCGTGTCGGCCGGGCCTGCGATGAGGCCGGCTTCTTCTGGTACGAGGACCCGTACCGGGAGGGCGGGATCTCGGTGCACGCGCACCGTCGCCTCGGGGAGCTGCTGACCACGCCGCTGCTGCTGGGCGAGCACGTCCGCGGGTTCGCCGCCCACGTAGACCAGATCGCCGGCCGTGGGACCGACTTCGTGCGGGCCGACGCCGACCTGGACGGTGGGATCACCGGCGTCATGAAGATCGCCCACGCCGCCGAGGGATTCGGTCTGGACGTGGAGCTGCACGGGCCGGGCCCGGCGCACCGGGCGTGCATGTCGGCGATCCGCAACACCAACTTCTACGAGCTGGCGCTGTCGGCGCCGAGCCTGCTGCGGGCCTCGGACGACTTCCCGGTCTACCTCGACTACAGCGACGACGTGCTGGCCGCGGGGCCCGGGGGCACGTTCCCGGTACCGGTGGATGCCGGGCTGGGCGTCGAGCTCGACGAGGACTGGATCGGCGCGCACGTCGTCGACGAGTTCGTAGCCGACTGACGGGGGGCGATCGCCGGCCGAGCGCCCCGGGCGCGTTGATCCCTGCTCAGGCGTTGCCGAGCACGCGGTCCACCGAGATCTCGATGACCACCCGGGCCGGGTTCTCGCGGGGCTGCCGGTAGCGCTGCGCGTAGCGGGCCACGGCGTCGGCGACCGCGTGGCCCTCGTGCAGGGTCCCGGCCCGAGCGTGCGAGGGCTGGGGGCACGGGGGTCCTTCAACTGGCAGACCGCGACCCGTTGCTGCCCGGCGCGGACGTGGCGGACCTTGACCGAGGAGCCCGAGGTGATCACCCGCGCCGCGGCCGTGGCGGGGTCGTAGGTGACCCCGACCGGGACCACGTGCGGGGTGCCGTCGGCGCGCAGCGTGGTGAGGGTGGCCAGGTGGCGCTCGACCAGCAGCTCGAGCAGGCCGGGGCCGAGGTCGTGGGGATCGTGGGGCACGCGGGAAGGTTACGGAGCAGCCGCTGTGCCGTACCGGCTGATCCCGGGGCGCATGCCGCCTACGCTGGGGGCGTGGTGTTCCAGAAGCTTCTCCGTGCCGGCGAGGGCAAGCTCGTCCGTCGGTTGTCCAAGATCGCCGATGCGGTCGAGTCCCACGCCGACGAGACCGGCGCGCTCAGCGACGCGGAACTGCGGGCCAAGACCGACGAGTTCAGGGAGCGGTACGGCGACGGGGAGTCGCTGGACTCCCTGCTGCCGGAGGCCTTCGCCGTCGTCCGGGAGGCGGCCACCCGCACCCTGGGCCAGCGGCACTACCGGGTCCAGCTCATGGGCGGCGCCGCGCTGCACCTGGGCAACATCGCCGAGATGAAGACCGGTGAGGGCAAGACCCTCACCGGTGTGCTGCCGGCCTACCTCAACGCGCTGGCCGGGAACGGCGTGCACGTGGTCACCACCAACGACTACCTCGCCTCGCGCGACGCCGAGTGGATGGGGCGGGTGCACCGCTTCCTCGGCCTCAACGTGGGCACGATCGTCTCCGGTCAGCGGCCCGACGTCCGGCGCGAGCAGTACCTGTGCGACATCACGCACGGCACCAACAACGAGTTCGGCTTCGACTACCTGCGCGACAACATGGCGTGGAGCAAGGCCGACCTGGTGCAGCGCGGCCACCACTTCGCGATCGTCGACGAGGTCGACTCGATCCTCATCGACGAGGCCCGCACCCCGCTGATCATCAGCGGCCCGGCCGAGACCAGCGCCAAGTGGTACGGGAGTTCGCCCGGATCGCGCCGATGCTCAAGCGCGACGTCCACTACGAGGTGGAGGAGGGCAAGCGCACCGTCGCCATCACCGAGGAGGGCGTGGAGTTCGTCGAGGACCAGCTCGGCATCGACAACCTCTACGAGGCGGCGAACACCCCGCTGATCAGCTACCTGAACAACTCGCTGAAGGCCAAGGAGCTGTTCAAGAAGGACCAGCAGTACATCGTCAGCAACGGCGAGGTGCTCATCGTCGACGAGTTCACCGGACGCGTGCTGTCCGGGCGCCGCTACAACGAGGGCATGCACCAGGCCATCGAGGCCAAGGAGAAGGTGCAGATCAAGGACGAGAACCAGACGCTCGCCACGATCACGCTGCAGAACTACTTCCGGCTCTACGAGAAGCTGTCGGGGATGACCGGCACGGCCCAGACCGAGGCCGCCGAGCTCAACCAGACCTACGGCCTGGGCGTCGTCCCGATCCCGACGAACCGGCCGATGGTCCGGGCGGACAAGTCCGACGTCATCTACAAGACGGAGAAGGCGAAGTTCGACTCCGTCGTCGACGACATCGCCGAGCGGCACGAGGGCGGCCAGCCGGTGCTGGCGGGAACGGCCAGCGTCGAGAAGTCCGAGATCCTGGCGAAGTACCTGCTCAAGCGGGGCATCCCGCACGAGGTGCTGAACGCCAAGAATCACGCACGCGAGGCGGCGATCATCGCCCAGGCCGGCCGGCTGGGCGCGGTCACGGTGGCCACCAACATGGCCGGCCGCGGAACCGACATCGTGCTGGGCGGCAACCCCGAGTTCATCGCCGACGAGACCCTGCGGGCCCGTGGCCTGTCGCCGGCGGAGACGCCGGAGGAGTACGAGGCCGCCTGGGACGACGCGCTGGCCGAGGCGAAGGCCCAGGTGAAGGCCGAGCACGAGCAGGTCGTCGAGGCCGGCGGGCTCTACGTGCTCGGCACCGAGCGGCACGAGAGCCGGCGCATCGACAACCAGCTGCGGGGCCGGTCCGGCCGTCAGGGCGACCCGGGGAGTCGCGGTTCTACCTCTCCCTCGGCGACGACCTGATGCGCCGGTTCAACGGCCCGATGCTCGAGTCGATGATGAACACCCTGCGGGTGCCCGACGACCAGCCGATCGAGTCGAAGATGGTCAGCCGGGCGATCCTCTCGGCGCAGACCCAGGTGGAGCAGCAGAACTTCGAGGTCCGCAAGGACGTCCTCAAGTACGACGAGGTGCTCAACCGCCAGCGCACGGTCATCTACGACGAGCGCCGCAAGGTGCTCGACGGCCAGGACCTGCACGTCCAGATCCAGACGATGGTCGACGACGTCATCAGCGCCTACGTCGATGGTGCGACCGAGATCGGCTACGCCGAGGACTGGGACCTCGAGCAGCTGTGGACCGGGCTCAAGGCGCTCTACCCGGTGGGCCTGGACATCCCGGAGCTGCTGGAGCGGACGGCCGACGGCGACCAGTCCTCGCTCGCTCCCGAGGTGCTCAAGCAGGAGCTCCTGGACGACGTCCACCGCGCGTACGAGGAGCGGGAGACCGGGCTCGGGTCGGAGGTGATGCGGGAGCTCGAGCGGCGCGTGCTGCTCTCGGTGCTGGACCGCAAGTGGCGCGAGCACCTCTACGAGATGGACTACCTGCGGGCCGGCATCCACCTGCGTGCGATGGCCAACCGCGACCCGGTCGTGGAGTACCAGCGCGAGGGCTACGACATGTTCAACGCGATGCTCGACGGCATCAAGGAGGAGTCCGTCGGCTTCCTGTTCAACCTCGAGGTGAAGACCAAGGCGGAGCAGGACGCCGAGGCCAAGGCCAAGCAGGACGAGGCGGAGGCCAAGGCGCTGGCCGCCGCGCAGGAGGGCACCGCCCGCGTCCTGGCCCGCCAGGCCGCCGAGGCCAAGGCCGCCCCGCAGGGTCAGGCGACCGCCGCCCCGTCGGCTCCCACCGCACCCACGCCGGCGGCATCGGCCGGCAACGGGACGGCAACACCGACGGCCCGCCGCTCCGGGACGGCCAAGCCGTCCGCGGCTGCGGCGTCCGCGGCCGCTCCGGTGGCGCCGACGCCGTCGGGCACCGGGCCGCAGCTGGACGTCAAGGGTTTGGAGGCACCGCGGCGCAGCCCGGAGCAGCTGAGCTACTCGGCGCCCAGCCTGGACGCCTCCGCGGGGAGTCGGGCAAGGCGAAGGCGGCCAAGTCGGCGACCGTCTCCGGCACCAAGGAGACCCCGCGCAACGCCCCGTGCCCGTGCGGGTCGGGCAAGAAGTACAAGTTCTGCCACGGGGCCAGCGCCGGCTGAGACAGACCCCTCAGCTCGGGATGAACTCCGTCCCGCTCACCCTCCACCGGCTCGTGGTGCCTCCGGACGGGGCCGACCGCCGCCGGGTCGAGCTCCCGACGGAACCTTCGCCGCGCCCCGAAGATCCCATCGGAGAGCCGTCGCGACAGCGCCATCCCAGCGAGGCGTCGCCGACCGTACCGGCCGTTGACCGCGCTTCCTCGTCTCACTAGCATCATGTGCGGGGTATGAATCGATGTTCGGATGACGCACAATCCGAGGTCCGGCCCGACGCCCCCGACCGATCGAGGGGTGCTGCCATGGAACTGGAATCAATCCTGGATCCGACTGGCGTCGCGGACCAGAGTGCGGACACGACGCTGGCGCCGCGACTCGCGTCGCTCCGCGGCGCGACCCTGGGGTTGCTGGACAACGGCAAGCCGAACGGCGCCGCGTTGCTGAGCGAGATGGGCGTCGTGCTCAAGGAGCGTTACGGGGTCAAGGACGTCCTGATGTTCACCAAGCCCTACTTCGGCACGCCGGTCGAGCCGACGCAGACCCAGCGCATCTTCGAGGAGTGCGATTTCGCCATCACGGCGATCGGCGATTAGGGCTCGTGCAGCGCGGCCAGTTTGGCCGACGGCATCCTTCTGGAGCGACAGGGCGTCCCTGCTGTCTCCATCTGCACCGAGGTCTTCCGGATCCCGGCGGACGCCATGGCGCGGACGTACGGCTTCCCGGCTTCCAATACGCGCTGGTGCCCCATCCGGTGGCCAGCCTCAACGCCGAGGAGATCAGGCAACGAGTGGAGGATCTGCTTCCGCGGGTCCTGGCGATCCTCGGGGTCGAGGAGTGACCGGGGCTCCCCAGGCGATCGAGCACTGCTTCGCGGAGGGGTGGACCGACGGGCTCCCGGTCGTGCCGTGCGGCCAGGAGCAGTTGGACGCGATGCTCGCGCGGCTCGACCGGGACCAGGACGACGTCCTGCTGGAGATGCCCCAGATCAACCGCTCCGTCACCGTTCGGCTCGCGGCCATCAACGCGGTCATGGCCGGCTGCCTGCCGGAGTACTTCCCGGTGGTCGTAGCGGCGTGGGAGTCCCTGCGCGAGGAGGGCTACGCCCGCAAGGGAATCTGGCAGAGCACCACGGGGACGGCCTCCCTGCTGCTGGTCAACGGGCCGGTGCGCCAGCAGATCGGGATCAACAGCCGGGGCAACCTCTTCGGTCCCGGGTTCCGGGCCAATGCCACCATCGGCCGGGCGATCCGCCTCACGGCGATGAACGCCCTGGGTCTGCGACCGCACGAGTTGGATCAGGCGACTCAGGGCACGCCGGCCAAGTACACCTGCTGCATCGGCGAGAACGAAGAGGAGTCGCCGTGGACTCCGCTGCACGTCGACTGCGGGCTGGCGCCCGAGGAGAGCGCGGTGACGGCGCTGACCATGCGTTCGACGGTGCACATCGAGGCCCGGCACACCGCAGTCGCGGAACAGTTGCTCTACGACATCGCCGGGACCACCTCCCGTACCGGTGCGTTGCTGCACGAGAGCGTCAGCGTCTGCGTGGTGCTGTGTCCCGAGCACGCCCATCTGCTGGCGAACGCCGGATGGAGCAAGCGAGACGTCTCGGTCTTCCTGCACGAGCAGTCGTTCCTGCGCCGCGATGAACTGGACCGCGCGGGCAAGGGTGCGGTGTCGCGGATCAGTCGGTGGCGCGTGTCCCGGGACCACCCTGACGCGGTCGTCGACACCGGGGCCGATCCCGCGCGGGACGGCGTACACGCCCTCACGTCCCCGGATGCCGTCCTCGTGGTGGTCGCCGGCGCCTCGAACTCCGGGGTGTCCGCCGTCGTCGAGACCTTCGGTCCCCGGGGCGGCCGGCCGGCCGTCACACCTGTCCCGACCAACAGCCAGGAGAGCCAGCTATGACCACGTCCGAGTCTGCTTCCCGGTCCGACGCCGAACTGGCCAGCGCGCTGGCCGGCGCCACGACGATGCTGGAGAGCGACGGCTTCGAGGCGGCCTGGGAGGTCGATCCGGCCAACGGCGTGCACTTCACCGTGCGGGCCGGCTCGGCCGAGTGCCAGGACTGCCTGGTGCCCAAGCCGGTCATGGCAGCCATCATCGGTGACGCCCTGGCCGGAACCCCTGGTCGCTGGCCGAGATCACCCTCCCCGGCGACGACGCCGAGTGACGATGGGCGGAGCCACCGGTTCGCCGATGGACGTCTCGGCGCTCACGGCCATCGACGTCCACGTACACGTGCACGCCTCGGTGGGGGCTCCCGCGGATCGTCACGAGCGCCTCGAAGGGATGTCGGACTACTTCCGAGCCGGAAAGGTGTCGCAGTACACGGTCCCCGAGATCGCCGAGTACTACCGCTCCCGGCGGATGGGGGCCGTGGTGTTCGGTGTCGACACCCTCGCCGACGGCGACGCGCCCGGCCGGCCGTCGAACGAGGAGGTCGCCGAGCTGGCGGCGGAGCACCGCGACGTCCTCATCCCCTTCGCCAGCGTCGATCCCGCCCGAGGTGCCGACGCCGTGGCACGGGCCCGCCGGCTGGTCGATGGCCGGGGGATCCGGGGGTTCAAGTTCCATCCCAACCTGCAGGGTTTCTTCCCGAACGACCGCGAGGTCTATCCCCTGTACGAGGTGCTGCAGGAGCACGGGATGGTCGCGCTCTTCCACTCCGGGCACACCGGCGTGGGGGCGGGGTCGCGAGGCGGTCAGGGGTGCGGCTGAAGTACAGCAACCCGATGCACGTGGACGACGTGGCCGTCGACTTCCCCGATCTGCCGATCATCCTGGCCCATCCGTCCTTCCCTGGCAGGACGAGGCGCTGTCCGTGGCGCTGCACAAGCCGAACGTGCACATCGACCTCTCGGGCTGGTCTCCGAAGTACTTCCCGCCCTCGCTGGTGCAGCACGCGAACACCCTGCTCAAGAACAAGGTGCTCTTCGGCTCCGACTTCCCGGTCATCACCCCCGACCGGTGGCTGGCAGACCTGGACCTGACGGAGATCCGGGACTCCGTCCGCCCGCTGATCCTCAAGGACAATGCCGTTCGCCTCTTCGGTCTGGACGGCTGAGATGGGCGATCCGGCACCTGTCCGGGACAACCTCGCCTCGCTGCTGGAGGCGGTCGGCGACGCGGTGTCGGGCCTCGACCCGCAGCGCCGGGCTCTGGTGCACGGCGACCGCCACCGGACGTGGCGCGAGTTCGACGACCGGGCGTCCCGACTCGCCGGCTACCTGGCCGAGGCCGGCACCGGACCCGGTGACCGGGTGGGGATCGGGCTCTACAACTCGCCCGAGTACCTCGAGAGTCTCCTGGCGGTCCTGAAGCTCCGGGCCGTGCCGGTCAACGTCAACTACCGCTACCGGGAGGCCGAGCTCGAGCAGGTGCTCGAGCTCGCGGATGTTCGCGCGCTCGTGGTCGACGCCACGCTCGCCGCCAAGGTGGGAGCCGTGGCGCAACGGTCGCCGAGGCTGCGCTCCGTGCTGCTCGCGGACGGGGAGGCCGCAGGTGCGCCGCCGCAGGGGTGGTCGCAGGATACGAGTGGGCGATGTCCAGCGCGGCACCCCTGCCGCGACAGGAGCGCTCACCCGACGACCAGATCCTCATGCTGACCGGTGGTACGACGGGGGCGCCGAAGGGGGTCGTCTGGGACCACGCGGGTGTCTGCGGGGTCGTCTCCTCGGCCTACCGGCGGGCGGGAGTGCCCGTGCCGGCCGACCGTGCCGAGGTGGTGGCCGCGGCCGAGGTGGCGGTCCGCGGCGGTAGCGCGCCCGTCATGCTTCCGGCCTCACCCCTCATGCACGGCACCGGGTTCTTCTTCAGCATCGGCAACCTGCTGCGCGGCGGGTGCGTGGTGACTCTTCCGCAGCGGTCCCTCGATCCGGAGGCGCTCTGGACGGCGGTGCAGGAGCACCGCGTCGTGGAGCTGGGGATCGTGGGTGACGCCTTCGCCGTCCCCCTGCTCGCCGAGCTGGACCGCGCGGCCGCGGACGGCTCGCCCTACGACCTCTCCACGCTGCGCCGGGTGGTCAGCTCGGGCGTCCGCTGGAGCACGGAGAACAAGCGCCGGCTGCTGCGGGCCGGCCGGTTCACCGTCCAGGACACCATCGCCTCCACCGAGGGTGGGCCCTACGGCGTGGCGCTCGGGGGCCGGACCCGGACGAGTTGCCGACGGAGTTCACACTGCCGCCGAACGCCCGGGTGCTGGCGCCGGACGGGACGGACGTGGTCCCGGGGTCGGGGCAGGTCGGCGAGCTGGCCAGCACCGGCGCCCTGCCGCTCGGTTACCTGAACGACCCCGAGCTCACTGCCGAGGTCTTCCGGACCATCGACGGGATCCGGTACGCCGTGCCCGGGGACGCAGCCGCGCTCGAGGCAGACGGCACCCTCCGGTTCCTCGGTCGTGGCTCCGGCGTCATCAACACCGGCGGGGAGAAGGTCTTCGCCGAGGAGGTCGAGCAGGCGCTCGTCGATCACCCCGCCGTGACCGAGGCCGTGGTCGTCGGCGTCCCCGACCCGCGATGGGGGAACCAGGTGACTGCCCTGGTGGTGCAGTCGGACGGTGCCGAACTGCCGGAGGGCGAGCTGGCCGACCACATGCGCGAGCGGCTGGCGGGCTACAAGCGGCCCCGCAGCATCGTGGCCGTCGCGAACCTGCAGCGCACGGCGTCCGGAAAGGTCGACCGTCGATGGGCTCAGCAGCAGGCGCTGGAACTCTTCGATCCGCAGCCTCGGGAACGGTGAGCCCGACCGGGGACATCGGCTCAGAAGGACGTGGGGACTGACCGGACCCCCAGCAGGGCGATGTCCCGTTCGACCTGACGGGCGGTCTCGCGCAGCGGTTCGAGGGCGATCTGCTTCAGCGCCACCGGCGATAGGCGCCGCGAATGCGTCCCCACGTTCACCGAGGCGATGACGGTGCCCAGCGCGTCGCGCACCGGGACCGCGATGGACGTGACGCCCTCCTCGAGTTCCTGGTCCACCGAGCACCAGCCCTGCGCGCGCGACTCCAGCAGGAGCACCCGCAGGCGCGCGGGATCGGTGACGGTCTGCGCGGTGCGCGGTTCGAGCCGGACCCGGGCCAGATAGGCGTCGATCTCCTCGTCGGTCCGGGCGGCGAGCTGCACGCGCCCGTGCGACGTCAGGTAGGCGGGCAGTCGGGTACCCACCGTCAGCCCGCTGGCCACCACGCGACGTGCTCCGACGCGGACGACGTAGACGATGTCGTCCCCGTCCAGGACGGCCAGGCTCGTCGTCTCGTGCACCTGATCGGCGAGCGCGGTCAGGTGCGGCGTCGCCACCTGCGGAAAGGACATGAGGGACAGGTAGGTGTAGCCCAGCTCGAGCACCGTCGGCCGCAGGGAGAACTTCCGGTCGACCGTGGTCACGTAGCCGAGGTCCGCGAGGGTCAGCAGGAATCGGCGGGCCGCGGCGCGGGTCATGCCGGTGCGGCGGGCGATGTCGCTCAGCGTCAGCTCGGGTTCGTCGGCGGAGAAGGCTTTGATGACGGCCAGGCCACGCTCGAGGGACTGCACGAAGTAGTCGCCGCGGGGTCGGAGCGCACCAGCGTCCTCGGGTCCGTCGACGTCCTCGACGTCCTCGACGGCCTCGACGGCCTCGACGGCCTCGACGGCCTCGCCCTCGGAGAGGGCGTGGGGATCGGGCTCGGCCGTGCCTGCCCGCGTCCGGTTCTGCGCCGCGCCGTCCATCCCTGGTCCTGTCTTGTTCGTCTGCCACGGAGGGGTCTCCGCCCGGCCTCTCGATCCGGAGGTTACGTGGCGGGCCGGGTCACGATGATCCGCCCGCGGTCGGCGTCCACCTGCACCCAGTCACCGGAACGGATGACCTCGAAAGGGTCCCTGTCCAGGTCGGTGATCGCCGGCACGTGCGTGACCACCACGCCGAGAGCGATCTTGGTGTTCATCGTGGTGAACACCATCGCCGCCGGCGCGGATCCCATGAGACGGGACATGTGGAACATCCCCGACCACCCCGAGGAGCCCTTGGCGCCCTTGAAGACCAGGACCTTGCCGGCGAAGGACTGCCCCACCAGCTCGTGCCGCGACTCGATGACCCGGCCCTTGCGGGGCTCCACCCCGCCCCAGCCGGAGATCGCTTCGCGGGTGACCAGCGCCTCGCCCTCGGCGACGCCACCGACCAGGCCGCGGCCGGACAGCACGACATCGCTCATGACAGCTCCCCGCGCCACGTGCCGGTCACCGCCGCGTCGACGCACTCGGCGAGCGTGCCGAACCAGCCCTGGACGTTCATGATCGCCGGGAGGTAGTGGACCTGCTTGGCCGAGTCGGTCGCGAAGACCCGCGCCCCCGGGGGAGGAACTGGCCGATGGCCGGGCAGGTGTCACTCATCAGCAGCGCGCCGGCGTCCTCCAGCGCCCGTGCGTACCCGTTCTGCTCGGCGACGTGCCGCAGCGCCCGCGGGGTGAATACCCACAGCTCGCTGTCGGGGTGCACGCGGCGGCCCTCGAGCAACCGGACGACGTCGCGGATCTGACCGAGCGTGGCGTGCGGGCAACCGATCATCACCAGGTCGACCGCGGTGTCCGAGGCGGTCGCGTTCAGGTGCTCGTAGGCCTCGCGGCGCTGCGCCGGGCCGTACCGCAGGTGCTCGACCGCCGCGCGCCCGGCGAGGGCCTCGTCGCGGGTCCGCGCCTCCGCCGTGATGCCAGGGACGTGGTACATCTCCACGCCGCCCGACGAGGCGGCCGCCGCGCCGAAGTGCTTGAGCCGGACGAGGTCCGGGGTGGCGGCGATGCCGTCGACGACCGGGATGGCCTCCTCGGGCACCTGCTCGCCGATCCAGTAGCCCAGCAGGCCCCAATCGCGGTTGGTGACCACCGGAGTCGTGACCTCCACCAGGTGGGAGCCGCGCCGGTTCTCCTCCAGGTGCAGGCCCCAGTACGGGATCTTGCCGGTGAGCATCGCCGCGCCCGTGCTCTCCCGGCCCTCCACGTTGGTCCGGGCGCCGAGCACGGAGTTGACGTAGACGACCGCCGAGCTCTCCATCCAGGCGCAGTGCTCGCCCTTGAGCGGCACGTTGCCCACCTGGTAGGGCGTGCAGGTGTTGAGCAGGTGGATGCCGTGCTCGGCGTTGTACTGCTCGCTGGCCATGATCTCGTCGTGCTCGGCCTGCGGCAGCCCTGCACCTGCCAGTGCTTGGTGTCCATCGGCCCGATGAGCTGGTAGCTCTGCGCCTTCACCGGCGGGATGGTCAGGACCTCCGGCGCGTCCAGGCTGTGCTCGGAGAAGGCGCCGTCGGGGGTGGGCGACCCGCAGACCAGGCTGTGCCGGGAGCCGAACAGGTTCGCCCCGCAGACGTTGTCGGTGTCGACCAGCCGCTCGGCGCCGAGCACCTCGCCGTAGCGGACGAGCAGGTCCATCGCGGCGGCGACGGCCTCGCCCTGCTCGCCGTCGAGCATCGCGCGCTCGTCGTCGGCCAGCTTCACCGCGTGTCCTCTCCACCGAGCCAGGCGCCGTGCTCCGCCAGGCGTGCCTGCAGCTTGCCCACGTCGATGTCCCCGACGGCCACGCCTGAATCCAGCGCCAGGTCGGCAGCGGTGCCCGCGGCCTGACCCATGACGAAGCACGGGCCGGTCACGCGGGCGCTGGACTGTCCCATGTGGGTCATGGACGCGCAGCGCCCACGACGTAGGTGTTGGTCAGCACCTGCGGGACGATCATCCGGAAGGGCAGCTGGTTGTAGCCGCGGGGATCCTCGCCCCGCTGCCAGCGGATCTCCACGTCGCCGGCGACGTGCGCCTCCACCGGCCAGCCGTTGACCCCGATCGCGTCGGGGAAGTCGGCGCAGTCGAGGATGTCGTCCTCGCTGAGCTGGTAGGGCCCGACGATCCGCCGGGTCTCCCGGATGCCGATGTCGGGGGCGATGTCCACGACGTAGGCGGCCTCGAAGCCGGGGACTTCCTGCCGGTAGAAGGGGAACACGTCGCGCACCTGGCGGCGGCCCTGCAGTTCACCCCGGGTCAGTTGCCAGACGTCGGTGCCGTCGATCGCACTGCCGTCGGGGTTGGACAGCTGGGTGATGTTGGCTCGCCACTCCAGCGGGTTGCGCTGCGGGCGGACGATCGGCCGCTTGCGGGGAACTGGAAGAGCCCCGCCTGTTCGGCGTCCTCCATGAGCGCCGGCAGCCGGCCCTGCGTGGCGTGGGCGGCGTCGGCGTCCACGCCGTTGATGCGGAACATCAGCGACGGGTACAGCATCCCGTGCGCCGGGTCGGTCTTCTCGTACGGCGCCCCCGCCCAGGCGGCGAGGTCGCCGTCGCCGGACCCGTCGACGAAGATCCGACCGCGGATCGCGCCGCGCCCGGACTTGGACTCCACCAGCAGGGCGTCCACCCGGTGCTCGTCGGCCATGACCACGCCGACGGCCAGCGCGTGGAAGAGCAGCGTCACGCCGGACTCCACCAGCATGTCGTCGAGGGCGATCTTGTAGGCCGAGATGTCGTAGGCCTGGGCCAGGATGCGGTCGGCGAAGCTGAGGTGCGGCTCGTTCAGCCCGTCCAGGGCGTCGATCCGCTCCAGCAGTTCGTCCGCCAGCCCGTGCACCACCTGGCGGTGCTCGCCGTGCACGTTGGCGTGCAGCCCGCAGAAGGTGGACAGCCCGCCGGCGCTGCCCGCCCCACCGGTGTACCCGTTGCGCTCGACCAGGATCGTCGAGCGCCCCGCGCGGGCCGCGGCGGCCGCCGCCATGACACCGGCCGGTCCACCGCCGACGACCACGACGTCGTACTCACCGAGGATCGGCGTGCGGCGGCCGGGCTCCTCCACCCAGGAGTGCGTCACGAGGCCTCCTCGGGGGCTCGGCCGGGGAGGGGCGGTCAGCACCGCGCCGCCGGGAACCGTGGACACCAGTCGGCGGTAGGCCGACAGCCAGCCGTGGTCCGGGCCGAGGTCCGGCGAGCCCAGCCCTGACCGCCGCTCGGCGAGGACGTCCTCGGGGACGTCGAGGTCGACGGTTCGCCGGTCGACGTCGATGACGATCCGGTCGCCGTCCTCGACCAGGGCCAACGGGCCGCGCAGGGCGGCCTCCGGAGTCACCTCGCCGACGACGGTGCCGACGTTGACCAGGCCGGACATCTGCCCGTCGGTGACCACGGCGACGCTGTCGCCCAGCCCGGCGCCCTCCAGGGCGAAGACGACCGCCGAGCCCAGCGCCATGCCGGGCCCGCCGACGACGCCGAGGCCCCGGACGACGAGCACCGTGCCCGGCTGCACCTCGCCCCGGGCCAGGCCCGCGAGGGCCTCGTCGCGGGAGGAGTAGCACAGCGCCGTCCCCTCGAACCGGCGGGCGCCGCGGTCGACGACCGGCCGCTTGACGACGGCGCCGCCTGGGGCCAGCGAGCCGCGGACGATGACGATGCTCGGGCGCGTGCCGAACGGGCGGTCGACGGGGCGCACGACTTCCTCGTCGGCCACAGTGGCGCCGCGCAGCACATCCCGCAGGGTGCCGCCGTCCACCGTGCGGGCGTCGAGGTCGAGCAGGTCGGCGAGCTGGGACAGGACGGCACGGGTGCCGCCCGCGGCCTCGAGCTGCTCGATGAAGTGCGGACCGTTGGGGCGCACCGCGCACAGCAGCGGCACCCGGTCGGCCAGGTCGGCGAACAACTCCGGCACGTCGACCGGGCACGCCGCCTCGTGGGCGACCGCCTGGAGGTGCTTGATCGAGTTGACCGATGCGCTGGTGGCCAGCATGAGCGTGACGGCGTTGTGGAAGGCGCCGGCGGTGAGCACCTCGCGCGGGCGCTGCCCCTCGGTGACCAGCTCGACGATGCGCGCGCCGGCTCTGCGGACGCCGTCCCACATGGCCGGGCTGTTGGCCAGAACCGGCGTGGTCCCGGTCAGCGACATGCCCAGGGCCTCGCAGGCCATGTGCATGGTGTTGGCCGTGCCCAGGCCGGCGCAGACACCCGGGCCGCGGATGGCGTTGTCGGCCATCCCGCACAGGTGCTCCAGCGACATCCGTCCCGCCGCGACGGAGCCGGCGGCGAGGAACACCTCCTCGATGTCCACGTGCTCGCCGCGGTACTCGCCACTGGGCTGGTAGCCGCAGCCGACGACGATGGTCGGGATGTCCAGCCGGGCGGCGGCCATGAGATGGGCCGGGCCGGTCTTGTCGCAGGAGGCGAGCGTGACCATGCCGTCCAGCTGGGCGCCCTCGACGGCGACCTCGATGTCGTTGGTGATCAGGTCGCGGCTGGGCAGGATGTAGCGCCCGTCCCGCCCGGCCGAGGTGATGAAGTCGGCCGGCGCCGCCGTCCGGACCTCGAACGGCAGGCCGCCGGCGGCGCGGATCGCCTCCTCGAGCGTCGGCACGATCCCGTCGAGGTGGCTGAAGCAGATCGCCAGCTTGGACGAGGAGTTGACGACGGCGATCTTGGGTTTGGTCATGTCCTCGTCGGAGATGCCCAGGGCCCGCCACTGGGCACGGCGCACCGCCCAGCGGGAACTTCCTCCTGCAGGTTGCTGCGCAACGGCCGGGGGCCTCGGTCACGAGCTCTGTCCGGCCACCGAGTCGTGCCACGGGATCATCAGCCGTTTGGTCAGCGTGACAGCGGCGTAGAGCAGCGAGCCCATGAGGGCCAGCAGCACGATGACCGCGAACAGTTGCGGGGCGTCGAGGGCGTTGAGGCTGCGGACGACCAGGTGTCCCAGCCCTCGCTGCCGCCCAGGTACTCGCCGACGATCGCGCCGATGACGGCGAACACGATGCCGACCTCGGCCCCGGCGAAGATGTAGGGCAGGGTGCTGGGCAGCTCCAGGCTCTTGAACGTCTGCCACCTGCTGGCGCCCAGCCCGCGCATGACGTCACGGTGGCCTCGGTCGACCGATCGCACCCCGAGCATCACGTTCAGCATGATCGGGAAGAAGGCCAGGATGCCGGCCATGATGATCTTGGACGTCGGTCCGAAGCCGAACCAGATGACGAAGATCGGGATGAACGCGACCTTCGGTACCACCTGGAGAGCGACGAGGGCGGGCTGCACGGCCCGCTCCAGCCAGATCACCCGGCCGAGGACGGCCCCCACGATCGTGCCCACGACGAGGGCGAAGGCGAAGCCGACGAGCACCTCGTAGAGCGTGATCCAGATGTCATGCCAGACCGCGCCGCCGCTCAGGAGGTCGAGCAGCGACCGCCAGACGTCCAGGGGCGCCGGGAGGATGAACTCCGACACCCCGACGACCGAGACGGCGAACTGCCAACCGCCGATGAGGATGAACAGCAGGATCGGGGTGGAGATGAAGGGCAACCACTTCATCAGGGTGTCCCGGTCGTTCACCGGGGCGTCCGGGTCCGTCGCCACGGGCTCGGAGGCAGGCTTCTCGCGGGACTTCACGGCATCGGTCATTCTTCGTCCAGTTCGTGGCGGAGCTCCCGGACGATCTCCTGGAACTCGGCACTGGTCTCGGTCTCCAGCGAGCGCGGCCGCGCCAGCTGGACGGGGGTGATGGAACGTATGCGCCCGGGCCGCGGAGTGAGCAGCACGACGCGGTCGGCCAGGAAGACGGCCTCGCTGATGGAGTGCGTGACGAAGACCACCGTCGCGCCGGCCTGCGCGTGGATCGACTGCAGTTCCAGGTTCATCTTGTCCCGGGTCAGGGCATCCAGGGCCCCGAACGGCTCGTCCATGAGCAGGATGGTCGGGTCGTAGCTCAGCGCCCGGGCGATCGCGGCGCGCTGCCGCATGCCGCCGGAGAGCTCCCTCGGGTAGGCGTTCTCGAAACCGGGGAGGCCGACCAGCTCGCACAACTCGGTGGCCCGCGCACGACGGGCCCGTCTGCCCATCCCTCGCAGCTTGAGCGGCAGCGAGACGTTGTCCGCGACGGTGTACCAGGGGAAGAGATTGGCGTCCTGGAAGACGAGGCCGAAGTTCTCGAACGCCTCGTCGTTGCGCTTGCCGCCGCGCCAGATGCTCTGCCCGTCCGCGGTGACCGTGCCCGAGGTCGGCGGCAGCAGGCCGGCGAGGATCCGGAGGAGCGTGGTCTTGCCGCAGCCCGACCGGCCGACGAGCGAGATGAACTCGCCGCGACCGATCGACAGATTGACGTTGCTGAGGGCGTGCACCGCGCCGCGCCGCGCCTGGTAGGTCTTGTCCACTCCGGTGACCTCGAGCTGCGCCTCCCTGGAGTGCCCGGCTGGACGCGCGGGGCGTCCGGGTGGTCGGCGACGTGCTGCTGCTGAGGTTCGGTGGTCGTGTGGCTCGCCTGCGGCCCGGTCGGCGCGCCGGCTTCGGCCTCGGGGACCCCCGACGGGGTGACCCCGACGTGGGCGGGCGACCCGAGGCCGCTGCCGGCCTGCCGTGGCGAGGTCACTGGCCCGGGGCGAAGTCGTTGGTGTACCACTCCGACGGGTCGAGGCCCTCGGGCACGAAGCCGGACCCGGCCATCTCCTCGTAGACGGACTCCCACTGCTCAGGCACGGTCTGCGCGATCTCGTCCTCGCCGGCCGTGGTCCAGGACTCGACGTACTGGCTGAGCGATCCCACGGCCACCTCCGGGTTCTCGAGGCTCGGGATGTCGTACTCGGACAGGCACTCGATCGTCTCGGCGAAGTCGTTGGCCTCGTCCTCGGCCACGAACTGCACGGCCTCCTTGATCGCGGCCAGGTAGGCGCGTAGCTGCTCCTGCTTCTCCGGGTCCTCGGCCTGCTCCTCGGAGGTGATGTAGACCTGGCCGCCGCTGTCGACGAAGTCCGACGGGGACATGATGACCGCCTCGGGCTGCTGCTGCTCGAGGGCCACCGAGGTGTCCAGCGAGACGATGTAGCCGCCGATCCGACCGGAGGACACCAGGTCGAAGACCCCGGGCGCCAGCCCGACGACCTGGGTCTGCACCTCCTCGGGAGCGATGCCGGCCTCGGCCGCGACGAGCTTCAGGATGATCTCGCTCGTCCCGCCCTCCGACGGTGTGCCCACCAGCCGGCCCTCGATGTCCTCCGGGGACTCCAGCGGGTCGGACTCCGCCGAGACGAAGCGGATCGTCCCCGTCTTGTTGATCTGGCCGACATTCACGAGCGGGGCGTCGCGCTCCCCGATGGCGAGCATGGTCTCCATGTCGCCGACGCGGGTGATGAGGGCCCCGCCCGCGAGCACGGTCTGGATTGCCTGGGCCGAGCCCTGCGTCGTCTCGAACGTGACGTTCAGCCCCTGCTCCTCGAAGTACCCGCAGGAGGCGGCCACCAACTCGGGGGTGAAGGTCAGGCTTTCCAGCGGGAGGATGTTGAGGAAGGTGACGTCCTGCACCTCGCCACCGCCGCCGTCCCCACCGGTTCCGCCGGCGGCCGGCTCCTCGTCGCCGCCACCGCAGGCGGCCAGCATGGTGGCGGTGACGCCGGCGGCCAGGGCGGTCTGCCACGGCGATCGACGTCGCGTGAAGGCGCCGAGCGGGCGTGCGGTCGTGGGGCTCATCGGGGCTCTCCTCAAAGGCGGACAGGCGGTCGAGTCGAACGGGGTGGAGCGCGGGGGCGAGATCGGCCCGAGCGGCGGTTCGCACGAAAGCGAGGCTTGGCGAAAGTGTGCGGCATGCGACCGCGCGGGCTCTTACCGAACATATTGCGTGGGTCACATTCGTGTCAACGGCGACGTCGTCGTCCGCGGCACGGCCGGAGGCGGCGTGCCGACGGCCCGATGTCGCCCGGGACGGACCGTGCCCCGACGGCCGGGGGTGCCGGGGCCATCCCGTCCGGATCGGCCCCTCGGTGCACCTTGACGCGTCGAGGCCCGGGGCTACGATGTGCGGAATATGCGCATTGGTTCGCATTGCGCACACATCGACGTGTGGAGTCTGTTCGTCGACGGACTGCGCCGTCCCGCCTCGGCAACGCCACCGGATCCCCCGGATCGCCTGGCAGGTGCCGGCAGCAGGGAGGAGGTGTCGGCATGCAGCGGCACACGAGCGAGCCGGACGCGGACCTGGTGGATCGGCCGGAGGTGGACATCGCCGGCCTGCGGGAACTCATGGAGTTCTACGCCCGGAAGGGCTGGACGGACGGACTGCCGGTCATGCCGGTCACCCAGTCCTACCTCCAGGAGTTCCTGGACCGCACGGAGCGAGACGCCGACGACGTGCTCCTCCGCATGCCGCACCTCAACCGGGTGTGCACTGTCCGCGCGGCCGCGATCAACGCGGCGATGGCCGGATGTCTGCCCGAGTACTTCCCGGTCGTCCTCTCCGCCTGGGATGCCCTGGCGATGGAGGGTTACGCCGGCAAGGGCATCTGGCAGAGCACGACCGGAACGGCTCCGCTGCTCCTCGTCAACGGGCCGGTCCGGGGGCGGCTGGGGATCAACAGCCGGGGCAACGTGTTCGGCTCGGGCTTCCGGGCGAACGCCACCATCGGACGGGCCATCCGCCTCACCGCCATCAACGCGTTCGGGCTGCACCCCACCAGCTCGACCAGGCCACCCAGGGGACGCCCGCGAAGTACAGCGCGTGCATCGCCGAGAACGAGGAGGAGAGCCCCTGGTCACCGTTGCACGCGGACTTCGGCCTCGACGCCGGCGACAGCGCGGTGACGGCCATGCTCATCCGCTCCTGCATCCACGTCGAGGCCCGGCACACGACCGACCCCGAGCAGCTGGGGCGGGACATCGCCGGCACCTTGGCCAGGACGGGCGCGCTGGTGCACGAGACCATCAGCGGCTGCGTCGTGCTGGGCCCCGAGCACGCCTGGGTCTTCGCGCGGGCGGGCTGGAGCAAGGCCGACCTCCGGCAGTTCCTCCACGCACACGCCACGAACACCCGCGCCCGGTTGGCCGAGGTCGGCAAGGACGCCGTCTCGCGGCATACCCGGTGGCGGCTGCCGGCCGGTCATCCCGATGCCGTACCCGACACGTGCGCCTCCGCCGGGCAGGACGTGGTGCCCGTCCTCAACTCGGCCGACGCCGTGCTGATCGCTGTGGCCGGCGCCCAGAACGCCGGGGTGTCGGCCGTGCTGGAGACCTTCGGTCCCCGCGGAGGGCCCCCGCCGTCGCACGCGTGCACGACGACCCGACCTCGAACCCCCAGGAGACCGAATGATGAACGACGCCATCAACACGGGGGCGCGGGCCGAGGTGACCGGGGCTTCGGCGGTCGTCCATGAAGCTGCGCGGGACACCCCGGTCTACGGGGAGTTCGACGTCGTCGTCATCGGCGGTGGCCCCGCCGGACTGATGGCGGCGACCGCGGCCGCCCGCGCAGGGCGGTCCACGATCCTCGTCGAGCGCTACGGATTCCTCGGCGGCGCAGGCACGATGGGCGGGCTGAGCACGTTCTGCGGTCTGCACGCCAAGGTCCACGGCGAGCACCGTCAGGTGATCCACGGCCTCGCCGACGAGTTGCTGGGGCGGCTGGCGAAGCTCGACGGGCTGTCGCAGCCGCACCTGACCATTAACGACGGCATCCTGGCGCAGGCCTTCGACATCTCCAGCTACAAGCTCGCGGCTGACGAGTTGGTCGTGTCCTCGGGTGCGCGACTGTTGTTCCACGCGATGGCCGTCGGTGTGGTCATGGCGGACGACGCCACCATCGACTCGGTGCTGATCGAGTCGAAGTCGGGCCGAGCCGCCGTGCGCGGCCGGGTGTTCGTCGACGCCTCCGGCGACGGGGACGTCGCCGCCTGGTCGGGCGTCCCCTACGAGAAGGCCCCGCCCGGTGAGTGGCTGCTCTACCCCTCTCTGATGTTCCGCATCAACGGTGTCGACGTCGAGGCCGCCGGGCCTGCCCCGTGGCGCACCGTCGAACGCCTGATGGACGACGCCGAGGCCGCAGGTACCCACACGTTCCCGCGCAAGAAGCCGATCGTCCGGCCGCAGCGCAACCCCTGGAGTGGCGCGCCAACCTGACTCAGCTGCGCAACCGGGACGGCAGCCCGGTAGACGGCACCGACGTCGACCAGTTGACGCACGGCGAGCTGCAGGGCCGCCAGCAGGTCTTCGACACTTTCCACTTCATCCGGGATCGGACGCCCGGCTTCGAGAACTCCTACATCGTCGACATCGCCCCGCAGATCGGGATCCGCGAGACCCGCCGGATCGTCGGGGAGTACCGGCTCAGCGAGGACGACGTCCTCGGCTGCGTCGACTTCCCTGACACGGTCGGGGTGAACGGCTGGCCGGTCGAGGCCCATGTCGACGGCAACGTCGAGTTCCGCTGGCAGCGGGGTCAGGATCCGCGGGGCTTCAATCAGCTGCCCTATCGGATGCTCGTGCCGCAACAGGTCGACAACCTTTTCGTCGCGGGTCGCTGTGCCTCCATGACGCACGGAGGTCAGTCCTCGGCGCGGGTGACCGGCCCCTGCTTCGCGATGGGGAGGCGGTCGGGACGGCCGCCGATCTCGCGCTCGGCGGTGGACTCGCGGTCCGGGACGTGCCGATCCCGGAGTTGCAGCGCCGGCTGGAGCGGAACGGCGTGTACCTGGGCCGGGACGGGAGAAGTCGTGAGCGCGTTGCGCAGCAACTTCGAGCGGGGCAGCAACCGGTGGGCCATGCGCCGTGCGCAGTGGACGGCCCTGGGGCTGACCGACGCCGACATGGAGAAGCCGAAGATCGCGATCGTCAACAGTTCGTCGGGGCTCGCCAGCTGCTTCAGCCATCTCGACGGCATCGTCGGGCCCCTCAAGTCGGCCATCCGCGCGGCGGGCGGCGTGCCGTTCGAGGTCCGCACGGCCGCGCCCAGCGACGCCATCACCAGTGCGGGGCGAGGGGGCCAGTACATCCTGCCGAGCCGGGACCTCATCGCCAGTGACATCGAGGTGGCGGTCGAGGGAGCCCTGCTCGACGGGATGGTGTGCCTGGCGTCGTGCGACAAGACGACCCCGGGCCAGCTCATGGCGGCCGGCCGGCTCGACATCCCCACGATCGTCGTCGGCTGCGGTTACCAGCCCTCTGGCGTCTACCGCGGCGAGCACGTGGACTTCGAGGACGTGTTCCTCTACGCCGGTCACGTGGCCAGCGGCGCCATGACGGTGGACGAGCTCGCCGACATGGCCGCGGTGGCCGTCGGCGGACCGGGGGTCTGTGCCGGCATGGGAACCGCCAACTCGATGCACATCGCCACCGAGGCGCTGGGCATGGCGCTGCCGGGCAGCACGCCGGTGCTGGCCAACAGCCCGCGCATGTGGGAGACGGTCGAGCGCGCCGGGCGCCGGATCCTCGACCTCGTCGAGGAGGACGTCCGCCCTCGCGACATCATGACCGCCGGCGCCTTCCGGAACGCGGTCACCGCTGTGCTCGCCGTGAGTGGCTCGGTCAACTGTGTCAAGCACCTGCAGGCCATCGCGGTCGAGGCGGGGTGCGACGTCGACGTGACCGCGCTGTTCGAGGAGCTCGCCCCCAAGTCCCGCTGCTGGCCGCCGTCAAGCCGAATGGGGAGCGGCGCATCGACGAGTTCGAGGCCGCTGGTGGCACCCAGGCGCTGCTGTACCGGCTCCGTCCCCTGCTCGATCTGACCCGGCCGACGGTGGGCGGCCCCCGGCTGGCCGACATCCTCGGCGACATCCCGATCGGCGACGAGGAGATGATCCGACCGATCGATGCGCCGTTGGCCCGGCATCCCGGGATCGTGATCGTGCGCGGGTCGCTCGCCCCGGAGGGTGCCATCGTCAAGCGGACCGTCGCCGACGACGGTGTGCATCGGTTCTCCGGCCGGGCGAAGGTGTTCCATTCCCGCGACGAGGGCCTGGAGGGGATTCGCAGCGGCGCGGTGCGTGCGGGTGATGTCGTCGTGCTCAGCGGCCTCGGCCTGCGCGGATCGCCCGGCATGGCGTTGACGTCCGCCTTCATCTTCGCCCTCGACGGCGCGGGGTTGGGCAGCGAGGTCGCGGTCGTGACGGACGGCCAGATGTCCGGGCTGGTGAACACGGGCCTCGTCGTGGCGGAGGTCAGCCCTGAGGGGCCGTCGGTGGCCCGCTCGGCCTGGTGGAGGACGGCGACATGATCCACGTCGACGTCGAGACCCGGACGCTGGACCTGGCGGTGCCCGAGGCCGAGTTGCAGGAGAGGCGGGCGCGGCGCGAGCCGCTCACCGCGCCGACCGGCTGCGGCTGGCTGTCGGTCTATGCGCGATCGGTCCAGCCACTGTCCCGCGGAGCGACCCTGGGCGGATGACTGCAGATCGTCGCCGGTCAGCCGATCTGCAGCGCCGTGCACTGCCAGCGACCGTCGATGCCCTCCATCCGGGCGGCGACCGCGTGCGCCCGTCCACTGCGCCGGGCGACGGCGCTGATCTCCGCGACGCCGTCGACCGGTTCGCTGAGGTGCACGGGGCCCACCAGCAGCGGCGCGGTGCCCTCGGTGCACCACCGTGGGCGCCGACCCTCTGACAGGGCGGTGAAGACTCCCGCCGACGTCATGGCCCGCACCTGGGTGAGCGGTCGGCGCCCCGTCAGAGCCTCGAGCGTGCAGGTGATCAGGCGGCGCCCGGTCTCCCGCGCGTCGGGGAGGTCGGCGCGCACCGACAAGGACGGGCCGAAGTCGTCGTCGGGGCGTCCCACCGTGCGTGCGGCGCGGGGGCGTGGCCCCGGGCGGTGTGCCGGCCGGGGCACGGCGACCCCGGAAGGACGAGCCGCAGCGGCAGGCGCTCGTCCTCCAGCGGTGGCTGGGGCGTCGGGACGACGACCAGTCGCAGGGTGGGCTGGGCCGGAGGGAGCGCCTGGGGCGCGCGGGTGGAGGTGGTCATCGGGTGCTCCCGGTCGTGGGTCGGTCTCGAGGGGCGCGGGCGGAGTGGGCCGTCACGTCGCGTCCGGCGCGCGCAGTACCTGGCCGGGTAGCAGGACGTCGGGGTCCGGGCCCATGACGTCGGCATTCGCCGTCCACCAGGCGTGCACCGCCCGTGCGGTGTCGGCGTCCGTCGGCTGCGCCCCGGTCCGTTCGAGCAGCCGGGCCCCCGCGATGTGCCAGAGGCAGTCGCCGCGGACGACGACATGCGTGTCCTGTACCGGTACGGCGGGACGATCGAGGGGCCAGTCCGGCGCGGAGGTCGATGTCGGCGCGGCTGACGGGACCGCTGCGGCGGGCCAGTCAGGCACGCCTCCGGTTGGCGCGGCGGACGCGACGGGAGCGACGATGACGGTCGCGGCGACTCCCGCGACGGGTCCGGCCACCCCGAGTCCCAGCCCCAGCAGCAAGCCGGCGCTACGCCGCGCTCCGGCCGGAAGGACCACCTGGGTGCCCAGTCGCGCCGCGGTGCCGAGCAGACCGGGCATCGCGGAGGCTGCGGTGAGGGCCAGCCCGAGCGCGCCCCAGACCCACACGGCCCAGGCGAGCAACCCCGCCGTCGCGAGGACCAGGGAGTCCGGACCTGCGGAGTCGACCGTCCGCTGAGGGGCGGTCAACGCGCGCACCAGTTCGTCGTGCCCGGGGTGAGCGCTGACAGCGCCCACGCGATCGCGCCCATCGCGAGCGCGGTGAGCATCAGTCGTCGAACTGACATGGCCTGCCTTCCAGTGATGGTGGATGCAGACTAAATCAAGCAAACGCATGCAAACGTAACGTTCCACAGGGAACTAGGGTGGCGGGCGGGAGGTGCGGGATGCGCTGGCAACAGTTGTTCGACGACCTGCAGTCGCAGTTCGAGGCAGAGGAGTCGGCCGCGGAGCGCGCCGAGTCGGCGTCGCGGTCACGGGCCGAGGTCGGCGGGGTGCAGCTCGTCGAGCGGCTCGGCGGGGTCCTCGGGCTCCCCGTGGTCCTGGGGGTCCGGGGAGCCGGTCAGGTCGCGGGAACCCTCGTGCACCGGGGCCCGGACTGGCTCCTGCTGGAGGACGAACTGGGCCGCGACCTGCTCGTGGCGCTGGGGGCGGTCCGGACCGTCGGAGGGCTGGGTCGACGGACGGTTCCTGTGGAGCCGGCCGGCGAGGTGCGTGCCCGCCTCGACCTCCGCCGGGCGCTGCGCGGACTGGCCCGCGATCGCAGCTCCGTCCAGCTCGTCCTGGACGACGGCGCGACGCTGACCGGCACGGTGGACCGCGTCGGGGCCGATCACGTGGAGCTGGCCGAGCACCCCGCGGACGCGCCCCGTCGCGCCGAAGCGGTGCACGGTGTCCGTGCCGTGGTCATCGACGCGATCGCGGTGGTGCGCACGCTCGTGCCCGGGTTGGGCTGAGCGCCCCCGCGTACGGGGCCGGCCGGAGGTCAGGCGCCGGTCAGCCGCGGGGCGAGCCGCCGCCGGTCGTCCCGGTCTCCACGACGGTCTCGCCGGTGGGGCCGTCAGCAGGAACCGTGCCCGCGCGCGCCTCGGCGTACTTCTGCTGGATGAATCGCTCGAGCTCGTCGACCTCGACCCGCCACTGGCCGCGACCACCGATCTGGATGGCGATCAGCTCCTTGCGGCGGACCAGGGCGTAGGCCTGGGACCACGAGACGTTCAGGATCTCCGCGACGTCGTCGAGGGTCAGGAAGCGGGGCGTGGGCATCGGTCTTCTCCGTCCGGTCGCGGTCAGTCTGTCAGCCCGTCCGGGGACACCTGACAGTTCTCCACACCCGAACGTGTGGATGACGAGTGCGCGCCATCGCACGAATGACGCATCATCTGTACTTCAACGCCGTCAAGTCTGCTCCAAGCAAGCGACGACACGCCCTGTCCGGCGGCCGTGCACCGCAAGGTGCGAGAAGAGGTGAACGTGCTGTGACCGCCGTCCGGACGTCCGCCGTCCCGCTCCCGACGGCGGACGCGGTCCCGGGCCCGAGTCCGCGGCGGGTGCGCCCACCGCGGTGGCTGGACCTCCGGCTGGTGCTCGGCGTGCTCCTCGTCCTGGCGTCGGTGCTGCTCGGCGCCCGGGTCGTCGGCGCGGCCGACGCGACCGTGCCGGTCTGGTCGGTCACCGGCGACCTCGCCGCCGGCACCCGGCTGAGCGCCGACGACCTCGTCGCGGTCGACGTCCGGTTGGACGACGCCGCCGACGCCTACCTCTCCACGAGCACCCGGCCCGAGGGGCGCACGCTGGGGCGGGCCGTTCAGGACGGAGAGCTGTTGCCCCGCACGGCGCTGGAGGGAGCGAGGACCTGGTGCAGCTGGCGCTGCCGGTGCAGTCGGGCTACGTGCCTCCTGGTCTGCGGCGGGGCCAGCTCGTCGACGTCTACGCGGTCGCGGACCCGGCCGCCGGCGCCACGGCGGTGGCCGACGGCAGCGTCTCGCTCGTGGTCCGACGGGCCCCGTGCAGGCGCTGTCCGGGCGGTCGGAGGGTGTCCTGTCCACGCCGACGACCGCGGTGCAGGTGGTCATCGCGGTGTCCGCGGACGACGCGCCCGACGTGCTGGCCGCCATCGCCGGGCGCCCGCTCGTCGTCGTCGTCCACGACTCGGTGGACGGGGACGGGGACGAGGTCGAGGCTGGGACGGTCGCCCCGCGCGCGGCGGGCGGCGTTCCCGGGGCGGGTGCGACCGGCCCTGCCCCGGTGGGACCGGCCGGCTGATGGCGCTGCACGTCTTCACGGCCGTCACGGGCGCGGCCTGGGAGTCGGAGCTGGTCGGTGCTCTCGACCGGGCCGATCACGGGGTGACGGTGGTCCGCCGGTGCGTGGACGTGGCCGAGCTCCTGGCGGTCGCGGCGACCGGGACCGGCCAGGCCGCGCTGCTCTCGGCCGAGCTCCGTCGGCTCGACGGCGACGCGGTCGCCCGCCTGGAGGCGGCGGGGGTGGCCGTCGTCGGCCTGGTGGAGCCGGGTGACGAGCGTGCCGCGAACCGGTTGCGACAGCTGGGGTGCGCCAGGTGCTGCCCGCCGACGCCGATCCCGACGCGATCGCGCAGGCATTGCGTGAAGCGGTCGCCGGGGCGCCGTCCCAGGGCCGTGACGTCGCCGACCCGCGCGCCGCGTTGCCGGTGCTCGGTGCGCCCGAGCTGCCCGAGGAACGGCCGGCGGGCCGCGGACGCGTGGTGGCGGTGTGGGGGCCGACCGGCGCGCCGGGGCGGACGACCGTCGCGGTGGGCGTGGCGGACGAGCTCTCCCGGCTCGGGGTCTCCACGCTCCTGGTGGACGCCGACGTCTACGGCGGGGTGATCGCGCAGGTGCTGGGCCTGCTCGACGAGTCCCCGGGATTCGCCGGCGCCGCCCGGCTCGCGGCTGCCGGGAACCTGGACGCGCAGGAACTCGTGCGCCTGGCATGGGCGGTGCGGCCGCAGCTCCGGGTGCTCACCGGCCTGGCGCGCGCCGATCGGTGGCCCGAGCTGCGACCGCGGGCGGTGGGCACGGTGCTGGAGGAGGCACGCAGGCTGGCCGAGGTCACGGTGGTCGACTGCGCCTTCAACCTGGAGGACGACGAGGAGCTGTCCTTCGACACGGTAGCGCCGCGGCGGAACGGGGCGACGCTGGCCGTGCTGGAGGAGGCGGACACGGTGCTGTGCATCAGCGGCGCGGATCCGGTGGCCCTGCAGCGCAGCATCCGGGCACTCGGAGAGCTGCGGGACGGGCTGCCGGACGTGGAGCCGGTCCTCGTGGTCAACCAGGTGCGGCGCGGGCCCGTACCCGGTGATCCGCGCCGAGAGATCGGGGAGGCGCTCGAGCGCTTCGCCGGACGAGAGGTGCGCTTCTTCCTCCCGGCCGACCGTCGGGCCACCGACGCCGCCCTGGCGTCCGGGCGCTCGCTCGCCGAGGCCGCGCCCGGGTCGTCGCTCCGGGTCGAGCTGCGAGCGCTGGCCGCGGCGCTGGCCGACGTCCCCTCCCGTCCGGCCGGCGACGCGTGGCCCTGCGGTCCGCCGGGACCCGGTGACGTCCGACGTGTGCGCGGGCACGACCGCGCCGTAGCGTGAGCCACCGACCCTGAGGAGACCGATGGTCGAGCGGCTGACCAGACTGGATGCGTCCTTCCTCTATCTCGAGGAACCGGGCACCCCGATGCACGTCGGCGGCGTGCTGATCCTCCAGCGACCCCCGGGTGGGGTGGAGGCGCTGGCCGCCCTCGTGCAGGCGCGGCTGGCGCTGGTGCCGCGTTATCGGCAGCGGGTGGCGGAGGTGCCCGGTCACCTGGCCAACCCGGTGTGGGTGGACGACCCGAGCTTCGACATCAACTACCACGTCCGGCGCTCGGCCCTGCCACGGCCGGGCACCGAGGTGCAGTTGCTGGAGCTGGTGTCCCGGCTGACCTCGCGCGCGCTCGACCGCCGGCGTCCCCTGTGGGAGGCGTACCTGGTCGAGGGTCTGGCCGACGACCGCGTCGCCGTGGTCACCAAGACGCATCCGGCGCTCGTCGACGGCCTCAGCGCGTTCGACATCGGGCAGGTGCTCCTGGACGCGGATCCGGACGCGCCCGTCCCACCCGTGGAGGAGTGGCACCCGAAGCCCCCGCCGAACGGTGCCGCGCTGCTGTGGGAGGCCCTGGACGAGTACGCCCGTCGGCCGTCGGCCGTGGTGGACACCGTGGTCGGGGCGGTCACCGACGTCCGGTCGACCGCTGCCCGCGTCACCGGAGCTGCCGGCGGCCTGCTGCGTACGGCACGGAAGACGCTCATGCCTGCGCCGCACAGCCCCTGAACGCGACGGCGGGCCGGCAGCGGCGGGTCGCCGTGGCGCGGGCGGACCTCGACGACCTGAAGACGATCCGCAAGGCCCATGGCGGGACCGTCAACGATGTCCTGCTGACGGTCGTCACCGGGGCGCTGCGGGAGTGGTTGCTCTCCCGGGGCGAGCCGGTGGTGGCGGGGACGTCGGTGCGCGCACTCGTCCCCTTGTCGATGCGGGACGAGGATGCCTCCGCGGGCAGCCGGGTGTCCTCCTACCTGGTCGACCTGCCGGTGGGGAGCCCAATCCCAAGGTGCGGCTGACCCGCCTCAGCTACGCGATGCGGGGCATCGCGCTGCACGGGCAGTCGGTGGGCGCCGACAGCCTCATCGCGCTCACCGGGTTCGCGCCGCCCACGTTGCACGCTCTGGGTGCCCGGGCGGCACGGGGCTTGTCCCGTCGCCTGTTCAACCTGGTGGTGACCAACGTGCCAGGTCCGCAGCTGCCGCTGTACGCCGCGGGAAGCCGGATGCTGGAGGTGTTCCCGGTCGTCCCTCTGGCCCGGGGGCAGGGGGTGTCCATCGGCATGACCAGCTACGACGGCCGTGTCTACTTCGGCTTCAACGCCGACCGGGACGGGGTCGGCGACGTCGACGTGCTGGCCGATCTGGTGGAGCAGGAGGTCGGCCAGCTGGTGGAGACGGCGGGCTGATCCCGGGTCCGGGATACGGTCGCCCTTTCGACGAAGGGAGCGATCCGGGTGCGCGTGTACCTGCCTGCCACCACCACGGTCCTGCGGAGGCTGGTGGAGGAGGGTGCCCTGCCCGGACCGCACACGGTCTTCGCGGTGACCCCTCAGCTCCGGCGGTTCTACGAGCTGAACGATGCCGACGCCGATCTCGAGGAACTCGAGTACGCCGCCCTGCTCGGGGCGGCTCGCGCCAGCCTGCGCCTGATCGACAACGATCCGACCGCGGCGCGCCGGCGCGTGGTCGTGGCGGCCGATGTCCCTGATGACGCCGTCCGGCCGATCGACGACGCGGACACCGACCGGGGGCAGCGCGCGTCGAGGCCGACGTCCGGGTGCCGGATGTCGCCAGCGCACACATCGACGGCTCGGACGCCGAGGACGACGTCCGGGCGGCGGTGAACGTGGTGCTCGAGGCTGATCTGGGCAGCGAGGACGCGCAGTTCGTCGTCGACCAGGCCGAGGGTCACGAGCTGGCCTGGTACGCCCGGCAGGAGATGGGCTCGGCGCTCGAGCTGCTCTGACCCACCCGTGATGCCGCCTCTGCTGCCTGCGCCGGCACGGGGCGCCGTCGCCGTGCCACCTGCACCCGCTGCATGCCGGCGCCGGTGACCAGCCAGCCGCTCCCGGGGCGCTGCGGGAGCGGGGTCCGGGGAGCCGGACGCCGAGCAGGTCGGCATCCCCGAGCCCCGGGCACAGCAGGAGCCCGGTTCGGCTGCGGCGCAGTGCCGCCACCGGCCCCTGGTAGTGGGCGGACAGCTGACCGGCGTCGGCCGCGGCGATGAGCGCGACTCGTCGGTGCCTCTCGCCGGTGACGCGCGAGAGCGCGGGGACGTCCGCGGGAGACCCGACGTCGTCCGCGACGACGACCCCGGGTCGGCCGTCGAGGCCCTCGAGCCACTCCGCTGTGCCCTGCTCGTCCGCAGAGTGCAGCGTGACCGCTCCCCGGCCGAGCCCCTGACTTTCGTCGGCAGGTGAGTGCGGCCGACCGAGGATCAGCACGGCAACGCCGCGGGACGCAAGATCCTGGGCGAAGGCGGTCAACGCCGACGATCGGCCGCTGCCGGACGGCCCGGTCACCAGCAGCCCGCCGGTGCGCAGGAGGTCCACGGTCAGCAGCTGTCCCTCGTCGCCTCCGGGGCCGACGGGCAGCAGCAGTCCACCGGAGCCCGCCGGCGCAGCCGACGACGGGTCGCGGGCCGGATGGGACAGCCAGGGGTCGGCAGGCAGCTGCACGATGCGCAGCGCCTCCGACCGGCGGTCGCTCATCGCTGCGCGGGCGGTCACCGGGCGAGGGAGGACGAGCTGGCATTCGCGCGCCTCCTCGCCGACCAGCGCCCGACCCGGTGTTCGCCGTGCGGGGACGTCCCGCGCCGCGATGCCGGCCACGGCGTAGTCCGCGCGGTCGGGGAGCGGGAGGACGAGGCGCTGACGGGCGACCGCCGCGAGGCGGCCACCGGGCACGGCGCGATCGGCGGTGGCGACGCAGGTGAGGCCGACGGCGCCGCCGTCACCCATCAGGCGGAGCAGGCTCGCCGATCCTCGGCCGGGGTCGAACTCGTCGAGGACGGTGCTGATCGTCTCGATACCGTCGACCAGGAGCAGGATGCGCCCATTCCCGGTGTGGGCGCCCGCCCGCCGGCCGGCGACCTCCTGGGCCAATCGGTCGACGAGGCGCACGATCCTGAGGGCGTCTTCGCCGCTCGCGATCGTCCCGCTGTGGGGAAGCGGTGCGGCGTCGGTGCCCAGCAGGCCGGCGCCGGCCTCCAGCACGTGCACGTGCAGCTCGTCGGGCCCCAGCCGGTCCACCGCCTCGGCGAGCACGGTTCGCAGCAGGGTGGTGCGTCCGCTCCGCGGTCCGCCGACCGCGAGCCAGGTGCCGCCATCCCCGAGGTCCAGCCGCAGCGTCTCCCGCGACTGCAGGTCCGGGCGGTCGACCAGCCCGAGGGCGAGCACCGTGCGCGGGACGTCGGACGGTGGGATGTGGTCCTCGAGCCGGCCAGGAGGGATGCTGTCCGGCAGCGGCGGGCGCCACGGCCGGTGCGGTCTCGGCGCGCCGGTCGCCCGGCAGCGCTCGTCGAGTACCCGGCAGATGCGGGCGAGGTCGCTGTCACCGCTGCCGGCATGCGGGTCTACGTGCGGCGGCTCGGGGAACGGCCAGCTCCACGGGCGGGCTGTGGGTGTGGTGCCGGCGGACACGGGGGCATGGCCGGCGACGCGGGACACCTGGAGTGCCGTCGGCGTGCCGCTGCCGGAGCGCAGCCAGGCCCGGCCGGGGAGTCCAGCGGGAGGTGCGCCGCCTGGGGGTGCCGAGCACGTCGCGGGACTCCGCCTCGTCGGTCGTGCGCAGGCAGATGCGGAGGCTGCAGTTGGCCCGGATCTCCGGCGAGACCACCCCGCTGGGCCGCTGGGTGGCCAGCACGAGGTGCACCCCGAGCGAACGGCCTCGCTGCGCAATGGCCACCAGCCCCGGCACGAACTCCGGCAGCTCCTCCGACAGACCGGCGAACTCGTCGACGACGATGACGAGCCGGGCCAGGTCGGCCGACTCGGGCAGGGCCGCGATGTCGGCCACGCCGTGCGCGGCGAGGATGCTCTCGCGCCTGGTGAGCTCCGCCGCCAGAGAGCGCAGCGCCCGGGCGGTCGTCTGGCCGTCGAGGTCGGTCACCATCCCGACGGTGTGCGGCAGTGACGAGGCCTCGGCGAACGCGGCGCCGCCCTTGTAGTCGACGAGGAGGAACGAGCAGCGGTCGGGCGGGTGGTTCAGCGCGAGCCCTGCCACGAGGGTCTGCAGCAGCTCGGACTTCCCGGATCCGGTGGTGCCCGCGATCAGCGCGTGGGGTCCCAGACGGCAGAGGTCGATCATCAACGGGCCGTGGGCTGTTCGTCCCAGAGGGGCCACGAGCCGGTCGCGGGCACGTGTCCAGGACACCGGAACGCCGTCCGCCCCGCCCGGTCGGCGACCAGCCGTGGCCACGTCGAGCAGCCGGACCCGATGAGGCAGCGCGCTCTCGGTCGTCACCGGCGCCAGGGACCCGAGGTCGCGCGCCAGGCCCGCCGCGAGCATCGCGGGCAGCCGGTCGACGGCCACGTCATCGCGGTCGGGAAGGCCCTGCCGGCTGAGCACGCCGGTGTCACCGGTCTCACCGCTGAGCCGGAGAACGGCGTCGACGTCGACCGTCACCCCGTCCCGACCCTCTGCTGCGGCGAGCACGACGACGCCGGTCGACCGGGCCGCCCGCAGGACGGCCGTGCTCCGGGGATCCAGGTCTCCGTCGACGACGACCACGAGCCAGCCGCGCCGGTGCTCGACCGTGCCGGCGGTCATGGGTGGCCGGCCCGCGGTGAGCGCCACCAGGCGCGCATGCAGGCCGCCATCGGGGCCGGAGCGGTCGTGCACCGGGTCGAAAGCCAGGATGTGGACCCCGTCCGCGTCCAGGTGGGGCAGCCATCGGGACCATGCCCAGTCGGCGAGCCGGTCCGCGGTCACCAGGAGCAGCAGATCGAGTTCGCCCGGAGCATGCAGCGCGCAGAGCTGGGCGAGGACCGTGGAGAGCGCGCCGGCGGTCCGTTCCCGCGGGCCGACCACTGCCAGCCCGCCGGTGCTGCGGAGATCCACGACGACCGGCAGATGGGGCGCGGACTCCCGCCTCCGCGATCCGTCGCCGTCGATGCGCACCACCCGGGTGGTTTCCGGGCCGCTGCCGATGCGAACGCCGAGCGCCCCCGCGTCGTCGCGCGTGCGACTCCAGAGCAGTGGCGTTCGCCGCCGGGCAGCCACGGCCAGGGTCGCGAGATCGGGGTGAGCGGCCTCGGCGGCACGGACGTCGGCGCGGACCGCCTCCCCGAGTCGCGCCTCGGCCGCGTCGACCTCCAGCGCGTGCGAGGCCGCCTCGGACCGGCCGCTCCGGCGTCCGGACCACCGCTCGGACAGCCAGGTGCCCAGCGCCACCACGGGGCTGAGGAGGGCGAAGAACAAGAACGTCGGCGCGTCCAGCAGCCACGCCATCGTCACGCCACCGACAGCCGGCAGCGCGATCGCGACCCATGCGAGCCGGCGGCGGGGAACCTCGGCGGGCGGCCGGGGAAGCGCACCTCGACCTCCGGCACGGGGGCGCTCAGGCGGGGAGCGGGCGCACCCGCCGACGGCCGTCCGGCCCGGCGTCCAGAATCGCCGCCGGCGCCTCGGGGCCGGCGAGCACCAGGGCGCTGGCGCCCAGCCGGAGGACCGTCCCGGCCGGCCAGTTCCGAGGTTCCCGCGCGAGGTCGGCACCGTCGAGCCGGCTCCCGTTGCTCGAGCCCAGGTCGGTGACGGTGACGGTGCCTCCGCCGACGTGCACGGAGGCGTGCCGCCGGGAGATGTCGGGGTCGTCGAGCCGCACGTGGACGTCGCCGCTGCGGCCGATGACGTGAGAGCCCTGACCGAGTGGGAACGAGCGCCCGGCATCGGGCCCCCGACGACGCGCAGCTCGAGCGCACTGGGGGCGCGGTCGAGGTGGCGACGTCGGACCGGCTGCCCGATACCGAGGATCGCGCCGTGGTCGAGCACCGCCGCGGTGAGCGGGGTGTCGTCGGACAGGCGCGTGGAGCCGGCCCACAGGCCGTCGACGGGTCCTCCGACGACGTCGGCGACCACCGGGAGGATGTCGGCGATCCGGTGGTGGTGCGCGGCAGTGACCTCGACGTCGAGCGTTCCCGGATCACCGACGAGCGTCCAGCAGCGACGGCCCAGCACGGGGAGACGTCGGTGGTCGGAGAGTCGGTCACGGCAGCGATCCTGTCGGGTGCGGGCCACGTCCCGGGGCGGTCGTCCCGCACCTGTGGACAACGAGGCACCTGTGGACAGCGGACGTGGTGCCGGCGCCGGACGTCCTAGCGTTCGCCGACACCGGGAGGGACCCGGCACCGAGGAGGAACCGTGAAGGTCGACATCGCCACCCTGCAGTCCATGGCCGGCCAGTGCCGCGCCGAGGCAGCTGACACCACGGGCCGGCACGCCGTCCTGTCCAGCAGCATCAACACCTCCGTGCTGGACGGGTGGACCGACAGCCAGGCTGCCGTCCAGTTCAGCCAGCTCTACGAGCAGTGGCGGATGTCCGCGCAGGGCGTCAGCGACGCTCTCACCGGCATGGGCTCGCTGCTCACCAGCGTGGCGTCCTCCTACCAGCAGCACGAGGCCGACATGGCTGCGCGCATCGGCGCGATGCTCTGAGCCCTCGATCGGCGACCCGTGATCGGGACCGGGCCTGCTACGGGTCCCCGTCGCGGTCGCCCGGTCGAGAGGCGCCCAGAGCCGCCGTCCGTAAGATCACCACCCGTCCAGACGGTCTCCCGGTGCCGGTTGTGGGCTGCCGGCCGCCCACGGGCGGGCCGGAGCGCAGCCGGGAGTCCGTCGCAGCCGCCAGGTCGGGAGCCAGCAGATGCAGTTCGGTCGGTACTACGAGGAGTTCGAGGTCGGGGCGGTCTACAAGCACTGGCCCGGGAAGACCGTCACCGAGTACGACGACCACCTGTTCTGCCTGCTCACGATGAACCACCACCCGCTGCACATGGACGTGAACTACGCGGAGAAGACCACCGACTTCGGCAAGAACGTCGTCGTCGGCAACTACATCTACTCGCCTTGCTCGGCATGAGCGTCCCCGACGTGTCCGGCAAGGCCATCGCCAACCTGGAGATCGAGTCGCTGCGCCACGTCGCCCCGACGTTCCACGGCGACACGATCTACGGCGAGACGACGGTCCTCGACAAGACCCCGTCGAAGTCCAAGGACGACCGCGGCGTCGTGTACGTCGAGACCATCGGCTACAAGCAGGACGGCACGGTGGTCTGCATCTTCCGTCGCAAGGTCATGGTCCCCAAGCAGTCCTACGGCGAGGCCCGCGGCGGCGAGCAGCCGGGCCGGCCGGAGCCCGCTCCGCGCTGACCGGGCAGGCCGATGAGGTCGCGGCGTCAGCCGGGCAGCGCGCCCCAGGCGCGGAGGGTCTCGACCAGCCGGGGAGTGCAGGGCAGGCGGTCCAGGGTGGCGGCGTCGGCGAACACCACATCGGTCGCGTCGTCGCCCGCCACCGGCTGCTGGTCCGGCGGTTCGAGGGTGCACGCCAGGTCGACGACGTCGTACACGACGGCGCCGGCCGGGATGCGCACCTGCCCGGCGACGGCGCCGACCGCCACCGCCAGGCCGGTCTCCTCGGTCACCTCGCGGCGGACCGCCTGCTCGAGGGTCTCGCCGGCCTCGACGCGTCCACCGGGGAGCGACCAGAGCCCCGCGTGCGGGGCGTGGCCGCGCCGGATGAGGAGCAGTCGGCCGGAGGCGTCGAGGACGACCGCGCCGACGCACGGCACGACGGTGGGGCCGGCGTCCACGGGTCCGTCGGCGGTCACCGGCGGGAGGCTACGCAGCGAGCGGCCCGGCGTCTCGTCGGTCGGGCGTGGCACCGGACGGCCCCGGCCTCCGCTTGACGATTCCCGGCTGTCCCAGGACGGTGATGCCCGATGAGCGTCACGCCGGTCTGCCCCCGATGCGGCGAGGGCTCGCCGTCCGGCCGGGGTCGGCCGGGCAGGCCTGGTGCCACGTGCACGGCGCGGTCACGCCGCTGCACCACACCGTCCTGGTGGCCCACGACGCCATCTCCGCGGTCACTGCGGACGCCCGGGTACCGGCCTGGGTGCCCGACCCGATGCCCGTCGGCTGGTCGGTCACCGGCATGGCGTGGGGCGGCGAGCCGGGTGCCCGCGCGATCGTCGTCGACTGCGCCGGTCCGGCGCCGCTCGGCGGGTCCGCGGAACTGGTGCTCGTCGCCGAGGAGCCGGGCACCGGCGTGGGCTGCGGGTACGCCGGCCTGCCCGGTCTCGACCCCGGCGACGTGATCGAGGGCCCGTCCTCGGTCGACGTGAAGGCGGCCGGACAGCACGCTCCGCTGTGGGCCGTGCCGACCACCGACGACCGCGCGGCCTTCGTCGGCGAGGCGTACGGAGTCTGGCTGTGGCTGGTCATGTGGCCGATGAACGCCGCGTGGCTCCTGGCTGAGCAGTTGGAGCTGATCGACCTGCGCGACCGCATCTACCCCGACCTGCCCCTGGGCCCGCCGAGCGAGCACCTGCTCCCCGGGAGCTGACCCGGAACCCGACCGGACAGGTTCATGATCGGCGCGTCGGCCGCGTGACGGCTGGGGCATCTGTTACCCATGGGACGAAGCAGTCCGCCGCACCCGGGTGGACCCTGTACTCGCAGGCTCGATGCACCCGAGCCTGCCCGCACGAGCTCACCCGTGGAGGTGGCGGTGAACCTCAAGAAGGTCGTCACCTGGTTGGTCGTGGCATTCATCGTCTTCTACGTCATCCAGGCCCCGGAACAGTCCGCCGAGCTCGTGCGCAACGCGGGGCAGGCGCTCGGCGACGCGGCGTCCTCGCTCGCCCAGTTCGTCGGCTCGCTGGTCTAGCCCACCGACGGCGTGACCGGGCTCACGAGGTCACGGATGGGCACGGCACCGCTGGGCACGTGGTCGACGACCGCACGCGAGGAGGACTCGTGACCGGACCCGAGCCGCTGGAGCTCCCTTCCCGGGCCAGCAAGGACGTCCAGAAGTACCTGCTGCCCGGTGAGGCCGCGGTCGTGGCCACGCGGCGTCACTGGGCGGTGCTCATCGAGCCCACCGTCAAGTTCCTGCCGGTCTTCGTCGCCGGGGCCTGGCTGCTCCTGTTCGACCCCGACAACCGCGTCACGAGCTCCGCCGGGCTGCTGGTCATCCTCGGATCGCTCGTCTACTACGGGCTGCGGGTGGGCGAGTGGTGGATGCGGCACTTCATCGTCAGCACCCGCCGCGTCCTGCTGACCTCGGGGGTCATCGTGCGGACGGTCACCCTGCTCCCGCTGCGGCGGATCACCGACCTCACCTGGAAGGAGACGCTGCTCGGCCAGGTGCTCGGCTACGGAACCTTCCGGTTCGAGTCGGCGGGGCAACAGCAGGCCCTCTCGGAGATCACCTTCCTGCCCGGTGCCGACGTCCTGTACCGCCGGGTCAGCGCCCTGCTGTTCAGCAGCGACTGGGGTGGCGGGGCGGCGCCGCCGCGAGTGGTGACGACGAGGGCAACCCCGATCCGCCGTCGCCACCGCGGCCGGTTCCGCCGTCCGGGGACGGGCGGCGCGACACCGAGCCCATCCCGCGCGTGCAGTGACCGTGCGGCAGGCTGAGCCGTGATGCGGATCGACCTGCACACCCACTCCTCGGTCTCCGACGGCACCGAGAGCCCCGGCGAGCTGCTCGCGACCGCCCGCGCCGCAGGGCTCGACGTGGTCGCGCTGACCGACCACGACACGACGGCCGGCTGGTCGGTGGCCGAGGCGGCCCGGCCCGCCGGCCTCACCGTCGTCCCCGGCATGGAGATGTCGTGCCGGTGGTTCCCCGATGACCAGCCGCCGATCAGCGTCCACCTCCTGGCCTATCTGTTCGACCCCACGCATCCGGCGTTCGCCGCCGAGCGCGGCCGGCTGCGGGACGAGCGGCTGGAGCGGGGGAACGGATCGTGGCGGCGCTCGCCAGCGCCGGGTACCCGGTGTCGTGGGAGCGGATCGTCCAGCGGTCCGAGGGCGGCGTGGTGGGGCGCCCGCACATCGCCCGCGCGCTCGTCGAGGCCGGGGCCGCCGAGTCGGTCGACCACGCCTTCGCGACCCTGCTGCACCACCGCAGCCCCTACTACGTGACCAAAGCCGACACCGACGTCCGCGAGGGCATCGCGCTGGTGCGCGCGGCCGGTGGTGTCCCGGTGTTCGCGCACGGCCTCGCCACCAAGCGCGGCCGGATCGTCGGCGACGAGGCGATTGGCACGATGGTCGAGGCCGGGATGATGGGGCTCGAGGTCGACCATCCCGACCACTCGGCCGACGAGCGGGCCCACCTCCGTGGCCTCGCCGCTGACCTGGACCTGATCACCACCGGGGCCAGCGACTACCACGGCACCAACAAGGCCACGCCGATCGCGGCCTGCACGACCGACCCGGCACAGTTCGAGGCGATCCTGGCGGCGGGCACCGGCAGCGCGCCGTTCCAGGACTGACCCCGAACCGCCGGACCGTGTCGGGCGTGGGACCGGCGCGCAGGTCGAGATGCCCGGCATGCCGCGCCGGCTGTTCTCCGCGACCCCCAGCAAGCTCGCGACCTTCGCCGACTGCGCCCGCCGCTACCGGTACGCCGACGTTGACCGGCCCACCCCGCCCAAGGGGCCGGCGTGGGCGCACAACACCGTCGGTGCGGCCGTGCACGCCGCGCTCCGCTCGTGGTGGGACCTCCCGGTGGCGAAGCGGACGACGGGAGGCGCACGCCAACTGCTGTACGTGCTCGGCGTCCGGCGCACGCTGCGCCGGCCCTGCAGCCGGGTGGAGCTGCACCACCTGCCCAGCGGCACCGTCGCCGCCTTCGAGCACACCGAGCGCTCGCTGGCCAACCACGTCCGGCGCGCGGAGGACATCGCCGAGGACATCACCGCCGCCACCGAGCGCGCGGCGGCCGGCGAGGATCCGGACGCCGCGTTCCCGGCCGTGCCGGGCCAGCAGTGCAGCTGGTGCGACTTCCGGCCCAGCTGCCCGACCGGGCAGGCGGCCGTCCCGGCCCGCGAGACCTGGGGCTTCCTCTCGGAGGACGACGTCGCGACGTGAAGGGAACGGCCCTGCCGCAGGGCCCGGCGCCGAGCGTCCGAGATGCGGGGCAGTTCCTCAGGCGGCCGGGGCCTCAGCGACGCGGTCCCAGCCGGCCCAGACGATCGGGGAGCGCTGGGCGCGCTGAGGGAGCCGCAGCAGCGCCTGCCGGAACGCCACGAGTGCTCCCGTCGCCGCGGCATCGGTCAGCCCGAGCCCGGGCCAGGAGTACATCCGCCGGGCCCACTGCGGCAGCAGCGCCACGGCCAGAGCGGCCAGTCCGCCCCACGCGCCTTGCGCGGGGGTCAGGTAGCGCACCCAGGTGGGCATCGGCGGCACGGTGATCAGGCGGTAGGCGTCGCGCGCGGCGGCGGTCACCGCCAGCTCGGGCCGGATCCCCTCGAAGTAGCCGGCCAGCGCCGCCACCGAGTCCGGGACGTCCGCGCGCGGGATCCCGATCAGCTCAGCGGCCGTCACCTGCTCGGCGACGTACCGGTCGGCGTCCTCGTCGGTCAGGGGCACCCCGGCCCGACGCGCCACGGTGAGCAGCGAGTCGACCTCGCAGCAGTGCACCCACAGGAGCAGGTCGGGGTCGTCCACCCGGTAGGTGCGGCCGGTGGTCTCCTCCGTGGCCCCCAGCCGGTGGTGGATGCCGCGCACCCGTGCGGCCGCCCGCACGGCCTCGGTGCGGGTGCCGAAGGTGAGGGTGTCGACGTAGGTGGCCGTGCGGATCAGCCGCGGCCAGGGCTCCTCGCGGAAGCCACCGGAGAACCGGGCGACGCCGTCCATCGCGACCGGGTGCAGAGCCTGCAGCAGCAGGGCACGCAGCCCGCCGACGGAGAACGACGGGTCGGAGTGGATCCGCCAGCTGACGCTGTCCGGGCCGAAGAACCCGAGCCGGTCCTCCGTCGCCGTCCACTGGTCGGAGGAGGGCAGCGGCGGGTGGGAGCGGCTCATGCTCCTTCTTCGCCGGGCGGGAGCTGCGTGGACGCGGCCGAGGCGTGGGCCCAGAAGTCCAGCAGCACCTCCAGCGTCCGGGCCGGGTTCTCCACCGCGGGCGAGTGGATCGAGTTGAGGATGACCTCGTGACGGGCGCCCAGCCGCTGCGCCATGTCCTCCTGCACGTGCGGCAGCCAGGCGTCGTCGGCCTCGCCGTGGGCCACCAGCAGCGGCAGCCCGACGGCGGCCAGCTCCGCCACCCGGTCGGACTCGGTGAGCATCGCATCGGCCATCCCGCGCAGCCCGGCCTCGGAGTTGCGCAGGAACCGGCGGGAGTAGAACTCCCGCGTCGGGGCCGGCACCGCCTGCGCCTTCGGGTCGGTCATCGCCACCTGTTCGAGGGTCTCGTGCACCAGCCGCACACCACCGGCGTCCAGCAGCGGGCCGAGGTGGTCCAGCAGGTCCGCCCGCCGGCCGCCCAGCTTCGAGGGTCCCGAGCCCAGGAGCGTGAACGAGGTGAACAGCGCCGGTTCGGCCAGTACCGCGGCCCGGGTGACCAGACCGCCGAAGCTGTGGCCGAGCAGGTGCAGCGGCTCGCCGGACTCCGCGCGCAGGACCCGGGCGACGACGACGACGTCGAGGCCGAGCTCCTCGACGGAGTACGCGGCCGGGTCGTCGGGGCCAGGGGACTCGTACTGCCCGCGCTGGTCGAGCGCGACCACCCGGTAGCCGGCATCGGCCAGCGGCGCCAGCAGCGGCGCGAAGTCCTCCTTGCTGCCGGTGTAGCCCGCGACCAGCAAGGCGGTCCCACGGGCGGCCTCGCCACCGGTGTCCAGCGCGGTCAGCGGACCTGCGCGGCCGGGGAAGCTCCGGTGCTCCGCGTCGTGCTGGGCGAGCTGCCGCAGGTCGTCAGGCGCGATGGCGAGGGGCACGGTGAAGTCGGGGCCGCCGGGCAGGACCATGCCCCGAGTGTGCCCTGCCGGTGTGGTGTGCCGCTGTCCGGCCACCATCCAGGGGCCCGCGCCGAGCGCGGGGCGTGGGGGAGGACGGTCCCCTGTCAGCGGTAGCCGACGACGCCGTCGTCCGACCGCAGCACGACGACCGGCCCGATCGCGGAGGCGGTGCCGGACGGCGGCGCCGAGGGGTGCTGGAACGGCCCACCTCCGCCCCGGTGGCCGGATCGCGGAAGGAGAACCCCTCCGGGTCGGGCAGCACGAGCGCGCCCGGGCGAGCGGCGTCCTTGGTCCCGTCCGCCGCGGGAAGTCCGACCGCCGGGGCCGACCAGAGCGCGGCGCCCGACGAGGTGTCCCGTGCGGTCACCGTGCCGTCGACCCGCAGCAGGGACACCGTGCCGACGGTCGTCTGGCCGACGTCCGTCGTCCCGGCCGGGACCGGCTCGCGGGCCAGCTCGGTGCCGTCGGGGCCGCCCAGCGTCCAGACCTCGTCCCCTGCCAGCACCGTCACCACCCCGTCGGCGCCCAGCAGGCGGACGGCGTCGTCGTCGGCGGCGGGCAGGGGATGGTTCCAGTGCATGGAGCCCGCGAACCCGTCGAGCAGGCGTACCTGGACGTCGGTGCTGTCCGCGCAGCGCTGCAGGACGACCACTCCGGTGCTCCCGGTGCCCGCGTCGAGGAACCGGCAGCCCGCCGGCGCGGCCGACCGCCAGCGGATGCCGCTGCCGATCGGGTCGAAGGTGAGCACCCCGGTGGGATTGGCCGCCAGCACGATCGCGGTGGTCGAGTCGAGGGTGGCGTCGGGGGCGAGGTTCAGGCTCCGGGTCCACTGCCGCACCCCGGTGCCGGCGTCCAGGCCGACGGCCTCGTCGCACCGGTCCGCGGTCGCGAACACCGCGACCGCGACGCCGTCGGTGACGGTCAGGCCGCACATCCGGGCGTTGGTGCGCGTGTAGTGCCAGGCCTCCTCGCCGGTGAGCGGGTCCAGCGCACGCACCCCGTGCTCGGAGCCCACGACGACCCGGCCCTCCGACACCACCCGCTCCGGCAGCGGACCGCGTCCGGCCGACCAGGTCTCGGAGACGGCACCGGCCGGCGACCCGGAGGGGCGTCGGCCGGTGGTGCAGTGGTGCTCTCCGTGGCGGCTGCGTCCGAGCCCTGCCACAGCAGGATCGCGACGAGGAGCAGCGCTGCGGTGGCCGCCGTCCAGACCCAGACCCGCAACGGCGGTCGCAGAACTCGGAGCACGGCGGGAACGGCTAGGCGGCGGACTCGGACCCGCCACCGCCGCGGTTGGCGCCACCGCGGCGACGACGGCGACGCGGCTTGGTGGCCGTGCCCTCGGCCGGCGCGGACTCGGCGGAGGCGGCGGCCGGAGCCGACTCGTCCGCGCCGGCGGACGCAGCGCCGGTGCCGCGGGTACGGCGACGCGGACGGCTCTTGCCGCCGCCGGCCTGCTCGCCGTCCTCGGGGCGCCCGGACCCCCGTCGGCCGTCCGACGGGCCGCGCGAATCGCCGCGCCCACCGGAATCGCGACCACCGGACTGCGCGGGTCGATTGCGCTTGCCGGTCTCGCCGAGGTCCTCGAGGGTCTCGGCCTCCAGGCCCTCGCGGGTGCGCTGCGCCCGGGGAGCCGGCCCTTCGCGGTCTCCGGCACGTCCAGGTCGGTGTAGACCCACGGCGAGGTGGAGTAGGTCTCCGGCGGGTCGGTGAACCCGAGGTCCAGAGCCTTGTTGATCAGCTGCCACCGGGGGATGTCGTCCCAGTCGACCAGCGTCACCGCGACGCCGGTGCTACCCGCGCGGCCGGTGCGGCCGATGCGGTGGACGTAGGTCTTCTCGTCCTCGGGGCACTGGTAGTTGACGACGTGGCTGACGCCGGTCACGTCGATGCCGCGGGCCGCGACATCCGTGGCCACCAGGACGTCGACCTTGCCGCTGCGGAAGGCGCGCAGCGCCTGCTCGCGCGCGCCCTGCCCGAGGTCGCCGTGCACGGCGGCCGCGGCGAACCCGCGGTCGACCAGCTCGTCGGCGACCTTCTGCGCGGTGCGCTTGGTGCGGCAGAAGACCATCACCAGGCCGCGGTCACGCGACTGCAGCACGCGGGAGAGCAGCTCGGGCTTGTCGAGGTTGTGCGCCCGGTAGATGAACTGCGTCGTCTGCGGAACCGTCGAGCCCTCGTCGTTGCCGTGCGCCCGGATGTGCGTGGGCTGGGTCATGAACGACCGGGAAAGAGTCACGATCGGACCGGGCATCGTCGCGGAGAACAGCATCGTCTGCCGCTTGTCCGGCACCATCGCCAGGATCCGCTCGATGTCGGGCAGGAAGCCCAGGTCGAGCATCTCGTCGGCCTCGTCGAGGACGAGGACCTTGACCTTGCCGAGGATCAGGTCACCGCGCTGGGCCAGGTCGAGCAGCCGGCCAGGTGTTCCGACGACGACCTCGACGCCCTTCTGCAGCGACTCGATCTGCGGCTCGAAGGCGCGCCCGCCGTAGATGGCCTGTACGCGGATGCCGCGCTTGACGCCGGCGGCGCCGAGGTCGCGGGCGACCTGCACGCACAGCTCACGGGTCGGGACGACGACCAGCGCCTGCGGGACGCCGTCGCCGCCCTCGGCCGGCGGGCTGACCCGCTGCAGCATCGGGACGCCGAAGCCCAGGGTCTTGCCGGTGCCGGTGCGCGCCTGGCCGATGAGGTCGTTGCCGGCCAGCGCCAGCGGGAGCGTCAGCTCCTGGATGGCGAAGGTGCGGTGGATCCCCACGTCGGCGAGTGCGGCCACGATGTCGGGATGCACGTCGAAGTCGCTGAACAGCGGGCTGTCGGTGGCGACGGGGGCGCCGCCGAGCTCCTCGACCTGCGACTCGAGCTCCTCGGGAGCGGGTGCGCCGGTCTCGGCGTGCTCCAGGGCGACGGCCTCGGTCGCGGCGGGGTGGGTGGTGGCCTCGACGGCCTCGGACGTGGTGGGGTTCTCGATGGAGGTCAGTGCTCTCGCCTCTGGTCTGCTGGGGGACCGGCGCCGGCTGCGGGGACCCGCGGCTGCGGACCTGTCCCGGGCTGTTGTCGCGGGATCAGTTCCAGCGCCAACGCAGCCAGCAGAACCGGGCGTTCCGGAGATCGGCCCGGGAGACAGCCCCGAGGGGCGTCGTCCAGCGGTCGTCAGCGCACAGATACACGGCGCACCCGGAGGTGCACCGGGTGCCATGGTAGCGCGGCCACCGGTTAGCCTCTGCGCGCCGCGCTGTCGCAGGTGACCTGCGCCACCTCTGCGGCCGGTGACCAGCCCCGCGGCAACCCAGGAGATGTGTGTGACGACCCCGGTCGACAGCGGTGCCGTCGTGGACCTGCTGGGCGCGCTCGCCTATGCCGAGCTCACCGCGTTCGACCGGCTGGCCGAGGACGCCCGGCTCGCCCCGACGCTTGCCGGGCGGGCGGCGCTGGCGAAGATGGCGGCGGCGGAGATCGGTCATCACGCGCAGCTCACCGAACGCCTCGCCGAACTCGGCGCGGACCCCGGCGAGGCGATGGCCCCCTTCGTGCCGGCGTTGGATGCCTTCCACGAGAGCACCCGGCCCAGCACCTGGCTCGAGGGACTGGTGAAGGCCTACGTCGGTGACGGTCTGGCCACCGACTTCTACCGCGAGATCGCCGCGTTCCTCCCCGACCCGGACCGAGCCCTGGTGCTGGACGTGCTCGCCGACACCGGCCACGCCGATTTCGCCGTCCGGGAGGTGCGGGCGGCCATCACGGCCGACCGCAAGGTCCCCGGCCGGCTGTCCCTGTGGGGACGGCGGCTCGTCGGCGAGGCGATGAGCCAGTCGCAGGCGGTCATCGCCGAGCACGACCGGCTGGCCGAGCTGATCATCGCCGGGACCGGCGACCTCTCCGGCGTCGCCCGGCTGATCGAGCGCATCACCAGCGCGCACACGAAACGCATGAAGGCCCTGGGGCTCAACCCATGACGGCGCCCCACCTGCTCGTCGTCGGGGCCGGACCGGGCATCTCCCAGGCCACCGCCCGCCGGCTGGGCGCGCAGGGTTTCGCCGTCGGCCTGGTCGCCCGCCGGGACGGTCCGCTCGGCGAGGTCGGCCGTGCCCTGCGCGGGGGCGGGGTCAGGACGGAGTGGACGACGGCGGATGCCGGTGACCCGCGCTCGCTGACTCCGGCCGTGGAGTCGCTCACGGCCGCGCTCGGGCCGGTCGGCGTCCTGCTCTACAACGTGTCGGTGGGGCGGTCGGCCGCCGTCCCGGACCTGGCGCCGGACGATCTGCTGGGTGACCTCGCGGCGGGCGCGGTGGGCCTGCAGACGGCCGTCCTCGCGGTCCTGCCCGGGATGCGGGAGCGGGGAGCGGGCACCGTCCTGGTCACCGGCGGTGGGTCAGCGGACCGGCCCGTCCCCTCCATGGCGAGCCTCGGGGTCCAGAAGGCGGCGCTGCGGGCGCTGGCCGAGGTGCAGGCGCGGGCACTGGCTCCCGACGGGATCCACGTGGCGGCGGTCACCGTCCGCGGCCTCGTCGGGGACGGGGATCGCCGGATCTCCCCGGAGCGCGTGGCCGGTGTCTACGCCGACCTGGTCGCCGAGACCGCGGGTCCGCGGGAGGACTGGCGGACCGTCGTGGACCTCACGGTCCAGTGACGACGAACTCTCCGGTCCACCGACGACGAACTCTCCGGTCCACCGACGACGACGGGGCGCCGACCGCGGGTAGCGGACGACGCCCCGTCGGGACGTGCGGTACTACGCGCCGGCGATGAAGCCGACCCGGCGCTGGTCGGCCTGCGCGATCTCGACGTAGGCGATCCGGTCGACGGGGACGACGACGCGACGACCCCGCTCGTCGACCAAGGTCAGCAGGCCGTCCTTGCTCGAGCCGGACATGGCTGCGGCGACATCTGCAGCGATCTCGTCAGGGGTCTTGGGGCTGTCGATGACCAGCTCCCGGGGAGTGCTGGACGCCGATCTTGACTTCCACGTGGGCGATGCCTCCTCGGTTCGCGCGACTGACCACACGCTAGCCCAGGGGCGGCGCCCGGGGCCCGCCGCGCCGGTGCGCCGTCAGCGAACGCGGCCTCCGGCAGGTCCCGCTGCGCTCGTCAGGTCGGGGACTGCTCGCCGTCGACGCGCGGGAAGCCGGAGATGCCCCGCCACGCCAGGGCGGACACCAGGGCGACCGCCTCGTCGCGGGACACGGTCCCCTTGCGCGGCAGCCACCACCGCGCGCTGGTCTCGGACAGCCCGGTCAGCCCTGACGCGAGCAGCAGTGCCCGTTCGGGGTCGAGGCCGGTGTCGGCCGCGATGACCTCGGCGATCGCCTCGACGCAGGCGCCCGTGCCCCGGTCGACGATCGCCCGGACGTCGGCGTCGTTGCGCAGGTCGGACTCGAAGACCAGCCGGAAGGCCTCGCCCTCGGCATCGATGAAGTCGAAGTACGCTCCCACGGCGCCGTCGACGCGGGCCCGGTTGTCGTCGGTGCCGCCCATCGCCTGGGCGACGCGGTCGGCCAGCTCCGAGACGTGCTCCTCCAGCAGCGCCAGGTACAGCTCCCGCTTGCCGGGGAAGTGCTGGTAGAGCACCGGCTTGCTGACCCCGGCCCGGTCGGCGATGTCGTCCATGGCCGCGGCGTGGAAGCCCTGGGCCACGAAGACGTCCTGGGCGGCACGGAGCAGCTGCAACCGCCGGGCACCCCGGGGAGCCGGGACGTGCGCCGGTTGTTCACGGTGGCGGGAGGAGTCGGCTGCATGGCAGGGGGATGTTACCGGCGGGTTCCCCACCGCATGCCGGACGGCCTGCGATTACCGTCGAGTGGATGTCCGAGGCCCCGCCGCTCCACGTCGAGGCGGCCGATGTGCCGGCCGCCCGTCCGTCGACGACCCCGCTGCCCGAGCTGACCTCGCTGCTCCCGCCCTGGCCGGGAGAGCTGCTGCCGGTCTCCGGCGGCGAGGTCTTCGTCCGCACCACCGCGTGGACCGGCCCGGTCGCCGGCACGGGGAGCGACGCTCCCCGGGAGCGGGCGCTCTACGTCCACGGCCTCGGGGGCGCGTCCACGAACTGGACCGATCTCGCCGGGCTGCTCGCCGTCCGGTTCGACGGCTGGGCGCTCGACCTGCCGGGCTTCGGCCGGTCGCAGCCGCCCCGCGGGGGCGGTACTCCGTCCGCGGCCACGTCCGCGCGGTGATCGACGTCCTCGAGCACGTCGTCGCCCAGCCGGGGAGGCGCACAGGCGGCCGGTGCACCTGCTCGGCAACTCGCTCGGCGGGCTGGTCAGCCTCCTCGTCGCCTCCCGTCGGCCCGACCTGGTGGCGACCCTCACCCTGGTGTCACCGGCGATGCCGGTCTACCGCGTCCCGCCGGCGTTCAGCCGCGCCCTGCTCCTGCTCCTCGTACCCGGCATCCCCTCGCTGGCCGCGCGCCGCATGGGGGCCATCACGCCCGAGCAGAACGTGCGGGCGATGATCCGCATGTGCTTCGGCGAGCCCGGGAGGGTGCCACCGGAGCGGGTGGACCAGGCGGTGCAGGAGATGCGCGAGCGGGTGGAGCAGCCCTGGGCCGGGCACGCCCTGACCCGCAGCATGCGCGGGCTCATCACGTCCTACCTGCGGGTGGGCGCGGCGAACGCCTGGCGGGCGGCCCGCACCCTCCGGCCGCCGACGCTGGTGCTGTGGGGTGCGCGCGACAGGCTGGTCGACCCGTCGATGGCGCCCCGGTTGGCCTCCGTCGTCCCCGATGCCCGGCTGGCCGTCCTGGAGCGGGTCGGGCACGTGGCCATGCTGGAGGCGCCGGAGGTCACCGCCCGGGCGGTGCTCGGGCTCGTCGAGGATGCCGCGGCGTGCCGAGAGCTGCACGCTGCTGTCGACGAGCCACCCAGCGTGAGACGCTGATCCGCTGAGACCGGAGGACGGACGAGGAGCACGAGTGCGGCCTGTGGGAGGACGCCCCGCGGACGGCCGTGAGCCCGGCGGCGGTCCCGGTGAGGTGCGCCGGGTGCGCCCCGAGCCACCGGCCCCTCCGTCCGCGCGCCCGGTGCCGCCCGGCTCGACGGTGCGCACCGCCGAGCGTCCGGGGCCGCTGGTCGCCCGGCCGGGTCTGCCCGAGCCGGTCGGTCCGCACCCGAGTGCCCGTGCCCGACCCGGCCGGTTCCGCGGCTTCGTGCTGCGCTACGGGTGGCGCGCGTACGCCGTTCCCCTGCTGGCGATCGCCACGATCGTGGTCCTGACCGACCTCGCCCTCACCACGCCCGGCGTCCCGACCGGCTCCACGGGGCGGCTGCGCCGGCGAGCGTGTCCGCGCCCACCACCCCGCCGCCCGTCGAACCCACCCCGACCGCGCCCGCGGAGGGCGACGTGGCGCCGACCGAGGCGCCGGCCACCGTGGGCGTGGAGACCTACGTGGAGCAGGGGGCAGGCAGCCTGACGGTCGTCGACGGCACGTCGGCGGTCATGGGCACCGGTCCGCTGCGCCGCTTCATCGTCGAGGTGGAGGACGGCATCGGCGTCGCCGGCGCCCCCTTCGCGGGCGCCGTGGAGGCCACGCTCGGCGACCCGCGGTCCTGGGGCAGCGGAGGGCGGAACTCCTTCCAGCGGGTCGGCGCCGCGGAGGTGGCGGCCGGGCAGTTCGACTTCCGCGTCAGCCTGGTCAGCCCGGGCAGCATGGAGACCTACTGCCCGGGGGTCGGGACGGGCGGCTACACCTCCTGCCGCTACGGCGATCGTGCGGTCATCAACCTGGCTCGCTGGGCCACCGCAGTCCCGCACTACGAGGGCGACGTCGCCACCTATCGGCAGTACGTCGTCAACCACGAGGTCGGGCACGTCCTGGGCAACGGTCACGTCGACTGCCCCGGTCCCGGGCAGCTCGCGCCGGTCATGGTCCAGCAGACCCTCAGCCTCGGCGGCTGCGCGAAGAACGCCTGGCCCTATCCATGACATCTGTCGCGCCTCCGGCGCGACGACCGCGGCCACGTGCCGTTCCCCTGTTGCGCTGAGCCGTTTCCGCGCACGCGTCGGGGAGCCTCCGGCCGCCGCTCGCGGACCGCCCCAGCAGACTGTGGCCATGACCGTCGAGCTGTTCGGACAGGAGATCCGACTGCTGTTCCTCAGCCAGGAGAACGGCATCAAGCTGCTGCTCACCCTCGGACTGGTGCTGTTCCTGCTCCTCCTGCGGTGGGCCGCCCGCTTTCTCGCCCGCACCGTCGTGCGCGGCGTGCACCACGAACGGGCGAGATTCTGGACCCGGCAGGCGATCAACCTCGTGGCGGCGCTCCTCCTGTTCCTGGGCTTCCTGTCGATCTGGTTCGACGACCCGACCCGCCTGGCCACGGGAATCGGGCTGGTCACGGCGGGCCTGGCGTTCGCGCTGCAGAAGGTCATCACGGCGCTCGCCGGCTACGTCGTCATCCTCCGTGGGGACACGTTCAACGTCGGCGACCGGATCACGATGGGCGGTGTCCGGGGCGACGTCATCGCGCTGGGCTTCATCCGCACCACGATCATGGAGATGGGGCAGCCGCCCGCCGTGCAGAACGCGGATCCCGCGCAGTGGGTCAGGAGCCGGCAGTACACCGGGCGCGTGGTGACCGTGACCAACGACAAGGTGTTCGACGAGGCGGTCTACAACTACACCCGCGACTTCCCTACCTGTGGGAGGAAGTCACCCTGCCGATCCGTTATCAGGACGACCGCGCGCGGGCCGAGGCGATCCTGCTGGCGGCGGCGCGACGGCACACCGTCGCGGCCGAGGACATGCCGGCCTCGGCGCTGGCCCAGATGCGTCAGAAGTACTTCGTCCGCGGCGCCGACCTCGAGCCGAAGGTGTACTGGCGGCTCACCGACAACTGGCTGGAGCTCACGGCCCGCTTCCTGACCGGCGTGTACGGGGTGCGCGACGTCAAGGACCTGATGGCCCGGGAGCTACTGGCCGAGCTCGACGAGGCCGGCATCGGCCTGGCCTCGGCCACCTTCGAGGTGGTCGGGCTGCCGCCGCTGCGGGTCACCCCGGACCCCTGAGCCGCTTTTCGGCGTCCCTCCCGGCGGCGGCGGGAAGAGCGTGGCCTGTCACGCTGTTGTCCGCGTGAACGCTGGTCCTCCGGGGCCGCAGTCGAGAAGACCCGAGGAGCAATCCGTGTCCCTGCCACCCCTGGTGGAGCCCGCCGCCGACCTCTCCATCGAGGAGGTCCGCCGCTACAGCCGCCACCTGATCATCCCCGACGTCGGGATGGACGGGCAGAAGCGACTGAAGAACGCCAAGGTGCTCGCCGTCGGCGCCGGCGGTCTCGGGTCGCCCGTCCTGATGTACCTGGCCGCCGCCGGTGTCGGCACGCTGGGCATCGTCGAGTTCGACACCGTCGACGAGTCGAACCTGCAGCGCCAGATCATCCACGGGCAGTCCGACGTGGGCCGGTCCAAGGCCGAGAGCGCGCGCGACTCCATCAAGGAGATCAACCCGCTCATCGACGTCCGGCTGCACGAGACGCGGCTGGACAGCGACAACGTGCTCGACATCTTCAGCCAGTACGACCTCATCGTCGACGGCACCGACAACTTCGCCACCCGCTACCTGGTCAACGACGCGTGCGTGCTGCTGGACAAGCCCTACGTGTGGGGCTCGATCTACCGCTTCGACGGCCAGGTGTCGGTCTTCTGGAACGAGCACGGCCCGAACTACCGCGACCTCTACCCGGTCCCGCCGCCGCCCGGCATGGTCCCGAGCTGCGCCGAGGGCGGCGTGCTCGGCGTGCTGTGCGCGACCGTCGGCGCCATCCAGGCCACCGAGGCCGTCAAGCTCATCACCGGCATCGGGGAGACCCTGCTCGGCCGGCTGATGGTCTACGACGCCCTGGAGATGACCTTCCGCGAGATCAAGGTCCGCAAGGACCCGGAGGGCGAGCCGATCACGGAGCTCATCGACTACGACGCCTTCTGCGGCGTCGTCTCCGTCGAGGCCCAGGAGGCGGCGGCCGGCTCGACGATCACCGTCGACGAGCTCAAGGACATGATGGACGCCGGCAAGGACTTCGAGCTGATCGACGTCCGCGAGCCCAACGAGTACGAGATCGTCTCCATCCCCGGCGCGACGCTGATCCCCAAGGACGAGATCCTGTCCGGCCGGGCACTGGCGCAGCTGCCCCAGGACAAGCCGATCGTGCTGCACTGCAAGACCGGCGTCCGCTCGGCCGAGGCGCTGGCGGCGGTCAAGGCGGCCGGCTTCAAAGACGCCGTGCACGTGCAGGGCGGCGTGACGGCGTGGGCCACCCGCATCGACAAGGCGCTCCCCACCTACTAGCTAGAAGGACCCCTCGCCCTCCGGCCCTCGCTCCGCTCGGGTCGGGACCCTGCGAGGGGCCGCTCCAGCACGTCGCGAGGGCCCGGTCCGGCTTCCCATCAGGGGAGGCGGGCCGGGCCCTCGGCCTGTTGGATGACGACATGTCCGACTTCTCCCCGGTCGAGCTGCTCGAGCTCTTCCAGCGCGCTCAGAACGAGTTCACCGACCGGGTCGACGCCGTCGAACCCGGCCAGTGGGACGACCCGTCGCTGCCCGGCTGGACCGTCGCCGACCTGGTCGCGCACCTGGTGAACGAGCAGCTGTGGGTTACCCCGCTGCTGGCCGGTGAGCCCTACGACCTGATCGACGGGCGCTTCCCCGACAGCACCGACGACCTGCTCGGCGACGATCCGGTCACCGGCTGGGAGACGGCCGCGGACGGCGCGCTCTCGGCCTTCGCGCAGGACGGCGCGCTCCGGCACACCGTGCACCTCTCCCGCGGCCCGATGCCGGCCTCGGAGTACATCTTCGAGATGGCCACCGACCTGACGGTGCACGCCTGGGACCTGGCGTCGGCGATCGGCGGCGACACCCGGTTGGACGGCGAGCTCGTCACCGCGGCTCTGGTCTACGCCGACCGGCTCCCGGACGACGGCGTCCCGGGGCTGTTCGACCCGCCGCTGGACGTCCCGCCGTCGGCTCCGCCGCAGACCCGGCTGCTGGCCCGCTTCGGCCGCCGCGGCTGATCGTTGCCATGATCGACGCGTGCCCCTCGACCCGGCCGACGTCGACGAGGCGGTGTTCGACGTCGTCGACCAGATCCCGGCCGGCCGGGTGAGCACCTACGGCGCCATCGGTGAGCTGGTCGGCATCGGCCCGCGCCGGGTCGCGCGGGCGCTCTCGTCCGGCGGTGGTGCGGTGCCCTGGTACCGGGTGGTGCGCGCCGACGGCTCGGCGGCCGAGCCGGTCCGGGTGCGGCAGCTGGAGATGCTCGCCGCGGAAGGCGTGCCCGTGCGCGACGGTCGGGTCGTGCTGTCCACCGTCCGCTGGCCGTGAGGCCCCTGCAGGCCTCGGACGCCTTCCTGCTCCGCGTCGCGACGTGGTTGAACCTGAACTGGTGCCGGCAACGGTTCACCCTGGCGCACGTGGACGCCGATCCGCACCTGGCGGCCTACTACCGCTCGCCCCCGACTTCGGGTTCGTGTCCACCGTCGGGTCCGAGCCCACTGGAGTGGTGTGGGTGACGAACTTCCCTGCCGACGTCCCGGGCTACGGCTTCGTCCGGGCAGGCGTGCCCGAGCTGAGTGTGTGCGTGCTGCCCGGCTACCGCGGCGCCGGACTGGGTGCAGCGCTGCTGGACGCGGCAGTGCGCGAGGCGCGGCGCCTGTCCCTCAGTGCACTGAGCTTGAGCGTGGAGGCGGGCAACCCTGCCCGGCGGCTCTACGAGCGGGTCGGCTTCGCGCCGGTGGAGCCGGGCGGGCACCCGGGCACGCTCCTGCTCGAGCTCGGCGGTGACCAGGCCTGACCGCCGTGTTGCCGGCGCGTGTCCGGCTGCCCCGCACGGACCATTTCCTGGTATTGCCTTCAGCTCGGGGCCGCAGCTGCCGACGACCTGGGCATGAACAACATCGCGTGCAGCGCCGTGGCCCAGGCCGGGCTCGTCGCGGCGACGGCATCCCTCGACACCGAGGGCGAGTGGCCGTTGCTGCAGGTCGCCGGCTGGCTGACGACCGCGGCCGACCTGATGCTCGAGGCCGGTCAGCTCGAGGCAGTGCTCGCCCTGATCTGAGACCCGGGTCGCAGCAGGGCTCCCGACTCGTCCCAGCCGCACCCGAACTGTCGGTCCGCCGTGATTCCATCGGGGGTGGCACAGGGGGAACGACGCCGGTCTACCGGCTGGTCACCGGTGAGGCCCCTCGACCCACCGCGCCACAGCTCGACCCCACGCAGCAGGCGGTCGTCGATCACGGGTCCGGCCCGCTGCTGGTCCTCGCCGGCCCGGGAACGGGCAAGACGACGACGATCGTCGAGGCCGTGGCCGCGCGGATCGACGCGGGGATCGATCCCGAGCAGATCCTCGTCCTGACCTTCAGCCGCAAGGCCGCCGCCGAGCTGCGCACGCGCATCACCGGCCGGGTGGCGCGCACCATCCGCGAGCCGCTGGCCCGCACGTTCCACTCCTATGCCTACGGGGTCCTGCGCCGGGCCGCGTTGCTGCGGGGCGACGCGCCGCCCCGCCTGCTCACCTCGGCCGAGCAGGACGCCGTCGTCGCCGAGCTGCTCCGTGGCGACGCCGAGGAGGAAGGCGCGGTCCGCTGGCCCGATGCCCTCACGCCCGCGCTCGGCACGGCCGGTTTCCGTGCGGAGCTGCGCGACCTGCTCATGCGCGCCACCGAGCGCGGCGTGGGCTCGGACCGGTTGGCGTCCTGGGGGCGGGAGACGGGGCGCGACCACTGGGTGCTGGCCGCCGCCTTCCAGGAGCAGTACGAGAACGTGACGACGTTCGCCACGGTCGGGCGTGGTGACGCGTCCGGCTACGACCCGGCCGAACTGGTGCGCGCCGCCATCGCCGAGCTCGACGGCGACCCCGAACTGTTGCGCCAGGAGCGCGAGCGGGCCCGCTGGCTGTTCGTCGACGAATACCAGGACACCGACCCGGCCCAGGTCGAGCTGCTCGAGCTGCTGGCCGGCGGGGAGGCAACCTGGTCGCGGTCGGCGATCCCGACCAGGCCATCTACGCCTTCCGCGGCGCCGAGCCGCGCGGCATCGTCGAGTTCTCCGACCGGTTCCGGCACACCGACGGGCGGCGGGCGGCGCGCGTGTCGCTCGGGGTCTGCCGGCGCTCCGGGGAGGACCTGCTGCGGATCAGCCGCACGGTGGCCGAGGGGCTGCCCGGTCCCTGGGAGCACCGGCGGCTGGCCCCGGGCGAGGCGACCGATCCCGGCACGGGCGAGGTGCACGTCTTCGGCTCGGCCGCGGTCGAGGCCGCCTACCTGGCCGACGTCCTGCGCCGTGCCCACCTGCTCGAGGGTGTGCCGTGGTCGCGGATGGCGGTGGTCGTACGCACCTCCGTGGCGCTCGGGCCGCTCCGCCGCGCACTGGCCTCGGCCGGGGTACCGGTCGCCGTCTCGTCGGACGACCTGCCACTGGCCGGGCAGCCGGCCGTCGCCCCGTTGCTGATGGCCCTCGGTGCCCTCCTGCCGGCCTCCGGGTCAGGACCGGAGGCCGACGGGACGGCGGTCGGGCTGGACGAGCCGGCCGCCGAGGCGCTGCTCGCCTCGCCGCTCGGCGGCGCCACGGTGCTCGACCTGCGCCGGCTCCGGCGCGCCGTGCGGCTCGCACTGGTCAAGCAGGGCGTGGACCCCGCCGAGCGGAGCGCCCCGCTGTCCCTGGCACTGGGCGACGACACCCTGCTCGACGCGCTGCCGGAACACGTCGCCCGGCCGGCACGGCGGGTGGCTGCCGTCCTGTCCGCCGGCCGGGTGGCGCTGGCCCAGGACGGCACGGCCGAGGACGTGCTGTGGGCCATGTGGCAGGCCAGCGGGCTGGCCTCGCGCTGGGCGCGGGCCAGCGCGTCCGGCGGCCCTCGGGCGCCGTGGCCGACCGCGACCTCGACGCCGTGGTGGCCCTCTTCGACGCCGCCGCCGGGTTCGTCGACCGACTGCCGTCGGCCGATGTGCGGGCGTTCGTCGCCCACCTTTCCGCCCAGGAGCTCCCGGGCGACAGCGGCGCGGCCCGCGCGGTGGCGGGGAGACCGTCCGGCTGCTCACCGCGCACGCCTCCAAGGGCCTCGAGTGGGACCTCGTCTGCGTCGCCGGCGTGCAGGAGGGGTGTGGCCCGACCTGCGCGAGCGCTCCACCCTGCTCGGCACCGAGGAACTGGTGGAGCGGGCCTCGGGGTCGACGGCACGGCGGTCGACCGACGCACCCTCGCCCTGGCCGAGGAGCGCCGGCTGTTCTACGTCGCCTGCACCCGCGCCCGGAAGCGGCTGGTCGTGACCGCCGTCGAGGGTGCCCTCGACGGCGCGGACGCCGGAGCGACCGCCTCCCGCTTCCTCGATCTCGTCGCGCCGCCCCCGGAGGACGGCCGGCCGCTCACCGAGCTGCCCCGTTCGCTGACCCTGCCCGCCCTCGTCGCCGACCTGCGCCGTGCGCTGACCGATCCGACGACGCCGTCGGACCGCCGCTCGGCTGCCGCGTCGGTGCTGCGGCGGCTGGCCGACGAGGGGTGGCGGGCGCCGCGCCGACCAGCTGGTGGGGGCTGGCGCCGCTGTCCGACGACGCCTCGCTGGTGCCGGAGGAGGACGCCGTCCGTGTGCGCCCGTCGGGCATCGAGACCTTCCAGCGGTGCCCCTTGCGATGGGTGCTCGGCGCCGTCGGTGCGGAGGCGTCGCCCGACACCACCCGGACGGTCGGGTCGGCCGTGCACGCGGTCGCCCAGCAGGTGGCCGACGGGCTCCCGCCGGTCGAGGCCCCGGCCGTGCTCGCCGCGGAGCTCGACCAGCTCGACCTCGGTCCCGGGTGGTCCGACCAGCGGCAGCGGGTCACCGCCCAGGAGATGCTCGACAAATTCCTCCGCTGGCACGCGGCGAACGGCCGCGAGCTGCTCGGCGCCGAGGAGGACTTCGACGTGACGGTGGGCCGGGCCCGCATCCGGGGCCAGGTCGACCGGCTGGAGCGCGACGCCGAGGGCCGACTCGTGGTCGTCGACCTCAAGACCGGGAAGACCGCGGCGAAGAACACCGAGGAGCACGGGCAGCTGGCGGCCTACCAGGTGGCGGTCGCGGCGGGTGCCTTCGGCGGCCACGGCGCCGTCCCTGGCGGGGCGGCGTTGCTCCAGGTCGGCACCGGTGCCAAGGCCAAGGAGCAGCACCAGGAGCCGCTGCCCGCCGACGTGCCGGTCGACCAGACCTGGGCCGGCGAGCTGCTCGCCCAGGTCGGCGAGGGCATGGGCGCGGCCACCTTCGAGGTGCGCACCGGCTCGCACTGCTCCCGGTGCCCCGCGCGGCGCAGCTGCCCGTTGCAGGAGCCCGGCCGGCAGGTGACCGCGTGACTCCATCGCGCAGTCGGCCCCGTTCAGGGTTCCCTCGCGAGCTTGCGAGCGGAGGGCAGAACGGGGTCCTTCAGCAGATGTCCTTCGACGACCTGCTCACCGACGCCGTACCCCAGCAGCCCGCTGTCCGCCGCTGGCTCAGCCCGGCCGAGGTCGCGGAGCGCTGCGGGCTGTCCTACGCGCCCTCGCCCGAGCAGGCCCGCGTGGTCCAGGCGCCGGCCGACCGGCCGCTCGTCGTCGTGGCGGGCGCCGGGTCGGGCAAGACCGAGACGATGGCCGCCCGCGTCTCCTGGCTCGTCGCCAACCGCGTCGTCGCGCCCGAGGAGATCCTCGGCCTGACATTCACCCGCAAGGCGGCCAGCGAGCTCAACGAGCGGATCCGGCTGCGGCTGGGAGCGCTGGCCCGGCATCGTGACACCGAGCCCGACCTCCGCGAGCGCCTGGACATCGCCCAGCCGACCGTCTCGACCTACCACGGGTACGCGGCCGCGCTGGTCGCCGAGCACGGGCTGCGGATCGGTGTCGAGCCCGGCGCCGGAGTGCTCGGCCCGGCCATGTGCTGGGGGCAGGCGGCGCAGGTCGTCACCGCCTACACCGGCGACATGAGCGACGTCCCGCTCACGCTGCTCACGACCGTCGAGGACGTGCTGGCGCTGGCGGCCGACCTGGGGAGCACGACATCAGCCCGGCCGACCTCCGGGCGTGGACGGCGCGGCTGGAGTCGCAGCTCAGGGGCTACCCGGACGCGCCGCGCAAGAAGGGCCCCTACGCGCCGGTCCTGGAGATGCTCGCCCGGCAGAAGGCGCGCATCGCGCTGCTGCCGCTGGTGGAGGCGTTCGAGGCCCGCAAGCGGGCGGCGGGTGCCATCGACTACGCCGATCAGGTCGCCTACGCGGCGCGGATCGCCGTCGCCTCCGCCGAGGTGGGCCGCCGGGAGCGCGCCCGCTGGAAGGTGGTGCTCCTCGACGAGTACCAGGACACCAGCGTCGGTCAGCTCCGCATGCTGGAGGCGCTGTTCGGCCGGGAGACCGGCCACCCGGTGCTGGCCGTGGGCGACCCGCGGCAGTCCATCTACGGCTGGCGGGGTGCGTCGGCGGGGACCATCGAGCGGTTCGCCCGGACCTTTCCCGGGCTGCCCGACCGCCAGGCCGAGCGGCTGACCCTGGCCACCAGCTGGCGCAACGACGACGCCGTCCTCGCCGTCGCCAACGCGGTCTCCGGGATGCTGCCGCCCCCGACCAGCCGCTGCCCGATCTCGCCCCCGCGCCGACCGCCGGGCGGGGCGCTGTCACCGTCGGTCTCTACGACACGGTCGCGGAGGAGACGGAGGCGCTGGCCGACCGACTGGCTGGCTGCTGGAAGGGCGAGGATCCGGCGTTCCCGGTGGCCGACGGCGGAAAGCGCCCCACCGTGGCGGTCCTGGTGCGCGCCCGGAAGCAGCTGCCCGGCATCGCGGCGGCCCTGCGCGAGCGGGGTCTGCCGGTCGAGGTCGTGGGCTTGGGTGGCCTGCTCGAGGTGCCCGAGGTCTCCGACGTCATCGCCACGCTCACCGTGCTGGTCGACCCGACCGCCGGCGACGCGCTCGGCCGGCTGCTCACCGGTGCCCGCTGGCGCATCGGTCCCCGCGACCTGGCCGCGCTCGAGGCGCGGGCACGGTCGCTCGTCCACTCGCGCCGACCCGCGCCCGCCGAGCCCGCGGTGGGCGCGCCGGCTGTCGAGGCGCCGGCCGAGCGCGGCAGCATCGTCGAGGCGCTGGACGATCTCGGCGGTCCGGACGCGTACTCGCAGGCCGGGTACCGGCGGCTGCGGCGGCTGGGCCAGGAGCTCGGCCACCTCCGGAACCGGTTGAGCGAGTCGTTGCCCGACCTCGTCGACGAGGTCGCCCGCACCCTCGGTCTGGAGACGGAGCTCGCCAGCGCGCCCGGGGCGAGTCCGGCCGGGGCGCGGGCGCACCTCGACGCGCTCCACGGGGTCGCCGCTGAGTTCACCGAGCTGGCCGAGCTGCCGTCGCTGCCCGCGTTCCTCGGGTACCTGCGCGACGCCGAGGAGCGCGAGCGCGGACTCGAACCGGGCGAGGTGGCGGTGAACCCCGAGGCGGTGCAGCTGCTCACCGGCCACTCGGCCAAGGGCCTGGAGTGGGACGTCGTCGCCGTCCCGGGGCTGACCACCGACCAGTTCCCGTCGAAGGCCGACACCAGCGACTCCTGGATCCGCGACCCCGGCAACGTGCCGGCCGACCTGCGGCTCACCGACCGCGAGGAGCTGCCCCGGCTGCGGCTGCCCGTTCCCGGCTCCGGTGACCAGGCGGTCGTCAAGCAGGCGCTGGAGGAGTACGTCCAGGAGTGGAAGGACTTCGGCACCGCCGAGGAGATCCGCCTCGGGTACGTCGCCGTCACGCGCGCCCGGCACCTGCTGCTGTGCTCGGGGAGCTGGTGGCGGGACGGCGTGAAGCCGTGCGGACCGTCGTCGCTGCTGCTTACCGCGCGGCAGGCGTGCGAGGACGGCGCCGGCACCATCGTGCACTGGGCCGAGCCGCCCGCCGACGACGCGACGAACCCGGCGCTGGCGGAGTGGCCGGTGGGCATCTGGCCCGCCGACCCGCTCTCCTCCGGTCGGCGCCGGGCGCTCACCGCGGCGGCCGAGCTGGTCACCGCGGCCGCTCCGCACCCGCTCGACCCCGAGCAGGTCCTGGACGGCGGCGACCCGTTGGTCGAGCAGTGGGTGCGCGACGCCGACCTGCTCCTGCGCGAACGGGCTCGGCACGCCAGCCCGACGGTCGACGTGCCGCTGCCCTCGCACCTGTCGGTATCCGCCCTGGTCGCACTGCGCCGCGACCCGGCCGATCTGGCCCGCCGGCTGCGCCGCCCCATGCCCGCGGCACCGGCGCCGCAGGCGCGCCGGGGCACGGCGTTCCACGCCTGGCTGGAGGAGCGCTTCGGTGCCGCGAAGCTGGTCGACCTCGACGAGCTGCCCGGGTCCGGTGACGAGTTCGCGGCTCCGGACGGCGCCCTGGCCGAGCTGCAGGAGGCGTTTCTCGCCAGTGAATGGGCCGACCGCCAGCCCGCCGAGGTGGAGGTGCCCTTCGAGACGCCGCTCGGGCCGTTGACCCTGCGCGGGCGGATCGACGCCGTCTACGCCGACGCCGACGGCGGCTTCGAGGTCATCGACTGGAAGACGGGGCCGCCGCCGTCGGGTGCCGAGCTCGCCGCCGCGGCGGTGCAGTTGGCCGCCTACCGGCTCGGCTGGTCGCGGCTCACCGGCGTCCCCGTCGAGCGGGTGAGCGCAGGCTTCCACCACGTCGCGGCCGGGGTGACGCTGCGCCCCGTCGACCTGCTCGACGAGGTCGGGCTGCTCGATCTGGTCACGGGCACTTCGGCCGTTCCGCCGCCGCCCAGGCGGGACTAGCCTGTGGGACGTCGTCGCGGGGGACCGTCCGAGGTTCGAGGAACTGCCATGCTGAGCGACAGCAGGGTCGAGGCGAACATCCCGGCGAGCGATCTCGACCGGGCACGGGATTTCTACTCCGACAAGCTCGGTCTGACGCCGCGGCGGGAGTTCGGCGGCGAGGCGCTGGCCTACGAGACGGCCGGTGGGACGAGGTTCAACGTCTACCGAACCGCCTACGCAGGGAAGGCCGAACACACGATCGCGCAGTGGCACGTCGCCGACGTCGAGTCGGAGGTCCGCGCCCTCAAGGCCAAGGGGGTCGAGTTCGAGATCTACGACATGCCCGGCGTCGAGTGGAACGGCGAGATCGCCATGATGCCCGGCATGGGCCGAGCTGCGTGGTTCCGCGACAGCGAGGGCAACATCCTCTGCGTCGACGAGGAGTCGGCCCAGAGCTGAGACCGAGTCTCGCAGCTGCTGCCGCGGCCCGTCCGTCAGGCGGTCGCGATGCGGTCCAGGATCGCGCGCGTCAGCTGTTCCGGCGCCTGCTCCGGGATCCAGTGCGTGATCCCGGGCAGCTCGACGAAGCGGTAGTCGCCGGTCACGAAGTTCGCGCAGGCCTCGGCCGCAGTTCGCCCGATCGCCATGTCCTGGTCGCTCCAGACGTAGGTCGTCGGCACCTCGACCGGATCCACGCGGGTGTCCGAGCTCATCGCCCGGTACCAGTTCAGCGCGGCGGTCAGCGCGCCCGGTGCCGACAGCACCGCCACGTACTCGTCGATCGCCTCCGCCGGCACCCCGCTGTCCTGCTCACCGCCGGACAGCATGCGGCGCAGCCGGCGCGCATCGTCGGCGAGCAGCACCTCCTCGGCCTTGCCCGCCTGCCAGAACAGCCGGATGTAGGACGACCGCTCCTTCTGCTCGGGGTCCGCGCGGTAGGCGACCGTGTACGCGGCGGGGTGCGGCACCGACACCGCCGTCAGGGAGCGGACGCGGTCGGCGTGCCAGGCGGCCAGCGTCCAGGCGACGTTCGCCCCCAGTCGTGCCCGACCACGTCGGCGGCCGGGATCTCCAGCGCCGTCATCAGGTCGGCGGTCACCTGCGCCAGGTTCTGCATCGAGTACGCCTCGACCTCGCCGGGCCGCGCGCCGGGGAGTAGCCGAGCTGGTCGGGCGCGTAGGTCCGCAGGCCGGCCTGGGCCAGCAGCGGCGTCACCGCAGACCACGACGCCGACGTCTGCGGGAAGCCGTGCAGCAGCAGCACCGGCCGCCCGTCCTCCGGACCGTCGACGCGCACGTCGAAGGTCAGGTCGCCGACGTCGGTGCGCAACAGCTCTCCAGACATGCCCCGGACGCTAGCCGGACGCGAAGACCCCGCCGACGCCACTACCGTCGGCCGTCGTGAGCAGCAGTCCGGAACGCGATTTCGTCCTCGACCACCTCGACGACCTGCACGCCGACCTCGAGGCGTGGGTGCGCATCCCGTCGATCTCCGCCGATCCCGCGCACGCTCCCGACGTCGCCGCGAGCGCCGAGTGGCTGGCCGAGGCGCTGCGCCGCACCGGGTTCCCGACGGTCGAGATCTGGCCGACGCCCGGCGCCCCGGCCGTCTTCGCAGAATGGCCGTCGTCGGACCCGGACGCCCCGGTCGCGCTGGTCTACGGACACCACGACGTCCAGCCGGTCGACCCGCCGGAGCTGTGGGTGCACCCGCCCTTCGAGCCCACGCGGGTCGACGGCCCGGACGGCCCGGAGCTGCACGGTCGAGGCGCGAGCGATGACAAGGGCGTCCTGATCGTGCACCTGCTCGGCCTGCGCGCCCACCTCGCCGCCACCGACCGCGACACCCCCGGCGTCACGGTGAAGCTGCTGATCGAGGGCGAGGAGGAGTCCGGCTCCCCGCACTTCGCCGCACTCCTGCAGGAGAGGCGCGACCGGCTCGACTGCGACGTCGTCGTCGTGAGCGACACCGGCATGGCTGCCCCCGACGTGCCGAGCGCGGTCACGGCCATGCGCGGGCTCGCCGACGCGGAGATCACGCTGCGCGGGCCGAAGGTCGACCTGCATTCCGGCTCCTTCGGCGGCGCCGTCCCCAACCCCTGCATGCGATGGCCGAGCTGCTGGCCAAGCTGCACGACGAGCAGGGCCGGGTCACGCTGCCCGGGTTCTACGACAAGGTGCGCCCGCTGTCCGATCGCGAGCGCGAGATCATGAGCCGCGTGCCCTTCGACGAGCAGGCCTGGCTGGCCGGCCCCGCCGCCTCCCGGGCCACCTACGGCGAGGCGGGCTTCAGCACGCTGGAGCGCACCGGCGCCCGGCCCACCGCCGAGGTCAACGGCATGTGGGGCGGCTACACCGGCCCCGGCCACAAGACGATCATCCCGGCCGAGGCGCACGCCAAGGTCACCTTCCGGCTCGTCTCCGACCAACGCCCTGCGGACGTCGGACCGCAGCTGAAGGCCTGGGTGGAGGCGAACGTCCCCGCCGGCATCGAGGCCGAGGTGCACACCCCGCCCGGCGGCGTCTCCCCGTGCTCGAGCGACCTGGACTCCCCGGCCATGGACGGCCTCCTGCGGGCGATCGGGCAGGCCTTCGACACCCCGGCCGAGGACGTGCTCCTCACCCGCGAGGGCGGCAGCGGACCGGAGGCGGACCTGGTCGAGGCGCTGGGCGCACCGCTGCTCTTCCTCGGCGCCGGCCTGCCCACCGACCGCATCCACTCCCCGAACGAGCGCGTCCTGCTGCCGATGCTGCACCGCGGCGCGGAGGCGGCGGCACACCTGTGGCGGGAGCTGGCCCGGCTCCCGCGGGACAGCCGGTGAGCACGCCCCCGGGGAGCACTTCGGCCCGTACCGGGTCCTCGGGGTCCTCGGCACGGGCGGCATGGGCCAGGTCCTGCGCGCCCACGACGCCGAGCACGAGCGGGACGTGGCCCTCAAGGTGCTGCACCCCCAGTGGGCGCAGGACGAGAGCTACCGCAGCCGGTTCCGGCGGGAGGCCCAGATCGCCGCGCGGCTCAACGAGCCGCACGTCATCCCGATCCACCGGTTCGGCGAGGTCGACGGCCAGCTGTTCCTCGACATGCGGCTGGTCGAGGGCGAGAACCTCGACTCGCTGCTGCGCCGGGGCGGTCCGATGGACCCCGCGCGGGCCGTCGACCTGATCGGTCAGATCGCCCGGGCCCTCGACGCCGCGCACGCCGGCGGGCTGGTGCACCGCGACGTGAAGCCGTCCAACGTGCTCCTGGTCCCGCGGGCCGACGGCGGCGACCTCGCCACCTCCGCGGCCGGCGAGGACTTCGCGTACCTCGCGGACTTCGGCATCGCGCGGGTGGCCGACGAGGGCACCGGACCGGCGCTCACTGCCACGGGCACGGCGATCGGCAGCACCGAGTACATGGCGCCTGAGCGGTTCGCGGCGAACCCGCCCGACGCCCGGTCCGACGTCTACTCCCTGGCCTGCGTGCTCTACGAGCTGCTGATCGGTCGCCGCCCCTTCCCGTCAGGGAGCCGCAGGCCCTCATGTACGCGCACCTGCACGAGGAACCGGTGCCGCCGTCGCGGCTGGTCCCGACGCTCCCGGCTCCGCTGGACGGCGTCGTCCTGCGCGGACTGGCCAAGGACCCGGCGCAGCGGTGGCAGACGGCCGGCCAGCTGGCGGCGGCCGCGCGTGTCGCCCTGGCCGCCAGCGGCGTCCCGCTGCCACCGCGGGACGACGGACCGACGGCGGTCGGCGTGGTGGGGGCGCCGGCGTACGGACACCCACCCGGCACGAGCGCGTCCGCGACGCCGGCGCCGTACCACCGGCGTCCCCGCCCGCGAGTGTTCCGGCGGCACGGCGGCGGGGCCTGGCCTCCTGGGCGCCGTGGATCGTCGCGACCGCCGCGCTGGCCGCGGTCGTGCTGCTGACCGTCGTCCTCGTCGTCCTCGACCGCCGGGTCGACGACGCCCGCGACGGCCGGCAGGACGCGGCCGAGCGGCTGGTGTGGTTCGCCCTCCCCGGCGACCTGCAGCGCGGCGGCTGCAGCGTCGGGTCCCCGGAGGGGACGAGCTGTACGTGCTCAGCTGCCCGGCCGCCGGGCAGTCCGAGGGCTTCCCGGCGGCGACCTACACCGTCCACGCGGGCGACGGCGCCGAGGCGGCGGTGGCGCTCGTTGTCCGGGACCTCGAGGTGCCCCAGCTCGAGAACGTCTACGACTGCGGGAGCGCCGACACCCCGGAGGGCTGGGTGCAGCTGGAGAGCTTCGACGACGAGCAGTTGGGGCGGCTCGTGTGCAGCGTGGACGGCGACGGCGATCCGCAGCTCCGCTGGTACTGGGAGGACCTCGGCGTCCAGGGCTTCGCGGAACTGCGCGGCGGCGGCACCGACGGGCTGTCGGACCTGCGCTCGTGGTGGCAGGACAGCGCCGACCGCGGCCTCTGACCCCTCAGTTGCCGGGGAGGTCCCGACGACGACCGTCGCACCGGTGTCCTCGTCGGACACGACCCGCGGGAGCAGGCCGGCGGAGGCGGCGATCGCCGTCGCGGCCGGTACCTGCGCCTCGCCGACCTCGAAGAGGAACGAGCCGCCCGGCACCAGCCAGTCGCCGGCACCGGCGGCCACCCGCCGGGCGACGTCCAGCCCGTCGTCCCCGCCGTCGAGCGCGGCCCGGGGCTCGTGATCCCGGCCTCCGGCGGCAGGAGGGCGACGGCGGCGCTCGGGACGTAGGGCACGTTGGCGACCAGGACGTCGACCCGTCCGCGCAGGTGGCCGGGCAGGGCGTCGAACAGGTCGCCGACGTGCACGGTGCCCTCCGGCAGGTTGCGCCGCGCGCAGGCCACGGCCACCGGGTCGACGTCGGAGGCGTGCACCTCGGGCCGGTCCAGCACCGCGGTCAGCGCGGCGGACACCGCCCCGATCCGCAGCAGAGGTCCACGACGACGGCGCTCCCAGGAGCCAGGACGGCGGCCTCGGTCACGAGGAGCTCCGACCGGCGCCGGGGCACGAACACGCCCGGCTCCACCGCGACGCGCAGACCGCCGAACTCCGCCCACCCCAGCAGGTGCTCGAGGGGCTCGCCCGCGACGCGACGGCGGACCAGCTCAGCCAGCCGGGCGCGGGAGCCGGCCTCGGCCACCAGCAGCCGGGCCTCGTCCTCGGCGAACACGCAGCCGGCGGCCCGCAGCCGGCCGACGACGGCGGCCGAGACCGCCGCCGGTGCAGCAGCGGGCACGGCGCCTCCCCGGTTGAGGCGGGAACGCTACCCGCCGCCCTAGGGTGGGAGCCGTGACCGGACCCGGCCAGCCGGCCCCGCCGCCCGGCTGGTACCCCGACCCCGACGGGACGTCGGGTCTCGTGCGCTGGTGGAACGGCATGACGTGGTCCGACGTCGCGACGCCGGCCGGCCCGGGGTCGCGGTGCAGTCCTCGCCCGTCCTCGCGCCGCCCACGCCGGTGCCGCCGTCGGCGCCCCAGTTCGAGGAGCCGTCCGGTGGCGGGTCGGCCCGGACGGCCTGGGTCATCGGGATCTCGCTGCTCACGCTGGTCGCCGTCGTCGTCGCCGCGCTGTTCCTGGGGCGGTCCGGTTCCGACCCGGTCGCCGAGTCGCCCGCGCCGTCGGCCCAGCCGCTGCCGCCGCCCGGGCCGGAGTTCCCTCCGGGCACGGTCCGGATCATCGACCAGGCGTCGGGCATCTCCTACCCCTACCTCGGCGAGAACTGGTACGAGTTCGACCGGGGCATGCAGGCCGAGGTCACCGCGATCGCGGGGCAGTACTTCGTCACCCAGGATCTGACCCCCGAGGGCAGCACGTTCATCGCGCAGTGCACGTCGGGCCCGCTCGCCGCGAACCTCGGGTGGGCCGGCCCCGCCACGCTGCGGAGCACCACGCAGACCGTCGCCGACAGCGTCCGCTTCAACTACTACCCGCGGCCCAACGAGCGGACGGTGCTGCGCGAGGAACCCCGCACCGTCGACGGGCAGCCCGCGTACCTGTACGAGTTCCAGCTGGCCTGGGACGCCCCCGGCTATGACGCGAGCGGGGAGCGGGCCGCGCTGCTGCTCATCGACGTCGGCCGGGAGGTGCCCGCGCTGCTCTACATCTCGATCCCGAACACCCACGCCGAGCTGTACGGCGTGATCGACCGCGTGATCGACGCCGTCGAGGTGTTGTGAGCCCATGATGATCAGGGAACCTGGTCATCATGGGTCCCCCTCGCCGTCGACCATGAGGGAGGACTGTGAGTGTGGCCGGGTCGGTACATCGGTGATGGGCTGACGGCCGACAGCAGTGGGTGTGACTCCAGGGAGGACTGGCTTCGTGCCTTGCATGGGACCTGTCCGCCTGCTGCTGTCGGCACCGGCCCGGCGGGAGACGTTGGCCTGATCAGGAGCTTGACCGCCAGTAGCTGCTGGCGTGTCTCATCACAGTCCTGCCATCTCCGCACCGGACCGGGACCTGCCGCGTCCCCCGGTCAAGGAGAAGAACGCATGTCCATGCTGGCAGAACTGGTCGAGGTCGTCATCGGCGTCGACACGCACAAAGACACCCACACCGCTGCCGTGATCGACACCGGCACCGGCGGGGTGCTGGCCCGGATCACCGTGCCGGCTGACCCGGACGGTTATGCCCGGCTCAGCGCGGTGGCGCAGGAGCACCCGGGCTGCGGGCCTGGGCGATGGAAGGCTCTGGCGGCTACGGCGCCGGCCTGGCCCGGCACCTGGCCGAGCTCGGTGAACTGGTCATCGAACTGGACCGCCCCAAGCGCCCGGCGCGCAAGGCCGGAGCGAAGTCTGATCCGATCGACGCCGAACGCGCCGCCCGGGATGCGCTGGCCCGCACCCACCTGGCCCAGCCCAAGACCGGTGGCCAGCGCGCGGCGCTGCAGATGCGACTGACCGCCCGCCGGGCCGCGATCGAGGCCGCCACAGCCGCCCAGCGGCAGCTGCACGCGCTGGTCACCACCGCCCCCGAGGTGGTCCGGGGCAAGTTCCGCGGACAGTCCACCCGCACCATGATCACCACCGCTGCCCGGCTGCGACCGACGGCGGCCACCGGGGAGCTGGAGGTGATCACGGCGTTGACGGTGCTGCGCGATCTGGCCCGCCGGATCCGGTTCATGGAGAAAGAAGCCCGCGGGCACGAGACCCAGATCCGCGCCATCGTGCGGTCCTGGCGGCCCGATCTGCTCGAGCTGACCGGAGTCGGCCCGATCGTCGCCGCCACCGCGCTCACCGCCTGGTCCCACCCCGGCCGCTGCCGCGACGATGGCGCCTTCGCCATGCTCGCCGGCACCGCACCGATCCCGGCGTCCTCGGGCAAGACCGTCCGCTACCGACTCAACCGAGCAGGCGACCGACAGCTCAACCGCGCCCTGCACACCGTGGCCCTCGTCCGGCTACAACGCGACGCACGCACCCGCGCCTACGCCGACCGCCGCCGCGCCCAGGGCAAGACCGACCGAGAGATCAAACGCATCCTCAAGCGCTACATCGCCCGCGAGCTCTACCGCCGCCTCGAAACAGTCCCCACGACGCCTTGACACGTCATAGGAGCGTCCCGATGCGGTGAGGTAGGACGCGCCGGTCCCGGACCGAGCCCAGCGATTACTGTCGTCGACGTGACAGCAGCCGGGACCGAACTGACCCTGCGGCACCCGGTGGAGCGGTTCACGCTCGACAACGGGTTGCGCGTGGTCCTCGCCCCCGACCGGAGCGTCCCCGTGGTCGCGGTCAGCGTCTTCTACGACGTCGGCATGCGGAACGAGCCCGAGGGACGGACCGGCTTCGCCCACCTCTTCGAGCACATGATGTTCCAGGGGTCGGCCAACGTCCCGAAGATGGAGCACGCCCGCCTGGTGCAGGCCGCCGGCGGCACGTTCAACGGCTCGACCCACCAGGACTACACGAACTACTTCGAGGCGCTGCCGGCCGAGGCGCTGGAGCGCGCGCTGTTCCTCGAGGCCGACCGCATGGCCGCGCCGGCGATCACCGAGGAGAACCTCCGGAACCAGATCGACGTGGTGAAGGAGGAGATCCGGGTCAACGTGCTGAACCGGCCGTACGGCGCCTTCCCTGGCTGCAGCTGCCGCAGATCGCGTTCGACAGCTTCGCCAACACCCACGACGGCTACGGCTCCTTCGTCGACCTGGAGTCCTCGACCGTCGACGACGCCGCCGACTTCTTCTCCCGCTACTACGCGCCGGGCAACGCCGTTCTCTGCCTCGGTGGCGACTTCGACGTCGCCGAGACCGAGCGGCTCGTCCAGCGCTGGTTCGGCCCCGTCGCCGCCCGCGACGTGCCGCCGCTGCCGCCGACCGGGGAGCCGCTGCCCACCACGGTGCGGACGGCGGTCGTCGAGGACGCGCTGGCGCCGGCCCCGCGCTGGCCATCGGCTGGCGGGTGCCCGACCCCGTGGGCGACTTCGACCGCTATCTGGGCACCGTCCTGCTGGCCGAGGTGCTCAGCGAGGGTGACGCCTCCCGACTGGAGCGCCGGCTGGTGCACGACGACCGCATCGCGATCGGCCAGAGCAGCTACGTCGGCCTGTTCGGCGACCCCTTCGACGTGCGGGACGCCACCCTGCTCACCACCCAGGTGCACCACCCGGCCTCGGTCCCGGTGGAGCGGGTGCAGACCGCGGTGCACGAGGAGGTGCGCCGGATCGCCGAGGACGGCGTCCCCGCGGACGAGCTGCAGAGAGTGCAGGCGCGCACCGAGGCCCAGCTGCTGCGGCAGGCCGACTCCGTGCTCGGCCGCACCCTGGGCTTCGCCGCGGCCGAGATCGTGCACGGCCGCGCCGAGCTGGCCGGCGAGCTCGCCGCCCGGCTCGCCGCGGTGACGCCCGACCAGGTCAAGGCTGCCGCCCGCGAGCTGGATCCCGACACCGCCGCCGTCCTCGAGCTGCGCGCCACGGGAGGACGACGGTGACCGAGCGTGCGAGGGCACCCAGGAGCACAGCAGCCCGGCGAACGCCGACGACGAGCGCCAGCGAGGAGGACTCGTGAGCCTGGACCTGTCGCTGATCCCGCCGTTGGGTGAGCCGCGTCCGCAGCCGGTGCCGACCGCGGTGGAGTCCACCCTGCCGAGCGGATTGCGCCTGGTGGTCGTGCCCCGACCCGGGGTGCCCCTGATCGAGCTGCGCCTCCGGGTGCCGTTCGCCGCGACGACGGCGGCCGACGCGGGGCTGCACACCGCCCGGGGTCGGTGCTCTCCGGCGCTGTCCTGCTGGGGACGGCGGCGCACGACCAGACCGAGATCGCGCAGCTGCTGCAGGGACACGGCGCCGAGCTCTCGGTCGCCACCGATCCCGACCGCCTGCTGTTCGCCACGACGTTGCTGCCCGACGGCCTCGGTCCCGTCCTGGGCGTGCTCGCCGAGCTGCTCGCCGGCGCGACCTACCCCGACGAGAAGGTGGAGGGGAGCGGGACCGCGTGGCCGAGCGGATCGCCATCGCGCTCTCCCAGCCGGGCGTCATCGCCCGCAGCGCCCTCGCGGCGCGCCGGTACGGCGACCACCCGTACGCCATCACGCTGCCCGATCCGGAATTCGTGGGTGCCGTCGACGGCGGTGCCCTGCGCGACCTGCACCGGTCCCGGGTGCTGCCCGCCGGCAGCACGCTGGTCCTGGTGGGCGACCTCGACCCGGCAGTCGCGGCCGACGTCGTCGACGGCGCACTGGGGAGTGGATCGGGACCGGGCACGCCGTCGAGGCGCCGCCGGCCCCGGATCTCCGGGGCACCGGCGTCGAGGTGGTGGACCGGCCCGGTGCGGTGCAGTCCAACATCCGGCTCGGTGGACCCGCGCCCGGCCGGACCGATCCCGACCTGCCCGCCCTGCGCCTGGCCAACATGATCTACGGCGGGTACTTCTCCTCCCGCCTCGTCGAGAACATCCGTGAGGGCAAGGGCTACACGTACAGCCCGCGCAGTTCGGTGGACCACCAGGCGGCCGGCTCCTCCTTCCAGGTCGAGGCCGACGTCGCCACCGAGGTGACCGGGCCGGCCCTGCTCGAGACCTGGTACGAGCTGGGCCGCATGGCCCTGCTCCCGGTGACGGAGGCCGAGCTGGACGGGGCGCGGCGCTACGTCCTGGGCAGCATGGCGCTGTCGACGGCGACCCACGCCGGGCTGGCGAGCACGCTCTCCGCGCTGGTGGGGGCGGGGCTGCCCCGGGGTGGCTGGCCGAGCACCAGCAGGCCCTCGCGGAGGTGACCGTCGAGCAGGTCCAGGAGGCGTCGCGCCGGTACCTGGCGTCGTCGGCCCTGACCGTGGTCGTCGTCGGCGACGCCGACCGGATCGCGGAGCCGCTCGGCGCACTGGCGCCGGTCAGCCTGCGCGCCGGCGCTCCCGGATGACCGTGCCCGCCTCGGCCTGGCCGGAGAGCACCGGGCCGTCCCACGGCGAGGTGCCGGTGCTCTCCCGCGTCGCCCACGACCGCACCCACCTGGCTCGGTCCCTCCCCGACCCGACCGGCGGCCGGCCGGTCCGCGTGCTCACCGTCGACGCGCACCGCAGCGTGCCGGTGGCCGAGGGGCCGGACGGTCCGGAACTGGTCTGGGACGTGCAGCCGCAGCTGCCCCTGGCAGCCGTCTACCTGGGCGAGGCCGACGGTGTTCCCTACGCCGCCGTCCGGGGGAGCGCTCGCTCACGGTCAGCGGGCGGGCGGTCGACAGCTGGTCGGGCCTGCGCGAGGTCGGGGCCGACCTCGCCGACCTGGACGCCGGCCTGCTGGTCGAGGCGATCGGCATCCTCGAATGGCACGAGCGCAACCGCTTCAGCCCGCTGACCGGGACCGCGACGACCATCGAGCGGGCCGGGTGGAGCCAGCGCGACCCGAGCACCGGCACCGAGATCTTCCCGCGGACCGACCCGGCGGTGATCATGCTGGTCCACGACGGCGCGGACCGGCTCGTCCTGGGACGGCAGGCCGTGTGGCCGCCCGGCCGGTTCTCGATCCTCGCCGGATTCGTCGAGCCGGGGAGTCGGCCGAGGCGGCCGTCGCGCGGGAGGTCGCCGAGGAGGTCGGCCTCGCGGTGACCGACATCCGGTACGTCGGCAGCCAGCCGTGGCCCTTCCCCAGTCGCTGATGCTGGGCTTCGTGGCCCGGTCCGCGGGGGACGACGAGCTCGTCCTCGATCCCACCGAGATCGAGGAGGCCCGCTGGTTCACGCGGGAGGAGCTCAGCTCCGGCGCCGGTCCGGCCGCGCTGCCGCCGCCGGTGTCGATCGCCCGGCACATCATCGACCGCTGGGTCGCCGGGGAGTTCAGCTAGCGAAGCGGCCCGAGAGCACCAGTGCCGGTCGGTCGGGATGGTCGGCCAGCACCACGGCGTCGGCCAGCCCCGAGGGGTCCACCTCGTCGTCGTAGCGGTCGAAGGCCGGGAGCTCCCACGCCTGGTGGGCCGGGGTCAGCCGGCGCCTCGCGGACGGGGACATCCTGAGGTGCACCACGACGTCGAACGGCAGCCCGACGCCCTGCAGCAGCGCGCCCGGTACCAGCAGCACGCCCTGCTGCGGAGCCGGACGCCGCCGTGCCCGGGCCGCCCGGTCGCGGACGACGTCCCACAGGACCGGCAGGTACTCCCCGGCGCCACCAGGACCGACGGGCCCGAGCACCTCGCGGGCGAGGGCGCTCACGTCGAGCCAGTCGGTGTAGCGGGCGTCGGGATCGGTGCGGCCGTGCTCCAGGCGGAGCGAGGCCGGCCGGTAGAACCCACTGGCCGGGACGACGACCGCCGGGCGGCCCAGCGCCGGCAGCAGGTCGGCGACGGCGTCGGCCAGGAGTTCCGGGGCCGCCGCGTCCGGCCCGTCGACGGCCACCCGCAGAGCTGCCGCGCCCGGGTAGGGCTCGAGCGGTGCGACGAGGTCGGCGAGGCGCCGTGCGAGGGCGTCCGGGGTGAGCGGCTGCGGACGGGTCAGGAAACGCCGTCCGCGATGACGACGGCCGCGGGACCGCGGGCGGCCCAGGGGCCGGCGCGACGACGGGGGCGACCACGGTGCCCGGCCGGCGCACGCCGGGGGCAGGGACCGACCGACCGGACGAGGGCGGGGCGGTCCCGGGCGGCGCGTCGGGGGACGCCGTTTCCGGGGTGCCGTCGCGGAGGCCGTCCAGCACCTCGCGTGCCAGTTCTGCGACGGGCCGCCCCTGGGACCGTGCGTCCCGGCGCAACGCCTCGAAGGCGGCTCGTGCGCTGGTGCCGTGCCGCTCGGCGAGGACGCCGATGGCGCGCTCGGTGGACACCCGGGCGGCGAGCGCGTGCTCGAGCTGGGCGACGGTGCGCTCCAGTTCGGCCACCCGTGCCGCCATCGGGTCCAGCGGCGCCTCGCCGGCGCCGGTTCCCCGGGCCGACCGCCGGGCGGTGCGGTCGGGCTCGGTCAGGACGCCGAACTCCTCGGCGACGAGGTCGGCGAGGGAGAGTCCCTCCACGAGGTCGCCGGCCATCTCCCCGCCGGCGGGGACTGCACGCACCAGCCGCGTTCGGTACGGGTGAGCACGACCGGCGTGCACGAGGGATCCGCGACGGTCGCCGACAGGTCGGGCCCCGGGCCCATGAGACCGACGTCCGCGAGGGGGCTCCGGCGGTGGGTCCTGGGACGTCGGTGCCGTGGTCACCCGCTCCAGGGCGGCGCTGCCTCTCCGAGGGGCGGGGACCGGGGATCACGGGGTGCTCACGCCTGCGACAGGTGGCCCAGCTGGGCCTTCACCTGGTCGATGGTGGGGTTGGTGAGCGCGGCGCCGTCGGCGAACAGGAGCGTGGGCACGGTCCGGTTGCCGCCGTTGGCCTGCATCACCAGCTCCGCCGCCTGCTCGTCGTGCTCGATGTTGACCTCCGCGAACGGGATCCCCTCGCGCTGCATGAGCTTCTTGAGGCGCACGCAGTACCCGCACCAGTCGGTGGTGTACATCGTCACGGGGGCCGTGGGGGTCGAGGTCATCGAGGGGATCCTCCCTGGTAGTTCCGGACGGGTCCACCCCTGAGGGTGGCCCGGCGTGTGTCGATGGCAACGCAGTGTCGCTGGGGATGCTTCCCGGCGCCGTCGCACCCGGCTGACAGGATCGGCGGTACACGTCGGCCGCGGGAGGGAGGAGGCACCGATGTCGCAGACCGGGTCAGCGCGCCACGGCAGCGAGCCGACCTCGCGCGCGGAGGCCGTCCTCGCCGCGCTCGACGAGGAGCAGCAGGAGGCCGCGCAGGCGGTCGTGGGGCCGGTCTGCATCCTGGCCGGCGCCGGCACGGGCAAGACGCGCACCATCACCCACCGGATCGCCTACGGGGTCCACACCGGCGTCTACGTGCCCGAGCAGGTCCTCGCGGTGACGTTCACGGCCCGTGCCGCCGGTGAACTCCGGGGACGGCTGGCCGCCCTGGACGTCGGCGGTGTGCAGGCACGGACGTTCCACGCCGCCGCCATGCGGCAACTGCGCTACTTCGCGCCCCGGGTGCTCGGTGGGCCCATGCCGTCGCTGGTCGAGAACAAGCTGCGCCTGGTGGCCACCGCCGCGTCGCGAGCCCGGCTGTCCACCGACCGCACCAGCCTGCGCGACCTGGCCAGTGAGATCGAGTGGGCGAAGACCACTCTCGCCACGCCTGACGACTACCCGGCCCGCGCGAAGGCCGCCGGACGGGAACCGCCGTTCGACGCCGCCGCCGTCGCCGGGGTGTACGCCGGCTACGAGTCGGCGAAGCAGCGCGACGGCGCCCTGGACTTCGAGGACCTCCTGCTGGTGACCGCGTTCGCGATCGAGGAGCACCCGGCGGTGGCCCGGGAGATCCGCGGCCAGTACCGGCACTTCGTCGTGGACGAGTACCAGGACGTCAACCCGCTGCAGCAGCGATTGCTCGACGCGTGGCTCGGGGGCGCGCCGAGGTCTGCGTGGTGGGCGACCCCAACCAGACCATCTACTCGTTCACCGGCGCAGATCCGGACTACCTGCTCGGCTTCGCCGACCGCTACACCGACGCCGCCGTGGTCAAGCTCGAGCGGGACTACCGCTCGACCCCGCAGGTGGTGGGTCTGGCGAACCGGCTGATCGGCCAGGCACCGAAGCGCAAGGGCCTGCCGGGTCTGCGGCTGCTCGGCCAGCGTCCCGACGCCGCGGAGCCGACGTTCCTCGAGCACCCCGACGAGCCCGCCGAGGCGGCCGCGGTCGCCGGGAAGTGCAAGGCGTTCATCGACGCGGGCATGCCTGCGGCCGAGATCGCCGTGCTCTTCCGGATCAACGCGCAGTCCCAGGTCTACGAGGCGGCGCTGGCCGACGTCGGGGTGCCCTACGTGCTCAAGGGCGGCGAGCGGTTCTTCGAGCGGCCCGAGGTCCGCGAGGCCGTGCTGCTGCTCCGTGGGGCTGCGGCCGGTGGCAGCGATCCGGGCGCCCTCGTGCCGACCGTCCGCGACGTGCTGGCCTCGGTGGGGTGGGCCGAGCACCGGCCACCCGCCGGTGGCGCCGCGCGCGACCGCTGGCAGTCCTCGCCGCCCTGGTCGACCTGGCGGTCGACCTGGTGGCGGAGAACCCGACCCTCGACCTCGCCGGCTTCGTGGGGCACCTGGCCGAGCGGGCCAATGCCCAGCACGCCCCGACCGTGCAGGGCGTCACCCTCGCGTCGATGCACGCGGCGAAAGGCCTGGAGTGGGACGTCGTCTTCGTCGTCGGTCTCGTCGACGGAGTGGTCCCGATCGCGCAGTCGCTGAGCCGGCCGGACGCGGTCGAGGAAGAGCGCCGGCTGCTCTACGTAGCGATCACCCGGGCCCGCGAGCACCTGTCCCTCTCCTGGTCACTGGGCCGCAACCCGGGAGCCAAGCGCGCCCGTCCCCGCAGCCGCTTCCTGGACGGGTTGGCGCCCGGATCCGGTCCGACGGCGCCGGCGGCGCGCAGACCGGTGAAGCGGCCCAAGGTGGTCCTCGAGGGTGAGGCCGGCGAGCTGTTCGAGCGGCTGCGTGCCTGGCGCAGCGAGACAGCGCAGTCGGCGTCGGTCCCGGCCTACGTCGTCTTCACCGACGCGACGCTGCAGGCGATCGCCGAGACGCGGCCGTCGACGCTGCGCGAGCTGTCCGGGCTGCCCGGCATCGGCGCCCGGAAGCTGGACCTGTACGGCGAGGACGTGCTGGCGGCCGTCAGCGGCTGAGCACGGACACCCTTCCCCAGCGCCACGCGGTCCGGCGCGGGCCCCTGACGGGTGACCGACCGGGCCGCGTCCTCACCGAGCGCGACGGCAGGCGGGCGAGGTGGCCGGGACGACACATCCGGAGGAACTCGCCGTTAAATCGATTGACCCGGTTTTCGCCGAGGTCATAGTGTCTCGGCACACACGAGCTGCACCCCCGCGCTGCTGGCCGCCCGGTCAGCGCCGACACCGAGGAAGGAGGGGGCACTGATGATCAGCATGACACCGACGTTTGCCCCCGCCGATCTCCTCGGCCAGGGCGGCCTCGACGCGCGTCCGGTCTACGCGCCGGGCCTGTGCGCCGGCCTCGCCGAGCGTGCGGTCGCGCCCACCGCTGCGTCGCAGGGGACCGGTCTGCCCGCAGGCGGCACCGCTGTCCGCCTCCGTCCGGTCAGCCGGCAGGCCATCGGCCACGACGTCGTGACCAAGCACGTCTTCGACAACAACGGCACCACCCTCGGGTCCCACTCCTCGAGGAGACCGCAGAGCTAAGCGCTCGACCGGTCCTCCACGAGGCCGCGGAACCCGAATCCCGGGATCCGCGGCCTTTCTCTTGCCCGCGGCCCCGGCCCCGACTTCCGGTCGGCGGACCTCCGCCGGCCGTCGCAGACGAGAGAACGAGGAGGAGCGGCAGTGCAGCAGACGATCGCCCGCCCGACGTCCCACCGCCGACCCGGGCTCCCCTGGACCGGGGGCTTCCCACCGAGACGACCCACGCCATCGGCCCCTGCACCGGTGCGGCGCCCCTGCCGTGCCGGGTGGAGGACCCGGAGCTGTGGTTCGCCGAGAGCCCCGCGCTGCTCGAGCAGGCCAAGAGCCTGTGCGCCGAGTGCCCGATCCGGAACGCCTGCCTGGCGGGCGCCCTGGACCGGGGCGAGCCGTGGGGTGTCTGGGGCGGCGAGATCTTCGAACGCGGCGCCGTCATCGCGCGGAAGCGTCCGCGGGGCCGTCCCCGCAAGGTCGTGGCCGCCTGACCACCGAGCACGTCCCCTGCCGATCGGCAGGGGTCCGAACACTCATCCAGAAGGAACCGTCATGTACATGCTCGAACAGGATCTGGCCCGCAGCCGGATGGGCGAGATGCAGGCCGAGGCCGCCATGGCCTCGCGTGCCCGTCGCCTGTACCTCGCTCGCCGCGCGGCTCGCCGCGCGGAGCGTGCGGTGCGCCGCGCCGCGCGGGCCAGTGCCGCCGTCTACTAGAACACTGCGGTCCTCCGGACCGCACCGCGGCCAGGAGCCGTCCCCGATGGCGCGAAGCCCCGCCGTCGCGCCATCGCGGGACCCTCCGGGCCCCACTCGGCACGACCAAGCAGTACGGCTACTCGACGAAGCCGGGAAGCCACTCCTCGAGGACGCCCCGGTAGTCACCGGCGGCGTCGAGCTGGCAGAGCACGCCGATGGAGCCGATCGTCACCCGGTGGATGAGCAGATAGGCCGGCGGCAGGTTGAGCTGCCGGCCGAGCCGGCTCGCCTCGGACCGGGGATCGGCGATCCGGGCGGCCTGCTCCTGCATCCAGGCGCGGGTGAAGTGGAAGTGCCGGTCCACCAGGGGGTCGAGCATGGGGCGCAGGAAGTCGTGCACCCCTGGGCGTCGACCTCCACGTTCGGCCGCACGAAGCCCTCGGCGCGCAGGTCGGCGAGCACCTCGTCCGCCTTGCCGGCCAGGGCCCACCGCAGCAACCGGCCGATCGGCTCCGGATGCCCGTCGGGCAGCCGGGCGGTGGCGCCGAAGTCGATGACGCCGAGTCGTCCGTCGGCCAGCAGGCGGAAGTTCCCCGGATGCGGGTCGGCGTGCAGCATCCCCGCCCGTTGCGGTCCGGAGAAGTGGAGCACCGCCAGCAGGTGCCCGGCGCGGTCGCGCTGCTCGCGGGTGCCGTCGGCGATGATCCGGGAGAGCGGGGTGCCCTCCAGCCACTCGGAGACGATGACCTTCGGCGCGCTGGCCACGACGCGGGGGACGCAGATCTGGTCGTCGCCGGCGTAGGCGGCCGCGAAGGCACGCTGGGCGTCGGCCTCCAGGCCGTAGTCCAGCTCCTCGACGACCCGCGCCTTGAGCTCGGCGATCAACGGCTTGACGTCCATGCCGGGGAAGAGTGCGGCGAACAGCCGCGCGAACCGGGCGAGCTGGTTGAGGTCGGCCATGAGCGCCGTCGCCGCGCCCGGGTACTGGATCTTGACGGCCACGTCCCGCCCGTCGCGCCAGGTGGCCCGGTGCACCTGACCGATGCTGGCGGCCGCCGCCGGCTGGTCGTCGAACTCGGCGAACCGCGTGCGCCAGGTGCCGCCGAGCTGCTGGGCGAGCACCGCGTGCACGGTGCGCACCGGCATCGGCGGCGCCTCCTCCTGGAGCTTGGTCAGCGCCTCGCGGTAGGGCGCCGCGACCTCCTCGGGAACGGCGGCCTCGAACACCGACAACGTCTGGCCGAGCTTCATCGCCCCGCCCTTGAGCTGGCCGAGGACGGCGAACAGTTGCTCCGCCGTCCGCGCCTGCAGTTCGGCGGCGACCGCGTCCGCGTCGCGGCCGGAGAGCCGCTTGCCCAGGCCGAGGGTGGCGCGGCCGGCAGCGCCGAGGGGAGGGAGGCCAGCCGAGCGGTCCGGGAGACCGAGCCCCGCGGCATCACCGGTCCGTCGTCACTCACGCGTCCTCCTCGCCGCCGGGCACCCCGGAAGGGCCTGGCGTCTCTTCTCGGTGAGCTCGTGAGCCCGGTCAGCCGCCCATTGTTCCCTGCCGGCGGACCTCCGCGCCCGCAGGAGTCGTCGCCGGATCGCCCGGGCGGGTGGTTGCGGTACCCGTCGGGGCCGTGGCGTCGGCGGCCCGGCACGGGCAGTCGCGGTGCGGTGGCCAGCGACGCAGCCGTGGCGTGAGGTGCGGTGGGCGCAGCTCGACGGTGGCCTCCAGCACCCCGGGTGCGGCCGAGCCGTCGACGTAGGCGAGCACCTGCAGCGCGGCGGTCGCGGCGGTGAGCAGGCACGTGATCGTGGAGCCGCTGGGTGGTGCTTCGCCCGCCGTCAGCTGGGCCGCCAGCCGGGGCCAGCGCGGGTCGACGTCGCGGCGGTGCAGGTCGGCGCAGTGCAGACAACTCGTCACCCCGGGGACGACGAGCGGCCCCACCACTCCCGTCTCCCCGCGGACCGTCGCCACCACGTGCGGCACCCCGGAGCGCTGCAGGCCCGCGACCAGCGGATCCGAGGCTGCCCATGGCCGGGCCAGGACCACCAGGTCGGCGTCGGAGTCCGAGGGCAGCGGCCGGAGGTCGGTCAGCGGGCTCGCCCGGCGGACCGCATCCGCGGCGGCCAGTGCGCGCGGCCGTCCTTCGTCCTCTGCGCTCAGCCCTCCGACGACGGCGTCCCCCGCGGCCGTGACCCCGGGATCTCGCACGGTCACCCGGCCGATGCCGCTGGCAGCGAGCATCGCCGCCAGCGGCGTGCCCACCCGCGTGGCCCCCTGCACCACGACCGTCGCCCGCCGGCGCGCGCGCCACCCGCCGGGTCTGGTCAGCGCGGCGGGCAGTTCCGGGGCGGTGCGAGCGGCCGCGGCGGGTCCCGCGACCGAGGCGAGCAGGTCGCCCGCGTCCAGGTCCACCAGGAGTCCAGCGGCCCGAAGGCCCTCCAGCACCTCCTCGACGACGACCGGATCGAATCCGGCCAGGACGGCGTCGCCCAGCACGGCCCGCTGGGCCCGTCGCCCGTCGAGCCCACGGAGGAGGGCGACCACCTCGGTGTGCTCCGGCCCGAGCGCCAGGCCGGGGCCGGTGTCGACGCCGCCCACCCGCACGCCCTCGGTGCCGTCGTGGAGCAGGGGAGTGGCGGCGGGGAGGAGGGGATGGGCGGAGTCACTCACCGGGGCAGCGTCGCAGCGCCACGCCCGGTACGCGCGCCTCGTCCACAGGCCCGGACGACGAACGGCGGCGCCCCCGAGAGAGCGCCGCCGTACGGCCCTTCAGGGGCCCGCCCCGAGCCTGCGAGGGGCGGGGGAAGGGGTCCTTCTTCAGGCCTTGCCCAGGATCCGGTTCATCTTGGTGCCGCAGACGGGGCAGGTGCCCTGCGCCATGCGACGGCCGGACTCGCTGACCTTGACCTCGCCGTCGAAGTCGCGCTTCTCCTTGCACTTCACGCAGTAGCCGTTGTAGCTCTCCGCCACGGGGATCTCCTCGAACTCGGGGTGCCTCGGCACGCGCGCCGGGCGCCGTTGCGCAGGAACGCTACCCGTCAGCGCAGGTGGGCGGGCCAGCCGTGGTGCACGGAGGGCGAGTGCCGGTGCCCACCTCCCGGGCGCGTTCCCCACAGCCTGTGGACAAACCTGTGGAGCACGTGGGGACGGTTCGGCGTGTCCCTGTGCGCGGACCGGGGACCGGGCCGGGACAACCGCGGCCCGCCCGCACCTGCTCCGTACCTCACCTGGGCGGATGCCGCCAACGCGGCTGTGGAACGACCACCGAGCGCAAGCCTTGTCACCGGGTGGAGCGGCGGTCGTGTCCATCGTCCGTGCGACCTGCACCCGAGTGGGTGCTTCCGCACAGGCGCGAGGTCGGCAGAGTGCCTTACGGTGCCTGCGTGCCCGGATGGATCCCTGACGCTCACGCGTGCCCCGAGGCGAGCGGCTCGGCGCCCGTCGCCCAGCGGGGTGCTCGCGCGGTGCCGGCTGCCCGCTCCCGGCGCGCTGCCCAGGACGACGGCTCGGCTCCGGACGCCGATCGGCCGCCGCTCGCCGGCGGTCCCGCCGCGCTCGGGACCGTGGAGGTGCGGCGCAGCGCGCGTCGGCGTCGGACGGTGACCGCCTACCGGGAGCAGGGGCGAACCGTCGTCCTCATCCCGGCCGCGTTCAGCCCGGCGGAGGAGCGACGCTGGGTGGCCCAGATGGTCGCGAAGCTGGAGACCCGGGAGGAGCGGCGGCGCCGCTCGCTCGGGGGCGACGACGAGCTGATGGCCCGCGCCCGGGCGCTGTCGGCCGCTCACCTCGACGGACTGGCCGAACCCACCAGCGTGCGGTGGGTGGACAACCAGAACCGCCGATGGGGTTCCTGCACCCCGGCCGACGGCAGCATCCGTCTGTCGAGCCGACTGCGGTCGATGCCCGAGTACGTCGTCGACTACGTGCTCGTGCACGAGCTCGTCCACCTGCTCGAGCCGGGGCACGACGAGCGCTTCTGGGCCCACGTCGCACGCTATCCCCGCGCCGAGCGGGCCCGTGGCTTCCTGGAGGGGTCGAGCAGGCCGCCTCGGGTGGCGACGGGGTGGACGAGGACCCGGCCGCCGACATCGTCGACTGATGGAGGACCCCGCTGCGACCCACCACTCGCAGGCTCGCGGCGGGGCCCGCACCGGGGCCGCTCCGGCACGTCACCAGGTGCGGGTGCGATGCCCTCGAGGACGCCGCCGTCGTGGGCTCAGCCCGGCTGCTGGCCCTCGTCAGCCTCGTCGTCAGCGGTCGTGTCCGGCTTCTCGGCGTCGTCGGCCGTCAGGGCCGCCAGGTCGTCGTCGAGGCCCTGGCGGGCGACGAAGTCCAGCGGCTCGTCGAGGTCGTCGGACGTGGGGAGCAGGTCGGGGTGCGACCAGAGGCGGTCGCGGGCGTCCATCCCGTGCTGCTGGGTCATGGCGCCCCACACGGTGGCTGCGTCGCGCAGGCGACGCGGCCGCAGCTCGAGCCCGACCAGGGTGGCGAAGGTCTGCTCTGCCGGTCCGCCCGATGCCCGACGGCGCCGCATCGTCTCGGCGAGCGCGGAGTGCCCGGGCAGCCGGTCCTTCGCCGCCTCGGCGACGACGGTGTCCACCCAGCCCTCGACCAGGGCGAGCAGCGTCTCCAGACGGCGCAGAGCCATGTGCTGCTCCGGCGTCTCCTCCGGCTCGAGGACGCCACTGCCCAGGAGCTGCTGGATGCTCTCCGGGTTGCTCGGGTCGATGCCGCCCTCCATCCCGGACATCGCCTCGGTCAGGCCGCGCTCGATGGCCTCGCGATCGATCGTGATGCCGCGGGCGTAGGCGTGCACGGCGTCCTGGAGCTGCTGGCGCAGCCACGGCACGTGGGCGAACAGCCGCTGGGAGGCGGCCTCGCGCAGCGCCAGGAACAGCCGGACCTCGTCGGCGGGCCGGTCGAGACCGGACGCGAAGGCGGCCACGTTCTGCGGGACGAGCACGCCGGTCCCGGCCGGGGCCAGGGGCAGCCCGACGTCGGTGCTGCTGACGACCTCGTCGGCCAGCTTGCCGAGGGCCTGGCCGACCTGGGCGCCGAACATGAGCCCGCCCATCCGGCCCATGATCCCGGCCACCGGACCGAAGGCCATGGCGGCTTCCTGCGGCAGCGCGCTGGTCATCGCCGCGACGACCTTCTCCGCCAGGGGATCGATCAGGGCTCCCCAGGCAGGGAGGGTCTGCTCGACCCACTCGACGCGGGACCACGCGGCGGTCCGCTCGATGCCCGACGGGAGCTCGGTGGCCTGGTCCAGCCAGAGGTCACCCAGCCGCAAAGCCTCGGCGACGCCGGTCCGCTCGGCGTCCGACGACGGCTGGTGTCCCGCCGCCAGCTGGCTGATGGCGCCTTGACGGGCGAGGTCCCAGTTGACGGGACCGCCGGTCCAGTTCATCAGCTTCTGCAGCTCGGCGAACAGCGGCATCTTGCCGAGCAGGTCCTCCGGGGAACCGCCGCCGGCGATGCCACCGAACAGCGCGCCGAGCCCGAAGGGGTCGCCGGGGTTGCCGCCCTGGCCGGGCTCGCGGCGCTCGGGGTCGCGGTCGGACGGTCCGAAGCCGAACGGCACATCGCTCATGCGCCCCACGGTAGACGCCAGAAGGACCCCGTCCTCCTCCCCGTTCGCGAGCTCGCGGCGAGCCTCTGGACGGGGCCGCGTGTGCCACGCGGACGGCGTCGTCCAGGTCGGACGCATAGGCTCGCCCGTCGTGACCCGCCGGACCGCCGTCCTGACCGCCGGTGTCGTGCTCCTGGTCCTGTTCGGGATCCTCGGCACGACGCTGCCCGTGCCCTACGTCGCGCAGGTGCCCGGCCCGACGTTCAACACCCTCGGCGACATCGACGGCGAGCCGATCATCAGCGTCGAGGGCCGGGACCGCAACGAGGTCGAGGGGAACCTGAACCTGACCACCGTCGGGGTCAGCCGGGGTGGGCTGAGCCTCGTGCAGGCGGTCCGCGGGTGGTTCGACGACGAGGTGAGCGTGGTGCCGGAGGAGTCGGTCTACCCGCCGGACCGCTCCGTGGAGGAGACCCGCCAGGCCAACCGACAGGCGTTCCTCACCTCCGAACAGGCGGCCATGACCGTCGCCCTGGGCCGGCTGGGCTACCCGGAGAAGATCGTCGTCCAGGGGCTCGCCGAGGACTCGCCGTCCGACGGGGCGCTGGAGGAGGGCGACGCCCTGGAGGCGATCGACGGCGTCCCCACGCCGGACACCGAGGCGCTGGACGAGGTCCTCTCGTCCATCCCCGGCGGTTCGACGGTGACGGTGTCCTACACGCGCCTGGGGGAGCCGGGGACGGCGACGGTCACGACCGGGACCGCGGAGGACGGGGAGGGCTCGCTGCTGGGCATCACGATCCTGGAGCAGCCGGCCGCCCCTTCGACGTCGACATCCAGGTGGAGGATGTCGGCGGCCCTCGGCCGGGCTCATGCTGACCCTCGGCATCCTCGACCTGGTCGGTGACGACGACCTGACCGGGGAGCGGTGATCGCCGGCACCGGCACGATCGACGCCGACGGGAACGTGGGCGCCATCGGTGGGATCCCGCTCAAGATGGTCGCCGCGCAGGAGATCGGGGCGGAGCTCTTCCTCGTCCCGGCGGACAACTGCGCGGAGGCGGCGGCCGCGCCCGATCCGGGGTTCCCGCTGGCCCGCGTCGCGACTCTCGACGACGCCCTGGAGGCGCTCGCCGATCTCGAGGCCGGGCGGACGCCGGCCACCTGCTGACTCCCTGACCCGCGAGGGAACCCCGTCGTCCCCCGCGCGTTGTGCTGGGATGACCGGAGATTCGGGCCGCGGCGCGATCGACCCCGTCGATCGGCCGCGGATCGGATCCCTGCACGTCGCACACCTGCAACTGTCTGCAACTGAAGGAGAGCGCTCGTGGCCATGCGGCCCCCGTGCCGGTGCCGACCCTGTCGCGCCGCGCGAAGCTGGTCCTCGGCGCCGTCGCCGTGCTCCTGGTGCTGTTCACGGCCATCGGCACGCTGACCAACGTCTACGTCGACTACCTCTGGTTCGACGAGACCGACTACACCGAGGTCTTCTGGACCGAGCTCCAGACGCGCGCCCTGCTGTTCGCGGTCGCCGGCGTGGCCACCGGTGGCGCCGTCGCCGCGTCGATCCACCTGGCCTACCGGTTCCGGCCGACGTTCCGGCCGATGTCGCTGGAGCAGCAGAACCTCGAGCGCTACCGCCAGTCGCTGGAGCCCCGCCGCGGGCTGGTGCTCACCGGCATCGCGATCGTGCTGGGTCTGTTCGCGGGTTTCACCGCGCAGAGCAGCTGGCAGACGTGGCTGCAGTTCCGCAACAGCACCGACTTCGGGCGCACCGACCCGCAGTTCGGCATGGACCTGTCCTTCTTCGTCTTCGACTACCCGTTCTACCGGCTGGCGCTCGGCTTCGGCTTCGCCATCGTGCTGCTGGCGCTGATCGGCGCCGTGCTGACGCACTACGTCTTCGGTGGCCTGCGGCTGCAGACGCCCGGACAGAAGCTGACGGCGGCGGCTCGGGTGCACCTGTCGGTGCTGCTCGGCCTGTTCGTCGCGCTCAAGGCGGTCGCCTACTGGCTGGACCGGTACGGCCTGGTCTACTCCGACCGGGGCAATGTGTTCACCGGCGCCAGCTACACCGACATCAACGCGCTGCTGGTCCCCAAGACGATCCTGGTGTTCGTCGCGATCATCTGCGCGATCGCGTTCTTGGCGAACATCTTCGTGCGCAACTTCCTGCTGCCGGCCGCCGCGCTGGTGCTGCTGCTCATCTCGAGCCTGGTCATCGGGGTCGCCTACCCGGCGATCGTCCAGCAGTTCGTCGTCAACCCGAGCGCCAACGAGAAGGAAGAGCCCTACATCGAGCGGGCCATCGAGTCGACGCTGGACGCCTACAACCTGTCCGACATCGGGTACGTGGACTACGCGCAGGACAGCGCGGGCGCCAACGAGGTCGACGCCGGCGCCGCGCTCGCCGAACTGCGCAACGACACCGAGACGATCCCGAACGCCCGCCTCCTGGACCCCAACGTCCTGTCGGCGACGTTCACGGCGCGCCAGCAGATCCGCAACGTCTACGGCTTCCCGAGAAGCTCGACATCGACCGGTACACCGTCGACGGCGAGCTCGGTGACTACGTCGTGGCCGTACGGGAGCTCGACAGCGCCGGGCTGTCGGAGAACCAGGACACGTGGATCAACCGGCACACCGTCTACACCCACGGCAACGGGTTCGTCGCCGCGCCGGCGAACGAGGTCGTGGCCGGGCAGGAGGGTGGCGAGCCCAACTTCACCACCCGTGACCTCCCGGTCCGGGGCAGCATCCCGGTCGAGGAGAGCCGGATCTACTACGGCGAGCTGATCGAGGACTACTCCGTCGTCGGAGCGCCGGAGGGGGCCGAGCCGCGGGAGTTCGACCTGCCCGAGGGTGGTTCGGACGACCGGCAGATCAACAACACCTACGACGGCGGGGGTGGCGTCTCGATCGGCAGCTTCTTCCGGCAGCTGACGTACGCGATCTACTACCGGGAGCGCAACTTCCTGCTGTCGGGGGCGGTCAACGAGGAGTCGAGGGTCCTGTATGAGCGCGATCCCCGTGCGCGTGTGGAGAAGGTCGCGCCGTTCCTCGAGGTGGACGGCGATCCGTACCCCGCGGTGATCGACGGGCGGATCGTCTGGATGCTGGACGGCTACACCACCTCCGACTCCTATCCCTACGCGGAGCAGATGCAGCTGGGTGAGGCGACGGCGGACGCGATCACCGGGACGGGCACCACGGCGCTGCCGAACCAGACCTTCAACTACATCCGCAACTCGGTGAAGGCCACGGTCGACGCCTACGACGGCACCGTGACGCTGTACGAGTGGGACGAGGAGGACCCCGTCCTGCAGACGTACATGAAGGCGTTCCCCGGCGTGGTGGAGCCGCGCAGCGAGATGACGGACGAACTGGTCGGCCACGTGCGCTACCCGCAGGACATCTTCAAGGTCCAGCGGGAGATCCTGACCCGGTACCACGTCGAGGACCCGGTCGACTTCTACAACCAGAGCGACCGCTGGCAGATCCCGGACGACCCGACGCAGAACACCGACCAGGACCAGCCGCCGTACTACATCCTGGCGCAGCGGCCGGGGGACGACGAGGCCAGTTTCCAGCTGACCAGCGCGCTGAACGCCTTCCAGCGGGAGAACCTGTCGGCGTTCATCTCCGCCTCGAGTGCTCCGGACACCTATGGGGAGATCCAGGTGCTGCAGCTGCCGGGCAACACCCCGTTCCGGGGGCCGGGGCAGGTGCAGAACGCGTTCGAGACGAACAACCAGGTACGACCTGACCTCACGCTGTTCAACAGCGAGAACTCCACCGCGGTGTTCGGCAACCTGCTGACCCTGCCGATCGGCGACGCGGGTCTGCTCTACGTGGAGCCGTTGTACGTCCGCGGCTCCGGGGAGAACTCCTTCCCGCTGCTGCAGAAGGTCCTGGTCAACTTCGGGGACCGGATCGGCTACGCCAACACGCTCTCCGAGGCGCTCGACCAGGTGTTCGGCGCGGGGGCGGGGAGTCGGCGACCGACAGCGACGACATCGCCGACACCGCGGAGGACGTGTCGACCCCGGAGCCGACGGAACCGACGGAGCCGACGGTGCCGGATACCGACGGAACCCCGGCGACACCGGACATGGAGCAGGCGGTCGTGAACATCAACGCCGCGCTGGAGGCCCTGGCCAACGCCCAGCGGGCCGGCGACTTCGCGGGTCAGGGGCAGGCGCTCGAGGACCTGCAGGCCGCCGTCGACGCCTACCAGGCCGCCCAGCAGGCCGGCGAGTGAGGGTCGGGGAGGGCGTGGTGACCCCGCGCCCTCCCCGGCCGCCACGGCTGGTAGGCTGGTCTCTACCGACGCGGGGTGGAGCAGCTCGGTAGCTCGCTGGGCTCATAACCCAGAGGTCGCAGGTTCGAATCCTGCCCCCGCTACCAACGGACAGTGGCCCTCACAGATTCTGTGGGGGCCACTGTCGTTTCCGGCGACTCCTGTGGTTCCGGCGCGTCCCGCCCAGAGGTGGAGCGACCGGCAGGGACCGCCTGAGCCCCCGGCGGACGCCGATGGTGGATTCCCCAACGCTCGTGCGCAGGTCAGACGACGCTGAGGTAGGCCTCGTGCTTGCGCAGGTACCGGTTCCGGCGCACCGCGCCGGCCTGCTCGTGATCAGGGCGCCCGGCCGGCTCGACCGTCCGCGGAGCGGGTGGCTGCACGGCGTGCGCAGGCTTGGCCGCGCGGGTCCGGAGCCCCGTCAGCAGCGGGTTGGGCCGCGTCGCGTCGTCCGCGTCCCAGGCGCCCGCGGGCACCGGTCGGTGCACCACGGCCGGGAACGGCTCCTTGTGCGGCGGGCGCTTGGGGTCAGGGAGTCGCAGGTCGGCGAGGTCCATCCACGCGGAGTGCCGCAGGCCGTCGACGCGGCAGCGCACGCGGGCCGCGACCCGGCCGTTGCTCTCGTGGCGCCAGCCGATCAGCTCGCCGGAGTACCAGATGCCGCGGTGGTGGATCTCCACCGGCTGTGGCTGACCGGCGAACATGCTCGCCGTCTCATCCCCCACCACGTAGCGGACTGTAAGCGGACGGGCACGCACCCGAGGGAAGGCGCGCGCGTGCCTGGGACCCGTGTGACGGAGTGGTACCGGAGCTCGTTCCGGGGGCGCGGGAGACGGCGACGGGCACCGTGTACCGTGGGTTCTACCGACGCGGGGTGGAGCAGCTCGGTAGCTCGCTGGGCTCATAACCCAGAGGTCACAGGTTCGAATCCTGTCCCCGCTACGACGAAAGGCCCGGTCACCTCGGTGACCGGGCCTTCTTGCGTCCTCGCGCGCCGTCTGTGTTGTGCATCACCCCGCCGACTCTCTAGCGTCACAGTCACCGTTGACCGTTACTGCCTGGAGGACGCCCGATGGCTGTGGACGCCGCATCCGGACTCACCGACCTGGGCGATGTCGACCTCTCCGACCGGGACTTCTGGCTGGAACCGCCGGAGGTGCGGCACGCGGTCTTCGATCGGCTCCGCGCCCAGCGCCCGTTCGCGTTCTTCGCCGAGCCGGAGATCCCCGGCCTGGAGGCCGGTCCCGGGTACTACGCCGTCACCCGGCACGCGGACCTGGACGCGATCAGCTCCCAGCCGCAGGTCTTCTGCTCCGGCAAGGGGCGGTGTCCATCCAGGACATCCCGGCCGACCTGCACGAGTTCTACGGCTCGATGATCAGCATGGACGACCCCGGCACGCCCGGATCCGCCGCATCGTCTCCAAGACGTTCACCCCGCGGATGTTGGAGCGGGTGGTCGACTCCGTGCGCGGCATCGTCGAGGACGTGCTGGACGAGGCGCGCCGGACCGCGGAGGCCGACGAGGGGCGGCTCGACGTCGTCGCCGACATCGCCGCACCGATCCCGCTGCGGGTCATCTGCGACATGATGGGCGTGCCCGCTGAGGACCGGGCCCAGGTGCTGGCGGCGTCGAACGTGATCCTGTCCGGCGGCGACCCGGAGCTCATCGAGGACCAGGACGAGCCGCTGACCGCGCTGTTCGAGGCCGGCATCGCGCTCGCCGGGATCATGGAGCTGCTGGCGGCCGAGCGCCTCGAGCGGCCCACCGACGACCTGACCACGGCGCTGGTGACCACCGAGGTGGACGGCGAACGGCTGACCCACCAGGAGATCGCCTCGTTCTTCATCCTGCTCCTGGTCGCGGGCAACGAGACCACGCGCAACGCCATCTCGCAGGGCATCCTCGCCTTGTCCGAGCACCCGGGAGAGCGGGCCCGGTGGATGGCCGACCCGTCGATCGACAGGACGGCGGTCGAGGAGGTCGTGCGCTGGACCAGTCCGATCACCTGGATGCGCCGCACGGCCACGCAGGACGGTGAGCTGAACGGCCACCGGTTCACCGCCGGTGACAAGTTCCTGCTGTTCTACGCGGCGGCCAACCGGGACCCCGAGCTCTTCGCCGACCCCCACGTGTTCGACCTGACCCGCGACCCCAATCCGCACGTCGGCTTCGGCGGGCACGGCCCGCACTTCTGCCTCGGTGCGCACCTGGCCCGCCGGGAGATCGCGGTGGCCTTCCGGCAGCTGTTCGAGCAGCTGCCCGACCTGGAGGTGGCGGGGGAGCCGGCCCGGCTGCGGTCGTCCTTCGTCAACGGCCTCAAGCGGTTGCCGGCACGGCTGGCGGGCGTGCGATGAGCCGGATCGAGGTGGACCGGGAGCGCTGCGTGGGGTCGGGCGCGTGCGAGGCGCTGGCGCCCGAGGTCTTCGAGGTCGACGACGACGGCGTGCTCGTCGTGCACCGCCCCGAGCCGACCGGAAAGGAGCTCGGCGACGTCGAGGACGCCGTCCAGGCGTGTCCGACGCGGGCGCTCTCCCTGGCGGAGTGATCGAACGGGCGGCGCCGGGGTAGGGGACCGGCATGGAGCCCACTGTGAAGGACGCCCCCGAGGCGAACCGGTACGAGATCCGCGACGGCGACCAGTTGCTGGGCCACGCCGACTACGAGCGCCGCGGCGACACCGTCGTCTTCACCCACACGGAGGTCGACCAGGACTCCGGTCGCACGGGCCTGGGCAGCACGCTGGTGAAGGCCGCGCTGGACGACGTCCGCGCCAAGGGTGGCTCCGTCGTCCCGCAGTGCTCGTTCGTTCGCGGCTGGATCGGCAAGCACGAGGAGTACGCCGACCTGGTGGCGTCCCCGGGAACTGACCGGGGCCCACTCCAGGCCTGTGGCTGCGACCCCAGCGCGACGACGCCGGGATCACGGCGACAGGCCTGGCCTGGCGGGCACCGTCAGAGGACGTGGTGGCCGTACATCTCGCCGAGTGGATCGGCGATGAGCTCGATGCGCGCGCCGTCGGGGTCGCGGAAGTAGACCGAGACCCCGCTGTGCACCTCGTGCTCGACGCCGGCCTCGGTGAGCCGCCGGACGAGGGTCTCCCAGCGCTCGGGGTCGACGCTGATGGCCATGTGGTGCAGCCCGCCGAGCACCTCGGCGTAGGGGCCGACGTCCAACCCGGGGAAGTCGAAGAAGGCCAGCAGGTTGCCGTGGCCGATGTCGAAGAAGAAGTGCGAGGAGCCCGGGTAGTCACGGTTCTCGATCAACTCGGTGAGCGGGAAACCGAGGACGTCCTGGTAGAAGCGCACGGTCCGCTCGACGTCGGCGCTGATCAGCGCCGTGTGGTGCAGCCCTCGGGCGGTCGACGCGGGGCGCTCGCCGGCCGGCTTCAGCCAGGCCTCCCGGATGCGGGCGCGCTCCTGGTCGAGGGTGGTCAGGTCGCGGGTGTCGTCCGTGGTGCTCACGCCTACATCATCCTCCACGGCCCCGTCCGGAGGCTCGCCCCGAGCCTCCGAGGGGTGAGAGGGACGGGGTCCTTCGTCAGGCGGTGAGCGCGGTGTCGCCGGTGGGCGGGGCCAGGTCGGAGCAGACGGTCCAGGGGGACGTCCAGCGCGGCGACCGTGAAGAACGCCGGCGTGGGCACCCGGCCGGCCACGCGCCGCGCGCAGGAGGGCCCCTAGGCTTCGCCCGGCCCCGTCCAGAGGCTCGCCCCGAGCCTGCGAGGGGTGAGGGGACGGGGCCCTCACACATACCGGAAGGCGGCGACGTGATCGAACTACGGACACCCGGCGAGCTGGACGCGATGCGTGCGGCCGGCGCCGTCGTCGCCGACATGCACGCGGCGGTGAAGGCGGAGGCGGCCCCCGGCGTGCGGCTCAGCCGGCTCGACGCCATCGCCCGTGACGTGCTGGCCGATGCCGGAGCGACCTCGCCCTTCCTCGGGTACGCGCCGTTGGCCACCACGCCGCCCTTCCCGGGCGTCCTGTGCCTGTCGGTGAACGACGTCGCGCTGCACGGCATCCCGACGCCGTACGAGCTCGAGGACGGCGACCTGCTCAGCGTCGACGCCGGCGCCACCCTCGACGGCTGGGTCGGGGACGCCGCGATGACCTACCCCGTGGGAGCCCCGCGTCCCGAGGACCTCGAGTTGGTCGCGACGACCGAGCGTGCGCTGGCGGCCGGCATCGCGGCGGCCGTCGTCGGCAAACGCGTGGGCGACATCTCCGCGGCGATCGGCGCGGTGGGGCGCGCGGGCGGCTGCGGGATCAACACCGACCAGGGTGGGCACGGTGTGGGACGGACGATGCACGAGGTGCCGAGCGTTCCCAACGAGGGCCGGGCCGGGCGTGGAGTGCCGCTGAAGCCCGGTCTGGTGATCGCCATCGAGCCGTGGTTCCTTGCCGGAGGGAGCGACGACTACCGCGTCGACGCCGACGGCTGGACGCTGCGCAGCGCCGACGGCAGCCGCGCCGCCCACGTCGAGCACACCGTCGCCGTCACCGCCGACGGCCCGAGGATCTTGACGCTTCCGCGCTGACCGGGTCCTCCTCACCCGCCCGCGGAGGACGGGGCCGGCGGCCGATGGACGGGCGCTGTGCCCGGCGGCCGTACGGTGCCCCGGTGATCCTCGAACACGCAGAGCTGTCCGTGACCCCGGGCCGCGAGGCCGAATTCGAGGCGGCCTTCCGGTCCGCTTCCCCGATCATCTCCGCGTCGCCGGGCTTCCGGCGGCTGTTGCTGTCCCGGTGTGTGGAGCGGGACAACGTCTTCCTCCTGCTCGTCGAGTGGAACAGCCTCCAGGACCACACGGAGGGCTTCCGCGGCTCGCCGGGATACCAGGAGTGGCGGCGCCTGCTGCACTCCTTCTACGACCCGTTCCCCGTGGTGGAGCACTTTCGCCCGCTGTTCATCGTCGGGCCGACCGCTCCGGGCACCTGAGGCGTCAGCCCAGGGCCTGCTCGAGGTCGGCGAGGATGTCGTCGACGTCCTCGATGCCGACCGAGAGCCGGACGAGGTCGCTCGGCACCTCCAGCGGCGAGCCGGCCGCGCTGGCGTGCGTCATCCGGCCCGGGTGCTCGATCAGCGACTCCACGCCACCCAGCGACTCCGCCAGCGTGAACAGCTGCGCCCGCTCGCAGACCTCCAGGGCGGTCTCCTCGCCGGCCCTGAGCCGGAAGGACACCATCCCGCCGAAGCCGGACATCTGCTTCGTGGCGACGTCGTGCCCGGGGTGGGTGGGCAGGCCGGGGTACAGCACGCTGGAGACGGCGGGGTGGTCGAGCAGGTACTCGGCCACGCGCGCACCGTTCGCGGAGTGCCGATCCATCCGCACGCCCAGCGTCTTGAGGCTGCGCAGCACGAGCCAGGAGTCGAACGGGCTGGCCACCGCGCCCATCGCGTTGTGGTTGTAGGCCAGCCGCTCCCCGAGGCCGGCGTCCCGCGTCACCAGCGCGCCGCCCACCACGTCGGAGTGCCCGCCGAGGTACTTGGTCGTCGAGTGGACGACGACGTCCGCGCCCAGGGTCAGCGGCCGCTGCAGGTACGGCGAGGCGAAGGTGTTGTCGACGACGAGCAGCGCGCCGGCCGCGTGCGCGACCTCCGCGGTGGCTTCGATGTCGGTGATGTTCAGCAGGGGTTGCTGGGCGTCTCGCACCAGACCACCCGGGTGGTCGGCCGGATCGCCGCCCGCACCGCGTCGGAGTCGTCGAGGTGGACGGGCGTGTACTCCAGCCCCCACTCCGACAGCACGCGGGAGATGAGCCGGAACGTCCCGCCGTACGCGTCGCCGCCGAGGACGACGTGGTCGCCCGGACGGCAGATGGTGCGCAGCAGGGTGTCCTCCGCCGCGAGGCCGGACGCGAAGGCGAGCGCCGTGGTGCCCTCCTCCAGCGCGGCCAGCGCCTCGTGCAGCGCCGTCCGCGTCGGGTTGCCGCTGCGGCTGTACTCGTAGCCGCCGCGCAGCCCGCCGACGCCGTCCTGCTTGTAGGTGGTCGTCAGGTGCACGGGCGGGATGACGGCACCGGTGGCCGGGTCGGGCTCCTGCCCGGCGTGGATCGCCCTGGTGTTGAAGCCGCGCTCGACGGCGCGACTTCCCCTCGTTCCGCTCCTCGCTCGCTGGCGCTCGCTCGGGCGTCCTTCTCGCGGCTCATCAGGCGACCGTATGCGGCAGGCCGGTCAGGTGCCCGAGGACGTCCTGCCGGGTGACCACGCCCGCCGGCTTGCCGTCGACGTGCACCAGCAGCGCGTCGGCCGAGCCGAGCGCGGTGACGGCCTCGGTGACCGGCTCCCCGGACCCGATGATCGGCAGCGGCGGGCTCATGTGCTTCTCGACCCGGTCGGACAGGCTCGCGCGTCCGGCGAACAGGGAGTCGAGCAGGGTCTTCTCGTCCACCGAGCCGACCACCTCGCCGGCGGTGACCGGCGGCTCGGCGCGCACGACCGGTAGCTGGCTGACGCCGTACTCGCGCAGGATGTCGATGGCGTCGCGGACGGTCTCGTTCGGGTGCGTGTGCACCAGCGTCGGGGTCTCACCCGACTTGGTGTGCAGGAGCTCGCCCACCGTCTCGCCGGACGCGGAGTCGAGGAAGCCGTAGTCGGACATCCAGGAGTCGCTGAAGATCTTGTTCAGGTAGCCGCGACCGCCGTCGGGGAGCAGCACGACCAGCACGTCGTCCTTGGTCAGCGTCGAGGCGGCTTGCAGGGCGGCGACCACCGCCATCCCGCAGGACCCGCCCACCAGCAGGCCCTCCTCCCGGGCCAGCCGGCGCGTCATGGCGAAGGAGTCGCCGTCGGAGACCGGGATGATCTCATCGGCGATCTCGCGGTCGTAGGTGGACGGCCAGAAGTCCTCGCCCACGCCCTCGACGAGGTACGGGCGGCCGGTGCCGCCGGAGTAGACAGAGCCCTCCGGGTCGGCGCCCACGACGCGGACCGTCCCGCCGGAGACCTCCTTGAGGTAGCGCCCGATGCCGCTGATCGTGCCGCCGGTGCCCATGCCGGTGACGAACGTGGTGATCCGGCCCTCGGTCTGCGCCCAGATCTCCGGTCCCGTCGTCTCGTAGTGCGACTGCGGGTTGGCCGGGTTCGAGTACTGGTCGGGCTTCCAGCCGCCAGGCGTCTCCCGCGCGAGGCGGTCGGAGACCGAGTAGTAGGAGCGCGGGTCGGCCGGGTCGACGGCGGTCGGGCAGACGACGACCTCGGCGCCGTAGGCCTTGAGCACGTTGATCTTCTCCTGCCCGACCTTGTCGGGGCAGATGAAGATGCACCGGTAGCCGCGCTGCTGGGCCACCAGCGCGAGCCCGATGCCGGTGTTGCCGCTGGTCGGCTCCACGATGGTGCCGCCGGGCTTCAGGGCGCCGCTGGCCTCGGCGGCGTCCACCATCCGCACGGCGATCCGGTCCTTCACCGAACCGCCGGGGTTGAGGTATTCGACCTTGGCGAGCACGAGCGGGGCGTCGGGACCCAGGTCGCGGGTCACCGAGGTGAGCCGAACGAGCGGGGTGTTGCCGACCAGGTCCACGACGGACTCGGCGTACTGCACGGTGCCTCCTCGATGCGGGCTCGTCCCGGAGCCCGGTTCCGACCCCATCCCACCAGACGACGGGGCGGGGCTCCCGCCTGCCGAGCGGCATCCCGTGCGCGTGGGGGCGGCACGGGGAAGGATGCGGGCATGACTTCTCCCGTGGGCACCCGCAGGCTCGGCCGCGACGGGCTGACCGTCTCCACCCTCGGCCTGGGTTGCATGGGCATGAGCCAGATGTACGGCGCCGCCGACCGGCAGGAGTCGATCGCCACCGTCCACCGGGCCCTCGACCTCGGCGTCACCTTCCTCGACACCTCGGACGTCTACGGGGCGGGGCACAACGAGGAGCTGGTCGGGCAGTCGATCGCCGGGCGGCGGGACGAGGTGCAGCTGGCCACCAAGTTCTCGCTGACCCACGACACCGGCGGGGGCACGACCATCGACGGACGGCCGGAGAACGTGCGTGCCTGCGCCGAGGCCAGCCTGCGTCGGCTGGGCGTCGACGTCATCGACCTCTACTACCAGCACCGCGTCGACCCGGAGGTCCCGATCGAGGACACGGTCGGGGCGATGGGGGAGCTGGTGCAGCAGGGCAAGGTCCGTCACCTCGGCTTGTCGGAGGCCAGCGCCGCCTCGATCCGGCGGGCGGTCGCGGTGCACCCGATCGCCGCGCTGCAGAGCGAGTGGTCGCTGTGGACGCGCGATCTCGAAGCGGAGGTAGTGGCGGTCGCCCGGGAGCACGGGATCGGCATCGTGCCGTTCAGCCCGCTGGGCCGCGGCTTCCTCACCGGCGCCCTCACCAGCCCGGCCGACTTCGCCGAGGACGACTGGCGGCGCACCCACCCACGGTTCGCCGGCGAGGCCTTCGCCGCCAATCTGCGGCTGGTCGACGCCGTCCGCGACCTCGCCGCCGCGAAGGGGCGACGCCCGGGCAGCTCGCGCTGGCCTGGGTGCTGGCGCAGGGCGACGACGTCGTCCCGATTCCCGGCACCAAGCTGCGGGGCTACCTGGAGGAGAACGTCGCCGCCGCGGCGGTGGAGCTGACCCCGACGACCTGGCCCGGCTCGACGCGATCGCCCCGCCGGGCGTGGCCGTCGGCGGCCGGTACGCGAACAGCGCCTACGCCTACGGCGACAGCCCCGAGAAGCCGGCGTGACCGCCGACCGCCTGCTCGTCGCCGTCTTCGCCTCGCCGGTGTCGGAGGTGCTGGTGCGGTGGGCTGCCGAGCTCGGCTTCCGGACCGCCCTGGTCGACCCGGACCCCGAGCGCGTTCCCGCGGGAACGCCCGACGTGCGCGTGCTGGCCTTCGCGGAGCTGGACGACGAGCTGGCCGCCGGCTCCGCCGACGTCGTCGTCACCGACCACCACCGCGACGAGCTCGGTGAGCTGCTCCGTGACGCGCTCGGCCGGCCGGCGCGCTGGATCGGCGTCATGGGCAACCCGCGCCACGAGGGTCCGCACGTCGCCGCCCTCACCGCGCTGGGGGTGCCACCGGAGGACATCGCGCGGGTCCACCGGCCGATCGGCCTGGACATCGGCTCCCGGCAGCCCGCGGAGATCGCCCTCTCGACGCTGGCCGGACTGCTCGCCGACCGCAACGGCCGCGCCGGCGGCTTCGCCCACGGCGGCTGACGGCGCCGTGCCTGACGTCCTGCTCGGCGCCGACCTCGGGACCTCCGGGCTCAAGCTCGTCGCACTCGACGCGGCGGGGACGGTGGTCGCGCAGGCAGAGCGCGGCTACGAGTACGGCCGGCCGGCGCCGGGGCGCGCCGAGATCGACGTCCGCACCTGGTGCGCGGCTCTCGATGGCGCCGTGGCCGCGGTCGGCCCCGCCCTGGCGGGAACCCGGGTCCGGTCGCTGGGCATCTCGGGGCAGATGCACGGCGCCGTCCTGGTCGACGGCGACGGGGCGGCGCTGCGGCCCGCACTGCTGTGGCCCGACCAGCGAGGTGCGCCCGAACTCGCCCGGTGGCGGGAGCTCCCTGCGGGCGACCGGGCCGCGCTGGGCAACCCGCTGGTCGCGGGCATGACCGGGCCGCTGCTCGCCTGGCTGTGCCGGCACGAGCCGGACGCGCTCCGGCGGGCGGCGGCGGTCCTGCTGCCGAAGGACGCCCTGCGGGCGACGCTGCTGCCCGGCTCGGATCCGGCGGTCACCGACCGCAGTGACGCGTCGGCGACCCTGCTGTGGGACGTGGTCGCCGACCACTGGTCGCCGGCCGCGGTCGCCGCGGCCGGGATCGACCCTGCCCTGCTGCCGGTGGTCCGGCCGTCGGAGGAGGTCGTCGGCAGCGCGCGGCTCCCCGTCGGTGAGGTGCCGGTCGTCGTCGGGGCTGCCGACGCCCCGCTGGCTCTGCTCGCCGCCGGTGCCGCCGGCCCTGCGCAGGTCAACCTCGGCACCGGCGCCCAGCTGCTGCGGCCGGGCGGGCGACCGCGGCCGTCGGCGGACCCGCTGGTCCACGCCTACGCCGACACAACCGGGGGCTGGTACGCCATGGCGGCGCTGCAGAACGGCGGCTCCGCGTGGGAGTGGGCCCGCGGCGTCCTCGGCCTGTCCTGGGCGGAGTTCGTCACCGCGGCGGCCGCCGCCCGGCCGGCGCCGGAGGGGTGCAGTTCCGGCCCTTCCTGACGGGTGAGCGTGGCGCTGTCGCGGGCCACGACGACCGCGCGAGCTGGACCGGGATCTCTGCCGGCACCACCCGCGCCGATCTCGCGCGCGCGGCGCTGGAGGGAGTGGTCTTCGCGGTCCGTTCGGCGTTCGAGCTCCTGGAGGTGAGCGACCCCGGTCCCGTCCTGGTCACCGGCGGGGCGGCGCGGTCCGGCGTCGTCGTCCAGGTGCTCGCCGACGTGCTCGGCCGGCCGGTCCGCCCCCTCGGGCTGCGCAGCGCCTCGGCCGTCGGGGCGGCGATGACCGCCGGGCGCGGGGTGGGCGTGGCGGTCACGCCCGAGAGGGAGGCCGGTGAGGTCGTCGACCCGCGTCCGGACTCGGCGATGGCGGCCGCTCTCGCTCGCTGGACCGATGCGGGGGCTGTCTGACGCCGCCCGTCCTCCGCCGGATCAGGCAGGGTCGGGCAGCCGGACGTGCGCGAGGGCCGCGTCGTGCAGCGCCCCGTTCGTGGCGATCGCGTGCCCACCCGCGGGCCCCTGCGCGCCGGTCAGGTCGGTGAACCGGCCCCCGGCCTCGCGCACGATGACGTCGAGCGCGGCGAGGTCCCAGATCGACACCTCGGGCTCGCAGGCGATGTCCACGGCACCCTCCGCGAGCAGGCAGTAGCTCCAGAAGTCGCCGTAGGCGCGGGTCCGCCAGACCGAGCGGGTCAGGTCGAGGAAGCCGTCCAGGACGCCCCGCTCCTCCCATCCGGACAGGCTGGAGTACGAGAGGCTCGCGTCGCCGAGCTCGGTGACCTCCGAGACCCGGCAGCGGGTCGCGGACTCCAGGCGCCGGCCGGTCCACGCACCGACGTCCTTCGCCGCCCACCAGCGGCGGTTCAGCGCTGGAGCGGACACCAGGCCCACCACCGGCTCCTCGCCGTCGAACAGGGCGATGAGCGTGGCCCACACCGGAACGCCGCGGACGAAGTTCTTCGTGCCGTCGATGGGGTCGAGCACCCAGCGGCGCGGCCCGTGCCCCGTCGTCCCGAACTCTTCACCCATCACCGCGTCGCGGGTCCGTGCGCGGCTCAGCGTGATCCGGAGCATCTCCTCGACCGCACGGTCGGCGTCGGTCACCGGCGTCAGATCCGGCTTCGTGTCCACCGTCAGGTCCTGCGCCTTGAAGCGGTCCAGGCTGATCGAGTCGGCTTGGTCGGCCAGCACGTGTGCCAGCCGCATGTCCTCGGAGAATCCCCGGCCCGATGTCATGGGCACCGAACCTAGTCGGGGATCAGTCGAAGACCGCTGAACTGACCCCGCTGGGCCCTTCGTACTCCCGGTCCTCGATCTTCTGGAGGGCCTGGACCACCTCGTCGCTGCCGCCCTGCTGCTCGGCGTGCCGGACGATGGCGTCCTTGCTCGCCGGGTAGTCCATGCCGGACAGGGCCTTCTGGATGTCGATCGGGCTCACCACGCCTACGGCCCTACCCGGGCCCGGTCGACCGATGCGTCGATACCGTCAGGGAGTGGACGCCGCTACGATCGCCGGGCTGCTCGCCGACCCGGCCCGGCTGAAGGTGGTCGCCGCGCTGGCGCTCGGCGCCGGGACGATCGAGCAGGTGTCGGCCGCCTCGGGCCTCTCGCTCAAGGACGTCGCGCTGGCCGCCCGCCGGCTGGCCCGGGCCGGGCTCGTGCACCGCGACGGGCACGACCTCGCGCTGCACACCGAGCGCTTCGGTGCCGCGGCGCGCGCCGCCGCGGAATCGGCGCCGCCACCCGAGCCGCTGTCCTCCGACCCTGCGGAGGACGCCGTGCTGTCGGCTTTCGTCCGCGACGGACGGCTGGTCTCCATCCCCGCCCAGCGCGGCAAGCGCCGGGTCGTGCTGCAGCACCTCGTCCGCATCTTCGAACCCGGCGTGCGGTACCCCGAGCGCGAGGTCAACGCGCTGCTCGCGGTCTGGCACCCCGACGTCGCAGCCTTGCGCCGCTATCTGGTCGACGAGGGCCTGCTGACCCGGGAGGCGGGCGTCTACTGGCGCAGCGGCGGCTACGTGGACGTCTGAGTCGACAGGTCGACACGTCGACCTGTCGACGAATCCGTTCGACGACCCGCTGCCGGTCCTTGCAGACTCCGGGCATGCCACCGTCCGCCGACACGTTCGCCGCCCTGGCGCGATCGTCGCCGTGGCGCTGGACGACGCTGCGGTTCGCGGTGTCCTGGTCCGGCGACCGGTGGGGGACCGGTGCGGTGCGGGCGTGGCTGCGCCGGCCCGACCGGCTGCGGGTGGAGGAGCTCGACGGCGTGCTGCTGCAGGTGCTCCGCGACGCCCCGGACGGCGAACGCGCGGTGCCGGTGCTGCGTCCCGACGGGCTGGTCGAGAGCCGGCCCGCGCCGTGGGCGTCGGGCACCGACGCCCCGATGTACCAGAACTACCACTGGGTGGCGATGCTCGACCCGGCCGAGCTCGCCGACGGGATCGACCCCGGCACCGACCTGCCCGCACCGGGGGTCGACGTGGAGTCGCTCGCCGAGGTGGAGCACGGCGGACGGCCGGCGTGGGAGGCCGTCGCCCGCCCGGCCGACGCCTACGAGCCGCGCTGCGGCTGCTGCCCGCTGCTGCGGTCCCGCGCGATCGACCTGATCGAGTACCGGGACCACCCGCAGCACGTGCTGCCGGTCTACCCCGACGCGTACCTGGTCCGGCTGGACGTCGGCACGGGTGTCTGCGTGCTGACGGAGGAGATCGGTGGGCTGACCCCGGGAAGGGCCACGACCTGCGCATCGAGGCGGTCGACGAGCCGATGGACGACGACCTGTTCACCTGAGGACCTCCCTCCCCGGCAGGGAGGTCCTCAGCTCAATATCCGGGGCCGACCTGACCGACGGCGTCCAGGAGCACCCGCAGGGCGACCAGCTGCTCCTGACGGGCCGGGGGACCGGCCGACGCCCAGGCGTCGAGGGCGCACCCGGGTCCTCGGCCGTGTGCCCGCAGGCAGGCGGGCAGTCGACGGCCGCCTCGGCGATCTCGTCGAAGGCGGCGAGGACGTCGTCGGCGGTGACGTGCGCCAGGCCGAACGACCGGATGCCCGGGGTGTCGATGACGGTGCCTCCGCCGGGCAGGTCGAACAGCACGGCGGAGGACGACGTGTGCCGGCCCTTGCCGATCTTGCTGACGTCGCCGGTGGCGCGCAGCGCGTCGGGGACGAGCCGGTTCACCAGGGTCGACTTGCCGACGCCGGACTGCCCGACGAACACGCTCATGCGGTCGGTGATCCGGTCCACCAGCGGGTCCAGCGGCAGCTCGCGGGAGAGCGCGACCGCGTCCAGTCCCAGGCCGGCGTACCGGTCGAGCAGCGGCTGGGGACTGCCCAGGTCGGTCTTGGTCAGGCACAGCAGCGGCTCGAGGCCGCCGGCGTAGGCGGCGACGAGGCAGCGGTCGAGGAATCCCAGTGCCGGCTCGGGATCCACGACGGCGGTCACGATCACCAGCAGGTCGGCGTTCGCCACCACCACGCGCTCGGTGGGATCGGTGTCGTCGGCGGTGCGCCGCAGCGAGGTCGCCCGCTCCTCGATGGCCACGATGCGGGCCAGGCTGTCGGTGCGGCCGCTGGTGTCACCGACCACCCGCACGCGATCGCCCACGACGACGCCGTGCTTGCCCAGCTCGCGGGCGCGCATCGTGGTGACGTCGACCGCGCCGTCGGGCCCGTCGACCCGGACCGTCATCCGGCCGCGGTCGACGGCCACGACGAGCCCGGGGACGGCGTCGGCGTGCACCGGCCGGGTGCGGGTGCGGGGGCGGGAACCACGACGGCTGGGCCGGACGCGGATGTCGTCCTCGTCCGAGCGGCTGTCGTGCCGCCGGCCGCTCAGGGGCCACCCCGACCGGCTCGCCCAGCAGTTCCGCCCACCGGTCGAGGAAGTCGGGCAGGGTCTTGGTGACGGCACCGGGCCCGGCGACCTCGACGCCGTCGATCGCCAGTCCCAGGACGGCGCCGGCGTGCACCATGCGGTGGTCGGCGTAGGAATCCAGCTGCGCCGGTCGCCGGGGACCCGGCTCGATCACCAGCCCGTCGGGCAGCTGCTCGACGCGCGCACCGACCGCGGTCAGCACCTCGTCCAGCGCCTGCAGCCGGTCGGTCTCGTGTCCCCGCAGGTGCCCGATCCCGGTGAGCCGGGACGGGCCGTCCGCGAGGGTGCAGAGCGCCGCCAGGACCGGGGTCAGCTCGCCCACCTCGCCGAGGTCGGCGACCAGCGGCCGGATGGTGTGCCCGCCGGTGACCTGCAGGCCCTCGTGGGTGCGTGCGACCTCCGCGCCCATGGTGGCCAGCAGCTGGTCGAGCTGGGCGCCGGGCTGGGTGGTGCTCTCCGGCCAGTCGCGCACCGTCACCCGGCCGCCGGTGACCAGGGCGGCGGCGAGGAAGGGGCGGCGTTGGAGAGGTCGGGCTCGACGACGACGTCGCGCGCCGCGATCGGCCCCGGGGCGACCCGCCAGCCGCGCTCGGTGGCGACGACGTCCACCCCGTGCCCGCGCAGCGTCGTCACGGTCATGTCCACGTGGGGCATCGACGGCACGCCGCCGCTCAGCCGGAGGTCCAGGCCCTCGTCGAAGCGCGCCGCGGCGAGCAGCAACCCGGACACGACCTGACTGGACTCGCTGGCGTCGACGGTCACCGCCCCGCCGGGGACCCGCCCGGTGCCGTGCACGGTGAAGGGCGCGCGGCCGCGGCCGTCGTCGTCGATCCGCACCCCGGCGTCGCGGAGCCCGGCGATCAGCCCGGCGTTGGGGCGGTCGCGCAGGCGGGCGTCGCCGTCCAGGCGCACGGGGCCGACGGCCAGGGCTGCCACCGGGGGAGGAACCGGAGCACCGTGCCGGCGAGGCCGGCGTCGACCTCGGCGGGCCCCGGAGCGGGCCCGGGGTGACCAGCTGGTCCGGGTGGGTGGGCGAGCCATGGTCGTCGATCCGGGTCCCGAGGGCACGGAGACCGTCAGCCATCAGCTCGGTGTCCCGGGCGCGCAGCGGCCGGACCAGCCGGCTCGGGCCGTCGGCGAGCGCCGCGAGGATCAGGGCCCGCGCGGTGATCGACTTGGACCCGGGCAGCGCGACGACGGCGTCGACCGGTGCCGTGCGGTGCGGCGTCGTCCAGACCGGAGGCATGCCTACATCCTGCCCGTGGGGCGGGCGGGGGATGACAGCCGCACCGTACGGCCCCGTCGTCAGCCGCCGGCCGGCTTGGAGGCCTTCTTCGCGGGCAGTACCCGTACCAGGCGGCGGTTGGCGAACTCGAACATGCCGAGCTCGGACAGCTCGCGGCCGTAGCCCGACCGCTTCACCCCGCCGAAGGGCAGCTCCGGCGAGGACCCGGAGGGCTGGTTGACCCAGACCATCCCGGACCCAAGCGCTCGGCCACGGCCTTCGCCCGGTCGACGTCGCCGCTGTAGACGACCGCGGACAGGCCGTAGTCGCTGTCGTTGGCCAGAGCGACCGCCTCGTCCTCGTCCTTGACGCGGTAGACGACGGCCGCCGGCCCGAACAGCTCCTCGCGGAACGCCCGCATCTCCGGGGTGACGTCGGCCAGCAGGGTGGGCTCGACGAAGGCGCCGGGCAGATCGGGGCGCCCCCGCCGGCCAGCACCGTGGCGCCCTTGTCGATCGCGTCCTGGATCTGCGCGTGCAGGTCCTGGGCCGCCCGCTCGGACGAGACCGGTCCCAGCGACGTGGACGGGTCGGCCGGGTCGCCGGGGAGAAGGAGGCGAAGGCCTGCTGCAGGCCCGCGACGAAGTCGTCGTAGATGTCCTCCTTCACGATGATCCGCTTGGCGGCGATGCAGGCCTGGCCGGTGTTGGCCATGCGGCCCATCGTCGCGGCCTTCACCGTGCGGCCGAGGTCCTCGGCGTCGAGCACGATGAACGGGTCGCTGCCGCCGAGCTCGAGCACCGACTTCGTGAGGTGGCGCCCGGCGATCTCGGCCACGCTTGCCCCGGCCTTCTCGCTGCCGGTGAGGGTGACCCCTGCACGCGGCGGTCGGCGATGACCTGCTCGACGTCGGCGATCTTCAGGAACACGTTCGTGTAGACGCCCTCGGGAGCCCCGGCGTCGCGGAAGAGCTTCTCGAGGGCCAGCGCGCACTGGGGGTTCAGCTCGGCGTGCTTGAGCAGGATCGTGTTGCCCAGCACCAGGTTCGGGCCGGCGACCCGGACCACCTGGTAGAGCGGGTAGTTCCACGGCTCGATCGCCAGCAGGACGCCGACCGGCTCGTTGACGACGACGGCTTCGCCCTGCATCACGTCGATCGAGCGGGGCTCGAGGAAGCCGGGGCCCTTCTCCGCGTAGTACTGCAGGATGCTCGCCGCCAGCGTGACCTCGCCGGCGGCCTCCTGGATGCGCTTGCCCATCTCCTTGGTGATGAGCGCGGCGAACTCGTCCTTGCGCTCGAGCATGAGTTCAGCGGCCTTCGCGACCACGGCCGCCCGCTCCTCGACCGACCGGCGACGCCACTCGCCGAACGCGGCGTGCGCCTGCCCGACGACGCCGTCGATGGCGCCGGTCTCGAGGAAGGGAACTCCTGCTCGGTCTCGCCGGTGTAAGGGTTGACCGTCGCGTACCGCCGGGCTCCGGCGTCGCTGGCGGTCTTCGGGTGCTCGGTCGGGGGTTCTGCGTCGCGGTCACTCGGGTGATCCTCGTCTCTGGGGAACGTCGTCCGCCCAAGGGTCTACCCCTCCTCGCCACGGGCACGCGCGGCGGGTCGTCGGAGGCCGCACCTACAGTTCGAGAGGACAGCCCGAGCAGGGAGGAAGCGCCCATGTGCGGTCGCTACGCGGCCAGCCGCAACCCCGACGACCTCGTCGTCGAGTTCGAGGCCGTCCGGGCCGAGGGGCAGACGCCGCTGCCGGCGGACTACAACGTCGCGCCGACGAAGGACGTGTACGTCGTCCGGCACAAGAAGGAACGCGACCCCGAGGGCGCGCCGACCGGCGGTGGGCACCGTGAGCTGCGCGTCGTGCGCTGGGGGCTGGTGCCCTCCTGGGCCAAGGACGCATCGGTCGGCAACCGGATGCTCAACGCCCGCGTCGAGTCCCTCGCCGACAAGCCGGCCTTCCGCAAGGCGGCCGCCTCCCGCCGGTGCCTGGTGCCGGCCGACGGCTGGTACGAGTGGGCCAAGCGGCTGGACTCGCCGACCAAGCAGCCGTACTTCATCACCCCGCGCGACGGCTCCGTGCTGGCCTTCGCCGGTCTCTGGGAGGTCTGGGGACGGGGCGAGGACCGGCTCTACACCTGCACGGTGGTCACCGCTCCCGCGGTCGGTGAGCTGACCGAGATCCACGAGCGCATGCCGCTGGTGCTGCCGCCGGACCGCTGGGCCGACTGGCTCGACCCGGCGCGCGAGGACGTCGGCGAGCTCGCGGCGCCGACGCCGCCCGAGGTCGTCGAGGCCCTGGAGCTGCGCCCGGTGAGCACGGCGGTCAACACCGTGGCCAACAACGGCCGCGAGCTGGTGGCGCGCGCGGAGACGGTCAGCGCTCCGGCCGACCAGCCGGCGCTGTTCTGACGGTGAGCAGCCCGGTTCCTCCTGCGCCTTCGGAACCCCTGCCCCGATGGGTGGCGGCCGCCGTCACCTTCCTCTCCTCGGGTGCCGTGCTGGTGCTCGAGATCGTCGGGCTGCGGCTGATCGCGCCCTACGTCGGGGTCACCCTGCAGACGAGCACCGCGATCATCGGCTTCGCGCTGGCCGCCATCGCCATCGGGGCGTGGACCGGCGGGGCCGCGGCCGACCGCACCGATCCGCGCCGGCTGCTGGCGCCGCTGATGGTCGCCGGCGGTGCCCTGGTGGCCGCCGTCCTGCCGCTGGTGCGGTTCACCGGCGAGCTGCTGGCCGGTGCCGACGCGGGCGGCGTCCTGCTGCTGGCCGCGGTCGCCGTCGTCGTGCCCGCGGCGCTGCTGTCCGCGGTGCCGCCGATGGTGGTCAAGCTGCAGCTGGCCAGCCTCGCGGAGACCGGCACGGTCGTGGGCCGGCTGTCGGGCATCGGCACCCTGGGCGCGATCGCGGCGACCTTCGCGACGGGCTTCCTGCTCATCGCCGTCCTCCCCAGCAGCGTGATCCTCGTGGGCACCGGTGCGGTCACCGTCGCGGTGGGCATCGCACTCGGCGTCCTGATCCGCCGTCGCACGCCCTCGGCCGGCCGGGTGCCGCCGGCGCTGCTGGTCCTCGCCCTGGCCGGCCTCGGCCTGGCCGCGGTCGCCCCGACCCCGTGCGAGGAGGAGACGGCCTACCACTGCGCCCGCGTCGTCGCCGACCCGGAACGGGAGACGGGGCGGGCGCTGCTGCTGGACACCCTCCGCCACTCCTACGTCGACCTCGCCGATCCGACGTACCTGGAGTTCGAGTACGTCCGGGCGATCGCCGCGGTCACCGACGCGCTGGCTCCGGACGGGGAGCCGCTGTCGGCGCTGCACATCGGCGGGGGCGGGCTGACGCTGCCGCGCTACCTGGCGCACGTGCGCCCCGGGACGGAGAGCCTGGTCGTGGAGGTGGACCCCGGCGTCGTCGACATCGACCGGGAGCAGCTGGCGCTGGAGACGAGCGAGCAGCTTCGGGTCCGGGTCGCCGATGGCCGGGTGGCGCTCGCCGATGAGGAGGCGGGCACGCGTGATCTCGTCGTCGGCGACGCGTTCGGCGGGCTGTCGGTGCCCTGGCAGCTCACCACCCGGGAAGCGGTCGAGCTGATCGACCGGGCGCTCACCGACGACGGCATCTACGCGATCAACCTCATCGACCACCCGCCGCTGGGCTTCGTGCGCGCGGAGCTGGCCACGTTGCGGGCGGTCTTCCCGCACGTGGCGCTGCTCGCCCGGATCCCGGTGCTGGCCGGTGAGGACGGCGGGAACGTCGTCGCCGTCGCCTCGCGCTCGCCCATCCCCGCCGAGGAGATCGCCGCCGCGCTGACCGACCGCGACCTCGTCTGGCAGGTCGCGCAGGACGCCGAGCTGGACCGCTTCGTCGGCGATGCCGACGTGCTCACCGACGACTTCGCGCCGGTCGACCAGCTGCTCACCCCTACGGCTCGTGATCGACGACTCGCCCCCACGTCGCGGCGAGCATGAAATCGCCGGGGCAACGCGCCGGGGCCCTGCAGGGGCCCGCCGCGAGCGTGCGAGCGGTGGGGGCAGGGGTGTTTCCATCGCCACCGGAACTTCATGCTCGTCGCCAGACATGGCGGCGGAGGTCAGCGGCCGATCGGGGCGGTGCGTGCGCGGGTGAGCCGCACCAGGTCGGCCGGCGGCAGCTCCACCTGCAGCCCGCGCCGCCCGGCACTGACCATGACGGTCGCGAAGCCCAGCGCCGACCCGTCGACGACCGTGGGAAGTGCCTTCTTCTGGCCCAGGGGCTGATGCCCCCAGCACGTAGCCGGTGGCCCGCTCGGCGTCGGCCGGCTCGGCCATGACCGCCTTGCGGCCGCCCACCGCGATGGCCAGCGCCTTCAGGTCGAGGCTGCCGGCCACCGGGACGACGGCCACGGTCAGCGCCCCGTCCACGCGCGCGACGAGGGTCTTGAACACCTGCCGCGGATCCGCCCCCAGCGCGGCGACCGCGGCCTCGCCGTGGCCCTGGTCGGATGGGTGCTCGGGGTCGTAGGGGTGCAGGGTGTGCGTCACCCGGCCCTGCTCGAGCACCCGCACCGCCGGAGTCGCCGCCACGGCGGGGAGCGTAGCGAGCGTCTCGCCGGCCGTGTCGCCGGACGGGAATCGGTGCCCGTCCCGGTCGGTTGCACCGGCCGTGAGCAGCACCGTCTCCAGCACCCGCCCGCGGGCCGCGCACCGGCGGCCCCCGGGCCGTCCCGATGCCGCGCGGCTAGGATCGACCGATGCGGCGCCCCGCATCCGGGGGCCCCAGAGAGGACGGTCGGTGCCTGAGCAGACCGCAGATCAGACTCCCGAGGGAACGGTCCCCGTGGAGACGCCCGAGGCGCGGGCGGACGGGAGCCGGGCCGAGGTGGCCGAGACGCGCGCCGAGCGGGACGCCCGCTTCGAGCGCGACGCGTTGCCCTATCTCGACCAGCTCTACCCGGCGGCGCTGCGGATGACCCGCAACCCCGCCGACGCCGAGGACCTGGTCCAGGAGACCTTCGTGAAGGCGTACTCGGCCTTCCACCAGTTCGCCGAGGGCACGAACCTCAAGGCGTGGCTGTACCGGATCCTGACCAACACCTACATCAACAGCTACCGCAAGAAACAGCGGCAGCCGCAGCAGTACCCCACCGAGCAGGTGCAGGACTGGCAGCTCTACGCCGCCGAGGAGCACACCTCCAGCGGTTTGCGCTCGGCGGAGATCGAGGCGCTGGACCACTTGCCCGACACCGACATCAAGGAGGCGCTGCAGCAGCTCCCGGAGGACTTCCGGCTGGCGGTGTACCTCGCCGACGTCGAGGGCTTCGCCTATAAGGAGATCGCCGAGATCATGGGCACGCCCATCGGCACGGTGATGTCGCGGCTGCACCGCGGCCGCCGGGGGCTGCAGAAGCTGTTGGCCGACTACGCCCGCGAGCGCGGCTTCGTCCGCGCCGGAGCCGGTGAGGAGGCGAGCCAGTCATGACCGACGACGTCCATGACCCCGCCGGGAAGCGACACGGCGAGCCGATCGAGATCCACTCCTGTGACGACGTCCTGTCGCACGTGTTCGAGTTCCTCGACCACGAGACCGGGGACGAGCGGCGGGCGGTGATCGCCGAGCACCTCGAGGACTGCTCCTCGTGCCTGCGCGAGTTCGGCATCGAGCAGGAGTTCAAGGCGCTCGTCCGGCGCCGCTGCGGCGGGGACGCCCCGCCGTCCGGTCTCCGCGAGCGGATCAAGATCCAGCTGACCAGCGTGTCCTTCGAGGAGGACGGCACGCAGATCACCGTCCAGCAGATCAGCACCGAACGATCCGGCCCGGCGTAGCCGAGGCCGGACGACAAGCGCCCCACACCCGCAGTCGCGGAGGTGGGGCGCTTCGTCGATCTTCAGGCGTTGGGCCGCTTGCCGTGGTTGGCCTTGCTCCCCTTGCGGGAGCGACGCTTGCGTCCGCGCTTGGACATCGCTGCCCTCCTCTCGCTGCCGGTGTGGTCCGCAGACCCTCGTTGTCGCGGACCGGGACGCCGGGGCACGTATCGTGCGCGGCGCCGCCGGAACCGCCAAGCTGACGCTGCAAGCCTCTCACGGGGCGCTCCGGTCGCATGCCGGCCGGGGGATTGCTGAGGGGGCAGTGGTGGCACAGCTGGGGATCGAGAGCGTCCTGGTGGCGGGCCGGGGGCCGGCCGCCTGCGCGGTCGTGGCGGCGTGCACCCGGCTCGGGGTGAAGGCCGTGGCGGTGCACTCGGAGACCGAGCGCTCGGCGCGGCACGTCCGGCTGGCCGACGACGCCGTACTGCTGGGTCCGGCCCCGGCCAGCGAGTCCTACCTCGCGGTCGAGCGCATCGTCGAGGCCGCGCGCCGCAGCGGCGTGCGGGCCGTGTTGCCCGTGCCGCCGGCGCTCGCCGGCAATGCCCGTCTGGCTGCGGCGGTGACCGCGGCGGGGCTGATCTGGGTCGGCCCCGACGCCGAGGTGCTCGAGCGCCTCGGCGGCGACGGGGTGGAACCGGCCAGCGAACAGGGGCTGCTGGGCTGGGTCACCGCCGACGGGCTGCAGTTCGTCACGCCCTCGCCCGCGACCGGGCCGCCGGCATCGCCCGGGTCTCCTGGACGCCGGAGGACTGGCCCACCGGCGGTTCCCTCGAGCTGCCGCCGACCGCGAGGCGGTTGGCGGAGGTGGGCTGGCGCGGACTGGTCACGGTGGGGATCGCGCCGGACGGGGCGCTGGCCGAGGTCGCGGCGGGCTTCTCGCTCGACATCGCCGTCCTGGAGCGCGCGCACGGGGTGGACGCCGTCGAGCTCGCCCTCCGCAGCGCGGAGGGCGCCGAGGGCCCCGAGCCGTCCGGGCGCGAGGGGCGGGCGGCGGTGGCCGCCCAGTTGCGGTCGACGCTCCCGCCAGGAACAGCGGGCCGGGTGACCGGGCGGCTGCCCGGCCGCCACCGGACGACGGCGCCGGACGACGTGGACGTGGTGGCGGTCGACGGCTACGAGCCGGGGGATCGGCTGGACGGCTGGTACGACGCGCTGCTCGCCACGGTGAGTGCCGCCGCGCCCCACACCCGCGCGGCTGCGGCAGCCCTGTCCGACGTGCTGTCGGCGCTGCCGGAGACGGGCCTGCCGCACGACGGACCTGAGGTGTCGGCGGTGCTGACGCGGCTGGCCGCCGGGAGGAGCGTCCCCGCGCCCTGACCCTCCGTGCTTGGATTGCGCCCGGAACGGGGCATGCTCACGAGGAGGCACGGTGGCGGTCGAGGAGATCCACGCGGAGATGGTCTCCAGCGTCTGGAAGGTCCTCGTGCAGCCCGGCGCGGCGGTGGCCGCCGGGGACACGCTGGTCATCCTCGAGTCCATGAAGATGGAGATCCCCGTCCTCACGGAGCGGGCCGGCGTCGTGCAGGAGATGCACGTGGTCGAGGGGAGGTCCTCCAGGAGGGCGACCTCATCGCCACCGTCATCGACGCCTGAGACAACGGACCCTCCTCCTCCCCATCCCTCGCAGCCTCGCCGGCGCTGCCCTGGAGTGGGCTCAGAGGCCGCGCGTGTAGACCATGAGGTCGATGCCCGGCGCGGGTGTCCAGTCCCGTTCCGGCAGCCGGCGGAAGCCCAGCCGCTCGTAGAGCCGGTGCGCAGCGGTCATCGCGGGGCCGGTGGAGAGCACCATGCGGCGCTTGCCCGCCGCGCGGGCCCGATCCATGCAGGTGCTCACCAGCAGCTCGCCGATGCCGCGACCCCGGGCCTCCGGATCGACGACGAGCATGCGGAAGGCGGCCTCCTCGTCGGACGTCGTCACCTCGCCGAAGTCGCCGCTCAGCACCAGCGCGACGCTGCCCACGACGGTGCCGTCCTCGTCCCGCACGACGAGCAGTTCCGCCCGGGCGGAGCGGCCGGCCACGTCGGCGAGCTCGGCGGTGTACCCGTCGGAGGCCAGCCCTCCTCCACGTAGACCCGGACGGTGAGGTCGGCGATGCGGCCGAACTCGTCCGGACGGGCGGGTTGCACGGACAGGGAGGAGGCGCGCTGGACCACGCCGGAAGCCTAGGCGCGGGCGCGCCCTAGGCTCGGGCCACCATGAGCAGCCTCTCGGAGCGTCTCCACCGGGGTTCGGCCTCCAGCCCGTCGCAGGTCGACCACGCCCGCCGACTGGTCGCCGACTGGCAGCTGCTGGCCGATCTCGCCTTCGCGGACCTGACCCTCTGGGTGCCCCTGCCCACCGGTGCGTGGTGGTGCGTGGCGCAGGTGCGTCCCCTGACGGCGCCGACGAGCCGCCCCGAGGACCTGGTCGGCAGCGAGGTCTCCGGCGACCTCGCCGCGCCGTTCCTGACCGCGCACCGCGAGGGCCGGCCCGTCACCGAGGGCGAGCCCGACTTGTCCGGCCCGGCGCCGCGGCGCCGCGAGGTGATCCCGGTCCGGCACGACGGCGTGGCCGTGGCGGTGCTGGCGAAGGACGTGAACCTGGCGGTCACGCGGTCGCCGTCCACCCTCGAGCTCACCTACCTCGACATCGCCGCGGACCTCTGCCTCATGGTGTCGGCCGGGACGTTCCCTCCGCAGAAGCTCCAGGACGCCGAGATGAGCCCGCGCGTCGGCGACGGGCTGGTCCGCCTCGACGGTGCCGGCCGGGCGGCCTACGCCAGCCCCAACGCCCTGTCGGCCTACCGGCGGATCGGGGTGGCCGGCGACGTGGTCGGCGCGGACCTGGCCGAGCTCACCCGGTGTGCCTCGGCCGATCGCGTGGCCGGTGAGGCGGTGGCCGCCGGGATAGCCGCCGCCGTCGCGGGCCGCTTTCCCGATCCGATGGACGTGGAGGGGCCCACGGCCACGATGCTGCTCCGCGCCCTGCCGCTGCAGGCGCCCGGCGGCGAGGCCGGGGCGCTGGTGCTGGTCCGGGACGTCACCGACGTCCGACGACGGGACCGGGCGCTGCTGACCAAGGACGCCACCATCCGGGAGATCCACCACCGGGTGAAGAACAACCTGCAGACGGTCGCGGCGCTGCTGCGGCTCCAGGCGCGCCGCATGACCGAGCCGGCCGCGCGCGCGGCCCTCGAGGAGTCGGTCCGGCGGGTGGCCTCGATCGCCATCGTCCACGAGACGCTGGCCGGCAGCCGCGAGGACGTCGTGGACGTGGACCACGTCATGGACCAGGTGCTGCCGATGCTGGGAGATCTGGCCAGCATCGGCCCGGCCGCCCGGGCGCGACGGGCCGGCTCCTTCGGTGAGCTCCCTGCGGCGGCGGCCACTCCGCTGGTGCTGGCGGTGACCGAACTGCTCCACAACGCGGCCGAGCACGCCTTCCCCGAGGGGCCCGGCTCGATCGACCTCATCGCCGAGCGCGACGGCGACGACCTGGTGGTCCGGGTCCGGGACGACGGCACGGGGTTGCCCGAGGGCTTCGACCCGGCGACCAGCGACGGGCTCGGACTGCAGATCGTGCGCACGCTGGTCACCAGCGAACTGGGCGGTCTCCTGTCGATGCGCGCCCCGGACGGCCAGCGGGGGACCGAGGTCGTGCTCACGCTCCCCGGCGCCGGCCTCCCCGCCGCTGACCGGGCGGTCCCGCCTGCGGCGGTGGATGTCCCCGGGGATGGGGACGGTCCGGGCGTCGGACGACGACGAACAGCGAGGCCGGTCCGGAAGCGCTCCCGGACCGGCCTCGCTGCGATGTGTGTCCGTGCTGTGGTGCCGGCTCCCAGGGACGATGCCCCGGGTGCCCGTGCTGCTCGGGATCAGGCGGTGTGCACCCGGGTGCGAGCCTGACGGCGCTTGAGGGCGCGTCGCTCGTCCTCGGACAGCCCGCCCCAGACGCCGGAGTCCTGACCCGAGCGCAGGGCCCAGTCCAGGCACGACTGCGTCACGGGGCAGCGGCGGCACACGGCCTTGGCCTGCTCGATCTGCACGACTGCCGGGCCGGTCGTCCCGATCGGGAAGAACAGCTCGGATCCTCGTCCCGGCAGAGCGCGCGGTGGCGCCAGTCCATGGCGGTGTACTCCTCGGTGTCGTCTACGGTTGGTCCATCGGTCGCCGGCCTCGGACCGCGGTACAGGGCCGACATCGGTTGCCCAGCGATGTGGCTCGGCGACTACCTGCCTTGTTACCGGCAAGTTGCGTTCTGCACGCGATGTTTTCACGTGACAGACGCCTGTCAAGCAGATCGAGGCCGTCGTTCGACCCCTCGTGAGCAAGCTCACCACGGGCGTGGTAGGCCCGCCACTCGACGGAACCACACGCCGCTGCCGAGCGTTGACAACGCCGTCCCGTCGTGCCTGAGGCTGCCCTCCGCGCGACCCTCGACGGCACCGCTCCGAGCTCGCGAGCGGTGGGCGGACGGGGCGCTTCTTCAGGCCACGACGCGCAGGGCGGCGGGCACGTGGCCCAGTCGCAGCCCCGTCGCCGTCCCCAGGTGGTCGCCGTCCACCTGCCACCCCTGCGGTCGCAGGGCGGTCAGCGAGGCTCCTCGAGGTCGTGCCGACGGTGCACGCCGCGCCCGCGCGCATCGGGTTCCCGGGCGAGGGCCTGGCGCAGCGTGTGGAGCATCCGCAGCGGCCCCATCCGGCCCAGGGCGAAGACGTCGAGCCCGGTGTCGAAGGACGCCTCGGGCGACGGGTTCACCGGGCGGGCGCCCAGGTACGTCCAGGGGCTCACGTTGGACACCAGGCAGAGGAACAGCTGCTCCAGGTCCGGTTCGCCCGGCAGGCGCAGCGTCAGGGCCGGGCGGCGCCGTTCGCGCCCCAGGAGGAAGGCGGTGGTCGCCTCCTTGACGTAGAGCGTCCCGGTGGAGCGACGACCGGACGCCCGGCGGGCCTCGACCCGGGCGAGCACTTCCGCGTCGAACCCCAATCCCGCGGTGAAGACGAACCAGCGGGGGCTGTCCACCCGTCGTGCGCGAGGGCGTCAGCGGTGGCGGCCGCCGAGGCCTCGGCCGGCGACACCCCGCTCACGGGCGCGCTGCTGGTGCCCGTGGCGCTGGCGGTGCCCAGGAGACCATCCGGGTCCGCCCGGCGCGCAGCGACGCCAGGATCTCGGCCGTGGCCTCCACCGGGTCCCGAGACCGGCCGAGAGCCCGGGAGAAGACGTTCGTCGATCCGCCCGGGACCACGGCGAGGACCGGCAGGTGTGGCGCGGGGCCGTCGACGAGCAGCCCGTTGACGACCTCGTTCACCGTCCCGTCCCCGCCCACGGAGACGACCACGTCCATGCCCTCGGCAACCGCCTGGCGGGCGAGCTCGCGGGCGTGCCCGCGGTGGGAGGTCTCGACGACGTCCAGCTTGAGCTCGCTGGCGAGGGCGCCGACGAGGACGTCGCGCATCCCGGCGCTGGTGGTCGTCGCCGCGGGGTTGACCACCACGAGCGCACGCATGGACGCCAGGCTAATCAGAACCGGCGCCGATGCGCGGGAGGAGCGGACCGCGGGCACCCGGGGGCGGGAGCGGAGGGCGCGTAATCTCGCCGCCGTGACCGAGCCGAGCGGACCTCCCCGGCAGCCGTCCCGCCGCGGGCTGGACCGGCTGTTCGGTGCCGCTGCCGAGCCGTCCGCGCCGCGGCCGGTGCGCCCTCGGACCGAGGCACCCCAGGCGCTCCGCTGGGCCGCGCTCGTCGTCGGCATCCAGGCGGCCGCCGTCGGGCTCGGCGCGGCCGTCTGGCTCTGGCTGACCCTGACCAGCACTCCGGACAGCGTCTCCCGTGCCCTCGCCGAGGTGGTCATGCTCGCCCTCGTCGCCGTGGGGCTGGGCGCAGCTGCGGTGGGGTTGGCGCGAGTGGCCGGGTGGGCGCGCGGGCCGGTCATCGCGGCCCAGATCTTCTTCGGCCTGTCGGGCTTCGTCGCGGCCTTCGAGGCCGAACGCCCGCTGATCGGCCTCCCGGTCCTGGTGCTGGTGGCCACCGAGATCTACCTGCTCGCGACGCCCGAGGCCAGACTGGCCTACCTGGAGCGCTGAGGAAGGCTCCTCGGCCCCGGCCCCTGCAGGGCCCCGCCGCGAGCCCGCGAGTGGTGGGGGCAGGGGTGTTTCTCAGATCAGGTCGATCACGTCGGCGATGGAGTCGAGGATCCGGCTCGGGCGGAACGGGAAGCGCGCGACGTCGGACGCGGCGGTGGACCCGGAGAGCACCAGCACCGTCTCCAGCCCGGCCTCGATCCCGGCCACGACGTCGGTGTCCATCCGGTCGCCGACCATGATCGTGGACTCCGAGTGCGCATCGATCCGGTTCATCGCACTGCGGAACATCATCGGGTTGGGCTTGCCGACGAAGTAGGGCTCGGCGCCGGTCGCGCGGGTGATCATCGCCGCCACCGAGCCGGTGGCCGGGAGCGGGCCCTCCGGGGACGGGCCGGTGACGTCGGGGTTGGTCGCGATGAAGCGCGCGCCGCGCCCGATCAGCCGGATGGCCCGCGTGATGGCCTCGAAGGAGTACGTCCGCGTCTCACCGAGGACGACGTAGTCCGGGTCGGAGTCGGTCATGACGTAGCCCACCTCGTGCAGCGCCGTCGTCAGGCCGGCCTCACCGATGACGTAGGCGGAGCCACCGGGCAGCTGGGTGGTGAGGAAGTCCGCCGTCGCCAGTGCGGAGGTCCAGATCGACTCCTCCGGCACGTGCAGGCCGGTGCGGGCCAGCCGGGCGGCGAGGTCGCGCGGGGTGAAGATCGAGTTGTTGGTCAGCACGAGGAAGCGCCGCTGCTTCGCGACCAGCCGCTCCAGGAAATCTGCGGCGCCCGGCAGGGCCTTCTCCTCGTGGACGAGCACGCCGTCCATGTCGGTGAGCCAGCACTCGGCGGGGGCGCGTTCGATCGTCACGACGATCACGCTAGCGGTCGCGCGGCGCTTCCCACGGCGGGAGAGGGTGGAACCAGCAATTCCGGAGCGTCCACCAGCCCGACGGGTGCGGCTCCCGGGTGGCCAGGCACTCGTCCAGCCACACCGACAGGAGCCGGGCCGCGGCCTCGTCGTCGGGTACTTCCCGGCCCCACACCTCGCTCGCGTCCCCGGCGACCTCGGTCAGCACGTGCAGGAGCTCGGCCTCGTCGAGCTGCAGCCGGGCGGCGACGCCGTCGTGCTCGATGACGACGACGCCCCGCTCCGGCAGGAACTCGGCCACGGTCGCGTGCGGCCGGCGCTCCGTCGCGGTGCGCCCGCCACCCAGGTACGTGGTGATCACCGCCTCGCCGGTCTCGATCTCGACCAGGCGGCGGAGCAGGCGCTCGGCGCGCGCGTCCACCCGGTCACCTGGCGGCGAAGGAGAGCAGCGCGTCGTCGGTGAGGCGGAAGACGGTCCACTCGTCCATGGGGACGGCGCCCGCGGCCTCGTAGAACTCGATGGACGGGGCGTTCCAGTCCAGCACCGACCACTCCAGCCGCGAGTAGCCACGCTCGACGCAGACCGCCGCGAGGGTGCGCAGCAGCTCCTTGCCGAGACCGTGGCCGCGGTGCTGCGGCTGGACGTAGAGGTCCTCCAGGTAGATGCCATGGGTGCCCCGCCAGGTGGAGAAGTTCAGGAACCACAGGGCGATCCCGACGACCTGCCCGTCGTCAGCTGTAGCGATGTGCCCGAACAGCGCCGGGGCGTCGCCGAACAGGGAGTCGGTGAGCTGGTCCTCGGTGAGGCGGACCTCGTGCAGCGCCTTCTCGTAGTCGGCGAGCTCCCGGACGAGCGCCACGACGGCGGGGACGTCGTCGGGACGGATGGGTCGCACGCTCACGAGAGCTCCTCCTTCAGCCGCGCCGGGAGCAGCTTGCCCAGCGGGGCGACGAGCGGGACCAGGATCGGGGCCAGCAGGTAGCCGTAGGCCAGCAGCATGCCGGTGAGCACCGGCCACAGCGCGAAGGCGACCACCAGCAGCAGCGCGGTGGCCACGAGCCCGTACGGTCGGCCGCTCTTGGGGCTGACCAGTGACCGGAACGAGCGGAACCGGATGTTGGTGACCATCAGGAGGGCCGGCACCAGCACGATGAGCAGCACCCACAGCCGGTCGCGGCCCTGCATGTGGTCACCGAAGGCGAACACCGACGCCAGCACCACGCCGGCCGCGCCGGGGCTGGGCAGGCCGATGAAGTACCGCTTGTCGGCGGTCGGGTCGATCGTGGTGTTGAACCGGGCCAGCCGGATCGCCGCGCACGCCACCCAGACGAAGCAGACCACCCATCCCAGCGGATCCCACTCGTCCTGGCCCTGGGAGAAGAGCGTGAAGGCCAGCAGGGCCGGCGCCAGACCGAAGGACACCAGGTCGGCGAGGGAGTCGAACTGCAGGCCGAACGGGGTGACCGCGCCGACCAGCCGCGCGACGGCGCCGTCGGTGATGTCGAAGACCACCGACAGCCCGAGCAGCACGGCGGCGAGGTCGTACTGCCCGCGGATCGCCACCAGGATCGCGAAGAAGCCGCAGAACATGTTGCCGAGGGTGAAGAGGCTGGGCAGCGTCGCCAGGGCCCGGCGGCGGGTGCCGCGGACCGAGCCGCGGACGAACTCCACGGTCACGGTGCGCCGTGTGGGAGGCATGGCCGCGGCCCGGTCAGCCGGCCGCGGGCCAGCGCGCGATGACGGTCTCGCCGCCCCGCACCCGCTGGCCCTTGGTCACCGTCACCGTGCACTCCGGTGGCACGAACACGTCCATGCGGGAGCCGAACTTCATCAGGCCCATCCGCTCGCCGGTCGCCAGCTGCTGGCCGGGCCCCGTGCGGGTCACGATGCGCCGGGCCAGCACTCCCACGATCTGCCGGAAGACGACGGTGCGGTCGGTGGGGCCCTCGGAGTTCCGCAGCCAGAGCTCGCTGCGCTCGTTCCGGTGCGCGGATTCCTTCCGGTAGGCAGCCAGGAAGCTGCCCTTGCGGTAGGAGCTCTCCACGACCTCACCGCGGTAGGGCGACCGGTTCACGTGGACGTCGACGACCGACAGGAAGACGCTCACCTGCTGCCAGTCGCCCTCGGGGGCGACCCCATCTTGAGGCGCCCCGGCGACCATCACCATGCCGTCGGCGGGGAGACGACGTCGTCCGGATCCGGTGGCACGGTGTCGCACCGCCGGTCGGGGTCGCGGAAGAAGAGCGCCATGTAGGCCGAGAGCGCCAGGAACGGCCAGACCGCCCAGCGGCGTCGGGTCGCACCGAGGGCAACGGCGGGAAGGAGGGGTCCGGTGATGAAAGGCCACCCGGCCCGGTCGATGCGCATGGTGCCCGAACGGTACCGGCCCGGGCCTGCCCCGGTCCGGAGGTCCGGGGTCAGGCCGGCGCCGAGGCACGGTCGGGGTCGGCCCCGAACTGGGTGCTCCGGCCGCGGGGAGGGCCGCCGTACCAGTCGAGGCAGACCATCGTGGCGTCGTCCTCGAGGTCGCCGTCGGTGGCCCTCAGGACCGCCGCACCCAACTCGTGGACGACCTCGCGCGGGTGCAGGTCGGCGCTGTCGGCCAGGGCGGCCGCGACGTCGAGCGAGGCGGCGTTGCGCTCGAGCATCCCGTCGGTCAGGAACACGATCCGGTCGCCGGGCTCGAGCGGGAAGGGCTGCACCTGGAAGGCCTTGCCGGGGAGGACGCCGAAGGGCGCCTCGACCGCCAGCTCGATCTCCTCGACCTTGCCGTCGCGCAGGCGCAGCGGGAGCGTGTGGCCGGCGTTGACGATGTGCGCGACGCCCGTGCTCAGCTCCAGCCGCAGGAGCTGCCCGGTCACGAACTGGCCGGAGGCGCTGTTCTCGGCGAGCGAGTCGTTGGCGTACTGGGCCTGTGCGCCGAGCTCGAGGCCCTTGCGCCGCCCGTTCCGGAGCGCGCCGACCAGCAGCGTCGCGAGCAGTGCCGCCTCGACCTGGTGTCCCACGGCATCGGTGATCGACACCTGCAGGAAGTCGCGGTCCAGCGTGTAGTCGAAGGTGTCGCCGCCGACCGAGCTGGCGGGCTCCAGCCAGCCGGCCAGGGTGAACTGCCCCGCTTCGCAGGTGTAGGAGGCGGGCAGCAGCCGCCGCTGGATCTCCGCGGCGAGCGCGAAGGGTGCCGACCGCTGGCCCCACTCGAAGACGTCGGTGTGCCGCCGGGCGGCGATGACGACGTAGGCCAGGGCGTGGGCCGCGCTGCTGATGTCGGTGATCTCGTCGGCGGACGGATATCGCGGCAGCTCCAGTTCGAGCAGGCCGATCGCGTCGCCTCGGTCGGTGACCGGCACGATCATCCGGGCGCCGTCGGCGACAGCCTCGACGTCCGCCTGCTGCGTGCGCAGGACGCGCTCGTGGACGGTCCCCGGTAGGGGAAGGGTCTCGGCCTGCTCCACGCCGTGGCCGCGCGCCCCGTCGACCCGACCGGCTGAGGTGAGGCGGACCACGGCCCGCCCGCTGAAGTCCGCGACGAGGAGCGCCACCGCCGACGCATCGACCATGTCGCCCAGCTCGGCCGCGACGGCTTCGACGGCATCGATCGGGGCAGCCGTCTCCACCTTCTGGAGCAGTGCGCCGACGTCGATCACGAGTTCCTCCGAGCCGCGGATTGACAGACCCTGGGCGCCTGCACGGCTCGCCGGGGGTGGGGGCGGGACAGCATGCCGCTGCCGGGCCCCCGGAGGGCGACCCGGCAGCGGTTGGCCCCGTCCAGAGGCTCACCCCGAGCGTGGGAGGGGTGAGGAGGACGGGGTGTTTCGCCTAGGCGGCGGCCTTCGTCTCCCAGAAGATCTTGTCGATCTCGGCGATGTAGTCGAGGAGCTTCTGCCCTCGGCCGGGTCCATGCTGCCCTTGCCGCCGGCCGCGCCGGCCTGCTTGGTCGCCTTGTTGAACAGCTCGTGCAGCTGCGGGTACTTCTCGAAGTGCGGGGGCTTGAAGTAGTCGGTCCACAGCACCCACAGGTGATGCTTGACCAGCTCCGCCCGCTGCTCCTTGATCAGGATCGCGCGGGTGCGGAAGACCGGGTCCTCGTTGCCCTGGTACTTCTCCTGGATGCCCTTCACGGACTCCGCCTCGATGCGGGCCTGGGCCGGGTCGTAAACGCCGCAGGGGAGGTCGCAGTGCGCGGTGGCCTCCACGGTGGAGAACATGCTGGTGAAACGCATGGATGTGCCTCCGGATGTCGTGGGGTTGTGTCGTCTGCGACCCTACTCGCGGTGATCGACGGCGACAGTGCGGGAGACGGGGCTCACGTCGCACCGCAGCGGCTCGACAGCCCCTGGGCGATGGCACGGGTGAGCGGCCCCTCGATGTCCCCGACGGTGCGGCACGGCGACCGGCTGCTCGTCCGCCGTGTCGCGACCGGCAGCCACGTCGCGGCCGGCTCCGTCGTCCTGGCCCGGTTCCCCACCCGGCCGGAGCTGCTGGTGGTCAAGCGCGTGCGCCGCGAGGTGCCGGGCGGCCACTGGGTCGAGGGCGACAACGCGTTCGTCGAGGACGACAGCCGCGCCTTCGGGCCGGCGGTCGTCGTTGGCCGCGTCGTCGCGCGGCTGTGGCCGCGACCGGGACGGCTCCCGGACGGACCGTTCACCTGAGCGGTAGGCCCTGACCGACGAGAGGTCGCCCGCCGCCGATTACGCTCGTCGCCCATGGGCGGAACCTCCATGGGTGAGCAGACGGCCGACCGTTTCGCCGACGACCCGGCGTTCGCGGTCCACGAGGGCGGGAAGCTCTCCGTGACGCCGACCCGGTCCATCGACTCCATCGCCGATCTGGCCCTCACCTACACCCCCGGCGTCGCTCGCGTCTCCAGCGCCATCGCGGCCGAGCCCGACCTCGCCCGGCGGTTCACCTGGGCCCCGCGCGTGGTCGCGGTCGTCTCCGACGGCACCGCGGTGCTCGGCCTCGGGAACATCGGCCCGAGCGCCTCCCTGCCGGTGATGGAGGGCAAGGCCTGCCTGTTCAAGGATTTCGGCGGGCTCGACGCCGTCCCGATCGTCCTGGGCGTCACCGACGTCGACACCATCGTCGAGACCGTCGCGGCGATCGCGCCGTCCTTCGGCGGCATCAACCTCGAGGACATCAGCGCCCCGCGGTGCTTCGAGATCGAGGCCCGGCTGCGCGAGCGCCTCGACATCCCGGTCATGCACGACGACCAGCACGGGACGGCGATCGTCGTCCTGGCCGCGCTGCGCAACGCCGCGAGGGTGGTCGGCCGGGAGATCGGCGACCTGCGGGTGGTCGTGAGCGGGGCGGGCGCGGCCGGGGTGGCCTGCACCAAGATCCTGCTCGAGGCGGGCGTCGGGGAGATCGCCGTCGCCGACTCGCAGGGCGTGCTGCACGCGGGCCGCGGAGACCTGACCCCGACCAAGCAGTGGCTGGTCGAGCACACCAACGCCTCCGGCTACGCGGGCACCATGGTGGGGGCGCTCGAGGGCGCCGACGTCTACATCGGTCTGTCGGGCGGCTCCGTGCCGGAGGCGGCGATCGCCGCGATGGCGCCGGGCTGCATCGTCTTCTCCTGGCCAACCCGACGCCCGAGGTGGATCCGGTGATGGCCGCGACGTACGCCACCGTCGTCGCCACCGGCCGCAGCGACCTGGCCAACCAGATCAACAACGTGCTGGCCTTCCCGGGCATCTTCCGGGGTGCCATCGACGCCGGTGCCACGAGCATCACCGAGGGGATGAAGCTGGCCGCGGCCGCGGCCATCGCGGGAGTGGTCGGCGACGAGGTGCGGGCCGACTACATCGTTCCCAGCCCGCTGGACCGCCGGGTGGCCACGGCAGTCGCCGAGGCCGTCGCGTCCTGCGCCCGGGACGAGGGCATCACCCGTTGAACCAGCGGCTGGGCCGGTAGACCAGGTCCAGCACGCCGGTGCCGAAGGCCGCCGTCCCGATGGAGCCCATGGCGTAGCCGACGTGCGTGCCCCGGGTGAGCCGGGGAGCAGGTGAGACGGCGGTCACGATATCGGCACGCTACCGGGCGGCCGACGCGGTCCCCGGGACGGTCCGGGGACGGCCACCCGGACGGGTGCGGCAGATGTGCGTCAGCCCAGGCTGAGCACGCGCTCCACCAGTGGATCGAGGGCGCCGCGCGCCCCGGTGTTCAGGTAGACGAACACGGCGATCGCGACGAGGAAGGCGGGAACCAGGATCGCCTTCTCCACGAAGGCCCCCGTGCGCAGGTGGATGGGCGCCAGCCGGCTCCGCCTGATCAGCCAGAAGACCGGGACGGGGACGCCCTCCTTCGTCAGGAAGTCGCCCGCGATGTGCGTGAGGACGCCGACCGCCACCGCGTAGGGGAGCCAGGCCGGGGCCGGGCTGTGCTCGAGCAGCAGGTAGGCCCCGCCCCAGGACAGCAGCAGGTTGCCGATGACGGTGTTCTCGGCTCGGCCGGGGATGACGAAGTGCAGGGCCCGGAGCGCCAGCCCGATGGCCAGCGCCATCAGCAGCAGGCTGGACCAGTAGGCACCGGCGGCGAGGTAGGCGAGCCCGCCGAGGATCGCGGGGCCGAGGATCGCGTCGTGCGTGCCCCAGCGGTGCCCCCGCGCGATCGTGCCGACGGCGCCGGAGGGGACGTCGGTGAACGGTCCCCACATGCGCGAGATCGTCGAACCCCGCTGGTCGAGGTCGGGCAGCATCGCGAACCCGCCGGCCGCGGAGATCCAGGCGACCTGCGCGACGGTGCCGTGCACGGGAGCCCACGGCAGCGTGGCCGCACCGGCGGCCAGGCCCGACAGGGCGTGCGAGTGTCCGAGCACGTGCACAGGGTGACGCCGGGAGCGCGCGTGTCGGGCTAGGCGCGCGGCTCGTCGTCCGGAACTTCGGGGAAGTCGCGGCCTGTCCGGTCGATCAGTCAGCGACGTCCCCGGTCGTCGTTCAGGCCTCCAAGTCGTCGTCGTCCGTGCCGCCGCGAGCCAGCCAGGTGGCCAGCCGCTCGACGGGTACCTCGAAGTCGGGGTGCCCGTCGACGAACGCCTGCATCTGGTCGGCCAGCCAGGCGAGGGTCACCTGCTCCTCGCCCCGCCGCTCGGCGAGCTCCTCGAGCCCGCGGTCGGTGAAGTACATGGTGGGTGGGCCGTGTCCTAGTCCGCGAAGGCCTCGGCGACCAGCTGCCGCTGCTCGACCTCGTGCACCTTCGCCGAGCCGACCGCCGGGCTGGCCGACGCCCGCCGGCTGACCCGGCGGAGGATCCGGCCCTGCGGGAGGTGCTCGGGGAGGTTGACGGCCATGAACTGCCAGGCGCCCATGTTCATCGGCTCCTCCTGCACCCACACGACGTCGTTCGCGTTCGGGTACCGCTCGAGCTCGGCGGCGATCTGCTCGGCCGGCAGCGGGTAGAGCTGTTCGACCCGCACGATCGCCACGTCGGCCGTGCCGTCGGACTCCCGCTGCGCCATCAGGTCGTAGGCGACCTTGCCGCTGCACAGCAGCACCTTCCGGACGGCGGAGGAGTCGAGCGGCTCGCCGCCCACGCCGCTGTCGGGCAGCACCGCGCGGAAGCCCTGGTCGGTGAAGTCCTCGACCCCGCTGACGGCGGCCTTCGCCCGCAGCAGGGACTTCGGCGTGAAGACGACCAGCGGGCGGTGCACCTCCGACAGCGCCTGCCGGCGGAGCAGGTGGAAGTAGTTGCCGGGCGTGCTGCAGTTGGCGACCGTCATGTTGTTCTCGGCGCACAGCTGCAGGAACCGCTCGATCCGGCCGCTGGAGTGGTCGGGCCCTGGCCCTCCATGCCGTGCGGCAGCAGCAGCACGACGCCGGAGCGCTGACCCCACTTGGCCTCGCCGGAGCTGATGAACTCGTCGATGACCATCTGGGCGCCGTCGACGAAGTCGCCGAACTGCGCCTCCCAGAGCACCAGGGCCTTCGGGTTGGCCACCGAGTAGCCGTACTCGAAGCCCACCGCGGCGTACTCGCTGAGCAGCGAGTCGTAGACGAAGAACTTCGCCTGGTCCTCGGTGAGGTTGGCCAGCGGTGTGTACTCGGCGCCGTTCTCGCGGTCGATGAGCACCGAGTGCCGCTGCACGAACGTCCCGCGGCGGGAGTCCTGACCGGCCAGCCGGACCGGGACGCCGTCCATGAGCAGCGAGCCGAAGGCCAGCAGCTCACCCATCGCCCAGTCGATGCCGCCCTCGCTGGCCATCGCCGCCCGCTTCTCCAGCATCTTCTGGAGCTTCGGGTGCGGCGTGAAGTCAGGCGGGAAGGAGACGTGCGCGTCTCCGACGGCCTTGAGGACCTCGCGGGTGATCGCGGTCGTGAGCTGCGATTCCTGCGGGGTGCGCGGGTCCATGACCGGCTCGGGCTTGGAGGAGTCCTGCGCGTCGTGGGTCTCGGCGAACGCCCGCTCCAGCTGGCCGCGGTAGTCCTTGAGCGCTTCCTCGGCCTCCTGGAGCGTGATGTCGCCCCGCCCGACCAGCGCCTCGGTGTAGAGCTTCCGCACCGAGCGCTTGCGGTCGATGATGTCGTACATCAGCGGCTGGGTCATCGACGGGTCGTCGCCCTCGTTGTGCCCGCGCCGGCGGTAGCAGACCAGGTCGACGACGACGTCCTTCTTGAACGTCTGGCGGTACTCGACCGCCAGGCGGGCGACCCGCACGCAGGCCTCGGGGTCGTCGCCGTTCACGTGGAAGACCGGGGCGCCGATCATGCGGGCGACGTCGGTGGAGTAGAGGCTCGAGCGCGCGGCGGCCGGGCTGGTGGTGAAGCCGACCTGGTTGTTGATGACCACGTGCACGGTGCCGCCGGTGCGGTAGCCGCGCAGCTGGGAGAGGTTCAGCGTCTCGGCCACCACGCCCTGGCCGGCGAACGCGGAGTCGCCGTGCAGCAGCACCGGCAGCACGGTGAAGCCCTGCTCACCCTTGTCGATCATGTCCTGCTTCGCGCGGACGATGCCCTCGAGGACGGGGTTGACCGTCTCCAGGTGGCTGGGGTTGCTGGCCAGCGAGACGGCGATCTCGGCGTCGGTCTGGAACGGGTTGCGGAACCTCCCGGTCGCCCCGAGGTGGTACTTCACGTCCCCGGAGCCCTGGACGGTGCCGGGGTCGATGTTGCCCTCGAACTCGCCGAAGATCTTCGCGTAGCTCTTGCCGAGCACGTTGGCCAGGACGTTCAGCCGGCCGCGGTGCGCCATGCCGATCGCGACCTCGTCGAGCCCGTGGTCGGTGCCGGCGATCAGCACCTCGTCGAGGATCGGGATGACCGACTCGCCGCCCTCGAGGCTGAACCGCTTCTGGCCGACGTACTTGGTCTGCAGGAAGGTCTCGAACGCCTCGGCGGCGTTCAGCCGGCCGAGGATGTGCTTCTGCTTCTCCCGCTCGGGCTGGTCGTGCTTGACCTCGATCCGCTGCTGGAGCCAGTCCCGCTCCTCGGGATCGGTGATGTGCATGTACTCCACGCCGACGGTGCGGCAGTAGGAGTTGCGCAGCACGCCGAGGATGTCGCGCAGGGCCATCAGCCGCTCGCCGGCGAACCCGCCGACCGGGAACCTCCGGTCCAGGTCCCACAGGGTCAGGCCGTGCTCGAGGATGTCCAGGTCGGGGTGCGTGCGGACCTTGAACTCGAGCGGGTCGGTGTCGGCCATGAGGTGGCCGTTGCGCCGGTAGGACTCGATGACCTCGATGACCCGGGCTTCCTTGTCGATCTGCCCCTCGCGCGTGATCCGCACGTCCGGCATCCAGCGCACCGGCTCGTAGGGGATCCGCAGCGAGCGGAAGACGTCGTCGTAGAAGCCGTCCTCGCCGAGCAGCAGGGCGTGCAGCCGACGGAGGAAGTCGCCGGACTCCGCGCCCTGGATGATCCGGTGGTCGTAGGTCGAAGTCAGCGTGATGATCTTGGAGACGGCCATCTCGGTGAGCGCGTCGGGGTTCATCCCCTGGAACTCGGCCGGGTACTCCATGGCGCCGACGCCGATGATCGCGCCCTGGCCGGCGGTGAGCCGCGGCACCGAGTGGTTGGTGCCGATGGTCCCCGGGTTGGTGAGGCTGATCGTGGTGCCGGAGAAGTCCTCCATGGTCAGCTTGTTGGCCCGCGCCCGCCGGATGATGTCCTCGTAGGCGGACCAGAAGCCCGCGAAGTCCATCTCCTCGGCGCCCTTGATGGAGGCGACGACGAGCGACCGCGAGCCGTCGGGCTTCGGCAGGTCGATCGCCAGGCCGAAGTTGACGTGCTCGGGCTGGACGAGCACCGGCTTGCCGTCGACCTCGGCATAGGCGTTGTTCATGTTCGGGAAGTCGTCCAGGGCCCGGACCAGCGCGTAGCCGATCAGGTGCGTGAAGGAGATCTTCCCGCCGCGGGAGCGCGCGAGGTGGTTGTTGATGACGATGCGGTTGTCGGCCAGCAGCTTCGCCGGCACGGCTCGCACGCTCGTCGCCGTGGGCACGGTGAGCGAGACGTTCATGTTCTTGACCACGGCCGCGGCGGCTCCGCGCAGCGGCGACTGCGATCCCGCGGCCACCGGCGGAGCGGGGGCCTTGGCGGCCGGCTTGTCGGCGGGCTTGTCGCCGGCGGGCGTGGCGGGCTTCTCCGCAGGCTTCCCGGCGGACTTCTCCGCGGGCTTCTCGGCGGACTTCTCCGCGGGCTTCTGGGCCGCGGGCGCGGCCTCGCGAGCGGGCGCCGGTGAGGCGGGGAGGTGGCAGCCGGCTTGGCGGCGGGGGCTCCGTTGCCCGCCGCGGCCGGCTCCTCGCGGTCGGCGCCGCTGACGGGGCCACCCGGGCGGTAGTCGGCGAAGAACTCGTGCCAGGCCTGGTCGACGCTCGAGGGGTCGGCCACGTACTGCTGGTACATCTCCTCGACCAGCCACTCGTTGGTGCCGAATCCGGCCACCGGGGAGGAGGACGCGGGGAGGGCCGGGATGAGCTCACGCTTGACACGGGGTCGAGTGCCTTCTTCGTCTGTGGGCGGCGTCTGGTGCTGTCTCGGGTGCAGTCGCCTCGGCCGCAGGCCGGAAGTGCAGAGCCTGTGGACATGGCTGGACCGGGTGTCGAGTCTACGCCGGGTCGTCGGCGTCGACCGGGTGCGACGGCCTAGTCGGTGGCGCCGTGGGACACGAGCATCTGGACCAGGGCGTCGTCCGCGGTGGCCCGGGCGGAGTCGTCGCGCCGGTGGCGCGCGGCCGACACCCGGCTGATGTCCAGGGCGCTCGCGCCGTCGTTCGTGGTCGCGTTGACGTCGGCGCCGGACTCGAGGAGCACGCGCACGATCTCCGGGCACTCCTCGGAGCCGGCGGCGACCGCGGCGTGCAACGGTGTGCGGCCGGTGTCGGGATCCCGGCGATCGGCGTCCGCGCCGGCGTCCAGGAGCAGGCGGACGAGTTCCAGCCGCCCACCGGAGGCAGCGGCGTGGAGGGCGCCCCGTCGGCGTCCGCCCCGCGCTCGATCAGCAGACGGGCGGTGGCGGCGGCTCCGCCGAGCGCGGCCCAGGAGAGGAGGTCCACTCCGGACGCCGGGTCGCGCAGCGAGGTGCCGTCGTCCAGCCGTGCGGTCAGCTCGTCCCGCCGGCCCAGGTAGGAGGCGCTCGGAGCGTCCAGGAGGCGCCCAACTCCAGCAGCAGCGGCACGAGGTCGGGGCAGAACTCGAGGGCCACGTGCAGCGGCGTGCGGTGGTGCTCCGTCCGCGCGCCGAGGTCGGCGCCGGCGTCGACCAGGAGTCGGACGACGTCGGCCCGGCCCTCCGCGACGGCCACGTGCAGCGGCGTCCATCCGCCCTGGCCGGCGCGCTCGACGGTGCTGCCGAGCATCCGGGGCGATGACTGGACCGCGGTCCGCACCGCGTCGGTGTCGCCGGCCGCGATCATCCGGCCCAGTCGCTGGGCGGTCATCCGAGTGGTCACACGTGTCCTTCGTCGTCGTCGTCGTCGTCGGGACGGGGCGCGGGCCCGTCGGGGCACCGCCCGGAACCCCGGCGGGCCGGCGGACCCCTGCTCCTACGACCCTCGCACGCCCCGAGCGGATCCGGGGAGGGGCCCGGGACTCTTGTTCAGACGACGTCGCGCCGGACCGCCAGCAGCGTGCCGAGGAGTGCTGCGAGCAGGCCGTAGCCCAGCAGCAGCAGCGCGCCCTGCCAGGCGCCGAGCAGCTCCGGACCCTCGAAGGTCGCGGTCAGCGCCTCGAGGCCCCCACCCGGCATCCACTTGTAGGCACCCGAGGTCGCCGGGATGGACCGGATGACCGGCTCGACGACGAACAGGTACACCAGCCCTCCGACGATCGCCCCGACCTGGTTCTTCAGCAGCGCCCCGAGACCGACGCCGATGACGGCGTAGATGACCAGCGCGAGCGCGGAACTGAGCAGCACCTCGACGTTGTCACCGGTCAGTGACGGTGCGGCCCCGCGAGCGCCGGCGTGGATGGCCACCGTCACGTAGTTCACCGCGACGACGACCAGTGCGAACACGACGGAGACCAGCGCGTACGCCAGCAGCTTCGCCACCACCACCTGGCCGCGGCGGGGCGTGGTCAGGAAGGTGGGCGTGGCGGTGCGGTGCCGGTACTCCTGCGTCATCCCGATGATGCCCAGGATGAGGAACAGGATGTTGGCGTTCGCCCCGGTCGCCAGCGCCAGCTGCTCGTAGAGCGGGGTGCCGACCGCGGGGATGCCGCTCTCGGCGTTGCCCGCGAAGGAGGTGAACAGGACCGAGAAGCCGATCACCATGACGACGGCACCGAGCAGGAGCCCGAGCCACACCTTGGTGGTGAACAGCTTGGTCCACTCGGCGCGCACCAGGCGGATCATCGGGAGGCCTCCTGAGCGGTGGGAGTGGGGGCGGCGAACTGCTCGGATCCGCTGGTGAGCTGGAAGTAGATCTCCTCGAGCCCGCTGGTGCGGGAGCGCAGCTCGTGCAGCTCGACGCCGGTGGCGAACGCCCGGCGGCCCACGTCGGCGGGGCTGGAACCGTGCACGGTCAGGGTGCCGTCCTCCTGGGTGACCTGGGCGCCGTCGGCCCGCAGGACGTGGGCGAACCGGTCGATGTCCGGGCCCCGGACGAGCACGGTGCCCGCGCCGTCGGCACCGGAGCGCAGCTGCTCCATGGAGCCCTCGCGGACGAGCCGTCCGGCCCCGACGATGACCACCCGGTCGACGGTCTGCTCCACCTCCGACAGCAGGTGGCTGGAGACCAGCACCGTGCGGCCCTGGTCGTGGGCCATGTGCCGCAGGAAGCCGCGCAGCCACTGGATGCCCTCGGGGTCCAGCCCGTTGGCCGGCTCGTCGAGGACCAGCACGCTGGGGTCGCCCAGCAGCGCGGTCGCCAGCGCCAGCCGCTGGCGCATGCCCAGCGAGTAGCCGCCGGCCCGGCGGTTGCCCGCGTCGGCGAGGCCCACCTGCACCAGGACCTCGTCGGCCCGGGAGAGCGGGAAGCCGGCGGCCCGGCAGTAGACGCGCAGGTGGTTGCGGCCGGTGCGGGCCGGGTGGAAGGCGGTCTCGAGCACCGCCCCGACCGTGCGCAGGGGGCGGGCAACCCGGTGTAGGGCGCGCCGTTGAAGGTCGCCGACCCGGCGTCGGGCTGCATCAGCCCCAGGAGCATGCGCAGGGTGGTGGTCTTCCCGGCGCCGTTGGGGCCGAGGAAGCCGGTCACCGAACCCGGTTCGACCGTGAAGCCGAGGTCGGAGACCGCCTGCACCTGCCCGAAGGACTTGCTGAGTCCGCGCACCTCGACCCGGACGGGGTCGGCCGTCGCAGTGCTGGCGCTGGAAATGATGTCTCCTCGTCGTGGGCCTGCGGGGTCGCCCCCATCCAAGCGCACCCGGGTGAGCTCCCGGGACCCCTTTCCGGAGGCGGGCGTGCCGTGTCCGCGGACGGCGAACCCCACGATGATCTCGGGATGACCCACGGCACAGGGGTCACATAGAGTGCGCGCCGTGAGCGAGACCTCGAACGCCTACCGGACGGTCGTCGTGGGGACCGACGGCTCGGAGTCCTCCCTGCGCGCGGTCGCGCGGGCGGGAGCCGTGGCCGGCGCGTGCGGCGCCACGCTCGTCATCGCCTGCGCCTACCTGCCCACCGAGGCCGACGACCGCGAGCTCGCCCGGGCGCAGGACGTCCTCCGTGACGAGGCCTACCAGGTCGTGGGCTCGCACCCCGCCGAGGACACCGTCCGCACCGCCGCCGAGCGGGCCGGTGCCGCGGGGGCGACGAAGGTGAGGACGGTCGCCGTCGAGGGCTCGCCGGTGGAGGCGCTGCTGGACGTGGTCCGTCGCGAGAGCGCCGACCTCCTCGTGGTGGGGAACCGGGGACTGGCCGGCATCAAGGGACGGCTGCTGGGCTCGGTGCCGGCCGACGCGACCCGCCGCTCCGAGTGCGACGTGCTCGTCGTCCACACGACCGGCTAGATCGCCGGACTCCCATGGACGACCCGGGGAGGTCGCCGGCCCGAGCGCGCGCGAGGCGCTGGAGCAGCTGCTGCTCGACGGCCCGCGGCGGTACACCCGTCTGCAGGTCGCCGCGCTGGCCGGCATGGAGCCTCAGCGCACCCAGCGGCTGTGGCGCGCGCTCGGCTTCCCGGACGCCGCCGACGACGACCCGGCGTTCACCGATGCCGACGTCGCCGCCCTCGGCGTGCTGTCCGGTCTGATCGACTCCGGCTTCGTCGGGCCCGAGACGGAGGCGTCGATCGCACGGGCCATGGGCCAGTCGCTGTCCCGGCTGGCCGACTGGCAGACCGACATGCTCGCCGACGCCCTCGCGCGGGCCGGTGGCCGCGACGACCGGGCGAACGCGACGGTGGAGGAGGCCATCGAGGCCGCCCGCATGCTGCTCCCGAGGCTGCGCGAGGTCCAGGACTACGTGTGGCGGCGGCACCTCGCGGCCAACGCCGATCGGCTGCTGGCCGCGACGGGGGCGGTGACCGTCGTGAGCTCGCCGTCGGGTTCGCCGACCTGGTCGGGTACACCTCCCGCTCCCGCGGCATGGGCGGGCGCGAGCTCGGGGTCATGGTGGAGGACTTCGAGAGCACCGCCGCCGAGGTCATCGCGCGGCACCACGGCCGGGTGGTGAAGACGGTGGGCGACGGCGTCCTCTTCACGGCCGGCAGTGCGCTCGACGCCATCGAGATCGGGCTGCAGCTGCCGCTGGTCTGGGCCGCCGACGACCGGCCGCCGCTGCGGGTGGGCGCCGCCTACGGACCGGTGCTGACCCGGCTCGGCGACGTCTACTCGCCCGTGGTGAACCTGGCCAGCCGGCTGACGTCCCTGGCCCGGCCCGGGACGATGCTCGTCGACCGGGACCTCGCCGACTGGGTGCGCGAGCACCCGGCGTACCGGGTGCGGCCGCTGCGCCGGGTGTCGGTCCGCGGGTACGACCACCTCCAGCCATGGCTGGTGCGGCGCCGCCAGACGGGGGACGACACCGGCGCCGCGCCGGACGGCTACGACGAGGACTCCTTCGACGACGAGTCCTGACCGGGTGGCACGCTCTCGACCATGAGCGCCACCCTCGTCGCCCGCGGTCTGGCGGCCGGCCACGGTCCCCGCGTGCTGTTCTCCGGCCTCGACCTCGTCGTCGCCCCCGGTGACGTCGTCGGGCTGGTCGGCGTCAACGGCGCCGGCAAGTCGACGCTGCTGCGCACCCTCGCGGGGAGCTGGCCGCCGAGGCCGGCTCCGTCGTCGTGAGCCCGGCGACCGCCACCCTGGGCTACCTGCCGCAGGAGCACGAGCGGCGGACCGGCGAGACCGTTCTCGGCGCGCTCGCGCGCCGCACCGGCGTGGCCGCCGCGCAGACCGCGCTCGACACGGCGACCGACGACCTCGCCGCCGGCCGCGACGGCGCCGACGACGAGTACGGGCACGCGCTCGAGCACTGGCTGGCCCTCGGCGGTGCCGACCTGGAGGAGCGGGCCGGGGAGGTCGTCGCCCAGGTGGCCCCGGGGTGGGCCTGGACACGCCGAGCGCGGGGCTCTCCGGAGGGCAGGCCGCCCGCGTGGGACTGGCCGCGTTGCTGCTGTCCCGCTACGACGTGCTGCTCCTCGACGAGCCGACCAACGACCTCGACCTCGCCGGGCTGGAGCAGCTCGAGCGCTTCGTCGCCGGCTCGCGGTCCGGCATCGTCGTCGTCAGCCACGACCGCGAGTTCCTGTCGCGGACGGTCACCCGCGTCGTCGAGCTGGACCTCGCGCAGCAGCTGGTCCGGGTGCACGACGGCGGGTACGACGCCTATCTGGTGGAGCGGGACGTCGCCCGCCGGCACGCCCGGGAGGAGTACGAGGAGTACGCCGGCACCAAGGCGTCGCTGGAAGCGCGGGCACGCATGCAGCGCAACTGGATGGCCAAGGGCGTGCGCGACTCCATCAAGAAGTCCAAGGACGGCGACAAGCACATCAAGGCCGCCAATCGCGCCTCCTCGGAGAAGCAGGCCGCGAAGGCGAAGCAGACCGACCGGCGGCTCGAGCGGCTCGAGGTGGTGGAGGAACCCCGCAAGGAGTGGGAGCTGCGCCTGGAGATCGCCGCCGCACCCCGCGCCGGGGCGGTCGTCGCCACCCTGCGCGGGGCGATCGTGCGGCGCGGCGACTTCACCCTCGGGCCGGTCGACCTCCAGGTCGACTGGGGTGACCGGCTGGCCATCACCGGTGCCAACGGCTCCGGCAAGTCGACGCTGCTGGCCGCCCTGCTCGGCCGGGTGCCGCTCGACGAGGGCTCGGGATCCCTGGGCCCGGCCGTCCGCCTCGGGGAGATCGACCAGGCCCGCGGTCGCTTCCTCGGCAGCGAACAGCTCATGGACGCCTTCTCCGCGGAGGTGCCCGACTGGCCGACGTCGGAGGTGCGCACGCTGCTGGCGAAGTTCGGCCTGGCCGCCGACCACGTCCTGCGGCCGGCGGACACCCTGTCGCCCGGCGAGCGGACCCGGGCGGCGCTGGCCCTGCTGCAGGCGCGCGGGGTGAACGTCCTGGTCCTGGATGAGCCCACCAACCACCTCGACCTGCCCGCGATCGAGCAGCTGGAGGAGGCGCTGGCCGCCTACGAGGGCACGCTGCTGCTCGTGACCCACGACCGCCGCATGCTCGAGTCGGTCGCCACCACCCGCCGCCTCGAGGTGACCGGGGGCCGCGTCGCGGAGCGCTGACTCAGCCTGAGCCCGCGTCCAGGTCGTCGGTGATCCCGACGGTGTCCATGCCCGCCCACGTCTCCTGCACGTGGTGGGCCAGCACCATCAGGTCGCGCAGCTCGCCGGTGCGGTCGCGGATGTGGTCGCGCAGCAGCGCCTCACCGGTGAAGCCGAGATCGGTGAACAGCGCCAGCGCCGCGCCCTGCTCGGCGACGACCTCCACGACGAGCTTCGACAGGCCCGACGAGACCGCCCCCACCAGGGCCTGCCGGGCCAGCTCCCGGCCCAGTCCGCTGCCCCGCCGGGTCGGCGAGACGACCAGGCGCACCTCGCCGACGTGGTCGGACCACCCGGGCAACGGCCGGACGGCGACGTAGCCGGTCACCTCGTCCGTCCCGTCCGCACCCTCCCCGCCGGTGTCCACGGCCACCCAGCGGCCGCCGGGTGAGGTGTCGGTCGCCCACGACCGCACGGTGTCCGGGTCGGTGACCTCCTCCTTGATGAAGGTGAGGTCGCCCTCGGGCAGCGCCTCGAAGAACCTCAGGAGCGCATCGCAGCGCTCCGGTCCGAGCTCCGTCACCGGCATGTCAGGCCTCCTGGGCTGCGTCGGGCGTGAGCGGATCGCTGCGGCGGCGGACGAAGTCGATGATCGTGGGCACCGTCGTCCTCGCTGCCGTGCGACCGACGACCAGCCCCATGTGCCCGGCGTCTAGGCACAGCTCGTGCTTGTCCGGCGAGCCGACCAGGTCGATCAGCGGCGACGTCGCGTCCGGCGGGACGATGTGGTCGCGGTTGGCCCGCACGGTCAGGAAGGGCACCTGGATGTCGGCCAGCCGCACCGGGTCCCCGCCCACGGTGAGCCGGTCGGTGAGCATCCCGTTCTGGCGCACCAGCATCGCCGCCGTCTCGCGGGCGGCTGCCCCGGGAACGGCACGTGGTCGTCCGACCAGCCGGTCATGGCCTGGTAGGAGGCGACGTAGTCGTCGTTCCAGAGCCGCTCCCACAGGGTGACGTAGCGGGTGACCTCGGCGGTCGGGGTCAGCGCGCGGAAGCCCTGGACGACGATCGACGGCGGGACGTTGCCGTCGGAGTCGAGGACGGAGCCGACGTCCATCCCGCCGACGCTGAAGATGTCGGCGAGCGGGCCCATGTGCCGGAAGTCGACCGGCGTCGCCAGCACGGTCAGGCTGCGCAGCGGTGCGTCGGGATGGTGCGCGGCGTAGAGCAGCGCGAGGTTCCCGCCGAAGCAGTAGCCGAACAGGTTGACCTCGTCGGCGCCGGAGAGCTCGAGGACGCGGTCGATCCCGGCCGGGATGTAGTCGTCGGCGTAGTCCTCGAGCCGGTTCTCCGCGTCGCGCTCGTCGGGCTCGCCCCAGTCGAGCATGTACACGTCGAAGCCGGCCTCCAGCAGCTGCTCGACGAAGCTGTTGCCCGGCGTCAGGTCGAGGATGTAGCTGCGGCTCACCAGGCTGAACACGATCAGCAGCGGCGGTCCGTAGCGGACGCCGCCGTAGGTGTCGGGGTCGTTGCGGTAGTGCCAGAGCTGGGTCCGGCCCCGCTGCCAGACGACGTCCTTGGGGGTCTGCCCGACGCCGGGCCGGTCGACGCCGGCGACGAGCTTGATGCCGTTACGGGCGCGCAGGGCGTTGCGCTCGACGTCGCGCCGGACGCGGTCGAGGACCGTCTGCGGGCTGGGCACCGTCGGCATCGCTGTCCTCCGTGGTCGGGGTGGTCGTCGCACGGGCGGAGCCGGCGCGCCGCCGCTCCTGCTCGAGCTGGATGGTCAGCCGCCGCACCTCGCGGTCGAGCGACCCGATCTGGGCACGCAGCCGGCTGATGTCGCTGCCGGCGGGCAGGTTCACCAGGTGCCAGGCGCGTGCGCTGAGCCCCTGCACCGATCGGGTCGCGACGGTCTGCGCGCGACGGGCCAGGGCGGTTGCCAACGAGAAGTACTCGCTGCGCACGAGGTCCTCGGCGCGCGGAGCGACGGCACGCTCGGCGGCGTCGAACGCCTGGCGCCACAGCGGCGGGGCAGGCGGGGGCGTGCGGGGCGCGGTCATCGCTGTCCCACCTCCTGGGGCACCTCGACCGACCGGCGCAGGATCTTCCCGGTCGGGCCCTTCGGGAGGGCGTCGACCAGCCAGAGGTGCCGCGGGTACTTGTAGGCGGCGACGCGCTCCTTGACGAACACGCGCAGCTCGTCCACCTCGGCGGTGGCGCCGGGCTTCAGCGCGACCGCGGCCGCGACCTCCTCGCCCAGCTCCGGATGGGGGATGCCGATGCAAGCGACCTCGCCGACGGCCGGGTGCTCGTAGAGCGCCTCCTCGATCTCCCGCGGGTAGACGTTGTAGCCGCCGCGGATGATCATCTCCTTCTTGCGGTCGACGATGAAGAAGTAGCCGTCCTCGTCCAGGCGGGCGAGGTCGCCGGTCCGGAACCAGCCGTCGGGGATGGCTTTCGCCGTCTCCTCCGGGCGCTGCCAGTAGCCCTGCATCACGTTCTCGCCGCGGACGGCGATCTCGCCCACCTCGCCGGCCGCGACGTCCGCGCCGTCGTCGTCGACCAGGCGCATCTCGACCCCGGCGATCGGCGTGCCGATCGAGCCGGGCTTCCGTTCCGCGTGCGGGTGGTTGAACGAGGCGACCGGTGAGGTCTCGCTGAGCCCGTAGCCCTCGAGGACGATGCAGCCGAACTGCTCCTCGAAGGACCGCATCACCTCGACCGGCATGGCCGAGCCGCCGGAGACGCACAGCCGCAGGCTGGACACGTCGTGCCCGGACGCCCCTCGGAGTGCAGCATCCCGGCGAACATCGTCGGGACGCCCTCGAAGATCGTCACCCCGTCGCGATCGATGACCGACAGCGCCTTCGCGCCGTCGAAGCGGGGGATCAGTGTGAGCAGCGAGCCCTTCAGGACGGCGGTGTTGAGGCCGCACGTGAGACCGAAGACGTGGAAGAGCGGCAGGCAGCCCATGATCACGTCGTCCTCGGTGTTCTCCGCGAGCGTCTCGGCCGTCGTGCGGCAGTTGCCGGCCAGGTTCGCGTGCGTGAGCTCGGCACCCTTGGGCTGCCCGGTGGTGCCCGACGTGTAGAGGATGACGGCGAGGTCGTCGCCGGACCGCTCCACGGGGGCGCCGAGCGGGTCGACGTCCAGGAGCGCGTCGGGGAGACCGGCCCGACGGTGACCGCGTCGACGCCGACGGTGCCCGCCGCCTCCACGACCGGTTCGGCGGGGTCGAGGGCCACCACCAGCCGCGCGCCGGAGTCGCGCAGGTAGTACTCGACCTCCCGGGCCTTGAGCAGCGGGTTCATCGGGACGACGGTGGCACCGGCGAGCAGGGCGCCGAGAAGACGACCGGGAAGGACAGCACGTTCGGCAGCACCATCCCGACGCGGTCCCCGGCGGAGATGCCGCGGGCCTGCAGGGACGCCGCGACCTTCAGCGCCGCGTCGCGGAAGTCGCCGTAGGTGAGCACGGCGTCGTCCATGCGCAGGGCCGGGCGGTCAGGGTGCGCCTCCGCGGTGTCGAGCAGGTTCTGGGCCAGGTCGGTCACGTCCGTCTGCCTCCCCGTCGAGGTCCCGGACCTCGTCGTCCGGAACGCCGCCCTACCCGCCCGAGAGGTGGCCTACCCCACATCGCGGTTACGGTCGCCGGAGGGACGGACACCGCACGGCGAAGGGGAGCTCGACGATGGCAGACCGCACGATCCTGGAGATGTTCCGGCTGGACGGCCGGGTCGCGATCGTGACGGGGGCGTCGTCGGGTCTCGGCGCCGTCTTCGCGCGGACCCTCGCGGAGGCCGGTGCGGACGTCGTCCTCGGGGCCCGGCGGGTCGACCGCCTCGCCGACACGCAGCAGGCGGTGGAGGCGGCCGGCCGGCGGGCGGTCTCGGTCCGCACCGACGTCGCCCTCCCGGAGGACTGCCAGGGCCTCGTCGACGCCGCGATGGCGGAGTTCGGCAAGGTCGACATCCTGGTGAACAACGCGGGGATCGGCACGGCCGCGCCGGCCACCCGCGAGGCCCCGGAGCAGTTCCGCCAGGTCATCGACGTCAACCTCAACGGCTGCTACTGGATGGCGCAGGCCTGCGGGCGCGTGATGCAGCCGGGCAGCTCCATCGTCAACATCTCCAGCGTGCTGGGCCTCACCACCGCCGGCCTGCCGCAGGCGGCCTACGCGGCGAGCAAGGCGGGGCTGATCGGGCTCACCCGGGATCTCGCCCAGCAGTGGACGGGACGCAAGGGCATCCGCGTCAACGCTCTCGCGCCCGGCTTCTTCACCTCGGAGATGACCGACCAGTACCCCGAGGGTACCTCGAGTCGCAGCTCGCCCGTGTCCTCGTCGGTCGCAAGGGCGACCCGGAGGAGCTGGCGGCCGCCCTGATCTTCCTGGTCAGCGACGCCGGGGGTACGTCACCGGTACCACCATCCCCGTCGAGGGCGGGATGCTGACCAGCTGAGTCAGCCGGCCCGGGTCACCAGCGCGGTGATCCGGTCGAGGATCTGCGGCCACACCTCGCGCGGCAGGTCGTGGCCCATCCCCTCCACGACGAGGAGCTCGGCGCCGGGGATGGCCGCGGCCGTCGCGCGGCCGCCGCTGACGTCGACCAGCGTGTCCTGCGACCCGTGGACGACCAGCGTCGGGACGTCGAGTTCCGCCAGGTCCGGCGTGCGGTCATGGGTGGTCAGGATCGCGGCGAGCTGCCGGGCGACCCCGGCCGGGTCGTGGGCCCGGTCGAAGGAGAGCCCGGCGCGGTCGCGCAGCGCCGCCTCGTCGAACTCGAAGCCGGGGGAGCCGATGACCCGGTAGGTGTCGATCACCCGCTCGATCGCGCCCTCGCGGTCGGTGGCGGCCGGGGCCAGCAGCACGGGCAGCGCGACCTCGGCGGGCGACCCGACGCCGGGCTCGCCGGTCGTCGACATGATCGAGGTGAGGCTGCGGACCCGGTCGGGCGCCTGCACCGCGACCAGCTGGGCGATCATCCCGCCCATCGAGGCTCCGACCAGGTGGACGCCGTCCAGCGCCAGCGCGTCGAGCAGGCCGATCGTGTCGGCGGCCAGGTCGGTCAGTGCGTAGGCGGCCGAGGACGCGTCGCCGCCGAACATCGCCAGGATGTCGGGCGTGCCGGCGCCGTGCAGGTGCGTGGACAGCCCGATGTCCCGGTTGTCGAACCGGACGACGTAGTGGCCCCGCCCGGCCAGGTCGGCGCAGAACTCGTCGGGCCAGCCGATCATCTGCGTGGCCAAACCCATGACGAGGAGGACCGGGGGTCACCGGCGTCGCCGAAGGTCTCGTAGGCGATCTCGAGGTCGCCCACCTGTGCCCGCTGGATGCCGCTGGTCTGCATGCGTCCGGACGCTAGCCGAGCCGCCGGACGCGCATGCGGCGCCCCGGACTGTCGGACCCCGCGGTTGACTCCCGGCCACCGCCGTCCGGGCGGTGACCGAGGACAGGAGACCGCCGTGCCGGTGGAACTGATCGACCCCGACGGATTGCCGAAGTCCGATGCGTACGTCCAGGTGGGCGTGGCCACCGGATCCCGGACGGTCTACGTGTCCGGGCAGGTGGCCCGCACCGCGGAGGGGAGCCCGTCGGTGCCGGTGACCTCGCCGCGCAGGTGGAGCAGGCCTACCTGAACCTGGCCACCGCGCTCTCGGCTGTGGGCGGGAGCTTCGACGACGTCGCCAAGGTGACCGTGTACGTCGTCGACTGGACCGGGTCGAAGATGGCCGCACTCATGGACGGCGCCGGCCGGGTCGCGGCCCGGCTGGGGAGCTTCCCGGTCCGCCCCATGACGCTCGTGGGCGTGGCGGCGCTCGCCGAGCCCGACCTGCTGGTCGAGGTCGAGGCGATCGCGGTGCTGGCGTGAACCGCCCCGGCCCAGATCGGATGAGTGCCCCCGGCAGGATTCGAACCTGCGCCCCTGCCTCCGGAGGGCAGTGCTCTATCCCCTGAGCTACGGGGGCTCGTCCGTTGGTGCGGGGAGAACGCTATCAGCCGTCCGGCGACGGCTGGACGCAGGCCCTCAGGGCGCCGGGAGGGAGTGCCGCCCCGGGCCGCCAGCATGTCGCTCATCGTCCCGGTCTCGGCCGACTGGGTCTGCGCCATCGTGTCGGCCAGCTGTGCGACGGCCGTGACGTCCGCGTGTTCGGCCGCGTACTGCGCCATGTCCAGCCCGCCCTGGTGGTGCCGGATCATGAGGCGGAGGAACTCGACGTCGAACGCCGTCCCGCGCAGCTCGCGGAGGGCCGCGAGCTCCGCCTCGGTCGCCATGCCGGGCATCGACGAGCCGGTCATCGCCATGTCGTGCCCGGAGTGACCGGCGTCCCCGGACATCCAGGCCATGGTGTCGCCGCCGCTCTGCGGCACCCCCACAGCGACAGCCACCCCTGCATCCGCCCGGCCTGGTTCAGCTGCGTCTCCGCGATGTCGAAGGCGAGCTGCTCGACCTCGGGATCGGTGCTGCGCTCGGGCACGAGGTTGGCCATCTCGACCCCTGGAGGTGGTGGCGGGCCATGTCCCGGGAGAACCCGGCCGCCACGGAGTCGGCCGACGGGTCCGCCGTCCGGCCGATCCCGATCGCCACCGCCAGCCCGCCGCCGAGGAGCACGAGCCCGACGGCGATGACGGCCAGGAGGGCGACCCTCAGCGGCCGCTGCCGGTGCTCTGCGGGGGTGGTCACGTCGTCCTCCGACGGGGGCTGGCTGCGGGCTGCCGGGGCGGTGGTCAGGGGGCCCCGGTCTCGGTCGGCTGCGCCTCGGTGGGCTGCGCCTCGGTCGGCTCGGTCCCGGTCGGGTCGGCGCCGTCCGTCGTCGGCATGTCGCTGGGCCCGATCGGCGTGCTGACGTCCTCCGCGGTCAGCGGGTCCGCGGCGAAGGCCGGGTTCTCGCAGCTGGCTCCCGGCTCCGGGAACTCGCCGCTCTTGTAGGTCATCAGATCGGCGAACTGCTTGACGCGGATGTCGTCGGCGCTGTCGACCTTCAGCTGGTGGTTCCAGGACTGGAGGCTGATGGGGAGTCCAGGCCCTCGTACGGCGAGAGCATCCGGCCCGACTCGCCGTCGACCAGCTCGGCCAGCGTGGCGATGTCGTCGTCGCTGACCTCGTCCGGGTTGTAGGTGATCCAGACCGCGCCGTGCTCCAGGCTGTGCACGGCGTTCTCGTGCCGGATGTCCACGTCGTAGACGGTGCCGGTGCAGTCGGCCCAGTTGCCGTCGTGCGCCCCGCCCACGGGCGGGGACTCCTCGTAACTGACGGGGGTCGGCACGTGGTCCTGGCCGGCGGCGTAGTCGAAGGTCTGGGCGCCGTCGATCTCGTCGATCGACGCGACCTTGTTGGCGTTGGACTCGTTCACCTGCACCACGGCGTAGGTGATGACCGCGGCGGCGAACACGACCACCGCGACGGCGGCGGCGATGAGGCCCCAGGGCCGCTGCGGGAGACGACGTTGGCCGCGGGACGGGTACGACCACCCTTGGCGGTGGCGCCTCCCGTGCCGGCAGACCTGCCGTTGCCGCTCGCGGGTTTGCGGTCCTTGGCCAAGGCCTCTCCTCGATGCTCGGTGCAGGGTCGGGGCGCGGATGCCCGTCGGCGAGCATAGGTCGCGTCCCTGTGCGGTCCCTGGGAGCGTGGGATTCCTGGGACCGGGCGGGTCGACGGGGCCGACGGCGCCGGTCAGTACGCTCGTGCGGTGACACCTGAGCAGCTGCGTGACGTCGTCCGGACCGTCGTGGCCGCGGCCGTCGACCGCGGCGCGCTCGCGGTCGAGGTGCCCGCCGAGGTCGTGGTCGAGCGTCCGAAGAACCGGGCGCACGGCGACTACGCCACCAACATCGCCCTCCGGCTGGCCAAGGCCGCGGGCCGGCCGCCCCGCGAGGTCGCCGAGCTGCTGGCCGGCGACCTGGCCGCCGAGCCCGGCATCGCGACGGTCGACGTCGCCGGCCCCGGCTTCCTCAACATCACCCTCGCCCAGGGCGCGCTCGGCCAGATCGCCGTCCAGGCCGTGAGCGCCGGGCCGGCCTACGGCCGGACCCAGGTCCTGGCCGGGCAGAAGCTCAACCTGGAGTTCGTCTCCTCGAACCCGACGGGTCCGGTCCACATCGGCGGCACCCGCTGGGCGGCGGTCGGCGATGCGCTGGGGCGCCTGCTCGAGGCCAGCGGAGCCGACGTCACGCGGGAGTTCTACCTGAACGACGCGGGGGCACAGATCGACCGGTTCGCCAAGAGCCTGCAGGCCGCCGCGCTCGGCCGGCCGGTGCCCGAGGACGGGTACGCCGGGAGCTACATCGGGGAGATCGCCGACAAGGTCGTGGCCCGTGTGCCCGGGCTGCTGGACCGGCCGGCCGACGAGCAGCTGCCGGAGTTCCGCGCCCACGGCGTCGAGCTGATGGTCGCGGAGGTCCGCAGCTCGCTGGTCGCGCTCGGCGTCGAGTTCGACGTCTTCTTCTCCGAGTCCAGCCTGCACGAGTCCGGCGCCCTGGAGAAGGCGGTGGCCCGGCTGCGCGAGCAGGGCAGGTCTTCGAGCGTGACGGGGCCGTCTGGCTGCGGACGACGGACTTCGGCGACGACAAGGACCGGGTCCTCGTCAGGGCCGACGGCGAGCCGACCTACTTCGCCGCCGACTGCGCCTATTACCTGGACAAGCGGGCGCGGGGCTTCGACCGCGTCGTGATCATGCTGGCTGCTGACCATTCCGGCTACGTGGGCCGCTACAAGGCACTCGTGGCGGCGACCGGCGACGACCCGCAGGCCCATCTCGAGATCCTCATCGGCCAGCTGGTCAACCTGCTGCGGGACGGCGAGCCGGTGCGGATGAGCAAGCGCGCGGGCAACGTCATCACCCTCGACGACCTGGTCGAGGCCATCGGCGTCGACGCGACCAGGTACGCATTGGCCCGTGCGTCCGTCGACCAGCAGATCGACGTGGACGTCGACCAGTGGACGCGGAAGACCAACGACAACCCGGTCTTCTACGTCCAGTACGCCCACGCCCGGATCTCCTCGGTGCTGCGCAACGCCACCGACCTGGGCCTGGCCCTGGGGAGGCGCCGGACGTCGACGTCACCCTGCTCGGGCACGAGCGGGAGACCGACCTGCTCCGCGCGATCGGCGAGTTCCCGCGGGTGCTGACCGCGGCCGCGGAGCTCCGGGCACCGCACCGGGTCGCGCGCTACCTCGAGGAGCTGGCCGGCACCTACCACCGGTTCTACGACTCCTGCCGGGTGCTGCCCCGGGGCGACGAGGAGGCCACCGCGTTGACCACGGCGCGGCTGTGGCTGTGCGCCGCGACCGCGACGGTGCTGCGCAACGGTCTCGACGTCCTCGGCGTGAGCGCCCCGGAGCGGATGTGAGGGCGCACCCGGCCGGGCCGCTCCACGGGAACATCTCCCAGCCGACCGCTGCGGGCGCGCCGCCGAGCGACCTCGGCGTCCTGGACCCGCAGGTGTGGCCGCGCTCGGCCGAGCGGGTCGACGGCGTGCTGCACCTGGGCGGCCGCGCGGTCACCGAGCTGGCCCGCGAGCACGGCACCCCGCTGTTCGTCCTCGACGAGGGCGACTTCCGCGGCCGGGCGGCGGACTTCGCCACGGCCTTCGCCGACGCCGACGTGCACTACGCCTCGAAGGCGTTCCTCTGCGGTCAGGTCGCGCGCTGGATCGCCGACGACGGGCTGCACCTCGACGCCTGCAGCGGCAACGAGCTCTCCCTCGCCCTGGCCGCAGGCTTCCCGGCCGACCGCATCGCGCTGCACGGCAACAACAAGTCCCTCCTCGAGCTCCGGCTGGCGGTGGACTCCGGGATCGGGCACATCGTGCTCGACTCCTTCGACGAGATCGACCGGCTCGTCCCGCTGGCGGAGGCTCGGGTGTCCGACGGTGGCGCGCCGGTCCCGGTGCTGATCCGCGCGACGGTGGGCATCGAGGCGCACACCCACGAGTTCATCGCGACGGCGCACGAGGACCAGAAGTTCGGCTTCTCCCTGGCCACCGGTGACGCGCTCACCGCCGCCGTCCGGGTGATCCGGGAGCCGGCGCTGCGGCTCGCCGGGCTGCACAGCCACATCGGCTCGCAGATCTTCGACACGGCCGGCTTCGAGGCCGCCGCCCACCGCGTCGTCGGGCTCCTCGGCCAGGTCCAGCAGGCCACCGGCGAGCTGCTGGCGGAGCTGAACCTGGGCGGTGGTTTCGGCATCGCCTACCTGGCCGAGGACGACCCGGTCACCCCCGACGACGTCGCCACGCGGCTCCGGACCGTGGTCGCCGCGGAGTGCGCCGCGCTCGGGCTGCCGGTGCCCCGCCTGGCCGTCGAGCCCGGCCGCGCCATCGCCGGCCCCGGCACCGTCACCCTCTACGAGATCGGCACGATCAAGCCGGTGCGGCTGGGCGCGAGCGGCGCCCCGGGGACACCGATGGTGCGCAACTACGTCTCCGTCGACGGCGGCATGAGCGACAACATCCGCACCGCGCTCTACGACGCGAGCTACACCTGCGTGCTGGCCAACCGCACCTCCGACGCCCCGGCGGCGCTGTGCCGGGTGGTGGGCAAGCACTGCGAGAGCGGCGACATCCTGGTCCGCGACCTGTGGCTGCCCTCGGACGTGCAGCCCGGCGACCTGCTCGCGGTGGCGGCCACCGGCGCCTACTGCTGGTCGATGGCGAGCAACTACAACTACCTGCTCAAGCCCCCGGTGGTCGCCGTCCGGGACGGCGCGGCCACCGAGATCGTCCGGCGTCAGACACTGTCGGACGTGTTCGCCCTCGACGCCGTCCTCGCCGGCACGGCCGCGCCCTCCCCGGCGCCGTCGCAGCCCGCGCCCGAGCACCCCGTGGGAGCCCAGTCGTGACGTCTCCGCAGTCCCGGCCCCTGAAGGTCGCCCTGCTCGGCTGCGGAACGGTCGGGAGCGCGGTCCTGCGGCTGATCGGCGAGCAGGCTCACGACCTCACCGCCCGGGTCGGGCGGCCGGTCGAGGTGGCCGGTATCGCGGTCCGGCGCCCGGACCACCACCCCGACGTCCCCCAGCACCTGCTCACCACCGACGCGCAGACCCTCGTCACCCGGGAGGACGTCGACCTCGTGGTCGAGGTCATCGGTGGCATCGAGCCGGCCCGCACGCTGATCCTCGCCGCGCTCGAGTCGGGCAAGTCGGTGGTGAGCGCCAACAAGGCGCTCCTGGCCGACGACGGTCCGCTGCTGCACGCCACCGCCGCGAAGTGCGGCGTCGACCTCTACTACGAGGCCGCGGTGGCCGGCGCGATCCCGCTGCTGAGGCCGCTGCGCGAGTCGCTGGCCGGTGACCAGCTCCGCCGCGTCGTCGGCATCGTCAACGGCACGACCAACTACATCCTGTCGCGCATGGCCGAGACCGGCGCCGGCTTCGCCGAGGCGCTGGCCGAGGCCACCGAGCTCGGGTACGCCGAGGCCGACCCGACCGCCGACGTCGACGGCTTCGACGCCGCGGCCAAGGCCGCGATCCTCGCGTCGCTGGCCTTCCACACGCCGGTGTCGGCCGCGGACGTGTACCGCGAGGGCATCTCCGCGGTGTCGGCCACCGACGTGGCGCGCGCGGCCGAGATCGGCTGCACCGTCAAGCTGCTGGCGATCTGCGAGCGGGTCGGGAACGGGGACGGGGACTCCGTCGCGGTCCGGGTGCACCCGGCGATGATCCCGACCAGCCACCCGCTGGCCTCGGTGGGCGGCGCCTTCAACGCCGTGTTCGTGGAGGCCGAGGCGGCCGGGCAGCTGATGTTCTACGGGCAGGGCGCCGGGGGCGAGCCGACCGCCAGCGCGGTGCTCGGCGACCTCGTGGCCGTCGCTCGCAACCGGCTGGCCGGGGCGTCGGGACAGGGGCCGACGGGCTACGCGAACCTCGCTGTCCGGCCGATCGCCGACACCCCGACCCGCTACCACGTCAGCCTCGACGTCGCCGACAAGCCCGGTGTGCTGGCGACCGTCGCGCAGGAGTTCGCCCGGCACGAGGTGAGCATCGCCACCGTCCGCCAGAACGGGCACGGCGACGCCGCGACCCTGGTCATCGTCACGCACAGCGCCCCCGACTCGGCGCTGTCTGCCACGATCTCCGCGCTGCGGGACATGCCCGCCGTCCGGGGCGTCACCAGCGTCCTGCGTGTGGAGGGGTTGTCATGAGCATCTCGCCGACGACGGTGTCGCCCGGCTGGCCGGGACTGATCGAGGCCTACCGTTCGCGCCTGCCGGTCAGCGCCGACACCCCTGTCGTGACCCTCCAGGAGGGCGCGACCCCGCTGCTGCCGGCACCCGAGCTTTCCCGCCGCACCGGGTGCGAGGTGTTCCTCAAGGTCGAGGGCGCCAACCCCACCGGTTCCTTCAAGGACCGCGGCATGACGATGGCCATCACCAAGGCCGTCGAGGAGGGGTCGAAGGCGGTCATCTGCGCCTCGACCGGCAACACCAGCGCCAGCGCCGCCGCCTATGCCGCCCGCGCCGGGCTCACCTGCGCCGTGCTGGTGCCGCAGGGGAAGATCGCCATGGGCAAGCTGGCCCAGGCGCTCGTGCACGGCGCCCAGCTGCTCCAGGTCGAGGGCAACTTCGACGACTGCCTGGCGTTGGCCAGCAAGCTGGCGATCGACTACCCGGTCAGCCTGGTCAACAGCGTCAACCAGTACCGCATCGAGGGGCAGAAGACAGCGTCGTTCGAGATCGTCGACGTCCTGGGCGACGCCCCGACATCCACTGCCTGCCGGTCGGCAACGCGGGCAACATCACCGCCTACTGGCAGGGCTACCGCGAGTACTGCGTCGACTCCGAGGTTCCCGGCCCGGCCACCCGCCGGCCGCGGATGTGGGGCTTCCAGGCCGCCGGTGCCGCGCCGATCGTCAGCGGCCAGGTCGTGGAGAACCCCAGCACGATCGCGACCGCGATCCGGATCGGCAACCCGGCGTCGTGGACCAAGGCGCTGGCCGCCCGTGACGAGTCGGGCGGCCGGATCGACGCCGTCACCGACCGCGCGATCCTGTCCGCCTACCGGCTCCTGGCGCGCAGCGAGGCGGTGTTCGTGGAGCCGGCATCCGCGGCGTCCGTCGCCGGGCTGCTGCAGGTCGCCGCGGCCGGCGAGCTGGAGCCCGGGCAGCGGATCGTCTGCACGGTGACCGGCAACGGCCTCAAGGACCCGGAGTGGGCCATCTCCGGCGCGCCCGCCCCGGTGACCATCCCGGTCGACGCCGCCGCGGCCGCAGCTCAGCTCGGCCTGTGAGCGGCAACGCCGTCCGGGTCCGCGTCCCCGCCACCAGCGCCAATCTCGGCCCGGGGTTCGACTGCGCCGGGCTGGCCCTCAGCCGGCACGACGTCCTCGAGTTCGCCGTCGCCGACTCCGGTCTCGCGGTGGAGGTGTCCGGCGTCGGTGCGGGCGAGCTGCCCACGGACGGGTCGCACCTCGTCGTGCGCGCGTTCCGCGCGGCGTGCGCAGAGCTGGGCTGGTCGCCGGCCGGGCTGCGCGTCGTCGCGGAGAACTCGATCCCGCAGGGGCGGGGGATGGGGTCGTCGGCCGCGGCCGTCGTGGCCGGCGTCGTCGGCGCGTGGGCACTGTGCCCCGACGTGCAGTCGGTCGACCTCGATGCCGTCCTGCGGCTGACCACGGAGCTGGAGGGGCACCCCGACAACGTGGCCCCGTGCCTGCTCGGCGGCGCCACGCTCTCCTGGATGGCGGCGGGCGGCGCACGCGCCGCGCGGCTGGACGTCGAACCCTCCGTCGTGCCGGTCGTCCTCGTCCCCGAACACACGCTGTCGACGCACGTGGCCCGCGGTCTGCTGCCCGCCACCGTCCCGCACGCCGACGCCGCGCACGCCGCAGGCCGGGCCGCGCTGCTGGTCCACGCGCTGACGCGCGATCCCCGTCTGCTGTGGGACGCCACGGAGGACCGTCTGCACCAGCGGCAGCGCGCGGCCGCGATGCCCGACTCGATCGCGCTCGTCGACCGGCTCCGCGAACGCGGCCTGGCCGCCGTCGTCTCCGGCGCGGGGCCGAGCGTGCTGGTCCTCGCGCACGCCTCGCCGGGTGGCGGAGGATCCGCGGGCGCCCTGCGGACCATCGGCGAGCTGGTCCCGCCGGCCTGGACGGTCCTCCCGATGGGGGTCGACGGCGACGGGGCGGCTGTTCTCGAGGAGAACTCGCAGGTATCGTCTCGATAACGAGGAACACGCTGGAAGCCACCGGTGTTGTTCACCCTGTGAGCTCCGTCTACGCTCACGGCGTAGCCGCCCACGAGGGCGAGCCTCGCGCGGGGCCGAAGCAGACGATCTCTCTTCGCCGCTGATCCGCCTCGCAGTTTTTCGACCCGTTCCCATCTGCGTTCCCGCCTCCGGGCCGGAGCTCCAGGGGCCGGGGCACCCCTGCGCTGCAACGCGCAGGTCACCGCAGGGAAGGACCTGTACGTGAGTGAAACCACCGACCTCGAGGTGACCGGTACGCAGGACGCTGCCGGCCCGACCGAGGCGACCGCCGCATCTGGGACGACGGGCAGCCCCGTCGCCGCGGCAACGGACTGTCGGGGATGCTGCTGCCCGAGCTGCAGCGGCTCGCCGGCGAGCTGGGCATCTCCGGCACCGGCCGGATGCGCAAGGGCGACCTCGTCGCCGCCATCTCCGCCCGTCAGGTGGGCGGGGGCGCGGCCTCGGATGCGGCGTCCCCCGCCGAGGCACCCGCTGCCGCCGGCATTCCCGAGGCCCGCGGTATCGCCGCTTCGTCGGCACCGATCGAGGCCCCCGTCACCGGTGGCGCGAACGGCGGCCCGCTGACCGGCAGCACCGAGACGGTGCGGCCCGTCCGCTCCCGTCGTGGCGCCAGCCGCCCGGCCGGCTCCCCGTCGGTCGAGGCGACCCCGGCGACCGAGCCGACCACCGAGGCTCCCGACGACCGGGCGGAGGGTCAGGAGACCACCGCGCCGTCGACCGAGGGTGCGCCCGCCGACGGCGACCAGCGCACCGAGGGTGAGCGCCCGCAGCGCAGCCGCGGCCGCAACCGAGGGGACCGTGACGGCTCCGCCCGCGACGGTTCGGCTCGCGACGGCGGCACCGACCGTCCGACCAACGACCGTGGGGGCAACCGCGACGGCTCTGCCCGCGACGGCGGCAGCAACCGGGACGGCGGCACCAACCGCGACGGCGGGAGCAACCGGGACGGCAACCGTGGTCCCGACCGCGGTGACCGCAACGAGCGCGGTGGTCGGCCGGACAACCGCAACGACAACCGCACCGAGGGCGGTCGAGGCAGCAACCCCAACGACGAGGACGACGACGACTTCGAGGGCGGTCGCGGTCGCCGGGGCCGCCGCTACCGGGACCGCAACAAGCGCGGTGGCAACACCGGCGGCGGCCGCGATCGCTTCGACCAGGGCGAACCGACCGTCAGCGAGGACGACGTCCTGCTGCCGGTCGCGGGGATCCTGGACGTTCTCGACAACTACGCGTTCGTCCGGACCTCGGGTTACCTGACCGGGCCGAACGACGTCTACGTGTCGCTGTCCCAGGTCCGCCGCTACGGCCTCCGCCGCGGTGACGCGATCACCGGCGCCGTCCGCCAGCCCCGCGAGGGCGAGCGCAAGGACAAGTACAACGCGCTGGTCCGGCTCGACACGGTCAACGGCCTGGACCCCGAGCAGGCGAAGAGCCGCCCGGAGTTCACCAAGCTGACGCCGCTCTACCCGCAGGAGCGGCTGCGGCTGGAGACCGAGGCGCACCTGCTGACCACCCGGGTGATCGACCTGGTCATGCCGATCGGCAAGGGGCAGCGGGCGCTGATCGTGTCGCCGCCCAAGGCCGGCAAGACGATGGTGCTGCAGTCGCTGGCCAACGCCATCACGACGAACAACCCCGAGTGCCACCTCATGGTGGTCCTCGTCGACGAGCGGCCCGAAGAGGTCACCGACATGCAGCGCTCGGTGAAGGGCGAGGTCATCGCCTCGACCTTCGACCGGCCGCCGTCGGACCACACCACGGTCGCCGAGCTCTCCATCGAGCGCGCCAAGCGCCTGGTCGAGATGGGCCACGACGTCGTCGTCCTGCTGGACTCGATCACCCGCCTGGGCCGGGCCTACAACCTGGCGGCCCCCGCCAGCGGGCGCATCCTCTCCGGTGGCGTCGACTCCACGGCGCTCTACCCGCCGAAGCGCTTCCTGGGTGCGGCCCGCAACATCGAGAACGGCGGCTCCCTGACGATCATCGCCTCGGCGCTGGTCGAGACCGGCTCCACGATGGACACGGTCATCTTCGAGGAGTTCAAGGGCACGGGTAACGCGGAGATCAAGCTCGACCGCCGGCTGGCGGACAAGCGGGTCTTCCCGGCGGTCGACGTGAACGCGTCGGGTACCCGCAAGGAAGAGATCCTGATGAACCCCGACGAGCTGGCCATCGTCATCAAGCTGCGCCGGGTGCTCGCCGCGCTCGAGCCGCAGCAGGCGCTGGAACTGCTCCTGGACAAGCTGAAGAAGACGCGCAACAACGTCGAGTTCCTGATGCAGATCCAGAAGACGACGCTGGGCCCCGGCCAGGAGTGAGCAAGGACCCCTGCCCCCACCGCTCGCAGGCTCGCGGCGGGATCCTGCAGGGGTCACCTGCTGGCCGGTCGCCCGATCTGGGAGACTGGTCGGCCGAGCCCCGCCGCGGCCGGAATAACGGTCGGCCGACGGCGTTCCCACCACGTGTTCGACACAGACTTCTCGGAAGAGGCGCAGGCATGAAGAGCGACATCCACCCGGCCTACAACGTCACCACGGTGACCTGTGGCTGCGGCAACACCTTCCAGACGCGCAGCACGTCCCCGACCGGTCAGCTGACCGTCGAGGTCTGCTCGGCGTGCCACCCGTTCTACACCGGCAAGCAGAAGATCCTGGACACCGGTGGCCGCGTCGCCCGCTTCGAGAAGCGGTTCGGCAAGCGCGCGGCGGCCGGCGCCGAGACCGCCGACAAGTAGCACGACCGACGGCGCCCGTGCCGCCCCTCCCCGGGGCGGGACGGGCGCCGTCGTCATGTCCGCAGTCCCGTCCCGCCGCGTGCTTCCCCGCGACGACGCACGAGCTTTCCGAGAGGTGACACCGTGAGCAGCCCCGACGCCACGCCCGAGCGGCTGTCGGACCTGCTCGGCGAGCACGCCTCCCTGGAGCGCGAGCTCGCCGAGCCGTCCGTGCACGCCGACCAGGCGCGCGCCCGCCGGCTGAGTCGTCGGTACGCCCAGCTCGCGCCCCTGGTCGAGACCTCCCGGGCGCTGGAGGAGGCCCGCGGCAACCTCGCCACCGCCCACGAGCTGGCCAGGGACGACGCCTCGTTCGCCGCCGAGGCGCGCACCCTCCAGACCCAGGTGGAGGAGCTCTCCGCCCGGCTGCACGAGCAGCTGCTGCCCAAGGACCCCGACGACGACAAGGACGTCATCCTCGAGATCAAGGCCGGGGAGGGCGGCGCCGAGTCGGCCTTGTTCGCCGGGGACCTGCTCCGGATGTACCTGCGCTACGCCGAGCGTCGAGGCTGGTCGACCGAGGTCCTCGACGCCGTCGAGGCAGAGCTGGGCGGCTACAAGGACGTCGCCGTCGCGATCAAGTCCCGCTCGGACGAGGGCATCTGGTCCCGGCTGAAGTTCGAGGGCGGCGTGCACCGCGTCCAGCGGGTGCCGGTCACCGAGTCGCAGGGCCGCATCCACACCTCGGCCGCCGGCGTGCTGGTGCTCCCGGAGGCCGAGGAGGTCGACGTCACGGTCGACCCGAACGAGCTGCGCATCGACGTGTTCCGCTCGTCGGGACCGGGCGGGCAGAGCGTGAACACCACCGACTCCGCCGTCCGCATCACCCACCTGCCCAGCGGCATCGTGGTCAGCTCGCAGAACGAGAAGAGCCAGCTGCAGAACAAGGAGTCCGCGCTGCGCGTCCTCCGCGCGCGGTTGCTGGCCGCCGCCCGCGAGGAGGCCGAGGCCACCGCCAGCGACCAGCGGCGCAGCCAGGTGCGGACGATGGACCGCAGCGAGCGGGTCCGCACCTACAACTTCCCGGAGAACCGGATCGCCGACCACCGCGTCGGCTACAAGGCGCACAACCTCGACCAGGTGATCGACGGCGACCTCGACGCGGTGATCGACGCTCTGACCACCGCGCACACCGCCGAGCTGCTGGCGGCCGGGTCCTAGGGCGGGACGGTCGGGATGACGTGCAGGACGCTGCTCGCCGACGCCGCCCGGCGCCTCGCCGAGGCGGGGGTCGAGTCGCCGCGGGTGGACGCCGAGCTGCTGCTGGCGGCCGTCCTCGGCGTCCCGCGGAGCCGGCTGCTCACCCTGGGCGAGGTGCCGCAGGAGGACGCCGCCCGCTTCGCCGGGCTGCTCGAGCAGCGGGCCGACCGCGTGCCGCTGCAGCACCTGACCGGTCGGGCGCCGTTCCGCTTCCTCGAGCTGGCGGTGGGGCCCGGCGTCTTCGTCCCCGGCCGGAGACCGAGCAGCTGGCGGGCTGGGCCGTCGAGCGGCTGACCGGCCTCGACGGGCCGATCGTCGTCGACCTGGGCAGTGGTTCCGGTGCCATCGGGCTGTCGATCGCGCACGAGCACCCCGGCGCGCGGGTCACCGCCGTCGAGCGCGACCCCGGCGCCATCGCATGGACCCGGCACAACGCCATGGCCCGGGTGGCGGCGGGCGACACGCCCGTGGGCGTCGTCCAGGGCGACATGACCGATCCGGCGCTGCTGTCGGAGCTCGACGGCCGGGCCGCGGTCGTCGTGTCCAATCCGCCGTACGTGCCCGACGACGCGGTGCTGCCGCGCGAGGTGGCCGACCACGACCCGCCGCTGGCGCTGTGGGGCGGCCCCGACGGGCTCGACGTCGTCCGCGGGATGCTGGCCGTCGCCGTTCGCTTGCTGCAGCCCGGGGATGGCTCGGCATCGAGCACGCCGACCAGCAGGGCGTCGCGCTGCCGTCCGTCGTCCGTGCGCACGGCGGGTTCACCGACGTCGAGGACCACCCCGACCTGGCCGGCAGACCGCGCTTCACCACCGCCCGGAGGACGTGAGCCGCACCAGCGGCAACACCCGGCGGGACGCGTGCTCCACCGCTCGGCGAGCGTCACGACGACGACGTCGGTGCGCCAGCCGACGTCGACGACGGTGTCCGCGACGTCCCCGAGGGGCCCGCCCACATCCGCGACCGCGGCCGCGAGCCGGCGCGGGAGGACCGTGAGGGCCGTGCCGGCGCCGGCCGCCAGCGGGACCCGCCAGGGCCGGTAGCGGTGCGTCGCCGCGGCGTGCACCCCTGCGACGAGGGAGAAGACCACCGGCCGATGGAGGCCGCCGCGACCAGGCCGGTCGCTCCACCACAGTCCCCGTCCTTTCGCCGACCGCCCGGCGAGGCCATTGCCGTGCGGTGACAGACTGCGCCCTCGTGGCTGATCTCTTCGACTGCTCCGACCCCGAGGCGCGCGCTGCCGGCCTGGATGCCGCGGCCGCGGCGATCGGCCAGGGCGAGCTGGTCCTGCTGCCCACCGACACGGTCTACGGCGTGGCCGCGGACGCCTTCACGCCCGCCGCGGTCACCGGACTGCTGGCGGCGAAGAACCGCGGCCGGACGATGCCGGTCCCGGTGCTCATCGGCGAGGCGTCCACGCTGGCCGGCCTCGTGGTGAACCTGCCGCCGACCGCTCAGGAACTGGCCCAGGCCTTCTGGCCCGGTGGGCTCACCCTCGTGCTCGAGCACGCGCCGTCCCTCGCCTGGGATCTCGGCGACGCCGAGGGCACGGTCGCGATCCGGCTCCCGGACGACGACCTCGCAAGGGACCTGCTGCGGCGGACGGGGCCGCTCGCCGTCTCCAGCGCCAATCGCTCCGGCCGCCCGGCGGCGACGACGGCGGCAGAGGCCCTGGATCAGCTCGGTACCCACGCTGCCGTGGTCCTGGACGGCGGACCCCGTCAGGGCTCCGCGGCCAGCACCATCGTCGACTGCACCGGTGCGGTCCCGCGCGTGCTGCGGATCGGGGCGATCGGGGTGGACCGGCTGCGCGATGTCGTCCGGGAGATCACCGACTGAGCCCGACGAGCGGGCCTCGGAGAGGTCCGCGAGGAGGGCTCGCAGCCCCGGGTCCCCGACGAGCGGGGCCCGGAGGGCTCCTCGCGGAGGAGATCCAACGGCTCCGCGCACGTGGGGAACGGCACGTGGTGGCGGGGCGATCCGGAGGATCGCAGTGTCATAGTGGGAGCACCGCCGCGCGCCCTGCCCGGGTACCGCGGGCCGCAGCGAGTCCGATGGAGTGGGGGTCCGAGTTGCGCTCCGTCTCCCGGTGCACCGACGGCCTGATCCCCGCGCCGGCTCCCGCTGCGCTCGGTCCCCACCCGAACAGCGCCACCTGATCCCGTGCGCGAGTACGTCGTCGTCCTCCTCACCGCCGCGCTGGTCACGTTCCTGACCACCCCGGTGGTGCGGATGGTCGCCATCCGCGCGCGGATGATGGCCGCTCCCCGGGAGCGCGACGTCCACGTGATCCCGACCCCCGTGGCGGCGGCGTCGCGATGTACCTCGGCGTGGCAGCGGCGATCATGGTCGCCACGAGGCTGCCGGCCCTCCAGCGGACGTTCGACGACTCCCAGACGATCGCGGTGCTCGTCGCCGGTGGTCTCATCTGCCTGCTCGGGGTGCTGGACGACCGGTGGGGCCTCGACGCGCTGACGAAGCTGACCGGACAGATCGCCGCCGCGGGGGTCATGGTCCTGCTCGGCGTGCAGCTGGCCTTCCTGTTCCTGCCGGTCGCCGACATCGGCACGATCTCCCTGGGCCCCGACATCGGTGTGCCGCTGACCATCCTGCTGACGGTCGCCACGGTGAACGCGCTCAACTTCATCGACGGTCTCGACGGTCTGGCTGCGGGCGTCTCCGCCATCGCGGCGCTGGCGTTCTTCGCCTACAGCTACCACCTGGGGGTCGTCGGCTACGACGAGGTGGCCAGCGCGCCGGCGCTGATCACCGCGGTCCTCGCGGGCGCGTGCATCGGTTTCCTGCCGCACAACTTCAGCCCGGCGCGGATCTTCATGGGCGACTCCGGCTCCATGCTCGTCGGTCTCATGCTCTCCGCGGCTGCCGTCACCGCGACCGGCGGTGTGGACCCGCAGTCGTTCGACTCGGCCGCCAGCCTGCTGCCGTTGGCCCTGCCGCTGCTGGTGCCCATCGCCGTCCTCTTCATCCCGTTCGTCGACCTGCTCATGGCCGTCATCCGGCGGACGCGCAAGGGCCAGTCGCCGTTCTCGCCGGACAAGATGCACCTGCACCACCGGCTGCTCTCGATCGGCCACTCGCACCGCCGCGCGGTCCTGGTCATGTACTTCTGGGCGGCGCTGCTGTCCTTCGGCGCGGTGGGGCTGTCGATCACCGGCGGTCAGGCCGAGCTCGTCGTGGCGATCGCCGTGCTCCTCGTCGTGGGTGTCGTGGTGGTCCTCAGTCCGCGAGCCCGTCGGGCGGCGCGGGAGGCACGGGCCGCGGAGCTGGCGGCGCAGCGCGAGCGCAGCCGGGCCGAGCACCCGACCGCGCGCGCCCTGCGGGCGCACGGTGTCGCCCGGCCGCCCCACGCCGGCTCCGAGCAGCGCCCGGCCGGGCAGGCGCTCCGATGAGCCACGGCGCACCGCGCGTGCAGGCTCCCTGGGACATCTCCTTCCTGCGGCCGGGCGTCCTGGTCACGGTGGCCGCCGCCGCGATCGCCGCGCCGGTGGCCGGCGTCCTCGGCGGGTGGGGAGCGCGGCGGGGGTGGTGGCCGGTGCGGCCACCGTGACGGCGTTCTTCTGCATCTCCGCGGTGGTGATCGCGTGGGCCGGCCGGATCGACGACGCGCTCTCGCTGCCGGCGGCCCTCGGCACGTTCCTGGTCAAGGCGTTGGTGCTGTTCGGGGTGCTGGGGTCGGTTCCCGAGGACGGGTGGCTGGACCGGCTCACCCTGGCCTGGACGGTCATCGCCGGGACGCTGCTGTGGGGGCGGTCCAGGCACGGTGGGTGTGGACGCGGCAGATGTACTACGTGCCGCCACCCGCGCCGCCCTCCACGGGCACGGGAGGTCCCGCCCAGGTGCGCCCTGCCGGGACGCACGAGGAACCTCAGCCGGACCCGGAAAAGCCCGCGTCACACGGCTGAGATAGTGTCCCGACCGATGGCCGAGGACAGCCCTGCTCGCGGGGACGCCCGACCTCGCACCACCGAACCGACCGATCGTCAGCCCAGCGGGGCGGACATCGGCTGGGGATCACCGGGACGTTGCTCTCGGGGATCATCGTGTGGGGCGGGGCCGGAGTGCTGCTCGACCGCTGGTTGGAGACCCGGGTCTTCGCCTTGGTCGGACTCCTCCTCGGTCTCGGGGTGGCCATCTACCTGGTGGTCGTCAAGTACGGGGCCGTCGATCCGCCTGCGGGAAATCGGCCCACCAGCACGACCCGGGGCGGGCAGCGGAGCCGGCCACCGGAGTACCGCAAGACGCAGAAGGGACGACGGTGACCTCCAGCGCCTCAGCGCTCGGCAGCGTGCTCGCAGCCGAAGGATCCGGCGGGGACGGCTTCCAGGCTCCGACGATTGCGGAGTTCTACCCGGAGCCCATCGCGGAGTTCTCCATCCTCGGGGTGGCCTTCGAGATCACCCGCATCACGATCATCTCCTGGATCGCCACCGCGGGGATCCTCGCCCTGCTGGTCCTGGCGGTGCGCAAGCCGTCGATCGTGCCGGGCAAGATGCAGTACCTCGGCGAGAGCGGCTACTCGCTCATCCGTGACGGCATCGCCCGCGACGTGATCGGCCCCAAGGGGCTGCCGTTCGCTCCGTTCCTCGCCTCGCTGTTCTTCTTCATCCTGGCGAACAACGCGATGAGCATCGTGCCGTTCTTCCAGATCTCGCCGAACTCGAAGTTCGCCTGGCCGCTGGTCCTCGCCGTGATCGTGTGGGTCATGTACAACTGGGTCGGCATCCGGGAGCAGGGTGCGGCGCGCTACTTCAAGGACGCCGCGGTCCCCCGGGAGTGCCGGCGGCCGCTCTGATCCTGGTCACGCCGATCGAGCTGCTCCAGGTCTTCGTGATCCGGCCCTTCACCCTCGCCGTCCGGCTCTTCGCCAACATGTTCGCCGGCCACATGCTGCTCGTCGTCTTCTCGCTGGGGACCGTCTACCTGCTCACCGTGGGCAACTTCTCGGTGATCTTCAGCCCCTTCGCCTTCGCCATGGCGCTGGCCATGACGTTCTTCGAGGTGCTGGTGATCATCCTGCAGGCCTACGTCTTCACCGTGCTGACCGCGACGTATCTCAACGGCGCCGTCGAGCCCGCTCACTGACCGCTTTACCCCCGCCAGCCGCCCGGAACGACCCGGGCGACCGACACAGGAGGAAGACCCCCATGACGACAGAGGTTCTCGCAGCGCTCGAGGGCAACATCGGCACCGTCGGCTACGGCCTCGCCGCCATCGGCCCCGGCATCGGTGTGGGCATCGTGTGGGCCGCCTACATCCAGGCGACCGCGCGTCAGCCCGAGTCCGCAGGCCTCACCCGGACCTACGCCTTCCTCGGTGCCGCCCTCTCCGAGGCGCTGGCGCTCATCGGCCTGGTCGTGCCCTTCATCTACTGATCGACCATCCGGTCCGGTCCGTCTGACTTAGGGACGTGCAGAGCATGAACATCCTGGCTGCGGAGAGCGCCAATCCGCTCCTGCCCCCGTGGGCGAGATCATCGTCGGCCTGATCACCTTCGGGATCCTGGTCTTCGTGGTGATCAAGTTCGTCGTGCCGCGCTTCGAGCAGGTCTTCCAGGCCCGCCGCGAGGCGATCGAGGGCGGCATCGAGCGGGCCGAGGCCATGCAGGCCGAGGCCAAGGCCGCGCTGGAGCAGTACCGCGCCCAGCTCGCCGAGGCACGCAACGAGGCGGCGCAGATCCGCGACCAGGCCCGCGCCGAGGGGCAGCAGATCCTCGAGGAGCTGCGGACCCAGGCGCAGGAGGAGTCGCAGCGCATCGTCGCCCGTGGCGAGGAGCAGCTCGCCAGCGCGCGGCAGCAGGTCGTCAACGAGCTGCGTGGCCAGATCGGGACGCTCGCCGTGCAGCTGGCCGGCCAGGTCGTCGGCGAGTCGCTCGCCGACGACGCCCGGCGCAGCGGCACCGTCGACCGCTTCCTCGCCGAGCTCGACGGCATGGCGGCCGGCAGCCCGGACGGACGTACCGGTGGTGCCACCAGCGTCTCCGGGAGCACCCGTTGATGGAGGCCTCCAGCCGGGCGGCACTGGTCGAGGTGCGGGAGCGCCTCGACCGGCTGAGTCGCCCTGCTTCCGGCGTCATCGAGCGGGCGAAGGACCGGCTCACCGGGCAGCCCGCGCGGGCGGCGACCGGACCGGAGCTGCTCTCCCTGGCCGACGAGCTCTTCGCCGTCGGACGGCTGCTGAACGGCCAGCTCTCGCTGCGCCGGGCACTGTCGGACCCGGCCGGCCGGCCGGACGATCGCGCCGCGCTGGCCCAGCGGCTGTTCGGCTCGAAGGTGTCGACGACGGCGCTGGACCTGATCGAGACCGTCGCGCGCCAGCGGTGGTCCCACCCGATCGACATCGTCGACGCCTTCGGCGCCCTGGCGACCGAGGCGTCCCTGGACGCGGCGGACGCGCGCGGTGAGCTCGACACCGTCGAGGACGAGCTGTTCCGGTTCGGCCGCATCGTCGGCGGGGACCGGGAGCTGGGCCGCATCCTCAGCGACCGCAAGGCGCCGGCCGAGGGCAGGAGCGCACTGCTGGACCAGCTGCTCTCCGGGCGGGTCAGCCCCGTCACCGAGCAGCTGCTGCGCAACGTGCTCACCGGCCCGCACGTCGGTACCGCGGAGAACGCCGTCGAGCGGCTCTCCGAGGTGGCCAGCCGCCGCCGCGGCCAGTCCGTGGCCCGGGTCACGACCGCCGTACCCCTCACCGACGCCCAGGAGCAGCGGCTCACCGACGTGCTGCGCCGGATCTACGGGCGCACCGTCAATCTGCAGGTCACCGTCGACCCGGGCGTGCTCGGCGGCCTGATCGTCCAGGTGGGCGACGAGGTCATCGACGGCAGCATCGCCCACCGCCTGGAAGCCGCCGAGCGGCGACTGGCCGGCTGACGCACCCCACCGACCGACCATCCCAGACACCACCCGCAGGGAAGAGGACGACCCATGGCCGAGCTGACGATCTCCGCAGACGAGATCCGCAGTGCCATCCAGAGCTACGTCACGGAGTACAGCCCCGACATCTCCCGCGAGGAGGTGGGCACGGTCACCGAGGCCGGCGACGGCATCGCCCGTGTCGAGGGACTGCCCTCGGTCATGACCAACGAGCTGCTCGAGTTCGAGAGCGGCGTCCGCGGGCTGGCGCTGAACCTCGACGTGCGCGAGGTCGGCGTCGTGGTGCTGGGTGACTTCTCCGGCATCGAGGAGGGCCAGCAGGTCCGCCGGACCGGCGAGGTGCTCTCGATCCCCGTCGGCGACGGCTACCTCGGCCGGGTCGTCGACCCGCTGGGCAACGCGATCGACGGCGGCGGCCCCATCGAGACCACCGGCCGGCGCGCGCTCGAGCTCCAGGCGCCCACCGTGGTGCAGCGGCAGTCGGTGCACGAGCCGATGCAGACCGGCATCAAGGCCATCGACGCCATGACTCCGATCGGTCGAGGGCAGCGTCAGCTGGTCATCGGCGACCGCCAGACGGGCAAGACGGCGATCGTCACCGACACGATCATCAACCAGAAGGAAGCCTGGGCCACCGGCGACCCGGCCCAGCAGGTGCGCTGCATCTACGTCGCCGTCGGCCAGAAGGGCTCGACCATCGCGGCGATCCGCTCGGCCCTCGAGGAGGCCGGCGCGATGGAGTACACGACCATCGTCGCGGCCCCCGCGTCGGAGGCCGCCGGCTTCAAGTACATCGCGCCCTACGCCGGCTCGGCCATCGGCCAGCACTGGATGTACGAGGGCAAGCACGTCCTCATCGTGTTCGACGACCTGTCGAAGCAGGCCGAGGCCTACCGCGCCGTCTCGCTGCTGCTGCGCCGTCCGCCGGGCCGCGAGGCCTACCCGGGCGACGTCTTCTACCTGCACTCCCGCCTGCTGGAGCGCTGCGCGAAGCTCAACGACGAGCTCGGCGCCGGCTCCATGACCGGCCTGCCGCTGGTCGAGACCAAGGGCAACGACGTGTCGGCCTACATCCCGACCAACGTCATCCGATCACCGACGGGCAGATCTTCCTCGAGACCGGCCTCTTCAACTCCGGTGTCCGCCCGGCCATCAACGTCGGCATCTCGGTGTCCCGCGTCGGTGGGTCGGCGCAGATCAAGGCGATGAAGTCGGTCGCCGGCCGCCTGCGCCTGGACCTGGCGCAGTTCCGCGAGCTGGAGGCTTTCGCGTCGTTCTCCTCCGACCTGGACGCGTCCAGCCGGGCGACCCTGGACCGCGGCATGCGCCTGGTCGAGCTGCTCAAGCAGGGCCAGTACTCGCCCTACCCGGTCGAGCGCGAGGTCGTGTCGCTGTGGCTCGGGACGACGGGCAAGCTCGACGTCGTACCGGTCAGCGACGTGCGGCGCTTCGAGTCCGAGTTCCTCGACTTCGTGGCCCGCAACCACGAGGGCGTCTTCGACACCATCCGGACGTCGAAGAAGCTCGAGGACGACACCGTGCAGAACCTGGAGCAGGCGGTGGAGGCCTTCTACGGGCAGTTCACCACCGGTGAGGGCGAGTCGCTGAAGGTCAACGAGCCCGAGGCCGAGGCGATGGACGCGTCCGAGCGTGGCCAGGAGCGCGTCCAGGTCAAGAAGAAGGCCTGACCCGTGGCCGCCTCCTCCGCGCGCTGCGGCGCCGCATCCGCTCCACCCAGTCGACGAAGAAGATCTTCTCGGCGCAGGAGCTGATCGCCGGTGCCCGCATCGTGCGCGCCCAGGCCCGGGTCGAGGCGTCCAAGCCCTACGCCCGGGAGATCACGCGGGTGCTGTCGGCGCTGGCGTCGTCCGCCTCGCTGGACCACCCGCTGCTGACCGAGCGGCAGAACCCGCGTCGTGCGGCGGTCCTCGTGATCACCTCCGACCGCGGGTTCGCCGGCTCCTACAACGTCAACGTGCTCCGGCGCACCGAGGAGCTCCTCTCCCTGCTGCGCCAGGAGGGCAAGGAGCCGGTCCTGTACGTCGTCGGCCGCAAGGGCGAGACGTACTACTCCTTCCGTGACCGGGAGATGGCCGAAACCTTCACCGGCTTCTCCGAGCAGCCCGGGTACGAGGACGCCCAGAAGGTCGGCTCCGCGCTCATCGACGTCTTCACCGCGGGTGAGGACGACGAGGACGGCGACGCCGGAGCCGATGGCGTCCTCGGCGTCGACGAGCTGCACATCGTCTACACCGAGTTCCGCTCGCTGCTCTCCCAGGTCCCCGTCGCCAAGCGGATGGCACCGCTGGAGGTGGAGGAGGTGGAGGAGTTCGACTACGAGCGGGAGGACCGCGAGACGGGTGCGGCCGGCGACTCCGGCGTCCCGACCTCCTACGAGTTCGAGCCGTCCGCCGAGGGCTCCTCGACGCACTGCTGCCGAAGTACGTCACCACGCGGATCTACGCGGCGATGCTCGAGGCGGCCGCCTCCGAGTCGGCGTCGCGGCGTCGTGCGATGAAGTCGGCGTCGGACAACGCCGAGGAGCTGGCGAAGAACCTGTCCCGGCAGGCCAACCAGGCCCGTCAGGCCGAGATCACCCAGGAGATCAGCGAGATCGTCGGTGGCTCCGACGCGCTGGTCTCGGCCGGCGCCGGCGACTGAGCCGGCGACCTTCCATGATCCACCCGAACGCGCGAGACGAACCCCGCAGAGCACACAGCCCGAGGGCAGGAGAGCAGTACAGATGACCGTCACCGAGGACCGTCCGACCAGCTCGCAGACCACGGCCGCAGGCCGCGTCGTGCGGGTCACCGGGCCGGTCGTCGACGTCGAGTTCCCCGCGACGCGATGCCCGACCTGTTCAACGCCCTGAAGGTCGAGGTCACCCTGGCCGACCTGGGCAAGACCCTGACCCTCGAGGTCGCGCAGCACCTCGGCGAGGGTGTCGTCCGCACCATCTCGATGGCGCCGACCGACGGCCTCGTCCGTGGCGCCGAGGTCCTCGACACCGGCTCGGCGATCAGCGTGCCCGTCGGTGACGTCGTCACCGGGCACGTCTGGAACGCGCTCGGCGAGTGCCTGGACCAGCCCGGTTACGGCGACGACGCCGAGCGCTGGACGATCCACCGGCACGCGCCGCGCTTCGACCAGCTCGAGGGCCGCACGGAGCTGCTGGAGACCGGCATCAAGGTCATCGACCTGCTCACCCCGTACGTGGCGGGCGGGAAGATCGGCCTGTTCGGCGGGGCCGGCGTGGGCAAGACCGTGCTGATCCAGGAGATGATCCGCCGCGTCGCCCAGGAGTTCGGTGGCGTCTCGGTGTTCGCCGGCGTCGGCGAGCGCACCCGTGAGGGCAACGACCTCATCACCGAGATGACCGAGTCCGGCGTCATCGAGTCCACCGCCCTGGTCTTCGGCCAGATGGACGAGCCGCCGGGCACCCGGCTGCGCGTCGCACTCTCGGCGCTGACGATGGCGGAGTACTTCCGCGACGAGAAGAACCAGGACGTGCTGCTCTTCATCGACAACATCTTCCGGTTCACGCAGGCCGGCTCCGAGGTGTCGACGCTGCTCGGTCGCATGCCGTCGGCCGTGGGCTACCAGCCGACGCTGGCCGACGAGATGGGTGAGCTGCAGGAGCGGATCACGTCCACCCGTGGGCGCTCGATCACCTCGCTGCAGGCGATCTACGTGCCCGCCGACGACATCACCGACCCGGCGCCGCACACCACGTTCGCCCACCTGGACGCGACGACCGTGCTCTCGCGGCCGATCTCGGAGAAGGGCATCTACCCGGCCGTGGACCCGCTGGACTCCACCAGCCGGATCCTCGACCCGCAGTACGTCGGGCAGGAGCACTACGACATCGCGCAGACGGTGAAGCGGATCCTGCAGCGCTACCAGGAGCTCCAGGACATCATCGCCATCCTCGGCATCGACGAGCTCGGCGAGGAGGACAAGGTCACGGTCAACCGGGCCCGGCGCATCGAGCGCTTCCTCTCGCAGAACATGTTCGTCGCGGAGGCGTTCACCGGGCAGCCGGGCTCGTTCGTCCCGCTGTCGGAGACCCTCGAGGCCTTCAAGGCACTCACCGAGGGCACCTACGACCACCTGCCCGAGCAGGCGTTCTTCATGCAGGGCGGGCTCGAGGACCTCGAGAAGAACGCGGAGCGCCTCAAGAAGGGCTGACCGCGGACCGATGGCGGCCGGGCTCCTCCTCGGAGGGCCCGGCCGTTCGTCGTCCGACCGGCGCATTTCCCCGGTGCCGCCGACCGTTGGGGGAACGGGCCGTCACCCGCGTGGGTGAATCCGGACTACCCTTCCTCCTGGACGGTGCCAGGAGTGCCGACCATCGACCGAAGAGCCCGAGCCCCGGGCACCGTGACGAGGACCGACGTGGACCTGAACGACGCCATGCGCACCAACGTGGAGCCCGGCATCGCCGACCCCGGCTGGACCTGGCCTCCGTCCGGGCCGATGGAGTCCGTGGACGGAGCGCCGTTCGGGACCGACGAGTGGGCGCCGGCATCGACCGTTCGGCGGCCGTGGGTCCGCGTCGGCCGCTGGACCCTGCTCTACCGCCGCGCGAGCTAACGGAGGCCACCCTCCTCCCGCGCGTCGCGGGCTCGGCGTGGGCCCCGGAAGGGTGGCCGTTCCGGCCAGGTGCCCCGCGGCTAGAGTGGGGGACCCGTCCGTGATCCCGAGGAGGTCGTGGCGACCCTGCAGGTCGAATTGGTGGCCGTCGAGCGGAAGATCTGGTCCGGCGAGGCGACGATGGTCATCGCCCGCACGACCGAGGGCGAACTGGGCGTGCTGCCCGGCCATGCTCCGTTGCTCGGCGAGCTCGCCGGGGGCGGCGTGGTCACCATCCGCACCGAATCCGGTGAGGACGTCGTGGTCGCCGCCCACGGAGGATTCCTGTCCGTGACCGAGCGCGGGGTGTCCATCCTCGCCGAGACGGCGGAGATCGCAGGCGAGATCGACGTCGAGCGGGCCCGCGAGGCGCTGCGTCGCGCCGAGGCCGACGCGGACGACCCGGACGCGTTCGACGCCGCGCGTCGCGCGCAGTCCCGCCTGCGGGCAGCCGGCGAGAGCGCCTGAGCCCCGGTCCTCCTTCGTACGAGTCCGTTGATCCCGGCCGAGCCGTGACCACGGTCCTGCTGGTCCTGCTCGGCGTGCTGGTCGTCGTGCTCGCGGTGGCCTTCCTGCTGCGCCGTCGGTTCCTGCTCTCCGGCCTCGGCGCGGTCACCATGTGGCTGCGCCCCGCCGGCTCCGCGCGCTGGTCCGTCGGCGTGGCCTGGTACGGCGGCGACATGCTGCTCTGGTACCGCGGGCTCTCCTTCGCCGTCCGGCCCCATGAGCGGCTGCACCGCTCGGATCTGCGCGTCGAGTCCCGCCGCAGCCCCGGTCGCGAGGATCTCGCGCTGCCCTCGGACGTCGTCGTCCTGGCGATCGCGGGCCCGGAGGCGCGGCGCGAGCTCGCGATGGACAGCTCGACGGTGACCGGCTTCCTCTCCTGGATGGAGTCGGCGCCACCCGGCGGCTGACGGATCCGGACGGGCCGCTCAGGCCTCGGCGGTCGTCCCTCGCTGGGCGTGCGCGCCGCTGTGCGCCCCCGGCTCCCAGAGGATGTCGCCGGCCGGGTTGGCCACCCGGGACAGGATGAACAGCAGGTCGGAGAGCCGGTTGAGGTAGCGCGCGGTCTCGGCGTTCGTCCGCTCGGGATCGACCTCCAGCAGGGCCCACACGCTGCGTTCGGCGCGCCGGGCGACCACCCGCGCCTGGTGCAGCAGCGCCGCGGCCGGGGTGCCGCCCGGGAGGATGAAGCTGTTCAGCTTCGGCAGGGCCTCGTTGTACTCGTCGCAGGCCGCTTCGAGCCGCTCGGTGTAGGCGCCCGTCACGCGCAGCGGCGGGTACTTCGGGTCCGGGGTGATCGGCGTGCAGAGGTCGGCACCCACGTCGAACAGGTCGTTCTGGATGCTGCGCAGCAGGTCGGCGACGGCGGGGTCCGGTGCCCCCAGGCCCAGCGCGGTCCCGATCACGCTGTTGGCCTCGTCCACGTCGGCGTACGCGACCAGACGCGGGTCGGTCTTGGCCACCCGGCTCATGTCGCCGAGGTGGGTCTGGCCGGCATCGCCGGTCTTCGTGTAGATGCGGGTCAGCCGGACGGTCATGCCCGCAGCTTAGGACGCCGCGCACGCCGGCTCCGGACGGGCGGGGAGACCGTCCACCGTAGGGTGGGCCGGTGGAGTGCTTCGAGGTGACCGGTGGCACCGCACTCACCGGCCGGGTGCGGGTCACGGGTGCCAAGAACAGTGCGCTCAAGCTCATGGCGGCCGCACTGCTGGCGCCGGGCCGCACGACGATCGACGAGGTCCCCGACATCCTCGACGTCGCGATCATGAGCGAGGTGCTCCGCCGGCTCGGGTGCGAGGTGGACTACCGGCGCTCGGCCGACGGCGGCGGCGGGGGACGCGTGCTGATCGACGTCCCCGACAAGCCCTCCACCGAGACCGACTACGACCTGGTCAGGAAGATGCGCGCGTCGATCAGCGTCCTGGGCCCGTTGGTCGCCCGCTGCGGCAGTGCCCGGGTGGCGCTGCCCGGCGGCGACGCCATCGGATCGCGCGGGCTCGACATGCACATCGCGGGGCTGGAGCGGCTGGGTGCCACGATCGTCAGCGAGCACGGCTTCCTCGTGGCCACGGCCCCCGGTTGGCCGGCACCTCGATCTGGCTGGACTTCCCGTCGGTGGGCGCCACGGAGAACCTGGTCATGGCGGCGGTGCTGGCCGCCGGGACGACCGTCATCGACAACGCCGCGCGGGAGCCGGAGATCGTCGACCTCTGCTCCATGCTGCGTGCCATGGGCGCCCACATCGACGGCGCCGGCACCTCCACGATCACCGTCGAGGGCGTGGACGCGCCTCGCCGGTCAGCTACACGACCGTGCCCGACCGGATCGTGGCCGGCACGTGGGCGATCGGCGCGGTGATGACCCGCGGGGACGTCGTCATCGAGCGGGCCGTCGCCGAGCACCTCACGGTGGCGCTGGACAAGCTCGCCGACGCCGGCGCGACGGTCGAGGTGGTGCCCGGCGGGATCCGGGTCGCCATGAGCGAGCGCCCGCGCTGCGTCGACATCGTGACGCTGCCCTTTCCGGGGTTCCCCACGGACCTGCAGCCGATGGCGGTTGCCCTCGCCGCCGTCTCCACCGGTACGGCCCTGATCACCGAGAACGTGTTCGAGGGCCGGTTCATGTTCGTCAACGAGCTGGTGCGGCTGGGTGCCGACGTGCGCATCGACGGCCACCACGCCGTCGTCCGCGGGCGGGAGCGGCTCTCGAGCGCGCCGGTCGTCGCCACGGACATCCGCGCCGGTGCGGGGCTGGTGCTGGCGGGGCTGGTCTCCGACGGCGTCACCGAGGTGCAGGAGGTGCACCACGTCGACCGCGGGTACCCCGACTTCGTGCAGCAGCTGCAGGGGCTAGGGGCGCAGGTGGGACGGACCCAGCGAGCCGGCTGACGCCGGCCACGCCGTAGCCGGTCAGCCGCCCACCGGGGATCGCCCGGGAACACCCCGGCCAGGGTCCGGGCCCGTGCGGCGTCCTCCGGGAAGACGAACACGTCGGCCCGGTGCGGTGCCGGGAACCGGATGGTCGACCGGATCCCGGCATCGGAGAGCACCGCCCGCAGCGCGAGCGCCGACTCCCGGCGCGAGAGGGTGGCAACCAGCGTCAGCAGCCCTCCTCGGCCGGCGGCGCCGGCTGCCCCGGCCGTAGCCGGTGCCGAACGCCCACCGGAGGAACAAGGCCATCAGGGCCAGGGCGAGGAACGCGATCGCCGGGCCCACGAGGAAGTGCAGGCTGCTGCCCGCGCCGATCGGCATGGCTCACCTCCTGCCCGGCGTCCGCGGCCGTGCTCTCTCGAGTGTGCCACCGGTCACGGTCCACGGCCGGGGATGCTACTGGCGGGTAACCGCCCTACACTCCGCCGGTATGCCGTTCCCTTCGAAGCCGTTGGAGCGCGACCGCCCCTGGGTCATGCGCACCTACGCCGGCCACTCCTCGCCGGCCGAGTCCAACGCCCTCTACCGCCGCAACCTCGCGAAGGGGCAGACCGGCCTCTCGGTCGCCTTCGACCTGCCGACGCAGACCGGTTACGACCCCGACGACGAGCTCGCCGTCGGTGAGGTCGGCAAGGTCGGCGTCCCGGTGACCCACATCGGCGACATGCGCGCGCTCTTCGACGGCATCCCGCTCGACGAGATGAACACGTCGATGACGATCAACGCCACCGCGATGTGGCTGCTCGCGCTCTACCAGGCGGTCGCCATCGAACAAGCAGAGGGCACGGGCGCCGATCCGGACGAGGTCCTGCGAGGGCTGGCCGGGACGACGCAGAACGACATCATCAAGGAGTACCTGTCGCGGGGGACCTACGTCTTCCCGCCGGCTCCGTCGATGCGGCTGATCACCGACATGGTCGCCTACACCGTCACGGCCATGCCGAAGTGGAACCCGATCAACATCTGCAGCTACCACCTGCAGGAGGCCGGGGCGACGCCGGAGCAGGAGATCGCCTACGCCATCAGCACCGCGATCGCCGTCCTGGACTCGGTCCGGGACTCCGGTCAGGTGCCGCAGGAGAAGTTCGGCGAGGTCGTCGCGCGCATCTCCTTCTTCGTCAACGCGGGTGTCCGCTTCGTGGAGGAGATGTGCAAGATGCGCGCCTTCACCCAGCTCTGGGACGAGCTGACGAAGGAGCGCTACGGCGTCGAGGACCCCAAGCACCGCCGCTTCCGCTACGGCGTGCAGGTCAACTCCTGGGCCTGACCGAGGCCCAGCCGGAGAACAACGTCCAGCGGATCGTCCTGGAGATGCTGGCGGTCACCCTCTCCCGCGACTCCCGAGCCCGCGCGGTGCAGCTGCCGGCGTGGAACGAAGCGCTCGGCCTGCCTCGGCCGTGGGACCAGCAGTGGTCGTTGCGGCTGCAGCAGGTGCTGGCCTACGAGACCGATCTGCTCGAGTACGAGGACCTCTTCACCGGATCGGTGGTCGTGGAGAAGAAGGTCGCCGAGCTGGTCGCGGGCGCCAAGGCGGAGATGGCGCGCGTCGACGAGATGGGCGGCGCCGTCGCGGCGGTCGAGTCCGGCTACATGAAGAGCGCGATGGTCGGATCGCTGGCCGAGCGCCGGCGCCGCATCGAGAGCGGCGATGACGTCGTCGTCGGCGTCAACAAGTTCGAGACCACCGAGCCCAACCCGCTCACCGCTGACCTCGACACCGCGATCATGGTCGTCGACCCGGCCGTGGAGGCCTCCGCCCAGGAGGCCGTGCGGACGTGGCGGGCCGAGCGGGACCAGGCGAGGTGCGACAAGGCGCTCGACGACCTGCGCGCCGCGGCCTCGACCGACGTCAACCTGATGGCGGCCACCCTCGACTGCGCCCGCGCCGGCGTGACGACGGGGAGTGGGCCGGCGTGCTGCGCGAAGTGTTCGGCGAGTACCGTGCGCCGACCGGCGTCGCGGCCGCCGCCGGGGGCGGGGAGGCCGACGACGCGCTCCGGGAGATCCGGGAGCGGGTCCGCGCCACGGGCGAGGAGCTGGGCGGCCGGCTGCGTTTCCTGGTCGGCAAGCCCGGGCTGGACGGGCACTCGAACGGTGCCGAGCAGATCGCCGTGCGGGCCCGGGACGCCGGCTTCGAGGTCGTCTACCAGGGCATCCGGCTCACGCCCGCGCAGATCGTCTCCGCGGCGGTCGAGGAGGACGTCCACGTCGTCGGCCTGTCGGTGCTGTCGGGGTCGCACCTCCAGGTCGTCCCGAGCGTGCTCCAGGGCCTCAAGGACGCCGGGCTCGACGACGTCCCGGTGGTCGTGGGCGGGATCATCCCCGACAGCGACGCACGGCGGCTGCGCGAGCAGGGCGTGGCCCGGGTCTTCACGCCCAAGGACTTCGGGCTCACCGAGATCATGGGGTCGGTCGTCGACGTCATCCGCGAGGCGAACGGACTGGACCAGAAGGTCCCGGCGCCGGCCTGACGCGACCGTGCACGACGTGGTCGCCGCCGCGCTCGTCCGGGAGCAGCACGTCCTCCTCGTCCACCGTCGCCCGGACAGGCGCTGGTATCCGGACGTCTGGGACCTGCCCGGCGGTCACGTCGAGGACGGCGAGCCGCCGCTCACCGCCCTGATCCGGGAGCTGCACGAGGAGCTCGGCGTGCACGTCGACCCGCCGGCGTGCGTGCCGGTGGCAGAGGTGCCGGTCCCGGCCCGGTCGCTGCACCTCCGGATCCGGCGGGTCGACGCCTGGCGCGGGACACCGGTCAACCGGTGTCCCGCGGAACACGACGGCATCGGCTGGCTCGCAGCCGACCGGCTGGCCGGGTTGACGCTGGCGGACCCTGGCCACCTCGCACTGCTGGCAGGCCTCCTGCGGCGGTGACGGGTTGCCCGGCCGTCCGATGGCGTGATGAGGTCGGTCCATGAGCAGCGAGGGTGCGCCGAAGGTCGAGCGGAACGGGAACGTCGTCCGCATCACGATGGTCCGTGCGGCACGCCGCAACGCCCTGTCCCGGCAGCACCTGACCCAGCTCCTCGCCGCCGTCACCGAGGTCGGCTCGAGCGACGCGACCGGCATCGTCCTGGCGGCCGAGGGGCCGGTGTTCAGCGCCGGGCACGACTTCGCCGACGTCGCGGGCAAGCCGGTCGCCGAGGTGCGCAGCCTGCTGCAGCTGTGCACCGAGCTGATGCAGACGATCCAGGACGTGCCCCAGGTCGTCCTCGCGCGGGTGCACGCCCTGGCGACGGCCGCCGGGTGCCAGCTGGTCGCGTCCTGCGACCTGGCCGTCGCGGCGGAGTCGGCCGGCTTCGCGGCCCCTGGCGGCAAGGGGGCTGGTTCTGCCACACGCCGATGGTGGCGATCGCCCGGAACGTGGGCCGCAAGCGCGCGATGGAGCTCGCGCTGACCGGCGACGTCATCGATGCACGGACGGCCCTGGACTGGGGCCTGGTCAACCGGGTGGTGCCCGACGACCAGCTGGACACCGCGGTCGAGGACCTCATGGCCCGCGCCACCCGGGGTTCGAGGGCCAGCAAGGCGTGGGGCAAGCAGACGATGTACGCCCAGCTCGACCGGCCCGAGCGGGACGCCTACTCGACGGCCGTCGAGGTCATGGCCGCAGCCAGCCAGCTCGACGGCGCCCGCGAGGGCATGGCCGCGTTCCTGGAGAAGCGCCCGGCGGCCTGGAGCGACTGAAGCCCCGGAAGAGTGAGTCCCGGCACACGCGGGATGGGTTCGGGCCCCCGGCGGCATTGACCCTGCCGTGCAGAACGTGTGGGGGCTCACGCGTCGGCGTGCGCTGGACTTCGGGCGGATGACGACCGCCGGCTGTTGACGCCGGCCGCGTCCACGTCGTCCCTCCCGATCCTCCGAAAGGCCCTCCTTCTCGTGCTCGCTCGTCTCCGCCGTGTGCCGTTCGCGGCGCAGGTACTCCTCGCCCTCGTCGTGGGCGTCGCCCTCGGCTTCGTCGCCCGTGAGATGGGGACCGCCTCCGACGGCTCGCCCAACTGGCTGACCAGCACCCTGCAGACCATCGGCAGCACGTTCGTCACGCTGCTCAAGGCGCTGGTGCCGCCGCTGATCGTCACCGCGGTGATCGTCAGCATCGCCAACCTCAAGCAGGTCTCGAACGCCGCGCGCCTGGCCGGTCAGACCCTCCTGTGGTTCGCGATCACCGCCCTGATCGCCGTCGCGATCGGCATCGGCCTGGGCCTGCTCACCGAGCCCGGCCGCAACAGCTCCGTCGATGCCGCCGCGCAGACCGACCCGGGCACCACCGGCTCCTGGTTCGGCTTCCTCAACGGGCTGGTGCCGCAGAACTTCCTCGGCCTCCAGGGCTCGGCCGAGGAGCGCTGTCGTTCAACGTGCTCCAGCTGATCGTCCTCTCTGTCGCGATCGGCGTCGCGGCCCTCAAGGTGGGCGAGGCGGCGGAGCCGTTCCTCGGGTTCGTCCGGTCCGCGCTGGCGATCGTGCAGAAGGTGCTGTGGTGGGTCATCCTGCTCGCACCCCTGGGCACCGTCGGCCTGATCGGCAACGCCGTGGCCAGCTACGGCTGGGAGTCCCTGGGCTCGCTCGGTGTCTTCGCCGGAGCGGTCTACGCCGGGCTCGCCCTCGTGCTGTTCGTCGTCTACCCGGTCCTCCTGCGCCTGCACGGGCTCTCCCCGCTGCGCTGGTTCGCGGGCGCCTGGCCGGCCATCCAGCTGGCGTTCGTGTCCCGCTCCTCGATCGGCACCCTGCCGGTGACGGAGCGGGTGACCGAGCAGAACCTCGGCGTCCCGCGGTCCTACGCCTCGTTCGCCGTCCCGCTCGGGGCGACGACGAAGATGGACGGCTGCGCGGCGATCTACCCGGCGCTGGCGGCGATCTTCGTGGCCCAGTTCTTCGGCGTGGACCTGGCGCTGACCGACTACCTGCTGATCGTCCTCGTCTCGGTGATCGGCTCGGCGGCCACCGCCGGGACGACGGGCGCGGTCGTCATGCTGACCCTGACGCTGTCCACGCTGGGGCTCCCGCTGGCGGGTGTCGGCCTGCTCCTGGCCGTCGACCCCATCCTCGACATGGGCCGCACCGCGGTGAACGTGGCGGGTCAGGCGCTCGTGCCCACGATCGTGGCCAGGCGCGAGGGCATCCTCGACGTCGAGCGCTACAACTCGACCTCGACGGTCGACCCGCTGGCCCGGGTCGAGGAGCGCAGCGGTGTCGACGCCGACCTGCGTCGTCCCGAGCCCGCGGCCGTCTAGAGCGACACCCTGCAGGCCCGCCCGGCCCCGTCCTCCTCGCGGAGGGCGGGGCCGGGCGTCGTCCTCACCCGATGAGGTCGGCGCACCCCGTCTCGTCGGGCAGCAGTGGGCGGAAGGTCACCGACCAGCGCGAGCCGTCGTCGGTGACCCACGGCGTGGCGGCGTTGCCCTCCCGGGCGGCCTCGAGCAGGGCCTGGGCCTCCTCGCCGGTGGCGGTCACGCAGCTCACGTCGCCGAGGCCGCCGACGGGCTCACCCGGCAGGGCGGGGCCCGGCCAGGGCAGCTCCGGCTGCGGCAGGTCGTCGCCGGGGTCCACCCACGGGGAGGCGACGGCGGCGACGGCCGCGGGCTCGTAAGGCTCCGACGGGCGGCCCGGGTCGGTCACCGAGGCCAGGAACTCGCTGAGCTCCGCCCTGGCCGCCGACTGGTCCTCGGTGATCCCGGTGTCGGCCGGATCGGGAGAGCCGGGCAGGCCTGAGGACATCCCGAGCGCGTACACCTCCCGCACGTACGTATCGGACGAGGTGACGAGGGTGAACCGGGTCGACGGGGCATCGGCGAGCGGCGGACTGCCGAGGTCGCCGGTCTCGTCCACGCCGGCCTCGAGGGCCCGGTCCACGAGGTCCTGGACCGCGGCCGGGTCGACCTGCGTCACCTGCACGTTCGGCAGGGCGGGGCCGGGGTAGATCGCCGGCACCGGACCCTCGGTGATCACCCGGCCGTCGGCGTAGGCGCTCACCAGCGGCAGTCGAGCGGCGAGCATCGACGGCGTCACGAAGCCGCCGGTGTGCTCGACCCGGAGCACCAGCCCTCCGCCGGGGCGTCCGCCGTGGACGACGGAACCGCCGTGGCGGACGGCTCTGCGGCCGGGCCGCCGACGCCGGGGCGCTCGGCGCACGCCGTCAACGCGAGCAGCACGGCGAGCGCCGTGGCCGGACGTGCCATCCGCATGATCGTCATGCCCCTCTCGACGACGGGGCGGCGGACGGGGTTCCCGCGCGCGGTAGCGTCGGGCCCCGTGCGCCTGGTCATCGCCCGTTGCTCCGTCGATTACATCGGGCGGCTCACCGCCCATCTCCCCATGGCCACCCGCCTGCTGCTGGTGAAGGCCGACGGCTCGGTGTCCATCCACGCCGACGACCGCGCCTACAAGCCGCTGAACTGGATGACGCCGCCCTGCACGCTCAAGGACGAGCTCACCGACGGGTCGGGGACGTGGACGGTGACGAACAAGGCCGGTGAGCAGCTGATCATCACCATCGAGGCGGTCGAGCACGACCACGCCCACGAGCTCGGCGTGGACCCGGGCCTGCAGAAGGACGGCGTCGAGGCCGAGCTCCAGCGCCTGCTCGCCCTGCACGTGGAGACCTTCGGCGCGGGCTGGTCGCTGGTGCGTCGCGAGTACCCGACGGCGATCGGGCCGGTGGACCTGCTCTGCCGCGACGCGGCAGGCGCCGTGGTCGCCGTCGAGATCAAGCGGCGCGGGGAGATCGACGGCGTCGAGCAGCTGACCCGGTACCTGGAGCTGCTCAACCGCGATCCGCTGCTGGCGCCGGTCAAGGGCGTGTTCGCGGCCCAGGAGATCAAGCCGCAGGCCCGGGTGCTGGCCGCCGACCGCGGCATCGACTGCCTGACCGTCGACTACGCCGTCCTCAAGGGCACCGACGACCCCTCGCAGCGCCTCTTCTAGCCAGGCTGGGAGTGGCGGTCCCCGCCGCGCCCGCGCGGTCGAGCGGCCGCTGAAGTTACCCGTCGGTAGCCCCGCGAGGCGTTCGGAACCGGGGGTGAGAGACTGCCCGCGATCACCGGCGGTGGGAGGAGATGGCAACGTGGCCAGGGAACTGAACGAGGTCGGCGTCGTGGGGCTGGGCACCATGGGTGCCGGCATCGCCGAAGTGCTCGCACGGGCAGGGCTGTCGGTCACGGCCGTGGAGGTCACCGACGAGGCTCTGGCCCGTGGCCGCGGTCACGTGGAGCAGTCGACGGACCGTGCCGTGAGCCGCGGCAAGCTCGACGCCGCCGAGCGCGACACCATCTTCGAGCGGATCCGCTTCACCACGTCGCTGGAGGACCTCGCGCAGGCCGAGCTGGTCATCGAGGCCATCCCGGAGCGCATGGAGCTCAAAGCCGACGTGTTCGCCGAGCTGGACAAGATCTGCGCGCCCGACACGATCCTGGCGACCAACACGTCGAGCCTCTCGGTCACCGAGCTGTCGGTCGTGACCGGCCGGCCGAGCAAGGTCATCGGGATGCACTTCTTCAACCCGGCCCCGGTGATGAAGCTCGTCGAGGTGGTCCGCACCGTCGTCACCGAGCAGTCGGTCGTCGACGACGTCGAGGCGCTGGCCGAGCGGCTGGGCAAGGTCGACGTGACCATCGGCGACAAGGCCGGCTTCATCGCCAACGCGCTGCTGTTCGGCTACCTCAACCACGCCGTCGCGATGTACGAGAACCGCTACGCGAGCCGGGAGGACATCGACGCGGCGATGCGGCTGGGCTGCGGGCTGCCGATGGGCCCGCTCGCGCTGATGGACCTCATCGGCATCGACACCGCCTACGAGATCCTCGACACGATGTACAAGCAGTCGCGCAACCGGCTGCACGCCCCCAGTCCGGTGATCAAGCAGATGATGACCGCTGGGCTGCTCGGCCGGAAGTCCGGCCGCGGCTTCTACTCCTACGCCGAGCCCGGTTCCGCCGAGGTGGTGGCCGACGCCGCCACGCCTGCGGCCGGCGGGGCCGCCGAAGGCGCCCGTGAGGTCCGGACCGTGGGCGTCGTCGGCTCCGGCACCATGGCCACCGGCATCATCGAGGTCGTGGCCAAGGGTGGCTACGACGTGCGTTTCGTCGCCCGATCGCCCGAGAAGGTCGAGGGCGTCACGAAGGCGCTCACCAAGTCGCTGGACAAGCAGGTCGTGCGCGGCCGCCTCGAGGAGTCCGCCAAGGACGAGATCCTGGCCCGGGTCAGCGGGACGACGTCGCTGGACGACCTGGCCGACCGCGACCTCGTCATCGAGGCCGTCGTCGAGTCGCTGCCGGTGAAGGAGGCGCTGTTCGCCAACCTCGGCGAGATCACGAAGCCCGGCGCCGTGCTCGCGACCACCACGTCGAGCCTGCCGGTCATCGAGTGCGCCAAGGCCAGCGGCCGCCCCGCCGACGTCGTGGGCATGCACTTCTTCAACCCGGCGCAGGTCATGAAGCTGGTGGAGGTCGTCTCCACCATCTCCACCGCGCCCGACGTGGCGGCGACCGCGCACGCGGTCAGCGCGCAGCTGGGGAAGCATGCGGTGTCCTGCACGGACCGAGCCGGGTTCATCGTCAACGCGCTGCTGTTCCCGTACCTGAACGACGCGGTGAAGATGCTCGAGGCGCACTACGCGACCGCCGACGACATCGACGCGGCCATGAAGGTCGGCTGCGGCTACCCGATGGGTCCGTTCGAGCTGCTGGACGTCGTCGGCCTCGACGTCTCCTGGCGATCGAGAAGGAGCTCTACACCGAGTTCCGCGAGCCAGGCTTCGCGCCCGCGCCGCTGCTCGAGCACCTGGTGACCGCCGGCTACCTGGGCCGCAAGACCGGCCGCGGGTTCCGGGACTACGCCAGCCGCTGACGGGTGCCCCGTCGCCGTCCACGGGCCGGCTCGAGGCCTTCGGGTCGCGAGCCGGTTCGCCGCGTCGAGACCGTCGAGGAGGCGGCCGACGGCGACTGGGTGGTCCGACCGGTCACGGGGGCCACGACCGGCAAGACCTACCGCTGCCCGGGCTGTGACCAGGAGATCCGGGTCGGGACGCCCCACGTGGTGACGTGGGCGGCCTACGCGCGCGACTCCGACCTCGACCCCTGGGACACCGAGTCGGCGGCCGAGCTCCGCCGGCACTGGCACACCGCCTGCTGGCGGGCCCGCAGCCGTCGGCGTTAGCGGATGGCCTCGGCGAACACGACCACGTTGTCCTGGTAGCTCCCGCGCGTCCGGTCGAAGACCCCGCCGCAGGTGATGAGCCGTAGCTCGGCGCCGGTCGTCGGCGCATACACCGCGGTGGTGGGGAACTCGCTCTTCGCCAGTCGCAGGACCCGGGTGACGGAGAACCGGACCGTGCTCCCGTCCGCCCGGCGGACGAAGACCTCCGCCCCGCGGTCGAGCTCCGCCAGCCCGGAGAAGACGCCCGGGGCACCGGCCCAGTCGACGTGTCCCGCGATGACCGCCGGCCCCGTCTCGCCCGGCGAGGGCCCGTCGGCGTACCAACCCGCGACCGCGGGGTCGGCCGGCGGGACCAGCGCGCCGGAGCGATCCAGTCCGGCGCTCGCCAGCGGAGCGTCGAGACCGGCCGAGGGCACCGTGATCCGGGCGGGGGCGGCGGGACCGCCCGGGCTGGTCCCGAGAGTCGCGAGCAGCTTCTCGGGCGCTACGGCGGCGGTTCCAGGCGCGGCGCCGGTGAGCGTCAGCAGCGCGGTGATCGCGAGCAGCACCCGGCGTCGGCGACCGACCAGGGCCATCCCTGTTCCGGCGGCCCCCATCAGCGCGACGAGCGCCGACGGCCCGGTCGACCCGCCGGAGCCGGCCTCGACCGCGCCGGTGGGGACGACCGCCGGTCCGGCCGCGTCGACGACGGGGCGGACGTCCAGGCCCCCTCGCCGTCGTCGAGGACCAGCAGGGTCACCACCGATCCGGCCGCGAACTCGACGGGCACCTCGGCCGGCTCGCCGTGCCCGGCGACGGTCAACGAGGCCGGGCCGGCGGGCACGATGGTCGGCTCCCCAGCGGCGCCGAAGGGCAGCGCCGAACCCAGCGAGGGACCTCCGCGGACCGCCACGTCCAGCGCACCGACCTCGGCGGCCGCGGCGAGGACCCGCACGCGGGCCGCGCCTGCCGGAGGAGCGGAGAGGTCGTCGGAGAGCGTGTGCAGGGCCAGATCGGCGAACCGGCCGCTGATCGTCACCGTGCGGATGCCGCCGGGCGGCAGGTCCACGCGGGCGGAGAGGACGGGGGCGGTGTCCGGCGGGGCACCGGCCCTCCGCACGCTCACCGCGTAGCTGCCCGGAGGGAGCTCGGCGAGCTCGCCCACCGTGCCGTAGGCGAGATCGGTCTCGAGGTCCGGTCCCGGGTCGGTCAGCGGGCCCGTGGAGCCCGCCGGGAGCGGCGCCACGGCGACGTCGACGGTCGGGGTGTCCGGCGAGAGGTGGGCGACCCGGAGCCGGCCGGTCTCCTCAGCGGTCGCCTGAGGCGCCCCGAGCAGCGAGAGGACCGCCGCCAGCACGACGACGAACAGCCCGCGGTGGCCTCCCGCAGGGACCCGGTGCGTCCCCTCCTGCGGGGGCAGGAGGGCCCTTTCTCAGGAACGTCCCTGCCCGACCGGCTGGTCGATGGCCTGCGTCGGCGGCCCCTGGACCGGTGCGGGGTGGCACCGGGACGCGGGGGCATGGGGAGCTGCCGGGTCTGCGGCTCCGGACGGGTGGGCTGACGTGCCGCCGCGGCCTCGCCCTCGCCGTGGGACGCGGACGGGGACGCCGTCACCGGCGCGGTCGATCCACCCTGGGGAGCGGGGAGGGCCGACGTTCGGTCTCGCGGGCCGGGGCGACCTGCGGTGCGGTGCTGGTCGTGGCGGCCCCGCTGCCCGCGGCCGCCGGGGCCTGGCCGGCGGCGGGGGCAGAACCCGCCCCGTCGGCAGGTGCGTGCCGGGGAGCGGACTGCTGGGCGGAGGCCTGCGGAGACGTGGTCTGCGGAGACGTGGTCTGCGGAGACGTGGCCTGCTGCGCGTCCGACTGCTGGGGTCGGTCGCCGAGGTCGGGCAGGCTGCTGAGCAGCTGACGGGCCTGCAGCAGCCGGTTGGTGAGCTCGTCCCGCACGTCGCGGATCGCCTCCGCCTTGGCTTCCGCCTCGGCGACCAGCTGCGCCGCGTGCTGCTCGGCGGCGGCGATGCGCTGCCGCGCGGCCTGGGTCGAGACGCGCTCGCGCTCGTCCTCCGCAGCGGCGGCCTCGGCGCGGCGGAGCGCTGCGCGATGTCGAAGTCCTCCTCGACCTTGGCCCGGCGGGCCTGCGACTCCGCGTCGAGCCGGGCCACCCGCTCCTGGGCCTTGGCGACGAGCTCGTCGGCCCGCTGCTGCGCCTTCTGCATGATCTGCTCGGCGTTCTGCCGGGCCTCGGCGAGCATCCGCTCGACCTCGGCCTGGCCGGCGGCGTGCCGCTCGAGCAGGGCTCGCTCCTCGGCGGCCGTCTGCTCGCGGACCGCCTGGGCGTCGAGCTCGGCGGCACGGCGGATCTCGCCGGCCTCCTCCTCGGCGAGCTGCAGCATGTGCTGGATGCGCTCGCTGATGTTCTCGAACGTCGGGGCCGACGCCGTCGCGGCCTTGCGGCGCAGCGACTCGATCTCGGCGTGGAGGGCCGAGAGCTGGCCCGCGAGGTCGGCGGACCGGCCGGCGGCGGCGTCCCGGTCGGCGAAGGCGACCCGCAGGTCCGCCTCGAGCCGCTCGATCGCCTCGGCCACCTGGTTGCGGTCGTAGCCCCGCAGCTGTACGTCGAACGAGTGCTGGGCCTCGTGGATCGGCGGCAGTTCGCGGCGGGGATCGTTCATGCGGTCATCCTCGCAGAAGGCCGAACGCCCGTCAGCGTGTCGGCCAGATATCCGGTACCAGTGGGACAGCTGTGCACGCGCAGGGCCCGGCCGCGTCCCACGGCCGGGCCCTGGTGACGTACTGGGGCGGCGGCCCTGTCCGGAGGCTCGCCCTGAGCGTGCGAAGGCTGAGAGAGACGGGGTGTTTCTCTCCTTCAGATGCCGCGGAAGCGGTTGATGGCCTCGAGGTGCTGCTCGCGCTTCTCGGCGTTCCGGACGCCGAGCCCCTCCTCGGGGGCGAGGGTCAGGACGCCGACCTTGCCCTGGTGGGCGTTGCGGTGGACGTCGAGGGCGGCCTGGCCGACCTCGGCCATCGGGTACACCTTCGACAGCGTCGGGTGGATCAGCCCCTTGTCGATCAGCCGGTTGGCCTCCCACGCCTCCTTGTAGTTGGCGAAGTGCGAGCTGAGGATCTTCTTCAGGTTCATCCAGAGGTAGCGGTTGTCGTAGGAGTGCATGTACCCGGTGGTGGAGGCGCAGGTGACGATCGTCCCGCCCTTCTTCGCCACGTAGACGCTGGCCCCGAAGGTCTCCCGGCCCGGGTGCTCGAAGACGATGTCGACGTCCTCGCCGCCGGTCAGCTCCCGGATCTTCTTGCCCAGGCGCTGCCACTCCTTGGGGTCCTGGGTGTTCTCGTCCTTCCAGAACGCGTACTGCTCGGCGGAGCGGTCGATGACCAGCTCCGCGCCCATCCGGCGGACGATCTCGGCCTTCTCCGGGCTGCTCACGACGCAGACCGGGATGGCGCCGCCGTTGAGCGCCATCTGCGTGGCGTAGGAGCCCAGCCCGCCCGAGGCGCCCCAGATGAGCACCGTGTCGCCCTGCTTCATGTTCGCGCCGTTGCGGCTGACCAGCTGGCGGTAGGCGGTGGAGTTGACCAGCCCGGGCGCCGCGGCCTCCTCCCAGGAGAGGTGGCCCGGCTTGGGCATCAGCTGGTTGCTCTTGACCAGGGCCAGCTCGGCGAGGCCGCCGAAGTTGGTCTCGAAACCCCAGATCCGCTGCTGCGGGTCCATCATCGTGTCGTCGTGGCCGGCCGGGTCCTCGAGCTCGACGGACAGGCAGTGCGCGACGACCTCGTCGCCGGCCTTCCACTTGTTCACGCCCGGGCCGACCTCGAGCACGACGCCGGCCAGGTCGGAGCCGACCACGTGGTAGGGCAGGTCGTGCTTCCTGGTCAGCTCGGAGACGCGGCCGTACCGCTCCAGGAAGCCGAAGGTCGACACCGGCTCGAAGATCGACGTCCAGACGGTGTTGTAGTTCACCGAGGACGCCATGACGGCGACGATCGCCTCGCCCGGGCCGAGCTCGGGGGTGGCCACCTCCTCGACGTGGAGGGACTTGCGCGGGTCCTTCTCCTTGGTGGTCAGGCCCTCGAGACATGTCCTGCTCGTCCTTGCGGACGACGACGGCGCGGTAGGACTCGGGCACGGCCAGCCCTCCCACGGCGTCCAGCTGGTCGCTGAGGATGGCGTCCCTGATCTCGTTCACGCGTTCTCCCGGGTCATCGGTGGCTCGGAGGCGGTACGGGCGGTGCGGGCGTTGTGGTGGAGGGATGTTACCGGCGGGTAACCGGATGGTCGAGTCCGGTCAGTGAGCGGGGCCGGCCGCGGGCTGGACGAGCTCGACCAGCACGCCGCCGGCGTCCTTCGGGTGGATGAAGTTCACCCGGCTGTCCGCGGTCCCGCGCTTGGGGACGTCGTAGAGCAGCCGCAAGCCCCGCTCGCGCAGGGTCGCGCTCACCGCCTCGACGTCGTCGACCCGGAAGGCCAGCTGCTGCAGCCCCGGCCCGGACCGGCCGATGAACTTCGCGATCGTGGACTCGGGGGTCAGTGGCGCCAGCAGCTGGATGCGGGTGTCCCCGTTCCCGACCGCGAGCATCGCCTCGCGGACGCCCTGCTCCTCATTGGTCTCCTCGTGCACGGAGTGCACGCCGAAGGCCTGTGCGTAGAAGGCGATCGCCTCGTCCAGGTCGGGAACGGCGATGCCGACGTGGTCGATCGTGGTGAACAGCTCGCCGGGCAGCCCGGCATCGGTCTCGGTGGTCACGCGGGCATCCTGCCGTGCAGACGTCTGGGACGACACATCGATGTGGCGGGGTTCACGACCGGGTGACCGGCGCCTCCCGGCCGATGGCTCGTTGTACCCACCGCACGAGCACGGTCCTATCCTGAGGTGCAGTCCGACCCGCGCCGTCCGCGCGGTCAGCCCTGTTGAGACGGTCGCCAACGTCGGCGACCCGGCACTGGAGGCTCCATGTCCCGCTCCGTCATCGTCAGCGGCGCACGTACCCCGATGGGCCGGCTCCTCGGCTCGCTCAAGGACTTCTCGGCGGCAGACCTCGGTGGCATCGCCATCAAGGCGGCGCTGGAGCGCGCGGGCATCTCCGGCGACCAGGTCGACTACGTGATCATGGGTCAGGTCATCCAGGCCGGTGCCGGCCAGAACCCGGCCCGCCCGGCCGCGGTCGCCGGTGGCATCCCGATGTCGGTGCCGTCGTTCACCCTCAACAAGGTGTGCCTCTCGGGCCTCGACGCGATCGCGCTGGCCGACCAGCTCATCCGCGCCGGCGAGTTCGACGTCGTCGTCGCCGGGGGCATGGAGTCGATGACCCAGGCGCCGCACCTGCTCGCCAACTCGCGCACCGGCACCAAGTACGGCGACACGAAGCTCATCGACTCGATGGCCCACGACGGCCTCTCCGACACCTTCGACCAGGTGGCGATGGGCGTGCTCACCGAGCAGGCGAACTCCCGCTACGAGCTGACCCGCGAGGAGCAGGACGAGTTCGCCGCGGCCAGCCACCAGAAGGCCGCCCGCGCCGCGAAGGACGGGATCTTCGACGAGGAGATCACCCCGGTCCTGATCCCCCAGCGCAAGGGGACCCGATCGAGTTCCGCGAGGACGAGGGCATCCGCCCCGACACGACGGCCGAGAGCCTGTCGAAGCTCAAGCCGGCGTTCGCCAAGGACGGCACGATCACGGCCGGCACAGCCTCGCAGATCTCCGACGGCGCCTGCGCGGTCGTGGTCATGAGCGCCGAGAAGGCAGCCGAGCTGGGCTGCACCGTGCTCGCCGAGATCGGCGCCCACGGCGTGGTCGCCGGCCCCGACGCCACCCTGCAGAGCCAGCCGTCGCGGGCCATCCAGAAGGCCTGCGCGCGCGAGGGCATCGAGCCGGCGGACCTCGACCTGGTCGAGCTCAACGAGGCGTTCGCCGCCGTCGGCATCGTGTCCACCCGCGAGCTCGGCATCGATCCGGAGAAGGTCAACCCCAACGGCGGAGCGATCGCCCTGGGCCACCCGGTCGGCATGAGCGGTGCCCGCATCGTGCTCGACCTCGTCCTCGAACTGCGTCGTCGCGGTGGCGGCGTCGGCGCCGCGGCCCTGTGCGGCGGCGGTGGCCAGGGCGACGCCCTGGTCCTGCACGTGCCCGCCAAGGCGTGAATCCGGAGGGACTCGCCGTCCGGACGGACGTCCCCGCCGTCACGACCGGGCGGCGCGGACGGCGTGCTGCCGACGTCCCGACCCTGGTCGAGCGCGCCCGCGAGGGCGACGCCCGCTCGGTGGCGCGGCTGATCTCCCTGGTCGAGGACGCCAGCCCCGCCCTGCGCGAGGTCGCCGCGGCGCTGGCCCCGCACACCGGACGGGCGCAGGTCCTCGGCCTGACCGGCTCGCCGGGTGTCGGCAAGTCGACGACGACGACCGCCGTGGTGCGGGCACTGCGCGCCTCCGGCAAGCGGGTCGGGGTGCTCGCCGTCGACCCGTCGTCCCTTTCTCGGGCGGCGCCCTGCTGGGCGACCGCGTCCGGATGCAGGACCACGCCGGCGACAGCGGGGTCTACATCCGGTCCATGGCCTCGCGCGGGCACCTCGGCGGCCTGTCCTGGGCGACCCCGCAGGCGCTGCGGGTGCTCGACGCCGCCGGCTGCGACGTCGTGCTCATCGAGACCGTCGGCGTCGGGCAGTCCGAGCTGGAGATCGCCTCGCTGGCCGACACGACGCTCGTGCTCGTCGCGCCGGGGATGGGCGACGGCATCCAGGCGGCGAAGGCCGGGATCCTCGAGGTGGCCGACGTCTTCGTCGTGAACAAGGCCGACCGGGACGGCGCCGACACCACCGTCCGCGACCTCCGCTACATGCTGTCCCTGGGCGGACGGCACTCCGAGGCCGGTCACTGGCGCCCGCCGATCGTGAAGACCGTGGCCAGCCGCGAGACCGACAACGGCGTCGACCAGGTGCTCGAGAAGGTCGAGGCGCACCGCGAGTGGCTGGAGTCCTCGGGGAGGCCCACCGGCGGCGCAGCGAGCGGGCGGCACGCGAGATCGAGGCGATCGCACTGGCCTCCCTGCGCGAGCGCATGGGCGACGTGCACGGGTCCGCGGCACTGGGCGTGCTGGCCGATCGTGTCGTCGCGGGGAGTCCGACCCCTTCCGCGCCGCCGACGAGCTGCTCGAGCAACTCTGACCTGCGCCCGCGCCGTCGGCCCCTGAGGATGGACCGATGAACGGGCCGAGGCAGTGAACGGCACGCCCGACGCTGTCGTCGTGGGAGCCGGACCGAACGGTCTGGCGGCCGCGCTCCGGCTGTCCGCGGCCGGTCTCCGCGTGCAGGTCGTGGAAGCCGCCGATCGCGCCGGCGGCGGCATGCGCACCGAGGAGCTGATGCGGCCCGGGTACCTGCACGACGTCTGCTCGATCGTGCAGCCCATGGCGGCGGCCGCGCCGTTCTTCCGCGAGTTCGACCCGGAGAGCCGCGGCGTCCGGCTGGTGCATCCCGAGATCAACTTCGCCCACCCGCTGGACGGAGGGCGCGCCGCGGTCTCCTACCGCTCGTTGGAGGAGACCGCGGCGGGGCTCGGCGAGGACGCGGCCGCCTACCGCCGGCTGTTCGGGCCGCTGGTCGAGCACGGGACCGACGTCGTCGACTTCTTCCTGACCAGCCGGTTGCGCAGCCTGCCCACCCGCAGCGTCCCGCAGATCGCGTACTTCGGCCTCAACGGGCTGCCCAACGTGCGGTGGCTCGCCCACCGGTACTTCGACACCGAGGAGGCCCGGGCGCTCCTGGGCGGGGCCGCGGCGCACGGCATGCTCGACCTCAGCCAGCCGCTGACCTCGGCGCTGGGCATGCTCCTGGCGATGCTGTCGCACCACGTCGGGTGGCCGCTGATCGAGGGCGGGTCGCAGAAGCTGGCCGACGCCATGGTCGCCGCGCTCGAGGAGCAGGGCGGCGAGGTGGTGACCGGCCACCACGTCACCGACCTGCGCGAGTTCGAGGGTGTCCCGGCCGTGCTGCTGAACACCACGCCCGAGGCCTTCGTCGGGATGGCCGGCAACCGGGTGCACGAGGGCTACCGCCGGTGGGTGCGGCGCTACAAGCACGGGGCCGGCGTCTTCAAGATCGACTGGATCCTGTCCGAGCCGGTGCCGTGGACCAACCCCGACGTCCGGCGGGCCGGCACGATCCACGTCGCCGGGAACCTGGACGAGACCATCGCGGGGAGCGGGCGCCCAACCAGGGGCAGATCACCGACGAGCCCTACGTGCTCGCCGTCCAGCCGACGGTGCCGGACCCGTCCAGGGCACCCGACGGCGGGCACATCTTCTGGGCGTACGTGCACGTGCCGCACGGCGCCGACGTCGACATGACCGAAGCCATCGAGAACCAGATCGAGCGGTTCGCGCCGGGCTTCCGCGACACGGTGCTCGAGCGGTACACGAAGAACGCCGTGGCCATGGAGCAGTGGAACCCCAGCTACCTCGGCGGCGACATCTCCAACGGGCAGGCCACCCTGCGGCAGATGCTCGCCCGGCCCGTGCCGCGGTGGAACACCTACAAGACCCCGATGACGGGCGTCTACCTCGCGTCGGCGGCGACGCCGCCCGGGCCGGCGGTGCACGGCGCCTGCGGGGACAACGCCGCCCAGGTGGCCCTGCGCGAGGTCTTCGGCGTCCGGACGGTCCCGCCGCTGCGCCCCGCCCTGCGCTGAACCGGCTCCTCCTCGCCGATATGCGTACGAACGTGGTCATACGGGCCGCATAACCGCGCTCATGCGTACCGCGACGCACTCAACGCCGCGGCGATCCGGGCGATCAGGGCGACGGGATCGCGGAGATCCGCGGCGGTCACGAAGACGACGGTCCACCCGGCCGCGGTGAGCCGATTCAGCCGTCGTCTGTCCTTTCCCACCTGTCGGGGCTCGCCGTGCCAGACACCGTCGTACTCGACGGCGACCTTGTGCTGGGGCCATGCGAGGTCCACCTGAGCGACGAAGCGGCCGGCGTCGTGGACCACGTACTGGGCGACCGGTCGAGGCAGCGAGGCCGCGCGGTGCAGCAACAGCCGCAGCCGGGTCTCCTGGGGTGACTGGGCCAGCCCGTCGGCACGATCGGCGGCCAGGCGGATCCCGCGGCATCCTGGTCCGGTCGTCGCCGCGGCCGCCGCACGCAGGTCCTCCAGGGTGACCAGGCGGGAGCGCAGGAACTGGTCGAGGGCCACCACTGCCTCGTCCGGTGGCTGGATGCGGGCCAGGTCCAACGCCGTCCGCACGGGGGTCGTGACGAGCAAGCCATGGCGCCGCACGACGTCCTCGTCCGCCAGGCGGCGTCGGGTCACGTGGACGCCCCGCACCGCGCCCGCCCGTCGGCCCGCTGCCAGCGTGCACTCGACGGGGTCGTCGGGTTCCGCGAGATCGACTCCCCACACCACCGCGGCGCTGCGTCCGCAGAGCACAGCACCCGGGAGCAGCAGGACCGCTACGGCCCGCGCCCGCCGCAGATGGGTGACGGGCAGGGAATCGCAGGCGTACACATCGGGAAAGAGGCGTCGCCAGGCCGAGCTGCGGAGCTGCGCCCGCGTCACTCGGCCCAGTGCTACCTGTTCGGAGCCACGGAACACCTTGCCGCGCAGCTGTGCCGGCCGAACGGGAGTGCGAGTCACGACGGCACTCTGTCGCTTGCAGGGGGACGCCGCGGGCGCTGTCCACAGCCCGGAGAAGCGCGACCGATCCACCGACGCCGCGCTGAAACGCATGACGGCGGTGATGCCGGGGGCCACAACCGCATCCCTGCGCATATCTGCGGCGACCGCAGCGCAACGGGGGCGCGGAACACGGCCCCGGTAGCGTTCGGCGCATGGTGCGACCGCTGGGGCTGCCCTTCGACCCCATCGAGCGGGCCGGGCAGACGTGGGAGAAGCACTTCGGTCCCGCGTCGTCGATGCGCGCCGCGACGAGCATCTTCCGCGTGCAGCAGATCCTGCTCGCCCGGTTCGACGAGGCCCTCAGACCGCACAGATTGACCTTCGCCCGGTACGAGGTGCTCGTCCTGCTCACCTTCAGCCGGACCGGGGAGCTGCCGCTCAAGGTGATCGGCAGCCGGCTGATGGTGCACCCCACCAGCGTCACCAACGCGATCGACCGGCTCGTGGCCGCGGGCTTCGTCCGGCGCCGGCCGAACCCCGACGACGGCCGTGGCGTGCTCGCCGGCATCACCGACGAGGGCCGGCAGGTGGTGGTGGCGGCGACGGCGGCGCTCACCGATCTCGATTTCGGTCTCGCCGACGTGCCGGAGGACGAGCGCGCGGCGCTGTTCGCCGTGCTCAAGCGGGTGCGGCTCGGTGCCGGCGACGTCGAGGGGAGCGCCACCCTCGTCGAGTGATCGGCGCTAGATAGTTGGACGTCCTACTATCTGGTCATGGCACAGGACGCGCGGCAGCGGTGGCAGCAGCGGTACGACGCGGCGTTGGCGGGCGGCAAGGTCCGCGACGCCGACTTCACGACGCTCTCCGGCGTGGAGGTCGACCCGGTCTACGGCCCCGCTGACGAGGCGAGCGTCGAGGACTTCGAGCGGATCGGCTATCCGGGGAGTTCCCGTTCACCCGCGGCCTGCACGCCACCGGGTACCGCGGCCGGGCCTGGACGATCCGGCAGTTCGCCGGCTTCGGCAACGCCAAGCAGACCAACGAGCGCTACAAGATGATCCTGGCCGAGGGCGGCGGCGGGTTGTCGGTCGCTTTCGACATGCCCACCCTCATGGGGCGCGACTCCGACGACCCGCGGGCGCTCGGCGAGGTCGGCCACTGCGGAGTCGCGGTCGACACCGCCGCCGACATGGACGTCCTCTTCTCCGAGATCGACCTCGAGGCGACGACGACGTCGATGACGATCAGCGGCCCCGCCGTCCCGGTGTTCTGCATGTACCTGGTGGCCGCCGAGCGCCAGGGAGCCGACCTCGGGAAGCTCAACGGCACGCTGCAGACCGACATCTTCAAGGAGTACATCGCGCAGAAGGAGTGGCTGTTCGCGCCCGAGCCGCACCTGCGCCTGATCGGCGACCTGATGGAGTACTGCGCCGAGCACATCCCGGCGTACAAGCCGATCAGCGTCTCGGGCTACCACATCCGCGAGGCGGGTTCGACCGCCGCGCAGGAGCTCGCCTTCACCCTCGCCGACGGCTTCGGCTACGTCGAGCTCGGCCTCTCCCGCGGCCTGGACATCGAGCAGTTCGCGCCGGGCCTGTCCTTCTTCTTCGACTCCCACCTCGACTTCTTCGAGGAGATCGCCAAGTTCCGGGCCGCCCGCCGGATCTGGGCCCGCTGGCTGCGCGACGTCTACGGGGCGACGACGGAGAAAGCCCAGCAGCTGCGCTTCCACACCCAGACCGCCGGCGTCAGCCTCACCGCGCAGCAGCCGGACAACAACATCACCCGCACGGCGATCGAGGCCCTGGCCGCCGTCCTCGGCGGGACCCAGTCGCTGCACACCAACGCCCTCGACGAGGTGCTCGCGCTGCCCAGCGCGAAGGCCGCCCAGATCGCGCTGCGCACGCAGCAGCTGATCATGGAGGAGACGGGGGTCATGAACGTCGCCGATCCGCTGGGCGGCTCCTGGTACGTCGAGGCGCTGACCGACGAGATGGAGCGGCAGGCGGAGGAGATCTTCACCCGCATCAAGGACATGAGCGCCGACGGCACCATGACGGCGGGCATCCTGCGCGGCATCGAGGACGGCTGGTTCACCGGCGAGATCGCCGAGGCCGCATTCGTCTACCAGCGGGCACTCGAGAAGGGCGACAAGAAGGTCGTCGGCGTCAACACGCTGACCGGCACCGTGCCGGGCGAGGACCCGCTGGAGATCCTGCGGGTCAGCCACGAGGTCGAGCGGGAGCAGAAGGCCGAGCTCGCCGAGCGCCGTCAGGCCCGGGACGACGACGCCGCGCGGGCCGCCGTCGCCCGCATGGTGGAGGTCGGCCGCACCGACGAGAACATGCTCCCGGCGATGCTGGACGCCGTCCGCGCGGAGGCCACGCTCGGCGAGATCTGCGACGCCCTGCGTGCCGAGTGGGGGCAGTACACCGAGCCCGCCCGCTTCTGACGTACCCCCGGGGCATCCTGCCCGGCATGACCGACCACACGCACCACGCGATCGACTACGTCGAGCTCACCGTCCCCGATCTCGCGGCGGCGAAGCGCTTCTACGCCGATGCGTTCGGCTGGCAGTTCAACGACTACGGGCCGTCGTACGCCGGCATCCGTACCCCGTCCGGCGACGGCGAGGTCGGTGGGCTGGCCCAGAGCGACTCACCGCCGGCCGCCGGTGGCCCGCTCGTCCTGCTCTTCTCCGCGGACCTCGACGCCACCGTCACCGCGGTGGAGGCCGCCGGTGGCGAGGTCGTGCAGGGTCCCTACGCGTTCCCCGGCGGTCGGCGGTTCCACTTCCGCGACCCCGCCGGCAACGAGCTCGGGGTGTGGGCGGAGCAGTGACCGGACCAGACCGCGGTGGCGCTGTTCGACGCGTGGCGGGAGACCACGGGTGAGGACGGGTCGGTGCGGTCGGTGGCCCACGAGCTGCTCCGCGGCACCCTGGGCGACCTGGTGACCGAGCTGCCGCAGCGGCTCGACGACCACCCGCGTCAGGGCCTGGGCTCGGCCTGGAACAACGTGGCCTGGTACGGGTACGTCGCCGAGGACCTGGGTGGGGACGGCGACTGGTCCCGCTCCTACTGCGGCGGTGGTGTCGCGGCCGCGTGCCGGGCGGACCTGCGGACCTCGCTCCGGGCGACCGTCGACCGGGTCCTCGCCGAGCAGGCAGTGTCCGCGGTGGCTGAGCTCACCTACGACGAGCACATCGACGACATCCGTGCGGTGGCGACCGGAGTGGTCGGCGTGCGGGCCATCGACTGGCAGAACCGGCCGACCTTCCAGCAGGTGGTGCGGTTCGAGGAGCACCGTCCCCGTGACTGAGGTGAGACGCCCTGCGAGGGGTCGAGCCCCGGGGCGGGGGTCGGAGACCTCCCCGCGGGGATAGCGGAAACGGCTCCGCCCGACAGGGGACGGCACCTGGCTGCGGCCTCGTCCGGAGGAGGAGGGATCATAGAGCCCATGCAGCCCACCCGTCCCGGACGTCCCGACCCGCGGCAGGCCCAGCTGGCGGCCGCCATGTCCGGCGCCGTCGATCTCGCCGCCGTCAAGGCACGCTCCGAGGCCGCCGCCCGCGCCGCCGCCGCCCCGCCACCGAGCGCCGAGGCACCGGTCGGCGCGCCGGGCGCGGCGGTCGTCGACGTCACCGAGGCCACGTTCCAGGCCGAGGTGCTCGACCGCTCCTTCCAGGTGCCCGTCGTCCTGGACCTGTGGGCCGAGTGGTGCGGGCCCTGCAAGCAGCTGTCCCCGGTGCTCGAGCGGCTGGCCGCCGAGGGCGCGGGCACGTGGGTGCTGGCCAAGGTGGACGTCGACGCGAACCCGGCTCTGGCCCAGGGCCTGCGGGTGCAGGGGATCCCGGCGGTCAAGGCCGTCTGGCAGGGGCAGCTGGTCGCGGAGTTCAACGGAGCGATCCCGGAGGAGCAGGCCCGCCAGTTCGTCACCGAGCTGGTGAAGGCGACGACGGGGGCGCGCTGGCCGGCGGCGAACCCGCCGACGCCGAGGTGGACGACCCGCGCCTGGACGCCGCGGAGGCGGCTCTGGAGCGGGGGACCTGGTCGCGGCCGAGGCGGCGTACCGGTCGATCCTCGATGCCGAGCCCGAGCACCCGGAGGCGGCGCTGGCGCTGCGGCAGGTGCAGCTCTTCCGGCGAGCCGAGGAAGCCGGACCGGACGCGCTGGCCGCCGCCGACGCCGCCCCGGAGGACGTCGCCGCGCAGACCCGCGCGGCTGACTTCCTCCTGGGCACCGGCAACGTCGAGACCGCCTTCGACCGGCTGCTCGACGTCGTCCGCCGCACCTCGGGCGAGGACCGCGACGCGGCGCGCACCCACCTGGTGGAGCTGTTCGCCGTCGTCGGTGACGAGGACCCGCGGGTGGGCGCGGCCCGCCGTCAACTCATGGCCGCCCTGTTCTGAGGCCCCGTCCAGAGGCTCGCGCCGAGGGTGCGAGGCGTGAGGGGACGGGGTGTTCTCTCAGCGTTCGAGCTCGCAGGCGTCGCCGCCCTGGAGGAACCCGGTGCGGAAGGCCCCCACGAGTTCGAAGCCGGAGGCGTCGAGGTTCGGGAAGACCCGGTCGTCGACGCCGTAGGTGAGCAGGAACTGCACGGACTCGTCGATGTCCCCGGGGCTGATGGCGGCGTCGGGCAGGACGTCGGTGAATGCGTTGTTGAACCACTGGGCCTGGTACCAGCCGGTCAGGCAGACGGCCGAGCGGGTGGCCGCGCCGTCGTCGGTCGAGAGGCCTGCCTGGTCGCGGACGGCCAGCGAGTACGGCAACGAGATCGCCGTCGCCAGGGCGAAGTCGCCGATCTCGTCGTAGGCGGGGGTGGCCAGGTCGGTCTCGTCGATGTAGACGGTGTTGTCCTCGGGGCAGTAGCCCAGGTCGCGGTCCTCGAGTCCGTCGCAGTCCGGGGCGGTGCCCTGGTAACCCTCGACCGTCGGCGGCTCGAAGTCGCTCCCGAAAGCAGCGGGGAAGACCTCGCCCCAGAAGTCCGGCAGGCTGACGTCCACGATCTCCACGAGATCGTCGAACGGGGCGTTGCCCTGGCTGAGGTAGTCGAGGTCGGTGGCGAACGAGGCGGCGGTGAACAGCCGGTCGGTGCCGAACGCGTCGCGGCACGGCCCGACGCCTCCGTCGAAGCCCTCGTAGAAGGCCGAGACGCGGTCGAAGTACGAGCCGTGTGCCTGGGTGTCGTCGGGATCGCTGCCGACGTCGTCCCGCAGGAGCAGGAACCCGCGGACGACGTCGTCGAGCTCCGGTGTCCGGATGGACACGTGCTCGGCCTCGCCCGCGGCGACCCACCCCGTCCACGCGCCGGCCAGGCAGTCGGCCTGGGTCTCGTCCTGGATGCCACGCTCGGCGAACCCGAACCGGCCCTGCATGGCGTGGCCGAACTCGTGCGCCATGACCACTGGCACCAGGAAGCGGCCGTAGTCACCGGCGAGCTCCTCGAGCAGGGCCCGGTCGTAGGCGATGACGTCGCACACGGGGTCGTAGAAGGCGTTGCCGGCCACCGAGTCCGGCGAGGTGGGCGATCCCTCGCAGCCGATGCCGTCCTCCGGGTAGGCACCCTCGTCGATCGCCTCGGAATCGACGGAGAAGTAGCCGCCCTGCAGCGGGGTGTACTCCTCGCCGAAGAACTCCGGGTAGGCGGCGGTCCAGAAGGTCTCGATGTCGGCCAGCGCGTTGCGGGCGAACCGGTCGATCGGCTCGTCGGACGCCCCGGTGATGGGGAACTCGTCGGCGGAGACGTCGACCGGTTCACCCGCTCCCGGCGATGCCAGACCCCGGACGACCTCGGTGGAGCACCCAGTCAGGAGCAGACCGACGACGGCGGCGGGCAGGACGCGGCGCAGGACCGACCTCATCCGACTCGTTCCCCTTCGACTGGTGCGCCGAGCCCTGGAGCGGCCGACGCGAACGCGAGCCGGCCCAGGATGCCGGGTCAGCGGCGTCAGCGGGGATCTCCGGCGCGCCGGAGACCCCGCAGCGGCTCAGCCTTCGTGGACCAGCCAGACGGTGCCGAGCGGGGAGCGGCCACGGTCGCCGAGTAGGGCTGCCCGTGCCACGGCTCGGGCTCGGCCTCGACGCCACCCAGGTTGCCGACACCGGAGCCGCCGTAGCCCTCCGCGTCGGTGTTGAGCACCTCGCGCCAGTGCCCGCCGCGTGGCAGCCCGATCCGGTACCCGTGGTGCGGGAGCCGGAGAAGTTGACGACACACGCCAGCGCCGACCCGGCGCCGTCGCCCTCGGTGGCGCCCTCCTTGGCCGGCTTTCCGTACCGGAGGAAGGACAGCACGTTCCCGGTGGCGTCGTTGGCGTCGATCCACTGGAACCCGGCCGGGTCGACGTCGAGCGACCAGAGGGCGTCGAGCTCCTTGTAGCGGCCGTTGAGGTCGGTCACCAGCTGCAGGATGCCGCGGTGCGCCGGGTCGTCGAGGTGCCACCAGTCCAGCGAGCGGCTCTCCGCCCACTCGGAGTCCTGGGCGAACTCCGACCCCATGAACAGCAGCTGCTTGCCGGGGTGCGCCCACATGTACGCCAGGTAGGCCCGCAGGTTGGCCAGCTGCTGCCAGCGGTCGCCGGGCATCTTCCGGAGCATCGAGCCCTTGCCGTACACGACCTCGTCGTGGCTGATGGGCAGGACGTAGTTCTCCGAGTAGGCGTACATCATCGAGAACGTCAGCTGGCCGTGGTGGTAGCTGCGGTACACCGGCTCGCGCTCGACGTAGGCGAGCGAGTCGTGCATCCAGCCCATGTTCCACTTGAACCCGAAGCCCAGGCCGCCCAGGTGCGTCGGCCGGGTGACGCCCGGCCACGCCGTCGACTCCTCGGCGATCGTGATGACGCCCGGCACCTCGCGGTAGACGGTCGCGTTCATCTCCTGCAGGAACGCCACGGCCTCGAGGTTCTCGCGGCCGCCGAACTGGTTGGGCAGCCACTCCTCCCGCGAGTAGTCCAGGTAGAGCATCGACGCGACGGCATCCACGCGGACGCCGTCGACGTGGAACTCCTTGCACCAGTAGAGGGCGTTGGCGACGAGGAAGTTCCGCACCTCGGACCGGCCGAAGTCGAAGACGTAGGTGCCCCAGTCCAGCTGCTCGCCCCGGCGCGGGTCCCCGTGCTCGTACAGCGGGGTGCCGTCGAACCGGGCCAGCGCCCAGTCGTCCTTGGGGAAGTGGGCGGGGACCCAGTCGACGATGACCCCGATGCCGGCCTGGTGGGCGCGGTCGATCAGGTAGCGCAGGTCGTCCGGGCCGCCGAACCGCGAGGTGGGCGCGTAGTAGGACGTGACCTGGTAGCCCCACGAGCCCCCGAAGGGGTGCTCGGCCAGCGGCATGAACTCGATGTGGGTGAACCCCGCCGCGACCACGTAGTCGACGAGCTCGTCGGCGAGCTCGCGGTAGGACAGGCCCTGGCGCCACGAGCCGGCGTGCACCTCGTAGACGCTCATCGGCCGTTCGTGCCAGCCGGCGGTGGCCCGCTCGGCCAGCCACGCCTCGTCGTTCCACTCGTAGCTCGACTCGGTGACCACCGAGGCGTTCAGCGGCGGGACCTCGGTGGCGAACGCCATCGGGTCGGACTTCTGGCGCCAGGTGCCGTCGGCACCCAGGACGTGGAAGCGGTACCGGCTGCCCACCTGCACGCTGGGGATGAAGATCTCCCACACGCCGGAGGAGCCGAGCGACCGCAGCGGGTAGGCGCGTGCCTCCCAGTAGTCGAAGTCCCCGGTGACCTTGACACCCTTGGCAGCCGGCGCCCACACGGCGAACGAGACACCCTCGACGGTGCCCCGCGGGGTGCCGTAGCGCCGCACGTGGGCGCCGAGGACCTCCCAGAGCCGCTCGTGGCGGCCCTCCCGGATGAGGTGCTCGTCCATCTGCCCCACCGTGGGCATCCAGCGGTAGGGGTCGTCGACGGTGTAGGTGTTCTGGCCGCCCTCGCCGTCGGGGTAGGAGACCTCGATGCGGTAGTCGCCGGGCTGCTGGGGAGGGTCGCCTCGTGGATGCCGCCGTCGTGCAGCCGCCGGGCGTCGTAGCGGGAGCCGTCCTCGTCCAGGACGGCGACCGCGACGGCGTCGGGCCGGAGCGTGCGGACGACCCAGCCCGCTGCCGTCCGGTGCGTGCCCAGGACGCCGTGCGGGTCGTGCGACCAGCCCTCCACGACCGCCCGCAGGTCGTCGTCGCTGACCTCGCGCACCTCGGCGGAGGGGCGGAGTGGCCCGGCTCGGCGTTCTCCGGGAGCGCCGCGGCCCCGACCGCGGCGGACGGCACCGATGCGTCGCGGCTCTCCCCTCGCCGGGGACCTGCGGCGTGCTCGGCTCGGCCGGATCGGTGCTGGGTGCCTCGGGCTGCGGCGCGGGGGCGCCGGCCGGGTCGCCGGGCTCCGCGATCGGCGCGGGTGCGACGACCGGCGTGGCCGTCGTCTCCTCGGCCGGGCCCTCGTCGGGGCGGTTCACGGCGTCGGGCCGTTCCTCGAGCTGCGCGGGAGCACCCGCCGTCTTCGCGGCGGTCGTCCGCTTGGCGGGCGCCTTCTTGGCCGCGGGCGCCTTCTTGGCTGCGGGCGCCTTCTTGGCGGCGGCGCGCTTGGCCACCTTCTTGGCCGGCGCCGCGTTGACCACCGGCTCGGTGCCGGCTGCCTCCTCAGCGGCGGCCACCCGCTCCTCGACCGCGCGCTGGAGGTCGTCCTTGTCGGCCACGTCGCCGTTGTCGGAGGAAGTGCCTCGGTCGTCGGTCGTCATCGTCTCGCCGTCCTCTTGGGTGCTCGGGTCTCGTGCGGCGGGCGCATCACTCGCGGTTGATCAGCCGGCTCAGCGAGTTCAGCGGGATCATCAGCCAGTGCGGACGGTTGCGTGCCTCGTAGACGCACTCGTAAACGCACTTGTCGGCCTCGAACGCCCGAAGGAGTGGTGATTCGCCGCACGGGTCCAGGCCGCTGGCGGCGGAGTAGCCGGTGCAGTACGCCGCCCGGTTGCGCGCCGCCCACTCCTGCGCCCGGTAGGCGCGCTGCGCGTCGTCGGGCTGCTCCACCAGCATGTGCCGGGCCGCGTAGTCGAAGCTGCGCAGCATGCCGGCGACGTCGCGCAACGGGCTGTCGAGCTCCCGACGGGAGGCCAGCGGCCGGGCCGGCTCGCCCTCGAAGTCGAGCACGATCCAGCCGGTCGCGGTGCGCAGTACCTGGCCCAGGTGGAGATCCCCGTGGACGCGCTGGCGGACGACGGGTTCGCGGCTCTCGGCCACCGCCGCGTAGAGGGCGCGCAGGCCGTCGGCGTGCTCGCTCAGCTGCGGCACGATGTCGATCGCCGCGGTCAGCCGGTCGTTCATCTGGGCGGCCGTTGCGGCATACCAGTCCTCGCCGGCCGGCTCCGTCGGCAGCACCTGCGCCATGTCGGCGTGCACCGAGGCGGTGGCCGCGCCGAGCCGCTCGCTGTCGGCGGCGAAGTCGCCACCGACCTCGTCGGCGTGCAGGTCACCCTCCATGTACAGGTCCCGCACGCTGGCGGTCGCCAGCCGCCAGCCGTCGCTGGCGTTGGGGACGAAGGTCTGCAGCATGGCCACGGTCGCCGGCGGGTTCGAGGCATCGGGATCGTCGATCTCGATGTGCCCCAGCAGCGGCGCGATGTGCTGGTTCTCCGTGCGGCGCAGCGCGTCGTGCACCTCGACGTCGGGATTGAGACCGGGCTCGAGCCGCCGGAACAGCTTGAGGATCGCCTCCTGCCCGTAGATGAGCGAGGTGTTGCTCTGCTCGCCGGAGACGAGGTCGCCCGGCAGACCCTCGGGGATGTAGGCGACCCCGGCAGGGTGGAAGTGCATCGGGCCGATGGTCGAGGCGTTCACCAGGTGGATCAGCCACGGCGTCGTCGCGTCCCGGTCGCGCATCGCGTCGTAGGCGTAGGTCTCCCGGCCGTCGCCGGCCACCGCGCCGACGAAGGCCGACTCCAGGTCCTCGGCCGGGTGGTCGCGCCACGACAACGGCACGAGGTAGGTCTCCTGGGCGCCGTCGGCGTAGCTCACGCGAACCCGGTGGACGGACAGCACCGGGTTGCTCCGGTCGAGGAGGAAGCCGTCCTCGCTGATGCCGGACCACTCGCGGCCCTTGCCGGCGAACCACCGCTGGTGGGGCATCCAGTCGCGCAGCAGGTCGGTCAGGGCGGTCATGAGGTCACTCCCTGGTCGCGGGTGTCGCTGTCGCCCGGGATCTCCTCCGCTGCGCTGACCACGCCCGCGGCCAGCAGGCTGTCGGCCACCGCGCTCGAGGTCGCGCTCTCCCAGTCCTCGTGGTCGTCCGCGAGCGGCTCGACGGGCTTGGCCAGCTCGAACCAGTAGAAGCCGTGCCCGGCGAGGGTGAGCATGTAGGGCAGCACACCGATCTGCGGGAACTCGACCCGGCCGGTGAGCTCGACGGGCGTGTAGCCCTCGAACTGCCGCAGGTCGAGCTCCACCGGCTGCGGGAAGCGGGACAGGTTGTTGACGCACAGCACGACGTCGTCGCCGAACCGGCGCACGAACGACAGCACCGTCGGGTTGCGCGACCCGATCTCCTCGAAGGAGCCCAGGCCGAAGGTGGGGTGCTCGTTGCGGACCTGGATCATCCGCCGCAGCCACTGCAGCAAGGAGTTGCTGTTGCGCAGCTGCGACTCGACGTTGGTCACCTGGTAGCCGTACACCGGGTCCTGGTTCAGCGGCAGGTACATCCGCTGCGGGTCGGCGGTGGAGAAGCCGCCGTTGCGGTCCGGCGTCCACTGCATGGGCGTCCGGACGCCGTCCCGGTCACCGAGCCAGATGTTGTCGCCCATGCCGATCTCGTCGCCGTAGTACAGGACCGGCGATCCCGGGAGTGACAGCAGCAGCGCGTTGAACAGCTCGAGGGTGTTGGTGTCGTTGTCCAGCAGGGGTGCCAGCCGCCGGCGGATGCCGATGTTGGCCTTCATGCGGGGGTCCTTGGCGTACTCGTCCCACATGTAGTCGCGCTCTTCGTCGGTGACCATCTCGAGCGTGAGCTCGTCGTGGTTGCGGAGGAAGACGCCCCACTGGCAGTTGTCGGGGATGTCCGGCGTCTGGGCCATGATCTCCGAGATGGGAAGCGCTGCTCCCGGCGCACGGCCATGAACAGGCGCGGCATGACCGGGAAGTGGAAGGCCATCTGGCACTCGTCGCCGTTCTCGCCGAAGTACTCGACGACGTCGGCCGGCCACTGGTTGGCCTCGCAGAGCAGCACGCGGTCGGGGTAGTCGGCGTCGACGACCTTGCGCACGTGCTTGAGGAACTCGTGGGTGCGCGGGAGGTTCTCGCAGTTGGTGCCCTCCTCCTCGAAGAGGTAGGGCACGGCGTCGAGCCGGAAGCCGTCGATGCCGAGGTCCAGCCAGAAGCGCAGGGCGTCGATGATCGCCTCCTGCACCTTGGGGTTCTCGAAGTTGAGGTCCGGCTGGTGGGAGAAGAAGCGGTGCCAGAAGTACTGCTTGCGCACCGGGTCGAACGTCCAGTTCGAGCTCTCGGTGTCGACGAAGATGATCCGGGCGTCGGCGTAGCCGGTGTCGTCGTCCGCCCATACATAGAAATCGCCGTAGTCCCCGTCGGGGTCACTGCGGCTGGCCTGGAACCAGGGGTGCTGGTCCGAGGTGTGGTTCATGACGAAGTCGATGATCACGCGCATGCCGCGGGCGTGGGCCTCGGTGAGGAACTCGCGGAAGTCGGTGATGTCCCCGAACTCGGGCAGGACGGCGGTGTAGTCGCTGACGTCGTAGCCGCCGTCGCGCAGCGGCGAGGCGAAGAACGGCGGCAGCCACAGGCAGTCCACCCCGAGCCACTGCAGGTAGTCGAGCTTGTCGATCATGCCGCGGATGTCGCCGACGCCGTCGGCGTTGCTGTCGGCGAAGCCGCGGACCAGCACCTCGTAGAAGACCGCGCGCTTGAACCACTCCGGGTCCGTGCCGGGCGACGGCAGGGCGGAACGGCTGTCGGGGAAGTCAGGGACGGGAACGGTCATCGGGAGGAACAGACCTCGTTCGGTTCGCGGGCGGTCGGCGGACTAGGAGACGGGCGGCGGGAACTGGACCGGCCGCGGGAAGGAGACCGCGAAGACGTGGGCCGGCTCCCGGTAGGGGTCCAGCTCCAGATAGTTGAACTGGCCCCAGTCGTAACGGGCGCCGGTGAGCTCGTCGGTGACGCCGAACCGCTCGTGCCAGTCCAGCCCGAGGGCGGGCAGGTCCAGCGACGTCGTCCCGATCTGCGCGTTGTGGCTCGACAGGTTGACCACCACGAGCACGGCGTCCTGGGACCCCGGATCCGTCTTCGAGAAACACAGCAGGTTCGGGTTGTCGACGGCGTGGAAGCGCAGCGTGCGCAGCTGCTGCAGCGCGGGGTGCGCCCGGCGGACCTCGTTGAGCCGGCGCAGGTAGGGCGCCAGGCTCCGGCCCGAGGCCTCGGCGGCCGCCCAGTCGCGCGGGCGCAGCGAGTACTTCTCGCTGTCGAGGTACTCCTCGCTGCCCGGCTTCACGGCGACGTGCTCGAAGAGCTCGAACCCGGAGTAGACGCCCCAGGTCGGGCTCATCATGGCGGCCAGCACGGCGCGGATCTTGAACATCGGCGGGCCGCCGAACTGGAGCGACTCGTGGAGGATGTCCGGGGTGTTCACGAAGAAGTTCGGCCGCATGTAGTGGCTGTTGACGGCCAGCTCGGTGCCGTACTCCTCGAGCTCGCCGCGCTCGGTCCGCCAGGTGAAGTACGTGTAGGACTGCGTGAAGCCGATGCGCGCCAGCTGGTGCATCATCGCCGGCCGGGTGAAGGCCTCGGCGAGGAACAGCACGTCCGGATCGGTCTGCTTGACCTCCCAGATCAGCCAGTGCCAGAAGTTCAGCGGCTTGGTGTGCGGGTTGTCGACGCGGAAGATCTTCACGCCGGCCTCGATCCAGACCCGGATCACCCGCAGGCACTCGGCGTAGATGCCCTCGGGGTCGTTGTCGAAGTTGACCGGGTAGATGTCCTGGTACTTCTTCGGCGGGTTCTCGGCGTAGGCGATCGTGCCGTCGGGCTTGGTCGTGAACCACTCCGGGTGCGCCTCGACCCAGGGGTGGTCCGGCGCGGCCTGCAGCGCGAAGTCCAGCGCCACCTCCATGCCGAGTTCGCGGGTGCGCTCGACGAAGGCCCGGAAGTCGTCCATCGTGCCGAGCTGGGGGTGGACCGCGTCGTGCCCACCCTCGGCGCTGCCGATGGCCCACGGGGAGCCGACGTCGTCCGGCCCGATCTCGTGCGGGTTCCCGCCCGGGAACTCTTTCGAGTTCGGCCCCTTGCGGTTGACCGAGCCGATCGGGTGGATCGGCGGCAGGTAGACGACGTCGAACCCCATCTCGGCGACCGCGGGCAGCCGGTCAGCGGCCGTGGCGAAGGTGCCGTGGGTCGGCTTCCCGCCGACGACGGGGCCCTCCGACCGGGGAAGAACTCGTACCAGGAGCCGTACAGCGCTACCGGACGGTCGACCCACACCTCGTACTCCGGGGAGCGGGTGACCAGCTCCCGCACCGGGTGCTCGTGCAGGTAGCGCTGCAGGCCCGCGGCGAGGGCGGGCGCGATGCGGACGGTGAGCTCCTGCGACGTGTCGCGCAGGGCGGCGGCCGCACCGGTGACGCGGTCGCGCCACTCGGCGTCGGCCTCCTCGGCGACGCGATCGAGCAGCCGGGCGCCCTCCTCGAGGTCGTTGGCGAGTTCCTCGGCGCCCTGGCCCGCCTCGACCTTCACCTCGACGGCGTGCCGCCAGGTGGCCAGCGGGTCGCTCCACGCCTCGACGCGGTAGGACCAGCGGCCCTCGCGGTCGGGCACCACGGTGGCGATCCAGCGGTCGGGCTCGGGCGGGAGCTTCGCCATGCGCAGGAAGGGCCCCGTCGAGTCGTCGGCACCGGGTGCGGTCCAGACGACGTTCGCCGCGACGGCGTCGTGGCCCTCGCGGAAGACGGTGGCCGTGATCGGCAGGTGTTCCCCCACCACCGCTCGGGCGGAGAAGGACCCGCAGGACACGACGGGGGCGACATCGGAGATGCCGAGGCGGAGGTCAGCGCGGCCAGTCATCGCCGACCACGCTACTGAGGTCCTGCCCCACCAGCACCTCGGCTCTCGTCCCACCCCAGGAACCTCACCCGTCAGGGCGGCCGTCGGGGTCGGGCAGGCAATTCCTCGCTACCCCTGGCGGTCCGCCGTCGGCTGGTTAGTCTCGGCCGGTGCGTGCTCTTCGTCGGTTCACCGTCCGTGCGGCGCTGCCCGAACCCCTGACCCCCTGTCCCAGCTCGTGATGAACCTCCGGTGGTCCTGGCACCCGGAGACGCGTGACCTCTTCGAGACCCTCGACCCCGCCCTCTGGCAGAGCTGCGGCGGCGACGCGGTCAAGGCGCTCGGGGAGGTGTCGGCCGAGCGCCTCGCCCAGCTGGCCAAGGACCGCCGGTTCCTCCGCCGCCTCCAGGACGCGGTGGACGACCTGGAGGAGTACCTGGCGACGCCTCGCTGGTACCAGTCCCTCGGGGCGGAGGCGCCGAAGAGCATCGCCTACTTCTCCGCCGAGTTCGGCATCACCGAGGTGCTCCCGCAGTACTCCGGCGGCCTGGGCATCCTGGCCGGTGACCACCTGAAGGCGGCCTCCGACCTCGGCGTGCCGCTGATCGGCGTCGGCCTGCTCTACCGCGCCGGCTACTTCACCCAGGGCCTGTCCGCCGACGGCTGGCAGCTCGAGCACTACCCGTCCCTCGACCCCCACGGTCTCCCCGTCAAGCTCCTGCGCGAGCCCGACGGCTCGGCCGCGGTCATCACCGTGCCGCTGCCGGAGGGTCGCACCCTGCACGCCCACGTCTGGCGCGCGCAGGTGGGCCGGGTGTCCCTCCTGTTGCTCGACAGCGACATCGAGGAGAACGCGCCGGTCGAGCGGCTGGTCACCGACCGGCTGTACGGCGGCGACGAGGACCACCGTCTCCGCCAGGAGATGCTGCTGGGCATCGGTGGCGTCCGGGCCGTGCGCACGTACTGCGGCCTCACCGGGACGCCGCTGCCCGAGGTCTTCCACGCGAACGAGGGGCACGCCGGCTTCCAGGGCATCGAGCGGATCCGGGAGCTCAGCGAGGCCCACGGGCTGTCGTTCCCCGAGGCGCTGCAGGCGGTGCGCGCCGGCACGGTCTTCACGACCCACACGCCGGTTCCCGCCGGGATCGACCGCTTCCCCAAGGCCCTGATCGAGCGGTACTTCGCCGGGTTCGGCGTCCCGATGCACGACCTGCTCGTGCTCGGGGCCGAGGAGGACCCGACGAAGTTCAACATGGCGCACATGGGGCTGCGCCTGGGCCAGCGCGCCAACGGGGTCAGCGAGCTCCACGGGCACGTGAGCCGAGGCATGTTCAGCGACCTGTGGCCGGGCTTCGACGAGGGGACGTGCCGATCGGCTCGATCACCAACGGCGTGCACGCCCCCACGTGGACCGCTCGCGAGCTGGTCGAGATGGGCACGCAGACGAGCAGCCAGGGCGACCCGATGTCGGTCGACGGTCCGGTGCACTTCGACGGGGTCGACACGATCCCGGCCGCCGACCTCTGGAGCGTCCGCCGCACGCTGCGCGGTCGGCTGGTCGAGGAGGTCCGCCGCCGGATCCGGGAGACCGCGCTCTACCGCGGCGCCACCGAGGCCGAGGTGGGCTGGACCGACACCGCGTTCGACCCCGACGTGCTGACCATCGGCTTCGCGCGGCGGGTGCCCTCCTACAAGCGGCTGACCCTGATGCTGCGCGACCCGGCGCGGCTCAAGGCGCTGCTGCTGGACCCGGAGCGGCCGATCCAACTGGTCATCGCCGGCAAGAGCCACCCGGCCGACGACGGCGGCAAGAAGCTGATCCAGCAGATGGTCGAGTTCGCCGACGACCCGGAGATCCGGCACCGCATCGCCTTCCTGCCCGGCTACGACATCGGGATGGCGCGCTACCTCTACTGGGGCTGCGACGTCTGGTTGAACAACCCGCTGCGCCCGCTGGAGGCGTGCGGCACGTCCGGCATGAAGGCCGCCCTCAACGGCGGGCTGAACCTGTCGATCCGGGACGGCTGGTGGGACGAGTGGTTCGACGGCCAGAACGGCTGGGCGATCCCCACGGCCGACGGCGTCAGCGACGCCGACCGGCGCGACGAGGTCGAGGCGCGGGCCATCTACGACCTGCTGGACAACCAGGTCCTGCCGCGGTTCTACGAGCGCGACGCCAACGGCGTCCCCGCCCGCTGGGTGGAGATGGTGCGGCACACGCTGCGGGAGACCGGGCCGAAGGTGCTGGCGACCCGCATGGTGCGCGACTACGTGCAGGCCCTCTACGTGCCGGCTGCGGGCTCCGCACGCGTCATGGCCGGTGACGGCTACGCGCCGGCCCGCGAGGAGGCGGCGTGGCGCGGCCACCTGCTGTCGAACTGGCAGCACGTGCGGGTGGCCCACGTCGAAGCGACCGGGGCGGGCGACACCCCCGAGATCGGGACGAGCCTGGCCCTGCGGGCGGAGGTGGAGCTGCCGGGTCTCGCGCCCGGCGACGTGCAGGTGCAGGCGGCCTACGGCCGGGTGGACGACGCCGACGGGCTGCACGACGTGACGAGCGTGCCCATGGCGCACGAGCACACCGACGGCTCCCGGCACTGGTTCACCGCCACCGTCCCGCTCGAGCGGACGGGTGCATTCGGTTACACGGTGCGCGTGCTCCCGCACTCAGAGCGCATGGCCGATCCTGCCGAGCTCGGGGTGGTGAGCAGCGCGTGAACGTTGTGCACCAGACACTTTCACCACGCGTGTCCCATCCACCTCGCGGAACGTGGTGATGGCCCGGCGTGGCGGGATCGCGCGCGCGCCGAGAGCGCATGTCGATCACTAGGCTGGAGGCCATGCCTGACCGCTGTGAAGTGCTCCCCGGAGATTCTGTCGTCGCCCGCCGCGGCGGCGGACTGCTGTGGGTCGACGCTCCCGGCTCGCCCGCGCTCGTCGCCGCCCTCCACGCCTGCCTCGGCGTCTCGGGTCCCGGCGCCGACCGCGTGCTCGCCGCCGTTGCCGGCCAGGTGGGTTCCCTCGCCCACGGTGCTGCTTCCTTCGCCCTCGTGATCGCCGACACGACGGGGGCACCGGCACCGGTGTCGCCCTCTGGTCCGGGAAGGGCCAGCCGGCCGTCGACGGCGTGCCGGTGTCCGGTTCCGCGGTGGAGGGGGCACTCTCGCCTCCGGTTTCCAGCTCGGCCAGACCCTCTACGTCGGCCCCGGCCAGGCCGCGCCGCAGATGCCGCCGGGGGTGTCCTTCGACCTGGTCGAGGGCACCGTCCCCGGTTCGGGCGCGATGCTGCAGCTCGCGGCGCCGGCCCCGTCGTCGTCCTCGGCCGTGCCGCCGGCGGCTCCGTCGTCGTTCACGGCCGCATCCGATGCCGGCTTCGGTTCCGGTGCCAGCCGGGCCGTCGCCGCGCCGGACTCCGGTGAGCAGACGGCGTTCTGGCGTCCGGACAAGGCGTCGGCCCCCGTGCTCCGCTTCGACGACGGCATGGTCGTCACCGTCGACGAGGACATCGTGCTGGGTCGCCGTCCCGACAACCACGAGATGGTGACCAGCGGTGGCGCCCGGCCGGTGCCGATCGCCGACACGCAGAACGTGCTGTCCTCGGCGCACGCCGCGCTGTCGCGCTCGGGCAGCGAGGTGTCGCTGATCGACCTCGGGTCGCTCAACGGCACGCATGTCGCGGGGCCCGAGGCGACCGAGTGGACGCAGCTCGAGCCGGGTGTCGCCCACCCGCTGTCCGACGGTGACCGTCTCCTGCTCGGCTGGACCGTCATCACCTTCGAGCAGCCCACCGAGTAACCAGGCATAGGTACCTATACCTGCGTTCCCGCCTCGAAGACGCAGGTAAAGGTACCTATGCCTGGGTGATCCGCGGGGAGACAGCCCGTCACGGCCTCCGGAGCACGCGGAGCAGCCAGACGCAGCGGCCGGGGAGCTCGACCGGGCCGGGCGCCACGATCGTCGTCCGCGGCGGGGCGCCGGTCGCGTACTCGGTGGAGACGAGAAGCTCGTAGCCGTCGGCCCACGGCGGTCCTGGCAGCTCGACCGTGACCGGCGCCGGCCCGGCGTGCAGCTGGACCAGGTAGGAGTCGTCCACCACCGGGCGGCCATGCTCGTCGCGGTGCCGGATGCCGCGGCCGTCGAGGTACATGCCGAGGGTCTGCAGGCCGGTGTCGAACCAGTCCTGCGTGGACAGCTGGCCGCCGTCCGGCGCGAACCAGGCGAGGTCGCGGGTGCCGCCGGTGCCCGGGATCTCGTGCCCTCGAAGAACGCCTCCTGCCGGAGCACCGGTGCCGAGCGCCGCAGCCGCACGAGGCGGGCGACGAAGGAGCGCAGGTCCTCGTCGACGTCGCTCCAGTCGATCCAGGAGAGCTCGTTGTCCTGGCAGTAGGCGTTGTTGTTGCCCTGCTGGGTGCGGCCGAGCTCGTCGCCGGCGGTGAGCATCGGTACGCCGGTCGAGACGAGCAGCGTCGTGAGCAGGTTGCGCACCTGCCGGTCGCGCAGCGCCTGCACCTCCGGCTCGTCGGTGGGCCCCTCGACGCCGCAGTTCCAGCCGCGGTTGTGGCTCTCGCCGTCCCGGTTGTCCTCGCCGTTGGCCTCGTTGCGCTTGTGCTCGTAGGTGACCAGGTCGCGCATCGGGAAGCCGTCGTGGGCGGTCACGAAGTTGATGGAGGCGAACGGACGCCGGCCGTCGGAGCGGTAGAGGTCGGAGGAGCCCGTGAGCCGGTACGCGAGGTCCCGGACGCCGACGTGCGCGCCGGACCAGACGTCGCGCACGGTGTCGCGGTACTTGCCGTTCCACTCCGTCCACGGCGGTGGGAAGTTGCCCACCTGGTAGCCGCCCGGACCGACGTCCCACGGCTCGGCGATCAGCTTGACGTTGCTCACGACCGGGTCCTGGTGGACGACGTCGAAGAAGGCCGACAGCCGGTCGACGTCGTGCATCGAGCGGGCCAGCGCCGAGGCCAGGTCGAACCGGAAGCCGTCGACGTGCATCTCGGTGACCCAGTACCGCAGCGAGTCCATGAGCAGCGCCAGGACGGCGGGACGGCGGACGTCGAGGGTGTTCCCGCAGCCGGTGTAGTCGGTGTACCGGGACTTGTTGCCGCCGTCGAGCCGGTAGTAGCCGGCGTTGTCGATGCCCTTGAAGGACAGGGTCGGGCCGGTGTGGTCGCCCTCGGCGGTGTGGTTGTAGACGACGTCGAGGATCACCTCGATGCCCGCGGCGTGCAGCTCCTTGACCATCGTCTTGAACTCGAGGACCTGCCCGCCGCCGCTGCCCGAGGAGCTGTAGGCCGCGTGCGGCGCGAGGTAGCCGAGCGTGTTGTAGCCCCAGTAGTTGGTCAGCCCCCGCCGGAGCAGGTGCGGCTCGCTGACGAAGTGGTGCACCGGGAGCAGCTCGACGGCCGACACCCCGAGGGACTGCAGGTGCTCGACGAACGCCGGGTGGGCGAGCCCTGCGTAGGTGCCGCGCAGGTGCGCGGGCACGTCGGGATGGGTCGCCGTCGCCCCTTGACGTGCAGCTCGTAGATGACGGTGTCCGACCACGGGGTGCGCAGCGGCCGGTCGCCGTCCCAGGGGAACGGGTCGTGCACGACGACGCCGCGCGGCACGTAGGGAGCGGAGTCACGGTCGTCGCGGGCCGTGCTGTCGACCACGTCCTCCGGGTAGCCGAACAGTGCCGCGTCCAGGGACAGGTCGCCGTCCACGGCGCGGGTGTAGGGGTCCAGCAGGAGCTTGGCCGGGTTGTGCCGCAGCCCGGCCGCCGGGTCGTAGGGGCCGTGGACGCGGTAGCCGTAGCGCTGCCCGGGACCGACCCCGGGCACCCGCCCGTGCCACACCTGGTGGGTGGTCTCCTCGAGCCGGTGGCGGTGCTCGGTGCCGTCGGCGTCGAAGAGGCAGAGGTCGACCGCCTGCGCCCCGGCCGACCACAGCGCGAAGTTGGTGCCCGTGCCGTCCCAGACCGCGCCGAGGGGTGCCGGGCTGCCCGGCAGCACCTCGCGGCCCCGATCGGCGCCCGTGCGGTCGGTCCCTGGTCCGCTCATGCCGCGATCGTGCCAAGTCCGGAGCCGATGCACCCGCAGGTCGCTGCCTCCGGGTTGGTTGGATGGGGGCGTGTCGAGCGTCGGTGGGCTGGGTGGGGGCGGCGCAGCCGCCGGTGAGGCGGTCGTCGGGATGACCGGGGTCGACGTCGTCCGGGGGACAACCACCTCCTGCGTGGCGTCGGCTGGACCGTCGAGGCCGACCACCGGTGGGTGGTCCTCGGCCCCAACGGGGCGGGGAAGACGACGCTGCTGCAGCTGGCCGCGGCGCAGATGCACCCCACCCGTGGCGAGGTGCGACTGCTGGGGAGGCCCTCGGCGCGGTAGACGTCTTCGAGCTGCGGCCGCGCATCGGGCTGACCAGCGCCTCCCTGGCGCAGCGCATCGCCCCTCGGAGACGACGGGCGACATCGTCGTCTCGGCCGGCTACGCCGTGGTCGGCCGGTGGCGCGAGCGGTACGACGTCCACGACCTGACCCGCGCCGGGATGCTGATGGAGCAGTGGGGGTCGCCCAGTACGCCCACCGTCCGTTCGGCACGTTGAGCGAGGGCGAGCGCAAGCGCACCCAGATCGCGCGCGCCCTCATGCCCGACCCCGAGCTCCTGCTGCTCGACGAGCCGGGCGCCGGGCTGGACCTCGGCGGCCGGGAGGACCTCGTGGCGCGGCTGTCGGGCCTGGCGAAGTACCACTACGCGCCGGCCCAGGTGCTGGTCACCCACCACGTCGAGGAGATCCCGCCCGGGTACACCCACGCGCTGCTGCTGCGCGGGGGCGAGGTGGTCGCCTCCGGCGCCGCCGACGACGTCCTCACCGCCGCGGCGCTGTCGGAGACCTTCGGCCTGCCGCTGTCCCTGACCCGCACCGACGGCCGCTTCACCGCCCGCCGGGCGGGATGACGGCCATCGTGCGCACCGGGGCGGTCACGCGACGGGCGATGACCCTCGTGCGCATGCACGCGGTTCCGACTCCTTCCGGCGGGGTCATAGGGTGCCTGCATGACTGACCCGGAGTTCGTGACCCTGCAGGTGGAGGACGGGGTCGGCACGATCCGCCTCGACCGGCCGAAGATGAACGCGATCGACGAGCAGCTGCACCGGGAGGTCCGGGCCGCGGCCACCGAGGCGGCCGACCGCGCCGACGTGCGGGCCGTCGTGATCTACGGCGGGGAGCGGGTCTTCGCCGCGGGCGCCGACATCAAGGCGATGTCGCAGCTGGACGCCGGCCAGATGGCCGAGTGGGGGACCGAGCTGCAGACCTCCTTCCGGACGGTCGCGCACATCCCCAAGCCGGTCATCGCCGCGATCACCGGCTACGCCCTCGGCGGCGGCTACGAGCTCGCCCTGTGCGCCGACTTCCGGGTGCTCGGCGCGAACGCGAAGATCGGCCAGCCCGAGATCCAGCTCGGCATCATCCCCGGTGCGGGCGGTACGCAGCGCCTCGCGCGGCTGGTCGGTCCCGCCAAGGCCAAGGACCTCGTCTTCACGGGGCGGCACGTCGGAGCGGAGGAGGCGCTGGAGATCGGGCTCGCCGACGCGGTCGTGCCCGACGACGAGGTGTACTCGACGGCCGTGGCCATGGCGAGGAAGTTCGCCGCCGGCCCGCCCCTGGCCCTCGCCGCGGCCAAGCGCGCGATCGACGGGGGCTCGACGGCACCCTCGACGACGGGCTCGCACTGGAGACCCGGCTGTTCGCCGAGCTGTTCGACACCGAGGACCAGAAGACCGGGATGAGCTCGTTCCTCGAGAGCGGCCCGGGAAAGGCAGAGTTCTCGGGCCGCTGATGCGGTGGACAGCGGCCGGTGACCCGATCCGGCGAGGGTTCACCCCACGTTCGTGTGCCGTGACCGCCCCTGGGCGGGGCGGGTCGGCCACAATCTCGACGCCGGCCGCCCAGCGTCAACAGGCGCTGGGCAGGCACGGCGCCACTACCTGGAGGACATGTGCGAGGAACCACCCTGCGAGCCGCGGTCGCCGTCGTGACGACCGGACTCGTGCTGACCGCCTGCGGCTCCGACGACGGCGGGTCCTCGGGCGGCGGCGACGGGTCCGACGCCGCCACCGCCACCTCGGCCGAGGACTTCGGCGGGATGGACGCCCTCATCGAGGCCGCGCAGGAAGAGGGGACGCTCAACGTCATCGCCCTGCCCCCGGACTGGGCGAACTACGGCGAGATGCTGGAGACCTTCAGCGAGAAGTACGACATCGAGATCAACAGCGCCAGCCCCGACGGCTCCAGCCAGGACGAGCTCAACGCCGTCGAGAGCCAGCGCGGTCAGGACCGCGCGCCCGACGTCCTCGACCTCGGCACCGCCTTCGCCCGCCAGGCGCAGGCGCAGGGCCTCCTCGCGCCGTACAAGGTCGAGACCTGGGACGAGATCCCGGAGAACCAGAAGGACGCCGACGGCCACTGGTTCAACGACTACGGCGGCTTCATCTCCATCGGCTGCAACGCCTCGGTGGTCGAGACGTGCCCGACCACCTTCGCCGAGCTGCTCGACCCGCAGTACGCCGGTCAGGTGGCCCTCAACGGCAACCCGACGCAGGCCGCGGCGGCGTTCAGCGGCGTGTGGGCGGCGTCGCTCGCCAACGGCGGCAGCCTGGACGACATCGGCCCGGGCATCGACTTCTTCACGCAGATCAAGGACGCCGGCAACTTCAACCCGGTCGAGATCACCCCGCGACCATCGAGAGCGGCGAGACCCCGATCTCCATCGACTGGGACTACCTCAACGCCTCCTTCACCGAGGAGTTCGCCGAGCAGGGCGTCGAGTGGCAGGTCGCCGTCCCCTCCGACGGAGTGTTCGGCAGCTACTACAGCCAGGCGATCAGCGCGTTCGCCCCGCACCCGGCGGCGGCCCGGCTGTGGCAGGAGTTCCTGTACAGCGACGACGGCCAGAACATCTGGCTGGAGGGCGGCTCCCGTCCGGTCCGGCTGCCGGACATGGAAGAGGCGGGGACCGCCGACGCCGAGGCCCTGGCGGCGCTGCCCGAGGTCGAGGGCGACGTCGAGTTCCCGACCGACGAGCAGCAGACGGCGGCGCAGGCCGTCGTGGCCGAGCGCTGGAACGCGGAGATCTCCGGCTGATCACCGCATCGCAGGACGTGGTCGCGCCGGTCCCTCGCAGGAGGGGCCGGCGCGGCCGCGTGCTCGTCGTCCTCGGCGCGCTGCCGTTCTTCCTGTACGTCGCGACGTTCCTGCTGCTGCCGATCGGCGTGCTCGCCGTCGAGGCGTTCCGCGCGACCGACCCGGTCACGTTCGAGGAGAGCTGGTCGACCGCCTCCGTCCGGGCGGTCACCGAGGGCCCTACGGGCGGTCCTACCTCGGCAGCCTGCAGCTGTCGGCGATCACGGCAGTCCTGGGCGCCGTGCTGGGGCTGGCGCTCGCCGTCGCCGTGCTGCGCGCCCGCCGGGGCCGGCTGCTGCGCCGGCTGGTGCTCACCGCGTCCGGCGTGCTGGCGAACTTCGGCGGCATCCCGCTGGCGTTCGCCTTCATCGCCACGATCGGCACCTCCGGCGTCGTCACCGCGCTGCTCACCGACACCCTCGGTCTGGGCCTCGGCGGCTTCTCGCTCTACTCGATGACCGGGCTGGCGCTGGTCTACCTCTACTTCCTGATCCCGCTGATGGTGCTGACGATCGTCCCGGCACTGGAGGCGCTGCGGCCGCAGTGGCGGGAGGCCGCGGACAACCTGGGAGCGACCGGCTGGCAGTACTGGCGGTACGTCGGCGGGCCGGTCCTCGCCCCGCCGGTGATCGGCGCGACCATGCTGCTGTTCGCCTCGGCCTTCGCCGCATACGCCACCGCCCGGGCACTGGTCGGCAGCAGCATCCCGCTGGTCACGCTGCAGATCGCCGACGCGCTGTCGAGCAACGTCGTCGTCGGCTCGGAGAACCTCGGCAAGGCCCTGGCGCTGGGCATGGTGCTGCTCATCGGCCTGGTGATGATCTTCTACGCCTGGGTGCAGCGCCGCACCCAGCGGTGGCTCTCGTGACGGCGCTGGCCGAGAGCGTCGCCGGCACCGGCGGGGTCGCGCCGGAGACCCCTGTCCGCCCGGGACGTCGCGGTGCGGGTGCCTGGCGGTACGCCGTGCTCGCCGTCCTCGGCGTCTACTTCCTCGTGCCGATCGCCGCGTCGGTCTGGTACACCGTCCGCGAGCGCGACGGCGTCTCGCTGGGGACCTACGCCGAGATCCCCAGCGCCGAGGGCTTCGCGGACTCGTTCACCCGCTCGCTCGCCCTGGCCGGGCTGACCGTCGTCCTCGCGCTGCTGCTCATGGTGCCGACCGTGGTGCTGGTGGACCTCCGGCTTCCCCGGCTGCGGACGACGGTCGAACTGCTCACCCTCATGCCGCTCGTGCTGCCCCCGATCGCGCTGGTCGTCGGCGTGCGCAGCGTGCTGGCCTGGGCGCCGGACTACTTCCTGAACACCTGGCTGGCCGAGGCGTTCTTCGCCCTCCAGGAGCCGGCGCTGCCGTGGATCCTGGTCCTCGTCTACGTCGTCCTCGCGCTGCCGTTCGTGTATCGCGCGCTGGACGCCGGTGTGCGGGGGCGGACCTCCGGACCCTGACCGAGGCCGCGCGCAACCTGGGTGCGTCCTGGCCGCGGGTCCTGGTCTCGGTGGTGCTGCCGGTCCTGCGCACGTCGGTGCTGAACGCCTCCTTCATCACCGTCGCCCTCGTGCTGGGCGAGTTCACCGTCGCCAACATCCTCGGGTTCGAGACGTTCCCGACCTGGATCCTCCGGATCTCCGGTTCGCAGCCGCAGCTCTCCGTGGCCGTCTCGGTGCTCTCGCTCCTCGTCACCTGGCTGCTGCTGTTGATGATCTCCGCGCTGGACCGCCGGCGCGGCACGAAGGAGACCTCATGACCGCCGTGTCCGCCCGGGTCGCCGGGCCGGCCGACCTCCGGGACCGCCCGGGCGTGCCGATCCGGCTCGACGGGCTGACCCGCCGCTACGGCTCGGTGGTCGCCCTCGACGGCCTCGACCTCGACATCGCCGGTGGCGAGTTCCTCGCGCTGCTGGGCCCGTCGGGCTGCGGCAAGACGACGGCGCTGCGGGCGATCGCCGGCTTCGACCAGCCGGACGGCGGCCGGGTGCTCGTCGACGGCCGCGACGTCACCGGCGTGCCGGCCAGCAAGCGGGACATGGGGATGGTGTTCCAGGCCTACAGCCTGTTCCCGAACCTCACGGTCGCCGAGAACGTCGCCTTCGGGTTGCGGGTGCGGCGGCGCCCGAAGACCGAGCAGACCGCCCGGGCGGCGGAGCTGCTGGACCTGGTCGGCCTGGCCGACCGCGCCGCCCGCTATCCGCACCAGCTCTCGGGCGGCCAGCAGCAGCGGGTGGCGCTGGCCCGGGCGCTGGCGGTGGCGCCGCAGGTCCTGCTGCTCGACGAGCCGCTGTCGGCGCTGGACGCACAGGTCCGCGTGCAGCTGCGCGAGGAGATCCGCCGGATCCAGCTCGAGCTCGGCATCACCACGGTCTTCGTCACCCACGACCAGGCCGAGGCCTTGTCGGTCGCCGACCGCGTCGGCGTTCTGCGCAGCGGACGGCTCGAGCAGGTCGACACCCCCGACGAGCTCTACGAGCGGCCGGCGACGGCGTTCGTCGCGGAGTTCGTCGGCACGATGAACCGGGTCCCGGCCACGGTCTCGGGTGGCGAGGTACAGCTGCTCGGTGTGCGCCGTCCCCTGGCCGGCCCGGCGCCCGGGCCGGTCGAGGTCGTCGCCCTGGTGCGTCCCGAGGCGCTGGTGGTGACGGCGGATCCCACCGGGCCCGCACGGGTCGTGACGCGGACCTTCTCCGGCGCGTCGACCCGGGTGCTCGTGGCCCTCGCCGACGGCACGGAGGTCCGGGTCGACGTGCCCAGCGCCACCAGCGGCGACCTCACCCCGGGCGCTGCCGTCGTCGTGACGCCCGCGGAGCGAGCGGTTCTGGCCGTGCCGGCCGAGGCGGCCGCCCAGTCGCGTGCCGGGGCGTAGCGTCGGGGTCGTTCTGGTTCACGTCGAGCACCGGCCCTGTGCGCCGGTGCCGGGCCGGGAGCACGCCCACCGCGTGCCGGTAGCTCCGGCTCAGTCAGGTCGTCCCATGTCCTCCGCCCCGTCCGTGGCCCTGGCCCCGGCACCCGTCGCGACGGCCTCCTCCTGCGCCGTCTGCCCGCACCCGATGGCCGACCACGACCGGATCTCGCTGCGCTTCTGCCAGGCGACCCAGCCGTCCGGCTCCGGCTCAGGCACGACCCGCGGGTGCGTCTGCCCGACCTGATCGGCCGGTGGGTGCGCGATCATGCCGGGGTGACTGACCCCGGAGGCGCACCCACGGACGTCGACCGCTCGGACCCGGCGGGTCGCGCCTGGGTGGACCGCGCCGTGGCCGCGGTCGAGGCCGACGCCCGGCGCAGCGCCGACACGCACCTGCTCGTGTACCCGCTCCCGCCCGAGTGGGGGTGGAGCTGTACCTCAAGGACGAGTCGACCCATCCCACCGGCAGCCTCAAGCACCGGCTGGCACGGTCGCTGTTCCTCTACGGCCTGTGCTCGGGGCAGATCACCGAGGGCACCACCGTCGTGGAGTCCTCCAGCGGGTCCACGGCGGTGAGCGAGGCGTACTTCGCCCGGATGCTCGGACTGCCGTTCGTCGCGGTGATGCCGGCGTCGACCAGCCCCGAGAAGGTCGAGCTGATCGAGTTCCACGGCGGACGGTGCCACTTCGTGGACCGGCCGGCGGACATCTACGACGAGGCCCGGCAGCTGGCGGCGGAGTGCGGTGGCCACTATCTGGACCAGTTCACCAACGCCGAGCGGGCCACCGACTGGCGGGGCAACAACAACATCGCGGAGTCGATCTTCAGCCAGCTCGCGCTGGAGCGGTACCCGACGCCCGAGTGGGTCGTGGTCGGCGCGGGGACGGGCGGCACGAGCGCGACGATCGGCCGCTACCTGCGGTACCGGCGGCTGCCCACCCGGCTGGCCGTCGTCGACCCGGAGGGGTCCTCGTTCTTCCCCGGCTGGCGCGACCGCGCGCCGGCGACGGCGACCGGCCTGTCCTCGCGCATCGAGGGGATCGGCCGGCCGCGGGTGGAGCCGTCGTTCGTCCCGACCATCGTCGACCGGATGATCTGCGTCCCCGATGCCGCCTCCCTGGCGGCCATGCGTGAACTCGAGCGGACGACCGGCCGCCGGGCCGGAGGGTCCACCGGCACCAACCTGTGGGGGCGTTCCAGCTGGTCGCGGAGATGGTCGCCGCCGGCCGCACCGGCAGCGTGGTCACCCTGCTGTGCGACGGCGGCGAGCGCTACGCCCACACCTACTACTCCGACGAGTGGGTGGTGGGGCAGCGTCTGGACCTGGCGCCGCACGCCGCGACGCTGGCCGACTTCGCCGCGACGGGGAATGGCGCGCCCGCTGACGGGCCGGTCGGAACAGAATGGGCCCACCGGGCGGCGACCTGAGCCGCACCGGCCGGCGGGGGCCCGGCGCCGCGTGCGGTCGGGGCGGCCCGGCGTGACCCTCCTCACCCGCCCTCGTACCGCGGCGGCGTTACCAGCCAGTAACCTCCATAGTCGGAGCCAGGCGGGCCCGCGTGCCCGCGTCCTGAACGCGTCCTGAGGAAGGTCAGCGCGATGAACATCGTCGTTCTTGTGAAGCAGGTCCCGGACTCCGGCAGCGAGCGCAAGCTGGACCCGTCCGACAACACCGTCGCCCGTGCCTCGGCCGACAACGTCATCAACGAGATGGACGAGTACGCCATCGAGGAGGCGCTGCTGGTGCGCGACCGGGAGGGTGGTGAGGTCACCGTGCTGACCGTCGGCCCGGACTCGGCGACCGACGCCATCCGCAAGGCGCTGTCGATGGGTGCGGACAAGGCCGTGCACGTGGTGGACGACGCGATCCACGGGTCCTGCGCGGTGCAGACCTCGGGCGTCATCGCCGCGGCCCTGCAGCAGCTGGAGTACGACCTCGTGCTCTGCGGCGCCGAGGCCACCGACGCCCAGCTGAGCGTCATGCCGGCGCTGGTCGCCGAGCGCTTGGGCATCCCGCAGCTGTCCGGTGCCCGCAAGCTCACCGTCGAGGGCGGCATGGCGAGGATCGAGCGGCAGACCGACGGCGGCTACTGGGCGGTGGAGGCGCCGCTGCCGGCGATCGTGTCCACCTGGGACACCATCAACGAGCCGCGCTACCCCTCCTTCAAGGGGATCATGGCCGCGAAGAAGAAGCCGGTGGAGACCAGGTCGCTGGCCGATCTGGGCCTGGACGTCGGCAGCGTCGGCCTGGCCAACGCCACCAGCAAGGTCCTCGACTTCGCCGGCCGCCCGCCGAAGGGCGAGGGCGTGAAGGTTCCCGACGAGGGCGACGGCGCGCAGAAGTTCGTCGAGTTCCTCGCCAGCCAGAAGATCGTCTGACCCGGCCCGGACCGAAGGAAGAGGAGCACTCCCATGGCAGAGGTACTGGTTCTGGCCGAGCTGAACGCGGCCGGCGGCGGCGTTCGCAAGACCACCCTGGAGGCACTGACCGCGGCCCGCGCGCTCGGTGAGCCGTCGGCCGTCGTCCTCGGCGCGCCCGGCACCGCGGCCGGCGTGAAGGACGCCCTGGCCGAGTACGGCGCGGCGAAGGTCTACGTCGCGGAGTCCGAGGACATCGACGGCTACCTCGTGGCCCCCAAGGCCGAGGTCCTGGCGCAGCTGGTCAGCGAGAGGTCGCCGGCCGCCGTGGTGATCCCGTCCTCCCCGGAGGGCAAGGAGATCGCCGGCCGGCTGGCCATCAAGACCGGCAGCGGCTTCCTGACCGACGTCACCGAGATCGCCGCCGACGGCACCGCGACCCAGGTCGCGTTCGCCGGCGCGACGATCGTGCACTCCCAGGTCACGGTCGGCACGCCGATCTACACCCTGCGCGGCAACTCGGTCACTCCGGAGCCGGCCCCCGCGGCCGCCGCCGAGGAGCCGGTGTCGGTGTCGGTGTCGGACTCCGCGAAGCTGGCCCGCGTCACCGACCGGGTCGTGGAGCAGAAGAGCAACCGGCCCGAGCTGACCGAGGCCTCGATCGTGGTCTCCGGTGGCCGTGGGGTGGCCAGCGCGGAGAACTTCGCGATCATCGAGGGCCTGGCCGACTCCTCGGCGCGGCCGTCGGTGCCTCGCGCGCCGCGGTGGACTCCGGCTTCTACCCGCACAGCTTCCAGGTCGGGCAGACCGGCAAGACCGTCTCCCCGCAGCTGTACGTGGCCGTCGGCATCTCCGGCGCCATCCAGCACCGCGCCGGCATGCAGACCTCGAAGACCATCGTGGCCATCAACAAGGACCCCGAGGCCCCGATCTTCGAGCTGGCCGACTTCGGCGTCGTCGGCGACCTGAACACCGTCGTCCCGGCGGCCACCGAGCAGATCACCGCCCGCAGTAAAACACCCCGTCCTCCCCACCTTCGCAAGCTCAGGGCGGGACCCGGGACGGGGCCGCGAGGCCGTTCCAGCATGTCGCGTGTCGGGCGCCGGTCCCCGTGGGGGCCGGCGCTCGGTGCGTCAGTGGCCGCGGTCGGCGCGGTGCTCGACCCACGTGAGCACCGCGGCGACGCGGCGATCGATCTGGGCGGACTCGTGCAGGCCGAGCTTGGTGAAGACAGCGGCGACGTGCTTGCTCACGGCCGATTCCGAGACGTGCAGGTGCGCCGCGATGGCGCCGTTCGTGCGCCCTCGGCCATGCCTCTCAGCACGTCGATCTCCCGTGGCGACAGGTTCCGCAGGGAGACCGTTCGGAACGCCGCCCGGCCGCCAGGAGGGCGTCGACGACCTGGGGGTCGACCACCGACCCGCCCTCGTGCACGGCCCGTAGCGCGCGCACCAGCTCGTCGCGGTCGCCGACCCGGTCCTTGAGCAGGTAGGCCAGCCCGCCGGTGCCCGCCGGTGCCCGCGGCGAACAGGGCGGCGGCGTACGACGCGTCGGCGTGCTGCGACAGCACCACGACCCCGACCCCGGAGTGCTCGGCGCGGACCCTCACGGCGGCGGCGATCCCGTCGGTGGTGAACGACGGCGGCATCCGGATGTCGGTGAGCACGACGTCGGGCTGCAGCTCGCGCACGCGCAGGAGCAGCTCGGGTGCGCTCGCGGCGGTGCCGACCGTCTCGACGTCGTCGCCCTCGTCGAGCAGCCGCCGGACGCCCTCGCGCACCAGGTAGTTGTCGTCGGCGACCACGAGCCGCAGCCTCATCGCGACCGCCCGGGGAAGGCAGCCCGGATGACGGTGCCCCGCCGGGTGCACCCGTGACGGCGAAGCTGCCGCGCAGCGACTCCACCCGGTCCCGGAGGCCGCGCAGTCCCAAGCCCTCGACGGCGGCCGGCGGGACCCCGGGGCCGTCGTCGGCGACCTCCAGCTGCAGGTGCCCGTCGCTGCCGCTGAGCCGGACGACCACCCGGCTCCCGGGCGCGTGCTTCAGCGCGTTGGTCACCGCCTCGGTGACGAGGAAGTAGGCCGCGGCCTCCACGGCCGGCGCCCACCGTGCCTTCGCCTCCCGGTCGGCGCACAGCTCCACCTCGACCGGGAGCGTGCCGAGCCGGCTCTCGATCGCCGGCACCAGGCCGGCGTCCTCGAGCACCGGCGGTCGGATGCCGCGGACGAGCTCCCGCAGCTCGGTCAGCGCCCCGCGCAGCCGGTCGCCGACCTCACCCACGGTGGACCGCGCCTGCTCGGGACGGCGCAGCGTCTGCTCGCGGGCGAGCGCGACGAGCGACAGCGCGGCGACGAGCTGCTGCTGGACGCCGTCGTGCAGATCCCGTTCCAGGGTGCGGCGAGCAGCGTCCTCGGCGTTCACCAGCCGCTCCCTGGACTCGACCAGCCGCCCCTCCAGGGCCCGCACCCGGCGGGTGATCCCGAGGAGCAGCGCCAGCGGGAACAGGGCCAGGGACAGCAGGAAGAGCGGCACGAACACACGCTCCGGCGGGACGGGCAGGTCGCTGAGCTCCACCACCACGACGAGCAGGAGCAGGGCCGCCAGCAGTCCGATGCTGCGCAGCGGCCAGCTGAGCTCCCGCCGGCGCTCGGCGTCACCGGCGCGCCAGCGCAGCCCCAGGACGGCGACGCCCAGCAGGACCCAGGCCGGCTCGGTGATCCGGACGGCGGCGCCGACCGCGGCCAGCGGCTCCAGAACGGGCACCGCGAGCGGATTGGCGTGGACGGCGCCGTCGTCGTCGACGGCGAGCGTCGGCGATCCCAGGAGTTCCAGCAGCGGCGCCACGACGGCCAGGACGACGAGCACCCGTGCCACCCCGACGTGCCACCGGCGGTCCGCCACGCCGTCGGGCAGCCGCGCCAGGGTCGTGACGATGGCGGCGACGGCGCCCAGGAATGAGATCCACCCGGCCGTGCGCAGGATCGCGAAGGCGAGGTCCCCGACGGAGGCGGCCCCGGCGAGGACCTCCACGACGGTGCTGGACCCCAGCAGGAGGGCGGCGGCCAGCAGCGATCGGGCGGCCGGGTTGCGCGGCGTCAGGCAGACGGCCGCGAGACCGGACGCCAGCCAGGCGACCAGGACGACACCGATGAGGACGCCGACGTCGGGCACCGCGTCACTGTGGCAGGCGCGGGCGAGCACGGGGAGGGACCGCGCTGCAGGCCGGACCTGCACCCCGCTGCAGGGAGGTCGACGTCCGGCCCCAGGTCCGGACCAGCTCCGGGCCCCGACGATCGGTGCACCGATGGTCCCGATCGCGAAGGAGCCCGCCGTGAATCGCTCGTCCCTCACCGTCCTGCTGCTGCTCGGCGGCGTCGCCTGGACCGCGGGCCAGGCCGTCCTCCCCGACATGGGGATGGCCTGGTCCGCGCGTCTCGACGCGGTCGCCGACGCCCGCGGAGCCCAGTCCCTGTCGGCCGGGCTCTTCGTCGTGGCGGGCATCCTGCTCGTGGCCGCTGCCGTGGCGGCGGCGCGGCTTGCGATAGGCGGGCGCGGGGCACGGCTGGTCCGCGTCGGCACCGTCCTCCTGGGCCTCGGCGGCATCTGGCTGACCGCGGGCCGGGGGCGTTCAACCTGCAGATGTACCGGCTGACCGACCCGGCGGTGGCACGCGACGCGGCGGTGGACGTCGTCCTCGCCGACATCGGCCCGGGCTTCGTCCCGCTGCTGCTGGCCCTGCCGGCGCTGCTGCTCGGCCCGGTCGTCCTGGCCGTGGGCGTCCGGCGGGCCGGCTCGACCGGGAACCTGCCGTGGCTGGCTCTGGCGTGCTGGGTGGTGGGCATCGGGACGTTCATGGCGACCGAGTTCACTGTCAAGGCGGGCGAGGTGGCCGGTCTGGCCGTGGCGTCCACCGGGCTCGCGCTCCTCGGGACGGCGCTCGGCCGGGTCGTCGCCGCGGCGTCGGACGGCGCGGACGGGGAGGTCGGGATGGTCCCGGCGAGGCAGGCCTGACCGATCGCCGAGAACTCCGGCCGCTCCGGGAAGCCGACGGGGGCGGCCGGAGTTGTGCCCTCCGTGGGGACGAGCCGGCCGCCGACGATCGTCGACCGGGTGCACCGGCTCCAGACCTTCGGGCTGCTCATGCTGGTCACCTTCGTCGCCTTCGAGTCCATGGCGGTGGCCACCGCGATGCCGACGGCGGTCGGCGAGCTGGACGGTCTGGCCTGGTACGGCTGGCCGTTCAGCGCCTTCCTCGTCGCGTCGGTGGTCGGCATGGTGCTGGGCGGGGAAATCGACGACCGCCGCGGGTCCCGCGTCGCGCTGCTCGCCGGCGTGTCCACCTTCGCGGCCGGACTGCTGGCCGCCGGCCTCTCGGGGCACATGGCCGTCTTCGTCGCGGCCCGCGCCATCCAGGGCGTCGGTGCCGGGGCCATCGCGGTCTCGCTCTACGTCGTCGCCGGGCGGGCCTACCGCGCCGAGCTGCGCCCGAAGCTCTTCGCCGCCTTCTCCGCCGCCTGGGTGCTGCCCGCGCTGATCGGCCCGCTGCTCGCGGGGCTCATCACCACGCACGTCGGCTGGCGCTGGGTGTTCCTGGGGATGCTGCCCCTGATCCTCCTCGGGCTGACGCTCCTCCTGCCCGCCCTCCGGAGGTTCGGCGCACCCGCGGGCGTGGCCGCGCCGACGTCCGCCCGCCGGTGGTGGGCCCTCCTCGCCGGCGTCGGCATCGCCGCGCTGCAGTACGCGGGCCAGCGGCTGGACCTGCTCGCCGTCGGCATCGCCGTGGTCGGGGCGGCCGCCCTCGTGGCGGGCATCCGCCCGCTCGTCCCGGCGGGCGCCGCCCGGCTGCGGCCGGGGCTGCCCGCGGTCATCGGCGCACGCGGCCTGCTGGCCGGCGCCTTCTTCGGCATGGACGCGTTGCTGCCCCTGTCGCTGACCCACCTGCACGGGTACGGGCCTACCGCGGCCGGCATCCCGCTGACCGCCGGGGCGCTCGGGTGGGCGATCGCCTCGCAGCTGCAGGGCCGTCGGCCCGACGTCGCCCGCGTCGTGCTCCTCCGGCTCGGCTTCCTGCTCCTGGCGGCCGGGCTCGCGGGCACCGCGCTCGTCGTCGTCCCCGGGCTGGAGGGCTGGCCCACCTACCTGACCTGGGCCGTCGCCGGCCTCGGCATGGGTCTCGGGATGCCCAGCCTGAGCGTGCTGCTCCTGGAGCAGTCGCGGGAGGAGCGCCGGGGTGCCGACTCGGCCGCCTTCCAGATCGCCGACGTCACCACGTCCGCGGTGTGCGTCGGCGTGGTCGGGGTGCTCGTGGCCGCGGCGGCCGCCGGAGCGCTGACCTTCCCGACGGCGGTGCTGCTCGCCGTCGCCGTGCTCACCGCGCCCGCCCTGGTGGGCGCGTGGCTGGCGCCCCGGGCCGGAGCGCCCCCGGGCGCTCCGGCGCCCGCGTCTACGCTCGTTTCGGTGGCCGAGCCTGCGAGGTCACGCGGAGACAGCGGATGACGGTCACAGGGCCGACGAGCGCCAGCGAGGAGAACCGTGTGACCTATCTCGACCATGCGGCGACCACGCCGGTGCTCCCCGAGGTGCTGGCTGCGATGACCGGGCAGCTGGGCCGGGTCGGGAACGCCTCCTCGCTGCACGCCAGCGGCCGGGCCGCCCGTCGCGCGGCCGAGCAGTCCCGCGAGCGGCTCGCCGAAGCGCTGGGGGCCCGCCCGTCCGAGGTGCTCTTCACCGGCGGCGGCACCGAGAGCGACAACCTCGCCGTCAAGGGCCTGTTCTGGGCCCGGCGGCAGGCCGAGGCGCGTCGCCGGCGGATCGTCGTCAGCCCGGCGGAGCACCACGCCGTCCTGGACAGCGTCGAGTGGCTGGCCAAGCACGACGGCGCCGAGATCACCTGGCTCCCCGTCGAGCCGAGCGGGCGGGTGCTCCCGCGCGCGCTGGCCGAGGCGCTGGGCGACGGCGGCGACGTCGCGCTCGCCAGCGTCATGTGGGCGAACAACGAGATCGGCACGGTGAGCGACATCCCGGCGCTGGCCGCCGTCGCGCACGAGGTCGGCGTCCCGTTCCACACCGACGCCGTCCAGGCCGTGGGACAGGTGCCTGTCGACTTCGACGCGAGCGGGGTCGACGCGCTGACCATGACCGGCCACAAGCTCGGCGGCCCGATGGGCGCCGGGGTCCTCCTGCTGCGCCGCGACGCCGAGTGCACGCCGCTGCTGCACGGCGGGGGCAGGAGCGCGACGTGCGGTCCGGCACGCTCGACGTCGCCGCGATCGTCGGACTGGCCGTCGCCACCGTCGCCGCCGTGGGCTCCCGGGAGCAGCGCGCCAGGCGGCTGGCGGCCCTGCGCGACGGGCTCGTCGCCGGGGTCGTGGAGCAGGTGCCCGACGCGCAGCTCAACGGGGCGCCCCTGGACGACGTGCTGGGGTCCGGGCCCGGCCGGTTGCCGGGCAACGCGCACCTGTCGTTCCCGGGGGCGGAGGGCGACGCCCTGCTCATGCTCCTCGACGCCAAGGGCATCGAGTGCTCGACGGGTTCCGCGTGCAGCGCCGGGGTGGCCCGGCCCAGCCACGTCCTGCTCGCCACCGGCGCGGATGCCGAGCGGGCCCGCAGCTCGCTGCGGTTCTCCCTCGGCCACACCTCGACCGAGGCCGACGTCGACGCGGTCCTCGACGTCATCGGCCCCGTCGTCGAGCGCGCCCGACGTGCGGGGCTGGGCCGACGATGAGGGTCCTGGCCGCGATGAGCGGGGAGTGGACTCGGCGGTGGCCGCTGCCCTGGCCGTGGACGCGGGGCACGACGTCACGGGCGTCCACCTGGCGCTCTCGCCGAACCGGCAGACGTTGCGCAGCGGGTCGCGCGGATGCTGCAGCGTCGAGGACTCCCACGACGCTCGTCGGGTGGCCGACGAATTGGGCATCCCGTTCTACGTCTGGGACCTCGCCGACCGGTTCACCGAGGACGTCGTCGAGGACTTCGTGGCGGAGTACGCCGCCGGCCGGACGCCGAACCCGTGCCTGCGCTGCAACGAGAAGATCAAGTTCTCCGCGGTGCTGGACCGGGCCCTGGGGCTGGGCTTCGACGCCGTCGTGACCGGTCACCACGCGCGGCTCGAGGGCGGCGAGCTGCGCCGCTCGGTCGATGCCGGCAAGGACCAGTCCTACGTGCTGGGCGTGCTCACGCCGGAGCAGCTGGCCGCGGCGGTGTTCCCGCTCGGCGGGATGACCAAGGACCGGGTGCGCGAGATCGCGGCCGAGCGCGGCTTCGGCGTCGCGGCGAAGCCCGACTCGCACGACATCTGCTTCATCCCCGACGGCGACACCCGCGGCTTCCTGGCGCGCAGGCTGGGCAGCCTGCCCGGGCCCGTCGTCGACGCGACCACGGGGCAGCGGGTGGGCGAGCACGAGGGGACGTACGGGTTCACCGTCGGCCAGCGGCGCGGCCTCGGGGTGGCAGTGGGGGATCAGCGGCCGCGATACGTGCTGAGCATCGAGCCGGTGTCGCGCACCGTGACCGTGGGGACCGCGGACCTGGCGGGGGTCCCCGGAGTGCTCACCGGCGCCCCGACCTGGACCGGTGCCGCGCCGGAGCTCCCGTTCGCCGCACAGGTGCAGGTGCGCGCCCACGCGACCCCGGTCGGCTGCCGGGTCAGCGCCGGGGACGACGGCGGGCTGCTGATCGAGTTCGCCGACGAGCAGCGGGGCGTGGCCCCGGGGCAGTCCGCGGTGCTCTACGAACCGGATGCCGCGCGCGGGGATCGAGTACTCGGTCAGGCCACCGTGAGGACGGCACGTGAGCGTGACGAAACGGTTCGTTCCTGACTCTTGGTTTTGCCGGAGCCACCGGCTAGCTTCGTGTCGAGCCGCTTTCTCAGCGTGATCATCCGGTTCGGCTCCGCCACATATCGCCTGTTCAGGCCGCCCGAAAGGCGGTCTGTTGCCGCATGTCCTCGGAGGACTCCCGTGCGCAGAACGCGCGTCACCATGGCCGGCGCCCTCGCGGTCTCGGTTCTCGTCGTCGGCCTCCCGGTCGCAGCGTCCGCAGCCCCCAAGGCTGCCACTCCGGCCGCGGACATCCCGGTCCAGTTGCTGGCCATGAACGACTTCCACGGGCGCATCTCCGAGACCACCGGAGGGGACAGCGAGCTCGTCGTCGGGCCTGGCCCGGACGGGATGTACGGCGACCCCGACCCGGAGAACGACGAGATCGAGGCCGACGACGAGACCGTGGTCGTCGGCGGTGCGGCGAACATCGCGAGCGCCGTCCACCGTGCCCGCAGCGCGTTCGTCGGCGAGGGCGGCGAGGAGCAGGCCTCGTTCTTCGTCGGTGCCGGCGACCTCGTCAGCGCCTCGCCGTACAACTCCAGCGTCTTCAAGGACGAGCCGACGATCGAGGTCCTCAACGCGATGGGCCTGGACGTGTCCTCGGTGGGCAACCACGAGTACGACCGCGGTACCGAGGAGCTGCGCCGCATCTCCGCAGCAACGGACGGGAGCTACAGCGACGACGTGAGCGCCTGCCCCGAGACCCTCGGGGGTGAGCCGTTCGTCGAGGGCGAGGACGGTTGCTTCGGCGAGGGCCGGCATGCCTTCGAGGGTGCCGAATTCCCTATCTGGCCGCGAACGTCGTCATGGCCGGCACGGAGAACACCACTCAGGAGCCGATGCTCCCGCCGTACCAGGTCTTCGACGTGGGCAACGGCAAGAAGCTGGCGCTCATCGGCGTCGTCACCGACACGACGCCGACCATCGTCGCTCCCGGCGGCATCCAGGACGTCGCCTTCATCGACGAGGCGACGGCGGTCAACCGCTGGGTCCCGGAGCTGCAGGAGCAGGGCATCGAGGCGATCGGTGTGCTGCTGCACGAGGGCGCGGAGAACACGGGGAGGACTCGAACGAGAGCGACGGCTGTGACCAGCTCAGCGGCCCCGCCGTCGACATCCACAACGCAGTCGTGCCGGCGGTCGACCTCATCGTCACCGCGCACAGCCACCAGGCCTACAACTGCATGCTCACGGACCAGGCCGGCCAACCGCGGCTCGTCACCCAGGCCGGCTACTACGGTCGGCTGATCAGCGACATCCGCCTGACCCTCGACGGCGAGACCGGCGACGTCGTCCGGTTCTGCGAGGACTACCGCGCGGACAACCTGCCGGTGACGAGGGAGAGCCCCGACCGCAGGATCGCGTCGATCGTCCGGTACTGGGACCAGCGTGCCCAGGAGGAGGGCAGCCTCCCCGTGGGTGTCACCACCGCGCCCATCACGCGGGCGGCGGGGGCCGCCCGCGACGCCGAGTCGAGCCTCGGGAACCTCATCGCCGAGGCGCAGCTCCACGGCGTGCAGGAGGCGCAGTACGGGCCTCCGGTCATCGCCTTCATGAACCCGGGCGGGCTCCGCGCCGACCTGCCGGCCGGGCAGCTCACCTACGCCGACCTGTTCGCCGTCCAGCCGTTCGGTAACACCGTGAACACGATCGATCTCACGGGTGCGGAGATCCGGGCCTTGCTCGAGCAGCAGTTCCAGCTCGACGGCCCGCGAGAGAGCCAGCTGATCCTGGGGACGTCCGAGGGCTTCAGCTACCGGTACGACCTCGGCAACCCCTACGGCCAGCGGGTCGATCCGCTGTCGATCACCCTCGACCCCGACCGCGACGGCCCTCTCGAGCCGGCGCTGATCGACCCGGCGCAGACGTACCGCGTGGCGGCGAACTCCTTCCTCATCGGGGGCGGCGACCAGTTCACCGCCTTCACCAACGGGGAGAACCCGGTCACCGGCCCGCTCGACGTCGACACCGCGGTCGCCTACTTCGCGGCCGAGGGCACGGTCGCCCCGCCGGCCGTGGGGCACGGCCAGGCGACGGACTTCGCGCCGCCGGCGCCGGCCGAGGGGCTCGGAGGAGACGAGGGCGAGGAGCCGGCCGAGCCCACGGTCGTGGACGCCTCCAGCGGTCTCGACGGACCCGCCACCTCCGGTCCTGGGTGCGACGCGACGGCGGTGATCGATCCGGCCGATCCCGCGCGCGGGGAGAAGGTGACCGTCACGGGAGCCAAGTTCGGCGCCGGTGAGGAGGTCACGGCCGTGCTGGTCGACCGCTCGCGCACGCTGGGCTCGGCCAGGGCCGACGATCAGGGAACGGTGACGATCGCCTTCACGGTGCCGCGGAACCTTCCGGCAGGCGCGCACACGGTGCAGTTGACCACGCCTTCCGGCGAGACGGCGACGACCGAGTTCACCGTCACGCCGGTCCAGCAGGAGGTCCGTGACACGGTCAAGCAGTTCGTGCAGAACGCCATCCAGAAGCTGCTGGCCTGGTTGTTCCGCCGCTGACCGACGCACTGACCGGGACCACGACGGCGTCGGGCTACCGTCGCCGTCGTGACCTCCCCGACCGACAGCACTGACGACCGGAGGCCGGTCCCCATCCCGTGGGGGCCGGCCTCCGGCGTCGGGTCGCTGCCCGGGACCGACCCGGCTGAGGCGGTGCGGCTGGTCGTCGGCGAGCTGCCGGACTTCGCGCACCTGCCCGAGCTGCCGGCACGGGGGCCCGGGGCCGACCTGATCGGCCGCAGCGCCGCCCTGCTCGTGGACCTGGCGTTCGACCTCACGCCCGGTGGATGGCGGCTGGTGCCGCGCCCTGGCATCGACCAGCGCCGGGCCGAGGAGTTCCTCGCCCGCGACCTCGACGCCCTCCACGACGTCGCCGCCGGGTGGGTCGGGCCCTTCAAGGTGCAGGCCGCCGGACCGTGGACCCTGGCCGCCGGTCTCGAGCGCACCCGCGGCGACCGCGCGGTGGTGGACGCAGGCGCGCGCCGGGACCTGGCGCAGTCGCTGGCGGAGGGCCTGGCCGGGCACGTCGCCGCGGTGGCCGCGCGGCTCCCCGGCGCCCAGGTCGTCGTGCAGCTCGACGAGCCCTCGATCCCGGCCGTGCTCCAGGGTGGCCTGCCCACCGTCAGCGGGTTCGGCAAGCTGGCCGCGGTCGAGGCCACCGTCGTCGAGCAGGAACTGGCCGAGCTCGTCTCCCGGCTGCCCGTGCCGGTCCTGGTGCACTGCTGCGCGTCCCGGGCACCCCTGGAGCTGTTCCGGTCCGCCGGTGCCGCGGCGATCTCCTTCGACCTCGGCCTCGTGCAGGACCTGGACGCCGCCGGCACCGCCGTCGAGGCGGGCACCCACCTGTTCCCCGGCGTCGTCCCCGGCACGGACACCACGCTGCCCGCGCCGAAGGCCACCGCGACGCGGGTGCAGGCCTGGTGGCGGGAGCTCGGCTTCCCGCCGACGACCTCGCGGCGGCGGTGACGCTGACCCCGGCATGCGGGTTGGCCGGCGCGACACCGGCGTACGCGCGCGCGGCGATGGCGCACGTACGCGACGCCGCGAGGTACCTGCGACCGGAGTGACGCGACACGGCACCGTCCGGAGGAACGAGCCGGGGTGGCGCGCGGCAGCACCTAGCCTGCCCCGGTGCTCGAGACCTCGATCGACGGTGTGCCGGTCTTCTTCGCCGAGGGCCCGCCGCCCTTCACCGCGGGCCTGGTGTTCGGCGTGGGCCGGCGCGACGAGACCTTCGTGTCCGGTGGGGTGACGCACCTCGTCGAGCACCTGGCGATGCGGGCCGTCGGGCGCACGACGATCGAGTCGAACGCCTCGGTGGACCTCACCGCCACGGAGTTCGTCGCCAGCGGCTCGCCCGACCGGGTGGTCGCCTTCCTGCGTGCGGTCTGCCTGGCCCTGGCCGACCTGTCCACCGAGCAGCTCGCCGTCGAGGCCGACGTCCTGCGCGCCGAAGGCGGAACGGTCGCGGCCCCGCCGGTGGCACTGCTGCTCGGTGAGCTCTTCGGCGCCTCCGGAGCGGGGCTCGCCGGTGCGCGGGAGCCGGCGCTGCGGTCCCTCGATGCCGCGACCGTCCGCGACTGGGCCGGCCGGTACTTCGTCCGCGGCAACGCGGCGCTGTGGCTGTCGGGTCCGGTGCCCGAGGGACTCGAGCTGCCTCTTGCCGACGGCCCGGCCCCGCGCGGGCGCCGCAGTACCGGCGGGCGCTGGCGGTTCCCGCCTGGGGCCATCTGTCGATCGACGAGCACGTCGCATTCGGCGCGGAGCTGCCGGCCCACCCGGCGCTCAGCGCCACGATCGGCATCCTCCGCACGCGGCTGGAGGACGAGCTGCGCCACCGACGTGGCGTCGCGTACGCCGTGCAGGCCGACAAGCTGGCGGTCGACCCGGAGTCGCGCGTGCTCGTGATCACCAGCGACGTGCGCTCCGGCCACGAGGTCGTGGCCGCCGGGACGATCTGGCGGGCGGTGCAGCGTCTCGCCGATGACGGTCCGTCCCAGGCCGAGGTGGAGCAGGAACGGACCGAGATCCAGACCTACCTCGAGGATCCGAGGTCGGACGTCGAGGCCGCGCGGGCCTTCGCGCACGCGGCGGTCACCGGAGTGCCGGCGATCGACGCCGACACGATCCGCGAGGACGCCGCTGCCCTGACCGTCGAGTCCGTCCGCGAGGTGTCCACGGCACTGCGGAACTCCGCCGTCCTCATGGTGTCGGGGAGGTGGAGCTGGGGCTTCCCGGCATGCGGCGACTGCCGGAGTGGTCGCCCGACGTCGTCGCCGGACGGGTCTTCACCCGGAAGCGCCTGCGGGGGTGCCCAAGGACGCGCGGCTGGTCGTGGGGAGGACGGCGCGACCCTCGTGCTGGACGAGGACCGCCGGATCACCGTGCGGTGGCGGGACGTCGTCGGCCTCGTCCGGCAGGGCCCGGGGAGTGGGCGCTGGTGGGCAGGGAGGGGTTCAGCCTCCCCGTGTCGGAGGACGACTGGCGGGAGGGCGCCGAGGCCGTGGCGACGCTCCGGTCCGCCGTTCCAGCGGAGCTCCAGGTCGTCGACGACGACGCCGCGGACGACGGCCTGCTGCTCCTCCGCGCACCCGCCCATCGCGTGGCCGAGGCAGTCGCGCTCGGGAGCTACGGCGCGACGCTCGTCACCAACGGGGAGTGGACCGCCGTTGTGGCCGACGGCGACCGTCCTGCCGAGGCCGTGGCCGACGACCTCTCGGCGGTGGTCGGGCGCCGGACGACCGGGATCGTGCTCCGGCGCACGCACGTGGAGGTCGAGTACGTCCTGCTGCGTGGCGCCAAGCCGGTCGACCGCCATCAGTGGGGTGTGACCGCCGGGGACCCGAAGCTGCTGGCCGAGGCGGTCGACCGGCCCGAATCGCACACGTCCTACCTGCTGGGAGTCGCCGGCTCCCCGGTCGAGGTGATCGCCCACGCAGTCCAGGCCCTGGGCCTGCCGCAAGAGGTCCCGGGACTCCTGGACGGCGCTCCGGCCACGGGCCAGCGGGTCGAGAGCAGGGGCATCCTCGGCGGTGTGCGGGCCTCCGTCCGGGGTGACTTCGCGCCGCCGGAGGGCACCGGGCACGCGCTGGACCGGTACATGCGGCTGAGCCGGACGAGGCCCCGCTGGTTCCGTGCCGTCAACGCCGCTGCCGCGGTCGTCTACGGGCTCGTGGTCTGGGGCCTGGTGATGTGGGGAGAGGGTCTCCCGGACTGGCGCTTCGTGCTCTTCGCGGTCCTCTGCGGGCTCGGCCTGGCCAACGCCCTGTGGGACACCCGCCCGCCCCGACGCCCGAAGGACGACGCCCCGGAGGCTCTCCGGCGGGAGCCGACCCCGACCGGGTGACCGTCGGTCCACCGTCGTACCCGCCGGATACCGTCTGCCCGTGAGCACCGACGCCGAACTCGACGCCCCCGAGGTCGCGGCCGCGACCGAGCGCGAGGACGTCACCGAGGTCCCCGACGACGCCCGGACCCGGCACCGCGACCTGTCGGAGGAGCTGGACCGGTACGCCTTCGCGTACTACGTGCGCGACGAGCCGTTGGTCAGCGACGGTCAGTACGACGAGCTGATGGGCGAGCTCAAGGCGATCGAGGCCGCCCACCCGGCGCTGGTCACGCCCGAGTCGCCGAGCCAGAAGGTCAACGGCGGGTTCACCGCCACCTTCGCCCCCGTGCAGCACCTCGAGCGCATGCAGAGCCTCGACAACGCCTTCTCCAGCGACGAGCTGTCGGCGTGGGCGGCCCGGGTCGAGCGCGAGGGCGCCGCCGGGGCGGCCTACTTGTGCGAGCTCAAGGTGGACGGCGTCGCGGTCGCGATCGTCTACGAGAACGGCCGGATGGTCCGGGCCGCCACTCGCGGTGACGGGACGACGGGGAGGACGTCACCGCCAACGTGCGCACGATGGAGAACGTCCCGCAGCAGCTGAGCGGAGAGGACGTGCCGGAGCTGCTCGAGGTTCGCGGCGAGATCTACTTCCCGGTGGCCGGCTTCGCCGACGTCAACGCCGGTCTGGTCGAGGCGGGCAAGGCCCCGTTCGCGAACCCGCGCAACGCCGCTGCGGGCTCCCTCCGGCAGAAGGACCCGAAGGTCACCGCCTCCCGGCCGCTGCGGCTCGTGGTGCACGGCGTCGGCGCGCACCGTGGCTTCGAGCCCGGCCGGCAGTCCGCCGCCTACGACCGGCTGCGCTGTCTCGGCCTGCCGGTCAGCGACCGGTATCGCGTGGTCGACGACCTCGCGGCCGTCTGGGCCTTCATCGAGGAGACCAAGGAGCGGCGGCACTCCGTCGAGCACGAGATCGACGGAATCGTCGTCAAGGTCGACCAGTACGCCCTCCAGCGCCGGCTGGGCTCGACGTCGCGTGCCCCGCGCTGGGCCATCGCCTTCAAGTACCCGCCGGAGGAGGCCACCACCACGCTTCTCGACATCCGCGTGAACGTCGGACGCACCGGGCGGGTGACCCCGTTCGCGTACATGGAGCCGGTGAAGGTCGCCGGATCCACCGTCCAGCTGGCCACGCTGCACAACGCGTCCGAGGTGAAGCGCAAGGGCGTGCTGATCGGCGACAGCGTCGTCATCCGCAAGGCCGGTGACGTCATCCCCGAGGTGCTCGGCCCGGTCGTCGCCGCGCGCGACGGTTCCGAGCGCGAGTTCGTCATGCCCTCCCACTGCCCGGAGTGCGGCACCGAGCTGCGGCCGGAGAAGGAGGGCGACGCCGACATCCGCTGCCCGAACGCCCGGTCCTGCCCGGCGCAGCTGCGGGAGCGGGTCTTCCACGTGGCCGGACGCGGTGCCTTCGACATCGAGAACCTCGGCTACGAGGCGGCCATCGCGCTGCTGCAGAGCTCGCTGCTGCAGGACGAGGGTGACGTGTTCTTCCTCGACGAGGAGAAGCTGCAGCGCGCCCCGTTGTTCACGAAGAAGGACGGGACCCTGTCGGCCAACGGCGCGAAGCTGCTGGCCAACCTGCAGCGCCGCAAGGACGTCCCGCTGTGGCGGGTGCTGGTGGCGCTGTCCATCCGGCACGTGGGACCGACCGCCGCCCAGGCGCTGGCTCGCGACTTCCGCTCCCTCGACCGCATCGCCGGGGCGAGCGAGGAGGAGCTCGCCGCGGCCGACGGCGTCGGGCCGACGATCGCGCGGGCGATTCGCGACTGGTTCGCCGTCGACTGGCACCGCGAGGTCGTCGAGAAGTGGCGCCGGGCCGGGGTGCGCATGGTCGACGAGGGCAGCGATGCCGGTCCGGGGCCCCTGACCGGCGTCACCGTCGTCGTGACCGGCTCGCTGCGCGACTACAGCCGCGACCAGGCCACCGCCGCCATCCAGGAGCGCGGCGGCAAGGTCACCGGCTCGGTGTCGAAGAAGACCGGCTTCGTCGTCGTCGGGGCCGACCCGGGCAGCAAGTACGACAAGGCCGTGCAGGTCAAGGCGCCGGTCCTCGACGACGACGGGTTCCAGGTCCTGCTGGACGACGGCCCCGAGGCAGCCCGTGCGGTGGCCACGATCGGAGACGGCTCCGACGCCTGACGCTACCGAGCGCTCAGGCGGGGGCAGCGACGCCACGGTGGTCGCGATCCCGGTCAGGTGCGCCAGCCGCAGCAGCTCCGAGCGGCGGAAGGCGGGGCCGCCCGACCGGCCCAGCACCACCGCGCAGCCGGGGCCCCCGTACGGCGCCGCCATCATCTCGATGGCCATCTCCTGCCACCGCTCCGGCAGCCAGTCGTCCTCGCTGGGCAGCAGACACGGCCCGGCCAGCGGCATCCACGGGAGCGTGAGCCCGTCGAAGGCGGGAGCGGCATCGGACGTGGCGGCCACCTCCCACGGCCGGCCGCCGCGGGACGCCTCCACGGCCGACAGCACCACCGCCCACCCGCAGTGGAAGACCCGCGGCAGCTCCGCGGCCAGCAGCTTCGCCGACAGGGCGGGCTCGGGCGGCGTTGCGGCGGCCCGGGCCAGCGCGTCGAGCAGCTCCAGCTCCCGATGGGTGTCCAGCGGGCCCGCGAAAGGGCGGAGGCTCTCCACCGAGACGCCGGGCACGGTCTGCGCGGCGGTGATCAGGCTGTCGGGCAGCCGGCCCTCCGGGAGATCCACCACGACGTCGTCCACGGCCACGCCGTTGCCGCGCTCCAGGACGTCGAGGGAGACGATGTCGATCCCGGCGGTGCCGAGGGCGGTGGCGACGGCGCCGAGGATGCCGGGCTTGTCGGGCACCACGAGGCGCAGGAGATAGGACACGGTTCCTCCGGGGTCGTCAGGCCCCTGCTGGTCCCGGTGCGAGCGTGCGAGTGGCGGGCGCAGGGGTCCTTGTTCGATCTCCGTCGATCGCGATGGGTGCACCCTCTCACGTCGCCGTCCGCGGGAGGCGGGGCCCGAGGACCCCCACGTAGAGTGGCCCGGTCACGTACCCGGCCGAGAACCGAGCCGAGAAGCACTGCGAAGTGGAGTTCCACCCCAGCATGAGCACGCTCTCCCGGAAGGATGTCGCGCACCTCGCGCGTCTGGCCCGCCTGGCGGTGACCGACGAGGAGCTCGATCTCTACGCCGGCCAGCTGTCCGCCGTCCTGGACGCGGTCGCCCAGGTGCAGAAGGCCCCCGTCGAGGACGTGCCGCCCACCACGCACGCGGTGCCCATGACGAACGTCTTCCGCGAGGACGTCGCCCGGCCGAGCCTCCCGCCCGAGGTCGTGCTCGCCGGGGCGCCGGCCGCCGAGGACGGCCGTTTCCGCGTGCCGCGGATCCTGGGGAGGAGGCGTGATGACAGCCGAGCGAGCATCGCAGGGAGCGCCAGCGACCGAGGAGCGGAACGAGGCGCGGAATCGCGCGGGGGTATGGCGTGACCACCGACCTCACCACCCTGACCGTCCCCGAGCTCCAGGCTGCGCTGAAGGACGGTGCGACCGCGGAGGGCATCACCCGCGCCTTCCTGGACCGCATCGCGGCCGAGGACGAGGCGCTGGGCGCCTACCTGCACGTCGACCCGGCGGCCGCGATCGAGCGCGCGGCCGCGATCGACGGTGCCGGCACCGCGGGCACCGGCCTGGCCGGCATCCCGGTCGCCGTCAAGGACGTCGTCGTCACCGAGGGTGTGCCGACCACCAGCGGCTCGAAGATCCTCGAGGGCTGGAAGCCGCCGTACGACGGCACGGTGGCCGCGCGTCTCAAGTCCGCCGGCACGGTGCTCCTCGGCAAGACGAACATGGACGAGTTCGCGATGGGCTCCTCCACGGAGAACTCCGCCTACCGCGTCACCCGCAACCCTTGGGATCCCGAGCGCATCCCGGGCGGCTCGTCCGGTGGGTCGTCCGCGGCCGTCGCCGCCGGTCTGGCCCCGTGGGCCATCGGCACGGACACCGGTGGATCCATCCGTCAGCCCGCCGCGCTCACGGGGCTGGTCGGCCACAAGCCGACCTACGGGTCGGTGTCCCGCTACGGGCTCATCGCGTTCTCCTCCAGCCTGGACCAGGCCGGCCCGATGGCCCGCACGGTCCTGGACGCGGCGCTGCTGCACGAGGCGATCGGCGGTCACGACCCGCTGGACTCCACGAGCATCGACGCGCCGGTGCCGGTCCTCGCCGAATGCGCGCGCCGGGGTGCCGAGGGCGATCTGTCCGGCCTGACGGTCGGGATCGTCCGGGAGCTCGGCGGCGAGGGCCACACGGACGGCTACGAGCAGGGCGTGCTGGCCCGCGTCGCCGAGGCCGTCGCGCTCCTGGAGAGCATGGGCGCGGAGGTTCGCGAGGTCTCCTGCCCCGCCTTCGACCTGGCGTTGCCGGCCTACTACCTCATCGCCCCGAGCGAGGCGTCGTCCAACCTGTCCCGGTTCGACGGCGTCCGGTACGGCCTGCGGGTGGGGGACGACGGCAACCGCGACCTGGACGAGGTCATGGCGCTGACCCGAGAGCAGGGGTTCGGCGCCGAGGTGAAGCGCCGGATCATCCTCGGCACGTACGCGCTGTCCAGCGGGTACTACGAGGCCTACTACGGCCAGGCCCAGAAGGTCCGGACCCTGATCAGCCGCGACTTCTCCGCCGGGTTCGCCGACGTCGACGTCCTGGTCAGCCCCACGACGCCGACCGTCGCGTTCCCGCTCGGCTCCCGGGTCGACGACCCGGTCGCCATGTACGCCGCCGACCTCTGCACGCTGCCGGCCAGCCTGGCCGGGGTGCCGGCCATCTCGGTGCCGTGCGGGCTGTCCGACGATCTCCCCGTCGGCTTCCAGATCATGGCTCCGGCCCTCGCCGACGACCGCTGCTACCAGGTGGCCGCCGCGTTGGAGGCCGCTCAGGACGCCGCGCGCGGATCGCGCTTCCTCGACCAGTTGCCGCGGCGTGACGCCGCAGCCGTGGGCGGTGCCGCATGAACGGCGCCCTCAAGGCAGCCTGGGCGCTGACCGCCTTCGTCATCGTGGCCGGGATCGTCGGCTGGATCGTCACCGGCCGCCCCGTCTTCGCCGTCTTCATCGTCCTGGGTGCCGTCACGGCGGCGGGTGCGGCGTTCGCCCTGCGCACCCCACCGGACCGCCCCACCTCCAAGGAGGGCCCCACCCCGTGAGCGAGCTTGCGAGCGAACGCAGGAACACAGCAGCCGTGCGAACGTGGCCGACGAGCGCCAGCGAGGAGGACTCGTGAGCACCGACAAGCTGGTCGACTTCGACGAGGTCCTGACCCGCTACGAGCCGGTGATCGGCCTCGAGACCCACGTCGAGCTCGGCACCGCGTCCAAGATGTTCTGCGGCTGCTCGACGACGTTCGGCGCGGAGCCGAACACCCAGACGTGCCCGGTCTGCCTCGGCCTGCCCGGCTCCCTGCCGGTGGCCAACGCCATGGCGATCGAGTCGACGATCCGGATCGGCCTGGCGCTCGGCTGCCGGATCGCCACGTGGTGCCGCTTCGCCCGGAAGAACTACTTCTACCCGGACATCCCCAAGGGCTTCCAGACGACGCAGTACGACGAGCCGTTGTGCACCGCGGGGCACCTCGACGTCGAGGTGGACGGCGAGACGTACCGGGTGGAGATCGAGCGGGTGCACCTGGAGGAGGACACCGGCAAGAACCTGCACGTCGGTGGCTCGACCGGGCGCATCCACGGTGCCGACCACTCGCTCATCGACTACAACCGCGCGGGCATCCCGCTGGTGGAGATCGTCACCCGGCCGATCCCGGGTGCGGGGGCCAAGGCTCCCGAGGTGGCCAAGGCCTACGTGACCGAGCTGCGCGAGATCCTGCTCGCGCTCGGTGTGTCCGAGGTCCGCATGGAGCAGGGCAACCTGCGCTGCGACGTGAACACCTCCCTGGCGCCGATCGGCAGCCTGGAGTGGGGCACCCGCACGGAGACCAAGAACGTGAACTCGCTGCGCTCGGTGGAGCGCGCCGTCCGCTTCGAGATGCGCAGGCAGGCCGCCGTTCTGGACACCGACGGCCGGGTGTTCCAGGAGACGCGGCACTTCCACGAGGACACCGGGACGACCTCGCCGGGCCGGAGCAAGGAGGAGGCGACCGACTACCGGTACTTCCCCGAGCCCGACCTGGTGCCCGTCGCTCCCGACGAGGAGTGGGTCGGCAAGCTCGCGGCCGCGCTGCCCGAGCTGCCCGCCGCCCGTCGGGTGCGGCTCTCCGACGAGTGGGGGATCTCGCCGACCGAGATGGCCTGGCTGGTCAACGCCGGAGCCGTCGAACTGGTCAGCGACACCGTCGCCGCGGGGGCCTCGCCCGCCGATGCCCGGAAGTGGTGGCTGGGCGAGCTGGCCCGCCGGGCCAACGACGCCGGCACCGACCTCGCCGCGCTCGCCGTGACGCCGGCGCAGGTGGCCGAGCTGATCGGGCTCATCTCCGGTGGCACGATCAACGACCAGCTCGCCCGGCAGGCGCTCGACGGCGTGCTGGCCGGCGAGGGCGGCCCGGCACAGGTCGTGGAGGCTCGTGGGCTGGCCGTGATGGGGGAGTCCGACGAGCTCGTCGCTGCGGTGGACGCCGCCATCGAGGGCAACCCCGACGTGGCCGACAAGGTCCGTGGCGGCAAGGTGCAGGCCATCGGCGCGCTCGTGGGTGCGGTCATGAAGACCACCCGCGGCAAGGCCGACGCCGCCACGGTCAAGCGCATGCTCGAGGAACGCCTCACCGTCTCCTGAGGAGTCCGTCCCACGCCCGCCCTCGCTAGAAGGGGCCGGTTCCTCGTCCTGGCCGAGCAGGTCGTCGGGTTCGGCGAGGCCTGGTGGTCGGGTGCTGCGGGTGACGCCGCTGGGTGTGGTGACGGTGAGCGTGCCGTCGTCGCCCATGGTGAAGGACCAGCCGGTGGCGTGGGTCTTGAGCCGGTGGTGCCGGCGGCAGAGGCAGCAGAGGTTCTCGCAGGCGGTCTCACCGCCGTCGGCGTGGGCGAGGACGTGGTCGAGGTCGGCCCAGGCGGCGCGGTTGTGGCAGCCGGGGTGGCGGCAGGTGCGGTCGCGGGTGGTGACGAACCGGCGCTGGGTCTCGCTGGGGCGATAGCGGCCCACGGGTGGGGGCCGGTCCAGCAGCGGGCAAGCGCAGTCGCCGGCTGGGTGCCGGGGGCAGCCGCGGCGGGCGAGGCGCTCGAGTTCGGTGCGGGTGACGGTCGCGCGCAGGGCGCCGCTGACCGGGTCGTTGAGCGCGATGTGCAGCTCGCCGCCGGCGGGGCCTGCAGGCCGCCGGGGCAGAGGGAGTCGAGCTGTTCGAGCAGGTCGCGCAGGTGAGCGGCGGTGATGGGTTGACCGTCGACCTGCGCGGCTCGACCCGCCCGCAGCCGTCGACGACATCGGTGGCTGCCGGGACCGAGCTGCTGCCGAGGTCAGCGTCCTGGCCGGCGTGAGCTGACGGCGGGGCGGTGGACGCGTGGGCGACGGCGCACGCGTCATGCCCGGCGGCGCCCGACAGGAGGGTCCCCAGCGTGGCGTGCACGGTGAGGTGGGCGGTGACCGGTGGCCGGCTGGTGTCCCAGGGGCGGGTAACCAGGTCGTAGAGCACGCCGACCCGCAGCTGTCCGAGCGGGTTCTCGTCTCCCTCGGCCTTGGCCAGCCGGGCGTAGCCGTCGGTGGTGTCCCGGATGGCGGTGGCCATCTGGTACGGCAGGAACACCGACAGCTCGGCCATCCCGTCGGCGGCCGGCCGGACGGTGACGTCGGTGCAGCGGGCGGCCTGCTTCCGTCGCCGGTCGGCCGCGGCCGGGTCGTGACGCAGCAGCTCGGCGCGCACTGCGGCCTGCAGCCCGCGGATCGACAGCCGGTGTGCCCGGGGCAGCACCGCGGCCTCCACGGCGGCCAGCACTGTCGGCTCCACTTCCCGGGCCGGCACGGTCAGCTCCGCGGCCAGGGCGCGGGCCCGCGGCCAGTCCAGCCGCCCGTCGGCCAGCGCCGCCCACGTCGCGCACAGCAGCGTGGTGAGCAGGATGGCGGTGTCGGCGAGCTTCGTGGCCGCGGTGCGCGAGCAGTTGAGGGTCATCGCCAGCTCGTCGGCGAAGAACTCGCTCACCCCTCCACCGGCTCCCGGCCCGGCCCCGGCACCCAGCCCGGCGAGGCGGCACCGGGCTCACCGATCTGCCGGTCGAGGCTGTCGGGGCGACGGACGGCCAACCCGGTGACCAGCTCCGCCTTGTAGGCGGCCAGCCGGCTCTCCATCTGGTCCACGCGCTGCAGCTCAGCAGCGATCTCCGCGTCGGTGCGGGAGGCCACCGGCAGCAGCTCACCCAGCCGCGTCGGCCGGGAAACCACACCCTTCGGCAGCGGTGCCTCGTTCCAAGGCGCGACGTCGACCCGGGTGACCGTCACCCCGACTCCGAATCCACCACCCTCGAACACATGTGCGAACGTACGCGCGGCGTCTGACAGTTTTGGGATCGCGCGGCCACGATTCCCCGCTCTGACGTCTGCGGACGCTGCTGATCACGACGTGAGCCGATTCGACGAAATCGTGTGCGCCTTCCGGGCAGCGACAAAGGCCAACCCCGCTTGAACGGGGGCGGGTCGTCGTGCGCGAGGGGGCGTCGGGTGCGGCGAGGCTTGGTGGTCGGGTGGTGCGGGGCCAGGGAACTCGGACATCCGCTGGAGAAGTCCTGCGGCTCGTCGGTCGTGGGGACCGGGGGTGAGCGGCGGCCGGCGGGAGCGAACTGTCGCTCGGCGGTCAGAGCGGGAGGTGCCGGCCGCGGACGGCGGCAGGATCCGGAGGACCCGGTCGTCCGCCTCGACCGGCGTACCGATGCCGTCCCGGTTGGACGTGGTGATCCAGAGGGCACCCTCGGCATCGACGACGATGGTGCGCAGCCGGCCGTACTCGCCGGCCAGGAACTCCTCCGGGTCGCCGACCACGGCCCCGGCGCCGTCCAGGGCGAACGCGTGCACCCGCTGCCCGTCCAGCGTGGCCACGAAGACGGCTCCACCGCCGGCGGCGCAGCCCCGGGGGCACCCTCCTCGGCCGGGATCTCGATCAGTGGTGGGACGACGGAGTAGTCGGCGCCGGGGGTCACCCGGTCCACCGCGTCCGGGCCCTGCGCGGCGTCGTCGGTGGCGTAGAGGGTCGCCGTCGGGAGGCTCTCCTCGCCGGGCGCTCCCACCTCCCCGGCCTCCAGCGACTGGCACAGGCCGGTCACGTTGCGGTGCCCGGTGCTGTGCACGGGACCGGCGCCGAGAGCCCGCCCGAAGACGTCGATGTGCAGGACCTTTCCCGCCAGCGAGGCAGGGTCCCCGGCGAGCGCGGGATCGCCCACGTCACCGGTGCCGACGTACAGGGTGCCGTCGAGGCCGAACACCAGACCGCCGCCGTTGTGGGTCTCGCCGCGGGGGATCCCGGTGAACACCGGGTTGGGTGTGCCCCCGAGCGGGAAGCGCACCACCCGGTTGTCGGTCGCGGTCGACACGTAGGCGTAGAAGAGGCCGTCCTCGAGGAACGTCGGGGAGACCGCCAGGCCGAGCAGGCCGCCGTCGCCTGCGGTGTCGATGCCGGGCACCGTCATGAGCTCGCGCGCAGGGAGCGGTCGGCGAACACCTGCACCAGCCGGCCGGTGTCCCGCTCGCCGACGACCGCGCTCCCGTCGGGCAGCAGGACCAGCCCGGTCGGGACGGCCAACCCGGAGGCGACCACGTTCGGGTCGCCGCCCTCCTCGCCGGAGCCGGGCTGCGCGGGATCACCGGGGATCGGGGCGCTCGACGACGGCGGCCCCACCTCCGGCGGCGCGCCCTCGGGCAACGGGCGGAACGGGCCGGCCGGCTCGTAGCCGTCGTCCCCGCACGCGGTCAGCAGGGCGACGGTCATGGCCGTGGCGACCAGCCGCGCTGCCGTCCGTCGTCCCACACCGGAGACAGTACGTGCGCTCGAGGGGTGCCGCCCGTATGCCGCGACGTCAGCCGGCCGGCGACGTCGACGACCAGTCCGTGGACGACGTCGGGGCCGCCGCACCTAGAGTCCAGCCGTGCCGAAGCTGACCCTGGAGCCCGACGAGACCCTGCACGTGCTCGTTCCTTCCCGAGCCATCGGCGAGGCCGTCGAGTCCCTCTCGCCCCGTGTCCGCGCCCACCGCGTCGATCCCGACGCGGAAGCCCCTCGGGAGAGGCGACGCGCGCCCAGGTCTGGGTGCCGCGCTCGACCGGAGCCACCCTGCCCGGTCCGGACTTCTTCGCCGCGCTTCCGCACCTGCGCCTCGTCCAGCTGCTCACCGCCGGTGCGGAGAGGTTCGTCGGGCGGCTCCCCGACGAGGTGCTGCTCTGCAACGCCCGCGGAGCGCACACCCCGTCGACCGCGGAGTGGGCGGTCACCGCGATGCTGGCCGCCCAGCGCGGCATCCCCTTCTTCGTCCGCGAGCAGCACGCCGGGCGCTGGTCCTTCAGCACCCACCACTCCCTGGTCGGCGCCCGGGTGCTGGTGGTGGGCGCCGGTGACATCGGCCGGACGATCGGCCGGATGCTGGCCGGCTTCGACGTCGAGCTGACCTACGTCGCCCGGACCGCCCGCGACGGGGTCCGCGGTATGGACGAGCTGCCCGGGCTCCTGCCGCACGCCGACGTCGTGGTCGTCATCGTCCCCGTGACCCCCGAGACGCGAGGAATGGTCGACGCCGGCTTCCTCGCCGCGATGGCCGACGACGCGCTGCTGGTCAACGCCGCCCGGGGCGTGATCGTGGACACCGACGCCCTCCTGGCCGAGCTCTCCCGCGGACGGCTCCGCGCGGCGCTCGACGTGACCGAACCCGAACCGCTCCCGGCCGCACATCCGCTGTGGGCGGCGGCGGGGCTCCTGCTGACCCCGCACGTCGGAGGCGCGGTGCCGGAGACCGGTGCCCGCGCCGCCGCTGCGGTCACCGAGCAGATCGCCCGGATCCTCGCCGGGGAGGACCTCGCGAACGTCGTCGACAGCTACTGAGCCGGCGGCGCCGGGACCTGGATGCGGCCGCCCGAGAACGCGGCCAGGCGGGGAGGTCCTCGCCCGCATGACCGGCAGCCGGATCTCCGTCCCCGCCGTCGTCACCAGCCACAGGTCGCCGCGCGAGGCCACCCGGATACCCGCGACCTCGGCCCACGGGACGTGCCGCTGCCCGAACGTCGAGCGCGCGGTCAGCCCGCTGTCGGCGATGTCGACGCCGGCGCGCAGCACCCACAGCGTCGCGAGGAGGGGGATCAGCAGCAGGACCGGCGTCCAGGCCGCCGCGAAGGCCAGCGGGACGGTGCAGACGGCCAGGAGGCCGACCGGGAACAGCGCCGTCCGGTTCATCCGCAGGCGGGCTGGGGCATCCACGGGGATCGATCCTCCCAGACGGATCAGCCGCCCAGCTGTGACAACTTCCCGGCGCTCTCGCTGCCGGCGGCCGCGGTGTAGACCACCAGCTGCAGGGTGGGGGTGTCGGCCGGGGTCAGCTGGTGGTGCTCCAGCACGAGCGGGCCCACCACCGGGTGCTCGAAGCGCCGCTCCGTCGAGCTGAAGCGGTCGACGTCGTGGCTCGCCCATCCCTCGCGGAACGCGGGGCTGGCCGCCTGCAGCCGGGTGACCAGGTCCACGACGTCGGGATCGGCCAGGCGCGGGCCGACCTCGGCGCGGAACTGGGTGAGGAACCGCCGGCTGTCGCCGGCCCAGTCGCCGAGGAGCGTGCGGACGGCGGGATCGGTGAAGACCACCCACAGCAGGTTCCGGTCGGCGGCCGGCACCGTGGCCACCCCGGGATAGAGGCGTTCGTAGGCCGCGTTCCAGCCCACGATCGCCCAGCTCGAGGTGATCGCGTACGCGGGGAGGAGCCCAGGGCGTCGAGCAGCCGCTGCAGGTGGACGGGCATCGCGTCCACCCTCCCGGCCGGCGGCCCCCGCCGTGACCGGCCAGCCGCAGCAGGTACTCGTGCTCGGCCGCCGAGAGCCGCAGGGTCCGGGCCAGCGCATCCATGACCTGCCGGGAGGGCCGGATGTCGCGGCCCTGCTCCAGCCACGTGTACCAGGTGTGGCTGACCCCGGCGAGCATCGCCACCTCCTCCCGGCGCAGGCCCGGCGTCCGCCGGTTCCCGCCCACCGGGAGGCCGACCGTGCCCGGAGCCAGCTGACGACGACGGGAGCCGAGGAACTCGGCCAGCTCGCGGCGGGCGGTGGCGGTCACAGGCGCTCCCTCTCGGTGGTGGTACCGCTACCAGTATCAGCCCGCCCATGGTGGGTGCCGCGAACCGGCCTAGCATTCCCTCCCGTGACGATCGGCGAGGACCTCATCCCGGGCAACGACTCCTCCAGCGGGACGCGCAGCCCGCTCAAGCCGCGCAGCTTCGAGGTGACCGACGGGGACGCGAAGGCCCCGGCGCGCGCCATGCTGCGCGCGGTCGGCATGGGCGACGACGACTTCGCCAAGCCACAGATCGGCGTCGCGTCGTCCTGGAACGAGATCACCCCTGCAACCTCTCCCTGGACCGGCTGGCCAAGCGGGCGAAGGAAGGGGTGCACGCCGCCGGCGGGTTCCCGCTGGAGTTCGGCACGATCTCCGTCTCCGACGGCATCTCCATGGGGCACGAAGGCATGCGCGCCTCACTGGTCTCCCGCGAGGTCATCGCCGACTCGGTCGAGACGGTCATGTTCGCCGAGCGGCTGGACGGCTCGGTGCTGCTCGCCGGCTGCGACAAGTCGCTGCCCGGGATGCTGATGGCGGCCGCCCGGCTCGACCTGGCGAGCGTCTTCCTCTACTCCGGCTCCACGATGCCCGGCAAGCTCGGCGACCGGGACCTGACGATCATCGACGTCTTCGAGGCCGTCGGCGCGTGCGCGCGCGGTCTGATCAGCCGTGACGAGCTGACCGCGATCGAGAAGGCCGCCTGCCCCGGCATGGGTTCCTGCGGCGGCATGTACACCGCCAACACGATGGCCAGCGTCGCGGAGGCGCTGGGGATGGCGCTGCCGGGCAGCGCCGCCCCGCCGGCGGTCGACAACCGCCGGGACGCCTTCGCCGTCGCCTCCGGCGAGGCGGTGGTCAACCTGCTGCGCAAGGGCATCACGGCGCGCCAGATCATGACCCGCGAGGCGTTCGAGAACGCGATCACCGTCGTCATGGCCCTGGGCGGGTCGACCAACGCCGTGCTGCACCTCCTGGCGATCGCCCACGAGGCGAAGGTCGAGCTCACGCTCGAGGACTTCAACCGGATCGGGGACCGGACCCCGCACCTGGCCGACGTCAAGCCGTTCGGCCGCTACGTCATGACCGACGTGGACCGCATCGGCGGTGTCCCCGTGGTGCTGCGCGCGCTCCTGGACGCCGGGCTGCTGCACGGCGACGTGCTGACCGTGACCGGGAAGACGATGGCGGAGAACCTGGCCGAGATCGCCCCGCCGGACCCCGACGGCGCGATCATCCACGCGATGAGCGAGCCCATCCACCGGACCGGCGGGCTGACGATCCTGCGCGGCTCCCTCTCCCCGGACGGCGCGGTCGTGAAGTCGGCCGGCTTCGACACCGACGTCTTCGAGGGCACCGCCCGGGTGTTCGACGGCGAGCAGGGCGCGATGGACGCCGTCACCGAGGGCGTCCTCCAGCCCGGCGACGTCGTCGTCATCCGGTACGAGGGTCCGCGGGGAGGGCCGGGGATGCGCGAGATGCTGGCCGTCACCGGAGCGATCAAGGGGGCCGGCCTGGGCAAGGACGTCCTGCTGCTCACCGACGGCCGCTTCTCCGGTGGCACCACCGGTCTGTGCATCGGTCACGTCGCGCCGGAGGCGACCGACGGCGGACCGATCGCCTTCGTGCAGGACGGCGACCCGATCCGGCTGGACCTGGCCGCCCGCACCCTCGACCTGCTGGTCGGCGAGGACGAGCTGGCCCGGAGGCGGGAGGGTGGAGCCCGCCCCGCCGCGCTACACGACCGGGGTGCTGGGCAAGTACGCCAAGCTCGTCGGGTCCGCGGCCCAGGGCGCGATCTGCGACTGAGGGCCTCGGGCGCCGGGGCACCCGGCGTCACCGCTGCCAGCGCGGCCATCCTCCCAACGGGTGACGGCGTTCCTCCGCGGCTCGACCGTCCCCCGGGGATGCCGAGAGAGCGGTGTGGACTCTCGTCGATGGTGGCTGCTCGCTGCCGCGGTTCCGGTCGCGCTGGGATGCGTGCTGGCCGCGGTGGAGCCTGCCCTGCAGCCGGTCGGTGAGGTGGCCGTCGTCGCGGCCGGCTTCGTGGCGGCCGCCGTCCTGATGCTCGCCGCAGGGCGCACCGATCGGCCGCGTCCCTGGCGGCTCCTCGCCGCCGCACCGTTGTTCCCGGCCGTGGGCGCACTGGCGGCCGCGCTCGTGCAGCCGGCCGACGCCGTGGATCTCGCGGTGATCCGCTGGGTGCCGACGGTGCCGGGCTACCTGATCGCCATCGTCGCCATCCTCGGCCTCGTCGACCGCGGGCGGCTGCGCGCCCGGCCACGGCTCGTCGTCGAGGTCGCTCAGTTCCTCTTCGCGTGCCTGGTCGTCGTCAGCCTGCTCGTCGTGGGTCCCGACGGCGCGTGGTCGGCCCTCGCGCTGCAGGAGCGGGTGGTCCTCGGGGCCGCCGTGCTCACGACGTCGGCCACGATGGCCGCCGCCCTCACGATCCTCGGTGTCATCGAGGCCCGCCGACGCACCATGGCCGTGGTGCTGCTCGCGGGGCCGCGCTGCTCACCGTCGGGCGGGGACTCGGCACGTCGGCGATGCTCGCCGGCTCCGAGCTCCCGATCGCGGCCGCCCGGCTGCCCGTCGCCGCGGGCCTGCTGCTGCTGGCTGTCGCCGTCCTCTTCGACGGACGGACGGCGGCCGGGGACTCCGACGGCCAGGGACGGCGGTCCTTCGACGTCGGCCAGGTGCTGCCGCACATCGCCCTGCTCGCCGCCGCGAGCGCCACGGGCGCCGTCGCGCTGACGGGTTCCCGGCCCACTCCCGGCATGATCGGCGGCCTGGTGTTCTGCGTGGCGCTCGCCGTGGTCCACCGCGGCCTGACCGCCCGCGAGGAGCAGCGTCTCAGTGCGCGGCTGCGACGCAGCGAGGCCCACTTCCGGTCGATGGTCCAGTCCTCCGGCGACGCCGTCGTCATCCTGGACGACGCGCTGCGGATCAGCTGGGCCTCGCCGGCCCTGGACCGCGCCCTCGGGGACGCAGCGGCCGGCCTGGTCGGTCGTCCGCTGCTGGCCTCCGTGCACCCCGACGACGCCCCGGCACTGGCCGCGGCGCTGCCCGACGCCGTGCAGGGCCCCGCGCCGACCGCGAGCGGCCTGCTCACGGTGCGGCTCCAGGACGCGACGGGGAGTGGCGCTACCTGGAGGCCGGGGTCTGCGACCTGCGTACCGATCCGGACGTCGGGGCCGTGGTCCTGTACTGCCGCGACATGACCGAGCGGCACGCGCGCGAGCAGGCGCTGCAGGCCATCGCCTACGCCGACCCCATGACCGGCCTGCCGAACCGGGCGGCCGTCCTCCGCTCGCTGCAGGACGCGCTGACCGATCCCGCGGATGCGCCCGGGACGCTGCTGATGATCGAGCTGGACGGCCTGGCCGCGGTCCGCGCGAACGCCGGCCGCGAGGCCGTCACCGCCTCCGTGGCGGAGGTGGGTCGTCGCCTGCGTGCCACCGTGCGCGGCGAGGACGTCGTCGCGCGCATGGGCGGCGGCGCCTTCGCGATCCTCGCGTACGGGACCGACGCCGAGGCCGACCGGCTGGCCGACCGCTGCCTGGCAGTGGTCGAGCAGCCGATCGTGACCACCGCCGGCCTGGTCGAGCTCACCTCCTCGATCGGCATCGTGCCGATCGAGCAGGGCTGCGGCGTGGAGGCGGTCCTCGAGCGGTCCGACCTCGCCGTCCATGCCGCCCACGAGGCCGGGAAGGGGTACGCCCGGCGCTACGACGCCTCGCTGGGCGACGCCGCCGCTCGACGGGACCTGCTGCGCCACGACCTGCAGGGCGCTCGGGCCCGCGGTGAGCTGTACCTGCTCTTCCAGCCCATCGTCTCGCTGAGGGAGCGGCGGGTCACCGGTGTCGAGGCGGACCTGCGCTGGCGGCACGCGACCCTCGGCGAGATCCCGGCGGCCGAGTTCGTCCCGCTGGCCGAACGGGCCGGCCTCATCGGCGAGCTCGTGCGCTGGAGCCTGGAGGAGGCGGCCACGGTCGCCAGCCGCCTGCCCGCGGGGAGACCCCGCTGCGGATCGGCACGAAGGTGCCGACCCGCTACCTGACCGGCGGCACGCTGGTCTGCGACGTGGAGTCCGCGCTGCGCGTCTCGGGCCTGGCGCCGGAGCGACTCGTGCTGCAGATCAGCGCGGGGGCGGTGATGGCCGACGACGAGCGCCTGCGCCTCGACGTCGCCAGCCTCCGGCTCATGGGCGTGCACGTCGCCCTGCACGGCTTCGGCAGCGGCTCGTCCGCCCTGGCCAACCTGACCAGGCTGCCGATCGACGTCGTCAAGCTCGACCGGTCCCTCATCACCCGGATCGACCGCGATCCGCAGAGCCGGGCGTTGTGCGAGTCGGTCATCGGGATCGGCCGCGCGCTGGGTCTGGACGTGGTGGCGGAGGGTGTGGAGACGACGGCGCAGCTGGCCGCGCTGAGTGGCTTCGGCTGCGGGTTCGCGCAGGGCTTCGTGATCTCCCGCCCCATGCCGCTGTCCGGCATCACCGGCCTGCTGGCACAGGGTGACCAGGTGCTGCTGCCCGGTCTGGTCGGGGTCCCGTGACCGCACCGGTCCCGGGGGTCGCGGACCGCCTATCTCCTGCTCGCTGCGATCGCTCTCGTCATGGCCTTCCTGCGGCTGGCCGTGCCCTCCGTCTCGGAGGTCACGACCTCGCCGCTGCTCGGCCTGACGGCCGGTCTCGCCGCGGTGATCGTCTTCCGGCATGCCGCCCGGCTCCCGGCGCGGTCGGCCCGGCCCTGGCGGGCCCTCGGGCTGGCCGGGGTGCTCCTGGCCGTCGGACAGGCGATCGCGACGGTCACGTGGACCGGCCCGGAACGCGGCAACTGGGGGACATCCCGATGATGCTGGCCGTTCCGGTCGTCGTCGCGGCCGCACTCCTGCTCCTGCCGCGTACCGCCGGCCGCCGCATCGGCTCCCGCGTGCTGCTCGACGGCGCCGTGGTGCTGGTGGCCGTCGCGCTGCTCGCGGCGGTGCTCCTGCGCGACGTCATGGCCCGGACCGACGGCGCTGCGTCGGCACTGATCACGGTCGGCTACCCGGCTGTGGGCGCCGTGCTGTGCGGGGTCGGCCTGGTCGCGCTGGCCCGTGTTCGCGACGAACGCCGGCCGGCCGCCGCGTGGCTGCTCGCCGCACTCGTGTCCATGACCGTCGTGGCGGTGTCCGGTGCCCTGGGGCGGTTCCTGGGGGTGACGCGTCGGCCGTGCTCACCCAGACGGCCTGGATGGCGATGCTCGCATCGGGGATCCGTGCCGTCGACACCGACCCCGGGGACCTCAAGGAGGTCCTCGAGCCGGCTGCGGGGCTGCCCTTGCTCGGCTTCTTCGTGAGCGCGGTGTCGGCCTACGCCGTCGGCGGCCTGGTGGCGGTGCAGCTGGTCGGCGGACGGTCGGCGTCGACGGTCGAGGGCCTGGCGCTCGGCACGCTCCTCACGCTCTCCTTCGTCCGCCAGCTGCTGTGGGCGCGGGACGGGGCCCGCCTCACCGGACGGCTGCAACGCACCGAGGCGTACTTCCGCGCGCTCGTCAGCAGCGCCGAGGACGTGACCGCCGTCGTGGACGCGCAGGGGAGCGTCACCTGGCTGTCCGGTGCCGTCCGGACCCAGCTGGGCTGGACCGCCCAGGACCTGACCGGGCGCAACCTCCGCGAACTGCTGCATCCCGACGACCGGGGGATGGTGGACCGGGCTGCGGCGGTGCTCTCCGGCAGTCGCACGACCGGCCTACCGGCGACGGTTCGCCTGCGCACCCAGGACGGCGCATGGCGGGACGTGGAGATCACCGGTGCCGCGCGCGCCGGGGTGCCCGGTACGGCCCTGCGCGACAGCCTGGTGCTGCACCTGCGCGATGTCACCGAGCGCCGGTCCTCCCAGCGCGAGCTGGAGCGACTGGCCTACACCGACTTCCTGACCGGGCTGCCCAACCGGGCCCAGCTCATGGCGGCCCTGGCCTCCGCCCGGACGCGCGCAGCGAACGGGCCCGCGGCCTGCCTCCTGCTGCTGGACCTCGACGGCTTCAAGCCGGTGAACGACATCGCCGGACACGAGGCGGGGGACCACCTGCTGGTGCAGGTGGCCGATCGCCTGCGGGCCAACGTCCGCGAGGGTGACCTGATCAGCCGGCTGGGCGGCGACGAGTTCGCGATCCTCGTCGCCGACGGCATCGAGGAGGCGACCGCGCTCGCCGAACGGATCGTCACCGACCTGCGCACGGTGCGGCCGGCCGTCGGCAGCACGGGCTACACCGAGGGCCTCGTCCTCGACATCTCCGGGAGCATCGGCGTCACCGAGCTCGATCCCGCCGACGAGGTCTCCACGACGATCCGGCGGGCCGACCTCGCCCTGCGGGCGGCGAAGGCGGCGGGCAAGAGCTGCGTGCGCACGGCGGGCCACGCCATCGACAGCGCCATGGGGCGCCGTGCCCAGCTGGCCGGGGACCTGCCGACGGCGATCGAGCAGGAGCAGTTCCGCATCGTCTACCAGCCGGTGGCCGGTCTCGAGGACCGTCGGATCCTGGGCCTGGAGGCCCTCGTCCGGTGGGACCACCCGGTGCTCGGCACCGTGCCGCCGGACGAGTTCATCGAACTGGCGGAGGCCGACGGCCTCATCGTGCCGCTGCAGCAGTGGGTCCTGCGCAGGGCGACGACGGACTTCGCCGACCTGCTCGCCGAGGACCGGGACCTCAAGCTCGGCGTCAACGTCTCGGTCCGCCACCTCCAGGCCGGGTGCCTGGCGCCCGACGTCGCCCAGGCACTCGCGGACTCCGGCGTACCGCCGGACCGGCTGATGATCGAGGTCACCGAGTCGATCATGCTCGACGCGGAGGACCGGCTGCAGAGCGATCTGGCCACCCTCCGTGAGATGGGCTGCATCATCTCGCTCGACGACTTCGGCCGCGGCTACTCGTCGCTGGCCTACCTCGCCCGGCTGCCGGTCGACGTCCTCAAGATGGACCGGGAGTTCATCGGCGACATCGAGACCGACCCGCGGGGCGCCGCGTTGGTGGCGGCGGTCGTGGAGCTCGGGCGCACGCTGGGCATGGACGTCGTCGCGGAGGGGTCGAGACCACCGGCCAGCTGCGGGCCTTGCGCGCCATGCAGTGTCGTTTCGTCCAGGGCTGGCTGCTCGGCCGACCGATGCCCGTGGAGGACCTGTCGGCGTTCCTCGACTCCTTCGATCCGGCTGTGTTCGGGACGGGTCCCGATCTGGACGCCAGTGTCCACCTGGTGGGACAGGCTGGTTGACGACCGGCCTCGGTGAGGCGCACAGTGTGCAGGTGCCTCGCGCCCGCATGATTCTCGACGGCTGCCCGCTCAGCCTCGTAGTCGCCTAGCGCGTCGGTCCCCCGACCGACGCGCTGACCCTCCGTGCCTGTGGCACGAGGGGTTTTGTTGCCCGGAGCCGTTCCGCCCGCCCCACCCGCCTGCAAGCCAGGAGAACGCCGAGATGACCACCACCCCGAGCGAGCACGCCGCCCGCACCGGCGCCGGGGAGCACGCCTCCCGGGACACCGCAACCCGCGAGGCCGCCGCCTCCTGACCGGCGTCGAGACGACGGCCCGGTCCGTCGCCGAGGCCGCCGCCGAGCCGGCCTCCGGCATCACCGGTGCGCAGAGCCTCGTCCGCTCCCTCGAGGCCGTCGGCGTGGAGGTCATCTTCGGCATCCCGGGCGGCGCGATCCTGCCCGCCTACGACCCGCTGTTCGACAGCGCCGTCCGGCACGTCCTCGTCCGGCACGAGCAGGGCGCCGGGCACGCCGCGACCGGCTACGCCCAGGCCACCGGCAAGGTCGGGGTGTGCATGGCCACCTCCGGGCCCGGCGCGACCAACCTCGTGACGCCGCTGGCCGACGCGCACATGGACTCGGTGCCGATCGTCGCCATCACCGGCCAGGTGCCCAGCGCCGCCATCGGCACCGACGCCTTCCAGGAAGCCGACATCCGCGGCATCACGATGCCGGTGACCAAGCACAACTTCCTGGTCACCGACGCCGCCGAGATCCCGCAGCGGATCGCCGAGGCCTTCCACCTCGCCTCCACCGGCCGGCCTGGCCCCGTCCTGGTCGACATCCCCAAGGACGTCCTGCAGGCGCGCACCGACTTCTCCTGGCCGCCCCGCATGGACCTGCCCGGCTACAAGCCGACCACGCGACCGCACGGCAAGCAGGTGCGCGAGGCGGCGACGCTGATCGCCGGCGCCCGCCGGCCGGTCCTCTACGTGGGCGGCGGGGTGCTCAAGGCCGCGGCGAGCGAGGAGCTCGCCGAGCTCGCCGCCCTCACCGGGGCCCCGGTCGTCACCACGCTGATGGCCCGGGGCGCCTTTCCCGACAGCCACCCGCAGAACCTCGGCATGCCCGGCATGCACGGCAACGTCACCGCGGTCACCGCCCTGCAGAAGTCCGACGTCATCGTCGCCCTCGGCGCGCGGTTCGACGACCGGGTCACCGGCCACCTGCCGAGCTTCGCGCCGCACGCGCAGGTCGTGCACGCCGACATCGACCCCGCGGAGATCGGCAAGAACCGCAAGGCCGACGTCCCGATCGTGGGTGACGCCAGGGAGACCATCGCGCAGCTGACCGAGGCCCTCCGTGGGGAGCACGAGGCCGGCCGGACCCCCGACCTCGCCGCCTGGTGGACCCAGCTCGACGACTGGCGCGAGCGCTACCCGCTCGGCTACGACTGGCCCGAGGACGGCTCGCTGTCCCCGCAGTACGTCATCGAGCGGCTCGGGGCGATCGCCGGGCCGGGCGCGATCTACGCGGCCGGCGTGGGTCAGCACCAGATGTGGGCCGCCCAGTTCGTCAAGTACGAGAAGCCGGGTACCTGGCTCAACAGCGGTGGCCTGGGAACCATGGGCTACGCAGTCCCCGCGGCCATGGGCGCCAAGTACGGCCGCCCCGAGACCACCGTCTGGGCCATCGACGGCGACGGCTGCTTCCAGATGACCAACCAGGAGCTGGCCACCTGCGCCATGGAGGGCATCCCGGTCAAGGTCGCGGTGATCAACAACGGCAACCTCGGCATGGTCCGCCAGTGGCAGACCCTGTTCTACGAGGGCCGCTACTCCAACACGAGGCTGCACGCGCGCAACGACGACGGCACCCCCAAGGCCGTGCGGATCCCCGACTTCGTCCTTCTCGCCGAGGCGCTCGGCTGCGTGGGGCTGCGGTGCGAGTCCAGGGACGACGTGGACGCGGTGATCGAGAAGGCCATGTCGATCAACGACGCCCCGGTGGTCATCGACTTCGTCGTCGGCCACGACGCCCAGGTGTGGCCGATGGTCGCCGCGGGCGCGAGCAACGACGACATCCTGGCCGCGCGCGACGTGCGGCCCGTGTTCGGAGAGGGGCAGGTCTGATGTCACGGCACACGCTCTCGGTCCTCGTCGAGAACAAGTCCGGTGTCCTGGCCCGCGTGGCGGCGCTGTTCAGCCGCCGCGGGTTCAACATCGAGTCCCTCGCCGTCGGCCCGACGGAGAACCCCGATCTCTCCCGCATGACGATCGTGGTGGACGCCGACACCGCGCCGCTCGAGCAGATCACCAAGCAGCTGAACAAGCTGATCGAGGTCATCAAGATCGTCGAGCTGGACTCCACCGCGGCGGTGCAGCGCGAGCTGCTCCTGGTCAAGGTGCGCGCGCCGATGGCCGAACGCACCCAGGTCCTGCAGACCGCCGAGCTGTTCCGCGCCCGGGTCGTCGACGTCAACCCCGACACCGTCACCCTCGAGGCGACCGGGACCCCGGACAAGTTGCAGGCGCTGCTCGCCGTCCTCGCCCCCTGGGCATCAAGGAGATGGCGCAGTCGGGGACCGTGGCCCTGGGCCGGGGTCCGCGCTCGACGTCGGGCGCCGGTACCTTGCGCCCGGTCGAGCGCTCCGCCTAGTTCAGAGCCGGGCCAAAGTGGCCACTTTGGCCCTCCACCACCGAAGGGAACAACCACCAGCATGGCCGCCGAGATCTTCTACGACGACGACGCCGACCTCTCGATCATCCAGGGGCGCACCGTCGCCGTCCTGGGATACGGCAGCCAGGGCCACGCCCACGCGCTGTCGCTGCGCGACTCCGGCGTCGACGTCCGCGTCGGGCTCCCCGAGGGGAGCAAGAGCCGGCCCAAGGCCGAGGCCGAGGGCCTGCGCGTCGTCACGCCCGCCGAGGCGGCCGCGGAGGCCGACCTGATCATGATCCTGGCGCCGGACCACGTGCAGCGGACCCTCTACGCGGAGTCGGTCGAGCCGAACCTGCAGGACGGCGACGCGCTGTTCTTCGGCCACGGGTTCAACATCCGGTTCGGCTACATCAAGCCCCCGGCCGGCGTCGACGTCGCCATGGTCGCCCCGAAGGGCCCCGGCCACCTCGTCCGCCGCGAGTTCGAGAACGGCAAGGGCGTGCCGTGCCTCATCGCCGTGGAGCAGGACGCCAGCGGCCACGCCCAGGCCCTCGCCCTGTCCTACGCCAAGGCCATCGGCGGCAGCCGGGCCGGCGTCATCAAGACGACCTTCGCCGAGGAGACCGAGACCGACCTCTTCGGTGAGCAGGCCGTGCTCTGCGGCGGCGCCAGCGCGCTGATCACCGCCGGGTTCGAGACCCTCACCGAGGCGGGCTACCAGCCCGAGGTCGCCTACTTCGAGTGCCTGCACGAGCTGAAGCTCATCGTCGACCTCATGTACGAGGGCGGGATCGCCAAGCAGCGCTGGTCGGTGTCGGACACCGCCGAGTACGGCGACTACACCTCCGGCCCCAAGGTCATCGACGCCCGCGTCAAGGAGTCGATGAAGGAGGTGCTCGGCGCGATCAAGGACGGTTCCTGGGCCGCGGCGTTCATCGCCGACCAGGACGCCGGTGCGCCGGACTTCACGGCCAAGCGGGCCGCCGCGGAGGCCCACCCGATCGAGGAGACCGGCCGCAAGCTGCGCGGTCTCATGAGCTGGGTGTCCGCGTCGGACGACTACACCGGGACCGCTGCCCGCTGATCCAGCGGATCGACAGAGCCCCGCTACCGGATCCGGCAGCGGGGCTCTTCGCATGGCGCCCTGCAGGGGCCCGGTGGGGGCTGTCAGTAGCTGATCCCCCGGGCGGCGTAGTACTGCTTGGACTGCGGCTGCATCAGCAGGAACACGATCAGGATGGGCAGGATGAAGCCCAGGATCCCGGTGAACCACGACTCCCCGTAGGACATCGCGAAGATCGTGTACAGCAGCTGGATGCCGATCGAGGCGTAGCTGCCCAGGATCAGCAGCCGGGGCGACTTGCCCTGGATCGCCTGGATGGCCCCGACCAGGACGACGACCGCGGTGGCGAACGAGAGCAGCGCCAGCAGACCGAGGATCGCGCTGATCTCGAACAGCAGCCCGATCCCGAAGAGCAGCAGCAGGCCGCCGAGGGTGCCGAGTCCGCCGATCACGATGCCGATCACGGCCGCGGCGGTCACCTGGCCGGGCCGCTGCGCCCCGTAGCCGGCCGGGGCGCCCGACCACGACGGAGCGGGAGCGCCGTACCCCTGCGGTGGCGGTGGCGGGGGCGCACCCCAGCCGGGCTGGCCCTGCGGCGGAGGAGCCTGCGGATGGTTCGGGTCCGAACCCGGCTGGTCCCAACCGGGGGTGGGGCTGGACATGGTGCGTCTCCTCTGGGGCGTCCACTCCGCCGGGATGGCGGTCGGTGGCGGAGTGTAGGGCCCGCCACCCGGTCATGGGAGCCTCCGTGGTCCTGACCGGATAGGGCGGCCGGACCACGGAGGGACGTCAGCGACCCCGGCGGGCGCGGTGCGCGGCGAAGAAGTCCGCCGACGGCTTGCGCGACAGCAGCACCACGATCGCCAGCGCCGCGGCGAGCAGCAGCAGGCTCCAGATGATGCCGCCCGCTCCCGAGGTGTCGGCGTCGCCGATGCTCGCCAGGAACCCGAGCAGGGTGAACGCCAGCGCGATCGACCCCCGACGATGAGCAGCACCCGGCTGCGTCCGGTCAGCGCCCACACCGAGCCCCAGATGACGACGACGGTCCAGGCGGCCATGAGCACCCCGACCAGCGCGAAGATCGCGAAGAGGCCGGTCGTGACGTCGTCGTCCTCCGCCAGGTCCCCGAAGATGGAGGCGGTGGCGCTGCCGGCCACGAACGTGAGCAGGGTGAAGATCACGCCGAGGGCGCCGAAGACGAATCCGAGCACCGCGGCGGTGACCACCGATCCGGGCTTGGCCGGCTGACCGGACCCGTACTGCCCGTAGGCGGGCGGCTGACCGTACTGCTGGCCGTACGCGGGCTGCTGCCCGTACCCGGCTGGGTACTGCTGCTGGCCGTAGCCGGACTGCTCGGTACCGGGCTGGCCGTAGGACGGTTGAGCCGGCTGCCCGTACTGCTGCCCGTACTGGGGCTGCCCGTACTGGGGCTGCCCGTACTGGGGCTGCCCGTAGCCAGGCGCGGTGGACTCGGAACGACCCTGGTCGTCGGACTGGCTCATGATCTCCTCCGTCGAAGCCGGCGTTCCCGGCTCCCGGTGGCCAGGATGTCCGGGCGGCCCGGGCGGCACAAGGACGACGCACGCCCCTGGGGACAAGTGACCGTCGGCGACGGTGCGGTGTCGTCCCACTCTGCGGACGCTCCTAGGCTGTGCGCCTGTGACCGCCACCGAGCCGGGGACCGCACCCGTCGTCCTCATCGCCGAGGAACTCGCGCCCAGCGTGCTCGAGGTGCTCGGCACCGAGGTCGAGATCCGCCACGTGGACGGTGCGGACCGCGACGCGCTGCTGCCGGCGCTGGCCGACGCGGCCGCGGTGATGATCCGCAGCGCCACGCAGATCGACGCCGAGGCGCTCGCTGCGGCACCCGCCCTCAAGGTGGTGGCGCGGGCCGGGATCGGGCTCGACAACGTCGACGTCGCCGCCGCCACCGAGCGCGGCGTGATGGTGGTCAACGCGCCGACGTCGAACATCGTGAGCGCCGCGGAGCACGCCGTCGCGCTGCTGCTCGCGGCCGCCCGCCAGATCCCCGCCGCCGACGCGACCCTGCGCGGAGGCCAGTGGAAGCGGTCGACGTTCATGGGCGTCGAGGTCACCGGGAAGACCGTGGGCGTGGTCGGGCTCGGCCGCATCGGCGTCCTGTTCGCGCAGCGGATGGCCGCCTTCGACGTGACGCTGATCGCCTACGACCCCTACATCCAGCCCGGCCGGGCCGCGCAGCTCGGCGTGCGGCTCGTCTCCCTGCAGGAGCTGCTCCGGGAGTCCGACTTCATCTCCATCCACCTGCCCAAGACCCCCGAGACGGTCGGCCTCGTCGGTGCCGAGCAGCTGGCGATGACCAAGAAGGGCGTCATCATCGTCAACGCCGCCCGCGGCGGGCTGGTCGACGAGGCCGCCCTGGCCGAGGCCCTGCGGTCCGGTCAGGTGGGCGCGGCAGGCATCGACGTCTACGCCGAGGAGCCGTCCACCGACAGCCCGCTCTTCGGTCTGCCGAACACCGTCGTCACCCCGCACCTGGGCGCCTCCACCGCCGAGGCGCAGGACAAGGCCGGGACGGCGGTGGCACTCTCCGTGCGGCTCGCACTGCAAGGGAGTTCGTGCCCGATGCGGTCAACGTCCAGGCCGGCGGCGTGGTCGCCGAGGACGTCCGGCCCGGTCTGCCGCTGGCCGAGAAGCTCGGCCGGGTGTTCACCGCCGTCGCCGGCGGGCTGGCCCAGTCGGTGACGGTCGAGGTGCGCGGCAAGCTGGCCGAGTTCGACGACTCGGTGCTCCAGCTGGCCGTGCTGAAGGGCGTCTTCTCCGACGTGGTCGAGGAGCAGGTCACCTACGTGAACGCGCCGCTGCTCGCCGAGCAGCGCGGGCTCGAGGTGGCACTGACCAGCGACCTCGAGAGCCCGGACTACCGCAACCTCGTCACCGTGCGCGGCGCCATGTCCGACGGCACGCAGGTGACCGTCTCGGGCACCTTGTTCGGCAAGAACCAGGTGCCGAAGCTGACCGAGGTGGACGGGTTCGACATGGACCTGGACCTGTCGGGCTACCTGCTGTTCTTCGTCTACACCGACCGCCCGGGCGTCGTCGGCACCGTGGGCGCGGCGCTGGGGGAGGCCGGCATCAACATCGCCGGTGCCCAGGTCAGCCGCACCACCCGCGGCGGCGAGGCGCTCATGGCCGTCACCGTGGACAGCCGGGTGGCCACCGAACTGCTCGGGAACATCGCCGACCGGATCGGCGCCCGCCAGGCCCGCGCGGCCGACCTCAACCCCAACTGAGCCAGGAGTCGTTCCCATGCGTTTGGCAGTGATCGCCGGAGACGGCATCGGCCCCGAGGTCGTGACAGAAGGACTGAAGGTCCTGCAGGAGGTGGCTCCCGACGTGGAACCCACCCACTACGACCTGGGCGCCATGCGCTGGCAGCGCACGGGGAGCTCCTGCCCGACACGGTGCTCGACGAGCTCCGCGGGCACGATGCGATCCTGCTCGGTGCCATCGGCGATCCCAGCGTCCCGCCGGGGATCCTGGAGCGCGGGCTGCTCCTGCGGCTGCGCTTCGAGCTCGACCACCACGTCAACCTCCGTCCCGCCCGGCTGTTCGACGGCGTCACCGGCCCGCTGGCGAACCCGGGGCCGATCGACATGCTCTGCGTGCGCGAGGGCACCGAGGGGCCCTACGTCGGCAACGGCGGCGTGCTCCGCAAGGACACCCCGCAGGAGGTGGCCACCGAGGTCAGCCTCAACACGGCGTTCGGCGTCGAGCGGGTGGTGCGCTACGCCTTCGAGCGGGCCCTCGCCCGGCCGCGCAAGCACCTCACCCTGATCCACAAGACCAACGTGCTCACCCACGCCGGCGGCCTCTGGTCGCGGGTGACCGAGGAGGTCTCCTCGGAGTTCCCCGAGGTCACCGTCGCCTACCAGCACGTCGACGCCGCGTCGATGTTCTTCATCACCGACCCCGGCCGGTACGACGTCATCGTCACCGACAACCTCTTCGGCGACATCGTCACCGACATCGCCGCCGCCGTGACCGGCGGCATCGGTCTGGCCGCGAGCGGCAACCTCGACGCCTCGGGCACCAACCCCAGCATGTTCGAGCCGGTGCACGGCTCCGCCCCCGACATCGCCGGGCAGGGGATCGCCGACCCGACGGCCACCGTCCTCTCGGTGGGGCTGCTGCTCGAGCACCTCGGCCGGACCGAGCAGGCCAAGAAGGTCAACGCCGCGGTGGCGTTCGACCTCTCCACCCGTTCGCCGCAGGGCCCGGTCCGCACCACCGACGTCGGCGACCGGCTCGCCGCCCTCGCGAGCGGCTGAAGGAGAACCGACCGCCGGGCCGCTCCCTCGACTCACGGGGGCGGCGGCTCCGGCAGGAGCAGGTCGCCGACCGGCACGGGGAGCAGGGCCTGGGCCCGCATCTCGGCAGGCTCGGCGTACTCGAGCCTGACCCGGCAGCCCGTGGGGAGGCCTCGACCAGCACGACGGCCGACCACCCCCAGTCGTCCTCGGGCCGGCCGGCGTCCGTCCTGTCGGTCAGCGGGACCGGCAACCGGCACCACCAGCGCCGGTCGAGCGCGGCCGGCCCCCGTGCCGACAGCAGCGCCGTCGCCGTCGCGGGAACCTGTGCCGGCCCGAGGACGGACCCCACGAGGGTCACGGGGACGACGAGGTCCGGCGAGCCGTCGGGGACGAGGTAGCCGACGTGCTCGCCGTCCGCGCGGCGGCGCACGGGGTGCCAGTCGGTCGGGATCACCGGGACCGGGTACCAGGCCGACCTGCCCCGCGTCGCAGGATTTCCGGGGCAGGGGCAGCCGCGCGAGCGGGGTGCGTGCTTTCATGGTCGCGATGCACACCGTCGGCACGATCATCATCAGCTAGCGCGCAGTTCACTCCCCGACTGCGCGCAGACCTCCCGTACCCGGGGGTCTTTTTCGTGTTCGCGCCGGATCACCGCTCCAGGAGTCCCCATGACCAGCACCGACTTCCACGTCTTCGACACCACGCTCCGCGACGGTGCGCAACGGGAGGGCGTGAGCTACTCCGTCGCCGACAAGCTGGCCGTGGCCCGCCTGCTCGACGAGATCGGTGTGGGCTTCATCGAGGGCGGGTGGCCCGGTGCGCTGCCGAAGGACACGGAGTTCTTCGCCCGGGCGCGCACCGAGCTCACGCTGCGGCACGCGCAGCTCGTCGCGTTCGGCGCCACCCGCAAGGCCGGCGTGCGGGTGGAGGAGGACCGTCAGGTCCGCGCGCTGCTCGACGCGGGGACGCCGGTCGTCTGCCTGGTCGCGAAGTCCGACGTCCGGCACGTCCGCGAGGCGCTGCGGACGACGCTGGAGGAGAACCTGGCGATGGTGGCCGACACGGTCGCCTTCTTCGTCGCCCACGGACGGCGTGTGTTCCTCGACTGCGAGCACTTCTTCGACGGCTACGCGGCCGACCCCGACTACGGGGTGCGGGTGCTGCAGGCGGCGTTCGACGCCGGTGCCGAGGTGGGGGTCCTGTGCGACACCAACGGCGGCATGCTGCCCATGGGGGTGGGCCGGGTCGTCGCCGACGTCCGCTCGCGGGTGTCGGGCCGGCTCGGCATCCACTGCCAGGACGACACCGGGTGCGCCGTCGCCAACTCCCTCGTCGCCGTCGAGGCCGGCGTCACGCACGTGCAGGGGACCGCGAACGGCTACGGCGAGCGGGCCGGCAACGCCGACACCTTCGCGCTCATCGGCAACCTTATGACCAAGATGGGGCTGCCCGTCGTGCCCGCGGAGTGCCTCTCCGAACTGCAGCGCGTCAGCCATGCCATCGCCGAGCTCGCCAACATCGCGCCGGACGACCACCAGCCCTTCGTGGGGGCATCGGCCTTCGCGCACAAGGCCGGCCTGCACGCCAGCGCGATCAAGGTCAGCCCGGAGCTGTACAACCACCTGGACCCCACCGTCGTCGGCAACGACATGCGCATCCTGGTCACCGAGATGGCCGGGCGGGCATCGGTGGAGCTCAAGGGGCGCGAGCTCGGCGTGGACCTCGCCGGTCAGGGCGACGCCATCGGCCGGGTCGTCGACCAGGTGAAGGTGCTCGAGGCCGACGGCTGGTCGTTCGAGGCGGCAGACGCCTCCTTCGAGCTGCTGCTCCGGGCCCAGCTGCCCGGTGCGCCGCCGCCATTGTTCGAGCTGGAGAGCTACCGGACCTCCGTCGAGCACTGGGGGAACGGCGTGGTGGTCAGCGAGGCGACCGTGAAGGTGCACGTCGTCGACGAGCACGGCAGGAGCGAGCGGATCATCACCACCGCCGAGGGCAACGGCCCGGTCAACGCCCTGGACAACGCGCTGCGCCAGGCGCTGGTCAGCCGGCACCCGGAGCTGGCGGAGGTCTCCCTCGCCGACTACAAGGTCCGCATCCTCGGCTGGAAGGGTGGCACGAGCGCCACCACGCGCGTGCTGATCAGCACGACGGACGGCGCGCGGGAGTGGACCACCGTGGGGGTGCACGACAACATCGTCGAGGCGTCCTGGCACGCCCTGGTGGATGCGCTCACCTACGCCGTGGTGAGCGGGCCGGCACCCGCGGGGTGACGCTCCGGAACCGTCCGTGAACGCCGGGGCGAGCGTTCGTCACGGTGTCATCACGCCCGTTTGACGTGACCTGGCGCACGAAATAGGTTCATAACGAGAACAAATGTTCGCGCTGCGAACATTCCGCTCGTCGTCGCTCGGCAAAAGGAGCCCCTCGATGCGTCGCCTGCTCAGCCCGCTCGCCGTCCTGGCGCTGCTGACCCCGATCGCTGCCTGCGGCAGCGACGACTCCTCCGGCGACGGCGGGGGTGGGGAGGCGGCGAGGAGGTCCGAGAGCTCCGCGTCGGCGTGATCCCGATCGTCGACGTCGCCCCCATCTACCTCGGTGTGGAGCAGGGCTTCTTCGAGGAGCGGGGCATGGACGTCGAGCTGGTCCCCGGCTCGGGCGGTGCCGCGGCCGTGCCGGGTGTCGTGTCCGGCGACTACGACTTCTCCTTCGGCAACGTGACCTCGATCCTGCTCGCCGGCTCCGAGGGCCTGCCGCTGCGGATGGTGGCCAACGGCGTCGCCACGACCGGTGATCCGGAGACGGACTTCTCCGGGGTGGTCGTGCCCGGGGACAGCGCCATCCAGGACGCCTCCGGCCTCCAGGGTCAGACCGTCGCGGTGAACAACCTGAAGAACATCGGCGAGGTGACGATCCGGAAGGCGATCGAGGACGCCGGTGGCGACCCGTCCGACGTCAACTTCGTCGAGCTGCCCTTCCCGGAGATGCCCGCCGCCCTGCAGGCCGGCAACATCGACGCGGCCTGGGTGGTCGAGCCCTTCCTCACCGTGTCCCGGAACCAGGGTGCGCGGTCGGTCCTGGCGCCGTTCGCCGAGCCCATCGAGGACCTGACGGTCGCCGTCTACTTCACCACCGAGCAGCTGCTGCAGGAGGAGCCGGAGCTGGTCGACGAGTTCCAGGCCGCCATGGAGGAGTCCCTGACCTACGCGCAGGAGAACCCCGACGAGGTCCGGCGGATCATCCTCACCTACACGCAGGTCCCGCCGGAGGCCGCCGAGGCGATCGCCCTGCCCGCCTTCCCGCAGGAGATCAACGTGGAGTCGGTGGAGACCGTCGCCGAGCTGATGGCCGAGTTCGGGATCACCCCGAGCCGGCCGACGTCGACTCGCTGATCGCGACCGACTGACCGGTGCCCGACGCCACGACCCCGAGGCAGGGGCGGACGTCGCCGGGGCGGCACCGACGGTCCGCGAGGCCACGCTGGACACGTTCCGGAGCCTGGGGCTGACCACGAATCTTCGCCAACCCGGGTTCCACGGAGGTGCCGTTCCTCACGGGCCTCCCGGACGACATCCGGTTCGTCCTGGCACTGCACGAGGGGTCCGTCGTCGGTATCGCGACCGGCTGGGCGATCGCCAACGAGCGCCCGGCACTGGTCAACCTGCACACGACGGCCGGGCTGGGCAATGCCGTGGGCGCTCTGGCCACCGCCCGGGTGAACCGGGCGCCCCTGGTCGTGGTGGTCGGGCAGCAGGACCGCCGGCACCTGGCCCTCGAGCCGTTCCTGACGGGGCGGCTCGAGGGCCTGGCCGGCGACTACCCGGTCTGGGTCAACCAGCCAGCCACCGCCCAGGACGTCCCGGGTGCGATCGCCCGCGGCTACCACGAGGCGGTCACCGCCCGCGGTCCGGCGATCGTGATCGTCCCCATGGACGACTGGGGCCGGCCCATGACCGGCGCCGGGCCGGCTGCCGCCCCCGCGCAGGTGCGGCGTCCCGCCGGGGTCGACGGGCCGACCGTCGACGAGGTCAGTGCCCTGCTGGACGGCGCGCGCTCACCGCTGCTCGTCGTCGGAGCGGGCGCCGACACCACGGACACCCGTGCGGCCCTGGTGACCCTGTCGGAGAAGCTCGACGCACCCGTGCGCCAGGAGGCGTTCGGCGCCCGCGCCGGCTTCCCCAGGACCATCCGAACTACCAGGGACTGCTCCCCGCCGCCCGGAGCCGGCTGCGCGGCGCCCTCGAGGGCACGACGTCGTGCTCGTCGTCGGGGCGCCGGTGTTCCGGCAGTACCCGTTCGAGCCCGGTCCCTTCGTCGCCGACGGCGTCCGCGTCGTCGAGGTGAGCCAGGACCCCGCCGAGGTGCACCGCAGCTCGGCCGACCTCGCCGTGCTGACCGACCCGGGGGTCTTCTGCGCCGCCCTGGCCGCGCGGGTCGCGCGCCGCGAACCCTCCGGCCGCCCGCCGCGCGTGGTGCCGACCGTGCCGCCGCCGGCAGCGGGCGAGCCGATGCGGGCGCCGCACGTGTTCGCGCTCCTGGCCGAGCGGACCGACCGCGACACCGTCGTGGTGGAGGAGACGCCGTCCACCCGGCAGGTGCTCGAGGAGATGCTGCCGTCGAGGGAGCCGCTGGGGTACCTGGGCGTGGCCATGGGTGGGCTGGGCTTCGGCATGCCCGCCGCGATCGGGGTCCGGATGGCCCGCCCGGACCGCCCGGTGATCGCGATCCTCGGGGACGGCTCCTCGATTTACGCCGTCCAGTCGCTGTGGACCGCGGCGAACTACGGCGTCGGGGCGCTGTTCATCGTGTTCGCCAACGGCGGTTACGCGATCATGGACAAGCTGGCCGAGCGGGCCGGGGGCAAGGCTCCGTGGCCCGGCTTCCCGAGGTGCGGCTGTCCGCCCTGGCCACGGCGCTGGGCTGCCCCGCCGAGCGGATCAGCAGCTACGAGCAGCTGCTGGAGACCTTCGACGACGTCCTCCCGCGCCTGCGCGGCCTGGACCGGCCGCTCCTCCTCGACATCGACGTCGCCCCCGAGCGGGAGTCCAACCCCTGAGCGGTCGGCCTCGGGCCGGATCTCGCCCATGGGTCCCCAGCCGGGGACGTCCGCGGCGTCGACGTGGATGATCTGCGGCTGCGCGGCCGCCTTACATGAGCCGCTGCGTCGCGCCTGCGCGGAACCCTCCGGGCTCCACTCGGCACGACCCTGCCGTCGTCCGTCACAGCGGGTCCAGGCGCCGGCGCAGCAGGCAGAACTCGTTGCCCTCCGGGTCGGCGAGCACGTGCCAGCCCTCGTCCCCGGTCTGGCCGACGTCCGCGAAGGTAGCGCCGAGGCCGAGCAGCCGCTCGAGCTCCGCGTCCTGGTCGCGGTCGGTGGCGTTGACGTCGATGTGTAGCCGGCGCTTGCCGGGCGTGGGGTCGTTGACCGGGCCGAACACCAGGGTGGGCGCGGCGCCGCCGAACCCGGCCTCGGAGCCGATCTCCACCGACCCGTCCTCCTCCCGGCCGAGGACCCGGTAGTCCAGGACGGCGGCCCAGAAGGCGGCGAGGGCCTCGGGGTCGCGGCTGTCGACGACGAGTTCGGAGAAGCGGCAGGCCATGGGCGCAACCGTAGGGCCGCCCGTGGCCGACTAGCCTCGGCCCGTGCGCATCGTTCGTTTCGCCTCCCCCAGGGCATGTCCTTCGGCGTCCTCGACGGAGACGGCCAGGTGGCCCAGATCGAGGGCCATCCCTTCGGCCGGATCTCCTTCACCGGCGCCCGGTTCGCGCAGGCGGACATCCGCCTGCTGTCGCCGATCCTGCCGAGCAAGGTGGTGTGCGTCGGCAAGAACTACGCCGCGCACATCGAGGAGATGAAGGGGCTCACCGGCGACGCGCCGACGGAGCCCCTGCTGTTCCTGAAGCCGTCGACATCGGTCGTCGGACCGGGGGACGCGATCCGCATCCCGCCGGGCAGCACGAACGTGCACCACGAGGCGGAGCTCGCCGTCGTCATCGGTGCCCGCGGCGCCCGCAACGTGACGCCGGAGCAGGCCGGCGCCAGCATCTTCGGCTACACGATCGGCAACGACGTCACCGAGCGGGACATGCAGAAGAGCGACGGGCAGTGGACCCGCGCCAAGGGCTTCGACTCGTTCTGCCCGATCGGCCCCTGGATCGAGACCGACCTCGGCGGGCTGGGTCTGGACCCGACCGACCTGGAGGTCACCTGCACCGTCGACGGCGAGCCGCGGCAGCAGGGCCGCACCAGCCAGCTCATCTTCGACGTCCCGACCCTCATCTCCTACATCTCGCAGGTGATGACGCTGCTGCCCGGCGACGTGGTCCTCACGGGCACCCCTCCGGGGTCGGCCCGATCCGGCCCGGCCAGCAGGTCGAGGTGACGATCCAGGGCCTGGGCTCGCTGACCAACAGCGTCGCGGCCGCCGAAGGCGTCTCCACGGCAGGCGGCGCCCGATGAGTGGTCGATCGACCCCGCCCGCCACGCCGACGACGATCCGCACCCGTTTCTGCCCCTCACCGACCGGCCTGGTGCACGTCGGTCTGATCCGCACGGCGCTGTTCAACTGGGCGCACGCGCGGCATGCCGGTGGCACCTTCGTCTTCCGGATCGAGGACACCGACGCCTCGCGCGACTCCGAGGAGTCCTACCGGCACCTGCTGGACAGCCTGCGCTGGCTCGGCCTCGACTGGGACGAGGGGCCCGAGGTCGGCGGACCGAACGGGCCCTACCGGCAGTCGGAGCGGCACGACGTCTACCGCGAGGTGGCCGCGAAGCTGCTCGCGTCCGGCCATGCCTACGAGTCCTTCTCCACCAACGACGAGGTCGACGCCCGTCGCCGGGCGGCCGGTCAGGATCCCAAGCTCGGGTACGACAACCACGACCGGTTCCTCACCGACGCGCAGAAGGCCGCCTTCCGCGACGAGGGCCGCACACCCGTCCTGCGCCTGCGGATGCCCGACGAGGACCTCACCTGGACCGACCTGGTCCGCGGCGAGGTGCGCTTCGCCGCCGGTGCCGTGCCGGACTTCGTGCTGGTGCGCGGGAACGGTGCGCCGCTCTACCCGTTCGTGAACCCCGTCGACGACGCCCTCATGGGCATCACCGACGTGCTGCGCGGGGAGGACCTGCTGCCCTCGACGCCGCGACAGCTCGCGCTGTACGCGGCGCTCACCGACATCGGCGTCGCCCAGGGCACTCCCGCTTCGGGCACCTGCCGCTGGTCACCGGCGAGGGGACGAAGAAGCTCTCGAAGCGCGACCCCACGTCCAACCTCGACGTGTACCGCGAACGCGGCTTCCTCCCCGAGGGCCTGGTCAACTACCTGGCACTGCTGGGCTGGTCGATCGCGGAGGACCGCGACATCTTCTCGACCGCCGAGCTGGTCGAGGCCTTCGACGTCGGCCGGGTCAGTGCCAACCCCGCGCGCTTCGACCTCAAGAAGGCCGAGGCGATCAACGCCACCCACCTGCGCGCCCTGCCGGTCGAGGCGTTCGTCGAGCGGATCACGCCGTACCTGGCCGGTGCCGGGCTGGTCGAGGAGCCGCCGACCGCGGAGCAGCAGTCCGTCCTGCAGGCCATCGCCCCGATGGCCCAGGAGCGGATGATCGTGCTCTCCGAGGCCGTGGGCCTGCTGCGGTTCCTCTTCGTCGAGGACGTCGAGATCGAGCCGGCGGCCGCCGAGAAGCAGCTGGCCGGAGCCGACGCCGCCGAGGTGCTGGACGCCGCGACGAGTGCGCTCAGCGTGCTGGCCGACTGGTCGACGGCTCGGATCGAGGACGCGCTGAAGGCGGCGCTGGTCGACGGGCTCGGACGCAAGCCGCGCCAGGCGTTCGGCCCGGTGCGGGTCGCCGTCAGCGGGCGCACCGTCTCGCCGCCGCTGTACGAGTCGCTCGAGATCCTCGGACGGGAGCGGACGCTGGCCCGGCTCGCCGCCGCCCGCGCCGTGGCCGGGACCGCCGGCGGGCCGACCGCCGGATGAGCGGACCGGACCGCGAGCCCGTCGTCGACGGGTACTCCGGGCCGCCGCCGACGCGCCGCCCCGAACCCTGGCAGCTCGGTCCCGTCGCCCCGCCCTGGGGCGGTCCCCCATGACGCCCGGTCCCTGGGGGCGCCACCCGGGCCGCCACCGGGGCCGCTCCCGTGGGGACCCCCGTCGGAGCCGCCGCCGGAGTGGGCGCTCGCGCGGTGGGGGCCGCAGGCCTGGGGGCCGGCCCCGGGTCCGTGGGCACCTGTTCCCTGGACGCCGCAAGCGCCGCCGGTGGTCCGGTGGGCACCGCCCCCGGCACACCGCCGCACGACCAGCCGACGACGTTCCTGCGGGCCATGCGCTCCCGCGACTGGGCGTGGTGGCGGCCCGTGCTGGGGTGCTCCTGCTCGCCGTGGTCTACGCGGCCCTCGCCGTGATGACCGCGGTGGCCGGGGTGCTCGGTCTGCTCGCCTCGGGCAGCGACCTCGGCACGCTCCCGGACATGGGCCTCGAGGAGTTCAGCGACCCCTGGGTGCTGCTGTTCCTCAACGCGTCCCTGATCGTCGCCATCCCGTCCGTCTGGATGGTCTGGGTTGTCGCCCACGGCATGCCCCGCGGATGGTCCTCGTCGGTGCTGGGGCGGCTGCGCAGGCGGTTGCTGCTGCCGTACACGCTCCTCGCGCTGGCCACCCTGGGCGTCGGCATCGGGCTGGCCGTGCTGCTCACCTTCACGGTGGGCGACGAGGAGATGACCGGGCCGGTGTCCTCCTACGGCTGGCTCCTGGTCGTCGTGCTGCTGACGACGCCACTCCAGTCGGCCGCCGAGGAGTACGTCTTCCGCGGGTACCTCAGCCAGGCGATCGCCGGCTGGATCCGCTCGCCGCGGGCCGGCGCGCTGGTCGCGGCGCTGCTGACGGCCGCCTTGTTCGCGGCGGCGCACGGTCCCCAGGACGTCCTGACGTTCCTCGACCGGTTCGCATTCGGCCTGGCCGCCTCGGCGGTCGTCTGGCTGACCGGCGGGCTGGAGGCGGCGATCGTGCTGCACGCGGTCAACAACGTCCTGGTGTTCGTGCTGGCCGGCACCCTGGGTGACGGTGTGGCGACCGCGGAGGTCCCCGCGGGGATCGGTCTCCTCTTCGCCGCGGTCAGCCTCGCGTCGATGGCCGCCTACGTCACCCTGGTCGCCCGGTCGCGACACCGGCTGCTCCCCGAGACGTGGACAGCCGCCGTCGACCTGCGGATGCCGGGCCCCGTGGCGCTCCCAGCCCGCTGACAGCGGACCACCCTTCCCTCACGGTCACCGCGCGCTCCGGAAGGATGGCCGTTCCGGTCCGCCACCGGGGGTGGTGCCACCCCGGCCGGACACGTCGGGTATCGTCTTCTGCGGCGCCGCGAGGTGCCACCCATGGGGTATGGGGTAATTGGCAGCCCGACGGTTTCTGGTTCCGTTAGTCTAGGTTCGAGTCCTGGTACCCCAGCGAGGACGCATCATCTCCTGGAGATGCACCTCTGCAGCACCGCACGGCCCCGTCGTCTAGCGGCCCAGGACGCCGCCCTCTCACGGCGGTAGCGAGGGTTCGAATCCCTTCGGGGCTACAGCGCACGAGAGCCCCCGGCCTTCCGGCCGGGGGCTCTCGCCGTCTCCAGGACATCCACCGCCACGCGCACGGTCGCGTCCTCCCTCAGCTGCGAGCGTCCTGATCCGAAAATGACTGGGGTAGGGCGAACGGGACCGTCGGCTCGGGGTAGGGCTGCGCCGAGTCGGGGACGGGCGAACGGTTGTGGGTCAGGCGGCCGGGGTGAGGGTGACGGTGTAGCCGAGCGCTTGGAGTTGGTGAACGTAGGCGCGGCGGCGGCGGTCGGGGTCGGTGCGTTTGGCGTGGAAGTCCGAGCCGAGGTCGATGAAGTGTGCGTCGGGATCGGACAGCAGATGCCAGATGATCACCAGCATGGAGCGGCCGACGGCGACGACGGCCCTCTTCCCTCCTCGGCGGCGGGCCAGGCGGCGATATCGCTCACCGAGGAAGGTGTCGGTCTTCGCCGCGCCAGCGACGGCCTCGCCGATGACCTTGGCCAGATAGCGGTTGCCGTGGCCGGTGCTGCCCGGTCCCTTCTTCTTGCCGGCCGATTCCTTGGTGGCCGGAGCGAAACGGGCCCAGGCGCACAGGTGTCCGGGGTGGGGAACCTGCCCATGTCCAAGCCGATCTCGGCCACGATCGCGCTGGCGGCGGCGCGGCCGATGCCCGGAATCTCATCCAGCTTCGCCACCGCGTGGCCGAAAGGGGCGACCATCTCCTCGATCATCGCCTCGAGCCCAGCAATATCGGCGGTCAGACCGTCGATGCGAGCCAGCATCGTGGTCAGCAGCCGCGCGTGGTGATCGGTGAAGTAGCCGGTGAACGCCTCTTCCAGATCGGTGAGCTTGCCCCGCATCCGCCCCCGGGCCAGCTGGGCCAGCACCTTGGGGTCCCGCTGCCCGCCGATCAGCGCGGCGAGCATGTCTCGCCCGGAGACGCCGAAGATGTCGCTGACCACCACCGACAGCTTGATCTGGGCGTCTTCGAGCAGCTTCTCCACCCGCTGCTTCTCCGCGGTACGCACCTCGACGAGATCGGCCCGGTACCGGGTGACATCCCGCAGCCGGCGGATCGGCGGCGGCGGCACGAAGCTGGGCCGCAGCATGCCGCGCTCGGCGAGCTTGCACAGCCACACCGCGTCCAGCTTGTCGGTCTTGGGCCGCCCGGGCAGGTGCTTGACGTCGCGGGCGTTGACCAGTTCAGGGTTCAGCCCGTGGGCCTCCAGCAGATAGAACGGAGGCTTCCAGTAGTCGCTGGTGGCCTCCATGACCACCTCGGTGACACCCAGCTCGGTCAGCCGGTCGACCATGACCAGCAGTGAGCGGGTCATCGTGCGGTAGGTGACCACCTCTTGCATCCGCCTGCCCGCGCGTTGCGGATGCGGCACTCGCACGCAGCACACCAGCTCGGCCTTGCCGATATCGAGCGCCGCGACCCGGGCGACGATCTCCTCGACCTGTTCGTCCTCGTTCAGCACCACGGCCTCCTCACCGGCGCCACCGTCACGGCGTCACCCGCGAGGACCGCTGGGCAAGAACTGCAATCTGATCCGCGTGCTCGAAGCGACAAGGAAGCGCCCACGACGCGGCCCTCGGCACCCTGCTCCCTCACGACCTCCCACGATCAAGGACAACCGGCGTCAGCGGGTGACCGACACATTTTCAGCGCGGAACGCGCGGCCGCCAAGGCCACCGATGCTCCCTCACCGTGGAGGCCGGGGGAGGATGCGCGATGATCAGGTTCCCTCGTCCCGGCCGTCCGGGGGCTGCGCAGCGGCTCGCGCCGCCGTGGCAGAATGGCTGCGCACCACGGCGCACGGCCCCGTCGTCTAGCGGCCTAGGACGCCGCCCTCTCACGGCGGTAGCGAGGGTTCGAATCCCTTCGGGGCTACACCGCGCGCGAGCCCCCGACCTGCACGGTCGGGGGCTCTCGCCGTTTCGGTGGACCTCCGCCCCGAACTGGCCGGTGATCGCGCAGCGGACTAGCTTCGGTGCGGCCCTCCGCGCCTGTGCGACGGCCGACTGGAGGGATGGGCAGCAGTGATCCGCACGAGCCGTCGCCTGGCCGACGGCCGGGAGATCCTCTACTTCGACCGGGAACCCACCCCGCGCGACGCCGCGGACACCCGCGATCTCCCTGCGGTCTCCAACCGGTCCCAGCTGCGCTACGACGCCCTCCTCGGCGAGTGGGTCGCCATCGCCTCGCACCGGCAGACGCGCACCTTCCTGCCGCCGGCCGACGAGTGCCCGCTGGATCCCTCGGGTCCGGGACGGCCCACGGAGATCCCGGAGAGCGGCTACGAGGTCGTCGTCTTCGAGAACCGGTTCCCGTCGCTGGCCACCGGCGTCGAGCGCGACGTGCCGCCCACCGCTCCCGGGGCTCCGCTGGCCGAGTTGCGGCCGGGGTTCGGTCGCGCGGAGGTCGTGTGCTTCACCGACGACCACGACCGGGTCTTCGCCGACCTGGGCCCCGACCGGGCCCGCCTTGTGGTGGACGTGTGGGCCGACCGGACCGAGACGCTGAGTGCGCTCGAGGGCATCGAGTACGTCTTCCCGTTCGAGAACCACGGCGAGGAGATCGGGGTGACGCTGTCCCACCCGCACGGGCAGATCTACGCCTACCCCTACCTCCCGCCGCGGGTGGAGCGGATCCAGGCCTCGGTCGCACGCCACCGCGAAGCGACCGGCGGCGACCTGTTCGCCGAGGTCCTGGCAGCGGAGCGGTCGGGTCCGCGGGTGGTCACCGCCAACGAGCACTGGACGGCGTTCGTCCCGGCCGCCACGCGCTGGCCCTACGAGGTGCAGCTGTTCCCGACCCGGCGGGTGCCCGACATCCCGGCGCTCACCGACGAGGAGCGCGACGCCTTCGTCGACGTCTACCTCGACGTGCTGGGCCGCTTCGCCCGCATGATGGACACGCCGATGCCCTACATCGCCTCGTGGAACCAGGCCCCGGTGCGCGCCGGGCGCGAGGACTGGTGGCTGCACCTGCAGGTGTTCTCGTTCCGCCGGGCGCCGGGAAGCTGAAGTACCTCGCCGGGTCGGAGTCGGGCATGGGCGCATTCATCACCGACACGAATCCCGAGGACATCGCCGAGCAGCTGCGGACCGTCGACGGAGTGGTCGAGGCGTGACCGACGACGACCAGGCGGCCGTTCGGGCGGCGGAGGCCTTCCGCGAACGGTACGGCCGGGACCCCGAGGGCGTCTGGGCAGCACCCGGACGGGTCAACGTCATCGGCGAGCACACCGACTACAACGACGGCTACGTGCTGCCCGTGGCCCTGCCGCACACCACGCGGGCCGCGGTCGGCCGGCGCACCGACGGCCGGCTGGCACTGGCCTCGCTGCAGGGCGACGGCGCCGTGGTCGAGCTGGCGATGGACGAGCTCGCCCCGGCCGTCCCGACGGCTGGGCCGGCTACCCCGCAGGCGTGGTGGCGGGCCTCCGGGACCGGCTCGGCGGCGGCCTGGACGTCCTGGTCGACACCGACGTCCCGGTCGGCGCCGGGTTGTCGTCGTCGGCGGCGCTGACCTGCTCGGTCGCCCTGGGGCTGGCGGACCTCGTGGCGCCCGAGCTGAGCCGCACCGACCTCGTCGAGCTGGCCCGCCGGTCGGAGAACGACTTCGTCGGGGCCCCCACCGGGATCCTCGACCAGTCCGCCTCGCTGCTGTGCACCTCCGGGAACGCGCTGTTCCTCGACACCCGGGAGCGTCGGACCGAGCAGGTGCCGTTGGACCTCGCCGCCGTGGGGCTGGAGCTCCTGGTCGTCGACACCGGCACGTCGCACACCCACGCGGACGGCGGCTACGGCGACCGGCGCCGCGAGTGCGAGCAGGCCGCGGAGCGGCTCGGGGTGCCGGCGCTGCGGGACGTCGCCGACGTCGCCGGGCTGGCCGCCCTGGACGACGACGTGCTGCTGCGGCGCGCCCGGCACATCGTCACCGAGAACGCGCGCGTCCTCGAGGTGGTCGCCGTCCTGCGCGCGGACGCCGACCCCGCGGCATCGGCCGGGTGCTGACCGCCGGGCACGCCTCGCTCCGCGACGACTTCCAGATCTCCACCGTCGAGCTCGACGCCTGCGTCGACGCCGCGGTCGAGGCCGGGGCGCACGGTGCCCGCATGGTCGGCGGTGGCTTCGGTGGCAGCGCCGTGCTGCTGGTCGACCGCGTCCGCGCCCGGGCCGTCGCCGACGCCGTCCGCGAGCGGTTCGCCCGCGAGGGCTTCGCCGCACCGCGCACGTTCGACGTCGTGCCGTCGGCCGGCGCCCGACGGATCGCCTGACATCCCGGAAGGAGCGTCGTGGAGGACTCCCTGAGGCTGGACGCCTCGTTCATCGACTACGCGCTGGTCGCCGTCTACTTCGCCGTCGTCCTGGGGATCGGGCTCGCCGCCCGCCGGCGGGTGTCGGACAGCCTCGACTTCTTCCTGTCCGGCCGCTCGCTGCCGGCCTGGGTGACCGGCCTGGCGTTCATCTCGGCCAACCTCGGCGCGGTCGAGATCATCGGCATGTCGGCCAACGGCGCGCAGTACGGCATGGCCACGATGCACTACTTCTGGATCGGCGCCGTCCCCGCGATGCTGTTCCTGGGCATCGTGATGATGCCCTTCTACTACGGCTCGAAGGTCCGCAGCGTCCCGGAGTTCATGCGCCGCCGGTTCGGCACCGGCGCCCACCTGGTCAACGCGATCAGCTTCGCCGTCGCGCAGGTGCTCATCGCCGGGATCAACCTCTACCTGCTGGCCACGATCGTCGGCTCGCTGCTGGGTTGGCCGCTGTGGGTGTCGCTGATCCTCGCCGCGGTCATCGTGCTCAGCTACATCACCCTGGGCGGGCTGTCGGCGGCGATCTACAACGAGGTCCTGCAGTTCTTCGTCATCGTCGCCGCGCTGCTGCCGCTGACCCTCATCGGGCTGAACAAGGTGGGCGGCGTCGGCGGGCTGATCGACGCCGTCCGGGAGTCGCCGGGGGTGAGGAGCAGCTGTCCTCGTGGCCGGCCACCGAGCTGTCCGGCTTCGAGAACCCCATCTGGTCGGTCATCGGCATCGTGTTCGGGCTCGGCTTCGTGCTGTCCTTCGGGTACTGGACGACGAACTTCGTCGAGGTGCAGCGGGCGATGGCGACCAAGTCGATGTCCGCGGCGCGGAGCACCCCGATCATCGGTGCGTTCCCGAAGATGTTCGTGCCGTTCATCGTCGTGATCCCCGGCATGATCGCCGGCGTCCTGGTCAGCGAGATGGTCGCCTTCAAGGCCGATCCCGCGGAGGGCGGCGACATCGACTACAACGACGCGATCCTGCTGCTGATCCGCGACGTACTGCCCAACGGCCTGCTCGGCATCGCGATCGCCGGGCTGCTCGCGGCGTTCATGGCCGGCATGGCGGCCAACATCTCCTCGTTCAACACCGTCTTCAGCTACGACCTGTGGCAGCAGTACGTGAAGAAGGACCGCCCCGACGACTACTACCTCCGGGTCGGCCGGTGGGCGACGGTCGGCGCCACGGCGGCCGCGGTCGGGACGGCGCTGATCGCCGCCGGCTACGACAACCTGATGGACTACCTGCAGACGCTGTTCGGCTTCTTCAACGCGCCGCTGTTCGCCACGTTCATCCTCGGCATGTTCTGGAAGCGCATGACGCCGACCGCCGGCTGGGTGGGGCTGGTGTCCGGCACGGCCGCGGCGATCACCGTGGACCGGCTGGTGGCCGCAGGGGTGTTCGACCTGCCGGGTCAGGGCGGCGCCTTCGTGGCCGCCGCCGCCGCGTTCGTCGTCGACATCGTGGTGAGCGTCGCGGTCACCCAGGTGACGGCACCGAAGCCGGTCGCCGAGCTGGCGGGGCTGGTCTACTCGGAGACGCCGAAGGAGCAGCGCACCGATCCGGAGGCGCACCGCCTGCCCTGGTACCAGTCGCCGGTGCCGCTCGCCGGCATCGCGCTGGCCCTGGTCGTCGCCCTGAACGTCATCTTCAGCTGAGTCAGGAGCACATCGGATGAGCACCGGGAAGCAGCCAGGCACGAAGCAGGCGGCAGGGGCGTTCGACGTCCGCAACGTCATCGCCGGCCTGATCGGGTTCTACGGCGTCGTCCTCGTGATCGTGGGGATCGTCGACCGGTCGGAGGAGGCACTGGCGAAGGCCGGCGGGGTGAACGCCAACCTGTGGGCCGGGATCGCGATGGTCGCCGTCGCCGTCGGGTTCGCGCTCTGGTCGCGGATGCGCCCGATCGTCGTGGAGACACCGGAGGAGCCCCGGGAGGACTAGGCCGGCAGCACCGTGACGGGGACCCGCTGGACGAGGTTGTTCGCCATGCCCTGGCGGTTCCACTCCTGCTCGACCGGCTGGGTGCCGTCCTCGTCGGTGGCCCGGACCAGCAGCTCCTGCGCGCCGGCGGACGCGGTCCAGTCGTAGCGCCAGGCCCGCCAGGCGAACGGGTGCCCCGGATCGACCGGGGCGACGGTGGCGTCGTCCCACGTCCGGCCGCCGTCGGTGCTCACCTCGACGCGCGTGACGGGCGCGCGGCCGGACCACGCCCGCCCGGACAGCGGCACGGCGCCGGCGCGGACGAACCGCTCCCGCGTCATGAAGTCCGGCCACCCGGGCGGGGCCACCAGCGCCCGTGGCCGGATCCGCGTGACCGGCTCGCCGGCCTCGTGGGCGTCCACCTTCAGCCGGTAGGCGGTGGCGTTCTGGTAGCCGGTGAACGCCTCGGTCAGGACGTCGATGCGGGTCAGCCACTTCACGTGCGCCATGCCGTACCAGCCGGGGATCACCAGCCGGAGCGGTGCGCCGTGCTGCGGCGGGAGCGGCTGCCCGTTCATCGCCCAGACCAGCAGGGCGTCCGGGCGCAGGGCCTCGGCCAACGGCAGCCCGCGGGCGTAGTCCTGCTCGACGCCGCGCTCCACGCCGTGGTCGGCACCGGTGAAGATGACGTCGACGGCGTCGGGGAGAGGCCCGCCTCCTCCAGCAGCGGCGCCAGCGGCGTGCCGGTCCACTCCGCCGTCCCGACGGCCTCCAGCAGCCACGGCTGGCTGACCGGGCGCGGCTCGAGGCGTGCCCGGCCGTTCCCGGCGCACTCGAGCAGCACGCGCGAGGTGACGGCGGGGCGGCGCACCACATCGTCCATCCCCAGGGTGAGCGGCCGGTCGACGGCGCCGTCGATGCGCAGCTCCCAGGTCGCGGCGTCGGCGGCGGGGATGTCGAAGTGGGTGAGGACGTAGTGCAGGCCCGGCGGGGTCACGTCGTACCGGAGGGCCTCCAACGGCAGGCCGTGGTTGCGGGTGGCCAGGGCGAGCTCGTCCAGGCCGATGCCCTCGCCGGGTCCGGCGACGCGGGCCCGTCCGGCCTGGGCGAGTTCGACCGGGGCGACGTCGGCAGTCATGCCGCGAGTGTGGCCCGGCGGACCGTTCGGGACCAGGGCCCTCAGCGGGCTGCGCGGGAGATGGCAGCCGCCGCGTCGAGCACCGCACCGACGATCTCGGGGCTGGGGCGGCGGCCCAGCCGCTCCACCGGGCCGGAGATGGAGACGGCGCCCAGGACCGTCCCGGAGCCGTCGCGCACCGGGGCGGACAGCGACGCGACCCCGGCTCGCGTTCGGCCACGCTGTGCGCCCAGCCGCGCCGGCGGACGTCGAGCAGGGTCCGGGCGGTGAAGCTGGCCGACGGCAGCAGGCGGGTGACCTCGTCGGCCGGCGTGAAGGCGAGCAGCGCATGAGCGGCCGACCCCGCCGTCATGGGCAGCCGCGCGCCGACGGGGACGGTGTCGCGCAGCCCGCTGGTGCGCTCGGCCGCGGCGACGCAGACGCGCGTTGCGCCGTCGCGGACGTAGAACTGGGCGCTCTCCCGCTGGCGTCGCGCAGGACGACCAGGTGCCGTCCGGCCAGATCGGCGAGGTCGGCACCGCCGCGGCCGAGCTCGACCAGGGCCGGCCCGGGAGCCCAGGCGCCCTCCTGGGTGCGCCGGACGAGGCGGTGCCCTCCAGGGCGACGGCGAGGCGGTGGGCGGTGGCGCGGGGCAGGCCGGTGCGGCTGACCAGCTCGGCGAGGGTCGCCGGCTCGTCGGCCACCGCGCGGAGGATGGTCACCGCTTTGTCCAAGACGGCGACGGGGTTAGGCTGTCCCATACAGCAATACTTGCATCCCAAACAGTGAGACGGCTAGTCCAGCGGGGTGCGAGCACTACCTCGGAAGGATCCACCGTGCCGAAGACCCTGGCGGAGAAGGTCTACGAGGCTCACGTGGTGCGCAGCGCCGCGGGCGAGCCCGACCTGCTCTACATCGACCTGCACCTCGTGCACGAGGTGACCAGCCCGCAGGCCTTCGACGGGCTCCGCGCGGCGGGCCGCACGGTGCGCCGTCCCGACCTGACGATGGCGACCGAGGACCACAACGTCCCGACCCTCGACATCCTGGCTCCCATCGCAGACCCGGTGAGCCGGGCGCAGATCGAGGCGCTGCGCACGAACGCCGCCGAGTTCGGCATCCGGCTGGCCCCGATGGGCGACCGCGACCAGGGCATCGTGCACGTCATCGGCCCGCAGCTGGGGATGACCCAGCCGGGGATGACGATCGTGTGCGGTGACAGCCACACCTCCACGCACGGGGCGTTCGGAGCGCTGGCGTTCGGGATCGGCACCAGCGAGGTCGAGCACGTGCTCGCCACCCAGACCCTGCCGCAGTACAAGCCCAAGCAGATGGCGGTGACGGTGGACGGGCAGCTGCCCCCGGGCGTCTCGTCGAAGGACGTCATCCTGGCGGTCATCGCCCAGATCGGGACCAACGGAGCCCAGGGGCACGTCATCGAGTACCGCGGCAGCGCGATCGAGGCGCTGTCGATGGAGGCCCGGATGACGATCTGCAACATGTCGATCGAGGCCGGCGCCAAGGCCGGGCTCATCGCTCCCGACCAGGTGACCCTCGACTTCCTCCGGGGCCGGCCCCATGCACCCGCAGGGGCCGACTGGAACGCCGCCGTGGAGTACTGGTCGACGCTGCGCACCGACGAGGGCGCCGTCTTCGACCGCGAGGTGGTGCTCGACGCCTCGACCCTGACCCCTTCGTCACCTGGGGCACCAACCCCGGGCAGGGCCTGCCGATCGACGGCATCGTCCCCGACCCGGCGGACATCGCCGACGAGGGCGAGCGCCGGGCCGCGCAGCAGGCGCTGGCCTACATGGGCCTCGAACCCGGGACGCCCCTGCGCGAGATCGAGGTCGACACCGTCTTCCTGGGCTCCTGCACGAACGGCCGCATCGAGGACCTCCGCATCGCCGCCGAGCTGCTGCGCGGCAAGCGGATCGACGCCGACACCCGGATGCTGGTCGTCCCCGGCTCGGTGGGCGTCAAGGCGCAGGCCGAGGCCGAGGGCCTGGACCGGGTGTTCCTGGACGCCGGTGCCGAGTGGCGGGGCGCGGGCTGCTCGATGTGCCTGGGCATGAACCCCGACCAGCTCAAGCCCGGCGAGCGCTCGGCCTCCACCAGCAACCGCAACTTCCAAGGCCGGCAGGGCAAGGGCGGGCGCACCCACCTGGTGTCGCCCTCCGTCGCCGCCGCCACCGCTCTCACGGGGAAGCTGACCGCCCCGGCCGACCTCACCCCTCCCAGCCGGCTGTCGTCTGAGACTGGAGCTCGTGACCATGGACGCCTTCACCACCCACACCGGCACCGCGGCCCCGCTGCGCCGGTCGAACGTCGACACCGACCAGATCATCCCGGCCGAGTACCTCAAGCGAATCACCCGCACCGGCTTCGCCGACGGCCTGTTCACGGCCTGGCGGACCAACGAGCCGGACTTCGTGCTCAACCAGCCGCAGTACGCCGATGCCTCGGTGCTGGTCGCCGGCCCGGACTTCGGCACCGGCTCTTCCCGCGAGCACGCGGTGTGGGCGCTCAAGGACGGCGGCTTCCGCGTCGTGATCAGCTCGCGGTTCGCCGACATCTTCCGCAACAACTCGACCAAGGACGGGCTGCTCACCGTCGTCCTCCCGCAGGCCGACGTCGAGGCGTTGTGGGCGGCGATCGAGGCCGATCCGACCACCCAGGTGACCGTCGACCTGCAGGCGAAGCAGGTCACGTACGGCGCCGTCACGGTGGCCTTCGACGTCGACGACTACACGCGCTGGCGGCTGCTCGAGGGCCTGGACGACGTCGGTCTCACCGAGCGCAACCTCGACGACGTCGAAACCTTCGAGGGCCGCCGCCCGGCCTGGCTTCCCCGGGCTCTCCCCGCCCTCCCCACGCGCTGAGCCACGGCCCAGGCATAGGTACCTATACATGCGTTCTCCGCCGCGAAACGCACGTATAGGTACCTATGCCGGGCCTGGGGCGTCGGGGTCCCCTGGGTAGCTATGCCGGGCCTGGGGCGTCGGGGTCGGGGTCGAAGTTCCGGAAGTAGTCGGCGCTCAACGCCCCCGGCCGCCCGCCCAGCACCCAGACGCTGCCCTTCGCGGCCGGCGGGTGCACGCGGACGCCCTCGACGTGCACGCCCAGGGCCAGGAGCACCGAGGGGATCGCCCCGCCCTGGCTGCAGATGACGGTCACGCCGGGCGCGGGCCGCGGGGCCAGGAGACGCTCGACCACGGCCAGGCCGGCCTGCGGATCGTCGGCGAACTCCTCCTCGCCGAGCTCCGTCACCGGCTCCACGGGCACGCCGATCCGCTCGGCGAGCGGGGCCACGGTCTCCTCGCAGCGCGTGCGCCTGGCCGAGAGCACCGCCGTCGGCGCGAACACCGGCAGGACCTCGGCCAGCCGGGCCGCCTCGCGCCGTCCGCGTCCGTCGAGCGGGCGGAGCTCGTCCGGGCCGTCCCAGTCGCTGCGGCTGCCGGCGTGCCCGTGCCGGACCAGCACCAGGGTGGGCATCCGCGGGGCGTCGTCCCGGAGCAGGTCGGCGACCACGGCGCGGTCGTGGTCGTGCGTGCAGAGTCCGGCCGCCTCCTGCGGGGGAGCCAGCGGAGGTCGTCGACCTCGTCGTTGGGCTCGAACTCGCCGCCGACCGCCTGCATCACCCAGTAGTCGACCCGCTTGAGCCCCTCGACGACCGGATAGCTGGTGCGAAGGGTGCGCCGGCCGACCACGACCGCGAGGCCGGTCTCCTCGCCCACCTCCCGCACGGCGGCGGTCAGCGGGTGCTCACCGCGGTCGAGCTTGCCCTTGGGCAGCGACCAGTCGTCGTAGCGCGGCCGGTGCGCGACGGCGACCTCCGGCCCACCGCCGTCCTCCCGTGGGCGCCAGACCACGCCACCGGCGGCGATGACGGTGTGGCGGGGCTCAGCCAGCGTGCTCACCGACCTGCGCCAGGCGCTGTGCCTGGTAGTCGGTCTCGCCGGTGCGGGTCCAGCCCCCGTCCCCGCCGAGCTGCCAGCTGCGGACATCGGAGGCCATGGCGTCGTCGAACATCCGGGCGAGCTGGCGGCGCGCGCCCTCGTCGCAGATCCGCAGCAGGACCTCGACGCGACGGTCCAGGTTGCGGTGCATGAGGTCGGCGCTGCCCAGCCACCACTCCCGGTCGCCGTCGTTCTCGAACGCCATGACCCGCGAGTGCTCGAGGAACCGGCCCACGATCGAGCGCGCCCTGATCGTCTCGGAGAGGCCGGGGACGCCCGGACGCAGCGCGCAGATGCCGCGGATGAAGAGCTCGACCGGCACACCCGCGGCGGACGCCTCGTAGAGCGCGTCGATGATCCGCTCGTCGACCAGGGAGTTGAGCTTGAACCGGATGCCGGACGGCCTGCCCTCGGCGGCGTGCCGGGCCTCCCGGCGGATCTTCTCGATCAGCCCCGCCCGGATGCCGTGCGGGGCGACCATGAGCATCCGGTAGTTGGTCTGCCGCGAGTACCCGGTCAGGGTGTTGAACAGGTCGGTCAGGTCGGCCCCGACGCGCGGGTCGGCGGTGAGGATGCCGAGGTCCTCGTAGATGCGGGCGGTCTTCGGGTTGTAGTTGCCCGTCCCGATGTGGCAGTACCGGCGCAGCACACCGTGCTCCCGGCGGACCACCAGAGCCGTCTTGCAGTGCGTCTTCAGGCCCACCAGCCCGTACACGACGTGGCAGCCGGCCCGCTCCAGCGACCGGGCCCAGGTGATGTTGGCCTCCTCGTCGAAGCGGGCCTTGATCTCCACGAGCACGACGACCTGCTTGCCGGCCTCGGCAGCCTCGATGAGGGCGTGCACGATCGGCGAGTCGCCGGAGGTGCGGTAGAGGGTCTGCTTGATCGCCAGGACGTTCGGATCCGCGGCCGCCTGCTCGATGAACCGCTGCACGCTGGTCGCGAACGAGTCGTAGGGGTGGTGGACGAGGACGTCGCCCTCGCGCAGGGTGGCGAAGACGCTCTTGGGCGTCTCGCCCTCCGACAGCCGCGGATGCGTGGCCGGCACGAACGGCTCGTCCTTGAGCTCCGGCTTGTCCAGGTCGTACAGCGCGATGAACGCCGCGAGGTCCAGCGGCCCGGGGACGGTGACCACGTCCTCCGTGCTGATCTCGAGCTCGGAGATCAGCACCTCCAGGATCTGCGGGTCCATGGAGTCGGTGACCTCCAGGCGCACCGCCGGGCCGAACCGGCGGCGGGCCAGTTCGCGCTCGAGTGCCTGCAGGAGGTCCTCGTCGCGGTCCTCCTCGACCTCGAGGTCGGCGTTGCGGGTGACCCGGAACAGGTGGTGGTCCAGGACGTCCAGGCCGGGGAAGAGCTGCGGCAGGTGCGCGGAGATGAGGTCCTCGAGCAGGAGGAACGTCGTCGTGCCGGCGGCGCCGACCGGGATGAACCGGGGCACGTTGTTGGGCACCTTGAGCCGGGCGAAGCGTGGGTTGCCGGTGTCGGGATCGCGCACCGAGACGGCGAGGTTGAGCGACAGCCCGCTGATGTAGGGGAAGGGGTGTGCGGGGTCGACCGCCAGCGGGGTGAGGACCGGGAACACCTGGTCGCGGAAGTACTCCCGCAGCCGTCGGGCGTCGTCGTCGGCGAGGTCGGCCCAGTGCACGATCCGGACGCCGACGTCCTCCAGCCGCGGGGCGACGTCCTTGATGAAGACGTCGGCGTGCCGCTGGACGAGCTCCTGGGTCCGCTCGGTGATCAGTTCCAGCTGCTCGCGGATCGTGAGGCCGTCGGGGGACCGGACGGAGAGCCCGGTCGTCTGCCGGCGCTTGAGCCCGGCGATGCGGACCATGAAGAACTCGTCGAGGTTGCTGGCGAAGATGGCGAGGAACTTCACCCGCTCCAGCAGCGGCGGTTCCGTGTCCTCGGCGAGTTCGAGCACCCGTGCGTTGAAGTCCAGCCAGGAGAGCTCCCGGTTGAGGAAGCGGTCGGAGGGCAGGGCTCGGGGCGGGCTCTCGGAGGGCACGGGGCCATCGTGCCGCACCGACGTGAACGGCGAGTGGTCAACTGCGGCCGCGGCCGGGGTCAGCGCGTCAGGCGCTGCACGACGGCCGTGGTGCGCGGCCCGGCGCCGAGACCGAGGGCCGCCCGCAGGTCGGCCTCGGTGTCCACGTCGCGCACCAGCCCGGGCCAGCTGCCCGCCAGCGCGACCGCCCCGCCGGTGCGGTGTGCCTCGGCCGAGCCGGGGCCGAAACGAGGCCGCAGGTCGGTGCCGACAGCGGTCAGCAACGTCGTCCCGGTGCCCTGGGCGTCGGCGACGAACGCGCGAGCCGTACCCGCCGCGGCGTCCAGCGCGGCGGCGAGCTCATCGGGCCGCAGCGCCGGCAGGTCGGAGGAGAGTGCTGCGACCGCCGGTCCCGGGACCGTGCGTGCCCCGTGCTCGAGCGCGGGGTTGAGCCCGCGGTCGGGCTCGTCGGCGACGGTCGTGGCACCGAGCGCGCGGACCACGTCGGTCGCGTCCGGGTCGTCGGTGACCACCACGACCGCCTCGACCACGGAGCACGCGATCGCCGCGTCGACCGTGTCGGCCAGCAGCGCCAGGACCAGCTCGCGGTGGGCGGCTCCCGCATCGTGCCGCTCCGCGGTCAGCGGACGCAGCCGCGTCTTGGCGACGTCGAGCCGCTTGGCGGGGACGACGACGGACCAGGGGGCACGGACCCATGTCAGCACACCTGGTCCGGCCCGCCGCCCACACGGGGGACCCCGGTGCGCGTCGGGGGACGTGGAGGGTCGATCATGGGCAGGATCACAGGGATGACGGGAGGCCAGCCGGTGGGGGAGCAGACGTCCTCGGGCCAGGCGGGAGCGCGGGCTTCCGCGGTCGCGCGGCGCGTCCGGACGCACCCGGCGAAGTGGCGCACCCGCGGGCGGCTGACGTACGGCATGGTCGCCGCCATCGTCGTGATCTACCCGGTGTCCTCGCTCATGTTCCGGCTGCGCTACCGCCACGGCGGCCGGTTGCCGGCGAACGGCCCCGTCCTGCTCGTCGCGAACCACATCTCGATCCTCGACCCGCTCGCCTGCGCGCGGCTGGTGTTCGACAACGGGCGGCTGCCGCACTTCCTGGCCAAGGAGTCGGTGTTCACCGGCTTCGCCGGCACCCTGCTGCGCAGCGCGGGCCAGATCCCCGTCGCGCGCTTCTCCGATTCGGCGCACGAGGCGCTGGAGGCGGCGACGGCCGACCTGGACGCCGGCAACGTCGTCGTGATCTACCCGGAGGGCTCGGTCACCCGGGATCCGGACTGGTGGCCCATGCAGTCCCGCACGGGTGTTGCCAGGCTGGCCCTGACCACCGACGCGGTCGTCCTCCCGGTGGCCCAGTGGGGCCCCCAGGAGGTGCACGACTACCACCGCCGGCAGCTGCGGCTGCGCTTCCGGGCGCCCGCCGACTACCTGGTCGGCGAGCCGGTGGACCTCGCCGACCAACGGTCCCGCGTGCGGGCCGGGCATCCGCTGACCGCCGAACTGCTGAGGGAGACGACCGACCTGATCATGACCCGCGTGCGCGAGGGACTGGCCGAGCTCCGGGACGAGCCCGCACCGCCGACCTTCCACCCACGTCCGCGCCGCGAGCTGCCCGGCGACGTCTCCGGGAGCGCGGCATGACGCGCGCCGCGGTCCTCGGGGCCGGGTCGTGGGGGACGACGTTCGCGAAGGTCCTCGCCGACGCCGGGTGCGACGTGGCGCTGCACGCGCGGCGCCCGGAGCTGGCGAAGGCCATCACGGAGGACGGCGAGAACCGGGACTACCTGCCCGGTGTGCGGCTGCCGACCGCGGTCCGCGCGACGGCGGATCCGGCCGAGGCGCTGCTCGACGCCGACGTCGTCGTCCTCGCCGTCCCCTCGCAGTCGCTGCGCGGGAACCTCACCGACTGGGGTCCGCTGCTGCCCGGCGACGCCACGCTGCTCTCGCTGATGAAGGGCATCGAGTTGGGGACCACCAAGCGGATGAGCGAGGTGATCTGCGAGGTCACCGGGGCCGGCACCGACCGCGTCGCGGTGCTCTCCGGCCCGAACCTGGCCCGGGAGATCGCCGAGGAGCAGCCCGCCGCGACCGTCATCGCCTGCCCCGACGCCGAGCGGGCCGGCCGGCTCCAGGCCGCCTGTCACACGCCCTACTTCCGGCCGTACACCAACCCCGACATGGTGGGCTGCGAGCTCGGCGGGGCGGTCAAGAACGTCATCGCCCTTGCCTGCGGGATCGCGGAGGGGCTCGGCTTCGGCGACAACACCCGCGCCTCCCTGATCACCCGCGGGCTGGCCGAGACGGCGCGGCTGGGCATGGCGCTCGGCGCGGAGCTGACCACGTTCGCCGGGCTCGCCGGGCTGGGCGACCTGGTGGCCACCTGCAGCTCGCCGCTGTCCCGCAACCGAACCTTCGGGGAGAAGCTGGGCCGTGGGATGTCGGTCGTCGAGGTGCAGGAGAGCACCCGGCAGACGGCGGAGGGCGTGAAGAGCTGCCGCTCGGTGCTCGACCTCGCCCGGGCCCACGGCATCGACGTGCCGATCACCGAGGCCGTCGTGCGCGTCTGCCACGAGGGTGAGGCCCCGGGGCAGATGGTGCGGGAAATCATGTCCCGCGAGGCGAAGCCGGAATGAGGTCGTCCGCCTCCTGGGGCGACGGGACCCGGTCGGTCCGGGCCGGGGAGGGAGAACCGGTCGCCGGGGCCCCGCTGCGGCCCTCGCCGGTGTTCGCCGCGCCTTTCCACCTCGCCGACCTGCCGCCGAGAGCGGGTGGTGCGGACGCCTACGCCCGCACCGAGCAGCCGACGCTGCGCGACTTCGAGTCCGCCGTCGGCGAGCTGGACGGCGGCCGGTGCCTGTCCTTCGCCACCGGGATGGCCGCGCTCACGGCCGCCGTGCTCTCCTGCGCCGGCTCCGGGGACCGGGTGGTGCTGCCGTCGGACGGCTACTACACGACCCGTCTGCTCGGAGGCGAGGAGCTCGCGCGGTTCGGGATCGACGTCGAGTACGTGCCGACGACCGGCGTCGAGGCGTTCGCCGCCGACGGCGGGCTGGACGGCGTCCGGCTGATCCTGCTGGAGACCCCCAGCAATCCGCAGCTCGACGTCTGCGACATCGCCGCGGTGGCCCGCGCGGCCCGCACCGAGGGCACGTTGGTGGCGGTCGACAACACGACCGCCACGCCGCTCGGGCAGCGCCCGCTGGAGCTGGGCGCGCACATGACCGTCGGCAGCGACACCAAGGCGCTCACCGGGCACAGCGACCTGCTCCTCGGCCACGTCACCACGGCCGACGAGGAGCTCTTCGCGCGGGTCAAGGGCTTCCGCGACCGGACGGGCAGCACGCCCGGCCCCTTCGAGGCGTGGCTGGGCCACCGCTCGATGAGCACGCTGGACCTGCGGCTGGCCCGTCAGGCCACCAACGCGGCCGCGGTCGCGGAGGTGCTGGCCGGCGCCCCGGCGGTCACCGGCGTCCGGTGGCCGTGGCGGGCGGCGGACCCGTCGTTCGAGCTCGCCTCCCGGCAGATGCTGCGCCCCAACGGTGTGGTCTCCGCCGAGCTGCCCGACGCCGACGCGGTGGCCCGGCTGCTCGCCGGAACCCGGCTCTGGACGGCGGCCACCAGCTTCGGCGGCGTGCACAGCTCGATCGACCGGCGGGCGCAGTGGGGCGCGGACGCGGTCGCTCCCGGCTTCGTGCGGCTTTCGTGCGGCATCGAGGACACCGCCGACCTGGTCGAGGACCTGTCAGTCGCCCTGGCTGCCCTCGACTGAGCGGGCCACCCGGCGGGCGTGCGCGCCACGGGCCGTCATCCACAGGCTGAGCCCGTAGTAGTAGGCGATGTAGCCCAGGGACAGCCCGATCACCCAGGGGTTCGGGTCGGGCAGCTGGACGACGAGGACCGCGTAGGTGACCAGCCAGACGAGGGTGAGGGTGAGCGTCAGGCCCTGCAGGGCCCGCGTGCGGGAGGGTACAGGTAGCGGATCGGCACGAAGACCAGGACCGCGAAGACGACGATCGTGACCCCGGTCACCAGATCGCTGACGTCGAGCACGATCACGTAGAACGCGACGATGTTCCAGTAGCTGGGAAACCCCAGGAAGAAGTGGTCGGACGTCTTCGCGTCCACCCGGCAGAACTGGTAGCACGACGCCAGGAGCGGCAGGGACGCGAGGACCCAGCCGAGCGCACCTCCGGGGAAGTAGCCGGTGGTCCACAGCAGGACGACCGGGGCGAAGACGTAGGTGAGGTAGTCGACGATGTCGTCCATTCGGGCGCCGTCGAACCAGGGGATCGTCTCCTTCACGCGGAACCGGCGAGCCAGCATCCCGTCGGTGCCGTCGATGAACAACGTGGCCAGGCCGAGCCAGAGGGCCGCCTCCACGTCGCCCTCGAAGGCCGCCAGGACGATCAGCAGGCCCAGGACGGAGCCACTGGCGGTGTAGAGGTGCACGGCCGCGCCCGCCAGCCGCAGTCCCACGGGGAACCGGGGGGCGACGCGTCGGTCTCCGTCGCCACGGCGTTCTCGTGCACGCGACGAGGTTGTCACACCCGCTCCACTAGGGTCGCGGTGATGAGCGGGATGGCGGGGCAGGGATCGGACGGCGCGGGGTCGGGCAAGCTGCGGATCGCGGTCGTGTTCGGGGCCGCAGCGCCGAGCACGCGATCTCCTGCGTCTCGGCGGGGAGCGTGATCGCCGCCCTCGACACCGAGCGCTACGAGGTCGTGCGGGTCGGCATCACCCCGGACGGCGGCTGGGTGCTGGCCGATCCCGACCAGCGCCTGGCGATCGCCGACGGGAAGCTGCCCGAGGTCACCGGCGGCACCGCCGTCTCCCTCGTCGGCGACCCGGCCGCCCGGGGGCTCGCGGTGCTCGACCCCGGAACCGCGGTGGGGCCGGCGCTCACCGGCGTCGACGTCGTCTTCCCGGTGCTGCACGGCGCCTACGGCGAGGACGGGACGATCCAGGGCCTGCTCGAGATGGCCGGGCTGCCCTACGTCGGGTCCGGTGTGTTCGCCAGCGCCGCCTCGATGGACAAGGAGTTCACCAAGAAGCTGCTGGCCGCGGCCGGGCTGCCGCAGGGGACCACGTCGTCCTGCGGGACGCCACCGGGGCGATCAGCGCCGACCCCGGGCTGCTGGACGAGGTGGCCCGGGAGTGGCTGGGCCTGCCGGTCTTCGTGAAGCCCTCGCGGGCCGGGTCGAGCATCGGCATCACGAAGGTCACCGACTGGGCGCAGTTCCCCGAGGCGGTCGCCACGGCCGCGGCCGTCGATCCGAAGGTGATCGTGGAGGCCTCCGTCCCCGGCCGGGAGATCGAGTGCGGCGTGCTCGCCGGCGCGGGCGGCGGCCTGCCGGAGGCCAGCCTCCCGGCCGAGATCCGGCTGCGTCCGGGTGTCGACTGGTACGACTTCTCGGCCAAGTACCTCGACGATTCCGTGGATTTCGACGTCCCGGCCGAGCTGACCCCGGAGCAGACCGCCGCGGTGCAGGAGGCATCGGTGCGGGCCTACCAGGCGATGGACTGCCAAGGGCTGGCGCGGGTCGACTTCTTCCTGGGCACCGCCCCGACGGCGCGGAGCGCCTGGTCATCAACGAGGTGAACACGATGCCCGGCTTCACCCCGATCTCGATGTTCCCGCGCATGTGGGCGGCCAGCGGCGTCGCCTACCCCGAGCTCGTGGACCGGCTGGTGCGGTCCGCAGTGGACGGCGGCTCCCGGATCGCTCGGTGATCCCCGGGCGGCGGCCCCGGCTCCGCCGGGGAGCCGTCCTGCTCGCCGTGCTGCCGTGCGTCCTGACCCTGACGGGCTGCACCCGCGCGGTCGACGGCGTGCCCACGGCCGGAGCGGCGCAGGCGCTCCCGGCGTCCCCGAGGAGCTGGAACCGCTGCTCGTGACCGAGGTGCCCTCCGGTCTGACCCGGCTCGCGGACGACGCGCTCGAGCCACCGGCCGGGGCCAAGCGCGTCGAGGACGTCGCGGCCTATGCCGACGACCCGGTGCGCGAGCGCGAGGTGCTCGAGGACTACGGCTACCGGTTCGGCTGGGAGCGGTTCTGGGGTGCCGGCCCGGCCGTCATGACCGGCGTCTTCGTGGACCAGTTCGAGACGAGGTCCGGGGCGTCGGCCTACGCCGAGGACCTCGCCCGCAACGACGCGGCCCACTACGCGGGCACCCTCGACGAGGACCCGCGTGGCCTGCCGGGAGGCTGCCGGCTGCTGTCGGTGGAGGATCCGGAGACGGGGCGCGGGCTGACGGGCCCGGCCAGCTTCGTCTGGTGCGGCCACGGGGTGTTCAGCGTGGGGGTGACCGCCGTGGCCGATTCGGTCGAGGCCGCCGAGGAGGAGGTGCGTGCCGTCCTGGCCGAGCAGCTCGACCGGCTGCCGCCGACGTGAGGCACGCATCACTCTGCGGGGTCGGGCTCCTGGTACGGCAGCGCCGCGGCGATCTGCGGCGTGAGCGCGGTGACCGGGGCGCTGTCCACGGCCGGCGGCAGGGTGATCTCCACGTACACCGGGCGGTCGACGGTCGTCCACACCGTCGCATCGGGGTCGGAGGTGTCCACGTACCACTGGACCCCGTTGATCTGGATCGCGGAGACGCCGGCGACGAAGCCGGCGGGACGGTCGACACCGCAGACCAGGACGATCGCCGGGTCGCCCCAGGCGTAGGCGTAGGGCGTGTCCGAGTCCACCCGCCGGGACGGTTCACCGGCCAGCTCCAGCGGCAGGGTCCCCATCAGGGCGGGGCAGTTGGCGTCCGCCTCGGGGGTCGCCGGCGGCACCTCGACGGGGAGGACGGGGAGGTCCTCCCGCTGCGCCGGGGCACCGCCGTCGATGGCCGCCGGGCGGTCGTCGTCGCCGCCGAGGACGTTCGCCAGCACGACCAACGCGACGACGACGGGCACCAGGACGGCGGTCGCGATCAGCGCGATCCGCCGCAACGGGTCCTCCGGCGGGGCCCCGGGGGTGGGACGTCGTCGGTCAGGGAGCTGCCTCAGGAGGCACTCAGATGTTCACGACCGGACAGGTGAGCGTCCGGGTGATGCCGTCGACCGACTGGACGCGGGCCACGACCAGGCGGCCGAGCTCGTCGACCGACTCGGCCTCGGCCCGGACGATCACGTCGTACGGGCCGGTGACATCCTCGGCCTTGGTCACCCCGACGATCTCGCCGATCGTCGCTGCTACCTGGGCGGCCTTGCCGACTTCGGTCTGGATGAGGATGTAGGCGTGGACCACGGGAGACCCCTTCTCGGGCAACACTGCCTCGGGCAACACTGCCGGTTCGTCGTCCCCGCCGGGTGGCGGTCAGTTCGGGAACCTACCTCAGCACCGGAAGGGAACCGATGACTCGCCCCCGCCCGCTCGTTCCCAAGGGCGACCCCGCCGACACCGTGAAGGTGGTCGGGGAGTTCGGGGTGATCGACCGCGTGCTCGCCCAGGCCGGTACCGCGCGCGTCGCCCAGGTGGGCCCCGGGGACGACGCCGCCGTCCTCCGCACCCCGGACCGGCGGGTGGTCGCGACCACCGACGTCCTCGTGGAGGGCCGGCACTTCCGGCGCGACTGGTCCTCGGCCGAGGACATCGGGCACAAGGCGGCGGCAGCCAACCTGGCCGACGTGGCGGCCATGGGCGGGGTGGCGACGGCGCTGCTGGTCGGCCTCGCGTGCCCCTCGTCCACGCAGACGGCCTGGCTGGAGGGCGTGGCGGCCGGGCTGGCGGCGGAGTGCGCCCCGCTGGGCGCGGCGGTCGTGGGCGGTGACCTGGTCGCCTCGGCCGCCGACAGCGCGTCGGTCGTCCTCTCCGTGACCGCGCTGGGCGACCTCGGGGGCGTGCCCCGGTTCTGCGTTCGGGCGCACGGGCGGGGGACGTCGTCGCGCTGGCCGGCCGTCTGGGCTGGTCGGCCAGCGGTCTCGCCGTCCTGCGCCGGGGGTTCAGCAGCCCGATCGCGGTGGTGGCGGCGCACCGGCGGCCGACCCCGCCGTACGCGGCCGGCCCCGGCGCGGCCGAGGCCGGGGCCACGGCGATGTGCGACGTCAGCGACGGCCTGCTCGCCGACCTCGGGCACATCGCCTCCGCCAGCACGGTGGTCATCGACATCGACCGGGCCGCGCTCGTCCGCGCCTGCCTGGACGACGCCGCGCCGCTGCAGCAGGTCGGCTCGGCGCTGGGGGTCGACCCGCTGGCCTGGGTGCTCACCGGTGGTGAGGACCATGCCCTGGTGGCCACCTTCCCGGCCCGGGCCGCCCTGCCCGTGGGGTGGACCCCCATCGGTCGGGTGCGCAAGGGGCGGGCGGCCGGTGTCCTGGTCGACGGGCAGCCCGCCGGGGACGTCGCCCGCGCGGTCGGTGCGGAAGGATCGGGGCATGTGCACTTCGGCTAACCGGGCGGCTCCGGCACACGGGGGCACGAGCGGCGAACGGCCCGCCCGGAGCGAGGGGGTGCTGCGGGACGGGACGGTGGCGACGCTGCGCGCGCTGCCCTACGACGACCCGCTGGCCCAGTACCTGGTGGAGGCCGTCCAGCAGGAGTACGTGCAGCGCTACGGCGGCCGGGACGCCTCCGTGGTGGACCCCGCGGAGTTCCTGCCGCCGCGGGGCATCTTCCTGGTCGTCGAGGTGGACGGCGTCCCCGCCGGGTGCGGTGCGTGGCGGGCGCTGCCGGCGGGCGTGGCCGAGATGAAGCGGGTGTACGTCGAGCCGGCCTTCCGGCGGCGCGGCGTGGCCCGGCTGGTGGTCGCGGCCCTGGAGCAGGGCGCCGCCGCGGCGGGCTACCCGCAGATGGTCCTCAACTCGGGCCAGGAGCAGCCCGAGGCGCTCAGGCTGTACGCCGGACTGGGCTACCGCCCGGTGCCCGGGTACGGCGTCTACGCGTGCGCACCCGAGGCCGTCTTCCTGGGCCGGTCGCTGACCACCCGGGACGAGGACGAGGAGCCGTCGTGGGCGTCGTGACCATCTCGGCTGCCTACGGGGCGGCCGGGGCCGAGGTGGCGCCGGCCGTGGCGCGCCTGCTGGGCCTGCCCTTCCACGACCGGGCGATCCCCGCCCAGGTCGCGGGGCGGCTCGGCGTACCGGTCGAGGAGGCCGAGGCCAACGACGAGACCGTGGTGCGGGGCATCTGGCGCCTGGTGGCGTCGCTGGGCACCATGCCGGACCCGGTAGGGGAGTCCTGCCGACCTCGGCCCTGCCGGACGCGCGGGCCTACCGGGAGCAGACCGAGCGCGTGCTGTCCGACATCGCCTCCGGCGACGGGGGAGTGGTCCTGGGCCGGGCCGGCGCGATGGTGCTGCGCGACCGCCCCGACGTCCTGCACGTGCGCCTCGACGGACCTCGCGAGCGACGGTTCGAGGCGGCCGTCGCGCGGTCGGGGCGCTCGCCGGAGGAGGTGCTGCGCGAGATGGAGGCCAACGACCGCTCCCGGGAGGCCTACGTGCGGCACTTCTACCGCTGCGATCCGGCCGATGCGCGGCACTACCACCTGGTGGTCGACGGAACGGCGCTGCCGGTGCAGACCGTCGTCGACCTCGTGGTGACCGCGGCACGGGCGCGGGGGATCGGCGCGGTCGGGACCTGAGTCGTCGCTGCACAGTCCCCCGCTCCGGTCCCGCCGTCCTCACCCCTGGAGTCGCGTCCTCACGGTGCAGCGCAAGGATGGCGAGCCGACGGTGAGTCCGGCGCAGGCGTCTCCGCCTCGTGCGCACACGAAGAAGCCCGGAGGTCGGTGACCTCCGGGCTTCTCTGGTTCAGCGCACGCCTGGATCAGGCGCGCACGACCTTGCCGGCGCGGATGCACGAGGTGCACGCGTTGATCCGGCGACGGTTGCCGGGGCGATCAGCGCCCGCACGGACTGGATGTTCGGGTTCCACCGGCGCGGCGTGCGGCGGTGCGAGTGCGACACCGACATACCGAAACCGGGGCCCTTGCCACACACATCGCACACGGCAGCCACGGTTGAATCACTCCCAGAGAATCGTTCACAGACGGCGGGGCAAGGCAGCACCCGCAGCAAGACCGTCCAGCAGTCTAACCGCTCGCGGCCGCCCGTGTTGCCGGCCCCTCCCGGAGCGTCCCGGACGGGTGTCCTCTCCCGTCTGACGCCCGATCCTGTCCCTTCCCACAGGTACCCTCCGGCCGTGGTGGAGGCGCTGGACGACGCCGCGGTCGGGCAGTGGCACCGGACCGCGGTCGAGGTCCTGTCCGAGGCCCGCGGCCGGCTGGACGACCTCAACGTCTTCCCCGTGCCCGACGGCGACACGGGCACCAACCTCCTCCTCACCGCCCAGGCCGCCGTCGCGGCGCTCGATGCGGAGGCTCTGCGCACGACCGAGTCCGCCTGGTCGGTCCTCGCCCGGGGAGCGGTCCTCGGTGCACGGGGCAACTCCGGCACCATCCTGGCCCAGCTCCTGCGCGGCCTGGCCGACCAGCTCGCCGGGCAGTCCCCTGCTGACGGTCCGGCCTTCGCGGCCGCGCTGCAGAAGGCCGCCGACTCCGCGTACGGCGCGGTGGCCGATCCCGAGGAAGGCACCTTCCTCACCGTCGCGCGCGCCGCGGGCGAGGCGGCCGTCGCGGCGGTCGACGCGGGGCGGACGGAGCTCGCCGACGTCGTCGGTGCCGCTGCCGACGGGGCGTGGGCAGCCCTCGAGGCCACCCCCGGCCAGTTGGCGGTCCTGCGCGAGGCCGGGGTGGTCGACGCCGGTGGCGCCGGCCTCTGCCTGGTCCTCGATGCCCTGGTGACGACGGTGACCGGCGTCGAGCCGGCCCGCCCCCGCTGGCCCGCCGCGACCACGGCCACACGCGGGGCCATGCGCACTCCGGGGAGCACCTCCCGCACGCGCCGCCGGCCGGCCCGGGCAGCGAGGTGCAGTTCCTGCTCGCCGACGCCGACGAGGACGCCGTGGCCCGGCTGCACGAGCGGCTGGCAGCTCTCGGCGACAGCCTCGTCGTCGTCGGCGTCGACACCCCGACCGGCCGGGAGTGGAACGTCCACGTGCACTGCGCCGACGTCGGCGCAGCGATCGAGGCAGGCATCGAGGCGGGGCGCCCGCACCGCATCTCGGTGACCCCGCTCGCTCCCGTCCAGCCGACGGCTCCTCGCCCGGGCACCCGTGCGGTGGTGGCCGTCGTCTCCAGCGAGGGGCTGGCTGCCCTGTTCGGCGGCGAGGGCGTCCGGGTGGTCACCTGCGGCCCCGAGGGCGTGCAGGAGGACGACGTCCTGGAGGGGTGCTCGGCTCGACCGCCCACGAGGTCGTCGTGCTGCCCAACGACGCCGCGCTCCTCCCCGTCGCGGCACGGGCGGCCACCCGTGCCCGTGAGGCCGGCCGGGAGGTCGGCGTGGTCCCCACCCGGTCCCCGGTCCAGGGCCTGGCCGCCATCGCGGTGTCCGACCCGGCGCGCCGGTTCGGCGACGACGTCATCGCCATGGCCGAGGCCGCGGCAGCGACCCGCTGGGCCGAGGTCACCGTCGCCGAGCAGGAGGCCCTGACGTCGGCGGGCCGGTGCCAGCCCGGCGACGCGCTCGGTTCCGCCGAGGGCGACGTCGTCGTCATCGGCAGCGAGCTGGCCGGCGTCGCGTGCGAGCTGCTCGACCGCCTGCTGTCCGCGGGCGGCGAACTGGCCACGCTGCTCGTGGGCGAGGACGCCGAGCTCGGCGACACCGTCTGCCGGCACCTGGCCCGGGCCCACCCCACCATCGAGGTGAGCCGGTACGGGGCGGCCCCGTGCACGTCCCCCTGCAGATCGGGGTCGAGTAGCGCCATGCGGGTGAACACATGGCGGTGACCCTCGAGACCCCGCTCTCCCGGGTGCTCGGCCCGAAGACGGCGACGAGCATGGCCGAGCAGCTCGCCCTGCACACGGTCCGCGACCTGCTGCGCCACTACCCCCGCCGCTACGCCAGCCGCGGCGAGCAGGCAGATCTCGCCGACGTCCAGGTCGGCGACCGCGTCACGGTCCTGGCGCAGGTCCGCAGCGTCACCACCCGCCCGATGCGCAACCGCCGGGGCAGCCTCACCGAGGTCGTCGTCGGTGACGGCAGCGGCCGGATGAAGTTGGTCTTCTTCAACCACCGGCACGCCGCGCTCAAGGTCGACGCCTGGGGGATGTTCGCCGGGACGGTGGGGAGTACCGCGGCGAGAAGCAGTTCGCCCACCCGGACTTGCACCTGCTGGACGGCGACAGCGGCGAGGACGACTGGGCCCGCGCGCTCATCCCGATCTACCCGGCGAGCAAGGACGTCTCCAGCTGGGTCATCCAGAAGTCGGTGAAGCTGCTGCTGGGTCCCGCCGGCAACCTCGCCGGCCTGGTCGAGGACCCGTTGCCGGAGGAGATGCGCAGGCGGCACGGGATCCTCCCGCTGGCCGCGGCCCTCCTCGACATCCACCGCCCCACCACCATGGACGACGTCGAGCGCGCGGCACACCGGCTGAAGTGGGACGAGGCGCTGATCCTCCAGCTCACCCTCGCGGCCCGTCGTCGCGCTGCGGCACTCGAGCCGGGCCGGGCCCGGCCGCGGCGCACCGGCGGCCTGCTCGACGCGGTCGACGCCGCCCTGCCCTTCGCGCTGACCGACGGCCAGCGCGCGGTGGGGATGAGCTGGCCGCGGAGCTGGACCGCGATCAGCCGATGCACCGGTTGCTGCAGGGGAGGTCGGCTCCGGCAAGACGGTCGTCGCGCTGCGCGCCATGGCCCAGGTCGTCGACGCCGGCGGCCAGGCCGCGCTGCTGGCGCCCACCGAGGTGCTGGCCGCTCAGCACGCCCGCGGCATCCGGCAGCTGCTCGGTCCGCTGGGCCGGGCCGGGGAGATCGACGGCGACCCGGCCGGCACCCGGGTCACGCTGCTCACCGGCTCGCTCAAGGCGGCCGCGAAGCGGGAGGCCCGCGCGGAGGTGGCCGAGGGCCGCGCCGGCATCGTCATCGGGACGCACGCGCTGCTGCAGGAGGGGTGGACTTCGCCGATCTCGGTCTGGTGGTGGTCGACGAGCAGCACCGCTTCGGCGTGGAGCAGCGCGACGCCCTGCGCGCCAAGGGCGCCCGCCCGCCGCACGTCCTGGTCATGACGGCCACGCCGATCCCGCGGACCGTCGCGATGACGGTCTACGGCGACCTCGAGATCTCGACCCTCCGCCAGCTGCCCAGCGGCCGTGGCGGGGTGTCGAGCTCGGTGGTGCCGGTGAGGGAGAAGCGGGCGTGGCTCGACCGCGCCTGGGAGCGGCTGCGCGAGGAGGTCGCCGCCGGCCGCCAGGCCTACGTGGTCTGCCCGCGGATCGGCGAGGAGGCCGGCGCCGACGACGAACCCGAGGACGTCGACGGCGCCCCCGAGGACGAGCCGACGAGCGACCGGCGCCCGCCCTGGCCGTCCTCGACATCGCCGAGCTGCTGCGCAGCGGCCCGCTGGCGGGGCTCCGGCTCGACGTGCTGCACGGCCGGCTGACGCCGGAGGAGAAGGACGCCCGCATGCGCGCCTTCGCCGACCGCGAGATCGACGTCCTGGTGGCGACCACGGTGGTCGAGGTCGGCGTGGACGTCCCCAACGCCACGGTCATGGTCGTCATGGACGCCGACCGTTTCGGCGTCAGCCAGCTGCACCAGCTGCGCGGCCGGGTCGCCCGCGGCCGGCACGCCGGGCTCTGCCTGCTGGTCACCGATGCGCCCTCCGCCTCGCCGACCGGTCAGCGACTCGCCGCCGTCGCCGCGACCTCGGACGGCTTCGAGCTGGCCCGGCTGGACCTGGAGACCCGGCGCGAGGGGACATCCTCGGCGCCGCCCAGTCGGGACGACGCTCGGGTGTGCGGATGCTGTCGCTGCTGGAGGACGAGGAGCTGATCGCCGCCGCCCGGGCCGAGGCCACGGCGCTGCTGGAGACCGAACGCGGTCTGGCCGACCACCCCGGTCTCGCCGCCGAGGTCGCCCGGCTGGCCACCGACGAACGTGCCGACTACCTGGAGAAGGCGTGAGAAAGGACCACCCTTCCCCCACGCCTCGCAGGCTCGGCGCGGGCCCCTGGAGGATGGCCGTTCCATCCGGTCGGGCAGCCTCTGGACGGGGCCATGACGAGACTCATCTCGGGGACCGCCGGTGGACGTCGGCTCAAGGTCCCGAAAGCCGGTGTCCGGCCCACCGGCGACAAGGCGCGCGAGGCGCTGTTCAACGCGCTCGGGCACCTGACCGACCTCCGCGGCGCCGCCGTCCTGGACCTCTACGCGGGCACCGGGGCGCTGGGCCTCGAAGCACTCTCCCGCGGGGCCGGGACCGTCGTCTTCGTCGAGTCCTCCCCGGCGGTGCTGCCCGTCCTCAAGGAGAACCTGGCGGCCGTGGGGCTGCCGGGCGGACGGGTGGTGAAGGGTTCCGTGCCCACGGTCGTGGCAGGCACGCCGCCTGCGGCGTTCGACGTCGTCCTGGCCGACCCGCCCTACGACACCCCGGTCGACGAGGTGCTCACCGTGCTCGGAGCGCTGGTGAGCGGCGGGTGGCTGGCGCCCGAGGCCGTCGTCGTGGTCGAGCGCAGCAGCCGCGAGGAGCCCTGGGAGTGGCCGACACCGCTGATCGGGTTGCGCGACCGCCGCTACGGGGAGGCCCAGCTCCGGTACGGTCGCTCCCCGTGAGACGTGCTGTGTGCCCGGGCTCCTTCGACCCGGTGACCAACGGGCACGTCGACGTCATCACCCGGGCCGCAGGCCTCTACGACGAGCTCGTCGTCGCCGTCCTGGTCAACCCCGGCAAGGCCGGGCTGTTCTCCGTCACCGAGCGCATGGAGCTCCTGCGCGAGTCGGTCGCCGACCTGCCCAACGTGACCGTCGACAGCTTCGAGGGCCTGCTCGTCGACTACTGCCGCGCCCACGACATCCCGGTGATCGTCAAGGGGCTGCGCGCGGTGAGCGACTTCGAGTACGAGCTGCAGATGGCCCAGATGAACCGTGAGCTGGCCGCGGTGGAGACGCTGTTCGTCCCCACCGCCCCGCAGGTCGGCCACCTGTCGTCGAGCCTGGTCAAGCAGATCGCGACGTTCGGCGGCGACGTCTCCCGGCTGGTGCCCAAGGTCGTCGACGACCGGCTCCGCGAGCGCACGCGGCGAGAGGGCCCCCGTGACCGAGGTGGTCTACCGGCTGTACGAGACCGTCGACGAGCTGACGACGGTCATCGAGAACGCCCGCAGCGTCCCGATGTCGGGCTCGTGCATGGTGCCGCGCGACCACCTGCTGGACCTGCTCGACGACCTGCGCGAGTCGTTGCCCGAGGACGTGCAGGCCGCCGGCGCGATCGTCGAGCAGCGCACCGAGATCCTCCAGCAGGCCCAGGCCGAGGCGGAGCGGCTCACCGGCCGGACCCGGGGAGAGCGAGCAGCTGCTGGACTCTGCGCGGCGGCAGCGCGACGAACTGCTCGGCACCGCACGCCGCCAGCGCGACGAGCTGCTCGCCGCAGCCCAGGCCGACGCCGACGACATCCTCGCCGAGGCCGAGGCGGAGGCCGAGCGGCTGGTCGCGGAGGGCATGGCCCACCGAGAGGCGCTGCTGGGCGACGCCCAGGCGCAGCACGCCCAGATCATCGCGGCCGCGCACGCCGAGCACGAGCGGCTGATCACCGAGACCGAGGTATACCGCGGCGCCGTGTCCCGCGCCGACGAGCTGGGCGCCCAGGCGCACGCCGACGCCGCGCGCACGCGCGCCGAGGTCGACCAGTACGTCGACAGCCGCCTCGCGGACTTCGAGACGACCCTCGAGCACATGCTCCTCTCGGTGGAGAAGGCCCGGACGACGCTGCGCGAACCCTGAGCCGGGACTGGCCCCGCTGAGCCGCTGCGCTCCCCGACGGCCCGATCCGCTCATCGGGTAGTCTCGATCCCTGGTCCGGCCGCCGCTCGTTCCATCGCACGTGGTCCCGGCCGCCCTTTCCCCACTGCCTACCGCGAGTACTGACATGTCTGCCGCTCCTCCGCTCCGCTCAGGCGCCGCGTCCTCCGGCCTCCGGCCGCACGACGCCCGGCGTCCCGCAGCCAACCCCTGGCGCGTGGACCTCCGCGAGCTCGGTCGTCGCGCGGGATCGATGCAGGAACTCGACCGCACGGCCCCCGCGCCCGAGGACTGGCGGGTGGAGCTGATCGGCGTCCCCGCCGGACACGACGTGCACCTGCGGCTGCGGCTGGAGTCGGTCATGGAGGGCGTGCTCGTCAGCGGTGAGATCGACGCACCGGTCACCGGCTCCTGCGCCCGCTGCCTCGAGCCGATCGAGGACACCATCTCCCTCGACGTCCAGGAGCTGTACGCCTACGAGGGCAGCACCACCGAGGCGACCAGCGAGGAGGACGAGGTCCGCCGCATCGAGGGCGACTACCTCGACCTCGAGCCGCTCGCCCGGGACACCATCGTCCTGGCGCTGCCCCTGGCGCCGGTCTGCACCGAGGACTGCGCCGGCCTGTGCGCCGGATGCGGCCAGCGGCTCGACGACCTGCCCGACGACCACGCGCACGAGATCGTCGACGCCCGCTGGGCCGGTCTCGCCGCGAAGTTCGGCACCCCCACGTCCTCGCCGGGCGCCCCGGCGAGAGCCCCACCACCGAGGAGAACTGACCGTGGCTGTCCCGAAGCGGAAGATGTCCCGCGCCAACACCCGTTCGCGCCGTTCGATGTGGAAGGCGACCGCGCCGACCCTGTCGCCGTGCCCGAACCGCGCCTGCGGCGAGCTCAAGCCCCCGCACCAGGCGTGCCCGACCTGCGGCCAGTACGACGGCCGCCAGGTTCTCTCGGTCTGATCGCGGCGATCCACGGTGGGCACGGTCGCCGGGGCGCGCTCCTCCGGGAGCGTGGCTGACGGCCGTCCACCGGGCGGTCCCGAGCACGCCGAGCGGTCCGCGGCCTGGCTCCGCGACGCGCTCGGCGTCGAGCTGCCCGACGGGCTGCTCGGACTGGCGCTCACCCACCGGTCCTTCGCGTACGAGAACGGCGGGCTGCCGACCAACGAACGCCTGGAGTTCCTGGGCGACTCGGTGCTCGGGCTGGTCGTCACCGACGAGCTCTACCGCAGCCAGCCGGACCTCCCCGAGGGCCAGCTGGCCAAGCTGCGTGCCTCGGTGGTCAACATGACCTCCTCGCCGGCGTCGCCCGACGGCTCGGCGACGGTGGCGTGGGGCCCCATCTGCTGCTCGGCCGGGGCGAGGAGACCACCGGCGGCCGGGAGAAGGACTCGATCCTCGCCGACGCCGTCGAGGCCCTCATCGGAGCCGTACACCTCGGCTGCGGCCTGGACAGCGCCGCCGCCATCGTCCACCGGCTCTTCGACCCCATGCTGGTCGAGGCCGCGACCCGCGGCGCCGGCCTGGACTGGAAGACCAGCCTCCAGGAGCTGGGCGCCGCCCGCGGACTGGGTGCGCCCAGCTACCAGGTGGTGGACGAGGGTCCCGACCACGCCAAGACCTTCGCCGCCTCGGTGCTCCTCGCGGGCACCGTCTACGGAAGGGCAGCGGCCGGACCAAGAAGGCCGCCGAACAGGAGGCCGCCGAGGCGGCCTGGCGGGCGCTCACGACGGAGGTCTGACGACGTGCCGGAGCTTCCCGAGGTCGAGGTGGTGCGGCGGGGCCTGGAGCAGTGGGTGGCCGGGCGCACGGTCGCCACGGTCGAGGTGCATCACCCGCGGGCGGTCCGCCGGCACCTCGAGGGCGCCGACCACTTCGTCGCGGCGCTGACCGGGCGCACGCTCACCGCCGCACACCGTCGCGGCAAGTACCTGTGGCTGCCGGTGGCCGAGCCGGACGGGGCGCCGTCAGGCCGCTCGCTGGTCGCCCACCTGGGCATGAGCGGGCAACTGCTGGTGGAGAAGCGCACCCAGCCGGACGAGACGCACCTGCGCGCCCGCTTCACCTTCACCGACGGCGGCCGCGAGCTGCGCTTCGTGGACCAGCGCACCTTCGGCGGGCTGGCCGTGGAGGAGAGCGGGCCGGACGGGGTCATCCCGCCTCGCCTGGCACACATCGCCATCGACCCCTCGATGAGGCGTTCGACGTAGAGGCCTTCACCGCGGCCCTCCGACGGCGGCGCACCGAGGTCAAGCGGGCGCTGCTGGACCAGACGCTCATCGGGGGCGTCGGCAACATCTACGCCGACGAGGCGCTGTGGCGGGCCCGGCTGCACGGTGCCCGCCCGACGGACAAGCTGACCCGCGCCCAGGTCGCCGACCTCCTCGACGGCGTCCGCGACGTGCTGGGGAGGCGCTGGCGCAGGGCGGTACGTCGTTCGACTCGCTCTACGTGGACGTCAACGGGCAGAGCGGCTACTTCTCCCGCTTCCTCGCCGTCTACGGGCAGTCCGACCGGCCCTGTCCCCGCTGCGGGACCTCCATCCGCCGGGAGTCGTTCATGAACCGCTCCAGCTACAGCTGCCCGCAGTGCCAGCCACGCCCGCGAGCGCGGCGGGCATGAGCCGCCGGGCGGTGGCCCTGGTCTCGGGGCACGTGCAGGGGTGGGCTACCGCTGGTTCGTCCGGGGGCTGGCCGGCGACGCGGATCTGGCGGGCTACGCGCGCAATCTGCCCGACGGCCGCGTCGAGGTGGCGCTCGACGGCGACGACGACGCGGTGGCCGCTGTCCTGGCCGCGCTCGACGGTCCCCGCGCCCCCGGTGCCGTGGCCGCCGTGGACGTGCGGGACGAGCCGGTTCGAGGTGGATCGACGTTCACCACGGAGTGACGAACGCGACATCCACCCGACACGGGGAGTAGGCACACTTCGCGTTGACCTGCGTGTCGGGGCCTGTCACCCTGGGGATACCACAGCTCGCGCCGACCGTCACCCGGGGCGCCGGGCTCACCTCCTCGCTCGGAAAGGCCCGTGCAGTCATGGCCAAGGCCCTGTTCGGTCACGTCGTAGCACCCGCGGAACTCCGAGTGGTCGAGGAGAACGCGATCCTGCGGGCCAAGGTGCGACGGCTGGAGCGGGAACTCGAGGAGCTGCGCGCGCAGCGCGACGCCGCCATCGCCCACGAGCTGCTGTCGATGGCCGGCGAGAACGCCGAGCCCGCGCTCGCCTAACTAGCGGGTCCCGGTACCGAACCCCTCCGTCACACCGGCACCAATACCCGGCGGATCCCGGATCCGGGGCTTTTCCTGGGCTAGGGTCCCCGTTCTGTGCACCTCTCCAGCCTGACGCTCAAGGGCTTCAAGTCCTTCGCGTCCGCCACCACGTTGCGGCTGGAGCCCGGTATCACCGCCGTCGTCGGCCCCAACGGGTCCGGCAAGTCCAACGTCGTCGACGCGATCGCCTGGGTCCTGGGCGAGCAGGGCGCGAAGAGCCTGCGCGGCGGCAAGATGGAGGACGTCATCTTCGCCGGCACCGCCGGCCGCCCCGCCCTGGGCCGGGCCGAGGTGACGCTGACGATCGACAACTCCGACGGCGCGCTGCCGATCGAGTACACCGAGGTCTCGATCACCCGCCGCATGTACCGCTCCGGTGAGAGCGAGTACGAGATCAACGGCGACAAGGTCCGGCTGCTCGACGTCCAGGAGCTGCTCAGCGACTCCGGCATCGGCCGCGAGATGCACGTCATCGTCGGCCAGGGCCAGCTCGATGCCGTCCTCTCGGGCCGCCCCGAGGACCGCCGCGCCTTCATCGAGGAGGCCGCCGGCGTCCTCAAGCACCGCAAGCGCAAGGAGAAGGCCCTCCGCAAGCTCGAGGGGATGACGCACAACCTCGACCGGCTCGGCGACCTCACCGTCGAGCTCCGGCGTCAGCTCAAGCCGCTGGGCCGGCAGGCCGAGGTGGCCCGCCGCGCCGCGGGAGTGCAGGCCGACCTCCGCGATGCCCGCCTCCGGCTGCTGGCCGACGACCTCGTCCAGCTCCGCGACTCCCTCGACAAGGACGTCGCCGACGAGACGGCTGCCCGCGAACGGAGAGCCGTCGTGGAACGGGACCTCTCCGGGGTCTCCCGCCGGGAGGCCGAGCTGGAGGCGTCGCTCGCCGCGAGCGCCCCGCGGCTGCAGGCCGCCTCGGACACCTGGTACCGGCTCTCCGCACTCGGAGAACGCTTCCGCGGGGTGGCCTCGCTCGCGGCCGAACGGCACCGTCACCTGTCGGCCGAAGCGCCGGCGTCGGCACCCGGTCGCGACCCCGACCAGCTCGACGCGGAGGCCGACCGGGTCGCCGCGACGGAGACCGAGCTCGCCGCCGGGCTGGAGACCGAGCGGGCACGCCTGGCCGCCGTCGTCGCCCAGCGCGCCGAGCTGGAGACGGCGCTGGCGGCGGAGGAGCGCGCCTGGGTCGCCGCGGCCCGGGCGCTGGCCGACCGTCGCGAAGGCCTGGCGCGACTGTCCGGTGAGGTCGCCGCGGCGCGGTCCCGCGTCACGGCCGGGCAGGCCGAGATCGAGCGGCTCACCCTGGCCGCCGGCGAGGCCGCCGACCGTGCCGAGGTCGCCGCGGACCGGCTCGCCGAGCGTCGCGACTCGGTGTCCGATCAGGCGGACGGCGACCTGGCCCTGGAGACCGCCCACCAGGAGGCCGTCGCCGCCCACGCGGCCGCCGCCCGCCTGGTCACCGAGCTGACCGGAGCCGAGCGCGCCGCTGAGCGGGACCGGGCCTCCTGGCAGGCGCGCAGGGATGCCCTCGCCCAGGGCCTCACCCCGGTGGACGGGGCGGCCGCCGTGCTCGCCTCGGGTCTGGCCGGCGTGCTCGGTCCGGTGGCCGACCGGCTGACCGTGCGCCCCGGCGACGAGCTGGCGGTCGCCGCCGCCCTGGGCGGGATGGCCGACGCCGTCGTGGTCTCCGGGGTCGTCGAGGCCGCCGCCGCACTCGCCCACCTGAAGGGCGCCGACGGAGGGCGGGCCGGTCTCCTGGTCACGGGCGGTCTGCCGCCGGTGCCGCGGGACGGCTGGCCGGTCCTCCCGGAGGACGCGCGATGGGCGCTCGACGTCGTCGAGGCCCCCGAGGAGCTGCGTCCGGCGCTGGCGCGCGCACTGGAACGGGTCGCGGTGGTGCACGACCTGGAGGCCGCCGTCGCACTGGTCGGTGCGCATCCCCGGGTGCGCGCCGTGACCGCCGCCGGTGATCTCGTGGGTGCCGACTGGGCGGTCGGCGGGCAGACCGACGCGCCCTCGAACCTCGTCGTCCGGGCGCGCGTCGACGAGGCGGCGGCGGAGCTCCGAGCCGCCGAGGCGCGGGCGACGTCGCTCGCCGAGGAGCTCGCCGCCGCGCGCGAGGCCGCCACGCTGCGCTCGTCCGACGTCGATGCGGCGCTCGTCGCCCGTCAGGCGTCGGACCGCTCGCGCTCGGCGGTGGCGGCCGAGCTCGCCGAGCTGGGCGCCGCCGCGCGGTCCGCCGAAGCCGAGGCGCAGCGGTCACTCGCCGCCCGGGTCCGTGCCGAGCAGGCCCTGGAGCAGGTGCTGTCCGAGCTGGCGGGGCTCGAGCAGCGGCTGGCCGAGGCCGAGGCCGCCCCGGTGGAGGAGGAGCCCTCGACCGAGGTCCGCGACCGCCTGCGGGCCGACGTCGCCGCGGCCCGGCAGGCGGAGACCGAGGCCCGGCTGGCGGTCCGGACCGCCGAGGAGCGGGCGCGGGCCCTGCACGGACGGGCGGAGTCGCTGCGCCGGCAGGCCCGGCAGGAACGAGCCGCCCGGGAACGGGCGGCCGCGGCCCGGGTGGCCCGGGAACGGGGGCGTCGGTGGCCGCCCGCGTGCGCGACGACGCCGCCACGGCGCTCGAGGTGCTGGCGACCTCGCTGACCCGGGCAGCGTCCGAGCGCGACGAGCTGGCCGGATCCCGCGCCGCCGCCGAGGCCGAGCTCCTCGAGGTGCGGGCCCGCGTCCGCGCGGCCACCGCCGAGCTGGATCGCCTGACCGACGAGGTGCACCGTGACGAGGTCGCCCGCGCCGAGCAGCGCCTGCGCATCGAGGCCCTCGAGGGACGGGCCGCCGAGGAGTACGGCGTCGACCTGCCGACCCTGCTCGGGGAGTACGGCCCCACGGCGCCGGTGCCGCCCACGCCGCAGCAGGTCGCCGCCGCCGAGACGGCCGGGGAGCCCGAGCCCGATCCGTTGCCCTACGACCGCGCCGTCCAGGAACGCCGGGCCGCCCAGGCCGAGCGCGACCTCGCCACCCTCGGCAAGGTCAACCCGCTGGCTCTGGAGGAGTTCGCGGCCCTGGAGGAGCGGCACGGCTTCCTGGCCACCCAGCTCGAGGACCTCAAGAACACCCGCCGGGACCTGCTCACCGTCGTCCGCGAGGTCGACGAGCGGATCCACGACGTCTTCGCCGCCGCGTTCGCCGACGTCGCCCGCGAGTTCGAGGGCGTCTTCGCGACGCTGTTCCCCGGCGGCCAGGGCCGGTTGGTGCTCACCGAGCCCGACAGCATGCTCACGACCGGCATCGAGGTGGAGGCGAGGCCGCCCGGCAAGAAGGTCAAGCGGCTGTCGCTGCTGTCCGGTGGGGAACGCTCGCTGACCGCCGTCGCGCTGCTCGTCGCGATCTTCCGGGCACGGCCGTCGCCGTTCTACGTCCTCGACGAGGTCGAGGCCGCACTCGACGACATCAACCTCGGCCGGTTGCTCACCCTGATCGAGCAGCTGCGGTCGACGTCGCAGCTGATCGTCATCACCCACCAGAAGCGCACGATGGAGATCGCCGACGCCCTCTACGGGGTGAGCATGCGCGGCGACGGCATCACCGGCGTGATCAGCCAGCGGCTCCGGGAGCTCGAGGCATCCTGACCCGAGGGCCGCCCGGCGGCCGCTTCGACGAGCCGGTAGCCCGTCGCGGTACCAGAGTGGACCCGTGGGCCGCGACGATCACTCTGGTGCACGGCGTCCGCTGACGACGACCGAGCGGGCGCTGCTCGACGCGCTGCTCGACCACGAGTTCGACGGCGTGGAGGAGCTCCGGGCGCAGGCGCGGCGAGCGACGGCCTCGACCGGCTGCGAGTGCGGGTGCGTCACCATCGACCTGCACGTGCCCGAGGACGTCCCCGGCTCGTCCGCCGTCGGCCCGACGCCGGTCGAGGGCGCCGTCGTCGACGCGGCGGGCGAGCCGATCGGCGGGGTGCTGCTGTTCATCCGGCACGGCCGGCTATCGGGCCTGGAGGTCCACTCCTCGACGAGCCACTGCCGATGCCCGCGCCCGAGCGGATCAGCTGGGAGGCCTGGGACGCCCCGTCGGCCGACGAGCGCCCGTCGTGGTGGCGACGCCTCCGCTCGGGATGACGCCGGTCGCTCCCTAGCTAGACGCCGGAGGTGACGCGCATGTCGACCATGAACGGCAGGTGGTCCGAGGCCCCGTCGGCGTCCAGCACCTGGGCCGAGGCGACGGCGATGCCCGAGGACACCCAGGCCTGGTCGATGCGCCGGTGCGGCGAGCGCGCCGGGTGGGTGTGCCCTCGTCGCGCTGCCAGAAGCGCCAGCCGGCCTGGTCCCCGCGGTCCTCGGCCAGCTCCCAGGCGTCGGTGAACCGCTCGCGGAGCGGGTGCAGCTCCGGCGCGTCGGGGCGGGCGTTGAAGTCACCCACGAGGACGCCGGCGGCCATGTCGTCGGTGTGCAGCGCGGCCAGCGCCGCGACCTGGTCGGCCCGCTCCTGCGGCGACCGGGTGGTCAGGTGCGTGGCGGTGACCCACAGCGTCCCGCCATCGAGCTCGAGCATCGTCCGCAGGGCGCTGCGCGGTTCACCGCTGCCGGGCAGCGGGTGCACGTCGCTGACCAGGATCGGCAGGCGGGAGAGCAACGCGTTGCCGTACTGGCGCGGGGGCTGGTCGCCCGGGCGCGGTTCGTCGATGGCGGGGCCCCACGCCAGTTGCATGTCCAGGGCGCGGGAGAGCAGCAGCGCCTGGTCGACGTCCTCGCTGCGGTCGCCGAAGTGCCGGTCCACCTCCTGGAGGCAGATCACGTCGGCGTCGGCCGAGGCCAGGAGCGTGGCCAGCCGCGGCAGGTCGTGCCGGGCGTCCTCACCGACCCCGTGGTGGGTGTTGAACGTGACCAGCCGCACCGGGATGGGGGCTGGTCGGGACCAGGGGCGGGCCGCACCCCGTGCGCACCAGTCATGCGTCCAGCCTGTCACCCGTCCGACAACGGGCTGTCGAGCACCTGCCGCAGGTGCTCGTCGCCCTTCTCCGACACCGACAGCAGGAAGCGGGCCTCCCGGCCGTGCAGCACCAGCTCCCCGATCTGGTTGCCGAAGAACGGTCCGGCCTGCTTGTCCCACTCCAACGCGGTCGAGTCGGCCTGGACCCACCGGGCCAGTCGCTCGGTCAGCCGTCGTGCCCTCCTGCTCCAGCCGATCTTGAAGCCGAGGCGGATGGGGTGCGGCGCCTGGTTGTGCAGCGGGGAGACGGTGAGCTGGTGCACGCGGCTGATCAGATCGCCGGGCTGCACCAGTTCCGCGGCGTAGGCGTGGTGGACGTCGCCGGAGAGCACCAGGGTCGTGGACGGTGCCCGGCCGTGCTCTCCCGCGCCACCCGCGTGACCGCCTCGCCCAGTCGTTCGAAGGAGTGCCCGAACGCCGCCCAGTGCTCGAGATCGGATGCCTGGCGCACGACCTCGGAGATCCGCCCACGCCACCGGCCGTGGTGTCGCACGTTGAGGGTCTCGTTCCACCGCTCCAGGTTGTGGATCGCGTGCGGCAGCAGCCAGGGCAGCGAGGTGCCGAGGATCAGGTGCTCGACACCCTCGTCCACCGCGCGGCGCATCGCCGCCTCCACCCAGGCGAACTCGTCCTCGTCGAGCATCCGGCGGTGCTGCTCTTCCAGGACCCGGCCGGCCCTGGTGTCGACCATGATCAGCCGCGCGTCACCCCAGTGCCGCACGTAGCTCCACCGGATCGTCGCCGGTTCGGCGTCGGCCAGCTCGGCCATCTCGCGCAGCATCGGCTCGGCGTCCCGGGTGGCGTCGTCGGCAGCCATGCCCTGGATCGCCTGCCACGTCTTGTTCGCCGCCAGCTCCTGCGGGCTGAGGTTGCCCAGGTGCTGGTAGACCCAGTAGCTGACCAGGCCGCCGATGATCCGCCCGGACCACCACGGCTGCTGCGACGCCGTGGCCCGCCAGGCCGCCGAGGTGTTCCAGTCGTCGATCATCTCGTGGTCGTCGAAGATCATCGACGACGGGATGGTGGACAGCAGCCACCGCACCTGCGGGTCCTGCCAGGACTCGTAGTACAGCCGGGTGTACTCCTCGAAGTCCACCACCTGGTCGTCCATCGTCCTGTCCCCTCCGGTCCGGTCCCGTCGGCGGTGCAGCAGCGACTTCGTCTGCTTCGTGAGCTCGTCGGCGTAGACCTGGTCGCCCAGGAGGACCAGCGCGTCGGGCCACCGGTCCTCCGGCAGGGACGCCACCTGGCTGGCGTACAGGTCCAGGGCGTCGGGCGGGATCCCCTCGGAGGCCTCGACGGTGCCCGGGCTGGCGTAGCGGCAGGAGCCGAAGGCCAACCGGAACGCCCCGGACCACCCGGCGTCCGGATCCGGCTGGCCGGGAACGTCGAGTCCTCGGGCGGCCACACCCGGACGTCGTCCAGGCGCACCTCGTACGGCGTCGTGCTGCCGGGTTCGAGGTCCTCCACCACGACCAGCGCGTAGTGGTGGTCCCCGACGCAGAAGGTGCGCGCGCTCCGGCCCAGGACGTCGACCGTGCACGGCCGGTCGGTCTCGACCCAGACCGTGGCGGAGACCGGGTCGACGTGCCGCAGCAGGGGGCCGAGCAGGAGTGCCGGTGAGGACCGGTCGGGGGCGGGCATGCCCCCAGCCTGACCCATCGGGCTGTGCGCCGCCGCAGCGTCGGCTGTGAGGTCGGCTGTGAGGTCCGGTGTGAGGTCGGGGTCAGGACTGGGAGACTCCCACCATGGAATTCGTCCTGATCGCCCTCGCGATCCTCGTCGTCGCACTCATCGCCGGGGTCGGCCTGCTGGTCGGCAAGGGCCGCCGGACCACCCGTCTGGACGACGACGCGGCAGCCGGGACGACGCTCACCCGGCCGCGCCCCCGGCGGAGCGACCCGCTCCTGTCGTCGACCAGCCCGACGCCGTCCAGCCCGAGTCGCCCGCCGAGGTCGAGCTGCCCCCGGCCGAGCCGGAACCCGGTCTGGTCTTCGAGACGCCCCCGCCGTCGGCGGGCCGGCTCGTGCGGCTGCGCTCGCGGCTCGCCCGCTCGCAGTCCTCGCTCGGCCGCGGGCTGCTCACGGTGCTCGCGCGCGAGAAGCTCACCGAGGACGACTGGGAGGAGGTCGAGGAGACCCTCCTCGCCGCAGACGTCGGCCTCGCGGCGACGACCCAGATCGTGGAGCGGCTGCGCACCCAGACGATGGTGCTGGCGACCGCGTCGGGGCCCCAACTGCGCGAGCTGCTCGTCCGCGAACTGACCGCCGTCCTCGGGCCGGACATGGACCGCACGCTGGGCACGACACGGCACGAGGGACGGCCCGGGGTCGTCCTCGTCGTCGGCGTCAACGGCGCCGGCAAGACGACCACGGTCGGCAAGATCGCGCGCGTGCTCGTGGGAGACGGCAAGAGCGTCGTCCTCGGTGCGGCGGACACCTTCCGCGCTGCGGCGGCCGACCAGTTGGAGACCTGGGGGAGCGGGTCGGCGTGCTGACCGTGCGGGGCCGCGAGGGCGGCGACCCGGCCTCGGTCGCCTTCGAGGCGGTGCGCACCGGCGTCGAGGGGAGGTCGACGCAGTCCTCGTCGACACCGCTGGCCGGCTGCACACCAAGTCGGGCCTGATGGACGAGCTGGGCAAGGTCAAGCGGGTCGTCGAGAAGGTGTCGCCGGTGACCGAGGTGCTGCTCGTGCTCGACGCGACGACCGGCCAGAACGGCGTCGTGCAGGCGCGGGTGTTCACCGAGGCCGTCACCGTCACCGGCATCGTGCTCACCAAGCTCGACGGGACGGCCAAGGGCGGCATCGTGGTCTCCGTCCAGCGCGAGCTGGGCATCCCGGTGAAGCTGATCGGGCTCGGCGAGGGTCCGGACGATCTGGCGCCCTTCGAGCCGCGCGCGTTCGCGGAGGGGCTCGTCGGCGGCGAGGAGTCCGCGGCCGCCTGAGGTCCTGCGTCAGGCGCGCGTGGGGTCGAAGCCGTAGGGCAGCTCCAGCCGGTGCCGGCCGAGCAGTTCGGTGTCGGCCAGGAGCTCGCGGGTGGGCGCGTCGGCGACCACCACACCGCCGTCGAGGACCACCGACCGCGGGCACAGCTGCAGGGCGTAGGGCAGGTCGTGGGTGACCATCAGCAGGGTCACCGGCAGGGCCTGGAGCACCTCGGCCAGCTCGCGGCGCCCGGCGGGGTCGAGGTTCGAGGAGGGTTCGTCGAGCACCAGGATCTCGGGGTGCATCGACAGCACCGTCGCGACCGCGACCCGGCGGCGCTGCCCGAAGGACAGGTGGTGCGGCGGCCGGTCGCCGCACCACGACATCCCCACCTGCTCGAGCGCCTCGGCGACGCGGGCGGCCACCTCGTCCTCGGGCAGCCCGAGGTTGCGCGGACCGAACGCCACGTCCTCGCCGACCGTCGGCATGAACAGCTGGTCGTCGGGGTCCTGGAAGACGATCCCCACCCGCCGCCGGACCTCCTGCAGGGAGGACTTCGTCACGGGGAGGCCGGCGACTGCGACCCGGCCCCGGCCGGCGCGCAGGATGCCGTTGAGGTGCAGCACCAGGGTGGTCTTGCCGGCCCCGTTGGGGCCGAGCAGGGCGACCCGCTCGCCGCGGCCGATGCGCAGGTCGACACCGAACAGCGCCTGGTGCCCGTCGGGGTAGGCGAACGCCAGGTCCTCGACCAGCAGGGACGGCGGGGTGCTCACGCGATCGCCACGGACAGCAGCAGGAGCCCGGCGGTCAGCGGCAGGGCTGCCCCGTCGCCCACTGCCGGCCGCCGGGGGCGCTGCTCGCGCCCTGCGGCAATCGGCCGGTGTAGCCGCGGGACAGCATCGCCAGGTGCACCCGCTCGCCGCGTTCGTAGGACCGCACGAACAGCGCACCGGCCGCCGGGCCCAGCACCCGCAGGGCGCCCACGTGTCGCGCCCGGAACCCGCGCGACTCCCGGGCGACGCGCATGCGCTGCAGCTCGCCACCGACGACGTCGGCGTAGCGGATCATGAACATCAGGATCTGGACCAGCAGCTGCGGGAGCCGGAGCCGCTCCAGCCCACGGAGCAGCTCGCGGGGCTCGGTCGTGGCGGCCAGCACCGTCGCGGCGAGCACGGCGACGGTGGCCTTGGCCAGGATGCCCCCGCCCGTGGCCAGCCCGTTCTCGGACAGGGACAGCCCGAGCACCTCCACCCGCGGCCCGCGGGCCACGAAGGGCAGCAGGAGGGCGAAGGCCACGAACGGGATCTCGACCACGAGCCCGCGGGCGAGCCGGCCGGTCGCGATGCCGGCCGTGGCGGCGACCGCGAGGACCAGCAGCAGGTCACCGGCGTAGACCACCGGCGCCCACGGCGCGTGCACCGGGGTGGCGACGACGACCAGGGCGAAGGCCAGCACGGCGACGAGCTTCACCTGTGGCGCGAGCCGGTGGACGGGGCTGGTGCCGGCGACGTACCGGGCGCTCAGGGCCCCGCAGGGGCGGCGGCCACGTCAGTCGCGGACCGGGGCGGTGGGACGTCCGCGGCGACGGACCACCAGCGCCAGGCCCCCGCGAGCACGAGGGTCACGACGACCCCGATGACTCCCGCGGCCCCGCCGGACAACGCGCCGTCCTGGCCACCGAGGGCGTAGTCGGCCAGGGGTGACCCGGCCACAGCGCTGTCCTCGGCGGTGTGCCCGAACCCGGCGTCCTCGGCGGCCCGCTCCAGGCCGTCGGGGAGGAGCTGGCGAAGCCGCTCAGGACGGCCGCGACCAGCAGGGTCACCACGATGCCGGCGACCCAGAACCAGCGACGGCGGCTCATCGGGCGGCCCCGCCGGCTGGAGCCCGGGACGGCGGTCCAGAGCGGCGTCCTTCCGGAGGTGACCCGCGGCGTGCACGAGGTCGGGCCGGGCGGCGAGCACGGCACCCAGGACGGCCACGGTGATCGCCGCCTCGCCCAGGCCGATGAGCAGGTGCACGCCGGTCATCGCCCCCGCCACGGTGCCCAGCGGGACGTCGGCGACCCCGCCGAGGCCGAACAGGCCCACGAAGGCCAGGGCGGCCACCGGGACCGACAGGAAGGCGCCGATCCCGGCGGCGCCCAGCAGCGAGGTGCGGGTGCGCGGCAGGACGGCGGTGAGCGCCCGGACGATGCCGTAGCCGACCACCACCGCGACCACGCCGAGCAGCGTGACGTTGGTGCCCAGCGCGGTGAGCCCGCCGTCGGCGAAGAGCACCGCCTGGACGAGCAGGACGACGGTCATGCTCAGCACCGCCGTCCACGGGCCCACCAGCAGCGCCGTCAGCGCGCCGCCGATGAGGTGGCCGCTGGTGCCGGCCGCGACCGGGAAGTTCACCATCTGCACCGCGAAGACGAAGGCGGCGGTGAGGCCGGCCATGGGCGCGGTGCGGTCGTCGAGCTCCTCGCGCGCCTTGCGCAGCGCGACGGCGACGGCTCCGGCGGCGAGGACGCCGGTCGCCACGGAGGTGGGGGCGTCGAGGAACCCGTCGGGAACGTGCACGGTGCCTCCTGGGCGGTTGAGCGTCGGTGGACGCACGGTCGTCGGAGGCCGGCGTTGCAGGCCGTCCGCCACGAGCACCTTATTGCACATCGTTCGCAACTGGCTCGCCCGGGCGGTGCCCGCGGCGTGCAGCGGCTCACCCGGACGAGCGTCGGCAACACGGCCGCAACGCGGGGGCGGGACACGCGGCGCGGAGTTCACCGCGCCGAAACGCGACGACGAACGCCCCGGAAACACGACGACGGCACGGTGAACGCCACGTCGCCGCTCGTCCGAGCGTCGGATTCCCGCACCGGCCGCAGGCCGACGACCCACTCAGGAGGTTGCCGTGGTCAACACCGGCGACACCGCCTGGATCCTCACCAGCGCGGCCCTCGTGCTGCTGATGACGCCAGGTCTCGCGCTCTTCTACGGCGGCATGGTCCGCGCGAAGAGCGTGCTGAACATGATGATGATGAGCTTCGGGGCGCTGGCACTGATCAGCGTCCTGTGGGTTCTCTACGGCTACTCCATGGCCTTCGGTGACGACGTCGGCCTCGGTCTGCTCGGGAACCCCGGCGAGTTCTTCGGGCTGAACGGCCTGATGGAGGACACCACCAGTGAGGAGGGCGGCCTGCCCGTCATGGCGTTCGTCGGCTTCCAGGCCGTCTTCGCCATCATCACCGTCGCCCTCATCTCCGGTGCGATCGCCGACCGCGCCAAGTTCGGCGCCTGGATGGTCTTCGCCGGCGTCTGGGCGACGGTCGTGTACTTCCCGGTCGCCCACTGGGTGTTCGCCTTCGACGGTGACGACGTGGTCGGCGGCTGGATCGCCAACGACCTGCTGGCCCTGGACTTCGCCGGCGGCACCGCGGTGCACATCAACGCCGGTGCGGCCGGTCTGGCGCTGGCCTTCGTGCTCGGCAAGCGTCGCGGGTTCGGCCGCGAGGCCATGCGGCCGCACAACCTGCCGCTGGTCATGATCGGCGCCGGGCTGCTGTGGTTCGGCTGGTTCGGCTTCAACGCCGGCTCGGCGCTGGCCGCCAACAACACCGCGTCGGTCGCCTGGGTGAACACGCTCGCCGCCACGGCCGCCGCCGTCCTGGGCTGGCTGATCGTCGAGAAGTTCCGCGACGGCCACTCGACGTCGCTGGGCGCGGCCTCCGGTGTCGTCGCCGGCCTGGTCGCCATCACCCCGGCCTGCAACGCGGTCTCGCCCATCGGGGCGATCATCCTCGGCGCGATCGCCGGTGTGCTGTGCGCCCTGGCCGTGGGCCTGAAGTACACGCTGGGCTACGACGACTCGCTCGACGTCGTCGGCGTCCACCTCGTCGGCGGGCTCTGGGGCACCATCGCCATCGGCTTCCTCGGCTCGGCGGCCTCCCCGGCGGGTGTCGACGGACTCTTCTACGGCGGCGGCGTCGACCAGCTGTGGCGCCAGGTCGTCGGGGCGGTCGCCGTCCTGGCCTTCTCCTTCATCCTTACGCTGGTGATCGGCATCGTCATCCAGAAGACGATGGGCTTCCGCATCACCGAGGAGGACGAGGTCGCCGGCATCGACAACGTCGTGCACGCAGAGTCGGGCTACGACTTCGCCTCGCTCGGCAGCAGCGGTTCCACTGCACCACTGGCCGGCCAGGCTCGCGCCGAGGCCCGTAGCACGGAAGGAAGCCGGGCATGAAGCTCGTCACCGCGATCGTCAAGCCGTTCAAGCTCGACGACGTCAAGAACGCCCTCGAGCTGATCGGCGTGGCCGGTCTCACCGTGAGCGAGGTCCAGGGCTTCGGCCGTCAGCGTGGCCACACCGAGGTCTACCGGGGCGCGGAGTACCAGGTGGACTTCGTCCCGAAGGTGCGCATCGAGGTCGTCGTCAGCGAGCTCGACGCCGCCCGGGTCGTGGATGCGGTCGTCGAGGCCGCCTCGACGGGCCAGATCGGCGACGGCAAGGTGTGGGTGACGACGATCGACGAGATCGTCCGGGTCCGCACCGGTGAGCGCGGCGACGACGCGCTCTAGGCGCGGGGCCGTCGAGTTCCCGCACTGATCACTCCGTCGGCCGGGGTGGTGGCATCCACCGCCACCCCGGTCGACGCCGTTCCGAGGGGCGTCCGTGCTCGACCTCGAGGCACTGCCCGGTCTGACCCGCTCGGAGCGGGTCCGGGCCATCGACACCTGGCTGGGCGGTCTGCTCGCCGACGCGGTCGCAGGCACGCCCCCGCCGAAGGCGCGCCGGGGCGGACCCCACCGCTGACCGGGACCGACGGCGTGGCGCTGGTCGCGGTGGGCAGCCTCGGCCGGCGGGAGCTCCCGCCGCAGGGAGACCTCGACCTCGTGCTCGTCCACGAGGGCCGGCCGGAGATCGCCGCCATCGCCGACGCGCTCTGGTACCCCGTCTGGGACACCGGCCTGCGCCTGGACCACTCGGTGCGCTCGGTGTCCGAGGCGATCGCGGTCGCCTCCACCGACGTCAAGGCCGGTCTGGGCCTCCTCGACGCCCGCCTCGTGGCCGGTGACGCGGACCTGGCCGCACGGCTGCGCACCGCGACCCTGGCCAGCTGGCGGCAGTCGGCGTCGAAGCTGCTGCCGCAGTTGCGCGACCTGCGCCGCGAGCGCGCACGTCAGGTGGGAGAGCTGGCGTTCCTGCTCGAGCCCGACCTCAAGGAGGCCTACGGCGGGCTCCGGGAGGGGCAGGTCCTGCGTGCGGTCGCCGCCGCCCAGCTCGGGGACGAGCCGGGACCGGAGCTGGAGCGGGCGTACGCGTTCCTGCTCGACGTGCGCGACGAGCTCCGCCGGCGCACCGGCCGGCCGCACGACCTCCTGGTCCGGCAGGAGCAGCGCCCGGTCTCGGTGGCCCTCGGCCTGCCCGACGAGGATGCGCTCCTGCGCGAGGTCAGCCTCGCCGGGCGACGACTGGCCTTCGTCGCCGACGAGACGTGGCGCCGGGTGGAGGCCACGCTGGTCCGCCGTCCCCGCGGCCGGTACCGGCGGGTGCGGCGCGAGCCGCTCGCCGAGGGTGTCGTCCGGCAGGGGGACGAGGTCGTGCTGGCGCAGGGTGCCCGGCCGGCCGCCGACCCGGGCCTGCTGCTGCGCGCCGCCGCCGCCGCGGCGCGGGCCGACCTGCTGCTCTCGCCCTACACGCTGAAGGTGCTGGCGGTGCACACCCCGCCGGTGCCCGAGCCGTGGCCCGCCGAGGTCCGCTGGTCCTTCCTGCGGCTCCTGGCCAGCGGGCGGTCCGCCGTCCCGGTCCTCGAGCAGCTGGACCAGGAGGGGCTGCTCGCGCGACTGATCCCGGAGTGGGACCGCGTCCGCTCCCTGCCGCAGCGGCATCCGTGGCACCGCTTCACGGTGGACCGGCACCTGGTCGAGGCAGCCGCGGCCGCAGCAGAGCTCACCCGCGACGTCGACCGTCCCGACTTGCTCCTCGTCGCGGCGCTGCTCCACGACATCGGCAAGGGCTGGCCTGGCGACCACAGCGAGGTCGGCGAGCCCATCGCGGCGGAGATCGCCGGGCGGATGGGCTTCTCCGAGTCCGACGTCGCCGTGGTGGCCATCCTCGTGCGCCACCACCTGCTCCTCCCGGCGACGGCCACGCGGCGGGACATCGACGACCCCGCGACGATCGACCGGGTGGCGGTGACCATCGGCTCCGACCCCGCCGTCCTCCAGCTGCTGCACGCCCTCGCCCAGGCCGACGGCGCAGCCACCAGTGCGTCGGCCTGGTCCCCCTGGAAGGCCCACCTGGTCGCCGCCCTGGTCGCGCGTGTCCAGGGGCGCCTGCGCGGGACCGCCGGTCCGGAGCCGGAACCGGTGCTGCACCCCAGCGAGGCCCAGGTGACCGCGCGCCCGTTGAGCACCGCCGGGGCGGAGGGATCGGTGACGGTCGGCATCGAGGACGTCGCCGACGGCCAGCAGGTGACCATCGGGGCCCCCGACCGACCGGGGCTGCTCAGCACGTGCGCGGGGTGCTGGCGCTGAACCAGCTCGACGTCCGCGCGGCCAAGATGTCGGTGGCCGACGGCTACGGCACCGGTGTCTTCGCCGTCCGCCCGCGCTTCGGCCGTGCTCCGGTGCCGGAGATCCTCGCCGACGCCGTCCGGGCGGCCCTCGAGGGGACGCTGCCGCTCGCCGACCGGCTGCGGCAGCGCGAGGCCGACTACCGGCAGGACGGCAGCCGGAGCGCGCCCCCGCGCATCTCCTGGCACAACAGCGAGGTCAGCGGCGCGGCGACCGGCATCGTCGAGGTGCGGGCCAGCGACCGCGCGGGTCTGCTCTACCGGCTCACCTCGGCGATCACGCAGGAGGGGCTGGACGTGACCTCCGCCCGGATCGAGACCCTGGGCGCCGATGCGGTCGACTGCTTCTACGTGTGCAACCCCTCGGGCTCTCCGGTCGAACCCGAGCAGCGCCGGCGGGTCGACGACGCGCTCGTCTCCGCGACGGTCGGAGGAGGAGTTGCCGGCGAGTCCCGCAAGGCCGACACGCCGGGTCGGTTCCGGTGAACTGTCGGTAGGGCGTGCGACGGTCGAGCGGACGGGGACGGAACGGTCCCCCTGCCGAGAGGAGCCCACGTGGACAGCCGGCTGTGGCCCTGCCCCCGTGCGGGGAGCTGACCGTGTTCGTGCAGCCCCCGTGCGCCGACGGGCACACCGACGACGGCGGCGACTGCCCCGAGTGGGCGTGCGTCGACTGCGGCTCGGCCGTGGTGCTGGGCGAGCTGTCCGTGGTGAGCCACGTCGTGCGCACCCGCATCGCGGCGTAGCAGCAGTCGATACCCTGGGGTCAGGTGGCGCGGGTCTCCCGCGCCCGTGACAACTGCTGAGGACGTGCTGTGTTCGAGACCCTCTCCGACCGCCTGGACAAGGTCTTCACCGGCCTGCGTGGCAAGGGTCGGCTCACCGACGCCGACATCGACGCCACCGCGCGCGAGATCCGCATCGCGCTGCTGGAGGCCGACGTCGCGCTGCCCGTCGTCCGGGCCTTCATCGAGTCCGTCAAGGAGCGCGCGCGGGGCGCCGAGGTCTCCGGCGCCCTGAACCCGGCCCAGCAGGTCATCAAGGTCGTCAACGAGGAGCTCATCGGCATCCTCGGCGGCGAGACCCGCCGGATCCGCCTGGCCAAGCAGTCGCCGACGGTGATCATGCTCGCCGGCCTGCAGGGCTCCGGAAAGACGACGCTGGCCGGGAAGCTCGGGCGCTGGCTGAAGGAGCAGGGGCACGCCCCGCTGCTCGTTGCCTGCGACCTGCAGCGCCCCAACGCCGTCAACCAGCTCTCGATCGTGGCCGGGCAGGCCGGGGTGGACGTGTACGCCCCGAGCCGGGCAACGGCGTCGGTGACCCGATCCGGGTCGCCGCCGACTCCATCGAGCACGCCCGCCGGACGATGCACGACGTCGTCGTCGTCGACACCGCCGGCCGCCTCGGCATCGACGCCGAGCTGATGGCCCAGGCCGCCGGCATCCGCGACGCCGTGCAGCCCGACGAGACGCTGTTCGTGGTCGACGCGATGATCGGTCAGGACGCCGTGAACACCGCGACGGCGTTCCAGGAGGGCGTCGGCTTCAGCGGCGTCGTCCTGACCAAGCTCGACGGCGACGCCCGTGGTGGTGCGGCGCTGTCGGTCCGGTACGTGACCGGCCAGCCGATCATGTTCGCGTCGACCGGCGAGAAGCTCACCGACTTCGACGTCTTCCACCCCGAGCGGATGGCCTCGCGCATCCTCGGCATGGGCGACGTGCTGACGCTGATCGAGCAGGCCGAGAAGACGTTCGACGCCGACCAGGCCGAGCGCATGGCCGGCAAGCTGGCCTCCCGGGAGGGCTTCACCCTCGAGGACTTCCTCGAGCAGATGATGGCCATCCGCAAGATGGGCCCCATCGCCAACCTGCTCGGCATGCTCCCCGGCGCGGGGGCGATGAAGGAGCAGCTCAAGCAGGTCGATGACCGCGACCTCGACCGGACCGCGGCGATCATCCAGTCGATGACCCCGGCCGAGCGGGCCAACTCGAAGATCATCAACGCGTCGCGGCGGGTCCGGATCGCCAACGGCTCCGGCGTCAGCGTGACCGACGTCAACCAGCTGCTGGAGCGCTTCGTCCAGGCGCAGAAGATGATGAGCCAGATGGCCGGCAGCATGGGCCTGCCGGGCGTGGGCCCCATGTCGAAGAAGCAGCGTGGCCGTCAGATGCAGGCCCAGTCCAAGAAGGGCAAGAAGGGCAAGGGCGGCAAGGCCAAGGGTGGGCCCGCGCGGCGGCCCGCCGGCGCCCCGGGGTTACCTCCGGGCGCCGGCTTCCCGGGTGGCGGCCTGCCCGGCGGGATGCCCCAGCTGCCGCCCGGCATGGGTCAGGGGATGCCCGACCTGACCAAGCTGAACTTCGACCAGTTCAAGGACGACCGGCCCGGCCGGTGAGCGCGCAGCCGCTCCACCTCGCCGGCGTGGTGCTCCCCGAGGGGAGTACCACGACGTCTGGGTGCGCGAGGGGCGGTTCACCTTCGAGCCGGTGCCCGGCGCCGAGACGGTCAGCACCGGGGCTGGCTGCTCCCGGGCCTGGTCGACGCCCACTGCCACGTCGGCATCGGGGCCGGCGGGGCGCACGTCACCGACCTCGAGGGGTTGCGGGAGCAGGCGCTCGCCGAGCGGGCGGCGGGAGTGCTGGCGCTGCGCGACTGCGGCTCGCCGGTCGACACCCGGGCCCTGGACGACGAACCGGACCTGCCCCGCATCATCCGGGCGGGGCGGCACATCGCCCGCCCCCGGCGCTACATCCCCGGCCTCGGCGTCGAGCTCGAGCCCGAGGACCTGGCCGCGGAGGTCCGCGTGCAGGCCGGTCGGGGCGACGGCTGGGTGAAGCTCGTGGGTGACTGGATCGACCGGTCCGTGGGCGACCTCGCACCGGAGTGGCCGCGCGAGGCCCTGGAGGCCGCGATCGGCGCCGCGCACGAGGCGGGTGCCCGGGTCACCGCGCACACCTTCGGCACCGACGCGCTGCCGGACCTGATCCGGGCCGGCATCGACTGCATCGAGCACGGCACCGGCCTGACCGAGGAGCTCGTCGGCGAGATGGCCGCCCGCGGCACCGCCGTCGTCCCGACGCTGGTCAACGTCGAGAACTTCCCGGGCTTCGCCGACGCAGGGGAGAAGAAGTTCCCCGCCTACGCCAGCACGATGCGGCGGCTCTACGCCGACGCCGGCGCCGTCGTGCGGGCGGCGTACGAGGCCGGCGTCCCGGTGTTCGCCGGTACCGACGCGGGCGGAGGGATCGAGCACGGCCGGATCGCCGACGAGATCAGGGCGCTCCACCAGGCCGGCCTCCCGGCAGCGGCGGCGCTCGCCGCGGCCTCCTGGTCCGCGCGGGCCTGGCTCGGACTGCCCTGCATCGAGGAGGGCGCACCGGCCGACCTGGTCGTCTTCGACGCCGACCCGCTCGCCGACCTCGACGTCCTCTCCCGGCCCGGCCTCACGATCCTCGGCGGCCGCATCCTCGGCTGAGACCCCTGATGATCAGGTTCCCTGATCACCAGGGGTCCTCCCTCGCGGTCGACCGTGGGGAGGACCCGAAACCGTGAGGGACGACGGTGTTCTCCTGGGCCCCGTAGGTCCTGCTGCGGCCTCCTGGGACACTCCTGCCGTGCTGTTGCGGATGTCGACCCTGTTCCTGCGGACCCTGCGTGACGACCCGGCCGACGCCGAGGTCCCGAGCCACCGCCTGCTCGCGCGCGGCGGCTACATCCGCCGCGCCGCGCCCGGCGGGTTCACCTGGCTGCCGCTGGGTTTCCGGGTGTTCCGCAACGTCGAGCGCATCGTCCGCGAGGAGATGGACGCGATGGGCGCGCAGGAGGTGCACTTCCCCGCGCTGCTGCCCCGCGAGCCCTACGAGGCGACCAACCGGTGGACCGAGTACGGGCCCAACCTGTTCCGGCTCAAGGACCGCCGCGGCAACGACTTCCTGCTCGGCCCCACGCACGAGGAGATGTTCACGCTCCTGGTGAAGGACCTCTACGGCTCCTACAAGGACCTGCCGCTCTCCCTGTACCAGATCCAGACGAAGTACCGGGACGAGGCGCGGCCCCGGGCGGGCCTGTTCCGCGGCCGCGAGTTCACGATGAAGGACAGCTACTCCTTCGACGTCGACGACGCCGGCCTGGACCGTTCCTATGCCGCGCACCGGGCCGCCTACATCAAGATCTTCGACCGGCTGGGGCTGGAGTACGTCATCGTCTCGGCGATGTCGGGCGCCATGGGTGGCTCGAAGAGCGAGGAGTTCCTGCACCCCACGTCGATCGGGGAGGACACCTTCGTCCGGTCGGCCGGCGGCTACGCGGCCAACGTCGAGGCGGTGTCGACCGTCGTCCCCGACGCGATCCCGCTCGGGGGCTGCCCGAGGCGCACGTCGAGGACACCCCGACACCCCGACCATCGAGACGCTGGTCGCCGTCGCGCAGCAGATGTTCCCCGATGCCGGGTACACCGCCGCGTCGACGCTGAAGAACGTCGTCGTCACGCTCGTGCACCCCGACGGCAGCCGGGAGCCGCTGGTCATCGGCTTGCCGGGCGACCGGGAGGTCGACGCCAAGCGGCTCGAGGCGCAGGTCGCCCCCGCCGAGGTCGAGCCGTTCACCGATTTCGCCGGGAACCCGGGGCTGGTCAAGGGTACATCGGCCCCCAGGTGCTCGGCGCGGATGCTGAGTCGAAGATCCGCTACCTCGTCGACCCACGCGTGGTGCCCGGCAGTCGCTGGATCACCGGCGCCAACGAGCCCGGCAAGCACGTGTTCGACCTCGTGGCCGGGCGTGACTTCACCTGGGACGGCGTCATCGAGGCCGCCGAGGTGCTGGCCGGCGACCCCGCGCCCGACGGGTCCGGCCCGCTGGAGCTCGCCCGAGGCGTGGAGATGGGGCACATCTTCCAGCTGGGCCGCAAGTACGCCGAGGCGCTCGACCTCAAGGTGCTCGACGAGAACGGCAAACTCGTCACCGTCACCATGGGCTCGTACGGCATCGGGGTCTCCCGGGCCGTGGCCGCGATCGCCGAGTCCACCCACGACGAGCTGGGCCTCGTCTGGCCGCGCGAGGTGGCACCCGCCGACGTGCACCTCGTCGCCACCGGCAAGGACGCGGCCGTGTTCGAGGCGGCCGAGGCGCTGGCCGCCGAGCTGGTCGCCGCCGGGCTCACCGTGCTCTACGACGACCGGCCCAAGGTCTCACCGGGGGTGAAGTTCAAGGACGCCGAGCTGCTCGGCATGCCGACGATCGTCACGGTCGGCCGCGGCCTGGCCGAGGGCGTCATCGAGGTGCGCGACCGGAGGACCGGCGAGCGCGAGGAGGTGCCGGTCGCCGACGCCGGCGCCCGCGTGCTGGCGGCGGTCAAAGGCTGAGCAGAGGCCCGTCCGTCCGTCTGGCACAATGGCGGGTCGAACACGGCGGGCGCGGCCCTCTCACCGTTTCCGACCGTGTCCATCGCTCCGCCCCGGCGTAACCCCACACGTCGCCCGGCGAGCAACCACACAGCGTTCGAGGAGTACACCACCCACCGTGGCCACCAAGATCAAGCTCATGCGCCTGGGCAAGATGCGCGCGCCGTACTACCGCATCGTCGTCGCCGACGCCCGGACCAAGCGTGACGGTCGTTCGATCGAGACGATCGGGAAGTACCACCCGAAGGAGGACCCTCCTTCATCGAGGTCGACGCCGAGCGCGCCGCCTACTGGCTCGGCGTCGGCGCCCAGCCGACCGAGGCCGTGGCCGCCATCCTCCGGGTGACCGGTGACTGGCAGAAGTTCAAGGGCGAGCCGGCTCCCGCCCCGATGCGGGTCGCCGAGCCCAAGCCGGACAAGAAGGCCCTCTACGAGGCCGCCGTCCGCGCGGGCATGGACGAGCCGACGACGGACGCGACCACCGCCAAGAAGAAGGCCGCCCCCAAGAAGGCCGCTCCTGCCGACGAGGCGCCGGCTGCCGAGGCCCCCGCCGCTGAGGCTGCGACCGAGGCTCCCGCCGCGGACGCTCCCGCAGAGACGCCTGCCGAGTAAGACGTGCTCGAAGACGCGCTCGAGCACCTGGTCAAGGGCATCGTCGACCACCCGGAGGAGGTGACCGTCGATCTGCTCGCCAACCGCCGCGGCAAGACCCTCGAGATCCGGGTGCACCCCGACGATCTCGGGAAGGTCATCGGCCGCGGCGGGCGCACCGCCAAGGCGCTGCGCCAGGTGATGACCGGCGTCGGCGGGCGCGGCCTGCGGGTCGACGTCGTCGACACCGACGGGCGCTGAGCACGACTCCCTTGCCGGGATCCCCGCACGACACCGACACCGTGGTGGTCGGCCGCATCGGCCGACCCCACGGTGTCCGTGGCCTGGCCACCGTCGAGGTGCGCACGGACGACCCCGACGACCGGTTCGCCCCGGGCAACGTGCTGATCACCGATCCGCCGAAGCGCGGTCCGCTCACCGTCGTGGACAAGCGCTGGCACAGCGGCACACTGCTGCTGCAGGTCGCCGCGCCGACCGGTGACGTCTACGGCACCCGCGAGGACGTCGACGCCCTGCGCAACACCCTCCTGCTGGTGCCGGTGGCCGATCTCCCGGAGATCGACGAACCCGACTCCTACTACGACCACCAGCTCGTGGGCCTGTCCGCGCGGCTGGCCGACGGCTCGGTGGTCGGCGAGGTGACCGCGGTCCGGCACGAGGCCCAGGACCTGCTGGTCCTGCGCCGCACGGACGGCGGCGAGGCGCTGGTGCCCTTCGTATCGGCGATCGTCCCCACGGTCGACCTCGCCGGGGGCTTCGTGCTCCTCGACCCGCCCGAGGGACTCCTGGAGCTGTGAGCGACCCGGTGGCACAGCGCGCGCCTTTCCGCGTCGACGTCGTCACGATCTTCCCCGAGTACCTCGCCCCGCTGGGCCAGTCGCTGCTGGGCAAGGCCGCCGAACGTGGCCTGGTGTCCATCGGAGTGCACGACCTGCGGCAGTGGACCGACGACGTGCACCGCACCGTGGACGACGCCCCGTACGGCGGCGGCCCGGGCATGGTCATGAAGCCGGAGCCCTGGGCGCTGGCGCTCGAGGCGGTGCGCCTGCCGGGGACGCGGCTGGTCGTGCCCACGCCCGCGGGCCGCCCGTTCACGCAGACGACGGCCGCGGAGTGGGCCGCCGAACCGGGGCTCGTCTTCGCCTGCGGCCGCTACGAGGGCATCGACCAGCGGGTGGCCGACTGGGCCGCCGACGCCGGCCCCGTGTCGGAGGTCTCGATCGGCGACTACGTGCTGGCCGGCGGTGAGTCCGCGGTCCTGGTGATGGTCGAGGCGGTCACCCGGCTGCTGCCCGGCGTCGTGGGCAACCGCGAGTCCGTCGAATTCGACTCGCACGCCGACGGGCTGCTGGAGGGCCCCTCCTACACCCGCCCCGCGTCCTGGCGCGGCCACGACGTGCCCCCGTCCTGCTCTCGGGCGACCACGCCGCGATCGCCCGGTGGCGGCGCGCGGAGTCGCTGCGGCGCACGGCCGCCCGGCGTCCCGACCTGCTCTCCCCGGCCGCCCTCACCGACGCCGACCGGACCCTGCTCGACGGTGCCTGACCGGGCGTGGGTCCGGCCGACCGCCCGGGTCGTGGTCCTCGACCCGGCGGGGCGGGTGCTCCTGCTCGGCGCCCGCCTCACCGACCCCGCCGTGCCGCCCGGGGACGTCCTGTTCTGGTACACGCCCGGCGGGGAGTGGAGGACGGCGAGAGCCTGCACCAGGCCGCCGTCCGGGAGCTCGAGGAGGAGATCGGCCTGCTCGTGGGCCCGGCCGACCTCGAGGGGCCGGTGTGGTTGCGCCGCCACGTGGGGGCCTTCGCGGGGATCGACATCGATTCCCGGGAGACCTTCTTCGTCCTGCGCGACGTCGTCCACGAGGTGGACCCCCGGGGGCGCACGGAGCTCGAGCTGCTGGGTGAGGAACCGCACCGCTGGTGGTCGGCCGCCGAGATCGCCACGAGCGAGGAGGCGTTCGCGCCGGGCGACCTCGCCGATCGGCTGCCGGAGCTGCTCGCGGGCCCGTGGACGGGGCCGCCGCGCATCGTCGCCTGAAGATGTGGCACAGTAGAGAGCTGCTGCAGACCTCCGGCGCCGCCGGTGGGAGCTCCTCCGCAGGAGCCGCAGCTCCCCGGGACCGGACAGCCGGGGCGTTCCGCTGTCCGCACCGAGAACGAGCCATCTGAGACTGAGGACTGCCGAGATGAACACCCTGGACGCACTCGACGCCGACTCGTTGCGCGACGACATCCCCGATTTCCGCCCGGGTGACTCCGTCAAGGTGCACGTGCGCGTCGTCGAGGGCACCCGCTCGCGTATCCAGGTCTTCCAGGGCGTGGTCATCCGGCGCCAGGGCGGCGGCATCCGCGAGACCTTCACCGTGCGCAAGGTGAGCTTCGGCGTCGGCGTCGAGCGCACCTTCCCGGTACACACCCCGGTGGTCGAGAAGATCGAGGTCCTGACCCGCGGCGACGTGCGCCGCGCCAAGCTGTACTACCTCCGTGAACTGCGCGGCAAGGCTGCCAAGATCAAGGAGAAGCGCGACGCGGTCGCTCGCTGAGTGACCGTGCGCTGACACGCTGACAGCCGGTCACGACCGGCTGTGCTCGCGGCGGGTCCGCCGGGCCGTAGGCTGCTCCCTGATGAGCAGCGATCGGACCGGGGGCCCGCCGGCGTCGTTCCGGGCGACGACCACGGGGACGACGACTCCACGACCCACGAGGCGGCCGGCCGGGGCTCGCGCCGCGCGCGTCGCGAGAAGCCCGCGAAGAAGGGCTCCCTGCTGCGCGAGCTGCCGGTGCTCCTGCTGATCGCGTTCGTGCTCGCGCTGATCGTCAAGACCTTCTTCGTCCAGGCCTTCTTCATCCCGTCGGGGTCGATGGAGCAGACGCTGCACGGCTGCACGGGGTGCACCGGTGACCGCGTGCTGGTGAACAAGGTGCCGTACTGGTTCGGCGAGCCCGAGCCCGGCGACATCGTCGTCTTCAAAGGCCCTGACACCTGGACGCCGGAGGTCTCGGTCGCGGAGCCGACCACCTGGTTCTCCGGGGCGATGCTCTGGCTCGGGCGCACCGTGGGCGTGGCGCCGCCGAGCGAGGACGACTTCGTCAAGCGGGTCATCGCCGTCGAGGGCCAGACCGTCCAGTGCTGCGATCCCGAGGGCCGGCTGACCGTCGACGGCGAACCGCTGGACGAGCCCTACATCTTCGAGAACACACCCATCGAGGACCGGGCCTTCGGTCCGGTGACCGTGCCGGAGGACCGGCTCTGGGTGATGGGTGACCACCGCTCCGCCTCGGCCGACTCCCGGTCGCACGTGAGCGACCAGTACGGCGGCACGATCGGCGTCGACGACGTCATCGGCAAGGCATCGGTCATCGTCTGGCCGGTGAGCCGGTTCGGACTGCTCGATTCGCCCGACATCCAGGCCGCGGAGGCTGCCGCGGCCGAACGGGCCGGTCTGACCGGGTCGACGGTGACCCCGTCGGCCGTGGCGCCGTGGGCCATCGGGGTGGCCGGCGCCCTCCCGATCACCGCGTGGTTGCACCGGCGTCGAGCCGGCGCGGCCTGACTGCCGCCATTCCCTGCCTGCTCCTGACGGACCCCGGCGCCGCCCTGACCAGGGCGGCGCCTTTCCGTCGTGCGACTGCTGCGCGTCGTGCTGTTACGCGTGGGACGGCGACTGGACCATTGCTCGCTTCCCAGTAGCAATCAAGAAAAGATCGAAAAAGTATTCAAGCAACCGTTTCACCCTTCCGATGGAGACATTGCAAGTTCCCGGAGTCGAAACGGAGTCAGTTGTGTCTGCACCTATGGCGAGCAATGTCCGCGGGGTCACCCGTGTGCTCCTCCTCGCTGATGCGCCCGTCCTGCGCCGCGGTCTGGTCAGCATGATCAACGAGACCGCCGGCATGCAGTCGGTGGGGACGCCCGGCGAGTTGCGCCGCGCCCTGACGCTGGCCGAGTCGGCCCGTCCGGACGCCGTCGTCGTGGAGCTCGGCTCCGGTCTGGCCGCCACCCTCAACGCCTGCCGCGACCTGCGCCGCCGCTTCCCCGTGTCGCGATCGTCGCCCTCGCCACCTCCGAGGACCCTCGGTCGTGAACGAGGCCCTCGCTGCCGGCGTCCGCGGCTACCTCATGCTCAACACCTCGCCGACGCTGCTCGGCTGGGCGATCCTGGCCGCCCGTGCCGGCCGGACCGTCGTCGATCCGCAGATCCGTCGGGTCGAGCCGTCGGCCATCCCGCCGGCGAAGCCCTTCACGCCCGAGGTGCCCTTGACCCGGCGCGAGTCCGACGTGCTCGACGAGCTGCTGCTCGGCCAGTCCAACCGGCAGATCGGGCGGAACCTCTTCATCAGCGAGGACACCGTCAAGTCCCACGTCAAGGCAATCCTGCGCAAGCTGGGTGCCCGCGACCGGGCCCACGCGGTCTCCCTGGTGCTGTCCAACCGGCAGCCCGGCTGCACCTGCGGTGCCCACGGTCTGTCCTCGGCCGCCCAGGCCGAGACTGACCTGTCCAGCCCCGACATGGGGCTCGCCGAGATCTGATCTCGACTCTTCCTCCGGCAGAACGGGCCGGCCCCACCCGGGGCCGGCCCGTTCTGCCGTTCCGGCCGGTGTCGGCGACCGGAGCGTCGCGGTGTCGTCGTAGTGTCGGACGGCGATGGCCCCCGACCCACGCGCCCCACGCACTCGACCTCGAGTGCGGCCGTGCGCGCCCGGCGCTCGATCGCCGAGGATGAGCGTCCCGACGCGCTGTGGGACATGGAGCGTTCGTTGCGCCGGCGCGGGTTCGAGGTGGTGGCCGGGGCCGACGAGGCCGGCCGAGGGGCCTGTGCCGGTCCGCTGGTGGCCGCCGCCTGCGTCCTCCCGTCCGGTCGACGCGGCCGGGTGCCCGGCCTGGCCGACTCCAAGCTCCTGACGGCGGCCGCCCGCGAGCGGGTCTACGCAGAGGTCGTCGAGCGGGCGCTCACCTGGTCGGTCGTCGTGATCCCGGTCGGTGAGCTGGACGCCCGGGGCATGCACGTGACCAACATCGAGGCGCTGCGGCGCGCGGTCAGCGCCCTGGACCCCTCCCCGGACTACGTCCTCACCGACGGCTTCCCCGTGCCCGGTCTGACCCGTCCGGGCCTGGCGGTCTGGAAGGGCGACCGGGTGGCCGCGTGCGTCGCGGCCGCCTCCGTGCTGGCGAAGGTCACCCGCGACCGGATGATGCTCGAGCTGCACGAGAAGTGGCCGCAGTACGACTTCGCCGGCCACAAGGGCTACATCACCGACGTGCACAGCGCCGCCCTGGAGCGGCACGGACCGTGCCCCGAGCACCGGATGCGGTTCGTCAACGTCCGCAGCGCGCGCGACTCCTTCGCCGCGCGGGCGGCCCGGCTGACCGGCGTGGCCGCGATGGTCGATGATGGGGCCATGCCCTTCTCGCCGTCCCCAGCGCTGGGCCCCGTCCCCGGAGAGGTTCGATGAGCACCGAGGACCTCGAGAAGTACGAGACCGAGATGGAGCTGCAGCTCTATCGTGAGTACCGGGACATCGTCCGCCAGTTCACCTACGTGGTGGAGACCGAGCGGCGGTTCTACCTCGCCAACTCCGTCGACCTCCAGGTTCGTGAGGCCGGGGGCGAGGTCTACTTCGAGCTGAAGCTCTCCGACGCGTGGGTCTGGGACATGTACCGGCCGGCCCGCTTCGTGCGCAACGTGCGGGTGCTGACGTTCAAGGACGTCAACGTCGAGGAACTCGACAAGCCCGACCTCGAGCTGCCGGAGAACCCGCGGATCACCTGATCGGCCGCGCACGTGAGGCCGTTTCGTGCGCCGCGCAGCAGCTGATTGTCGGCATCCTGCGAGATCCCTACGGTCTGGGTTCCGGCCCGCGAATCGGAGGGAATCCCATGCGCGCAACACGAGTTCTGCTCGGTCTCACGATCGTCGTCGCACCCCTGGTGGCCGCGACACCGGCGATGGCCGCGTCGCCGGCGGTCCCGCCCGACTGCGCGGTGCCGCCTGATATCGACCTCAGCCAGTACAACGTGATCATCGGGACCAACGGCTCCGACGTCCTGCGGGGCACCAGCGGCCCCGACGCCATCTGCGGCCGGCTGGGCAACGACGTGATCCACGGCGGTTCCGGGGACGACCTGATCCTCGGTGACACGTCGACCTTCTTCGGCAACGTCGGCGCGGCGGGTGGCAACGACGTGATCGACGCCGGCTCCGGGAACGACGAGGTGCTGTCCGGCCCCGGGAACGACCGGGTGTCCGGAGGGTCCGGCGACGACTTCCTCGCGCTGGCCGTCGGCAACGATGTCGGCGACGGTGGCTCCGGGGACGACGTCATCCAGGGGGCTTCGGTCGCGACACGATCGATGCCGGCTCCGGGAACGACTTCGCAGCGGGCGGCTTCGACGCCGATGTGCTCCGGGGCGGCTCGGGGAACGACGCACTGTTCGGCGAGATCCCGCCCGACTCGCCGCCGCCGCCGCCGGGCGTGCCGCTGCCCGGGCCCGCACGCGACACCTGCCAGGGCGGTTCGGGAACCGACTCCGGCCTCGACTGCGACGTCAGCGACTCGATCGAGGCCTGATCGCCCGCAGGACCTCCTCACCTGGTCGTCCACAGGGCGATCCGCTCTCCACAGATCCGGTGGCCTCCTGCCCGGGGGCCACCGGACCGGTGAGGGTCGGTCCGTGTCCACCACTACCGAGCTCGGCCTCCGTGGCGAGCAGATCGCCGTCGCCTTCCTCATCGACCGCGGCCTCCGGGTGCTCGACCGCAACTGGCGCTGCCGCGAGGGTGAACTCGACATCGTCGCCCGCGACGGCGACGCCCTGGTCTTCTGCGAGGTGAAGACGCGGCGGGGCGTCGGCTTCGGCCATCCCGTGGAGGCGGTGACCCCCACCAAGCAGCGCCGGCTGCGCACCTGGCCCACCGCTGGCTCGCGGTCCACGACGAGCACGCCCCCGAGCTGCGCTTCGACGTCGTCGGCGTCCTGGTGCGCCCGGCGCGGCCGGCGCTCGTCACACACCTCCGGGCGGCCTTCCTGTGACGCTCGCCCGCACCTGGTCCGTCGGCCTCGCCGGCGTGCACGGCGCCATGGTGGAGGTCGAGGTGGACATGGCCAACGGCGTGCCCCACGTGGCGCTGGTCGGCCTTCCCGACGCGGTGGTGCGCCAGTCCGTCGACCGCGTCCGGGCCGCGGTGGTGAACGCGGGCGCGAGCTTTCCGCAGCGGCGGATCACGATCGGGCTCTCGCCGGCCTCGATGCCCAAGCAGGGAAGCGGGTTCGACCTGGCCCTGGCCGCGGCGGTCCTCGCGGCGTCCGGGACGGTCCCACCGGAGTCGGTCGACCGGCTCGTGCTCCTGGGTGAGCTGGGCCTCGACGGATCGGTGCGCGGCATCCGCGGGGTGCTGCCCGCCGTCCTCGCCGCAGCCCGGGCCGGTCATGCCCACGTGGTCGTACCCGCTGCCAATGCCGAGGAGGCTGCGCTGGTCGACAGCGTCGAGGTGCTCGCCGCGCGCACGCTCGGCGAGGTCCTCGCCCACCTCTCCGGGCGTGAGCGGCTGACCGCGCACGTCCGTGGCCCGCTGCCGGAGCTCCCACCGCCGCTCGACCTCGGTGACGTCGTCGGGCAGGCGGCGGGACGGCGGGCCGTCGAGGTGGCGGCCGCGGGCGGGCACCACCTGTACCTCGCCGGTCCTCCGGGGGCGGGGAAGACCATGCTCGCCGAGCGGCTGCCGGGTCTCCTCCCGCCCTCGATGAGCACGCGGCGCTCGAGGTGACCGCCATCCACTCGGTAGCCGGGACCCTGCCGCCGGGAGCGCCGCTGGTCACCCGGCCGACGTTCGAGGCGCCGCACCACTCCGCCACCATGGCCGCCCTCATCGGCGGTGGGTCGGGTCAGATCCGGCCCGGCGCCGTCTGCCGGGCCCACCGCGGGGTGCTCTTCCTGGACGAGGCGCCCGAGTTCCCCCGCGCTGTGCTCGACACGCTCCGGCAGCCGCTCGAGCGGGGACAGGTGACGATCCAGCGCGCGGCCGGCTCGGCCACGTTCCCCTGCCGCGCCCAGTTGGTGCTGGCCGCCAACCCCTGCCCCTGCGCGAGCGCTGCCGGCGACACCGCGTGCACCTGCAGCCCGCTGGAGCGGCGGCGCTACCGGTCCCGGTTGTCGGGGCCGTTGCTGGACCGGATCGACCTGCGGGTCGATCTGCCGCCGGTCACGCGCGCCGCCTGGCTCGACGGTCTCGCGACACCCGAGACGACGGCCGAGGTGGCCCGGAGGGTCGCCGCCGCCCGGGTCGCGGCGGGGAGCGGCTCGCAGGCACCGGCTTCTCGGTCAACAGCCAGGTGCCCGGCCGGCTGCTCCGGGAGCGCTGGGCGGTGCCGCGCTCGTCCCTCGGGTTGGCCGAGCGCGCGCTGGAGCGGGGCGCGCTCTCCGTCCGCGGGTTCGACCGGGTCCTGCGCGTCGCCTGGACCGTCGCCGACCTGGCGGGGCGCGCGGTCCCCTGTGCCGACGACGTCGCGGAGGCCCTGGGCATGCGGCTGCAGCGAGCGGCGGCATGACCAGCAATCCGCGGTCGCTGATGCGATCAGTGCTGGCTGTGTCCGTCCCGACAGATATCCGCCTCCACCTCCCCGCGTTCCGTGAGGACGAGGACCACGGGATCGGCGAGATCGCTCGGAACCCAGACGTCATACGTCTTCAGAACCGCCGGAACGTCGTGACGCTGGATCGGGACGAGCGTTGCCCCGTCGGACGAGGGCAAGGTGCCATCCCAGGCCCCGCGGTGAAGAGAAACCAGGTCCGCATCGACAAGGTCTCGGACCACCCGCTCAGCCAGTGCAAGGCGATCGCTGATCGCCATGTCGGGGAAGAGCCCGTTGGCGTGCCACCACGCCACCCAAACCCCGGCGAGGTCTTCGCATGCGTCGACCAGGACGGCGCACCTCAGGACGGAGAAGGGTTCGCTCATCCGCTCATGATGACCGTCCGCCGCGACGCCCAGGTGACACGCGGTGCAGGTCAACACCGGCGGAGTCGGGGAGGCCCGGCCAGGTGCAGACAGGAGGACTGCCGAACCGGTGTTCTGCGAGTCGCGTGGACGCTCGCCGACCTGGCGGGGCACGCGGTCCCCTGTGCCGACGACGTCGCGGAGGCCCTGGGCCTGCGGCTGCAGCGGGCGGCGGCATGAGCCTCGACGAGGACCTCGAGGAGGCCGCGGCCGCTGGCGCGGGTGCGCCGACGCCCGGCCTGCGTCGGGCCCGGGCGTGGCTGAGCCGCGCCGTCGAGCCGGGGACGATCGACGTCTGGCGCTACGTCGAGGACGTCGGCCCCGTCCAGGCCGTCCGCCGGATCCGCTCGGGCCGGGCCCCGGAGCGGATCCGATCGCTGGTCGGCGCGCGGGCCGAGCAGGACGCGACCCTGACCGACCTGATGCGCGCCGAGCGCTGCGGCGGCCGGCTCGTCGTCCCCGAGGACGACGAGTGGCCGGCGCTGCCGCTGCACGCGCTCACCCTCGCTCTGAGCGGCGAACCGGTCGAGCCGGCCGGGCAGTCGGACCGCACGAAGGCTCCTGTGCCGCCACTCGCCCTGTGGGTGCGCGGCACGGCACGCCTGGACGAGCTGGTCGACCGTTCGGTGGCGATCGTCGGGTCCCGTGCCTCCACCGCGTACGGCGAGCACGTGGCGGGCGAGCTCGGGCACCAGCTGGGGAACGGGGCTGGACGGTGGTCTCGGGCGGCGCCTTCGGGATCGACGGCGCAGCACACCGGGGAGCGCTGGCCGCGGAAGCCGCGACGCTCGCCGTCCTGGCCTGCGGGGTGGACCGGCCCTACCCGGCCGCCCACGGCGCGCTGTTCCACCGAATCGCCGAGACCGGCCTGCTGGTCAGCGAGTGGCCGCCCGGGTGTGCGCCGCTGCGGCACCGGTTCCTGGTCCGCAACCGGTTGATCGCCGCGCTGACGCGGGGAACCGTCGTCGTCGAGGCGGCCGCCCGATCCGGGGCCCAGGCGACGGCGCGTCGAGCGCAGGGTCTCGGTCGCCAGGTCCTGGTCGTGCCCGGACCGGTGACGTCGGCGATGAGCGTGGGATGCCACGAGCTGCTCCGCGACGAGGACCTGCGCGCAGTGCTCGTGACCTCGGCGGCGCAGGTCATCGAGGCCGTCGGGCGGATCGGCGACGACCTCGCTCCGCCGGTGTCGGGGCCGTCGTCGCCGCGGGACGGGCTCAGCGACCTCGCGGCCCGGGTGCTGGACGCCTGCCCGGTGCGCACGGGGGTCAGCCCGGAGCGGTTGGCCGCCATCGCCGGCTGCGACGCCCTGGAGGTGCTCCGCGTGCTCCCGGCCCTCGAACTGGCCGACCTGGTGGAGTGGACGGGCACCGGGTGGCGGCTGGCGGCACCTCCCGGGCGGTGGGGAGGTCCCGGCGCGGCGGCTTGACGGGTGGGGGTCGCCGTCGGACGGTTCCCGGGTGACCACGGGGACAGCGGAGGTGCGGGCGGCGCTGCCGTCCCCGCTGGCCGCGGCACTCGAGGGCTACGAGGCCCACCTGCGCACCCAGCGCGACCTGTCGGACCACACCGTCCGCGGGTACGTGACGGACGCAGTCGCCCTCCTCGACCATCTGTACCGGCGTGGGGAGCACAGGTGCACGACCTCGACCTGGCCACCCTGCGCAGCTGGCTGGCGCAGGGCGCGCCCGCGGGCACAGCCGCGCCACGACCGCCCGCCACGCGGCGTCGGCCCGGTCGTTCACGGCCTGGCTGCGCCGGGCCGGGCTCACCCCGGAAGACGTCGGACTGCGGTTGGTCAGCCCCAAGGCGCACCGCACGCTGCCGGGTGTGCTCGCCCCTGACCAGGCGCGTGCGGTCGTCGAGTCGACCTCCGGTGCCGACGAGCCGATCGGGCTGCGCGACGCGGTGGTGATGGAGCTGCTCTACGCCAGCGGGATCCGGGTCAGCGAGCTGGTCGGGCTGGACGTCGACGACGTGGACCGCGGCCGCCGGTTGCTGCGGGTCCTCGGCAAGGGGAACAAGCAGCGCAGCGTCCCCTACGGCGTCCCTGCCGAAGTCGCCCTCGACGCGTGGCTCACCCGCGGCCGGCCCGCACTCGCGACCCCGGACTCCGGGCCCGCGCTGCTGCTCGGCCGGCGTGGCCGCCGACTGGACGCCCGCGAGGTCCGGCGGACAGTCCACGCCGTGGTCGCCGGAACGGACGGCGCTCCGGACATCGGACCGCACGGCCTGCGGCACAGCGCGGCCACCCACGTGCTCGAGGGGGCGCGGACCTGCGGTCGGTCCAGGAGTTGCTCGGCCACGCTAGCCTCGCGACGACCCAGATCTACACGCACGTGACGGTCGAGCGGCTCCGTGCGGTGCATGCGCAAGCGCATCCCCGTGCCTGAGAGAGTGACTGCCAGCCGGGACGATCGGCGGCAGTCATGACGGGCAGGACCACATGGCAGGACCGACCACCAGTACCGAGGAGCGCGACCGTGCCTGAGGCCACCATCCACCGGCTGGACGAGTACGACGAGTCCCGCGAGGACACGGACGCGCTGCTCGTCCAGCTGTGGACCGACTACGTCGCCGGGCGGGACGCCGGGCTGCGGGACCGGCTGATCCTCCACTACGCACCGCTGGTGAAGTACGTCGCCGGCCGGGTCGGCAGCGGCCTGCCCGCGCACGTCGAGCAGGCCGACCTCGTCAGCTACGGCACCTTCGGTCTGATCGACGCGATCACCCGCTTCGAGCCGACCCGCGAGGTCAAGTTCGAGAGCTACGCGATGGCGCGCATCCGCGGCGCGATCATCGACGAGCTGCGCAACACCGACTGGATCCCGCGGTCGGTCCGCATGAAGGCCCGTCAGTTCGAGCGCACCGTGGCCGAGCTGGAGGCCAAGCTGCACCGAACCCCGACCGACGAAGAGGTCGCGGACGAGATGGACATGGATGTCGAGGACATCCGCAAGTTCCTCGGCCAGCTGTCCCTGGTCAACGTCGTCGCCCTCGACGAGCTGCTCACCGACGACGACGGGGTTCGCCCCGCCTCGGCGACACCCTCCAGGACTCCAGCGCCCTCGACCCCCAGGCCATGGCCGAGCACGGGGAGGCGCGCCAGCTGCTGGCCCGCGCCGTCGAGCAGCTGCCGGAGCGGGAGAAGGTCGTCGTCAGCCTCTACTACTTCGAGGGGCTCACCCTGGCCGACATCGGCCGGGTGCTGGGTGTGACCGAGAGCCGGATCTGTCAGCTGCACACCAAGGCCGTGCTGCACCTGCGCACGAAGCTGGCCGACATCGCCTGACGCCTGAGGTCGTCCGGAGGATCGACGACTGCGAGAGTTGCATCGCGTCCGAGCGCTATCATCGCCGCGTGACGATGAAATTGGCGGATCCAGGCGTTGCCCGGTCGGCATGCGACGAGACCGCTGCGTTGTCGGCGGCGGCATGCATGTTCCGCAGCCTCGGCGACCCCGCTCGCCTCGCGATCCTGCGCCACCTCGCACTGGGAGAGCACAAGGTCGCCGACCTGACCGCCCACCTGGGCCTGGCGCAGTCCACCGTCTCCGCGCACCTCGCCTGCCTGCGCGACTGCGGCCTGGCCATCTCCCGGCCCCGGGGGCGCGCGTCCATGTGGTCGCTGGCCACCGCCCTCACCTGCTCGACCTGCTCGCCGCCGCCGAGCGGCTGCTCGCGGTCACCGGTGACGCCGTCGTCCTCTGCCCTGCCTACGGCGAGGAGGCGGGGCGGTGACCGCCGTGCACGCGCACCCGACCCTGACGGCGTCCGAGCGCTCCCGGCTCGGCCGTCGCGCACGCCTGCTGGCCGGCGCGTCGGTCAGCTACAACGTCGTCGAGGCGATCATCGCGGTCACCGCCGGCGTCGCCGCGGGATCGGTCGCCCTGATCGGTTTCGGCCTCGACTCGGTCGTCGAGGTCTCCAGTGGGCTGATCATCCTGTGGCAGTTCCGGCACCGGCTTCCGGAGTCCCGGGAGCGGCAGGCGCTGCGGCTCATGGCCCTGTCGTTCTTCGCCCTCGCGGCCTACGTGACGGTGGAGTCCTTGCGAGCTCTCGTCCTCGGTGCTGACCCGGAGCCCTCGCCGGTCGGCATCGGCCTCGCGACCGCCTCGTTGCTCGTCATGCCTTTCCTGTCCTGGGCACAGCGGCGAACCGGCCGTGCTCTGGTCTCGCAGGCGGTCGTCGCCGACTCCACGCAGACGCTGCTCTGCACCTACCTCTCCGCGGTGCTCCTCGTCGGCCTCCTGCTCAACGCGACGCTGGGGTGGGGCTGGGCCGACCCGATCGCCGGGCTGATCATCGCCGCTGTGGCGGTCCGGGAGGGCGTCGAGGCGTGGAAGGGCGAGGGCTGCTGCGCGCCCGGCCACACCGACGACGCCCGGGGCGCCGACGACGGGTGCGGCTGCGCCGATGCCGGCTCGAACTCCTGCTGCGACCCCGAGGTCACGCCAGGACCGCAGACCGTCGACATCGCCCGGCCTCCGGGAACCCGCTGACGACGTCCGATCGGGTCGGCGCGGCTGCCGGGCGCAAGGCTTCACGCCGCTTCGCGACAGGGGGCCGGGTGTCTGCCACGTCGAAGCGGACCACCGGCCAGTTCTCGTCAGCTCTGGGCGGCCGGCCGGAGGGCTTCGCTGACGACCCGCCGCACGTCGTCGTCACTGACGCCGAGGAGCCGGGCGTGCCGCACGAACGCCTCGGCCTGTTCGCGCAGGCTGCGCCGCGCCTCCGCCGGTGACCGCCGGGCCGCCGACGCGGCCACGCGGGTGCCGCCGCCCCGGCGCGACGTCACGAGGCCGGCAGCCTCCAGTTCGCGATAGGTCCGTGCGACCGTTCCGAGGGCCAGGCCGAGGTCGGCAGCCAGTTGACGCAGCGGAGGCAGCCGGTCGTCCGGGCCGAGGACGCCGGATGCAATCAGCTCGGCGAGCTGTCGGCGGAGCTGTTCGTACGGCGGCGTCGGGTCGGTCGTCACGACCCGCAGGGACGGGGCGGTCACCGGGCCGCCGGACCGCGACCGACGGCGGCCGGCACCCCGGCGCGCGCCGGGAGCACCAGGACCGTGGCGCACCACGCGGCGAGCGCCCCCATGGCGGGGACGAGCAGCCCGAGCGCCACCGTGGGCACGCTCCACCAGCCCGGCGCGCAGTCGAGGTTGCCCAGGGCGTGCGCGGCGACGAAGGCGACCCCGCCCGACGGCACCGCGACCAGCAAGCCACAGCCCGCCGCCACGGCCTCGGCGGCCTGCCGGCGGAGCGCGTCGTCGGGCACGGTGTCGCCGCCGGAGCGGGGCGGTGCACCACCCACCGCAGCGCGAGCCCGGCCAGCAGCAATCCCGACAGGACGACCACGGCCAGGGGCACCGTGTAGAAGGACCCGGGCCAGGGCCCCACGGTCTGGCTCAGGACGGCGCTGCACTGGCGAGCGAGCGACCGACCGGCCCGCCTCAGGTCGTCGGGGGATCCGGCGAGGGTGGTGAGCGCCAGGAGTACCGCCAGCGTTCCGGTCGCCGCGAGCACCACGGCGCCGAGGCGCGGGGGACGTAGTCGCGGATCCGGCGGACCTCCAGCACGGCACTGCGCACGGGCTCCGACGGGGCGGTCACCCGCAGCTCGCCGATCACGACCCCACCCAGGAGGCACAGCGCGCCCAGGGGGCGGCGAGCAGCAGTCCGCGGCCCAGCGCGTCCTGCTGGGCGGACGCCACCGCCACCACGACGCCGCTCCCGAGCCCGGCCAGGCGCCACCGCATGGTCGTCAGCGCGGTGGCCCGCAACGGACCGGACGCCGGGACGCGGGGCTCGCGGCCCGCCCGGCGCAGCCGCACCCCTGCCGTCACCGCAGCGGCGGCGACTCCGAGGAACAGGAGGACGACGGCGGTCATGCGGACCCCTTGTGTCAGATGACTGGAACAAACGAACCATGACGCCGGAGCCCGCTTGTGTCAAGCACATGGAACAACTGGCGAGTCGGCGGCGGCCCTCGTCCGAGGTCCCGCCCGCCCTGACCGCCAGCCCCGTTGGACAGAACCGGCGTGCGGCCGCCCGGTCATCGGGCGGTCGGCGCCGAGGCGCTCTCCCGCTGCAGCACCGGCAGCAGCCGGACCCGCGGCGGTCGCAGGAGCAGCAGTGGATCGAGGTAGGTCTCGCCGCGGCGCAGGCCCCAGTGCAGGCAGGCCTCGCCGGGGCATCCGGCATGGCCGGTTCCCAGCGCGCCGATCGGGGAGCCGCGCGCCACCTGCTGCCCGGCACCCACCAAGGGGTCGACCGGCTCGTACGTCGTCCGCAGGCCACCGGAGTGGTCGATGCTCACGACCGGGCGGCCGGCGACCAGGCCGGCGAAGACGACCACTCCTGCACCCGCAGCCAGCACCGGCTGGCCCGGCCGGCCCGTCAGGTCCGCCCCGCGGTGCCCGGCGGCATAGGGATGGGGCAGCTGGTCGAAGGGGCGGGTCACCGCCAGGTCGCCCCGGAGGGGCGGCTCCCAGAGGCTCTCCGGGGCGGCCGGGGCGGCCGGGGCGGCCGGGGCGGAGGTCGGACGGGCCGGCCCGGCTGCCGCGGCTGCCGGCAGGAGGGCGAGGCCGGCGCAGAGCACGGCGAGGACGACGGCGCGGGGACGCATGCGGGGACCATGGACGGAGAACGCACGTGGGACCGCGGCTCCATCGCGGTTGTGGACGCCCGCCACCGTCGGGGAGAGCGCCGTCCCGCCTGGCGTATGCTGTCCGGTGCGACCCGTCGTGATGGGTCGACTTCGCGCGTCCTCTTCCCGCCGCATTCGGCGGGGCAGTCGCCACCTCGGTCCTGACGGGCAACCGTCGGGGGTGTGGCGCGGCCGGACGCCAGGGCGGTGCACCACCCGGTGCGCAGCGACAACCGAGACCAGCGCGGCTCCGGCCACGCGGACACAGAGAGGCTGCAATGGCAGTCGTCAGCATGAAGCAGCTGCTCGACAGCGGCGTGCACTTCGGGCACCAGACCCGCCGCTGGAACCCGAAGATGAAGCGATTCATCTTCACCGAGCGCAACGGCATCTACATCATCGACCTGCAGCAGACGCTGGGGTACATCGACAACGCCTACGAGTTCGTCAAGCAGACGGTCGCCCACGGCGGCTCGATCCTGTTCGTCGGCACCAAGCGCCAGGCGCAGGAAGTCGTCGCCGAGCAGGCCACCCGCGTCGGCATGCCCTACGTCAACCAGCGCTGGCTGGGCGGCATGCTCACCAACTTCCAGACCGTCTTCAAGCGGCTGGAGCGCCTCAAGGAGCTCGAGGACCTCGAGCAGACCGGCGCGCTGGTCAGCCTCTCCAAGAAGGAGCAGCTGGTCCTCAGCCGCGAGAAGGCGAAGCTCGAGCGCTCCCTCGGCGGTATCCGCGACATGAAGAAGGTGCCCAGCGCCATCTGGATCGTGGACACCAAGAAGGAGCACATCGCCGTCGGCGAGGCCCGCAAGCTGAACATCCCGGTGGTGGCGATCCTCGACACCAACTGCGACCCCGACGAGGTCGACTACAAGATCCCGGGCAACGACGACGCGATCCGCAGCATCACGGTGCTCACCCGGGTCATCGCCGACGCCGTCGCCGAGGGCCTCATGGCCCGCTCCGCGGCGCAGGCCGACGCCGGTCGCGGCGAGGCCGCCGAGCCCGCCGTCGGTGCCGGTGAGCCTCTCGCCGACTGGGAGCGCGAGCTCCTGACCGGTGGCGACGCCGCTGCTGCTCCCGCCGCTGCTGCTCCCGCCGCCGAGGCGGCCGCGCTGCCGGAGACCCCGGCGGAGGCCCCGACCGTCACCGCCGACGAGGTCGCCCCGGTCGAGGGCGTCCCCGCCACCAGCGGCGGCAAGGACGTCAACGCCGTCTGAGAAGGGACCCCGTCCAGAGGCTCGGGCCGAGCCTCTGGACGGGGCCGTCGATCGCGCTCTCCGCACCACCACACTCAGAAGGAAGTGACATGGCTGAGTTCACCGCAGCCGACGTCAAGCGTCTCCGCGACGCCACCGGCGCCGGCATGATGGACTGCAAGAAGGCCCTGACCGAGGCCGACGGCGACTACGACAAGGCCGTCGAGCTGCTGCGCGTCAAGGGCGCCAAGGACGTCGGCAAGCGCCTGGAGCGCTCCACGACCAACGGCATCGTCGTCAGCAAGGACGGCGCACTGCTCGAGCTCGACTGCGAGACCGACTTCGTCGCCAAGAACGCCGACTTCATCACGCTGGCCGAGCGCCTGCTCGAGATCGGGCTGCAGAGCAAGGCGGCCGACGCCGAGGCCCTGCTGGGCTCCGACGTCGACGGCCAGACCGTCGCCGCGCTCGTCGAGGGCGAGTCGGCCCGCATCGGCGAGAAGCTGGTGCTCAGCCGGTTCGCCGTCTTCGAGGGCACCACCGCCACCTACCTGCACAAGCGGGCCACCGACCTGCCCCCGGCCATCGGTGTTGCCGTGCAGTACAGCGGTGGCAGCGAGGACGCGGCCCGCAGCCTGGCGATGCACATCGCTGCCGCGCGCCCGCGCTACCTCACGCGCGAGGAGGTCCCGGCCGAGGCGGTCGAGACCGAGCGGCGCGTCGCCGAGCAGACGGCCAAGGAGGAGGGCAAGCCCGAGCAGGCGATCACCAAGATCGTCGAGGGCCGGGTCAACGCCTACTACAAGGACTTCGTCCTGCTCGAGCAGCCGTCGATCACCGAGCCCAAGCGCACGGTCAAGCAGATCGTCGACGAGGCCGGCATCACCGTCGAGCGGTTCGCCCGCTTCGAGGTCGGCCAGGCCTGAACAGAAGGACCACAGTGATGAACGGCCTCGTTCCCGTCAGGGAGCGGGGCCGTTCGTTCGTCCATGTGGGGCCACCCCGCCCATGCGGCAGGATCAGACAACCGAAGTCGAACGAGGGATGACGCGTTGACCGACACCACACCCCCGCTGTCCGCTCCCACCGCCTTCCAGCCGGCCGACGGCAGCGGCTACCAGCGGGTGCTGCTGAAGCTCTCGGGGAGACCTTCGGCGGCGGCAAGGTCGGCGTCGACGCCGACATCGTCCGCGGCATCGCCGAGCAGCTGGCCGAGGTGGTCGCCAAGGGCACCCAGGTCGCGGTGGTCATGGGCGGTGGCAACTTCTTCCGCGGCGCGGAGCTCAGCCAGGCCGGCATGGACCGCACCAAGGCCGACTACATGGGCATGCTCGGCACGGTGATGAACTGCCTCGCCCTGCAGGACTTCTGCGAGAAGGCCGGTCTGGAGACGCGCGTGCAGTCGGCGATCACGATGGGCCAGGTGGCCGAGCCCTACATCCCGCGCAAGGCGATCCGGCACCTGGAGAAGAACCGCCTGGTCATCTTCGGCGCCGGAGCCGGCATGCCCTACTTCTCCACCGACACCGTCGCCGCTCAGCGGGCGCTGGAGATCGAGTGCCAGGTGCTCCTCATGGGCAAGAACGGCGTCGACGGCGTCTACGACGACGACCCGCGCACCAACCCGGACGCGGTCATGTACGACGACCTCGACTACGCCACCGTGCTCGCCAAGCAGCTCAAGGTCGCCGACGCCACGGCGATCAGCCTGTGCATGGACAACCAGATGCCGATCGTGGTGTTCAACCTCCTGCGCGACGGCAACATCGCTCGGGCGACCGCAGGTGAGAAGATCGGCACGCTGATCAGCAACCCGGCCTGACCGTGGCAGGACGAACGACAGCGAAGACGATGACGGTGGGCGCCGACGCCCACCGCCGACGGAGGGAAGACCCGTGATCGACGACACCCTGCTCGATGCCGAGGAGCGGATGGACAAGGCCTTGTCCGTCGCCCGCGAGGACCTCGGCTCGGTGCGCACCGGCCGGGCGGCACCCTCGATGTTCAGCAAGATCATGGTCGACTACTACGGCGCCTACACGCCGGTGCCGCAGATGGCGTCGATCACCGTGCCCGAGGCCCGCATGGCGGTCATCAAGCCCTACGACATGAGCCAGCTGGCGGCCATCGAGAAGGCCATCCGCGACAGCGACCTAGGCGTCAACCCGACCAACGACGGCCAGATCCTGCGCGTGGTGTTCCCGCAGCTGACCGAGGAGCGGCGCCGCGACCTGGTGAAGCAGGCCCGCGCCAAGGGCGAGGACGCCAAGGTCGCGATCCGCAACATCCGCCGACGGGCCAAGGACGAGCTCGACCGCATCGCCAAGGACGGCGAGGCCGGCGAGGACGACGTGCGCCGCGCGGAGAAGGAGCTCGACCACCTCACCGAGCAGCACGTCCAGGGCATCGACGAGGCCATGAAGAACAAGGAGACCGAGCTGCTCGAGGTCTGACCCCGACGGCCCGTCACCCCATGACTGGTTCCTCATGACCGGACCCTCCGCCGCCGACCGTCCCGGGAAGTCCGGGCCGGGTACCGAGCCGTTGCCCCGCTACGGCTCGGCGGCCGCGCAGTCGGCGGACACCCTGGGCCGGTCCGCCTCCTCCTGGCCGCGCCGACCGCGGCAGGAGCAGCCCGGGGCGGGACCGACCGGTCGGGAGACGACACCGGCCCGGTGCCGATCGTCGGTGACCGTCCCGCGCCACCGGTGCGGCCCGCCGACGGAGCCCCGTCGGCGACCGAGGAGGTGCCCACGGCGACGGCGGCGCCGGCGCCGCCCGAGGTGCAGGAGCTGCCGACGACCGAGCGGCCCGCCGGAGGCCGCGCCGGACGCGACCTCCGGGCCGCGATCGGGGTCGGCGTCGGTCTCGTCGCCGTCATCGTCGCGTCGCTGTTCGTGTGGCGCCCCGCCTTCCTCGCCGTCCTCGTCACCGCGATCCTGGTCGCGGTCGCGGAGCTCACCCGGGCGCTGGGGGCCGGCCGGCTCGGTCCGCCGTTGGTCCCGCTGCTGGTCGGGACACTGGCCATGGAGGGCCTGGCCTGGAGTCGCGGGCCCACCGGGCTGGTCGTCGGCTTCCTGCTCACCGCGCTCGCCGTGCTCCTGTGGCGGCTGGGGCACGGGCCGGCCGGTTACCTCGAGGACGCCGCCGCCGGGGTGCTGGTCGCGCTCTACGTGCCCCTGCTCGCCGGCTTCGCCGTCCTGCTCCTGGTGCCGGACGACGGCGCCGTCCGCGTGCTGGCCTTCATCGCCACCGTCGTCGCCAGCGACGTGGGCGGGTACGCCGCGGGTGTCCTGTTCGGCAAGCACCCGATGGCGAAGTCGATCAGCCCCAAGAAGTCGTGGGAGGGCATGGTCGGCTCGGTGGTGGCCTGCATGCTCATGGCCACCCCGTTCCTCGTGCTGTGGCTGGACGCCCCGTGGTGGAGCGGTCTGGTCTTCGGCGCCGCGCTGGCAGTCTCGGCCACGGTCGGCGATCTGGGGAGTCGCTGATCAAGCGCGACCTGGGCATCAAGGACATGGGCAACCTGCTGCCCGGCCACGGCGGGATCATGGACCGCCTCGACTCGCTGCTGCCCTCCGCGGCGGTGGCCTACCTGCTCCTGTCGGTGCTCGCCCCGGTCTGAACCTAGGCGGGGCGGTCGACGCTCCACGTCGAGCCGATCGCCTCGAAGCCCCGCCGGGCGTACCAGTGCCGCGGCCAGTCGTCGGCCGCGGCCTCCAGCACGACCAGATCGCAGCCGGCCCGGCCGGCGAGGTCCAGGCATAGGGCGAGCACGGCGTCGCCGTGGCCGCGCCCTCGGGAGTCGGGCTCGGTCAGCACCGAGTCCACCGCGGCGGTCGCCCCGTCGACGCGCAGCTGGCCAGCGGCCACCACCCGGCCCTCCTCGCGGACGACGACGTCGCTGACGGAGACCACCCGGTCGTTGAGCTGCTCGCGACCGATCAGCTGCGCGACGACGTCGTCCAGGCGCTCACCGAGCTCGGCCAGGTCCCTGCGCCACGACCGGTCCCACAGCGGGTGCACCTCGCGCTGGTCGACCACGGCCGCGCCCTCCGCACCGGGCAGGGCGCCGGGACGACGGGCCATGAGCAGCAGCTCCTCCACCTCCCAGCCCGACCGCGCCAAGGCACCGGCCACCTCCGCCGCTCCCGGCCAGAGGAGGGCCACTGCCTGGTGCGGCCAGCCGGCGTTGCCGGCCACCTCGGCGGCCACGCTCGCGATCGTCGCGGCGTCCACCGGTTCGGTGAGGACCAGCCGGTTGTTGTCGCGGGAGTGCGGCACGTCGGGGTCGAGGACGGCGACCCTCCCGGGACGTCACCCACGCCGACGGCCCGCCGCACCGGTAGGGCGGCGTAGAAGGCCACCGCCCGGCCCAGCAGGTCGTCGGGGGCCGGGAGGAGCGGCGGCACCGGTGGCCGGTAGGGGACGGCGGCCACGACGGCGCTCACCGGCAGCGGTCCGTACAGGTGCGGGAAGAGCCGTCCACCGGGGTCCGCCGGTACACCCGGCTCGACGCGCACCGGGTCGGGGAGGCGCGCCGGGTCGACGACGAGCAGCACCAGGTCGCGCCGCCCCGGGTACAGCGCCTGCGCCGGGAGGTGGACCTGCTCCGGCGTCGACAGGTGGACGAACCCGGCGGAGCGCAGCGACGGGGGCGCACCGCGCCCTCGGTCAGGGCGGCCCGCCAGTCCCGGGGCTCGATGAGGTGGAGGAGGACGCCGCTGCGCACCCTGCGATCCTGCCCGCATGACCGACGACGACCGGACCCGGACCGTCCGGCAGTACCGCCGCTTCGCCGAGGTGGAGGCGGTCGACACCTCACCGCTGTACGCGGAGCTCGCGGCCGCCGTGGCCGGCGACGAGGAACTCCTGGACTTCCTGCTCGCGCTGCCGGCGCCGAAGCGCCAGCCGAACCTGCTCTTCGCCGCCGTCACGTTCCTGCACGGCACGCCCAGGGGACCGGCGGAGCTGCGGGGCCGGGTGCGGGACGACGGCGAGCGGGTCCGGGCCACGATGCTGGCCCGGTTCACCCAGACCAACGAGCCGGGGCGGTGCGCGGCGCTGGTGACGGCCCTCGGCGCGGTCGAGGGGCCGGTCGGCCTGATCGAGGTGGGATCCGCGGCCGGGCTGTGCCTCTACCCCGACCGGTACAGCTACGACTTCGACGGCCGGTTCGTCGGCCGTCGCAGCGCCGTCCACCTGACCTGCTCGACGACCGGCCCCGTGCCGGTCCCGGACGACGTCCCGGAGGTCGTGGCCCGGGTCGGGGTGGACCGCAATCCGCTCGACCCCGCCGACGCGGGCGACCAGGCCTGGCTGCGTGCCCTCATCTGGCCCGGGCCGAGCGAGGGCGCGCGGCTCGACCGTCTGGCCGCCGCGGCGGAGCTGGCCGCGCAGGAGCCACCGACCGTGCTGCGCGGGGATCTCGTGGACCGCCTGCCGGAGGCGCTCGCCCTGCTGCCGGCCGGGTGCACGCCGGTGGTGTTCCACACCGCCGTCCTCATGTACCTCGAGCGCGCCCGCCGAGAGGAGTTCGTCGCCCTGGTCCGGTCGCTGGAGGTGCGCTGGATCGCCCAGGAGATGCCGGGCGTCCTCCCGGGAGCGGCCGGGAGCGTCGGGGCGCCGGGCCGTTTCGTCCTCGCGCTCGACGGGCGGCCGCTGGCGGTGACCGCCCCGCACGGCGGGCGCATCGACTGGCTGACCGGTGGATGAGCCGGGTCAGGACAGCGGGGGTCCGCGTCGATGCCCCGTGCCCGCAGTGCTGTCTCGATCGCCGCGCAGACGGTGCGGACCACCTCGACGCGGGCCCACCACTTGTCCTCGCCCGCGACGACGTGCCAGCGGCCGCAGGCATGGTCGGTGCGCTCGAGCATCTCCTCCACGGCCGCTTCGTAGGCGCCGCGCTTCTCGCGGTTGCGCCAGTCCTCGTCGGTCAGCTTCCACGCCTTGTACGGGTCGGCCTGTCGGGACTCGAACCGCTGGAGCTGCTCCTCGGGGAGAGGTGCATCCAGAACTTGACCAGGATCGTGCCCTCGGCCGCCAGCGTCGTCTCCAGGTCGACGATCTCGGCGTAGGCCCGCTGCCAGTCCTCATCGCCGGCGAAGCCCTCGACCCGCTCGACCAGCACCCGCCCGTACCAGGTCCGGTCCAGGACGGTCATGCCTCCCCAGCCCGGCAGCACCGGCCAGAACCGCCAGAGGAAGTGGTGCCGCTTCTCGTCGTACGTGGGCGCGGCGAACTGGGCCACGCGGACGTGCCGCGGATCGAGGTGATCGACCAGGCGCTTGATCGCCCCTCCCTTGCCCGAGGCGTCCCACCCTCGAAGAGCACGCACAGCGGCGGTCCCAGCTCGCCTGGGCCGATCTGCCCACCGAGGAGCAGCCGGAGGTGGACCAGCCGGTCCTGGGCCTCCTTCAGCTGCGCCTTGCCGTCCTTCTTCGAGAGGCTGACGGAGAGGTCGACATCGGCGAGACGGCTCATGGTGGAGAGCCTCACCCAGCCATGCGGGTCTTGTCGCGCCGAGTGGTGCCTGGACGGTCGTCCGGAGGACGACGTCAGACAGCGTGCTGCCTGATCCAGGCGTGCATGGCGATGCCGGCCGCGACGCCGGCGTTGATCGACCGGGTGGACCCGAACTGGGCGATCGAGAGAACTCCGTCCGCGGCGTCGCGGGCCTCGTCGGAGAGCCCGGTGCCCTCCTGGCCGAAGAGCAGCACGCAGGCCCGCGGCAGCTCCGCGGTCTCCAGCGGCTCGGCCCCGGCGAGGTTGTCGACGGCCAGCAGCGGCAGCCCGTTCTCGCCGGCCCAGGCCACCAGCCCGGCGACGTCGGGATGGTGGCGCACGTGCTGGTAGCGGTCGGTCACCATCGCGCCGCGGCGGTTCCAGCGCTTCTTCCCGACGACGTGCACGGCCTCGGCGAGGAACGCGTTCGCCGTCCGGACGACGGTCCCGATGTTGAGGTCGTGCCGCCAGTTCTCGATGGCCACGTGGAAGGGATGACGGCGGGTGTCGAGGTCGGCGACGATCGCCTCGACCGTCCAGTAGCGGTAGCGGTCGACGACGTTGCGCCGGTCCCCGTGCTCCAGGAGCTCGGGGTCGAACCGGGGTCGGCCGGCCACGGCCCGCTCCACGGGCCGACCCCGACGGAGTCGAGGAGGGCCTCCGGCGGGGTGAGGTCCGTCTCGGGCTGGGTCACCCGGCGCACGGTAGTGGGACCATGGACGACGCCATGACTGCCCTTCCGCTCGTCTTCGACGCCCCCAAGCGGGGGATGCCCCGCGCCACCTCGCCGATCTCACCCGTGAGGAGGCGCGCGCAGCGGTCACCGAGCTGGGGCAGCCGGCCTTCCGCGCCGACCAGCTGGCCCGGCACTTCTACCGCGGGGTGACCGACCCGGCGCAGATGACCGACGTCCCGGCCGACGCGCGCGCGGCGCTCAGCGAGGCGCTCCTGCCCGGGCTGCTCACCGTCGTCCGGCACCAGACCGCCGACGACGGGCGCACCCGCAAGACCCTGTGGCGGCTGCACGACGGCGCGCTCGTGGAGAGCGTGCTCATGCGCTATCCCGGCCGCGCCACGGTCTGCATCTCCAGCCAGGCGGGGTGCGGCATGGCCTGTCCGTTCTGCGCGACCGGTCAACAGGGCCTGACCCGCAACCTGTCGGCCGCCGAGATCATCGGCCAGGCGGTGGCGGCGGCCGCCGCCATGGCGAACGGCGAGATCGACGGTGGGCCGGGCCGGCTGTCGAACGTCGTCTTCATGGGCATGGGGAGCCCCTGGCCAACTACGCCCGCGTCCGCAAGACCCTCGACGCGCTGCTGGCGCCGGCCCCGCACGGGCTCGGGCTCTCGCAGCGCTCGGTCACGGTGTCGACGGTGGGGCTCGTGCCGGCCATCCGTCGGCTCACCGAGGAGGGGCGCAACGTCACCCTCGCGGTCAGCCTGCACGCGCCGGACGACGAGCTGCGCGACACCCTGGTGCCGATCAACACCCGCTGGAAGGTCGGCGAGGTCGTCGACGCCGCCGACGCCTACGCGCGGAAGACCGGGCGGCGGTACTCCATCGAGTACGCGCTCATCCGCGACGTCAACGACCAGCCGTTCCGGGCCGACCTGCTGGGCAAGCTCCTGGCCGGCAAGCTCGCGCACGTCAACCTCATCCCGCTCAACCCCACGCCGGGCAGCAAGTGGGACGCCAGCCCGCTGCCGGCCCAGCGCGAGTTCGTGGCCCGGCTGCGCGCCGCGGGCGTCGCGACCACCGTGCGTGACACCCGGGGCCAGGACATCGACGGAGCCTGCGGTCAGCTGGCCGCGTCGGACAGCGTGAGCGTTCCGAGCGTCGCCCTGCCCGCGCCGTCGGTCGAGCCGCCGGTCGAACTGGGCGCCGAGGGCGACGAATGACCGCGGCCGTCCCCGAGGCGGAGGCGCACGAGCACAGCCACGCCGACGTCTCCGGCGGCTGGCTGCGGGCGGCGGTCTTCGGCGCCATGGACGGCCTGGTCACCAACACCGCGCTGGTCGCGGGCGTCGGCGGCGGCGGGGCGGCGCCGCGTGCCATCGTGCTCGCCGGCACCGCGAGCCTGGTAGCCGGTGCGATCTCCATGGCGCTCGGCGAGTACACCTCGGTGAAGACCCAGAACGAGCAGCTCGACCTCGAGGTCGAGAAGGAGCGCCGCGAGCTCGAACGCAATCCCGAAGGGAGCTCGCCGAGCTCACCGAGATGCTGCGGGTGCGCGGCGTGGACGACCGGCTCGCCCACCAGGTCGCCGTGCAGCTGTCTCGCGACCCGCAGACGGCTCTGCGCTTGCACGTCGTCGCCGAGCTCGGGCTGAGCCCGGAGGACAAGCCGTCGCCGATGACGGCGGCCGTCTCCTCGTTCCTCACGTTCGGTACCGGGGCCCTGCTGCCGCTGCTGCCCTACCTGCTCGGCTTCTCCGTGCTCTGGGCCGCGCTCCTCCTCGGCGGGCTCGGGCTCCTGGTGGCCGGCGCCCTGTCGTCGCGGTTCACCCCGCGCCCGTGGTGGTTCGCCGGTCTGCGGCAGCTGCTGTTCGGCGCCGCGGCAGCCGGCATCACCTACGCGATCGGCTCGGCGATCGGCGTCGCCGTCGCCTGAGCTCCGTCGGCCGGTGCCTCGTGCGAGGAGCGGCTTCGACGGCGGACGGCCACGACGGCGCCGGCACCCACCAGGACGACGCCGACGCCACCGAGCACGAGCAGCAGGGTGCGGTCCTCGTCCGCAGGCGCCGACGGGGCCGCGAGCTCGCGCACCTCGGCAGCGGCGAGCCGGAGTTCGACGACGTGGTCGCCGGTCACCGGACCCGAGAACGTGAGCGTGTGGGGGCCGGACTCCGCGTCGGCCGGCACCGTGATCTCCGCAGTCACGACGCCGGCCGCGTCGGCGATGAACGTGCCCAACTCGACGGGCGTCGACCGCATCACGACGGCGATCGGCTCACCCGGCTGGAAGCCCGCGTAGGCCAGGGTCAGCGCCTGGCCGGCCGTCACGGGCGCGCCGCCGGTCAGCGTCGCGCAGTCCGCGCAGCCCGGGGCTGCGCTCGGGGCGACGGGAACGGCCGCGGTCGTGGAGGTGGCGGACGTCGTCGCGGCCGCGGACGGGTCCGGGGCCGTAGTGCGTGGGGCGGTCGACGAGGGTGTCCGGGGTGCGGCCGTCGCGGCGGTCGACGGCGGAGCGACAGGGGCGGGGGCCGGCACCGGAGGCGGCACGGTCACCCACATCTTCGGGTAGTCGAAGATGACGCCGCTCGAGATCCGGCACCACGGCACGACCGAGAACATGCCCGGGTGCCAGCTCGGCGGCACCTGGACGGTGACGGACCAAGCGCCGCCGCTGGCCGCCGTCATCTCGACGGCCCCGGGTCCGCCCACGGTGGCGCCGGAGCTCGCGGTCCACTCGTACGGAAAGTGGACGTCTGGGTCGAAGTCGGGGTCCCAGCAACCGGTGCCGGAGACGGTGAAGGACTCGCCGGGCCGGACCGTCGAGGGAAAGACGGTGGCGGTGGGTGCGGCGGACGCGTCGGGGGCCTGTACCGACAAGATCGCTGCCGCGGCGGCGACCGTGAGGAGGACGGCGAACGGTCGGGGCATCGGATCTCCGTCTCGGCTGGGCCCGGACGACCCGAACCTGGACGAAGCGTGTCTACCCCGAGACCAGTCACACGTCATTGCAGCGGGTAATGACACGCCGTGCGAGACGCGCGGGTGAGACGTCTCGACGGCCCGCGCGGAGGGCGGACCGGATCAGCTCAGCGGCTGCGCCAGGCGTTCTTCCGACGGCGCATGTCCCACAGCAGGATCAGGACCATGACGAGGGCGATGCCGACGACCCAGAGGTCCTCCATCCGGCCCTCGTGGTTCCCGAGCACGTAGCTGAGCAGCGCCAGGACGGCGAACCAGGCGCCGATGCGGCCGGCCTTGCCGGTCTCGCCGTGCCAGCCCCAGTCCTCGGGCTGCTCGTGCTCGACAGGGTGGGCACCGACGCGGACGACGCCCTCTTCCCGGCCGGGCTGGTTGACCCGCTGCGTCTCGCTCACGCGTTTCTCCTCGCTGGCGCTCGTCGACCGCCGTGGCCGCACTGCTGTCTCCTCCGCCCGCGCGCTCGCGGGCACCGACATTCTGGCAGGCACCCGGGCACGACACCGGGCGAGGTGGCCCGGCGACGGCGCGCCGTCGTCTCAGGAAGGATGCTTCGCGTGAGTCCACCCCGTGAGGTCACGCTGCTCGGCTCTACCGGCTCCATCGGCCGGCAGGCGATCGCGGTCGCCCAGCAGAACCCCGAGCGCCTCCGGATCACCGGCCTGGCCGCCGGGGGAGGGACGTGGCCCGGCTGGCCGAGCAGGCGCTGGCCCTCGGCGTCCGCACCGTTGCCGTCGCGCGGGCGACCGCGGCGCAGGACCTGCAGCTGGCGTTCTACTCCGCGGCCTCGAAGCGCGGCTGGGCCAAGGGCGAGTACGCGCTCCCCGAGATCCTGGCCGGCCCGCGGGCGGCAGAGGAGCTGGCCGCCCGCCCCGCCGACGTCGTCCTCAACGGCATCACCGGCTCGATCGGGCTGCGGCCCACGTTGTCGGCGCTGCGGGCCGGCCGCACGGTGGCGCTGGCGAACAAGGAGTCGCTGATCGCCGGGGAGCGCTGGTCACGGAGGCTGCGGCGCCCGGACAGCTGGTCCCGGTGGACTCCGAGCACTCCGCGCTGGCCCAGTGCCTGCGCGGGGGGACCGCGACGAGGTGGCCCGGCTGGTCCTGACCGCCAGCGGGGACCGTTCCGCGGCCGCTCGGCCGAGCAGCTCGCCGACGTCACCGTCGAGCAGGCCATGGCCCACCCCACCTGGGACATGGGGCCGGTGATCACCATCAACTCCGCGACCCTGGTCAACAAGGGCCTGGAGCTCATCGAGGCGCACCTGCTGTTCGGCGTCCCGTACGCGGACATCGACGTCGTGGTGCACCCGCAGTCGATCGTGCACTCGATGGTCACGTTCGCCGACGGCGCGACGATCGCCCAGGCCAGCCCGCCGGACATGCGGCTGCCGATCGCGCTGGCGCTCGCCTGGCCCGACCGGCTCCCCGTCGTACAGCCGGCCCTGGACTGGTCGACGGCGAGCACCTGGGAGTTCGCCCCGCTCGACCAGGTGGCCTTCCCCGCGGTGCGCCTTGCCCGGCTGGCCGGGGAAACCGGTGGCGTCGCCCCGCCCTCTACAACGCCGCGAACGAGGAGGCGGTGGCCGCCTTCGTGGCGGGTCGACTCTCGTTCCGGGGCATCGTCGATCTCGTCGCGCGTACCCTCGACGACGCGCCGGACCTCGGCGCCCCCACCTGCGTCGAGGACGTGCTGGCGGCGGAGAAGTGGGCCCGGGAACACGCCCGGGTCGTCATCGCCGGAGGCGGACACTGAGCGGGATCCTGCTGAGCATCCTGGGGATCGTCGCCTTCGCGATCGGCCTGCTCTTCTCGATCGGCTTCCACGAGGCCGGCCACTTCTTCTGGGCGCGGAAGTTCGGCATGCGGGTGCCGCAGTTCATGGTCGGCTTCGGCCCGACCATCTGGTCGCGCACCCGGGGCGAGACCGAGTACGGCCTCAAGGGCATCCCGCTCGGCGGCTACATCCGCATCGTCGGGATGATCCCGCCGGCCGAGGAGGGCGAGAGCAAGCGCGCCACCCGGATGCGCAGCTTCATCGCCGAGGTCCGCGGCCAGGCTCTGAACGACGTCCTGCCCTCCGACGGCGACCGCGTCTTCTACAAGAAGCCGTGGTGGCAGCGCGTCATCGTCATGTTCGCCGGGCCGTTCAACAACCTGGTGCTCGCGGTCCTGTTCTTCACGATCGTGCTCACCGCGTTCGGCATCCCCGAGCCGTCGACGACGCTGGCCCGGGTGCCGGGTGCGTGCTGCCGGCCGGCGCCGACACCGCCACCCGCGAGGACGCCTGCGAGGTCCCGCTGGTGCAGAGCGGTGCCGACGCCGGGCAGGTCTGCGAGGAGGGGACGGCGAACTGCGCTCTCCCGCCCCGCAGCCCCGCGGCACGGGCCGGACTGCTGCCGGGCGACACGATCGTCGCCCTGGACGGCGAGCCGATCTCCCAGGAGACCGAGGTGGGTTGGACCGCCATCCAGCGGACCATCCAGCAGAGCCCCGACGAGCCGGTCGTCTTCACCGTCGAGCGCGAAGGCCAGCGGCGCGACCTGACCGTCACCCCGATCGAGAACGTCGTCTGGGCCGATCCCGAGGCCGGGACGACGCAGGTCGTCGGCTACGTCGGCATCGGCCCCGACCAGCCGTACGTGCAGCAGCCGGTCACGGCCGTTCCCGGGTTCCTCGGCGACTACGTCGTCCGGGCGGTCGACCGGCTCGTGGAGATCCCGGAGCGGATCCCGGCGCTGGCCCGGGCCGCCTTCCTGGGAGAGGAGCGCGACCCGAACGGCCCGATCGGTGTCGTGGGCGTGGGTCGGATCTCGGGGAGATCTTCGCGTTGGAGGACTTCACCACCACCGAGAAGATCAGCACGTTCTTCCAGCTGCTCGCCGGGGTGAACCTGGTGCTGTTCCTGTTCAACCTGCTGCCGATCTACCCCTCGACGGCGGGCACGTCGCCGGAGCGCTCTACGAGAAGGTTCGGTCGACCGTCGCGCGGCTGCGCGGGCGGCCCGATCCCGGCCCCTTCGACATCGCGCGGCTGATGCCGGTGGCCTACGTCGTGGCCGCACTCTTCCTGGCGCTGTCGGCCCTGCTGTTCATCGCCGACATCGTCAACCCGATCACGCTGGGCTGACCTCTCGGCGCACGCCCCCGTCACGGCCGCCGACATGCGCAAGGCCGCGTTCATCGCGTCCACATGCACGCCGGGATGCGGATGAGGGTGCATGCGACGCGCCGCTCGAGTGACGTCACAGTCGCCTCGGCGGCGCGGATCGGTGATCAGGGGATACTGGCTGTCATGGCGATCCCCGTCGGTCTCGGCATGCCGGCTGCACCCCTCCCGTTCTCGCCCCCGGCGGAAGACCCGACAGCTCGACGTCGGCGGTGTCGGGGTCGGCAGCGACTTCCCGGTCAGCGTGCAGTCGATGTGCACCACGAAGACGGCGGACATCAACGCGACCCTCCAGCAGATCGCCGAGCTGACCGCGTCCGGCTGCCAGATCGTGCGCGTGGCGGTGCCCGACACCGACGACGCCGAGGCACTGCCGGTCATCGCGAAGAAGTCGCAGATCCCGGTCATCGCCGACATCCACTTCCAGCCCCGCTACGTCTTCGCGGCGATCGAGGCCGGGTGCGCGGCTGTCCGCGTCAACCCGGGCAACATCAAGAAGTTCGACGACAAGGTCGGCGAGATCGCCCGGGCGGCCAAGGCGGCGGGCACCCCGATCCGGATCGGCGTCAACGCCGGCTCGCTGGACAAGCGGTTGCTGGCCAAGTACGGCAAGGCCACCCCGAGGCGCTGGTCGAGTCCGCGCTCTGGGAGTGCTCGCTCTTCGAGGAGCACGACTTCCGCGACATCAAGATCTCCGTGAAGCACAACGACCCGGTGATCATGGTGCGCGCCTACGAGCTGCTGGCCGCGCAGTGCGACTACCCCTGCACCTGGGCGTCACCGAGGCCGGCCCCGCCTTCCAGGGCACCATCAAGTCGGCGGTCGCCTTCGGTGCGCTGCTGTCCCAGGGCATCGGGGACACCATCCGCGTCTCGCTCTCCGCTCCGCCGGTGGAGGAGGTCAAGGTCGGCAACCAGATCCTGGAGTCGCTGAACCTGCGCCAGCGGGGCCTGGAGATCGTGAGCTGCCCGTCCTGCGGCCGGGCGCAGGTCGACGTCTACAAGCTCGCCGACGAGGTGACCGCCGGGCTCGAGGGCATGGAGGTCCCGCTGCGGGTCGCCGTCATGGGCTGCGTCGTCAACGGCCCGGGCGAGGCCCGCGAGGCCGACCTGGGCGTGGCCTCCGGCAACGGCAAGGGGCAGATCTTCGTCAAGGGCGAGGTCGTCAAGACCGTCCCGGAGTCGCAGATCGTGGAGACGCTGATCGAGGAGGCCATGCGCATCGCGGCGGAGCAGACCGCTGCCGGGACGCCGTCCGGCGCTCCCGTCGTCAGCGTCAGCTGACCCCGGCCCGTCCCGTGCTCCGAACGCCCACCGCCCGCGTCCTCGACGAGGGCGACGAGGCGGCCGTCCACCGGCTGCTGGCCAGCGACCCCGTCGCCGCGTGCGTCCTCGCCGGACGGGTGGAGACGTCGGGCACCGCGCCGTCCTCGCTCGGTGCGCCGCTGTGGGGTTTCGGTGCCGGCAGCGAGCTGGAGGCGGTCTGCCTCGCCGGTGCCAACCTCATCCCGTTCGCCGTCCCCGGCGCCGAGCACGCCGCGGCCGCGGCCTTCGCCGACCGGGCCCGCCGTGCCGGCCGGCGCTGCTCGACGATCGTGGGACCGGCGGCCTCGGTGGCCCCGCTCTGGGAGCTGCTGGCCCCGTACTGGGGCCCCGCCCGGGACCACCGGCCGCGTCAGCCGCTCATGGCCGTCGACGGACCCCGGCGGTGGCACCGGAACCACGGGTGCGCCCGGTCGTCCCGGCCGAGCTCGACACCCTGCTGCCGGCCGCCGTGGCGATGTTCACCGAGGAGGTCGGGGTCAGCCCGCTGCGCGTCGACGGGGGAGCCGGCTACCGGGCCCGTGTGGCGGAGCTGGTCCGTGCCGGGCAGTCCCTGGCGTGGATCGAACGGGGCGAGGTGCTGTTCAAGGCGGAGATCGGCGCCGTGTCCCGGTCGGCCTGCCAGGTCCAGGGCGTGTGGGTGGCGCCGGCGCACCGCGGGCGCGGGCTCGGGACGGCGGGAACGGCCGCGGTCGTGGAGTACGCGCGGTCCGCCATCGCGCCGGTGGTCAGCCTGTACGTCAACGACTTCAACACCGCGGCCCGCGCCGCCTATCGCCGGGTGGGCTTCCAGGAGGTCGGGCAGTACGCCAGCGTGCTGTTCTGACGGCCCCCGCAGCCTCGCGGCGAGCCCAGCGCGGCGCGAGAGGGCCGGGACCCCTCTCTGGAAAGCTGACCTGGTGCTGCAACGGGGACCCGCGCTCGCCACCGCGCTCCTGCTCCTGACCGCTCCGGTCCTGGCTGCCTGCTCCGGCACCGCCGAGGACGACGCCCGCGCCGCGGCCGAGGCGTTCCTGGACGACTGGTCCGGTGGCGACACCGCCGCGGCCGCCGGGGCGACGACCGACCCCGACGCAGCCACGGCCCTGCTCGAGCAGACGGCGGAGGACCTGCCCGGGGCCACCGTGGACGCCGAGCTGGGCGAGGTCACCGTCGAGGACGGCACCGCCTCGGTCGGCTGGACGGCGACGTGGGACCTGGTTGCTGCCCCCGAGTGGAGCTACGAGTCGACGCTGCGCCTGGAGGAGGGCGACGACGCGTGGCAGGTCGTCGCGGAGCCGGCCCTCGTGCACCCGGAGCTGGCCGACGGCCAGCACCTGGAGCTCACCCGCAGCCTGCCCGAACGCGCCCCCTCACCGATGCGGCCGGAGCGCCGCTGTTCACGCCCACGGAGGTCGTCAACGTCGGCATCGATCCCGGCCAGGTCACCGACCTGCCGGCGCTGGCCGCGGGGCTGTCCGCGGCCACCGACATCCCGGCGGAGGACATCGTCGCCGACGTCCAGGCCGAGACCCAGGGCCGGTTCGTCCCGGTGATCACCCTGCGCCGGCCGCAGTTCGAGGAGATCCGCGCCCAGGTCTTCGACCTGCCCGGCGCCGTCTTCCCCACGGCCACCCGGTTGCTCGCGCCCAGCCCCCGCTTCGCCGAGGCGCTGCTGGGCCGGGTCGGCGAGGCGACGGCCGAGGTCATCGAGGAGTCCCAGGACGACGGCGAGGTGCGCTACGCCGCCGGCGACCAGCTCGGGCTCTCGGGGTTGCAGCGCGCGCTGCAGGTGCAGCTCGCCGGGACCCCTGGCTTCACCGTGTCGGTCGTCAGCACCGACGAGACCACGGGGGACACGGGCGTGGAGATCGCCGCGGTGGCACCCGAGCCGGGGACACCGGCGCAGACGCCGCTGGTCCCGGCCCTGCAGAACGCCGCCGATGCCGCCGTGGCCACCCAGCAGCTGCCCACCCACCTGGTCGTCGTCCGTCCGGGCACCGGCGAGCTCCTGGCGGTGTCCTCCAACGAGGTGGCCGACGCGGGCAACGCGCTCACCGGCCAGTTCCCACCGGGGTCGAGCATGAAGGCGATCACCGCGACGGCGCTGCTGTCGGCGGGCGCCGTGACCCCGGCCACCGCGGTCGCCTGCCCCGGCACCACGGTCGTCGAGGGCCGGGAGTTCGAGAACCAGGACCAGTTCGACCTCGGCACCGTCCCGTTCACCGAGGCCTTCGCCCAGTCGTGCAACACGACCTTCATCGAGCTGGGGCTCGAGCTCCCCGACGAGGCGCTGGCCGAGGCGGCGACGTCCTACGGCGTCGGCACCGACTGGCAGCTCCCGGTCGGCGTCTTCGGCGGCAGCGTGCCGGCCGACAGCACCGGGACGACGAAGGCGGCGAACGCGATCGGCCAGGGCGAGGTCCTGATGAGCCCCGCGCAGCTGGCGCTGGTCGCTGCAGGCATCGCCAGCGGCACGCCGGCCGCGCCCGTCGAGGTGGTGGACGCCGAAGCCGCCGGTCCGGCTCCTGCCGGTCCGGCACCGGCGGTGCTGGACGCCCTGCGGCCGTTGATGCGCCAGGTGGTGCTGTCCGGCACGGCCACGGCGCTGTCGGACCGGGGGAGGTCTACGGCAAGACCGGGACGGCCGAGTACGGCAGCAACACCCCGCCGGACGCGCACGGCTGGTTCATGGGCTACCAGCTCGCCGGCCCACAGGGCGACATCGCGTTCGCGGTCCTCGTGGAAGGTGGGCAGTCCAGCAGCGCGGCGGTGGCCGTCACCGACGCCTTCCTCGGCAACCTCTGATCCGGCCCCGTCCAGGGGCCCGACCCGAGCTTGCGAGGGTTGGGGAGGACGGGGTCCTTTCTCAGGTGGCGGGGAGGCCGGGAAAGGGGCGGGTGACCGGGGTCTGACCTGCGGCGCCCCGCCAGCCCACCGCGCGCACCTCCGTGGCGCTGAGGATGCCGACCGCGAGTTCCCGGGTGGTCCGCTCGACGGACTGGTCCAGGACGCGCACCCACGCCGCCGCGACGCCGTCCTCCAGCACCACGGCCAGCGCGGCTGCATCGGTGGCGGAGAGCACCGGGAAGGGCAGCGAGTAGCCGCCCTCGGCGCCGACCGGCTCGGTGTCGCGCTCGGCGAGGAGGGTGAGGACGCGGTCGCGGGCGTCGCGATGGGCCACCTCGGACGCCGTGGCCAGGCCCTGGGCTTCCGCGGCGAGCGCGGCTCCGACGACGCCATATCCCCAGATCGCGGCGTGCTCGGCCGCCAGGGCCTCGGCCAGAGCGGCGTTCTCCGTGCGCAGGTTGAGCGCACCTGGGTCCGCTGCCTCGTCAGCCATGCCTGTTCTCCGTCATGCCAGTCTCCCGTCCTGCCCGGCGAGGCCCGCGGCGATCGATCCCAGGAGGGCCGCACGGGCACCGGACTGCCCGATGCACGCTGCGGCGTGGGAAGCGGCGGCTGCGGCGACCTGTCCGCGGAGCCAGGCGCGCGTCTCCGGCGCCGGCGGGGCGCCGCCGGACGGCGCGGCCGTGGACGTCGGGCTGCCGGGCGCCGCGGCTCGGAGACGGGTCAGCTGCGCGCCGGCCTGCTCGGCGAGAGCGGCCACCTCCCCGGCCAGCGCCGGATCGGCCGCACCCGCCGCGGCGAAAGCCGCCACCACGGTCTCCTGGACCGCGACCTGGGCGCTCAGCGCGTCGGCCTGCTGGCTGGTGACCTGCTCCCGCTCGTCCGCGGTCGTCGACGTGCACCCGGTCGCCAGGACTGCCAGCCCGGCGGCGGAGGCCGCCAGGAGGGTGCGCCTGGAGAAGCCCCGAGGGCAGGAGGGGAGGAGGGAGACATCGTGGCCATTCTCGCAGTCGGGACGCCGCGGGGCCGGTAGTGCACCCAGGCGCGTCCGGCCCGGTCCCGTCCGCCCCTCCCGTCCCCGGTGCCGGCCGCCGGTGCGTGGTCGGACGCCCCGCCGCGGGGCGGTAGCCTGACCTCTTCCCTCCACCCGGGCCCGACCTGCGCCGAAGGCCGGTCGGCGCCGGAGCGGCGGGGGATCGCGTTCCGCACCAGGCGGCCGCCCGAGCCCGAGGAGGAGACCGTGTCCACCTCTCACGGCACGCAGCGCACGGACCCGGCCACCGCCCGGCTGGCGGGCTGGATCGAGCCCGTCGTCGGCGCGGCCGGGTACGACCTGGAGGAGCTGGTCGTGACCCCGCAGGGCGGCGCAGCGTCGTCCGGGTCGTCGTCGACCGGGACCATGGCGTGACCCTCGACGACATCGCCGAGGTCAGCCGCGCGGTCTCGGAGGCGCTCGACCAGAACGACGACGGGATGGGACGCACCCCTACGTGCTCGAGGTGACCAGTCCTGGCGTGGACCGCCCGCTGACCGAGCAGCGGCACTGGCGCCGCAACACCGGTCGCCTGGTGACCGTCGCCGTCGGTCCGGCGGGCGCGGCGCAGGAGGTCACCGCCCGCATCACCGCCGTGGACGCGGCCGGTGTGACCCTCGCCGTCGAGGCGCAGGGCAGGCCCGGTGCCAAGAAGAAGGCGCCGACACCGCGGAACGTGCCGTGGGCGGAGCTCGGCAGCGGCCGGGTGCAGGTGGAGTTCGGCCGCCCCGGTCGCGACGACGGCGCCGCGCTCGACGACGGGTCCGGCGACGACGCGTCGCTGGACCACGTCGACGACGATCTGATGGACGACCCCGAGCTCGACGACAGCGAGCCCGGCACCGCGCCGCGGGCGCGAGGAGGAGCACAGTGAACATCGACGTCACCGCGCTCAAGGCGGTGGAGCGGGAGAAGGGCATTCCCGCCGACACGGTGATCGAGGCGATCGAGTCCGCGCTGGTGACGGCCTACCGGCACGCCGACGGGGCGGCCAAGCACGTGCGCGTCCACGTCGACCGCAAGAGCGGCGAGGTCGCCGTGCTGGCCCTGGAGCTGGGCCCCGACGGCGAGGTCGTCCGCGAGTGGGACGACACCCCCACCGACTTCGGTCGGATCGCGGCCAGCACCGCCAAGCAGGTCATCGTCCAGCGGCTGCGCGACGCCGAGCACGAGCAGACCTTCGGCGAGTACGCCGGCAAGGAGGGCGACATCGTCAGCGGCATCGTGCAGGCGCACGACCGCCGCAACGTGCAGGGCACGGTGCTCATCGACATCGGCAAGGTGGAGGCCGTCCTGCCCCAGGCCGAGCAGGTACCCGGGGAGGAGTACACGCACGGCAACCGGATCAAGGCCTATGTCGTGTCGGTCGCGCGCACCTTCCGCGGACCCCAGGTCACCGTGTCGAGGACCCACCCCCACCTGGTGCGCAAGCTCTTCGCCCTCGAGGTCCCCGAGATCGCCGACGGCAGCGTCGAGATCGTGGCCGTGGCCCGGGAGGCGGGGCACCGCTCGAAGATCGCCGTCCGGACGAAGGTCCCCGGGCTGAACGCCAAGGGCTCGTGCATCGGCCCGATGGGCCAGCGCGTGCGCAACGTCATGAGCGAGCTGCACGGCGAGAAGATCGACATCGTCGACTGGTCGGACGACCCGGCCACGTTCGTCGCCTCGGCGCTCAGCCCGGCGAGGGTCAACAGCGCACGGGTGGTCGACCCGCAGGCCAAGGCCGTCCGGGTGATCGTGCCGGACTTCCAGCTGTCGCTGGCGATCGGCAAGGAGGGGCAGAACGCCCGCCTGGCCGCGCGCCTGACCGGCTGCCGGATCGACATCCGCAGCGATGCCCAGCCCGACGACGACGCGGCGACTCCCTCTCCCGGGGTGGGTCGTCCGCCGCTGCGTTCCGGCGTTCCGGCGGGCTCCGAAGGTCGTCCAGGCGCCCAGCGACCCCCGGCGCACCGCCCACCGTCCCGACGCGCGGAACATCCGGGCTCCGCCACGCGCTAGAGTGCAGGGTGGTCGAAACGTCGAAACCGGTCCGCACCTGCGTGGGGTGCCGGAAACGCGCTCCGGCCGCTGATCTGCTGCGTGTCGTCGTGCGCTCCGGGGCCCTGGTCCCGGATCCGCGACGGCGGCTCCCCGGGAGGGGGCATCGGTGCACCCCACTCCGGGTGCCTGCATGCAGCGGAGCGACGCCGGGCCTTCGCCCGGGCGCTGCGCCTCCCCGGGGGCGGCAGCGGCCCGCTGGAGGTCGGTTCGCTCCGGGCCCATGTCCTCGGTTCCTCCCCGGAGGAGACGGAGCACGGTCCGGGAGCGGGCAGGTGACCGTGGTCCCGACCGCGCGAACCATCAGAAGTTCCACAGTCGGATCGGCAGCAGGCCGGTCCGCACGTCGACAGGACATCGTCGGATGACTCAGCCGTGAAGTTCTCACGATGACCATGCGCCACTAACGACGAGGTCGAGCGGGCAAGCCGCCGGCCTCACCCATGAGGAGACCCGTGCCAGGCAAAGCCCGCGTACACGAACTCGCCAAGGAGTTCGGTGTCGACAGCAAGACCGTGCTCGCCAAGCTCAAGGAGCAGGGCGAGTTCGTGAAGTCCGCGTCCTCCACCGTCGAGGCCCCCGTGGCCCGTCGGCTCCGGGAGGCTCTCGGCAACGAGTCCGGTAACGGTTCGGCGGCCCCCACGCCCGCCGCCCGCCCGAGCGCCCCTGCGGCTCCGGCGGCTCCGGCGCCCGCCGCTCCGGCCCCCGCCGTCCAGGCCCCGGCCGCACCCGCGTCCGCCGCTCCCGCGGCTCGCCCGGCCGCACCCGCCCCGGGACCGCGCCCGGCCGCGCCCGCTCCGCAGGCCCCTGCGGCGAGCGCACCGGCCCAGCCCGCCCCCGCCCGTCCGGCTGCGCCCCGTCCGGCACCTGCCGGCGGGTCGGCCCCGGCCGGCGCCGGTCCGCGCCCCGGACCGCGCCCCGCGCCCCGTCCGGGTAACAACCCGTTCAGCTCCCCGCGGCCGGCCGCGCCGCCGGCGGCTGCTCCCGGTGCCGGTCCCGGCGCCGGTCCCCGGCCTGGTCCGGCTGCACCCGGTGCGCGTCCCGCGCCCGGCGGGCCGCGGCCTGCTGCCGGTCCGGGCGGCCCCGTCCCGGTCCGGGTGGCCCGCGTCCGGCTCCCGGCGCCGGCGGACCCCGCCCGGCGGCCGGCCCCGGCGGGCCGCGCCCCAACCCGGGGATGATGCCGCAGCGCCCGTCGCCGGGCATGATGCCCGGCCGACCCGCAGGTGGCGGTCGCCCCGGCGGTGGACCCGGTGGTCGTTCGGGTGGTCCCGGCGGCGGTGGCCGTCCGGGAGGTCCCGGCGGTGGCGGTGGCTTCCGTCCCGGTGGCGGCGGCGGTGCCCCCGGTGCCGGCGCGCCTGCCGGTGGTGGCTTCCGTGGTGGCGGCGGTGGCCGCGGCCGTGGCCGTGGTGGCTCGGGTGCCGGCACCGCCGGTGCCTTCGGGCGTCCCGGCGGCCGCGGTCCGGTCCGTGGCCGCAAGAGCAAGAAGCAGCGGCGTCAGGAATTCGACTCGATGGCGGCGCCCAGCATGGGCGGCGTCTCGTTGCCGCGCGGCAACGGGCAGACCGTCCGGCTGCCCCGGGGCGCCTCGCTGACCGACCTGGCCGAGCGGATCAACGCCGAGCCGGCCGCGCTGGTCACCGCTCTGTTCCACCTGGGCGAGATGATCACCGCGACGCAGTCGGTCAACGACGACACGTTGCAGCTGCTCGGTGCCGAGATCGGCTGGGTCATCCAGGTCGTCAGCCCCGAGGACGAGGACCGCGAGCTGCTCGAGGACTTCGACCTCACCTTCGGTGACGAGGAGGGCGACGAGGAGGACTGGTCGTCCCGCCCGCCGGTGGTGACCGTCATGGGTCACGTCGACCACGGAAAGACCAAGCTGCTGGACGCCATCCGGCACGCCAACGTGGTCTCGAAGGAGGCCGGTGGGATCACCCAGCACATCGGCGCCTACCAGATCGTCACCGAGCTCGAGCACAACGAGCGGCCGATCACCTTCATCGACACCCCGGGTCACGAGTCGTTCACCGCGATGCGTGCCCGAGGGGCGAAGGTCACCGACATCGTCGTGCTGGTCGTGGCCGCCGACGACGGTGTCATGCCGCAGACGGTCGAGGCGCTCAACCACGCCCAGGCCGCCGAGGTGCCGATCGTGGTCGCGGTCAACAAGGTCGACAAGGAGGGGCCAACCCCGCCAAGATCCGCCAGCAGCTCACCGAGTACGGCCTGGTGGCCGAGGAGTACGGCGGCGACACCATGTTCGTCGACGTCTCCGCGATCAACCGCCAGGGCCTCGACGAGCTGCTGACGGCGATCCTGCTGACCGCCGATGCCTCGCTGGACCTGCGCGCGAACACCGAGCAGGACCCGCAGGGTGTGGTCATCGAGGGCAAGCTGGACAAGGGCCGGGGCCCCGTCGCCACGGTGCTGGTCCAGCGGGGAACCCTGCGCCAGGGCGACTCGATCGTGGCCGGCGACGCCTACGGTCGCGTCCGGTCGCTGCTCGACGAGCACGGCAACAAGCTCAAGGAAGCCCTGCCCGCGCGTCCGGTCCAGGTCGTCGGCCTGACCTCCGTGCCGCGTGCCGGGGACACCTTCCTCGTCGTCGAGGAGGACCGGGTGGCCCGGCAGATCGCCGACCGCCGCCAGGCCCGCATCCGCAACGCGCAGAACGCCTCCATGCGCAAGCGGATCAGCCTCGAGGACCTCGACGCAGCGCTCAAGGAGACCCGTCAGCTCAACCTGATCATCAAGGGCGACAACTCGGGCACCGTCGAGGCGCTCGAAGAGGCGCTCATGAAGATCGAGGTCGACGACGACATCTCGCTGCGGGTCATCCACCGCGGCGTCGGTGGGATCACCAAGAGCGACATCGACCTGGCGCTGGCCGACGACGTCATCGTCCTGGGCTTCAACGTCCGGGCCGAGGGCCAGGCCACCGAGCTGGCCAACCGCGAGGGCGTGGACGTCCGGTACTACACGGTCATCTACCAGGCCATCGACGAGATCGAGGCCGCGCTGAAGGGCATGCTCAAGCCCGTCTACGAGGAGGTCCAGCTCGGCACGGCGGAGGTCCGCGAGGTCTTCCGGGTGCCAAAGATCGGCAACGTCGCCGGTTCGCTGGTCCGCAGCGGCACGATCGTCCGCAACTCGAAGGCGCGGCTCATGCGTGACGGTGCCGTGGTCGCCGACAACCTGTCGGTGGAGTCCCTCCGCCGGTTCAAGGACGACGCGACCGAGGTCCGCGAGGGCTACGAGTGCGGTATCGGCCTGGGGTCGTTCAACGACATCAAGGTCGACGACGTGATCGAGACCTTCGAGATGCGCGAGATCCCGCGCACCTGAGTCGGCTCAGGTCCCCTGATGATCAGGTCTCCTGATCATCAGGGGACCTCCCTCACCGTCGACGGTGAGGGAGGACCCCATACGGCGAGGGAGGACGTCGACCGAGCGGATGTGGGACGGAGGCGAATGTTCACCGGAACCCTCACCGCCGACCTGCTGCTCGGCGACGTCCACTCGCTGAAGGGAAGCGCGCCGTGGTGCGGCCGATCGTGGCCGAGCTGCGACGGCGCTTCGCCGTGGCCGCCGCCGAGGTGGGTGACCAGGACCTGCACCGTCGCGCGCAGATCGGCGTCGCCACGGTCGCCGGTGATGCCGGCCAGGTGACCGACGTCCTCGACGCGTGCGAGCGGTTGCTGGCCGAGCGGCCGGAGGTGACGCTTCTGTCGGCGCATCGCCAGCTCGTCAGCGACACCGATTGAAGAAGGACCCCTCGCCCCCACCGCTCGCAGGCTCGCGGCGGGGCCCTGCGAGAGGGACGTTGCATCTAGTCACCTGGAGGTCCGATGGCCGATCCGGCCCGCGCACGCAAGCTGGCGGTGCGCATCCGTCAGATCGTCTCCGCCGCGATCGAGACGCAGATCAAGGACCCCGCCTGGGCATGGTGACGGTGACCGATGCCCGGGTCACCGGTGACCTCCGCGAGGCCACGGTGTTCTACACCGTGTACGGCGACGAGACGCAGATCGCCGACTCGGCCGCGGCGCTGACCAGCGCCACCGGTGTGCTCCGCTCCACCGTCGGCAAGCAGACCGGCATCAAGTTCGTGCCGACGCTGGCCTTCGTCGCCGACATCGTCCCGGACACCGCCCGGGAGCTGGAGGAGGCGCTGGAGCGGGCCCGGCACGCCGACGCGGAGCTGGCACGTGCCCGCGAGGGCGCGACGTACGCCGGGGAGGCCGACCCCTACAAGAAGCCGGCGGAGGACGAGGACGGCGAGGACGAGGACCTGCTCGCGTCCGACACTGCCGATGACACCTCCGACGATCCCGCAGCCACCAGGAGTGCGCCGTGAGCGAGAACGACCCGGACCCGTACGAGCCCGACGAGGGGCAGGGCACGTCGATGCTCGGTGGACGCCGTGCCCCGACGCCGGTGATCCGACCGACGGCGGGAAGCACGGCGAGCTGGGGATGCGCCGAGCATCACCTCCGACGAGCCCGACGACGGCTCCACCTACCCGGTGGGCGGGGGTCCGTCGACGAGGAGGAGAACGCCCCGCCGGTCGCCGACCCGGGCCCGGACGCCTGATCGACGTGGCGCTCACCTCACGAGGTGCGGCCGTCCCCGTGCGCCGCACCGCCGCTTCGGTGCTCGCCGAGGCCGCTGACAGGCGGGCCACCGTCGTCCTCTCCGGTCACGTGCAACCCGATGCGGACGCACTGGGCAGCACGCTGGCCCTGGCCGAGGGCCTGCGCCGCCGCGGCGCGCGCGTGCTGGTCACGTTCCCGGACCCCTTCACGCTGCCGGCGTCCCTCGGCTGGCTGCCCGGGGCCGAAGGGCTCGTCCCGTCGTCGGCCGTGCCGTCCTCACCCGACGTGTTCGTCAGCCTCGACGCCGCATCGCCCGGGCGTCTGGGCGAGCTGGCCGTGCTGCTCGACGCCGCCGGCACCTCCGTCGTCGTCGACCACCACGCCAGCAACCCCGGCTTCGGCGACGTCCGGCTGATCGACGGCGGGGCTCCGGCCACCGTCACGCTCGTCGCGGGCCTCCTCGACGAGCTCGGCGTGCCCCTGGACGCCCAGCTGGCGACCCTGCTCTACGCCGGCCTGGCCGCCGATACCGGCTCCTTCCGCTTCGGCAACACCCGGCCGGAGACCCACGAGCTCGCCGCTCGGCTGCTGGCGACCGGCATCGACCACTCCGACATCAGCCGGCGCCTGTTCGACACCGCCCCTTCGGCTGGCTGGGCCTGCTGTCGGTGGTCACCGGGCGCGCCGTTCTCGAGACCGATGTCGGCGCCGGGCTGGTGTGGACCTGGTCCAGTGCCGCAGAGGCCGCCGAGCACGACCTGCCCGCCGAACAGCTCGAGGCGCTGGTCGACGTGGTGCGGGCCACCGAGGAGGCCGACGTGGCCTGCGTCCTCAAGGGTCAGGACGACGGATCCTGGTCGGTGTCGCTCCGCTCACGGGGGCCACCGACCTCGCCCGCGTGGCCACGGCTCTCGGCGGCGGGGGACACGTCCTCGCCGCCGGCTACAGCTCCTACCTCGATCGCGACAAGACCATCGAGGCGTTGCGGGCCGAGCTGTCCGCCTGATCCCGTGACGCCTCCCGTCGCGCGGACACCGCGGTCCGTCCTCTCCCTCGCACTCCCGGCGCTGGTGGTGCTGGCCGCCGAGCCGCTGTACCTGCTCGTCGACACCGCCGTCGTCGGCAACCTCGGCACCGTCCCGCTCGGCGGGCTGGCGGTCGGCGGCGGGCTGCTCGCCTGGTCCGCGGCCCTGCTGAACTTCCTCGCGTACGGCACCACCGCCCGCGCCGCGCGCCGGGCCGGGGCCGGTGACCGGCCGGGCGCGGTCGCCGAGGGCGTCCAGGCCACCTGGCTCGCGCTCGCGCTGGGCCTCGCCGTGCTGCTGCTCTTCCAGCTCCTCGCCGGGCCCCTGACCCGCCTGCTGGCCGGCGGACCGGGGCCGGTCGCCGAGGCGGGGAGCAGTGGCTCCGCGTCGCTTCCCTGGGTGCGCCCCTGCTGCTGATCTCGCTGGCCGGCAACGGCTGGCTGCGTGGTGTGCAGGAGCTGCGGCGACCGGTGCGCTTCGTGCTGGCCGGCAGCCTGCTGAGCCTCGTGCTGTGCCCGCTGCTCGTGTACCCGGCCGGTCTCGGGCTCGTCGGTTCGGCGGTCGCGAACGTGGCCGGTCAGACGCTGACGGCGGCGCTGTTCGTCCGGGCGCTCACCCGGGAGGGAGTGGTCTGGCGGCCGCGGCCGACGGCGCTGCGCAACCAGTTGGTCATCGGCCGGGACCTCCTGCTGCGTGCCGCGGTGCTGCAGCTGTCCTTCCTCGCCGCGGCCGGGGTCGCCGCCCGCGCCGGCACCGCGTCGCTGGGGGCGCACCAGATCGCCCTCCAGCTCTTCTTCTTCCTCGCCCTGGTGCTCGACGCCTACGCCATCGCCGCACAGACCCTCGTCGGGCACGCACTCGGGAGGAACCATCCGGCCGAGGCGCGCGCCACCGCCACCCGCGTCGTCCTGTGGGGTCTGGGCACCGGAGTGCTGGTCGGGGCGGCGCTGCTCGCGCTGCGCGACGTGCTCCTCCCGCTGTTCACCGACGACCCCGCCGTCATCGGTCAGGCCGAGGTCGTGTGGTGGTTCCTGGCCGGGATGCAGCCCCTGGCCGGTGTCGTCTTCGCCCTCGACGGGGTGCTGATGGGAGCCGGGGACGTCGGTTACCTGCGCACCGTCACGATCGGGTCCGCGGTGGTCGGGTTCCTGCCGCTGTCGCTGCTGTCCGGCCCGCTCGATCTGGGGCTCGCCGGCGTGTGGACCGGGCTGTGCCTGTTCATCGGCCTGCGGCTGGCCGGCGTGCTGGTCCGGGTGGCGGGTGACCGCTGGCTGACGGCGCCTGCAACGGTGGGGACGTGAGCAACGCGAGAACGACGCCCGAGCGAGCATCGCCCCAGGCTGGGGGCGCTTCCCGCGTGCGGGGGACAGTGACCGAGGAGCGGAACGAGGGCGGAGTCGAGCAGTGAGTCGACGACCCGACGCCGACGTCCCGCCCGGTCTCCTGCTCGTCGACAAGGCGGGGGCATGACCTCGCACGACGTCGTCGCCCGGGCGCGGCGGGTGCTGTCGGTGCGGAAGGTCGGTCACGCCGGGACGCTCGACCCGATGGCCACAGGGTTGCTCGTGCTCGGCGTCGGCGCGGCCACCCGGCTGCTCGGGTACGTCGGCGGCCACGACAAGACCTACGAGGCGACCATCCGGCTCGGCCGGACGACGGTCACCGACGACCGCGAGGGCGACGAGCTGGCCACGACCTCGACCGCCCACCTCGACGACGACGCGGTCCGGACGGCCCTGACGGCCCAGACCGGTCCCCTGCAGCAGGTGCCCTCGTCGGTGAGCGCCGTCAAGGTCGAGGGACGCCGGTCCTACGACCGGGTGCGGGCGGGGAGGCGGTCGAGCTGGCGCCGCGCCCGGTCACCGTCCACCGGCTGGACGTGCACCGGATCGAGCGACCGACACCGGACCTGGTGGACGTCGCGGTGACGGTGTCGTGCACCGCCGGCACGTACATCCGGGCGATCGCCCGCGACGCGGGCGCGGCGCTCGGCGTGGGCGGCCACCTCACCGAGCTGCGCCGCACGGCCTCCGGTCCGTTCTCCGTCGAGCGCGCCGCGCCGGTCGAACAGGCCGGCGCCGCCCTGGCCGCCGGAGGAGGGGAGGGTTTCCTGCCGCTGACGCAGGCCGCCACCACCGTCTTCCCGGCGCGGATCGTCACCGCCGAGGAGTCGCGTGCGCTGGGGTACGGCCAGCGCATCCCCGCCACCGGCGCGCCCGGCCTGCACGCGGCCGTCGACCCCGAGGGACGGCTCGTCGCGCTCCTGGAGGACTCCGGGTCCACCGCGCGGGTGGCCGTCGGGTTTCCGTCGGCGTGAGAGCCTGCGCCAGGTGAGCACCCTCGACGCACGCATCTCGGCCCTGGAGGCCGAGTTCCGTCCCCTGAGCGGCGTGCTGGTGGCCTTCTCCGGCGGAGTCGACTCCGGCGTCGTCCTCGCGGCCGCCGTCCGGGTGCTCGGCACCGGTCGCGTGGTCGCGGCGACCGCCGTCTCCCCGAGCCTTCCGGCGTCCGAGCGGGACCAGGCGATCGCCTTCGCCGGGTCGCTGGACGTCCGCCACGAGCTGCCCCGCACCGATGAGCTGTCCCGTGACGGGTACCGGGCCAACGCCGGGAACCGGTGCGCCTTCTGCAAGACCGAGCTCGTCGAGGTCCTGACCCCGTTGGCCGCGTCCCTCGGCATCGGCGACGTCGTGACCGGGACCAACGCCGACGACCTGAAGGCGGGCTTCCGGCCCGGGATCCGGGCCGCCGCCGAGCGTGGGGCCTGGGCGCCCCTCGCCCGGGCCGGCATGACCAAGGACGACGTCCGGTCCACGGCCCATCGCTGGGAACTGCCCCTGGCCGACAAGCCGGCCGCCGCCTGCCTCGCGAGCCGGATCGCCTACGGAGTGCCCGTGTCCGCCGAAGGACTGGCACGGGTGGAGGCGGCCGAGGCGTCGCTGCTCGCCGCCCTGGACGACGCGGGCCTCGCGGTGCGCGACCTGCGGGTGCGCGACCTCGGCGACGACACGGCCCGGGTGGAGGTCGACGCCTCGCTGGTGGAGCGGATGGCGGGGCGGCGCGACCTGCTCGCCGCCGTCGTCGGCTTCGACCGGGTGGAGCTCGACCCGCGCGGGTTCCGGTCGGGGTCGATGAACGAGCTGCTGCCCGACCCGGTCCGCTACCGCTGACCCCTGGCCCCTACCGGTGGGCACCCCGCGCGATCCGGGCTGCGGCGACGCCGGCGCCGAATCCGTTGTCGATGTTCACCACCAGCACACCGGGCGCGCACGCGGTGAGCATCGTGAGCAGCGCGGCGAGGCCCTCGAAGGCGGCGCCGTAGCCCACGGAGGTGGGTACGGCGACGACGAGGCGGTCGGTCAGGCCGGCCACCACGCTCGGGAGCGCCCCGTCCATCCCCGCCACGACGACCACCACGTCGGCCGCCGCGATCTCCGGCGCCACCGCGAGCACGCGGTGCACCCCGGCCACGCCGACGTCGTCGACCCGCGTGCAGCCCACGCCGCTGGCGGCGAGCGTGGCCGCGACCTCGGCGGCGACCGCACCGTCCGAGGTCCCGGCGGTGAGGACCAGGACGTCGCCGACGGGGGCGGCAGCTCGCCCACGAAGGCGCACCGCGCCTCGGTGTCGACGACCGCGTCCGGCCACCGCTCGCCGATCGCCGCCGCCGTGGCGTCGTCCACCCGCGTCGCCCAGGCGAGTGCGGAGCCTCCGTCGAGCAGGGCGGCGAGGCAGGCGACGGTCTGGGCCGGCGTCTTCCCACCGGCGTAGACGACCTCGGGGGTGCCGGTGCGCTCCGCCCGGTCGAGGTCCAGCCGGGCGAAGCCCAGATCGGCGGTGCGCTGCGGACTCACGCCGTCCAGGGTGCCCCATCGGGTGGATTGACCGATGAGCGAGGCGGGAAGGGGTGGGCCATGAGCGTCGTGAAGATCAATGCGGTGACCGTCCCCCGGACAAGCAGGCGCGCTTCGAGGAGCGTTTCCGTGGCCGGGCCGGTGCGGTCGAGAAGACTCCCGGCTTCGAGTGGTTCGAACTGCTCCGCCCGCTGGAGGGCACCGACCAGTACCTGGTCTACACGCGGTGGAGCAGCGAGGAGGCCTACCGGGAGTGGCAGTCAGGGCAGGACTTCGACCGCGCCCACGACGGGGAGGGGACACCCTCGCGCCCGCGGCCGCCGGCTCCTCCCACCTCTGGTCCTACGAGGTGCTGGAGTCCGCCGGGCCGCACGCCGGCCAGGACCAGCAGGCCTGAGCCCACGCCGGGAGCGGTCGGCTCATGGCCGCCGCCCCCGGCGGGGATAGTGTGCAAACGGTCCCGGCGGTCGCCGGGGTCACCGGAGCACGTGCACTCGCAGGTGGGAGCCATGACCGACACGCTCGCCGACAGCCGTACCTCCTCGCGGATGTTCACCGAGGGTGTGCCGCTCGTGGTGGAGGACGTGACGCGTCGCCCGGCGGCCGAGCGCGCCGAGATGCTGGCCGACCCCGGCTTCGGCCGGTACTTCACCGACAGCATGTTCGTGGCGCGCTACCAGGCGGGGAAGGGCTGGTACGACGCCCGGCTGACCGCCTACGGCCCGCTGCAGATGGACCCGTCGACGGCGGCGCTGCACTACGCGCAGTCGATCTTCGAGGGCTTGAAGGCCTACGCCCAGCCCGACGGCAGCGTGGCCACGTTCCGCCCGGAGGCCAACGCCGCCCGGTTCGCCCGCGGCGCGAAGCGGCTGGCGATGCCGCCCGTCCCCGAGGACGCGTTCATCGCGGCCGTGGACGCGCTCGTCGACACCGACCGCGACTGGGTGCCGACCGGCCCCGACCAGACCCTCTACATCCGTCCGTACATGCTGGCGAGCGAACCGTTCCTCGGTGTGCGGCCGGCGTCGGAGTACCTGTTCCTGGTCATCGCCAGCCCGGCCGGGGCGTACTTCCCGCGTGGCGTCCACCCGGTCTCGGTCTACCTCTCCGAGGACTACATCCGGGCCGCCCCGGTGGCACCGGCGACGTGAAGTGCGCCGGCAACTACGCCGCCAGCCTGCTGGCCCAGGAGCAGGCCATCGCGGCCGGCTGCGACCAGGTGGTCTGGCTCGACGCGGTCGAGAAGCGCTACGTCGAGGAGATGGGCGGGATGAACCTGTTCTTCGTCCTCGGCTCCGGGGACGACGCCGAGCTGGTCACGCCGGAGCTCACCGGCACGCTCCTCCCCGGCATCACCCGCGACAGCCTGATCGAGGTCGCCCGAGCAACGGGGCACCGGGTCACGGAGCGGAAGTTCTCCGTGGACGAGTGGCGCCACGGCGTGGCCGACGGCACCGTCACCGAGACCTTCGCCTGCGGGACGGCCGCCGTGATCACACCGGTCGGTGAGGTCAAGGCGCGCACCGGCGACTTCGTCGTCGGCGACGGCACCCCGGACCGCTGACCATGGCGCTGCGCGAGTCGCTCCTGGACATCCAGCACGGGCGGGTGGCCGACACCCGCGGCTGGCTGCACCGGGTCGCCTGAGCGACGAGCTGTCGCGTGCTGCGCTGGCGGGGGCTGGAGGCCACCCCGGGTGATCTCGGGCGGACGGTGGTCACGATCGGGATGTACGACGGCGTCCACCGGGGGCACCAGAAGCTGATCGGCGCCGCCGTCGACCGGGCCCGGGCGATGCGCCGGCCGTCCCTGCTGCTGACCTTCGACCCGCATCCGGCCGAGGTCGTGCGCCCGGGCTCGCACCCGGCGATCCTCACCTCGCTGGACCGCAAGGCCGAGCTCGTGGCCGGCCTCGGCGTCGACGCCATGTGCGTGCTCCCGTTCACCGCGGAGTTCATGCGGCTCTCGTCGGAGACCTTCACCCACACGGTGCTGGTGGAGCACCTGCACGCGGCCCAGGTGGTGATCGGGCAGAACTTCACGTACGGCCACCGGGCCGCCGGCACGGTCGACTCGCTGATGGCCGAGGGGCGGCGGTTCGGCTTCGCGGTCGAGGGCGTGCCGCTGGCCAACGTGGGGCAGCGCGGGAACGGTGAGGAGGGTGACGGCCCGGTCCCGGGGAGGAGGACGTCACGATCTCCTCCACCTACATCCGGGCGTGCGTCGCCGCAGGGGACATGGACCCGGCGGCCCGCGCCCTCGGCCGCCCGCACCGGGTGGACGGCGTCGTCGTGCGCGGCGACCGGCGCGGCCGCGACCTCGGCTACCCGACCGCGAACGTGGAGTGCCCGCCGTTCACCGCCATCCCGGCCGACGGCGTGTACGCCGGGCACCTGGTGACCCGCGACCCCCGCAGCGGTGCGAGCAGGAGCGGTTCCCGGCGGCCATCTCGGTGGGCACCAACCCGACGTTCCAGGGCAGCCGCCGGACCGTCGAGGCCTTCGTCCTCGACTTCGAGGGCGATCTGTACGGCGAGCACGTCGGCGTCGAGTTCGCCCGCCGGCTCCGTCCGATGGCGGCTTTCCCCGACGTGGCCGCCCTCGTCGCGGCGATGGACACGGACGTGGCCGACACCCGCCGGATCCTCGGGCTGCAGGACTGAGTCGTCTCGCCGACGGGACTGGAAGGCCACTCGGCGCGACCACGATCACGCCGCTGGTAGCCTGGTTGCTTGCTGGGACAACCCGGCTGTGTGAGACCTGCCCTCGTGATTCAGACCGGGGCCACACGTGACCCGCCCCGGAGGCGAACCATGGCGCTCGACAGCGCGCTCAAGAAGCAGATCATGACCGAGTACGCCACGGTCGAGAACGACACCGGCTCGCCCGAGGTGCAGGTCGCGATGCTGACCAAGCGGATCAGCGACCTCACCGAGCACCTCAAGATGCACAAGCACGACCACCACAGCCGGCGGGGCCTGCTCCTGCTGGTGGGTCGTCGTCGCCGCCTGCTGAACTACCTGGCCAAGACCGACATCAGCCGCTACCGCTCGCTCATCGAGCGGCTGGGTCTGCGCCGCTAAGCACGACGAGGGGCCGCTCCGGGACATCCCGGACGGTCCCCTTCCTCGTGCGGCACCCGTCGTACGAGGAGAAACCGGCCCGCCGCCGGACGCGTCCCCGCAAGGGCCGGTCCTCGGTAGTGGCCCCCGGGCACGCATCGGTCGCCCCGCAACGGGGAACCGGATCCCGAGGGCTTCGATCGAGCACCGGTCGCCCCGGACGCAGGACGGCTCATCACCAGACGAGCGGGTCGTCAGAGGAGTCGCAGGTCGGCACGAGGCCGCTGCGACGAAGAAGAGAGAAGGACACGTGTCCGCACCCACCATCACCGCTGAGTTCGACGCCGAGGACGGCGTCACCACCGCCACGGCGGTCATCGACAACGGCAGCTTCGGCAGCCGTTCCATCACCTTCGAGACCGGCCGGCTCGCCCGTCAGGCCGCCGGCTCCGTCGTCGTCACCATGGGCGACACCATGCTGCTGTCGGCCACCACGGCCGGCCGTCAGCCGAAGGAGCAGTTCGACTTCTTCCCGCTGACCGTCGACGTCGAGGAGCGGATGTACGCCGCCGGGCGCATCCCCGGCTCGTTCTTCCGCCGCGAGGGCCGCCCCTCCGAGGACGCGATCCTCACCTGCCGGCTGATCGACCGCCCGCTGCGCCCGACGTTCGCCAAGGGCCTGCGCAACGAGGTCCAGGTCGTCATCACGGTCATGGCGCTGGACCCCCAGCACCTCTACGACGTGATCGCGATCAACGCCGCCTCGGCGTCCACCCAGCTGTCGGGTCTGCCGTTCTCCGGCCCGGTCGGTGCCACGCGCGTCGCGCTGATCAACGGTCAGTGGGTCGGCTTCCCGACAGAGACCGAGCTCGAGGACGCCGTCTTCGACATGGTCGTGGCCGGCCGCGTCCTCCCCGACGGCGACGTCGCGATCATGATGGTCGAGGCCGAGGCCACCGAGAAGACGATCGAGCTCGTGGCCGGCGGCGCTCCCGCCCCGACCGAGGAGGTCGTCGCCCAGGGCCTCGAGGCCGCCAAGCCCTTCATCAAGTCGCTCTGCGACGCCCAGGCCGCGATGGCCGAGAAGGCCGCCAAGCCGGTCGCGGAGTTCCCCGCTTCCTGGACTACCAGGACGACGTCTACGCCGCCGTCGAGGCCCACCTCGGCGACAAGCTGGCCCAGGCGCAGCAGATCGCCGGCAAGCACGAGCGCGAGGACGCCACCGACGCGCTCAAGGACGAGGTCAAGGCCGCGCTGGCCGGCCAGTTCGAGGGCCGCGAGAAGGAGATCTCCGGTGCCTTCCGCGCGCTGACCAAGAAGGTCGTCCGCCAGCGGATCCTGCGCGACAAGGTCCGCATCGACGGTCGCGGTCTCACCGACATCCGGCCGCTGTCGGCCGAGGTCGAGGTCATCCCGCGCGTGCACGGCTCGGCGCTGTTCGAGCGCGGCGAGACGCAGATCCTGGGCGTCACGACGCTGAACATGCTCCGCATGGAGCAGCAGCTGGACACGCTCTCCCCGGTGACCCGCAAGCGCTACATGCACAACTACAACTTCCCGCCGTACTCCACCGGCGAGACCGGGCGCGTGGGTTCGCCCAAGCGCCGCGAGATCGGCCACGGTGCGCTCGCCGAGCGCGCGCTGGTCCCGGTCCTGCCCAACCGCGAGGAGTTCCCTACGCGATCCGGCAGGTGTCGGAGGCGCTGGGCTCCAACGGCTCGACGTCCATGGGTTCGGTCTGCGCCTCGACGCTGGCCCTGCTCAACGCCGGTGTGCCCCTCAAGGCCCCCGTCGCGGGCATCGCCATGGGCCTGGTGTCCGACGAGGTCGACGGGAAGACCGAGTACGTCGCGCTGACCGACATCCTCGGCGCCGAGGACGCCTTCGGTGACATGGACTTCAAGGTCGCCGGCACCAAGGACTTCGTCACGGCCCTCCAGCTGGACACGAAGCTCGACGGCATCCCCTCCGACGTCCTCGCCGGTGCGCTGACCCAGGCCCGCGCGGCCCGGCTGCACATCCTCGATGTCATGGGCGAGGCCATCGACGGCCCCGACGAGATGAGCCCCTACGCCCCGCGGGTCACCACGGTGCGCATCCCGGTCGACAAGATCGGCGCGGTCATCGGCCCGAAGGGGCAGATGATCAACGCGATCCAGGACGAGACCGGCGCCGACATCACCATCGAGGACGACGGCACGATCTACGTCGGCGCGTCCGACGGCCCGTCGGCCCAGGCCGCGGTCGACCGGATCAACGCGATCGCCAACCCGACGCTGCCCAAGGTCGGCGAGCGCTTCCTCGGCACGGTCGTCAAGACCACGCCGTTCGGCGCCTTCGTCTCCCTGCTGCCCGGCCGCGACGGTCTGGTGCACATCAGCAAGCTCGGTGGGGGCAAGCGCATCGGCAAGGTCGAGGATGTCGCGAACGTCGGCGACAAGATGCAGGTGGAGATCACCGACATCGACGCCCGCGGCAAGATCAGCCTGGTGCCGGTCGCCGAGGGCGACACCGGCGGCGCGGCTGCCGAGGCGCCGGCCGAGGCCGCTGCACCCGCGGGTGAGTGATCACGTCTGACATCACGGGGACCGGGGCGGGTGCTGATGCACCCGTCCCGTTCCCCGTCGGGCAGACCGAGCTGCTCGACCTCGACGAGGTCGGCGGCCGGGTGGAGCGCACCGAGCTCCCGGGCGGCCTGCGGGTCCTCACCGAGACGATGCCTGGCGTCCTCTCGGCGACGCTGGGCATCTGGGTCGGCGTCGGCTCCCGGGACGAGAGCCCGGCGGTGGCCGGCTCGTCGCACTTCCTCGAGCACCTGCTGTTCAAGGGCACGGCGACCCGCAGCGCCCTGGAGATCGCGACGGCCATGGACGCCGTCGGCGGTGAGATGAACGCCTTCACCGCCAAGGAGCACACCTGCTTCTACGCGAACGTGCTGGCCTCGGACCTGCCGCTCGCGGTGACCCTGCTGTCGGACCTGGTGACCGAGGCGCGCAACACCGTCGAGGACCTGGAGTCCGAGCGCACGGTGGTGCTCGAGGAGATCGCCATGCGCGACGACGAGCCTTCCGATGCGGTGCACGACCTGTTCTCCGAGACGCTGTTCGGTGACACCCCGCTCGGCCGCTCGGTGCTCGGCACCGTGGAGTCGATCGAGGGACTGACCCGGGACGACGTCGACGGCTGGTACCGAGGGCGGTACACCGTGCCCTCGATCGTCGTCACGGCGGCGGGCCGGGTCGACCACCAGCAGGTGCTCGGTCTCGTCGAGGCGGCCTTCGCCGGTCGGCTCGGCGGGGACACCCGGCCGGCGCCGCTGCGCACGGGGAGGAGGGCGCGGTGCACAAGCCGGCCCGCTCCGCCGGCCTGATCGCCCGCAGGACGGAGCAGACCCACCTGCTGCTGGGCACACCGGCGATGGGGAGGCTCGACGAGCGCCGGTACGCCGGCGCCGTGCTCGACGCCGCGGTGGGCGGGGGATGAGCTCGCGGCTGTTCCAGGAGATCCGGGAGCAACGCGGTCTGGTCTACAGCGTGGGGTCGGCGCTGTCGCACTACGCCGGGGTCGGTTCCTTCTCGGTGTACGCCGGATGCTCCAAGAAGCGCGTGCCCGAGGTGCTGCGCCTGATCCGCGCCGAGCTCGACCGCGTGGCCGCCGACGGCATCACCGCCGAGGAGGTGGCGCGCAGCCGCGGTCAGCTCAAGGGCGGTGTGGTGCTCGGGCTCGAGGACACCGGATCCCGGATGAGCCGGCTCGGCAAGAGCGAGCTCTCCTACGGCGAGTACCTGCCGGTGCGAGAGGTGCTGGCGCGGCTGGACGCGGTGGACGAGGACCAGGTGCGCGGCGTGGCGGCCGAGCTGTTCGGCCAGGACACCTGTCTGGCCGTCGTCGGGCCCTACCGCGAGTCCGACCTCGACCGTCTCTGATCGACCGGTGCGCGATGCCCTGCAGGTGCACGGCGCCCTCTCGCGCGGGGTGCTCGCCGTCGTCGTCCTGGTCTCGCTGGCGGTCCTGTTCGCCCCGGCCTCCGACGTACCGAGTGCGCCCCGGGAGTCGACAAGCTCGTCCACGTGGCCCTCTTCGCGGCCCTGGCCCTCGCCGGACGCTGGGCCGGGCTCGGTGCCGGTGCGCTGGTGGTGCTGCTCCTCGGCTACGCCGTGGCCAGCGAGCTGATCCAGGGCTTCACGCCGCTGGCGCGCAGCGCCTCGCCGGCGGACGCGCTGGCCGACGCGCTCGGCGTCGGCATCGGACTGCTCGCCTGGGTCCCGATCGGCCGCCGGCTCCCGCCGGTCCCCTGATCCGGCGGCTTGCGGATGGGCGGCGGTGCGGGAAGCCTGGCGGCGTGACCACCAGCACCTCCACTCCCGACCAGCAGGATCCGACGACGGCGGCACCCGAGGTGCCGCTCCTCAACGTGGGGGTCCTCGGCGCCCGGGGCCGGATGGGCACGGAGGTGGTCAAGGCGGTCAACGCCGCCGACGACCTCGAGCTGGTCGCCATGGTCGACGACGGTGACTGGGTGTTCGACATCGCCAACGCCGGTGCGCAGGTGGTCGTGGACTTCACCCGCCCCGACGTCGTGATGGACAACATCCGGTTCTGCATCGACAACAACATCCACTGCGTCGTCGGGACGACGGGCTTCGACGAGGCCAAGCTCGCCACCATCGCGGAGTGGCTGGAGCCGAAGCCGGAGATCGGCGTGGTGATCGCTCCCAACTTCGGCATCGGGGCGGTGCTCCTGATGAAGTTCGCGCAGGAGGCGGCCCGCTTCTTCCCGTCGGTGGAGGTCGTCGAGCTCCACCACCCGAACAAGGTCGACGCGCCGTCGGGCACGGCGGTGCGGACGGCCCGTCTCGTGGCCGCGGCCCGTCGGGCGGCCGGCCTCCCGGCATCGCCGGACGCCACCACCGACTCCCTGCCGGGCGCGCGCGGTGCCGACGTCGAAGGGGTGGCCGTGCACGCGGTGCGGCTGACCGGCTTGGTCGCGCACCAGGAAGTCCTCATGGGGGCGGCGGGGAGACCCTGACCCTGCGCCACGACTCCTTCGACCGCGCTTCCTTCATGCCCGGAGTCCTGCTGGCGGTGCGCGAGATCGGCCGGCACCCGGGTCTGACGGTCGGGATCGAGAGCTTCCTGGGCCTGGAGTAGCGGCAGATCCGGCCCCGCCGGCGCCGTCCTCGAGCCCGGCGGGGGACCCCGTGCACGGCCTCCTGAGGTCGTGTATGGTTCTCCATGCGCCGCGCGGACCGGGAGGTCCGCCGGTCCAGGTGCCCCGCTGTGGCGGGGGCTGGAAACCGGCGTAGTGTTGGACATCCAGCCAGCAGGGAAGCCCGTGAGGGTGGAGTTGTTGCGCGTCCGCTCTTTGAGAACTCAACAGCGTGCCGAAAGTCAGTGCCAAGTATTACCCCGTGCCGGGGCCCTTCGGGTTCTGGTTTGGGATTCCTTTGGTTGATTGATATCGCGAGTGTCAGCTCGCGGTTCTCAGCCGGTTCAAATTCATCTACGGAGAGTTTGATCCTGGCTCAGGACGAACGCTGGCGGCGTGCTTAACACATGCAAGTCGAACGGTGAACTCCGCTTGCGGGGGATCAGTGGCGAACGGGTGAGTAACACGTGGGCAACCTGCCCTCAGCTCTGGGATAACTCCAAGAAATTGGGGCTAATACCGGATATGACTGCTGACCGCATGGTCTGGTGGTGGAAAGATTTATCGGCTGGGGATGGGCCCGCGGCCTATCAGCTTGTTGGTGGGGTAGTGGCCTACCAAGGCGACGACGGGTAGCCGGCCTGAGAGGGTGACCGGCCACACTGGGACTGAGACACGGCCCAGACTCCTACGGGAGGCAGCAGTGGGGAATATTGCGCAATGGGCGGAAGCCTGACGCAGCGACGCCGCGTGGGGGATGACGGCCTTCGGGTTGTAAACCTCTTTCAGTAGGGACGAAGCGGAAGTGACGGTACCTACAGAAGAAGCACCGGCCAACTACGTGCCAGCAGCCGCGGTAATACGTAGGGTGCAAGCGTTGTCCGGAATTATTGGGCGTAAAGAGCTCGTAGGCGGTTTGTTGCGTCGGCTGTGAAATCCCGAGGCTCAACCTCGGGTCTGCAGTCGATACGAGCAAACTAGAGTGTTGCAGGGGAGACTGGAATTCCTGGTGTAGCGGTGAAATGCGCAGATATCAGGAGGAACACCGGTGGCGAAGGCGGGTCTCTGGGCAACAACTGACGCTGAGGAGCGAAAGCGTGGGGAGCGAACAGGATTAGATACCCTGGTAGTCCACGCCGTAAACGTTGGGCGCTAGGTGTGGGGCTCATTCCACGAGTTCCGTGCCGCAGCTAACGCATTAAGCGCCCCGCCTGGGGAGTACGGCCGCAAGGCTAAAACTCAAAGGAATTGACGGGGGCCCGCACAAGCGGCGGAGCATGTTGCTTAATTCGATGCAACGCGAAGAACCTTACCTAGGCTTGACATGCACGGAAATCCTCCAGAGATGGTGGGTCCGTAAGGGTCGTGCACAGGTGGTGCATGGTTGTCGTCAGCTCGTGTCGTGAGATGTTGGGTTAAGTCCCGCAACGAGCGCAACCCTCGTCCTATGTTGCCAGCACGTGATGGTGGGGACTCATAGGAGACTGCCGGGGTCAACTCGGAGGAAGGTGGGGATGACGTCAAATCATCATGCCCCTTATGTCTAGGGCTGCAAACATGCTACAATGGCCGGTACAAAGGGCTGCGATACCGTGAGGTGGAGCGAATCCCAAAAGCCGGTCTCAGTTCGGATTGGGGTCTGCAACTCGACCCCATGAAGTTGGAGTCGCTAGTAATCGCAGATCAGCAACGCTGCGGTGAATACGTTCCCGGGCCTTGTACACACCGCCCGTCACGTCACGAAAGTCGGTAACGCCCGAAGCCGGTGGCCCAACCCTTGTGGAGGGAGCCGTCGAAGGCGGGATCGGCGATTGGGACGAAGTCGTAACAAGGTAGCCGTACCGGAAGGTGCGGCTGGATCACCTCCTTTCTAAGGAGCACTGGCCGCTCTCCTCGTGAGGGTGGTCCAGAGCCGCGCCCAGGACGCGATGGCCCGTCACTACCGATGGGTCGGGTGTTTCTGGGGTGGTGCTCGAGGGTGGAACGCTGACCAGTTCGGCCGCCGGCTTCGGTCGGTCCTCAGTACGGCGTCGCTTCGGTGGCGTGTGGAAGTGGATCGCGTGGAGTGCGGGGGTCGTAGGCGCGCTGTTGGGTCCTGAGGGAGCGGGCGACCGTTTGCTCATGTCGGGGCCGGTCTGCATCTCATACCGTCGTCGCCCTGTGGGGTGGTGGGTCTGGTGGGGTGGGGGTGATCGGTGTCTGGTCGTACGTTGAGAACTGCACAGTGGACGCGAGCATCTTTTGACTCTGATTAGCAGAGTTCTTGTAGGCCCGCCCGTCTTTGTTCCTTCCGGGGCAATGGTGGGTGGGATTTTTGTGTGGCCAAGTTGTTAAGGGCGCACGGTGGATGCCTTGGCACCAGGAGCCGATGAAGGACGTAGGAGGCTGCGATAAGCCTCGGGGAGCTGTCAACCGAGCGTTGATCCGAGGATTTCCGAATGGGGGAACCCCGCACCAGTCATGTGGTGTGACCCGCGCCTGAACACATAGGGCGTGTGGAGGGAACGTGGGAAGTGAAACATCTCAGTACCCACAGGAAGAGAAAACAACCGTGATTCCGTGAGTAGTGGCGAGCGAAAGCGGATGAGGCTAAACCGATCGCATGTGATAGCCGGCAGGCGTTGTGTGGTCGGGGTCGTGGGACCGTCTGGAGTGTTCTGCCGAGCACTCGGGGAGTGAGAAAACAGCGTCGTTAGTGGAAGGCCTCTGGAAGGGGTCGCCGTAGAGGGTGAGAGCCCCGTACACGAAAACGCGTTGTCTCCCTTGGGCGTGTTCCCAAGTAGCACCGAGCCCGTGAAATTCGGTGTGAATCTGGCGGGACCACCCGCTAAGCCTGAATACTCCCTGGTGACCGATAGCGGACAAGTACCGTGAGGGAAAGGTGAAAAGTACCCCGGGAGGGAGTGAAATAGTACCTGAAACCGTGTGCCTACAAGCCGTGAGAGCCTTATGTCGCTTCGTGCGATGGGGGTGATTGCGTGCCTTTTGAAGAATGAGCCTGCGAGTTAGTGGTACGTGGCGAGGTTAACCCGTGTGGGGTAGCCGTAGCGAAAGCGAGTCCGAACAGGGCGAGTCAGTCGCGTGCCCTAGACCCGAAGCCGAGTGATCTACCCATGGCCAGGTTGAAGCGCGGGTAAGACCGCGTGGAGGACCGAACCCACCAGGGTTGAAAACCTGGGGGATGAGCTGTGGGTAGGGGTGAAAGGCCAATCAAACTCGGTGATAGCTGGTTCTCCCCGAAATGCATTTAGGTGCAGCGTCACGTGTTTCTTGCCGGAGGTAGAGCACTGGATGGCTGAGGGGCCCCACAAGGTTACTGACGTCAACCAAACTCCGAATGCCGGTAAGTGAGAGCGTGGCAGTGAGACTGCGGGCGATAAGGTTCGTAGTCGAGAGGAAACAGCCCAGATCATCGGCTAAGGCCCCTAAGCGTGTGCTAAGTGGAAAAGGATGTGGAGTCGCAGAGACAACCAGGAGGTTGGCTTAGAAGCAGCCATCCTTGAAAGAGTGCGTAATAGCTCACTGGTCAAGTGATTCCGCGCCGACAATGTAGCGGGGCTCAAGCACACCGCCGAAGCCGTGGCATTCATGCAACAGCCTGTCGCCGGCCTCGAGCCGGCGGCCAGGTGTGTGGATGGGTAGGGGAGCGTCGTGTGGCGGTGGAAGCGGCGGAGTGATCCAGCCGTGGACGCCACGCGAGTGAGAATGCAGGCATGAGTAGCGAGAGGGGAGTGAGAACCTCCCCGCCGGAAGACCAAGGGTTCCTGGGCCAGGCTAATCCGCCCAGGGTGAGTCGGGACCTAAGGCGAGGCCGACAGGCGTAGTCGATGGACAACGGGTTGATATTCCCGTACCCGCGAAGGAACGCCCATGCTGAACCCAGCGATGCTAACCGCCCGAACGCCCGTGACCGATCCTTTCGAGGTGAGGCGTGGGTTCTAGCGCGGGACCCGGACTGGTAGTAGGCAAGCGATGGGGTGACGCAGGAAGGTAGTTCTACCGGTGAGTGGTAGTACCGGGGCAAGGGTGTGGCCCGCGACGTAGGTAAATCCGCGTCGCACGAGGGTGAGACCTGACGCATAGCCGAATGAGGCGAATTGGATGATCCTATGCTGCCGAGAAAAGCCTCTAGCGAGTTCCGAGCGGCCCGTACCCCAAACCAACTCAGGTGGTCAGGTAGAGAATACCGAGGCGATCGAGCGAACTGTGGTTAAGGAACTCGGCAAAATGCCCCCGTAACTTCGGGAGAAGGGGGCCACTTCCTGTCAACACCTTGACGGTGGGCAGCGGGGGTGGCCGCAGAGACCAGTGAGAAGCGACTGTTTACTAAAAACACAGGTCCGTGCGAAGTCGTAAGACGATGTATACGGACTGACGCCTGCCCGGTGCTGGAACGTTAAGGGGACGGGTTAGTCCTTCGGGGCGAAGCTCAGAACTCAAGCGCCAGTAAACGGCGGTGGTAACTATAACCATCCTAAGGTAGCGAAATTCCTTGTCGGGTAAGTTCCGACCTGCACGAATGGCGTAACGACTTCTCAGCTGTCTCAACCACAGGCTCGGCGAAATTGCACTACGAGTAAAGATGCTCGTTACGCGCGGCAGGACGGAAAGACCCCGGGACCTTTACTATAGCTTGATATTGGTGTTCGGTTCGGCTTGTGTAGGATAGGTGGGAGACTGTGAAGCGGGCACGCCAGTGTTCGTGGAGTCGCCGTTGAAATACCACTCTGGTCGAATTGGATGTCTAACCTCGGTCCGTGATCCGGATCAGGGACAGTGTCAGGTGGGTAGTTTAACTGGGGCGGTTGCCTCCCAAAATGTAACGGAGGCGCCCAAAGGTTCCCTCAGCCTGGTTGGCAATCAGGTGTCGAGTGCAAGTGCACAAGGGAGCTTGACTGTGAGACCGACGGGTCGAGCAGGAGCGAAAGCTGGGACTAGTGACCCGGCACCGGCATGTGGAAGCGGTGTCGCTCAACGGATAAAAGGTACCCCGGGGATAACAGGCTGATCTTCCCCAAGAGTCCATATCGACGGGATGGTTTGGCACCTCGATGTCGGCTCGTCGCATCCTGGGGCTGGAGTAGGTCCCAAGGGTTGGGCTGTTCGCCCATTAAAGCGGTACGCGAGCTGGGTTTAGAACGTCGTGAGACAGTTCGGTCCCTATCCGCCGTGCGCGTAAGAGACTTGAGAAGAGCTGTCCCTAGTACGAGAGGACCGGGACGGACGAACCTCTGGTGTGCCAGTTGTACCGCCAGGTGCACTGCTGGTTAGCTACGTTCGGCAGGGATAACCGCTGAAAGCATCTAAGCGGGAAGCTCGCTTCAAGATGAGGTCTCTCACCGGGTCAACCGGGTAAGGCCCCCGCCCAGACCAGCGGGTTGATAGGCCGGAAGTGGAAGCACCGCGAGGTGTGCAGCTGACCGGTACTAACAGGCCGAGGGCTTGACCACACACACCCCCTCTTTCTTCGACCGGGGGTGCGGGAACACTGGTCAGAGTCGTTTACGAAGATTGCTTCGCGTCCACTGTGCGGTTCTGAACGCACGACCACTCCGGTTTCCCCACCGGAGGTGTGGTCGGCAGCGTTCTTCCGGTTCCCCACCGGAGGTGCGTTGATATGTTCACAGAGTTACGGCGGCCATGGCGAGAGGGAAACGCCCGGCAACATTCCGAACCCGGAAGCTAAGCCTCTCAGCGCCGATGGTACTGCCCTGGAGACGGGGTGGGAGAGTAGGACGCCGCCGGACAACCATTCCCGAAGGGGCCCCAGCATTCATGCTGGGGCCCCTTCGTCATGCCCCGACCACATGTGCCCGTGCCGTGCGGACACAGTCTCCGCGGCAGGAGGACACGGGACGGCGCCGGGCCCTCCAGCGGGAGGCGCTCGTCAGCGGCGGCGGGGCTCCTTCGTCGTCGGCCCCACGTTGTCGTCCAGCCAGGCGTTCAGGACGACCAGGTCACGCCAGGCGCTCCGGACCTCGTCCAGGGCCCGGCGGGTGTGCAGCCACTCAGCCGGCTCCCATGTGCGGGTGGCGTGGAGGGCCTTGTGCTTGAGCAGGTCCATCCGTGCCGTGTCGGGGGCGAAGCCGGTGGGCGCGCGGATCAGGCGGTCCCCTTCGATGGTCCAGTCGGCGGCTGACAGGCGGTCCACCTCGGCCTGGAGCCGCGGTCCCTGCACGTCGTCGGCGACCGCCCGTCGGTACCGGGAGACCTGATCGCTCTCCAGGCGCCAGCACCCCCGGAGACCCGGAGGCCGTCCGCCGAGATCTGCACGTACCAGGCACCCGCCCGGCCTTCGGGATGGATGACCGCGCCCTGGTGCGTCTTGTACGGGGTCTTGTCGTGGCTGAAGCGGACGTCGCGGTAGGGACGGAAGACCTTGGGCGTGCCGAACTCGGGTGCGATCTCGGCCAGGAGCGCCTGCAGCGGGAAGCGCACGTGCTCGTCGTAGGCCGCCTTGTTGCGGCTCCAGTAGGTCTTCGAGTTGTCGGCTTCCAGCCCCTCGTAGAAGACCAGCCCTCGTCGGGGAACCCCTCGAAGGTCACCGTGCTCCTTCCGGCGTGTCGTCGAGCAGTGCGTGCCAGCGGATCTCCCGCAGCGGGTTCCCGCCCGTGTCCAGCGTCCGGGCCCAGCCGTCGGGCCCCCAGCCGGCCGACTCGTAGAAGGCCTGGCTCACCCGGTCCTCGTCGAGCAGCCACACCTGCAGGCGGGCGGTGCCGCCGGAGCGGGCCACGTCGCTGACCGCCGCCAGCAGCCGGCTGCCGTGGCCGCGCCGCCCCCAGCGGGGCTCTACGAGCAGGGTGCTCAGCTCGGTGGTCGGGCCGGCCGCGTCGGGCATCTCGCCGGGCGTCAGCTCGGCCGGCCCGAAGGCCGCGAAGCCCACGACGGTGTTCCGCTCCAGCGCGACGAGAACACCGTGCCCGGGAGTGGGGGAGACACGATGGCCGACGCCCAGCTGGCGGTCGCGGCATCGGCGTCCCAGTCGTCGAGCACCTCCGGCGGCAGGGCCGCGCGGTAGGCGGTGCGCCAGGTGACCAGCTGGACGCGCGCCACCTCGGCGGCGTCCTGCGGCACGGCCGGGCGGACGGACGCGTCCGCGGACCCGGTGATGCGCGGGAAGCCCGCCTCAGGATTCACCCGGGCAGCGTAAGCGTGGCCGTCCTCGCGACGGGCGTCGTACCTGCCGGGCAGGATCGAGGCCGTGAGTGCACCTGCGATCGACCGCCTGCCCGCCGGGCTGGCCCGCCGGATCGCCCTCGCGGCCCAGGGCTTCGCCGACCCCCGCCCGTCGGCCGACATCGGAGTCCGCCAGCTGCGCCGGGTCGTCGACCGGCTGGCCGTCGTCCAGATCGACTCGGTGAACGTGCTGTCCCGTGCCCACTACCTCCCAGCGTTCAGCCGGCTGGGGAGCTACCCACGCGCCGCGCTGGACGACCTGACCGCCCGGCGCCACGCGGTCTTCGAGTACTGGGCGCACGAGGCGTCGTTCCTGCCGGTACGGCTGCACCCGTACCTCCGCTGGCGGATGGCCGCGGCCGAGCAGCACGCCTGGGGCAACATGGTGCGGTTGCAGCGCGAGCGGTCCGGCTTCGTGGCCGAGGTGCTCGAGCGGGTCCGTGCAGAGGGGCCGCTCAAGGCCGGAGAGCTGCTCGAGGGCAGGCGTGAGCGCTCCGGCGAGATGTGGGACTGGCATGCGGGCAAGGTGGCCCTCGAGTGGCTCTTCTTCACCGGGGCGGTCACCGCGACGCACCGGACGACGAGCTTCGAGAAGGTCTACGACCTCACCGAGCGGGTGCTGCCGGCCGCGGTGCTGCAGGCACCCACGCCCGAGCCCGCCGACGCCGTCCGCGAGCTGGTCCGAACCGCCTCGCGGGCCCTCGGCGTCGCGACCGAACGGGATCTGCGCGACTACTTCCGGCTGAAACCCGCGGCGGCCCGGACGGCGGTGCAGGAACTGGCCGATGCAGGTGAGCTGGTCCCCGTCGAGGTCGCCGGCTGGGGGTCCCCGGCCTGGCTCGACCCGGAGGCGCGGCGGCCTCGTCGGATCCGGGCGCAGGCGCTGCTGAGCCCGTTCGACTCCCTCGTCTGGGAACGCCCCCGGGTCGAGCGGATCTTCGGTTTTCGCTACCGGCTGGAGATCTACACCCCCGCCGCCAAGCGGGTGCACGGGTACTACGTGCTGCCGTTCCTGCTCGGCGACCAGCTCGTCGCGCGTGCCGATCTCAAGGCCGACCGGAAGGCCGGCGTCCTGCGGGTGCAGTCGGTGCACGGGGAACCGGGCATCGACCGGCCCACGGTGGCGGCCGCATTGGCGGAGGAGCTGCGGCTCATGACCGAATGGCTGGAGCTCGACGAGGTCGGGGTCACCGGCGCCGGCGACCTGGCGTCCGACCTCGCCCGCGCGTCAGGGACCGCGCGGACCGACGTCGCGATCTGACCCCGCGGGCAGCCCGGCCAGCCGCCGGACCACCGCCAGCCCGGCCCCTCCGCCGGGCCACGCCCGCGACAGGGCTTCCTCGCCCGCTGCCCGCACCACCGAGCGCAGCGCCAGGGCCACCACGACGACGTCGTCCGCGTAGCCCAGGACCGGGACGACGTCGGGCACGAGATCCACGGGGAGAGCAGGTAGCCCAGCAGCAGCCAGAGCCGCACGCGGACACCGCGGGGAGCGACCGGTCGACGGCCAGCCGTCGCACCAGCCGGACCAGGTCGGGGAGCAGGCGCAGCGCCTCGCGCACGGTGAGCTCTGCCGGCCGGGCGCGCCAGAGCAGCACGAGCAGGACCGCCCAGAGCAGCAGGACGCCGCCCGCGACGGCGAGCACGGTCTGCCACCAGTCCACGCGAGGAGTCTGCCGGGAGCCGGTGGGCGCCTGGTGCGGGTGTGGTCCGGGCGCTCCCCGCGTCGGTGGCCGCACGTAGTCTCGGGCCCGTGGAAGGCGCACCGATCGACACCCAGTACGAGGACCTCCTCCGCCGCATCCTGGAGCAGGGAGCCCCCAAGGAGGACCGCACCGGCACCGGCACGGTGAGCCTCTTCGGGGAGCGGCTGCGGTACGACCTGTCCGAGCGCTTCCCGCTGGTGACGACGAAGAAGGTGCACTTCAAGTCGATCGCCGTCGAGTTGCTGTGGTTCCTGCGCGGCGACAGCAACGTCGGGTGGCTGCGCGAGAACGGCGTCACCATCTGGGACGAGTGGGCGTCCCCCGAGGGGGAGCTCGGACCGGTCTACGGCGTCCAGTGGCGGTCGTGGCCGACGCCCGACGGGCAGCAGATCGACCAGATCTCGAACGTCCTCTCCACGCTGCGATCCGACCCGGACTCCCGCCGGATGATCGTCTCGGCCTGGAACGTCGCCGCCCTGCCGGAGATGGCGCTGGCGCCCTGCCACGCGTTCTTCCAGTTCCACGTCGCCGACGGGCGGCTCTCCTGCCAGCTGTACCAGCGCAGCGCGGACATGTTCCTCGGCGTGCCGTTCAACATCGCCAGCTACGCGCTGCTGACCCGCATGGTCGCCGACCAGGTGGGCCTCGCGCCCGGTGACTTCATCTGGGTCGGGGGCGACTGCCACGTCTACAGCAACCACACCGAGCAGGTCCGCGAGCAGCTCTCCCGCGAGGTGCTGCCGTTCCCGACGCTGGAGCTGGCGCCGGCGCCGTCGCTGTTCGACTACACCTACGAGCACTTCACGGTGAACGACTACCGGCACCACCCGGCGATCCGGGCGGCCGTGGCGGTGTGAGCACCGTCGCGATGATCTGGGCACAGGCCCGCCACGGGGTCATCGGCGCCGGCGGAGGTCTTCCGTGGCACCTGCCCGAGGACCTGAAGCTCTTCCGCGCCCGCACCACGGGCTCGACGGTCGTCATGGGTCGGCGCACCTGGGAGTCGCTGCCCGAGCGGTTCCGCCCGCTGCCCGGTCGCACGAACGTCGTCCTCACCTCCGATCCGGACTGGACGGCCGAGGGGCGCGCCGCGCCGCGTCGGTCGCCGAGGCGCTCGGCGACCACGAGCCCCTCTGGGTGATCGGCGGCGGGGCGGTCTACGCCGCGTTCCTGCCGCACGCCGACCGGCTCGTGGTCACCGACGTCGACGTGGATGTCGAGGGCGACACCTGGGCGCCCGCGATCGGCCCCGCATGGCGCCGGGTCGGGCGGACGCCGCACGAGGGCTGGGACTGCTCGCCGTCGTCCGGGCTGCGCTACGCGGTGTCGGAGTACACGCGGGACCCCGTCGGTACCGCTGGGTAGATTCTCCCCATGACCAGTGACCCCGCTCGGCCCTTCGGGCGTGTGCTCACGGCGATGGTGACCCCGCTGGCCGAGGACGGTTCCATCGACCTCTCGGGTGCCCAGGAGCTGGCCGCGCACCTGGTCGACCGGCAGTCGCACGACGGGCTCGTCGTCTTCGGGACGACGGGGAGTCGCCGACGATCAGCGACGGCGAGCAGCACGCCGTCCTCGAGGCCGTGATGGACGCCGTGGGAGATCGGGCGACCGTGGTCGCGGGCGTCGGCACCAACGACACGGCGCACTCGATCGAGAAGGCGCAGTCGGCCGCCCGGCTGGGCGTGCACGGCCTCCTGGTCGTCACCCCGTACTACAACCGCCCACCGCAGGCAGGCCTGCTGCGGCACTTCACCGCGGTCGCCGACTCCACCGACCTGCCGGTGATGCTCTACGACATCCCGCCCCGGTCGTCGATCCCGATCGAGGTCGAGACGTTGGTCCGCGCGGCCGAGCACCCGCGGATCGTCGCGGTGAAGGACGCGAAGGCAGACCTGGGCGCGGTTGCGTGGACGCTCGCCCGCACCGACCTCGCCTACTACTCCGGCGAGGACATGCTCAACCTGCCGCTGCTCGCACTCGGCGCCGTCGGTGTGGTCAGCGTGGTCGGGCACGTGGTCGGCCCGCGGCTGGCGGAGCTGATCGCCGCTGTCGAGAACGGTGACCTGGCCACGGCGCGGCAGCTCAACGACAGCCTCCTCCCGGTCTACACCGGGATCTTCCGCACCCAGGGCGTGATCATGGTGAAGGCGGCGCTCAAGGAGCTCGGCCTCCCGGCCGGCCCCGTCCGTCCGCCGCTGGTGGACGCCACCCCCGAGCAGATCACCCAGCTGCGGGAGGACCTCGCCGCCGGAGGCATCGAGCTGTGAGCGGTCAGGTCACCCAGCCGCACCTGGAGTTGAAGGCCCCGCCGCCGCTGCCCGAGGGCGGGCTGCGCGTGATGGCGCTGGGCGGCCTCGGCGAGATCGGCCGCAACATGGCCGTCCTGGAGTTCGACGGCAGCCTGCTGGTCATCGACTGCGGTGTGCTGTTCCCCGAGGCCGAGCAGCCGGGCATCGACCTGATCCTCCCCGACTTCGGGGTCATCGAGCACCGCCTCGACGACATCACCGCCGTCGTCCTCACCCACGGGCACGAGGACCACATCGGAGCCATCCCGTACCTGCTGCGGCTGCGGGAGGACATCCCGCTGGTCGGCTCGCGGTTCACCCTCGCGCTGGTCGCGGCGAAGCTCCGGGAGCACCGCCTGGACCCGACGCTGGTCGAGGTGGCGGCGGGGAGGACCACCTGACCGGGCCGTTCCACTGCGAGTTCATCTCGGTCAACCACTCGATCCCCGACGCGCTCGCCGTCGCCGTGCACACCCCGGCCGGGGTCCTCGTGCACACCGGCGACTTCAAGATGGACCAGCTGCCGCTGGACGGCGTCCTGACCGACCTGGGCGCCTTCGCGCGGCTGGGCGCCACCGGCATCGACCTGCTGCTGTCTGACTCCACCAACGCCGAGGTGCCGGGCTTCGTCACTCCCGAGCGCAGCATCGGCCCGGTGCTCGACGACGTGTTCGCCCGGGCGTCGCAGCGGCTGATCGTGTCCAGTTTCGCCAGCCACGTGCACCGCATCCAGCAGGTGCTCGACTGCGCCGAGACGCACGGCCGGAAGGTCGCGCTCGTCGGCCGGTCGATGGTCCGCAACATGGGCGTCGCCCGCGACCTCGGGCTCCTCCGCGTGGCGCCCGGGCTGATGGTGTCCCTCGACGACGCCGCCGCGATGCCGCCCGAGCACGTGGTGCTGGTGAGTACCGGCTCCCAGGGCGAGCCGCTGTCGGCGCTCGGCCGCATGGCCCGCGGCGACCACCACCAGGTGACCATCGAGGCCGGCGACACCGTCGTCCTCGCGTCGTCGCTGGTGCCCGGCAACGAGACGGCCGTCTACAAGGTGATCAACGGCCTGGCCCGCCTGGGGGCCACCGTCGTGCACAAGGAGACCGCCCGCGTGCACGTCTCCGGCCACGCGCCGGCCGGCGAGCTGCGCACGCTGCTCAACGTCGCCAGGCCGCGGTACCTGATGCCGGTGCACGGGGAGTGGCGGCACCTGCGCGCCCACGCCGCACTGGCGGAGGAGACCGGGATGTCCGCCGACCGGGTGCTCCTGGCCGAGGACGGCGTGGTCGTGGACCTGGTCGACGGCAAGGCCGCGATCGTCGGCAGCGTGCCGATCGGGAACGTCTACGTCGACGGGCTCAACGTCGGCGACGTCGGCGAGGAGTCGCTGCAGGCGCGTCGGATCCTCGGCGACGAAGGCTTCGTGGCGCTCACCGTCGTCATCGAGCCCTCGACGAGGACGATCGTGCGTCCGGTGCACCTGCACACCAAGGGCTTCTCCGACGACCCGGCCGCTTTCGACGAGGTCCTCGCCATGGTCGAGGACAACCTCAAGCGCGCACTCCAGGACGACGAGGTCGACTCCCACCGGCTGTCGCAGATCGTCCGGCGGACCGTCGGCAAGTGGGTGTCGGACACCCACCGCCGCCGCCCGATGATCATCCCCACCGTCCTCGAGGTATAGCAGCAGCCGACGTGCTCCGGCCGGTCCGGGAGCCCGGGAGTTCGGGGTGTCTGCCGCCGGTCCTCCGCTCGGCGGGGGACGTCGATCAACCGTCTCCACGGACCGAACGCCCCTCGGGCCACGTGACTCATCGTGACTCCCCGATCGGCGACCGTGAGCACGCGCGCGGTTCCGGCCGGTGCGGCGCTGATCGTGCGCGAAAGCCGATCCGATCGTCGAACGGCCGGCCCGGAGCTGCGTATCTCCCAGCGTCCGGTGCTCGTCGGCCGGGCCCTTGGCATCCCTCGAGAAAGGGCAACTCATGCGCACCAGAACACTGGCCGGAGCCGGCGCGACTGCGCTGGCGCTCGGCGTGCTCACCAGCGGACCGGCACTGGCCCACGACGATCAGAAGCACCGCGTAGGCCAGAACAGCACCGAGGTCACGACCACGAAGGACACCGCCGACGTTGATCCGGCCGACGGGAAGTGCGCGGACGCATGGGGGCAGTGCTCGCTGCGGGCAGCGATCCAGCACGCCAACGCCTCCGGTGGCGGCACCATCGACCTCGACGGGGGCACCTACCACCTGAAGATCGCCGGTCGGGACGACGACAGCGGCGCGACGGGGGACCTCGATGTCGGCTCCCGCATCACGCTCGACGGCGACGGCGCGACCATCGACGCCCAGGGCGTCGACCGGGTCCTGCACGTGCTGGCCGGTGCCTCGCTCCGGCTCGACGAGCTCACGGTGACCGGCGGCGACGCGCAGGGGAGACAGCCTCCGGCGCCTCCGGCGGTGGCGTGCTCAACGCCGGAGAGCTCGACGTGGACCGCAGCACCGTCACGCACAACCGCGCGGTGCGGGCCGGCGGCGGCATCGAGGCCGAAGCCGGATCGCGGACGACGGTCGACCGGTCCACGTTGTCGGGGAACACCACCGGCGCGGGGCCCGGTAACGGCGGGGGTCTGCACCTCACCGGGGCGGGCACCGTGCACGTCGACCGGTCGCACGTCGTCCACAACATGGCTGCGGCCGAGGGTGGCGGCCTGTGGAACTCCTCGGCTGGGACGATGACGGTCACCCGCACCACGGTCTCGGGCAACACCGCCAGCGGTGACCAGGCGGAGAACGGGGGTGGCGGGCTCTACAACGACGGCGGCTCGTTGACCGTGGAACGCTCCAAGGTCGAGCACAACGTGGCCGACGGCGAGGCGGGCTCCGGCGGCGGGATCCTGAACAACGGCGGCACCCTGGTGGTCGAGCGCACCGCGCTGCGCGGCAACGACGCGCAGCGCGCCGGTGGCGGTATCGAGGCCGCCGCGGGGGACACGACGGTGAGCCGGTCGGACATCACCGGGAACGAGACCGGGCCCAACCCGGGCAACGGCGGTGGCGTCCACCTCGGTGGCGACGGGGTCGTGCGCTTGGACCGCAGCTCGGTCACGCGCAACCAGGCCGCCGGCGAGGGCGGCGGTCTGTGGAACTCCGAGGCGGGGACGTTCACGGTGACCCGCACCGACATCAGGAACAACTCCGCGCCGGTCGGGCCGGACGTCTACCAGGACGGGAACGGCGACGGCTTCACGATCGACAGGCAGACGGTGCCGGCCGCGGGGAGCTGATCGGGGAGCTCCGGCCGTCGTCCTGACCGGCGGGAGCTGAACAGGGACCTTCGGGCCCGGCCTCGGGAGGGCCGGGCCCGAAGGATGCTCAGAACCGCGAGACGAGCACGACCTCGCCAGCGGCATCGAGCACGGTGAAACCCACGGCATCCTCCCGGAGCACCGAGGAGTTCAGGTTGCAGTCCAGCTGGGCCGGTCCCACGCCCAGGAACTCCCCGGCCGGGACGGCGTCGCCGTCCCCGTCGGTGACCGTGACCCGATAGACCTCCCCGGCAGTGAATCCCTCACCGGAGAGCTTCACCTCGACGCCCCAGGTGTGGGCCACCAGGTCGGCGGTCGCCGCGATGTCCGCGTCGGCGATCTGGACGGGAACCGCCTCGAGCGGCACCGGATCGGGCACCGGCCGCGCCAGCCACCCCACGCCGAAGGCAGCCGCGGCGATGCCCACGGCGGCCGTGGCGGCCAGGGAGCGGCTCTCCGGCGGTGGATCGGCCGGGCCGGCCGGATCCGCTCCTGAGCCGCGATCCGGGCCAGGACGGCGTCGCCCAGGCCCGGCGGGACGGGTGGCACGTCATCCAGGTGGTCGGGGTTCACGCCCGACAGGCGTTCTCGCAGCGGGACCAGCGCGGCCAGCTCCGCGCGGCAGGCGGCGCAGCCGTCCAGATGGGCCCGGACGGCGGCCTGCTCCGCCGAGGTCCCGTGTCCCAGGGCGTAGACGCCCACCTGCTCACGCAGTTCGCGGTGGTCGTCCCGCGGAGGCTCGCTCACGGTTCCACCCCCATCTCCTCCATCGCCAGGCGAAGGGACTTCAACCCGTAGAAGACCCGGCTGCGCAGTGTGCCCACCGGGATGCCGAGCTCGGCCGCCACCTCGTCGTGCGGACGGCCGCGCAGGTGGGTCTGCACGATCGCGGTCCGGTGGTCGGCCCCGATCCGGCGCAGCGCCTCCTCGACCACCCACGCGTCGACGAGCTGTTCGTCGATGCCGTTCCCGGGGAGAGCTGCTCGGCCCGCGGCTCGGACAGCTGAGCCTGCCACGGGCGGACGGCCAGCCGGCGGACCTCGTCGACGACGACGTTCCGGGCGATCGCGAACAGCCAGGTGCGCAGACTGGCCAGCTGGGGGTCGAAGGAGTCGGCCGCGCGCCAGGCGCGGAGGAAGACCTCCTGGACGACGTCCTGTGCCGCTCCACCGTCCCCCAGTTGGCGCAGGGCGAAGCGGTACAGCTCGGGTCCGTGGGCGGCGTACGCCGCCCCACGTCGAGCTCGCCGCTCCGTGTGACACCGCGGCCTCGCCGCATCGGCGGTCCTCCCTGGACGGGTCCTCAGCAGGTGTACGGACGAGACCCTGGCCGCGTTCAGTGCGCGGAGGTGCCGGTGGTTCCCTGCCCTGACCGTCCGGCGCGGACGACATCGATCGGCTCGATTCCCTCCTCGGCGGGGAGCTCGAAGCCCCAGACCTGGGCGTAGAAGGACAGCTCGCCGTCCAGGGCGGCACGGATGTTCTCCGCCTTGCGGAAGCCGTGCTGCTCGCCGGCGAACAGCAGGTAGGCGTGCGGCACGCCCTTCTCCCGCAGCGCGGCGACGATCGCCTCGGCCTGGTCCGGCGGCACGACCGCGTCCTCGTCGCCCTGGAACACCGCCAGCGGGGTGTCCAGAGCATCGACGTGGTTGATGGGGAGCGCTCGGCGTACACGTCAGCGCCCGAGGGCCATGGTGCGACGAGCCCGTCGAGGTAGCGGGACTCGAACTTGTGGGTCTCCGCGGCGAGGGCGCCCAGATCGGCGACGCCGTAGTGGCTGGCGCCGGCGGTGAAGACCCCCGGGCGCATGGACAGCGCCGCGAGGGTGGTGTAGCCGCCTGCCGAGCCCCCGCGGATCGCCATCCGTGCCGGGTCGACGCGTCCGCTGTCGGCGAGGAAGCGCGCGCAGGCGACGACGTCGTCCAGGTCCACCACACCCCAGCGGCCCTGCAGCGCGTCGCGGTACCGGCGGCCGTAGCCCACGGAGCCGCGGTAGTCGACGTCGGCGACGCAGAAGCCGCGCGAGGTCCAGTACTGGATGTCCAGGTTCAGGACCGGGACGGCGGCCGCGGTCGGCCCACCGTGCACCACCACGAGCAGCGGGGGCAGGTCGCCGTCCGGGGCGCTCGCATCGAGATTGGTCGGCGGGTAGACCAGCGCGTGCGCCTCGCCGATCCCGGTGCCGGCGTCCTCGGTGGGGAACGTGATGTGCTCGGGGAGGAGAACCAGGCGGGCTCCAGCCCGAGGTCGCGCGCCGGGCGCAGCAGCTCCTGCTCCCCGCTGTCGACGTCGACCCGAAGCACCACCGGCTCGCTGGACGGGCTGCCGGCGACGCACACCACCGCCGTCCCCTGCGCGGTGACGTAGCGGTACGTGCCCCACGGCAGGTCCAGCTCGCGCAGAGCCCCGCCCTCGAGGACGGCGAGCCGGTCGGCCCCCGCACGGCCGTACGCCAAGACGATCCGCCCGTCGGACAGCAGCGCGTAGCGGCTCTGCCCGAACCGCCACTGCGGTCCACCGATGTCGCTGCCGACGTCGACGGCGAGTTCCACCTCGCCGTGCGGTCGCTTGCGGTACAGCGACCAGACGTCGGTGCGGTCGCAGAGGAACCAGAGGGTCCCGTCGGGTGCCCAGGTCGGCTGCACGACGGACTCACCGGGGCCGCCGGCGATCGCGTGCTCCCGACCGTCGGCGCCGCGGACGACGAGCCGTGCGGCGTCCCAGGGCATGTGCGGGTGGTCCCACTGCAGCCAGGCGAGCGCGTTCCCTTCGGGGAGAGGCGGGGGTCGGAGACGAAGTCCGGCCCGGAGACCAGCACCTCGGCGCCGTCGGGCCCCACCCGGACGAGCTCGTTCACCACCTCGGCCGCTCCGCCGGAGGCGGGGTGCGTCTCGCGGACCGCGACGGCGACCCCTCCCGGACCCGCAGGTCGGCGTGGCGGACGCCGGCCGGGACGGGGGCTCCGGCGTGACGGCGACCGGAGCGTCGCTGCCGGCGTCGAGCCGGTACAGCCGCTGGTCGGTGAACTCCGTGAACCACAGCGTGCCGGCCGACACCGTCCACGCGGCGCCGCCGTACTCGTGCACCCGGGTGCGGGCGTTCCAGGGTGGGGGAGGACGTCGGCGACCGTGCCGTCCGCCGCGCGCCGGACGATCACCTCCCGGCCTCCCTCGGCCGGCCGTGACTCCGACCACCAGACGTCCGCGTCATCACCGAGGCCGTCCACGACCACCTCACCGGGCCGCGCGGCCGCCCGGACGACGAGTTGCGAGGTGACGGGGGTCGGCCAGGAGCCGTGGGGAGGGGCGCGGAGACCATGCGTGTGACGTTAGGGCCCCGAGGCCGGGGAAGGGACACGTGCTCCGACCTGCCCCATGCGAGCCCGAAAGGCGATTACCGTCCGACGCATGCCTGCCCGCACCACGTCGACGCGTCGACCGGCGGGGACCTCCCGAGATCCCGCGCTGGTTCCGGTTCGACGGCTGCGAGCAAGAAGCGGCCGCCCGCCAAGCGCGGCTCCACCGCGAGCCGCCGTCCCGCCGCGAAGAAGAAGAGCTCACCCGGCCTCTGGGGGTCGTCGCCGGCGGCTGGAACCTGCTCGCCCGTGGCGCGGGAGGGCTCGCCCGGTCGGTCGCGAAGCCGGAGGAGGCCGAGCCGCTCGCCCCGGAGCACCGCAGGGACGGCGTGGGTCTCGCCGTCCTCGGTCTGGCGATCGTGCTGGGCGCCGCTGCCTGGAGCAACGGGATCGGCCCGGTCGGCGAGGCGCTGACCGCGGGTGTTCGCTGGGTCGTCGGCTCGCTGGTCATGGTCCTGCCGGTCGTCCTGTTCTTCGCGGCGATCCGTCTGCTGCGCCGTGGTCCGCGGCCCGAGGCGCGCGGCAGGCTGGCGATCGGATGGCTGTGCACGATCGCGGCGGTGCTCGGGATCGCCCAGGTGGTCGGCACCCCGCCGATCCCGCGGCGAAGGTGCCCGGCTCCGGTGGCCTGGTCGGCTGGGGCGTGGGTGTCCCGCTGGAGGCCGGCGTCGGCATGGCGGTGGCCATCGTCCTGCTGGTGCTCGTGACCTTCTTCGGCCTGCTGGTCATCACCGCCACTCCGGTCCACCAGATCCCCCAGCGTCTCGGCGACCTCGGCGACTGGCTGCTCGGCCGTGGCGAGGACTACGACGAGTACGACGACGAGGAGTACGAGGAGGAGCCCGAGGAGCCGCAGAGCCGGCGGTCCCGGCGCAAGTCGCTCTCGGAGGACCTGCTCACCACCGGGCCGATCGACCACGCCGCCTTCGAGGCCGCGGCCGAGGCCACCCTGACCACCGAGCCCGAGCACACGGAGCTGCGCCCCGCCCCGCCGCGCCCCCGGTCATCGACCGGACGCTGCCGGCCGACGACCTGCCGCCCATCACCGAGCCGCAGCAGCTGTCCATCCAGCCGGTCGAGGGCAACTACGTCCTGCCGGCGCTGTCCATGCTGCGACCGGGAGACCCGCCGCGGGCGCGGTCGAAGGCCAACGACGTCGCCATCGAGGCGATCAGCGGGGTCCTCGACCAGTTCAACATCGACGCCGCCGTCACCGGGTTCACCCGCGGTCCGACGGTCACCCGTTACGAGGTCGAGCTCGGGCAGGGCGTCAAGGTCGAGAAGATCACCCAGCTCACCAAGAACATGGCCTACGCGGTGGCCAACGACAACATCCGCATCCTCGCGCCGATCCCGGGCAAGTCCGCCGTCGGCATCGAGGTGCCCAACACCGACCGCGAGAAGGTCAGCCTGGGCGACGTCCTGCGGTCCGGGGCGGCCAAGCAGGACCCGCACCCGATGCTGGTCGGCCTGGGCAAGGACATCGAGGGCGGGTTCGTCTGCGCCAACCTCGCGAAGATGCCGCACCTGCTGGTCGCCGGCGCCACCGGTGCCGGTAAGTCCAGCTGCGTCAACTCGATCCTGACCTCGCTGCTGCTGCGGGCGACCCCGGACCAGCTGCGGATGATCCTGGTCGACCCGAAGATGGTCGAGCTGACGCCCTACGACGGCATCCCGCACCTGATCACGCCGATCATCACCGACCCGAAGAAGGCGGCCACCGCGCTGGCCTGGCTGGTCGAGGAGATGGAGCAGCGCTACCAGGACATGAAGTCCACCGGCGTCCGCCACATCGACGACTTCAACCGCAAGGTCGAGAAGGGCGAGATCACCGCCCCGCCCGGCAGCGAGCGGGTCTACCGCCCCTACCCGTACATCCTCGCGATCGTCGACGAGCTCGCCGACCTGATGATGGTGGCTCCCCGCGACGTCGAGGAGCACATCGTCCGCATCACGCAGAAGGCACGTGCGGCGGGCATCCACCTGATCCTGGCGACCCAGCGTCCGTCGGTCGACGTCGTCACCGGTCTGATCAAGGCCAACGTGCCCTCGCGGCTGGCGTTCTCCACCTCCAGCCTCACCGACAGCCGGGTCATCCTCGACCAGCCGGGCGCGGAGAAGCTCATCGGCATGGGTGACGCGCTCTTCATGCCCATCGGTGCCGGCAAGCCGATGCGCGTGCAGGGCGCCTTCGTCACCGACGCCGAGATCGAGGCGGTCGTCGAGTTCACCAAGCGGCAGGCCGAGCCGGAGTACCGGGAAGAGGTCTTCACCGCCGGTGGCGCGGGCGGCGAGAAGAAGGAGATCGACGAGGACATCGGCGGTGACCTCGACCTGCTCGTGCAGGCCGTCGAGCTCATCGTCACCAGCCAGTTCGGCTCGACGTCGATGCTGCAGCGCAAGCTCCGCGTCGGCTTCGCCAAGGCCGGTCGGCTCATGGACCTCATGGAGAGCCGCGGCATCGTCGGGCCCTCCGAGGGATCGAAGGCCCGCGACGTCCTCATCAAGCCCGACGAGCTGGAGTCGGTGCTGTTCACCCTTCGCGGCGGCGGCGGCTGAGCACGCCGACGGCCGCGCAGAGGGGCGAGGACGTCGCCCGGCTCACCTCCCGGGGTGGCGGCGGCGACTCCTGAGACAGCCGCCACGGCTTTCCGGCGGGCAGGGACCGTAGGGCCGACTACGATGGCCCGGTGACAGCTCTGCCCCGCCCTGCCCACGCCTCAGGGTCCGATCCCCGCGGGCGGACGGTGGCGGTGGTGACGCTCGGCTGCGCGCGCAACGAGGTCGACTCCGAGGAGCTCGCCGGGCGGCTGGCCGCCGAGGGCTACGAACTGGTCGACGACGCCGACGGTGCCGATGCGGTCCTCGTGAACACCTGCGGGTTCATCGAGACGGCGAAGAAGGACTCCGTCGACGCGATCCTGGCGGCCACCGACTCCGGCGCCTCCGTCGTCGCGGTCGGCTGCATGGCCGAGCGGTACGGGTCCGAGCTGGCGGGCGCGCTGCCCGAGGCGACCGTCCTGGGCTTCGACGACTACGGGGCCATCGGGGACCGGCTCGACGACGTCCTCGAGGGCCGCCCGCTCGTTCCGCACACCCCCGCGACCGTCGCACGCTGCTGCCGATCAGCCCCGTGCAGCGAACCGCCGCGACGGCGGCGGCGGACGCGCCGTCCATCCCCGGCCACGACTGGCTGCGCCGCAAGCGGCTGGCCTCGGGTCCCACCGCCGCCCTGAAGCTGGCGTCCGGCTGTGACCGCCGCTGCGCCTTCTGCGCCATCCCGACCTTCCGCGGCGCGTTCGTCTCCCGGCCTCCGGCCGAGGTGCTGGGCGAGGCGGAATGGCTGGCGTCACAGGGTGTCAGCGAGCTGGTGCTGGTCAGCGAGAACTCGACGTCCTACGGCAAGGACCTCGGTGACCTGCGTTCGCTGGAGAAGCTGCTGCCGCGGCTGGCTGCCGTCGAGGGCATTGCGCGGGTGCGGGTGGCCTACCTGCAGCCGGCCGAGCTGCGCCCCGGGCTGCTCGAGATCATCGCGGGGACCGACCGGGTGGCTCCGTACTTCGACCTCTCCTTCCAGCACTCCTCGCCGACCCTGCTGCGACGGATGCGTCGCTTCGGCGGGACCGACGACTTCCTGGGCCTGATCGCGCGGGCGCGCGACCTCGCTCCGACGGCGGGCTTCCGCACGAACGTCATCCTCGGCTTCCCGGCGAGACGGAGGCGGACGTCGCCGAGCTGGAGCGCTTCCTCGTGGAAGGTCGCCTCGATGCGGTCGGCGTCTTCGGCTACTCCGACGAGGAGGGCACCGAGGCGATGACGCTGGACGGCAAGCTCGACCAGGCCGAGATCGACGCGCGCGTCCGGCGGATCACCGACCTCGTCGAGGAGCTGACCGCCCAGCGCGCCGAGGACCGGATCGGGGAACGGGTCGAGGTGCTGCTGACCGAGGATCTCTCCGCGGAGGAGGGGCCCGGTGTGTGGTCCGGCCACGCCGCCCACCAGGACCCCGACGCCGACGGCACGACGACCGTGGCCGGCGTGCCCGCCGACGCGGTCGCCGGGCAGCTCCTGGCCGCCGAGGTGGTGGGCACGGAGGGCATCGACCTCGTCGCCCGGGCCCTGGCCCCCGCGTTGTCGACCGGCCCGGCCGGGCGGTGACCTCCGTGACCGACGTCGCCCCGGACCCCGCCGCCACCCCGCCCTCGTCGGTCAAGCTGGTGAACCTGCCGAACGCGCTCACGGTGCTCCGGCTGGCCGTGGTGCCGCTGCTCGCCGTCCTCCTGCTCCAGCACGGCGGGGTCGCCGACGCCGACCGGTACTGGGCGACGCTGGTCTTCGCGCTCGCGATCATCACCGACCGCTACGACGGGATGATCGCCCGCCGCACCGGTCAGGTCACCGAGTTCGGCAAGCTCGCCGATCCCATCGCCGACAAGGCACTGACCGGAACGGCGCTGATCGGGCTGTCGGTGCTCGAGCTGCTGCCGTGGTGGGTGACGGCGGTGATCCTGGTCCGCGAGGTGGGGGTCACCCTCCTGCGCTTCTGGGTGATCCGGCACGGCGTGATCGCGGCCAGTCGGGGCGGCAAGCTGAAGACCGTCGTCCAGTCGCTGGCGATCGGCCTCTACATCCTGCCGCTGACCGGGCTGCTCGCTTCCGGGCGCTGGTGGGTGATGGCCGCGGCGGTGCTGCTCACCCTGCTGACCGGGCTGGACTACGTGTACCGCGCGCTGACCCTGCGCCAGACCTCCGCTCGCGCGATGCGGGCGGCTGCCGCCCGGCGGGCAGCCGGCCCCAGCGGGGCCAGCGGGGCCCGGACCGACACCGCCGCCTGAACCACCTGACGGGTGCCGCCGCGAGCCTGCGGGTGGTGGGGCCAGGGGCGGTTCAGCCACCGCTGGCGAGCTCGCGATGGGCCTCTGGGCGGAGCCGGCCGGGACGGGGCCGCAGGGGCATGGGGACCGGCAGACGACGCCGGGACGCGGTCGCGACGGCGGTCAGCTCGGGGCTCGGCTCGACGCCGACCTCACGGCGCAGGATCCGGCGGAAGGCGTCGAACTGCTGCCGTGCCACCGCCCAGTTGCCGGCCGCCTGATGGGCCTCGATCAGCGCCCGCTGACCGCTCTCGCGCAGCGGCTCGGCCTGCACGGCGAGCTGCACCGCCTCGACCGCGGCGAAGTGACGGCCGGACCGCCGCAGCAGGAGGCTGAGCTCCTCCAGCGCGTGCACCCGGCGCAGGTGCACGCGCTCGCGCACGGTCAGCACCCAGTCGTCGTACCAGCCCGGGAGCAGCTCCTGGTCGGCGATCGGCCCGGGGTCGACGGCGAGGTCGGCGGGCGTGGCGTGCCCGGAGAGGACCCGGCCGGCCCAGGCCTCGAAGTGCGCGAGGTCGGTCTCGACGTGCTCCCGGAGGCCGAGCGTGGCATGGTCCGCGCGCACCAGGGGACAGCCGACCTGCTGCAGGCGCCACAGTGCCGAGCGCAGGTTCCCGGCGGCCCGGCCGTCCTCGACGGTGGGCCACAGCACGCCGGCCGCGCTGCGGCGGTCGACCCCGCGGGATGCAGCGCCAGGTAGGCGAGCAGGCGGTGGCTGCCTGCCGGGAGCGGGGTGCGCCGTCCGTCGTAGTGCACCGCCAGCCCGCCGATCAGCCGCACCAGCGGGATCGAGGGTTCGGTGTGGTGGTCCATGTCCGGCGCCTTCCGGGTGGGCGCTCAGGCTCCGGTGGCAGCCCGATGCGCACTCTAGGGAGGCGGGGCGGCGCCCGGTAGGTACAGCTGCGCGACCGTCCGGCCGGGAAGCCGGTTCGCTGCCCGGGTGTTACGCCATCAGCGGACGTGCGCCGGTCGGCCCGGCTCCGGTGGCGTGCGCCGCGTACCGTGAGCGCACGGCGCCCGCCGACGTGCCGCCCCAAAGAGTGCTATTGCCCCGCTCGCAGGACAGGAGACGGCCATGACGCTGCTGCGCACCCAGCTCGGGAACACGCTGCGTGGCCACCGGCTGCGTCAGCGCCGCACGCTGCGCGACGTGTCCGGAGCCGCCCGGGTCAGCCTCGGCTACCTGTCGGAGGTGGAGCGGGGCCAGAAGGAAGCGTCGTCGGAGCTGCTGGCGTCCATCTGCGACGCCCTCGACGTCGAGCTGGCGGACCTGCTGGCCGAGGTCAGCCTCGAGCTCCGGGTCGCCGGCGGTGCCGCCGTCCGCCCGCTGGCGCCCTCCGCCGACGTGCCGGCCGCCCAGGAGCAGCCGGCCGCCGAGCAGCCTGCGGTCGCCGCGCCGGTCGCCGAGCCGGCGCTCGCCCTCGTCGGCGCTCCGTCCCGCTCGTCCCTGCGTCGTGGCGAGGCGGTCACGCTCGCCGCCTGACGGGGCCGACACGCCGTCGGCCTTGACGGACCCGCAGGCCGGATGCGAGACAGGACCCATGCCCCCGTTCCTGGCCGGTCCGTCCGCAGCCCGTCAGGGTCCCGTCCACCTCCCGGGAGCGCACACGCGGAGCGGGAACGCGATGGGGCGGACCCGGCTCGGCCTGCTCGCCGGTGCGGCCCGGGCGTTCGCCGAGCACGGGCCCCGCCGCAGCACGATGCAGTCGATCGCGGCCGCGGCGGGGGTCGCGAAGGCGACCCTCTACAACCACTTCCGGACCAAGGACGAGGTCGTGGTGGCGTTGCTGGCGGCGGAGCTGGACCGGCTGACGGCCGTGGCTGCCGGACTGCCCCTGCCCGAGGCGCTGGCCGCGCTCTCCGACGAGCTCGGTGCGCACCCGGTGCTGCGGCGCCTCGCGGTCAGCGAGCCCGAGGTGCTCACGGCGTTGCTCGCCGTGGACGCGGACCGGTGGGCCGAACTGACCGGGCGCCTGGCGCAGGCACTGGCGGTCGACGACGACAGCGCCGAGCTGGCCGCCCGGTGGCTGCTCGGCGTCGTCCTGCAGCCTGGCCGGTCCACGACACGTCACCGGCACGCGGCCCGCCTGGCCGCCCTGCTCACCGATCCCTGAGGCCCTGCTCGGGTCGGGGCAGCGAACGGGTGTAGAGCACCCGGTCGGCACCCGGGCCGGCGTGTCCGGGCGAGGGAGCCTCGGAGGCGCCGACCCGCCGCGCCACGGCGCGCACGACGACGTCCCCGGGCGGGGCGGCCGCCTGCACGGCGTGGGCCCCACCGACGCCGCCACCGCGAGGAACCGCTCGACCAGCCGGACGGCGACGCCGCGCCCGCGCCATTCCGGCCGGACCGCGACCGCGTGCACGACGCCCAGCCGGTCGGCGCTCACCAGGCCCAGCAGGTAGGCGGCGTCCTCGCCGTCCGGCGTCCGTGCCACGGCGCCGAACCCCCGAGCTGGTGGAAGAAGAGCGGGTCGTGCAGTGCCCGGACGGCCTCGTCGTCGAGGCCCGAGCCGGACCAGAAGTGCGTCCGGTCGGCGAGCAGCCGGTCCCGGAGGGTGCCGGCCGCGAGCTCCTCGATACCGACCAGGCGCAGCTCCGCGGTCATCGGCGGCGGCGCGCGGCCTCGAGCTCCGCGCGCGTGGGCGGGTCGGCGCCGACCCGGGTGCAGTTCAGCGCGGCGACGAGCGCGGCGTCGTCCACCAGTGCGAGCAGCCGGTCGTCGGGGAGCGCCTCCAGGTGCGCACGCGTGGTGACGCCGGCGTCCAGCAGCCCGGTGAGCAGACCGGCGGCGAGCGAGTCGCCGGCCCCACGGTGTCGACGACGGTCACGGTGGGCGGCGTGCGGTGCAGCACGGGCCGGCCCGGTCGGGCGATCCGCAGCGGACCACCACCGTCGGTGAGCAGGACCAGCGACGGCCCGCGACGGGCCCAGTCCGTGGCGGCGGCGTCGAGCTCGCCCGCCCCGTCCAGCCAGGCGAGGTCCTCGGCGCTGACCTTGACGACGTCGGCCTGCTCGACCAGCCGGTGCAGACGTGCGCGGACGACGGACGCGGTGTTGCCGAGCACCCTGCCGACCGGACCGTCGGCCAGCATCGGGCGGATGTTCGGGTCGACGCTGATGAGCGTGCCGCCCTCGACGTGCAGCCGGGTGACGAGGCGGGCGATCGCGTCGGCCCCGGGGGCCGTCCAGCTGGAGATGGAGCCGACGTGCAGGACGCCGGTCCTCGGCGGGAGCACGCGGTCGAGCTCCGCGTCGGTCCACTGCCAGTCAGCGGCCCCGAGCACGTGGAACCCGTAGTCGGCTGAACCGTCGGGGCCCAGACCGACGACGGCCAGGCTCACCGGCTCGGTGGCGTCGACGAAGCCGGTGACGTCGACCCCGGCCAGCTCGGCGTGCCGGCGCAGGTTCACCGCCAGCGGCCCGGCGCCCAGGCGGGCCATGAGGCGGACCGGCGCACCCAGCCGGCCGGCCGCGACCGCGACGTTGAGGGCATTGCCGCCGGGGCGGGCCACGTACTGCGGTGCGGTCCCCTGGTCCCCGGAACCTGCTCCGGGAACGGGCAGGAGGTCGACCACCAGCTCGCCCAGCACGGCGAGCACGGGGGAGTCGGGCACGGGGAAACCCTAGCCGCGGGAGGGGACCGCGGCCCGCGTTGGCTCCGACGGTGCATCACCTGGGACGATGAGGCGACGTCGTCGAGATGCGGAGCATCACCGGGCCGGCCGCTGCGCCGGAGCAGGAGGACCCATGCCCAATCCGTTCGTGAAGCTGTGGAAGTACCTCACGGCGTCGGCCAACGCGCAGATCGACCAGCGGGCCGATCCCAAGATCCAGATCGCGCAGGCGATCGAGGCCGAGCAGCAGCGGCACCAGTCCCTGGCCAACCAGGCCGCCGCGGTCCTCGGCAACCAGCGCCAGCTGGAGATGCGGCTGAGCCGTCAGCTCGGCGAGGTGGAGAAGCTCCAGGCCTCCGCCCGGCAGGCGCTGACCCTCGCGGACAAGACCCGGACGGCCGGTGACGCGGCCAAGGCGACGGAGTACGAGAACGCCGCACAGGCCTTCGCCACCCAGCTGGTCGCCGCCGAGCAGTCCATGGAGGACCTCAAGCGCAGCCACGACGAGGCGCTGCAGGCGGCCGAGCAGGCGCGTGGTGCCGTCGAGCAGAGCCGCATGCGGCTGCAGACGACGCTGGCCGAGCGCACCAAGCTCATGTCCCAGCTGGAGCAGGCGAAGATGCAGGAGCACGTCGCCTCGTCCATGCGCCAGGTCAACGAGCTGTCCGCGCCGGGCAACACCCCCAGCCTCTCGGAGGTGCGCGACAAGATCGAGGCCCGGTACGCCAACGCGCTGGGGCAGGCGGAGCTCGCGCAGAGCTCGGTCGAGGGCCGGATGCTCGAGGTGGAGAAGGCCACCCTCGACGTGGCCGGGGCCTCGCGGCTGGACCAGATCCGGGCCTCGATGGGCGGCGGTGCGCCCGCGGTCGAGGGCGCGCAGCCGGCGCAGGCCATCGAGCAGGAGCGCCGTCGGCGACCCAGCCGGCGGTCGAGCAGCGCGAGGCGCAGCCCGCCGAGCGCCCCGACCAGCAGTAGGAGGGCCCTCCTGCCCCACCGCTCGCAGGCTCGCGGCGGGACCCTGCAGGAGGGCCGGAGGGGAGCGGCATGTCCGGCCCGGGCTACCCGCCTGACCGCTACACCGGTGGCGCCGGTGAGGTGAACGCCGCGCTGCGTCGCGCGGACACACCGGCCGAGCTCGCCCTCGGGGGCGGCGGCGCGGCGCACTACCTCGCGACCGGTCTCACCACCGGAGGTGCGTTCGGCCTCTACCGGTGGGAGATGGGCGCCACGCCGACCGGACCGGGTCCGCACTTCCACCGCGGCCTCACCGAGTCCTTCTACGTGCTCAGCGGCACGGTCAAGCTCTTCGACGGCGCGCGCTGGCTCGACGGGGAGCCCGGTGACTTCCTGCACGTACCCGAAGGCGGCATCCACGGCTTCCGCAACGAGTCGGGCGAGCCGGCGTCGATGCTGCTGCTGTTCACCCCTGGGGCACCCCGTGAGGACTACTTCGAGACCCTCGCCGACGCCGTGCGGCGGGACGCGATGACGCCGGAGGACTGGACGGAGTTCTTCCTCCGTCACGACACCTTCTGGGTGTGAGGCTCAGCGGTAGAGGGTCACCGGGGGCGGTCGGTCCGGCTCACCCGTGCGCGCCAGCGGGTCGATCGGGGACGCCGCCGCCTGGCACCGCGGACACCACCAGGTGACCCGTTCCTGGGTGGGCGGCCCCTGCTCGCCCAGCAGGATGGGCGTCCGGCACCGCAGGCAGGGCCGTCCCTTCCGCCCCGCCACCCAGTGGTCCCGACCTCGGCGGGTGTCGCCGGTGGTGCTCTGCTCCGGGTGGTGGCGGTTGGCCTGCATCAGTGTGCGAGCACGCTCGACGAGGGTCGCCAGGTCGGGCACGTCGGCGACCCGCGCCCAGGGGTGCACACCGACGAGGAACAGCGACTCGACCTTGTAGAGGTTGCCGATCCCGGCCAGGTTCCGCTGATCGAGTATGGCGACGCCGATCTGCTCGTCCGGGTCGGCGCGCAACCGGCGCAGGGCCTCCTCGAGATCCCAGTCGGGCCCCAGCACGTCGGGACCGAGGTGGCCGACCAGCTGCTCCTCGTCGGCCGTGGCGACGATGTCGACGTCGTGCAGCCGGTAGCCCACGCACTCCCAGTCGTCGGTCGCGAGGACGACGCGGATGTCGTAGGCGGGACCTCCTCGCCACCTCGCGCCCGGGCGGTAGATGTGCCAGCTGCCGTCCATGCGGAAGTGGGTGCGCAGCGTGCGTTCGTCGGCCAGGCGGATGAGCAGGTGCTTGCCGCGCGGGACGACCTCGCGGACCGTGGCGCCGCCCAGATCGAGGGCCGCCAACCGGGGAGCCGGAACTCGCCGCGGCGGAGGGTGGCGCCGGCCAGCGCGGTGTTCATCCGCTGTGCGGCGAGCCACACGGTGTCTCCCTCGGGCACGAGCCCAGTGTCCCCGTCCAGGGTCCGTCCTGCTCACGAGGTGTGAGACCACCGACAACCGGGATGACCGGCACGGCGTGACGCGCTGCAGTGCCCGTGAGCGTGCCCCTGCGACTGCGTGCCCGGTTCGGTGGCGACGACTCCTCGGCGCCGAATGCCGAGCCGGTCACTGTCACGGTGGCCCGCGTGGTCCGCCCGGACCAGCGCGAGGCCTTCGAGCGGGAGGCGACCGCCGCCCTGCGGATCGCCGCCGCCTTCCCGGGCAACCTGGGCGCGACCCTGCTGCGCCCGGGTCCCGACAGCTCCGAGTACCACCTGGTCTACCGGTTCGCCGATGATGAGTCGCTGGCCGCCTGGGAAGGCTCGGCCGAGCGCCGGGAGTTCCTGAGCCGCCTGCGGGGATCGTGGAGGACGAGCGCTACGCCCGGGTCACGGGGTTGGACAGTTTCTTCACCCGGCCGGCGACGCCGGGCCCGCGCTGGCGGCTGACCGTGCTCACCATCGCCGCGGTCTTCGCCGTCACCTCGTTGTTCCAGCTGCTGGTCGCGCCGCATCTGGCGGGCTGGCCGGTGGCGGCGCGGTCGCTGCTGTCGGCGTCGCTGGTCGTGGTGCTGCTCGGGCACGTCGTGATGCCGGCGCTGACGCGGGCGCTCGCCCGATGGCTGCGGCCCGCCGACGACTGAGGGCCCCGCGGGCGGCGTACGTCAGTAGTAGGCGTGCGGTGGCCCACGGTGATGTGCGGAGGCCAGCGCCACGCTGGCCGTGCCGGCGATGACCAGCATGCCGAGCAGCGACAGGACGAAGAGTTCCGGTACGGCCGCCCCGATAGTGACGAGTGCGACGCCGACGGCCAGCAGGACGAAGAGCAGTGTGCGCATGAGGGTGTGCCTCCTTGGTGCGCTCGTGTCCTCCACCATGCCCCTGGACGGTGATCGGTTCACCCGTCCGGGCGTATCGCCACGGGACCGTCACGTTGTGACGGAGGCTCGTCGGATGCCCGCACTCCGGTCGTGGTGAGGCGGTACCGCGCTCAGGAGCGCAGGCGCAGTCCGCGCGGCGTAGCGGCGAATCCGGCGGCCTGGAGAGCCGCGGAGAGCGGCGTGGACTCGTGCACGGACGCGCCGTCGGCCTTCTGCACCACCATGCGGCCCAGGGCCCCCGCCGACACCGCTCCGGAGAGGACGGTCGCCGCCTCCTTGAGCACCTGCTCCTCCTCGGTCCACGACAGCAGCGTCTTCCCGCCGCGCTCGACGTAGAGCACGAGCTCGCCGTCGACGAGCACCACGAGCGCGCCGGCCTTGCGGCCCGCGCGGTGCCCGGTCGCGGTCCTGCGCCCGGCTCCCGTGCCCTCCCCGACGTCGACCACCTCCGGCTCACCGGCTGTCGGCCGGTCCGGCCACGGCAGGGCGGCACCGTAGACGTTCGCCGGGTCGGTGGCGGCGAGGACGACGGCCCCGGCCGGCACCCGGTCCGGCGATGCGAAGGTGCGCAGCCGGTCGATCGAACCCGGCGTGCCGAACTGGGCTGCGCCGAGGGTCTCGACGAAGTAACCGCGGCGGGCCCGGCCGTTCTCCTCGAACGCCCGCAGCACCGGGTAGACCGCCGAGAAGCCCCCGTCACCTGTTCGGCCATGACCGCGCCGCGGGTGAGCACGCCGTGCCGCTCGAGCAGCGCCTCGGCCCGCGCCGTCGTGCGGCGGGTGCCGTTGGCCTCGCGGTCGGGCAGCCGCGACCAGCGCCCGGCGACGGTGGGCGGCCCGGTGCGGGTCGGCATGGCCGGGCGCCCGAGGCGCGCCCGCCCGTGTCTGCCGCGGTCGATCCGGGCGCGGGGCGCCTGCGGTCGGCTGCGATGGGTGCCGCTACCGCCGAGGCGGGTGCGCAGGGGCGCCAGCGTGTCGTTGGTGAGGATGCCCGCCCACACGAGGTCCCAGACGAGGTCGGCCATGGCGGTGTCGTCGGTGGCCCCCACCAGGTCGGACAGACCGCGGAAGAACAGGGCTTGGCCGCCGGCAAGCTGCTCCAGGACCGGGCCACCCTCGTCGGGCACGTCCAGCGGTTCCGGTAGCAGGAGGGGAGCGAGGTCGGCCGGCACCAGGCTCACCCAGCCGTCGCCGCCGGGCAGCCCGCCCGCACCGGCCCACAGGACCTCACCGGCGCTGGTGAGCTCGTCGAGCATGGCGGGGGAGTAGTCCCGGACGCGCGACGGCAGCACCAGGGACTCCAGCGCGCTGGCCGGCACGAGCGCGCCGGCGAGCTGTTCGACGACCGCGAGCACGCCGTCGGCCCCGCGCAGCCGCCCGCCGACACCCTGCCAGGACGGGGTGAAGCGGGCCAGCGTCGCGGTGGGGACCGGCTCCACCTCCTGCCGCAGCTTGGCGAGGCTGCGGCGGCGGATCGACCGCAGGACCTCCGCGTCGCACCATTCCTGACCGCTGCCGCCGGGCCGGAACTCCCCGCTGACCAGCCGGCCGGTGCTGGTCAGCCGGTGCAGGGTGGCGGTGACCACGGCGACGCCGAGCCCCAGCCGGGCCGCCGCCTCGGCCGGCTGGAAGGGACCGTGGGTGCGGGCGAAGCGGCCGATGAGGTCGCCGAGCGGATCGGCCACGGGCTCGGTGAACACCTCGGGGACGCCGACCGGCAGTGCGGTGCCCAGGGCATCGCGCAGCCGTCCGGCGTCCTCGATGGCGACGTGGCGCTCCTCGCCGGCGATCCGGACCTGCAGGGCGCGGCGGGTGGCGACGAGCTCGTCCAGCCACTCCGGGGGCACACCGCGCGCGGCCGCCTCCGCTGCGGTGAGGTCACCGATCCCGCGCAGCAGGTCTGACGCGCCGTCGACGTCACGGGGGTGGCGCTGCGCGGGCAGGCGCTGGAGCTCTGCCTCGATCTCGGCCATCGCATCGCCGTCGAGCAGTTCGCGCAGCTCGGTGCGCCCGAGCAGCTCGGCGAGCAGACCGGTGTCGAGGGCGAGCGCCTGCGCCCGGCGCTCGGCGAGCGGCGCGTCCCCTCGTAGAGGAACTGGCCGACGTACCCGAACAGCAGCGACTGGGCGAACGGGGAGGCGGAGTCGGTCTGCACGTCGACGACGCGCACCTTCCGGGAGCGGACATCGGTCATCAGCTCGACCAGCCCGGGCACGTCGTAGACGTCCTGCAGCACCTCGCGGGCGGCCTCGAGGGTGATCGGGAACGAGGAGAACTCGCTGGCCACCGAAAGGAGCTGGGCCGCCCGCTGCCGCTGCTGCCAGAGCGGCGTGCGGCGGCGTGGATCGCGTCGGGGAGCAGCAGGGCGCGGGCGGCGCACTCGCGGAACCGGCTGGCGAACAGCGCCGAACCGCCGACTTCCGCGGTCACCTCGCGTTCGACGTCGTCCGGGTCGAGGACGGCGAGGTCGGCCTCCGGTGGCTCACCGGTGGTGTCGGGCAGCCGCAGCACGATGCCGTCGTCGGAGTGCATCGAGGCGACATCCACGCCGTAGCGCTCGCGGAGCCGGGCCGCCAGGACGAGCGCCCAGGGGGCGTTGACCTGCGCACCGAAGGGGAGTGGACGACGAGCCGCCAGTCGCCCAGCTCGTCGCGGAACCGCTCGACCAGCAGCGTTCGGTCGTCCGGGAGGTGGCCGGTGGCCGCCTTCTGCTCGGCGAGGTAGGCCTGCAGGTTCGCCGCTCCCCACTCGTCGAGCCCGGCCGCCCGCGCCCGCTCCAGGCCGGCCTCCGGGGTGGCGGAGCCCACCTCGCGCAGGAAGGCGCCGAGCGCCCGGCCGAGCTCGAGCGGCCGCCCCGGGGCATCGCCGTGCCAGAACGGCATCTTCCCGGGCTGCCCGGGCGCCGGCGTGACGAGGACGCGGTCGTGGGTGATGTCCTCGATCCGCCAGGACGACGAGCCGAGCAGGAAGACATCTCCCACGCGGGACTCGTAGACCATCTCCTCGTCGAGCTCGCCGACCCGCCGTCCTCCTGTGCCCTCGGTGCCCACGAGGAAGACGCCGAACAGGCCACGATCGGGGATGGTGCCGCCGCTGGTGACCGCCAGCCGCTGCGCCCCGGCCCGGGCGGTGAGGGTGTCGGTGACCCGGTCCCAGGTGAGCCGCGGGCGGAGCTCGGCGAAGGCATCGGAGGGGTAGCGGCCGGCGAGCATGTCGAGCACTGCGTTCAGCGCCGAGTCCGGCAGCGACGAGAAGGCCGCCGACCGGCGCATCACCGCGGCGACCTCGTCGACCGTCCGCGGCCGCTCGGACACCATCGCGACGATCTGCTGCGCGAGGACGTCGAGCGGGTTGCGCAGGTAGCGGACCGACTCGATCGCGCCGGCCTTCATGCGCTCGGCGACCAGCGCGCACTGCACGAGGTCGCCGCGGTACTTGGGGAAGAGGACCCCCGGCTCACGGCGCCCACCTGGTGGCCGGCCCGGCCCACCCGCTGCAGGCCGCTGGCGACGGTCGGTGGTGACTCGACCTGGACGACGAGGTCGACCGCGCCCATGTCGATGCCGAGCTCGAGGCTGGAGGTGGCGACGACGGCGGGCAGCCGGCCCGATTTGAGGGCTTCCTCGACGATGGCGCGCTGCTCGCGGGAGACCGAGCCGTGGTGGGCCGCGGCGACCGGCTGGACGCCCTCCGGGACGCCGCCACCGGACCCGGCCTGGGCCATGAGCGCGGCGGCGTTGGTGCCCGGCGGTACCGGCTCGCCCGTCGCCCGCTCGTAAGCGAGCTCGTTCAGGCGGCTGGTGAGCCGTTCGGCCAGCCGTCGCGAGTTGGCGAAGACGATGGTGCTGCGGTGCGCTTGGACCAGGTCGAGCACCCGCTCCTCGACCGCCGGCCAGATCGACGTCCGGGGCTGGTTGCCGGCCGCGGACCCTCGAGCTCTCCGGTGGGCTGGCCGAGCTCGCTCATGTCCTCGACCGGGACGACCACCGAGAGGTCCCACTCCTTGGTCGAGGGCGGGGCGACGATCTGCACGGGCCGCCCGCCGGCGAGATAGGTGGCCACCTCCTCGATCGGCCGGACCGTCGCCGACAGCCCGATGCGCTGCGCGGGCCGCTCGAGCAGCTCGTCGAGCCGGTCGAGGGAGACCGCGAGGTGGGCGCCGCGCTTGGTGTCGGCCACCGCGTGCACCTCGTCGACGATCACCGTCTCGATGCCACGCAGCGCCTCGCGCGCGGCGCTGGTGAGCAGGAGGAAGAGCGACTCGGGAGTGGTGATGAGGATGTCGGTGGGCCGGCGGGTGAACGCCCGGCGCTCGTCGGCCGGGGTGTCGCCGGAGCGGATGCCGACACGGATCTCCGGGCGTTCCAGGCCGAGCCGGGCGGCGGCCTGTCCGATGCCGGTCAGCGGCGCGCGCAGGTTGCGCTCGACGTCCACGGCGAGGGCCTTGAGCGGCGACACGTAGAGGACGCGGCAGCGCAGCTGCTCCTCGGCGGGAGGCGGCACCGCGGCCAGCCGGTCGAGGGACCAGAGGAAGGCCGCCAGGGTCTTGCCCGACCCGGTGGGCGCCACGACGAGGGCGTGCTCACCGCTGCTGATCGCCTGCCACGCGCCTTCCTGGGCGGCGGTGGGCCGGACGAAGGCGCCGGTGAACCAGGCCCGGGTGGCCTCGGAGAACCGGTCGAGAGCGGACACGCAGCCAGTGTCCCCGGCAGGTACGACAGTCCGCCGGTCCGGGACGGGCGGCCGGGACGGGAACGCCCGTCCGTGGCGGCCGGTCGGGCAGACTGCGCCCGTGCAGCAGAGCTCGCCGACCGGGGTGGTCGGTCCCGGCGTGGCCCCCGAGGTGGTCCAGCGACGGACGGTCGCCGTCCTCAGCGGATCGGTGGCGCTCGCCGGCCTCGGCGTGACCGTGGGCATCACCGTCGGCGGGCTGCTCGCCCGCGACGTCGCGGGCACGGACACCGCCGCCGGCCTGGGACAGACGGCCGGGGTGCTGGGGGCCGCGGTGATCGCCGTGCCCTCGCCCGGATCAGCGACCGGGCCGGCCGCCGGGCCGGGCTGGCGACCGGGTACGTCGTCGCCGTCCTCGGCGCCGTGGTCAGCGTGGTGGCCGCCGTGCTCTCGAACCTCCCGCTGCTGCTCGCCGGGCTCTTCGCGTTCGGCGCGTCCACGGCGTGCGGGCTGCAGGCCCGCTACGCCGCGGCCGACCTCGCCGCCCCCGCCCGCCGCGGCCGCGACCTGTCGCTGGTCGTCTGGGCGACGACGGTCGGTTCCGTGCTCGGGCCCAACCTCGCCGAGCCCGGCGCGCACCTCGGCCGGGCACTCGGTCTCCCCGCCCTCGGCGGTGCCTTCGTCGTCTCGGCGGTGGCCTTCGCGGTGGTGGCCGCCGGACTGCTCCTGCTGCTCCGGCCCGATCCCCTGCTCCTGGCCCGGCGCCTCGGGGAGTGGTGACCGGCCCCCGGCCGCGCCGAGCGACGGCGGGCGCCGTCCGGGCGGTCTGGGCCTCCCCGGACGGCCGGCTCGGGCTGACCGCCGTCGTCGTCGCGCACTCGGTGATGGTCGGCGTCATGGTCATGACCCCGGTGCACATGGGGCACGCCGGCGGCTCCGAGGGCGCGACGCTCCGGGTCATCGGGCTGGTGATCAGCGTCCACGTGGCCGGGATGTACCTCTTCTCACCGCTGGTCGGGATGCTCGCCGACCGGGCCGGTCGGCGGGCGACGGTCGCGGTGGGCGGGCTGCTGCTGCTCGCTGCGGCCGGTCTCGCCGGTACCGCCGCGCCGGGCGCTGCGGTGCAGCTCGGCGTCGGGCTCCTGCTGCTGGGGGTGGGCTGGTCGTGCGGCCTGATCGCCGGGTCGACGCTGGTCACCGAGTCCGTCGGGGCGGACCTGCGTCCCACGGCGCAGGGCGGAACCGACCTCCTGATGGGCCTCGGCGCCGCCGTGGCCGGAGTCATCGGCGGCCCGCTGCTGGCCGTCGGCGGGTTCGGGCTCGTCGCCGCCGTGTCGGCCGCGCTCGTGCTGCCCCTGGCCGTCGTGTGGCTGGCGGGTGCCCGTCCCGTCAGCGGTCCCGGTAGTTCTTGATCATCAGGATGATCGCCACCAGCATCGCGAGCACGATCGCGAGCTGGAGGACGGCGTCCCAGCCCGCCGAGCCCGTACCTGGGATCATGCCGCCAGCCTAGGCCGGCTGCGGCGGGGGAGGTCGGGCACGGGTTAGCGTCGATCCGTGCGCCTGCAGGAGTTCTGGTCCCGTCTCGACCGTCAGTTCGGCCCCATGCGTGCCCAGAGCGTGGCCCGCGACCACGTGTTCTCCGCGCTCGGGGGCCGCAGTGCCGTCGACGCGATCGAGGCCGGCGTGTCGGTGCGCAAGGTGTGGCTGGCCATCTGCGAGGAGTACGAGGTGCCGCCGAAGGAGCGGTGACGCCCCGGCCCGGCACCGGCGGCGTGTCGCCCTGGCGATCGAACACCTGTTCGCCCTACAGTGGCGTCCACAGGCCGATCGGCTCTCCACAGCTCCGCTCGGAGACCAGAAACTGTCGGTGCCTCGTCCTAGCGTCGGTCCCGACCCGCTTCCCGCGAACCGAAGGTGTGCACCATGGCAACGCTTGACCGCGACAAGGCCCTCGACATGGCCCTCGCCCAGATCGACAAGCAGTTCGGCAAGGGCTCGGTCATGCGCCTGGGTGACAGTCCCGAGGTGGCCATGAAGGTCATCCCGACCGGCTCGATCGCCCTCGACATCGCCCTGGGCATCGGCGGACTGCCGCGCGGCCGGGTCGTGGAGGTCTACGGCCCGGAGTCCTCCGGTAAGACGACGGTCGCGCTGCACGCGGTGGCCAACGCGCAGGCCGCCGGCGGCATCGCCGCGTTCGTCGACGCCGAGCACGCGCTGGATCCGAGTACGCCCGAGCGATCGGCGTCGACACCGACGCGCTCCTGGTCAGCCAGCCCGACACCGGAGAGCAGGCGCTCGAGATCGCCGACATGCTGATCCGCTCCGGCGCCCTCGACATCATCGTCATCGACTCCGTGGCTGCCCTCGTGCCGCGCGCGGAGATCGAGGGCGAGATGGGCGACAGCCACGTCGGCCTCCAGGCGCGCCTGATGAGCCAGGCGCTGCGGAAGATCACCGGCGCCCTGAGCAACTCCGGGACGACGGCCATCTTCATCAACCAGCTGCGCGAGAAGGTCGGCGTCGTGTACGGCTCGCCCGAGGTCACCACCGGTGGGCGCGCTCTGAAGTTCTACTCGTCCGTCCGGCTCGACGTCCGTCGCATCGAGACCCTCAAGCAGGGCACCGACGCGGTCGGCAGCCGCACCCGCGTCAAGGTCGTCAAGAACAAGGTGGCCGCCCCGTTCAAGCAGGCGGAGCTGGACATCCTCTGGGGTCAGGGCTTCAGCCGCGAGGGCGGGCTCATCGACGTGGGTGTCGAGCAGGGCATGGTGAAGAAGTCCGGTGCTTGGTACACGTACGAGGGCGACCAGCTCGGTCAGGGCAAGGAGAACGCCCGCAACTTCCTGAAGGACAACCCCGACCTCGCCGACGAGATCGAGAAGCGCATCAAGGAGAAGCTGGGCATCGGGCCCACGCTCGATGCCCCCGTGGACGCCGTCCCCGCCGACTTCTGAGCCGGCCGGTGTCCGGCTTCCAGTCCACCCGCCGACGCGGCCCGGGTTCTCGCCCGGGCGCGCGTCGGTCGGGTAGCTCCTGGCACGACGATCCCGTGAACCCGGACGTCGTGGAGGGACCGCCGGAGGAGATGGACGACCCCGAGTCGGTGGCCCGGGGGATCTGCCTGCGGGCGCTGACCGGAGCACCGAAGACCCGGCAGCAGCTCGCCGACCTGCTCGCCGGGCGCGGTGTGCCCGACGATGCGGCAGAGACCGTGCTCGACCGCTTCACCGAGGTCGGCCTGATCGACGACGCCGCCTTCGCCCGCGCCTGGGTGAGCTCCCGGCAGGCCGGACGCGGCCTCGCCCGGCGGGCGCTCAGCGCGGAGCTGCGCGCCAAGGGCGTGGATCCCGAGGTCGCCGCCGAGGCGGTCGAGGAGGTCGACGACGAGGACGAGCGCGCCGCCGCCCGGCGGCTCGTGGAGCGTCGCGCCGGAGCGATGCGGCGGCTCGACCGTGCCACCGCCACCCGTCGACTGATGGGCATGCTGGCCCGCAAGGGCTACAGCGGCGGCCTTGCGGCGGCCGTCGTGCGGGAGGTGCTCGACGACGTCGCCGTGGACGACGCGGCCGGCGACGAGTTCGACGACCTCGACGTGGACAGCCTGCTGCCCTGAGCGCGCCGCAGGCCCGAGCGGAACGGTGCGTCGCACCCGAGAGGCCCGGAACCATGACGGTTCTGAGCCCCTCCGGCAGGCCTGCCCGGTGCAGGGGTCAGGGGACCTTTCTCAGGTGGGGTCGGGGTCGCGTGGGCCCTGCCGGGCCCCCGGTCGCCACCCGTGACGGCGTGGTCGACATAGGGCTCGTGCTTGCGGCCGGCATGCGCCTCCGCCTGGAGCCGGTCGACCAGATGCGGGTAGTGCGCCTCGAACGCCGGCCGCTCCGAGCGGATCTTCGGGATCTCGACGAAGTTGTGCCGCGGCGGCGGGGACGACGTCGCCCACTCCAGCGAATTGCCGGCGCCCCACGGGTCGTCCCGCGCCGCCAGCTGCCCATACGTCCACGAGCGCCGGATGTTGTAGAGGAACGGGATGATCGAGGCGCCGAGGACGAACGAGAAGATGGTGGAGACCACGTTCAGCGCCACGAACTCGTCGGTGGGCAGGTAGTCGACGTACCGGCGCGGCATGCCCTCACTGCCCAGCCAGTGCTGCACCAGGAACGTGCCGTGGAAGCCGACGAACGTCATCCAGAACTGCAGCTTCCCCAGTCGCTCGTCGAGCATCCGGCCGCACATCTTCGGGAACCAGAACGCGATGCCCGCGTTCGCCGCGAACACGACGGTGCCGAACACGACGTAGTGGAAGTGCGCCACCACGAAGTACGAGTCGGTGACGTGCCAGTCGAGCGGGGGCTGGCCAGCAGCACACCCGTGAGCCCGCCGAGCAGGAAGGTGACCATGAAGCCGATCGACCAGAGCATCGGCGTCTCGAACGTCAGCTGTCCGCGCCACATTGTGCCGATCCAGTTGAAGAACTTGAGCCCGGTGGGCACCGCAATCAGGTAGGTGAGGAAGGCGAAGAACGGCAGCAGAACCGCGCCGGTGGCGTACATGTGGTGCGCCCACACGGCCAGCGACAGGAAACCGATGGCCATCGTGGCGCCGACCATGCCCTTGTAGCCGAACAGCGGCTTGCGGCTGAACACCGGGATGATCTCGGTGACGATGCCGAAGAACGGCAGCGCGATGATGTAGACCTCCGGGTGGCCGAAGAACCAGAACAGGTGCTGCCACAGCATCGGCCCGCCCATCTCATCCGAGTAGATGAGGGCGCCGAGGTTGCGGTCGGCCAGCAGACCGAAGAGCGCGGCCGTCAGGATCGGGAACGCCAGCAGGATCAGCAGGCTGGTGATGAGAGCGTTCCAGACGAAGATCGGCATCCGGAACATCGTCATGCCGGGGGCGCGCAGGCAGATGATCGTGGTGATGAAGTTGACGCCACCGAGGATCGTGCCCAGGCCGCTCACTGCCAGGCCGCTGATCCAGAGGTTTCCACCCGGCCCGGGGAGTTCACACCGTTGGACAACGGCGTGTAGGCGGTCCACCCGAAGTCCGCCGGCCCGCCGGGGGTGAGGAAGCCCGACACCGCGATCAGGCTGCCGAAGAGGAACAGCCAGAACGAGAAGGCGTTCAGCCGCGGGAACGCGACGTCGGGGGCGCCGATCTGCAGCGGCATGATCAGGTTGCCGAAGGCGAAGAAGAGCGGCGTCGCGAACATCAGCAGCATGACCGTGCCGTGCATCGTGAACAGCTGGTTGTACTGCTCCGGCGACAGGAACTGCAGCTCCGGCTGGGCCAGCTCGGCTCGGATGAGCATGGCCATGATGCCGCCGGCGATGAAGAACGCGAACGACGTGGCCAGGTACATCAGGCCGATCGTCTTGTGGTCGGTGGTCCGCAGCAGGTTGGTCAGCCGGGAGCCCTTGGCCGGCGTGTGCGCGGGACTGGGCCGGCTGACGATCGGCTGCGGCGCGATGGCGGTCATGCCGCGCTCCGCTTCCGGCTCGTGCTCGGCCCGACGGACCCCGTCGGAGAACTCCCACGGTGCGGGACATGAGCGGCTCCCCGGTCGTCTGCGCTGGGCGCAGGCCTGCGATTCGCACGCCGCTCGCCGGCCCGGGAGCGACACCGCCATCGTGGCCCATCCGGAGGCAGAGGGAAACCCGGGAGGAAGTCCCTCGGCAGTCGACTTCGCGAGGGTGCCGGGCGGCCTGCGCGGGAAGGTGGCGCAGGGGCACGCCCCAGCCGGTCAGGCCGCGGCGAGCCAGGCGCTCAGGTCCACCGCGATGCCGTCGGGTGCGTCCGGATCGGTGACGAGCCAGGCGTCCTCGCGGCGCTGCCCGGCCTTCAGCCAGCGGCGGATCTGCCGGTCGAAGCCGTGCCGCGTCGGCGACCCGGGAAGCCCTGCGGAGCCGAGGAAGGTCACGTCCACCTCGGCCTCGTCGGCGTACCGCAGCACCAGGCGGCACCGGGCCCGGCGGTGGCGCGCCGGAGGGACCGCCTCCCGCACCACCGCGGACTCCGCACCCGCCGCCTCGGCGAAGTCGGCCGCGGCCGCACGCAGGCGCGCGACGAACTGCTGGGCGAGGTCGAGCTCACGAGGTCCGGGAACCTCCGGCCGCCGTCGCTCGGGCGCGCCGTCGTCCGTCCCGGCCGGTGCGGGCGCCGGGGTGCCGGTCGCCCCGCCGGTGGTGCCCTCCGTCAGCTCGTCCGCGCCCACCGTCCGCTGCTCGCCGGTCGTCAGATCGACGACGAAGCGCTCGGTGGGGGTGTCGGACTCCTCCTCCGCGACCGGGCCGTGGGGCGGCGCCGGGATCGGCTCCGCGGTCGTCCGGGGTACGGGCGGGAGGGTGCGCCGTCCGGCGGCGTGCATCGTCTCCATGGTGGAGGTCAGTCTCGCCCGGATTCCTTCGGCGTGTCGTACGCGGCGCGCCGCCAGTGGTGCGAGTGGGGCGGGTGCGCAGAACTGGTCCGCCCGTCCCGCCCGCAGGTGTCAGGCACCGCCGCCCACGGGAACGTTCGCGCCTGCATCCGTCGTGTCCGCCACGCGCGTCGCCGCCCGGCCCTGACGGCGCTGGACGTACTGCGCCAGCCGCCCGAGCAGGTAGTTGATCGCGATGTAGAGCAGCGCGATCACCGTGAACGTCTGGATCGGGTTGTCCAGGTTCCGCACGATGCTCTCGCCCTGGCTGAGCAGTTCGTCGTAGTTGGCCACGAAGGTCACCAGCGAGGTGTCCTTCAGCACGACCACGAGCTGGCTGATGATCGCCGGCAGCATGATGCGGAACGCCTGCGGTAGCAGGACGATGCGCATGGCCTGCCCGTTGGTGAGACCGGTCGCGAGCGCCGCCTCCCGCTGCCCGCGCGGCAGGGACGCGACCCCGCACGGACGACCTCCGCGAAGATCACCATGTTGTACGCCGTCAGCCCGATGATCAGGCCCCAGAACACCTGACCGCCGGGCCAGTCGCTCAGGTCGACGCCGACGTCGGGGAGCGCCCGCACGCACAGGTACACCAGGACGACGACCGGCAGACCCCGGAGTACCTCGACGAGCCCGATGAGCGGGATCCGCGCGAACCTGCCGAGGGAGAGGCGGGCGACGGCGATCAGCGTGCCGATCACCACCGACAGCGTCATCGCGATCAGCGCGGCCTTGATCGTGTTGACGATGCCTTCGCCGATGACGCCCCAGACGAGCTCGAAGGACTCGTTCCCGGGGTTGATGAGCGGCCCCCACAGCTCCATGGAGAACTGGTTCTGTTCGGCCAGGCGCAACACCACCACGACCGCGAGGCCGATCAGGAGCAGGACGGCGACGGCCGTGCCGATCGCCGTCCGGCGACGGGCCTTCGGCCCCTGCGCGTCGTAGAGCACGGTGTCCTGCTGGCTCATCGCGCGATCGCCACCTTCCGCTCGATGATCTGCAGGACTGCGCCGGCGGGAAGCGTGATGAGCAGGAATCCGATCGCCACGCCGATGAAGACCGGCAGCGTCTCGTACCCTCGCGCGCTGGTCAGCGTCTGGCCGGTGCTCCAGAGGTCGCCGCCCACGCCGAAGGCGCCGACCACGGCGGAGTTCTTGAACATCGCGATGATGACGCTGCCCAGCGGTGGCACCACCGTGCGCAGCGCCTGCGGCAGGACGACGAAGCGCAAGCCCTGGGTGAAGTTCAAGCCGATGGACCGGGCCGCCTCCGCCTGGCCCGCGGATACGGAGTTGATGCCCGACCGCACCGCCTCGCAGACGAACGCAGAGGTGTAGAGGATCAGGCCGAGGACGCCGAAGAAGTAGAAGGTCCGGTTGATTCCCAGTTCGGGCAGACCGAAGGCGCAGAAGAACAGCACCACCGACAGCGGGGTGTTGCGGAAGGTCGAGACCCAGAACGTGCCGAACGCGCGCAGCGGCGGAACCGGTGAGACCCGGCAGGCCGCGATCAGCAGCCCCAGCAGCAGAGAGCCGACCATCGCCACCACGATGATGCTCAGCGACGTCAGGAAGCCGTCGACGTACAGGTCGAAGTTCTCGAAGACCGGGTCCACGTGCCCCCTCAGTGCCGGCGGTGACGGTGCTTGCGGTGCTGCGCTGCGGCCGTCGGCGACCGGCCGGCCGTCGTGGCCGGCCGGTCGCTGTCGGGCAGGAAGATCAGACGCACTCGGCGGGCTCGGGGAGCTCGGGCGTCTGCGTGCCCTCGATCTGACCCGCGGTGGCCTCCCAGGCCGCCACGTAGGCGTCCTCGTTGTCCGCGAGGGTCTGGTTGATGAACTCGCAGAACTCGACGTCGCCCTTCTCGATGCCGATGCCGTACGGCTCCTCGGTGAACTGCTCACCCACGAGCTTGAACTCGCCGTCGGACTCCGAGACGAACCCCAGCAGGATCACGTTGTCGGTCGTCACGGCGTCGACCTGGCCGTTGGCCAGGAGTCGGCGCACTGCGAGTACTCGTCGAAGAGCGTCAGCTGGCTGCCGGGGTCGGCCAGGTACTGCCTGATCTGCTCCGACGGCGTCGAGCCGGTGACCGAGCAGACGGTGAGGTCCGGGTTCTCGGTGAACGACTCGGGGCCGGTGATCTCGTCGTTGTCGGCCGCGACCATGATCTGCTGGCCGGCTTCGTAGTACGGCCCGGCGAAGGTGATCCGCTCGGCCCGCTCGTCGTTGATCGTGTAGGTCGCGACGACCATGTCGACCTCGCCGCCCTCGATCACCTCCTCGCGCACCGCCGACGGGGTCTGCTCCCACTGGATGTCCTCGGGGGCGATGCCGAGCTCGGCGGCGATGATCTTGGCGACCTCGACGTCGAAGCCCTCCAGCTCGCCGTCCAGCGTCTCCAGGCCGAAGCCGGGCTGGTCGAACTTCGTGCCGATGGTGATCGAGCCAGATTCCGCGATCTCGGCCATCGTCGTGCCGGCCTCGAACTCGGGGGCGTCGGCGACCTCGGGCTCGGGCGCGGCGCTGTCGTCGCCGCCGCCGCAGGCAGCGGCGGTCAAGGCGACCACGGACAGGGTGGCCACCAGGGCGCTGCGTCGGAAACTCATGGAAGGGGTCCTCTCGCTTGACGGTCTCGTGTGATCAGTGGGTGAGGATCTTGGACAGGAAGTCCTTGGCGCGCTCCGACTTCGGAGCGGTGAAGAAGGTCTCGGGCTCGGCGGTCTCGACGATCCGGCCCTCGTCCATGAACACGACGCGGTTGGCCGCCCGGCGGGCGAAGCCCATCTCGTGCGTGACGACGACCATCGTCATGCCGTCCTTCGCCAGGCCGACCATGACGTCGAGGACCTCGTTGATCATCTCCGGGTCCAGCGCCGAGGTCGGCTCGTCGAACAGCATCACCTTGGGCTCCATCGCCAGCGCCCGCGCGATCGCGACGCGCTGCTGCTGGCCGCCGGAGAGCTGCGCGGGGTACTTGTCCACCTGGGCGCTGACGCCCACCCGGTCGAGCAGCTCGCGCGCACGCTTGTCCGCGTCGGCCTTGGACTGCTTGCGCACCTTGACCGGCCCGAGGGTGACGTTCTCGAGGATCGTCTTGTGCGCGAAGAGGTTGAAGCTCTGGAACACCATGCCGACGTCGGCTCGCAGGCGGGCCAGTTCCTTGCCCTCGTCGGGCAGGCGCACCCCGTCGATCGAGATCTCACCCTTCTCGATCGGCTCGAGGCGGTTGATCGCGCGGCACAGCGTCGACTTGCCCGACCCCGACGGGCCGATGACGACGACGACCTCCCCGCGGGCGATGTCCAGGTCGATGTCCTGCAGCACGTGCAGTTCGCCGAACCACTTGTTGACGCTGGACAGGCGGACGAGAGGCTCTCCGTTCGGACGGCTGGTCACCCCTGGGACCCTAGGGGCATGTGACACGGTGCGTGATCGAGTCGATCACGAAGGCGTAACGAAGCAGGAGAGCATCGTCGGGAACCGTGACTCCCCGTAGGCGGGCGAGTGGCGCCGTACCCTCGCTGCTGTCATGAGCAGCGCAACCGAGGTCCCCGCTCCGCGTACGTACCGCGTACGTACCTACGGGTGCCAGATGAACGTCCACGACTCCGAGCGGCTCTCGGGCCTCCTCGAGCAGGCGGGCTACACCGCGGCACCCGAGGACGGCGACGCCGACGTCGTCGTCCTCAACACCTGCGCGGTGCGGGAGAACGCCGACAACCGGCTCTACGGCAACCTCGGGCACCTCCGGCCGGTCAAGGACGCCCGTCCCGGCATGCAGATCGCGGTCGGCGGCTGCCTGGCGCAGAAGGACCGCGGCGAGATCGTGCGGCGGGCCCCTGGGTGGACGTCGTCTTCGGCACGCACAACGTCGGCTCGCTGCCGGCGCTGCTGGAGCGGGCCCGGCACAACGCCGAGGCCCAGGTGGAGATCGTCGAGTCCCTCGAGGTCTTCCCGTCGACGCTCCCGGCGAAGCGGGACTCCGCCTACGCCGGCTGGGTGTCGATCAGCGTGGGGTGCAACAACACGTGCACGTTCTGCATCGTCCCGGCGCTGCGCGGCAAGGAGAAGGACCGCCGGCCCGGCGAGATCCTGGCCGAGGTGCAGGCGCTCGTCGACCAGGGCGTCCTCGAGGTGACCCTGCTCGGGCAGAACGTCAACGCCTACGGCGTGGAGTTCCGCGACCGCGGCGCCTTCGCCGACCTCCTGCGCGCCACGGGGGCGATCGAGGGCCTGGAGCGGGTGCGCTTCACCAGCCCGCACCCGCGCGAGTTCACCGACGACGTCATCGAGGCCATGGCCGAGACGTCGGCGGTCTGCCAACAGCTGCACATGCCGCTGCAGTCCGGGTCGGACGACGTCCTGCGCCGGATGCGCCGCGGTTACCGGCAGGACCGCTACCTCGGGATCATCGACCGGGTCCGGACCGCCATGCCGGACGCGGCCATCACCACCGACATCATCGTCGGCTTCCCGGGGAGACCGAGGAGGACTTCCAGCAGACCCTGGACGTCGTCCGGCGGGCGCGCTTCGCCGGCGCCTTCACCTTCCAGTACCCAAGCGCCCCGGGACGCCGGCGGCGGAGATGGACGGGCAGCTCCCGAAGGACGTCGTCCAGGAGCGGTACCTCCGCCTGACGGCGCTGCAGGAGGAGATCAGCTGGTCGGAGAACCAGGCGCAGGTCGGCCGCCGCGTCGAGCTCCTGGTCGCCGCCGGCGAGGGCAGCAAGGACGCGGCCACCGGCCGGCTGTCCGGCCGCGCCCGCGACGGGCGCCTGGTGCACGTCACGGCCGCGCCGGGGTGCGTCCCGGGGACGTCGTCGAGACGGTCGTGACCGACGCGAAGCCGCACTTCCTCGTCGCCGACGGCGCGTTGCTGTCCCACCGACGCACCCGCGCCGGCGACGCCGGGGAGGCGGGGAGCCGGCCCACGACGCCCGGTGTGTCGCTCGGGATGCCGCAGATCGGCGTCCCGGACCCGCTCCCCGCCGTCACCGGCAGCTGCTGACGGACGTCGGCACGCGTGAGCCGGCCGGCCGCTCCAGGCCCACCAGGCCGGGCCGCGGATCGCACGCCGGACGGTCGACGAGCCGGTAACCGCCGAGCATCCGGCGGATGACCGCGTGGTCCCCGTCCGTGGCCCGGCGGATCCGCACGTCCGGCATGCGCCTGCTCCGGTGCGTCAGCGGCGGGCGGACTTCTCCGCCTCGGCCAGCCACTCGCGGCGGGTCGTCAGATTGGCCTTCGCCTCCGCGATCCGCTTGACGTCGCCGGCGGTCTCGGCCTTGGCCAGCTGTTCCTCTGCCTTGGTCACCGCCGCGCGCATCGAGGTGACCATCGGGTTCTCCGGCGTGGTCCGGATGCGGGTGGAGTCCGCCGCGCCGCGGACCTTCTGCTCCACGGCCTGCATGCGGTCCTCGAGCTGGCGCATGACGCCCCGCGGCACGTGGCCGATGGCGTCGTAGCGCTCCTGGATCTTGCGCAACGCGTTCTGGGCGCCCTTGAGATCGCTGGCGGGGTCGAGCTTCTCGGCCTGGGCGAGGAGCTCCTCCTTCTGCTGCTGGTTGGCCTGCTCCTCGCCGGTGCGCTTCTTGTCCGACTCGGCGCGGGCCGCGAAGAAGACGTCCTGGGCGCCGCGGAACTCCTTCCAGAGGTCGTCGTCGCCCTCCCGTCCGGTCCGCGGAACGGCCTTCCAGCGGTCCATCAGTGCTCGCATCGCCGCACTGGTGGGCCCCCACTCGGTCGAGCCGGCGAGCTTCCGGGCCTCCTCGATGAGCTCCTGCTTGGCGGCGCGTGCCTCGCCGCGCTGGGAGTCGAGAGAGGCGAAGTGGGCGCCGCGGCGCCGGCCGAAGGCGTCGCGGGCCGCGGCGAAGCGCGTCCACAGGGCGTCGTCGGTCTTGCGGTCGATGCCGCGGATGGTCTTCCACTCCTCGACGATGGCCTTCAGCCGGTCGCCGGCCGCCTTCCAGGACGTCGACTCGGCGGCGAGCTGCTCGGCCTCGGCGGCGAGCGCCTCCTTGCGGGCCACCTGTGCCGCGCGGGCGGCCGCCTTCTCCGCCCGGTACTCCGCAGCCGCGGAGTCGGCGGTCTCCACCATGGCTCGCGCGCGGGCGGCGAGGCCGTCGAGGTCTCCGACCGCCGCGGCGGTCGGGATGGTCTCGGCGAGGCCCTGTGCCTTGGTGCGGATCTCCGACGGATTGCCGGTGTGCGCCTTGAGACGCGCCTCCAGCAGGACCACCTCGGTGGCCAGGTCGTCGTAGCGACGCCCGTAGTGAGCGAGACCCTCGGCGGGCGCGCCCGCCTGCCAGGAACCGACGGCGCGTTCGCCGTCAGCCGTGCGCACGTAGACCGTGCCCTCCTCGTCGACGCGGCCCCACTGGCTGGGGTCGCTGGCGGGGACGGCGGGCACCTCGACGGCCGGCTCGGGCGTCGGGGCGGCCACCGCAGGCTGGGGCATGGGGCGCGGCACCGGACGGGGCGCCATGGGACGCGGCTTGGGCGGGGCGGGAACCGGTGCGTCGGCCGTCGGGTCGGCGACCGCGGCGTCGCCCGGCGTGGGCGCCTCCGGCGTCCCGGCCTCCGGGGTGACTGCCTCCGGGGTGACTGCCTCCGCGGCGCGGTCCCCGGGTACCTCCGGCTCGGGCGCCGTGATCTCCGACGCCGCGGCCGCAGGTGTCGCGGCCTCGGGTGTCGCGGCCTCGGGTGTCGCGCCGTCGGCCGGCGACGTCGACGGCTCCTGCGCCTCGGCCGCGACGGCCTCCGAGGCCTCCTCCGCCGGGGTGGCTCCCTCCGTTGGTTCGCTCACCGCCTCCGCGGGAAGGATCTCCGGGTTCTCCGCAATCGGCGAAGAGTCCTGCTGCGCCCCGTTGCCGGGGTTGTCCGTGCTCGACACGTCGGGCAGTGTCCCACGTCGCATCCGGGAGACTGACCGGCGTGATCGCCGTTCCCCCAGGGCCGCCCCGCCGGGCGCCCGCGCCTCGGTCGCCGTGGCCTTCTGTCCCGCGCCGCCGCTCCTGCTGCCCGCCGTCGAGGTGCGGGCGGACGCCGGCACGACCGCGCTCCGGGACGCTTGCGCGTCGGCCGTGACCGAGCTCCTCACCGCCCGACCCGAGGTCGTCGTCGTGGTCGGGGAGGCGACCGTGCCGGCTGAGCGCATCGGGGCCGGCGACGTCGGCACGCTGCGCGGCCTCGGCCTCGACCTCGAGATCCCGTTCCAGGGACGCGTGCGGCCCGGCAGCCGACGGGTACCGCTGCCGCTCGCGCTCGGCGCGTGGCTGCTCGAGGAGGCCGGCTTCGCCGGCACGCGCGTCGGCGTCGGACCGGCGGACCTCGCGCAGCTCGTCCGCGACCTGCCCGCGCCGCTGGGGATCCTGGCGATGGGCGACGGCTCGGCCCGTCGGAGCCTCAAGGCGCCGGGCTATCTCGACGAGGCGGCCGATCCGTTCGACTCCGCCGTGGCACGGGCGTTGTCCGACGGGGACGCCGCGGCTCTGGCTGCACTCGACCCGGCCGAGGGGAGCGACTCCTGGCCGCCGGGGTGCCGGTGTGGCGGGCGGTGGGCGCCGCCCTCGACGGCCGGACGATCACCGCGCGGCTGCACCACGAGGCGGCGCCGTTCGGGGTCGGCTACCTCGTCGCGACATGGGTGGCGGCGTGACCGCCCCGCCGGTGGTGGCGGTCGTGGGGCCGACGGCGACCGGCAAGACCGCCCTGGCCGTGGCGCTGGCCCACCGCCTCGGCGGGGAGGTGGTCAACGCCGACTCGATGCAGCTCTACCGCGGCATGGACATCGGCACCGCGAAGCCCGATCTCGCCGAGCGCGACGGCGTCCCGCACCACCTGCTCGACCTCTGGCACGTACGCGAGGCCGCGTCCGTCGCGGAGTACCGGGACCGGGCGCGCGCCGAGATCGACGACCTCCGCGCGGGAAACGTCGTCCCGCTGCTGGTGGGCGGATCGGGTCTCTACCTCCGCGCCGTCCTGGACGAGCTCGACTTCCCCGGAACCGACGCGGCCGTCCGCGCCCGGCTCGAGGAGGAGCTCACGGCAGTCGGCCCCGCTGCGCTGCACGAGCGGTTGGCCGTCGTCGACCCGGCGGCGGCCGCAGTTGTGCTGCCGAGCAACGGACGCCGGATCGTCCGTGCGCTCGAGGTCATCGAGCTGACCGGGGAACCGTTCCGCGCGCAGCTGCCCGAGCCCCGTCCGCACTACCGGGCTGTGGTCGTCGGCCTCGATCGGGAGCCGGCCGAGCTCGACCTGCGGGTGGCGGCGCGGGTGGACCGGATGTGGGCGGCCGGCTTCGTCGAGGAGGTGGCGCGCCTGGCCGAGGACGGCCTGCGGGACGGCCCCACCGCATCCCGTGCGCTCGGCTACGCCCAGGTGCTCGCCCAGTTCGACGGCGACCTGAGCGCCGCGGAGGCCCGGGAGCGCACGGTCACCACGACGCGGCGGTTCGTGCGCCGGCAGCGGTCCTGGTTCCGTCGTGACGCAACGATCAGCTGGTTCGACGCGGGGCGGGCGGACCTGGTCGACGCCGTCTCCGCGGTGATCACCGCCCGTACGATCGACCCGTGACTTCCCTGATCGCCCCCGGGTGCTCGTCGGGCACGGCACGGAGAACGACTTCGTGGTCCTGCCCGACCCGGACGGCAGCCTCTGGCCGGACGACCGGCTCGACGCCGCGCTCGTCCGCCGGTTGTGCGACCGGCGCGCCGGGCTCGGCGGCGACGGGGTGCTGCGCCTGGTGCGCAGCGTCCACGTGCCCGACGCCGCGGCCGTACTGGGCGGGCACCTGGGGAGCTGCGAGTGGTTCATGGACCACCGCAATGCCGACGGCACCACCGCCGAGATGTGCGGCAACGGGATCCGGCTCTTCCTCCACGCGCTGGTCGGCGAGGGGTTGCTGGACCGGGCCACCTGCGAGGCCGGCGTGCTGGTGGGCACGCGCGGTGGCCCGCGCCGGGTCGGCGCGACCGCTGACGGGAACTACTGGGTGGACATGGGGCCGGCCCGTGAGTTCGGCGCCGGGGAGACCCGGCTGGCCGGCCGGACGTTCGGCGGGATTGCCGTCTCGATGGGCAACCCCCACCTGGCCTGCCTCACCGACGCCGCCGTCGACACGCTGGACCTGACCGGGACGCCGGAGGTCGATGCGGTGCTGTTCCCGGACGGCGTCAACGTGGAACTCGTGAACGTGGTGGAGCCGGGTGCGCACGTCCGGCTGCGGGTCGTCGAGCGCGGCGTGGGGAGACGCGGTCCTGCGGCACCGGCGCCTGCGCGGCCGCCTACGCGGCGCTCACCGCCGAGGGACGGACCGAGGGGACGGTCCTCGTGGACGTCCCCGGGGGTCGCCTGTCGGTGCAGGTGACCCCGGCACGACCGTGCTCACCGGGCCCGCGGTGCTCGTGGCCGCCGGCGAGCTGTGCCCCGAGTGGCTGGCCGGCTGAGCTGACCGCCGACCGCTCAGGCGCGGTCCTCGTCCTCGGTCGGCGATTCCGGCATCATCGACTGGCCCTCGATGCCCGGCTGCGCGTCGGGTTCACCGCGCCCGCTGTCCTGGTCCGGGCCGCCGCCCATCGGGTTGCGCGGCGGTCCCCGAGCCCCTTGGGGTCGCGGCCCGGGTCGTCGATCTCGCTGTGCGAGCCGAGCCTGCTGGATCCTGTGTCGCTCATCCGAACCTCCTCGTCGCGTGGTTCCCTCGTCCGGCCCCTACCCGGGAACGGGTGGGATGCATGCGGCCCGCGCGAGCGTTGTACCGGGCGATGCGCACAGAGATGCAGACAACTCAGGTGACCCCGACGACGGGGCATGCCACATTGGAGACGATGACGACCGCTCCTGACGTCCCCTTCGACGACCAGACCCGACCCGCGCCCGCCGGGCAGTGGGACGCGCCCGACGACACCACCGGTTCCTACGCGCTCGAGGCGCGCGGAGCGCTGCGCCGCGTCGCCGGCCTGTCCACCGAGCTCGCCGACGTCACCGAGGTCGAGTACCGGCAGCTGCGCCTCGAGCGGGTCGTGCTCGTGGGGGTGTGGACCGAGGGCACCCAGGCCGACGCCGACCGGTCCCTCGCCGAGCTCGCCGCGTTGGCCGAGACGGCCGGCTCCCAGGTGCTGGAAGCGGTCAGCCAGCGGCGTGACAAGCCGGACGCCGCCACGTACGTCGGATCGGGCAAGGCCAACGAGATCCGCGACATCGTCGGCGCGACCGGCGCCGACACCGTCATCTGCGACGGTGAGCTCACGCCCGGTCAGCTCAACCAGCTGGAGAAGATCCTCAAGGTGAAGGTCGTCGACCGGACGGCGCTGATCCTCGACATCTTCGCCCAGCACGCCAGCAGCCGGGAGGGCAAGGCGCAGGTCGAGCTCGCCCAGATGCAGTACATGCTGCCGCGGCTGCGGGGTGGGGTGAGTCGCTGTCCCGGCAGGCGGGTGGCCGGGTCGCCGGCGGTGGCGGCATCGGAACCCGTGGTCCCGGTGAGACCAAGATCGAGACCGATCGACGACGCATCCGGGCGCGCGTGAGCAAGCTGCGCAAGGAGATCGCCGGCATGGCGACCGCCCGGGCCACCCAGCGGTCCGGCCGCGACCGGAACGCGACTCCGAGCGTGGCGATCGCCGGGTACACGAACGCCGGGAAGTCGAGCCTGCTGAACGCGCTCACCGGCGCCGGGGTGCTGGTGGAGGACGCGTTGTTCGCCACCCTGGACCCGACGGTTCGCCGCGCGGAGTCGCCCGACGGCCGGGAGTACACGCTCACCGACACGGTGGGGTTCGTCCGGCACCTGCCGCACCAGTTGGTCGACGCGTTCCGTTCCACGCTCGAGGAGGTGGCGGCGGCAGACCTGCTGCTGCACGTGGTGGACGGCTCCGATCCCGACCCGCTGGGCCAGATCGACGCCGTCCGGGTGGTCCTGGGGAGATCGATGCGGCATCCGTGCCGGAGGTCATCGTCGTCAACAAGGTCGACGCCATGACCGAGGACGACGTGCTGACCCTGCGGCGGGCGCTGCCCGGCGCGGTCTGGGTGTCGGCCCGGACCGGCGCCGGCATCCAGGGTCTCCGCGAGCTGATCGCCGGACGGTTGCCGCACCCGGACGTGGACGTCGACGTGCTGGTGCCCTACGACCGGGGTGACCTGGTCGCCCGGGTGCATCGCGACGGAGAGGTGCTCAGCGAGCGGCACGAGGACGCCGGGACCCGGTTGAGCGCCCGGGTGGACGGCGGACTCGCCGCGACGCTCGAGCAGTTCGCCGATCCGGTCGCCTGACCCCGGGGGCGAGGAACCGGCTCGTCCGGATCACGGACAGGTCACGGCCCGGTACGGTGACGGCGTGACGAGCGGCGTGGTGTGGGACGCCGGCGTGCCCGAGCAGACGCGTGTCGTCTCCATCGGCCGACCGCCATGGTGGCTGATGCTGCTCGCGTTCGTGGTGGGCGGCCTCATCACCGTCGACCTGCTCGCCGGCGGCGTCCTCGAACGGACCGACCTGCGCGTCTCGGAGATCATCGGTGGGTGGGGCCTGCGGGACTCGTCCGCCTACCCGGTCGTCTGGGCGATCACCCAGCTCGGCGGCCGCGCCACCATCCTCGTGGTGCTGGCGATCCTGGTCGGTTACCTGGCCTGGCGGCGGCGCACCTGGCTCCCCTGCTCCGCGTCCTGCTCGCCCTCGGCACGCTCACCGTCGGGGTGTACGCGCTGAAGTTCGGCACCGGCCGGACGGCGCCCGGACACCCCGACGAGCTGTTCTTCCACGCCGACGGCGCCTCGTTCCCGTCGGGTCACGTGGCCAACGCGGTGATCATGTGGGGCGTGGCGCGCTGGCTGGCCGTGGAGTTCGAGCTCCCCGCCCGTGTGCAGCGCGCGTTCTGGTGGCTGAGCCTCGCCGGGCCCGTCGCGACCGGCATCTCGATGGTGTCGCTGGACTTCCACTGGATCACCGACGCGATCGTCGGCGCCGCGGTGGGAATCGTCCTGTTGGGCGTGGTTCACCGACTCGATGCAATCGTTCTGTCACGCTGGGTACGTGCCCGAGGCCGGCAGACCGCGTAGCGGCGTGCGGGGACGGTTGCTGGTCGCCGGGGAGCCCTCGGGACCGGCCTCGTCCTCGGGTCCGCCCTGCCCGCGTACGCCGAGAACGGGGTCGCGACGACGGCCGTCCAGTGCCAGGTCAGTGACCCGCGGCTGGCGGAGATCTCCGGGATCGTGGCCGTCGACAGCGGCGTCCTGGCCATGAACGACGGCGGCGAGGAGCTGGCCGTGCACCTGCTGGACGCCTCGTGCCAGGTCGTCGACTCGCACACAGCCGCGCTGGACCCCTACGACCCCGAGGACATGGCGGTCGGTCCGGACGGGACCGTCTGGCTGGCCGACACGGGCGACAACAACGGCACGCGGACGACCGTGGCGCTGCTGGCCCTCCGGCCCGACGGTTCGACCGGCATCTTCCGGCTCACCTATCCGGACGGGCCCCACGACGCAGAGGCCCTCCTCCTCGCGCCGGACGGGACCCCGTACGTGGTGACCAAGGAGGTGCTCGGCGCGAGCGGGGTGTACAGCCCGACGACGGCCCTCGTGGACGGCGGCACCGTGGCGTTGGCGAAGGTCGCCGGCGTCTCCATGACGCTCACCGGGACGGCGGGCGGGCCCGTGGGCAGCGTCGGGCAGTTGCTGGTCACCGGCGGTGCGGTGTCAGCGGATGGTCAGCGCCTGGCCCTGCGCACGTACACAGATGCCTATGTCTGGCCGCTGACCGGCAGCGATGTCGTCGGCGCCCTCTCGGGCGAACCGTCGGTCATCCCGCTGCCGACCTCGCCCCAGGGCGAGGCGATCACCTTCGCGGCGGACGGGCAGAGCCTGCTGGTCACCAGCGAGGGGCTGCCCGCCGATCTCACCCGCGTCGCCCTCGCCCCGGCGACCGTCGAGGCCACGACGCCGGCCCCCGAGGGGGCGGTCCTGAGCTTCAGCGACCTGACCAGGTCGGGGATGTCGCCCTGGACCTCGGCGCTGATCGCGGCAGGCGTCGCGACGGTGGTCGTCTGGATCGGTGGGATGCTGCGCCGCCGGCCCTGAGGCGCGTGGCCCCGTCAGGAGGCTCACCGCGAGCGTGCGAGCGGTGAGCGGGACGGGGCCCGCTGTCAGACGCGGCGCAGGACGCTGACGACCCGGCCGAGGACGGTCGCGTCGTCGCCCGGGATGGGCTCGTAGGCAGGGTTGTGGGGCAGCAGCCAGACATGGCCGTCGCGTCGCTTGTAGGTCTTGACCGTGGCCTCGCCGTCGATCATCGCGGCGACGATCTCGCCGTTCTCGGCGGTCGGCTGCTGCCGGACCACCACCCAGTCCCCGTCGCAGATGGCGGCCTCGACCATCGAGTCGCCGACCACCTTCAGCATGAAGAGCGTTCCCTCGCCGACGAGCTCGCGCGGGAGGGGAAGACGTCCTCCACGGCCTGTTCGGCGAGCACCGGCCCACCGGCGGCGATGCGGCCGACCAGCGGGACGTACGTCGGGGCCGAGAGCTGCGCGTCGTCCCCTGGGTGAGCTCTGCGGCTGCCGGGAGGTGGTGCGGGGAGTCGCCGGGCAGCCGGACGTCGAGGGCGCGGGGCCGGTTGGGGTCGCGCCGCAGCCAGCCCTTCTTCTGCAGGACGGAGAGCTGGTGGGCGACCGAGGAGGCCGACGACAGGCCGACCGCCTCGCCGATCTCGCGGACCGAGGGGGATAGCCCCGCCGCTCGATCGAGTCGCGGATGACCTCCAGGACCCGGCGCTGGCGCTGGGTCAGGCCGTCGCCGTCGGCACCCCGGTCGGGGAACGAGCGGACCGCTGCCGTTCCCGCCGTCGCGCCGGCGTCCGCCCCCGCCTTGCGGCCGCCTGAGCTCCCGCTCTTCTCCGCCACGTCGCCTCCTCGTCCGCCGCTCGCGCAGCGCCTGTGTCCGTCCATCGGACGGTAGCGCTTCTCGCGGCATCGATCAAACACATGTTCGAAGTCGCAGGTCGTGTCCGGTGGCTTTCGTCGGACCCATGCGGTACACATCGAACAGTCGTTCGATTCGAACAGGCGTTCGACCAAAGGTCGAGCACGAGAGGTGAGGAGGACAGGTCATGGGAAGTGTCGCGCAGGCCGTGCTGGAGTTCGACGAGGAGGTCCAGGCGCCGTGGCGGCCCCGCCTCGTGGTGGTGCACGCCGGCGCCGGGGCCGTCGCCTCCTCGCGCGCCCCCTCGCCCGGCCCTCACGCCGCAGCCCGTCGCGCGTGGGTGTCTGCCGGCCTCCCTCACCCCGGCGCCTCCTGCGCGCCGGATCTCCGCGCCGCGGCCGGAGGGGATGACGGTCCGAGCAGCGGGGTCCGGCGGGGTCGCCCGGCGAACGGTCCCGACGAGGGCCCCTCGGTGGGCCTGCGGCTGACCCGTCGTGCCCGGCGGCTCGCCGTCGTGATGGCACTGGCTCTGGGCGTGGCGCTGGGCTCCTGGGTGGGTCCGCTCCTCGGTGGCGGATCCGACGGGTTGCGGCTGGCGGGGGAGCAGTGTCGTGGTGCAGCCGGGCGACACGTTGTGGTCGATCGCCTCCTCCCTCGAGGTCGACGGTGACGTGCGGTCGGTGATCGACCGGATCCAGGAGCTGAACGGCCTCCGGAGCGCCGACCTGGTGCCGGGGCAGGAGCTCCTCCTCCCGTGATGCAGGGTGTGCGCTCCGCTCGGCGTCTCCGCCTGGTCCGCTCTCCTGACCAGCACGAACGCTGGGCAGAGGTGGTTACGACACCTCTGGCCCGCCGCGGCGATCGCGCCACGGCAATAGGTCCACAACGTCGGGGCGCGACTTCGTCAACCCTCAGTGCGGGCGTCTTCACACTCAGTGGTCACTCCAGCGCTTACGGTCGTCCCGTGTCAGGCGCCATGGAGAACCGAGCAGCTGTGTTCACCAGTCAACCCCAGGCTGTCGAGGTGTATCAGGCAGGAACGTGGTGGGCGGGCGAGCTCCTCGGCTGGCGGCACGACGCCAGTGGCTCCTGCCAGGTGTGGGTGCGGGTCGTCCTGGGGGTGTCGAGGAGACGGCGTGGACCGATCTGGGGTCACTGCGCCTGCCGGAGCGGCACCTCGCCGTGGCGGCACGGCCCGAGCGTCGGGCGGCGTTCGGTCCCGGAACGCAGGAGATGTCCGTCGCGCGGCACCCGTCCGGCCGCCGTAGTCGCTCGGCAGATGCCGACGGAGCCGTCACGGCCGGACTGCCGATGGTGCGCGACCTCTCCGTCGTCCGGGATCTCCCGCCGGCCGGTGGGCGCCGGACCGCTGACGAGACGGCGCAGTTCGCCTCCGTGGGCCGCCGCCGGGCGCCGGAAGAGGCGGAGCAGCAGGCTACCGGGCGCCGCCGCGCCCCGAGACGGCTGAGTCCCCGGCGGTCGGGCGTCGGCGCGCACCGGAGACCGGCGAGGCTCCGGCCGTCGGCCGTCGGCGTGCTCCCGAAGGAACCCCGGCCCGTTCAGCGGCGCCGGCGGTTCCGGGCCGGCACCGTGCGGCCGGAGACCTCGGGCAGCAGCGGCCGGCCGACACGGGCCTGCGTCGGACCGCGTCCGAGGGCGCGTCGGCCACGGCTCGCGTGTCCGCCGGCCCCGTCGACGGTCCGTCGAGGTCGCGTCCGGCGGTTCGGCCGGAGGATTCCGCGCCGCGTGCCGGCTGGACGGCACCCGACGGTCTCGAGCCCGAGCTGCTGACGCGTCCGATGCGTCTCAGCGACCACGTGCCCCACGCCCGCCGTCCCCGCGTCGACGGGTCCGTCCGCGGCGTCTGATTTCCAGGTCTCGGCGCGTTCTCCTCGCGCGCCACGCCGGCTCCCGCCGGCGGACCTCGGGGCGCGGCGCGGCCCTCCTTCCCGCCTTCGGACGTGTGCCGACGGTCGGCTGCCGGCGAGCGACCGCGGGAGCGTCCGCGGTCGGCAGCGAGGCGCCGCACGGGTCGTGCTCTCCGGTCGCCGGAGCCGGAGTCGGTCCGACGGCGCCCGCATCCTGCGGAGGTGATCGGTGATCGCAGGCGAGCTTCCGGCGGCCTCGTCGTCGGGCCGACCCGACGCCCCGGCGCGTCCTCCCGGCGTGTCGTGTGACTCGTGGGGAGCGATGTCCTCCCTGGTGACAGCAGTGTCTGGACGGAACACGCCGAGCGTCGGATCGCTTGCACATCTTGTGTGGCTCGGCCTAGGGTTCCCCTACATCTAGTAGTTACAGAGTTGTAAGCCTGTCCACAGGCTGGTCCCCAGGTTCTCCCGGGACGTCCACCGGATGTCCCCAGGAGGGTCCACAGGACCGGCCGTCGGACGGCCCCGACTGGTCGGAAGGAGGTCTCCGCGATGCGCTGCCCGTTTTGCCACAACGCCGACAGCAGGGTCATCGACTCGCGGGAGGCCGACGAGGGAGCGACGACACGTCGTCGCCGCTCCTGCCCCACGTGCGGGCGCCGGTTCACCACGGTCGAGGAGGCCGTGCTCGCCGTCGTCAAGCGCAGCGGGGTGAGCGAGCCGTTCAACCGCTCCAAGGTGGTCGCGGGTGTCCGTCGCGCCTGCCAGGGGCGGCCGGTCGACGAGGACCAGTTGCAGAAACTCGCGCAGCAGGTCGAGGACGCCATCCGCGCCACCGGTGTCGCAGAGGTGCCCGCCAACGAAGTGGGGCTGGCCATCCTCCGGCCCCTGCGGGAGCTCGACGAGGTCGCCTACCTGCGCTTCGCCAGCGTCTACCGCTCCTTCACCTCGGTGGCCGACTTCGAGAAGGAGATCGCCGAGCTCAAGGCCCGGCAGCAGCAGGTCGCCGAGCCGCCCGGATCCGTCTCCTCGGGCACCCTCACCGGCGCCTGAGAACTGTCAGTACCACCAGCTAGACACGAGTTCGACGCAGAGCACCAGGACAGGCAGAGAACCAGCACCGAACGATCGCGGCTCTTCCCCGGCCCTCCGATCCACCCATCGCGCAGCACCGCACCGCGCACACGACACAGCGAATGACGATCAGGAGAGCTCCACACCATGACCGAGACCGACGACCGCTTGGCCGGCTCCCGCACCCGACGCACGGCCAAGGCGCCGAGCCGGGGCAAGGGCCTGAAGATCAAGCGAGTCTTCACCACCGCCGGTGTGCACCCCTACGACGAGGTGACCTGGGAGCGCCGCGACGTCGTCATGACCAACTGGCGGGACGGCTCGATCAACTTCGAGCAGCGCGGTGTGGAGTTCCCCGCCGAGTGGAGCATCAACGCCACCAACATCGTCACCACGAAGTACTTCCGTGGCGCCGTCGGCCAGCCCCAGCGGGAGAGCAGCCTGCGTCAGCTGATCGACCGGGTGGTGCTCACCTACGGCGCCGCCGGCCGCGAGCACGGCTACTTCGCCAGCGAGGGTGACGCCGAGATCTTCGAGCACGAGCTCACCTGGATGCTGCTGCACCAGGTGTTCAGCTTCAACTCCCCGGTGTGGTTCAACGTCGGCACGAGCGCCCCGCAGCAGGTCAGCGCGTGTTTCATCCTTGCCGTCGACGACGAGATGGACTCGATCCTGAACTGGTACCGCGAGGAGGGCCTGATCTTCAAGGGCGGCTCCGGTGCCGGCCTCAACCTCTCCCGCATCCGTTCCTCCAAGGAGCTGCTCTCCTCCGGTGGCACCGCCTCCGGACCGGTCAGCTTCATGCGCGGTGCCGACGCCTCGGCCGGCACCATCAAGTCCGGTGGCGCCACCGCCGCGCGGCGAAGATGGTCGTCCTCGACATCGACCACCCCGACATCGAGGAGTTCATCGAGACCAAGGCCCGCGAGGAGAACAAGATCCGCGCGCTGCGCGACGCCGGCTACGACATGGACCTCGGCGGCAAGGACATCACCAGCGTCCAGTACCAGAACGCCAACAACTCCGTGCGCGTCTCCGACGAGTTCATGCGCGCGGTGGACGAGGGCACCGAGTTCGGCCTGCGTGCCCGCATGGACGGGTCGGTCATCGAGACCGTCGACGCCAAGACGCTGTTCCGCAAGGTCACCCAGGCCGCCTGGGAGTGCGCCGACCCGGGCATCCAGTACGACGACACGATCAACGACTGGCACACCAACCCCGAGACCGGCCGGATCAACGCGTCCAACCCGTGCTCGGAGTACATGAGCCTGGACAACAGCTCGTGCAACCTGGCCTCGCTGAACCTCATGAAGTTCCTCAAGGCCGACGGCACGTTCGACGCGAAGACCTTCGTGAAGTCCGTCGAGCTGGTCATCACCGCGATGGACATCTCGATCTGCTTCGCCGACTTCCCGACCGCGCCGATCGGTGAGACCACTCGCGCCTACCGGCAGCTGGGCATCGGCTACGCCAACCTGGGCGCGCTGCTCATGGCGACCGGCCACGCCTACGACTCCCGCGGCGGTCAGACCCTCGCGGCGGCCATCACCTCGCTGATGACCGGCACGGCCTACCGCCGGTCGGCGGAACTCGCCGGCATCGTGGGTGCCTACGACGGGTTCGCCCGCAACGCGACGGCCCACGCCCGGGTCATGCGCAAGCACGCCGCGGCCAACGACGCCATCCGGCCGGTCGGCGCCGACGACGCCGACGTGCTGAAGGCGGCCACCCAGCAGTGGCAGGAGTGCCTGGAGATCGGCGCCGACAACGGCTGGCGCAACGCGCAGGCCTCGGTGCTGGCACCCACGGGCACCATCGGCTTCATGATGGACTGCGACACGACCGGCATCGAGCCGGACTTCTCGCTGGTCAAGTTCAAGAAGCTGGTCGGCGGCGGCTCCATGCAGATCGTCAACCAGACCGTGCCGCGGGCGCTCAAGAGCCTGGGCTACCAGGAGGAGCAGATCGAGGCGATCGTCGAGTACATCGCCGAGCACGGCCATGTCGTCAACGCGCCGACCCTGCGCCCGGAGCACTACGAGGTGTTCGACTGCGCGATGGGGGAGCGGGCCATCTCCCCGATGGGCCACGTGCGCATGATGGCCGCGGTGCAGCCGTTCATCTCCGGCGCGATCAGCAAGACGGTCAACATGCCCGAGTCGGCGACCATCGAGGACGTCGAGAAGATCTACTTCGAGGGCTGGAAGCTCGGCCTCAAGGCGCTGGCGATCTACCGCGACAACTGCAAGGTCGGCCAGCCGCTCTCTGGCGGCAAGGGCAAGAACGACGGCACCAAGGAGGAGGTCGCGGCCGAGGCCACCGCCCCGGGCGCGCTGTCCCACCCGGTCCGCAAGCGGCTGCCGAAGAAGCGGACGAGCGTCACCACGTCCTTCAGCGTCGCCGGCGCCGAGGGCTACATGACCGCCGGCATGTACGAGGACGGCAGCCTCGGCGAGGTCTTCCTCAAGCTCGGCAAGCAGGGCTCGACGCTGGCCGGCGTGATGGACGCCTTCTCCATCTCGCTGTCCATCGCGCTGCAGCACGGTGTGCCGCTGGAGACCTACATCCAGAAGTTCACCAACATGCGCTTCGAGCCGGCCGGCATGACCGACGACCCGGACATCCGGATCGCCCAGTCGGTGATGGACTACATCTTCCGTCGCCTGGCGCTGGACCACCTGCCCGTCGAGAAGCGTGCCGGACTGGGCATCTTCACCGCCGAGGAGCGCGCCGCGCAGGTCTCCGGCTACGGCACCTCCGCCTCGACCCCGACTGTCACCGAGGAGGAAGAGGTCGACCTGGAGCAGCTGCGCAACTCCGCGCCGATCGAGACCGCCAAGGTCGAGGAGAAGGTCACCCCGGAGGGCCCGCAGTCGGTCAAGGAGGCCCACTCCTCCGCCGAGCTCCTCGAGCTCGTCACCGGCACCGCCACCGACGCGCCGCTCTGCATGACCTGCGGCACGAAGATGCGCCCGGCCGGTAGCTGCTACGTCTGCGAGGGCTGCGGCTCCACCAGCGGCTGCAGCTGATGGCGAGGCTCGCCGGGATGTCAGCGGGATTCTCGCTGAATGTCCCGGCGGGCTTGCCGGAATGTCATCGCGGCTTGCGCTGACATTTCTTGCCAAGGTCGGCAACTCGCGCGAGCTTGGCAAGTCGCTTCCAGCCGCCCCGGCACTCTTCGGAGGGTCGGGGCGGCTCTGCATGGGACAGGAAAGGACAGGCGCGTGACCCAGCCCCCGTCACCGCCGCGGCGACCGCGCTCGGTCGCGGGTACGACGGCCGGCGCCCGACGCGCCCGCAGCGGCGGCCGGGTCGCCGGCACCGCGTACGCGCCGCCGTCGCCAGCCGACGCGGGCGCGGGCGCGCGGTTCCCGTACCGCGACTACTCCGGCGTCGAGCCGCGGTCGCTGCGCGAAAGCTACGAGTGGTGGCAGGACATCGCCCGCGACGTCGCCGACCGACGGCGGGCACGCCGGTGGGAGCAGAACGACGTCGCCGACGCCGCGCGCGTCTCGGTGAACACGGTGCAGCGCATCGAGCGGGGCCAGTGGACGGCGGTGCACAACCTGTTCGCCGTGTGCTCGGTGCTCGGCCTGCGCGTCGAGCAGATCGTCGACGTGACCGACCCGCGGTCGCCGGCACCGGCCGACCGGGCGGCCCGCCGCGCGCTGTCCCGGCCAGCGGCCTCCGACCGGGTCGCCACCCGGGAGGAGGTGATGGCCGGGCGCCGGATCGTGGCGGAGCTCGCAGCCCACCACCAGCTGCTCGAGCCGCGCATCGACCTCGACGGCACCGTGTACGTCCGGGCCGGCCGGCCCGGGTACGGGCCGCTGTGGCGGTTCGCCGCCGTGGTCTCTCAGACCCTGGGCGTGTGGGTGAACGTCTCCGGCGACGAGGCGGCCGCCATCCGCAACGAGGCGGACCTGCTGTGAGTGCCCCGCACGCGGTGGTCGGCAGCGTCATCCAGCTCGCACGCCGGTGGACGCTCGGACCGCAGATCGGCCAGGGCGGGTTTGGCGGGGTCTTCGCGGCCACCGCGGACGACGGGTCACCGGCGGCCGTCAAGCTGGTCCGGAAGGCGCCCGGCGCATCCCGCGAGCTCCTCCTCGTCGAGGGGTCGCCGGCGCCCGCAACATCGTCCCCGTGCTGGACTCCGGGAGACGGCAGATGCCTACGTCATCGTCATGCCGCTGGCCGAGGAGTCCTTGCAGGACCGGCTCGACGCCGCCGGCGGTCCGCTGCCGCTCGAGGACGCCTTGGCCGTGCTGACCGACGTCGCGACCGCGCTCGCGGACCTCGACGGACGGGTGGTCCACCGCGACCTCAAGCCGGCGAACGTCCTGCTCGTCGACGGCGCCTGGTGCCTCGCCGACTTCGGCATCTCCCGCTACGCCGATGCCACGACCGCGCCCGACACCCGCAGGATGGCGATGTCGCCGCCGTACGCGGCACCGGAGCGCTGGCGGGCCGCACGCGCCACCGCCGCTGCCGACGTCTACGCCGTGGGGGTGATGGCGTTCCAGCTGCTGAGCGGAGACCTTCCGTTCCCGGGTCCGGGATGGGAGGACTTCCACGACCAGCACCTGCACGCCGAGCCGCCGGCGCTGGCCACGGCGTCCCCCGGTTGGCCGCGCTCATCGAGGAGTGCCTGTACAAGGCCCCCGCGGCCCGGCCGGTGCCGGCGAACCTGCTCGCCCGGTTGCAGAAGGCCGCGGAGAGCACCCCGACGCCCGGCATGGCAGCCCTGGCCGGGGCCTACCAGCGCCACGCCGAGCAGCGTCGGGCTGACGAGGTCGCCGCATCGCGCGCGGAGACGGAGCAAGAGCGCCGTCGCCAGCTCGCCGACTCGGCTGGCCGGTCACTCCAGCGGACCTCCACCGCGATGCTCGAGACCGTCACCGACCTCGCCCCCGGCGCCGTCGTCCGGCGTCGCACCGAGGGTTGGAGCGTGGAACTCAACGGGGTGCAGGTCGGGCTGTCCACGTCGGTCCCGATCGACGATGTGAACTGGGGCCAGTGGCCTCCGCCGTTCGACATCATCGCCGCGGCGACCGTCTCTGTTGTCATCCCGGCTGACCGCAGTGGCTACGCGGGCCGCAGTCACTCGCTGTTCTACTGCGACGCTCAGCGGCCCGGGGTGTACGGCTGGTTCGAGACCGCCTTCATGGACACCCCGTTTAGGCGTCGGGTCGGTCCGGGCCAGGACCCGTTCGCTCTCCACCCCGCTGACCCCTACGGAACGGGGAAGCTGTCGGGAAGGCGCTGGCGAACGCGATCACCCACTACCAGGTCGCATGGCCCTTCACCGAGCTCGTCACCGGGGAGGCGGAGGAGTTCATCGACCGGTGGGTCGGCTGGTTCGCAGCCGGCCTGGAGGGGCAGCTGTCACGTCCCTCGACGATGCCGGAGCGCCCGCCGGCGGGGTCGTGGCGGCGGTCGTGATCGGGGTGTTCGGAGTCATCGCCACGCTCACCGGCGTTGCCCTCGGAGCCCCACTCGGTGCACGAACTGAGCAACGGCAGTGGGCCGCGCAGCGGAACGGCTCCGCCCGGTGAGCGGGGATGGCGGCGACCGTGACGAGTTCGAGGTGTGGGTCAACCGACAGCCAACCCGCCCGGGACACTTCGGCTACCGGACCGCGTGGCTGAAGGACGGGCCGCAGGTGGCCAAGACCGTCACCTACGCAGAGTTCGGTGACCCGACCAGCGGCGAAGTCAAGAACAGGGAGCTGCGCTTCCGGACGTCGCCGCGGCGGGCGGGCCAGTGGGACTTCGACACGCCCAACAAGACATGGGCGTGCCAGAACGACGAGCTGGACAAGCTACTGGCCTTCCTGCAAAGCGAAGTCGGCACTGGCCACTACCGGCTCGTCGACCGCGACAGCCCACAGGCCGCGCTGGTCGACCTGCTGTCGTCCGGCGACGTGGACGTCGACACGCTGGTCGCCGCGCTTGTGGCCGGCGGCAACGCCGTCGAGCTCGGGCTGGCGCTGGCCCGGTCGGCCGGCGGCCTGGTCGCCGCGGAGACGGCCGTGCTCGAGCAGCGCCGCGCGCTGATCGCCCGTCTTCGCGCGATGGCGGCGGACCCCAAGACGACCGAGACCAACATGCAGCACGTCATGGGTGACAGCTACTGGCTATTCGGCGGCCGGTACGTCGGCATCGCCGACCGGCGAAATCTCGTCCCGCTCGACCAGCACGACGTCCCGCTCGTCGGCGCCGACGGCACCCTGCACATCGTCGAGCTCAAGGGGCCGTCCGTGCCGCGCCTGGTGCGGCGCCACCGGAACCACCACATCGTCGGCAACGAGGTCCACGAGGCGACGTCGCAGGCCACCAACTACCTGGCCAACCTCGACAAGCACGGCGCCGCGCTGACCACCATGTACCGCGACAACTTCGGGCTCGAGTACGACATGCACAGGGTCTTCGCGACCGTGGTCATCGGCCACCCGGCGCACGTGGACGGCGTCACGGCCCGGCAGGTCGAGCAGACGCTGCGCACCTACAACTCCCACCTGTCCCGGGTCGAGGTCATGACCTGGGCGATGCTGCTGGACGCGGCCGAGCGCGCTCTCAACTTCGAGCAGGAGACCGTGGACGGCGAGCCAGGGCCACCGCCCGCCGAGCCGGATCCCTGGGCAACCCCGTCCACGCCAGGTGACGCGGACCCCTGGTCGGGGACGGCGACGTCCGCCTGGGACGACGACGAGCCGCCGTTCTGAGCTGAGTCCGCGGGAGGTCACGCATGAGGTTCAGCGAGCTCGTCTCCGTCGAGCACCGCGAGGACGACGACTGGTTCAACCCGGTCCTCACCGAGGACACCCCGCTCTACGTCGACCCGTTCCTGGTGTTCGAGGACGACGACACGCTGTTCGCCGGCGCGCAGGCCCAGATCGTCAGCTTCTTCGGCATCTGCCGGGACCTGGTCCGCCGGGCCGGCGGGGACACCGCCTCCCCGCACTGGAAGAAGGCGCTACGGCTGCTGACCTTCCCCGAGCCGAAGGAGTTCGCCCTCGGCCTGTCGATGGGCTCCCCGAACGGCGCCGGCACCGGTGGCGACCTGGCCGCGCTGATGGCCGACGCGCTGGAGGTGATGACCCGCGCCGTCGAGCGCGGCGTGAGCTATGTCGACGTGTTCGCGGTCTTCGTGCCCGGGCTCGGCGTCGACCGGATCAGCGACATGTTCTGCAACATCATGAAGGCCCGGTTCATCGCCTACACGCAGCGCATCTGCGCCGAGCGTGGCATCGGCACCGAGGTCATGACCGTCCGCAACGCCGCCTGGCAGGCGTCGGCCGGCCGCTGGTCGGACGCGCGGGTCGCGCTGCCCCGCAGCCCGGTCACCGGCGGCGGCGTGCTGCTCACCCCGGAGCGCTTCCTGCAGGACATCCCGCAGCGGGTGACCGCCAACGGGTTCTGGGACTGGGCCGACGCCCGCATCGGCATGGAGCTGCGCGCCGACCTCAACTACGCGATCGGCGAAGAGCTGTCCCGCGCGGAGAAGCGTGAGCTGGGGCGGCGCCTGGCCCGGCGCAGCCCGGACACCGCGTTCGAGTACGTCGACGCGGAGGCCGAGCGGGAGCACCAGCCGTACGACGTGCGCACCGACCCCGACCTGCTCGTCGGCTGGTTCGAACCCGGTCGCGCCGCCGCCCGCATCGACACCGCGGAGAACGGTGTCTTGCCGCAGCCGGCCGACGGCGAGTTCTGCACCTGGGTCGGCAACCTCATCGACCGGTTCACCCACGTCGTGGAGGACACCGACGTGTGGCGGGTGCTGTGGAACGACGACCTGACCAAGCCCCGGCAGGAGAAGATCGTGCAGGCCGTCGCCGCGGCGATGTGGATTGAGTCGTGCCGGGCCGCCGGAGTCGACTTCAGCCGAGAGACCAACGTCGGACGCGGCCCGGTGGACTTCAAGTTCTCGGCCGGCTGGCAGCAGCGGGCGTTGATCGAGGTCAAGCTCGCCCGCAGCACCAAGCTCATCCAGGGTGCTGCGGCTCAGCTGCCGCAGTACCTGCGCAGCGAGCAGATCCAGTGCGGCTACTACGTGTGCATCGGCTTCACCGACGACGAACTGTCCGAGGAGCGCATCGCCCGGGTCACCGAGACCTGCGAAACGCTGTCGGGGCAGACGCCGGGGTGGACGATGGCACCGCGGTTCATCGACGCCCGCCCGAAGAAGTCGGCGTCCAAGCTGTAGCGGAGACAGCTTGGGACGGCCCGGTCACCTGCCGCCGTGGGAGCAGATGGTCCTGTTGAGCCGGTTGTCGTCCTCGCGCCCCACACCGAAGGAGCCGCGGGCGTGGCCGGCGACGGCACCCGCACACCGGCGTCGACCGACTGAACGGTCGGGTCCGGCCGCTCCCAGTGCCCAGGGCACGTCGGTCATGGCTGCGTCTTCCGCTGCTCGTACCACTCCCAGATCGCGGCCAGGCCGAGGGAAGGCTGGTCGGCTGGGCAGGCGACCTGGGTCTCGGGACCGGGGATGCCGCTACGGACGACCACGAGGAACCACTGGTCGCCAGGGATGCGCTCGACTGCCGCGTTGTGGTCAACGAGCAGCGACAGGATGAGGTCGTCTACGAACGTGCGGTCGGTGACCTCGCGTGCCCTCAGCTCAGTGCTGCCGCGGGCCAGGCCAGCCTTGACGCGCTGGTAGAGGGCCTCGCCCGCGGCTGCCCGTTCGGGACCGCACGTGCACACCATTGGCAGGTGGTGCCGCTCGGCGGGGTCGCCGGTCCGGCTCATCGGGCCTCCTTACGGGGTCGGGTGCGGTCGCAGGGCCGCTCAGGGGCGTCAGCGGGGTTCCCGCTCCGGGGCGGCAGTCGGCGTGGACGCTGCAGGTTCGTGCGTCAGCGCGGCGATGGTGTTTCGCCGTCCGTATCGAGGCTGCGGTGCTCGTCGTGGGGCAGTGGCAGCAGGCACGGGGTGTCGTCGGCCAGCAGCACCGAGCACAGCCGCTGGACTGCCTCGGACTCTCCTGCCTGTTCGTGCCGGACACGTCGGGTGGCGCGGAGCGCGGCGAAGATCCGCATGGCCTCGTCGGCCTGCTCGAGGCTGAGTCCTTCCGCGAGGTGGATGTCGTACTGCTCGGCATCGTCCCGCTCCTCCCCACCCGGCCCCTGGGTAGTCATGGCTTCTCCTCGGTGGTCTCGTCGGACTCGGATCGTTCGGCGCGCTCGGACTGCAGGCGGGCTTGGCAGTCGCGCAGCTGCGCCTCGGCGTCGTGCAGCTCTTGGAGTTCGGCGTAGGCGTCCTGGGTGTCGGCGAGCAGTCCAGTGAGTGCGCGGTCGTCGAGCTGCAAGAAGTGCGGGCCGGGCGGCAGACCGCCGCGGACGACGCGGGGCCACTGGCGGGAGGTGAGCAGCTGCCGGAGCTCGTCGAGCGCGGCCCGGCCGTCGCGCGCCACCTCTGCCTGTCGTTCCGGGGATCCGGCGGTCGCGAAGGTCAGGCAGAGCTGTAGGACGTCGAGGAGCTCGGCCGCGCGGTCGCTCACGGCGTGCTCCGGGAGCGCCAGGCCGGCGCGGTGGCGAGCGGCCACGTCCGGCCCGTAGTTGCTGCATCGGTCAGGCGGTGCGTCATCGGTTCTCCTTGAGGCAGTCGGCGGGGATGCCGACGAGCGGTGAGGTCGTCACGGTGGGTCACAAGCCGTCCCAAGCAGGCGTGTTTCGTCGGTCCCGCGCATCGACGAAACGGAGACTGCGGCCGTGGGTCGTCGACGGGTGTGCGCGGGGTGCAAGGCTCCTCTGGAGCACGCTGGCACCGGCCGGCCCCGGGAGTTCTGCGGGCAGCGGTGCCGCCAGGCGGTGTGGGCCCGACGTCGTCGCACCGAGCAACGCCGGCAGACGGTGGCTGACCGGTCGCAGTGGTGGACTCCCGTGGAGATCCGCAAGCGCGTGCTCGACACCTGGGACATCGGCCTGGACTCCGCTGCGTGCAATGAGAGCGCGCTTGTCGACAACTGGCTCGGCCCAACGCACCCAGATCCGGAACGCCGGGATGCGCGCACGGTGGTGTGGGCCGACCTCGTCGAGCCGGGTGAGGTCGTCTACTGCAATGCGCCCTACTACCCGGCGAGGTTGCTCGGCCAGTTCCTCGAGCTCTGCGTGGACAGCGCACGCCGTGGCGTCGGGGTCACCGGGCTGATCCCAGCGTCGCCGTGCACCGGCTGGTGGGTGCGCTGGGTCGCCGACGGTGGCGCCGACGTCACCTATTTGCCCGGCCGCCTTGCCTATGCGGGTCCGTTCGCGGTGCAGGGCGGGGTGGCCCCTTCGGTGCGGCGCTGGTGCACTGGCCGGCGCAAGGCTGACCGGTGCGTCTGGAGCCGGACCCTCACGAGGGGTGCTCCTGTGTCAGCACTGCGCAGGCGCAGTCGACCAGGTCATCCCCGCTGCCTGACCAGCCGTTCTCGGTCAGCCGCGAGGCGACAGCGGCTGCTGCCGGCTCGTTCGCGAGTGCACGGAGCGCGTGGCCGAGTGCGTTCAACCGGTGGATCTGCCGGTCGCAAGTGTCGACCTGACGCGCGAGGCTGGCACGCAGACGTTGGCAGCCGGCCAGCATTTCCTCCACGTCGCGGATCTGCGGCACGACCTCGAACAGGTGGCCGTCCGCGGGGCCCTGGGTCACTGCGTCGCCTCTCGATTTGGGACGAGCAGGGACAGCGCGGCGTCGGGATGTAGCGCCAGGTCGCCGACGTCGTCGGTGGTGAGGATGCGGGCCCCGATGAGGGCCGCGGCGGCGACCTTGTCCGGGTTGGACTTCGCGAGCATGTGCGGGCCGCCGCGCCGGCTGGCCGGCTGGACTGCGCGGGTGAGCGCGGCGTGCACCAGTCGCGCCTGAGTGGTGTTCAGGCCGGTGCGGGCGGCGTCGTAGCGCATCACCGCCGCCAGGTCGTCGCCTGGCAGAGCGTCGGCCGCACGGACCAGCGACACCCGGTTCTGCAGTCGGTGCACGCGCAACCCCGCCGCCGGCGCGGTCTGCGCGAGCAACTGCAGGGCCGCGTCCAGTCGTGTCGCATCGAAGGACAGCACGTCGGCCAGCGCCTCGACCGACACGAGAACGCCCAGGGCGTGCAGCGCCGCACCGACCCGGCGCGCATCCTCGGCGATGCCGCTCCCCGGGCCGGCGTCTGCCGCACCGGCGTCGGTCATCCCACGGGTCGCAGGCTGCGCACCACGACCGGCCCGGGGAGCAGGTCGGCGAGGTCGAGCGCGAGCAGGTCGGCCAGGCGGAGCAGCAGGGCCAGAGGCTGCTCGCCGTGGTTCACGCCGGACTCCAGTCGACTGACCGTCGCGTTGGTGACGCCGAGGTTCTTGGCGACGTCGCGGCGCGACATGTGCCGCTCGATCCGGCGACGGCGCAGCAGTTCGACGTCGAGCAACGGGGAGTTGGGGGTGGGGTCACCGCCTGGTCGGTGGTGACGGGCGCATCGCCGGCGGAGGTCGTCATCGGCACGCCGGGCACCGGCTCTCCGATGCCTGTCACCGTGACGCCCCAGCGGCGCAGGGTGGTGGCTCCGCCGGGGGCTGTGCGTTCGACGAGCCTACTCGTGACGATCACGCCAAGCTCGGCCCGCGCTTGGGACAGCAGGCGGGCCAGCCCTTGTCGGTCAGCGGGGTGCCTGTGCTCTTGGCGAGCAGTGGGGCGGTTGGCGGTGTGCCTGTCGCCAGGCGCAGCAGCCGTTGGGCGGCGACGTACTCGGCGGCGTCGGGCTCGATCGCGACGGTGCGGCCGTCGACGATCACCGAAGTCCCGTCGGCGGCGGTGTCGGCGAGCGTCACTGCGCAGATAGGGGCGGCGCCGAGGCGGGCCGCGGCGAGCGCGCAGGCCGCGCCGCGGACCGGAAGGCGGTAGGCGCGCAGCCGCTGCCACACCTCGGGGGTGCGGCCGGACGCTGACGGCGCGGCCGAGGCCGTGCCCAGCAGCGCCGGGATGTCGACTTGCACCAGCAGCCCGCGCCACAGGCCGGCGATCTGCAGGCCGCGGACGTCGGTGAGGAACTGGGTGAGCGTGCCGGCGGTGTCGTAGCAGTCGAGCAGCCACTGCGCGACGCGGTCGGTGACCTCGCCGGGCGCGGGGCCGTCGGTCAGCGGTCGCAGGGAGTCGGCGACGGCTGCGCGCAGCCGCTCCTCAACCCAGGTCGCCTCGGCGGCTGACAGCAGCCGGCGGCAGGCGGCCAGCAGGGTGGTGGCGTCGACCAGGTGCAGGTTGCGCGGCTCGGCGGGCGGACTCTCGGCAGCGAGGTGCTGCCCGGGTGCTCCGCTGCGGGCAGCGGGGTCCGGACCGTCGGTGCTGAGACCAGGCCAGTGCGTCGCGGCCTCAGCCACGGTCACCTCAGCGGCGCACCAGTCGGCCAGCGTCGTGGTCAGTGACTCGGTGACCGGAGGAGTGGTCACCACCCAGAGTCGGGCGCCGGCCGCCGCCGCGAGCAGCATGAGGTCGGTCAGCATGCCCGGGGTGAGCGACTGGGCTCCGTCGACGAGAACGTCGGTGATGCGTCCGCCGATCAGTCGCACCGGCAGCAGTTGCAGGTTCTCGTCGGCGTTGCGGCCGCCGCCGGTGACGTCGAAGTCGACGCCGAGCGCGGCCAGCAGGTCCCTCGTCAGCCAGTCCACCCGGCGCATGCCCGGGCGGACCTGCACGGCGACGCGGCCGTGGGCGGGGTCGTTGGCGCGAACGGCGTGCAGGACGGCGTCGTCGTTGTTGACGACGTGCAGCACGGTGAAGCCGGTGTGCCGGGCCGGGGCCGTCGGCACCGGGGTGGGCGGGCTCATGCCGGCACCTCCCAGGCGTCGAATCCGGCGATCGCCACGGCGCTGCCGACGAGCTTGGTGGTCAGGGTGGAGTAGGTGTCCTTGCCCCGGTCACGCAGTTCCTGGTTGGCCTTCTGGGCGGCACGAACGAGGTTGGCCCAGTCGCGGAAGTTGCCCGCGCAGTAGCGGTCATCGACGCGCTGCAGCAGCTGTGGGTCGGCATCGCGGAGCAGCGGATGCCAGGCGCGCAGGGTCGCCAGGAGCTCGGCTCCCTGCAGGGGTGTGAACTGGGCGGTGCGACCCCGGAGTCGGCTGCGCACGCCGGGAACGCGGGCGACGGCGGAGGAAGCTCGCTGCCGATCAGGACGAGAGTCCACTCCGGCGCCGTCTCCTTCAGGAACACCAGCTGGTCCAGCCCCGGCTCTGCGCCCGGTGGGCCTCGTCGACGACGACCACCGGCGAGTGCTCCTCGAGAAGCTCGGCGAGGTCATCGGTGAGGTGATAGCCCTCGCCCGAGGGCCGGCCGCCGGTGAGCTTCTGCAGCAGCCGGACGGTCATCAGGGTGTGCGTGGCGGTGACGTCGGACTGCAGGAAGATCGCCCGTCGGCCGCTTGCCGCGACAGCGTCGAGGAAGGCAAGCGCGCAGAACGTCTTCCCGGTCCCCGGCTGGCCCAGCAGCGCGGCCAGCTCGTTGTCGGCGGCCGCGTGCCGCAGCATCATCGTCGCCCGCTGGAACGCCAGCGTGCGTACGTCGGCGGCGTCGGTGAGGCCGCGCAGGTGCCGGGCGATCACGGCAGCACCGCCGCGTCGGCCAGATCGTCGTCGGCGGCGGGAGCATCGAAGAGGTCGTCGACGTCGGCGCCGAGCTCGTCGCGGGCGTAGGTGGCGGCGTTCTGCCCGTAGGTGGTCTCGGCCCCGTCGGTGGCCCGGGTGCGGGCGGCGACGTCGCGGCGCATCCGTGCGCCTTCCTTCTCCGCGGTGCGCAGCAGCTCGTACTGACGGCGACGCGTGGCCAGCAGCGCGGTCCGCTGTTCGGCGGTGAGGGTGTGCGACGGGTAGGCGGTGCACACCCACTCGTCGCCGGCGAACACCTCGACGAACAGCCGCTCGAGCTCGAGGTTGGGCAGGTAGCGGACGCTGACCTTGCGGCCGACGAGCCGGTTGAGCTCGGCGGCGACGTAGTCGATGCCCTCGAACCGGATGCCGTTCTTGTTCACCGTCCGCAGGTGCTTGGTGCTCAGCATCGCCGGCATCAGCTGCTCGCGGGTGGCCTGGCGCAGCTGGTTGGTGTCGGCCGCCCAGCTGCGCAGCGGGGTCATGTCGAGCTTGCCGTGGACGCGGTTGGCGTTGTACTCCTCCAGCGCCCACTGCTCGCCTTGGGCGATGAGCAGTTCCTCGCTGAACAGGTGAGCGCCGCTGGTGTGGTCGCCCCAGTAGCGGTGACCGGTGAACGACGCCGGGCCCTCGGTGTAGCCGGGCATCGTGCTGTAGCACTCGTGCTGGCTGGTGGCGTGCCAGGACTCGATCTTGCCCTTCTCCCAGCCGGCGTACGGGGTCACAGCCGACCCCATGGTCGCCAGCGAGACGACCAGTGCGGTGACCAGTTCGGCGAGGTTGGACTTGGCGTTGTCCCACACGATCTCGTCGGGGATGCCGCCGACCCACACCTCCCGCCCGTCGAGCGAGTACGGCCGGCCCTCCACGCCGCGGGCGATGCACGCCGCCACGTCCTCCGCGCGCGGCGGGCCGGGGTGAACACCGTGGCCATCACCATCCGGTGCTTGGACTCGATGACGGTCGTCTGGTGCAGCTTGACCGGCTTCGTTCCCCGCGAGGGGACGACGAAGACCGGGACCTCCTGGCTGTCGAGCTCCCAGCGGGCGTTGCGCTCGCTCACCTCGACGGCCAGGTACATCCGCGAGCCGATGAGCGTCCGCGCACCGTCGCCCTTCACCGCGCGGGCGATGCCGTTGTCGGAGTAGTTGCGCAGGGCCGCGGTGAACGCCGGGTAGGAGGGCGTCGCCGGGTCTGTGTCGCGCAGCTGCTGCCACGCGCGCTTCAGCGTGCTGTTCGCGGTGATGACCGCGAGCACGCGCGGCGTCACCTCCCACCCTGTCCGCGGCTGCGGGTCCGGGATGTTCCGGGCGCCAGCGACCCCATCGGCGAGGTGCGGCGCGTGGGCCGTGACCCACCGCCGCACCTGCCGGGCGGTCACACCGGCAGCGGTGGCGGCGCGGCGGACCGCGTCCTCGGGCACGCTGCCGTCGGGCCGCCGGGCGGCGATGACGGTCGCCAGAGCGGCGCGGCGCTTCCAGCCGGCGGTCACCGGGTCACCCCGGTCGGCGCGCTCAGCTGGCCGCCGAGCGCAGTTCCGGCGAGCGGCTGCAGTCCCGTGCCCAGCACCTGCAGCAGCGAGGTGGTCGGCGCCGACAGCGCCAGCACCCGGACGCCGGCGAGGGCGACCCCGTGGGCCTGGGCCCACGAGGCCAGTTCGGACAGTCGCGAGGTGGTGTCGACGTCGACGAGCGGGTGGCTCGGGGAGCGGTCCGCACGACGTCGATGACGATGCTGTCGTCGGCGGTCGTCCAGGTCAGCGGTGCGCCGGGAGCCGGAAACGGGCTCAGTCGACAGGCGTCGGGCAGCCGGAAGAATCGGTCGTACACGCCGAGGAAGCCGGCCAGCTGCTGGCGGGCGGCGGCGTGCCGTGCGGGCATGCCGTGGACGGCGACGACTCGGCCGGCCAGCGCCAGGGCATCCGCAGCGCGAGCCCATGCGGGGCCGGAGCCGGGGACGGCTAGGTGCTCGGCGAGGGCGATCTCGCAGCGTTCGTTGAGGGCGGGGTGGAAGCCCCGGTAGCCCTGACCGGTGCCCTGCGAGCCGGGGCGGGGGCGGCCCGGGTGGGCTCGGCCGCGCGGGGGCGGTCGATGACGGCGTTCACGTTCGTGGTCCTCTCGGTTGCACGCATTGCCGGACGGCTCTGCGGATGAGGACCGTGCTCACGCCCCCGAGCACAGGCGGTCGTCATCCGCTACCGGTTGGCCCCCGAGGGAAATCGCTCGACGCGACGTTGGACCTACGTCCCCGCCGCCTCGGGCGTCGGAGCGCCACGAAGTCGATCAGGTGTTCGAACGCATGTTCGATCAAGATCGACAGAAGCGCAAGATCAAGAACAGCGGCCAGGTTGGCGGCGAGGACGGCGGGCGCTCCGTTCCGCCCGCCGGATGGGTGACGTCCCGCCCGGCGGTTCGCACGGTGAGCGGCATGGACCAGACGGCGACCGATGAGCGAACCTTCGGGTAGATGCTCGAGGCGGGCGCCGGTGGGCTCACCGGCGACCAGTGCACCGCGCTCATCCAGCTGGGCGCCTGCCACCGGTCCTCCGAGCCCGGGGTGAGGCGAAAGAGTGGGTTTTCCGCCTCGACTTGCCCGTCGGTGCCGTCCGAGCCGCGATGCGCGGGCTCGCGACACCACGACGGCGCGTCTACGCCGAACAGCGCTCCGGCTGTGCGGATTCAGGTGGTGGACTGTGAGGCGGCCGCCCGGCCGGTTGACCCCGCCGGCGCTGACCCCGCCGGCCGCGCAGGCCGGGCCGCCCGCAGGCTGGTACCCCGATCCGCACACGTCCGACCAGTGGCGCTGGTGGAACGGCGTCGAGTGGGCCGGCGATCTTCGTAGCGGCTGACAGGGGCGCTGCCGCTGCGTCGCCGATGACCTGCCGGGCGTGGTCGACCATCAGGTGCAGTACTGGCTGGGCGCGGCCACGAGTGCACGTACACGCCACCCTGGCACCATGCCCCGCGTGGTGAACGCGGATGACCAGGGTGCCGAGCCGGCGAAGCGGCGGGTCAGGAAGGAGCGGCCCGCCCGCAAGGGGCGCTGCTCAGAGAGCTGCCAGTCCTGCTGGTGATCGCCTTCGTCCTGGCGCTGTTGGTCAAGACGTTCCTGGTGCAGGCGTTCTTCATCCCCTCTGGGTCGATGGAGACGACGCTGCACGGCTGCACAGGCTGCACCGGTGACCGGGTGCTGGTGACCAAACCCCGTACTGGTTCTCCGACCCTCAGCCCGGGGACGTCGTCGTCTTCAAGGGCCCCGACACCTGGGCACCGGAAGTGCAGGGCACCGCGCCGTCGAACGCGTTCGCCGGTGCCCTGACCTGGGTCGGCCGCCAGATCGGCGTCGCCCCGCCGGCCGAGGACGACTTCGTCAAGCGCGTCATCGCCGTCGGCGGCCAGACGGTGGCCTGCTGCGATGCCCAGGGGCGCGTGACCGTGGACGGCGAGCCGTTGGATGAGCCGTACATCCACGAACCGAAACCCATCGAGACCCGCGCGTTCGGGCCGGTGACCGTGCCCGAGGGCCGGCTGTTCGTGATGGGCGACCACCGATCCGAGTCGGCGGACTCGACGGCGCACATCGACGATCAGTACCGCGGGACCATCGCCGTCGATGACGTGATCGGCAAGGCGTCCCTCATCGTGTGGCCGCTCAGCCGCTTCGGCACCATCGGCTCACCCGACATCCAGCAGTCGCCGTAGCGGTCATGAGATGCCCGCGCAGGTCCGCGGTCGATCGCCGAACAGCTGGGATACCGCAACCCCATCGCCAAGCGGCTGGCGCAGATCCGGAGGCAGCCGGCGGTCTTCTTCGACCTCGACGGTCAGTGAGTTCCGCAGCAAGCAGCGACCTGGGCTGTGGGCGTCCGCCCCGCGCTGGGCTGGGCGCAGGTCAAGGCGGCGGGGGCTCACAGGCCGCCGGTGACGAGGAGCTGTTGGAGGAGGTCCGGAGCCGAGACGAGCAGGAAGCCGACCAGCGCCGCGGGGACGGTGCAGCCAGCCACCAGTGTCAGCTGGCGCCACGAGCGGACTGTCACGGCGAGGACCGCAACGGCGGCGAGGGTCGCGAAGGTCACGACCACAGGGGCATCAGCCGGATAGTTGGTCGACCGTCGGTAGGCGTCGGCGACCAGCAGACCGATCACCGCGGCCGTGCCGGCCACACCGACGCCACCGGGACGCCCCGCCCAAGAGAAGGCCCACCCGAGGACGGCGCCGGCGACGACAGCCAGGACCAGCCACGTCATCAGCTCGGAGATGTTGATGGAGTACGGCATCCCGGGGTAGTCGACGCCGTACATGGTCTTCTTGCCGACGAAGAAGGCGATCACAGCGGCGGCCAGGGCCAAGCAGGCGTGCGCCATGGCTCGCCGAGGCTGCTGACCGGCGCTGAGCAGCGCCAGCATGGCGATCCACAGTCCGAAGGTGTGCGCGAGCGGACGGAGCTGGTCGTCGTAGTAGGCCCACGCCGCGAAGCCGCCCGTCAGCACCCCTGCGGCGAGCGCCACCACGGCACGGGACTTGCTCAGGAAAGCCTGGCCGCTCGCCGCTGCTTCCGGTACTCGGGTCGACAACACAGTCCCCTTCGGGTCGGACGAGCTCATCGCTACACCGGGCGCAGCGTTGCAGACCGGCGGCGACCAGGACAGATGCCGGCGGGAGCCGGACCTGGGCGGTTGGGTCTACGGCGGGATTCTCCAGCCGGGCACACCGCGCTGCGTGTACGGCACGTCGGACAGCCTGCACATCCTGTGCCGCCGGCGTCGACAGGTTCGCCGCCGGCGCCACCCGGTCGGACGACCCAGCTACGGCCGAGGGTGTCCGCAGGCCGCTCACCACGGGTCAACCGGTGCTACCGCGAATGTACGTGAGCGGCCCGTTTCGTCGACGACACGCGTCGACGAAACCCGGGTCGGACGGGAGCTCAGGCGCGGGGCAGCCAGGTCCACAGGGCGACATCGAGGACGCGCAGCGGCACCGCGTCGCAGCGCACCCCGTACGCGGTCTGCACCTGCTGGGTGAGCTCATCGAGCCGCTGAACGATGTCCGGCTCCCCGATCAGGAACGCGAACACCTGCCAGTCGACCCGGCGGGTTCCGTACCGCCGGATGGCGGTCCCGTACAGCCCCAATCCCTCGCAGACCACGCGGTCACGTACGGGGAACAGCCGAGGGCGCTTGCGGGTGCACAGCTTCGCCGAAGTCACCCACGGATTGGGTGCGGCCACCCACGGGTCGCAGCACCCGGCGTGGACCGCCTGCGCCAGTGCCTCCATCGCCTCGAACGTCGAGCGGTCCGCGGCGGCGAGGTCGACATCGGTCGGTAGCCCCGCCAAGGCCTCGTCGATGCCCGCTCGGATGGCGGAGTCGGACAGCAACCGGCGGGTGATCAGCGCCCCTACAGGCGCGTTGAGCACCGTCAGCGCGTGCAGATCAGCGGCGGTGATGGTGGACGGGTCGACCGGGGAAGTTCGAGGAACGTCGTGCCAGCGCCCCGCCTGGCCGGGTCGTAGTGCCCGGCGAGCCGCTCCGTGGCCGGGCGGGCGGTGTCATCGGAGAGCGCTTCGGTGGCCACCCGCCGCGCGTACTCCAGCTCACTGGGTTCCGGCCGCGGCCAGTCTTCGGGAACGTCGGGTGGGGAGGGGTGGTCACGGCGCCGGACCGTAGCGGGCCCACCAGGATGGTCCTGGGATGCGGGGCGGTCGGGGCGTCGGGGGCGGCAGGTGCGGCCGGTGGTGGACGATGCTGCGGTGATCGACTGGCCGGGGGTCTGGGCGGCGGTGGCGGCGCGGGTAGCGGCGCATCGGGCGGCCGGCCGCGGACACCTGCTGACCGAGGACACCGTGCGGCTGGAGACGGTGCTGGTGCTCGAGCAGTTCGGTGTTGCACCGGGCCGGCTGGCCGCCGAGGTGCCCGCGCCGGAGCTCGCCGGCGGCAAGCTCGACCTGGCCGTGGACTTTCCCGGCGGCGCCGTCGTGGAGCTGAAGTACCCGCAGGACAGTCGCACCGGCATCTCTCCGGACACGATGACCTTCGGGGAGCTGCTGCGAGACTTCCTGCGCGTGGCCGCCGTGCCGGCCGGTGACCGGTGGGTGGTGCAGCTGCTCAACGACCGGCTCGTCCGCTATGTGGCCAGCGCCGGCGTCCGGCACGGGCTCGGCTGGGCCGAGTCCGTGGGCGACACCGTGACGCTGCCTGCTGCGGTGCTGTCCGCGCTACCGGCGACGGCCGCCCGCGCGATCGGTACCGCCGCGGTGCCCGGCACCGTGACGGCCACCTGCGCCGTCCTCGCGCCCGTCGGCGACGGGCTGAGCCTGTACGCGTTCCGGGTCGACGGGCTACCCGTCGGCGAGCCGGTCGCCGGACCGGAGGGCTCCGTCGCGCCGCCTCCCGACGCGGTGGGCGCCGATGCCGCGCCCCGCGGTGCGACGCGGGACGGTGCGCGCGTGAAGATCCTCGCGGCCGCCCACGCCGTCGTAGCACGCAGCGGGCAAGCGGCCTTCACGATGCCGGAGGTCATCGCGGAGATGCGTCGCCGCGGCACCGGGTACGCAGACAGCACCATCCGGACGATGATCGCCGCCCACCTGTGCGCCGACGCCACCGGCGAGGGCGTCGCGGGCTACGCCGACTTCACCCGGGCAGGCCGGGGGCAGTACCGCTTCACCGGAACTCACGGGCGTGATGTCGGTGGTCGCTCGTAGCCTGCGCCCGTGACCGTCGAGCCGACCGCAGACGACGCCGAGCTTGCTCGGCGCATCGCTGCCACGGAGACGCTGATGCGCGCCGCCGGTCTCGTCCCCGAGGCGTTCTGGCCCGTCGATGAGGATGACGACGAGCAGGAGCAGCGGTGACAGGACCGCGCCGGCCAGCCGGTGACGACATCGGCACCGGCGTCATCGACGGCCTCGCCGCCACACTGCGAGAGCTCGCCGCCTCGCACGGGGACGGCGAGCAGCTGCTGGAGCAGGGACTGGCTGCGGTGGCCGAGCTGCAGCGGCAGCTAGGCGCGGCAGTCGCGTCGCTGCACACCGCGGAGGAGGTCGTGGTCCGGCAGAAGGCGCTGCTGGAGACCGCCACGGAGATGATCTCCGAGGCTCGCCGCTGGGCGCGGTCCCTGTGGGACGACGGGCCGGCGTCGGAGGAACCGGTGGTGCTCAACGAGCCGGAGTTCGCGCCGGCGTGGTTGACCGCCGACGGCCCCCGACACCCCGCCCGTCCGCCGGACACTCTCGGCGGCGTCGAGGCGGCCGCGGCCACGCACGAGCTGCGGCTTGCCGCGCTGGACCGGCTGATCGCCGACGTCGAGGAGGAGTGGGGCCCGATCACCGCGGAGGAGATCGCCACCGCGGCCGAGCGGCTGAGGATGCGAGCCCAGACGGAGGCCTGACGGGCGGTACCGGCGGGGCTGCCGGTGTGCGCGGTGCACCATCCCGCGGCTCCTACCCGAACCGGCCGGTGGCTACGGCTACCTTCGGCCCGTGCGGGGAGAGGGCTGCTTGCGGTGGCGGCCGTCTTGGTCGTCGTCGGGGCCTGCAACGACGACGACGCCGACTCCGAGCCAGCGGCCGAGAAGCGTTCGGTCTCGTCCACCTCGGCCCCGTCTGAGTCGCCGTCGGCAGAGTCAGCGCCGTCGCGCTCGCTCTCAGCGTCGGCCACTCCGACCCACTCGGCGGCCCCGAGGCCTTCGACACCGCCTCCTCCGCCGCCGGTGACCGTGCAGCCCTTCACGTTCGTGACCGATGTCGAAGACGAACCGCTCCAGGCCCCGCTGCCTGACCTGCCCACTACGCCGGGCGCATCCGCAACGCTGACCGTAAGCGCCGGCTGGACTGGTGGGCTGCAGACGTCGGGACCGCAGGCCGCTCCGTTCGTCCGGTGCCAGGTCATCCATGCGACTCCGCGGATGGGCGGTGACCGTCTCTGGTACGAGGTCAGCTCCGACGGGGAGTTCTCGCAGTTCGTCGATGTCGGCGAGTACTACGTGAGCATCGTCCGCCGTGCCGGCAGCGGGGACTGGCCCATCGCGACCGAGGTCAACCTCTGGAGTAGGACGGCCACCGACGAGCACTACGAGATGTGGGACAGCACCGGGGTCGTCGACCTCGACGAGCAGCAGATCTCCGTCTCATCCTCACCGGACAACCGCACGTTCGCCTTCTCGGCGGTCACGGTTCCCATGACCTACCACTGGACGATCGACCCGGACGCCGCGGTCACCTGGGCCCTGGTGCAGGGGACCGTGGGGTGCCCGGTATCGCCCGGCGCGATCCCAGGCGTCTAGCCGGGTGGGCTGGGTCGCTGTCCGGCGACGAGACAGATGCTGATGGAGGGTCTGAGGTGAGCTCAGCGGAGGAGGCCGCGCAGTGGTTCGTCGACGTCTGGGCTGACGAGGTCCGCGCGCGGGTTCGCGACGTACGGGAGGACCGCAAGCGGTTCGACGACCTCGACCGCGCCTACGAGCGCGGGAGTGGACCATCACGGAGCAGGACCTGCTGATGCGCGGGCAGCGGTTGTGGGTAGCGCAGCATCATCTCGTGTGGGCCACGAATCAGCTGGAGCAGTGGGTTCGCCGCCTGGCTCGCGAACAAGGCGGGCCGGAGCCGGAGCCTGACCCGGTGCTCACAGCACTCCGTGATGCCCTTGAGCACCTTGACGACGCGGTCCTCGACGAGGACATCGCATCAGCGGGCCCCGGCAAGGGGAACCGTGCCCTGCGCAAGCTGCCGGAGAGTCAGCTGTACATCGGCACCTTCGGCAGCCATCGCATGTTCGGCCTCGTCGACCCCGAAGACATCGAACGCCGAGCCCTCGCCATCGTCACGACCGCCGACCGCCTCGAGCAGCAGGCCGAGGACTACGTCCACGACCTGATGGCCCGCGGCGACTGGCCGCCGCGGGACGGCGACATCGACGAGGAGCCCTGACCCACCGGGGCGATCGGGCCAGTCAGCGGGTGTCGTCCCAGCGCGCCAGCAGCCTCCTCGCGGCGCCCAGCTCCTCCTCGAGCCTCATGAACGGTCCCGTCGACGGCCAGCATCGGGACAAGTCCGCCTCCGGAGCAGCTGTTCAGCCATCGGCTGGTGTTGTCCGGCGCCACCGCACCGGACGCTCGTCTCGAACGCGCACGAGGTAGTCCAGCTCCTCGAGGCGCTTCAGGATGTTGGTCGCGTTCGACGGCGTGTACCCCAGCGCCTGTGCAACCTCGCTGGCCGCCAGCCCGAGCTCCGCGCCCAAGCCGCCGAGACCGAGGACCGCCATCTGTCGCTCACCGAGCGGTTGGGCCCGCCGGATGTCGACCGGCGCCGCCCCCGGCGGCGCGGCCGCCCGGTCCGCGGCCTGCTCGCCCACGTGAAGTGCGCGCAGCCTCGCCGACAGCCGCATCAGCACGCGCGCGCCCTCGTCCAACGCGTCTGCGAACGCTGCATCCCGCTCACGGTCCGCCGGCGCGGCGCCCTTCCGGTCACTTGCCACACTTGCCAACATAGCCTGTTTTCTCGGCAAGTCGTGGGATCTTGGCAAGGAATGTCATCGGCAAGTCTCGGACTGACACTTGGACGAGTCTCGCCAGCTGAGCTCGCCGCCGGGTGTCAGGCCGCGAGGTCCCAGACTCTGGCGGTGCGATCTGAGCGATCTGTCATCGGAGGCCTCCGCGGTCCGCAACCGGTGACGGCGTAGTAGGAAGGGCGGGCGACCACATGGTCGCCCGCCCCTTCCGCTCGTTCGCAGGTGACCCGCGCTGTGGTGGTCCACGGCACCGCACGCCGCATAGGACATAGCAGGAAACGGTGGTCCCGGGCCCACTCGGGTCCGCCCACCGCCTGGGCCCGCGCCGCCGGCCGTGGAGCGGCGGCCGGGCATCGGTGCCCGTGGTCAGGCTTGCGGACGAGGCCGCGCCGACGATCCCTGGACCGCTCGCACGGGCGTTCGCCTGCCGCCAGCGACAGCGTGGGAAGCGGGCGACTACTCGTCGTCCGGGCCCACCTGGGCGTTGTCATAGGTCACGGTGACCCGGTCCGGCTCATCGACGACGATGGGCAGCACGTCGGTCTGCACGTTGAAGGTCGTCGCCCGGCAGTCGCGGCGGTCGAAGCAGATGGTGGTCACGACATACGGATCGCTCGCGGTGCCTGCGCCGCTGTTGACGAGCACGGGGACGGTTCCGTCGTCAGCGGCAGCCGCGTCCAGGTCCAGCTGACTCCAGAGCTCTTCCTGAGCGTTGCCCGCGGCCTCGGGGATGTAGGCGATACTGCCGGCCGCGACGATGTCGTCGGCCGCCTCTGCTGCCTCGTCCTCGTCCTCGGCCGGGGTGGACAGGGCGATGCTGAAGGTCAGGATGCCCAGGGCGGCCACGGCGCCGAGTGCACCGATCAGCCAGCGGTGTCGCGGGCTGCCGAGGAGGCCGTGGACGTGGTGGAACTCGGCCTCGTCGAGCACGCGGGTGATCGCCCCGTCGTACGTGGCCAGGTTCGCTTCCGCGATCGTCAGCTGATCCCGGATGAAGCGTTGCCGCTCGACGAGCTCCTCGGGGGCGGACGGCTGTGCGTCGGCGATATCGCGGGTGACCGTGGTCAGCTGCGTCTTGAGGGTCGGAACGGCGGTTCGGTAGTTCGCGTGGCGCGGCAGCAAGTCGGCCACGGTCCGCGCCCCGGCGGGGAGGTAACGGCTGCGTTCGGCGTCGATGGCGCGGACGAAGGTGGCGTCCAGGGTGGGCATGGTCAGACGAGCCGGTTGGAGCACTCGCGCGATGAGGATGATGAGCGCGACGTTGGCGACGACGCTCAGCGCGCCGCTGGCGAAGGCGACGACGAGTTGCGTCCGATGCTCGGGATCACCCCAGTCCAGCGCCGGCCGGAGGAGGAGCGGGCCCGCTCCGAAGATGGTGACCGTGGCGGCGGTCAGCGTGGTGATCAGCCACTTGGCGGTTTCGCGGGTCTCCTTCGTCGCCGCGATCGGCCGGGAACGGTCCTCGGCAGGCCCGCCGTCGGGCTCGTCCGGTGCTGCCGGATCGTCCGGCGCGGCAGGTTTGTCCGGTGCGGCAGGTTTGTCGGGTGCGGCAGGGGCGCCCGCACCTGCTCGAGGGCCGGCCATCAGCGGTCGACGTCACGGATGTCGTCGATCGCCTCCTTGTGCAGCGGTGGCCGACGGGCGTGATCCCGGTCGAACTCCAGCATGAGATTGCCGACCCACTGGCTCAGATTGGGGTCCCAGACCCAGTTGCGGCCACCGTGGCTCACGACCTGCCCGGCGACCCCTGCGTACGGTGGTTCATCGGCCATGTTGCCCTCCCGCGGAAACGGCTGCATCGCAGCACACCGGGTGGGGTCGCCGATGTGCGCGGGACGCGGGCGGGATGAACCATTGCGCTCCCTGACCGTGCGTAGAGGGTCCGTCACCACGAGCTGCTTCGCGACGGCACGACCGAGACGACCGGCACGGGGTTCGCCCCGGGCGCTCCGGGCGGTGGCGGTCAGGGGGCCGTCGACGTCAGCTCGGTGACGACGGAGGCCGAGCTCATCGCGCTGATCCAGGAGGCCTACGGCGACGGCAGCCTCGACCTGCACCGCGGGCACCAGCCGGTCCAGGACGTGCTCGACGAGGTGCTCGGGATCAGCCACGACGAACTGCACGTCCGCATGCAGGAGCAGGACCTGGCGACCGTCGCGACCGACATCGGGGTGGACCCGCAGACGCTGATCGACGCACTCGTCGAGTACTGGAGCCCCGCCATCGACACCGTGCTCGCCACCGGCGAGATCACCGAGACGGAGGGCGGGCAGTACCGGGAGGCGCTGGAGGAGGCGTTCGAGTTCCGCGTGACCTGGGACGGCCAGGAAGCCATGCCGACGTTCGCCGGCCTCAGCGCCTGACCCGGGACAGCGGCCCGCAGCCCCCGTGCGGACGCAGCGCCGGGGCCCCGGCCCAGGAACGTCCTGGGCCGGGGCCCCGGCGGCCGCGACGATCAGCGGCGGCCGCAGGCGGTGAGGTTCACCCGCAGCTGCTGGCCGCGGTCGATCACCACCGGCACCCGCTCGACGACGCGTCCGTCGCGCTCGCAGGTCAGCGTCCAGTTCTCGACCAGCCCAGGCACGGTCGAGGTCTCGGCGACGAACAGTGAGGCGGTCAGCGTCCAGCTGGGCGCCACCGAGGCGAAGTTGATCGCCCGCAGCACGTAGGTGCCCTGCTCGGGGTCCTGCAGCAGCACCCGCTCCTTCTCGCCGACGAAGTTCCCGGAGCTGCCCACCTGGGTCAGCGAGCCGTCCGCGGCCTTCCGGTACACCTCGAGATCCATGTCGTCGGGCGTCGGCCAATCGAGGACGACCTCGAACAGATCGGCGTCCTGGGCGATCGTGAACTCCTGGTCGGTGCTCTGCGTGGGCAGCGTGGTCCCGGTCCAGGACTCCTGCGCCACGGGCTCACCCGAGACCGTCTCGACCTGCCGGTCCATCACGACGGGACGGGTCGAGGGGTTGACGTGCCAGGTGTACCGGCCGTCGGGCCCGACGTTCATCGTGGTGTTCAGGGTGTCCTCGATGACGCCGTCCCAGGTCGGGGTGGCGAAGTTCTTCTGCAGCCGCAGGGTGGCGCCGGCCGGTGCCTTCCCGGTGAGCACCGAGTGCGTGGTCGGGTCGACGGCGTTCTCCAGGGCGAGCAGGTACGCCTCGCGGTTGCCCTTGCCGGCGTACTCGCCGGCGCCGAGGTACTCGTCGACCACCTCGGGGAACGGCGGGTGGAACTCGTGGGCGCCGATCTCGAAGGTGTAGCCGAAACCGCCGGTGGCGTTGTACGACCAGTCCTCCGTCGAGCCGGTGGTGTCGTAGAGCTCCCACGCGTGCTGGCTGGTGTAGCCGTTCTGTGCGGCCATCGCGTCGCCGAGCGCCTTCAGCGCCGCCTCGTCGTAGGGGTCGCCCAGCGGCACGCCCTCGCTGGACGGCACCAGGTCCGGAGCCGCGCCGTTCGGGCGCAGCACCAGGTTCGAGAAGGTGTGGTTGGTGATCAGCGTGGTCACGTGCCGCCCGCTCACCAGCTCGCGGATGTTCTGCGTCTCCGGCTCGGAGAACGCCGCCGCGCCCCGGTAGGTGGGGTCGGCCAACAGGTCCGAGGCCCCGGGGCCGCCCCAGTAGCCGCCGTAGTTGCGGTTGAGGTCGACGCCGGCGCCGTAGCCGCCGTTGCTGGTGGCGGCGAGGGCGCAGGTCCCGTCCGGGGTGTCCTGCCCGTCGACGAGCCGGCAGTTCTTGCGCATGTAGGCGCTGCCGGGCGTGCCGAGGATGGTCGCCGTGCCGCCGCGGTCGACCTCGCGCAGGTCGATCAGCCCGCCGTCGGTGCGGGACTTCTGGAAGCCGTCGACGTTGACGACCGGCACGACGACGACGCGGGAGCGGTTCACCAGGTCGGTGATCCGATCGTCGGTGCCGTAGTTCTTCACCAGGTCCACCGCGAACTCCATCGCGTGCTCCCCGGACGGCCACTCCCGCGCGTGGTGCACGCCGAGCATCAGGAACGTGGGCAGCCCGGTCTCGGGCCCGCGGACGTCCCGGCCGATCTCCACGCCGTGGATCTGCTTGCCGTCCAGCGACGCGTGCGGCAACGCGAAGCGCTCCACGAGGTCGGGGTGGTCGCGCTCGAGCGCGGCCATCTCGGCGTCGTAGTCGTCGAGCGTGCGGTAGCTGTCCCGGCCCGACGGCAGCGGGGAGGTGGCCGTGGCTTCCGCGTAGGCCTCGTTCACCTGGTTGTTCTCGGCCTCCCGCAGCAAGAGGTCGGGGATGCGGACGTCGAAGTCCAGCCCGGCACCGGTGAGGGCGGCGACGTCGGCGAGGCTGTGCAGCACCACCTCGACGTAGTCGTGGCCGGCGTGCTCGGTGAGGTCGAGGCCGAGGGTCTGCAGCAGCGCCTTGTCGGCGCGCGTGGGGGTGTCGACGGTGACCAGCTGCGGCTGGAAGAGGTCGGATTCCGCGCCGGCGGGCGGCGGAGCGCCGGTGGTGGTCAGGCCGACCAGCACGGCGGTGGTGACGCCGCACAGGGCGACGCGGGAGCGAAGGGAGCGGAGCATCGAGGAGCCTCTCCTGTCGGACCAGGGGTCGGTCAACTGCCGACGAGAACGAGCTCGCCGCCGAGAGGTCACGCCTCACCTGGGTGTTCTACGTCGACCGGCGGCCGTCCCCGGGACCACGCGTCACGGCCGGACGACGGTGGAGCAACTCCTCGACCGGCCGGCAGGTCACGCCGCCGTACCGCAGCGACACGACCCGTCCGCCGGCGTCCCGCTCGAGCGGGATCAGCTCGCCCGCCGGCCCGAAGCCCGGCTGCGCGGCGACCCGCAGCGTCGCGGCGTCCAGGACCTCGAGCTCCTCCACGGCCGGCAGGGGTCGGGCACGGTCGGCCGCACCAGCACCAGCCGCCCGCCGAGCTCGGCGACGTCGAGCACCCCCAGAGCGAAGCGAACCGGCCGGTGAAGGTGGCCAGGGGCGGCGTTCCCGCAGGCGGCGCCGCTACCTCCGCCCGCGGTTTCAGCGCGACGTCGATCAGCTTCATCAGGCCGACGGCGAGGTCCTCGGCCGGTCCGTCGATCGCGTTGGTGAGCACGCTGACGACGAGTGTCGCGGCCGGGTCGACCAGGGTCAGCGTGCTGTGGCCGGGGTAGCCGCCGCTGTGCCCGACGAGCTGCCGCTCACCCACGGTCTGCAGCGCCATGCCCATGCCGTACCGGCCGATCTCGCTGCCGTACGCCGTCACCACGGACTCCAGCCGCTGCATCAGCCGCTTGGAGTCGTCGGTGAGCAGCCGGTCGTCGCCCGGGCAGTGCGCCGACCCGTAGACGGTGAGCTCCTCGGCGGTCGAGTAGAAGCCGGTGGCGGGGGCCATCGCGCGGGTGTCGACGTGCCCGATCGTCCGCCGGGCGTCCTCGCCGAGCAGCAGCCCGGTGTGCCCGGCCGCGAACTCGACGGCCCGGGCCGGCTCGTACTCCGGCCCCGTCCGGGTCAGCCCCAGCGGCTCGAGGACGGCGGCGCGCACCTGCTCGGCGTAGGACCGGCCGGTGGCCGCCTCGATCGCCAGCCCGACCAGGGCGTAGCCGATGTTGGAGTACTTGAAGTGCTCGTTGCGCCGGTGGACGACGCCGCCGCGCAGCACCTCGGCCACCACGCCGTCCCGGTCCGGGAACGGCTGCTCCAGCTGCCAGAAGTCCGCGTGCTCGCCGTCGCGGACGACGCCGGACTGGTGCCCGAGCAGTTCCCGGAGCGTGGCGCGCGCGATCGGTGACCCACCGTCGGCGAGCTCGGGCACGTACTGCCCGATCGGGTCGTCCAGCCGCATCCGGCCGGCCTCGACCAGCTGCAGGACGACCGTCGCGGTGAACGTCTTGGAGTGGGAGGCGATGCGGAACAGGTGCTCGGGAGTGAGCAGCGTGCCCGCGTCGGCGTCCGCCACCCCGACCGCCGCGGAGAGCACCAGCTCGTCCCCGGAGCGGACGGCCACCTGCACACCCGGCACGCGCCGGTGCGCGGCCTGCGCCTCCACCCATGACCGCAGGTAGCCGGCGGCGGAGCGGATGGTGTCGGTCGCGCTGGTCACGGCCGGTCAGCCTAGGGAGCTCATCCTCCCGCCCTGGACGCGGCCGGGCCCTGGACGTGCGGACCGCCAGCCGGTAGACCCACGGGGTGACGACGTCTCTCAGCGACCTGGACATGCCCGTCGTGCTGCCGCGCTGGGTCTCCTCCGGCGCGGTCGAGGTCGTGTCGACGGGGAAGGGCCGGGCCGTCGCCGGCGGTCCCGAGTACTGGGACGACATCAGCATCGGGCCGGTCGGGCATCGCGGTGGTCCACGGCCGTGGACCGTGCGCACCCTCGCCCGCCGCGGCTGCCGTCCGCGATCCGACGGCCGCTGGACCGGCGACCCGTCCCTCGACCGCGCCGCAGCGACCGCCGTCGTCCAGTTGCTCCTGCAGCAGATCCCCTCCGGGCTGCCGGCGGAGTCGATCAGGCGACTGGTGAACGAGGCCGGTGATACCGGGGACAGGGTCGGCCGGCGGCTGATGGACCAGCGCACCTGGACGCGAGGCGAGGCCGACGTCGACGGTCACCCGTTCGTGCTGTGGCTGCACCGCCGTCCCGAGGGCTTCGCGGCCGTTGCCGACCTGGGTCTGTCCGTCCTCCTGGTGCACGGACAGGTGCCACCCGACGTCTGGGTGTTCGCCCTCCTGTGGCCGGAGCAGGCGCGAGCCGTCCTGGACAGGCAACGGCGCGCTGGACAAGGGGTCGGCCGTGCGTGACGCTCCCGGCATGACGGAGCAGCGCTACTCCATCCCGGTCGACGACCTCGTATCGAGCGCCCGGGTCCCGGTCGCCGAGCAGGTGGAGGTGCAGGCGGAACCGCAGCGCCCGGCGACCGACTGGTCGGCCGGCGTGCACCCGCACGGCGACGGCATGTCCGGCGACGCCGACGGCGACTGAGCGCCCGGTGGACGAGATGGTCGACGAGACCGACGACTGGGCCGCTCTCCTCGAACGGTGCTCCCGGAGGTGGCGGCTCTCCTGACGGCCGCCGACGAGCTGGTCCGGCGGACCGATCCCGAGGTCGTCCGCATCGTGTGGCCACACCAGAAGACGGTCGGTTACGGCGTGGGGCCGAGGAAGATGTCCGAGCACTACGCCTACCTGGCGTCCCACCCGCGGCACGTCAACCTGGGCTGCAACTACGGCGCCCGTCTCGACGGCGGCGGGCTGCTCGAGGGAACGGGGCAGAACATGCGGAAGACGACCCTGCGATCGGTCGACGACCTGGCCGACCCGCGCCTGGTCCCGCTGCTGCGCGCGGCCCGTCAGGAACGACTGACGGCCCTGGGCCGCGCCTGACGGGTCACCGCCCGCGGGGAAGCGCCGGGTCGTCCTTCCGCTTGTTCCAGCCGATCGCGGCGGTGGCCACGAAGAAGAGCAGACCGACCACGGTGAGCCAGAACAGCCCCTCGATCACGGCGCCGATGATGCTGACCGCCAGCCAGATGACCAGCAGCAGCCCGAGCAGGCGGAGCATCGCGATCTCCCTGGGTCGAGGTACGGGTACCGGCCCAGCCTAGAGGCGTCAGCAGCCGACGTCGGCGATATCGTCGTCCACCGCCCGTCCGGACGCCGTCGCGACGTCGTGGCCGGAGCAGAAGGAGAACGACAGGTGCGCGGCCCGGTCCGGCGTCACCGGCCGCCACGTCCCGGTGGCGTCGGCTCCAGGTAGGACAGCGACGTGCCGAGCAGGACGTCGTCGGCGGCCGGGTCGTGCTGCAGGTCCTTCGCCAGCCACGCCTGCGTGTAGACGCTCGACAGCGCCCACTTCCGGTTACCGTCGGTAACCCCTATCCGCCGGACGTCGTGGGGCGAGCACATCGGGGTTCATGGAGCTGCCCGGCGCCCGGCCTGCCCGGCGGGCCCCACGCCGACCGGGGACGATGCGGGCATGACGTACCGCGCGAGCGAGGCCCGCTACGACTCCATGACCTACCGCCGGACCGGCCGCAGCGGGCTGGACCTGCCCGCGATCAGCCTCGGCCTGTGGCACAACTTCGGCGACGACATGCCGTTCGACCGGCAGCGGGACATCCTGCGCCGCGCGTTCGACCTCGGCATCACGCACATCGACCTGGCCAACAACTACGGCCCGCCCTACGGCTCGGCGGAGACGAACTTCGGCCGCCACCTGGCCGACGACTTCGCGCCGTACCGCGACGAGCTGGTGATCTCCACCAAGGCGGGTTACGACATGTGGCCCGGCCCCTACGGGCAGGGCGGGGGCTCGCGGAAGTACCTGACGGCGAGCCTGGACCAGTCGCTGCGGCGGATGCGCCTGGACCACGTCGACATCTTCTACAGCCACCGGCCCGACCCGACGACGCCGCTCGAGGAGACGATGGGCGCCCTCGACACCGCCGTCCGCTCCGGCAAGGCGCTCTACGCCGGCATCTCGTCCTACTCGCCGCAGGACACCGCGAAGGCCGCCGCGATCCTCGCCGACCTCGGGACGCCGTTGCTGATCCACCAGCCGTCGTACTCGATGCTCAACCGCTGGATCGAGACCGAGGGGCTGCTCGACACCCTCGAGCACGTGGGCGCCGGCTGCATCGCGTTCTCGCCGCTGGCCCAGGGGATGCTCACCGGCAAGTACCTCGACGGCGTCCCGGAGGGTTCCCGCGCCACGCAGGGCAAGTCGTTGTCGGCCGACCTGCTCACCGGCGAGGCGCTGGACCACATCCGCGCGCTGGACGAGATCGCCAAGGGGCGCGGGCAGAGTCTCGCCCAGATGGCGCTGGCCTGGGCGCTGCGCGACCCCGGATGACCACGGTGCTGATCGGGGCCAGCAGCGTCGGCCAGCTCGAGCAGAACGTGGCGGCGCTGGACGCCCTGACCTTCGGCGACGACGAGCTCCGGGCCATCGACGAGCACGCGGTCGACAGCGGCATCGACCTCTGGGAAGGGCCTCGCACGGCATGACCGATGACTTCCAGGGACACCTCGACCGGTACCTCGGGGATCGAGACCCGGCCGCTCGCTACTCGTCGTTCGACTACTGCTTCAACTGGTTCCAGGGGCACCGCGAGGAGGGCCGGCTCGCAGAGCTGACCGAGCCGGCAGCTCTGCAGGTGACATGCCTCCACCTCGGCTTCTATCTCGCGAGCTGGGGGATGTATCGCGGTGGCGCACAACTGCTCCGGCACAGCGCCAAGTCCCTGGAGCCAGTCGTCCGTGCCGTCGTCGAGGCACCGCAGGAGATCTGGGACGTCGACCTGGACGGCTACAGCTCGGACGGGATGCGTCTCGTGCTTCGTGTCGGCGGCACCGTCCGTCAGTCCTTCCCGGGCCGGACGTCGGACACCCTGGTCACGAAGGCGATGCTGGGCGTGTTCGGCTGCGTGCCCGCCTACGACCGGTTCTTCCGTCAGGGGTTCGGGGTGTCCTCGTTCGGTCAGAAGTCGCTGCAGCGCCTCGGGCGGTTCTGGGCCGACCACCAGGACGTGATCGAGCGCAACCGTGTGAACACCCTGGACTTCGACAGTGGACGCGAGACTCGGCGCCGATACACCCGAGCCAAGGTCGTCGACATGCTCTTCTTCATGAAGGGCGGCGGCGGGCCGGCGGTCGCCGCCGCCACCTGATCGCGCCAGACTGAGGACCCTGCCGACGGATCAGTGGGGAGACGACATGCGGGCGGACGAGATCAGGGACGCATCGGGGCTGGCGCGGCTGACCCTGCGCGGCAGCACCACCCGCATCCACGAGCTGCACCGGGGCATCGCCGACCGCGCCTTCCGCTACGTCGGGCCCGCCGGGCGGCCGGTGCAGGTCGTGCACGACACGATCTCCGACGCGGCCTACTCCGGCGTCCGGTTGTCTCTCGGTGCGGGCGCCAGGGTCGCCGGCGAGGCGGCGGCCCTGCACGCCGGCGGGCGGGAGCTCGACGACGTCCGGGCGGGCCGGGTGGCGATCGCGATCCTCAACGGCGCCCACGGGGACCTGGTCCGCCGGGAGGCTCCGGCCCTGGCGCTGGAGATGGCCGTCCGGGTGGCCGGGCGGGCGGTGCCGGCCGAGCCCGGGGCGCTGCGGGAGGCGTTCCCGGGGGCGACCGGTCGGCTGGTGGTCTTCCTGCACGGCCTCACCGAGACCGAGGTGTCGTGGACCTACGGCGCCGAGCGCCGCGCCGAGCCCGGCGTCACCTACGGCACGCGGCTGCGCGAGGACCTCGGGCTCACCCCGGTGTACCTGCGCTACAACACCGGGCTGCACATCTCCGACAACGGGCGGGCCCTGGACACCCTGATGGCGGCCCTGGTCGACGCCTGGCCCGTGCCGGTCCAGGACGTCGTCCTCATCGGCCACTCGATGGGCGGGCTGGTCGCCCGCAGCGCGCTGCACCAGGCGCACGGCGGGACGGCGGAGGCGCGGGACTGGACCCATCTCGTGCGCGACACCCTCACCCTGGGCTCACCGCATCTCGGGGCGCCGTTGGAGCGCGGGGTCCACCGCCTGGCAGCGCAGCTGGCCCGGCTGCCCGAGACCCGGCCGCTGGCGCGACTGCTGTCGCTGCGCAGCGTCGGCATCAAGGACCTCCGGCACGGCACGCTGGTCGAGGCCGACTGGACCGACCGCGACCTCGACGCCCTGGGCGCGGCCCCGCACACCCACGTGCCGCTGCACGACGGCGCCCGGCACTTCGTCGTCCTGGCGACCCTGAGCCGCAACCCGTCGGGGCGCCTCGCGGACCTGCTCGGGGACTGTCTGGTGCCGCCACGCAGCGCCAGCGGCGACACCGGGGACGACGACCGGCTGGCATTTCCCCCGATCACGTGCACCGCCTCGGCGGCCTGCACCACTTCGACCTGCTGAACCACGCGCGCGTCTACGAACGCATCCGCAGTTGGCTCGTGGACCGCCCGGAGGGCCCCGTCCCTCGGCACCTGACGAGCGTCCGACGTCCTGACCAGGCACCCTGTCGCGGATCGCGCGTGACCCGGAGCACGTTCGGCCGTTGTCCTCCTGAAGACGAGGGAGATCCCGTGGCTGACGATGCCCAGCAGGACCAGAACATCCTCCAGCGACTGATCACGTGGCGGGTCGGAGCGGCGATGGAGCCGCAGCCGCCGAACGAGACGCTGCTGAAGGTGCAGCAGCCCTTCTACGACGTGCTGAACAAGTACTACTTCCGGCTCGAGGTCGACGGCTGGGACCGCGTGCCCGACGAGACCAGCCTGGTCGTCGGAGTGCACTCCGGTGGGGCACTGACGATGGACGCCTGGACGCTTGTCAACGCCTGGCACGTGCACTTCGAGGGAAGCGCCACCTGCGGGGCACGGCGCACGACGTCCTCATGGCCACGCCCGGCCTCGGCGACTACTTCCGGGCCGTCGGCGTCATCGCCGCGAACCGGAAGAGCGTCGGCGCGGCGCTCGCGCAGGGCGAGGACGTCGTCGTCTGGCCGGGTGGCGAGGTCGACGCGATGCGCAGCTGGCGCAAGCGCGACGTGGCCACCCTCGGCGGACGGACCGGTTACGTGAAGCAGGCCATCCGGTCCGGCGTCCCCATCCTGCCGGTTGCCACGGTCGGGGGCACGACACCGTCTTCGTGCTGTCGGAGGGCAAGTGGCTGGCCGACGCGGTGGACAAGCTGACCGGGCTGAAGAAGACCCTGCGCGGCGCGAACCTGCCGATCATCGCCGGCTTGCCGTTCCCCTCGCCGTCGAGATCCTGCCCGCGCACGTCCCGCTGCCGGCCAAGATCCGCACCGAGATCCTGGATCCGATCGAGGTGGACCACGACCCCGACCGGGCCGACGACGCCGCCTACGTGCAGAAGATCTACGACCAGGTGGCGGCCGACATCCAGGCCGGCATGGACCGGCTGGCCGCCAAGCGGACCCTGCCGATCCTTGGCTGAGACTCCTCCGCTCGACGCCGGACCCCGACCTTGGCAGGGTGGGCGGGGACGGCCGACGACGACGGACGGAGCGCAGCATGGCAGCCCGGTACGAGTACACGGTCGCGGAGATCCGCGAGGGCATGATCGGCGGCAAGATGTCCGGCGACAAGCTGGAGAAGGTGCTCAACCAGCACGCCCGCGAGGGTTGGCAACTCAAGGCCATCACGTCGGTCGAGGTCAAGGGCCGGATCGGGCCGGGCGGCGTCGAGGGCGTGCTGGTCACGTTCGAGCGACCCGTGGCGTGACCACCATCGCGCAGCTCAGCGACGAGGCGGCGGCCTCCTGGCTCGAGTCGCACCGCGACGGCGTCGGCGCGGAAGAGGCACTGGCCTTCTTCGACGGGCTCCCACCCGTGCCGGTGGGGGACATGCTCGGCCGCTGGCGCGGGAGCGGGCTGCCGACGGGTTCGCGACTGGACGGGCTGCTCGAGGCCTACGGCTGGTACGGCAAGGAGTTCCTGGGTGCCGAAGCCGTCCACCCGCTGCTCTTCCGGAGCCGCGGCGGACGGCCGCGGCCGGTCGATCCGGCGTGGATCCCGCTGCCGCTGCTGCGCGACCACTCCGGCCTCGCCCGCCTGTGGCCGGTGCGGACGGCGTTCGGCCGGATCAGGCCACTGCTGCACACCCACCGGCCCAGGCGCGGCTGCGCACCATCGAGCACCGGGGCGTGAGCACCGCGGCGATGGTCTACGACGCGCTGCCGGTCATCGACGTCTTCCGGCGGGTCGGCCCCGACGTCGTCGTCGGCGCGATGGACATGCGCGGGCTGCCCGCGCCGTTCTTCTTCCTGCTGGAGCGGGAGCCCGGCTAGCGGACGGGGACCTCGAGCTCGGCCAGCAGCCCGCGGATGCGCTGCTCGATGTCGTCCCTGATCGGCCGGACGGAGTCCACGCCCTTGCCGGCCGGGTCCTCCAGCTGCCAGTCGAGGTAGCGCTTGCCCGGGAAGATCGGGCAGGCGTCGCCGCAGCCCATGGTGATGACGACGTCGGAGGCCTCGACGGCGTCGGTCGTGAGGACCTTGGGCCGCTGGTCGGAGATGTCGATACCGACGTCGGCCATCGCCTGCACCGCGGACGGGTTGACCTGGTCGCCCGGCACGGAGCCGGCCGAGCGGACCTCGACGGCGTCCCCTGCCAGGTGCCGCAGCCAGCCGGCGGCCATCTGGGAGCGGCCGGCGTTGTGTACGCAGACGAACAGCACGCTGGGCTTGTCGGACACGGAGGGCCTCTCGATCAGGGGTCAGGCGGGGGCGGGCTGGAGCTCGGCGAGCAGCGCGCGGACCCGGGAGTCGATGTCGTCGCGGATGGAGCGCACCTCGCCGATGGTGAGGCCGGCGGGGTCGCGCACCTGCCAGTCGAGATAGCGCTTCCCCGGGTAGACCGGACAAGCGTCACCGCAGCCCATGGTGACGACGACGTCGGCGGCGCGGACGACGTCGTCGGTGAGCGGCTTCGGAAAGGCCTGGCCGAGGTCGACGCCGGCCTCGGCCATGGCGGCGACCACGGCGTCGTCCACGGAGGCGGCCGGCTGGGACCCGGCCGAGCGGACGTGCACCCGGTCGCCGCCGCGCAGCTGCAGGAGGCCGGCGGCCATCTGCGAGCGGCCGGCGTTCTGGACGCAGACGAAGAGGACCTCCGGCACGTCGTGCGCCACCGCTCCCTTCGCCTGGGCCAGCGCAGTGAGCCGCTCGGTGGCGAATCGGGTGGTGAGGGCCGGCAGGTGCGCGGTGACCCGCGCCGTGCGAGCGAGGGCGGTGTAGGACTCGAAGACGTACCGGTCGACGGTCTCCCGGGCGAAGACGCCGGCGAAGCGAGCGGCCAGGTCGTCGGCCAGCCGGTGCAACGAGGCCTCCGGCGTGAGCAGACCGGGCAGGGCACTGTCGTTCATCGCGCGCTCCGGGCGGGGACGGGAACGGTCGGGTCGCCGGGGAACCAGCGGCGGGCCGCCCAGAGGGACACGTAGACCAGTGCCACCAGCACCGGCACCTCGATCAGCGGCCCGACGACGCCGGCGAGTGCCTGCCCGCTGGTGACCCCGAAGGTTCCGATGGCGACGGCGATGGCCAGCTCGAAGTTGTTGCCGGCGGCGGTGAAGGCCAGCGTGGCCGTCTTGGCGTAGCCGAGCCGCAGTCGCATGCCGAGCAGGAACGAGCCGCCGAACATGAGCGCGAAGTAGGCCAGGAGCGGCAGCGCGATGCGGGCGACGTCCCAGGGCTGGGAGGTGATCGCCTCGCCCTGCAGCGCGAAGAGCATGACGATGGTGAACAGCAGCCCGTAGAGCGCGACGGGGCCGATGCGGGGAGGAAGCGCTCCTCGTACCAGGCCCGGCCCTTGCGGCGCTCGCCGAGAGTCCGGGTGAGGAAGCCGGCGACGAGCGGGATGCCGAGGAAGACGAGCACCGACACGACGATCGCCCAGAAGCTGAAGTCGGCCGAGGTGGTGGACAGGCCCAGCCAGCCGGGCAGCACCTGCAGGTAGAACCAGCCCAGCGCGGCGAACGCGACGATCTGGAACACGGAGTTGATCGCGACGAGGACGGCGCCGGCCTCGCGGTCGCCGCAGGACAGGTCGTTCCAGATCAGCACCATCGCGATGCAGCGGGCCAGGCCGACGATGATCAGGCCGGTCCGGTACTCGGGGAGGTCGGGCAGCAACAGCCAGGCGAGGGCGAACATGAGCGCCGGCCCGAGCACCCAGTTGAGCACCAGGCTCGCGCCCAGGAGCTTCCGATCGCCGGTGACCCGGTCGAGCTCGGAGTACCGGACCTTGGCCAGCACCGGGTACATCATCAGCAGCAGCCCGATCGCGATCGGCAGGCTGACGTTGCCGACCTCGACCGCGGACAGGGCGTCGTCCAGGCCGGGGACCCACCGGCCCAGCGCCAGCCCGAGCGCCATCGCGGCGATGATCCACACCGGCAGGAACCGGTCGAGCGTGGACAGCTTCTGCAGGACCGGCGCGTCGGCCGGGGCGCCGGGACGGGCGTACTCGTGAACCGTGTCGCTCATGCCGGCGTGAGGGTGAGCGCGGTGCGGCCCGTCGTGTCGAACAGGGTGGCGACGGCGGTCAGCGCCTCGGGCCTCACCGCGTAGTAGACCCACACGCCGCGCTTGTCGCGGTCGAGCAGCCCGGCCGAGTGCAGCACCTTGAGGTGGTGGCTGATGGTGGCCTGGGTGAGGTCGAAGGCGTCGTTGAGGTCGCACACGCAGGCCTCGCCGCCCGCGCTCGCCGCGATCAGGCTGACCAGACGCAGTCGCACCGGGTCGGCCAGCGCCTTCAGCAGCGGGGCGACCTGCTCGGCCTGCTCGGCGGACATCGGGGTGCCGGTCAGGGGGTGCAGCAGGCCAGACCTGGGTCGCTCATGGGGCTCTCCTCGCGTCGGACATCGTCGCCCATCGTAATGACGATCGTCGTATTGACAAGTGTCGATGTCCGGTGTTCATTCGGCGTTCAGACATCGACGTCCGTCGATGTCCCGATCGAAAGGGTGCTCACCATGTCCCGCGTCCAACTCGCCCTCCGCGTCGCCGACCTCGACGCCGCCGTCGACTTCTACTCCCGCCTCTTCGACGCCGTTCCCGCCAAGCGCCGTCCCGGGTACGCCAACTTCGCCATCGCCGAACCGCCGCTGAAGCTGGTCCTGCTCGAGGGCGGGGCCGGCGAGGCGACCCGCATGGACCACCTGGGCGTCGAGGTGCCCTCCACCGACGAGGTCACGGCGTCCACCAACCGGCTGGCAGAGGCCGGCCTCGCGACGCGCATCGAGGACAACACCACCTGCTGCTACGCCGTCCAGGACAAGGTCTGGGTGACCGGTCCGGGCGGAGAGCCGTGGGAGGTCTACACCGTCACCGGCGACGCCCGCCCCGACCTGGAGGGGAAGACGGACGCCGAGCTGTCCGCCGTCGCCGGCGACGGCACCTGCTGCAAGCAGGAGGGCTCCGACACCGACGCCCGAGTCGCCGCCTCCTGCTGCTGAGGAGCCCGAGTGCTACGAACTCGTGGTGATCAGGGGCTGATCACCACGAGTTCGTCGCAGTCGCGGAGGTGCGGGATGGATCTGGACGAGGTGGCCGACGAGCTCTACGCGGTGCCGCCGGACCAGTTCATCGAGCTCCGGAAGGCCCGGCAGGACGAGGCGAAGGCCGACGGCGACAAGGCGCTGGCCAAGGAGATCGGCGGGCTGCCCAAGCCGTCGGCCGCCGCCTGGGCGTGCAACCTGCTGGTGCGGGAGCAGCGCGCCGAGATCGAGGGCCTCGTCGAACTCGGGGACCTGCTGCGGGAGGCACAGGAGAACCTGGCCGGTGACCAGCTCCGGGCCCTCGACGTCCAGCGCCGTCAGCTGCTCACCGCCCTCACCCGGCAGGCCCGCTCGCTGGCCAACGGGGAAGGACACCCGGTCAGCACCTCGGTGGCCACCCAGATCGAGGAGACCCTGCGCGCCGCCATGTCCGACCCGGAGGCAGGACAGGCCCTGCTCACCGGCCGGCTCACCTCGCCGATGTCCTACAGCGGCATGGGGACGACGGTCGCCAAGCCCGACCTCCGGCTGGTGCACCCGCCGAAGCCGGCGCGCGACGAGAAGCCCGCGAGACCGGCGAGCACCGCCGCCCCGAAGAAGGCGACCGGGGAGTCGGCCGCCGAGCGACGGGCGCGCGAGCAGGAGGAGCGACGTCGGGCCGCGGAGGAGAAGCGGGCGCGCGAGCTGGCGCGTGCCCGGGAGGCGGCCGAGGCGGCCGTCGTCGCTGCCGAGGAGGCCGAGAACGCGGCCGAGGAGCAGCGCCGGGAGGTCGAGGGGCTGGAGGACCGGCGCACCGAGCTGCAGGAGCGGGTGGAGGAGCTGGCCGAGCAGCTCGCCGACGCCGAACGCGCCGCCGGGGACGTCGCCGCCACGCTGAAGCGCGCGCAGCGCCGGCTCACCGCCGCCCAGCACGAGGCCGACGAGGCGGCCGAGGCGCGGGACCGCGCCGTCGCGCACGCCGACTCCCTGGCCGAGGGGACTGACCTCGCCCGCCACTTGCCCCCGCGCCGGGTGAGGTCGACACTCGCGCCACCTGCCCCGATGCCCCACCTTCCGATGCTGTGGAGGACACCATGAGCTCACCCGAGGACGCGGACATCGAGCGCACGTCACCTGACCACTCCCGCAGCGGCGACGACATCGCCGAGGCGATCGAGGTCGCCGAGCGTGACAGCTCCGTCCAGGAGGTGCACGACCGCGGCACCGAGAACACCACCGGCGAGGCGCCCGTCGAGCAGCGGTACGGCGACCCGGAGATGACCGAGGGCCAGGTGGTGCTCGGCGACGGCGAGCCCGGTGGTCACCGATCCGTCGGGCTCGATCCCGAGGCGGGGTCCTCGGGTGCCGCCCAGTCGGAGCCCGGTGCCCGGATCTCCGACCGCGTCGCGGCCGGCGAGGAGCCACCACCGGACCCGTCGGCGAGCTGACCGCTCAGCTCCACAGCTCCACGCGGACGGTCGGCCGGGCGCGATCCTGGCGGGCCGGCCGGGACAGCAGGGCGCTCGTCGCGTCCGGCGTCGTCAGGAACCGCTGCAGGGCGCGCGCCGCGCTCGTCGCGCGCCCGTCGCCGGGGATCGTCGCCCACCACAGGCCGGAGACCGGCGTGCCCTCCACCGGCAACCGCACCAGGCTGCCCCGTCGGAGGTCGCCGGCGACGGCGTGACCCAGGGCGAGCTGGACCCCCGCCCCGGCGCGGACGGCGGTCAGCGCCACGGCCTCGCTCCCGTGCTGCTCGACGTCGGGCAGCAGGTCCACCCGGTCCGCCCAGCGCTCCTCCTCGCTGCCGGCCTCGATCCCGCCGGGACCGGTGTGCCACGAGCAGCCCGCCAGGTCGGTGACGCGCAGGCAGGTGCGCGCGGCCAGCGGATGCGCCGGTGCCGCGACCACGATCCGCTCGTACCGCAGGAAGGGCACCGAGTCCGGTACGGGACCGGCGGCGGGCCCGGGGCGGACGCCCAGCACGATGTCGGCGAGGTCGTCGTCCAGGGCGGTGCCCGCGCAGTCGCTCGTGCCCACCGTGAGGTCGACGGCGGTCCGGTTCACCCGCCGGGTGAACGCCGCCACCGCCGCGCCGGCCGCGTGCTCCGCGCAGGCCGCCGTCGCGAGCACGCGCAGCTGCCCGGTCGACGACGCCTGGCTCACCTCGCGCCGGGTGCGGTCGGCCAGCCGGACGAGCTCCCGGGCGCGCGTGGCCAGCGCCCGTCCGCCCGGGGTGAGGCTGATCCCGGCGCCGGTGCGCCGGAAGAGGGGTCGCCGAGGTCGGCCCGCAGGGCCGCGACGGCGGAGGACACGGCCGGTTCGCTCACCCCGAGTGCGGCCGCCGCTGCGCGCAGCGACCCCAGCTCGGCTACGAGCGCGAAGGTGCGGAGCTGGGTGAACGTCAACGTCGGAGCCCTCATAACCGGTCGGTTATGACGATGTTGACAGTGACCCAGGTCACGGACAAGGTCCTCGGCACCAGGTCCCCGACTGCGGGGTCCGTGGGAAGGGGTTCCCCGTGCAGGTACCGGCTCCGTTCGACTACGTGCGGGCGACCAGCGTGGAGCACGCGCTGGAGCTGCTCGACAGCCACGGCGAGGAGGCGCGGATCATCGCCGGCGGGCACAGCCTGCTGCCGATGATGAAGCTCCGGCTGGCCCGGCCCGACTGGATCATCGACATCAACGACGTCGCCGAGCTCGACCACGTCACCGAGGACGGCGACCGCCTGCGCATCGGCGCGCTCACCCGGCACGCGACCCTGCTCTCCTCGGAGCTGATCGGCCGGCTCTTCCCGATCGTGCACGACGCGGAACGGGTCATCGCCGACCCCGTGGTGCGCAACCGCGGCACCATCGGCGGCTCCCTGGGGCAGGCCGACCCGGCCGAGGACCTCACCACCGTCTGCGACGTCCTCGGCGCCGAGGTGGTCATCGCCAACCGGAGCGGCACCCGTGTCGTCGACATGGCCGAGTTCCACCGCGGCCCGTACGAGACCGCCTGCGCGCAGCACGAGCTGGTCACCGAGATCCGGCTGCCGATCCGGGCGGGCCAGGCCAGCGCCTACGAGAAGGTGGAGCGGCGGGTGGGTGACTGGGCGGTCGCCGCCGCCGGCGCCTCGCTCGTGCTGGCCGACGACGGCACGATCGCCGACGCCGCCATCGGGCTCACCGCCGTCGGTCTCGAGGGCCTCGCCGTCGAGGCCGCCGCGGTCCTGATCGGTCAGCTGCCGGGCGAGGAGATCTTCGCCGACGCCGGCCGGCTCGCCGCCGAGGCCAGCTCCCCGGTGGAGGACGGCCGCGGCCCCGTCGACTACAAGCGGCACCTCGCCGACGAGCTCACCCGCCGGGTCCTGCGCACCGCCGCCACGCGGGCCGGGGCCCTCGCCGACGTCTGAAGGAGAGCGACCATGCAGGTCACGATGACCGTCAACGGGGCCGAGGTCACCCGCGACGTCGAACCCCGGCAGCTGCTCGTGCACTTCCTCCGCGAGACCCTCGGGCTGACCGGCACCCACTGGGGCTGCGACACCAGCAACTGCGGCACCTGCGTGGTGCTCGTCGACGGGGAGCCGGTGAAGTCCTGCACCCAGCTGGCCGCGATGACCGCCGGGCACGAGGTCCGCACGGTCGAGGGCCTGGCCGACGGGCAGACCCTCGACCCCGTGCAGCAGGGCTTCATGGAGGAGCACGGACTGCAGTGCGGCTTCTGCACCCCCGGGATGATGCTGACCGCCCGGGCGCTCCTGGACCGCAGGCCCGATCCGGACGAGGGCGAGATCCGGGAGGCCATCTCCGGCCAGATCTGCCGGTGCACCGGCTACGCCACGATCGTCCGGTCGATCCAGTGGGCCGCCGCCCACCCGGCGGCCGCGACCACCGACCAGGAGGTGCGGGCATGACGACCGTCCAGGAACGCTCGCCCATGCCGCAGGAGCGCGAGCCGAACCCCGCCGCCTCGGCCACCGACCGGCCGATCGGCTACGGCCGGATCCAGCGCAAGGAAGACCCGCGCTTCATCCGCGGCAAGGGCCGCTACCTCGACGACATCGTGCTGCCGGGGATGCTGCACGGCGCGATCCTGCGCTCGCCCTCGCGCACGCCCGGTTGGTCTCCATCGACACCACCGAGGCCCTCGCGCACCCGAAGGTGCACGCCGTCATCACCGGCAAGGACCTCGAGGGGCTCAACCTCGCGTGGGCGCCGACGCTCTCTGCCGACGTCCAGGCCGTGCTGGCCACCGACAAGGTGCGCTTCCAGGGCCAGGAGGTCGCGTTCGTCGTCGCCGAGGACCGGTACTCCGCCCGCGACGCCCTCGAGCTGATCGACGTCGAGTACGAGGCCCTGCCCGTCGTCGTCGACGTCCGGAAGGCCATGGACCCCGGCGCCGCGGTGATCCGCGACGACAAGGAGGGGCAGACCGACAACCACATCTTCGACTGGGAGGCCGGGAACGCGGCCGAGACCGACGCCGTCTTCGCCCGCGCCGACGTCGTCGTCAGCGAGGAGGTGGTCTACCCCCGCGTGCACCCGGCGCCGATGGAGACCTGCGGCGCCATCGCCGACTACGACTCGATCGACGGCAAGCTGACGCTCTACGAGACCACGCAGGCCCCGCACGCCCACCGCACCCTGTTCGCGATGGTCGCCGGCATCCCCGAGCACAAGATCCGCGTCGTCTCGCCCGACATCGGGGAGGGTTCGGCAACAAAGTCGGCATCTACCCCGGCTACATCCTCGCCGTCGTCGGCTCGATCGTGACCGGGAAGCCGGTCAAGTGGGTCGAGGACCGGTCGGAGAACCTGATGTCGACGTCGTTCGCCCGCGACTACCTGATGCGCGGCGAGGTGGCGGCCACCAAGGACGGGAAGATCCTCGCCGTCCGCACGAAGGTGCTGGCCGATCACGGCGCCTTCAACGCCACCGCCCAGCCGACGAAGTACCCGGCCGGCTTCTTCTCCATCTTCACCGGCAGCTACGACCTCGAGGCCGCGCACTGCTCGGTGACCGGCGTCTACACCAACAAGGCGCCGGGCGGCGTCGCCTACGCCTGCTCGTTCCGGGTCACCGAGGCGGTCTACCTCGTCGAGCGGATGGTCGACGTCCTCGCCCAGAAGCTCGAGATGGACCCGATCGAGCTGCGGATCAGGAACTTCATCAAGCCCGAGCAGTTCCCGTACGCGAACAAGACCGGCTGGGAGTACGACTCCGGCGACTACGAGCCGGCCATGCGCATGGCCATGGACCAGATCGGCTACGCCGACCTGCGGCGGGAGCAGGCCGACAAGCGCGCCCGCGGCGAGCTCATGGGCATCGGGGTCTCGTTCTTCACCGAGACGGTCGGCGCCGGCCCCCGCAAGCACATGGACATCGTCGGCCTCGGCATGGCCGACGGCGCCGAGGTGCGGGTGCACCCCACCGGCAAGGCCGTCGTCCGGCTGTCGGTGCAGAGCCAGGGCCAGGGCCACGAGACGACGTTCGCCCAGATCCTGGCCGAGGAGCTGGGCATCCCGCCCGAGGACATCGACGTCGTCCACGGCGACACCGACAACACCCCGTTCGGCCTGGGCACCTACGGCAGCCGGTCCACGCCGGTCAGCGGGGAGCGGTCGCGCTGGCCGCCCGCAAGGTCAAGGACAAGGCGCGGGCGATCGCCGCGGCGATGCTCGAGACCCGGCCCGAGGACCTCGAGTGGGAGAAGGGCCGCTGGTACGTGACGGGTGACCCGAGCGTCGGCAAGACGATCGCGGAGATCGCGCTCGGGGCCCACGGCACCGTGGCGCTGCCCGAGGGCATCGACGGCAACCTCGACGCCGAGGTCACCTACGACCCGCCCAACCTGACCTTTCCCTTCGGCGCCTACATCTGCGTCGTCGACGTCGACCCCGGCACCGGCAAGGTGCACGTCCGCCGGTTCGTCGCGGTGGACGACTGCGGCACCCGGATCAACCCGATGATCGTCGAGGGGCAGATCCACGGCGGGCTGGCCGACGGCGTCGGCATGGCGCTCATGGAGTTCATCGGGTTCGACGAGCAGGGCAACTGCCTGGGCGGCTCGTTCATGGACTACCTGATCCCCACCGCGATGGAGGTCCCCGACTGGGAGACCGGCTACACGGTCACCCCGTCGCCGCACCACCCGATCGGCGCCAAGGGCATCGGGGAGTCGGCCACCGTCGGCTCGCCGCCGGCGGTGGTCAACGCCGTCGTCGACGCGCTCGCCCCCTTCGGCGTCACCCACATGGACATGCCGTGCACGCCGGCGCGGGTGTGGGAGGCCATGCAGGGCCGCGCCACCCCGCCGATCTAGGAGGTGCCGATGACGGTTCCCGACAAGGTGGCGGAGCTGACCCGGACGCGCGAGCCGTTCGTGCAGGCCACCGTCGTCCGGGCGCAGAAGCCGACCAGCGCGCATGCGGGCGACACCGCGCTGGTCCGTTCCGACGGCTCCATCGACGGGTTCGTCGGCGGCACCTGCGCCGAGGCGTCGGTGCGCGAGTACGGGTTGATGACGCTGTCGACCAACCAGCCGCTGCTGCTGCGGATCGTCCCGGGCGACGTGCGGCCGCAGAGTAGGGAGGAGGGGCGGTCACCGTGGCCAACCCGTGCCTGTCGGGGGAGCGGTGGAGATCTTCCTCGAGCCCCGCGTGCCGGCTCCGCGTCTGCTGGTGGTCGGTGACAGCCCGGTCGCCGAGGCGCTCGCCGAGCTCGGTCGGCCACTCGGTTTCGACGTCGAGCTCGTGGCCGGTGAGCAGGCGGCTCCGGCAGCGGACGACGCAGCCCTGGTGGTGGCCTCGCACGGGCGGGGCGAGGAGCCCGCGCTCACCGAGGCCCTGCGGCTCGGCGTCCCCTACGTCGGCCTGATCGCCAGCCGGATCCGGGGCGCCGGCGTGCTGGCCGCCCTCGACGTCCCTGACGAGCAGCGGGCCCGGGTGCACAGCCCGGCGGGGCTGGACATCGGCGGCCGGACGGCGGCGGAGATCGCGCTGTCGGTGCTCGCCGAGCTGGTGGCCGAGCGGCGCGCGGCGGAGAAGCACGCCCCGGCCGCTCCAGCGCCGGCGAGCGCCGTCGATCCGGTCTGCGGCATGACGGTGGCCGCCGTCGACACCACCCCGCACGTCGAGGTCGACGGGACGACGACGTGGTTCTGCTGCCCGGGATGCCGGACGGCGTTCGTGGCCGAGCCGGACCGGTATGCCCCCGCCACCTGACGGAGCGTCCGGCTCGGCCGCGCGGGTCGGGGCCGAGGACGACGTCCGGGCCCGGATCCCGGACGTCGAGTCGCTGGCCGCCGCCCTCGACGAGGTCGACTACCTGGCCGACCCAGGCCTGGCGACCGCGCTGTTCCTCGCCATGCGGCTGCCGCAGCCACTGCTGCTCGAGGGAGAGCCGGGCGTCGGCAAGACCGAGACCGCCAAAGCGCTCGCCCGCGTCCTGGACACCCCGCTGTACCGGCTGCAGTGCTTCGAGGGCATCGACGCCGCCGAGGCGCTCTACGAGTGGAACCATCCGCGTCAGCTGCTCGGCATCCGGCTGGCCGAGGCCCGCGGCGCCTCGCTGGCCGAGGACGACCTGTTCGGTGCCGACTACCTGCTCCGCCGGCCGCTGCTGCAGGCCATCGAGCACCCAGGCCCCCGCCCCGCGGTGCTGTTGCTCGACGAGATCGACCGCGCCGACGCCGAGTTCGAGGCGTTCACCTTCGAGGTGCTCGCCGAGGCCGCGGTCACCGTGCCGGAGCTGGGCACCCTCCGGGCACAGCACCCGCCGGTGGTCGTGCTCACCTCCAACCGCACCCGCGACCTGCACGACGCGCTCACCCGCCGCTGCCTCTACCACTGGATCGACTACCCCACGCCGGAACGGGTGGCCGAGATCGTGGCCCGGCGCGTGCCCGGGAGCGCCGAGCCGCTGGCGGTGTCCGCGGCCGCCGCGGTCGCCCGGCTGCGCTCGCTGGACATGGTCAAGCCCCGGGCATCGCCGAGGTCATCGACTGGGTGGCGGCGCTCGACCTGCTCGGCCTGACCCGGCTGGACGCGGCCGCGGTCGAGCGCACGTGGGGCACCGTGCTGAAGAACCGCGACGACCAGGAGCTGGCCCGCGCCCGAGGGGCGGCCTGGCTGGCCGGTGCCTGAGCTCGGGATGGGCGGGCAGGTCATGGTCGGGCCCGGCCCCTGGCCGTGGGGCTGACGACGGCACTGCACCGCGCCGGCCTGCCGGCGCCGCCGGAGCGGGCGGCCGGTCTCGCCCGGGCGCTGCAGCTGGTGCCGCCGCTCGACCGGCCGGCCCTGTACTGGACCTGCCGGATCGCGCTGGTCACCGACCGGGCGCAGCTGCCGGTGTTCGACGCGGTCTTCTCCGCGGTGTTCGACGGCCGGCTCGACCCCGCCGACAGCCGCGGCGAGCCGACCGCCCCGCCACCGATCGGCAGCGAGCCGCGCACCCGGCCTGCGCCCCCGGACGAGCGGCCGGCCGAGCCGGGGAGTCGGCGGCCTCGGCCGGGTCGGCAGGGGAGAGGACGAGGGGACGCCGGGCGAGCGCGAGGTGCTGCTCGCCGCGGCGTCCACCGAGGAGCGGCTGCGGCACACCTCCTTCGCCGACCTGGACGCCGACGAGCTGGCCGGGATGCGCGAACTGGTGCGGCGGCTCGTCCTCAGCACCCCCGTCCGGCGGAGCCGCCGCAGTCGCGCCTCCCGCCGGGCGGGAGACCGGCTGGACCTGCGGCGAACGGTCCGGGCGGCCCAGCGCACCGGCGGCGACCCGGTCCGGTTGGTGCACGCGGTCCGCCGGACGACGCCCCGCCGGCTGGTGCTGCTCTGCGACGTCTCCGGCTCGATGGAGCCCTACACGCGGATCTACCTGACCCTGCTGCAGGGCGCGGTCGCCGGGGCGCGGGCGGAGGCCTTCGTCTTCTCCACCGGCCTCACCCGGCTGACCCGCCAGCTCGCCGTCCGGGACCCCGACCAGGCGCTGGCCCGCGCCGGCGCGGCGTCGTCGGACTGGGCCGGCGGCACCCGGCTGGCCGAGGGGATCGGCCGGTTCGTCGCCGACCACGGCCGACGGGGGCTGGCTCGGGGTGCGGTCGTCGTCGTGCTGTCCGACGGGTGGGCCCAGGACGATCCCGACGACGTCGGCGACGCGATGCGGCGGCTGCGCCGGCTGGCCCACCGCATCGTCTGGGTGAACCCGCGCAAGGCCGCACCGGGGTACGCCCCGCTGGTCGGCGGGATGGCGGCCGCGCTGCCGTACTGCGACGCGTTCGTCAGCGGCCACAGCCTGGCCGCTCTGGAGCAGGTCGTCGCCGCCGTGCGCGGGGCCGCGCGCCGCTGACGGGGACGCGTCATCAGTGGACACCTCGGCGTCCCCTGACCGTCACACCCGGTGCCTAGCGTCCGATCCGTCGGCACGGCATGCGAGCAGTCGGTCGACCGGTTGCTCGACGGCCGCCTGGCCGCCCGACGGGCGGTCGGGCGTCACCGGCCGGACTTCCGGGGACCGTATCTCGATTCGGTTGCGGTCCCACGCGTGCTCTGGGTCACACCTTAGCGCTGAGGTAAATCTGTCCCCACTTCACCGATCCCGAGGATGGTGCCCGCTCATGCGATCTGCCCGACTCTCCGCAACCGCCCTCGGCGCCGCGATGCTGCTGACCCTCACTGCCTGCGGCGGGGAGGGTGACGCCGGCGGGAACGGGGCGGTGCCGCCGGCGGCGACGACGCGCCCCGGATCGCCGCCATCTTCTCCGGCACCACGACCGACGCCGACTACACCTTCCTCGGCCTGCAGGCCCTCGAGGCCGCCGAGGAGGAGCACGGCGCCGAGGTCACCTACCCGAGAGCGTCCAGGTGCCCGACGCGGAGCGGGTGCTGCGGGAGTACGTGGCCGACGGCTACACCGTCGTCTGGACGCACGGCAGCCAGTTCTACGACGCCACGGTCGCCGTCGCGGCCGAGAACCCCGACGTCGTCTTCATCGCCGAGCAGGACACCGAGCCCGAGGACGTGCCGGAGAACGTCTGGGTCCTGGACCGCAACTTCCACCTGGCCTTCTACCCGCTCGGCGTGCTGGCCGCGTCGGCGTCGCAGAGCGGCCAGATCGCCTACCTCGGCGGGGTCACCCTGCCGTTCTCCTACTCCGAGGTGCACGCCGTGGAGCAGGCCCTCGAGGACACCGGTTCCGACGCGACGCTGACGTCGGTGTGGACCGGTGACTTCAACGACCCGACGCGGGCGCAGCAGTTCACCAGCCAGCTGCTCGGCGCGGGCAACGACGTCATCCTGACCTCGCTCAACCTCGGCGTCGTCGGTGCCTTCGAGGCGATCAGCGACGGCCCCGCGGGCGCGCTCATGACCGCGAAGTACACCGACAAGTCGAACCTCTCGCCCGAGCACTACCTGACCTCCGTGCTCTACGACTTCGAGGTCATGCTCGACGAGATCCTCACCTCGATCGAGGCCGGCGAGACCGGCGGCTACCTCGGCATGGACTACGAGCAGGGCATCTCGCTGCAGACGCCGCAGAACGTCGACCAGGCCGTCATCGACGAGGTCAACCAGGTGGTCGAGCAGCTCGCCGCCGGCGAGATCGAGGTCGACCGCGACGTGACGCCGGTCGAATGAGCGATCCGGCAGCCGCCGGGCCGGTCGGGAGGCACTCATCCGAGGAGGCCCTCGACCAGGCCCGGCCGCTCACCATGACCGGCATCAGCAAGTCCTTCGGGCCGGTCCGGGCCCTCGTCGACGCCGACTTCGAGCTGGCGCGCGGCGAGGTGCACGGGCTGGTCGGCGGCAACGGCGCCGGCAAGACGACGCTGATGAACGTCCTGTACGGCCTCTACCGCCCCGACGCGGGCGAGATCCGGATCGACGGGCGCGAGGTGCACGTACGTTCGCCGCGCGACGCCATCGGCCTCGGGATCGGCATGGTGCACCAGCACCTGCTGCAGGTGTCGACCTACTCGGTCGTCGAGAACGTGGTGCTGGGCACGAGCGGGTCCTCCGGAGGGTTGCGCAACGCCGCCCGCCGGATCTCGGAGCTCTCCGACCGGTTCGGGCTCGCGGTCGACCCCCGTGCGCGGACCGACCGATTGTCGGTCGGCGCTCGGCAGCGGGTGGAGATCCTCAAGGTGCTCTACCGCGGCGCTCGGGTGCTGATCCTGGACGAGCCGACGACCAACCTGACCCCGCAGGAGGTGGAGGGGCTGTTCGCCTCGCTGCGCGAGATCGTCGCCGAGGGGACGAGCATCGTCTTCATCTCGCACAAGGTGCGCGAGGTGCTGGCCATCTGCGACCGCATCTCGGTGATGCGCGACGGGCGCCGGATGACCACCGTGCGCCGTGCCGAGACCGACGCGACCGGGCTGGCCTCGCTCATGGTGGGCGAGCTCGCGGAGCCGTCCTCCGACGTGGTCGCAGCGCTCGGGCTCGGGGCGGTCGGGGAGGTGGCGCGCGCCGAGGAGCGGGCCGTGGACGCGCCGGGGTCGAGCGCCCCCTGCTGGAGGTGTCCGGGCTCGTCGCGCGCAACGACCAGGGCGTGCCTGCCCTGCACGGCGTCGACCTGGCCGTCGGTGCGGGCGAGGTGCTGGGCGTCGCGGGCGTGGCCGGCAACGGCCAGGTGGAGCTGGCCGAGGTCCTGGCCGGCGTGCGGCCGGTCCACGCGGGGAACGTGGCGGTCGACGGTGCCGACCTGGCCGGACTGCCGACCCGGCAGTGGCTGGACACCGGGGTGGCGTACGTCCCGGAGGACCGGCACCGCGACGGCATCCTCGGTGCCGCCTCGGTCACCGACAACCTGCTGCTGGGGTCGCAGCGCGACAAGGCCCATCGCCGGGGCGGGCTGATCCAGTGGCGGCGGGTGCGGGAGCACGCAGTGGCGACGATCGACAGGTACACGATCAAGACGCCCGGTCCCGACGCGCCGGCCGGCAACCTCTCCGGCGGCAACATCCAGCGGCTGATCCTCGCGCGCGCGTTCGACCGCGAGCCGTCGGTCCTGGTCCTGCAGAACCCGACCCGCGGCCTCGACCTGCGATCGGCCCGGTTCGTCTACGAACGTGTCCAGGAGGCGCGCGACCGTGGCTGCGCGGTCGTGCTGATCTCCGAGGACCTCGACGAGCTCAGCCTGCTGGCCGACCGGATGGTGGTCCTCTACTCGGGCCGGATCGTCGGCGAGCGCCGGCGCGGCGACTACGACGCATACGCGCTGGGCCGTCTCATGGCCGGCGTCCAGGAGACCGCATGACGTCCCCCGTGCTCACCGAGCCCGACGCGGTCGCGCCGGCCGCGCCGAGCCTGGCCGCGCGACTGCTGCGCGGGCTGCTGCCCTACGTCCTCGCGCTCGTGGCCGCCTTCCTGGTCTCCGGCGTCGTCATCGCCGCGCTGGGCTACGACGTCGTCGGGGCGTTCCGGACCATCCTCACCACGTCGTTCCGGACCGGCTTCGGCTTCACCGAGACACTGACCAAGTGGGTGCCGCTCGCCCTGCTGGCCCTCGGCTTCACCATCCCCTTGGCGGTCGGCCGATTCAACATCGGCGGCGAGGGTCAGCTGCTGGTCGGTGCCACTGCGGCGGCCGGCGTCGGGATCGTCTACGCCGACCTCCCGATGGCCGCGCTGATGCCGCTGCTGATCGTCGCCGGTGTGCTGGCCGGCGTGGTCTGGGCCGGGATCGCCGCGTTCCTCATGGGCCGGTTCGGGGTCAACGAGATCCTCAGCACGGTGCTGCTGAACTTCGTGTCCTTCCAGGTCCTCGACTACGCGGCCACCGAGGTGTGGTCCGACCCGGCCGCCGGGGTCGCCGCGACCCAGCGGGTCGGAGAGGGCGCGGTGCTCCCCGATATCGGCGGGCCGCCCGGCGTGCACGCGGGCATCCTGCTGGCCGGCCTGGTGGCGCTGGCGACGATCGTGGTCACCCGGGGCACCGCGGCCGGCTTCGAGCTGCGGGCGGCCGGCACGAACCCGCGGGCGGCGGGGATCAACGGCATCCGCGTCGAGAAGGTCGCCGTCCTCGCGCTGATCGTCGGCGGCGCGCTCGGCGGCCTGGCCGGCGCCCTGGAAGTCGCCGGCGTGCACGGCCGGGCCCTCGAGGGCATGCAGTCCAACTTCCTGCTGCTCGGCATCATCATCGGGCTGATCGCGCGCGGCAGTGCCCTGTGGGTGCCCGTGGTGGCCTTCGGCATCGCCATCCTCGAGGTCGGAGCCAGCTCGATGCAGCGCACCGTCGGGGTCCCGGCCGAGATGGTCCTGATCATCGAAGCGCTGATCCTGATCTTCCTGCTGCTCTCCGACGTGATCGCAGCCCGGCTGACGAGGAGAGTCGCATGAGCGAGTTCACGTCCTTGGCCCAGCTCACGGTGGTCGCGATGGTCCCGTTCCTGCTGGCGTCCCTGGGGACCATGCTGGGCGGGCTGACCGGTGTCTTCAGCGTGTCCCAGGAGGGCGTCATGCTGCTGGGCGCCTCGGTCGGCTTCCTCATCAGCTTCTCCACCGACAGCAGCGCCCTGGGCATCCTGCTCGCCGCCGGCGTGGGCGCCGTCTTCGGGTTCGCGCTGGGGTGGGCGACGACCATCCTCCGGCTGGACCAGTTCGTGGTGGGTCTCGCGCTCTTCTTCGCCGCCACGGGACTGGCAGGCCTGCTGTACCGGGTGGTCATCGGGCAGTCCGCCACGACGCCGCGCACCGACACCCTGCCCCGGGTGGAGATCCCGCTGCTCAGCGACATCCCCGTCCTCGGCACCGTGCTGTTCTCGCACAACGTCCTGGTGTACTTCGCCGGCTTGCTCGCCGTCGGGCTGTACGTCTTCCTGTACCGCACGCGGGCAGGGCTGGACCTGCGCTCGGTGGGGAGAACCCCGGGCGGCCGACAGCCTCGGCATCAACGTCGTGCGCACCCGGCTCTGGACGACGGCGGCCGGTGGCGCGCTGATGGGCATGGCCGGGGCGTTCCTGCCCCTGGTGTTCACCGGCACCTTCACCGAGGGCATCGTCGGCGGCCGCGGGTGGCTGGCCATCGCGCTCACGTTCTTCGGCGGCTGGCGTCCGCAGTTCATCGCGGCGGGTGCGCTGTTCTTCGCGGCGATGGACGTGATCGCGCTCCGCACGGAGATCGCCGGCACGGACATCCCGGGTCAGGCACTGATCGTCATCCCCTACGTGGCGACGCTGATCGTGATGATCTTCGCGTTCCGGTGGGCACGGGTGCCGCAGTTCCTGGGCCGCAACTACGACAGGGAGAGCCGGACCGGGTGAGCGCCGCCGTCGCCGAGTCGGCCCCGTCCAGAGGCTCGCCCCGAGCTCGCGAGGGGTGAGGAGGACGGGGTCCTTACGCCATCGTCTTCTGACCGTCGAGGGACTCGCGGAGGATGTCGGCGTGCCCGGCGTGCTGCGCGGTCTCGGCCACGATGTGCAGGAACACCCGCCGGGCCGACCGGACAGCGCCCGGCTCGAACCACGGAGCCTCCGGCAGCGGGTGGGAGGCGTCGAGGTCGGGCAGCGTCCGGACCAGCTGGTCCGTGCGCTCCGCGACCTGCGCGTAGTGGGCCAGGACATCGGCGAGCGTCTCGTCGGGTCCCATGCGGAACTCCTCGGCCCACTTCTCGAAGCCGGCCGCGTCGGTGGGGGTCGCCATCGCCGACGGCCCTCGAGGACGAACCGCACCCAGCCCGCCTCCTGGTGCGCGACGTGCTTGACCAGCCCGCCCAGCGTGAGCTCGCTCGCGGTCGTTCGCTGCCGGGCCTGGTCGTCGGTCAGCCCCTGGACGGTGTGCCGGAGGAAGTGCCGGTGGGCAGCCAGGGTCTGGAGCAGGTCGGCCCGCTCGGCGGTGAGAGGGTGGTCGCGCTGGTCATGGGACTCGCCTTCCGTCGTCCGATCCGTCACGGACGACGCTAGCGACGATCGGTGCCACTTCCTGACCGCGATGAGGAAGAGTCTCGTCGCATGGCCGACTCGACCGCTCGCGCACTCCGCCTGCTCTCGATGCTGCAGAACCGCCGCTACTGGGGCGGCTCCGAGCTCGCCGACCGCCTGGGCATCTCGGTGCGCACGCTGCGACGCGACATCGACCGGCTGCGCGAACTGGGCTATCCCGTGCAGGCGCGCCCTGGTGTCGACGGCGGTTACGAGTTGTCACCCGGCGCGGTCCTGCCCCCACTGGTCCTGGACGACGACGAGGCGGTCGCGCTCACCGTCGGACTGCAGGCGGCGGCGCAGTCACCGGTCGCCGGGACGGCGGAGGCGTCGGTGCGGGCGCTGACCAAGATCGTGCAGGTCCTGCCGGCGCGGCTGCGACGGCGCGCGGAGGCGCTGCGCGCGGTCACCGTGCCGGCGGCCTGGACGCCGAGCCGCGCGGAGATCGACCCCGAGGCGCTCACCGCCGTCGCGCAGGCCTGCCGTGACACCGAGCGGCTACGCTTCCGTTACCGGACCGCCTCCGGGGAGGCGGCCGAACGGTTCGTCGAGCCCTTCCGGCTGGTCGCGCTGGGCCGGCGCTGGTACCTCGTGGCCTTCGACCTGGACCGCGGCGACTGGCGGAGCTTCCGGCTCGACCGGCTCAGCGACCTGCGGCCGACCGGTGCCCGGTTCGCCCCGCGCACGGTGCCGGGAGGGGATGCCGCGGAGTTCGTCCGGGCCGGCATCACCTCCCGCTACCCGACCCACCACGTGGAGGTGGAGGTACGGGCACCGGCGGACGACGTCCGGGCCCGCATCGGGCAGTGGTCGACCGTCGAACCGACAGCTGCCGGCAGCTGCCGCGTGCGGATGGAGGCCGACGACCTGGTCTGGCCGGCGCTGGCCCTCGGGATGGTCGGGGCAGAGTTCGCGGTCGTCTCCCGCCGGAGCTCGGTGAGCTGCTGGAGGAGTGGAGTCGGCGCTTCGGCCGCGCGACCGCCGAGCAGCCCTCGACCGTCGGCGGGTCCGCCGCGACATGACGCGGCGGTGCCGAGCGCCACGATGACGCCACCGGAGCTCCCGCGCACGGCCACCAACGTCCGTGGCCGGTACGCCTAGCGTGACCCCATGACCGAGAGCAGCGGACGCGTCGCCATCATCACCGGATCGGAGTCGGGGATCGGCCGGGCGACAGCGGTCGCCCTCGCCGAGCAGGGCTGCGATGTCGGCATCACCTGGTTCCGCGACGAGGCGGCGGGGAGGCGACCGCCGCGGAGGTGCGGGCACGAGGACGACGGGCGGAGGTGCGCCACCTGGACCTGACCGCGTTGCCGGACGCCGCCGACGTCGTGGACGAGCTGGCCGAGGCCCTCGGCGGCGTCGACGTCCTGGTGAACGATGCCGGCACCGGCCACATGACGCCGCTGCTCGACCTCGACCTCGGCACCTGGCGCGAGGTCCTGGCCACTGATCTGGACGGCGCGTTCCTCTGCCTGCAGCGTGCCGCCCGGCGCATGGTGGCCACCGGTCGCGGCGGGCGGATCGTGAACATCACCAGCGTCCACGAGCACCAGCCCCGCGTGGGCGCGGCCGCCTACTGCGCCGCCAAGGGCGGGCTGGGCCTGCTCACCCAGGTGGCGGCCATCGAGCTCGCCGAGCACGGCATCACCGTGAACGCCGTGGCGCCCGGCGAGATCGCGACGCCGATGACCGGCCAGGAGGACGAGGACCCCACCGCACCCGGGCACGAGCGGCCCGGGATCCCGCTCGGCCGTCCGGGCGACGCGCGCGAGGTGGCGGCCGTCGTCGCCTTCCTGGCCTCGCCCGCTGCCGGCTACGTCACCGGCGCGTCCTGGGCCGTCGACGGCGGCATGCTGCGGATGGGCCCCATGGCCGGCTCCCATCTGACGGCGGACGACTGGCGCCGTCCCTGACCGTCAGCCGGTGGTGCGACGGCTGTGCTTGCGCAGGTACAGGTCGGCATCGGCGCGGCCCAGTACGGCGGTCAACGTGTCGCCGGGCTGCGCGGTCGCGGTCCCGACCGTCCAGGCGAAGGCGTGGGTGGCGTCCAGCTGCTGCAGGATCTCCCGGGCGCCCTCGCTGTTGGTGGCGGGCAGGCACAGCACGAACTCGTCGCCGCCGTAGCGGCCGAGCAGGTCCGCCTGCCGCAGCCGCGCCGACCAGCCGGCCGCCAGGTCCTGCAGCAGGGCGTCGCCCGCGCCGTGCCCCTCGCGGTCGTTGACCTCCTTGAAGTCGTCGAGGTCGAGGATCGCGAAGCTCAGCGGCTCACCGGTGCGCGCCGCACGGGCCAGGTGCCGAGCTGCCTCCGCCTCCCACGCGCGTCGGTTCGCCACCCCGGTCAGCGGGTCGGTGGTCGCGGCCGTGCGCAGCGTGCGGGCGAGGCGGCCCTGCACCTCGGTGAACGCGACGATCGAGACCATGATCGCCGTCCAGGCGACGGCGAACTGGTCCGGCTCGGCCGCGACGGCTCCCGCCGTGCTCAGCACCACGAGCAGGCCGGCGTGCAGCCGGGCGGCCGTCAGGTCGAAGAAGTGCGCCGCGTAGAGGCCGATGGCGATCAGGGCGGGACCGAGTCCGACGACGCCGACCCGCGTCGCCGACTGCCAGGCCAGGACGGAGACGAGCACGCTGGCCATAGCCACCGCGGCGTGCATGCCCAAGGTGCTCAGCCGCCGGCGCAGGAGCCAGATGGCGGCGCCCCCGCCACCGCCGACCGCGCCGAGCGTCCACAGCAGCGGCATCGGCGTGTCGGGGTGCAGCGGCCAGATCGCCGTCGCCATGCACAGCGCCCCGCAGACGGCGTACAGCACCGCCAGCAGCAGGGCCGGGGTGCGCCGGTCGACGAGCATGGTGTCCATCCTGCATGGGAAACGACTCCGTCCGCGTTCGGTTGCCCCGATGGGATGGCGGGTCCAGCCTCCGGAGCGGGGTGCGGGGACGGCCCCACCGCCTACCGTCAGCAGCACGGCTGGCCATCAGCCGGCCCCGCGTCCGGGGAGGCCGGCGACCCCGCGTCGCCTCGCTGCACAGGAGCGCGTGTGGAGCTGGCCGACGGTACGGGGCCGCCGGGGACCGAGCGCCCGTCCGCCGGCGCGACGTTCGGCGTGGAGGAGGAGTTCCACCTCGTCGACCCGGCGACCTACCGGCTGACCCGCAGCCCCGCGCTGGCCGCGGCCGTGCTGCGGGAGGAATCGGGGCCGCACCTGCACGCGGAGATCACCACCACGCAGCTGGAATCGGCGACCGGGATCTGCTGCAGCCTCGAGGAGCTGCGCGCCGAGCTGGTGACCACGCGGGCCGAGGCGGCCGGCGCCGCCGCGCGGGCCGGGGTGCGGATCCTCGCGTCCTCCACCCATCCGTTCGACAGCTGGCAGCAGCAGGACATCACCCCGGCGCCGCGCTACGAGGCGATGGTCACCCGGTGGGCCGGCCTGGCGCAGCAGCAGGACATCGTCGGCTGCCACGTGCACGTCGGCGTGCCCGACCTGGGCGTGGCCGTCGCGATCATGGACCGGGCCCGCCCCTACCTCGCGGTGCTGCTCGCCATGACCGGCAGCTCGCCGTTCCACGACGGGGTCGACACCGGGCACGAGAGCTACCGCACCATGTGGTGGTCGCGCTGGCCGACGACCGGGCCACCGGAGTACCTCGGTGACGCCGAGCGCTTCAGCGCCGTCGTCGACGGGATGGTGGCGTCCGGCGTGATCGCGGACGCCTCGCACCTCTACTGGGACCTGCGGCCCTCGTCGCACCTGCCCACGCTGGAGTTCCGGCTGGCCGACGTGTGCACCGAGGTCGACGACGTCGTCCTGCACGCGGCGCTCGCGCGCTCGCTGGTCCGGGTCCTCGCCGGGCGGGCCGAACGCGAGGAGCCGTGTCCCCGGCCGCGCGCGGAACTGTTGCGGGCAGCGCGGTGGCGGGCGGCCCGGTTCGGCCTGGGAGGCGAGCTGTTCGATCCGCTGCGCTGCGAACTCGTGCCCGCCCGGGTCGCCGTCCGACGACTGCTGACCGAGCTCCGCGACGACCTGACCGAGCACGACGAGTGGACCGTCGTCGTCGATCTGGTGGAAGGCCTCTTCGAGCGGGGTACGTCGGCGTCCCGGCAGCGCGAGACGTGGGTGCGCAGCGGGAACTGGCGCGAGGTCGCTGCCCGGATCGTCCGGGAGGGCACCGCGCTGGAGAACAGCTGACCACGGGCGGGGAGGACCCATGACCAGTGACGACGACGTACGAGCCCTCGCCGGTCCGTTGCGGAGCGAGGCCCATCTCGACCCGCTCCTCGAGCGGATCGGGGACGCGCGCATCGTGGCCATCGGGGAGGCCAGCCACGGCACCCACGAGTACTACGCCTGGCGGGCAGCCCTCACCCGGCGGCTGGTCGAGGAGCGGGGCTTCCGGTTCGTGGCTGTCGAAGGCGACTGGCCCGACTGCTACCGGGTCAACCGCAGCGTGCGGCTCCGGCCGGGCGCGGACGAGGACCCGCGGGACGCCCTCGACGCCTTCGTGCGGTGGCCGACGTGGATGTGGGCCAACGACGACGTCGTGGACTTCTGCCGCTGGCTGCGCGGGGTCAACGCCGCCCGCCCGGAGCCGCAGCGGGTCGGGTTCTACGGCATCGACGTCTACAGCCTCTGGGACTCGATGCACGGCCTGGTCGAGTGGCTGCGCGAGCACGAGCCCCAGCACGTGCAGACCGCCGTGCAGGCGCTGCGGTGCTTCGAGCCGTTCGGGGAGGACGGCGCCGAGTACGCGTTCGCCAGCCGCTTCGCACCGACCTCGTGCGAGCAGGCGGCGGTCGACCTGCTGCGCACGCTCTGCGAGGAGCGCGGACGCCGGGAGTTCGAGGGCGACCCCGAGTCCCGGTTCTCGGCGGAGCAGAACGCCGCCGTCGTGGTCGACGCGGAGCGCTACTACCGCGCGATGATGGGCGGCTCGGCGCAGTCGTGGAACGTCCGGGACGTGCACATGGCCGACACGCTCGACCGGCTGCTCGCCCATGCCGGCGGCAAGGCGGTCGTGTGGAGCACAACACGCACATCGGTGACGCGCGGGCCACCGACATGGCCGGCTCCGGCATGACGAACGTCGGACAGCTGCTGCGCGAGCGGCACGGCAGCGACGACGTCGTCCTGGTGGGGTTCGGCGGGCACCGCGGCGCGGTGATCGCCGGGCAGAGCTGGGGCGCACAGATGGAGCGCATGCCGGTGCCGCCGGCCCCCGGGCAGCCTGGAGGACCTGCTGCACCGGGCGCTGGGGAGGACTCCTGCTGATCGTCCCGCGGGGCGAGCGGCCTGCCTGGCTCGACCACCGTCTCGACCACCGAGCGATCGGCGTCGTCTACCGGCCGGGTCGTGAGCGGTGGGGCAACTACGTGCCGACGGTCCTCGGTGAGCGGTACGACGCCTTCCTCCACCTCGAGGAGACGACCCCGCTGCAGCCGCTGCACCTCGAGCGCGCCGACGAGCATGTCCCCGTCGCGTCCGAGGCGGTGTGAGCGAGAGCCCCGCTTCCTCCCACTGCCCGCACGCCGGCGGCGGGATCCTGCACCGGGGCCGTCAGGCGGATTCGCGCCCGGTGAGGTCCTCGTCGACCGGAGCACCCTTGGGTCCGCCGGTCTTCGACGCCTCGAACTCCGGCCCGAGCTTCTCCAGGGCCAGTCGGCCGAAGACCTGCTGCTGGGTGGCAACCCGCTGCGACCGGCCGCGGCCCATGAAGCTGACCAGCCAGTGCAGGACGGTCGTGATCCGGCTCTTGAAGCCGACGATGTAGAAGAGGTGGATGACCAGCCAGATCATCCAGGCGAGGAAGCCCTCGAACTTGAACTTCCCGATGTCGGCCACCGCGTGGAACCGCGAGATGGTGGCCATCGAGCCCTTGTCGAAGTAGTGGAAGGGGCCCTCGGGCTCTTTGCCGGCCAGCCGTCGCTGGATCTGGTCGGCGGCGTAGCGGCCGCCCTGGATCGCGACCTGCGCGACGCCGGGCAGCTTGTCCAGCGCCATCATGTCGCCGACGACGTGCACCTCGGGGTGCCCGGGGAGGGTCAGGTCGGGCTGCACCGCCACGCGGCCCGCACGGTCGACCTCGGCGCCGGACTGCTCGCCCAGGGTGCGGCCGAGCTCGCTGGCCTGCACACCCGCCGCCCAGATCTTGGTGGCGGCGTTGAGCCGGCGGACCTGGCCGTCGGAGTCCTTGATGTCCAGGCCGTCGGCATCGACGTCGGTGACCATCGCCCCGAGCTGCACCTCGACGCCGATCTCGTTGAGCTGTCGCCGGGCGCGGCCACCGAGCTTCTCGCCGAACGCCGGGAGCATGGTCGGGGCGGCGTCGAGCAGGACGATGCGGCTGGTGCGGGGGTCGATGTTCCGGAAGTCCCTCTTCAACGTGCGGTGGGCGAGCTCGGCGATCTGCCCGGCCATCTCCACGCCGGTGGGGCCGGCCCCGACGACGACGAAGGTCATCAGCCGGTCGATCTCGGCCTGGTCGGTGGCGAGCTCGGCCAGCTCGAAGGCACCGAAGATCCGCCCGCGCAGCTCCAGGGCGTCGTCGATGCTCTTCATGCCGGGGGCGAACTCGGCGAAGCGGTCGTTGCCGAAGTAGGACTGGCCGGCACCGGCCGCGACGATCAGCTCGTCGTAGGGGTGCACCATCGTGCGGCCGAGCACGGTGGAGGTCACGGTGCGGGCGGCCAGGTCGATGTCGGTGACCTCGCCGAGCACCACGCGGGCGTTCTCCTGCCGGCGGAGGATCTCGCGGGTGGCCGGCGCGATCTCCCCTCGGAGAGGATGCCGGTCGCCACCTGGTAGAGCAGCGGCTGGAAGAGGTGGTGGCTGGTCTTGCCGATCAGGGTGACGTCGACGTCGGCCTTCCGTAGCCGCTGCGCCGCGAAGAGGCCACCGAAGCCGGAACCGATGATGACGACGCGCGGTCGGGCGCCGGGCGTCGCGTCGACGGCAGGGGCACTCGCTCGTGATGTCGTCATGATGACTTGATCCTTCCACTCCGGTCCGTGCCAGGCCCTCGGGGTCCCTCGGTGGTTCCGTGCGATCCACCACACTGTGCCCGCTGAGTCTTCGGCTCGCGGCTCGTCCGGGGGCCGGTAGACCGGTCGAGATGGCCCTGCCCCCTCCGGTTCGTCCTCGTACCCGGTCTCGGCCTGGACGAACGCTCCTCGCGCCGGGTTCGCGCCCGGGTCGCCGCCGCGGTCGTCCTCCTGCCCGGCATGGGGCTGGCGGAGCCGGTGCCGCCGCTGGATGAGCTGGCCGACCGGCTGCTCGGTGAGCTGGGCGACGGCCCGGTCGTCCTGGTCGGTCACTCGCAGAGCTGCCAGGTGGTCGCGGTGGCCGCGGCTCGGGACGCGCGCGTGGTCGGTGCCGTGCTCCTCGGGCCGACCACCGATCCCCGCCTGCGGTCGACCCCCGGTCTCGCGTGGCACTGGTTGCGGACGGCGCTGGCCGAGCCGTGGTGGCAGGTGCCCCTCGTCCTGGCCCAGTGGTGGCGGACCGGGCCCCGGGCGATGGCCGCGCTGTGGCGTACCGCTGCGCCCGACGACACCGACCGGAGGCTGCGCGACGTCGCCGTCCCGGTGACGGTGGTCCGGGGACGCGGGACCGGCTCTGCCCGCACGACTGGGCCGCCCGGCTCGCCGCGGCGGCGCCGAAGGGCCGGGCGGTCGAGCTGCCCGGTGCCGCGCACATGACGCCGATGACCCATCCCGACGCGGTGGCGGCGATCCTCCGCGAGCTGGTGACGTGATGGACCGGCCGGCCCCTGCAGGGGCCCGCCGCGAGCTGGTGACCAGAAGGACCCCGTCCCTCTCACCGCTCGCAAGCTCGCGGTGAGCCTCCGGACGGGGCCGTTACTGGCCGTCGGTGCGGCTGCGCACCTCCGCGTACCGCTCGCGCACGCCGGTCGCCGGGGCTGCCTCGAACGCCTCCAGCCCGGGCTGGGGCCACTCGGGCGGCTCCGCGGTGCCCGACAGCGCCCAGGCAGCCTGTCGTGCCGCCCCGTCGGCGACGTACTCGCCCGGGGGCGGCACCAGAACCGGGCGACCGAGGATCCCGGGGGCGAGCTGCTGGACGGCGGGGAGCGCGCCGCGCCGCCGATCAGCAGCACGCGGTCGACGGCGACGCCGTGCGCGACGACCGCCTCGATGCCGTCGGCGAGCCCGCAGAGCAGGCCCTCCACGGCGGCCCGGGCGAGGTGTGCGGGGGTGGCCGTCCGGAGGGTCAGCCCGTGCACGGCGCCTGTCGCGGAGGGAGGTTCGGCGTCCGCTCGCCCTCGAGGTAGGGGACCAGCACGAGGCCGTCCGCGCCGGAGGGGCCGAGATCGCGAGGTCCGACAGCGTCGCGTGGTCGACGCCGAGCATCGCCGCCGCCGCGTCGAGCACCCGCGCGGCGTTCATCGTCGCGACCAGCGGCAGGTGCCTGCCGGTCGCGTCGGCGAAACCGGCCACCGTGCCGGTGACGTCGGCGACGGCCGTGGTGGTGACGGCCGAGACCACGCCGGAGGTGCCGATCGAGACGATGACGTCGCCGGGGCGGGCGGCCAGGCCGAGCGCGGCGGCGGCGTTGTCGCCGGTGCCCGGACCGAGCGCTGCCGATCCGCCGGCGAGGACGCCGACCTGCTCGGCCGGCCCGGCGACGCGGGGAACGGCGGGCCGGCGGCCGCGCAGAGCCAGCTCCAGCAGGTCGAACCGGTACTCGCCGGTGCGGGCGGACCAGTAGGCGGTGCCGCTGGCGTCGCCGCGGTCGGTGACGAGGGTGTCCAGGCGGCGGTCGGCCGACAGCCGCCAGGTGAGCCAGTCGTGCGGGAGGCAGACGGCGGCGGTGCGGTCGGCGTTCTCCGGTTCGGCGTCGGCGAGCCAGCGGAGCTTGGTCGCGGTGAACGAGGCCACCGGCACGACGCCGACCGCGTCGGCCCAGGCCCGCCGACCGGCGGTGTCGTCGCCGTTCCCCAGCTCGGTGATCAGGTCGGCCGCCGCGCCGGCGGAGCGGACGTCGTTCCAGAGCAAGGCGTCGCGGACGACGGCGCCGTGCTCGTCGAGACAGACCATGCCGTGCTGCTGCCCGCCCACGGACAGGGCGGCGACGTCGGCGAGGCCACCGGCTGCCTCGGCCGCGGCGGTGAACGCCTCCTCCCAGGCGCTGGGGGCACCGCGGTGCCGTCCGGGTGGGCAGCCCGGCCGGAACGGACGAGCTCACCCGTCGCGGCGTCGCGGATCACGACCTTGCAGGCCTGGGTGGAGGTGTCGACGCCGGCGACGAGGGTGCGGGCGGTGCTCATCGCACCGCAACGGTGAGGGTGGTCACGGCCGGGACTGTAACCACGGCCGGGTCATGTCGGCGGGTCGGTCAACTGAAGGCGGCCAGGACGGGGCGCCTCGGTCGGGACGGGGCGACGGAGGCGACCTTGACCACACCGCATCCCCGTCAGTAATTTGTTGACGCGACCGACAAATGAGTGCGACGAGGCGCTCGGAGGGGTGATCAGGCGCGTGTTCGACGAACGCCGGCTGTACGACGGCGCCACTCGCCGGCAGGGCCCCGCCGATCAGGCGACCGTCCGGCGCAGCAACCTCGGACTCGTCCTGCGGCACCTCCGGGACGCCGGCCCGCGGTCGCGGGCCCGCATCGCCCAGGAGACCGGGCTGAACAAGGCCACCGTGTCCAGCCTCGTCGCGGAGCTGGCCGACCGTCGGCTGATCACGGCCGGGGACGTCGACCGCGGCGGCTCCGTGGGCCGGCCGGGGCTGATCGTCCACCTGGACGGCCGTGGCGTCTGCGGCGTCGGGGTGGAGCTCAACGTCGACTACGTCGCCATCCTCGTCCTCGACCTGCGGGGAGGTGCTCTTCGAGCACCGGACGGCGCTCGACGTCCCCGAGCTCGGGGCCGAGGGCACGCTCGATGCGGTGGCCCGCCTCGTGCACCAGGCCCTCGCCGCGGCCGCTACCCGGGGCGCGGTCCCGGTCGGGCTCACCGTCGCCGTCCCCGGCCTGGTCCGGAGCGGTGACGGCGTCGCCACCTACGCGCCGAACCTCGGCTGGCACGACGTCGCCGTGCTCGACGGTCTGCGCGCCCGCGTCGACCTCGACTGCCCCATCCGCGTGGAGAACGACGCCAACCTGTCGGCGATCGCCGAGTGGGCGATGGGCCCGGAGGCGCGCACCCCGACCTCGTCTACCTGACCGGTGAGGTCGGCGTCGGCGGAGGACTGATCGTCGACGGCCGGCTGCTGCGCGGTGCGGGCGGGCTCTCGGGGAGGTCGGGCACACCTCGCTCGGCGACCCCGACCTCGTGTGCGGCTGCGGCCGACACGGTTGCTGGGAGACCGTCGTGGGGCTGTCCGCGCTGCTGCGCGCGGCCGCCGACCCCGGCGACCCGGTGCACGACCACGGTCGCGATCTGGAGACCCGGCTCGCCGAGCTCGCCGCCCGGGCCGACGCCGGCGACCGGCGCACGCTCGACGCGCTCACCCAGGTCGGCACGGCCCTGGGCACCGGCGCCGCCGTCCTGATCAACGTGTTCAACCCGCAGGTCGTGCTGCTGGGCGGCTACTTCGCCGTCCTCGGCCGGTTCCTCACCGAGCCGATGGCCGCCGAACTGCGCGCCCGGGTGTTCGGCCCCGACCTCGCCGGAGCGCGCATCGTGCTGTCCACGCTGGGCTTCACCGCCGCCGTCCTCGGGGGCGCGCACGTCGCCCTGGAGGCGGTGTTCGACGACCCGACCCTCGTCCCGGTGGCCGGTGACGACGGCGTGAGCCCGGCCATCGGCTCCTGAGCCATCTCCCGCACTGCCCATCCACCGACCCGGACGGAGATCCCCGCATGACCGACTACACCCCGACCAAGGACGACAAGTTCAGCTTCGGCCTCTGGACGGTGGGCTGGCAGGGCGTCGACGTGTTCGGTGGACCGGTCCGCCCGGTCCTGGACCCGGTGGAGGCCGTGCACCGGCTGGCCGAGCTCGGCGCCGCGGCCATCACCTTCCACGACGACGACCTGGTGCCCGACGACGCCACCCGGGACGCGACCCTCGAGCGGTTCCGGAAGGCCCTCGCCGAGACCGGCATGGGCGTGGAGATGGCGACGACGAACCTCTTCGGCGCCCCGGTGTTCAAGGACGGCGGGCTGACCGCCAACGACCGGGCCGTCCGCCGGTACGCGATCGCCAAGGTGCTGCGCAACATCGACCTCGCGGCCGAGCTGGGGGCGAAGACGTACGTCCTCTGGGGCGGGCGCGAGGGTGCGGAGTCCGGCGGGACCAAGGACGTCGCCGCCGCGCTGGACCGCTACAAGGAGGGCCTGGACCTCCTCTGCGGCTACGTCCGCGACAAGGGCTACGACATCCGGTTCGCCCTCGAGCCCAAGCCCAACGAGCCGCGTGGCGACATCCTGCTGCCCACGATCGGCCACGCCATCGCGTTCATCAACGAGCTCGAGGAGCCCGACCGCGTCGGCCTCAACCCCGAGGTGGGGCACGAGGAGATGGCCGGGCTGAACTTCGCCCAGGGCATCGGGCAGGCGCTGTGGCACGGCAAGCTCTTCCACGTCGACCTCAACGGTCAGCACGGCCCCCGGTTCGACCAGGATCTCCGCTTCGGCGCGGGCAACCTGCGCGGCGCGTTCTGGACCGTCGACACCCTGCTGGGCTCGGGCACGGGCAGGGCCTACGACGGCTACCTGCACTTCGACTACAAGCCGCCGCGGACCGAGGACATCGAGGGCGTGTGGGAGACCGCGCGGGCCTGCATGCGCAACTACCTGATCCTCAAGGAGAAGGCCCAGGCCTTCCGGGCGGACCCCGAGGTCGCCGAGGCGCTCGAGGCCGCGCGGGTCGCGGAGCTCGCCGTGCCCACGCTGGGCGCGGGGAGTCGCTGGACGACCTGCGGGCCGAGCAGCACGACCCGCAGGCGCTGGGGGAGCGCGGACTGCAGTTCGAGCGGCTCGACCAGCTCGCCATGGAGCACCTGCTCGGCGTGCGCTGAGCCATCGGACCGGGGTGGGCGGGCGGGGACACGGCCCTCCCGCCCCGGTCAGGCGCGCCGCCGGGAGGCGAGGACGGCGAGAACAGCGAGGACGACGACCGCGGCGCTCTCCACGCAGAACGACTGCCACCAGAGCGATGCGGATGTCGTCTCGGTGAAGCCGAACAGCCCGACGGTGGTGGACAGCAGCAGGCCGGCCAGGGTCCCGGCCGCGGTCAGCGCACCGAGGGCGGCCACCCAGCCCACGACGGGCCGGGGGTGACGAGCAGCAGGGCGGCGAGGCCGAAGCCCGCGACGGCGTTCAGCAGGAACGCCGGCCCGATCACGTCGATCGTCCGGTAGCCGTCGTTCCAGAGGTCCAGGTGGATCCAGGCCATGGCCGCGAGCAGGGCGGCCCCGGCGATCCGCAGGGCCCACAGCAGCGCGGGCGCCGGTGGGCGGTGGTGGCGGGCGGTCGCCGGTGCGGACGTCCGGGAACCCTGGTCAGGAGACACGGATCGTCGTCTCCATGCCCATCGCGCGGTGGTTGGCGATCGAGCAGTAGACGACGTACTCGCCGGGTTCCAGGGCCACCGTGAGCGTCGTCGTCCCACCGGGGTCGATCGCGTCCGAGGCGGCAACGGTCTCGCCGTCCCGTTCGACCACGAAGTCGTGGGTCGAGCTCCCTCGTTGGCGATGGTGAACTCGTGGGGGCCCGCGGAGAAGCTGTCCTCGTCCAGTTCGACGGCGAAGTCGACCAGCGCGGCGCCGACCGCCTCCGTCTCCTGCTCGCCCGGGGAGGTCGATGCCGAGGTCTGGCCGGAGTCGCCCGGCTGGCTCGGCAACGATTGGGCGGGATCGGTGACGACGGTGGACTCGGGCTCGGACCCGGGATCGTCGGATCCGCCGCACGCGGTGAGCCCCGCGGCCAGCAGGGCCGCGACGCCGAGCCGGGCGGGACGGGTCCGATGGGTCACGGCGGCCTCCTGGGAGGAGGACGGTCGCCCCAGGGTGGCGCGACCGCGCTCGACCGGATGCTCCAACATTTGAGTACCCGGGGAAGGCCTGTCGTCGTGCCCGTCAGCCGAGGCCGGTGATCTCGCGGCACCACCGGACCACGGTGCCCAGCAGGTCGGCGTCCACGGGCTGGCGCAGTTCCCGTCGATAGGCGCCCATCGACGGCGGCCCCGGCTGGCGGCGCAGGGTGTGGGTCAGGTCCGGGGGCAGCGCGGTCGTGGCGCCTCCCGGCACGGTCGCCTCGATGGTGGCCAGGTGTGCCGGGTCCACCTGAAGGTCCTTTCCGCCGGTCAGTGCCAGGACCGGGACGGTCAGGCGGCGGAGGTCCTCGCGCGGGTCGTGCGCCAGGAACTCGCGGTGCCAGCGCGCGTTGATCCTCGCCCCGCCGATCCGGGCGACGTCGCCCGTGGTGGCACGGATCCGGTCGTGGTTGCCGGCGACCTTCCGCTCCAGGTCGACCCGGAGCAGGCGCAGCAGCCCACGGACCGGGCGGGGCAGGGTCGGGGCGATCCGCCGAGCCTGCCAGCGCAGCAGCTCGGCCCCGGGGGTGGCGCTCATCGACAGCAGCACGAGACCCGCCGCCGGGACCCCGCGGGCGGCGAGCGCTGCCGCCAGGATCGCCCCTTCGCTGTGGCCGGCCAGCAGGATCCGGTCGGCGTCGACCTCCGGACGGGCGGCCAGGGCGTCCCGGGCCCGCGCGAGGTCGTCGACGTTGTCGTGCAACCCCACCGTCCGCCAGTCGCCGGGGCTCTCCCCGACGCCGCGCTTGTCGTAGCGGAGGGAGGCCAGGCCACCGGCCGCCAGCGCCGCGGCCAGCTGGTGGGCGACGTCGAACCGCGCGCGGCGGTGGTTGGAGTCGCGGTCGAGCGGTCCCGAGCCTGACGCGATGACCACCGCGGGGGCGGGCAGGCGGCCGTCGGGCAGCGTCAGCGTGCCGTTCAGCGGGTACTCGCCGGCAACGTGCAGTGGCAGCTCGCGCACGGTTCAGGCCGCCGGGTCGAGGGCCTCGACGAGCGCCGCGGCGTCGTCGGAACCCAGCAGCAGGGTGTCGTACCGCGCGCCGACCAGCTCCACCCGGACCGCGGGCTGATCCCGGCGCACGCAGACGAGGGTGCGCTCGCCGGGGCGTCGCAAGGTGCCGATCTTGCGCAGGCCCGGGAGTCCCAGCCCGGGTGCGCGGATCCCGCGCGTGGCCGCGAGGGGATCGGGCACCAGCTCGGCGCCGCGAACGGCGTCGCGAGGGAAGGTGACGTCGCGGAGGAGTCCGGCGATCTTCTCCGCACGGGTGAAGCGCACGGTCGCGGTGGTGGGCGTCAGTTGCACGGTGGCCATGCACCCCACTATTCTCGATGCTGAGAATGCTGTCAAACATGAGAACGGTCGAGAGGGGGCATCGTGCCGAGCGCGGATCTGCTGCTCCACCCCGTCCGCCTGCGCGTCGTGCAGGCGTTCCTCGGTGACCGGACGCTGACGACGTCCGACCTGCGTGCGGAGCTACCGGACGTGCCGACCGCGTCGCTGTACCGGCACGTCGGCGTGCTCGCCGACGCCGGCGTGCTCACCGTCGTGGGGAGCGGAAGGTGCGAGGTGCGGCGGAGCGCAGCTACCGGCTCGATGTCGCCGCGGCGTCGGTCGAGGACGCCGCGACGATGACGGCCGACCAGCACCGCCGGGCGTTCACCAGCTTCGCGGCTGCGCTCATGGCCGACTTCGACCGTTACGTCACGCGCGCCGCCGACGACGGAGGGGCACCGGACCTCGCCGCTGACCGGGTGGGGTACCGGCAGGCCGCGGTGTGGGTCACCGACGACGAGTTCGACGAGATGGTCGCCGACCTGGGGAACGTCCTGCGCGGGCGGCTGGACAACCGGCCGGACGGGCTCCGCCGCCGCCGCACGGTCACCACCGTGCACCTGCCGGCGGACTGATCCGCGGTCTCAGCGCGCGTCGCGGCGGGCCTGGCGAGCGGCCGCCTTCGCCTCCTTCTTCGCCAGCTTGTTGGCCTTCTTGACCGTCACCCGCGGCCGGCGCTCGATCAGCCCGCGGGTCATCAGCCCGATCCCGATGCCGACCAGCCAGCTGTCCTTCGCGATGGACAGGCCCTGCTCGGTCGGCGCGAGGCTGCCCGGCTTCCGCATGCCCGGCGTCCTCAGGTAGAGCCCCAGGAGGCCGCCGGAGAAGGCGGTCAGGGCAGCACCGGCCGCGAAGGTCGGCACGAAGGGCGTCAGCAGTGCAGCGCCCAGCACGATCTCTGCCGTCGCCAGCCCCTGCACGAACTGCTGTGGCGGAACGGACTTGAGGAACGGATAGGTGCCGGCGGCGAAGCCGTGCATCCCGGCCGCGGCCTCGGCGTCCGCGCCGCGCTTGCCGAGTCCGCTGTTGAGGATGAACGCGCCGGCGGAGATCCGGGGAGCGATCTCGGACAGGGTGATGGGCAGACCCATGGCAGTACCTCGCAATGTCGTTGAGCGTGCGACCAGGTGGTGCGTCGTCCCGGACAGTGCCCACCGGTCCGCCGGCCAACCGTTCACGGCGGGCCCACCTCGTCGAGGTGAGCGACCCCCGAGGGCGTCGGTGCCGCGGCTCCCGCGTGCCACTATGGCGCCGTGGCGTCCACCTCTGCCTCGGCCGGCGCACTGCTGCGGCACGTGCGGACCGGGCGTGCCCGCAGCCGCGCCGAGCTCGTCGCGCTGACCGGCGCCTCCCGGAACACCGTGAGCGCGCGGGTGGACCAGCTCATCGCGGCCAAGCTCCTGGAGGAGGGCGGCCGGGGCTGGAGCACCGGTGGCCGTCCGCCCACCCTGCTGCGGTTCAACAGCGGTGCGGGCTGTGCCCTGGCCGTGGATCTGGGAGTGACCAGCGTCGACGTCGCGGTCACCGACCTGTCGGCCCGCATCCTCGCCACCGTCGGCCACCCGATCGACATCGCCGACGGGCCGGGCGTCGTCCTGGCCGAGGTGGACCGGCTGGCCCAGCTCGTGCTCGCCGAGGCCGGGCTCACCCCCGCCGACGTCTGCGCGGTCGGCGTCGGAGTCCCCGGGCCGGTGGAGTTCTCGACCGGGCGGCCCTCCCACCCGCCGATCATGCCGGGCTGGCACGACTACCCGATCCCCAGCGCGTTCGGGCGCTACGAGTGCCCCGTGTACGTCGACAACGACGTGAACGTCATGGCGCTGGGCGAGATGGGCATCGCCGGTTCGGTCCAGGACGTCCTCGTCGTCAAGGTCGGGACCGGCATCGGCTGCGGGGTGATCGTCGACGGGCGGGTGTACCGGGGGCGCAGGGCAGCGCCGGGGACATCGGCCACATCTACGTGCAACCCGCCGACGGGCGCACCGTGCTCTGCCGCTGCGGCAACGAGAACTGCCTCGAGGCGATCGCCGGCGGCGGGGCGCTGCTGCGCGACGCGACCGCCGCGGGCCTGCCGGTCAGCAGCACGCGGGACGTCGTCGAGCTGGCCGCCCAGGGCGACGGTCCCGCGCTCGAGCTGGTCCGGGATGCCGGCCGGACGATCGGCACCGTGCTCGCCGCGCTGGTGAACTTCTTCAACCCGCACCGCATCGTGATGACCGGCGGGGTCGCCCAGGCCGGCGCCCCGCTGCTGGCCGGCATCCGGGAGGCGGTCTACCGCCGTTCCATGCCGCTGGCCGCCCGCGCGCTGGAGATCACGGTGAGCGACGCCCCCGACCTCTCCGGGCGGGTGGGCGCGGCCCTGATGGCCATCGAGGAGTACCTCGACGAGGACTCCGTCGTGGACGCCCTGGCGCGGTAGGTCCGCAGGACGGCACGGCGGCTCGGTCGCTGGGCACGGTCGCGCCGAGTGCCCCGGAGGGGTCCGCGCAGGCGCGACGCAGCGGCTCGACGCACCAGAGGGCGGCACCTGGCCGCGGTGCGGTACGGAGGACCGCAGTGTCATCGCATCTCGGTTCGGTAACCCCGGTCCTGCACCCTTGACCCGCTGTGACGTCGGACATATGTTCACGCCTGCGCCGACTAATGGTCAACGATGAGCAAAAGTCCCGGGTGGTGACGTGAACGACGTACTGGCTGACCGCAGGGTCGCCGCGCAGTCGTGGGCAGGGGCCGGCTGGTGACCGCCCCGCTGCTCGAGATGCACGGCATCGTCAAGACGTTCCCGGGCGTCCGCGCCCTGGACGGCGTCGACCTCGACGTCCGGTCCGGCGAGGTGCACTGCCTGCTCGGCCAGAACGGCGCCGGCAAGTCGACGCTGATCAAGGTGCTGGCCGGTGCCCACCAGCCCGATGCGGGCACGATCACCTGGCGCGGCGAGCAGGTGCAGCTCAAGAACCCCCAGGTCGCGATGTCGCTGGGCATCGCCACCATCTACCAGGAGCTGGACCTGGTCTCCGGCCTCACCGTGGCCGACAACATCTTCCTGGGGCGCGAGCGCTCGCGGTTCGGCATCGCCCGCCCGGCACCGGCGAACGAGGCCGCCGGTGCGCTGCTGACCCGCCTCGGCCACCCGGAGATCCGGCCCACCGCCGAGGTCGGCTCACTGCCCGCCGCCGCCCAGCAGATGGTCAGCATCGCCCGGGCACTGTCCCAGGACGCCAAGTTGATCGTCATGGACGAGCCCTCGGCCGTGCTCGACAACGAGGAGGTCCAGCACCTGTTCGAGGTCATCCGGGACCTGGGACGCGACGGGGTCGCGGTCGTCTACATCTCCCATCGGCTGGAGGAGATCCGCCAGGTCGGCGACCGGATCACCGTGCTGAAAGACGGCCGGACGGTGGCCACCGGACTGCCGGCGCAGGACACGCCCACCCGCCGCGTCATCGAGCTGATGACCGGCCGCGACATCGAGTACGTCTTCCCCGAGCGCCGGGCGGTCGCTGCGGCCGAGCCGCTGCTCTCGGTCCGCGACCTCGGCCTGAGCGGTACCTTCCACGGCGTCTCCTTCGACGTCGCGCCGGGCGAGGTGGTCGGGCTCGCCGGGCTCGTCGGATCGGGACGCTCGGAGATCCTCGAGACGATCTACGGCGCGCGCCGGGCGACCGGCGGCACGGTCTCGGTGGCCGGCCGGCGGCTGCGCGCGGGCAGTGTGGCGGCCGCGGTGTCGGCCGGGGTGGGGCTCGCCCCCGAGGAGCGCAAGAGCCAGGCGCTGCTGCTCGGCGACGCCGTCTACCGCAACATCAGCATCGCCAGCCTGGCGCGGTTCGCCCGGGGCGGCTTCCTCACCGGTGGTGCGGAGAAGGACGCCGCGCGCGAGCAGGTCCAGGCCCTCGACGTCCGCCCGGCCGACGTGACCCGCGAGGTGCGGACCCTGTCGGGCGGCAACCAGCAGAAGGTCGTGCTCGCCCGCTGGCTGCTGCGCGAGTGCCGGGTGCTGCTCCTCGACGAGCCGACCCGTGGCGTCGACGTCGGCGCTCGCTCGGAGATCTACGCGCTGATCCGCGAGCTGGCCGACCGCGGGGTAGCCGTGGTCGTCGTCTCCAGCGAGATCCCGGAGGTCCTCGGCCTCGCCGATCGTGTGCTGGTGATCTCCGACGGCGCCGTGGTGGCCCAGGAACCGGCCGATGCGCTCGACGAGCACGCCGTGCTCGACCTCGTCATGGAGGGAACGGTCGGCCCCGCCATCGGGGCGACCGGCAGCAGGCCACCGCACAGCCGCACGAAGGGGACGTGGCATGACCGGCAGCACCGCGACGACCGGGGAGCGGACGCACCCGCGTCGCCGGAGGGCCGCGCGCCCGAAGGAACGAACGGCAAGGGGCCCGGCTTCATGGCCGGGCCCGCGGGGCGGCTCATCGGTCTCGTCGTGGCCCTGGGCCTGCTCTGCATCGTCGGCGCCGTCACCGCTCCCGACCGCTTCGTCGACATCGACAACGTCCTCACGATCCTGCGGCTGGCGGCCGTCGTCGGTGTGGTCAGCATCGGCATGACCTTCGTGATCATCGGCGGCGGCATCGATCTGTCGGTGGGCGCGCTGGTCGCGCTCTCGTCGGTCTGGGCGACCACGCTGGCCACCCAGCAGATGGCCGAGGACTTCCACTGGATCGTCATGGTGTTCACCGCGATCGCCGTGGGCGCCGGGGCGGGACTGATCAACGGCATCATCATCGCCTACGGGCGGCTGGTGGCCTTCATCGCCACCCTCGCCATGCTCGTCTCCGCCCGCGGACTGGCCGAGATCATCGCCAACCGCCGGACCCAGATCGTGCAGGACCGCGGCTTCCGCGAGTTCTTCGGCGGCGACGTCTTCGGCGTCCCGGGACTGGTGATCATCTGGGCGCTGGTGTCGGTCGGCGGCTGGATCCTGCTCAACCGCACCACCTTCGGCCGGCACACCTTCGCCGTCGGCGGCAACGCCGAGGCCGCGCGGCTGGCCGGCATCCGCGTGCAGTGGCACACCCTCAAGCTGTACGTGCTCTCCGGCGTCACCTGCGGCATCGCCGCGGTGATGCTCATGGCGCGGACGACGACCGGCAGCTCGACCCACGGCACGCTGCTGGAGCTCCAGGCGATCGCCGCCGTCGTCATCGGCGGCACCCTGCTCGTCGGTGGCCGGGGCACGATCGTCGGCACCGTCCTCGGCGTGCTGATCCTCATCACGCTGGGCAACGTCTTCGTGCTCAACAACCTGTCCAGCTCCGCCCAGGCCGTCGCCCAGGGCCTGATCATCGTGCTCGCCGTCCTGCTGCAGTCGCGGCTGGCCGAGGGCGCGGCGGCGGTTTCGGCTGGCTGACCGGTTCCAAGTCCGGCGAGTCGTCATCCGGCGGAGCGGTCGCCGGGGGCACCCCGGCCGGCTCGGTGTCCGGCGGCTCCAGCGTTCCCGGCGCTCCGGGCGGCGACCGCCCCGGCACCGGCTCCACCCCTGACCTCCACCCGTCCCAACCGAACCTGCCGGCGACCCGCCGGAGAAGGCATATCGAGGAGAGATACATGTCTGCAGCGAGGCAGCGCCCCTACCGTCGCCTGATGTCCACCGCGGTCGCCCTGGCCGGCGCCGGCGTGCTCGTCGCCGGCTGCACCAGCAACGAGCCGGAGAGCTCCGGTTCCGACGGCGGCGGTGAGAACGTGGCCAGCTCCAACGACGAGACGGGCGAGACCGTCCGCATCGGCTTCTCGGCACCGGCGGCCGACCACGGCTGGATGGCCGGCATCACCGAGGCCGCCCGCGCCGCGGCGGAGGAGTACGACGACATCGACCTCCAGGTCGCCGAGGGCACCAACGACGTCAGCACGCAGATCAGCCAGGTGGAGACCTTCATCAACGAGGGTGTCGACGCCATCGTGCTGCTGCCCTTCGACGGCGCCGCGATGACCCCGGTCGCGCTGCAGGCGATGGAGGCCGGCATCCCGGTCATCAACGTCGACCGCGAGTTCAACAGCCCGTTCGCCGCCCGCGCCACCATCCTGGGCGACAACTACGGCATGGGCGTCTCCGCGGGCACCTACGTCTGCGAGCAGGTCGGCGACAACCCCGACGCCGTCGTCGCCGAGATCGCCGGCATCGACTCGCTGCCGCTCACCCAGGACCGCAGCCAGGGCTTCGCCGACGCGCTGTCGGACTGCGGCCTCGACGTCGACAACCGCGTCGCGGCGGACTTCACCGTGGAGGGCGGCGAGGAGGCCGCGGCCAACCTGCTCCAGGCCGCCCCGCAGCTCGACGCGCTGTGGAACCACGACGACGACCAGGGCGTCGGCGTTCTGGCCGCCATCGAGAACGCCGGCCGCGACGAGTTCGTCATGGTCGGCGGTGCCGGCTCGGCGAACGCCATGCGCGCGATCCAGGAGGGCGGCTCCGTTCTGCAGGCGACCGTCATCTACCCGCACACCCAGGCCGCCGACGGCATCCGCCTGGCCCGGCTGATCGCGCAGGGCAAGGGCCTGTCGGACCTGGTCTCCCAGGGCGTCCCGCGGGAGATCGTGCTGAACGCCCCGGTCGTCACGGCCGAGAACGTCGAGGACTACATCGACCGCGCGTTCGAGTCCTGATCCGCCGACGGAGCAGCAGGGGAGCGCGCGCCGTTCCCCTGCTGCTCCATCCCTCCGGGAGAAGCACATGACCTCCACCCTCGGCATCGGGCTGATCGGCTACGCCTTCATGGGCGCGGCGCACTCGCAGGCCTGGCGCACCGCCCCCACTTCTTCGACCTGCCGCTGCGGCCGGACCTCGCCGTCCTGGTCGGCCGGGACCGCGCACGGCTCACCGAGGCCGCCGGCAAGCTCGGCTGGCGCGAGACCGAGACCGACTGGCACCGCCTGCTCGAGCGCGACGACGTCGACCTGGTCGACGTCTGCACCCCGGGTGACACGCACGCCGAGATCGCGATCGCCGCGCTCGAGGCCGGCAAGCACGTGCTGTGCGAGAAGCCCCTGGCCAACTCGGTCGCCGAAGCCGAGGCGATGGCCGACGCCGCCGCGAAGGCTGCGGCCCGCGGGGTCCGCTCGATGGTCGGCTTCACCTACCGCCGCGTGCCGGCGATCGGCCTGGCCCGGCAGCTCGTCGCCGACGGCCGGCTCGGCGACATCCGGCACGTCCGGGCGCAGTACCTGCAGGACTGGATCGCCGACCCCTCCGCCCCGATGTCGTGGCGGCTGGAGAAGGACAAGGCCGGCTCGGGCGCGCTCGGCGACATCGGCGCGCACGTCGTCGACCTCACGCAGCACATCACCGGGCAGGCGCTCACCGGCGTCAGCGCGACGTTGGAGACCTTCGTCACGGAGCGGCCGCTGCCCGCGTCGGCCGGCTCGCTGTCCGGCGTGGGGGTGAGGGCACCGGCACCGTGACCGTGGACGACGCCGCCGTGTTCCTGGGCCGGTTCACCGGCGGGGCGCTGGGCGTCTTCGAGGCGACCCGCTTCGCGCTCGGCCGGAAGAACGCCATCCGGATCGAGATCAACGGCTCGCGCGGCAGCCTCGCGTTCGACTTCGAGGACATGAACGTCCTGCACTTCTTCGACGGCGACGAGCCCGCCGAGACCGCAGGCTTCCGCCGCATCGTGGTCACCGAGCCCGGGCACCCCTACGTCGGCAACTGGTGGCCGGCCGGGCACGGCCTGGGGTACGAGCACGGCTTCACCCACCAGGTCGTCGACCTGGTCACCGCCATCGCCGCGGGCGAGGACCCGGCGCCGTCCTTCGCCGACGGGCTGCAGGTGCAGCGGGTGCTCGACGCCGTCGAGCGCAGCGCAGCCGACAGCTCCCGCTGGACCGAGATCCGAGGAGACTTCTGATGCCCCGTCCCGTCACCCTGTTCACCGGCCAGTGGGCCGACCTGCCGTTCGAGGAGATGTGCCGGCTGGCCTCCGGGTGGGGCTACGACGGCCTGGAGATCGCCTGCTGGGGCGACCATCTCGACGTCGAGCGCGCCGTGAACGACGACTCCTACGTGCAGGAGCGCCTGGAGCTCTTGAAGCGGCACGACCTGCAGGTCTTCGCGATCTCCAACCACCTCAACGGCCAGGCCGTGTGCGACGACCCGATCGACGAGCGGCACCGCGGCATGGTGCACCCGCGCGTCTGGGGCGACGGCGACCCCGAGGGCGTCCGGCAGCGGGCGGCCGAGGAGATGAAGCTGACCGCCCGCGCGGCGGCCCGGCTGGGCGTGAAGACGGTCGTCGGCTTCACGGGGTCGAAGATCTGGAAGACCGTGGCCATGTTCCCGCCGGTGCCCGAGTCGATGATCGAGGACGGCTACCGCGACTTCGCCGACCGCTGGAACCCCATCCTGGACGTCTTCGACGAGGTCGGTGTGCGGTTCGCGCACGAGGTGCACCCGTCGGAGATCGCCTACGACTACTGGACGACGGTCGCGACGATGGAGGCCATCGGGCACCGGGAGGCGTTCGGCCTCAACTGGGACCCGAGCCACTTCGTCTGGCAGGACCTCGACCCGGTCTCCTTCATCTGGGATTTCAAGGACCGGATCTACCACGTCGACTGCAAGGACGCGAAGAAGCAGGTGGGCAACGGCCGCAACGGCCGGATGGGCTCGCACCTGCCCTGGGCCGACCCGCGGCGCGGCTGGGACTTCGTGTCCACCGGTCACGGCGACGTCCCGTGGGAGGCCTGCTTCCGGATGCTCAACACCATCGGCTACGACGGGCCGATCTCGGTGGAGTGGGAGGACGCCGGCATGGACCGGCTGGTCGGTGCGCCCGAGGCGCTGGAGTTCGTCCGCCGGCTGGCGTTCGACCCGCCGTCCGCGGCGTTCGACGCCGCCTTCGCCAGCGGCAACTGACCCGCCGGCCCCGTCGATGATCAGGTTCCCTGATCGTCAGGGGTCCTCCCGCACGGTCGACGGTGCGGGAGGACCCCATACGGTGAGGAGGAGGGTGTGGGGCGGGTCAGGAACGGCGTCCGCGCCACGCCAGGACGGCGAGAGCGGTGAGGACGACGGTGGCCGCGGCCTCGACCCAGAAGGACTCCCACCACAGCTGCGCCTGGGTGGACTCCACGAAGCCGAAGAGTCCGACGGTGGTGGAGAGCACCAGCGCGCCCAGGGTGCCCAGGGCCAGCGCCGCACCGGCCGCGGCGGCCCAGGGCAGCAGCCGGCGCGGCGCCAGGAGGACGGCCAGCGCGCCGAGGATCCCGAGCACCGTATCGAGCACGAACGCCGGCCCGATCACGTCGATGCTGCGGTAGCCCGCCTGCCAGAGGTAGCCGTGGATGACGGCGATGCCGATCAGGAGTGCGGCGCCGCCGATGCGCAGCACCGTGATCGCCGTCCCGGACCGGGCCCGTGGGTCGAGCGTCGCGGCGGGCATCAGCTGACCGTCACGGGAAGTTCCATGCCCATTCCCCGGTGGTTGGCGATCGAGCAGTAGAAGACGTACTCGCCGGGCTCGAGGGTCACGGTCAGGGTCTCCGAGGCGCCGGGCTCGATGACCGCGGTGCGGGCGATGTCCTCGCCGTCCTGCTCGATCACCAGGTCGTGGGAGGCACTGCCCTCGTTGCGGACCTCGATCTCGATCTCGCCGGCGGACAGCGTCTCCGCGTCCACGGAGATGCTGAAGTCCTCCTCGACGGCGGTGACGGTCTGCACGTCGCCCTCGGCCGCCGGTGCCGAAGGTGCCGAGGGTGCCGCCGGTGCGGCCTCGCTCGGCTGGGCCTGCGTGGTGGGGGCGCTCGCGCCATCGGTGTCCGGGCTGTCGCTGCCGCCGCAGGCGGTCAGCGAACCCAGCGCGACGGCGAGGAGGACGGCCGGCAGCCGGCGCCGGGAACCGGGACGGATGACGTTCGGAACGGACACGTGGGCTCCCTGGAGGTCGATGGCGGCGGTTCCCGCTCATCGGTCTTCGTCCGCCGGCCGCCTTCCGGACGTGTCGGGCCGGAAGAGGCTCGGTGGAGCGCTGACCGACCGAGGCGGCCCGACGTCCCTTGTCGGGTCGGCGATCCGCCGCCAGACGGCGCTCCATCGCACTCCCGGAAGGGAGCTCCGTGGACGACGTCGACGCGTTCCTGGCCCAGGTCCTGCCCCTGATGGTCGACGAGGTCGTCGGCATCCATGACGGCGACGCCACCGCGCGGGTGGCGCTGTAGTCGCGCGACGAGCCGGTGACCCTGTTCGGCGCAGCGCTCCGCCCCGGAGGATGCCCTGCGCGTGACGACCCTCTTCAGGGGAGCGGGCGACGCATGGAGGGTCGTCCAACGGCACGGGGACGGCTACACGAGTCCAACGCCCGGCCGTCGTCGGCGGGCTGAGTGCCGGCCCGTCGCCGTCCGTGCGACGGCGACGGGCGAGATGCGAGAGGTCAGCGACCGCCGCGGCGGGAACGGGCGCTGAAGGACGCGGCCGACGAGCTGCCGGCGCGAGCCGCCAGCTCGGCGCGCGTGCGGGCCGGGCCGGACGCGCGGCCCGAACCGCCGGTCTTGGCCGCGCCGGAACCGCTGCGACCGCCCGAGGACGACGCCCCGCCCGAGGAACCGCGACCGGAGCCGCCGCTGCGACGACGTCCGCCGCCGCCGGTGCCCTGCGGCTGCTCGACGACGGGCGCCGGCTCGACGTAGGGGCGGCCGGGCCGGTCAGCGCCTCGATCTCGGGTGCACCCGGGCGGACAACGCTGACCTTCGGGGTGATCCCGGCCTGGCGGGCCAGGCTGCGGACCTCGCCGGCCTGGTCGGGCGTCGAGACGGTGACGACGGCGCCCTCGGCCCCGGCGCGGGCGGTGCGGCCCGAGCGGTGCAGGTAGGCCTTGTGCTCCGACGGCGGCTCGACGTGGACCACCAGCGCGACGTCGTCGACGTGGATGCCGCGGGCGGCGATGTCGGTCGCGCACAGCACCCGGCTGGCGCCGGTGGTGAACGCCTCGAGGTTGCGCTCGCGGGCGTTCTGGCTGAGGTTGCCGTGCAGGTCGACCGCCGGGATGCCCTGGGCGGTCAGCTGCTTGGCGAGCTTCTTGGCCTGGTGCTTGGTGCGGGTGAACAGCACGCTGCGGCCCAGCCCGGAGGCGAGCTGGCGCACGACCTCTGCCTTGTCGGCGCTCTGCACCTGCAGCACGTGGTGCGTCATCGTGCTGACCGGGGCCACGGCCGGGTCGACCGAGTGCGTGACGGGGCTGGACAGGTAGCGCTTGACCAGGACGTCGACGCCGTTGTCCAGCGTGGCGGAGAACAGCATCCGCTGGCCGACCTTCGGGGTGCGGTCCATGATCCGCTTGACCCCGGGCAGGAAGCCCAGGTCGGCCATGTGGTCTGCCTCGTCGAGGATGGTGACCTCGATCGCGCCGAGGTCGCAGTGGCCCTGCTGGATCAGGTCCTCGAGCCGGCCGGGGCAGGCGATGACGACGTCGACGCCCTGCGCGAGCGCCTGGACCTGCGGGTTCTGGCCGACGCCGCCGAAGATCGTCGTCGTCTTCATGCCCAGGGCGCGGGCCATGGGGTCGACGACGGCGGCGACCTGGTTGGCCAGCTCGCGGGTCGGCACCAGGATGAGCGAGCGCGGCCGCTTGGCCTGCCGCTTGCTGTCGGAGGCGGAGAGGCGGGCGACCAGCGGGAGGCTGAAGGCCAGCGTCTTGCCGGAGCCGGTGCGGCCGCGGCCGAGCACGTCGCGGCCGGCGAGGCTGTCGGGCAGCGTCGCGACCTGGATCGGGAACGGGGCGGTGATGCCGCTGCCGGTCAGCACCTCGACCAGCGGCGCGGGGACGCCGAGCGCCTCGAAGGTGGTGTCCGTGGGCAGGACGGTGGCATCGGCGCCCACGGGGACGACGACGGGAGCGGGGCGGCGGGCGCCGGGCGGTGCTGGTTCTGGCCCTGCTGGTCGCCGGCCGGGCGGGTGCCGCGGCCGCGTCCGCCGCGACGGCGGCGGGGAACGCCGTCGGAGGAGGCGGGGGAGTTGCTGATGGAGGAGGTCACGGGGTCCTTCGGCGTTCGAGTGGCCGCACGAGCACCGCAGTCGAGCGAGCGCCGGCACGTCTGCACGGGGGCAGGGCGGGCTCGCATCGTCGGCGAGACGTCGGTCAGCCGGGCGCACCAAGGTGGCGCAGCCTCAGCCCGACGTCGTTTCCTGCCGCTCCGGATGAGCGAGGGCGGCGCCGGTACGTAGTACTCAACCAGAGATGCGCGCCGCGTGGTCCCACCCTGGGGAGTCGCCGGTCACATCGGGTGAGTGGCCGGCCCCGGTAGGTGCGGCGGTAGGCGAGCGGTGCGACGCCGATCGCGGCGTGCAGGTGCTGGCGCATCGAGGCCGTGGTGCCGAAGCCGGACTGCTGGGCGACCCGCTCGACCGGGATGTCGGTCGACTCCAGCAGCCGGCGGGCGAGGGCGACCCGCTGCTGCACCAGCCAGCGGCTGGCCGAGAGCCCCGTCTCCTCGCGGAAGCGCCGGGTGAAGGTGCGGACGCTCATCCGCGCGTGGGCGGCGAGGTCGGCGAGGGTGAGCGCATCCCCAGGTGCTCGGCCGCCCACGCGCGCGTCGCCGCCGTCCCCGAGTCGCCGCGCTCGGGCACCGGCCGCTCGATGAACTGCGACTGACCGCCGTCCCGCCACGGGGCGACGACGCTGCGCCGGGCGACGCGGCTGGCCACCTCGCCCCCGTGGTCGCGGCGGATCACGTGCAGGAGGAGATCGATGCCCGCCGCGTTGCCGGCGGAGGTCAGGACGTCGCCGTCGTCCACGAACAGGACGTCGGGGTCGAGGCGCACGCGGGGAAGAGGGCGGCGAAGGCCGGGGCGTGCAGCCAGTGGGTGGTCGCCGGCCGGCCGTCGAGCAGGCCCGCCGCTGCGAGGACGAAGGCGCCGGTGCAGATGGAGACCAGGCGGGACCGCTCCGCGGTGCGGCGCAGCAGGTCGGCCAGCTCGTCCGGAACGGTCCCGTCGGTCATGGCGGAGGTGCCGTGGATGCCCGGGAGGACGACGGTCTGCGCGGTCTCCAGGATCGAGGCGTCGTGCTCGGGGAGCAGCGAGTAGCCGGCCGAGGTGCGCACCGGCCCGCCGTCGAGGCTGGCCACGCGCACCCGGTAGAGCCTGGTGCCGTCGGCGTCCACGGCGCTGCCGAGGAACTGGTGGGGCAGCCCGACCTCGTAGGCCATGGTGCGGGGCAGGGCGAGGACGGCCACCTCGTGCGGGGCCGATCGCCCACCGGGGGACGGCATGGCCGGATCCTTGCACATGTTGGCTGCCCGGCCACTCACTCGGCCCGTCCGCCGTGCGCCATGCTCTCCGCCGTGACCGCCCTCGCCCCACCGCGCACGCACCGGATCCATCCCGCCTGGTGGGTGGCCGCCGTGACCTTCCTGGCGCTGGTAGGTGCCGCTGCCTTCCGCGCCGTGCCGGGTGTGCTGATCGACCCGCTGCGCGCGGAATTCGGCTGGTCGGTGTCGACCATCTCGGCGGCGGTCGCGATCAACATGGCGCTGTACGGGCTGACCGCGCCCTTCGCCGCCGCCCTGATGGAGCGGTTCGGCATCCGCCGCGTGGTGATGGCCGCGCTGCTCGTGGTGGCGCTCGGCAGCGGGCTGACGGTGTTCATGACCGCGAGCTGGCAGCTGGTCCTGCTGTGGGGTGTGCTGGTCGGACTGGGCTCCGGCTCGATGGCGCTGTCGCTGGTCGCGACGGTGACCGGCCGCTGGTTCGTCGCCCGGCGCGGGTTGGTCTCGGGCATCCTCACCGCCGGCGGCGCGGCCGGGCAGCTGGTCTTCCTGCCGCTGGTGGCCTGGATCGACTCGGAGTGGGGCTGGCGGGCGGCGTCGCTGGGGACGACGGCGGCCGCGCTCGCCGTCCTGCCGCTGGTGGCCTGGCTGCTCCGCGACCGGCCGCGGGACCTCGGCGTCGTCCCCTACGGCGGAACGGCGGCCGACGACGTCGACCCCGTCCGTACCGGTGCGGGCCGCGCGGCGGTCCAGGGACTCGTCCTCGCCGCGCGGTCGCGCCCGTTCTGGCTGCTGGCGGCCGGCTTCTTCATCTGCGGGATGTCGACCAACGGCCTGGTGCAGCCGCACTTCATCCCGGCCGCGCACGACCACGGCATGCCGGTGACGACGGCGGCCGGGCTGCTGGCGGTGGTCGGGCTCTTCGACATCGCCGGCACGGTCTTCTCCGGCTGGCTCACCGACCGCGTCGACCCGCGGGTGCTGCTCCTGGCCTACTACGGGTTGCGCGGCCTGTCGCTGTTCGCGCTGCCCACCCTGTTCGGGCCGGACCTGCACGTCAGCATGATCGCCTTCATCGTCTTCTACGGGCTGGACTGGGTGGCCACGGTGCCGCCCACGCTGGCGCTGTGCCGGGAGCACTTCGGCGCCCGCGCCCCCGTCGTCTTCGGCTGGGTCTTCGCCTCCCACCAGGTCGGCGCGGCGGTCGCGGCGTTCGGCGGCGGGGTGATCCGCGACGTCACCGGCTCCTATGATCTCGCCTGGTTCCTCGCCGGCGGGCTCTGCATGCTGGCGGCGGCCGCCTCGATCTCCATCCGCCGCAACCTTCCCCGCCCGCGGAGACGGCCTCGCCGACCGACCGCGAGGAAGCCGCAGCCGCCCAGGCGCACGGCTGACCCCGTCGGGCGGACATGGCCATCTCTGCCCTCGGGATCAGCCGGCGGCGGCAAGGGCGGGGTCGACGGTGCGGCCCAGGATCAGGTCGGCGGCGCGCTCGGCGATCATCATCGTCGGTGCGTTCGTGTTGCCCCGCACCAGCGTCGGCATGACCGAGGCGTCGACGACCCGCAGGCCCTCGATGCCGCGCACCCGCAGCTGCGAGTCCACGACCGCCTGCTCGTCGGTGCCCATCCGGCACGAGGACACCGGGTGGTACAGCGACTCCAGGGTGTTCTTCACCGACTCGCGCAGCGCGTCCCGGCCCTGCACCGCGGCGCCCGGCGACCACTCCTCGTCGAGCACCGAGGCCAGCGGGCCGACCGACGCGATGTCCCGGGCCTTCTCGACGCCGGACACGAGGGCGTCGAGGTCCCGCTCGTCGGTGAGGTAGCCGGCGTCGATGACCGGCGACCACGTCGGGTCGGCCGAGCGCAGCCGCACCGAGCCGCGCGAGTGCACGTGCACCAGCACGACCAGGGTGCTGAAGGCCTCGGCGTCCGGGTCGATCTCCGCCTGCTTCCAGAACTTCACCGGCAGGAAGTGGAACTGCAGGTCCGGCTCGGCCAGCCCGGGGTCGGACCGGGTGAACAGCCCGGCCTCGGCGAGGTTGGAGGTCAGCGGGCCCCGGCCCGCGACCTTCCACATCGCCATGTTGCCCGGCGACTCGGCCAGCCGGAGCGACTTCCCCGACCGCACGGTCGACACGATCGGCACGAGCGGGTGGTCCTGCAGCCCGCCCCCGACGCCCGGCAGGTCGTGGACGACGTCGACGCCGACCTCGCGCAGGTGGTCGGCCGGGCCGATCCCCGAGAGCATCAGCAGCTGGGGGCTGTTGATGGCGCCACCGGAGAGCACGACCTCCCGGCTGGCGCGCGCGGTGTGCACCCGGCCGCCGGCGCGGTACTCGACGCCGGTCGCCCGGCCGTTCTCGAGCAGCACCCGAGTCGTGAGCGCCCCGGTCCGGACGGTCAGGTTCGGCCGCTGCTCGGCGGGGTGCAGGTAGGCGGCGGCCGAGGACCAGCGGCGGCCGCGCCGCTGGGTCACCTGGTACGGGCCGACGCCCTCGAGGGTGGCACCGTTGAAGTCGTCGTTGCGCGGGTAGCCGGCGGCGACGGCGGACCGGACGACGGCGCGGGTCCACGGGTGCGGTGAGCGCAGGTCCTCGACCCGGAGCGGGCCACCCACCCCGTGGAAGCGGTCGGCGCCGCGGGCGTTGTCCTCCATGCGGCGGAACAGCGGCAGCACGTGGTCGTAGGACCAGGACGGATCACCGGTGAGCTCGGCCCACTCGTCGTAGTCGGCTGCCGCGCCGCGCATGTAGATCATCGCGTTGATCGACGACGACCCGCCCAGCAGCTTGCCGCGCGGCCAGAACAGCCTGCGGCCGTCGAGGCCCGGCTGCGGCTCCGTCGTGTAGTTCCAGTCCAGCCGGGTGCGCCAGGTCTTGTAGAGCCCGGCCGGGATCTGCACCTCGAGCACGTCGTCGGAACCGCCGGCCTCCAGCAGCAGCACCCGCAGCGTCGGGTCCTCCGACAGCCGGCCGGCGACCGCGCACCCGGCCGACCCGGCGCCGACGACGACGACGTCGAACTCGTCGCCCACGTCGGGGGCGCTCACCGGTGGCGCCCGTGGAGCATGCCCATGACGCGGGCGACGGCGTCGGTGGCCGAGGCGGGGCGGCTGAAGCTCATCAGGTTCACCGGCAGCGCGTACTTCTGGCGGGTGATCGCCTTGGCGCGGGTGAACTCCTTGAGCCCGTCCTCGCCGTGGATCCGGCCGAAGCCGCTCTCGCCGACGCCGCCGAAGGGCAGGGCGGGGATCGAGGCGAAGGTGAGCACCGAGTTCACCGACGTCATGCCGCTGCGCATCCGGCGGGCGAGGTCCATCGCCGTCGCCTTGGAGCCGGAGAAGACCGAGCCGGCCAGGCCGTAGGACGTGGCGTTGGCGCGCTCCAGCGCCTCCTCGGCGTCGCGCACCTTGGTGATGGCCAGCGTCGGCCCGAAGGTCTCCTCGCAGATCGCGGGGAGGAGTCGGGGACGTCGAGCAGCACGGCGGGGGCGAGGTAGTTCTCGTTGGGGAAGAGGCTCGGGTCGGCCTCGCCGCGGACCACCCGGCCGGTCACCTCGGCATCGGAGACGTGCCGACGGACGATGTCGCCCTGCGAGGCCATGGTCATCGGGCCGTAGGTGGCCTCGGCGTCCGAACCCGGGCGCAGCGTGCGGACCTGGGCGGTGACCTCGGCGACGAACCGGTCGTAGACGGCGCTGGTGGCGTAGACGCGCTCGATGCCGATGCAGGTCTGCCCGGCGTTGCTCATCGACCCCCAGACGGCGGCGTCGGCGGCGGCGACCACGTCGGCGTCGTCGTCGACGATCATCGCGTCCTTGCCGCCGAGCTCCATGAGCACGGGGGTGAGGGTCTCCGCGCAGGCGGCCATGACCGTGCGGCCGGTGGGGGCGGACCCGGTGAAGGCGAGCTTGCCGACGCCGGCGCGGCACAGCGCGGCCCCCGTCTCACCGAAGCCGGTGACGACCTGGAACGCGTCCTCGCAGTCGGGGACGGCGGCCCGCCAGGCGGCGGCCAGCCAGGCGCCCACGGCGGGGTGTGCTCCGACGGCTTGAAGACGACGGCGTTGCCGGCGGCCAGCGCGTAGGCGATGGAGCCCATCGGCGTGAAGACCGGGTAATTCCAGGGGCCGATCACGCCGATGACGCCGAGCGGCTGGTACTCCAGGTAGGCGGCGTGGTTGGCGGCCAGCAGCCCGGCCTTCACCCGGCGCAGGCCGAGCGACCTGCGCGCGTGCGCGCCCGCCCACGCCAGGTGGTCGATCGCCAGGGTGATCTCGAGGATCGCGTCGGCGTGCGGCTTGCCGTTCTCGCGGTGGACCAGGTCGGCGAGCTCGTTGATGCGCCGGGCGAGGTAGCCGCGGTAGGCCGACAGCCGCTCCTTGCGCCCGTCGAAGCCGAGCTCGGCCCAACGGGCGGCGGCCGTGCGGGCGCGCTCCACGGTCTCGGCCACGGCGTCGGTGTCGTGCACGGGGAAGACGCCGACGACCGCGCCGGAGGCGGGGTTCGTGGACTCGAAGGTCTGGGTGGTGGCGTGGCGGTCGACGGTGCCGGCGGAAGCGTCGGTGACCGTGTCCATCTGCTCGACGAGCGACATGTGGCGCAGGTTACCCGCGGGTCACTTGGCGGGCAGGAGGAGACCCGACCGGGCGACCCAGCTCGCCGGACACGGGTCGGCCACCGTGGAGCTCAGCACCGGCCGGGCGCTGCACCGGGCCCCGGTCGAGTCCTGCTCAGTCGGCGTCGATCACTGCCCAGACGGTCTTGGTGCTCCGGTTCCCGAACCAGCCGTGCCGGGCGGACAGATCGGCGACCAGGTAGAGGCCGAAGCCGCCGAGGCTGGGATCACGGCCCTGGGCCGGGGTGGGCGGCACCTCGGTGGAGGAGTCGCTGACGGCCAGCAGCCACTGGTTGCCGGTCCGGCTCAGCGCCGTGGCCACGGGGGCACCGCCGTGCCGGAGTGCGTTGGAGGTGAGCTCGTCGGCGATGAGCACCAGCCGCTCCGACCAGTGCTCCCGCTCGGGGTGGACGACGGTCGGGCTGCCGGTGAGAGTGGACCGCAGGCGGGCGCGCAGCTTCGCGAGCTCGGCGAGCGAGTGCAGCTCCTGGCACCACAGCTCGCGGAACCCGAACGGGGACGGCGCGGACTGCCAGAGCGCCACTGCCACCGCCTCGTCGTCGGGCCGAATTCCTCCGGTCCACCCCTGCCACGCCGTGGTCTCGGTCGTGGTCGTGCCCCGCTGCCGTGCCCGTTCCCGGAGGGGGCGAACCTCCATATCACCCGGTAGTTGGAGACGGCCGGTGACACCGCCGAACTAGGGTCCATGCCCGGGAGGGCTCGCCGGGCCCGCAGGGAGGGTCGGAGCATGTCGACGGCCACCGATGGCGACCCCTTCGGCACCGCCGGGATCCGGCAGCGGGTGCTGTCGGCGTGGCGAGAGGACCCGGCCCGGTTCCGCGAGGACGCCAACGCCGAAGAGGACCTCGTCCGGGGCGGCTACCGCGACCGGCTGCTCGTCGAGCTGGCCCAGAACGCGGCCGACGCGGCCGTCCGGGCGGGCGTCCGGGGGCAGCTGCGGCTGGAGCTGCGGGGGACGACGCTGTGCGCGGCGAACACGGGTGCGCCCCTCGACGCAGCCGGGGTGCAGGGGCTCGCGACGCTGCGCGCCTCGGCGAAGCGGGACGAGACGGCCGCCGTCGGGCGCTTCGGCGTCGGCTTCGCGGCGGTCCTCGCCGTCAGCGACGAGCCGGCCCTGCTGTCGACGACGGGCGGCGTCCGGTTCGGCGCCGACCCGACGCGCAAGCAGGTCCTCGCGGTGCCGGCCCTCGCTGCCGAGGTCGCCCGCCGGGCAGGCGGGGTGCCGGTGCTGCGGCTCCCGTGGCCCACCGCGGACCGGCCTCCGGACGGGTACGCGACCGAGGTCGTCCTGCCGCTGCGCGACGGCGCCGTACCGGTCGTCGCGGCGGCGCTGGCCGACCTCCGTGCCGACGTGCTGCTCGCCCTGCCCGGCCTGAGCGCGGTCGACGTCGTCGTCGACGGCGTCGTGCGCGGCCTGCGGATCGAGCGCACGCCGGGCTCGGCCCGCCTCACCGACGGCCCGGGGACGACGACGTGGGCGGTGGCCGAACGCTCCGGCGAACTGGCCGCGCAGCTGCTGGCCGACCGGCCGGTGGAGGAACGGGCCCGTCGCGCCTGGACGGTCACCGCTGCGGTGCCCCTGGACGACGACGGGCGGCCCGCACCGCTCCCTCCCGGCCAGGTCGTCCACGCGCCCACGCCGAGCGACGAGCCGCTGTCGCTGCCGGTGCGGCTGATCGCGCCGTTCCCGCTGGATCCCGACCGCCGGCACGTCGCTGCGGGGCCGGTCACCGACGCCCTGGTCGAGTCCGCCGCCGCCACCTGCGCCGATCTGGTGGCCGGCCTCCCCGCCGACCCGGCGGTGCTCGCGCTGGTGCCCCGGGTCGGGCTGGCCGGCGCCGAGCTGGACGCCGCGCTGTGCGGCGCCCTCCTCGACCGCCTGCGGGCGCTCGCCTGGCTGCCGGTGGCGGCCGACCGGGAGGCGCGGCAGACGCCGGAGCGCGCGACGGCGCTGGACGACCCGACCGAGGAACGGGTGGCTGCGCTGGGCGACGTCGTCCCGGGTCTGCTCCCGGCCGGCTGGTCCCGGCGCTCGGACGCGCGCACGCTCACCGCGCTGGGGGTGCGCCGGATCGGGGTCGCCGAGGCGGTGGAGGCCGTGCGGGGCGTGGCGCGACCGGCGTCGTGGTGGGCCGGGTTGTACGCGGCCCTGGACGGCGCGGACCGCGAGGAGCTCGCCGCCCTGCCGGTTCCGCTCGCCGACGGCCGGACCGCGCACGGCCCGGCCGGTGTGCTGCTGCCGGATGCGGAGCTCCCCGTCCACCGGCTCGCTCCGCTCGGCCTGCGGCTGGCCGAGCCCGACGCGGTGGCGCCCGCCGAGGCCCGCCGGCTGCTCGAACGGCTCGGCGCCCAGCCGGCCACCGCCCGGACCGTCTTGGCCGACCCGGCCGTGCGCGCCGCCGTCGGGGCCTCGATGGACGCCGTCGACGACCCGCTCGAGGGGCGCCCGAGCCGGACGAGCTGGCCGAGGCCGTGCTCGCGCTCGTCGCGGCGGCGCGTCCGGCGGCGGGGAGCTGCCCTGGCTGGCCGAGCTGGCGCTACCCGACGCCGACGGGGCTGGGCGCCGGCCGGTGAGCTCGTGCGGCCCGGGTCGGTGCTGGCCGACGTCCTCGCCGAGGGCTCGCTGGGGGTGCTGGACGACGACATGGCCGCGACCGCGGACCCGGATGCCCTGCGGGCCGTCGGCGTGCTCGACACGTTCGGGCTGGTGCACGCGGAGGACCCCGACGACCTGGACGTGGACGATGCGGACCGATGGGTGGACGAGGTGCTCGACCGGCTGCCCCCGGACGGGCCGCCACCGCGGTGGCCGGCGCTGACCGCCGTCCGGGACCTCGAACTGGTCACCGACTGGGACCGCGCGCTGCCGCTCGTGGCCGCGCTGCCGGCCGGGGCCTGGGCGGACGTCGTGCTCGACGGCGTGGCAGTCCCGGGCTACCTGCGCTGGTGGCTGTCGACCCATCCGGTGCTGGCAGGGGAGCGACCCGATCGGCTGCGCGACCCGGGGAGCACCGAGCTACAGGGACTGTACGAACCGGCAGCGGCCGCGCCGGAGGTCCTCGCGCTGCTGCGGCCGCCGGCGTCGGTGGCCGACGTCCTGGCCGACGTCGATGCGGCGATCGACCTGCTCGACCGGCTCGGCGATCCGGTCCGGACGGTCCGGCCCGACGTCCTGCGCACGGTCTACGCCCGGCTCGCCGGGGCCCTGGACGGGATCGATGTCGACCCGCCCGAGCGGGTGCGGGTCGCGCCGGACCGGGTGGTGACGGACGCGGTCGTGCTGGACCTGCCGTGGTTGCAGCCACTGGTCCGAGTGCCCGTGGTGCCGGCCGGGGGCGCCCCGGGGGCGGTCGCGGACCTGCTGGACCTGCCGCTGGCGAGCGAACGGGTGCGCGGCGGTGTGACCGCCCAGGGCGACCGCCGCCCGTGGGCCGGGCTGCCCGGCGCGGCGCTGGCCGCCGCCCGGTTGGGCGCTGAGGGTTGACCGGCGACGTCGTCCTCCACGACGACCTCCGGGTCGACGGGCAGCGGGTCGCCTGGTGGCCCGCGCAGGACGGGGACCACGTCGACAGCAGCCCCGAGGGCCTCGGGCGCGCGCTGGCCTGGCGGGCCGGGGCGTGGTCGCGACGGCAGGCGCTGGCCGAGGCGTTCGCCTTCCCCGATCGCGCCCTCGACCTGGCGGCCGAGGACGCGATCGGCTGACCGAGGCATAGGTACCTTTACCCCCGTCCGGGGCGCCCGGAAGGGGGTAAAGGTACCTATGCCTCCCGCTCACTGGCCCCAGCGGGGATGGCCGCGGCGCCGGGCGCGTGACCGTGCGTGGACGGCCGCCTCCCGGAACGGCCACCGGGTGGAGGCGGCCCGGGCGCGCGGGAGGCATGGCGCCAGCATTCGTACAACGCAAGCCACTGCGCCGCGGTGAGAGCGGTCGGCCGGGTGGTGGGCGGCAGTCCTTCCTGGCGCAGCCACCGGACGCCGGCGGTGCCGGGCAGCTGGGCCCGGAGCAGCGGCCCCAGCGGGGCGGACGGTGACGCCAGGACGGCGCCGGCGAGCCGGTCGAACGCCGCCGTGGCGGACTCCGGCACCGAGGAGCGGGCGGCGGCCGCGGGGCCGTCGCTGATCAGGGACGGGCGTGACAAGGGGAACCTCCGGGCGTAGCGATGCGGGTGCCCGCGGGCGTGCAGGGGCCCGGGACGGGCTGGGGACGAGCAGCGCCCGGAACGTTCACGGGCGCGGACGGCGGGCGGCGGGAACCGCTCCGAGGGGCGTCAGCTCAGACGGTGCGCAGGCGCACGAAGTACCGCATGGCGGGGACGCTAAGACGTCGACCCCAACGGGTCGAGCGAATATCCACGGCGGGCACTACTGCCCCCGCGCGGAGTCCTTCGCCTGCTGGCGGGCGCGGTGGGCCTCCCACTTCGCGCGGTCGCGCGCGCGGGCGTCCGCGCCGCGCTCCCACTTCTCCTTGCGCCGACGGGCGCGCTCCAGCTCGCGCTCCTCGAACGTCGAGTGGTCGTCCCAGTTGCTCGCGAGGACGCCGATGACCGCGACGGTCCCCAGCATGATCGCCACGAACGCGGCGAGGACCGGATCGAGGAGGAGGAAGGCCGCGACCGACCCGAGAACCGCGAGTGCACCGCCCAGGAGCCACCGACCCGACACGGGGACGAGTATCCGCCGTCCTCCCGGGGAACCGGTGCCGCCTCCCCGTGTGACGACTGGGACACGTGTGATCGTCAGGGTCTTGCGGAGCAACCATCCGGTCCCTACCGTCGGGGCCAGCGGTTCAACCAGTCAGCCGTCTCGCCAGTTCCGCCGCCCTCCCGAGGGCTCCGTCACTGGTCCGGATCAGGCCCGAGAGGCAGCCCGTGACCGCATCGTCGCTCGAACCCTCCACCACCGAGCTGGTCTCCGTGGCCGTCTCCGGCTCCGGCCCGGTCGTCTGCGTCACCGCCACCGGCGAGGTCGACTCGACCTCCGCGCCCGTGCTGCGCCAGGAACTGGACGCGCTCCTCGACGGCGACGTCCGGGAGCTCACCGTCGACCTCGGCCGGGTCACCTTCCTCGACTCCGCCGGGCTCTGCGTGCTCGCCGCGGCCCACCGGCGCGCCGTCCGCCAGGACGTGACCATGCGGGTGCTCGCCTCCTCCCGCGCGGTCATCCGTCCACTGCAGATCACCGGCCTGTGGGACCTGCTGAAGGCCGAGCGGGTCGACGACGCGTCCACCCTGCCCACCCAGCAGGGTGTCGCCTGATCCGCTGGACCTGATCGGCACGGCCTGATCCGCACGGTCTGATCGTCCGGTCCTGACCCCTCCTCCACGGGGCGCTCGTCCGGGCGCTCGCGCGCGCCACGCAGCCGGGGTGGAGACTCGGTGCCGCCCTCCTCATCGGACGGGGCGGGCTCGGTCGTGGAGCAACAGGGAGGGCCATCGTGCGAGATGCGGTCATCTGCGAGCCGCTGCGGACCCCGGTCGGGGGTTTCGGCGGATCGCTTCGGGACGTGCCGGTGCAGGAGCTCGCCTCGACGGTGATCCGTGCGCTCGTCGAGCGCACCGGCCTGCCGCCGGAGTCGGTCGAGGACGTGATCCTCGGGCACTGCTACCCGACGATGGACGCGCCGGCGATCGGCCGCGTGGCGGCGCTGGACGCCGGGCTCCCGGTCACCGCCTCGGGCATCCAGATCGACCGGCGCTGCGGCTCGGGCCTGCAGGCGGTCCTCTACGCGGCCATGCAGGTGCAGTCGGGCGCCTCCGACCTCCTGCTCGCCGGGGGTGCCGAGTCGATGAGCAACGCGCCCTTCTACTCGACGGCGATGCGCTGGGGGTCAAGGCCGGCCCGGGCGTGCTGCTGCAGGACGGCCTGGCCCGCGGTCGCGTCACCGCCGGCGGCCAGAACCACCCGGTCCCCGGCGGCATGCTCGAGACGGCGGAGAACCTGCGCCGGGAGTACACGGTCTCCCGCGAGGAGCAGGACGAGTACTCCGTGCGCAGCCACCAGCGGGCGGCCGCCGCGGTCGAGGCCGGCCGGTTCGCCGACGAGATCGTGCCGGTCACCGTGAAGGGCCGGAAGGGCGACACCGTCGTCGACCGGGACGAGCACATCCGCCCCGACTCGAGCGTCGAGACCCTCGCCAAGCTGCGCCCGATCATGGGCCGGGACGACCCGGAGGCCACCGTCACCGCCGGCAACGCCAGCGGCCAGAACGACGGCGCCGCGATCGCGATCGTCACCACTCCGGAGAAGGCCGCCGAGCTGGGGCTGCGGCCGCTGGCCCGGCTGGTCTCGTGGGCCGTCGCCGGCGTGCCGCCTGCGACCATGGGCATCGGCCCGGTCCCGGCCACCGCGAAGGCGCTGGCCCTGGCCGACGTGAAGCTCTCCGACGTCGACCTGATCGAGCTCAACGAGGCGTTCGCCAGCCAGGTGCTCGCGGTGACCCGCGAGTGGGGCTTCACCGACAGCGACTTCGAGCGCACCAACGTCAACGGGTCCGGCATCTCCCTCGGCCACCCGGTGGGGGCGACCGGTGGGCGGATCCTCGCCACGCTGCTGCGCGAGATGGACCGCCGCGAGGCCCGCTACGGGCTGGAGACGATGTGCATCGGCGGCGGCCAGGGCCTGGCCGCGCTGTTCGAGCGGGTGTCCTCGTGACGGCCCGCGTCGCGATCGTCACCGGGGCGGCCCGCGGGATCGGGGCGGCCACCGCGCTGCGGCTGGCGTCCGACGGCTTCGCCGTCGCGGTGCTCGACCTGAAGGAGGACGACGCCCGCGGCACGGTGGAGGCGATCGAGGCCGCGGGTGGCCGGGGCCTGGCGGTGGGCGCCGACGTCGGTGACGAGGCGCAGGTGGAGGCCGCCGTCGAGCGGATCGCCGCCGAGCTCGGCCCACCGGTGGTGCTGGTGAACAACGCCGGGGTGACCCGGGACAACCTGCTGTTCAAGATGAGCGACACCGACTGGGACCTGGTCATGCACGTGCACCTGCGCGGCTCGTTCCTGATGACCCGCGCGGCGCAGAAGCACATGATCGACGCGCGGTGGGGCCGGATCGTGAACCTGTCCAGCACGTCCGCGCTGGGCAACCGCGGCCAGGCCAACTACGCCACGGCGAAGGCGGGGCTGCAGGGCTTCACGAAGACGCTGGCCATCGAGCTCGGCAAGTTCGGGGTCACCGCCAACGCCATCGCGCCCGGCTTCATCGTCACCGACATGACGAAGGCGACCGCCGAGCGGATCGGCGAGGAGTGGGAGCCGTACGTGGCCAAGCGGGCCGCGGCGATCCCGGTGGCACGGGCCGGGCAGCCCGAGGACATCGCGCACACCGTGTCGTTCCTCGTCAGCGAGGGCGCCGGCTTCGTGTCGGGCCAGGTCGTCTACGTCGCCGGCGGCCCGAAGAACTGAGCGCGGGCGGCGCCGGTCACGAGGAAGGGTCGCGGTCGGGGTAGCGGGCCCGCGCGAGGGCGTAGACGCCGAACGCGGCGAAGCCGGCCGCGATCGCCGTGAGCAGCCACGGCCCTGCCCGCACCCCGGCGATCGCGGTCATGGCGCCGTCGAGGCCGGTCGCCGTCGAGACGTCGGCCGAGAGGGCCGCCCGCCAGAGCAGCACGCCGACCAGGCCGAACGCGATGCCCTTGGCGACGTACCCGATCCGGCCGATCCCTCGATCAGCGGCTCCCAGCGGTCCGGAGCGGCCGGCAGGTCGATGTCGCGCATGAAGCCCGCGGTGAACCCGCGCACGAGCGTGTAGAGCCCGACGGCGATCACCCCCAGGGCGACGACGACGACCAGCGCCGCCCCGCCGGGGATCAGCAGGGTGTCGTCGGTCAGCTCCTGCAGCCGCTCGTCTGCCTCGTACCCGGCGCCGGCCGCGAAGAGCAGGGCGGTTCCTCCGAGCACGCCGTACACGGCCGCTTTCGCCAGGCACTTGACGCAGACGACGGCGGTGCGCAGCCGGTGCGACCGGTCGAGCAGGCCCCGCCACCACAGCAGCACCTCACCGGCCTGCCACAGCGCGAGGAGAGCATCCCGAGGCCGATGGCCCACAGGAGCACACTGCCGCCGGGGCCGTCGGCGACCGTCTGCAGCGCGCCGGTCTGGTCGGCGTCGGCGCCGCGCAGCCGCCAGGCGATCCGTACCGCGAGGTAGGCGATCAGCAGGTGCATCGCGCCGTAGGCGATCAGCCCCGCGCGGGCCAGGTGGGTGAGCACCGGGTGGTCGGTGACGGTCCGGGCCCGCTCGACGACGTCGTGCACGCGGTCGAGCGCGGAGCGGACTAAGGGCACGGGGGCATCCTGCGCGACGCGGGGACCGGGAGCGACCGGGGAGGGGACGTCCCTGACCTCCTGGACGACCCCGGCGTCCTACGTGCCGTGCCGACGGCGGACCATCTCGGTGATCCAGATTGGCGCGAACGGGGACGTGCAGCCCGGCGGCGTCGGGTAGTCCTCGAGGACCCCGAGCCGTTTCCCGATGTCGAGCGCACGGGTCCGGAGCTCGGCGTGCTCGATGCCGATCTGGGCCAGGCAGGTGTTCATCGCCCACTGCAGACGGTCCGGGGCCTCCGTCATCCGTGCCTCGATGACGTCGAGCAGACCCGCGAGGTCGAGGCCTTCCGGCGACTTTCTCACCCGTTCGCTGGTGAGCGCCCAGCCGGCACTCGCGACCACCGGATCCGGATCCGCCCACCAGGCAGTCCGCAGCTCTTCGCTGTGCGGGCTCTTCTTCACCACGTAGTTCACCAGCCAGTCGTGCACCTTCGGGACGCGGGCCTGGCGCACCATGGCATCGAGCTCGTCGCGCTCGAACGCCTTCGGGCGGCAGATCAGGAGCGAGAGCAGCCTCGCCGCGGTGTCGCCGGTCGCCCAGAGTTCCCGCGCGAGGTCCTGCTGCGTCCTCAGCCGCTTCGCCAGCGCGCGGAGGTTGCCGAGGTTGACGCCGTGGTCGTCACCGTGTCGCTCGTTCACGGCGCGCACCCTCGGGTCCTCGAGCGCGGCCAGGTCGGCCATCACCTCGGGCACCGTCGTCCCTGCGCCCGTCGTCCCTGCCGTCGTGGTGCCTGACATCTGCGACTCCTAGGTGCGTTCGGGGTAGCGGGCCCGCACCAGGCAGAAGGCGCCGAACGCGGCGATCCCGATGGCGACCAGGGTCAGCAGGATCTGGCCGAAGGGGAGGTCGAGGATCGTGTGCAGCGCCCCGTCGAGGCCCTGCGCCTTCGACGGGTCGAACGTGATCGCGGCGTAGGCGAACAGCCCGCCGACCGCCGCCAGTGCGATGCCCTTCCCCGGGAAGCCCACCTGGCCGAGCCGCGTCACGAGCCGCACGGCCGAGTGCGAGCAGTCGGTGGTGTCGATCTCCTTGAGGAAGCGCTTCGTCACACCCTTGTAGACGTGGTACGCGCCGACGCCGATGACCACGAGCCCGGCGATACCCACGAGCCACCGGCCGCCCGGCCAACCGAAGACCCCGGCCGTCGTCTGCTGCTCCGACTGGGAGCTGGACTGCCCGCCGCCGGTGGCGAAGCGGATGGCGAGCACGGCGAACGCGGCGTAGATGACCGCCTTGACGATCGCCTTGCCGGTCCTCGTGAGGGCCGTCGTGCGGGTCTTCCCGGACGCGGACCAGCCGTGCCGCCAGCGCAGCACCTCGGCAGCCTGCCAGGCAGCCAGGGCGATCAGCCCGGCGGCGACGACCCACAGGAGCGGCTTCCCGACCGGCGACTCGGCGAGGGTCTGCATGGCGCCGGACTGGTCGGCGGACTCGCCGCCGGAGCCGCCGAACCACGCCAGCTGCACGGCCAGCCAGGCCACCAGCAGGTGGACCACGCCGTAGGCGATCAGGCCGACGCGGGCCAGGTGCTCGAGGGCGTCGCTGTCACCGGCCTGACGGGCGCTCCCGGCGGCGGAACGGGCCGTTCCCTGTGCGCTCATGACCGGTTCCTTCTTCGGGGGACAGCAACGGCTCAGCGTGGCACACGGCGCGGTCCCGGTGCCTGCCGAAGGACGGGCCCGCGTGGGGGACACTGGAGGAGTGGCGAGCGCAACCGGCATCCTGACCAGCAGCACCGAGTCCATGGACCCCCAGGTGGCCAGGCGCACGTGGCCCCGGTGGATCGGTCTCGGGGTGCTGATGGTCGTCGTCGCGGTCACCGCCGTCCTGTGGGACGACGCCGGCGCCCGGCTGGTGCTGGGCACCGCGGGGCTCTTCCTCGTCGTGCGCGGGGCCTTGCTCCTGCGCGGGGCCGGATCGGGGGCATGAGCACCGCGGTCGCCGGACGCGCGCGCGGCCTGGGCACCGCCGCCCTCGCGGGGGCGTGGTCGCCCTCGCGTGCGTCCCGGTGTCGGAGGCGGCGGCCGCCACGGTTCTCCTGGTGGCCGTGCCGCTGCTCCTGCTGGCCGGTGGTGCCGGACTCGTCGGCCGCGGGGGCCTCGCCCGGCGCGGCGGACAGGCGCTGCTGGTCTGGGCCGCGCTCGTCACCGGCCTGCTGATCGCCACCGGGCTCGGGCAGAGCTGGGAGCGGGCGGCCGACGTCGCCACCGTGACCGCTGCCCTCGCTCTCGCCGTCCTCGCCGTGCCCGTCCTGATCGGCGCCTCGGTCCTGCGCGCGGTCGCGGCCCGACCCGCGCCGGCTCCCGCCCGCACCGTCCCGGCCGCGTGCGCCGGATGCGCCTGCGGCGCGGGCGGCTGCGGCGCCTGATCCGGACCGGCCGTGATCCGGCCGGCACGCGGGTAGGACCCCGCGCACGAGCGGTCACGTCTTCGTCGTCGGGGCCGACCTGACACGCCTGTCGTGCGACGACGTGCTCGTGCCGACGGGCCGGACGCTGCGGGTGGCCGCGAGCTGGTCCTCGCTGCTGCCGCCGGAGCTGGTCCCCGGGCACGTCGACGACGACGCCTGCGTGGCCCTGCAGTGGGCCGCGCGTCGGCTCGAGGTGCTGCTGGACCTCATCGGCTGCCTGTCGACCCCGCCCACCGGCTACCTGCTCGACCCGGCCTACCGCGGGTTGCTGGACGAGGAGGAGTGCGCGCTGGCGGATGCGCTCGACCGAGCCGCCGGCGCGGTGCGGGAGGACTCCGCGTCCACGGCGGCGCAGGAGGTGGTCGCCCTCCTGCGCCGGCTGGGCCACGGAGGGTCGGCCGGCGACCGGCGGACGGGTCGACGCGGGCCCAGGACGACCGGATGCAGGAGCAGCGCCCCGGCTGAGGGTGGTTGCCCGGGAACCGCGCTGGGCAGGGGAGCCGCATGCCTGGACGGAAGCCGCGCCGCCCCGAGAACGCCCTGCAGCTGCTCACCCGCGGGTACGGCTGGCTGCCCGACCGGCGCCGGGCGACCGGCTCCCGGACGGTGGGGGCGCGGCTCGGCGGCCTGCCGGTCACCGCGATCGAGGGCCCGGACGCCGCCCGCTTCCTCTACGACGAGGACCACGTGCGGCGCGCGCACGCCATCCCCGAACCGGTGCAGGGCACGCTGTTCGGCAAGGGCGCCGTCCACACGCTGGACGGCGAGGCCCACCGCGTGCGCAAGGCGATGTTCGTCGGCCTGCTGATGCACGAGGACGGCATCGCCTCGCTCGTGCAGCAGGTGACGGCGGCCTGGGACGACGCGGTGGAGGGGTGGACCCGCCGGCCGGACATCGTGCTGTTCGACGAGGCGGGGCATGTCGTCGCCGGCGCCGTCTGCCGCTGGGCCGGGATCCCGGTCGCCGACGACGAGGTGCCGGGGTCGCCCGCGACCTGCTGGCCATGGTCGACGGGTTCGCCACGGGCGGGCCGCGGCACCTCCGGGCCCGGCGGGCGCGCGGCCGGCGGGAGGCCTGGCTCGGCCAACTCGTCCGCGACGTCCGCAGCGGGGTGCGCACGGTGCCCGAGGGATCCGCCGTCGCCGTGGTCGCCGCGCACCGCGATGCCGGCGGCGAGCAGCTGGAGTCCCGGGTCGCCGCGGTGGAGCTGCTCAACATCGTCCGGCCGACGACGGCGGTGGCGTGGTTCGCGGCCTTCTCCGGGCACGCGCTGATCCGCTGGCCGGAGAACCGCAAGCGGCTCGCCGACGGGGACCCGGAGTTCGCCCTGGCCTTCGCGCACGAGGTGCGGCGCTTCTACCCGTTCGCGCCCTTCATCGGCGGCCGCGCACCCCGCGAGGTGGAGTGGGACGGCGTCCGCATCCCGGAGAACTCGATGGTGCTGCTGGACCTCTACGGGCAGAACCACGACCCCGCCCTCTGGGACGACCCCTACGCGTTCCGGCCCGAGCGCTTCCTGGACCGGGAGATCGGCGCCTACGAGCTGGTTCCCCAGGGCCGCGGCGACCCGCGCACCAATCACCGCTGCCCCGGCGAGCAGCTCACCGTCGCGCTGGTGGCGGCTCTCGCGACCAGGCTCGCCCGCCTGGACGTCGACGTCCCGGAACAGGACCTGACGATCTCGCTGCGGCGCATCCCCGCGCGGCCGGCCAGCGGCGTCGTCCTGCGGGTGCGCGGCAGCGTCAGCCAGGGGTAGGGCCGAGCCCCGCGTCGCGCGCCAGGGCCACGGCCTCGGCGCGGCTCGCCGCGTGCAGCTTGGTGAGCACGTCGGACACCCGGTTGCGCACCGTCTTCTCGCTCAGGAAGAGGCGGGCCGCGATCGCGGCGTTCGACAGGCCGTACGCCACCAGATCCAGCACCTCGCGCTCGCGGTCGGTGAGCTCGGGGAAGGGCACTACGGCCGCGCGCGCCCGGGAGTTGGCGAAGAAGGCCAGCACGCGGTCGGCGATGCGCGGGCCGAACACCGCCTCCGACCGGGCGGCGGCGCGCACGGCCCGGGCGATGTCGGCGCCCTCGCTCTCCTTGAGCAGGTAGCCGCGGGCGCCGGCCCGCAGCGCGGCGAACACCGAGTCGTCGTCGTCGCTCATGGTGAGGACGACGACGGCGGTGGCCGGCTGCGCGGCGGCGATCGCGGCGGTGGCGGGCACCCCACCCATGCCCGGCATCCGGAGGTCCATCAGGACGACGTCGGGGCGCACCTCGGCGACCACCGCGACCCCGTCTCGCCGGTGGCGGCCGTGCCCACGACCTCGATGTCGTCGGCGTCCCCGAGGGCGTCGGCGACCCCTCGCGGTAGAGGGGTGGTCGTCGACGACGACCACCCGGACCGTCCCGCTCACCGGGCGGCCAGCGGGATCCGGGCGCGCACGGTGGTGCCCGCCCCGGAGGCGGACGTGACGTCCAGCGCCCCCCGAGCTCCGCGGCCCGCTCGCGCATGCTGGTCGAGCCGACGCCGGGCACGGCGTCGGCGGGCACGCCCCGGCCGTCGTCGGTGACCTCCACGAGCAGATCGTCGCCGGAGAGCCCGAGCCGGACGGTGCAGGCAGCGGCGCCGGCGTGCCGGACGGCGTTCGCGACCGCCTCGGTCGCGATCCGGTAGGCGGCCACCTCGACCGCCGCCCGCAGCGGCGGCAGCGGACCGGCGGTCACGGTGACGGGCGCGTCGTCGGGGCCACCGGCGGTGCCCGCCGGGACGGGCAGCCGGTAGGCGGCGACGTGCTCGCGCAGGGCCTCCACCAGGCCGAGCTCGTCGAGCGTGGGCGGGCGCAGGTCGTCGACGGCGCGGCGGACGGCGGCCACGGTCCGCCGCATCTGGTCGCGCAACCGGCCGGCGAGGGCGGCCAGGTCGGGGTCGCCGGAGAGCTTGCCGGCCAGCCGCTCGAGCTGCAGGGCCATGCCGGCGAGCTCGGGGCCGACCCCGTCGTGCAGGTCGTGCCGGAGCCGCCGGCGCTCCTCCTCGCGGCCGGCGACGATGCGCTCTCGGCCGGCCTGCAGGTCGGCGACCAGACCGGCCGCCCAGACCAGCGCCGCGGCGCGGCGGGCGACGTCGTCCAGGGACGCCTTCTCCGAGCGCCGCCACCGTTCCCCGGGGTGCCGGTGGGTGACCGAGAGCAGGCCGACGTCGCGGCCGAGCGAGACCAGCGGGAGCACGTCCACGGGGCCCTCCATCCGGAGTTCTCCGGCCGAGGCGACCGTGGGCAGCCGCGGATCGGCCGGCCGGATCTCGACCCGCGGCAGCCGCAGCGCCCGGGCCGTCTCGTCCGCCAGCGCCTGGAGCGCCTCGGCGGGGGCGGCGGCGGAGTCCAGCGTCGTCCCGAGCCGGGAGGCGATGGCGAGCGGGTCGCGCCGCTCCCCGTAGAGCAGCCGGTCGACCGCGCGCTGGGCCCGCTCCCAGCCGGCCGCGGCGGCCAGCGCCGCGAGCGCGGCGGCGGCGACGGCGATCCGGCGTTCCCCGGCGGTCAGCTCGCCGACGATCGCGACCAGCGCCCCGTAGCCGAGCAGCAGCAGGCCGGACAGCACGGTGAACACCACGGCCCGGCTGACCACCTGTCCGACGTCGAACAGCCCGTGCCGCAGGACGGCCACCGCGACCGCCAGCGGCAGGGCGGCGAACCCCACGGCGAACAGGGCGCTGGAGATCACCGGGAGGTCGATGACGACCGAGGCGATCGCGCAGACGACGAGCACCGACTCACCGAGCAGCAGCCACTGCAGGCGGGTCCGCGCCACCCCGAGGCGCCCCGCATCCGCACCAGCTGGGCGGCGATCCCGACTGCGCCACCGACGACGAACGCGGTGAACGAGCACACCAGCAGGACGGCGTTGAGCCCGTTCCCGGGCAGCGCCCAGGGGTTGGTCAGCTCCGGCGCGTAGTCCAAGGGACCGTTCCGGAACATCGCGGCGACCGTGCCGAGGACGACCGCCGCGCCCAGTGCCCGCGCGATCGGGCGCCACCGCGGGGAGGGCAGCGTGCCGTCGGGGAAGTACAGCGGGACGAGCGCGACGATGACGTAGTACGGGACGAACCCCCAGGCGGACAGCCATCCGGCGAAGGACGGCAGCAGGCCGTCGGTGGTCCCGGTCAGCACCACGTACTGGGCGGCGAGCAGGTACGGACCTGTGATGACCGTGACCATGAGCAGCCAGCCGACGCGGGCACCGGACCGCCGGGCCAGGACCAGCGCGGCCACCAGCGGGTAGAGCAGGCCGAGGGTGGCGTCGCCGGCGTCGACCGGACGGGCGGCGTCGACCAGGGCACCGATCGCGATCGCCGTGACAGTGCAGCCGACCCCGAGCGCGACGAGCAGCCCCGGCACCCAGCGGGGCACGCCGGGCGCGGGGAGCGGCGGTCGGTCACGCCCGGCACGGGCGACATCCTGCCCCGGCCGGGGTCGCCGGGACAGGCCCCGGTGCGCCACGCCTGCCGAGTGCGACGACGTGGTGGCCATCGGCCGCTGATGGCCCCCACTGTGTCGCACTCGCCTCCGGCGACGGCCGTACCCGCGTATCCCAGTCGGCTTTCAGCGGTCTCCAAGTGGTGACCGAGACAGTTGTCGCCAGCCGGCCGGCAGGCGGCCGCCCACGAGAGAGAACACCCGAGATGACCCGCACCTCCACGCAGGGCCAGCTGACGCTCCCCGGCCAGGCCGCCGCTCCCGACGGCCCGGTGGACCTGACCCCGATGTTCCTGATGCACCATGCGTTCCGCCGGGACCTGACCGCGTTCGCCGGCGCGGTGCGCGGGACACCGGTCGCCGACCGGGAGACCTGGCGGGCGCTGGACCTGCGCTGGCGGCGGTTCGCCGAGGTCCTGCACCACCACCACAGCGGCGAGGACCATTACATCTGGCCGGAGCTGATCAGGGCCGTCGACAGGGGCGGTTCGCCCGAGGACCGGGCGACGCTCGAGGCGATGGAGGCCGAGCACGCCGATATCGACCCGATGCTCGAGGCCTGCGCCCGCGGTTTCGCCACGCTCGCGCAGCGGAGGACGAGACGGTCCGCGCCGCGCTCGGGGCGGACGTGACCAGGACCCGCGACCGGCTCGCCGCGCACCTCGGCCACGAGGAACGGGACGCGCTGGTGCTCGTGCAGCGCTTCCTCACCGCCGAGGACTGGGCCCGCATGGACAAGCAGATCGGGTCGGACTACCCCGCGCGGCTGATCCCCTTCAGCCTGGCATGGCTGATGCACGGGCTGCCCGAGCACGGCCGCGCGGCCGCTGCCGGCTTCCTCGGCAGGCCGGCGCTCGCGCTGTGGTCGCTGGCCTTCCGGCGGCCCTTCGAGCGCAAGGAGCGGGCTGCGTTCCGGTACGTGACGGGCTGAGGCCGGCGCGCCCGACCAGGGACGGCCGGCGCCCGGGACTTCGGGACGGCCGTCCCTGGGACCGGGGACACCGGGCGCACGAGGGTTCTCCCTGACCCCGAGAACCCTCCCCGGAAGGACCCGATCCCATGACCGCCACCACCGAGCCGACCCCGACGGCGGCACCGGCCGCCGAGCTCAAGCCGGGCGCCCGCTTCCGTCGCCTGGGCGGTGCGCTCTCGCTCCTGGGCGCCGGCACGCTGATCTTCGCCAGCCTGCTGATGATCCCGTACGAGAACGAGACCCACGCCGAGTACCTGCAGACCGGGGTCGACCACCAGTCGAACATCCTGTGGGCCGCCGTGGTGCTGCACTTCGGCTTCCTGCTGCTGGTCCCGGCCGCGTTCACCCTCGTGCGGATGGCCCGCCGGGGCAGCCCCGGACGTCGCTCGTGGCGATGCTGCTCGCCGGGCTCGGCTCGGGCCTGTCCGGCATCGTCGTCGTCGACTTCTATGACGTGGCCCTGGCCAACGCCCTCCCGGCCGACCAGGCCCTGGAGATCTTCACCCTCGCCGGCAGCTACGGCCAGGGCGCGATCATCGCCGCGACGAGCGTGTTCGGCATGGCGCTGGGCATCAACCTGGCTGTCTACGCCGCCTGGCGGGCCAAGGCCATCCCGGTCTACCCGGTCGTCCTCAACGTGGTCGGCTGGCTGGTCTTCACGATGTTCTCCGGTGACCCGTGGCTGCCCTCGCTCGGCACCGCCCTGGTCGCGGTCGGGCTGGGCTGGGCCGGACTGGTCGTGCTCCGCACCCGCGACGAGGTGTGGGACCGGCTCTGACCGAGCCCGGGCCCCGTCGCACCCAGGTATAGGAACCTTTACCCGCGTTCTGCCAGCCGGGACGCAGGTGAAGGTTCCTATACCCTGCGTGCTCAGCGGGGTGTGTGTGCTCAGCGGGGCTCGAGCCCGGCCAGCATCGGTGGCAGGTCGCCCGGGTGGACGACGCCCAGCCGCTGGGTCGCCCGGGTGAGGGCGACGTAGAGGTCGTTGTGCCCGCGCACCCCTCGTCGACGATCGCCACCGGGTCGACGACGAGGACCGAGTCGAACTCCAGACCTTTCGCGCTCCCCGGGGCCAGGACGACGGCACCTGCGGTCAGGTCGCCGTCCGCGGTCGCCTCGGGCAGCCGCAGGCGGACGGCGTCGGCGACCGCGGCGAGCCGCGAGCGGGGGACGACGACGGCGAGCGTCCCGTCCTCCTTGTCGAACTCCGCCGCGGCGTCGGCGACCGCCTCGGCGAGCCCGTCCTCGTCCACCCGCTCGGCCCAGGGCGGCACCCCGGTGGAGCGCACCGCCTGGGCCGCCGTCCCACCGGAGCCTCCGGCGGCGAGCACCTGGTCGGCCACGACCATGATCTCGGCCGGGGTGCGGTAGTTGACGGTGAGCTCCTCCAGGCGCCAGTGCCGCCCCAAATGCGGGGTGAGGACCTCGGCCCAGCTGGCGGCCCCGGCGGCCGAGCCGGTCTGGGCGACGTCGCCGACGACGGTCATCGACCGGGTCGGGCAGCGCCGCAGCAGCAGCCGCCACGCCATGGCCGACAGCTCCTGCGCCTCGTCGACGATCACGTGCCCGTAGGTCCACGTGCGGTCGGCGGCGGCCCGCTCCGCGACGCTGCGGGTGTCGGCGACCTCGTGCCGCTCGGCCAGGCCCTCCGCGTCGAGCAGGTCGCCGGCGGAGAGCTCCTCGGACTCCTCCTCGGTCTCGCTGTCCTGCGAGCGGGAGCCGTGCAGCTGGTCCAGGGTGTCCTGCGCGCGCCGCAGCCGGCGCTCCTTCTCCCGGCGCGCCTGCGCGCGCTGCGCGCTGTCGTCGACGCCGAGCAGCTCGTCGGCCTCCTCGAGCAGCGGGACGTCGGCTGCGGTCCATGGCGCCGTCGCAGGCCGGTGCAGCAGGGCGCGCTCGTCGTCGGACAGGTCCGGGCCGGCGGCCGCGAGCCGGGCGGGGAGGCGAGCAGGTCGGTCACCACCCGCTCCGCGGTGAGCCGGGGCCACAGCCGGTCGATCAACCGGTGGACGGCGGGCTCGGCGGCGACCTCGCGGCGCAGGGCCGACACGTCGCCGTCGGTGAGCAGGTTGGCGCCGCCGAGGACGTCGCTGCCCAGCTTGTCGGCGTACTTGCGCGCGACCAGCCCGATGACCGCCTGGGCGACGGCCGGGCGGGCCTCGTTGTGCAGCCGGGAGGCGCTGCGCGCACGGGAGCGGATCCGCGCGGCGTCGGCCTTCGTGAACCGCAGCGGCGTGCCGTCGATCTCCAATTCCACCGGCCCGTCGAGGACGGCCTGCCGGGCGCGGACGGCGGCGGCGATCAGATCCGCCATCACGAGGCGGCCCTTGATCTCGGCGACCTCCGGCGACTCGACCGCGTCCGCCCGCAGCCCCGGCCGCAGCCCACCCAGGTCGGCGAGGACCACGCCGGTCTCGCCGAGGGAGGGGAGCACGTCGGCGATGTAGCGCAGGAAGGTGGGTGTCGGGCCGACGACGAGCAGGCCGCTGCGGGCCAGCCGCTCGCGGTGGGTGTAGAGCAGGTAGGCGGCGCGGTGCAGCGCGACGGCCGTCTTGCCGGTGCCGGGACCGCCCTGCACGACCACCACGCCGGCGGCGTCGGACCGGATGATGCGGTCCTGCTCGGCCTGGATGGTGCGGACGATGTCGCTCATCCGGCCGGTGCGGGAGGCGTTCAGCTCGGCCAGCAGCACCGCCTCGCCGGTCAGCGTCGACGCACCCGCGGCGCCCGAGGCGTCGTCGAGGTCGAGGGTCTCGTCGGAGACGGACACGACGGTGCGGAGCCGGGTCCGGATGTGCCGACGGCGGCGGACACCGAGGTCGTGCAGCGGGGTGGCGGTGTAGAAGGGCTGTGCCGCGGGTGCGCGCCAGTCGACCAGCAGCGGCTCCTCGTCGCCGTCGTCGGCCGACAGCCCGATCCGGCCGACGTAGCGCGGCACATCGGCGTCGTGCCGGTCCAGCCGGCCGAAGCACAGCCCGCTCTCCGCGGCGTCGAGCGCGACGATGCGCTGGGTGTGCCACTCCACCTGGGCCTCGCGCTCGCCGATGGCCTGCGGGTTGTGCGGCACGATCGCCAGCTGCTCGTCCAGCCGGCGCACGGTGCGGGCCCGGATCTCGTCCAGGCGGGTGTAGAGCCCGCTCACGTACCGCTGTTCCGTCGCCAGGTCGGCCGCCTGCGCAGCCTCGGGGCCTACCGTCGACAAGCTGTTCTCTTCCTGCTGAGCGGGCCGCGCGCGCGGGAGATGCCGCGGGCGGAACCGCCCATTGTGCCCGCCGGTCCCGGTGACGGCGCCGCAGCCGCCAGCGTGGCGCCAGGGGAGTCGGTGCCCTCGTCGTGCTCACCCTGCCGCGCTGCGGGTGGCACGGACGTCGTCTCCGCCGCCCCTGTTCCCGGGCGTGGCGCACGACCTCGGGGAGCAGCGGGTGCGGGAGGTCCGCCGCGACGACCTCGCCTACATCGACCGCAGGTAGCCCTCGAGCCGGTCGGCCAGCTCGACCGGCCGGCTGAGGGCGGCGCAGTGACCTCCGGGGACCTCGTCCACCTCCAACCCCAGCCGCTCGGCGGCGACCTTCCGCTGGAACTCGAGCGGGAACAGCCGGTCCTCGCGGCCGGCGACCACGCGGGTCGGGACGTCCGGCCAGCGGTCCAGCGGCCAGGGGTCCTCGAACGGCCGTCCGGACTGGGCGAACTCCTGGTCCATGTACCGCGCGGCGACATCGGCCGGGACGTCGTGGACGTACGTGGCGTCGTCGTCGAGCTCCTCGGGCAGGCCGAGCTGCTGCCGGTACGCGGCGGCGGCCGGCCCCTGGCCAGTGGCGGTCCACCACTCGCCGCCGGTCTCACCGGGCCGCGGGACCATCGCGTTGAGCAGCACGAGCAGCTGCACCGGCACGCGCTCGCAGACCAGTGGCGCGGTGAGCCCGCCCATCGACTGGGCGACGAGGGCCACGGGGAGCGGTCGCCGATGGCCGCCACCACCGCGTCCGCGTAGGTGGCCAGGCCGGCCGAGTCGTCGCGGACCGGCAGCTCCACCGGCAGGGCCCGGTGCCCACGGCTCTCCAGCTCGGCCACGAGGCGGTACCAGAACTGGGTGTCGCCGCCGGCGCCGGGCACCAGTACGAAGGTGGTCGTCACACCGGTTCCGACCGCCGTCGCGCCGGGAACTCATCGCCCCGGAGCGCAACTCCGCGGACACCTCGCGGACACAGCGGCTACCTACCGTGGTCCCCGACCGAGGGAGACGACCATGAGCACGACGACGACGGAGCGGACCACGTGGGTCTGCGACAACTGCCAGGGCGTGACGGCGACCGACCGCAAACGCTGCCGCGACTGCAGGACCTCCCGCTTCTGAACGCCGGTCAGGCCGCCGGCGGGGCGCCGCGCAGGCGCACGACGGCGGCTCGGTAGAGCCGGGCGCCGTACAGCCGCCACGCCGTCCGGACGGACCACGGCAGCCCCCGAGCAGTCGCGCCCGGTCACCCGCGCAGGCGTCCTCGAGCGCCAGGCCGAGCACGAACAGCTGCTCGGGGCCGGAGAGCCGGCAGTGCGACGAGGCGGCGATCGCGGCCCAGTCCTCGGCGGCGAGGTGGTCGGCGAGGAGCGGGAGGAGGGTCCGCTCCTCCTCGAGCGTCTGCGCCTCGACGATGTCGGCCAGCGCCCGGCAGGCGGAGGCGAAGGCTCGTCGCGCGGGGTCGGTGCCGGCGACCTGCCACTGCCGGGCGGCGGTGGCGACGTCGCGGAGCATGTGGTCGATCCGGGCGCACCGGCTGGTCCAGTCCTCGACGGCGTCGCGTGCCGGCACGGGGGCGGCGCGGAGCAGCGCCGGCCACACGGCCTCCCGCTCGACGGCGTGGTGGTGCAGCAGGACGCGGCTCACCAGGTCGGCGTGCCGGGTGAGCGCTCCGGTTCGCTCCGCCTCGTCGGCCGGTGCCCAGGTGGTGAGGTCGGCCAGCAGCCGCAGCTCGCGCCGGACCAGCTGGTGCAGCACCCGCTGGTAGGACACCGCGCGACAGGCGGCACCGGGTCCGACGACCTGCGCGGCGTCGTCCGGTGCGGTGCGGGGGCGGGGATCAGGCCGGTGGGCCGGACCGCGGTTGCGGTCATGGAGCACCTCGTTCGGTGGTCGTGCCGGGGCGCCGGCGGTCCTGCCGGGGCGATGCGGGGGACGGTAGGGCTCCAGGGCCGGGGCCGACAGGGCTTTTGGACCCGGGCGGTCCTGCCCCGACCCGGCATCCCGGCGCGCCGTCCCGGCGCGTAGCGGAACGGGTCCGCAGCGGCCCGGGGACCCCTGCCACCACAGGCAGGCGTCGCCTAGGGTCGAACGGTGGCCACCGTCCTGGAGCGCAACTGTGTCCGTGTCAGTGGCGTCACGGACGGGCGGCCCGTCGTCTTCGTCCACGGTTTCGGGTGCGACCAGGCGATGTGGCGGTTCGTGACGCCGGACTTCGAGGTCGACCACCGCGTCGTCCTGCTGGACCTGGTGGGGTCGGGGAACTCCGACCTGAGCGCCTACGACCCGGACAAGTACTCCTCCCTGCGCGGCTACGCGAGCGACATCGTGGAGATCTGCCGGGAGCTCGGCCTCGCCGACGTCGTGCTCGTGGGGCACTCGGTGAGCGCGATGATCGGCGCCCTGGCCTGGAAGGAGGCGCCGGAGCTGTTCGGCGCACTGGTCATGGTCGGCCCGAACCCCCGGTACATCGACGACGGCGACTACGTCGGTGGCTTCAGCCGCACCGACATCGCCGGCCTGCTCGACGCGCTGGACGCCAACCACCTCGGCTGGTCCACGCAGATGGCGCCGGTGATCATGGGCAACCCCGATCATCCGGAGCTGGCCGAGGAGCTCACCAACAGCTTCTGCCGCACCGACCCCGACATCGCGCGCCAGTTCGCCCGGGTGACCTTCCTGTCGGACAACCGGGCGGACCTCCCCGGCATCACCATCCCCGTGCTGGTGCTGCAGTGCAGCGAGGACGCCATCGCGCCCGAGGTCGTGGGCCGCTACGTCCACGAGTGCATCCCGGGCAGCACCTTCACGCTGCTGGTGGCGACCGGGCACGTGCCGCACCTCAGCGCGCCGGAGGAGACGACGGCCGCCATCCGGGCATTCCTGACGGGGTGAGCGGCACGGATCCGATCGGCAACCCGGGGCAGGACCCTCGTGCGCAGCTGGGCCGGCTGCTCGAGGAGGACCCGGCCGACCTGTACGAGAACGCGCCCATGGGCTATCTCTCGACCCTGCCCGACGGGCGGATCGTGAAGGTGAACCGCACGTTCTGCGCGTGGACCGGCAGGCGGCCCGGGGAGCTCATCGGCACCCGGTTCCAGGACCTGCTCAGCGTCGGTGGGCGGGTCTTCCACGAGACCCACCTCGCGCCGCTGCTGCGCATGCAGGGGCGGTGCGCGAGATCGCCCTCGACGTCGTCCGCGTGGACGGCTCGCTGCTGCCGTGCCTGCTGAACGCCGTCGAGCTCCGGGACGAGTCCGGGGCCCCGGTGCTCATGCGGGCGACGCTGTTCGAGGCCACCGCGCGGCGGCGCTACGAGCGCGAGCTGCTGGCCGCCCAGCGCATGGCGGAGGAGTCGGAGGCGCGGTCGCGGGTGGTCCAGCGGGTCGTCTCGGACCTGGCGGCGGCGACCACCGTGGAGGATGTCGCGACGGTGATCGTCGAGCGCAGCCGGGCCGCGATGCGCGCGAGCGGGGCCGCCCTGGTGCTCGTCGAGGAGGGCGACCCGGGGATCCGGAATCGGTGCCGCGGCTGCGCGCCGTCCGGTCGGCGGGGCTGTCGGCCGAGCTGATGCGGGCCCTCCAGGAGGCGGCGGGAGGCACGCTGGCGCTCGAGCTGGCCCAGGGGTCCGGACGGTGGACCTCGACGACCGCATGCGGGCGTCGCAGCCGGCCGTCGCCGACGCGATGGCGGAGGACGGTCTGAGCGCCCTGGTCACCGTGCCGGTGTCGGCCGACAGCCGGCGCCTCGGCGCGCTCGTGCTCGGCCTGGGAGGTCGGCAGGACGACGGGTTGATCAGCCTGGACGAGCCCGGTTCTCCACGGGCCACCGATCCGGCCGAGATCGACCTGCTGTGGACGCTGGGCCGGCAGGCCGGGCAGGCGCTGGAGCGGGCGCGGCTGTACGAGGAGACGGCCCGGCAGGCCGAGCGCTCGGCGTTCCTGCTGGAGGCGGCCCGGCTGCTGGCCGGCGCCGCAGACCTGCCCGAGACCGTCGAGCGCCTGGCTGCGCTGGCCGTCGAGCACCTGGCGGACCTCTGCGTGATCGACCTGGTCAGCGAGCACGGCATGGTCCGTCCGGCGGCCCGGCACCGCGATCCCCGGCTGCAGCACCTGGCCGACGAGGTGCGGGTCCGCCCCTGACCGCCGGCCGGGAGTCGCATCCGAGCGTCCGGGCGCTGCGCGAGGGCCGTACCCACTGGGTGCGGCACATCCCCGCCGAGTACCTGACCGAGATCGCCGCGGACGTTCGGCACGCCGAGGTGGCGCAGAGCCTGGACCTGACCAGCATCGTGGCGGTGCCGCTCGTCGCCGAGGGCCGCCGGCTCGGCGTCGTCACGCTCTGCGCGGACCGTTCCCGCGGCGCATTCACCGAGGCCGACGTCGACGTCGCCGAGCAGCTGGGTCTGCAGGTGGCGCTCGCGGTGGCCAAGGCGCAGCGCTACGAGCTCGACGTCCTGACCTCGCACACGCTGCAGGCCAACCTGCTGCCGCCCGACCCGCCGGACCTGCCCGGGCTGTCGACGGCGGTGCGGTACCTGGCCGCGACGCACGGCGTGGAGGTGGGTGGCGACTTCTACGACGTCGTCCGGCTGCCCGGCGACCAGGTGGCGCTGGCGGTCGGCGACGTGGTGGGCCACGACATCACCGCCGCTGCCACGATGGGGCAGCTCAACTCGGTGTACCGGGCGTTGCTGGTCGACGGGCCGGCGCCGAGCGCGATCATCGACCGGCTGCAGGCCAGCTGGTCGCTGCTGGGCCTGCAGCGGATGGCGACCGCGCTCTTCGCCACGCTGGACCCGGCGACAGGCCAGCTGCGGATCGCCTCGGCCGGGCACCTGTCGCCGCTGATGATCACCGCCGGGCACGCGGAGTTCCTGCCGGTGACGCCGAGCCGGATGCTCGGTGCGCCCCCGGCGCCGGCGCCCGCCGTGGAGTGGGCGGGGGTGCTGCCGGCCGGGGCGACGCTGGTGTTCTTCACCGACGGCCTGGTCGAGAGCCGGTCGGCGGACCTCGACGAGGGCTGGCCGCGCTGCTCGCGGTGGCGGTCGACGCCGGGACGACGGACCCCGACGAGCTGTGCGACCGGCTGCTGGCCGAGCTCACCGGAGCCCACCGTGCCGACGACATCGCTCTCCTCGCGCTGACCCGTCTCGGCTGAGCGGGGCTCTTCCCCGCGGCGCGGTCGGGGTCACCATGGAGGTGCACCCCTGCGCTGGAGGCATCCATGGATTCGTCGGGCAACCCGGTGACGGCAGCCATCGACGGAGCGACCGGCGACTGGTCGATGTCGGGAGATGCGATGCGCTGGTCACCGGAGCTGGCCGAGCAGCAGGACTCCTCCGGGGAGCTGCGCGGGATCGACATCGCGGCCGGGCTGGGCGCGGGTCTCGGGCTGGACATGAACGGGGTCCGGCGGCTGGTGTCGGGCGCGCTGACCTCGCTCGGTGCGGTCGCCACCGACGTCGTCACCGAGTTCCGCCAGCTGACCCGCGGCGCGGCCGAGCAGGACGACGAGGAGGACGAGCGGGCCTGAGCCTCTCGTCCCGCTGCTCGAGAGCGCAGTGGTGGTCGGTGACACGCGCCGCCACGCCGCCCGGGACGACCAGAAGCGCTCACTCGACGCCGTCCCGGCCCGGCGCCGGACCCGCCGAGCGGTGCTGCTCGGGCAACGGGTACAACCGACCGGAGCACGGCCACACCGACGTGGGGAGTCGCATGAGCAGCAACTCGTTGACCTTGGCGCCCGCGCCGCGGTCGGAGGCCGCGGAGCAGGTGCGGGCGGAGGTCCGCGAGTTCCTCGCCGCCGAGCTGGCCGCCGGCACCTTCCGGACCCACGTGGACACCTGGCTGTCCGGCGTCGACCCGGACTTCTCCAGGAAGCTGGGGAGCGCGGCTGGCTGGGCATGACCTGGCCGAAGCAGTACGGCGGGCACGAGCGCTCGGCGATGGAGCGCTACGCCGTCACCGAGGAGCTGCTGGCGGCCGGCGCGCCGGTCGCCGCGCACTGGATCGCCGACCGGCAGTCCGGGCCGAACCTGCTCACCTACGGCACCGAGGAGCAGCGGCAGGAGATCCTGCCGCGCATCGCCGCAGGCGAGTGCTTCTTCGTCATCGGGATGAGCGAGCCCGACTCCGGCTCCGATCTCGCCTCCATCCGGACGAAGGCCGTGCGCAACGGCGACGGCGACTGGGTGGTCAACGGCGCCAAGGTCTGGACGTCGAACGCGCACCACTCGCACTACGGGATCGTGCTGGTGCGCACCTCCCCGTCGGACTCCGCCCACCGGCACGCCGGCATGTCGCAGCTGCTGATCGATCTGTCGCTGCCGGGCATCACGATCAACCCGATCCGCATCCTCGACGGCGGCCACCACTTCAACGAGGTGGTGTTCTCCGACGTCGTCGTCCCGGGCGACATGCTGCTCGGCGAGGAGGGCAACGGCTGGCACCAGGTGACCGCCGAGCTGGCGTTCGAGCGGTCGGGCCCGGAAAGGTTCTTGTCGACATATCCACTTGTCGCCGAGTTCGGACGGCGGGTCGCCGCGACCGGTGACCCGGCTGCGCTCGCGACGCTGGGCCGGTTGTCGGCGCGGATACTGGCGCTGCGGCAGATGTCGCTGCGGATCGCTGCCGCCCTGGACCGGGGCGAGCTGCCGAACATCCCGGCCGCCCTGGTCAAGGACGTGGGGACGACGTTCGAGGGCGACGTGATCGAGGAGATCCGGAAGGTGGTCGACGTGACGCCGTCGCTGGACTCGCCCGATCCACTGGGCCGGGCGCTGGCCGAGGCGCAGCTGCACGCGCCGGGCTACACGCTGCGCGGCGGGACCAACGAGATCCTGAGAGGGATCGTCGCTCGTGGATTGGGCCTGCGCTGATGAGTGACCAGGACCTGGTGGTGGAGACCGTCCGGGACATCCTCGGTGGCTTCGAGCCGTTCGCCCTGACGGCGGAGCGCCGCTGGGACGCCGGGTTGTGGGGCGCCCTGGCCGAGGCGGGCCTGACCGGCGTCGGGCTGCCCGAGGAGGCCGGCGGCTCGGGCGGCGAGCTGGCCGATGCGGTGGCGATCGTGCGCACGCTGGCGGCCGGCGCCGGCGCGGTCCCGGTGGCCGAGCAGTTGCTGGTCGCGGGCCCCGCGCTGGTGGCGGCGGACCTCGAGCTGCCGTCCCTGGAGCAGCCGACCACGTTCGCGTTCGCCGACACGGTGGCCGTGCACCCGGTCGACAACGGGGACGGGCCGGGGCGGTTCACGCTCACCGGCACGGTCCCCGACATCGCCTGGGCCGGCGTGGCGTCCTCCGTCGTCGTCCTGGCGCCCGCTCCGGCCGGGATCGACGGCGCGGTCCTGGCGCTGGTGGACGCGTCGTCCCTGCCGGCGACGGACGCGTTCAACCTGGCCGGCGAGCCGCGTGGCTCGCTGGTGCTGGACCAGGCGGGCTGCTCGGGTTCCCTGCTGACCGGAGCGCAGGCCCAGGAAATACGGGCGCGGTACGCCGTGGCGCGGGCGGTGCAGCTGGCCGCCGCGCTGGAGCAGGTGCTGGCCTGGACCGTGCAGTACGCGGGGAGCGGCACCAGTTCGGCCGGCCGCTGGGCAAGTTCCAGGCGATCCAGATGCAGCTCGCCGAGATGGCCGGTGAGGTGACGGCGGTGACGGCGCTGACCGACGCGGCCGTGCAGGCGCTCGACCGGGGCGAGAACGTCGTGCTCGCTGCTGCGGCGGCGAAGGTGCGGGCCGGTGCGGCGGTCGAGGTGGTCGCGAGGTTGGCGCACCAGGTGCACGGCGCGATCGGCTTCACCCAGGAACACAAGCTGCACCACCTCACGCGGCGGCTCTGGTCGTGGCGGGACGAGGCCGGCAGCGACCTGGCGTGGGCGCGGGTGCTCGGCGCCGGCGTGCTCGCGGACGGCCCCGACGCGCTCTGGCCGGCGCTGACCCGCGTGGTCTGACCGTGCGGTCCTCGTCGGCGGTGGCGGGGGTGGGAGAGCGGTCGCCGGGATCGCGGCTCGATGAGCGATCGGCGCGGCCGCGAGACCGCACGCGCCACCCTGCGGGCCTTGACCGTCTCGGTCATCGGGGTGTTCCCGGCATTCCTCGTCGGCGCGCTCGCCGTCCAGATCCGGGCCGAGCTCGGGATCGGGCTGGCGTTCTTCGGGTTCGCGACCGCGACGCTGTTCGCGGTGTCCGGTCTGCTGGGCCGCTCCGGCGGGCGCCTGGTGCAGCGGCTCGGCCACCGGAGGGGACGGTCCTGGCGGCAGCACTGGCCACGCTGTCCCTCGCCACGCTGGCCTCGGCGCAGTCGGCCGGCATGCTCGTGGCCGCGCTCGCCATCGGCGGTCTCGCCAACTCCGTGGCACAGCCGTCGGCCAACCTCGGACTCTCCCGGTGGGTGACCGACCGGCGTCTGGGTCTGGCGTTCGGCATCAAGCAGTCCGCGATCCCGACGGCCACCCTGCTCGGCGGGCTCGCCGTCCCCGGGGTCGCCCTGGTGTTCGGCTGGCGGTGGGCCGTGGCCGCCGCGGCGGTGCTCGCCGCCCTGGTGCTGGCGGGCTCGGTGGCCGGTCGACGTGGCTCCGGTGCGGCCGGCCCGCCCGGGACGTCGGACGACCCCGACCGGGGCATGCCGCGGGGCGGACTGGTGGTGCTGACCCTCGGTGGCTTCTTCGCATCCGCGGCCAGTTCTCCGATCGGTGTCTTCCTCGTCGACTCCGCCGTCGCCGCGGGCATCGCGTCGGGTACGGCCGGGCTGCTCTTCGCGGGCTGCTCGGCGCTCATGCTGGTCAACCGGGTGGGCTTCGGGTGGCTGGCCGACCGGCACCCCGGACGGAGCCGATTCCTGTTCATCACCTACCTGCTCACCGGTGGTGCGGTCGGGTTCGGCCTCCTGGCAACGGGCGGGGTCCCACTGTTCGTCGTCGGTTCGGTGCTCGCCTGCGGCCTCGGGTGGTCCTGGCCCGGGCTGTTCCAGTTCGCCGTCATCCGCGAGAACCGGACGACGGCCGCGGCGGCGACGGGCTTCATGCAGACCGGCCTGTCGCTGGGTGCGGCGGCCGGGCCGGTGCTGTTCGGCGTCCTCGCCCAGAACCTGTCCTACACGGCGGCCTGGCTGGCGGTGGCGCTGCTGAGCCTGGCCGGCGCGGTCACGATCCGGATCGGTCGGCGCATGATCCGCCGATCGCGCGGCCTGCCGGTCGCGACGCTGCGCCGCCACCGGCCACCGGTGGCGGCGCCGGCCGGTGACGCGGGCGGAGGAGCACCGCGGCGCTGAGTCGGCGTCAGCCGACCAGCCGGAACGGGACGCACCCGGTGGCGGGCAGCCCGCTGGCCGCGCACCACGCCTGGACGTCGGCCTCGGACCCGAAGCCCTGCTCGACGACGGTCAGCCACGAGCTCTGCCGAGGTCGCCGCTGACGTCGTCCCCGCGCACCAGCACTGCCGGGAAGCGTGCCGCCCAGTCGCGGTGCCGGGCGGAGAACGCGGTGGCGGCGTCGTCGTCGGCCACCTCGGCGGCGGCCAGCTGGGGCACCCAGGCTCCGCCCAGGTCGTCGACCGCCGACGAGTCGGCGGACCGGGTGCTCTGGAGCCCGGCGACGTCCTGGGGCGGGCCGGCCGGCCCGAGCCCGCTCTCCTGCACGTTCGCGATCACGGCTCCGCCCGCGATCAGCAGCAGGGTGAGCACCAGCCCGGCGCCGATCATGCCGGCGGCGTTCCCGTCCCGCCGCCGGCGCCCGCCTCGTCCGGCGACCGCCAGTGCGCAGCACCGCTCACCGCGAGCCCGAACGCGAGCAGGCAGACGAGGCAGACCGGCACCAGGTGCCAGAGCCGGGAGTTGACGACGTCGAGCGTCGCCCAGGCCGCGCGCGCCGTCGTGACCGCGAGGACCGCGCCGAGCACGAGGACGACGAGGTCCGGCAGCCGGACGGCGAGCAGCGCCAGGACCACCAGGACAGCACGAGGATGCTCCGAGCCGCCGCGGTCCGCTCGGTCGGACCGACACCGGAAGGACGGCTGGAGCACGGACGGGTCACGGGCCGATGGCCCCTGACCCGGAGCGGGCCGGCACCCGCGCTGCGATGACGGCGGGTACCGGCCCGGCTCTCGGGACGGCGGTCAGACCGTCTCGGGGACCCGCAGATGGGCGAGCACGACGTCGTAGGCGGCGACGTCAGTGATGTCCATGCCCATCTCGCTGCTGAACTCCTGCCGCATGGCCATGCCGGGCCGCTCCGCCTCGGCCATCGACTGGCGGCTGTCGTAGCTCACCGCCGTCGCGCTGCGTCCGCTCTGCCGGTCGACCATGACGCTGACGCTCACGAACCCGGGCAGCTCCTCGATCCGCGGGATGAGGCGCATCCGGAAGGTGTCCAGCATCCGGTCCAGCTGAGCCGGGTCGCCCTGCGCCCAGATCACGCGGGCGCAGGCGCCGTGGTGCGTCTCGTGCTTGCGGTGCATGACCGCGATCTCCCACTCGGCCACCTCGGCGTCGCCGCCGAGCATCTCCGCGGCCCGCTGCCGCATCTCCGTGACGCTGCCGGCGCTGCGCTGCATGGCGTCCGCATCGCCCCACGACGTGGTCACGATGCAGCGGCCGGTCTCCTTGTCGCAGAGCATCGACAGCCCGATGCAGCCGTCCATCTCCCGCACCGCGGGCATGACCGTGTCGCGGACGTAGGCGATCCCGTCGTCCATGGCCTGCGGGTTTCCACGAATGGTGGTGGAACGGGCATACATGCCACCACTCCTCTCCAGAGCGGGCGGTACCCCTGCGGCGCCGCCGCACCTCCGACTGTCCTCGCGAGCGGTCCGCGGGGTCAACGGCTACCGGCGGGTCGGGCGCGGGGTCACTGCGGGGAGCCGGCGGGCGCGGCGTCGGGATCGGCCCAGTCGCGCAACTGGGCGGTCAGCGCCTCGATGGAGCCGATCGTCGCGGTGGTCTCTGCGACGGCGGCAGTGGCGCGTTCGCGCATCTCGCCCAGCGACACCAGGGTGCTGCGGCGGATCGGGTAGCCGGTGGTGTCGGGCTCCGACGATGCCGCCAGCAGCACGTCGGCGGCTGCCGCGACGGCACCCCGCACGTCGGCGGCCTCCTCCCCGCGCAGCGCCTCGTCGAGCCGGACGACGACGTAGGGAGCGGACCGCCCCAGTCGTCCTTGGAACGCTGGAGCTGGGTCCGCAGGTAGAGCCTGATGATCTCCGCCCGGTTGTCCCAGGAGACTGCGTTGTCCCAACCGTCCGGCATGAACTCGGGAAGCCAGGAGAGCTCGTCCCGACCGGTGGGGACGAGAGCGTCCAGGTTCTTGTGCGCCAGGCTCAGCACCTCGTGCTGCGCGAAGTCGTCGCCCTTCGCGAAGGCCGCCTCCATGATCCAGACGGCGGTCTGGACGTCGACGGCCGAGCTGTTCGGCCAGGCCGCAGCGAGGCAACGGAGCGCGATGATCGGGTGCCCCAGCTGCACGAGCGTGGTGAGCCCCCGGCGACGGCGGCGGGCGTGCTGTACTGCGGCCCCTCTCCCAGCAGCTTGAGGCCGGCGATGACGGTGTCGAGGGACAGGCGTTGATCGGCCTGCCGCTCCGTCTCACGCTTCGCCTGCTCGACGCTCTCCTGGAAGGCGAGGGTCCGGATGTTGTGGGACCGCGTCAGCAGCAGGCCGGTCGCCGTCACCGCGGCGGCCACGGCAGCGCCGACGAAGCCCCAGGCGGCGCGTGCGTCGTCGGCCGAGAGCTCTGCGTCGGCGGAGAAGTCGAACAGCCCGGCCCGAACTGCGAGCGAGGCGGCCATGACGTAGATCGGGGCGACGACGAGGACGGCGATCAGGGCGTACGCGACGGCGGGACGCCGGAGGCCACTGCTGCGCGAGGGTGGTGCGGCAGGCGGGACCGCCGAGACTCCGGGCCCCGCATCCTCCACCCCAGGGAAGCTAGCACCGCCGGGACGGGCGGCCGGGCACCTCTCGGTCCACTCCGGCGCGGTGGCCCTGTTCCCTCGGCGTGGTCGGGGGCAGCATGCGGGCGTGACCACCGAGACCCATCACGGGCACACCCATCGCCTCGACCTCGCCGACTCCACCGTCCGGGAGTGGGACGCGACGGTGCTCTCCGCCGATCCGGAGCAGGGCATCGTGCTCGACCGGTCGGCCTTCTACCCCGGCGGTGGCGGGCAGCCACCGGACGAGGGGTGCTGCTCTGGGGCGGCGTCCGCACCCGCATCGCCGGGACGCGCAAGGGCGACGAGCTGTACCTGCTCCCGGTCGAGGGCGATCCGCTGCCGCCGGTGGGGACGGCGGTCCGCGGTGCGCTGGACGACGAGCGGCGGACACGGCTGATGCGCACCCACTCAGGGCTGCACGTGCTCACCGGCGTCGTCTTCCGCGACTTCGGGGCGCTGGTGACCGGCGGCAACATGGAGCCGTTGACCGCGCGGATGGACTTCGACCTGGCCGAGGTGCCGCCCGACTTCAAGGACCGCATCGCCGAGTCGGTGAACGCGGAGATCGCCGCCGACCGGCCGATCGAGGTGAAGACGCTGCCGCGCGAGGAGGCGTTCGCGATCCCCGACATCATCCGGACGGCGACCAACCTGCTGCCGCCGGACATCGAGGAGGTGCGGATCGTCGACATCGTCGGTCTGGACACCCAGGCCGACGGCGGAACGCACGTCGCGTCGACGTCGATGGTGGGCCGGGTCGAGGTCGTGAAGATGGAGAACAAGGGCCGCGGGTTCCGCCGGCTGCGGATCCGGATCGTCTGACCGGACCGCAGCCGCCGTGCCTACTCGCCGCCGGCGAACGTGTGGGCCAGGACCCAGGACGGGAAGGACGTGATCTTGGCGTCGATGACGAGCGGTGTGTCTCGCGGACCGTCGACCCAGTCCCTGACGCCCGTCAGGTCCTCCTGGCGGCGCACGGTGACCCCGGTGCACCCGAAACCGCGAGCGATCGCCGCGATGTCGGTCTCCGGGAAGACGACCGTGTCCAACGGCGCCCCTCCGGTTCGAAGTGGTGCACCTCGGCACCGTAGGCGTCGTCGTTGTAGACGACCACCACGAGCGGCAACCGGAGGCGCACGGCGGTGTCCAGCTCGGTGAGGCTCATCATCAGCCCGCCGTCGCCGACTCCGGCGATGGCCACCCGGCCCGGCTGGGCGACGGCCGAACCGATCGCGGCGGGCAGCGCCAGCCCGATCGACTGGAACGCCAGGGGTAGGCAGTACCCCCACTGGTCGGGGACGTCGAAGAACATCGCCGGGTAGCCGTTGAAGTTCCCGCCGTCGGGCACGACGACCCGCTCGGCCGGCAGCAGGTCGTCCAGGGCGATGGTCAGCGTGCGTGGGTCGATCCGCTCGCTGGTCCCGGTGTCCTCGAACGGCACGTCCTGCCAGCGGGTGCCCTTCCGGATCCGCTCGCCGACGGCATCCCCGCGGTACCCGTCTGCCGCTCCCGCCCGGCCCTCGAGCTCGGCGGCCACGGCGGCGGCCACCGCCGCGGAGTCGCCGACGACACCGAGGTCCGCCGGGCGGTGGTGGCCGAGGGCCTCCAGATCGAGGTCGACCTGCACCACCGTCGTCCCCGGACGTACGAGGGTGCCGTTCCGGGTTGTCCATCGGTTCAGGGCGGCTCCGAAGGACACGAGGACGTCGGCGTCCTGGATCAGCTCGGCGACGGCGTCGGTGGCGAACCCGCCCATGACGTCGAGGCTCCAGGGATGCCCGGCGAACAGGCCACGGGCGACGGCGGACGTGGCCAGCAGGGCGCCGCAGGCGTCGGCCAGGTACTCCAGTTCCCCGCGGGCGCCCAGCGCACCCCGCCCGCCGACGAGCACCGGCCGCTCGGCGCCGGCGAGCAGGTCGGCGAGGCGGTGCACCGCCTCGGGCGCCGGACCGGGGAAGAGCCGCTCGGGCGCTTCCTCGACCAGGGCCGGCGTCCACTCGACGTCGGCCTCCTGGACGTCGAGTGGCAGGTTGAGCAGCACTGTGCGCCGCTCCAGCAGCGCCCGCCGGAAGGCGCGGATGGCGTCGGCCACCGCCGTCTCCGGGGTGTGCACGCTCTCCACCTCGGCACCGAGCGCCGCCACCGCGGTGGACTGATCGATCCAGAAGTTCGACGTCTTCAAGGTGCGCGGGGTGTCCCCGGAGACGACCAGCACCGGGGTGCGGCTCTTGGCCGCCTCGGTGATGCCGGTCATCGCGTTGGTGAGACCGCATCCTTGATGGAGGCTCACGACCGAGACGCGTCCGGTGCTGCGCGAGAAGGCGTCGGCCATCATCGCCGCACCGTTCTCGTGCCGGGCGGCGACGAACTGCGCACCGCCCGCCATCAACGCGTTGGTGACGTGGAAGTTGCCGCTCCCCACGACGCCGAACACCTGGTCGACGCCGAGCCGGGCGAGCGTGCGCCCGACGGCCTCGGCCACCTTCACCGGTTCCTCCTGTGGACGGGACGGGTGCTCATGCGGTCCGGTACCGGTTCCAGGTCGCGTCGGTGAACTGGACGCCGTGACCGGGGCGGTCGGGCACGAGGATGTGGCCGTCCGCGTGCTCGAGCGGCGTCTCGATGAACTCGTCCAGGAATGGGAAGTACTCGAGGTAGGTCGTGTTCTTCAGCGCGGCCGCGAGGTGGATGTGCAGCTCGCTCATGAAGTGTGGGGCGAAGCCGAGGCCGTGGGCCGCCGCCAGCTCACCGATGCGGATGCCCTCGGTGTAGCCGCCCACCATGCAGATGTTGGGCTGCAGCACGTCCAGCGCCTGCGCGTTCACGAACGGCACGAACTCCCGGCTGCTGCACAGGTGCTCCCCGCCGACGATCGGCATCGGCAGGGCGCGGGCCAGCCGCTGGTGGGCGTCGACGTCGTCGCTGATCACCGGCTCCTCGAACCAGTAGATGTCGAAGTCGGCGAGCTTGTTCCCCAGCCAGAGCGCGGTCGGCAGGTCGAGCCGCTCGTTGGCGTCGCACATGATCCGGACGCCGTCCCCGAGGGCGCGCCGCACCTCCCGCACCCGCTCGACGTCGGCCGCCGGGTCCACTCCGACGCGCACCTTGACCGCCGAGAAACCGTCGGCGACGTAGCCGGCCGACAGCTCGACGAGCTCCTCGACGCCGAGAAGCGGTGACCCCTTGCCCGACCCGTAGGCGGGAACGCGATCGGTCACCTGTCCCAGCTCCTGGGCCAGGGAGTGCCCGTTGCCGCGGGCCCGCAGGTCCCACAGCGCGATGTCGATCGCGGCGATCGCGAAGGAGTTGACGCCACGGCCCAGGCGGTGGGTGATCCACCACAGCTCGTGCCAGATCTTCTTGCCGTCGTACACCTGCCGGCCCTGCACGCGGGGAGGAGCACGTCGTCGAGGAGGGCCTTGACCGCGACGCCGCCACCGAAGTCGGTCACGAACGCGAAGCCGGTGCCGGTCTGGCCGGTGTCGGTGTGGAGGGTGACGCCGATGAGCTCGTGGTGAGCGTCGTCGAAGTCACGGCTGGTCCGCACGAACGGCAGGCGCAGGATCCAGGACTCGGTCTTGATGATGTGCACGGGCGAAATTTCCTCTCTCGAGGGCACGCGTGGATGCGACCCGAAGGTGTGGTGCTCAGTGGGCTGAGTTAATGGGCAACGCGCACACCGAGCAGCCGGCGGGCGATCAGCACCACGCCGAGGTTGATGACGAGCATGACGACGGAGAGTGCGCCCATGAGCTGGAACTGCGACTCCGACGCCAGGTTGTAGAGGATCACCGGGGCGACGTTGTTGGACCCCGTGTAGAGGAAGATCGAGACGTCGAGCTCGCGGAAGAGCAGGACGAAGTTGAGCACCCCGATCGAGAGGATCGGCCCCGCAGCAGCGGGATCGTGACCCGCCGCATGGACTCGCTCCAGGACGCGCCCAGGACCCTGGCCGCTTCCTCGGTCTCCACGTTGACCTGCTTGAAGCCGGCATGCACGTAGGTGAACGACTGCGGCACGACCCGGATGAGGTAGGCCAGCAGCATGATCGTGAGCGTGCCGCCCAGCCAGTACGGGGAGCCGCTGTAGGCGATCACCATGGCGATGCCGAGGATGGCCCCGGGAAGGCCAGCGGAGCCAGCATGAATGGCTGGATGAACGGGCGCAGCCGGGTGCGGCTGCGCTCGAGGAGCCAGACCGCCAGGACCGCCACGATGAGGCTCGCCAGCGTGGCCACCAGGGCGATCCACAGACTGTTCCAGAACGACTCCAGGATGGCGGGCCGTTCCACGAGCGCCGTGTAGTTGTCGAACAGCACCAGGTTGTCCCAGGTGAGCGGAAGTCCCACCGCCTTGCGGAACGAGGTCAGCAACAGGACGCCGAACGGCAGCACGATGCTGAAGAGCAGGACCACGAAGCCGAAGAACCACGCCGCCCAGCGCCACACGCCGAGGTGGACCGTGCGCTTCTGGCCGGGCTTGCCGCCCACGGTCGTGTAGGCCCGCCGTCCGTACAGCTTGCGCTGGAGGTACAGGAGGACGCCGAGCGCGAACAGGACGGGAAGGCCCAGGACGGCCGCGTACTCGATCCGCGGCGGGAACGTCATCAGCTCCAGCATGGCGGTGGGGATCGTCTGGAACCCCACCGGCCCGCCGAGCAGCGCGACCGGCCCGAAGATGACGAACGCGCTGATGAAGACCAGCAGGCTGCCGGAGAAGATCGGCGGCAGCATCAGCGGCAGCGTCACCTTCCGGAGGGTGTGCCCCCGCGTGGCCCCTGCCGACTCCGCGGCCTCCTCCAGCCGGCTGTCCATGTTGTCCAGCGCGTCGGTGACGGGCAGGAAGATCAGCGGGTAGAGGAAGAGAGTCAGCACCAGGATGATCCCCTGCGCGCCGAAGATGTCGAACGCCGGCAGCCCGAGCGGAACGAGGATGTACTCGTTCAGCAGGCCCCCGCGTGGCCCGAGCAGCAGGATCCAGCCCATCGCGGCGATGAAGCTCGGCGCCGCGAAGGTGAGCACCGCCACCGATCGGAAGAACTTGCGACCGGGCATGTCCGTGCGGCTCACCAGGAAGGCGAACGGGACCGCGATCAGCAGCGCCCCCACGGTCGTGGCGGTGCCGATCCAGAAGGAGTTGAAGATGGCCTCGAGCACGTCGCCCTGGGAGAGCACCTCGCCGTAGTTGTCGAGACCGCGGGTCCCGGTGTCCGGCAGCTCGAGGCTCTTCCAGAGGAGTGAGCCGACCGGTACGACGACCAGGAAGAAGGTCGCCGCGACCCAGAGCCACGGTGTGAGGGACTCCGCGCCGCGCCAGCGGCTGAATCTGCGCCCGGAGCGGGGCGGGGATGAGTCCCCGCCCCGCGGGGCGGGGAATCCGTCAGGACTCCCTGCATCGTCAGACCCCCATGGCTTCGGAGAACTTGGCCAGGAGCTCGTCCTTCTGCGCGGACAGCTCCTCGGCCTGGATGACGACCAGGCGGTCCTCGCTGAGCTCCTCGGCGCCCGCGGGCACATCGGCGCCGGTCAGGACGGCGCGGGAGCCGATCCCGGCCTGGATGTTCTGGAACTCCTCGCTCAGCTGGTACTGCACGAGCAGGCGGGCGGCCGCCGGGTGCGGCGAGTCGGCCAGGGGGCGATGAACGAGGTGAGCACGCCGATCTCGCCCTCGGGGTACCCCATGGCCAGCGGCTCGCCGGCGTTGGCCGCGGTGGCGACGTCGGCCTCGATGCCGGGGATGCCGAAATCGGCCTCACCGGTGGCGACCAGCTGGGTGAGCGCCAGGGCGGAGTCCGAGATCAGGGTCTCGCCCTCGCCGAGCGACGGCAGGAACTCCGGGTCGATCTGCTCCATGGCCGCCACGAAGGTCAGGGCTGCGCCGGAGGAGTTGGGGTTGGCGACGGCGAACACGCCGGGCTGTTGGGCCAGGTCCGCCCACGTCGTCGGCAGCGACGCCGGGTCGGACGAGGCCTCGTTGTAGGAGTAGCCCATGGCCGCCCAGGTGAACGGCACGTGCGCCGCGTCCTCCGGCGTCGCCAGTGGCTCGAGGATCTGGTCCCGGTTCTCGAGCTCGGGGTCGGCGAGCACCCCTCCTCGCTCCAGCCGGCCAGGGTCGCCTCGTCGTTGAGGCTGATGACGTCGAACTGCAGCGCCTCGGCCGAGAGCTGGGCCTGCACCTGCTGGGAGATGTCACCCCACTGGCCCGGACGAACGTGACGTCGATGCCGTACTCCTCCTCGAAGCTCTCGGCGAGGAGCTCGACCTGCTCGCGGGTGTGGCCGCCGGCGCCGATGGAGACCTCGCCCTCCTCCTGCGCCGCGGCGATCAGCTCCTCCTGGTCGGTGGGCAGGTCCTCGGCGCTCTGCGACGACGACTCGGGGGCGCTGCACCCGGCGATGGCGGCGACCAGCACCGCGGCCGCGGCGAGTCCGGCCGCGCGCGGGCGGAGGGTGGTACGGGACATGGACGTGTCTCCTCAGGTGTAGGGGAACGTGCGGGAACTGCTCAGGCGGAGGTCAGGGCCCAGATCAGGACGTGGCCAGGCTCGAGAGCTCGGCGCTCTCGGCCGTGGGCGGTGCAGCGAGGACGTCGGCCGGCTCGTCGATCAGGTTGCCGACGCCGCGGTCGACCAGAACGGTCACCCGCGTGCCCCGGTCCATCGGGCGCAGGGTGCGCTGGACGATGCGGACGGGGTCCTGGAGGCCGTCGACGTCGACGATGTAGTGCGTCTCGTCGCCGAGGAACACCGCCTCCCGGACGGTGCCACCGGCTGTCTCGGCGTCCTCCCGCCGGCGCTCGATGCCGATGTCGGGCGGGCGGACGCAGACCAGGACCTTGTCGCCGGTCGCGCGGATGATGTCCGGAGGCGTGTTGACCCCGACGACCTGACCGGTCTCCAGGCGGACGACGACCTCGTCCCCCAGGACTGCACGGTGGCCGGGATGAAGTTCGCGGGCCCCAGCGACAGGGCGACGAAGCGGTTCCGCGGGTTCTGGTAGAGCTGCTCCGGCGGCCCGATCTGCTGGGTCTCGCCGGTCTTGAGTGCGACGATCCGGTCGGCCAGGGCGAGGGCCTCCGTGCGGTCGTGGGTGATGTAGATCATCGTCACGCCCGACTCGCGCTGGATGTTGCGGATGGCCAGGCGCATGTCCTCGCGGAGCCTCGTGTCCAGGTTGGAGAGCGGCTCGTCGAGGAGCAGCACGCGCGGCTGGGTCACCAGCGCGCGGGCCAGTGCGACCCGCTGCTGCTGACCACCGGACAGCTCGTGCGGGTACCGCTTGCCGAGCCCGTCGAGCTGCACCTGCTCCAGGGCCGCCTGCACCCGGCCGGCGATGCTGGCGCGGCCGCCGTCGAGCGTCTTGCGCCGCCGCCGGACGGTCAGGCCGAAGCCGACGTTGTCGTTGACCGTCATGTGCGGCCAGAGCGCGTAGCTCTGGAAGACGACGCCGACCTCGCGCTGGTCGGGCGGGACGAAGGTGCCGGGCCCGGCGACGACGGTGCCGCCGATGGTGATCAGCCCGCTGGTCGGCCGCTCGAAGCCGGCCACCATCCGCAGCGTCGTGGTCTTCCCGCAGCCGCTCGGGCCGAGCAGCACGATCGACTCGCCGGACTCGATGTGCAGGTCGAGGTCGCGCACCGCGAGGGCCTCGCCGAACGCCTTGCAGAGTCCTTCGATCTTCAGGTCGGACAAGCGACGCACCTTTCGGTTTGTGCCGTGACGTGGCACAGTAGTTCGTGACGTGGCACACTTGACCTTACGGTCGAAAGTGACGGAGTCAACAGCCGTCACGTGATCGGTATGAATTCAGTAGAGAGTGGGGTGCGATGCGCGTCGTCGCGACGGCGTTCCAGGTGCTCGAGCAGGTCGCGACCCACCAGCCGGTCGGGGTCAGCGACCTGGCGCGCTCGATGGGCCTGCCGAAGAGCACCATCCAGCGTGCGCTCGTCTCGCTGCACGAGGTGGGCTGGGTCGAACAGGCGCCGGGCGGCGACCGCCGCTGGATGGTGACGACGAGGCTGCTGGTGCTCGCGAGCCGGGCCGGCGGGCTGGACTTGCGCGAGCAGGCCATGCCGGTCATGCGGGAGCTCCTGGCGATGACCGACGAGAACGTCCACCTGGCCATCCGGAGTGGCCGCGACGGCGTCGCGATCATCGAGAAGCTGGACAGCGGCAAGACCGTCCGGCTGTTCGACCCGCTCGGGGTGGTGGCGCCGATCCACGCCAGCTCCAGCGGGAAGGCGATCCTGGCCTGGAGCGACGACAGCGACATCGACCAGCTGCTGGCCGAGTCCCTCGAGCGCTACACCGGGCGGACCGTCGCCGACGGTGACGCGCTGCAGGAGGAGCTCCGGACCATCCGCAAGAACGGGTACGCGGTCAACCGCGGGGAATGGCGCGACGAGGTACGCGGTGTCGCCGCCCCGATCCTGGATGCGCAGGGCCGGGCCCGGGCCGCCATCAGCGTGGCCGTGCCCGCCGCCCGGCTGCCCGAGCGGCGGATCCCTGCGCTCGGCCGCCTGGTCGCCGACACCGTCTCCCGGCTGAGTCTGAGCGACGGGCACGTCGGCGAGACCCGGGCCGGCGCATGACGGGCGTGGACGGACGGCCGACGATCGGGTTGGTCGTGCCGCCCGCGGCAGGAGCTGTACCGGGCGACGCGGCCGTCCTCTACCCTCCGGGGTCGACTTCGTCGCGACCGGGCTGGGGCTGACGGACATGGCCCCCGACGACTACGCGCGGGCCCTCGGCGGCCTGGAGGACGCCGTCGGCCGGCTGGTCGACGCCGGCGCCGATGCGGTCTCGCTGATGGGCACGTCGCTGAGCTTCTACCTCGGCTCCGAGGCGCACGGGGCCCTGCTCGACCGGCTCTGCGGGGCGGCAGGGGAGCGACCGGTCTCGACGATGGCGCTGGCCGTCGTCCGGGCGCTCCGCTCCGTGGGTGCCGAGCGGGTGTGCGTGCTCTCCGCCTACACCGGCACGGTGGCCGGAGCACTCACCAGCTTCCTCGATGGGGCGGGCATCGACGTGGTGTCCGCGGCGCAGCTGGACATCACCGCTATCGACCGGCTGACCGAGGTGCGCACCGACACCCTCGTCGAGCTCGGGAGCAGGCTCCTGGACGAGTTCCCTGCCGCGGAGGCGCTCCTGCTCTCCTGCGGGGGCCTGGACACCCTCGATGCCATCCTGGCGCTCGAGCAGCGCTGGCAGCGCCCCGTCGTCTCCAGCTCCCAGGCCGGGCTCTGGGACGCCGTCCGGCTGATGGCGGACGTCCCCGTTCCCAGCACCCCAGCCGGCTCCTCCGCGGGGAGCGCTGAGGGTCACCGCACGCCGGTGAGCGAGCCATCGGCTCCCAGTGCCTCGGCCGACGGCGCGTCGAGCGCGACCACGCCGGACCGCAACGCGGACACCTCGCGGACGCCCAGCAACTGCATCGTCCGCACGAACTCCTGCCGCAGGAGTGCCAGCGAACGACGCACGCCGGCCTCGCCGCCGGCCATGAGGCCGTACAGGTAGGCGCGTCCGATCAGCACGGCGTCCGCTCCCAGCCCGACGGCGGCCGCGACGTCGGCGCCGCTCCGGATGCTGCCGTCGATGTACAGCTCGGTCGAGTCCTGCAGCCGGTCGCGCACCCGGGGAAGCAGGGTGAGCGGTGCCTGCGTGCGGTCGAGCTGTCGCCCGCCGTGGTTGGACAGGACGATCCCGTCGACGCCGGCGTCGGCGACGCGCACGGCGTCGTCGACCCGCTGGATGCCCTTGACCACGATGGAGCCGGACCAGTTCTCACGGAGCCAGCCGAGGTCGTCGAAGGTGACGGCCGGATCGAACATGCGGGTGATCGTGTCGGCGACGCTGCTCGGTGCGGCGCTCATCGTGGCGAAGGTCAGCGGCCCGCTGGTGAGCATGTTGAGCCACCAGGACGGGTGCATGCCCATGTCCACGATCGTCTTGGCGCGCAGGGTCGGCGGCATGGTGAACCCGTTGCGCTGGTCGCGCAGCCGTCCGCCCGAGACCGGGACGTCGACGGTGAGGATCAGCGTGGTGAAGCCGCTGGCGGCCGCCCGCTGGAGGAGGTCCTTGCCCGCTGCCCGGTCACGCCAGAGGTAGAGCTGGAACCACCGGTCCGCCGTCGGCACCTCGGCGGCGAGTTCTTCGATCGACGTGGTCCCCATCGTCGAGAGCGCGTACGGCAGCCCGGCGTCCCGGGCGGCCCGGCCGACGGCGAGCTCGCCCTCGTGGTGCATGGCCTTGGTCAGTCCGGTGGGTGCCAGCACCACCGGCAGGGCGGCCGGCCGGCCCTGGATGGTCGTGCCGGGATCGGCCGCGCTGACGTCGCGGAGCACGTGCGGGGCGAACTGCACCGCGTCGAGTGCTGCCCGGCTGCGCGCCATGGTCAGCTCCGACTCCGCGCCGCCGTCGACGTACTCGAAGACGGCGCGCGGCGCCCGGCGCCGGGCCAGGGTGCGCAGGTCGTCGATCGAGTAGGCCCGGGCCATGCGCCGCTCGACCGGGCTGCCGGTGGGCCGCTCACCCACCAGCATCGGCTTCAGTTCCGACCACCGCGGCAGCTGCCGTCGTGGTCGGGCGGGGCGGGCGTGCTCGGTCATGCGAGATCTCCGATCAGGTGGCGTGACACCGGTTCCGTGCCCGGTTCCGTGACGTCGGACGGCTGCTCGGGATGGGGCAGGGCGTCCAGGACCGCCTGCCGGCCGGTGTGCAGGTCCTCTTCGAGTGCGGCGACGGCCTGCTCCCCGCCGCAGCGGATCCCGGCGACCAGCCGCGTGTGGAGGGCCGCCAGGCGGCCCGCGGTGAAGTCCGGCCGTACGGTGGAGACGATGTAGCGCAGCTCTTCCTCGCACCGGAGGTACGCCGCCAGGAGTCGGTCGTTCCCGGCGGCGACCATGAGGCTGGTGTGGATGGCCTGGTGGGTCTCCACCACGTCGATCCACGGCGCGTCGTCGGGCAGCGCTTCCAGTGCCTGCGTCGCGGCGACGACGGGGCCGAGGTCGGCACCGTGCTGGAGGGCCAGCCGCAGCGCGCCGACCTCGAGGATCTCGCGGTAGGCGGAGACCTCGTGGACGCGGTCGGGGAGAGCAGCGGGACGACGGCCCCACGGTTGGCGCGGTGGTCCAGCAGCCCGCTGCCGACCAGCATCGCGACGGCCGCCCGGACGGTGTACCGGCCGGCGCTGAAGCGCGCGGCCAGCTCCTCTTCCTTGAGCCGTTCCCCGGGCGGGTAGCGCCCGGACAGGAGCTCCTCCCGCAGCTGGGCCGCGAGCCGACCGGCCGCGTTGCCGGCCTCGGCCTCCCCGCTGGGGGAAGGCCGGCCTGCCCGGTGCGACGGCCGTGTGGTCAGGCACCGGGGTCAGCTTCAGCCGCGGGCGCCGGAGGCCCTCCTGCAGTTCCTCGGCACGCTGCAGGGCGCGGGCGGCGTTGGCGCGCTTGACGTCCTCGTAGCCACGGATCATGTCGGGCAGCTCGGCGATGGCCACCGCGGTGTCCATCGTGCTGGGGCGCAGTTGCTGGGTCGTCTCCTGGAGGAGTTCGCGGTACCACTCGATGAGGGCGCGCTCCTCGCGGCGGGACTCCAGCAGGCGGAAAGGGTCCGCGGCGCTGCCGCGCAACCGGCGGGCGGCCCGGAGCGCGCGGAAGGTGGGCCCGGCCACGGTCTCGGGCACCCGCAGCTTGTGCGGGAAGAACCGCCGGGCGAGCGGTGGCTGGAGGTTGTGCACCAGCTTCACGTCGCCCTCGAACGTCGCCGCGACGTGCTCGGCGAAGTCCGGCTTGAGGTAGAGCCGGGCGACCTCGTACTCGTCCTTGAACGCCATGAGCTTGTAGAGGTAGCGGGTGACCGCCTCGGTCAGGCGGTGTGAACCCGGATCGACCGCTGCCTCGCGGGCGGCGACCCGGAGGACCTCGTCCACGTAGGGGCGGCGTAGGCGCCGTCCTGGTAGTCGACGAGCTCGGGGATGCGCACGGCCAGCAGCCGGCGAATCGGCTCGGGGAGCTGTGCGGCGCGCTGCCACAGCGCCTGGGCCGCCGCCCGGCGGCGGCGGTCGAGCCGCTGCACCCGTCGGCCGAACTCGGTGACCGCATCGGTCTCGGGCGGCGCGATGAGCGCCTCGATCCGCGCCCGGTCGGCCACCCACAGGCGCCCGTGCCGGAACGCCTGCTTGTTGGCCTCGACGGCGACCCCGTTCAGCTCGATCGCGGCCTCGATGGCCGCGGCGGAGAGGGGAGGAGACCGTTCTGGTAGGCGGCACCGAGGGCGACGACGTTGGTCAGCATGTAGTCGCCGAAGACCTCCTCGGCGATCCACCGCGCACGGACCTCGACGACCTCGCGGCAGTAGCTGGCGATGGTCTCCCGGAGACGCTGGGTGTCGACGACGGCGTGGACGTCGCGGACCTGCTCGCCGGTCGGGAACAGATCGGTGTTGGTCACCGCGACGGTGCGCTCGGGAGCGCACCGGTCGAGGTTGGCGGGGAACAGGCGCCGACCTCGTCGAGGGCCAGGTAGAGGTCGGCCTTGCCGACGCCGACCTTGCTGGCCGGTGCGACGGTTCCCGTGGGCATGAGGGTGAGGCTGCTGATGACCGGGCCCCACTTCTGCGCGGCGCCGGTCTGGTCGAAGGAGGTGACCTCGTAGCCGTCGAGGAGACCGGCCACCGACAGGACGCCGTTGAGCGTCAGCACGCCGGTGCCGCCGACCCCGGGCATGTACAGGTTGAACGGCTCGGTGGGTGACGGGACCCGGACCGCCGGCAGCTCGTCGTCGGCGAGTGGCCGGACCGTCTTCTTCGGGTAGCCCTTGCCCTCCTCGGTGAGCACGGTGGTGAACGACGGGCAGTCGCCCTTGACGCAGGAGAAGTCCTGGTTGCACGACGATGTGTGGATGCGGGTCTTGTCACCGAACTCGGTCGGCGTCTTCTGCAGCGACATGCAGTTGCTGGCCGCGCCGCAGTCGCCGCAGTTCTCGCAGACGTCCTCGTTGATGACCACGTACTCGGTCGGGCGGGCGAGCTTGCCGCGCTTCTGCAGCCGGCGCCGCTCGTTGGCGCAGGACTCGTCGTAGACCAGCACGGTCACGCCCGGGACCCGGGAGAGCTCGTCGGCGGTCTCCACCATGCGGTGGGCCGGACGGATCTCGACCCCGGCGCCAGCCGCTCCCGGCGGTACCGCTTGGGCTCCTTGGTCATGACGACGATTCGGGCGACGCCCTCGGACTCCAGGCCCCGGGTCAGGCTGGCCAGCCCGCGGGAGCCGACGGCGTCCTGCGCGCCGGTGTTGGCGACCACGCCGTTGTAGAGCAGCTTGAAGGTGATGGTGGCGCCGGCGGCCACCGCCCAGCGCACGTTGAGGTAGCTCGAGTGGTAGATCGAGCCGTCGCCGATGTGCTGCACCATGTGCTCGCGGTCGGTGTAGCGCGACAACCCGATCCAGGGCAGGCCCTCGCCGCCGTACTGGGTCATGACGTCGATGTGCCGCTCGGGCTGCTCGATCACCGTGTTGAAGCAGTTGCAGCCCGGCGCGCCCATGGCGATCTGCCCGGGCGCGAGCACCGTCGACGTGCTGTGCGGGCAGCCGGAGCAGAAGTTGGGCGTGCGGGCGGCCAGCGCCTCGTAGTTGCGCTTGCGGACTGCGGCGATCTCCTCGTTCCGCGACCGCAGCGGCAGGTCGGGGAGCACCGGCGTCAGCAGCGGGACCAGGCGCTCGGCCACCGAGTCGGCGTCCATCCCGCCCTCGATGGGGAACAGGGGGCGCCGCGCTCGTCCCGCTTGCCGACGACCTGGATGGGCCGGCCCAGGGGCTGCAGGGCGGAGCGGACCTGCTGCTCGAGGAAGTCGCGCTTCTCCTCGACGACGACGACCCGGTCGAGGCCGGCGGCGAACTCCTGCACCCGCTGCTCGTCGAGGGGTAGACCAGGCCGACGTTGAGCATGCGGACACCTGCGGCGCGGAGGTCGTCGTGGCTCAGCCCCAGGTCGACGAGGGCCTGCTCGACGTCGGTGGCCGACTTGCCGGCCGTGATGATTCCGACGGTGTCGGCCGGACCGGAGACGACCGTGCGGTCCAGGCCGTTGGCCCGGGCGTAGGCGCGCACCGCCAGGTGCTTCTCCTGGTAGAGGTGTCGCTCGGTCTCGATGTTCTTGCCGGGGAAGAAGGAGAAGTCGGTGCGCTTGACGAACGGCTTGCCGTCGATGGTCAGGTCGGGGATCACGACCTCGGGTTCGCCGGGGGTGTAGGTGACCGACTGGCCGGCGTCGCAGAGCGCGCTGGTGAGCTTCATGGCCACCCAGCAGCCGGAGTACCGGGACAGCCGGATCGCGTGGATGCCGAAGGAGCGGAACTCCTCGACCGTCGCCGGGTACAAGATCGGGATGCCGGCGGAGACGAAGGCGTAGTCCTGCTGGAAGGGCATGGTCGAGGACTTCGCCTCGTGGTCCTCGCCGGAGAGGATCACCACCGCGCCGTGGGTGGAGGTGCCGGCGAAGTTGCCGTGCTTGAGCGCGTCGCCGCTGCGGTCGACACCGGGGCCCTTGCCGTACCAGATACCGGTCACGCCGTCCCACCGGCTGTGCGGGTGGTCCTCGAGCATCTGGGTGCCCATGTGCGCCGTGGCCGCCTGCTCCTCGTTGCCGGCCGGCACGAAGCTGACGTCGTGGTCGGTCAGCAGATCCGGCACGCGGCTCAGTGCGAGGTCGTAGCTGCCCAGCGGTGACCCCGGATAGCCGCTGATGAACGTGCCGATCCGCAGGCCGGCGGCGCGATCGCGCCGTGCCTGTTCCAGCGGGAAGGCGACCAGTGCCTGCAGGCCGGGGACGAAGTGCTGTCCCGAGTCCTGCGTGAGGCGGTCACCGAGGCTGGCAACGGGACGCGTCGATCGGGTGCTCTGGGTCACATGCAGATTGTGACACAACTTTTGCGTGGGCCGGGACGTCCGCCGGAACCGGACTGTTGTCGTCCGATGCGGACCCGGTTCCTTGCCGTGGGGCGCCGCCGGTGCACCTACTGTTGCGGCCGCCGCACCGACCGCCGGGGTCGTCCGCGGGCGACAGGAGGCACGTGCATGGGTGGCCGGCTGGGTCGGATAGCGGTCGCGCTCGGGGCGGCCGCGGTGCTCACGACGTCGTGCTCGTCGGACGACGCGTCGTCGGAGTCGTCGGCTTCGAGCAGTTCGGCGGCCCCGACCGGTGCGGCAGCGGACGCGGGCGCGTACCTGGCGCTCGGTGACTCGGTGCCGTTCGGCTTTCGGGGTGGCGCGACCGCGGAGTTCTCCGACGCGGGCAACTTCGTCGGCTACCCGGAGCTGGTCGCCGAGGAGCTCGGCCTGGAGGTGCTCAACGCGGCCTGCCCGGGCGAGACGACGGCGAGCTTCCTCGACAGCGCCGCGCAGAGCAACGGCTGCGACAACACACTGACCTCCGGCTTCGGGTACCGGACGGCGTATCCGCTGCACGTGCTCTACGACTCCGTCGACCAGTCGCAGCTCGACTACGCGGTGAGCACGCTCGAGGAGAACGACGACATCGAGCTGGTGACGCTGCAGATCGGCGCCAACGACGCCTTCGTCTGCCAGCAGTCGACGCCGAGCCGGTGCTCGGACCCCGCCGACCTGCACACCCTGGCCCAGACAGTGCAGACCAACCTCGGCACGATCCTGTCCGCGCTCCGCACCGAGGCCGGATACGACGGCCAGATCGTCGTGGTCACGTACTACGCCCTGAACTATGCGGATGCGTTCGGCGCGGCGACGCAGGTTCTCGGTGGCGGGATCGCGCAGGTGGCCGCGGCGGCCGGGGCGGACGTGGCGGACGGCTTCGAGGCGTACCGCGAGCGGGCGAGCGAGGCCGGCGGCGACTCGACCGCGGCCGGGCTGGTACTGCCGAACGACGTGCACCCGACCGAGGAAGGGCAGCGACTGCTGGCCGACGCCGTCCTCGCCGTCGTCGGTTGACGACCACCGGTGCAGCCGTCGGCCGGGGGAACGGTGCCACGCCGGTCGCCGTTGGCCGGTGCATGAGGTCGCGAGTGGTCAGATCGTTCGTGACGCCCGCGGCCGGGGTCGTCCTGCTGCTGTCAGGCTGCGGCGGTTCGGCGGATCCCGCGGCCGGCGCCTCGGAGGTTCTCGCCGCCGAGCAGGTGTTCGTCGACGAGCCGGTCGTGGTGCCCGACGCGTCGGGGACGTCCGCCACGTTGCGCGTCTCGACCGAGTTGGACATGGCTTGCGCCGTCGTCTTCGGACGGGACGAGTCGCTCGGTGACGGCATCGCGACCGACGCGGACATGGGCGGTGGGGCGCACACCGACCATCAGGCGGTCATGGGCGGGCTGCAGCCCGACACCGAGTACTTCTACCGGGTCCAGGGGTCTGGGGCCGACGGCAACCTGTACCGCAGCGAGCTGATGACCTTCCGGACGCCGGCGGCCGATGGCGGTGCCCCTGGCGAGAACGTCGCCAGCGGCGCGGACGTCGCGGACGTCAGCTCCGAGTTCTCCGATGCGTTCGCTGCGGGCAATGCCGTCGACGGCGACCTCACCACGGAGTGGTCGAGTGACGGGGACGGCGACGACGCCTCGATCACGGTCGACCTGGGGCGTCGAGCCGATGTGGTCGGCGGACGCTGCGCAGCCGGTCGATGAGTGACGGCTCGTCCGTCGTCGAGACCTTCACCGTGACCGTCGACGGCGGCGAGACCTACGGGCCGTTCGACGCCGGCACCGCGATCGTGCTGAACGAGGTCGAGTTCACCGGCCAGGTGCTGCAGTTCGACGCCGAACGGACCAGCGGGGGCAATACCGGAGCGGCCGAGATCGAGGTCTACGAGGCGTCCTGACCGCTTGCGTTAGTTGTACGGGTTGGTGAGGACGGGCCGGGCCTGGAGGATGTCGAAGGTGACCGGTGGGCCGTCGGTGGTGGTGGTTCCGGGGACGTCGGCTTCGGCGCTGCCGTCGACGGTGAACGTCGCGCCCCAGGTGACGGTCAGGTAGGCGGTGTAGGTGCCGGACCGGTAGGAGTGCTCGATCGTCTGGTCCGGGTAGGGCCGGCCAGGGTCGGTGGTGACGATCTGACCGGTCGCGTCGCCGGTGTGCCAGGTGAAGCTCTCGGCGGTGGCCTCGATGACGACGCTGAAGCCGCGGATGTCGACCGTGAAGGTCTGCGTCGTGGGGAGTCCGTGTAGAAGATGACCGGCAGCCCGGTGAGGCCGTCACCGGGGGTTGGTGCTGGGTGGTCAAGGTCGGCAGCGGCAACCGCTCGAAGTAGCTGAACACCTCCGCACCCGACGGCGGCGGATTCAGCGGGGTGATGTCAATGCACCCTTGACGCACGGACGTCCAGTTGCCCACCGGATCGCCAGGTTGGAAGCCAATTGGGACCGGGCCGTCGACGGAGGTGAGGTCAGGACGAACTACGGCACGGCGTTGTACAACGAGGTATCGGACGACCCGTCCTGGTTCTTGTGGGCAAGCCTGAAAATCAAAGGGAGAGCAGGTGCCCTCGGTTTCATCCGCGATTGCGCATAGATCTCGAAGGCGCCAGATGTAGTCCGCTGCCTCTTCGGGACTTCCGGCGACGATCGTACCGACCCCTGCCCCTGAGAACTCGACGGTGGCATCCCCGCCTCCGAGTCCAGGAGTAGGGCACCGTTCCAAGTTGCATGCCGCAGCGGCGGTAGCGGAGTCCCCAAGGGCCAGCGCTCCGGCGCCCATGCAGACCAGCAGTGATCGGATCGCGGCGCGTTTCATCCGATGTTGAAGCCCGTCGCGCGCCATACCTTGTCGTCGGGGCTCCACGACAGCGTAATGCCGGAGGGAAGATTCGCTTCCGCCGACAATCCTTCGAGTACAACGCCGTTCCGGTCCACGAGGGCTAGCGCCGATTGGGCAGCCCCGAAGTTGATCGTCGCCACGTCGCCATTCAGGACCGGGCTCGGGACATCATTCAGGGTCAGCTCTCCGCCCTCGAAGCGCTGGCCTTCTGCAGCAGCATCGTCGTAGACCTTGGCGATTCGCAGGCACTCGTCGCATTCGAGGCCGAGATCACGCAGCGGCTGACCCGCTGGGATGGCGCGCTGATGATCGATGAGCTCGATCCAGTAGCGAAGGAACGCCTCGGCACCTGCGGCGTCCTTGGTCCGGGCCTCGTCCGGGACCGGGAAGTCAGCGGGGCCGAGCTGCGGCAGTGCCTCGCTCGTCTCGGCGGCGCTCGACGAGGGCAGGGTGTCGTTCGCTTCCTGCTTCTCCGAACAACCGGTCAGCAGCGCCGTCCCGACCAGGACGCCGGCCACCGCGCGACGCAGCCCCCGAAGATCACGCACAGCGGGAGAGTAGCCAGTCCGAGACCGCATCTCCTCGCTCGCTGTGGACAGTGGGCCGCCCACCGCCGGATCGGGTGAACGGCCACTGCCACGAGCGCGACCTACCGCGACCACACCCACGACGGCGCCTCGACGAGCGGCACGACGCTCCCACCGGCAGCCAGGTACAGGCTCCACGAACCCTCGATCTGGCCGTCGTCCAGCGCCGACCGCAGGCCCTCGGCCCACTCGTCGTCGTCCTCGGTGATCCGGGGATCACCGGGCCGGCAGAGCGCCATGGCGAGATGTCCGTCGCCGCCCAGATGCTCCTCGACGATCGAGTCGTGCACCTGGCGCAGGCCCATGATCATCGCGGGCTCGGGCACGAGTGGGATGTCGTCCACCGGCACGACGACCGGCAGCATGCGGCCGTCGGTGCCGAACCAGGACAGCCACAGGCTGCGAGCGCCGAACACCGGCGGGTCGAGCAGCATGGTCCAGCGGCGGGTCAGCTCGTCGGCGGAGCGGATTGAGACATCGGCGAGCGGGGGTGTCGTCGTCATGCCGAGCACCGTGGCAGCCGTCACGGGACGGCTCAGCGGTTGTCCACAGGCGGTCAGCGGTGCGGGATGCCTCCGGAACCGTGGTCGTCCGGGACCTCCTCGCCCGCGGCCACGGGGCCCGGGGAGTGCCGTCGCCGAACGGCTGGTCGCCGAGCTGGTCGCGGCCGTGCGCCATCAGCCAGCCGGAGGTGTCCGGCCCCGACGGGATGATCTGCGTCGGATTGATGTCGGCGTGGACGACGTAGTAGTGCTCCTTGATCTGCGGGAAGTCGATCGTGTCGCCGAATCCCGGGGTCTGGAACAGGTCGCGCGCATAGGCCCACAGCACCGGCATCTCCGACAGCTTGTGCAGATTGCACTTGAAGTGGCCGTGGTAGACGGGGTCGAACCGCGCCAGCGTCGTGAACAGGCGGACGTCGGCCTCGGTGATCTGCCCACCCATGAGGAAGCGCTGGTGCTCCAGGCGTTCCTCCAGCCACTCCAGTGCGGTGAACAGCCGCTGGAAGGCCTTGTCGTACGCCCGCTGCGAGCCGGAGAACCCGCACCGGTACACGCCGTTGTTGACCTCGGTGTAGACCCGCTGCATCACCTCGTCCATCTCGTCCCGCAGTTGCTCGGGGTAGAGATCGGGCGCGCCGTCGCGGTGGTGGGCGGTCCACTGGGTGGAGAAGTCGAGGGTGATCTGCGGGAAGTCGTTGGTGACGACGCCGCCGCTCGGGACGTCGACGACGGCCGGCACGGTGACGCCGCGGGAGTAGTCGGGGTCGCGGGCGAGGAAGGCCTCCTGCAGCCGCTCGTAGCCGAGCACCGGGTCGCGGCCGCCGGGATCGAGGTCGAACGTCCAACTGCGCTCGTCGTGGGTTGGCCCGCACAGGCCCAGCGAGATCGCCGATTCCAGGCCCAGCAGGCGCCGCACGATGATCGTGCGGTTGGCCCACGGGCAGGCCCGAGCTGCGACGAGGCGGTAGCGCCCCGGCTCGACGGGCCATCGGCTCGACGCGTCGGCGGTGATCCGGTCGGAGAGGTACTGGGAGTCACGCTGGTACTCGGACTCGACGTAGCCGGAACCGCTGTTGTCTTCACTCACTGCTCCACCGTTCCCGATGCCGGTCGGACTCACACCACGGGAGCCATTGCGTTCGGGTAACACGCAGGTCTATCTTTCGCGTGTCAGAGACTCCTTACACGTGATGGAGCGGCATGACACTGGACCGGCCGAGCGGCGACCACCTGGTCGAGATGCTGGCGGCCCTGGCCAACCCCATCCGGCTGCGCATCCTCGCCACCCTCACCGGCGGCCGCGACTACGTGAGCCACCTGGCGCGCGAGATCGGCATCAGCCGGCCGCTGCTGCACATGCACCTGCAGCGGCTCGAGGCCGCCGGTCTCGTCGTCGGAACGCTCGAGCTCTCCGACGACGGCAAGGCCATGAAGTACTTCGAGGTCGCCGACATCGACCTGCACCTCACCGCGGAGTCGCTGGCCGCCGCGGCCGCGACCTCACCCGTCCGGACCCCTCCACGGGGCCGGCAGACAAGGAGAAGCGCCGATGAACGCCGTCGACAGCGGCACCACCTGGCCGGAGGCGGTCCTGATCCTCGGGATCGTCTTCGCGGTCCTGCTCCTGATCGGTGGCGCAGCAGCCACCGTCCTGGAGTCCCGCAAGGCGAAGGTCGCCGCGCAGCAGGACGCCGACCTGCGCCAGCTCGTCGGCCGCTACGAGCAGCTGGCCGAGAAGACCCTCGACGCCCAGCAGCGCACCGCCGCCGACGTCTCCGAACTGCGCTCGCGCACGGCGTCCATCGAGCAGATCCTGCGTACGGTCGACTGATGAAGGCCATCGTGCAGGAGACGTACGGGCCGCCGGAGGTCCTGCGGCTGGGCACCGCCGACGAACCGGCCATCGGCGACGGCGACGTGCTGGTGCAGGTGGCCGCGGCCGGGGTCGACCAGGGCGTCTGGCACCTGGTCGCGGGTCATCCGCGGATGGTCCGGCTCGTCACCGGCGTCCGGAAGCCGCGGAACCCGGTGCCGGGCATGGACGTCGCCGGTGTGGTGACGGCGGTCGGAGCCGGCGCGACCCGCTTCCGGCCCGGGGACGAGGTGTTCGGCAGCGGGACGGGCACCTACGCCGAGTACGCGAAGGTCCCGGAGAAGAACCTGATGCCCAAGCCGGCGAACGTGTCCTTCGTCGAGGCCGCGGCCGTCCCGATCTCCGCGCTCACCGCCCTGCAGGGGCTCCGGAAGGGCACGGTGGCTGCCGGGCAGCGCGTGCTGGTCATCGGTGCCGGTGGGGAGTCGGGTCCTACGCCGTGCAGTTGGCCGTGGCGGCCGGCGCAGACGTCACCGGGATCTGCCGCACGGAGAAGATGGACTTCGTCCGGTCGCTCGGCGCCGACGACGTCCTCGACTACACCCGCGAGCAGATCACCGACGGCGGACGGCGCTACGACCTCATCCTGGACACCGGCGGCAACCGCACCCTCCGCGAGCTCCGCCGTGCCCTCACTCCCCGCGGCACGCTGGTGATCGTCGGGGCCGAGGTCGGCGGCTTCATGGCAGGTCTCGGCCGGTTGCCCAGGGCACTCCTGCTCAACGCGTTCATCACGCAGAAGCTGCGCGTCTTCACGTCCACGTCGAACCCCGCGGACCTGCACACGCTGGCGGACCACCTCGCCGACGGGACGGTGCGCCCGCCGGTCGACCGCACCTTCCCCTGGCCGACGCCGGCGCCGCGATCCGGTACATGCGCGACGGCAAGGCCAAGGGCAAGGTCGTGCTCACTGTCTGACGTGAGCGACGAGCTCGAGGAGTCGGTTGTGGCTGGTGGCGGTGAGGTATCGCCAGCTGAAGAAGAGCGCGAACACCGACCAGAGAGCGGCGGCCGCGATGGACCCCTCGGGGGTGTCGGTCGCAGCCTCGTGAACGTTGATCGCTACTACCCCGAGACAGAGGAGCGCTGCCACGAGCCGCAGCGCGGCGAAACGTCGCTTTGGCAGATCCGCGTGGGCGACCCTGGTGCGTTGGGCGGTCGAAGCCTTGCAGGTCCATGCGCCGCCGGACTGCGGGGCCGGCACGCGTTGGGACTCCGTGACGACCCGTGCGGTGCGACGCCGCGCTGCCTCGGCGCGCTCGTCAGCAGCGCGGCGCGCTTCGGCGAAGGCGCGAGCATCGGCGGCGCGGCTCTCCTCCACGGGTCGGGCGTCCGTCGTCAATCGGACTCCCACGACCTTTGGGCGCCTTCCTCGGGGCGGCGCCGCCCCGCTGAGTCGCGACCGGTAGCGGCGACCCTTTCGGTGGGTGGCTCCGGTTCTGACGCCTGTCGGGTCCGGGCGGCATCGGCTACCCCGGCACGACGGGCGACGGCTTCTCGCTCCACGGCGGCACGGCGCTCCGCGGCCCTTTGTGCCGTTGCGCGTTGTTCCTCGGCGGCCCGGGTCTCCGCAGCGGCAGCCTCCTCGCGCGCCCGCACCACGGCGGCTTCGCGTTCCTCCACGTTCCGGAGAAGGATCCGCGCTGCGCTGCTCACCGGCGTCATCTCGCCGCTCATCGCGTACTCGAAGAGGGCGATCCGCTCCCTGTCCGCGTACTCGACCGCGGGCTTGGTGAATCCGATTCCGGTGAAAAATAGGATGGCTCGGTTGTTCGCGGAGCCCCGTGCGCCGGCGAGCCGCTGCACGTCCGGGCGCCCGACCTGTGCCGCCTTGAACTTCACCTGGGCGATGGCCGTGGTCGCGAGCACGTCGATGCCGCCGTCGGCCCCCGTAGGGGTGACTCTGGCGTCGGCAAAGCCCCACCAGCGCATCCAGGCGGCCGCGTTCTCTTCGGCCTGCTGCCAGGTCTTGATGTGGACCTCTGGTGGTAGCGGCACTGAATCTCCCTGGACTCCGACGTTCGCCGCGGATGGTAGGTCGGCGTGTCGAAGGGTTTTGGGAGGTACCCACTTGCGGCGTGACTCCTCCGTCCGGAGGGGTTCATGGGTTGGGTGAGGCCGGTCTGGGTCGACGGGATACCGAATCCAACGGTTGGCTCAGGCCGCCGGCGGGGCGCCGCGCAGCCGGACGACGGCGGCGCGGTAGTTGCGGCGGCCGACGACCCGCCACGCGGTGCGGGTGGCCGGGGCGAGCCCGGCGAGCAGGCGGGCCCGGTCGATGGCGCACGCGTCCTCGAGCGCGAGGCCCAGGAAGAGCAGCTGCTCGCGGCCGGACAGGGTCGTCGTCGCCACCCGGCTGACCGTCGTCCACTCGGCGTCGGTGAGGTACTGCCCGACGAGCGGCAGCAGGTCGCGCTCCTCGGCGGTGAGGTGCGCGTCCACGTTGTCGGCCACCCGGGCGCACGCGCGGGCGAAGGCGTTGCGCGAGGGCGGCGTCGCGGCGACCGCCCACTGGCGGGCCACGGTGGAGAGGTCGCGCAGCATGTGGTCGAGGAGGGCGGCCCGGCTGGTCCAGTACGCGACGGCGTCACGGGCCGCGTTCTCCTCGCGCGCCGGGAGCCCGCGGAAGAGCGCCGGCCAGAGCAGCTCGCGCTCGGTGGTGTGGTGCTGGAGCAGGACCCGGGCGAGCAGGGCGGCGTGCCCGGTGAGGTCGGCGGCCCGGCCGGCGTCGTCGGCCGGCGCCCAGCTCGCGAGCTCGGCCAGCATCCGGAACTCGCGGCGCACCGCCTGGTGCAGCACCCGCTGGTAGGCGATGGCGGGGAGCGGCGCGGGGTGTTCTCGGCGGACGTCCGGGGTGACGGGATGAGCGGGCGGGTGAGGACGGCGGTCATCGGGGCACCTCGGACTTCGGCTGGTTCGGACGCGTTCACGTTAGGAAGAGACGTGTCCCGGCCGACAGGTACAGCTGTCCCGCACTTCCTGGGACTCTTCCCGCACGCAGCCCGTACAACTCGGGTGCCGGGCACGTCAGCCGGGTGGTGCTGACGGCGTCGTCCGTCTACGGCCGGGGCCCGCGCAGCCCGAGCCGGGCCATGGCGATCGCGCCGGCGAGCCCTTCCGCGTACCCCGAGGTGTCGAGCAGGCCGCCGTGCCCGGCCACAGCGGCGACTCGCGTTCCGACGAGGCTGGACTAGAGCCGGCCGACCGTCGCGTCGTCCTCGATGCCGCCGAACCAGTGGTCGAGCACCTCGCGGAACACCGGCTGGGCCGGGTCGGCGTGCGCGAACAGCGTCATCGACGAGCGCAGCTTCATCGCGTCGACCGGCCCGAAGACGCGCTCCGGATCGGTGGTGTCGAGGGCGGTGAGCGCCCGTGCGCACTCGACCAGCCGGCGGCCCAGCGTGGGGTGGGCCAGGTAGGCGCGGGCCTCGTCGAGCCCGGAGACGGCGAACCGCTGCGCCATCCCGCTGCGGCCGAGCCCGGCGACCTGCGGGAACACGAACCACATCCAGTGCGTGCGCTTCTCGCCGGCACGCAGCTCGGCCAGCGCCTGGTCGTAGGTGTGCGCCTGGGCGTCGAGGAACCGCTGGAGGTCGAAGGTCACGCGGACGAGCCTCGCACCCGCGATGACTTCGGGACGGCGGGACCGTCTGACCTGCATGCAGACGACGACGCTCGACCTCGGACCCCAGGCCGCCGAGACGTCCCGCATCGTGGCCGGGGTCCGGGACGACCAGCTGTGCCATCCGACCCCGTGCCCCGACATGAACGTGGCCGCGTTGCTCGACCACCTGGTCGGGCTGACGGTCGCCTTCCGGCTGGCCGCGGAGAAGACGGCGTTCGACGGCGGACCGTCGGCGGACGCGGAGCATCTCGCGCCCGACTGGCGTACCCGGCTGCCCGAGCAGCTCGCGGCCCTGGCCGCCGCCTGGCGCGAGCCCAGCGCGTGGGAGGGCGAGGCCGAGGTCGCCGGGGTGCGGATGCCGGCGACCGCGATGGCCGCGGTCGCCCTGGACGAAGTGCTGGTGCACGGCTGGGACCTCGCCGTCGCCACCGGGCAGCCCTACCGGCCCGACCCCGTCGCCGTGCAGGCCTGCCGGGAGATGATCGGTGACCGCACCGATGCCACCGACGAGCCGGACGGCCTGTTCGGACCCGTTTTCCCGGTGCCCGCGGACGCCCCTGACCTCGACCGGCTGCTCGGCCAGACCGGCCGCGATCCCGGCTGGTCGGCCTGATCAGACCGTCTCGGGTACCCGCAGGTGGGCGAGCGCGAGGCCGAACTCGGCCACATCGGTGATCGAGCCGCCCAGCTGCCGTGCGAAGTCTTCGCGCAGCGACTGAGCCATGCCGGTCGCGGCGTGCATGGCGGCACGGCTCTCGTGCACCACCGCCGCCGCGGTCCGCCCGGTCTCGCCATCGGTCAGGACGCTGAGGCTGCAGAAGCCGGGCAGGTCCTCGATCTGCAGCAGCACGGTCGTCCGGACGACGTCCGCGATGCGCTCGACGTCGGCCGGTTCGCCCTGGAGCCAGGTGACCTCGCACAGGCGCCGTCGGGCGCGTAGTGCAGCCGGTGCAGCACCGCGATCTCCCACTCCTGCACCTCCGCGCGGCCGCCGAGGATGTCCGCGTACCGCAGCCGCAGCGCGTGCAACGGCGACTCGCTGTCGTGCATGGCCTCCTCGGTCGCCCAGGAGGTCGTGGCGATGCACCGGCCGCCGGCGCGGTCGCTCAGCAAGGACAGGCCGACGAAGCCGTCCAGTCCGTACAGCGCCGGCATCACCTTGTCGCGGAGGTAGGCCACCGCATCCTCGACGGACGTCGGCCGTCCGGGCACCGTGGTCGATCGGGCGTACATGCCACCACTCCTCTGCGGAGCCGGCGGTGACGGCGCTGCTGCGTCACCGAGGAGCACTGTGCCCGCCGTGCCGCCGGAAGGGCAACGATGTGCTGCGCGGTCAGACCGGCCGCGACCCCGCCTGGAGGGCCTGGCCGAGCGCCACCGCGTGGGTCAGCCGCAGGCTGCCGCTGAGCCACAGAAGGACGTCGTGCAGCCGGAGGAGGGTCAGCGGCGTATCGCCGTCCAGCAGCCCGGCGGCCGCCTCGGCCAGCACGGCGAAGGCGGCCCGGTTGGCCCGCAGTTCCCGGTGGATCACCGCCTCGACGCCGCTGTCTCCCTCGCGCACGTGCGGGAACAGCTGCCAGCGGGTGGTGCGGCTCAGCAGCGGGAACAGCGACGGACGACGGTGGTGCAGTGCTGCGGTGACGTGCTGCGCCGAGACCCCCGGGACGTCGGAACAGTGCTGCCAGATCCGGCGCAGCCCCGCGCCCACGGTCCCGGGCTCGGCGAGGACGGAGAACTCGTCGTCCGGGAGCTCGACGAACGGCCGGCCGGCGGCCCGGTCGGCGGTGGCGTCCGCCAGCGGCGCGACGTCGTCCAGCACCGCCTTCATCGCCGCCCAGGACTCGGGGTCCAGCCGGCCGTGCAGCCCCTCGGCGGTGAGGATGTCGGGCTCGCCGAGTGGCTCGGCCGAGCCCATCCGCCGGTCGAACCGGTCGTAGGCGAAGGCGGGGATGTCCACCCACCGGCCGGTGCGGGCGTTGGGTGCGCGGTAGTGGAAGGGCCGCCGTCCCCGGGCGTAGCCCAGGACGGCAGCCAAGGCCACGCCGACGGGCAGCGGGTCGGGACCGGCGCTGGGCAGGACGAGCTCGCCGTCGTCCACCGCTGCCCCTCCTCGACGACCTCCATCGTGGCAGCCGATCGGGGAGAACGGGTCAGGAGGCGGGGCTCGCGTGCCGGTCGCCCTCGCTCCGGCCCAGATGTCGATGCGGTGTCATTCGTCGCCGTTCCGCATCCCGATGAGGCTCCGGGGCAGGCAGGAGCAGGACACGATGCCCGAGGAGGAGCCATGAACAGGACACGACGGATGGTCGCCGGGGCCGCCCTGGCCATCGGGCTGGGCCTGACCGGCTGCGGCGACACCGAGCAGATCACCGACGACGACGCGGGGGTCACCGAGGAGGAGTTCGAGTCGGGCGAGGTCGACGGCGGCGAGGAGGACGCGGACTCCGTCGACAAGGGAACCGGCGGCATCGACGACGACGACAACACCGGCGGGGAGGAGGACACACCCGCCGACGACGACGCCGACATCGACGACGAGACCGGCACCGACGGCTGACCTGCCGGCGCCGGCGCCGGCCTCGGGTGAGGCGGGCGCGGCGTCCGTCAGGCGCGGGAGAGCACCGGCCGGGTCTTGGCCCAGGTGAGGAACCGCGTCGCCTGCTGGAGGTCGGCGATGTCGTTGCCGATCAGCGAGCGCAGCAGGTCGTTGCTCCACACGGCCAGCCGCCCGATCGTCCAGGCGACCTTCTCCGCCGGCGGCAGGTCGAGCTCGAAGACCAGCTTGACGATCTCCTTCTTGCCGTCGGTGGGGGCGGAGTACTTGAGGATCGGCAGGAAGCGCCCGGGCTCGACGACGCAGAGCACCTTGGTGAGCAACGGCTCCTTGTTGAACGAGGGAAGCCCACCTTCTTGCCGTCGATCAGCTGGGTGAGCCGGTCCTCCAGGCGCAGGCTCTCGGGGCCGTACAGCAGGAACTCGATCGACTCGCGGACCTTCTGCGCGGCCGTGTCCGCGCCCTGGGTCTTCCACGCGCGGTTGAGGCCGGACATGTTGCCGGCGCCGGCGATCGTGTCGGTCAGGGCGAACTCGAGCAGGTCGTCGGGGTTCGCGTTCGGCAGCCCTCGCGGCTGAACAGCTCCTGGTACTTGGCGCGGTAGTCCTCGACCTCGGGGACGGGGCCGTGCTGGGTCGTCTGGAACTCCGACACCAGCATCGCGACCCGCTCGCGGACGTCGAGGCGCACGTCCAGCGTCGTCGGGAAGCCGGCGTGCAGGGAGTCGATGGTCTGGACGGCGGGACGGCTCGGGTCGCGCCGCGCCTCACCGCGCAGCCACTCGTGGCCGCAGTCCTCGCAGTGGATGAGCAGGCGGCTGTCGGCCTGCGGCGTGCCGTTGATGTCCTCGGAGTTGCACTTCGGACAGGCGATCAGAGGCATGTGGGTCCCGTTCGTTCGGTTGGTCCGTGCACGAGCACCGGCCGGCCCAGCCGCGCCTCGGTGTCGTCGAGGCCATCGGGAGAACGGCGAGCCCTCGCTGGGGCGCGTCGCCGTCGGTCAGATGGCTAGAGCTTCCCATGCCGGGCGCGAGGGACGGTTCGACCGCGAGGTCCGTCACGTTCGCGGGCGCGACCGGCCTGCCGATAAGACCTGGTGAGGCGACGGATCCCCGCTACCCCGGCGCCTCGGGGGTGGAGTGACGTGAAGTTCCGACGAGGGCGGATCGGCAACGGCCTGGCCGTGCTGGCCGGCGCGCGTCCGGACGTGCTGGCCGCCGCGCCCGGGGCCCGCGCCAAGTTCGTGGCGCTGGGCGGCGTGCTGCTGAGCACGGGCGGGCTGGCGCTGGTGTCGATGGCCTTCGCGGTGCAGATGGCGCTGGGCGTGTGGTGGCCGTTCGCGCTGCTCATCGGGCTGGGCTGGGGCCTCGTCGTCGTCAACCTGGACCGGATGCTGCTGGTCGGCATGGCGCACGACGCCTCGCTGAAGCGGAACCTCGTCCTCGCCGTCCCCCGGGTGGGGCTGGCGCTGATCCTCGGCGTCGTCATCGCGACGCCGTTGACCATGCAGGTGTTCGCCAAGGAGATCGACACCGAGATCGTGACGATGCAGGCCGAGCAGGGCGACGCGTACCGGGCCTCCCTGGCCGACGACGCCCGGTTCGCGCACCTGCCGGAGCTGGAGGCCCGCATCGCGACCGCGGAGGCCGTGGTGGCCAGCGGCGGGCGGGCGGACGACGGGCTCGCCGTGGTGCGGGCCGACGTGCTGGCCAAGCAGGCGGCGCTGGACGCGGAGCTGGCGCTGGCGCGGGAGCTGGACGCCAAGGCGCAGTGCGAGCTGGACGGATCGTGCGGCACCGGTGACGCCGGGACGGGCCAGGCGTACCTGGAGGCGCGGGCGGCGGCCGACGCGCAGGCGGCGGTCGTGGTGTCGGCGCGCTCGGCCCTGGACGACGCCGTGGCCGCGGCGTCGGCGGCCGAGGGCGCAGCGCGGGGCTGGCGGCGTCGTCGCTGGAGACCGACCGCGCCGAGCTGACCCGGCTGGACGAGGAGCAGGACCGCCTGCAGGCCGCGTTCGACGCCACCAACACCGGCGCCGGCGGGCTCCTGATGCGGCTGGAGGCGCTGGACCGGCTGGGCGACCGCAACGGAACGCTGGCCGCCGCGCAGTTCATGCTCTCGTTGCTGTTCATGAGCGTGGAGGTCCTGCCGGTGCTCATGAAGCTGCTGCTGAACTTCAGCCCGCCGACCGCCTACGACAAGCTGGCCGCGATGCGCGACCGCGGGGACGTCGACATCGAGGAGCTGGCGCAGGAGTCGCGCAGGACCGTGGCGATCGCGAAGGAAGAGCTGCTGGTGATGGCCGAGAAGGAGCGGGTCGACCGGCAGAAGGAGGCGATCCTGGCGCGGCGGAAGGCTGCCCTGGCGGAGGTGGCGGCACGCACCCAGGCCGGCGTCCAGGCGCCGGTCGCGGCCGAGGCCCCGTCGGAGGCGGCGCGGCAGATGTGGGACACCGGCCCGATCCGCGAGCTGGCCCGCAACGCCGCGATCCGGACGGTGCGCAGCGTCCGCCGTCGTCCCGAGGACCGGGTGCCCACGTCGGTCTGACGTCACCTGGGCGGGTGAACGACGGGGCCGGTCCTCAAGCCCGGACCGTTCCGGGCCGATGTCGTTCTGGTGAGCGGGTCGGGGACGTCGGACGTGGCGACGCCGCGCACGATGGCGGCGAGCCTGGCGATCTTCTACGCCTTCGGCGGGGCCACCGGGCTGCTCGTCGTCCTCGGCGCCGATCCGGCCGGGTACGGCCGCGAGGCGCTGGCCGGCCTGATGGTGACGGCCTTCGCGGTCGGGGCCGTCGTCGCCCGGTGGGGCGCCCGCTGGCCCCGCGCGGTGTTCCACGGCCTCGTCGCGGCCGGGACCGCGCTCATCTCCACCGCGGCGATGCTCAGCCCTGACACCGCGACGGCGATGGTGTGCGGCGCGCTGATGTCGTTCATCGCCGTCGACGCGTTCTTCTTCTTCCGCCGGCGGGCCGCCGTCCTGCACATGGTCGCGGCGGTGGTCGCCATCACGACTGCGCTGCAGGTGCGCGGCGACGTCCCCTGTTCACCGCCCTGGCCGTCGACGCCGTCATCGTCGCCCTGGGCGTCGCGACGCGGGGCCTGGTGCTGCTCGCCTCCCGGGCCACCCGTGACCCGCTGACCGGGCTGACCAATCGGCGCGGCTTCGACGCGGCGCTGGAGGAGCTGATGGCCGCGGCGGCCCGGACGGCGCAGCCGCTGTCCGCGGTGCTGCTCGACCTCGATCACTTCAAGCAGATCAACGACTCGGGCGGGCACCAGGCCGGGGACCGGGTGCTGTGCCGGGTGGCGGACATCTGGCGGCCTGCGCTCCCGTCGACCGCCGTGTTCGCCCGACACGGCGGCGACGAGTTCGCGCTGCTGCTGCCCGGGACGACGGGGAGGAGGCCCTCGCGCTGGTGCGCCGGGTGACCCCGAGCACGCCGACATCGGCATGTCCTGCGGCGTGGCCGAGCACCAGCCCGGCGACTCCGCGGCCCAGCTGATGCGCCGCGCCGACCACGCGCTCTACATGGCCAAGGCCGCCGGCCGGGGCCGCGCCGAGCTCGACGGCGGCGGTTCGTCCGAGCTCTCGCGCGACCTCGCCGCCGCGCTGGCCGCGGGTGACGTGCACGTGCACTTCCAGCCGGTCGTCGACCTGCCGTCGGGCCGGATGACGGGTGTGGAGGCGTTGGTGCGCTGGACGCACCCGCGGCTCGGCCCGGTGTCGCCGGAGCGGTTCGTCGCCGTCGCGGAGGAGAACGGCCTCATCGCCGCGCTCGGCGAGCAGGTGCTGCGCACCGCCGTGACCCAGCTGACCCCGCTGCGCCTGGCCGCCGGGGGATCGTTGGGGCTGGGAATCAACGTCTCCGGCCGCGAGCTGTGCGACCCCGGCTACCCGACGCGGGTGCGGGCCGTCCTGGAGGAGAGCGGATGGCCGGCGAGCGACGTCGTCCTCGAGGTGACCGAGAGCCTCCTCGAGGGGCAATCGTCGGCTGCCGTCGCCGCCCTCCACGTGCTGCGCGCCGGCGGCCTGCGGATCGCCATCGACGACTTCGGCACCGGCTACTCCTCGCTCAGCCGGCTGGACACCCTCCCGGTCGACATCCTCAAGTTCGACAGCTCGTTCATCGCGACGATCGCGACATCGCCACGGCGGGCCCAGATGCTGGAGAGCATGGTCGGCATGGCCGGTGCCCTCGGCCTCTCCGTCGTCGCGGAGGGCGTGGAGACCGATGCCCAGGACGCGGTGCTGAAGCGCGTCGGCTGCACGTACGCGCAGGGCTGGCTGTACGGGCGCCCCATCCCGGCCACCGAGCTGGTGGCTCCGCGGGACCTGGCCTACGCGACCGTCCTCCGGTGAGACGCGCGGCACGGCCACCGGGCGAGCGGTGGAGGGTCACGACCGGCCTACGGGGTCAACCGCACAGGAGATCGAGAGCCGCCTGACCGTTCCGGCGGGCGTCCCCGGGGAGCTGCAGCCACGTCGGCGCGGTGGGATCCGAGAGGTGCTCGCGGAGATGCAGCAGCCGCGACCGGTCGCTGCCGGACGGGGCTCGCTCCTCGAACGGGTCGACGCAGGCCAGCAGGACGGCGGCATCGGTGAGGTGTCGGTCGCGGACAGCGGTACCGCCGCAGCGAGCTCCGCGACGTCGGGCCACGGGCGACCCCAGCCGCCGGCTGGTGTCGGTGGCCGGAGAACCTCAGCCACGCAGTGCGCCGATCGCCCGCTCGAGGATCCGATGGCCCGTGGAACGCTCCCGGGCGTCGGTCGAGCCGGCCAGGTCGAGTCCGGCGAGCGCGTGACGACGTCCGCCCGCGAGCTCGGTGACCACCTCCGATGGCATCTCGGTCGTCCGCAGGGTGACGTTGCCCGACGGGTCGGGGTCAGACGGTAACGCTGCGTCACGCGGCGCAGCGCGGAGAGGGCGACGTATCCGTCGAGCCGGTCCGTCGCCGCGGTCAGTTCGCCGACGCCATGGGTGGCACCGGACTCGACGACGTCGCGGGCAAGGTGTCCGAGCCCCTCGGGTGCGCGTGGAGGCGGTGGACCTCGGCCCGGTTTCGGGTGCGCGCGGTGAGCTCGACGGCGGTGGCATCGGCGAGAGCCGACCGCAGCCGGGAACGTTGCGACTGCCCCAGCCATGGGCTCGGCAGGCCCTCCAGCAGTGCGACTGCAGCCCACGCCGTCGGTTCCTCCCATGCGCGGGGGCGGCTGCCGTGCCGCTGGGTCATCCACTGGGCGACGGAGTCGGCGTCGATCCGGTCCGGGCCGATGGCGACCAGGCCGCCACCCGCTACCAGCCGCTGCACGTGCCGGACCGAGACACCGATCCGGTCGGCAGCCTGCCGTGTCGTCAGGAGAGCCATACGGACAGCGTCGTCACAGCGACACTGTCCATCAAGCCGAAATCCCGGACGTCGACCCCTGGGGCGCTGTGGGCAGGTCCTGGAGGGGACTCGCCCGCAGACCGATCGAGCGCCGGGGTGGTCGCATCGGTTAGACAGTGCACATGACCGAGCTGACGACGCAGACCGGTGGCGGCATGCTCTCCCGCGAGGAGATGGACGCCGCGCGCGAGCGACTGCCCATCGTGTACGTCGACGTGGTGCCGGTGCGGGTGGACGACCACGGCACCGTGATCGCCGTCGGGCTGCTGCTCCGTGCCGGTGAGGACGGGCAGATCAAGTGGGCGCTGGTCTCCGGCCGGGTGCTGTACCACGAGCGGATCCGGGCGGCGCTGCTCCGGCACATGGAGAAGGACCTCGGCCCCTGGCTCTGCCGCGGGTGCCGCCCGCGCCGCAGCCGTTCACCGTCGCCGAGTACTTCCCGACGCCGGGGGTGACGCCGTTCCACGACCCGCGGCAGCACGCGGTATCGCTGGCCTACGTGGTGCCGGTCGAGGGCGACTGCGCGCCGCAGCAGGACGCGCTGGAGCTGACCTGGTTCTCGCCGCTCGAGGCCCGCGACCCGGCCGTCCTGGCCGAGCTGATGAACGGTCAGGCCACCCTGCTGCTGCAGGCGCTGGCGCACCTGGGCGTCTGATCGCGCCCGGCGCACGCAGGCGTGACGGCGAGGACACTCGAGGCTGGGTGGCACCGACGGTCCCGACGGTGATCGCCGTGTCTCACGTCCTCAGAGTTCACCGGCCAGGGTCTGCCGTATGGCGTCGTGCGAGAACCTGAATGACTCCCACGCCATCTGGATGATCGACGCGCGACGAAGCCCCTCGACGAGCACGTCGTCCATTGCGATCGTTCCGCTGTCGATGCGCAGCGACTCGAGTACGTGTCGCTCACACCGCTTGCTGGCGACAGCCCACGCTCGGTACAAGAGGTACGTCGCACCAAGGGCGAAGAGTCCGGCAACAAGGCCTGCCAGGACGCACCACGCGACGGGCCGTTCGATGAAGAGGTGTCCGAGTGGTGCCGACCCGAGGCGGTCCTGGATGGCCGCAACAACGGTCGAGCGCAGGCCCGTGCCCAGATCGACGGTCGCGGCGATGTCCACGAAGAAGACCCGGACCAGCACGGCGATCACCGCGCCCGCGACGAAACCGATGCCGACGACGACAGCGAGGAGGTGCCAGATCTTCGTCGCCACGAGGGTGCGCCGCCCCTTGTCGCCGATGACCGGCTCCCGTCGAACGAACAGGGCCAGCAACAGGACAGAGACGAAGAGGATGCCGAAGCAGCCCAAGATGAGATTGACGGTCGGATGCCCCTGGGGTTGAAGAAGCCAGGGGCGACGCGGACGAGGAAGACGACGATGCCCGCTGCGGCCACGACGGTGACGACTCGAGTCCAGGGGTGAGTCTTTCCCAGCTCGGCTTTCCCATGACGAATCTCTTCGGGTACTCGTATTCCGCGACGTCGCCGGTGACCTGTAGCCACCTGGCGGTGTAGAGCGCGAAGCCGAGAACGGTTGCGATGACGACCGCAGGCGCCATCGCCGCGCCTGTGCCGCCGATGAACGGCCAGAGGGCCGACAAGGACAACAGGAAGCCGATACCCGTGACGACCGAGCACATCGTCAGGAGGAGACGTCGCCCCCAGGTCGGATCGACCATGCCGAAGTCATAGGCGCCGATGAAGAAGTACTCGTGTTCTCGTCGGTCGAGAACGTGGGTCAGCCACACCAGGTACCTGTGGAGTGCCAGGGCCCCTCGGCTGTCCCCGGTGACACGGTCCAGAGAGTCTGCCAGGTAGCGCTCCATGATCACGGTCGCGGTTATGTGGTCGCCGGCAGGCGCGATGGGCGACCCGTCGTAGTACGCGAGCATCGCCGCGTTGCAGAAGATCGGCCTGCCCAGAATTCGTGCGATGTGGCCGTCGGCCTGTACCAGTTCCGTCAGTTTCAGGTGCCGGCCGGTCGAGGCGAGATGATGTACCACGTCGGCCTTCGACGCAGGCAGGAGGTCGATGTGCCGGAGCGCCTGGAACTTGACCTTGCACGACTCCAACGTCTGTCTCTGCGCTGCCACGGCGATCGTGCACTCGAGGCGGGTGGACGTGAAGCCGTTGACGGCCGTGATGAGGCGCTGGACGGCACGTTCGTCGAGATTGTCCAGTCCGTCGAGGAGCACGACAGCCTGATCTCGCTCGAGCCAGGACCGGATGGCCGCGGGGTCCGTATGGAACCGCTTGGATGCGTGATCGACGAGCCACGTCAGCAGGGAGTCGGAGCCGTCGTAGGAGGCGGCGTCTGCAAGAAGTGGTACGGGTACCGCCGCGTCAGCCCACCCCGCGTCGATGAGCCGCGTCGCAATCTCGTGGAGCTGACTCGACTTCCCGATGCCACTGTCGCCCACCAACACCATTTTCCCTCGTGTGGCACCGAACAGCTCGACCACATCGAATTCCAGGGGTGCACGGGGAAGGTTCGTCGACTGGATGTCCAACTCGGACAGTGCCCACTCGATGCGGAGGGATCGGTTGACAGCGAAGTAGGTGCGAACGGCTCCGCCAGTGGTTTCCGACTGCTGTCCGACCATCTCGTCGCGCAGCATGTGCAGTATTCGGGCGCGGCTGGATGATGAGTCCTTTTCTGGATCTCCATGAGATGCAGTCGTCATGAAGGCGACGACTGAGGCGACCACGACGGCTGCACACGACGCGACGATCCAGGGCCAGCCGTGGTGCAACTCGTTGACGAGGGCGCTGATGATCGCGCCGAAGACGACCGACGAAGCCGCGGCTGCTTTGGCGGCACGGGGATGCGTCAATGGCGACCTCGAGTCCGATCAGTTCGTCCGGGGCGAAGTGATGACCTGCCGTCATCTCGCGGGTCGAAGTCTCCACTCCGTCTCTGCCGTGCGCAGGCCGGCCGGCGTGGGCCCGTCAGCTTCCGTCTCCGACGGCTGGAGCGCTTGTTCCAGGCGTCGTCCGATCACGGCCCGGGGGTGGTGCGCAGCTCGGCGGGCTCGACAGCTCGACCGAGGGAATCTCCGATGTCGAAAGTCCCTGGTCGGGGCCCCGCGCAGGGGCAGTCTTCCGCTAGCGTTGCATCATGCGCAACGGGGTGGACGGCGACGGGCATCCTCCGCTGGTCCAGTCCGTCGACAGGGCGCTGGCGATGCTGTCCGTGCTCGCCGACCGCGGCAGCGCCGGCGTCACCGACCTCGGCGCCGAACTCGGCGTGCACAAGTCCACCGCGTCCCGGCTGCTGGCCACGCTGGAGGCCCACGGCCTGGTCGAGCAGCTGGGGAGCGGGGCACCTACCGGCTGGGGTTCGGGCTGGTGCGCCTGGCCGGGGCCAGCGCGGCGCAGCTGGACCTGACCCGGCTGGGCCGCGAGGCGTGCGAGCGGCTGGCCGCGGAGCTCGACGAGACGGTCAACCTCGCGGTCCTCGACGGCGACAGTGCGGTCAACATCAGCCAGGTGCACGGGAGCGCCTCGGTGGGCGTGCTGAACTGGGTCGGCCGGCGCACGCCGCTGCACGCCACCTCCAGTGGCAAGGTGCTGCTCGCCTTCGGGCCGGCTGCCGCCCGCCGGGTCCTGCCTGCCGCCCCGTTCGAGCGGTACACGCCGGCGACGATCACCGACGCCGCAGCGCTCGACCGGGTGCTCGCCGAGGTCCGCACGCAGGGCTGGGCGGCGACCGAGGGCGAGCTCGAGCTGGGGCTCAACGCGGTGGCCGCGCCGGTGTGCGCGCCGGACGGCGGCCTGGTCGGCGCGCTCAGCGTCTCCGCCCCTCCTACCGGCTGCCTGCCGAGCGGTTCGCCGCGGTGGCCGAGCGGCTCTGCGCCGTCGCCACGGAGACCGGTCGGCAGCTCGGCTGAGCGTCGGTCGGCGGCGTTCCGTGTCGGCATCGTTAACACCGCGTCAGGACTTGCTGCGACGCGCCGTCGCCTCTTGACGAAGCCGCGCACCCTTCGCAGGCTGTTGCGCATTCCGCGAGCCGTTGCGGGAGTCGCAACAACCGAAGGGCGGGGTCATGGCTCCTCGCAGCCCCCGTGTCGTCGTCATCGGCGCCGGCATCGTCGGTTGCTCGCTGGCCGACGAGCTGACCGCTCGCGGCTGGACGGACGTCACGGTGCTCGACCGCGGCCCGCTGTTCGCGGCCGGCGGATCGAGCTCGCACGCCCCGGGCCTGGTCTTCCAGACCAACCCGTCGAGGACGCTGACCGAGTTCGCGCGCTACACGGTCGGCAAGCTGGGCGGCCTCGAGCTGGACGGCGCCCCGGTCTTCCGGCCCGTCGGCGGCCTGGAGGTGGCGACGACCCCCGAGCGCTGGGCCGACCTGGCTCGCCGGCACGGGCTGGCCACCTCCTGGGGGATCGAGGCCCGGCTGGTCGACCCCGGCGAGTGCGCCCGGCTGCACCCACTCCTCGACCCGGGTGCCGTGCTGGGCGGGCTGCACGTCCCGAGCGACGGTCTCGCGCACGCAGTCCCGGCCGGGGAGGCGCAGGCGCGGCGGGCGATCGAGCGGGGCGCCCGCTTCCTCGCCCGGCACCGGGTCACCGGCGTCGCGCAAGCGCACGGCCGGGTCAGCGGCGTGGAGACCGACCAGGGCTTCGTGCCGGCCGATGTCGTCATCTGTGCCGCGGGCTTTTGGGGGCCGGACGTCGGCGCGCTGGCCGGGCTGACCGTGCCGCTGCAGCCGCTGGCGCACCAGTACGCCACCACCGCGCCGGTGCCGGCCCTGGCCGGCGCAGTCCAGGAGGCGAGCGCGCCGATCCTGCGGCACCAGGACGCCGACCTGTACTACCGCGAGCACGGCGACCGGATCGGCATCGGCTCCTACGGCCACCGGCCGATGCCGGTGACCGCAGCCGAGACCGAGGCGCACGAGAACAGCTGCCTGCCGTTCACCCCGGACGACTTCGCCGACGCCTGGAAGCAGAGCCTCGCCCTGCTGCCCGGGCTCGCCGAGACGGAGGTGTCCGCCGGCATCAACGGCGTCTTCTCCTTCACCCCCGACGGCATGCCGCTGCTCGGCGAGCACCGCGACCTGCCCGGCTTCTGGGTCGCCGAGGCGGTGTGGGTGACGCACTCGGCCGGCGTGGCCAAGGCGCTGGCGGAGTGGCTGGTCGAGGGGCAGCCGCGGACCGACGTGCACGAGTGCGACCTGCACCGGTTCACCGACGTCCAGCTGTCGCCGGAGTACGTGGCCGGGCGCGGGGCGCAGCAGTTCGTCGAGGTCTACGACGTCGTCCATCCGCTGGCGCCGCCCGCGGTGCTGCGCCCGCTGCGCACCAGCCCGTTCTACCCGCGGCAGCAGGAGCTCGGTGCCGTGTTCGGCGAAAGCGGCGGCTGGGAGCGGCCGCTGTGGTTCGAGGCGAACGCGCCGCTGGCCGAGGGCCTGGACCTGCCGGACCGGGACCCGTGGGCTTCGCGGTGGTGGTCCCCGACCGTGGCGGCCGAGGCGCTGGCCACCCGGAGGCACGGAGCGTTGTACGACCTGACCCCACTGACCCGCATCGAGGTCACCGGTCCGGGAGCGCCGGACTTCCTGCAGCTGCTCACCACCAACGACGTCGCCAGGCCCGTCGGCCGGGTCACGTACACGCTGCTGCTGGACGCCGCGGGCGGGGTCCGCAGCGACCTGACCGTGTCCCGGTTGGGGGAGCAGCGGTTCCTGGTCGGGGCCAACGGCCCGCTCGATCTGGACTGGTTCCGGCAGCACGCCCCGGACGACGGATCGGTGCAGCTGCGCGACACCACCGCGGGCACCTGTGGCATCGGGCTGTGGGGGCCGCGGGCGCGCGAGGTGCTCCAGTCGCTGACGCCCACCGACGTCTCGCACGCGGCGTTCGGCTACTTCCGGGCGCGGGAGCTGTTTGTCGGCGGTGTGCCGGTGACCGCGCTGCGGGTCTCCTACGTCGGCGAGCTCGGCTGGGAGCTGTACACCGACGCGGCCACCGGGCTGCGGCTGTGGGACGTGCTCTGGAAGGCCGGTCGTCCGCACGGGCTGGTCGCGGCCGGGCGCCGGGCCTTCGACAGCCTGCGGCTGGAGAAGGGCTACCGCGCCTGGGGCATCGACATGTCGACCGAGCACGACCCGGTCGAGGCGGGGCTGTCGTTCGCCGTCCGTCAGGACAAGGACTTCGTCGGCAAGGAGGCGCTGGAGCGCCGTCCGCACGACCGGCGGCTGGCCTGCCTGGTCCTCGACGACCCGGCGACGACGGTGCTGGGCCGGGAGCCGGTGCGGGTCGACGGGCGGCCGGTCGGCCACGTCACCAGCGCCGGCTTCGGCACCACGATCGGCCGGACGGTCGCCTACGCCTGGCTGCCGGCCTCGCTGGGGGACCCCGGCACCGCGGTGACCGTCGACTGGTTCGGGAAGCCGCTCGCGGCGACCGTCGCCGCCGAGCCGCTGGTCGACCCCTCCGGCGCCCGGATGCGGTGCTGACATGGGCCGGAGCAAGAGCTGGGACGTCATCGTGCTGGGGCTGGGCGGCATGGGCAGCGCGGCCGCCGCGCATCTCGCCGCCCGCGGGCAGCGGGTGCTCGGGCTGGAGCGGTTCGGGCCGGCGCACGACCAGGGGTCCAGCCACGGCGGCTCGCGGATCGTTCGGCAGGCCTACTTCGAGGACCCCGCCTACGTGCCGCTGCTGGTGCGGGCCTACGAGCTGTGGGACCAGCTGTGCGCCGACTCCGGCACCGACGTGCTGGTGCGCACCGGCGGGGTGTTCCTCGGCCGTCCCGACAGCCGCACCGTCGCCGGCAGCCTGCGGGCCGCCCGGGAGTGGGGGCTGGCCCACGAGCTGCTCGACGCGGCGGAGGTCCGCCGGCGGTTCCCGACGCTGACGCCGGCCGACGACGAGGTGGGGCTGGTGGAGGCCGCCGCCGGGTTCGCCCGCCCGGAGGCGACCGTGGCCGCGCACCTCGACCTGGCCTTCTCGCGGGGCGCCGAGCTGCGGTTCCACGAGCCGGCGCTGCAGTGGTCGGCGACCCCGGGCGGCGGGGTGCGGGTGCGCACGGCCGCGGGGAGGACGAGGCCGGTGCGCTGGTGGTCAGCCCGGGGTCGTGGGCGCCGGAGGTGCTCGCCGATCTGGGGATCCCGCTGACCGTGGAGCGGCAGGTCATGTACTGGTTCCAGCCGACCGGCGGCACGGAGGCCTGGACGCCGGACCGGCACCCGATCTACATCCACGAGGCGGCCGACGGCACGCAGGTCTACGGCTTCCCGGCGATCGACGGCCCGGTCGGCGGGGCGAAAGTCGCCTTCTTCCGGCGGGGCGTCCCGTGCACCCCGGAGACGATCGACCGGGAGGTGCACCCCGAGGAAGCCGTGACCATGGCCGGGCGCCTGGCCGGGATCCTGCCGACGCTGCCGGGGACGCTCCTCAAGGCCGCGACCTGCATGTACACGACGACGCCCGACGAGCACTTCGTCATCGCACCGCATCCCGAGCACCCGCAGGTGACCGTGGCCTGCGGCTTCTCCGGGCACGGCTTCAAGTTCGTGCCGGTGGTCGGCGAGATCCTCGCCGACCTCGCCACCACGGGTTCGACGACGCACCCGATCTCCCTGTTCGACCCCCGCCGGCCCGCACTGGAGGCCACCCCGTGACCGCGACCCTCCCCGCCCGTACCTCCAGCCTGATGTCCACCCTGCCCGGGCGGTACTACACCGATCCGGCGCTGTTCACCCGCGAGCAGGAGCGGGTGTTCGAGGTGATGTGGCAGTGCGTCGCCCGCACCGACGAGGTCGCCACCCCCGGCAGCTTCCGGCGGGTGCAGGTCGGCCGGGAGAGCGTGCTGGTGGTGCGCGGCCGGGACGGCGTACTGCGGGCGTTCCTCAACGTGTGCCGGCACCGCGGCGCGCAGCTGTGCACCGAGGAGTCGGGCCAGGTGAACCGGACGCTGCGCTGCCCGTACCACGCGTGGTCGTTCGGGCTGGACGGTGCGCTGGTCGCCGCACCGAACCTGGCGCGGATGCCCGACGTCGACCGGGTGGCCAACGGGCTGGTGCCGGTGCACCTGCGCGAGTGGCTGGGCTACGCGTGGGTGTGCCTGGCCGACGACCCGCCGTGCTTCGAGGACGACGTCGTCGGCGCGGTGACCGAGCGGCTCGGCGACCCGGCGGCGATCGAGGAGTACGACGTCGGGCGGCTGGCCCTGGGCCGGCGGATCCGCTACGACGTCGCGGCGAACTGGAAGCTCGTCGTCGAGAACTTCATGGAGTGCTACCACTGCGCGACGATCCATCCCGAGCTGACCGACGTGCTGCCGGAGTTCAGCCGCGGCTACGCCGCGCAGTCCTACGTCGGGCACGGGGCGGAGTTCGCGGCGTCCGCCAAAGGCTTCACCGTCGACGGCGGCGCCGGCTTCCCGCGCTGCCGGGGATCGACCCGGACCGGGACCGGCGCTACTACGCGGCCACCATCAAGCCGGCGGTGTTCCTCAACCTGGTGCCCGACCACGTGATCCTGCTGCGGATGACCCCGCTGGCCGTGGACCGCACCGTGATCGAGTGCGACTGGCTGTACGCGCCGGAGGTGGTCGCCGCGGGGCTGGACGTCTCCCGGTCGGTGGAGCTGTTCCACCGGGTCAACCAGCAGGACTTCGCCGCCTGCGAGCGCACCCAGCCGGGGATGAGCTCGCGGGCCTACGCGGCCGGCGGCGTGCTGGTCCCTGTCGAGCACCACCTCGCGCTGTTCCACGACTGGCTGCGCGGGCGGCTCGGCGAAGGCTGAGGTCCTCCGCGGACGGGTGGGCACGATCGGTGCCCGGGACCGGGCGGCCTCTTGAGTACCTGTTAACTGGATACTGCTATCGCCTTTTGTGAGAACTGCTCCGCCCCTCGTCGCACCCTTGTTCCGCTCGGACGGGCAGGCGCGGCTGCTGGCCGAGCTGTTCCTGTCCGGAGCGGACGAACTCAACCTGAACGAGCTCGCCCAGCGCGCGGGGCTCGCCTACGGCACGGTGCACCGAGAGGTGCGCAGGCTGCTCGACGCGGGTCTGCTCAGCGAACGGCGGGTCGGTCAGGCCCGGTTCGTCCGCCCCAACCCCGGGTCGCCGCTGAGCCGACCGGTACGGGACCTGCTGCTGGTCTCTGCCGGGCCGGTTCCGCTGCTGGCCGCCGAGCTGCGTGAGATCGCGGGCGTGCAGGGCGCCTTCCTCTACGGCTCGTTCGCTGCCCGGATGTGCGGTGAGCCCGGCGATGCACCGAACGACATCGACGTCATGGTCGTGGGCACACCCGACCCCATGGCGGTCTACGACGCGTCCCGACGCGTCGGCGACCAGGTCGGCCGCGAGGTCAGCCCGACGATCATGACCCCGGACGAGATCGGGAAGCGTAGCGGCTTCCTCGCCCAGGTCCGGAGCAGCCCGACCGTGCCCGTCATCGGAGACCTGCCGTGGCAGTGACGCCGCTGTCCCTCGCGCAGCAGCGCGCTGTCGATGCGCTCATGGCGGCGCGGCGGCTCGAGCGGGTCCCGGTCGACGAGCGTCGCTGCGCGGCGTTCCTGGAGCAGGCCGAGACGGCGCTGGCCGATCTGCCGAACGACCGGCACGCGCAGAACCGGTAGAACCTCGCCTACGACGCCGCGCACGACGTCGGCGAGCCGGGCAGGTGTGGACGGTCGGGCTTCGCGACGGTCGGCGTCGCTAGCCTCGGGCCGTGCTCGAGGACCTGCGTCCGATGCTCGCCGACGCCGTCATTCGTCGGTCGGTCGGCGACGACGCGTGGCGGCGCGGTGCCGCGTACGCCCGCGAGGGCCGGGTCTCGGAGATCTCCTACGCCCGCTCGACCGGTGAGCTCGGCGCCCTGGTGGTCGGCAGCCAGCGGCGCGTCTACCAGACGGTGGCGGTGTTCGACCGCGCCGACGCCCGGTGGTGGGGCGAGTGCAGCTGCCCGGTCGGCGAGGACTGCAAGCACGCCGCCGCGGTGCTGGTGGCTGCCCGGCAGGCCCTGCTGGCGACGCCGGCGGCTCCCCGGGCGCCGGACTGGGAGTTCGCGCTGGCCGCCCTGGTGGAACCGACGTCGTCCGGGTCCGGGTTGACCCCGGTCGGACTGCAGTTCGACGTCGAGCAGCCGGGCGGACGGGGCGCGTCCGAGGCGTCGGTGCGGTTGCGCCCCGTCGTGCCGGGCGCAAAGGACGGTGGGTGCGGACCGGGGTGTCCTGGCGGAACCTGGAGCACGACTACTCCGGCCGGCGCGATCCCGCGCACGTGGCCGCACTGGTCGCGCTCCAGCAGGCGCACCGGGCGGCCGACGAGGGCACCGGCTACTACTACCGCTCCGCCGAGGTGCCGGTCCGGCTCGAGGAGTTCGGGCCCGCGCTGTGGCCGGCCCTGCAGCGGGCCACGGACGACGGGGTGCCCCTGCTGACCACGCGGGGCGCGCCGGTGCGGATCGCCGACCGTCCGGGCGCGGTCACCGTCGACGTCCGCCAGGGCGAGGACGCCGGTCTGCGGGTGCGGGCGGTGCTGGAACTGGCCGACGGCGTCCGCATCCCGGTCGAGTCGGTGCGACTCCTCGGCAGCCCGCCGCACGGGGCCGCGCTGACCGCGACGGCCGACGGGCTCCCCGCCGGCACCGCCCCGGACGGCGGGCTGCTGCTCCTCCTCCCGCTGCAGCGGATCCCCGGAGCGTCGAGCGGTTCGTGACCGGTGGGCCCGTGCACGTGCCGCCGGCCGACCGGGACCGCTTCCTCACCGTGTTCTACCCCGCGCTGCAGCGGGCGCTGCCGGTGCGCTCGTCCGACGGGTCGGTGGAGCTGCCGGAGGTGCTGCCGCCGCAGCTGTGCGTGCACGTCGAGCACGCCGCCGGGCACCGGGTCCGCCTCACGTGGTCGGTGCGCTACCGCGCGGGGGACTCCGTCCGGCAGGTGCCGCTGGCATCCCCGGGCGGTGCCGCGGACGCGGTCCGTGACCTCGCCGCCGAGGATCGGGTGCTTCGGGCGCTGCCGGAGCCGCCCGACCGGCTGCTGCGGATGTGGCGCGTCGCCCCGAAGGCGGGGCCCATGCCGGTCGCCGAGCTGTCGGGCGTGGACGCCGCCGTCCTGACGACCGACTTCCTGCCCCGGCTCGCCGACGCGGGGGTGCTCGTCGAGGTGACGGGGAGCCGCCGGAGTTCCGGCGGACGGACGCCGTCCCGGTGGTCGAGGTGTCGGCCACCGACGGCGGGGACTCCGACTGGTTCGACCTGGGCGTCACGGTGAGCGTGGACGGCGAGGACATCCCGTTCGCCCCGCTGTTCGCGGCGCTCGCGGCGGGGAGGAGCACCTGCTGCTGCCCAGCGGCACCTGGTTCGACGTCCGCCGGCCGGAGTTCGACCGGCTGCGGAAGCTGATCGAGGAGGCGCGGGCGCTGCAGGACGCCGACCGGTCGGGCCTGCGGATCAGCCGCTACCAGGCGGGGTTGTGGGACGAGCTCGTCGAGCTGGGCGTGGTGGCCGAGCAGAGCGAGCGCTGGTCGCGCGACGTCCGGGAGCTGCTCGACGTGGACGGCGCGGCACCGGCGCCGTCGCCGGCCGGGCTGGCCGCGCAGCTGCGCCCGTACCAGCTGCAGGGGTACCAGTGGCTGTCGGTGCTGTGGGACGCCGGGCTCGGCGGCGTGCTCGCCGACGACATGGGGCTGGGCAAGACGCTGCAGGCCCTGGCCCTGGTCTGCCGGGCGAAGGCGGCCGGGGAGCTGACCGCGCCAATGCTGGTCGTGGCACCGACGAGCGTGGTGTCGAACTGGGCGCGTGAAGCGGAGCGGTTCGCGCCCGGCCTCGCCGTCCGGGTGGTCACCGCCACCGGCCGCAAGCTGGGCATGCCACTGGCCGAGATGGTCGACGGCGCCGACCTGGTGGTCACCTCCTACACCCTGCTGCGGCTGGGTGAGGAGGACTACCTTGCGCTGCCCTGGAGCGGGCTGGTGCTCGACGAGGCGCAGTTCGTGAAGAACCACCAGGCGAAGACGTACGCGGCGGCGCGGCGGCTGCCGGCCCGGTTCAAGCTCGCGATCACCGGGACGCCGGTGGAGAACAACCTGATGGACCTGTGGGCGATGCTCTCGATCGTCGCGCCCGGGCTGTTCCCGAGCCCGCAGCGGTTCACCGAGCACTACCGGATCCCGATCGAGAAGGCCGGCGACCCCGAGGTCCTGGCCGCACTGCGCCGCCGGATCCGGCCGCTGATGCGCCGCCGCACCAAGGAGCAGGTCGCCGCGGAGCTGCCGCCCAAGCAGGAGCAGGTGCTCGAGGTGGTGCTCAACCCCAGGCACCGCAAGATCTACGACACCCACCTGCAGCGGGAGCGGCGCAAGGTGCTCGGCCTCGTCGACGACCTGCAGCAGCACCGGTTCACGATCTTCCGGTCGCTGACCCTGCTGCGGCAGCTGGCGCTGGATGCGTCGCTGGTCGACGACGAGTACGCCGGCGTCCGGTCCAGCAAGGCCGATGCGTTCCTGGAGCACCTGCAGGAGGTGGTCGCCGAGGGCCACCGGGCGCTGGTGTTCAGCTCGTTCACCGGCTTCCTCGGGACGGTGCGCGCGCAGCTGGACGCCGCCGGGCTGCCGTACGCCTACCTGGACGGGAGCACGCGGGACCGGCAGCAGCGCATCGAGGAGTTCCGCGACGGGCGGGCGCCGGTCTTCCTGATCAGCCTCAAGGCCGGCGGGTTCGGGCTGAACCTCACCGAGGCCGACTACGTGTACGTGCTCGACCCGTGGTGGAACCCGGCGGCGGAGGCGCAGGCGGTCGACCGCGCGCACCGGATCGGCCAGGACAAGACGGTGATGGTCTACCGGCTGGTCGCCGCGGACACCATCGAGCAGAAGGTGGTGGCGCTCCAGGCGCGCAAGCGGGACCTGTTCGCCCGGGTGCTGGACGACGACTCCGGCGCCCTGTCGGGGCAGTTGACGGCCGACGACATCCGCGGCCTGTTCACCTGAGCCGCTCTCGCGGAACTCAGCGGGGAAGCGGCAGCTCGTCGAGGTCGAAGGCTGCGTGCAGAGCTGCCGTGAGGACGTGTTCCTGTTCGGGCAGCAGTCGGCCGATCTGCCGGCCGAGCGCCGCCGTCGGAATGGTGACGACGTTGTCGCAGCTGACCACGCTCGGATGGTCCAGCCCGTTGTCCGGTCCGACCGGGACCTCGGTGGACAGCCCGCGGACGGTGCTGGTGATCGGGGCGACGGTGACGCGAGCGAGGTGAGGGCGCACCAGCTCCCGGGTCAGGACCAGGACGGGCCGGGTCTTGTCCAGCGTGGCGAGGTGGATCGGCCGCATCAGTCGAGGTCGTCCAGCGGAACGCGGGCCGCGTGCTCGGCGAGCGCGTCGAGATCGTCGTCCTCGCCGTCGGCAGCAGCGAGGATTGCGGCGTCGCGTGCCGCGATGTCGCGCCGGCGTTCCCGTTGCAGCGCCTGGCTGACGACGGCGGCCCGGGACGCGGCGCGGCCGTCGGACACCAGGCGGTCGATGAACTCGACCAGTTCCTCGGGCAGTCGAACGGCGATCTGGGTGCTCACAGGAAGTACGGTACCGATACGGGATGCACATGGGTACCACGGCGTGCTCAGTGTTCGTGCGGTCGCATTCCCTACCCCGGACGACACGACGCTGCACCGGCTGGAACGGCGGCCGGAATCGCTGTGCGGACGGACTGATGAACGGGCGGAGCACGCTGCTCGAAGGCCATGGCGCCCCTCGGCGTCGGCGCCGGCGGACCGCCGCGGTCAGGTCAGGAAGCCGCGCAGCAGCGCCGCGGTGCCGGCCAGGTGCTCGGCCATGGTCCGCCGGGCGCCGGCCGGGTCGCCGGCCAGGATCGCGGTGACGATCGCCGCGTGCTGGCGGTCGGAGTGCTCGATGTTGGGCGCCAGCAGTGGGATCGCGTCGAGCAGCTCGTTGACCCGCGACCGGATGTCGACGACCGCCGTCGTCAGGGACGGGGAGCCGGCGACCTCCGCGACGGCCAGGTGCAGCCGGGAGTCCAGGCGCCGGTAGTCCGCCGGGCCGGCGCCGGTGCACTCGGCCAGCCGGGTGGAGAGGTGCTCGCGGTCGGCGCGGGTGAGCGAGCGGGCCGCCGCGGCCTCGGCCGCACCCGACTCGAGCACCTGCCGGTAGGCCAGGACGTCGTCGATCTCCGCCGCGGAGCGGCCGCCGGGGCCGGGCCCGGAGCCGGGCGGCGGGGTGGCGACGACGAAAGTGCCGCCGTAGCGGCCGCGCCGGGACGCCAGGTACCCGGCGGTCTGCAGGGTGGCCAGCGCCTCGCGCAGGGTCGCCCGGCTCACCCCGAGGCGGGCGGACAGCTCCCGTCCCGGGGGCAGCCGCCCGCCGGGGGCGACGACGCCGAGCCGGAGCGTGGACAGCAGCCGCTCGACGGTCTCCTCGAACGCGTTGCCGCCGCGGATCGGGCGGAACAGCGCCTCGTCGGCGCCGCGGACGGCCGGCTCCGTCGGGGGTAGGCCCTCCCGGTCGGGCACGGCCAGGGTCCGCACGGGATCAGTCGCCGGCGAGCTCGGCCTCGGCCCGGCTGACCGCCTCGAACTCCTCCTCCGGGGCGTTGGCCACCAGGCGGTGCCGGCTGTAGAACCAGAAGTAGGCGAGCGCCGCGACGAAGATGGCCGCGGTGATGCCGGCGGCCTTGACGTCGACGAAGAAGGTGGCCACGACGGCGGCCGCGGCGAGCACCAATGCGATGCCGGTGGTCACGACCCCGCCGGGGGTGCGGTACGGCCGGGGAGGTCGGGCTCCCGCTTGCGCAGCACGATGTGCGACAGCGTCATCAGCACGTAGGACACCGTCGCCCCGAACACCGCGATGTTGATCAGCAGTGCGCCGTCCTGGGTGATCGCGGCGAGCAGGAAGCCGATCGTGCCCGGCACGATCAGCGCCAGGTACGGCGTCCGGCGGGAGCTGGTGCGCGACAGCCAGCGCGGTAGGTAGCCCGCCCGCGAGAGCGCGAACAGCTGTCGCGAGTAGGCGAAGACGATGGAGAAGAAGCTCGCCACCAGCCCGGCCAGCCCGGCGTAGTTGACGAAGTCCGCCATCCACGGGTTGCCGCCGTAGGCCTCGCGCAGCGCCAGGGGCAGCGGGTTGTCCGAGTCGGCGATGGCGGCGGCGCCGGCCCCGCCGGGGGCGGTGAGCAGGATGAGGGCGGCGAAGACGAGCAGCACCATCATCGCCGCGATGATCCCGCGGGGCATGTCCCGCTTCGGGTCGCGCGACTCCTCGGCGGCCAGCGGGACGCCTTCGACGGCCAGGAAGAACCAGATGCCGTAGACGAAGGCGGCCAGCACCCCGGCGAAGCCGAACGGGAGGAAGTCGCTGGCGCCCGCGGCGCGGTCGGCTCGATGTCGAACAGGTTGGACGCGCTGAACTGCGGGATCATCCCGATGACGAACACCGCGAGCGCGACGACGGCGATCGCGGTGATGCCGAACATGAGCTTCAGCGCCTCGCCCACGCCGTACAGGTGGATGCCGACGAAGATCGCGTAGCAGACCAGGTACACCGGCCAGCCGCTGGTGAGGCCGAACAGGCCCAGCGCCTCGACGTACCCGCCGATGAACACGACGATGGCCGCCGGGGCGATGACATACTCGATGAGGATCGCCGTGCCGGTGGCGAAGCCGGCCAGCGGGCCCATCGCCCGGCGGGCGAACCCGTAGCCGGCGCCGGCGACCGGCAGCGCCGAGGCGAGTTCGGCGAGGCCGAAGACCATCGCGGTGTACATGATCGCCATCAGGACGGTGGCGATGAGCAGGCCGCCCCAGCCGCCCTCGGCGAGGCCGAAGTTCCAGCCCGCGAAGTCGCCGGAGATGACGTAGGCGACGCCGAGCCCGGCCAGCAGCACCCAGCCGGCGGCTCCCGACTTGAGCTGGCGCTGGTGCAGGTAGTCCGCGCCCATCTGCTCGTAGTCGGCTCCGTGCACGTGTCGGCGATCGGCCATGGGCTCTCCCGGCTGCGGGCCCGCCGGGCGGCGGGCAATGGGGCTCGAGGTGGACCTTTGGAGCAGATGCGTGGCCGGAAGCGTGGTGCTCGGCCGCTGTGGTGTCAAGAGTCGGCGTTGACGGCGGACCCGAACGCGCTGTTCCATGCACTCCTATTGGGCTTCGGTTGGCCCGTTGCAGGCTGCGGTCGTCCTCGGGGACGACGCACCGCCCGAGGAGGCGACGTGGAGCGACCCCCGGCACCGCTGACGGTCGAGGAGCTGACCAGGCTCGTCGAGGGCGGCGATGTCGACACCGTGCTCGTGGCCATGACCGACATGCAGGGGCGGCTGCAGGGCAAGCGCTGCGGTGCGCGGTACTTCATGGAGGAGGTGCTGGCGCACGGCGCCGAGGCGTGCAACTACCTGCTCGCCGTCGACGTCGAGATGAACACCGTCGCCGGCTACGCCATGACCTCCTGGGACACCGGGTACGGCGACTTCGCGCTACGCCCCGACCTCAGCACGATGCGGCTGATCCCGTGGCACCCCGGAACGGCGATGGTGCTGTGCGACGTCCTGTGGCTCGACGACCGGCCGGTCGAGCCGTCACCCCGACAGGTGCTGAAGAAGCAGCTGGACCGGCTGGCCGAGCGCGGCCTGGCCGCGTACGTCGGCACGGAGCTGGAGTTCTTCGCCTTCATGACGTCGTACGAGGAGGCGTGGCGCCGCGGCTACCGCGACCTCGAGCCGGCCAACCAGTACAACGTCGACTACTCCCTGATCGGCACGGGGCGGATCGACGGGCTGCTGCGCGGCATCGCCCGCGGGATGACCGGGGCGGGCCTCTACGTCGAATCGATCAAGGGGAGTGCAACCTCGGCCAGCACGAGATCGCCTTCCGGTACAGCGACGCGCTCTCGACCTGCGACAACCACGTCGTCTACAAGACCGGCGCCAAGGAGATCGCGGCGCAGCAGGACATGAGCCTGAGCTTCATGGCCAAGTACGACGCGCGGGAGGGCAACTCCTGCCACATCCACCTGAGCCTGCTCGGGGACGACGGCAGCACCGTGCTGGCCGGGGACGGCGAGCACGGGTTCAGCCCGCTGATGGAGCACTTCCTCGCCGGCCAGCTGGCCTGCCTGCCGGAGCTGACCGCGTTCCTCGCGCCGAACATCAACTCCTACAAGCGGTTCGCCGAGGGCAGCTTCGCGCCGACCGCGGTGGCCTGGGGCGTGGACAACCGCACCTGCTCGCTGCGGGTCGTCGGGCACGGCGCGTCGCTGCGGTTCGAGAACCGGCTGCCCGGCGGTGACGTGAACCCCTACCTGGCCGTGGCCGCGCTGATCGCGGCCGGGCTGCACGGGGTGGAGAACGAGCTGCCGCTGGAGGAGCCGGTGACCGGCAACGCCTACACCTCGGACAAGCCGCGGGTGCCCTCGACGCTGCGCGACGCGGCCGCGCTGCTCGAGGGCAGCGAGGTGGCCCGGACGGCGTTCGGCCAGGACGTCGTGGACCACTACGTCAACGCCGCCCGGGTCGAGGTCACCGCCTTCGACGCCGCGGTGACCGACTGGGAGCGGGTGCGTGGCTTCGAACGCCTCTGACCGGCGCCGCCCCGGATCGGGGTGACGACCTACCTCATGCCCGCCCGGCACGGGGTGTGGGACCACGAGGCGGCGCTGATCCCGCGGGACTACCTCGACGTCGTCGTCCGGGCCGGAGGGACGCCGCTGCTGCTGCCTCCGCTGCCGGAGGTGGATCCGGACGTGCTGGACGTGCTCGACGGGCTGGTGCTCAGCGGGGGCGGGGACGTCGACCCGGCGCGCTACGGTGCGCAGCCGCACCCTCGGACGGGCGGGACCTCCGTCGTCCGGGACACCGCCGAGGAGACGCTGCTGCGGGCGGCGCTGGCCGCCGACGTCCCGGTGCTCGGGGTGTGCCGCGGCATGCAGGTGCTCAACGTGGCGCTCGGCGGCACGCTGGTGCAGCACCTGCCGGAGGTGGTCGGGCACGAGGCGCACCGGCCGGCGCCGGCGACCTTCGGGCGCACCCGGGTGCGGCTCGACGCGGACAGCCTGCTGGGCGGGCTGCTCGGCGACGAGGTCGAGGTGGAGTGCTACCACCACCAGGCGGTCGGCGAGCTGGCGGCGGACCTGGTGCCCGTCGGCCGCGCCGAGGACGGCACAGTGGAGGCGGTGGAGCTGCGCGGGCCGCGGTTCGCCGTCGGGGTGCAGTGGCATCCCGAGCAGACGGCTGAGGACCTGCGCCTGTTCCGCAGTCTGGTCGACGCCGCTTCGGCGGACATCCGTATCGAGGGAACGCGTGACGAGCACCATCCAGCTGGTGAACCCGGCCGACGAGCAGGCCCTGCAGGAGGTGGCGCTGACGTCGGCGGGGAGGCCGACGACGCCATTTCTCGCGCCTCGGCGGCCCATGCCGCCTGGCGGCGGGTGGCCCCGGCCGACCGGGCCTGGCTGCTGCGCCGCTTCGCGGCCGCGGTGGACGCCGACGTGGAGCACCTGGCGTCGCTGGAGGTGCGCAACAGCGGGCACCCGATCGGCGCGGCGCGGTGGGAGGCCGGGCACGTGCGGGACGTGCTCGAGTACTACGCCGCCGCACCCGAGCGGCTGTTCGGCCGGCAGATCCCGGTCGCGGGCGGGGTGGACATCACCTTCCAGGAGCCGCTCGGTGTCGTGGGCGTGATCGCGCCGTGGAACTTCCCGATGCCGATCGCGGTGTGGGGCTTCGCGCCGGCGCTGGCCGCGGGCAACTGCGTGCTGCTCAAGCCGGCCGAGGTGACCCCGTTGACGGCCATTCGACTGGGCGAGCTGGCGCGCGAGGCCGGGCTGCCGGAGGACGTGTTCCAGGTGCTGCCGGGCAAGGGCTCGGTGGTGGGGCAGCGGTTCGTCGACCACCCGCTGGTGCGCAAGGTGACGTTCACCGGATCGACGGCGGTGGGCAAGCAGGTGATGGCCGGCTGCGCGCAGCAGGTCAAGCGGGTGACGCTGGAGCTCGGCGGCAAGAGCGCCAACATCGTGTTCGCCGACGCCGACCTGGAGAAGGCGGCGGCGAGCGCGCCGGGCGGGGTGTTCGACAACGCGGGGCAGGACTGCTGCGCGCGGTCGCGGATCCTGGTGCAGCGGTCGGTGTTCGACCGGTTCCTGGAGCTGATGGAGCCGGCGGTGACCGGGCTGCGGGTGGGCGACCCGGCCGATCCGGCGACGGAGATGGGGCCGCTGATCTCGGCGTCCCACCGCGACAAGGTGGCGTCCTTCGTGCCCGACGACGCGCGGGTGGCCTACCGGGGAGCGCGCCGTCCGGCCCGGGGTTCTGGTTCCCGCCGACGGTGCTGACCCCTGAGGCGGGCGACCCGGTGCTGCGCGAGGAGGTGTTCGGCCCGGTGGTCGCCGTCGTCCCCTTCGACGACGAGGACGACGCCGTGCGGATCGCCAACGACTCCGAGTACGGATTGAGCGGCTCGATCTGGACGCGGGACGTGGGCCGGGCCTTCCGGGTCTCGCGAGGTGTGGAGGCCGGGAACCTGTCGGTCAACTCGCACTCGTCGGTGCGCTACGCGACGCCGTTCGGTGGCTTCAAGCAGTCGGGGCTGGGCCGGGAGCTTGGCCCGGACGCGCTGGCCGCGTTCACCGAGACCAAGAACGTCTTTCTGGCGACGGAGGAGTAGGACATGCAGCGTCTGGACGGCCGGGTCGCGGTGATCACCGGCGGCGGCAGCGGGATCGGGCTGGCGTCGGCCCGCCGGCTGGCGTCGGAGGGGCGCGGGTCGTCGTCGCCGACGTCGACGAGGCGGCCGGGGCTGCGGCGGCGAAGGAGGTGGACGGCACGTTCGTGCGCACCGACGTGACAGTGGAGGACGACGTCGCGGCGCTGTTCTCCGCCGCCTACGACACCTACGGCTCGGTGGACGTCGCGTTCAACAACGCCGGCATCTCGCCGCCGGACGACGACTCGATCCTGGACACCGGCCTGGACGCCTGGTGGCGGGTGCAGCAGGTGAACCTGACGTCGGTGTTCCTGTGCTGCAAGACGGTGATCCCGTACATGCAGCGCCAGGGCAAGGGCTCGATCATCAACACCGCGTCGTTCGTGGCGGTGATGGGGGCTGCGACGTCGCAGATCTCCTACAGCGCCTCCAAGGGCGGGGTGCTGTCGATGAGCCGGGAGCTGGGCGTGCAGTTCGCCCGCGAGGGCATCCGGGTCAACGCGCTGTGCCCGGGGCCGGTGAACACCCCGCTGCTGCAGGAGCTGTTCGCCTCCGACCCGGCCCGGGCCGCCCGCCGGCTGGTGCACGTGCCGCTGGGCCGCTTCGCCCAGCCGGAGGAGATCGCCGCGGCGGTCGCCTTCCTCGCCAGCGACGACTCGTCGTTCATGACCGCGTCCACGTTCCTGGTGGACGGCGGGATCTCGGGGGCCTACGTCACGCCGGAGTAGGCGCGCTCCCGGCGTCGTAGCCGGGCAGCCACCGGCGCGCCTCGGCGTCCACCGGAACCGTGGCGCCGAGCGAGCACAGGACCCCGGCCAGCCCCGAGGCGACGCGCTGCAGCAGCAGGTGGCGGGGCGGGATGGTCAGCCGGCGCTGGGTGCGGGCGGTGCTGCTCAGCGGGTCGGAGGCGCGCCGGGTCTGCTCCTGCAGCCAGCTCCGGGTGAACCGGTACTCGGGCCTGCGTAGCGGCTCGAGGTAGGGGTCGAGCAGCGCCATCAGCGCGGCGGCATCGACCCTGCCCGGCTGCAGCAGGCCTGCGGCGGCGGCGATGCGGTGCAGCTCGGCCGCGTCGCCGTCCCGGCCGGCGGCCAGCAGTGGGCCGAGCCGGGTGGGCCAGCCGGTCGGCATGGGCTCGGTGGCGCCGAAGTCGAGGACGCCGAGCCGCCCGTCGGGCAGCAGCCGGAAGTTGCCGGGGTGCGGGTCGCCGTGCAGCCGGCGGGTGCGCACCGGGGCGGAGAGCAGCAGGCGCACCAGCACGAGCCCGGCGCGGTCCCGGTCCGCCGGGGCGCCGGTGGCGATCACCCGCGACAGCGGGGTCCCGTCCTGCCAGCGGGTGACCAGCACGACGTCCTCGGCGGCGAGCACGTCCGGGACGGCGATGTCGGGGTCGTCGCGGTAGGCGTCGGCGAACGCGGTCTGGCTCTCGGCCTCCCGGGCGTAGTCGAGCTCATCCACCAGGCGGGCGCGCAGCTCGGCGATCAGCTCGCGGACGTCGAGCCCGGGCATCGCGGCGGAGATGACCGGGGCGAGCGGCTGCAGCATGCCGAGGTCGGCGACCAGCGCGTCGGCGGCGCCGGGGTACTGGATCTTCACGGCGACCGGCGTGCCGTCGGACCAGGTGGCGCGGTGCACCTGGCCCACGCTGGCCGCGGCGACGTGCCGGTCGTCGAAGTCGCGCAGGTGCCGCTGCCAGCCGCCCGGGAAGGCGCGGTCGAGCTGCGCGTGCACCATCGCCGTCGGCATGGGCGGCGCCGCCTCCTGCAGCCGCACCAGCGCCTCGCGGTAGGGACCGACCAGCTGCTCGGGCAGCGCAGCCTCCATCGCCGACATCGCCTGACCGACCTTCATGGCGCCGCCCTTGAGCTGGCCGAGGGTGGCGAACAGCTGCTCCGCGGTGCGCTGCTGCACCTGCGCGGCGACGGCCTCGGCAGGGCGGCCGCCGATCCGCCTGCCGAGGCCCACCGCGGAACGTCCGACGTGCGCGGCCGGCAGCGCGGCCAGCCGGGCCGCCCGCGCCAGGCGGCTGCGCGGCGGCCGACCGCCCGGCGCGTCGGAGTGCACGGGCGGACGGTAGCGCCGGGAACGCCCGCGCGGCGGAGCTCAGTAGGCGCTGACCCCCATGACGTCGGCCATCCTCCGGGTGTCGGCGTACTGCTGGAAGCGGACCAGCTTGCCGTCGCGCAGATCCCAGATGTGCACGGCCTGGGAGTCCAACGGCTTGCCCGTCGCCCGGTGCTGGGCGGCGGAGTAGCGGACCTCGACGACGACGGTGTCGCCGTCCGCCAGGAAGCGGCGGCAGTCGATCCGGAAGTCCTCGTACTCCTCGGCTATCCGGGCGAACACCCCTCCACGACCTGCTGCGGGCCGACGAAGGCGTGCCCCGGGTGCCAGGGGCTGCCCTCGGCCTCGTTCCACTCGATGTTCTCGTCCATCGCCCCGACGACGGTGGGGATGTCACCCCGTCCGAATGCGTCGTACAGACTCTTCATGAGCTGGACGCTGGTCATGGCTGTCTGGGTCATGGCGACCTCCTCGGGCGGATGATCGCGGCACAGTAGTGAGCTGCCGCTCAGCGCGGAACGGGGCGCGACGTCCCGCTGCTCCCGCCGTGGGAGGGCCCGGGCGCGCCCCGACGGTGGGTATGCCGGGTGCGCCTCCGAGTGGCCTGCGGAGCTGGGTGGGTCAGGCCGGGGCGCTCCCGGTGCGCCGACGGGCGACCACGCGGGGCACGACCTCGGCACCCGTGGCGCCGACGACGGCCGAACCGAGCACCACCGACCAGGACAGCGGGTCCAGCGGCGTGCAGCCGAAGAAGCGGCTCAGGCCGGGGGTCTGCACGATGACGACGAGGATCGCGAGCGATCCGGCCACGGTGGCCAGCACCAGCGGGCTGCGCCGGCCCATCCACGCCGTCTGCGCCAGCTGGGTGGCGATCAGCGCGGCCAGGCCCATCGTGCTGGCCCGGCCGGGAAGACCGGGGTGGCCTTGCCGACCGCCCAGGCGCCGGTCGCGCCGGCCGTCGTCGCCGCGCCCCGGACGAGCACCATGCGCCGCACGGCGTCGGTGAAGCCGCGGTGCGGGCCCGCCCGCAGCACGGCCGCGAGCGGGTGCCCGGCGAGCGGACCGTCGTCGTCCTCCACCGGGACGGTGCGCGGGGCGGCGACCGCGACCGCCAGCGCCGGGAACATGTCGGTGAGCAGGTTGACCAGCAGCAGCTGGCGGGTGCCCAGCGGCGCCCGCCCGCCGATCGCGGTGCCCAGCACGGTGAAGGCGACCTCGCCCGCGTTGCCGCCCACGAGGATCGACACCGCGTCCCGGACGCGCGACCACATGGCCCGGCCCTCGGCGATCGCGTCGACGAGCCGGGTGAGGTCGAGGTCGGTGAGCACCAGGTCGGCGGCGGTGCGGGCGGCCGGCGACTCCGCGCCCTCGACCCCGACGCCGACGTCGGCCAGCCGGATCGCCGCGGCGTCGTTCACCCCGTCGCCGGTCATGGCGAGCGTCGCGCCCGCCTTGCGCAGCGCCGTCACCAGGGTGACCTTCTGCTCGGGGAGAGGCGGGCGAAGACGGCGGCCTCGGCGACCATCCGGGCCCGCTCGGCGTCGGAGGCGCGGGCCAGCTGGCCGCCGGTGACGATCCGGTCGGCGTCGGGCACGCCCGCCTCGGCGGCGATGGCGCCGGCCGTCTCCGGGTGGTCGCCGGTGGCGACGACGACCCGGACGCCGGCCGCGCGCAGCTGCTCGACCGCGCGGACGGAGGACTCGCGCAGCGTGTCGGCGAGGCCGATCAGCCCGCGGAGGGTGAGGTCCTCCGCGGCCTCGTCGAGGTCGTCGGGCGTGCCGCCGACCTCGCGGTCGGCGACGGCGAGCACCCGCAGCCCGTCGGCGGCCAGCTCCTTGACGCGGTCGCGGACGTCGGGGGCATCGGCACACCGCCGCAGCACGGTCTCCGGGGCGCCCTTGACCACCAGCCGGCCGTCGCGGACCGCGGCGGAGAACCCGCGGCCGGCGGCGAAGGCCAGGCTCGCGTCGGGTGCGGTGTCGTGGGCGGCGTCGCGCTCGGTGGCGGCGTCGAGGACGGCGCGGTCGGTCTCGTGGGCGGTGTCGTCGCCGTTGCCCATGCCGGCGGCGGCCAGCCGGAGCAGCTCGTCCTCGCTCGTGCCGCCGTCCAGGGGCGCGAGCCGGGCGACGCGCAGCCGGTTCTCCGTCAGCGTGCCGGTCTTGTCGAAGCAGACGGTGTCGACGCGGCCGAGCGCCTCCAGCACCCGCGCGCTGCGCACCACCGCGCCGCGCCGCGACAGCCGCCGGGCCGCGGCCTGCTGGGCGACGGTGGCCACCAGCGGCAGGCCCTCGGGGACGGCGGCCACGGCGATGGCGACGCCGGCGGCCACCGACTCGCGCAGCGGGCGGCCCCACAGCACGCCGAGGACGGTGACCGCGCCGCCGCCGGCGAGGGTGAGCGGCAGGACGGCGCGGGTCAGCTCGGCCAGCCGGGCCTGGACGCCGGCCGGGGAGCGGCGCGACCGGCGGCGCGGGCGGCGCGACCGGCCTGGGTGGCCTGGCCGACGGCGACGACGACGGCCCGGCCGCGGCCGGCCACCACCGTGGTGCCGTCGAAGAGCATGCAGGTGCGGTCGGCGACGTCGGCGCCGGGCGTGGCGGGCACCGACTTGGCGACCGACAGCGACTCCCCGGTGAGGCCGGACTCGTCGACCTCCAGGTCCGATACCTCCAGCAGGCGGGCGTCGGCGACCACGACGTCGCCGGGCTCGACGAGGACGACGTCGCCGAGGCGGAGCGCGCCGGCGGGGACCTCCTCGCTGTCGCCGTCGGTCTCCCGGCGCACGCAGCTGTCCTGCTCGAGCAGCAGCGACTCCAGCGCCGTCTCGGCCCGCAGCCGCTGCAGGCCGCTGACCAGCGCGTTGATGACGGTGACGCTGCCGACCAGGATCGCGTCGGTGACGTCGCCGAGCACGGCGGTGGCCGCGGCGCCGGTGGCGAGCACCGGGGTGAGCGGGTCCGCGAGCTCGGCGCTGACCGTGCGGGCGAACCGGGCGGGGACGTCGACGACGGGCAGCGCGGCGACGCGGCCGACCGCGGCGGCCGCGCGGTTCGGCCGACGCTCCTCGTCGCCGGGCAGGTCGGTCAGCCGGCGGAGGACGTCGTCGGGGTCGAGCGCGTGCCAGGGCGTGTGCGCGGTGGGGGCCGGCACCGGGCGGCCGGCGGTGCGGACGGCGGCCCACGTGCCGGTGGACATGGTGGTGAACGTGGCCCACTTGCCCGGCGTCGTGGCCTTCCGCTGCCCGTAGCGTGCGCTGCCCACGCCGGCGAGCAGGGCGCCGAGGACGTTGCCGGTCAGGGCGGTGCCGGCCGCGCGCCGGCTGAACGCCCTCGCGTCGGCGGTGGCGGCGACGATCCGGCAGGCGTCGGCGAGGCCGGAGCCGGTGACCAGGTCGGCGCCCCATGCCGGTGCGTGGCCGTCGAGGACGGGTGCGACCGCGACGTCGGCGGCCATCAGCGCGGGGCCGTCGACGGCGGAGACGACCAGGACGCCGTGCCGGTCGGGCTGTTGCCGCCGGACGGTCTCGACCAGCGGCTCGTCGGCCGGGGTCACCTCGTCGGCCAGGCCGGCGATCTCGCGGGTGCCGGTGTGCGGAGTGAGGACGAGCCGGAGGCCGGCGTCGGTGGCGGTGCTGAGCAGCGCCTCGGCGTGCGGGTCGAGCTCGGGGGCGATGGTGACCGTGCCGACCCTGCGGCGGCCCTGGAGCAGCGAGCGGACGTCGCCGCCGGGTTCGGTGGTCGTGCGGGGTGGGCCGAGTCGCAGGCGGGCGCCGTTCTGCTGTGGGTTCGCGCCGCCGTCGTCGGTGAGCAGGCGGGTGGCGGCGGACCAGACGGCGGCGTCGTCCCACCCGTCGGCCTCTGCCGTGGCCTCGACCACGACCGGCGGGCCGGTGCACAGCGCGGCGCCGTCGACGACGACGGTGTCGACGCGGTCGAGGCGCCGGTAGGCCGAGCCGTCCATGGGCAGGATGCCGCGGCGGGAGAGCAGCAGGTCCAGCGACGCGGCGAAGGACTCGCGGCCCTGGACGGCGGCCTTGGGGGTGAGCGCCTTCATGAGGTCGGCGGAGCGGCCGGGGCGGCGGGTGAGCGCCAGCAGGCCGAGGGAGGCGGCGAGCTCGGTGGGGTCGAGGCGGGCGCGGTAGGTCTCGATCGGGCCGTTCGGCAGGGATCCGGGGCGGGGGCCGGGGGCTGCTCGGGCTCGGCGTCGTCGTCCGGCTCCGGCCGGCACAGCTCGCGCTCGCGGCGCCGCCAGACCTGGCGGCGGGCACGCATCTCCAGGGCCCGCTGCAGCGCGGCGGCGGCGTTGAGCGCCGGGATGGTGGGGCTCTGGGTGAGGGAGTGCAGCAGCGCGCCGGTGCCCTCGAAGACGAGGTCGGTGCCGACCGCGCCGATGCGGCTCTCGAGGCCCCGCTTGAGCCACTGCTGGGTGTCGAGCAGCGCCATGAGCAGGGTGGCGTGCCGGGTGACGGCCGGGATGGGCAGCACCTTGGCGGCGGCGGCCACCCCGACGGCGGTGGCGTCGACCGCGGCGGCGAGGACTGCGGCCAGCAGCGGCTCGAGATCGGCCGGGTGGTCGGGGCGCTGCGGGAAGACACCCTTTCCGCCGCGGGCCTGCTCGATCTCGGTGACGACGCCGACGACGTCCTCGGCGGTGACCCGGCGGGCGTCGACGACCACCATGACCCGGCCGACGACGTCGTTGACCGTGGCCCACTGGACGCCCTCGAGCCGCTCGAGGTGCCGGCGCAGGGCCGTCCTGGCCTCCGGGGTCTCTTCGTCGGCCGGGGCCTCGACCTCGATCTGCAGGCGGTCCCCGTCCGCCCAGACCCGTCGCGTGTGGCGGGCCTCCGGCGGCTCGACCATGCCCTTGGCGGCGTCGAGCAGGTCGTGCAGGTGCCCGCCGGGGAGCGGATCGGCGCCGGTGACCAGGGTGCCGACGGCGCGGGTGCTCTGGACCACCGCGGTCTTCGCCAGGTGCGCGGAGCCCGTGGCGACGTCGACCCCGGCCCGGGCGACGCGCCTGGTGAGGGTGGCGGATTCGGTCAGCAGACCGACGCCGACCACGGCCGGGAGGGCGGCCAGCGCAGCGGTGCCGGCGGCCAGGCGCGCGGCCTCGTGCCCGGCTGCGTGCGCGGCACTGCCGGCGGATGCGATCCGGCGGAGCAGAGCCATGGAACCCCCGGGTGAGGACGGTTACGCGAGAACCGTACGTCTCCGGGCCGCTATCGGCAGGGGTGAGTGCACCCCTCACCCGCCGGGGCCGGCGGGACGGGTGAGCCACGAGTGCACCGGCGGGCCGAGCGGTGCGTGTCGCGTTCCCGAGGGACGACGCGCCGCCGCTACCTTCCCGCTACCCCGGGGCTGGCTCGTGGTGGGCGACTGGAGCAGGCATACATGAGATCACTCGCGAGGGCGGCGCTGGCCGGGGCGCTCGGTGCCGGGATGGTCGGCGGGGCGATCGTGGGCGTCGCGCAGGCCGCGCCGCCGGACGACCAGGCCGGCCAGCGGAGCTACATCGTCCGCGTCGAGCCCGGTGCGGACACCCGTGGCCTCGCACGCGCCCTGTCGATCTCCCCGATTCATCTACAGCGAGGTCTTCGACGGCTTCGCGGCCGACCTCACGCCGGGACAGGTCAACGCGCTGCGGCGCAACGGTTCGGTCCGCGGGGTGGAGGTCGACCGGGTGGCCACCGTCGTCCCGTTGGGGAAGCCGACCAAGCCGGGCGGTGGCGGCTCGACCGAGCCCACCCCGCAGCCCGATCCCGTGGACGGGACGCAGGAGCTACCGGCCGACGGCAGCCTGTGGGGGCTCGACCGGATCGATGCGGCCGGGCTGGACCAGCTCTACAGCTACGCGACGACCGGGACAGGGACCGGCGTGACCGCCTACGTCGTCGACACCGGCATCTCCACCGCCCACCCGGACTTCGGCGGCCGGGCGACGCTGGCCTTCGACAACGCCGGGGGCAAGCCCGCCCGGGGCGGCGACTGCAACGGTCACGGCACGCACGTCGCGGGGACGATCGGTGGCACCACCCACGGCGTCGCCAAGCGCGTGCAGCTGCGCAGTGTCCGGGTGCTGGACTGCAACGGTTCGGGCGCCTACAGCGGCGTCATCGCCGGCCTGGACCACGTGCTGAAGAACCACCCGGGCCCTCGGTGGTCAACCTGAGCCTCGGCGGCCCCCGCTCCGATGCGCTGAACGACGCCGTCACGGCGCTGGTGGACGACGGCGTGTTCGTCGCGGTCGCCGCCGGCAACGAGACGGCGGACGCCTGTGCGACGTCCCCGAGCTCGGCGGCGACAGCTGTCACCGTGGCCGCCAGCGACTCGGGCGACAGCCTCGCGCCCTTCAGCAACCACGGGACGTGCGTGGACGTCGTGGCACCGGGTGTCCAGGTCACCTCCGCCTGGCTCAACGGCGGCGTGAAGAGCATCAGCGGCACGTCGATGGCGGCCCCGCACGTCGCCGGTGCCGCGGCGGTGTACCTGGGCTCGCGGACCGCCGCCGCGCCCGGCGAGGTGGCGAGCTGGATCGGCGACCAGGCGGTCGGTGCCGTGGTGGGCGGGGAGTCCACGGGCACCACGAACCTGCTGCTCAACCTCGGAGTGCCCGTCGAGTGACCCAGCAGGCGTCGTCCTGCTGTTCGTGCCGACGTTGACGGGTCCGGGACGACGGCCGGCGCAGGGGAGACCCGCGCCGGCCGCCGTCCGTCAGGCCATCTCGGGTACGCGCAGGTGGTGGATGGCCATCTCCATCTCGGTCACCTCGGTGATGTCGACGTCCATCGCGCTGCTGAACTCGGCGCGCATGCGGTCGCCGATCTCCCGTGACCGTTCCATCGCCTCGCGGCTGTCGAAGCACACGGTGCTCACGCCGCGGCCGGCGGCCCGGTCGACCATGACGCTGACGCTGGAGAAGCCGTCGAACTCGTCCAGGCGCGGGAGGATCTGAGCCTTCCATGCCTCGATGACGCGGTCGGCCTGAGCGGCGTCACGGAGCTGGCTGAAGATGAGCCGGGCCCAGCCGCCCTCGCCCATGGTGTGGGCACGGTGCATGACCGCGATCTCCCATTCCTGGACGTCGAACGCGCCACCCATCACCTCGGTGGCGCGCTCGCGCATGGGCATGACCGCGTCCCTGCTGGCGCTCATCGACTCCTCGGAGTCCCAGCTGGCAGTGACGATGCACCGGCCTGAGTCGCGGTCGCAGAGCATGGACAGCCCCATGCAGCCGGGCATGCTCTGCACCGCGGGCATGACCTCGTCGCGGACGTAGGCGATGCCGTCGTCGATGCGCTGCGGGTCGGCGTGGACGGTGGTGGAACGGGCGTACATGACGCCCTCCCTTCCGGGGACAGGCGCGGCGCCCCTGCGGCGTCGCCGCGCAGGCCATGCTTCTCGGCGCCGGGGTGCTGTCAATGGGTGCCGACGCGTCCTGAACTCAGACCGGGACGAGCTCCGGCTGCTCGACGGGGCTGGGGGCCGGCGTCCTGTGGACGACGCCGGCGGCGACCACCAGGGCCGCCGCGAGAGCCGGTGCGGCGAGCGCGGCGGTCGCGCCCAGGGAGTCGACGACGACGCCGGTTCCCGCAGAGGCGTCGGACTTACCCCGGCGCCCACCGCCTCACCAGGCTGAGTGCCGACGTGCTGCACCCTCACGACAACGGCCGGCGCCCCGCAGTGGGGACGCCGGCCGTCGGGTGTGCGGGGAGCGGTCAGGCGGTCGGCGCCTCGCCGATGCCGAACTGCACGCGGCCCTGGTCGTCGGAGCCGGCGTCGAGCACCTTGTCGTCGAGCAGCTGCGCGGCCTGCTCGTCGAGGAACACGCGCGCGCCACCGGCGTCGACGACCGTGTCGTCCTCGGCCGGGACGGCGGCGAGGCTGAGCGCGAGGGCCTGCTGCTCGGCGTCCTTGGCGATGCGCAGGCCGCCGGCCTCGCTGGGGACCTCGGAGGCCTCGACGATGGCGCGGACGGCCGTGGCGGCGACGGGAGTGATGGTCAGCATGGTGCAGTCCTCTCGGTGGTTCGGGTGCGCCGCAACCGGCTGTGGTCTGCGTTCGGAAGGTTGCGGCGGATGTCTGGACGGCCCGCCCGGGCGCCGCTGAGCGGTCGGCCGGTCCGGCGTGAAGCCGGTGGCGGGGACGTGATGCCTGCAGCTCCCACGGTTCTCGTCCCGGTCCGATCCGTCAAACAGAGATCACGATCCGATAACGCTGCTGGGTGACGGCAGGGGGTCCCGGTACCTGCTCAGGGCGTCGACGAGTTCCCGAGCCGGCGCGGCCGGCCGCGGGGCGGGCGCCCGGTGGGCGAGGCCTGCGGCGACGACGAGCGCAGCGGCGAGGGCGGGGGCGGCGAGCGCGGCAGTCACGCCGAGGGAGTCGACGACGACGCCGGTTCCCGCGGAGGCGAGCGCCTGGCCCACGATCACCGCAGAGCCGAGCATCGTCATGGTGGTCGCCGAGCGTCCCGCGGGGCTGAGCCGCGCGGCCAGGCTGTAGAGGGTGACAAGCGTCGGGCCGATGCCCAGCCCGAGGACGGCGAGGGCGAGGACGAGGCCCCCGACGGACCGCGCGCAGGCGTAGCCGATCGCCGCGGCGAGCAGCAGCGAGCCGAAGGTCCGCCAGCGCGCCCGGAGGGTGAACCGGGCCGGGAGTGCGGCCGCGCCCAGGGCGAGGACGGCCGACCCGATGCCCATGACGCCGTAGAGCAGGCCGGCGCGGTCGCCGGTGCCGTCCTGGGCGAGGAAGCCGGTGAGGGAGGTCAGCGTGGCGCCGAAGAAGAGGCCGACGCCGAGCGTGCCCACCACGACGGTGAGCAGAGGGAACCGGACGAGCTCGCGGGCGGGCGCCGGGGCTTGCGGGGCCTTCTCGGGGTCGGGGTCGACGCGGCCGGTGGGGTGCAGGGCGAACGCCGTGACGAACACGAAGGTGAGGACGGCGGCGCCGGCGATGGCCACCCACGGGGCGATCGCGCTGGCGAGCAGCCCGACGAGGAACGGGCCGACGATGAAGACGGTCTCGTCGGCCGCGGACTCGTAGGCCATGGTGCCGCTGAGCACCTTCTCGCGACGGTTGGGTGCGATGGTGCGCCCGATGAGGGCGACCAGCCGGGTGCGCGACAGCGGGCCGACCTGCGGCGCGCTGGCGCCGATGAGCACCGACAGCGCGAGGACGGCGACGTCCGGAGCGGTGCCGGCGACGACGAACGGGAAGGCGCCCAGCAGGGCGGCGTTGAGCAGGCCCACGGGGACGAGGACCCGCCGCTGCCCGAACCGGTCGACGGCGGCGCCGAGGAGCGGGCCGGCGAGCGCGGTGCCGATGCCGGCGGCGGCGGAGTTGAGCCCGCCCAGGGTGACCGACCCGCGCTCGGCGACGACGAGCGTCAGCACGCCGACCACCATCATCGCGAAGGGCAGCCGCGCGACGAAGGCGAGCGGGAAGTAGGCGCGTCCGGCGGAGCGGACGAGCGGGGACTCGGTGAGTCGGGGAGCGTCATGACCTCGGTGCTTCTGCGGATCGGGCGTGCCGCCTTGATCCGCCGGCGAGGCCGACAGCAGGTAGTTACACGTACTGAACGCCGTCGAGTGTAACGGGGCCGGACGTGCGGCGGGCCTGACACCGGTGGGGAGTCAGGTGGTGGCTGCTCCTGCCGGGTCCCGTGAGAGAGAAGTGGTTCGGCGCCACCCGAGCGGCATCGCCGGTAGGCGGTTCTCCGTGCTTACGGTCCCAGCCGTGGTCGACGAGGTGCAGTACGAGTTCACGTCCGTGCAGACGATCCGCGGCGGCGAGGCCAAGACGATCGCGAAGTGGAGGACGGACGGCTGGGAACTCGACAGCCGGGACCAGGGGCTGCTGCGGACCGAGCTGACCTTCCGCCGCGTCAAGCCGACGACGTTCGCTTCCCGAGCCCGAGTGGCCTTCGGCCGTCTGCAGCCGAAGGCGCAGTTGAGTGTGGTGGCCGGGGCGGGTGTGCTGGTCCTCTGCCTGATCGGCGGCGGTGTCGTCGCCGGGACGCAGGCGGGGGAAGCACTCCCACGCTGGCCGCGTCCGCGACAGATGCCGCAGCTGACGCCGAGCCGAGTGAGAAGCCGTCCGAAGCTGCTGTCCGAGCGCCGGCAGCAACCACGTCGGCGGTTCCGACGATCGCGTCTCCGGCACCCGAGACTCTGACTCCGGCACCTGAAGCGCCGAAGCCGCAGACCTCTGCGCGCGTCGCGCCGAAGCCGCAGACTCCTGCGCCCGTTGCGCCGAAGCCCCCGGTCCCGGCGCCCGCGCCTGCTCCGCAGGTGGTGGCGCCCCCGGTGGCGAACCCGCCGGCCAGCACCCCTTCCCGAACTGCAGCGCCGCCAAGGCTGCGGGAGCCGCGCCGGTGCGGATCGGGGACGCCGGCTACGGCCCGCACCTGGACACCGACGAGGACGGCGTCGGTTGCGAGAGCTGATCTTTTCGATGAGCTGGTCTGGCCCCGCCCTGTGGGCTGGCGCTGACGAAGTGTGCAAGGCGAAGGACGCGCTGTTGGCCGGGGTCGCGCCGGCCTGATTCCGACACGTCAACATCACGAGCGATCTGCAGCTCTCGGGGCGGGACATCCCCGACACGATCGGCGCGGGGAACAACGTGCGCATCGTCGCGCGGGTCGGCGACCACAACAGCACGCAGGAGCTCTTCTTCCTCGAGCTCCACCCAGGTGCGGGAGATCCGTTCGTCACGACGGCCCGGTGGCCATGGCTCGGTCCTGTCACAGCGAGCACCACACCCGCACGAACCATCGGCTCTTCTCCGGAGTCCGACGTCACGAGGAGCGCCCATGAACCAGCAGTCACCGCCGTCGTCCCGGCAGTTCGAAGCCCACGCCGGCGGTCCCGCCCAGGGCAGTACGACGTCGGTCCCCGGTCGGTTCGCGAACGGCCGCTGGTACTTCTACGTCACGGTCTTCACCGCCGGCTTCCTGGCCGCGCTGCCCTTCTGGCACGCAGCGCGGCGGCTCGACCGCCCGTCGGTGCGTCGCCAGGCGTGGATCTTCACGGCGGCCGGCGCATTCCTCGTCGGCCTCATGGCACTGACCCCGGAAGCGAACCCGGACGGATCGTCCGGGAACTCCACCGTCAGCACGATCGGCGGCATGGCGGTCGTAACGGTCGTGGTGATCGCCTGCTACCAGCTCGTCGGCCTCCGGCGGGGGTCTACGGGGGCGTCCGTAACGGCGTCCCGACGTCGTCCGCCGACGTCCTCGCCCGCGCCGTCGCCACCCGGCAGCGTCGCCAGGACGCGCGTCGACTGCACGAGCAGGACCCCGCCCTGGCGCGGGAGCTCGGGATCGGACGCCCCGATCTGGCGCGTGGCTACGACGACGGCGGTCTGGTGGATCTGAACACGGCATCGGCGGCGGTCATCGCGACGGTGAGCGGCATCGATCGGGAGCACGCCGACGCCGTCGTCGCCGCCAGATCAGCCCGGGCGGCACGTACCTCGCCGTGGCCGAGGTGTTCATCGAGGCGCACCTGCCCTCGCACGTGCAGGACCAGGTGCGCGAGCACGCCGTCGTCTGAGCCGCCGAGCCTGCGCGTTCGAGGACGGCACGGGTGGGTGCGTCGCTGTCTACGCAGGACGGCGTGGAGCCCGTGGCGGACGTCGATCCGGCCGACGCCGACGTCGAGGAGCCCGTCGAACTGTCGGGCCTGGCTTGTAGACGTGCGTATCTGGCGCTGCGGTCAGGCGTCCTCGATGAGCTCCGGAACGGTCGCCAGGAACGCGGGTGCCGCGGCGTCGACGGCCGCTAGCGCGGCGGTGGTGAGCGGCGGCCGCAGGCCCGCTCGGCGTGGCCGTAGCGGATCAGGTCGCGGAGCAGGTCCGGTGCCCGGTCGAGATGCGGGGTCAGGTCGTCCAGGACGCGGAGTTGCGGATCGAGCAGCTTGCGCACGTTGTCCGGGCTCCAGACCAGCGGATCCCCGATGCCGTTGGCGCTGCCCGCGACCACGACCTCGTCGACCAGCGGTCGGAGATCCTCGTCGGTCCACGCCGGCCCGAACGGGCTGGCGAGGAAGCCCTCGGCGATCCCGTCCAGCTCGTCCTCGGACAGCTCCCGCAGCACGTCGGCCTCGCCGCCACCCGGCAGCAGCGACACCATCCACTCGACCAGCGGTCGCGACTCCGCCAGCTCTCGTACCCGCCCGTCCCGGGGCCCATGTCCAGTTCGACCAGAGCCGCCTCGATGCGGGCACGTGCGTCCGCCGTCGGGATGTCCCGCACCCGGACGTCCGGGTCGGCGTCCTCGAGCAGCAGCGGAACCACGTCCTCCAGCGGGGACTGCAGGACGTAGCCGTCGGCCGCAAAGGCACCCAACTCGTTGTCGACGAGGACGACGGCGGTGAGGGGATGCCCACCAGGCACGGTGGCGCCCACCAGCAGCTGGTCGGCGTCCCGGTACACGGTGCTGATCTCGACGGCCAGGTCGAGCGGCTCGGTGCGCTCGAGCTCGGCGAGCCAGCGGGGCAGCACCTGCCCACGGTCGGCCAGCTCCCGGCGGACCCTCCGGCGCAGCTCCGCGTCGCCGGTGAGGGTCGCGATCGCCAGGGCTGTGGCCGACGCCTCGACCCGCCCCTGGCCGGACAGGCCCTCGACCAGCTCCGCGAGGGTGCCGGCCGGATCATCGGGACCGGTCGCGATGCTCAGGATCAGACCCGCCACACCGAGCAGCGGACCCGGAGCAGGGCTGTCGAACGCGGCGCGCAGGGCTTCGTCGAACTCGACCTGTGGCGGCGTCGGGCGCTGGTTCGGGCGGCGCTGGGGGCGCTTCTTCTTGCTCTTCGGCATGGTGGACGGACGGTACTGCGCCCCACCGACGCGCACGGGCAGCGTGGCAGGCCCGAACGTCTCGCGGCCGTGCGGCACGGTGCCTGCAGAGGAGGCCGGCGGCGGAGGGCGGCGGGAGCTGGCTGTCAGAGGCTGATGACGCGGAGGTCGCTGATCTTGGCGAGGACGTCGAAGTCGGCGTCCTGGGTGACGACCGGGACGTCGTGAGCCAGTGCCGTGGCGGCGATCCAGGAGTCGTTGACGGTCATCCGCCGGCCCAGTGTGGCGAGCGCCAGGCGCAGCCGCGCCCACTCGTCGGCGACGGTCGTGTCGATGGGCAGTGGATTGAGGTCGGACACTGCCTGGAGCGTCGTCAGCCTGCGGGAGCGCACGGCCACGTCCGACGCTGCCAGGACGCCGGCACGGAGTTCGCCGTACGTGACGATCGAGACGGCAACCTCGTCGGGGAGCGCGGAGCCATCCAGCTGCCGGCCCTCCTGTGCGATGAACACGCTGGTGTCCAGCAGGCCTCGGGTCACGCGATCGGGCCGAGCTCGTCGTCCCCGCCGGATATGGCGCGCAGCTCCTCGCGGAGGGCCGGATCGGCCTGGACCCGGCTCAGCCGCTCGACCAGGGCGGCGCTGCTCGTCCAGTGCGAGCGGCGCCCCCGGAGCGGCCCCAGTTCGGCCACCGCCTTACCGTTGACCGTGATCTCCACGGACTCCCCGGCGGCGGCGCGCCGGAGCACGCCGGCAGTGTCATTGCGCAGTTCGCGTGAGGCCACCTTCACGGCTACGACTGTAGCCGTGGTGTAGCACAGATGAAAGGAGTGCACGTCGCCGGTGCCGCGACGGTTTACCTCTGTTCGCGGCCCGCCGCCGCTCCGGGCGATGCGGCGAGCTCGGACCGGCTACCGGACGTTCGGTGCCGTGGAGGGCGGGAGAGTCTTCGGGGACCCGAAACCTGCTGCTCGACCTCGGAGTGCCTGTGGCTGACCTCAGCAGGCGGCGTCCTGCTCCGGGTGGACGACAACGTTTGGGAAGGCCCGCGGCCCCGACGTCGCGACCGTGCGTGCGTTCTCGCCGAACTCGCCCTTCGCGAACATCGTGTTGGCCAGGTAGCTCACGTTCTGACCGAAGGCCTTGCATCCGCCGGAGCCCGGGGCTGCCGACGCGGTGGCCGCCGGGGCGATCAGGAGCGCGGCGGCCGCGGCGGTCGTGATCAGTGGACGTCGAACGGACATGAGGGCCTCCTGCGTCATGGCTGGCTTCAGGTACGGCGGCGATGCTGGCCCGCGGCCGGCTTGTCGCCCAGGCGTCCCGGCGGGGCGGGCGACGGGGCGGGCGAGGCGGCACGCTCTGTCGCCCCTGCGACGGTGCACCGTCACCATGCGCACAGCGGGACGGACCTCGTCGGACGTCGATCGGCACCGTGCGGGACTGCCGCGGTGCCGTGGATCGATGGGCCCACGCCGGGCCGAGCGGTCGCCCGGACGGGTGACTCCTCCGCCTCCGTGAACACGAACCTCGCAGTCGTGTCGGTGGCGTCCGCTACTCACTGAGCGAGGCACCGTGGTTCGGACGCGTCCGGCAGGCTGCCGACGACGGCGATCGGGAGGAACGGGCGATGCAGCGACTCGACGGGCGGCTGGTGCTCAGCCCGACCGACCTGACCGCCCATCAGGAGTGCCGGCATCTCACCCGGCTCGACCTCGGCGTGGCCGCGGGGAGTGGGCGGGGCCGGACGTCGAGACGACGGAGGAGTTGCAGTTCGTCTTCGACCGGGGCCTCGAGCACGAGAAGAAGTACCTGGCCTCGCTGGTGGCGGCCGGGAGGTCGGTCGCGGAGATCGGGACTGCGTTCGACGTCGAGGGTCGCCGTCGGGCTGAGGCCGAGACCATCGAGGCGATGCGTCGCGGGTTCGACGTCGTCTACCAAGGGACGTTCTTCGACGGCGCCTGGGGCGGGCAGGCCGACTTCCTGCTCCGCGTGGAGACGCCGTCGCTCTTCGGCGACTGGTCGTACGAGATCGCCGACACCAAGCTCGCGCGGAAGCTGAAGGTCGCCGCGCTGCTGCAGATGGCCACCTACGCCGAGCGGCTGACCGTCCTGCAGGGCGTGGCGCCGGAGTTCGTCCACGTCGTCACCGGCGACGGCGAGTCGCGGCCGTGGCGGCTGATCGACGTCGCGGCGTACGCCCGCCGGGCGCGGGCCCGGCTGGAGACCTTCGTCGATGCTCCGCCGGCGACCGGTCCCTCGCCCATCGGCTACTGCGAGCAGTGCCGCTGGGCGGAGCGGTGCAACGGCGAGCTGTGGCAGTCCGACGACCTCGGCCTGGTCGCGGGCATGCGCGGCGACCACCGCGACCTGCTGCGGGCGGCGGGCATCCCGACGTTGGAAGCACTGGCCACGGCGTCGCTGGAGCAGCTGAAGTCCTCGGGCATCGGCGCCGACGCGCGCACTCGGCTGCAGCAGCAGGCGGCCGAGCAGCTCAAGGAGCGGACGACGGGGAGTCGTCGCGGACGCTGCTGCCGCCGGTGACCGGCCTCGGGCTGCTGCGGCTGCCGCCGCCGAGCGCCGGCGACCTCTACCTCGACTTCGAGGGCGACCCCTGGTTCGAAGACGGCGCGGGCATCGAGTACCTCGCCGGGCTGGGGGACCGGTCGGGCGGGTTCACGCCGCTGTGGGCGCACGACCGGCCGGCCGAGAAGCAGATGGTCGCCGACCTGATCGACCGGATCGTCGCCGCCGTGCAGGCCGACCCGGCGATGCACGTCTACCACTACGCGCCCTACGAGGTGACCGCGCTCAAGAAGCTGACCGGCGGCTACGGCGTCCGCGAGGCGGAGCTGGACCAGCTGCTGCGCGAGGAGCGGTTCGTCGACCTCTATCCCGTCGTCCGGCAGTCGATGCGGATCAGCAAGGAGTCGTACTCGATCAAGAAGGTCGAGGCGTTCTACGGTCGGTCGCACGAGGGCGAGGTGGCCAGCGGGCTCGGCAGCGTGCTCGTCTACGAGCAGTGGCTGGCCGACGGCGACGCCGCGAAGCTGGCCGCGATCGAGTCGTACAACGAGGAGGACGTCGCCTCTACCCGCGAGTTGCACGACTGGCTGGAGCAGCAGCGCGCCGAGCTGGAGGCGCTGCACGGGGAGCTGCCCCGGCCGACGCTGATCTCCTCGGCGCCAGACGCGAAGGTCACGGATGCGCAGGCCGCGGAGCTGGAGCTGACCGAGCGGCTGCACGAGGCCGGGCACGAGCTGCTCGGCGACCTCGTCGGCTGGCACCGCCGCGAGGACCGGCCGGCCTGGTGGGAGGTCTACCGCCTCCAGGACCTGGACGCCGAGGAGCTCGAGCGGGACGGCACGGCGCTGGGCGGGCTGTCCTTCGTCCGGTACCTGGGGCCGGAGAAGCGGAGCTACCTGTACGAGTACTCGTTCCCGGTGCAGGACACGAAGGTCTCCACCGGTGAGGGGCTCGACGTGGACACCGCGAAGAAGGTCGGCGAGGTCTTCGAGTTCGATGCCACGGCCGGGCGGCTCGTGCTGAAGACGACGGCTGCGGAGCCGCCCCGCCCGCGTGGACTCGGGCCGGGTGGGCCGCTGAACACGAAGAGCCTGCGCGAGGCGATCCAGGCGACGGGCGACGACGTGCTGGCCGGCCGCGACTGCCTGGGTCAGGCGCTGGTCGAGCGCCGCGTTCCCGCGGGAACGCAGCTGCGCGAGGGCGAGACAACGACCGATGCGATCGTGCGGCTCGGCCTGGCGCTGGACGGCGAGGTGCTGGCCATCCAGGGCCCGCCAGGGAGCGGAAAGACGACGGCCGCGGCAGAGTTGATCCGGCAGCTGCTGGACGCCGGGAAGAAGGTCGGCGTCACGGCGACCTCGCACGCGGTCATCGGCAACCTGCTGAAAGCGGTCGGTCGACCAGCGCTGCAGAAGTGCGACGAGAGCCAGCACTGCGGTTCGGACAACGTCGAGTGGTCAGCCGACAACGGTTTCGTAGCCGGGAAGCTGCTGGGCGGCGACGTGAACCTGGTCGGCGGGACGGCGTGGTTCTGGACCCGCGCGGACGTGGCGCAGGCCGTCGACGTGCTGGTGGTCGACGAGGCGGGGCAGTTCTCGCTGGCCAACGCCGTGGCGGTGGCGCGGGGTGCGCGGGCGATGGTGCTGCTCGGCGACCCGCAGCAGCTCGCCCAGCCGACCCAGGCGGTGCACCCGGGGAGTCGGGTGCGTCAGCGCTGGAGCACCTCCTCGACGGACACGCCACGATTCCGCCGGAGCGTGGGGTGTTCCTCGACCGCTCGTACCGGATGCACCCGGACCTGACGGCGTTCGTCTCCGACCTGGCGTACGAGGGTCGGCTGGAGGCGGCGGACGGCCGCGAGCGCGTGGCGGTGCTGGGGAGGGGCCGCTGTCGGGGAGCGGCCTGCGGGTGGTTCCGGTGCGGCACGAGCTGACGGCGGCGGACAAGAGCCAGCAGGAGGCCGACGTCGTCGCGCGGCTCTGGCAGTCGGCGCAGGGCCAGACCTGGCGGAACCACCTGGGTGAGGAGGCGCGGATCGGGCCGTCGGACGTGCTGGTGGTCGCGCCGTACAACGCGCAGGTGGCGCTGATCAAGGCGGCCCTGCCGTCGGGCGCGCGGGTGGGGACGGTCGACAAGTTCCAGGGCCAGGAGGCGCCGGTGGTCATCTACTCGATGACCAGCACCAGCGCCGCCGACGCACCTCGGGGCGTCGGGTTCCTGTACGACCTGAACCGGCTGAACGTGGCGGTGTCGCGCGCCCAGGCGCTGGCGTGCGTGGTGCTGAGCCCGCTGCTGCTCGATGCACCGGTGCGGACGCCGGACCAGCTGCGGCGGGTGAACGCGCTCTGCCGGCTGGTCGAGTCGGCGACCGTGGTCGCGGGCGTCTGACCGCGTGCGCGGGCAGGGTCGGGCGCGTGGTCTGATGCCTGTCAGAGGTTCGTGGCCGGCGTCGGGGCCGGTCCGCTCGGCAGGAAGGTGGGCTCGTGGCCGGATCCGGAGAAGTGCTGCTCGAGGTGGACGGCGGCGTCGCGATCGTGACGCTGAACGCCCCGGACCGGCGCAACGCGTTGACGCCGGCGATGGCCGACGAGCTGATCGCGACGTTCGACGAGGTGGACGCCAAGCCGGGGGTCGGCGCGCTGGTGATCCGGGCAGTCGGGAAGTCGTTCTGCGCGGGTGGGGACATCGCGACGCTGACCTCGGCCGGCAAGGACCCGGCGGCGCCCGAGGCGTACGAGGGCATGGGCAAGATCTACGACTCCTTCTACCGGCTGGGCCAGGTCAGGGTGCCGACCGTTGCCGCCGTGCGCGGCTCGGCGGTGGGCGCCGGCATGAACATGCTGCTGGCGGCGGACCTGCGGATCGTGGCGAAGAACGCTCGGCTGCTGTGTGGCTTCCTGAAGCGCGGGATGCACCCGGGCGGCGGGCACTTCGTCATCCTGTCGCGCCTGATTGGTCGGGAGGCCGCGGCCGCGATGGCTGTGTTCGGCGAGGAGATCAACGGCGATAAGGCCGTCGACCTCGGCTTGGCTTGGGAGTCGCTGGACGACGCCGCGGTGGAGGACCGGGCGCTGGAGCTGGCTCAGCGAGCGGCGGCCGACCCGGAGCTGGCGCGAGTGGCGGTGGGCAACTTCCGTAACGAGGTCGTGAACGGCGCGGTGGCCTGGGACGTCGCCATGCAATCCGAGCGCCCCGCCCAAATGTGGTCGATGCGACGTTCTACGAAGTAGGTCCGCCGAAGTGGTCTCGACGAATCCGAAACGTGACCGCGTGACGTCTTCAGTGACAGATCCCGCTGACGCTCACGGCTCTGCTCAGGGAGGCGCGCATGGGATCGGGCGTATGGGGCTTTGTAGGCGTGATTGTGGGTGGCCTGCTGACTGTTGGCGGTCAGACCATCGCTGAGCTCCTCAAGGCACGCGCAGCAGGAACCGAGCGAAGCGAGCGACGGGCTCAACTGTCGCGAGAGTTCCAGCGGTCGACGCTGATCGAGCTCCAGGTGGCGATGGCCGCCTATCGTGCCGCCCTCGCCGAGGACGCTCGTCAGTCCCTTCCCGGGCGCGATCTCGAAGAGCTATTGGCGGCGGCGCGCAGCCGCTACCAGACGCTGCTGCACCGCGTTTCCTCATCAGAGGTGCGGGACGCAGTGCAGGGCTGGGAAACCCAGGCTCTTCTGTGGTTCCAGCGAGACGACCGCGCCTCGGCCAGCGATGAAGCTGGCGCTTGGCTCAGCGCGGTCCGCTCCGCGGGAGAAGCCATCCGCGCTACCGAATAGCCTGCGCATCCAGTCAGGAGATCAGCAGGCGTTCCGAGACGCCGTGGTCTTTCGCGGCCTCGAGCAAGTACTCGCCGAGTTCGCTGCTGACATGCTTCACCTGCAGGGCCGACGCGCCGCCGCGAGCCAGGACCATCTCGACCAGCTCGTCAGCGAAGGATGGCGTACCGGCCACTGTTCGCTTGAAGTCGAGGATGACCACGGCACCAGCAAGACGGTTTTCGACCTCATGCATCAGGGCACGAGCGCGTTCGCGGCCGCCAGTCAGTTGAGGCACTTCGATCGGGGAAGCACTGTTGTCATCGGTCTTGCCTCCTACAGGCTCAGTCGAGCGACGGCGAGCGTACCGGGGTGGGGTGACAACACGTCTGCAAATTGGGGTTTGGGTTTCCATTGCGGAACACTCCGCAAGCTCCTCCGCTGAGCAACATCACTTCTCTCTGCGAGTGCCTGTTACCGCGATAACGCGGGCGATACCGCGCCCGCGTCCTGGCTTGTCCATGGTTGAAACATGAGTTTGGGCCGCTCGAGCGATAGCGACCCGATCGTTAGGTATTTGGTATCTCTCGCTCAGGCGGCTCCTCAGCCCGACGCCAGCGTCTCCGACCGCGAAGGCAACATCGCCTCGTCCGGGGAATCGCTGCAGCGCCGCATAACCGTGCGCGCACCCACTGTGCTGTACGACATTGCTGGCAATTTCGTGCAAAGCGGTATAAAGCGGTTGAACGCTCTCGGGGTGCTCATCAATGAAGGTGTGAACCAGTGCTTCGACAACTCGCTCGAGTCCTTCCGAGCCGTCGAAGCGATGCAGCTCCACGAGGCGTGGACCGACGTCTCGCTCTTGAACGGACGGCAACTGGTGCGGGACCTGGAGCCGGTCCAACTGTTCGCCGAGCCTCATGCGAGCTAGATAGGTGGCAACATCTGGATGCCTGGGCTCAACGAACGCAATACGACGGCCCGCCGTCGTGGCGGCTTCCGCGATGACTGCAAGACTCACGAGTCCCGATGGCTCAATGAAGCTCAACCTTGTGAGATCCAGTTGTACTGGTCCGTCCGGCGACAGGCGTAGGTGCTTCCCCAGGTCCGTCGCGTTGAGCCGGCCGTCTCCACGCACGACCACGTCAACGCATGGCGCTCGTGGTGTTGAAGTCATGATGCCGCGACCCTATGCCGTGCTGACGGCATGCTTGCGCCGTGCTGCCTTCCACGTCTCGACGCTGATGATCTTCTGGACGGCGTCGGCAAGGTCTCGTTCTCCAGTAGCGCCTTCAGCAGCTTGTTCGAGCTCTCCTGGTTCTGGAAGAGGGCGCCGGCGATGTCGTCCTTCTTGATGGTTAGCGAGAACTGCTCCTCGGTGTTGTCTGCAGCGCGCTGCTGGACGTCCTCGTCGTCGGAAAGGTGGCTAGGGACGCCGACGTAGATGAGCAAGCTCTCAGCCTGGCTGAGGTCGATGCCGTGCGTGGCGTTGAACGTCTGGATCAGCTCGGAAAGCTTGATCATCAGCGCTTCCTCGACGGTGCTGCCCCGGCCCTCGCCGGTGTAGGTCTCGAGCTCGCCGCTGCTCTCGTCCGGCGTGTTGCTGCCGCTGGTCTCGATGCCGGCCTGGTGGCCGACGAACGCCAGCGCGGTGTCCCCGAGGTCGATCGCTCCCGACTCCGTGGGGGACTCCTTGAGCTTTGCGAGCAGCAGCTTCCCGTAGAGGTAGAGGCTCTCCAGCTCCTCGTCGGTGAACTTCATGACCTGGCCGAGGAAGGCGTAGGCGCGGACGAACGCCTTGAGGGCGTCACGCAGGTCGGTTAGCTCGTGCTCGGGCAGGTTGCCCGCGCGGAGGACGGCGGGGTCGACGTTCGCCGACACCGTCGCGTGCGTGGCCGCGTTGCCCAGCAGGAACGCCGTCACCGCCTTCTGCTGCTCCTCCGGGTCGATGATGTGGTGGTTCTCGATCCGGGTCTGGAGGTTGTAGAGCAGGTTGGGGTCGGTCTCCTCCGTCCAGCTGCTCTCGTAAAACGGTGCGAACTGCTCGCGCATCTCCTCGGCGGTGTTCCGGAAGTCGAGGACGAAGGTGTCCTCCTTGCCGGCGTGGATGCGGTTGAGCCGGGAGAGGGTCTGCACCGCCTTGACGCCCTCGAGCTTCTTGTCCACGTACATGGTGTGCAGCAGCGGCTCGTCGAAGCCGGTCTGGTACTTCTCCGCGACGATCAGCAGCTGCCCTCGTCGTGGAAACGCTGCTTGGTCTGCGTCTCGGGAAAGCCGTTGAGCGCACTCTCGGTCACGGCGTCACCGGGGACATCAGGATCGACGAGGCTGCCGGAGAACGCGACCATGGCTCGGATGCCGGTGAGCTGCTTCTTCTCCAGGTACCGCCGGACGGCGGCGAGGTAGCGGGCGGCGTGCAGCCGGCTGCCGGTCACCACCATCGCCTTGGCCTGGCCGCCGATCTTGCCCGCGGTCACGGTGCGGAAGTGCTCGATAATGATCTCGGCGCGCTGGTCGAGGTTCGAGGGGTGCAGGTCGACGAAGCGGGCGAGCGCCACCGCCGCCTTGCCCTTCTCCACCTCGGGGTCGTCGCTGGTGAGCCCGTTGGCCAGCCGGTAGTAGCGCTTGTAGGTCACGTAGTTGGCCAGGACGTCGAGGATGAAGCCCTCCTCGATCGCCTGCCGCATCGAGTAGAGGTGGAACGGCTCGTAGACCGTGGTCCCGGCCTCCTCGCGCGGGGTGCCGAACAGTTGCAGGGTCTTGCCCTTCGGTGTCGCCGTGAAGGCGAAGAACGACAGGTTCGGGCTCCGGCCGCGTGAATCGGCGGACCCGGTGAGGACGGAGGCTAGGACGTCCTGCTCGTCGGGTTGCGCGGCCTCGGCGCTGGTCGCCTCGGTCTCCGCGGCGGCGAGCGGGTCCGCGCCGGCTCCGAGGACCTTCTTCAGCTTCTGGGCGGCGTCACCGGTCTGCGAGGAGTGCGCCTCGTCGACGATCACCGCGACCCGCTTGCCGACGACGGCGGCGCCCTGGGCGATCACCGGGAACTTCTGCAGCGTGGTGATGATGATCTTCGTCTGAGTGTCGGCGAGCGCTGCCTTGAGCTGCTGGGAGTCCTCGTCGATCCGCTTGAGCAGCCCCTGGACGTGCTCGAAGCCGGAGATCGTGGCCTGCAGCTGAGCATCGAGGACGCGCCGGTCGGTGATCACGACGACTTTGTCGAACACCAGCTCGTCGGTGCCGATCCCGGCGCCGGGGGCGAGCCGCGCCGCGTCGCCGGGGAGTGTAGGTCGGCGAGGCGGTGCGCCAGCCAGGCGATCGAGTTGGACTTGCCCGAGCCGGCGGAGTGCTGCAGCAGGTAGTTCTGCCCGCCGCCGTGGACGGCGGCGTGCAAGGTGAGCCGCTCGACGACGTCCCACTGGTGATACCGCGGAAACAGGATGGAGCGGCCGCCCTGCTTGGGAACGTCTTCCTGGACGTAGCGGTGCAGCAGGTCCAGCCAGGTGTCCCGCGCCCACACCTGCTCCCACAGGTAGGCGGTGCGGTGGCCGTGCGGGTTGACCGGGTTGCCCTTGCCGCCCTTGCGGCCGGGACCGTCCGAGCCCTGGTTGAACGGCAGGAACACCGTCTTCGACCCGTTGAGCCGGGTGGTCATGAAGACGACGTCGGGGTCGACGGCGAAGTGCGCCAGCGCCCGGCGGGCGAAGATCCGGTCGGCGGGATTGCGCTGCTTGGGATCCCGGTACTGCTTCTTCGCGTGCTCGACGGTCTGGCCGGTGAAGGGGTTCTTCAGCTCCGCGGTGGCGACCGGGATGCCGTTGACCGCGAGCATCAGGTCCAGCGACTGGTGCGGGCTGCTCTCGCTGTGGTGCAGCTGCCGGTAAACCAGCAGCCGGTTCTTCGCGTAGTTCTCGACCAGCTCCGGGCTGAGCCCGTGGGTGGGGCGGAAGAAGGCGAGCTGGATGCGCTGGCCGCGCTCCTTCACCCCGCGGCGGAGCACCTGGACGACGCCGTGCGCGTCGATCTCGTCGGCGATCCGCTTAGTCACCTTTGCGACGACAGCCGAGCCATGCTGCTGGCTGAGGTTGGCCCACACATTCGGCTGGGTCTCCTGGACGAACTCGATGAGCCGAACCGGGTCGAGCCCGAGCGGGACGTCGTAGTCGGTGGGGAGCCGTGCCGCCAGCCGTTAGCGATAAGATGCGCCTCGATAGCGGCCTCGAAGTCCGATTCGGTGTGCCCCGCCATCACGCCACCGCCCGAGCCGTCGTGACGTCGATTTGTCCGGTAATCGCAGCCGTGATAGTTGCTCGCCTTCGCTCCTCGATCAGGGTGAGCGCTCGAGTCATTGACTCGCGCGTGCAACCTTCCGCTTCGAACAGTAGGCGGACTTCTCTGCCGATATCCGCTGTCAGAGACCGGGAAACTGGCGTGGTGACGGGAAAACGCACGATATCGCCCATATTCAACGTCGCCTGCGCCGTTCCTGAACCTGTTGCCCGTGCAGCTGCGGTCAAGTATCGCTTGGTCCCCAGGTAGCCGCGGATGAACCAAGGGTCAATACCGGCACCCGGTTGAAGGCGGGCCACAGCGCGCGCGATGTTGGCGCCGGCAGCCTTCGCTGGAACGACGGCGGAGAGGCCCAAACTTCCGACTACCGATGTTAAAACGTCACCCTCCGACAGGACCGTGCGTCGATACTCGAGGCTCTGCGTCGGGTCAATGTGAATGTCGGGGAGTGAGCCTCGCTCCAAATCGAGGAGTGAGTTGATTCGACAAAACGGGATCCCATCGGAAACAAACCGAGGCATCAGAACGCCATAGCAGGGCGGGCGCGCGAGGAGTCGCCCAAGCGGTACCGTCTCTCGTTCCTGGTGTGAAGCGTCATAGAGCGTGTCGAGGGCGCCAGCTGAACGCTCCTCCAGCAGGTCGGCTTGGCGCCTGCGCAACCTGGCTGCGAAGTCCAGTCTCTCGATCTGATCGTCGAGAAAATTTGCGATGCGTCGCTGTTCGTCCGACGGTGGTAGCGGCATTCTCAGCGCTTCTAGATCTGGCATGTAGATCGTGAGGTGAGTGGAGCCATGTGCTAGGCGAAACAGTTCTGGACGCAGGGCGGCGAGGACGTACAGCAAGTACCGGGGCAGCACATGCGGCCCTGCTGTCCATGTGACGAATGCCTGCGTCGTCGCCATAGGTCTTCCGGTGATGGTCAGCAGGCCCACGGAAGCGGTGCGGCAGAACATAACCGTTCCCGTGGGGTGAACCACCGCCGCGGAGTTGGCGACTCCGAGTGAGCTCACCTTTGGGCCGTATCCATGAGCGGCGCGAACTCGGTGTCCCGCTGGCTTAGGTCAGCCGCAGTGACCCATGGAACATCACAGTCAATCCAGTACTCTGGCCGCGTTCGGTCAGGAGTGTGTCCCGTGCCTAGGAGGCCACTCGACGTATTGGGGTAATCGACCAATGAGATGGCATGCGATGTGACCAGTCATCCATTAGGTTCACCGCTTCAGCCCTGCAAGGACCTGTTGTATTTGGGCCTCCACGCGCTCCAGATCGGCGTCGATCTCCGCGAGCGGCCGAGGCGGGACGTACTTGTAGAAGAAGCGCGTGAACGGTATCTCGTAGCCGATCTTTGTCTTGGTGTGGTCCACCCAGGCGTCCGGCACGTGCGGCAGCACCTCGCGCTCGATGTAGGCGTCGACGTCCTCGACCAGGGGCACGTTCTCGTTGTCGCGGAGGTCGGCGTCTGGGAGGGGTCGCCCTTCTTGTCGACCACGACAGGCGCGTCAGGATCGCCGACCGCGGCCGCCGCGAGCACGGCCTTCTTGATCGCCGGCGGAAGGCCGACCTGCTTGCGCGCGGTGCACGCGTTGAGCAGCAGCTTCGTGAACGCCTGCTCCGTGTCCTCCGTCGTCCCCACCAGGTCGGTGAGCGCGCCGAGGAGCGCCTCCTGGGTCCGTCGTGCGTCGTCGTCCCCGATCGACAGGGCGACCACCGGCTTGGCCTCGCGGACCGCCTCGATGGTCTCCTCGGTGACCGTCCAGCGGCGGCGGAGCGGGCGCTCGACGGTGATCCGGCGGAAGCCGAAGGCGTCGTCGTCGAAGACCTTCACCCGTTCGTCCACGCCGTCCAGTTGCGGGGCGTCGTGGTAGAGCCGGGTGATCTCCTCGATGTGAGCGTCGTCCAGGAACTTGCGCTTGTCACCGAGGCTCTTGCGCATCTTCGACCACTCGCCGCGGGCGTCGATCAGCGCGACCTTTCCCTCGCGCTCGGGGCGCTTGCGGTTGGTGACGATCCAGACGTAGGTGCTGATCCCGGTGTTGTAGAAGAGCTGGTCGGGCAGCGCGACGATGCCCTCGAGCCAGTCGTTCTCGATGATCCAGCGGCGGATGTTGCTCTCGCCCGATTCCGCCGCCCCGGCGAACAGCGGGCTGCCGGAGAAGACGATGGCGACCCGGCTGCCGCCGTCCTCGGCCGGCTTCATCCGCGCGATCATCTGCAGCAGGAACAGCAGCGAGCCGTCGGAGACGCGAGGGAGCCCCGCGCTGAACCGCCCGCCCGGCTGGCCCGCCTCGGCCGTGATCGCTGCCTTCGACTTGTTCCAGTCGACGCCGAAGGGCGGGTTCGCCAGCAGGTAGTCGAAGCGTTTGTCCGCGTGCCCGTCCGCGGTGAGCGTGTTGCCCAGCACGATCCGCTCGGGGTCCTGGCCCTGGATCAGAAGGTCCGACCGCGCGATCGCCCACGTCTCCGGGTTGAGCTCCTGGCCGAACATCTCCAGCCGTGCCTTCGGGTTCAGGCGGGTCAGGTACTGGTCGGCGATGTTGAGCATGCCGCCGGTGCCGCAGGCGGGGTCGTAGATCGACCGCACGGGTGCGGTGCCGATGAGCACGTCGGAGTCCTCGCCGAACAGCAGATTCACGATCAGCCGGATGACCTCGCGCGGGGTGAAGTGCTCACCCGCCGTCTCGTTGGAGAGCTCAGAGAACCGGCGCAGCAGCTCCTCGAAGATGTAGCCCATCGCGTGGTTGGGCACGATCTGCGGACGCAGGTCCAGGTCGGCGAACTTGCCGAGCACCAGGTAGAGCAGCCCGGCGTCGTCCAGCCGGCTGATCTGCTCGTCGAACCGGTACTTCTCCAGCACCTGCGCAGCACCGGGGAGAAGGCGCCGATGTAGGAGCGCAGCTGCTGGGCGAGGTTGTTCGGGGAGTCCAGCAGCTTGCTGAAGGTCAGCGGGCTGACGTTGTAGAACGGCACCCCGGCGGCCTGGCGCAGCAGTAGGTCGGGGTTGTCGGTAACGCCCTTGAGCTGCTCGGCCCTAGCCAGCACCTTGGGCTTGGTCTCCTCGAGGACAGCGTCTAGCCGGCGCAGTACCAGCAGCGGGAGGATCACCCCGCGGTACTCCGCCGGCTTGTAGTCACCGCGCAGCAGGTCGGCGACCTGCCATACGAACTGGACCTTGCCCTCGAAACCATCCACGCGCTCTGCCCCGTCTCGCAACTGCGTCTGACTCTGCCTGTTCGCAAGTCGACATAGAAGGGTCTACCTGAAGACTTCGCTCGCGCGGGACACCGACTCAGTCCTGGGACGACTGAGCAGTGCGTGGCGGACCTGTTGTCACTCGGTGCGGTGTGAGCGCCGTTACGGGGCCCTGGCCTACGTTGAGGGCGACGACGTACTGACGAGACGGGCCAGTTCTTCGACGGGGGACGCGCAGTGGTGGCAGCGAGCGAAACGAACCTGCAGGAGCTACTCGAGGGCGCTCGGCAATACCGGGTCCCGCTGTACCAGCGCACATACGCATGGACCGCCGTGCAGCTTGAGCGGCTCTGGAACGACCTCGTCCAGATCGCGGAGGATCGGGCCGCGGACCACCGAGCCAGTCACTTCATCGGGTCGCTGGTCCTGGCGCCCAGCCCTCGAACGGGCCGACGGGCGTCCCCGAGTTCCTGGTCGTGGACGGTCAGCAGCGCTTGACCACCCTCACCGTGCTGCTCGCGGCTATTCGGGACCATCGGGTCGCAACCGAATCGCCGGAAAACCGGGAGCGCATCAACGAGCTGTACTTAATCAACAAGTTCAAGCCCGAAGCCCAGCGCATCAAGCTGGTCCCGACGCAGGCCGACCGGCCGCAATACAACGCGGTCATCGACGGGATTCCAGCCACAGGCGGTAGCGCCGTGCTCGACGCGTACCGCTTCTTCAGAAGCCGGCTCGTTGCTGCTGATGACCCTGAGGATCCTCACGACATCGAGCGGCTCGAGGACGCCGTGCTCCGCGGGCTCGCCCTGGTTTCGGTGACGGCGCAGGCCGGGGACAACGCGCACCGCATCTTCGAGTCGTTGAACAACACGGGTCTGCGCCTAACTCAGGGCGACCTGCTCCGCAACTACCTCTTCATGCGACTGCCGACGCGTGGGGAGCAGGTCTACAAGTCGACTTGGTTGCCTCTGCAGGAGTCCCTGACGAGTGACGAGTTGGAGCTGCTCTTCTGGCTGGACCTGGTCCAGCAAGACCCTGCCCACCGACAGGCCGATACGTACGCAGCGCAGCAGCAGCGGCTGAACAAGCTCCATGACGAGAAGGACATCGAGGCGGAGGTCCTACGGTTCCGACGACTTGGTGGGCTGATGAGGGTCATCGTCGACCCTCGCTGGAGGAGCACCCGGGCGTGCGCCTACGCCTGGACAGGCTGAAGGCCTGGGGAACCACGACTGTCTACCCGCCCTGCTGCGCCTGCTGGACCTGCGGGACAGGGGCGAGGCGACGTCGGAGCAGGTCGCTGCGGCCGCGCTGTACGTCGAGAGCTACTTGGTTCGCAGGCTCATCGTCGGACGGGCCACGCAGGGCCTCAACCGCATCCTCCTGGCAACCGTCCACGAGATGCCGCAGGACCTGCCCGTTGAGGAAGCCGTCCGTGTGTACCTGTCGACCGGACGCAAGCACTACGGATCGGATGCCGATGTCGCAGCCGCAGTGGCGACCGCGCCCTTCTATCTGACTGGACGACCGAATCAGCGAAACCTTGTTCTGCGCTGGCTCGAGGAGTCATACGACAGCAAGGAGCCGGTGGCGCTGGGCGGACTGACGATCGAGCACGTCCTGCCCCAGACGTTGACGGACTCCTGGATCTCCGAGCTCGGCGTCGCTGCGGACGAGGACCCCGAGCAGGCCCACGCCGAGCTCGTCCACACCCTCGCAAACCTGACCCTGACCGGCTACAACAGCGTCCTCAGCAACAGCCCGTTCCATGTCAAGCGCGAGCAATTGGCAACGAGCGGTCTTCGGATGAATCAGGAGATCGCCATAGAGGAGCACTGGGGCGTCTCACAGCTCAAGGCGCGGGCCAACCGACTGGCTGCCCGAATCACGGAGACCTGGCCGGGTCCCGTCGCCGGCGCCTTGCCCGCGGGCGGACCGAACTGGCCGCTGCTGGCGACCGCGCTGGCGGCGCTCCCAGCAGGGTCCTGGACCAGTTACGGGGATCTCGCGGCGCTCATTGGCAGTCATGCCGTGCCGGTGGGCCAGTACATCGCCGGCAACCCGGTGCCGAACGCTCACCGCGTGCTCAAGGCGGCCGGTGTGGTGTCGCCCGACTTCCGCTGGCTGGAGCCGGGGCGGACCGACAGTCCCGAACAGATGCTGCGTGACGAGGGCGTCGAGTTCGACTCAGGCAGAGCATCAAAGGCTCAGCGCTTCACGAGCAGCGAACTTGCCGCGTTGGTAGGGCTCGAGCCGGAGACGCTGCCCGCCGAGCTGTCGGTGCCTGCCGCAGACACACAGACCGAGCTGCGCGACACCTTCATCTCCCAACTCGGGGAAGCGCAGAGCCCCGAGACGGTTCATGGCGTCCTTGCCCTCCTGGACGGATGGACTCGGCTGGGCGGCCGACTCGAGTTCGGCGAAGCCGGCGAAGTGTCGTGCTACCTGATGGCCACCGACGCGACCCGGCTGAGCGACAAAGTCTGGCCCTTCACGATCTACCCGTCAGGCAAGGTCGAGGTGGTCTTCCAGTACATGCTGTACCGGTCCCCGTTCGACAGCTGGGAGCTCCGTGACGAGTTCCGCCGTCGTCTCAACGAGGTGTCGGGCGTCGACCTACCAGTCGCCAAGGTGTCGATGCGCCCCGGCTTCCACGTCGATGTAACCGTCACGCAGTCAGCCCGCGACTGCCTCCTTCGTGGTCTCGAGTGGTTCAGGGGTCAGGCGGTCGGCCTCAGCGACGACGTCCAGCACGGCTGAGGGGCCGCTTACTCGCGGATGGGAGCTTGCGCGGGTGTCCGGCGAACGGGTCAAGCTTCCATGTCGGACGTGTTAGCTCGCCGCGAGGAACTCTCGGTAGCGCTGATCGAGGTTGTCTCGATCGGGTTGTGCCGCCCGCTGGCGAGGTGCGGTCAGCCGCTCGCCGGCCATCGCCTGGATGCCGTAACGCAGCATCGGGCCGTCCACCTCGTCCAGGATGTCTTGGCGCACTTTGACGACCAGGTCGGGAGTGACGCCGAGGAAGTTCCGGTCGTAGGCGGCGTGGTGGATCTTGCACAGCGACAGGCCGTTGGGGACCACCGGCAGGCCGCCCTCGTCGGCATCCCGAATGATGTGTGCCGCGTCGAGCAGGTCGGGATGCCGCAGCCGGCAGATAGCGCACCGAGACTCGTACGCCTGTAGCACCCGAGCTCGGAAGACCGGCTGATGCAAGCGAATGCGGGTGAGGCGCTCCATGTATGACCGCCGGTCGGGGGTGAGGCTTGCGACGAGTTCCGGGTCGATCAATCGCTGGGCTTCATCCACCGCGATCAAGAAGGCGTGCTCATCTGCCCGTTCACCGACGACGTACACCGGGAACTGAGCTTGGTAGACGCCCTGGGCCACGCCGATGAAGTACGCGAGCGGCAGCTCCTCGCGCATGGCGGTGCGCAGCGCCCGGTTGTCCGAGTGGTTGCCGTCCGTCCCCCGGTACGCGTACTTGACGAGGCCGCCAGCGGAGATGTCGTCCTCGTATGGGGGCAGCTGATTTGGCGCGGTATACGTCGTCCGGATGGTCAGCGCTCCGGACAACTCTGCCGGCTTCCAGATACCTGGCTGCACCACCAGTTTGAGCGGGCGACCGCCGACAGCGAATTTGTTGAGCTCCGACGACGGCAATCCCTCGGGGTGCCGCAATGTGAGGTCTTGCAGGTAGCCGAACATCGCCGCGCGAACTTGAGCATCGACCAGCCCGGTGACCACGTGTTGTCTCTACCACGTTGGCCACTGGGAGAGCCTGCAGCAGCGTTGCGATCCCAGGCGAGTCGATCAGCCCGGCCTGGTCGCGGGGCGTCTCCCGGAGCAGGCGGGGAGGCGCGCACGGGTGCGATGGGGCTGATGAGGCAGGAGCGGACCGGCTCGGTCCGAAACACACGGTTTCGTCGTCCATCCGTGTCATGGTCGCCGGCGTTCGTACTCCCCGGTCGACGTACGACCCCCAGGGAGGCGCGGCTCCTGGAACTCACCGATGCGCCGCTGAACCTGCGAGTCGTCCCGCCGACGCACCTGCGCAGCCAGCTGAAGAGGCTCCGGGGTCCGTCAGAAGCCAGTAGGCGCAGTCATCGACGGGATCGGTGCGACACGCGTTGCCGGCAACGCCTGACGGGCGGATCGGCTGTCGGGATCGGTCAGCGACTCCCCGAGCAGCTCTTCGGGGTCGGTCGGCCGCATCCCAGCTGCCTTGCCCTCCATCCACGTGACCACGTCCAACACGCGCAGGGCGGACACGTGCGGTCCCAGACCGGCTTGCTGGCGCAGATCGAGCAGTCGGTCGTGGAGGCCGTCGGCTCGCAGGGCCTGACGCAACGGCTCCCAGTGGTGGTCGCCGATGCCACTGATGCGCGCCACCACCGAGTCGTAGATCGGTACCAGCCGCGGACGCTTGCGCGCCAGCAGCTTCGTCCCGATGGTGCGGCCGACACCCGGCAGGCGTCGGACTGCCCGATACATCTGGGAGGCAGGCTCGTGTTCGGTTACCCCTCGGCCTGGTCCGCGAGGTCGCGGTCAGGACCCACCTGGCGCAGTAGGGCAGCGAACTCGGCGGCCTGCACATCGAGCAGCTGGCGGGCGGCCAACGGGGGCACGACGACCGACAGGAAACCGACCGCCAGGAGATCGTCGGGGGTGAATGCGTTCGGGTCGTTCTGCGCCGGAGCCCAGGTGTCGAAGTACGCGCCGGTGTAGGGCTGCCCGTAGTAGGTGCGCAGGTTGCTCAGGGCCTGACTGGAATCCGGGCCCTGGAGGCACTGCGGAAGGCGGAAGGTCAGGGCGCCATCCTGGCCGTACCGCGCCATGAGCAGCGGCAGATGCCGAGCACGGCGGGCCGCATTCCGCGCGAAAGGGGCGCTGCTCGGTCGCTGGAAACGATGCGGCGCCCGGGCAGGGGCCGAAGTCTCGGCAGCGCGGCGCCGTCGTCTCTTCCGCTGCCGCTGCGTCGAACCGCGCGATGAGTCGACCTGTCGAGAAGTCGACTTATCGACCCCATCCGCCCCGCCGACCCCATCCGTCCGTGACGCCTTACTTGCGTCCCGCGCCGAACCGGTTCCGCTTCGTACCATGACGTCATGGCTAGGCACTTCGTCGACGAGACCGCTGAGTTCAAGATGCCCAAGTTGGGGCGGCATGCCGTTGCTGACACCGGTGAGCTGGAGATGACCCAGCGCTTCGACCCTGGCTTCTCCCGGCAGCGGCCAACCGCGCCGGCCGTTCCGTCGAGGGACGACGAGAGCCGCTGACTCACGCGCGGCTCAGCCGGGGGATGCCGATGCTGACGTTCAACGACCTGCTGTCCCTCGAGGGTGTCGACCCGGCTCAGGTCCGCCTGGTCCGGCACCAGGACAACCGGTTGAAGCCCGGCCGGCTCTACGAGGCCTGGCGCAACGACAGATCCTCGTTCGAGCGGTACCAGAGCGTCCAGCAGCGCAACGTGTTCGACGTGGGCGACCGGCTCGCCAGCTTCACCGTGACCGAGACCCGCAAGACCGTGCTCGTCGGCCTGTACGAGGTCGCCGACATCAGCAGCTCCCCGGCCGGCACCGTCGACACCCTGACCGGCGGCGACGTGTCCGGCTACCACAGCTACGACCTGCGGCTGCTCGAGCAACTCGGCGACTACACCGACAAGGTCGTCATCGACTGGGGCGCCGGCACTCGGAGCTGGGTCCAGCGAGCCGCCAACCAGCCCAAGCCGGTCCTCGAGATCACCGAGCAGTACGAACCCCGTTTCCCCGGCTTCCGCGAGTTCGTCCGACCGGTCGACGACATCCCCACCCTCCCGCACGGCTGGCAGCAGGTTCTGCGCGCCGTGAAGGGGTGTACCTGCTGGTCGACGTCGAGTCCGGACAGCAGTACGTCGGCTCCGCGAAGGGAGCCGACAGCCTGCTCGGCCGCTGGCTGGAGTACGCCAACGGTGGTGACGGCGGCGACGTCCGCCTCAGGGCCGTCGCTCGCCACGGCCGCCGGCGCTACCAGGTCTCGGTGCTGGAGGTCGTCGACGGCAACACCCCGACGACACCATCGAGCAGATCGAGTCGTATTGGAAGTCCAAGCTGCTCACCCGGCAGTTCGGCCTCAACGCCAACTAGCCAGAAGCGTCAGTTGCACCTCCGAGCAGCCGGAACCACGTCAGCGGTCGGACCGGCGTTCGAAGTCAGCGCACCCGTGCGGCGAGCCGTTCCAGCGCGGCGGTGAAGCTGGCGTTCCAGAGGCCGAGGTGCGGCCAGCGCTCGGCGACGTGAGCCGTCGCCTCGTCGACCGACATCCGCTTTTCGCGCACCAGCCAGCCGCGCAGCACCAGGCCGGTGCGCGACGCGCCGCCGTGGCAGTGGACGAGCACCTGGTGCCCCTCCGCCCGTAGCGCGGACAGATCGTCCAGGACGTCGGCCAGCACGGCATCCAGGTCGTGGTTCCACTCGTTGTCCGCCACGTAGGCCATCCGGTGAACCTCGTGCGGGAACGGGTCGCCGAGGCGGCACAGGGAGATGACGGCGAAGTCTTCCTCGCTGTACCGGGCGCCGTCGAGGTTGCCCGCCCAGATTCCTGGCAGCATCTCCGTCGGGCCGATCCGCGGAATCACGCCGGGGAGTAGTGCACCAGCGGCTTTCCGTCGAGCGCAGCTGCCAGCTCCTGCAGGTCCGCCAACCCCCACCGCTTGTCGCCGAACCCGGGCACCCGTCCGTGCACCGCTGACGACCATCGCATCGGGATGCCGCCCATCCCGATCACCGCGCCGGCCAGCCCGCCCGCCACGCAGGCCACCGTGTCGGTGTCGCCGCCCAGGTCGATCACCAGCCGCATCACCTCGGCGAAGTCGCGCCCGTGCCGCAGCGCCCACACCGCCTGGCCGAGCGTCGGCCAGACCGCGCCGTTCGACTCCGTCGCGTCCGCCGGCGTCCACGACGGCTCCATCACCGTCGCCCACCGCTGTCGGTGCTCGTCAGCGACCAACGCCAGCGCCGACGGAGCAGCCGTCAGCGGGTCGCCGCCGTCCAGCGCCACCCGCATCAGCTCGTGCAATATCGCGCAGCCCTCACCGGCCGCCGGGTCGCCGTGCGTCAGCGACGAGATCCGCCGGGCGGCGTCCATGGTCGCCTCGGTGCCGCCGCGGGAGAAAATGATCGCAGCGGGCGTCGTCCGCATCAGGGAGCCGTTGCCGGCGGCATGGCCGGACCGGGCGAAGTGCTCGGCCGCGGCGGCGTCCCACGGCCGGCCCGACCGCAGCACCGCGCGCGTCTGGTTGCCGATGTCCGGCGGCTCCGCCTCGGCCCACCGGACGAACCGGGCGAAGAGGTCGGCCTCGTCCAGGCCGTCCCGCTCCAGCAACGAGGAAGCCACGATCAGCGCCAGCTGGGTGTCGTCGGTGAACTCGCCCGGCTCCCAGCCCACCGAGCCACCGCCGCACATCTCCGTCGTGGCGCCGCGCGCCGGAACGGGGAAGCGAGCGGAGAACTGCCCCGGCGGACCGAACTCGAACGGAGCCCCGAGCGCGTCGCCGACGGCGGATCCGACGAGCGCGCCGGCGACGCGGTGAGAGCGGTGCATGGGGGTCATCCAAGCCTCCTGCGCGGCGGCGCCGCGACGGCGGGTGGGCCGCCGCGGCGCGGTGCGACCCGACCTCAGCCGACGGCGACGCCGGACCCGACAGGTGCTCCCGACGGCGCCGCGACGTTGCTGCGCACCGCGGCCGCGGCGGCCGGCGCGAGGCCGGCGATCATCGCCACCATCCAGAGCCCGGTGCTCCACGGCGTCGAGCCGATGACGAGGAACACCACGGTGCCCACGACGACCGAAGCCATGGCCCAGGTCGGGATGACCCGTGCCCGGCGCAGCCCGACTGCCTGCGGCACGAAGCCCAGCCAGCCCACGAGGAAGGGCAGGAAGAGGGCCAGGCTGAACGGCTCCCGCTCCAGAGCCGTCATCAGCTCACCGGTCCAGGGCTGGCCGGCGAACTCCGCGACCGCCAGGTTGGTGGCGTAGTAGCCCTGCAGGTGCACCATGTGGCCGAGCACGCCCAGCGTTACGAGCACCGCACCCGCCCAGGCCCACCGCGGGGAACCGCCCACGGACACCCGCCAGATGGTCACCAGCGCAGGAACCAGCAGCAGCGCCCCGCATAGGTCAGCGCCCCCGCGGCGGCGTACGCACCGGAGGCGGCCGCGACCTGCTCGAGGTACTGCGCGGCCTGCTCGGCCCCGTACTCGCTGTCCACCATCCCGGCGGACTCCGACCGCACCACCTCCGCCATGCGAAGCTGATCGCCCAGCCCGATCAGCAGCGGCGCAGCGACGATGCTCCCCGCGCCGAACCACGTCGTCTTCCGTCCCATGACGGCCTCCCTCGTCCCGGTCCGGCGGGTGCTCCGCCGGTGCGGTCCGAGCCTGTCCGCGCCGGTCGACGCCGCGCGTCCCCGCGGCGCACCGCCCTGCCTCGCGCATCGGATGACCTGTGGGTCCGTCCGCAGGGGATCCCAGGAGCGCGGCGACGGCTTACCGTTCGCGGCATGAGCCTGGTCCGGGGCTGGAGCGCGGAGATCGGGATCGCGCTCGCCTGCGCGATCTGGGCGGTCCTCTTCCTGACCGAACCGGTGCAGGCGCTCGTCCTCGGACCGGCGACGGTCGTCACCGTCGTCCCGTTCCGTCGCCGGCCGTTGCTGGCCGGGTTGGCTCTGATCGCCCTCGAAGCGATCGCCTGGGCGGTCGGTGTTCCACCGGAGAACGCGGCGCTGCTCCCGCCGCTGCTCGTGGTCGCCTTCGCGCTCCGTCGCTACGACACCGGCCGGTGGGGCCTCGCCGTGCTGGCCACCGTCGCCGCAGCGGGCGTCGCCCGGGACCCGAGCATCCCTGACCTGATCTTCGTCGGAATCGTCGTCGGCGGTACGGCCGCGTTCGGGGCGGCGATCCGCCGACGGGAGCGGGAAGCGCGCACGGCCCAGGACACCGCCGCAGAACTCCGGGCGCAGGACCCGGCCGAGGTCGCCCGCCGCGTGGTCGCCGAGGAGCGTTCCCGGCTCGCCGGCGAGACGCTGGACGTCGTCCGCCAGGCCGTGCGGACCATGCGCGCTCACGCGGGAGCAGCAGAGCAGTCCCTCTCGAGTCCCGACCTCGAGGCCGTCGGCATCGTGGGACGGCGGGCGGTGGCCGAGCTGCGGCGGCTGCTCGGCCTGCTGCGCGAGGAGGCTCCCGCGCCGCGGCCGCCGGAGGAGCAGTCCCGGAGTGGGAACCGGGCCGGCTGGGTGGATGTCGGCAGCGCGGCGGCACTGGCCGCCCTGGCCGCGATCGAGGCGATCGCGCTGACGTCGGCCGGGGAGATTCCGGAGACCGGTGTCCTCGGGCTGCTGCTCGTGGCGGCTGTCGGCGGCTGCGTGGCGCTGCGCCGGGTGGACGCAGCCCTGGCCTGTCTGCTCGCCGCGCTCCCCGGTGGTGGCGTTGGCCGCCGGGTTCCCGCTGCCCGCGAGCATCGCCAGCATGGTGGCGTGGGCGTTGCTGTCCTGGTCGGCGGGTGCGGACGGCCGCCGGTGGACCCTCGCGGCGTTGGCCGTGCTGGCCGCGACCACCACGGCCGACACCTACCTGCACGCCGCGGGCAACGTGCCCATCACCGTGGCGACGTTCGCGGTGCCCGCCGTCGCCGGGCTGCTGTGGATGTCCCGCGACCGGGCCGGCCGGGCGGCCGAGGCCACCGCGACCAGCCTCGAGGCCACGCAGCAGGCGACGTCGGCGCACGCAATCCGGGCCGAGCGGCAGCGGCTGGCGCGCGAACTGCATGACGTGGTGAGCCACGCGATCTCGGTCATGGTCGTCCAGGCCGGCGCGGCCCTGGCGCTGCGCGGCACCGATCCCGCCCGGGCGCGGCAGTCGGTACGGGCCGTGGCCGATGCCGGCGCCCGGGCGCTGGCGGAGCTCGACGTGCTGTTCGGCCTGCTCGACGGCGGCGCCGTCGGCGCGGAAGGGCATGCCCTGCCGGTCCGGCCGCCGACCCTCGCCCGCGCGCTGGGCGAGCTCGCCGCCCGCATCGAGGCCGCCGGCGTCACCGTGCGGCTGCGCGTGCCGGAGGACCTGCCCACCGACGACGCCGTCGCGGAGACCGTCCACCGGATCGCCCAGGAGGCGCTCACCAACGCCGTCCGGTACGCGCCGGGCAGCTGCGTCGACGTCACGGTCGCCCGGCCCGACGGTCGGCTGACGGTCACCGTGGTGGACGACGGCCCGCGGACCGCGCCGCCGGCGCCGCCGTCCTCCGGTTTCGGGCTGGTCGGGCTCTCCGAGCGGGTCCGGGCGCTCGGCGGGGAGCTCGACGCGCGGTCGGAGCCGTCCGGCGGGTTCCGGGTGACGGCGACCCTGCCGGCAACGCCGGTCGGTGTGCGCCCGTGATCCGGGTGGTGGTGGCCGACGACCAGGACCTCGTCCGCGGCGGGCTGAGCGCGATCCTCGCCGCCGAGCCGGACATCGCCGTCGTGGCGGAAGCGGCGTCCGGCGCCGAGGCGGTGCGGGAGGTCGTCGCGCACGAGGCGGACGTCGTCCTCATGGACGTGGAGATGCCCGGCAGCGACGGCATCGCCGCGACCGCGGCCGTACTGGCCGCCCGTCCGCAGTGCCGGGTGCTGGTCCTCACCACCTTCGACCTCGACGAGTACGTCGCGGGTGCGCTCCGCGCAGGAGCGAGCGGCTTCCTGCTGAAGACGTCGGCCCCGCGGAGCTCGCCGCGGCGATCCGCGCCTGCCACGAGGGGAGCTGCTGTTCTCGCCGACGATCACCCGCCGGCTGGTCGAGGCATACCTCGCCGGTCCGGCCGCGCGCACCGGCTCGGCGGACCGCCTGCGGTCGCTCACCGAGCGGGAGACCGACGTGCTGGCCGCCATGGCGCAGGGGCTCAACAACGCGGAGATCGCGGCGGCGCTGTACCTCGGCGAGGCGACCGTGAAGACGCACGTCACCCGGGTCCTGGCCAAGCTCGGGGTGCGGGATCGGGTGCAGGCCGTCGTGGTGGCCCATCAGAGCGGGCTGGTACCTCCGGCCCGGTGACGGGCCGCCCGTATTGCGACGGTTCTGGTCGGGAGCCGACCGTCATCCGGTCAGGACGGCGACCGCACGGGAAGACCCAGCTCGGTCGCGGCGGCGGCCAGCTCATGGTCATAGGTGACGAAGTCCGTCAGTTCGGATCGGAAGGCTTCAGCAGTGGACAGGTGGATGGCGTCCAGCGAACCGAGGTCGCGAGTGCGGTACGCCTTCGCGCGGGCGAGGACTGTACTGGTGAGGTCTACCGCGTAGAGGCCGCGCAATGCCTGACCCACCACGTACGGCACCCGCTGGTGGTCGATACCGGCGCGCAGCAGGGTGCGGGTGATCTCCAGGTCGGCCAGCTCGCTGGTCGCCAGCTCCGTGCCGGGGAAGCCGGGCGCGCCAGCTCCGCAACTCCTCCGACTCCGACTCCCGCTTGACGAACTTCACCAGTGCACTGGAATCGAAGTAGATCAACGGCCGGGCTCACGCGTGCGGTCGGCGATCAACAGCTCCGCCAGACTGTCCACCCCGGGAGCCAGGTCGGGGATCAACTCCGGCATGCCCTGGTCGACCGGAGCGGTCGCCTGCCCCGAGGCCACGAGCTCGTGGAGCATGCCTGGCTGTTCGGTTTCGGGAACCATGCGCAGGATCGGGCGGCCACGATCGGTCACGACGACCGTCACGCCGGCCCGGACGCGTGCCACCGCCTTGGAGGGTTCTGGTTCAGCTCCCGCAAGCCGATCGTTTCCATGACGGCAATGTACCTACGTGAACTAGGTACATCAACCGTTACGGCGCCAGAAGTGCCGCGTGCGAGCATCGCCGGATGGCCGAATCTTCCCGCCTGCTGATCGCCAACCGCGGGGAGATCGCCGTCCGTATCGCCCGCGCCGCGGCGGCCGAGGGATGACCAGCGTCGCCGTCACGGCGGCCGATGAGCCCGACGCCGCCCACCTCGCTGCCGCCGACGAGAGCTACGTCCTCCCGGGCAACGGCCCGGCGGCGTACCTCGATGCCGACGCGGTCGTGCGGGCGGCCGTTGCCACCGGCTGCGATCTGCTCCACCCCGGCTATGGCTTCCTCTCCGAGAGCTCCGACCTTCCGGATGCCTGCGCGGACGCCGGTAGCGGGCGGGGCGCGCCGCTCGTCTTCGTCGGACCCAGCGCGAAGGCCCTCGTGGTCCTCGGCGACAAGGTGCTCGCCCGCGGACTTGCGGAGAAGGCCGGGATCCCGGTCCTCGAAGGCCTCGGCGTCGAGGTGGACGTCGCCGTCGTCAGGAGCCTGATGGAGGCGGCGGGCGCCGTCATGCTGAAGCCCCGCTTCGGCGGGGGCGGCCGCGGCACCCGCATCGTCCGCCGTGGTGACGACGTCGCAGCGGCCATCCACAGCGCCGGCGCCGACGCGCGCGCCGCCTTCGGGAACCCCACGCTCCTCGCCGAGGCGCTCCTCGACCCGGCCCGGCACATCGAGGTCCAGGTGCTCGGCGACGTTCGGGGAGACGTCGTCGTCCTCGGCGACCGCGACTGCTCGCTGCAGCGCTCCCGGCAGAAGATCGTCGAGATCGCCCCCGCGCCTAACCTGTCCGACTCCGTCCGCACCCAACTGCACGGCGCCGCCACGAAGCTGGCGACGGCGGTATCGCTCCGCGGCCTCGCCACCGTGGAGTTCCTCGTCGCCGCCGACGACCCCGAGCGCTTCGTCTTCCTCGAGTGCAACCCGCGCCTACAGGTCGAGCACACCGTCACCGAGGAGACCACCGGCCTCGACCTCGTCCGGCTGCAGCTGCGCGTCGCCACCGGCGACACGCTCGCCGACCTCGGCCTCGCCGACGGCACACCGGAACAGCGAGGCTGGGCGGTCCAGGCCCGCGTCAACGCCGAGACGGTCACCGCCGACGGCGCCCTCGTCCCGTCCGCCGGCACCATCACCTCGGTCACGCTCCCCGGCGGCCCCGGCGTCCGCGTCGATACCGCGGCCCGCCCCGGCACGGAGCAGAGCCCGCGCTACGACTCGCTGCTGGCGAAGGTCGTCGTCCACGAGCGGCAGGGCGACCTCGGCGACGCCCTCCGCCACCTGCACAGAGCACTGGCCGAGGTCGAGGTCCGCGGCGTCGCCACCAACACCGCCTTCCTCCGCGCCGTTCTCACCGACCCCGACGTCCTCGCCGGACCGGCCACCACCACGCTCGTCGACGACACCGCCGCCGACCTGGTCGCGAAAGCGGGGACGCCCGGGCCGGACAGCACCTCGACCCCGACGAGGACGCCCTCCGTGCACCCGTCCCCGGCACCGTCGTCGCCATCGAGGCGACGGAAGGCACGACGGTCGAGCCCGGGGAGCGGTCGTCGTCCTGGAGGCGATGAAGATGGAGCACGTCGTCGAGCTCCCGGCCGGCGGCACCGTCCTCCGCCTCGCCGTCGAGGTCGGCGACACCGTCCAGCAGAGCGAGTTGCTGGCCACCGTCGAACACTCCGACGGGGAGGCCGAGCGGGACCTAGGCCAGATCGACCTCGATGCCCACCGGGCAGACCTCGCGGAGGTGTCCCGACGCCACGAGCAGGGCCTCGACGAGCACCGCACCGAGGCGGTCGCCAAGAGGCACGCCCAGGGCCGGCGCACCGCCCGCGAGAACCTCGCCGACCTCGTCGACGAGGGCAGCTTCCTCGAGTACGGGTCGCTGGTCTTCGCCGCCCAGGAGCGCCGCCGCTCCAAGGAGGAGCTGCAGGAGCGCACCCCGGCCGACGGAGTCGTCGGCGGCCTGGCCGACATCAACGGGGACATCATCGGCAGGGCCAACAGCGCAGCCGTCGTCGTCTCCTACGACTACACGGTCCTCGCCGGCACCCAGGGCATGCGCGGCCACCTCAAGAAGGACCGGCTGTTCGAGCTGGCCGAGAAGCGCCGGCTGCCCGTCGTCCTCTTCGCCGAGGGCGGCGGCGGCCGGCCCGGGGACGTCGACCACCCGGTCGTCTCCGCGCTCGACACCGCGGCGTTCACCCTGTTCGGCCGGCTGTCCGGGCTCGTCCCGACCGTCGGCATCGCCAGCGGCCGCTGCTTCGCCGGGAACGCCGCGCTGCTCGGCACCTGCGACGTCGTCATCGCCACCGAGGACGCCAACATCGGCATGGGCGGCCCGGCGATGATCGAGGGCGGCGGGCTCGGCGTGGTCGCGCCCGAGGAGATCGGGCCGATCGACGTCCAGCACGCCAACGGGGTCGTCGACATCCGGGTCGCCGACGACGAGGCCGCCGTCGCCGCGGCGAAGAAGTACCTCTCCTACTTCCAGGGGCCGATCGCCGACTGGACGGCGCCCGACCAGCGCCTGCTCCGCCACCTGGTCCCGGAGAACCGCAAGCGGGTCTACGACATGCGCGCCGTCCTGCACGCGTTCGCGGACGAGGACAGCGTGCTCGAGCTCCGCGACGGCTGGGGCGCCGGCATGGTCACCGCGCTCGCCCGGGTCGAGGGCGCGCCGATCGGGGTGATCGCCAACGTGCCGACGCATCTCGGCGGCGCCATCGACGCCGACGCCGCTGACAAGGCTGCCCGCTTCCTGCAGCTCTGCGACGCCCACGGACTGCCGGTCGTCTCGCTCTGCGACACCCCGGGCTTCATGGTCGGCCCCGAGTCGGAGAAGACGGCCACCGTCCGCCACTTCTCCCGGTTGTTCGTCATCGGCGCCAACCTGTCGGTCCCGATCGGCACCGTCGTCGTCCGCAAGGCCTACGGCCTGGGCGCGCAGGCCATGGCCGGCGGAAGCACGAAGGTCCCGCGGTTCACCGTCGGCTGGCCGTCCAGCGAGTTCGGCCCGATGGGCCTGGAGGGCGCCGTCCGCCTCGGTATGCGCCGGGAGCTGGAGGCGATCGAGGACGACGCCGAGCGCGCCGCCGCCTACGACGCGGCGGTGGCCGCGGCGTACGAGAACGGCAAGGGCCTCAACGTCGCCGCCCACTGGGAGATCGACGATGTCATCGACCCCGCCGACACCCGCCGGTGGATCACCACCCTGACGCGCGAGTCGGCGGCCACGCCGCGCCCGCCGGGGCGGCGGAGATCGAACGTCGACACTTGGTGACCACCGGCCCTACGGTCGCCGAGATGCCCACGACGACGGCCCGCACGCTCGCCCAGGTGTACCGCCGCTTCGGTGAGGTGGACGCCACCGGAACGCTGTACGAGCGCGTCGCGGTCGCCCTGAGCGAGTCCGATGAGGCCCTGCGCGCCATCGAGGCGGCGCCAGCCCGCAAGCGGCAGCCGGCGCTGATCTTCGCCGCGCTGCACGACCTCGCCCTCGCCGGACGCGCCCCGGCGCTCGCCGCGGCCTACGACGTAGCGGACGGCGAGGCGGCCGCCGCCGCGGCGATCGACACTCTGCTGCGCTCGACCGGCGCGGTCGTCGCCATCGCCGCACGACGGCGGACGCAGAGCGTCGACGCAGCACGCTGCGCCGTGCTCTACCCGGCCATCGCCGAGGCGGCGCGACGGACCGGCGCCGACGCGGTCGGGCTGACCGACGTGGGGCACTCGCCGGGGCTGAACCTGCACGTCGACTGCGTCGGCATCACCTACAGCGACGGCCAGACGCTCGGCGACCCGTCATCACCGGTCCAGCTGTCCGCGAGGGTCGTGGGCGATCGGCCGGTCCCGGCGCGGGCGATGCCGGAGGTCGTGGCACGGATCTGCGCCGACCCGGACCCGGTCGACCTGACCGACCCGGACAACGCCCGGTGGCTGCGCGCCTGCCTGCCGCCGGATAAGCCGGAGCGGGCCGCCCAGCTCGACGCCGAGCTCGCGCTGGCGGCAACGTTCCCTCCGCTGCTGCTGCGCGGGGACCCCGTCGAGCTCCTACCCGATGCCGTCGCCCGCGTGCCCGCGGACGTCCTGCCCGTCGTCACCACGACCTGGGCGCTGTCGCGCTTGCCGCCCGAACGGCGCCGGCGCCTCCTGCACACCCTCGAGGAAGCAGCGGGCGGCCGGGCGGTGGCGTGGGTGTCAGCGGAGGGAGTCGGCGTCGCGCCGTCGATACCGACGTTCGGGGACCGCCGTGCCTCCGGCCACAGCATCATCGGCCTTGCGGTAGCCGATGGGGCGGGCCTGCGTGGCGAGGCGATCGGCCGCTGCTGGTCGCGGGGCCGGCTGCTGTCCTGGCTGACGCACTCCTAGGCAGCGCGGCGAGGCCGCCACGTGCATCGTGTCGACGAGGTCGGCGTCGAGGAGCTCGCGGATGGCGGTGACCCCGCCGCCGAGCCGGACGTCCTTGCCCTCCGCCGCCTCCCGCGCCCCTCGAGCACCTCGGCCGGCTCGCCGGACACGAAGGAGAACGTGGTGTCCGACAGCGTCAACGACGGCCGCGGGGTGACGGGTCAGCACGAACACGGGGGTGTGGAACGGGGGCTGGTGCGCCCACCCTCGTGTCGATCAAGGCACGTCGGGAGCATCCGCGATCGGACGCGCCGCACGGATCCTGACCCCAGCGCCCCATCGGCAGGCCGTCGGCGAGTCCTGGTCCTGCGGCCACTGGTGGCCCTCGTCGATCGCGACCACCGTCTCCCAGGCAGGGCCCACACCGAACCGCACGACGTCGTCGAGATCACCGGTGAGCACGACGACGCTGGTCGCGGTCAGCTCCTCCAGCACCGGGACGCAGCCGGCCGACCCGCAGGCGCACTCGCCGTCGTCCTCGAAGCCCGCCGTGACCGTGGCGGTGATGCGATCCCCGGGGACCGTGCGGTGCAGCCGGTGCTCCTTGCCGAACTTCCCCGCAGCCGACTCGTCGACGAACGAGCCGTCCGCGGCGAGCACCTCGACCCGGCACACCACGCCGTCGGGGACCCCCATGCCCCTGCCCGGGCCGTGCAGCACCCGCAGCGTGCCGCCCGCACCGCTGTCGACGAACCTGCGGTCGTCTGCGTCGGTGTAGTCGTACGGGTACTTCCCGGCCTTGCGTCGCCGCCCCATCGCCCCTCCCATGCCGATCGACGTCACCGAGTCTGGCCCCGAACTGGCAGGCTCGGGCGACATGAGCCCCGACCTCGTCGAACTTCTCGACGGGCTCCGCGCCGCAGACCGCCCGCGGCTGGTGCGCGTCGTCGAGTCCGCGGGCCTCGACGGTCGGGCACCCGCCCCGGAGCCCGACGTCGTCGAGCCCTACCGGTGGTTCCTCGCCCGCCTGGGCGACGGCGTTCCGCTCACCGGTGCCGGCTACCTGCCCCCGGCGCTCGTCGCCGAGACGATGCACGCCCTCGGCTAGGACGCCGACTGGTTCGGCGCGGCCAACCGGGAGGACACCACCCGCCCCGTCGCCGAGCTACGCGACACCGCACGCCGGCTCGGCCTCGTACGCGTGCACCGCAGGCAGCTGCGACCGACCGCCACCGGACGGCGGCTCGCCGACGATCCCGTCGGACTGTGGCAGCACATCGCCGCCCGGCTGCCCCTCGGCCGAGGAGAGGCCGACCGGGTCGCCGGTCTGCTGTGGCTGATCGGGATCGCCGCCGGCCGTCCGCACGCCGAAGACGTCGTCGCCGAGGGCATGAACGCACTCGGGTGGGCGTCCGGTGAGACGGGGGAGCCGCTCGACCGTTCTACCGCGTTCCTCGCCGTCCGGGACACCGTCTGGACGGTTTTCGACCGCCTCGGCGTCCTCGGCAGGCGGAGGGACCGGGACCAGCCGCCGACGCCATCCGCGATCGCCCTGGCGCGCGCGGCCCTGCTGCACGAGGAGCCGCCGGCCCCTACCAGGCCGGTGCCGGCGGTCGAGCTCACCGTCACCCTCCGGGGCGTCGACCCGCCGGTATGGCGCCGCATCGCCGTCCCCGAGCGGACGACGTTGCGCGAGCTGCACGGCCTGCTCCAGGCCGCCATGGGCTGGCAGGACACGCACCTGTCGATGTTCGAGGTCGACGGCCGCAGCTACGGCGACGTCGAGGACATGGAGGACCTCGGTGATCCTCGCGCGGTCACCGTCGGCTCCCTTCCGGACGGCACGCTGCTCCGCTACGACTACGACTTCGGTGACGGCTGGGAGCACGACATCCGCATCGACGGCCGCACGACCGCCGACGCTCCTGTGTGCTCGGACGGTGCCCGCGCCTGCCCGCCGGAGGACAGCGGCGGCCCGGGCGGCTATGCCGAGATGCTGGAGATCGTGGCCGATCCACGGCATCCCGAGCACGCCGACGTCGCCGAATGGCTGGGTGGCCCGTTCGATGCCGAGGCGTTCGACGCGGGCCGGGCCACGTGGCGCATGCGGACCCGTGCCAGCCGGTCGCGATGACCCCGGAAACAGGTACCGGGCTCGGGAGCGTTCGCGTGGCGGCGGCGAGTCCGGCGAGGTCTGTGGACAAGACCGAACGGGGCGGGTCATCGGTGCCAGCCTCGCTCTGTGCACCGCCACTGGTCTGCGCCACCGCGTCCTGCGGCCCTCTGGTCGGTCGGCACGGAGGCAGCCCTCCCGACCGAGCCGCCGGAGGCCGGTGAGCCGGGGCAGCTGCCCGCCGCAGGTCTTGTGCGGATCGGCCGCCTCCCGCTCGGTCCAGGGCGGCCGGTCGTCGCACGCTCCGGTGACGGGGAGCCGCCGGCCGCCTCCCTGTGGGTGACCGACACCGTCGTCCCCGACGCCGGCGCCAGGTGGGCGGCCCTGACCGCCCGTTTTCCGACGACGGGGCTCTGGCCCCTGCTGCTGCAGTCGCTGTACGACGGCACCGAGCGCCCATGGGACAGCGGCGAGTTCGCCCCCACGACCGAGACCGAGATCGACGCCACCGACGCGCCGACCGTCCTCGAGGACGGATGGCGAGGCAGCCTGGTACCGATCGACGACCCGTGGGCGCCCGGCACGGGGCCCTTGCTCCGTTCCATCCGACCTTCCCTGGTCTCGCCCCGTCGCAGCCGCCGGTGGACGAGCTGCTCGTCGCCACCGGCGGCGGCAGCTCACGCATCGGTCTGGTGAGCTGCCGGCGTCCTGCCGATGCGATCGGCGTCATGGGGTGGCTGGGGGCGATCAACGTCCGCCGGCCCGCAGAGGTCTCCGCCGTGCTCCGCTCGTGGGAGGACCGCCTCGGCGCGGTGGTCGTCGGGCTCGGCTTCGCCACCATCAGGCTGCTGGTGACCCGCCCGCCGCAAACCGACGACGCCGCCCTGCAGGTTGCCGCCGAGGTCGCGGCACTGTGCCCGGACGCGCTGTGGCAGCCTGCGGAACAGCCTCCCTATCAACCGCGAGACGCCACCCTCGAGGCGATGAGCCGTCACCTGGTCCGCGAGTCCGTCTGGCGCCTGTGGTTCGACTGAGCCGAGGGCAGCGTGCGATCAAGCCCCTCTCGATGCGATCGAGGCCCATGTCGGCCGCGGGAACGTCTCGGACGGCCTCGTGTTCGATGCGGTGCGCGTGCGCCTGATCGAGATCGGCGAGGCGGTCAAGGCGCTGCCGCGGGACCTCCTGGACGCCGAGCCCGAGCTGCCCTGGTCGGAGATCGCCCGCATGCGCGCCGAATCGGCGGCGGGTGCAGCCGTGGCACACCTTCGGTGTCGGTGGCTCAGGCGGTGCCCTCCGCCTCGATCAGCTCGGTGATCTCCTCGGGCGCGGACGTGCAGTCGTCGTCCGAGGGTGGCTGCTCGGAGGCGAGCCCTCGATACCGGCGTCCTCGACGGGCTGGAAGCCGAGCCGGTCGAGGTGGACCGGCACCCGGTTCTGGGCGTTGACCACGTGCGAGCGCGACAGCCAGCCCATGCCGTCGTCCACCTCGAAGTCCATGCCGCCGCCGGGTGCGCGCTGCACGTGTCCGGGGAGGGGAGCAGCCCGACCAGCTGCACGGCCTGGGCCTGCGACAGCTCGCCCGGTGGGGAGTCGAAGTAGTACCACGAGGCCGAGCAGACGCCGTAGATGGTCGGGCCGAACTGCGCGTAGTTGACGTAGAGCTCGAGCATCCGGCGGTCGTCGATCAGCCAGGCCATCTCCATGGACAGCCCCGCCTCGAGCCCCTTGCGCCAGGCGCTGAGCTCCTGGTTGAGGAACATGTTCTTGGCGACCTGCTGCGGGATCGTCGAGCCCGACGGGTCCTCCTCGCCGCTGATGTGGGCGTACGCGCGGCTCCACAGCGCGCTCCACTCGAAGGCGCCGGCGCGGTAGGGGAGCGCGGCGTCCTCGTGCGCGATCACCGCGGCCAGGAAGGTGCGCGAGACGTGCTCGACCGGCACCGACTCCTGGATGGAGCCTTCGGGGTTGGCCGCCATGAACGCCGTCGTCGGTGGGTCGACCCAGCGCAGCGAGAGCACGAGCAGCGCCTGCGCGATGACCAGCGCCGCCACCACGGTGAGCACCCGGCGGAACAGCCGCCTACGGGGACGCCGCCCGTGGACGTCACGCCGGCCCCGGCGCCCCCGTACAGGTCGGGGAGGCGGCGTCGGGCGCTGCGGCGCGGCCGGGGAAAGTACCGGTCCGGCGCGGGCCGGCCCCACGGGTCGCGCGGCTCTTCCTGCCACGGCGGGCGCGCGACCGGCTCCGGCGGGGCGCCGTACCAGTCGTTCCCGGCCGGCGGCGGACGGTCGAACCGCGGACGACGGGGCGGCTCCACGTACCGCGGCTGCGGCTGCGTCGACTGCCGAGGCTGCGGATCCGTGGGCGGGTCGGCGGGACGACGACGGAGCCAGCGGGTCGTCCGGGAATCGGGCGGGACGGAGGCCATGAGGCGGTGCTCCCCTGGTCGGCGTCGAGAAGCCAGGGTACGACGGCAACCTGTGAGCCCCGCCCGCGCCGAGGTCAGGACGGCTCGTCGAGCCAGGCCTCCACCCGGTCCAGCTCGGCGTGGGTGAGCCCGGCGAGGTAGTCCGGTGCGACGACCAGCACGTGCCCGTTGGCGGCGAGCCACTCACCGGTGTCGGCCGCCTGGTGCGCGAGGTCGTCGTCGATCCACACGATCCGCCGCCCGGGCTCGGCGTCGGCGACCGCCCGCGCCGCATCGAGCTTCCACCACCCGGCGTCGGCGCCCCACCGGCCGGCGAAGCCGGTGGACAGGACGCCGTCCCGGCTGTGGGTGCGCAGCCCGCGGGGAGGCCCATGGGCTCGGCCAGCAGCTGGTCGGCCCGCTCGGTCCAGGTGGTCAGCCACTGCAGCTCCACCCGGCCCGACTCGTGCCACCCGCGCAGCCGCGCGGTGACCGACGGGTCCCACGACAGCACGAAGCCGTTGTAGGTCCCGCGCCGCCAGTCCTCCGGCAGCTCGGGCTGCAGCGCGTTGAGCACGCCGTCGACGTCCAGCAGCAGGACGGGTGGGGGAGCGGTCATGCAGCCGGTCTACCCCACGAGCCCGGCAGCGCCGCGACCGGTTCGCTCAGAGGTCGAGCGCCGCCCGCACACCGGTCACGAACGCCTCCGGCACCTCCCAGGCTGCGAAGTGCCCACCGGCCTCCGGCTCCTGCCACACGCGCAGGTCGAACAGCTGCTCGGCGAGCGGGCGCGGGGCGCGGACCAGGTCGTGCGGGAACTGGCTCACCACGGTCGGGACGTCGACCCGCTCCGGCGTCGGGCTCAGCCTCGCGTACGGCGCGAACGAGGTGCCGATGGCGCCGGTGACCCAGTAGGCGGTGATCCAGGTCAGCACGTCCTCCCGGGCGAAGACCGATTCGACGTCCCCGCCGCTGTCGCTCCAGTCGCGCAGCTTCTCCACGATCCAGGCGGCGAGCCCGGAGGGTGAGTCGCCGAGGGCGACGGCGAGCGTGTGCGGCCGGGTGCGCTGCGCGAGCAGGTAGGCGCCGTTGCTCATCAGCCAGCCCGAGGCGGACGTGCGGTGCTCGAGCTCCTCGTCGCTCGGCGGGCCGGCCCCGGGGCGCGGAGCGAGCGGGAGATCGGTGACGTGCAGCGCTGACACCCGCTCGCGGTACTCCGTCGCGAGGCCCAGCGCGGTCATCCGGCCGATGTCGCCGGCGGAGACGACGTAGCGCTCGTACCCCAGCTCGGCCATCGCCGCCGCCACGTGCTCCGCCATGCCCGCCCCCGAGAGGTCGCGGTCCTGCAGCGGCGCGGCGAACGGGTAGCCCGGCAGCGCCGGGACGACGACGTGCACGTCGGTCAGCAGCGGCAGCACCCGCTCGTAGCGCAGCACCGAGTCGGGCCAGCCGTGCAGCAGGACGACGGCGGGGCGTCCGGGTCCGCGGCGCGCTGGTGCACCACGCGCAGCCCGCCGGCGAGCGCCCACGGCAGGGCGCGGATCCGCTGCTCGTGCTCGCGCCAGTCGTAGTCCTCCGCCCAGGTGGAGACGAGGTCGGCCAGGTAGCCGGGATCGGTGCCGCGCTCCCAGCCGTGGTCGCCGGTCAGCTCGACCGGGCGCCAGGCCCGCAGCCTGGCGCGCAGGTCGTCGAGCACCGCCTGCTCGACCACCGGGGGCGCGGCGTCGTTCGTCGTCATCACGGCATCCCGGCGTGCGGGACGGCGACCTGCGTCGACACCAGCACCGCCTCGCGCACCGGCGCGCGGGTGTGCTCGTAGAAGTCCGGCGCGCAGCACAGCAGCAGCGTCCGGCCGTCGTCCCCACCGAGCGCGCAGGCGAAGACCCCCATGCCCTCCGGCGCGGCGATCTCCTCGACGATCGCGCCGCCTTCGGCCACCCGCAGGACCCGGGAGTTCAGCCCGTCGGCGACCCAGACGTGGCCCTCGGCGTCCAGGGTGCAGCCGTCGGGGGCGACGACGACCTGACCGATGAGCTCCTGGACGGAACCGCCCTCCGGCACGGGCCCGAGTTCTGCCCAGATGCGCCGGTTCGTCAGCGAGCCGTCCGGCGCGACGTCGAACGCGGTGAAGCGGTTGCCCCAGGTCTCGCCGACGATCAGCGTGCCGCCGTCGGGGGTGATCACGGAGCCGTTCGGGAAGCGCAGGTCCTCGGCCACCACGGTCACCGTGCCGTCGGGGTCGACCCGCTTCAGCGAGGCGGAGGCCGGGGCGCCGCCGCCCATGAGGTCGAACCCGAAGTCCCCGACGAAGGCGCGGCCGGAGGAGTCCACGACCATGTCGTTCATCAGGCCGGTGCAGGCGCCGGACAGGTCGGCGTGCGTGGTGACCTCGCCGTCGGACACCCGGAGCAGCCGGTGGTCCTTCATGGAGACGACGAGCAGTGAGCCGTCGGGCAGCCAGCCCAGCCCCGAGGGCTGGTTCTCCACCTCCAGGACGACGGTCTCGCCGCCCTCGGGCGCCACCCGGCTGACGGTGTGCCGGTAGAAGTCCGACGCCCACCAGGCGCCGTCGTGCCACCGCGGGCCCTCGAAGTACGAACCACCCTCCAGCACCGTCCGGAACGCTCGCTCAGCCATGGCCCGGACGCTACGGCCTGCCGCGTGTCAACACGAGGCGAGGTTCTGTGGACAAGCGTCTGACCTGTGGATTCGCGCTGCTGGAGACGCCGATCTCCGGTATTCTTCGTACACGCGTTCGATCGATCAGGAGGTGGTCATGGGCGAGCTGCAATCGGCGCTCGACGCCCTGGCCGCCGAGGACGTGCAGGGTCGGACCCCGCGTCAGAACCTCGACGAGATCGCCGTGCTGCTCGAGGCGCGCAACCGCATCGACGCCCAGTTGACCCGCCGGGTCCGGGCCGCCGAGCTCCAGCAGGCACCGGAGGAGGACGGCCAGAAGTCCATGCGGTCGTGGCTGCGAGGGCACGGCCGGATCACCTCGGCCGCGGCCGGGCAGCTGGTCCGCAACGGCCGGGCGCTGGGGTGTCTGCCCGCGGTGGAGGCCGCCTTCGCCATGGGTGCGGTCACGGCCGATCAGGTCGCCGTGATCGCTCCCGTGGCGAAGGCCGACCGGCAGGCCGCGGCCCTCGAGCAGGGCATCGACCTCGCCGCGGTCGACCGCACCTTCGCCGCCGTCGCCGCAGAGCACCGCGTCGAGGAGCTGTCCCGGCTGGTGCACCACTACCTCGCGCTGCTGGACCCCGACGGGCCGGAGCCCGATCCGACGGACGAGCGGTCGCTGACGCTGTCCACGCTCTCCGACGGCACGGTCGTGCTGCGGGGCCAGCTCGACGCCGTCGGTGGCGAGAAGTTGCTCACGGCACTCGAGGCGATCGTGCAGGCGGACCGGCCGAAGGGTGATCGCCGGACGCGCGCCCAGCAGAACGCCGACGCGCTCGTGCAGCTGGCCGACAACCAGCTGGCCTCGGGCGGCCTTCCGATCCTGCGCACGGTGAAGCCGAACGTCGTCGTCACGATCCGGGACGGCGACCTGGCCGACCGCGGCGCCGGTCGGGCTGCGGCGACCACCGGATTCGGCGGCCTCGTCTCGGCGGAGACGGCGCGGATGCTCGCCTGCGACGGCAGCATCACCCCCGTCCGGATCGACGAGCACGGCATGCCGCTGAACGTGGGCCGCACCAAGCGCGTGGTGCCACCGCACCTGCGCAAGGCCGTCGAGCTGCGTGACCAGACCTGCATCTTCGCCGGCTGCGGAGCCCCGAAGTACTGGTGCGACGTCCACCACCTGATCCACTGGATCTTCGGCGGGGAGACGTCGCTGGAGAACTCAGCTCTCCTGTGCGAACGGCACCATACGAAGGTCCATCACGGGTTCCGGGTCGAGCGGGATCCCGGCGGACGATGGCGGACGTTCCGGCCCGACGGCAGCGAGATCGTCATCGGCGCACCGCTGCTGATCTGAGCCGTACCGCTCACTGAGCGGAGCGCCGCCCCATCGCGAACCTCACGCACGGGTCCGCCGACCGTGCGCGCGGTCGGCGACCCCTGCGTCCCCGGGCACGCGTGGACCGGGGACGCAGGGGAGCAGCGTATGGATCAGACGACGCGTCGGGCGGTGTTGTAGCCCCACATCGAGTCGACCGGCACGACCGCGACCGGGTTGCCGTAGGTGGAGGAGTGCACCATCTGGCCGTTGCCGATGTACATGCCGACGTGGCCGACCGGGTCGTAGAAGAAGATCAGGTCACCGGGCTGCAGGTCGGCCTTGGCGACAGGAACCCCCGCCGTCGACTGTGCGCGCGACGTGCGCGGGATCGATACGCCGGCCGCCTGGTAGGCGGAGTAGGTGAGGCCCGAGCAGTCGTAACCGCCGGGGCCGGTGCCGCCCCACACGTAGGGCTTGCCCTGCTGGGCCAGCGCCGTGTCGACGGCGACCTGTGCGGCGGAGTTCGGCGCCACGACCGGAGCAGCGGCCAGGGCGACCGGCGCCGAGGCCACGGGCGCGGGGCCGCCGGCGTTCGCCGAGGCGGCAACGGGAGTGAGCGCGATGCCCGCGCCCGTGACGAGGGCGAGCGCCGCCCCGCGGAAGGAACGGCGGGTGATCGTGGACGTGCGAGTAGTCGTCATGGACGACGGGTTCTCCTGTTCTCCATCAACCGCCTACCGAGTTAGCTGACGGGTTCGGGCGGGGAGATCGCCCGGCGGAACCGGCGGAACCGGCCTCGCTTCACCCCAGGACTGCGGTGGGTCCCCGGTCCGGCACCGGAGACTCCGGTGCCGGTTCGGCGGTGTCCGGCCGGGTGTCACCGGAGGCGGTGACGAGGGGGCCCCGAACGGACGGCGACGACGCTAGGTCCGTCATCCAGTCGTCACAAAGCGTCCGCCGCGGGCATCGGGAGCTCCGTCGGGACGTGCGGCGAGTGGGTCCGGACAAGCGACTCGCGACGCCACCACCACCGATCCCGCTGCCGGTTCCGGACCGAGCGCGAGCCGCATAAACGGAACGCGATCGCCCGCTTACTTCCGCGCGGCGGCGTGGCGGCACGGAGCGTCCGCGTCCGATCCCGCGAGCCGCTGAGGTGTCGATCGCGCGACGGCGTCGATCGCGCGACGGCGTCGACCGTCGCCACTGCGTTGACCGTCGCGACCGCAGCGTGCTGTCGTGGCGGCGATGACCGATGACGTGATCTACGACGACGGGCGGGTCCGCCTCGACCGCGAGGCGCTGACCCTGCGGCGCTACTACTTCCCGCTCGCCAGGAGCAAGCGCATCCCGTACTCCGACATCCGCGGCATCGAGGTCCGCCCGCTGACCTGGCTCACCGGCAAGGGGCGCCTCTGGGGCTCCGCGCACCCGCGGTACTGGCTGCCGCTGGACCGCGCCCGCCTGCGCAAGGACACCGCGCTGGTGCTTGACGTCGGCGGTCGCGTCCGGCCCGCTTTCACCCCGGACGACCCCGCGCGCGTGGCGGACCTGCTCCGCCGCTGCATCGGCTGAGCCGCCCCGGACGCCGTACCCGGTCAGAGCCGCTCCCGGCCGGATCAGGACCGGCGCCTCACGACGCCGGGACACGTCCCGTCCGACCGTGGTCCTCGCCCGCCGGGAGGGACCCGGCCGGCGTTGGAGGTGGACCCATGACCGCTGAGCCCGTGACCCCGGCTCTGTCGGGACCGATCACTCGAGACGCGCCGAGCGCCCGCCCGGCGCCCATCGGCCGGCGGACCGCAGTCGTGTGCCTGGCCGTCGGAGCCACGCTCAACCTGGCCGAGGCGCTGATCGGCCGCGTCGTCGGCCAGAGCGGCTCGGTCGCCGGCAACCTCGACGCCTGGGCGGCGCGCCCGACGCTCGCCACGGTCGGCCTCGTCGCCGGCACGGTCGCCGTCCCGTTCCTGCTGCTCGGCCTCGTCGCCATGGCGCAGCTGGTCCGCCCGCGGATGCCGCGGCTGGGCACGACCGCCATGGTGCTCGCGTACGTCGGTGGGCTCGGCTTTCTGGGCATCCACGCCGTCTCGATCGTCGACCACGCAGCCGTCGACCAGCCCGACCGCGACGCCATGGTGGCGCTGCTCGAGTCCGCGCAGAGCAGCTCGCTCGCGCTGCTGATCCTCCTGCCCTTCCTGCTGGGGATGGCCGGCTCCGTGCTGCTCACCTCGATCGGCTACCTCCGCACCCGCGTGGTGCCGGTCTGGATCCCCGTCGTCCTGGTGCTGTTCCTGCTGCTCGACTTCGGACCCTTCTCGACCGGTCCGATCGACCCGCACTGGCTGTTCGTCGCCGCGTCCGTCGGCCTGGCCGTCGTGGTGGCCCAGCGGACCGACCAGCAGTGGTGGACCGGGCGTACTCCCGGCGACGCGACCTCCTGACCAGCGGTCCTCCGATCGGTAGCGTCGCGCGCGAGGTGGACGAACCGGTGTTCAGAGAGCGCGCAGCCCAGGGCAGCCGGGCCACCGTGGTGGCCCGGCTCTCCGCCGCGGCCGCGGTGGGATACGCGGCCGTCGGGCTGATCGCGCACATCGCCACCCCGGCGGCCGACCGGGAGAACCTCTTCGGCAGCCCCGAGCCGGTCGTCGGCCCGGCCATGGCGATCGTCGGTGCGGTCCTGCTCGGCCGGGTGCCCGGGCACCGGGTCCTGCAGCTCATGACGGTCATCGGCTGCTTCGCCTGCGTGTTCGCCGGCTCGCTCGGTCTCGCCGTGTACGGCTTCTCCGGCAGCGACGACCCGGCTCCGGTCTTCCGGATCGCCGCCTGGCTGACGCTCTGGACCTGGGTGCCGTCGTTCGTCTCCTTCGCCACCCTGCTCCCGCTCCTCTTCCCGGACGGCCGGCTGCTGTCCCGCCGCTGGCGCCCGGTCGCGATCGCCGCGGTCGGCCTGATCGCCACGATGTCGCTGCTGACCGCGTTCACCGACATCCAGCCGGAGGGGACCCAGCCGGCGAACCCGGTCGCGATCGGTGTCCCTGAGCCGGTCCTGGACGCCGTCCAGACGGTCCTGAACCCGCTGGTACCCGGTCTCGCGCTGCTCGGGCTGGCGAGCCTGATCCTGCGGTTCCGCCGCGCCGACCCGCAGGGCCGCCGGCAGATCGCCTGGGTCGGGTACGCGCTGGCCCTGGCGGTCGTGGCGGCGTTCCTCGCCCCGGCGCCGGTCAACGTGGTGGTCACCGCCGCCGTGCCGGTCGCCATCGGCGTCGCCGTCGTGCGCTACCGGCTGTTCGGCATCGACGTGGTCCTCAACCGCACCCTGGTCGGGACGGCGCTGCTGGCCTCCTCGGCGCTGGTCTACGTCGCCGTCGTCGGCTGGCTCGGCGGCCTCGCCGGTGCCCCGACTCGGTCATCGGCTTCATCGGAGCCGTGGCCGTCGCCGCCGTCTTCCACCCGCTGTACGTGCGCATCCAGCGCGCCGTGGATCGGCTGCTGCACGGCTCGCGCGGCGACCCCTATCGCGTGCTCGGCCACGTCACCGAGGTGCTCCGCGACGCCGCTGCGCCGCGCCAGGCTCTCGCCCGGGCCGTCGCGACGATCGCCGTCGACCTGAAGCTGCCCGCGGTCGCCGTGCAGGTCGACCGGCCCGGCGCCCCGCCGGTCGTCGAGTCGGTGGGGAGCGGGCCCTCGCCGTCCACGCCGTCCCGCTGCACTGGCACGACGCCGTCGTGGGCACGCTGCACGTCGCCCCCGCGCGGGCACCGACCGCCTGGACCCGGTCGACGAGTCGCTGCTGACCGACCTCGCCGCCCAGCTCGCCGCCGTCGGCTTCGCGTTGCGGCTGGCCACCGACCTGGAGCGCTCGCGCGACCGGCTGGTCACCGCACGGGAAGAGGAGCGCCGACGGATCCGCCGCGACCTGCACGACGGCCTCGGCCCGCAGCTCGCCTCGGCGGTCATGGCCCTCGACGTCGCGACGCGCGCGCTCGGGCAGGAGCCGGCCCGGGCCGTGCCCCTGGTGACGACGGCCCGCGACCAGCTCCAGGACGCCGTCGCCGACGTGCGCCGCATCGTGCACGGCCTGCGTCCACCGGCGCTCGACGACCTCGGTCTCCTCGGCGCGCTCCAGGCGACCGGACCCGGCCTGCTGCCCGAGCGCGACGGCGCCCCGCGCATCCGGATCAGCGGCAGCGGACAGCTGTCGGACCTGCCCGCCGCCGTGGAGGTCGCGGCCTACCGGATCACCCAGGAGGCCATGACGAACGCGATCCGGCACGCCTGCGCGGAGCACATCGCCGTGCGGCTGGACGGCGGTCGGGAGGCCGTCGGCATCGAGGTCGTCGACGACGGCCGCGGCTGTGCCGAGGACTCACCGGCCGGGCTGGGCCTCCGGTCGATGCGCGACCGCGCCACGGAGCTCGGCGGCAGCTGCCGCATCTCGCCCGAGCCCGGCGGCGGCACCCGGGTCTCGGCCGTCCTGCCGCTGGGAGGAGATCCGTGACCCGCGTCGTCATCGCCGACGACCACCCCGCCTTCCGGGCGGGGCTGCGCCTGCTGCTGCAGGACAGCGGTCTCGACGTCGTCGCCGAGGCCGCGGACGGTCCGGCAGCCGTCGACGCCGTCGTCGCGCACCGTCCGGACGTCGCCCTGCTGGACCTGCAGATGCCGGGCCTCACCGGGGTCGAGGTGACCAGGCGGCTGCAGGAGGTCGCGCCGGGGACGCGGGTGCTCGTGCTGACCATGATCGAGGCCGACGAGACGGTGCTGGCGGCGATCCGCGCCGGCGCCTGGGGCTACCTGCTCAAGGGGGCCGGGCAGGAGGAGATCGAGCGGGCCGTCCGGTCGGTGGCCGACGGCCAGGTGGTCTACGGGTCGGGCGTCGCCGAGCGGGTGATGGCGCTCTTCGCCGCCCGGTCAGCGGCCGTCGGGCCCTTTCCGCAGCTCTCGGAGCGGGAGCGGGAGGTGCTGTCGTTCGTCGCGGAGGGGCGGGCCAACGCCGAGATCGCCCGCCGGCTGTTCCTGTCGGAGAAGACCGTCCGCAACCACGTGTCCAGCATCTTCACCAAGCTGGGTGTCACCGACCGCGCCTCCGCGGTGGCCCGCGCCCGCGACGCCGGCCTCGGCGGGTAGCCCCGATGGGCTGAGAACGGGCACGCCTGCGGTTGGCCGACCGTTCCCCGGGGCACCGGGGAGTCAGACCGACAACGAGGAGGCGAACATGGCCGGATTGATCCGGAAGCTGATGGTGTCCGGGGTCGCCGCGAAGGTGATCCAGGAAGCCAAGAAGCCGCACAACCAGGCGAAGATCAAGAAGTTCATCTCGGACTTCCAGAACAAGCAGGGCAAGGGCGGCGCCGGCAGGGGCCGCGGCCCCGTCCGCTGACCTGACACCGCGACAGCGCCCCTCCCCGGATCCCGGGTGAGGGGCGCTGTCGCATGACCGGAGTTGGCCCGATGGAGTCATGCCCGGTTGCCGCCCCTTGAGCGGAACCGCCCCGTGCCGGTAGACCAGGAGCGCGGAACGGCGGAGGGGACGGTTGGACGGGCCTTCCCCAGGCGTACCCGCGGGCCTGCCGACGTCTCCCTCCGGTCGCGTGCCGCAGTGGGTGCTCGACGAGGCCGCGGGTGCGCAGCGGCCCCCGATGAGTGGCGGACGTGGTCCCCGGCGGGCCAGGCGCCGCGCCGGCGGTTCCGGCTACGGTCTCTGCTGATCGGTGTCCTCGTCGTCGGGCTGACTCTCGGCGCCGCGATCGTGGCCCGCCCGGCCCTCCTGGATCCCGTTCAGGCACTGACCGGTGGTGGCGCCCATGCCTTCCTCGCTCACCAGTCCGACGGCAGGACACCGGTCGCCTACGACCCGTGCCAGCCGATCCACTACGTCATCCGGCCGGACAACGCGCCCGACGGCGGCGCGGAGCTCGTGCACGAGGCCTTCGCCCGGGTCGCCGACGTCACCGGGCTGACCTTCGTCCACGACGGCGGGGCCGGCGAGCAGGCGTCCAGGACGTGGGACGTCGACCGCTACGACAGGCCGTGGTCGCCCGTCCTGGTGACGTGGGAGACCACCGAGGAGGAGCCCGAGTACCTCACCGACGTCGTCGGGCAGGCCGGCAGCGACTCCCTACCGATCGACGGTGTCCTGATCTACACCACCGGGACCGTGAGCCTGTCGGCTTCGGCCTTCGACAGGATGCTCGCCTCGTCCTGGGGGCCGAGCGCGCCCGGGCCGTCGTGCTCCACGAGATCGGCCACCTCGTGGGCCTCGACCACGTCTCCGACCGGACCCAGTTGATGTACCCGTCGGCCGGCCACACCCTGGACTTCGCATCCGGCGACCTGGCCGGGCTCGCGGCCCTGGGCGACGGAGAGTGCATGACGGACGAGTTCTGACGCCACAGCGCCCCCTACCCGGGGCGGCCCCGTCCTTACCCGGCGTCCCGGCGCAGCAGCGACCAGCCGCCCGAGGCCAGCGCGACCCCCGCCCAGCCGACCAGCAGCGCCGCCGCCTGCGCCGCCGTCATGTCCGGCTCACCGAGCAGCGTCCAGATCGCTCCCGACCCCGGCAGCAGCTCGCCGAGGTCGGCCATCCACTGCACCCCGAACGCCGGCAGCAGGAACGGCAGGACGAGCTGGAGCAGGAAGACCGTCGCCAGCGCCCCGGCCGTGCTGCGCAGCAGCAGGCCCGCACCGACGGCCAGCACACCGCCGGCCAGGAGCACCGCGGCGACCCGGCCGAGGCTGTCGGTCACATCGGCGAAGGTGAGCGTCAGTCCCGGCTCGATCAGCCGGGCGGCGACGTCGGCGACCAGCGCGAGCAGGACGCCGGCCACCGTGGCGGCGACGACCGGCACGGTGACCCGCGCGGCCAGCAGCACACCGCGCCGCGGCGTCCACTGCAGGGTCGGGCCGATCGCCCCGCTGGCGTACTCCTGCGTCACCGCGAGCAGCACCATCACCAGCAACGCGAACTGCCCCAGCAGCACGCCGAACTCTCCGGCCGACGTCGCCGGCGGAAGTCGCCGGTCGCCGTCACGTTCTCCGCGTCGAACGCCATGACCACGCCGATGCCGACGATCGTCACCGTGGCGGCCAGCAGGCACCACAACGTCGTCCGCACGGTCCGCAGCCGCACCCACTCGGCGGACGCGGCCCGCGCGAACACGGTCGCGGCGCCGGGCTCCGCCGTCCGGACGGCGAGCGTCGCCGCGCTCATCGCCGCACCAGCTCGGGTGCGTCGGCCACGCGGTACTGGACGCTGTCCCCGGTGAGGTCGAGGTAGACCTGCTCCAGCGAGGACCGGTCCTCGGCCAGCCGGTGCACCGCGACACCCACCTCGAGCGCCACGTCGCCGACCGTCGCGGCCGTCGCGCCCTCGACCAGCAGGTCGCCGTCGCCGGTGGGGTGCACCCGCAGCTTCCGGCGCAGCAGGGCGCCGGCCAGCTCGTCGACGGACGGTGTCCGCACCCGCACCTGCCGGGACGTGCCCCCGCCGCGCATCACGTCCTGCATCGACGCGTCGGCGATCAGCCGGCCGCGGCCGATGATCACCAGGTGGTCGGCGGTCTGCTCCATCTCGCTCATCAGGTGGCTCGACAGGAGAACCGTGCGGCCCTCGTCGGCCAGCCCGCGCACGAGGCGGCGGATCCACCGGACCCCGTCGAGGTCCAGACCGTTCATCGGCTCGTCGAACAGCAGGACGGCGGGGTCGCCGAGCAGTGCGGTCGCGATCCCCAGCCGCTGGCGCATGCCGAGCGAGTAGCCCTTGACCCGGCGCCGGGCCGCGGGGCCGAGCCCCACCTGGTCGACGACCTCGTCCACCCGCCGCAGCGGGATCCCGTTCGCCCGGGCGGCCACCCGCAGGTGGTCGCGGCCGCTGCGGCCGGGGTGCACGGCGCCGGCGTCGAGCAGCGCACCGGCCGCGCGCAGCGGCTCGGCGAGCGTGGCGAACGACCGGCCGCCCACCGCCGCCGAGCCGGCGGTGGGCCGGTCGAGGCCGAGGATCATGCGCATCGTGGTGGACTTGCCCGCGCCGTTCGGCCCGAGGAAGCCGGTCACCTTGCCCGGCGCGACGTCGAAGCTCAACGAATCGACGGCGCGGACGGCGCCGTACTGCTTGGTCAGCCCGCGGACCTCGATCATGCGAGCCGCCGGGAGAGGGGTGGAGTCATGCCACGGAGCGTGTCGCGGGAACGGACCCCGCGGATCACCCCGCAGCGCCGACCTGGGTCCCCCGTGCGGGGAGCGGGAGAGCGCGCTCGCGGGGAATCGCCGGGGACCGGGACGCGCCAGGATCGATCCGTGCCCCCGACGACGACGTTTCCCAGCTCAGCGGGCGAGATCGCCCTCCGGGTGCGGGCCGTGCTGGCCGCCGCCCGCCCGGGCTGGCCCGGCCGCGCGCTGTACGCGCTGGCGAGCCTGCCGCTGGGGGCGCTGTACCTGGCGCTCTTCTTCGGCCTCTTCGGGTCGGTCGTCGCGGTGATCTACGGCGTCGGCGTGCTGCTGATCATCCTGGTCCTCGCCCTGACCCGCGGGTTCGCCGGTCTCGAGCGCCGGTTGGTCCGCACCCTGCTCGACGTCGACGTCCCGGCCGGCGGGCGGGTGCTCGACCAGCGCGGCGTCGTGCGCCGCTTCAACCGGCTGGTGCTGGGCTCCGACACCTGGCGCGCGCTCGGCTGGCTCGGCGCGCGGGTGCTCATGGGCGCCGCCACCCTCGCCACCCTCTTCTTCGGCTCCGTCGGGTTGGCCGCGCTCGTGTGGGGCGCGGAGTGGAACGCGCTCACCGCGCTGCCGCTGCTCGCGCTCATGGCGGCGGACGTCGTCGTCACGCTGGTCGTGCTCGAGCTGCTGGTGCGGCTCGCGGGAGCGGTGGCGCCGCGGCTCCTCGGCACCGCGCCCGAGGAGCAGATCGCCGCACTCCAGCAGACCAGCCGGCGGCTGGCCGACCGCAACAAGCTGGCCCGCGACCTGCACGACACCATCGGACACGCGCTCACCGCCAGCCTGCTGCAGGCCGCCGCCGCGCGGCGCACCCTGACGCCCGCCGACGACCGGCCCCTGCAGCCGGACTTCGCCCGCCAAGCGCTCGGCCACATCGAGACCAACACCCGCGCCGCGCTCGCCGAGCTCGACCGGGTGCTCACCGTGCTCCGCGCCGAGGACGGCGGCCATGACCCCGCCCCGTTCTCGGCGCCCTCGCTCGACGACCTCGAGGACCTGCTGGCCGGTCTGCGGGACGGCGGCCTGCCGGTCGCCCTCGTGGTGGACGGCGACGTCGACGACGTGCCCCCGGGCGTGCAGGAGCTCGCCTACCGGGTGGTCCAGGAGGGGACGACGAACGTGCTGCGGCACGCCGGCACCCCGCTGACCGTCGCCCAGGTGGTGCGCAGCGGCGACACCCTCGTCGTCCGCGTGTGCAACGAGCGGGCCTCCCAGCTCGACAGCCGACCCGGCCCCGGCGGTGGGCGCGGGCTGGCGGGTCTGCGCGAGCGGACGGCCGCCGCGGGCGGCACGCTCGCCGCCGAGCCGACGCCCTCCGGCGGCTACGAGCTGTGCGCCACCCTGCCGTTGTCGGGCGCCGCGTGACGGCCCTGCGGCTGCTGCTGGTGGACGACGACGTGCTCGTCCGGTCCGGGCTGCGGGTGATCCTGGAGAGCGAGCCCGACATGACGGTCGTCGGAGACGCCGGCACCGGTCGCGAGGCGCTGGAGGTGGCGGCCCGGACCGACCCGGACGTCGTCCTCATGGACGTCCGCATGCCCGATCTGGACGGCATCGCCGCGACCCGCGAGCTCGTCGCCCGGGATCCGCAGCGCCCGCGCGTGCTGGTGCTCACCACCTTCGAGGACGACGACTACCTCTTCCGCTCGCTTCAGGCCGGCGCCAGCGGCTTCGCCCTGAAGCGCTCGGACCCCGACGAGCTGGTCGACGCCATCCGGGTGGTCGCGCGCGGGACCTCGCTGGTGCTGCCCGACCTGACCCGCCGGCTCATCGCCTCGCACGCGCCCTCCCGCGCACGGGGCGCCGCCGCCCTGCCCGAGCTGACCGGCCGCGAGGCCGACGTCCTGCGGCTGGTGGCCGGCGGGCTCTCCAACGCCGAGATCGCCACCGAGCTGTTCCTCAGCCGGGAGACGGTGAAGACCCACGTCAGCAGCGTGCTGCTCAAGCTCCGCGCGCGGGACCGCACACAGGCCGTCATCGCCGCCTACGAGAGCGGGTTCATGACGGCCTGATCGGCGGGCTCACCGGCAGCAGGGCATGTGCGGCGTTAGCGTGCGGGGAGTGAAGACACGGGAGGAACGCTGGCAGGAGCGGCTCGCCCTGCCCGTCCTCGTGGCGGCGCTCGCGTCGATCCCGGCCATGTTCCTCACCGTCGCGGAGGGCACGCTCGCCACCGCGGGTCACGTCGTCGACATCATCAGCGGTGCGGTGCTCGTCGCCGAGACGGTCATCCTCCTGGTGGTCGCGGAGAACAAGCGCGCCTGGATCCGCGGCCATCTCGGGCTGATCGCGCTGACCCTCGCCGTGGTCGTCGCCGTCGTCCTCGCGCTCGGGCCGGTGCAGATCCTCCGGCTGGTCCGCACGGTGGGTGCGCTGCGGATCCTGCGTGCCGGCCGGATCGTGAAGGCCGCCCGCAGCGTGAGCGACCGCATGGGGTTCACCGGCCGGCTGGCCCACGTCGCCGCCGCCGGGGCGGGGTTGCTCGTCGCGGTGTTCGTCGGCGTCGTCCTCGCCGACCCCACCTCGCGCTCCCGCGACCTGGTCAGCGCCGTCCTCGGCGACGTCAGCACCCCGGTCATCGTCGTCCTGTCCGGGGTGGCCGGCGTGATCCTCGGCGTCGCGACCTACCTGCTGGCCCGCGATCCCGGCAGCGGTCCGGACGCGGAGGACGACGGCGCCGTGCGGGCCTGACCGGCGCCGACAGCGGTCATGACACTTCCGTGACGGTCCGTCCCGAACGGGTTGCCATCGCCACCCCCGGGCACGGACAGGGACATCCCGACACCAGGAGGCCACCATGGGACTGCTCAGCAAGCTCACCAAGGCCGGCGTGGCGAAGAAGGCCGTGGACAAGGCCCGGGAGCCGCAGAACCAGCGCAAGATCAAGGACGCGGTCTCGAAGCTCACCGGCAAGGACAAGAACACGGGCACCGGACGCGCCTGACGCACCGACGCTCGTCAGCCGGAGCGCTGCGCGGCCCGCACGCCTTCCGCGTGCGGGCCGTCCGCGCGTCGGCTAGACCGTGGACATGCACCGCATCGCCGTCCTCGACGACTACCAGTCCGTGGCCGCTGACCTCTGCGACTGGTCCCGGCTCCCGGAGCCGGCCCAGGTCGTGGAGTTCCACGACTCCGCGGCCGACACGGACGCGCTGGTCGCCCGGTTGCACCCGTTCGACGTCGTGATCGCGATGCGCGAGCGCACCAAGTTCCCGCGCGAGGTGCTCGAACGGCTGCCCAACCTGCGGTTGCTGGTCACCACCGGCATGCGGAACAGGTCCATCGACGTCGCGGCCGCCGCCGATCTCGGCATCCCCGTCTGCGGGACCACGTCGGAGACCACGGCGACCGCCGAGCTGACCTGGGCGCTGATCCTCGCGACCCTCCGGCACATCCCGCAGGAGGACGCGTCGATGCGCGCCGGCGGCTGGCAGCAGACGATCGGCGGCGACCTCGCCGGCGGCACCCTCGGCGTCGTCGGGCTGGGCCGTCTCGGTTCGCGGGTCGCCCGCATCGGCGCCGCGTTCGGCATGGACGTCGTCGCCTGGAGCCAGAACCTCACCGACGAGCGCGCCGCCGAGGTGGGCGCGCGCCGGGTGGACAAGGACGAGCTGTTCGCCACCTCGGACGTCGTGACGGTCCACGTCGTGTGGTCCTCGCGCACCCGCGGCCTGATCACCGCCGACGACTTCGCCCTGATGAAGCACACCGCCGTCTTCGTCAACACCAGCCGCGGCCCGATCGTCGAGGAGGCCGCGCTGATCGACGTCCTGCGCGAGGGCCGGATCGCCGGTGCCGGCATCGACGTGTACGACCGGGAGCCGCTGCCGCGCGACCACCCGCTGCGCGAGCTGCGCCGCGCCGTCCTCACCCCGCACCTCGGCTACGTCACCCGGGGCAGCTACGAGATCTACTACCGCGAGGCCGTCGAGGACGTCGCCGCCTGGATGGCCGGCGACCCGATCCGCGTCCTGACCTGAGCGGAACGGCTACTCGCAGCCGATCCCGTCGCCGTCCCGGTCCAGGTGCGTGCCGTATCCCGGCTGTCCGGCCCGGACCGGAGCCGCGCCTGCAGCGCGGGCTGCATCGCAGTTCTTGTAGTACGCGCTCGGAGCGGGAGCGGGAGCGGGAGCGGGAGCGGGCCCGGGTGCCGGGGCGGGGGCTGGCGCAGGGGCGGGAGCCGGCTTGGGAGCGGGGGCCGGACGAGGAGCCGGGACCGGTGCGGGGGAGGAGTCGGCTGCGCCCGCTCGGGCACGTTGGCGACCACACCGCCGGGCAACGGCTCGTTCGGGCAGGTGCTGAGCACCGTGGCGATGGCGTTCTTCTCCGCCTGGGTCATCCACAGCTGGTAGCTGACCTTGACCGCCACCTGGCGCGCCACGTAGGCGCAGCGGTACGCCTGGTTCGGCGGCAGCCACGTCGCGGCGTCGCCGTCGCCCTTCTGCATGTTGAGCGGGCCGTCGACGGCGAGCAGGTTGAGGGGTCGTTGGCGAATGCCGTGCGCCGGCTCGAGCTCAGGCCCTGCGCACCCTTCTGCCATGCGTCGGAGAGGGCGACGACGTGGTCGATCTGGACGTCGTCACTCGTGCCCTGCCCGCGCTGGAAGCCGATCGTGCGCGCCGAGTACGGGTCGGTCAGGCTGCCGGTCAGCACCACGCAGTCGCGCGTACCGGCCTTGAACGTCTCGTTCGCGAGGTCGCGGGCCAGCATGTCGTTGCGGGTGTCGCAGCCGTTGCGGTCGACGTCCACCCAGCCGGAGCCGAAGTTGTCCCGGTCGTAGCCGGTGCGCGGGGCGCGGCCCTTGACCTCGACCGCGGAGAGCGCGGCCAGCGCGGTCGTCCGCTCGGCGGCGCCCACCGCCGCCTGGGTGTCGACATCGCTCAGCAGACCGGTCGGGGTCCCCGTCGGCACTGCACGTTCCGCCGTCTCGACCTCGGCCAGCGCGGCTTCTGCCTGCGCGGCAGCCTGCTCCGCCAGCTCCTCCGCGGAAGGGGCGATCGTCTCGGCGCTCCGGGTCGCCTGGGGCTCCGACGCGGCGGAGGTCTCGCGGGTGGGAGTGGTCGTCGCGCCGCTGACCATGACGGCGACGAGACCCGCGGCCGCGACGGTGCCGGCCACCCGGCGGGTAGGAATTCGTGCCCAGCGTGCCCGCCCCGTCATCGCGGCGACGCCGACGAACAGCGCGGCCAGCCCGAGGATGGACAGCCCCCGGAGACGCCGTTCGTCGCGACACCGGCGACGACGAGCAGGAGGAGCAGAGCGCCGACGACGCCGAGCGCCACCTGTCGGGAGGTGGGAGTCGAGCGATCAGCCATGTGGTTCCCCGGAAACGAGACGCCAAGAATCCGGAAGCTAGGACGGCTGCATGCCGCTGACCCGCTCCGACACGGGAAGGGACCCCCTGCGTCCCAGGCGGAACAGCCGACCCTTGCGACCGCCGGACGTCGCGGGCGACCTCGCTGCGGGCACCGGGTCGGGCGGCGCCTAGGTTCTGACCCGTGACCGAGAAGCGGACGGAGCCGGCCTCCGACACGGCGACGAGATGGTGGCGCGACGGTGAGCGGGTCGTCGGCGGCCTCGTCGAGCGGCTGACCGACGACGAGCTGGCCGGCGGGTCAGCGCTGCCGGGCTGGTCGCGCGCCCACGTCGTGGCGCACCTGGCCCGCAACGCCGACGCCCTGGTGAACCTGCTGGAGTGGGCCCGCACCGGCGTCGATACGCCGATGTACCCCTCGCGCGCGGTCCGCGACGCGGACATCGAGGCCACCGCCGCCCGACCGGCCGCCGAGCTGCGCGCGGACTACGTCGACGCCTGCGGCCGGCTGGCGCGGGCGATCGAGACCACGCCGGTCGAGGCGTGGAGGGCGGAGGTGCGCAACGGCCAGGGCGTGACGGTGCCGGCGTCGCTGGTGCCGTGGATGCGCGGCAAGGAGGTGTGGGTGCACGGCACCGACCTCGACGCCGGGCTCTCCTTCGCCGACCTCCCCGCCGAGTTCTGCGCCGCGCTCGTCGACGACGTCCTCGGGCTGTTCGCCGCCCGCGATCAGCAGCTGGACGTCACGGTCGTCGCCACCGACGTCGACCGGACGTGGGGAGCGGCGCCGTGCGGATCGACGGCCCGGTGTGCGCCGTCGCCGCCTGGCTGACCCGCTCCGACGCCTCCGGGCTGACCGGCGACGTGCCCGCGCCGCCGGCCTGGCTCTAGCGCGTCGTAGGGCCCGGCGGCTTCAGGTCGCCGGCGGGTGCTCAGCGATGCAGAACAGGTTGCCCTCCGGGTCGGACAGCGTCGACCACTGAACCCACGGCACCTCGTCGAGCACGTCCCACCGGTGCGTGGCCCCCAGGGCGACGGCTCGGGCGACCTCCGCTTCGCGTGCTCCCCAGGGCACGGTGAGGTCGAGATGCTGGCCTTGCCGGTCGGGACGTGGGTCCGAGCGCCGCTGGAAGAACATGGCGAAGCCGCCTGGCTCCCGGGCGGACACGAAGGCGAATCCGTCGTTCTCGGCACCGACCGCGCCGCCCAACAGCTGCGCCCAGAACGTGGCCAGCGCACGGGGCTCGTCCGCTTCGACGTTCACCGCCCCCAGGGTGATCGCAGGTCCAGAGCTCATGCTGCGGAACCTACGTCCGGGTACTGACACGGAAGGAGGCAGCCGCCCTGGACGAGGCTCTGCTACACCAGGAACCGGTAGGCCGCGGTCCCCGGGGCGACGAGCTGGATGCGCAGCGGGCTGGCCTCGATCCGCTCCAGCAGTCCCGGCAGGCCGTCGGCCGAGCCCAGCTCGATGCCGGTGAGCGCCGCACCGGTCTCGCGGTTGTCCCGCTTCATGTACTCGAAGAGCACGATGTCGTCGTCGGGCCCCAGCACCTCGTCGAGGAAGCGGCGCAGGGCGCCTGGTTCCTGGGGAACTCGACCAGGAAGTAGTGCTTGAGCCCGCGGTGCACCAGCGACCGCTCGACGACCTCCGCGTACCGGCTGACGTCGTTGTTCCCGCCCGACAGCAGGCACACCACGGTCTGCCTGGGCTCGACGGTCACCTGTCCGCCGCTCAGCGCCGCCGTCGCCAGCGCTCCCGCGGGCTCGGCGATGATCCCGTCGGTCTGGTACAGCTCGAGCATCTCGGTGCAGATCTGCCCTTCCGGCACCGCGAGCAGCTCGGCGCCGGAGTCGCGGACCAGGGGATAGGTGACCGCACCCGCCCGGCGGACGGCGGCGCCGTCGACGAACGTGTCGATCTCCGGCAGCTCCACCGGCTCCCCGGCCGCCAGCGCGGCGGCCATGTTCGCCGCACCCGCGGGCTCGACGCCGACCAGCCGGGTGGCGGGGAGTGCTCGCGCAGCCAGGTGCCGCAGCCGGCCAGCAGCCCGCCGCCACCGACCGGCAGGACGACGACATCGGGTGCCGCGCCCAGCTGCTCGAGGATCTCGACGGCGACCGTCGCCTGGCCGGTGACGGTCGTGAGCGCATCGAAGGCCGGGACGAGCGTCGCGCCGGTCATCCGCGCCGACGCGTCCGCGGCGGCCGCCGCCTCGTCGTAGGAGTCGCCGGTGACGACCAGCTCCACCATGTCACCGCCGAGCGAGGCGATCCGCTCGCGCTTCTGCCGCGGTGTCGTGCCGGGCACGAACACCCGGCCGCGCACCTGCAGGGCCCGGCAGGCGTAGGCGACGCCCTGCCCGTGGTTGCCGGCGCTGGCGCAGACGACGCCGGCGGCGCGCGCCTCCGGGGAGAGGCGGCTGATCGTGTTGTAGGCGCCGCGGATCTTGTAGGAGCGACCGACCTGCAGGTCCTCGCGCTTGAGCCAGACGTCGGCGCCGGTGAAGCCGGACAGGCGGGCGTTGCGCTGCAGCGGCGTCCGCTCGGCCACCCCGGCGAGCCGGCGCCCCGCTTCCTGGACGGCGGTGCTGAAGGCGGCGGGCGAGGACGTCACGCCGTTCATCCAAGACGACCGCCCCGGCCGCGCCGCGAGAGCCCCCACGGACGGGGGTCCGGCTCTACCGTCGGCGGCCCAGCCACGGAGGGAGGGAGCGACCCATGGCCCGAGCCCTGGTCGTCTACGAGTCGGTGTTCGGCGACGCGAAGCAGATCGCCCTGGCGATCGCCGAGGGCCTGGCCACGCGCCTGCCCGTCGACGTCGTCTCGGCGCGGGACGCGCCCGCCCAGGTGCCGGCCGAGGTCCGGATGCTGGTCGTCGGCGGACCGACCCACGCCTTCGGCATGCCCGAGGAGGCGACCCGCGAGAGCGCCATCGAGGACCACGGCGCCGAGATCCCCGACACCAGCTTCGGGCTGCACGAGTGGCTCGACACGGTCCAGCTGCCGCCGCACATCAACGCGGCCGCCTTCGACACCCGCATGGACCACCCCACGCTGATCACCAAGCTCGACCACGCGGCGCGGATCGAGGAGAAGCTGCTGCGCGGGCTGGGCGCGGCCCTTGCCGCACCGGCCGAGCACTTCGTCGTCGTCGACCCCGAAGGTCCCCTCGCCGACGGCGAGGAGGACCGTGCCCGCCGGTGGGGCACGGCGCTCGGCGAGCTGGTCGCCGCCCGGCCGGCGAACGCCAGCGGCTAGGTCAGGTCGGCAGCAGCCGCAGCTGCGGTGAGGTGACCAGCCGCTTCTCCAGGTGGACGCCGTGCCGGCCATCCTCGGTGTGCCGGAAGTCCAGCCGGTCCATCAGCGACTGCATCATGACCAGGCCCCGGCCGCCCTCGAACGGTGAGCCCGATGGGGCGGCGGCGGCCGCCTGGACGTCGAACCCGTTCCCGTGGTCGAGCACGGTGATCCGGCAGACGTGGTCGTCGATGCTGACGTCGACCTGGTACTCCTCGTGCTCGCCCGCGTGCTGGACGACGTTCGCGCACGCCTCCGACAGCGCCAGCAACACCTCGTCGATCCCGGTGGCCGCCACCCCGAGGTGCTGCAGCGCCTGCCGGACCAGTCCGCGCACCAGGGGAACGCTCTGCGCGTCCACCGGAAGCCGGACGCTGAACGCTACGTCCACCGGCGACTCACCTCCTCGAGATCGTTGCCATTACCCTCATCGCAGCAGTGTGCCGCCGACGAGGGAGCCCGTACGTGCTGTTCGACGTTGAGCGCACCACCCTCGCCGGACGCCCGTCGCTCACGGTACGGGGAGAGCTCGACCTCGCGACGGCCCCACAACTCGCCGAGGCCGTCGACGCCCAGTTGGCCGCCGGACCGGAGGCGTTCCTCGTCGACCTGACGCACACCGTGTTCATGGACTCCTCGGGAGCCCGGGAGCTCGCCCGGACCGCGCGCAAGGCCCTGGCCGCAGGCGTGGGGATGCACGTGCTGGCGCCGCACCGCCACGGGGCCGTGCGGCTGACCATCGACCTGCTGGAGCTCGGCTCGGCGATGCCCATCGTGGACTCGGCGGCGGCGATCGGATTCGTCGAGCGCGACGCCACCCCGTGAACCCCCGGCGGTGAGCGACACCGACGCCGGCGCCGTCCCCGACGAGGCGCTGCTGCGCTGCGCCGACGAGCCGATCGCGGTCCCCGGCGCCGTCCAGCCGCACGGCGTGCTGCTGGCCGTCACCGAGCCGGACTTCGACGTCGTCGTCGCCTCCGCCAACGCGGCCGAGCTGTTCGGCCGGGCGGTCGAGACCCTGGACCAGGTACTCGGCGGGGTCGACCTCGGCGCGCTGCGCGCCGGGCTGGCCGGTGACCTGGCCGAGGTCAGTCCGCTGCGCGTCCAGGTGGCCGGTGCCGACGTCGACCTCGTCCTGCACCGCGCCGACGGGCTGCTGCTCACCGAGTGGGAACCGGTCCGGGGCGCCGAGCAGGCGGGCGCCGCGTGGCACCGCCGCCTGCCGACCGTGCTGCAGCGGCTCTCCGCGACGGCGACCCTCGACGAGCTGACCGCCGTCCTCGCCCGCGACGTCCGCACCGTGACCGGCTTCGACCGCGTGATGGTCTACCGCTTCGACGCCGAGTGGAACGGTGAGGTGATCGCCGAGGCCCGCCGCGACGGCCTCGAGCCGTTCCTCGGGCTGCGCTTCCCGGCCAGCGACATCCCGGCCCAGGCCCGCGCCCTCTACGCCACGAACTGGATGCGCATCATCCCCGACGCGGGCTACCGGCCGATCCCACTCGACCCTGCGGTGACCCCGTCCACGGGCCGTCCGCTGGACCTCTCCGGCGCGATGCTGCGCAGCGTCTCGCCGGTGCACCTGGAGTACCTGGCCAACATGGGCGTCGTCTCCTCGATGTCGATCTCGCTGATCGACGACGGGCGGCTGTGGGGTCTGATCGCCTGCCACCACTACGCCGGGCCGCACCGCCCCTCCTACGCCGACCGGGTCGCCGCCGAGTTCCTCGGGCGCACCGCCTCGCTGCTGCTGCCCACGACGATCGTGGCGGGTGAGCAGACCGGAATCGTCGAGGTGGCCCACCGTCAGGCCCAGCTGGCAGCCGTCGTCGGCCGCACCCCGCGGGAGCTGTCCGCGGCGCTGGCCGACGGGGACGTGACCGCGCTGGACCTGCTGCCGGCCGGCGGTGCCGCGGTCCGGCTCAACGGCCAGCTGCGGCTCCTGGGGACGACGCCGCCCGCCGACCGGGTCGAGCCGCTGGTGCGGGCCCTGCTCGCGGCCGGGACGCCGGTGACCGACGCGGTCAGCCGGGTGGTTCCCGGAGGAGCCGACCTGGCCGCCACCGCCAGCGGCGTGCTCGCCGTCGAGGTGCCCGGCGGCCGGGACGACTTCCTCGCCTGGTTCCGGCCCGAGACGATCCGGGAGGTCACCTGGGGCGGCAACCCCTACGCGTCGAAGACCGCCCAGACCGACGCCGGCCCACGGCTGAGCCCCCGGCGGTCGTTCGAGGCGTGGAGCGAGACGGTCCGGGAGACCGCGCAGCCCTGGCGGGAGCACGAGGTCGCCGCCGCGCGCGCACTGGCCGGCGACCTCGCCGACGCCGCCCTGAGCCGGGCCGCCGAGGACGACCGGCTGATCACCGCGCTGCAGCGCACCCTCCTGCTCGAGGAGCTGCCGAAGGTCGCCGGCGTCGCGCTCGCCGCCCGGTACCTGCCTAGCGCCGACGACGTCGTCGGCGGCGACTGGTACGACCTGGTGCCGCTGCCCGGAGGCGCCGTCTCGCTCGTGCTCGGGGACGTCGCGGGTCACGGGCTCGCCGCGGCCGCGGTCACCGCGCAGCTCCGGCACGCGCTGCGGGCGCACCTGCTGCGGGCGCCGGGTCCGGGTGCGGCGCTGGACGGCCTCAACGAGGTGATCGCCGCCCTGCTGCCCGGGGAGATGGCCACCGCGGTCGTCGTCCAGCTCGACCCGGCCACCGGCGAGGTCGTCGTCGCCAACGCCGGGCACCTGCCGGTGCTGCACGCGACGCCGTCGGGCGCGGAATTCCTGGCCGACGGGCGCGGACCGGCGCTCGGCCTGCTCGACGCCGCCGGCTACCGGGAGACAAGGGTCCGGCTCTCCGGCGAGGACCGGCTGCTGCTGTTCAGCGACGGTCTCGTGGAGCGCGGCCGTGACGGGCTGGCATCCGGCCTGGAGAAGCTCCGGGCGGCGGCCGCCGCCGCACCGGCCGAGCCGCAGGCGCTCCTGGACGCGGTCCTGGCGGCGCTCGACCCCCGGCGACCGACGACGTCACCCTGCTGGGCATCGCCCGGACCTGACCGGCGGGCGGGCGGGCGTCGACCGGTCTAGAGGTAGCCACCCAGGCCGGGTTCGCGGGGGCTCCCGACGTCGGCCCGCTGCTCGCGCTGCGCGAAGAGCGAGGCGAGCGTCATCGGCGCCTCCGGGGCGGACGCGTCGTCGCCGAGCCAGGCGTGCGCCTCGGCGGGGGACAGCGGCTGGAACTCCACCTGGCTGAGGCAGCGACCGGGGCGGGTGATCGCCGGGTGCAGCCGCCCCACCTCCTCGTTCGTCGTGAGCAGGACCAGCACCTTCAGCCCGTGCCCGAGGATGCCGTCGCAGAGGTTGAGCAACCGGCCCAGCGAGGCACCGGACCGCAGCTTCGCATCGGCGGCCAGGTACTCGTCGCAGTCCTCGGCGACGACCAGCCGCCACCGGTCGTCGTCGCTGTCGTCGTCGTCACCGTCGGCGCCGGCGACCTCCAGGACGTAGTTCGGCTCGGCGAACAGCTTCTCCGGGTCCATCACGTAGTGCGGCCGGCACCAGTCCACCCATTCCCGGCTCAGCGCGCGGACGGCGGTGGTCTTGCCGGTGCCCGGCTCCCCGTGCCACAGCACGAGCCGTCCGGCGCGTTCGTCGACCCGGCGCAGGGACATGAGCGCCGCGAGGCCTCCGCCGTCCGGCGCGTGTAGTTCCCCGACGCCTCCGCCCACGTCGGTGCGGTCACCCGGCGGGTCGACATCCGGCCGAAGCCGTCCCCGTAGGCCCAGAAGCCCATCCGCAGCGAGCCCTCCGGCTCCTCCACCAGGCGCCGCGCCGTCGCCGACGCGGTGTCCACGAGTCCCTGCACGGTCGGCAGGTCCCGGCCGACGACGGACAGCCGGGTCACGCCGTCTCCCGCGCTGATCGCCGTGAGCGTGTTCGCAGCCTCGACGACGAGCGTCCGTGCGCCGTGGTCGTCGCGCTGGTCCAGCCGGCAGATCCCGTCGGCCGGCACCAGCTGCTGCAGGTCGGCGACGGTGCCGGCCACCTCCACGGAGCGCAGGTAGGGCATGCCGTCGTCCCACTGGGCCCGAACGAGCAGCGCGGTGGCGACGTCGTCCGGCTGGTGCAGGTGGACGATCGGCCGCACACCGCGGGCGGACGGCTGCTCGGCGCTGGACACGTTTCTCCTCTGACTCGCGATGGGATCGGGACGGTACGGCGCACCGGTGACAGACGCCCGGGCCGGCGTCCCGCAGGGGAACGCCGGCCCCTGGTCAGTCGCCCTTGACGTTGACGATCTGACGCAGCGTGTGCCGCACCTCGACCAGGTCGGCGGCGTCGGCCATCACCTGGTCGATCGGCTTGTACGCGTCGGGGTGCTCGTCGAGGAACGCGTCCGAGTGCCCCCACGCGATGCCCGTCATCCGAGCGTCGAGGTCCTTCCGCGTGAACCGCTTCCGGGCGGCCGAGCGCGAGAAGTTGCGGCCCGCGCCGTGCGGCGAGGACATCAGCGAGGGCACGTTGCCCCTGCCGACGACGACGTAGGACGCCGTCCCCATCGAGCCGGGGATCAGGCCCGGCTCGCCTGCCCGCGCCGAGATCGCGCCCTTCCGCGACAGCCACACCTCGCGCCCGTAGTGCGTCTCGCGCTCGGTGTAGTTGTGGTGGGCGTTGACCGTCTCGTGGCGCTCCACCTCCGTGCCCAAGAAGCGGCCGAGCTGGTCGACGCAGCGGTCCATCATCTCCTCGCGGTTGAGGTAGGCGAACCGCTGCGCCCAGCGGAGTGCCTCGATGTAGGCGTCGAACTCCGGCTCGCCCTCCACCAGGTAGGCGAGGTCGCGGTCGGGCAGCTGGATGTGCCGGCGACGGCACTGCTCCTGCGCGATCCGGATGTGCTTCTGCGCGAGCTTGTTGCCGACACCCCGCGATCCGGAATGGAGGAACAGCCAGACCCGGTCGATCTCGTCGAGGCTCAGTTCGGCAAAATGGTTCCCGCTCCCGAGCGACCCCAGCTGCTGCGGCCAGTGCGCCACCGCGGCGTCGGCCTGACCCACGCCGGGCGTCTCGCGCAGTTCGGCGATCCGCGGCTCGGCGCTCGCCCGGATCTTGGTGTTCCGGCCGCCGGCCGACAGCGGGATGGACCGCGAGATCTGGCCGTGCAGCACGGACAGGTCGCGGCGGGCGACGTCGTCAGCGGTGAACTGGGTGCGGACGGCGATCATGCCGCAGCCGATGTCGACGCCGACGGCGGCCGGGATGATCGCGCCGTCGGTGGGGATCACCGAGCCGACGGTCGCGCCCATGCCCAGGTGGGCGTCCGGCATGAGGGCCAGGTGCGGGTAGATGAACGGCATCGCCGCGGTGCGCTCGGCCTGCTCGCGGGTGGTGTCCTCCAGGATCGACGCCCAGTTCAGCAGGCGTCCGTTGATCTTCTCCATCGTCCTTTCGATTCGCTCGGGTGCGGTCAGGGTGCTGCACAGCCGGTGCAGTCAACACGCGGGACCGGAACCGCGCAGCTCCATTACCCGGGCGAGCGGACTCCGACCGTCCGGAGCGACACCGCTCGCGACGACGCCGCCTCCGGTACCTGTCCCGAGGACGTCGCCTGCCGTGCCAGGCTGGAGCCGTGGTCGACGACCTGCTGGTGGCGCGCAACCCCGATCCCGACTCCGCCCTGCCCTACCTGGTGCGCATCCCCTGGGACCGGCCGGCGTCGTCGTGAAGGCCAAGGAGCCGTGGCCGCGAGCGGCCAAGGTCTACTGCCACCGCGCCGTGGAGTGGCCGGTGGACGCGGAGATCGTCGAGCGGCACGCGGTCCGCTCCTGCACGCGGCGCGGCCCGGCCATCGACCTGGTGCTGGCCCGTGCCCGGGAGAACCGCTCACAGCTCGTCGTCACCCGGGCCCGCGGCCGGGAGGCGATCTTCTGGCAGTCGCCACGGACGACGAAGCAGGCCCGCCCCGGCGTCCACCTGCCGACGGCCCGAGCGTCCGGCCAGGTGCTCGACATCGTCGTCGACACGGGCGAGAAGTACCCGTACTCGTTCGGCCACCAACAGGCCACCACGCGTCGGCGGCGGCTGGCCGCGGGGGACTACGCCGTCGAACTGGACGGTGCGGTGGTCGCCGCTGTCGAACGCAAGACGCTCGAGGACCTCGCCGGGAGCCTGCTCTCCGGCCGCTTGACCTACGCACTCGCCGACCTGACGGCGCTCCCACGGGCGGCCGTCGTCATCGAAGACCGCTACAGCCGCCTGTTCAAGCTCCCACACGCTTCCGGTGCCCGCCTCGCGGAGTCGCTGGCCGAGATACAGGCCCGATTCCCGTCGGTGCCTGTCGTCTTCTGCGAGAGCCGGCCGCTCGCCCAGGAGTGGACCTACCGCTGGCTCGGCGCCTGCCTCACCGAGCTGGCCGCCGCCGGCTCGACCGCAGGCCTCGAGAGCTCCTTCGCACCGGGCGGACCGGTGCCGGTCGCGCCACCGTCGTCCGCCGAGATCCGCGCCTGGGCACGGGCACGGGGCATCGAGGTCAGCGACCGCGGCCGGATCCCTGCCGACATCGTTCACGCGTACTCCGAAGCAGCGGGTGGCAGTCGGTCGTGACGACGCGGCCGATGCTGATTGACATGTATCGCTGCTAGATTGCATGCATGCCTGTGTCGATGACCATCCGCGACGTGCCCGACGAGACGCGCGGTGAGCTGGCCGCCCGCGCGGCCCGCGCCGGCATGTCGCTGCAGGAGTACGTGCGAGCCGAACTCGTGAAGCTCGCCGAGCAGCCGGATCCCGCCGAGTTCTGGGACCGGGCACGCCATCGCGTGCGAGCGACGGGCAGTCGCCTCTCGGCCGAGGAGATCCTGGCGGCCAAGGAGGCCGATCGCGCGTGACTCTCGTCGTCGACTCGTCGGCAGTGGTCGCGGCGCTGGTCGACGAGGGTCGCGACGGCGAGTGGGCCGTGGTTCGACTGAGGGAAGGCCGCTGGCGGCCCCAGCTCACCTGCTCGTCGAGGTGTCGAACGTGCTCCGCCGTGCCGTCCTCGCCGGCTCGCTCAGCCCCGAGGTCGCGGTCCTGGCCCACGAGTCGCTCCCACACCTTCGCGTGACGATGTTCGACTTCGGCATCGTCGCGGCACGCGTGTGGGAACTGCACCCGAACGTCACGGCCTATGACGCCGCCTACGTTGCTCTCGCAGAGGAGCTGGGGGCACCCCTGGTCACCCTCGACCGCCGGCTCGCTCGCGCCAACGGCCCGATCTGCACCTTTCTCACCCCGCCGGACTGACGGCCGTCCTCCTCGTCGTTCGGGGTCCTCCCGCGCGGTCGACGGTGGGGAGGACCCATGATGACCAGGGGACCTGATCATCGGGAGCGGGCTCAGACGGTGAGGAGACCCGACGGCTGCTCGACGAGGCGGCCGCGGTGCAGCGCCAGCTTCAGCGCCGCCTCGAGCGCGGGCGTGATGGCCGGCGTCCGCCGCTTGTAGCCGAAGATCGCCGCCGCCTGGGTGAGCAGCTCGTCGGCTGCCATCCCGGCGCTCGCCCGGCACAGCGCCGCCATCGCGTTGCCGATCTCCTCGGGTGCCACGTGGTCGATCGGCCGGTCGGTGCTCGACGTCTGCCGGCGGAACCCGTCGAACGTGTCGGGGAGACGCCCTCGGGCCACAGGTAGCCGTCGACCACCGCCGACGGTGGCAGCAGCGAGAGCAGCGTCGTCTTCCGGCCCTCCGACGCCCGGTTCAGCCCGAACGCGTTGACGGTGAGCTTGGCCAGCCGGTCGGCGTGGATCGGCCCTCGGCCTTGATGCCCGCCGCCAGCACCCGGCGCACCGCCCGCGCGGCCTTCGACGCGGGCAGCTCGTCGAGCACCGCCTTGTCGCCGGCCGGCTTGGGCAGCCACGGCACGAACGGGGTCTCGCCGTCCAACGCCGCCGGTCCGGCCGGCTTCTTCGCCGTCGCGGCCCGGGGCGCCGGCTTCGCCGGAGCGGCGGGCACGGCCACCGACGCCGTCACCGACGAGCGCAGCGCGGCCACGCCCTTGAACGACTCCTGCGCGGCGGTCGGCAGCTGGATCGGCTCGGCGACCGGAGCGGTCGGGAGGGCATCCACCGCCTCGACCAGCCGGTCGACGACGGCGGCGCGGTCGGCCAGCCACGTCGGCAGCCACACCCGCTCGACGAGCGGCCAGCGCAGCATGTCGCCGAGCACCTCGACCGGCAGGCCGTCCCGGTCGCCCACGGTTCCGCGGCGGGCCCACGCCGGACCGTCGAGCAGCACGGCCATCAGCGGTGAGTCCGGGTCTGCGGAGCGTGACACCGCGAGGTCGACCTTGAAGTCCGACAGCCCGACGTCGGTGCGCACCACGAGCCCGCGCTCGCGCAGCTGCGCGGCGATCTCCTCGCGGTGCCGGTCCACGACGACGGCCGACCGCGCGTCGCGGGGCAGCACGTCGGTCCCCTGCGCCGCCATGTCGAGGTAGGCCCGCAGGTGCTTGATGCCCACCGACGACGTCTCCTCGGCCCGCAGCTGCTCCGGGTCGAAGGACGAGAAGACGACGACCTGCCGCCGCGCGCGGGTCACCGCCACGTTCAGCCGCCGCTCGCCGCCCACCCGGTTCAACGGCCCGAAGTTCAGCGGCAGCTCGCCGGCCGCGTTGGGGAGAAGCCGGTGGAGAAGAAGACGACGCCGCGCTCGTCGCCCTGCACGTTCTCCAGGTTCTTGACGAACAGGCCTTCGCCGTCCGTGCGGTCCAGAGCCGCGGCCAGCCGCTCGTCGTCGGCGTCGCGCAGCAGCGCCTCGATGTAGGCGCGCTGCTGGGCGTTGAACGTGACGACGCCGATCGAGGGCACCGCGTCGACGCCGTCCCACTTCGGCACCGCGTCGAACCGGCGGCGGATCTCGGCGACGATCGCCGTCGCCTCGATCGGGTTGGTGCGCAGCAACCGGCCGGCACCGGAGCGGTGGAACGTGCCGGGCACCCGGACCAGGGAGACACCGCGCCCGTCGGGCTCGGACGAGGGCCGACCGTGCGTCGGCGCCGGGAACGAGGACAGCCGGTTGCCGTAGTACTGGGCGTTGGAGAACGCGATCAGCGACTCGTCCTGGCTGCGGTAGTGCCACGACAGCCACTGCCGCGGCACCCGTGCCTGCACGCACTCCGACAGGATCGACTCCTCGTCCTCCACCGCGGTCTCGGCGAGGTCGCCCGCGTCGTCGGACACCGACGACGGCTCGGCGAAGGACGTCGGCGGCATCTGCTTGGAGTCACCGACCACGACGGCGGCCTTCGCCCTGCCCAGCGCACCCACGGCGTCGGCCACCCGGATCTGGGACGCCTCGTCGAAAACCACCAGGTCGAACAGGCCCGAGACGGCCGGGAAGAACCGGGCCACCGAGTCCGGTGAGACCAGCACGCACGGCATCACCTGGGTGATCAGCTCGCCGTAGGTCGCCAGCAGCTGCCGGACGCCGAGCCCGCGGCGCTGCTTGGCCAGCTCCCGCTGCAGCGCGCCCACCTGGCCCGATCCGGATGCCGCGTCGAACGGCCGGGCCTCGAGCACGCGAGCCGGCAATGCCGTCGTCAGGTGCTCGCGCACCGACCGCGAGGCCCGGGTGAACCGGCGGATCGCCTTCTCGTGCGCGCCGGCGTCGAACAGGTCCAGGCCGGTCGCGTCCAGCCGCTCCGCGACCGAGGCCATGGCCAGACCGCGGTCGAACGCCCGCACCGCGTCGTCGGCCTTGACCGCCCCTGTGACGAGCAGCGCGCGGGCGTCGAACAGCCCGGCGAAGCGCAGCGGCTCGAGGGTGTCGAGGAAGGAGACCCAGCGGCGCAGCGACATGAGCACCGAGCCGTCGCCCCTCGCTCGGGGCGGGTCATCGACCAGCGCAGCACGAAGCCGTCGTCCCCGGCCCAGGTGGCCAGCTGGTGAGAGGTGGTCCGGCAGGCGGCGACCAGCGCGGCGACGGCGTCCCGCAGCCGGGCCACGGCTTCGGCCGCCGCCGTGCCCGCGGGCAGCCCGGCGACGATCAGCTTGCGCAGCTGGACGTGGAACTGCGTCGAGCCGTCGACGGCCGCCCCGGCCCGCCGCAGCCAGTCCACCTGCTGCGCCAGGAGGTCGCCGTCGAGGAACGGGTTCCAGCCCTCGGGCACCGAGAGACCGGAGATCGAGTCCGCGCGGGTGGCGATCGCCTGCACCGCGGTCTGCACCCGCCACAGGTTCTCGACGACGACCGGGACGTCCTTGGGCTTCACCTTCGCCTCGGGACGGAGGTAGGGCGCCAGGGAGTCACGGACGGCGATCAGCTTGCGCCGCCGTCCCCACCAGGAGGACGCCGCCGCTGTCTGCGCGGCCACGTAGATCTCGGCCAGCGGCAGCTGCAGCACCTCGGGCGTGCACACGTCGAGGCCGGGGTGGCGGAAGGCGGTGAACGCGGCGATCTCGCCGAGCACCGCCGACGTCGCCGCCGTCCAGAAGGCGCCGAAGGTCTCGTCGAGGACGTCGAGCCCGATCCCCGGCCCGCTGAGGACGTGCACGAGGGCGTCGAGCTCGTCGACCGTGCTGGTGCGGCGCAGCACCCCGGCCAGCTCCGGCACGGCCTGCACCTCGCGGACGGCGGCGTCCACCGCGGACGCGGCCGCCTGGGTGGCCGGGAGGTCGATGTCGGGGAATCGACGAACGCCCACGGGTGCCGGGGCGACGGGCGGGTCAGGTCCGCGATGTCGGGCAGCAGCGCCAGCTCCACGCGCACCGAGCGCAGCACCTCGGCCGGGGCGTTGGCAGCGAACGGCAGCGGCACCGGCAGCGGCGATACCTCCGTGCCGCCCGCGAGCTCCGACGTCCGGGCCGAGTACAGCGAGAGCCCGACCGCGTTCGGGTCGTGCAGGCGGTCGGTGTAGCGGGCCAGCATCCGGCGCGCGGACCGCAGCGACTCGCCGTCGGCGGCCAGGCCCTGCTCGTCGACGGTGACGGCGTGCTCCAGCGCCAGCCGGATCTGCGCCCGCACCATCGAGGCCCGCGAGCCCTTGTCGTGCAGGTCGAGGGCGAACATGCCCATCCCGACGGCGTCGAGCCGGCGCGCGACGACGTCGAGGGCCGCGCGCTTCTCGGCGACGAAGAGCACCCGCTTGCCCTCGGCGACCGCCCGGACGAGCAGGTTGGTGATCGTCTGCGACTTGCCGGTGCCGGGCGGGCCCTCGAGCACGAAGGTGCGCCCGGCGGTGGCCTCGGCGATCGCCCGCAGCTGGGAGGCGTCGGCGGGGGCGGGCAGCTCGGCGGCCAGCTCGTCGAGGTCGGTGTAGGAGCCGGTGTCGCGGGCCGGGTCCTCGAACGCCTCGGTCGGCTCGTGCACCAGGTGGGAGACCAGCGGGTTGTCGGTGAAGTCGGCCCAGTGCTCGTCCAGGTCCTTCCACAGCCGGAACTTCGCGAACTGCAGGATCGCGAGGTCGGCGGTCGACTCGACCCGGTAGGGCAGCCCGTGCCCGACCAGCGCCGACCGCATCGCCTCGAACGCGGCGTCGAGGTCGAGCGTGCCGTCGACCGCCTCGGTCAGCGTCGGCACGGTCAGCCCGTGCAGCTGGCGCAGCTTCTCGAGCAGGCAGTAGTTGGGCGTGCTGGACCCGGACTCGTCCAGGGAGAGCCGGTAGGAGCCGGTGCGGCCCATGGGCGCGAGGACCACCGGGATGAGCACCAGCGGAGAGCGCAGCGGGCGGCCGTCCAGCTCCCACACCAGGCTGCCCAGGGCCAGGTAGAGGTTGTTGGCGCCGGTCTCCTCGAGCACCGTCTTGGCCTTGTAGGCCAGGTTGCGCAGCTTCGGCAGGTAGCCGGCGCCGGAGACGTCGACGTGCAGTTCGCGCCGCTCGACCAGCAGCTCGGTCAGCTGCTCGTCGGGCAGCTCACGCGCGGTGGTCACCCCCGCTCGGCCTGGACGGCGGCGAGCTGGTCGGCCGGCAGCAGGCTGACCGGCGTCCCGTCGTGGACGAAGTTCTCCAGGGCGCCCAGCGCCGTGCCCGGGATCGTCAGCGCGAGCCCGGAGCGCTCGGTGTAGTTGATCAGCCGGTTGCGCAGGCTGAGGTCGAGCAGCGCGTTCTTCCACTGCTGCACCCGCGCCGGCGCCTCGGGCTTCGACGACGACGCCGGGGTGGGCGGCTCCGCCTTGGTGGGGGCGCTGTGCAGCGCCGGCCGGTACTCGACGACCTGCAGCACGCCGGCCTCGTCCCGCGCCCGGGCCGGCAGCGGGTAGATGCCGTCCTTGCGCGCCCGGTGGACGTCGGTGACGCCGAGGATCCGGTCGAGGTCACCGGCCAGCCAGTCGCCGTAGGCCGGGGTGTGCAGGTCTGCGGCGAGCTCGCCCGAGCTGGTGAGCAGGATCGTCTCGACCAGGCCGACCAGCCCGAGGTCGACCAGGTTGACCAGGGGAGCGGCGTCGGTGGTCGCGGCCGATTCGGCTGACCGTTCCTCCCGCCAGTAGCCGAGGAAGGAGTGCCCGTCGGCCAGCCACAGCAGCGGCCGGACGCCGGCCTGCTCCAGCGCGGCGGCCATGACGACGACGAGGTCGAGCGGGGTGCCGACGCGCCAGGTGAGGACGTCGCCCGGCGAGCGCACCTGCTGGCCGAGGTCGGACCAGCTGACCGGCGGCTCGCTGTAGCGGATCCCCCGGCGCTGGAGGACGGCGGCGATCGCGGAGACGATCTCGTCGACCCGCTCGGGGCCGTCGGCGTAGCCCTGGATCGAGCCGCGGCCGGTCCGCTCCTCCAACAGGTCGGCCGCCTCGCTGACCACCGCGGTGACCGCCGGGTGGTTGGGCAGCACGTGGGCGGCGAGCATCTCCAGCGCCAGGGGACGGGAGTGGCCAGCCACTGCTGGGCGGCGAGCACCTGGACGACGCGGCTGCTCTCGCCGAGCACCGTGGTGCCGTCCGGGCCCTCGGTCAGCACCTCGACGTCGATGACGCCCGGGCGCTGTTCCTCGACGTTCAGCATCGCGGCCGGGTCCATGACCAGGCCGAGGTCGGTGAGCACCGTCGTCCGGCCCTCGTCGAGGTCGGCCAGGAGCTCGACCGTCCGGGCGATCGGGCCCTCGGCGTCGCGGACGCCGAGCCGCACCGTGGCCGCCCGCACCGGGCTCCCGAGGTTGGTGAGGGCGAGCCGCGACACCACCGGGACCCGGTTGTGGGCCAGCGCGTAGCTGAGGACGGGCGTGGACGTGATCTCGATGGAGACCGCCGCCCGCGGGGCGACGACGTCGCCCACCTGGATGTCGGCAGTGCTCTCCATGTCACCTGTCTACCGGAGCGGACCGATCGGTCACTCCATGCTCCCCGACGGAAGGGGCGCGTGTGACGGTTGGGCCGGTTCGTTGCCCCGGATCACAACGGGGCCCGTGGCCGACGGTACCGAGCGGACCGCCGCCTGCCGATCGGGGCGGCCCCCGCAACCGGTGTCCACCGAAGGTGCGGACTTCCGTGCGCACCGGTTCCGGGCGCCCGGAGGCGGGGTTAGCGTCCGCGGATGAGCACCTCAGGGCTGCCCACGATCTGGGAGCTGGTCGCCGAGGGCGCGGCCACGCTGCCGGAGCCGTTCACCCGGGCCGCGCTCATCAACTGGGTCAGCGCCCGCCGCCCCGACGTCGGCGTCTCCTCGATCGCGACGCACATCCAGCTGGCCACCGGCAACGCCGGATCGCCGCCGTCGGGGCGGGCGCCGCTGCTGCACCGGGTCGACCGCGGTCGCTACGTCCGCCACCGCGAGGTGCGGACCCGGGCCGGCGTCGTCCTCGGGACGCGGCTGGTCCTCATCGGGTCCTCCGGGGGACGGCGGCCGAGCCGCTGCCGGTCGCGCGGATCTTCGCCAGCCCCGGCTTCGCCCGGGCCCGCGACGCTGCGGTCCGCGCCGGCCTCCCGTGGTTCGTGCTCAGCGCCGCGCACGGCGTGCTCGACGCCGACGACGTCGTCGGCCCGTTCGACCCCAGATCGGCGACCGGTCCACCGGCTACCGCACGGCCTGGGGCGAGTGGGTGGTGGCGCAGCTGGCCGAGCGGGCCCGCCTGGACGGCGTCACGGTCGAGGTGCACGGCGGCGTCGACTTCGCCCAGCCACTGCGCCAGCCGCTCACCGCCGCGGCGCCACGCTGGAGATCCCGCTGCCCGGCGCATGGCAGGAGAGCGACGACGAGGTCCGGTCGCGGGACGGCGATGCGGGTGAGGCGCCGGTGCGGATCGCGCTCGGCCGGCTCCGCGACCTGGTGGTCCGTCACCGGGCGTCGTAGACGTCAGGGCTGCGGCGCGGGGCCGTCCTCCATCGCGCGCAGGGTCGCCTCGGTGACCATCCCGAGGGCGACATGCCCGACCAGTCCTCGGACGTGGGCGATCAGCGGGTAGGCGTTCGGTGCCCCGGCGAGGTGGAGCAGGGGAGCGGCCAGCTCGTCGTCCACGACGAACAGGAGCAGCCCGTACAGGGCGCCGCCGCCCGTGCGCACCCACCGCCGCCGCTGGACGGCGTACACCGCTCCCGGACCCATCCCGAGCCGGTAGTGGACGGCGATCCCCGCACCGTTCGGTTCATCGGAGCCCGCGTCGCTGCCGACCGCTCGGGTGACCTGCCGGACCACCGCGTGGGCGGTGTCCTTGCCGAACACGCGAGCACGCTTCTCCCGGAGCAGGTCGCGACTGCTCTCCCGCCGGAACATGGCCCAGGTCGCCACGTCCATCGCGAGGACGCCCACCGCGCCTGCCGCCGCTCCCCGCGCAGCTGCCGTCGGCATCGGTCCGACCTTCCGACCTGTCCCGCGCACCGCGACCCGGCGCGCTGGTCCTCGCCCGGCCCTACCCGGTGCGTTTCCGCGCACCGTCGGGGCGCGGCCGTCAGCAGCAGGGCGCCCCGGTGAGGAGACGCCCGCGACGCCTGTGACGGCTGCGGCGCGTCGACGCCGTGCCGTCACCCGCCGGTGCCGACCAGGCCGGATGCTGCCGATGGCCACTGCGAGAGGTCGTCTGGGGAGGGTGAATGTTCGGGGTCCCGATCGAGGTCCTGGTCGGTGCATCGGTGATCGGCGGACTGCTGCTGCTGGCCGCGCTGTTCCTGGCGGAGCGTGCCTCCGGCCGGCGGGCGGCCCGGCGCCGGCAGGCCGCCCCCAGGGGCGCGCTGCCGGTCCCGCCATCCCCGCACCCCGGCGCCCCGTCGACCTGACCGAGCTGGTGGGGCCGGTCGCGTTCGCCGAGCCGGGGATGCGCGGGCGGCTGTTCCAGTACGGCGGCGACGGCCCCGGGTTCCCGGTCGACGCGCCCTTCGCCGTCGTGTCGGTCGAGACGACCGGGCTCTCGCCGGCCACCGGCGACCGCATCGTCGAGATCGCCGTCGTCCGGGTCGACGACCGCGGCCGCACCGAGGACGAGTACGTCACCCTGCTCGCCCCCGGCCACGACGTCGGCCCGGCGTTCGTCCACGGCATCTCGCCCAGCGAGGTGCGCGACGCCCCGTCGTTCGAGGACGTCGCGGGCGAGCTGCTGGACCGCCTGGACGGCGCCGTCGTCGTCGCGCACAACGCCGCGCTCGTGGAGCGCTTCCTCGCCGCGGAGTTCACCCGGATCGGCGTGACGCTGCCGCTCAACCCCGGGCTCTGCACGTCGTGGCTCGCCCGCCGCACCCTGCGCGCTCCGAATCATCGGCTGGACACGCTGGCCCGGGTCGTCGGCCTGCCGGTCGCGGACCCCCGCACCGCCCTCACCGACGCCCGCACCGTCGCGGCGCTGCTGCCGCGGCTGCTGGCGATGCAGGCGGAGCCGCCGCGCTACCTGACCGGTCTGCGGCCCATGCCCGAGCTCGACGTCGAGGTGGAGCCGACGACCAGGTTCGGCGAGCTGAGCCCGAGGACCGACGGCTGGATCGCGTCGATCGTCGACCGGCTGCCGCGAGCGGTCGTCGACGCCCCGAACGCCGCCGCCCAGCGCTACGTCGACACGCTGACGTGCGCCCTGGGCGAGGGCCGGATCCTCGGCGGTGAGGGACAGCTGCTCGCCCGCCTCGCCGCCTCCGCGGGCATCACCCCCGAGCAGCTGCTCGCGCTGCACCGCCGCGTCCTGGGGCACCTGCGCGCCTGCGCCCTGGAGAACGCCATCCTCACCACCGCGGAGCTCCGGCAGCTCAAGACCGCCGCGAGCGGGCTGGGGCTGCCCGACGCCTTCGACGACCTGCGCCCGACCTCGCCGCAGGACCTGATGGCGGCCCGGCTGCGCTGAGCGAGCCGATCCGACCCGTTCCGCGAACGGTGCCGGCGTGCGACGATTCGGCATGACCACGGCACGCCACCTCCGGGTCTCCGACGCCGAGCGGCAGGCCGCCGCAGCACGGATCGGTGCCGCCTGGGCCGAGGGCCGGCTCGACGACGCCGAGTACGACCGGCGGCTGGCGCAGGCCTTCGCCGCGGTCACCTACGGCGATCTCGACCAGCTCTTCGCCGACCTGCCCGGCCCGCGGCCCGTCCAGCCCCGCCGCAGTTCGGGCCGCCTGCTCCCGCCTACCGCCCCATGCCCGGCGTCCGGGCGCCCGCGCGGAGCTGGGTCCCGACGGGCGCGGTCGGGCAGGTGCGCACGACCCGGCTGCAGATGCTGCTGTTCGTCGTCACGTTCGGCATCTGGGGATACGTGTACTTCTTCCAGACCCACGACGAGATGAAGCGGCACACCGGCGACGGTCTCGGCGGCGTGCTCGCGCTGCTGCTGGCGGTGGTGTTCTGGCTCGCCTCGCCGTTCCTGCTCAGCCACGAGGTGGGCCGCCTCTACGAGAGCCGCGGTCAGCGCAGCCCGGTCAGCGCGCTCACCGGGCTCTGGTTCTTCCCCGGGATCTTCCTGCTCGTCGGCCCGCTCGTCTGGTTCGTGCTGACCAACCGGGCGCTCAACGGCTACTGGCGCAGCCTCGGCGCACGCTGAGGCGGGACGCCGCCTGGCGAAGCGCCCGGCGCACCGGTCCGGTCGCTGACGGTGGCGCGCCGATCCGGCGGCGGGGTGGGGTCCGCGTGACCCCGGGACCCGAGGGACGACGCGGGCACGTCGGTGACGGCAAGACGGCGCCACGGCCCAGCGAGTCCCCTACGTTCCGCATGCCCGCGGATGCACCGGGGGCGCGAACACGGAAGCGGGGGCCATGACAACGTCCGAGAACTATGCGCCGCAGCAGCAGGTGCAGCCCTACCCGGGCCAGCAGCACGGCTACGGGCAGCCGATGCCGGGGGTCCCGGCCCACGCGCAGCACGCGCAGCCGCAGGGCCCGATCGGTCGGGTGCGTGGCACGGGCATCACGATGCTGCTGTTCGTGGTCACCTTCGGGATCTGGGGGTTCGTGTACTACTACCAGACCCACGAAGAGATGAAGCGGCACAGCGGTGAAGGCATCGGCGGGGTCCTTGCCCTGGTGCTGAGCATCTTCGTCGGGATCGCGTCTCCCTACCTGCTCAGCCACGAGGTCGGCGGTCTGTACGAGCGACGCGGCCAGCACAAGCCGGTCAGCGCTGTGACCGGACTCTGGGTCTTCCCCGGCATGTTCATCCTCGTCGGTCCGATCATCTGGTTCGTCAAGACCAACGGCGCCCTCAACGCGTACTGGCGCAGCCTCGGCGCACGCTGACGCCCACCGCCTGCGCTCCCGGCCGTGCCGCGCCCGACGGGCGCGGCACGGCCGGATCCGTCGGTGGTGTCCGCACGTCCGTGGGCCGGTGGGCGTCCGCCCCCACGGGAAAGCGTCCGCCGAACCGGTCCGGTCGCTGACGCCGTTGACGTCGCCGCCCCGACGCGCCACCGTGGCGGACTGGGGGCCAGGCGAACCTCGGGGGTGCGCGATGACCGTGCTCGAACCGGGCGAGGGTTCCGGCTGACCGCCTTGGGGTCCACGTACACGACCAAGGCCGCGTCCGCCGAGACGCGCGGCGCCTACTGGCTGGTCGAGGAGGAGTTCTTCGGCGACAGCACGCCGCTGCACGCCCACACCGTCGCCGAGGAGGCCTTCTACGTCCTCTCCGGCAAGGTCGCGGTCTGGATCGGCGATGCGGAGACCGTCGCGCGGCCGGGCGCCTTCCTGCTCGTCCCGCGCGGCACGCCGCACGCGCTGCGGCGACTCGGCGAGGAGTCGGTGCGCATGCTGACCCTGGTGTCGCCGTCGGGGATGGAGGACTTCTTCCGGGCGGTCGCCCGCGAGGGGAGGAGTGGCTGCTCGAGGACCCCGAGCGACTCGTCACCCTGGCCGGCCAGCATGGGACGCAGATCCTGGGCGACCACCCCGGCTGAACGATCCGCGCGCCAGGAATCCTCACGGGCCCAGGAACCACAGCAGCTGGGTGTCCTCGCGCTCGTCGTCGCACTCGCCGATGGCCAGCGTCCCGGACTCCGCGGGGTAGAGGGCCCGGACGTCGAGCCGCCGATCGCAGCCGAGGTCGAGCGGCGGCAGCGCCTCGCCGGTCGTGAGGTCCACCGCCCGCACCCCCACCGGGGCCGGCAGCACCGCCCACACCTGCGCCGGCTCCACGGTCAGCGCATAGCCGTAGACCCGGTCCTCCAGCTGGGCGAGCAGCGGCCCCGCGCCGCCGCCGTCGGGCACTGCCAGCAACCACGAGCCGTGCTGCACCGCGGCGAGGACGAAGACGGTGCCGTCGGCCGTGCCGGCGACCGACCGGGTCTCGGCGCCCTCGGCCAGGCCGGTCGTGCGCACCGCCGGCCCCGCCGGCTGCAGATCGGCCTCGTACCGGAGCAGTGTCGGGATCCGGTCCTCCGCGATCTCGGTGGGGGACGCGTCGAACACCAGGGTCACGCCGCCCGAGGGGCGGGGAGGAGCCCGGCGAGCTGGTCGGCGACCGGGTACGCCGAGGCGGACGCGACGTCGTCGGTCAGGTCCCGCTCGGCCAGGACCCGGACGGTCGGGACGTCCACCGCCAGCAGCGCCTCGCGGATGCCCGTACCGGTGACGACGCTCAGGAAGACGTATAGCCGCGCCCCTCCGGGGGCCAGTGCCGACCGGCCCGTCGACGACCGGACGTCGTCGCGGGCGGGCAGCAGGACGGTCGTCCGCACGTCCCCGGTGGCCGGGGCGACGACCCGCATCCCGAGACCCCCGTCAGCGAGCCGTCCCGTGACGACCACCGACCCGTCGTCGAGCACGTGGAGCCCCCACACGTCCTCGACCCGCGGAACGGGGACGACGCCCGCGATCGCCGTGCCCCGCAGCGTCACCAGCGACTGGGGAGCGTGCGGTCCACCGGGCTCAGCAGGGCGAACGCCCCGCCGTCCGGCGCGGCCGCGGCCGAGACCACGCGGGCGAAGGTCCCCGGCGTCGCCGGCGTCAGGTCGACCGCCGCCCGCACCCGGGTCGGCGGACCCACGCTCGGCGGTCCGCCGGCCGGTGGACCGGCGTACGCGGGCAGGTCGGTGGAGGGATCGGTGGGGCGGGCCGGTCCGACGTCCACGGCCGACGGCGTCGGTCCCGGCGATCGGTCGCGATCCCCGGCCGGGCAGCCGCTCACCGCGAGCACCAGGCCGCCGGCGACCACCGCGATGGCCGCGCGACGCCACCGGGTCATCCCCGAGGTGTAGCACCCCGTGCCGAAAGGGGGTCACGGGAGCGTCGTGGCGGAGCAGGATGACTCGCTGCCGTCGGGGACCGCGAGAGGAGCAGCCATGACCATGCCGCAGAACCCGCCGCAGAACCCGCCGCCCCCGCCGCAGCACCCGCCGCCGCCCCCGGACGCCGGCCGGCCCGACGAGCGCGCGCCGTACGGCTACGCCGCACCGCCGGCCGGCTACGGCCCGCAGGGGTACGGCTCCCCGGCCTGGACCCAGCAGATGCCCGGCGTCCCCGCCTCCGAGCAGTACGGCCGCCCGCAAGGGCCGGTGGGCCAGGTCCGCCCGACCGGGATGATCATCCTGCTGTTCTTCGTGACGCTGGGCATCTGGGGTCTCGTCTACTACTTCCAGACCCACGAGGAGATGAAGCGGCACAGCGGCGAGGGTCTCGGCGGCGTCCTGGCCCTGGTCATCGCGTTCATCGTCGGCCTCGTCTCGCCGTTCCTGCTGAGCAACGAGGTCGGGCAGCTGTACGAGCGACGCGGGCAGGAGAAGCCGGTCAGCGCGCTCACCGCGCTGTGGTTCTTCCCCGGTCTCTTCATCCTGGTCGGCCCGTTCATCTGGTTCGTCCAGACCAACAACGCGCTCAACGCCTACTGGCAGAGCCTGGGTCAGACGCGGACGACGCTGGTCTGACCCGACATCGGGCGCAGATGCGCAGTTCCCGGCCGCGGAACTGCGCATCCGCGCCCACCGTCGGTCAGGCGCCCGAGAACCGTTGCTCGAGCCGCTGCACCTCGGGCAGGCCGACCAGGTCGGTGAACTCGGCGAAGGTCGGCACCGCGTCCAGCGCCGCCGTGGGCACGCCGTCGCGCTTCAGCGTGTCCAGCAGCGAGCGGATCCCGGCGGTCGCGGCCAGCAGCGTGCCGATCGGGTAGATCACCAGCGAGAAGCCGAGCTCGGCGATCCGCTCCAGCGACATCGGGGGCGTCTTGCCGCCCTCGGCCCAGTTGAAGACCAGCGGAGCCACTCCGCGCAGCTCGGTGGCCACGTGCTCGATGTCGGCCTCCGAGGTGGGCGCCTCCACGAAGAGGACGTCGGCCCCCGCGTCGGCGAAGGCCCGGGCCCGCGCGATGGCGTCGTCGGTCCCCGTGACGGCGACCGCGTCCGTGCGGGCGATGATCAGCAGGTCCGGGTCGCGACGCGCCTCGACGGCGGCCCGCAGCTTGCCGGCCATCTCGTCGGCCGGGATCAGCAGCTTGCCGCTCATGTGCCCGCACTTCTTGGGCATCACCTGGTCCTCGAGCTGGATCCCGGCGACCCCGGCCTGCTCGTAGAGCTGCACGGTCCGGACGACGTTGAGCGCGTTGCCGTACCCCGTGTCCGCGTCGGCGATGACCGGCACGTCGACGGCGGAGACGATCCGCCGGGCGTTGTCCACCATCTCGGCGCCGCTGAGCAGACCCACGTCGGGCCGGCCGATCAGCGACGCCGTCGTCCCGAACCCGGTCATGTAGACGGCGTCGAAGCCGGCCTGCTCGATCAGCCGAGCGCTCAGCGCGTCGTAGGCGCCGGGCGCGACGAGCGGAGCGGGCCCGGCCATCAGCTCTCGCAGCCGTGCCCTCGGCGTGCGCCCGTTGCTCAAGAACTCCGCCACGACGGCCCCTCTTGTATGCAGTCACCTGGAATTTACGGGCAGCCGTTGCCTCCTGGAACCCGGCGGCCCTAGGTTTGCACACAATCTTCGAGGGGTGTGACCCATGACACGACCGGTGACGTCCGCCGAGCGGGCGCTGCAGGAGCTGCGCGAGCTCATCCTCGGCGGTGCGCTCAGCCCCGGCGCGCGGCTCGGCGAGGTCGAGCTGGCCGAGCGGCTGGGCGTCAGCCGCACGCCCGTCCGGGAGGCACTGAGCCGGCTGGCGGCCGAGGGTCTGGTCGAGATCAGCCCCAACCGCGGCGCCCGGGTGGCCACCTGGACGGTCGCCGAGCTCGAGGGCGTCTTCGACCTGCGCATCTCCCTCGAGCCGCAGCTCACCGGCTTCGCGGTCCCGAACGCGTCCCCGGCCGACATCGAGGAGCTCGACGACCTCGCGCACCGCATGGTCGAGGTCGGCGGCCCCGGTCCCCGGCAGGACCTCGACGCCCTCGTGCCGCTCAACCGCGCCTTCCACGACCGGCTGGTCGCTCTCGCCGCCCACCCCACCCTGGCCACCGCCCTGGCGGCGGCCATCCATCCGCCGATCGTGCGCCGCAACTTCTCCGCGTACGACGCCGAGTCGCTGCGCCGCAGCCTCGCCCACCACGTGGAGATCGTCGCCGCGCTGCGGGCCGACGACCCCGGCTGGGCCCGCGCGGTCATGACCGCCCACATCTCCAACGCGCGGGCCGTCATGGTCCGCGCCGCACTGCACGAGACAGCACAGCACGTGAGCACGCAGGACCCCAGCGATGAGGAGGCCTCATGAGTTACCGGCTCGGAGTCGACGTCGGAGGAACGTTCACCGACGTCCTGCTGGTGGAGGAGGGCAGCGGCAGCACCTGGCGGGCCAAGACCGCCTCGACCCCCGCCGACCAGGCCGTCGGCGTCCTCAACGGCATCGGCCAGGTCTGCGCCGCGGCGGGGATCGCATTGTCCGAGGTCGCTCAGGTGCTGCACGGCACCACGGTCGCGACCAACGCCATCCTCGAGGGCAAGGGCGCGACCGTCGGCCTGGTCACGACCAAGGGGTTCCGGCAGGTCCTGCAGATCGCCCGGTCGTTCGTCCCCGGCGGGCTGGCCGGCTGGATCATCTGGCCCAAGCCCGAGCCGCTGGCCGACCTCGAGAACACCGTCGAGGTCGACGAGCGGATCGCCACCGACGGCACCGTCGTCCGGGAGCTGGACGAGGATGACGTCCGCGCCCGGCTGACCCGGCTCGCCGGCCGGGACATCCAGGCGCTGGCCGTCTCCTGATCAACTCCTTCGCCGACCCGGCGCACGAGCGGCGGATCGCCGAGATCGCCGCGGAGGTGCTGCCGGGCGTTCCGATCAGCCTGTCCTCCGACGTGCTGCCCGAGATGCGCGAGTACGAGCGCACGCTGACCACCGTGGCCAACGGCTACGTCCAGCCGCAGGTCAAGAAGTACGTGCAGACCCTGTCGGACCAGCTGGCCGAGGGTGGCGTGCAGGGGAGCTGGCGATCCTGCGCAGCGACGGCGGCCTGCAGTCGGCCGAGGGGCCATCGGTGCCCCGGTCACCATGCTGCTGTCCGGCCCGGCCGGCGGGGTGACCGGCGCGGTCTGGGTCGCCGAGCAGTGCGGCCACCGCGACCTGATCACCTTCGACATGGGCGGCACGTCCACCGACGTCGCGCTCGTCCAGGACCTCTCGCCGCGGATCGGCCGCGAGACCAAGGTCGGCGACCTCACCGTCCGGGCGTCCAGCGTGGACGTGCGGACGGTCGGCGCCGGCGGCGGCTCGATCGCGCACGTGCCCGAGCTGACCAAGGCTCTGCGCGTCGGCCCGCAGTCCGCCGGCGCCGACCCGGGCCCAGCCGCCTACGGCAAGGGCGGTGTCGAGCCGACGGTCACCGACGCCAACGTCGTCCTCGGGTACCTGCCCTCGTCGCTGGCCGGCGGCGAGATCACCCTGGACGTCGAGGCCGCTCGCGCCTCGGTGAGCAAGGTGGCCGAGGCCATCGGGCTGGAGTCCCCGGAGGCCGCGGCCGCCGGGATCGTCGACATCGTCAACGAGAACATGCTGGGCGGCCTGCGGCTGGTCTCGGTCCAGCAGGGTTTCGACCCGCGCGACTTCGCCCTCGTCGCCTTCGGGGGTGCCGGGCCCCTGCACGCCAACGCGCTCGGGAAGCTCACCGGCGCGTGGCCGGTCATCGTGCCGCCGTCGCCCGGCGTGCTGTGCGCCCTCGGTGACGCGACCACCGGCCGCCGCGACGAGTCGGCGCGCACCGTGCTGCGCCGCTTCGCCGACCTCAGCGGCGGCGACCTGGTCGGCATCCTCCGTGAGCTGGCCGACGACGCCGGGCAGCGGCTGGCCGACCAGGGCACCGCGCGCGAGGAGCAGACGGTCACCTACCAGGTGGACGTCCGGTACCACGGCCAGGGCTTCGAGATCCCGGTCGTCGTCGACCCCGCCTGGCTCGACGCCCCCGACCAGGCGTTCGGGAAGCTGGGGAGACCTTCGACGCCGAGCACGACCGGCTGTTCTCCTTCCTGCTCGACGTCGACCACGAGCTGGTCAACGCCCGCGCGACGGTCACCGGCCCAAAGCCCGACGTCGCCCCCGTGCGGCTCGAGGACGGCGACGGGGACCCCGGTCCCGCACTCATCACCGAGCACTCGATCCACGTCGGCGGCGAGCAGGTGCCCGCGAACGTCTACGACCGGGCCCGGCTGCGCGCCGGCGACGTCGTGCACGGCCCCGCGATCGTCACCGAGATGGACTCCACGACCCTCGTCCTGCCCGGGCACGCCGCCACCGTGCACCCCTCGGGCTCCCTGCTGATCAACCCGTCGGAGGGCTGAGCGCCATGGCGCAGATCATCGAGACCGCGACCGGCACGATCGAGAAGGGTGCCGTCGACCCGATCACCCTCGACCTCATCGAGAACGGCCTGCGCAACGCCCGCTACGAGATGGACGAGGTCCTCTTCCGGACGGCGCTGTCGCCGGGCATCCGCGAGCAGCACGACGAGTTCCCGCTGATCGCCGACCGCGACGGGAAGATGGTCGTCGGCCAGTTCGGCCTGTCCATCCCGGACTTCCTCGAGGGCTTCGACGGCACCATCGAGGAGGGCGACGTGCTGCTCACCTCGGACCCGTACTCCTGCGGTGCCGCGATCAGTCACGCCAACGACTGGCTGGTCGTCGTCCCGATCTTCCACGAGGGCGGGCTCGTGGGCTGGGCGTCGATGTTCGGGCACATGTCCGACGTGGGCGGCAAGACGCCGTCGTCCATGCCGACCGACGCCACCACCATCTACGAGGAGGGCGTGGTCATCCCGCCCTTCAAGCTCTACCAGCGGGGCGTGGCGAACGAGGACGCGCTGCGGATCATCCTCAACCAGGTCCGCAAGCCCGACTGGAACCGCGCCGATCTCAACGGTCTGGTCGCCGCCTGCCGCACCGCCGCCCGGCGGGTGGAGGAGATGTGCGACCGGTTCGGCACCGGCACCTACCTGTCCGCGCTCGACGCCCTGCTGCAGCGCAACTACGACGCCATGAAGGTGCTGCTGTCGATGGTGTTCGAGGAGGGCCGCACGCTCTCCTTCACCGACTACATCTGCGACGACGGCGTCGGCAACGGCCCGTACGAGCTCACGATGTCGCTCACCCGCACCGGCGACAAGGTGCACATCGACTTCACCGGCTCGTCCCCGCAGGCGGTGGGGCCGATCAACTACTACATCAACGAGAACCTGACCCGGATGTTCTTCGGGATCTACATGATCACCGTGGCCGATCCGCAGATCCTCTGGAACGACGGCTTCTACCCGCTGGTCGACGTCACGATCCCCGACGGCTCGTACTGGAAGCCAAAGTTCCCGGCGGCGTTGTCGGGCCGCAACCACGGCATCGGCCGGGTTTTCGACCTGTTCGGCGGCCTGCTCGGGCAGACCAACCCGGCGCTGCTCAACGCCGCCGGCTTCTCCTCGTCGCCGCACTTCATGTACTCCGGCCACTACTCGGGCGGCGAGCGGAAGGGGAGTGGTTCCAGCTGTACTCGATCGGCTTCGGCGGCATCCCCGGCCGGCCGATGGGCGACGGGCCGGACGGGCACTCGCTGTGGCCCAGCTTCACCAACATCCCGTGCGAGTACCTGGAGTCCTACTACCCGCTGCGGATCGAGCAGTGGGAGACCGTCGCCGACACCGGCGGAGCCGGCCTGCACCGTGGCGGCAACGGCGTCGACGTCGCCTACGTCTTCGAGGAGCCGGGCACGATCGCCATCCACGACGACCGGTGGCTGACCTACCCCTGGGGCGTCAACGGCGGGCACCCCGGTTCCCGCGGCACGAAGTGGCTCGAGCGCGCCGACGGCACCCGCTCGGTGCTGCCCAGCAAGTGCCACGACGTACCGGTCGCGCCGGGCGACGTGCTGCACTTCGTCACCTGGGGCGGCGGCGGCTGGGGCGATCCCCTCGAGCGCGATCCGGAGCTGGTGGCGAAGGAGGTGCGACGGGGCCTGGTGACGGCGAAGGGCGCCGAGTGCTACGGCGTCTGCGTGGACGAGGACGGCGCGGTGGACGCCGAGGCGACCGAGAACCGGCGCGACCAGATGCGCGCCGACCGGCCCGCCGAGCTGCCCGTCTTCGACATGGGACCGCCCCTCGAGGAGCTGCTGGCCCGCTGCGAGGAGGAGACCGGCCTGCCGGCGCCGAAGCGGCCCGTGTGGGTGTGAGTCAGCCGGAGCCGGTCCCCGGCCCGCACGGGTCGGCCTTCTCGGGCCGCGTGGGCTGGGGGTCGCGCCCCGCCGTCGTCGTCATCGACCTCGTCCGGGCCTACACCGAGCCGGACGGCCCGTTCGGGCTCCCCGATCCCGGACCGGCGGTCGAGGCGACGGCGGCGCTGGTCGACGCGGCCCGCTCTGCCGGGCACCCGGTGCTGTGGACCGTCGTCCGGTACCGCCCGGATCTCGCCGACGGTGGGTTGTTCGTCCGCAAGGTGCCCGCCCTGGCCGCCTTCGCCGAGGGCGCCCCGGGCAGCTGGGGCGACCTCACCCTCGCCCCGGGGCCAGGGGAGCCGGTGGTCGTCAAGCAGTACGCCTCGGCCTTCTTCGGGACGTCGCTGGCGCCCACGCTGCACGCGGCGGGTGTGGACACCGTCGTGCTCGCCGGCGTCTCCACCTCCGGGTGCGTCCGGGCCACCGCCATGGACGCGCTCAACTCCGGCTTCCGTCCCCAGGTGGTGCGCGAGGCGTGCGCGGACCGCACGCCGGCGGTGCACGAGAACAACCTCGCCGACCTCGACGCCAAGTACGCCGACGTCGTCGACCTCTCCGAGGCGCTGACGCACCTCTGATTGGCTGGCCCCGTGCCGAGGACGAGTGCGGGGATCCTGCTGTACCGGCGGGGACCGGACGGGCCCGAGGTGCTGCTCGGGCACATGGGCGGCCCGTTCTGGGCGAGGAAGGACGACGGTGCATGGTCGATCCCGAAGGGCGAGCACGGGCCGGACGAGGACCCGCTCGCCGTCGCCCGGCGGGAGTTCGCGGAAGAGCTCGGCTCGCCCGTGCCCGGCGGGGACCTCGTCCCGCTGGGGTCGGCGAAGGTGACCAGCGCCAAGGTGCTCACGGTGTGGGCCGCCGAGGGCGACCTGGACGCCACCGCGATCCGGAGCAACACGTTCCAGCTCGAGTGGCCGCCGCGTTCGGGGCGGCTGCAGGAGTTCCCCGAGATCGACGGGGCGGCCTGGTTCGGTCTCGACGAGGCGCGGGGCAAGCTGCTGACGGGCCAGGTGCCGTTCCTCGACCGGTTGCGGGACGACGTCCTGGGCGACCAGCCGTATCCGTGCCCGTGACGCAGATCTCCGGGTAGGTGACGGTCGGATTACGTGTCGTCCCACGGGTCGAGAACCGTCGAGATCCGTCGTCCCGAGCTGCGATCGTCCCCATCGAACGAGCCCGCGGGGGACGTCCGAGTTCGAGGAGGCACCATGACCTGCACCCACTGCAGCGCCGTCGAGCAGCGTGGCCGGTACTGCGTCGGCTGCGGCAAGCTGCTGCCGCCGTCCGCGCTGCCGGCCCGCCGGGTGCGGCTGGCGCCGCGCCATCTCCTGGACGACGACACCCAGCCGGTCCTCCGGTTCCGGGTGAACCCGCGCCTGTCCGTCGAGAACGAGATGCCGGCGAACGCCTGACCGTCGATCCGGGCGACCGCGTCAGGCAAAGGAACCTTTACCTGCGTCCTGGAGCCGAGAACGCAGGTAAAGGTTCCTTTGCCTGAGGGCAGGCGGATGCTTCAGCGGGCGCCGGCGAGTTCTGGTTCGCGCTGGGGAAGCGGTTCGCCGTCGGACTCGCGGATGCCGTAGCGCGCGTAGAGGCGGCCCAGCGGCCCGGGCGCCCACCAGTTCGCCCGGCCGAGCAGCCGCATGGTGGCCGGCACCAGCAGGATCCGGACGACGGTCGCGTCGACCACGATCGCGATCAGCATGGCGACGCCGATCATCTTGATGAAGGTGATCCCCGACAGCGAGAACGCGCCGATCACCACGAGCAGCAGCAACGCCGCGCTGGTGATGATCCCGCCGGTGCGCTGCAGCCCCGTCGCGACGGCGGTCGTGTTGTCGCCGGTCCGGTCGTACTCCTCCCGGATGCGGGACATGAGGAACACCTCGTAGTCCATCGAGAGCCCGAAGACGATGGCCAGCACCAGGATCGGCTGGGTCGCCTCCACGAACCCGGTCGGCGTGAAGTCCAGGAATCCGGACAGGTTGCCGTCCTGGAAGATCCAGACCAGCGCGCCGAACGAGGCACCCAGCGACAGCACGTTCATCACCACCGCCTTCACCGGCAGCACCAGCGAGCCGAAGGCCAGGAACAGCAGCACGAACGTCGTCGCCACCACGAACAGCGCCATCCAGGGCAGCAGCGAGGCGAGGCTGTCGAGCAGGTCCTCCAGCGCCGCCGTCTGCCCGCCGACGAGCACCTCGCCGCCCTCGGGCGCCGGGACGGCGCGGATCTCGCCGACGAGGTCGCGGGCCTCGGTGGACAGCGGGTCGCCGGCGTAGGCGATGTCGACCCGGGCGGTCTCCCCGGCCGCGCCGGCGATCGTCGCGCCGTCCACCCCCGGCACCGCGGCGACCCGCTCCACGTAGGCCTGCAGCGCGGCTCCGCCCGTGGGGAGTCGACGGCGTCGGGCAGGGTCACGACCGCGTCGATCGGGCCGCGCTCGCTGGGCGGGAAGTCGGCCTTCAGCGTCTCCGACACGACGCGGCTCTCGGTGCCCTCGGGAAGGGCCCGCTCGTCGACCCCGCCGAACTGCACCCGCAGGAAGGGCAGGGCGAGGAACACCAGGACGGCGGTGACGACGACGGCGTAGACGACCGGCCGGCGCATCACGCTGTGCGCGATCCGCGCCCACGCCCCGTGCTCGGCTCCCGCAGAGCTGGCCACGTCCGCGGGGGACGGCGGACGAGCCGCCGGAGCCACGGGCGCACCGACAGCGCGTCGACCTTCGGCCCGAGCATCGCCAGCAGCGCCGGCAGCAGGGTAAGGGCGGCGAGCATGGCGATGAGGACGGCGCTCATCCCGCCGAAGCCCATCGACCGCAGGAACACCTGCGGGAAGATCAGCAGCCCGGCCAGCGAGATCGCGACCGTGATGCCGGAGACGGCCACCGTCCGCCCGGCGGTCGCCATCGTGCGCGCCAGCGCCGTCTCGGTGTCCGGCTGCCGGCGGATCTCCTCGCGGAACCGGCTCACCATGAACAGGCCGTAGTCGATGGCCAACCCCAGGCCGGTGATGGTGACGACGTTGACGGCGAAGATCGAGACGTCGGTGACCATCGAGAAGCCGCGCAGCGCCGCGAACGAGCCGAGGATCGCGACCACGCCGATCGCCAGCGGCAGGCCGGCCGCCGCGAAGCTGCCGAAGATGACGACCAGCAGCACCGCCAGGATCGGCAGCGAGATCATCTCCGCCCGCGCGATGTCGGCGCTCACCTGCTCGTTGATGTCGCGGTTGATCGTCGTCCCGCCGCCGATCTGCGTCTCCAGCCCCTCGGCGGTCAGGTCGTCCTCGATCGCCTCCAGGCCCTCGGTGCGCTGGTCCTCGTCGCCGGCCAGCGTGAGCAGGGCGTAGGTGGCGGTCCGGTCCTCGCTGACCAGCTGGGGCGCGCCGGTGCCGAAGAAGGTCACCGCCTCCTCGACGACGTCGTCCGGGAGCCGCGCCAGGCTCTCCTCGACGGCGGAGGCGTAGGCACCGTCGTCGACGGTCAGCCCGTCGCTGGAGTACAGGACGACGACGTCGCCGCCGCCGCGACCGAGCTCCCGCTCGGCGACCTCGCCGGCCTGCGAGCTCTCGCTGTCGGGATCCTCGAACCCGCCGCCGGTCATGGCGCCGAAGACCCCGGTTCCCCAGATCCCGGCGAAGGCGAGGAACGCCAGCGCCAGTGCCACCACCCAGCGACGGCGGCGGTACATCACCCGGCCGAGGGCCTCGAACATGGCGTCTCCAGTGCTAGCGTCGGTCCGGCAGTGAACGGTGTTAGCGAACGGCGATCACTCTGCTAACGGTGTTCACACCTGTCAAGAGAAATGACGAGGAACGATGACCGAACTGCCGGCCGAGCCGCTGAGCCGCCGTGATCGCGCGCGCGCCGACACGGTGCGCGAGATCCGCGCGACGGCGCGCAAGGTGCTCGTCGACCAGGGGGTCGACGGTCTGGCCCTGCGCGCGGTCGCCCGCGAGATGGGCATGACCGCGCCCGGGCTCTACCGCTACTTCGCCAGCCGCGAGGACCTGGTCGAGCACGTCGTCGCCGACATCTACGACGAGCTCAGCGACGAGCTCGAGGCCGTGCGCGACGCCACCGAGCCGGCGAGCCCTCCGGCGCAACTGCTCGCCGTCGCCCGGGCCTTCCGCACCTGGGCAACCACGCACCACCCGGAGTTCGGCCTGCTGTTCGGCAGCGCGGGGAGCGGCTGCTGCCCTCCGGCGAGGTCGACGAGAGCAGGCCCGCGCGGGTCGCCGGAGCGCGCTTCGGTGGGGTCTTCGCCGAACTGGTCGCGCGGATCTACCTCGAGCGCGGCTTCGCCGTGCCGGCCGACGACGACATCGAGCCGGAGCTGCAGCAGCAGCTGCAGGCGTGGTGCGCGAAGCTCCCGGTCCCGCTGCCGCTGGGCGTGGTGCACGTCTTCCTGTCCTGCTGGATCCGGCTCTACGGGATGGTCTGCATGGAGGTCTTCGGCCACCTGCGCTTCGCGCTGGACGACGCCGCACCGATGTTCGAGGCCGAGCTGCGAGCCCTGAGCGAGGTGCTGGGCGTGTCGGCGGAGTACCGCCCGCCGTCCGGGTGAGCACCCAGGACGCCGTGACGGGGCTCACTGCTAGCAATCCGCTTGCTGGAGTTAGCACCCTGGATCCGCGGGGCATGGAGAGGACCGTCAGCGCAAGGACCCCGCTGCCCCCGGCCCTCGCGAGCTCGCGCCGGGACCCTGCACCGGGGCCATCCAGATCCCAGGAGTTGTTCCTTCGTCATGACCGACACCACCAGCAAGCTCATCAACCAGCTGCGCGCCCTCGTTCTGCTCACGCAGACCGAGGAGCAGGTCGCACGCACCCGCATCTCGCAGGCCCGCACCGAGGCCGTGCGCCGCGAGCTCACCGAGAACGCCGAGAACGCCGCGGCCCGCACCCTGGAGATCACCGAGCAGCTCCGCTCGCTCGGTGGCGTCCCGGACGTCGTCACCCCGGCCGTCGGCCGCCTCTCGGCGACGCTGAAGGCCACCTTCGAGCAGGCCGCCCCGTTCGAGGAGGCGCTGTTCACCGACCTGCAGCTCGAGCACCAGCTGCTCGACCGCGCCACCTACGTCAAGGTGCTGGCCGACCAGGCCGGCAAGACCGACGTGCGCAAGCTCGCCGAGAAGCTCGTCGACGCCCACAAGGCGACCGTCGAGTGGCTGACCGTCGTCCTCGCCGAGGAGGCCATGGGCGGCCCCGTCGCCCTCGTGCCGACCCCGGTGCAGAAGGTCGCCGGCGGCGTGGCCCGTGCGGTCAACGCCCCCGTCCGCTTCTGGGCCAACACGGTCAACAACGCCGTCGACACGGTCAAGCACGCCGGTGAGGAGACCTCCGACCGGTTCTCCGCCGTCACCGACCGCGCCGCCGCGCTGACCGACGCCGTCCGCGAGAGCCTGACCGCCGGCCGCAGCGCCACGCTGCGCCGCGCCGAGCAGGTCGCTGCCCGCGAGGGCAACAAGGACGCCGCCGAGGCCGCCAAGTCCGCCCGCGAAGAGCTCGGCGACGTCTCCGCCGACGAGCTGCCGATCAAGAACTACGACAACCTCTCGGTGGGCGACGCCATCAAGGCCATCAAGGGCCTGAAGGAGCCGCGCGACATCCACGTGGTCATCAACTACGAGGAGGCCCACAAGAACCGGGCCAACGTCGCGAGCGCCGCGCAGACCCAGCTGGCCGCCCTGGCCAAGGAGGCCGTGGGCGTCTCCAGCTGAACCACGTGACGCCGCAAGGGCCCGCACCCCGCAAGGGGTGCGGGCCCTTCCGCGTGTGCGCCCGGGTCCGCTCCGTAGCGCCCCGCTGGGGTACCGGGGGGTATCGAGGGTCACCCGGGGCGGGAGTTTGGCGCGCCGGGACGGGCGGGGAAGTCTGCGGGTATGAGCATCACCCCGGAGGTCCTCGAAGCGGAGTTCTCGCTTTCGACGGCCGCGACCCGACTCGACTTCCTCAGCAGACGCGACAGCGGAGAGACCACCCTCAACACCGTCCGGCAGCAGGACGACGACGACTGGGCGTCCTCGCTCAAGGACGTCGACACATCCCTGGACACCTACGAGGCACTGGAGCTCCTGGCGCTCGGCGAGGTGGTCGCGCGCAAGGCGCACGACAGCCAGCTGATCGGCATCCGGGCGGCCCTGCGCGGCGGTGCCGGGTGGGAGGAGATCGGGACGGCGCTGGGCACCACGCCCGACACCGCCTACGACTCCTTCCAGGAGGCGATCGCCCGCCAGCTGGACGCCGACGCCGCCTCCGCGGCCCGGGAACTGGCCGGCGCCCGCCCCGCTGACCGCGGGTCAGCGGATCTCGACGCCCTTCCAGAAGGCCACCCGCCCGGCGATCTCCTGCGCGGCATCCTTCGGCTCGGGGTAGTACCAGGCGGCGGCCCCGTTGACCTGACCGCCGACCTCGAGGTCGAAGTAGGACGCGGTGCCCTTCCAGGGGCAGACTGTCTGCTTCGCCGACGGACGCAGCACGTCCTCGCGGACGGCGTCGCGCGGGAAGTAGGCGTTGCCCTCGACGGTCACGATGTCGTCGGACTCGGCGACGACGGTTCCGTTCCAGCTCGCGGTGGTCATGCCCCGATGGTCCTCCGGTTCCGTCACCGGGACCAGCTCACCAGCGGAGGGGTACATCTCCCGCGACTGCGCCGTGCGGCAGGCCCGGCAGTGGCCCCAGCTGACGATGCTCAGCGGGGTTGTGGCCGCGCCGCACTCGGGGCAGTCGACGGATTCCGCCGCATGGGCCCGTGCCTCGGTGATCTCCTTCGAGCGCTCCTCGTGGATCGTCTGGTCGCCCCGGCAGGGGCAGCCCAGATGGGCTTCGGCGCAGCGTCCGGACCGCATAACGACGGGGTGCCTCCCAGGCAGCAGAGATGTCGTCCTCGACGCTACTCAGGTGCGCCAGCCCCGCGTCCCCCGCACGGGTCCTCCGTCACCGGCCGGTCGACGTGTCGACAGGTCGACATGGCGACCGGCGGCCGGCCGGTTCAGGGGTGCAGCAGGGCGAAGGTCGCGACGGCGTGGACCAGGCTCTTCCCGTCCTGCTCGACGTCGGCCTCGGTGACCGTCAGGTGCTCGCCGCGGGTCCGCAGCCGCGCCGTGACGGTCAGGTCGCCGGGCTTCCCGGCCGCAGGTAGGTGACGGTCAACTGGCTGGTCGCCGGCACGTCGCCGGCGTCGACCGCGGAACGCACGGCGGCACCCATCGCGGTGTCGACGAGCGTCGCGAGGACGCCGCCGTGCAGCGCGCCCGCCTGGTTGAGGTGCTCCTCCAGCACCGTGAAGCTCATCCGGGCCGACCCGTCGTCGGCGACCTCCGCCCGCGCGCCGAGCTGCTCGGCGAAACCGCCCTGACCTGCCCCGTCGTCGCTCATGCGGCCGTCCCTACCCGGGTCCCGGCCGCTCACGCGGACCGGTGCCCCGGGGTGGGTGAGGTGGTCGGGACGACGGGAACGCATCGTTACCGCATCGAGGCCTGGAGGGTTCCGCGTCGGGCCGGGGCGCGCGCGCCAGCGGCGATCTGACCTCCGTTCCTCGTCCGGGTGCCCCGCCGGTCCACCGGCGGGGCACTCGTCGTCCGGGGGCGGCACACCCTCGGGAGGCCCCGGGCGCGCTGGTTTGGCAGGCTCGACCCGATGGCGTACTGGGCGGACTGGCTGATCACCGGCGCCGGGGTCGTGCTCGTCCTCGTCGCGCTGCGGGACATCTTCCACACCATCTGGCACCCGAGCGGCCGCGGTGACCTGAGCCACCTCGTCATGCGCGGCCTCTGGCGGCTCGGTCAGCGCCGGCGCGAGCGCGGCACGGCGGGAGTGCTGACCGGCCCGATCGCCCTGGCCCTGGTGATCGGGATGTGGCTGTTGCTGCTCATCGGGGGCGGTGCGCTGGTGTACGCGCCGCACCTGCCCGAAGGGTTCGTCTACCAGAGCGGTCTGGACGTGAGCGAGCGCAGCCAGGTGCTCGACGCGGTCTACCTGTCCACGGTCACGCTCGCCACGCTCGGCTTCGGCGACATCGTCCCGGCGGCGGGCTGGCTGCGGATCGCCGTCCCGGTGCAGGCGCTGATCGGCTTCGCGCTGCTCACCGGATCGGTGACCTGGGTGCTGCAGGTGTACCCCGCCCTCATCCGCCGCCGCTCGCTCGCCGTGCGGCTCGCGCAGCTGCGCACGGTGCCCGCGGAGGACCTGCTGCACGACCCGGGGTCGACGCTGGCCGCGCCGCTGCTCGACGGCCTCGCGGGCGGGCTGGTCCAGGCCCGGGTCGACGTGACCCAGTACAACGAGACGTACTACTTCCGCGACGGCATGGAGGATGCGTCGCTGCCGGCCATGCTGTCCGTCGCGTCCCGCCTTGGCGCGGCAGGCCGATTGGCGCCGCGGAAGGACGTCCGCCTGGCCGCCGGCTTGCTCGCCACCGCGATCGACGACTTCGCGCACGTGCTCGACGAGCAGTTCCTGGGAGTGGGTGGGTCGACCGCGGACATCCTCACCGCCTACGCGCGGGCCCATCACCACGGCGGTGAGGGCTGAGCCACCGCCGCATCCGACCGGTTGCGGTCCAGGAAGTAGGCGCCCAGGGCGCCGGCCACGGTGGCGAAGACGGCGACCGAGTAGACGGCCAGGACGACGTCGAGGAAGCGCGCCAGCCCACCGGGGGCCGAGAGCGGTTCCCCGCTGACGGTCGCCAGCGCGGCGTCGTGGAGGGCCGGGCCGTAGCTGTCATAGGCGCCCACGACGTACAGCAGCTGGCTCGATGCCAGGACGACGACACCGGTGATCGCGGTCAGCCAGCCGATCCGTCCCGTGAGGAGCCGGCCGGCCGAGCGCGACCCGCGGACCGCCGCGGACAGCACCCCGCCCACGCGCGCGGCCCGCAGGAACGTGAGCGCCCGGGCGAACCGGAGGAACGGCACCGCCAGGAAGATCACCTGCCACCAGTTCCGGGCCCAGAACCGGCGCTTGTCCGTGGCCTTCAGCGCCCGGTAGGCGAACTCGGCCACGAAGACCGCCCAGGCCAGCCAGCCGAGCACGGTCAGCGTCGTCACCAGCCAGGCCTCCCGGGCCAGCGACTGGCCGAGGACGACCAGCACGAACACCAGGCCGAGCACGCCCATCGGCTTGTCCAGCCTGCGGGCCAGTCCTTCGGTCTCGGGGGCGTGGTCCGGCTTCGGTGGCGGGCGGTCCATGCTCTGCGCCTACCCACGAGGGTGCGCGCACCCCGTGGGACGCCGTTCGACCACCATCGAGAAAAATGTCGGGAGGACGTGTCGATCCAGGTGCCGGTCGTTCGACGTGTCAGTAGAGCGGGGTTCGCGCCGGTCGCGACGATCGGCCTCCGCTCACCGGACAGGACACGAAGGAGAACCAGCGATGCGGTTCATGGTGATCGTCAAGGCGACCGAGGACAGCGAGAAGGGTGCGCTGCCGAGCACAGGCATGCTCGAGGCGATGGGTGCCTACAACGAGGAGCTGGTGAAGGCCGGCATCATGCTCGACGGCGACGGCCTGCGGCCGAGCAGGCACGGCGCCCGGGTGCAGTTCGACGAGGCCGGCAACGCCACCGTCATCGACGGGCCGTTCACCGAGACCAAGGAGCTGGTCTCGGGGTACTGGGTGTTCGAGGTCTCCTCCCGGGAGGAGGCGATCGAGTGGGCGCGCAAGGCGCCGTTCCGCGGTGGCGAGCTCGAGATCCGCCCGTTCTCCACGGCGGAGGACTTCGGCGAGGCCTTCACCCCCGAGCTCCAGGAGCAGGAGAACGCGCTGCGCGAGACCGTCGCCCAGCAGCGGGGCGAGTGACCGGCGAGTGGCCACCCCACCGGCCCGGACGGCGTCGACCGCGGACCTGCACCGCGTGGTCGACGCCGTCTGGCGCATGGAGTCCGCCCGCATCGTCGGTGCCCTGACCCGCGTGACCGGAGACGTCGGACTGGCCGAGGACCTGGCGCAGGACGCCCTGGTCGCGGCCCTCGAGCAGTGGCAGGACACCGGCGTGCCGGCCAAGCCGGGGGCGTGGCTGATGGCCGCCGCCAAGCACCGGGCGATCGACTCCTTCCGGAGGGCGCAGAACCTCCAGCGCAAGACGGAGGAGCTCGGTCGGGATCTCGTGGACCGCGAGGACGTCGAGGAGGACTGGGCCGCCGCGCTCGACGAGGTCGTCGAGGACGACGTCCTGCGGCTGGTGTTCATCGCCTGCCACCCGGTGCTCTCGCGGGAGGCCCGCGTGGCCCTCACGCTGCGGCTGGTCGGCGGTCTGGCGACCGACGAGATCGCCCGGGCGTTCCTCGTGCCGGAGAAGACGCTCGCGCAGCGGATCGTGCGCGCCAAGCGCACCCTGACCGCCGCCCACGTGCCGTTCGAGACACCGGCCGGGCCCGAGTTCAGCGCCCGGGTCGGCTCGGTCCTCGAGGTGCTCTACCTCATCTTCAACGAGGGGTACTCGGCGACGGCGGGGAGGACCTGATCCGCCCGTCGCTGTGCCAGGAGGCCATGCGGCTCGGCCGGATCCTGGCGGGGCTGGTGCCCGGGGAGCCGGAGGTGCACGGGCTGGTGGCGCTCATGGAGATCCAGGCGTCGCGGCTGGCAGCCCGGGTCGGGCCCGACGGCCAGGCGATCACCCTGACCGACCAGAACCGCGCGGCCTGGGACCGGGTCCTCATCGGACGTGGGCTGGCCGCCCTGCGGCGCGCCGAGGAGGTCGGCGAGGTGCTCGGCCCGTACGCGCTGCAGGCGTCGATCGCCGCCTGCCACGCGCGCGCGACCAGCGTGGAGGACACCGACTGGGTGCGGATCGCCGCGCTGTACGAGGCGCTGGCGGGGCTCACCCGCTCGCCGGTGGTCGAGCTCAACCGCGCGGTGGCCGTCTCGCGCGCGTACGGCGCCGAGTCCGGCCTGGAGCTGGTCGACGCGCTGAGCGAGGACCGTGCGCTCGCCGGGTACCACCTCCTCCCCACCGTGCGCGGCGACCTGCTCGAGCAGCTGGGACGACGGGACGAGGCGCGCGCGGAGTTCGAGCGGGCCGCGGACATGACCCGCAACGAGCGGGAGCGCACCCTCCTGCTCCAGCGGGCAGCCGCGTGCGCCCGGGAGCTGGGCACCTGAGGGCGGACTTGGCCCTGTCCGCCCTCAGGAGGCGTCGGGGAGCCCGCCTCGGCAGCCGTCCGCAGCCGGTCCAGGGTGGTCCGCATCCCGGCGTTCAGGGCCCCGCGCCGGTCGCGGTCGCCGAAGATCCGCTCGATCACGAACCAGCCGATCCGGCTCACCGGCCGCTCCACCTCGTAGCTCTCGACCACCCGCGTGCCGCCGTCGACCCGTTCGAAGCGGTAGCGCCAGGTGATCGTGCCGGCGAACGGTTCGGTGCGGGTGACGGCGAATGCCCGGCCGGGCTCCGCCACCGTCACGACCGGCCGGTTCTTCCAGCTCTTGCCCCGCGCGTTGGTGTTGACCGCCTCGAAGCGCGCGCCGACCGCCGGGCCGGTGGCGCCGTCCAGCCAGCGGCAGCTGCTGATCTCGGGGCTGAACTCGGGCGTCCGGGTCACGTCGGCGACGAGGTCGTAGACGACCTCGGGCGGGGCTGCGACGACCGTGCTGACCTCGTCGCGGTCCAGTGTCTGCATGGCGACTCCTCAGGGGGATAGGCGGAGAGGAACTGGTCGATCGCGGTGTCGGTGAGCCGGCTGAAGACGCCGTCGGCGAAGGAGGTGCCCGGCTGGTTGGCCAGCTGCTGGGAGATCAGCCCGCCCAGGACGACGGTCCAGAGGCGGACCGCGACGTCGGAGTCGGCCGCCGGCGCCAGCTGGCCGAGCCGCACGGATTCGGCGAACACCGCCCGCACGTCGGCCATCTCCTCGACCGCCGGCTCGAACACGGTGGGGAGGGCTCGAAGCCCGGGACCGGGCGCCAGTGCAGCAGCTGGGCGAGCGCCGGGTGCTCGACCGCCCAGCGCACGACGGCCCGGCCGCCGGCGCGGAGAGCCGCCACACCCCGGGCGTCGCCGACGGCGGCGCGGACGGCGGCCTGCTGGGTCGCCAGACCGCGGGCGAACAGTGCGTCGTACAACGCGTGCCGGCTGGGGAAGTACTTGTACAGCGACGGTCCGCGGATCCCCATGCGCCGGGCCACCTCCGTGACCGTCAGCGCACCGACACCCTCCTCGGTCATCAGGGCGAGAGCGTGGTCCAGCGCCTCGTCGCGCACGGCGGCCCGGCGGCGCTCGATCCGCGTCGGCGGAAGGCTCTGCTCCGTAGCCACGGCTAGAGGGTGTAGCCGGAATGGGCGCCCGTCAAGGGGTTCAGTCCGGGCGGGCGTTCTCCGCCAGCTGGGCGAGCACGCGGCGCAGCTCCGCCACGTCGCCGTCGGTCAGGCCGGCGCGCAGCCGGCCGTCGAAGGAGGCCGCGGCCCGGCGGAGCCGCAGGAACAGCTGGCGGCCGGGTTCCGTCACGGTGACGACCTGCACCCGGCGGTTGCCGTCCGCCCGCTCCCGGATGACGAGGCCGGCGCGCTCCATCGCGTCGAGGTGATGGGTGAGCGTGGGCTGGCGCACCCCGATGGCGGCGGCCAGGTCGGCCTGCGTGCGGTGCGAGCCCGCCTCCAGCGCGCGGAGCACCTGCCAGGCGGGTGCGGAGCCGCCCGCGGCGACGAGCACGTCGTCGAAGGACCGGCTCAATTCCTTGGCCGCGCGGCCGATCAGAAGGCTGAGCGACTCCTCGTCAGGCGGCACCAGTGCAGCTTAGACGTCTAATCGTTAGACGTCTCATCCTCCTGGAGGGGCTCGACCCGCCGCAGGAAGGACCGGATCGCCAGGTGGTGGGAGAGGGGATCCCGGTGCCCGTCGCAGGCGGCCCAGACCTTCTCGCGGTCCGGGGTGTGCACCCGGGGTTGTTCCAGACCAGCCGCCACCGGGCCGCGGCCCGGCAGCCCTTGGCGGAGCACAGCGCGTTCTCGTCCTGCGGCTCGTCCACGACACCAGTGTGGCGTCCCGATCTCGCGCACCCGTCCTGTCAACCTTCCGGAACCCCCGCGGCGTGTAAGGGGTGGACGGGAGAGGAGCGCGGTGGACATCGACGCTGAGGCGGGGTTCCGCGAGTTCGTGGTGCACCGGAGGGCCGGGCTCCTGCGGACGGCTTACCTGCTGACCGGGGACGACGGCCACGCGGAGGACCTCGTGCAGACCGCGCTGCTCAAGACCTACCGGCACTGGAACCGCATCGCCGCGCAGGGCGAGCCGATCGCGTACGTGCGCCGGGTCCTCGTGACGACCGCGACGAGTTGGCGGCGGCGGCTCCTCTCGACCGAGCAGGTCATGGACGCCGTCCCCGAGCAGGCCCACTACGACCGCTACCCGGAGAGGAGCGCCGCCGTGATCGACGCCCTCCACGCCCTGCCCCCGCGGATGCGCGCGGTGGTCGTCCTCCGCTTCTACGAGGACCTGACCGAGGCGCAGACCGCCGAGCTGCTCGGCTGCTCCGTCGGCACCGTCAAGACCCAGTCGTCCCGGGCGATGACCCGGCTCCGGTCGGCGCTCGCCGCCGACCCCGCCCTGCGACCCACCGGAGGTGTGGCGTGACCGAGGACGAACTGCGCGACCTGCTGCACGGCGCCGCCGGCCGCGGCGGTGTCGCGCTGCTGGACGACGACACCGCGGTGGACGCCGTCGTGGAGACGGCCGCGACCCAGCGACGGCGCCGGACCGCCGTGCTCGCCGTGGCCGCCTGCCTCGCGCTGATCGCCGTGACGGTGCCCACGGTCTGGCCCTCCGGCCGCACCGCGCCCGACCGGGAGGTCGCCTCGGCGTCGGCCGCGGTGCTGGAGTGGCCGGTGCGCGGCTCGCTCGCCGACGACACGGCCGCTCTCGAGGCGGTTCGGGGACTGGACTGGAGCGAACCACTGTGGGCGCCGGCGATCGAGAACCGCCGGGTGGCGTACCTGGGCGACGTCGAGGGCAGCCGGCGCGCGCTGGTGGTCGGCCGCACCGACGTGAGCGGCGCGGTGACCGGGCAGTGGTTCACCGGCGCGCCCGGCGCCGATCCCGCGACGCTCGTCGCGGAGGGCGCCGTCGAGCGGCTCGAGGACGCCGCCTCGGCGAGCCACGTCGCCGCCCCGGGGGACGTGCTCGTCGTCCTGACCGCGCCCGACGACGCCGTCGAGCTCTCGCCCCGCGTCGAGGTGGGGGCCGACGGGTCGGTGGCTCGTGACTTCGCGCCGGTGGAGACCGACGACGGCGTGGCCGTCACCGGCGTCGACCGGCCCACGGTCCACGGCAGCGCCGGGCTCTACCGGGTGCTCCGCGACGGCGCCGTCGTCGAGAGCCGGCCGGTGCCGGTCAGTTTCGGCGGCGAGCACGTGTGGGACCCGCCGCTGCTCGCCCCGCTGGACCCGGCCGGCGAGGAACCGGTGCCGGAGGCGGTCGACCTGGCGCTGCAGGGGTGCTGGCGCAGACCGGGCTGACCCGGGAGCAGGTGCGGCTGGACCTGCTGTTCTCCGGGCCGCTGCCGGGGGTGAGGGTGCCGACGGGGTGGTGCTGGCGGTGACGCTGCCGAACGGGGCGGTCGTGGTGAGCGTCGCCTGGGCCGACATGCAGCCCTCGGGGTCGGGCACCGGGCGAGGGTGCGGCATGCAGGCACATCCGGCCGGCACACCGCTCGACACGCTGGGCGCCGCCGTCGTCTGTGAGGTCGAGCTCTCGGACGGCGGCGAGGGTCCGACCCTGCTGATGTACGGCGCGGGCGGCGTCGCCCGGTACACGGTCACCGGCCGCGACGGGACGGGCGCGGAGGCCGGTGTCGGCATGACGGGCTTCCTCGTCACCCGGCCCGCCCCGGAGAACGGGGTGATGCGCCTCGACCTCGTCGACGGAGGCAGCCGCGAGTGGGCGGTCGTCGGGCGCAGCCCGGACGAGATCGTGGACCGGGCGGGGTGGGGCGCCCTGGACTGACCGGGGTCTACGGCAGGCGCTGCAGGAGCGTCCGGGCGACCGCCACGGCGGCGGGATCGGGCGCGTCGGCCGCCGCGCGCAGCCACGCGGCCAGCGGTGTCGCCAGAGCGGGGAGAGGGCCGAGATCCACGCCGCGGTGCGTCGACGGGCCTCGGCGACGTGCTCGGTGCCGCCGTCCGCCGCGTGCGCGATCACCTCCGGCCGGGAGGCCAGCAGGCCGCCGAGCCGCCAGTCGCCCGGGGTGGTCCGGGCGGCCAGGGTCTCGAGCCGGTCGGCCGCCGTCCGGAGCAGCGTTGCGTCTTCCCGAGCCATGTCGTCCGCGGTCACGACGGCTCGCGCCGCATCGGCACGTGCGGGATGCCGTCCTCGATGTAGCCCGGACCGCTGAGCCGGAAGCCGAACTGCTCGTACCAGCCCTGGAGGTGGGCCTGGGCGCCGAGCGTCACGGGGAAGCCGTCGCAGAGGGCGATGCCCTCGTGCATCAGGCGGGCCGCCAGGCCCTGGCCGCGGAAGCCCGCCGCGGTCGCCACCCGGCCGATCGCCCTGGTCGCGCCGTCGTCGAGGACCCGGATCGTCGCCGCGACCTCGCCGTCGGACTCGACCCACAGGTGCACGGTCGCCGGTTCGGTGTCCCGGCCGTCCAGCTCGGGATAGGGGCACTCCTGCTCGACGACGAAGACGTCCACCCGCAGCCGGCACAGGGCGTAGACCTCGAAAGGGGTCAGCTCGGCGAACAGCGCCCGGCGCAGGGAGGGGAGGTCATGCCCCAGTTGTAGCCGACGGCCCGGAGGTGGGTGCCGATCGCGTGTCCGGCGGGAGGCGCATCATGATTAGGTGTGCCTTGCCTACAGGCGAGGTCGAGCACCGGGCGAACGCAGGAGGAACCACGACGTGAGCATGTCCCGCCGGGCGATCGGCACCGTCCTGACCGCGGCCGGGGTGCTGGGCGCCGGAACGGCGTGCGGCAACTCCGCGGCGTCCGACGAGGGCGGGGCGCTCACCGTCTACAGCGCCCAGCACGAGAGCCTGGTCCGCACGATGGTCGAGGGCTTCACCGAGGAGACCGGCATCGAGCTGGAGTTCCGCGACGCCAACGACTCCGAGCTGGCCAACCAGATCGTGCAGGAGGGGAGGCCTCGCCGGCCGACGTGTTCCTGACCGAGAACAGCCCGGCGATCGCCGTCGTCGACGAGGCGGGCCTCCTCGAGCCGATCGACGCGGGGACCCTGGACCAGGTCGAGGCGGCCTACCGGCCGGCGTCGGGCACCTGGGTCGGGTTCGCCGCCCGGTCGACCGCGCTCATCCACAACCCGTCGGAGATCGCCGAGGACGAGCTCCCGGCGTCGATGCTCGACCTCGCCGACCCGGAGTGGCAGGGCCGTGTCGCCATCGCCGCCGGGGGCGCGGACTTCCAGGCGATCGTCAGCGCCGTGCTGGCGCTGGAGGGCGAGGACGCCACCCGCGAGTGGCTGACCGGCCTGGAGCGCAACGCCGAGATCTACTCGAGCAACACCGCGATCATGAAGGCCGTCGACGAGGGCGAGGTCCCGGTCGGCATCACCTACCACTACTACTGGTTCCGCGACCAGGCCCAGGACGGCCTCGTCGGCGACGACGCCGAGCTGCACTACTTCCGCAACCAGGACGCGGGCGCGTTCGTCAGCGTCTCCGGGGCCGCGGTGCTCGCCTCGTCCGACCAGAAGGACGACGCCCAGCGCCTGGTCGAGTGGCTGACCAGCCGCGAGGCGCAGGAGCGGCTGGCCGGCAGCACGGCGCTGGAGTACGCCGTCGGCGTCGGGGTGCCCTCCGCCGAGGAGCTCCCGCCGCTGGCCGAGCTGCAGGCGCCCGCGGTCGATCCCGGTTCGCTCGATGCCCCGACGGTCACCGAGCTGATGCAGGAGGTCGGCCTCCTCTGAGCACACCCACGCTGCCGGTCCCGGGCCCCGGGGCGCCGGTCGTCCCGGCGGCCCGGGGTTCGCGGCCGTCCGCGTCGCCCGCCCGCCCCTCCGCCGCTCGCCGATCACCCTGGCGCTGGCCGTGGGAGTGGCGGCGCTGGCGCTGCTGCCGCTGGGCTACATCGCCTGGTACACCGCCGACCTCGGGTGGGACGGCGTGCGCGACCTGGTGCTGCGGCCGCGGGTGGGGAGCTGCTGTGGAACACCGTCCGGCTGGCCGTGGGCACGGTGCTGTGCTGCGCGGCGCTCGGTGTCGGGGCGGCCTGGCTGGTCGAGCGCTCGTCCGTGCCGGCCCGCCGCGTGTGGCACGTGCTGCTCGTCGCGCCGCTCGCGGTGCCGGCCTTCGTGAACAGCTACGCGTGGATCTCGCTGCAGCCGGGCCTGGACACCTACGCCGGTGCGCTGCTGGTCGTGACGCTCTCCTACTTCCCGTTCGTCTACCTGCCGGTCGCCGCGGCCTTCCGCGGGCTGGACCCGGCGCTCGAGGACACCGCCCGCGGGCTGGGCCTGTCCAGCTGGGCGGTGTTCCGCCGGGTGCAGCTGCCGCAGCTCCGGGTGGCCCTGCTGGGCGGCAGCCTGCTGGTCGCCCTGCACCTGCTCGCCGAGTTCGGCGCGCTGCAGATGCTGCGCTACCCGACCTTCACCACGGCCATCTACGACCAGTACCGCGCCACGTTCAACGGGCCGGGCGCCACCATGCTGGCCGGGGTCCTCGTCCTGCTCTGCCTCGGCCTGCTGCTGGCCGAGATCCGGCTGCGCGGCCGCCGCGGCTACGCCCGCACCGCCCGCGGCGCCGCCCGGCCCCTCCGGCCGGTCGCCCTGCGGGGGCTGACCGCGCCGGCCCTGCTCGCGCTGGGCACGCTCGTCGGGCTCGCCCTCGTCGTGCCGCTGGGCAGCCTCGCCTACTGGCTGACCAGCGGTCGTCCGGCGAGCGTCGACTGGGCGGCGCTGACCACCACGACGGGGACGACGCTGGCGCTGGCCACCGCTGCCGCCGTCGTCACCACCGCGATGGCGCTGCCCACCGGCTGGCTCGCCGTCCGGGCCCGCGGGCGCCTCTCGACCCTGCTCGAGCGGAGCACCTACCTCGGCAGCTCGGTACCCGGCATCGTGGTCGCCCTGGCCCTGGTCACGCTCAGCATCCGGGCGACGCCGTGGCTGTACCAGACCGTTCCGGTGCTGCTGGCCGCCTACGCGATCCTGTTCCTGCCCCGGGCGATCGTTCCGGTCCGGTCGGCGGTCGAGCAGGCTCCGCCGCTGTACGACGACGTCGCGGCGTCCCTCGGCTCGTCGGCGCCCGACCGGCTGCGCCGCATCACGCTGCCGCTGCTGGCGCCGGGCATCGGCGCCGGTGCCGCGCTGGTGTTCCTCGCCGTCGTCACCGAGCTGACCGCGACGCTGCTGCTGGCCCCGACGGGAACGACCACCCTGGCGACCGCGTTCTGGTCGGCCAGCAGCTCGCTGGAGTACGGCGCGGCGGCGCCCTACGCCGTGGTCATGGTGCTGCTGTCCGCTCCCGCCACCGTGCTGCTGTCCCGAGATGCCCGACGAGGACCGACCCCATGAGCTCGCTGACCGTCACGGCCCTCACCAAGGCCTTCGGCGCCACCCCGGTCCTCACCGGGGTGGACCTGCACGTGCCCGAGGGGAGCCTCACCGCGCTGCTGGGTCCCTCGGGCTGCGGCAAGACGACGCTGCTGCGCCTTGTCGCCGGCTTCGAGGACCCCGACTCCGGCACCGTCGCACTGGCCGACCGCATCGTGGCAGGCGAGGGGCGCAGCGTCGCCGCGCGGCGACGGGGCATCGGGTTCGTGCCGCAGGAGGGCGGGCTCTTCCCGCACCTGACCGTGGCCGGCAACATCAGCTTCGGGCTGCCCCGGGGACAGCGGCGCGACGGCGGCCGGGTCGGTGAGCTGCTCCGGCTCGTGGGCCTGGACCCCTCGCTGGCCGACCGCTCGCCGCACCAGCTCTCCGGCGGGCAGCAGCAACGCGTCGCCCTGGCCCGCGCCCTGGCGCCCGCGCCGTCGCTGGTGCTCCTCGACGAGCCGTTCTCCTCCCTGGACGCCGGGCTGCGCGAGGAGACCCGGCAGGCGGTCTCCGCGGCCCTCGCCGCGACCGGGGCGACCGCGGTGCTTGTCACCCACGACCAGGCCGAGGCGCTGTCGATGGCCGACCAGGTGGCGGTGCTCCGCAGCGGCCGGCTCGTGCAGCTCACCGATCCGCGCACGCTGTACCGCAGCCCGAGCGACCTCGACGTCGCCACCTTCGTCGGCGAGGCGGTCGTGCTGGACGCCGACGTGAGGGGCGGCACCGCGCACTGCGCCCTGGGCGCGGTGCCGTGCGAGGGGCGGTGGCCGACGGCCGGGCCCGGGTGCTCCTGCGCCCGGAGCAGCTGCGGCTGGCGTCGGCCGGGCAGGCCGGCGCCGTGGTCGCCCGGGTCCGCGGCGTCGACTTCTACGGCCACGACTCGCGCGTCCGCCTGGCCCTCTCCGACGGGGCCACGGTGAGCGCGCGCGTCGACGGCGCAGACCTGCCGGCGGTCGGTGACGACGTCGTGGTGACGGTGCGGGGGATCGCGCTGGCGTTCCCCGTGGATGCGGCGGGCCGCTCGGCTCCGTTGCAGCCCTCCGTCTGAGGGTCCGGTCCACCGCGCCGAGACCAGTGCACCCGCTGAGGTTTAGGGAAGCCTAAGCTCCGCTGCGTGGACCTCTTCCTCTTCACGGTCGACCCCGCCTGGGGAACGACGTGGTCGCCGCCGGAGCAGCCGGCATCGTCGTCGACTGGGAGCGCCGCGGCAAGGCGCGGCGGCAGCAGGGCGAGAACACCCAGATCAACGAGGACACCCCCGAGGACCTCTCGCGGATGCGCGCGGCCACCCCGGGCCGGCTGGTGTGCCGGATCAACGGGTACGGCCCCTGGACCGCGGCGGAGGTCGGCGAGGCCGTCGCCCGCGGTGCGGACGAGGTGCTGCTGCCGATGGTGCGCACGGTCGAGGAGGTGGACCGCACCCTCGACCTGGTGGCGGGCCGCTGCGGCGTCGGGATCCTGGTCGAGACCCAGGACGCGGTCGACCGGTCGGCCGAGCTCGCCCTGCGCCCCCTGTCCCGCATCTACGTCGGGCTCAACGACCTGCGCATCGACCGCGGTTCCGACGAGCTGTTCCGTCCCTGGTCGACGGCACGGTCGACGCCGTGCGCGCAGCGGTGACCCAGTCGTTCGGCGCGGCCGGCCTGACGCTGCCGGGGAGGGGTTCCCGGTGAGCTCCGATCTGCTGGCGGCCGAGCTGGTGCGCCTGCGGACCGACTTCACCTTCCTCCGTCGCTCGTTCACCGCCGACATGGCCGGCCGCGACCCGTTCACCGAGGTGCCGCGCCTGCTGCAGTCGCTGGCCACGCTGCGGGGCGGTGACGCCGCCGAGGCGGCCGGGCGCCGGTCGCGGTTCGTCGAGGCCGTCACCGGGAGGCCGGTCGCCGCGGCGGTGCCGGCTCCGGCGTGAGGGCGCTGGTCACCGGTGCCGGCGGCTTCGTCGGGCGGCACCTGGTCGACCGGCTGACCGCCGACGGCTGGGACGTCGTCGGGCTCACCCGCCAGCAGGTCGATCTGGCCGACCCCGTGGCCGGCGCGGCGGCGGTGCGCGCGGCCGACCCGGACGTGGTCTTCGCGCTGGCCGCGGGCCGCGCGAAGGCCACCCCGCGGAGCGGGCGGCGACGACGGCGGTGAACACCAGTCCCTGGCTGGTCGACGCGCTGCCCGACCGCTGCCGCGCCGTCATCCGGCTCGGGTCCTCCACCGAGTACGCCGCGTCCCCACGTCCGCTCACGGAGGCGGCCGCCCTGGAGCCGCGGGGCTTCTTCGGCGCCACCAAGGCCGCCGGCTCGCTGCTGCTGCTGGGCGCCGCGGTCGAACGCGGGGTCCGGGCCGCCGTGCTGCGCGCCTTCCAGGTCTACGGGCCGGGCGACCACTCCACCCGGCTGGTCCCGGTCGTCCTCTCCGCCGCACGCACCGGCGGCACCGTGCCGCTCCCGGCCCGGGTGAGCCGGCGCGACTGGATCTGGGTCGGCGACGTCGTCGACGCCTGCGTGCGGGCCGCCACCGACGACGCGCTGCCGCCCGGCACGGTGCTCAACCTCGGCACGGGGAGGCAGACGAGCACCGAGGAACTCGTCGACACGGCCGCGCGGGTGACCGGCCGGCCGATCGCCACCGCGGCCGGCGCGCACCCGGGCCGGGAGTGGGACACCGCCGACTGGGTCAGCGACCCGTCCGCCGCCCGCCGGCTGCTGGGCTGGGCGCCGACCGTGGACCTCGCCGAGGGGCTGGCCCGCACGTGGGCGGCCGACGGGGGACCGGCGTGACGGAGGCGAGGATCGCGATCGTCGTCCCCGTGCACGGCAACGCCGCCACCCTGCGGCCGCTGGCCGAGCGGCTGGCGACCGCTCTCGCCGGCCGGGACTGGCGGCTGCGGCTGGTCATCGACGCGTCGCCCGACGACAGCGCCGCAGTGGCAGGGACGCTCGCGGCGGCGGACGGCCGGATCGCGGTCACGGAGCTGCGCGTCAACGTCGGCCAGCACGCCGCCCTGGCCCAGGGTCTGGCCGACGAGCCGGACGCCGACGCGTGGGTCTGCCTCGACGCCGATCTGCAGGACCCGCCCGAGGCGGTCCCGCTGCTGCTCGACCGGCTGGCCCGGGGCGACGTGGGTGCGGTCTTCGCCGGCCGGCGCGGGCGCTACGAGTCCCCGGCGCGGCGGCTGACGGGCACCGTCCACCGGCGGGTCGCCGCGCGGCTCACCGGACTGCCACCGGACGCCGGTGCCTTCCTGGCGATGGACCCGCAGGTGCGCGACGCCGTCGTCCCCGCCGTCCGCGACCAGGGCGCGCCCAGCGTCGTCCTGGCGGTGGTCCGGGCCCGGCGGCCGGTGACCAGCATCCCGGTCGCGCGCGACCGCCGGCCGGAAGGCCGGTCGGCGTGGACCGGGCGCTCGCGTGCCCGCCAGTCCGCACGGTCCCTGGCGTGGGCGGTGCGGTCCGGCCGCTGACTCACTTCTCCCAGAGCTGCAGCACCAGGTGCGTCTTGCTGGCGGAGAAGTTGTGCACGTCGGTCATGCGCAACCCGGCCTCGCGCATGATCTCGTCGTCGTCGGTGGGCTCGGGGACGCGGTCGATGAGCCGGCGGACCAGCCAGACCCGGTCGGCGTCGGCCGGGGCGTCGTCCGGCGGCAGCACGACGTCGGGGCGCAGCTGCGGGGCCAGGGTGCGCACGTAGTGGTCCAGCCCCATCGCCGAGCGCTGGTCGGCGGCGACGATCGGCTCCCCGGCGCGGTGCAGGTCGGCCAGCGTGGCGACGAGCTCATCGGAGCGCTCCCGCGGTCCCCGCTCGGCCATCGGCGCGACGGTGAGCAGCGAGCACGCCAGCACCAGCGCCGCCACGGGCACCCGGGCGAGCCGCGGCAGGGCGAACGTGCCGGCGGCGGCCAGCACGCCCACGCCCAGCAGCCCGACGAGCAGGTAGCGGGGCAGGTACACCGGCCGCACGAGCTCGGCGAGGACGAGCAGCAGCAGCGGGACCACCGCCCACGCCGTGGCGACGACGCGGACACCGCGTGCGCGCACCGCGCCGACGGCGGCGAGGCCGACGGTGAGGGCGAGCAGCGGGGTCCAGCCGCCGGCCCAGGCGTGCACGGCCAGGGCGGGTAGGGCGCCGCCGGTGCCGGCGAGGTGCTCGGCGTTGCGCCCGCCGGTCCCGTTGAGCAGGTTCAGCAGCACCATGGCGGCCGTGGGCGCCACGGCGAGGGCGCCGGTCAGCACCACCGGCACCGCCCGCCGGCCGCGCAGCGCGACCCCGGCGACCACGAACGCGGCCAGGGCGGTGACCGCGTACCAGTGCATGAGGCCCATGGCCGCGCCGGCCAGGCCGAACAGCAGCAGGCCCCGCGGCGGGTCCTGGAGCCAGCGGGCCAGCCCCAGCAGTGCGGCGCCGGTGGCCAGCACCGCGAGCCCGTAGCTGCGTGCCTCCACCGACTGCTCGAGCACCAGCGGGCTCGCGGCCAGCAGCAGACCGGCCAGGACCCCGGTGCCGTGTCCCGCCAGCCGCGTGACGCCCCGCGTGATGAGGGCCAGGCCCCCGGCCGTGCCGAGCAGGGAGAGCACGCGCAGCGAGGTGTCGCCGCCGAGCCCGGGCAGCGACAGCCAGGCGTGCGCGACCACGTAGTACGGGGCGTTGTACGACGGCGGGACGGTCGCCAGGTAGTCGGCGGTCCCGCGTCCGGACACCACCGCCTCGAGGATGTCGCCCAGCGGCAGCCGGCCCACCTCGGCGGTGAACAGCTCGTCGAACCACAGGCCGTGCCCCGGGCGGAGCAGCACGAGGCCGAGGACCAGCACCAGGAGCGGGGGCAGCAGCTCGACCGGGGACCAGCGGGCGCCGGCCGGATTGGCTTCTTCGGACGCGGGACTGCGTGCGTCGTCCCGGGTCGCCGTCGCGGTCACGCCGAAAGGTTAGGCGGGCCCGGCCCGCGGCCCCGCCCGGTGCCCCGGCATGTCGACCGGTCGACCGGTCGACCGGTCGATCTGGCGACATGTCGACTTCTCGGCTCAGAGCCCCAGGGCCACCTTCGCCTGATCCACGAGCTGGTAGTGCCCGACCGCCCAGAAGGCGACGCCGGCTGCGGCGAGGCCGCCCACGGTCACGGCCGTGGAGGAGATCGGGTGCTGCTTGGCGTGCTGCCAGGCGTCCTTGGCCTTGCGCTTGAACACGGCGAAGAAGCGCGCAGCCCACTCGAACTCGCTCGACCACACCCACAGGCCCAGCAGGACGGGCGGGATCGTGAGCGGGCCGGGCAGGGCGGTGAGCGCGATGCCCAGCAGGATGAACAGCAGCCCGGTGATGAAGACGGCGACCCGGAAGGGCACGACCAGACCGGGCTTGCCGTGGATGCGTTCACGCAGCGAGCCGGGCTTCGCCGGTCGCGGCTTGCCGAGCCCGTCGGTGCAATGGGGGCAGCGGGTGGCGCCCATCGACGGGGGCGCGGCGGGGTCGGCCGCGGGATGGTCGGTGGTCGCTGTGCCGGTCTGGGTCATGAGCTTTCCTCTGAGGACATCGGGCGTGGTGGGCCGTCGGTGGTGGCCTGCGACTGGCTCAGCCGGGCGTGATGCCCGCGGCCACCTCGGAGGGCGCTGCTGCTCGCCGGCGTAGGAGCTGATCGCGACGAGGGCGCCGGTGAGGGCGGGGATGACCCACTGGAGGGTGTCGAGCTGCTGCTGAGCGGCCGCGACGTCGGGCGCCAGTGCCTTGGCCCGCCGGCTCGGCTTGGTGCCCCGCTTGGACGGCGGGTTCTCGGCGGCGGAGACCCGCTGACCCAGCACCCGGCTGTAGGCGGTGGCGCCGAGGGCAGCCGCGGTGAGCAGCGTCTTGAGGGTCGACATGCCGGCGACGCCCTGCTGGGCCGCCACGCGCTCCTTGTTCGCGCGCAGCTGGCCGACGCTGCCGATGAGGTGCGCCCCGATGGCGGCGGCGTTGACCGGCGTCCAGCGGTCCCAGCCGGCGTTGGCCACGCGGCCGGTGGCCGAGTCGCTCCCGGCCTCGCCGGCGGCGGCGTTCAGCGCGACGGCGTTGGCGAGCGTGCCGCCGAACCAGGCGGACAGACCGAGGTCGTGCAGCGAGCGGGACAGGGTGTTGCGCGCCATGACGAACTCCTAGGGCAGGGGAGGGACGCCCCGCTCCTACCCTCGCCGCCGGACGTCTAGTCGATTGTGTGCAACACGTCGCGAGCTCAGGTGCCGTAGCGCAGGGCCGCGCGTTCGCGGGCCTTGGCGGCCTCGACGTCGCGGTCCTTGGGTGGGGCGCTGGTCACCAGGGCGTCCAGGAGCCGGGTGGACGCCGCGGCGACCTCGGCCACGGCGCGGCCGAACGCGTCGGCGTTGGCCCGGGACGGCTTCGTCGTCCCGCTGATCTTGCGCACGTACTGCAGGGCCGCGGCCTGGATCTCGTCGTCCGTCGCCGGCGGCTCGAAGTTGGAGAGCGGGCGGATGTTCCGGCACATGCCCGGGAGCCTAGAGAAACGCCGGGGTCGCGCCTAGGCGTCGAAGCCGGCGCGGTCGACCTTGCGGTGGAAGCGCTCGCCCAGCTTGCCGCCGATCAGCGCACCCAGCAGCGTGGCCAGGAGGATGGCCAGCAGCGTGATGATCCCGGCGGTGGTGGCGGTGCCCTCGTCGATCGGGATGCGAGGCAGGTTCAGCTGCTGCAGCACGTTGTACTGGGCACCCAGGAGGGCGCCCGCCGCGGCCAGCACGAGGACGACCACGAGGCCGATCAGCCACACGGCGAGGCCCTGCCGGGCGCCGTCGAAGCGGGACATCCGGCCGGCCACGTACCCGCCGGCGAGGTACGCGAGGAAGAGGACGACGAGGATGGCGATCCCGCCCCCGATGCCGATGGCATCGGCCTGCTCCGCCGCCTCGTCGGCGGTGTCCACGCCCTGGGCGAGGCCGAGTGCCACCCCGGCCGCCGAGAGCAGGGCGACGAGCAGCACCGCGAGGCCGTTGGCCGACAGCCAGCCGAAGAACGCCGCGCCCCACTTGATGCCGCCGAAGACGGCGCGCTGGGCGGCCACGGCCTCCCGGGGCGTGGCGCGCGAGACCGTCGTCCCGTCGGTCGCGAGCGGTGCCGTGGGCTCGCGGTGGGCCCCGTGCTGGGAGCCGTCGTGCCTGGTGTGGTCGGTGCCGGCCATGCTGGGTCTCCTCTGGGCGGGTGGGTCTGCGTCGATCCCCTGCGATCCGGAGCCGGGTGTCCGCGGGTGTCCCGGGCAAACCACGGGCGGGGACGGGTCGTCCGTCCGGGTGACCTGCGCCACCCGGTCGGAGTACGGCGATGACGGTCCTGCTGGTCGACACGGCCAACGTCGTCGGTTCCCGTCCGGACGGCTGGTGGCGCGACCGCGCCGGTGCGGCCACCCGACTGCTGGCCCGTCTGGCCGCGGTGCCCGGACGCACGCTGACCGCCCCGGACGGCGGCGTGCTGGCGTGCGCGGAGGTCGTCGCCGTCGTCGAGGGCAGGCCCGCGACGTGCCCGCCCCGGACGGCGTGCGGGCGGAGCGCGCCGCCGGCAGCGGGGACGACACGCTCGCCGCGTGCGCCGCGCGGCTCGTGGAGGACGGGGTCGCGCTGCTGGTCGTCACCGCGGACCGCGGGCTGCGCACCCGGCTGCCCGCCGGGACACCCGTGACCGGGCCGGGATGGCTCCTGGCGGTGCTCGACGACATCGGTTGTGCACCACCCGCATGAGCCCGTGGGCCCCCGGGTAGCGGGACCGGGACGCCGAGCGGAGGTGGGTGGGTCGATCGCCCTCCCCGTCCTGCCCCGAGGAGCTGACCACGTGCCCACACCCACCGATCCCGACGGCCCGCAGCGGGTCCTGATCACCGGAGCCTCCAGCGGCATCGGCCGGGCGACCGCCGTGGAACTCGCCGGCCGCGGCGCCCGCCTGGTCCTGGTGGCCCGGGGGCGCGAGTCGCTGCAGGAGGCCGCCGCGGAGGTGCTCGCCGCCGGCGCGGGGGCCGCGCTCGTGCGCCCCGCGGACGTCACCGACGAGGCCGCGGTCCAGGCCGCCGTCGCCGACGCGGTCGCCGAGTTCGGCGGTCTCGACGTCGTCGTGCACGCCGCGCAGGTGATGGCGTACGGCCGCATCGAGGACGTGCCGAAGGAGGTCTACGAGCGGGTCGTGAACGTCTCCCTGCACGGCACGGCGAACGTGGCGCGCGCCGTCCTGGCGGTGTTCCGGAAGCAGGGCGCCGGGCACCTCGTCGTCGTCAACTCGCTGCTGGGGAACATCGCCACTCCGCTGCTCGGCAGCTACGTGACGGCGAAGTGGGGCCAGCTCGGCCTGATCCGGGTCCTGCAGCTGGAGACCCGGGACGAGCCCGGCATCTCCGTGTCGGCCGTCCAGCCGGGCGGCGTGGACACGCCGATCTATGTCCAGGCCGGGTCGTGGACCGGCAACACCGGCCGGCCCCGCCGCCGGTGTACTCGCCGCAGCGCGTGGCCCGCGCGGTGCTGTCGACGGTCGACCGGCCGCGGCGGATCGTGCAGGCCGGGCTGTTCAACCCGCTCATCACCGCGGGCTTCCGGCTGCTCCCGGAGTGTTCGACATGCTGGTCGGGCCGCTGCTGCAGCGGATGGCGATCTCGACCGACGAGGTGCCGGCCACGGAGGGCAACGTCTTCGAGTCCAAGCCGGCGGGCAACGCCACCGAGGGTCGCTGGCACAGCATCTAGGCCGTCGGCAGCCCTCGCGCCGGCTAGTGCACCCAGCGGTAGCCGTTCTCCGGTCGCCCGGTGCCGCCGTACCGGGGAAGACGGCCGCCCGGCCGGTGCGCTCCAGGTGCTCCAGGTACCGGCGGGCGCTGACCCGTGCGAGGCCGCACCGCTCGGCCACCTGGCCGGCGGACAGGTCCTCGTCGGAGGCGGTGCGCAGCGCACGGGCCACCGACTCCAGGGTGCGGGGCGAGAGCCCCTTGGGCAGGTCCGCGACGGTCGCCGGGAGGCCGGCACGGCGGGAGTGCAGCATCCGGTCGACGTCCCGCTGCTCGAGCGACGTGGAGGAGTCCTCGCTGCGACGCAGCAGTTCCGTGCGGTGGGCGCGGTAGACCTCCAGCCGCTCGCGGAAGGTGGCCAGCGAGAAGGGTTTGACCAGGTAGTCGACGACTCCGCCGGCCATGGCCTGCCGGACGGTTTCGACCTCCCGCGCCGCGGTGATCGCCAGCACGTCGGGCTGCGGCCCCGGTTCGACCGGATCCGCCGGAGCACCTCGATGCCGGAGATGTCGGGCAGGTAGACGTCGAGGAGCAGCAGGTCCGGCTGCAGGACGCGCACGGCCTCCACCGCCCGTTCCCCGCGGTGCACCTCGCCCACCACCTCGAATCCCGGGAGGGACTCCACGTAGCCCCGGTGCACCGAGGCGACGGCGAAGTCGTCGTCGACCACGAGCACCCGCACCGTGCCGCCGGCGGTCACGGCGCCACCAGCGCGCCCGGCGCGGGCTGCCTGGACACGGGCAGCCGCACGGTGACGCGCGCGCCGCCGGCGGGGAGTCGGTGACCGTCGCCGTCCCGCCCCGGCGCGCCGCGATGCGGGCCACGAGGGCCAGTCCGATACCGCGGCCGTGGTTGCCGTCCGGTCGGCCCTTCGTCGTCACGCCCACGTCGAACACCCGGGCCCGGTCGGCCGGCGCCACCCCGGGCCCGTCGTCGTCGACCCGCACCAGCACGGTCCCGTCGTCGTCCTGGCGCACCAGGACGTGCACCTCGCCGCCGTGGCCCGCGGCGTCGACCGCGTTGTCCACCAGGTTGCCGACCACCGTCACGACGTCGTCGCCGAGGCCGGCCGGCAGCCGGCTGCCGGCGCCGAGCACCAGCCGGACGCCCTGCTCGCGGGCCACCGCGGCCTTGGCCAGGAGGAGAGCGGTCACACCCGGATCCGCGACATCGGTCAGCGGCGCCCCGCTCAGCAGGCGACCGCCTCCGATGCGCTCGATGAAGGAGATGGCGTCGGCCCGCCGGTCGAGCTCGATCAGTCCCTGGACGACGTGCAGCTGATTGCTGAACTCGTGCGCCTGGGCCCGTAGCGTGTTGGTGAGGTTGCGCTGGCCGTCGAGCTCGCGCATCGCGCTGAACAGCTCGGTGCGGTCGCGCAGGGTGAGCACCTCGGCGATCCGGCGACCACTGACGACCGCGGGCGTGCGGTTGGCGACCAGCAGGCGCTCGCCGGAGAGCACCAGCTCGTCGGTGACGTCCCGCTTCCCGAGCACGAGCGGGAGCATGGCGGTGTCGAGCACGTCGGCGGCCGGCCGGCCGGCGACGTCCGGGGCAGGTCCAGCAGCCGTGACGCCTCGTCGTTGACCAGGACCACCCGACCCTTCTCGTCGACGGCGACCAGCCCTCGCGGATGCCGTGCAGCATCGCCTCGCGGGTCTCCAGCAGCCGGGCGATCTCCTCGGGCTCCAGGCCGAAGATGCGGCGGCGCAGCAGCCGGACGACGAGGACCGATCCCAGCGCGCCGACGAGCGCGGCGCCGCCGAGCCAGGCGACGAGGACGGGCGCCTCGCGGTCGAACTCAGCGGCCAGCTCGCGTTCCAGGATGCCGACCGAGACGGCACCGATCACCCTGCCGTCCGCGCCGCGCACCGGCACCTTGGCGCGCAGCGACTCCCCGAGGGTGCCGGTCTCGGTGCCGACGAACACCTCGCCGGCCAGCGTGGTGCTCGGATCGGTCGACACCCGTTCACCGATGCGGTCGGGGTCGGGGTGGGAGAGGCGGATCCCGTCCCGGTCGGTGATGACGACGAAGGTGACCGCCGAGGCCTTCCGGATGAGCTCCGCGAGGGGCTGCAGCGTCTGGCTGGGCTCGGCCGTCCCGTAGGCGTCCACCACGCTGGGCAGCCGGGCGGTGCTGTTGGCCACCGTGAGCACCTGCTGGCGGTAGGCGTCCCGGATCTGCTCCTGCTGGTGGTGCACGGCGACGGCGCCGGCGAGCAGCAGCGTCCCGAGCACGATGCCCACCTGCAGCAGCAGCAGCTGCGCTCCCAGGGTCATGGTCCGACGCACCCGCCCATTGTCACCGTCCGGACCTCGGATGTGACCGCGACCACAACGACCAATACGACCGCTACGACCGCAGGATTCTGCTGCCGTCCCGGCGCTCCTAGCGTCCGTCGCACCACGAGCCGTCCGGCTCCGGGACGAGGAGGTCTCCCATGACAGTCGCCCATCGAGCGGTCCACCGGCCGGCCCGCCGGCGCCTGCGCTCGGCATCGGTCGCGGCGGCAGCCGCGGTCGCCGTCGTCGCGACCGGTTGCAGCGACGGCGGCAGCGGCGGCGCCGGCGGAGGGGGCGCCGACCGGATCAACCGGCTCGCGGTGATGGCACCGGCCGACCCCGGCGGTGGCTGGGACCAGACGGCCCGGGCCATGGCCGCGGCGCTGGAGAGCGAGGAGCTCGTCGGCAGCACCCGCGTGACCAACGTGGGCGGGGCGGGCGGCACCGTCGGTCTCGCGGAGCTCGCCAACGAGCGCAGCGAGGACTTCCTCATGGTCATGGGGCTGGTCATGGTCGGCGCCGTCGAGACCAACCAGTCGCAGGCCACCCTCGACGACGTCACCCCGCTGGCCCGGCTGACCACCGAGGACGAGATCATCGTCGTCCCGGCGGACTCGCCGTTCGAGACGGTCGACGACCTCGTCGAGGCCGTCCGCGCCGAGGGCCGGGGCGTCTCGATCGCCGGCGGCTCGGCCGGCGGCACCGACCACATCGCGGCCGGGCTGCTCTTCCAGGCGGCGGACCTGCCCATCGAGGACCTCAACTACGTGGCGTTCTCCGGTGGCGGCGAGTCGCTGGCCGCGCTGCTCGGTGACCAGGTCGACGCCGGCATCTCCGGCGTCGGCGAGTACGCCCAGCAGATCGAGGCGGGGAGCTGCGGGCCCTGGCGGTCACCGGGTCGGAGCCCGTCGAGGGCATCGACGCGCCCACCTTGACCGAGGCCGGCTACGACGTGGAGCTGACCAACTGGCGGGGCGTCGTGGCGCCGCCCGGCATCTCCGACGAGGCGCGTGAGCGGCTGCTCGCCCTGGTGGCGCAGATGCAGGAGTCGGAGGCCTGGCAAGCCGAAGTCGAGGAGCGCGGCTGGGCGGACGCCTACCTCGCCGGCGACGAGTTCGACGCCTTCCTGGCCGAGGAGCGCCAGCGCGTCCGTGGCGTGCTGGAGGACATCGGGCTGGTCCAGTGAGCACCGCCTCCGGCTCCGACGCCGCCCCCGCAGGGAGCGGCGCCGGAGCGGGGCGGTCGCACCCGGACGTGGTCCTGGGGCGAGGCCGCCATCGCGGTCGGGCTGTTCGCCGTGGGGGTGTTCACCCTCGTGGAGACGACGACCATCACCGTTCCCGGCTCGGCGAACGTGCTGGGCCCCCGGGCCTTCCCGTACGCGGTCGGCGTGCTCCTGGTCGGCGCCTCCGTGGCCCTCGCGGTCAGCCTGCTGCGGGGGCAGCACGGCCGTGCCGAGGAGGGTGAGGACGTCGACGCCTCCGCCCGCACCGACTGGGTGACCGTCGCGAAACTGGTCGCCTCCTTCGCCGCGCTGGTGCTGCTGATCGAGCCGCTGGGCTGGCCCATCGCGGCCACCCTGCTGTTCGCGGGGACGGCCTGGGCCCTCGGCGCACGCATCTGGCGCGCCGCCGTCGTCGGCGCGGTGCTCAACGTCGCCGTCCACGTGCTGTTCGTGCAGGTCCTCGGGCTGTTCCTGCCTGCGGGGCCGTTGGAGGGGTGCCTTTCTTTGGGTGACATCGGCCTGCTGATGGACGGCTTCGCGGCCGTTCTCCAACCGCTCTACCTGCTGTACGCGCTGATCGGCGTCACGGTGGGCACTGCCGTCGGCGTGCTCCCGGGCATCGGCCCGGCCATGACCGTGGCCCTGCTCCTTCCGCTGACCTACAGCCTGGAGCCCGCCGCCGCCCTGATCCTGTTCGCCGGCATCTACTACGGCGGCATGTACGGCGGCTCCACGACGTCGATCCTGCTCAACACCCCCGGCGAGGCGGCGTCGATCGTCACCGCGTTGGAAGGCAACGCGATGGCCCGGGCCGGGCGGGGGCGTCGGCGCTGGCGACGGCGGCGATCGGCTCGTTCGTCGCGGGCACCATCGCCACCGTCGCGCTCACCTTCCTGGCGCCGCTGGTCGCCGACCTCGCCGTCCAGCTCGGCCCGCAGGACTTCGTGGCGCTCACGGTGCTCGCCTTCCTCACCGTGGCGGCGATGTTCGGTGCCTCGCCGGCGCGGGGATCGCGGCGCTGGCGGTCGGGTTGCTCCTGGCCATGGTCGGCACCGACTCGCTCACCGGGCAGCAGCGCTTCACCTTCGGGCTGCCGGCTCTCGCCGACGGCATCGACGTGGTCGTGGTGGCGGTCGGCATCTTCGCCGTCGGCGAGGCGCTCTACGTCGCGTCCCGGATGCGGCGGGGGCCCCTGCCCCTGGTGCCGATCGGTGGCAGCTGGATGAGCCGCGAGGACTTCCGGCGTTCGTGGAAGCCGTGGTTGCGCGGCGCTGCGGTCGGGTTCCCCATCGGCACCATCCCGGCCGGTGGTGCCGACGTCGCGACGTTCCTCTCCTACTCGATGGAGCGGAAGCTCTCCACGCGGAAGGAGGAGTTCGGCCACGGCGCGATCGAGGGCGTGGCCGGCCCGGAGTCGGCGAACAACGCGGCGGCCGCCGGCGTGCTGGTGCCGCTGCTGACCCTCGGGCTCCCGACCTCGGCGACGGCGGCGATCATCATCGTGGCCTTCCAGAGCTACGGCATCCAGCCCGGTCCGCTGCTGTTCGAGCAGGAGGCGCCGCTGGTGTGGACGCTGATCGCCAGCCTCTACATCGGCAACCTGCTGCTGCTGGTGCTGAACCTGCCGCTGGTGGGCGTCTGGGTGAAGCTGCTGCAGATCCCGCGCCCCTACCTGTACGCCGGCATCCTGACCTTCGCCGCGCTGGGCAGCTACGCGGTCGGTGCCTCGACCGCGGACATGATCCTGCTGTTCCTCGTGGGGGTGCTCGGCTGGGGCATGCGGCAGTTCGGCTTCCCCGTCGCACCGGCCGTCGTCGGCCTCATCCTGGGGCCGATCGCCGAGGAGCAGTTGCGGCGCACGCTGGCGATCAGCCAGGGCGACCCGAGCGCGCTGATCACCAGCCCGTTCGCCGCGGTCGTCTACACCCTGCTCCTCGTCTTCCTCGCCGTCGGCGTGTACCTCAAGCGTCGGCAGTCCCGGGTCGAGGAGGAGCTCAGCCACTCCCGGGCGGAGCCCGTGACGACAGAAGGGACCCACTCGTGACCATCGTCGTCGGATACGTGCCGAAGCCCGAGGGCGTGCGGCGCTGCGCGCTGCGGTGGAGGAGGCGGACCTGCGGAACCAGCCGCTGCACGTGCTCAACACCTCCCGGGGGACGCCTACGTCGATCCGTCCTACGCGACAGCCGAGGACCTGGCCGAGGTCCGGCGGTTGCTGGAGGAGTCCGGCATCCCGTTCGAGCTCGAGCAGCTCGTCGGGGGCCGCGACGGCGCCGAGGAGGTGGTGGCGGCGGCGGAGCGGCTCGGTGCCTCGCTGATCGTGATCGGTCTGCGACGGCGGACGCCGACCGGCAAGTTGATCTTCGGCAGCGACGCGCAGCGGATCCTGCTCGATGCCCATTGCCAGGTGCTGGCGGTCAAGGCCGCTCCGGGCGGCGAGCACGGCCAGGGATGAGGTGCCGCTGATCGACGCCGGTGGAGCCGCCGGGTCGCGGTCGCGGTCGCGCTGCGCCGGGCCCGGTCAGCCGGCGTCAGCGGCGGCGAGCCGGGCCCGCCGGTGCGCGGTCATGCGCACGGGGGCGTCCACCGCGCCGTAGGCGTCGTAGCCGCCGATCCGCTGGACCACCTCGAGGTAGACGCGGTCGCCCAGCACCGGCGTGCACAGGTGGAGGTAGGCGCCCTGCTCGTCCTCGTCGTAGAGCAGGCCGTGCTCGCGGAGGTCGGCGAGCAGCTGCGGGTCGAGATCGAAGCGGGCGTCGAGGTCGTCGTGGTAGTTCGCCGGGATGGGCAGGACGGGGGCGCCGGCGGCCCGCAGGGCGCGGGCGGTGGCGACGAGGTCGTCGGTGGCGAATGCGACGTACTGCGGCGCCGGCACCCCGGGGCCCACCCGCCCCGCCGCAGCAGCGACACCGACAGCGCCAGCCGCACGGTGCGGTCGGGGTTGGTGACCGCGCGGTTGCGCACGAGCCCGTACGGCGCGGGGATCTCGGTGATCGCACCGGTCCGGAGGCCCAGGACCTCGCGGTAGAAGAGGCCGGCCTCGTCGAAGGAGTCGAAGGGCTGGGTGAGCCCGACGTGGTCCACCGCGGTGATGCCCGCTCCCGCGCCGGGGTCGGCGCCGGTGGGCAGGAAGTCGGCCGGCCAGCCCTCCGGGACGGTGCGGGTGAAGAAGACCTGGGTGCCGTCCGGCGCCGCGACCGCCGACAGGTCGGCCTCGGCGGCCCCCGGGTGCGGGGAGCACCGGGGCCAGGAGCGCGGTCGCGCGGTGCGCCGAGCGGGTCGGGTCCTCGCTCTCCAGGCCGAGGGCGGTCACCTCGGCGGTGCCCGCCGCAGCCGGACGCACGACCGACGCGTTGACCAGCACCCGGGCGGTGCCCTGCTCCCACAGCTGCACCGGCTTGGAGCGGTGCTGCCCCGTGTGGGCGAACCCCAGGGCGGCCAGCAACTGGGCGACCTGCGGCCCGGAGACCCCGTCGACGGCCAGCTCGGTGAAGGCGTAGCCGGTCAGATCGGGCGCGGGCGGCGGAGCGGTCAGGCCCAGGTCGGGACATCGCCCGGCCAGCTGCTCCTCCAGCCACAGCAGCGAGCGCATGGCGTCGACGGCCGTTCGACCGGGGTCGGCCTGGCGGAAGACGTCGTTGAACACCTCGAGCGACAGCGGCCCCGCATAGCCGGCGTCGAGCACGGCGGCCAGGAAGCCGGGCAGGTCGAACGCGCCCTGGCCGGGGAAGAGCCGGTGGTGGCGGCTCCACTGGAGGACGTCCATCTGCAGCTGGGGCGCATCGGCCAGCTGGAGGAAGAACAGCTTCTCGCCGGGGACGGCCGCGAAACCGGCCGGGTCCCCTGGCGGGACAGCACGTGGAAGCTGTCCAGGCACAGTCCCAGAGCCGGGTGGTCGGCCCGCCGGACGGCGTCCCACGAGCGGTCCCAGGTGGACACGTGCTTCCCCAGGCCAGCGCCTCGTAGGCGATCCGGAGTCCGCGGGCCGCCGCCCGGTCGGCTGCCGCCGCCAGCTGCTCGGCGAGCCGGTCGGGGTCGTCCACGGCGTCCGCGCCGACCGAGGAGCAGACCAGCACCGTGGAGGTGCCCAGCGCGGCCATGACGTCGAACTTCCGCTCCGCGCGGCGCAGGTTGCGGCCGAAGCGGTGCGGATCGGTCGAGTCGAGGTCCCGGAAGGGCTGGTACAGGTCGATCGAGAGGCCCAGGTCGGCGCACCGCAGGGCGACCTCCGCCGGCGACCAGGGCGAGGCGAGCAGATCCGGTTCGAACACCTCGACCCCGTCGAAGCTCGCGCCGACAGCGGCGGCGAGCTTGTCCTCCAGCGTGCCCGACAGGCAGACCGTGGCGATGGCGCGGCGGAAACGCGTCGGGGTCATGGGTGGTCCTCTCGAGGGGTGGAACCGGGGGCACCGGTGGAGTCGCGCAGGACCAGCTCGGAGGGCAGTGCGATCTCGGGGGCGAGGCGGAGGTCACGGGGCGCGCCGACCGCCTCGAGCAGGATCTCGACGGCCGCTCGGCCGACGTTCTCGTGCGCGCCGCCGAGCGTGGTCAGCCGCGGCGTGCAGAGGTCGGCGGCGAAGATGTCGTCGAAGCCGACGACGCTCACGTCGCCCGGCACGCGGACGGCGCGGTCGGCCAGCCGGCGCAGCACCCCGATGGCCAGCAGGTCGTTGTGCGCGATGACCGCCGTCGCCCCCGTGCGCAGCGCCGCGTCCGCCGCGGCGCCGCCGTGCGCCACCGTCGGGGTGAACGGTCCGGCCCGGACCGCGGACAGCCCGTGCTCGGCCGCCGCGTCACCGATCGCCTCCCACCGGCTGGCCGCCATCCAGGAGTTCTGCGGTCCGGCCAGGTAGACGACCGACGAGTGCCCGAGCGAGGCCAGGTGGGCCACCATCTGCCGGCAGCCCTCGGTGTGCTCCACCACCACGCTGGCCAGGCCCGGGACGCGACGGTTGACCATGACCACCGGGTGGTCGACGGCCAGCTTCACCAGGATGTCGGTGGGCTGGCGGCTGGCGGCGAGCAGGAAGCCGTCGACCGACCGGGACAGCCGGCGCACCTGCTCCAGCTCCATCCGGGGGATTCCTCGGCGTTGACCAGCACGAGGGTGTACTCGGCCGCCTTGGCCCGCATCTCCGCGCCCCGGATGAGCTCGAAGAAGTGCGGGTTCGTGATGTCGGAGACCACCATCGCCAGCGTCTGCGTCCGGCGGGAGGTCAGCGCCCGCGCGTGCGGATTGGGCGCGTACCCCAGCTCCCTGGCGACCTGGAGCACATGGGTGCGGGTCGCCTCCCCGAGGCGGCCGCGGTTGCTGAACGCGCGCGACACCGTGGAGGTCGCCACCCCGGCCGTGCGGGCGACGTCGTAGATCGTCGGGTTGCTCACGGCGTCATCGAACCGTGACCTGGGCAACTTGCGCAACCGCTTGCTCGGGTTGATCTCCGGCTCCTACGGTCCCGGCATGGCTGTGACCGCCGGCACACCGGCGTGGACCGAGAGGAGGGCGTGGTGAGCGAACGGACCGCGTCCGAGGCGCCCCCGCGCTGGTGGACCCCGTGGGTCCGCTGGATCACCAGGATCGAGCTCGCCCTCGGCGCGGTGGCCCTGGTGATCATGTTCGTGCTGGTGCTCGTGCAGGCCGGCCAGCGCTACCTGCCGGTGGACGGCTGGTCCTGGACCGGCGAGCTCTCGCGCTTCAGCCTGGTCTGGCTGACCTTCACCGTGGCCGGCGTCCTGGTGACGTCCGACTCGCACATCGCCCTGCAGCTGGTCGACTCGATCAGGAAGCCGATCGTCGTCCGGGCCGTCCGCATCTTCGCGTGCGCCACGGTCGCGGTCATCAGCGTGGGCTTCGCCATCGAGGCGTGGGAGCTCATGACCGGCCCGGGGGCGACGTGCGCTCGCCGTCGCTGCGCATGCCGCTGACCCTGCTCTACCTCTTCCCGTTCCTGGGCTTCGTCAGCACCGCAGTCCGGGGGCTGTCGCCGCGGTGGTCTTCGCCGTCCGTGGCGTCCCGGCCGCGCCCGAGCACACCGAGGTGCGCGCCTGATGGAACTGCTGCTGCTGTCGATCGCCATCGTCGTCCTGCTGGTCCTGCGGGTACCCGTCGCCTTCGCGTTCCTGGGACCGTCGCTGGGCTACATGTGGCTCACCGACCAGTCCGTGGGTCTGGCGCTGCGGCTGATCATCAACGCCACGGCGAGCTTCCCCTGCTGGCCGTCCCGCTCTTCGTGCTGCTGGGTGTCGTCGCCAACCGGGGTGGCATCGCCGACCGGCTCTTCGACTTCGCCCTCGCCCTGCTGGGCCGGGTCCGCGGCGGGCTGGGCTACGTCAGCGTCGGGGTCAGCCTGGGTTTCTCGTGGATGAGCGGGTCGGCGGTCGCCGACGCCGCGGCCCTGGGCAAGGTGCAGATCCCGGCCATGCTGCGCAACGGCTATCCGCTGAAGTTCGGGGTCGGCGTCACCGGGGCGGCCTCCTGATCGCACCGGTCATGCCGCCGAGCATCCCCGCGGTCATCTTCGCCGGCCTCGCCGCCGTCTCGACCGGTGCGCTCTTCGCCGCCTCCGTCGTCCCGGCGATGCTGATGGCGGTGGGGCTGTGCATCGTGGTCTTCGTCCTGGTGCGCCGGATGCCCGACATCCAGCGCACCCCGTTCTCGATGCAGCACCTGCTGGCCACCGGGAAGCGGGTGGCCGGCCCGCTCCTGGCGCCGGTGATCATCCTGGGCGGGATCCTGGGCGGCTTCTTCACCCCGACCGAGGCCGCCGCGGTCGGCGCCGCGTACATGCTGCTGCTCTGCCTGATCTACCGGAGCCTGCACGTCCGCGAGCTGCCCAAGGTGCTCACCGAGACCGTCACCACGACGGCGGCGATCATGATCATCGTCTCCTCGGCGTCGCTGCTGGGCTACATCCTGGCCCGCGAGCGGGTGCCCCAGCTGCTGGCCGAGAACGTCTTCGGGTTCACCGAGAACGCCACGGTGTTCCTGGCGATGACCGCCGTGCTGATGCTGATCCTCGGCACGGTCATCGACCCGACCGCCGTCCTCGTGCTGGTCGTGCCGATCCTGCTGCCGATCAGCGCGAGCTTCGGCGTCGACCCCATCGTGCTCGGCGTCCTGATGATCGTCTCGCTGATGATCGGGCTGCTGACCCCGCCGGTCGGCACCGTGCTCTACGTCCTGAGCCACGTGGCGGAGACCAAGGTGAGCGTGGTCTTCCGCGGGTCGCTGCCGTTCATCGTGCCGCTCGTCGCGATCTGCGTGCTGATCGTCCTCTTCCCCGACGCCGTGCTGTGGCTGCCGGAGGTGCTCGGACTGTGAGCCGCTCCTATCTCGCCGGCCTGTTCGGGCAGGGCATCGGGCCCTCCCTCTCCCCGGAGCTGCACGAGCGCGAGGGGCTCCGGCAGGACCTCCGCTACGTCTACCGGTCGATCGAGCTGGACGACGCCCAGCTGGCCCCGGAACGGCTGCGCGGGCTGCTCGCCCACGCCGTCGAACTCGGCTTCGACGGCCTCAACGTCACCCACCCGGTCAAGCACGTGATGACGCCGCTGGTCGACGAGCTGTCCCCGGGGGCGGCCGCCATCGGGGCGATCAACACGGTGGTCATCCGCGACGGCACGACCACGGGGCACAACACCGACGTCACCGGCTTCGCGGCCGCGGTGCGCCAGGGCCTGCCGGGTGCCGACCTCGACGACATCGTGCTGGTCGGCGCGGGCGGCGCGGGCACGGCCGTCGCGCATGCGCTCGCCGACCTGGGCGCCGGCGCCCTGCACGTGGTCGACACCGACCGGGGCCGTGCCGAGCGGCTGCTGGCGACGCTGGGCCCAGGGCACGCCGGACGCGGCAGCACCGACACCCCCGACCGGCTGCCCGCACTGCTGTCGCGGGCGTCCGGACTGGTCAACGCCACGCCCATGGGGATGGCCGCGCACCCGGGCGCGCCGGTGGAGGCGGCCCTGCTGCACGACCGCCTGTGGGTCGCCGACATCGTCTACCGCCCGCTGGTGACCGCCCTCGTGCGGTCGGCGACGGAGCGGGGCTGCCGGGTGCTGACCGGCGCCGGCATGGCGGTCAACCAGGCCGCCGACTCCTTCGAACTCTTCACCGGCCGTCCCGCCTCCCGGGCGGCGATGGTCACCGATTTCGACGAGCTCGTCGCCGGCGAGCTCGAGCTCCCCGGGCGGTCGGCATGACCGCCCGCTCCGCACGAACCCACCGGACCCCGACGAAGGGAATTCCCATGTCCAGTCGCACCCGATACCGGCACCCGCTCCTCGCGGCCGCCCTCCTCGCGCCCCTGGTCCTCACCGCCTGCGGCGGCGACGACGGCGACACCGGCGGTGGCGGCGGAGGTGCTGGTGGCGAGGTCGAGCTGACCCTCGCGCACAGCTACACCGAGCAGCAGCCCCAGCACCGGTGCGGTGCGCAGGTGATCGCCGACGAGGTCGAGGCCGCCGACGTCGGGATGACCGTCGAGGTCTTCTCGAGCAGCCAGCTCGGCGGCGACGCCGACCGCATCCAGTCGGTCGTCTCCGGCGACATCGACATCGACATCCAGGGCGCGTCGGCCCTCGGCGCGGTGTACGAGCCGATGAGCGTCGTCGACGCGGCCTACGCCTTCGACGACGGCGAGCACCTGGCCCGGTTCTTCGGCAGCGAGGCCTCCGACGAGCTGAAGCAGGGCTTCGCCGAGGAGACCGGCGTGAACGTGCTCGGCGCGTGGTCTGCCGGGGCCCGCCACTTCACGGCCAACACGGCGATCCGCACCCCCGAGGACCTCGACGGCCTGCGGATGCGGTTCCCGAACTCGCCGCAGTTCCTGATGAACGCCGAGGCCCTGGGCGCCAGCGCCACCGAGGTCGCCTACGAGGAGCTGTACCTGGCGCTGCAGCAGGGGATCGTCGACGGCCAGGAGAACCCGATCGTCAACATCTCGGCCTCCAACCTCGGTGAGGTGCAGGACTACCTGAGCCTGTCCGCGCACCAGGAGAACTCCAACCTGGTCATCGTCGGGCCCGTGTGGGACGAGCTCTCCAGCGAGCAGCAGGACGCCCTGAGCGCCGCCATCGACACCGCGGTCGAGCAGGTGCCCGGCTGCGTGGAGGAGGACGAGCAGACGATCCTCGACGAGTGGGAGGCCGCCGGCGACTTCGAGATCGTCGACGACGTCGACACCGACGCCTTCCGCACCCAGGTGGAGGAGTACCTCCGGGCGAACCTCAGCGAGGAGCAGCTGCCCGTCTACGAGGCCATCCGCGACTCCGCCGAGTGACCGACGGCACACCCGCACCCGACCGGGGCGGCCGCGTCGGCGGCCGCCCCGGCGGCGGGGTGCAGACCTTCCGCGGCCCGGTGGATCCCGGGTCGCTCGGCCGCACGCTGATCCACGAGCACGTCTTCGTGGGCAGCACCGAGCTCGACGTCAACCACCCGCACCCGGACTGGGACGAGGACGCGGCCGTCGCCCGCGCCGCCCGCCAGCTCACCGCGCTCTACCGGCTGGGGGTGCGCACCGTCGTGGACCTCACCGTGCTCGGGCTCGGCCGCGACGTCGGCCGGGTCGCCCGCGTCGCGCAGCAGGTGCCGGTGCACCTCGTGGCGTCGACCGGCTACTACACCGACGACGTCCTGCCGCCGTTCTTCCGCACTCACGGGCCGGGCCGGCTGGTGGGCGGTCCCGACCCGCTGGTCGAGTTCTTCGTCGGCGACATCGAGGAGGGCATCGCGGGCACCGGCGTGCGCGCCGGGATGCTCAAGGTGGTCACGGACGCCCCGGGATCACCGACGACGTGGCCCGGGTGATGAGCGCAGCGGCGGTAGTGCACCAGCAGACCGGCGTGCCGATCACGACCCACAGCCGGCCGGACCTGCGCAACGGACTGGACCAGCAGGCGTTCCTGCGCGCGGCCGGGGTCGACCTGTCCCGCGTCGTCATCGGGCACTGCGGCGACTCCGAGGACGTCGCCTACCTGCGGACCCTGATGGACGCCGGCTCGACGATCGGCATGGACCGGTTCGGGATGGAGCACGTGCTGCCCGACGAGCGCCGGGTGGCCGTCGTCCTCGACCTGCTGCGCCTGGGCTACGCCGACCGGATGGTGCTCTCGCACGACGCGGCGACCTTCAGCCGGGTCACCCCGCCGTCGTGGCGCGCGGTGCACGCGCCGCACTGGCACGTCGAGAACATCCCGCGGCGCATCGTCCCGATGCTGCTCGCGGGCGGCGCGTCCCCGGAGGACGTCGACCGGATGATGGTGGCCAACCCGGCGCGGATCCTGACCCCTGCGTGACCGGCGGCCCGGGTGCCGAGCGGCGGGTCAGCCGAAGTACTCGCCGTCGAGGTCCCAGCCGGCCGAGGCCCTGCGGGCCCGGCGACGCCGGATCTCGGCGGCCAGCCGGTGCCGTCGTCCGCCGATCAGCTCCGCGGGGGAGCCGGCGCCGGCTGCTGCTCGGCCGACGCCGCCCGCTCGTGCAGCCGGGCCCGGACGCCGTCGGGCGTGTAGGCGCGTCGCTGGCGCTCGTTGCGGGCCAGCACGACACTCCCGGCCGCGACTCCCGCGAGCCCGGCAACTCCCAGCAGCTTCCAGATGCGCACGGTCGGTAACCTACGCGCTCTAGGTTGGGGGCATGCCCGACCTTTCCTTGGACGACGCGGTGGACCTCACCCGCACCGGCGACGTGTGGGTCTTCCGCGGCCCCTCCGTGGCCGACCGCGCCATCCGAGCGCTGACCAACGCCCCGGTCAACCACGTCGGCATGGCCGTCGTGCTGGAGGACCTGCCGCCGCTGCTCTGGCACGCCGAGCTCGGGAGGTCGCTGCCCGACGCGTGGACCGGCGAGCACCAGCGCGGGGTGCAGCTGCACGACCTGCGCGACGCCGTCCTGACCTGGCGCCGCCGCTACGGCCAGAAGGCGTGGCTGCGGCAGCTCGTGGGCCCGGCCGCGGACGGCGGTGTCACCCCGGCGATGGAGGACGCCGTCCTGCGCACGATCGCCCGGCTGGACGGCCGCCCGTTCCCGACCACCCGCGGCCTCGTGCGCGGCTGGGTCAACGGACGGCTCCGGCGGCAGACCGCCGCCGAGACGGTGTTCTGCGCCGAGCTGGTCGCCGCGACCTACACCGCGATGGAGCTGCTGCCGGGGGACCGGCCGCTCAACGCCTACGACCCGGGCAGCTTCTGGTCCGGCGACGACCTCGAGCTGCTGCAGGGCGCCCGCCTCGGCCCGGAGATCCCGGTCTCGGTGCCCCTCGCCGAGTGAGACCCGCTCACCGACCGGCCACCCGGTAGGTGGACTGCACCATGCCGCCGCGGAAGGTCTGCGTGCGCACGTGCTCCAGCGGGATGTCGGCCGCCAGCTCGCCGAACGGAGTGAGTCCCGTCCCGATCAGGACCGGCACCCGCGAGAGGGTGAGGTCGGCGATCAGGCCGGCACGCAGGAAGGCGTGCACCGTCCGCCCGCCGTCGACGTACGCCCGCCGGACGCCGCCCGCGGTCAGCGCGGCCACCGCGTCGTCCAGCGACCGGTGCACGGTGATCCGCGGATCGGCGCCCGGATCCAGGGTCGTGCTGAGCACGTGCACCGGCCGGCCCTGGTAGGGCCAGTCGTCGAACGGCGCGATGAAGTCGTAGGTGCTGCGGCCCATGACGATCGCGTCGACGCCGGCCACGAAGTCGGCGAAGCCGAAGTCACCGCCCTCGCCGTCGTCCGGCGGCCCGCCGCCGCCGTCCGCGTCGAGGAAGGAGAGGGTGCCGTCGAGCCGGGCGATGAACCCGTCGACGCTCATGCCCAGGAAGACGTGTCCGGTGAATGCAGCAGCCATGACCGACACCTTGGCGCACGGGTACGACGGATCAGACCCCCGCGCCCACGCTGCTGAGCCGGACGACGGCGTCGCCGGGGCGCTCGAGCTCGTCGTGGGTCACGCACACCACCACCCGGCCGGCGAGCGCCCGCCGCAGGTCGTCGACGAGCGCGGCGGCGGTCGGCGGGTCGAGATGGGCCGTCGGCTCGTCGAGCAGGACGACGTCGCGGTCGGCCAGCAGCGCGCGGGCCGCGGCCAGCCGCCGGCGCTCCCCACCGGACAGTGCCGTGCCGCCGGCGCCGACGGGGGTGTCCAGCCCGTGGGGCAGACCGGCGAGCAGGCCGCCCAGCCCGGCGACCGCGAGCGCCGCGCGCATCCGGGCCTCGCCGTCCGGGCCGGCCAGCTCGCCGCGCGGCGCGGCCACCGCCAGGTTGGCGCGGATCGACGACGCGAAGACGTGCGACTCCTGGGGCAGCCAGGCGATGCGGGACCGCACAGCGGCCCCGGTCAGCCGGGCGGTGTCGATCCCGTCCAGTGCGTAGCTGCCCGCGCGAGGCCGCAGCGCCGCCATGAGCACGGCGAGCAGCGTCGACTTGCCCGCCCCGGAGGGGCCGCGGACGACGAGCCACCCGTCCCCGGCGCGAGCGGTGGCGGCCAGCCCGCGCAGGACGTCGGGGCCGGTCGGCCAGCCGGCGGCGAGGTCGTCCACGGCGAGCTCCCGCACCGCCGCCGGGACCGGCAGGGGCTCGGGGGATCGGCCGGCACCGGCGCGGTGAGCACGGCGTCGAGGCGGGCCCGGGCGTCGGCCAGCGCGCCCCGGCGCTGCAGGGCCCCGACGAACCCGGCCAGCGGCTCGGCGAGGGCCAGCGGCGCCAGTGCGAGGACGGCGAGCGCCGGCCCGTCGAGTCGGCCCGCGCCGACGGCCGTCGCCAGGACCGCCGCCAGGCCCGTGCCGAGGCCGATCAGCCCGGTGCCCATGGCTGCGGCCCGGCTGCCGGTGCGGGCGGCCGCCGCCTGCCGGTCGGCCAGCCGGTCGAGGTCGCCGGCCACCCGGTCGGCGAGGCCGTGCGCCCGGAGGTCGGGCAGGGCGTGCAGGACGGTCGTCGTCTCCTCCAGCGCGGCCACCCGGAGCGTGCTGTCCGCGCGTGCCGCTCCGGCGTCGACCCGGCGGTGCAGCAGCACGACGAGCCCGGCGGTGAGGGCGAGGACGACCGCCACGGCGCCGGCGGCGCCCGGGTCGACGAGCGCGAGCGCGGCCGCCGTCCCGGTGGTGACCGCGCCGGCGACGAGCATCGGTGTGCGGACCCGGACGGTGAGGTCCTGCACGACGCCCACGTCCCCGACGACCCGGGCCAGCGCCGAGCCGGGGTGCGGTCGGCGGCGAGGCCCTGCGCGGCGAGGGCGGCCCAGATCCTGACCCGGGTGGCGGCGGCGACGCGCAGCGCGGCGTCGTGCGCGGTGAGCCGTTCCAGCCAGCGCAGCAGCGCCCGGCCCATGCCGAAGAAGCGCACGCCGACGATCGCGACCAACAAGGTGAGGATCGGCGGCATCTCGGCGGCCCGGACGATCAGCCAGCCCGACACCGCGGTCAGCGCGACCCCGGCGCCCGAGGAGAGCGTCCCCGCGACCACGGCCCGCCGCATCGCCCCGCGAACCGGTGCCGTTCCGCCGTCCGGAGCCTCGTCGTGCGGCATCGCGGCGGAGCCCCCGGTGGCGCGGGACGCTCGGCGCCGGCAGTTCCTCCGGGGTGGCCTCGGGTGCCGGGAGGTCGACGGTGCGGTCGGCCAGGGCGGCCAGGGCCGGGTCGTGGGTCACCAGCAGCGTCGTCACGGTGCCGCGCAGGGCGAGCAGGATCTCGGCGACGAGGGCGCGGGCGGCGTCGTCGAGGTGGGCCGTCGGCTCGTCCAGCAGCAGGAGCCGGGCCCCCGCCGGATCCGCACCAGGGCCCTGGCGAACGCCACCTTCTGCAGTTCGCCGGGGAGAGGGACCCGGGTGCACGCCCGGCCAGTTCCGCCGCGCCGAGCCGGGTCAGCGCCTCGACGACGTACGCCTCGCCGACCACCTCGTCGATCCCGGGCCCGGACCCCGCGTGCCGCCGCAGCTCGTCGGCCACGGTCGCGCCGCTGGTCCGGGGAACTGCGGCACGGAGGCCACCGATGCGGGGACGCCGTCGACAGTTCCGGCGAGCGTCGCGTCCGGGCCGACCAGCCCCGCCAGGACGGCGAGCAGCGTCGACTTCCCCGAGCCGCTGCGCCCGCGCACCGCGACCAGCTCCCCGGGGCGGACGGCGAGGTCCACGGGGGCAGCGCCAGGACCGGCCGCCCCGGATAGCCGACCGTCAGCCCGCGGACGGTGAGGTCGGCGCCGCGCGGGTCGTCGTCCGTGGCCGCCGGCGGGGAGCCGGAGCCGGGGCCGCCAGGACCGCGCGCGCCTCGGCCGCCGCCAGCGCCGCGTCCTCCGAGGCGTGGTGGGCCGAGCCCAGCGAGCGCAGCGGGGCGAACGCCTCCGGCGCCAGGACCAGCGCCGTCAGCCCGACCGCGAGCGCCATGTCCCCGTGCACCAGGCGGATCCCGACGGTGACCGCGACCAGCGCCACCGACAGCATCGCGATCAGTTCGAGCACCAGCGCGGAGAGGAAGGCGATCCGCAGCGTGGCGAGCGTGCGGATGCGGTGCGCCTCGCCGAGCCGGGCCAGGGCGGACGCCTGGTCGGCGGCGCGGCCGAGCCCGACGAGCACCGGCAGCCCGCGCACCAGTTCGGCCACGTGGGCGGCGATCCGGTCCAGGGCGCGGGCGGAGTCGGCGGTCGCGGACTGCGTGTACTTCCCGACCAGCACCATGAACAGCGGCACCAGCGGCAGGGTCACCGCGACCAGCACCGCCGACAACAGGTCGGTCCAGGCGAGCACCAGCAGCAGCGCCGGGGGACGACGAGCGTCTGCGCCAGCGCGGGCAGGTAGGTCGACAGGGCAGGACCGAGGTCGTGCAGCCGCGTGGTGGCGAGCACTGCGGCGGGCGCGGGGCCCCCGGCGACGGTCAGCGCCGCGGGGAGGCGGTGAGGCGGTCGAGCAGGTCGCGGCGCAGCCGGTCCTCCGCGCGGCGCGCGTCGCGGGCGGCGAGCACCTCGCCGACGGTGCCGGCGAGCGCACGCAGCACGGCGCCGGCGGCGGCGAGCGCCAGCGGGGTGCCGATCCCGCCGTCGGCGTTGCCGGTCGCCCGGGCGATCGCGTGCGCCAGTCCCGCGGCGAGCAGCACCAGGCCGGTGCTCTGGACGAGCGCGGCCGCCGCCGCCTGGGCCAGCGCGCCGGTCAGCCCCGGGACGCCGGCGAGCGCGCCGAGCGGCCCCTTCCCCGCCGGGCCCGCGGAGGTGCTCATGCGTGGGCCTCGGCCGGCTGCTCGTGCGCCGGCTCGGCGGTGAGCCGCTTCCGGAACACCCAGTAGGTCCACGCCTGGTAGCCGAGCACCACCGGCAGGCCGAACCCGGCCGCCCAGGTCATGACGGTCAGCGTGTAGTCGCTGACCGAGGCGTCGGCGATCGTCACGTCGAAGGCGGCGTCGATCGTCGAGGGGACGACGACCGGGTAGGCCGCACCGAAGATGGTGGCCGCGGCGGCGACCAGCATCGCGCCCCAGGCGGCGAACGCCTGGCCCTCGCGCCCGACCACGATCCGCGCCCAGGCGACGAGCACGGCCAGGGCGGCGACCACCCAGAGCGCGGCGGTGATCGCCGTCCCGGAGCGCAGGTGCACGAGGCCGGCCCAGAGCAGCAGCGGCACCGCGGCCACCGGAGCCCACCGCCGGGCGACGGTGCCGGCCGCGGCCCGCAGCGGCCCGTCGGTCTTCAGCGCCAGGAACATCGCGCCGTGCACGAGCGAGAACGCCAGCACGGCGACCCCGCCGAGCACGGCGGGCCAGCCGACCCCTGCGAAGGCGCCGCCCAGCCGGTTGCCGTCGGCGTCGATCGGCAGCCCGAGCGTGGTCGCGCCCAGTGCGGCGCCGATGCCGAGGGCGGCGATCAGGGATCCGGTGGTGATCACCCAGGTCCAGCTCGCGTCCCACGCCGGCGTGTGGTGGGAGTGCCGCCACTCGAAGGCGACCGCGCGGATGATCAGGCCGAACAGCACCAGCACGAACGGCAGGTAGAGGGCCGGCAGCCAGGTGGCGTACCACCCGGGGAAGGCGGCGAACACCGCGCCGACGGCGGTGATCAACCACACCTCGTTGCCGTCCCAGAGCGGGCCGATGCTGCGCAGCATCAGGTGCCGGTCCTGGGTGCGCCGGCCGAGCACGGGCAGCAGTGCGGCCACGCCGAAGTCGAAGCCCTCGAGCAGCAGGAAGCCGGTCCAGAGCACCGCGACGGCGGCGAACCAGAGGGTCTGGAGGTCCATGGTCAGCGATCCGTTCTCAGTAGGCGAACGAGAGGACGTCGTCGTCGCGCGTGGAACCGTCGGCGCCGCCCGGCACGTCGTCGTCGGGGGTCCCCTCGGGCGGGGAGCCCGGGGCCGGTGCGCCGTCGCCGGTGGTGACGCCCGCGCGGACGAACCGGGTGAGCAGCCAGAGCTCGACGACCGCGAGCGCGCCGTACACGAGGGTGAGGGAGATCAGCGACGTCCAGACCTCCCCGGCGCTCACGCCGGGGAGACGGCCTGGGCGGTGAAGAAGTAGACCTGGTCCTCGACCGGGACGTCGGGGTTCGGGTACACGACGAACGGCTGGCGGCCCATCTCGGTGAAGATCCAGCCGGTCGCGTTGGCGACGAAGGGCGCCGCCACCGCGAGCAGGGAGCCGTAGACGCCGATCCGGGACGTCGGCACCCGGCCCTTGCGGGTGGCCCACAGCGCATAGGCGGCCACGCCGGCCGAGACGGCGCCCATGCCGATCATCAGCCGGAAGCTCCAGTAGGTGACGGCGAGCACCGGCGTGTAGTCGATCGGCTCGCCGGCCTTGTCCCCGAACGACGGGTCGTCGGGATAGGTCTCGCCGTAGACCGCCGCGTACTCCTCCTGCAGCTCGTTGACGCCGGGGACGGCGGTCGAGAAGTCGCCGTGCGCGAGGTAGCTCAGCAGGTACGGGACGGTGATCGAGTGGACGTCGTCGCACTCGTTCGAGCCGAGCTTGCCCCAGGCGAAGATCGAGAAGGACGCCGGCGCCTCGGTCTCGCAGAGCGCCTCGGCCGAGCTCATCTTCAACGGCTGCTGCTCGTACATGAGCTTGCCCTGCCAGTCGCCGGTGACGGCGACGAGGACGAAGGCCGCCAGCGACACCCACCCGCCGAGCCGCACCGAGCGGCGCCACACCATGTGATCTGGATGCTGGCGCGCGGCATCCGTGGTCGGCTGCCCGGCCAGCTTCCGCTGCCGCAGGTGCCACAGGCCGATGCCGACCAGCAGCGCCCCGGCGACCATCAGGGCGGCGACGATGGCGTGGCTGAACGCGGCCAGGGCCGTGTTGTTGGTCAGGACGGCGAGGAAGTCCACCTGCAGCGGGCGGCCGGTCTCGTCGTCGGTGACGACGCCGACCGGGTGCTGCATCCAGGAGTTGGCCGCGATGATGAAGTAGGCGCTGACGATCGAGCCGATGACGGCGGCCCACAGCGTGGCCAGGTGCACCTTCTTCGGGATGCGTCCCCACCCGAAGATCCACAGGCCGAGGAAGGTCGACTCGAGGAAGAACGCCAGCAGCGCCTCCAGGGCCAGCAGCGAGCCGAAGACGTCGCCGACGAAGCGGGAGTACGCGCTCCACGCCAGGCCGAACTGGAACTCCTGGACCAGGCCGGTGGCCACGCCGAGCACGAAGTTGATCAGGTAGATCCGGCCCCAGAAGCGCGTCATGCGCAGCCACTCGGGCTTGTCGGTGCGCACCCACATCGTGTGCATGACCGCGACCAGGATCCCCAGCCCGATGGTCAGCGGGACCATCAGGAAGTGGTAGACGGTCGTGATCCCGAACTGCCAGCGCGCGATGTCCAGTACGTCGAGGTCCAGGACGTCCACGTTCCCCGCTCCTCCACCCTCGGCAGCGACCGTCGTACGATCGACACGTTCTTTCTACGCCGAGTAGAAGAGTTCTTCTACGAGACGTAGAAGAATGTCGTGTGAGACGGACGACAGGAGGGGCGATGGCCTCGCTGGGGGACCTGGAGCGGGCGGTCATGGAGCGGTTGTGGGCCGCCGGCGGTCCGGTCGCCGCGACGACGCTGCGCGACGAGCTGGCCGACCGCGCGGTCGCGCTGACGACCGTGCACACCGTGCTGACCCGGCTGGAGCAGAAGGGTTTCGTCGTCCACGACGACGCGCGTCCCAGGGGCTTCTCCGCGCGGTCGAGCCGTGCCGATCACGCGGCCGAGCTGATGCACGAGGTGCTCGGCCAGGCGGGGGACCGGCAGGCCGTGCTGGCCCGCTTCGTGGGCAGCGTGAACGCCGACGAGGCGCGGTTGCTGCGCGAGCTGCTGGCCGGCGGCGCCGACCCCGCCGACGCCGACGCCGCCGCTCCCGTCCGCTGATCGCGTAGCCGAACCCGACCTCGACCCCGCCGCCCGTGCTGCCCGCGACCGCTGCCTCGCTCGCCGTCCTGGCGGCGCTGCTGGCGTGGCCCGTGCCCGCGCTGCTGGCGCGGGCCCGCTGGCCGCGTCGGGACCCGCTGGTCGCCCTGGTCTGCTGGCAGGCGGTCGGGCTGGCCGGTGGCCTGTCGATGATCGGAGCGCTGCTCGTCCACGGGCTGGCTCCTGGGGACACTCGCTGCCGGAGGCGGTGTGGTCGGTGGTCACGGCGCATCCGGCGGCCGAGCCGGTCCGTGGGGACCACTGGGTCGCCCTCACCCTGGCGGCCGTGCTGGCCGCCGAGCTGCTCGGTGTGCTGGCGCTGTCCTGGATCCGGACGGCGCGGGCCGCCGGCGGCACCGGGAGCTGCTGGAGCTGGTGGTGCAGCCCTCGGCGGAGCTGCCCGATGCGCGACTGCTCGAGCATCCCGCCCCGGTGGCCTTCTGCCTGCCGGGGGCCCGGCCGCTGCTGGTCCTCTCGTCGGGGATGGTCGCGGAGCTGGACGCGGACCAGCTGGCCGCGGTCGTCGCCCACGAGCGCGCGCACCTCGCCGAGCACCACCACCTGCTGCTGCTGCCGTTCGTCGCGTGGGAGGCCGCCCTCCCGGTGCTGCCGGCGGCCGCACGGGCGCACGCGGCCGTGCGTGAGCTCGTCGAGATGCGGGCCGACGACGTCGCCCTCGCCGCGCTGTCCGGGACGGCGCCGCGACGCACGCTGGCGAGGGCCATCGTCGCGGCCGCCGGCGGAGCCGGGGAGGGGCGTGCCGAGCGGCGCGCTCGCCGTCTCCGGGAGTGCGACGGCGGCGCGGGTGGTGCGCCTGCTGGAGCCGCCGTCCCCGCTGCCCGCAGCCGCCCGCGGTGCGCTGCTGGCCGGGGCCGGTCTGCTGCTGCTCCTGCCGACCGCGTTGCTGCTGGTCCCGGCGTTCTAGCTCCGGGGCCGGGCAGCGACGCCCAGCGCCACCGCCGCGTACGCCGCCGCCAGCCCGCCACTGATCCGGGCCGCACGGCCGTATCTCGGCGAGGCGAGGAACGGCACCATGCTGGCGGCGTGCAGCAGGTCCACCGCCGAGCCCACGCGGACCAGCCGGGGACCGGGAGCGACGAGGACCGCCCCGTGCTGCGTGAGCAGCCGCGCGCCGAGGGCGCGGACGAGCCAGACGCGTTCCCGCGGGAACGCGGGAGCGACGGCGTCGACGATGCGCTGCGGCCGCGCCAGCAGGGCGATGCCCGAGGCGGCGCCGGCACCGGCCATCACCCGGGTCACGGCTCGCTGGCGACGCATGGTGTTCCTGCGCATGCTGGCTCCTCCGCCGGATTCGTGGTCGCTCGCCGGTGACGTCGTGCTCTGCTCACCGGAGGGAAGCAGAGCACAAGCATCCGCGGGCATCGAAGGGGCCGCCGGGAAGGGCTCGTCGCGAACGCTTGTGCTCTGCCCCGCTGAGCGGGGCAGAGCACAAGGTTGCCGGGACGGTCAGCCCCGCGACGGCTCCGTCGCGCGTCCGGTGGGCCGACCGGCGGGGACGGCGGTGGTGGCGTCGCGGTTCTCGACCAGGGAGCGAAGCCGCGCAGTCGCAGGCTGTTGGTCACCACGAAGACCGAGCTGAACGCCATGGCCGCGCCGGCGATCATCGGGTTGAGCAGCCCGGCCGCGGCCAGCGGGATCGCGGCCACGTTGTAGGCGAAGGCCCAGAACAGGTTGCCCTTGATGGTCGACAGCGTGCGCCGGGACAGCCGGATGGCATCGGCGGCCACCCGCAGGTCACCGCGCACCAGGGTCAGGTCGCTCGCCTGGATGGCGACGTCCGTGCCGGTGCCCATGGCCAGCCCGAGGTCGGCCTGCGCCAGGGCGGGGGCGTCGTTGACCCCGTCGCCCACCATGGCCACGGTCCGGCCCTCGTCCTGCAGCCGGCGGACGACGTCGACCTTGTCCGTCGGCAGGACCTCGGCGATCACGGTGTCGATGCCCACCTCGGCCGCGACCGTCCGCGCCACGGTCTCGTTGTCGCCGGTCAGCAGGACCGGCGTGAGCCCGAGGTCGCGCAGCTGCCGGACGGCGGCGGCCGACCCCGGCTTCACCGCGTCCGCGACGACCAGGACCCCGCGTGCGGCGCCGTCCCAGCCGACGGCGATCGCGGTGCGGCCGGCGGCCTCCGCGTCGGCGGCCGCCCGCTCGAGGTCCGCGGGGAGCGGGAGCGACCAGTCGGCGAGCAGCCGACGCTGACCGACCACGAGGGCTGATCCCTCGACGACCCCGGTGACGCCCAGGCCCTCGACGTTGGCGAAGCCCTCGACCGGGGAGGGCGCCGGTGCGCTCGGCCGCGCCACGCGCCACTGCCTGCGCGATCGGGTGCTCCGAGGCCGACTCCAGGGCGCCGGCCAGCCGCAGCAGCCGGTCGGCGTCCTCGCCGTCCGCGGGGACGACGTCGAGCAGCGTCATCCGGCCGGTGGTGACCGTGCCGGTCTTGTCGAGGACGACCGTGTCCACCCGGCGCGTGTTCTCCAGCACCTCGGGGCCCTTGATGAGGATGCCCAGCTGGGCGCCGCGGCCGGTGCCCACCATGAGCGCGGTCGGCGTGGCCAGGCCCAGGGCACAGGGGCAGGCGATGATGAGGACGGCGACCGCGGCGGTGAACGCCGCAGGCAGCCCCGCGCCGGTGCCGATCCAGAAGCCCAACGTCGCGACCGTGAGGGCGAGCACGACCGGCACGAAGATCCCGGAGATCCGGTCGGCCAGCCGCTGCACGTCGGCCTTGCCGTTCTGGGCGTCCTCGACCAGCCGCGCCATCTGCGCGAGCTGGGTCTCCGCGCCCACCCGGGTGGCCCGCACGACCAGCCGGCCGCCCGCGTTGACCGTCGCGCCGGCGACGGTGTCGCCCGGCCCGACCTCGACGGGCACCGACTCCCCGGTGAGCATGGAGGCGTCCACGGCCGAGGACCCCTCGGTCACCTCGCCGTCCGCCGCGATCTTCTCGCCCGGCCGGACGACGAACAGGTCGCCGACGGCCAGCTCGACCACCGGGATGCGCCGCTCGGTGCCGTCCCGCAGGACCGAGACCTCCTTGGCGCCCAGCTCCAGCAGCGCTCGCAGGGCCGCGCCCGCCTGACGCTTGGAGCGCGCCTCGAAGTAGCGCCCGGCGAGGATGAACGTGGTCACCCCGGCGGCGGCTTCGAGGTAGATGTTGGCGCTGCCGTCGGTCCGCGCGATGGTGAACTCGAACGGATGGGTCATCCCCGGCACCCCGGCGGTGCCGAGGAACAGGGCGTACAGCGACCAGCCGAACGCCGCGAGCGTGCCGAGCGAGACCAGGGTGTCCATGGTGGCCGCGCCGTGCCGGAGGTTGGTCCAGGCCGCCCGGTGGAACGGAGCGCCGCCCCACACCACGACCGGCGCGGCCAGGGTGAGCGAGAGCCACTGCCAGTACTCGAACTGCAGCGCGGGGATCATGGCCATCGCGACGACCGGGACGGTCAGCGCCGTCGACACGAGCAGTCGCGTGCGCAACGAACGCACGGGATCAGCCGGCTCCTCGGCCGGCTCCTCGGCACGGGGCCGGGGAGTTCAGCGGTGTAGCCGGTCTTCTCGACCGTCGCGATCAGGTCCTCCGGTGTGACGCCGTCACCGAAGGTGACCTTCGCCTTCTCCGTCGCGTAGTTCACCGTCGCGCTCACGCCGTCGAGCTTGTTGAGCTTCTTCTCGATCCGGTTCGCGCAGGACGCGCACGTCATGCCGCCGATCAGCAGCTCCAGGTCGGTCGTGGAGCTGTCGGTGGTGGCGTTGCCGGTCGTGAAGCTGCCCGGCGGGGTGCTCATGCGTGGTCCTCCTCGGGCGCGTGGGCCGGGAGCGTGAACTCCGCCGTCCGGACGACCCCGTCGTGCTGGAAGTCCAGGAACAGCCGGTAGCTGCCCGCGGACGGAGCCGTGGTGGCGAACCTGATGTGCGGTCCCGGCGCGGCCGGGGCTCCCCTGGCTCGTCGAGCGGGTGGGCGTGCAGGTAGGCGAGATCGCCGTCGCGCAGCACTACCAGGTGCCCGAAGGCCCCAGGTAGGGCTGCAGGTCGGTAACCGGCCGGCCGTCCTGGCTCACGCTGAGCGTCAGCTCCGACTCGCGGCCGGGTGCCAGCGAGCCGGTCAGGACGACGGTGTGGCCGTCCACCTCCGCGGTCCGGGTCTCGGACGGGAGCGGTGCCGGTGCGTACTCACCAGGGACGGCGAGGTCGGCGCCGAGCGTCAGGTTCTCGCCGAGGCCGGTGGGCGTGAAGTCGGCGAACAGCCGCCAGCTGCCCGGGTCGAGGTCCAGCGGCGCCCGCCACGTGCCGTCCGGTCCCAGCTCCGGGTGCACGTGCTGGTACCCGGTGACGTCACGGCGCACCGCGATGAGGTGCAGGTCGACGTCGTGCTCGACGTCGTATCCGGTGACCGCCTCCCCATCGGGACCCAGGATCCGGAACGCGACCGGCGTCGCATCGCCCGCCGGGAGCTCGGGATCGACCAGGTCGAGGGTGTAGCCGCGCTCGGAGACCATCAGTCCGCCGGGCAGATCGGGAGGCGCCGCGTCGTGGGTGGCCGCGTCGTGCCCGGCGGCCGACCGGGAGCCCACGTCCTCACCACCCATCTCGTGCCCGTCGGCCGCTTCGGCGGTGGACCCGATCGGGCCGACCGCGTTCCCGACGCCCAGGGCGGCGCCGAACGCGGCGACCAGCCCGACACCGAAACCGGCGAGCTTGAGCGGGGTGTTCATGGGGAGCCCTTCAGCAGAGTGCGGGGACTGCGTCAGCGGCCGGCGGTCATCTCGTAGCCGGCTTCCTCGACGGCGGCACGGACGGCGTCCTCGTCGACCGGGGCGTCACCGGTGATGGTGAGCCCGCCGCTGGCCAGGTCGACGTCGACAGCGGTGACGCCGGGGACCTGGGAGACCTCCTCGGTCACCGCGCTGACGCAGTGGCCGCAGGTCATGCCGACGACGGAGTAGGTGCTGGTGCTCATGAGGGTCCTCTCGGGAACGGGGATGGAGGTCAGGAGCGGACGAGGCGGGCGATGGCCTCGGAGGCCTCGCGGATCTTCTCGTCGGCCTCGCGGCCGCCGGCGCGGGCAGCGTCGACGACGCAGTGGCTCATGTGCTCCTCGAGCAGGCCGAGCGCGACCGACTGCAGGGCCTTCGTCATCGCCGAGACCTGGGTGAGGATGTCGATGCAGTACTTCTCGTCCTCCACCATGCGCTGCAGCCCGCGGGCCTGCCCCTCGATGCGCCGGAGTCGCTTGAGGTAGTCGTCCTTGCGGTGGATGTAGCCGTGGTGGTGGCCGGGGGCTGCGTCCTCGTGGACGGTGGCGGAACTGTCCTGCTCGACGGTCTCCACGCCGCTCCTCCCTGTCGGCCGCGCGGGTCGCGGCACGAAGGGGAACTATACCCCCTACGGTTTACGTCGCCAGTGGACCGCGGGGCCCCGTCGCGGGATCGGCGCGCAGCTGCGCGACGTCGGAGCGGAGGCGGTCGGCGGCCACGCGGTGCCGGTCGGCGTCGGCGCGGGCGGAGGCGAGCTCGTCCTGCAGGCCGACGATGGTCTCGGCCGAGGCGAGGGAGTGGCCGTCGTCGAGGAGGCCGCGCATCCGCGCGGCGAGGTTCAGCTGGTGGCGCGAGTACCGGCGGTGGCCGCCGGGGGAGCGGTGCGGCTGGAGGACGCCGGAGGTGTCGAGACTGCGCAGGAAGGCGGCCTGGACGCCGAGCAGCTCGGCGGCCTGGCTCATGGTGAGCGTCGGGAAGTCGGGATCGTCGAGCCGGCTGACCGGGTCGGGGTCCGGGATGTCGGGGTGTGGTGCGTCGGCGGTCATCGCCGTCCCTCCTGTCGGCTCGGGAGACGGCCGGGGGCCGGGCCCGTGGCATGGACCCGGCCCCCGGACGGGGGTCGATCAGCTCTCGACCGCCCTCGCCTCGTGCTGCGAGGCCCTGTCATCGGTGGTCTCGCCCTCGATGGTGCGGCCCTCGACGGCCTGCGGTACGTCGGCCCGCGTCACCGTGATCTTGCGCGCCTTGGCCTTCTCCGCGACCGGGATGCTCAGGGTGAGCACGCCGTCGTGGTAGCTGGCCTCGAGGCGGTCGGTGTCGAGGCTGTGACCGAGCACCAGCTGGCGGGTGTAGCTGCCGAAGGGGCGCTCGGCGATCGTCCACTCGGCGTTCTCCAGCTGCGGGATCGAGCGCTCGGCGCTCACCGTCAGCGTGGTGCCCTCGATCGACAGGTCGATGGAGCCGGGGTCGACGCCGGGAAGGTCGAAATGGGCGACGAAGTTGTCGCCGACGCGGTAGGCGTCCATCGGCATGCCCGACAGGGGTCGTGCGGTGCTCGAGCCCGTGCGGCCGGTCAGCTGGTCCAGCGCGCGGAAGGCGGCGGACGTCGCGGCGAACGGGTCGTAGGCGGTCAGCATCATGGGTCTCCTACCTCCGTGATGGCTCGGTGGTGTTCGCTGCCCGAGGGGTAACCTCTAGCGGCAACTGGAGATTACCTCGCGCAGACGCATGAGTAAAGACCGAGTCGTCCGGAAGATTCCGGCGGTCCGGCCAGGATCGCGGCGCGTGAAGGAGGCCGCTCCGGGGAAGGTCTGCGGGTGTGGAGGACACGACCGGCCCCGCTGCCGCAGACCCCGAGGTGACCCATCGCGTCGAGGACGGCATCGCCCGCCTCGTGCTCACCGGGGAGCTGACCGATGCCGCCCGCCGCCCCTGGTCCGGGTGGTGACCGAGCTGCTGCTGGCCCAGCGCGCCCCGACCCGCATCGAGCTCGACCTCTCCGCCACGGCCTTCATGAACTCGGGCGGCCTGGCCGTGCTGGTCCAGCTCCAGCGGCTCGCCGCGCCCCGCGGCATCGAGGTGGCGCTCGTCGATCCGCCACCCGCCGTCGTGCGTCCGCTGCAGCTCAGCGGGCTGTGGCACCGCTTCCCGATCGAGGGGGCGGGAGCGGCCGGGGCCTGACCCGCGGTGTCGGCGGTGCGGTCGACGCGTCACCTCCTAGCCTGACCGGGTGCCGCCCAGCAGTCACGACCACAGCCACGGACCCGACCCGGACGCCCCGCCGCCGACCGCCGAGGCATTGACCAGACGACGGCGCGCGGTCTGGCTCATGCTCCTGCTCCTCGTCCCGGTCGGACTGGCGACGGTCATCGGGCTGTTCGTCCTCTGGCCCAGCGGCGAGCCGACGCGGGCCGAGCAAGCGGCCGCCGTGGCCTTTCCGCCAGGGACGACCTATCCCGACGGCCGCGTCGTCTCGGTCGAGACCTTCGACTGCGGCCTCGATCCCGCGGGCCCGCCGCAGACGTGCGCGAACGTCGTCCTGGAGATCCTCGACGGCGACGCGGCCGGGGAATTCGCGGCCGTGGAGCTCCCGCCGGAGGTGGTCGCCGCCGGCGTCGCCGAGGGGACACGCTCGTGCTGACCCGCGATGCGGGCGCCGAGGGCGGGCCGGCGTACGGCTTCTACGACTACGAGCGGGACACGCCGATCGTCGTCCTGGCCATCACGTTCGCCGTCGTCGTCGGCCTGGTCGCCCGGCTGCGCGGGCTGGCGTCCCTGCTGGGGCTGGCCTTCGCGTTCGTCGTGCTGCTCCAGTTCGTGTTGCCCGGGTTGCTCAGCGAGAACTCGCCGACCCTGGTCAGCCTGGTCGGGTCCGCGGCGATCATGTTCGTCGTCCTGTACCTCGCCCACGGCTTCTCCGCCCGCACGACGACCGCGCTGGTGGGCACCCTCTTCGGTCTGACCCTGGTGGCCGTCATGGGATCGATCGCCGTCAGCGCCGCCCGGCTCACCGGTCTCACCAGCGAGGAGACGGTGCGGCTGCAGGGCTACGACCCGACGCTGGCCTTCTCCGGCCTGGTGCTCGCCGGCATCGTGGTCGCCGGCCTCGGGGTGCTCAACGACGTCACCATCACCCAGGCGTCGGCGATCTGGCAGCTGCACGAGGTGTCGCCGGAGATGACCTGGCGGGAGCTCTACTCCCGCGGCATGGCGGTGGGGCGCGACCACATCGCCTCCACCGTCTACACGATCGTCTTCGCCTACGCGGGCGCGGCGCTGCCGCTGCTGCTCATCTTCGAGCTCTCCCCGACGCCGATGTGGACGCTGGTCACCAGCTCCGCGCTGGCGGAGGAGGTCATCCGCACCTTCGTGGGGGCGATCGCACTGGTGCTCGCCGTCCCCGTCACGACGGCGGCCGGCGCGTTCTTCGCCAAGGCCTCCGACACCGAGACCGGCGCCGCGACCGAGCGCCGGGTGACCGCGCTGCGAGCTAGGTTCGCGCGATGACGACGCCCCGACCCCGTCCAGAGGCTCGCGCCGAGCCTGCGAGGGGTGAGGAGGACGGGGTCCTTCTGCTCCTGGCCGCCGCCCAGGCCGCCCCGGGCTTCATGCCCGACGACGAGGGCGTGCGCTGTACGAGGCGGCGCGGAGCGTTGCCGTCCCGGGGCCGTTGCTCGAGGTGGGCAGCTGGATGGGCAAGTCCGCGCTGTACCTGGCGGCCGCGGCACGGGAGACGGGCCGCCAGGTGGTGACCGTCGACCACCACCGCGGTTCGGAGGAGCACCAGCCGGGCTGGGAGTACCACGACCCGACGCTCGTCGATCCCGTCGTGGGGCGCATCGACACGCTGCCGCATTTCCGCCGCACCGTCGCCGACGCCGGCGCGGAGGACGTCGTCGTCGCCGTCGTCACCCGGTCGGAGACCCTGGCGCCGCTGTGGGGCACGCCGCTCGCGCTGCTGTTCCTGGACGGCAGCCACACCGAGGAGTCCGCCCGGCGCGACCAGGACGCGTGGGTGGCCAAGCTGTCGGTCGGCGGGACCCTGGCGATCCACGACGTCTTCCCCGACCCCGCGGACGGCGGGCAGGCGCCCTACGGCGTCTACCGCCGGGTGGTGGAGTCCGGCGACTTCGAGGAGCTGCGGGGCACCGGCTCGCTCCGGCTGCTGCGCCGGCTCCGATGACGGATCCGCTCGACGCCGAGCGGGCGGCGGCGCTGGCCCAGATCGAGTCGCTGACCCGGGAGTTCGACGAGGTGGTGGCGGCGTCGAAGGCGTCCAACGCCGACGACGAGCACGACCCGGAGGGCGCCACGATCGCCTTCGAGCGGCAGCAGGTCGTGGCGCTGCTGGACCAGGCCCGGAGGCGGCTCGACGACGTCGATGCGGCCCTGGCCCGCCGGGACGCCGGCGGTTACGGGACGTGCGAGACGTGCGGCGGCCCCATCGCTGCCGAGCGGCTGGCCGCCCGGCCCGCGGCGCGGACCTGCATCTCCTGCGCCCGCTGAAGCGTCCCGCGCTGCCCACTGTCGACTGGGAACCGGTCGACCGCCACGGCCATCAGCCCGCCGCTCGAGGAGGGTGGGTGATGACGACGACGGCGACCCGGTCGTCCGCCCGGCCCTCCAGCGGCGACGCGCCGCGGGTCGGCGAGCGGTGGGGGCCGGGGCGGTCACACGGTCTCCCCGGCGAGGACCTCCAGGTCTGCGCGCACCCGCTCGGGGAGGGGCGACGTCGGCGGAGCGCGGCCGGCAGGTCGGGCAGGGAGCGCGCCAGTCCCTCCAACCCGGGACGGCCGGACCGCACCGCTCTTCCGACGACGCGCGCGACCTGCGGCCCCGGGTGGCGCATGACGGCGGTCAGCACCTGGCTCCGCGCGATCCCCGCCTGCCGCCGTCGGCGGTTGTGCCGATTGGTGGACGGGTGGTGGTGCACGGTCACGGAGTCGACGTAGGCCAGCCCCCAGCCGGCCGCCGCCAGGTCCAGCGCCAGGCGTTCCTCCTCACCCGGAAACCGGACGACGGGGTCGAAGCCGCCGGCGGCCTCGAAGGCCTCTGTCCGCACGAGGGCCCCGCAGGCGACGAAGCCGAGCAGCGAGGGCCCGGGCAGGTCGGGGGCGGTCCCCAGGGGCTGGCGGCCATCTCGGCGCACACGGCGTCCATCCGCTCCTCCGGGCCGACCAGGATGCGGGCGTTCAGCACCGCCAGCCTCGGGTGGGCGCGCATGATGTCGACGGCGCGGGCCAGGTGACCGGGCGCCCACCACGAGTCGTCGTCCGCGAATGCGACGAACGGCGTCCCCGCCCGGGCCACCCCCAGCGTGCGGCCGTAGGCGCCCTCGTTGCGGGGAGCGCCAGGACGTCGACGTCGGGGTGGGCGGCCCGCACGGCCTCGACGGTGCCGTCGGTGGAGGCGTTGTCCACCAGGACGACCGGGGCCTCGTGCCGAGGGAGCGTGGCAAGCAGGTCGGTGCGCCGGTTCTGGCTGGCGACGACCACGGTGAGGTCGGAGGCAGGAGTCACGGCAGTGCCGTGCCCGCTCCTCCCGTCAGCGAACCGATCGCCGGCATTCCCGCAGTGGGCAGGGCGGCCGGATCGGTGAACAAGCCGGCAGCCGTCGTGGCGCCGCTGAGGGCGTCCGCGGCCAGGACGACGGCCGCGGCGGTCCAGGTGGTGCGCTCCACCGGCCAGCGGACGCCGTCGGCGAAGACCAGCCCGGTCCAGTAGGAGCCGTCGTCGTGGCGCAGGTGCTGCATCGCGGTCAGCTGCTCGAGAGCGGCGTCGCGCCGGCCGGCCGCCGCCAGCGCCAGCGCCAGCTCGCACGTCTCGGCCCCGGTGACCCACGGCCGGTCCGCCACGCAGCGGGCGCCCAGCCCCGGGACGACGAACCGGTCCCAGTCGAGGGCCAGCCGGTCGGTGGCCGCCGCTCCGGTCAGCGCTCCGCCGAGCACCGGGTAGTACCAGTCCATCGAGTAGCGGGACCGGTCGGCGAAGGCGTCGGGGCGGGTGCGCAACGCCGCGCCCAGGTCGGTGACGGCGACCTCCCAGTCCGGCTGCATCTCACCCACGAGGCCCGCGAGGGCGGTGCCGCACCGCAGCGCCTGGAAGAGGCTCGCGTTGCCGGTCAGCAGCGCCGTGTCGTCCGCCGTCCCGTCCGGCCGGAGCGCCCAGCCGACGGCGCCGCCGGGCAGCTGCATCCGGGTGACCAGGTCCAGTCCGCCGCGGACCGCCGGCCAGAGCTCGGTGACCAGCTGCTCGTCGCCGGTCGACAGCCAGCTGTGCCAGACGCCGACGGCCAGGTAACCGGCGTGGTTGCTCTCCGCGGCCGAGGCCGTCTCGCTGCCGTCGCGGTACTCGGCGGCCCAGGACCCGTCCGGGCGCTGGCGCCCGGCCAGCCACCGGTACGCGGCCGCGGCGCGGTCGTGGGCGCCACCGGTGTCGAGCGCCATGGCCGCCTCGACGGAATCCCAGGGATCGAGCTGCGCACCCGTGGACCAGGGCAGCGCGCCGTCGGGCGCCTGCTGGGCGGCGATCCACCCGACGGTGGCGCGCACCTGGTCCGCGGTCAGGACGCCGGGCAGCTCCGGCAGGGGCCCGAGCCGGTCAGCGCGCGGCAGCGGTCTGCTCCTGCCCGGCGTGGGCCGCGCCGCCGGCACCGGCGTCGCGCAGACCGGTCACGGTCGCGGGCTTGTCCGCGTAGACGACGAGGCTCTTGCCGAACAGCGGGTCGAGCAGGCGCTCGGCCGTCCTGGTCAGCCACGGCCGCGTCGTCAGGTCCCACACCAACAGCCGGTGGTAGGCGCGGACGACGGCGGAGTCCTTGTCCACGCCGACGGCGCACTTCAGCCACCAGTACGGCGCGTGCAGGAGTGCGCGTGGTGCGTGGCCCCGGGCACCAGGCCCACCGCCGCGAGCCGCGTGCGGACCACCGACCTGGTGTAGATCCGGATGTGCCCGCCCTCGTTGGCGTGGTACTCGTCCGACAGGGCCCAGCAGATCCGCTCCGGCCCGTAGCGCGGAACGGTGACCACCATCCGGCCGCCCGGCTTCAGCACGCGGAAGATCTCGGCCATCGCGGGAACGTCGTCGGGGATGTGCTCGAGGACCTCCGAGGCCATGACGCGGTCGACGCTGGCGTCGGGGAACGGCAGGTGCAGGAGGTCGCCGCGTACCACCTCGTAGCGAGCAGCCGTGCCGTCGTCCGTCCACCCGGCCTCGCCGGCCTCGGCGATGGCGCCCAGCCAGCGCTTCGTCGTCTCGACCTCGGACACGCCCCGGTCGACGGCGATCACGTCCGCGCCCCGGCGGTAGGCCTCGAAGGCGTGCCGTCCTCGCCGCAGCCAAGGTCGAGGACGGTCATCCCCGGCCGGAGGTCGAGGAGGTCGTAGTCGACGGTCAGCAAGTGAACCCCTTGCGCTCGAGGGTCGCGGCGTACCAGTCGGCGGTGCGCTGCGCCGTCGACCGCCAGGTGAACATGTCCAGGACCCGCCGCCGGCCGGCCCGGCCCAGCTGCTCGGCCAGCAACGGGGAGTCCAGCACCAGGGCGAGGGCGGCGGTCAGCTCGCCGACGTCGCCGGTCCGCACCCGCAGGCCGGCCTTGGTGCCGACCACCTCGGGGAGGGCGCCGGCGTCGGTCGTGACCAACGGCGTCGCGCAGGCCATCGCCTCGACCGCCGGCAGCGAGAAGCCCTCGTAGAGAGAGGGATCGCGACGACCGTCGCCCGCTGCAGGAGGTCCACGAGCTGCGTCTCCGGCACGGGGCCGGTGAAGCGCACGGCCTCCCGGAGGCCGAGCCGGTCCAGCGCGGCCTCGGCCGGGCCGCCCGGGCGCGCGGTGCCGACGACGGTGAGCCGCACCGACCGCTCCGTGCGCAGCTTGGCCAACGCCTCCAGCAGGTGCACCAGTCCCTTGAGCGCGACGTCGGCGCTGGTGATCGCCAGGATCGAGTCGGGGTCGCGCCGCCGGCCCTCGGGCGGCGGCCGGAACTCCTCGGGGTCGATCCCGACGGGGATGACGTCCACTCCCGCGGCCGGCACCTGCATGTGGGTGGCGATGTCGCGCCGGGAGTTCTCCGACACCGTGGTGACGGCGTCCAGCCGGCGGGCCACGCGGGCCTGCATCCCGGTGAAGCCGTACCAGCGGTGCAGGGTGAGCCGCCGTCGCAGGGAGGGAGCGGCCGCCAGCTCCAGCCGGCGGTCGATCGCGATCGGGTGGTGGATGGTGGCGACGGTCGGGATCCCGGCCCGGGTGAGGCGCAGCAGCCCCCAGCCGAGCGACTGGTTGTCGTGGACGATGTCGAACTCGCCCGCGCGGGGAGCAGGTGCCGGGCGGCCCGCAGGCTGAAGGTCATCGGCTCGGGGAAGCCGGCCGTGCACATGGCCGCCCATTCGGCGACGTCGATCCAGTCGCGGAACTCCGAGGGCCGCGGCGTGCGGAAGGGGTCGGGCTCGCGGTAGAGGTCCAGGCTGGGCAGCGGCGTCAGCGGGACGCCGACGTCCAGCTCGGGGTAGGGCTGGCCGCTGAGGACCTCGACCCGGTGCCCCAGCTCGGTAAGCTCGCGCGAGAGCGCCCGGACGTAGATGCCCTGGCCACCGCTGTGCGGCTTGCTGCGGTAGGACAGCAGTGCGATGCGCAGCGACCGTCCCATGCCGGGGACTCTAACGAGCAGGACGGAGCACCCGGCTACCAGCCGGTAACCGTGTCCGCCGGGCCACCCCACCGGGCGACTGGCAGGGTGCGGGCCATGATCCGTCACGTCGTGGTCTTCACCTGGTCCCCGGACGCCGACGCCGCGCAGCGGACGGCGGTCGTCGAGGCCCTGCGCGGGCTGTGGGAGGCGGTCGGAGGCATGACCGCCCTCGAGGTGGCCGAGGATGCGGGCCTCTCCGACGGCAACGCCGACGCCGTCCTGATCGCCGACTTCCCGGACGTCGAGGCGTTCCACCGCTACGCCCAGGACGCCCGGCACCAGGCCGTGCTGACCGAGCACGTACGGCCTCACCTCGCCGGCCGGAGCGCCGTCCAGTACGAGCTCTGACGGCGGCCGGCGGGTCGTCGCAGGTCCTGCGCAGCGGTGAGGTTCGGTCGCATGCGCAGCTCGGTCCGACGCCCCGGTGCCGCCCTCGCCCTGGCCGCGGCCGTCGCGTCCGTGCCCGCCTGCGGGGGCGGGGACGCCGGCGAGGAGGCCGCTCGACCTCGGCCACCTCGTCCAGCGCCGAGGAGACCGCGGCTCCCGACCTCGCCTCCGGGCTGCTGCCGGCCGATGCGTTCGGCGCCGACGCCTCGGTCGTCGCGGTCACCGCCGAGCAGCTGCGGCAGGGCGCCGGCCTGGCCGCGGCCGGCGCCGAGGACGTACAGGTCGAGCCGGAGACGTGCGCGGTCGCCGTGGAGGGCACCCAGGCGCAGTTCGACGACTTCGAGGACGTCGCCGCGCAGAGCGCGACCACCGGGTCGTCCACCACCGTCGAGGTGCTGGTGCGGGGCGGCCCCACGGGGGACACCGTCGACCAGCTGGCCGCTGCCGCCGAGCGCTGCCCGCAGGCCACGATCACCGGGCCGCAGTTCGGGCAGGCGCAGATCACCTTCGAGTCGCTCCCGGTCGACGACCTGGGCGACGGCTCCGCGCTGCTGAGCTACACCACGGTCGTCACCCTGCCCGACGGCACGCAGGTCACGGTCCCGGCGCTCATCGGTGCCGTGCAGGACGCCGACCGGCTGCTGATCCTGATGAACCTCGAGACCTCGGCCCTGGGCGCCGGCCCCGCGCCGGGTGCCGCCCCGGTCGATCCGGCGGCGTTCGCCGACCCGCTGGCGCAGGCCTACGAGGCGCAGGCGGAGGCGCTCGACTGATCGTCCGACCGGTCGGCGTCCACAGTCGCCTGCGGCATCCACAGATCGCGCCGGCGGGTCCGCTGCGGGGGCGCCCGGGGTCAGGGTTTCCGGCATGGACGCACCCACCGGCCGGCCGGCTCGCCGCGATCCCGGACGCATCGACGTCCGGGTCTCCGACGTCGGCGAGCTCGCCGCGTCGATCCCGCACCTGCTGAGCTTCCGCCCCCGCGAGTCGGTCGTGCTGATCAGCCTGACCGGCTCGAGCGGACGCCGCGTCGGGGTGACGGTGCGCGTCGACATCCCACCACCCGAGCACTCCGGCGCGACCGCGCGCGATCTGGCGCGCAAGGTGCTGACCGACCGGCCGCGCGCCGTGGTGGTCGCGATCGTCTCCGAGACGCCGGAGCCGGGGACGGCACGCTCCCGCACCAGGATGTGGTGCGCGAGGTGGTGGTCGCACTGGCCGGGCACGGCGTCCCGGTCCAGGACGCCCTCCTGCTCCGGGCCGATCGCTGGTGGTCCTACGACTGCCCCGACCCCTGCTGCGCGCCCGGGCGGGGCACCCCCTGCCGGGCGGCGTGACCGAGCTGGAGGTGGCCACGGTGGCCTCCGGCATGGTGGTGGAGCCGGACCGGGAGGCGCTGGCCGCCCGGATCTCGCCACCCGGACCGGATGCGCGGGCGGCGATCGCCGAGGCCTGCGCGCGCTCCGCCGGAGCGCACGCCGACGACATCCTGCGGCTCGGTTGGGAGGCGGTGGCCGAGCGGTCCTGGGGGCGGTGCTGAGCGCTCTGGAGCGTTCGCGGCCGGGTGCGCGCGCCGTCCGGCTGACCGACGTCGAACTGGCCCGGCTGCTGTGGGGTCTCCGCGACACCGCCGTCCGCGACCGGGCGCTCCAGCTCGCCCTATGTGACGACGCCCCTGCTGCCGAGCAGCTCTGGACGGAGTGCACGCGGCGGGCCCCGCTCCACTGGACGCAGCCCCGCGACGCTGCTCGCGGTCAGCAGCTGGCTGCGCGGTGACGGCGCGATGGCCGACATCGCCCTGACCCGCGCCCTCGCCGGCTCTCCGGACTACGTGCTCGCCCGCCTGCTCGCCCAGGCGCTGTCGGAGTGCGTGCGCCCGGCGGAGCTGCGGGAGCTGATCGGGCGGACCGCGACCGACCGGACGGCCTGACGCCGGTGGGGGAGCCGACGCGGTGCGGGGGTCACAGCAACTCTGGGCGCTGCCATTCCCCGTCCAGCACGTGCTCGGCGAGGAACGCCAGCACCGTCGAGTACCAGACCTGGCTGTTCCCCGGCGTGAGCACCCAGTGGTTCTCGTCGGGGAAGTAGAGGAACTTCGACGGGACGCCACGCTTCTGCAGGTCGTACCAGAGCCGCAGCGCCTCGCCGACGGGCACGCGGTAGTCCTTGTCCCCGTGCACGACCAGCATGGGCGTGCGGATGGCATCGGCGAAGCGGTGCGGGGAGTTCTGCGCGTAGCGCTTCGGGTCGTGGAGCGGGTCGCCCCATTCCTTCTCCCAGAAGTACGCGGCGTCCGTCGTGCCGGTGAAGGAGTCGAGGTCCCAGAGGCTGGCGTGGGTGACGATCGCCCGGAACCGGTCGGTCTGCGTGGCGATCCAGTTGGCCATGTAGCCACCGAAGGAGCCGCCCATGGCGGCGGTCCGGGAGGCATCGAGATCGGGCCGCTGCAGCGCAGCGTCGACGGCGGTCATCAGGTCGGCGTACGGCGCGCCGCCCCACTCGCCCCAGCCCCGGCGCACGAAGTCCTGACCGAAGCCCTGGGAGAGGGCGGGGTTGGGCAGCAGCACCGCGTAGCCGCGGGCCGCCAGCACCCAGGGGCACCACCGCCAGGACCACGAGTTCCAGCTCATCAGCGGGCCACCGTGCACCCAGAGGACCAGCGGCGCGGGGCTGTCGGCGGATGCGCCCTCCGGGAGGACCAGCCACGACTGGATGCGGGTTCCGTCGGCGGCGGTGGCCTCGACCTCGTGCAGGGTCCCGGGCAGCCCGTCCAGCCGGCCCGGGGCGGGCAGGACGACGGGGTCCTGGAGCGGGGCCAGCGGGTCGAGCCGCACGGGCGTCGGGGGCGAGTCGTAGGCCGAGCGCAACGCGTAGAGGGCGCTGCCGTCCCGTGCCACCTGCAGGTCGCTGTAGGCGCCGTCGGCGGTGATGCGCACGGGGGCGCCGCCGTCCACCGCGACGCGGAACACCGCGTGCCGGCCGTCGTCGTCGGCGAGGAAGAACACCGCGGCGCCGTCGGCGCTGAACCGGGGCGCGCTGGGCCACCGGTCGAAGGCCGGCGTGAGGTCGCGGGCGGTCCCGTCGGACACGTCGACGAGCAGCAGCGTGTAGTCCGGAGGCTCCGTGTAGTTCGACAGCGTCTCGCGCACGCAGACCAGGGCGGTGCCGTCGGGGAGAAGCGGGGCGCGTAGACGTCGGCGAGCGGGTCGTCGACGAGCGGCCGGGTCCGCCCGTCGGCCGTCGTGGTGAGCACCACCCGGGTGCGCCGGCCGGCGGGGCCGTCGGGCACCTGCTCGGCGCGGGCGAGCACCCGCCCGTCAGGGAGAGGGCGAACTCGTCGCCGGCCCCGCCGGGCGGACCGGCCTCCGGGGTCAGGTCGCGCAGCTCGGGGGCCCCGCTTCGTCGGTGGGCAGCGGGCCGGCCCAGAACAGGTGCGCCGAGGCCGGCCCGAGGTCGTGGTCCCAGTAGCGCACCGGGTAGGCCTCGTGCAGGACCGCGGAGACCCCGGCGTCCGATCGCTTCTTCCGGCGCTCCTCGTCCGCCCCGGCGTCGGAGCCCCCGGGCATCGTCGCCGCCGAGACGACGACGTCGCCGGTGTCGGCGGCGACGTGCACTCCGGAGATGCCGCCGGGGCGGCTGAGCACCAGGCGGGCCTCGCCGCCGTCGGCCGGGAGACTCCAGAGCGCGGGCTTCGGCTCGCCGTCCTCGGTCGCGTCCGGGTCGGGGCGGGCGGAGGTGAACAGCAGCGATCCGTCCGGCACCCACGTCGGCGCGGACTCACCCGGGGCGCTGCGGGTCAGCCGCCGTGCGGGCCGGCCGGCGGCCGGATCGACCTCCCAGATCGCCGACTGCCACTTCTTCCGCTGCGGGTCCAGGGTCTGGACGGCGACGGCGAGCCGCGTGCCGTCCGCCGACAGCGCCAGCCCGCCCAGTCGTGGAAGGGCCACGAACCGCTCGAGATCGGCGAACGGGCTGCTCGGTGTCCCGCCCGCGGGCTCGCCGGAGTCTGCGTCGGTCGGGCTCACCGGGGCCTTCTCTCTCGAGGTCGCGGGCGGGTCGGGCGGTGCCGGCCACCCTAGTGAGACCGGCTGCCCCGACTGCCGGGGAGCACCCGAGGAGGGTGGTGCTCAGGACGACGGCGGGCGCGCCGACCAGCTCTCCAGGCCGACCAGCTCTCCAGGAAGGTCGCGGGGTCCAGGCGCTCCAGCTCGTCCCGGACCTGCGCCAGGAGCTCTCCGGCGTGCAGCGGCTCACCGGCGGGCTCGCGGAGCACCTCCGTGCCGTCGTCCCGCCGCGTCACCACGACGTCGTGCACGGACGGGGAGGGGAACAGGCCCGTGAACAATTCGGAGAGGGCCGCCCCGGGCAGCCGGACGCCCTGCAGCAGCCACCCGCCCGGACGGGATCGGAGGTCGGCGACGAACACGTCCGCAGCGCGGATGCCGTCTCCCGCACCACGGTCCGACTGGTCGTCCGCGGGCGGTGGCATGGGGTGCATCGTGACCGCCGGGCCCCGATCAGTCGCGGTGGTCCACGACGTTGATCACGGTGCCGTCCGGTGCCCGGAGGAAGAACCGGCGCACGCCCCACGCCTCCGTGGTCAACGGGTGCACGATCTCGTAGCCGAGCTCCCGGGCCTCGGCATGGGCGCCGTCCACGTCGTCGGTGACCACGGAGATCGCCGGTACCTCGGGTGCCGTCGCGTCGCGCGACACGAGCTGGAGGTCGGCGCCGGTGTTCGGGGAGGTGCAGCGGGCGACCCAGCCCAGGTCGAACTCCTCGACGCTCAGTCCGAGGAAGCCGGTGTAGAAGGCCTTCGCCGTCGCCACGTCCGGCACGTGGAGGTCGGCGATGATCCGGGTGACGCGCATGCGGCCCTCCTCACCGGGGCGCAGGGGATGGCCCCACGCTGCTGCTCAGAGCAGCGGCGCGGCCTCCAGCGGGGAGAGCTTCTCGTCGACGGCGCTGACGAACAGGTGCTGCGCCACGCCGACGGGGAGCAGCTGGTCGTCCAGCGCGACCGACCCGTCGACCAGGCGCGCGGTCATGGTCGCACCGGGCCGGATCCCCTGGTCGGCGAGGACCCGGAGCAGGTCGGTGTTCTCCTGCAGCTGCTCGCTGATCCGGCGGATGACCACCGGGCGGCCCTCCGCGGTGGCGGTCGCGCTGAGCAGCGTGAGCGAGTCCAGCACCGCCGAGGTCTCCCCACCCAGGGGCTCCTCCCGCGCAGCGCCTCCAGGCCGGGGATGGGGTTGCCGAACGGGGAGACGGACGGGTTGCCCAGCAGCGTGAGCAGCTTGCGCTCCACCGCTTCGCTCATGACGTGCTCCCAGCGGCACGCCTCCTCGTGGACGTCCGCGTAGTCCAGCCCGATCACGTCCACGAGCAGGCACTCGGCCAGCCGGTGCTTGCGCATGACCGCGGTCGCCAGCTGACGGCCCTCGTCGGACAGCTGCAGGTGACGGTCGCCCTCGACGGTCAGCAGCCCGTCGCGCTCCATCCGGGCCACGGTCTGGCTGACCGTGGGACCGCTCTGGTGCAGCCGTTCGGCGATCCGGGCGCGGAGAGGGGTGATCCCCTCCTCCTCCAGCTCGAAGATCGTGCGGAGGTACATCTCGGTGGTGTCGATGAGGTCGTTCACAGGTACTCCTCCGGGTCGGCGCAAGTCTACGGGGCCGCGGCGTCCCCGCCGGTCAGCCGGACGGGTGGTGCGGGCGCAGGCCGGCGCGCGGGCCACCCGGTAGCGTCCGGGGCCCAGGGTGGGTGCGCAGGCTCACGTCCGGCGGAAGTGCTGAGGGGGCGGGATGAGCGACGCGGTCACCGTGGTCTGGGACGAGTCGCTCCTGGGCTACACGATGGGTGGGGACCACCCCTGCACCCGGTGCGGCTGGACCTGACGATGCGCCTCGCCGACGGTCTCGGCGTCCTGTCCAGCGACCGGATCCAGGTGCTCGAGCCCACTCCGGCCGACGTCGACCTCCTCACGCTCGTGCACGACCCGGCCTACCTCGAGGCCGTACGCCGCGCCCCGGCCGACCCGGGCGTCGGCCACGGCCTGGGGACGGCCGACAACCCGATCTTCGAGGGCATGTACGACGCGGCCGCTCTCATCACCGGCGGCAGCGTGCTCGCCGCCCAGCGGGTCCACGAGGGCAGCGCGCAGCACGCGGTGAACATCTCCGGGGGCTGCACCACGCGATGCGCGACTCGGCGTCGGGCTTCTGCGTGTTCAACGACGCCGCGATCGCGATCGCGTGGCTGCTCGGCAAGGGGTACGAGCGGATCGCCTACGTCGACCTCGACGTGCACCACGGCGACGGCGTCCAGACGGCCTTCTACGAGGACCCCGCGTCCTCACGGTGAGCATCCACCAGACCCCGCTCACCCTGTTCCCGGGTACGGGCTACCCCGAGGAGACCGGGGACGCCGACAAGGCGCTCGGCAGCGCGGTCAACCTCGCCCTGCCCAACGGCACCGACGACTCCGCGTGGCTGCGGGCCTTCACCGCCGTCGTCCCCAGCGTGCTGCGGGCCTTCCAGCCGCAGGTTCTCCTCACCCAGTGCGGCTGCGACGCCCACCACGAGGACCCGCTCGCCGACCTCGCGCTCACGGTCGACGGCCAGCGGGCCAGCTACAAGGCCATGCACGAGCTGGCCCACGAGCTCTGCGACGGCAAGTGGGTGGTGCTGGGCGGCGGCGGCTACGGGCTGGTCCGCTGCGTCCCGCGGGCCTGGACCCACCTGCTCGCGGAGGTGGCCGGCAGCCCGCTGGACCCCGCCACCGAGATCCCCGAGTCCTGGCGGGAGGACGTCGCCCGGCGCGGCCTGCGCGCGCGTCCGCCGACCCACATGACCGAAGGCGGCTACACCGGCTTCTCCCGCTGGGACACCTTCACCGAGACCCGCGTCGACCGCGCGATCATGCGCACCCGCCGCGCGGCCTTCCCCTACTTCGGCCTCGACCCGGACGACCCCGTGATTGAGCCAGGACCCCCTTCCCCCGCCGCTCGCACGCTCGCAGCGGGACCCTGAAGGGGGCCGACGCCGCCGCCGCACTGGGAGGCCGACATCGTGGCCGCCGACGGTGGCACGGTCCACCTGCGCCCGATCTGCCCCGAGGACGCCGACGGCATCAACGGGCTGATGGAGCGCAGCAGCGACCAGACCCGCTACTACCGGTTCTTCGGCCCGATGAAGCGGTTGTCCGAGAAGGACCTGCACCGGTTCACCCACGTCGACCACGTCGACCGGGTGGCGTTCGTCGTGCTGCTGGGTGACCAGATCGTCGCGGTCGGCCGGTTCGACCGGTACCCGGGCACCGACGACGCCGAGATCGCCTTCCTGGTCGAGGACGCGCACCAGGGCCGCGGGCTCGGGTCCGTGCTGCTCGAGCACCTCGCCGCCGCGGCGCGGGAGCGCGGGATCAAGAATTTCGTGGCCGAGGTGCTGGCCCAGAACAGCAAGATGGTGCGGGTCTTCCAGGACGCCGGCTACAAGTCCGAGCGGTCCTTCGAGGACGGCGTCGTGCACCTGTCGTTCCCGATCGAGCAGACCGAGGACGCCCTGGCCGTGGCCTACGAGCGCGAGCAGCGCAGCGAGTCCCGGTCCATCGCCCGGCTGCTGCGGCCCTCGTCGGTCGCGGTGGTCGGGGCCAGCAACGACGCCGGCAAGATCGGCAACGCGCTGCTGCGGCACCTGCTCGACTACGGGTTCGCCGGCCCGGTGTACCCGGTCAACCCCGGTTCCCGGCACGTGCGCGGGGTTCCGGCGTACGCGGGCATCGAGTCGATCCCCGACGACGTGGACCTCGCCGTCCTGGCGGTGCCGGCCGACGAGGTGGCCGGCGTGGTCGAGGCCTGCCGGCGCAAGCGGGTGCGCGGTCTGGTGGTCGTCTCGGGCGGCTTCGGCGAGACCGGGGCGGAGGGCCGGGACGCCGAGCGCCGGCTGGTCGCGGCCGCCCGGGCGTCGGGCATGCGGGTGGTCGGCCCCAACTGCCTGGGCATGGTCAACACCGACCCGGAGGTCTGCCTCAACGCCAGTCTCGCGCCGATGATCCCGGGCCGGGGACGGGTGGGCTTCTTCGCCCAGTCCGGTGCGCTGGGCGTCGCGCTGCTCGAGAACGCGCGCAGCCGCAACCTCGGCCTGTCCACCTTCGTCTCCGCCGGCAACCGGGCCGACGTCAGCGGCAACGACCTGCTCCAGTACTGGGCGACCGACGCAGCGACCGAGGTCGTCCTCCTGCACCTGGAGAGCTTCGGCAATCCCCGCAAGTTCGCCCGGCTCGCCCGCAGCGTCGGGCGGACGAAGCCGGTGGTGGCGGTGAAGAGCGGTCGGCACGTGAACGTCACCCCGGGCCTGGCCGGCACCTCCGTCGCCGTGCCGGAGCAGTCGGTGGCGGCGCTGTTCGCGTCGGCCGGCGTCATCCGCGTGGAGACGGTGGCGCAGATGTTCGACGTGGGCACGCTGCTCGCCCACCAGCCCCTGCCCGAGGGCCCGCGCGTCGCCGTCGTCGGGAACTCCACGGCGATCGGGGTCCTGGTGGCCGACGCCGTCCTCGAGGAAGGGCTGGAGCTCGCTCACGACGCCCCGGTCGACATCGGGGTCGCCGGCAGCCCCGAGGAGTTCCGGGCCGCGCTGCAGGCGGCGATCGACGACGACGGGGTGGACGCCGTGGTGGCCGTGTTCCTGCCGCCGCTGCGGGCCGGGTCGCAGGAGTACGGCCCGGCGCTCCGAGAGGTGGCGCAGGGCTCGTCGAAGCCCGTGGTGGCCAGCTTCCTGTCCACCGAGGGCATCCCGGCCGAACTCGCCGTCCTCGACGAGGAGGGCATGCCGGCGCGCGGCTCGGTGCCTTCCTACTCCACCCCGGAACGGGCGGTCACCGCGCTCGCCAAGGTCGCGGAGTACGCCCGCTGGCGGCGGCGCCCGGTCGGCGAGCTGCCGGAGCTGCCCGACGTCGACGAGACCGCGGCCAGGGCGCTCGTGAAGCAGGTGCTGTCCGACGCCCCCGCCGGGCGCGAGCTCACCGACGACGAACTCATCGCGCTGCTGGCCGCCTACGGCGTCCCGCTGCTCGGTACCCGGACGGTGACCGACGCCGACGATGCCGTCGCGGCGGCCGGCCAGGTCGGGTACCCGGTGGTGCTGAAGTCGACCGCCCCGTGGCTGCGGCACCGCTCCGATCTCGGCGGCGTGCGCCTGGACCTGGCCGATGCCGAGGCGGTGCGCACCGCGTTCGCGGCCATCCCCTCGGGCGATCCGGTGATCGTCCAGGAGATGGCGGCGCCCGGCGTCGCGACGGTGGTGGAGATCGTCGACGACCCGTCGTTCGGGGCGCTGGTCAGCTTCGGCCTCGGGGAGTGGCCACCGACCTGCTGGGCGACCGTGCGTACCGAACGTTGCCGCTGACCGACCTGGACGCAGCGGAGCTGGTGCGGGCGCCGCGGGCGTTCCCGCTGCTCGACGGCTACCGGGGGTCCGAGCCGGTCGACCTCGCCGCGCTGGAGGAGCTGCTGCTGCGGGTCGCCCGGCTCGCCGACGACCTGCCCGAGGTGCTGCGGCTGACGCTGGAGCCGGTCATCGTCGGCCCGGCCAATCCGTGGCACGGCGGCCGCTCGCTGGTCGTCGCCGGAGGCAGCGGCCACATCGGTCCGCCCACCGCCCGCGTCGACCCCGGCCCCCGGCGCATGCGCTCGCCGGTCTAGCGCCGCCGTCCTGGGGGCACGCCGTCCTCCCTCACGAAAACGGATCCTCCCTCACTGTCGACGGCGAGGGAGGACCCCTCATGATCAGGGACCCTGATCATCAACGGCGAGCCCGCCCCTGGGCAGGGGACGGGCTCTCGGGGTGCCTGGAATCAGGCGAGGTAGTCGCGCAGGGCGTCGGCACGCTCGGGGTCGCGGAGCTTCGCCATCGTCTCCCGCTCGATCTGCCGGACGCGCTCCCGGGACAGGCCGAACTGCTTGCCGATCTGCTCCAGCGTCCGCGGCTGGTGGCCGTCCAGGCCGAAGCGCAGGACGACGACGTCGCGCTCGCGGTCCTCCAACGTGGAGAGCACGCTGCGCACGTCCCCCTTCATCATCTGGAAGGCGACGGCGTCCTCGGCCACGGCGGCGTCGGCGTCCTCGATGAAGTCACCGAGGCGGGACTCCTCGTCGGCCCCGACGGTCTGGTCGAGGGAGACCAGGTCCCGGCTGTACTCCAGCAGTTCGACGATCCGAGCCTCGGGGATGTCCAGCTCGAGGCCGAGCTCCTCCGCGGTGGGCTCGCGCTCCAGCTCCTGGTGCATGCGCCGGCGGGTGCGGACCACCTTGTTGACCTGCTCGGCCAGGTGGACGGGCAGCCGGATGGTGCGCCCGGAGTCGGCCATGGCCCGGGTGATGGCCTGACGGATCCACCACGTGGCATAGGTCGAGAACTTGAAGCCCTTGGTGTAGTCGAACTTCTCGACCGCGCGGATCAGGCCGACGTTGCCCTCCTGGATGAGGTCCAGGAACGTCATGCCGTGGCCGGTGTACCGCTTGGCCACGGAGACGACGAGCCGGAGGTTGGCCTCCAGCAGGTGCGCCTTGGCGGCCTTGCCGTCGATGGCGAGCGTCTTGTAGTCCCGCTTCTTGGCGGGCGTGAGGTCGGGCTTCTCGGCGAGGAGACGCCCGGCGTACAGGCCGGCCTCGATCCGCTTGGCCAGCTCGACCTCCTGCTCGGCGGTCAGCAGCGCGGTCTTGCCGATGGTGTTGAGGTACACGCGCACGAGGTCGGTCGACACCAGGCCACTGGTGTCGGGCTCACGTCGGGGTGAGCGCACCTCGAGGGTGTCGTTGGGGGAAGACTGCAGCAGCGTCACGATGGGTCTTCGTCCTTGCCTTCGTTTCGGATGCGTCCGCCGCGTCTTCGCGGAACGCAGCGGTGCTTCCAGGCTCGAGTGGGGGCGGTGTCCGGGTCTCCGGACCGGTCCCTGCCTCTTCTGTCCGATGTGGTACGCCCTGCACAACGGCTCGGGCGGGGTCCCGTGTTCCACGATTCGGTCGTTCACAGCAAACCGACAGGGAGTGGGTTCCGTCACTGCCCTTACCCGCCGGACCCGGTCTGCACGCGGAGGATGACCGGATCGTGACCGTCAGACCTCGAGCAGCAGCGTCATCGGCCCCGCATTGACCGACGACACCAGCATCCGGGCCCCGAAGACACCGGTCGCGACGGTGCACCCCCGACGGCGCAGCTCGGCGACCACCTCGTCGACCAGCGGCTCGGCCACCGCCCCGGGGGCGGCGTCCTGCCACGACGGACGGCGTCCCTTGCGGGTGTCCGCGTAGAGGGTGAACTGGCTGACCACCAGGACGGGGAGGCCCAGGTCCGCCGCGGACACCTCGCCGTCGGGGCCAGGAAAGATGCGCAGCTCGTGGATCTTGCGGGCCAGCGCCCGGGCGGTGGGGGCGTCGTCGGTGTGCGTCACTCCGACCAGTGACAGCACTCCCGCGCCGATCTCCCCGACCACCGCACCGTCGATCGTTACAGCAGCTGTATCGACCCTGCTCACGACGGCGCGCACCCCGCGATTCTCCACGGGCAGCTCGGGCACCGGGGCGGCGGATGTGCACGGTCGGCGGGCTCCCTCGCGCCGGTCGGGCCGCGTAGGGTTCCCGGCACGAGCCCGTGGCGCGTACCGGATGCCGGCGATTGCCTCCCTGACGTCGGCCGTCGTCGGCGGGTGAGGGGCGCCCATGGACGCGGACCAGGCCCTGCGGCCGCCTGCCGGGGCGATCACGATCGAGGCCGAGGCGCCTGACCGGCGGGTGCTGTGCCTGCGCGGGGACGTCGACACCGCGGTCGCGACGCGGTTCGCGAGCACGCAGCGCCGTGACCGGGTCGTGGTCGACGCGATCGACGCCGGCGCCGTGACGTTCGTCAGCTCCTCCGGGCTCGCCCTCATGCTCATGTGCGCCGAGGCCTCCGTCGCCGCCGGCCGTCGGCCGGTGCTGCGCAGCGCGTCCCATCAGGTGGAGCGGGCCCTGGAGTTGGCCGGGATCCAGGCCCTCTTCCTGCGCCCCGCGCCCCAGGACGGGGAGTTCTCCTCCGCCCCGGACGCGTCCGGTGGATCTGCCGCATCTCCGGCGGGGAGATCCCGCCCGAGCACCGGTAGGTCGCGAGCGTCCGCGGTGGCGGCACCGTCGTGGCCAGCTCGTGGGGTGCCATGGTGGTGGCCGTCCGGGTCCACCGATCCTCCCGGACGGGCTGCCGAAGGCGGCTGGAGGCACGCCTTCCTCGTCGCGCTGGCCGGACTGCTGGCGTACTACGCGGCGCTCGTCTGGGTCCAGGACCGGGACCGCCGTGCGCAGGAGGAGCTGGGCGGCACGCCGACCCGTGGCCGTTCTGGGCGAGTCCGGCCCGGTACCTCGTCCTCGACTACCTGCCGGAGCACCAGGTCCGGCGGTCGGCCTCGGGAACGCCGCCGTGAGCGTCTCCTCCGCGCCGCGCCATGCGAGCCATGCCGGGTCAGCCCGCCGGAGGACAGTCGCGCAGCGCGGACCCGCCGAACTCGGGGACGGGCCGTTCCTCGCCTCCTCGAGCGTCTCCGCCTCGCCGTTCTCCTCGATGTCCTGGATCAGCCACTCCATCTCGCTGATCTCGCGTTCCTGCGCCTCGATGATCTCGACGGCCAGCTGGCACACGCGGACGTCGTCGATGTCGGCGCGCTCGGACCTGGTGATGGCCAGGGAGTGGTGCGGGATCATCGCGCTCATCCAGTTGCGGTCGTCCACCGTGACCTGGCTCCGGTCGAGGGCGATGCCCCCACCCAGCAGCAGCAGGCTCGCCGCGACGATGGCGATGTTGCCCTTTCCGTTCTTGTACATGCCGAGCATCCAGCCGAGCATGATCAGCCCCATGGTCCCGCCCATGGTGAGCGCCATGAACAGGCGGCTCTCGCTGAACCGGACGTGGCTCCACTCCCACGTGCCGGCGAACATCGTGAAGTACATGACGACCATGGACGTGGTGATCATGGCGGCGAAACGCAGGTACATCGTCGCCTCGTGCGACATGCCGCCGCCGTGACCGTTCTGGTCGGCCTCGTCGATCCGCTTCCTCGCCATGGACCAGGTCTCCGTTCCTCGTCGTCGGTGTGCGAGCGCAGCGCCCGTCTGCGACGCCGCAGGCGTCGCCCGGATGCCCGTACGGTCGTACGGACAAACTCGCCGTATCCCTCCGTCGACGAGCCGCACGGCTCCCCACGTCGGCGGGCCGGCATAGCCGGAGTCCGTGCGGGCACTGGAGGTCCAGGAGGTGGATGTCCCGATGCCCGCGCCCGACCACGCGCACCCCGTCGACCCCGAGCGGGTCGCCCATGCCCGCGCCAGGCTCCCCGGCCGGGAGGAGACCGCACGGTTGACGAGCGTGCTGAGCCTCATGGCCGATCCGACCCGGGCCCGGGTCCTGTTCGCCCTCGACCTGGTCGAGGAACTCTGCGTCGGAGATCTCGCGCTGGCGCTGGAGGCCACCGAGGACGCGGTCGGCTACGCCCTGCGGCTGCTGCGCACAGCGGGGCTCGTGGCCAACCGGAAGCAGGGGCGGGTCGTCTACTACCGGCTGGCCGAAGGCTTTCCCGAGCCCCTGCGGGACCACTGCCTCCGTCAGCTGGTCGTCCTGTCGGAAGCCGCACCCGACGACGACTGACGAGCCCAGCTCGGCATCGCCCGGAATCCGGCGCCGTCGGGGCTCCTCGGGCCCGACCCGCTCCGCTCCTGATCGGGACGCCACTGGACCAGCGCGAGGAGAGGACGAAGGGCGCTCCGTCGCGGCCGGCCCCGATACCGTCGGCAGCGCCATGAACGTGCGGTCACGTCCGGGAGGGCCGGAGCTCCGGTTCGGGATCCTGGGTGAGCTGCGCGTCGACGTCGGCGGCCACGAGGTCCGGCTCGGCAGCCGGACGCAGCGCGTCCTGCTGGCAGCGCTGCTGGCCGAGGCCGGATCGGTCGTCCCGAACGACCGGCTGGCCGACATCCTGTGGGGCGACGGCCAACCCGACGATCCGGCCGGCGCGATCCAGACGCAGGTCTCCCGGCTGCGAGGGCTGCTCCAGCAGAGGGGCGGCGCGCCCGCCCGAGACGTGCTCGTCACGCGCCCCGGGGGCTACGCAGTGATCGTCGAGCCCGACCGGATCGACGCCGGTCGCTTCGAGCGGCTGGTCGGCGAGGCGCGCGCCGCCGCGGCACCGCATGCCGGTGTCGAGCTGACGGGGAGGCGCTGGGGCTGTGGCGGGGACCGCCCTTGCCGGAGCTCGAGCACGAGCGCGCGCTCGTGGAGGGAACACGTCTGGCGGAGCTGCGCTGGGCGGCGGTGGAGCTCCGCGCCGAAGCGCTGCTGATCCTGGGGCGCCACGCGGATGTCGTGGCAGAACTCGAGGTGCCGATCGCCGGCAATCCGCTCCGCGAGCAGCTCCGCGGCCTGCTGATGGTGGCGCTGTACCGCACCGGACGGCAGGCGGACGCGCTCGCCGTCTACCGGGACCTGCGCGACACGCTGGTCGGGGACCTGGGGATCGAGCCGTCGGCGGCCTTGCGCGAGCTCGAGCGGGCGATCCTCGACCAGAGCGAGCACCTCCCGTGGCCGGCCCCGTCGGTCGAGGGCGGGGTGGACGTGCGCCGGTCGGCAGGAGGGCAGCGTGCGTCGAGGGGGACGATCGGCACCCTGCCCGGGGAGGTGACGAGCTTCGTCGGTCGGCAGGCGGATCTCCGGGGCGTTGCGGCAGCGCTGGCGGAGAACCGGGTCGTGGTCCTGACCGGCGTGGGTGGGGTGGGCAAGAGCCGGCTGGCCCGGCACGTCGCCCGCGAACTGGCCGAGGACTACGCCGACGGCGTGGTGCTCTGCGACCTCGTCGGTGCCGACGACTCGAGTGGGGTGCCCGACGTCGTCGCGACCGCGCTGGGTGTGCTGCCGTCCGAGCGCGGCGCGATCGACGGCCTGTCCGAGGTCCTCCGGGCCCAGCAGGTGCTCTTGGTGGTCGACAATTGCGAACACGTCCTGGCGGGCGCGTCCGGTCTGGTGAATCGGCTCCGGGATCGATGCCCGGACGTGCGCGTGCTGGCCACCAGCCGGCAGCCGCTCGACGTCTCCGGCCAGCAGGTGTGGCCGGTCGCACCCCTGGACGTCGTGGAAGAGGGGCCGGGCACCGCGGTGCAGCTGTTCCGCGAACGGGCGGCGTCGGCCGATCCCACCGTCGTGTGGACCCCGGAGGACCGGGAGGACGTGCTGGAGGTCTGCCGCCGGCTCGACGGTCTGCCGCTGGCGATCGAGCTGGCTGCGGCACGGACGAGGTCCATGACTCCTGCCGACATCGCCGAGCGGCTCGACTCGCGGCTGGACGTGCTGACCGAGCACTCCGGCAGCGCCCCACCGCGGCACCGGAGCCTGCAGGCCGCCCTGGACTGGTCCTACGAGCTCCTCCCGGTCATGACGCAGCGGCTCTTCGATCGGCTCGCGGTGTTCGCCGGCGGGTTCGATCTCGACGCCGCGGTCCGGGTCTGCGCCGGGGACGGCGTACCGGCAGGGGCCGTGGCCGGCCGGTTGGCCGAACTGGTCGACCACTCGCTCGTGGCCGTCGACCGCTCGGACCGGCACGCGCGCTACCGCCTGCTGGAGAGCCTCCAGGCCTACGCCGAGGCCCACCTCGAGGAGCGGGGCGAGCTGCGGTCCTGGCGTCGCCGTCACGCCGAGCACTACCTCTCCCTGGTGGAGCACGTCGCGGACGGCCTGCGGGGTCCGGACGAGGCGCAGTGGGTGCACCTCGTCGACACCGAACTGGCCAACGTCCGTGCCGCGCAGAACCGGGCGTGCGTGTCCGGCCGGCTGGAGGTGGCACTGCGGCTGCCCGGTCTGCTGTGCGACTACGCGTACTACCGGCTCCGTGACGAGGTGTACGGGTGGGCGGAGCGCGCGCTCGAGCTACCGGGAGCCTCCGCCCACCCCGCCCGCCCGGCTGCCCTGCTCACGGCTGCGGTCGGCCGCATGCAGCGGGGTGAGCTGGACCGGGCGCTCGAGGACGGCGCGCGGGTGCTCGCGGCGACCTCCGACGATCGCCTGGTGCTGCGGGCCACGCAGCTGTCCGCGGAGATCGCCCTCTACCAGGGGCGCCTGGACGACGTCGACCGGCGAGGGGAAGAGGTCCTCGAACGGGCGCGCGCGGCGGGGATCCCTACGTCGAGGCGCTGGGCCACCTCTACCGCGTGCACGCGGCCGCCTACCGCGGGCAGCCGGAGCAGGCGCGGTCACGTCTCGACGCCGGTTGGCGGGCCGTGGAGAGAGCCGGCGCCCCGAGCCTGCGGGCGGGATTCAGCTACCTCGAGGGGAGATCCGGCTGGACGCCGCGCCCGAGGTGGCGCTCGCCGCCTTCTCCCAGGCCATCGAGGCCACCCGCCCGGTGGGCAACCGGTTCGTGGCCGGGGTGGCACGGGTGTCGGTCGCCTCGCTGGCGGCGCGGCACGGGAAGCCGGACGAGGCGCTGCGCGCCTTCCGCGAGATCGTCCACTACTGGCGGACGAGCGGCGACTGGGTCCATCTGTGGACCACGCTGCACAACCTCGTGGTCCTGTTCGAGCGCGTCGGCGCAGGCGAGGCCGCCGCGGTCCTGCACGGCGCGGTGCGCACCGCCACCACCGGCGCCGCGCCCTTCGGCGCGGACGCCGACCGTCTGCGCGCCGCAGCCGCCGCGCTGCGGCGGTCATCGGGGAGGAGGCGTTCGCGGCCGCCGAGACGCGCGGTCGGTGCATGAGCGACGTGGACGTCGTCACGTTCGTGGTCGACGAGATCGAGCGCCTGCTGGCAGCCCGGCCGGCCGAGGGGCGCGGGTAGTCCCCGGGTCGGTGGGGGCAGCGTGCGCCTCGGGATCTCTCGCCTACGGACGGGCCTCGAGCACCTGGTGGATCGGGGCCTCGGCGACCTTCCGGAACCGCGTGAAGCCGGCCTTCTCGAAGATCTCGCCGATCGCCGCGGGCCCGGCCTGCCCGCCCAGCGCGAAGCCGCCCTGCTGGGAGAGCGCATGGGGCGTGCAGACGAACGTGGACATGCCGTACGCGAGCCGTCCCAGCGGGTTCAGGTTGTCCTCGATGCGGTCACCGGAACGGATCTCGACGAGCATCACGGCGCCGTCCTCGACGAGCGACTCGCGCGCGTGCACGGCCGCTGACAGCGGGTCGCCGAAGTCGTGCAGGGCGTCGAAGAAGCAGATCAGGTCGTAGCCGTCGCCGGGGGCCGGGTACCCGCTCGCGTCCGCCACCTCGAACCGGAGCCGGTCGCCGACGTCGAGCCCGGCTCCGGCAGCACGTCGCCGGGCGGTCCGGACGGAGGCGTCGTGATAGTCGAATCCCGACACGGTGGCGTTCGGGAAGGCCTGGGCGAGCAGGATCGTCGACGCGCCGTGGCCGCAACCCACGTCGGCGACGTGCCCACCCTCCCGCAGCTTCGCCTGCACGCCGTCGAGCGCGGGAAGCCAGCTCCCGACGAGGTGCGTCCGGTAGGCAGGGGCGAAGATCGCTTCCGTGGACCCGAAGAGCCCGGGGCTCTGCTCGTGCCAGCCCACGCCGTCTCCCGACCGGAACGCCGACCGGAGTTTCTCCTCGATCGCCCAGACCGCAGCCATCTGCTCGAAGCCCGGCGCCAGGTGGACCGGGCTGTCCTCGTCGGCCAGCACCAGAGCGTGCTCAGGTGGCAGTTCGTAGGTGCCGCGCGCGGGGTCGTACTCCACGTAGCCTCCGGCCGCCTGGTCGGCCAGCCACTCCCGCAGGTAGCGCTCGTGCACCCCGGTGCGCCGCGCCAGCTCTCCGGGCGTCAGGGGTCCCGCACCGGCCATCGCCCGGTACAGGCCCAGCCGAGCGCCGATGTGCGCCAGGGCGGTCGAGACCGTGGCGCCGAGGTCGCCGACGACCTGCCCCACGAACCGCTCGACCTTCTGCTCGTCGATGGACATGTCCACTCCTCGTCCTCGAGTTCCGACGTCTCGGAGCGTTCCTCCACCGGCTCTCATGCCGCTTTCAGGCACCTGTCACCTCCAGTGGTGCGCCGCACGCGCCGGCGCCGGGTCCGGCCTGGGGCCGCGGGCGTCGTGCCCCGTTCCCGGGTCGGGCAGGATCGGCCCCGTGCCGAACCTCCGCATCGCCCAGGACGCCGCCGCCGACGAGCTCCTCGGTCGCGACCCGCTCGCCCTGCTGATCGGGATGCTGCTGGACCAGCAGTTCCCGATGGAGCGCGCCTTCGGCGCTCCCCGGCTGCTGGCCGACCGTCTCGGGGTGGACCAGCTGGACGCCGCCCGGCTGGCCGAGATGGACGGCGAGGAGCTGACCCGCGTCTTCCAGGGGCCACCGGCGCTGCACCGCTATCCGGGCTCCATGGCCGGGCGGGCCCAGGAGCTGTGCCGGCTGCTCGTCGAGCGCTACGACGGCCGTGCCGAGAACCTGTGGGGCGACGCTCCGGACGGGCCGGCGTTGCTGGAGCGACTCACCGCGCTGCCCGGCTTCGGTGCCCAGAAGTCGAAGATCTTCCTGGCCCTGCTCGGCAAGCAGTACGGCGTCGCGCCTCCCGGCTGGCGCGAGGCCGCGGGGGACTACGGGCAGGAGGGCTCCCGGCGCTCGGTCGCCGACATCACCGGCCCGGAGTCGCTGGCGGAGGTCCGGGCGTTCAAGCAGGAGCAGAAGCAGGCGGCCAAGGCGGCGAAGCAGCCCGCGACGTAGCCGGGAGAAGTAGCAGCGGGCAGCAGCGTCGACGGCGCGACGGTGGCACGATGGGTTGTGCACCGCGCACTGCCCGGGAATCCCCAGGGCGCACGGTCGGAGAGGGATGGAGCCCGTGGCCTCGAGCCAGCAGTTCCCGCGTCACCGCCGGTCGGAGCCCGAGCCCGTGCTCATCACCGAGGCCGAGCCGAGCATGGCCGAGCAGCACGCGTTCCGGAAGAAGCGGTACGCGATCACCATGGGGATCCGTGCCGTCTTCATCGTGCTCGCGGCGTCGTTCTACCAGGTCGTCTGGCTCATGCTGATCTTCGCCTTCCTGGGCACTGTCCTGCCCTGGGTCGCCGTGCTCATGGCCAACGACCGGCCGCCCAAGAAGCGCCTGCACGTCAACCGGTACGACGCCCGTCCCGACCGCGTGCTGGAGAGCCGCCCCGTCCGCGTCATCGACGGCTGAGACGCGGAGCGGGGTCAGCCCATCCGGTCGCCGGCGGCGACCGGCGCCGCCATGTGGTGGCGGCCGATCGGCAGCATCAGCGGTGCCCCCGACGTCGGGTCGACGATCACCCGGGAGTCCAGACCGAACACCGCGCGCACGTTCTCCGTGGTCAGCACCTCCGCCGGGGTGCCGGTGGCGTGCACCCGGCCGGCGGACAGCGCCACGAGGTGGTGGGCGTAGCGCGCGGCCATGTTCAGGTCGTGCAGGACCATCACGACGGTCGTGCCGCGGGCCCGGTTGAGGTCGGTGAGCAGGTCGAGCACCTCGATCTGGTGACTCACGTCGAGGAACGTGGTCGGTTCGTCGAGCAGCAGCAGGTCCGTCTCCTGGGCCAGGGCCATGGCGATCCACACCCGCTGGCGCTGCCCCCGGAGAGCTCGTCGACGGCGCGGGCGGCCAGCTCCGTCGTCTGCGTCGCCGCCAGGGCCGCGGCCACCGCGGCGTCGTCCTGCCTGCTCCACCGGGAGAAGAGGCCCTGGTGCGGGTGGCGACCGCGCCCGACCAGATCGGCGACGGTGATGCCCTCCGGCGCGATCGGCGACTGCGGCAGGAGGCCGAGCGTGCGGGCCAGCTCCTTGGCCGGCATGCGGTGGACCGACGTCCCGTCCAGCAGGACCTGCCCTGCGCGCGGAGCGAGCAGGCGGGACATCGAGCGCAGGAGGGTCGACTTCCCGCACGCGTTGGCACCCACGATGGCGGTGATGCGCCCGGCAGGGACGGCCAGGTCCAGGCCCTCGATGACCGTGCGCTCGCCGTACCCGAGCGCGAGGTCCTCGGCCGACAGCGAGTGGTCCCTGGTCACGGTGTTCCCCGTTCGCTCGCGTGCGGCGGAGCCGCCAGGTCAGCAGAGCCGCTCACAGCGAGCCTCCGGCGCGGTTGGTGCGGACGATCAGGTAGATCAGGTAGGGAGCGCCGAGCACTCCGGTGACCACTCCCACGGGGAAGCGGGTCCCGAGCGCGAACTGGCCGACGAGGTCCGCGACCAGGACGAGCAGCGCCCCGACGAGGGCGGCCGGGATCAGCAGCGAGCCGTTCGGACCCACGATCCGCGCGGCGATGGGCCCGGCGAGGAACGACACGAAGGCGATCGGGCCGCAGGCCGCCGTGGCGAAGGCGAGCAGGCCGACCGCGGCCACGATCGCCACGACGCGGGTGCGGTCGACGCGGATGCCCAGCGCCGAGGCGGTGTCGTCGCCGAGCTGCAGCGCCCCGAGCTGTCGCGTGAGCGCCAGCAGCACCGGCGCCAGGACCACCAGCGCGACCAGGGCGGGCACCGTGGCCTCCCACGTGCTGCCGTTGAGGCTGCCGGTCAGCCAGCGCAGCGCCTCGGCGAAGTCCCAGGCCCCGGCCTCGGACAGGACGTAGGAGGTGATGCTCCGCGCCATCGCGGCGATGCCGATGCCGATGAGGATCAGGCGGGTGCCCACCACGCCGTCGGTGAAGGCCAGGGCGTACATCAGCAGGGCCACACCCAGCGCGGCGAGGATCGCGGTGACCGAGACCGCCGTGCCGCTCCAGCCGAGGACCACGATGGCGAAGGCGGCCGCGGCGCCGGCCCCCGAGGTGATGCCGATGACGTCCGGGCTGGCCAGTGCGTTGCGCAGCATCGTCTGGAAGGTGACGCCGGCGAGGCCGAAGCTCAGCCCCGCCACGACCGCGAGGACCGCGCGCGGCAGCCGCAGCCGGCCGACGGTGAAGGAGGCGCCCTGGACGTCCTCGCCGAGCACCACGCGGATCACGTCGCCGGGCGGGTAGAAGGTCCGGCCGATCATCAGCGAGGCCGCGAACGAGACCACGACCAGCACGGTGAGGACGGCGATCACCAGGCGCCGGCGCGCGGCCCGGCGCACCCGGCTCCGGGTGACCGCGTCGACGGTGGCCGGGTCGACGCTGGAGGGGTCCGGCGGCGCGACGACGGCGGTCACAGCTCCCGCACCTTCTGCCGGCGGACGATGGCGATGAAGAAGGGCGCCCCGATCAGCGCGGTGATGATGCCGACGTCGATCTCGCTGGGGCGGGCGACGATGCGCCCGACCACGTCGGAGGCGGTGAGCAGACAGGCGCCGGTCAGTGCCGTGAACGGCAGCAGCCAGCGGTGGTCCACCCCGACGAGCAGCCGGCATACGTGCGGGACGACGAGCCCGACGAACCCGATGGGACCGGCGACCGCCGTGGCGGCCCCGCAGAGGAGGACGGAGCCGAGGGCCGCGACGGCCCGGGCGAGGACGACGCGCTCGCCCAGGCCGGCCGCCAGCTCGTCGCCCAGGGCGAGGGAGTTCAGCGCCCGGGCCGACAGCAGGCTGACGGCGAACCCCACCGCCAGGAACGGCACCACCGTCCCGAGCCCGCCGAAGCTGGCGCCGCCGACACCACCGATCTCCCACGACTGGATGCTCTCGGCGATGTCGCCGCGGGGAGGGCGACGGCGGTGAGGAACGAGATGAGTGCGGCCGAGGTCGCCGTGCCGGCCAGGGCGAGCTTCAACGGGGTCGGCCCGCCTCGTCCGAGGGAGCCCACGGCGTAGACGAACACCGCCGCCAGTGCTGCGCCGGCGATCGCCGTCCAGACGATGCTGGTCGCGGAGAACAGCCCGAACCAGGCGAAGCCGACGACGACGGCGAGCGAGGCACCCATGTTGATGCCGAGGACACCGGGGTCGGCCAGCGGGTTGCGGGTGACCCCCTGCATCACGGCGCCGGAGAGGCCGAGCGCGGCGCCGACGACCACCGCGAGCACCGTGCGGGGATCCGCTTGGTCACGGCGGCCTCCTCGATGGTGTCCGACGACCCGCCGAGCGCGGCGACGATGTCGGACCAGCCCACGCCCCGCGAGCCCACGGCGACCGAGGCCACCATGGTCGCGACCAGGACCGCGAGGACGACCAGCAGCCACAGCACCCGGACAGACCCCGGGCGCCGCACAGACCCCGGGCGCTGCGCGGTGGCGGCACCCGGGGTCCGGGAGGGAGCGAGGGTCACTGTGTGGTCGTCATGCAGCCTTGTCAGCTGCTTCGGCGAGCATTGCGACGTAGTCCTCGAGCACCCAGGAGATCGCCAGCGGCGTGGGGTTCGCCGCGGTGCCCAGCGGGGTGTCGGGGAGCAGGACGATCGCGCCGTCGGCGACGGCGGGCATCTTCGACAGCAGCGGGTCCGCCGTCAGGGCGTCGACCAGCTCCTGGTCGCCGTACGTCACGATGATCTGCACGTCGTCCAGCGTGTCGATCTGCTCGGCGCTGATCGTGCCCGAGAACTGCTCCGCGTCGGTCGAGGCGGCCTCGACGCTCGCGGGGGTGGCGAGCCCGAGGTCCGCGAAGAACGCGCTCCGGGTGTCGTAGGGCGTGTAGTAGCTGACCTCGCTGAGGTCGGTCGTGTCCACGTGCGTCAGGAACATGGTCGACATGCCCTCGAGCTGGGGGTACTCGGCGACGGTGTCGCCGATCTCCTGCTCGAGGTCGGCGATGAGTTCCGCGCCCTCCTCGGCCATCCCCATGCCGGCGGAGTTGATCTCGATCATCTCGCGCCACGGCGTCGCCCAGGGGGCCTCCGGGTAGGCGACGACCGGGGCGATCTCGCTGAGGGTGTCGTAGTCCTCCTGCGTCAGGCCCGAGTAGCCGGCGAGGATGACGTCGGGATCGGTGTCGGCGACCGCCTCGAAGTCGATGCCGTCGGTCTCGTCGAACAGGACCGGCACCTCGGCGTCCAGCTCCTCGAGCCGCTCGCTGACCCACGGCAGGAGGCCGTCGCCGTCGTCGTCGCCGAAGTTGGCGGCCGCCATGCCGACCGGGACGACACCGAGGGCGAGCGGGACCTCGTGGTTGGCCCACTGCACCGTCGCCACGCGCTCGGGCTCGGGCGGGATCGTCGTGGTCCCGAAGGCGTGCTCGACCGTCACGGGGGTGGAGCCGCCGGCGCCGCCCGTCGAGTCGTCGGCGGCCGAGGACTCCGTCCCGCAGGCGGCGAGACCGCCGGCTAGGAGCGCGGCGGTCGAGAGTGCGACCAGTCGTGGTGCGCGGAGCATGGTGTCCTTCCGTGTTCCGGACCGCTGTCGGTGACAGGCGGTCCTCCCGGCTGTCGGGGCGGCCCGACGTGGGCGCGCGTCAGCCGCGGACCGGCCGGGCACACGCATCGTCTGGACGCCGGAGCGGCACGCCGCCGAAGCCGGTTCGAGTGGTTGAGGTGAGGCTTGCCTAACCTAGATCCAACACGGCTCCGCTGACAACCACGATCTCGTCACGACGAGACAGGTGTGCCGGATCTCAGCGCGCCCCGGGCCTCCGCACGACCTCGGCGGCGCACGCCAGACCGGCGTCCAGCGCGTCCCCGGGTCGATCCCCGGATCGGGCAGCCAGGCGGCCAGCAACCCGGCGGCGAAGGCGTCACCCGCCCCGGTCGTGTCGACGACGTCGGTCGCGTGCGCAGGCCGGTGCACCAGCACCTCGCCGGAGGCCCAGAGGGCGCCGTCGGCACCGAGGCTCACCGCGACGATCCGGTGGCGCGTCGCCAGGGTCCGGGCGGCGTCGCCCGGGTCCGCGCACCCGGTGAGCAGGCGTGCCTCGTCCTCGTTGGGCAGCAGCACGGTCGCGCCTGCCGTGTCGGCCAGCCAGCGGTCCACCCCGTAGCCGGCGAGCGGGCCGGTGGACGCGGGGTCGAGGGAGACGGTGCACCCGGCGTCGACCGCTGAGGTCAGCGCCGCGATCCCCGCGGCCCGGGGGCCCGGGTCCAGCAGCGTGTAGCCGGACAGGTGCAGGTGCCGCCCGGGCACCGGTGGCGGGACGTCGTCGGGCCGCAGCCGCAGGTTCGCGCCCCGGTCGGCCAGCATGCTGCGCTGCCCGCCGGGCTCCACCAGGCTGACGATCGTGCCCGTGGCCGCCCCGGGACGGCACGGAGCAGCAGATCGACGCCGCCGGCGGCCAGCTCCGCGGCGAGCCCGGTGCCCGCGGCGTCGTCGCCGATGCAGCCGACCAGGCTCACCGGGGTGCCCAGCCGGGCGAGGTGCGCGGCGACGTTCGCGCCCGCGCCGCCCCGCGGGCGCGGATCGCCGCCGGCCGGTCCGAGCCCGGCGCCGGCTCCCGGACAGCACCACGACGACGTCGGTCGCGACATCCCCGACGACGACGACGCGCGGGCGATCGGTCAGCGGGACACCTCCGCCGGCCTTCGGAGCTCCGACGGCCCGCGGAGCTGAGCCAGTGCAGCCGCGATCTGCCCCGCGAGCTCGGCGTTGCGCAGCACCAGCCGCACGTTCACCGCCAGCGTCGCCCCTCGCTGGCGCGGTGGAGGTGGTCGAGGACGAAGGGGTGACGTCCTTCCCGCGCACGCCCGCCTCGTCCGCGGCGGCGAGCGCTCCGGCGATGACGCGGTCGTGCAGGGCGGGATCGAGCTGCTCGTCGAGGGGAGGGGTTGGCGACCACGACGGCCCCGGGCGCCAGCTCCCGGCGGGCGGCGAACACGCGGGCCGCCTCGGCCGGGTCGGCCACCGACCAGTCCAGCGTCGAGCCGGAGTCCGCGACGTAGAACCCGGGGAAGGCCGTCGTCCGGTAGCCGACGACCGTGACCGACAGGGACTCGAGGCGTTCCAGCGTGGCCGGCACGTCCAGGATCGACTTCACCCCGGCGCAGACGACGATCAGGGAGGTGCGCGAGAGCGCGGTCAGGTCGGCGGACTCGTCGAAGGTGTCGACGGACTCGCGGTGCACCCCGCCGAGACCGCCGGTGGCGAAGACGCCGACGCCGGCCGCCGCGGCCAGCAGGGCGGTGCTGGACACGGTGGTGGCGCCGCTGAGCCCCAGTGCGGCGGCCACCGGCAGGTCGCGGACGCCCAGCTTGGCGAGATCGGGATCGGCGCAGACGCGGTCCACCTCGTCGGCGGTCAGCCCCACGTGCGGGACGCCGTCCAGGACGGCGATGGTCGCGGGCACCGCGCCACCGGCGCGGACGGCAGCCTCCACGTCATCTGCGGCCGCGCGGTTCTCCGGCCGGGGCAGGCCGTGGGCCAGCAGCGTGCTCTCCAGGGCGACGACCGGCCGGCCGGCGTTCAGAGCGGCGGCGACCTCGGGGAGAGCACGGTGCCGGCAGGAAGATCGGGAGTCGACGAACCGGAGGGATGCACCCTGTCATCATGGATGCCCGGTGCGGTCGCATCGCCACCCCGGGGTGGTTGCCCGCGTTCCCCGCAGACGAGTAGGAGATCCCGTGAGCAGCAGCGACATCCTCGAGCGGCCGGACGTGCGTGATGCCGACACCGGCAACGCCAACGAGGTCTTCCACTACGTCAAGAAGAACAAGATCGCCGAGAGCGCCGTCATGGGCACCATGGTCGAGGCGCTGTGCGGCGAGGTCTTCCCGGTCACCAAGAGCCCGAAGCCCGGCAGCCCGGTGTGCCCCGCCTGCAAGGAGATCTACGAGCAGCTCAAGAAATGACCAGCCGCGTCAGTGGGCGCACATGCGCAGTTCCGAGCCCCGGAGCTGCGCATCAGCGCCCACTGACGGTTCTCACAGCAGTCCCAGCCTCCTGGCCTCCTGCTCGAGCTTGGCTGCCCGTCGTTCGCGGCGGCGGCGGTCGTGCCGGCGCAGCGGCGCCGGCCAGCGGGCCTGGATGGTGGCGTTCAGCTCGGCCCCCAGCAGGACGGCCATCCCGAAGAAGAAGCAGAACAGCAGGGCACCGATGGGCGCCGCCAGCGCTCCGTACGGCAGGGCCGTGATGAGGACGTCGGCCACGTAGCTCCGCAGGAGCAGCGCCGCGACGAGGAAGAACCCGACGGCGAGCAGCGTCCCCGGCAGGTGCCGGCGCCAGGGCAGCCGGTTCGGCAGCACCACGTTGTAGAAGCTCGTGAGCGCCAGGAACAGCCCGATCAGCACGACCGGCCAGTACACGGCGTTGACCAGGACCATGCCCGTCGACTGCCAGTCGGCCGGCATCAGCTCGACGAGGACCTCGCGGCCGAGCACCAGCAGCGGCAGGGTGAGGACCGCCATGAACATCCCCACCACGAACAGCCACAGGGCCTTCAGGCGGGTGCGTATCGGACCGCGCACGTCGCGCTGGTCGTAGGCGATGACGATCGTGTTCATGAAGGTCGCCGTCGCCGAGGAACCGGCCCACAGCGCCACCAGGAAGCCCAGGCTGACCACCTCGAGCCGCCCGGAGCCGAGGATGTCCGACAGGGTGGGTGCGACGAGGTCGTCGACGACGTCGGAGGTGAGCACCTCGGCGGAGGCGGTCAGCAGCTGGTCCTCGATCTGGCGGACGGCGTCGGCGCCGATCAGGGAACCGAGATAGCCCAGCGATCCGAGCAGTCCGATCAGCAGCGGCGGCACGGACAGGATCTGCCAGAACGCGGCCTCCGCCGACAGGCCCAGGATGCGGTCCTGCCACGCCTTGGCCAGGGTGCGGCCGAGGACCTGCAGCGGCACGCGGACCGGCGCCGGCCACCGGTCCAGCCGGCCGGGTGCGGCGTCGTCGTCCGGCACGTCGTCCCGGGGCACCCGGCCGTCCGGTCGGGCCTCGACCGACGTCGCCGGGTCGGGTTCGGCACCGGCCGTCGCGTCGTCGGCCGCCCGTGGCTCCCCGGCTCGCGCGGTGGAGCCGCTGGGCAGGACGGTGCTCACCGGCCCAGTGTGCACGTCCGGTACCGCGACGGGCGGTCTCCCGGGCCGCCGCAGGGGAGGATCGCCCGTGCGGGGGACGGGTCAGCCGCCCGGCGTCGGCTCCGCGGGGGCGCGGCCGGAGGCACGCACCGGATGACCGGCTCCGCGGCGTACCGGGTCTGGAAGTCCTCCCGCTTGATCTCGGCACCGGAAGCGAGGTCCCGGAAGATGCGCGTGACGGTGATGTCGAAGCCGGTCGATCCGGCCTGGGGGCTGCAGTTGCCGTCGTCGGGCTTCTCCTGCACCACGGGGAGCGCTGGTTGTAGCGGTTGCTGCTGATCGACTCGATCTCGTACCGCTTGGTCCCGTAGAAGGTCACCGTGATGGTGCCCGGTGTCCAGGCGGTGTCGATGAAGACGCCGGTGTCGCTGTCGTTGCGCCACTCGAGGTCGATCGAGTCGTAGTAGACGGTCGCCTCGCGCCCGGCCGGGTAGCGGCTGATGTAGTAGCTGTGCGGCTTGTGGAACACGTCCTCGAGCCCGGAGAAGAACACCGCGTTGAACATCGTGGTGGCGAACTGGCTGATGCCGCCGCCGACCGCGGTGGTGAACTCCCCGTTGTTGATGACACCGGCCTCGACGTAACCCTGGGCGGTGCCGCGGGGGCCGGTGAAGCCGTTGAGGCTGAACGTCTCGCCCGGCAGGACGACCGCGCCGTCGACCTCCTGGGCGACCACGCGGATGTTCTCCCCGCTGTTCGGGTTGCCGATGTTGGTGGTGAAGCTGCCGATCTCCTCGCGGATGCCGAGCGCCTGCGCCTCCTCCGTCGTGAAGTCGGCCGGCACCGGGCCCAGCTGGGCGGTCACCGTGCGCAGCGCCGGCTCGGTCAGCACCGGGAGGAGCTGCTCGGCCAGCGTCGCCGGTGCGACCCCGGTCCCGTCGACCGACGGGACGACGGTCACGGCGCCGCCGGACACCTCGAAGCGAGCGTCCTCCGCGCCGCTGCCGAACACGGCCAGCTCGTCGCCCAGCGCCGTCTGCAGGGCCGCCGGGTCGATGCCGACCGCCAGGCCGCCGTCCTCCTGAGGCGTGAACGTCAAGGAGGCCGCGATCGCCTCCACCGATACCTCTGCGGTGTCGTCGCTGCTCTCGACCACGACCGACACGGGAGCCGCCAGGGCGGGCTGCACGGTCTCCTCCAGCACCCGCTGGGCCTCCGCCGCGTCGACGTCGACGGGTTCCACGTCGACCGGCAGGTCGATGGGGGTGCTGGGGTCGGCGCCGGCCTGCAGCGCGTCGATGACCGCCTCCGCGGAGCCCTCGCGGTCCAGCGTGCGGCCGTCGGCCGGTTCGGTGATCGACGGGTTGGTCCCCTCGATGAGGATCGAGGCGTCGACCGGGGCGCGGTCCACCTGCTCGGCCAGCGCGTCGATCTGCGCCGCCAGGGCGGTCTCCTCGCCCGTGAAGGTCGGCTCGACCTCGCGGTCGCTGAAGAAGGACGCCAGCCGGGTCCAGGGGTTGAGCGGCTGGTCGTCGGCGGAGTCGATGGTCTCCTCGACGTCCAGGGTGATGCCGGCCGTGAGCGGGGAGAAGGGCGCCGTCACGTCGTCGGCGCGCACCACGTGCTCGGCGTCGACCCGCGGGGCCAGGTCCTCCTCCAGGGCCGTGGCGGCGGCTGCGGGGAGAGGCCACCGATGTCGACGCCGGCGACGACCGTCGACCGGGGGATGTCGCCGGAGGCGAGGGCCAGGTCCGCGCCGTACAGCACGGCGAGGGCGCCGACCACCCCGGCGGGCACCAGGACGGCCCGGCGACGCCACCAGGGACCGCGAGGGCCGCCGGAACCGTCGGCTGGCGGCTCGACGCCGGGGGAGGCACGTCCGGGGTGTCCCCGACGGGCGCGGTCTCCTGCACGGGGACCGCGCGACATCGGTGTTCGGCGCGCCGGTCACCGGGACCGTGTCCCTCGTCCCCCGGGCGGCAGGGCGTCGGACCTGCCGAGCGTCTGGGTGCGGTCCCCGCCGTCGGCCGGATCGTGCGGCGCGGCGCCGGTTGTGGTGGCGTCCTGCTCGGGCGCGCCCAGCAGCCAGTCGCGGGTGACCGGCCGGGTGTCGTCGTGATCGTCGACCTGCGCCGGAGGACCCTCGTCGGGCGCAGGACGGCTGCTGTCGGGGCCAGGGCGGGTGCCGTCCGGCGACGGGCGCCCGTCGGTGTCCTCCGGGCGCATCCGCACGGTCTCGTCGTGCACGGGCGGCTGCTGGGGCATGGGGGTTCCTCCGGTGTCGGTCGACCGGTGGTCCCGGGAACGACGAAGCCGCCGGCCCTCCCCGCGCGAGGCGGTGGGGAGGACGCGGCGGCGTCGTCGGGTGAGGCGGTCATCGCGGGCGCGACGATATCGCCTTCCTCACGCAGTCACGTGCTGCTCGCCGTCCGTGTCGATGATGTCGACAGCGATGTCACGCAGCTTGCTCTCGTACTCGCGGGCGTGGTGCCCGCAGAAGACGAGATCGCTGCCGCTCGCGAGAACGACGCGAACCTTTGCCAGGGCTCCACAGCGGTCGCAGTGGAACGGGACGACGAGGTCATCGGTGGGCGGGGTCGACGTCAGCGTCTGGGTCATCTGGCTCATCACTCGCTCTCTACCGCACGGACCCGCGGCTGCGGATCGGCCTCCTGCACAGCGCCAGGATGGCCCCTCGGATTCCCGTTCCCACCCGGTTCGTCGCGGACTCGCCGAAAGAGATGAGTCCGTAACACGCGGGTCGTGCTGGTACGGGTTCAGCAGGGGACGTCACTGGGGTGGAACCGGTGGTGCTCGTGCTGGTTGTCATCTGCCGGACCGGGGGACCGGTCCGACCGTGGGTCCGCTGCTGTTCTGACGACGCCCACGCTACGCCGTCTACCCGACACATGTCGGCGTACACCGGCGTGCAGCCCCTCCGGGTGACTCCGTGACAGAACCGATACCGGAGAACCGACGGCCGGCGACCCAGTGGATCGCCGGCCATCGAAAGCCGCCTGCGAGGTCACGCCGAGCGGGGCCCGGAGGGTCCCGCGCAGGCGTGACGCAGCGGCTCAGCTCACCAGGGGTACGGCAATTGGCCGCGGTGTCGTCCGGAGGACGACCGTGTCATCGCTCAGTCCAGGTAGTCGCGCAGGACCTGGGAGCGGCTCGGGTGGCGCAGCTTGCTCATCGTCTTGGACTCGATCTGGCGGATCCGCTCACGGGTGACCCCGTAGACCTGTCCGATCTCGTCCAGGGTGCGCGGCTGGCCGTCAGTGAGACCGAAGCGCAGGCGGACGACGCCGGCCTCCCGCTCGGAGAGGGTCTGCAGCACGCTGGTCAGCTGGTCCTGCATGAGCGTGAAGCTCACCGCATCCACGGCCACCACGGCTTCGGAGTCCTCGATGAAGTCACCGAGCTGGCTGTCGCCCTCGTCGCCGATGGTCTGGTCGAGACTGATCGGCTCCCGGGCGTACTGCTGGATCTCCAGCACCTTGTCCGGGGTGATGTCCATCTCCTTGGCGAGCTCCTCCGGCGTGGGCTCGCGGCCCAGGTCCTGGAGCAGCTCCCGCTGGATGCGGCCGAGCTTGTTGATGACCTCGACCATGTGCACCGGGATGCGGATGGTGCGGGCCTGGTCGGCCATGGCGCGGGTGATGGCCTGGCGGATCCACCACGTGGCGTAGGTCGAGAACTTGTAGCCCTTGGTGTAGTCGAACTTCTCGACCGCGCGGATCAGGCCGAGGTTGCCCTCCTGGATCAGGTCCAGGAACGCCATGCCGCGGCCGGTGTAGCGCTTGGCCAGGGAGACCACCAGGCGGAGGTTGGCCTCGAGCAGGTGGTTCTTGGCGCGCTCGCCGTCGCGGACGATCCAGTTGAGGTCCCGGCGCATCTGCGGCGAGATCTTCTGGCCCTCCTCCTCGACCTGGCGCAGCCGCTCGGAGCCGTAGAGCCCGGCCTCGATCCGCTTGGCGAGGTCGACCTCCTCCTCGGCGTTGAGCAGCGCCACCTTGCCGATCTGCTTGAGGTAGGCGCGGACGGAGTCGGCCGAGGCGGTGAGCTCGGCGTCCTTGCGGGCCTGGCGGAGCGCCTCGGACTCCTCCTCGTCGTCCCACTCGAAACCGGCCTCGGCCTCGGGGGTCTCCTCCTCGACGGCGGCGACCTCGACGCCGTCCTTGCCGGTCACGACCGTCTCGTCGAGCTTGAGACCTTCGGTGCCGGCATCGACCACGGCGACGGCGGACCCGTCCGTGGCCACGGCCGTCAGCACGGCGCCCTCACCGGCGCCGGGGGACGGGACGACGGCGGGCTTGCCCTTGGCGGTGGACTTTGCCGGCGCCTTCTTCCGGGCAGCGGGCTTCGCGCCCGGCTCCGCGGTGGCCGTCACCGTCTTCGCCGTCTTGGCTGCCGCGGCACTGGTCCGGGGAGCCGGGGTACCGGTCGCTGCCCTCACGCGCTTCGTGGTGCTCGCTTCGGCTGCTTCCGGTGCTGGCTTGTCGGCGGGCACTCAGGTTCCTTCCCGTGCTGGGTTCGTTCCCCGGGGGCCTTCTGGTCCCTGGGCAGCGGCTCCGGTCCTCGCACCTGTTCAGCGGCAGAGGTCCCGGCAGACCGGCGCGGCGTTTGGCCGCTGGACGGGCAGGGGATCCCTCCCGGCTGGAGGGCGACGGGGTGGGGCGCTCTCATTGTAACGACGTGTCCGGGCTTCTCCACCGTCTCCGATCCCGCAGCCTCGCTCCGACGGGGAGAACCGATGAGTTCCGGGGCGGTTCTCACTCTTCTTGGTGCATCGGTCGTCACGCTCGATCACTGAAGCCCCTGACCACTGGGACCCCTCCCGCCTCACCCGCTCCGGCGCCCGGCCCGGCTGTCAGCGGTCGGTTCGTTCCTGCGCGGCGAGGGCGGCACCGACGATGCCGGCGTCGTTCTGCAGTTCCGCCGGGACCACCGGCGTCCGGGTGGAGAGCAGCGGCACCCACTTGTGGGCCTTCTTGCTCACGCCCCCGCCCACGATGATCAGGTCGGGCCAGACCCCCGCCTCGAGCACGTCCAGGTACCGGTCGACCCGCTGGGCCCACTCCGGGTAGCTCAGTTCCTCGCGCTCCCGCGCGGCGGCGGAGGCGCGGCGCTCCCCGTCCTCGCCGTCGACCTGGATGTGGCCGAACTCGGTGTTGGGGACCAGGTGACCGTCGACGAACAGCGCGCTGCCGATCCCGGTGCCGAAGGTCAGCATGAGGACCACGCCGCGCTTGTCGCGCCCGGCGCCGTAGCGCATCTCGGCGATCCCGGCCGCGTCGGCGTCGTTGAGCGTCTCCACCGTCCCCGGGATCAGGGCATCGAGCCCCGCGTCGACGTCGGTGCCGATCCAGCTCTTGTCGACGTTGGCCGCGGTGTGGGCGACGCCGTGCTTCATCACCCCGGGGAAGGTGACCCCGATGCGCCCGGTCCAGCCGAAATGGGCGACGATCTGGGCCACCACGCCGTACACGGGCTCGGGCAGCGACGGCTGCGGCGTCTCTATCCGGAGCCGCTCGCCGATCAGCTTGCCCTGGTCCAGGTCGACCAGGCACCCCTTGATGCCGCTGCCGCCGATGTCCACTCCGAAGCCCTGCACGTCGACAGGGTAGTGAAAGGACCCCTCGCCCCCAACTGGAGAAGGACCCCGTCCCCTCCCCCTCGCACGCTCGGGCGAGCCTCCGGACGGGGCCGTACGGGCCCCAGCGAGGGCCGGGGGTGCGCGCTGCGGCAGGATCAGCCGGGTGAGCGATCCCGCGCCTGATCCCGGCCGGCTGCTCGCCCTCGCCGTCGACGTCGCCCGGGAGGCCGCGACGCTCGTCGCGCGGGGCAGGGCCTCGGCCGCCGACGAGGTCGACGTCAAGTTCAGCCCGGTGGACGTCGTCACCGAGGTGGACCGGGCCAGCGAGGAGCTCGTCAGCTCCCGGCTCCTGGCCGCCCGTCCCGGCGACGGGCTGCTGGGGGAGGAGGGGCGGACCGGGCCGGGACCAGCGGCGTGCGCTGGGTGGTGGACCCCATCGACGGCACGGTGAACTTCCTCTACGACCTGCCGGCCTACGCCGTGTCCATCGCCGCGGAGGTCGACGGTGTCGTGCGGGCCGGGGTCGTGCTCAACGTCGCGACCGGCGAGGTCTTCACGGCCACCTCCGGTGGCGGGGCCTTCCTGTCCGCACCGGCCCGGCCGGAGCCGGAGCGCCTGGCCGGCAGCCGGCCGTTCTCGCTGGAGCAGACGCTCGTCGCCACCGGGTTCGGCTACCGGGCCGAGCAGCGACGCAGGCAGGGCGCGGTCGTCGCCGAGCTGCTCCCGCGGGTGCGGGACATCCGCCGGCACGGCAGCGCGGCGCTGGAGCTGTGTGCCGTCGCCGCCGGTCGCGTCGACGCCTACTACGAACTGGACCTCAAGCCCTGGGACCACGCGGCCGGTGCCCTGGTGGCGGCCGAAGCCGGGCTCGTAGTCGCCGGGCTGGGCGGTCGGCCGTTCGCGGAGCCGATGGCCGTGGCCGTGGCGTCGTCGATCTCCGGCCCGTTCCTGGAGCTGCTGGAGGAGCTGCACCCCGGCTGATCGGCGGATCAGCCGGTCAGCACTCGGCGGCGGCGCCGGTCGGCGGGGCGAGCGCCGCGGCGACCTCCTCGGCGGACGCCAGCGTGGTGAAGTCCGGCCCGACGACGACGTCGACGCGAGCGTCCGCCCGGACGTCCTGGTAGTCACCGGCCTCGGGGAGGAACAGGCGCACGTACCGCGCGGCATCGGCCCCGCGCGCCCCGTACCGGAGCTCGCCGACCCCGGTGACCTCGCGCTCGCTGGTGTCGTTGGCGACCTCGTCGATGATGAAGCCGCGCTCGCCGAGGGCGGTGGCCACGGTCTGCGCGAGACCGGCCGTGGACGTGGCGTTGAACACCCGCAGGGTGATGTCGCCGGGCTCCAGCTCCGTCGGCGGCGCCACCTCGGCCACCGACTCGCAGGCGGCCGCCTGCTCGGCGGCCTCCTGCTTCTCGGTGCGCAGCACGTTCCACCACACGCCGAGCGCGGCGAGGGCGAGCACCAGCAGGAAGATCAGCGGCGGCAGCGGACGGCGGCCGCTGCGGGGCCGCACCGGCGGGCGTTCGGTCCGCAGTGTCACGTCTCTCCTCGGCAGGACCCGGTGGTCGCCCCCGGCAGCTGACCCCACGACGGGCCCGGCCGGACGGCGCCCCGGAGGTGGGCGTCGAGGGGAGCTTAGGGCCGGGAGCAGCCCCTAGATCGCACCATCTTCGAGTGCGGCGCGTCCCAGTTCGACGCAGGGATCGATGCGGGCGGCGTAACCACTGGTGTCCTTGCCCGCCATCGCGCCGGCCGCCGACCGGGCGACGATGCCGGCGATGATCGCGGCGAACTTGAAGAAGGCGAACCCGACGTACCAGTTGAGGTCGGCCAGGTCGGCGCCCGTGCGCCGGGCGTAGCGCTCGGCGACCTCGGCGCGGGTGGGGAAGCCGGGCAGCGTGGTCACCGGGCTCATCGTCGAGGCGCGCTCCTCGCCCGCCTGGGGCCAGTAGACGAACATCATCCCGATGTCGGTCAGCGGGTCGCCCAGCGTCGACATCTCCCAGTCCAGGACGGCCCTGATCCGGCCCGGCTCGTCCGGGTCCAGCAGGCAGTTGTCCAGCCGGTAGTCCCCGTGCACGATGCTCGACCGCTGCGTGGTCGGGACGGTCTCGGCCAGCCGCGCAGCCAGGGCGTCGAGGTTCGGGCGGTCCTGGTCGCGGGTGGCGTCCCACTGCTTGGTCCACCGGCGCACCTGCCGGGCGGCGAACCCTTCCGGTCGGCCGAAGTCGGCCAGCCCGACGGCCTCGTGGTCCACCGAGTGCAGGTCGGCCAGCACGTCGACGAGGCGTTCGCCGACGGCGCGGCGCTGGGCCGGCTCGTCGGCGTAGCCGGCGGGGAACTCCCGGACGACGTGGATGCCGACGACCCGCTCCATCACGTAGAACGGCGCACCGAGGACCGACTCGTCGGTGCAGAGGTGCAGCGTGCGGGGACCGGGACGTCGGTCGGACCGAGCGCGGAGATGACCCGGTGCTCGCGGGCCATGTCGTGCGCGGTGGCCAGCACCGCCCCCGTGGGCGGGCGCCGCAGGATCACCGCGGCGTCATCGTCGCGCCCCGTGCTGCCGCCCCGCGGCGTGACGACGTAGGTGAGGTTCGACATGCCCGCGGCGATGAGCTCGACGTCCACCGAGCCCCACCGCTCGTCGTTCAGGGCGGAGGCCAGGTACGGCCCGACGACAGCTGGATCAGCACCCACGGGAGTCGACACGGCGGCAGGGTAACCTCTGGCGCTCCGCGACCCGGGGGCCCGCTCGGAACTCGTTTCCGGGGACGGGCACAAACCGGGCCCGCGCCGCGTTGGGGGCTGGCCGGACCTTCCCGCTCGCCGTCCCCGGACGGCAGGCGGGGGCCCGGCCCGGACGGGACACCGCTCGCCCCCGCACCGCGGGAGCCGGCACCGGACCCGTCCGGGGCACCATCCGGCACCGGCAGCCCAGAAACGGCTGCCGGTCCACGATCCACCGGTCGCCACCGCGGCCGGCCAGGACGACGGCGCACACCCCGCGTCGTCGTCAGCACGAGCGGGCCGACACCCGCAGGAACCCCAGGGAGGGGCACCCCATGGCCACCGACTACGACGCCCCGCGCCGCAACGAGGCCGACGAGCTGGGTGAGGACTCGCTCGAGGAGCTCAAGGCACGACGGGCCGAGGCGCAGTCCGCGTCGGTCGACGTCGACGAGACCGATTTCAACGAGAACCTGGAGCTCCCGGGCGCCGACCTCTCCGGCGAGGAGCTGACCGTCCGCGTCCTGCCCAAGCAGGAGGACGAGTTCACCTGCTCGCGCTGCTTCCTGGTGCAGCACCGCAGCCGGCTGGCCTCCACCCGCGGCGACCAGCTGTTCTGCCGCGACTGCGCCTGAACGCCCACCCTGCCCCCACGGGGCGGGTGTGCGACAGCACGCTGACGGAGGGGACCGATGACCGGGAGCGACGCCCGGACCGGTGCGCCGCGGGACGTCCCGCCGCCACGCCCGGTGAGGACGCCCGAGCCGGCCCCGGAGGAGCCCGGGCTCGGGCGGGCGGCCCGGCTGGTCGCAGAGGCCGTCGCCGGGCTCGTCGGCCCGGGCACGGCGCGTCCCGACGGGCCGGCCGGGGACCAGCCGCGATCGACCGCCGGCGGGCTCCGGGACGTCGTCGGAGCGGTCGCCGGCGCCGTGGGGGCGGCGTTCGGTCCCGGCCGGGAGACCGGCACGCCGGCGGCCGGCCCCGCCGGTCCCCGGGTCGACCCGTCGGCGGAGACCCGGTCGCCGGGGCGCTCCTCGGCGACCTCCTCTCCGCCGCGGCGCCCCGGCTGCCCGTCCGGGACGCCGCACGGCTCCGCGAGGCGCACCCGGGGGCCTCCGACCGGGAGATCGCCGACGCGCTCGTCGCCCGGGCGGCCCGCCTCACGTCGACGATCGGTGCCGCGACCGGCGGGATCACCGCCGCACACTGGTTCGCGCCGCCGTCGCTGCTCGCGCTGCCCCTGGAGCTCGGGGCCGAGACCGTGCTGGTCGCGGGCGTCGAGGTCGTCCTCATCGGGGAGCTGCACGAGCTGTACGGCCGCCCCGCCCCGGGCGACGCCAGGGCGCGCGCCGCCGCCTACCTGGCGGTCTGGTCGGGGCAGCGGCCCGTCGACGGGGTCGGTACCGCGGGCCTGGGCACGCTCCTGAGCGCGGCCGGGATGCGTGCGCTCCAGCGGCGGGTCACCCGCCGGCTGGCCGGGGCGGTGCCGACCGCTGCGCCGTTCCTGATCGGCGCCGCGATCGCCGGCCGCGGCAACCGCCGGGCCACCGAGAAGCTGGCCGAGCAGGTGCAGGCCGAGCTGCGCGCCACGCGACCGCTGACCTGAACCCCGTGGCCGGGTCCCTTATAGGGTCGCGACGTGCCCGAGCCGACCCCTCCGACGATCGACGTCCCGGTCCGGCTGACCTCCTCGCCGGACCTCGCGCCGCAGTACGCCCTCCCCGGTGACGCGGGTGCGGACCTGTCGGCGGCCGAGGACGTCGAGCTGGCCCCGTTCGAGCGGGCGCTCGTCGGCACGGGGGTCGCCGTCGCCATCCCCGAGGGGTACGCGGGCTTCGTGCATCCACGCTCGGGTCTGGCCCACCGGCTCGGTCTCAGCCTGGTCAACGCGCCGGGCACGATCGACGCCGGCTACCGCGGGGAGATCAAGGTCAACCTGGTCAACCTGGACCCCACGACGCCGATCCGGCTGCGGCGCGGTGACCGCATCGCCCAGCTCGTCGTCCAGCCGGTGGTGCGGGCGCGCTTCCTGCCGGTCGACGAGCTGGCCGCGAGCGAGCGGGGCAGCGGCGGGCACGGTTCCACCGGTGGGCACGCGGCGGCCGGCGGCGCGCTACCAGCAGTGGCCGGCGACGGAGCCGTCGCGACTCAGGAAGGGCGGGGCTGACATGCCGTTCGGACGACGGCGCAACCGGATCGAGCGCAGCCTGCGCGAGCGCGGGGTGCCCCGGAGCCGCAGCACCGCGAGCGCGAGGTGGAGGAGACGAGCGGTCCCTGGGACTCGGCGGACGCCCCCGACGACCGCGTGCCCCGCATCGACCTGGGCTCCATCAGGCTGCCCGGCCTCCCCGGCACCGACCTGCGGGTGGAGCTCAACCAGCAGCAGAAGGTGATCGGCGCGACGCTGCGCTCCGGGGAGTCGTTGCTGCAGGTGTCGGCGTTCGCCGCGCCCCGGGCCGGCGGCATCTGGGAGAGCGTGCGCGAGGACCTGGCGAAGAGCGCCTCCGGGCAGGGGGTCGCTGCGGGAGGTCGAGGGCCCGTTCGGCCCGGAGCTCGTGGGCACCATCGTCACGGTCCCGCCCGCGCAGCCGGGCCAGCAGGCCCCCGCCCAGCCGGTGCGCCGGGCGGCGCGCTTCCTCGGGGTCGACGGCCCGCGCTGGTTCCTCCGCGGACTCATCACGGGGCCCGCCGCGGAGAGCGCGGAGAACGCCGCGGTGCTCGAGTCGGTGTTCCGCGACATCGTCGTCGTCCGGGGACGGAGCCGATGCCCGTCCGCGAGCAGCTGCCGCTGGCGCTGCCGGCCGAGGCGGCCGCTCAGCTCGCCCGGCAGCAGCAGGCGGCGGGCGGGACGCCCGCCGGCCAACCTCCGACGGCACCGCCGCCGGCCGGCTGATCCGCTCGTGGCAGGCCTCGCGGGACGTCGCCGCTGCAGCGCCGGCGTGCGCCGTACGCTTGGTCCGTGACGGAGACCCGATCGCCCGGCTGGCTGTCCCGGACGCTGCAGCGGCTCGCGGCCGACGACCAGGCCATCGATGCGCAGGAGCTGCGGGCCGAGTCGGCCAGCGCCGGCTGCGAGCCCCTGGGGTCCTGCCAGAAGGGCGCCGTCGTCACGGTGACCGGCCGCCTCAAGTCCGTCGTCTACACGCCGCGGGAGACCGTTCCCACGCTGGAGGCGGAGCTGTTCGACGGGTCGGGCTCGGTCACGCTGGTCTGGCTGGGACGGCGGCGGATCCCGGGCATCGAGCCCGGGCGCACGCTCACCGCGCGCGGCCGGTTCGCCGCCTTCGACGGCAGGCGGGTCATCTACAACCCCTGGTACGAGCTGGGCGCCGGCTGACCGGGCCGACGTCGTGGACTTGAGCCCGGGCAGAGATCCCGGCGACAGGCGCACGGGGAGACGGCGATGAGCGCACCAGAGGACCGGGCCGATCCGCCCGCACCCCCGCCGATCCGGCCGAGGACCGGGCGGATGCGCCCCTGGTGTTCGACCGGCACATGGTGCTGGACCAGCTGGGCGGCTGGCGGGGCATGGTCGACGCCACCCTCCCGACGATCGCCTTCATCGTCGCCAACTCCCTCGACGGCCTAAGGACGGGGATCTGGGCGGCGCTCGGCGCGGCGCTGCTGGTGTTCCTCCTCCGGCTGCTGCGCCGCGAGAGCGTGCAGCAGGCGATCAGCGGGCTCTTCGCCGTCGGCATCGCGGTCGCCATCGCCGCGTTCACCGGGCAGGCCCGTGACTTCTACGTCCCCGGCATCATCCGCAACGCCGGCCTCGCCGTGGTCCTGCTGGGCTCGGTCGTCATCCGCCGTCCGCTGGTCGGCGTGATCGCGGAGTTCCTCGCCCCGAGCCACCTCGGCGCCATGGCCTCGCACCGGCACCCGGTGCCCGGCTTCCGCGGCCGGGTGGGCCGCGCCCGTGCCGTCCTCGACCCGACCGAGCGCGACCCGGAGACCGGCCGCGCCAGGCCGGACCCGGCGCCCGAGCAGCCCTGGCGCGAGGACCCGCGGCTGCTCCGGGCCTACGGCTGGCTGACGGTGCTCTGGGCCGTGGTGTTCCTCGTCCGGGCCGCGGTGCAGGGCTACCTGTACCTGGGCAGCGAGAACACCGACGCCACCGACCTCGGTGTGGTCTCCTGATCCTCGGCCTGCCGGTGACCGCGGCCGAGGTCGTCGTCACCCTGTGGGTGGTGTCCCGCCTGCACCGCCACCGCAGCGCGGACGCCGGTGGTCCCGCGGCCTAGCGGGGCCGGCTCCGGTGTCAGGGGCCAGCACGGCCTTGAGCTGGTCCTCGACCTCCGCGTGGGTGACGAACAGCAGCTCGTCCCCGGCCTCCAGCGGCTCGTCGGGGGACGGCGTGATCACCCGTTCGCCGCGCAGGATCGCGGTCAGCACGGTCTCCCGCGGGAGCGGGACGTCGCGCAGCGGCTTGCCCACCCACGGGGTGTCCTCGGCCAGCGTGATCTCGACCAGGTTGGCCGCGCCCTTGCGGAAGCTCATCAGCCGGACGACGTCGCCGACGGTGACCGCCTCCTCGACGAGAGCCGCGAGCACGCGCGGGGTGGAGACCGCGACGTCGACGCCCCAGGCCTCGGTGTAGAGCCACTCGTTGCGGGGTCCTTCACCCGCGCGACGACGCGGTTCACCGCGAACTCGGTCTTCGCCAGCAGCGACACGACCAGGTTGGCCTTGTCGTCGCCGGTCGCGGCGACGACGACGTCGCAGGTGGCCAGCTGCGCCTCCTCCAGGGAGGAGACCTCGCACGCGTCGGCCTGCACCCACTCCGCGCCCGGGACCGAGCGGGTGCGCACCTTGCGCCCGTCCTTCTCGATGAGCATGACGGTGTGCCCGTTGCCGAGCAGCTCCCCGGCGATCGACCGGCCGACGGCGCCGGCGCCCACGATGGCGACCCGCATCAGTGCTGCCCACCCTCGGGGCCCGCTCGACGACCTCGTGCACCCGGGCGGTGAGGTCGTCGGTGACGGCGACGACGAGCTGGTCGCCGTCCTGCAGGACCGTGCCGTACGTGGGCAGCTGGGCCTCGCCGAAGCGCACGAGCCAGGCGGCCCGGGCGCCCGAGGCGGCCTCGAGGTCGGCGAGCTTCCGGCCGACCCAGCCCTCGGTGACGGTGATCCGCATCAGCGAGATGTTGCCGGTGGGCTCGCGCCAGAGCTCGCTCACCTTGACCGAGAGCAGTTCCCGCAGCAGGCGGTTCACCGTCCACGGGACGGTCGCCACGCTGGGGATGCCCATCCGCTCGTAGACCTCGGCCCGCTTGGAGTCGTAGATCCGGGCGACGACGTGCTGGACGCCGAAGGTCTCGCGGGCCACGCGCGCGCTGATGATGTTGGAGTTGTCGCCGCTGCTGACCGCGGCGAAGGCGCCGGCGGAGTCCACCCCGGCGTCCAGCAGCGTCTGCCGGTCGAAGCCGAGGCCGGTGACCTGCCGGCCGGCGAACTCCGGCCCGAGACGCCGGAACGCGGCCGGGTCCTGGTCGATCACGGCGACGCTGTGCCCGACCTCCTCGAGGCGGCGGGCGATGGCGGAGCCGACGCGTCCGCAGCCCATCACGACCACGTGCACGAAGTACTCCCGCGATGCTCGTCGCGCGGGCGCCGTCCGCCGCGCGTACCGGGCGCGAAGCTACACCCGCCGGGGGCCCGGACGGGGCTGCGAGGGGCGACATCCCCTCCTGGGCGGGGCGCGCCCCGTGCGGGCGGCATCCGGTGCCGCGCGTCCGTACCATCGCCGCCGTGCCACGCCTGTCCGACCTCGGACACCTCCCGAAACGGCTCGTCCTCGGACGGGCCGTGCGCAGCGACCGCCTGGGCGAGTCGCTGCTGCCCAAGCGCTACGCGCTGCCCATCTTCGCCAGCGACCCGCTCTCCTCCGTGGCCTACGCCACGCAGGAGATCCTCATCGTCCTGACGCTCGCCGGCACCGCGTTCCTGTACCTCGCGCCGTGGCTGGCCGCGGCCGTGGTCGTGCTCCTGGTCACGGTGGTGCTCAGCTACCGCCAGGTGGTCCGCGCCTACCCCTCCGGTGGGGGCGACTACGAGGTGGCGATGAAGAACCACGGGCCCGCTGCGGGGCTCGTGGTGGGCAGCGCCCTGCTGGTCGACTACGTGCTGACCGTCGCGGTGTCGGTGTCGGCGGGCACCGACAACATCATCTCGGCGTTCCCGTCGCTCAACGACGACCGCGTGCTGATCGCGGTCGTGCTGGTCGCGGTGCTCGCCGCCGCGAACCTGCGCGGGCTCCGCGAGTCCGGTCGGGCCTTCGCGCTGCCGACCTACCTGTTCGTCTCGGGCATCCTCGTCATGCTCGTCACCGGTTTCATCCGGTACTTCTTCACCCCCGGCGGGCTGGTGGCCGAGAGCTCCGGCTACTCGATCACCCCCGAGCCGGGGTACTCCGACCTGGCCGGTCTGGCGCTGGTGCTCCTCGCCCTGCGGGCCTTCGCCTCCGGGTGCACCGCCCTGACCGGGGTCGAGGCGATCGCCAACGGCGTGCCGGCGTTCCGGCCGCCGAAGGGCAGGAACGCCGCCACCACCCTCGCCCTCATGGGTGGCATCGCCGCGACGATGTTCGCCGGGGTCACGGCCCTGGCCCTGCTGGCCGACGTCAAGTACACCGAGTTCACCTGCGATCTCGTCGGCTTCGCCGGCGACTGCGAGACCGACCCCCAGCGCACCGTCATCGCCCAGCTCGCGGCGGCCGTGTTCGGCGGCGACGGGTCGCTCGGGTTCTACGTCATCCAGACGGCGACGGCGCTGATCCTGATCCTCGCGGCCAACACCGCCTTCAACGGCTTCCCGCTGCTGGGCTCGGTCCTGGCCCAGGACCGGTTCATGCCCCGGCAGCTGCACACCCGCGGTGACAAGCTGGCCTACAGCAACGGCATCCTGCTGCTGGCCGGGTTTGCGGTGCTGCTGATAGTCGCCTTCGACGCCTCGGTCAGCCGCCTCATCCAGCTCTACATCATCGGGGTCTTCACCAGCTTCACCATCGGTCAGTGGGGGATGGTCCGGCACTGGAACCGGGAGCTGGGGCTGACCGGGGACGGGCAGGACCGACGGCGGATGCGCCGGTCGCAGGCGATCAACTTCGTCGGCGGGACCCTGACGTCGGTGGTCCTGGTGATCATCGTCGTCACGAAGTTCACCCACGGCGCCTGGCTGGTGCTGGTGTCCATGCCGGTGCTCATCGTGCTGATGAAGGCCATCAGCAAGCACTACTCGCACGTGGCGCAGCAGTTGGTGCCCGACACCGACTCGCGCACCCTGCCGAGCAAGGTGCACGCCGTCGTCCTGGTGTCGAAGGTGCACAAGCCGACGCTGCGGGCGCTGGCGTTCGCCCGGGCCACCAGGCCGGACCAGCTGACCGCGCTGACGGTCAACGTGGACGACGAGGACACCCGCGCGCTCCAGGCGGACTGGGAGCGCTACGACATCCCCTGCGCGCTCACCGTGGTGGAGTCGCCGTACCGCGAAATCACCCGGCCGGTGCTCGACTACGTCACGGCCATCCGGCGGGAGAGCCCGCGCGAGCTGGTGGTCGTGTTCGTGCCCCAGTACGTCGTCGGCCACTGGTGGGAGAACGTGCTGCACAACCAGAGCGCCCTGCGGCTGCGGGCCCGCCTGCAGTTCCAGCCGGGCGTCATGATCACCACCGTCCCCTGGCAGCTGGAGAGCTCCGTCGGCCGCGACGACGGCGACGCGCAGGGGCTCGGCCCCGCGCCCGGTGACCTCCGCAGGGGCCTGACCGACGACGAGGTCGAGAGCACCCCTATGGCTGAGGGCCCCGCCGACCGCCGGCGCCGCCCGGATCGGGCCCGCGCCCCCGGTCGGCCGCGGCCGACCGGGGGCTGGGGTGGACCGGCACCGAGTTCGAGGTGACCGTGGGCCCGGTCGCGCACGGCGGGCACTGCGTGGCCCGGCACGAGGGACGGGTCGTCTTCGTGCGGCACGGCCTCCCGGGCGAGCGCGTGGTCGCCCGGGTGACGGAGGACCGCCATCCGGGCTTCTGCCGGGCCGACGCCGTGGCGGTGCTCGAGGCCTCGCCCGTCCGCGTGGAGCGGCCGTGCCCCTACAGCGGCCCCGGGCGGTGCGGCGGCTGCGACTGGCAGCACGTCGACCCGGCCGCGCAGCGGGACCTCAAGGCGGCCGTCGTCCGGGAGCAGCTGTCCCGCCTGGCCGGTCTCGACGTCGATGTGACGGTTGAGGAGCTGTCCGGCGGGCCGCTGCGCTGGCGGTCCCGCGCCCGCTTCGCCGTCGACCGGTCTGGTGCACCGGGGCTGCGGCGGCACCGGTCGCACGACGTCGTCGGCCTGGACGACTGCCCGATCACCGTCGAGCCGGCGGCGGCCGCGGTGCTGCACCGCCGGTGGCCCGGCGCCGGTGCCGTCGACGTCTCGGTCGACTCCACGGGGGCGGTGACCACCTCGCGGCTGGACCGGCGGGGCGTGCCCACCTCGAGCCGTGTGGTCCGGCCCGGTGGCGACCTGCCGGAGGAACCCGGAGAGCGCGCGGAGCGGCGGGCCGGGGGCCGCGACTGGGAGGTCGAGGGCACCGGCTTCTGGCAGGTGCACCCGGCCGCCGCCGACGCGCTGGTCGCGGCAGTGACCGGCTTCGCCGACGTGCGTCCGGGGAGACGGTGCTCGACCTCTACGCCGGGGCCGGACTGTTCGGCGGTGCCCTCGCTCCGGCGGTGGGCGAGTCCGGCCGGGTCGTGTGCGTGGAGTCCGATCCCGGGGCGTGTGCCGCGGCCGACGCCAACCTCGCCGGGCTGCCGCAGGCCGAGGTGTGGCAGGGCGACGTCGACGCCGAGGGCCTGACCGGGTTGCTCGAGGAGCTGGGCGTCCCCGACGTCGTCGTCCTGGACCCGCCGCGGGCCGGGGCCGGGCCGGCGGTCAGCCGGCTGCTGGCCGGCACGGGCGCGCGTGCGGTGGTCTACGTGGCCTGCGATCCGGCGGCCCTGGCCCGGGACGTCGCAGCGTTCGGGGAGGCGGGGTACCGGCTCGGGGCCATCCGCGGCTTCGACGCCTTCCCCATGACGCATCACGTCGAGTGCGTGGCCCTGCTCGTCCCCTGACGTTTGATGTGACGCGGTGCACACACGTCGTACCCTCGCTGCATGTCCCGGACCGGCGCGATCCTGGGTGCTGCCGCGATCCTCGCGCTCGGCGGCTACGCCGCCCTGCCCGACGAGGGGCCGGAGTACCTCGGTGACTTCCCTCCTCGCTCGAGCAGCAGGCGGCGGAGGGGCCGCCCGCGCCGCGCTCGGACCCCGGCCCCGCAGCCGGTGGCCCGCCGCCCCTTGTGCGGGGACCCTCAGCGGTGGTCCCCGAGGCTCCGTCGGGTGGCGGCGGAGCGCCCGGCGAGCGCGTGCCGGATCCCGCCGTCGACACCTCCCGGGACGTCGAGGCCGGCTCGACGCCGGGGGACGACACCGTGCAGCCCGCCCAGCCAGGCCTTCCTCAGGTGTTCGCGAGCGTCATCGACACGCTGGAGGAGGTCACCGACTGCGTGGTCGACGGTCTCCTCACCCTGCCCGACGGCGGCCTGCTCGACTGCGTGACCGGCCTGCCGCTGCCGCTCGAGCTGCCGGTCGACCCTCCGATCGGCCCGGCGGACCCCTGGACCCGCTCGAGCCGATCCTGGGCACCGGCACCCCCTGAGAGCGCCGGTGCGCGGCTGAGCAGGAGACGGCGCCTCCCGCGCCACCGGCTAACGTCTGCGTGTGGCCACGTGGGAATACGCCTCCGTCATCACCGCCAACGACGCCGAGTCCGAGCGTGCCGGTGTCAGCATCAAGCTCCCCGGCGGACAGTCCGAACGCCAGCAGGGTGACACCAGCTCCGTCCTCAACCGCCTCGGCGCCGAGGGCTGGGAACTGGTGAGCTACCACTCCAGTGGCGCGGGCAGCTGGGGCTTCGAGCAGTTCTGGCTCAAGCGGCAGTCCGGCGCCTGAGCCGGGAGCCGCCTGCTCCGACGAGTCGGATCGAACCAATGTTCGATCGATGCGGCAGAATGCGTGTGTGGACGACACCGTGCCCCCGGGCTGGCCCGAAGAGGTGCGCCCGCCGGGCGCCCCGACTGGGAGCGCACGGCGGTGGCGTGGCTGTACGACCTGGTGCCGCCGGACTACCGGGCGCACGAGGTGCTGCGGCGCTACCCGGTGCTGCTCGCCCGGTTCGCCGCCGACCACGTCGCCGCGGGCCTCGAGGCGGCCCGCCGGGGCTGGCGCACCGTGCGGGTGGAACTGGCCGACCAGTTGCCGGCCGACGCGATCGAGGCGGCGATGACCGCCTACGAGCGCGAGGGGGCCCGGCTGGCGGCCGCGGCCCGCGGTGTCGAGGGGTGGCCGGGGCGTTGCGGGGCGAACGCTGGGTACCGCGCCTGTAGGACCGCGCCCGTGTGAGGTGCATCCGGCGGCTTCGCTCGACCGGAAGTTCAAGGGAAAGCGCGGTTACAGTTGACCGGCGGCCTGCTCCTTCTTCGCCGACCCAGCTGCCGCCGACCGAGAGGACACCGTCGAGCCGTGCCGCTCCTGCGATCGCTCCAGGGCCCCGAGGATCTGCGCGCCCTGCCGTCCGAAGCGCTGCCGACCCTGGCGGCCGAGATCCGCGACGCCCTGGTCTCCAGCGTCGCCAAGACCGGCGGGCACCTCGGCCCCAACCTGGGGTGCGTCGAGCTGACGATCGCGCTGCACCGGGTGTTCGACTCCCCGCGCGAGCCGATCGTCTTCGACACCGGTCACCAGGCGTACGTGCACAAGATGCTCACCGGCCGGGTCGAGGGCTTCGAGCGGCTGCGCCAGCGTGGCGGGCTGTCGGGGTACCCGAGCCGGAGCGAGAGCGAGCACGACTGGGTCGAGAACAGCCACGCGTCGACGTCGCTGTCCTACGCCGACGGGCTGGCCAAGGCCTTCGCCGTCCGCGGTGACACGCGCCCCGTCGTCGCCGTCATCGGCGACGGCGCACTGACCGGCGGCATGGCCTGGGAGGCGCTGAACAACATCGCGGCGGCTCAGGACCGACCCGTCGTCATCGTGGTGAACGACAACGGCCGCTCCTACTCGCCGACGATCGGCGGGGTCGCCGACGCGCTGGCCACCCTCCGGCTGCGCCCCGGCTACGAGAACGCCTTGCTCCAGGTGCGCCAGGCGCTGCACCGCGCGCCCGTGGTCGGCTCCGCGCTGTACGACGCGCTGCACGCCATCAAGAAGGGCCTCAAGGACGTCCTGTCACCCCAGGGCATGTTCGAGGACCTGGGCATGAAGTACGTCGGCCCCGTCGACGGCCACGACATCGAGGTCATGGAGTCCGCGCTGCGCCGCGCCCGCTCGTTCGGCGGGCCGGTCATCGTGCACGCCGTCACCACCAAGGGGTTCGGGTACGCGCCCGCCGAGACCGACCAGATCGACGCCTGGCACGCGACAGGGGTCTTCGACCCGGACAGCGGGGCGAGCACCGTGGCCGCCCGTGACTGGACGACGGCCTTCTCCGACGAGCTGGTGCGCATCGGCGCCGAGCGGTCCGACGTCGTGGCGATCACCGCGGCGATGCTGCACCCGACCGGGCTGGCCGCCTTCGCCGAGCGCTTCCCCGAGCGGACGTTCGACGTGGGTATCGCCGAGCAGCACGCGCTCACCTCCGCCGCGGGTCTGGCGATGGGCGGGCTGCACCCCGTCGTCGCCGTCTACTCGACGTTCCTCAACCGCGCCTTCGACCAGTTGCTGATGGACGTGGCGCTGCACGGGCAGCCGGTGACCGTCGTCCTCGACCGGGCCGGCGTCACCGGCACCGACGGCGCCTCGCACAACGGCATGTGGGACATGTCGATCCTCTCGGTGGTCCCGGGCATGCGGCTCGCGGCGCCCCGCGACGAGTCGACCCTGCGGGAGGCGCTGCGCGAATCGGTCGCCGTCACTGACGGCCCGACGGTCGTGCGGTTCCCCAAGGGTCCGCCGCCGGTCGACATCCCCGCCCTGGAGCGGTTCGGGCCCGCGGACGTCCTGCGCCGGGGCGATCGCCCGGACGTGCTGCTCGTTGCCGTCGGGTCGATGGTGCCGATGTGCCTGGCCGTGGCCGAGCGGGCCGCCGACCAGGGCATCGAGGTGACCGTGGTCGACCCGCGCTGGGTGCTGCCGGTGGCGCCGGAGCTCGTGAACCTGGCCGCCGGTCACCGGCTCGTCGTGACCGTCGAGGACGGCGGACGGGCCGGGGAGCGGGCACGACCTCACCCAGGCGCTGCAGGACCGCGAGTGCGACGTGCCGGTGCGCGCCGTCGGCCTGCCGCAGCAGTTCTTCGACCACGGCAGCCGCGGCCAGGTGCTGGCCGACGCCGGCCTGACCGAGCAGGACGTCGCCCGCCGCATCGCCGAGTGGGCCGCGACGCTGGGCGAACGCGCCGACGACCACGTCGCCGAAACCGTGGACGAGGTGCAGCGGTGATGATCGCGGAGATCCAGGTGGCGCCGTCGCCGCCCGGCACCCCGGGCGACCCGCACGCCTACGTGGAGGCGGCCATCGCCGTCATCCAGGCCGCCGGCCTCCGTTACGAGGTGGGTGCGCTCGGGACGACCGTCGAGGGCGAGGACGACGTCGTGTGGGCGACCCTGCGGTCGGCGCACGAGGCGATGCTCGCGGCCGGTGCGCCCGCCGGGCTGTCGCACATCAAGGTCGCCTCGGTGAACCGCACGATGGACAGCCTCACCGCCAAGTTCCGCTGAGCCGGGCGGGTGCATTCGTCCGCGCCGTGCGGCAGGGAGGTGCGCCGTCTACCGCGCACCTCGCTGCGATACCGCGAACCCGAGCAAGGCCCGGGCGTCGGTCGACGGGCGACGTCCCGTCCCACGACGACGGCCCGGCTCCTCGACGCTGAGGGGCCGGGCCGTCGGGCTCTGGGGCTAGGCCGGCAGCGACGCCACGCCGCGCGGCAGGAACCGCTCGCCGGTGACACGCTCGGAGACGCCGGCCCGGTCCAGGTAGGCGGAGATGCCGCCCAGCCAGAACGGCCACCCGGCGCCGAGCAGCATGCACAGGTCGATGTCCTGCACCGCCTGCACGACGCCCTCGTCCAGCATCAGCCGGATCTCCTGGGCCAGTGCCTCGACCGCCCGCTCGCGCACCTCGTCCTCGGTGAGCGGGGAGTCGCCGGCGTCGATGCCCGCGAGGTCGGGATCCACGACGCCCGGCTCGCTGTACACCGACGACGTGCCGAGCTCGACCATCTTCCTGAGCCCCTCGCCCACGGAGAAGCGGTCGGGGAAGGCCTCGTGCATGCGCTCGGCCACGTGCAGCGCCACCGGCGGGCCGACGAGCGTGAGCAGCTCGAACGGCGTCATCGGCAGGCCCAGCGGGTCGAGCGCGCGGTCGGCGACCGCCACCGGGGTGCCCTGCTCCACCGACGCGGTGACCTCGCCGAGGAAGCGGGTGAGCAGCCGGTTGACCACGAACGCCGGGGCGTCGGCGACCAGCACGCACGACTTCTTCAGCGACTTCCCGACGGCGAAGGCGGTGGCCAGCGTCGCGTCGTCGGTCTGCTCGGCGCGGACCACCTCCAGCAGCGGGAGCACCGCGACCGGGTTGAAGAAGTGCAGGCCGACGACCCGCTCCGGATGCTCGAGCTTGGACGCCATCTCGGTCACCGACAGCGCGGAGGTGTTGGTGGCCAGCACGCACTCGGGCGACACGATCGCCTCGACCTCGGCGAACACCTGCTGCTTGACCGACATCTCCTCGAACACGGCCTCGATGACGAGGTCGGCGTCGGCGAAGACGTCCTTGGACAGCGAGCCGGTGACCAGGCCCTTGAGCTGGTTGAGCTTGTCCTGGTTCAGCCGGCCGCGCAGGGCCAGCTTGTCCAGCTCGCCGTGCACGTACGCCACGCCCTTGTCCACGCGGGCCTGGTCGATGTCGGTCAGCACGACCGGCACCTTCAGCTGCCGGACGAACAGCATCGCCAGCTGCGAGGCCATGAGGCCCGCACCCACGACGCCGACCTTCGTGACCTTTCGGGCCAGCTTGCGGTCCGGCGCGCCGGCCGGCCGCTTGGCCCGCTTGTTCACCAGGTCGAACGAGTAGAGCGAGGCCCGCAGCGGGTCGCTCGTGAGCAGCTCGGTGAGCGCGTCGTCCTCTGCCGCGGTGCCGGCGGTGAACGCGTCGCCGTCCACCCCGTTCCGGGCGAGGTCGAGGAGCTCCACGGCCCGGACAGCGCCCGGCGAGGCGTTGCGGGTGCGCGCGGCGACGACCTGGCGGGCGCGGCCGATCGCGTCGTCCCACGCCGACCGGTCCACCTCCGGGCGGTCCACGGCGACGGAGCCGTCGAGCACGCCGACGGCCCACTCGAGTGAGCGCTCCAGGAAGTCCGCGGGCTCCAGGACGGCGTCGGCGATGCCCAGCGTCGCGGCCTTCGGTGCCGGGGTCATCGTGTTCTGCGCCAGCGCGTTCTCGACGACCACCGTGACGGCGGGGTCGATGCCGATCAGGTTCGGCAGCAGCTGGGTGCCGCCCCAGCCGGGCAGCAGCCCCAGGAAGACCTCGGGGAACGCGACCATCGCCGTCGACGCGATCGTCCGGTACTCGCAGTGCAGCGCCAGCTCCAGGCCGCCGCCGAGCGCGACCCCGTTGACGAACGCGAACGTCGGGACCGGGGCGTCCTTCAGCCGGCGGAACACCCGGTGGCCGGTCTCCGCGATCTCCCGCGCCATGGCGGCGTCGGTCACCGACGGCACGCCGGAGAGGTCGGCGCCGACCGCGAAGATGAACGGCTTGCCGGTCACGCCGACCGCCACGGGCGCGGGGAGTGGGCCGCGATCTCGTCCAGCGCGGCGTCCAGCGAGGCCAGGCCACCCGGGCCGAAGGTCGACGGGCGGGTGTGGTCGTGCCCGTTGTCGAGGGTGATCAGGGCGAACTCGCCGGAGAGCCCCGGCAGGGTCAGGTAGCGGACCTTGGCGGCCGTCACGACCTCGTTCTCGAACACAGCCGTGGTCACTTGGCGGCACCTTCCCAGTTCGGGTTCTCCCAGATCACGGTGGCGCCCATGCCCAGGCCCACGCACATGGCGGTGAGGCCGTAGCGGACGTCGGGCCGCTCGGCGAACTGCCGTGACAGCTGGGTCATCAGGCGGACGCCGGAGGAGGCCAGCGGGTGGCCGACGGCGATGGCGCCGCCCCACGGGTTGACCCGCTCGTCGTCGTCGGCGATGCCGAAGTGGTCGAGGAAGGCGAGCACCTGGACGGCGAAGGCCTCGTTGAGCTCGAACAGGCCGATGTCGTCGATGGTCAGGCCGGTGCGCTGCAGCGCACGTTCGGTGGAGGGCACCGGGCCGATGCCCATCACCTCGGGTTCGACGCCGACGAAGCCGTAGCCCACCAGGCGCATGCCGACGTTCAGGCCGAGTTCCTCGGCGACATCCTCGGCGGCCAGCAGGCAGCCGGTCGCACCGTCGTTGAGCCCGGCCGCGTTGCCGGCGGTCACGTGCCCGTGCGGGCGGAACGGCGTCTTGAGCGTGCCCAGGCCCTCGAGGGTCGTCTGCGGCCTCGGCGGCTCGTCGACGGTGGCGACGCCCCAGCCGTGCTCGGCGGAGCGGGTGGCCACGGTCACCAGCTCCGGGCCGATCTGGCCGTTGGCGACGGCCTTGGCGTACTTCTGCTGGCTGGCGAGCGCGAACGCGTCGGCGCGCTCCTTGGTCAGGTGCGGGAAGCGGTCGTGCAGGTTCTCGGCGGTCGAGCCCATGACGAGCGCGGAGGGGTCGACCAGCTTCTCGCTGATGATCCGCGGGTTGGGGTCGACGCCCTCGCCCATGGGGTGGTTGCCCATGTGCTCGACGCCGCCGGCGATGGCGACGTCGTAGGCGCCGAAGGCGATGCCGCTGGCGGTGGTGGTCACGGCGGTCATGGCGCCGGCGCACATGCGGTCGATCGAGTAGCCGGGGACGGACTTCGGCAGCCCGGCCAGCAGCGCGGCGGTCCGGCCGAGGGTCAGGCCCTGGTCGCCGATCTGGGTCGTGGCGGCGATGGCCACCTCGTCCACGCGGTCGGCCGGCAGCGCCGGGTTGCGGCGCATGAGCTCGCGGATGACCCGGACGACGAGGTCGTCGGCGCGGGTCTCGGCGTAGATGCCCGCAGGTCCCGCCTTGCCGAAGGGGTGCGCACGCCGTCGACGAAGACGACAGCTCGTCCTCCATGGCGCAGCGAGCGTGGCCGTTCTCCTGATGTCACAGGACCTCCGCAGCAGTTCGGTTCCGGCCCGGGCGCGGGCTCGCCCGTTCAAGTTACCCGCCGGTAACCGGCGGGCAAAGCCGGACGGCCTCCCTGCGGGTCACCGTGTCGGTCACGGTCCGGCAACGGTGCTCTCCTGTGCTTGCGGTCACAGTCAGGACCTGGACAGGATGATCCGGCCGAATTCCGATGCATCCCCAACAAAAGGTAGGTCTGCCCTCATGGCGCGACGGAGCACCCTGACGACGGCGATCTCGGTTGCCGTCGTCCTCGGACTGACGGCTTGCGGCGGCGACGACGGCGACAGCGGCGGCGGTGGTGGTGGGGACGCGGCCGGCAAGGTCGGCGTCATCCTGCCCGACACGGCGTCCTCGGCCCGCTGGGAGACCGCGGACCGGCCGCTGCTCGAGGAGGCCTTCGAGGAGGCCGGCGTCGAGTACGACATCCAGAACGCCCAGGGCGACGCCCAGCGGATGGCCACCATCGCCGAGCAGATGATCACCGGCGGCGTCACGGTCCTGGCGATCACCAACCTGGACTCCGCGTCCGGTGCGGCGATCCAGCGCCAGGCCGAGCAGCAGGGCGTGCAGACGATCGACTACGACCGCCTGACCCTCGGCGGCGAGTCCGACTACTACGTGTCCTTCGACAACACCGAGGTGGGTCGCCTGCAGGGGAGGGGCTCGCCCAGTGCCTCGGTGACGTGGAGGCCAGCATCGCGTTCCTCAACGGCTCGCCGGACGACAACAACGCGACGCTGTTCTCCGAGGGCGCGCACGAGGTCCTCGACCCGATGGACAACTACACGCAGGTCGCCGAGCAGGCCGTGCCCGAGTGGGACAACCAGCAGGCCGCCACGATCTTCGAGCAGATGTACACCCAGGCCGGTGGCGACATCCAGGGCGTGCTGGCGGCGAACGACGGGCTGGCCAACGCGGTCATCTCCATCCTGGGCCGCAACAACGTCGCGGGAACCGTGCCGGTCACCGGGCAGGACGCCACCGCGGAGGGCCTGCAGAACATCCTCGCCGGGCGCCAGTGCATGACGGTCTACAAGCCGATCCAGGATGAGGCCCAGGCGCTCGCCGACCTGGCCGTGGCGCTCGTCAACGGTGAGACCCCGGAGGTCGACGGCGAGGTCGAGGACACCGAGGCCGACCGCATGGTGCCGGCGGTCCTCCTGGACCCCGTCTCGATCTTCCGGGAGAACGTGAGCCAGGTCATCGAAGACGGTTACCAGACCGCTGAGGACGTGTGCACCGGCGAGTACGCGGCCGCCTGCACCGAGCTCGGCATCCAGTAACCCGCTCGCCCGGTCGGGGCGCCCTCGATCGAGGGCGCCCCGACCGGCCCGTCCAGGCAGGAAGTACCCACGTGACCGCTGTTGATCGGAACCCCGGCACGACCGCACTCGGCGAGCCCACCCTCGAGCTGCGCGGGGTGGACAAGAGCTTCGGCGCCGTCCAGGTGCTCCACGACGTCGACCTGAAGGTCTACCCGGGCACGGTGACCGCGCTGGTCGGCGACAACGGCGCCGGCAAGAGCACGCTGATCAAGTGCATCGCCGGCATCCACCCGTTCGACTCCGGCGAGATCCGCTTCGAGGGTCAGCCCGTGCAGCTGCACAGCCCTCGGGACGCGGCCAAGCTCGGCATCGAGGTCGTCTACCAGGACCTCGCGCTGGCGGACAACCTCGACGTCGTGCAGAACATGTTCCTGGGCCGCGAGCGCAAGCGCGGGATGGTGCTCGACGAGCAGTCGATGGAGCAGGCGGCGCGGGACACGCTGAGCAAGCTGTCGGTGCGCACCCTGAAGTCGGTCCGCCAGCTCGTGTCGAGCCTGTCGGGTGGCCAGCGACAGACCGTCGCCATCGCCAAGGCGGTGCTCTGGGAGTCCAAGCTGGTCATCCTGGACGAGCCGACGGCCGCGCTCGGCGTGGCGCAGACCCGCCAGGTGCTCGACCTCGTCCGTCGGCTGGCCGACGCCGGGCACGCGGTCGTCTTCATCACCCACAACATGGTCGACGTGTTCGAGGTGGCCGACCGGGTCGCGGCGCTGTACCTGGGGCGCGTCGCCGCCGACATCCCGATCGACGAGGTCGACCGGACCCAGGTCATCGAGCTGATCACCTCCGGCCGGTCCGGCGACCGTGGCCTGTCGGCCGAAGACCTCGAGGACTGAGGGGACGTCATGTCGAGCAACACGCTGACCGCCGCGGAAGCCAGCGGACCGCACAAGCCCGCCGCCGGCTTCGAGGGCGACCGGCAGGACAACACCATGGCGGGCGCCGTCCGCGGCTACCTGGACAAGCTGCGTGGCGGTGACCTCGGTGCGCTCCCGGCGATCCTGGGGATCGTCACGCTCGGCATCCTGTTCACGCTGCTCCGGCCCGGCACCTTCCTGACCCCGCTGAACCTCTCCAACCTGCTGGTCCAGGCGACGCCGATCATCGTGCTCGCGATGGGCCTGGTCTTCGTCCTGCTCCTCGGGGAGATCGACCTGTCGGCCGGTGTCGTCAGCGGCGTCTGCTCCGCGGTGCTCGCCCAGCTGCTGGTCCAGGCCGGGCTGTCCTGGCCGATCGCCGTCCTGGCGGCGATCGCCACCGGCGCGTTGATCGGCCTGTTCACCGGGTCGCTGGTCGGGATGATCGGGATCCCCTCGTTCGTGGTGACCCTGGCGCTGTTCCTGGGCTGGCAGGGGTGACCCTGCGGCTGATCGGGCAGGGCGGGACCGTGCCGGTGCGCGAGCCGGTGATCCGCGCGCTGGCCAACGAGAACCTGCCCGTGACGCTCGGGTGGATCCTCGCCGTCCTGGTGGCCGTGGTGTACGCCGCCGTCGAGCTGTACCGCTGGCGGGCGAAGCGCGCGCAGGACCTGGCTCGCCAGCCGCTGGCGCTCGTCCTCGTCCGGATCGCGCTCATCACCGTCGTCGCCCTCGGGGTGACCGCCATCCTCAGCGTCGACCGGGCGCTGGCCGCCGCCATCGACCTGGCCGGCATCCCGTACGCGGTCCCGCTCGTCGTCGTCCTCCTGCTGGTCGTCACCTTCGTGCTGTCGCGCACCAGCTTCGGGCGGCACATGTACGCCGTGGGGGCAACGCCGAGGCCGCCCGCCGCGCGGGCATCAACGTGACGCGGATCCGGGTGGCCGCGTTCGTGATCTCGTCCAGCCTGGCCGCGATCAGCGGCATCCTCGCCACGTCGCGGCTCAGCTCGGTGACGCCGGACGCGGGTGCCGGCAACACGCTGCTCTACGCGGTGGGCGCCGCGGTCATCGGTGGGACGAGCCTCTTCGGGGGCCGCGGGCGCGCCCGCGACGCCGTCCTGGGTGGCCTGGTCATCGCGATCATCGCCAACGGCCTGGGCCTGCTCGGTGTCGCGGCGTACCTGAACTTCGTGATCACCGGGGGTGTGCTGCTGCTGGCGGCGAGCGTCGACGCCCTGGCTCGCCGACGGTCGGCGTCCGTCAGACGCTGAGGGCGGGAACCTCGCCCGCCACGCGGAGCCACGAACTCCTGCCGCCCGCCGTGCCACGTCCCCGGCGGGCGGCAGGACGACCTCCCCGCCCGCCGGCGCCGGGCCGCTCAGTCGCCGAAGTCCACCGCGTGCCCGAGCAGGTCGACCCGGCCGAGGGTCACCCCGCCCCCGGTGACCGCCTCGACGGACCTGGTGCCCGGCGGTAGCGGAACGGTGAGGACGCCGTCCTGTGCCGAGTGCTCGGCGAGGAACACCCGGTCGCCGTCGTAGGTGCGGATCAGTGCCACCTCCGGCGGGCCGACCACCACGAGGTCGGTGCTCATCGGGGCGCCGGTCGTGGAGTCGACGACGTCGCAGGCGGCGGCCTGGACGCGGCGCTCGGCCGGTGGACCGGCCGGCAGGATCTCCAGCCCGCAGAACGCACCCGTCGTCGACCCATCCGGCCCCTCGGGGAGATCCACTGCGCCGACACCACCAGCGCGCCGCTGGGCAGGGTGACCGTGACGACCGCGGCCTGGCCGGCCGGCCCGCTCGGCAGGCGGCCCACCCACTGGGCGGTGACAGTGGTCTGCGCGGGCGGCAGGCCCAGCTCGTCGAGCACGTACGCGACGGCGAACCACGCGGCCCGCTCGCCCAGGGCGTCGGGCCGGCCGCGCGGGTACTCGATCGGCGGCGGCTGGTCGACGTGCTCGGGGTCGGGGAGCGACCACGGCATGTCCCGCGCCTGGACCTGGCCGTCGCGCAGGACGCGGTAGGAGGTCGAGCCGTCGTAGGCACGGGGAAGGGCAGCATCTGCGTGACGGCCACGCCGTCGTCGGTCGCGACGGGGCGCCATACGCGGGAGGTCCGGCCGTCGGCGTCGACGAGCGGCCGCCGCGACACCTCGACGTCGTCGCCCGGGGCGGCCACGACGACGAGCGTGCCGGTGCGCGGGTCGGACAGGGCCACCGGCCAGTCGCCCGCGACGGCCTGGGGCCCGATCACCGAGGTCATCTGCTCGACGTCGGCCCCCGGGGGACCGGTGAACCACGTCGCCGCCAGCACACGGTTCGGCTGGACGTCGGGAGGCAGGTCCGCGGCTTCGGGCGGCACGTCGGTGGTCCAGCCGACGACGAGGGCCCAGCGGCCCCCGGCACGTCGCCGGCGTACACCACCCGGCGGGCGTCGACCGGCGGGTCGGGGAGGTAGTAGAGGATCGTCCCGTCGGGGGCACGCACGGGTGGTTCCGCCGTCCAGGGATCGCCCGGAGCCCGTCGAGGAACGCCTCGTCGTCCGTGAGGGAGCCGCGGGGAGGCGCGTCGAAGAACTCCACCGGCGGGGGCACGGCCCCCGTGGCCCGCGGGATCTCCGACACCTGACCGGAGGCGGGAGCCGCCTCCTGCGGTCGGTCCACCAGCCGCGGGACGGCGATCGCGAGCAGCACGACGGCCCCGGCGGCGGCCAGCAGGTTCCGCTGCCTGCGTCGCCGGTCCCCGGCCCGGCCGGCCACCGACCGGGCGAGCGCCGGGGCGTCGGTCGACGGGGTTCCGGCGCGGTCGGCCAGGACGTGCAGCCCGGCGCGCACCTCCTCCTCGGGGGTCACCGGGATGCCCTCGGGCGGGGGACGGCGTCGGCGGCGGGCACCGGGCCGGCGGAGAGGGCCGCGCGCAGCCGGGCCACCCCGCGCGGCCTGGGTGTTCACCGTGCTCTCCGAGCAGCCCATCAGCTGCGCCGTCTGCAGCTCGGAGAGGTCCTCGTAGTAGCGGAGCACGACCGTGGCGCGCATCCGCGGGGGCAGCGCGGCGAGCGCACGGGCGAGCGCCTCGTCGCGGTCGTGCCGGTCGCCGTCGTCCGGGGCCGCGACGTCGGGCAGCCGGCCGGTGGGCTGCTCGCGGTGCCACGCCCGGCGGCGCCAGCTGGTGTGGGTGGTCACCAGCGCGCGGCGGACGTAGGCCGACGGCTCCCCGCGCGCGACGATCCGGTCCCAGTGCCGGTAGGTCTTCATCAACGCCGTCTGCACGAGGTCCTCCGCATGCCCGCGGTCACCGGCCAGGAGGTAGGCCAGCCGCAGCAGCGCCCGCTGCTGGCGGCCGACGAACTCGGCGAAGGACAGGACGTCCTCGGCCGCGCCGTCGCCGTCCACGCCGGTCCTCCCGCCACCCGTGTCCCCTACACGCAGCAGCGTGCCGGGCGGACCCACGGGGAACCGTCACGATCGCGTAACGACGAGCGGGTCAGGCCTTCCCGACGGCGTCGGTGAGGACGGCGAGGGTGAGCTCCACCTGCCACGCGCGGGCGCCACCGGCCCGCAGCGCGTCGGCCACGGTCGCGGCGTCCCGCGGCTCCGGCGGACTCCACATGATCCGGCGGACGAGGTCCGGTGACAGGATGTTCTCCACCGGCACGGAGTGCTTCTCCGAGATCTCGGCCAGCCCGGCGCGGGCGGCCTGCAGCCGGTTCGCGGCCGCGGGGTCGCGGTCGGCCCAGCGGTTCACCGGTGGCGGCCCGTCACCGGACTTGCTGTGCAGGGGCAACTCGGCCTCGGGCAGGACCTTGCCGCGGGCCATCGCGCCGAACCAGGTGGCGACGAGCTTGCGGTTGGCACGTCCCCGGAACACCGGCAGCTCGAGCAGGGCGCCCTCGTTGGCCGGGTCGGCCTGGACGGCGGCGACCATCGCCGAGTCGGGGAGCACCCGGCCGGGCGCGATGTCGCGGCGTCGGGCCATGTCGTCGCGCGCCTCCCAGAGGCTGCGCAGCATCGCCAGCTGGCGGCGGCTGCGCAGGCCGTGCACGCCGGAGGTGCGCCGCCACGGATCGGTCTTCGGCGCCGGGGGACCGGCGGCGAGGATCGCTTCGAACTCCTGTCGCGCCCACTCGGTCTTGCCCTGCTCGTCGAGGATCGCGGCGAGCGCGTCGCGGAGGTCGACCAGGACCTCCACGTCGAGCGCGGCGTAGACCAGCCACTCCTCGGGCAGCGGCCGGGTGCTCCAGTCGGCGGCGGAGTGGCCCTTCTGCAGCGAGAAGCCCAGCAGCGACTCGACGACGGCGCCGAGGCCGACCCGGGGCAGCCCCGCCAGCCGGGCGGCCAGCTCGGTGTCGAAGATGCGCCGGGGGACCAGGCCGATCTCGGCCAGGCACGGCAGGTCCTGGTTCGCCGCGTGCAGCACCCACTCGGTGTCGGCGACGGCGTCCTGGATCACCGACAGGTCGGGCAGGGGAACGGGGTCGATCAGCCCGCTGCCCGAGCCGTTGCGGCGCATCTGCACCAGGTAGGCCTTCTGGCCGTAGCGGTAGCCGGAGGCCCGTTCGGCATCGACGGCGACCGGCCCGGTGCCGGCGCGCAGCGCCTCGGCGTACTCGACCAGCTGGGTCGAGGTCTCGACGACCGGGGGCAGGCCGTCGCGGGGTGCGAGGAGCGGCACTGCGGGAGGCGACGCCTCCGGAGCGGCGGCGTCGTCCGCAGCGGAGGGAGCGGGCTCGGTGCTCAGTTGCCGTCCACCTTCTTGCCGGTCCTCGTCGGTCGGGCCAGCGCCCACCGTCTGGCCCTGCCGATGTTAGAGAGTCTCGCTCCCGGTCCGGTCGGAGGGACCCAGCAGCCGCACTCCCGGCGGGGGCAGCCCGGCCGCGTTGCCCAGGACGTCGAGCCAGGCCTGAAGGTGGCGGTCCAAGCCGCCGTCCTCCGCCGTCCACGACGCGCGCATCTCGACGTCGACGCTGTGCTCGGGGCCGGCGAGGTCGCCGAAGCGGGTGGAGGCGGTGCGGGTGACCGTGCCGCCGACGGCGTGGTGCTCGGCTCCGGCCTCGGTCAGCGCGTCGGTGAGCCAGCTCCAGGCCACCTCGGAGAACATGGTGTCGTCGACCAGTTCCTCGTCGGTGGCGGCGGAGAGGTAGCCCACGCAGCGCGTGGTGCCCTTCCACGCCTCGTGCCCTCGGGGTCGAAGAGCACGATGAAGCGCGCGTTGGCGATCTCGAAGTCGTCGCCGCCGTCGGGGTCGGTCTCGGCCACCCGCGCGGCCACGGCGTGCGCGAAGGGCGCCAGCCGCTGCGGTGCGGGAATCTGCTCCAGCACGATCTCGGGGCGGGCACGGACGGTCGCGAGCGCGTCCAGGGCGGCACGGAACTCGGCGGGGGTTCGTCCCCGCCCGCGTCCCTGCCTCGGTTCCCGGCACTGGCCAGGCTGGTCGGCTCCACGGTGGCAGGGTAGGCCGCGAGATAGCACACCGCGCCCGACGCGCCGCAACCGTCCGCCGACCTGCGTGATCGCGGTCGCCGCTCCGGCGGCTCGCCGGCGTCTGGGAGGATCGGCGGTCGTGAGCACCGCCCCCACCCTGCGCCCTCGGGCCTGCCCTCCGACTCCGACCTCGTCCGTGCCGCCCGGGGGCTGCCGGTGAGCCGGACGCCGGTGTGGTTCATGCGCCAGGCCGGCCGGTCCCTGCCGGAGTACCGGGCGCTGCGCGCGGGCACCGCGATGCTCGCCGCCTGCCAGGACCCCGACCTGGTCACCGAGATCACGCTCCAGCCGGTCCGCCGGCACCAGGTGGACGCGGCGATCCTGTTCTCCGACATCGTGCTGCCGCTGCTCGTGGCCGGGGTGGACCTCGACATCAAGCCGGGGATCGGCCCGGTCATCGCCTCGCCGATCCGCTCGCCCGCCGACGTCGACGCGCTGCCGCCGCTGGAGCCCGAACGGCTGGCCTTCCTGGACACGGCGGTGCGCCGGCTGGTCGCCGAGCTCGGCCCGACGCCGCTGATCGGCTTCGCCGGTGCGCCGTTCACGCTCGCCACGTACCTCATCGAGGGCGGCCCGTCGAAGGAGCACGCCCGCACCAAGGCCTTCATGTACGCCGAGCCGGAGGCGTGGGGCCGGTTGCTGGACCGGCTCGCGGTCTCGGCGGCCACCTTCCTGCGCGCCCAGGTCGACGCCGGCGCCTCCGCGGTCCAGCTGTTCGACTCCTGGGCCGGCGTGCTGTCGGCCGCCGACTACGCCGAACGGGTCCTGCCGCACTCGCGTGCGGTGTTCGACGGCCTGGGTGAGCGGGACGTCCCCCGCATCCACTTCGGGGTGGGCACCGGGGAGCTGCTGCCGCTGATCGGCGACGCGGGCGCCGACGTCGTCGGGGTGGACTGGCGGATCCCGCTCGACGAGGCCGCCCGGAGGGTGGGCCCGCGGCGCTCGCTGCAGGGCAACCTCGACCCGGCCGTGCTCCTCTCCGACCGCGCGACGGTCGACCGCGAGGTCCGCCGGGTGGTCGAGCAGGGCCGCGCCGCCCGCGGGCACGTCTTCAACCTCGGCCACGGCGTCCTGCCCGACACCGACCCCGGCGTGCTCACCCACGTCGTCGAGCTGGTGCACGAGCTCAGCACGCGATGACCCGGCTGGTCGTCGTCGGGGCCGGGATCACCGGGCTGGCGGCCGCGTTCGAGTGGCGGCGCCGCCGTCCGGACGACGAGATCGTCGTGCTCGAGGCGGGGAGGCGGATCGGCGGCAAGCTGCACCGGGTCGAGCTGGCGGGGCACTGGTACGACACCGGCCCCGAGGCCGTGCTGGCCCGCGTGCCCGAGGCGGTGCGGCTGATCGAGGACCTCGGGCTGGCCGACCGGCTGGTCGCCCCCGCGACCACCCAGGCGTCGGTCGTGCTGCCCGACGGCCGGCACCCACTGCCGGCCGGGACCGTCCTCGGGGTGCCGGCGTCGGCCGACGGCCTGGACGGGATCCTCTCGGTGCAGGGGTGGCCCGCGTGCGGGCCGAGGCCGACCTGCCGCCGCTGGCCCTGGACGGCGACGTCGCGGTCGGCGCGCTGCTGCGCGAGCGGCTCGGCGACGAGGTCGTGGACCGGCTGGTCGAGCCACTGCTGGGCGGGGTGTACGCGGGCCGGGCCGACGAGCTGTCGCTGGCGGCGACGATGCCGGCGCTGGCCGCGCACCTGCCGGCGGCCGGTTCCGTGCTGGCCGCGGCTGCGGCCTCCCGCGACGCCGGGGCGCGCAGCCGCGGTGACGCCGACGGCCCGGTGTTCGCGACCGTGGCCGACGGGATCGGTGCGCTGCCCGACGCCCTCGTCGCCGCAGCGGGGGCCGTCGTCCGGCTGCGCACCCCGGCGCACGGACTGCGGCGGACGGCCGCCGGCTTCGAGCTCTCCGTCGGCCCGGCGGCGGCACCCGAGCTGCTGACCGCGGACGTCGTCCTGGTGACCGCGCCGGCGCAGAAGGCCGCCCGGCTGATCGGCGCGCTGGTGCCGGACGCGGTCGAGCCGCTGCAGGGCATCCCGTACGCGTCGATGGCGGTGATCGCGATGGCGTTCCCGGCGCAGGACGTGGACGCCGGATCCGGACTGCTCGTGCCGCCGGTCGCCGGGCGGCTGGTCAAGGGAGTCACCGTGTCGTCGGCGAAGTGGCCGCACCTGGCGGGTGGGCCGGCGCTGCTCGTCCGGTCGTCGGTCGGCCGGTTCCGGGACGAGTCGGAGCTGCAGCGCTCGGACGAGGACCTCACCGCCGCCGTCGTCGCCGACGTCGCCGACCTGCTCGGCCTCGACCGGCCCGAGCCGCTGGAGACCCGGATCGTGCGCTGGGGCGGTGGCCTGCCGCAGTACCTGGTGGGGCACCCCGCCCGGGTCGATGCCGTCCGCACCGCGGTGAGCGAGGTCCCGGGCCTGGCGATCGCCGGGGCCGCCTTCCGCGGCGTCGGGGTGCCCGCCTGCATCCGCGACGCCCAGCACGCGGTCGACGCGCTGCTGTGACGAGGGCCGACGCGCCGCTCCGGCTTGCCGTCGACGGCGCGGGTGGCGAGGGTCGGGGCATGACCCGCTCCCTCTCCCGTGGCCTGGTCGCAGGCGCGGCCGGCACCACCGCGCTGAACCTCGTCGGCTACCTGGACATGGCCCTGCGCGGGCGTCCGGCCAGCGACGTGCCCGAGCGGGTCGTCGATGCCCTCGCGGCGGGAACCGGGCGCCGGGTGCCGGGCCGCGGGACGGCCCGGCAGTCGCGCCGGTCGGCGCTGGGAGCGCTCGCCGGCATGGTCAACGGACTGGGCGTCGGTGTGCTCGCCAGCGGGGTGCGGTCCTACGGCGTGCGCTTCCCGGCACCGGTGGGGGCGGTGGTCACCGGTGCCGCGGCGATGGCGGCGACCGACGTCCCCGTCGCCCTGCTGGGCATCAGCGATCCCCGCGGCTGGACGGCGAGCGACTGGCTGGCCGACGCGGCTCCGCACCTGGCGTACGGGGCGGCGGTGCAGACCGTGCTCGAGACGATGCCGACCGACCGCGAGCGCGCGACCCCGCGCCGCCCGGCCGGGGCGGGCGTGGTGCTGCGGTCCGCGCTCCTCGGCGTGGCGGCCGGCAGCCGCAGCGCGCTCGGTTTCGCGGGCCCCGTCCTGACCGCGTCGACCTCGGCGGTCGTCCGCGACCGCGACACCACCCGCCGCCGCGTCCTGGCCGGCAAGGCGTTCGCGGCAGCGGGGCTGACGGCCGAGCTCGTCGCAGACAAGCACCCGGACGCGCCGCCCCGCGACGCCGCGGGCCCGCTGACCGCGCGCGTCCTCTACGGCGCCGAGGGCGGCGCCCGGCTGGCCGCCCGCGAACGGGCCAACGGCGCGCTGCCCGCCGTGGTCGGGATGGCCGGGGCGGTCCTGGGCTCCCTGGCCGGTCTCCGGTGGCGGAGGTGGGCCGCCGGCCGGGTGCCCGCCCTCCAGGCGGCGCTCGTCGAGGACGGTGTCGCCCTCGGGCTCGCCGCGCTGGCCTGCCTGCCCGGCCGGAACCGGCCGCACCTGGTCGCTGTGCCGCCGGCCCGCTGAGGCCACGGCCGCTCACCCACGGGTCGCGGGCACGTCCCCGAGGACGGCGGCGGCCAGCTGCGTGCGGTTCGCCAGGCACAGCTTCGTCAGGATGTTGCGCACGTGGGTCTCCACGGTCCGCGCGGACAGGAACAGCCGCCCGGCGATCTGGCGGTTGGTGAGCCCGGCCGACACCAGGCCGGCGATCTCCCGCTCGCGGGCGGTCAGCGGGTCGGTGGCCCGCGCCGCCCGGCCGGCGGCCTCGACCAGCGCGGCCGACCGCCGCGCCGGTCCCGGCATGTCGAGCCGCCTGGCCTCCGCCAGCGCCGACCGGGCCAGCTCACCCGCCCTCGGCAGGTCGGCCGCCCGGCCCCGCTGGACGAGGGCCGCGGCCAGTCCCACCCGGTCGTTGACGGCGGCGGGCCGGGCCCCGGTCCGCGTGTCGACCCGCAGCGCCTCCTCGAAGTGCGAGATCGCCTCGTCCCACCCGCCCCGCACCGCGGCGAGCCGGCCGAGCAGGACCTCCGTCGAGCCGCAGCAGTAGACACCCGCGCCGCCGGCGTCCAGGCCGAACGTGGCGACGATCCCCCGAGCGCCTCGGCCGCCGCTGCGTCGCCGAACTCCTCGACCAGCGGCACGAGCGTCTCGGCGACGCCGGCCGACTCCACGAAGTCCGGGTCGGTCAGCCGGGGCCGCAGGGCCGCGTACCGGGCCTCGGCCTCGTCCCGCCGTCCGGCGACGAGGGCGACGACGGTCCGGCTCGCCTGCACGATCGGCACGTCGTCGGCCAGGTCCATCAGCGCGACCGCCTCGCTGTCCAGGTCTGCCGCCTTCCCGGTGACCATCGCGTACTGGTAGAGGAAGGCTCCCGACATGCCCGCGGCGGACAGGTCCTGGGCCAGCTCCGTCGCCCCGACGAGGCGGGCCTGCTCGTTGAGCGCCAGCGCCTCCGGGAACCGGCCGTGCAGGGCCGAGACGGACGCGCGCAGCCGCAGGTCGTGCCACCGGACCAGCGGCAGCCGGGTGCGCTGCGCCAGCGCCCTGACGCGGGCCAGCTCGTCGTCGACCGTCGCCAGGTCGCCGGTCTCGAGAGCCGCGTCGATGCGCCACTTGGCACCCCAGAGCTCGGCCAGGGGCTGCCCGGTCACCGATGCGTGCTCGATGGCCAGCATGCCCAGGCGGAGCCGCTCCTCCCGGGGCAGCGCGGTGGGGTGGGCCTTCATCCGGGCGCGGACGGCGTCGATGACCGCCTGCGGGTCACCGCTCTCCTCGGCCAGGGTCAGGGCCTCCGTCGCGTGGGCCGTCGAGGCGGTTCCCCGCCCGGCGTCGGCCAGCACCGAGGCCGACTGGGCGAGCAGCCGGGCCCGGAGCGACGGGCGCAGCGACGGGTCCGCGAGCGCCCGCTCGCACATGCGGAGCACCGCCGGGGAAGCCGGGTGCGGCGACGTCCTGCACGGTGAGGGCCGCCGGAGCGAGCAGGTCGCTGCGTCCGCACGAGACGGCGGCGTCCGAGGCCGCCGTGGCGTGCGCCAGGCTCTCGCCGAACCGGCCGGCCCGGAACTCCGCCGTCGCGAGGTCCAGCAGCAGCTCCGCTCGTTCGCCCGGCTCGGGGCCGGCGCGGTCGGCGGCGCTCAGGGCCATCGCGAGGAAGCGGGCGGCCTCGTCGAAGGCCAGGGAGCGGGTGGCCGCCTCGGCCGCGCGGCGGCCCCAGGCCACCGCCCGCAGCAGCGTCGTCCGTTCCGAGGCCGCGCGCAGCCAGTGCCCGGCGACGAGCCCGGCCACCGTCTCGTCGTCGGTGGCCACCTCCTCCAGCGCCGCGGCGGCGCGGCGGTGCAGTTCCTCCCGGCTGCTGGGGAGAGGTCGCGGTAGATGGCGTCCCGCACCACCGCGTGCGCGAACCGCCGCCGGCCCGGCACGTCCGGCACGGCCGTGAGGACGCCGGCCCGCACCGCGGCGTCCAGCCCGCTGCGCACCTCGTCCACCGGGCGGCCGGTCACCATGGCCACCCGGCCGGCGTCGACCTCCTCGCCCAGGACCGCGGCGGTGTCGAGCAGGTCGAGCACCGGGGAGGCAGCGCCGTCAGCGTCGTCCGGACGAGGTGCCGCAGCTCGGCCGATCCTCGCCGGACGCCGACGTCGGTGTCCGTGCGATCGCCCGCAGGTAGAGCGGGTTCCCGCCGCTGCGCCGGTGCGCCTCGCGGACCGCCGCTGCCGGGGCCCGCGGGAGGAAGGCCCGGACGTCGTCCTCGGTAAGGGGATCCAGCGGCAGGGCACGGGTGGTGGGCCAGCGCAGGAGCTCGGGCAGGGTGCGGTCCAGTGGACGGTCGTCCGGCCCGCCGGCCGGGTCGCGGTAGGTGCCGACGACCAGCAGCCGGGAGCGCTGCAGCTCGCCGGCCAGGTGGCGCAGCAGCCGCAGCGAGGTCTCGTCGGCCCAGTGCAGGTCCTCGAGGACGACGACCAGGCCACCCGGCTCGGCTGCGTCGACCAGCGCCTCGGTCGCGGTCGCGATCAGCGTGAACCGCGCCGCCTCGGGGTCGGCCGATCCCTCGCGCAGCAGGTCGATCCCCGACAGCGCCTGCGCCACGGAGACCCGGACCTCGGGCAGGGTGCGGACGACCCGCCGCCACGGCCACAACGGTGGTGCACCGGGGTCGTCGACGCACCGCCCCCAGGCGACGGCGGGCGCTCGGGCCGTGGCCTCCTCGACGGTGCGGGTCTTGCCGATCCCGGCCGGCCCGCTGAGCAGCAGGAGGCCGCCCCGGCCGGCGGTGGCCGCGACGATCCCGGCCGACAGCTCCGCGAGCTCGGCGGTGCGGCCGACGAATGCATCGCCGTCGGCGGGCGCGGTGGCGGTCGCCACGGCGCGCAGTATCCACGCACGCGGGGGTGCTGAGTACCGCGTTTCGGTACCGAAGGTCAGTAGGTCGGCCCCGTGTTTCCACGGATGTCCCAGCCGTCCCGCCGCTGGATCGTTCTCCGCGCCGGGGCCGGAGCCGCCGGTCCCCGAACGAAGGAGGACCCCGTGCACGCCACCGTTCACCCCTACCGGCGACCGGCGGACGCCGGCACCGATCCCGTGGCCCCTGATCCCGTCGCCGCCGTGCTCGCGAGCGCCGGGGACCCGGCAGGATCGATCGTCGTCGAGCCCGGCGACGGCGACGGCGGCACCGTCGTCGCGCTGTGGCCGGACGGGGTCCCCGTTCCGGACGGCACCCGCTCGTACCTCCTGAGCGACCGGGTGGACGGCCTCGCCGCCGGGCGCACCCCGCTGTTCGCCCAGCTGACCTGGGTCAACGGAGCCGGCGATGCAGCCGTCGCACGGGCCGCCGAGCGCGGCGGACGCGAGCGGATCCACCCCGCGATCCAGGACGTCGAGGGTCTCGTCGGCGTGCTCGTGTTCCGCTCGGCGGACGACCGGATCCTGGTCGTGGGGCTGGCGACCGGTCTCGAGACGCACGCCGAGGTGCGGGACCGCATCGCCCGCACCCCGCTGCTGCCCGGGGAGGACCCGGCCCTGCTGCCGGGTGCGGACCGGATCGAGCTCGGCCGCGTCCTGCGGGCCGACGTCCCGGCGGAGGTGCGGTCGTGACCGCCGAGGTGGCCGCCCCGTTCTCGCAGCCGGCACCTGGCGTGTCTCCGACTCACGGACCAGGGTCACCTTCGCCGTCGGCAACCTCGGCCGCCCGGCGCACGGCTCGGTGGCGTGCAGCTGGGGTGAGCTCGAGGTGGACGACGACGGTCGGCCGGTGCGCGTGCGGGCCGAACTGGATCTGGACAGCCTGGACACGGGCATCGCCAAGCGGGACGCCGACCTGCGCAAACCCCGGTTCCTCGACATCGACCGCCGGCCGACGATGACCTGGTCGGCGGACCGGTTCTGGTCGGGCGAGGACGGTCGGTGGACGGCCGACGGGGTGCTGCACGTGCGGGGATCTCGGCGCCCGTCGCCGTCACGGGCATCGTGGAGGCCGGCCCGGACGGTTGGGTCCGGGTCCGGGGAGCGCCGCCCTGGACCGGGTGGCCGTGGGCATCCGCGCGCCCCGCTTCCTCATCGGGCGCACGGTCGAGATCGACGTCGACGCGTGGCTCAGCCGCCCCTGCCCGGGGTGAGCACAGCCGGTGGAACCCCGGACCCGGGGTGGGCCAGCCCACCACGGGTCCGGGGCATCCGCGGGGCCCGGTCGGTGTTGAACGATCCGTGAGCACCCAGCACAACCCGACCCAGTTCCACCCGACCCAGCTCCACCCGACCCAACCTGACCCGGCCGAGTTCCGCCCCGCGCAGCTCGTGGCTCCGCCGCGGCCCGTCCGCTGTCTGCGCCACCAGGTGTCGATGGCCGCCTGCGCCGACTGCCGCGCCGCGCGCAGCGCTCAGGTGCGGCGCGACCGGGCCCGACCCCGCGCCACCGAGGCAGCGGCGCCGCGGGGGACAATGACGCCATGAGCGAGCAGGGAACCGGGCAGCCGGCGGACGAGCGCAGCATCGGCAAGCGGGCGAACGAGCTCAACGCCGCCATCCGCTACACGATGTGGTCGGTGTTCCGGCTGGCCCGCCCGCTCGGCGACGACCAGCGGTCCGCGGCGGCCGACGAGCTCGGCGCGCTGCTCGACGAGCTCGCGGGCAAGGACGTCGTCACCCGGGGGACCTACGACGTCGCCGGTTTCCGCGCGGACGCCGACCTCATGGTGTGGTGGCACGCCTCGACGCCGGAGGCGCTGCAGGAGGCCTACACGCGACTGCGGCGCACCGTGGTCGGCCGGCACCTCGAGCCGGTGTGGTCGCAGATGGCGCTGCACCGGCCCGCGGAGTTCAACCGCAGCCACATCCCGGCCTTCCTCGCCGACGAGGAGCCCCGCCGCTACGTCTGCGTCTACCCGTTCGTGCGGTCCTACGAGTGGTACCTGCTGCCCGACGAGGAGCGGCGCGACATGCTCAAGGAGCACGGGATGCAGGCCCGGCCCTACCCCGACGTGCGCGCCAACACCGTCGCCGCCTTCGCACTCGGCGACTACGAGTGGATGCTCGCCTTCGAGGCCGACGAGATGCACCGCATCGTCGACCTGATGCGCGACCTGCGGGCCAGCCGCGCCCGGCGGCACGTGCGCGAGGAGGTGCCGTTCTACAGCGGCGTGCGGAAGTCGGTCGCGGAGATCGTCACCGACCTGGCGTGACGCGCCGGGCCCGGAGAAGCCCAGCTCAGCGGCCGAAAACTGTCGTACCCCTCCCGTAGCTTCGGGGCATGTTCCCCCGGGTTCGTTCGGCGTCGGCGTGACGGTGGCCGAGCTGCGCCCTGCGGTGCGCGACGACGTGCTGCCGGCCGGGGTGGTGTCGCGGCCGTCCCGTCTCGGTGACCTGCTGCCGGTCGGGCTGATGACCCCGGAGCAGAAGGCGGTACACCTGCAGCGGGTGGTGGAGGCGGAGGCCGCGCTCGCCGCGTACAGGGCCGAACTGGTGGTCGGTCTCGCCGCCCACCGGCCCGCCGGCGGCGACCGTCAACAGGGAGAGGCCGGAGCGGCATCCGGGGAGTGGGCTGCGCAGCCGCTCGACGAGGACGTGTCGGAGTTCTTCCCCGACGAGCTGGCGCTGATCCTCACCTGCTCGCGGACGGCGGCGACGCAGTCGTGGGAGGTGTCGACGACGCTGCTGCGCCGGCTGCCGGCGACGTGGGCCGCGCTGGCGGACGGGGTGCTGGACTGGCCGCGGGCCCGGGCGATCGCCCTCGAGCTTGGCTGGCCCGGCCGCGAGTCACCGGACGACGTGCTGGCCGCGGTCGAGGCGGCGGTGCTGCCGCAGGCAGCCGGACTGTCGATCCACCGGCTGCGCGCCCTGGTGCGCGGCGAGCTGATCGCGGCCGACCCGGCAGCCGCCGACCGCCGGCGGAAGCGAGCCGAACGCGCTGCCGACGTCACGGTGCGCGGCCTCGGGGACGGCATGGGCGAGGTACGGGCCACGATGCCCTACCCGGAGGCGGCCGCCGTGCGGTCGGCGGCGGACGCGCAGGCCCGCGCGCTGAAGAAGGCAGGCGACGAGCGCGCGATCGGTCAGCTGCGCAGCATGGCGCTGCACGACCGGATGACCTGTCCCTGGGAGGACCGGCCTGCGGTGAGCGCGCACGTCGAGGTGGTCGCGTCGCTCGACACGCTGGAGTCCGCCGCGGCAGGGGCACCGGGGGCGGGCAGGGCGCCGGTGCTGGTCGACGGCGAGCCGGTGACCGCTGCGCTGGCCCGCGACCTGCTGGAGCGGCTCGATGCGCTGTGTCCGGGCGGCCTGCAGGCGCCGACCGACGGCACGCTGTCCCTCTCGGTCGTCGACGCCGACGGGCGGCTGCTCGCCGCCGTCACCCGCCGCGAGCTGGAGGCCGCAGTCCGCTGCGGACAGGGGCTGGGGCCTCCGCCGTCCGTGGACCGGTACCAGCCGAGCCCCGCACAGCGGCGCTTCGCGCGCATCCGGGATCGCACCTGCCGGCATCCCGGCTGCGGCAACCGTGCCGGCTGGGCCGACCTCGACCACGTCGTCGCGCACGCCGACGGCGGCGACACCGACTGCACCAATCTGTGCTGCCTGTGCCGCCGGCACCACCGGCTGAAGACGCACGCGCGAGGCTGGTGCTACGCGATGACGCCCGAGGGCGTCCTGACGGTCACCACACCCAGCGGTGTCACCCGCGTCAGCCGACCACCCGGCATGCAGACCGCGCCGGGCAGCACCGTGCTGCGGGTCGCCGCCGAACGACAACCGACGGCCGACGACGACCCACCGCCCTTCTGACCGATCAGCCCTGGGCGTCGATCAGCTCTGGGCCGGTGAGAGCCGGATGCTCACCGAGTTGATGCAGTAGCGGTCGCCGGTGGGCGTCTGCGGGGCGTCGTCGAAGAGGTGCCCGAGATGGCTGTGGCAGGTGCCGCAGAGCACCTCGGTGCGGAGCATCCCGTGGCTGCGGTCCTCGCGGAGCACCACGTTGTCCTCGGCGGAGGCCTCGTAGAACGACGGCCAGCCGCAGTGCGAGTCGAACTTGGTCTCGGAGCGGAACAGCTCGGCCCCGCACGCGCGGCACTCGTAGACGCCGACCGCCTTGGTGTCGACGTACTCGCCGCTCCAGGGCCGCTCGGTGCCGGCCTGGCGGAGCACCGCGTACTCCTCGGGGACAGCTGCGCCCGCCACTCCTCGTCGGTCTTCTGCACCTTGGGGGTCGGGGAGGAGGTTGTCATGCCACCAGGAACGGCTCCGGCCGGATCATGATTCCCGCGGGTCAGCGCCCCAGACCCGCTTCCCGCGCCCGGACGATGGCCTGCGCCCGGTCGGTGACCTGCAGCTTCGCCAGCACGTTGGAGACGTTGTTGCGCACGGTCTTCGGTGACACGTAGAGGGCGGCGGCGATCTGCGCGTTGGACCGGCCGGCGGCCACCAGGTCGAGCACCTCCCGCTCGCGGGCGGTCAGCTGGGGAACGCGGCCTCGGGGCCGGTCGGTCCGGCGGCGAAGAACTCGGCGATCCGCCGGGCCAGCGCCGCACCGAACACCGCGCCGCCGTTGGCGACGGTGGTGATCGCGCGGACCACCTCCTCCTGGTCGGCGCCCTTGAGCAGGTAGCCGCGGGCGCCGGCGCGGACGGCGGCGAACACGGTGCCGTCGTCCTCGCTCATGGTCAGCACGACCACCCCGATGGACGGCGACGTCGAGGTGACCCGCCGGGTAGCCTCGATGCCGTCGATGCCCGGCATCTGGACGTCCATGACGACGACGTCGGGCTGCTCCTCGAGCGCCACGGCGACGGCGGCCTCCCCGTCGGCGGCGGTTCCCACGACGACCAGCCCGGGCACCGAGCCGAGCAGCATCGCCAGGCCGTCGCGGTAGACCGGGTGGTCGTCGGCGACCACGATGCGCAGCGGCTCGTTCCCCGGCACGGGCTCAGCCACGATGGTCCTCGCTCCCGCGTGGCGCTCCGCTCCTCGCTCGTTCCTCGCTGCGATGCTCACGCCCCTGTCCGCTCACCGCTTCCTCCTCCGTCGACGGGCAGCACCGCCCGCACCACCGTGCCGCCGTCCGGCGGGCAGGTCACCGAGCAGCGGCCACCGAGCTCCGCGGCCCGCTCCCGCAGCGACACCAAGCCGACCCCGGCGGGTGCGTCCGGGGCGATGCCGGCGCCGTCGTCGGTCACCGTCACCACCAGCGACCCGTCCCGGTCGCGGGCCAGCTCGATCCGGCAGGTGGTCGCCCGCGCGTGCCGGGCGACGTTGGTCAGCGCCTCGGACGCGATCCGGTACGCGGCCACCTCCACCGCGGCCGGCAGGTCGTCGGCACCTGGCCCGGCGTCGACCGTGACGACCGTGCCCGGCGCGAGCAGCCGCTCGGCCTGCTGGCGCACCGCGGCGGCCAGGCCGAGGTCGTCCAGGGCCGGCGGGCGCAGGTCGTGCACCAGCCGCCGGACGTCGGCCAGCGCGGCGGCCACGTCGTCCCGGGCCTGCCGCAGCACGCGGTCGGCGTCCTCGGCCCGGCCGGCGCCGGCGAGGTTGCGGGCCGTGTCGATCCGCAGCACGACGGCGCCCAGGCTGGGCCCGAGCCCGTCGTGCAGGTCCCGGCGCAGCCGACGCCGCTCCTCCTCGCGGGCGGTGACCAGCTGCCCGCGGCTGTGCTGCAGCTCGGCGGCGAGGGAGCTGGCGTGCGCCGCGGCGGCGGCCTGCCGCACCACGTCGGCCAGCAGTCGCTCGTCGCGGCTTACCAGCTGCGCGCGGACGCCGTCTCCGGGGAGCAGCAGCCGGCCGACCTCGGTACCGCGGTAGGCGATGGGCAGGGTCTAGACGGCGGACGGCCGCCGGCCGTGCTCGGCGACCAGCTGCCGGCCACCCACCGAGTCGACCTCGACGCCCACGTAGGGGAGCGGAAGGCCTCGGCGACGGCCGCGGCGACGGCCACGAGCTGCTCGTCGGCGTCGTCGGACCGTTCCAGCCGCTCGGCCAGCCCGGAGACCACGCGGTAGGGGTCCTCGCGCTCGCCCAGCACCCAGCGGCGGACGAACCGCCACAGCGGTGCCCGCAGCGGTCCGTAGACGCCGGCGACCAGGAGCAGGGCCAGCGGGACGGCGTTCTGCTCGCCGAACCCCTCGCCCAGCAGCGCACCGGCCGCGGCCAGGACGGCGAGGTCGAGGACGACGACGCCGACCGCCAGGCCGCCGTAGACGAGGGTGCCGCCCAGCAGCCGGTCGATGTCGACGGCCCGCGGTCGCAGGATGCCGAGGGTGACGGCCAGGCCGGTGAGCCCGATCGCGACGGCCAGGTCGATGCTCACGGTGGTGCTGGGGAAGAACAGGGCGGCGACCATCACCAGCGCATCGACCACCGCGGCCCAGAGCAGCCACCGCATCCGGCGCCGGTCGTCGCCGGTGGCGCGGCGGAGGCGGTGGACCACGACGGCCAGCGGACCGAGGATCCCGAGCGCCCCGAGCGGATAGGCCAGGTGCAGCAGCGGCAGGAGAAGGCCCTCGGGCAGCGGCAGGCTGGTGGGGTCGAGGTCGAGCGACCGGTAGACCGCAGGGACCGGGTTCTCCGACCGCCGGTCGGCGATGTCGGAGGGGCGAACAGGAGCAGGACCGGCAGTGCCGCGGTGCAGGCCAGGCTCGCGAGGGACACCGTCCGCCACCGGCCCGTCGGCAGCCGCCCGTCGGGGTAGAGCAGCAGCAGGAGCGGCAGGCCGAGGAGCAGCCAGGCCCCGAAGCGGGAGACGAACCAGAACGCGGCGGACGCCCCGCCAGCGGCGGGTCGCTCTGCACGGCGTAGGTCAGCCAGGACGACGCGAGGCCGTCGACCGCCCAGAACAGACCGCTGCCCGCGACGACCCACGAGACGGCGTTGCGCGGCGCCCGGTTCAGGAGCAGGGCACCGGGCAGCGCCAGCAGCAGCCCGGGCAGCCCGATCTCCCAGCCGGGGCCGGATTCGGCGGCGCGCCGGGCCGACTCCGGCGTCGCCAGGTCGAGCGCGACGCTGCCGGCGACGGCGGCGAGCGTGACCGCCATCGACAGCCAGCCGACGACGGGACCGATCCGGGCGGGTCCGGTCGGTCGGAGGGCGAGGACGGCGGGCTGCGCCGCGGCGGCCGACCGAGCCGCGACGGGCTGTTCCTGCACCTCCACGCGCGGATCATGCCGGGCGCGGCGTCCCGTCCGACAGGGGTCCGGTGTCCCGTCGACCCCGGGACACCGCCTGGGCGAGGTCGTCCGCGCCGGCCCTGGCCGCCCGGGACGCCGCGCCGCGACGGTGGGCGCCGGCGGTGCCACGGGGCACCGCGCCGCGCCTCCCGGAGGAACGATGACCCTGAATGCCAGCCCGACGCCCGCCCGCACCGACGCCCCGCCGGTCCCCACGCTCCGCCCGGCGCCGCAGCCGCTGCGCGCCGTCCGCCTCGGAGGAGTGGCCATGGTCACCGGGGCGGCGGCATGGGCAGTCGGCACGCTGGTCTACGACCTCGACCCGGTCACCGACGACTACTCCTGGGTCTACAAGCTCAGCTCGCTGCTGTTCCAGCTGGGGCTCGTCGCGCTGGTCGCCGTCCAGCTGCGGACCCGGGCGACCGGAACCGGCCGGCTGGCCCGCGGGTTCCTGCACGCCGAGCATGTCCTGCTCGGGCTGGCCATCGCGTCGTCGCTGCAGTGGCTGCTGGCGCCGGACCTGTCGGAGAACGCGTTCTTCGTGGCGCTGGACCTGTTCTGGCCGCTGTCGATGCTCGGCATGGCAGCGCTCGGCATCCGCATCGCCATCGCGGGCCGCTGGCGAGGGGCCGCACGCATCTGGCCGGCGATCGCCGAGACGTGGGCGCTGGTGATGTTCCCGGCCATGGCGCTGGTCAGCGAGGAGGCGACCACCTACGTCTCGGCCGGCCACCTGTTCCTCGGCTACACGATGCTCGGCGTGATCCTGGCGGTGCGCCCCGACCTGACGGCCGCTCGTGACCGATAGCGGAGACTGGGGAGTGACCTCCCTGATCCCACCGCGCCGGGCGACCTGCTCCCCGACGCCTGGTTCACCCGCGACCTGCCGGTGCTGCGCGCCATCGCCCGTCTCGTCGACAGCTCCGACCACGGCAGCTCGCCGTACCTGCTGGGTGCGGTGGTCCCGGCCAGCGGCCTGCCCAAGGCGGAGGTCGTCGCGGCGGCGAAGGCGCTGGCGGACGCGGGGTACGTCGAGCCGCTGACCAACCACGCGGGGGACATCGTCCGGATCACCGGCATCTCGGCCGAGGCCCGGCGGCTCACCGGCCTGTGGCCGACGCCGCAGAGCGAGTGGGAGCGGCTCACCGAGCAACTGGCCGCCCGGGCCGCGCACGCGCCGACCGACGTCGAGCGGGCGCGCTGGCAGGCCTTCGCCGACGCGGCGGCCGCCGTCGGCGAGCACGACGGGGCCCTGCTGATGTCGGCGCTGATCGGCGGCTACGTGCCCCGGGCTCGCTGAGACAGCCCGCGAACGACAGCGCCCCCGCCCGGAGACCGGGCGGGGGCGCTGTGCTGATCAGGTGATCAGAGCGGCGTGACGTTCGCAGCCTGCGGGCCCTTCTGGCCCTGCTCGATGTCGAACGCGATCCGCTGGCCTTCATCGAGCGAGCGGTACCCGCTGGACTGGATGGCCGAGTAGTGGACGAAGACGTCCGGTCCGCCACCGTCGGGGGTCGCGAAACCGAACCCCTTCTCAGCGTTGAACCACTTCACTGTTCCTTCGGGCATTGCTCGCTCCTAGCTGTGGTGGTGCATCGGGGTCCTGCCATAGCGCAGGGCCTTCCCGATGCGACAACCCTAGTCGTACAGCGCGCGATCGGACCAGGTGGCGGGCGGTTTCGTGACCTGGGGTTCCCCGCGGTCATCCGGCCCAGTGCTCCAGGCGGCGGAGGAGGCCGCCGCGCACGCCCGGCCACTCCGTGCGCACGATGGAGTAGTAGGCGCTGTCGCGGACGGTGCCGTCGGTGGCGGTCGTGTGCGCCCGCCGGATCCCCTCGAAGCGTCCGCCGAGTCGCTCGATGGCGGTGCGGGAGCGCTGGTTGCGGGCGTCGGTCTTCAGCGTGACGCGCAGCACCTGCCAGACGTCGAACGCGTGCCCCAGGAGCAGCAGCTTGACCTTGGTGTTCACCGCCGTCCGCTGGACGGATGCCGCGTACCAGGTGCTGCCGATCTCCCCGACGTTCGGCGGCCGGTCATCGTCCGGGACGACGACACCTGGATACCCGACGACGTCCAGGTCGAGGAAGCGGGTGGAGCCGACGACGGCGTCGTCCCGGGTGCGGACGACGGCGAACGGGAGCACCCGCCCGCCGGCCTGCTCGGCCAGCGCGGCGCGCACGTACTCTTCCGCCTGGCCCGGCCCGTCGGGGACGGCGGTGAAGGCGTAGCTGCTGCGGTCCTCGGCGGCGGCCGCCGCCAGACCGGGCGCGTGGCCCATGGCCAGGGGCTCCAGGCGGACGGAGGTGCCGGCCAGACCGAACGCGCGCAGCACCGTGAAACCTCCCGTCGGGAGCCCCGTGGCTCGCCTCGTCGACCTCGCCTGATCGAAGCATCGTCGTCGGCCGCGGGTCTTGCGCATTTCCTGCGGCTTTCTCGTCGAGCGCCTGCGGCCGGCACCGGAGAGTCGTCGGTGACCGGGAGGACCCGGCCGCCGACCGAGCCAGGAGATGCCGTCATGGAGACCGCCTTCGCCCAGCCAGCAGTGCCCGCCCCTATCCGCTGGTGGACCTGGACGACCTGCACGACGCAGACCTCGAGGTCGTGCTGGCCGAGCAGCTGAGCGAGGCGGTGGCGTCGGCGAAGGAGCTCGCGGACCTGGCGGGCGCCGACGCGCTCTCCGCCCACGCGCTGCGGCCGCACCTGCTGCTGCTCGCCGTCTTCTGACCGGCTAGAGCAGGGTGCCGGGGTCCTTCGGGAAGCGGTGCCCGGCGAACGAATAGGGGTTGCCGGTGTACCCCTGCGCGGGAGCGGTTCCTCGACGCGCTCGGCGGTGACCGCCAGTGGCGCCGGCCGCCACGAGTCCACGGTGATCGGCCCGTCCCAGATCTCCCCGTGCGCGTCCGCCTGGCGCAGGCGCCAGTCGGCCATCGAGCGGCCCCAGCGCCGGAGGCCGAGGTCGCCGGCCACGAGGGCCGCGGCGCCGACGGCGAGCACCAGGAAGGCATCGGTCAGCGCGGTGGCGACGTCCAGCGACGAGATCTCGGCCCACCCGATCTGGTCGAGCTGGTACCCGACCACCTCGAGGACGACGTACAGCACGCCGTAGACCAGGAACGAGACCCTCACCCGTACCGGATCGACCGGTGGCGGCCGCCCCTGGAGCCGCTGCGTCGCGCCGCCTCACCCGTCCGGATGAGCGACGGATCGGCTGCCCACGGTCCGGATGGCGAGTCCGGGACGGATGGCGGAAGGTGACCGGGTCGGCAGCACGCCCTCGACACCGGAACGAGAACCTCGTGGCGGAGACCAGCGTGAGCGCAGTGGACCACGAGGACAGCGGCGGGCTCCGGCGGTCCATCACCGGCAAGCAGCTGTTCTTCTACACCCTCGGCGACGTCCTCGGCTCCGGCATCTACGTCCTGATCGGGCTGGTCGCCGCCGCCGTCGGCGGCGCCTTCTGGATCGCCTTCGCCCTCGGCGTGACCGTCGCGGCGATCACCGGTGCGGCCTACGCGGAGCTGGTGACCAAGTACCCGCAGGCAGCCGGTGCCGCCCTCTACGTGAAGAAGGCCTTCGGCAGCACCGCGCTGACCTTCCTGGTCACCGTCTCGTTCCTCTCGGCCAGCTTCGCGGCGACGGGTTCTCTCGCGACGGGGTTCGCCTCCTACTTCGCCACGCTCTGGGAGGGCCGCCGGCGCTGCTGGTGTCGCTGGTCTTCCTCCTCGCCCTGGTGGTCGTCAACTTCATCGGCATCACCGAGTCGGTGGTGATGAACATGCTGATGACCTTCGTCGAGGTCGCCGGCCTGCTCATCGTGATGGTCATCGGCATCTGGTACATCGCCCAGGGGACGCCGACTTCGGCGTGCTCACCGACATCAGCGTCTCCGGCAATCCGGCGCTGGCGGTGCTCGCCGGCATCGCCTTCTCGTTCTTCGCGATGACCGGCTTCGAGAACACGGCCAACGTCGCGGAGGAGACGGTCGACCCGCACCGGTCCTTCCCGCGGTCCCTGGTCGGCGGCATGGTCGTCGCCGGCACGGTCTACGTGCTGGTCTCCATGGCCGCGGCCCTCACCGTGCCCGTCGACCAGCTCGCCAACTCCGACGCGGCCCTGCTCGAGGTCGTGAAGCAGGGCATCCTGCCGTTCTCCACCGACGGCATGACGACGCTGTTCTCGGTCATCGCGCTGATCGCGATCACGAACACGACGCTGGTCACCATCGTCACCCAGCCGCGGATCCTCTACGGCATGGCCAAGGAGGACGTCGTGCCGGGCGTCTTCGCCACGATCCACGCCACCCGCCGCAGCCCGTGGGTGGGGCTGCTCTTCAGCGCGGCGGTGGTCGCGGGTCTGCTGATCGCCGGGACCGTCCTGCTGGAGGCCGGCGGCGGCATCGACCTGGTCAACCGGCTCGCACTGGTGACCGTCGTCCTGCTCCTGGCCATCTACGCCCTGGTGATCGTCGCGTGCCTGAAGCTCCGGGGGCGCGACGAGGACGAACGGACCTTCCGCGCCAACACGCCCCTGCTGATCGTCGGGCTCGTCGGCAACCTGGCCATCCTCGGGTTCTCCATCTACGACGACCCGTCGTCGCTGATCTGGTGTGCCGCGCTCATCGCCGTCGGCGTCGTGCTGTTCCTGATCGAGTACGCCGTCGGCTCGCGGAACCGACCCCCGGGCGCCGAGCGCGGAGACCCGGAGACCGCCGCCCGGACGGAGGTCTGAGATGCATGTCGTCGTCGCGACCGACGGGTCGGCGCAGTCGCTTGCCGCGGCGCGCCACCTGACGTCCTTCGCCGACCCCCGGAAGATCACCGGGATCTCGGTGGTGGCGGTGATCCGGCCGCTGGCCTCGGTCGCGTTCGCCGACGAGATCTCCGAGGCCGAGCAGCGGCCCGACGGCGAGTGGACGGGCAGCTTCCGGCAGGCGGCGCAGCGTGCCGTCGACGCGGTGGCGGCCGTCTTCGACGACTGGGGTCCGCCGGTGGACAAGCAGGTCCGGAGCGGCTCTCCCGCCGCCGAGATCATCGAGGCAGCGGAGCAGTCCGACGCCGGGCTTGTCGTGGTGGCCGCCGGTGGACGCGGGCTCAGCGACACGTTCCTGCTCGGCAGCACCGCCCAGCGGGTCCAGCACTATGCGCCGTGCCCCGTCCTCGTCGTGCGTCCCGCACCCCGGCGCAAGGCCTGACCCGCCGCGCCGGCTCGGCGACGGAGCCCGCCGTCAGGATGTCTTCGAGGAAGCCGGGCCGCGCCTCGGCGGCCACGCAGATCACCCGCTGTCGTTGGTGGCCGGTCAGGACGGTTGCCGGAGGACGTCGGCCGGCAAGCGTTGCCCACGGGAATCCTCGCCGTAGCGAACCGGGCGGCCTTCCACGCATATTTCCCGGCTGCAGCGGGGTCTCGAACGTGCTCGAGCACCTTCTCGGGAAGCGCAACGGCACCGATTCGCTCAAGCGTTCATCGTCATTCCGGGTCGACGCCGCACCGTTCCGATATCGGCCCGGGATTTCCGGCGGCGGCAGCGACCGCCCGTTCGAGGAAGTGCACCGGTAGACCTGCCTGTTCACCGTTCCATCTCACCCACGTCGGCAGCAGCGTCTTCACCGCGACGGTGACGGGGTGCTCAGGCTGCCAATCGCTGATCAGGGTGAGCTGATACTGCGCGCGGTGGGGCGAGGCAGCGTGCTGGGTGCCCGGCAGGGCGCCCTCGAGCCACTCTGCCGCCACGGCGTCGACTGCCTCGGGATCGGGTTCGGTTCCGTGCGTCGTGCGATGCCACGCGACGAACGCCTCGACCATCGGCTCGGTGTCGATGTCGTGGTACAGCGACCTCGACTCGGGAAGCGCCATCCCACGCTTCCGCAGCGCCTGCGCGAGGTCGTGGGTCCGGCGGGACGCCCGGAACCAGTTGTCTGTCACATCTCGTGGTTCGGTTCCCTCGACCAACTCTTCGCCCGCCTCGTAGTGGACCAAACAGGCCAACTGCTCGCCGGTCTCAATCGGGGCGGGGCTGGAACGGTCGGCCGCGTCGCCTACCAGGGAACGCCACGCGGCGGCCGCCTCATCCACGTTGTCGAAGACGCCTGCGTGCACGAGACGGACCAGCCCGCACGCGTCGATGTCGAACAGGAACACCGATCGGTCGGTGCCTCCGGGATAGCTGAACCCGGCGATCACCGCGAGCCGGGCGCCGTAGACATCACGCAACTGCCACATCTCACCGGTGGCGCTGATCCGCGGCAGCAGGCGCAGCCACTCCGGCTGCGACTGGTAGGCGTCTCTGCGCAGCTCCTTCGTGGCACGTCCCAGCGCGGTCTGGGCCGCCGCGGACAGCGCGGGTGAGCCGATCGAGGCCAGGCCATGCAGCAGCCACCACGGCGCCTGCCATGCGTCGTTCCGGGACCCCTCGGCTCGGATCCGAGCTAACGCAGCGTCGACGAGTTGCTCGAACCACCAGTCGAACCACAGTCCTCGATCCTCGTCACGGATGACCCGGTACAGCTCAGCGCCCAGCAGTTCCGCCGTCGCCTCTTCGAGCTGGCGCGGGCCCCGCGCCGCCAGGACGACCCTCGCGCGGTCGAGTACACCCGTGATCGACGGTTGGAACCACCCCGGTGGCTGCCGTGGGCCTGCGAGCGACTCCATGACCGTCCACGCCGCCTGGTTCCCACCACCCGGTGAACCGCCCAACCCCGGCGCTCGGCACCCGGTCTGGCGGATACGTTCGCCTTGCTGCGTTTCGCTTTCCTGCCCCTGCGACCACGCGACACCGGTGACATGCGCCCGAGGGTAGGGGCGTTGGCCGGGCCACGACGGTCCTACCCAGGCCGGCCAGGTGGCGGCGCATCGGCTCGGAGCGCGCATCCACCCGCTGCGCGGTAATCGTCGAGCAGCGCGCGTCAGGTCAGGACCAGGCGCTCGATCGGCTGGCCGGTGATCTCGGCGATGACGTCGAAGTCGTTGTCATGGTGCAGGACGATCAAGCCGGCGAGTTCCGCGCTGCCAGCGACGATGAGGTCGGCGACCGGGTGAGCCCGGTCGTGCCCGATGTCGGTGAGGCGCACTGCACCTCGACGGCGCGATCCTCGATGGTCGGGGTCTGGTACCCCACGGGCATCGACGTCAGCGGCGGCCGACGTGTCGCCGCGCGGAGGTCCGGACCCGACCCCTGGGTGCGCGCCGCTGGATGATCACAGGCCGAGGTAGACCTTGAGCTGTCGACCGAGTCGATCCAGTTCCTGAGTGGTCAACAGCCCGCGTTGTTTCAGGAGGCGCTCGCGCGCCACGGGCTGCAGGCCGGTGACGTCTGCGTAGGACTCGTCGTACCGCGTGAGCCCAGCGTCGACGCTCAAGGCCACGTGGGTCTGCTCCGGGCCGTTCGTGCCGGTCACGGGGATCACCGCGACGTGGCCCAGTCGCACGTTCATCGGGTTGATGCTCAAGACGATCGCTGGATGCTCGCCGAAGTCCTCGAACTCGACGTCCCAGACCTCACCGCGGAAGGGCTCAGGACGAGGCATCTGTCCGAGGGCGTCTCGAAGTCGGGCGGACCCCGATCGGGAGGGGCGGTTCTTCGTCGCCGTAGAAGTCATCCGCGCTACGCGCCATGCGCTCCTCGGCTGCGCGGCGATGGAGCAACTCGAGTGCTGCCTTGACGATTTCGGTGCGCCCGTCGAGGCCAAGGATCTCGGCGTCGCGACGCAACTGAGCGGCCAGATCGTGGCTGATGCGTGCCTGCCACGTCTCGAAAGCGCCGGTGCTTGTCGTCATAGTGCATACGATCTGCCGTACAGGTCCTGCCCGTCAAGCCGCGCCGGCGCTCACGTCCACGACTCTGGCCTGATCGCTTCTCAGACGTCGAGGGCGTCGCGCGGAACACGGTGGGCGCTGGACGCGATCTGCCATCGCCTCCGCCTGTCGACCAGGCCCGGTCGACGAACGGCGGGCATAGGGGGCTTCGGGGCGGGCCGAGACCGACCTCGTGACCGCGGAGGGGTTACTCGTCTCCGTCGGCGGGCTTCTTAGCGCGGCTGGGCTGCACCCGCATCGGCTCGCCCGGCATCTTCGGGTAGTCGGGGGATAGGGCAGGTCGCCCAGGCCGGCGTCTGTCACCTGCTTCTCGAAGAGCTCGAGCAGCGGCTCGATGCCGAAGGCGTGGCCGGCCAGGCCGGCGTGCTTGTCGCCGACCTGCCGGAAGCGGTCGGGCATCGTCAGGACGTCGAAGTCGAACGGCGTGACGTCGGGCAGCTCGTCCCAGTCGACCGGCGCCGAGACGGGCGCGTGCGGCTTGGGCCGGATGGAGTACGCCGAGGCGATCGTGCGGTCCCGGGCCATCTGGTTGTAGTCGATGAAGATCTTCTCGCCGCGCTCCTCCTTCCACCACGACATGGTCACGCGGTCGGGCAGGCGCCGCTCCAGCTCGCGGCCGAAGGCGATCACCGCGTGCCGCACCTCGGTGAAGGTCCACCGCGGCTGGATCGGCACGTAGATGTGCACCCCGCGCCCGCCCGAGGTCTTCGGCCAGCCCTCCATGCCGAACTCGTGCAGCAGCTCGCGCACGTGCGGGGCGACCCACACGGCGTCGGAGAAGTCGGTGCCCGGCTGCGGGTCGAGGTCGATGCGGATCTGGTTCGGCGACTCGACGTCGCTCTTGTCCACCGGCCACGGGTGGAAGGTCAGCGTGCCGAGGTTCGCGCACCACGCGACGACGGCCACCGAGTCGGGCGCGATCTCGTCCGCCGTCCGGCCGCTGGGGAAGGTGATGTGCGCCGTCGGCACCCACGGCGGGGCGTTCTTGGGCACCCGCTTCTGGTAGAACGCGTCGCCGGTGTTGTCCACGCGCGTCGAGATCCGGGCGCCCTCGAACACGCCCCGGGCCAGCGCTCCAGCGTCGTCGGCCGGTCCTCGAGCGCGAACAGGATGCCCTCGCCGACGGCGACGAAGTACTCCACGACGTCGATCTTCCGGATGCCCTTCTCCCCGAAGTAGGGCTTCTCCGGGTTGGAGACCCGCACCTCGAGCCCGTCGACGTCCAGGACGACGGCGTCCTTGCTGCTGGCCATCAACCGATCTCCCTCACCGTGGACCAGCGCAGAGTGTCACGCAGGGCAGGTGAGCCCGTCCATCGGCACGGTGAGGTCGACCAGGTACGCGTTGACCGCCGCGGTCACGCAGTCGGTCTTGGGATAGGCCGTGTGCCCCTGCCCCTGCCAGGTCAGGAGGACGGCGGACTCGAGGTCCTCGGCCAGGTCGACCGCGCCCGGCAGCGGGGTCACCGGGTCACCGGAGGTGCCGATGACGAGGATCGGCGCGCTGCCCTCCGCGTCCCGCTCGGGCAGCGGTGTCCGCTCCGCCTCCCAGACCGAGCAGGTGTAGAGCCCGGCTGCCGAGCCCGCGCCGAACAGCGGGTACTGCTCGTTCCACTGCGCCGCCAGGTCGCGGACCTCGCCGGCCTCGAACTGCTCGTCGCGGTCGGCGCAGTTGATCGCGATGTTCGCGTCGAAGAGGTTGGAGTAGGTGCCGTCCTCCAGTCGCCCGGAGTAGCCGTCGGCCAGGAGAACACCCCTTGGCGTCGCCGGCCTGCGCCGCCGCCAGCGCCTGCGCGAGCTGCGGCCAGGACTCGGTGCCGGTCAGGCCCGCCCGGACCGCCGTCATCACCACGCCCGGGGTGGCCTGCCGGGTCTCGCCCGGCTCGGTGCTGGGGATCGGTGTCGCGTCGGCCTGGCCGAGCAGCTGCTCGAGGAACTGGCGGGGCTCCGGCCCGAGCGGGCAGCCCGCCAGCAGCCCCACGCAGTTCGCCGCGAAGGCGTCGAAGCCCGCCTCCAGCCCGGCCGCCCGCTCCTCGGCGTTCGCGCGCAGGTCGGTGCCCGGGTCGACGGCGGCGTCCAGCACCATGGCGCGCACCTTGTCGGGGAACAGCTCGGCGTAGGTGGAGCCCAGCGTGGTGCCGTAGGAGTAGCCCAGGTAGGTCAGCTGCTCGTCGCCGAGCGCCTCACGCAGCCGGTCCATGTCGCGGGCGGTGTCGACGGTGTTGAACGTGCCCAGGGCATCGCCGTACTCCTCGGCGCACCCGTCGGCGATCTCCTGCGCGAAGGCGAACGTCGCGTCCAGGTCCTCCTCGCTCACCGGGCGCGGATCGGCGGCGACCATCTGCTCGTGCCGCTCGTCGGGGATGCACTCGACGGGAGTGGACAGGCCCACGCCGCGCGGGTCGAAGCCGACGATGTCGAACCGGCTCACGACCTCCTCGGGCAGCGTGAGGGCCAGGCCGATCGCCGCGTCGGCACCCGATGCCCCCGGCCCGCCCGGGTTGACGACCAGCGAGCCGATGCGGTCGGTCTGGGTGCCGCTGACCACGCGCACCAGGAACAGCGGCAGCGTCGCGCCCTCCGGCTCGTCGTAGCTGATCGGCACCTCGGTGCGGCCGCACTCGAACGACAGGTTCCGGTCACCGCCGGGCCGGCCGGCGACCAGCGTCTGGATCTGGGTGTTGCAGTCCGACCACTCGATCGGCGCGGCCTCCGGCTCGGGAGCCTCGGTCGCCGTGGCGGTGGCGGCGGCCTCCTCGCTCGAGGAGCCGGCGAAGGAGGTGCAGCCGGCCAGGACCATGCTCAGGGCGAGCAGGATCGACGGAACGGCCAGCCGGCCGGAGTGCAGACGCATGATCACGAGCGTAGGAGTCGCGCGGCCGCCGTGCAGGCGATCACTCCCGATCGGGCGACCCGTCGGCGATCAGCACCTCGCCGAGGTCGTAGCGCACCGGCACCTCCAGCTGGTCGTAGGTGCAGCTCAGCGCGTCCCGGTCGGGGCGCCAGCGGAGGAACTGGCCGGTGTGACGAAGTCGACGGCCCTCGAGCTGGTCGTACTTGATCTCCACGACCAGCTCGGGTCGCAGCGGCACCCAGGAGAGGTCCTTCTTCGCGTTCCACCGGCTCACCGCCCCGGGCATGCGGTTCTCCCCGTTCTCCTGCACCTGCGCGTTCGCCCAGTCCTGCCACGGGTGCCCGTCGAGCGCCTCCGCCCGGTAGGGCGCGAGCTCCTCGACCAGCTCGGCCCGGCGCTTCATCGGGAAGGACGCCGCGACGCCGATGTGCTGCAGCGTGCCGCCGTCGTAGAGCCCCAGGAGCAGCGACCCCACGATCGGCCCGCTCTTGTGCCAGCGGAAGCCGGCGACCACGCAGTCCGCCGTCCGGACGTGCTTGACCTTCGTCATCAGCCGCTGGTCAGGCCCGTACGGCAGGTCCGCGGCCTTGGCGACGACGCCGTCCAGCCCGGCCCCTCGAACGTCTCGAACCAGCGTTCCGCGGTGGCGGCGTCGCGGGTGACGCCGGTCAGGTACACCGGCGGCCGCACCCCGTCGAGCGCGGCCTCCAGCCGGGCCCGCCGCTCGGAGAACGGCGTCTCCAGGAGCGACTCGTCGGCGAGGGCGAGCAGGTCGAAGGCGACGAAGGACGCCGGCGTCTGCTCGGCCAGCAGCCGCACCCGGGACTCCGCCGGGTGGATCCGCTGCAGCAGCGCCTCGAAGTGCAGCCGGTTCCCGGCCGGGACGACGATCTCGCCGTCGACGACGCACCTCTCCGGGAGGTGGGCCTTCACCGCTTCCACCACCTCGGGGAAGTAGCGGGTGAGCGGGCGCTCGTTGCGGCTGCCCAGCTCGACCTCGTCGCCGTCGCGGAACACGATGCAGCGGAAGCCGTCCCACTTCGGCTCGTACAAGAAGTCTCCGGTGGGCACTGTGGTCGCCGCCTTGGCCAGCATCGGCTTCACCGGCGGCAGCACGGGGAGATCCATGTCGGTCAGTCAAGCAGCTGGAGCCGACAGCACCACCGGTCGCACCGGCGGCCCGCTCACAGCTCCAGCGACATCTGCTGGGCGGTGACGGTGAAGCCGAGCCGCTCGTACAGCGCGATGGCAACGGCGTTGTCGCCGAACACGTTGAGGCCCAGGTGGGTGACGCCCGGCGCCCGCACGGCTGCCGCGGCCGCCCGCACGAGCTGCGCGCCCACGCCACGGCGGCGTTCGGTCGAGACCACCTCCAGGTGGTAGATCCAGGCCGCACCTTCGCGGTCGGGCCCCTGGCTCGCCGCCCACACACCGCCGAGCAGTGCGCCGCCGTGCCGCGCCGCCAGGAAGACGTGACCCGGGGTGGCCGCGCCCTGGGGAGCAGCGCGCCGACGTCGGCGGCGGCCTTCGTCTCGGCGGCCTCCCTCGCGAGACCCCGCTGCGACCGCAGCCCGTCGGCGTACGTCGCCCGCGACCCCTCGAGCAGTCGCTCGACCTCCTCCGGCGTGGCAGGGAGACCTCGACGTCCGGAGCCGGACCTGCCGGACGCCACGCCGGCACCGCCCGCTCGACGGCGTCGAGGACGTGCGGCTCCCGCCGGGCGACCAGGGCGCCCCCGGCGTGCTCGATCAGGTAGCCGTCGCCGGCCGGCCCGTCGACGCCGACGACCACGAACTCCCGGGCCCCGCCGGTCATCAGTGCGGCGACCACCTCGATCAGGTGGCGGTCGTCCTCCTCGACCTCGATGCTCCGGCACAGGAACCAGCCGGCCTCGATCCGCACCGACCGGTCGTCGGCGCACGCCACCCGGATCCGTTCCCCGGCGGCCGGTGGCAGGAGCTCGACGAGACGGCCGAAATCCGTCGTCCGCCCGTGGTGCTGCAGGGCGAGCGCGCGCAGGCGTGCCTTCGTCGACTCCCAGTCCATGCGGGCACCCTGTCAGAGCGGCGCGACCGTCGGGCATGCGAAGGTGCGGGCATGGCCACCGTCCACGCCACGACCATGGCGCCCACCAAGCTCGAGCTGCTCACCGGCTGGTTGCCCCGTCAGCCCTGGTACCGCGGTACCGGGACGCCGGAGCTGTCGCGGGCGGGCGGTTTCCGCCTGGACGACCCGGCCGGCGAGGTCGGGATCGAGCTGATGCTGGTCACCGACGGCAGCGGTGCGGAGGCGAGGACCTACTTCGTCCCGGTGACCTATCGCGGTGCCGCGCTGGACGAGGCAGCGGACGGTCTCGTCGGCACCTCGGAGCACGGCGTCCTCGGCACCCGGTGGATCTACGACGCGGAGCACGACCCGGTGGCGACGGCGCAGCTGCTCGCGTTCGTGGCCGGCGCCGTCGAGGCGCAGCACCAGAGCCGGAGCGACACTCGCGATCCCACCGTCGGCCGCTCCTGGTCGGGCGACGGAGAGCCCCGGACCGTCAAGCTGGTCCGGGTGCCGGAGCCGGGGCAGCCGGGCACGGCCACCGGAGCGGTCGAGGTGGACTGGACGCGACCGGACGGGAGCGCCGCCCGCGGCGTCGTCGCCGTCGTCCGCTAGCCCCTCCCGCGCCGGCGGACCTCGACGCCGTCCGGCCGCACCCCTAGCGTCGAGCCGCGGGGGCGACCGGGAGGCCCGACCATGCCCATGTACCTGACCAGGTTCAGCTACACCCCCGAGACCTGGGCGATGCTGATCGCCCACCCGGAGGACCGCCGGAGGGCGGCGAGCGCCTACATCGAGTCGGTCGGCGGAAAGCTGCACGGGTTCTGGTACGCCTTCGGGTCCCACGACGGGATCAACCTGTGGGAGGCGCCGGACAACGTCTCGATGGCGGCCGTGGCGCTGGCCATCGGCGGCGGCGGTGCCCTCAGCTCCATCGAGACCACCGTGCTGATGACGGTCGAGGACACCCTGGAGGCGCTGGGTCGCGCCCAGGCCGTCGGCTACCGCGCGCCGGGCGCGGCGACCGCGTAACGGGCGAACAGCGTTCCGTCCTCCTCCAGCACCTGACGCAGCCGGAGACGGGCCGGATCCGGCAGCGCTCCGCCCAGGAGACGTGCCTCCCCGCCGACGAGGGCGGGCGCGATCGACAGGTCCAGCTCGTCGACCACACCGGCGGTCAGCGCGCTGTGCAGCAGACCCGGCCCGCCCTCGCACAGCACCTGCTCGATGCCCAGCTCGGCCAGCCGGTCGAGGGCCAGCGGCAGGTCGACGTCGTCGTCCCCGCAGACCAGCACCCGCGCCCCGGCCTCCGCCAGCGCCGCGCGACGGTCCGGGTCGGCCGCCTCGCAGGTGACGAGGACGGTGGGGGAGACGGCACCGGCCACGAGCCGGTCGTCGGGAGCCAGCGACGCTCGCCGGGAGACCACCACCACCGGCGCGGTGGCCGGCCGGCCGAGCTCGGCGCGCAGCCGGCCCACGGGGAGTCGGCGGTGACGGGCCGGTAGCCCTCGGCCGACGAGGTCCCGTGCCCGACCAGGACGGCGTCCGACAGCGCCCGCAGCACCCGGAAGATCCGCTTGTCGCCCGGGGAGCCGAGGCCCTCGCTGCGTCCCGCCACGGTCACCGCGCCGTCGAGGGAGACGACGAAGTTCACCCGCATCGAGCGGCCCGGGGGCAGCCGGTAGGCCTCGACCAGGCCGTCGTCGTCCAGCTCGGCCGGGTCCGGGAGGAGGCGGCGCATCAGCGGACGCCGACGACGGCCGCGCTCTCGGCGGCGAGGGTTACGGTGTCGCCGTCGACCGCCGGCAGCTCGTCGGTGCTGAACCAGACGTCGGCCACGGGACGGTCCAGATCGATCTCGCGCGGCTCCTCGGCCAGGTTCACCACCACCCGCAGCGCGCCCCGGTGCACCACCAGCCAGCGGTCGGCGTCGTCCCAGGTGACCTGCACGGCGGACAGGTCGGGGTCGACCAGGTCGGGGTGGGCGCGGCGCAGCGCCAGCAGCGAACGGTGCACGGCCAGCAGCCGCTCGTGCGGCTCCCTCGACAGCTCCGACCAGTCGAGCTTGGAGCGGGTGAAGGTCTCCGGGTCCTGCGGGTCGGGCACGACGTCGGCGTCCCAGCCGTGCTCGGCGAACTCGCCGATCCGGCCCTCGGCCGTCGCCTTGCCCAGCTCGGGCTCCGGGTGGCTGGTGAAGAACTGCCACGGCGTGGCGGCGCCCCCTCCTCGCCCATGAACAGCATCGGCGTGAACGGGCTGGTGAGCACGATCGTCGCGCCGACGGCGAGCAGGCCGGGGAGAGGGTCGCCGAGATGCGGTCGCCGACGGCGCGGTTGCCGATCTGGTCGTGGTCCTGCAGGTAGCCGAGGAACTTCCAGCCGGGCAGCGTGGCGGTGTCGACCGGGCGGCCGTGGTGCCGGCGGCGGAAGCTCGACCAGGCGCCGTCGTGGAAGAAGGCGCCGGTGAGCACCTTCGCCAGCCCGCCCAGACCGCCCTCGGCGAAGTCGGCGTAGTAGCCCTGCCCCTCGCCGGTGAGCACCGAGTGCAGCGAGTGGTGGAAGTCGTCGCTCCACTGCGCGGTGAGGCCGAGGCCGCCGGCCACCCGCGGGGTCACCATGCGGGGGTCGTTGAGGTCGCTCTCCGCGATCAGGGTCAGCGGCCGGCCCACGGCGACCGACAGCTTGTCGACCTCCTGGGCCATCTCCTCCAGCACGTGCGTCGCCCGCTCGTCGACCAGCGCGTGGACGGCGTCCAGCCGCAGGCCGTCGACGTGCATGTCGCGCAGCCACATCAGCGCGTTGTCGATGACGTAGCGCCGCACCTCGTCGGAGTCGGGGCCGCTGAGGTTGATCGAGTTGCCCCAGGTGTTGGCGCCGCCGTCGGCGAAGATCGGGAAGAACTCGGGCAGGTAGTTCCCGGACGGGCCGAGGTGGTTGTAGACGACGTCCTGGATCACGCCCAGGCCCTGCTGGTGGCAGGCGTCGACGAAGCGCTGGTAGGCCGCGGGCCCGCCGTACTCCTCCTGCACCGCGTACCAGAGGACGCCGTCGTAGCCCCAGTTGTGCGTGCCGTTGAACGCGTTGACCGGCAGCAGCTCGACGAAGTCGACGCCGAGCCGCACCAGGTGCCCCAGCCGGCCGATCGCCGCGTCGAAGGTGCCCTCGGGCGTGAACGTCCCGATGTGCAGCTCGTAGACCACGCCGCCGGCCAGCGGGCGGCCGGTCCAGGCGCGGTCGCCCCACTCGTGTGCCGCGGGGTCGAACCGGCGGGAAGGGCCGTGCACGCCCTCGGGCTGGCGCCGGGAGCGGGGGTCGGGACGGGGAGTGTCGTCGTCGTCGATCAGGTAGCCGTAGTCGGCCTCCGGAGCGGCCTCCACCTCGGCCCGCCACCAGCCCTCGTCGTCCTTGCGCATGTCGTGGACGGCGCCGTCGACCTGGAGCCGCACCCGTTCGGGCAGGGGCGCCCAGACGGCGAACTCGACGGGAGCGGACATGCGGGGGCCTCCGGTGCGGGGCGGGTGGGGTGGATGGCGACAGAGCAGTGGGGAGCGGAAGGGGCGGACGCATCATGCCCGCCATGCCGCTGGTCAACCCCAGGTCGTACACCGCGCGTCCGCCCGCAGGATGACGACACCGTGCTAGCGAGCCGATACGTTCCCTCGATACCGGTACCACCGGGTACCCGAGCGCGCAGGGAGCGTGCATGTCCGTCGTCCGCACCATCGTCTTCCCGGCTCTCCGGCTGCTCGTCTGGGCCGTCATCGCCGTCGCCCTCGTCGTCCTCGCCTTCCGCGGCGGCACCGACACCTCCGATCCGGGCGGGCCCGGTGCACCGACGCTCGACCTCGGCTCCCCGACGGTTCCCGTCAGCCGGGGGACGGTCGCCAACACCGTCTCCGTCACCGGCACGGTGGTCGCCGACGCCGCCGTCCCGGTCAAGGCCACGGCCGCGGGCACCGTCCGCCGGGTCCTGGTGGCGGAGGGCGCGACCGTCACCGCCGGGCAGACCCTCCTCGAGATCCGCTTCGAGGAGGAGCTCGCCCCGTGGCCGGCACCGACGCCGAGGGCAACCCGACGTCGACCCCACGCCCACCGCGGGTGCGCACCGCCACGGTGACCGCTCCGTCCGCGGGCACGCTGACCGCCCTCGACGTCCTCGTCGACCAGATCGTGGCCGTCGGCGACACGGTCGGCGCCGTCTCCCCGGGGACCCTGTCGGTGACCGCGACCCTCACGCAGGCCGAGCAGTTCCGGCTGCTGACCCCGCCGGCCACCGCCGAGGTCGAGGTGCAGGGCGGCCCCGCGCCGTTCACCTGCACCGCCCTCGCGCTGGGCGTGCCGGCTGCTGGGGAGACGCCCGACGTTCCGTCGACACCGGACATGGGAGGCGCCGGCGGAACCGGCGGAGGGACGACGGCGCGCTGCGCGGTGCCCGCCGGGGTGACGGTCTTCGCCGGCATGGGAGCGACGGTCCGGGTGCAGGCGGGCACGGCCGAGGACGTGCTCGTCGTCCCCGTCACCGCCGTCCAGGGGACGGTGCAGTCCGGCAACGTCTGGGTGCTCGCCGACGACGGGACCGAGGAGCAGCGGCCGGTCACCCTCGGCCTCACCGACGGTGACCAGATCGAGGTCAGGGAGGGCCTGACCGAGGGCGAGCAGGTGCTGCAGTTCGTGCCGGTGCCCGACGACACCCCGGTCCAGGACCCGATGATGGGCGGGCCGTACGGATGAGTCTCCTGGAGCTGCGCGGGATCAGCCGGGAGGTGCTGCTCCCGGACGAGAGCGTCCTGCCGATCCTCACCGGGGTCGACCTCGACGTCGCGCCCGGCGAGCACGTCGCCATCGTGGGCCGCTCCGGGTCGGGCAAGTCGACCCTGCTCAACCTCCTCGGCCTGCTCGACACCCCGACGTCGGGCAGCTACCTGCTGGACGGCGAGCCGACCGACCAGCTGTCGGCCCGGCGGCGGTCGCGGCTGCGCGGCGAGGTCTTCGGGTTCGTGTTCCAGCAGTTCAACCTGCTGCCGCGCCGGACCGCGGCCGAGAACGTCGCGGCGCCGCTGCTCTATGCCCGCGGCCGCGACTACCTGAGGCGCCGGCGCACGGCCCGGGAGATGCTCGACCGGGTGGGGCTGGGCGCCCGCGCCGACCAGGTGCCCGAGCGGCTCTCCGGCGGCGAGCAGCAGCGGGTGGCCATCGCGCGCGCCCTCGTCCGGGGGCCCCGCGTCGTCCTGGCCGACGAGCCCACCGGCGCCCTCGACGTCGAGACCGGCGCCCAGGTCATGGCCCTGCTCGCGCAGGCCACCGCCGAGAACGGCGCCGCGCTGGTCACCATCACCCACGACCTGTCCGTGGCCGCGCTGGCCGCCCGCCGGTTCCGGCTGGACCGGGGTGTGCTCGCCGCTGGTCGCCGCGGGCGCGCTCGGGGCGGCGACGTCGGACCGGGGGCCGGCATGACCGGCGTCCTGGGCACCCTCGCCGAGGCGTGGGACGAGGTCCGGGTGCACAAGACCCGGGTGCTGCTGTCGCTGGTCGGCGTCTTCCTGGCGGTCTTCGCGATGACCAGCGTGACCGCCCTCGGACTCATGGTCGCCCAGGTCCAGCAGGAGGTCGGCGAGCGCTCCGGCGGCCGGGCGGCGACGGTCGCCGTCAGCGCGTACGACCCGATGACCGGCATGCCGCCCGACGCGGCCCGGTGGGATGCCGCCGTCGCCGACCTGGTCGAGCGGTACGACATCGCGACGGCGGCCACGATCGCCTGGGGCGAGACGCGCTTCCGCATGCCCGGCGGCACGATGGCCGTGCAGACCCGCCGCGTCTCCCCGAACTACGGCGACCTGCACCGCATCGAGCCGATCGAGGGCCGCTGGCTCCGCGACGGCGACCGGCAGAGCCTCTCGCCCGCCGTCGTGGTCAACGAGGCGTTCATGAGCGCGCTCGGTGCGCCGGACCTGGCCGCGCGGCCGACCGTCGTGATCGGCGGGCCGACCCCGTGACCGCGACCATCGTCGGCGTCGTCCGCGAGGGCTACGGGGAGGAGCTCGTGGCCTACCGGGTGGACCGCTCGGCCGGGCCCTGGGACGCCGCCGTGGCCGTGGACCCGGCGACGGCGATGTACGCGGGACCGAGCACCCTCGAGCTCTGGGTGCCGGCGGACCAGGCCGACCAGGTGATGGAGACGGTCGCGCACGACCTCGGTCTCGCCCTCGGCGGCCTGCAGGTCGACACCTACCGCGCCGATCCGCAGGGGGCCGAGGAGACCATCGCGATGCTGCGGCTCGCCATCCGCGGCGCCGGGGTGGTGGTGCTCGTCCTCGGTGGGCTCGGCGTGCTCAACATCGGCCTGGTCACCGTCCGGCAGCGGATCCGCGAGATCGGCGTCCGCCGCAGCTTCGGCGCGACGTCGGGCCGCATCTTCTCCGCGGTGATGCTGGAGAGCGTCTGCGCCACCGCGCTGGCCGGGCTGCTGGCGGTCGGGGCGGCGATCGTGCTGGTCCGCAACCTGCCGCTGGAGCAGCTGCTGAACAACGGCATCCCGATCGCGGACATGCCGGGCTTCCCGGTCGCCGCCGCGGTCGAGGGCATGATCGCCGCGACCGCCGTCGGGGCGCTGGCCGGCCTGCTGCCCGCGATCATCGCCGTCCGCGCCAAGGTGATCGACGCGATCCGCTTCTGACCCCGCGGGCGACGGTGGGCGCGGATGTGCAGCTCCCGGGTCGGGACGTGTGCATCCGCGCCCACTGTCGGGGCGACCGGTGGGGTTACACGGTCAGCGTCTGGCCCACCTGGATCAGGTCCGGGTCGGCCACGGTGTCGCGGTTGAGGGCCCAGAGGGCCTCCCAGCCGCCGGCGACGCCCTGAGCGGCGGCGATCCTCGACAGGGTGTCACCCGGCTTGACGGTGTAGCTCGCGCCCGTCGACGGCGCCGCGGCAGCCGGTGCCGGTGCCGGGGCCGGGGCGGGCGCCGGTGCCGCGGCTGCGGGGGTCGTTCCGGGGCGGAGGAGCGTGCCGCAGGTAGGCCAGGCGCCGGCACCCTGGGTGAGCAGGACCCGCTCCGCGACCGCGATCTGCTGCGCGGGCGTGGCCAGGTCGGCGCGCGGAGCGAACTCCGCCCCGCCGTGGCCCAGCCAGGTGGGGGAGCTGAACTGCAGGCCGCCGTAGTAACCGTTGCCGGTGTTGATGCTCCAGTTGCCGCTGGATTCGCACTGGGCGACTGCGGACCAGTCGTAGTGGTCCGCGGAGGCCGGCGTGGCCAGGGCGCCGACGCCGATTGCAGCGGCGCCGATGACGACGGCGCTCCCGCGGAGGGCCTCGGCTGCGGACGCGCGTCGTCGAGGGTGCGTGGACATGGGTGATCCTCCGATCACCGCCGGCGAGGTGAGCTGTCGGGTTCGGGCGAATCGGTGCCCGGCCGCCGTGCCTGTGTGCTGCACGCGCGGCTTCACCCCGAGGCGCGCGTACGCGCCGGGACGTGGGTCCCCCGCCCCCGTCCTGGGTGGGTCGGAGTCAGGCGCCGGCGGACGGGGTTGGGCGGTCCGGTGCCTCGCGCCCGGCCGGGCAGGCCCGGACGCCCGGACGACGTTAGGTCGCGAGCGGGCGAGCCGCGCGCCCAACGGAACGAGTTCGGGCGTTTTCCTCGCACGGGCGCCGCCACGCCGGACCACGACCCCGGGGCGTCCCCGTCCGACCGCGCTCCGTCGGCGTCATGAGAGACCGGCGGGCTCAGGCGCGGACGAGCAGGGCCACGGGCAGGCGGGTCAGCAGGGCCTCGACGGCGACGCCGCCCATGTCGGAGACGGCCCGCTCGCCGGTGAGCAGGTCGCGCCAGGCACCGGTGAGCAGCTTCAGGGCCGTGTCGCCCCAGCCGTCCGCGGCGAGTCCGGCCGGCAGGCGGGTCGCCACCGCGACGACGCCCCCACGGTCGAAGGCGACGACGTGCTCGGCGGCCGACCCGGTGGCCTCGACGGGGTCGTACCCGGCGAACCACTCGGGGTGGTCTCGGCGGGCCCGCAGCACCCGCGAGACCACGAGCAGCTTGGCGGCGCCGGTCTCGTCGACCGCGGGGATCTCCCCGCCGTCGATCGCCGCGAGCAACGTCCGGCGCAGCGCGTAGTCGACCGGTCGGCGGTTGTCCGGGTCGACGAGGAGAAGTCCCAGAGCTCGGTGCCCTGGTAGACGTCCGGGACGCCGGGCATCGTCAGCTGCAGCTGCTTCTGGCTCAGCGAGTTCGACCAGCCGAACGGGGCGATCCGCTCGACGAGCTCCTGGATCCGGGCCGCCGTCGCCTCGTCGTCGAAGGCGGCGTCGACGAGGGCGTGCAGCCGGCCCTCGAACTCCTCGTCCGGGGCGGTCCAGGTGGTCGACGTCCCCGCCTCACGGGCCGCCTTCTCGACGTAGGCGTGCGCGCGCTCCGCGACAGCGGCCACGCCCCGACCAGGTTCTGCCACACCAGGTGCGCCAGCGGTCGATCGGCCAGCGGGTGCCGGGAGAGCAGGAAGCGGACCAGGTCCGCCCACTCGGTCGGGATCTCGGCGAGCACCGCGAGCCGGGCCCGCACGTCCTCGCTGCGCTTGGTGTCGTGCGTCGACAGCGTCGTCATCGACTCGGGGTAGCGCTCGGCACGGCGCCGCTGGGCGGCGTGGAACTCCTCGACCGTGCTGCCGAAGCGCGCCGGGTCGCCGCCCACCTCGTTGAGCGCCACGAACCGCGCCCACCGGTAGTAGGCGCTGTCCTCGACGCCCTTGGCCATGACCGGCCCGCTGGTCTGCTCGAACCGGGTCGCCGCTTCTGACCCCGAGGCCGACAGCACCGAGTGCAGGGCGTCGACCGCGGGAACGAGGTCGGGACGCCGGGTACGGACGGCGGTCACGGTGGCGTCAAGGTGCTCGCGGCCGTCGGGCAGGTAGCTGCGGTAGACGGGGAACGTGGCCAGGAGCTCGGCCAGCGCCTCGGTCTGCTGCGTGGCGTCGATGCCGGGGAGCTCCCCGATCACCCGGACCAGGCGGGCGACCTCGGAGCCGAGCATCCCGTCGGTGACCTCGCGCTTGCAGTCGTGGACGAGCTGTTCGTAGTCGACGGCCTTGCCGGTCAGCTCGGTGTCCAGCGCGGTGAGCGGGCCCGCGCCGGCGGGGTCGACGAGCACCTCGTCCACCTCGGACAGCGCGTCGTAGCCCGTCGTCCCGGCGGTCCGCCACGACTGGGGCAGGTCCTCGCCGGGCTCGAGGATCTTCTCGACGACGGTCCAGCTGTTCCCGGAGGCGTCCGCGAGCCGGTCGAGGTAGCCCTTCGGGTCGGCCAGGCCGTCGGGGTGGTCGATCCGCAGACCGTCGACCACGCCGTCCCGGACCAGCTGGAGGACCAGCTCGTGCGTGGCGTCGAAGATCGCCGGGTCCTCGACGCGCAGCCCGGCGAGGGTGTTGATCGCGAAGAAGCGGCGGTAGTTGAGGTCGCCGTCGGCGCGCCGCCAGTCGACCAGCTCGTAGTGCTGACGGGCGTGCACCTCCTGCGGGGTGCCGTCGCCGGTGCCCGGCGCGATGGGGAAGCGGTTGTCGTGGTACCGCAGCTCGGCGCCGTCCGGTCCGTCCACGATCTCGAGCTCCTGGACGTCGTCGGCGGCTCCGAGGACCGGGATGCGCACCTTGCCGCCCCCGAAGTCCCAGTCGATGTCGAACGCTCGGGAATGAGCGCTGGTGGGCCCATGCTGCAGGACGTCCCACCACCACGGGGCGGCCGACGGGTCGTCCACGCCCATGTGGTTGGGCACCAGGTCGAGCACGAGACCCAGACCGTGCTGGTGCAGCGCGGCGACGAACCGGTCGAGACCCGCGCGGCCGCCTCGGGCCTCGTCGATGTGGGCGTGGTCGACGGTGTCGTAGCCGTGGTTGCTGCCCTCGGCCGAGCGCAGCAGCGGGGACGAGTAGGCGTGGGTCACCCCGAGGTCGGCCAGGTAGTCCGCTACCTCGGCGGCGTCCTGGAGCCGGAAGCCGGCATGCACCTGCAGCCGGTAGGTGGCGGCCGGCACCGGCCGGCGGTCGGGCGTGGTCACCGGGCGGGTCCGGTGAGGACGACGATCGAGCGCCCCTGGACCGTCACCGTGTCGCCCGGCTTCACCTCGACCGGCTCCACCTCGTTCATCTCCGCCGTGTCGAGGACCGTCGTCCAGCTCTGCGAGTAGTCGTCGCTGGGCAGGGTGAACTCGAGCGGCTCGTGGGAGGCGTTGTAGGCCAGGTAGAAGTGGTCGTCGGTGACGTACTCACCCCGTTCGTCCATCTCCCGGATGCCGACGCCGTTGAGGTACACGGCCAGGGACTTGGCGTAGGCGGAGCCCCAGTCCTCGTCGGCCATCTCCTCGCCGGCCGGGGTCAGCCAGGCGATGTCGGGCACCGGGTCGCCCAGGCCGCGGCGCACCGGACGGCCGTGGAAGAACCGGCGACGGCGGAACGTCGGGTGGTCGCAGCGGAGCCTGGTGACCTTCTTCGTGAACTCCAGCAGCCCCTCGTCGACGTTCTCCCAGTCGATCCAGGTGAGCTCGGAGTCCTGGCAGTAGCCGTTGTTGTTGCCGCGCTGCGTCCGCCCCAGCTCGTCGCCGTGCAGGAGCATCGGCACGCCCTGGCTGAGCATCATCGTGGCGATGAAGTTGCGCCGCTGCTGAGCGCGCAGCTGCAGGACCTCCGGGTCGTCGGTCTCGCCCTCGACGCCGTGGTTCCAGCTGCGGTTGTGGCTCTCGCCGTCGTTGTTGCCCTCGCCGTTGGCCTCGTTGTGCTTCTCGTTGTAGGAGACCAGGTCGTTGAGGGTGAAGCCGTCGTGCGCGGTGACGAAGTTGATGCTCGCCACCGGACGGCGGCCGGAGTGCTGGTACAGGTCGGCCGAGCCGGTGATCCGGCTGGCGAACTCACCCACGGTGGCGTCCTCGCCCCGCCAGAAGTCGCGGACGGTGTCGCGGTACTTGCCGTTCCACTCGGTCCACAGGGCCGGGAAGTTCCCCACCTGGTAGCCGCCCTCGCCGACGTCCCACGGCTCGGCGATCAGCTTCACCTGGCTGACGACCGGGTCCTGGTGGACGAGGTCGAAGAAGGTCGCCAGCCGGTCGACGGCGTGCAGCTCGCGGGCCAGCGCGGAGGCGAGGTCGAAGCGGAAGCCGTCGACGTGCATCTCGGTGACCCAGTAGCGCAGCGAGTCCATGATCAGTTGCAGCGACTGCGGCGTCCGGACGTTGAGGGTGTTCCCGGTGCCGGTGAAGTCCATGTAGTACCGCTCGTCGCCCTCGACGAGCTTGTAGTACGTGCGGTTGTCGATGCCGCGGAAGGACAGCGTCGGGCCGTTGTGGTTGCCCTCGGCGGTGTGGTTGTAGACGACGTCGAGGATGACCTCGATGCCCGCCTCGTGCAGCGCCCGCACCATCCCCTTGAACTCCTGGACGTGCTGCCCGGCCGTGGTGTTGCTGGCGTACTCGCCGTGCGGGGCGAAGAAGCCGATCGTGTTGTAGCCCCAGTAGTTGCGCAGGCCCTTCTGCTGCAGGGTGTCGTCCTGCACGAACTGGTGCACCGGGAGCAGCTCGATGGCGGTGATGCCCAGGTCGGTGAGGTGCTCGATCGTCGCCGGGTGCGCGATGCCGGCGTAGGTGCCGCGCAGCTCCTCGGGGATGCGCGGGTTGGTCATCGTCAGGCCCTTGACGTGGGCCTCGTAGATGACCGTCTTGTTGTAGGGCGTCTTCGGCGGCCGGTCCACGCCCCAGTCGAAGAACGGGTTGACGACGACGGACTTGGGCATGTGCGCCGCGGAGTCCCCGTCGTTGCGCTCCTTGGTCTCGAAGTCGTAGCCGAAGACCGACGGGTCCCAGGTGATCTGCCCGTCGATGGCCTTCGCGTACGGGTCCAGGAGCAGCTTGTTCGGGTTGCAGCGCAGGCCCTGGGCCGGGTCGTAGGGCCCGTGCACCCGGAAGCCGTACTTCTGCCCGGGGTGGATCCCGGGAGGAAGGCGTGCCAGACGTAGCCGTCCATCTCGGGGAGCCGGATGCGCTCCTCGTTGCCGGCCTCGTCGAAGAGGCACAGCTCGACCTTCTCGGCGACCTCGCTGAAGATCGCGAAGTTCGTGCCGGTGCCGTCGTACGTGGCCCCGAGGGGATAGGCACTGCCGGGCCAGACCTGCGTCATGCTGGGAATTCCTCCTGCGCTGTGCCCCGATCCCCGGGGCAGGGGTGCATCTCCGGCGATCTTCGCGGAGGACGTCGTCTGCTGCGACCGTGGACGGGTGCCCGGGGAGAACCTCTCGCACACGTGACTTCGATGTGAGTCCGGCCGCCTCGCGCGGACCGCGTGCGGCAACGACGACGCCCCCGTGGCGGACCGCGGGGGCGTCGTGCGCAGGCCCCGGGCCCGAGTCCGCGGCGGGCGGCCAGGCACCGGGCGGTGTGCGATGGGCGACCCTGGTGGGGGCCGGACCCGCGATCCGGGGTCCGACCTCGCCCGGGAGTCCGGGTGGCGCTGGTCCCCGGTGCGGAACCGCTCCTGCGACCAGGCACGCTAGGCGGGGGCACCGTCGAGGACAAGTAGCGGATGCGTTCCGTTCTCCCCGGGTTCACCAGTCGGCCCATCCGGCCGCTCGGGCCCGTTCTGTCACACCGCCGTCGTACCGTTCTCCCGTGCCCACATCCACGGAGATCCGGCCCACGCAGGGCCGGTTCGAGGTCGTCAGCGAGTTCGAGCCCTCGGGCGACCAGCCCGCGGCGATCACGGCCCTCGCCGAGAAGGTCAACTCGGGGAGAAGGACGTCGTCCTGCTCGGTGCCACCGGTACCGGCAAGTCGGCGACGACGGCCTGGCTGATCGAGCAGGTGCAGCGCCCCACCCTGGTGATGGCGCCCAACAAGACCCTCGCGGCGCAGCTGGCGAACGAGTTCCGCGAGCTGCTGCCGAACAACGCCGTCGAGTACTTCGTCTCCTACTACGACTACTACCAGCCCGAGGCCTACGTCCCGCAGACGGACACCTACATCGAGAAGGACTCGTCGGTCAACGACGAGGTCGAGCGCCTCCGGCACTCCGCCACCAACAGCCTGCTCACCCGGCGCGACGTCGTGGTCGTGGCCACCGTCTCCTGCATCTACGGCCTGGGCACGCCGCAGGAGTACGTGGAGCGGGCGCTGAAGATCAAGCTGGGGAGACCCGCGACCGGGACGACCTGCTGCGCACCCTGGTCACCGAGCAGTACACCCGCAACGACCTGTCCTTCACGCGTGGCACCTTCCGGGTACGGGGCGACACGATCGAGGTCTTCCCGGTCTACGAAGAGCTGGCCTGCCGGATCGAGATGTTCGGTGACGAGGTCGAGCGGCTGTACTACCTGCACCCGCTCACCGGCGAGGTGGTCCGCGAGGTCGAGGAGCTGTTCGTCTTCCCGGCCAGCCACTACGTCGCCGGCCCCGACCGGATGGAGCGCGCGATCCGCGGCATCGAGGCGGAGCTCGAGGGGCGGCTGGCGGAGCTGGAGCGCCAGGGAAGCTGCTGGAGGCCCAGCGGCTGCGCATGCGCACGACCTACGACATCGAGATGATGCGCCAGGTCGGGTTCTGCTCCGGCATCGAGAACTACTCGAGGCACATCGACGGCCGTGCCCCCGGCAGCGCCGGCAGCTGCCTCATCGACTACTTCCCGGACGACTTCATGCTCGTCATCGACGAGTCGCACGTGACCGTGCCGCAGATCGGCGGCATGTACGAGGGCGACATGAGCCGCAAGCGGACCCTGGTCGACCACGGCTTCCGGCTGCCCTCGGCGATGGACAACCGCCCGCTGAAGTGGGAGGAGTTCACCGACCGCATCGGCCAGACCGTCTACCTGTCGGCCACGCCGGGGAAGTACGAACTCGGCCGCACCGGGGGCGAGTTCGTCGAGCAGGTCATCCGGCCGACCGGCCTGGTCGACCCGGAGGTCGTGGTGAAGCCCACCAAGGGCCAGATCGACGACCTGGTGCACGAGATCCGCATCCGGACGGAGAAGGACGAGCGGATCCTGGTCACCACGTTGACCAAGAAGATGGCCGAGGACCTCACCGACTACCTGCTCGAGCTCGGCATCAAGGTCCGGTACCTGCACTCGGAGGTCGACACCCTGCGCCGCGTGGAGCTGCTGCGCGAGCTGCGGCAGGGCGAGTACGACGTGCTGGTCGGCATCAACCTGCTGCGCGAGGGTCTCGACCTGCCCGAGGTCTCCCTGGTCGCCATCCTCGACGCCGACAAGGAGGGCTTCCTCCGGTCCGGGACGTCGCTGATCCAGACCATCGGCCGGGCGGCGCGCAACGTCTCCGGCCAGGTGCACATGTACGCGGACAAGATCACCCCGTCGATGGCCCAGGCGATCGAGGAGACCGACCGGCGCCGCGAGAAGCAGGTCGCCTACAACCTCGAGCGCGGGGTCGACCCGCAGCCGCTGCGCAAGAAGATCGTCGACATCCTGGAGGGCATCTACCGCGAGGCGGAGGACTCCGACGCCGCGGAACTCATCGGTGGGTCCGGTCGGCAGCAGTCGCGGGGCAAGGCGCCGGTGCCGGGGCTGTCCTCGAAGAAGAAGCCCGGCAAGGCCGGCGCGATCGACACCGAGGGTCTGCCGCGCAACGAGCTGGCCGACCTGATCACCCAGATGAACGACCAGATGCTCGCCGCCGCCCGGGAGCTGCAGTTCGAGGTCGCCGCCCGGCTGCGCGACGAGCTGAGCGAGCTGAAGAAGGAGCTGCGCCAGCTCGACGCCGCGCACGCCTGACGCGCGCCGGCGATGTGCGGCCCTGGTGCCTTTGCGACACGGAACGTGCCACCACTGCACATGGCCGTCGCCGGAAGCCGGAATCACGCCGAGCCGGAGGGACGGCCGGTACGGCTGGAACTCCGTCGACTGGACCGGTCCGGTGCCCGACGACGAGGTCCGCGAGCTGACCGACGCCTCCTACGACGCCGCCCTCACCGCGTTGCCGAAGAGCCGCCGTCCCGGCTGAGGGTCGGTCGGTGTGACGCCCGTCTCCACGACGATGGCAGCACCCGGGAACTCCTCGTCGGCCAGAGCCGTTGCACCGGACGGACCACGCGACCCGGCGACGGGCACGTGGTCCTGCTGTGGAGGGAGTATCCCGCCGCGGCAGCGTCGTCAGTACGGGGTCCCCACGGACCTCCGGCGCTGCCGGTCGCCACGCCAGGCGATGGGAGAGACCTCCGGATCCGACCCTGTGCGGCGCCGCGTGCGCCGCCGAGTCTCCGGAGGACTGAACCCTTGGACGTGCCCTTCTGGGTGTGGGCTGTCACGGTCGCCGCGATCGTCGGCATGCTCGTCTTCGATCTCGTCGGTCACGTGCGCACGCCGCACGCACCGACGCTCCGCGAGTCCGCGATGTGGTCGGCGGCCTACGTCGGCATCGCGATCGTCTTCGGCTTCCTCGTCTGGTGGGGCTGGGGAGCCGGCTTCGCCGGCGAGTACTTCGCCGGGTACGTCACCGAGAAGAGCCTGTCGGTCGACAACCTCTTCGTCTTCGTGCTGATCATGGCCGCCTTCGGCGTCCCGCGGGAGCTGCAGCAGAAGGTGCTGCTCTTCGGCATCACGTTCGCGCTGGTCCTGCGGACGGTCTTCATCCTCGTCGGCGCGGCGGCCATCGCGAACTTCAGCTGGGTCTTCTACCTGTTCGGCGCGATCCTCATCTACACCGCCTGGGTGCAGGCCCGCAGCGGCGGCCACGAGGACGAGGACGACTACAAGGAGAACGCCGTCCTCCGGTTCGCCCGCAAGCGCCTGCGGACGACGGACGAGTACCACTCCGACCGGATGACCGTGACGCTGGACGGCAAGCGGTTCCTCACCCCGCTGGCCATCGCGCTCATCGCGATCGGCACGGCCGACGTCATCTTCGCCGTCGACTCCATCCCGGCGATCTTCGGCCTGACCCAGGAGACGTTCCTGGTGTTCGCCGCCAACGCGTTCTCCCTGCTGGGGCTGCGGCAGCTGTTCTTCCTCATCGACGGGCTGCTCGACCGGCTGGTGTACCTGTCCTACGGCCTGGCCGTGATCCTCGGCTTCATCGGCGTCAAGCTCGTCATCCACGCCCTGCACGAGAACGAGCTGCCCTTCATCAACGGTGGTGAGCACGTCACCGTGATCCCCGAGGTGCCCATCACCGTCTCCCTGCTGGTCATCCTCGCCACACTGGTGGTGACGACGCTGGCCAGCCTCTGGCGGGTGCGCCGCGACCGGCGCGAGCACCTCGCCGCCGAGGCGGCAGCGACCGACCCGACCTCGCTGTCGGCCGGCGACGGGACGCCGGCGGACGTCGTCCCGACGTCCAACGCGTCCGACGCCGACCGAGCAGGTAGCGTGAGCGCCGCGAACCCGGGCCGACGCGAACACTGACGATCGCGGCCGCCGGGGGATGCGAAGGAGGGAGTATCCCCCGCGGCAGCGTCGTCATCACGAGGTCCCATGGCCTCCGGTGCTGCCGGTCGTGCGCCTGCCGGCGTGCGGTGGGAGAGACCTCCGGTGCTGAGACTTGCTTGTCCCCCGGAGGAAACCGCCGCATGGAGCTACCCGTCTGGTTCGAGATCACGACGTTCGTGGGGCTCACGGTCCTGCTGCTCGCGGATCTCGCCATCGTCGCTCGTCGCCCCCACGAGCCCTCCATCAAGGAGGCCAGTCTCTGGGTCGGCTTCTACGTGAGCCTGGCGCTGATCTTCGGCGTGCTGATGCTGGCGTTCACCAACGGCACCTACGCCACGGAGTTCTACGCGGGCTGGCTCACCGAGTACTCGCTCTCGGTCGACAACCTCTTCGTCTTCGTGATCATCATGGCGCGCTTCCAGGTGCCACGGAAGTATCAGCAGGAAGCGCTGATGATCGGCATCATCATCGCCCTGGTCCTGCGCGGGATCTTCATCCTGATCGGCGCCGTGGTCATCGAGCGGTTCGTCTGGGTCTTCTACATCTTCGGCGTCTTCCTGATCTACACCGCGATCAACCTCGTCAAGCACCGCGGCGAGGACGAGGACTACGAGGAGAACGCCTTCATCCGGCGGATGCGCAAGATCCTGCCGATCACGAAGGACTACCACGGCGCGAAGATCCGGGTCAGCGAGAACGGCAAGAAGATGTGGACGCCGATGATCGTGGTGATCCTCGCTCTCGGCACGACGGACCTGATCTTCGCGTTGGACAGCATCCCGGCGATCTTCGGCCTGACCCGGGAGCCGTTCATCGTCTTCACGGCGAACGTCTTCGCCCTCATGGGTCTGCGCCAGCTCTACTTCCTGCTCGGCGGCCTGCTGAAGCGGCTGGTGTACCTCTCCCTCGGGCTGGCGGTCATCCTGGCCTTCATCGGCGTCAAGCTGATCCTCGAGGCGCTGCACGAGAACCAGCTGCCGTTCGCGGGCGAGCGCGAGCCCATCGACAGCATCCCCGAGATCCCGATCTGGCTCTCGCTGTCGATCATCCTGGGCGTGCTGGTCGTCGCCACGGTGGCCAGCCTGGTGAAGACCCGTGGTCAGTTCGCCGCCCCCGGGCCGCCGGACGTCGACGCCGAGACGGCGAAGTCGGTCCCCACGGGTGGGCCCGAGGCGGCGGCCGCCGCCGAGGCGCGGATCGCCGAGGAGTCGGACGAGGATTCCGCCCGCCGCTGACGGACGGCGGAACAGACGGCGACGCCGCCCGGTTGAGCCCCTTCGTGGGGGAGCAGACGGACGCCGGGCGCGTCGCCGGGCTCGTCGGGCTGCTCTTCGGCCTCGCCGGGATGGGGAGCGCGGCCGTGGCGGTCACGCTGCCGTCGATCGCGGCCGACCTGGACCTCACCACCGGTGGGGTCTCGTGGGTCATCAGCCTCTACGCCCTGATGCTCGCGGTGGCGACCGCGGTCTACGGCCGGGCCGCCGACCTGGCGGGCATCCGCCTCCCCTGCTCGTGGGGGTGGGCCTGATGGCCGGCAGCGCCGTCCTCGGCGGCTTCGCACCCAGCGTCGAGGTGCTGCTGGCGGCCCGGGTGCTGCAGGGCATGGGAGCGGCCGCGGTGCCGGTCCTCGGCATGGCCATCGTCAGCGCCCGCTACGAGGGCGCCGTCCGCACCACCGCTCTCGGGCAGGTGGCCGGCACGGCGGCCGCCGTGAGCGCCCTCGGGCCGCTCGCGGGCGGCCTGGTGGCCGACCTGGCCGGCTGGCGGGCGGTCGTCGCGCTCCCCGCACTCGGGCTCCTGGTGGTCCCCGCGCTGTGGCGGGCGCTGCCGACGCAGGGAACCGGCGCCCGGCTCGACGTCCTGGGCGCGGTGCTCGTGGCCGCCACGGCGGCTGGGCTGGTACTGCTCGTGCAGTCGCCGGCCTCCGGTGTCCTGGTGGCGACGGCGGGCGCCCTGCTGCTCGGTCTCGGCGTCCCCGCCGTCGCGGCGCGGGTGCGCCGCCGCCCGGAGGGGTTCCTCCCGCGCAGGGTCATCCGCAACTCCGTCGTCGTCCGCAGCGCGCTGGCCGCGTCCGCCGTGCCGGCGGCCTGGTTCGCCCTGCTGATCGCCGTCCCGGCCGTCCTCGCCATCCGCGGGTGGACGCCGCTGGAGGTCGGCCTGGCCCTCGTACCGAGTGCCGTCACCGGCTTTCTCGCCCCGCGTCTCGCGGGTCCGCTCCTCGCGCGGCTCGGCCCGGGCCGGTCCTCGTGGTCTCCGACGCGACGGCAGCGGTGGCGCTGGTCGTCGCCGCGGTGGGAGCGGCGCGCGGTTCCGCGGCCGTGCTCGTGACGGCGGTCGTCCTCGTCACCCTGGCCTTCGGCCTCGGCCAGCCGGCCCTCATGGCCGCGGTGGGCGGTGCCGTCCCGGCGGACGTCCGAGGCGTGGCACTGGGCATCGCCACGCTGGTCTTCCTCGTCGGCGGGGTGTGGGCTCCGCCGTCGTCGGTGGGATGGGCGAGGTGCTGGGCCTCGATCGGAGCCTGGTGATCCTCGCGGGGCTGCCCCTGCTGGGCAGCCTGGCGCTGGTGAGCACGATCCGCCGGCGGACGATCGCGGCCTGAGCGCACGGGTGCGGCTCCGGAGGGCACGGCCCGGCCCGCGCCCCGGACGGACTAGCGTCGCAGGCCATGCGCCCTGACGATCTCGCGCTCCTGCGCACGCCCGGCGCGCCGACGGTGTCGCCGGACGGCCGGATGGCCGTCGTCGCGGTCGCCCGGCCGGACGTCGAGGCCGACGAGTACCGCAGCCAGCTGTGGGCCGTGCCGACCGACGGCTCGGCGCCGGCGCGTCCGGTGACCTCCGGTTCCCGCGACAGCGCCCCGGCCTACTCGCCGGACGGCCGCTGGCTGGCCTTCCTCAGCGCCGAGCCCGGCGGGCGGCCGCAGGTCGCGCTGCTGCCGACGGCGGGAGGGGAGCCGCGCACGCTCACCGGCCACCGCCTGGGCGCGGGCGCGCCGGTCTGGTCCCCGGACTCCCGGCGCCTGGCCTACGTCGCGCGGGTTCCCGAGCAGGGGCGGTACGGCACCGTCGACGGCGTGGGTGCCGAGGCGGAACCGCCCCGGCTGATCACGTCGCTGCAGTACCGGCGCGACGGCGTCGGCTTCCTGGCCGACAAGCCCAGCCAGGTGTTCGTGCTGGACCTGCCGGCGGACTTCGCCGACGACACCGCGCCGCTGCCGGAACCGGAGCAGGTGACCACCGGCGACGCGGACTGCGAGGACGTCGCCTGGGGACCGGACGGCGAGGAGCTCGTGTTCGTGTCCGCGCGCCACCCCGGGCCGACCGGGATCTCGTGCGGGACGTGTACGCGGTCCGCCCGGACGGCTCCGGGCTGCGGCGGGTGACCGCGTCCCGGGGGACTGCGCGCAGCCGGCGTACGCCGGCGACGAGCTGTACGTCACCGGTGTGCCGGACCTCGGTCCCGAGGGGACCGACTTCGTCGCCCGGCAGACGGTGCCCTGCCGGGTCGCCGGCGACGGCGTCCTGGAGCCGTTGCTCGATCCGGAGGAGCACCACCGCGGGGACGGGACACCGGCCACGGTGGTCGTGGACGGTGCGGTGCTGGTCGGCGTCGAACGGCGTGGCAGCGTCGAGCTGCTGCGGGTGCCGCTGGACGGCGGCGCCCCGGAAGTCCTGATCGGCGGGCCGTTCGCCGTCCACGCCGTCGCGGCCGCCGGGGAGTGGTCGTCGCCGTCGTCGCGCACGACCGGTCGGCGGGCGAGTTGCTCGCGCTCACCCAGGGACGGCGCCGGCTGCTCACCGCGTTCGGGCGACCGCTCGGGGAGACCGGCCGGGTGCACCGGATGGCGGAGCGGACGGCCGCGGCCCCGGACGGCCATCCCGTGCACGGCTGGATCACGACGCCGCCGGGTCCGGGCCCGCACCCCGTGCTGCTGACCATCCACGGCGGGCCGTTCGCGCAGTACGGCTGGTCGCTGTTCGACGAGACGCAGGTCTACGTCTCCGCGGGCTACGCGGTCGTCCAGTGCAATCCGCGTGGATCCTCCGGCTACGGGGCCGAGCACGGTCGGGCGATCCGCGGCGAATGGGGCGGGCACGACGCCGACGACGTCCTGGCCTTCCTCGACGCGGCGCTCCAGGATCCCGCGCTCGACGCCGACCGGGTCGGGGTCATGGGGGCTCCTACGGCGGGTACCTCACCGCCCTGCTCCTCGGGCGGACGAGCCGGTTCGCCGCGGCCGTCGTCGAGCGGGCCCTGACCGATCCGGTGAGCTTCGTCGGGTCCTCCGACATCGGCTGGGCCTTTCCCGACCAGTACCTCGGCACCGATCCGCAGCGGCTGGCCGCACAGAGCCCGATGACCCGCGCGTCCGAGATCACCACGCCGACCCTCGTCGTCCACTCCGAGGAGGACTGGCGCTGCCCGGTCGAGCAGGGCGCCCGGCTCTACGTCGAGCTCAAGCGTCGCGGCGTCCCCTCGGAGCTGCTGCTCTTCCCGGGTGAGGGCCACGAACTGAGCCGCACGGGACGGCCCCGGCACCGGCTGGCGCGCTTCGAGCACATCCTCCGCTGGTGGGCGCGGTGGCTGCCGACGCAGGAGAACCCCGGAGCAGGAGTGGCCGAACTGGTCGAGACCGAGCCGACCGCGGCGGACGGCCCCGGCCCGGCCGTGCTTCCCGCCGCGGCGGAGCCGCTCGCCGTGCGGTCCACCCGCGTCGGCTGACGGGGCGGCGCGGTCGCCGCCGGACGCTCCGTGGCCCTAGCGTGCTGCCATGGTGCTCATCTACCCCGTGCAGGCCGACGCCGCCGACTCCGACGACGACGCCGAACCGGCGTTCGCCGAACTCGCGGCGGACCTGTCCGACCAGTGGCTCGTCGAGGTCGACGTCGGCGAGGACGGCGACGACGGCTGCTTCGGCCCGCTGACCGCACGCGCGGCCTGGGACCTCGCCGTCGCCGTCGACGCCCGGCGACCGGAGTGGATGGTGTCGGTGGTCCCGCTGTACCTCCCGGGTACCGCCGACGAGGTGGTCGAGCTCTTCGACGACGAGTAGCGACGGGACGTCACCAGCCGCGGGCGCGCCACTCGTCCAGGTGGGGTCGTTCGGCACCGATGGTGGTGTCCTTGCCATGGCCGGGGTAGACCCACGCCTCGTCGGGAAGTGCGGCGAAGAGACGCTCCTCGACGTCGTCGATCAGGCTGCTGAACCGCGCCGGGTCCTGCTGGGTGCTGCCGACGCCGCCCGGGAGGGCGCGCACGGGGAGAAGTCGCAAGCTCGCTGTCTTGCGGGCCTCGAGAGATCCCTCACCGACACTGCCTCCGGGTCCGCGTACGGTTCGGCGCCAAGAGCACGGGCCTGCTGAGATATCCGGGCGTCGGTGGAGCAGCCTTGTGTCCCATCCGCGGCACACAGGGCACGCGTCATCCCGCCCCGCTTTTCGGATGACGGCGTTGCAGGGGGCCGCCTGAACCCCTCGCGCCGGCTGCGCGGGACTCCATCCAACTCGGCGACACGCGCGAGACCGGAGAGGATGAGCGCGTGCAGTACGGGCTGAACAGCCTCGGCCCGCAGCAGTTCGAGGACATGGTCCGTGCGCTCTGCCTCCACGAGTTCGGCCCAGGCGCCACCGTCTGCGGACGGGGCCGTGACGGGGGCGGGGAGGTGGCCTACAACGGCGAGCTGCGCATGGGCTCGGGGAGACCTGGACGGGCGTCCAGTCCGACCTGCAGCCGCTGTCGACCTGGCTGGTCGCGCCGACGTCCACCTCGGCACGAGCGGCCACCCACGGCGCACGCGCCACCGGATGACCCTTTCGGCGTCCCAGACTGCCCGTGCCGCAGAGCGTAGACCGGACTCGCGCCGTCAGCCTCGGCTCGCGGCGTCCCGCCCGGCTGCGATGCGCTCAGCCACCCGCCAGGCATTTGCCATGATGGTCAGCGTCGGGTTCGCGCCGGTACCAGTCGGGAACGGGCCGCCGTCGACGACGAACAGGTTGCTCACGGTGTGCGCCCGGCAGCCGCGGTCGAGCACCGAGGTGGCCGGGTCGTCGCCCATGCGTGTGGTCCCGTGCTGGTGGGAGCAGTTGCCGGTGATCCGGTCGGGGTAGACCTTCTGCACGCTGGTCGCGCCGGCCGCCTCGAGGATCTCCGCGCTGCGGTCGATGAGGAACCGTCCCATCGCGAGGTCATTCTCGTGAGGGGTGAGGGTGATCCGCGCAACGGGCAGTCCCCAGTCGTCGACGACGGTGTCGTCCAGGTCGACGCGGTTGTCGTGCTGGGGAGGTCGTGCAACACCATCGATGCTGCCATCGAGTGGTTGAAGAACGCTCGGTCGATGCGCTTGGCCTCCGCCCCCAGGTCGGACGGTCCGGCAGGGACCAGTTGATCGGCAGTGGGATGCCGACTCCGGACGTCGCCATGTGACCGCCGCCCGCGAACCCGCGGCTGTCGTCGTGGCCGTAGAACTCGAAGGAGCTCGCGCTGACGTAGCCGCCTCCCGCCCACGCGTAGATCGGGTCGTCGAAGATGCCTACGGCTGAGCTGAACTCGTGGAAGGTGACGTTGCGGCCGACGAGGTCGTTCTCGTTGGCCAGGCCGTGAGGATGCCGGGCCGAGGTGGACAGCAGCATCAGCCGCGCGGTCTCAACCGCGCCGCAGGCCAGGATGACGACATCGGCCTCCTGCTCGTGGAGCCGGCCGTCAGCGTCCTCGTAGACCGCACCCTTGGCTCGGCCGCGCTCGTCGGCGGTGATCTCCCGGACATAGCTATCCGGGCGCAGGTCGTACCGGCCGGTCGCGACCGCCTGGGGCACGAAGACGTTGAGGGCGCTCGACCGGGTGCCGGTCGGGTCGCCGTGCTGCTGCGCGAATGCGCTGATCACTGTCGCAGGCCGGCCGTCGAAGGGCTGGGAGAGGGCGGCCTGCGGGGTCGGGAACGAGTTCCAGCCCAGAGCCGACGCACCGGCGTGGTACTTCTCCGCGTACCGCGACATGGGCATCGGCGGGCACGGGTAGCCCTTGGACCGGAACGACTCGTAGCGGTTGGCCCCACCCTTGCCGGAGACACCGAAGGCCCATTCGACGGCTGTGTAGTACGGCTCGAGCTCGGCGTAGGTGATCGGCCAGTCGGCCAGAGAGGCGCCCGGGACGTCTCCCACGACGGTGTGGAAGCGGAAGTCATCCTCGGTGAAGCGGGGCAGCCAGCCCTGCCAGTGCACGGTGCCGCCGCCGACCATCTGCGGCACGGGGCAGAACAGCTCGGTGGTGGCCGGCCGGTCGACGGCCGTGCGGTGCGTCCGGGGGTTCAGCAGCGGGTCCGGCCAGAGGTCGTATCGGTTGATGCTGGCGAGCTCGTCACCGCCAAACGTCTCCTTGGTGCGCCACGGCCCCTTCTCGAGCGCTACGACTCGCAACCCCGCTCGGTGAGCACTTTCGCGGCCGTCGCGCCCGAGGCGCCGGCGCCGATGATGAGGACGTCCGTGCGATCGCGGCCGGTGGTCGTGGTCATGTCAGTCCTCCGTCCCGGGGTGCACCGGGTTCTCGGCGAAGTAGTCGATCGTCGTGTAGCGGCCCTGGTGCACCTCGGCGAGGCTGGCCGGCCCTGGGAAGCCGATGACCTGCCAGCCGATGTGGTCGCGGTTGCCGCCGTAGACCGGGTCGGCGTAGAAGCCCTGGCGGGTGTGCAGGGCGAGAAGCGGGATGAACCCGAGGTCGAGCTCGGCGTTGGTCTGCTGCAGGGCGGTTTCGACCGGGGCGCCGTACAGGGTCACTCGGCTGCGGGCAAGATCGGCTTCCTGCGAGCGACCCTCGGGACGCTCGAGCTCCCGGAGGACGTCGTCCCGGGCGTCAGCGTCGAGGCTGACGAAATCCGCCCCGCGCTTGCGGGCTGCGGCGTCCAGCGCCCGGACGCCGGCGACGTACCGTTCCCGGATCAGCTCGAGGCGGCGCGTCCAGGCGGCGAGCCGTCGCCCGGTCAGGGCCTCGAAGCCGCTGCCGTCCGGGCTCGCGTAGACATACCCAGGACCAGACAGATACCGCTCGAGGAAGTCGATCGTCCCGGCTTCCGCTGCGCCGGGCGCATCGTCTGTGGGAATCATCCGGGCCATCGCCGCGGCGATGGTCGCTCGCTGGTGCGCGTCGAAGAACGTGTCGCCGGTCATGCGGGTACCCCACCCAGGTCCGGGTGCGCGACGAGCGCAGCACCGCGTCGGTGATCCGAGCAGCGCGTGCGCCGTCGGCGAACGTCGGCAGGCCGGCTACGTGCTCCCCGCGGACCGAGCGTGAGACATCGAGGACGAAGGCGTCGAAGCTGTCCTGGTAGCCCTGCGGGTGCCCGGCCGGGACGACGGCGTAGCCGGCGGCTGCCGGGTCGAGCGCGGCGGGGTCGCGCAGGACTGTGCGGTTCCCGTCCGTGCCGCCGATCCACAGCTCCTCCGGCTGCTCCTGATTGAACGCCAAGGACGCGACCGTTCCGTCGAAGGAGAATGCCAGGCGGTTCTTGCGGCCGGGCGAAGCCTGGGACACGACGAGGGAGCCGGTGGCTCCCGGTCGGTCTCGAACACCACCGAGGCGCCGTCCTCCGTGGTCACCGCCTGACCTGCCCGCTCCGGGTGCACGACCGCTGTCCGTGCCGAAAGGGCGGTGATGCGGTGCCCTGTGACGAACTCCATGAGGTCGCACCAGTGGATGCCGACGTCACCGAACGCGCGGGACTCCCCGCCCCGTGCGGCGTCCACCCGCCAGTTCGTCCCGTCGGCAGCGGCAAGCCAGTCCTGCAGATAGGAGCCGTGCAGCAGCCACAACGTGCCTGCCTCGCCGCGGGCCACCATCGCGCGGGCGTGCCGGACGGTGGGGTAGAAGCGATAGACGAACGGGACGGCGGCAACCACGTTCGCCGCGGAGGCGAGCTCCGCGAGCGCGGAGGCCTCAGCCGGGTCGGTCGCGAGCGGCTTCTCGCACACGACGTGCTTGCCGGCCTCGAGCGCCAGGCGCGCGAGGGTCGCGTGGGTGTCGTTCGGCGTGCAGATGTGCACGACGTCGACCTCCGGCGAGGTCACGACCTCCGCCGCGTGCCCCGCCGCCGCCTCGGCGCCGAGGGACGCGAGAGCGGCCTGTCCGCGTTCCGGTGTGCTGCCCGCCACCAGGGCGACGACCGAGCCCGCCCGCCGCACCGCGCGGGCGTGCACGGTCGCCATGAATCCCGTGCCGACGATCCCGTGTCGCAGCGGCGCGTCGGTCACTTCCGCCTCGCCAGTGCGACGGCGAGAATGATGATCACGCCTCGGACGACTTGCTGCTGGCTGGTGTCCAGCCCGGCGAGCACCAGCCCGTTGTTGATGAGTCCGATGAGCAGAGCGCCCACCAGGGTGCCGACGACCGATCCGGCGCCTCCGAACAGGCTGGTGCCACCGAGGATCACCGCGGCGATCGCCGAGAGCTCGTCGCCAGTGCCCCACTGGAAGCGCCCCGACTCCAGCCGACCGGCGTAGAGCATGCCCGCCAGGGCGGCCAGCACGGACGAGATCACCAGGACCTGGAACTTGATCCGGCGGGTGTTGACCCCGGTGAAGTCCGCGGCCATGCGATTGCCGCCGGTGGCGAGGACCTGGCGCCCGAAGCGGGTCTTCGCCAGACCCACGGCACCGATGACGACGACGATGGCCATCCAGACGAGCAGGCCGGGGATCGGCCCGAAATTGCCGCCGCCGAAGACGAGGTTGTACGTCGGGTCGAGGATCGGCTGCGGCGCGGAGTCGGTGATCCACTGTGCGACCCCGACAGCGATACCGAGCATGCCGAGCGTGACCAGGAAGGACGGGATGTTGAGCATGCTCACCAACGCGCCGTTGATCGACCCCACCACGATGCCGACCAGGAGGCCCCCGGCGATGCCGGCCAGGAGGCCGTAGTTCGAGATCGCCATCGCGGTGATCACGCTGGCCAGGCCGGCGGTCGATCCCACGGACAGATCGATCTCCGCACAGGCGATGACGTACGTCATGCCGACGGCGATGATCGCGATGATCGCCGACTGCCGGACGATGTTGAGCAGGTTGTTCGCGGTGAGGAAGCCGTTGTCGCCGAGGGCCGCCGCGAAGGCGATGAAGACCAGGACAAAGCCGATGTAGATGATGTACCGGCGCCAGTCGAGCCCCGAGAGGAAGGAGCTGCGGCTCGCGCTGCCGCTGCCCATGTCGGCCGGAGGGGACGTGCTCATGGCCATGGGTCAGGCTCCTTGCACGGCTAGTTGGAGGGACTGCTCGTCGGGGATGTCGGCCCGCGCGAGGACGCGGTGCACCGCGCCGTTGCGCAGCACGACGACGCGATCGCTCACGGCGAGCAGCTCGGGGTACTCGGAAGAGATGACGAGGACCCCCATGCCCTCGTCGGCGAGACCGCGGATGGTGTCCAGGATCTCGGTCTTGGTGCCGATGTCGACCCCAGCCGTTGGCTCGTCCATGATCAGGACCGCGGGGTCGGTTCCCAGCCACTTGGCGATGACGACCTTCTGCTGGTTGCCCCCGAGAGCCGGCGGACGGCCTTGGCGTCGTCGGCCACCTTGACGCGGAACCGCTGGATGAGATCCCGGGCGACCCTTCGCGCTGCGCGGTCGTCGACGAGCGGGCCCCGCCGGAACCGTCGCAGCACCGGCAGCAGGAGGTTGTCCCGCACCGAGTGGTCGAGGACGAGTCCCTGGGCGCGCCGGTCCTCCGGGATCATCGCGATCCCGGCGGCGATGGCCTGCTTGGGGCTGGCGAGGCGTACGGCGCGGCCGTGGACGAGTACCTCGCCGGCTGTGATGGGGTCGATGCCGAAAAGCGCTCGGGCCAACTCCGTCCGCCCACTGCCCATCAGCCCCGCGAGCCCGACGATCTCCCGGGGGCGATGGAGAAGGAGATGCCCTGGACCCGTGGGCCAGCGGTCACGCCGCGCAGGTCGAGCACCGGGGCGACGTCGGCCCCGCCGCCCGCGGGCTCCCCTGAGCGGTGCGTTGCTTGTACTCCATTCCTCCTTCGATCTCCTGGCCGACGATCCCCTCCACCACCTGCGCCGGGGTGAGGTTGCTCAATCGCTCGGTGAGCAGACGACGGCCGTCACGCAGGATGGTGATGCGGTCGGCGATCCTGAAGACCTCGTCCATCCGGTGAGAGATGTAGACCACCGAGATCCCCTGCGCCTTGAGGCGTCCGACGAGCTCGAAGAGGTTGTCGGCCTCGTGCTTGGCCAGGCTGGCCGTGGGCTCGTCCATGATGAGGACGCGGGCGTCCTGAGCGAGCGCCTTGGCGATTTCCGTCAGTTGCCAGTACGCCGTGCCGAGCCGGCCGACGGTGGCGGTCGGGTCGACGTCGACGTCCATCTGTGCGAAGACGTCACGTGCCAGGGCGACGGCCTGCTTGTCCCGGATGAGTCCGGATGCGAGTGGCTCGACACCGAGGAAGATGTTCTGCGCCACCGTCAGGGTCGGGACCAGGCTGAACTCCTGGAACACCATGCCGATGCCCACGGCCCGCGCGTCGTGGGTGTTGGTCAGCTCGACCGTGCGTCCGTCCACCTCGATCTCGCCCGCGTCCTTGCCGTAGACGCCCTGCAGGATCTTCATCAGCGTCGACTTGCCGGCCCCGTTCCCCCGGCGAGGGCATGGATCTCGCCTCGCCGCACCTCGAAGTCGACGTCGGTCAGGACACGGACTCCGTCGAAGGACTTGGTGACCCCGTGCATCCGTACCGCAGGTGCTCCGGCGGCCGTGCCGCCTTCGCTGCCTCGGCTCATGTCGCTCCTTCGCGTCTGGGCCGTGCGTCGGTCGGGGTCGTCAGTCGACGTACGAGTCGACGAGCTCGGCGGGCGGGTCCTCTCCGTAGACCGTCTCCCACGCCTCCAGGACGTTCTCGTGCGAGACGCCGAGCGAGGGCAGGGCCACGTAGGCGGGGTCTCCTCGCCCAGCAACGCCAGGGCGGCCAGCCGGGCCTCGGTGACACCCTGCTGATAGGGCCGCTGGGCACCGAGCCCGACGACGTTCTCGTCCTGGGCCAGAGAGATGGCTACGTTCAGCCCGAGGTCCTGTGTCGCAACCTTGAGGTCGTCGCGTCCAGCGGCCCGCGCCGCGGCCAGCACGCCCTCGGCGGGGACGTCCCACACCGCCCACAGACCGTCGAGATCCGGGTTCTGGCTCAGCATCGCGTTGGCCGCCGTCTGCGCGTCCCCGGCGAAGTCCGGACCGGCGATGCCCTGCTCCTCGGCGATCTCGATGTCGGGGTATTCCTGCTCGATGGTCTGCTTGAAGCCGTCATACCGCTGCTGCGTCACGAAGAAGTCGGCCTCGTGGAAGATCAGGCCGATGGTGCCCTGACCGCCGAGCGACCGGGCCATCAGGTGCGCCGAGATGACGCCGTTGCCGAAGTTGTCCGCCGAGACCGCCGAGACGTAGTCCTCTCCGGCGACGAAACCTTCCGGGACGTTGTCCATGAACACGAGCTTCGTGCCTGCCTCGACCGCCGTCCGGTAGGCGCCTGCCGTCGCCACTGGGTCGGTGGGCAGCGAGACGATGACGTCGGGCTGCTGGGTGAGCGCGTTCTCGATGTCGGACACCTGCTGGGCCGGGTCGAAGTCGGCGTCCGTGACGGAGACGACCTCGATGCCGAGGCGCCCGAACTCGTCTCGCAGGCCCTCGATCTGCGAGGTGGACCAGTCGTCTCCCGCGTAGTGCATGACGACGGCCGCGCTCGCTCCGAGGGCCTGGACCCGCTCGACCTGCTCGTCCGTGAGCTCCGCCGCGTCCGCGGACTCGGGCTCCTCACCGTTCGGTCCGGTGCTGAGCACCTGCGACTCCACCTCAGCGAGCGCCGCGTCGACCTGCTCGAGGAAGGCGTCGTCGACCTCGCCCTCAGGGTCGGAGGCGCCCCCACCTGGAGCGGTGCAGGCCGTGAGGGCGAAGCAGAGCGTGGCGGGCACCGCGAGCAGACGGACGACGAAGCTGCGGCGGCCTGACAGGACTGACCTGGGCATGGAGAGACCTTTCGAAAGGGTTTCTGACGAGGGCTGGATCGAGCGCAGGAGGTAGTGCGTCAAGACGCGCCGACGAGCAGGTCGCGCAGGTACCCGAGGCTCGCCGCAGCGGCATCCCGGGGGCGCCCTCGCTGGAGTCGAGCTCGACGACGAGCCAGCTGTCGTAGCCGGCTTCCGCGACGGCACCGAGGATGTCGCCGAAGTCCAGGTCGCCCTGCCCGAGCGGCAGAAAGGTGCCCGTGGCGAGGTCGATGTCCTTCAGGTGGACGTGCTGTAGGCGCTCGGGATAGCGGCGGATCAACATGGCCGGGTCCCGCCGCCGGCGGCGAGGTGAGCGGTGTCCGGGCAGAAGCCGATGCGGGTCCGGGTCATGAGCCGGTCGAGCTCGTCCGGGGACTCCACGATGGTCGACAGGTGAGGGTGGTAGCTGGCTTCCAGCCCGTGCTCGGCCGCGAGGTCGACCACCGCGTCAAGTGCCGCGCCGAGCCGACCGTAGTCCCCTCCGGGGTGCCCATGGCCCGGCGCGCACCGCCGCCGACAACGAGGCGCGAGGCCCCGAACTGACGCGCCAACTCGCACGCCCTGCGCAGGCGCGCCATCTCATCGGGCAGCACGTCGGCGTACACGAAGTTGGCACCCGAGTAGACGCTGACCAGCTCCACGCCCGTCGCGGCGAGCGTGTCGAGGAAGGGCTGCGGGTCGTCGGCGATCGCGGCGAGGTTTCCGTCGAATACCTCGGTCCCCTCGTAGCCGACGGCGCCAATGTCCCGCACCGCCTCGATGATCGAGCCGTGGGACCGGTAGTAGAGGTCCTTGATGCTGGTCACTCCGGTGGGGTCCCCGACGACCCCGCCCCAGGTGATCGTGTGGTGAGCGATCCGCATCGTTGCGTCCTTCCACGTGTTGCGCTGCACAACTGCTCAGTCGTGATGTCGATTGACTCTTCGTCGCCCTGCGCGGCTAGCGGAGGGCTCGTTCTCTACCTGTCGACGACTTCCGGCCATCTCCAGCGGGCCGAGATCGTCGGCCACCGCCTCTGCCGCGCGAGGGCCGTCATGCGCAGGGTTGCGACCGGTCCGAGAGCAAGGACGCGCGATCTCAGCACGCCTGCGGACGCCCTTCGTGTCATGAATCCCTCGGGCCCGCGTTCCTCGGCAGGGTTGATGCAGCTCGACATGGACGGGCACGGCTGGCTGGTGCATCAGCCGAGCGAAATCCGGCCAGGTCTGCGCAAGATCGCAGATAGGTGCGTGTGCCCGACCCGCCTTGCACCTCCCGTTGCCGCCAGTCTGTGGGGCTAGTCACAGGGAGTGTGAACGTTCGCCCTAGAAGGCGTCAAGGGTTTGAGGCGAACGTTCGCCCAGCGATCGTGGCGTGGCCACCGACGGGCCCGTCAACTGCTGCTCGGTACCGGATCCGTGGTCAGCGGTGCGCGGTCGATCCCCGGACGATCAATTGGGGAATGGCGGGCGTCGTATCGACGTCTTCTCCCGCGATGAGACCGAGCAGGATCTCCATGCAGCGCGCGCCGACGGTCTGGAACGACTGCCGGACCGTGGTCAGTGGCGGATGCACCTGAGGCGCGAACTCGTTGTCGTCGAAGCCGACCACGGAGATGTCTCGAGGAACAGAGGCTCCGGCCTCGTACAGCGCGCGTAGGAAACCCAGGGCCATGAGGTCCGACGCGATGAAGATCGACGTCGGGAGGCCCTCGACAACCATCTCCTGGCCGATCCGGTACGCGCTCTCCCCAGACCAGTCGCAGTACCGGATGGGGCCGGGCCGGAGCCTGTGGGCCTCGAGCTCGGCCTGCCAGCCACGCAGCCGGACCTGACCGTCGAGCCACTCCTGGCTGCCGGCCAGGTGGGCGATCTCCCGGTGGCCCAGGCGGACGAGGTGACGGACCGCAAGGCGGGCTCCGAACTCCTGGTCCTCGAAGAAGACGGTGATCCCGGCGTGACTGGCCTCGCCCGGCGACAGCATCACCACGGGGAGGTCCGCGGAAGTCTCCTGGGCAACGTGAGCCATCGGCACGCGCGGAGCGATGACGACGATCCCCTCCACGCCGCGCTCGGTGAACTTGCCCAACGTGTCGGTCAACAGCTCCGGACCGGGGTTGCTCATCGTCGCCACCAGCGCCGAGTAGCCCGCCTTCCGGGCCGCCGATTCCACGGCGGCGAGTGTGCTCACCGGCCCGAATCGCGGCGAGGCGTCCGCGATCACGCCGATCGTGCGCGACCGGCTCGTCAGGAGCGCACGGGCGGCGTCGTTACGCCGGTAGCCCAGTTCGGCGATCACCGCCAGGACGCGGTCCCGGGTCGCGACGGAGACCCGGGGCCCGTTGTTGATGACGCGGGAGACCGTCTGGTGCGAGACCCCCGCCTCCCGGGCGACGTCCTTCAGCGACGGTGGCCTTACCCTGGACCTCACGCTGCTCCTCTGACCGCTCGACTGGCGAGGCGAGACTCGGGCAAGGATATCGGTACAGGTCAGCGCCGCTTCGCGGTCCAGCGCATCCGCGGTAGGCGGTCAGGGAGGGAGTCCCCTGGGGTGCTCGGATCAGGCCCGGGTGATCGTCGGTCACCGACGTGGTGGGCCACCGCGTGAGGCTTCGCGAGAACCCGCCGACTCGCAGAGGAGGACGCACATGATGGACGCGCCACGACCTCCCTGCGATTCCCGTCGATGGCCTCGACGCTCTCACCAACCTCGTGCGCGCCACTCGGGGATGTTCGGGCGTTCAGCGCCGAGGGTCGAGTCCTTTCCGTGGCCGGGGTAGAACCAGGTCTCGTCGTCCAGTCGACCGAAGATCCGCTCCTCCAGGTCGTCCATCAGTGACGTGAAGTCGGTGGGATCAGTTGTCCTCCCAGGACCGCCGGGGAAGAGGGAGTCGCCGGTGAACACGTGCACGCCGGCGTCCTCCGGACCACGCCAGACCAGCGCGATGCTGCCGGGCGTGTGGCCGCGCAGGTGCACCACCTCGAGGGTCTGGTCGCCGACCCGCACGGTGTCGCCGTGCTCGACGGTGCGCTGCACCGGCACCGGCAGATCCGCTGCGTCCGCGGTGCCGGCGACGGTGGTGGCGCCGGTGGCCGCGACGACCTCGGGGAGGGCCCGGTGGTGGTCCCAGTGCCCGTGCGTGGTGACGACGGTCCGCACCCCGCCGTCCCCGACGAGCGCCAGCAGGGCCCCGGGCTCGGCGGCCGCGTCGACGAGCAGCCCTCGCCGGTCGCCGTGCAGCGCAGGAGGTAGGCGTTGTTCGCCATCTCGCTGACCGCCAGCTTGCTGATGGTCAGCCCCGGAAGTTCGCGCACGTCGGCGGGGCCGCCGACCTCCACGTCGCCGGTGTAGGGCCGGTCCCCAGTCGGGGAGAGCTGGTCATCGGGACTCCGATCGGAAAGTGTCAGCGGCCGCCGTTACGGTCGGTGTCATGGACGCTAGCGGAGCTCTCGACAGTGACCGGCCCGCTCCGATGAGCCCAGCCGCCACCGTCGGGCTGCCGGCCACCGAGATCGCGACGCTGGTCCGCTCCGGGAGGTGACGGCGGTCGACGTCGTCCGCGCCCATCTCGACCACATCGACGCCGTCGACGCCCGCGTGGGTGCCTTCCGGGTGGTGCGCCGGGAGGCCGCGCTCGCCGAGGCACACGCGATCGACACGGCCCTCACCCGCTTCGCGCTGCCGCTGGCGGGCGTCCCGATCGCGGTCAAGGACAACGTCGCCGTCGCCGGCGAGGTGTGCACCGACGGCTCCCCGGCGTGCCGGTCGGGCCCCGAGCCCCGGGACCATCCGGTCGTGGCCAGGCTGCGCAAGGCCGGCGCGATCGTCGTGGGCATCACCCGCGCCCCCGAGCTGTGCCTCTACGGGACGACCGACGGCCCCGGCACGGTCAGCCGCAACCCCTGGGACACCGCACGGTCGCCGGCCGGGAGCTCGGGCGGCAGCGCTGCGGCCGTCGCATCGGGTTCGGTTCCGCTGGCGCACGGGAACGACGGCATGGGCTCCTCCGGCTGCCCGCCGCGGCGTGCGGGCTGGTCACGCTGAAGCCGGGAACGGGCGTGGTGCCGGCCGACATCGGGGCCGACAGTTGGTCGGGGATGGCGGTGAACGGCGCCCTCGCGACCACCGTGGCCGATCTGGTCGTCGCGCACTCGGTCATGGCGGGGGAGGAGCCGGTCCCTCCGGGCGCTCCCGACCGGCCGCTGCGCATCGCCCTCTCGACCCGCTCGCCCGTGCCCGGCGTGCGCGCCGACGCGGCCACCCGCGCGGCCGTGGACGACGTCGTCGCCCGCCTGCGGGCCGCGGGCCACACGGTGGTGCGCCGGGATCCGCCCATCTCGCTGGGCGCGGCCGCCGGCGCGCTGACCCGCTGGATGGTCGGCGCGCACGACGACGCCGAGCACCTGGGTCTCGACCGCCACGCCCTCCAGGCGCGCAGCCGCACCCACGCCCGCATCGGCCGCCTCGTGCGGCGGGCCGGGTTGGTGCGGCCGCGCACGGCGGTGCGGTTCCGCGAGCGGATGGAGGGCTTCTTCGGCGACGTCGACGTGCTGCTGAGCCCCGTGACCACCGGCCCGCCGCTGGCCGCCCGGCCGTGGCACGAGCGCGGGTTCCTGGCCAACATCACGGCGAACGCGCGCTGGGCGCCGTGGACGGCGGCCTGGAATTTGGCCGGCCTGCCGGCGAGCGTCGTCCCGGCCGGGATCCGGCCCGACGGACTGCCGGCGGCCGTCCAGTTCGTCGGTCCCCCGGCGCCGAAGGGCGACTACTCTGGCTGGCCGGAGAGCTGGAGCGTCTGCAGCCCTGGCGGCGCTACGCGCCCGTCTTCGACCCCACCGCACCCACCGATGCCGAGGCCCCTGCCTGAGCTCCGGTCCATGGCGGCCGGCGCCGCTCCCGGTGCGTGACGGGGGCGACAGCCGTGGCACGCCGGGGGACGGGAACAGCGACCCGAACCGGGGCCTTGGCCTCGATTGATGCACCTAGCCACAGCGACCGACAGGGATCACATGGACCGGCTCGTCGTCCGCGGCGCCCGCGAGCACAACCTCAAGGACGTCCACCTCGACCTGCCCCGTGACGCGCTGATCGTCTTCACGGGACTCTCCGGCTCGGGCAAGTCCAGCCTCGCCTTCGACACGATCTTCGCGGAGGGGCAGCGCCGCTACGTCGAGTCGCTGTCGGCCTACGCGCGCCAGTTCCTGGGGCAGATGGACAAGCCCGACGTCGACTTCATCGAGGGGCTGTCGCCGGCCGTCTCCATCGACCAGAAGTCGACCAACCGCAACCCCCGGTCCACGGTCGGCACGATCACCGAGGTCTACGACTACCTGCGGCTGCTCTACGCGCGGGCGGGCCAGCCGCACTGCCCGAACTGCGGCAAGCCGATCTCCCGGCAGACGCCCCAGCAGATCGTCGACCAGGTGCTCGGCATGGAGGAGGGCACCCGGTTCCAGGTGCTCGCGCCGGTCGTCCGCGCCCGCAAGGGCGAGTACGTCGACCTGTTCAGCTCGCTGCAGACCCAGGGCTTCTCCCGTGTCCGCGTCGACGGCGTCGTGCACCCGCTGACCGAGCCCCGAAGCTCAAGAAGCAGGAGAAGCACACGATCGAGGTGATCATCGACCGCCTCACCGTCAAGGAGAGCGCCAAGCGCCGGCTGACCGACTCGGTGGAGACCGCGCTCGGTCTGGCGGGCGGTCTCGTCGTGCTCGACTTCGTCGACCTGGACGAGAACGACCCGCTCCGCGAGCGCACCTTCTCCGAGCACCTGGCCTGCGTCGACGACGGGCTCTCGTTCGAGGCGCTCGAGCCGCGGTCCTTCTCGTTCAACTCGCCCTTCGGCGCCTGCCCCGAGTGCACCGGCATCGGCACCCGCAAGGAGGTGGACCCCGAGCTGGTCATCCCCGACCCGGAGAAGAGCCTCGGGCAGGGCGCGGTGGCGCCGTGGGCCGGGTCGATGAGCAACGAGTACTTCACCCGGCTGCTCACCGGCCTCTCGCAGATGCTCGGCTTCTCGATGGACACCCCGTGGGAGGACCTGCCGGCCAAGGTGCAGAAGGCCGTCCTGCACGGGTCCCCGGACCAGGTGCACGTCCGCTACAAGAACCGCTACGGCCGCGAGCGCAGCTACTACGCCGCGTTCGAGGGCGTGCTGCCGTTCCTGGAGCGCCGGCACGAGGACACCGACAGCGAGTACATGCGGGACAAGTACGAGGGCTACATGCGCGACGTGCCCTGCCCCGTCTGCCACGGCACGCGCCTCAAGCCCGAGATCCTCGCCGTCAAGCTCAACAGCCGTTCGATCGCCGACGTCACCAACCTGTCCATCGGCGAGGCGTCGGAGTGGCTGAACAGCCTCGAGCTGGGCGAGCGGGAGCGGGCCATCGCCGACCGCGTGCTCCGGGAGATCCAGGCCCGGCTCTCGTTCCTGGTCGACGTCGGCCTGGACTACCTCTCCCTCGACCGGCCGGCGGCGACCTCGCCGGCGGCGAGGCCCAGCGGATCCGGCTGGCCACGCAGATCGGATCCGGGCTGGTCGGCGTCCTCTACGTGCTGGACGAGCCCTCGATCGGGCTGCACCAGCGGGACAACACGCGGCTGATCGAGACCCTCGTGCGGCTGCGCGACATGGGCAACACGCTGATCGTGGTCGAGCACGACGAGGACACGATCAAGGTCGCCGACTGGATCGTCGACATCGGTCCCGGCGCGGGCGAGCACGGTGGCGAGATCGTGGTCAGCGGCAGCCTCGAGGACCTGATGGCGAGCGAGCGCTCCCTCACCGGCGCCTACCTGTCCGGGCGCATGGCCATCGAGATCCCGAAGGTCCGTCGCGAGCTCACACCGGGCCGCGAACTGGTCGTCAAGGGCGCCCGCGAGCACAACCTCAAGGGCGTCGACGTCACGTTCCCGCTCGGCTGCCTGGTCGCCGTCACCGGGGTGTCCGGGTCCGGCAAGTCCAGCCTGGTCAACGACATCCTCTACACGACCCTGGCCAACCAGTTGAACCGCGCCCGCATGGTTCCGGGCCGGCACCGCACCATCACCGGCCTGGAGCACCTGGACAAGGTGGTGCACGTCGACCAGTCGCCGATCGGCCGCACCCCGCGGTCGAACCCGGCCACCTACACCGGCGTCTGGGACCACGTCCGCAAGCTGTTCGCCAGCACCACCGAGGCGAAGATGCGGGGCTACCTGCCCGGCCGCTTCTCCTTCAACGTCAAGGGCGGCCGCTGCGAGGCGTGCTCCGGCGACGGCACGCTGAAGATCGAGATGAACTTCCTGCCGGACGTCTACGTCCCGTGCGAGGTGTGCAAGGGCGCCCGGTTCAACCGGGAGACCCTCGAGGTGCACTACAAGGGCAAGACCGTCGCCGAGGTCCTCGACATGCCGATCGAGGAGGCCGCGGACTTCTTCGCCGCCATCCCGGCGATCGCCCGCTACCTGCGCACGCTCACCGAGGTGGGGCTGGGCTACGTCCGGCTCGGCCAGCCGGCAACGACGCTCTCCGGCGGTGAGGCGCAGCGGGTGAAGCTGGCCAGCGAGCTGCAGAAGCGGTCCAACGGCCGCAGCATCTACGTCCTCGACGAGCCGACCACCGGCCTGCACTTCGAGGACATCCGCAAGCTGCTGCTGGTTCTGCAGGGTCTGGTCGACAAGGGCAACTCGGTCATCGTCATCGAGCACAACCTCGACGTCATCAAGAGCGCCGACTGGCTCATCGACATGGGCCCCGAGGGTGGCTTCCGCGGCGGGACGGTCGTGGCGGAGGGCCCGCCGGAGTTCCTCGCCACGGTCCCCGAGAGCCACACCGGCCGCTACCTGGCGACGATCCTCGACCCGGACGCCGTCGCGGCCGCGGCGGCCCCGAAGAAGCGGACCCGCAAGAAGGCCAGCTGACCGGTCGGCGGGCGGGATCGCCCGTCGACCGCAGGTGTCAGGCTGTCGGAGAGGGGCTGGGCCGTCCTGGTCGCCCGCCCAGTCGATCCGCGCGGCCTGGGCGCGCAGGCGCGTGCCGAAGGCCGGGTCGACCGAGGCCGCCCACGCCACCCGGCCGAGCACATGGTCGCGGAAGGTCGACGGGTCGCGGTCGCGCACCTGGGTGGCCCAGCCGTGCGTCGCGCAGTTGTGCAGCAGGGCGCGGAGGGCGTCCCGCTCCGGACGCGGCAGGGTCGGCCGGACGTTCACCACGGTCCCGAGCACCGACTGGCGCCGGGCCGACGACGTCGACCGCGTCTTCGGCTGGTTCAGCGCGAACCCCTCCTCGGCGACGATCTCCGCGGCCAGCCGCTCGAACCGGCCCCGGTCGATCCCCGGGTTCCCGCTGAAGGTCAGGTCGTCCACGTAGCGGGTGTAGGCGGCTCCGAACGACGCCGCCAGTCCGTCGAGGCGGCGGTCCAGCCGGAAGCACACCAGGTTCGCCAGGGCCGGTGAGGTGGGCGCCCCTGGGGCAGGTGCGGCACCGCCAGCCGCCGGCCCAGGCGGTGGTGCCGGTCGACAGCATCGGGCACATCGCCCGGCACCGGCATCCGCTGCCACACCGAGTGCGGCACGACGGTGGTCACCAGGCCGGTCACCGTGCGCGCCACCGGCTCGGGGAGTCCCCCACCGACCGCAACAGCGCGTGCACCCGTTCGGCGGCGATGCTCGCGAAGAACGACTCCAGGTCCAGTTGCAGCACCCGGGCGGCCCCGGCGTGCGGGATCACCGCCGTGCGCACCGATCGCCCCGGCACGGACCCGTGGGCCGACTCGTGCACCGGCAGGGGTCCGATCACGTGCCGCAGCAGCCGCCGCTGCGCCTCCTTGAGCCGCGGCTTGGGCGCCGCGAGCAGTCGGCCTCCGACCGCCGTCCACCGGTAGTGCCGCAGCGGCTCGGGCACCGTGCGCTCGAGCCGGTGGGTGTCGGCGAACCAGGCCAGCTCGCCGGCGTCCAGGTCGAGCAGCCGGGCCAGCGCCGCCGGGTCGGGGAGGTCGGCGACCCCGTACGGGCGGCGGACGGCCGCGGTGGGAGTCGGCTGCCAGCGGACGATCCGCGGCTGAGGGACGACGGTCCACCCGCGCGCCCACCCTCCGTCGTCCGGACGAAGCCGGCGAGCTCCCGCGGCCGGTCCACCGGCGCGTCGCGGTAGGCGGCCAACACCTCGCCGACCAGCGTGCCCACCCAGCGAGGGGCCCGGGCCAGCCCGAGGGCGACCGCCGTGCGGCGGACCATCTCCTTGCGGCGCCAGCGTCCCGCCAGCAGCGCGGTGGCGATGCCCGCTGCCGTTCCGGCGGCCCGTCGCTCGGTCGGTGCGGTCACCGGGAACGTGCGCGGCGGAGCGGGCAGCCAGCCCCTGATCGAGGCGCCATCAGGTGCGCGGAGCGCACGGCCTGGCGGTTGACGAGATGCTCGGGAACAGTGCGATCCCCGGGGTTGCCCCGGGTGAACCGGTCTTCACCGGTCGTCCTGCCCGCCCCGCCGCGCACCCGGCCACCGTAGGGGTTCGGCCCTGCTGTCCGCAGCCACCGTGGGCGGCGGTGCGATGGCCCGTACGGGCGAGCTCTTGAGCTGCGACCGGTCGGACGCCTATGGTCGTGTGACCGACATCACCCTGGGTCGCCGACCGGTGGCCGTGAGGAGGCAGCTCATGACCGCGCTCACGCCCGGCTGCGACCCCGACATGTCGGTCACCGGAGCGCCCTTCGGACCGGTGTCCGGTGGCGGTCCGCGCCTGCGCTCCGGAGTGGTCCTGCTCGCCGCCGTCGGCGTCGCCGTCCTCGTCGCCCTCACCGATGCGGTGCCCGGGCTGATCGCCGTCCCGCTGCTGGTCGTCGGGGTGCTCTGCGCGGTGGCCCTGGTGGCGCGAGGGGTCCGGCTCGGGCAGCGCGCCGGCTCGGCCGCCGCGTCCTCGGCCGCGCGGGCGCTGCACCGCCCACGTCCGCTGCCCACCGCGGTGCCCTGACCCGCGACGGATCGCACGCCCCGTCGCCGGCGCTGAGGCGGACGCGTCCGGTGCCCGACGGCCTGTCGGTGCCGCGACCTAATGTGGGGGCATGGCCGATCCGTCCACGTACCGCCCGGCGGTCGGCAGCATCCCCGAGTCCCCGGGTGTGTACCGGTTCCGCGACCCCAGCGGCCGGGTCATCTACGTCGGCAAGGCCAAGAGCCTCCGGCAGCGGCTGAACAGCTACTTCGCCGACGTCGCGGGCCTGCACCCGCGCACCCGCCAGATGGTCACCACCGCGGCGAGCGTGGACTGGACCGTCGTCGGCACCGAGGTCGAGGCCCTCCAGCTCGAGTACAACTGGATCAAGGAGTTCGACCCCGCTTCAACGTCCGGTACCGGGACGACAAGAGCTACCCCTCGCTGGCCGTGACCCTGAACGAGGAGTACCCGCGGCTGCAGGTCATGCGGGGCCCCAAGCGCAAGGGCGTCCGCTACTTCGGCCCCTACGCGCACGCGTGGGCCATCCGCGAGACGCTCGACACGCTCACCCGCGTCTTCCCGGCCCGGACCTGCTCCAACGGGGTGTTCAAGCGGGCCGGCCAGATCGGTCGCCCTTGCCTGCTCGGCTACATCGGCAAGTGCTCGGCGCCCTGCGTGGGCCGGGTCAGCGCCGACGAGCACCGCGACATCGTCGACGACTTCTGCGACTTCATGGCCGGCAAGACCGAGTCGATGATGAAGCGGCTCGAGCGGGAGATGACGGCGGCGTCGGAGGCGCTGGAGTTCGAGAAGGCGGCGCGGCTGCGCGACGACCTCGGCGCGCTGCGGCGGGCGCTGGAGAAGCAGGCCGTCGTCCTCGGTGACGGCACGGACGCCGACGTCGTCGCCTTCGCCCAGGACGAGCTGGAGGCCGCGGTCCAGGTCTTCCACGTCCGGGGTGGGCGGGTGCGCGGTCAGCGCGGCTGGATCGTGGACAAGGTCGAGGCGGTCACCACCGGCGAGCTGGTCGAGCAGTTCCTGCTCCAGGTCTACGGCGGCGTCGACGAGCAGACCGGTGTGGGGAGGCCGGGGAGGCGGTGCCGCGCGAGGTGCTCGTCCCGGAGCTGCCGGACGACGCCGACGTGTACGTCGAGCTGCTGGAGGAACTGCGGGGCGGCCGGGTGTCCCTCCGGGTGCCCCAACGAGGCGACAAGCGGAGCCTGCTGGAGACCGTGGAGCGCAACGCCAAGGAGGCGTTCGCCCGGCACCGGGTGAAACGGGCCAGCGACCTCACCGCCCGCTCCCTGGCGCTCGCGGAGCTGCAGGAGGCGCTCGAGCTGCCCGACGCGCCGTTGCGCATCGAGTGCATCGACATCTCGCACGTCCAGGGCACCAACGTGGTGGCCAGCATGGTGGTCTTCGAGGACGGGCTGGCCAAGAAGTCCGACTACCGGCGGTTCTCCGTGGCCCAGGGAACCGACGACACCGCCGCCATGGCCGAGGTGGTCCGCCGCCGGTTCGCCCGCCACCTCAAGGAAGAGGCCGACCGCCGCGACGAGCAGGGGATCGCGGCGGAGGAGGGCAGGCCGCGGCGGTTCGCCTACCCGCCGAACCTCCTGGTGGTCGACGGCGGCGCACCCCAGGTGGCGGCGGCCAGCAGGTCACTGACGGAACTCGGCATCGTGGACGTCGCCGTCTGCGGGCTGGCCAAGCGCATGGAGGAGGTGTGGCTGCCCGGGGACAGCGATCCGGTGATCCTGCCCCGCACCTCCGAGGCGCTCTACCTCCTCCAGCGGGTCCGGGACGAGGCGCATAGGTTCGCGATCACGTACCACCGGCAGAAGCGGTCCACCAGCATGCTGGTGTCGATGTTGGACGACGTCCCCGGCCTGGGGAGTCGCGGCGGAAGGCGCTGATGAAGCAGTTCGGTTCGCTCAAGCGGCTGCGGGCCGCCACCGTCGAGGAGCTGACGGCGGTGCCCGGCATCGGACGGCGCACGGCCGAGGCGGTGCAGGCGGCCATCGCGCTCCCGGCGGGCGAGGACCCGGCCCAGGTCGGGACGGACGACCTCGCGGAGACCACGACCGCGCCCCAGGGGCCCGCCGAGCGGGGCGCCGCCCGCGACGGCTCCGGCCACACCGCCGAGGTCGGTCGGGTTGCCTCGTGACGCCTGACGGCGCACCGCAGACCCACGTCGCCGGCGCCGGTGAACCCGCCGGGCCGCAGAGCGACGTCGCACCCGGCCTCGACCAGGCGACGACGGAGGTGCAGCCCCTGGAGGTCGTCGTCGTCACCGGGCTCTCCGGCGCGGGGAAGCTCAGCGCCGGCCGGGTCCTGGAGGACCTCGGCTGGTTCGTGGTCGACAACCTCCCGCCGGCGCTGCTCCAGCCGATGGTCGAGCTGGGTGCGCGCGGCGACATCCGCCGCTTCGCGGCCGTCGTGGATGTCCGCAGCCGTGCCTTCTCGAGCGACCTCCAGGAGTCGATCCGGGTGCTGGCCGATGCGGGCAACCGGCCCCGGGTGATCTACGTGCACGCCCGGGACGAGGTCCTGGTGCGCCGCTACGAGTCCGTCCGGCGCGAGCACCCGCTGCAGGGCAACGGGACGCTGATCGACGGGATCTCCGCCGAGCGCACGCTGCTCACCGGGATCGCCGGCGACGCGGACCTGTGGGTGGACACCAGCGACCTCAACGTCCACCAGCTGCGCGCGACCCTGGAGAACGCCTTCGCCCGCGAGGGGCGCACGCAGCCGCTGACGGCGACGGTCATGAGCTTCGGCTTCAAGTACGGCCTGCCGCTCGACGCCGACCTCGTCATCGATGCCCGGTTCCTGCCGAACCCGCACTGGATCCCCGAGCTGCGCCCGAAGACCGGCCAGGACGCCGAGGTCAGCGCCTACGTGCTGGGTCAGGACGACGCGGGGAGTTCCTGGACCGCTACACCGACGTGCTGCGGCTGCTGATCCCCGGGTACCGCCGCGAGGGAAGCGCTATCTCACCCTCGCCGTGGGCTGCACCGGCGGCAAGCACCGCAGCGTGGCGATCGCGGAGGAGTTCGCCCGCCGGCTCGCCGGGGAGGGGCTGACCGCCGCGGCCCGGCACCGCGACCTGGGCCGCGAGTGACGGGCGGGGAGCCCCGTGTCGTCGCCTTCGGCGGCGGTCACGGGCTGGCCGCGGCCCTGGCGGCGTGGCGGCGGATCACCACCGAGCTGACCGCCGTGGTCACCGTCGCCGACGACGGCGGCTCCTCCGGCCGGATCCGGCGCGAGATGCCCGTGCTGCCGCCCGGCGACCTGCGGATGGCCCTGGCGGCCCTGGCCGGCGACAGCCCACGGACGGTGGAGCTGGCCGCGCTCCTGCAGCACCGGCTGGGCGGCACCGGCGTCCTGGCGGGGCATCCGGTGGGCAACCTCATGCTCACCGGACTGGCCGAGATGCACCGCGGGGACGTCACCCGGGCCCTCGACGAGCTCGGCGAGCTGCTCGGCTGCGCCGGTCGGGTGCTGCCGATGGCCGACGTGCCGCTCGACCTCGTGGCCCGGGTGGAGACCACCGACCCCGACGACCCGGAGCGCAGCCGCACCATCCGGGGACAGGTCGCCATCGCTGCCACCCCGGGACGCGTTCGCGAGATCCTCGTCTCCCCGCCGGACCCGCCGGTGCACCCTGCCGTGCTCGAGGCGATCGCGGCGGCGGACGTCGTCTCGCTCGGCCCGGGTTCCTGGTACACCTCCGTGCTGCCGCACCTCCTCGTCCCGAAGCTGCGTGCGGCGCTGGCTGCCGCCCAGGCCCGCGTCGTGGTGGTGCTGAACCTGGTGCCCCAGCCGGGCGAGACCGACGGCTTTTCACCGGAGGAGCACCTGACCGTGCTGCGAGCACATCTGGGCGGGGTGGCGTTGCACACGGTGATCGCGGATGCTGACTCGGTGGTTGACCGTCGTGGTCTCCTGTCTGCGGTGCGCGAGTGCGGCGCCGAGCTGGTTCTGGCTCCGGTCGCCGAGCTCGACGGCGCACCACGGCACGATCCCGCGCGACTGTCCGCTGCGCTGGCCTCCGTGGTCGGCGCACGGTGAGGGAGTACGGGTGTCCGATCGGGTATCGGAACTGACGGCGACAGCTTTCGATCCTGGGCGGTCGGTACAAGGGGAAGGGGACGCCGAACATGGCGATGACCGCAATGGTCAAGGACGAGCTCTCACGGGTCGAGTGCACGAAGACCTCGGAGCGCAAAGCGGAGGTCACCGCGTTGCTGCGCTTCTCGGGGGCCTGCACATCGTGGGCGGGCGAGTGGTCATCGAGGCCGAGCTCGACACGGGCTCGGTGGCCAGACGCCTGCGCCGCGACATCAGCGAGGTCTACGGCTACACGAGCGGGGTGAGCGTGCTGGCCGGCGGCAACATCCGCCGCGGCGTGCGCTACCTCGTGCGGATCGCCAAGCACGGGGAAGGGCTGGCCCGCCAGACCGGGCTGGTCGACCAGCGCGGCCGGCCGGTCCGCGGACTGCCGCCCTCGGTCGTCTCGGGTGGCATCAACGACGCCGAGGCCGCCTGGCGCGGAGCGTTCCTGGCGCACGGCTCGCTCACCGAGCCCGGCCGGTCCTCCTCGCTGGAGGTCACCTGCCCCGGTCCCGAGGCCGCCATGGCGCTCGTCGGCGCCGCCCGCCGCCTGGGCATCCCGGCGAAGGCCCGCGAGGTCCGCGGCGCCGACCGGGTCGTCATCCGGGACGGCGACGCGATCAGCGCGCTGCTGACCCGTATGGGCGCCCACGACGCCGTCCTGGCCTGGGAGGAGCGGCGGATGCGCCGCGAGGTCCGGGCCACGGCCAACCGGCTGGCGAACTTCGACGACGCCAACCTGCGTCGTTCCGCCCGCGCCGCGGTGGCAGCCAGCGCCCGCGTGGAGCGCGCCCTGGAGATCCTCGCCAACGACGCCCCGGAGCACCTGCTCGTCGCCGGGCGCCTGCGGCTGGAGTTCGGCCAGGCCTCGCTGGAGGAGCTCGGGCAGCGCGCCGATCCGCCGATGACCAAGGACGCTGTTGCCGGGCGCATACGGCGTCTGCTCGCGATGGCCGACAAGCGCGCCAAGGACCTCGGCATCCCGGACACCGAATCCGTCGTCACCGACGACATGCTCGCCCAGTAGCAGCGAAGGGCCACGCTTTCCCCACGCCTCGCACGCTCGGCGCGGGCCCTTGAAGCGTGGCCGCTCCAGCACCTCGCGTGCGGACAGGCCCGTCGCCCTCCGGGGGTGACGGGCCTGTTCCGTCCCGGGTGCGGGCCGCCCGTCCGACGTCCTACCTCACGGTTCGGGGACCTCCCTCGCGGTCGACCATGAGGGAGCCCCCATGTTGATCAGGGAACCTGATCATCATGGGGGCTCCTCGGTCGACTGGGCGGCGGGAGCCTCGTCGGGCGCGGACCGATAGGGTTTCCGGTGAGCGAGGCCGCACCCCCGACGCGCGGCCCTGACGACGTGGAGGCTGTTGTGACGGTCCGGGTAGGCATCAACGGATTCGGCCGGATCGGCCGCAACTTCTGGCGGGCCGCCGAGGCCAGCGGCCAGGACATCGAGATCGTGGCGGTCAACGACCTGACCAGCAACGAGGCCCTGGCCCACCTGCTCAAGTACGACAGCATCCTGGGCGTCCTCAAGCAGGACGTCGCCGCCGACGGCGACGGCATCACCATCGGCGGCACCAAGATGACGGTGCTCTCCGAGCGCGACCCCGCGAACCTGCCCTGGGCCGACCTCGGTGTCGACGTCGTCGTCGAGTCCACCGGCTTCTTCACCAAGGCCGCCGACGCCCGCAAGCACGTCGACGCCGGCGGTGCCAAGAAGGTCATCATCTCCGCCCCCGCCAGCGACGACGACATCACCATCGTCATGGGCGTCAACGACGACCTCTACGACGGCTCGCAGACGATCATCAGCAACGCGTCCTGCACCACGAACTGCCTGGCGCCACTGGCCAAGGTCCTCAACGACGCGTTCGGCATCGAGCGCGGCCTGATGACCACGATCCACGCCTACACCGCCGACCAGAACCTGCAGGACGGCCCGCACAAGGACCTGCGCCGCGCCCGCGCCGCCGCCCTCAACATGGTTCCGACCTCGACCGGTGCCGCGAAGGCGATCGGCCTGGTCCTGCCCGAGCTCAAGGGCAAGCTCGACGGCTACGCGATCCGCGTCCCCGTGCCCACCGGCTCGGCCACCGATCTCACCGTCCAGCTGACCCGCGAGGCGTCGGCCGAGGAGATCGACGCCGCCTACCGCGAGGCCGCCGCCGGGCCGCTCGGGAAGTACCTGACCTACACCGACGCCCCGATCGTCTCCTCCGACATCGTCACCGACCCGTCGTCCTGCATCTACGACGCGAAGCTGACGAAGGTCTTCGGCAACATGGCCAAGGTGCTCGGCTGGTACGACAACGAGTGGGGCTACTCCAACCGGCTCGTCGACCTCACGACCCTGGTGGGCTCGAAGCTCTGATGCGGAGCGTCGACGACCTCATCGCCGAGGGCGTCTCGGGTCGGCGCGTGCTCCTGCGCGCCGACCTGAACGTCCCGCTGGACAAGCAGACCGGCGCGATCACCGACGACGGCCGGATCCGTGCGAGCCTGCCGACGTTGCAGGCGCTCCGCGAGGCCGGCGCCCGGGTCGCGGTCGCCGCGCACCTCGGCCGGCCCAAGGGCGCGCCCGATCCGCAGTTCTCCCTCGCGCCGGTCGCGGCGCGGCTCGGTGAGCTGCTGGATGCCTCCGTGCCGCTGGCCGCCGACGTCGCCGGCGACGACGCGCGCGCCAAGGCGGCGGCGCTCGCCGACGGCGACGTGCTGCTGCTGGAGAACGTCCGCTTCGAGGCCGCCGAGACGTCGAAGGACGACGCCGAGCGGGGCGAGCTCGCCGACCGGCTGGCCGCCCTCGCGGACGTCTACGTCGACGACGCCTTCGGGGCGGTGCACCGCAAGCACGCCTCGGTGTTCGACGTCGCGCAGCGGCTGCCGCACGTGGCCGGCCGCCTGGTCGCCCGCGAGCTCGAGGTCCTCACCCGCCTGACGACGGACCCGGAGCGGCCCTACGTGGTCGTCCTCGGCGGTTCCAAGGTCAGCGACAAGCTCGCCGTCATCGAGGCCCTGCTGCCAAAGGTCGACCGGCTGCTGGTCGGCGGCGGCATGTGCTTCACGTTCCTGGCCGCCCAGGGCCACGGTGTAGGGACGTCCCTCCTCGAGGCCGACCAGGTGGACACCTGCCGGCGGCTCCTTGCCGACGCGGGCGACCGCATCGTGCTGCCGGTCGACGTGGTGTGCGCTCCCGAGTTCAGCGCCGATGTCGAGACCACCGTCGTCCCGGTCGACGCGATCCCGGACGACCAGATGGGCCTGGACGTCGGCCCGCGCACCGTCGAGCTGTTCGGCTCGACGCTGGGCGATGCCCGCACCGTCTTCTGGAACGGCCCGATGGGCGTCTTCGAGCTCGCCCCTTCCAGGCCGGGACCCGGGGCGTCGCCCAGGCCGTCGCTGCCGTGGCCGGACTCTCGGTCGTCGGTGGCGGTGACTCCGCCGCCGCGGTCCGGCAGCTGGGGCTGGACGAGGAGAGCTACGGGCACATCAGCACCGGCGGCGGCGCGTCGCTGGAGTACCTCGAGGGCCGGGAGCTCCCGGGCCTCGCGGTCCTGGCCGACGGATCGGGGCAGTGATGGCGCGCAAGGGCTCGGCCCCGAAGCGGGGGCCTTCCAGGGCGGTGACCGGCGCACGCTCATCGCCGGCAACTGGAAGATGAACATGACCCACCTCGAGGCCATCGGTCTCGTGCAGAAGCTCGCCTTCACCATCCGCGGCCCGGTGCTCGACACCGCCGAGGTCGTCGTCCTGCCGCCGTTCACCGCGCTGCGCAGCGTGCAGACGCTGGTGACCGGCGACAAGCTCGACGTCGGTTTCGGGGCGCAGGACCTGTCGGCCCACGACTCCGGTGCCTACACCGGGGAGGTCAGCGGGGCGATGCTCGCCGCACTGGCCTGCCAGTACGTCACCGTCGGCCACCCGAGCGCCGCGCCCTGCACGCCGAGGACGATGCCGTCGTCGCCACCAAGGCGCAGGCCGCCCTGCGCCACGGGATCGTCCCGATCGTGTGCGTCGGGGAGGGGCTGGAGATCCGTCAGGCGGAGGAGCACGTCCTGTACTGCACGGCACAGCTGGACGCCTCGCTGGAGGGGCTGACCGCCGAGCAGGTCGCGGGGCTGGTCGTCGCCTACGAGCCGGTCTGGGCGATCGGTACCGGCGAGGTGGCCACGCCGGACGATGCGCAGGAGGTCTGCGGGGCACTCCGGTCGCGGCTCGCCGAGCGGTTCGGCCCGGAGACGGCCGCTTCCGTCCGTATCCTCTACGGCGGGTCGGTGAAGGCCGCGAGCACGGCCGGGATCCTGGCCGGGCCGGACATCGACGGTGCCCTTGTCGGCGGCGCCAGCCTGGACGCCGACGAGTTCGCGCAGATCTGTCGGATCGCCGCCGACGGCAGCTGAGCCCCGCTGCCGCCGCCGGCGGCAACGAGTGGGGGCGGGCAGCAGGCAGTGGAGAGCACCCAGGAGCGGCGGAGCGGCCGGCTCCCGGCGTGGGCCCGCGGGTGGTCCCGCCGGCGCATCCTCGCCGCGGCCGCCGTCGTGCTGCTGGTGGTCGTCGTCGCGGTCAGTTGCGGTGGCGGGGCCGGCGGCCGGGCGGACGTCCCGATCGTCGAGGGGAGTCCGGACGCCGGGGTGACCGGCGTGCGGGCGCCGTCGACCGAGTCGGGTGGAACGCTGCGGGCGGTGTCGGCCGAGATCGACAGCCTGGACCCGCAACGGTCCTACCTGCCGGGTGTGTGGAACCTGATGCGGCTCTACACCCGCACCCTGGTGACCTACTCGTCCGAGCCGGGCCGCACCGACGAGGTGGTGCCGGACCTGGCCACCGACCTCGGCACGGTGTCGGAGGACGGTCTGAGCTGGACGTTCACCCTGCGCGAGGGCGTGCTGTTCGAGAACGGGCGGCCGATCACCGCGCAGGACGTCAAGTACGGGATCCAGCGGTCGTTCGCCTCGGACGTGGTCGTCGGTGGCCCCACCTACGTCGTCGACCTGTTCGACGACCCGGCCAACCCGTACCCGGGGCCCTACTCCACCGAGGAGGACGACCCCGACCTCACCTCCATCGAGACCCCGGACGAGCGGACGATCGTCTTCCGGCTCCGGGCGCCGCAGCCGGACCTGCCGTTCGTCCTGGCGCTGCCCTCCAGCAGTCCGGTGCCTGCGGAGGCCGACACGCGCGGTGACTACGGCGCCGACCCGGTGTCCTCGGGTCCGTACGCGATCACCTCCGTCGACCCGGCCACGGGGATCCTGCTCGAGCGCAACCCGCACTGGAACGCCGACACCGACGACGTCCGCACCGCGCTGCCCGACCGGGTCGTCGTCCGCACGGGGTTGAACGGTGTCGAGCGGGACCAGGCCCTGCTGGCCGGGTCCGCCGACATGGACATCACCGGGACCGGCGTCCAGCCGGCCACGACGTCCCGGCTCGCGGCCGACGAGGACCACCCCGTGCGCGACCGCATCGACGACACGACCACCGGCGCGCTGCGGTTCCTGGCCATGCCGACGGACGTGGCGCCGATGGGCAACGCCGACTGCCGGGCGGCGGTCGCCGCGGCCGTGGACCGTGCCGCGGTGCAGCGGGAGCTCGGCGGAGCGGTCAACGCGGTGCGGCGCTCGGTCCTGTGGCCGCGCGGTCTGGACGGCGGGCCCGAGGACCCCGACCCTCGGCCCGACCTCGCCGCCGCCCGGGCGTCACTGGCGGCGTGCGGCCAGGCGGACGGGTTCAGCACCGTCCTGGCCGTGGCCGACACGCCGTCCGGCGTCCAGGTCGCCGATCTCATCGCCGGGCAGCTCAGCGAGATCGGGATCCAGGTGGAGGTCCGGCCGCTGAGCGCGACCAGCTTCTACGCCACGGACGTCGGCGATCCCGGCAGCGTGGCCGCCAACGGCTACGGGCTCGTCCTCGCCACCTGGGCGGCGGACTTCCCGACGCCGGCGTCGTTCCTGGTGCCGCTCGTCGACGGCCGCAGCATCCGTGCCGTGGGCAACACGAACTACGCCCGCCTCGACGACCCGAACATCAACGCACTCGTGGACGCCGCCCGGGGGCCGGTGACCCCGCCGCCTGGGGGAGGTCGCCGCCGCTGCCGGCGCGACGTCGGTGTACGTGCCGCTGGCGGAGACGCGGATCCAGCTGCTGGCCGGTCAGCGCCTGCGCAACGGCGTGCTGATGCAGCCGTACAGCGGCTACGACCTCGCCACCGCCGGCGTCCAGTGAGCGTCGGATAGGCTCGCAGACCAGAGTCCGGTGTCGTCCTGCCGGCCGCCTAGCCTGGAGAAATTCGTCATGGAGCTGGTCCTCAACGTGCTGCTGGTGCTCACCAGCGTGCTCCTCATCGTCCTGATCCTGCTGCACCGGGGCAAGGGCGGTGGGCTGTCGTCCATGTTCGGGGGCGGTGTCGTCGTCGCTGAGCGGCTCCTCCGTGGTCGAGAAGAACCTGAACCGGCTCACCGTGTTCTGCGCGCTCATCTGGACCGTCTGCATCATCGGGCTGGGGATCCTGCTCAAGGTCGGCTGAGAAGGGGCGCTACCGCCCCGTACGAGCACGTGGCCCCATCCGGAGCGAAAACGTGATCGGAAAAGGCCTGCCCAGGCCCTAGACTGCCCGGGCGGCCGTGATCTGCCGCACTCCGGTGTCGATGCAGGGGGCGCTCGTGGCTGGTGGAAACGCGATCCGGGGCACCCGGGTCGGAGCAGGTCCGATGGGTGAGGCGGAGCGCGGCGAGGCCGCACCCCGCAACCGCATCCCGTTCTGGTGCGCGAACCTGCACGAGACGCGGGTCGCCTTCGCCTCGGACGCCGACGTCCCGGAACTGTGGGACTGCCCCCGCTGCGGGCTCCCGGCCGGGCAGGACCGGCAGAACCCGCCGCCGGCGCCGCGGACCGAGCCGTACAAGACCCACCTTGCCTACGTCCGTGAGCGGCGCAGCGACGCCGACGGTGACGCGCTCCTCGAGGAAGCCCTCACCCGGCTGCACCAGCGCCGCGGCGCCTGACCGGTACCGACCGCAGCCGAGCCGTCAGGCCCGGCGCTGTCCGGGGACCGGTGACCGCGTGACCCACCGGGCGGTGTGCACGTCCCAGTACTCCGTGGCCGGCCGGGTGCGGCGGCCCGACTGCTGCCCCGGCCAGGCGCCGTTGCGGGCCGGCTCGGTGCGGGGCCCCGGGATCGCGCCGGTCGACCGGCTCTCCCGGGTGGTGTCGTGGTCGACGGTCATCAGGCGCTCCTGGCTGGGACGGCGACCCCGTTCGCGCGGGGCCGGCGGCAGCATCCCGCCGCTCGCCGGGCAGCGGAGCCCCGCGCGGCACCGGGACACGTGCACATCGCGCTGGGGGCCGCCGGTCGCTACCCGGTGTGCACGCCGAGCTCCACCCGGGCGAGGTGATCGGCGGTCAGGAAGGCGCGGCGCAGCTCGGGGCTGAGTCCGTCGAACGGCGACACCTGCGATCGGTGTTCGGCGATGGCTGCCTCCCGCCGGTCCAGCACCGCGCTGGTGTCAAGGACGTCGGTGATGTCGGCGTCGTCCCGGCCGAGCGTCGCCGGGTCCAGTGCGTGGTAGGCGGTGTCCGGGCGCACGGCTTGCATCTCCGCCAGCCACCGGCGGAGCAGCCCGTTGGGCAGGCAGTGCTCGACCAGCAGGGGACGGCCGTCAGCCCGTCGGTGGGCCGCCACGGCCTGCCGTGCGGCGGCACGGATGAGCACGTGGTCGCGGTGCCCGTCGCTGCCGTCGAGGACGAGCACCACCTCCGGGTCCACCTCCCGCAGCAGATCGGTGAGGACGCCGGCCACCTCGTCCAGAGGCGTGGCGCAGAGCGAGCCGGTGGGAGGGGCGCCGTCGAACCCCGAGTCGCGGTAGCCGAGCAGCTCCACCCGGGCGATCCCGAGCCGCGTGGCCGCGCGGTGCAGCTCGCCTTCCCGGACCACTCCGAGGTCGACCCCGTCCGCGGAGCCGGGAACCGGCTCGCCGGCCTCGCCTCGCGTCGCGCAGGCCAGCGTCACCTGGGCGCCGTGCACCGCCGCGTACGCGATGGCGGAGCCACATCCGAAGGACTCGTCGTCGGGGTGCGCGACGGCGACCAGCCACCGGTCGCCGCTGCGGACGTCGACCAGCGCATCTCGGGTGTCGGCCATCGGACCTCCGCAGCAGATCCCGGGGCCGACCTACGCCGGTCAGCCGGGTGGTGCCGGGAGCCTGCTCGCCGCGGCGCTGTCGAGCAACCACCTGGTCGCCCGCAGGCCGCGGACGCCCGCCGCCGGGAGGCGCCCGGGCTCTGTTCCTTCGCGCAGTGCCTCGGCGACCGCGGGGGCCTTGGCCTCGCCGGAGACCAGCAGCCACACCTCCTCGGCGGCGTTGATGGCCGGGAAGCCCAGGCTCACCCGGGTCGGCGGGGGCTTGGGGCAGTCGCGCACCGCGAGCACTGGTCGTTCGTCCCGGACGGCGGGGAGTCGGGGAAGATCGACGCGACGTGCCCTTCCGGGCCCATGCCGAGGAGCAGGACATCGAGTCGAGGGAAGGCGTGCCCCTCGGGCGCGGCGGCGGACAGCTCCGCGGCGTACCAGGCCGCGGCCTCCTCCGGCTCCGCGAACTCCCCGTCCGACGGCGGCATGGCATGCACCTGCCCGGCCGGTACCCCGACGGCGTCCAGCAGGGCGCGACGGGCGGCCTTCTCGTTGCGTTCGTCGTCGTCGGCCGGCACGAACCGCTCATCGCCCCACCAGACCTGCACCGCCGTCCAGTCGACGGCCTCCCGCACGGGCTCGGCGGCCAGGCCGGCGACCTGCTCCAGGACCGCGGTCCCGATGCCCCCTCCGGTCAGCACGACCGACGCCGACCCGCGCACGGCCTGCGCCGCCGCCAGGCGGGCCACCAGGGCCTCGGCGACCGTCCGCGCCAGGTGCTCGGCGTCCGGCACGACCACGACGTCCGGTTCGGGAAGGCTCACGAGTCGCCGGCCGGCTTCGCCGCGCGCTTGCGGGGCCGTGGGCCGTCGCCGTCCGGGGGATCGGCCGGGTCGAACCAGACGTGCTCCCGGTCGGGCGACCGGGCTGCCAGCCCGGTGGCGCCGGTCGCGGTCTCGAGCGCCTCGCTGTAGGGCTCGTCGCGGTCCAGCCGGCGCAGCTCCTCGCTGAGCAGGTCACCGAGCGGCCGGTCGGGGAGCGCGACGCCCGCGTCGGGCCGGTAGGGCTGGGTGATGACCGCCCCGCCCTTGCGGTCGGCGCGGATCTGCACCTCTTCGTCCTGGTCCAGCTGCAGGGCCACGGAGTCCACGCCGCTGGACCCGGGCTTGCGACCGCCGTCCTCGACGGTGATGGGGCAGCCGCACCGCGAGGAGAGCCAGCCGGCCAGCAGCTGCGCGGTCGGGTTGGTCGAATCGCCCTCGATCCGCCCACCGTGCACGTGCACCGGTTCGTTGCGCCGCCCGGACACCGAGTCGAGGGTCGAGGCGAGCGTCGTGCGCCACGGGGTGCTGCGGGTCCAGGCGAGGTCGGTGTCACCGGGTGCGTAGTCCTCGGCGCGGGTCTTCAGGGCGGCGAGCGGGTCGTCGGCGAGCGAGGTGTCGGTGATCCGCCGGTGAGCGAAGACCGCCAGCGCGTCGGTGGCCAGCCGGTCCGGGGAGCGGCGTGCCACCAGGCGACGACGGGGGCGTCGGCGGCCAGCAGCGGCAGGACGACGGACTCCGCGTGCAGGCCGAGCCGCCCGTACATCCGCATCACCACGGCCTCGCCGGGTCCGAGCCGCCCACCGATGAGCACCTCGGCGTCCAGGCGGGGGCCGGCGCCTCGAGCTGGCGGCGGACGACGACCAGCAGCCGGCAGGGGTGGGCCTCGGCCGCGTGGGTCGCGGCCTCCTCGGCCTCGGTCACGCGGCTCTCGTCGGCGATCACGACCAGGGTCAGGGCCACGCCGGAGAGCACGGCCCCGCCGGTGCGCCGCTGCGCGGCCAGCTCCTTCACGACGGCCGAGCCGGTGGTGTCCCAGAGCGTCGTCATGGCGTCTCCTCGGGTCGCTCGGTCGGTGGGGAAGTGTCTCGGCGGGAGGGTGGGAGAGGGTCCCGCCTCATGGTCGGCGCCACCGGCGACCCTCGGCGTCGAGCATCTCCTCGGCCGCCCGCGGTCCCCACTCGCCGGCCCGGTAGGAGTGGGGCGTGGTGCCCGCCCAGAACTCCTCGAGCGGGTCGATCACCGCCCAGGAGGCCTCGACCTCGGCGTTCCGGGGGAACAGCGTCGCGTCGCCCAGCAGGACGTCGAGCAGCAGGCGCTCGTACGCCTCCGGACTGGTCTCGGTGAACTGCTCGCCGTACAGGAAGTCCATCGAGACGTCGCGGACCTCCATGACGCTGCCCGGAACCTTCGACCCGAACTTGAGGGTGACCCCTTCGTCGGGCTGCACCCGCACGACGAGCTGGTTGTTGCCCAGCTCCTCGGTGTCCGTCGCGGCGAACGGCAGGTGCGGCGCGCGCTTGAAGACCAGCGCGATCTCGGTGACCCGGCGGGGAGCCGCTTGCCGGTGCGCAGGTAGAAGGGCACCCCGGCCCAGCGACGCGTCTCCACACCGAGCCGGACGGCGGCGAACGTCTCGGTCGTGGAGTCGGGGTCGACGCCTTCCTCCTGGCGGTACCCGTTCACCCGCTCCCCGGCCAGCCAGCCCTGCTCGTACTGACCCCGGACCGCGAACGCGCCGAGGTCCTCGGGGATCGAGATGGCCCGCAGCACCTTGAGCTTCTCGGTGCGGATCTCCTCGGCGGAGAACTCGACCGGCTCCTCCATGGCGGTCAGCGCGAGGAGCTGGAGCAGGTGGTTCTGCAGCACGTCGCGGGCGGCGCCGGTCTTCTCGTAGAACTGCGCCCGGCCGCCGATCCCCACGTCCTCGGCCATGGTGATCTGCACGGAGTCGACGTTCTGCGCGTTCCAGATCGGCTCGAACAGGCTGTTGGCGAAGCGCAGCGCCAACAGGTTCTGGACGGTCTCCTTGCCCAGGTAGTGGTCGATGCGGAAGACGTCCTCGGCGCTGAAGACGGAGTCCACCAGCTCGTTGAGCTCGCGGCTCGACGGCAGGTCCTCCCGAAGGGCTTCTCGACCACCACCCGCCGCCACCGGTCCGGCGTGCTCTCGGCCATCCCGGTGCGCTGCATCTGCTTGAGCACGGTCGGGAACATGGCCGGCGGGATGGACAGGTAGAAGGCGGCGTTGCCCCCGATGCCGTGCGAGCCCTCCAGCTCGCCGAGGGTGGCGGCCAGCTGGTCGAAGGCGTCGTCGTCGTCGAACGAGCCCTGCACGAAGGTGATGTCGGCAGCCAGCTGCTCCCACACGTCCTCGCGCCAGGGGTGCGGGCGTGCTGGCGGGCGGCGTCGCGGGACAGCTCGGCGAAGTCCTGGTCGTCCCAGTCGCGGCGGGCGAAGCCGAGCAGGGCGAAGTTGGTGGGCAGCAGCCCCCGGTTGGCCAGGTCGTACACCGCCGGCAGCAGCTTCTTGCGGGCGAGGTCACCGGTGATGCCGAAGACCACGAGCGCGCACGGCTCCGGCACGCGGGGCAGCCGCCGGTCCCGCGGGTCGCGCAACGGGTTGGGGATCATCTCGGGCCGCGGAGCGGGACGGAATCATGTCGGTCCTCGAGGTCGGAGGGGATCGCCGTCGTCCGGCCCGGCGATGGGCCGGACGACGGGGATCAGGACTCGGGTCGTGCGGCTGTAACCATGGTGCTCGATCCCCGGTGGTCTCAGCCGAGCGCCGACAGCAGCTGGCCGATCCCGGCGGCGCGGTCGGTCAGGTGCAGGTGCAGCAGCGGACGGTCGCGGTCGGCCAGCGCCTTGCGGTCGCCGGCGGCCTGGGCGGCCTGGAGCGTCCCGAACGTGAACGGCTGGCCGGGCACGGGCAGGTCACCATCGACGACCCCGGTGAGCTGGAGGAAGGCGCCGACCTGTGGCCCACCCTTGTGGTACTGCCCGGTGGAGTGCAGGAAACGCGGGCCCCAGCCGAAGGTGACGGCCCGCTCGGCCCGCCCGGCGAGCGTGGCCCGCAGGTTCTCGGCGCTCGCGTCCTGCTGACGGTCGAGGTAGGCCATGACGGCCAGGTAGCCGCGCGGGGGATGGCGGCCAGCAGGGCGTCGACCGCGAGGGAGACCCCGTCGTGCGAGGACAGGTCGACGCCGTCCAGCACGCCACCGCTGCCGCGGACCTCGATCGCGCCGATCGTCGCAGCGGGCTGCTCGTCGGGCAGGCCGTCGCCGAGGATCCGCTGGGTGTTCTCCTTGCTCTCGGTGACGTTGGGCTGGTCGAAGGGGTTGATCCCGAGGATCCGGCCGGCCACCGCGGTGGCGTACTCCCAGCCGAGGAACTGCGCACCCAGCGGTCCGGCGACCGTCAGCGAGGGCTCGGTGCCCGGGGCGTCGGAGCCGACGACCGCGAGCAGGACGTCGGGGCCCGAGGAGCCCGGCGCGTCGACGGACTCGAGGACGACCGGCAGGATCCCGCGCCCCTCCTTGCCGGTGGACTCGGCGATCAGCTGCTCGGCCCAGTCGCCGAAGCCCGGCAGGTCGGCCCCGGCGCTCTCGCCACCGGCACCGGCCAGCGCCAGCTTGTCGCGGCCCGCGCGGAAGCCCGCTCCCAGCGCGATCCCGAGCTCCAGCGCCGCGTTGCCCGGGTCGGCGAGCGTCCCGGCCAGCTCCTCCGCCTCGTCGAGCAGCGCGCCGACGTCGACGCCGGCGAGGGCCGACGGCACCAGCCCGAAGGCCGACAGCGCGCTGTAGCGGCCACCGACGTTCGGGTCGGCGAGGAACACCGCGCGGGCGCCCATCGCCGAGGCCGTCTCGGAGAGGGGAGTCGGGATCGGTGACGACGACGAAGCGCCGGCCGACCTCCTTCTCGTCCAGGCCGGACTCGGCGAACGCGGCCATGAACGCCCGACGCTGGCTGTCGGTCTCCACCGTGCCGCCGGACTTGGAGCTGACGACGACCACGGTGCGGTCCAGGTCCGCCATCGCCGCGGTCACCTGGCCGGGGTCGGTGGTGTCCAGGACGACCAGGGGGACACCCGCCGTCCGGCAGATGACCTCGGGCGCCAGCGAGGAGCCGCCCATGCCGCAGAGGACGATCCGGTCCAGGCCCTCGCCGGCCAGCTCCGCCCGCAGGTCCGCCAGCCGGGAGACGAGCTCGCGGGAGGTGGCCGGCAGGTCCAGCCAGCCGAGGCGGATCGCCGACTCGCTCTCGGCTTCCGGACCCCACAGGGTGGCGTCCTTGCCGACCAGCCGCGCCGCGACGTCGTCCTCGGTGAGCGGGCCGCGGACGGAGTCGGGGACGTCCAGGCCCCGGACGCTGACCGACAGGCTCATGCCTTGTCCTCGAGCTCCGTGCGCACCGACTCGGTCAGCTCGTCCCAGGAGTCGACGAACTTCTGCACGCCCTCCTCCTCCAGGACCCGGAAGACCTCGTCGAGGTCGACGCCGGCGTCCGCGACGGCCGTCATGACGGCCGTCGCGTCGTCGTAGGCCTTCTGCACCGGCGTTCCGGCGGCGCCGTGGTCGGCGTAGGCCATCATCGTCTTCTCGGGCATGGTGTTGACCGTGCCGGGGGCGATGAGCTCGCTGATGTACATCGTGTCGGAGTACTCAGGGTTCTTCACCCCGGTCGACGCCCACAGCGGCCGCTGCCGCGCCGCTCCCTGGGCCTCCAGCGCCCGCCAGCGGTCGGAGGAGAAGACCTCCTCGTACGCCTGGTAGGCCAGCTGCGCATTGGCGATGCCGGCCTTGCCCTTCAGCGACGCGTCAGCGCCGGCCTTGTCCAGGCGCTTGTCGATCTCGGAGTCGACCCGGGAGACGAAGAACGACGCCACCGACGCGATGCCCTCCAGCGAGCCACCCTCTGCTGCCCGCTTCTCCAGGCCGGAGAGGTAGGCGTCCATCACCGCGCGGTAGCGCTCGAGGCTGAAGATCAAGGTGACGTTGACACTGATGCCGTTGGCGATCGACTCGGTGATCGCGGGCAGACCCGCCTCCGTCGCCGGGATCTTGATGTACAGGTTCGGCCGGTCGACCAGCCACCACAGGTGCCCGGCCTCGGCGGCCGTGGCGTCGGTGTCGTGCGCCAGGCCCGGGGCCACCTCGAGGGAGACCCGGCCGTCGCCGGGGAGGCCTCGGCCACGGGGGCCAGCAGGTCGCAGGCGTCCCGGACGTCGGCGGCGGTGATCGTCCGCAGGGCCTCCTCGACGCTCACCTTGCGGACCGCGAGGGCGTGCAGCTGGTCGTCGTAGGAGTCCGACCCGCTGATCGCCGCGGCGAAGATGGTCGGGTTCGTCGTGACGCCGACGACGGAGTACTCGTCGACGAGGGACTGCAGGTTGCCGCTGCGGATGCGGTCCCGGGAGAGGTCGTCCAGCCAGACGGCCACCCCTGCCTCGGAGAGCTCGGCCAGATTCGGGTTCTGTGCCATGTCACTGCCTTTCGGGCTGGGTGGTGCGGGGTTAGCGGTCGCCGGTGGGGTGCGGGAGTCCGCCGGTTGCGCGGACGGGGCCCGCCGGGACGCCGGGACCGGACGCGGCGGCCTCGATGCTCTCGCGGGCGGCGGCCACGACGGCTTCGTCGGTGAGGCCGAACTTCTCGTAGAGGACGGTGTAGGGGGCGCTGGCGCCGTAGTGGGTGAGTCCCACGATCCGGCCGGCATCGCCGACGAACTCGCGCCAGCCCATCGGCACGCCGGCCTCCACGCTGACGCGGGCGCGGACGGTGGGCGGGAACACCTCGTTCTTGTAGGCGTCGTCCTGCTCGGCGAACCACTCGACGCAGGGCACCGAGACCACCCGCGTGGGGATTCCGTCGGCCTCGAGCCGGTCACGGGCGGCCATGGCGATCTGCACCTCGGAGCCGGTCCCCATCAGGATCACCTCGGGGGTGCCGCCGGAGGCCTCGTTGGATGCAGGGGCCAGGACGTAGGCGCCGCGGGCCACGCCCTCGGCGGAGCCGGCGTCGCCGCGGTCGAAGACCGGCAGGTTCTGCCGGGACAGCAGCAGCCCCGCCGGGCGGTCGTTGTTCTCCAGGACCGTGCGCCAGGCGACGGCGACCTCGTTGGCGTCCGCGGGGCGGACGACGTCCAGGCCGGGGATGGCGCGCAGCGCGGCGAAGTGCTCGATGGGCTGGTGCGTCGGGCCGTCCTCGCCGAGGCCGATCGAGTCGTGCGTCCAGACGTAGGTGACCGGCAGCTGCATCAGCGCTGCCAGACGCACGGCGCCGCGCATGTAGTCGGAGAAGGTCAGGAACGTGCCGCCGTAGACACGGGTGCCACCGTGCAGCGCGATGCCGTTCATGATCGCGCCCATGGCGTGCTCGCGGACGCCGAAGTGGAGGATGCGGCCGTAGGGCCCGCCGCTCCACATCTTGGTCTGGCGACTGGCGGGCACGAACGACGGTTCGCCCTTGACGGCGGTGTTGTTGCTCTCGGCCAGGTCGGCCGACCCGCCCCACAGCTCGGGGAGCTCGGGGAACAGCGCCGCGAGCACCTCGCCGGACGCCTTGCGCGTGGCCACGCCCTTCCGATCGGCGTCCCACGACGGCAGCTTCTGGGCGAAGCCCTCCGGCAGGCTCCGGGTCGTCATCCGCTCCAGCAGCGCGGCGCGGTCCGGGTTGGACTGCTGCCAGGCGTCGAAGTCCTCCTGCCAGGCGGCGTGGGCCTCCTGGCCGCGGTCGACGGCCGTGCGGGCGTGCTCGATGACCTCGGGCGCCACCTCGAAGGTCTGCTCGGGGTCGAAGCCGAGGATCTCCTTGGTGGCCTTGACCTCGTCGTCGCCGAGGGCCGAGCCGTGCGCGGCGCCGGTGTTCTGCTTGTTGGGCGCGGGCCAGGCGATGATCGTCCGGAGCACGATGATCGAGGGCCGGGAGGTCTCGGCCTTCGCGGCGGCGAACGCGGCGTCGACCGCGGCCAGGTCCTCGCCGTCGTCGACGTGCTGCACGTGCCAGCCGTAGGCCTCGTAGCGCTTGCCGACGTCCTCGGTGAAGGCGACCGTCGTGTCGTCCTCGATGGAGATCCGGTTGTCGTCGTAGACGAGGACCAGGTTGCCCAGTTCCTGGGTCCCGGCCAGGGACGACGCCTCGCCGCTGACGCCCTCCTCGAGGTCACCGTCGGAGGCGAACGCCCAGATGGTGTGGTCGAAGAGGCTCTCCCCTCGGGGGTGTCCGGGTCGAACAGGCCGCGCTCGCGGCGGGCGGCCATCGCCATGCCGACGGCGTTGCCGACGCCCTGGCCGAGCGGGCCGGTCGTCGTCTCCACGCCGGGCGTGTGGTTGACCTCGGGGTGGCCGGGCGTCAGAGAACCCCAGGTCCGCAGTGCCTTGAGGTCGTCGAGCTCGAGGCCGTAGCCCGACAGGTAGAGCTGGACGTAGAGCGTGAGGCTCGAGTGGCCCATCGAGAGCACGAACCGGTCGCGGCCGACCCAGTTCGGATCGGTCGGGTCGTGGCGCAGCCACTTCTGGAAGAGCAGGTAGGCCGTCGGCGCCATGCTCATCGCGGTGCCGGGGTGGCCGTTGCCGACCTTCTGGACGGCGTCCATGGCCAGGATGCGGGCGGTGTCGATCGCGCGGCGGTCCAGGTCGCCGAAGCCGTCCGGGAGAGTGGGTCGCGGCTCGGTCGGGCTGCCGGTGGGGCTGTCGGTGGCCGCCTCGGCGGGGGCTTCGGACCGGGTGCTCTGCGTCATGTGCTGGGTGCTCCCTCGAGATCTGGCCCTGGAAATGGCCCTGCGTGGTGCGGTCGGCGTCCGGGCGGGGCCCGCGCTGGACCGGCGGCGCGCCGTCGTCGTCGACGACAGCCCTACCCGCTGCACACGCAGCAACAACGCGTTCAACCCTAGTCATCCGCACTCGTCCCGCGACGTGACCGGTGCGCCCTCCCGGCTACAGTGGCTCGCGTTCCCCGTCCTCGGTTCGAAGAGGCCCCCTTGCTGTTCAGCCGGTCGGCAGTGCCCTGCGATGCGCGCGCCCGCGCGCACGAGGGCACCCGGTGACGGCGCTGTCGACGCGCCGGGCCGATCCGGAACGGCGTCCTCCCAGCGCCCTCCGCGCACGGGTCACCGCTTACGTGGCCCTGACCAAGCCGCGGATCATCGAGCTGCTGCTGGTGACCACGGTCCCGGCGATGATGCTGGCGGCCCGCGGCTGGCCGTCGCTGTCGCTGCTGCTGCTCACCCTGCTCGGCGGCACCCTGGCCGCGGGCGCGGCGAACGTCTTCAACTGCTACGTCGACCGGGACATCGACCGGTTGATGCAGCGCACCCAGAAGCGGCCGCTGGTGACCGGTCAGGTGACACCGCGTGCGGCGCTGGTCTTCGGGTCCGTCCTGACGGTCACGTCCATCGTGCTGCTGGCGCTGACCACCACGCCGCTGGCCGCCGCGCTGGCGGCGGCGGCGATCTTCTACTACGCCGTCCTCTACACGATGGTGTTCAAGCGGCACACCCGCCGCAGCACCGAGTGGGGCGGCGTCCCGGGGCGGCGCCGGTGCTGATCGGCTGGGCCGCGGTCACCGGGTCGCTGGACTGGCCGGCCGTCGTCGTCTTCGGCGTCGTCTTCTGCTGGCAGATGCCGCACTTCTGGGCGCTGGCGCTGCGGTTCAAGGACGACTACGCGCGGGCCGACGTCCCGATGCTGCCGGTCGTCACCACCGCGGTCTCGGTCGGCCGGCAGAGCGTGGCCTGGGCCTATGCGACCGTCGCCGTGTCGTTGTCGCTGTGGCCGATCGCGGCCGACTACGGCATCGGGCTCGGCTACACGATCGCCGCTGCCCTCCTGGGGGCTGGTTCGTCGTCGAGGCGCACCGCCTGCTGCGCCGGATCGTGCGCGGCGGCGACTTCAAGCCCATGCAGCTGTTCCACGTCTCGATCTCGTACCTGGCGCTGCTGATGGTGGCGATCGTCGTCGACGCCATCGTCTGAGCAAGGACCACCCTTCCCCCACGCCTCGCACGCTCGGCGTGGGCCCCTGAAGGGCGGCCGCTCCATGACGTCGCCAGCGGCGGTAGCTTCCGTGCCGTGCGGAGGGACCTCGCGAACGCGCGGATGGGTCAGCTGGTCGGGGCCGACGGCCGGACGTACGCACTGAGGACGACGGGGCTCGAACCGGCCGAGGTCGAGGCACTGATCGAGGCCGGCTGGCCGGTGGTCACCTACTTCGCGGGCGGGCGGCTGGTCTGGCACGACGAGGGGGACGCCTGGCCGGCGTGGGCCGACGCCCGCAGCGCCCCGGAGACGGTGACCAACGGCCACTGGGAGTCACCGGACGGATCGCTCGCCGTCGTCCTCGTCTGGCACGAGTGAGCGCCCGGCCGGTCGCCGCTCAGCGGGTGGCGGCGGCCGCTTCGGTCGTCGTGCTGAGCGGCAACTCCGACGCCGGGCCGCGGACCGACCACACCAGTCGCGCGGTGTACGCGGTGATCAGCACGGCGCCGAGCATGTGCAGCAGCACCAGCGCGATCGGCAGGTCGGTGAAGTACTGCACGTACCCGATGACGCCCTGCGCGAGCTGCACGATCAGCAGGTCGCGAGCGGCCCGGCGGACGCGGCTGGGGAGTCGGTGGCGTGGAGGGCCACGAGCAGCGCGACGGTCAGGCCGAGGAGCAGGAAGACGACGTCGGCGTGGAGCTGGCTGACCAGCTCGGGGTCGAACCCCATCCGGACCGGCCCGGCGTCCGGGTCGTCCGGCACGTCGCCGCTGTGCGGGCCGCTGCCGGTGACGACGGTGCCGAACACCAGGACGACGGCGGTGACGGCTGCGATGCCGTTGACCAGCAGCACGAAGGGACGGCGCAGCAGCGGCCGGCCGACCCCGGTTCGCGCGAGCGCAGCCACAGCGTCGTCGCCAGCGCCACCAGGAGTGCCGACACGAGGAAGTGCGCGGCCACCGTCCACGGGTTGAGGCCGGTCAGCACGGTGACGCCGCCGAGCGCCGCCTGCGCAGGGATGCCGAGGAACGTGAGGACGGCGAGGGTGCGCAGGTCGCGCCGCGGCGCGCGCCACACGGCCACGACGGTCGCGATGGCGACCGCGGCCAGCACGAAGGTGAGCAGCCGGTTGCCGAACTCGATGGCGCCGTGGCCGGCCAGCTCCGGGGTCGCCACGAAGCTCTCGTCGGTGCAGCGCGGCCACGTCGGGCACCCCAGCCCCGAGCCGGTCAGCCGGACCAGCCCGCCGGTCACCACGATCAGCCCGTTGGCGACGGCGTTGAGCAGGGCGATCCGGGAGACGGTCGCGGGGAGAAGGAGGTGGGCAGGCCCGGCACGGCCCCGATGCTATGCGGTGGCACCGTCGGCACGGCTCCCTGCTGTGGTCACGGCGCCGCAGCCGCGTGAGCCTGCTCACGGGCGGTCCCTGTGGCGGCTGTTCTTAGGTTGACCTTGCTTGCGGCGTTCCCGATATAGGACACACTTGTGTTGTGGAAAGCGCTGGGTCGGTCGAGGAGCGGGCACACCCGCGCGCGTCGGCGACCGCCGACGACGGGCGTACCCGCGACCGCGTCAGCAGCCTGCTCCTCGAGCACGGGCCGCAGACCGCCACCGAGCTGGCCGCCCGCCTCGGCATCTCGCCGGCCGCCGTCCGCCGGCACCTGGACTCCCTCGTCGCCGCGGGCCGGCTCGAGGAGCGGCTCACGCGGGACGCCCACCGTGGCCGCGGCCGGCCCGCCCGCCGCTTCCACCTGACCGATGCCGGACGGTCGGCCTTCCCGCACGCCTACGACGACCTCGCGCTGACCGCCCTGCGCTACGTGGCGGCGTCCGGTGGGCCCGACGCCGTCCGCGCCGTCGCCGAGCAGCAGCTCGCCGGGCTGGAACGCCGCGCGTCCGACGCCGTCCAGCAGGCCGTCGACGCCCGTCCGGACCAGCCGGTGGACCGGGCGCAGGCCCTCGCCGCCGCCCTCACGGCGGAGGGCTACGCTGCCACGGCCTCGGCGATCTCCGGCGGGGGCAGCTCTGCCAGCACCACTGCCCGGTGGCGCACGTGGCCGCGGAGTTCCCCAGCTGTGCGAGGCCGAGACCGCGGTGATCGGCCGGCTCGTGGGCACCCACGTCCAGCGGCTGGCCACGATCGCCCACGGCGACGGGATCTGCACCACGCACATCCCCGGGCCACTGCGCAGCCAGAACCACACCCGCGCGGGGAACAGATCAGCCCCCGCACGCCCTGTACCAGGTGAGCGAGCAGCGCCGCACCGCGAGCGCCCCGCACCGTCCACCACGAGCACCACCCCCACGATCGACCGGGAGAGGACGCCCGCATGACCAGCACCCAGCAGCCGGTGACCAGCACGCCGCTGACGCAGGACGAGCAGATCGACCAGCTCGGCCGCTACAAGTACGGCTGGGCGGACGCCGACACCGCCGGTGCCTCGGCCCGCCGCGGGATCGACGAGGACGTCGTCGCCGACATCTCGCGGCGCAAGAGCGAGCCCGACTGGATGCTCGAGCGCCGGCTCAAGGCCCTCAAGCTCTTCGGTCGCAAGCCCATGCCCGACTGGGGCTCGGACCTCTCCGGCATCGACTTCCAGAACATCAAGTACTTCGTGCGCTCCACCGAGGCCCAGGCCGCCTCGTGGGAGGACCTGCCCGACGACATCAAGAACACCTACGACCGGCTCGGCATCCCGGAGGCGGAGAAGCAGCGCCTCGTCTCGGGTGTCGCCGCGCAGTACGAGTCCGAGGTCGTCTACCACCAGATCCAGAAGGAGCTGGAGGACCAGGGCGTTCTCTTCCTGGACACCGACACGGCCCTGAAGGAGCACCCGGAGATCTTCCAGGAGTACTTCGGCTCGGTGATCCCGTCCGGCGACAACAAGTTCGCCGCGCTGAACACCGCCGTCTGGTCGGGTGGCTCGTTCATCTACGTGCCGAAGGGTGTGCACGTCGACATCCCGCTGCAGGCCTACTTCCGGATCAACACCGAGAACATGGGCCAGTTCGAGCGGACCCTGATCATCGTCGACGAGGGCGCCTACGTGCACTACGTCGAGGGCTGCACCGCGCCGATCTACAAGAGCGACTCGCTGCACTCCGCGGTCGTCGAGATCATCGTCAAGAAGAACGCGCGCTGCCGGTACACGACCATCCAGAACTGGTCGAACAACGTGTACAACCTGGTCACCAAGCGGGCCGTGGCCCACGAGGGCGCGACCATGGAGTGGGTCGACGGCAACATCGGCTCCAAGGTGACCATGAAGTACCCGGCCGTCTGGATGACCGGCGAGCACGCCAAGGGCGAGGTCCTCTCCATCGCCTTCGCGGGCGAGGGCCAGCACCAGGACGCCGGCGCCAAGATGGTGCACGCCGCCCCGTACACCTCCTCGACGATCGTGTCGAAGTCGGTGGCCCGTGGCGGTGGCCGCACGTCCTACCGCGGCCTGGTCCAGATCGACGAAGGGGCCTACGGCTCCAAGTCGACGGTCAAGTGCGACGCCCTGCTCGTCGACACGATCAGCCGGTCGGACACCTACCCCTACGTCGACGTCCGCGAGGACGACGTGGCCATGGGTCACGAGGCGACCGTCTCGCGCGTCAGCGACGACCAGCTCTTCTACCTGATGAGCCGCGGCCTGTCCGAGGACGAGGCCATGGCCATGGTGGTGCGCGGGTTCGTCGAGCCGATCGCCCGCGAGCTGCCGATGGAGTACGCCCTCGAGCTGAACCGGCTCATCGAACTGCAGATGGAAGGTGCCGTCGGCTGATGTCAGCCCCCGACCACACCAGCACGACCGACCTCACCACCCAGCCGAGCACCCTCGCCTCGGAGCTGTTCGCTCCGGGCGTGGGTGCCCAGGCCGGGCCGCCGACGACCCCGGCCGCCGACACCGGCAGCGCCGGGGAGGCGGCCCCGGGTGCGCACTCGCACGGTGGCCCCACCCCGACCGGCTCACCGGCCGAGCGCCTCACCTCCACCGACCCGGACGCGTTCGGCGTCCCCACCGGTCGTGAGGAGACGTGGCGCTTCACGCCGATGAAGCGGGTGCGGGCCCTCCTCGACGGCGCACCGTCCGACGCCCACCTGACCTGGACGACCGACCTCCCCGAGGGTGTCGAGCTGACCAGCGTCGAGGCCGACGACCCGCTGCTCAAGGGCCTGCCCGAGCCGGTCGACCGGCTCGCCGCACTGACCCGTCAGCGCTCCGGCGGCGCGGCCGTCGTCCGCGTGGCGCAGGAGGCGCAGCTCGACCGCCCGGTCACCCTCGGCCTGGCCGGCGCCGGTGGCGACGACGTCGTGTGGGGCCAGCTCGTCGTCGAGGTCGGCGCCTTCGCCAAGGCCACGATCGTGCTCGACCACACCGGCCTGGCGAAGTACTCCGGGGGCGTCTCGGTCCTCATCGGCGACAGCGCGCAGGTCACGCTGGTCTCCGTGCAGGACTGGGCTCCCGGCGCGGTCCACGGCGGCCAGTACGACGCCGTCGTCGGCCGCGACGCCACCTTCAGGCAGGTCGTGGTCACCCTCGGCGGTGACCTGGTCCGCCTGGTCAGCAACGTGCAGTACGCCGGCCCCGGCGGCAGCGCCGAGCTGTTCGGCGTCTACTTCGCCGACGAGACCCAGCACCAGGAGCACCGGCTCTGGGTCGACCACGCGGTGCCGAACTGCACCAGCAACGTGCTCTACAAGGGCGCGCTGCAGGGCGAGCAGGCGCGCACGGTCTGGATCGGCGACGTCCGCATCCGTCCCGCCGCGACCGGCACCGAGACCTACGAGCTGAACCGCAACCTGGTGCTCACCGACGGCGCCCGCGCCGATTCGGTGCCCAACCTGGAGATCGAGACCGGCGAGATCGTCGGCGCCGGCCACGCCAGCGCCACCGGCCGCTTCGACGACGAGCAGCTGTTCTACCTCTGCTCGCGCGGCATCGACGCCGAGACCGCCCGACGGCTGGTCGTCCGCGGCTTCTTCGCCGACGTCGTCCAGCACATCGGGATCGACAGCCTGCAGGACCGGCTGATGGGCACCATCGAGGCCCGTCTCGGCGCGCTCCCGGGTCTGGAGGAGCAGGAGGTGCCGGCGTGAGCTTCGAGCGCGTCTGCTCGCTGGCCGACGTCAAGGAGCCCGGCTCCCTGCGGGTCGAGCTCGCCGACGTCGACATCGCCGTCGTCCGCTTCGAGGGCGACGTCTACGCCATCGAGGACCAGTGCTCGCACGCCGAGGTCCCGCTGTCGGAGGGCGACGTCGAGGAGTTCAAGGGCGCCCCGACCATCGAGTGCTGGCTGCACGGGTCGTGCTTCGACCTGCGCACCGGCGAACCCACCAACCTGCCGGCCACCGAGCCGGTGGCCGTCTACCCGGTCCGCGTGGAGGGGAGGACGTGTACGTCGACGTGTCGATCGACGACAGCCTCCCTGCCGCGGCCAGCAACTGAGGAGAACGAGTGTCCGTCCTGGAGATCCGCGACCTGCACGTCACCGTCGGGGACGGTGACGACGCCAAGGAGATCCTCCGCGGCGTCGACCTGACCGTCCGTTCCGGGGAGACCCACGCGATCATGGGCCCGAACGGCTCGGGGAAGTCGACCCTGGCCTACTCGATCGCCGGCCACCCGAAGTACACGATCACCGGCGGCACCGTCACGCTCGACGGCGAGGACGTCCTCGCGATGAGCGTCGACGAGCGCGCCCGCGCCGGCCTGTTCCTCGCCATGCAGTACCCGGTCGAGGTCCCCGGCGTGTCGGTGTCGAACTTCCTGCGCACCGCCGCCACCGCGCTCAAGGGCGAGGCGCCGAAGCTGCGCACCTGGGTCAAGGACGTCCGGACCGAGATGGCCGGCCTCGAGATGGACCCGGCGTTCGCCGAGCGCAACGTCAACGAGGGCTTCTCCGGTGGCGAGAAGAAGCGCCACGAGATCCTGCAGATGCGGCTGCTCAAGCCGAAGATGGCGATCCTCGACGAGACCGACTCCGGCCTCGACGTCGACGCGCTGCGCATCGTCTCCGAGGGCGTCAACAAGACCCGCGAGGAGGGTGACGTCGGCGTCCTGCTGATCACCCACTACACGCGGATCCTCAAGTACATCAAGCCCGACTTCGTGCACGTGTTCGTCGCGGGCCGGGTCGTCGACGAGGGTGGCCCGGAGCTCGCGGCCAAGCTCGAGGACCAGGGCTACGCCGCCTACGTCAAGGACTCCAACGAGCAGGCGAGCGCCGAGCGTGCCGCCGCGGAGGTCGCTTCCGCATGACCGTGACCGTCTCGCGTCCTGATGCCGGGGCGCAGAAGCAGCCCCTGCCGCTGGACGTCGAGGCGATCCGGGCGGACTTCCCGATCCTGTCCCGCACCGTCCGGGACGGGAAGCGGCTGGTCTACCTCGACTCCGGGGCGACGTCGCAGAAGCCACGCCAGGTGCTCGACGCCGAGCGCTGGTTCTACGAGAACGTCAACGCCGCTCCGCACCGGGGAGCCCACCAGCTCGCCGAGGAGGCGACGGGCGCCTACGAGGCCGCCCGCGCCACCATCGGCGGGTTCATCGGCGCCCCGAGCGAGAGATCGTCTTCACCCGCAACACCACCGAGGCGATCAACCTCGTCGCCTACGCCCTCTCCAACGCCGCGACGGCGAAGGAGGAGGAGTTCCGGACCTACGCCGTGGGCCAGGGCGACGAGATCGTGGTCACCGAGATGGAGCACCACGCCAACCTCGTGCCGTGGCAGCAGCTCTGCGAGCGCACCGGGGCGACCCTGCGCTGGCTGGGCCTGACCGACGACGGCCGGCTCGACCTCGGCGACCTGACGACGGTGGTCAACGAGCGCACGAAGCTGGTCGCGGTCACCCAGCAGTCGAACATCCTGGGCACGATCAACCCGCTGGGCGAGATCGTCGCCCGGGCGCACGAGGTCGGGGCCCTGGTGCTGGTCGACGGCGCCCAGTCGGTGCCGCACCAGCCCATCGACGTGGCCGAGCTCGGCGCGGACTTCCTGGTGTTCTCCGGGCACAAGATGCTCGGGCCCACCGGCGTCGGCGTCCTGTGGGGGCGCTACGACGTGCTCGACAAGCTGCCCCCGTTCCTGACGGGCGGCTCGATGATCGAGGTCGTGCGCATGGAGGGCAGCACCTTCGCCGCCCCGCCGCAGCGCTTCGAGGCCGGCGTGCCGATGACCGCGCAGGTCATCGGCCTGGCAGCCGCCGTCGAGTACCTGCAGGCGCTCGGCATGGACACGGTCGAGGCGCACGAGCTGGCGATCACCGGCTACGCGCTGGGGAAGCTCGCCGAGATCCCCGGCGTGACCGTGATCGGCCCGCCCGACACCGTGGCCCGCGGGGAGCGATCTCCTTCACCGTCGAGGGCATCCACCCGCACGACGTGGGCCAGGTCCTCGACGACCACGGCATCGCGGTCCGGGTCGGGCACCACTGCGCCTGGCCGGTCGTACGGCGCTTCAAGGTGCCGGCGACCACGCGGGCGACGTTCTACGTGCACACCGGCTACGACGACATCGATGCGCTGGCCGACGGAATTCGCGCGGCCCAGAAGTTCTTCGGAACGGTGTGAGGTCGAGCCGCTGATGCAGCTGGAGAACATGTACCAGGAGATCATCCTGGACCACTACAAGAACCCGCACGGCCGAGGTCTGCGCGAGCCGTTCGAGGCCGAGGTGCACCACGTCAACCCGACCTGCGGTGACGAGGTCACGCTGCGCCTGCACGTCCAAGGCGACACCATCGCGGACGTCTCCTACGAGGGCATGGGCTGCTCGATCAGCCAGGCGTCCATCTCCGCGATGTACGACCTGGTCATCGGCAAGACGGTGCCGCAGGCGCTGGAGACCGGCGAGCACTTCATGACCCTGATGCAGGCCAAGGGCGACCCCGCCGTCGCCGAGAAGCTCGAGGACGAACTGGAGGACGCCGTCGCGTTCGCCGGTGTGTCGAAGTACCCCGCGCGCATCAAGTGCGCGCTGATGAGCTGGATGGCGCTGAAGGACGCGTCCGCCCGAGCTCTGTCGGCCACCCACCCCACCGCCGCTGCGCCTGCCGCCCACCCCACCGCCGCTGCGCCTGCCGCCCACCCCACCGCCGCTGCGCCTGCCACCCACCCCGCAGCCCCCACCGGAGGCCCCGCATGAGCGAGACGACCGAGAACGCGACCCCCGCCACCGACGGTGCGCCGGGCGACCTGCCGGCCTACAAGTCGGCCCTCATCGAGGACCTCGAGGAGGCCATGCGCGACGTCGTCGACCCCGAGCTGGGCGTCAACGTCGTCGACCTCGGCCTCGTCTACGGCCTCGACGTCGACGACAGCAACGCCGACGCCAGCGTGGCCATCATCGACATGACGCTGACCTCGGCGGCCTGCCCGCTGACCGACGTCATCGAGGACCAGGCCCGCCAGGCGCTGACCGGCGGCCCCGGGCCCGGGCTGGTCGACGACATCCGGATCAACTGGGTCTGGATGCCGCCGTGGGGTCCCGACAAGATCACCGACGACGGCCGCGAGCAGCTCCGGGCGCTCGGTTTCCGCGTCTAGGCACCTCACCGCGCGCTATTCGGCGCCCTGACCATGACACCTGGTGTCGCACGGTCAGGGCGCCGAGTGCGTTCCCAGGCTCCGCGCTTCGTCATGGGCTGAGCCCTCGGCGTCCGCATGCGTCTGCGCGCGGTCATCCGGCCTCTATGACCGCATCGACGCGCCTACGGGCGGTGTGCCCGCGCAGGAGGCGTCAGCGGAGGTCGGCCAGGCGGACGCCGAAACCGGCGACCGGACGGCGTTCCCGCCGCGTCCCCACGGCCAGCAGGGCCGCGCCCACCACGAGCGCCGTCGCCAGCGGCCACGGCAGCGCCCGCACGGTGAACCCGAGCCCCAGGAACAGCACCGTTGCGGCGCCGACCATCAGCGGTGCCCGGATCCCGGTGCGGGCCGCGGCCACGAGCACGGCTGCCGAGACGAGCAGGACGCTGACCGCCCGGTTGCCGTCCGACGTCGTCACGGCGAGCAGGGCCGAGGGCACGGCAGCCACCAGGAGGCCTGGCCCCCAGGCCGGCCACGACGGGCCGTCCACCAGCCGCGGCCCGGCGGCGACCAACAGCCCGAACGCCGCCGGGAGGGAGTACCACTCGATCGCCGCGAGGTCGGCGGCCGCCGCGAAGAACCAGGCAGCCGCCACGACCTGGAGCGCTCCACCTCGCCAGGCGGGGAGGACGTGGCGTCCAGCGGCTGCCCGGGGACGTGCGTGCGCCACGCCCAGCTCAGCGTGAAGGCCGACTGGACGGCGAGCAGCACCGCCAGCGTCGTCCGCTCGTCCTCGGCCCGGAGCAGGACGGCGGCGGCGACCGAGCACACCGCCGCCGCCCGGGCCGTGGCCCGACGGGACGGGGCCTCGAGTACGGCGCCCGTCGTCATGGCGACGCAGTACAGGACCGTCAGGAGCACTCCCACGGCGACCGGGCCCAGCAGGCCGTCCGGCATGGCCAGCAGGGCGGCCCCGGCCAGGCACAGGAGGGCCACGGGCAGGGCCACCGGCCGGTCGTCGGGCCGTCGGACGGCGACCACCACCGTCGGCAGAGCGGTCAGCAGCAGCAGGAGGCTGAGCTCGGACCACCGCTCCCGCGTGACCAGCTGACCGACGGACAGCAGCGCCATGACGATGCCCGCCGCGAGCGCGACGGGCAGGAACAGCCCCGTCGCCAGCCGGTCAGGGTCGCCGCGGCCGTGGTGGCGAGCAGGACGCCGGCGTAGCCCGTCAACGTCATGGCGACGGTGCCCAGCGAGGAGAACGCCCCGGTGACGGCCGCTCCGGCCACGAGCCCCGCGACGACCGGCACGGCCACCGGGGGCCCATCAGCGGCTCGACCTCCGCGCGCAGCCGGGCCAGCAGCAGTCCCGCGGCGGCGGCGATCATCATCCCGGCCGAGAGCCACCGTTCCAGGCCGGCATCGCCCCACGCGCTCGACGTGCCGCCCACGACCCCGGCGAGCCACCACGGGGCCGCGGTCACCAGCGCGACCCGCGCGACGATCCGCCGGCCGAACAGCGCGATGCCCAGTCCCACGAGCGCGACGGCGAGGAAGAGACCGGTGTGCAGCGCCGGGGCGACGGCGTCGAGCGCGCGCAGGACCGCGAGCTGCGCCGCACCCCACGCCACGAGCGGCCAGGTGATCGTGGTGGGGGCCGCCCGGTGCAGCACGAGGAAGCCCGCCGTGAGGGCCGCGGCCGAGCCCGGGTGCCCGCCGAGCAGCGGACCGCCCAGGTCGGCGCCCGACAGCGCCAGGCCGGCGGCGGAGGCGGCCAGGGTCTCCCGGGAGCTGCGCAGCCGGCTCGCGCCGCCCGCAACGAGTACCAGGTGGCCGCGCCGGCGGCGCGAGCAGCAGGATGCGCACCGGGCCGCCGCCGTACGCGGAGGCGACCGCCGCTCCGGCGCTGACGAGGAGCACCGCCCCCACACCGAGCAGCACCTGCGGCGGCCGGGCGCGGTAGGGCAGCGGAGGCAGCGGTGCCGTGCCGACCGGTTGCTTCATCGCCGCCCCTTCCTTCCCCCGGGCCGTCCCACCGTAGGGCGGTCGGGGGAGCGGGGCACCCGGTCAGCGCATCTGGGCCACCCAGGCGACGGCCTCGCGGGCCTGCTGGCGGCGGCGCTCGTAGGTGGCCCCGACGACCAGCAGCAGCAGCCCCGCGGCGCCGAGGGTGACCCAGCGGGGAGGAGAGGCGCGTACGGGCCGAGCCGGCCGACCGCGACGAACAGCAGCACGCCCGTCCCGACGACGAAGGGCGCCTGGCGGTGCAGCAGGGTGCCGGCCACGGTGAGCAGGGCCGCGGCGACGACCACCAGGACCAGCCGGAGCGCGGTCGGCTCCGCCACGACCACCAGGGCCGACGGAACGAGCGCGACACCGGCGGCCGCGCCCTCGGCCGCCCACGACGGCGCCCCGGTCCGCAGTCGCGGGAGGGCGATCACCAGGAGCCCGACCGCGGCCGGCAGGGTGTACGCCTCCGGGGTCTCGACCCCGCTCCGCCGACGGCGATCCACGTGGCGGCGACCAGGTCGGCGACGGCGACCGCGCCGACCCAGCGCCGGGACGCCACGATCGCGTAGACACCGGCGGCCACCCCGGCGACGCCGAGCTGCAGCCCGACCTGGCCCCATGCCTGCACCGAGCCGCTCGTCGCCGCCGCGGCCAGCCCGGCGACCGCGGCGGAGGCGGCCGCGGCCCACTCCTCGGGCCGTCCCGCGCGGAGCGTCGCCACCGCGAACGCCGCGGCGGCCACGAGGGCCAGCAGCAGCCCCGCAACCGTGGCGGGGAGCAGGCCGTCGGCGTGGGCGAGCAGCACGGCAGCCGCGGGAGCGAGGACCGCCACGGCCGTGGCCGGCCGCCGCAGGACCGGCAGCCGGACCGCCGCCAGCACGGCCGGCACCGTCGCGACCAGGGCGACGACGGCCAGCTCGCCGTAGCGTTCCTCGTCGGAGAGCAGTGCCCCGTGCACCGACGTCAGCGCCGCTCCGGCCGCGACGAGGCCGGCGGCCGGCGCGGTCCGCGCCGCGAGCAGGACGGCGACCACGAGGAGCACCGGGCCCAGGCCGATGGCGAGCCACGACCCGGGGTTACCGGCGGTCTGCAACGACGCGGTGAGGGCCAGACCGACGACCGCCCCGACCACGGCGGGGACGCCTTCGGGGTAGCGGGGCGCGCGGCCGGCCCGGGCCCAGCGGTCGAGGAGCAGCGCCCCGCTCCGGCGACGGCGAGCACGCCCGTCGCCGTCCAGGACTCGACCGCGTCGGACCCCGCGGCCGTGGCCAGGCCGCCGAGCACCCCGGCCGCCCCGAGGACGGCCGCCAGGGCGAGGGCGACCGGTGCCAGGCCCGGTCGCAGCCATCGCCACGCGACCACGTCGGCCGCGGCCACGGCGAGGGCGACGGCCGCCCCCAGCGGCCCGGTCAACAGTTCCCCGGTCATGAGCAGGAAGGGCAGCGGCTGCGCGGCGAGGAGTGCGGCGAGCGGCCAGGTGGCGGTGGTCCGGGTGAGCCGGGCGAGGAGCAGGGTCACCACCAGGACGACGGCGCAGGACACCGCCCACCACATCCGGAGGGAGACGTCCTCCAGGCGGAACAGGCCGAGGGCGCGGGCCCCGGCGAGGTCGACAGCCAGCAGGGCAGCACCGGCCGCGGCCAGGGCCTCCTCGGTGGCCCGCAACCCGCGCCGGGCGATCCACGCCGAGACTCCGCAGGCGAGGGCGGTGACCACGACCATCAGGCCGGCCTGGAACGCCACACCGAACCGCGTCCAGGCGACTGCGACGAAGGTGATCGCGGCGGCCACGACGAGGAGCGCCCCCAGCCCGAGCAGCACCTGCTCGGGGCTGAGCCGCGGACGAGGCGCCCGGGGTGGAGCGGGCGGCCCCGAGGGCACCGGTCCGGACGCGCTCCTGTTGGGGGCCCACGGTCCCTGGGGCGCTGTCCACGGCTGCTGGGGCGGGACCCACGGCGGGGCAGCGGGCGGGACCGGCGCAGCGGGAGCGTCCGGGCGGGGCGCCGCCGCGCCGGGTGCAGCGGCCCGGAGGGCCGCCAGCAGCTCGTCCCGGTCCCGGGCCAGCTCGCCCATCGTCGTCCCGATCCGCGCCACGACCAGGGCGGCATGGGCGACGGCGGGCAGCCTGCACGACGGGCACGGCCCCGCGCCGACGTCCGAGGCCGGGCGGCCGCAGACCGGGCAGACCGGCACCCAGGACGCCCCGTGCGGGTTCATGGCCGCATCCTGACGTCCCGCTGGGCGCCGTGGGGCAGATGTCCACAGCAACACGCCCGGGCGGGTGATGCCGCCCATGTCACCCCCAATGCGGTCGTGGTATCGCCCCGGAGCGCCTACCCTGGGATCAGTGATCACGACGACCGGCCTGGAGCTGCGCGCCGGCGCCCGCATCCTCATCAGCGACGCCGACCTCCGCGTGCAGCCCGGCGACCGGATCGGCCTCGTCGGCCGCAACGGCGCGGGGAAGACGACCACCCTCACCACGCTGGCCGGGGAGCGCGTCCCGCACGCCGGCAAGGTCGACGTCTCCGGCGAGATCGGCTACCTGCCGCAGGACCCGCGCAGCGGCGACCTCGACATCACCGCCAGCGACCGCGTCCTGTCCGGCCGCGGCCTCGACGTCCTGCGCGCCCAGCTGGTCAAGGCCCAGATCGCGATGGCCGAGCCGGCCGACGACGCGGAGCGCGACAAGGCGGTGCGCCGCTACGGCCGGCTCGAGGACCAGTTCGCCGCCATGGGTGGCTATGCCGCGGAGAGCGACGCCGCCCGCATCTGCACCAACCTGGGCCTGCCCGACCGCGTGCTCGCCCAGCCGCTGCGCACCCTCTCCGGCGGCCAGCGCCGCCGCGTCGAGCTCGCCCGCATCCTGTTCTCCGACGCCGAGACCCTGCTGCTCGACGAGCCGACGAACCACCTGGACGGCGACTCGATCACCTGGCTCAAGGGATTCCTGTCCAGCCATCGCGGCGGGCTCATCGTCATCAGCCACGACGTCGAGCTGCTCGAGGCCGTCGTCAACAAGGTGTGGCACCTGGACGCCAACCGGGCCACCGTCGACATCTACAACCTCGGCTGGAAGCGGTACCTGGACCAGCGGGAGACCGACGAGCGCCGCCGCAAGCAGGAGCGGGCGAACACCGAGCGGAAGATCGACACGCTCAACGCCCAGGCCGACAAGATGCGCGCCAAGGCCACGAAGGCGAAGGCCGCGAAGAGCATGGACAAGCGCGCCGAGCGGCTGGCCGCCGGGCTCGCCGACGTCCGCGTGCACGACAAGGTCGCCAAGCTGCGGTTCCCGACCCCGGTGGCGTGCGGCAAGACGCCGCTGTTCGCCGAGGGGCTGTCGAAGAGCTACGGCTCGCTGGAGATCTTCACCGACGTCGACCTCGCGGTGGACCGGGGCACGCGCGTCGTCGTCCTCGGGCTGAACGGAGCCGGGAAGACGACGCTGCTGCGCATGCTGGCCGGCACGGAGACCCCCGACACGGGCGAGGTCAAGGCCGGGCACGGGCTGCGGGTGGGCTACTACGCCCAGGAGCACGAGACCATCGACATGGACCGCAGCCTGCTCGAGGTCATGCGCTCGGCCGCGCCGGACAGCACCGACACCGAGCTGCGCCGGATCCTGGGTGCGTTCCTCTTCTCCGGCGAGACGGTCGACCAGCGCGCCGGCACCCTGTCGGGCGGCGAGCGCACCCGCCTGGCGATGGCGACGCTGGTGATCTCGGGCGCGAACGTGCTGCTGCTCGACGAGCCGACGAACAACCTCGACCCGGCCAGCCGGGAGCAGGTGCTCGAGGCGCTGCGCACGTACGCCGGCGCGATCGTGCTGGTCACCCACGACGAGGGCGCCGTCCGCGCCCTGAATCCCGACAAGGTGATCCTGCTGCCCGACGGCACCGAGGACACCTGGAGCGAGGACCTCGCCGACCTGGTCGAGCTGGCCTGAGAGTCGGGTAGAGCCGCTCCGCCGGACGTGCAGCCGCGCCACGGCGCGGCTCCACGTCTGCTGCCGCGGCTCGACCCGTGTGGAGTCTGTGCGGTCGCACCGGTCGGAGCCCCTCCGTCTCGCGTCGCGGCTCGCCGGGTTGTGCGTGATCATTGCCGCAGGGGATGTCGTGGTCAGCGGGACGGCGGCGCCCGAGGGAACGGACTGCCACCACCGGGCCGGTACCGACCGGCCGCACCCGGTGCTGGCGTGGACCGGCGGGGCTGACACGGAGGGAGTCATGGCCGACTCGAACACTGCCGAACTCGGCAAGGGCAAGCGCATCACCGGAGGGGACCGGTCGTCGCTGGCCGACGAGCTCCGCAAGCGCTACGACGGCGGCGAGAGCATCCGGTCCCTGGCCACGTCGACGAACCGCTCCTACGGGTTCATCCACCGCCTCCTGTCGGAGTCCGGGGCGACACTGCGCAGCCGCGGTGGGGCCAACCGGAATAGTAAGAAGGCGTGACAGCCACAGACCTCGAGACCAACGGGTGGGTCCGCACGAGCCGGGACGGCGCCGTCCTCACCGTCACCCTCGACCGCGCCGACCAGCTCAACGCCCAGACGCCGGCCACCTGGACGGCTCTGGCCGCCGTCGGCGCCTCCCTGGACGACGACGTCCGGGTGGTCGTGCTGCGCGGCGAGGGGCGGTCGTTCTCCGCGGGCCTGGACCGCAGCATGTTCAGCCCCGAGCCCTCGACGAACGGTGGGCTCGGGGAGCTGGGGCACCTTCCGGCCGAGGAGGCGCAGGAGCGCATCCGGACCTACCAGGGCGGCTTCCGGTGGCTGCGCTCGCCGGGGATCGTCTCGGTGGCGGCCGTCCAGGGACACGCCATCGGCGCGGGGGCCCAGCTCGCGCTGGCCTGCGACCTGCGGGTGTTCGCCGACGACGCGCAGCTCCGGCTGCCCGAGGCCACGCTCGGCCTGGTGCCCGACCTGACCGGCACCAGCACCCTCATGGAGCTGGTCGGCTACTCCCGGGCGATGGAGATCTGCCTGACCGGCCGCGCGGTGAAGGCGGCCGAGGCGCACGCGATCGGGCTGGCGAACGCCGCCGTGCCCCGTGCCGACCTCGACGCCGCCGTCGCGGACCTCGTCGCGGCGCTCACCGCTCCGCCGGTGGCGGCGAGCCGGGCGACGGCGGCGCTCGTGCGCTCCGCCGTACGCAACGATGTCGAGGCGCAGGACGCCGCCGAGCGGGCCGCCCAGGTCGAGCGGCTGCACGAGCTCGCCGGAGGCCGCTGAACCTGTCGTAGTCCGCTGGCAGGCTCAGCGGAACAGCCGGGCCGGCTGCGGTGTTGGCCGGGCTGACGAGAGGAGGCGGTGTGGACGTGAGTCATCCGATGACCTCCATGGCCGCCATGCGGTCCTTCCGGCGCGACCCGTCGGTCTCCGCCCGGGAGCTGCCGAAGGGAACGGTGCGCCGGATCCTCGGCATCGCCCGGCCGTACCGCAGGGAGCTGTCGTTCTTCCTGGCGCTGGTGGTCGGTTCCTCGCTGATCGGCGTCATCACGCCGCTGCTGGCCGGCAACATCGTCAACCGGATCGCGAGCCTCGAGGGCACGGCGGGGGACATCGTCCGCATCGCGCTGTTCATCGCCGGCCTGGCCGTCGTGGACGCCGTCATCTCCCTGGCCACCCGGTGGTACTCCGCGCGCATCGGCGAAGGTGTCATCTACGACCTGCGCAGCCGGGTGTTCGAGCACGTGCAGCGGATGCCGGTCGCCTTCTTCACCCGCACCCAGACCGGCGCGCTGGTCAGCCGGCTGAACAACGACGTCATCGGGGCGCAGCAGGCGTTCACCTCGACGCTGTCCGGCGTCGTGTCCAACGTGATCGGCCTGGTGCTCACCGCCGGCGTCATGCTGACGCTCTCCTGGCAGATCACCCTGCTGTCGCTGGTGCTCGTGCCGCTGTTCGTCCTCCCGGCGCGGCGGATCGGGCGGCGGCTGCAGGAGATCACCCGCGAGTCCTACGGCCTCAACGCATCGATGAACGCCTCCATGACCGAGCGGTTCAACGTCGCCGGGGCGCTGCTGGTCAAGCTGTTCGGCCGGCCGTCGGCCGAGGCGGCCTCCTTCAGCGACCGCGCCGCCCGGGTCCGCGACATCGGCGTCCTGTCGGCCATGTACGGCCGGTTCTTCTTCACGGCCCTGACCCTGGTCGCGGCGCTGGCCACGGCACTGGTCTACGGGCTCGGCGGCTGGCTGGCGTTCACCGGGTCGCTGAGCCCGGGTGACGTCGTGGCGCTGGCGCTGCTGCTGTCCCGCCTCTACGGCCCGCTGACCGCACTGGCCAACGTGCGGGTCGACGTCATGAGCGCCATGGTCAGCTTCGACCGGGTCTTCGAGGTGCTCGACCTCGCACCGATGATCGCCGAGGCCCCCGACGCCGTGCCGGTGCCGGCCGACGACCGGTCCATCGAGTTCGACGCGGTGTCCTTCAGCTACCCGTCGGCCTCCGACGTGTCGTTGCCGTCACTGGAAGAGGTGTCGCTGCCCGAGCACGGCGGCCCGGTCGACGTGCTCCACGACATCTCCTTCCGGGTCGAACCGGGCCAGCTCGTCGCCCTGGTGGGGCACTCCGGCGCGGGGAAGTCGACCATCGCGAACCTGGTTCCGCGGCTCTACGACGTGACCGGTGGATCGGTCCGGGTGGGCGGTATCGACGTCCGGACGGCGACGCTGGACTCGCTGCGGGACGCGATCGGGGTGGTCAGCCAGGACGCGCACCTGTTCCACGACTCGATCCGCGCCAACCTGCTCTACGCGCGGCCCGACGCGACCGAGGAGGAGTTGTGGGCCGCGCTGGAGGGGGCACGGATCGCGGCGCTGGTGCGGTCGCTGCCCGAGGGGATGGACACCGTCGTCGGCGACCGCGGCTACCGCATGTCCGGCGGGGAGAAGCAGCGGCTGGCGATCGCCCGGGTGCTGCTCAAGGCGCCCGGCATCGTGATCCTCGACGAGGCGACCGCGCACCTGGACAGCGAGTCGGAGGTGGCGGTCCAGCACGCTCTGGACGCCGCGTTGAGTGGCCGCACGTCGCTGGTGATCGCGCACCGGCTGTCCACGATCCGCAGCGCGGACCAGATCCTGGTGATCGACAAAGGTCGCGTAGTGGAGTCGGGCACGCACGAGCAGTTGCTGGCACTCGGGGGCGGTACGCCGACCTGTACCGGACCCAGTTCGCCGACGGCGAGCGTCGAACGGTCGAGGTCGTCTGAGCACTACCGTCACTCCTGTCCCAGTACGCGAAGAGGAGTCCGAAGCACCGTGACCGCAGCCCATCCGCACGACGCCCAGATTCGTGCGCTGTACCACCAGTTCCTCGACGGGTGGAACCGGCGCAGTGGCGCGTCCGTCGCGGCCGGCTTCGCCGACGACGGGGACATCATCGGGTTCGACGGCAGCCACCACCGCGGCCGGCTGTCCATCGCCGCCGACCTGCGGGCCATCTTCGGCAGCCACCAGACCCCGGCCTACGTCGGCATCGTCCGCTCCGTGCGGCCGATCGCACCCGGTGTGGCGGTCCTGCTCGCCCACGCCGGGATGATCCCGCCGGGGAGAACGACCTCGACCCCGAGCTGCACACGGTGCACACCCTGGTCGCGGTGGACGAGGGGGCGGCCGCTGGCGCATCTCGCTGTTCCAGTCGACTCCGGCGGCGTACCACGGCTTCCTGAAGAGCGCGAGGCGCTGACCGAGGAACTGCGCGGCCTGCTCGCCCCGCAGTGAGCACCGAGATCGGCACCCGGCCGGTCTCGCACGGCCCGGCTGCTGGTCTGCCGGCGATCGTCGACGACGGGGTCGGCGGCGTGAGCGTCCTGGTCCCTGCGGCTGCGGCTGGAACGGGTCGCTCGCGAACCCCTTGTCCGGTCGTGCGCAGCGCGAGGACACTTCGGCGCCCGGGAGCCTCCCGCGGCCGGTGACGGGCCCCCGGTGCAGCGCGAGAGGTGCAGCGATGGCCACCACCCAGATCCCGCTCCAGCCCCCACCCTCACCCGGGCGCAGCGGCGACCCGTCCCGGGGAGGGCGTCCCGGCCCACGGAGCGGATCGAGTTCCGGCTGGCCCTGGTCTGCTACGGCGGCGTCTCGCTGGCGGTCTACATGCACGGGGTCACCAAGGAGCTGCACAAGCTGGTGCGGGCCTCCCGCCGGTTCGACGGCGTCGAGGACCTGGACGGACCGAATCCCTTCGGCACCGACGAGACCGAGGCGGCGTACTTCGAGGCGCTGCGCGAGCTCGCCCGGGGCGGCCGGCGGCTGTCGGTGACCGTCGACGTCATCGCCGGCACGTCGGCCGGCGGCATCAACGGCGTCGTCCTCGGCAAGGTCCTCGCGCTCGACGGCGCCCAGGACGGGCTCAAGAAGCTGTGGATCGAAGAGGGTGACCTGCGCAAGCTCCTGCGCAGCCTGCCGCTCGGTGGCGTGCGGACACGGGCGGTCCTCGCTGCCGCCCGCCTGCTCCGCTCGGGTCTCTTCGGGAAGCTCGGCAAGGAGGACGACGCGCCGTCCCCCTGCGGGGCGAGCTCATGTCCACCCTGCTGCTGCAGGCGATCGAGGACATCGACGGCACGGCCGCCCAGGGCGGCACGCTGCTGCCGCCCAACGGTTCGCTCGAGCTCTACGTCACGCTCACCGACCTGCACGGATTCGAGGTGCTGGTACCCACCGGCGCCGGTGGCGCCAGCCAGCGCGACCGTCAGCACGCCCAGGTCCTCCGCTTCGTCGCGGCACACGGTGACACGGATGACTTCGGCACGGGCGCATCGGCGGATCTCGCGTTCGCCGCACGGGCCACGTCGAGCTTCCCGGGGCCTTCGCCCCGATCCGCATGGACAGGTTCGCCGAGGAATGCAGGAAGCCGCCGTTCCCCGACACGCTGTCCGCCCGGTTCGTCTACCCGTACGACGAGGCCGACGCGAAGGCCGCGGACGCCTGGTTCGTCGACGGCGGCGTGCTCGACAACGCGCCGTTCGACCTCGTGGTGGCGGCCATCAGCCGCAAGCGCGCCGAGACGGAGGTGCTGCGGCGGTTGGTCTACATCGAGCCCGATCCGGGCCGGCCGCTCGTGCCCTCGACCCCCGACGGACCACCGCCCGGCCCCCGTCGTGGCTCGGCGGCGTCTCCAAGGCGGTCCTCGGCGTGAAGGGCTCGCACGGCGTGCTCCGTGACCTGATCGCCCTGCGCGATCTCAACCGGAGGATCGGCGAGGTCGGGGCGATCGCGAAGAGCCAGATGAGCACGGTCGAGCACCTGGTGGAGGACTACCTGGATCTCCTGTGGTCGGACGAGCGGGACGAGCCCGGCCCCGTGGCGAGCGACCACGCCGCCGTTCAGCAGGTCTCGGACGTCGTGCACGAGCGGGCCAGGGACTCGCTGGGCGCTGCCTACCCGACCTACTGCCGGCTGAAGGTGGAAGCAGCCGCGCGCAGGATGGCCGACGAGATCGCGCTTCGGTTCGTCTTCCCTCCGGACTCCAGCCGGACCAGCTTCCTGCGGGCGGCCATCGGCGAGTGGGCACGCGGCCGCCCGGAGTGGGCCGACCCGGACCCGGCGCAGCTCATGGCGTTCCTGCGGCCGGCGGACATCCCGTACCGGGAACGCCGGCTGATGTTCCTGCTGGCCGGGGTCTGCGCCCTCTACGACGACGTCGGCGCCGGGCCACATGCCCCGCTCCGCCAGGACCTGGACGCCCTGAAGACGGCGGCGTGGGACCTGCTGGACGAGCTCCGCCGCATCCCCGGCGAGGTCGTCACGGACGTGCCGCCCGAGGCCGTCGCCTTCCTCTCGCCCACGGAGCTGGACGACAGCCTGCTGGCCGATCCGCGGCTGTTCGCCGAGCAGCACGCGGACGACTTCGCCACGCTCTTCCGTGCCTACCGCGATGCGCTGGAGAGCGCCCTCGGCGACGGTGGCACGCCCCTGTGGGAGATCTTCCAGCGGACGACCCAGGCGTGGGGGCCACCTACCGGCGCGCGCTGCTGTCGCGCTACCTCGCGTTCCCGTTCTGGGACGGGCTCATCTTCCCGACGGTCTCCCTGTCGGAGCTGCCCCAGTTCACCCCCATCGGCGTCGCGCAGTTCAGCCCGCTGGCCGCGGCCGCCCTCAGCACTCCGGCGGACGGCAAGCTGCGGGGCGTCTCGCTGCACCACTTCGGCGGCTTCGCCAAGGCCGAGTGGCGCGAGAACGACTACCTCTGGGGCCGCCTGGACGGTGTCGAGCTCATCCTGCGGCAGCTCTACGACGCGGGATCGGCGGCACCCACCGCCGCCGCCACCGCGCCGCCGCCGTCGACGGCCGGGGCGGTGGCCAGTGCCGGCGGTCCGGTGCTCGCGGCCGGTCTGCGCGCCGTGCTCGACTCCGAGCAGGGGCTGACCCGGATCGCCTCCGCGCGGGCACGACTGGCCGAGGAGGTGGCTGGGCTGCTCGGCTGACCGGACGGGCATACTGCCGCCGTGCCGACCTCCCGGACAGCCTCTCCCGGGCCGCTCGTCGTCGCCGCTCTGGCCGGGGTCGCCCACCTGGTCGTCGGGTACTTCTACGTGGTCGGCGGGCTCGTCATCCCCGGCTACGTGCTCATCCCGCTCTGGCTGTTCTGGGCCGGGCTCGCCCTGGTGCTGATCCGGCTGGCGTTCCAGCGCTCGTGGTGGACGGCGTCGATCCCGGTGCTCGCCGCCGCGGTGCTGGCCCTGACCCTGGTCGTCGGCGGGAACCTCCTCGGCTGGCAGGCCTGACCACAACTCCGTTGCGTCGCGCGCTCCGCCCCTCCTACCGTCCGGGCATGCCTGCCGCGTTGGTCGCGCTGTGCTGCGACGCACGGGATCCGGCGCGGCTCTCCCGCTTCTGGGCGGGGATCCTCGGCTGGGAGCTCACGGTTGCCCCTCGGGCGCCCCGGTGCTCCTGCCCGACGACGACACCGGGTTCTGCCTCCGGTTCCTGCCGACCGACCGGCCCAAGACCGGCGCGAACCAGATGCACGTCGACCTGACCAGCACCTCCGTCCAGGATCAGCAGGCGACGGTCGCGCGGGCGCTCGAACTCGGCGGTCGGCACCACGACGTCGGCCAGCTCCCGGAGGAGCAGCACGTCGTGCTCTCCGACCCCGAGGGCAACGAGTTCGACGTCATCGAGCCCGGGAACGACTTCCTCGCCGGCTGCGGCGTCATCGGCGCCCTCGCCAGCGACGGGTCGCAGGCCGTCGGGTACTTCTGGAGCGAGGCGCTGGGATGGCCGCTGGTCTGGGACCAGGACCAGGAGACCGCGATCCGTTCCCGCACGGTGGCCCGAAGATCACTTGGGGTGGCCCGCCCGTCGACGTCAGACGAGGGAAGAACCGGCTGCACTTCGACCTCGCGCCCACCGCCGGCAGCGATCAGCAGACCGAGGTCGACCGGCTGGAGTCCCTCGGCGCGAGGCGCATCGACATCGGCCAGGGCGACGTCGACCGGGTCGTCATGGCCGATCCGGACGGCAGCGAGTTCTGCCTGCTGCCGTCGACCGAACGGCCCGCGGCCGGTCAGGTGGGGAAGGCCGCTACCGCCACGTCGTAGCGGTCCAGGAGGACTGCGGCGATCCGGTCGTCGGGCAACAGCGGAGCGGTCACCGCGTCGGCGCCCGCCCCGCCCAGCTTGTCGTGGAAGTGACCGGGAGCCAGCAGGTACGAGGCGACGACGACCCGCTCCGCGCCGCCCCGCCGGGCCGCCAGCACCGCATCGGGCACCGGCGGTGTCGCCGCCGAGCCGTACCCGGTCGTCACCGGCCCGGCCCACGAGCGTTGCAGCAGGTCGGCGGTGTCCTCGACGTCGGCGACCGCCCGCACGTCGCTGGACCCGGCCGCGGCCAGGACGACGGCGGTGAGCGGGTCGCGCGGATCGGCGCCCGCCTCCAGCAGCCGGTCGTGCAGCACCGCGACCAGCCGCGGGTCGGGCCCCAGCGGACGAGCCGCCACCGCCGACCCGGCGTCGGCGACCGCGCCGGCGATGTCGACGTGCACGTGGTACCCGCCGGACAGCAGCAGCGGGACCACGACGGCGGGACGGCCGTCGGCCGCCAGCCCGGCGACCACGTCGACGACGGTGGGGGCTGGACATCCACGAACGCGGCGGTCGTCAGCAGTCCGGGGCGCTGGGCGCGGGCGGCGAGGGCGAGTTCGGCGATCAGCCGGCGGCCGGTTGGGTTGCGGGTGCCGTGCGCGCAGGCGACGAGCACCGGTTGTGCACTCATCGGGGTCTCCGGTGCCGGGTGACCCCGGAGGCGCACTTTCCGTGCCGGCGGAAGGGGTCACAGCGCGCGCAACGAGCCGCCGTCGACGGGGATCATCGCGCCGGAGACGAACGAGGCGGCGGGGGAGAGGAGGAACGCCGCGACGTTCCCGAACTCCTCGGGCCGGCCGACCCGCCCCAGGGGTACCCGCGCCGCGTTCCTCGCCCGAGCGGCTGCGGGGTCGTCGGCGGCAGCCTCGGTGCTGACCAGCCGGTCGGTCGCGATGGGGCCCGGCAGGAGGCCGAAGACCCGGATCCCGCGGGGCCCGAGCTCGTCGGCCAGCGACTTGGCGGTCATGGCCAGGCCCGGTCGCAGCCCGTTGGAGATGGCCAGGTAGGGGATCGGCTCGCGCACCGAGGTGGACAGGACCAGACCGATGGCGGCGCCCTCGCCCAGGTGCGGCACCAGGGCCTTGATCAGCCGGAGCGGACCCAGGACGACGCTCTCGAAGGCGGTGCGCCAGTCGTCCTCCGCCACCTCGAGAGCGGTGCCCTTGGGCGGTCCGCCGACGCTGATGAGCGCCCCGTCGACGCGGCCGAGCCGGGCCAGAGCCTCGGCCACCAGATGCTCCGCGGTCCCCGCGTCGCCGAGGTCGGCGGCCATCCCGACCGCGGACGGGGCCCCGCCCAACTCCCCGGCGGCGGCGGCGACGCCCTCCTCGGAGCGGGAGCTGACGAGGACCCGAGCGCCGTCGTCGACCAGGGCGCGGGCGGTCGCGAAGCCCAGCCCCGGCTCGCGCCGGTGAGCAGGTATCCGCGACCACCCAGTCCCAGGTCCATCAGACTGCCGTCATCAGGCGGCAGAGCCTCGCAGCGAGCGCAGGACGTACTGCATGATCCCGCCGTTGCGGTAGTAGTTCGCCTCGCCGGGGGTGTCGATGCGGACGCGGGCGTCGAACTCTGTCGTCTTCCCGTCCGGGCCATCCGCCTTCACCTTCACCGTTCGGGGCACCGAGCCGTCGTTCAGCGCGGTGATCCCGGTGATCGTGAATTCCTCGTCGCCGGTCAGGCCGAGCGACTCGCGGTCCTGGCCCTCGGGGAACTGCAGCGGCAGCACGCCCATGCCGATGAGGTTCGAGCGGTGGATGCGCTCGTAGCTCTGGGCGATGACCGCCGTGACGCCCAGCAGCGCGGTGCCCTTGGCGGCCCAGTCGCGCGAGGACCCGGAGCCGTACTCCTTGCCGGCCAGCACGACCAGCGGGATGCCGGCGTCGATGTAGGCGCGCGAGGCGTCGTAGATCGTCGTCGTCTCGCCGGTCAGGTGGTTCTTGGTGACCCCACCTTCCGTGCCGGGCACCAGCTGGTTGCGCAGCCGGATGTTGGCGAACGTGCCGCGGATCATGACCTCGTGGTTCCCGCGGCGGGAGCCGTAGGAGTTGAAGTCGCGCCGGTCCACGCCGTGCTCGCGCAGGTACCTGCCGGCGGGGCTGTCGGCCTTGATGGAGCCGGCCGGCGAGATGTGGTCGGTGGTCACCGAGTCACCCAGCACGGCGAGGGTGCGGGCGCCGGTGATGTCCTCGACCGGGGCCGGCTCGGCCGGCATGCCCTCGAAGTACGGAGGACGCCGGACGTAGGTGCTGTCCTCGGCCCACTCGAAGGTGTCACCGGTCGGCGTGGGCAGGTTCTGCCACTGCTCGGTGCCGGCGAACACGTCCTCGTAGCTGCGGCCGAACTGCTCCGCGGAGACGGCGTGGTCGATGACGCGCTGGACCTCCTGCGGAGAGGGCCAGATGTCGTGCAGGAAGACGTCGTTGCCGTCGGTGTCCTGACCCAGGGGGTCGTTGTTCAGGTCGACGTCCATGGACCCGGCCAGCGCGTAGGCGATCACCAGCGGCGGGGACGCCAGGTAGTTCATCTTGACGTCGGGGTTGATCCGGCCCTCGAAGTTGCGGTTGCCCGACAGCACCGAGACGACGGCGAGGTCGGCCTCGTTCACCGCGTTCGACACCGGCTCGGGCAGCGGGCCTGAGTTGCCGATGCAGGTGGTGCAGCCGTAGCCGACCAGGTAGAAGCCGAGCTTCTCCAGGTACGGGGTGAGCTCGGCCTTCTCGTAGTAGTCCATGACGACCTTGGACCCGGGGGCCAGCGTCGTCTTCACCCACGGCTTGCTGGTCAGCCCGCGCTCGACGGCGTTCTTCGCCAGCAGCGCGGCGCCGATCATCACCTGCGGGTTGGAGGTGTTGGTGCAGGAGGTGATCGCGGCGATCACGACGTGCCCGTGGTCGACCTCGGTCTCGGTGCCGTCCTCCATGACGACCTTCGTCGGCGTGCTCGGCCGGCGGCTCACGTCGTGCCCGTCGACGTGGTGCGGCTTGCCGGCCTCGCCGTTGCCGTCGGACGAGGGCGCCGCCGGGTCGGAGGCGGGGAAGGATTCGGCCGAGGCCTCGTCGACAGCGGACGTGACGCCGTACGGCTTCTCCTGCGCGGGGACGCCCGGCTTGCGGTCCTCGCCGCCGGTCTCGTCGGCCTGCACGTAGTCGGCCAGCGCGGCGCGGAAGGCCGGCTTGGCCTCGGTGATCGCGACCCGGTCCTGCGGGCGCTTCGGGCCGGCGATCGACGGGACGACGCTGCCGAGGTCGAGCTCCAGGTACTCGGAGAACGCCGGCTCGCGGGACGCGTCGTGCCAGAGGCCCTGCTCCTTGGCGTAGGCCTCGACCAGCGCGACCTGCTCGGCCGAACGGCCGGTGAGCGTCAGGTAGGTGATGGTTTCCTCGTCGATGGGGAACATCGCCGCGGTGGAACCGAACTCCGGGCTCATGTTGCCGATCGTGGCGCGGTTGGCCAGCGGCACCGCGGACACGCCCTCGCCGTAGAACTCGACGAACTTCCCGACGACGCCGTGCTCACGCAGCATCTCGGTGATCGTGAGGACCAGGTCGGTCGCGGTGGCGCCGTCCGGGAGCTGGCCGAAGAGCTTGAAGCCCACGACGCGGGGGATGAGCATCGAGACGGGCTGACCGAGCATCGCGGCCTCGGCCTCGATGCCGCCGACGCCCCAGCCCAGCACGCCCAGGCCGTTGACCATCGTGGTGTGGGAGTCGGTGCCCACGCAGGTGTCGGGGTAGGCGACGACCTTGTCCCCTCCTGCCGCGGGAAGATCACGCGGGCCAGGTGCTCGATGTTGACCTGGTGCACGATGCCGGTGCCCGGCGGGACGACCTTGAAGTCGCTGAACGCGCCCTGGCCCCAGCGCAGGAACTGGTAGCGCTCGCCGTTGCGCTCGTACTCGATCTCGACGTTGCGCTGGAACGAGTCCTCGGTGCCGAAGATGTCGGCGATGACCGAGTGGTCGATGACCAGCTCGGCGGGGGCGAGCGGGTTGATCTTCTGCGGGTCGCCACCGAGCTCGGCCATGGCCTCGCGCATGGTGGCCAGATCGACGATGCAGGGGACGCCGGTGAAGTCCTGCATGACCACGCGGGCCGGGGTGAACTGGATCTCCTGGTCGGGCTCGGCCGACGGGTCCCAGTTGGCGATGGCCCGGATGTGGTCGGCGGTGATGTCCGTGCCGTCCTCGGTGCGGAGCAGGTTCTCGAGGAGGACCTTCAGGCTGAAGGGCAGCTTCTCGGAGCCCTCCACCGCGTCGAGTCGGTAGATGTCGTAGTCGGTGCCGTCGACCGTGAGCGTCGACCGGGCTCCGAAGCTGTCCTTGCTGGCTGCCACTCTTCTGCGCCTACCCCTCGCTGGTTCGTCGCGGCTGGATCGTCGCGCTCGGTTCCACCCCCGATCATCCCAGCTCAGCGCCAGGAGCACCGGGTCAGGGGAACCTTCCCTCACCCGGTGACCTCCGTCACGCTCCGTGGTCGGGCACTCCCACGCGTCCCCGGTGTCCCACGGGCCGCTCGTGCGGGGAACTCGGGGCGCGTTGCTGGTCGACGGGCCTGCGGATGCCTAGCGTCGCTCGCCATGACCGTGGTCGAGTCAGCGGCGCTCACCGCGGCGATCCCCAGCCCGCGCACGCCTCTTCCGGCGGAGTCGTCGGGCGGCCGTGCGCCGGCCGCCGGGACGGGGCGCCACGTCCGCCGGCGCCGTCTGGTGCGCTGGCTCCTCGGCGCCGCCCTCGGGCTGTCCTTCGCGCTCACCTGCCTGCTCGTGGGGCTGCCGACCGACCGCGTCGTCCTGCTCGGCTGGGTCGTGGCCGGCCTGACGCTGTACGCCGTCGTCGACGGTCCCCGCCGCGTCGGCCGGCTCCTCGTCGACTGGCTGCCCCTGGTGGCCCTGCTGCTGGCCTACGACGCGAGCCGGGGGCTCGCCGACGGCTTCGGCGCGACGGTGCACGTCGCCGAGCTCGCCACGGCCGACCGGTGGCTGTCCGGCGGCAGTCTGCCGACGGTCGTGCTCCAGCAGCACTGGCAGGCCGACTGGTGGAAGGCCGTCGCCTCGCTGGTCTACGCCAGCCACTTCGTCGTGACGCCGGTCGTGCTCGGGGTGCTGTGGATCCGCGACCGCGACCGGTGGAAGACGTTCGCCGGCCTGGTCGTCGGGCTGTCGGCCGCCGGTCTGCTCACCTACGTCCTGTATCCGGCCGCGCCGCCGTGGCTGGCGGCGAAGGACGGCGTCATCGAGCCGGTCCGCCGGCTCAGTGGCGCCGGCTGGGAGGTGCTCGGCCTGCCGCGCGCCGGCGCCCTCCTCGCCGACAGCCAGGGCCAGGTCAACCAGGTGGCGGCCGTGCCCTCCTGCACACCGCCTTCGCCGTCCTCGTCTGCCTGGTGCTGCTGCCGGTCGCGCGCCGGCACTGGCAGCGCCTCGTGCTGCTGGGCTACGGGCCGGGGATGGCGCTCGTGCTGGTGTGGTCCGGGAGCACTACGTGGTCGACACCCTGCTGGGCGCGGCGTACGCGGGCGCGGTCGTCGCCGCGGCGGCGCAGTGGCGGGCCTGGCGACGGCGGACCGATCCCTGTCCGGGAACGGTTGCCGACGAGCGGGTCGGCGCCCTGACCGGGGGCGGGTGACCCCTACCGTGTACGGATGAGCGGAGCCGTTCCCGAGCCGCTGCCCGACTGGCTGAGCGGTGCACGGCGGATCGTCGTCCTCACCGGCGCCGGGATCTCCACCGAGAGCGGCATCCCCGACTACCGGGGGCCCAACGGCGTGTGGACCAAGGACCCCGACGCCGAGAAGCTCGTGACGCTCTCGTACTACGTGAGCGATCCCGAGATCCGCCGGCGCGCCTGGCTGATGCGCCGCGACCTGCGCGGGGACATCGCCCCGAACGCGGGCCACCGGGCGCTGGCCGACCTGGAGCGCCAGGGGCGGCTGCGCGCCCTGCTCACCCAGAACATCGACGGGCTGCACCAGCAGGCGGGTTCCTCGCCGGACGTCGTCCTCGAGCTGCACGGGACCATCCACGAGGTGGCGTGCCTGTCCTGCGGCGACCGGACGACGATGGACAGCGCCATGGCGCGCATCGACGCCGGCGACCCGGACCCCGGCTGCCTGGGCTGCGGCGGCATCCTCAAGTCGGCCACGATCAGCTTCGGCCAGCTGCTGGACGCCGACGTGATCGCCGCGGCGGCCGCGGCGGCCGCGGACTGCGACGTGTTCATGGCCGTCGGCACGTCGCTGACCGTGCACCCGGCCGCGGGGCTGACCGACATCGCGGCGGGCTCGGGTGCCCGGGTCGTCGTCGTCAACGCCGAGCCCACGCCCTACGACCGGACGGCCGACCTCGTCGTCCGGGAGCCGATCGGCGGTGCCCTGCCGCGGTTGCTCGGCGTCGCCGGCTGAGCGGACGCGCACCGCTCGTCGTGACCGGTCGCGGCCGTTAGCGTGACGGGGACCACGACGAGTGGCCGGCTCGACCGGCCCTTCCCCGGGAGCCGGCATGCGCGTGCCCTTGACCACCCGCGACTTCCTCGACCGGGCCGAGCTCGTCTACGGCGACCGCGTCGGCATCGTCGACGAGCCGAGCCAGCCGGCCCCTCGCTGGGGGAGGTGAGCTACCGCGAGGTCGCCCGCCGCGGCCGGGCGCTGCAGGCCGGTCTCGACGAGCTGGGCATCGGCGAGGGCGAGCGGGTGGCCATCGTCAGCCACAACGCCGGGCGCCTGCTGGAACTCCTCCTGTCGGTGCCGTCGTCGGGCCGGGTGGCGGTGCCGATCAACTTCCGGCTCTCGCCCGAGGAGGTCCGCTACATCGTCGGCCACTCCGGCGCCCGCGTGCTGCTGGTCGACCCGGAGCTGGAGTCCTCGCTGAAGGGGATCGAGGCCGAGCACCGGTTCGGCACGGGGAGGAGTACGAGCAGCAGTTGCTGCGCTTCGACGCCGAGCCCCGCGCCTGGGCCGAGCCCGACGAGGACGCCACCGCCACGATCAACTACACCAGCGGGACGACGGCGCGGCCGAAGGGCGTGCAGATGACCCACCGCAACCTGTGGGTCAACGCGGTCACCTTCGGCATGCACATGCAGGTCAGCGACCGCGACGTCTACCTGCACACGCTACCGATGTTCCACTGCAACGGCTGGGGCCTGCCGTACACGATGGCCGGGCTGGGGGCCCGGCAGGTGGTGCTGCGCAAGGTGGACGGCGCCGAGATCCTGCGCCGGGTCGACCAGCACGGCGTCACGGTCATGGCCGGGGCGCCCGCCGTCTGGAACGCGGTCCTCGAGGCGGCCGCCGACTGGGACGGCGAGATCCCCGGGCGGGACCGGGTGCGGATCATCGTGGCCGGCGCTCCGCCGCCGTCGAAGACGATCGCCCGTGTCGAGGCGGAGCTCGGGTGGGAGTTCAACCAGATCTACGGCCTCACCGAGACCGCGCCGCTGCTCACCATCAACCGGCCGCGCGCGGAGTACGACGAGCTGGAGCCGGAGGAGCGCGCGAAGAAGCTGTCGAGGGCCGGCGTCCCGGCCCTCGGCGTCCGCCTGGAGACCAGCGAGAGCGGCGAGGTGCTGGCGCAGTCCAACGTCGTGCTCGCCGGGTACTGGGAGAACCCCGACGCCTCGGCGGAGGCGCTGGAGGGCGGCTGGTTCCACACGGGGGACGGCGGCTCGATCGACGACGGCGGCTACGTGACCATCTCCGACCGCAAGAAGGACGTGATCATCACCGGCGGGGAGAACGTCTCCTCGATCGAGGTGGAGGACGCCGTCTTCAGCCACCCCGCCGTCGCCGAGGTGGCCGTCATCGGCGTCCCCGACGACAAGTGGGGCGAGATGGTGACCGCACTCGTCGTCGTCGCCGAGGGCGAGACGGTCACGGCGGACGACATCGTCACCCACTGCCGGGGCAGGATCGCCGGGTACAAGATCCCGAAGCGGGTCGAGTTCCGCGACGAGCTGGCCCGCACCGCCACCGGGAAGATCCAGAAGTTCAAGCTGCGCGAGTCGTTCTGGGAGGACTCCGAGCGCAAGGTGAACTGAGGAAGGACTGTGAGTGTGGCCGGGTCGGTACATCGGTGATGGGCTGACGGCCGACAGCAGTGGGTGTGACTCCAGGGAGGACTGGCTTCGTGCCTTGCATGGGACCTGTCCGCCTGCTGCTGTCGGCACCGGCCCGGCGGGAGACGTTGGCCTGATCAGGAGCTTGACCGCCAGTAGCTGCTGGCGTGTCTCATCACAGTCCTGCCATCTCCGCACCGGACCGGGACCTGCCGCGTCCCCCGGTCAAGGAGAAGAACGCATGTCCATGCTGGCAGAACTGGTCGAGGTCGTCATCGGCGTCGACACGCACAAAGACACCCACACCGCTGCCGTGATCGACACCGGCACCGGCGGGGTGCTGGCCCGGATCACCGTGCCGGCTGACCCGGACGGTTATGCCCGGCTCAGCGCGGTGGCGCAGGAGCACCCGGGCTGCGGGCCTGGGCGATGGAAGGCTCTGGCGGCTACGGCGCCGGCCTGGCCCGGCACCTGGCCGAGCTCGGTGAACTGGTCATCGAACTGGACCGCCCCAAGCGCCCGGCGCGCAAGGCCGGAGCGAAGTCTGATCCGATCGACGCCGAACGCGCCGCCCGGGATGCGCTGGCCCGCACCCACCTGGCCCAGCCCAAGACCGGTGGCCAGCGCGCGGCGCTGCAGATGCGACTGACCGCCCGCCGGGCCGCGATCGAGGCCGCCACAGCCGCCCAGCGGCAGCTGCACGCGCTGGTCACCACCGCCCCCGAGGTGGTCCGGGGCAAGTTCCGCGGACAGTCCACCCGCACCATGATCACCACCGCTGCCCGGCTGCGACCGACGGCGGCCACCGGGGAGCTGGAGGTGATCACGGCGTTGACGGTGCTGCGCGATCTGGCCCGCCGGATCCGGTTCATGGAGAAAGAAGCCCGCGGGCACGAGACCCAGATCCGCGCCATCGTGCGGTCCTGGCGGCCCGATCTGCTCGAGCTGACCGGAGTCGGCCCGATCGTCGCCGCCACCGCGCTCACCGCCTGGTCCCACCCCGGCCGCTGCCGCGACGATGGCGCCTTCGCCATGCTCGCCGGCACCGCACCGATCCCGGCGTCCTCGGGCAAGACCGTCCGCTACCGACTCAACCGAGCAGGCGACCGACAGCTCAACCGCGCCCTGCACACCGTGGCCCTCGTCCGGCTACAACGCGACGCACGCACCCGCGCCTACGCCGACCGCCGCCGCGCCCAGGGCAAGACCGACCGAGAGATCAAACGCATCCTCAAGCGCTACATCGCCCGCGAGCTCTACCGCCGCCTCGAAACAGTCCCCACGACGCCTTGACACGTCATAGGAGCGTCCCCCGCTGCCGCCACCTTCGCAGCCCCGCGGTGGGGCCCTGCAGGATCCTGTTGGCCGATCGCCCTTGCATGCTGGTGCTGGCCGCAGGAGTCCGGTTCCGAGGGTGCAGCGGAGCCCCGCTGTCCACGTAGAGCCCCACGATCGACTGTCCGGCCGCGTCATGGCGCGGCTCAAGGCTCCGGCGCGCGGCTCGACCCGCTCGTCAGCGGCGGCCGGCGGCCCGACGGACGTCTGCGACTGCCGGGGCTCGACCGCCCACCGGCGACTCGGCCTACCCCTGCTGAGGGCGCTCTCGTACCGATTTCTCCCACGGTCGGAGTGAGGACCAAGGCTGACGGCTGCCTCGGGGCCTCACCCGGAAGGGGAGCCGACCTCCTCCGCGCTGTTCCGTTCACCCGATCCGGTCGATCTGGACGCAGTGCACCCCCGTGGTGCACGACGTCGGTCGAGACCGGTGCCCCCGTCCGGGTGGTTCCGGGCAACGGAGGAGTCGGGTTCGTGAGCACGCAGGACGGAACGCACCGACGGGGTGCCCGCTGGGTGCACCGCATGATCGGGGTCGGGGCCGTCGCGGTCATCGGCCTCGTCGCGGCCCCGGGGATCGCGGTGGCTGCGCCGCGCAACCCCAGCGACGCCCAGCTCACCCAGGCGCAGCAGGCGAAGGCCGACGCCGCCGCCCGGGTCGGCGCCATCACCGATCAGCTCACCCAGGCTCGGGCGGCCGCCGACGCGTCGCACCAGGCCGCGCTGATCGCGCTGCAGGACTACGAGGACAAGCAGGCGGCGTACGAGACCGCCCGCGCCACTGCCGATGCCGCGTCCGCCGTGGCGGCCGCGGCGGCCGCCGACCTCGTGGAGGGGCGCAACGACGTCGTCGCCTTCGCGCGCACCAGCTACATGCAGGGGACCACCGCCCCGGGCATGGCCGCCCTGCTCAGTGCCGGTGGCCCCGCCGAGTTCGTGGAGCGCGCGGCCCTGCTCGACGCCGCCGGCGTGCACCGGACCGACGTCCTCACCGAGCTCACCGTCCTGCAGGTGCAGGCCGACGCCGCCGACGCGGTCGCGAAGGAGACCGTCGAGGCGGCCACCGCCATCCAGGCGCAGGCCGCCGACCTGCTCGCCCACGCCCAGACCCAGGAGGTGTCGGCGCGCGCCCAGGCGGATGCGATCGATGCCGAGGAGGACGGGCTGCGGGCCGAGCTCCAGCAGGCCGAGCAGACGCTGTACGCCCTGGAGGGTGCCCGGACGGCAGCCCAGCAGCAGGCCGCACGGCAGGCCGCGTCCGCGACGCAGCGCACGCCGACGCCCGCCCCGCCCGTGGCCAGCCCGCCGCGCCCGGCCCCGCAGGCTCCGTCGTCCGGCGGTGGCACGGCCGGCGCCCCGTCGGCGTCGGCGGTGCAGACCGCGATCGCGGCCGCCAGGACGCAGCTGGGCGTCGCGTACTCCTGGGGCGGTGGCGGGAGCAACGGACCCAGCTACGGCATCTCGCCCGACACCCAGGTGTTCGGCTTCGACTGCTCCGGGCTCACCCAGTACGCCTACGCCCAGGCCGGCATCGCCATCGGCGGGACCAGCCGGGACCAGTGGTGGCTCAACCGGCGCAAGCAGGTGGCCACCGGCGACCTGAAGCCCGGCGACCTGCTCTTCTGGGGCGGCGACCGCAACGACTACATGTCGATCACGCACGTGGCCCTCTACCTCGGCAACGGGCAGATGATCGAGGCTCCCGACCGCGGGAAGCACGTGACGATCGCCAGCGCGCGGACCGCGAGCTCCACCTACTTCGGCGCCGTCCGCCCCACGGCCTGAGCGGATCGCTCCACAGGGGCGCAGAGAATTCAGGGCGTCGGGCAGCCACGGGGGAGCTGCCCGACGCGCTGCCCAGGCTAGCAGTCACGGGGCTCCGAGGGCAGGCTTGTGGACGCGCCGTCGGCGACTCCCAGCCGACTCACAGGAGGGCGCTCCGCCATCCCCGGCCGTCGATCGGATCGATGTAGGACACTGGCACGGGGAGCGGTCCTGCCGCCCCGTCGACGCACCGCCCCGGAGGGCGGCCGCCGGCCGGCACGACCAGGGAGCACCGTGAGTAGCGCTGCCAGCACGCCGATCGACACCACGCCGGATCCGCAGACCCGCGGCGACGCGCCGGTCCCGCCGTCGGCCGACGCGGCCCGGCTGGAGCGGGTCCTGTTCGAGATCAAGCGGGTCATCGTCGGCCAGGACCGCCTCGTCGAGCGCATGCTCGTCGCGCTGCTGGCCCGGGGCCACGTGCTGCTCGAGGGCGTGCCGGGCGTGGCGAAGACCCTCGCCGTCGAGACGCTGGCCACCGCCGTCGGCGGGAAGTTCGCCCGGCTCCAGTTCACCCCCGACCTGGTGCCGGCCGACATCATCGGCACCCGCATCTACAAGGCCGGCCAGGACGCGTTCGAGACCGAGCTCGGGCCGGTCTTCGCGAACTTCGTGCTCACCGACGAGATCAACCGCGCGCCGGCCAAGGTGCAGTCGGCGCTGCTGGAGGTCATGGCCGAGCGGCAGGTGTCGATCGGCGGCGTCACCCACCCGTTGCCCGATCCCTTCCTGGTGCTGGCCACCCAGAACCCGATCGAGTCCGAGGGCGTCTACCCGCTGCCCGAGGCCCAGCGCGACCGGTTCCTCATGAAGGTGCTGGTGGACTACCCGAGCCCGGAGGAGGAGCGGGAGATCGTCTACCGGATGGGCTCCGAGCCGCCGGTGGCCGAGACGGTGCTGGGCCCCGACGAGCTGCGCCGGCTGCAGAGGACCGCCTCGCAGGTCTTCGTCCACCACGCCCTCGTCGACTACGTCGTCCGCCTCGTGGTGGCCACGCGCTCGCCGCGGGAGCACGGCATGGAGGACGTCGCCAACTGGGTGTCCTACGGAGCGAGCCCCCGTGCCTCGCTGGGCCTCATCGCCGCCAGCCGGGCGCTGGCCCTGGTCAGGGGCGGGACTACGTGCTGCCCCAGGACGTCCTCGACATCACCGCGGACGTGCTGCGGCACCGTCTGGTGCTCTCCTACGACGCCCTGGCCGACGGCGTCCCGGCCGACCACATCGTCAAGCGGATCGTGCAGACGGTCCCGCTGCCGCAGGTCGCCCCGCGGCAGAACGCCACCGGCTTCGGGCCGGGCACGCCCGGCGGACCGCACGTGCCGCAGGCGCCGCAGTTCGGCCCGTCCCAGATGCATCCGGGGCAGGGCGGGCTCCCGCAGAACGGGCCCGACGGCCAGGGCGGGCCGTCGGCCAACGGCTACGCGCACGGGCCGCACCCCGCGTGATCCGGCGTCGTCGCGCCGCGCAGGCGGCGCAGCCGGCCGTCGACCACCCCGGCCTGCTCCTGCACCCGGCCACCCCGGGTTCCGGGATCGACGCGGGGAGGGCGACGGCGCGCCCCCGCGCTTCACCGACGGTCCGGCCGACGTGCTGTTGCGCCGGCTCGAGCTCACCGTGCGCCGACGGCTCGACGGGCTGCTGCAGGGCGACCACCTCGGCCTCGTCCCCGGCTCGGGCTCGGAGGCCGGCGACTCGCGCACCTACCACCCGGGGGACGACGTCCGGCGGATGGACTGGCCGGTCACCGCCCGCACCCAGGTGCCGCACGTCCGGATGACCATCGCCGACCGGGAGCTGGAGACCTGGGCCGTCGTCGACCTGTCGGCGAGCCTCGACTTCGGCACCGCCAACTGCCAGAAGCGCGACCTCGCCATCGCCGGGCTCGCGGCCGTCGGTCATCTGACCGTGCACGGGGGCAACCGGCTGGGCGCCGTCGTCACCACGGGGAGCGGGTGGACCGCTACCCCGCCATGCCGGGCCGGCTGGCCGCCGAGCGGCTGCTGCGGTCGGTGGTGGCCACCCCGCGCGCCACGAGCGGGCGCCGGGGTGACCTCGCCGCCGCCCTGGAGACGCTGCGCCGTCCGGAGCGCCGCCGTGGGCTGGTCGTGGTGATCTCGGACTTCCTGGGGGACAGCGACTGGGAGCGGCCCCTGCGCGGGCTCTCGGCCCGGCACGAGCTGCTCGCCATCGAGGTCGTGGACCCGCGCGAGCTCGAGCTCCCCGACGTGGGGCTGCTGACCGTCGTCGACCCGGAGACCGGCCAGACGCTCGAGGTGCCCACCGGAGACGCGGAGTTCAGGGCCCGGTTCGCCGCCGGGGCTGCGGCCCAGCGGGAGGAGGTCGCCGCGGCGCTGCGTCGGGCCGGGGCCGGCCACCTGCGGCTGCGCACCGACCGGGACTGGTTGATGGACGTCGTCCGATTCGTCGCCGACCGACGCCGGGCCGGCAGCGGAGGAGCGTCCCGATGACCTTCCAGGCACCCCTGTGGTTGCTGGCGCTCCTGCTCGTCGTGGCGCTGGTGGCGGTGTACGTCGTCCTGCAGTTGCGCCGCAAGGCCTACGCCGCCCGCTTCACCAACGTCGCCCTGCTGGGCTCGCTGGTGCCCAAGCGACCGGGCTGGAAGCGGCACGTCGCCTTCGGCATCGTCGCGGTGGGGCTGGCCACGCTGGTCGTCTCCTCGCGATGCCCAGCACGGAGGTGCGGGTGCCGCGGGAGCGGGCGACGGTGATCATGGCCGTCGACGTGTCGTTGTCGATGCAGGCCAGAGACGTCGAGCCCGACCGCTTCCGGGCGATGCAGACCGCGGCCAAGGAGTTCGTCGACGTCCTACCCGAGCGGATCAACCTCGGGCTGGTCTCCTTCGCCGGCACCGCGACCACCGTCGTCCCGCCGACGACCGACCGCATGCAGGTGGCCGCTGCGATCGACAACCTCGACCTCGCCGAGGCCACGGCGATCGGCGAGGCAGTGTTCACCTCGCTGAGCGCGATCGAGAACTTCCAGTCCTCGCTGGACGCGGGGAGGAGGCGGCGGCACCGGCCCGCATCGTGCTCCTGTCAGACGGCTACAACACCGTCGGCCGGGAGGACACGCAGGCGATCGACGCCGCCCGCGAGGCCGGTGTCCCGGTCTCGACGATCGCCTTCGGCACCGACTACGGCACCCTCGACCTGGACGGCGAGACCGTGCCCGTGCCGGTCGACCGGGCCACCCTCGAGGAGATCGCCGACGCGACCGGTGGCAGCTACAGCGAAGCGGCCAGCGCGGCCGAGCTGGAGCAGGTCTACGAGGACCTGGGCAGCCAGATCGGCTACACGACCGAGCCGCAGGACGTGAGCTACTGGTTCGTGCGCGCCGGCGTCGTCCTGGCCCTGATCGGCGTCGTCCTCAGCCTGCTCTGGACCAACCGCCTGGTCTAGCTGGTCGCCTGCTCAGCCCGGGGTGCCCGGCGGGAGGACGGGCACCAGGAGGTGGGACCCGTACCGGCCGCCGGTGTGCACCCGGTGCGTCCCCCGGTTCACCGTGTCCTCGTGGCGGGCGTAGGTGAGGGGCTTCGGGTAGCGCATGACGTCGCTGCCCTGGACGACGAGCAGCAGCCGCTCACCCGCCTCGAACCGGGTGCCCGATGGCAGGACCTCGATGTCGAGACGGACGACCTCGTCGGGGCGGACGGGCAGCTCGCGCTGGTGCGCGAGGACCGGGAGGTACTCGGTGGACCGCTCCTCGTCCAGTTCCCGGTGCGAGGCGCGCTGCCAGCCGACGGCGACGGGGCCGTCCTCGAACTGCGCGTAGTAGGGAATCCGACGTGCCGACCCTCGGCGTCGAGCTTGAACAGGGCAACGAAGACGTCCATGTCCTCCCCGTCGGACGTGGACACGTGCAGCGCGGCCGTGATGTGGCCGACCAGCTCCACCGGCTCGTCGAACGCGATCTCGAAGGTGGCCCGGTGCGGGTCCAGCCCGCTGCCCAGCCCGTCGTAGGCCACGCTCTCCTCGTCGTCGACGGGTGACCAGCCGAGGGAGCCGTCGCCGGCCCGCAGGTGGAGCTCGCGGTACTCGACGTCCTCCAGCGGCCAGTCCGTGGCGATGCGGTGCTCGCCGTCGTAGTAGGCGTTGCGCACCTCCACGCGCACGCGGGGCCAGTCCTCGATGCCGGTGTCCTTGCCGAGGAGGAAGTGGTCGAAGAACGCCCGCTGCCGCTCGACCTGCTCGGGCTCGTAGTAGTAGGCCCACTTCTTCCGCCCGTGGACGTCGAGCCACTTCTGGGGTGAGGAGATGCGCCGGAACCCTCGAGGGTGCCGCGGGTGTGCAGGCCCTGGTCCGACCAGCTGGCCACGACGAACGCCGGCACCCGGATCTCCTCCAGCCTGGCGCTCTTCGACTGCCAGAACGCGTCGTCGAAGGGATGCGCCGCCGTCTCCGCCTCGAGGTCCTCGATCTCGGTCACGCTCGCGCCCCAGCGCTCCCAGATGTAGGGCCAGAACGAGGTCTCCGGGATGCCGCCGTGACGGGCGACCTCCCGGTAGGTGTCGCTCCACCCCTCCCAGGGGTTGATCGCCGCGAGATGCGGCGGGTCGAGCTCGGCGACCCGCCACTGCGACACCGTCAGGTACGAGACGCCCGACAGCCCGACCTTGCCGGCGCTCCACGGCTGCGTCCCGGCCCACTCGATCAGGTCGGCGAACGCCTGCGCCTCCTGCGGGGAGCAGTAGGTCGCCCGGCCCTCGCAGTACCAGGTGCCCGGGATGTCGGCGATGACGATCGCGTAACCGTGCGGCACCCAGTAGTCGGGGTCGGGGGCCTCGAACGTCGTCAGCTCGCCGGTGTGCTCGGGCAGCACACCGGCGGCGGGGTAGATCACGCCGATGGGCGCCGGGTTGTGCTTGCCGTACGGCGACCAGCTGATCAGCGGTGCCGCGGGGACGTCGGTGTCCGGCCGGTAGACGTCGACGTGGATCCGCTCGCCGGAGGCACCGACCGGGACGGCGACGTCCCGCTCGATCACCATCCCGGGCCGACGCTCCGTGCGCGGGTTCGGCGGGCGGCCCGCCCTCGACTCGGGCGTGCTGCGCGGAGCCCGGAACAGCAGGTCGACGTCGTCGTCGGACTTCACAACTCTCCTACCGATCAGCCGGCGGGGTCGAGGACGAGCTTGCCGGTGGAGCGCCGGGCGAGCAGGTCCTCGTGCGCCGTGCGAACGTCGGACAGCGGGTAGCGGCCGCCGACGACGGGCTTGAGCCTGCCGTCGGCCACCATCGGCAGCAGGTCGTGCATCGCGGCGTCCATCATCGCGGGGCGGGCCATGCAGTGGGCCAGCCAGAAACCGATGACGGCGCGGCTGGTGCCCATCAGCGACGGGGCCTGCACCGGCTTCGGCGGCACCCGGCCCGCCATGCCGTAGGCGGCCAGCCGGCCGAACGGGGCCAGCGCCGACATCGCGCCGTCGAAGACCTTGCCGCCGGTCATCTCCAGGACGATGTCGACTCGTCTGCCGCCGTTGGCCTCACGGAGCGCCGCGGTGAAGTTCTTCGGATCCTCCTCGGCCAGGGCCGGGTCGACCGTCGCGTCGGCGCCGAGGTCCTCGCACAGAGCGCGCTTCTCCGCACTCGAGGCGGTGGCGATGACCCGGCCGGCGCCCCACTCCTTGGCCAGCTGGACGGCGAGGCTGCCGACGCCACCCGCACCGGCGATGACGACGACGGACTCGCCTTCGGCCAGGTGCGTGCTCGTGCGCAGGAGGTGCCAGGCGGTGGCGCCTTGGAGGACGACGGCGAGCGCCTGCTCGTCGCTGACGCCCTCGGGCACGGCCCAGGTGAGGAAGTCGTGCGCGACCACCTTCTCGGCGTAGCCACCGCCGTCCAGGAGCCCGATCACCCGCTGGCCGCCACCGACCGGAGTCCCGACGAACTCGGCTCCCGGGACCAGCGGCAGTTGCTGCTGCGCGAGGTAGGAGTTCTCGATCTGGTGGGTGTCGGCGAAGTTGACTCCTGCGGAGCTGACCTCGTAGAGCTGCTGACCGGGCCCTGGGGTGGGGTCGGGGAGGTCGACGATGTCCATGACCTCGGGGCCGCCGAATTCGGTGATCTGGACTGCGCGCATGGGGGTGAGGCTATGACCTGCTCACGCCCGAACGTCGTTCCGGCCAGCCCCGCCGGTCGCCAGGTGCTCGGCCGCGGGTCAGCCGCCGGCGAGCCGCTGCAGCCGGGTGGTCAGCGCGGTCCGCCGGTCGGCGTTGCCGTGCAGGTCCACGTACCGCTGCCCGAAGCCGGCCAGCAGCGTGTCGTCCAACCGGCGCACGGCACCCGGGGGATAGCGGTAGTCCATCCGGGCGGTGATGCCGCTGTCGTCGGCGCCGCGCAGCACCTCGCCCAGCTCCACCAGGCTGGTCACGCCCAGTTCGAGCAGCAGGCCGGAGATCCAGGTGTAGTGATCCGGGCGCGACCAGCCGGCGTCGGCGTACTGCCCGGCCAGGAACGCAGCCAGTTCCCGGGGCGCGATCCGAGGGTCGTCGGAATCGGTGTCGTCGGCGTCGTCGCCGGGAACCGGTGCTCGGAGGCGCTCGCGGATCGCGGTGAACTCCTGATCGGCCAGCTCCAGCAACCCGGCGGCCAGGGTGAACCGGCGGTCGAACTCGGAGGCGTGCTCGTCCGGCACCGTGCCCTTGTAGCGGATGTCGTGCTCGAACTCAGCCCAAGCGTGCTGCAGCACCGTGCGCACCTGCACCTGCACCACGCGCCCGACCAACTCCGGCAGCTCGGTCGCCCGACCCGGGTCCACGCCGATCAGCAGGTGCCGGCTGGAGTAACCGAACCGGCCCTGCTGAGCGGTCCGCCGCCCCATGTCGCGGTCGTCGATCACCCGCACCTGCGCGGCGAGCAGCTCGGCGACCGCCTCCACGTCGCTCTGCACGTAGGTGATCACCCGCACGCCGATCTGGTCGGTGATCTCCCGCGCCGGGTCTGGATAGACAGGCACGCCGTCGATCGCGCGAGCCGCCTTCTCCGCGAACGAGGCGATGGTCTTGGTCCGCCCGGTCACCGAGAGGTAGTTGATCCCAGCGTCGTCGAGCAACCCGGTGACGAGCGCGAGCGCCTGCGCCCCGGCGACCAGGGTCTCGGGCCGGCCGTCGGCGTACGCCTGGATGGCCTGCTGCACCTGGTCGGGCGGGGGTGCGGCGACCCGGGGGCCGGGCTGCAGGTCCGGCGGCAGGGTCGGGGTCACGATGGCGCCGCCGGCTGCGTCGCCGTAGGTGGTCACCTCGTCCGGGCGCCGGACGGCGATCCATCCCACGTAGGCGCAGACCACGGCGTCGACCTGGTCCTCCGCCACCCGCAGCTCGCTCTTGCGGGTGGCAGCCTGCACCTGTTGGCGCAGCGCGGCGAACGGTGCACCGAGGTCGAGCTCGACCACCGCGCCCAGCAGGTCGATGAGCAGCAGCAGCTCCGCGCGCATCTGCTCGAGCATCCGACCCGGCTTGTTCTTGTACTTCAGCGTGCGGCCCAGCCGGAACAGCGCCACCGTCGCCGCGTGCGGGTAGACCTCGATCGCCCGGCGGTCGCGGCCCGAGCGGGGGTCGAGGTCCAGCCCTAAGCGCCGGCCGATCCGCCCGCCGCGGGTGTCACCATCGGTGAACTCGGGTTTGCCGGTGTTCGTCGGGTGCGCCCCGGCCTCGAACCTCGCGAAGTCGGCGTTGAGCGCTCGCTCGGCGGCCCGGTTCCCGGTGGCGTTGGTGACCACCAGCGGGGCGTCGATCGCCACGATGCACGGGCCGGCGGTGAACGGGGCGAGCGCGGTCTCGATCTGTTCGTCGGTGCGCACCGCACTGACGTGCACCAGCCGGCCGGCGTCGTCCAGCACGGCGAGGCCGGTGGGCTGCTTGAGCCCCCAGGCGAGGTCGATCCCGATGTGCTGCACGGGGTCAGCTTGCCCCGCCCCGCACCTCGTCGGGGCTCGTCCCGTGGGATCTGCCTGGCGTGTGCGTGTGCGTGTGACGGTCTGCCCGAGGTCGCTCGGATGTGCACCTGGCCTCAGGTAGGGCTCGCGGTCGTGTCAGGCGGAGGCCGGACCTCTGCCTTCATCTCCGTCAACCGGTGCCGCCCAGCCCTGACTCCTCACTACAGCTGACCCTCGCCGCCGGCCTCGAGGTTGTCGAGGCGGGTGGTCAGGAAGGTTCGCTCGACAGCGTTGCTCGTCGACGCCAGCGCTTCCTCGTACGCCGATCGGGCCTCATCGATCCGGCCCAGCCGGCGGAGGAAGTCCGCCCTGGCCGCTGGGAAGTACCCGTAGCCGGCCAGCTGCCGCTCGCCGGCCAGCGCATCCAGCGCGGCGAGCCCCGCCTCGGCCCCTCTGCGAAGCCCACGGCCACCGCGCGGTTGAGCGCGACCACCGGCGACGGCCAGACCTCACCGAGGATGCCGTAGAGCGCCAGGATCTCGTTCCAGTCGGTGTCGGTCCACGTCGGCGACTCCGCGTGGACCGCGGCGATGGCCGCCTGCAGGGCGTAACGGGACGGTGGCCGGTGGCGCAGGGCCTCGCGCACCAGCGCCGCGCCCTCTTCGATGGCCCGGTGGTCCCAGCGGGAGCGGTCCTGCTCCTCGAGCAGCAGGAGCCGGCCATCGGAGCCGGTACGGGTCTCCCGACGGGCGTCGGTGAGCAGCAGCAGCGCCAGTAGACCTGTTACGCCCGGATCCTCGGGCAGTAGCTGGCGCAGCATGCGGCACAGGTCCAGCGACCGCTCGACGAGGTCTCGGCGCACCAGCTCCTCGCCGGTGGGCGTCGTGTGGCCGGTGGTGAACAACAGGTGCACGACAGCGAGGACGGCGTCCACCCGCTCGGGCAGCTCCGCCGCCGGGGGCACCCGGTACGGGATACGGGCCGCGGCGATCTTCTTCTTTGCGCGAGTCATCCGCGCTGCCATCGTCGCCTCGGGAACGAGGAAGGCACGGGCCACCTCGGCGGTCGACAGCCCGCACACGAGGCGCAGGGTGAGGGCCACCTGGGCTGCCTGGCCCAGCGCCGGGTGACAGCAGGTGGCGATCAGCCTGAGCCGGTCGTCCGGGAGTGGGACATCCTCGGGGCGCTCGGCGAGCAGCTCGGCGGGCCCTGGCACCGTCGGTTCCTCGACGAGCAGAGGCAGCGCGCGGCGTTCCACGCCCCGGTGCCGGAGGACGTTGAGAGCCCGCCGCTTCGCCGTCGTCGTCAGCCAGGCACCGGGACGAGCCGGGATACCGGAGGTCCGCCAGTCGGTGAGGGCGGCGGCGAACGCCTCCTGGGCGCACTCCTCCGCGACGTCGAGATCACGAGTGACCCGCACCGTCGCGGCGAGCACCAGGGCCCACTCGCGACGGTGCGCGTCGGCGACTGCGGCGGCGACCGATGACGTCTCCAGGCTCATCCGGTCACCTGCCCGCTCAGTCGAACGTCCTGACCGGGCGGACCTCCACCCCGCCGAAGCGAGCCGGAGTCATGCGGGCCACCGCGAGCGCGGCGTCGAGGTCGGGAGCCTCGACGAGGTAGTAGCCGCCGAGCGCCTCCTTGGTCTCGACGAAGGGGCCGTCGGTCACCTCGGACCCGCCGCGGACGCTCGTCGCGGTACTGATCGGCTGCAGCGCCTCGCCGCCGAGGACCTTGGCGCCGTGCTCCTCCACCTGTGCGGCGAAGTCGCCATGCGCCTGGTAGACCTCGCCCAGGACCTCGGGCGTCGCGGTCGCGTACTGCGCCTCGTCCTCGTAGATCAGGATCAGGTACTGAGCCATCGGGCTTCCCTCCCTCGGGGCCCGTCGTTCGGGCCCACACCACTCCGACACGCATGTCACACCCGGATCGACATCTACGGGAAGAATTTCTCGCGCCTCTCGCTATCAACCCGTCGGGAGCGGTGACGTCCAACGCCGTGGTTCGGCCCGATGTGGGTTTCAGGACACGGAGTGGTGGGTGTCGGCGAAGTTGACTCCTGCCGAGCTCACCTCGTAGCGCTGCTGACCGGGCCCAGGGGTGGGATCGGTCAGGTCGACGAGGTCCATGGCCTCGGGGCCGCCGAAGCGGGTGATCTGCACGGCTCGCATGCAGATCGGCTAGGGCGGACGCCGGACGGCTACTCGTCCGGGCGAAGACTGCCGGTGATCCAGGAAAGGATGACAGGAGCCCCACTAGCGCGTGCCCGAGGAGCTCGCGCCGCCGATCGTGCGGTTGATGGAGGCCCAGCACGGGCACGTCGACGCGCTGCTCAGCGAGATCGGGGAAGTCCACCGGGCTTGCTCGGCCGCCAGTGCGAGGTAACAGTCGCCGGGATGGTCCGCAGCCGGTCGTCCGTGGCGCGCGCCCGCGGAGCCGGCTCCAGTTCCCGGCGGAGGCGGGCGGCGTAGGCCTGCAGCGAGGCGTCGACCCGGGCCGGCGGCTGCTCGCCCCGGTTCTGGTCGACCAGGTGGGACACCGACACCGGCCTACCCTCGGCGGCGACGAGCAGTGCCCGCGGTCCCGGCCCACCGAGGTCGGCAGGCGCGCCGTCCACCTCCACCGCCGGCTCGCCGAAGACCCGGACCCGCACGGGGCGGATGCCGGGCGCGACGGGACCCGACCGTCACACGGACGAGCAGCAGGCGGCGCCCGGGACCCCGGGCGCCGCCTGGACGTGGGCGTGGTGCCGGCGGTCAGCCGACGGATGCGAACTCTCGGGTGGCGGTGGTCTTCTCGGCGCCCGCGCCGGTCGCCGCGGTACCCAGCGCCCAGAGAGCCAGCAGCACGCCCGCGACGGCGAACAGTGGCGTGAACTCGGTGTCGGGCGACAGGAACGTCAGCGGCACCACCACGGCGTGCGCCAGCCCGCCCACGATGCCGAACACGGCCACGACGCGGCGCAGACCGCCCTGGATCCTCGCCAGGGTCGTGGCGAGGTATGCGACGGCCAGGCCGCTGACGGGGTACAGGACGGCGGCGAGCCCCAGGTGGGTGAAGGCGACCGGGGCAGCGTGGCCTTCGTGCAGCGCGTGGCTGTCGACGACGGCGGCGAGGTGGAAGACCGTCTCGACCGCGTAGAGGGAGAGGGCCACGACCGCGACGGCGAGGGGCGTCCGGCTGCCGCGGGCCAGACCTGCCGGCGGCGAGCCATCCAGAGGCCTGCGACGAGCAGCACGGTGCCGGCCACGACCAGCGTGTGCCCGGGCACCCACATGTCGTCGGCGGTCATCATCGCCAGTTCCTCGCGCATCGAGCCCGAGGCGTCGGGTCGGGGTGCATGGGGCCGCCGGCGAGCAGGGCGGCTCCGGAGGCGAAGAGGGCCAACCGCCAGCCCTGCGGCCGGCGAGGAGCAGAGGTCTGGGTGTCCGGGGAGGTCGTCATGGCCGCAACGCTGACGGCAGCGACTTGCAACCTGCTGGTCGAACTCTTGGACTCCGGCGCAAGGCGACGCACGCCTCGCCCGAGGAACCGCTGCGCGCGTGAGCGAGCCCCAGTCGCACAGGGTCTGCTGAAGACTCCTGGGCGGTTGTCGGGCCCCGAAGCGAGGAATCTGCACGGGTCACCTGCAGGGAAGGCGGGGGCTCGTCCGGAGCGCCCTTCCGGGCCAGTGCGGGGCGGCGACCGTGCCTGCGGCTTAGGGTTCTCTGCGTGGCGCAGACCGTCGATCCGGGACCTGATCCCCTCGAGGTGATCGCTGCGCAGTTGGACGCCGTCATCGAAAGTGCGCCCTTCGGTATCGGGCTGTTCGACGTGGACGTCCGTCACGTCCGCGTGAATCCCGTTCTGGTGGAGATGAACGGGTTGCCGGCGTCGGAACTGCTGGGACGTAGGCCGGCTGAGCTGCATCCGTCCGTCGGAGGAGAGGCCGAGCTGCTCTACCGGGAGGTGATGCACTCGGGTCGACCGCGGCGGGACGTGCTGCTGACCGGCGAGATCGGGAGCCGGCCGGGCGACATCCGGCACTGGAACGCCAGCTTCTTCCCCGTCCGGCAGGCCCACGAGGTCATCGGGCTGTGCGTGGTCGTGGCCGACGTGACCACCGAGCACCGACTGACCGTCGCGCTGGCGGCCTCGGAGGAAGCGCACCGCCGCCTGGCCGAGGACCTGCAGCGCAGTCTCCTGCCGCATGCCCTCCCTCGACTGGCAGGCATGGAGCTGGGCAGCGTCTACCGGCCCAGCGGTGTCGTGGCCGCCGTCGGCGGGGACTTCTACGACCTCGTCGAGCTCGACGACGCGTCCTGCCTGCTCGTCATCGGCGACGTCGAGGGCACCGGACCCGTCGCGGCTTCGCTCACCGCCGCCGCACGGTATGCGATCCGGGCGACGGCCGTGCGGACCACCGATCCGGCGGAGCTGCTGCGCATCGCGAACGAGGTGCTCCTGCGCGAAGGGGCTCCCAACGGGACATGCACGGTCGCCTGCGTGCTGGCAACCCGGGTGGGGGACCTGATCGAACTGCGCGCGGCATCCGCCGGGCACCCGTTGCCGCTCATCCTGCGGAGAAGTTCGGACGGAGTGGAGGAGCTCGGCGCTCCGGGGCCACTCCTGGGCGTCTTGCCCGACGTCCGTCTGCCGGTGTCCAGGGCGACGCTGTCGGCGGGAGATGTGCTGGTCCTCTACACCGACGGTGTCACCGAAGCGCGGTACCGGACACCGGAGGGCGCCCTCGAGCTGTTCGGCGAGGAACGGCTGCGCTCGGTGCTGGCCGCGACCGCCTCGGCCGGCGCGGCGGAGATCGCCCGGACCGTGGAGACGGCGGTCGCGACGTTCGAGTCCGGCCATCCGGCCGACGACCTGGCCGTTCTCGCCCTGAAGGTCCCAGCCGGCGCGTGACCTCGACCGCTGTCGCGCCACCAGGACTCCTTGGAGGTCGCTGACCGGCGACTGCGGGGCTGCGCTCCGGTGTCCGGGCAGGGCATGCGACATCGGTACGGCGAGGCGCCGAAGTCCCGGCCCGGGCTGGCCCGCTGGGAGGTTGGCGGGAAGGTCCGCAACGCCTTCTGGCTCAGTGCTCCTTCGCGACGATGCGTGTGTGCCGCGACGTCACGTAGGGGCGCCGAGCGGCGGGTGCTCGAGCACGCGCGGCTTGTACTCGAGCAGCTGGATGCGGCCGTCGAAAGTCCGGTGCTCGATCATCTCGAGGGCGACGTCCGGGTAGCCGTCGTAGATGCGTTCCTCGCCCGTGGCCCCGGTGATCACCGGGAACATCCCGACCCGGAAGCGGTCGACGAGTCCGGCCTTCAGCAGAGACCGGCACAGGCTGAGGCTGCCGATCGTGCTGAGGAGCCCCGAGCCGTTCTCCTTCATGGCGCGGACCGCTTCGACGGCGTCGTCGCGGACGAGCGTGCAGTTGGCCCACGCCAGTGGCTCCTCGAGCGAAGAGGAGAACACCACCTTGGGCGCTTGCGTGAGCTCGTCGACGGACGCCTCTTCCTCGGGCCTGAAATCCTCCTGACCATTCGGGACCTCGCCCGCGGCGAAGCCCGACATCAGGCGGTAGGTGTTCGCTCCCATCAGGTAGGTGACCTCGGGCTGCTCGGCGAGCCACGCCAGGTACTCCGGGCCCTCAAGGCCCCAGAACCCGGGCCAGCCCTCTCCCGATGCGTAGCCGTCGAGGGAGGTGATGAAGTCGACGAGTAGCTCTGACATGGCGGTGTCCTTTTCCGGGGTGTCACGAGCTTGGACCGGCCGGGAGCCACGAACTCATCGGCCGCGCTGTGGAGCAACGAGGCACCCGTGACGCTGCAGCCGTTTCCCAGCCGGCCCGCGCCCAGCGGGCTGCGCCGACCTGACCCATGCCCACCTGTCTTCCCGTTGCAGTTGGCGACGTGGAGGCCGGTCACCTCCTGCAGCCCCGGGGGCTGATGCCAGACGGATGGACGTGGCGGCGCCTCCGCCTGGGGACTTCGTCAGCGGCCCAAGGAACGGAACGAGGAGCCGCTGGACGCGGGCGGGGTCCTCGGCCCCGAAGGACGTGCGCACCCTCCCGGGGTGCGGCGCGTCGGCGGTGACCGACGTGCCGTCCAGACGCCGCGCCAGCTCGTGGGTGAACAGGACGTCGGCCAACGTGGCAGCGGCGGGGATGGACCCCGTCCGGTCCGCCCGCTAGCTAGCCGTCCGCATCCGACGCCGGCCCGTCCGTGCCCGGGGCCGAGGTTCCTGACGAGCGCCCGGGGCCGACGGCAGGAGCGGCGCCGCCGAGCTCTTTGCTCACCGTCGGATCGGCGTCGTCCGGCTGCGGTACCCGTGGGTCGTCCGGGAGTCGGACGTCGACCTCGTCGCCCGGCGCTGCCACGGGTGCGTCGTCCTGCGGGTGGATGCTTCCGCCGTCCATGCCGTGGGACTACCCGGGCCGTCGCCCGGAACTCGGCCGGCTCCCCAGATCGGCAGACCTGCCGATGCCCTGTGTCCTCACGGCGGGTCGGCCGCGGCGGGAGCGGCCGTCGGAGCCGGCTCGGGAAGCGCGTTCGCGATGACGTCCGGCTCGGTGTCGGGCCGCGCCGCGGGCACCGCGTAGGCCCAGACGAGGTGCCGCACGACCGTGCCCGTGTTCCCGGCGAGGTAGGCCCGGGCCCGTTCCTCCAGCGCGGCGTCGGCGACCGTGCCGCGTTCGACGTGCTGCCGCAGGTGCTCCCGCCACGTTCCGACGGTGAACGTCTCCAGGAACAGCTCGGGGTCCTCGGCGTCCTGGAACACGCCCCACAGGGAGGCACCGGTGCGGCGCCGGGCACGGGCGAGATATCGCATCACCTCCAGGAAGCCGGGGACGTCGGCGTCCCGCACCCGCCACTCCACGGTGACCAGCACCGGCCCCGCGTCGGGATCCCAGTCCAGGGACGGCGGCCGCGGCCACGGGAGTTCGCTGTGCCGGACGTCGTGCTCGGACTGCAGCGGCACCAGGAGGAGTCCCAGCAGCGCGGCGAGCACGAGTCCCGCAGCCGGCAGGAGGAACGCCGCGGTGAGTCCGAGGGTGTCCGCCACCGCACCCCACATCACCGCCCCGAGCGCCTGCCCGCCCATGAACACGAGCTGGAAGTACGCCAGCGCCCGGGCCCGGGCCCAGGTGGGAGCAGCAGTTGGGCGGTCGCGTTCAGCGTGGACTGCACGGCGATCCAGCTGAGGCCCGCCAGCACCAGGGCGGCGACGACCACCACCGGTGAGGGATGCACGCCCACCACGGCCACGGCCGCCGCGTAGCCCAGCGTCGCGGCGGGCACGACCACGCCCGAGCCCCGCCGGGCGCGCAGCCGCGGCAGCACCGCGGTGCCGAGCACCGCCCCCGCCCCCACCGCGACCAGCAGCCCCCGTACCCGTTCGGGCCCATGCCCATGGGGCCGCGCGCCACGGCCGGCAGCAGTGCCCAGAGACCGCTGGCGAACACCATGAAAAGGGCCGAACGGGCGAGCACGCTGCGGAACGCGGGCGCGCTGCGGACGTACCGCAGGCCCGCCCGGATGGCCTGGCCGATCGGCTCGGCACCCAGCGGCCGCCGCGTGGCCGGCCGTGGCCAGCGGTACAGGACGGCGAGGACTCCGAGGAAGGACGCGGAGTTCAGCGCGAACGCGGCGGCGGGACCGGCCGCGGCGACCAGCAGCCCGCCGACCGCCGGCCCGACGGCGCGGGCGACGTTGGCATTGGCGCCGTTGAGCAGCGCCGCGAGGGGAGCTCCTCCCGGGGCACCAGTTCGGGCTGGACCGCCTGGAAGCAGGGCGCGGCGAGCGCCTGCCCGACCGCCAGCACGGCGGTGAGGGCGAGCAGCCGGTTCGGCGTCACCCCACCCACCGCCGTCAGCACGGCCAGCGCGGCGGACGCCAGCAGCATCAGCGTCTGGCTGAGCAGCAGCAGCCGCCGGCGGTCGAGGACGTCCCCGAGCGCCCCCGCGGGAATGACGAGGAGGAAGACGGGCAGCGTGGCCGCCGTCTGCACGAGGGCGATCTGCAGGGCGCTGCCGCCGAGGTCCCCCATGAGCCACTGCGCGCCCACCGTCTGGGCCCAGGTGCCCGTGTTGGCGACGAACTGGGCGATCCACAGCGCGCGGAACCAGCCGTGCCGCAGCGGCGCCCAGGCGGACGGGACCGCGGCCGGGGATGAGCCGGGAGCAGGGGTGTCCCGGCGGACGTCGACGACGTCGACCATTCCGAGCAGCCCTCCCCACCGGATCCGTGCCCACACCCCGACCGGGGTCGGGGCGATCCACTCAGCTGATCGCGGCCAGCCCGCGCTGGACCGCGGTCTCGCCGGCGGCCAGGCGGTCCCGGGCCACGGGAAGCAGACGACCCTCGCCGTCGAGCATGTCCCGCCAGCCGCGCAGCGGGACCCACCCCAGCAACCTGTCCGCCTTCACGCACGAGATCCCGGAGGCGTCGGGTCGCGGCACCGGCCGCAGCCGCACGGCGTCCCCGAAATGCCGTCGGACCAGGTCGTGCAGCGGCAGGCCGTTGGCGTTGTCCGACGCCGCCGCGTAGACGACCTCGTGACCACTGGTCCCGGCGGTCACGGCGGCCAGCAGGAGATCGGCCAGGTCGTCGACGACGACGTAGGACCAGAACGAGGCGCTGGTGTCCTCGCCCCGTGCCCGCACGATCGGGCCGACGTTGCGCTCGATGTTGCCCTCCCACTGGATCCACGTCGGCCGGACCGACACGGCGGTGATGTCCGACCGGGCGACGGCGGCGTCCATGAGCAGTTCGCCGAACCACTTCGACAGCGCGTAGGTGTCCTGCGGCGCCACGGGGTGCAACTCGTCGACGGGCGCGTACTGGGCGTGGAAGTACCGCTTCGGGTACGAGAATCCCGGCACCGTCTCGCTGGAGATGTGCACGAAGCGCCGCACGCCGGACCGTTCGGCGGCTTCCACCGTGGCATGGGTCGCCATCAGGTTGGTCCGGAGGATCTCGTGCGGCGGGTTCTTCACCGGGCTGGGGATCCCGGCCGCGTGCACGACGGCGTCGTGGCCCGGCAGGACGGCCGCGGCATGCCCGGCATCGCTCAGATCTGCCTGGATGTACCGCACCCCACCTGCCCGCTCGTAGACCGGCGGCAGCCGGTCGACGGCGGTCACCTCGTGTCCGGCGCGGAGCTGGGTGTCCAGCGCGGCAGCGCCGAGTTTGCCGCGTGCCCCGGTCACGAGGATGCGCATGGTGGGGGTCACCTGTCGGTCCCGGGGGCGCTGCCTCGCCCGTTCCTGTCAGCTGACATGGCGGCGCGCCGTCGGTCCCGCCGACCCCGTGGCCGCCCGGGCGAGGAGTTCGGAGTAGAGCCGCTCGTAGCCGCGGGCCATGACCGCGGGGCTGAAGCGGCTGCGGGCGGTCGCGGCGCAGGCCTCGGGGTCCAGCTCGGCCAGCCGGCCCAGCGCCGCGGTGAAGTCCACCTCGTCCTCGGCCAGAAATCCGGTGACCTTGGGCTCGACGAGCGAGGGAGGCACCCACGGGCCATCGCCACGACCGGCGTCCCGGCGGCCAGGGCCTCGCAGACCGCGGTGCCGCCGGGCTCCTCCCAACGGATGGGGAAGAGCACCGCCCGGGACCGCCGGAGGAGGTCGGCCTTCTCGTTCCCGGCCACGCTGCCGATCCAGCGGGCCCGGTCCCCGTCGAGGTGGGGTGCCACGTGCTCGAGGAACCAGCGGACGTCGGGATAGCCGCGGACCGGGCTCGTGGGGTCGGCGAGCGCGGCCTCCAGGGCGGCCCGGTCGGGCTGACCACCGACCGGTCCGGCGAGCACCAAGCGCACCCCGGCCGCCCGGCAGGCCCGCAGCGCGATGTCGATGCCCTTGGCCTCGCACAGCCGGGCCAGCACCAGCACCGAGTCGGTCCGCTCCTCCGGAGCCGCCGGCCGGCTGTCGGGGATGGGGACGGAGAGCGGCACGGAGCCGAGGGCCTGCCGGCGCAACGTGGCCGGGCCCCGCTCGATCTGGGAGTCCGAGACACCGGCGAAGAACACCCGCCCCCGTCCGTCGAAGGACTCGTAGAAGTCGGCATTGCGTCGCAGGTCCCAGTGCAGCGTGTGCAGCACGGGCGGAGCCGCGTCGCCGAGGGCGCCGAGCACCGCGGGACCGACCACCTCCAGGTGCGTGTGGACCACATCGAACGGCCGCCCCGTAGCGGCGTGCCGGCCGATCTCCTCGACGACGACCTGCGCGTGCGCGTGGGCCGTCCCGACCACCTCCGGGTACGGCGCCGCCAGACGGGCGAATTGTCCCCGGGGAAGGCGCTCACCCGGCCGTCGGCGTCCTGCTCGCTCTCCGCCACGGTCGCCAGGACGACGCGGTGCCCACGACGGCGGAGCTCCGTGGTCAACGTGGCGACAACCGTCTCCAGGCCGCCGTATCCCCGGGGTGGAACCGGCAGCCACGGGCCGGCGTCCATGAGGATCTTCATGCCGACCAGCCGGGTGCGCCCGTGGTGCGGCGGGCGGCATAGGCGGGCACCGTCCGCATCGGCGGCCGCTCGACCACGCCGACGTCCCAGGTGACGGCTTCGATCCCGCCACCGGTCCGTACGTACTGGATCAGCTGGTCGCTGGGCACCCCGATCCCGGGGCAGCGGGCCAGCGCGGTCTGGATGATCTGGCCGGCCATGCGTCCCAGCGCGGCGTCGGGCTGGTGCGAGTGGCGCCGCGTGCCGAGATCGACCTGCGCGAGGGCGTCCACCCCGGCCAGCTCGGCGAGGTCGATGAGCAGCCCGAACTCCACGCCGTAGTGCGAGACGAACGGAACCTGCTCCAACAGTTCGCGCCGGCCCGCGTACTCACCCGACAGCGGCTGGACGAACCCGGACAGCTGGGGCCACAGCGCGCCCAGTAGGGGCCGGGCGGTCAGCTCGGTCACCCGTCCGCCGCCGCTCGGTACCAGTCCTTCGGCGGTGGACAGCGGCCGGTCGTAGAGCCCCTTGACGTAGCCGACGGTGGGGTCGGTGAGGAGGGGGCCCAGCAACCCCACCACGAACTGCGGATCGAAGGAGATCAGGTCCGAGTCGATGAAGACGATCAGATCGCCGTCGGTGACGTGCAGCGATTTCCACAGCGCTTCACCCTTGCCGGGAACGCGACCGCGCTCGGGCAGCACGTCGTCGACCCTCACCACCCGGGCCCCGGCACTCTCGGCTGCGACCACCGTCCGGTCCGTCGAGCCGCTGTCGGCCACGACCAGCTCGTCGACCAGTGCATGGCTCTCCACGAGCTCGCGGCGGATCTCCTCGACGATCGCGCCGACGGTGCGCTCCTCGTTCAGCGCCGGGAGCACGACACTGACCGTTCGGCCCTGAGCCTGTTTGGCGGCCGACAGCGCGGCTGCCTGGTAGTTCGTGGCGGTGTAGGTCCGGCGGCTGAGCCACCGGGAGACGTCCACGCGCATGCGGTGTCCTTCCCGTCGAGCGATGACCGGTACGCCACCGCATCTCGGCAGCGGGGAGGTATGGCTGTTCCCGACCGTCCGCGCGGGACAGCGTCTCCCCGCGGGGGCGATCCAGGGGCAGGATCCGCACGGTGACTTCCGACGACGGCAGCCTCCCGTCGTGACCGTCCGCGTGGGGCTCGTGGGGGCAGGTGGGGTCGGCGCCCGGCATGCCCGCACCCTGGCCGGTTTCGACGACGTCGACCTGGTCGCGGTCTGCGACCCCGTGGCCGAATCCGCCGAGGTCCTGGCCGGAGAGGTGAACGCCCGGCACGTCCCCGACCTCGCGGGCCTGCTCGCCCTCGGACTCGATGCCGTCTGGTTGTGCGTGCCACCGTTCGCGCACGGGGAGCTGGAACTGGCGGTCGTGGGCGCCGGGCTGCCGTTCTTCGTCGAGAAGCCCCTGGCAGCCGACCTGAGCGTGGCCGGGGACGTGGCCGCGGCGGTCGAGGCCGCCGGGGTGCCGACGGCGACGGGATACCACTGGCGGCACCTGGACATCGTCGAGCGGGCCCGCTCGGCGCTGGCGGGCACCGCCGTCCGGCTCGTGGACGCTCGCTGGTGGAGCACCACACCTCCACCCGCCTGGTGGAGCCGGCGGGACCTGTCCGGCGGCCAGGTCGTCGAGCAGGCGACCCACCTGCTCGACCTGATCCGGCTGCTGGCCGGGGAGGTTGTGGAGGTGGTGGGCGGGTCCGCGCCGTCCTCGGCCGGCGGACGGGACGTCCCCGACGCCGCCGCGGCCGTGCTGCGCCTGGCATCCGGCGCCGTCGGGACGGTCAGCGTCTCCTGCGTCCTGCCGGCGCTGACGGCTGCCGGGCTGGAGGTCATCGGCGACGGCGTCGCCCTGGAGCTCACCGAGACCGGACTGCGCGTGCGCACGCGGGACGGGGAGGTCCGCGCCGAGCCGGTGATGGACGCCAGGAGGGCCGTGGACCGGGCGTTCGTGGACCTGCTCTCCGGCGGAAGCGCGTCACCGGGGATCGTCGACGTGGCCGAGGCGCTGCGGACCCACCGGCTGGCCTGGGCCGTCTCGGAGGCCGCCCGCACCGGGACCGCCGTCCGCGTCGGCGATCGATGACCACAACCGTCCCCGTCCGCACCCTCGAGGTGCCACGGGCCGGCGAGCTGGAGATCGTGGAGACCGTCCTGCCGCCGCTCCCGGACGGCCGGTTCCTGGGACGGACGCTGTTCACCGGGCTGTCGGCCGGCACCGAGCTCACCTGGTACCGCGGGACCAGCCCGTACTTCCGCGCCGGCTGGGACGCCGAGTTGGGCATGTTCGACCGTGACCGGCCCACGGCGCGCTTCCCGGTGCAGCGGCTGGGCTACATGGAGGTCGCCCAGGTGACCGACAGCCGGACCACCGCGGTGCGCGAGGGCGCCCTGGTGGCGATGGCCTACGGGCACTCGACGGCCGTGCACGGGGATCCGCTCACGCAGCACGTCGTACCTCTGCCCCCGGGGCTGGACCCGCTGCTGGGCGTGTACGCGGCCCACCTCGGGCCCATCTGCGTCAACGGCCTGCTGCACGCTGCCGCGGACGTCGGTGGCAGCGAGCTCCGGGACGGGGTGGGCGGCCGGCTCGTGCTGGTGACGGGCGGCGGGCCGATCGGCCTCCTGGTCGGGTTGCTGGCACAGGTGCACGGTGCAGCGGAGGTCGTCGTCGTCGATCCGACCCCGGAGCGCAGGGCGGCGGCGCTCGCGCTCGGCCTCGACGCCGTCGACGACACCCCGGACGTGGCGCGCGAGCTGAAGATGCGGTGGCGGCACGGACCGGCCGACCACGGAGCCGACGTGGCGTTCCAGTGCCGTGGCGCCGGCGCGGCGCTCGCCACCGCGCTGCGCTGTCTCCGTCCCCAGGGCACGGTGATCGATCTCGCCTTCTACACGGGAGGTGCCGACGACGTCGCACTCGGCGAGGAGTACCACCACAACGGGCTGTCGATGCGCTGCGCCCAGATCGGCCGCGTCCCGCGCGGGCTGGCGCACCGCTGGGACCGCCGTCGCCTCTCGACGGAGACGCTCGCGCTGCTCGACGTCCACGGCCCGAGAATCGGGGCGGCACTGGTGACCGACGTCGTCCCGTTCGACGAGGCGCCGTCCTTGTTCGCCGAGCTCAGCGCGCGGCGTCGGCACGTGATCACGGCAGTACTTCGTGTGCCGGAACCCTGAGGGGTCATCGAGGCCTCCTTCCTCGTGCCACCGCGCACGCCACCGTCCGGCGGCGAGTCGGCGCGCCTCGGGCCATGACACCTGGGCCGGGTGCGCCCCGTCGATCGGCAGAAATACGGATCTGTCCGGCAACGGCGCCCGCGGTGATGCGGGGGTCCGGGAGGACTGCCGACCTCGCCGCCGCCGGTTCCGCCGGGATCCCGGACGTGAAGGGGAGTGCCGGCCACCCGGGGCGAAGATGGGCAGTTGTGCCGAGGCGCTGGACGGCAGCCCGAGGATTCTGGAGGAGCGGCGGCCTGACGGGCACGGGCGAGCGCGTCATCCCCACCGCGTGATCGCTCTCGGGTCGGAGGCGTCTGCACCACCATCGGAGCCTCGCGGCGGGCTGCACCGACCAGCACAGGATGCCTCGGGAAGCAAGGAGAACGAGCCGGAGTGAGCGATGAAGCCCTGGTCACCTGGCAGTGAACCCGGGACGACGGCTGGTGGAGCGGCACCCGGGCACCCGGACGTGTTCGGGGTGCGGCCTGCAGTCATCGGGCACCGCGGGCTCGGCTGCGGCGTCGTCGCCGGTCACCAGCAGAACACCATCAGCTCGATCGGTGCCGCGGTGCACAGCGGGGCGAGATGGGTGGAGGCCGACGTCCGGCGTCTGGCCGACGACGTCCTGGTGGTGGCCCACGACGCCGCCTACCCGGACGGGACCCGGCTCGCCGACATCACCGGGGCCGAGGCCGACCGTCGCGGCACGCTGCGGCTCAGCACCCTGCTGGCCGAGCTCCCTCATCGGGTAGGGATCAACCTGGACCTCAAGTCCTCGATGGACGACTGTCTGCCGTCACCCGGGCAGACCACCGCAGGCCTGCTCGCGCCGGTCGTGGCGGCGGAGGCGACGCGGCGGCCACTGATGGTCTCCTCGTTCGACCCGGCAGCACTGTGGCTTCTGCGTCTGAACGCGCCGCGTGTGCCCCTCGGACTGCTCACCTGGCACCGGTTCCCCGTGGAGATGGCCGTGGCGGCCTGCGTGCACATGGACGTCGAGGTGCTGGCTCTCCACGTCGGCTCGCTCCGGTCGGGAACGGCCCGTGGCCAGATCGACTCGGGGGTCCTGACGAGTCTGCTGTCGCTGCTCCACCGGTGCGGCCGGCAACTGCTGGTCTGGTGCCCGCAGATCGCGTTGGCCCGGTTGCTGGTGTCCGCGGGCACCGACGCCGTGGTCGTGGACGACCTGCCCGAGGCGCTCGTGGCACTGAGCCCTTCCCCACAGCCGAGCACCAGCTGCTCGGCTGCAGCGGACACCTCGCCGGGCAGCCGGCCGCAGCACCCCGCAGCTCCTTCAGCCCTGCCCGGCTGGGCCACGCAGCGCGCGCTGCGCAGCGGCGGACAGGCCGATGCCCACCACGACGGCGGCGGCTGACGGCTTCGGTGACCACCGCAGCGCGGAGACGGCCCAGCCGGGTGGTGCGTCGTACTGCCGATCGGACTCATGGCGCGGTGCTGTCGTCGCCGGCGCGGGCGAGGTGGTGGCGAAGGCGTCGAGCATTCCGGGGACGAAGGCGGCCATGTCCTGGGGCCCTCTGCTCGTGGTGAGGTTTCCGTCCCGGACGAGCTCCTGGTCGAGCCAGGTGGCGCCTGCGTTCACCAGATCGTCGCGGATCCCGGGCCAGGAGGTGAGGGTCCGTCCGTCCACGAGTCCCGCCGATGCGAGTACCCAGGGTCCATGGCGAAGGGTGGCGATCGGCTTGTCACTCGCGGCGAACGCGCGAACGAACTCCCGTGCCGGGGCGGACTGCCGGAGCAGGTCGGGATTGATGAACCCGCCGGGCAACAGGAGGCCGTCGTAGTCGCCGGGATCGGCTTCGCCGATCGTCTTGTCCACGCGGACCCGGCTGGCCGGCATGTGCAGGTTCACCCCGCGGATCCGTCCGCGCCGCAGGGACACGACATCGATCGTGGCACCGGCAGCCTTCAGGGCTCGCAGCGGGACGATCAGTTCGACCTTCTCGAACCCGTCGGCCGCCAGGGCGGCGATCCTGCGGCCCTTCAGCCGGCGTCTGGTGGGCATGTCGTCCCCCGGTCGCTCGATGGCGCACAGATGGCGGACCCCTCGGCAGGGGGCCTCGATGGCTGGCTGCTCAGCGGTGAGCGGGATACCCGCACCCGGCACCCGGACACGTGCCTGGGCGAACTGAGGCGCGACCATCGGTGGACGACGATGTGCCCGCGACCGATCCGGGCCTGGGTCCAGCCGACGCCGTTCCTCCTGGTGGCCGGTACCGGCCCGTCCTCCTCCAGCGCGGTCGGCCTCCCGTCTGCTTACGCTCGGCCGGGTGGACGGCACGGGACCACGTGGGTGGGGAGTTCCGCTGCGTGCTGCGGTGCTGGACGTGACCGCCCTCGGACGGGGGACGACGCTCCTCGACCTGGGTTGCGGCGCGGAGGTGTTCGCCCGGGCCTCCGCCGAGGTGCCCGAGGGCGTGTTCGTCGTGGGGACGCGCAGGAGCCGCCGTCGGGGCCGTTCGACGTGGTCGCCGCGGTGCAACCGCTCATGGACGTCGCCGACCCGGTCGCGTTCCTGGCCGCGGCGGCGCGCTCCGGAGCGGTCGTTGCGGCGACGGTCTGGGGCCGGGAGGAGGAGTGCGACATCCGCGTGCTCGGGGAAGCGCTCGCCCCGTGGCTGGGACAGCGGCCACCGTCGGGTCCGTCGATCACCGAGCCCGCACGGCTGCGTGCCGTCACCGGGCAGGCCGGGCTGGACGTCGAGCGGGTTGACCAGGTCGTGTGCCCTTCCACTACGCCGACGAGGACGAGCTGCTCGACTCGGCGCTCGGCCGGGCGGCCGGCCGAGCGCCGGGCCGATCGCCCTGCGGGACGCAGTGTTCGAGCGGCTGGCGCCGGATCACCCTGCGGCGGGGGCTATCGGCTGGAGAACGTCTTCCGTGTGCTCGTCGCGCGCCGGAACGCTGAGGCGGCCCCGTCCGGAAGCCTCCCCCGAGCGTGCACGGGGTGAGGGGCGGGGGCCGTCAACCGATGCCGGAGGAGGTCGCGTACCGGGTCGTGAGAGAGCTCCTGCAGAGGTCGCCGTTCGCCTCCATGCCGAGCCGGGTCAGCCGGGCGCGCCGCAGGTGCAGAGGAACCTGTGCCGCGGTCACCGCGCTGCCGTCGGCATGGATGAGGGAACGGCGTCAGGGCACGAGTATGGCGCGACCGCGGACCTTGCCGGCGTCGAGGTCGTGCAGGGCGTCGACCGCCTTGTCCAGCGGGTACTTCTGCGTGTGCAAGGTGACCGTGCCCGCCTGCGCGAGCACCATGAGTTCGGCCAGGTCGGTGTAGGTGCCGACGATGTTGCCGACGATGTTCCGTTCGGTGGAGATGATGTCCAGCGTCGGGATGCGCAGCTCCCCGCCGTAGCCGATGACGAAGTAGGAGCCGCCCGGCGCGGTCATGTGCCAGGCGTCCATCTCCGCGCCGTGCTCCGCGACGTAGTCGAAAACGACGTGCGCGCCGGTCCCGCCGGTGAGGCCCGAGACCGACTGGACCTGGTTGCCGTCGGCGAGCACCGTCTCGTCCGCCCCGATCTGCTCGGCGAGCCTCAGCGCGTCGGGATTGCGGTCGACGACGACGATGCGCGCGCCGGTCAGGGCCCGGAGGCACTGGATGCCGATGTGCCCGAGCCCGCCGGCGCCCTGGACGACGGCGGTCGTACCGGGGTGCAGCAGCGGTAACGCCTTGCGGACGGCGTGGTATGCGGTGATCCCGGCGTCGGCGAGCGCCGCCACGTCGGCGGGGTCGGTCCCCGGGTCGAGCTTCACGCAGGCGCGGGCGGACGTGCGCAGGTACTCGGCCATGCCGCCGTCGTCGTCGGACAGCCCCGGGAAGAACGCGTTCGTGCAGCGCATGTCGTCACCGGCCCGGCAGGCCAGGCACAGGCCGCAGCTCGGCTGTGGGTGCAGGATCACCGTGTCGCCGACCGAGACGTTGGTGACGCCCTCGCCGACGGCGTGCACCCAGCCGGCGTTCTCGTGCCCGAGCACGTAGGGCAGTCGAGGGTTCTGCGCGGCCTCCCACTGGCCCTCGACGATGTGCAGGTCGGTGCGGCAGACCCCGGCACCGCCGATCTTGACGACGACGTCCAGCGGGCTCGTGATCTGCGGTTCCGGGATCTCGTCGATCGACGGGTCCTGGTGGTAGCGGTGCAGGCGAACAGCTCTCATCGGACGCTTCTCTCGACCTCGTCGCGACCGCCGCCCACCCCGTCCCGACGAGTGGCGGCGACGGCCACACCCTCGTCCCGCACCGGCGCCCGGCGCAAGGTGCGCTCGCCCGGCGTCTCGACCGGGCGTGGTGACCGCCGGCGGCGGAGCCCGGGCGAGGACGGTCGGGCCGCGACTGGCTCTCCCTCGGTCGAACGGACGTCGTCGACGAGCGACCATGCCCGGGCGACTTCTCACCCATGATCGGCAGCGGGCGCTGCCGGGGCCGACGGGGGATCGGGTCCGGTGGTCGTCCTGCCGGGGCGACCCTTCGGCGGAGTTCGCATCCGGGGGCCGAATCCGACCGGCAGCGTCCAGTGCCACGGTGATCGCCGTCGGCGAGGTCGGACCGACGACGCCATGAGTCGACGTCACCCGGGAGCACCCTCATGACATCCCTGCGATCCGCTCCGCGTCCGGGGCGGCGCCGTCCTGCGGGGAGCCCGCGCTCCCCGGGCCACCGAAGGACGGGGGCGGTCCACCCGGAGGACGGGGGGCGACCGTCGTCCGGGCACGGGGACGCGATCGGAATGACCGCACCGTCGGGCATCCCGGTCTTCGTCCGGTTCTTCCGCGCGGCAGCGCAGCTCAAGATGGACCGCAACGACGTCAAGCGGTTCTGCGACTTCGTCGACGGGCTGATCGACGACATCGCCGTGACCGGCCGCAACGCCGCCAGGTGGAACGGCCGGGACGTCATCGCGCCCCAGGACCTCCCAATCACGAAGGGCCTGCAGGAGCGGATGCGGGAGTTCGACACGTTCGAGGAGGCCGACGAGATCCGCGCGAAGCTGGCGCAGACGCTGCGCGCGCCCCCGCCGATGCCACCTTCTCCGACGAGACCGAGCAGCTGCTGCCCGAGCTCTTCGGCGGGTTGTCCCTGGCGCTCGCCAGGGCCTTCCGCTCGGTCGATCCCGAGGTGGTCAACCCCTCGACCCAGCACTGGGACCGGGTCACCGACCTCTTCCGTCAGGTCTTCTGATGTGCGATCCGCGATTCTCCGACGTCCACGAGACGGACGGCGGGCAGGTCGAGGCGCACCTCGCGCCGGCTGTGCGGCTGCACCACGTCCCGTCGGACGGTTTCACCGTCCACGTCCACCGCGTCACGCAGGGGCCCGTGTCCGTGGAGGAGACGCGGGGCACCGACGGCGTGCGGATCACGCTCGAGGGTGAACCCTCCTACGTGGTCGGACTGCCGCTCCGAAAGCCGGTGCACGCCGTCCACGGCCGTCGCGAGCTCGACCTCAGCCCCGGGCAGGCCGCCGTGTTCGCGCCGCCCGTCGAGACGACGATGGGCACGCCCGACCAGTTCGACGTCGTGCTGGTCCGCGTCGGGCCCGGCGCGCTGGAGGGCGCGCTGGAGTCGTTGCTGGGGCGAGCCGTCCGGCGGCCGCTGCCGCTGGCGACCACCGTGGCGCTGGGCACGACAGCTGGGCAGGCCTGGGCCGGGGTGGTCCGGTCGGTCGCCGGCGCTGTGCCCGGCACGACCTCGATCCTCGGCAATCCGCTGGGCCGGGCGCACGTGCAGGATGCCCTTCTGGCCGGATTGCTCTACGCGACCGGCCACCCCGACCGCGACGCGCTGGACGTCCCCGTGCTCACGTGGGGTCCACGGAAGGTGCGCGAGTGCCTGGACCTCATCGAGGCACATCCGGAGCGCCTGCTGACCTCCGGAACGCTTGCGGCTCACGCCGACATGAGTGTCCGGGCACTCGAGGGATGCTGGCGCCGGGAGCGGGACGTGCTGCCCCGGCAGGACGTCGAGCGGGTCCGGTTGCGCCGGGCGCACCGAGACCTGGAGGCGCACCGGCCGGGGAGACGACGGTCGCGGACGTAGCCGCGTCCTGGGGCTTCCCGCCGCGGCGATTCGCCGCGGCGTACGGAGCCCGGTTCGGCCGGTCGCCCGCGCAGACCCTGGGCGGACCCGCCTACGCGTGACGTGAGAGGGGCCGCGTCCTCGACCGGCTGAAGGCCCTTCGCCGGCGGTCAGCCGGGCCGTGGTCCGTCGTCGACGCCCGCGGTCCTCGCCGGTCGTGGTGAGTGTGTCGCGCGTCCTGCGCCGGCCATCCGCACAGCGGGGCACGGGCTCATCGGCCTGCCATGCCGATCCGCAGGCTCCCCGGTCGTCCCGCGAAGTCCATGACCGACGGGCGGGCCCCCGCACGCTGGGGAGGTGGGATCACGACGCGCCGCGGAGGGCACCGGTCCGCGACCCGTGCAACCGCGACGCCCAGAGTGGCCGGCCGGCCTCGTCGGCCGGGTCTGACCGGACATGTCGACGCCCGTCTCCCTGCTGCTGGAGCTGGGTGTCCTGCTGGTCGCCCTCCACGTCGTCGGCATGGTCGCGCACAGGCTGTCGTTGACGCCCGTTCCGCTGTATCTCCTCGTGGGACTCGCCGCCGGTGAGGGCGGGCTCCAGCTCCTCCCGACGTCCGGGTCCTACCTCGAGGCCAGCGGCCACATCGGTCTCGTCCTGCTCCTGCTCATGCTCGGCCTGGAGTTCTCGGGTGACGAGTTCGTCAGCAGCCTCCGCCGCCACGTGCCGTCCGCCGTCGTCGACGCCGTCCTCAACGCCGCTCCTGGGGCGGTCGCCGGCCTGCTGCTGGGACTCGACGCCGTGGGCGTCCTCGCGCTCGCCGGGGTCACGTGGGTCTCGTCGTCGGGCATCGTCGCCCGGCTGCTGGGAGATCTGCACCGTCTGCGCAACCCGGAGACACCGGCCGTCCTCGGCGTGCTGGTGCTCGAGGACTTCGCCATGGCGATCTACCTCCCCGTGCTGGCCGTGACCGCCGCGGGCGGCACCTGGTGGCAGGCGCTGGTCGGGGTGCTCGTCGCCCTCGGGGCCCTGCTCGTCGCCCTTCTCGCCTCGCAGCACTGGGGACACCGGCTGGGACGTGTTCTGTCGCACCCGGATCCCGAACAGTTCGTGCTGCGGATCCTCGGCATCGCGTTGCTCGTCGCAGCGGTCGCCGAGCACATCAACGTCTCCGCCGGCGTCGGAGCCTTCCTGGTGGGGCTGAGCCTCACCGGTGAGATCACCGACCGTGCCCGCGAGGTGCTCAGCCCCTGCGTGACGTGTTCGCAGCCGCGTTCTTCCTCGGGATCGGGCTGTCGATCGACGCCGCGGACCTTCCTCCTGTCCTGCCCGCCGCGGTGGCCCTCGCCGTGGTCACGGCCGTCACGAAGATCCTGTCCGGGTCCTACGCGGCTCGCCGCGAGGGCGTCGACCGGCGTGGTGGCCTGCGCGCCGGTACCGCCTTGATCGCCCGGGGCGAGTTCTCCCTCGTCGTCGTCGGGCTGGCCGGCGCGGCGGCCGATCCGCGGATGAGCGCACTGGTCGCCGCCTATGTGGCGATCCTCGCCGTGGGTGGCCCGATCGTCACCCGGCTGGTCGGTGAGGTGGACCGCGCGGAGCAGGGAGCGCCGGCGCAGCGCGGGACACGCGGTCCCGACTGACGGGCGGCCGACCCGATCCCTCAGGTCACGCCCTGCATCATCTGCCAGGCACGAGCGGCGACATGCATGTTGAGCCTCGTGTCGACCGTCCCCAGGTCCCGACCGTTGATCTCCCTGATGCGCCGCAACCGGTAGCGCAGGGTGCTGCGGTGGATGACCAGTGCGTGCGCTGCGGCGTCGTAGTTGCCGCCGCACTCGAGGTATCTCAGCAGCGTCATCACGAGGTCGGTCCCGCTGGCGGCGTCGTAGTCCAGCAGGGGCCCGAGCCATTCCCGGACGTAGGCCCTGAGCTCCGCGTCGTCCGTCCCGGGGCTGAGCAATCGGTAGATGCCCAGGTCGTGGTCCACCGTGATCCCGGCCGGGGATGTCGAGGCGACTCTGACCCGCAGCGCCCGCCTCGCTTCGGCGTAGGACTTCGGGAGCCCGGACGGGGCGGAACACCCGCCGCCGACGCCGATCGCCCCTCCCGGCGGCTGCAGGCGCTCGGTCACTGCCCGGTACAGCTCGTTCCAGTGCCGCCGGGCGGTGTGCTCGTCCGGGCAGGGCAGGACGGCCACCACTCCGCCGCTCCGACGTCCCAGCAGAGGCTTGGTGTCCACCACGCGGCTGACAGCGGTCTCCAGGGCATGGGTCAGCGCCACCTCGGTCGTCGCGCCGGGCCACCGCACCGCCAGGACCTGGTGGGGTCGGCGCAGGTCGTGGCCGAGAGCCTGCGCGCGGGAGACCGCGCTCTCGTCGTCGGTCCCGTCGAGCAGGTCGTCCATCAGCTCACGCCGCAGCCTCAGCTCCAGCTCGACCAGGCTCCGTCGGTGACCCAGCTCGATGGCCAGGACGGTGGCAGCGTGCTCGAGGACGAAGAGTTCCGGCTCACCGGCTCGCTGTTCCGGATCCACCAGGGTCAGCACGCCGAGGGCCTCGTCACGGCGCTGCGCAACGGCGACCACGCGATCTCCCTGGCGGACCGGCTCCGGGCTGCGGCGGGCGTTCCCGAGCAGCTGGGCGCGGCGCCGTGGCGGCAGCGGGGCGGGAGGCGCCGATCCCGTCGGGCCGGCCCAGGCCTGCAGATTCCCGAAGCAGTCCTCAGCCGTGACGACCAGCCCCGTGAGCCGGTGCAGGGCCTCGGTGACGCCCGTCGCGCCGGTCCCCGATGCGGCCACACCGCCGAGGGTCTCGTGGACCAGGCCGCGCCACTCCAGGTCCGCCACGCGCTCGAGGAGGCGGCCGTTCACTCCGGTCAGCTGCGTGTCGGACCCGGCCGGCTGGTCGCCCTCCTGCGGCGCGAGACCGTGGCACGACATGAACGGAACTGCGGTCATGCGAAGTGCTCCCTCCCTGGGCTCACGACGACGCGGGGTGGTCCCGGCCCGCCGGGTCAGGGGCGACGGCGCTGACTCCGACATGACGTACAGGGGCACGTCCCTCCACCGCGCTGCTCGGAGGCCGAGGCCGAGGCGATGGCCGAGCAATGGCCATCGCCCTCTGCCATGAGACCGCCGGTGACCCCCGGCGTCGATCGGCAGGAGTACCGATCCTCCGGTGGACGACGCGTTCGCGGAGAGCGCCCGCGGGCTGGAGGAGAGCCGGATCGCCCTGGCGGGATCAAGGACGCGGGCGCGGTTGCATCCCCTGGACCGAAGCGCCCTGTCGCGCAGCGCTGCCACGGTCGGTGCATCCACTCGACCCGTCCGGAGGTGAGGGCTCATGACTCTCATGCGCTTCGATCCGTTCCGCGAGCTCGACCGGCTGGCGGAGCAGACCCTCGCCGTCGGAACCCGGGCCGCGCGGAGCATGCCGATGGAGGCCCTGCGCCGCGGCGACGAGCTGCTGGTCCACCTGGACGTCCCCGGCGTCCCGGACGAGGACATCGACCTGACCGTCGAGCGCAACGACGTGAGCGTCCGGGTCCGTCGCGCACCGGCCCGTCAGGAGGGTGACGAGGTGGTCATCGACGAACGGCCCTACGGCGAGTTCGCCCGCCAGCTGTTCCTCGGGGAGAACCTGGACCCCGACCGCCTGTCCGCCGACACCCGGGACGGCGTCCTGACCCTCACCATCCCGGTCAGCGAGAAGAGCAAGCCCCGCAGGGTCGAGCTCGGGTCCTCGAGCTCGGCCGACGGCGCGGCCGCCCCGGACACGGGCGCAGCCACCGAGGACAAGCCATCGCCGGCCGGACGTCCGTCCGTCGGCTGATCAGGAGGCCACGATGACCGATCGCTCCTACGCAGGGCACTCTCCGGCCGGTGCGTCCGGCGCCGGACGGCCGTGGTCGCCGGGTAGTCCGGGCAGCTCGACGCGGTGGGCCAGGCGCGCGGTCGCGTCGTTCTCGACCTACGAGGAGGCCGAGCGGGCCGTCGACCGCCTCGCCGACCGCGACTTCCCCGTCGAGCGGGTGGCCATCATCGGCCAGGAACTGGAGACCGTCGAGCAGGTCACCGGGAGGATGGACTATCCCACCGCCGCCTGGCGGGGTGCGCTGAGCGGTGCCGTACCGGGGGCGCTGATCGGCTGGATCTTCGGACTGTTCGACTGGGCCGATCCGCTGGTGAGCGCGCTCCTGCTCGCTCTCTACGGGCTGCTCATCGGCGCCGTCATCGGGGCGATCATCGGGATGATCGTCTACGCGCTCCAGCGGGGTCGCCGGGACTTCTCGTCGGTGACCTTCATGCGTCCCCGCCGCTACGAGGTGGTCGTCGACGACGAGGTGGCCGACGAGGCCGCCCGACTTCTCGCATCGGAGGCCTGAGATGGCACGCGCGGTCGGCATCGATCTCGGGACGACGAACTCGGTCATCGCCGCCTGGGAGGGCGGCGAGGCGTCGGTCGTCCCCAACGCCGAGGGCGCTCGCACGTCGCCGTCGGTGGTGGCGTTCACGGAGAACGGCGAGCGGCTGGTCGGCCAGCTGGCCCGCCGGCAGGCGATCCTCAACGCCAAGGGCACGATCTACTCGGTCAAGCGGTTCGTCGGCCGGAGATTCGAGGAGGTCGAGGAGGAGGCCGGTCAGGTCACCTACGACGTGGTCCCCGACGAGAACGGGCTCGCGCGGATCAAGGTGCGGGACAAGCTGTACGCGCCTGAGGAGATTTCCGCGCTGATCCTGCGCAAGCTCGCCGACGACGCCGGACGGCACCTCGGCGAGCGGGTGACCGAGGCGGTGATCACCGTCCCGGCCTACTTCAACGACGCGCAGCGGACCGCCACCCGCGACGCGGGGAAGATCGCCGGCCTCGAGGTCCTGCGGATCATCAACGAGCCGACCGCCGCGGCGCTGGCCTACGGGATGGACAAGGGCCAGCACGAGACGGTGCTGGTGTTCGACCTCGGCGGCGGGACCTTCGACGTCAGCGTCCTCGACGTCGGCGACGGCGTCGTCGAGGTGCGGGCCACCGCCGGTGACACCCACCTCGGCGGGGACGACTTCGACCGGCGGATCGTCGACCACCTGGCCGAGGACTTCCAGAAGGAGAACGGCATCGACCTGCGGAAGGACCCGCAGGCGCTGCAGCGGCTCTACGAGGCGGCTGAGAAGGCGAAGGTCGAGCTGAGCTCGGTCACCCAGACCCAGGTCAACCTGCCCTTCGTCACCGCGGACGCGAACGGCCCGAAGCACCTGACGACGACCCTCATGCGCTCGACGTTCGAGCAGCTCACGGCGGATCTCGTGGAACGGACGATGGGGCCGGTCCGTCAGGCCATGTCGGACGCCAAGGTCGGGGCGGACGACGTCGACGAGGTCATCCTGGTCGGCGGTTCGACCCGTATCCCGGCGGTGCAGGCGCTCGTGCGCCGGCTGACCGGTGGCAAGGAACCGAACATGACCGTCAACCCCGACGAGGTCGTCGCGGTCGGCGCGGGGATCCAGGCGGGCGTGCTCAAGGGCGAGGTTTCCGACGTCCTGCTGCTCGACGTCACGCCCCTGTCCCTGGGGGTGGAGACCCAGGGCGGCCTGATGACCAAGATCGTCGAGCGGAACACCACGATCCCGGTCCGGCGCAGCGAGGTCTTCTCGACGGCCACGGACAACCAGCCCGCCGTCGACGTCGTCGTGCTGCAGGGGAGCGGGAACGCGCGGCGGACAACCGGGTACTGGGGCGGTTCCAGCTCACCGGCATCCGGCCGGCGCCGCGCGGGGAGCCGCAGATCGAAGTGGTCTTCGACATCGACGCCAACGGCATCCTCAACGTCACCGCGCGGGACAAGGACACCGGGGCCGAACAGGGCATCACGATCTCCGAGAGCACCAACCTGGACACCTCCGAGGTCGAGCGGATGGTCACGGAGGCGGAGCGGAACAGGGCGTCGGACCAGCAACTGCGGCAGGAGGTGGACGCGCGCAACCAGTTGGACACGGTGGCCTACCAGGTGCAACGCCGGCTCGACGAACTCGGCGACTCCGCACCCCCGCACGAGCGGGCCCGGGCCGAGATGCTGGTGACCGAGGCCCGGCAGGCGGTGGCCGACCAGGGGCCGGTGGATCGCGTCCGCGAGCTCACCGGCGAGCTGCAGCAGGTGCTGGCCGGGCTCCAGGCCGCCTCGACCAATTATGCCGCGGACGTCGGGGACCCGACCGCCGGTGAGACGGCGGCCGCGGACGACGACGTGATCGACGCCCAGTTCGACCGGAACTGAGCGCCGGCCATGGCCGATCCCGGAGCGAGGACGCCGCCCGCGGGGCCGCCGGGTGGACCGGGTGCAGACCCCGGAGCTGCCGGAGCACCGGCTCACCCGGAGGGAGGCCGCCCGCCGGAGGCGGCGCCCGTCCCGACCCCGGCGGCGGGTCCCACCCAGGACGCGCTCGACGCCGCCGAGGACCGCTGGCGGCGGGCCGCCGCCGACCTGGACAACCTGCGCAAGCGGTACGCGCGGGAGGTCGCGCGCGAGCGCGACAACGAGCGGGAGCTGGTCACGTCGGCGTTCCTGCCGGTGCTCGACACCATCGATCGCGCGCTCGAGCACGCCGCGGCCGACCCGGGATCGATCGTCGAGGGCATCCGCACCCTCCGTGAGCAGGCCCTCGCCGTCGTCTCGGGGCTCGGTTACGGACGGGAGGACGAGCCGGGAGTTCCGTTCGACCCGGCACGGCACGAGGTGGTGGGGGTGGTGGACGCCGACGGGGCCGGGACCCCGCCCGGCTCGGTGGCCTCCGTCGTGCGGCCCGGCTACGGCGCCCCCGGCCGTCAGCTCCGACCGGCGGCCGTCACCGTGGCGCAGCGCCAGGGCGGCTGACGATGCCCCGCGACTTCTACGACGTCCTCGGGGTGTCGCGCGACGCGAGCCAGGACGAGGTGCAGCAGGCCTACCGGCGGCTGGCACGGCAGAACCATCCGGACGTGAACAAAGATCCGGGGGCGGAGGAGCGGTTCAAGGAGATCAACGAGGCGTACTCCGCGCTGTCGGATCCGGAGCTCCGCAAGCGCTACGACCGTTTCGGGGAGGACTTCCGCCGGGTTCCCGACGACTGGGAGCAGCGCGTCGGAGCCGGGGTCGGCGGAGCCGGCCGCCGGGCCGGTCGCGGTCCCCGCACGACCTGGACCACGCAGGGAACCGACGTCGGCGGGGGATTCGGTGGCGGGGGCTTCGGTGGCGGGGGTTTCGATGGCGGGGGTTTCGAGGGCATCGACATCGAAGACCTCCTGGGCGGCATGTTCGGCGGTCGCGGCCGCGGCCCGCGTGCGACCCGCACCGCGGGAGCGGACCAGGAGGCCGAGCTCCCGCTCACCGTGGAGGAGGCCTATCGCGGCGGGCGCAAGGAGATCACCCTCAACGGCCCGGACGGCCCGCGCAGCTACACGGTCACGATCCCACCGGGCGTCAACGACGGGCGGCGGATCAGGCTGGCCGGCGAGGGCGGGCGTGGCCTCGGCGACGGCCCTGCCGGAGACCTCTACCTCGTGGTGCGGCTGTTGCCGCACCCGATCTTCCGTGTGCAGGGCAGGAACATCCACGTCGACCTGAAGCTGGCCCCGTGGGAGGCGGCGCTCGGCGCGAGCGTCCCGGTCGCCACGCCCGGGGCGAGACCACGGTGACCGTGCCCGCCGGCTCCTCGTCGGGACGACGGCTCCGGCTGCGTGGGCAGGGCATGCCGGACCCGGCCGGGCACCCGGGCGACCTGTTCGCCGAGATCAAGATCATGGTCCCGCCACGGCTCAGCGACCGTGAACGTGAGCTGTTCTCCGAACTCGCAGCGTCGTCGACGTTCGATCCGCGCCGGGCTACGACCGACGCCGGGGAGGACGGCGATGAGCCCGCCGAGTCCTCCGCTCCGCTACCCGCTGGTCCGGCGACCGGCATCCGCCCTGCTGGACCAGGAGGAGTTCGCCCGGCGCTGTGGCGTCCACCCGGAACTGGTGCGGCGGTTCTGGGCACTGGGTCTGATCCGGGCCGCGCGGCACGTCGACGGCTCGCTGTGGTTCAGCCCGGCGCAGGTACCGGCCGTCGCGCGCTTCCAGCGGCTGCACGCCACCCTGCCGCTCAACTACGCCGCCCTCGGACTGGTGTGCGACCTCCTCGACCGGATCACCGATCTCGAGGCCGCCTTGCGCGTTCGCGGGCGCACCGAACCCGTACGACGACGCAGCCCACAGGAGCCCGCCAACCGACCCGAGCGGAGTTCGCGATGGACCTGAACCGCCTGACCCAGAAGTCCCAGGAGGCGCTCGCCGCCGCCCAGTCCCTGGCGATCGAGCACGGTTCCACCGAGGTCGACGTCGAGCACCTGCTCACTGCGCTCCTCGACCAGACCGACGGCCTCGTCCCGCGGCTGATCTCGGCGATGGGCGCCGACCCCGCGGCCCTGCGCAGGGACGTGGAGGCGGAGCTCTCCCGCAAGCCACGGACCACCGGCACGGCCCCTCAGCCGGGGCAGGTCTCGCTCACGCAGCGGGTTGCCCGGGCGCTCGAGGCCGCCGACCGCGAGGCCAGACGGATGAAGGACGAGTACGTCTCGGTCGAGCACCTGCTCGTCGCGCTGGCGGAGACGGGCTCGGCCACCGGGGCCGGGCGGGTGCTGGCGCAGCACGGCGTCACCCGTGAGGCGTTCCTCTCCGCGCTGACGCAGGTACGCGGCAACCAGCGCGTCACCTCCGCGACCCCGGAGGGCTCGTACGAGGCGCTGACGAAGTACGGGATCGATCTCGTGGAGTCGGCGCGTTCCGGCCGGCTCGACCCGGTGATCGGCCGCGACGCCGAGATCCGCCGCGTGGTCCAGATCCTGTCCCGGAAGTCGAAGAACAACCCCGTGCTCCTCGGTGAGCCCGGTGTCGGCAAGACCGCCATCGTCGAGGGGCTGGCCCAACGCATCCTCGACGGGGACGTCCCCGAAGGCCTGCGCGACCGAACGATCTTCTCCCTCGACATGGGCCTGCTGATCGCAGGGGCGAAGTACCGGGGCGAGTTCGAGGAACGCCTCCAGGCGGTGCTGACCGAGGTGAAGGCCGCCGAGGGCCGGATCCTGCTGTTCGTCGACGAGCTGCACAACGTCGTCGGCGCCGGTGCGTCCGAGGGGTCGATGGACGCGGGCAACATGCTCAAGCCGATGCTGGCCCGCGGCGAGCTGCACATGATCGGCGCGACCACGCTCGCCGAGTACCGGAAGCACATCGAGAAGGACGCGGCACTGGAGCGCCGCTTCCAGCCCGTCTTCGTCGACGAGCCGTCGGTCGAGGACGCGGTCTCGATCCTGCGCGGGCTGCGCGAGCGGTTCGAGGTGTTCCACGGCGTCCGGATCCTCGACGGCTCGCTGATCGCGGCGGCAACGCTGAGCCATCGCTACCTGACCGACCGGTTCCTGCCCGACAAGGCCATCGACCTCGTCGACGAGGCGTGCGCCCGGCTGCGCACCGAGATCGACTCCATGCCCGCCGAGCTCGACGAGATCACCCGCCGGGTGATGCGGCTGGAGATCGAGGAGGCGGCGCTGGAACAGGAGGACGACCCCGCCTCGGTCGCCCGCCTGGACCAGCTCCGCCGCGAACTGGCCGACCTGCGCGGCGAGGCGGACGCCATGCGGGCGCAGTGGAACGCCGAGCGGCAGGCGATCAAGCGGGTCCAGGAACTGCGGGCGGAGCTGGAGCAGGTCCGCCACGAGATCGGTGAGGCCGAGCGGGCCTACGACCTCAACCGCGCCGCCGAGCTGCGCTTCAGCCGGCTGGCCGACCTGGAACGGAGGCTGGAGACCGAGGAGCGACGGCTCGCCGAGAAGCAGGGCGAGCACAGCCTGCTGCGCGAGGTGGTCACCGCCGAGGAGATCGCCGAGATCGTCTCGGTCTGGACCGGTATCCCGGTGTCCCGGCTGACCGAGGGCGAACGGGAGAAGCTGCTGCGCCTCGACGAGGTGCTGCACCGGCGCGTCGTCGGCCAGGACGAGGCGGTGCAGGCGGTCGCGGACGCGATCATCCGGGCCCGTTCCGGGGTCAAGGACCCGCGCCGGCCGACCGGCTCGTTCATCTTCCTCGGCCCGACCGGCGTCGGGAAGACGGAGCTGGCCAAGGCGCTGGCCGAGGCGCTGTTCGACTCCGAGGACAACATCGTCCGGATCGACATGAGCGAGTACCAGGAGCGGCACACCGTGTCGCGGCTGGTCGGCGCCCCGCCCGGCTACGTCGGCTACGAGGAGGGCGGGCAGCTCACGGAGGCGGTCCGCCGCCGTCCCTACGCCGTCGTCCTCTTCGACGAGATCGAGAAGGCCCACCCGGACGTCTTCAACACGCTGCTGCAGGTGCTCGACGACGGCCGGCTCACCGACGCGCAGGGCCGCACCGTCGACTTCCGCAACACCGTCATCATCATGACGTCGAACATCGGGTCGCAGTACCTGCTCGACGGCGTCACCGACGACGGCCAGCTCAAGCCCGAGGCCCGTGACCTCGTGATGGCGGAGCTGCGGGGCCACTTCCGGCCGGAGTTCCTCAACCGGGTCGACGACACCGTGCTGTTCACGCCGCTCAACCCGGGCGAGATCGAGAACATCGTCGAACTGATGCTCGCCGACCTCCGGGTCCGCCTCGCCGAACGCACCATCACGGTGGGGATCACCGAGGAGGCCAAGCGCTTCATCGCCCGCGAGGGCTACGACCCGGTCTACGGTGCGCGGCCGCTGCGCCGGTTCATCGCCAGGGAGGTGGAGACCCAGGTCGCCCGGGCGCTGCTGCGGGACGGGGCGATCGAGGGCTCGACCGTGCGGGTCGACGTGGACGGCGACCGGCTCGTCGTCACCCACGAAATGACGGGAGCGGAGGCATGAGCGCCCCCGCGACCGCGCGGACGAGCATCGTTCCCTGCGCGCACTGCTCGAAGAAGAACCGGGTGCCGGCCTCCGCCGGCTCGGTGCCGAAGTGCGGGAACTGCCACCAGCGCCTGCCCTGGATCGCCGACGCGGGTGACGACGACTTCGCCGAGGTCGCGGAGCGGGCTCCGGTCCCGGTGCTGGTGGACCTGTGGGCGACCTGGTGCGGCCCGTGCCGGATGGTGAGTCCCGCTCTCGAACGGCTGGCCACCGAGCGTGCCGGTGAGCTCAAGCTGGTCAAGGTCGACGTCGACCAGGCGCCCCGGCTCTCCCAGCGGTTCGAGGTGCGCGCCGTCCCCACGCTGATGGTCCTGCGGGACGGCGAGGTGCTCGCCCGCCAGCCCGGAGCCGCTCCGGAGCCGGCGTTGCGCAACTGGCTGGACCAAGCACTGCAGTCGAAGGGAGCCGAGGAACGATGACCGTTCCGGTAGGACTCGACCCGCACCTGGCCTTCGCTCATGACGACGTCGAGCCCCGCACGCCTCAGGGATGCGAGGAGTGCCTGAAGATCGGGTCCCCTGGGTCCATCTGCGGCTGTGCCTGACCTGCGGGCACGTCGGCTGTTGCGACCAGTCCCCGGGCAAGCACGCCCGCCGGCACGCCGGACTCGTCGGCCATCCGATCATCCGGTCGTTCGAGCCGGGCGAGGACTGGCGGTGGTGCTTCGTCGACGAGGCACCGGTGTGACCACCCAGGCGACGGCTGCCGAGAAAGGCCACGGCGTCGAGCAACTGCTGGCCGATGTGCCGCCGGACGAGACCCTGACCTGACCGGGGCGTTCCCCGGCTGGAGGACTCGCAGCTCCGGATGCTCGAGGCATGGGGGAGCGACGGACGGTCCCGCACGGCGAGGTGCTCATCGCGGAGGGCGAGCCGGAGGACGTCTGCTACGTGCTGCTCGCCGGGCGGGTCGCCGTGGCCGAGGCGGTCGGGACGCCGGACCAGCGCGTCGTCCGCGTGCACGGGCCGGGCCGATTCCTCGGTGACCTGGGCATGCTCACCGGGCAGCCCGCCTACGCCACCAGCGTCGTGGCCGCCCCCGGGGAGGTGCTGGCGATCCCGGCGGAGCGGCTGCGCGCCGGGGCGGCCGCCTCCCGGCCTTCGGCGACCTGCTGCTGCGCGCCCTCCTGCTCCGGCGCTCGCTGGCCCTGGGGGAGGGGATGGGCTTCCGGATCATCGGCTCCCGGTACTCCGGGGCCAGCCGGCAGTTGCGCGAGTTCGCCGCCCGCAACCGGCTGCCGCACAAGTTCGTCGACCTGGAGACCGATCCGTCGGCGGAGCGGCTGCTGCGCGGCCTCGGACTGGCGCCCGACGACACGCCCGTGGTGCTCTTCCGGAAGCGGGTGCTGCGCAATCCGTCCCCGGCGGAGCTGGCCGCGACGTTCGGCCTGCGCGAGGTCGACCCCGCGGAGAAGGTCGTCGACCTCGTGGTGGTGGGCGCGGGCCCGGCGGGCCTCGCGGCCGCGGTCTACGGCGCCTCGGAGGGCCTCGACACGGTCCTGCTCGACGGCGTCGCGCCAGGCGGGCAGGCGGCGCGGACGTCGTGCATCGAGAACTACCTCGGCTTCCCGTCCGGGATCTCCGGGGGCGAGCTGGCCGATCGCGCCGTGCTGCAGGCGGAGAAGTTCGGGGCGCGGCGGTCCGTCCCGGCGGAGGTGGTGGGGATGGAGGAGCGCGACGGGAACCACGTGCTGCAGTTCGCCGACGGCGGTGAGCTGGCCACCCGCACGGTGGTCGTCGCGTCCGGCGTGCGGGTCCGCAGGCTCCCGGTCCCCGGACTGGACCAGTTCGAGGACACCTGCGTGTACTACGCGGCCACGCCCATCGAGGCCCAGCAGTGCGCAGGCGACCCGGTGGTGGTCGTGGGTGGGGGCAACTCGGCCGGCCAGGCCGCGGTCTTCCTCGCCGACCACGCCGCCGAGGTCCGCCTGGTGGTCAGGGAGCACCGGCTCGACGAGAACATGTCGCGCTACCTCGCCGACCGGATCACGCAGGACCCGCGCATCGAGGTGCACCTGCACACCGTGGTGGAGGAACCGGAGGGCGAGGGCGGCCGCCTCGAGGCCGTCGTCGTGAAGGACACGGTGACCGGCGAGCGTCACCGCCTGCCCGCCCGCGACCTCATGGTGTTCATCGGGGGACGCCCAGCACGTCGTGGTTGCCCGACGCGGTCGCCCGTGACTCCGGTGGCTACCTGCTGACCGGGCCGCACGCCCGCCGGTCGACGGAGCGGGGAGTCCGACGGACCCGACCCGCTGCTGCTCGAGACCAGCCTGCCCGGCGTGTTCGCGGCGGGAGACGTGCGCAGCGGCTCGGTGAAGCGGGTCGCGTCGGCCGCGGGCGAGGGCGCGATGGCGGTCCGCCTGGTGCACGAGCACCTGGCCACGGCACGGTGATCGCAGCAGAGCAGGAGGGGCGACAGGGGTCCCGGCGTCGGAGGGCGTCTCACGACCGGGCGGGTGCCAGCCAGGGGGCGGCCTGCTCGCAGAGGCGGTCGTAGTCGGCCGACAGCGTCAGCGACTCCTTCGCGCTGTCGAGGACGAGGCGCGCCTCTCGCAGGAGGGAGCGGTGCGGTCCGGCAGACCGGCATCCTCCAGCTGACCGATCAGCATCTCGATGGTGCTCAGCAGACAGCGGGCGACGGTCGGGGACTCCGCGCCCGAGAGGCGGATGCGTTCGAACGCGGTGGAGACGTAGTCGCCGAAGGACTGCTCGCGGGGAGGAGGATCGCACGCCCCGCACTGCCCGTTCGCCAGGCCGGTGGCAGGTCCCGCAGCAGCAGCGCGCGCAGGACGATGCCGACGTGCAGGACCACCTCGCGGACGGTGGTCGAGTCGCTGCTGCTCCCGGCGCCGGCGCGCTCGGCGATGTCCACGAGCAGGGTGATCCCGTAGCCGAGGTCCTGCTCCAGCGTCGGGTCCGCCCCGATCTCGACGGCCGAGCGGACGGCTCCGGTCACGCGGTCGTCCGGCTGTCCGTTCGCCTCCGTCCGGACGGTCGCCAGCGGCATCCCGTCGGTCACGAAGTCCCCGGCGCGCACCGCCATCTCCACGATCGTCTGCGGCGGAAGGGCGTCGAGCACGGCGCCGAGGTCGATCCGCTGGACCCATCCGCTGTCGTGAGCCAGCACCTGATGCCCCGGACCGTCCGCGCCCCGGGGGCTCGCGGATGGGGAGGTGCCTGGTTGCCGCGGTCGAGCGGCGGGTGGGTGAGCTCGATGAGGCGGAGGCAGTTGTCGGTCATCCAGCGGATCAGGCGGCCGATCTCACCCCAGCGGCTGGCATTGCGGAGTGCGAAGACGACCAGGACCGCGGCCATCACCGGCACGGCGCACGCGATGGCCACCGACACCTGCGGCACGGAGCCACCGGCGTCCGCGTCGGGGATCGCCCGGGCGACGATGATCACGAAGGTCATCGAGCCGACGAGGGCGCCCATCGCGTGCCGTTGCACGGGATCGGTCAGGAAGCGGCGCCGGACCCGGGCGGACAACGGTTCCGCGCTCATCTGCACGGCCCACATCCGGACCATGAAGACGACCGAGATCACGAAGAGCAGGCTCGAGCCGAAGCCGGTGGTCAGGGCCTGCGCGACCGAGGTGCCGACCTGCAACCAGGACGGCGTCCCGTCCGGGCCGAGCCATCGGTCGAGCGCCAGGGACCCGGCCGCCAGGGCCGCACCGCCGGCGACGTACAGGAGCGCCACGACCACGGGATGTTCGGTCAGCGGCCCGGCGCCGACGTCCTGGAAGGGACGGCGCTCGCCCCTCGTGCGCTGCGGATCGGTTCGAGTCGGGGAGGCCACGGTCGGACCTACCTCGACCCGGGCACGAGCCGGGCGTACTCCCCGCCCAGCTGGGAAAGGACGTCGTCGAACTCGCCGGGCTCGACCGCGTCGCGGGTCGTGGCCAGCACGGCGACCATCCCGGCCCGCGCTTCCGCCTCGGGCAGGCGCGCCATCCGTGCGACCCGTCGGGCGAACTCGTCGGGACCGAAGGACTGTGCCTCCGGTTCCGGCGGGATGAGGTCGCCGTACAGCTCCCCGGGCAGTTGAGCGCGCAGGTCGTCGGCCTCGCCGGCGGTGAGCCGCTCGGCCAGCACGCGCAGCGTGGCATGGACGAGCGTCTCGGTCTCGTCGCGGGGGCGTCCTCCACGGGCTCGCACGGACGAGACGAAGTCGTCGTACTGCACTGATCCTCCTCGCGGTCCTTCGCCGGTACCGGACGCGTCGAACCGCACCCGGTGCTCCCAACGTGAGGGATGCCGCCGGGGAGGCCATCGGCAGACCTGCCGATGTGGCGCGCTGTCCGGGTACGGGTGCCGAGCCGGGGTACGCAGCCCGCGACGCCGGAGGCGGTGTCGGGCCGCCGTTCGTGGGGAGGACCACCATGCGAGTCGAAGACCTGTCGGGGGAGGACGCGGCGGTGTACCGGGCCGTGGCCGAGGCGGAGGTCGGTGCCGGCGCGCCGCACCTGCAGGACATCGCCCGTGGTGCCGGGCTGGACCTCGACCGGGCGCGGGCCGCCGTCCACCGCCTGCTGCACAGCGAGCCGAAGATCCTGCACGAGGTGCCCGACTCCGGCCCCACCGATCTGGGACCGACCTACGAACTGGCGCCGCGGACCTGACTCCGTCGGCGAGCGAACAGCCTGGTCCCGGGGGTTCAGCCGGCGCGATGGGGAGTGCCGTCGACCCGGTCCTCCCGCGGCTCGCGCATGTGCTCGGCGACCCCGGCCGGGGCACGCGTGCGGGCCTGCTCGGCGGCCCGGCTCGCCGACCGGCCCGCTCCGGGGTCGACGGGCACCGACCGCGCCACCTCCGCACGGCTGCGGTACTCGACCGGCGGGATCGCCCGGAGGCTGCGGACCACCGCCTCGGGTGCGCCGGCCCGCTCGGCGGCGGCGACCAGCACGTCCTTGCCGGCCGGGTAGTCGACGTTCCCCAGGTACCGCAGGATCTGGTCAGGGGTGCTCGGATCGGTCACGAGGGTTGCCTTCCTGGTCGGTGGAGTCGGTCTGCGCCGGGCCGTGGGCGGATCAGCCGGAGGACCCGACCGCGGCGACCGCCGCGTCGATCCGCCGCGCGAGCTCGACGTCCATGTCGGTCACGCGGTCGAGCGAATGCGTCCAGACCTCGAAGGTGATCGAGTCTCGCGACTGCTCGACGCGCGCGTGGTGGGTCATGTCCTGCTCGGCGCGGGCGACGGCGTCGCGCAATGGCCGCTGGCGCTCGGGCGGGAGCACGACGACGCGCCGCAGCCGGTGTTCGTCGCCTTCCCAGCCCTCCAGTGCGCCGAGCGCGCGGTCGATCTCATCCCGGCCGAGCAGTCGCGGGGTCAGCCCGATCGGCACCCCGGAACCACGAGGCGTTACCCCTGGTCGACGGGCGCGAACAGCTCCTCACCGTCCGGGAGTCGCCGGGCGAGGACGCCGGCCACGTCGGGTTCGGCGGCGGCCAGCGTCGACAGGACCGCCTGGGTGTAGAAGCGGGCCCGCTCGGCCGGGCATCCCGAGCCGGCGCTGACCGCGGAGACCAGGGCGGCACCGCTGTCGTGGTGCAGAGCCTGCCCCCGCATCTCGGCGGCGCCCCGGAGGGAGCCGGGCAGGACCGCAGCCAGCCGATCGCGATCGGCCTCCTCCAGGGACGCGGCCACGGCGGCGATGACGGCCTCCACCGCCCGCCGGGCCTCCTCGGTGTCGGCCGTTCCGGCCTGCGCCCCCGCGGCCTCGACGAACGTCGCGTACCTGATCACCGCGATTCCTCCTCGCTGCGCCCGTCGTCGGTCGCGTGGGTGGCCGGCGCACTCAGGCCATCGGCCCGACCAGCTCCCGGTACTCCTGCGGCAGTTGCGAGAGGACGTCGTCGAACTCCCCGGGCGTGACCGCCTCCCGCACCGTGATCAGGACCGCGGCGGCTCCCGTCCGCGCCTCGTCCCGACCGACGTCCCCCGTTCCGCGACGCGGCGCACGAACTCGTCCACCCCGAACGCCTCCGCCTCTTCGCGCGGGGGACGCAGGTCCTCCTGGAGCCGGGCCGGGAGCTGGCCGGCGAGGTCCTGGGCCTCACCGCCGCTGATGCGGTCGGCCAGCGTCCGGAGGGTGGCGTGCTCGATCCGCTCCGCGGTCTCCTCCGGCATGCCGGCCCGCTCGGCCGTGGTCCGCGTGAACGTCGCGTAGTCCATGTCCGCTCCTGGAGGCGCCGTCCGGCGCCGGTCGTGAGGATCCGTCGTGTCCACCGCGGCTCTGACGCTAGGACCGTTCATCCCGCGTGGGCATCGGTCGATCGGCCGATGTCGCCGTCCCCGGACGGGACTCCCTCTGCTCCGAGTCCCTGCGCCGAGCCGATCCTGGCCCCGAACCGCGGGAGGCTCGCTAGGCCCAGGTCGCGCCCTGGCGCCGACTCGTGCACGCCCGCTGCCGCGGGGGCCGGGACGTAGAGACCCTCCCGTTCGGCGCGGACCGCGGCGAGCGTCCTCGTCGGTGCTCCGAGCTTGCAGAGGATGTGCTCCAGGTGGGCGGCCACCGTCCGCTGGGCGACGACCAGCGTGCGGGCGATCTCGTGGTTGGAGTCCCCTGCACCAGGAGGCCGAGGACCTCGAGTTCCCGGGGGTCAGCCCGTGCAGGTCGGTCGCCGGTGACAGCAGGGCCACAGCGGTCAGCCCCGGCGGCACGTCCTCGGGCGCCGCCAGGACGGTGACGCGCACGTGCCCGCCGGGGGCGTGCGAGCCGCCCACCGGCCAGAGGAACGAGGAGTAGACGTCCCCGTCGTCGATCCGCTCACGTGCGGCGGCCACGACGGGGAGTGGGGGACCAGCAACGCATCCGCCGGCAGGCCCGGCAGCGCCTGACAGTCGCCGTCGGCGCGCAGCACCACGCCGGCCGTGGCGCCCCGAACCAGGCGCGCGGCGGTGACCAGCGCCCGCATCGGGTCGATGCCGTGCGCGAGCACCGGTGCGAGCCGCCCGAGCCGGCGGCGCATGGTCGGGGACGGTGACTGCCGGCTCGCGGACAGCACCCCCAGGAAGCCGACGGGACGGCCTCCGGAAGCGAACAGCGCGACGGCCAGCGCCTCCTGGATGCCGGCCGGGACCAGGCACTCGGACCACGTCGGGTTCTCCTGGCCGGCGGGGGCAGATCCGACCGGCTCATCGGCGGGCCCCGATCAGCACCCGCGGCCTCGATGTCGTGCGCCGTCAGTGGCCCCGCGAGGAACTCCACGGTCGGGTCGTCCAGGTCGACGCTCGCCAGGGAGGAGTAGCCGTGGCCCAGCGGGTCGGCCAGCGCCAGCCAGGCACCGTCGAACGGGACGACCCGGCGGAGGACCTCCAGCAGCGCCTGCCCGCGCTCGGACGTGGTCCCGGCAGATGCGGCGGTCTCGGCCAGCAGCAGTTCACCGGCTCGGTGCGAACTCATGTCTGCCCCCGGGGAACGGCGCGGTAGCGGGCCGAATCCAGCCACGACCGCACCGGCTGTTCGACCGACCGGGGAGTACTCGACCCGATACCCGTACCGCCTCACGCAGCGGCCAACCGCAGCGAGCCTGACGTAGAACCACAGGGCTGTGAGCCCCGGCCTCATGCGTCGGCCGTCGGTCCCCGTCCTCGGCGGTACCGTGTCGTGTGGACCTGCGGCAGCTCAGGTACTTCCTCACCGTCGCCGAAGAGCGGCGCTTCTCCGCTGCCGCGCGCCGGTTGCACATCGCCGCTCCGTCCCTGTCGCAGCAGATCCGTGCGCTGGAGCGGGACCTCCGGGTCACGCTCTTCGACCGCAATCCGCGGGGAGCGGAACTGACGCCCGCGGGGCGTCCTGGCGGAGCGGGCGCGGGTGATCCTGGCCGAGGTCGATCGGGCCCGGGAGGACGTGCGATCCGCAGAGCCCTTGGCCCGGGAGCAGGTGCCCCTGCGGATCTGCACGATGGCCGACCGGGTCCTCGACGGCCCGCTGCGAACGGTGGGCCTGGCCATCCCGGGCGTCGAGGTCTTCGTGACGTCCAGCCCGGGGGACGACGCCGTCGAGGCGGTCCGGCAGGCGCGGGCGGATGCGGCGGTCGTCTGGAGCCGCTCGCAGGAGCACCGGGACCTCGACGGCGTCGTCCTCGGTTCGGTGCCGTTCGGCGTCGTTCTCCCGGAGGCGCACCCGCTCGCCGACCGGGCAGAGGTCCCGGTGACGGCGCTCGGCTCCGAATCCGTGGTGATGTTCCCGTGGTCCCCGTTCTCCGGCATCTGGCAGCGCACCGTGGAACACCTGCTGCCGGGAGGCGCCCAGCACCGGCAGGTGGTCGTCGAGCCGGACCTGATCAACAGCCCCGAGGCGATGCTGCGGGCGGTCGCAGCGGGGTCCGGCGTCGCCCCGGGGATCCTCGGGGTCGCCGAGCGCATGGACGTCGCCGGGATCGTCGTGCGGCCGCTCGATCCCCCTTGCTCCTCGACCTGGAGGTCGTCTGGCGGCGACCGGCCCGCCCCGCCGTCGGCCGCCTCGTCGACTTCCTCGTCGAGTCGGTCGACGATCCGGAGGTCCTCGTCTCGGCTCCCCGTCGTTCCCCGGAGGCGGGGGCGCTCAGGGCTTCAGGACCACCTTCTCGCAGCCGTCGGCCTTGTTCTTGAAGATGCTGTAGCCGTGCGGGGCCTCGGCCAGGGGCAGCCGGTGGGTGATCACCCGGGTCGGGTCGATCTCACCCCGCTCGATCCGGTCCAGCAGCGGGTGCATGTACCGCTGCACGTGGCACTGGCCGGTGCGCAGGGTGAGTGACCGGTTCATCCAGGCGCCGGCCGGAAACTTGTCGATCAGCCCGCCGTAGACCCCGATGACCGAGACGATCCCCCGCTGCGGCAGGACAGGATCGCCTGGCGCAGGGCGTGCGGCCGGTCGGACTCCGAGCGGACCGCCTGCTTCACCCGGTCGTAGAGGTGCACGTGGGCGGCCCCGTGCGTGGCCTCCATGCCGACGGCGTCGATGCACTTGTCCGGTCCCCGCCCACCGGTCAGCTCCAGCAGGGCGGAGCGGACGTCGGCGTCGGAGTAGTCGATCGTCCGGTAGCCCTGGGAGGCGGCCATCTCGAGGCGGTACGGGACGTCGTCGATGGCGATCACCGTGTCCGCGCCCAGCACGCGGGCGCTGTCCATCGCGAACTGGCCCACGGGGCCGGCCCCCAGACGGCGACGATGTCGCCGTCCCGGATGTCGCACATCTCCGCGCCCATGTAGCCGGTGGGCAGGATGTCGGAGAGGAAGAGCACCTGCTCGTCGTCGAGGTCGCTCTCGATGCGGATCGGGCCGACGTCGGCGAACGGCACCCGGGCGTACTCGGCCTGTCCGCCGGCGAAGCCGCCGGTGAGGTGCGAGTAGCCGAAGATCCCGGCGACGGGGTGCCCGAACATCTTCTCGGCGACGCCGGCGTTGGGATTGGTGTTCTCGCAGCAGGAGTACAGCTCGGCCCGGCAGGCCAGGCATGCACCGCAGGCGATCGGGAAGGGGACGACGACGCGGTCGCCGACCCGCAGCCTGGACCCGTCGACGCCGCGGCCGACCTCGACGACCTCGCCCATGAACTCGTGCCCCATCACGTCGCCCTTCTCCATCGTGGGCACGTAACCGTCGAGCAGGTGCAGGTCGGAGCCGCAGATCGCCGTCGACGTGATCTTCACGACGGCGTCGCGGCTGTTGAGGACCGTGGGATCGGGGACGTCCTGCACCTCGACCTTGTTCGGGCCGGTCCAGCAGGTGGCCTTCACGCCAGCACCTCCTGGCCTGCCTGGAGCTCCTGCAGCTCCTCGTCGCTCAGCGGCCGGGCCGGGCGCTGCGGGAACTCCTTGCGGGCCCGCTTGCCCCACGGGGCGCCCTCGGAACGCACGACCTCGCCGGTCTCCATCACCTGCTTGAAGCGCCGCAGGTCGTCGTCGAGCGCCTGGGAGGGCTCGTCGCCGAAGTACTTCGCAACGGCTCTGCCCAGCGCGCCGGCGGGCATGTCGTAGCGCAGCGTGACGCGCACCTCGGTACCCCGCCCGCCCGGTGCGGGCACGAACAGCACCTCGCCGGAGGTGGTGACGTCGGCGCCCCGACAGACGCCCAGGCGATGCGCTCCGCGGCGACGTCGCCCGTGGTCACGGCGTCCCACTCGACGACGGTGTCGAAGGGGGCGCTGGCCGACCAGTGGCTGGAGCTCGGGCCGGTCACCCGCACGTCGTCCAGGTGCGCCATGAAGGTGGCCAGGTTCTCCAGCCGGTGCCAGAAGTCGTACACCTCCTGCGGCGGCTTGGTGACGGTCGTGGTCGAGGTCAGCTCCATGGGTGGGCTCCTGAGGGACGGTGGGCACCAGCGCGTCCAGCCAAGCCCCGCGTCGGCGCGGCCTCCATCGGCAGGACGACCGATCTCGCCGTGCCCTGCACGGCCGGCAGGGGCCTCCGCGTCGCGGATCGGCATGTCTGCCGATACCACGGCCGGCGCTGTGCCGGGTGCAATCGAGGCCCCCGACCCGAGCCCGGAGCCGTGGGAACCCCGACGAGGAGGCAGCATGAAGGCAGTGGTCTACGAGGGGCCGCGGCAGGTCAGCGTCAAGGACGTGCCGGACGCGCGGATCGAGCGGCCGACCGATGTCCTGGTGCGGATCACCTCGGCGAACATCTGCGGCTCGGACCTGCACATGTACGAGGGCCGCACCGACTTCGAGACCGGCCGCTGGTTCGGCCACGAGAACCTGGGCCAGGTGGTCGAGGTCGGCGACGGGGTGGACAAGGTCCGGGTGGGCGACTGGGTCGTCCTGCCGTTCAACATCGCCTGCGGCCACTGCAAGAACTGCGAGCGCCAGCTCACGAACTACTGCCTGACCGCCCAGCCGGAGCCGAACATGGCCGGCGCCGCGTACGGCTTCGCCGACATGGGCCCCTATGGCGGGGGACAGGCCGAACTGCTCCGCGTGCCCTGGGGTGACTTCAACTGCCTGCGGCTGGGGAGGACGCCGAGGAGCGCCAGACCGACTACGTGATGCTGGCCGACATCTTCCCGACCGGCTACCACGCCACCGAGATGGCCGGGGTGAAGCCCGGCGACCAGACGGTCATCTACGGCGCCGGCCCGGTCGGGCTGATGGCCGCCCTCTCCGCGACCATCCGCGGGGCCGGCAAGGTGATGGTCGTCGACCGGCACCCCGACCGGCTCCGGCTGGCGGAGTCGATCGGGGCGATCGCCATCGACGACTCGAAGGTCGATCCGGTGCAGGCTGTCCTCGACCAGACGATGGGGCTGGGCGCGGACAACGGCTGCGAGTGCGTCGGTTACCAGGCGCACGAGCCGGACGGGCAGGAGCGGGCCAACCTGACGATGAACCGGCTGGTCGGTTCGGTGCGCTTCACCGGGAAGATCGGCACAGTCGGCGTCTTCGTGCCGCAGGACCCCGGCGCGAGCGACGACCTGGCGAAGCAGGGCAAGCTCGCCTTCGACTTCGGCATGTTCTGGTTCAAGGGCCAGAGCATCGGCAGCGGCCAGGCACCGGTCAAGAAGTACAACCGGCAGCTGCGTGACCTGATTGCCGGCGGCAAGGCGGAGCCGTCCTTCATCGTCAGCCACGAGCTGACCCTGGACGAAGCACCCACGGCGTACGAGCACTTCGACAAGCGGGACGACGGCTGGACCAAGGTCGTGCTGCACCCTGCGATGGCGGGGGCGTGACATGGCGGGCGCGCTGAACGGGCGGCGGGTCGCCATCCTCGCGGCCGACGGGGTGGAACGGGTGGAGCTCGAGCAACCGCGGCGGGCCCTGGACGACGCCGGTGCACGCACCGACGTCGTCTCGATCGCGAGCGGCGAGATCCAGGCCCGCAACAACGACCTGGAGGATGCCGGCACCTTCGGCGTCGACCGGCTGGTCGGGGCCGCCTCGGTCGACGACTACGACGCGCTGCTGCTCCCGGGCGGCACCGTCAATCCGGACAAGCTGCGGATGGAACCCGTCGCGGTCCAGTTCGTCCGGGACTTCGCCCGGTCGGGCAAGCCGGTCGCCTCCATCTGCCACGGCCCGTGGAACTTCGTCGAGGCCGACGTCGCGCGCGGTCGCCGGCTGACGTCGTTCCCGAGCATCCGCACCGACCTGCGGAACGCCGGCGCCGAGGTGGTCGACGAGCAGGTCGTCACCGACGGCAACATCACCACGAGCCGGTCGCCCGACGACCTGCCGGCCTTCTGCGAGCGCATCGTGCAGGAGTTCGCCCGTGCCCCGCAGCCCGCCGCCGCGGGAGGTCGGACATGACCGGCCCCATCGGGAACGTGGCGTCCCTCGCCGCGCGCGCCGGCGGGAGCGTCGTCCGCCAGGTGCGGTCTGCCGTCGACCCGTCCGCGGCCCGGCCGGCCGGCGCGGCTCAGCCCGCATCGGGGTGGCTCGCGGTGACGGTGTTCCGCGAGCCGTCCGAGGTCGACACCGCGGCGCTGCCCACGCCGCTGGCGGAGTACGGGGACCGGATCGAGGTCCGCGTCCGCCCGGCGGCCGGCGGCAAGGGCACGGAGCTGGCGGCCCGCCTGCGCGACCGGCCGTCGTCGGGCGCCCTCAGCCGGATCACCGGCAGTGACCCGCAGGCCGACCTGCGGTCCGCGCTGCGCCGGGCCAAGCAGGTCATCGAGGTGGGCGAGGTGCTGGCGGTGGATCCCGCCCCCACGGCAAGCGGACCGCGACTCCCGGCGGCGCGCTCCTGGAGGCGTGGACCAAGGTGGCGCCCAAGGCAGGTGTGCGATGAAGGCGGTGACCTGGCGCGGGGTCAACGAGATCGGCGTCGAGGACGTCCCCGAGCCCAGGATCCTCAACGACCACGACATCATCCTCGAGGTGGGGCTGACGGCGACCTGCGGCTCGGACCTGCACCTGATGGGCGGCTACATCCCGGCCATGCGCGCGGGGACGTGCTGGGCCACGAGTTCATGGGCACGGTCGCCGAGGTCGGCCCCGGCGTGACCAAGCACAAGGTGGGCGACCGCGTGGTGGTGGTCTCCTTCACCAGTTGCGGGCAGTGCTGGTACTGCAAGCAGGGGCTCTGGTCGCTGTGCGACAACGGCAATCCCAACCCGGGGATCACCGAGGCGCTGTGGGGTCAGGCCATCGGCGGCTGCTACGGGTACTCGCACGCCCTGGGGGCTGGGCGGGCAGTCACGCGCCCTACATCCGGGTGCCCTACGCCGACCAGGGCGCCTTCGCGATCCCGGACGGCGTCTCCGACGAGCGGGCGCTGTTCGCCTCCGACGCCGCACCCACCGGCTGGACCGGGGCGCACCAGGCGGAGGTCCGGCCGGGCGACGTCGTCGCGGTGTGGGGGCCGGCGGCGTGGGCCAGATGGCCGCCCGGGCGGCCATGCTCATGGGCGCCGAGCGGGTCGTCGTCATCGACCGGTACGACAACCGGCTCCAGCAGGTCCGCACGCACATCGGGGCGGAGACCCTCGACTACGAGGAGGTCGACGTCCCCGCCGAGCTGCGCGAGATGACCGGTGGCCGGGGACCGGACGTCTGCATCGAGGCGGTGGGCATGGAGGCGCACAGCCCGGGGCCGCAGTACCTCTACGACCAGGTCAAGCAGCAGATGCGGTTGCAGACCGACCGGCCCACGGCGGTGCGGGAGGCGATCTACGCCTGCCGCAAGGGCGGGACGGTGTTCACCCTCGGCGTCTTCGCCGGCCTGGTGGACAAGTTCCCCTCGGCGCGGTGATGAACAAGGCGCTGACCCTGCGCGGCGCCCAGCAGCACGGGCACCGCTACATCCCGGAGATCCTCGACCGGATGAGCCGCGACGAGGTGCGGACCGAGCACCTCGCCACCCACGTGATGTCGCTCGACGACGGGCCGAAGGGGTACCGGATGTTCAAGGAGAAGGAGGACGGGTGCGTACGTGCCGTGTTCCGTCCTGGTGCGTGAGGCGCCGAGAGACGGACCGCCGCCACCCCCGGCGCCGTGGACCACAGGCCGGCGCCGGGGGCTCGCGGGGCCGGTGCCGGGCCGGCGGATGAGCGTCCCCGGCGCCGGGGCGGCGGTGGAGGCATCGAGGCCGACGATCCTGTCGTGGCGCCGCCTGCTGATCTGCCTCGGCGGCGGCCTCCTCGCGGCCGGACTGGCCACGGTCGCCGGCGTCCCGGAGATCGCGGTGCTCGTCGGCTGGTCCGTCGCCGCCGGCGGCCTGCTGGCCTGGGTGTGGCGGATCGGCTGGCCGCGCGATCCGGAGGGGACCAAGCGGCTGGCCGAGGAGGAGGGGCGGACCCGCGTCACGGACACGGTCGTGCTCGGTGCGGCGGTCGCCAGCCTCGGCGCCGTCGTGGAGGCCCTCGTCCGGTCCGGCACGAGGGACGCCGTCGGCGCCGCCACTGTGGTGCTCGGCGTCGTGGTGGTGATCCTGTCGTGGGCACTGGTCAACACGGTCTTCGCGCTCAAGTACGCCCGGTTGTACTACGCGGGGGCGACGGCGGCATCGACTTCCACCAGGAGGAGCCGCCCGCCTACAGCGACTTCGCCTACGTGACCTTCACCGTCGGCATGTCCTTCGCCGTGCCGGAGACCCCGCTCGCGGACACCCGGATCCGGAAGGTCGGCCTCGGACACGCGCTGCTGTCCTACCTCTTCGGCACCGTGGTGATCGCCGTGGCGGTGAACCTGGTGACCAACCTGGGGCAGTCGTCGTGAGGGCGTGTCGCCACAGTGCCCTCTCGGTGCCGGGCGCCCGGGGGTAACCGTGGCAGCCGTGGTCGTGGGTCTGGGCTTGGTGCTGCTCGTGACCGTGGACGCGGTGCTCACGGTGCTGCACCCGACCCGCCGCGGGCCGCTGACCCTCGTGACCGGTTCGGCGGCCTGGACGACGGCGCGTGCCCTGGCCCGGGCCGTCGGACGTCCCGGTCTGCTGGCCGGGGCCGGGATGCTGGCCGTCGTCGCGGTCTTCGCGCTGTGGACGGCGCTGATGTGGCTCGGGTGGGCGCTGGTCTACCTGCCCAACCTCGGCGACTTCTCCTACGACAGCGCGGTGCCCTACGGCGACCGTGGCTGGGCCGAGGCGCTGTACGTGAGCGGCATGGCGCTGACGACGGTCGGGTACGGCGACGTCGTCGGGGCCACCGACCTGATGCGCCTGGCCACCGTCACCGAGGCCGCCGCCGGGTTCGGCCTGATGACCGCGGCGATCACCTACGTCCTGTCGATCTACCCGCTGACGACCGATCTCCGCAGCGCCGCCCGGATGGTGGAGACGCAGGCCGACGACCCGGCCCGGGCCGCGCGCCTGGTCGTCCTCGGAGGGGCCTCGTACCTGCAGAACCTGCAGCACGAGCTGCTGACCATCGACGAGAACACCGAGCGCTTCCCGTTCCTCTACTACTTCCGGGCCAAGGACGCCGCAGCCTCCCTGCACACCCTCATGCGGGGAGCCACGATGGTCTGCCTGGCGGCGCGCTGGGGCGTCTCTCCCGAGGCGGCCCCTACGCCCGGCTGCACGGGGAGGAGCTGCAGGTGCGGCTGCAGCGGATCATGGACCACTACGCGATCCGCTTCCTCATGCACGCGCGGGAGCCGCTGGGGCAGCCGCTCGACCCGGACGACGCGCGGAACCGGCTGCAGCGGCTGGTGTCCGCGGCGAGGGACGACGGCGGCGAGCCATGCCCGGACGACGAGGAGCTCCGCAGCTTCGCGCTGTTCGTGGGGCGGTGCCAGGCGTTCCTGGACGACCTCGCCGATCACCACCTGCAGCCTCCGGCGCAGATCCTCGCCGCCAGGTGAGGGCGGCCGCGCGCTCACCGCCGCCCTGTCCGTACCGGCCCGCTCAACGCCGGCGGGATGCGCAGCCCGGCGCGCAGCGCCCGCGTGGCAGCTGCGGTGGGGCCGGGGGCATCGAGTGCGACCTCGGCCCGGCGGAGAGCCGCGGTCGTGGTGCCCGGGTCGACGTGGAGAGCTGCGGCGAGCGCGGCGATCCGCGTCGTGCCGGCCACCAGGTGCCCCAGGAGCCGGAGGTCGAGGGGGTGAGGCCGCGCAGGTCCCCGGAGGAGGACAGCAGCACCGCGGCCGACAGGTGGTCGAGGTGGGGAGTGCGCAGTCCAGCGCGGTGACCCGCACGAGCCGTTCGGCGTCCGGGCCCGGCACCGGGGCGAGGAAGGCGGTGTAGGGGTTACCGGCGTGCAGCTCCTGCGCGGCCGCGGCGAGGATCGGCGAGCCGGGCGTCAGCAGGCGGTCGGCGGGCAGCCCCGGCAGGGGAAGGGGGTCCCCACCACGGGTCAGCACCACGCCGGCCTCGGCGGTCCCGACCATCCTGGCGATCCTGGCGATCTCCTGCGTCCGGTCCAGGTCGTCCGCGATCACCCTCGTGACGGCGGCGACGATCTGCCGGTCGGCTGACGTGGGGCGCGCCGGGTCGTCGGCGAGGAGGCTGAGAAACCCCACGTGCCGCCCGGTGGAGGCGAACAGCGGGCAGGCCACACCACCCCGGAACCCGGCCGGGAGGAGGTACTCGCCCCAGGCGCAGATCTCGGCGAGCGGCACGGGCAGCTCGCTGGCCAGCACCGGGCGCCGGGCGCTGTTGAGCCCGAGGTGTTCGACCTCGACGTCGGCCCCCGGGGACTCGAAGTAGCGGCGCAGCGGTTCCGCTGGGCCCGTGGTGGCCAGCGGGATGTGTCGCCGTCGTTCGGGATCGCGGACGGCGAGCCACCCGACGTCGAAGGGCAGGATCCGGCCCAGCGCCGCGAGGACCTCCTCGGCCCGCTGCCTCGGACCCTCCGGCATCGTTCCGACGTCGGCCAGCTCCTCGTGCAGGCGCGTGAGAGCCGGGTTGCGCTCCTTCACAGCGCCTCCCTCGGGCGGGCCCCGGCGCACACGGCACGCAGGGGCCGACACGTTCTACCCGTACCGCCGCCAGGATGCGCACCGCGGGTACCACGCCTGTTGCAGGCGGCGATCCCGCCACGTCAGGACCCGCCCCACAAGGATCCGCCACGTGCTGCGGCATGGACGTCCTCCGGCACGGCGACGTGCCCGCCGGGCGACACTCGCACCCGGACGATGGGCATCCCACTCTGGCAGGCGTCGACGCACCGGCCCATCGGCAGCTCGGCCGATTTTCACCCGCTGGCGGATCGGGCACCCACGGGGTGATCGACGGTCCGAGGGTGGGCGGAGGCGGTGGGGGATCTCAGGCAGCTGGAGTGCTTGCTGGCGGTGGTCGAGGAGGGCTCCTTCACCCGCGCTGCGGCGCGGCTGTGCATGGTGCAGTCGATCCGGCCGTGCCCACCGGCAGCGTCACCGCCGCCCGCGGGCGCCGCGTCGCGTGGCGACCGGGGAGATCGGTCGTTCTGCCGATACGGAGACGGGTGCGGCGTGGGTACCCCCAGGGGCAGCGGCGGCGAGACGCTGCCGAGCGCCGCCTAAGGGAGCATGCGATGCGAGCGATGGTGTACCGGGGGCCGTACAAGGTCAGGACGGAGGAGAAGGACCGGCCGAGGATCGAGCACCCCAACGACGCGATAGTCCGGGTGCAGCTCGCGGCGATCTGCGGCTCGGACCTGCACCTCTACCACGGCATGATGCCGGACACCCGGATCGGTCACACGTTCGGCCACGAGTTCATCGGTGTGGTGGACGAGGTCGGATCGTCGGTGCAGCACCTCACCGTCGGTGATCGGGTGATGGTGCCGTTCAACATCTTCTGCGGCACCTGCTGGTACTGCGCGCGAGGCATGTACGCCAACTGCCACAACGTGAACCCCAACGCCACCGCCGTCGGCGGCATCTACGGCTACTCGCACACCACCGGCGGCTACGACGGCGGGCAGTCGGAGTACGTGCGGGTGCCCTTCGCCGACGTCGGCCCGGCCAAGATCCCGGACTGGATGGCCGACGAGGACGCGGTCCTGCTGACCGACATGACGGCGACGGGCTACTTCGGAGCACAGCTCGGCGACATCGTCGAGGGCGACGTCGTCATCGTCTTCGGCGCCGGGCCGGTCGGCCTGGTGGCGGCGAAGTCGGCCTGGCTGATGGGAGCCGGGCGGGTCATCGTCATCGACCACCTGGACTACCGGCTGGAGAAGGCGCGCACCTTCGCCCACGCCGAGACCTACAACTTCACCCAGTACGGCGACATCGTGCTGGAGATGAAGAAGGCCACCGACTACCTCGGCGCCGACGTCGCCATCGAGTGCGTGGGCGCCGAGGCCGACGGCAACGTCCTCCAGCACGTCACCTCGTCCACGTTCAAGCTGCAGGGCGGCTCCCCGGTCGCGCTCAACTGGGCGATCGACTCCGTCCGCAAGGGCGCGACGATCTCGGTGATGGGCGCCTTCGGCCCGCTGTTCAGCGCCGTGAAGTTCGGGGACGCGATGAACAAGGGGCTGACGTTCCACACCAACCAGTGCCCGGTCAAACGGCAGTGGCCCCGGCTGTTCGAGCACGTGCGCAACGGCTACCTCAAGCCCAGCGAGCTGGCCACGCACCGCGTACCCTCGAGGACATCGCTGAGGGCTACCACATCTTCTCGGCCAAGCTCGACGGCTGCATCAAGCCCCTCGTCATCCCGACCGCCGCGTGAGCAAGGAGTCCCGATGACCTACACACCGCAGAAGCCACCGATCGCGGAGTCGTCCGAGGAGCTCCGGCAGCGCATCCCGGGCTGGGGCGTGGACCTCGACCCCGCGGTCCGCCCGTCGGTGCCGAAGCTGAAGTTCCAGGAGGACCTCACCGGCGCGCACTGGGAGTTCCCCGAGCGGCAGCCGGAGACCTATCCGCGGGAGCGGTCGCCCGAGCACGGGATGCTCACCCCGGTCTTCGGCACCGCCCAACCGCCGTCGGGAGTCTCGGGCGCCATCCGCCGGTACGCCTACCGCTACAGCGAGGGCCGTGCCGCGCACTGGCTGCTGCTCCTGTTCGCCGACCGGGTGGATGCGTGGGAGCACCACCTGAGGTCGTTCCTCACGCTGCACCCGGACAATCCGGTCACCGAGACCGGGGTGAAGGCCGAATTCACCCACCACGGCCTCCGGTCCCGGATCGGGCAGCACCGCACGGACCTCAGGCACCACCCGCTGGACCCGGTGATCGTCGCGGGCCCGTGGGTCGTAGCGACGTGGCTGGGCTTCTCCGGCGCCCGATCGCTGCTCAGGCTCCTGCGGTCCTGAGCCCGTCGCGTGGCCGGCGTCCAGTGCGCCGGGCGGGCCCGCCCGGCGCCGTGCCGCCGGCCTGACCTGGTCCGCAGGGGCACGCGCGCGAGCCCGATGCAGGGGCGGCTCGGAAGCCGCCGGGCCCCCTCTCGGCAGGATGACCGATGGAGATCCCGACCCAGGACGAGTAGGGCAGTAGGTGACCACGCCACTCCCCGGGACGGACGGACGACCGATGACCAGCGGATACTTCCCAGGCCCCCACGGCAGCCCCTTCGACGACTTCTTCGCCCGCTACATGGGCGGCGCGCGCCAGCCCCGCCAGCGGGTCGACATCACCCAGTTCCTCAGCGAACGGGCCCGCGAACTGGTGAACGAGGCCGCGCGCCGGGCCGCCGAGGCGGGCAGCCAGGACCTCGACACGGACCACCTGCTGCGGGCGATGACCGAGGAGGAGTCCACGCGGCAGCTGATCAGCCGCGCGGGCGCCGAGCCGGCGCAGCTCGGCGCCGACATCGACGGCATGTCCCGTCGCGGCGAGCCGCGCGACGAGACGCCGGCCCTCACCCCGGCGGCCAAGCGCGCTCTCCTCGACGCCCACCAGATCTCCCGTGCGCTGGGTTCGACCTACATCGGTCCCGAGCACCTGCTGTTCGCGCTGGCGGTCAACCCGGACTCGCCGGGCGGCCGGCTCCTGCGGCAGCGCGGCGTGACGCCGGAGGCCCTGCAGCAGGCCGCCAGCGGCGCAGGCGGTGGGCAGGGCGGGGCCGGCCGGCCCGCGTCGAGCACCCCGACGCTGGACGAGTTCGGCCGCGATCTCACCGCCATGGCGCGCAACGGGGAGATCGACCCGGTGATCGGCCGCGAGCAGGAGATCGAGCAGACCGTCGAGGTGCTCTCCCGCCGCCGCAAGAACAACCCGGTGCTGATCGGGGAGGCCGGCGTCGGCAAGACCGCGATCGTCGAGGGCATCGCCGCCCAGATCGTCGAGGGCGACGTCCCGGAGACCCTGCGCGGCCGCCGGGTGGTGGAGATCGACCTGACCGGCCTGGTCGCCGGCACCCGCTACCGCGGGGACTTCGAGGAGCGGCTGAAGAAGGTGATCGACGAGATCCGCGAGCACCGCGACGACGTGATCGCGTTCATCGACGAGCTGCACACCGTCGTCGGGGCAGGCGCCTCCGAGGGCTCCGGCGGTGCCGGCAACATGCTCAAGCCGGCCCTCGCCCGGGGCGAGCTGCACATCATCGGCGCCACGACGCTCGACGAGTACCGCCGCAACATCGAGAAGGACGCCGCGCTGGAGCGCCGCTTCCAGCCGATCCTGGTGGCCGAGCCGAGCGTCGAGGACGCGGTGCAGATCCTCTGCGGCCTGCGTGACCGGTACGAGGCCCACCACCAGGTCCGGTTCACCGACGAGGCCGTTGTCGCGGCCGTGGAGCTCTCCGACCGCTACCTCACCGACCGGCACCTGCCGGACAAGGCGATCGACCTCATCGACCAGGCGGGGGCACGCGTACGGCGCCGGGTGAAGACGCCCCCACCGACCTGCGGGGCCTGGAGCACGAGGTCGAGCGGCTGCAGCGGGAGAAGGACCAGGCGGTCTCGGGCGAGCAGTACGAACGGGCCTCGGACCTCCGCGATCAGCTCGCCGAGGCCCAGCAGCGGCTCTCGCGCGCGCGGGACGGCGGCGGCGAGGGACCGGGCATACCCGAGGTCGGCGTCGAGGACATCGCCGAGGTGGTGTCCCGGGCCACCGGCATCCCGGTCAGCCAGCTCACCCAGGAGGAGATGGAGCGGTTGCTCGCCCTCGAGCAGCGCCTGCACGAGCGGGTGGTCGGGCAGGACGAGGCGGTCGAGGTCGTCGCCGAGGCGGTGCGCCGCTCGCGGGTCGGCCTCGGCGACCCCGATCGGCCGATCGGCAGCTTCCTGTTCCTGGGGCCGACCGGCGTGGGCAAGACGGAGCTGGCGCGGGCCCTCGCCGAGGCGCTCTTCGGCGACGAGGACCGGATGATCCGCATGGACATGAGCGAGTTCCAGGAGCGGCACACGGTGAGCCGGCTGGTCGGGTCGCCGCCCGGGTACGTGGGCTACGAGGACGCCGGGCAGCTGACCGAGGCGGTGCGCCGCCGGCCGTACTCGGTGGTTCTCTTCGACGAGATCGAGAAGGCCCACCCCGACGTCTTCAACACCCTGCTACAGGTGCTCGACGACGGCCGGCTGACCGACTCCCAGGGCCGGACGGTGGACTTCCGCAACACGGTGATCATCATGACCAGCAACCTGGGGTCGGAGCTGATCGTCGGGCGGCGCGGCCCGCTCGGGTTCGGCACCAGCACCGGGGACGCGTCCGACCACGACCTGCGCGACCAGGTGATGCGCCGGCTGCGGGAGGCGTTCCGCCCGGAGTTCCTCAACCGGATCGACGAGATCGTGGTGTTCCAGCAGCTGGACAGCACCCAGCTGGAGCGGATCACCGACCTGATGCTCGACGAGACCCGGCGGCGGCTGCGGGCCCAGGGCATCGAGGTCGAGTTCACGCCGGAGTCGGTCAGCTGGCTCGCCGAGCGCGGTTTCGAACCGCAGTTCGGCGCCCGCCCGCTGCGCCGGGCCATCCAGCGGGAGGTGGACAACCGGCTCGCCCGGCTGATGCTCGACGGCCGGGTGCGCAGCGGCCACCGGGTGCGCGTCGTGGTCCGGGACGGCGACCTCGACCTCGAGGTGGAGGACGCGCGGGAGACCGCGTCGGCGCAGACGTGAGCGGTCGTCCCCGACGTCCTCGGCCGCGTGTCGTGGAGGCCCGGAACCGACGCGGCGACGGTGGTCGCGCGCTCGCCGAACCGAGACGCCGGCACGGGCGGATCAGCTCCGGCGGCGCGGAAGGGGTGTCCGCGGCGCTCAGGACGTCGGGCCCCACGAGTGCAGCCGTCACCGGCGGTCCACGGCGGTCAGACGCCGCCCATCCACCGGTCGTGGAGCCACCTCGTTCAGCGGACGATCCGCACCACCAGGTGCCGAACCGATGCTGCCCGGCCCGACGGCGGCCCCGCCGCTCGTCGAGTTCGGTCAGAGGGACCGCCGGGGATGATGCTCGAACTCCTCGCCGCCGCCGACCCCGAGCAGTTGCTGCCGGCGCGCCAGCAGATGGCCTTCACGCTCGGCTTCCACATCGTCCTCGTGCCGTTCGGCGTCGCCTTCACCTTCCTGATGCTCCTGGCGAACTGGCGAGGGCTGCGGCGGGGGACTCGGAGGCGCTGGTGCTGGCGCGCCGGTGGTCGCAGGTCGCCGGCGTGCTCTTCGCCGTCGGTGCCGTCTCCGGCACCGTGCTCTCGTTCGAGCTCGGGCTGCTGTGGCCGCGGTTGATGGGGACGTACGGGGCGGCCTTCGGTCTCCCGTTCGCCGTCGAGGGGCTGTTCTTCTTCCTCGAGGCGATATTCGTCGCGATCTACCTCTACGGCTGGAAGCGGATGCGCCCGTGGCCGCACTTCTGGGCCGGGGTGCCGATCGTGCTGTCGGGCATCGGCGGGACCGCTTCCGTGGTGGCCGCCAACGGATGGATGAACCAGCCGGCCGGCTTCACGATGCGCGACGGGGAGGTCGTCGACGTCCGGCCGGGGAGGTGTTCTTCAACGGGGGCTTCTGGCACGAGGCCGTGCACATGCTGCTCGCGGCCTACATGGTGGCCGGCTTCTTCGTCGCCTCCGTGTACGCCGTCGGCATGCTGCGCGGACGTCGGGACCGGTACCACCGGTTGGGGCTGGCCATCCCCTTGACGGTCGCCGCCGTCTGCGCCCCCGTCCAGATCGTCGTCGGCGACATCGCCGCGCGAGAGGTCTTCCAGGAGCAGCCGGCGAAGTTCGCCATGATCGAGGCCGTGGTCGAGACGGACACCCACGTGCCGCTCACGCTCGGCGGGGTCCTCGTGGACGGCGAGGTGCGGTACGGCCTGGAGATCCCGTGGGGGCCTCGATCCTCGCCGGCGAGAGCCCCGGCACCCGGATCCTCGGCCTGGAGGAGATCCCGGACGAGTACCGCCCGTCCGACCGCCTCGTGAACGTCGTGCACCTGGCCTTCGACGTGATGGTCTCGATCGGCTTCCTGCTGCTGGGGCTGTCCCTGTGGTGGGGCTTGGCGTGGTGGCGGCGCCGGCGGATGCCGGCCAGTCGATGGTTCCTGCGCGGGACCGCCGTCTCCGGGCTCCTGGCCGTGATCGCGATGGAGGCCGGCTGGATCGTCACCGAGGTCGGCCGGCAGCCCTGGATCGTCGTGGGTCACATGCTGACCCGCGACGCCGTCGCGACCGAGGGCAACCTCTGGCTCTTCTACGGGGCGACGGTGGCCCTCTACGCCGCGCTGGCGGCCGGCACGGTGCTCGCCCTGCGCCTGCTGCGCCGTCGCTGGGCCGCGGAGGACGCCGGCGGACCGGAGGACGACGACACCGCCGGCGTCCCCTACGGTCCCTCGCGCGCTCGGATGGACGGGCGGGAGGACGACCCGTGAGCACCGTCGCCGCGGTCGTGCTCTTCACGGGTGTCGTGGTCTACGCCGTGCTGGGCGGCGCCGACTACGGGGCCGGGTTCTGGGATCTCACCGCGGGCGGGGCACGCCGGGGTCGTCGTCCGCGGCACCTGATCGACGAGGCACTCGGACCGGTGTGGGAGGCGAACCACGTCTGGCTGATCTTCTGCCTGGTCATGCTGTGGACCGGTTTCCCCCAGGCCTTCGCGGCGATCATGACGACGCTGTACATCCCGCTGGGACTGGCCGCGCTGGGCATCGTGGCGCGCGGCGCGGGTTCGCCTTCCGCAAGGTCATGGTGCGGACCGACCAGCAGCGCGTGACCGGTGCGGCGTTCGCGCTGTCCTCCGTGCTCGCCCCTTCTTCTTCGGCACCATCGCCGGGGGCATCGCCTCCGGCCGCGTCCCCGCCCGCGGAGGCGGGGACCCGATGCTCAGCTGGCTCAATCCCACGTCACTGCTCGGGGGCGTGCTCGCCGTGGCCGCGTGCGCCTACCTCGGCGCGGTCTTCCTCGTCGCCGAGGCCCGGCGCCGCGGGGACGAGGGGCTCGAGGCGTACTTCCGCAACCGGGCCTGGATCGCCGGCGCGACCTGTGGCGTTCTGGCTCTGGCCGGCATGTGGGTGCTCGCCGCCGACGCGCCTCGGCTGTTCGACGGCCTGCTCGGCCCTGGGCTTCCTCTGGTTCTGGCCTCCGGCGTCGTGGGAACGGCTGCGCTCGGGCTGCTCGGACGGGCGGCACCGCGGCGCCGCAGGCGCTGGCCGTCATCGCGGTGACCTCGGTCGTGGTCGGCTGGGGGTTGCTCAGTACCCCTACATGCTCGGCACCCGGATGACCATCGTGGAGGCGGCGGCTCCGACGCCGACGCTCTGGATGCTGACGATCGTGGCGGCGATCGCACTCGTGGTGGTGGGCCCCGCGATGGCTCTGCTGTTCGGCCTGGCGCAGCGCGGCCGGCTCGAACACTTGTGACCGGGCGCGCTGACGCGAGTGGTCGCTCCACGGGGCGGAGCCCGTCTCCCATCGATGGCGCGTGAGCACGTGCGCTGCCTGCTGCTGCGGTCCCGGGGCATGGGCACCCACCGGCCAACAACCATCTCCTCGGGCGGTCATGCGTCGTCCGAGGCCCGGCAGGTCACCATCCCGCTGCACGTCCTGCTCCAGTGGGACGACTGGGCAACGACCGGCAGGTGGCGCCCTGGGCCTGTTGGACGCCTTCGGCTCCCCAGGAGAAGGCGCTGCACGCGAACATGGGCGGACACGCCGGCGTCCCGCAGTTCGAGGGGACGCCGCCCACCGGTGCTTCGCCCAGCACCTGACGTGAGCTCTGGCCGGGGCGACCCTCGACCACGGGATGTCGACGACGTCGAGGACCTCGGGACCGCCGGAGCGGATGGTCTGGACGGCGCGCGTGCTGGGTGTGACCTGCGTCCGGACGCACCGCGGCCCACGTGCGCCCGGTTACGGCTGGTCGGCCGCTGGAGCCGCCTGCCCGGCCGCTGACGACGACGTCTGCGTGGCCGCCCAGCTCGCCAGCACCTTCAGGCCGTCCTCCGACGCCGACCCGGGAGCGGCCGTGTAGATGGTCAGGCGGAGGTCCGAGCGATCCTCGGCGGGTAGGTCGAGGGTGCAGTAGCCGAGGTCGAGCGTGCCGACGACGGGGTGGTGGAACTGCTTGGCGCCGCCGTGGTGGATGCGCACGTCGTGGGCGGCCCAGCGGGCACGGAACTCGTCGCTCACCGTCGACAGCTCTCCGACGAGCTCGCGCAGGTGCGTGTCGTGCGGACGGCGGCCGGCCTCGGCGCGCAGCAGGGCGGCGGTGATGGTCGCCGCGCCCTCCCAGTCCTGGTAGAAGTCGCGCGACCTGGGGTCGAGGAACTGGAAGCGAGCGAAGTTCGCCGGCTGCCGCGGGTCGTCGAACATCGGTGAGTGCAGCGCCCGACCCAGGGTGTTGGCGGCGAGGATGTCGAGCCGGCCGTTGGCGACGAACGCGGCCGACCCGGTCATCGTGTCCAGCATCCACTGCACGCGGGGCTGGAGCTGCGCCTTGCTGCGGCGCTGCGGTGTGCGGGTCGGACGGCGGCGCGCGCCAGGTCGAACAGGTACGTCCGCTCGGCCTCGTCCAGCTGCAGCGCCCGGGCGACGGCCTCGAGCACGTCCTCGGAGACGCCGCTGATGTGTCCCTTCTCCAGCCGGGTGTACCAGTCGGTGCTCACCCCGGCGAGGACGGCGACCTCCTCGCGGCGCAGGCCTGCCACCCGTCGTCGTCCGCCGCCGGGGAGCAGCCCTGCCTGCTCGGGGGTGATCCGGGCGCGCCGGCTGGTGAGGAAGTCCCGGATGTCGGCGCGGTTGTCCACCCGATCGACGCTACGTCGCTGCGCCGCTCGAGGGAGGTCGAGCTTCTACCTCCCACAAACCCGCCCTCCCACGCGAGGGCCCAGAGGCGTTCCGTGGAGTCCGACGCCCCGTCCACACCACCTCGCGAGGAGCACCCCATGCGCGTCAACGCCTACGCCGCCCCTGCCGCCGGCCAGCCCTTGGCTGCCACCACCATCGAGCGCCGCCCGGTCGGCTCGAACGACGTCCTCATCGAGATCGAGTACGCCGGCATCTGCCACTCCGACATCCACACCGTCAGCGGCGACTGGGGGCCGCAGCCGTTCCCGGTCGTCCCCGGTCACGAGATCGTGGGGGTCGTCACCGAGGTCGGCCCCGACGTCACCCGCCACCGCGTCGGGGACCGCGTCGGCGTCGGTTGCATGGTCAACTCCTGCGGCGAGTGCGCAAACTGCCGGGCCGGCGACGAGCAGTACTGCCTCGACGGCATGGTCGCCACGTACGCCGGCACCGACCGCGACGGCAGCACGACCCAGGGCGGCTACTCCACCCACGTCGTCGTCGACGCCGGCTACGTCCTCCGCGTGCCTGATGGCATCGACCCGGCCGCCGCCGCGCCGCTGCTGTGCGCCGGCATCACGACCTATTCTCCGCTGCGCCGCTGGGGTGCCGGCCCCGGCAAGCGCGTCGCCGTCGTCGGCCTGGGCGGCCTGGGGCACATGGCCGTCAGGATCGCCCACGCCATGGGCGCCGAGGTGACGGTGCTGTCGCAGTCGTTGAAGAAGCAGGAGGACGGCCTGCGGCTGGGCGCCGACGCCTACTTCGCGACCAACGACCCGGGCACGTTCACGGAACTGGCGGGGCGGTTCGACCTCGTGCTCAACACCGTCAGCGCGGTCATCGACGTCGACGCGTACCTGTCGCTGCTGGCGGTGGACGGCGCGCTGGTCAACGTCGGCGCTCCGGCCGAGCCGCTGAGCCTCGACGTCATGTCGCTGATCGGCGGGCGTCGCACGTATGCCGGCTCGATGATCGGCGGGATCGCCGAGACCCAGGAGATGCTCGACTTCTGTGCCCAGCACGGGATCGGTGCCGAGGTCGAGGTCATCGCGGCCGAGCGGGTCAACGAGGCCTACGAGCGCGTGCTGGCCTCCGACGTCCGCTACCGGTTCGTCATCGACGCGGCCACCCTGCGGTGACGTCGATGGCGGACCGGACGGGCTGACTCCCAGCCCCGCACCCTTGCAGAGCCGACCGGCCCGGCCGAGGTGTTCACCGGACGCGGCCGGCGCAACAGGCAGGTCTGGCAGGGGTCGCCTAGGCGCTGTAGCGCGCGACCATCGTCAGCACGGCCTCCTCGACCGCTCGGCGTTCTTCTTCCTCCGTGATGGACCAGGTGGCGTGGACCAGCCGGGGCCAGAAGATCGCGGTCGCGATCATGCCGAGGAACTGGGCGGAGGCGGTCTCGGGAGAATCGATCGTCACCAGTCCGGCGTCCTGCTCGGCTCGGAGGTAGCGACCGAGGGCGGCGAGGGCGGGCAGTGTCCCGAAGTCGAAGGTCCGTTCACGCAGCTCGGGGAAGCGGGGTGCCTCGGCGATCACGAGCCGGATCAGATCGGCAGTCCGCGGCTGCCTCAGCACCTCCGCGTACTCCCGGCCCAACGCCGCGAGGCCGGCGTGGAAGTCGCCGGTCGGGGGACGGCGACAGTTCCCCCGGGGTCTGGCCCACTGCCAGAACGGTCGCCTCGAAGAGCAGGGCCTTCGTGGGGAACTGCTTGAACAGCGTCGCCTTGGACACACCCGCGCTCTCGGCGACGCGGGCGAGCGACGTCCTGTCGTAACCGCTCTCGAGGAACAGGCCTTCGGCGGCGGCGAGAATGGCTGCGCGATTCTCGTCGGCCACGCGCTGGTGGTACTCGGTGAGCTCGCGGGACATGCCTGCCAGTCTGACACAGAGGTGAGACGCTTGACTCACCACGCATGCGCCCCTAGCGTCGCAGAGGTGAGTCGATCGACTCACACCTCAGCGAAGGGTGGACCTCATGCGCGACACGACTCCCCGAACGGCCGCAGGCACGGTGCTGTGGCACTTCTCGATGTCGCTCGACGGGTTCGTCGCCGGCCCCGGTCACGGCATGGACTGGATGCCCGCGGCGACCAATCGCCCGGGGCTGATCGAGGAGTACGTCCGGACGACCGGGGCCGTCCTCGGGGGACGCGACGGATGGGATGCGTTCCCGCATGCAGGCGCCGTGTACGGCGGTGCGTGGAGCGGGCCCGTCTTCGTGCTCACCCACCACCCCGAGGACGCCGAGCCCGCCGACGGGGTGACCTTCCTCGACTGTGACGTCGCCGAGGCCGTGCAGATCGCCCGGCGCGCCGCGGGAGGCAAGAACGTCGAGGTCTTGTCCCCGACCATCGGCCGACAGCTCCTCGAACGCGGCCTGCTCGACGAGATCGATGTGCACGTCCTGCCCGTGCTGCTCGGCGACGGCGTGCGGCTGTACGACAACCCGGGCGGGTCCCCGGTGCCACTGGAGTTCGTGAACGGAGACCCGGTCGAGGAGATCAACCTCCGCTACCGAGCGGTCGGCCGGACCGGCGGCTGAGACCTCCGACCCTGCGCGCGAGCGCGGGCCGGGTGGATGGCCGGGTCGTCAGGCGACGTCGGTGCGGGCGCCGGCCAGGTAGTCGCGCACAGCCGGCTGAGGAACCCGGAAGGACCGGCCGACACGGACAGCGGCCAGCTCCCCGCCGTGCACCAGGCGGTACACGGTCATCTTCGAGACCCGCATGATCGCCGCGACCTCGGTCACGGTCAGGAAGGAGACGGCCGCACGGGGAGCCGGCCGCTCCGGAGCGGCCGCCGGTGCGGAACCGGTCAGCGGGCGGGCGGCCATGGGGTGCGCGCCCATGGAGTGCCGGACCGTCGGGACCGGGCCGGGTGCGGCGAACCGGGTCGTGGAACGCTGGCCGTAGGCGGCCGGGCGAGGAAGGGCGGGAGCGGCGGAGCGCTGGGGCAGGGACACGTCGATCTCCTCGGTGGTGGTTCTCGGGTCGCGAAGCCGGCTCGTCGTCGGCAACGTTGAGCGCCCGTGCTGTCACCGAGAGTAGGGGCATGTGGCCGGGTGCGCGAGGGGATCGAAGACGAGACGGACCGGTCCGGTTCGTCACATGTTGACCGTGCGCCCGGGACCGGCGAGGCGCGCGTGGCGCGGGCGGCGACCCGCCGACGGCGCGGAGCCCTCGTCGTCATCGACGGCCGGCCACAGGTCCCGCGGTGGTGGCGGGCGGTCACCGATCGGCGCCGCGGACGTATTTCCGCCCGCATGTCGACCCTCCCACCCGACGACGGCGTGATCGGATGCGGCCGTCGTCGGCCACCGCCGGTGGGAGGCTGGCTCCCGAGCGGGGCCCAGCTGCTCGACGGGGTCATGACGGGAGCCTGATGGCAATGACGTCCTTGTTCGGAACGGGAATCCTGCCTCGGCAGGACCACCTCATCGGTGCCGACCTGCTCGTCTCCGTCGGAGGGAGCCGCGTCGCTACGTGGACCTCGACGCCGCAGCCACCACGTCGGCGTCGGAGGCGGTCGTGCGTGCCGTGCAGGACTTCCTGCCGTGGTACTCCAGCGTCCACCGGGGAGCCGGTGCGAAGTCGCAGTTCTCCAGCGCCCGGTACGAGGAGGCTCGTGAGACCCTCGTCCGGTTCGTGGGAGCCGATCCGGCGACGCACGTCGCCCTGTTCCCGAGGAACACCACCGAGGGCCTCAACCTGATCGCCTTCCGGTTGGGACTGACCAGGGACGACGTCGTCGTCACCACCGCCATCGAGCACCATGCGAACCTGCTGCCCTGGCGGCGGAACGCGCGGGTGCGGGTCGTCGACGTCGATCGATCCGGGACCTTCGACGTGGCCGCCGTGGTCGCCGCCCTCGACGAGCGGCCCACGCCGCGCGTGCTGGCGGTGTCCGGGGCTTCCAACGTCACCGGCTGGCTGCCCGACCTCGCTGCGCTCGCGGCGGCGGCCCGGGAGCGCGGTGTGCTGGTGGTGGTCGACGGGGCGCAGCTGGTGCCGCACCGTCAGGTCGACATGGCGGCGCTCGGGATCGACGTGCTGGCCTGGTCCGGTCACAAGATGTTCGCGCCCTTCGGCGCGGGAGGCCTGGTCGTGGCCCGACGGCTGCTCGCCCACGGAGAGCCCTTCCTCGTGGGGGCGGGTCGGTGAAGGCGGTGTCCTACGACGAGGTCATCTGGGCCGACACCCCTGATCGGGACGACGCCGGCTCGCCCAACGTCGTCGGCGTCGTCGCTCTCGCCGCCGCGGCCGAGGAACTGCTCGCCGGTCGCGGGCGGGACCGGGTCCACGAGGAGGCGCTCGTGCGGGCGCTGGACGACGAGCTCGCCACGGTTGCGGGCCTGCGTCGTCTGGGACCCGTGGTCGGCGACCGGCTCCCCGTGGCCGCCTTCGTCGTCGACGGGATGCCCCATGGCGAGGTCGCTGCCCGGTTGGCCCAGTACGGCATCGGCGTACGCAGCGGGTGCTTCTGCGCCCACCCCTACCTGAGCCGGCTGCTCGCGCTGTCCCCGAGCGAGGTCGAGCGGTTCCACGCCGACGCTCGGGCGAACCGTCAGGACAGGCTCCCGGGCGCCGTGCGCGTGAGCTGCAGCTCGGCCACGCGACTGGCGGACGTCGCCGTCCTGGGAGAAGCCCTGCGCGCCATCACCGGTCCCTCGTAGCGACTCCGGATCCCCGGCTTCCTCCCACGCCTGGTCGGGCAGCTGAGTCGCGGCTGCCACCTCTCCCGGTCGGGGCCACGGCCACGGCTGAGAGGATGGCCGCGACGCGCTACTCGAGGGAGACGGACCCGACATGCCCAGAGCTCTGCTGCTGGAGAACATCGACCCGGTGGCGGTCGAGCTCCTGACCTCAGGGGGATACGAGGTCGAGTCGCGGCACGGTGCGCTCGACCAGGCCGACCTGACCGCGGCGCTGGACGGCGTCCACCTGCTCGGCATCCGGTCGAAGACGCAGATGACGGCGGACGTGCTGGCGGCCCGTCCGGAGCTGGCCGCCGTCGGCGCCTTCTGCATCGGGACCAATCAGATCGACCTCGCCGCGGCCGCCGCGGCGGGGTGGCGGTGTTCAACGCGCCCTACTCGAACACCCGCAGCGTCGTCGAACTGGCGATCGCGGAGATCATCAGCCTGGCCCGACGGCTGACCGACCGGGACCGCTCGCTGCACGCCGGGATCTGGGACAAATCGGCGACCGGCAGCCATGAGATCCGGGGGCGGACGCTCGGCATCGTCGGCTACGGCAACATCGGCAGCCAGCTGTCGGTGCTGGCCGAGTCCCTGGGCATGCGGGTGCTGTTCTACGACCTGGAGGACAAGCTCGCCCTGGGCAACGCCGAGGCCTGCAGCACGCTGGAGGAACTGCTCGAGCGCGCGGAGACGGTCACGTTGCACGTCGACGGCCGGGGCGGCAACGCCGGGCTGTTCGGCGCGGAGCAGTTCGCCCGCATGCGGAGCCGCAGCCTCTTCCTCAACCTCTCCCGCGGGTTCGTCGTCGACCACGAGGCGCTGCGCGACCACATCCTCAGCGGCCACATCGCCGGCGCCGCCGTCGACGTGTTCCCCGACGAGCCGAAGACGCAGGGCGACGAGTTCAGCTCCGTGCTGCGCGGCCTGCCGAACGTCATCCTCACCCCGCACGTCGGTGGGTCGACCCAGGAGGCGCAGTACGACATCGGGCGGTTCGTCGCCGGCAAGCTCGTCGACCACTCCGGCACCGGGACGACGACGCTCAGCGTGAACCTGCCCGCCGTGGCCCTGCACGGCTCCTCCGTGGCCCGGTTCGCGCTGCTGCACCACAACGTGCCCGGCGTCCTGGCCCGCGCCGATGCCCTGGTCGGCGAGCACGGCCTGAACGTGGACGGTCAGGTGCTGGCCACTCGTGGACAGCTCGGCTACGTGGTGACCGACGTCAACGGCGAACTGCCTCCGGCGCTGCTGGCGGCGCTGCGGGCCATGCCCGAGACCGTCCGCCTCACGACGTTCCCCCGCGCGGCTGAGCGGCGGTCTCAGACCTCGACGGCGGCGCCGCAGATGCCGCAGATCTCGAGCTGACGGCGCTTCCACCGGGCGAGCGGCACGAAGAACAGCGTGAACTGCCGGAACTGCCGTACCCGCGCCCACTGCGAGGTGTTCTGGCAGTTCGGGCAGGTCCGCACCTCGCCGGGGCCGAGGTGCTGCTGCTTGGTGCCGAAGCCGACGAGGAGGAACACCACGTCAGCCTAGGGACCGCGACCCCGCACCGCCCGCGCTCGGTTCAGTCGTCGTGCGCCATCTGCGCCTCCCGCAGCTCGGCGTGCATCTCCCAGGGGCCTGGGGGAGGACGTCGCCGGTCTCCAGCAGCGACTTGAGGTTGGCCAGCACGGCCGGCCAGCCGGCGGACAGCGCCTCGAGATCGGCCGCCGTCGGGATGTCCTCGTGCCGCACGGTGAGCCGCACGATGTCCTGGTGCGGCTCGATGGTGAACGTGACCCGCGACGGCGTTCCGTTCCGCTGCTCGTCCGAGCCGGGGAACGTGACCACGAGGTGCTCTGGCGGACGGACCTCGAGCACGGTGCCGGTGATGTCGGAGATCCCGGAGCCGTCGGTCCGCACGTGCTCCCAGGTCGAGCCGTCCTGCCAGTCGGACTCGTTGCGGTGCCCCCAGTAGCGGGCGGTGAGGTCGGCGTCGGTCAGCGCCGTCCACACCTGCTCGGGGCTCGCCCTGATGTAGGTGACGTAGACGTAGGTGGGCGGATGGGACATGGCCTGCTCCTCTGCTGACTGCCGGACGGCGCTGAGCGCGCGCAACCGGGGGATCTCGAACGTGGACATCCACCGCTCCTGCACCTCGTGCAGCGGAACGGGATTGAGGTAGTGCAACTTCTCCCGGCCGTGCCAGACGGTGCTGACCAGGTTCGCCGCCTCCAGGAGGGCGAGGTGCTGGGACGCCGACTGGCGGGCCATGGCGAAGAGCTGCAGAGCTCGCCGAGCGTCTGGCCGTTCCTGGCGTGCAGCCGGTCCAGCAGCTGGCGTCGCGTCGGGTCGGCCAGTGCCTTGAAGACGAGATCGAGGCTCCCGGGCACGCCGGCAATCATGCAGGCAAAAGCCTGCATGTTGCAACCCTGTTCGCCGCGCGCATCGTCCGGAGGCGCTCCGCCTGCCCGATCAGCGCTGCCGCGAGCCGGACAGCCGCCCGGCGACCCAGGTCGCGGCCAGGTCGCGGGCCCGGGCCACCGGGTCGTCGCCGGGCAGGTCGGGGGTCGTGGCGGCCCGGGCCAGGCGGTTCAGGGCGCCGTCGTAGAACAGCAGGAGCGTGGCGGCGGCGTCGTCGCGGTCCTCGAGGCCGGCGGCGGAAGCCAGGTCGCGCAGCCGGTCCACGAGCAGCCGCGTGTCCGCGTCCAGCCATCGGTGCCCGGGATGGGCGGGCGTCAGCTCGGTGGCCGCCGCCAGGAAGGCGCATCCCCGCCGGTTTGCCTCCCGCGCGCGGTACCGGGAGATCGCGTCGAAGAGCGACAGCAGCCGGTCGACCGGGTCGTCCCGCTCGGCCAGGACCTCGTCCCACGTCTGCCGCCACGCCTCGTGGCGCTGCTCGAGATAGGCGGCCACCAGGGAGTCCTTGCCGGCAAAGTGTGCGTACATCGTCGCGGGGAGACGCCGGCGCGCCTCAGCACCGCATCCACCCCGGTGGCCGCGATGCCCCCTCGTAGAAGAGCTCGCCCGCCGCCGCCAGCAGTCGCTCGCGTGCCGGCCGACTGGCCGTACCCGTGGTCATGATTCTACTGTAACGATCGTTATGCCGAAACGATCGTTACGTCGCTCGCGAAGAGCCGCGCAGGGTGGAGGCCTCGTCGTCTCCGGGCTGGCCGTCATCGCCGTCACCTACGGCTTGGCCCGCTACGGCTACGGTCTGTATCTCCCGCAGTTCCGCGCGGCCTTCGGGCTCTCCGCCGGCACCGCCGGCGCCATCGCGGCAGGCGGCTACGTCGGCTACTGCGGTGCCGCGGTCGTCGCGAGCGGCCTGGTCGGTCGCGGACGGGCCCGGCAGGCCCTGTGGGCGGCCGGAGGCAGCGCCGCCCTCGGATCGCTGCTGGTGGCCGCGTCCTGGAACGGAGCGTCGCTGGCCGTCGGTGCCCTCGTCGCCGGCAGCGGCGCCGGGGCGGCCACGCCGGCACTGGTCGCCGCCGTCGCCGGCTCGGTTCGCGACCCGGATCAGCCGCGGGCCCAAGGTCTGGTGAACTCCGGAACCGGCGCCGGAGTGGTGGTCGGCGGCCTCCTGGTGCTCGCGGTCCCCGGGGCCTGGCGCTGGTCGTGGGCGGGTTTCGCCGTCGCGGCGGTGCTGGTCACCTCGTGGGCGGACCGCCGGGCCCGGTGGAACCCGGCAGCGGACGGGCCGGCCGCCCCGGACCGTCCGAGCGGCCGGCGACAGATCCGGCGGCTCGCCCGGCCGCTGGTCGCCGCGCTGCTGGCCGGCGGCGGCTGCGCCGGCGTGTGGACCTTCGCCCGCGACCTGATGACCGCCGACGGTGGACTTCCCCGGCGGTCACCGGGCTGCTCTGGTGCGTGCTCGGGGCCGCCGGCCTGGTGGGCGGGCTGAGCGGGGTGCTGGTCCGGCAGGTGGGCCTGCGCGCGGCCTGGACGATCACCGTCCTGGCGGCGGCCGCGGGCACCACGGCGCTGGGCGCGTGGCCCGGTGCCGTGGTGCCCGCCGCCCTCGCCCTCGTGTGCTTCGGCAGCGCGTTCGTCGCGCTCAGCGGCGTCCTGATCGCCTGGGGCGCGGAGCGGGCCCCAGCCGCCGCGGCGGCCGCGGCGGCGGTCCTGTTCATCGGGCTGACGGTCGGTCAGGCCGTCGGCTCGGTCCTGCTCGGCGTGGTCGCCGAGACCACCGGCGCACCCACGGCCTTCCTCGCCGCGGGCGCGCTCCTGGTCGTCTCGGCCGCCGGGGCCGAGCCCCGGAACGCCCGGTCGGCTGCCGCCCGGCGCAGCAGCGGCACACTGCCTGTGGTCGGCTGTGGGGGTCGGCCGGGGCGCACGCCCCGCTGAGACGTGGACGACGGAGGAGGCTCCCATTCCGGCTGACCGGATCCTGGACGACGCGACGCGGATCGCGGATCTGCTGATCGAGGTCCAGACGCGGGTGAACGGGCAGATCGACGCGACGCTGGCCGACCTGCTGCCCGACGTGCAGCGCCGCCTGGGCCTCGAACCGGCCGGGGACGCCGACCTCACCACGCTGGTGAACGCCCGCATCACCGGCCTGAGCGTCGTCGTCACGCCGGCCGCCGTCGCCACCGTGGTCCCGCTCCCCGCCGCGTCCGCCGCCACCACTCGCGCCGGGCGCCGTGCGGTCACCGACATCGTCACCGGCGCCGACGACCGCCTCGCCGTCATCGCCGGCCCGTGCTCCATCCACGACCCGGTGGCCGCCGTCGAGTACGCCGGGTTCCTCGCCCGCATGCGCGAGCGGCACGGCGCCGACCTCGAGATCCTCATGCGGACCTACACCGAGAAGCCGCGTACCGAGGTGGATTGGAAGGGCTTCGCCTACGACCCGTTCCTCGACGGCTCCAGCCGCATCAGCGTCGGGCTGGTCGCCACGCGGATGCTGATGTGCCGCATCACCGAGCTGGGCGTCCCGGTCGCGGCCGAGCCGCTCAATGCGCTCACGCCGCAGTACGTCGACGGGCTGATCACCTACAACGGCGTCGGCGCGCGCAACGTCACCGACCAGACCGCCCGGGAGCGGGTGTCCGGGTTCTCCTCCGTCGTCGGCTTCAAGAACTCCCCGGAGGGCAGCATCGACGCCGCCATCCAGGCCGTCATGACCGCGCGGGCGCCGCACGAGTTCCTGGGCGTCGACCACCACGGCGTGAGCGCCCAGCTCTCGACGACCGGCAACGACACCGGCCACGTCATCCTGCGGGGCGACAAGGACGGCCCCAACTACTCCGCGGCCCACATCGCCGACACCAGGGCCCGGCTGTCGGCGCGGGGCCTGCCGGAGGTCGTCGTGGTCGACGCCTCCCACGGCAACAGCCAGAAGAACCACCTCCGCCAGATCGAGGTGGTCCGCGACCTCGCCGGGCAGATCGCCGGTGGGGAGAGCGCGATCCGTGGGGTGATGGTGGAGAGCAACCTCGTCGCCGGCCGGCAGGAACTGGACCGCCGCGACCCCGGATCGCTGGAGTACGGGAAGAGCGTCACCGACGCCTGCGTCGACCTGCCGACGACGGAGCTGCTGCTCGCGGAGCTCGCCGAGGCCGCACGGCGCCGTCGCTCGTGAGGACCGGCGCCCGCGCCCGGCCGGCGATCGGGCTCTCAAGGAGCGGTGCGGACGGGTCGATGGAGGTAGGAGAGCAGCCGGTGGACGACGGGAGGCAGACGGTGGCGGGCACGATCGGATCGGGGTGCGGGCGTGCCCGGCGCATGGCGGGCCGGCTGACCGCCGTCGGGGCCGCCGTCGCCGTCGTCCTCGGGGGCGCCTCCGGAACCGCGTCCGCCGCGCCGGGCAGCCCCTCCGGGGGCCAGGTCGCCGCCGCGGCGCAGGACGCTGACGTCGCCGCCGCCGAGGTGGGACGGCTGCTGGAGCAGCTCGGGGCCGCCCAGAGCGCCCTGGACGACGCGAACGCCCGGGTGACGCGCGCCCTGGGCGAGGTCACCGCGCAGGAGCAGGCCGCCGAGCGTGCCCGTGCCGACGCGCGGCGCGCCGACCAGGCCGCGCAGGACGCGGAGGCCGAGCTGGCCGAGGCGCGGAGCGCCGTCGCCGGCTTCGCCCGCGAGAGCTACATGAGCGGATCGACGTCACCCCTCCTGGAGGGGCTGCTGACCTCGGGCAGCCCCGCGCAGGCGATGGAGCGGGCTGCTCTCCTCGACGCCGCCGGTGATCACCGGTCCACCGTCCTCAGCGTCGTCTCGGCGGCCCAGGGCCGCGCTGCCGAGGCGCGCGCCGTGGCGCAGGAGGCGGTGACCGAGGCCGAGCGGCTGCAGCAGTCCGCCCGGACCGCCCTGCGGTCGGCCGAGGTGGCCCAGGTCGCCGCGGCGCGGCAGGTCACCGACCTTCGGACGACGCAGACCGTGATGCAGGGCCAGCTCGCCGCGGCACGGAACGCGCTGGTCGACCTGCAGGCCCAGCAGGCTGCCGCCTCGCGTCCCGCGCCCGCGCCGGTGCCCGCGACGCCCAGCGTCCCGTCCGGCGGCGGTCCTGCGCCGACTCCGCCTCCGGCACCGGCACCGGCACCGGCCGGGAACGACTGGGACGCCGTCGCGCAGTGCGAGTCCGGCGGCAACTGGAGCATCAACACCGGCAACGGCTACTACGGCGGCCTGCAGTTCAGCCCCTCGACCTGGCTGGGCTTCGGGGGCGGGGACTACGCGCCGCGGGCCGATCTGGCCAGCAAGAGCCAGCAGATCGCCGTCGCGGAGAAGGTCCTGGCCGTCCAGGGTCGCGGCGCCTGGCCCACCTGCGGCCGCAACCTCTGACCGCCGGACGAGCGGACGAGCGGCTGGTCGTGATCATGATCTCCGGCTGTACTGGCCGGTAGGCGGTGCGACCTGCGACCACCGACTAGGTTCGGGAACCGACACAGCGGTCGTCGCAGGGAGTGGCACGTGGGCAGATCGGTGCTGGTGACCGGCGGCAATCGAGGCATCGGGCTGGCGATCGCCCGAGCCTTCGCCGAGCAGGGCGACTCGGTGGCGGTGACGCACCGCGGCAGCGGCGCCCCCGAGGGTCTCTTCGGCGTCCAGTGCGACGTCACCAGCGCCGAGGACGTCGACCGCGCGTTCAGCGAGGTCGAGGGGCACCAGGGCCCGGTCGAGGTCCTGGTGAGCAACGCCGGCATCACCCGCGACGGCCTTCTCATGCGGATGAAGGAGGACGACTTCACCGACGTCCTCGACGCCAACCTCACCGCGGCCTACCGGGTGGCCAAGCGGGCCAGCGCCAAGATGGTCCGCGCCCGCGGCGGCCGGATGATCTTCGTGTCCTCCGTCGTCGGCCTGCTCGGCTCGGCCGGCCAGACGAACTACGCGGCGTCGAAGGCCGGGCTGGTCGGCCTCGCGCGGTCGATCGCCCGCGAGCTCGGCAGCCGGGGCATCACCGCGAACGTCGTGGCCCCCGGCTTCGTCGAGACGGACATGACCGCGGAGCTGCCCGAGAAGCGGCAGCAGGAGATCCTGGGGCAGGTGCCGCTCGGCCGGTACGCCGATGCCTCCGAGATCGCCGGCGTCGTGCGCTTCCTGGCCGGTGACGCGGCGGGCTACATCACCGGGGCCGTCGTCCCGGTCGACGGCGGACTGGGGATGGGGCACTGATGGGCATTCTCGAGGGCAAGAAGGTCCTGATCACCGGGGTCCTCACGGAGGCGTCCATCGCCTTCGCGACCGCCCGGCTGGCGCAGGAGCAGGGCGCCACCGTCGTCCTGTCCAACTTCGGGCGGGCCCTGTCGCTGTGCCAGCGGATCGCCAAGCGCCTCCCGCAGGAAGCCGCGGTCGTCGAGCTGGACGTCACGAACACCGAGCACCTGTCGTCGCTGGCCGACCGGCTGCGCGAGCAGGGCTTCGACTCCCTGGAGGGCGTCGTCCACTCCATCGGCTTCGCGCCGCAGGAGGCGATGGGGGACGGCTTCCCCGAGGTCGCCTGGGAGCACGCCGCGACGGCGTTCCAGGTGTCGGCCTGGTCCTACGCCTCGCTCACCCAGGCCTGCCGGCCGCTGCTGGCGAACCCGTCCTCGGTCGTCGGGCTCACGTTCGACGCCTCCGTCGCCTGGCCGGTCTACGGCTGGATGGGTGCGGCCAAGGCGGCGCTGGAGTCCACCTCGCGCTACGTCGCCCGGGAGCTCGGTTCCGACGGCGTGCGGTCCAACATCGTCGCTGCCGGCCCGCTGCGCAGCATGGCCATGAAGTCGATCCCGGGCAGCGCGCAGTTCGAGGAGGCCTGGGAGGGCCGCGCCCCGCTCGGCTGGTCGGTCACCGACACCGAGCCCGCGGGCAAGGCCGTCGTCGCCCTGCTGTCCGACTGGTTCCCCGCCACCACCGGCGAGATCGTGCACGTCGACGGGGCTTCCACGCCGTAGGCGTGTGAAGGGTCGTAGCGCCACGCCGTCGGCGTGTTCCCCCGTCCGACCCCTGAGGAAGAAGAACCACCGTGCCCCGCGCAACCGTCGACATAACCCCCGCAGGTCAGCGGCCCGACGAGGACCCGTCGCTCGCCGTCCGCAACAACGGCGGGGTCGAGCCGTCCAGCGACCCCGCCCCGTCCGGTCGCCGTGATGCGCTGCTCGTGCTCTCCTTCGGGGGCCCCGAGGGGCACGACGACGTCATGCCGTTCCTCGAGAACGTCACCCGCGGCCGCGGCATCCCGCGCGAGCGGCTCGAGGAGGTCGCCGAGCACTACCACCACTTCGGCGGGGTCAGCCCGATCAACGACCAGAACAAGGCGCTGATCTCCGCGGTCGAGAAGGAGCTCGCGTCGGCCGGCATCGACCTGCCGGTCTACTGGGGCAACCGCAACTGGGCGCCCTACGTCGAGGACACGTGGGCACGGATGGCCGAGGACGGCATCGACCACGTCTACGTCTTCCCGACGTCGGCCTACGCCTCGTTCTCCGGCTGCCGGCAATACCACGAGGACGTGGCGCGGGCCCGGGTCTCCCACGGTGGAGGCCCGACGGCGGAGAAGCTGCCGCACTACTACGACACCCCGGGCTTCGTGCAGGCCAACGCAGATGCCCTGGCCGCGGCGCTCGCCTCGCTGCCGGAGGACGCCCGCGGCACCGCCCGACTCGTCGCGACGGCGCACAGCATCCCGAACGCCATGGCCGCGGTCGCCGGGCCGGACGGCGGCGCCTACGAGGCCGAGCTGCTGGCCGCCGCAGAGCGCGTGGTCGCCGAGGCCGCGCCGGGCCGGCCGTTCGACCTGGTGTGGCAGAGCCGCAGCGGCCCGCCGTCGGTGCCGTGGCTCGAGCCGGACGTCAACGACCACCTGCGCGCTCTCGCCGCCGCCGGCGAGACCGCCGTCGTCCTCTTCCCCGTCGGGTTCATCAGCGACCACCTCGAGGTCATCTGGGATCTGGACAACGAGGCGAGGGAGACCGCGGAGGAGGCGGGGCTGGCGTTCGCGCGCGCGGAGACGGCGGGGATCCACCCGGCGTTCGTCGAGTCGATCCGGATGCTGCTGGAGGAGCGCCGCGCTGGTGGGCTCCCGCGCCTGGGCACCAACTGCCCCGCGTCCTGCTGTTTCGTGCAGCGCCCCGCACAGAGTTGATCATCGGCGGGTGGCTGTCCGACCCGCTGGCGGGTGCAGCCACCCGATGATCAACTCGCCGGGGGCGCCACGTGGGGGCGACGTCCTTGTAGTAGCTGCGACCGAAGGTCCTCGCCAGCACGGTGACCACGGGGAGGGGACCGTCTGCTTCAGGAAGGCGCGGTGCTCGTCGCTCATCCCGTCGGTCAGCCAGGCGAAGAACCGGCCGGCCACCCCCGGGGGCTGGCGGCTCAGCTTCCTCTCGACGGCCTTCCACTCGGGCGACTCGACGTGCGGCGCGAGCTGCGGCTCCAGCTCGGTCTCCTCGTGCTGGAGGTGGCGCTCCACGACCTCCTGCGTGCGGACGACGCTGCCCCGGGCGGCCGCGGCATCGGCGGCCGACCCGCTCCGCGCGACGGTGGTCATCGCCCCGGCGGTCTCGGCCAGCGCCTCGGCCATGGCGTGGTGCTCGCTCTCCATGGCGTCCAGCAGGCCCTGGTCGACGCCGATCTTCGCCAGCATCGGCCAGATGTAGGTGTCCTCGCCCTCGTGGTGGTGGGTCAGCTGGGTGCGGAGATTCGCGTAGCCGCGCTCGAGCGCCTGGGCGCGGGTCGTGTCGCCGTCCTCGAGCTGCCCGAGCGCGGTCGCCAGTCGGTCCAGGTCGCGGCGCACGGCGCCGTGGATGACGCGGTTCATCGTGAGGTTCGGCGCTGTCATGGCCGACGACGGTAACGATGCGCGGCCTATCGCGGAACGGCGTTGAACGCGGCCTCCGTGGCCTCGCGCACGGCTCGCGCCAGCGGCCGCAGGGCATCGTCCCGGGCGGCCGCCTGGGTCCGGGTGACGGCGGCACCGGGGGCGTCGGCCATCGCGAGGTCGAGCACCGCGCCCAGCCGCTGCGCCCGGCCGAGCACCGAGAGCGCGAGAGGATCGTGGTCGGGCGGCAGCCCGGGCGCGGCCGTCGTCCTCGACAGCCCGGCGAGCAGCGTCGGCACCTCGGGGTTCCAGCGGGCGAGGTCGAGGCCGGCCAGCGCGCGGGCGGTGTCGCCGACGGCCAGGTCCAGTGCGCCGGAGACGGCGCGCAGGTTGCCCTCCGGGGCGGGTGGCAACGGCGGGACGCCGTCCAGCGGGAAGGCGGTCCACTGGACCACCTCCGGCCCGAGGGGCTCCGGCACCAGCACCAGCCGCTCGCCGACCGCCGCCTGGCCGGACTCCAGGGCGAGCGGGGCCAGGCCGGGCACCCGCGGCAGCCCGCGGACGTCACCGGCCACCGGGAGCACGAGCCGGACGCGCCGCTCGCCGAGCCGCCGCAGCCCGGTCAGTGCACCACCGAGGAAACCGCTTCGTCGGTGCCCGGCAGGCCGGCGACCCGGTGCGCGGTCTCACCCAGGATCGCGTCGAGCGCGTCGTCGTAGGAGGTACGGCCGGCGAGCCAGGCTGTCGCCCAGACCGCGAACCGTCCGGCGGGGAAGTCGTGCACGCAGCGAGGCTACGACGCCGGCCGTCGTCGTCCCGCCGGAGGACACCGGGTCACCCGCACGGTCACAGGTAGGCGTCACACCGCGTCACCGGGCGCGCAGAGGTCGCCGGTTCTGCGACACCCGGACATGGCTGCCTGGTTGCTCTGGCTCATCGCCGCCGGCCTGTTCGCGGCCGGTGAGGTGGTCAGCCTCGACCTGGTCCTGCTGATGTTCGCCGGCGGAGCACTGGGCGGGATGACCGTCGCGCTGCTCGGCGGTGCCACGGTCCTCCAGCTCGTGGCGTTCATCGCCGTCTCCGGCGTCCTCCTCGCCCTGGTGCGGCCCATCGCCACCAAGCATCTGACGAACCGGTCGCCACTCCAGCTCGACGGCGTCGACACGCTCATCGGGCGGACGGCGAAGGTGACCCAGGAGATCGACTCCTCCGGCGGACGGATCCGGATGGGCGCCGACGAGTGGACCGCCCGGAGCCAGCACAGCGGCGAGACCTTCGCCGTCGGCGAGACAGTCCGCATCCTGCAGGTCGAGGGTGCCACGGCCGTCGTCGGCGACGCGCTGGAGTGAAGTCGACGCGGGGGTACTGACCTGGGCGGACTCCACGGGGAGGATCGAGCACGACCCCGACGAAGGGAGACCGCTGTGGATGCGGCACTCATCGCACTGATCGTCGTCGCGCTGCTGGTGATCGTCGTGCTGGCCAAGAGCGTGACCATCGTTCCCCAGGCCCAGGCGAAGGTGATCGAACGACTCGGCCGCTACAGCCGGACCCTCTCGCCGGGGTTGTCCATCCTGGTGCCGTTCGTCGACCGGGTGCGCGCCACGGTGGACCTGCGCGAGCAGGTCATCTCCTTCCCGCCGCAGCCGGTCATCACCTCCGACAACCTGCAGGTCGGCATCGACACCGTCCTCTACTTCCAGGTCACCGACCCGCGGCTGGCCGTGTACGGCATCGCCAACTACATCACCGGCATGGAGCAGCTGACCACCACGACGCTGCGCAACGTCGTCGGCGGGCTGAACCTCGAGGAGGCGCTGACCGGTCGCGACGGCATCAACAGCCAGTTGCGCGGGGTCCTCGACGGAACGACCGGACCGTGGGGCCTGCGCGTGGCGCGGGTCGAGATCAAGGCCATCGACCCGCCGCCGTCCATCCAGGACTCGATGGAGAAGCAGATGCGCGCCGACCGCGACAAGCGCGCCATCATCCTGACCGCCGAGGGCGCCCGGCAGTCGGCGATCACCACGGCCGAGGGCGAGAAGGCGTCGGCCATCCTCTCCGCCGAAGGCAAGAAGCAGGCGGCGATCCTCGAGGCGGAGGCCGAGCGGCAGAGCCGGATCCTGCGCGCCGAGGGTGAGCGGGCGGCGCTGTTCCTGCAGGCGCAGGGCCAGGCGAAATCCATCGAGACCGTCTTCCAGGCGATCCACGACGGCAAGCCCGACCAGGGCCTGCTGGCCTACCAGTACCTGCAGACGCTGCCGCAGATCGCGCAGGGCGACGCCAACAAGATGTGGATCGTCCCCAGCGAGTTCAGCAAGGCGCTGGAGGGGCTGGCCAGCCTGGGTGGTGCCGAGGGCGGGAAGTCCTGGATGGACGTCGAGCCCTCCGGCAACGGCGGTTCGGCCCCCAAGGACGGCGGACTGGACACCTCGAGCTGGTTCGAGTCGCAGCTGCCGCCGGCCGCGGAGCAGCCCGAGGCGAAGATCGAGCTGTCGAGCATCACCGACAGCGCGCCGGCGGTGCCGAGGCCGGAGGTCCCGTCACCGCCGTCGATCTCGCAGGTGAAGCACGACGTCCAGGACAGCGGCCCCGCCGCCGACCCGGAACTCCGCCGCGACGAGTAATTCCGCGTCGCCGTCCGCCTCGCCCAGGTATAGGAACCTTTACCTGCGTCCTGGGCTCCAGAACGCAGGTAAAGGTTCCTATGCCTGGGTCAGTCCTTGAGGAGGCCCTCGCGCAGCTTGGCCAGGGTCTGGCTGAGCAGCCGGGAGACGTGCATCTGGGAGATGCCGATGTCGGCGGCGATCTGCGACTGGGTCATGTTGCCGAAGAACCGCAGGATCAGGATGCGGCGCTCGCGGGCCGGGATGGTGGCCAGCAGCGGCTGCAGCGATTCCCGGTACTCCACACCCTCCAGCGCCGCGTCCTCCTCGCCGAGCGTGGCGGCGAGGGTGGGGAGTCGTCCTCACCGGACAGCCGCTCGTCGAGCGAGCTGCTGCGGTAGGCGTTGGCGACGGCGAGACCCTCGAGAACCTCGGCGCGCGGGATGCCCAGATGGGCGGCCAGCTCCGACGGCGTCGGTGCCCGGCCGTTCTTCTGCGCCAGTTCGCCGACGGCCGCGTTGAGCGACAGGTGCAGCTCCTGCAGCCGGCGCGGTACCCGCACCGACCAGCCCTGGTCGCGGAAGTGCCGCTTGATCTCGCCGGTGATCGTGGGGACGGCGAACGACAGGAACTCCACGCCGCGGGTCGGGTCGAACCGGTCGATCGCCGCGATCAGGCCGAGCGTGCCCACCTGCAGCAGGTCGTCGAACGGTTCCCCGCGGTTGCTGAACCGCCGGGCGAAGTGCCGGACGAGGGGAAGGTGCTCCTCGACGAGGATCTCCCGCAGCCGCTCACGGCGCGGGTCGTCCTTCTCCAGGGTCGCCAGTTCGGCGAACAGCGGCGCCGTCCGCTCGGCCCGGCGTCGGTTGTCCGACATCGGGGAGCGTCCGGAGTGGCTTCGACGGCGGCCTCGCCGATCTCCTGGCGCGGGTCGGGAACCGCCTCGGGGTCGACCGGCTCGGTGGCCGCTCCGACCTCGGGCGCCACGACCGGGGTCTCGCCGGTATGGGCCTCCACGACCTCGGTCCCCACGACCCCGTCCTCCGGGACGGAGGGCTCGGCGGCGGGGCGCGAAGCCTCGGACCTCTGGTCTGGCAGCGGAACCTCCACGACGGGGATCTCGCCGGTCGAGGGCGACCGGCTCACTGGGCGACCGAGAGGTCTTGGTCGGCTCCGCTTCCCAGGTCGCCCGGATGCTGACCCGGCAGGTACTTGTCCATGACGATCAGGCCGACCGGAGTCGCCTTGCCGTCGCCACCAGGGACGGCGTCCTGGCTCGAGCGCCGGGCGTCGACGCCGTCGACGAGCGTCGCCAGGATCGCCCAGCCGAAACCGTCGCGCGGCACGTCGACGCCCTCGGCGGTCGGCACCCACGCCTCGATGTGCAACCCCGCCCGGGTGGTCTCGAAGATGACCGTGAGGGGGCGTCGGCGGCGCCGATCTGGCTGAGGGTGGCGCAGGCCTCGTCGACGGCGAGGCGGAGGTCCTCGACCGCGTCCAGGTCGTAGTCCATCCGGATCGCGAGGTCCCCGGCCATCGCACGCACTGCCGGGAGCTGGGTCGCCGTGGTGGGCACCCGCAGCTCCAGTCGCTCAGCCCGTCGCTCGTCCTGCGCGAGGGCACCCTCGAGTCGGCCATCCGTCGTCCGCTCCTTCGTCGCCGGCGCCCGTCGGTCGGGCCGCGGCCATCCATCTTGCCGGGGCCGTGTCGGGGCCCCCGCAGCGCATCCGGCTGATGCGCAACCGCAGCGGCATACCCGTCCCGGCCGCGGCTCGAAACGTGGCGGTCGCCACCATTCCACGGTAGGTGTCATCGCGGTTGCCGGGGCCAGAAGGCTGGTATTGGCTGACCCGAGATGACCTCCAGCCTCGGCAGTCCGCCACCCTCCCTGACCACGCCGGGGGCGAGGGGGTCGCCGTGCTGGTCGCGGCTCTGGAGTCGGCAGCGGCAGCCATCTACCTGCTGAGCGCCGGGACGCCCGAACCCGTCTGGGCCAACGCCCGGGCGCGGGAACTGGGCACCGGACGCGAACGCCTGCCCGTCGTCGATGGCAGGCCGGTCGCCGACCTGCTCGACGGGGTCCTGCGGACCGGGCAGCCGCAGACGATCTGCGGGGCGCTGGACGGCGGGGGCCGGCCACGACGGTGATGGTCCGTCCGCTGCGCGTCCACGACGGGCCGGGGGCGATCGTGGTGGTGGAGCCGGCGGACGCCGCCACGGACACCTCGCTCTGGCCCACCCCGCCGGCCGGCGGGGTGGAGCAGGCGCAGCTCTCCCTGCTCCCGCCGTCCCTCCCGCTCCTGCCCGACGTCCACTTGTCCGGGAGCTATCACCGGGCCTCGGTGGACGAGCTCGCGGGGGCGACTGGTTCGACACGGTGGCGCTCGGGTCCGGCCGGGTGGCGCTCGTCGTGGGCGACGCGGTCGGCCACGGCGTGCCCGCCGCCGGCGCGATGAGCCGGCTGCGCGGGGCGATGCGGTCCTCGGCCCTGCGCGACCCGTCCCCGGCCGCGGTGCTGGCCGCCCTGGACGCCTTCGCCGCGCAGATGGAGGACGTCGAGGGCGCCTCGGTCTTCTACGGCGTCCTGGACGCGGGCACCGGTGAGTTCGCGTACGCCGCGGCGGGGCACCCACCGCCGTTGGTCGTCGGACCCGACGGGCGGACCAACTTCCTGCCCGTTCCCCCGCGCCCGCCACTGGGGAGCCTGCCGGACGTCGCGACCACCGTGACCCGGCACGTCCTGGAGCAGGGGGCGACGCTGGTCCTCTTCTCCAACGGTGCCGTCGCCGGGCCGGCGGCAGACGCATCCGACGCCCTCGACCGGCTGGCCGAGGTCGCCGTCGAGGTGCTCGCGACCCCGGGGGTCCTGGAGACGGAGGGGCCGACGGAGCCCGCCGCGGCGATCGCCGAGGGCGTGCGCAGCCCCGAGGGCTGGCTCGACGACGTGGCCGTGCTGGTCGCGCACCGGCGCGACGACACCCAGGACCCGCTGCAGATCGAGCTGACGGCCGACCCCGCCGCCCTCCCGGGTGTGCGGCGGCGCCTCAGCACGTGGCTGACCGCGCTCGGGATGGGGGAGCAGGACCGGGTGGGGGTCATGGTCGCCGTGGGGAGGCGTGCGCGAACGCCGCCGAGCACGCCTACCGCGGTGCCGAGCCCGGGCCGATGTCGGTGACCGCCGGGGTGGACGTGGACGGCGTCCTGACGGTGGTCGTGCGGGACGAGGGCACCTGGCGGCCGCCGAACCGGGATCCCGGGGACCGGGGACGCGGCCTGCTGATCATGCGCCAGCTCGTCGACCGCGTCGTCCTGGAGGAGGAGGTCAAGGGGACGACGGTGACGTTGAGCCTGCGGCTGCGGCGCAGCCCCGAGACCGACGAGGACCGGCCGGCCACGACCGGGTCCGCCGAGGTGACGGTGGACCGGGAGGGCTCGCGACCGGTGGTCCGGGTGGTGGGCGCGGTCGACGAGTTCGGCGCCGAGCAGGTGCGGATCCGGCTGCTCGAGGCCAGCCACGGCGGCACCGGCCGGGTGGAGCTCGACCTGGTCGGGGTGTCGGTCTTCAGCAGCGCGGCCGTGCGCGTGGTGCTCGCCATCGCCCGCATCGGACGCGACGAGGGATGGCGCCTCGTCGTGCACGCCCCGGACGGTGGGATCACCCGTCACGTCCTCGAGATCAGCGGGCTGGGTGGCCTCGTCGAGCTCCGCTGACCTGCGGCCTCCCGGTCGAGGGACAGCCCGCCGTCGTTCCGTTTGGGGAACCGCTCCGGTGCACATCCTTCGCCAGTGAGACTTCGGCGCAGTGACGTGAACGGTCCCGGCTACCGGCGGCGCAAGGTCGGTCGAGGTTTCGCCTACTACGACGTCGACGGCGCCCTCGTCCGCGACGACCGGCTCGACCGGATCCGTGGCCTGGCCATCCCGCCGGCCTGGAAGGACGTCTGGATCTGCCCGTGGCCCAACGGGCACATCCAGGCGACCGGCGTCGACGCCGCGGGCCGACGGCAGTACCGATACCACGACGAGTGGCGCACCCGGCGCGACGCGGAGAAGCACGAGCGGGTCCTCGAGATCGCCCGTGAGCTCCCCGACGTGCGGGACGCCGTGCAGGCCGGGCTGCGCACCCGCGGCCTGAACCGCGACCGGGTGCTGGCCACCGCCATCCGGATGCTGGACCTGGGGGCGTTCCGGGTGGGCAGCGAGCAGTACGAGGAGGAGAACGGCACGTACGGCCTGGCGACGCTCAAACGCAGCCACGTGTCGGTGCGCGGAGAACGGACCTTCTACACCTACACGGCCAAGGGCGGCATCGAACGCGAGGTCGAGATCACCGACCGGCCGACCGCCACCGTCGTCCGGCAGCTCCTGGAGCGGCCCGCCGACGCCGGCGAGGACCTGCTGGCCTACCAGGACGAGGACGGCGAGTGGCGCGACGTGACCAGCGCCGAGATCAACGCCTATCTCAAGGAGATCAGTGGCGCGGAGCTCACCGCGAAGGACTTCCGCACCTGGACGGCGACCGTGCTCATGGCGGCCGCGCTGGCGGAGATCCCCCGCCGGCCAGCAGGACCGCCCGGAAGAAGGTCATCAGCGCCGCGTACAAGCAGGTGAGCGAGCAGCTGGGGAACACCCCGGCGGTGTGCAAGGCCAGCTACGTCGACCCCCGCGTGGTGGACCGCTTCGAACACGGCGAGACCGTGGCGCACGCCCTGGGGAGGGCCGACGAGGCCGAGGCCGACCGGGACGCGCAGAAGGTGCTCGAAGCCGCCGTCTGCGAGCTGCTCTCCGCCTGAAAAGGACCCCGTCCTCCCCACCCTTCGCAGGCTCAGGGCGGGACCCGGGACGGGGCCGTACGACGAAGGGCCCCGCCGATCGGCGGGGCCCTTCGTCGTTCGCGTCGTTCAGCGGGCGGTGCTGTCGGCGATCGTGAAGAGGTCGATCAGACCGGTCACCTCGAGCGGCCGGGTGACGGCGCGCGTGGTGGCGATGAGGCGCAGAGCGACCTCGCGGGCCCGGGAGGACTTCTGCGTCTCTACGAGGACGGCGAGCCCGGCGGACCCGAGGAACTGGACGCCGGAGAGATCGATGACGAGCTCGCGCGGCTGCTGCTCGAGCTGGCTGTCCAGGGTGGAACGGAGGACGGGTGCGGTGAACGTGTCCACCTCGCCGACGACCGTCACCGTCACCACGCCGTCCTCACTGGTGGAGGTGGAGAGCGTGATCACGTCGTCGAAGGGCGCCTCTGTGCCCTCGGTCGACACGTCGGGCTGCCCTCGGCGGGCAGGTCGGAAGTGGTCACGGACAGTGGCTCCTCTCGGCGGCATTTCCCGGCGGCGGTGGCCGCCCGGACAATCTACCGCTGCGCGGTTCGGAGGCTGGTCGACCCCGATCCCGCAGGTGGTGAACGTGTTGCGCACCGGCGATCTTCCAGCCGGAGCGGTGCGGCTGCCTGCTGAACCGCGATTACAACGTAGACAACCGATCGCGCACACGCCAACCCCGCCCCACGAGGAGACGTCGCGGGGCGGGACGGTGATCGATCGGGGCGAGCTCAGTCGCCGGTGAGGTGCACGGCGCCCTCCTCGGGCCCCTGGCCGCCCACGGAGGCGTCGGAGGTGGCCTCGACGTCGTCTGCCGTGCGGTTGGTGCCCGAGTCGCTCACCGGGGTGGTGGAGGTGTCCTGCTCCAGCTGACCGACCGCGCGGTCCGGGTCCTCGGCCGGGCGGACATCGGCCGCGTCGTCGGGGACCTCCCGGGCGAGGCGGCCGTCGAGGGACTCACCCTCGGCCTGCTCCTCCGAGGTCGTCCCGAAGTCGACGGTGGCGTTGGCGCGCTCGCCGGGCATCGGCGCGAACTCCGGGTCCTCCGCGCGCTCCATGGTGGGGAGTCGTCCTGCGCCACCTCGGGGATGCCGTCGTCCTCGGGGAACACGTCGCGGGCGGTCTGGCCCTCGGGCTGGGTCACTGCTGTGCCTCCTCGTGTGCCGGGGTCCGCACCGGCCGGCGCTGTGGAGCGCGGACGCGGTGGGACGGGAACCGGTCGGTGACCGGCGTCTGTTCGCGGCCCTACCCGTGGGCTGCCGCGCCATGCGCGGATGTGGGACGCCGCACCTCCCGAGGCGGCGGGCATGCGCGCGCGTCGGCGGGGGTAGCGGCGGCTGCATGGCGTTCGCTGACGAGGTCCAACGGCTCGGAGCCCCCGTCCGTCGGTGGGTCCGCACGCAGAAGCGGGAGTACACCAACGGCGAGGAGCGTCCGCTGGCGGGCGACCTCGGGGCCATGGGCGTCTACGTGGGCCTGGTGTCCGCCGCCGCGGCCGCCGTCCGGGCCTCGGGCCGGGAGCTGCCCGAGCGGATCCCGGTGGGCGATGCCTTCCTGCTGACCGTGGCCACCTTCCGGCTCGCCCGCCGGATCGCCAAGGACCCGGTCACCGCGCCGCTGCGGGCCCCCTTCGTGCGGTTCGAGGGACCGTCGGGCCACGCGGAGGTCGCCGAGGAGGTGCGCGAGCACGGCGGCGCCAAGCACGCCGTCGGCGAACTGCTCACCTGCCCGTTCTGCCTGGCGCAGTGGGTGGGCACCGGCTTCGTGTTCGGCTACGTGTCCGCGCCCAAGGCCACCCGGCTGGCCGCGCTGACGATGACCATGATCGCGGGCTCCGACGTCCTCCAGTTCGTGTACGACGCGATCCAGAACGGCGGACCGGAGCCGGAGACCGAGGGCGTCGCGCCGGCCCCCGCGTAGCGGCCGTCCGGCGGGGCCCTTAATCCCTCCGGGGAGCCCGCGCGCCCGCCGACCTGCCGTGGGTGGGCCCGCGCACCTATCCTGCGATCTTGACCCACTCGCGGGTCCTCAGGGTCCGGCGCGTCCGGGCCGGACGGGTAAGGGGCGCAGGCATGCGATCGATCTGGCGCGGGGCCGTGTCGTTCGGCCTCGTCAGCATCGGCGTGAAGCTGTACTCGGCGACCGAGGACAAGGACATCCGGTTCCACCAGGTCCACGCGACCGACGGCGGACGGGTCAAGTACAAGCGGGTGTGCTCGATCGACGGCGAGGAGGTCGAGTACAGCGACATCGCCAAGGGCTACGAGCTGCCCGACGGTCAGGTCGTCATCCTCACCGACGAGGACTTCGACGACCTGCCGCTGAGCACCCGTCGCGAGATCGAGGTCCTGCAGTTCGTCGCCCAGGACGAGATCGACCCGATCATGTTCGAGAAGACCTACTACCTCGAGCCGGACGGCCCGGCGGCGCGCCCGTACGTGCTGCTGCGCGACGCGCTGGAGAACGCCGGGCAGGTCGCGATCACCAAGATCGCCATCCGGCAGCGCGAGTCGCTGGCCGCCCTCCGGGTGCGCGACGGCGTCCTGGTCCTGCACACGATGCGCTGGCCCGACGAGATCCGCCGTCCCGACTTCGGCTTCCTCGACGAGGACATCAGCGTCCGGCCGCAGGAGCTGAAGATGGCCGAGGCGCTGATCGGCTCCATGACCGGCGACTTCGCACCGGGCGAGTTCACCGACGACTACCGCGAGGCCATGACCGCGCTGCTGGAGGCCAAGCAGAGCGGCGGCGAGGTCGCGCAGGTGCCCGAGGTGGAGGACAGCGGCGGCGCCGTCGTCGACCTGATGAGCGCCCTGCGGCGGAGCGTCGAGCGCGCCCGCGGCGGTGCAGCGGACGACCACGCGGAGGAGTCGGCCGACGAGGCGTCGGAGGCGAAGGCCCCGGCGAAGCGGACGCCGGCGAAGAAGGCCGCTCCGGCGAAGAAGGCGCCCGCCAAGAAGGCGGCTGCGCCGGCCGCCGAGCGGACGGCGACAGCGCAGAAGAAGACCGCGGCCGAGAAGCCGGCAGCGAAGAAGGCGACGGACAAGCCGCCGGCCAAGCGCGCCCGCCGCAGCGCCTGACGTGCCGGCCCGCGCCCGCGGCCGGCCGGAGGACCCGCTCGCCGAGTACCGCGCCAAGCGCGACCCGGGGCGCACCGCCGAGCCCGTCCCGCCCGAGGGGAGCGCGCTGCCGGTGGGGAACGACGACACGTTCGTCGTCCAGGAGCACCACACCCCCGAGGCCGCACGGGGAACGCGTCCACTGGGACCTGCGGCTCGAGCGCGACGGCGTCCTGAAGAGCTGGGCAGTGCCCAAGGGACCTCCCACGGAGCAGGGGCCCAGCCGGCTCGCCGTCCCCACCGAGGACCACCCGCTGGAGTACGCGTCGTTCGCCGGGACGATCGCCGCCGGCGAGTACGGCGGCGGGCACGTGACCATCTGGGACGCCGGCCGGTACACGACCGAGAAGTGGGACGACCGGCACGTCATCGTGAGCTTCGACGGCGCCCGGATGGCCGGGCGCTACGCGATGTTCCCCGTCGGCGACGGCGCCTGGAACATCCGCAAGCTGGACGACACCCGGCCGGCCGGCGCCGTTGCCGAGGTGCCCCTGCCGATGCTGGCCACCCCCGGCGCGCTGCCGACGGACGACGAGGACGCGGCGTGGGGCTACGAGTTCAAGTGGGACGGCATGCGGGCGGTGGCCGCGGTGCACGGCGACGTCCTCGGGCTGACCTCGCGCAAGGGCACCGACATCACCGTGCGGTACCCCGAGGTGGCACGACTGCCCGCCGCGCTCGCGGGGCACGACGCCGTGGTGGACGGCGAGATCGTCGCCATGGACGACCAGGGCCGGCCGGACTTCGGGGCGCTGCAGAACCGGCTGCACCGCACCGGCGCCGAGGTGCCGCGGCTGGCGGCGGCGAAGCCGGTCACCTACCTCGTCTTCGACCTGCTGGCGTGGGACGGCGAGGACCTGAGCCACCGCCCGTACGCCGAGCGCCGGGAGCGACTGGACGCGCTGGGCGTGAGCGGGCACCGCTGGGTGGCCACCCCTGGTTCCGTGGCGGTGGGGCAGGTGTGCACGCCGCGAGCCAGGAGAACGGCCTGGAGGGCGTCGTCGCCAAGCGGCTGGACTCGCCCTACCGGCCCGGCGTCCGCAGCCCCGACTGGCGCAAGATCAAGAACGTGCGCACCCAATCGGTCGTCGTCGGCGGGTGGCGGCCCGGGCAGGGACGACGGGCCGGGGGAGTGGGCTCCCTGCTGTTCGGCGTCCCCGACGACGAGGGCCGGCTGATCTACGCCGGCCACGTGGGCACCGGCTTCACCGACCAGGACCTGCGCGACCTCGAGCGCATGGTGACCGCCCGGCCGACCTCGCCGTTCCACGGCACGCTGCCGCGCGACGTCACCCGGGACGCGCACTGGGTCGAGCCCGACCTGGTGGGGGAGGTCGCCTACGCGGTCTGGACGGCGGACGGGCGGTTGCGGCACCCGTCCTGGAAGGGTGTCCGCGACGACCTGGAGCCCGACGACGTGGTGATCGAACCGTGACGCCGGCCAAGCAGCGCGTGGAGATCGACGGGCGCACGCTGCAGGTGTCGAACCTGGAGAAGGTGCTGTTCCCGGAGGTGTCGTTCACCAAGGCGCAGGTGATCGACTACTACGTCCGCATCGCCCCCGTGCTGCTGCCGCACCTGGCGGGCCGGCCGGTGACCTTCACCCGATGGCCGGACGGCGTCGACGGTCAGACGTTCTTCGAGAAGAACAGCGCCCGGCACGCCCTGACTGGGTGCGCCGGGTCACGATCCCGAGCCCCGGCAGCTCGCGCGGCCGCGAGACCCTCGACATGGTCGTCCTCGAGTCGACCGCCGACCTGGCGTGGGCGGCCAACCTGGCCGCGCTGGAGGTGCACGTGCCCCAGTGGCGGGTGGACGACGACGGGCAGCCGGCCCTGCCCGACCTGCTGGTGCTTGACCTGGACCCCGGCCCCGAGACCGGCATCGCCGAGTGCTGTGCCGTGGCCGAGCGGCTCGGGGAGCGGCTGGAGGCCGACGGGCTGGACCCGGTCGTGAAGACCTCGGGCTCCAAGGGAATGCAGGTGTACGCGCCGATCGCCGTCCCGACCGATCGCGAGCACCCCAGCCGGTACGCCAAGCAGCTGGCGCAGGAGCTGTCCGCCGAGACCCCGGACGGCGTCGTCTGGCGGATGGAGAAGGTGTTGCGCCCGGGCAAGGTGCTCATCGACTGGAGCCAGAACAACCCGGCGAAGACGACCGTGGCGCCCTACTCGCTGAGGGCCCGTGCGGGCGCGACCGTGTCGACGCCGATCGGGTGGGACGAGGTGGACGCCGTGCGCGAGGGTTCGCTCGACCCGGCCGAGTTGCGCTTCACCACCGACGACGTCCTGGCCCGCGTGGAGGAGTACGGCGACCTGTTCGACGTCGCCGGCGCGACCCGGGCCCGGCTGCCCGAGATCTGACCGCGCCCCTGGTGATCAGGTTTCCTGGTCATCGAGGGTCATCCCTCGCGGTCGACCGTGGGGAGGACCCTGAACGATCAGGAGACCTGATCATCCGCCGGCGGGGAGGGGTGATCTGGCGCGTTGTCTTGACTAGATCAAAACAACAGGGTTGAGTGGACCCGATGGAGACGACGTGGGCGCACCAGCTCCGCACGGTCGGGTTGCGGGTCACCCGCCCCCGGCTGTCGGTGCTCGACGTCCTCTCCGCACACCCCCACGCCGATGCCGACACCATCGTCACCGGCGCCCGGGCCCAGCACCCCACGCTGTCCCCCAGACGGTCTACGGGGTGCTCGAGGCACTGGTCTCCGTAGGGCTCGCCCGCCGGATCGAGCCCGCCGGCGCCCCCGCGCTCTTCGAGCTGCGGGTCGGCGACAACCACCACCACCTGGTCTGCCGCTCGTGCGGCGCGGTCGCCGACGTCGACTGCGCCGTGGGGGCGGCTCCGTGCCTGAGCCCGTCGGACGCGGCCGGTTTCGTCGTCGACGAGGCCGAGGTCGTGTTCTGGGGGCTGTGTCGCGACTGCCAGGGACGGGCAGCAGCAGAGTCAGTGCAGGTCGACGAGCACGAAATCCGAGGAGGAACATCCACATGACCGATGTCGCATCGCAGGGCCCGGCCCGGAGCGAGGCCGACCGCGCCGTCCTGACCAACCGTCAGGGCCACCCGGTCTACGACAACCAGAACCAGCGGACGGTGGGCGCCCGAGGCCCCGCCACCCTGGAGAACTACCAGTTCCTCGAGAAGATCAGCCACTTCGACCGCGAGCGGATCCCCGAGCGCGTCGTCCACGCCCGGGGCGTGACCGCGTACGGCGTCTTCGAGGCCGACGGCACCGTCGGCGACGAGCCGATCGCGACGTACACCCGCGCGAAGCTCTTCTCGGAGAAGGGCAAGCAGACCGACCTGGCGATCCGGTTCTCCACCGTGGCCGGTGGCCGCGACTCCTCGGAGATGGCCCGCGACCCGCGTGGCTTCGCCGTGAAGTTCTACACCGAGGACGGCAACTGGGACCTCGTCGGCAACAACCTGGGCGTCTTCTTCATCCGGGACGCCATCAAGTTCCCCGACTTCATCCATTCCCAGAAGCCGGACCCGGTCACCTTCGAGGCCAACGTCGCCGAGCGCGCGTTCGACTTCTTCAGCCAGACCCCCGAGGCCCTGCACATGGTGTCGCTGGTCTTCAGCCCCGTGGCCTGCCGGCGTCCTACCGGCACATGCAGGGCTTCGGCGTGAACACCTACAAGTGGGTCAACGCCCAGGGTGAGACCCAGCTGGTCAAGTACCACTGGCTGCCCAAGCAGGGCGTCAAGTCCTTCACGGCAGGCGACGGCGCCGCCATCCAGGCCGGCACCCTCGGGTTCCACACCAAGGACCTCTACGACGCCATCGAGCGCGGCGAGTACCCCCAGTGGGACCTGCACGTCCAGCTGATGAGCGACGACGAACACCCCGAGCTGGACTTCGACCCGCTCGACGACACCAAGGTGTGGCCGGAGGAGGTCTTCCCGCTCCGCAAGGTCGGGACGATGACGCTGAACCGGATGCCGGAGAACTTCTTCGCCGAGAACGAGCAGATCGCCTTCGGTACCGGCGTGCTCGTCGACGGCCTCGACTTCTCCGACGACAAGATGCTGGTCGGCCGGACGTTCTCCTACTCCGACACCCAGCGCTACCGGGTGGGCCCGAACTACCTGCAGCTGCCGGTGAACCAGGCCAAGAACGCGACGGTCTACACCAACCAGCGCGACGGGCAGATGGCCTACGGCGTCGACCTCGCGCCCGGCCAGAACCCGCACGTCAACTACGAGCCGTCGATCACCGGCGGTCTGCGCGAGGCCACCTACCCCACGCACGACGAGCAGGGCCCGGTCATCAACGCCCGCCTCACCCGCAAGCGGATCCCGCGCACCAACGACTACAAGCAGGCCGGTGAGCGTTACCTGCTGTCGGAGCAGTGGGAGAGGGACGACCTGGTCGCCAACCTGGTGGGGGCGCTGCAGCAGTGCCGTCGCGAGATCCAGGAGCGGATGGTCTGGCACTTCTTCATGTGCGAGGACGAGTGGGGTCAGCGTGTCGGTGACGCGCTCGGCATCTCCGCCGACGACGTCCGTGGCCTGCCGCCGCTGCAGACGCAGACCCTCACCGAGGAGGAGCAGCAGCGCGCCGCGAACCTCGGCAAGAACGGTCCGCGCGACGTCACCGGGCTGACGATGACGCACTGCGTGCCCAACGAGCACGTCGTCGTCGGCTGAGAAGGACCCCGACGGCCGGCGGGCCGCGACCGGAACTCCCGGTCGCGGCCCGCCGCGCGTGCTAACCGGGGCAGTCCAGCGACTGCCCCGGTCGGCCGTGCCGGTCCACCACCCGGCACCGGTTCCCGTCGTCGACCACCAACAGCGGACGCACGATGGCGGCCTCCGTTCCGCACAGGCCCGTGCCCGGGGTGAGCGGGACGAGCTCGACCGCGTCCATCAACCCCTGGTCCAGCGGGATCAGCCGGGTGCGCGTGCCGGCCCGGAGCTCACTGGGCGGTTCGTCCCTGGACCAGTGCCCGGCCCAGCGGGTCCCCGGCCGCACGAGCACGTCCTCCTCGGCGTCGTACTTCAGCAGGACGAACAGCGGCGAGCCCTCGATCCCGCCGGTGTCGAGCACGATCCGCCCCGACCGCGGGGCGCTCCGCTCGTCGCAGGCGCCCCGGCTGATCTCCACGTCCCCCACCACCGTCTGCACGGTGGCGGGCCGCACGGTGCCCCGGTGGTCGATCAGCACCATGCGCGGACCGACGTCCCCGGGCGCGAAGCCGGGAACGATCAGGTCCAGCATGCGGTCGTGCCGGCCGAGCGGCCGGCTCCAGTTGGTCGCCATGGCCGGGTGGGCGAGCAGCGGCAGCAGCGTGACGTCCGGATCGGACCACTCGGGGGCGGCGGCGCGCACGGCGTCGAGATAGGCACGCGCCCGGGCCGTGTCGTCCCAGCGGCGGTCGAGGTAGGCCGCGTTGCTCGCCACCAGATAGGCCGCCAGCACCAGGCACCCGGCGGTGCGGAGGGCGACGGCGGCCCGGTGTGGGACCTGCCGTGCACCGGTCCACCGCCCGGGCACGCGCAGGTGCACGAGGGCGATGGTCGCGGGCACGGTGACGTAGACCGCGTACTGCAGCCGCTCGACGTTCCTGGTGATCGACTCCTCGCTCAGCAGGGTGCTGAACTTGAGGAAGCCGTAGTAGAGCAGCACGGTGGCGGCGGCGAAGAGGAGCGGTCCGGCGTTGCCCGGCACCAGCCGGGCGAGAGCCGTGCCGACGACGAGGACGGCCCCGAGTGCCACGAGCTCCCGCGCCGTCCCGGCCGGCTCCTCCAGCGGCTGGTTGACCAGCGCCGGCAGCACGTAGTTCCCGGAGGCCGACAGCATGGCGCGAGCCGTCACCCACCAGCTCGGCGTCGCGCCTGCGTCGTCGACGACGAAGGCGCGCAGGGCCGCCGCGATCCCCGCGGCCAGCACGGCGAGGACGGCGAGCGGCACCCGCTGCTGCCACAGCTCGGACACCCGGCTGCGCCAGGGCAGGTGCCGCCACAGCAGCAGGACGTCGACGAGCACGAGCAGGGGAGCGCGAAGATCGGCCGCTCCTGCGTCAGCTGGCCCAGGACGAAGAGCACGGCGGTGGTGGCGTGCCAGCGGACCCGGCCGGTCCGGACGGCGCGCACGTGGGCCGCGCAGACGGCGAGAGTGACGGCGATCGCCGGCAGGACGTGCATGCCGGTGTCGAACCAGACGGCGCTCTCGGTCACGGCGACGGAGAGGCCGATGAGCAGCAGCGCCACGACCCGACGGGTGGTGGACAGCCGCAGTTCCGTCATCAGCCACAGGCTCGCCGCGAGGAGGGCCGCGTCGTTGACCAGCACGATGGTCAGGCCCAGCGCGGGGAGAGGTCGCTGAACCGGAGCACGACGAGGTGGCCGAGCCGGTTGTAGGGGCGAAGTGCTGGAAGACGATCTGCGTCAGCGTCGTCCAGGAGAACCCGTGATCGCGCCCGGTGGTGAACTGGAGCAGGTCGTCGTTGCCGTAGTAGAAGCGGTCGGCCAGGAGGATGCCCGCGCCGGTCACCAGGGCGGCCAGCAGCGCTCCCCAGCCCGCCGCGCGTCGTCGGCGCGCGGACGAGGGTCGTGACCGCACCCGGTCCTCCGGTACGGACCGCGCCTCCCGGATGCCGGCGGAGGCGGTGTCGGTCAGGGGTCGCTCCTCGTGCGGGGACGGCACTGCCCGGGGAGGGCGGTGTCGTCCGCCGAGTCCCCGGTCCCTCAGACGGTAGGTCACCGCGGGCGCGGCGTGCTGCGGCCGCGGGGTGTCAGTCGCGGGGGCGCCTGCGGTCCTGGTCGGCGAGGAAGCGCTCGAACTCCGCGCCGATCTCCTCGGCGCTCGGCACCTCGCCGCCCGAGAGCAGGTCGGCGCCCTCCCGCGCGGCGGTGAACGCGTCGTACTGCTGCTCGAGTGCCGCCACGACGGCGGTGTTCTCGGGGGACCGGGCGATCTGCTCGTCGATCTCGGTGCGGTGGGCCTCTGCCGCCTCGCGCAGCGTCTCGGTCGGCAGGTGCAGGCCGGTCAGGCTCTCGAGGTGTTCGAGGAGGGTGAGCGAGGCGGCCGGATACGTGGCCTGTGCCAGGTAGTGCGGCACGTGCGCGGCGACACCGAGCGCGTCGACGCCGGCCTCGCCCAGGCGCAGCTCCAGCAGCGCCGAGACGCTTCCGGGGATCCGCATCTCGCCCCAGTAGACCGGGTACTGCTCGATGAGCTGGCGGCGGGTGGCGTGCGCGGTGACCGTGACCGGCCGGGTGTGCGGAACCGGCATCGGGATGGCCTGCAGCGCGACCACGGTGGTGACGCCGAGGCGCTCGACGAGTTCGGCGACGGCGGCGACGAACCGCTCCCAGGCGAAGTCGGGCTCGGCGCCGTGGAGCAGCAGGAACGTCGTTCCGGCGTCGTCCTCGACGGCGTGGAGCAGGATCTCCGGCGCGGCGAATCCCTCGTACCGGTCGCTGTTGAAGGTCATCCGCGGGCGGTGCGCCCGGTAGTCGACCAGGCTGTCGGCGTCGAACCGTGCGATGACCTCGTGCGGCAGGCCGGCCAGCAGGTGCGCGCCGGCCAGGGTGCCGGCGTGCGCGGCGTCGAAGTCGCCCGCCAGGTCGTGCACGAGCACCAGGCCGGCCCGCTCCTCGGGGCCGCCGAGCGCCGCCTCGCGGGCGAGGAAGGGCTCGGCCCCGGGGAGCAGCTCGACGAAATCCTCCGGTCGCTGCGGCACGTCGGACCTCCTGGCGTCGTTCGGGCGGTCGGTGCGGCCGCCGCCCCGGTGCAGCCGCCCCGGGGGCGGCGGCATTCCCGCCGCCTCCATGGTCCCCCGAGGGGTGGCTCAGCCCTCGGGGCGCTCGTCGGCCGGCGGCGCCACCGGCTCCCGGACCACCGCCGTGCCGGAGTCGTCACCGACCACGTCCGCGCGCGTCCCGTCGTCGGCGATCTCGGGGACTTCTCGTCGAGCTGGTCGCGGGCGTACCGGTACATCACGGCGATCAGCGCCGCGACCGGCACGGCGAGGAACGCGCCGATGATGCCGGCCAGGCTGCTGCCGGCGGTGACCGCGAGGATGACCACGGCCGCGTGCAGGTTGAACCCGCGCCCCTGGATGATCGGCTGCAGGACGTTGCCCTCGACCTGCTGCACGAGGACGACGATTCCCAGCACGATCAGGGCGGTGGTGAAGCCGTTGCTCACCAGCGCGATGAGGACGGCGAACGCGCCGGCCACGAAGGCGCCGATGATCGGCACGAAGGCGGCGAAGAACGTCAGCACCGCCAGGGGATCACCAGCGGGACGCCGAGGATCCACAGCCCGAGACCGATGAAGAGCGCGTCGAAGAAACCGACCAGGGCCTGCTGCCGGATGAACTCCGACAGCGTCGACCAGGTCTTGTAGGACAGCGCCGCGACGTGCTGGGCCGCCTTCGGCCCGGTCTGCGCCGAGAGCCAGGGGACCCAGCGGGGCCCGTCCTTGAGGAAGAAGAACACCAGGACCAGGGCCAGCACCAGGTTGACCAGGCCGCTGCCGACCGCGGTGGCGCCGGTGAGGGCGTAGCCGGCGATGTTCTGGGCGTTGCCCTGGATCGAGCTGATCGCCGAATCGACGGCGTTGCCGATCTGGTCCTCGCCGAGGTTGAACGGCGGGCCCTGCAACCACGCCTGCACGTCCTCCAGGGCAGCCGTGGCGGCGTCGGCGAGCTCGGTGACCTGGTTGGCCACCTGCGGCGCGATGGCCGCGATGATGCCGCCGAACGCGGCGAGGAAGGCGAGCAGCACGGTCACCGCCGCGAGCGCCGGGGGCCAGCGGTGGTTGCGGAGGAATCGGGTGAGGGGCCAGAGCACGGTGGCGATCAGCAGGCCGAGCACGATCGGCAGCAGGATGGACCAGAGCTTGCCGAGCACGTAGAAGAGGACGACGACGGCGGCGGCGACCAGCAGGAACTGGGCGGAGGCGATCGCGAGCGCGCGGCTGGCGGCTTGCATGCGGGGACCACGACCGTGGGTCGGAGCGGGGGACGTCGTGACGGCGGCCCGGCCCGGCTCCGGGGCGTCCTGCTGCTTCTCCGGCTCGCGCTCGGGGGTGGGACGGCCAGGGAGTCGGAGCCTCATGGGCCGATTGCAGCACAGAAGGCGCGAGCGGACCGGCCGGAAACGATCACTGTGAGGAAGTCGTAGCGTCGGGTCATGCCGAAGACCGCCACCGTCGACCGGGTGGACCGCGACTCCCTGCTGGGCTTCCTCCGACCGCGCCACCAGGCCGTGCTCGTGACCCGTCGCCGCGAGACGGGGTGCAGCTCTCACCGGTGAGCTGCGGAGTCGACGGAGAGGGGAGGATCGTGATCTCCACCTACCCGCAGCGGGCGAAGGTGGCCAACCTGCGACGGGATCCGGTCGTCTCGCTGTGCGTGCTGTCTCCCGACTGGAACGACGCCTGGGTCCAGGTGGACGGCGAGGCGGAGGTGCTGGATCTGCCGGAGGCACTGCAGCCGCTGGTCGAGTACTACCGGTCCATCAGCGGGGAGCACCCGGACTGGGACGAGTACCGGGCGGCGATGAGCCGGCAGGGGAAGTCGTTGATTCGCGTCACGATCACCGGCTGGGGGCCGATCGCCACGGGCGGGTTCCCGCCCGAGGTGGTCGACAAGCTCTGAGGCTTGCTTCGGCCCATGAAAGGTGTCAGACTTGCGGGATGCCGTACGTGCTGACCGTGGACCAGAAGGCGAGCCGGCGCAATCCCGACCGCGTCGGTGATGCGTTGCGCGACCTGGACGACGTCCGCACGCTGCTGGCGTTCGAGCGGACGGCCGGAGACGAGTTCCAGGGGTCCTGGCCGAGCCGGACGCGGTCGTCGACGTCGTCCTGCGTCTCGTCCGCGCCGGGAACTGGAGCATCGGGGTCGGGGCCGGAGCGGTGCAGACGCCGCTGCCGTCGACCACCCGGGCCGGCGCGGGACCGGCCTTCCTGTGCGCCCGCCGGGCGGTGGACGCCGCGAAGCAGCGGTCCGCCCGGTTGGCCGTGCGCGGTGCCGTGCCCGCCGACGCGTCGGACGCCCAGGCGGTGCTCAGCGCGCTCGCGCTCGTCGTGGATCGACGCAGCGAGCAGGCATGGGAGGCGATCGAGCTGGTCAGCGGCGGTCGTACGCAGGCCGACGCGGCCACCGTGCTCGGCATCTCCCGGCAGGCGGTCGGCCAGCGGCTGGCCGCCGGGCTGTGGGAGCTGGAGCAGGACCTGCGCCCGACGGCCGCGCGTCTCCTGACCCGCGCGGCAGGATAATCCGGCCATGAACGCTGCCGTGCTCGTCCTGCTCGGTCTGACCGCCGTCTGCGGGGTCCTGCTGACCACCCAGGGGAGCGCGTCCGCCCCGCGTGGGCCGCCGTCGTCCCCGGGCTCCTGCTCACCCTTGCCGGGGCGGTCGCGTGGGCCGGGGGAACGCGACCGACGGCCTCGTCGAAGCGGCGGCCGTCGCGGGGTTCCTCGCCGCCGTGGCGGGCGGCGGCCCGGTCGCCACCGCGGTCCTGCGCGTCGCCGACCCGGCGGCCGCGGGGGTCAGCGGTGGTCCGCAGGACCCGGAGATCCTCCGTGGTGGCGCCTGGATCGGCGTCCTCGAGCGGGCGGCGGTCGCGGCCACCCTGCTGGCCGGGTCGGCCGAGGGGCTGGTCGTCGTGCTGGCCGTGAAGGGGCTCGGGCGGTACGCGGAACTGCGCAGCCCCGCGGCCTCCGAGCGCTTCATCCTCGGGACCCTGGCGAGCGCGTTGTGGGCCGCGGCGTGCGTCGGTGTGGCCGTCCTCGTGCGGTGACCTCGCCGGAGGACGGGTAGGCCGGCCCGCGCGCGGGCAGGATGGGCTTCCGTTCCGTCATCCCTCCTGGAGGCCCTGTGTCCGAGTCGTCCGCAGCCGGCGCCGTGCGCAACCCCGACCTGCTCGGCATCTACTGCAACGACCACCTGGCCGCCGCCACGGGTGGGATCGAACTGGTCAGCCGGATGATCGGGGTGCACCGGGGCACCGCGTACGAGCCGCGCCTGGAGCAGCTGCTGGACGAGCTGCGGGAGGAGCGGGCCGGCATCCGGTCGTCGATGGCCGCGCTGGGGCTGCCGGTCACGCAGTACAAGCAGCTCGCCTCGTGGTTGGGGGAGAAGGCGTCGCGGCTGAAGCTCAACGGGCACCTGCTGTCCCGGTCGCCGCTCAGCGACCTGGTCGAGTTCGAGTTCATCTCGACCGCGGTGCTGGCCAAGCGGGCCGGGTTCGAGACCCTGCGCGAGCTCGCGGCCGTGGACGGCCGGCTCGACGCCGAGCTGCTCGAGCGCCTGATCGCCCAGGCCGACAAGCAGCACGAGTGGTTGGCCGACACCCGCCGCGAGGTGGCCGCCCGCGTGCTCGGGGGCAACCCCGGACCGGCCGACGAGGCGGCCGAGAGCTGACGCCTCGAGGAGCGCCTCGCGGCGCCCCCAGGTAGAACCGGGCACATGTGCCACGACCACGACAGCCGCCCGCCCGCACCACCCCGCAGCGGCGACGTCGCCGAACGGGGCGTCCTCACGCTCGCCTCCGCCGACGGGACCGCCTTCTCGGCGGCCTACGCCGCTCCCGCGCAGCCGGCCGGAGCCGGCGTGGTGCTCCTCCCCGACGTCCGCGGGCTGCACCCGTTCTACGTTGCCCTGGCCGACCAGTTCGCCCAGGCGGGCCTGCCGACGGTGGCGATCGACTACTTCGGCCGCACCGCAGGGGTGGCCGAGCGCGGGGTCCGCGACGCCGACTTCGCGTGGCAGCCGCACGTCCAGGCGGCGACGGCCGAGGGGATCGACGCCGACCTCGCCGCCGCGATCGCGTACCTGCGCGAGCGGGCCGGGGCCGACCTCCCGGTGGTGGCGGTGGGCTTCTGCCTCGGCGGCAGCATCTCCTGGAGACAGGCCGGTGGCGAGCTGGACCTCGCCGGCTGCGTGGGGTTCTACGGCAAGCCCTCCGTCGTCGGCGACGCGGCCGGCCGGGCACACCTGCCGACGGTGATGCTGATCGCCGGAGCCGACGCGGCGACTCCGGTGGCCGACCAGCTGGCGCTCGCCGACACCATGCGCGCGGCCGGTGCGGAGGTCGACGCGGTGGTCTACGACGGCGCACCGCACTCCTTCTTCGACCGGGCCTTCGGGGAGTGGGAGGACGCCTGCCGCGACGCGTGGGAGCACGTGCTGGCCCTGACCGACCGCGTGGCCCGGCGCTCGTGACCAGCGGCGGAACCCTGCCCGCCCCGCTGGTCCTCGGCGGCCGCGCTCTCCTCCTGCGGCGGGCGGCCGCCGCCGACCTCCCGGCCCTGGTGGCGCTGCTGGCCGACGACCCGTTCGGCGCCGCCCGCGAGGAACCCGGCGACCTGGCGCCCTACCGGCGGGCGTTCGACCTCGTGGACCGCGATCCCGCCCACACGCTCCTCGTGGTCGTCGAGGAGGACAGCGTCGTCGGCACGCTGCAGCTCACGCTCCTGCCCGGCCTCTCCCGCGGTGGTGCCCTGCGCGGGCAGATCGAGGCGGTGCGGGTGGCCGCCGGTCTGCGGGGTCAGGGGCTGGGCGCGGCGATGATCGGCTGGGCGGTGGAGGAGGCCCGGCGGCAGGGCGCCGCGCTGGTGCAGCTGACGACCGACACGAGGCGCCATGACGCCCGCCGGTTCTACGAGCGGCTCGGCTTCGTGGCCTCGCACGACGGCATGAAGCTCCTGCTGCGGAGCCCTCCTAGGCTGGTGCCGTGACTGGTGAGCCGATCGACCCGGGTGTTCTCGAACTGGCCGGGCGGGTCTTCGACCTGGCCCGCGGGGGCACACCGAGGAGCTGGCCGAGTACGTCGACGCCGGCGTCCCGGTGAACCTCACCAACGACAAGGGCGACACCCTGCTGATCCTGGCCGCCTACCACGGGCATCCGGGAACGGTGGGTGCCCTGCTGGACCGGGGGCCGACCACTCGCGGGCCAACGACCGCGGGCAGACCGCGCTCGCGGCGGCCGTCTTCCGGCAGTCGACCGAGACCGTCACGCGACTGGTCGCCGCCGGTGCCGACCCCGACGCCGGTGGGCCGAGCGCCCGGGCGACGGCGGCGTTCTTCGACCTGCCCGCGATGACCGAGCTGCTCGACGCGAGGTAGCGCCTCCATCGCCCGGGTGGGCACGCCCGGCACCATGGGGGCACGGTGTACCGGTACCACTCGGCGACCAGAGGGGAGGCGGGATGGCGGTCCGACCAGACGCACCGGGCACCGGTCCCGTCGCCCGCACCCACCCACGTCACGGGCCCGGACGTACGGGCGACATCCTCCCGGACGAACCCGGCGAGCGACCCGACGAGCCGGACGAGCGACTCGACGACGCCCCGTCCACGGGCGTCGCAGTCGGGGCCACCGCCGTCGAGTCCCCGGTCAGCCCGCCGGGGATCCCGCGGTGGTTCCTGCTCGTGGCCGGCTTGGCGGCGGCCAGCATCGCGGTGGGAGGACTGCGTGCGATCGCCTGGTTGGTCGCACCGGTCCTGCTCGCCCTGGTCGTGGTCGTCGCCCTCGCACCGGTGCAGAGCTGGCTGCGCAGGGTGGGCGTCCCGCGCTGGCTGGCGACGACGGTGCTCCTGCTGCTCGTCTGGGCGGTCCTGCTCGCCTTCGTGACCCTGCTCGTCGTCTCCGTGGCACGGTTCGCCGCGCTGCTGCCCGACTACGCCGGGCAGGCGGAGATCCTGATCAACGACGTCGTGCGGCAGCTCAACGACGCCGGCATCGTGTCGGGGCAGTTGTCGGACCTGGTCCGGCAGATCGACTACGGCCAGTTCGTCGGCCTGGCCACCGACCTGCTGGGGCGGCTGACCAGCGCCGCCAGCACCCTCGTGCTGCTGCTGTCGGCGCTGGTCTTCATGGCCATCGAGTCCAGTGGCTTCCCCGTCGGATGGCCCTCGTGGGGAGGACCGGCCGCACCTCCCGGTCGCGATGACGCTGTTCGCCCAGGGCACCCGCAGCTACCTGCTGGTCAGCACCGTCTTCGGCGCGATCGTCGCCGTCGGCGACTGGATCGCGCTGGTGATCATCGGCGTTCCCGCGGCAGGTTTGTGGGGGCTGCTGGCGTTCATCACCAACTACGTGCCCGCCATCGGCTTCGTCCTGGGCGTGGTGCCGCCGGCGATCCTGGGGCTGCTGGCCGGGGGCTGGGGCGACCTGATCGCGATCGTGGTCGTCTACTCGCTGCTCAACTTCGTGATCCAGACGCTGATCCAGCCCCGGTTCGTCGGTGACTCGGTGGGTCTGTCGATGACGGTCACCTTCATCGCCCTGCTGTTCTGGGGCTGGGTGCTCGGCGCGCTCGGCGCGTTGCTGGCGATCCCGCTGACCCTGCTGGTGAAGGCGCTCCTGGTGGACGTGGACCCCGGCGGGCACTGGCTGGACGCCCTGCTGCGCGAGGAGCCCCGGGCCCCACGCACGATGCGGGCCAAGCGGCGCATGCACGCCCGACGGGCAGCGCTCGCGTCGGTCCGCCGGGTGCACCATCCCCGCCGCCCGGTGCCGTCCTCGCACGTGGACCCCGAATGAGAAGCGCCGGTTCTCCTGGCGGCCGGTGACCCGGCCGGGCGTGTGCGGGCCCCGGTCCGTGCGCCGGACGGTGCAGTGCGGTAGACCTGGCAGGCCCGTTTCCGCGACAGAACCCGTTCCCACCAGGAGGTCCTCCCCGTGCTGGAGAGCATCGGCTATGCAGGCGCCTACACCGGGGTCGGCATCGCGCTCCTGGTCCTGGGCTTCTACGCCCTCGACCTGCTCACCCCCGGGCACCTCGGGCGGCACATCTACGAGGACCGGTCGATCAACGCCGCCCTTACCCTCGCCGCGGGGTTCCTCGGCCAGGGCGCCATCGTGTTCGCCAGCATCTGGACCAACGCCACGAGCGGCTTCGGGCAGGCGCTGCTCTACACCGTCGTGTTCGGCGTCCTCGGCGTCCTGCTCCAGGCCGTCGCGTTCCTGGTGCTGGACCTGATCACCCCGGGGAAGCTCGGCGCCCACCTGACCGACCGCGACTTCCACCCGGCCAGCCTGGTCAGCGCCGCGGTGCAGCTGGCGGTCGCGGCGATCGTCGTCGCCTCGATCTGGCCCTGACCACCGCCGCGTCCCGACCGGAACGGCCCTTCCGGACCGTGTGACGACGACGGCAGCGCCCGGCCGTAACGTGTCGGGCGCAGCTCTCGGCCCGTCGCGGGATGGATCCGCGCACGGCAGCCGGCATCCGATGCGAAAGGGAACATTCATGAGCGAGGCAAGTACCGCGACCCGGGTGGCGATCGTGACCGGGGCCGCGCGCGGCATCGGCGCGGCCACGGCCGTCCGCCTGGCGCAGGACGGGTTCGCCGTGGCGGTCCTGGACCTCGACGAGGCGTCCGCCAAGGGCACCGTCGAGACGATCGAGGCCGCCGGAGGCCGGGCGCTGGCCGTGGGCGCCGACGTCAGCGACGAGGCCCAGGTCGAGGCCGCCGTCGAGCGGATCGCGACTGAGCTCGGCGCCCCGACCGTGCTGGTCAACAACGCCGGCGTCCTGCGCGACAACATGCTGTTCAAGATGTCGTCGTCCGACTGGGACATCGTCATGAACGTGCACCTCCGCGGTGCCTTCCTCATGACGCGCGCGGCGCAGAAGCACATGATCGACGCCACGTGGGGCCGCATCGTCAACCTGTCGAGCACCTCGGCGCTCGGCAATCGGGGCCAGGCGAACTACTCCACGGCCAAGGCCGGTCTGCAGGGCTTCACCAAAACCCTCGCCATCGAGCTGGGCAAATTCGGCGTCACCGCCAACGCCATCGCCCCGGGCTTCATCGAGACCGAGATGACCAAGGCGACGGCCGAGCGCATGGGCATCCCGTTCGAGGACTTCATCAAGGGCGCGGCCTCGATGATCCCGGTGGCCCGGACGGGCAAGCCGGAGGACATCGCACACCTGGTGTCGTTCTTCGTCAGCGAGGGCGCCGGCTTCGTCTCCGGCCAGGTCGTCTACGCCGCCGGGGGCCCGAAGGCCTGACGGAGAACCCTCTGCCGTCCGCAGAGGAGCTCTCCGCGGGGCCCGGTCGCCATCGGTGCCGGGCCCCGCGCCGTTTCCCGTCCGAGGGGGTACGTGTCCGACAGCAGTGGCGTCGTCCGGGTCGAGCGCCGCGGTGCGGTGCAGGTCATCACGATCGACCGTCCGCAGGCGCGGAACGCGCTGGACGCCGCCGTCGCGCGCAGCGTGGCCGCCGCCGTGGACGAGCTCGACGCGTCCGACGAGCTGCGGACGGGGGTGCTCACCGGGGCCGGCGGCTTCTTCTCCGCCGGGATGGATCTCAAGGCCTTCCTCCGCGGGGAGACCCCGCGATCGAGGGCAGGGGGCTGTGCGGCATCACCCGCACGCCGCCGCGGAAACCGCTGATCGCCGCCGTCGAGGGCGGGGCGCTGGCCGGTGGGTTCGAGCTCGTGCTCGCCTGCGACCTCGTCGTCGCCGGCCGGGGTGCCCGGTTCGGCGTCCCCGAGGTGAAGCGGTCCCTGGTGGCCGCGGGCGGGGCGGCCCTGCTGCTGCCGCAGCGCGTGCCGCGCGCCGTGGCGCTCGAGCTGCTCCTGACCGGCGACCCCATGGACGCCGATCGGGCCGCGGCGGTCGGCCTGGTGAACCGCGTGGTCGACGACGGCGCCGCGCTGGACGCCGCGGTCGAGCTGGCCGGGGTCATCGCCGCGAACGGGCCGCTGGCCGTCGCCGCCACCAAGGAGATCGTGCAGTCGGCGCCTGCCTGGCCGGTCGCCGAGGCCTGGGCCCGGCAGGACGAGGTCGTCCGCCCGGTCTTCGCCTCGGACGACGCCCGGGAGGGATCCACCGCCTTCGCCGAGCGCCGCCCACCCGTCTGGCGCGGCCGCTGACCCCCGCCCCCGCCAGCGCCCCCCGCCAGCGCCCCCGCCGGCGCCCCCGCCGGCCCCGAATGATCAGGAGACCTGACCATTCCGGGTCCTCCCTCGTGGTCGACCGTGCGGGAGGACCCCGAACGATCAGGAGAGCTGATCATCGGGGAAGGCGCGGGGCGTGCCGGGGCGTTGGACCCGGTGTGACCCGCTCGTCCCTGCGCCTCGTCGTCCTCGGTGATTCCATCGCCTACGGCACCGGCGCCGCCCGCGCCGAGGACACCCTGGGCCGCCGTCTGCACGGGGCGCTGACCGCCGACGGCTTCTCCGTGGAGCTGCACGTCCTGGCCGTGCCAGGTGCGGTGTCGGCCGACCTGACCGCCCAGGTGGAGCGAGCACGCCCGCTGGACGCCGACGTCGCCGTCGTGGTGATCGGCGCCAACGACCTGGCCCGGTTCGTGCCGCCCGAGCAGGCCGCGGCCGCCCTGCGCGTCGCCGTCGGCGCGCTGCGGGAGCGGGGGACGGACGTCGTCGTCGTCCCTGCGCCCGACATGTCCTCGGTGCCGTTCGTCCCGCCCGCGTTCCGCCCCCTCGTGCAGGCGGCCTGCGCGCAGCTGCAGGCGCGCCAGGCCGCCGCCGTGGCAGCGGAGGGCGGGTCGGTCGCGGGCGTGGCCGCCGAGGTGGCGAGCGCCTTCGCCGCCGATGCGGCGATGTTCTCCGCCGACCGTTTCCACCCGTCGTCGGCCGGCTACGCCCGCATCGCGGCGGCGCTCGCGCCGGCGGTGCTCGCCGCTGCACGGGCCCGCCGGGAGGAGGCCGCCTGACGCGACGGCGACCCCGCGGGTCGGGTCAGCGCGCCGCGGGGACGGGGAGGAAGCGCGCGCCGAGCGGCTCGACCACCCGGGTGAGGACCGGTCCCGCGACGGCCAGGATCAGCACGTAGCCGGTCGCGATCGGGCCGACGTCGGCCAGCCCCGCGGTCACCGCGAGGCCGGCGATCACGATCGAGAACTCGCCGCGCGCCACCAGCGCCGTCCCGGCACGCAGCCGCCCCGGCACGGCCACGCCGTCCCGTGCCGCGGCGAACCAGCCGGTGCCGATCTTGGTGGCGACGGAGACGGCCGCCAGCGCGAGCGCCGCGGGGAGGACCGGCAGGATCGCGCCCGGATCGGTGGCGAACCCGAACGCGACGAAGAAGAGCGCCGCGAACAGGTCGCGCAGCGGGTTGAGGATGGCGCGGGCCCGCTCGGCGAAGGAGGCGGGCAGCGCGAGACCGACGAGGAACGCGCCCACCGCCGCCGAGGCCCCCAGCGCCTGCGCCAGCCCCGCGACGAGGAGCGTGAGGCCGACCAGCCGCAGCAGCACCTGCTCGTCGTCGTCGTGGGTGAGCAGCCGGCCCAGCCGGTGCCCGTGGCGCTGGGCGGCGACGAGCACCACGACCACCGCCCCGACCGCGAGCGCGATGCCGGAGGCCGCCGCGGTGGGGCCCTCGCCGGCCAGCGCGACCACCAGCAGCGGCAGGAACAGCGCCATGGCCAGGTCCTCGAGCACGAGCACCGACAGGACCGCCGGCGTCTCGCGGTTGGCCAGCCTGCCGAGGTCGCCCAGCAGGCGCGCGACGATGCCCGACGACGAGATGTAGGTGACCCCGCCCAGCGCCAGCGCCCCTGCCAGGGCAGGCCCAGCAGGAGTCCGGCGACGAAGCCCGGTGGTGCGTTGAGCACCAGGTCGACCAGCCCCGAGGGCGCGTGCCGGCGGAACGAGCTGAACAGCTCGGTCGCGGAGAACTCCAGGCCGAGCGTCAGCAGCAGCAGGACGACGCCGATCTCGGCCGAGGCCTCCAGGAACGGCTCCGCCGTGCTCAGCGGGACGACGCCGCCGTCGCCGAGCGCGAGGGCGGCGAGCAGCACGAAGGGCACCGGGGACAGCCCGAGCCGCCGGGCGGCCAGGCCCAGCACGGACAGCCCGAGGAAGAGCAGGCCGAGCTCGAGCAGCAGTGCGGCGACGTGGTCCACCAGGCCGGGTCCGGTCAGCCGTCGGACCGGCCGGCCAGCCGCCGTTCCAGCTGCTCCAGGCCGGTCGAGGAGCCGATGGCGACCACGACGTCACCGGCCCGGAGAGGGTCACCGGGGAGGGCGAGGGGACGACGTCGGCGCCGCGCACGATGGCGACGATCGAGCACCCGGTGAGCGTTCGGGCCCGCGTCTCGCCCAGGGTCCGGCCGGCGAAGGGTGACCCCGCGGCGATCGTGAAGCGCCCGGACTCCAACCCCGGGACCTCCCGGGAGAGGTCGGCGAACCGCTGCGTCAGCCGCGGGGCGCCGAGGACCTCGGCGACCGCGTCCACCTCCTCCGGCTCCAACCGGAACATCCCCGGGCACGGTCGGGGTCCCGCCGGTCGTAGACGGCGATCTCCGCGCCCCCTCGCGCTGGATGACGATGCCCAGCATCTCACCCGACCGGGTCCGCAATTCGTAGCGGACACCGACCCCGGGCAGCAGGGTCTCCTCGAGGTCCATGCCCGCATCGTCGCAGAGGCCACCCGGGCGTCAGGGGAGGCGGTCGGCCAGCAGCTCGGCGAGGTGCAGCCCCGCCGGTCGGCGAGCTGGTCGAGCTGCGTGCGGCAGGAGAAGCCGTCGGCGAGCACGACGGCGTCCGGGCCGAGGCCGTCGACCGCCGGTAGCAGCTGCTGCCCGGCGATGGTGACCGAGACGTCGTGGTGCCCGCGCTCCACGCCCCAGTTGCCCGCGAGCCCGCAGCAGCCGCCCAGTCGGGTGACGGTCGCGCCGGCCGAGTCGAGCAGCCGGGCGTCGGCCGACCAGCCCATCACCGAGGCGTGGTGGCAGTGCGGCTGGGCGACCACCTCCAGGCCGGCCATCGACGGCGGTGTCCAGCCGGGAGTGTCGGCCAGGAGCTCCGCGAGGGTCCGGGTGGCGCGGGCCACCCGCTCCGCCGCAGGCCCGCCGACCAGCTCCAGCGATTCGCTGCGCAGGGCCGCGGTGCACGACGGCTCGACCCCGACGATCGGGATGCCGTTCTCGGCCAGCGGAGCGAGCGCGTCGACGGTGGACCCGAGGATCCGGCGGGCGGTGTCCAGCTGCCCGGTCGTGATCCAGGTCAGCCCGCAGCAGGTGTCGGCGCCGGGGACCTGCACCCGGTAGCCGGCCGACTCCAGCACCCGGGCGGCGGCCCGGGCCACCTCGGGGGCGAAGTGGTCGGTGAACGAGTCCACCCAGAGCGCCACCGGCGCTCCCTCCCCGCTCGGCGCCGGCCGCGCCGCCCACTCCTGCCGGAAGGTGCGGGGGCGAACGGCGGGACCTCCCGGCGCTGGTCCATCCCGGCCGACATCTTGGCGATCCGACCGCCGAGCCGGGATCGCAGCACCGCGTTGACCAGCCGGGGCGCCCGCGCGGCAAGGTCGGCCCAGAACGGCAGCCGCCCCAGTGTGTAGTGCGAGAGGGGCGCAGCCGGCGGCGGTAGGACTGGTGCAGCACCTCGGCCTTGTAGGAGGCCATGTCGACGCCGGTCGGGCAGTCGCGGGAGCAGCCCTTGCACGACAGGCAGAGGTCGAGGGCGTCGTGCACCTCGGGGGACCGCCAGACGGTGACCGGCCCGCCCGGGGCGAGCATCTCCTGGAGGACCCGCGCCCGGCCGCGCGTGGTGTCCTTCTCCTCCCGGGTGGCCGGCCACGACGGGCACATGACGCCGCCCGAGGCCTGCAGGTCGGCGCGACACTTCCCGACCCCCGTGCAGCGGTGCACCGCCGCGGATAAGTCGCCGCCGTCGTGCCGGTAGGCCAGCGCCAGGTGCTGGCGGACCACGGGGGCCGCGGCCATGCGGACGTCCTCGTCGAAAGCGGCCGGCCGCACCAGCACGCCGGGGTTCAGCACGTCGTCGGGGTCGAAGAGGCCCTTCACCCGGCCGAACAGCTCGATGACGCCGGGGAGTACATGAACGGCAGCAGCTCGCTGCGGGCCCGCCCGTCCCCGTGCTCGCCGGAGAGCGACCCGCCGTACCCGGCGACGAGGCGGGCGGCGTCCTCGACGAAGGAGCGGTACGCGCTCCGTCCTCGATGAGCGGGCCCCCGTCGTCGCCCGCACTGAAGGGGAAGTCGATGCGCACGTGCACGCAGCCGTCGCCGAAGTGCCCGTAGGGGACGCCCTGGAGCCCGTGGTCGTCGAGCAGCGCCTCGAAGCCGCGCAGGTAGTCGCCGAGCCGCTCGACCGGGACGGCGGCGTCCTCCCAGCCCGCGTGCGCCGGCCGTCCGTCGGAGGTGCGCGCGGCCAGCCCGGCGCCGTCCTCGCGGATCCGCCAGATCGCGGCGGCCTCGGCCGGGTCGGTGACGACGAGGGAGTCCAGGGCGGCCGCGTCGGCGAGCACCCCGCGGGCCTTCGCCTCGACCTCGGCGACGGTCTCGCCGGTCAGCTCCACGATCAGCCAGCCGTCGCCGCGGGGCAGGTCGGGGACGACGGCGGCCGGCACGTCGCGCAGCCGCTGCACGATCCGCTGGTCGAGCCCCTCGACGGCGGTCGGCTCGTGGGGAGCAGCCCTGGCGTTGCATCGGCGGCGTCGGCCATCGAGGGGTAGCCCAGCACCACCAGGCCGCGGAACGGTGCGTCGGTCACCAGCCGCACCGTCGCGCCGAGCACGAGCGCCAGCGTCCCCTCGCTGCCCACCAGGGCGCGGGCGACGTCGAACCCGCGCTCGGGCAGCAGGTGCTCCAGCGAGTAGCCCGACACCTGGCGGCCGAAGCGGCCGAGCTCGGTGCGGACCAGCGCCAGCTCCGCGGCCACCAGCGCGTGCAGGTCGCCGAGCACGCCGTCCGCGGGCTCGGTGGTCGGGCCCAGCCGCAGGCGGGTGCCGGCGCCGGTGACCACGTCGAGCCCCACGACGTTGTCCGACGTCCGCCCGTACCCGAGGGCGCGCGAACCGCAGGCGTTGTTGCCGATCATCCCGCCGACCGTGCAGCGGTTGTGGGTGCTCGGGTCCGGGCCGAACCGCAGGCCGTGTGGCCGGACCGCCGTCTGCAGCGCGGCCTGCACCAGGCCGGGGTCGACCGTCGCGGTCCGGGCCTCCACGTCGATCTCGTGGACGCGGGACAGGTAGCGGCTGGTGTCCAGCACCACCCCGGGGCCGACGGCGTTGCCCGCGATCGAGGTGCCGGCACCCCGGGCGGTCAGCGGGACGCCGAGGGACCGGCACACCTCCAGGGTCGCGACCATCTCGTCGACGTGCCGGGGCCGCACGACGGCCCGGGGCAGCACCCGGTACAGCGAGGCGTCGGACGAGTAGAGGGCCCGGGCCAGGCCGGAGTCGTCGACGTCCGCGATCCCGGCAGCCCGCAGCGCGGCTACGAGCTCGAGGCCGGTCTCCGAGGTCGTCAGGGGCGTGTCGGTCGCCGTCATGGGACGAGTCTCCCGAAGGGCACCGGCGGCCGGTCACCCGGCCTGTTCACCCGTTGGTCGGGCTGACCGAGAGGACGACGAGTGCTGGAGCCCGGTTCCACGGCTCGGAACCGGGCTGCAGCGCACATCGCCGGGAGGCGTCAGGACGTCGGGGGCTCGTCCTTGCCCTCCTCCTCGAGCCGGTCGGCCTCCTCCTTGGTCTTGTGCACCGCGCCGTCGGCGTGCTCCGGCGGGCCGTAGACCGTGTAGAGGATGAGCGGGTTCTCGCCGGTGTTCAGGAAGTTGTGCTTCGTCCCGGCGGGCACGACGACCAGGTCGCCCTGCGCGACGTTCTTCTCCGAGCCGGAGATGACCGCCTTACCGGTGCCGCTGACGAAGGTGAGGATCTGGTCGATGTCCTCGTGGGTCTCCTCGCCGATCTCACCGCCGGCCGGGATGGTCATGATCACCAGCTGGGTGTTCTTCCCGGTCCAGAGGACGCGACGGAAGTCCGGGCTCTTCTCGGCCTCGGTGGCGATCGTGTAGTGGATGACGGACGCCATGGACGGCGCTCCTCTCGTCGGGATCAGGTTCTGCCGTCCGGACGACGTGCCGGCGTCCGGACGGGCGGTGCCCTGCTCCTGCCCCTCACGTGCCGCGAGTAGTCGTCGCCCGCACCCGGAGTTGATCACTCTGGTGGGACGCGCCCGACCCGACGGGAGCGCAGCAGGCCGACGGCGACCAGGAGGAACGCGGTGACGACCGCGGTGACCGCGATGGTCACGACGGACAGCCGCCCGGTGGCCGAGAGCAGCTGCACGACCAGCGCCTCCGCCAGCGCCGCGGCCCAGACGGCGCCGACGGCCGACCGGTCGGCCGTGGCGACGCCCGAGTAGAGGAGCAGCTGGGCGAGGGCCAGGAGGGTGCCGAGCGCGGCGAACAGCCAGGCGGCGGCCCCGAGGGTGTCGCCGTAGGCCGCGCCCCCGGCGAGCGGCAGCGCAGCGGAGCCGACCGCCGCCGTCGCGATCGTGAGCACCGCACCGGCCCCGGCGACGAGGCCGAGTGCCGTGGGAAGGAGCCGCCGGCGGTGGGCCTCGTCGGCCAGCCGGGGAGCAGCACCACCCCGACCCCTGCGGCAGCCAGAAGGCGACCTTGGCGATGACCGAGCCGACCGCGTACTCGCCGGCGTGCGCGGCGGTCAGGTGGTGGCGGGCGAGCAGCAGGTCCAGGTTGAGCAGCAGCACGAAGCCGAGCAACGCGCCCGAGGCGCTCAGGGCGGCGGCCAGTGGCGCCCGCAGGCCGCCCCGTGCCACCCCGGTCGCCCGCACCCGGCCCAGCCGACGAGCGCCCCGGCGACGGCCGCCCCGGTCATCCCCGCGAGCGCCGCCGTGGGGGTTCCGCCGATCAGGAGCCCCACCGTCCCACCGGCGAGCTTGGTCAGGCCGAAGAACGCGTTCACCCCGGCGAGCCGGACGTAGCGCCCGCTGCCCTGGAGCACCCCTGGTACCCGGCGACGAGGGTCGACGGCAGCAGGAGTGCCACGAGCCAGCCCACCGCCGCGGCGTCGGGCAGGTGCAGGAGCACGGTCAGGGTAGGGACGACCAGCACTCCGATCGCGGTGCCGGCCAGGCCGGTCACCCATGCTGCGGCGTGCAGCCGGGAGGCGGCGCCTGGCCGGCCGCGGGACGACGACCCGCCGAGGTACAGGGCTGCCGCGGTCTGCAGCCCGGTGGCGGGCACGATGCCGACCAGCAGCACGCCGAGGAGAGCCGCCAGCTCCCCGAAGGCCGCCGGGACGAGCAGGCGGGCGGCCAGCAGCGTGAAGACGTAGGACAGCGCGTTCGTCCCGAGGAAGGCGACGGACACGAACGCGGCCGGACCGAGCAGACGGGGCGCGCGGAGCGGAGCGGACCGACCGGCGGGCATCTCGGCGGGCGTGCCCTCGACCGTGCCGTCCTCGCGGATGAGGGGTTCAGCCATGCCCGCCCCTACGCTGCGTCCCGGTCGCCGGGGCGACCAGCGGCGAGCGGACGGGAGGTGACCGTGGACGAGGGCTGGACCCGGCCGGAACCGTCCCCGTGGCCGGCCCGTCTGCTGGCGCTGGTCGTGGCCCTGCTGGTGACCGGTCCCGCTCTCGCGCCCGGCTTCGTGCTCCTCCGGGACATGGTGTTCGTGCCCCGCCAGGACCTCGACCTGGACGCCCTCGGGCTGGGCGGTGGCCTGCCGCGCGCCGTTCCGGTCGACGCGGTCATGGCGGTGGTCACCACGGTCGTGCCGGGTGAGTTCGTGCAGAAGGCCGTGCTCCTGGCCACGGTCTACGCGGCCGTGCTCGGTGCCGCCCGCCTGGTGCCGCCGGGTCCGGACGGCCGGCGCGGCATCGCCGCGGTCGTGGCCGGGCTCGTCTACGGATGGAGCCCCTACCTGGCCGAGCGGTTGCTCATCGGCCACTGGACGCTGCTGCTCGCCTTCGCCGCGCTGCCCTGGATCGCCCGCGCCGCGCTGCGGTTCCGCGACGGCGAACCCCGCGCGCTGCCGCGGCTGGTGCTCGCGTGCGCGCCCGCCGCCCTGACCCCGACGGGCGCGCTGCTCGCCGCCGGCGTCGTGCTGGCCCTGGTCGGCCGCCGCCACCTCCTGCCCGCCGCGACGGTGCTGCTCGTCCTCTCGCTGCCCTGGGTCGTCGCCGGCGTGCTGCATCCCGCAGGCGGGGCGTCGGATCCCGCCGGCGTGGCCGCCTTCGCCGCTCGCCCGGAGGGGTGGGGCGGGGCGCTGCTCGCGCTGCTGGGCACCGGGGGCATCTGGAACGCCGGCGCGGTGCCTGCCGGCCGGGGCTCGGTGCTGCTCCCGCTGGTCACCCTGGCCCTCGTGGCGCTGGCCGTCGTCGGCTGGGCGGGCGGGGGTGCGCGGCGCGGGCCGGGGCTCCGGCTGCTCGTGCTCGGTGCCCTCGGGCTGGTGCTCGCCCTGGCGGGGACGGTGCCCGGACTGCGCGAGGGCCTCGAGGTCGTCGTCCGGTCGGTTCCGGGCGGCGGGCTGCTCAGGGACGGCCAGAAGTGGGTGGCCTGGTGGGCGCTGCCCCTGGCGCTGGGGGCCGGCCTGGGCGCCCGCCGGCTCGCCGACGCCGTCCGTGCGCGGGACGTCCTGCCCGGTGCGGCCGGCCTGGTCGCCGCGGCCGCGGTGCTCCTGCCGGTCATCGCCGTGCCGGACCTGGTGTGGGGAGTGGGCGGACGGCTGCAGGCGGTCGACTACCCCGCCGACTGGGAGCGCGTCCGCGACGTGCTCGCCGACGATGAGCACCCGGGCGACGTCCTGGTGCTGCCCTTCGGCGCCTACCGGGCGTTCGGCTGGAACGACGACCGGCCCCAGCTGGACCCCGCGCCCCGGTGGCTGCCCCGGCCGACGATCACCGACGACGCGCTCGTCGTCGACGGCCGGGTGGTGGAGGGGAGGACCTCCGTGCCCGCGAGGTGGCGGCCGTCAGCGACGACCCGGCGGCGCTCGCCGAGCTCGGGGTGGGCTGGGTGCTCGTGGAACGGGGCACGCCCGGCCGCGACGTCCCCGACGAGGTGACCGCGCTGCCCCTGGTCGTGGACGGCGCGGAGCTGGACCTGCACCGCGTCCCGGACCCCCGTCCCGGCCCCCAGCCCTCGCCCGGTCGGGTGACAGCGGTCGTGGTGGTTCACGCCTGCTGGGCGGCGATCGTGACGGGGTCGGTGTTGTGGATCACGAGGTTGCCCTCTAGCGTCACGCCCCGTCGTCGCCCTCCACGGAAGCGAGTTCCCGCATGAAGACCCTGATCGCCGTGCTCATCTCCCTCGGCGGAGGTGCCGTGGTCGGCGTCGCCGCCGTTGCCGGCATCCAGGCGTCGCTCGACCCGGACAACGGCATCGAGACCACCAACGAGACGATCAACGTCCTCGACTACGGCGCCCGGGGCTGACCCCGGGCCGGCCGGCCCGTCCTCCCGCACCGCGGAGGCGAGCACCCGGGCGAAGCCCTCGATGCTGGCCGGCCAGCTGAACGCAGCAGCATGACGTGCCGCCGCCTCGCCCATCGCGAGGCGGCGGTTCTCGTCGGCCAGGAGACCGTCGACCGCCGCCACCATCTCGTCGAGGTCGTCGACGAGGACGCCGGTGCGGCCGTCGAGGACCGACTCGCGCAGCCCGCCGGCGGACCGGTAGCCCACCGTCGGGACGCGGTGCGAGCCGGCTTCGGTCACCACCAGCCCCCAGCCCTCCTTGATGGACGGGCACAGGTGCACCCACGCCCGGGCGAGCTCCTCGTGCTTGGTCTGCTCGTCGACGTGACCGGTGAAGTCGACGGAGTCCGAGACGCCCAGGTCGGCGGCGCGGGCGCGCAGCTCGGCGTCCCACCAGCCCTCACCGACGACCGACAGGCGCAGCCCCGGCCAGCGGTCGCGCAGCCGGGCGACCACCTCGATGGCGTGCTCGACCCGCTTGTGCGGCACCAGCCGGCCGAGCACCACCAGGTGCGGGTCCACCGACCGGGCCGAGCCCACCGGCGGCGGCTGCTCCACACCGTTGCCCACCACCGAGAGGCGGTCGGCGTCGATCCCGAGGCCGACCAGCTCCTCGGCGGTCGCGGTGGACACCGTCACGTACCGGCTGCGCCGGTACAGCCGGGGCGCCACCACGGACTCGATCCACCAGCCGATGGCGCCGCCGATCCGACCGAAGACGATCGGCCACTGCTCGCGGTGGACGTGGTGGACCAGGACGACGACGGGGCGCCGGGTCACCAGCGAACTGGCGAAGGGCAGTCCGTTCTGGACGTCGACGACGAGGCGCGGCCGGGTCCGGAACACGTGCAGCAGGGCCCGGGGTAGACCCCGAGCCGGCCGCCGCGGCGGACGACCCGCACCCCGCCGACGACCTCGTCGGCCACCGCTCGGGGGTGTGCGGCGCAGAAGATGGAGACGCGGAGCCCGCCACCCGCGAGCCCTTCGGCCATGCGGTGGACGTAGCGTTCCGAGCCGCCACCCTCGGGATGGGTCGCGTCCCTCCAGTTGACGAAGAGAACGTCGATCGGCGTTGACCGTTCCTGCATCCGCGCGACACTACCGGTGAGTAACACGCTTTCCCTCAGCCCCCGAGAGCCCATTCATCCGAAAAGGAACGGGAGACGAAAATGCCTCGGCCCGCCACGTTCGCCCGTTCCGTGAGGCTGTTCCGCGCATTCCTGGTCGAGCAGACCGATCCCGACCACTTCTACCGGACCCTGGCCGAGGACTCGGTGGCACAGTTGGCCGGCTACACGCCTCTGGAGGGGTCGACCGTCCTCGACGTCGGCGGGGGACCCGGCTACTTCGCCGACGCCTTCCGGAGGGCGGGAGCGACCTACATCGGGCTCGAGCCCGACGTGGGTGAGATGACCGCGCGGGGGTCCGCCGAGCCGGGCACCGTGCGTGGCAGCGGTGAGGCGCTGCCGGTGGGGGACGGCACCGTCGACGTCTGCTACTCGTCCAACGTGCTGGAGCACGTGCGCTCGCCGTGGACGATGGCGGCCGAGATGGTGCGGGTGACCAGGCCCGGGGAACGGTCTTCCTGTCCTACACGCCCTGGTGGTCCCCCTGGGGTGGCCACGAGACCGCGCCCTGGCACTACCTCGGCGGCCACCGGGCCCGCCGCCGGTACCGCCGTCGGCACGGTCGCGAGCCCAAGAACCGGTTCGGGGAGTCGCTGTTCGCCGTCTCGGCCGCCGGAGCCCTGCGCTGGGCCCGGTCCTGCCCCGACGTGGACCTGGTGCGCGCCTTCCCCGCTACCACCCCTGGTGGGCCACCTGGGTGGCGGCGGTCCCGGTGCTGCGCGAGGTCGTCTCGTGGAACTTCGTGGTCGTGCTGCGCCGCCGGGACGCCGACCGACCTGGTACGGCGCGGTATCGCCTGGGGTCGCGTCACCCGCACGGGTGACCGCATTCACTCTGGTACGCAGCGGTACCGGGCGGGCGGTACGGCTGCGTACCAGCCGGTATTGGATACCGCCCTACTCGTCAGTAGTGTTGCCCCGCTGCGACGCAAAGGTGCTGTCGCGACGAGCTTTGAGGAGCAATGGGCATGCGTGGACGCGCCATCGGGCTGGTTCTGCTGGGTCTGGGAGCGTTCCTGCTCACCGGTGCCCTGGCGGTCCGCCTGCTGCTGGAGCCGGCCCTGGTCAAGCTCCCGCTGGACCAGAAGGCCAGCCCGACGGCCCAGGGCACCGAGGTGGACTTCTTCAGCATCGGTGACCAGGAGCAGCTCGAGGGGCTGGAGGCCGACGTCCGCCAGCAGGTCCAGGGCGACCCGGACTCCAAGGCCGCCAGTGACGAGGTCGCCGTCTGGAACTTCGGTTCGACGATCACCAGCACTGACGGGACGCTGCTCAACGCCGGCACGTACCGCGTGTGCCTCGACCGGCGCGAGGCCGTCGCGGTCGAGTGCGACGTCGACCACATCGACTACGACGACGACGCGCCCGTCGAGGGGCTGACGCTCACGTTCCCCTTCGGCACCGAGCAGCAGGACTACGACGTCTTCAACTCCACGACGCGGCAGGCCTGGCCGGCCACCTTCGAGGGCGAGGAGGAGCTGGGCGGCCTGGACGTCTACCGGTTCCAGGTGTCGATCCCGGACACCGTCGTCCGCGAGCTCGAGGTCCCGGCCGCCTTCGCCGGCGCGGACGGCGAGGACACCGTGACCGCCGAGGTCGTCTACAGCAACGAGCGCACCATCTGGGTGGAGCCCACCAGCGGTGTCATCGTCACCTCGCAGGAGACCCCGAACACCGTCCTGCGCGGGCCGGAGGGCACGACCGGCGCCACCATCCTGGCGGGCACGTTCGCGGGTTCCGAGCAGACGATCGCCGACGGCGTGGAGCGGGCCGAGGACATCCGGGGCCAGATCACCCTGGTCAAGACGACGCTGCCGCTGACGATGGCGCTCGTCGGTCTCCTGCTGCTCGTCGTGGGTGCGGTCCTCCTGGCGCGCACCAACCGCCGCGGCGCCCACCGCGACGACGACGACTGGAGCGACACCCGCGAGGTCGCGCAGGTCGGCTGACCCCAGCGAGGGACCGGCGCCCACAGGGCCCCGGGCAGGACCTCGCTGCTGGACCGCACGTTCCGCCGGCGGTCGGCTCCGGATCATCCGGAGCCGACCGCCGGCGGCGTCGTCCGGTCGTCGGACCGCCCCGGTGCTGCCGGCCGCAGCGCGGACGTCGGCCGTCGGGACGCGCTGCTCCCGGAGCAGCGCAGCCGGACGCGGACGCGGGTGCACGAGGGGTCGGGGGTGCGACCGGGCGGCGTTCTGGCTGCCCGCCGGCCCGGAGGCAGGTGGGTGGTGGACCAGGCGGTCACCCGGTCAGCGGGACGGCTCCGGGATGCGGGCCTCGGCAGGAGCGACCGGGTGCGGTCGTGCGGTGCGGCCGCGCCGGAAGGGCATCCGCACGCCTCGCCCCCGCACGAGCGAGGACAGCAGCAGCCCCAGCCCCAGCGCCGCCGCGGTGTCGGCCCAGAAGCCCGGGACGCCGGCGGCCAGGCCGGACGACGTCGCGACGAGCAGGCCACTCCCGAGGAGGGCGACCACGCCGAGCACCGTCGCGTACCGGCGGACGCGCGGCAGGAGGCCGGTGGCCCACCCGACGACGACCGGGACCCCGGCCACGACCAGCGCGACCACCCCCAGCACGAACGCCGCACCGACCGCGAGGACGCGGTCCGGCGAGGTCAGGTCGGTCGGGCCGGCGCCGGCATCGCGCCGGCGGCCGGAACCGGTCAGCGCGAGCGCCACCAGTGCCAGCGCGAGCACGAGGCCGACCAGGAGGGAGGCGCGGTACCACCGGTCCGCGGTGAACTCGACCTCGACGGTTCCGGAGCTGCCGGCCGGGAGGAGGTACCCCTGCTGCCAGCCCTCCAGCACGACGAGCTCCAGCGGCCGCCCGTCGAGCGTCGCCCGCCAACCGTCGTTCACGTTCTCCGGGATGCGCAGGACGGTCTCGGTCGCGGTGTCCACCGAGAGGACCCGCCGGCTGTCCGACCACGACACGATCTCGAGGTCGGACGCCGCGGCGTCCCGCGTCGCTGCGGGGGTGACGCCGTGGGTGACCAGGTGAGCGACAGCGGCCGGAACTGCGGTGTCGGCTCGGCCACCACCCGGTGCTCCCCGGCCGTCAGGTCGACCGGGCCGTCGCAGACGCGCCAGCCCAGGGGCGTCCCGTCCAGCACGTCGCCCAGCGTCCCGGTCACCTCGGTGCGGTGGACCGTGCCGTCGATCCGCACCTCGGGTCCCAGCCCGCAGACGGCTCCGGTGCCGCCGTCCCGCCAGGGGCGGTGCTGGAGCCCTCCAGGCCCTCGACGCGGATCTCGCCGACGCCCAGCGGCTCGTCGGCGGCGAGGTCCGAGCGGTAGAAGGTGATCGACAACCCGTCGCGGGCGGACAACGGTTCGACGTAGCCGAAGCCGTCTAGGTCGACGTCCCGGACTCCACCCGAGGCCTCGATCCGGGCGCGGACCGGCTCGGCGGCCGGCACCCCGGCGGCGTCGACCGCGAGCCGGCTGACCGTGCGCTCGCCGGTCCAGCTCATGGTCAGCGTCGCCTCGTCGTCGGCCGGATCGGCCAGCCAGGGCGTCTCGATCGTGCCGTCGAAGGCGAACACCCGGAGACAGCCGGATCGTCGCCGAGGACGGATCCGGCGGTCACGGCCGCCGACCCGTCGAGCGGGCCCAGCAGAGCGGCGGCGGCCGGGGTGGGGAGCGCGACCACGGTGCCGGAGAGGTGCCAGCTGCCGTCCTCGACGAGCGTGAGCCGCCGGTCGATGCCGTTCCACTCCGGCGCCGACGTGGAGGTCCGGCAGTAGGGCCCGTAGCCGATGTCGAGGCACGGGCGCTCCTCGGCGGCGTTCCCGAGCAGCACCGTGGTGCCGGCCCCGACCGGACGGGGCACGTCGAGCGTGCGGCCCGCCGTCGTGTCCGGCAGCTGCACCTCCCTGATCGCGACCGGCACGAGTTCGGACGCCCCCGGCTGCACGGCGGTCACGGTGACCCGGACGTCGTGCACCGCGGTGCGCGGGACGGCCACCACCAGGTGGCCGTCGGCCGGGACCGCGTGCACCTCGGCGTCGCCGTCGAAGCTCACCTCGGCCTTCCGGACTTTGCTGGTGCCGCGCTCGCGCAGGAACCAGACGTGCAGCGCCCCGCCGGAGACCGGCCGGGCCAGGTCGACGTCGAGCCACTGCCCGACCGGCGGTTCGTACGCCCCGGACCGCCACGCCGTCTCCAGGCGGCCGTCGAAGGCCGCGGCCGGTCCCCGCTCGGGGCGGACGGAGCCGTAGTTGTCGGCATACCCCTGGGAGCTCGACGCCGTGACGTCGTCCACCGCGAGGAAGCCGGCCTGGACCGGGTCGACCGTGGGGGCGCCGGGGAAGTCGTCGGCCGGCCGGTCCAGGCGGGACGGCGAGGTGCGGGTCATGACCTCGCCGACCGCGTCGTGGATGCTGCCGAACTGGCGTTCCACCCGCCGGTAGCCGTCGGTCACCAGGTCCGCCGGCTCCTCGGCCCCGCCGACGGTGACGGCCTGGGCAGGCGAGAGGACATCCGCGTCGAGCGCGGCGAGGACGTCCTCCGGCCCGCCGTCCAGAGTCACGATCTCGTCGGTCTCCACCAGCGAGGCCCGGGGGACGGCGTTGCTGACCGCGTAGACGGTGATGAGGTCCTGGTCGGCGAAGCCGGTGCTGCCGAACCCGGCCACCCGGCGGATGCCGGGGCTGTCGAGCAGGGCGCGCTCGGTCCGGTTGACGTCCGCGGCGCTGGTCGCCCGCCGGTCGAGGTCACGCCGGAGGACGACGTGCGTGATCCCGGTCCGCGCCAGGACGTCGGCCAGCCCGGCGCTGCCGTGCCCGGCGCCCAGCCGGCGTTCGATCGTGTCCAGCACCCGGATGGTGGCGCCCGGTGCCAGGACGGTCTGGCTCCGGGTCACCCAGGCGGAGTCGGTCAGGCCCTGGATCGGCTCGTCGACCGTCCACCCCCAGGTCTGCACCCCGAACCCGGCGCCGGGCACGACCAGGGCCCGGTTGTGCGGCTGGTCGTCGAGGTAGGCGGCGGTCTGCATCCAGGCCTCGGGGACGTCGGTCCACCCGGGCGTCCGCAGCCCGTTCGTGAACAGCGGGGCGGCGCCGACCAGCAGGACCGCGGCGAGCACGCCGCCCAGCACCCTGCGTCCCACCGTCGCGTGCCGTTCCCGGCCCCGCTGTTCCAGGAACGATCCGGTCCGCCGGAAGAGGAGGGCCGACGCGTGCGCGGCGCCGAGCGCGAGCGGCAGCCGGACCAGCGGGTCGACCTTGTGCACGTTGCGCAGCGGGGCCAGCGGGCCGTCGAGCAGCGCGCGGACCGGGCCGTCGACGAAGGAGCCGGCGAGGGACGGGTTGCCCAGGGTCAGGCAGAGCAGCCCCAGGAGCAGGGCGAGGGTGAGCGGCAGCCGCAGGGGCATGCGGGGGTGCAGGAGGCCGACGAGCCCGAAGGCAGCGACGCCCATGGCGAGGACGGCGAGCGGTGCCGACGTCACCAGGGTGTGGGCGCCGGGCCACCAGGCCTCCCCGCCCACCGTGTGGTACGCCACCCAGTGCTCGGCGCCGCGCAGGCTGTTCGCCCAGCCGGTCGTGTAGGTGGTCGCGCCCGCCGTCTCGATGTAGTCCAGGAACGGCGGGCTGTAGCGGCCGAGCAGGAGCAGTGGCCCGATCCACCAGGCGCAGGCCAGCGCGGCCCCGAGGCTCCACCAGCCGAGCAGCGCTGCGCCGTCGCGGCGCAGCCGGCTGGCGGCGACCAGGAAGGCGAGGGGAGCACCGCCAGCGTGCCGACGGCGTTCACGCCCCCATGCACAGGATGGCCACCCCGGACAGCAGTCCCCCCGGCGGGCCGACAACCGCCCGTCCAGCGCGAGCACCAGGGGCAGCACCGCCCAGGGGAGGAGCGCCACGGGAGGCGCCTCTCCGGACAGGACGCCGACGCCACCCAGGAACCGCGGGGACAGGGCGTAGGCCAGCCCGCCCAGCAGGGCGGCCGCAAAGGGCAGGCCGAGGGCGCGGACGAGGCGGCGCGCGCCCTCGTAGGCGACCACCAGCAGCAGGCCGGACCACAGGCGCTGGGCGAGCCAGTCGGGCGCCTGTAGGACGTCGGCCACCAGGAAGAAGGTGCCGTGCGGGAAGAGGTAGCCGTAGGCCTGGTTCTGCAGCGCGCCCAGGGTGAGCGGGGACCACAGCTGCAGGGCCTGGTCCAGGAAACCGGCGGGATCCGCGGTCAGGTCGAACTTGGTGTCGAACGTCGTCCGGCCTGGCTGCTGCAGGACCGAACCGAGGAGCAGGAGGGCCCACACCCCGACGTGCGTCCACGTCCGCGAAGAGGATGCCGCGGCACGACGACCGAGCGCGTTCCCCGAACGGTTGTGCTGATGGAAACCCTCCGCGTCGTGCAGTTCCGCTGCTGTAGTGTGCCGCGCGAGTGTAGCCGTCCTCCGTCTACTGATTGGCAATACGTGCCGGACTTCCCGCTGCCGCCCACCGACGAGCGCTTCCCGGAAATCTGGGCCCTTGCGGACCCCATTCCCGGATGGTTGACCGCGGCGCAGGCAGAATTGCTGTTCGAGCAGGCGGGAGCGCTGCCGGCCGGGGCCACCGCCCTCGAGATCGGCAGCCACCAGGGTCGTTCCACCGTGGTGCTCGCGCACGCCGTGCGGCCTCGGGGCGGTCGGGTCGTGGCCATGGATCCATTCGTCGACGGCCGTTTGTTCGGCGGCAGTGCCACGCGCCTGGAATTCGAACGGCACGTGCAGGAGGCCGGAGTCGAGGACGTCGTGGAATTGGTCTGCGAATACTCGACCAAGGCGCGGAAATCCTGGACGCGCAGTTTCGATCTGCTGTACATCGACGGGAAGCACGATTACTGGACGCTTTCCGACGACCTCAGGTGGCGGGTGCACCTGCCCGCCGGCGCGCCGGTGCTCGTGCACGACTGCTTCTCCTCCATCGGGGTGACCCTCGGCGTCCTGGCCCACGTGCTGCTCGCCGGTGACCTGCGCTACGAGCGGCGGGCGGGATCCCTGGCGCTGTTCCGCGTCGGCCGGCCGTCGGGCCGCGACCGGCTGCGCATCGTCGCGGAGCTGCCGTGGTGGCTGCGCAACGTCGTCGTCAAGGTCCTGCTCCGGCTGCGGCTGCGCTCCGTGGCCCGGCTCCTGGGCCACGACTCGCCGTACGACCCCTACTGAGCCCCTGCCGAGCCCCGGCGACGGTCAGCCGCGCCGCTCCAGCACGCTGATCACGACCGCGGTGGCGAGATCGGTGTCCTCGGGCAGTCGCTCGGCCTCGCCCCGCTCCACCCGCGCCAGCATGAGCTCGTTGATGCCACCGACCGCGGCGAGCACGAGCGAGCGGTCCACCCGTCGGACCTCGGCGGGAACCTCCTCGGCAAGGCCGGAGGCGACCTCCGCGAGCAGGTCCACGTAGCCGTCGATCATGTCGCGACGCAGCGCCTGGGCCCGGCGGCCCGCGGCCTGCACCTCCACGAGCGCCGCCCAGGCCACGGGCGCCCCGGCCGCCATCGTCGCCAGGTAGGCGGCGATGCCCGCCCGCAGCCGGTCGCGCCAGGGCAGCCCGGCCCGACGCGCCTCCTCCTGGGCCTCCCGAACGGTGGCCAGCACCTTGGCGTTGGCCCGCGAGTACAGCTCGAGCAGGCACTCCTCCTTGTCCCGGAAGTGGGCGTAGACCACCGTCTTCGACACCCGCCCGGCGCGTGCGATGTCGGAGATCGTCGTGGCCTGGTAGCCCTTCTCGGCCATCGACACGGCCAGCGCCCAGAGGATCCGCCCCGCCGGTGGGCGTCGTCGACCGCGGGATCCTCGGTGGGATCGACGAGGCTGTGCACGCCGGAAGAATGTCACGCGCGGAAGGAGCGGTGAGGGAACTCACCGCTCCTGCCGGAAGCTGGAGCGCGCCCGCAGCGTCGGGTATGGGGTGAGCATGCCGACTACCGAGCGGGCCCCCGGCGCGCGTACGCGGTCTGGGGCGTGGGACTGCTCGCCTACGCCGTCGCCGTCTTCCACCGCTCGTCCCTCGGGGTGGCCGCCGTGGAGGCGCAGGAGCGGTTCTCGGCCGGCGCCTCCGCGGTGTCGCTGTTCCTGGTCCTGCAGCTGGCCGTGTACGCCGGGCTGCAGGTGCCCGTCGGGGTGGCCCTGGACCGCTTCGGCTCGCGCCGCATGATCCTGGCCGGGGCGCTCACCATGGCCGCCGGTCAGCTGGTGCTCGCCCTGGCCGACGACGTCCCGACGGCGGTGGCCGCGCGGGTCCTGGTCGGCGCCGGTGACGCGATGACCTTCATCAGCGTCCTGCGCGTCGTCGCGATGTGGTTCCCCGGCAGTGCGGCCCCGCTGATCACGCAGTTGACCGGGATCCTCGGCCAGGCCGGGTCCGTCGTCGCGGCCTATCCGCTGGTGGCCCTGCTGCACGGCACCTCGTGGGAGGCGACGTTCCTCGGCGCGGCGGCCACCGGGCTGCTGGTCGCGGTGCTGGTGACGGTGGCGCTGCGGGACGCGCCGCGTGGCCGGGCCGCCGGTCCGGCCCTGGACGCGGCCGAGCTGCGCCGCAGGCTGGTGGACACGTGGCGCGAGCCGGGAACGCGGATCGGGATGTACACCCACCTCGTCACCCAGTTCTCCGGCACGGTTTTCGCGCTGCTGTGGGGCTATCCGTTCCTGGTGGTGGGCCAGGGGCTGACCCCGGGAGGCGCCGCAGCCCTGCTGACGCTGCTCGTCCTCGTCGCGATGGCCGTGGGGCCGGTGCTCGGGCGGCTGTGCGCGCGCTGGCCGCTGCGCCGCTCGGTGCTCGTCTTCGCCATCCTGGGCGCCACGGTGACGGCGTGGACCGTCGTCCTGGTGTGGCCGGGGCGCGCTCCGGTCGCCGTGCTCGTGGTGCTGGTCGTGGTGCTCGGCACGAACGGCCCCGGTTCCATGATCGGGTTCGACTTCGCGCGCACCGAGAACCCCGTGGAGCGGATGGGGAGCGCCAGCGGGGTGGTCAACGTGGGCGGCTTCGTCGCGTCCCTGCTGACGATCCTGGCGATCGGCGTGGTCCTCGACGTGCTCACCCCCGGTGGGGGCACGGACTACGACCTCGGCGCGTTCCGCGCGGCCTTCGCCGTCCAGTACGTGTTCTGGGCGATCGGCCTGGTCGGCGTCCTGCGGCACCGGCGGGAGCTCCGGTCCCGGCTGGCGCGGGACGGCGTGGTCCTGGCACCGCTGCACGCCGCCGTCCGTGCCCGGCTGAGGGGCACCTCGGCCTACCGCTGAGGTGCCCGCCCGGTCGGCCTCACCCCTTCGGGCCAGGCTGCGCCCCCGGCGCCGAGGGCCGGGGCTCGGACCGGGGAGGATGGCGTCCCGCTGCTAGCATCCGGCGGACGTCGAGCCCCGGGGGCATCCATCACTACGGGAGAGCGCGGCCCGCGCCTCGATTCGCTGACCGGCCTGAGGTACGTCGCGGCGCTGAGCGTGGTCCTGCTGCACGTGACCGCCAGCAGGGTGAACGGGGAGGCGCTGGTCGACCTCGGTCCGGTCCTCGGGCGCGTGGCCGAGCTCGGGTACCTGGGCGTCACCTTCTTCTTCGCCCTCTCCGGTTTCGTCCTGACCTGGTCGGCGAGCGGGAGCCGGCTCTCGGCCGGTGCGTTCTACCGGCGCCGCTTCGCCCGGGTGTACCCGCTGCACCTGGCGACGGCGGTGCTCGCCGGGCTGGCCGGGATCCTCTACGGGGCAGCCGCCGGACCCGGCACCTGGGCAGCGGTCCTGCTGCTGGTGCAGTCCTGGATCCCGGACCGGGACGTCTTCTTCGGCCTCAACTCGGTCTCGTGGTCGCTGTCCTGCGAGGCCTTCTTCTACGCGGTGACGCCGGTGCTGATGGCCGTCGGCGCGCGCAACTCCCTGCGCCGCGTCTGGACGGCCGCGGCCCTGCTGGGCGCGACGGTCCTGGCCGCGTCGGTCGTGGCGGTGTCGGTGGACCCGGCGCTCGACCTCGCGGTCTGGGTCTCGCCCTGGTACTCCGTCGTCAGCTTCGTCGGCGGTATGGCGCTCGCTCTGACGCTGGAGCGGGGCGGCCTCCGGTGGCCCTCCTCCGGACGGCGAGCGGCGCGCTGCTCGGTGCGGTGGGCCTGGTCCTGCTGGGGTCCTGGGACGGCAGCTGGCCGCGGTCGCTGGCCACGCTCGTCGTGCTGCCCGCGATCCTGCTCGTGCTGGGGGCGGCGGCCCGCCAGGACCTGGCCGGGCAGCGCTCCTGGCTGTCCCGTCCCTGGACCGTCCGCCTGGGGAGTGGTCCTTCGCCCTGTACCTCGTCCACTTCCTCCTGATGCACGCGATCGGCCGGGTCCGGCCGGCGCCGGCGCTCGAGGGCGTGGCCGCCGTGCTCGGCCTCGTCGGGTTCGTGGTCGTCGCCACCGGCGTGGCCGCGGTGGCGTACGCCGTCGTCGAGAAGCCGGCCGAGCGCTGGTTGCGTGGCCGACCCCGGGCCGAGGACGCGGTCGGCGGCCCCGCCGCGCGAGGCACCTAGGGCTTCGGCGCGGTGACCGCTGCGTGCGGTCGCGCCGCTGCCGCCGGCGCGGCATGATCACCGCTGCCGGACCGTCGTCGCAGGAGGGTGGTCGTCGTGACCGAGGTCGAACCTGCGCTGGGCGCCGGGCCGCTGCTGCTGATCGCGGCCGCCGCGGTGGCGGTGCTGCTGTTCCTCATCATGCGGCTGAAGCTGCACGCGTTCGTGGCCCTGGTGCTGGTCAGCCTGCTCACGGCCCTGGCTGCCCAGGTGCCGCTCGAGGACGTGGTGAGCACGCTGACCGCCGGCTTCGGGTCCACGCTGGCCAGCGTCGCCCTGCTGGTGGGGCTCGGCGCGATGCTGGGCCGGCTGCTGGAGTTCAGCGGCGGGGCACAGGTGCTCGCCGACTCCCTGATCCGCCGTTTCGGGGAGCAGCGGGCACCGCTGGCCCTGGGCGTGGCGGCGCTGCTGTTCGGCTTCCCGATCTTCTTCGACGCCGGGCTGGTCGTCTTCCTTCCGATCGTGTTCACCGTGGCGCGGCGGCTGGGCGGATCACTGCTGACCTACGGCCTGCCCGTCGCGGGCGCCTTCGCGGTGATGCACGCCTTCGTCCCGCCGCACCCGGGCCCCGTCGCGGCCGCCGAGCTGGTCGGCGCCGACATCGGCCTGGTGCTGGTCTTCGGCCTCCTGATCGGCCTCCCGACCTGGTACCTGGGCGGCTACCTCTTCGGAACCTGGGCCGGCCGTCGCTACCAGGTGGCCGTGCCGGACATCCTGGGATCCGACGACGACGGCCCGTCAGGCACGGCGGGCTCGTCGGGGGCGCCCCAGGAAGCGGTGGAAGGCACCTCGCCCGCCGTCGCGGATCCCGGCGCGGACACCCGGACGGCGGCACGGACCGCCGGGCCACCCTCGTTCGGGACCGTGCTCGCGATCCTGCTCCTGCCCCTGCTGCTGATCTTCCTGAACACCGGCATGAGCACCCTGGCCACGGCCGGCACCGTCGACGCGGACTCGACGTTCGTGCGGACCGCCCAGCTGATCGGTGCCACCCCGATCGCCCTGCTCCTCACCGTGCTCGTCGCGATGTGGGTGCTGGGCAAGCACCGGGGCACCGACGGGGCGGAGATCGAGTCGGTGGTCAACAGCGCGCTCGGCCCGGTCTGCGCGATCATCCTGATCACCGGCGCCGGCGGGATGTTCGGCGGCGTCCTGCGGGCCAGCGGCATCGGTGAGGCGCTCGCCGACGTGCTGGCCGACATCGGGCTGCCGGTCATCGTCGCGGCGTTCGTCATCTCGGTGCTGCTGCGGATCGCCCAGGGCTCGGCCACGGTGGCCCTGACGACCGCGGCGGGCCTGATCGCGCCGGTGGTCGAGGCGACCGACGGTCTCTCGAGCCCCGACCTGGCCCTGATCGTCATCGCCATCGCCGGCGGGGCCACCGTCCTCTCGCACGTCAACGACTCCGGCTTCTGGCTGGTCAGCCGGTTCTTCCAGATGGACGAGAAGACGACGCTCAAGACGTGGACGGTGATGGAGACCCTGCTGGGCACCATCGGCTTCCTGCTCGCCCTGGTGCTCAGCCTGCTGCTGTGACCGCACGCCCCGTCGCACCGTCGCGACGGGCGGAGTGCTCGGAGGGGACCACCATGAACCGGGTCGCACGAATCGCCACTGCCGGCCTGTCCGCGGTGGCCGCTGTCGCCGCCCGGGACCTGCTCCAGCGCCAGCACACGCTGCTGCGCAACTTCCCGGTGATCGGGCACGCGCGCTACCTGCTGGAATCCATCGGGCCCGAGCTGCGCCAGTACCTGGTCGCGGGCGACAACGAGGAGCGGCCGTTCACCCGTGACCAGCGCCGGTGGGTGTACGCGTCGGCCAAGGCGCAGAACAACTACTTCGGTTTCGGCACCGACAACGACCTCGAGTACACGGCCGGCTACCCGGTCATCAACCACCGCACGTTCGGTCGCGCGGTGCCGACGTCGCACGTGCAGGCCGGCCACCGGGTGGACCTGCCCTGCGCGAAGGTCCTCGGGGCCGCGCGGGGAGGGCCGGGGCGTTCCGCCCGGCCTCGGTCGTCAACATCTCCGCGATGAGCTTCGGCTCGCTGTCCGGTCCCGCCGTCGAGGCGCTCAACCGCGGCGCCGCGCTGGCCGACTGCCTGCAGAACACGGGGAGGGCGGGATCTCGGTCCACCACCGGCACGGCGGGGAGCTGGTGTTCCAGATCGGTACCGCCTACTTCGGGTGCCGGGACGAGCTCGGCCGCTTCGACCTCGACCGGCTCAAGGAACGAGTCGCCAGCGCACCGGTGCGGGCGCTGGAGATCAAGCTCAGCCAGGGGCCAAGCCGGGCCTCGGCGGGGTGCTGCCGGGCGTCAAGGTCTCGGCGGAGATCGCCTCGGCGCGGGGGTGCCGGAAGGCGTCGACTGCGTGAGCCCGTCGCGGCACGCGGAGTTCGACGACGCCGACGGCCTGCTGGACTGGGTGGAGCTGCTGGCGGCGGAGACGGGACTGCCGGTGGGCATCAAGGCGGCGGTCGGCGACATGCCCTTCTGGGAGGAGCTGACCGATCTCATGGTCGGCACCGGCCGCGGCGTGGACTTCGTGACGATCGACGGCGGGGAAGGCGGCACCGGCGCCGCACCGCTGCTGTTCACCGATTCGGTCTCGCTGCCGTTCCAGCTCGGCTTCAGCCGGGTCTACGCCGAGTTCGCGCGCAAGGGCCTGCACGACCGCGTGGTGTTCGTCGGCGGCGGGAAGCTCGGGTTGCCGGACAACGCGACCGTGGCGTTCGCGCTGGGCTGCGACATGGTGAACGTCGCGCGCGAGGCGATGCTGGCCATCGGCTGCATCCAGGCCCAGAAGTGCCACACCGACACCTGCCCGGTCGGCGTCGCCACGCAGAACACCTGGCTCACCCGCGGGCTGGACCCGGCGCTGAAGTCGGTGCGGGCGGCGAACTACGTGCGCACCCTGCGCCGCGACCTGCTGCGGCTCGCCGAGGCGTGCGGCGTCGAGCACCCGGGGCTCATCGACGCGGACGTGGTGGAGATCCTCACCGGGCGGACGGCGTCGCGGCCGCTGCGCGAGGTGTACGACTACGAACCGGGCTGGGGCCTGCCGTCGGCGGCCGACCGCGCCGAGATCGCCCGGATCATGAGCGCCGAGGCGCCGGAGGGTGGTTCCGCGCCGCCGTCCCCCGACGCCATCGACTGAGCCGCAGGTACAGGCATAGGTACCTATACCTGCGTCTCAGCGCCCAGAACGCAGGTATAGGTACCTATGCCCGGGGCCTGGGGTGGGTCAGGCCCCGGTGCCGGTGCCGCGGAGGAGGTCCTCGAAGGACGTCGTCGGGTCGGCGAACGGGTCCACCCGGCCCGAGCTCCCGGCGCGTCCGCTGACCAGGTCGGCCAGTTCGCCGGCGGCCCGCTCGATGCGACCGGCCAGGGCACGGTCGATGCCACCGGCGCCGGCCCAGTCCTCCGTCGCGGCGAAGACGGCGGTGGGCACAGAGACCGCGCGCAGGTAGGAGAACAGCGGCCGGACGGCGTGCTCGAGGGCGAGGAGTGCCGAGCGGTGCCGGCGGTCGCCCCCAACAGGACCGGCTTCCCGGTCAGCGCGTCCTTGTCCAGGACGTCGAAGAACGTCTTGAACAGCCCGCTGTAGGACGCCGAGAAGATCGGCGTGACGGCGATCAGGCCGTCGGCGCCGGTGACGGTGTCCACGGCCGTCTGCAGAGCCGTGTTGGCGAAGCCGGTGACGAGGTTGTCGGCCAGGTCGCGGGCGTGCTCGCGCAGCTCCACGACCTCGACCGTGGTGTCCTCACCGCGCGCCCTCAGGGCGTCGACGGCGGCCGCCGTGAGCCGGTCGCCCAGGAGCCGGGTGGACGACGGGTTGCTGAGGCCGCCGCTGACGACGGCCAGCGTCCGGGTGGTCATCGCGCCTGCCCCGTGACCGAGTCGGCGGGGGCGTGCACCGTGGAGTCCGTGGCGCCGCCGGCCGCGGCGACCAGCGAGGCGTGGGTCGGCGCCTCGGGAACGTGCGCCGGCTTGAGGGCCGCGAACTCGCGGCGCAGCACCGGCACGACCTCCTCGCCGAGCAGGTCGAGCTGTTCGAGCACCGTCTTGAGCGGCAGGCCGGCGTGGTCGATGAGGAACAGCTGGCGCTGGTAGTCACCGACGTAGTCGCGGAAGCCGAGCGTCCGTTCGATGACCTGCTGCGGGCTGCCGACGGTCAGCGGCGTCTGCGAGGTGAACTCCTCCAGCGACGGGCCGTGGCCGTAGACCGGCGCCACGTCGAAGTAGGGGCGGAACTCCTTGACGGCGTCCTGGCTGTTCTTGCGCATGAACACCTGACCGCCGAGGCCGACGATGGCCTGGTCGGCGCTGCCGTGCCCGTAGTGCTCGTAGCGGCGGCGGTAGAACTCGACCATCTTCTGGGTGTGCTCCGGCGGCCAGAAGATGTGGTTGTGGAAGAAGCCGTCGCCGTAGTACGCGGCCTGCTCGGCGATCTGCGGGCTGCGGATCGACCCGTGCCAGACGAACGGCGGGACGCCGTCGAGGGGCCGGGGGTGGAGGTGAAGCCCTGCAGCGGGGTGCGGAACTTCCCTCCCAGTTGACGACGTCCTCGCGCCACAGCTGCCGGAGGAGGGCGTAGTTCTCGACGGCGAGCTCGATGCCGTCCCGGATGTCCTTGCCGAACCAGGGATAGACCGGCCCGGTGTTGCCGCGGCCCATCATCAGGTCGACGCGGCCGTCGGCCAGGTGCTGGAGCATCGCGTAGTCCTCGGCGATCTTCACCGGGTCGTTGGTGGTGATCAGCGTCGTGGACGTCGAGAGCTGCAGCGCGTGGGTCTTCGCGGCGATCCAGGCGAGCGTGGTGGTCGGGGAGGAGGAGAAGAACGGCGGGTTGTGGTGCTCACCGAGAGCGAAGACGTCGAGCCCGACCTCCTCGGCCTTCTGCGCGATGGTCAGGACCGCCGTGATCCGCTCCGCCTCGGTCGGCGTGCGACCGGTGGTCGGGTCCTGCGTGATGTCGCTGACCGTGAAGATGCCGAACTGCATGACCGTCTCCGTTGCTGGTTGAAAGTGCAACTACCATCCGGCTCAACCGGCCCGACCATCGATCTATGCCCGCATCCCCGTCCCGCGAGCCGGGACCGGAGCGGGCCGCTCTGCGACGCACCGTAGCTGTCCTGGCACAGGCTGCCGAACTACGCCGGTGACATCTTCACGGTCCGGTCACGGTGGCCGACCCGGCCCACCGGTGTCTGGCACTGTCCGCCCTGGAAGCGGTTCGCGGCAGGGGAGAACGATGGTGCGGAGCAGGTCCGGTGGTGCCGTGGTCGACGCGGACGGGGAGAGCGGTCGTGCCTCCGGCACGTCGCCGCAGGCGCCCAACATCCGGGGTGACCTCGAGGAGCTGATGGACCACCGCCCGGTGTTCCGGCTGCGGCTGCAGGGATACGACCGGCTCGAGGTGGACAACTACACGGCGTGGGCCGAGGGCGAGCTGATCGCCGTCCGCCGTCAGGTCGACCACCTGTTGAGCCGGTTCGGCGAGTGCTCGGCGGAGCTGGAGATCTCGCGGCGTCTGCTCGCCGACGCCCCGCGGGGCCGGGAGTCCTTCCCGGTCTCCGAGCGGGTGCAGGAAATGCTGCGACTGGCCTCCGACGAGGCCTCCGCCCTCACCGAGGCCGGCGCGCGGGAGGCCGAGCGCATCGTCGCCGACGCCCGCACCGAGGCCGATGCCCGGCTGCGCAAGGCCCACCAGATCAAGGAGCTGGCGGTCGACGCCGCCGACGAGCTCCTGGAGCACGCCCGCCGTGATCGGGCGACCGCGGCGGCCGCGATCGATCGCGCCGAGGGGAGGCGGCGGACATCCTGCGGCAGGCAGCCGCGGAACGGGATCGGCTGGCCGCGGCGGCCGCCCGCGACCGGGAACGCGCGGCGGCCGACGCCTCGGCGCAGCTGGCCGCCGTGCAGGCGCAGGTCGAGGACGTCCGCCGCCAACGGGACCAGGCGCGGCAGTCGCTGCGCGAGCTGACCGACCGGATCGGGGAGGCGCTGCAGGCGGTGGCCGGCATGGTCCCCGAGGACGTCCCGCGGACCCACGTCATGCGGGGCAACGTGGCCGCCGAGGGCGCCGTGCCCGACGCGCGCGAGGAAGCGGACGTCGTCGTGATGGTGGGCCGCCCGGCCCCGTTCCGAACTGAGGTCCGGGCCGGGCGCCCGGGGACGCTTCCGGCTCGTCAGGGCGGGTGCTGGTGAGAGGCTGTGGCCGGGCACCGGCGACGCGGGTGGAACCGAGGGAGGCAGCGATGGACGACGTCTGTGAGGTCGTGCGGGTCGAGGGCGGGATCGTCGTCGGGCACGACGGGTCCAAGTGCGCCCAGGAGGCGCTGGTCTGGGCCGGGCGGCTGGCCCGCCGGTCGGACCTGCACCTCCACGTCGTCCGGGCCTGGGCCATGATGACCGCCCCGCAGCCGAAGAGCTGGACGCCGGGTTACGTCCCGCCCCTCCCGGAGTGGGAGAAGGCGGTGCACGACGAGCTCACGGCGCACGTGAGGGCCGCCGGCCTGGATCCCGCGGTCCGCGTGACCTGCCACGTGGTGCACAAGGCGCCGGCCCAGGGGCTGATGACTGCCGCCGAGGGCGCGAACCTGCTGGTGATGGGGGCGCGTGGGCGTGGGGGCTTCCGCGGGCTCCTCCTCGGCTCGGTCAGTGACCAGCTGGTCCACCACTCGCCCTGCCCGGTGACCGTCGTCCGCACGGGCGCCACCGGCCGCGAGATCGAGGCTTCGGCCGGCAGCGCCGTCGAGGAGTGACCGGCGCGGGCGGCTCCCCGGGGCAGGCGCCGGCGCTCGGCCGATCCCGGTCGGCGACGGGCCCGAGGACGTCGTCGATGCCGGCGGCCGGGTGCTCACCGGGCTCTCCGACGGGCGCATCGCGCGCATCGACCGGGTCTCGGGCACCGTCGAGACGGTGGCCCGCGTCCCGGGGCGTCCACTCGGGCTGGAGCTGCTGGGAGGGGTCGGCATCGCGGTTGCGGGCAGCGTGGGGAACGGCAGCGCGCCGGGCGCTCAGTCCGCCGGCGAGACCCCGTAGATCGTCCGCAGCCACACCTCGAGCAGCACCTCGACGACGCCGGCCTCGTCCACGGCCGGACCGTCGCCGCTGAAGGTCGCGTAGAGGGCCCGTTCGTTCATCGAGGTCAGGAGGATCGCCAGGTCGAGGGCCGGCGGTCCGGGTGGCGCCGCGCCGCGCGCCCGTTCCGCCTCGATCGCGACCGCGCACCGCCGTGCCCAGTCCCCGGACACCCGTGCCCAGAGCTCGCGGATCTCGGCGCTGCTCGAGCGGGCCTCCGCCCAGGCGAGGGTGAGCGCCCGGTGCGCCCGGAACGTCTCGTAGTACGTGGTGATCGTCCGGCGCCACCCTTCCCGCGGTCCGGCGGCTGGGAGGAGCGACGCGTCGAGCGTGGCGGCATCGGCCTCGGCCACCACCCGGTCGAGCAGGGTCAGCAGGACGGCGTCCTTCGAGGCGAAGTAGAAGTAGAAGGTGGGCCGGGAGATCCCCGCGCCGCGGGCGAGGTCGTCGACGGAGATGGCGCTGAGCGGTTTCTCCGTCAGCAGCCGCTCCGCGGTGGCGAGGATGGCGAGCTCGCGGTCGTCGCCCGAGGGGCGGGCGGTCCGCCGCCCGCGGGGGAGGGATCGCTCGCCGGGACGGTCACCGCCGAAGAATAGCCGGACGCACCCGTTTCTAGACACCATGTTGACTCGTTCGACAGTCCGTCGATAGCGTCGGTGCCGGAATGTTCCAGCGCCGCACCTCGCCGGTCGCGGCCGGCCCGGACCCAGGAGTGCATGCATGGCAGCGGAGCACCGCACGATCGAGCACCCAGCGCCCGAGCACGTCGACGTCCTCGTCGTCGGCGCCGGCCTGTCCGGCATCGGCGCCGCCTGCCACCTGCAGGAGGAGTGCCCGGACAGGACGTACGCGGTCCTCGAGTCGCGCGGGGCGATCGGCGGTACCTGGGACCTGTTCCGCTACCCCGGGATCCGGTCGGACTCGGACATGTTCACCCTCGGCTACGCCTTCCGACCGTGGCAGGACTCCCAGGCCATCGCCGACGGCGCGGACATCCGCACCTACATCCGGGACACCGCGCGCGAGTACGGCGTCGAGGAGAAGATCCGCTTCCACCACCAGGTCCTCTCCGCCGAGTGGTCGACCGACGAGGCCCGGTGGGCGGTGACGGCCCGCCGCACGGACACCGGCGAGACGGTGCAGCTCACCTGCTCCTGGCTCTCGGCCTGCTCCGGCTACTACCGCTACGACGAGGGCTTCCGGCCGGACTTCCCGGGCGAGGAGCGCTTCGCCGGTGAGCAGATCCATCCGCAGCACTGGCCCGAGGACTTCGACGCGACCGGCAAGCGGATCGTCGTCATCGGCAGTGGCGCCACGGCCGTCACCCTGGTGCCCAACCTGGCGGACGCGGCCGAGCACGTGACCATGCTGCAGCGGACGCCGAGCTACGTCATGTCGCTGCCCGGGCGGGACCCGCTGGCGCGGTTCCTGCACAGCTTGCTGCCGCCGACGCTGGCCTATCCGATCGTGCGGTGGAAGAACGTGCTGGTCTCCACGGCCTTCTACCAGTTCAGCCAGCGCTGGCCGGCCGCCGCCCGCACGCTGCTCCGCCGCCTGACCCAGAAGCAGGTGCCGGACGTCGACGTCGACACGCACTTCAACCCGCCGTACGACCCGTGGGACCAGCGGCTGTGCCTGGTGCCCGACGGCGACCTGTTCCGGGCCCTGCGCCGCGGGCAGGCCGCCATCGCCACCGGCCGGATCGCGACCTTCACCGAGAAGGGCGTGCAGCTGGAGTCCGGCGAGCACCTCGACGCCGACGTGATCGTCACCGCCACCGGCCTCAACCTGCTCGCCATGGGCGGCATGACCCTGGCCGTCGACGGGCGGCCGGTCGAGCTGTCGGAGACGGTCTCGTACAAGGGGATGATGCTGTCCGGCGTCCCCAACTTCTCGATGGTCATCGGCTACACGAACGCCTCGTGGACGCTCAAGGCGGACCTGGTCAACCGCTACGTCTGCCGGTTGATCAACCACCTCGGCGCCCGGGGCTACGTCTCGGCCACGCCCCTCGCGCCGCCGGAGGGCGCCGACCAGCCGTTCCTCGACCTCGCGTCGGGCTACGTCCAGCGCAGCCTCGCCGACCTGCCCAAGCAGGGCCGGCGCAAGCCCTGGAAGCTGCACCAGAACTACATCCGCGACGTGGGGCTTCTGCGGCGGGGTTCGCTGGAGGACGAGGGCATGACGTTCCAGCGGCGCGTGCCCGCCACCACCACGGAGAAGGCGGTCGCCTGATGGGCCCGTACCAGTTCGCCGGCGGCACCGCCGTCGTCACCGGGGCAGCCAGCGGCATCGGAGAGGCGCTCGCTGTCCAGCTGGCCGCGCGGGGCAGCTCCCTGGTGCTCGTCGACCGGGACGAGGACCGGCTGGGCGACGTCGCCGACCGCATCCGGGCCGCCCATCCGGCGCTGACGCTCGCCACCCACGTCGCCGATCTCTCCGACGACGACCAGACCGACGCCCTGGCGGCCACCCTGGCCGCCGAGCACCCGGAGACGGACCTCCTGGTCAACAACGCGGGGGTCGCCCTCGGCGGGCGCTTCGACCAGGTGACCCTAGAGGAGTTCGACTGGGTGATGGCGGTCAACTTCCGGGCCGTCGTCCGGCTGACCCATGCGCTCCTCCCGGCGCTCAAGGCCCACCCCGGCGCGCACCTGGTGAACGTCTCCAGCGTCTTCGGCATCTTCGCGCCCGCCGGTCAGGCCGCCTACTCGGCCAGCAAGTTCGCCGTCCGCGGGTTCTCCGAGGCCGTGCGGCACGAGCTCGCGGAGAACGCGGTCGGGGTGACCGTGGTGCACCCCGGTGGGATCAAGACGCGGATCGCCGAGAGCGCACGCACCGGCTCCGGCGTCTCGGCCGAGGAGTACGAGGTGGGTCGCAAGCAGTTCGCCAAGCTGCTGACCATGCCCCCGAGAAGGCCGCGGCCATGATCATGGCGGCTGTCGAGAAACGCCGTCCACGGCTGCTCATCGGCTGGAGCGCGAAGGTTCCCGACGTGCTCGTCCGCCTGACGCCGGGCAGCTACTGGAAGCTCATCGCCCGTGGGGCGGCTCCGGCGAAGCCGCCGGCCGCGCGGTAGCCGGAAGTCCGGTTGTGCGGGGCAGTAGAACTTCAAGAGTGCTGCCCCGCCTGGTCGAACTCGCTCCCGACGACGCCCTCTTCGCCGACTGGTGCGAGGTCTGGGCGGCCGGGCAGCGCACCGACCGCCCGGACGAGCCGCCCGCGCGGCGGCGGACCACGTTGCGCTCGGGCGGGAGCTGGTCGCGCCGGGCGGCTCCCGCGGCGGCACGCACCGGGCCGCCGTCGTCGGCGGGGCCGTCGTCGGGGCGCTGCGGCTCATCCTGCCGCAGCGCGGCGACCGGACGCTCGCGGTCCTCGACGTCGCGGTGCACCCCGCGCACCGACGCCGGGGCGTCGGGACGACGCTACTGGAGGCGGGGACCGCACTGGCTGCCCGGTCGGGGCGGACGGAGCTCATCGCCGAGGTCGACGAGCCGGCGCCCGGGGCGCCCGGGCGCGGCTTCGCGCTGCGGCACGGCTGGACGTGCGACCTCGTGGAGACCCGCCGCGACCTGGTCCTCCCCCGGACGCGGCGCGGCTGACTGCCGTCGAGGCGGAGGCCGAAAGCGCCGGAGCCGGCTACGAGGTGCTCACCTGGCGCGACCGGACGCCGGAGGCTCTCCTGGCCGACCGGGCGCTGCTCGAACAGCGCATGACGACCGACGCGCCGCACGGCGACCTGCCCGTCGCCGAGGAGCAGTGGGACGGCGCCCGGATCCGCGAGTACGAGGCCCTGCACGTCGCGCGCGGCCGCACTGTCCTGTCCGCCGGCGCCGTCCGCGAGGGAAGGCTGGTGGGGTTCACCGACCTGCAGGTGACGCTCGCCGCCCCGGAGCGTGCCCACCAGGGCGGCACGCTCGTCCTGCGCGAGCACCGCGGGCATCGGCTGGGTGCCCGGATGAAGGTGGCGGTGCTGCGCGAGCTGGTCGCGGCCTTCCCGCAGGTACGCCGGATCAGCACCTACAACTCCGACGCCAACCGGCCGATGGTGGCCGTCAACGAGTCGCTGGGATTCCGGCCGGCGGGTCAGCTGTCGTCCTGGTCGACCCACCTCTGACTCCGGACGGGCCGACGGTCGGGTTGACTGGCCGGGTGCCGGCCGATCGTCCCGTTCCCCCGGGGTCCGTCTCCCCGACCTTCGTCCGCGACCACACCCGGCCCGCCCGTCCGTCCCTGGTCCCCGAGGTGACCCTGCACGTCGCCGCGGACGTGGTGGCCCTGTGGGAGGCGATCGAGACCGAGCGCGGCGTGGCGCCGACCGACCCGCCGTTCTGGGCGGCGGCCTGGCCCGGCGGTCAGGCGCTCGCTCGCCATGTCCTCGACACCCCGTCGGTCGTACGCGGGCGGTCGGTGCTGGATCTCGGCGCGGGCAGCGGTCTGGTGGCGGTGGCGGCGGCGCTCGCGGGGGCCGGGCGGGTGGTCGCCAGCGACATCGATCCGTTCTCGCACGCCGCGGTGCCGGTCAACGCGGAGGCGAACGGTGTCGGCCCGATCGACGTCGTCGGTGACGTCCTGGGGAGGAGCCGCCCGCCGTCGACGTCGTCCTGGCCGGTGACGTCTGCTACGACCGCGTGATGAGCGAGCGGGTGCTGCCCTGGCTCGAGGCCGCCCGCGCGCGGGGCGCCGAGGTCTACCTGGGGATCCCGGGCGGCCGTACGTGCCGACGGACCGGCTCGCGGCGGTGGCGACCTTCGACGTCACCGACACCGAGTCATCGCCCCACCAGCCCACCCAGGTCCGGCGGACCACCGTGTGGCGGCTGCCGTGAGCCGCCGCCGCGAGATGCATCACGCCGCCGATTCCCGCCATGGGATTGTCACGTAACGGTAACGGCGGCTACGTTGGCCCGGTCCGGCCGGACGTTTCCGCCCCACCCGGGGTGGCCGCGCCGGACGCCGCCGAGTCGCCCGAGGCCAACCGGTCGCGGGCGAGCCGGGGACCCACCGCAGTACTGGGGTGAATCCTGCTCCGAGCTCCGCTCGGGGCGGGTAGGGCCGCTTCCCGCCCGAATCCGTCAGCTAACTCGGTAGGCGGCCACGGAAGGAACCGACGAACGGAGAGCCGCAGCCTGGTGCGCCCTCGGCGCGCCGCGCACGCAGCAGTCCACATGCACCGTTCCGCGGGCCCGCCTCGCTGACCGGTGTTCCGCCGGGCGTCCAGCCCGCGGTGCTGCCCTCGACCCCCAGTGGTGGATCGCCCGCGCCTCGTGCGCCGCAGGTCCGCCGCGTCCTGTCATCCGGAGCACACGCACCTCATGAACCTGCGCACCCTCACGTCCTCGCACGGCCGAGCCACCCGTCGTGGACACCGCCCGCCCTCGCCGGCCGTCGTCCGGCGATGTACCTCGCGACCGCCGCCGCCGGCGCTGTGCTCGTCGGCGTCGTCACCGCCGGCGAGCCGCCCGCCGAGGCCGCGCAGCTGCAGTCGGTGAGCGTCGCCGAGCAGCTCGGCATCAGCGCCGAGGCGGCCCCGGTGACCGCCGACGAGCTCCTGGCCCCGCTGGAGCAGCTCGCCGCCAGCCGCAGCGAGCGCGACGCCGAGCGTGCGGAGGCCGCGGCGGTCCAGGCCGCCGCCGACCAGGCCGAGGCCGATCGTCTCGCCGCCGAGGAGGCCGCCCGCGTCGCGGCCGAGGAAGCTGCCCGCGTCGCCGCCGAGGAGGCCGCCCGCGTCGAGGCGGCCCGTGCCGCCGAGGCCGCAGCTGCCGCGGCCCGTCCGGGTCAGGGCACGTCCGCGCCCACTGCCCCTGCCGGCTCCTACAAGGAGTACGCGATGGGCAAGGTCGGCAGCGCGAGCGAGTTCACCTGCCTGGAGAACCTCTGGGGCAAGGAGAGCGGCTGGAACCCCAACGCGCAGAACCCGACCAGCACCGCCTACGGGATCGCGCAGTTCCTGGATTCCACGTGGGCCGGCACCGGGATCGCCAAGACGTCGGACGGCTACCGCCAGATCGACGCCGGGCTCATCTACATCGAGAACCGCTTCGGCTCCCCGTGCGGCGCCTGGAGCCACTCGCAGTCCAAGGGCTGGTACTGAGCACCTGATCCAGCCGTGGCGGCGGGTGGGACGCCCGTGGCGGTGCACACCGGGACGTCGGGGTGGAGCTACGACCACCGGGACGGCGTCCTCCACCCACCGGGCACGCCGTCCAGGAACGCCGGGCGGCTGCGGAGCTGGTCGGCTGAGTTCAGTCCGGCAGGAGCCCGGCGCCGTCCTTGGCGATCAGGGCGGTGCGCACCGCGGCGTCCACGGTGGCGGCGAACGCCGGGTCGCTGCGGTCGCGCTCGAGGACGGCGTCGATCATCTCCGGCACGAGGTCCGGGTCCACGGTGAGCACCAGGGTGCCGCCGGCGGCCAGGAAGCGGACGGCGCGCTCGCCCGGCGGGAGGTCGAGGACGGCGCGGGCGTTGCCCAGGTCGTCGGAGATGACCACGCCGTCGAAGCCGAGCCGCTCGCGGAGCAGTCCGGTGACGACGACCGGCGAGAACGCAGCCTGCGCGGACGGGTCGATCTTGGGGTAGGTCGCTGACGAGACCATGACGAAGGGGTCGGCGGGGAGCGCGCCAGCTCGCCGAAGAGCGTCACCTGGGCGTCGTCGGCACCGGTCGCGGCATCGGTCACGTCCGCGGTGGTGTCGGTGTTCTGCTGCACGAGGCCGAGGCCGGGGAAGTGCTTGAGGGTCGCGGTCACCCCCGCCCGGGCCAGCGCGTCGACGACGGCGGCGACCACCGGCGCGGCGGCCTCGGGGGTGCTGCCGTACTGGCGGTCGAAGGCGCCGATGGGCTCGTTGGCCGCCTCGGTGCCGGCCGGGACGACGTCGGCGACCGGCGCGAGGTTGAGGTTGACGCCCGCGGCAGACAGCGAGGCCCCGATGTCGGCGGCGAGGGCCGCCAGCTGGGCGGGGGCAGGGCTCCCTGCGCCTGCGCGGACGGGAGCCGCTCGAACCCCGGGCCCTTGAGGGACTGGACGGCGCCGCCCTCCTGGTCGACGGCCACCCAGAGGTCCGGCCCGGGGAGACGGACTGCCAGCGCGCGGCGGTCGCGGCGAGCTCGTCCGCCGGTGCCTGCGACCGGCCGGCGAGGAACAGCCCACCCACGCCCTGCTGCGCGACGGCCTCGCCGGTGTCGAGGTCGTCCAGCGGCACGCCGGCCACGAACAGCTGGGCCACCTGAGCGCGCCGGTCGAGCCCCGCGAGGGCCGCCTCGACCCGCTGCTCCTCCGCCGATGGCTCGCTGGGCGGTGCCGTGCTCGCCGTCGGTGTCGTCGTGTCCTGCGACGTCGCCGGTCGCTCCGACGAGCAGCCGGCCACCAGGACGAGGAGCGCAGCGAGGACGGCCGGCCACGTTCGTCGGAGCATGGACGTCCTGGCCTCCTGTCGGAACCGCTCGGGGTGTCCAGCCCAGTCTGCCCGGATGCTGACGACGATCAACCGGCTCATCGGAGAGCGGCCCGTGATCCGGGCGCGGCACCGGCGAGACCGCGCGTCGGAGCGGCGGCCGCCTGGCGGCCGCTGAGCGCGCGCACGTCGCCGGTGTCATGCTCGCCCTCCCTGGCGGGGAGTAATACGGTCGGGGCATGGGTGGCGAGCAGGAGCAACCAGAGCCCCAGACCGCGACCGGCAAGCTGGTCGGGCGGTCCATCGACGAGTTCGTGGGCCAGCTGCGAGGGTTCACCGACCGCGCCCGGTCCTCGCCGGCGCCGTCCCGTCGAGGCTGCACCTGCCGGCACTCCCCAGCCCTCCGGGCGCGATGTCGGCAGCCCAGGTCGGGGCGGTCGCCACGACGGTCAGGGCGCAGCGGCAGTCCATCGCCGCGATGCGGGCGCAGCTGGACGCCTTCGACCAGCAGCTGGCCGTCTTCGAACGGATCCTCGACCCGCTCGAGGAGTGGAGCGCGACCTGGGCCCAGCTGGAGAAGGCCGTCGGTGACTTCGTCCGGCCCGCCGGCGACAGTGGCAAGCCGCCGGAGGCCTAAAGGCCGTCGTCGCCCTCCCGGGGCCTGCGGCGCAGCAGGCCGGTCACCGAGCCGACCCGGTCCTGCGCGACCCGCAGCCCGTGGATCAGCGGCACCAGATCCTCCTGGATGCGCCGCAGCGTGTCGGGGACGGTGTCGACCACCGGGTCGTCCAGCACCCGGCCCACCCGCTCGATGCCGGGCCTCAGCGCGCGCACCGGCTCCTCCAGCTCGTCCACGAGGTCCTCGAGGCGCTCGGCGATCCGCTGCGCGGAGGCGATCGTCGCGTGCGCCATCGTCGTCGCCTCGGTCAGTTCCTTCACCGTGCCGTTGAGGTCGCTGAGCGTGCGGGGCAGCTGGGCCAGCGCTTCGGTCTGGGTCTGCAGCAGGGCAAGGAGCTCGCTGAGCCCGGGGATGCGGGGCATCCCGAGCCCGCGGAAGGGATCCACGTCAGCAACCGTCCGTGACGGTGGTCCGCGACGCAACCCCACGGCTCCGGTCGTCGCGGCCGGTCACCCGGACGGGAACTCCCCGGACTCGACGAACCGCTCGGCGACGTCGCGGACCTTGGTGTTGGTCTCCATCGAGATGCGCGCCAGCGCCTGGAACGCCTGGTCCGCGGTCAGCTTGAACCGCTCAATGAGAATGCCCTTGGCCTGGTCGATCACCGCCCGCGAGTCCAGCGCGGCCTGCAGGTGCTCGGCCCGCTCGACGGCGATCTCGTACAGGTACATGTTCGAGACCGGGACGACGGCGTAGGTGGCGAACCGAGCCACCAGCTCGCGGGTCCGGTCCACCGGGGCCGACGACGCCCGCGCGTACACGTTGAGGGCGCCTCGCACCCGTTCCTGAACCGGGAGCGGGACCGACAGGACCGTGTCGCAGCCGCGCTCGGCGGCCTCGGCGGCGACCTCCGGCCACTGCGTCGCCGCCCGGGTGTCGGGGATCTCGGTGAGCTGCCCGGTGCGTGCGGCGGTCATGCAGGGGCCGTCTCCCAGGCGGTACTGCGTCTGGTCCAGGTCGTCGGCCAGCTGCCCGCTGGCGGCGACGGTGGCGGGCCCGCGCTCGCGGAGGATCGTCACCGAGGTGACCGGCTCGCCCGGCAGGACCCGGCCGGCCAGGGCGGTCACCGTGTGCAGCACCGACTCGAGGGAGTGGTCGGCGAAGGACAGTCGCCCGAGCTCGTCGAAGGCCGACTGGACGGCGGCCGCCGAAGGGTCGTTCTGGGGGCGGGTCACGCGTGGTTCTCCGTGTGGGTAGCACCGGACGAACATGCCGGCGGTCAGGCACCGGACCCCGTGGCTTCCAGGGTCTGGTCGAGGCGGGGCGGAAACCCCGGTCGCGCGCCGGCTGTGTGACGCACTCCGCGGAGAAGCATAGTCACCGGCGCGCACGCCGGACGGGAGGCGGCCCGGACGTCCGCGCCCCGCTGACCTTGGCGGTCAGAGCCAGGTGGTGATCCGGACCGTGGTGCCCTGCTCCGAGGAACGCAGCTGCACGAGGTCGCAGAGCTGGTTGACCAGGAAGACGCCGCGGCCGCCCTCCTGCTCCGGCGACGGCATGAGCCGGCCGACCAGCGGGTCCTTCACCTGTCCCGTGTCGCTGAACTCCACCACGGCCGCGCCCGGCTCCACCCACATCGCGACCGTGCCCCTGCCGCCGCCGTGCACGACGCTGTTCGTGGCCAGCTCCGAGGCGGCGAGCTCGAGCACCTCCACCTTCTCCTCCGGCAGCCCGACGGTGCGGGCGTACTGGGCGACCGTCCGGCGCGTGGCCGGCACGTCGCCCGGCCCGTAGATCCCGCGCAGCACGGCGTCGGTGGGGCGGGGCAGCTGGGCCCGGAACATGACGTCCGCCTCGTCCGGGGCGTACTCCTCGCTGGGCCGGCGCCCGGTGGCCGTCGACCGGACGGGGTGGGTCTGCAGCGCGCCGCGGGTGACCGCACGGGGCAGGTGCGCCTCGTCATAGGGGCAGAGGAGCCGCCACGCCGGTCCGCCGTCGAAGGCCTGGTCGAGCAGCAACTCGTGCAGCCGGCACTCCGCGAGCTCCACGGTGCGCCGGCCCACGTAGGCGGGCTCACCGACACCGCGCAGCCGCCGTCCGGCGGCGGTGTGCTCGGTCAGGATCCGGTCCCAGACCGCGATGATCCCGGCCGGGTTGCGTCCGACCTCGGCCATGTCGAGGAACTCCACGGACGCGGCGTCCTCGCCGAGCGCGTTCGTCAGCAGATCCAGACGTGGCCGGGGCAGGGCGACGACCACCGACTCCCCGAGGGCGAGTCCTCGCGCACGAACGGCAGGAGGCCGGCGAGGAAGTCGTCGTCCCCGCGGTAGAACAGCGCTTCGTGCTGGAAGCCGGTCGCCGGCTCACCCAGGACGGCGGTCACGCGGCCGCCTCGGTGAACCGGACCGGCGCCAGCCGGTCGAGCGCGAGCACCCGCCACATCCGTCGGAGCAGCGGTGACGCTCCCTGCACCACGAGCACGGTGGAGCGTGCGCGGAGCTCCTGCGCCCATCGGGCGATGGCCCGGGCGCCGGCGACGTCGACGAAGTCGACCTGTGCGACGTCCAGCACCGCGTCCGGACCCTGCACCGGCGACGACACGAGCACCCGGCCGAGCCGGTCGGCGGCGAAGGTGTCGATGCTCCCGGTGAGCACGACGCGGCCCCCGTCGACGAACAGCTGGAAGGGCGGAAGGCCCGTGTCCGAGAGCGCCGGCGGGTGCGCCCACGCGGAACGGTCGTCGTGTCGCTCGATCGGGTCGTGCGCCGGGGAGCGGTGGCCGGACGTGCCCGCAGACGGAATCCCGGTCGATGTTCCGTGTGCGCCCACCTACTCACCGTAGGCCGGTTCACCGACAGAAGACAGGGCCGACGGACACCTCACAGCCGGCGCACAGGCTGGTCAGAGGGCCCGCAGGATGTCCTCGACCCGTTCTCGCGCGTCGCCGAACAGCATCCGGCTGTTCTCCCGGAAGAACAGCGGGTTCTGCACGCCGGCGTAGCCGGTGTTCATCGACCGCTTGAAGACGACGACGTGACCGGCCTCCCACACCGTGAGCACCGGCATGCCGGCGATGGGGCTGCCCGGGTCGTCGGTGGCGGCCGGGTTGACGGTGTCGTTGGCGCCGATGACCAGCACGACGTCGGTGTCGGCGAAGTCGTCGTTGATCTCGTCCATCTCGAGGACGACGTCGTAGGGCACCTTCGCCTCGGCCAGCAGCACGTTCATGTGCCCGGGCAGGCGCCCGGCCACCGGGTGGATGCCGAACCGGACGTCGACGTCCTTGGCCCGCAGCTTCCGGGTGAGCTCGGCGACGGCGCCCTGTGCCTGGGCGACCGCCATGCCGTACCCGGGGGTGATGACGACGGACTTCGCCTCGCGCAGGAGGTCGGCGGTGTCCTCGGCGGAGATCTCGGTGTGCTCGCCGTAGTCGCGGTCGTCGGCGGAGACGCTGCCCTCGTTGCCAAACCCGCCGGCGATCACCGAGATGAACGAGCGGTTCATCGCCTTGCACATGATGTAGGAGAGGTAGGCACCCGAGGAGCCGACCAGGGCCCCGGTGACGATCAACAGGTCGTTGCCCAGCAGGAAGCCCGACGCGGCCGCGGCCCAGCCCGAGTAGCTGTTGAGCATGGACACGACGACGGGCATGTCGCCGCCGCCGATCGAGGCCACCAGGTGCCAGCCCAGGGCGAGGGCGATGACCGTGACGACCGCCAGCACCAGCAGGTTCGGCTCGAGAACGAACACGACGGTGAGCGCGACGAACGCCACCAGCGCGCCGAGGTTGAGCAGGTTGTGCGCCGGCAGCATCAGCGGGTTGCTCTTGACCCGGCCGGACAGCTTCAGGAACGCCACGATGGAGCCGGTGAAGGTGACCGCGCCGATGAAGACCCCGATCGAGACCTCGGCGGAGTGGATGCCGAGCAGGTCCGGGGCGACCTCGGTCTGCTCGTCGAGGTTCCCCTCCACCGACAGGTAGCCGTTCCAGCCGACCAGCACGGCGGCCAGGCCCACGAAGCTGTGCAGCAGGGCGATCAGCTCGGGCATGCCCGTCATCTGCACCTGGCGAGCCCGCCACAGGCCGATCACGGCGCCGACCGCCACCGCCACGAGCATCAGGGTCAGGCCGGAGGCGCTCAGGCTCCGGGAGGCCAGCCCGACCGTCGCGGCGAGCGCGATGGCCATGCCGGCGATGCCGTAGACGATGCCGGACTTGGCCGTCTCGTGCTTGGACAGCCCGGCCAGGCTCAGGATGAAGAGCAGGGCCGCGACGATGTAGGCCGCCGACGCGGCGGTGGTGGCGGTCATCGTCAGCCTCTCGTGAACATGCCGAGCATGCGGCGGGTCACGGCGAAGCCGCCGAAGACGTTGATGCTGGCCACGAGGATCGCGATGAAGGCCAGTGTGGTGACCACGGCGTCGCCGTGGCCGATCTGCAGCAGGGCGCCGACGACGATGATCCCGGAGATCGCGTTGGTCACCGACATGAGCGGCGTGTGCAGGGCGTGGTGCACGTGCCCGATCACGTAGAAGCCGACCACGACGGCCAGGGCGAACACGGTGAAGTGCTGGATCAGCTCGTTGGGGAGAAGGCGGTGATCCCGAACAGCACCGCGGCACCCAGCCCGACCAGCGCGAACGTCCGGCCCGGTGCGGGTGGCTTCGGTGGTGGCGCGGGTTCCACCGGCGCCGCGGCAACCGGGGTCGGCGCGGCCGAGACCTGCACCGGCGGCGGTGGCCAGGTCTTCTCGCCGTTCCGTACGACGGTGATCGCCCGCTGGACGACGTCGTCGAAGTCGAGGACCAGCTCGCCGTCCTTGCCCGGCGTCAGCAGGGTGAGCAGGCTGACCAGGTTCTGGCCGTAGAGCTGGGAGGCCTGGGCCGGCAACCGGCCGGGCAGGTCGGTGTAGCCGATGATCGAGACACCGTTGCCGGTCACCACGATCTCGTCGGCGACGGAGCCGGCCACGTTGCCGCCCTGGGCGGCGGCCATGTCGACGATCACGCTGCCGGACTTCATCGAGGCGACCATCTCCTCGGTGATCAGCCGCGGCGCCGGCCGCCCGGGGATCAGTGCGGTGGTGATGATGATGTCGACGTCGCCCGCCTGCTCGGCGTACATCTGCGCGGCCCGGCGGTTGAAGTCCTCGGACATCTCCCGCGCGTAGCCGTCGGCGCTCACCTGCTCCTCGGCGTCCGGGACGGCGACGTACTCCCCGCCCAGCGAGCGCACCTGCTCGGCCACCTCGGGCCGGACGTCGGAGGCACGCACGATCGCGCCCAGGCTGCTGGCCGCGCCGATCGCGGCCAGCCCGGCGACACCGGCCCCGACGACGAGCACCTTGGCCGGTGGCACCTTGCCGGCCGCGGTGACCTGGCCGGTGAAGAACCGGCCGAAGGTGTGCGCCGCCTCGATGACCGCCCGATAGCCGGCGATGTTGGCCATCGAGCTGAGCACGTCCATCGACTGGGCGCGCGAGATGCGGGGACCGCGTCCACCGCCAGCACGGTGATCGGGCGGGCGGTCAGGGCGTCGACCAGGTCGGGGTTCAGCCCCGGGCTCAACAGGCTGACCAGCGTCGCACCGTCCCGCAGGCGGGGATCTCCTCGGCGGCCGGGGCGTTGACCCGCAGCACGACGTCGGCCTGCCACGCGTCGTCCGCCGTTCCGACGGTGGCCCCGGAGTCCGCGTACGCCTCGTCCGGGAAGCTCGCGGCCGCGCCGGCGTCGGCCTCCACGACGACGTCGTAGCCGAGGGCCCGCAGCTTGGCGACGGTGGCCGGCGTGGCGGCCACCCGTGTCTCACGGGCGCGGGTCTCCCGCGGAACTCCGATTCGCAACGTGGCGCTCCATTCGTCGCCGGGGAGGCTCCGTCGCCTGCCCTCGGTGGCTGTCGTACGCAGTGCGGTCGTGCTCGGTGCCGTCGTCCTCGGTGCTGTGCCGGTGGATCGGTCGATCCTGGGGGATCATGCCGGGCCAACGGCCGAACCCTCCTCCAGGGTCCGGGGAAGTGACAGGTTCCACATCGTCTGCTGTCCGGCTCGCCCGGTCCGGGCTGCGGTACCCACCTGACCGGGTGACCTCGGGCTCACGCGAGGCCGTTGACGTGCACCCCGGCGGCCCGCAGCTCCGCGATGCCGGTGAGCCGTGTCCCGTCGGTCTCGTCGAGCTCGAGGTTCACCAGCGAGCGGGTCCGCAGCAGCGGTGTCAGATCGGTCAGCGGGTGGGCGAGCTGGAGTTCCTGCAGCAGCGGGGCGTCGGCGAGGCCGCCGACGTCGACGATCCGGTTCCGCGCCAGCCGGAGGGTGCCCACGGTGGGCAGCCCGGCCAGCGGCGCGACGTCGCTGATCGCGTTGCCGGAGAGGTCGAGCTCGCGGAGCGCGTCGTGCCCGGCGAGGGGGCCGATGTCGGTGACCTGCGCGGCGGCCAGTCCGAGCGCGTGGAGCGTCGTCGTCCCCGCGGGCGGGGTGAGGTCGCTGACCGGGTTCTGCGACAGCCCGAGGTCGAACAGCTCGAGAAGTGCCAGCGGTGACAGGTCGCTGACGGCGTTGTCGGTCAGCGTGAGCGTGGTGAGGCGCTCCAGGGACGCCAGCGGCGCGAGGTCGGCGATCTCGTTGCCGGGGGCGTCGAGGTCGTCCAGCGCCGTCAGCTCGGCCGACGGGGCCAGCACGGCGGCGGCCGCGGACCAGCGCGAGGGCCGCACGGGAACGGCGGACACGGCGGTACCTCCTGGTCCGGCGGCCGGCTCGGGTGCCGCGGGACGCGTCGCCGACGTGCCTCGACCCTCGGACGCCGGCTCCCCCATCGGGGGAGTCGAGCACGTTCAGGTGAAGGGAGAGGGGTGCACACGCCGATCCAGTCCTCAGCAGGGCTCCGGTCCTGCTCGGCCAGGTCCGTCCGGACCCGGCCGGGCGAACCGGGCGGGCCCCGCCGACGCCGACCACCTGGCGACGTCCTGAGCAGCGGAGGGAGGACCGTGTCCGTCTCGATCAGCACGCCACCCGACGACGACATGGTGCCGCCGGAGATCGTCGCCACGGTCTTCTACAGCGCGACCGTGAGCGACAACCTCGCCCTGCTCGTCGCCGAGAGCGTCGGCGGTACGCAGCGCCTGACGTGGGGCAACGAGGGCGCGATGCAGCTCCTCGGCTACGGCCTGGAGGACCTGCGCACGCTGCCGGCCGCCCACCTGTTCCCCACCCTCGGCGGCGGTGAGCTCAAGCTCCTGCTCCGCCGGGAGCGCACCGCCCGCATGACCCTGCCGGTCCGCATGGCCAACGGGGCCACCGTCGACGCCGTCGTCATCACCACCCCCGCCCCGGGCGGCCGCATGTGGACCATGCGCATCCTCGACACGGCCAACGAGCAGGAGCGCGCGCTGCGGGCCACCGCCGACGCCCACGAGCGCCGCTTCTCCGCGCTCACCGAGCGCTCACCGATCCCCACCCTGCTCTCGGAGCAGGGGATGCGGCTGGCGCACGTCAACGACGCCTTCTGCACCCTGGTCGGGCTGCGCGCCGAGCAGCTGCTCGGCACCGGCTGGATCGACACGATCCACGAGGACGACCTCGACGGCGTCATCGAACAGGTCGCCGCCGCCCTCGACGGCGCGGAGGTCGAGACCCAGGCCCGCCTCGTGCGCGCCGACGGCTCCGTCCGGACGACGGTCATCCGCTTCGCCCACCTGTTCACACCGGGCATGGGCGCGGGCTTCGTCGGCACCATCGAGGACATCACCGACCGGCTGGCGTTCGAGGCCAAGCTCGCCCACCAGGCCAACCACGACCCGCTCACCGGTCTGCCGAACCGCACCCTGCTCGCGCAGTACGTGGCAGACCGCTTCCACGTGGGCACCAGCGGTCTGGCCTGCCTCTTCCTCGACCTGGACAACTTCAAGGTCGTCAACGACTCCCTGGGCCACACCGCCGGCGACGAACTGCTGGTCGAGGTGGCCGCCCGCCTCGGTGCCACCGTGCGCCCGGGCGACCTGGTGGCCCGGTTCGGCGGCGACGAGTTCGTCGTCGTCTGCGAGAACGTGGACGAGGAGGCGGCGGTCGCGCTGGCCGGGCGGGTGTCCGAGGCGCTGGCGCGGCCGATGCGCCTGGGTGGGGTGGACATCCGCCCGTACGCGAGCGTCGGCGTCACCGTGCAGACGGCCGAGCACGTCCTCGCCGAGGAACTCATCCGCGACTGCGACATCGCCATGTACCAGGCGAAGGCCAGCGGCAAGGGGCGGGTGACCGTCCTCGACCAGCAGGCCCGTGCGCAGGCCCGGGACAAGCTGCGCCTGGTCACCGAGCTGCGCGACGCCATCGAGCGCCGCGAGATCGTCATGTACTACCAGCCCATCTTCAGCACCCGGGACGGCCAGCCGGTGGCCGTCGAGTCGCTGGCCCGCTGGGACCACCCCGAGCGGGGACCGGTCAGCCCCACCGTCTTCGTGCCGCTGGCCGAGGAGAGCGGCCTGATCACCGGGCTGGGCCGGCTCGTCCTCGACGAGACCTGCCGGCAGCTCGCCGAGTGGGACCACCTGCTGGGCGTGGGCACCGTGGGCCGGGCGAACGTCAACGTGTCGGCGCTCCAGCTCGACGACAACCTCGCCGCGCAGGTCGCCGCAGCGCTGGAACGCCACTCCCTGGCGCCGTCCCGGATCCAGATCGAGATCACCGAGTCGGCCCTGATGAAGGACCCGACCTCGGCCCGCGAGGTGCTCGAACAGCTGCGCGACCTGGGCGTGGAACTGGCCATCGACGACTTCGGCACCGGCTACTCGTCGCTGGCCTACCTGCGGCACCTGCCGGTCGACTGCCTCAAGGTCGACCGCTCGTTCGTCGCCGAGCTGGCCGACGGTCACTCCGAGATCGCCTCGGCGGTCATCGCGATGGCCCGCAACCTGAACCTGTGCACCGTGGCCGAGGGGTGGAGACCGTCGAGCAGGCCGAGGAGCTGACCCGCCTCGGCGCGACCTACCTCCAGGGCTTCAGCCTCGCCCAGCCGATGAGCGGCGGGCACACCGCGGCGTGGTTCGCCGCACACTCGGAGGACACGCCATGACCGTCACCCCGTTCCCCGGTGCGGACACCGCGCCGGGGCCGGTCTTCGACATCGAGGTGATCCTGGCGGGCATCGACACGATGGCCGTCCAGAAGCCGGTCGCGGCGCAGATCGTCTCCGTCGCCAACTCCGACGACACCGACGCGAAGACCCTCGCCCGGATCCTGTCCTCCGACATCGCCCTGGCCGGCCGGGTGATGAAGCTGGCCAACTCCGCCTACTTCGGCATGCGCGGCCGGGTGACCTCGTTGCAGTTCGCCGTCACCGTCGTCGGCTTCACCACCGTGCGCACGATGGCCACGGTGGCGCTGACGGACCTCGACGACGAGTCGCGCCTGCCCGGCAACTTCTGGGACGTCACGACCAGCCTGGCGCTCGGTGCCTCGACCCTGGCCCCCGCTTCGGCGAGCGGCCGCCGGACTCCCTGTGCCTGGGACTGCTCGCCCAGCTCGGTGCGGCGCTGCTGCACCACAACGACCCCGAGGGGTACGCCGAGATCGTGGCCGCACATCCGACCTTCCGCAGCCGGCGGGCGGCCGAGACGCGGCGGTACGGGATCAACAGCCTGCGGCTCACCGCCGTCGCGCTCGAGCAGTGGGGCTTCCCGGCGGCGATGACCACCCCGCTCAAGGAGATCGACGACTACCAGACGATGGACGGCGCGCTGCTACGTGCCGCGTTCGAGGTGGCCGCGCGACTGACCATCGACGACTACGAGGACATCCCGATCTCGCGGCTGACCCTCGGCCGGCTCCGCGAGGACGACCTCGTGCCGATCCTGGACCAGGTGCGCGGCGAGGCCGCCGAGCTCAAGCACGCCATGCTCGGCCAGTCCGCCGACGATCCGGAGTCGAACCCCGAGGGCTGGGTGCTCTGAGGACGCCCGCCGTCCTCGGCCCCGCGCGCTGACGGTGGGCGCAGATGCGCACGTCCGGACGCCGGAACTGCGCCTCAGCGCCCACTGACGGTGCCTCGGGCGCGGTTCTCCCGGTGGGGCCGCCCTCGCCGGCCGGCCAGAGTCGTCGTCCGCCTCGCCCGTCAGGCATAGGTACCTTTACCCGCATTTCCGGCCCGGATCTGCAGGTATAGGTACCTATGCCTCAACGAGGTCAGGCGTAGGGGGCGCCCAGGGGGTCGACCGTCTCGTGGTCGGTCACCGTGGCGGCCAGGCGGTCGGCGGCCCAGTCGCCGTCACCGAGCAGGTGGTCGATCGCGGTCAGCCGGCTGGTGTAGTGCCCGACGGAGTACTCCGCGGTCACGCCGATGCCGCCGTGCAGCTGGATCGCCTCCTTGCCGATGTGCCGGCCGGCGCGGCTGGTCTGCAGCCGGGCGCGATCAGCCGCCGAGACGACGTCGCCGCCGGCCTCCTGCACCATCGACGCCCACAGCGTGGTGCTGCGGGCCAGCTCCAGGGACACGTACATGTCCGCCGCCCGGAAGGTCAGCGCCTGGAACTTGTTCAGGGTGACGCCGAACTGCTTGCGGGTCTTGAGGTACTCCGCCGTGGTGCGCAGCGCGGTGTCCATGGCGCCGATCGCCTCGTGGCCGTAGGCGATGCGGGCCTCGGCCAGCGCCCGCTCGATGGCCGCGGTCTGGTCGCCGCCCGCACCGAGGGCGACGGCGGGGGTGCCGTCGAAGCGGACGTTGGCCGCGCGGGTGCCGTCGTGCGTCCGGTACCCGGTGCGGGTCAGCCCGGAGGCGTCCCCTGCACGAGGAACAGCCCGGTGCCGCCCTCGATCGCGGCCGACACCACCAGCACGTCGGCGCGGGCGCCGCTGGGCACCGGCTCCTTGACGCCGGTCAGCGTCCAGCCGTCGCCGGCCTGCGTGGCGGTGACGCCCTCGGCCGTCGACGTCCAACGGGTGCCGGGCTCGGCGTGCGCGAAGACGGCGATCGTCGTCCCCTCGGAGATGGCCCCGATGAGCTCGCCCCTCTGCTCCGCCGTGCCGACGGCGGCGACGAGGCCACCGGCCAGGACCACGGCCTCGATGAACGGCTCGGGGGCCAGGACGCGGCCGATCTCCTCGGCGACGATCGCCACCTCGATCGGTCCGGCGCCCATGCCGCCGTCCTCCTCGGCGAAGGGCAGGCCCAGCAGGCCCATCTCGGCCAGCCGCGCCCAGGTCTTCTCGTCGAAGCCCGGATCCGTCTTCACCACGGTTCGGCGCTGCTCGCTGTCGGAGTAGGCGCGGGCCAGCAGGCCGCGCACCGCCTCGCGGAGGTCGTTCTGCTCGCTGTCGAAATCGAAGTTCACTTCTCGTCTCACAACCCCAGGATCGAGCCGGCGATGATGGTGCGCTGCACCTCGTTGGAGCCCCCGTAGATGGAGACCTTGCGGTAGTTCAGGTACGACGGCGTCGCGACGCGGGCCCAGTCGGGGACGTCCGAGCCGTCCTCGGCGAAGGACGCCAGCGAGAGCGGCCCGGCGATGTCGACGACCAGCTCGGTGGCGGCCTGCTGCAGCTCCGAGCCCCGCAGCTTGAGCACCGACGACGCCGGGTGCGGCTTGCCGTCGGCGGAGTTGGCCACGACGCGCAGGGCGGTGAGCTCCAGCGCCACCAGCTCGTTCTCCAGCTCGGCGATGCGGGAGGCCATGCGCGGGTCCTCGGCCAGCGGGCGGCCGCCGGAGATGATCGCCTGCGCGTGCTCCTTGGCCTGGGCGATGAGCCGCTTGGTCGCGCCCACGCGGGCGATGCCGACGCGCTCGTTGCCCAGCAGGAACTTGGCGTAGTCCCAGCCGCGGTTCTCCTCGCCGATGAGGTTCTCGGCCGGCACGCGGACGTCCTCGAAGAAGACCTCGTTGACCTCGAAGCCGCCGTCGAGCAGCTCGATCGGGCGCAGCGTGACGCCGGGGGTGTCCATCGGGAAGACCAGCATCGAGATGCCGCGCTGCTTCTTCTCCGCGGTCGGGTCGGTGCGGACCAGGCAGAAGATCCAGTCGGCGTGCTGGCCCAGCGTCGTCCAGGTCTTCTGCCCGTTGACGACCCAGTCGTCGCCGTCGCGGACGGCGGTGGTGCGCAGCGACGCCAGGTCGGAGCCGGCGTCGGGCTCGGAGAAGCCCTGGCACCACCAGATGTCGAGGTTGGCCGTCTTCGGCAGGAAGCGCTCCTTCTGCTCCTGGTTGCCGAAGGCCGCGATGACCGGGCCGATCATGCTGGCGTTGAACGCCAGCGGCTCGGGCACCGACGCCAGCTGCATCTCCTCGCGCCAGATGTGGCGCTGCAGCGGCGTCCAGTCGCGACCGCCCCACTCCACCGGCCAGTGCGGCACGGCCAGGCCGGCAGCGTTGAGGACCTGCTGGGCCTCGACGTACTGCTCCTTCGTCGGGTGCCGGTGTGCCGCGACCGTGTCGCGGATCTCCTGGGGCACCTGCGTGGTGAAGAAGGTCCGCATCTCTTCCCGGAAGGCTTCGAGCTCCGGGGACAGCTGCAACCGCATCGGTCCTCTTTCCTTGACGGCTGCCGCTCCTGTGGTGCTGCCGTCTGCGTTCGGGTCGAGCCGACGATCCCACATTCCTTACCGGCCGGTAGCTCCGGGCCGGGGTCGGAGTGGCGCCGTTCTGCGCGGCATCTCGTTCGCCGGGACGCCGGAGGCGCGTGGCGTGCGCCTGACGCCTCTCTCCGCGCCGTCCCTGGAGGACCTGGCGTGAGTGCGTCCGGCGGAGGAGTGGCGATCGAATGCGACGACGTCGTGGCGATCAGCGGCTGATGGCCACGACGTCGTCGCACTCGGCGGGGCCCAGCTATCCGAGGGGAGGCCGGTGTAGTTCTCGGCGAGCTCGCGGGCGGCGGCCTCCGACGAGCACACCCGGCGCAGCTGGGAGAGCTGCAGCTCGGCGTCGAAGTCGTCACCGGAGCGGTGCAGCATCGACGTCATGAACCAGGAGAAGTGGGTGCACCGCCAGACGCGGGCCAGCGCCCGGTCGGAGTAGCTGTCGACCAGGTCGGTCCGCCCCTCCTTCAGCAGCCGGACCAGCGCCGAGGCCAGCAGCGTCACGTCGGCGACGGCGAGGTTGAGCCCCTTGGCCCCGGTCGGCGGGACGATGTGCGCGGCATCGCCGGCGAGGAAGAGCCGCCCCTCCGCATCGGCGCGCTGACGAACGAGCGCATCGGCAGGATGGACTTCTCCGTGACGGTGCCGGTGGTGATCTCCCAGCCGTCGAGGGCGAAGCGCGTCGCGAGGCCGTCCCAGATGCGGTCGTCGGACCAGTCCTCGATCTTCTCGCCGGGGTCGACCTGCAGGTAGAGCCGCGACACTGTCGGCGAGCGCATCGAGTAGAGCGCGAAGCCGTCGGGGTGCCAGGCGTAGATGAGCTCGTCGGTGGCCGGCGCCGCGTCGGCCAGGATGCCCAGCCAGGAGTAGGGATAGGTGCGCTCCCAGGTCCGCCCGGCGGTGCCCTCCTGCACGACCGCCCGCGACGGGCCGTGGAAGCCGTCCGTGCCGGCGATCGCGTCGCACTCGAGCACCTGCGGGTTGCCCTCGGCGTCGGTGAACCGGATGCGGGGGAGTCGGAGTCGACGTCCTCCGGGACCACGTCGGAGACGTCGAACAGCAGCGGCGGACCGCCGTCGAGCTGGGCCTTGATCAGGTCCTTGGTGACCTCGGTCTGCCCGTAGACCCACACCGTGCGCCCGCACAGCTCCGGGAAGTCGAGCTTGTGCCGCGTCCCCGGGTACTGCAGGTAGATGCCCGAGTGCTCGAGGCCCTCGCGGTGCAGCCGGTCGCCGAGTCCGGCGTCGGTGAGCGTGTCGACCGTGTGCTGCTCGAGGATGCCGGCCCGGATCCGCGCCTCGACGTACTCGCGCGAGCGGTTCTCGAGCACGACGTTGTCGATGCCCTGCAGCGTCAGCAGCCGCGAGAGGAGCAGGCCGGCCGGGCCGGCTCCGATGATGCCTACCTGGGTGCGCACGGGGCCGAGTGTGATCGCGGAGACCGTCGCCTGGGAACCCGAACCTTCCGGTCAGTGGAAATCGCGCGTACGGGCGAGCTCGCGTCCGATGCCACGGGCGGCGACCTGCAGCACGGGCACGAGGCGGGGAAGGTCCCGCCGGTGCGGGGGACGACGATGCCGAGGGCCGCCACGACGACCGGGCCCCTCCGCACCTCGACCTGCACCGGCACCGCCAGGGACGCCGCACCCGGCGACATCTCCTCCGACGTCCGCGCGTACTGGCGGCGGCGGACCTCGGCGAGCTCACGGCGGATCCGGCCGGGATCGACCAGCGTGTGCCGGGTCTGGCGGGTGAGCGAGCGCAACGCCTGCTCCACCACGTCCGGCGGCGCCGCCGCCAGCAGCACCTTCCCGACCCCGGTCGCGTGCAGCGGCAGCCGGCTGCCCACCTGGCTGACGATCGGCACCGATTCGCGGCCGGAGATCCGCTCGACGTACAAGGCCTGCAACCCCTCGCGGACGGCCAGGTGCACGGTGTCGCGGATGGTGGTGTGCAGGTCCTGCAGGAACGGTGCCGCCACCTGGCGCAGCTCCAGCTGGACCGGCGCCAGCAGCCCGAGGTCCCAGAGCTTGCGGCCGATCTCGAAGCGGCCGTCGGAGCGCCGGGTCAGCGCTCCCCAGTCGGTCAGCTCCCCGAGCAGCCGATGGGCGGTGGTGAGCGGGATGCCCGACCGCTCGGCGATCTCGGTGAGGGTTAGCCGCGGCGCTGTGCTGTCGAAGGCGTCGAGGATGGCGAGTGCGCGGGAGGTGACCGAACGACCCGGTGCGCTGCTGCGGCCGGCCATCGCTCCTCCTCCCGCCCAGTGGAAGTCCGGGCTTGGGGAGAGTAGCCGGTCGCCGTACGGTCCCGGCATGACCGGGACCACATCCGGTAGTCGGCTGCAGCTGCCGAGCTACCTGCGCGAGGACGTCTCGCTGCGCACCCCCGTCGGCTTCCCCGACTACAGGAGCACCGGCCTGCGCGCGCCGCTGCGCACGCCGATCGACCTGCCGCACCGGCTGACCGAGGTGACCGGCCCGGTTCTGGGCGAGGACCGGGTGAAGCCCGAGGACGCCGACCTGACGCTGCGCAACGGTGGCGAGGCGGTCGGCCAGCGCATCCTCGTGCACGGGCGGGTCCTCGACAGCGACGGCCGCCCCGTGCCCGACGCGCTGGTCGAGGTGTGGCAGGCCAACGCGGGCGGGCGCTACCGGCACGTCGTCGACGTCTTCCCGGCGCCGCTGGACCCGCACTTCGACGGGCTGGGCCGGGTGACGACCGACAGTTTGGGCCGCTACGAGTTCATGACGATCAAGCCCGGCGCCTACCCGTGGGGCAACCACCACAACGCCTGGCGGCCGGCGCACATCCACTTCTCGCTGTTCGGGCGGGCGTTCACCCAGCGGCTGGTCACCCAGATGTACTTCCCGGACGACCCGCTGTTCGGCCAGGACCCGATCTTCAACTCGATCCCGGCCGCGGCGCGGCACCGCGCGATCAGCCAGTTCAGCCTCGAGCGGACCGTGGACAACTGGGCGCTGGCGTTCGAGTGGAACATCGTGCTGCGCGGCACCGACCAGACCCCGTTCGAGACCGAGGACGACGGAGACGTGGCGTGATGACGACGAACCCGCTGGACGTCCCCGACGTCACCGAGCCCTACCAGCCGCTGCCCGGGCGGAGCCGCAGCACCGGCTTCCTGGACGGGCCCCTGCGGCTGGGGACGAGCCCGAGCGCGACGGTCGGGCCCTACCTCGCGATCGGCCTGAGCTGGCCGGACGGCGAGCTGGCCGCAGCGGAGGGCACCTCGGGCGCCTTCTGGATCCGGGGCAGGATCTTCGACGGCGCCGGCGACGTCGTCCCCGACGCCATGGTCGAGACCTGGCAGGCCGACCCCGACGGCGGCTTCCCGTCGCCGGAGGACCCTCGCGGGGCGGCGTCCTACCCGGGCTTCCGCGGGTACGCGCGGGCGGAGACGCTCACCGGCGAGTACCGCATCCACACCCTCAAGCCGGGCCGGGTGCCCGACGGCGAGGGCGGCGTACAGGCGCCGCACATCGACGTCTCGGTGTTCGCCCGCGGCCTGCTCGACCGGGTCGTCACGCGCATCTACTTCGCCGACGAGGCCGAGGCCAACGCCGAGGACGTCGTCCTGCGCGGACTGCCCGAGGACCGGCGCGGCACGCTTCTGGCCGAGCCGACCGACGACGGCTACCGGTTCGACATCTTCCTCCAGGGCGACCGCGAGACCGTGTTCTTCGCCGTATGAACCGCGCCGGCATCGGTCGCTCGGGTGCGAACACCTCCGTGACCGGGACGTGCAGGTGACTGGACTGTTCGGCGGGACCTTCGCCCGAGGCGGCGCCGCGGCAGCCGTCTCCGACCCGGCGTGGATCGACGCGCTGCTCGACGTCGAGGCGGCCCTGGCCCGCGCCGCGGCGCGGACGGGGCTGGTCCCCACCACGGCCGCCGACGCCGTGACGCGCGCCTGCTCCGAGCCTGCGGGCCTGGACCTCGCGACCGTCGTGGCCCGCGCCGCGGACGCCGGCAACCCGGTGCCGCCGCTGGTCCGGGTGCTGCAGGACGCCGTCGGCCCGGACGCGGCTCGGGCCGTGCACGTCGGGGCGACCAGCCAGGACGTGCTCGACACCGCCCTGGTCCTGGTCGCCCGCCGCGCGATGTCGGCGATCGACCGCGACCTCGCCGTCGCCACCGAGGCCGCCGCAGAGCTGGCCCGCACCCACCGCGACGACGTCGTCATGGGCCGCACCCTGATGCAGCAGGCGCTGCCCACCACGTTCGGCCTGAAGGCCGCCGGCTGGCTGGCCGGGCTGGAGGGGCGCGCGCCCGGCTCGTGGCGGTGGACGCGTCCCTGCCCGTGCAGTACGGCGGTGCGGTCGGCACGCTGGCCGCGAGCGAGGGCTCCGGCGTGGACCTGCGCACCGCGCTGGCCGCCGAGCTCGGGCTGGCCACCACCCCGGTCCCGTGGCACACCGTCCGGTTGCCGATCGCCGACCTCGCCGGAGCGCTGGGGGCGGCGGCCGGCGTGCTCGCCACCGTGGCCGTCGACGTCGTCCTCATGGCGCAGACCGAGGTCGGCGAGGTCAGCGAGGGCGGATCCCGCGGCGGCTCGTCGGCCATGCCGCACAAGCACAACCCCGTCGCCGCCATCTCGGCCCGCGCCTGCGCCCGCCGCGCGCCGGGGCTGGTGGCCACGCTCTTCGCCGCCATGGAGCAGGAGCACGAGCGCTCCGCCGGCGCCTGGCACAGCGAGTGGCCCACCCTCGGTGACCTGCTGGCCACCGTCGGGTCGGCGGCCGCCTGGCTGGCCGAGTGCCTCGCCGACCTGCGGCCCGATGTCGCCCGCATGGCCGACAACGTGGCGGCGGCGCGGGACCCGGAGCTCGCGGGGGCGCTGGCCGACGCGCTCGCCCCGTCGCTGGGTCGCGGCGCCGCGCACGACGCCGCCGCGGAGGCGGTCCGCGAGGCCCGGGGTTCCGGACGTCCGCTGACCGAGGTCCTCGCCGGCCGTTCCGACGTCGACGTCGCCGCGCTGCTCCGGGGCGGGCCCGACGTCGGCGAGGCGCCGGCCCAGGTCGACGCCGTCCTGACCGAGTACGACCGCCGCACGGGAAGGACGTCATGACCGCCGTCGAGGTCTCCGCCACCGAGACGGGGCCGGCCGACGCGCCGGTCGTCGTCCTCTCCAACTCCCTCGGCGCGACCCGCGCCATGTGGGACCCGCAGGTGCCGGCACTGGCCGAGCGCTTCCGGGTGATCACCTACGACACCCGGGGGCACGGCCGGTCGCCGGTGCCCCACGGCCCGTACTCCCTCGACGACCTGGTGGACGACGTCGTCGCCCTGCTGGACCGGCTGGGTGTCGGGCGGGCGCACGTCGCGGGGCTGTCGCTGGGCGGGATGACCGGCATGCGGCTGGCCGCACGCGAGCCGGACCGGGTGGACCGGCTGGTCCTGCTGTGCACGGCGGCGCTGCTGGGGCCGCGGCAGAACTGGCAGGACCGGGCACGGACCGCCCGCGCCGAGGGCACCGGGGTGCTCGCGCCGGTCGTCGTCGGCCGGTGGTTCACGCCCGGGTTCGCCGCTGCCGAGCCCGCCACGGTCGCCCGGATGGAGGCGATGATCGCCGCCCAGCCCGGCGAGGGGTACGCGGGCTGCTGCGAGGCGATAGCGGACATGGACCTGCGGGCCGACCTGCCCACCATCAGCGCGCCCACGCTGGTGATCAGCGGCCGGGAGGACCCGGCGACGCCCCGGAGCACCAGCAGGCCATCGTCGACGCGATCCCGGACGCCGAGCTGCTGACGGTGAGCCCGGGCGCGCACCTGGCCAACGTCGAGCAGCCGCTACGGGTGACCGGCGCACTGCTCGAGCACTTCGACACGGCTGGAGGTACCGCATGAGCGAGCCGACCACGGACGACGAGCGCCGCGAGGCCGGCATGCGCACCCGGCGGGAGGTGCTGGGTGATGTGCACGTCGATCGCGCCGTCGCCGGCACGACGCCGTTCACCGCCGACTTCCAGGACTTCATCACCCGCACCGCGTGGGGCGACCTCTGGCAGCGTCCCGGGCTGGCCCGTCGCGACCGCAGCCTTATGACGCTGGCGATCACCATCGCGCTGCGGCACTGGGAGGAGTTCGCGCTGCACGTGCGGGCAGCGAAGAACAACGGGCTGACCGACGAGGAGATCGGCGAGGTCATCCAGCACGCCGCGATCTACGCCGGCGTCCCCGCGGCGAACCACGCGTTCAAGGTGGCTGCCCCGGTCCTCGAGGAGCTCCGGGGCACCTCCGCCTGATCGCGCCGGAGCGCCGGTCAGGGAGCGTGGGACGGCGATCGGCGGAAGAGTGGGCGCGCATGGACCGCACCTTCACCACCCGGCCCGAGCTGGTCGGCTCCTTCGGCATGGTCGCCTCGACGCACTGGCTGGCGTCCGCGGTCGGGATGGCGGTGCTGGAGAAGGGTGGCAACGCCTTCGACGCGGCCGTCGCCACGGGGTTCGTCCTCGAGGTCGTCGAGCCACACCTGAACGGACCGGCCGGAGACGCGCCGATCCTCGGCTGGGACGCCGCAGCGGACCGCGCGTTCACCGTGTGCGGCCAGGGCCCGGCACCTGCGGGCGCGAGCATCGCGGCTTTCCGTGACCTCGACCTGCACCTCGTTCCCGGGACCGGTCTCCTGGCCGCATGCGTCCCGGGTGCCGTCGGTGCGTGGCTGCGGCTGCTGGCCGACCACGGGACGCTCCGCTCCGCGAGGTGCTCGGCTACGCCATCGGGTACGCCCACGGCGGCTACCCGGTCGTGCACCAGATCAGCGAGACGGTGGCCGGGGTGGAGTCGCTGTTCCGGGAGCACTGGCCCACCTCCGCGGCGACCTGGCTGGTCGACGGCACGGCCCCGCGACCGGGCACGGTGCTGCGGAGCCCCGTGCTGGGCGCGACGTTCGAGCGGATCCTCGCCGTGGCCGAGCGTGCGTCCGGTGACCGGCTCGAGCAGATCGAGGCCGCGCACCAGGCCTTCTACGCCGGCTTCGTCGCCGAGGCGATCGTCGAGTTCTGCGCCGGCCAGGAGGTCTACGACTCCAGCGGACGACGGCACCGGGGCTGCTCTCCGCGGAGGACCTGGCGACGTGGCGACCGCCGGTCGAGGAACCGACCTCGGTGGACTACTGCGGGTACACGGTGCTCAAGGCCGGCCCCTGGTCGCAGGGGCCGGTCTTCCTGCAGCAACTGGCCATCCTGCGCGGCGTCGACCTGGCCTCCGCGGGCCCGCTGTCGGCGGACTTCGTCCACCTGGTCACGGAGTCGGCGAAGCTGGCCTATGCCGACAGGGAGGCCTTCTACGGAGACCCGTTGTTCGCCGACGTGCCGATGGACGCGCTGCTCTCCCCGTCCTACAACGACGAGCGTCGGAGGCTGATCGGTGAGCGCGCCGACGTCGGCCCGCTCCGGCCCGGGGTCCCGGGTGGACAGGCACCGCGGCTGGCCGACCTGCCGCGGGCCGGAGCCGCGCCGCGGGCTGCCGGGGCGGGTGAGCCGACGATCGACCCGTCGCCGGCGGTGGACGGTGACACCTGTCACCTCGACGTCGTCGACAGGTGGGGCAACATGGTGTCCGCCACGCCGAGCGGTGGCTGGCTGCAGAGTTCACCGGTGATCCCCTCGCTGGGGTTCGCGCTCGGCACCCGTGCGCAGATGTTCTTCCTCGACGAGGGGCTGCCGAACTCCCTCGCGCCCGGGAAGCGGCCGCGCACGACCCTCACGCCGTCCTCGCCCTGCGGGACGGGCGTCCCTACCTCGCCTTCGGCACGCCCGGCGGCGACGGGCAGGACCAGTGGTCCCTGCAGTTCTTCCTCCGGCACGTCCACCACGGGATGAACCTGCAGGAGGCGGTCGACGCGCCGGCCTTCCAGACCATGCACTTCCCCTCGTCGTTCTACCCACGGGAGGCGTCCCCGGCCGGCTCCTGATCGAGGACCGGCTCCCGGCCGGGGTGCTGCCCGACCTGCTCGCCCGCGGACACCTGGCCGAGACGGTCGGCGCCTGGTCCCTCGGTCGGCTCAGCGCGACGAGCCAGGACGGGCAGGGGTGTTCCGGGCGGCGGCCAACCCCGGGGCATGCAGGGTTACGCGGCCGGTCGCTGATCGACCTCGGAGGAGCGGAACACCGGCTCGGCGTTGCGGGCCGGCCTCGGGATGCCGTCGGCCTCGGTGACCGCGGCGGCCATGACGTGTGCGCCGTCCTGGCGGGTGCCGGTGCGCGGGCGGGTCAGGCCCGGACGAAGTCCAGCGGCACCGAGCGCGTGCCCCACTCGGCCCACATGGCCATCTCGGGCGAGCCGGCGAGCGTGAAGCTCGCGCTGCGGGCGAGCGCCTCCTCCAGCGTGATCGTCATCATCATGCGGGCCAGCGGCGCGCCGGGGCAGCTGTGCGTGCCGCGGCCGAACGAGATGTGCTGGGCGATGTTGGGGCGATCCAGGACGAACTCGTCGCCCTGCGGGAAGACCCGTTCGTCCCGGTTGGCCGACGTGTAGACGAGCGCGATGGGATCGTCCTTGCGGATCAGCTGCCCGCTCACCACGACGTCCTCGCGAGCCGTCCGTGCCATGCCGCGGTACGGCGAGTAGAGGCGCAGGAACTCCTCGACCGCAGCCGGGACGAGCGTCGGCTCCGCCCGCAGCCGCTGCTGCAGGTCGGCGTCCCGGCTGAGATGGACGAACATGTTCCCGGTGAACACGCTGGGCGCGACCATGCCCGTGACGATCAGCTGCCGGACGCAGCCGAGCACCATGTCGGCGGGCAGCGGGCCGCCCTGGTACTCGGCCGCGAGGAGCGCGGCCGTCAGGTCCTCGTCCGGGTCGTAGGCGTTGGTCCGGCGGTCCTCGATGATCGATCCCGCGATCTCGTAGAGCCGCCTGCTGAGCTTCTTGACCACCTCGTGGTCGAGCACCTGGATGGCGTCGACGTACGTGCCGCTCACCTTCTTGATCTCCTCGGCGGTGTCCACCGACAGGTTGAAGAAGCGGGCGAAGACGTGCGCCGGGAACTTGTGGGCGTACTCCTTGCAGACGTCGGCCCAGCCCCGGTCGATGAGCGGGTCGAGGAGCTCGATGGAGGCGGCCCGGACCTTCGGCTCCAGGGCGCGCATCTTCGGTGGCGTGAAGAAGGCGTTGATCACCCGCCGGTAGGCCATGTGGTCCGGCGGGTCCAGATGCAGGGGCGGCCGGACGCCGGTGAACGCGAACTTCGGGATCGCGTTCTGCTTCGACGTCGTGAAGTTCTCGATGTCGGTGATCACCCGGAGCACCTCGTCGTACCCGAGCGCTGCCCAGAAGCCGCCGTACTCCTGGCTGCGGGCGATCGGGCACTGCGCCCGCAGGTCCCGGAACTCCTCGTGCGCGCTCGTGAACGTCTCGTCCGGGCGCACCGGGTCGAAGTCGTGGGCCGCTCGCCGGGTGTCGTCCGCAGTCATGGAGGCAGGCTAGACCGGTTGAGGACAATTTCGCCAGACCGTTGACGGGCGTCCACAGTTCGGCAAACATATGCCGCAGCCGAACACGTGATGGCCATCACCAAACCGAGACGGCGGCTGATCGGAACACGCGTGATCATCCAGCTCGCACGGCGCGCACAGAGAGACAGGTCGACGCGATGACGCCCGACACGCCCACCGCTTCCTCGACGCCGGTCGTGGAGGTGAGCAACCTGGTGAAGCGTTTCCGTCGCGAGAGCGGGGCCGTGGTGAATGCGATCGACGACGTGTCGTTCGAGGTCGCGGCGGGGGACTTCGTCGTCCTGCTGGGCCCCAGCGGCTGCGGGAAGACGACGTTGCTCCGGGCCATCGCCGGCCTCGAGACACCCGACCAGGGCGCCATCCGCATCGGCGGGCGGGCGGTGTTCTCGGCGGCCGACCGGGTGGAGGTGCCGCCGGAGCGCCGGGACATCAGCATGATCTTCCAGTCCTACGCGCTGTGGCCGCACATGACGGCGTTCAAGAACGTCGCCTATCCCCTGCAGAGCCGGCGGGGCCGCAAGGTCGCCAAGGACGAGATCGCCCGGCGGGTGCGGCAGGCGCTGGAGCTGGTCGGGGTCGGGGAGCTGGAGACCCAGTACCCGGGCCAGATGAGCGGTGGCCAGCAGCAGCGGATCGCGCTGGCCCGCGCCCTGGTCAACAACGACGAGCTCGTGCTCTTCGACGAGCCGCTCTCCAACGTCGACGCGAAGGTCCGCGAGCAGCTGCGCTTCGAGCTCGTCTCCATGCAGCGCAAGCTCGGCTTCTCGGCGCTGTTCGTCACGCACGACCAGACGGAGGCCATGGAGCTGGCGCACCGGATCGCCGTGCTCGACAGCGGGCGCATCGCCCAGTTCGGCACCCCCAGGAGATCTACCACCGGCCGGCCACCCGCTACGTCGCGAAGTTCATCGGCGCGATCAACGAGGTCCTCGGCACGGTCTCCGCGATCGAGGGAGACGGCGTGGTCGTCGACACCCCGTACGGGCGGTTCGTGGGGACGGGCGTGGGCCGGCGGTTCGCCGTCGGTGACCGGGTGGCCGCGATGTGGCGTCCCGAGCGAGGAGTCCTCGGTCGCGAGGAGCCCGGCACGGTGAACCGGTGGCCCGGTCGGGTCAAGGCGCCGCTGTTCGTGGGCTCGCACACCGAGTACCTGGTGAGCGTCGGCGCGTCGGAGAGCGACGTCCGGCTGTGGAGTCCGAGGTCGGACGTCGTCCCCGCCGGCTCGGAGGCCTGGGTGTCCGTGGCCGCCGACGACGTGCTCGTCCTGCCGGCCGACGATCCGACCCCGCCGGCAGCCGTCGCCTCGTCCACCTCCGATGCCCCCGCGATGGTGCCGGCGTCGTGAGCGCCGCCGACGTCTTCCTGGGACGGGTTTCCGACCGGGCCCGGCGCGCCCGCCGGCTGCCCGGCGCCTTCGACGCGACCACCCTGGCCATCGCCGCCGTGCTCATCGGCATCGTCGTCGTCCCGCTGGCGCGCGTCCTCGTCCGGCTCTTCTGGGTCGACGGATCGCTCACCCTCGAGCCCATCCGACGCACCCTGGCCATCCCGGACCTCGGCAAGCTGCTGCTCGACACGTTCGTGCTCGTCATGGCCAGCGCGCTGCTCGCGTTCGTGATCGGCGTGGCGCTCGCCTGGCTCAACGAGCGGACCAACGCCCGCATGGGCCTGCTCACCGACGCCCTGCCGCTGCTGCCCTTCCTGCTGCCACCGGTTGCCGGCGCGGTGGGCTGGACCATGCTGCTGTCACCCCGCGCCGGACTGCTCAACAGCTGGATCCGCGACTTCTTCGCCTTGTTCGGCGTGGACATGCGCGAGGGCCCCTGGACATCAACTCCTGGTACGGGCTGATCATGGTGATGGCGTTCTACGCCGTGCCCTTCGTCTTCATGAACGCCTCGGCGGGGCTGCGCAACCTCGACCCGGCCCTGGAGGAGGCCTCGCGTCTGTCGGGCGCGAGCACGTTCCGCACGCTGCGCAAGGTGACCCTGCCGGCGGTCGCCCCCAGCCTCGGCGCCGGCTTCCTGCTGGCCGTCTGGTTCGGCGTCGGGATGTTCTCGATCCCCGCCATCATCGGTACGCCGGCGAACATCGACGTCATCTCCGTCCGGATCGTCGAGCTGCTGACCTTCACCTTCCCGCCGCAGACCGACCTCGCGATCGGTCTCTCGGGCTTCGTGGTCCTCTTCGTCGGTCTGGCCTACTGGCTCCAGCTGCGGATCCTGCGGCGCGGCCGGTACGCCACGGTGGCCGGCAAGGGCGCCCGCGCGAAGACGATCGACCTGGGCACCTGGAAGTGGCCGGCCAGGCTGCTCGTGCTCGGCTACGTCCTCGTCTCGACGATCCTGCCGATCGTCGCGCTGGTCCTGGTCTCGCTCAACGGCTTCTGGACGCCGAACATCGCCTGGGACAACCTCAGCTTCGCCGCGGTCACCGAGGCGGTGTTCCAGGACGCGACCACGCTCAAGGCACTGCGGAACAGCCTGCTCCTGGGGCTGGTCGGCGGACTCATCGGCATCCTCGGCGCGGCGATGATCGCCCTCTACGTCGCCCGCAAGCGCACGGCGCTGGCGAAGGGCATCGATGTCGCGGTCAAGCTGCCGGCCGCCATCTCCAACATGGTGATCGCCGTCGGCATCCTGCTGCTCCTCGCCGGGGCGCCGTTCCACCTGACCGGCACGTTGCTCATCCTGCTCATCGGCTACCTGGCGCTGTACCTGCCGCAGGCGTCGATCGCCGCCGACGCGGCGGTGAGCGGCGTCGGCAAGGAGCTGCCCGAGGCCTCGGCGATCTCCGGGGCGCGACCGTCGCGCACGTTCCGCAAGGTGTACGTGCCGCTGATGATCCCGGGTCTGGTCGCCGGGTGGGCGCTGCTGTTCATCCGCATCGTCGGCGACCTCACCGCGTCGGCCATCCTCGCCGGGACCGCGAACCCGGTGGTCGGGTTCCGCATCCTGGAGGTGTTCACCAGCGGGTCCTTCGCGCTCCTCGCTTCGCTGTCGACGGTGCTGGTCCTCATCACGGCCACCGTCCTGGTCGTCGTCCTCGCCTACACCCGCCGCGCGTCCAAGCTGGGCGTCAGCACCCGGGTCGGAGGCGTGTGATGGCGACCCCGGTCCTGGCCGACGAGGCCGGGTTCCTCGCTCCCGATCCCGGTCTGCGTCCGGAGAGCCTGCTGTTGACGTTCTTCGGTGTGCACGTGCTTGGACGGCCGGTGATGGTCGCCTCCACCGGTGTCCTCGACGTCATGGCGCGCGTCGGGGTGTCGCCGCACGCCACCCGCTCGGCGCTGACCCGGATGGTGAAGAAGGGACTGCTGGTCAACCACCGCCGGGGCCGGCCGGTCTACTTCGGCCTGACCCCGCGGTCGGAAGAGGTCCTCGCCGACGGCGGCGTCCGCATCTGGCGCAGCGGCGCGGTCAACCGGCACTGGGACGGCCGGTGGACCCTGTTGAGCTTCTCGCTGCCGGAATCGTGGCAGCGGCAGCGCCAAGAGTTGCGCTCCCGGTTGCTCTGGGCGGGCTTCGGTCCGCTCCAGGGCGGCTTGTGGGTGGCGCCGGCGGCGGTCGACGTCGCGCGCCTGCTCGACGGGCTCGAGGCCGCCCAGCACGTCCGGGCGTTCCTCGCCTCCCCGGCCGGCGGCACGGACGTCGCGGCGATGGCGGCGGACGCGTGGGACTTGCCGCAGCTGGCCGGGCACTACGAGACCTTCATCGAGCGGTGGGACGGCGGGGTCGCCGACCGCGCCTACGCCGATCCTCTCGGCCGTCAGCTGGCGCTGCAGGCCGAGTGGCTGCGCGCGATCCGGGCCGATCCCCGGCTGCCGGTCGGACTGCTCCCCGCGCCGTGGCCGGCGGAGCGGGCGCAGGAGCTGTTCCACCGGCTGCACGCCGAGGTCGAGGTGCAGGCGCGGGCGACGGCCGCGCAGCTGCTGGACACCATCCCGGTGCCGGTCCGATGAGCGACTTCGACCCGCTGGCGTCCGACGCGCCGGACGACGCCCACGCTATGTACGCCGAGCTGCGCGCCCAGTGCCCCGTCGCGCACAGCGACGCCTACGGCGGCTTCTGGGCGCTGACCCGCTACGACGACGTGGCGGCGGCCGCGTCGGACTCGCGCACCTTCATCTCCTCGGTGCGCGCCGTCGTGCCCAGCGACCCCGCGGCCTGCGCCGTCCGCCGCTGAACTTCGACGCCCCGGCGCACACGCCCTACCGCAAGGCGCTCGACCGCACCCTGCAGCGGTCCCGGATCGCGAAGCTGGAGCCGCGGTTGCGCGCGCACGCGGCGCGTGAACTGGCCCCCATGATCGCGAGGGGACCGGTGACGTGGCGCAGGAGTACGGCGCGCGGTTCCCGGCCTGGGTCACCACCGAGTGGCTCAACCTGCCCGAGGAGATCGCGCCGCAGCTGGCCGACACCGCGACCGCGTGGGTCCGCGCCTGGCGTCGGATGGACGGCCCGGTGGTCAACGAGATGAGCGAGCGCATGTACGGCATCGCCCGCGACCTCGTGCGTTCCCGCCGCGAGGCGCCGCTGCCCGTCGAGGACGACCCGGCCAGCTCGCTGCTGGCCGAGCGCGTCGACGGCCGGCCGCTGGACGAGGAGCACCTGGTGGGGGCGCTGCGCCAGAGCCTGGTCGTGGGCATGGTCGCGCCGCCGATCCTGCTCGGGTCGATCTGCGTGCACCTTTCGCGCGACCGGGAACTGCAGCACCGGCTGCGCACCCAGCCCCACCTCCTGCCGGCGGCGGTCGAGGAGTTCCTCCGCCTCTACACCCCCTACCGCGGCTTCGCCCGGACGGCGGCGCACGAGGTCGAGCTGCACGGCCGGACGGTCCGTCCGGCCGAGCCGGTGACCCTGGTGTATGCCTCGGCCAACCGGGACGCCGACCAGTTCCCGGACCCGGACGACTTCGTGCTCGACCGGCCCAACATCGCCTCCCACCTCGCGTTCGGCCGCGGTCGCCACCGCTGCGCGGGCATGCCGCTGGCCCGCCTGGCCGTGCTCGTCGCCCTGGAGGAGCTGCTGGCCGGAACGGGCGGTTTCGAGCTGGACGGTCCGCTGGAGGGGGCCCGGATGCCCGAGATCGGTTACGTGTCGGTGCCGCTGCGGCTCACGGCAGGAGCGGCGTGAGCGCCGGGCGTCCCCTGTCGGGGATGGTCGTGGTCGACCTGACCAACGCCCTGGCCGGTCCGTACGCGACGTTGCTGCTCGCGGGTCTCGGCGCGCGGGTGGTCAAGGTCGAGAACCCGCACCGCGGCGGCGACCCGGCGAGGAACAACTCGCCCTACATCACCGACGAGGGCCTGGCGGTCCGCCGCAGCGCACCGCAGGACATGTCGGTCTCGATGCTCGTCCGCGGCCGCGGCAAGGAGAGCGTCACCCTCGACCTGCGCGATCCCCGGGGCCGGGAGGTGCTCGCCGACCTCGTGCGGCAGGCCGACATCCTGGTCGAGAACTACAGCGCCGGCGTCACCGCGCGCCTCGGCATCGACCCCGGCTGGGCGCACGGCATCAAACCCCGGCTGGTCTACACGTCGATCAGCGGCTTCGGTGCCGACGGCGGGCCCGGGACCGGCAAGGCCATGGACACGATCGTCCAGGCGCTCTCCGGCGTCATGATGACGTCCGGCGCGCCCGGGGACCCGCCGGTCCGGCTCGGCCTGCCGATCGCCGACCTGCTGGCGCCGCTGTACGGGGTGATCGGCACGGTGTCGGCGGTGGTCCAGGCCCAGCGCACCGGCGTGGGGCAGCACGTCGACGTCTCCATGCTCGGCGCGCTCACCTCGCTGGTCGCCTGCGAGCCGTTCGACGCGTTCGAGCAGATCGGCCTGCCGCTGCGCACGGGCGCGACGGTGCCCCGGCTCGCGCCGTTCGGCACCTTCCAGGCGAAGGACGGCTGGTTCGCGCTCTGCGCGCCGGTCGACCCCTTCGCGCACGGCCTGCTGCGGGCCATCGGGCGGCCGGACCTGGTGGAGGACGAACGGTTCGCCGGACGGGACGGCCGGGTGGCGCACGCCGACGAGCTGCACGGCCTCATCTCCGACTGGGCGGCCGGCCGACCGGTCGCCGACGTCGTCGCCGTCCTCGACGCCCACGGCGCTCCTGCCGCCGAGGTGCGGGATCCCAGCGCCGCGGTCCGCGATCCGCTCGTCCTCGCCCGTGGCGAGGTCGTCCGGCTCGACGACCCGGGCGATGGCGGCGCGGAGCTCTACGGCACCGGTGTCCCGATCGTCTTCGGCGGCCGGCCCAGCGGCTTCGCCGGGCCGGCGCCGCAGCTGGGTGAGCACTCCCGGTCGGTGCTCCGGGAGCTGTGCGGCTACGACGAGGAACGCATCGACGCCCTGGTCGCCGCGGGGTGGTCTGAGGTGCGCGCGTCCGACCGCCTCGCCGAGCTCTACGCCGGCCGTCCCGAGCACCTGCGCGCCCTGGCGGCGGAAGGCCGGCCGGTGGTCGGGGTCGTCGGCGCCGACGTCCCCGCCGAGCTCGTCGAGGCCTCCGGGGCTGTCCCGTACCGGCTGCACGGCTCGCCCGACCTGGTGTCCGACGAGGCGCGGGCGATCCTCGGCGCGGCGCTCGACCCGGTCGCGCACTCGGTGCTCACCCGGCTGCTGGACGGCTCGCTGGCGTTTCTGACCGGCCTGGTCGTCTCCCGCGACGCGCAGTCCTCGCTGCAGCTGTTCTACGCGCTGCGCGAGCTGCGGCGCATCGAGCCGGCCCGCCCCTTCCGCCGGTCGTCCTGCTGGACCTGCTGCACCTGCCGACGCCGCACACGGCGCGCTACGACGAGGTGCGGCTCGGGCAGCTCGCCGATCAGCTGGCGGGCTGGACCGGGACGCCGGCGACGCCCCAGCGGCTGGCCGAGGCCGTCGGCGCGGTGGGGCGGGTGCGCGCCCTCCTGCGCGAGGTGAGCGACCTGCGCACCCGAGGACGGCTGACCGGCGTCGCAGCGCTGCACTCGATGGGGGTGGCCACGGCGCTCCCGGCCGCCGACGCCGTCCCGCTGCTCGAGCGGGTGGTCGCCGAGGCGGCGGAGCCCCGGACCGCGCGCCGGGTCTTCCTCACCGGCAGCGGCCAGGACACCGACGATCTCTACCGCGCGCTCGAGAGGGACCTCGGCTGCCTGGTGGTGGGGAGGACCACGAGTGGGGCGTCCTCGCGCTGCCCGCCGAGCCGGCCGCCCCGGACCTGGCGTCCCTGGCGCTCGCCTACCGGGACCGCGGACCGGCCGCCCCGACCGCGTCGATCGCCCGACGGGCCGCGGCGACCGCGGAGCGGGTGCGGGGCAGCCGCGCCGATCTGCTGCTGGCCGTGGTCCGGGAGCACGACGAGGCGCCCGCGTGGGACTTCCCGGCCCAGGAGGCGGCGGCCGGCGTCCCGGCCGTGCAGCTCGCCCGGCAGCCGTACCGCACGGACGCCGACGAGCTGCGGGGCGCTCTCCGGCTGCCCGCAGGGAGCCCCGCGTGAGCCGGCTGGCCGCGGCCACCGCCGCGACGGCCTACCAGAAGGAGTGGTTCGCCGGCATCCGCGCCCGCGTCGCGGCCGGGGAACCGCTCGCCCTGGTCAACGCCGACGCCCCGCAGGAGCTGCTGCGGGCGATGGACATCCCGTACGTGGTCAACCAGTGGTGGGCGTCGGTGGTCGCCGCCAAACAGCGCGCCGACGAGTCGCTCCAGGTGCTGCGCGACCGCGGCTATCCCGACTACAGCCGCCAGTACGACGCGGTCTCCCTCGGCTCGCACTTCCTCGCCGATGCCCCGTGGGGCGGGCTGCCGCAGCCGACGGTCGTCATCGCGGAGAACAGCGGCGACGCGGCACGCAAGGTCTTCGACCTCTGGGACGAACTGCCGGGGACCGACTTCTACCCGCTGGAGCGTTCCTCCGCCGTCCAGGCGCCGCCGCGGTGGTGGGAGCTGGTGCCGCACCGCTGGGAGGAGGCGTTCGGCCCCGAGCGGATCGACCTGCTGGCCGGCGAGATCACCGACCTGGCGGCCTGGCTCACCGAGCGCACCGGCCGCGTCCTCGACGTCGACCGGCTGCGGACGGTGATGGACCTGGTCAACGAGCAGGCAGAGTGGAACCGCCGCACCCGGAACCTGCTCGCCGGGACCCGCCCGACACCGGTGCGGGTCGGCGACACCATCCCGGCGGTCATGATCCCGCAGTGGCACCGCGGCACCGAGTGGGGCCGCGACGCCGCACGCCGCCTCCACGACGAGGTCGCCGGCCTCGCCCGGACAGGGGCCGCGGTGGTGCCCGGCGAGCGGCTGCGGCTGATGTGGCTCGGCCGCGGGCTCTGGTACGACCTCGGCCTCTACCGCCGGTTCGAGGAGCGCTACGGCGCCGTCTTCGTGTGGTCGATGTACCTGGCGATCGCCGCCGACGGCTACCTCCGCTACGGCCCCGACCCGGTGCGGGCGCTGGCCGGCCGCTTCGCCGGGATCACCGACCAGCTCTACACCCCGCCGTGGAGCACCGACTGGTACGTCAAGGAGGCGCAGGCACACGGCGTCGACGGCGTGGTGCACCTGGTGGCCGACGACGTCCCCGGCAGCTGGTTCACCACCAGGGCGCTCGAGGACGCCGGAATCCCGGTCCTGGAGATCCACGCCAGCAACGCCGACCCGCGCACCGGGGGCCCGACCTCATCGACGCGGCGGTCAGCGAGTTCATCGAGGGTCGGCTCGGCGAACGGCCCGACCCCGGAGGGAGGCCGCCACTGCAGGCCGACGTGCGCACCAGCTGACGACCCGCACCGTCATTCCTCGCCAGACCCGCACCGACGCGGGAGAAGAAAGGACACGCCAATGCGCACCAGGAACACGAGCACGGGCGCTCTGGGTGCGGGCTCTGCCGCACTCATGGCCCTCACCATGGCCCTCACCGCATGTGGGGAGGGGACGACAACGGTGGCGGCGACGAGGTGGCAGCTCCCACGCTGGACAGCTCCGCCGAGCTCGACGAACTCGTGTCCGCGGCCCAGGAGGAGGGCTGCCTCACCGTCTACGGAACCGTCGACGAGTCGATCCTGCAGGCGGTCACGGGCGCGTTCACCGAGCAGTACGACGTCCCGGCGTCGTTCGTCCGGCTGGTCTCGGCGGACCTGAGCCAGCGCTTCGCCACGGAGGCGCAGGCGGGCGCGACCGTCGCCGATGTCGTCCTGCTGACCGCCTCCCCTTCTACGGCGAGGCGCTGGACAACGGCTGGCTCCAGCCCGTGGACGAGGCGGAACTGCCGGCGTTCCCGGGGAGTTCCCGGAGGACTACACGGCCGACGACGGTGCCACCCCGGTGGTGAGCCTCGTGCCGACCACCATGGTCTACAACACCGACCTGGTCTCGGAGCCGCCGACCTCGTGGGAGGCGTACGCGGACCCGGCGAACAGGGGCGAGCTGCTCCTCGCCGAGCCGTCGTCCTCGCCGGCCAACGTCGCGTTCTGGGCCCTGATGCGCGAGGAGTACGGCGACGAGTTCCTCGAGGCCGTCGCCGCCAACGAGCCGCGCTGGTACAACTCCGCCGTCCCGGCCACCCAGGGCGTCGCGGCAGGAGAGGGATCGCTCGGGTTCCCCGGCGTCGCCGCGATCGTGGCCGGCCTGCAGGAGGCGAACGCCCCCGTCGACGCCGCGGCCCCGACGCCCACCACGGGCCCGGAGATCGGCCTGGGCCTCGCCGCCGAGAGCCCCTGCCCGAATGCCGGAAAGCTCTTCGCCAACTACCTCCTGTCGGAGGACGGCAACGTGTATTTCAACGAGGTGTCCGACGCGATCTCGCCCTACGGCGAGGACGCGCAGGACTTCTCCCGGCCGACCCCGGTGCCCGACGCCGAGGCGGCGGAGATCAGCGCCCTGCTCGGCGCGCCCTGATCGAGGGTGGCTGCGCCGGTCGCCGTACTGGCGCAGCCACCGCCGTCCCGGGACGGCAGTACCGGATCGACCGATGATCTGCCGCCGGCACCTGCCGGAGGCGCCTCCCGCCGGTGATCCGGCGGTTTCCACCGACCCTTGCGGGTCCGATCGAGGGATGTTCGCATGCTCCGACGACGAAGCCTGCTCGCCACCGTCACGCTCGTGGCGGCCGGAGGGATCGGGCTCGCGCCGACCGCCGCCGCCGAGGAGGTCACCTGCCAGAACCAGCCGGACGGGACAGCCGTCTGCACGGGGGCGACGACGGCCGCGGACGGCGCGCAGGCGCCGTTCCGCTACGAGGTGCCCGCCGACTGGAACGGCACCCTGCTCGTCTGGAGCCGGGGAGGGCCGGTGCCGACGCCGCCCATGCCCGGTCCCGAGAACCTGCGCTCGACGCTGCTCGACCAGGGGTACGCCCTCCTGGCCTCCACCTACTCCCGATTCGGCTGGGCCGTGGAAGAAGGGCCGGCCGACCAGATGGCCGCGCTCGACGTCTTCGAGGCCGGCGTCGGCCGCCCGGAGCGCACCATCGCCTGGGGCGGGTCGCTCGGCGGGGTCATCACCGGCGCGATCGTCGAGCGATTCCCGGACCGCATCGACGGGGCCATCCCGCTCTGCCACGGGCTGGGCGGCACGGTGGCGCAGTGGAATCAGCTGCTCGACGCGACGTTCGTGGTGGACGAGCTCATCGCCACGGAGGACGACCTCGACCTGGTGGACCTGCCGCCGTTCCCAGGTGCCGCCCCGCCCGACGCCACCACCGCCTCCGCGCTGCTCCAGCAGGCGCAGTCGACCCCGGAGGGGCGGGCGCGGATCGCGCTGGCCACGGCCATGAACAACTCACCGCTGTGGGTGGATCCGGCCGATCCGCGGCCGGAGCGCAGGGACCTGGCTGCCCAGCAGGTGCAGATGCACGACGCCCTGCAGAACGCCGTGCGGCTCGGCATGGGGGTGCCGCGCCAGGAGCTGGAGTACCGCGCCGGTGGCAACTTCTCGTGGAACGTCGATGTCGACTACCGCGAGCAGCTGCAACGGTCCGGTCACCGGCAGCTCGTGCAGCGGCTGTACCGCGAGGCCGGGCTCGACCTGCATGCCGATCTCGACCGGCTCGCCGCCGCGCCGCGGATCTCGGCCGACCCCGGCGCCGTCGACTACGCCAAGGCGCACATCGCACCGAGCGGCGACCTGGCGGTGCCCGTGCTGACCATGAACACCACGGGTGACGCCTCCGCCCTGGCCTCGCACAGTCGCACGTACGAGGACGTGGTCCGCCGGGCCGGGAGTGCGCCGATGCTGCGCACCACGTACGTGGACGCACCCGGGCACTGCACGTTCACCGCGGCAGAGTACCTGTCGGCGTTGCGCACCATGGAGCATCGGCTGGACACCGGGCACTGGGGAAGTGCGGCCACGCCACGCGCGATGAACCGGGTCGCCGAGGCCAGCGGGGTGCCGGGCCCGGCCCGCTTCGTCCGGTACACCCCCGAGCGGCTGCTGCGTCCTTGCACCGCGGGGAGGAGTGCCCCGGGCAGCCCTGACCGCTCACTCCTGCGGGGGCGCCGCCGTCGGCGCCGCCCCGCAGGCGCGCGGGATGGGTGAGGATGGATCGGATGGAACCGGTGCAGGACGTGCAGCCGCAGGACGACGAGGTCGTCCTGCGGCCGGAGAGCCTGCTGCTGACCTTCTACGGGGCGCACGTCCTGGGTCGCCCGGTCATGGTGGCCACTCCCAGCCTCATCGACGTGATGGAGCGGGTGGGCGTCTCCCCGCACGCCACGCGCTCGGCGATCGCGCGGATGGTCACCCGCGGCCGGCTGGTCGCCCGGCGACGCGGCAGGCAGGTGTACTACGGCCTCACGGCGGCGTCGATCGAGGTGCTCAACGACGGGTACGTCCGGATCTGGCGCACCGGCGCGGTCAACCGGCACTGGGACGGCCGGTGGACGTTGCTGAGCTTCAAGCTGCCGGAGTCCTGGCAGCGTCAGCGGCATGAGCTGCGGACCCGGCTGCTCTGGGCCGGCTTCGGTCCGCTCCAGGGCGGGCTGTGGATCGCGCCGTCGGTGCCCGACCTGGACCGGATCCTCTCGGGGCTGGAGGCGGCCGAGCACGTCCGGGCGTTCGTGGCCCAGCCGCACGCTGCGGTCGACGTCGCCGGGATGCTCGGCGACGTCTGGGACATCCCCGGCCTGGCCCGCCGGTACGAGCGGTTCCTCGAGCGGTGGGACGGCGGGGTCGCCGACCGCACGCACACCGAACCGCTCGGCCGCCTGCTGGCGCTGCAGGAGGAGTGGCGGCTGGCCATGCGCCAGGAGCCGCACCTCCCGGTGGAGCTGCTTCCGCAACCGTGGCCGGCGGAGCGCGCCCAGGAGCTCTTCCACCGCCTGCACGCCGAGATGGAGGTGCAGGCCCGCGCCGAGGTCGCCCGGGTCCTCGACACCATCCCGGTGACCGAGGGCGAGCAGGACGCGGCGGACGTCGACGGGGCCTGACCGATCCTCCGGTCGGGCCCCGTCGCGATGCTCCCGCGGCTGTCGTCAGGCCGTGGCACCTGCCTGACTGCGCGCCGCGGTCCGCTCCTCGCTCGTTCCTCGCTGCGATGCTCCCGCGGCTGTCGTCAGGCCGTGGCACCTGCCTGACTGCGCGCCGCGGTCCGCTCCTCGCTCGTTCCTCGCTGCGATGCTCCCGCGGCTGTCGTCAGGCCGTGGCACCTGCCTGACTGCGCGCCGCGGTCCGCTCCTCGCTCGTTCCTCGCTGCGATGCTCCCGCGGCTGTCGTCAGGCCGTGGCACCTGCCTGACTGCGCGCCGCGGTCCGCTCCTCGCTCGTTCCTCGCTCGTTCCTCGCTGCGATGCTCCCGCGGCTGTCGTCAGGCGTAGAAGCGGAAGACCGGCTCGGCGATGCACACCGGCTTGGCGACGCCCTCGGCCTCGATCACGGCGGCGACGGTCACCTGCAGGCCGCCGGCCACCTCCTCGACGTCCTTGAGCGTGGCGGTGAGACGCAGCTTCGAGCCGACCGGCACGGGTGAGGGAAGCGGACCTTGTTGAGGCCGTAGTTCACGCCCATGGAGGCGTCGCTGACGACGAGCACCTCCGACCACATCGGGATGAGCAGCGACAGGGTCAGGTAGCCGTGCCCGATCGGGCCGCCGAACGGGCTCTCCTTGATCGCGCGCTCGACGTCGACGTGGATCCACTGGTGGTCGCCGGTCGCGTCGGCGAAGAGGTTCACGCGGTCCTGGGTGACCTCGACCCACTCGCTGGTGCCGAGCTCCGTGCCCTTCAGCGCGGGCAGCTCGGCCATGGTCGTGGTGGTGCTCATGCGGAGGTCTCCTTCGTGGGCAGGTAGCGGTCGCGCAGGTCGGGCTTGCGGACCTTCCCGGTGGCGGTCTTCGGCAGCTCGTCGGCGAGCTGCACGTGCTTGGGCACCTTGAAGGCGGCGAGGCGGGCGCGCAGCTGCGTCTGCACGTCCGCCGGGTCGAGGACGACGCCGGGTGCAGGGACGACGACGGCGAGACCGACCTCGCCCCACTTCTCGTCGGGGACGCCGATGACCGCGACCTCGTCCACCCCGGGCAGCTCGAGCAGCGCGGACTCGACCTCGGCCGGGTAGATGTTCTCCCCGCCGGAGATGATCATGTCCTTGTAGCGGTCGCGGATGTAGAGGAAGCCCTCGTCGTCGAGCGATCCCGCGTCGCCGGTGTGGTACCAGCCGTCGACCAAGACCTCGGCGGTGCGCTCGGGGTCGTCCCAGTAGCCGGCCATGACGTTCGGCCCCTGCACGATCACCTCACCGACCTCGTCGACGCCGACGTCGGTGCCATCCGGGCGGACCACCCGGAGGTCGGTGAAGAACAGCGGCTTGCCGGCGGAGCCGATCTTGCGCTCGGCGTCCTCGGAGGCCAGCGCGGTGCAGCCCGGCGAGGCCTCGGTCATGCCGTAGCCCTGCTGCATGGTCACGCCGCGGTCCTGCCAGGTGCGCAGCGTCGGCAGCGGGAGCGGCGCCCCGGCGGCGCCGATCGAGCGCAGCGCCGAGAGGTCCCGGGTCGAGAACTCCGGCTGCCGGGCCATCGCGTCGAGCATGGTCGGCACGGCGAAGAACGAGTTGACCCGCTGCTCCTCGATGACCGCGAGCGTTCCGGCCGGGTCGAACCCCGGACGACGACGGCGCAGCCGCCCTGCAGCAGGGACGGGTTGACCGTGCCGTTCAGCCCTCCGATGTGGAACATCGGCGCGAGGGCGAGGGTCCGCTCGGTCGGTCCGAAGCCGAAGCCCAGTGACTGGTTCACCGCGTTCCACGTCATGTTGCCGTGGGTGAGCACCGCGCCCTTGGGCCGCCCGGTCGTGCCGGAGGTGTACATGATCAGGCAGGGGTCGTCCAGCGCCACCTGCTCGTCCCGGGGCACCGGGTCGGCGGCCGCCAGCAGGTCCTCGTAGGGAAGCGAGTCCGCCCCGCCCTCCAGCGGCGGCTCGGCCGCGACCCAGGCCCGCACGTCCGGCAGCCGACCGCGCAGCTCGTCCGCCATGCCGCCGTGCTCGCGGCCGTGCACGACGACGATCGCCCCGGAGTGGCTCAGCACGTACTCGGCCTCGGGTGCCGCGAGCCGCCCGTTCACCGGCACCCAGATCGCGCCCAGCTGTCCGCAGGCGTAGAGCGTCTCGAGCGCCGACGGGTGGTTGAAGCTGATCCAGGCCACCCGGTCGCCGCGGCCGACGCCCAGGCCGGCCAGGGCCGCCGCGGTCCGCCGGACGCGCTGGGCGAACTCGCCGTGCGACGTCGTCGTCCCCTCGAACCAGATCGCGTCCCGGCCGGGCGAGATGCGCAACCGGCGCTCCGGCCAGGAGCCCAGCCCCGCGTTACGCACGGCCCAGACCGAGCGCGCGCACGGCGTTGTCCTTCATGATCAGCGGACGGACCTCGTCCTTGATCTCCAGCTTCGCGAAGTCCGACACCCAGCGTTCCGGGAGAGCAGTGGGTAGTCGGACCCGAACAGCACCTTGGTCCTGAGCATCGTGTTGGCGGCGCGCACGAGCTGGGGCGGGAAGTACTTGGGCGACCAGCCAGAGAGGTCGATGTAGACGTTGGCCTTGTGCTGGGCGACGGCGATCGCGGCGTCCTGCCAGGGCACGGAGGGGTGCGCCATGATCACGGTCAGCCCGGGGAAGTCGGCGGCGACGTCGTCGAGCAGCATGGGGTCGGAGTAGCGCAGCTTGATCCCGCGCCCTCCGGGCAGGCCGGAGCCGATGCCGGTCTGGCCGGTGTGGAACAGCGCCGGGACGCCGAGTTCCTCCAGCTCCGCCCACAGGGCGTAGTGCCGCCGGTCGTTGGGCTCGAACGCCTGGATGGACGGGTGGAACTTGAATCCACGCACGCCGTGTTCCTCGACCAGCCGCCGGGCCGCCCGGACACCGGCGGCGCCCCGGGCCGGGTCGATGGACCCGAAGGGGATCAGCACGTCGGCGTGCTCGGCGGCGGCCGCGGCGATCTCCTCGTTGGAGAGGGTGGGGTGCCCGGTGGCCAGCTCCGAGTCGACGGTGAAGACGACGGCGGCCATCTGCTGGGCCCGGTAGTGCGCGGCGATCTCCGGCACGGTCGGGTGGTTCGGCTCGCCCTTGAAGTACTTGGCCGCGGCGCCGAGCAGCTCGTCGTCCATCGAGAGGTGGCCGTGCAGGTCCTGCTCGACGTGCACGTGCACGTCGATGGCCACCAGGTTCTCGAGGTCCAGACTCATCTCGGCGGCTCCGGGAACTGCTGGCCGACGGTCTGGTGGGCAGGCGCGAACGTCTCCGCCCAGATGCCGGCGATGGCGTCGGCCGACCAGCCGGTGCCGTCGGCGAGCGCGACGGCGACCTCGGCGGGGTGCGACCACAGGGCCAGCCGGTCGCCGCCGATGCCGATCGCCTGGCCGGTGATCGAGCTCGCCGCGTCGGAGGCGAGGAAGGCGACGAGACCGGCGGCGTCCTGCGGTGTGCCGAAGGACAGCTCCTGGCGGGCGTAGGGCGGCAGGGGTTCGCCGGCGTTCAGCGCGTCGACGTAGGGCTTGAGGAAGGGCACCGTCTCGGTCATGGCGGTCGCGGCCACCGGGACGATCGCGTTGACGGTGATCTCGGCGCGAGCCAGCTCCATCGCCCAGGTGCGGACCATGCCGACGATGCCGGCCTTGGCTGCCGCGTAGTTGGTCTGCCCGAAGTTCCCGACCTGCCCGGTGGGGAGCCGACGCAGATGATCCGGCCGCCCTCGCCCTGCTCGCGCAGCCTGACGGCGGCGGCACGGGTGCAGGTGAACGTGCCGCGCAGGTGCGTGGTGATCACCGCGTCGAACTGCTCGTCGGTCATCTTCCACAACGTGGAGTCCCGCAGGATGCCGGCGTTGTTCACCAGGATGTCGAGGCGGCCGAAGTCGGTGACCGCGCGGTCGACGAGCGACTGGGCGGCCTCGCTGCTCCCCACCGGGACCACCTCGGCGACGGCCGTGCCGCCGGCGTCGGTGATGGAGCGGACGGCCTCCTCGGCGACGGAGGCGTCGACGTCGTTGACCACCACCGCCGCACCCGCTCGGGCCAGCTCCGCGGCATAGGCGAGACCGAGGCCCCTGCCGCTGCCGGTGACGATCGCTACCTTGCCGGACAGATCCACGGAACTCCCTCGTTCGGAGCGGACGGTCGGGACATCGTCGACGCTAGGCCGATATCGTGGAGATTGTCAACGATGGAGGACTGATGGAACCGACCGTGAACGCGCACGCACTGAACGACGACGTCGGATTTCTGCTGTCCCGGGCCAGCGGGCTGTTCGTGCGCGCCACCAACGCTGCGCTCGTGTCGTACGGCCTGCGCGTGCGGTCGTACTCGGTCCTGCTGCTGGCGTGCGAGGCGACGGAGGGCGTGTCCCAGCGGGACCTCGCCGAGGTGCTGGGCCTGGACCCCAGCCAGGTCGTGCTGCTGGTCGACGAACTGGCCGAGTCCGGCCTGGTCGAGCGCCGACCGTCGGACCAGGACCGGCGGACCAAGCTCGTCGCGGCCACCGAAGCGGGGCACACCTTGCGCGTGCGGGTCCTCCCGGAGGTCGACGCCGCGGTGGCCGCCCAGCTCGGCGACCTGACGAGCACCGAGCAGTTCCTCCTGCGCGACCTGCTCGGCCGGCTGGTGCGGCGCACCGGCTCGACCCCACCGGCCTGAGTGGGCACGATCGGGTCGCGATGTGCGCCGGGGACTAGCGGCGCGCCCGTGTGACGTGCATCATGCCTATTATCAATCGTTGACAGTCTCACTGAATTCGGAGACGACATGAATCGCCGCTTCATCCCCGCCCTCGCCGCATCGATGCTCGCCCTCGCCGCCTGCGGAGGTGGCGACGACGGTGACTCTCCCGATGCCGCCGCCACAGGTGACAGCGGGGAACTGCGCGAGGTGACGGTCGGAATGCTGCCGATCATGCCCACCGCCGCCCTGTACGCGGGCATCGAGGAGGGCTTCTTCGAGGACCGCGGCATCGAGGTGACCGTCGAGACCGGCCAGGGCGGCGCCGCGCTCCTGCCGGCCGTGATGGCGGGTCAGATCGACTTCGCGACCAGCAACCCGGTCTCCCTGCTGCAGGCGCGCGGCGAGGGGCTCGACGTCCGGGTGATCGCGCACTGGACCTCCGCCCTGTCCGAGGGCGAGGGTGACATCAACGGGGTCGTGGCCGCCGCCGGCTCCGGGATCGAGTCCGCCGCCGACCTCGAGGGCAAGCGCGTGGCGGTCAACACGCTCAACGGGATGGGTGGTCTCACGATCTCCGAGTCGGTCCGCCAGGACGGCGGCGACCCGGAGTCGATCCAGTTCGTCGAGCTGCCCTTCCCGGACATGCCGGCCGCGCTCGAGGGTGGCAACGTCGACGCCGTGTGGGTGCCCGAGCCGTTCCTCAGCGGCCTGCAGGCAGCCGGGAACGTCGTGGCCTCCTACTCCAGCAAGGAGTCGGTCACCGGACACCCGACGCAGCTCTTCTTCACCTCCGGCCAGCTGGTGGAGTCCGACCCCCAGCTCGTCGAGGACTTCACGGCCGCGGTGGAGGAGACCCTCGAGTTCGCCGACGCGAACCCCGACGCGGTGAAGGCGCAGATCCCCGAGGTGCTGCCCCAGCTCCCGCCGGAGGTCGCCGAGAGCGTGCGCCTCGAGGAGTTCGGCACCGACCTGCGGCGCGACCAGATCGAGCAGCTCGGGGAGCTGATGGTCGAGGAGGGTCTGCTGGAGGAGGACGCTGACGTGGACGGGTTGCTCCCGGAGGAGTGACCTCCGCCGAACCGTCGCCGAGGGCCCGTTCGCAGTCGCGGACGGGCCCTCGGCCTGCCCGGGGCGCGCCCGCCGGGCGGCGGCCTCATGCTGGCCGCCGTCCTCGTCGCCGCACTCAACCTCCGGGGAGCGATCGCCGCGGTCGCGCCGGTGCTGCCCGAGCTCCGCGCGGAGCTCGGGCTCACGCCGACGACGGCGGGTCTGCTGACGACGCTCCCGGTGCTCTGCTTCGCCGGGCTGGCGCCGGCCTCGGCGTGGCTCGGCCGGGCGGTCGGCACCCGCGCGGCGGTGCTGGGCGGACTCGTGACGATCGCCGTCGGCTCGGTGCTGCGGGTCCTCGACGGTCCGGTCGTCCTGCTGGGCGGCACCTTCCTCGTCGGCGCGGCCATGACGGTGGGCAACGTGCTCCTGCCCGTCGTCGTGAAGTCGGAGTTCCCCGAGCGAGCCGGGCTGGTCACCGGGCTCTTCACCGGCACCCTCGCCGGCGGTGCGGCGCTGACGCTCGCGCTGACCGCCCCGGTGGCCGCTGTCTGGGGCTGGCGGACCGGGCTCGGTGTCTGGTCCCTGGTCGCGGTGGTCGCGGCGGTCGTCTGGCTGCTGGCGACCCCTCGGCGCCCCGCACTGATGGCGCACCGGGTGCCGGCGGGTTCTCCGGGCGGTGGTCGCGGGTCCGTCTGGCGCTCCCCGGTCGCCTGGGGGTGGCGGTCCTGCTGGCCACGCAGTCGGCGCTCTACTACGCGTTCACGACCTGGCTGCCCAGCATGCTGGTCGACGAGGTGGGGCTGACCCTGCGGGCGGCCTCCGTCGCCGCGTCGGTCTTCCAGGTGCTCGGCATCCCCGGCGCGCTGCTCGTGCCGCTCGTGCTCGGCCGGCTGCGCGCCCAGCGTGGCCTGGCGCTGGTCGTCGCGACGAGCTGGGGGCTGGTGCCGCTCGGCATGCTGCTCCAGCCGGGGCTCTGGGCGGTGTGGGTCGGGGTCGGGGGCCTGGTGCAGGGGGCCGGGGTCTCCCTCGCCTTCGCGCTGGTGGCTGTGCGGGGTGCCGACGAGGACGCCGTGGGACGGCTGTCGGCCATGACGCAGCTCGTGGGGTACTCCGTGGGCGCCGCGGGGCCGCTCGTCGTCGGCGCTCTCCTCGCCGCCGGCGGCGGCTGGTCGGGGCCGTTCGGTCTGCTGGTGCTGGTCGCGACCGTCTACGCCGCGGCGGGGTGGGTGGCCGGCCGCCCGGTGCAGGTCGGCGGCTGACCCATGCGCGCCGAGTGTCGGCCCACGGCTGGTTCCCGGTCCCGGTGACAGCCGCCGGCCGACACTCGAGGCGGCCGATTCAGACGGTGGCGGGGAGGGGCATCGTCGGGACGTCGTCGGCGACGGACATCGGCGCGCCGGTGGCGGCCACGACCTCGTCGACGGTGACCCCGGCGGCCACCTCGCGCAGGACCAGCCCGTCCTCGGTGACGTCGATGACGGCGAGGTCGGTGATGATCCGGTCGACGCACGCCTTGCCGGTCAGCGGCAGGGTGCACTCCTCGACGATCTTGGGCGTTCCGTCGCGGGCGACGTGCTCCATCATGATGATCACGCGCCGGGCGCCGTGGACCAGGTCCATGGCCCCGCCCATCCCGTTGACCATCTTCCCGGGGATCAGCCAGTTGGCGAGGTCGCCGCGGGTGTTGACCTGCATGGCCCCGAGGATCGCGACGTCGAGGTGCTTGCCGCGGATCATCCCGAACGACAGCGCGGAGTCGAAGAAGCTCGCCCCGGGCAGGATCGTGACGGTCTCCTTGCCGGCGTTGATGAGGTCGGGGTCCTCCTCGCCCTCGAAGGGGTAGGGGCCGACGCCGAGGACGCCGTTCTCGCTATGCAGGACGACGTGGACGCCGTCGGGCACGTAGTTGGGCACGAGCGTCGGCATGCCGATGCCGAGGTTCACGTACTGACCGTCCTCGAGCTCGAGCGCGACCCGGGCGGCGAGCTGTTCGCGGTTGAGCGCCATCAGGGGAGGCCTCCTCGCCGGCTGCGGCCGGAGCATCGGTTCGGTCGGTGCGCGGCCGGGTGGTGCGCTTCTCGATCTTCTTGCCCTCTGCGCCGACCACGACGACGCGGTCGACGAAGACACCGGGCAGGTGGACGTCCTCCGGGGTGATCTCGCCCGGCTCGACGAGCTCCTCGACCTCGGCGATCGTGACCCGCCCGGCCATGCCGGCCAGCGGGTTGAAGTTCCGCGCCGACTCGTGGAACACGAGGTTGCCCTGCCGGTCGCCCCGGGCCGCACGGACCAGCCCGAAATCGGCGGTGAGCGCGGTCTCCAGCACGTACTGCTGGCCGTCGAACACCCGCACCTCCTTGGGTGCGCTGGTCTCCACCACGTTGCCCTCGGCGTCGTAGCGCACGGGGATGCCGCCCTCGGCGACCATGGTGCCGACGCCGGTGGGCGTGTAGAAGGCCGGGATGCCGGTGCCGCCGGCGCGCAGCCGCTCGGCCAGCGTGCCCTGCGGGGTCAGCTCGACCTCCAGCTCGCCCGAGAGGTAGAGCCGGGCCAGTTCCTTGTTCCCGCCGACGAAGGAGCTGATCGTCCGCGAGATCCGGCCGGCGTAGAGCAGGACGCCCAGAGCCTGGTCGTCCACGCCGCAGTTGTTGGAGATGGTGGTCAGGTTGCGGGTGCCCCGCTCGAGCAGCGCGTCGATGAGCGCGATGGGCACCCCGCAGAGCCCGAAGCCCCGACGGCCAGCGTGGCGCCGTCGGCGATGTCGGCGACGGCGTCCCGCGGCGAGGCGACGACCTTGTCCATGGTTCAGCCCCTCCGGACGCCGGGAACGGCCGGCGGGACGACGTCCCGCATCTCGTCCGTGCGCGTTCGAGCCACCAACGTGCTCCCATCGGTCGGGGGTGCGGTCGGCGTCAGTATCCCTGCCGGGTCCAGCGGTTCCGAGGCGCCGCCCCCACTGGCCGGAAGCAGCCGTTCCCGATCCCGGGAACCGTGCCGCCTCCGGCTGCGTTGCGGCGGGCATGGAACTGACCTGTCCCAAGTGTCACGGGAGCATGCGGACCTACGAGCGCAACGGCGTGCACGTGGACCAGTGCACCGACTGCCGCGGCATCTTCCTCGACCGCGGTGAGCTGGACCGGCTGATCGACGCCGAGAACGCCTGGCACGGCGGGGCCGCAGCCGCGCCGGCGACGGACCGGGGCCAGCACGGGCGCACGGAGCACCGGGAGGCCGAGCACCGGGCGAGAGAGGACCGGGACGGCGAGTACCGGGAGAGCGAGCACCGGCGGTCCGAGTACGACCGGTCCGGCCACCAGCAGGCCGCCACGGGCGGGCTCGGGGAGTGGTCGGCGAGGTCCTCCGCCAGGTCCAGGGGTCCAAGCACTCCTCGCACTCCTCCGATCCGTACAAGCGGCGGAAGAAGGAGTCCTTCCTGGGCGACCTGTTCGGCTGAGTCCGGGCCGGCGCGGGTGGGCCGGGAGCGGTCAACCCAGGCGGATGGTCAACCGGACGTGCGCGCCCTCGTCGTCGCCGGAGATGTCGACGTGGTCGCACAGCTGCCGGGCCAGCCATAGGCCCATGCCACCGCGGGACAGGTCCTCGCCGTGCGCCGGGCCGTAGCCGGCGAAGGGGTCGTCGAACCCCGGGCCCTGGTCGTCGATCGCGCAGACGATCCGGTCCGTGCCGATCCAGAGCCGCAGGCTGACCGGTGGCCCTCCGTGACGGACGGCGTTGGAGGTCATCTCGTCCACGGCGAGCAGGTAGTCCTCGACCGTGTCGCGAGACACCTCGACCGTCGCCAGCTCGGCGGCCACGGCGTGCCGCAGGCCGATGAAGTCCCCGACGTCCTTCGCCCAGAGGCGCGGGGTGGTGTCCTCCAGCGGCTCGGCGGGGACGGGCAGGGAGCGGAGGTAGTCCGCGGGCGCCATGAAATCCGGATTGGACGCACGCCCCGCCGGCCCATGGATGCACGAGTGCGTCCGGCGGGCGGACTCCACGACGGAGACGGGCAGGCGCTGGGAGTCGAAGACGCACAGACCCCACAGCGGCCACTCGCCCAACGCCACGTTGATCACCGACTCGTACCGCTGCCATTCCAGCCAGTCGCGCTCGGTGCTGCCGAAGTCGACCTCGCCGACGACGCGGACACGGGACGCTCCTCGGCGGTGCGCTGCTCGGCCAGCCGCCGGAAGGTCGTGATCGCCGACGGCGTGCGCGCCCGGTACACGTCGCCACGCTCGAGCACGTGCACCCGCGGGTCGGCGCCGACGGCATCCCGCAGGATCGCCGCGGTGTCGCCGCCGGTGGCGATCACGGCCGCCTCGCCGGCGGCCAGCCCGTCCAGGAGGAAGGGGACGGCGACGTCGGTCAGCTGCTGCCGGTCGTCGTAGATCAGCGCGTCGTGGAGGTAGCGGTCGGCGGGCAGGGCTGCCCAGTCGACCACCGACGACCCGGTCACAACCCACCTCGGAGACTCGTGCTGCCACCCGGAGCGGGTGCTGCCGACCCACGGTAGGCGATGGTCGAGCCGGAGGGGCGGTGGGCGCCGGGCAGCGCGGTCAGCGGACCGATCGCCCGGTTTCGCCCCCGTGCAGGCGGGCACGGGACGGGGGACATGCGAGCGCCGCACCATCGACGGGAGACGATCCATGGCCATCGCCACCACCAACCCGGCCACCGGCGAGACGCTGAAGACCTACGAGGCCCTCTCGCCCGAGGCGCTCGAGGACCGGCTCGCCCGCGCCGCCGCGGCGGCCGCGACCTACCGGCGCACCTCGCCGGACGAGCGGGCCGCCTGGCTGAACGCAGCGGCCGACGTCCTCGACGAGGACGTCGACACCGTCGCCGAGCTGATGACCACCGAGATGGGCAAGACCCTGGCCGCGGCGAAGGCCGAGGTCGCCAAGTGCGCCAAGGCGCTGCGCTGGTACGCCGAGCACGGCCCGGCGCTGCTGCGGCCGGAGAAGAAGGACGCTGAGGCCGTCAAGGCCCAGGACGCCTACGTCGTGCACCAGCCGATCGGCGTCGTCCTGGCGATCATGCCGTGGAACTTCCCGCTCTGGCAGGCCATGCGGTTCGCCGCCCCGGCGCTCATGGCCGGCAACGTCGGCCTGCTCAAGCACGCCAGCAACGTGCCGCAGACCGCGCTGTACCTGGAGGAGCTCTTCGGCAAGGCGGGCTTCCCCGACGACGTGTTCCAGACCCTGCTCATCGGCTCCTCGACGATCGAGCAGGTGCTGCGCGACGACCGGGTGGCCGCCGCGACCCTCACCGGCAGCGCTCCGGCCGGGCAGTCGGTCGCCTCGATCGCCGGTGACGCGCTGAAGAGGACGGTGCTGGAGCTCGGCGGCAGCGACCCGTTCATCGTGATGCCGTCGGCGAACCTGGATAAGGCGGCGGAGGTCGCCGTCACGGCGCGCAACCAGAACAACGGGCAGAGCTGCATCGCGGCCAAGCGGTTCTTCGTGCACCGCGACGTGGCCGAGGAGTTCACCCGGCTGTTCACGGAGAAGATCGCCGCGCTGACGGTCGGGGATCCGATGGACGAGGACACCCAGGTCGGGCCGCTGGCCACCGAGTCCGGCCGCGACGACGTCGAGAAGTACGTGCAGGACGCCGTCGACAAGGGGGCGACGGTCCTGACCGGCGGCAAGCGGGTGGACCGGCCGGGCTGGTTCTACGAGCCGACCCTGCTCAGCGGGATCACCCCGGAGATGGACCTGTACTTCGAGGAGGTCTTCGGTCCGGTGGCCGCGCTGTTCACCGTCGACTCGCTCGGTGCGGCGATCGACATCGCCAACAGCCACCCGTACGGCCTCGGCGCCAATCTGTGGAGCGAGGACGAGGGGAGCGGGCCGAGTTCATCGCCGACGTCGCCGCCGGGATGGCGTTCGTCAACGGGATGGTCACCAGCTACCCGGAGCTGCCCTTCGGCGGGGTCAAGCAGAGCGGCTACGGACGCGAGCTGACCGAGGTCGGCATGCGCGAGTTCATGAACGCCAAGACCGTCTGGATCGGCCCGCCGAGCAGCGAACAGGGGAACGGCGACACCGCCGGCGCCGCTGCAGAATGACGGCGTGACGCACCGGAACGGCCACCCTTCGGCGGCCCGCGCCGAGCGCGCGAGGCGTGGGGAAAGGTCGTCCTCGATCAGTGCAGTCGGGACCGCCAGTCGGCGGGCACCCGGCCGCGGGGCCCGGGCGCCGGCTGGTCGGCGGGGTGGTGCTGCGGCGGGGCGAGGGCGACGCCGGGCACCGGCTGCTCGGTCGAGAAGTCCCAGAACCAGTCCTCGCCCGGCTCGAAGCTGCGCATCACCGGGTGCCCGGTGGTCGCGGCGTGGGCGCGGGCGTGCCGGTCCGGCGAGGAGTCGCAGCAACCGATGTGGCCGCACCTCGCGCAGCGGCGCAGGTGGAACCACCAGCCGCCGGTGTCCTCGCACTCGACGCAGCCGGTTCCGGACGGCGGCACCGCCGGGTCGATCGCCTGTTCGGTCATCCGCTCGCTCCCAGCCGGAGGGACGCACGTGGTGGAACGCGGGACCCACGGTACGGACGGCACCGACCCCGAGGAACCCTCCGTGATCCGGGGTCGAGGTACGCGCCCGAGGGCCGCCCCGCTGGGACAGTGGACGGCGTGTTCGACGTCGACTGGATGGGCCTGCTGACCCGTGAGGTGCTCCGCGAGCGGGCGGCCGTACTGATCGCCGAGGCCTGCGCCTGGTCCGTGGGGATGTCCGACCAACCGCACCACCTCCGGTCGGGGGCCGGATCGTGGCGACCGGGCTGACGGTGGGCGAACGGGCGGCGCACGGCCTGGCGCTCAGCGGTGACGAGGACGGGCGCCTCGACCTCGGGGACGCACGGCCGGGCAGCTTCCAGGACGCGCTGAACTCCGTCGACGCCGCGGGCACGGTGGCCGCCGACCGGTTCGACCTCGACGTCCTCCATCCCTTCGTGCACGCGACCTGCCTGGCCGCCGCCGAATGCGCGCGGCGCACCCGCCGGGCGGACTGGGACGAGCTCGCCGACGACGTGGGGAGGACCCGGCCGACCTCGACGACGTCGTGCGGGCGGGTGGCTGGGAGGCGCCCCTGCGCATCGACGCGGAGCACCTGGTGCTCGCCGCCCTCCGGGACGTTCCCCTGATCGAGGTGGAGGCCGAGGGCCTGCCGCTCTCCCTGGTGCGCGCCGCCGAGGCCGTCACCCGCGCGGCCACCGCGCCGGCCGACCAGGGGTCGGCGGACGACGACCTGGCCGGCTCGCTGTTCCTCGCCGAGGCCGCGGTCACGGCGACCGGGGCGCCCCTTCCGCTGGCACCGGAGACCGCCGAACGGCTGGCGGCGGAGCTGCTGGCGCACGGGCTGGAACCGGAGGAGGTCGTCGGCCTGCTGCCGCACCTCCCGGTGCAGCCGGCCACCGCCGACGAGGTCGTCGCGATCCTCCGGGCGACCGGGATCGGCTGACGGAGCGCGGCTCGCTCAGAGCTCGGCGGCGACCAGGGACTCCAGCACGAGGTCCGGGTGCTTCTCCTTGAAGACCCGCAGGCCCCACTTGTCGCCGAAGACCGCGATGTGCTCGCCGTTGGTGCGCTGCAGCACCTCGGCGTTGCGTGCCGTGGCGACCACGGGTGCCGAGGCCTCGTCGGTGCGCATCGCGATGCTGTAGGGCAGCCGGTCGAGGTCGACCGCGGCCCCGAACTCGTGCTCCATGCGGTGGGTGGCCACCTCGAACTGCATCGGCCCGACGACGGCCAGCACCGGCGCCTGGTCGCCGCGGCGGTCCGAACGGAGCACCTGGACGACGCCCTCGGAGTCCAGCTGCTCGATCCCGCGGCGGAACTGCTTGTGCTTGCCGGTGTCGCGGCCACGACAGACAGCGAAGTGCTCGGGCGCGAAGGTGGTCAGCGGCGGATAGGTCACCGGCTTCTCGGCGTACAGCGTGTCGCCGACACCGAGCGCCGCCGCGTTCACCAGTCCGACGACGTCACCGGGGTAGGCGACGTCGATGCTCTCGCGCTCCCGGCCGAAGACGTGCTGGGCGTACTTGGTGGCGAACGGCCGGCCGGTGCGGGCGTGGGTGACCACCATGCCGCGTTCGAAGACGCCCGAGCAGATGCGGATGAAGGCCAGCCGGTCGCGGTGCGCGGTGTCCATGCCCGCCTGCACCTTGAACACGAAGGCGCTGAACGGGTCGGTCAGCTCCCGCCGGTCTCCGTCGTCGGTGGGCACGCCCGTGGGAGCCGGCGCCTTGCCCACGAGGGTGTCCAGCAGGGCGCCGACGCCGAAGTTGGAGACGGCGGAGGCGAACAGCACCGGCGTCGTGACGCCGTCGAGGAACAGCGACTGCTCGTGGTCCTGGCCGCTCGCGCCCAGCAGCTCGACCTCCTCGACCGCCTGCTGCCAGGCGTCGCCCTCCCGGGCCAGCGCGGCCTCGGCCGACAGGGTTTCCTCCGGCGCGATGGTGGCCCCGCCGGCGGTCCGGGTGAAGCGCCGGTAGCTGCCGTCGGCGCGGTCGAGGACGCCGCGGAAGTCGCCGGCGATGCCGACCGGCCAGGTCAGCGGGGTCGGCGTCAGCCCGGTCCGCTCGCTGATCTCGTCCATGAGCTCGAGCGCGTCCTTGCCCGGGCGGTCCCACTTGTTGACGACGGTGAGCACCGGGATGCCGCGGTGCCGGCACACCGCGAACAGCTTCATGGTCTGGGCCTCGAGCCCCTTGGCGGCGTCGATGAGCATCACCGCGGCGTCGACGGCGGTGAGCACGCGGTAGGTGTCCTCGGAGAAGTCCGAGTGCCCGGGGGTGTCGAGCAGGTTGATGACCGCGTCCCGGTACTCGAACTGCAGCGCCGCCGACGTGATGGAGATGCCGCGGGCCTTCTCCATGTCCATCCAGTCCGACACGGTGCCGCGGCGGCCGGCCTTGCCGTGCACCGCGCCGGCCTGCCCGATGACCCTTGCGTGCAGGGCCAGGGCCTCGGTGAGCGTCGACTTGCCGGCGTCCGGGTGGCTGATGACGGCGAACGTCCGTCGTCGTGAGGCCTGCGCGACGACGTCCCCGGGGGTGCGGTCCGCTCGTCGACCGCGCTCATCGGGGACCGGTCAGGGCAGCACGGGACCGACGGAGGGCGAAGGGGACACACCACGACAGTAATCCGGTGCCGTCGCCGGGCGGTCGCTCAGACCTCGGTGACCTCGAACGTGCGCGTCGGCGACACGAACTCCTCCTGGGCGGCGACCAGCAGGATCTCCCGCGAGCCGGCGTCCTCCGTCCGCTGGAGCAGGCCGAACACCGACGCGGAGGCACGCGAGAGCGCCTCACCGGCCGAGCGGGTGTCCAGCCAGTGGGCCAGGAACAGGGCCGCGATGGCGTCACCGGCGCCGTTCACGGAGACGTCGAGCTTCGGCGTCCGCACCCGGAAGTGCCGGCCGCCCTCGGAGGCGAGCAGGTCGATCGCGTCGTCCGGGGTGTCGTCGGTGACCAGCGACGTCGTGAGCACGGCGCGCGGGCCGAGTGCCTGGACGGCGGCGACCGCGTCCTTCACCTCGGAAAGTGACCGCGTGGCGGTGCCCGACAGCAGGTCGAGCTCGAAGTGGTTCGGCGTGACCACGTCGGCCGCGGGCACCGCGACGTCGCGCATGAGCTCCTCGATGCCCGGGCGGACGAAGACGCCCCGCCCCACGTCGCCGATGACCGGGTCGCAGGCGTAGACGGCGTCGGGGTTGGCCGCCCGCACCCGGCCGACCGTCGCGACGACGGCGTGCCCGATGTCGGCCGAGCCGAGGTACCCGGACAGGACGGCGTCGCAGCTGCCGAGCACGCCGCGGTCGGCGATGCCCTGCACGACCTCCTCGACGGCCTGACCGTCGAAGACCCGGCCGGTCCACTGCCCGTACCCGGTGTGGTTGGAGAACTGCACGGTGTGCACCGGCCACACCTCGATGCCGAGGCGTTGCAGCGGGAAGACCGCCGACGAGTTGCCGACGTGCCCGTACGCGACGTGGGACTGGATGGAGAGGACGCTGACCACGGGGAGAAGGTAGACAGCCGCGCGGTCCGGAGGACACCCGGGCGTCGCGGCACCGGTCGTGCCCGGGCCGGATCGTGGCGACGCGGGAGGCCGGGGGTCCTGGTCGCGGTCGTCCGGCAGGAACACGGTGACGCTCCCGTGACGGTGGCGCGGTGACCCTTGCCTCCGAGGCCGTCCGGTCTCGGGGGACAGCTGCCCGTCCGCAGCCGCACGAGCGAGGCTTTCGATGACCCTGGCCACCTACGTGGAGATGCCCAGCCCGCGCCGAGCCGTCGACGACCCGGCCGACGACCTGCTCCCGGCGGAACTCACCGTCGCGTTCGGTGCCGGGGACGCCGCCGTCCCCGGCTCGGTGCCGCTGCACGACTTCATGCGGACGGCGGGCACCCTGACCCACGCTGAGCGCATGGTCATCGTCGACCAGGCGATGCTGATGCTCGAGGGCAACTACGTACACCTGCCGCTGAAGTCGGCGATGCACGCGGTGAACCCGGTCCAGCGGCTGCGGCTGCTGCGGGCCCGCCTCCTGCGCCAGACCGACGCGACGATGGAGCCGGAGCGGTCCTTCCACCAGGAGATGTCAGCGATCTTCCACTCGGTGCGCGACCTGCACACCAACTACCTGCTCCCGCAGCCCTTCGCCGGGATGATCGCCTACCTGCCGTTCCAGGTGGAACGCTGCGCCGAGGACGGCCGGATCACCTACGTCGTCACCCGGCTCGCGCAGGGCCTCGCCGCTCCGACGTTCACCGTCGGCGTCGAGATCACGCACTGGAACGGGATGCCGATCGAGCGGGCGGTCGCCGTCAACGCCGACCGGTTCGCCGGGAGCAACGCGGCGGCCCGTCTGGCCCGCGGGGTCGACTCGCTCACCATCCGGGCGCTGCGGCTGCACCTGCCGCCGGACGAGGAATGGGTGACGGTCAGCTACCTCGACCGCGACGGCGTCCGGCGGGAGCTGCGCGAGCCGTGGCTGGTCGCGCCCAACGCCCCGGCGATGGCCGACGCGGAGGTCCTGACCGAAGCCGCGGCGTCCCAGGGCCTCGACCTGCACGCGGACGAGACCGGCCGCGCCCGCGCCCTCCTGTACGCCCCGCACGCGGTCCAGCAGACGCTCGGCACCCTGGCGGTCGAGCTGTCGACGGAGCCTGCGGCGACCGGCGCGGACGTCCCGTCCTCGATGCCGCTGGTGTTCCGGGCGCGCAGCGTGCCCACCGCCGGCGGCACCGTCGGGCACCTGCGGATCTTCACCTTCAACGTGCCCGACCCCGGAGCGTTCGTCGCCGAGTTCGTCCGGCTCGTCGAGCTGCTGCCGCAGGACGGGCTGATCCTCGACGTCCGGGGCAACGGCGGCGGGCACATCCTCGCCAGCGAGTTCACCCTGCAGACGCTGACCCCGCGCCGGATCACGCCGGAGCCGGTGCAGTTCGTCTGCACCCCGCTCAACCTCGAGGTCTGCCGCCGGCACCGGGGCAACCCGACCGGCCAGATCGACCTGGGGGCCTGGTTCCCCTCCATGGACCAGTCGGTGGAGACCGGGTCCATCTACTCCTCGGCGTTCCCGATCAGCCCGGAGACCGGCGCCAACGCCGTCGGCCAGCGCTACTTCGGGCCCGTCGTGCTCGTCACCGACGCCCGCTGCTACTCCGCGACCGACATCTTCGCGGCGGGCTTCCAGGACCATGCGATCGGCCCGGTGCTCGGTGTCGACGACACCACCGGTGCCGGCGGGGCGAACGTCTGGACCCACGGCCTCCTCAAGGCACTCCGGGACGTCCCGGCCGATCCGGACTCGCCCTACCGGCCGTTGCCGAAGCAGGCCGACATGCGGGTGTCGATCCGGCGCACCCTCCGGGTCGGTGCGCTGGCGGGCACCCCGGTCGAGGACCTCGGCGTGCGGGCCGACGTGCGCCACGAGATGACCCGGCGGGACGTGCTCGAGGGCAACGTCGACCTGATGGCGGCGGCCGCCGCGCTGCTGGCGGGCCGTCCCCGGCGCAGGCTGGACCTCCTCGCCTCGGTCGACGGGGCCGGCGTCCTCACCCTGCAGCTCACGCTGGCCGGCATCGACCGGGTCGACGTCTACGTCGACGGCCGGCCGCGCAGCAGCACCGACGTCACCGACGGTCCGGTGTCGATCCCCGTGCCGGGCTCCGAGGGCGCGACGGTCGTGCAGGCGCAGGGCTTCGCGGCGGGGAGCTCGTCGCGGCACGCATCCAGACGCTCTGAGGCCTCAACGCCGGCCGGTCGCCGTCGACGGCGACCGGCCGACGCTGGTCCGCAGGGCTGCCACGACCACGCCGGTGAGCACCGCCCCGGTGGCGTTGAGCAGGGCGTCGACGGGGAGACGACCCGCCCCAGGGGAGCACCCACTGCAGGAGCTCGATCCCCGCAGCGACGGCGGCAGCGGCGGGCGCCAGTCGGCGGGCCGTCCCCAGCTCCGGCCACCGGAACACGGCGAGCGCCGCCATCGGGGCGAGCAGGGCCAGGTTGCCGACGAGCTGCAGCATCGCGGTCTCCGACGTCCATCCGGTCGCGTACCAGTGCAGCTCGGACAGCGGCGCGCCCCACTCCCAGCCCCGGCCGGTCGGCATCAGCGTGAGCAGCGCGACCACCATGGCAGCGAGGCCGAGTCCGGCATCGAGCGCGCGGCGGGTCGGCATCACGAGCCCGCCCCGGGCATCGTCCAGGTGGCTTCCTCGGCGTGCGCGGTCGGCGGGTCGACGAGCCATCGGTGCGAGTCGTCCATACCCCGCACTGTCGTCGTCGCGGCAGTGAGCGGGCTGACAACCGCCTGGGCATCGGCTGGAAGGTCTCCCGGCCGGCGCCCGAGCGGGGCCGCTCACCGTGCGGACCGGCTCGTCCACGATCATGACCGGGTGACGACGAGCGGTCCGGGCACGGTGCGCGACGCCGTTCCGGCGGACGCCCTGCGGTGCGCCGAGATCTACGCTCCCTACGTCCGGGACACGGCGATCTCCTTCGAGAGCGAGGCGCCGTCGGCGGAGGAGATGGCGGAGCGGATCTCCGCGGCGCAGCGCGACCACGCCTGGCTGGTGCTCGAGGACGCCGGCGTGGTGACCGGCTACGCGTACGGGGGCCGTTCATGAGCCGGGCGGCCTACCGGTGGTCGGCGTCGGTCAGCGTCTACCTCGACGGGACGCGTCGCGGGTCCGGCGGCGGCCGGGCGCTCTACACCGCCCTCGTCCACCGGCTGGCCGAGCGGGGGATCCGTACCGTGCTGGCCGGGGTGGCCCTGCCGAACGAGGCGAGCGAGGGCCTGCACCGGGCGCTGGGCTTCGTGCCGGCCGGCACGTACCGCCGGGTGGGCTGGAAGCACGGGCGCTGGCACGACGTCGTCTGGTACCAGAAGGAGCTGGTCACCGACTGGTCCGCACCGGGCTGACCTGGTCCCGACCACGGGAGGCGCCCGCCGCCGGTCAGGCGGTGGCCGAGCCGTCCACCCCCGCCGACCGAGCTCCACGTGCGGGCGGGACTGCCAGAGCGCCCACTCGGCACTCACCTCGCCCGCGGTGCACAGCAGTCGGGGAGGTGGTCCTGGACCAGTCGTTCGGTCGAGGTCTCCGCGGCGTGCACGGTCACGTTCATTGCGGCCCGCACCATCCCCGCGCCGTCCCGGACCGGGACCGCCACCGAGCGGACGCCGGGCGCCAGCTCCTCGTCGGCCAGCGCCCATCCGCGGGCCCGGATCTCGGTCAGCTCGCGGTGCAGCTGCTCGGGGGCCGTCCGAGGTAGGGCGGCAGGCCGGCCCGGCTCGGGGCGGCGAGCGCTGCCTCGAGCTCGTCGGCGGACAGGGCGGCCAGCAGCACCTTGCCCTGCGAGGTCTGGACGGCGGGGAAGCGGGTGCCGATCTCGACGCGCAGCGCGATGATCTTGGGCACCGCCACCCGTGCGACGTAGACGATGTCGGGACCGTCCAGCTGGGCCATCGAGGAGGACTCCCCGGTGGCGGCCACCAGGGCCTCGAGGTGCGGCCGGGCGATGTCCCAGAGGCCGAGGGAACCGACGTAGGCCATGCCGAGCGTGAGCACCTTCGGGGTGAGGGCGAAGGTGCCGGCCGAGGAGCGGACGAAGCCCAGCTCCTCCAGGGTCAGCAGCAGCCGCCGGGCCGTCGGCCGGGCCAGCCCCGCGGCCGCGGCGACCTCGCTGAGCGACATCCTCCGGTGGTCGGCGTCGAAGCACGACAGCACGTCGAGCCCCGCGCGAGCGCCTCCACGAAGTCGGGCCCGGTGCCTCGCCCTGCCATCCGATGTCCTCCCTCACCCCGACCCCGCCGCAGGTCCCCGCCGCGCGCGTGGAGCGGTGGGGGCAGCGGGGTCCTCCTCCCTTCAGCGGCCGAGGACGCGCTCCTCGCCGCCGGCGCGCTTGGACTCGTCCTCGTAGTCGGAGTACTGGTAGGGGTTGGCCAGGATCTCGGCCTCCGCCTCGGGCCGGTCGGGGAACATCCCCTGCTGCCAGGCGTCCTCGCCGCACGCGCCCTTGAGGTGGTCGATGGTCGACTCGATCTCCCGGCGCACCGGGGCCAGGTCGATGCCGACCAGCTCGTGCGCGTACTTCACGACGCGGCCGTTCACCAGCACGGTGTGCACGTCACCGCGCTGGGCCTGGAAGGCCACGTGCCCGTACGGGTTGAGCAGCGGGAAGGACACGGGGAGGCGTCGTTCTTGATGAGCACCACGTCGGCCTTCTTGCCGGGCTCGAGGCTGCCGAGGTCGTCGCGGCCGATGGCGTGCGCCCCGCCCCTGGTCGCCCAGTCCACGACGTGCTGGGCGCGCAGCCGCAGGTGGGTGATCGTGTCGCCCTTGAGGTGCGCGGTCAGGTGCTCGGACATGCGGTCGGCGTTCAGCGTCGAGCGCATCGCGGAGAACATGTCCCCGCTCCACCAGACGCTGGTGTCCACCGACAGGGAGACCGGGATCTTGTACTGCAGGACCTGCTCGGTGGGGGCGTGCCCCTGTCCGGCGCTGCACTCGGACTCGGTCGCCACCGAGATCGAGCCGCCGGTGGCCGCGATCCGTTGGTAGCTGTCGCGGGTCAGGGTCGAGGCGTGCACGTACACGGTCTCCGGCGTCATGAAGCCGTGCTCGTGCATGAGCCGGATGCCGTCGTCGTTGGTCGCGCCCCACACACCGGCGTGCGTGGTCACCGGGATGCCGAGGTCGCGGGCGACCTCGAACGCCGCCTTCTCCGGGAAGGCCGGGTCGCCGGTGACGTCGAAGGCGATCTGGACGCCCATCATGTCGTCGCCCGCGTCGCGCAGCCGCTCCAGGATCGAGCGCACGGCGGGATCGGTCGCCCACTCCCACGGGCCGGCCTGGATGTTGCCGTAGGCCATGACGAACCGGCCCGGGACCGACCGCAGTGCGTCGATCGCCGCCTCGCCGTGGTCCACCGTGTGCAGGTTGTGCGACCAGTCGACCGTCGTCGTGACGCCGGCGTCCAGCGACTCGATCGCGGCGAGCCGGTTGCCGGCCGCGATGTCCTCGGGGCGGAACTTCTTGCCGTGCTCGAGGTAGTACCAGACGAAGTACTGGGTCAGCGTCCAGTCGGCGCCGTAGCCGCGCATCGCCGTCTGCCACATGTGGCGGTGGGTGTCGATCATCCCGGGCATCACGATGCCGCCCCGCGCGTCGATCTCCTGGGTGCCCTCGGGCACCTCGAGGCGGGATCCCACGGCGGCGATGCGGTCGTCGACCACGAGGACGTCGGCATCGGTCAGCACCGTCCCGGCGTCGTCCATGGTCAGCACCGTGCCGCCGCGCAGGACCACCGGGCGGCCTGGCTCGGGGGCGGGCTCGGAATGGGTCATCGTCTCCTCCTCGGACGTCCGCGGACTCGCATCCGGACGATCGTCCGCAGAGCGGCGAGCGGGTGCGATGCGGGTCACTTTCGTGCCGCCTGCCGGGGCTGTCAAGAGGGCGCTGCGGGGGCGGACGCGTCGGCAGGCTACCGGTTGACAGCTCCCGTCCGCGGTGAAGAGACTGCCCGCAGGAGGGCGGACATCCGTCCGGAGATCTTGCTGAGGAGACCCCGCGCCCATGACTCCAGGACCGGCCCTCCCCGGAGCGACCCCGGGCCGCGGACCGCTGGCCGGCATCCTCGTCGCCGACTTCTCCCGCATCCTCGCGGGGCCCTACAGCACCATGCTGCTGGCGGACCTCGGCGCGGAGGTGGTGAAGGTGGAGGGCCCGGCGGGCGACGACACGCGCACCTGGCAGCCGCCGGTCAGAGACGAGGTGTCCACCTACTACCTCGGCGTCAACCGGAACAAGCGGTCGGTCGCCCTGGACCTCAAGGACCCGGACGACGTCGCGCTCGCGCAGGAGCTGGCTCGGCGGGCCGACGTCCTGGTCGAGAACTTCAAGCCCGGCGGGCTGGGTCGCTTCGGGCTGGACTACGACAGCGTCGCGGCGGTGAACCCCGGCGTCGTGTACGCCTCGATCAGCGGCTTCGGCAGCGGACCCGGTGGGGCCGCGCTGCCCGGCTACGACCTCATCGTGCAGGCGATCTCGGGCTTCATGAGCCTGACCGGGGACCCCGAGGGGAGCCCTACCGCGCGGGCGTCGCCCTCTTCGACGTCATGGCCGGCCTGCACGCGACCATCGGCGTGCTGGCCGCGCTCAACCACCGGCACGAGACCGGCGAGGGGCAGCACATCGAGGTGAACCTGCTGGCGTCGGCGCTGTCGGGCCTGGTGAACCAGACCAGCGCCTACGTCGCCGGTGGCGTGGTGCCGTTCCGGATGGGCAACAGCCACCCGAGCCTCTTCCCCTACGAGCCGCTGCCGTGCGCCGACGGAGACCTGATCATCACCGCCGGCAACGACGGTCAGTTCCGCCGGCTGTGCGGGGTGCTGGGGCTGCCCGAGCTGGTGGACGACCCGCGGTTCCGGCGCAACGAGGACCGCACGGCCAACCGGGACGAGCTGCGGCCGCTGCTGGTCGAGCGGCTGCGGACCCGGTCGAAGATGGACTGGTTCCGCGAGATCATCGGTGCCGGCGTGCCGTGCGGACCGATCAACACCATCGACCAGGGCGTCGGGTTCGCCGAGGAGATCGGCCTGGACCCGGTGGTCAGCGTGGGGAGGGTGCCGCTGCCGTGCCGTCGATCCGCAACCCGATCACGTTCTCCTCGACCGCCCCCGACTACCGGCTGCCGCCGCCGACGCTCGACGAGCACGGCACGGAGATCCGGTCCTGGCTGACGCGCGCCGGCGAGGAGGCTTCGTGACCGACCAGCCGGTGTACCCGACCGCCCTCGGGGCCTCCAGCCTCGAGACGATCACCCTGCTCGGCAGCGACCTCGCCCGCGACGTCATGGGCACCGTCGGTTTCGGTGAGCTGTCGTTCTGGCTGGCGACCCAGCGCCGGCCCACGGCGGGGAGACCCGCGTCTTCGAGGCGGTCCTCGCCGCACTGGCCGACCACGGGTTCACCCCGACGGCCATCGTCACCCGCCTGACCTACCTGTCGGCGCCCGACTCGATCCAGGGCGCGCTCGCGGCGGGCCTGCTCGGCGGCGGCTCGCGGTTCCTGGGCGTCACGGAGGACTGCGGCCGCTTCCTGCACGACGTGCTCACCCGGAGCTCTGCTGCCGACCCCGCCCGCCCGCTGCCCACGGACGACGCCGGCTGGGACGCCCTCGCCCTGGAGACGGTGACCGCGCAGCGGGCCGCGGGCCGCTTCGTCCCCGGGCTCGGCCACCACGTGCACAAGCAGGGCGACCCCGGACCCCGCGGCTGATGGAGATCGCGACCGAGGAGGGGCTGGTCGGCCCGCACCTGTCGCTGTTCGCCGCCATCGGCCGGGTGCACGAGCAGGTGCTCGGCAAGCGGCTGCCGCTCAACGGCGCCGGCGTCTGCGGCGCGGCCCTGGCCGACCTCGGCCTGCCGCTGGAGCTGCTGCGCGGGTTCGCGCTGCTCGCCCGCACGGCCGGTCTGATCGGGCAGCTCGCGGAGGAGCTGCGCCACCCGGTCGCCAACGACGTCTTCCTGTCGGTGGACCTGAACAACCGTCCGGTCGACCCCGACCCGTTCGTGCCCGCGCCGCTGACAGCGGCCGGGGACGACGCGACCGCCTGAGGAGGCCGGTGTGCGCGCTGCCGTCCTGACCACACCCGGGAGGCCCCGGCCTACGGCGAGCACCCCGATCCCGTGCCGGCCGCGGGCCGCAGCGTCGTCCGCGTGACGGCGGCGCCGATCGTGCCGCTGGACCAGCTGGCGGCCTCCGGCACCTCGTACTTCGGCCGCCCCGCGGTGCCGTACGTGCCCGGCGTGCAGGGGTGGGCGTCGTCGAGGAGTCGGCGGCCCATCCGGCCGGGACGCGCGTCTGGTTCGCCACGAGCGCCGGGATGGCTCCGGGCGACGGCAGCCTCGCCGAGCGGTGCGCGGTGGCCGACGCCGACCTGGTGCCGGTCGACGCCGACGTCCTCGACGCGCACCTGGCCGCGCTGGGCCTGTCCGCCGTGGCTGCCTGGATGGTGCTCACCGGCCGGGCGCGGCTCGGGCCGGGGAGACCGTCCTCGTGCTCGGCGCCGGCGGGGCGGTCGGCCAGGCGGCCGTCGGCGCCGCCCGGGTGCTCGGCGCCGGCCGGGTGGTCGCCGTCTGCCGGTCGGCGGAGGCGCAGCAGCGTGCCCGCGACCTGGGCGCCGACGCGGTCGTGCCACTGGCGGGGGACGCCGACGCGCTCAGCGGCCGGTTCGCCGACGCCTGCGGGGGCCGGGCGGACGTCGTCGTCGACCCGGTGTTCGGGGCGGCGGCCACCGCTGCGTCCCGGGTGCTCGCCGAGGGCGGGCGGCTGGTGAACCTGGGCGGCGCCTCGGGCGACGTCGCGGAGTTCTCCTCGGCCGTGCTCCGCAGCCGCTCGGCGGAGGTTCTCGGCTACACGAACAACGCCCTGACCCCCGCCGAGCGGGCCGACGCGCTCACCGCGGTCGCGCGGCACGCCGCCGAGGAAGCATCGCCGTGGCGCACGAGGTGCTGGCGCTGGACGCCGTGTCCGAGGCCTGGGCCCGCCAGGCAGCGGGGCAGGCCACCGCCCGCCTGGTCCTGGCACCCTGACCCCGACCGCTCGCGTCCGGCGCCCGCCGGCCGCACCACCACCGATGGAGGAAGCCGTGCAGCTGGTCACCGAGGACAACATCACCGACCTGGCGGTGGAGCGCTGGGCCACGGCGACGGACCCGCGCCTGGCGGAGCTGATGACGGCGCTGGTCCGGCACCTGCACGACTTCGCCCGCGAGGTCCGGCTCACCGAGGCGGAGTGGATGGCGGCGGTGCAGTGGCTGACCGCCACGGGCCGGATCAGCAACGAGAAGCGCGAGGAGTTCATCCTCGCCTCCGACGTCCTCGGCCTCTCGATGCTCGTCGTCCAGATGAACCACCGGCTGGACCCGGCCGCCACGCCGGCGACGGTGCTCGGCCCATTCCACATCGAGGGCTCCCCGGAGCTGGGGTTCGGCGGGGACATGTCGCAGGGCCTCGCCGGCGTGCCGCTCTACCTGCACGGCACCGTGCGCGACCTGGCCGGCGCCCCCGTGCCGGGGCGGTGCTCGACGTCTGGCAGGCCGACGACGAGGGCGTCTACGAGGCGCAGCTGGGCGAGGTCGACGAGGCGCGGCTGCGCGCCAAGTACGCGGCCCGCGAGGACGCCAGGTACTGCGTCCGCACGATCGCGCCGAAGGGCTACACGATCCCGATGGACGGTCCGGTCGGCGACCTCGTCTCGCGCACGGAGATCAGCCACTTCCGCCCGGCGCACATCCACGTCCTGATCAACGAGCCAGGCTTCGAGCCGCTGATCACCCACCTGTTCCAGGAGGGTGCGGAGTACCTCGACAGCGACGTCGTCTTCGGGACCAAGCAGGAACTCGTGGTCCGGTTCGACGAGCGCGAGCCGGGACCCACTCCCGACGGCGGCACCTCCGACGTCCCCTGGCTCGAGGCGCGCTACGACTTCGTGCTGCAGCGCCAGGCGTGACCGCCGGGCGATGACTCCTGGCCCGTCCGCGGGGCGGAGCGGAGGAACCTGAGCATCCGCGGTGAGCTCCCGGCTACCGCTGCTGTCGGCGCGCGATGACGACCAGGACGCCGATGACGACGACGAGCGGAGCCCAGGAGGGCAGCCCGAACGGCCCCAGCAGGGCCCCGGCGACGAACAGCAGGAGCCGGAAGGCGACCAGGAAACCGATCAGGAGGACGATCCAGAACAGCACCGGCCGCTCCATCTGCATGCGGCGCAGGTAGTCCATGGCCCCTCCTCGTTCGTGATCGGCCCAGCGATGTCGTGGGCATGGTCCGGAGCTCACCAGCCGGTCGTCCGCGCGTGCGGCTCGGCCATCGGGAGCATCGGCAGCACGGTGACCCGACTCAAGCGCAGTGCAGTCGACAACGCCCGCCGCTGGACGTGCGTTCCCGCACGCCGTCCTCAGGCGTCGATGACGATGGGGATGACCAGCGGGCTGCGCCGGTAGGTGCGGTGCGCCCACTGGCCGACGGCACGCGAGATCAGCTGCTCCAGCTGCGTCGCGCCGCCGACGCCCTCCTCGGCCGCCTTGGCCAGCGCCTTCTCGACCAGGGGGACGACGGCGTCGAAGGTCTTCTCGTCGTGGACGAAACCGCGGGCGAGGAAGTCCGGCGGCTCGGCCAGCAGGCCGGTGTCGGCGTCGACGATGGCGACGACGGTGATGACGCCCTCCTCGGCCAGGTTGCGCCGGTCCTTGAGGTGGGCCTCGGTCGCCCCGCCCACGGTCTGCCCGTCGACGTACACGTTGCCGGCCGGGACCTTGCCGCTGATCCGCACCCGGCCGTCCACGAGGTCGACGGCGAACCCGTCCTCGGCGATGACGACGCCCTTGGGATGCACCCCGGTGCGCACGGCCAGCTCGCCGTTCGCCTTGAGGTGCCGCCACTCGCCGTGCACGGGCATGACGTTGCGGGGCTGGACGAGGTTGTAGCAGTACACGAGCTCACCGGCGCTGGCGTGGCCGGACACGTGCACCTTGGCGTTGCCCTTGTGCACGACGTTGGCGCCCCACCGGGTCAGCTCGTTGATCACCCGGTAGATCGCGTTCTCGTTGCCCGGGATGAGCGAGCTGGCCAGCAGGACCGTGTCGCCCTCGGTGATGCGGATGACGTGGTCCCGGTTGGCCATGCGGGACAGCGCCGCCATCGGCTCGCCCTGGGAACCGGTGCAGACCAGGCAGACCTGGTTGGCCGGCAGCTTCTCCAGGACCTTCATGTCCACGACCAGGCCGTCGGGGACGTTGAGGTAGCCGAGGTCGCGGGCGATGCCCATGTTGCGGACCATCGACCGGCCCACGAAGGCGACCTTGCGCCCGTGTGCGTGCGCCTGGTCGAGCACCTGCTGGATGCGGTGCACGTGGCTGGCGAAGCTGGAGACGATCACCCGGCGGGGCGCGGTGCGGAAGACCTTCTCGATCGCCGGGACGAGCTCGCCCTCCGACGTCGTGAAGCCGGGCACCTCGGCGTTGGTCGAGTCGGTGAGGAACAGGTCCACGCCCTCCTCGCCGAGGCGGGCGAAGCCGCGCAGGTCGGTGATCCGGCGGTCCAGCGGGAACTGGTCCATCTTGAAGTCGCCGGTGTGCAGGACGAGACCGGCCGACGTGCGGATGGCGACGGCGAGCGCGTCGGGGATCGAGTGGTTGACCGCGAGGAACTCCAGCCCGAACGGCCCGAAGTCGACCAGGTCCTCCTCGGCCACCTCGACGGTGACCGGCCGGATCTTGTGCTCCTTGAGCTTGGCCTCGATGAACGCCAGTGTCAGCTTCGACCCGACCAGGGGGATGTCGGCGCGCTCCCGCAGCAGGTAGGGCACCCCGCCGATGTGGTCCTCGTGGCCGTGGGTCAGCACGATCGCCACGACGTCGTCGAGCCGGTCCCGGATCGAGCTGAAGTCCGGGAGGATCACGTCGATGCCCGGCTGGTGCTCCTCGGGGAAGAGGACGCCGATGTCGACGATCAGCAGCTTGCCGGCGTGCTCGAACACGGTCATGTTCCGACCGATCTCGCCGAGGCCACCCAGGGCGATCACGCGCAGGCCGCCGTCGGGCAGGGGCGGCGGGGTGCGGAGCTCAGGGTGCGTGCGACTCATGACCGGAACGGTACGGCGGGGTGTCGACGCCCTGGCAGGGCCCCTGGCTGCGGAGGCACGACCCCGGAAAAGCAGAACGGGGGCCACGACGCGATGCGTCGTGACCCCCGAACCGGACGATCAGATGGCGCGAACGTTCTCCGCCTGGGGGCCCTTCTGGCCCTGGGTGACGTCGAACTCGACTGCCTGTCCCTCGTCGAGGGACTTGTAGCCGTCGGAGACGATGGCGGAGTAGTGGCAGAAGACGTCGGCGCCGCCGCCGTCCTGGGCGATGAACCCGAAGCCCTTCTCCGCGTTGAACCACTTCACAGTGCCCTGAGCCATGCTGTTCTCATTCCGTGCAGGGGTGTCCGGACCGGCTAGTGCTGGTCTTCGGGTCGCTGCACCACCGGCAGGACCGAGAGGAACGTCAGGCAGAAGACGACTGCGGACGTTCAAGAACGAGGCAGAGGCACAACAGCGACCGAGGAGAACCCTACGCTGTCCGGAACGGTCGTGGGAACTTCCCCCTGATCAGCGTGTTCTGGGCCCGACCGCTCACCCGTCGGGGGCGGTCCAGGCGGGGCGACCGGTGCCGGGGCTGCGTCACCGAGGGGTCCGTGCCATCGTGCTACGGAGGTCCGGGGCCCCGGGTCCCGCTCCGCCGCCTCCGGAAGGGCTGCATGAACCAGCAACTGGTCGATCGACTCCGCTTCCTGCGCGCATTCGCCGCCAACCCACGCCAGGTGGGCGCGATCCTGCCCACCTCCCGGCTCGCCGTGCGCGACATGCTCGACATGGCCGACGTCCCCGGGGCCGACCTCGTCGTGGAGCTCGGGGCCGGAACCGGCTCGCAGACCGGGGAGATCCTGGCCCGCATGGGCCCGGGCGCCCGTCTCGTCGCCCTGGAGATCGACCCCCGGCTGGCCACCCTGCTCGAGAAGCGCTTCGACGACCCGCGCCTGCAGGTCGTGTGCGACTCGGCGGAGAACCTGCGCGACCACCTGGGCGAGGACCTGGCTGACGTGCTCGTCTGCGCGCTGCCGTTCACCTCCCTGGAGCCGCGGCTGCGCCGCCGCATCCTCGACTCGCTCCCCGCTGCCCTGGGGCCGGACGGCGCCGCGCTGGTCATCCAGTACTCGCCGCTCATCCAGTCCGAGCTGCGCCGGTTGTTCGCCGACGTCCGCAGGCGCATCTCGCCGCTGAACGTGCCCCCGCTTTCCTCTTCGCCTGTCGCCTCACCCGCGACGCCGGCTGAGCCCGCGGGCGCCCCGGAGCCACCACCGCCTCCGTGGTCGAGACCGGCCGGGTCTCCGCTGACCGGCGCTCAGGGAGCGGTGCCCCGGACGGCCCACGCCCGGGCGGTCAGCGCGATCGAACCGTCGTCCGCCACCGGCAGCCGCTCCCGGACGGCGTCCCGCAGCGTGAGCTGCTGGTCCGCGGGCAGCGCGGCCAGGTGCGCGGGCGCGAACCCCGTACCGCCGAGGAAGCCGGACCAGAACTCGTCGAAGGTCCGGTAGACCGTGGGGACGACGATCTCGGTGGTGTCGACGCCGGCCAGCCCGGCCGCCGCGAGCATGGCCCGCAGCGCCTGGGGGCGGCAGAAGCCGAAGCGCACGGCCCCGTGCATCGTGGGCTCGGCGAGACCGAGGTCGAGCACCGTGTCCCAGTAGGCGGTCATCAGCTGCATCCCGTCCGGGTAGTCCCAGACGTAGGCGGCGACGGTGCCTCCGGGGCCGACCGCGCGCCTCATCTCGCACAGCACCGCGGTCCGTTCGGCGACGACGTTCAGCATCAGGCCCGAGACGGCGACGTCGAACCAGCCGTCCCCGACCGGGAGGGCTCGGGCGTCCCCGACGCCGAACCGGGCGCGCGGGTCGGGGACTGTCGCGGCGGCGCGGGCGACGAAGCCTGGGGAGGGGTCCACGCCGACCACGTCGGTGGGCGCGGCGGTGGACAGGATGGCCCCGGCGAGCGCGCCGGTGCCGCAGCCCACGTCCAGCCAGCGGGCGCCGGGTGGCCGGTCCAGCCAACGGAGGAAACCGGTCGCGACGAGCCGGCTCCAGCGCCCGACGTAGGCGTCGTAGCTCGCGCCGCTGGACCACACGCCCATGCCGCCCGACCGTAGCGGCCGGGCGGCCGCGTGCGAGCGGGTCCGTGCGCGGTCAGCGGCGGGTGGCCAGTGCCGCGATCTCGTGGGCGGACTCGACGGTCGGCGCCGAGGCCAGGGCGCGGGCGAGGGCCCGCTCCTCGCGCAGGTGCCGGCGGGTGGCGCGACGGGCGGCGAAGGTGGTGTGCAGGCGGGACATGGTGCGACCTCTCGGTTCTATCGGGTGGCGGTTGCCAGTTCAGAGACGGCCCGGGGAGCGACGGATACCGGCACCCCGGCGGTGCGGAGCGGCGCGGAGACGGCGAGGACGTCGTCGTCGGCCGTGACGGTGGCGGCGGGCAGGAGACGGCGGACCAGCCGCAGGGCCGGCGCGTTGCCCGGCTGGACGGTGGCGGTGAGGGTGCGGACCCCCGCTGGGCGGCGAGCCCGGTGAGCGAGGTGAGCAGCTGCCGCCCGATGCCGGCGCCCTGCCAGGCGTCCTCGACGAGGACGGCCAGCTCGGCGGTGGTGGGGTCCTCGAGCGGTCGGTCGTAGCGGGCCACCCCGACGACCTCACCGCCGACCACCGCGACGACCGCCTCGCGCAGGTCGTGGTCCACGGTCACCAGGTGACGGACGGTCGCGTCGGGGAGCCGGTGCACCGGGGCGTGGAAGCGGCGGTAGACCGTCTCCCGGGAGAGGCGTGACCACAACCGGCAGAAGAGCGTCCGGTCGTCGGGCCGTACCGGCCTCGTCGTGACCTCGATGTCCATCCCGGCCTCCTGGGTTCGCAAAACGAACTGTCCTCCTCCGATCATGGTTCGTCAAGTGAACTCAGCCGGGTCTAGACTGCCGGTGTGACAGACGCCTCCTGGGACCGGTCCCGCTGCTCGGTGGCGGGCACCCTGGCCGTGGTCGGGGAGAAGTGGAGCCTGCTCGTGCTGCAGGAGGCCTTCCTCGGCGTCCGCAGGTTCGCCGACTTCCAGCGGCAGCTCGGCGCTCCGAAGGCAGTGCTGACCGACCGGCTGGGCACGCTCGTCGAGCAGGACATCCTCCGCCGGGTGCCGTACCAGGCCGAGGGCGAGCGCCAGCGCCACGAGTACCGGCTGACGACGAAGGGGATCGACCTCTATCCGACGCTCGTCGCCCTGATGCAGTGGGGCGACAAGTACCTGGCCGACGACGTCGCGCCGCTGGCCCTGGAGCACCGGGACTGCGGCGCGGCGGTCCACCTCGGCCTCGTCTGCGCCGACGGGCACGAGCTGGCGAGCGCGCGCGAGGTCCGCCCGGTGCCACAGGCGGCGGAGGTCAGCGCGGGCTGAGCGTCGGGCAGGCAGGCTCGACGGTCGGTGATGTGCGTGCGTGGCGGCTTCTTCGGTCAGAACCCGCCGCCACCGCACACTGCTCCGGCCGCACGGCGGCGGTCAGCGCGGGCTGAGGGACTCCACGGTGCGGACGAAGTCGGCCGCCCGCTCCTCGTAGTTGCGGTAGCGGCCGAAGCTCGGGGCCGCAGGGGAGAGCAGGACGACGCCGTCCGGGCGAGCCCACTGGAACCCGGCGCGTACGCCCTCGGCCAGGTCGGTCACCTCGAGGACGTCGACGTCCGGCGCACCGGCGCGCAGCGCCGTCGCGATCCGCGGGCCGCTGTCGGGCAGGCAGATCGCCAGCAGGTCGGCCCGGCCGGTGAGCCCCGCGGCCAGCGGCGCGTAGTCGATGCCGCGGTCGTGGCCGCCGACGAGCAGGGCGACCCGCCGCCCGCGGAACGCGTCCACGGCCGCCAGCGTCGGCAGCACGTTGGTCGAGAGGCTGTCGTCGACGAAGTCCACGCCGTCGATCCGGCCCACCGGGCGCAGCCGGCTGCCGAGACCCGCGAAGTCCGTCGCCGCAGCCGCGACCCGCTCGTCGTCGTCGGCGCCCGGCACCCCCAGCTCCACCAGCGCCGCGCGGGCGACCAGGGCGTTGCGCACGTTGTGCTCGCCGAGCAGCCCGAGGCCCGCCGTCCAGCCCGGGTCGTCGCCGGCGCGCACCCAGCGCACGGCGGGGCCGAGCAGGTCGGCGTGCTCGCGCAGCAGGGCGCTGTCGCCGTCGGCCACGACGGTGCGCACGCCGGGGCGGCGGCACAGCGAGAGCTTGTCGCGGTAGTAGGCCTCGATGCCGCCGTGCCAGTCGAGGTGGTCCTGGCTGAGCGAGGTGACGGCGACGACGGCCGGGCCGAGCGCCACGTCGGTCGCCTGGTAGCTGGAGGTCTCCACGACCCACCAGTCGACGTCCTGCGGAGCCTCCGGATCCCACGGCGCGGTGCCGAAGTTGCCGCCCAGCAGCACCCGCTGGCCGAGGCCCGTCGCCAGGTGCCCGGCGATCGCGGTGGTCGTGCTCTTGCCCTTGGTCCCGGTGATGCAGACGACGCGCTCCCGGTCGGCCTCGGCCAGCCACAGCCCCAGTCCGCCGACGACGGGGACGCCGCCGGCCTCCAGGGCCCGCAGGTCCTCCCGGCTGCGGGAGATGCCGGGCGACTTCACGACCACGTCGCACGCCGCGAGCGCCTCGAGTCCGCCCGCCTCGGTGCCCACGACGTCGCCGGTGGCCGGCCGGTCGTCGACCAGGACCTGCGGAGCGACGCCGAGCGCGTCGAGCTTGCGGAGGTTGGCCCGGCCCTCGACCCCGAGCCCCCAGACGCCGACCCGGCGTCCGCGCAGGTCAGACCAGGAGATCGTCGGCGGCATACGGCGCTTCGATGAAGTGCTCGCCCATCGGGGCGAAGTAGCGGTCGGCCGGCGCCGGAGCGGCGGGCTGCTCGGCGCGCAGCTGCGCCAGGACGGGGTTGCCGGCGCGGTCGGGCCGGGCCGCGGTCAGCTCGAGCGCGATGCGGCACTCGCCGACGTCGCCGACGCACTCGAAGGGCTTGGTGGCGGCGGTGTCGCCGAGCAGCCCGCGGAACTTCGGCAGCATCTCCAGCCGGTCCAGGGGTTCGCGGCCGCCGAACACGGCGCGCAGCTGATCGGCGGGCACGAACGGCGCGAGGATCAGGTCGATGAAGGTGCACTTGTCGCACTCGCCGCACCAGGCGGAGGCGCGCAGCGACGGGTCGACGTGGAAGGCGCGGTTGCAGCTGCGGAAGACCGGGTGGTACTCGGTCAGCTTCGCGAACCGCTCGGCGACCCACAGCTCGCTGTAGGGGCGGAGCGCGGAGAAGTAGCGGAAGCCGGGCAGCACGGCGTCCAGGAGCCCGCGGAAGCCGGCCTCGAAGTCCAGGGACTTCGAGTACTGGTGGTTGATCCCGCGCCCGTCCACCTCGATCGTGGGGGACGACGCCGACCACTCGTTGCTCATGATCACCGCGCTGCGGGAGTCGAGGACCGCGGCCAGGACGGCGATGGCCGACAGGACACCGGTGACCGGGACGTGCCCGTTGAGGAAGCCGAGCTCTCGGCTGCGCAGGACCTGGGGGTCGAGGGTGCGGCTCGCCCGGACGATGGGCAGCCCGGTGACGGCGGCGGCATCCTCGATCGGGTCGAAGCGGCCCACGATGAACAGGCTGCTGTCGGGAAAGTGCCGCTTGGTCTCCTCGACGACGACGACGGAGTCGATCCCGCCGCCGAAGGGGATCAGCGGCCGCTCCTCCGGCAGCTGCCACGGCACGGGCTCGGCCAGGTCGGTGCGGCCGCCGACGATCTGCAGGTCGTCGATCGGGAGGTCGTTGACGTAGCTGAACTCGCCGAGCCCCTGGAGGTAGAACTCGCGCAGGAAGGCGATCTCGTCCGGCGTGACGGGGGTGTCGCCGAGGTCGATGACCGGGGGCGCTGCCGTCTTGTAGTAGGAGATGCCGCTCAGCAGGAAGAGGATGCGGGCCGCCGCGGCGACGCCGGGTGAGTCCCAGTCGAACTTCCCCGGGAGGTGGACGACCTCCTGGAAGGAACGCCCGTCGAGGGAGTACCGCGAGGTGATCTCGCCGGTGGCGGGGAGATGTCCACGCCCTCGTAGGTGAACGTCTCGCCTCGGCGGTCATCGCGCTTCATCGCCGTCGAGCCTACCCGCCGGACGCCACCGCCCCGGCCCCGCGAGCGGGCGCCGTGCAGGTCAACGGCGCCGTCCGGACCGTGCCCGGCCGGCACGCACGGCCACGGTCAGCGCGGTCGCGGCCAGGACGGCGACGGTGGACCGATCGGAGAGGAGCGAGCCGACAGAGAGCCAGGAGAGCGCCGACCCCAGGGACAGGGCCGAACCGACCGATCAGCGGCCCTGGCGGGCGCGGTACCGGGCCGCCCGGCGGGCGGAGGCGGCGCGCCGGCGTTCGCTCTCGCCCGCCTCCCGGACCCGTGCCGCCCGGTCGCGGGCGGCGGTCGCCGTGCCGGCGGGGTAGCCGGCACGCTTCACCCGGTTCTCGGTGGTCTCCGGCATGTAGGCCAGCGAGAAGAAGAGCCCGAGGAGGACGCCGCCGAGCGCCGTCATGCCGCGGATCCAGAACTCGCCCGGGACGAGCACCAGGACCAGGGCGATCGGCACGGCGAGCTGGGCCATCGACCGGGCGACGTGGCGCAGCGCCCAGGTGCGGGTCGTCGTGTCGTGCAGCACCCAGGTGCTGAAGCGGGCGGGCAGCGCGCCGCCGAGGGCGTACCAGAACCAGCGGAGCGGGCCGGGCCGCTGCACGTGCGGGGAGGGGTGACGTCGGTGGCCATCAGCTCGCCGTCCCGGAGCGGGCCGGCCGGTCCAGTGCGCGCTGCGATGCGGCGATGACCTGGGTGAGCGCCCCGTGCAGGGCGGTCAGCTCGGCCACGTCCATGCCGAGGCGGTCGACGATGCCGGCCGGGATGCGCTCGGCCTCGTCCCGCAGCGCCCGGCCGGAGTCGGTCAGCGCGATCGCCAGCGAGCGCTCGTCGCGGGGATCCCGGTCCCGGCGCACGAGGCCGCCGGCCTCGAGCCGCTTGACCAGCGGCGACAGCGTGCCGGGGTCGAGCTGGAGCAGGTCGCTGAGCCGCCGGACCGACAGGGCGCCGTGCTGCCAGAGCGCCAGCATGACCAGGTACTGCGGATGGGTGAGCCCCATCGGATCGAGGAACGGCCGGTAGACGGCGACCACGTTCCGCGCGGCGACCGAGAGTGCGTAGCAGACCTGGTGCTCGAGGGCGAGAGGGTCGACGGACGGCTCGGCGGGCATATCGTTAGCCTACCAATGGTTGGGGCACCAATCATTGTGTCGTCCCGCACGCCGACCGGGGCGACCCGAGGGGCGCGACGCCAGGCGGTGCCCTGAGGTCGAGCTGTCGCGATGCCGACACGTCGACACGTCGACGGGTCGCCATGTCGAGTTCAGCGACCGAGGTGCCTCCGCACCGCGGCGACGACCAGCCGGTGGTCCTCCACCTGGGGCAGGCCGGACACGACGACGACGCCGATCGGCCCGACCCCGCGCACGAGGACCGGAAAGGCGCCGCCGTGGGCGGCGTACCGGGCCGGGTCCAGACCGAACTCCGCCTCGAACGTCGTCCCGCGCTCGATGCTGGCCTGCCGGACGTAGAGGCTGCTGTGGCCGAAGCGGTGCACGACGCGGCTCTTGCGCCGGATCCACGAGTCGTTGTCCGGGGTGGCGCCGGTCAGTGCGGCGTGGAAGAGCTGGTGCCGGTTGCGGGTGATGTCCACGGCGATGGCCAGCCCCTGCGCCCGCCCGTCGGCGACCAGGGCGGAGCCGAGCTCCCAGGCGTCGTCCGCACTGAAAGCGGGGAACTGGAGTTCTTCTTCCTCGGCAGCGAGCTGGGCGAGGGAGGGAGCGGCGTCGGTCATGCTGCCTTCCTACCGGCCGAGAGGTTCGGTGCGGTACCGGCGGGCACACGGACGCCCGCCGGTGCGCAGGATGGACGAGGAGTCCCGCCGGCGTTCCTGACGCCGGCCTTCGGCACGGCCCAGCCGCCGGAGGGGCTCTCCGGGGCGATCCGGAAGCGGTCCTGTGCCCGATTCAGCGAGGGGCGCCTATCCCACCGGATGCTGCTGGTCCTGGGAGGCCGAGTCGACGCCTGGGAGGAGCACCTCCGCTCGCTCGCCAGGATCCGACCGGACAACCCGCTCACCCGGACCGGCGTGGGCGCGGAGCTCGCCCACCATGGGCTCCGCTCCCGACGGTGCTCGTCGCCGGTCCGTGGCTCGCGGTCGCGGGCGGCGCCGTCGTGGGCGCCCGGAGACTGGTCCGCGCCGTCCGTCGCCGACGTATCTGCCGGACGTCCCGGCTCTCTTCTTTCCCGACGGTCGCGCACCGGGCGCGACCCTCGGACGGAGAGGAGATGACCATGGTCGGGATGCCCCAGTCGACGGCCCTGATGACGCGGACGCCGGAGGTGACCCTCACCGATCCGGTCGAGCCTCCGCCGCCGTCCCGGCTGCCCGGTGCCGCCCTCGTGGACCGCGCCGTGGAGGTCAACCAGCGGATCGCCCCCACGCTGCTGCGCCTGGCCCTGGCCGTGGTCTTCGTCTGGTTCGGCGCGCTGAAGGTCGTCGGCTCCAGCCCGGTGCACGACCTGATCGCGCAGACGCTGCCGTTCCTGGACGCCGACCTGACCGTGCCGGCCCTCGGGGTGGTGGAGATCGTCCTCGGCCTGGCGCTGGCGGCGGGGTGCTTCCCCGCATCACGCTGCTCGTGCTGTGCGGGCACCTGGCCGGCACCTTCCTCACCTTCGTCACCGCGTCGGAGCTGATGTGGGCCTCCCGCTCGAGCTGACCGCCGACGGCGAGTTCGTGGTGAAGAACCTGGTGCTGATCACCGCGGCCCTGGTCCTCATCGGCTGGTACAGCGACCGGGCGCAGCACCGCCGCACCGCCTGAGCCCACCTGCATCCGGCGCCGGAGCCCCGACGGGCTCCGGCGCCGCGCCGCGCGTGATGCTTCCCGTACGTATCGATTGTCGTTATGGTCTGCACCATGTCGACGGCGAAGCCCCTGTTGGGTCCGAGGTCCGCAGGCTTCTACGCCCTGCTCCTGACGGTCGGCGGGGTGGTCGCAGCGCTCACCGCACTCGGATTCCTCTACGTCGCGGTGACACGGGACGCCGCAGACGTCACCGTGTTCCTGACGAACGCCGCGCGACTCGATCTCGACGAGGGCCTCGACCTTCCCGAGGGGCGGTCCTGCTGGGGAACCTCGTCGGCGTGGACCTGCACGTCCCCGACCTGCCGCTGGGTCTGCGACTGCTGGCCCACAGCGGCAACGTGCTGCTGTTCCTGTCCATCGCCGCCGGTGCTCTGGCACTCGCGCACGTGCTGCGCGCCGTCCGTGCCGGGCGACCGTTCGCCACCGGCACCCCCGCGTTGCTCGTCGTGGTCGCGCTGGCGGTCCTGGTCGGGGGCGGGCTGGCGCCGGTCCTGCGCGACGCCGCGGCGCTCGCGGGGCTGGACCACCTCGGCCTCACGGGCGAGGACTCGCCGTTCCTGGCCCAGATGTCGGTGCCGCTGACGCCGGTGCTGCTGGCGGTCGCGGTGCTGGGCATCGCCGAGGCGTTCCGCCGAGGCGCGGCGATGGCCGACGACGTCGCCGGACTGGTGTGACGGACGGGCCCCGCGACACCGACACCGCCGCCCATCGCATCGTCTGCCGGCTCGACACGCTGCTCGCCGAACGCGGGATGACGCTCACCGAACTGGCCGACCGCGCAGGGGTCTCGGTGGTCAACCTGTCGGTGCTCAAGAACAACCGGGCGCGCGCCGTCCGGTTCTCGACCCTGACCGCGGTCTGCGACGCCCTCGGCTGCCGACCCGGCGATCTCCTCGACGTCGCTGCGGATCGCTGACCGGATCCAGGCGGGGCCGCGCGCGGAAACTCGCTGGCGACCGATCAGTTCCACGCGCACCCTTCGTCTGACAGTGGACAGGAGCAGGGCGGGGGACGAGGTGAGGAGCCCGATGACGACGCACGCGCCGCTGGCGATCGAGGCGACCGGTCTGGAGAAGTCGTTCGGCAACACGCACGCCGTCGCCGGGGTCGACCTGGCCGTCCCCGAGGGGGCCATCTACGGGGTGCTGGGGCCCAACGGCGCCGGGAAGACGACGGTCATCCGCATGCTGGCCACGCTCATCCCGCCCGACGCCGGCACGGCCCGTGTCCTCGGGCACGACATCCGCACCGAGGGCGACGCCGTGCGCAGCCTGGTCAGCCTGACCGGGCAGCTGGCCTCGGTCGACGAGGAGCTGACCGGCCGGGAGAACCTGATCCTGCTGGGCCGGCTGCTCGGACTCTCCCGCGCGGCGTCCCGGAACCGCGCGGACGAGCTGCTCGAGGCCTTCGGCATCTCCGAGGCGGCCGGCCGGCTGGTCAAGCACTACTCGGGCGGCATGCGCCGGCGGCTGGACATCGCCGCGAGCATCGTCGTCACCCCGCAGCTGATGTTCCTGGACGAGCCGACCACCGGGCTGGACCCGCGCTCGCGCGGGCAGGTCTGGGAGATCGCCCGGGCGCTGAAGGCGGGCGGGACGACGATCCTCCTCTGCACGCAGTACCTGGAGGAGGCCGACCAGCTGGCCGACGGGATCGCGGTCATCGACCGCGGCCGGGTGATCGCCGAGGGCACGCCCGCCCAGCTCAAGGCGTCGGTGGGCGCGGGCGGCCTGCACGTGCGGCTGCTCGATCCCGACCGTCGTCCCGACGCCGCCGGCATCCTCGAGCGCGCCGTCGGCAGCGTCGTCCTGGAGCCCGACCCGGCCGCTCTCTCCGTGTCCTGCTCCGACGCGGCGCTGGCCGCCGACGGGGTTGCCGCGCTGGCCCGCGCCGGGCTGGGGATCGCGGAGTTCTCGCTCGGCCAGCCCAGCCTGGACGAGGTCTTCCTGGCCCTCACCGGCCACCTGGCCGAGGAGCACGACCCGACCCTCGAGGAGCAGCCGTCATGAGCAGCGCCACCTCGGTGACCGACGGCGCCGACACCGCCGCCGTCCGCCAGGCCATCGCGACCACCGCCCGCCCGCCCCGGCCCGGGCCGCTGTCCACGGCGCTGACCTTCGGCTGGCGGGGGATGCTCAAGGTCAAGCACGTCCCGGAGCAGCTCCTGGACGTGACCGTCACCCCGGTCATGTTCCTGCTGATGTTCACGTACCTGTTCGGTGGCGCGATCGCCGGCTCCACCAGCGCCTACCTGGACTACACGCTGCCGGGGCTGCTGGTGATGTCGGTGCTGTTCACCACCGTCTACTCCGGCGTCTCGCTGAACACCGATCTCACCAAGGGCGTCGTCGACCGCTTCCGGTCCCTGCCCATCTGGCGACCGGCCCCACTGCTGGGCTCGCTGCTGGGCGACAGCGTCCGCTACGTCATCGCGGGAACGGTGATCATCACCGTCGGCGTCGCGCTGGGGTACCGGCCCGATGCCGGCGTGGGCGGCGCGGTCGCGTCGCTGGCCCTCGTCGTCGTCTTCTCGTTCGGGCTGTCGTGGGTGTTCTCGGTGCTCGGCCTGCTGCTGCGCTCGCCGAACGCGGTCATGAACGCGGGCTTCATGGGGATCTTCCCGCTGACGTTCCTCTCCAACGTCTTCGTCGACCCGGAGACGCTGCCGGGGCCGCTCCAGGCGTTCGTGGACGTCAACCCGATCTCGATCCTGGCGACGGCCTGCCGGTCGCTCATGGACGGCACCCCGGACGGGGAGGCGATCGTCATCTCGCTGGTGGTCGCCGCCGCACTGGCGGCGATCTTCCTGCCGATCACGACCCGGCTCTACCGCAGCCGCTGACCGGACGTGCCGGGCGGCGTGTGCGCCCGGCACGGTCGCGGGTAGGAGCCCCGCATGGCATCGACATTGGTGAGACCGCGGTCCGGCAAGGTCATCGCGGGGGTCTGCGCGGCGCTCGCCGACCGGTTCGGGGTCTCCCGCGGGCTGATGCGGCTGGCCTTCGTGCTCTTCGGCCTCTTCGGCGTCGGCGAGCTGGCCTACATCATCCTGTGGATCATCGTCCCCAAGGCCCCCTGAACGGGCCCGGAGGGGCTCAGCCGCGGGGAGCGGGGTCGAGGCGTAGGCGAGCAGCTGCCAGTCGCCGGTGTCCCGGGTCCACACCGCCAGTGCCAGGTTGTCGATGGTCTTCGGTGCGCCCTCGACGGTCAGATCGGAGGTCATGCGGCCGATGACCACGACGGTGTCGCCGACGACGTCCACCCGCTCCACCGCGTGGTCGACCCGCTGGTAGACGTAGTAGCCGCTGCTGATCTTGGCCAGGTACTCGGTCCTGGTGTCCCGCACGCCGCTGGAGTGGGCGTAGCTCAGCCGGTCGTGGAACAACGCCTCCAGCGTGGCGAGGTCGGGACCGAGGAGGGCCTGGTACCTGCGGTTCTCACCGGCCAGCACGTCGGCCACGAGGTCGTCGGTCATTGCCAGCAGCGCCCGGAGGTCATGCTCGACACCGTAGCCCGCGCCGGGGTCAGGGCTTGACGGCGAGAACCGGCCGGTCGGCGTCCAGCAGGATCCGCTGTGCGCTGCTCCCCATGAGCAGTTTCCCGACGGGGAGCGCTTGCGCAGCCCGATCACGATCACGGAGGCGTCCACCTCTCGCGCGATCCGGAGGACCTCGTCGGCTGCGTCGCCGGAGTGCGCCTCCTGCCGGATCTCCAGGGAGACGCCGTCGGCGTCGGCGCGCTCCACCATGCGGTCGACGACCTGCACGGGCGCGACGTCGATGCTGACCGGGGCACCGCCGCGCGGGGAGTTGAGGACGAGGAGCGGTTCGGACCGGCGCCGCGCTTCCGCGAGGGCGGCGCCGAACGCGGCATCGCCTTCCGGCGTGGGCACGTAACCGACGAGGACGGTCATACCAGCTCCTTGGTGTCGCTCGGGTGGTCGGCGGGGCGCCGGCGGGAGAGGGCGCTGCGGATCATCGGGACGACGATCACCAGCAGGAAGACCACCAGCAGGGTGCCGGAGATGGGCCGGGTGAAGAAGCCGACGGCATCGCCGTCGAAGATCAGCAGCGACCGGCGCAGCGAGTCCTCGAGCAGGGTGCCGAGGACGAAGGCCAGCAGCAGGGGGCCCGGGTCGAAGCCGACCTTCTTCATCAGGTAGCCGAGCAGGCCGAACACGATGACCAGCACGATGTCGAACGCGCTGTTGTTGACGGTGTAGACGCCGATCAGCGTGATCAGGACCGTGATCGGCGCCAGGATCGCAGGGCGCACCCGGAGGATCTTCACGAACAGGCCGACCAGCGGGATGCTCATGATCAGCAACAGGATGTTGCCGATGTACATCGAGTTGACCACGCCCCAGAAGAGCTCCGGCTCGTCGGTGACCAGCCGCGGGCCGGGCGGGACGCCCTGGATGAGCAGCGCGCCGAAGATCACGGCCATGGTGGCGTTGGCGGGGATGCCGAGCGTCAGCAGCGGGATGAACGACGACGTCGCCGCGGCGTTGTTCGCCGTCTCCGGTCCGGCGACGCCTTCGACGGCGCCCTTGCCGAACCGTTCCGGTGTCTTCGACCGCTTCTTCTCCACCGCGTAGGCCGCCAGCGAGGAGAGGGTCGCGCCGCCGCCGGGCAGGATGCCGAGGACGAAGCCGAGCACCGAGCCGCGGCCGATCGCTCCCGAGGACTGGCGCAGGTCCGCACGCGAGGGCCAGACGTTGGCGACCTTGGCCGGGGCCTGCGCGGCGGTGTGCCGCTGCTCCAGGTTGTAGAGGATCTCGCCGAGGCCGAACAGGCCCATGGCGATCGGCACGAAGTCCAGGCCGTCGGCCAGGTTCAGGTTGCCGAAGGTGAACCGCTCGCCGCCGGTGAAGGCGTCCCGGCCGACGGTGGCCAGCAGCAGGCCGATGACGGCCGCGGCGACCGCCTTGAGCCGGCTGCCGCTGCTGACGGTCGCCACCAGGAGGATGCCGAGGAGGGCCAGCGCGGTGTACTCCGGTGGCCCGAAGTCGAGAGCGAAGCCGGCGACGACGGGGGCGAGGAACGACAGGGCGACGATCGAGATCGTGCCGCCGACGAACGAGCCGATCGCGGCGATGCCCAGAGCGGTGCCGGCCTTGCCCTGGCGGGCCAGCGCGTGGCCGTCGAACACCGTGACCACCGACGACGCCTCGCCGGGCAGTTTGAGCAGGACCGAGGTGATCGTGCCGCCGTACTGGGCGCCGTAGAAGATGCCGGCCAGCATGATGATCGAGGTCACCGGCTCGAGGCCGATGGTGATCGGCAGCAGGATGGCGATGGTCGCGGCGGGGCCGAGGCCCGGCAGCACGCCGACCAGCATGCCGACGACGACGCCGATCAGGCAGTACAGCAGGTTGGTGGGTTCGAGGACGACGACGAAGCCGTCCAGCACCGGGGCGAGATCCACTCGGACGCTCCTCTAGAACAGGTGCGGGATGGGGACCGAGAGGGCCGCCACGAAGATGAGGTAGAACGCGGCCACCACGCCGACGCTGGTGATGACCGAGCTGCGCCAGCCTTCCCCGCCGAGGAAGCGGAGCCAGACGAAGGCCAGCAGGGCCGCGGGGATCTCGAAGCCGATGCCCTCGATGACGGCGACGAAGGCGACCATCGTCGCCAGGCCGGCCAGGACCAGCCAGGAGCCGCGGGAGAAGCGCTCGGCGTCGGTGGTAGTGCGAGCGGTCGCCGCCAGCGCGACCCCCAGGACCACGAGCAGGACGCTCAGGATCAGCGGCCAGGTGCCGGAGCCGGGGTTGCCGGCGCTGCCGGCGCCCAGCGAGAGCGAGCCGACCAGCGCGGCGGCGCCGAGGGCGACGACCAGTGCGGCCACCACCAGGTTCGTGGTCGCACCCGCCGGCGGCGGACGGTGCTCCGCGTCGTGCTCGAGCTGGTGGACGGCGTCCTCGAGGTCGTGCAGCGTCGAGGGTGTGCGGTCCCCGTCGTCGGTCGGCCCGGCGGAGGACGGGCCGGCGGCGCGCCCCTGGGGGTGGCCCCGGCGGCCGTGCGGCCGCCGGGGCTCCCCGGGGTGGTTCCCCCGTCGTGCTCAGAACTCACTACTCGCCACCGAGCTCGATGCCGTACTCCTCGACGACGGCGCGGTACTTCTCGAGGTTCTCGGTCCAGCGCTCGCGGATCTCCTCACCGTCGAGCTCGTTCGGGGTGAGCAGGTTGTCCTCGTTGAACTGCTGGTAGCCCTCGTCGTCGAACGCCGTCTGGAAGGCGTCGCGCAGGGTCTGCATGACGTCGTCCGGCACGCCCTGCGGAGCGAAGACGGCCCGCGACTGCTGGACCGGGACGTCGTACCCAGCCTCGACGGCGGTCGGGGTGTCGGGGAGGTAGCTCGGGCGCTCCTCGGCGAAGGTCACGATCGGGGTGAGCTCGCCGGCCTCGATCTGCTCGATGGCCTCACCGAGCTGGATGGAGCCGACGTCCACCTGGCCACCCAGCACGGCGGTGAGCGTGGGGGAGCCGCCGTCGAAGGGCACGGCCGTGGCGTCGATGTCCGCCTGGGCGAAGAGCAGTTCCTGGGAGAGCTGGCTGCCGGTACCCACACCGGTCGTGCCGAAGGTGATCGGGCGGCCGGCGGCGGCGAGGTCCTCGACGGACGTGAAGCCGGATCCCGGCGCGGTGACGAGGACGTAGTCGTCCAGGGAGAGACCCGTGACGATGTCGAAGTCGGCGATGTCGGGAGCATCCTCGGTGGCGAGCGGGGTGATGTACGCGAGGCTGCCGTTGTAGACCATCAGGGTGTGGCCGTCCGGCTCCTCGCCGGCCAGGGACTGGGCGGCCAGCGCACCGTTGGCGCCGGGCTGGTTCTCGACGGTGACGGCGACGCCGAGCTCGTCGGAGAGGATGTCGGCGGCCGCACGGGCGATCAGGTCGGTGCTGCCGCCGGGGTCCTGACCCACGAGCATCGTGATCGGGTCCCCGCCGGGGAACTCCTCGCCCTCCGCGCTCGACCCGCCGCCGACGTTGCCGCCGCACGCGGCGAGCGAGAGGGCCAGCGCGAGTCCGGCACCGGTCGTCGCCCAGCGGCGCGCACGGTGGTTGGTGGTCATGTCGATCTCCTCTACGAGCAGCGTGTGGACGGTCGTGCGCCTGTGAGTGGCGTCACTCGGCCCGGGTGCAGCGGAGCGTATGGAGGCCAGTGGATGCCTGTCCAAGAGCAATGAGGCATGGGTTGATACCTTGCGTGCATGGCCTTCACGCTGGAGCAACTTCGTGGATTCCTGGCCGTCGCCGAAGAGCTCCATTTCGGACGGGCGGCCGAACGGCTCAGGATGACCCAGCCGCCGCTCAGTCGCCAGATCCAGAAACTGGAGCGGGCGGTCGGAGCGCAGCTGCTCGAGCGCGACAATCGGAGGGTGGCGCTCACCGCCGCCGGGGAGGTCTTCCTCGGCGAGGCGCGGAGGCTCCTCTCGTTGGCCGAGACCGCTCCCGAGCTCGCCCGCCGGGTGTCGTCGGGCTCGCACGGCGTCGTGCGGATCGCGTTCACCGCGGCGTCCACGTACGGAACGCTCGGGCGGCTGCTCAACGAGGTGGACCGCGGGCTGCCCGACATCGGCCTGGACCTGCAGGAGATGGTCACGCGGGAGCAGATCGCCGCGCTGCTCAACGAGGAGGTCGACCTCGGGCTGGCGCGGCCACCCTTCGACGCCGACACCTTCGGCTCCCGCCTCCTGCACCGCGAGGCGCTGCTCGTCGCCGTCCCGGCCGGGCACCGGCTGCTGGAGCTGGGGCGCGACGTGGTGGCCGACGACCTGTCGGCGGAGCCGGTCGTCATGCACTCGCCAACCCAGGCGCGCTACTTCTACGACCTCGTCGTGAGCATGGTGCCGACCGCGTCGGGCAACGTCGTGCACACGGTCAGCCAGGTCCTCACCATGCTCTGGCTGGTCGCCGCCGGCCGCGGGATCGCCTTCGTGCCCGCCTCGGCGGCGCGGCTGCCCATCGAGGGCGTCGAATTCGTCCGGCTGGAGACCCCGGTGCCCGACCCCGTGGAGCTGCACCTGCTGTGGGTGCGGGAATCGCGCAACCCCGCGCTGTGGCGGGTGCTCGAGCTGCTGGAGCGGGTCGACGCCTCCTTCTGACGGAATGGACGATGCCGGCAGGGAATCGATCGATGCGAAACAGCTCTTGGACACGCATCGTCGGAGGTTCTTACGGTGACGCCGACCACCGCTCGTGTCACCGGCGCCCCGCCGTCGGACTCCGGGCGGACCCGTCGGACCCCGAGGACCTGATCCCGTGACGCTGTTGCCCCCGACGCTCTCGCCGACCGTCTGAAGTCCGGCCTGCTCTCCTTCCCGGTCACCCATTTCGACGCCGACCTCCGCGTCGACGAGGCCCGGTACCGCGACCACCTGGCCTGGCAGTCGAGCTTCGACGTCGCCGGGCTGTTCGCGGCAGGCGGGACGGGCGAGGGGTTCTCGCTGACCTCGGCGGAGATCGACCGCGTGCTGCGCATCGCCGTGGAGGAGTCAGGAGACCGCGTCCCGGTCCTCGCCCCGGCCACCGGCAGCACCGCGCAGGCGGTCGCCCAGGCGCAGGCGGCGCAGGAGGCCGGCGCCTCGGGGCTCCTGCTCTTCCCGCCCTACCTCACCGAGGCGAGCCAGGCCGGACTCGTCGAGCACATCGGTGCGGTGTGCCGGGCGACCGACCTCGGCGTCATCGTCTACAGCCGCGCCAACGCCGTCCTCACCGACAGCACCGTCGCCGAGGTGGCCGACCGCAACCCCACCCTGATCGGGCTCAAGGACGGCGTCGGCGACATCGAGCAGATGACGCGGACCTACGCCAAGGTCGGCGACCGGCTGATCTACGTCGGGGGCCTGCCCACGGCCGAGACGTTCGCGCTGCCCCTGCTCCAGCTGGGGGTGAGCACCTACTCCTCGGCGCTGTACAACTTCCTCCCCGAGTTCGCGCTGCGCTTCTACGCGGCCGTCCGTGCCCAGGACCGGGTGGCGGTCTACTCGATGCTCAACGACTTCGTGATCCCCTACATCGACATCCGGGACCGGACCAAGGGGTACGCGGTCTCCATCGTGAAGGCGGGACTGACCGCGGTGGGCCGGGACGGCGGCCGCGTGCGCCCGCCGTTGACCGACCTGACCGAGGCGGAGCTCGCCGAGCTGACCACGCTGGTGCACAAGGTCTCGTGACGGCCGAATTGCTCGAGCCCGCACCCCGGAGGACCGCATGACCGGCCGGACGCCCACCGTCGCCACCGTCGAGGTGGTCCCCGTCGCGGGGCACGACAGCATGCTGCTGAACCTCAGCGGCGCGCACGGACCCTTCTTCACCCGCAACATCGCGATCGTCACCGACAGCGGGGGCCGGGTCGGGCTGGGTGAGGTGCCCGGTGGTGAGGCCATCCGCCGCACCATCGAGGACGCCGGGGCGCTCCTCGTCGGGCAGTCGATCGCCGCCTACGGACGCCTGCTGCGCGAGGTCTCGGCCACCTTCGCCGACCGGGACGCCGGCGGCCGCGGCCTGCAGACCTTCGACCTGCGGACGACCATCCACGCGGTCACCGCCCTGGAGTCCGCACTGCTGGACCTGCTGGGTCAGCGCCTCGGGGTCCCCGTGGCCGAGCTCCTCGGGGACGGCCAGCAGCGCGACAGCGTCCCGATGCTCGGCTACCTCTTCTACATCGGCGACCGGACGGCGACGGACCTGCCCTACCTGGCCGAGAGCGACCCAGCGGACGACTGGGAGCGGCTGCGGCGCGAGGAGGCCATGACGCCCGAGGCGGTCGTGGCCCTGGCCGAGGCCGCGCAGGCGCGGTACGGGTTCACCGACTTCAAGCTCAAGGGCGGCGTGCTTCCCGGCGAGCAGGAGGTCGCCGCCGTCCGGGCGCTGGCGGAGCGGTTCCCCGACGCCCGCATCACCCTCGACCCCAACGGCGGCTGGCTGCTCGCCGACGCGATCGAGCTGTGCCGCGGCCTGGGCGACGTCCTCGCCTACGCCGAGGACCCCGTCGGAGCCGAGGCCGGCTTCTCCGGTCGGGAGACGATGGCCGAGTTCCGCCGGGCGACCGGCCTGCCGACGGCCACCAACATGATCGCCACCGACTGGCGGCAGATGGCCCATGCCGTCCGGGCCGACGCCGTCGACATCCCGCTGGCCGACCCGCACTTCTGGACGATGCGGGGTCGGTGCGCGTCGCGCAGCTGTGCGACGACTTCGGACTGACGTGGGGCTCGCACTCCAACAACCACTTCGACATCTCCCTGGCGATGTTCACCCAGGTCGGTGCGGCCGCCCCGGGCTCCATCACCGCCCTGGACACGCACTGGATCTGGCAGGACGGGCAGCCGCTCACGCGTTCCCCGCTGCAGATCCGGGACGGCGCCATCGCCGTGCCGACCGCCCCGGGTCTGGGCGTCGAGCTGGATCGGGACGCCCTCGCCGCCGCGCACGAGCTCTACCGGGAGCACGGGCTCGGCGCGCGCGACGACGCCGTCGCCATGCAGTACCTGGTGCGGGGATGGACCTTCGACCCCAAGCGTCCGTGCCTCGTCCGCTGAGCACCGACACCGCGTCCCCCGAGAGCATGGAGAGCCCCGTGACGTCGACCGCCGTGCCCGCAGCCACCAGCCCGTCCACGGCCTCCGCGGTCGTCGACCGCATCGAGTCGGTGACCTTGTCGTCGGTGACCCTGCCGCTGCCCAACCCGATCAGCGACGCCAAGGTCTTCACCGGCCGACAGCGGCCGATGACGGAGGTCGCCTTCCTCTTCGCCGAGATCCGCACGGAGGCAGGGCTGGAGGGCGTCGGCTTCAGCTACTCCAAGCGGGCCGGTGGGCCCGCGCAGTTCGCCCATGCCCGGGAGGTCGCACCCGACCTGATCGGCGAGGACCCGAACGACATCGCCCGCCTCTGGACCAAGCTCGTGTGGGCCGGCGCGTCCGTGGGGCGCAGCGGCGCCTCGACGCAGGCGATCGCGGCTGTCGACGTCGCCCTCTGGGATCTCAAGGCCAAGCGGGCCGGCCTGCCGCTGGCCAAGCTGCTGGGCGCGCACCGGGACTCGGTGCGCTGCTACAACACCTCCGGCGGCTTCCTGCACGAGTCGATCGAGCAGGTGAAGGACAACGCCACCCGGACGCTGGAGAGCGGCGTCGGAGGCATCAAGATCAAGGTGGGGTTGCCGGACTCCGCCGAGGACCTGCGCCGGGTCCGGGCGGTGCGCGAGCACCTCGGGGACGCCGTCCCGTTGATGGTGGACGCGAACCAGCAGTGGGACCGGTCGACGGCCATGCGGGTCAGCCGCCGGCTCGAGGAGTACGACCTGGTGTGGATCGAGGAGCCGCTCGACGCCTACGACGCCGAGGGGCACGCTCAGCTCGCCCGTTCGCTGGACACCGCGATCGCCACGGGGAGATGCTCACCAGCGTCGCCGAACACTACGAGCTCATCCGCCAGGGCGCCGTCGACATCCTCCAGCCCGACGCCCCCGCGTCGGCGGGATCACCCAGTTCCTGAAGCTGGCGACGTTGGCCGAGCACCGCAACCTCGGGCTCGCACCGCACTTCGCCATGGAGATCCACGTCCACCTCGCAGCCGCCTACCCGATCGAGCCCTGGGTGGAGCACTTCGACTGGCTGCACCCGCTGTTCAACGAGCGGCTCGAGACCCGCGACGGGCGGATGCACCTGTCCGACCGTCCCGGCCTCGGTGTCACGCTGACCGAGCAGGCCCGCGCGTGGACGGTCGACCGCGTGCACGTCGACGCCCCCGCTGAACCCGCCCACCCTCCGGAGGAACCCCATGGCAGACGTGATCAGCATCGATCCCCGGACCGGCGAGACCGCCGAGGTCGTCGCGCAGGAGACCACCGGCGCCGAGGTCGAGCGGCTCGTCGCCGCGGCCCTCGCCGCGGCACCTGCGCTCGACGCGATGGGCCGGGCCGGCCGGGCCGGCCTGCTGCGTGCGCTGGCCGACGCGCTCGAGGCCCGCAGGGACGACGTCGTCGCCGTCGCCGACCGGGAGTCCGGGCTGGGCCCGACCCGGCTGAACGGCGAGCTGACCCGCACCGCCTACCAGCTCCGCCTGTTCGCCGACGTCCTCGAGGAGGGCAGCTACCTCGAGGCGACGATCGACCACGCCGGCCCGACCCCGATGGGCCCGCGGCCCGACCTGCGCCGCATGCTCGTGCCGATCGGCCCGGTCGCCGTCTTCGGGGCCAGCAACTTCCCGCTCGCGTTCTCGGTGCCCGGGGGCGACACGGCCTCCGCCCTGGCCGCGGGTTCGCCGGTGGTCGTCAAGGCGCACGGTTCCCATCCGGCCACCTCCCAGCTGGTCTTCGACCTCATGGCCGAGGCCGCGCGCGGCGCCGGCGCCCCGGACGGGACGCTGGGCCTCGTGCACGGCGTGCAGGCCGGCGCCGACCTGGTGGCCCACCCGGCGATCCGCGCCGTGGGCTTCACCGGTTCGGTCAACGGCGGCAAGGCGCTGCTGGCGATCATCGAGCAGCGGCCGGACCCGATCCCGTTCTTCGGCGAGCTGTCCAGCCTCAACCCGGTCGTCGTCACGCCGCGCGCCGCTGCCGAGCGGGGCGCGCAGATCGGCGGCGAGCTCGTCGGGTCGTTCACCCTCGGCGCCGGGCAGTTCTGCACGAAGCCGGGCCTGGCCTTCGTCCCGGCCGGCCCCGAGGGCGACGCCGTCGTCGACGCGATGGCGGAGGCGGTCCGCGGCGCGGCGCCGCAGACGCTGCTCAACGAGGGCATCGCCGGCTCGTTCGGGCGGATCTCGTCCGGCCTGGCCGACCTTCCGGACGTGCGGACCGTGGCGCAGGGCAGCGCTCCCACCGGCCCCGGGTTCCAGGCCACGCCACTGCTCCTGACGACCTCGGCGGCCCAGCTGCCGCACGAGGTGACCGAGGAGTGCTTCGGCCCGGTCGCCGTCGTGGCGCGGTACGACGACGAGAAGGCACTGTTCTCGGCGCTGGACCGGATGCCGTCGTCGCTCACCGCGACGGTCCTGCGCGGGGAGGGCGAGACCGACCTGCCGCTCGCGGTCTCGCAGGAGCTGCGCACGCGCGCCGGCCGCCTGGTCTACGACGCCTACCCGACGGGCGTGGCGGTCTCGTGGGCCCAGCACCACGGCGGGCCCTGGCCGTCGACGAACTCCCAGCACACCTCGGTGGGCACCACCGCCATCCGCCGGTTCCTGCGGCCGGTGACCTGGCAGGGCGCCCCCAGGAGGTCCTGCCCGAGGAGCTGACGGAGGACTTCCGGGGCATCCCGCGGCGGATCGACGGGAAACTGCAGCTCCCCGGTGACTGAGCGGGTTGCGCTCGCCACCTCCGAACGCGGGTTGCGGGTGGACCCGGACCTGCCGCTGGCCGCGTCGGCGTTCCGGGATGCCGGCTCCCCGGTGGCGCGGCTGCGGTGGGACGACGACGCCGTCGACTGGTCGCGGTTCGAGCTCGTCGTCGTCCGCTCCTGCTGGGACTACGCCTGGCGGCTCGAGGAGTTCCTGGCGTGGGCCGGCTCGGTCCCGCAGCTGCGGAACGCCGTCGAGCTGCTGCGGTGGAACAGCGACAAGGTCTACCTGCGCGACCTGGAGCGGGCGGGCCTGCCGGTCGTGCCGACCGTCTGGGACCCCTGGGACCCGGGCGGCCTGCCGGAGGCGGGGAGTGGGTGGTCAAGCCGTCGGTGTCCGCCGGCTCGCGGGACACCGCCCGCTGGGCCGACCCGTCCGCGGCGCTCGCCCACGCGGCGGAGCTGATCGCGGCCGGTCGCACGGCGATGCTGCAGCCCTACCTCGCCAGCGTCGACGAGGCGGGGAGACCGCGATGCTGTTCATCGGCGGTCGGTTCTCCCACGCCGTCCGCAAGGGCCCGTTGCTCCGGCAGGGGAGGGCGTGCGGCAGGACCGGGACAGCCGGGGGACCTGCGCCGTGTGCAGCCGACCGTCGCCCAGCGGGAGCTGGCCGGGTCGGTCTTCTCCTCGATCGCCACCCTCGTGCCCGGCGCGGCGACACCGCTGTACGCGCGGATCGACCTCGTCGACGACGCCGCCGGACGGCCGGTGGTGCTCGAGCTCGAGCTGACCGAGCCGAGCCTCTTCCTGCCCCAGGCCCCGGAGGCCGCCGGATCCCTCGTCCGCGCGGTGGAGGCGGAACTGCAGCGGTGACCGGCGTGCTGGGCGGTTTCGCCGCCCTCGCCGCGGTGATCGCCGTCGGCTGGGTGGTGGGACGGTTCGGCGTCCTCGGGGCCGAGGCCCCGGGCATCCTGTCCCGGCTGTCCTTCTTCGTCGCGACCCCGGCCCTGCTGTTCCTCACCCTGGGCCGCGCCGACACCCATGCAGTGCTGTCGTTCGCGCTGGTCGGGACGGCGGGCAGCGCCGTGCTCACCGCACTGCTCTTCGCCGCCCTGGCCCGGTGGCGATGGCGGCTGCCCGCCGCCGAGCTCGCGGCGGGTGCGCTGTCGTCGTCCTACGTCAACGCGGGCAACCTCGGGATCCCCGTCTCGGTGTACATCCTCGGGGATGCCTCCTACGTCGCCCCGGTGCTGCTCTTCCAGGTCCTGGTGATGGCCCCGCTCGGCCTGGCGGTGCTGGCCGGCTCGGGATCGGACGGTTCGGCACCCTCCTGGCGCACCCTCCTGGCTCAGCCGCTGCGGACGCCGGTCGTCATCGGCTGCGCGCTGGGGCTGCTGCTCGCGGCGAGCCGGTGGGAGCTGCCGTCGCTGGTCCTCGAGCCGATCGAGCTGATCGCGGCGCTGGCGGTGCCGGCGGCGCTGCTCGCGTACGGGATGACCCTGCACGGGGCGCCCCGTCCCGCCGCCGGCGCGCTCGCCGGCCAGGTCTGGCTGGCCGTCGCCCTGAAGAATCTCGTCATGCCGGCGATCGCCTATGCGCTGGGCCGCTGGGGCGCGGGCCTCGACGGCGTCGCGCTGCTGGCCGTCACGGTGACCTCCGCACTGCCCACCGCGCAGAACGTCTTCGTCTACGCCGCCGCCTACGACCGCGGCACGCTGCTGGTGCGGGACGTCATCCTGCTGAGCACCGTGCTGTCGGTGCCCGTCCTCGTCGGCATCGCGGTGCTGCTCGGTGAACCGGTGTTCTGATGACTGCTGCTCGGATGAGAGGAGAGGCCGTGGTACCCGCTGCGGTGGAGGAGTTCGACGCCGTGCTCGTCGGTGGCGGCGTCATGAGCGCCACCCTGGGCATGCTGCTGGCCGAGCTGGAGCCCGGGTGGCGGATCGCCGTCGTCGAGCGCCTGCCGGAGGCCGGGCTGGAGAGCTCGAACGCCTGGAACAACGCCGGCACCGGCCACGCCGGACTCTGCGAGTTCAACTACACGCCCCGGCGGCCCGACGGCTCCGTCGACGTGTCGATGGCGGTGCGGATCGGGGAGCAGTTCGCGGCGTCGCTGGTGTTCTGGGCGCACCTCGTGGAGCAGGGGCTGCTCGGGGCGCCGCGGGACTTCGTCCGCCCGGTGCCGCACCTGGGCTTCGGTCACGGCGCCGACGGTGTGGCCCATCTGCGGGGCCGGTGGAACGCCCTGCGCGAGCACCCGCTTTTCGCGGAGACGGCGTTCAGCGAGGACCGGGACGTGCTCGCCGGTTGGCTGCCGCTGATGTTCGGGAACCGACCCGACGAGGGGCCGGTCGCGGTCACCCGGTCCGGCCAGGGCACCGACGTCGACTTCGGGGTGCTGACCCGCCGGCTCCTCGACGCCCTGGCGTCCCGGGGCGGGGCCGTGCGGCTCGGGCAGGAGGTGACGTCGCTGGACCGGTCGTCCGGGGCCTGGCACATCGGGATCCGGGAGCGGGCGTCGGGGGCATCCCGCCGGCTCCGGGCGCCGTACGTGTTCGTCGGTGCGGGCGGCGGGACGCTGCCGCTGCTGCAACGGGCCGGCGTGCCCGAGGTGCGGCGGTACGGCGCCTTCCCGATCAGCGGTCAGTTCCTCCGCACGGCCCACCCGGACCTGGTGGCGGCCCACCGGGCCAAGGTCTACGGGCACCCGGCGCCGGGAGCGCCGGCGATCTCCGTCCCGCACCTCGACCACCGCACCGTGGACGGTCGGGAGTACCTCATGTTCGGCCCCTTCGCGGCCTTCTCGCCGCGGTTCCTGCGCACCGGGCGCCGCACCGATCTGGTCCGCTCCGTCCGCCGGGGCAACCTGCCGGTGCTCCTGGCCTCCGCCCGCGACAACCGCTCGCTGATGGCCTACCTGGTGCGGCAGGTCGCCCAGACCGACCGGGCCCGGCTCGAGGCCCTGCGGAGTTTCGTCCCGGAGGTCTCGGCGGGGACTGGGAGCTGGTCACCGCCGGGCAGCGGGTGCAGGTCCTCAAGCTGCAGGGCTCCCGCGGGGCGATGGTCGGCTTCGGCACCGAGGTCCTCACCTCGGCCGGTGGGTCGCTCGCCGCCCTGCTCGGCGCCTCGCCCGGCGCCTCGACGGCAGCGGCGACGATGGTCGACCTGCTGGCGGCCGGCTTCCCCGACCGCGTGGCCGGCTGGGCGCCCCGGCTGCACCAGATCGCACCCACCGCCGCCGGCGGGACCACACCCGACCCCGACGACCTCGCCGCCCGAACGCGAGCGGCCCGCCGGGTCCTCGGCCTCGACCCGGCGGCCGTCGACCGACGGAAGGACCCCGCATGACCGTCCCCGCACTGACCGACCGGCTCCGCGAGGTGGTCGGCGACGCCGGCCTGGTCACCGACCCGGTGCAGCTGGGTGGGTACCTGAGCGACTGGCGCAACGCCTGGTCGGGGACCGCCGCGGCCGTCGTCCGGCCGGGCAGCACCGACGAGGTCGCCGCGGTCGTGCGGATCTGCAGCGAGGAGGGGACGGCGGTCGTCCCGCAGGGCGGCAACACCGGGCTGTGCGGCGGGGCGGTGCCGGACGCGTCCGGCCGGCAGGTCGTGGTCTCGCTGGACCGCATGCGGCGGGTGCGGTCCGTCGACCCGGTCAACCAGACGATCACGGTGGAAGCCGGCGTCGTCCTGCAGACGGTGCAGGAGGCGGCCGCTGCCGAGGGCCGCCTGTTCCCGCTCTCCCTGGGTTCGGAGGGCAGCTGCACCATCGGCGGCAACCTGTCGACGAACGCGGGCGGCACCGGAGTGCTCCGGTACGGCACCATGCGCGACCTCACGCTCGGGCTCGAGGTCGTGCTGCCCGACGGCCGGATCTGGAATGGGCTCCGCGGGCTGCGGAAGGACAACACCGGCTACGACCTCAAGCACCTGTTCATCGGCGCCGAGGGCACGCTGGGGCTGGTCACGGCCGCGGTGCTGAAGCTGTTCCCGGCCCTCCGCAGCCGGGCGACGGCGTGGGTGGCCCTGGCCTCGGCCCAGGCGGCGGTCGACCTGTTCGGCACCGTGCGCACGCTGTGCGGCGACCGGCTGACGGGGTTCGAGATCATGTCGCGGCAGAGCGTGGACTTCGTGCTGCGCCACGCCTCGGGCACGCGCGACCTCTTCCCCGCCGTCCACCCCTGGTACGTGCTCGTGGAGCTGGGCGACACCCTGCCCGACGCGGGCCTGGACGGGCTGCTCGAGGCCGCACTGGCGGAGGCGTTCGAGCGGGACGTGGCCCGCGACGCGGTCGTGGCGTCCGGCTCGGCGCAGGTCGCAGCGTTGTGGGCGCTGCGCGAGGGGATCTCGGAGGCGCAGAACGCCGAGGGCTCGAGCCTGAAGCACGATGTGACCGTCCCGGTGACCAGCATCCCGGCCTTCGTCGAACGGACGGACCTCGCTCTCCGGGCGGCCGTCCCGGGGATCCGGATCGTCACCTACGGCCACATCGGCGACGGCAACCTGCACTACAACCTGAGCAAGCCGGTGGACTCCGACGACGACGCCTTCCGGGGCCGGGCCGACGAGCTCGCCCGGATCGTCTACGGCTCGACCAGCAGTTTCGCGGGCAGCATCAGCGCCGAGCACGGCCTGGGGCAGAGCAAGCGCGACGTCATCGCCGACTACAAGGACGGGCTCGAGCTGGAGCTGATGCGCAGCCTCAAGCACCTGCTCGACCCGCGCGGTCTGATGAACCCCGGCAAGGTCCTCCCGGCCGGGTAGCGGACGTCCGGCGGTCCGGGAGCGCCAGCGATCCGTCACCGCACCGTCACGGAGATGGTGCGGCGGGCGAGCGCGCGACTTCTCCGGGTGACGGAGCGCCGTCGGACGCTGCGTGGCGGGCCGCCTGCACGCGCCTCTCTGGAACCTGTCGGTGGTGGCGAGAACTCTTCCTCCTGCCGAGCAGTCCTGCCGGCGGAAAGGGGAGCGGAGCCGCTCGTTCCCGCGGTCGGTCTCCATCCCGGGTCTGAGGGGAACAGTGATCGATCCGCGCTTCTCGGCAGAGTCAGGCTCGCCGGTCGACGGCCGCGTGGGGGCGGTGATCCAGCCCGAGACCACCGGTCGTCAGATCGTCGTCTTCGCCGACGAGGACGACGCCCCGGGGTCGACTGGGGCCGCGCCGGCATCTCCGAGGTCGCCGACTCCCGCGACTTCGAGTCCGGCGGCCTGCCGTCGGGGACGATCCACGACGCGCAGGCCACGGTCTTCGGCCAGCTCGGCATCGCCGTCGTGGCCGCCGATCCGACCCAGGTGGCCATGCTCCAGTCCGCAGACGCCCCGGGCCGTCGGGTGCTCTCGGTCTCCCCGGAGCTGGTCCACCACGTGCTGCAGGACGTGCTGGAGTACACCCGCGCCTACCGCGACGGGGTCGACGACCTGGCCCAGCGGGTCCTGCACGCCGCCGACGGCAACGGCCACGGCGCGGTCACCGGGGCCCGTGCGGCGCCGCTGTTCGAGGACACGCCGCAGGCCACCTGGGGCATCCAGGCGGTCCGGGCCGACTCCTCGCCCCGGTCCGGCCGGGGGATCGGGGTCGCCGTCCTGGACACCGGCTTCGACCTCGAGCACCCCGACTTCGCCGGACGGAACGTGACGGCGCAGTCGTTCGTGCCCGGCGAGCAGGCGCAGGACGGCCACGGGCACGGCACGCACTGCATCGGGACCTCCTGCGGACCCCGCTCGCCGTCGACCGGACCGCGCTACGGCGTCGCCTACGAGGCGGACGTCTTCGTCGGCAAGGTGCTCAGCGACGCCGGCAGCGGCACCGACGGGGGATCCTCGCGGGCATCGACTGGGCCGTGGCCAACGGCTGCCCGGTCATCTCGATGTCGCTGGGTGCCGACGTCATGCAGGCGCACCCGCCGTACTCCGCGGCCGGCGCCCGGGCGCTGGAGAAGGGGTCGCTGATCATCGCGGCGGCCGGCAACAACGCCGACCGGCGCAGCGGCAAGCCGGGCTTCGTGGGCGCTCCGGCGAACAGTCCCGAGATCATGGCCGTCGGCGCGCTGGACCAGCAGCTGGAGATGGCCTTCTTCTCGGCCCGCAGCCTGCCGGCCCGCGGTGGCCAGGTCGACATCGCCGGGCCGGGGTTCCAGGTCCTCTCGTCCTGGCCGATGCCGACGCGCTACCGCTCGATCAGCGGGACGAGCATGGCCACTCCGCACGTCGCCGGCATCGCGGCGTTGTGGGCCGAGGAGACCGGGCGTCGTGGGCTGGAGCTCTGGGCGACGCTCTGCCAGGAGAGCGAGCGGTTGATGATGCCGTCGGTCGACGCGGGCTGCGGGCTGTGCCTGGCGCCGCAGTGAGGCAGCTCGCGGGCGTAGGTTGCGCGCCATGACCCACGTGAGCGTCACGGTCGGCGACGGTCACCGCGACAGCCTGGACGGCGTCGTCGAGAGCCTGCGCGCCTCCGGCCTGGAGGTCGAACAGGTGCTCGGCACGCTGGGGATCGTCACCGGTTCGGCGCCCGACGACACCCTCGACGCCCTTCGGGGCGTCGAGGGCGTCGCCTCGGTGGACGCGCAGCTGACCCATCAGCTCCCGCCACCGGACGCGCCCGTGCAGTGAGCTGGGCTGAGGCCGGTTCGTGCGTGATGACGCCCACCGACGGATGCGCCGCCGCGCACGTGGCGGCGGGGACGGCCGGGGCGCTTCTCAGATGCTTGTGCTCTGCCCCGCTCAGCGGGGCAGAGCACAAGCGTGCGGTCGCCGGGTCGCGCCGACGTCTCGGCCGCCGCTCAGACAGCGTTGCGGCGGGCGACCTCGCCCAGCCACGCGAGGCTCGGCTTCGGTGTGCGGGTGAACGTCTCCCGGTCGACGGCGACCAGGCCGAAGGTGGGTGCGAAGCCGAGCATCCACTCGAAGTTGTCCAGCAGGCTCCAGTGCACGTAGCCGCGCACGTCGACGCCGTCGGCGATCGCGGCCGCCAGGCTCCGCAGCGCCTCGTCGGTGAACGCGATGCGGTCCTCGTCGTCGGCCGTCGCGATCCCGTTCTCGGTCACGAGCAGCGGCGTGTCCGGCAGGACTGCGGCCGCGTGGCGGACGGCGGCGCCGAGGGCCTGCGGCCGGCGCTCCATGCCGTGGGCGAGGGTCTGCTGGTCCGCCGGCGGTGCGATGAGCCCTTCGGAGCCGAACCGCTGGGCGGTGTCGATCTGCAGGCCGACGAAGTCGTCGCCGTCGGTGGCCCGCAGGAACTGGTCCATCATCGCAGTGCGTGCGGCCTGCTGTCGGACGTCCGTCCAGATCAGGGGCCGGTTGTCGTCGTGCTCCCGGCCTGACGTGGAGGTCTGTTCCCTCCGGGTGCATTCGGCGTCGGTGTGACGGTCACCGACCTACGCCCGACGCCGTCGGACCCCGCCGCGCTGCGCTCAGCTCTGCTGGTCAGACCTCAGGCGAGGTCGACGCGGACGGGGATGCTCTCCCACGCGCGCAGCGTGTTGTTGTGGTGCCGCGTCGTCGGACCGGCGAGCTCGATGGCCTTCACCCGCCGGGCGAGGGCGGACAGCAGCGCCTCCGACTCCAGCCGGGCGACGTGCTGGCCCGCGCACTGGTGGAGCCCCATCCCGAAGCCCACATGGCCGGACGGGTCGCGGCCGAGGTCGAAGGAGTCGGGATCGGTCCAGCGCCGCGGATCACGGTTGGCCGCGGCGAGGAACATCAGGATCTTGCTGCCGTCGGGGACGACGTGCTCGCCCACGCGGACGTCGGTCGTCGCCGTCCGGAAGAACGTCTGCACCGGCGACTCCCACCGGACCGCCTCGTCGAAGGCGATCCGCGCCAGGGACGGCTCGGCGCGCAGACGTGCCCACTGGTCGGGGTTGGTGGCGAAGGCGTACAGGACGGCGGACAGCCCGTGGACGGTCGTGTCGACGCCGGCCGTCAGCAGGGAGCGGACGATCAGGGGGCCTGCTCCGGTGTGATGTCGCCGCGGTCACTGGCCGCCCAGATGTCGGCGCCGAAGCCCTCGGGCGCCAGGACGTCGCGCTGGCACTGGTCGTTCACCCAGCCCGACAGCTCCGCCACCCGCGGCGCACCCTTGGCGACCAGGTCGTTACTGGGGCCGAAGGCGTTGAAGGCGTGGTCGCCGTAGGGCAGCAGGTTCTCCCGCCCCTCCTGCGGGATGCCGACGGCGTCGGGGAACACGCGCAGCGGAAAGGCCTCGGTCAGGGACCGGACCGCGTCGAACTCGGTCGCGCCCGCGAGCACCTGGTCCACGAGCTGCTCGGCATCGGCGACCCAGCCCTCCCGCAGGCGGCGGAGCGCGCGCGGGCTCAGGACCTTGGTGAGCACGCTGCGGGGCGCGTCGTGGCGCGGCGGGTCGGCCTCCAGCAGCAGGCTCGGCGGGCGCCACGGCTTCTCGTAGCGGAAGTTGCTGAGGCCGACGCCGGCCGCGGACTGGAACTCCTGCCAGTTCACCAGCGCGTCGTGCACCTCCTCGTACCGGGCGAGCGCGTAGACGTCGTACTTCGACAGGTGCACCACCGGGCCTGCCTCGCGCAGCGCGGCGTGCAGGGGGAGCGGGTCCTCCAGCACGTCGTGCGAGAACGGGTCGGCGTCGCTGGTGGGGAGGGCGGTCCCGGCGTCGAGCGTGGTGGTCACGGCAGTGCCTCCGGTCGAGAGATGTCCGAGGTCGGAAGTCAGGGGTCGAATGTCAGAGGTCGAGGACGAGGCGTTCGTCGGAGGACCGGGAGACGCAGATGTACATGCAGTCGCCGGCGTCGCGCTCGTCGTCGTCGAGCAGCGCATCGCGGTGGTCGGGCCGGCCGGCGAGCACCGTCGTCTCGCAGGTGCCGCAGATGCCCTGCCGGCAGGAGGACAGCACCTCGACGCCCGCGGCGCCGACGGCGTCCAGCACGGTCATGTCGGGGGTGACGGTGACCGTGCGGCCGGTGCGGGCGAGCTCCACCTCGAAGGGGCGTCGCGCACCGGGGCGGCGCGCTCCTCCGCGACGAACCGCTCGGTGCGCAGCGCGTGCGGCGGCCAGTCGGCGCACACCGCCTCGATTGCGGCGAGCAGCGGCGCCGGACCGCAGCAGTAGATCCGCACCCCGGGCCGGGGCTCGCCGAGGAAACCGCGCAGGTCCAGCAAGCCCTGTTCGTCCTGGGGGCCACCTGCACCCGCTCGCCGTACGCGGCCAGTTCGTCCAGGAACCCCATGGATGCCCGGTGTCGGCCGCCGTAGAGCAGCCGCCAGTCGGCCCCGAGCTGTTCGGCCTGCCGCACCATGGGCACCAGCGGGGTGATGCCGATGCCGCCCCCGATGAAGAGGTACTCCTCGGACGGCACCAGCGGGAAGTTGTTGCGCGGTCCGCCGACGCCGACCAGATCGCCGGGTGCCAGGACGTCGTGGACGTAGGTGGACCCGCCCCGGCTCGCGGGCTCCAGCAGCACCCCGACGCGGTAGGTGAAGGGATCCCACCGGTCACCGCAGAGCGAGTACTGGCGGGTCATCCCGTTGGCGAGCGCCAGGTCGATGTGGGATCCGGGCGTCCAGTCCCGTAGCCGCCCGCCGTCAGGTGCGCCGAGCTCCAGCGTGAGCACGCCGTCGGCCACCAGGGTCTTGCGCAGCACGCGCAGCGTGGCCACGTCCCGCGGTGCGGGGGCTGCGCGGGAGCGGCTGCCCCGTTCTCGAGTGTCAGCACCCGACCTCCTCGTCGTCCCGGGGAGCATGCAAGGCGCACCGGGCGGTCGGTAGCAAACTCTCATTGATTGAGACGCAAACCACAACAAGTGGGAGACTGCGGCCATGGTTCGTACCGGCACAGGGGAGTCGGTCCTCTCGCGCGCCGTCCGGATCTTCGAGGCGTTCTCCCCGGACGACACCGTTCTCCAGGTCTCGGAGATCTCGCGGCGCACCGGGCTGCACCTCGCCACCGCCTCGCGGCTCATCGCGGAACTGGTCGAGCACGGGCTGCTGGAGCGCGGGCCGGATCGCGAGGTCCGGATGGGCCGACGGATGTGGGAACTGGGACTACGGGCTTCGCCGACGCTGTCGCTCCGGGACGCCGCCATGCCCTACCTCGAGGACCTGCACGCCGTCGTGGGCCACCACGTCCAGCTGGGCGTCCTCGACGGCGACGACGTGCTGTTCATCGAGCGACTCACGGCGCGTGACGCCGTCGTGAACTTCTCGCGGATCGCCGGCAGGTTGCCGCTGCACATCTCCTCGTCCGGCCTGGTGCTCCTCGCGCACGGCCCCGCGAGCTGCAGGAGCGGGCTGTATGCACACCCCTGGATCGATACACCGACCGGACCATCACCAGTCACGAAGCGCTGGGAGCCATGCTGGTCCAGGTCCGCAGGCAGGGATACGCGCTGCTTCCGGGGCACGTCCACGAGGACGCCGCCGGCGTCGCTGTGCCGGTCCGCAACGGACTGCAGGAGGTCGTCGCCGCGCTCTCGGTCATCGTCCCGAACGACGGGCGGGCGACGGCGCAGGTGCCGGCGCTCATGGCGGCCGCCAGGGGAGTGACGCGGTCCCTGTGCCAGGTCCACGTCTCGGCCTGATCGTCCGGCACTCTCGCTCAGTGAGAGTTTTCTGTCGTTCGGTGTGACCTGCGCCGCATGCTCCGCATCTCACCCAGCGACGAGGGGATGTCAGGGGCTCCACGGGACTGCAGGGCAGCCGCGCCGGCACACGGCGCGCGAGGAGCGCGCCGGCGCGGGACCGCGGACCGGAGGACGTGAAGGTCGCCGAGGCCGTGGGTCGCACGCTCGGGGAACTCGGCGTCCGGCGCGTCTTCGGGGTGGTCGGGAGCGGCAACTTCCACGTGACGAACGCGCTGATCGACGCGGGCGCCCGATTCGTGGCCGCCCGGCACGAGCACGGCGCCGCCGTCATGGCCGACGCCTACGCGCGGCTGACCGGTGAGGTGACAGTGGTCAGCCTGCACCAGGGATGCGGTCTCACCAACGCGCTCACCGGCATCACCGAGGCAGTGAAGAGCCGGTCGCCGGTGCTGGTCGTGACCGGGGATACGCCTCCGACCCAGACGACCTCCAACTTCTGGATCGAGCAGGCGGCGGTGGTGGGCGCGCTGGGGGCGACGCCCGAACGCGTTCACGGTGCCCGCACCGCCGTGGCCGACACGGCACGAGCCTTCTCGCGGGCACTCCTGGAACGCCGGACCGTGGTGCTCAACCTGCCACTGGACGTCCAGAAGGAGGAGGTGGACTGGAGGCCCGGCGCCGTACCCGCCGTGCCCCGGAGGGTGCTGCCGGGCCCGTCCCCGGACGCGGCCGCGTCCGGACTACCGCTCCGAGCTGGTGGCCGAGAAACTCACGGCCGGCCGGCGGTGGCAGGACGAGCCGTACGAGGACACCTCGGACGCGGAGCACATCGACCCCGGACGCTCACCATCGCCCTGGACGGCCTCCTGCCCAGCCGGCGCGTGGTCGTGCCGGCCGGCGGCAACTTCAACGGATACCCGGCGATGTTCTTCGACGTCCCCGACGCGCAGGGCTTCTGCCTGCCGCTGGCCTTCCAGTCGATCGGGATGGCGCTGGCTGCTGCCATCGGTGCGGCAGTGGCGCTGCCGGACCGGATCGCCGTCGCCGCCATCGGTGACGGCGGCTTTCTCATGTGCCTGGCCGAGCTCGACACCGCCGTCCGGCTGTCTCTCCCCTGGTCGTCGTGGTCTACGACGACGCCGCGTACGGCGCCGAGGTCCACCACTTCGCGCCCGAGGGAGCCTCGATGGGCACGGTGGTCTTCCCCGACACCGACATCGCCGGGATCGCCCGCGGATTCGGCTGCACCGGGGTGACCGTGCGCACCGTCGACGACCTGGCGGCGGTGCGGGACTGGCTGTCGGGTCCCCGCGCGACGCCGCTCGTCATCGACGCCAAGATCACCAGCTTCCCGTCCTGGGTGCTGGCCCATTCCTTCGCAGGTGAGTGACCTGCGAGCCCCGGAGAGGAGAGGTCATTGATCCACGCCCGTGAGGAAGGTCGCCGTCGCCGGCGTCGCCGCTCCACAGGTCTGGCCGTGAGTTGCGCTGCCGCGCTCGTGCTCGCGGCCTGCGGCTCGTCGGACGACGATGGCGGCGGAGGCGGCGGAGGCGGCGACGAAGGCCCGCTCGAGCTCACCGTCGGCTACTTCCCCTGGTGCACACGGCGACCGCCGTGCACGCCGACGAGGAGGGCCTGTTCGACGAGCAGGGGCTGGACGTGACGCTCGAGCAGACGTCGGGCGGCGCGCAGGCGATCCCGTCGTTGATCGCCGGGGAGTACGACATCACCTACGGCAATTACACCTCAGCGCTCCTGGCGGCGCAGCAGGGGCTGCCGATCCGCATCATCGCCGGCAACGACGTGGGTGCGGACGACCACGGGATCATGGTCAACGAGGACTCGCCCTTCCAGGAGCCGGCCGACCTCGAGGGCGCGCGGGTGGCGGTGAACAACCTGCAGAACATCGGCACGGTCGCCGTCCGGGCGGTCCTGGAGGACGCCGGCGTCGACAGCTCGACGGTCACTTTCGTCGAACTGCCCCTGCCCGACATGCAGGGTGCGCTCGACGCCGGTGACGTCGACGCCATCTGGCAGGTGGAGCCGTTCCAGGCATCCTCCCTCGCGAACGGGGACAGGATGCTGTTTCCCTCTTCAGCGGCCCGGTGGACGACATGCCCGTGGCCGGCTGGCTCACCACGGAACAGTTCGTCCAGGAGAACCCGGACGCCGTCGAGGCGTTCAGGGCGGCGTTGTCCGACTCGGTCGACGTGCTGCAGGACAACCGCGAGCGACTCGTGGAACTGGTGCCCACCTACACCCAGGTGCCCGCCGAGGTGGTGGAGCAGGTGGGGATGCCGGAATGGGACGCCGAGCCGAACCCGGAGCAGCTGCAGAAGATGGCGGACCTGATGCTCGAGTACGGGCTCATCTCCGAGGAGTTCGAGGTCTCGGAGATGATCGCCGAGTAGCTCCGCACCGCCCGGCAGGGCGAGCCCACCCCGACGGCGTGGGCTCGCCTTGCCGGGCCCCGGCGCGGTCGTCAGATCTCGGTGGAGGCTCCTGCCACTGCCACTGCCGCACCCAGGCCCGGCCGTAGTCGTTGCCGGGAGGGTGCGCAGCACGGTGTGGATGTGGGTCGCGGAGGTCCGGCTCGCCGTAGAGGGCGATGGTGTAGCTGAACTCGTTGAGGACCGACTCCGGGTCGACGACCTCGCCGACGAAGCCGTTGATCAGCATCATCGCGTGGGCCGTACGCCTAGGGGTCCAGCCCGCGCACCTCGGCGAGGCGCGGGTGGTCGTGCGGGAAGACGTACTGGCGGTACTCGCCGGACATCTCAGTCCTTCCGGGCGTCGTTGACCACGACCGGGTTGCGGAGCACCCCAGCCGCTCGACCTCGACCTCGACGACGTCGCCGGGCTGGAGCAGCCACGGCGGCGTCCGGGCGTAGCCGACACCGGACGGCGTGCCGGTCGCGAGCAGGTCACCGGGCCGGAGGGTGAAGGTGTGCGAGACCAGCGAGAGGGTGTCGCCGACGGTGTACACCATCTCGGAGGTCTGCCCGTCCTGGACGGTCTCGCCGTTGACGCGGGTCTGCACCCGGAGACCGTCGCGGAGGTCGCCCACCTCGGAGGCATCGACCATCGGCCCGAGCGGACCCGACCGGTCCCCGTTCTTGCCGAGGATCCACTGGCTGGTCAGCTTCTGCGCCCGCCGCGAGGTGAGGTCGTTGAAGGTGGAGTAGCCGACGACTGCAGCCAGCGCCTCGTCCGGGGTGGCGTCCACCAGCGGAGCGCCGACGTAGGCCATCACCTCGCCCTCCCAGTCGAGACCGTCCTCGTTCGAGGGGACGGGGACCTCGGCGCCGCCGACGGTCAGCGACTGCGTCCAGCGGGCGAACAGCGTCGGGTGCGGCGGGATCTCCTGGTCGCGGAAGCTCCCTCCGCCACGTGCTTGAGGTAGTTCAGCCCGATGCAGATCACCCGGGCGCCCGGCAGGACCGGGGGCACGAACTCGACGTCGCTCGCGGAAAGCGTCTCCCCGCCGGCCGCGCGGGACAGATGCCCGGCTGCGTCCGCCCAGAACTCCTCCAGGCCGGCGATCACGGTCACCTGCGAGCCGTCGTCGGACAGCGCCGCGACCTCCACGCCGCCGGTGCGGCGCATCCCCACGATCCTCATCGGTCCTCTTCCTTCGTCATCGGGTCGTCCTGGAGGCCGAGACGCCGGCGCAGCTCGTCGACCGTCCGGTCGAGCGCCAGCTTCGCGGCGGCCGGTGCACCTCGTCTCCGGCGGGAGAACGACGTCGAGCTCCACGCCCTTGCGGAGCACGTAGGGGACGACCGGCTTGCCGGGCAGCGTGCCCTTCCACTGGGGCCCTTAGACGGGTCGATCAGGTACTTGAAGCTCATGGGGTCCCTCCCGGCTGGGTCGACGACGACGGATCGAGCACCGGTGACCGGCGTCACCGGACCCATGCCGCTGCCCATCAATGGCAGGGCGCTTGCCGAGGACAGCCTCTCCCGGCGTGGAGCCGGAGCGCGAGCTTGGCCACTACGCCACCGTCGACCGACCGGTCCGGTACCCGTTCGGCCACGGGCTGAGCTACACGACCGTCGAGACCGGCGACCTGCAGGTGACCCCGGCCGGCGACGACACCGCGACGGCGACCCTCACCGTCACCAACGCCGGTGAGCGCACCGGTCGACACGTCGTCCAGGTCTACGTCGCGACCATGGCCGGGCCGGTTCGCGACCGACTTCGGCTCCGCCATCCCGCACGGGGAGCTCGAGCGGCTCATGGCCGAGGCCCGGGCCGCCCGCGCCGGCTGAGGCCTGCAGCGTCCGGGCGACCCGGTCACCCCTCCGGTCGCCACGCCGCCGCCAGGCCAGCACGACGAGCCGGACCACGACGGCCAGCAGGACCAGCCCCGTGATCCAGCCGGCCGGTTCGGCGCCGGCGTCCCCGACGAGCAGGCTCCACACGCCGTGGCCGACGACGTAGCCGAGCACGACGACGAGCAGCGCCGGGACGGCGACGACGAGGATGGACACCGAGCACTCTTCGGGCCCAGGAGCCACGACGGATGCAGCGGACGACGACGTGCGCGGAGGCCCCGTTCCCGGCTGTGGAACGGGGCCTCCGCGCACACGCTCGGTGCGGCTACACGCGGGCGGGGGTCTCGCGTTCGTCCGCGTCCTCGTCGTCGCTGCTCTCGACGACGACCACCTCGTCGACGGCCGCCGGAGCCGACAGCTCCGCGAGCTCCTCCTCGGAGTTCACGGCCTCGCCGCGGGCGACCATGCCGGCGTGCTCGGACAGCGGGATCTCCTTGAGCACCAGCGCCAGCAGCAGGCCGACGGCCAGGATCGGCACGAGGTACCAGAACACCGGGGCCAGGCTGGAGGCGTAGGCGTCGACGATCGCGCTCTTCAGCGGGTCGCCGGCCGCCTCGACCGCCGACGGGACCAGCGTGTCCGGCGAGGTGATGCCCGCCTGCACGGCCTGCTCGGCGTTGGTCGTCAGCGCGCCGGTGAGGTTGTCGGCCAGCCGGCTGGTGAACAGCGTGCCGAACACGGCGACGCCGAGGGTGGCGCCGACCTCGCGGAAGTAGTTGTTCGTCGAGGTGGCTGTGCCGATCTGCTGGGCGGGGACCGCGTTCTGCGCCGCGAGGACGACGTTCTGCATGATCAGGCCGAGCCCGGCGCCGAGGACGAAGAACATCGCGCCGATCGTCCACAGCGACGTGTCCCCGGACAGCGTCGTCATCCAGATCATCGCGGTCATGATCACGGCCACACCGGCGATCGTGAAGATCTTGTACCGCCCGGTCCGCATGATGAACGTCGCCGAGCCCTGGATGGTGATGATGATGCCGACGACCATCGGGACCATCAGCAGGCCGGAGTTCGCGGCCGAGAGGCCCGACGCCATCTGCAGGAACGTGGGCATGAAGGCGATCGCCGAGAACATGCCGAGCCCGACCGCCATGCCCAGCGCGGTGGCCACGACGAAGGTGCGGTTGCCGAACAGGGTCATCGGGATGATCGGCTCGGCCGCGCGCAGCTCGACGGCGACGAAGGCCGTAGCGGACACGACCAGGGTGGCCAGCAGCGAGAGTGCCTGCCACGAGCTCCAGCCGTCGCGTCCACCGAAGTCGGTGAACAGGACGAGGGACGTCGTGGCCGCTGACAGCAGGAGGATGCCGGCGTAGTCGATCGGGGTGGTGGTGCGCTTGCGCGGGAGCGTCAGGGCGAACCAGCCGATGGCGAAGGCCGCGAGGCCCACCGGCAGGTTGATCCAGAAGGCCCACTCCCACCCGAGCGACGGGTGGTCGGTGAAGAAGCCCCCACGAGCGGCCCGGCGACGGCCGACAGGCCGAACAGGGCGCCGATCGGCCCCATGTACTTCGCCCGCTCACGGGCCGGGACGATGTCGGCGATGATCGCCTGCGACAGGATCATCAGCCCGCCGCCGCCGAGGCCCTGGACCCCGCGCCAGACGACCAGCCAGCCGAAGTCAGGGGCGAGGGCGGCACCGGCACTGGCGACGGTGAACAGCCCGATCGCGACGAGGAAGAGCGTCCGCCGGCCCCAGAGGTCACCGAACTTGCCGTAGACCGGCATCACGAGCGTCGTGGCCAGCAGGTAGGCGGTCGTCATCCACGCCATGTGCGAGACGCCGCCGAGCTCGCCGACGATGGTCGGCATCGCCGTCGAGACGATGGTCTGGTCGAGACTGGCCATGAGCATGCCGGCCAGCAGGGCGCCGAAGATCGTGTTGATCCGGCGGCGGGTGAGCACGATCGGAGGCGCGCCGGACTCGGGCGCGGACTCCGTGGTGGGGGCGAGCAACTGCACTCCTCGGCGGAAGGGCGGTGCCGCGGGCGCGGCACCGTAGAAGGACCCCGTCCTCCTCGCCCCTCGTACCTCGCGGCGAGCCTCTGGACGGGGCCGCGTCAGCGCGGCGGTGCGGGCAGGCCGGCGGCGAGTGAGTTCCAGCCCTCGTCGACGAGGACCGGCAGGGAGGCGGTGAAGTCCGTGCCCAGCCAACGGTGCAGTGCCGTGCGCATCACGCAGGCCTGCACAGCGGCGAGCAGCGTCGGGTAGACGTCCATCCCGACCTGTGTGCCGGTGCGCTCGGCGATGGCCTCGGCCAGCATCCGCTCGGACTCGCCGAAGCTGGCGATCAGCTGCTGGACGAGGACGGGATGGGCGTCGATGACCTGCATCCGGAGCGGCCACAGCTCCGGCTCCTCCGCCATCTCCTCGGCGACCCCCGCTGGACGGCACGCAAGGACTCGATGGGGGACTCGCCGGCCGGCCGGCCGGCGAAGGCGTCGCACATCCGCCGGGGTGCGGCCGGGTCGAGGCCGACGACGGCGTCCACCTTCGACGCGAAGTAGTTGAAGAAGGTCCGCGGCGACACGTCGGCCCGCTCGGCGATGTCGTCGACCGAGACGGCGTCGAGGCCGTGATCGGCCACCAGGCGGAGGGCGGCCTCGTGCAGCGCCTGCCGGGTGGCGAGCTTCTTGCGTTCACGGAGGCCGGCGGTCACGGTCGCCATGGTGCCTAGAAATGTGCACAACGTGCAAGTTTGCAGATCATGCACGGCGTGTCGCGTTGAACACGCGCAGGAGGAGCAGACGTTCTAGACGATCGGTTGCGCGTCCGTGAGACGTCCCACATGCTGTCGGCGGGCGGAGCCCCGGGTCGAACCAGGGTTGCGCTCCGCCCGCCAAACTTCCTGCCGCACCGCCGCCGACGCCCAGCAGGGCCGACGCCGGGGACGGCGCCACGGGACACGCGCCCGGACGGGTCTCGATGCCCGGGGGGCCGCGCCGGGCCTGCCGTGCGCCGGAGCGATCCGGTAGCTCCCCTGCGGGGCTAGCGTCCGTCTGCCGCGCATCGCGTGCGGTCGAAGGGGCGACCCATGGACCATGCGGATCCTCCGGGTGCCGGCCGGCAGTCCCTCCCGGCTTTCCTGGTCGTGTCGGACGACCGGGTGCTGCGGAACGGCCTGGTTGCCGACCTCGATCGCCGCTTCGGCCGTGACTACAGCGTGCATGGCGTGCCGTCCGGCGAGGCCGTCGACGTCCTCCACGCGACGACCAGGGGATCGCTCGCGCTGCTCCTGGTGGACGAACGGGTCACCGCACCCACGGCACTCGAGACCTTCGCGCGCGGACGTGAGCGACATCCCCTCGTCGAGCGGGTGCTCCTCGTGCATCGCGGGAAGTGGTCGTCGCGGCACCCGGTGGTGGACGCGATGGCGCTGGGCCGGGTCGACTACCACCTGTACGTCCCGTGGGTGCCGATCGAGCGCGTGCTGTACCCGGCGATCAGCGACTTCCTCGCCGCCTGGGACACCTCGCGCGACGTACCGGTCGTGCCGTTGACGGTCGTCGGACCGGCCCGGGACGCGCGGTCGCACGACATCCGCGACAAGCTGGCCCGCGCGGCGGTCCCGTTCCGGTTCCACGACCGCGCCAGCGCGGCGGGACGCCGGGTGCTGGCGGAGGCCGGACAGGCCGCGGGGCGCCTGCCCGTCGTCGTCGTCTCCTCCACCGGGGCGGTCCTGGAGAACCCGACCGACGCCGACGTCGTGGAGGCGCTGGGCATGAAGACGCGGCCGACCACCTCCCGCTGCGACGTCGTGGTCGTGGGCGCGGGCCCGGCCGGCCTGGCAGCGGCCGTCTCCGCCTCGTCGGAGGGGCTGGAGACGATGATCCTCGAGCCCGAGATCCCCGGTGGCCAGGCAGGCACGAGCTCACTGATCCGCAACTACCTCGGTTTCCAGCGCGGCGTCCGCGGGGACGAGCTCGCCGCGCGGGCGGTCGAGCAGGCCTGGCTGTTCGGCACCGATTTCGTCCTGACCCAACCGGCCGACCGGATCTCCGCGCGAGGCGGTGCCCGTGTCGTGCGGACGGCCGACGGCACGGAGGTCGAGGCCCGCGCCGTCGTCCTCGCCTGCGGGGTCACCTGGCGTCGACTGGGTGTCCCGGCGCTCGAGGCCCATGTCGGGCGCGGCGTCTTCTACGGTGCGGCCGGGTCGGAGGCGAGGGCGGTCGCCGGTCAGGACGTGTTCGTCGTCGGTGCCGGCAACTCCGCCGGGCAGGCGGCGCTGCACCTCGCCCGGTACGCACGCTCGGTCACGATGGTCGTGCGCGGCTCCGGCCTCGCGGCCACGATGTCGGACTACCTCGTGACGGCGATCGGCGCCACCGCGGGGTGGAGGTGCTCGCGCGCTGCGAGGTGGTCGACGGGGGCGGTGAGGGCCAGCTGAGCCGGCTGACCCTGCGCAACCGCGACAGTGGCGAGCGCCGGCAGCTGGCCGCGGCCGCCCTGTTCGTCCTCATCGGCGCCGAGCCGCACACCGGGTGGCTGGCGGACTCCGTCGCACTGGACGACCGCGGATTCGTGCTGACCGGCCGGGACCTGAGCGGTTCGGGCGACCCCGCGGGACGGCCGGGCTCCGGATCACCCCTTCCGCTCGAGACCAGCATGCCGGGTGTCTTCGCGGCCGGGGACGTCCGTCATGGGTCGGTCAAGCGGGTGGCGGCGGCTGCCGGGGAGGGCGCGACGGCCATCCACGTGGTGCACGAGTACCTGACGGATGCCGCCGACCGGTGACGTCCGCGGCTCCGACCGGCTCAGGTCCGGTCGGGCAGGCGGGTCGCCAGCTCGGCGCGGGAGGACACCCCGAGCTTCTGGTAGACGTGCCGCAGGTGGTATTCGACCGTCTTCGGGCTCAGGAAGAGCGCGGCCGCCGCCTCCCGTGTCGTGCGGCCGGCGGCCAGCATCGTCGCGATCTGCAGCTCCTGGGGTGTCAGGGCGCCCAGGGCATCGGCCCCCGCCGCTGAGCTGTCTCGCCGGTGGCCCGCAGCTCCACCGCCGCCTGTTCGGCCCAGGCTTCGGCGCCGAGGGCGTCGAAGGTGTCCAGTGCCGCGCGGAGCTGGCCGCGGGCGTCCACCCGGCGGCGAGCCCGCCGCAGCCGCGCGCCGTAGGCCAGCTGCGTCCGCGCCAGCTCGAACCGGTCCGTCGTCCGCTCGTGGTGGTCCAGCGCCCGGGCGAACACCCGGTCGATCTGCTCCTCCTCGCAGGTGAGGGCGACGGTCCGGGCGGCCCGGGCCAGCGCCCACGGCTGCCCCTTCTCGGCTGCCCGGGCGGCGTGACGGGCTGCCTGCTCGGTCGCCTCCTCGACCCGTCCGAGGTGCACCAGCGCCTCGGCCAGCTCCGGCGCCGGGGACAGGTCGACGTCGACCAGTTCCCGGTCGCCGAGCAGCGCGTCGAGACGCCGGAGGTGCTCGAGCGCCGCCTCGGGTCGGCCGAGGCCGAGTTCCAGGGCGCCCAGCGCGGAGAGCGACCACACCTGGAAGGTCGCCAGGTGTCTCGGCGCGCAGAGGTCCAGTGCCTCGGCGGCGTGCGCCCGGCAGGCGGCCTCGCGGCCCTGCCGGGCCTCGAGCCAGGCAAGGCCGGCGAGACAGGCGGCCAGGTCGGTGGTCGAGCCGGTCTCCCGGGCGAGGTGGATGCCTTCGGTGTAGTTGACCTCGGCGAGGTCCCACCGGTCGCCGGTGGCCTGGTCGCGCGCGATGAGGAACAGCAGGAACGGGAGCCCGCCCAGGTCGCTGCGCCGCCGGAGATCGTCGACGACGGTGGCGACGACGCCGCGCTCGCGCAGGAAGAGCACCCCCAGCACCAGCCAAGGCGCCAGGCGCGGGTCCCGTAGTAGCGGTCCCTCGGGGCGCAGCAGCCGGACGGCGCGGCGGATCCGCTCCGGCCCCCGTGCCCGGTCAGCACGCCGGCCACGCCACCGGCCACGGCCGCCGTCCACCGGGCAGGCTCGGTGGCGGCCCGGTCGACGAGCCGGTCGATCCGGGCGGCTGCGTCGGCCACCGCGGCGGTGTCGGCCAGGAAGAAGCCGGACAGGATGGCGTCGGCCAGCAGCAGGATCGCGGTGTCCGGATCGGTCTGCGCGCTCTGGTCCGCGGCGGCCATGAGCTCGTCGCGGGCGCTCTCCACCGAGCCGGTCCGGGAGGCGATGGCGCCGCGCAGGCCGGACGCCCTGACCCGCAGCTCCGGGGGCTGGGGCAGCTCGGCCGCGCGCGCGAGCAGTGCTGTCGCCCGGTCGGCCAGGCCGGCCCGCCACGACGACTCCGCGGCGTCGACCAGCCGGTGGACCGCCCCGCCGGGGTCCGTGCTCAGCCGGGCCGCGCGCTCGGACGCGCTGGCCGCCACGGCGTGGGCACCGCGCTCCCGTGCCCTGGCGGCCGCGGCGTCGAGGATCCGGGCGGTGTCCTCGTCGGGCCCCAGGGCCGCCTCGGTGAGGTGCCACGCACGCCGGTCGACGTCGTCCTCGGGGAGCGCCGCGGCGAGCGCGCGGTGCACGTCCCGGCGCAGGCGCGCCGGCGCCTCGGCCCACACGGCGGAGCGCACGAGGTTGTGCCGGAAGACCACGAGCCCGGCCGTGACCCGGAGGAGCTCCGCCGTCTCGGCCTCGTCCAGCGCGGCGGCGTCGATCCCGAGCCGCCGGCAGGCGCGGTCGATGAGCGGCAGGTCCTCCCCGCCGGCGGCCGCGACGAGGAGCGCGGTGCGTGCCGGGTGCGACAGCCGGTCGGCCCGCAGCGCGAAGGCACGGGCGATCCGGGTGGGAACGGGAACGGGAGCTCCGGGCGGCAGGGCCTCCAGGAGCGGCACGTCGTCGGCCAGTTCCAGGAGGGCCAGGGGTTGCCGCCCGTGGCCTCGTGCAGGCGCGCCGCGACGGAGGTGCCGAGCCGTCGTCCCGTCGCCGTCAGCAGTTCGCCGGAGGCGGCGGGGAGAGCCCGCCGACGTGCAGGACGGGCAGCCCCGCGTCGGTGAGGACCGACGGTTCCCCGTCGCGGACGGCCGCCACGACCACCACCGGGTCGGCCGTCAGCCGCCGGGCAGCGAAGACCAGCGCCTGCGCCGAAGGCGGGTCGAGCAGGTGGGCGTCGTCCACGAGGATCGCGAGTGGCTGGTCCTCCGCGAACCGGCTGAGCAGGCTGAGCGTGGCCGCGCCGACGGCGAACCGGTCGCTGCCGGTCCCGGGTCGCAGCGCCAGGGCCGACGCCAGCGCCTCTGCCTGCGGGGCGGGGATCCGGGCCAGGTGGACGAGCGCCGCCCGCAGCAGCTGCAGCAGCGCCCCGAAGGGCACCTCCGCCTCCGACTCGGTGCCGGTCGCGCGGAGCAGCCGCATCCCGGTCGCCCGGGCCGCCGCGTCCTCGAGCAGCGCGCTCTTGCCGATGCCCGCGTCACCCACCAGGACGAGCACGGCGCTCTGCCCCACGCGGGCCCCCGACAGAAGGCCCTCGATGAGGGATCGCTCGCGCTCGCGACCGAGCAGCATCCGCCGAGTCTAGGGAGGTCCCAGGGGGTGCCCTGATGCGACGACGGGGTCCGCGCGACCAGGGTCGGAGATGACCGGACCCCCGACACCAGGAGCTGTCATGACCACCACCGAGCTGCCCACCACCCCCGTCCAGCCTGCACCGCGGCCGGTCGACCCCGAGAAGCTCATGGCCTTCGTCTTCCGCACCGTCGAGGAGGTGGGCGCCTCGCTCAACACCGCGCTCGTCGTCATGGGCGACGCGCTCGGCTACTACCGGGCCATGGCCGACGGCGCGGCCACCACGCCGTCCGAGCTGGCCGAGCGGACCGGCACCGACGAGCACTACGCACGGGAATGGCTTGCCGCTCAGGCGGCCGGCAGCTACGTCGACTACGACCCCGCGACACGGACCTACACGCTGCCCGCGGAGCAGGCCGCCGCGCTCACCGACGAGACCAGCCCCGCCTACCTGCCCGGCTTCTTCCAGATCGCCCACGGCACCGTCCGCGACGCCGCGGCCGTGATCGGGGCGGCCCGGACCGGCGACGGCATCGGCTGGCACGCGCACAACGGCGACGTGCACATCGGCTGCGAGCGGTTCTTCCGGACCATGTACAACGCGCACCTGATCGACGAGTGGCTGCCGGCCCTCGAGGGCGTGGTCGAGAAGCTCGAGCGGGGCGCCACCGTCGCCGACGTCGGCTGCGGGCACGGCGCCTCGACCATCCTGATGGCCCGGTCCTTCCCGCGATCGACGTTCGTCGGCTCCGACTACCACGCGGGCTCCATCGAGGTCGCCCGCCGGCGGGCCGAGGAGGCCGGGGTCGCCGACCGCGTCCGGTTCGAGGTGGCACCGGCCACCGAGTTCACCGGCAGCGGCTACGACCTCGTGACGACGTTCGATGCCCTGCACGACATGGGCGACCCGGTCGGGGCGGCCCGCCACGTGCGGCGGACCCTGGCCGACGACGGGACCTGGATGATCGTGGAGCCGATGGCCGGCGACCGCGTCGAGGACAACCTCAACCCGGTGGGTCGGGCCTACTACGGCTTCTCGACCCTGCTGTGCACCCCCGCCTCCCTGTCCCAGGACGTCGGCCTGGCGCTGGGCACGCAGGCCGGACCGGCCCGGATCCGGGACGTCGCGACCACGGCGGGCTTCAGCCGCTTCCAGCCGGTGGCGGGCACGCCGTTCAACAACGTCCTCGAGGTCCGGCCGTGACCGCGACGCGGACGGCCCGACGGCGGGCCGCCGAGGAGGAGGATGCCCACGTGGTGCATGCACCGAGCCGGGCCCGCGACCCCGACGTCCAAGGCGTCGCCGAGCGGGACGGCGTCCGGCTGGCCTACGAGGTCTTCGGTGAGGGTCACCACCCGACGGTGCTGCTGATGCCGACCTGGTCGATCGTGCCGTCGCGCCACTGGAAGGCGCAGGTCGGCTATCTCGCCCGGCACTACCGGGTGGTGACGTTCGACGGCCGGGGCAGCGGCCGGTCGGACCGCCCGGCCGGGGCCGCGGCCTACACCGACGCCCAGTACGCCGAGGACACCGTCGCGGTGATGGACGCGACGGGGACCGGGGCGGCGGTGCTCGTGTCGCTGTCGTGCGGCGGCACCTGGTCGGTGCACGTCGCGGCCGGTCACCCCGACCGGGTGCTGGGGCTGTTCGCCATCGCGCCGGCCTGCGGTTTCCCCGCGTCCCAGCCCGAGCGCGAGCAGTACGCGTGGGACCTGCGGCACGAGGCGCGGCAGGGCTGGGCCCGCTACAACCGGCACGTCTGGCTGGAGGACGACTACGACGGTTTCCTGTCCTTCTTCTTCGGCCAGATGTACAGCGAGCCGCACTCGTCCAAGCAGATCGAGGACGCCATCGGCTGGGGCCGTGACGTGGCCCCGGCCACGCTGGTCGACACCACCGCCGGGCGGATGGGGTGCGACGGCGCCGTCTGCCTGCCCCTCGAGCCGCTGTGCCGCCAGGTCCGCTGCCCGGTCACCGTCGTGCACGGCACCGAGGACCACATCCGGCCGCAGGTCATCGGTGAGCAGCTGGCCGAGTTCACCGGTGGCTCCCTCGTGCTGCTCGAGGGCAGCGGGCACGGGCCGCACGCCCGCGACCCCGTGCGGGTCAACCACCTGATCCGGGCCTTCGTCGACCAGGTGTGTCCTCGCGTCGAGCGGACCACGTGGACGCGGGCCGCCCGCCGCCCGAAGCGGGCGCTCTACCTGTCATCGCCGATCGGGCTGGGTCACGCTCAGCGCGACGCGGCCATCGCCGCCGAGCTGCGGCTCCGTCACCCGGACCTGCAGGTCGACTGGCTGGCGCAGCACCCGGTGACCACGGTGCTCGCCGAGCGTGGCGAGCGCATCCACCCGGCCTCGGCCTGGCTGGCCAACGAGTCGGGGCACGTGGAGCACGAGTCAGGGGAACACGACCTGCACGCGTTCCAGGCCATCCGCCGGATGGACCAGATCCTGGTGAACAACTTCATGGTGTTCGCCGACGTCGTCGCGGACGAGCACTACGACCTGGTGATCGGCGACGAGGCGTGGGACGTCGACCACTTCTTGCACGAGAACCCCGAGCTCAAGCGATTCGCCTACGCCTGGATGACCGACTTCGTCGGCTGGGTGCCGATGCCCGCCGGCGGCGCGGCCGAGGCGGCGCTGACCGCCGACTACAACGCGGAGATGATCGAGCAGCGGGCCCGGTTCCGGCGGGTGCGGGACCGCTCGGTCTTCGTCGGGAGCCCCGACGACGTCGTGGACGCCGACTTCGGGCCCGGCCTGCCGTCGATCCGGCAGTGGACCGAGACCAACTTCGACTTCGCCGGCTACGTCACCGGCTTCGACCCCGCGACGCTGACCGGCGGGCAGGACCTGCGGCACGACCTCGGGATCGGCCCGGACGAGAAGCTCTGCCTGGTCACCGTGGGCGGCTCCGGGGTGGGCGGCTCGCTGCTCCGACGGGTGCTCGACGCCGTCCCGCGGGCGCGGGACCTCGTCCCGGAGCTGCGGTTCCTCGTCGTCACCGGGCCGCGGATCGACCCGGCGTCCCTGCCGGCCGTTCCCGGCGTCCGGGTGACCGGCTACCTGCCGGACCTGTACCGGCACCTGGCCGCCTGCGACCTGGCGGTGGTGCAGGGCGGGCTGACCACCTGCATGGAGCTGACCGCGCTGCGCAAGCCGTTCGTCTACGTGCCGCTGCGCAACCACTTCGAGCAGAACATCCACGTGCGGCACCGCCTGGACCGCTACGGGGCCGGCCGGTGCATGACCTACGAGGACGCGATGGACCCCGACGCGCTCGCCGAGGCGATCGCGAAGGAGGTCACTCGGGAGATCGCCTACCGCCCGGTCGAGACCGACGGGGCCCGGCGGGCGGCGGCGCTGCTCGCGGACCTGCTCTAGCCCGCGTCACCGTTCGCGCGGCCCCATGCCAGGCATCGCCGCTCGTGCATCCCTGAGCGGCCCACTATGTGATTCCTAACCACGACGTCCTCCCGACGTGTCCCGGCCCGCCGAGCGATGTGCACTGAGGGCGACTTCTAGCGCCAAAAGCAGCCATCAGCGCACATTGCCTCCGCGGTCGTCGACTGTCCCTGAGGCCGCCGGCAGGGACTCGTGCTGGCTGACTCGGTCCGGCGGCCGGTTCATCGCCGAGCGGCCGGCCCCGGGAGCGGCCTCCGACTCGAGCAGCGGCAGCGTGCGCCACGGGACCAGCTGCGACAGGGCCACGACACTGGTCGACCGCACGATCGCCGACGACCGGTTGAGGTCGACCAGGATCTGCTGCAGGCCCTCGTTCGAGCTCGCGGCCACCCGGCAGAGCACGTCACCGCTGCCGGTGGTGGCGTGCGCCTCGAGCAGGCCCGGGATCGCCTCCAGGTCGCGCTGCACGTCCTCCAGGGCGCCCTGCGCGATCTCCAGCGTCACGAAGGCCTGGACCTCGAAGCCGGCCGCGGCCACGTCGACGTCCGGGCCGTAGCCGGTGACCACGCCGTCGTCCTCCAGTCGCCGGAGCCGAGCGGAGACGGTTGCGCGCGCGACCCCGTGATGCGCGACAGCTCCAGTGCGCCGGCTCGCGGGTTGCGGCGCAGGGCGCCGAGCAGGGCGACGTCCAGGGCGTCGAGCGTGCGACGTTCGACCATGCGCGAACTATGCGGGTTGCTCAGCTGATGCGCCACCAACGTGACTCGGACGGGCACACGGACCAGCAGCACCAGCACCCGTTGCACAGCCGCGACCGGAGGGTGTCCAGTGGTCCGGACAGCACCGCCGCACAGGATGGGAGAGACGACCGTGAGCCTCGAGCAGACCCTGAACGACGAGGAGCGCCTGGCCGGACTCGACCGCCGGCAGCTCGAGCAGCTCGTCGGCCTGGTCGAGTACGACGCGTCGGCCGACCCCTTCCCGGTCTCCGGCTGGGACTCCCTGGCCTGGGTCGCGGGGAACGCGACGCAGACCGCGCACTTCTTCCAGTCGGCGTTCGGCATGGAGCTCATCGCCTACTCCGGGCCCGAGACCGGCAACCGCGACCACCACGCGTTCGTGCTGCGTTCCGGCGCCGCCCGCTTCGTCATCCAGGGCGCGTACGACCCCGCGAGCCCGCTGGCCGACCACCACCGCCGGCACGGCGACGGGATCGTCGACATCGCCCTGTCGGTGCCCGACGTCGACCGCTGCATCGCCCACGCCGCGGCCCAGGGCGCCACCGTCCTCGAGCAGCCGCACGACCTCAGCGACGAGCACGGCACCGTCCGGGTGGCCGCGATCGCGGCGTACGGCGAGACCCGGCACACGCTGGTCGACCGCTCCCGCTACTCCGGACCGCACCTGCCCGGGTACGTCGCCCGGACGTCGTCCTTCGTGAAGCGCCCCGGCGCGCCCAAGCGGCTGTTCCAGGCCGTCGACCACGTCGTCGGCAACGTGGAGCTCGGCGCCATGGACCAGTGGGTGGACTTCTACAACCGGGTCATGGGCTTCACCAACATGGCCGAGTTCGTGGGTGCCGACATCGCCACCGACTACTCGGCGCTGATGAGCAAGGTGGTCGCCAACGGCAACCACCGGGTCAAGTTCCCGCTCAACGAGCCGGCCCAGGGCAAGAAGAAGTCCCAGATCGACGAGTACCTCGAGTTCTACGGCGGCCCCGGCGCGCAGCACGTCGCACTGGCCACCAACGACATCCTCGGTACGGTCGACGCCCTGCGCGCGGAGGGCATCGAGTTCCTCGCCACGCCGGACTCCTACTACGAGGACCCAGGGCTGCGCGCGCGGATCGGCACCGTGCGCGCGCCGATCGAGGAGCTGCAGGCGCGCGGCATCCTGGTCGACCGCGACGAGGACGGCTACCTGCTGCAGATCTTCACCAAGCCGCTCGGCGACCGGCCGACCGTCTTCTTCGAGCTGATCGAGCGGCACGGCTCGCTCGGCTTCGGCATCGGCAACTTCAAGGCGCTGTTCGAGGCCATCGAGCGCGAGCAGGAGAAGCGCGGCAACTTCTGAAAGTCGAAGGACCCCGCTGCCCCCACCGCTCGCTCCGCTTGCGGCGGGCCCCTGCAGCGGGGCCGACCGAAAGGGTCACCATGGCGCACTACCGGCAGGTGGGGAGATCCCACCGAAGCGGCACACGCAGTTCCGTCGTCCCGACGGCGGGCTGTACGCCGAGGAGCTGATGGGGAGGAGGGCTTCTCCTCCGACTCCTCGCTGCTGTACCACCGCGGCATCCCGTCGTCCCTGGTCGACGCCCGGCCCTGGGAGCTGCCCGACCAGACGACGACGCCGAACACCCCGCTGGTGCCCCGGCACCTGAAGCTGCACGACCTGTTCCCCGGCGAGGAGCACAAGAGCGTCGACCCGGTGACCGGCCGGCGACTGGTCCTGGGCAACGCCGACGTCCGGATTTCCTACGCCGTGTCGTCCCTGCCCAGCCCGCTCTACCGCAACGCCGTGGGCGACGAGTGCGTCTTCGTCGAGCGCGGAACGGCGACGGTCGAGACCGTGTTCGGCGCGCTCGAGGTGCGGCAGGGCGACTACGTCGTCCTCCCGCGGGCGACGACGCACCGCTGGCTGCCCACCGGCGACGAACCGCTGCGCACCTACGCCGTCGAGGCGAACGGCCACATCGCCCCGCCCAAGCGGTATCTGAGCAAGTACGGGCAGTTCCTCGAGCACGCGCCCTACTGCGAGCGGGACCTGCGCGCGCCGGGGAGCCGCTGCTGGCCGAGGGCAGCGACGTCGAGGTGTACGTGAAGCACCGCGGCGACGGCCCCGGCGGGCTGGCCGGCACGATCCACGTCCTCCCGGAGCACCCGTTCGACGTCGTCGGCTGGGACGGCTGCCTCTACCCCTACGCGTTCGACGTGGCCGACTTCGAGCCGATCACCGGTCGCGTGCACCAGCCCCCACCGGTGCACCAGGCGTTCGAGGGGCCGAACTTCGTCATCTGCAACTTCGTGCCCCGCAAGGTCGACTACCACCCGCTGGCCGTGCCAGTGCCCTACTACCACTCGAACGTCGACTCCGACGAGATCATGTTCTACGTCGACGGCGACTACGAGGCCCGCAAGGGGTCGGGCATCGGCAAGGGCTCGATCACGGTGCACCCCGGCGGCCACTCCCACGGGCCGCAGCCGGCCGCGGTGGAGCGCTCGCTGGGCGTCGAGTTCTTCGACGAACTCGCCGTCATGGTCGACACGTTCCGCCCGCTCGGGCTCGGCGAGGGCGGGCGGGCCGTGGACGACGGCCGCTATGCCTGGTCCTGGTCGGGGCGCGGGCCGGCCACGTGAGCTGGCTGGAGCTCCCGGAGGACACCGGCTTCGGCATCGACAACCTGCCGCTCGGGGTGTTCCTGGGCGGGGACGGCCCGGTTTCCGGCACGGCGCCCGAATCGGCGACTCCGTCCTCGACCTGTTCGGCATGACGGGGCTCCCGGTGCACGGGACCCGGACGCTCGACCCGTTCCTCGTCGCGGGTCCGGGCGCCTGGGGGACCTGCGCGCGCAGATCACCGAGTGGCTCACCGACGAGCGGCACCGCGCCCGCGTGGAACCGAACCTGGTCCCGCTGGACGCGGTGACCCTGCACCGCCCGATCGGCGTCCCGAACTACGTCGACTTCTACAGCTCGCGGCACCACGCCGAGAACGTCGGGCGGCTGTTCCGTCCCAACGCCGAGCCGCTGCCGGCGAACTGGCGGCACCTGCCGATCGGCTATCACGGGCGCGCGGGCACGGTGCAGGTGTCGGGGACGCCGGTGGTCCGGCCCTGCGGTCAGCTCGGTCCGCCGTCGGACGGTCTGCCGCCGTTCGGCCCGAGCCGCCGGCTGGACTTCGAGGCCGAGGTGGGCTTCGTGGTCGGGGCGCCGTCCGAGCCGGGGAGCGGGTGGCGGTGACGGACTTCGCCGAGCACGTGTTCGGCGTCTGCCTGGTCGACGACTGGTCGGCCCGCGACCTGCAGGCGTGGGAGTACGTGCCGCTCGGCCCGTTCCTCGGCAAGTCGTTCCAGACCTCGATGTCGCCGTGGATCGTGCCGCTCGCCGCGCTCGAGGCGGCACGTGTCCCGGCGCCGCCCCGCGACACGGAGCTGCTGCCCTACCTGCGCGACGACGACGACCCGTGGGGCCTGGACCTCGACCTGGAGGTGCGGCTGAACGGGCAGCTGGTCAGCCGGCCGCCGTTCCGCGACATGTACTGGACGCCGGCGCAGCAACTCGCGCACCTCACCGTGAACGGCGCCTCGCTGCTGCCCGGCGAGCTCTTCGCGTCGGGCACGGTGAGCGGCGGAGCCCGGGACCAGTGGGGATCGCTGCTCGAGCTGTCGGAGAACGGGGCGCGGCCGCTCACCCTCGCCGACGGCTCGACGCGCACGTTCCTCGAGGACGGCGACGTCGTCACCATCTCGGCGTCGGCACCCGGCCCGGGTCGCACCCGGATCGGGTTCGGCGAGGTCACCGGGACGGTCCTCCCCGCCCGATGAGGTGAGCCCCGGGCCGTCGCGCCCGCTAACCGGCCCCGGGCGGTGATCATGGGCGGATGCGCCTCCTGGTACTGGTCAACGCGGCGGCCGGCACGACCGACGACGAGTCGGTGGAGGCAGCCCTGACCGCGCTGCGCCGCGGAGCGGACGTCACCGTGGCCGCGACCGCCGACGAGGCCGAGCTCACCACCGCGGTGTCCGGCCTCGGAGACCGTCGTCCGGTCGTGATCGGCGGTGACGGCTCGGTCCACGCAGCCGTCCGTGCCCTGGACCGGGCCGGTGTGCTGGATCCGGGGCTGCCGGTCGGCATCGTCCCGCGCGGCACCGGCAACGACCTCGCGGGCACCCTGGGCCTGCCGCTGGACCCGGCGGAGGCGGCCGCCGTGGTGCTCGCCGGGACGCCGCGGCCGCTGGACCTGGTCCGCGACGACGCCGGCGGCCTGGCGGTCAACGCCGTCCACGTGGGGGTCGGCGCCCTCGCGGCGGCCGAGGCGCTCCGCTTCAAGGAGCGGCTCGGCACGGTCGCGTTCCCGCTGGGGGCCGCCATCGCCGGCGTCACCACGTCCGGCTGGCCGCTGCGGGTGGAGGTCGACGGGCGTGTTGCCGTCCACCCGGGCGAGGGGTGGGCGGCCGACGGGAGCATCGACGTGCTCATGCTGGCCGTCTGCACCGGCGCCACGATCGGTGGCGGCGCCCCGCTGGCCCCCGACGCCGTGCCCGACGACGGGCTGGCCGAGGTGGTGGTGAGCACCGCGACCTCCGCGGTGGCCCGCGCCGCGTTCGCCGCGGCCCTGCTGAACGGGCGGCACGTCGACCGTCCCGACGTCCTGGTGCTCCGCGGCCGCCAGGTGACCTTCTCCGGGGCTGCCGTGGACGTCAACGCCGACGGGGACGTCGAGGAGGGCGTCGACGCCCGCACCTGGCGGGTGGAGCCGCACGCCTGGTCGGTGCTCGTCCCGCGCTGACCCCGGCCGCTCAGCCGGCGAGGACGACGAGCAGCGTGCGCGGCCCGTGCACGCCCTCGACCCGTTGCAGTTCGATGTCGCTGGTGGCCGACGGGCCGCTGATCATCGTCAGGGGGCGAGCGGATCCAGTCGGGCCAGCCCTCGGGGACGCTGCCCACCACCTGGGCTGCCTCGACGACGCACACGAGGCAGTCGGGCAGGAGCGAGAGGGCGCGACGACCGGAGAGCGGACTGCCGTCGAGGACCAGCGTCCCGGTCTCGGCGATCGCGACGGCGACGCCGGTGACCGTCGCCGCGTAGCCGGCGAGGGACACGGCGGGACGACCGTCGTCCTCCACCGCACCGTCCGGCCGCCAGTTCCCGGGCACGCCGAGCGCGACGACGACGTCGCCCGGGGAGTGCTCGCCGAGCGCCGTCCGCAGCGCACCGGCGACGGCGATCGCGACGTCGGACGGCGCGCACCGCACGACCGTGGCCTTGTAGTCCTGGAGCCGGTCGGTGAGGACGTCGAGCAGCTCGCCGGGGAGCGGTCGTCGGTCAGCCGGTAGTCCCGCACGATCTCCGCGGGCTCGGCACGGTCGGGGCCGAGCGCGGTCCGGATCCGGTCCAGGATCTCGTCCCGGGCCGTCATCCGCCGTGCTCCCGCGCCCAGGCCTGCGTGAAGGTCTCCTTCGGCGGCGTCGGCAGGTCGCGGGTGCGGGTCCACTTCGAGGCCGGCGGCGGGAGCGCGGCCGGCAGAGTCGGCCTGCCCCGCGCGAGGAATCGGCCGAGACCCGCCGCCCGCTGGGCCAGCCGCCACAGCCGCGGATGCGACATGGCCGTCGACAGCGCCCGGAAGGCGACGGCCTCCGGCGTCGTGCGGGTCTGCGCCTCGACGTGCTCGGCCCGCAGGTGCACCAGGATCGAGGGGATGTCGATCGCCACCGGGCAGACGTCGTAGCAGGCCCCGCACAGCGAGCTCGCGTACGGAAGGGACGCGTTGTCCTCGACCCCGGTGAGCTGCGGGGAGAGCACCGCCCCGATCGGGCCCGGGTAGACCGAGCCGTAGGCGTGCCCGCCCGCACGCTCGTACACCGGGCAGACGTTGAGACAGGCCGAGCAGCGGATGCAGTGCAGCGCCTCGCGGCCCACCTCGTCGGCGAGCACCGCCGTCCGGCCGTTGTCGACCAGCACCAGGTGGAACTCCTGCGGTCCGTCGCCGGGCGTCACCCCGGCCCACAGCGAGGTGTAGGGGTTCATCCGCTCGCCGGTGGAGCTGCGGGGAGGAGCTGCAGGAACACCTCGAGATCGCGCCAGGTGGGCACCACCTTCTCGATGCCCATGACGGTGATCAGCGTCTGCGGGAGGGTCAGGCACATCCGCCCGTTGCCTTCGGACTCGACGACGGCGAGCGTCCCGGTCTCGGCGACGGCGAAGTTGGCGCCGCTGATGGCCACCCGCGCCCGGAGGAACCGCTCGCGCAGGTGGGCCCGGGCGGCCATCGCGAGCTTCCGCGGGTCGTCGGTCAACCCCGGGTCCACCCCGGGCATGGTCCGCAGGAAGATCTCCCGGATCTCCGCCCGGTTCTTGTGGATGGCCGGCACCAGGATGTGCGAGGGCTTGTCCTTGCCCAGCTGGACGATGAGCTCGGCCAGGTCGGTCTCGTGCGCGGCGATGCCGGCCGCCTCCAGGGCCTCGTTCAGCCCGATCTCCTGGGTGGCCATCGACTTGACCTTGACCACCTCGTCGGCCCCGGTGGCCTGCACGAGCCGAGTGACGACGGCGTTGGCCTGGGCGGCGTCGCGCGCCCAGTGCACTGTGCCCCCGCGGGCGGTGACCTGCTCCTCGAGCGCCACGAGGTGCTCGTCGAGGCGCGCCATCGTGGCCGCCTTGATCGCCCGGCCGGCCTCGCGCAGCTCCGCCCAGTCGGGGACCTCACCGACGACGGCGGCGCGCTTGCCCCGGATGGTCGCCGTCGCATGCCCGAGGTTGGCCCGCAGCTGGCCGTCGCGCAGCGACTCGCGGGCCGCGTCGGGGAACGACCGGTCGCCGCGCAGGTGGCCGACGCCCGGGGAGCGGTGGGGATCCCCAGGAAGACCGCGGTCATGCCTGGATCGCCGGCGCAGTCGCCTGCTGCGGGCTCACGGCTTCCTCCGTCGAGGCCAGGATCTCGGCGAGGTGCACCGTCCGGGTGCCCGAGCGCAGCCGGGACAGCCCGCCGCCGATATGCATCAGGCAGGACGCGTCACCGGCGGTGCACACCTCGGCGTGCGTGGCGAGGACGTTGGCCATCTTGTCGGTGAGCATCGCCGTCGACGTCTCCGCGTTCTTGATCGCGAACGTGCCCCCGAAGCCGCAGCACTCCTCCGCGCCGGGCAGCTCGACCAGGTCCAGGCCGCGGACCGCGCGCAGCAGCCGGAGCGGTCGGTCGCCGACCCGGAGCATGCGCAGCGAGTGGCAGGTCGGGTGGTAGGTGACGCGGTGCGGGTAGTAGGCCCCGACATCGGTGACGCCGAGGACGTCGACCAGGAACTGCGACAGCTCGTACGTCCGCTCGGCCAGGGCCGCGGCCTCGTCGGCCAGCGCGTGCTCGCCGGCCCGCCGGGCGACGGCGGCCTGCTGGTGGTGGATCGAGGCCACGCAGGACCCGGACGGCGCGACGACCGCCTCGGCCCCGGCGAACGCGCGGACGTGGTTGGCGACGACCGGCACGGCCTCGCGCCGGTACCCGGTGTTGACGTGCATCTGCCCGCAGCAGCTCTGGCCCGGCGGGACGAGGACCTCGTGGCCCAGCCGTTCCAGCAGGACCGCGGTCGCGTGGGCGACCTGGGGCACCATCGTGTCCACCAGACAGGTGGCGAACAGCGCGACCTTCACGACTCGGCGTCCCGGAGGGCGGTGCTCGGCCGCCGCACCGCGAGCAGCGGCTCCGTCGCCCGCCGGCCCCGCTCCTGCCCGGGCCGGCGGACCCCGCGGGCAGGGCCACGTCGCGGGTGCTGGGGGTCAGCGTCGCCTCCTGGGGTCCGACACCGGCGTGAACCGGTTCGTCGCGGTGCGCCAGGGCGGCACGCCGTGAGGGTAGGCACAGTCCTACCAGTCTCCCCGGCGGCCGGCGGCCGGCGCCGCGGCCGTCCGCCGTCGCCCCGCCGATCGTGGGGGAGACGGGACGTCCGGCACCATGACCGGATGACGACCGCCGCGGCCGGACCACAGGTCACCAACTGGGCGGGCAACCACACCTATCCGGCCGCGCGGGTGCACCGGCCGGCCGGCATCGAGGAGCTGCAGGAGATCGTCTCGCGCGCGCCGAGCGTGCACGTGCTGGGCTCCCGGCACTCCTTCAACGGCATCGCCGACGCCGCGGAACTCGTCTCGCTGGAGGCGCTGCACACGGCGCCGGCGCTGCCCGCCGCGGTGGCCGTCGGCCCCGACGGCCGCACGGTCTCCTCGGCGGCGGCGTGAAGTACGGCGAGCTGGTCGAGCGGCTGCACGACGACGGTCTGGCGCTGCACAACCTCGCGTCCCTCCCGCACATCTCCGTCGCCGGGGCGGTGACGACGGCGACCCACGGCTCGGGCACCGGGAACGGGAACCTGGCGACGGCCGTGGCGGCGCTGGAGATGGTTCTCTCCTCCGGCGAGATCCGGCGGGCCGAGCGCGGGGACCCCGACTTCGACGGCCTCGTCGTCGGCCTCGGTGCGCTGGGTGTGATCACCCGCTTGACCCTGGACGTGGAGCCCGCGTTCGACGTGCGGCAGCAGGTGTTCGAGGGGATGAGCTGGAGCGCTCTGCTGGAGCACTTCGACGAGGTCATGTCGTGCGGCTACAGCGTCAGCGTGTTCACGCTCCTCGCGGATGCCGTCGACATGGTGTGGGTCAAGACGCGCACCGACGTCTCCGACGCGCTGTCCGGCGACCTGTTCCGTGCGCGGCCGGCGCCCGCCGACCGGCATCCGGTCGTCGGGCTGGACCCGACCCCTGCACGCCGCAACGAGGCCGGTCCGGCCCCTGGCACGACCGGCTGCCGCACTTCCGCATGGGGTTCACGCCCAGCGCCGGCGAGGAGCTGCAGTCGGAGTACCTGCTGCCGCGTCGGCACGGTCCGGCGGCGATCGAGGCGGTGCGGGAGTTGGCCGATCGCATCCGCCCGTTGCTGCTCACCTGCGAGATCCGGACGGTGGCCGCCGACGGGCTATGGATGAGCACGAGCTACGGCCGGGACTCCGTCGCGCTGCACTTCACCTGGGTGCGCGAGCAGGGCGCCGGGAGGAGCTGCTCCTCGCACTGGAGTCCGCGCTGGCCCCGTTCGCCGCCCGTCCGCACTGGGGCAAGCTCTTCTGCGCGGAGGCCGCGGCGATCGCCCCGCTCTACGAGCGCCATCCGGACTTCGTCAGCCTGGCCGAGCGGTGGGACCCGCGCGGTGCCTTCCGCACTCCGTGGCTGGAGGCGCGGGTACTCGGCGTCCGGTAGCCCCGAGAACCCGGGGTCAGGCGCTGACGGCGTCCCGCCGCTGGACCCGCAGCCGACGGCGCTCACGCTCGGACAGGCCGCCCCAGATGCCGAAGCGCTCGTCGTTGGTGAGGGCGAACTCCAGGCACTCGGCGCGCACGGTGCAGCCGGTGCACACGCGCTTGGCCTCGCGGGTCGAGCCGCCCTTCTCCGGGAAGAACGCCTCGGGGTCGGTCTCGGCGCACAGGGCGTCCGCGCGCCACCCCTCCTCGCCGGCGTCCTCTCCGGACGTCCCGAGGACCGTCCACGGGGAGGGCTGCGACGGGGCGGCCCAGGGGAGGTCTCGGCGGCCGATGCGGCCGGACCCGCCGACGAATCGGTGAGCAGGGTCAGGAACGGGCGGGAGAACGACGACACGGGGAGCTCCTCGGGGAAGGGGGATGCAGGTGCCCCAGTCCGTGACGGACCGGTACGACCTGGCTGCTGTCCGTGACGTTACGGGCCGGGCGACCGAGTCGGCACCGGCACATATCCAACGAAACCGCACCGTCCGATTGGAGACATGTGTCGACATGTCGACGGGGGCGGTGCCGACCAGCCGGTGGTCAGGCGGTGCCGGTGCGGTCCGTCCGCGGCGGCTCGAGCAGCAGCACCGGGATCCGACGACGGGTCCGCCGCTGGTACTCCACGTAGGACGGGAAGACCGTGCAGGCCAGCGACCACCACCGGCTCCGCTCGGCACCGGTGGCCTCCCGGGCGACGAGGGCGAGCACCCGGTCGCCGTCCCGCAGCGTCACCTCCGGGTGGGCCAGCGCGTTCGCGTACCAGTGCGGATGCCGGTCCTCCCCGCGCGTCGAGGCGACCGCTGCGTAGAGCCCGGCGAGCTCGACGCGCATGAGCGGCGTCTTGCGGAGGAGCCGGGTGCGGGCGCCGACGGTGGTGAGCAGGACGACGGAACGACCCCGCAGCCCCGAGCCCGTGCGCTCGAGGTGCGCCACCTCCTCGCGGACCCACGCGACGGTGCTGGGCCCGTACTCGCCGGTGGATGGCATGTGCCCAGTGTGCGGTCCGGGCGCCCCCACCCGCCGGCGGATCGGTCAGCCGAGGGAGGCGATCAACTCGCGGCAGGCCTGCTCGCAGGAGCGGCACGCCTCTGCGCACACCCGGCAGTGCTCGTGCATCGAGGCGTGGCTCCCGCACTCGTCCCCGCACGCCTTGCACGCCGCGGCGCAGGCCTCCAGCACGGCGCGGGTGAGATTGGCGTCGTAGCCGGTGTGGCGGGACAGCACGCGACCGGTCGCGTCGCACACGTCGGCGCAGTCGAGGTTGGTGCGGATGCACTTCCGGAGATCGGCCACCATCTCCTCGCTGAGGCAGGCGTCCGCGCAGGCGGTGCACGCCTGGGCGCACTCCACGCACGCGTCGATGCAGGCCAGCAGCTTCGTCCGGTCGACACCGCCGAGATCCGCCGGGTAGGTCTCGAGCATCTGGGCTGCGACGGTCATGGGAGCTCCTGATGATCTCCGGTGGGGACGACACCGTGCCGCCCCGCTGGACACCGGTTCCCCCGGCCCCTACCCGGTCACCCGAGGGAGCCACCTGCGTCATCCAACCGTCATGTGGCGGTCCTCGCGCGCGGTGTCAGGCTGCGCGCGGCGGGGCAGGGACGCCGGGGCACACGGTGCCGACCGGCGACGACGGGGGCGAGAGGAGCTGGAGCCGTGATCGACATCCTGCTGGTGGCGGCAGGTGCGCTGGGGTTGCTCGTGGCGGCGTTGTCCGAGCGACTGCGCCGGCTGCCGCTCTCGGAGCCGGTGCTGGCGCTGGTCGTGGGCGTCCTCCTGGGGCCCGCGCTCACCGGCGTGCTGGACCTGCGCCCCATGACCGAGGACGCCGCCTGGCTGCACTCGGCGTCGAGGATCCTGCTGGCGGTCTCGGTCATGTCCGTGGCGCTGCGGTATCCGTTCGCCGCTGCGCGCACGCAACTGCGGCCGGTCCTCCTGCTGCTGGCGGTCGTGCTGCCGGTCATGGCGGTGGTCACCGCCGGCCTGGCGGCATGGACCCTGGGAGTGGGTCTGGGCACCGCGGCGCTGCTCGGTGCGGCGCTGTGCCCCACCGATCCGGTGCTCGCGTCCAGCGTCGTCACCGGCGGGCCGGCCGAGCAGGACCTCCCGGAGCGGGACCGGCAGATCCTGTCGCTGGAGTCCGGCGCCAACGACGGCCTGGCGCTGCCGCTGGTGCTCGTCGCCGTCGCGATCGCCGGCTCCGAGTCGCTGGGCGCCGCGGCCTTGGAATCGCTCTGGCAGGTGCTCGGCGCCGTGGCGGTCGGGGCCGCCAGCGGCTGGCTCGGGGGCCGTGCCCTGCGCCTGGGGAGGAGCACGGCTCCACCGATCCCGGACCCCGGCTGCTGTTCACCGCCGTGCTCGCCCTGGCCGTGCTCGGGCTGTCCGGGCTGATCCACGTCGACGGCATCCTGGCGGTCTTCGCCTGCGGGCTGGCGTTCAACGTGGTCAGCACCGGGTCGGAGCGCACCGACGACGCACCCATCGACGAGGCGGTCAACCGCTTCCTCGTCCTGCCGCTCTTCGTCGGGCTCGGCGCGGTCCTGCCGTGGTCGGCGTGGGCGGAGCTGGGCTGGCGCGGGCCGGCGCTCGTCGTCGGGGTCCTGCTGCTGCGGCGCCTGCCGATCGTGTGGCTGCTGCGCCGGCCCCTGCACCTCGGCCGGCCGGACGCGCTCTTCCTCGGGTGGTTCGGCCCGATCGGGGTGTCGGCCGTCTTCTACCTGGCCCTGGAGGCCGATCATCTCCGGCTCGACCCGGTGGTCCTCGCCGCCGGCAGCCTCGTCGTGGCAGCCAGCACGCTGGCGCACGGCATCACCTCCTCGCCCGGGCGGGACCTGTACCGCCGGGCCACGTCGTCTGACGCAACCGGTAGCGATGCCCCGAGCCGGGCCTGACCGGCAGCTGAGAGGAATGAAGCATGTGGTTCGACTCGTGGTCCGACCTGGTCCGCGTCCTGGTCGTCGGCGCCAGCGCCTACGTCACGGTGGTCCTGGTCCTGCGGTTGTCGGGAAAGCGGACGCTGGCCAAGCTCAACGCCTTCGACCTGGTCGTCACGGTCGCCCTCGGGTCGACGCTGGCGACCATCCTGCTCAGCTCCGACGTGTCGTGGACCGAAGGCGCGCTGGCGCTCGCGCTCCTCGCGGTCCTGCAGACCGCCGTCGCGTGGGTGACCTCTCACTGGCCCGTCGCGCGGAAATGGGTGACCGCGCGTCCCACGCTGCTCCTCCGGGACGGCAGTCCCATCGAGCCGGCCATGCGGTCGGAACGCGTGTCGATGGACGAGGTCCGGCAGGCCGTGCGGGCCTCCGGCTCGGGTGACGTCTCCTCGGTCGCGGCCGTGGTCCTCGAGAGCGACGGGAGCCTGAGCATCATCCCCGCCCAGAAGTTCGGGAACGGCTCCAGCCTCTCCGGCGTCCGGGGCTACGGCGAGTGACCGTCAGCCGACGACGACGTTCCACGGCCGGATCGTCCATCCGGTGACCAGCCCGTGGACGACGTAGGGGTCGCGGGCGACGAAGTCCTCGACGACCTCGCGGGTGGCGGCCCAGACCAGCACGGCCCGGTCGTAGGGGTCGGGCAGCGCGCCGGCGAGCAGCAGTTCCCCCGCTCGTGCGCCGCCCGGGCCAGCGCCAGGTGGTCCTCGCGCAGCGCGGTCCGGCGCTCGAGGTAGTCCTCGGCCAGCGTGTACTCGAGCAGCAGGTGCATGCCGACACCTTCACACGGTCGCGGGTAGCCGGGGCCGCAACGCCCCGCCCAGCAGCAGTGCCCCGAGCCCGGCCGCGACCACGGTCAGCAGGGCCACCCGGAGGCTCGTGGCGTCGGCCAGCACCCCGATCAGCGGCGGCGACACCAGGAAGCCGATGCGCAGCAGCCAGTTGATGACCGCCAGGCCGGTGCCGCGCCGCAGCCCCGGGAGCTCGTCGGCGGCGGCGTAGACGGCCGGGATGAGCGTGGCGACCCCCAGGCCCGCCAGCGCGAAACCGATGAGAGTGCTCGCCACCGAGGGGACGGCGAGCGCCAGGCCCATGCCGACCGCGATCAGCACGCCGCCGACCTGGGCGACCAGCCGCTGCCCGAAGCGGTCCACCACCCGGTCCCCGGTGAGCCGGCCGACGGTCATGGCTGCCGACAGCGCGACGAAGCCCAGCCCGGCGACGGCGGGGCCCGCTCCCAGCTCGGTGCGCAGGTAGAGCGCACTCCACGAGGACCCGGCGTCCTCGACGAACGCGCCGCAGGTCGCGAGGACGCCGAGCGCAGCCAGGGCGAGGACGGCGGTACGGCGTCCGTCCGGCCGGCGGGCGGGGACGTCCCCGGCCGTCCCCGCCACGGGCTCCCGGTCGTCGTCGTCGCCACCGGGCAGCAGTGCTCGGAAGGCCAGCAGCGACAGGAGACCGAAGACGACGGCCGAGGCGCCGAGATGGACCGCGAGCGGGATGCCGAGCCCCGCGGCGGCGGAGCCGAGCAGGCCACCGCTGACGGCGCCGATGCTCCAGAGGCCGTGGAAGCCGTTGAGGATCGACCGGCGGTACAGCCGCTGCACCCGGAGCCCGTGCGCGTTCTGCGCCACGTCGATCACCGCGTCGAGCGCCCCGGCGACGAGCAGGGCGGCGGCGAGCGCCCCCAGTTGGGCGCGATGGCGACCGTCCAGAGCGCGAGCCCGAGCAGCACCAGCCCGGTGCTCGCCACCCGTGCCGAGCCGAACCGGCGGATGAGCACCGCCGAGGAGAGGGCGGCGAGCAGGGCTCCCAGCGGCAGCGCCGCGAGGGCGGCGCCGAGCGAGGAGTTGCTCAGCCCGAGATCGGCCTTGATCTGGGGCAGCCGTGGCACGAGATTGGCGTAGAAGACCGCGTTCAGGAAGAAGCACGCGGCGACGGCGACACGTGCTCGGCGCAGTGCGCGGCTCGGAGCCGGGGCCCGGGTGTCGGTCACCGGGCGAACCGGGACAGGGCGTGCCGGATCTGGTCGCGGTCCATCGGGTCGGTGGACAGTGCGCTGTGCAGCACGAGTCCCTCGACGAGCGCGTCCAGCTCGCGAGCGGTCACCGGGTCGAAATGCCGCTCCAGGCTCCGCCGGCTGCGTGCCATCCAGTCCTGCGTCACCGCTCGCAGGGCCGGGTTCCGGGCGGCGGCGACGTACAGCTCCACCGTCAGGACGAGGTCGCGGGCGGAGTCGAGCAGGTCGCCGGCCAGGTGCTCCACGAGGTACTCCAGGACCTCCCCGGAGCCCGTCGCCGCCTTCATTCGCTCGTCGAACCGCGGGGCCACGGTGTCCACGTGCGCGGTGAAGGCGGCGCTCAGCAACTCGTCCAGGGACGTGAAGTGGTAGGTGATCGAGCCGAGGGGACGTCGGCGGCGCGGGCTATCACCCGGTGGGAGGCGCCGGCGACACCCTGTTCGGCGATCACGTCGAGGGTCGTGGCGACGATGCGGTCCCGCCGTCCCGGGTCGTACCGCCGGCTCCGTCGGGCCGGCGCCTGCGACACCGTCACGCTCCGTCGTCCAGGGTCCGCACCACGCGGGCCGGGTTTCTGACGGCGACGACGTCGGCGGGCAGATCGCGAGTGACGACCGCGCCGGCGCCCACCACGGTGTTCTCGCCGATGGTGACCCCGGGCAGCACGATCGCGCCGCCGCCGAGCCAGACGTTGTTCCCGATGGTGATCGGCTGCGCGGCCTCCACTTCTGCCGCCGGGGCTCCGGGTCGACCGGGTGGGTGGGGGTGAGCAGCTGGACGTTCGGCCCGATCTGGACGTCGTCACCGATCGTGATGGCGGCGACGTCGAGCGCCACCAGGCCGAAGTTGGCGAAGCATCGGGCGCCGATGCGGAGGTGGGCGCCGTAGTCGACGAAGAGCGGCGGCCGGATCTCGGTGCCCTCGCCGACCGCGCCGAGGAGTTCCTCCAGGAGCTGCCGGCGCAGCGGACCCTGGCGGGCCGACGTCGCGTTGTAGGCGGCCATCAGGTCGAGCGCGGCGGCGCTCTGCTCGCCGATCTCGGGGTCGTCCGCGATGTACAGGTCACCGGCGAGCATCCGCTCGCGCATGCTCCGGGAGTCGTCCACACCCGCACGCTACCCGACGATAGGAACACTCGTCCCTATCGGGGCGACGGGCGCGCGGGCAGAATCCCGGCATGCCCCGACTGCTCGTCATCCACCACACGCCCTCGCCCAACCTGCAGGTACTGCTGGAGGCGGTGCGGGAGGGCGCCGCCATGGTGGAGGAGATCGAGCTCGTGGCGCGGCCGGCCCTCTCGGCCGGCGCGGCAGACCTCCTGGAGGCCGACGGCGTCCTGCTCGGCACCCCGGCCAACATCGGCTACATGTCCGGTGCGCTCAAGCACTTCTTCGACACCGTGTACTACCCCTGCCTCGACGCGACGGTCGGGCTGCCGTACGGCGTCTACGTCCACGGCGGCGACGACACCGCGGGTGCGCTGACGGCGATCGGGAAGATCACCGGGGCGCTGCGGTGGAAGCAGGTCGCCGCCCCGCTGAATCTCACCGGGCCGCCCACGGCGGCCGATCTCGAGGCATGCCGGGAGCTCGCGGCCACCGTGGCGGTCAGCCTGTGACCACGGACCCTCGGGCCGCGCGGGCACCCACCGTCCCGCGAGGGCGTCCCTGACCTCCTGCTCCCAGGCGTCCGTCTCCGACCGGGGCACCGAGGTGGACTCCTGGGCGAGCTCGACCACCTGTCGGAGGTAGTCCTCGAGATCGGTGTCGAGGAGCCCGTGGGGGCGCGCCAGGCCAGTTCGCGCAGCAGCCCGGCGAGCCGGCGGAGCACGGCGGGTTGTCCGGAGGCGAACTGGATCGGCTCCTCGAGCCCCAACCGCAGCAGGGTGCCCACCTCCCACGCGGGGACGACGAAGCGGAGCACGCCGTCGTCGTCGCGGACGGCCGACGGCCGTGGCGGACGGGCCACCAGCTCCCCGAGCAGCGCGGAGACGTGCGAGAGGCCGTGCACCGCCGTGGTCGGGTCGTTGGTGCTCGGGGAGAGGGCGCGGATCACGATGTCGACGACCTTCCGCAGGCTGTAGGCGACGTCGCGGGTGGGCGAGCGCTCGAAACCGAGCCGCAGGCAACCGTCCAGCGCCGCCTCCAGCGCGTCGAGGTCCGGCGTCGCACTCGGGTCGGTGCTCCAGACCGTGGCCACCGGCGTCCCGACGACGACGGAGTCGCCGATCCGGGCGCTCAGCAGCACCGTGACGCCGGCCTCGGTGGCCGCCGTCACGACCCCGCGGGGATCGACGTCGACCACGAAACCGCTGGATCGCGCCGGCACCTGCCTGCCGGGTCCGGCGGGTAGCTCGATTCCCGGGTCGTCGCCGTCGTCGTCGGGGAGCTCGCGGGCATAGGTCTCGGTCGCCTCGTCGTGGACGTCGCGGAACATCGTCTCCACCCGCAGGGACCGCGCCAGGTGGGCGAGGAAGAGCACGATGGCGACGACGCTGACGAGGGTCAGCGCGAACCCGACGGTGACCGACAGGCGTGGGACGAAGGCGCTCTCGTCGTTCGTCGCGCTCTCGGTCCGGACCGTCCGGAGCACGGTGAGCGCGTAGACGAAGGTCGCCACCAGCTGCGCCAGCGTGAACTGGACGACGCGGTCGGTGACGAACGTCTGCAGGAGCCGGGGCGAGTGCTGGCTGCTGCTGAGCTGGAGCGCGACAACGGTGAAGGAGAAGGTCAGGCCGGTCACCGAGATGAGCGAGCCCGCGATCGCGGCCAGCAGGTCACGGGCAGCCGTCGGGCCGCCCCGAACGCGAAGAAGAGCGGATGGCCGTCGGGTCGGGACGCGAGCATCTCGTCGAGCGCGGGCAGGCCCACACCCAGACCGATGGCGATGACGATGCCGAGCACCGGCACCGGCCAGAGGGAGCCGCGGAGCCGGGCGACGATCGCCGCCCGTGCGCCGCCGCCCCGGGAGTCACCAGCCACTGGTGGCTTGCAGAACGGCCTCGGTGAGGGCGCGGGTGCGCAGCGCAGTGACCTGCTGGTACTCGGGATCGGCGACCATCCGGCTGAACGCTTCGCGGGAGGGGTAGCGCACCAGGAGCACGGCGTCCCAGGCCTGGCCGTCCTCGGCCACGAGCGACGTCGACCCGTCCCCGGCGTAGAGCACCTCGCCGCCGTACCGCGGCAGGAACGTCGTGCTCAGCGCCTCGGCGTACTGGGCGTACAGCTCGCGGCCGCCCTCGGCGTAGCGCAGCAGGTTGAGCATCACCACCGGTCCTCCGGGGTCCTCCTGGAGGTAGCGCTTGAGATCGGCACCGCGGGGATCGACAGCCATGCCGGGAAGCTAGCAAGGCGGACCGGGCGCGGCCCGCTGATCGGTTGACCGTCGCCGGATCCTGGCAGCGTGCGACTCACGTTCACCCGGATGGCCGATCGCCGTCCCGGCGAGACGCTCGTGGAGCGCGACGACGGCGTCGTGTTCGCCAGGCGGGGCGCGGGCGGAGGCGCGGACCTGCCGCACGACCTGGTGCACGCGCTGATGGAGACCGAGCTCCGGATCGCCGACGGGATCTGGGGCTGCGTCGCGGACGGGGCGGTCTGGGGTCCATGCGGCACGTCTCCAGTCGCCGGCCGCCGCACTGGAAGGAGCGCTCGGACGGGCTGAGGAAGGCACGGGACGCCGCCATCGACCACGCCGAGGCGGTCGCGGACCTGGTGTTCCGGCTGGCGTGCGGTGCCGAGGTGCTCTCCGGCCAGGTGGCGTCATCGGGGCTTCCCCTGCGCAGGTCCACGCGGCCGTCGCGGCCCTGGCGCCGCGGGCCGGAGGTGGGCGCAGCTCCGCCGGGCGCGGCCTGGGTGGTGGAGTGGCCCGAGCCGTCGAAGCGCCGGCACGTCCCGGGGCCGCGACCGCGCGCGCTGCTCGTGCGATCTCGCCGTGACACGCTCGGACCGTGACACGGGTGGGCCTGGTGCTGGGTGGCGGGGGCGTCGTCGGGCAGGCCTACCACTCGGGCGTGCTGGCCGTGCTGCAGCACGACTTCGGGTTCGACGCGCGGACGGCCGACGTCATCGTGGGCACGTCCGCCGGGTCGATCACCGGAACTCTGCTGCGGCTCGGAGTCTCCCCGGAGGATCTGGCCGCCTGGACGGTGAAGGCCCCGCTGTCCGGCGACGACGACGTCCTCCGGCAGTTGGCCGAGAACTCCGCGCCCGAGCTCGCCCCGTTCAGGCCGCTGTCGCTCGTCCGGCGGCCCATGCGGCTGCCCGGCCGGCACATGGTGGCGCGCGCGGTGACGCGGCCTCTGCAGTTCCGCCCGCTGGCCGCGGGATTGGCCCTCATGGCCCCGGGCCGGCACGACGTCCTCGCGCAGCTGTCCGCGCTGCGCGAGCTCGAACGCCCCGAGTGGCCCACGCCGGACCTCTGGATCTGCGCGGTGCGCCGCCGGGACGGCCGCCGGGTCGTCTTCGGCCGTCCCGGGACCCCGGAGGTCCCGATCCACCGGGCGGTCGGCGCCTCGTGCGCCGTGCCGGGGTACTTCGCGCCGGTGCGGATCGGCCGGCACAGCTACGTGGACGGCGGGGCGCACTCGCCGACGAACGCCGCGGTGCTCCGGGGACAGCAGCTCGACCTCGCCGTCGTCATCGCGCCGATGAGTGGCCCGGCAGGCTGGCGACCCGGGGTCCTTCCCTCTGTCCGCCGGTACTCCGACCGCCTCCTGCGCAGGGAGGTGCGGGCGCTGGAGGCCGACGGGATACGGACGGTCGTCTTCACCCCCGGAGCCGGCGAGCAGCAGGTGATGGGCACCGACATGATGTCGCGCGAACGGCTGGACGAGGTCATCCAGCAGTCGTTCCTCACCGCCGGTGCGTACGCCGCGACGTCCGACGTGGCCGAGCTGCTGCGGGCGGCGGCCGGCGGGGAGTAGGGCCGCGTCCCCCGTCCGCTCAGCCGTTGAGCTCGAGCACCTGCGTCGTCTCGGCCCGCACTTCGGCGAGCAGGTGGGGTTCCTCGGACAGCCGGTGCCCGAAGGAGGGGATGACCTCCTGCAGCGCCGGGCGCCACGCCGGGATCCGGTCGGGGAAGCACCGCTCCAGCAGGCTCAGCATGGCCGACACCGCGGTCGAGGCGCCGGGGAGGCGCCGAGCAGGCCGGCGATCGAGCCGTCGCCACCGACGACGAGCTCGGTGCCGAACTGGAGGACGCCCCGTCCAGTCGCCGGGTCGCGCTTGATGACCTGGACGCGCTGGCCGGCCGTGACCATGTCCCAGTCGGCCTGCTCGGCCAGCGGCACGAAATCCGCCAGCGTCGCGTGCCGCGCCGAGCGGGACTGCAGGAGCTCCTTGATCAGGTACTTCGTCAGGCCGAGCTCCGTACGGGCGACGCCGAGCATCGAGCTGAGGTTGTTCGGCTTGACGCTGCGCGGCAGGTCGAAGATCGACCCCGCCTTGAGGAACTTCGGGGAGAAGCCGGCGTAGGGGCCGAAGAGGAGCGAGTGGTCGCCGTCGATGAGGCGCAGGTCCAGGTGCGGAACCGACATGGGTGGCGCTCCGACGGCCGCCTGGCCGTAGACCTTGGCCTGGTGGCTGCCCACCAGCTCGGGTGAGGTGGTGCGCAGGAACATGCCGCTGACGGGGAACCCGCCGAACCCGCGGATCTCGGGGATCCCGGCCTTCTGCAGGAGCGGCAGGGCGCCGCCACCGGCGCCGACGAACACGAAGCGGGTGCGCAGCGTGCGCGGCTCCCCGGTGCGGGTGTCGATGACGGTGACCTTCCAGCGGCCGTCGGACTCGCGGTCGAGGTCCTGGACGCGCTGGTTGGTGTGCACGGTCACGCCGCGGCCGCCGGCGTCCTCGAGGAGGAGGCGGGTGAGCGCGCCGAAGTTGACGTCGGTGCCGGCCGCGGAGCGGGTCGCGGCGACGGCCTGCGACGGGTCGCGGCCGGCCATCATGAGTGGGAGCCAGCCGGCGAGCTCGGCAGCGTCCTCGGTGTACTCCAGGCCGTGGAACAGCGGCTGGGCGGCGAGCGCCTCGTGGCGGGCGCGCATGTAGCGCCGGCCGGCCTCGCCGGTGACGAAGCTCAGGTGCGGGACGGGGGTGATGAAGTCCTTGGGCGAACCGGTCATGCCGCCGCGCACCAGGGAGGCCCAGAACTGGCGCGAGACCTGGAACTGCTCGTTGATCGTGACGGCCTTGGACGCGTCGACGCGACCGTCCGGGCCGGCCGGCGTGTAGTTCAGCTCGCACAGTGAGGCGTGGCCGGTCCCGGCGTTGTTCCAGGGGCCCGAGCTCTCGCCGGCCACCTCGTCGCCGGACTCGAAGAGCGTGACGCTCCACTGCGGCGCAACGACGTTGATCAGCGCGGCGAGCGTGGCGCTCATGATGCCGCCGCCGACGAGGACCACGTCGGGGTTCGCGCTGTCGGGGACAGCGCTGTCAGGGATACCGTGCCCGGCTGCTACGCCGTTCTCGGAATTCACGTCTGTCTCTCCGGCCGTCGCAAAGTTCGCGCCCTCGGGCGCCGTCCTCCTGATCGTCGGACGAAACGGCCGATGACATGCACTCCGGAAGGTGTGAGGTATCTCCAGGACGTGAGCTTCCCCATATCCAGGCCGCACGGTGACGCGTATGCGCAGGTCAGCGGCTCGGGGACCGGGCGCCGCCGGGGGCCGGCCGTCACCTCTCCGGGGAGCGGCCGGTCCGCGGGACGGGTCTGGGATCGTGTCCTGGCGGAGCCGCCGACCGGGTCGACGGGGTCGATGGCGAGCAGCACGGCGAGGAGGCACGGGGTGGTCGCTGGTCGCCGCCGGCCGGGACGTCCGGAGCGGTCCAGGGATTCCGAGCCGGTGCACCTCGCGGAGCCGGACGAGCGGGAGGCGTACCGCATCCTCGACTTCGCCCTGCGGACCGGCGAGATCCTGCTGTCGGGAGGCGCGGGCGCCGTCGACGTGACGGCGACGACCATCGCCCTCGCGCAGGCGTGCGGTCTGCGGAGCGTGGTGTCGGAGGTGACGTTCACCTCGATCACGCTCTCCTACGTGCGGGCGCCCGACGTCGCGCCGGTGACCAGCGTGCGTCTGGTGCAGCAGCGGACACCGGACTACACGCGGGTCACCGAGATCCACAACCTCGTCGACGACCTGGTGGAGCAGCGGATCACGCCGGCCACGGCGATGGCCCGGCTGGACGAGGTGGCGCACCGCCGGCACCCGTACCCACGGTGGGTGGTGACGGCCTTCCGGGCTCTGCTGGCGGCGGCTGTGGCGGGCCTGCTCGGAGCCGGCGTGCTCGTGACCGGCATCGCCTTCGCCACCACCGTGGTCGTCGATCGTGCGACCGGGGCGCTCTCGGCACGTCGGCTGCCGGACTTCTACGCGAACGCGGTGGGCGCGGCGATCGCCACCACGGTCGCCGTGGCCGTCATGGTCGCGGACCTCGATGTCCGGCCGTCCCTCATCGTCGCCAGTGGGATCGTGCTGCTGCTGCCCGGCGTCACGTTGGTCGGCTCGGTGCAGGACGCGATCAGCGGGTTCCTGCTGACCGCGAGCGCCCGGGCGTTCGAGGTCTTCGTGCTGACGGCCGGCATCATCAGCGGGGTCGCCGCGGTCCTGTCGGTCGCCGACCGGTTCGGGGTCGCGCTGACCGTGACGACACAGCCGGCCGGCCAGTTGGGTGATGTGCCCGTCCAGGCACTCGCCGCCACGGTGGCCGCGGCTGCGGCGGCCGGGGCGAGCTACGCACCCCGACGCGCCCTGCCGATCGCCGGGCTGGCCGGGCTCCTGGCCTGGGGGCGTTCCGAGCACTCGGCGAGGCCGGGTTCGACCCGGCGCTGTCCGCCGGAGGGGCGGCGGTGCTGCTCGGCGCGGGCGCCTACGTGTTCGCCCACCACCAGAAGGCGCCGACGCTGATCTACATCGCGGCCGGGATCATCCCGCTGCTCCCCGGCCTCACCATCTACCGCGGCATGCTCTTCCTGGCGGACGGGAACACCGGCGCCGGGCTGCTGCTGCTCAGCGAGGCGACGACGATCGGCCTCGCGCTCGCCGCGGGCGTCATCCTGGGCCAGTTCCTCGCCCAGCCGGCGCAGCGGGAGCTGCGGCGCTCCGAGCGACGCCTGGTCGGCCCGCGCCTGGCCGGGCCGCTGCGCACCCGCCGGGGCCGGTAGCAGCAGCGTCAGGCCAGCGACACGCCGTCCAGATAGCGCCACCGGCCGTGCTCGCGGGCGAAGCGGCTGTGCTCGTGCTGAGCGCCCGTCCGTCCGTCCACCACGTGGTGCGCGCGGAACTCGACGGTGCCCTCGGAGCTCAGCAGGGTGCCGCCGGTCGTGGCCAGCACGTCCAGGCCGGTCCAGCGCAGCCCGACGTCGAGCTCCAGGCGCTCCGGCCGTGTGCTGGAGTGCCAGGTGGCGAGCAGGTAGTCGGGCAGACCGAGCGCGAAGGCGCTGTACCGGGAGCGCATGAGCTGCTCGGCTGTCGCCGGGGTGCCCGATCCGTCGTGGAAGCGGCCGCAGCACTCGGCGAGCGGGAGGCCACTGCCGCAGGGGCAGCGTCGGGAGGGCACGAGCCCAGTCTCCGGGATGGCAGAAATCCTTCGCGAGCAGGCATTCCTGCCACTGGCCCGACGTCCGGTCCCGGCGCAGGGTGGAGGAGTCGGATCCGACGGCCGAACGGAGGAGGTGGGGATGTGGGCACCCTGATCGTCCTGCTGCTGTGCGTGCTGGTCCTCCGCGCCCTGGCGGCGCACCGGCCCGACCGGTCGGCGTCCGGATCGGTGCTCGTGGTGGTCCGGGGGTGGATGACCGACGTGGTGGACGGCGCCCGCACCCTGGCGCGCCTGGACGCGGCCCGCCGGAGGGGTCTCGACCGCCCGCCCTGGGTCTGACGGCGTCGGCACGGACCTCCCTGCACGGCGGGTCAGGGGAAGTGCCCGGACCGGCCGGAGGTGGGTGCCATGATCGGCGGCGGTGGGCCGGATGTGCCGGCCCCGGACCGGGCGGGGACAGGGATGCCGGAGCGCACCGCGCCCTCCAGGGCGTCGGGACCGGTCGTGGTCGCGTTCTCCGGGCTGGTGCTCGCCGGGTGCACCGGCGACGGGCCGACCGAGGCCATCCGCTCGTACGAGGTCGACATCGTCGCCGGGCGCGACGGCTCGCTCGTCGTCGAGGAGACGATCGACTACGACTTCGCCGGCGAGGAGCGGCACGGGATCGTCCGCGTCCTGCCGGACCGCGCCCCGTACGAGCAGACCCGCGACCGGCGCTACCCGGTCAGCGACATCGCCGTGGAGAGCCCGACCGGCGCACCGGCCGAGACCGAGGTGACCGGCGAGGACGGCGCCCTGACCATCCGGGTGGGCGATCCCGACGAGGAGATCAGCGGACGGCACACCTACGTGCTCACCTACCGGGTGGCCGCCGTCGTCGACCCGGGGAACGACACCGACGTCGTGACGTGGAACGCCGTCGGCACCGGCTGGGAGGTGCCGATCGACGACGTCGAGGTGCACCTGTCCGGCCCCGCGAGTGCGCTCGATGCCGACTGCGCGGCCGGGGCGGAGGGCGAGCAGGGATCCTGCCGGACCGAGGAGTCGCCCGACGGGTCCGTGCGCTACGGCGCCGGAGATCTGGGCCCCGGGGAGGGCGTGACGGTCAGCGCGTCCTTCCCGTCCGGGACGTTCCCGGGTGCCCGGCCGATCTACGAGGAGACCTTCAGCCCGGCCCAGGCCTTCCGCGCCACGCCCGCGACGCTCGGGCTGGCGCTCGCCGGTCTGCTCGCCCTCGTCGCCCCCGTTCTCCTGCGCCTCCGCCGCGGTCGGCCGGCCAGGTACGCCGGGCCGGTGCCGCCGCAGTTCACCCCGCCGCACGACGGGCGTCCGGCGCAGCTGGGCACCCTGCTGGACGGCTACGCCCAGCGGCACGAGGTGACGGCGACCCTGCTCGACCTCGCCGTCCGTGGCTTCCTGCGCATCGAGGAGGTCGCGGACGCCGACGGCGGGACCGCGCAGGACTGGCGACTGGTGCGCGGGGCGGCTCCGTCCGGGCTGCGGCCCTACGAGCAGCGGGTGCTCGACGCCTTCTTCGCCGACGGGGACGAGGTCGTGCTCTCGGACCTGCAGGACCGGTTCGGCGCGATCGAGTCCGACGGCTGCGCCGCGATGTACGCCGACGTCGTGCAGCTGGGCTGGTTCCACGAGGACCCGGCCGCCATCCGCCGCCGCTGGTACGGCGTCGGCGGAGCGGTGCTGGTGGCGGGGGTGCTGCTCACCGTGATCCTGGCGCTCACCTCCACATGGGCGCTGGCCGGCGTCGGCGTCGTCCTGGCCGGGATCGTCGTCCTCGCCCTCGCCGGGCGGATGCCGCAGCGCACCGCCTCCGGAAGGGCGGTGCGCGAGCAGGTGGTGGCCTTCCGCGACCACCTGGCCGCCGCCGATCCGCGCTGGCTCGCCGAGCAGGGCCGGGTGGACGACGTCGCCTCGGCCGCCCGCGCCGACCCGCGCATCCGCTACCTGCCGCACGCTGTGGCCCTGGGCGTCGCCGAGGAGTGGACCGAGCGGGTCGCATCGGTCGGTGGGCCCGCCCCCGACTGGTACGTGCCGGCCTCCCGGAACGCGACGGTGTGGCCGGCACTGCTGGTGTTCTCGTCCTCGAGCAACCCGGCGCTCGTGCCGCCCGCGTCTGCGAGCAGCGGGGGCTCCACCTACGTCGGCGGCGGAGCCGGGGCGGTGGCGGCGGCAGCTGGTGACCCGCCCGGGAGGCGGTCAGGCGATCCGCCGCGCGCCGGTGTAGCTGCCCATGGAGTCGATGGCCGCCGTCCTGACCGGCACGCCGGCGGTCGAGGCGTGCACCATCTGCCCGTTGCCGATGTAGATGCCGACGTGGCTGACGGGACTGTAGAAGAACAGCAGGTCGCCCGGCTGGAGGGCCGACCGGGACACCGGGGTGCCCATGGTCGACTGCATCCGGCTGGAGTGCGGCAGGTCGATCCCCGCCGCCGCGTAGGCGTACTGGACCAGGCCGGAGCAGTCGAACGCGTCCGGACCCGCGGCGGCCCACACGTAGGGGTCGCCCACCTGGGCCATGGCCGTGTCGACGGCGGTGCGCGCAGCGCCGCTACCGCCGCCCGCGACGGGGGCCGGAGCTGCGGCCGGCGCGGGCGCCGGGGCCGGGGCGGGGGCTGGGGCGGGGGCCGGAGCGGGGGCCGGAGCAGGAGCCGGTGCCTCGGGTCGGGCGGTGCCGGCGCGGGGCGCGGCGGGCTGCTCCGCCGCCGCCTGCTCGGAGGCAGCCTGCGCGGCGGCCGCCTGCTCGGCCGCGTGCCGCTCGGCCTCGGCGCGGGCCGCCCGCTGTTCCTCGGCGGTCAGCCGCTCGTACTGGGCCTGGTACACCGCGATCTGCGTGTCGAGCCGCTCCCGCTGCACCGACACCCGGTCGACCTGCTCCTGCGCCCGGGCCGCGGCCTGCACGGCCTCGGCCTTCGCCCGCTCGGCCGCCTCGTCGGCCGCCTCGGCGACGCCGAGCACGCCGTTGTTGTGGTCGGCGATCGACTGGAGGAGGGCGACCCGGCCGAGCAGCTCGGTGGGGAGCCGCTGGTGACCAACGCCTGGAGCGTGCCGAGGCGATCGCCGGTGTAGGCGCTGCGTGCCACGGTCCTGATCCGCTCGCGGGACGCGGCGAGTGCCTCCTCGGCGGCGGCGAGCTCCGCGCCGGCGAGGTCGGAGGCCTCCTGGCTGGCCTTCAGCCGCTCGCGCGTCTCGTTGAACTCCTCGGTGAGGACCTCGAGGTCGTGCGCCCGCTCGGCGACGAGCGCTGCTGCCTCCTGCGACGTGGTGGGGTCCGGATCCGCCGACGCGGGCAGCGACGTCAGGACGACGCCACCGGCGGCGAGGAGCGCGACCACGGTGCGGCGGCTGCGGGCGGACGAGCGGGGACGGGCAGGGTCGAGCGGACTCGCCATGTTCGGCGGGTGGTCCCTTCTTCCACGGCCGCCTACCGGGTTAGCTGACGGGTTCGGGCGGAAGGCGCCCGGCCCCGGCGGTCCATTCCAGTCGCAGCAGACCGTCGGGAGCTTCACCCCGGACGTGCGTTGGTTCCCCGGTCCGGGTGCCGGCGCGGAGGCACCGGCGATGGTTCGGCGGCGCCTGGACGGCGGTCGCCGGGAGGCGACGGGGGAACCGTTCGGACCGGGCCCACGCTAGGTCGGTCCGGATGGTTCGACCAGCGGATCGGACGAATCCGTCCCGATCTTCGCCGTGCCCGCGCGTGCCGGTCACGAAAGGTCACGGGCGCGCCGGGGGACCGCCGGGGACGAGCCGGATCTGCGTGGGGCAGCATCGGCGGCATGTCGACGACGGGCGCCCGTGAGCCGGGCTGGGTGCAGGACGTCATCTGGTGGCACGTCTATCCGCTGGGCTTCGTCGGCGCCGAGCGGTCGGCGGCACCCGATCGACCGGTCGTCCACCGGCTCGACCACCTCGCCGGCTGGCTGGACCACGCCGTCGAGCTCGGCGCGTCCGGTCTCGCCCTGGGCCCCGTCTTCGCCTCCGAGACGCACGGGTACGACACCATCGACCATCTCCGGGTCGATCCCCGGCTGGGGACGGCGGCGACCTCGACGCGCTGATCGCCGCGTGCCGGGAGCGCGGCCTCAGGGTGCTGCTCGACGGGGTCTTCAACCACGTGGGGCGCGGGCACCCCGCCTTCCGCGCCGTGCTCGAGCAGGGCCCGTCCGCGCCCACCGCGTCATGGTTCCGGCTGCGCTGGCCGCAAGGCGACTGGGCCCCGGGACGGAACCTGCGTACGACGACTTCGAGGGGCACTCGGCGCTCGTCGCGCTCGATCACGACGAGCCGGCGGTCGCGGACCACGTCGTCGAGGTGATGTGCCACTGGCTCGATCGCGGGGTCGACGGCTGGCGGCTGGACGCCGCCTACGCCGTCCCGACGTCGTTCTGGGCGGGCGTCGCCGACCGCGTGCGCGAGCGTCATCCCGACGCCTACCTGATGGGCGAGGTCATCCACGGCGACTACACCGGCTTCGTGGCCGGGTCGCACCTGGACGCCGTCACCCAGTACGAGCTGTGGAAGGCCGTCTGGAGCTCGCTGAACGACGCCAACTTCTTCGAGCTCGATGCGGCGCTCACCCGGCACGGCGGCTTCCTCGACGCGTTCGTGCCCTAGACGTTCCTCGGCAACCACGACGTCACCCGCATCGCCAGCCGGCTCACCGACGAGCGGCACCTCGCGCATGCTCTCGTCGTGCTGCTCACCACGGGCGGGACGCCCGCCGTCTACGCCGGCGACGAGCACGCCTTCCGCGGTATCAAGGAGGACCGGGCGGGCGGGGACGACGCCGTCCGCCCGCGGTTCCCCGTCTCGCCGGCGGAGCTCTCGCCGTTGGGCCTGCCCACCTACGCCCTGCACCAGGAGCTGGTCGGACTGCGCCGCCGGCACCGGTGGCTGCACACTGCACGGACGACGACGCTGCACCTGACCAACGAGGAGCTGGTCTACGAGGCGGTGGGCGACGGCGGGCGCCTCGTCGTCGCGCTGTCGGTGCGGGAGGCGCCGGTCGAGGTGCCCGCCCCGGGCGCCGGCGAGGTGCTGGTCGGGGAGGCCTCCGTGGCCGGGGACCGGGCGCGGCTGCCCGCCTCCGGCTGGGCGGTCCTGGCGGGCTGATGGCGCAGGACAAGCCGCTGCCCGACGTCATCGCGCCGGACCTCGACGTGCTGTTCTGCGGGATCAACCCTCGCTGCTGTCGGCCGAGCGCGGGCACCACTTCGCCCGGCCCGGAAACCGGTTCTGGCCGGCGATCCACCTGGCCGGCTTCACCCCCGGCTCTTCACGCCGGACGAGGACCGCGCGCTGCCCGCGCACGGGCTCGGCATCACCAACGTCGTCGCCCGACCCACGCGGGCGGCGGCCGAGCTGACCACCGACGAGCTGATCGAGGGCGCAGCTACCCTGGCGGAGCTGGTCACGGAGTACCGGCCCCGGGCGCTGGCCGTCCTGGGGATCACCGCCTGGCGGGCCGGCTTCGATCGTCCGAAGGCCGTCATGGGCCTCCAGCCGGAGCGGATCGGCGGTGCCACCACCTGGGTGGTGCCGAACCCGAGCGGCCTGAACGCCCACTTCCAGGTGGCCGACCTGGCCCGCCTCTACGGCCGGCTGCGGCCCCGATCCGACGTCGAGCCCTCAGACGAGGACGATCTCGACCCCTGACTTCTCCAGCGCATCCAGGGTCTCGCGGTCCGCGTCGTCGTCGGTGATGAGGACGTCGACATCCTCCGGTGCGGCGAAGCGGACGAGGGTCTCCCGCTCGAGCTTGCTGGAGTCGGCGAGGACGACCACGCGCTGCCCTGCGCTCACCATCGCCCGTTTCACCAGCGCCTCGTCCTCGTCCGGCGTGGTGAAGCCGTAGCTGCTGGTGATGCCGTTGGTGCCCATGAACGCCACGTCCACCCGGAGATTGCCCAGCGTGCGGACGCCGGCCTCACCGACAGCGCACTGGGTCACACCGCGCACCCGGCCGCCCAGCATGTGCACCGTGATGCCCGGCGCGGTCGCGAGCCGAGCCGCGATCGGGACGGCGTTCGTCACGGTCAGCAGCTTCCGGTCGGTCGGCAGCAGCTCGGCGAGGGCGGCGGTGGTCGTCCCGCCGTCCAGGATGATGCTGCCGTTCAGGCCCGGCAGGAAGTCCAGCGCCGCAGCCGCGATCCGCGCCTTCTGCTCGGCGAGCCGGCCCGTCCGCTCGCCCAGCCCGAGCTCGACGAGCGCCACCGCGTTCACCGGCACGGCGCCGCCGTGGACGCGACGGAGCATGCCGGCGCGCTCCAGGACCGCGAGGTCGCGCCGGACCGTCTCGGTCGTCACACCGAACTGCTCCGCGGTCGTCGTCACGCTCAAACGGCCGCGCTGACCCACCAGCTGCGCGATCGCCTGCTGTCGTTCCTCCGGATACACGGAGCCTCCCTCTGGTGCGGTTCGATGCCCGGTTCTGTGGGCCGCTGTCGTGCTTCTGTGGCTTCGCGTGGGATTCCGTTGACAAAGCTACCTCGATAGGTGACGCTGGTCACGTTGCGATGACCTGCGCCACACGATCCCCACAACGGAGTGCGTACCAGCTCGGTGTGGACCTCTCGTGGCTCCGGGTCGACCTCGGCCGGAGAGCCGTGCGCAACCCGGGTGTCCATCCGTCCCATCGGGAGGAAAGCCAGTGAGCGCATCAACGACAGCACCTGCGGGGCGCTCGGGCGCCAGGGTCGCGGTGCAGAAGGTCGGCACGTTCCTGTCCGGGATGATCATGCCGAACATCGCGGCCTTCATCGCCTGGGGCATCATCACGGCGCTGTTCATCGCGGACGGCCCGTTCCCCGTGGGCGGTATCGGCGGCTTCGGCGAGAACGACGCGGGTGAGCCGAACATCGGCCTCGTCGGTCCGATGATCCGGTTCATGCTCCCGCTGCTCATCGCGGCGCAGGGCGGGCGGATGGTCTACGGCGTGCGCGGCGCCGTGGTCGCCGTCGTGGCGACCATGGGTGTCATCGTCAGCACCGACCAGCCGATGTTCCTGGGCGCGCTCATCATGGCCCCACTCGCGGCGTGGGTGATGAAGCAGATCGACAAGCTCTGGGACGGCAAGATCAAGCCCGGCTTCGAGATGCTGGTGAACAACTTCTCTGCCGGCATCGTCGCCGCCGCGCTCGCCGTCGCCGGCTTCTTCGCCTTCGGACCGGTGATCGAGGCGATCTCGCGGGGCCTGGGCAACGGGGTGGACTGGCTCGTCGACAACGGGGTGCTGCCCTCGCCAGCATCATCATCGAGCCGGCCAAGGTGCTGTTCCTCAACAACGCCATCAACCACGGCGTGCTGACCCCGCTCGGCGTCGAGCAGGCCGCGGAGACCGGCAAGTCGATCCTGTTCCTGCTCGAGGCGAACCCCGGCCCCGGACTCGGTGTGCTGCTCGCCTACATGCTGTTCGGCAAGGGGTGGCCCGGGCCACGGCGCCGGGCGCGGCGATCATCCACTTCTTCGGCGGCATCCACGAGATCTACTTCCCGTTCGTGCTGATGAAGCCGGTCCTGCTCCTCGGCGCCATCGCCGGCGGCATGGTGGGCATCGGCACCCTCGTCGTCTTCGACGCCGGTCTGCGGGCGCCGGCCGCGCCGGGCTCGATCATCGCGGTGCTGGCGCAGACCCCGGGCGACAGCTTCGTGGGCGTGATCCTTTCCGTGGTGCTGGCCGCCGCGACCTCGTTCGTCGTCTGCGCGCTCCTGCTGAAGGTGAGTCGCGACAAGGACGGCGACCTCGCGGAGGCGACGGCTGAGATGGAGGCCCTGAAGGGTCGCAAGAGCTCCGTCGCCGGATCGCTCACGACGACCGAGGCAGCGGCCGGGGACGAGGTGGAGGCATCGGGTGTCGCGCCCCGCGACGCCGCGGCCCGCACCCCGATCCACCGCATCGCCTTCGCCTGCGACGCCGGCATGGGTTCCAGCGCGATGGGCGCCTCGGTACTCCGCAACAAGATCAAGAAGGCGGGCTTCGGGGATGTCGACGTGCAGAACGTGGCGATCGCCAACCTGACCGACGACGTCGACCTGGTCGTGACGCACCAGGACCTGACACCCCGGGCGCAGAGCATGTCGCCGTCGGCGCAGCACGTGTCGGTGGACAACTTCATGAACAGTCCGCAGTACGACGAGATCGTCGAGCAGCTGAGGACGACCAACACCCAGGGCGCGTCGTCCACGCGCTGACCCGACCCGGCCGGCCGGCACCGCCCTTCAGCGTGCCGGCCGGCCGCCTTCAGCTCCCGAGGAGACCCATGAGCGACGTACTCACCCAGACCCAGGTCAAGGTCCCGGGGAGGCCAGGAGCAAGGACGACGCCATCCGGGAGGCGGGGCAGGTCCTGGTCGACGCCGGGGCGGTGACACCGGCCTACGTGGACGCCATGTTCGAGCGCGAGAAGTCGGTCTCCACCTACATGGGCAACTTCCTCGCCATCCCGCACGGTACGAACGAGGCCAAGGACGCCATCGGCCGGTCGGCGATCTCCGTCGTGCGGTACGACGCGCCCATCGACTGGGACGGCAACGAGGTGCGCTTCGCCGTCGGGATCGCCGGCGTCGACAACGGGCACCTGGAGATCCTCGGGAAGATCGCCATCGTCTTCTCCGACTCCGACGAGGTCGACAAGCTGCTCGCCGCCTCCTCGGCCGACGAGCTGTACGACCTGCTCCAAGCCGTCAACGACGACTGAGTGCAGGCGTCGGTCGACACCTGCACATCGCACGGACCATCGACAGGCCCGCGCTGCTCGCGGCCGGGATGACAGAAAGGTGAGCCCATGAAGGTGCTGCGCTTCTACGCGCCGAAGGACGTCCGGATCGAGGAGGTCCCCGAGCCGGAGTGCGGCCCCGACGAGGTGAAGCTCCGGGTGCGCAACTGCTCGACCTGCGGCACCGACGTGAAGATCGTCAACAACGGGCACCAGAACATCACCCCACCGCGGATCATGGGCCACGAGGTCGCCGGCGAGGTCGTCGAGGTCGGGGCGGACGTCAGCGGCTGGTCCGTGGGCGACCGCGCCCAGGTGATCGCCGCCGTTCCGTGCGGCGAGTGCTACGAGTGCCGCCGCGGGTGGATGGCCGTCTGCCAGAACCAGACGTCCGTCGGCTACCAGTACGAGGGCGGGTTCGCCGAGTACCTGATCGTGCCCCGGCAGGTGCTCAAGGTCGACGGGCTCAACCGGATCCCGGACAACATCGGCTTCGACGAGGCCTCCGTCGCCGAGCCCTTCGCCTGCGCGATCAACGCCCAGGAGCTGATCTCCGTGGCCGACGGGGACACCGTCGTCGTCTTCGGGGCCGGGCCGATCGGCTGCATCCACATCCGCCTGGCCCGTGCCAACGGTGCGAGCAGGGTCTTCCTCATCGACGTGAACGCCGAGCGGCTGAAGATGTCCGCCGACGCGGTCCGGCCGGACGAGGTCATCAACGGCGCCGAGGTCGACGTCGTGGAGCGGGTCCTGGAGCTGACCGACGGGCGGGGCGCCGACGTCGTCATCACCGCGACGGCGGCGAACGTCGCCCAGGAGCAGGCGATCCGGATGGCGGCGCGGCGGGGGCGGATCTCGTTCTTCGGGGGCTGCCCAAGACCAACCCCTACATCCAGTGCGACTCCAACCTGGTCCACTACCGGGAGCTGATGATCATGGGGGCCAACGGGTCCGCCCCGAGCACAACAAGCGCGCGCTGGAGTACATCTCGACCGGCCGGGTGCCCGTCAAGGACCTGATCACCGCACGCCTGCCCCTCGAGCGGGCGCTGGAGGCCTTCGACATCGTCGCCAAGGGCGAGGCCATCAAGGTCACCGTCGAACCCTGAGCCGATCGGTTGCCATGCGCAACTCCGGGTAGCCCCGACCCGGAACGTGGTCGGGGAAGGGTCTCGGTGTCAGCAACGCAGCATCGGTCGCACGTGCACGCCCGCGAGGCAGTCGACGACCGCCCGGACCCACGGCGGTGGAAGGCACTGTCCGTCTGCCTCGTCGGCGGCTTCATGGTGCTGCTCGACGTCTCGATCGTGAACGTCGCACTGCCGTCGATCCGCGACGGGCTGCAGGCGTCGGAGAGCGAGCTCCAGTGGGTGGTCTCGGGCTACGCGCTCACCTTCGGCCTCCTGCTCGTCCCGGCGGGCCGGGTCGGTGACGTCCGCGGCCGCCGAACCATGTTCGTGATCGCGCTGGCGCTGTTCTCGCTCGCCTCGCTGGCCTGCGGGCTGGCGCCCACCAGCCTGGCCCTGGTCATCGCCCGGCTCGTGCAGGGCCTGGCCGGTGGTCTGCTCACCCCGCAGATCAGCGCGCTGATCCAGCAGCTGTTCAGCGGCCGGGAACGGGGATCGCCTTCGGTCTCTTCGGCACGATCATCGGGGTGTCGACGGCGGTCGGGCCGTTGCTCGGCGGTGCGCTCATCGCGCTGTTCGGCCCGGACGAGGGCTGGCGCTGGGTGTTCTTCATCAACCTGCCGATCGGGCTGGCCGCGATCCCGCTGGCCTGGCGGCTGCTGCCGAAGCCGGATCCCTCGGGGAGCGGCACGACTACGACCCGCTGGGCGTCGTCCTGCTGGGGGCCGGGATCGTCGCCCTCCTGCTGCCGCTGGTGCAGGAACGGCAGTGGCAGGGGTCGGCGAAGTGGCTGCTGGTCCCCGTCGCCGCGCTGCTGCTCGCGGCGTTCGTGGCCTGGGAGATCCGCTACGCCCGGCGCGGCAAGGAGCCGCTGGTCGATCTCGTGCTCTTCCGGCTGCGCTCGTTCTCGTTCGGCTCGGCGATGATCACGTTGTTCTTCGCCGGCTTCACCCCGCTGTTCTTCGTCTTCACCCTCTTCCTGCAGACCGGCCTGGGCTACAGCGCGCTGGAGGCCGGCATCGCGATCACGCCGTTCGCCGTCGGTTCGGCCGTCGGAGCTGCGTTCGGCGGTCGCATCGTGGACCGCTTCGGGCGCACCCTCGTCGCCGGCGGGTTGTCGATGGTGGTCATCGGCTTCGTCGGCGTCGTGGTCGCGGTGTGGCTGGTCCCCGAGCGTGGCACGGGCTGGGCGACGCTGGCGCCCCTGCTGATCGGCGGGGTCGGAGCCGGGCTGGTCATCTCGCCGAACCAGGCGCTGACGCTCTCGCAGGTGCCGGTCGCGCGCGCCGGCACCGCCGGCGGCCTGCTGCAGGTGGGCCAGCGGATCGGGGCGGCGGTGGGCATCGCCGCGGTGGGCTCGGTCTTCTTCGCCCGGGTGGCCGCGACGGAGGGCGACTTCGCCAGCGCCTTCGACCACGGGATGCTCGTCGCCACCGGTTTCGTCGTCGCCGCGCTGGTGGTCGCGGTCGTCGACGTGGTCCTCGACCGGCGGATCCACCGGCGTGCGACGGTCGGTCAGCCGGGGTCCGTCGCCACCTCGTAGAAGGACATCACCGGCTCACCGTCCACCAGCCCGGGCGCCACCCGGAGGAACTCCTGCGTGTGGTCGTGGGTCATGTGCTCGTCCAGCGCGGCCCTGTCCGCCCACACTTCAATGCTGAGGATGCGGTCCTCGGCCTCCACGTCGGCCGCGAAGGAGTACGCCAGGCAACCTCGGTCGGTGCGGGTGGCGGCGGCAACGCCTCGGGCGGCGTCGAGCAGCTCGTCGCGACGCCCGGGCGCAGCCGTGGCGCTGCCGAGGACGATCAGCACGGGCTCAGCCCTCGATCAGCGCGAGCTGCTTGTTGATCTCGCGCGGGTTGGAGTCGCCCGCCATCTTCTGCAGGAACGGCGTGTGGTCGAAGACGAAGTCGCGGATCGGCCGCAGCGGCGCCGGGGCGTGGTGGAAGACCTTGCCGAGCATCCAGGCCATCTGGACCTGTTTCGCGGTGTGCGGCTTGCGCGGGTCCTCGTAGCTCTGCAGCGCGCGCTGGACGGCGGCGGGGTCGGCCAGGTCGACCCCGCGCAGGGCCACCCCGAGGAAGTAGCCGTCCTCGATCGACATGCCGGCCCCGTACGCGGCGTACGGCGACGTGGGGTGGGCGGCGTCGCCGACCAGGGTTGCGCGACCCTTCGACCACTGCTTCAGCGCCGGCCGGTCGCGCAGCACCCAGCGCTGAACGTTCTGCGGCTCGGTCGCCGCGATGAGCCCCGGCAGCGGGGCCGGGAATCCGGCGGCCAGCCCGGTCGCCGCCGCCTTGAGGTCGGCCGGTGCCGGGGCGTCCGGGTCGGTCGAGGTGAGTACCCACCACTGGTGGCCGTCGCGCCCCTTGTTGCGGATCGACGTCCAGCTTCCCTGGACGGTCCGGCTGTGCGTGAGGACGCACTTGTTCGGCACGGTGCCGGCGACGTCTTCGAAGGTGAACCCGCCGAAGATGTGCAGCCGGTGCTCGCGCTTGGGCGCATCGCCCCACAGGGTCCGGCGGACCAGCGAGTCGATGCCGTCCGCGCCCACCAGGACGTCGTGCTCGGCGGTCGTGCCGTCGGCGAAGTGCAGGGTCACCGCGCGGTCGTCCTGCTCGATCCGGTCGACCTGCTGACCGAACCGGATCGTCCCGGCAGGGATCGCGGCGAGCATGCGCTCGTAGAGCTCCGGACGGAGCAGCCCGATGAACCCCCGCCGAAGGCCGCCTTCACGTCCTCGTCGAGCTTCACGTCCACACGGACCTTGCCGCGCATGTTGCGGAACTCCGAGTGGGTGGGGAGCCGAGGTCGTCGGTGTCCACGCCCAGCGCGCGCAGTGCCTTCAGCGGTGGTGGCCAGAGGTTGAGGATGTTCCCGGCCGGGCGGGCCTCGCGGTAGCGCTCGTAGACGACGACGTCGTGGCCGGCCCTGAGCGCGCCGAGGGCGGCGGCCATGCCGGCGGGACCGGCACCCAGGACGGCGACACGGCCAGGCTTGACGGCGGGGGCAGAAGTCATGAAGCACCTCGACGGAGTGATCGGAAACCGTAGTAAGCACTACTGTTAGCCGAGAACTGTAGTACCCGTCACGTTGCTGTCAAGCAGCCTTGATCGCGGGCCGCGACAGGAGAGGATCAGTTGGTGAGCGATGTCGACGCCGCGGTGCCGCCCGGCCTGCAGGTCCGCCCGCCCAAGCAGCGACGTAGCCGCGAAGCCTGGGAGCGGGTCCTCGACGCGGGCGTCACGATCCTCGAGGACGGCGGCTACGACGCCTTCACCATCGCGGCGGTGTGCCAGCGGGCGCACGTGGCGCCCCCGGCCATCTACGCCCGCACCACCAGCAAGGACGCGCTGTTCCTCGCCGTCTACGAGCACGGCATCGGGCGCTTGCGGGCCGAGCAGGACGTGTTCGCGGACGACGGTCGCTGGGTGGACCTGGTGCCCGCGGACCTGGTGCGCGCGGCGGTCGGCGAGATGGTCGCCATCTCTCTGCGGCACGAGCGCTTCCTGCGCTCCGTCGTCCTGATCTCGGCCGCGCATCCCGAGGTGCGCGAGCGTGGCTCCCGGTACAGCAAGGAACTCGGGGAGCGGTTCGGGCAGGTGGTGCTGCGGGTGGCCGAGAGCGTCACCCACCCGGACGCCGAACTGGCGATCCGCTCCTGCTTCGGCACCGTCTTCTCGGCGTCCATCATCCGCGTGGCGTACGGCCCCGCCTTCGCGACGTCGCAGCCGGTCGACGACGACGCGTTCGTCGCCGATCTCGGGGAGATGGCCGTCCGCTACCTGCTCGGCGACTTCGCCGGCTGATGCCCGGGGGTCGGGGACGCAGCCCGTACTTCCCGGATCCGCCCATCGATCGACCAGAACTGTCAGTGGTCGCACGTATGTTCGATCCGTGCAGCAGACGGTGGACGCCTCTCCGGTGGAGGAGTTGTTGGCGGGCTGGCTGGCGGTCCAGCCGGAGCCGGTGTCGGCTCTGCCTGCCCGTCTGCTGGATGACGAGCGGGTCGCCGAGGAACTCGGTCGCATCCAGCGCAACCGGGCGCGGGAAGCCGCGCGGGAGGCGGAGCTGATCCTGCGGCTGGCGGAGCTGCGGCCCGATGGGGAGGATCCGGCGCCGGGAACGCCGGGGGCGCGGCGCGGCTGGCGCAGGACCGATCCGGAGTTCGCCGGGGTGAGCGAGTTCTTCCCCGACGAGGTCGCGCACGCGATCAATCTGGGCCGGGGGACGGCGGCGGTGCGGGCGCGGCGGGCGTTCACGTGGCGGGACAGGTTGCCGGCGACGTTCGCCGCGCTGGCCCGAGGGGAGATCGACGAGCGGCGGGCCTCGGCGCTGGCCGATGCGCTGCAGCACAGCCCGCCGGGGGTGGCCGGCGCGGTGGAGGGGTGCTGCTGCCGGGGGCCGGTGACCTGTCGGTGGCCCGGCTGCGGGCGCGAGCGCTGGAGCTGCTGGCCGAACTGGACGCCGACGCGGTCAGGCAGCGGCACGAGGAGGCGCAGCGGGCCGCCGACGTGCGCTGCGCCGATGCCGGTGACGGCATGGCCACCCTGTCCACCGACCTGCCCGTGGCCGAGGCCGCGGCCTGCTACGACGTGATCGACCAACTGGCCGCGATGGCCAAGGCCGACGGCGACCCGCGGCCGATCGGGGCCATCCGGGCGGCGATCCACGCCATGCTCATCCTGCGCCCAGCCGACTCCGGCCTGCCCGGGGTGACGGTGAACCTGGCCGTGTCCGCCGCCCTGGAGGGGTTGGCGGGCACCTCGACCCGCGGCGGGGAGGTCAACGGGCTCGGTCTCAGCGCCGCCCAGCTGCGCGACCTGCTGCGCCGGGTGGGCGCCCTGGGCCTGCAGACCCCCGAGGGCGGGACGCTGACGTTCGCGCTCACCGACCCCAACGGCCGTCTGCTCGCGACCCTCAGCGCAGCGGAGCTGGCCCGGCTGGCCGCGAGAGGCTGCCCCGACCACCCAGCCGACACCGACCACCCCGCCGACACCGACCACCCCGCCGACGCGGACCATCCAGCCGACGCGGAGTGCAGTTGCGCGGTAACCGGGATGCCACCGCCGACCGGTTCCTACGAGCCCACCTCGGCGCAGCGGCGGTTCGTGAAGACCCGTGACCGTCGTTGCCGGTTCCCCAACTGCGGGCAGCGCGTCGGCTGGGCCGACCTCGACCACGTAGTCGCGCACGCCCGGGGCGGCGCCACGACCTGCTCGAACCTGTGCTGCGCCTGCCGATCCCACCACCGGCTGAAGACCTTCGCCCGCGGCTGGACCTTCCGCATGGACCCCGACGGCACCCTGTACGTCACCAGCCCGTCCGGGATCACCCGCACCACCCGACCACCCGGCCTGCGGCCACCTGAACCCGAACCACCGCAGGACCAGCCGGCCGACGACCCTGCACCGTTCTGACCACCGCGACATGACGCGTCGACTCGACCGCATGTCGACGTGCCGACATGCGGTCGAGTCGACGAACGGTCGCGGCCCGCGAGCAATGGGCCGAGACGATCAGTTCACGACGTGCAGCTGGTCCATCCACCTGACCTGCCACACGTGACCGTCCGGATCGGCGAAGCTGCCGGTGTAGGTCGAGTCGTCGTCCGTGGCCGGAAGCCGAGTCCCGCCCGCAGCGAGCGCCTTCGCGACCATGTCGTCGACCTCCGGCCGGTCTTCGACGATCAGACAGTGGACCACTGTCGGACCGGCTGCCTGATCGCCGACGTCGACGGGAAACGACTCGCGCGTCAGCAGCGTCACCACGATGTTGTCGTCGACGACCACCGCGGCGGTGTGCCCGTCCGAGGAGTGTTCGTTGATGCCGAAGCCGAGGGCCTCGTAGAAGGCCCTCGACGTCAGCACATCGCGCACCGGCAGCGTCACGAAGAGCATGGGCACGGCGGTCAGCCCTTCCGGCTCAGCTCGGCGAAGGTGTCGGCCACCCAATCGGCGACGAAGGTGCTCACGTGAGGGAGGTGGTCGAGACCGATGTGCTCGGTCGCGCCCTCCTCGGGGGTGAACACGCGGAGCTCCCGCTTCGGTGAGTTGACCGCCTGGTCGTAGGAGCGGTGCGCGTACTCCAGCGGGATCTGCCGGTCGTTCGCGCCGTGGGCGATGAGGAACGGCACGGTGATCTTCTCGACGACGCCGTCGAGGTGGATGTCGTCGGCGAAGTCGAGGAACGCGTCGAGGTTGTTCTCGTCGCCGTCCTGGCCCCACACCCAGAGGACGTGCGACCAGTAGTGGGGGACCGGGCGCTCGCCCTCGCGCTCCTTGCGACGACGCTGCACCGCGCCCCAGTTGTGGTTGGCCCCCAGGCCACGCAGAGCGCGAACCGCTTCTCGAAGGCGGCCGCGCGCGGGCGTAGTAGCCGCCGAGCGACCAGCCGACGATGCCGATGCGGGAGGCGTCGACGTCGGCGCGGGTCTCCAGCCAGTCCACGGCAGCACCGGCCCAGACTTCGGTGTCGATCCGGGCTGTGATGCCCTGCAGGCGGAGCGCCTCACCGGTGCCGGGCTGGTCGAGCATCAGGCAGGAGATGCCGCGGGCGGCCAGCTCCTCCCAGTGGTTGGAGGCGTACATGTGCTCCTTGGTGGAGTCCAGACCGTTGACCAGGACGATCACCGGCGCGGGGCCGTCGTCCGTGGCCGGCGCGGCGCTGAAGTACGCCGGCAGCGTCGTGCCTTCGTAGGGGATCTCGACGCGCGAGACCCGGGGGCTGTGCGTGTCGAAGGCCTTCTGCGCGATCTCCAGCATCCGCCGGTAGGTGGGCACCCGGTTCGGGTCGGAGTGGGCCAGCATCCGCTCGGCCTGGGCCAGGTAGTTGCTGGCGCGGAAGTACAGCTGCCCGGCGGTGCGGGTGTGCCCTGCCTTCTCCGCGTCCTCGGCCTGGCCGACGAGCTGGTCGGTCAGCGCGGTCCAGGCGCGCAGGAACTCGGGCGTCCTGGCGTCCTCGCCGGCGTTCGCGGCGTCCTTGATCGGCCGGCAGGCGCGGTCGACCTCGTCGATGAGCCCGCCGGAGTTCAGCGTCGCGACGACGCCGAGGTTCCAGGTGTAGGGGCCGGTGGGGAAGTACTCGAACACGGTGGTTCCTCTCGGTGGTTCCTAGGAGGCGCGGAGGGCGTCGCTGATCGACTTCACGCCGCCGTGGGCGGTCATGCCGCCGTCGACGGGGATCTCCGCGCCGGAGATGAAGGAGGCCTCGTCGCTGACGAGGAACAGCACCAGCGGCGCCACCTCGTCGACGGTGCCGGTTCGGCCGAGCGGGGTCTCCGCCACGTTGGCGTCCCGGAAGGCGGGCGCGGCCGAGGCGGTCATCGGGGTCTCGATGTAACCCGGGTGCACGGTGTTGACCCGGATTCCGCGCGGCCCCAGTTCCAGGCACGCCGCCTTCGCCAGGCCGCGGAGCGCCCACTTGCTCGCGGTGTAGGCGACTGGGAAGTGCCCGGTGAGCGCCGCCACCGACCCGCCGGCCCTCCTGCAGGGGCCCGACGCGAGCGTGCGAGCGGTGGGGGCAGGAGGGTCCTTTCACCGGCGACGTTGACCTCGCTCACCCGTGCCAGGTCGGCGGCGCCCAGCTCGTCCAACCGGGCGCGCCAGGTGATCCCAGCGTTGGCGACCAGTCCGTGGACGACGCCGAAGCGGGCGCGCAGGTCCTGCGAGAGCAGTCCCCAGCCGGTGGCGTCGGTGACGTCCAGCTGCCGGTACTCGACGCCGGCCAGCTCCTCGGCCGGCTCGGGATCGAGGTCGCAGCCGAACACCGTGGCGTCCTCGGCGGCGAGCAGCCTCGCCTCGGCCGCCCCCTGCCCCTGGCCGGCCCCGGTGACCACGACGACCTTGCCCGCCACCCGCCCGATGACCTTCCCTCCACGCTCACGAGCGCTTGCGCGTCCGCGGTCGTGGGCGAGCGGGTGCCACGGGCGGCAGGTCGAGGCCGGGAACGATGCGGTTGCGGATGGTGCCGATGCCCTCGACGGTCATCTCGACGACGTCCCCGGGCCGCAGCGGGGAGGAGCCTGATCGCCACGGCGTCCCCACAGCTCGGCGAGGCAGCCGCCGTTGCCGCAGGTGCCGGAGCCGAGGACGTCGCCGGCGCGCACCTCGGTGCCGCGGGAGGCGTAGGAGATCAGCTCCTCGAACGGCCAGCCCATGTTCGACAGCAGGTCCTGGCCGACCTCGACGTCGTTGACCGAGACGCGCATGTCCAAGGTCAGGAAGCCCTCCTCGTCCCGGTAGGGCTCGAGCTCGTCGGCGGTCACCAGCCACGGGCCGAGGGTGGAAGCGGAGTCCTTGCCCTTGGCCGGGCCGAGCTTGACCGCCATCTCGCGGAACTGGAGGTCACGTGCCGACCAGTCGTTGAGGATGGTGTAGCCGAAGACGTGGTCCCGGGCCTGCTCGGGGGTCAGGGAGGCCCCGTCCCTGCCGACGACGACGGCGACCTCGAGCTCGAAGTCGAACCGCTGCGACCCCGGGGGCACCGGGACGTCGTCGAATGCGCCGACGAGCGCGTACGGGTTGGTGAAGTAGAACGTCGGCGCCTGGTACCACTCCGGCGCGACCGGCTCGCCACTCGGCGCCACCATGCCTTCGACGTGCTCCTCGAAGGCGACGAAGTCGCGGACGGTCGGGGCCTGCAGCGGCGGCAGCAGCCGGACCGAATCCAGCGGGACGGCGGGCCCTCGAGCGCGGCGGTTCCGGCCTCGAGCGCCCCCCGGCGCGCACGAGGTCGAGGACGGTGCGGTCGTCGGGGAGTGCGTGCAGGCCTGCGGCTGATGCCACACCGGCCTGCACGCGGCCGCCCGCCTCCCAGGTGGCGAACCGCATCAGACGGGAGGAGCGACGAAGAGACCCTTGTCCGGGTCGTTGAAGGACTTCTGCGCGACGAACTCGTTCATCGCGTTCGCCGTGCCCCACTGGTCGCTGACCTCGGGGTCGCTGATGTCGTACAGGTGCGGGTGCCAGGTGTCCTCGTCCAGGGTCTCCAGCTCGGTCGTGTACTCGACGGTGTTGCCGTGCGGGTCGAGGAAGTAGCTGAAGGTGTTGTTGCCCGCCAGGTGCCGGCCCGGGCCCCAGACCTTCTCGACGCCCGCGCGCAGCAGGCGGCCGGTGCCGCGCATGTACTCGTCGAGGCCGCGCATCTCGAAGGAGGCGTGGTGCAGCGAGGCGTGCGGGCCGCGGGCGATGGCCATGCTGTGGTGCCAGGCGTTGGTGCGCAGGAACCACATCATGTTGCCCATCCGCGGGTGCATGAGCGTGTCCGACAGGGAGAAGCTCAGGTACTTGTCGTAGAACGCGACGGTGCCCTCGGGGTCGGTCGAGTTGATCACGACGTGGGAGAGGCGGACGGGGATCGACTCGCCCTCCTCGATCGTGCGGTGCTGGCGCACCTCGACGTCCGAGCTGACCTCGATGGTGCGGCCCTCGTTGTCGAAGAACCGGAAGCCGTAGCCGCCACCGGGGGTGTGCAGGTCGGTCGGCTCGTGCACCAGCTGGACGCCGTCGGCCGCCAGCTGACCGGCCAGGGTGTCGACGTCGGCGCGGTTCGCGGCGCCGAACGAGATCAGGTCGATCCGCTTGTCGGTGGCCTCGCGCAGCCGCACGATGTACTGCTCCGGGGACCCCTCTGCGGCCAGGAACGCCAGCCCCGTGTCGGTGTGCTCGGGGCCAGGCCCCAGATGCCGGAGTAGAAGTCGAGCTGCGTGGCGAAGTCCGGCACGGCGAGGTCGACGTGCCGCAGGTGGGTGATCAGGCGCTGGGTCATGGTTCTGTCTCCGGCTTCAGGCGGGCTGGCTGGTGAGCATGGCGATCGAGCGCATCATCGAAGGGATGTCCCCTGGACGTGGTCGAGCTGCCACTGGGCGAGCTGGTTGGACGCGTCGACGACGGTCTTCGCGCGCTGGTACCGGCGCGCCATGAAGGCGTCCCACAGGTCTTGGTCGAGGGCGTCCCGCTCGACCAGCAGCTCGGCGAGGACGACGGCGTCCTCCAGGGCCATGGCGCCGCCCTGGGCGATCGTGGGCGGGCAGGTGTGCGCGGCGTCGCCGATGAGCACGACCCGGCCGCGGTTCCACGGCTCGTCGAGGAGGTGGGTCTCGAACCACGTGTAGTTCACCCGCGACGGGTCGGTGAGCGTCTCGCGGATCTCGTCCCATGGGCCGTGGTAGGCCTGCGACAGCTCCTTCATCACCGCCAGCTGCTCGTCGGGTGAGAGGGCGCTGCGGTCCTGGGCGTCCTCGACGATGTAGGCGTAGAGCGAGTCCTCACCGGTGGGGCAGTAGCCGGCGATGTACGACGGTCCGCCGTAGTAGAGGTCGGTGCGGGTCACGGACGCCGGACGAGGCCCGAAGGCGCGCCAGATCCCCATGCCGACGGACTTCGTCTCCAGGTTCACGCCGACGGCCCGCCGCGTCCACGAGCGGATGCCGTCCGCCCCACGACGAGGTCGTACCGGACGCGCCGAGCTTCGCTCGCCGATGTGCCGACGTGGTCGGAGAACGTCACGTCGACGCCGTCGGCGTCCTGCTGGAGCTCGTTGTGCGTCGTCCCGAAGCGGACCTTGACGCCGACCTCCGTGGCCCGGTCGACCAGGATCCGGGCCAGCTCCCGCCGCGGCATGCCCATGGCGGCGGGCAGGTCCGGCCCACCGGTCTTGGCGTCGGGGATCTCGGCGACGACGGTGCCGTGCGGATCCGGGGCGCGGATGCCGGTGACGTCGAAGGCGTAACCCGCGGCCTGCACCTGGTCCCACACCCCGAGGGAGCGGAACTCGCGCAGGGCGTTGCCCTGCAGCGTGATGCCGGAGCCGAGCGCGGCGACGTCGGGCTTGATCTCCACGAGGTCCACGGCGACGCCGGCCTTCGCGAGGTGGATCGCGGTCGCGGCGCCGGCGAGGCCGCCCCCACGACGAGGACGGTGTTCACAGCGGGCATGGCGGGACTCCTTCGTCCTACTTGACGGCGATCGGGTTGACCGGGGAGCCCACGGCGCCGGTCACGGGAAGGGGCGCGGCGGTGAGCCAGAAGTCGTAGCGGCCGTCCTCGGCGCAGTCGGCGGCCAGCGCGTCGAGGTCCCACATCTCGCCGATGAACAAGCCGATGTTCGGGATGGCGACCTGGTGCAGGGGCTGGAAGGCGACGTCGAACTCGTTGGGCCGGACCTCGAAGCCCCAGGTGTCGGTGGCGATGCCGGCGATCTCGGTGCCGTGCAGCCAGCCGGCAGTGGTGAAGGACAGGCCCGGGGCGTCGCCGCCGGCGTAGTCGCCCCAGCCGCGCCCCTCCGCGATGTCGCGGCGGGCCCGGGTGAGGCGCCCGGTCCGGACGACGACGAGATCGCCGCGCCCGACCCGGGAGGACTCGCCCTGGGCGGCGATCGTCGCCTCGAGGTGCTGATGAGTGATGGCGAAGCCGTCGGGCAGCTCGCCGTCGGTGCCGACGGCCCGGCCGACGTCGAGCAGCACGCCGCGGCCGGCGATCAGCGAGGCCACGGTCTCGATGCCGGTGACCGAGTCGCCGAGGCTGGTGACGACGTCGCCCGCGCGGCGGCCGTTCCAGGCGAAGCCGTGGTCGAAGATGTGCCCGAGGCCGTCCCACTGCGTGGAGCACTGCAGGGGCATGGCGATGACGTCGTCGGCGCCGCCGATGCCGTGCGGGAACCCCTGGACGCCGCGCTCGGCGTCGGTACCGGTGTCGGTCATCGTGTGCACGGGGTTGGTCCGGCGGCGCCAGCCCTTCTGCGGGCCGTCGGTGTCGAACGACTGCGACAGCGAGAAGCTCGCCCCGCGCCGGACCAGTGCCGCGCCCTCGACCCGCTTCGCGTCGTCGAGGAAGTTCATGGTGCCGAGGACGTCGTCGGCACCCCAGCGGCCCCAGTTCGAGCAGCGCTTCGCGGCGGCCGCGATGGCGCCCTCGGGGTCGGTGCGGTCGAGGTCGTCGGGGGACTGGTGCACGATCCCGACAGTGGTCCAGCCCACAGGGGTGAGGGAAGACCGAATGCCTGATGACGGGCATAACTCGGGTCGATACGGTGCGCGGGTGAACCTCGCGAGCCTGGATCTCAACCTGCTCGTGTCGCTCGACGCGCTGCTCCAGCAGCGCAGCGTCACCCGGGCCGCGGCGCAGATGGGGCTCAGCCAGCCGGCCCTGTCCGCGTCGCTGGCCCGGCTGCGCCGGCACTTCGACGACGAGCTGCTCACCCGCGTGGGCAACGAGTACCGCCTCACGCCGCTGGCGGTCCAGCTCCGCGAGCTCGCCCGCATCGCGCTGTCGGGGGTCGAGCGCGTGTTCACCGCCCAGCCGGAGTTCGACCCGGCGTCGTCGACCCGCGAGTTCACCCTGCTCGTCAGCGACTACGTCACCGCGATCCTCGGCGACACGGTGGCCGCTCTCCTGGCCGAGGAGGCGCCGCACACCCGGTTGCGGTTGAGCACCCACTCGCCGGCGGTCGTGGACCGCGCCGAGCAGGCGCTGCTCTCGGCCGACCTCCTCTTCCTACCGCCCGGGTTCCTGACCGGTCTCTCCCGCCGGGACCTGTACCGCGACGAATGGGTCTGCGTGGTGGCCGCGGACAACCCGGTCGCGGACGTGGGACTGACGGTCCAGGACCTGGAGACCCTGCCCTGGGTGGCCACCTACCACGGGCCGACGGCGTCGACGCCGGCCGCGCGCCAGATGCGCATGCTGGGCATCGAGCCGCGGGTGCAGGTGGTCAACGAGAACTTCCTGACCGTGCCGACGCTGATCGCGGGCAGCGACCGCATCGCGCTGCTGCAGCGCCGGCTGGTCGACCAGCTGCCGCTCAACACCGGGATCCGGGCGCTGCCGGTGCCGTTCGACGCCGGCCCGCTCATCGAGGCGATGTGGTGGCACCCGGTCTTCGACGACGACCCGGAGCACCTCTACCTCCGCGACCTGGTCGTCCGTGCGACCGGGCTCGCCGTCGGCGAACCCGAGGGTATCGACCTGACTGATGACGGTCAGCAGAAGAAGTGATTTCCGCTCGGTACTCCCCGTAGTGACACTTCACGGCCAGTGATGCCGGTCACCGGGACCGGCACGCCGCTGTCAACGGAGATCCCCGTGTCGGAGAACGTCCTGAGTCCTGAGCGGCCGGCCGAGGAGCCCTCGCCGGCGAGGTCGCCGTCGATCCCGCCACCGGCCGGCTCGCAGGCCGCGCACAGGCGCTGGTGCTGCTCCTCTCCAGCTGCCTCGCCGTCCTGGGCGCGGTGTTGCTCGCGCCCGTGCTGCCCCGCATCCAGGACGCCTTCGCCGGCACCCCCGGGGTCGAGGCGCTGGCGCCGATCGTCCTCACCGCGCCGGCCCTGGTCATCGGTCTCACGGCCATGATCGCCGGCCGGATCGTCGACCGGGTCGGCCGCAAGCGCCTGCTCGTCGCCTCGCTCGTCGTCTACGCCGTCGTCGGGACGGCGCCGCTCTGGCTTCCCTCGCTGCAGCTCATCGTCGCCAGCCGTGTGCTGCTGGGGCTGACCGAGGCGGCGATCATGACCTGCTGCACGACCCTGCTGGCCGACTACTTCCACGGCTCCCAGCGGGAGAAGTACTTCGGGCTCCAGGTCGTCTTCACGACCGTCGCCGCGACGATCTTCTTCGCTGTGGGCGGCGCGCTGGGCGCAGCGGACTGGCGGGCGCCCTTCTGGCTGTACGTGGTCAGCCTGCCGCTGGCCGTCGCGGCCGCGAAGCTGATCTGGCAGCCGGCACCCGCGCGCGGGCGGCACGGACCGAGAAGCTGCCGGCCCTGCCGTGGCGTCAGCTCGGCGCGCCCGTGGGCGTGTCGTTGCTCGGTGGGCTGGTCTTCTACGTCCTGATCGTCCAGCTGTCCTTCAAGCTCGACGACATCGGCGTCGAGTCCACGGCGATCATCGGCGCCGCCAGCGCGATCGCGTCGCTGGGCACGGCCGTCGGCGGGTTCCTCTTCGGCAAGCGGGCGACGCTCGGTCCGGCCGTCCTGGTCCCGCTCGCCTTCGCCCTCTCCGGCATCGGCATCATCGGTCTGGGCCTGGTGTCGACGGTCCCGCTGGTGATCGCCTGCGCGGTGGTCACGGGCTTCGGCAACGGACTGCTCCTGCCGTCGCTGCTCACCTGGGCCCTCAGCTCGCTGACCTTCGAGCAGCGGGGTCGCGGCACCGGCATCTGGACGTCGGCCTTCTTCATCGGCCAGTTCGTCTGCCCCCTGGTGGTGCTGGGGCTCTCGGGGGCCCTGACCGGGTTGGGCGCGGCGCTCACCGTCCTCGGCGTCGTCTCCGTGCTCGTCGCGGTGGCCGTGCGGCTGGCCCGTCCGACCGTCGCGGTGGAGCCCGCACTCGCCGGTCACTGAGGCAGCCGTGGCGGGGCCCCGTGGGAGACCACGGGGCCCGTCGCCTACCCGGGTGCCGTCCGAGGGCTGGGCGCGCACGATGGGGACGTGACGGAGACCGGCCGCCCGGTGTGCGTGGCCCTCGGTGACTCGACCTCCATCGACGACCACGCCGGCGGGCTCGGGCGGAGCGCCGCCAGTTCCCTGGTCGCCAACCGGGACGAGGGACGCCATCCGCGGGCGGTACGGGGGTCGGCCGGGAGCTGATCGACCGGGGCGTCGCCTTCTCCCCGGGCTTCATGCCGTCCGGGAGGGCACAGGGCCGACCGGCGGTCGTCTCGTCTCGCACGGAGACGCGGACGACGTCCCCCGGTCGCCCGGACCAGCCGCCGGATCGCCCCTGCTCTGGAGGACGACGGCTACGACGTCACCTACCGGGAGGTCGCCGGTGGGCACACCGTCCCACCCGAGATCTCCCGGGAGGCGTCGGCTGGCTGGGCTGGAGCCCGGACGGATGAGCCGGGAGCTCAGGACGGGTCTGGCCGGGCCGTCGACCGGGTAGCGGCGACCCATGGATGCGATCTCAGTGGGAAAGGCCGGCCTCCAGGGTTGGCGCGGCAAGGTGGCCGACGCCGTGGCCGGGCCGGTGGCCAAGCGCACGGGGGTGGCTGACGACCAGGTGCGCGCGGTGGTCGGGGCGCTGTTCCTCGCTCTCTCGGTGATGTACGTCGTCAGCGCGGCCAAGCGGCTGGCGAGCGAGCGCTGAGCTCCGCCGAGGGACCGGACGCCATGGAAGATCGCCGGGAGGGCGTCGTCCGGCTCTCCGACGGCCGGACCCTGGCCTACGCCGAGTGGGGAGACCCCGACGGGTGGCCCGTCCTGGGCTGCCACGGGTCACCCAGCTCGCGCCTCGAGCGGCACGTCGAGGACCCGGACGCCTACCGGCGCTGGGGGTCCGGCTCGTCGTTCCGGACCGGCCCGGGTTCGGTCTCTCGGACCCGCACCCCGGCCGCCGGGTCATGGACTGGCCCGACGACGTCCGCGCGCTGATGGAGCATCTGGACGTCGACCGGTTCGCCGTCCTCAGCCTGTCCGGCGGCGCGGCCTACGCGCTGGCCTGCGCACATGCCTTCGGCGACCGGGTGCACGCCGTCGGCGTGCTGGGCGGCGCCCCACCGCCGGACGTCCCGTGGCCGTGGCCCCGGTGGGTGCCGGAGCGGGTCCGGGCAGCCGCCCACCGGCCCACCCGGGCGGCAGCGCTCCTCGCGCCGATGTTCGCCCCGGCCGCGCTCCGCCCGGCCATGATCCCGCGATACCTGCAGGCACGGCTGAACCCCGCCGACCGTCGGGTGATCGGCCGACCGGCCGTGCGGCGGATCCTGGCCGAGACGTTCTCCGAGGGTCTGCGGAACGGTTCCGCGGTGCTCGCCGAGGACCGCGCCCTGCTCTTCCGGCCATGGGGCTTCTCCCTGTCCTCGGTGCGGCAGCGTGTCCACATCTGGCACGGCACCCAGGACTGGTTGGTCCCGGTGTCGATGGGCCGGGTCCTCAGCGCGATGCTTCCGGACTGCACGGCGCACTGGTTCCCCGGCGAGGGCCACTTCCTCGTGTTCGACCACGCCGAGGAGATCTACGCAGCCCTCCGTCCGTGACCCGGCCGGGCGCCGGGAGGGCGACCGACGTGGCGGCCCGGGTGTCGCGCCGCCGGTCGACGAGGCTCGTCCGGAGCGTGCCCCGGAGCGCCCGACGTGCCGGGCGGGTGTAGCGATACCTGCCGACGGGCACCCTTGGTGCGCGGGAGCAGACCCGCGACTTCATCGAGGGACGGGGCAGGAGTGACCATCGCTGAGCAGGATCACGAGATCCTGGGTGGCCGCTACGCGCTGGAGCACCTGATCGCCACCGGTGGAATGGGTGAGGTCTGGCGCGGCCGCGACCTCCGCCTCGGCCGGCCCGTCGCCGTCAAGATCCTGCGGAGCGAGTACGCCGACGATCCGGGCTTCGCCGCCCGCTTCCGGGCCGAGGCCACACACGCCGCCGCCCTCAGCCACCCCAACATCGCCGCCGTCCACGACTACGGGGAGACCACCTCCCGGGCGACCGGCGAGCGCATCGCCTATCTGGTGATGGAACTGGTGGAGGGCGCTCCGCTGTCCGCCCTTCTCAGCGACGAGGGGCCGCTCGAGCCGGCAGCCGCCCTGTCGGTCCTCCGGCAGGCCGCGTCCGCGCTGGCCGAGGCCCACCGCGCCGGCCTCGTCCACCGCGACGTGAAGCCGGCGAACATCCTGATCGACCCCGACGGGCACGTGAAGCTCACCGACTTCGGCATCGCCTGGTCGGCGGCGAGCGTCCCGCTGACCCGGACCGGGCAGGTGATCGGGACGCCGCAGTACATGTCGCCCGAGCAGGCGTCCGGGGAGGCTCCCCGTCCCGCGAGCGACGTGTACGCCCTCGGGCTGGTCGGCTACGAGACCCTCGCCGGGCACGCCGCCTTCGACGGGGACAACCCGGTGACCATCGCGCTCAAGCAGGTACAGCAGGACCCCGACCCGCTGCCCGCCGAGCTCCCGGCCGAGGTGCGCAGCCTGATCGACGCCGCGCTCGAGAAGGATCCCGACGCGCGGATCCCCGACGGGAACGCCCTCCTCTCCGCGATCGACGAGACGCTGGACGGCCGCACCCCGGAGGTGGGGTCGGGAACTCGTGCCCTTCCCGTGGCCGCAGGCACGAACGCGTACCCGGTCGCGGTCACCGAGACCGCTGACCCGAACGGCGGCCCGAGGACGGCGGGCACGGCCACGGCGGACCCCTTCCGTCCCGGATCGCGGCACCGGCGGTGGCTGGTGATCGTCGCCGGCCTCGCGGTACTGCTCGGTGGTGGCGGCGCCGCGGTCGCGCTGTGGGGGAGCGATCGCGCGCCCGTGGACTCCGCCCAGGCCGGCCTGCCGGAGGCGGGGGCGATCGTCCTGGCCGCCGACGACTACGTCGGGCGCCCGGCCGACGAGGTCGCCGACGAGCTGACGGCGCTCGGCCTCACGGTGGAGCGGCTCGACCGCGTGACGGCCGAGCGTGCCCCTGGGACCGTCGCCGCGCTGGACCCTGTCGGCACCGGTCTCTCCGCGGGTGACGACGTCCGCCTGCATGTCGCCGTGGCGCCCCTGGCGGTTCTCCGGATCCGGGGAGCGGGAGCAGCACGACCGGGACGGGGCCGGAGGTCGCCATCACGACGTCTGCCGATCCCGCCGCCACGTCGACCGCACCCGCACCCGCACCCGCACCCGCTTCCGGCGGATCGGGGGCGGTCGACGAGCCGGCCGGCCAGGCGCCGGCCGGTCAGGCGCCGACCGGCGTGGGAACCGGCGAGGGCAGGGCACGCCGGCCGATCCCGCGACCGAGCCGTCGACCGCGCCCTCGACCGCGCCCTCGACCGCGCCGGAGACCGGAGCCGGAGAGTCGACTGCGCCCTCGACCGCGCCGGAGACCGGAGCCGGAGAGTCGACCGCGCCGGAGACCGGAGCCGGAGAAGGGGACGCGGCCGAGGAGCCGGCACCCTCCTCACCCACGGTGGACGACGGGGGACCGCGCCGAGCAGCCCGTCGGCCGACGAGCCGGCGGGCGGGACGCCCGACAGCGCCGCACCTGGCCCCTCCTCCCCGGCGGGCCAGACCACCCCGGATCCAGGCCCTGCCGCCTGAGGGACCGGCGCGAGGACGCGCGGGCACCGCGGCCGAGAGCAGGGTGCTGGTGACCACGGGCCGGAATCGTGTGCTTGGCTGACGGCCGCCCCGCAGCCGGCCCGAAGGGATCCCGAGATGTCCGTGCTCTCCAGCTTCGCCGAGGCACTGTCCACCGGGGCCGTCGAGGTGGTGGACCTGACGTCGCCCCTGTCGTCGGACACCCCGGTGATCGCCCTGCCCGAGCAGTTCGCGCAGACGGCGACCTTCCAGCTGGAGGAGCTCAGCCGTTACGACGACCGGGGCCCGGCCTGGTACTGGAACAACTTCCGGACCGGCGAGCACACCGGCACCCACTTCGACGCGCCCAACCACTGGGTCACCGGGAGGGACGGTGACGACGTCGCTTCGGTGCCGCCGCGGCGGTTCATCGCGCCGGCCGTCGTCCTCGACTTCTCCGCCGAGGCCGCCGCGGACCCGGACTTCCTGCTGGAGGTCGAGCACGTCCGCGCGTGGGAGGCCGAGCACGGCCCGCTGCCTGACGGCGGCTGGCTGCTGTTCCAGACCGGGTGGGACGCGCGGTCGGCGTCGCAGCAGGACTTCCTCAACGCCGACGAGACCGGCCCGCACACGCCCGGCCTGTCGCCGGCCTGCGCCCAGTGGCTGGCCGAGGAGTCGCCGGTCATCGGGCTGGGCGTCGAGACGGTCGGCACCGACGCCGGCGGGGCGCACTCGTTCGACCCGCCGTTCCCGTGCCACGCCGCCCTCATGGGCAGCGGGAAGTACGGGCTGACCCAGCTGCAGAACCTGCACCGGCTGCCGGCCACCGGGGCGCTCGTCGTCGCGGCCCCGCTGCCCATCGTGTCCGGCTCGGGCTCGCCGCTGCGGGTGGTGGCCCTGGTCGAGCGGGGATGAACGGGGCGGGGACGACGGTCGCCGATGCCGTCGGGGAGGCCCTCGTCCGTTGCGGGATCGACGCCGTCTTCGGTGTCGTGGGCTCGGGCAACTTCGCCGTGACCAACGCGATGGTGGCAGCGGGGGCGCGGTACGTCGCAGCGCGGCACGAGGGCGGGGCGGCCACGATGGCCGACGCCCACGCCCGCATGTCCGCGCGCGTAGCTGCGCTGAGCCTCCACCAGGGCTGCGGGCTGACCAACGCGCTCACCGGCATCACCGAGGCGGCGAAGAGCCGCACCCCGCTGGTGGTCGTGACCGCCGAGGCGACCTCCCGCCGGTCCAACTTCTTCGTCGACCAGCAGGCCCTGGCCGCGGCGGTCGGTGCGGTGCCGATGCGGGTGGAGCGGGCGGACGACGCGGCGGCGGTGGCCGCGGCGGCGGTGGCCACGGCACGGGATGAGCGGCGGGTCGTCGTCCTCAACCTCCCGCTGGACGTGCAGCAGCTGCCCGCCGGCTCCATCGCCCCGGAGCCGACGCCGCCACGGGCGCCGGTCGCCCCGGCGGATGACGACGTCGACCGGCTGGCGGACGCGCTGCGGCGGGCCCTGCGGCCGGTGTTCGTGGCCGGACGCGGCGCCCGGGGAGCGGCACGCGGGCAGCTCTCGAAACCCTCGCGGACCGGTGCGGGGCGCTGCTGGCGACCTCCGCGGTCGCGAAGGGGCTGTTCCGCGGCAGCCCCTGGGACCTGGACGTCTCCGGCGGCTTCGCCACCCCGCTCGCCGCGGAGCTGATCTCCGGCGCCGACCTGATCGTCGGCTGGGGGTGCGCGCTGAACATGTGGACCATGCGGCACGGACGCCTGATCGCCGACGACGCCGTCGTCGTGCAGGTGGACGACGACGCCGACGCGATCGGCGCCCAGCGGCCGGGGGCCCTCGGGGTGGTGGGCGACGTCCGCGAGGTCGCCCGGGCGACCGCCGCGGTCCTCCGCGAACAGCAGCCCGGCTACCGGACGGACGCGGTGCGGACCGCCCTCGCCGCCCGGCGGCGCTGGCGGGACGAGCCGTTCGACGACGGCGGGGAGCGGGCCGGGTCGACCCGCGGGCGCTCACCGCCGCGCTCGACGACCTGCTGCCGCCCGAGCGCCTGGTCGCCGTCGACTCCGGCAACTTCATGGGTTATCCCAGCATGTTCCTCGACGTCCCCGACGAGTTCGGGTTCTGCTTCACCCAGGCCTTCCAGTCGGTCGGCCTCGGCCTGGCGACCGCCATCGGGGCCGCCCTCGCCCGCCCCGGCCGACTGCCGGTCGCCGCCCTGGGGGACGGGGGCGCGCTCATGGGCGCCTCGGAGCTGGAGACCGTCGTCCGCCTCGGGCTGCCGATGGTCGTCGTCGTGTACGACGACGCCGCCTACGGCGCCGAGGTGCACCATTTCGGCCCGGCCGGCCACCCGCTGGACATCGTCCGGTTCCCGGAGACCGACTTCGCCGCGATCGCGCGGGGCCACGGCTTCGAGTCGGTCACCGTCCGGGCCGTGGCCGACCTCGAGCCGGTGCGGCAGTGGCTGGCGGGTCCGCGCTCGGCGCCGCTGCTGGTCGACGCCAAGGTGACCCGCGACGAGCCCTCGTGGTGGCTGGAGGAGGCCTTCCGCGGGCACTGAGACTCCCGGTCACCGCCAGGCGAACACCGGTTGCTCGAAGTGGGCGACCCGGGTGACCAGACCGCGGCAGGCGATCCGGCAGAACTGGTGGATGATCGCGGCCGTCGGCGCGTGCAGCTGCCGGCCCAGCAGGGGTAGCGCGATCACCGGTGCGTCGGACTCCGGGATGCGGGTGAGGGTCGGCTCGACGTCGAGGTAGGCCAGCGGCACCTGGTGGACCGCGGCCACCTCGGCCTCGGCGCCGACGAGCGTCCCCACCTCGCCCGCCCAGCAGACCACCGGGGTCATCACGTAGCCGGAGCGGGTCACGTAGTCGTCGAGGACGCCCAGGACGTCCGTCGGGGGCACGGTGAGCAGCACCTCCTCCCGCAGCTCGCGCAGCGCGGCGTCGACGACCGTCTCGCCCGGGTCCAGTCGGCCGCCCGGGAGCGCCCACTGGCCGGCGTGCGCCCGGAGCCGCGGCGCACGGCGGGTGATCAGCAGGGCCGGCCGCCCGTCGTGGACGGTGACGCACAGCGCGACGGCGGCGTGCACCAGGTCCGGGCGGTCGGCCGAGCGCCTGGGAAAACCGTGCAGGCGCTCGGCCGTCGTCGTCCTGCTGATCGGCTCGCTCGTGGCAGCCAGGACCCACCTCCGCACCGGACCGCGCGTCGGACCCGTCCCGAGCCTGTCAGCCGCGGGCGGGCGAGGTCGAGGAACGCGAGCCGGCCGTGGCCGGGAGGTCCTCCTCCACCTCCTCCGGCGGCTGGGCGACGGTGTTGTCGCTGAAGGCCGTCGGGCCGCCGTTCTCGCTGCCCGATCGCCGCTGCTCCGGCGGGCGGGGCGGTCCCTGCGGCAGGGCTGCCGGATCGGCCTGCCCCCACTCCTTCTCCACGTCACTGAGCAGCGCCTCCAGGTAGGAGCGCAGCTGCACGCGGCAGGCCTGGCCGAACGCCTTGAGGTAGGCCACCTGCTCCTCGAGCTCCGCGACGCTCCGCCCCGGTGCGTCCGCGCCCATCGGGCCGGGCCCGGTCATCTTCGCCGCGGCCTCCTGCGCCGCCTGGATGATCGCGCCGGCGTTCTCCCGCGCCTCGCGGACCCGCTCCTCGTACTCGGCGCGGGCCTCGCTGGTCATCTGGCGGCTGAACTCCTCGGCCTCGGCCACGTAGTTGTCCGCCGTCTGCTGCGCGCTGGCGAGGATCCGGACGGCCTGGTCGCTGGGCGGCACCGGCGGCACGGTCTCGTCCACCTGGGCCTGGAGCGCGCGGAGCCGGTCGCGCAACTCGGCCTTCTCGGCGATGTGCCTGCCCAGCTCCTCGGCGAGGCGGTGCACGAGCCGGTCGACCTCGGTGTCGGCGTACCCCGGGTGCAGCATGGAAGCCCGGGTGAACCGGACGTTGTGCAGGTCGGCGGGTGTGATCCCGCGGTCCCCGTGCGCGGACCCGTTGGATGCGCTGCTCATTCGGTCACCTCTCCGTCAACACTGGGCCCCGGTCGGCTGGGGGCGAAGACCTCGCTGGACATGCGTTGTGGTGGGACGCCGTGCTGCAGCAGCCGGCCGACGGTGTCCTCGACCATCGGGGCGGGCCCGGCGACGCACACCTCCCGGCTGGTCCACGGGCCCTGCCGCAGCACCACGTCACCGACGTCACCGTGCTCCAGGGACGACAGCTTGTCCTCGGAGACGGCGTAGGTGACGGTCAGCCACGGATTCTCCTCCTGGAGCCGGGCCAGGTCCGGGCGGTCGTAGATCTGGTCCTCGGTCCGGAACCCGACGAACAGATCCACCCTCCGGGTCGGCCCGACGCGCGCCACCTGGTCGACCATCGCCTTGAGCGGGGCCAGGCCCAGGCCGCCGGCGACGAGCAGGAGGTCGCGGTCGGACTCCGGGTCGAGGGCCAGGTGACCCATGGGTGGCCCGAGGCGCAGGACGTCTCCGACGCCGACCCGGCGGACCAGCGCGGAACTGACCGGCCCGCCGTCGCGGGCCTTGACGTGCAAATCGAGGACGCCGTCGGGCCGCGGCGCGTTGGCGGGGGAGTAGTAGCGCCACAACCGGGGCCGCAGATCGGACTCCAGGGAGACCGACTGGCCGGGCAGGTAGTCGTAGCGGACCCGCGGCCGGACGCGCAGGACGGCGACGTCGATGGTGCGACGCTCGTGCCCGACCACGTCGGCCTCCCACCAGGCGGGTTGCTCGGTGGCCTCGTCGGCGGCGGCGATCATGACCTCCGCGACGAGGGTGTAGGCCTCGGTCCAGTCCTTGGCGAGCTCGGGGCTCCACTGGTCGTCGAAGTGCTCCAGGGTGGCGAGCAGGCTCGCGCCCACCGCCGGGTAGTGCGCCGCCAGGGTCCCGAACTTCCGGTGGTCGCGCCCGAGCTGCTGGAGGATCGGGACGAGCGAGTCCAGGTCGTCGACGCGGGCGACGACGTCGCCCAGCGCCGCGAACAGCCGGTCGCGCTGGTGCGCCATGGACACCGGGAACATCTGGCGGGTCTCGGGATGGCTCAGGAACAGGTGCGAGTAGAAGTACAGCGGGGCCTCGTCGCCGGTGGCCGCGGCCTTGGCGAAGTTGGCCCGCATCGCGGGATGTCCACGCGCGCCTCCTCAGGTGGTCGGCGTCCGGGGCCGTCCTCGCGACAGCGGGCCCGGACGGTCGGGGGATCAGGCGCTGTGGCGCCCGCTCCGCTCGGAGGCGCCGGGGGTCTCCTCGGTCGCGAAGTCGGCCTGCCACAGATCGGGGCCGAACACCTCGTACTGGATGTCGCGGGCGGGGACACCCCGGTCGATCAGCGAGCTGCGCACCGCCTGCATGAAGGGCAGCGGACCGCAGAGGTAGTAGGCGGCGTCGTCGGGCAGCTTGACGTCGTCGAGGTCCAGCTGCCCGGGATGCACCTCGGCTGCCAGGGAACTCTCCCCGCCACGCTCGAACCAGACGTGGGCCGACGCCCCGGGAAGGTAGCGGACGTCCTCCAGGACCTGGTCGCGCAGCGCGAACGAGGCCTCGTCCACGTCGGCGTGCAGGAGCGTGATCGGCAGGTGCGAGCCCGCGGCCGCGAGGTGGGACAGCATGCCGGCCATCGGGGTGACGCCGATGCCGGCGCTGGCGAAGACCACCGGGCGGCCGGAGTCGTCGAGGACGACGTCGCCGAACGGCAGCGACAGCGTCAACCGGTCGCCGACCTGCACGCGGTCGCACAGGTGGTTGGAGACCTCGCCGTCCGGCTTCTCACCGCCGTGCACCCGCTTGACCGAGAACTGGCGGTGCTCCCCGTCGTCGGCCCTGGTGAGGCTGTACTGGCGTGGCTGGCGGACGCCGTCCGGCATGGGCACCTGGACGGTCACGTACTGGCCCGGCAGCGAGGTCTTCACCAGGCGGTCGTCGGTCTTGCGCATCCGGAAGGTGACGACGTCGTCGGTCTCCTGGACCTTCTCGGCGATCTCCCACTCGCGCCACACGGTCTCCGGGCGGACGCCCCGGGCGCTGTAGAGGCCGCGCTCCTGGTTGATGAGCGCGTAGGCCATGAGCCAGTAGACCTCGTCCCACGCGGCCGCGACCTCCGGCGTCACCGCGTCGCCGAGCACGTCGACGATCGCCCAGAACAGGTTGTCGTGGACGACGTCGTACTGGGCCGGCGTGATGCCGAGCGAGGCGTGCTTGTGGGCGATCCGCGAGAGGAGGTGCTCGGGCAGCTGCTCGGGCACCTTCACGAGCGAGGTCGCGAAGACCGCCACCGAGCCGGCGAGGGCCATCTGCTGGGTCTTCTCGGCCTGGTTCCCGCGGTTGAAGACGCCGTCGACGAGCTCGGGGTGCTCCTCGAAGAGGTGGGCGTAGAAGCGGGTGGCGATCTCCTCGATGTTCTCCGCGACCACCGGGAGCGTCGCCTCGATCACGGGACGGGATCGGTCAGAAGCACGTGGTCTCCTTGCCAGTCGACTAGCCCCCGCTGGCGCGGTCACGTTCCGCTCGTCTCCCGCTACCCGTTCGAGCGGATCTGAGACGTGCGGATTACGCCCGGGCGTGTCGTCCGGCGGGCAGGGCGGATCGGCCGGGAGGAGGGTGAGCGCCGTGGACCGCGCCCGGACGGAGCCGACCGGTGCCCTGCCGAACCTGGTGCTCATCGGCGCGATGAAGTGCGGGACCACCTCGCTGCACCGCTACCTCGACCTGCATCCCGACGTCGCGATGTCCCGCCCGAAGGAGCTCAACTTCTTCCTCGGTCCCGACCGGCGCCCGGAGCAGGGGACCGGTCGGCACGCCGGCAACTGGCACCGCGGCCCGGAGTGGTACGCCGCCCGTTTCGACGCGGACGCACCGCTGCGCGGCGAGGCGTCGCCGGGCTACACCTCACCCGACCACCCGGATGTCGCGGGGCGGATGGCCGAGCTGATCCCGGGCGCCCACCTCCTGTACGCGGTCCGCGACCCGATCGAGCGTGCCGTCTCGCAGTACTGGCACCACCGGCGGGACGGGACCGAGACCCGCGAGCCGGCGGAGGCGCTGCGCGACCCGGCGAGCCAGTACGTCTCACGGGGCCGCTACTTCCAGCGACTGGCCCCCTTCCTCGCCACGGGTGCCTTCCACGGCCGCATCACGGTCGTCGCCCGGGAGCACCTGCGCGACCGGCCCCGGGCGACCCTCCGGGGGCTGTTCGGCGCACTGGGCGTCGACGACGGCCACTGGTCGACGGCGATGGACCAGCGCCGGAACGCGGCGCCCGAGCGGCCACCACCGGTGGGCGAGGCGGTACGGCGGGAGCTGCGCGCGGCCCTCGCGGAGGATGCGGCCCGGTTCCGCGACTTCACCGGCGAGGAGTTCGCCGAATGGTCGGTCTGAGCGGCCTGGGCGCCTTGCTGGACGGCGTGGTCGTCGACGACCCGGCGGCCTGGGAGGGCACCCTCGAGGGACGGCGGTTCTCCGCACGATCCATCGCGGCATGGACCGTGGGCTAGGGCGGGGTGCTGTCGGCGACGACGGCACCCCGCTCGCCCAGCGGCCGGTCGGGCCCGACGGTGGAGTCCCGGAGCGTCTGGCGCTCGGCCTCGGCGTTCACCGCCGCACCGAGGATCACCAGGAAGACGCTGATCCAGAGCCACAGCATGCTGATCGCCACCCCGGCCAGCGAGCCGTAGGTCTTCTCGTAGCTGCCCAGGCTCTGCACGTAGGCGAACAGGCCGACCGACGTGCCCAGCCAGAGGACGGTCGCGATGGCGGCACCGGCGCTGGTCCACCGCCAGCGCGCCTGACGCCGGTCGGGCGCGAACCGGTACAGCACGGCGAGCACGGTCGCCATCAGGGTGGCGAGCGCCAGCCAGGTGAACACGGGACCGAGGGCACGGATCGTGGCGGGGGCCCGGTCCAGGGCGTCGGAGAGGACCTCCGCCACCGCGATCGCGCCCCCGACCACCAGGGCGCCGCCGAGCACGAACAGGAACGCCAGCCCGGTCCGGCGCAGGAATCCGCGGGTCTCCCTCTCGTGGTAGGCGAGCGTGAGGGCGTCGATGAGGTAGGTCGCGGCCGTGGTCGCCGTCCAGAGCGCGAGGACCAGGCCGGTGATCCCTCGGACGGTGAGCACCTGCGTCGAGGCGGCGGTGATGGTGGTCAGCTGCTCGGCCACGAGCGGCTCGAGCTCGGGCGGCAGCGTGCGTGCGATCCCGGACAGCTGTTCCAGCGCCTCGTCCGGCGTCGTCACCGCGCCGTAGACCGACACCGCCGTCACCAGCATCGGCGCGATGGACAGCAGGGCGAAGAACGAGATGCCGGCGCTCAGCACCATCAACCGGTCGTTGAGGACGTGCCGCACGACCCGCCGCAGGATGCTGCCCCAGTGCCGGGCGTGGATCCGGTGCGGCCAGCTGGCGTCGCTCGCCCGGCCGCCCGCTCCCGATTCCACGCGGACCTGCGCCATGAGGCATGTGTGCCCAGGAGGTGGCCCGCTCACGCCGTGACGCTCCCGTGACGGTCCAGCGTGCACGCTGGGCGCGCACGGGTGGGTGCCACGACCGGGGAAGCCCATGGATCTCGAGCTGCTCTTCGACGGGCTCGACGCCGACGTGCTCGACGGCGTCGTCGACGTCCGGCTGGCCGACCTCGGCCTGGCCGACGCACCGGCGGAGGGTCCGGCGGCCACCGCCGCCGACCTGACCGTGACACCTGCCCGTCCGACGGCGCGCACGTCGGTCGACCTGCCGGTCGGGGAGATCTGTACGAGCCCGGACTGCTGGTCCGGGTGCGCGGCCGCACCGCGGCCGGCACTCCCGTCGAGTTCTTCACCACGAGCGCGACCCCGTGACGGCGCCGTCGGACGGCCCGGTGCGGGTCCGCCTGTCCCGGATCGCCTGAGACCCGCACGGACCGCACGAGGCAGAGCACGACCCAGGAGCACGACCTCAGGAGATGGTGGGCATGAGCACGGACGACAGGCAGCTCGGCGTCATCGACCACATGGCGGCCAGCCCGGTGAGCGGGGGCGGCTTCCTCACCGGTCCCGGGCTCGTGGAGCACCCGGTGCGCTACGCCGTGGTCGACGGCCGGGCGATCCACGACGGCTGCATCGACATGGGGCCGGTCGAGGAGGTGGCGGCCGAGGCCGCCGAGGTGGCGCGTCGGCGCGAGCGGCGGCTGACGACCGCCTTCGCCGGCAGCCAGGACGGCGCCGGAACGACGGGCCCGCTCGGCATCGGCCTGCCGTCGGACTCCGCCTTCCTGTGGCCGGGCGGGCGGGTCGCCTACGCCGTCGACGCGGGCCTGCCGAACCCGCAGCGGGTCACCGACGCGATCGCCCACCTCCAGCAGAACACCGGCATCCGCTTCACCCTGCGCACGACGGCGAACGCCGGCACGCTGCCCGACTGGATCCAGATCGTAAGCAACGGCGCCGCGACGTCCAGCTCGTCGGCGATCGGGAGGCGGGGCGGCCGGCAGGACCTGCGGCTGGCCGACGGGCACCCGTGGGGCGTCCTCGTGCACGAGTTCCTGCACGCCCTGGGGGTGTACCACGAGCAGTCCCGGTCCGACCGCGACTCCTTCGTGGAGATCAGGTGGGACAACATCAAGGACGGGCCGCCGCCGGACGGCGAGGACGACACCCGGCACAACTTCCAGACCAAGCCGGGCTCGACCGACTACTTCGGCTACGACTACGGCTCCCTCATGCACTACCACGCCACGGCGTTCGCGAAGGACACGTCGAAGCCGACGATCGTGCCGCGGCAGTCGGGCGTGACGATCGGCCAGCGGACGGCCATGAGCTTCGGCGACCGGCAGACGGTCGCGAAGATGTACGAGCGGTTCGTCGAGAAGGGCTACTCGGGCGTGTGGCGGGCCGGCAGCGGTCGGTACGCGCTCTGGGTCAACGACACCTGGGACGGGTTCGCCGCGAAGTGGCAGCAGTGGAGCGCGGACGGGCTGCGCCTCGTGGACGTGCACGTGCGCCCGGTACAGGACGGCGCCCGGTACTCGGGGTCTTCCTGCCCGGGAGCGAGGGCACGCGCTGTGGGCGAACGCGACGTGGGACAGCTTCCGGGCGAAGTGGGAGCAGTGGAGCGCGCAGGGGCTGCGGCTGACCGACATCCACGTGGCCACCGTCGGAGGGCAGGACCGCTACACGGGTGCCTTCCTGGCCGGCGGCGGCGGGCACGCGCTGTGGGTGGGCGCGACGTGGGACAGCTTCCGGGCGAAGTGGGAGCAGTGGAGCGCGCAGGGGCTGCGGCTGCACGACCTGCACGTGCACCAGGTCGGCGGCCAGGACCGGTACACCGGGGTCTTCCTGCCCGGCGGCGGCGGTCACGCGCTCTGGGTCAACGCCTCGTGGGCGAGCTTCGTGGCGAAGTGGGAGGAGTGGAGCCGGCAGGGCCTGCGGCTGGTGGACCTCAACCAGCACCGGGTCGGGAACGAGGTCCGGTTCTCCGGCGCCTTCCTGCCCGGCTCCGACGGCTACGCGCTGTGGGCCAACGTCAGCTGGGAGAGCTTCCGCGCGAAGTGGGAGGAGCTGGCCGGTCAGGGGCTGCGGCTGGTCGACTTCGAGTTCGTGAACCCGGTATCGGGCGCGCTGCTCGACGGTGCCGACGCCGCCGACCTGCCCGGCGGGGACGAGATCCCGGAGCCGTTCGGCGGGATCCTCTCGACCGGCGCGGCGACGGTGGAGTCGATGGCCGTGGACGGGGTCGGATCGGCGGAGCCGGCCCGGCCGTCCGGGGACACGGGCGACGTGAGCGGGGCCGGCGGAGCCGAGCTGCCGGACGTGGTCGCGCCACGGGCGGCCGCCGACGCCCACGGTGGCGGTGCCGGCGGCTCGCCGCGGGAGAACGGCGCCGTGCCGGCTCCCGCCGGAGCGGGCGCGGGCGGGATGGTGCGCGACGACCGGTGACGGCGGCGGGCGGCGCGCGGGTCGCCCGCGCGCCGCCGGGTGCTCCGTCCAGCCCGCGGCGGCGGCCAGGTGGTCGACGACCAGCAGCGAGCCGCGTCGTCGTCCGTCCCGGTCGAGCGGTCGGGGCAGTCGAGGACGGAGACCATCGGCCGCGACGTCCGGTGTGCGTCCCTCGTGCACCGGCCGGATCCTGGCACCGGTCGGTCCGGCGCGGCGAGGGCTCAGGCGGTGTCGGTGACGACCCGGTCGCGTCCCGCGCGCTTGGCCAGGTAGAGGTGCGCGTCGGCACGACCGAGCACCTCCGGTGGCGAGGTGTCGGTGCGTCCGGCGGTGCCGGCCGCACCGATGCTCACCGTCACCGGCAGGTGGCCGGTGACGTCTGCCCATGCATGGGTGGCGACGACGGAACGGACCTCCTCCAGTCGACGCGCGACCGAGTGCTCGTCGTCGCCGACCAGGACCAGGAGGAACTCCTCTCCTCCCATCCGGGCCACGAACGACCCGGCGCCGGCGGTGGAGCAGGCCTCCTGCAGCAGCTCGGCGACGGTGCGCAGCACCTGGTCGCCGACGTCGTGGGAGCAGGTGTCGTTGATGCGCTTGAAGTGGTCCAGGTCCAGCAGGGCCACGGTGACCGGCGCCGTCCCTGCCGCGGCCTGGTCGAGCAGGCCCGGCAGGTGGTCGTCGACGTAGCGGCGGTTGTAGAGGCCGGTCAACGGGTCCCGGAGGGAGAGTTCCCGGTAGCGCCGGGTCTGCCGGCGCGCCTCGGTCGTCTCGTACATCGCCTGCAGCGCGCGGGCCCGGGCGTCGCGCTCGGCCGACTGCAGCTCCGTGAGCTCGTCGGAGTAGCGCTTGTGCTCCTCGTAGGCGGTCCGGAAGTCGCCGCCGGCGGCGTGCAGCTCGGCCGCCTCCCGCCGGGCGCGCACGCGGATCGCGGTCAGGCCGTGCCGGTCGCAGCGGCGCACGCACTCGGCGAGGGTGGCCCGGGCGTCGTCCAGGTGCCCCCGGCGCCGGCGGATCTCGGCGAGCGTCAGGAGGAAGTCGGCGCCGGCGTCCCCGTCCAGCGACCCGTCCAGGTCCTCGGCGCGGAGTCCGGGCAGCATCGCCGCCTCCGCCTCCTCGAGCCGCCCGAGCTCCATCAGCGCCCGCCCGACGGTGTCGAGCCGGCCGACCCGCAGGGGCGCGTGGTGTCGTGCGGCGAGGTCCTGCAGCTTCGTCGTCCAGACGAGTGCCTCCTCGAACGCGCCCGCCACCGTCTCGCAGTAGGCCCGGTTGTTGAGGACGAGCAACTGGCGATCGACGTCGCCCAGCTCCTCGGCGAGGCCGAGCACGTGGTCGTAGCGCTCCCGCGCGGCGACCGCGTCCCCGCTCAGGCCCAGGCAGTCGGCCAGCCGCGCGTGGTGGTCGATGCGTGCCGCGGGCCCGGCGTCCTCGGCCAGCAGGTCGACGGCGCGGACGGCGTGCTCGAGGGCCAGCGAGAGGTCGCCGAGCTCCTGGAAGACGGCGGTCAGCACGAAGTGGCTGCGGGCCAGGAGGTGGCGCGCGTCGTGCGCCGCGGCCCAGCGCTGGATCTCCTGCGCCCGCCGGCCCGCCTCCGCGACGTCGCCGCGCCGTCGGAGCAGGTCGGCCTGCACCAGGCGGGCGCGCAGGGCGAGGTCGGTGCGGCCGAGCTCTTCGGCGGCCGCCGTGGCCAGCTCGGCACCCGCGTCCACGTCGTCGCCGTCGAAGCGCGACAGGTTCTCCAGCTCGCCGATCGACGCGGTCAGGTCCGGGGCATGCGAGACGGGCGCTGCGGGCGCGGCCGGGTACCGGTCCTCGTCCGCCGCGCCGTGCACGCCCGCGATGCTGGTCACGGGACCCCATCGTCGCGCACGCCGCCCGGCTTGAGGGTTGGTCGGCGTGATCTGACCCGCACCGGGGAGATCTCCCGCCGGGGAGGCCCGACGGGCCGGCGCGCGGCCGGCCCGTCGGGGCGTCACTCCGTGTGCGCGTCGAGGGCGGCCGCCACCCGGCGGTGCGCCTCCCAGATCTCCTCGGGCATCTCGCGGAAGAGCGACAGGTGCTGTTCGCGGTGCGCCATCTCCTGCTGCCAGCGCGGGACGTCGATCGACAGGATCGTCTCCAGGTCGTCCTCGCGGAGGTCAGCCATGCCCTCGAGCTGGAGCTCCTCCTCGGTCGGGACGATGCCCACCGGCGTCTGCCGGCCGGTGACCTCGCCGTTGCGCAGCTGCATGAGCCACAGCAGGGGGCGAAGGTTGTCCCGGTATCCCGGCCACAGGAAGCGGCCGTCGTCGCCACGCTGGAACCAGTTCACGTGGGCGAAGACGGGCTGGTCCTTCGCAGCACCGATGATCTTCATCCAGTGCGCGGCGTACGCGCCCTCGGAGTAGGCCATGAACGGCCGCATCGACATCGGGTCGTACCGCAGCACGCCCTCGGTGCCCTCGGCGGCGAAGGTCGCCTCCGCGCCCAGGGTGAGGCCGTCGTAGACGCCCTCGGCGAGATCGGTGATCGCGCGGATCAGCGGCTCGCGGTCACGCGTGCGCCCGCCGAAGATGATGCCGTCGACCGGCACGCCCTTCGGGTTCTCGTAGTCCGGCGCGATGTTCGGGATGTTGGCCAGCGTCGTGGTGAACCGGCTGTTCGGGTGGGCCCAGGGCGCGTCCTTCTCCGCCTCGGACCGCTCCGCGATCAGCTCGCCCTTCCAGTCGCGCCAACCGGTGACGTCGGCGGGCGGGTTCTTGCTCTTGCCCTCCCACCAGACGTCCTGCGTCTGCTCGTTGTAGGCGACGTTGGTGAAGATCGTCCCGGTGCCCTCGGCGATCGCCTCGACCGCGGTGGGGTTGGTGACCTCGTTGGTGTCCTTGGCGACGCCGAAGGCCCGTACTCGGGGTTGATCGCGTAGACGCGACCGTCCTCGGGGTCCACCCACAGCCAGGCGATGTCGTCGCCGTAGAAGTGCACCTCGTAGCGGTCACCGAGGGCGTCGGGCGCCAGGATCATGGCCAGGTTCGTCTTGCCGGACGCGCTCGGCATGCCACCGCAGATGTGGTAGGTGCGGCCGGTCTGCTTGTCGGTGATGCCGAGCAGCAGGAACTGCTCGGCGAGGAACGTGCCGGTGGCCCAGCCGTCGTAGGTGGCCTGCCGCAGGCCGTGGGCGATCTTGCCCAGCAGCGCGTTGCCGCCGTAGGACGAGCCGTAGTGCAGGATCGTGCGCTCGTCGGCGATCGTGACGAAGTAGCGCTGGTCGTCCGCGGTGCCCTGGCCCAGGTTCTCCAGGTCGCCGGTGACGTGCACGCCGCGGACGAAGTAGTCCGGGTCGGCGAGATCGTTGACGTACTCCACGCCGACGCGTGCCATGCGGATCATGTGCAGCACGACGGTGCGCGTGTCGGTGAGCTCGACCCCGGTGGCGTGGGGCTGGAGGGGGAGCCGGGCGGTGCCATCACGTAGGGCACCACGTACATGGTCTTGCCCGCGGACTTGCCGGCCATCCGCTCCTCGAGCATCGGCCGCATCTCCGAGGCGGGGCGCCAGTTGTTGTACTCGCCCTTGTCGTCGGGGTTGTTCGTCGCCACGACCGTGCGCTCCTCGGAGCGCGCGGTGTCCTTGGGGTGACTGCGCGAGTAGTAGCGCCCCTCGCCGGCGGGCAGCAGCTCACCCGCCTCGAGCGCCTCGCGGATCAGCCGCGCGTCGTCGGAGGCGTTGATGACCTCCACCCGCTCGGCGCCGGTGTGCTGCGCCCAGTGCTTCACGTAGGAACGGACGTGTTCGTTCGTCAGTCCCGCCTCGTCGAGTGCCGCGTCCATGGCAGTCACGAAAGTTCCTCTCGGTATGGCACGACCCGCGTGTGCTGTGCCCGTGATCCAACCATCGCCGCCCGGAGGAGGCCGGTCGGTCCTCGAGCTGCACCTCGACGGGCCGGTTCCCGGGCGGACGGGCACGTCCGCCTGCTTGACTGGCGGGCATGCACCTGGGCGTGGACAGCTTCGTCTCGGCGGTGACCGACCCCGTCACGGGGCACGTCGTGGGACCCGAGGAGCGGATGCAGCACCTGCTGGAGGAGATCGAGCTCGCCGATCGGGTGGGGCTCTACTCGTTCGGCATCGGCGAGCACCACCGCAGCGAGTACTACGACTCGGCCCCGCCGGTGATCCTCGCGGCCGCGGCGGCCCGGACGTCGCGCATCCGGCTGGGCAGCGCGGTCGCCGTGCTGAGCGCAGCCGACCCGGTCCGGGTCTTCCAGCAGTTCGCCACGCTGGACCTGATCTCGAAGGGCCGGATCGACCTGGTCGTCGGGCGCGGCTCCTTCACCGAGGCGTTCCCGCTGTTCGGCCTGAGCCTGCGCGACTACGACGAGCTGTTCGAGGAGAAGCTCGACCTGCTGCTGCGCATCCGCGAGTCCGAGCACGTCACCTGGTCCGGCCGGCATCGGCCGGCGCTCAGCGGGCAGGGTGTCTACCCGCGACCGCTGCAGGACCCGCTGCCGGTCTGGGTCGGTGTCGGGGGACGCCGCAGTCGTTCGTGCGGGCCGGGCTGCTCGGGCTGCCGCTGATGGTGGCGATCATCGGCGGGGAGCCGCGGCAGTTCGCGCCGCTGGTGGAGCTGTACCGCCGGGCGGGCGCGCAGGCGGGTCATCCGCCCGAGCGGCTGCAGGTGGGTCTGCACGTGTTCGGCTTCGTCGCCGAGAGCACGCAGGCCGCGGCGGACACGATCTACCCGGGCTGGCACGAGCTGTTCGACAAGGTTTCCCGCGAGCGCGGCTTCTCCCCGCCGTCCCGCGCCCAGTTCGACGCCACCAGCGGGCCGGACGGCGCCTTCTTCATGGGCGATCCGGACACCGTGGCCACCAAGATCGCGCGGGTGGCCGAGCAGCTGGGCGGCGTGGACCGGCTCTCGCTGCAGATGACCAACCCGCGCCTGGCCCACGGCGACCTGCTGCGCGGCATCGAGCTGCTCGGCACGGAGGTCGCCCCGCGGGTCGCGGGGTCTGACCCAGGTCCAGCCGTCTGCCCGACCGTCCAGCCGTGCCGTGACCCGGCCAGACGTCCGGTGGGGCGACCGGTGTGCCGGGGTTCAGCGGGCGAGCAGGGCGCGGATCGCGTCGAGGGTGTCGGCCTCGGCGGGGCTCTTGTCGGGCCGGTACCGCAGCACCCGGGCGAACCGCAGGGCGACCCCGCCCGGGTAGCGGGTGCTCCGCTGGGCCCCGTCGAGGGCGACCTCGACCACCAGTTCCGGCCGCAGCACCAGGCCCCAGTCGGGGCGCTCGCGGGCCAGCTCCGGGAACGTGCGGGTCTGCCACTCCAGCAGCTCGTCGGTCATGCCCTTGAAGGTCTTGCCCACCATCACCGGCTCGCCGCCGTCGGGGTCGCGGGCGGCGAGGTGGATGTTCGACAGGGTGCCGGTGCGGCGCCCGTAGCCCCACTCCACGCCGATCACCACGAGGTCGAGGGTGTGCACCGGCTTCACCTTCTGCCAGGCCTTGCCGCGCCGGCCGGCGGCGTAGGAGGCGTCCAGCGCCTTGACGACCACCCCTCGTGGCCGGCGGCCAACGCGCCGTCGAGCACCTGCGCCGCCTGGTCCGGGTCGGGGAGCGGACGGCCGGCATCCGGAGCGCGGCGTGCTCCTCGCCCGCGAGCAGCCCGGCCAGCGCGTCCAGGCGGATGTGCAGCGGCTCGTCCAGCAGGTCACGCCCGTCGAGGTGGAGCAGGTCGAAGAAGAAGGGGCTCAGCAGCACGCCCTCGTCCGAGGCGTCACTGCCGAAGCGGCTCATCGTGTCCTGGAACGCCCGCGGCCGACCGTCGTCGTCCAGCGCCAGCGTCTCGCCGTCGAGGACGGCGGTGGAGCAGGGCAGTGCCCGCACCCGGTCGACGAGCTCGGGGACGCCGTCGGTGACCTCGCGCAGCGTGCGGGTCCACACGCGGACGACGTCGCCGTCGCGGTGGACCTGGATGCGGGCGCCGTCGAGCTTGTACTCGACCGTGACGTCCGTCCCGAGGTCGGCGATCGCGGTGTCCAGCGAGGATCCGGGACTGGCGAGCATCGGCCGCACCGGGCGGCCGACCTCGAGGCGCACCGCCTCCAGTGCCCCGACGCCGCCGGCGAGCGCCGTGGACGCCGTCGCCGGCAGGCTGCCGGAGAGCATGAACGCCCGGCGCACGCTCGCTGCAGGGACGTCGGCGGCGGTCGCGACCGCGTCGAGGACCACGCCCTCCAGCGCGCCCTGGCGCAGCTCGCCGCCGATCAGCCGCACGAGGAACTGCCGCTCCACGTCGGTGGCGGCCGAGAGCAGCGACGTGAGCGCGGCGTCGCGCCGGGCGGTGGAGCCGGCGCCGGAGGTGCCGGCGAGCTCGGTCAGGCTCTCGTCGACCGCGCCGACCGTCAGCGACGAGGTCGGGGCAGGGGCGCCGCGGACCGGGTGAGGGTGCGCCAGCCCACGCCGATCCGGCCCTGGCGGATCTCGCCCGCCAGCCAGGCGGTCACCGGCCCGATCTCGTCGGGAGCCGCCTCGCGCAGCACCCCGGCGATGGTGCCCGCCTTGGCCGTCCGGGACCGGGTGGCCGCGACGGCGGTCGAGGCGGCGACGACGTCGGCGAGCAGCACCGCGTCATCGTGGCAGGCCCGGCCGACGTCTCGGCGGCGCCGGTGCCCCGGACGGGGGCCACCGGGCGTCGTCCGCCCACGGCACGCAGGATGGCGGCATGGCTGAGAGCGCACGTGACCACGACCTCGTCGTCTTCGGGGCCACCGGCTTCGTCGGACGGCTGCTCGCCGCCTACCTGGCCGAGCACGCCCCGCCGGACGTAAGGATCGGGCTGGCGGGGCGGTCGCGGACGCGGCTCCTGGAGGTCCGCGCGGGCCTTCCGGCGGCCGCTCGCGAGTGGCCGGTGATCGAGGCCGACTCCGGTGATCCGGCATCGCTGACGGCCCTGGCGGAGAGCACCCGCGTGCTGGTGACCACCGTCGGCCCCTACGCGCGGTACGGCCTCCCCGTGGTCGAGGCCTGCGCGGCCGCCGGGACGCACTACGCCGACCTCACGGGCGAGGTGCTCTTCGTCCGGGAGGCGATGGCCCGGGTCGACGACGTGGCACGGAAGTCCGGCGCCCGGATCGTGCACGCCTGCGGCTACGACTCGATCCCGTCCGACCTCAGCACGTTCCTCCTCGCCGAGCGGGCCCGCGCCGACGGGGCCGGCGGCCTGTGCGACGTCCGGTTGGTGGCGACGCTGCGCGGTGGGTTCAGCGGCGGCACCGTCGACTCGATGCGGGCGCAGGTCGAGGCCTTGCGGCAGGACCCGTCGCTGCGCCGGGTGCTCGGCGACCCTTCGCGCTGAGCCCGGACCGGGAGGCCGAGCCCGACACGGTCCAGCCGCGGGATGTGGGCCTGCCCGTGCGCACGCCCGACGGGCGGTGGACGGCGGCCTTCGTGATGGCGCCGTTCAACAGCCGCATCGTGCGGCGCAGCAACGCGCTGCAGGACTGGGCATACGGGCGAGGCCTCAGCTACGGCGAGGCGATGGGTGTCGGCCGCGGCCCGCTGGGCGCCGCGACGGCGGCCGGGGTCTCCGTCGGCCTGGTCGGCGCGGTGTCGGCCATGAGCTTCGCCCCCACCCGCGGGCTGCTCGACCGGGTGCTGCCGGCGCCGGGGAGTGGCCCGAGCGAGGAGGCGCGCCGGAAGGGCTGGTTCCGCATGACGGTGGACGCCGAGACGGAGGACGGCCGCCGGTACCGGGCGGTGGCCGCCGGATCCGGGGACCCGGGCTACGCCGCGACCGCCGTGATGCTGGGGAGAGCGCCCAGGCCCTCGCGCTGGACGGCGACCGGCTGCCCGCCCGCGCCGGTTCCCTGACCCCGGCGACGGCGTTCGGCGACGTCCTGGTCGAGCGGCTGCGGGCCGCCGGGCAGACGTACGAGGTGTCCGAGCTCTGAACGACCTACCTGTGCACGGTGCGTAACCTCAACCGTGGTCCGGCGTTGTCCTACCGAGTTCCCGCCTCGGATGGAGAAGCCCGTGCACCGGATCGCCGCTTGCGTCCTCGCCGCTCTCGCCTTCCTGCTGCTGGGCGCGCCGTCCACGGCGGGGGCGCACGGTCCCCTCCGCTACGTGGCGCTGGGCGATTCCTACAGCGCGGCCTCCGGCGTCCTGCCCCCGGACCTCACGGCGCCACCGCAGTGCCTGCGCTCGACCGCGAACTACCCCCACGTGATCGCCGCCGCCATCGGCGCCCAGCTCACCGACGTGACCTGCGGCGGGGCGGACACCGGTGACTACGTCGCGGAGCAGTACCCCGGGGTCGCTCCGCAGCTGGACGCGCTGGCGCGGGACACGCAGCTGGTCACCATGACGATCGGCGGCAACGACAGCAGCGTCTTTCTCGACTCCATCCTGCAGTGCGGCGCCGCCGGCCTGTCGACCCTCGGCCAGGGCAGCCCGTGCAAGGACCGGTACGGAACGTCCTTCGAGGACACCATCCGGAACGTCACCTACCCGGCGCTGGTGAACACGCTGCGCGCCGTCCGGACCGAGGCGCCGCGGGCCAGGGTCGCGATCCTCGGCTACCCGTGGATCCTGCCCGAGACCGGCGGCTGCTTCGACCGGATGCCGATCGCCGAGGGCGACGTCCCCTACCTGCGCAGCCTCCAGGCGACCCTCAACGACGCCGTCGAGCGGGCGGCCGCCCGCACCGGCGTCACCTACGTGGACATGAACCGCGTCTCCGAGGGCCACGACGCCTGCCAGCCCCTCGGCGCCCGCTGGATCGAGCCGGTACTGCAGGGCACGAACGCGGTCATCGTCCACCCGAACGCGCTGGGCGAGCAGGGAATGGCGACGCAGGCAATGCGGGTGCTGCGCCTGCGCTGATCGGTTCCGGTCGGCTGATCACCGGACGGCGCGCTGGGTCCTCAGCAGCTCCACCTGCGGGGACCGGTGCACCTGCACCGTCCGACCGGCCCGCTCGGCGGCCTCGAGGTGGTCGCGCAGGAGCTCGAACGCCGGCGCCGAGAACGCGGTGACCGAACCGGCGTCGATGCCGTCTATCCGCGCCGGCTCGTGGCCGTAACGCCGCAGGAAGGCGTCGACGACCGCGGCATCGACGTCGCCGGCGAGCACCAGCATGCGGCCGCCCGCGGTGGTGAGCAGTCGGACGATGCCCTGACCGGTCGGGCCCGGGAACCGTGGCGCGCTCACCCGTCCAGTCTGTCGCCCTCGCGGCGGACGCGCAGAGCTGTCGTCCCGGTCGGCGACACTGCGACGGTGAACCGCGCCCTCCTCGTCCGCCGCGACGGCGCCGTGGAGGCACGGGAGCGGGCGGCCGACGGCTCGGCGGACCGGGTCACCCGGCTGTCTCCGGGGACCTCCCGGCGTTCGTGCGCGAGCGGGAGCGGGAGCCGGTGCGCTGGGTGTGGGACGACACCACGCGGTGGTACCCGGCACTGCTGGCGGCCGGCGTCCGCGTGGAGCGCTGCTGGGACCTGCGGCTGGCCCACGCCGTCCTCCGCCGCTCTCCCTTCGTCGACCAGGGCCTGCTCGCCGGCGACGACACCTCCGGCTGGGGCGAACTCCAGCCCGTCACCGCCGCCGACGCAGCGCTCTTCCCCTGGACGACCCGGCCGATCGCCTCGACCCCGCCGCCGAGCACACCCGCCAGCAGTCGGCGCTGGCCGCGTCGGCGGAGCGGGGCGCCTCGGCCTCCTGCTGGCCGCAGAGTCCTCGGGCGCGCTGGTGGCCGCCGAGATGACGCACGCCGGGCTGCCCTGGCGGGCGGACGTGCACGGACGGCTGCTGACCGAGCTGCTCGGACCCCGGCCCGCGCCCGGGCAGCGTCCGGCGGCCCTCGAACGGTTGCTGGCCGAGATCCGCGCGGGCTTCCGGGCCCCGACCCTGAACCCCGACTCGCCCGGTGACCTCCTGCGGGCGCTGCAGGCCGCGGGGCTGCCGGTGAGCGACACCCGGTCCTGGACGCTCCAGGAGCTCGACCACCCGGGCATCCCGGCACTGCTGGAGTACAAGAAGCTGTCGCGGCTGCTGCAGGCCAACGGCTGGAACTGGCTGGACGCCTGGGTGCGCGACGGGCGGTTCCGGACCTGGTTCCTCCCCGGCGGCGTCGTGACCGGCCGCTGGGCCGCCACCGGGGGCGGTGCGCTCTCCGTCCCCATGCAGGTCCGGCCGGCCGCGATCGCCGACGACGGGTGGCGGTTCGTCGTCGCCGATGTCGCGCAGCTCGAACCGCGGGTCCTCGCCGGCATGAGCGGGGACACCGCGATGGCCGCCGCCGCCCGGTCGGCCGACCTCTACCAGGGGATGGTGGCCGGCGGCGCCGTGGCCACCCGGGCCGACGCCAAGCTCGGCATCCTCGGGGCGATGTACGGCGGCACGCGGGGGAGAGCGGCCGCATGATGCCCCGCCTGGCCCGCCGGTACCCCCGGGCGATCGGCCTGGTCGAGGAGGCGGCGCGCGCGGGGAGCGCGGCGACGTGGTGCACACCCTGCTCGGCCGGGGTCGCCGTCGCCGGGCGGCGGTACGGAGCTCCCGGACGAGCCGGGCGAGCCCGGGGAGCGCGCGGGAACACCGGAGGACCGGGACCGGCGGCGCCGCGCGTGGGGCCGGTTCACCCGCAACTTCGTCGTCCAGGGCACCGGGGCCGAGTGGGCGCTGTGCTGGCTGGCCGACCTGCGCAACCGGCTGTGGCGGCTGGACGGCACCGGCCAGCTGGAGCACTCGGCCGCACCTGGTCTTCTTCCTCCACGACGAGGTGGTGGTGCACACGCCCGAGCACCTGGCCGGTGCGGTCGTCGAGGAGGTCCGCCGCGCGGCCGCCGAGGCGGGACGGCTGCTGTTCGGCTCGTTCCCGATCGACTTCCCGCTCGACGTGGCGGTGGTCAGGTCCTGGGCCGATGCGGACTGATCCCGGCCGGCCGCGGGGACCGGCCCCGCGGCGGCGCGTCCCCGAGCGGGTGACGGCCGTCGCCGGCGGCGTCCGCACGGGGCAGGCTCGGCGCATGCACCTGCGCAACGGGCGCCACGGGTACGGCGTCGTCACCAAGGTCCTGCACTGGTCGACCGTCGCCGCCGTCCTGGGGCAGTTCGTCGTGGGCTACGGCATGGATCTCGACGACGTGTCCGACCGGCGGGAGGACCTGCTGGACGCCGAGGAGCAGCGGCTGGAGGTGGAGGCGGAGGGCCGCGGCGAGGCCGCCGAGGAGGAGGCCGAGGCCGCGATCGAGCGGCGCGAGGAGGCCCTCGATGCGCAGGAGGACGACCAGGCGTCGGAGGTGTTCTCCGACGTCGTCAGCGGCAGCGCGTTCGCCGACGGGCTCTCGCTGCCGGAACTGCACATCTGCCTGGGGCTGCTCGTGCTGGTCCTGGCGGCGGTGCGGATCGGCTGGCGGAGCACCACGCCGCTGCCGCCGTGGGCCGGGCACCTGAGCGCCGGGGAGCGGCGGCTGGAGGGCGCTCTGGAGAAGCTGCTCCTGGCCTCGCTGGTCGCGGTGCCCGCGAGCGGGTTCTTGCTCGTGGCCGCGGGCGAGGACTGGCTGCCCGCGCACGTCACCGCCCAGATCGTCTTCCTCGCGGCGATCGCCGGGCACGTGGGGCTCGTGCTGACGCACACGGTCCTGCGGCGGAACCGGCACCTCGCGCGCATGCTCTGAGGCGGTCGGCCGGCCCGCCGGTCAGGGAGCCGCCGGGGCGGCGCTCCCGTAGTGCTCGCGGACGACCTGCAGCAGGCGGTCGAGACCCGGCTGGGGGCTGTCGGCCACCCGCCCGCCCCGCGTGCGACGAACTCGTGGCCATCGCGGGTTGATCGCCACCGTTCCGTCGCATTCGCGAGCAGCCCGTGCGCCGGGCGGTCATGGCGATGGTCGGCCAGTTCCTGCGGTGCCGAACGGAGCGGCATCGCGCGGTCCCTGCGTCAGGTGCCGCAGAAGGTCCGGTAGACGCCGAAGTCCTCCGGAGCGGGCGACGCGTAGCGCTCGAGGCCGGGCCGCTCGTCGTAGGGGCGCCCACCGCGTCGAGGAGCCGGCCCAGCGGGTCGAGGTCGCCGACGGTGGCGGCGTCGAGCGCCTCCTCGACGAGGTGGTTGCGGGGCACGTAGACGGGGTTGACCCGGTCCATGGCGGCGGGGTCCGGGCCGAGTGCGCGCCAGCGCTCCAGCCAGCCGTCGATGGCCGGCAGGTCCAGGAACAGGTTCCGGGCCGGGTCGGCGTCCCCGCGGGCGGCGCTCCCGAGCGCGCGGAAGAACGTCGTGTGGTCGACGTGGCTCTGCTGCAGCTGGACGAGCAGCTCGTCGACCAGTGGTGCGGCGACGGCGTCGTCCAGCCCCTCGGGCAGACCGAGCTTGGCCCGCATGCCCGCTGACCACGCCGCCTCGTACCGCGGCTGGAAGGTCTTCAGCGCCTCCACCGCGAGGGGGACCGCCTGCTCGGGGTCGTCGGCCAGCAGCGGGAGGAGGGCCTCCGCGAGACGGGCGAGGTTCCACTCGGCGGCCAGGGGCTGGTTGCGGTAGCGGTAACGCCCGCCGGCGTCGATCGAGCTGTAGACGGTGTCGGGGTCGTAGGCCTCCATGAACGCGCACGGCCCGTAGTCGATCGTCTCGCCGGAGATGGTCATGTTGTCGGTGTTCATGACGCCGTGCACGAATCCGACGAGCATCCACTGCGCCACCAGGGCGGCCTGCGCGGCGACGACGGCCTCGAACAGCGCCAGGTACGGCTGCTCCTCCTCCGCGGCGGCCGGATGGTGCCGGGCGATCGCGTGGTCGGCGAGCCGGCGCAGCAGGTCGGCGTCACCCGTGGCGGCGGCGTACTGGAAGGTGCCCACGCGCAGGTGGCCGGCGGCGACGCGGGTGAGCACGGCGCCGGGCAGCAGCGTCTCCCGGCGCACCGGGCGGCCGGTGGCCACCACGGCGAGCGAGCGGGTGGTCGGGATCCCGAGGGCGTGCATCGCCTCGCTGACGACGTACTCACGCAGCATCGGCCCCACGGCCGCGAGGCCGTCCCCGCCCCGCGCGAACGGCGTCCGGCCGGAGCCCTTGAGGGCCAGGTCGCGCAGCCGGCCCCCGGTGTCGGTGACCTCGCCCAGCAGCAGCGCCCGCCCGTCGCCGAGGCGGGGCACGAAACCGCCGAACTGGTGCCCGGCGTAGGCCTGCGCGACGGGGTGGGCACCCTCGGGCACCGCGGTGCCGAGGAGCAGCTCCAGCCCTGCGGGCGTGCGCATCGCCGCCGGATCCAGGCCCAGGTCGGCGGCCAGCTGCTCGTTCAGCACCAGGAGGCGCGGCTCGGGCGCCTCCTCGGCCTGCCAGGCGACCGCCAGCTCGGGGAGCTCACGGGCGAAGCGGTCGTCCAGGGAGAGGGATGACGGCGGGGCGATGCTCACCCCGTCCAGCCTACGAGGGTCGCGGCGCGTGGTGGACCCGTCGGCCGACCGGACGGAGAATGGTGGCCGTGACGGCCCGCCGGCACGGAGTCCAGCGCTTGTCGGAGCGGGTGGTCCGGGAGTGCGCCAGGGCCCAGGACCCCTCCGGCTGCTGGAGCGTGTCGCGACCCTGGTGCGGGCGGAGATCCCGTACGCGGTCGCCGGATGGCTGCTGATCGACCCCGAGACGATGCTGATCACCGGCGTCCACGGGGAGTCGGTCCCCGGGACCAGCAGCTGGCGCTGATCGAGTGCGAGCTCACCGAGGAGGACGTGAACACGTTCTCCGAGCTCGCGTCGCGGGAGGTGCCCGCGGCCTCGCTGAGCGCCGCGACCGGAGGAGTCCTCGCCCGCAGCACCCGGTGGGCGCGGATCTACGGGCCGTGCGGGTACGGCGACGAGCTGCGCGCCGTCTTCGCCACCGGCTCGACCGCGTGGGGCCATGCCTGCCTGACCCGCCCGGCCTCCGAGCCCTACTTCTCCGACGCCGAGGTGCGGCAGCTGGCCGGGCTCTGCCCGCACATCGGCCACGGCATCCGCACCTCGCTGCTCCTGTCCGGAGAGGCCGGGGACGTCTCCGGCAGCGGACCTCCCGCGCTGGTGGTCCTGACCGACGACGGCTGCGTCGAGTCGGTCACGGCCGCGGCCCGGGAGTGGCTCGGACCCATCGACGACGAGGACCTCGAGAGCACGATCGTGCTGCACGAGGTGGCCCAGCAGACGCGGGTGCTGGCCCGCGACGGCGCCGGCCGGGTGGCGTGCGCCCGCACCCGGGCGCGCACCGGGAGTGGCTGGTCGTGCGCGGCGCGCGCCTGGAAGGAGGAGACCGGGGCCGCACCGCGGTCGTCGTCGAGGCGGCCCGGCGCTCCGACATCGCCCCCGTGCTCCTCCGGTTGCACCAGCTGACCGACCGCGAGCGCGAGGTGACCCAGCTGCTCCTCACGGGCCTGCCGATCTCCGCCATCGCGGAGCGGCTGTGGATCACGCCGGAGACGCTGCGCGGCCACGTGAAGGCCGTCTTCGCCAAGCTCGGCGTCAACAGTCGCCCCCAGATGGCCGCGCTGCTGTCGCACGAGCCGGTGGTCAGCCCGTCGAGCTCGATGCGCTGAGCGCTCGTGCCCGCGCCGGCGCACGCCGACCGGCGGCGATCTCCCGGCCGACCCGCCGCGCCGCGTGCCCGACGTACCCGGTGATGCCCGGCCGGGGGACGAAACCGACGAACCGCAGCCCGGGTGCCACCTCGGCTCCCTCGCCGTCCAGCGGCAGCTCCCGGTCGTCGAGGACGCCGAGGTGCCCCACCAGCTCGGCGAGCCCGGTGGAGTAGCCGGTGGCCTCGATGATCGTGTCGACGTCGACGCGCTTCCCGTCGGCCAGCACCGCACCGTCGGGGTCCAGCCGCTCCACCGCCGGCACCACCTCGAAGGCGCCCGAGCGGATCGCGTCGACCACCTCCCGGTCGACGACCGCAGTGCCCGCGCCGCGGCGCAGCAACTGGGAGATCGGGCCCTCCGTCGGTGGCCGGAGACCGTGCGCGCTGAGGTCTCCGATGACCCGGCGCTGCATGAACAGCAGCAGCCGGTCCACCCATGCGGTGGGCAGGTGCAGGAACAGCGGGACGGGCAGGTCCGCGGGCAGGCCGCCCATCATCCGCAGCAGGATGTTGGGGGCGGTGCGCACCGACAGGCGGACGCGGCGGGCTCCGTGGGTGGCGAGCTCGTGGGCCACCTCGAACCCGGTCGACCCGGCGCCGACGACCAGCACGTCGCGGCCCTGGAACGGTGCGGCGTTGCGGTAGGCGACGGCGTGCAGCAACGTTCCGCGGAACTCGTCGCGGCCGGGCCAGTCCGCGGGCTTCGGCCGGTTGAAGACGCCGGTCGCCACGACGACGTGGTCGGCGCGGCGCTCGCCCTGGTTGGTCCGCACCTGCCAGCCCCCACCGACGGCCGGCTGCAGCCGGGTCACCTCGACGCCGTGCTCGACCCGCACTCCTCTGCGCTCCGCGTAGTGCCGGAGGTAGGCGACGTACTGGTCGCGCGTGGGGAACTGACCGAACTCGCGGGGAACGGGGCGCCGGGCAGTGCGGAGTGCAGCCGGCAGGTGTTGAACCGCAGCGCGTCGTACCGGGCCGACCACGCCGCCCCGATCCCGTGGCCGCGCTCCAGCACCGTGGCGGGCACCCCGCGGGCCACCAGCTCGGCAGCGGTGGACAGCCCCGCCGGTCCGCTCCCCAGCACCACGACGTCCGTCGTCCCGTCCATGCCGCCCTCCCAGTCGCGTGAGCCTCCGCCGGGACCACGATCAGGGCGGGACGGGCACGAGGACCACCCCACAGGTGGGGGTCTTCCGCCGTCCGGCGAGGGCGTCAGCCCATGCCCTCCATGGCCTCCGCCCGGAACTGCGCGAGGAACTGGTGACGGGTGATGCCCCGTCGCTCCGCCTCCCGCTCGCAGAGCATGGCGATGACCAGCGACGACTGGCGGACGACGTCGGCCCGCGTGTCCTCGTCCAGGGAGGCGAGCACCGTCGTCCAGGCCGCCCAGTCGCCGTCGCCGGCCGCCTCGGCCATCTCCAGGACGATGCCGAACCGCCGCAGCGACTCCAGGTTGGCCATCAGATCTCTCCCCGGAGCGTCGCGGCCGCCTCGGCCAGGGCACGCATCTTGCCGGCGGCCGAGGCCCGCGGGAGGTACTTCAGCCCGCAGTCGCTGGAGAGCACGAGCCGGTCGACGTCGACGGAGTCCAGGGCCCGCCGCACCCGGTCGGCGACGGTCTCCGGCGTCTCGACCTCCGGCGTCGACAGGTCGAGGACGCCCAGGGCGATGCCCTTGCCCCGGAGCGGGCGCAGGGTCGCCGGGTCCAGGTGCGACTGGGCCGTCTCCACCGACACGACGTCCGCCGGGGTGTCGGCCAGCTCCGGCAGGAACGAGTAGCCGTCGGGCCGGTCGGCGACCATCGCGGCGTAGCCGAAGCAGAGGTGCACGTGCACCGGGCCGGCGGCGTCGGCGAGCGCCCGGCTGACCGCCTCCGCGCCGTACTCCCGGGCGACGTCGGGCCGGGCCTGCAGCCACGGCTCGTCGATCTGCACGATGTCGGCGCCCGCGGCGAAAGGTCGGCGATCTCCTCGCGGACCACCTCGGCGTAGGCCAGCGCCAGGCTCCGGTCGTCGGCGTAGTGGTCGTTCTGGGCCTGCTGCGCCATCGTGAACGGACCGGGCACGGTGATCTTGACGGCGCGGTCGGTGTGCGCCCGCAGGAAGCGGACGTCGTCGACCTGCACGGGCGCGGGCCGCCGGATCTCGCCGGTCACCCGCGGCACGGGGATGTCGATGCCCGACCGGTTGCGCACCGTTCCCGGGCGGTCGAGGTCGAGGCCCTCGAGGGCGGTGGCGAAGTGGTTGGAGTAGGACTCGCGGCGGATCTCGCCGTCGGTGACGACGTCGAGCCCGGCCTCCTCCTGGCTGCGGAGGGCGACCAGTGTGGCGTCGTCCTGCGCCTCTGCGAGCAGCGACGTCGGGACGCGCCACAGCTCCCGGGCGCGGACCCGCGGTGGGAACTGGTGACCGAGCCGATCGCGGTCGATGAGCCAGTCGGGCTGGGGCAGGCTGCCGACGATCATCGTGGGCAGCGGCGGCAGCGACGTGGGCATCGGCCTGGTCATCCGGGGACGGTAGCGCGACGGCCCGACGGCCGGACGGGGACGCCGACGACGATGTTCAGCAGTGCCGCCACCGCGATCCCGGCAGCTGCCCCGCCGACGACGTCCAGCGGGGCGTGTGCTCCCAGGTAGACCCGGGCCACCGAGTTGAGCACCGCCAGGGTCAGGGCGGCGAGCACCCATCGCCGCCGCAGGTACGGGGCGAGCAGGACCACCAGGCCGAAGGCGATGAGGGCGTGCCCGGAGGGAAAGGACGGTCCGGCCGAGGGGACGTCGCGCAGGACGGCGCCGGGGATGGTCGTACCGGGGCGCTCGCGCGGCACCAGGACCTTCAGCAGGTCGCGCTCGACGCCGAGCTTCGCGGGCACGAGCAGGACCGCTGCGACCGCCAGCCGCCAGTGCCGGAGCACGAGCGCCGCGGCCGCCACCACCAGCGGAACGGCGAGGACACCCGCGGTCTGGGCGAGCCACAGCGGCGCCCGCAACGCGTCGGGGAGGCCGTTCAGCGAGGCGAAGACGCGCCGTTCCAGGGAGCCGACCGTGCCCGGCGACGCCCCCACGCGCAGAGCGCGGTGAGCGCAGCGCCCGCGAGTGCGATGTGCACGTCGACCGGTCGACGGCGGTAGGAGGGCTCATGCCCGGCCTCGGGTGCGGCGGACTGCCACCCGCCGGGGGTCATGTGACGAAGCGGTGCTCGAACCGGGCCGCGAGCAGCGCGCCCAGCCCGGCCGGCAGCCAGTAGGACAGCAGACGGAAGGCGAGCACGCCGGCGCACGCGCTGGCGAGCGGGGCGCCCAGCGAGGTCAGGGCCAGGAGCAGGGCGGCGTCGGCGGCACCGGGCAGCCCGGTCGCCGGTACCAGCGACCACAGCAGGTGCAGCGCGCCGTACACGGCGGCGGTCGCCAGCACCGGCACGGCGCCGCCCACGGCGTGCACGGCGGCCGCCAGGGTGCCGGCCTCGAGGGCCACCCCGAGGGTGGTCCAGCCGAGCTGGGGCCACCACTTCCACCCGGGCGGGACGGCTCTCCCGGCCCGTCGCCAGGTGAGGGCCGACCGCAGGGTCAGGGTCACGTGCCGCGCCGGTTCCTCGGCGACGGCCGGACCGCCCGCCGGCCCGCGGCCCGCGGCCAGCCACTGCCCCAGCAGGACCAGCGCCCACGCCACGATGCCGAGGAGCAGGACGGGGACGAGCGACTCGGGGGTCCGCCACCCGGTGAGCCGGTCCTCCACGACCGCGAGGACGAACGTGCCGACGGCGACGACGGCCGCCGCGGCGATGGCCCCGGCGACGAACCGGTCGATCGACCGTCGGGCGGCGGCCGGGAGCACCCCGGCGCGTTCGAGGTACCGCGCGGCCGACCGTCGCCAGCCGACGCGCCCGCGCAGCAGGCTCGCGCCGTCGGCCACCATGGCGGCGCCCACGGTGCGGCCCAGCGCGATCCGGCGCTCCACGGTCATCAGGGCGGCGGCCGCCAACGCGACCCGCGCCAGGATCCCCAGGGCGAGGGCGCCGCCGAGCCACCGCCAGCCCCGACCTCGACCGAGCCGACGACCGCGGTGGCCCCGCCGAGCAACGGGACGCCGACCAGGATCAGCGCGGCGCCCGCCCCTACGGCCACCCGGGCGGCGGGGCCGGCCGGACCGAACTGGGGTCGGCGCGGGTCGGGCAGGTCCAGCCGCCGCCGGACCTCGCGGCGCAGCGCGCTCAGCCGGCCGGGGCGCGCGCGCTCACCCGCCCGGGTCGCGGCCGACAGCGGCAGCGGGGCGAGGCTGGGCAGCGCCGCGGCGACCACGTCGGGCCCGAGCACGTCCAGTGCGGACCCGACGACCATGGCCGGCTCGATGCACAGCGACAACGAGGCCATCAGCTCGGCGACGTCGGCGTCCAGAGCATGGTCGTCGGCGCCGGTCAGGGCGTTCCCGAAGTCCACCAGCCAGGGCTCGCCGTTCTCGTCGACCAGGACGCTGGCGGCGACCAGGTCGTGGTGGGCGACGCGGGCGGCGCGCAGGCGGGACACCTGCCGCCACACCCGGGCGAGCAGGTCAGGGTGACCTCCTCGGGGCGCAGGTCGTCGAGGTTGCGGCCGGCCACGTGTTCCTGGACCACGACGCCGCCACGGTCGGTACCGCGGGCCAGGACCACCGGGGGACCCGGACACCGCGCTCCCGGGCGGTCATCGCGGCCACCGCCTCGTGCTCGGCCTGCTGGCCCAGGGGCGCGACCGCGTCCGCGTCCTTGACGTCCCGGACGGCGATGAGCCGGTAGAGGCGGTACAGCCAGTCGCGCTCGAAGCGGTCGGGGTCCAGGACCTTCACGTAGAGCCGGCGACCGTCGTCGTCGATCGCCGTGAACGGGTGCGAGCTGCGCGCGTCGACGTCGGCGGGGCGCAGGTCCCGGACGGGGAGCCCGAAGCGGCGCAGCATGAGGGCCACCGCGGCCGGGACGGGCTCCCAGCGCGGCACGCCGAAGGCGTAGTGCACGAGGGAGCCGATGGCCCATCCCACGGCCGCCCCACCCAGGATGTCCAGCGGCAGGTGCGCCCCCACGTAGACGCGGGCGATCGCCACCGTCCAGGCCAGCGCCCAGGCGACCCGGCGACCCCGGCGCGTCAGGTACGGCACCGCGGCGGTGGCCAGCGCCGCGGCGACGGCGGCGTGCCCGGAGATGAAGCCGATGCCGCCGACGTTGCCGTCGAGCAGGTTCGCGTCGACCAGGCCGGCCGGGCGCTCCCGCCCGACGACGCTCTTGACCAGGTCGGCCGCCAGGTACGCCAGGGAACCCGACACCAGCAGGTCGCGCGCCATCCGGATGCGCCGCGTGAGCGCAGCGATCGCGGCCACGGCGGCCACGGCGATGACGTTGCCGAGCTGCATGACCGCCCACACGACCGGGAAGACGATCTCCGGCAGGTCGTTGACGATGCGGAAGAGGTCCCGCTCGAGAACCGGCAGCTCGCCCCGTTGCGCGACGAGGAAGCCGATCCCGAAGACGGACAGCCCGAGGACCACGCGGACGAGGTCGACGGGGTGCCGCTGGACGGCACGGGGGCCGTGCAGGCCTTCTCGTGCAGTCGAGGTCGCCCCGTGCGTCAGCGTTCGGGCCGTCACACCGACAGTGCACTGGAGACGCGGTGGCCCGGCAAGGTCTTCCGATCCGCCGAGCGTGCTCCCTGCGCCGTCAGGCCGCCGTGCGCCTCCGGTGACGGGCCCCCGCAGGCGCGGCCCGGCCACCGGCTGGCCCCCAGGCCGCCGTGTGCCGGCCGATGCGCTCGCCGAGCCACGCGAGGGGAACGCACGCCGGCCGGGCGGCTGCCCGGCGGAGCGGCCGCGGCTCTGGCCGCCCGGTCCAGCTCGGCGCGGAGGGCGTCCCGCCGGTGCTCGAGGTCGGCCACCTCGGCCAGCAGGACGGCGCGGCGTGCCGCGGCGTCGCGGTCCAGGCGGTCCCGCACGGCCGCCGCTTCGACGTCGGCGCGTCGCCGTTGCTCCCGGCCGACGCCGAGCATGCCGACGACCTCTTCGCGCGCCACGAGACGGGCCGCCTCCGCGTCCGCGACGGCGGACCGCCGGATCTCCTCGGCACCCTCCGCGGCGCGGCGTTCGACCTGCCGGACCGTCGCCAGCCGGGCCGCGGCCTCGGCGCGGGCGTCGAGGCCGGTCCGTTCGGCGTCGGCGACCAGCCGGGCGGCCTCGGCGGCCATCGCCGCCACCTCGGCCGTCGCCTGATGGAGTCGCCGCGCGGCCTCCTGCTCGGCGTCGGCGAGCACCCGGTGCGCGTCGGCTGCGAGCACCTCGGCCCGCGCCGAGGCGACGGACCGGTGGTTCTCCGCCTCGGCGACGATGGTCTGGGCCTCGTCGGCGGCGGCTGCGAGCATCGACCCGATGCGGCGGGACACGGTGAGGAGCTGCCCGCCGGCCGCGGAGTGGGACAGCAGCGCACGCGCCTGGTCGAGCTCGGCCCGCGTGCGCACGTGGCCGGCGAGCAGGTGCTCGCGCTCGCGGTCGGCGGTGGCGAGCTCGTCCTCGGCCCACTGGACGTAGGTGTCGACCTGGAACCGGTCGTAGCCGGCCACGGTGCGACGGAACATGGGCCCGGTCCCGAGCACCGTGGGCAGATCGCCGGACACGTGCGGGCGGGCCCGGTCGCGCGGACCGGTCTCCTGGACCGGCTCCCGTGCCGGGACGGCGGCCCCGTCCTCGGCGTGCAGCTCGACGCTCATCCCACCTGCCTCATCACGGAGTTACGGTACGAGTGCAGAACGTTACGACTCCGAATCGGCTTCCGGGCCGGGGAGCGGGCCGGGGTCACCCGGAGGGGCTGGGTCCCGGCCCGGACCGGCGACGACGGCCCCGCGGCGCCTTCTCTGCCGAACGTCGCCCGGGCGAGTGAGGACGCCGGCTCCCGACCACCCGGCAGGCGTCGGCAGGGCGCACCCTCGTCCCATGGCGCCCGAGCTGACCCCGCCGCCCCCGGCAGCATGACCGTCCCGCCGCTGTTCGGCTGGCAGGAGATCGCGACGCTCCTCGTGCTCGTCGTCGTCCTCGGCGTCGCCTTCCTCCTCGTCGCGACGATCCGTTCGGGATCAGGGGAGCGGTCGGAGTGGCAGGCCTGGCTGGACGCTCGGTCCAGCTCCGGCCGGGCACCGGTCGAGGACGTGCACGGCCACCCGGCGCGAGGCCGGGCCGAACGGGTCGATGCCCCGCTCGGACGGGTCCGGCCCGGAACCCCTGAGACCGCGCCGGAATCGGGCCCCGCTGGTTGCGGCCGCCCACGGCGGGGCACCAGCCGCCACGCCGCCCACCGGCTAGGTTGCGTGGGACATGTTCAGGACCGCGCCCCGCCAGCTCAGTGCCGTCGTCGCCATGCTGTTGCTGGCGCTCACGGTGGCGTTGAGCTTCCTGACCTGGCAGGTCAACGACAACAGCGAGGAATCGCTGCTCCGGCGCCAGCTCGCCCAGGTCGGCTCCCTGCTGAGCAACCAGGCGGCGGTGCTGCAGGTCCAGCTGTCGGACATGGGGCTGGTCGCGGTCGCGACCGACGCGGACCCGGACGCGTTCGCGCGGTTCGCCGACACGCAACTGGCCGACACCGGCCAGTCGCTGTCGCTGTGGCGGATCACCGACGACGGACCCGAGCGGGTCGCCGTCCAGGGGTCGAACCGCTGCTCCAGGGCGACCCGGCGGAGACGTTCGGGGAGCTGAGCCCGACCGGTGAGCTCGTGATCCTGGGAATCGTGCCGGGGAGCCGGACCGGCTGGCGTACGCGCTGATGCCGGCCGAGGACAACACCGACCTGCTCGTCTACGCGGAGTCCCCCTGCCGTCGGACCGCCAGGTGACCGTGCCGGAGGGATCGCCGCTGCACGGCCTCGATCTCGCGCTGTACCTGGGGGACGAGGTCGGTCCGGAGACCCTGCTGCAGGCCACCGCGCCAGCCCCCATCGAGGGGGACACCGAGACCACGACCGCAGAGTTCGGCAACACCGAGATCACCATCGTCGGCAGATCCCAGACCCCGTTGGCGGGAGCGCTCTCGGCAGCGCTGCCGTGGATCGTGCTGGGCGTCGGCGTGGCCCTGGCCGTGGGCGGGGGATGACCGTCGAGTACGTGTCCCGGCGCAGGCTGATCGCCGAGCGGTTGGCCGCCGAGAACGAGCGCCTCTACCGCCAGCAGCGCGGCATCGCCGGGACGTTGCAGCACGCCCTGCTCCCCGTCGTCCCCGACATCGGCGGGGTGGAGGTCGCCGCGCGGTACGTCGCCGGCGTCGACGAGCTCGAGGTGGGCGGCGACTGGTACGACGTCATCGCGCGCGCTCCGGGATGCTGCGTCTTCGTCGTCGGCGACATCTCCGGGCGCGGCCTGCCCGCGGCGACCACCATGGCCGCGCTGCGGTTCGCCGTCCGCGCCTTCGTGTCCGAGGGGCACGACATCGAGGTCGTGATGGCCAAGCTGCGCGGCCTGCTGGACATCGAGACCGACCACCAGTTCGCCACGGTGCTGCTCGGCGAGCTGGACGCGAGCGCCGGCCGCCTGCGCCTGGTCTCGGCCGGACACTTCGCCCCGGTGCTCCTCACCGCCGACGGCGCGACGCTGCTGGAGTGCCCGACGGCGCCCCCGGTCGGGCTCCCGGACGACATGCCGCCGCCCGCCGCGGTCGTGACGGTGGGGAGGGGGCCGCCCTCCTGGCGTTCACCGACGGCGCGGTGGAACGCCGGGGGAGACGATCGACACCGGGCTGGAGAGGCTGCGGTCAGCTGCGTCCGGAGCCAGGTCCAGTCCGCTGGCGGAGATGGTCGACGGCCTGCTCGCCGACCTCACCACCGAAGACAACCAGGACGACACAGTGCTGCTGGGGTTGCGATGGAACTGACCCATGGGCCGCGGGCGCGGCTCGACGTCCGTGCGGGTTCCGACGGCGAGCTGGTGCTCCACCTCGCCGGCGAACTGGATCTCGCCAGCCTGCCGGCCGTGGCCGGGCCGCTGGCCGAGGCGCTGGCCCGCCCGCCGCAACCGGTGGTGCTGGACCTGGGGAGCTGGACTTCCTCGACTCCTCCGGCATCGCCGTGCTCGTGCGGATCGCGAACCACTTCGGGCAGGTCCGGACCCGTTCGGCGAGCGAGCCGGTGCGCCGCGTCATCGAAGTCCTGGGCCTGGCCGCACGCTTCGGCCTGGCGGAGGCCTGAGATGCCTTCCCGGTCGTTCTCCGCCTGGCCCGACTCGATCCCTGCCGCCCGTGCCTACGTCGGCCACGCCCTGGACGGCGTTCCGGCCGCGTCGTGCCAGACGGCCGTGCTGCTGGTCTCCGAGCTGGTCACCAATGTCGTGCGGCACGCAGGTGGACACGACTTCGTGGTGGAGATCCAGGCCTTCCCGGACGAGGGGCGCCTGTGGGTGGGTGTCACGGACACCGAGGCGGGGCTTCCCGTCCTGCTCACCCCTCCCGTCACCGCGGAAGGCGGGCGCGGCATGCAGCTGGTCAGCACCCTGGCCGACCGCTGGGGTGCCCGCCGGCGCCGGCACGCCGTCGAGAAGACGGTCTGGTTCGAACTGAGCTACCCGCCGCACCACGCCCCAGCCGGCTGACCCGCGCGGCGGATCCTCGCGTCTCCTGGCTGCCGTTCACGGAGCGCGGCGGAGGCGCGCCAGGAGGGCTAGCGTCGACGGCGTGCGGTTGCCGGACGGACTCGTCGCCGTGGTCAAGCGCGACTGCCCCACGTGCGTGCTGGTCGAGCCGGTGCTGCGGGAGCTCGGTGCGGCGGTCTGGTGCCAGGACGACCCCGACTGGTTCGACGGCGACGACACCGCCCTGGAGCTGTCCTACCGGCTCGGCATCGAGACCGTCCCGACGCTGATGCGGATCGACGGCGGCGTCGAGGCCGCCCGGGTGGTGGGCTGGAGCCGCGAGCACTGGGAGTCCCTCACCGGGCTGACCGGGCTCGGGCCGGGGCTGCCCGAGCACCGCCCCGGCTGCGGGTCGCTGTCGGTGGACCCCTTCCGGATCGACGTCCTGGAGGCGCGCTACGGCGGCAGCGGCCTCGGCAGCCGCCGGGTGGAGCTGGCCGACCTCGAGGACGAGCACGAGGCGATGTTCGACCGGGGCTGGACCGACGGACTGCCCGTCGTCCCGCCGACGCCCGAGCGGGTGCTGCGCATGCTGCGGGGGACGACGCGGAACCCCGCCGATGTGGTGGCCGTCGTCCCGCCCGACCTCGTGGAATGCACGGTCGAGAAGGTGGCCGTCAACGCGGTGATGGCCGGCTGCCTGCCCGAGTACCTGCCGGTCGTCCTGGCCGCCCTGGAGGCCGCCTGCACCGAGGAGTTCGCGCTGCACGGGCTGCTGGCGACGACGTACTTCTCCGGCCCGCTGGTCGTCGTCAACGGCCCCGTCGCGCGCCGGATCGGGATGAACAGCGGCGTCAACGCGCTCGGCCAGGGCAACCGGCCCAACGCCACGATCGGCAGGGCGCTGCAGCTGGTCGTCCGCAACGTCGGCGGAGGCCGCCCCGGCGGGGTCGACCGGGCGACGCTGGGCAACCCGGGCAAGCTCACCTTCTGCTTCGCCGAGCGCGAGCAGGACAGCCCGTTCGCGCCGCTCGCCGCCGAGCGCGGCGTCCCCGGGGACGCGGTCACCCTCTTCGCCGGCTCCGGCGTCCAGCCCGTCGTCGACCAGCTGAGCCGGACCCCGGAGTCCCTGGCCCGGACGTTCGCGGCCTGCCTGCGGGTCACCGCGCACCCGAAGCTGCCCATGGCCTTCGACGCGATGCTCGTCGTCTCGCCGGAGCACGGGCGGGTGTTCCGGGAAGCCGGCTGGGACCGGGTCCGGTTGCTCGCCGAGCTGGCGGGCCTGCTCACCCTGCCCTCCGACGAGCTGCTCCGTGGTGCGGCGGGCATCGCCGAGGGCGTTCCCGCAGCACTGGCCGGTGTCGACCTGCCCAAGTTCCGCCCCGGCGGGCTGCTGGTGGTGCACGCCGGCGGCGACGCCGGTCTGTTCAGCGCGATCGTCGGTGGGTGGGTGTCCGGTGAGACCGGGAGCGCCCCGGTGACCAGAGAGGTGCGCGCATGAGAACCGTCCTGGACCCGACCGGGGAACAGCGGACCGCGGTGCGGGAGCTGCTGCCCCGACCGGCCGCGCTGGCGGGCCGCACCGTCGGCCTGCTCGACATCAGCAAGGCCCGCGGCGACGTCGTCCTGGACCGGCTGGAGCAGCTGCTGACCGCGGACGGCGTCCACGTCCGCCGGTACCGCAAGCCCACGTTCGCCCGCACCGCCCCGGTCGACCTGCGGCACGAGATCGCCGAGCAGTGCGAGGTGGTCATCGAGGCGCTCGCCGATTAGGGCTCGTGCACGTCGTGCAGTGTGCACGACATCGCCGACCTCGAGCGCCGTGGCGTGGTGGGTCTCTTCCTCGCCAGCGAGGCCTTCGCCGAGGCCGCGCGGCTGCAGGGGAGGCGCTCGGTTTCCCGGCCCCGTTCGTCCTGGTGCCCCACCCGGTGCAGGACCGGACCGACGACGAGTTGCGCCTCACTGCCGAGAAGGTCTACCCCGACGTGGTCGCCGCGCTGACGGCGTAGCCCCGGGGTTCAGTCCTGCCGGGTGCGCCGGAACCAGCCGCCGCCGAACAACGCCCAGAGCACCAGGAGGGGCTGGAAGAACAGCCGGACGAGCCGCTTGGTGTCGGTGTCGAGGCCGAAGGCGTCGGTGCCCTCGACGTACTGGGCGATGTTGCCGGGGAAGATCACCACGAAGAACGCCGCCAGCAGGCCACCGACGAGCCGGCGCTTCCGCGGGAACGCGACGAACGCCGCGCCCAGGGCGATCTCGGCGACGCCCGAGGCGAGGACCGTCAGGTCCTCGTCCACGGGGAACCACTCGGGCACCTGCGCCTGGAACTCCTGCCGCTGGACCGTCAGGTGCAGCACTCCTGCGCCCACCATGGCCGTGCCGAGGAGCAGCCGGGCCACGGTGCGGGCGACGGAGGGCATGGTCGCACCGTAGCCGGGCGCCGTCGCGGGCCGGCCGGCCTACCGGGCGTCGACGAGGACGCCGGACAGGAACTCCGTCAGCTCCCCGTGGGCATCGAGGGGAGCACGGCTGCGACGAACTGGTCCGGCCGGACGAGCACCATGGCGCCCTGGTCGCGCGCGATGCCGCGCAGGTCGAAGATGTCGTCGGCCTTCGGGTCGGGGCAGAAGGCCTTCTCGTGGTCGATCAGCCCGAAGCTGCCCTTCCGGGGCAGCAGGACCGCCGGCAGCCGGCCGACGTCCAGGTCCCGGTGCCCCTGCTGGAAGACGGCGCGGACGTCGATCACCGAGTCGGGGTCGGCACCGGCCGGGGTGAAGCGGACCAGCGGTGACTTCTCCGACGCCAGGTGCTCGCACAGCGCCCGGGCCCGCGATACCTCCGACGACGGGTCCGCGGCGTCGGCGAAGACGTAGAGCCGCCAGGCGCCGTCCGCCCGGGCGGCGTGTCCCAGCTGCATCGGCTTGGCGTCGGCCAGCCGCACCACCGGCGCCGAGTGGAAGCGCATCCCCACCGGATAACCGCCGGCAAGCTGCTGGTGCTCGCCCGTCCCGGTGATCATCGAGGGCCCGTAGCGGGTGGCGACGCCGGCGGTGAACCGGCCCTGTGCGGCGAAGTGGGCCTGGAACGCGCCCGGCTCCGCGCCGTCGTCGTCGGGCGAGGTGGGTCTCCTGGCGCTCATCATGCGGGCGAACTCGCGGTCGAAGTCGATGAGCTCCTGGGCGACCTGCTGCCGCTCGTCGGAGTAGGTGTGCAGCAGCTCGGGTCGCGCGGTGCCGCGCAGGACGGCGGCCAGCTTCCAGCCGAGGTTCCAGGCGTCGGCCATCGACACGTTCATCCCCTGTCCGGCCTTCGCGCTGTGCGTGTGGCAGGCGTCGCCGGCGATGAAGACCCGGGGAGCTGGGTCGGCATCTCCTCGGCGGGGACGTCGTCGAACTTCCTGCAGAGCCGCTGGCCGATCTCGTAGACCGACCACCAGCCGACGCTCTTCACGTCGATCGCGTAGGGGTGCAGGATCCGGTTGGCCACCGCGGCGAGCTTCTCCGGGGTGACGCTGCGGGCGTCGAGCATGTCGCGGTCCCGGACCTGGTCCAGCTCGATGTAGAGCCGGACCAGGTAGCCGCCCTCGCGCGGGATGATCAGCAGGCTGCCCTGGTCCGCCGAGTGGACGACGGCCTTGAGCCGGATGTCGGGGAAGTCGGTGACGGCGAGGACGTCCATGACGCCCCAGGAGGAGTTCATCGCGTCGCCGACCAGCTCCTGGCCGATCGAGGTCCGGACGGCGCTGCGGGCGCCGTCGCAGCCGACCACGTACCGGGCGCGGACCGTCGAGATCTCACCGGTCTCCTGGCCGTCCGCGACGTGGCGCAGGGTCACCGTCACCGGGGCCTTCCCGTCCGGGGCGACCTGCACGTCGGCGGCCTGCAGCCCGTAGCACGGCTCGAGCCGGCTGGCCGACCGCGCCATGGAGTCGCGCAGGTAGGCCAGCATCCGGGCCTGGTTGACGATGACGTGCGGGAACTCCGAGAGCCCGTCCTCGACGTCCTGGATGCGCCCGGTCCGCGTGATGCGGGAGGGGTCCTCGGGGTCGGGCCGCCAGAAGCCCACCTCGTTGACCCAGTAGGCCTCCGAGACGAGCTGGTCGGCCAGCCCGAACGCCTCGAACATCTCCACCGTGCGGCAGGCGACGCCGTCGGCCTGGCCGACGGCCAGGGGCCGTCGCGCCGGTCGACGATCGCCGTCCGGATCTCGGGGAACTGGGCGAGCTGAGCGGCCAGCACCATCCCGGCGGGACCGCAGCCGACGATCAGGACGTCGACCTCCTCGGGCAGGCCGTCCGGCCGGTCCGCGACAGAGGGTGCGGCTGCGCGACGAACGGATCGCCGGGCCGGTAGCCGTCGAGGTAGAACTGCACGTCTGTCGTCCCCTGACATCCGTCGGTGGAATGGCAATTCCCACGGTGCCGCGCTTCCCGGAGCGAGGGATAGACTTTTCTGCGGTGAAGAATCGTCCCGCGTACGCGATCGCCTCCGTCGACTCCGCGCTGCTGCTGGCGAGCCTGCTGCAGCAGGAGGGCGCCATGCGGGTGACCGACGTCGCCGCCCGCCTGGGCGTCTCGGTCTCGACCGCCCACCGGCTGCTCGGCATGCTCGTCTACCGGGACTTCGCGGAGCAGTTACCCGACCGCAGCTACACCGCCGGTCCCGTGCTCCGCCGTGGGCGGCAGCAGCAGGCGCCGGTCACCCGGTTGCGCGACGCCGCCCTGCCGCACCTGCGGACGCTGGTCGACGCGATGGGGGAGACGGCGAACGCGATGGTTCTCGCCGGGGGCGACGTGCGTTTCGTCGCGACGGTCGAGTGCGACCAGGTCCTCCGGGTCGGTGACCGCACCGGCCGCGCCCTGCCGGCCCACCTGAGCTCGGGCGGCAAGGCGGTACTGGCCACGCTGGACGCCGAGCGGCTCACCCCGGTCGTCGAAGCCTTGGCGGCGGACACCGCGGCCCGGCTGGAGCGGGAGCTGCGGGTGATCCGGCGCCGCGGGTACGCGGTCAACGACCAGGCCACCGAGCCGGGCCTGATCGCCGTCGGGGTGGCGGTCCCGCCCGCCGGCGGGGTCAGCGGCGCCGCGCTCTCGTTGGCCGCGCCCTCCGCCCGGTACTCCCGGGACCGGTCGCCGGCCTGGGCGAGTGCCCTGGCCGAGGCCGCCGACGCCGTCGCGCGGGACCTGGACACCATCGGTTAGCGCCGTGGGCCCCGCGGTCGGTGACCGTATCGGTGCACCCGGCGTGGGTGAGGCGGTCTCGGATCGCGAGTGCTGGGTAGCGTGGTGGCCCGGTCGACGGACAGCGCCGTCGACCGATGCAGCCGGCACGCGCCCACGCACCGCGATCCCCTCTGTTCCCCTCGGGACCAGAGCCGCGAAGGGACGGATGACCAGATGACCGCACCCAACACGCTGGGGGACGACCACCGTCCCCGGTTCTTCGCCTTCGACCAGCCGGCTCGCTACGGTCTCGTCCCGCCGACGGCGCGACGGGACGTGGCGGTCCGCACGTTCGTCCGGTCGCTGGCGGGCATGCAGAAGGAGGCGCTGGTCGTCTCCAGCGCGGGCGGGACGGGCTGGCGGCTCACCTCGGACGAGGGCCCCTACCTCGCCGGACACGACGAGGCCCCGTTCCCGCTCGCCTTCCTGACCGCCGGCATGGTCGCGTCCTACGCCAACGAGGTGCTGGCCCTCGCGGCCCAGCGGGGGCTCCGCCTGGACGGCCTGCGGCTGACCCTGGACAACGTCTACACGATGGAGGGCTCGGCGCTCCGGGGCACGATGATCGGCGGCGCGCTGCCGCCCGAGCTCACGATCGAGGCCGACGCCGGTGCCGACGTGGGGACGCTCCGCAGTCTGGGTGCCGATGCGATCGACGCCTCCCCGCTCAACGGGCTGCTGCGCGGCCGGAGCACGAGCCTGTTCACGCTCACCCACAACGGGGAGCCGCTGGAGCCGGCGCGGGTGGCGGCACTGGGTTCGCCCGCCCCGGCCGACGCCGCGGACCGGTACGACGAGGTCTCCGTGGACGGCCCGGACGAGGCCCCCGAGCTGATGCGGCTGGCCGGCTCCGCGGAACGGCACGAGGGGAGGGCGGCACCGGCTCCAGCCTGCTGGCGGAGCAGAAGCGGACCCTGCACGTACGCGGCGTCTGCACGGTGCGCGCCGACGGCGTCAAGGTGATCGACGTCCAGTTGCACAAGCCGAGCGGCTCGCGCTTCCGTCTCCTGTCCGACGAGCCGGAGGGTTCAGGAGGGCGGGGTCGGGCGCCGGACGCGGCCACGCTCGTCTCGGCCGGGATCGCCTTCTGCTTCATGACGCAGTTCGGCAGGTACGCCGCGATCACCCGGAAGCGCCTGGACCGGTACCGGATCATCCAGGACACCCACTTCTCCGTCGGCGGTGCCTCCGGTGGCACCGGCAGGGCCGGCGCCGCAGACCCCGTCGAGACGCACGTCTACCTCGAGACCCGGGAGGACGCGGATTTCGCCCGGACGTTCGTGGACATGGGGGAGCAGACCTGCTTCCTCCACGCCCTGTGCCGGACCGATCTGAAGACGAAGCTCCGGCTGGCGCCGGTCGTCGCGGCGTAGCTGCCGCGGTCACCTGCTCTCGGGCACCCGCAGGTCGGCGATGGAGAGGTCGAAGTCGGCGGTGTCGGTGACCTCGATACCCAGCGACGGCCCGAAGTCCTCCCGGAACTCGCGTGCGCCCTCGGCGGCCTGCTCGAGGTCGGACCAGCTGTCGTAGGAGACCGTCGCGACGCTGATGCCCTCGCTGCGCCGCACCATGACGCTGACGCTGCAGAAGCCGGGCAGGTCGTCCAGCTTCGGCATGAGCGAGAGGCGGACGGCGTCGACCGCCTTGTCCACCGCCTCCGGGTCGGTCCGCATCCAGGTCACCCGGGAGCAGGCGCCGGAGTGGGACTCGTGCACCCGGTGCATGGCAGCGATCTCCCACTCGTCGACCTGCACGTCGCCGCCGAGCACCTCGACCGTGCGCTGAGAGGAGGCCCGGACGGCGTCCTCGCTGGCTCGCATCGCGGCCTCGTCGCGCCACGACGTCGTCACGATGCACCGGCCGGTGGTGCGGTTGGCCAGCATGGACAGGCCGTTGCAGCCGTCCAGCCGCCGCACCGCGGGCATGTCCTCGTTCCGGACGACGGCGATGCCCTCGTCGACGGACTGCGGGTTGCCGTGGATCGTCGTCGACCGCGCGTACATGCCGTTTCCCTTCGGCGGAGCTCGTGTTCGCCGGCGACGCCGACCGGCCCAGGTTGCTGGACCGCGGAGCCGGGGGCAACACCGTCGGTGGGTCAGCGGTGCTGCGACGCCAGGACCTGCCGGACGTGGCCGAGGGCCGCCGCCAGCTCGCCGAAGCTGGTGCTCAGCGGCGAGAGCCCGATCCGTAGGCCGCGGGGCCGCCGGAAGTCCGGGATGACGCCCCGCTGCCAGAGCTCGTCGACGACGGCGGCCATCGCGTCGTGCTCGAGCGTGACGTGCCCGGCCCGGCGGTCCACGTCGCGGGGGAGGCCACCGTGACCCCGAGCGGAGCGAGGACTTCGTCGGCGACGGCGATCGCGAACTCCGTGAGCCGGACCGACTTGTCCCGCACCGCGGGCATGCCGGCCCGCTCGATCAGGTCCAGCATGTCCTGCATCGGGATCATGCCCAGGATCGGCGGCGTACCGCTGAGGAAGCGCCGGATCCCGGACGCCGGCACGTAGGCACCGCCCATGGCGAAGGGCTCGGCGTGACCCATCCAGCCCGGAACGGGCTGCGTCAGCTCGTCCTGGAGCCGGCGGGCGACGTAGCCGTAGGCCGGCGCGCCCGGGCCACCGTTGAGGAACTTGTACCCGCAGCCCACGGCGAGGTCCACGTCCGCGGCGTCCAGGCCCACCTCGGTGACGCCGGCGGAGTGGCAGAGGTCCCACAGCACGAGGGCGCCGGACCGGTGGGCCGCGGCCGTGATCGCGGGCAGGTCGGCGATGTAGGCCGACTTGTAGGCGACGTGGCTGAGCAGCACAAGTGCCGTGCGGTCGCTGAGCAGCGCTGCCACCTCGTCCGGGTGCACGCCCGTCGCCGGGTCGGGCTCGATCCAGCGGATCGTCCGGCCCGTCTCGGCGGCGACCGCGGCGAGGACGAAGCGGTCGGTCGGGAAGTTCTCGGTGTCCGCGACGATCTCGGAGCGGTCCGGGCGCGCGTCCACCGCTGCCCGGAGGAGCTTGTAGAGCAGGACCGTGGTCGAGTCGGCGACCACCGTCTGGCCGGGCGCGGCGCCCAGCACGACCCGACCGACGAGGTCGCCCACGGCGGTGGGACGGTCCAGCCACGTCTCGTCCCAGGCGCGGATGAGCCGCTCGCCCCACTCGCCGTCCACGAAGCCGGCGAGGCGCTCGGCCGTGACCCGCAACGGGCGGCCCAGCGAGTTGCCGTCGAGGTAGGCGAGCACCCCGTCGGGCAGCATGAACTCCGACCGGAAGGCGGCCAGCGGGTCGCGCTCGTCCAGCTCCGCGGCCAGCTCGACGAACTCCTGGGGCAGCCGCCCGGCGTCGTCCTCAGGCACCGATGTGCGTCCGCACCGTGTAGAGCTCCGGGAAGAAGGTCAGATCCAGCGCCCGCTTCAGGAAGTCGACCCCGGAGCTGCCGCCGGTGCCGACCTTGAAGCCGATGGTCCGCTGCACCGTCCGGAGGTGGCGGAAGCGCCAGAGCTGGACGGCGTCCTCGAGGTCGACCAGGTCCTCGCACATGGCGTACTCCGCCCAGTGGGCCGTCGTGTCCTCGTAGATGGCCGTGAACACCGGCAGCAGCGACGCGTCCTCGACCCAGGCCCTGCGGACGTCGCGGTCGAGGAGGTGCCGTGGGACGTCGTGCCCGCTGCGCGCGAGGAAGGAGAGGAAGGCGTCGTAGACGGTGGGCGAGTCGAGGAGCTCCGCGAGCAGGTCGTGGGCCTCCGGTCGCGACCGGACCAGCGTCAGCATCCGCTCGTTCTTGTTGCCGAGGACGAACTCCACGGCCCGGTACTGGTAGGACTGGAAGCCCGACGCGTTGCCGAGGACGCCGCGGAACTCGGTGTACTCGCTCGGGGTCAGCGTCGCGAGCACCGACCACTGGTCGGTGATCGTGCGGAAGACGTGCTTGACCCGCGCCAGCCCCTTGCGCGCCCGGCGGACGTCGTCGGCGTCGAGATCGGCCCGGACGCCGCGCAGCTCGTGCAGAGCCAGCTTCAGCCACAGCTCGGTGGTCTGGTGCGCGGCGATGAACAGCGGCTCGTCCCGGTGGTCGCTGATCGGGTTCTGTGCCGACAGCAGCGTGTCCAGCGACAGGTAGCCGCCGTAGTCCATCCGCGCGGTGAAGTCCGTCGCCACACCCGTTTCGATGGCGCGGACGCCGTCCTCGATCGTCATGGCGCCTCCCTCGTCCTCCTGGACGCTATCCCCGTCCGGCATCCCGCCGAGGCGTCATCGACCGATCGGGTACTACTGGGCGCATGGGAACGCGCGGATCCGAGGACCGGTCCGTCCTGAGCCGCCCGGCGTCGGCGCCCGACGCCGTCCTGACGTACGGCACGGGCGACCAGCCGGCCGACGTCCGTCTCGCCCCGGATGCCCCGGCCGACCGGCCGCTCCTGGTGGTCGTGCACGGTGGGTTCTGGCGGCCGGCGTTCGACCGGGTGCACGTGCGGCCCATGACGGAGGCGCTCGCGGCCGCCGGCTGGCCGACCGTGACGCCGGAGTACCGGCGCAGCCCCGGCCGACCGGACCTGGCGGTCGAGGACGTGCACGCCGCGGTGCGGGCGGTCGCCGGAGAGCCGCAGTTCGCCGGACGGCGCCTCGTCCTCGTGGGGCACTCCGCCGGCGGGCACCTGGCGCTGCACGCGGCCGCGACCCTCGAGCCCGCCTCCGCCCCGTACGGGGTCCTGGCGCTGGCCCCGGTGGCGGACCTGCGGCGCGCACAGGAGTTGCGGCTGGACGGCGACGCCGTGCCGGCCTTCCTGGGCCAGGACGCCGGCGCGCGGCCGGACCTCGACCCGGCGCGGCTGCCGACGCCCGCGGGACGGGTCCGGATCGTGCACGGGACCGGGGACGCCGTCGTGCCCGTCGAGGTGAGCGAGGCCTACCTGCGCCGGCATCCGGATGCCGTGCTCACCCCGGTGGAGTGCGGGCACTTCGCCCTGATCGATCCGCGCAGCGCCGCCTGGCCGACGGTGCTCGCCGCCCTGGAGGACCTCCGCTGACCGTCGTGCGCCCGCGCGGTGATCCGCAGGCTCCGTGCCCGGCGGCTCAGGCCGGCTCCGGCACACCGCCCGGGTCGCCCCCGGGGTCGTCGGGGCTGGCTTCGATCGGCGGAGGTGGCAGCGGCTCCGGGGCGTCGGGCAGCAGTTCGGCCGGATCATCGGGCACCGGCTCGTTCGGATCGATCTCCCGATCGGGGCCTGGCAGCGGTTCGACCATGCGAGGAGTGAACCAGCGCCTCGTCGCCGTCGCATCGTCGTCGGTCCTCGGTCGGTCGCGGACGGCCCTGCGGATCGGCGGCGATGCCGCCGTGGCGACTCGCGGGGTCGGCACCGGTCCGCCGGTTCGGGCCCGGCCGCCCCGGGAGCGCTACCATCGGTACGGCACCGAGCCCAGGCGAGTCCGCTCGTCCGGTGGCGAGTCGCGTTCCGCGGTCGGTGCCCGGCCATCGCCCGATGACCGCAGGTCTCACCGCTGGCGGGCCGTCCGGCCCCGAGGCATCGATCTCTCGGAGATCCGTGGGGCCGACTCGCGGACGGACGGCACTCGTGCCATCCGGTCGCGGCATGCACCGACCCGGACTCGCTGACCGCGTGCGGCATCCAGCCGCCGCAACCGATCCGGGGATCTCAGAGGAGGTGGCCTTGGCTCGACGGGGCCAACGCCAGACCAGTACCCGCCGCCCGGCGCCGCGGGACCAGCGGCGCGGGCGCGATCGCGACGACGTCATCTCGGTCATCGCCCGGGCCGTCCGCGAGGTCGAGGCAGCCGTGCAGCGCGGCCGGGTGACGCCCGCCGTGCGCACCAAGTTCCAGGCCGTGGCCCTGCTGATGCGCGAGGAGCACACCCGGGTCAAGGCCGACGAGAGCCTCGGCGACGCCCGCCGGGCCGAGCAGCTCAAGCGCCTCGACGGGGTCGCGACGATCCTCGCCAAGACGGCCGTGCGGGACACCGGCCTCCTGTCGCTCCTGGCGGAGGACGCCGTCGTCTCCGACGCCGCCCGGACGCTCACCCGCGAGATGCTGCGGGCCGTCGGCATGGAGCCGCCCCGGAGGAGGCGCCGCCGGCCGAACCCACCGCGAGCCCGGCCGCCCCCAGCGGCGGGTCGTTCCGCAGTCGGTCATCTCGCGGCAGCTGGCCAACCCGTTCCTGGCCCCGGACTTCGATGCCGTCCGGCCGACCGCGGCGCGCCCCCGTCGCCTGGCCGGGTGGGAGCTGATCGAGCCGCTGCTCAACTCGTTCGAGCGGGCGGGCGGCGGCGACGCGGCCCTCATGCCCCTGCCCGCGCCGTCGTCGCTGCGCGCCGCGGGGGCCGGGAGCTCATGCCGCACCAGGCGCAGGTGGTCGCCGCGGCCGCGGACGGGCACCGGACCTTCCTGCTCGCGGACGAGCCGGGGCTGGGCAAGACCGCCCAGGCGCTGCTGGCCGCCGAGGCGGCGAACGCCTACCCGTTGCTCGTGGTCGTGCCGAGCGTCGTCAAGACCAACTGGGCGCGCGAGGCGGGCATCTGGACCCCTCACCGCCCGACCACCGTCGTGCACGGCAACGGCGACTCGATCGACGGCTTCGCCGACATCGTCGTCGTCAACTACGAGGTGCTCGACCGCCACGTCGGCTGGTTCGGCGACTTCGGCTTCCGCGGCATGGTCGTCGACGAGGCCCACTTCATCAAGAACAAGAGCTCCCAGCGCTCGCAGCACGTCCTGGAGCTGTCCGACCGCATCCGGTCGCGCTTCGCCCGGCCGCTGATGATGGCCCTCACCGGCACCCCGCTGATCAACGACATCGACGACTTCCGGGCGATCTGGCAGTTCCTCGGCTGGATCGACGAGAGCAAGCCGCTCGGCGAGCTGATGGAGGCCCTCGAGGAGACCGGGCTGACGCCGGCCGACTTCGGCTTCTACGCCGCCGCCCGTCGGTGCGTGGTGGACCTGGGCATCGTCCGGCGCCGCAAGGTCGACGTCGCCGCCGACATTCCCGCCCGGCGCATCGCCGACCTGCCGGTCGAGCTCGACGGGGCGGCCGGCCGGTCGATCCGGGCGGCGGAGCAGGAGCTTGCCCGGCGGATGGTGACGCGGTACGAGACCGCGCTGGCGAACCGGTCCGGCGACGTGGTCGAGGGGATCGATCGGGACCTCGTGCGCCGGGTGGCCCGGTCGGAGCTCAAGGACGCGACCACGGGCGAGGCCGGCGAGAACGTCTTCAGCATGATGCGGCGCATCGGCCGGGCGAAGGCCGGTCTCGCCGCGGACTACGCGGCGCAGCTGGCGCGCAGCGCGGGAAGGTCGTCTTCTTCGCCAAGCACGTGGACGTCATGGATGCCGCCGAGGAGACCTTCACCAGGCAGGGCGTCCGGTTCTCGTCGATCCGGGGCGACCAGACGCCCACGTCGCGGCAGAAGAACATCGACGCGTTCGTGAACGACCCGGACGTCGCCGTGGCGGTCTGCTCGCTGACGGCGGCGGGCGTCGGCCTCAACCTCCAGGTCGCGTCGAACATCGTCCTCGCCGAGCTTTCCTGGACCGACGCCGAGCAGACCCAGGCCATCGACCGCAGCCACCGCATCGGCCAGAGCGAACCGGTCACCGCCTGGCGGATCATCGCCGCGCAGACCATCGACTCCAGGATCGCCGAGCTCATCGACAGCAAGGCGGGGCTCGCCGCCCGCGCGCTCGACGGCTCCGACGAGGAGGTGTCCTCCTCGACCGACGTCCAGCTCGAGGCACTGGTCGCGCTGCTGACGGACGCCCTGACGGCGGCCTAGCCCTAGCCGAGGCCTGGCCGACGGGGCGCGCTGCGGCCGGTCGTTTGCTCCATCCCCGGCAGCGGGCACACTGCCGGGGTGATGGACAGCGGCCAGGCGACCACCGATCCCGATACCGAGCCCGGTATCGCGGTGCCCCTCTGCGCGACGGCCGCGACGACGCCCGCCCCGAGCAGGGCGCGCCGCTGCTGGTTCCCGGGGAGACCTGCTGGCGGATCGAGCGGGCCGACCGCTTCGCCATCTTCGTCGACGCGGCCGGCTACTTCGCCACCCTGAAGCGTGCCGTGCTCGGCGCCCAGCGGAGGGTGCTGTTCATCGGCTGGGACTTCGACCCACGGATCCGGCTCGACCCGCTGGACGGCGGCCGGCCGAAGGACGACCGGCTGGGCGCGGTGCTCGACCAGGCGGTGAGCCAGAACCCGCGGCTGGAGATCGGCCTCCTCCAGTGGGACCTCGGCATGCTGCGGGCGCTCGGCCGCGGCCTCAAGCCCATCGTGCTGCTCGACCGGCGCACGCCCGACCGGCTCACCTTCGCCGTCGACACCCACCATCCCGTCGGTGGTGCCCACCACCAGAAGATCGTGGTCATCGACGACTGCCTGGCCTTCGCCGGCGGCATCGACATCACCGCCGACCGCTGGGACACCTCCGATCACACCGACGGCAACCCGCACCGTCATCGTCCGGCCACCGGACGCGCCCAGGGCCGGCCGACCGGCCCGTGGCACGACGCGACCAGCATCATGACCGGGCCCGCCGCGCACGCCCTCGCCGAGCTCGCCCGCGAGCGGTGGGAGAGCGGCACCGGGGAGCGGCTCGAGCCTCTCCCCGAGGGCAGGGAGTGCTGGCCCGACGACGTCGAGCCCCTGCTCACCGACGTCGACGTCGCGATCTCCCGCACCCGTCCCGAGCACGGTGACGAATCCCTGGTGCACGAGGTCGAGCTGCTGTGGCTGGCCGCCATCGCCGGCGCGCGCCGTTCGATCTACGTGGAGAGCCAGTACTTCGCCAGCCGCCGGATCGCCGAGGCGGTCGCCCAGCGCCTGGCCGAGGCCGACGGTCCGGACGTGGTCGTGCTCAACCCGTGGACCGCCGACGGCTGGCTCTCGGAGAAGGCGATGGGCACCGCCCGTGCCCGGGTGCTCGAGATCATCCGCGAGGCCGACGTGCACGACCGGTTCCGGATCTACACGCCGGTGACCGAGCAGCGCGAGCACATCTACGTGCACGCCAAGGTGACCGTGATCGACGACCGCCTGCTGCGCATCGGTTCCAGCAACGTCAACAACCGCTCGATGGGCCTGGACACCGAGTGCGACCTGGCCATCGAGGCGGTGGAGGGACGGCCGGGAGCCGACCGGCTCGCCGGGACCATCGTCGGCTTCCGCGATCGCCTGCTCGGCGAGCACCTCGGCTGCAGGCCGGACGACGTCGCCGCGGCGATCGCCGAGACGGGTTCGCTCGTGCAGGGCATCGAGCGGCTGCGCCGGCCGACCGGTCGCTCGCTGGTGCCTTTCGAGCCGCCGGAGCTGGGACCGGTCGACCAGGCCCTCGCCGAGTCGGAGGTGATGGATCCGGAGAGGACGCCGAACCGGTGGCGCCGCGTGGAGCGGTTCTTCGCCCGCCGGCGGCGGCCACGGAACCGCGTGCGCACCTGACGCACCGCCGGGCGGCGTCCTTGCCGTCGGGGTCGCGGCGTTCAGCGAGCCAGGAAGTGCACCCCCAGCCAGAGCCAGGCAGCGAGCACCGTTACTCGACCCGGGGTGGTGCGCATGGCTGCGCCGATGGCCTGCGCGACGGTCGCCCCGCCGCGCCCACGGCGGGCCGAGACCTCCAGGGCCGCACCGGCGACCGCCAGCGCGACCACCGCGAGGACGCCCACGAGGATGTCGCTCATGGTCGCCGCCGCCGGTGAGAGGGCCGGGTGATCAGCCACGCGCCGGCCGTCAGCCAGCCCGCGGTGGCAGCTCCCCGGAGGAGCGGGTGCGCGAGCAGGGATCGGCGAGATCGCTCACGGTCGCGAGGTCGTCGTCGAGCAGGGTGACGACCTCCCAGGCCAGTGCTGCTGCCAGCCATCCCAGCCACGGCAGACCTCGGTGGCCGACCGGTGGCGCGTCCTCGCCGGCATGCCGGGCCAGTCCCACGCCCACGGCCAGCACGCCGGCGGCGCCGACGGCGAGCAGCGCGCCGGTCGTCAGCTCCCCGAAGAACATGACGGCGGTGACGCAGGAGATCGCGACCGCGGGAGGGGTGAGCCGGCGGGCGGAGCGGGCAGACACCACCCGTGCATGCTCACCCACCGGGCCGGCGGAGGGTACTGACCTTCGCGACGCCGCTCGTCCTGGTGCTCTGCGCCTGGAACAACGTCGTGGTGACCCGGCTTCCCGGATACCCCGGGTCCTACGTCGCGGCCAACGTCGCGGCCACGGGCGTGCTCCTGGTGATGGCTCGGGTCACTGGTCTGTCCTGGCAGGAACTGGGACTGGCGCGGCATCGTCTGCGCGCCGGGCTCGGGTGGGGGCAGCCTGCGCCGCCGTGGTCGCGAGCAGCTACGCGGTGGCGGTCGCCGTTCCCCGTCTCCGCCCACTGTTCGACGACGCCCGGATGACCGGCCTCGACGGGGAGGCGATCGCCTACCAGGTGCTCGTCCGCATCCCGTTCGGCACGGTGCTGTGGGAGGAGGTCGCCTTCCGGGGGTGCTGCTGGCCGCGCTGATCCGCGTGGTGTCGGTGCGCGCCGCGGCGGTGATGTCCGCGGTCGTCTTCGGCATCTGGCACATCCGCCCCACCCTCGGGGCCCTGGCCGCCAACGACCTGGTCGACGGACCGGTGCAGCGGGTCGTCGCCGTGGGGCTGGGCTGTCTGGTCACGGCCGTCGCAGGTGGCGTGTTCACCTGGCTGCGCCTGCGCAGCGGAAGCCTGCTGGCGCCCGCGCTGCTCCACCTGGCGACCAACTCCCTGGGCGCCCTGGCCGCTGTCGTCGCGCACCGATGGCGGTGAGAGCGGCCGTGGTCCGGCGGACGCGGGCCCACTCCGCGCCGGCGTCCTCGCTGGTTGGCACGATGCCACCATGGCGTCGACACCAGTGCCGGGCCGGCACGGCGACACGGCCTTCGTCCTCGGTGGCGGGGAGTGCTCGGCGCGGCCGAGGTGGGGATGCTGCGCGCCCTGTTCGAGCACGGGATCCGCCCGGACCTCATCGTGGGCACGTCGGTGGGCGCGATCAACGGTGCGCTCGCCGCGGGCGACCCCACGCCCGAGGGGGCCGAGCGGTTGCGCCGATTGTGGGAGGAGCTGACCTCCCAGGGAGTCTTCGCCGGTTCCGTGCTGTCCCGGATGGGCACCCTGGTGCGGACCCGCACGCACGTGCACCCGCGAGAGCCCTTGCGGGATCTCCTCGCAGCGCATCTGCCGGCGCGGACGTTCGCCGAGCTGCAGGTGCCCTTCCAGTGCGTGGCGGCCAGCATCGAGCGGGCGGCCGAGCACTGGTTCACCGACGGAGCCCTGGTCGACGCCGTCCTCGCCTCCTGCGCGGTTCCCGGGTTGCTGCCGCCGGTCGAGCTCGACGGCGAGCACTACCTGGACGGTGGGCTGGTGCACAGCATCCCGGTCGGCCGGGCGGTCGCGCTCGGAGCCGACACCGTCTACGTGCTGCACGTCGGCCGGATCGACCGTCCGCTGCACCCGCCGACCCGGCCGTGGGAGGTCGCCACGGTCGCCTTCGAGATCGCCCGCCGCCACCGGTTCGCCGCCGACCTGGCCGCGCTCCCACCGGGCGTGACGGTTCACCTGCTGCCCTCGGGGACGCCCCGCCCGGCACCGCCAACCTGCGGTACCGGGACTTCTCCGGCGTCGTCACCCGCATCGAGCGGGCTCACCAGGCGGCCGCCGACTACCTGGCTGGACCCGGCGCGCCGGGGAACGGGGGCTGCTGAGGTGCTGCCGCCGCGCCCCGTCCGCCGGGTCACCGGTCCGCTCCTCGTCGCCGCGCTGGTGGCCGCGGTCCTCCTCCTGCCCGTGCTCGTCCTGGTGGCCGCCGTCGTCTCGGTCTTCGTGCCGGGACGGTGGCGCGCACTGCGGCTCCTGGGCTTCGCGCTCGCCTACCTCGCGCTCGAGGTGGCCGGACTCCTGGCCGCAGCGGTGCTCTGGGTGTGCAGCGGCTTCGGCCGCCGGCTGGACAGCCCGAGATCGCGCGCGGCCCACTACACCGTGCTGCGGTTGTTCCTGGCCTCGCTGATGCGGGTGGCGCAGCGGCTGTTCGCCCTCCGGCTGGTCACCGACGGGACGTCCTGGTCGCCGCTCGACGACGGGGTGCCGGGCTCGACGAACGCCATGGTGGTGCTCTCCCGCCATGCCGGTCCGGGCGACTCGTTCCTGCTCGTGCACACGCTCATGAACCGGGACCACCTGCGCCAGCCGCGGATCGTGCTCAAGGACGTGCTGCAGCTGGAGCCGCTGATCGACGTCTACCTCAACCGGCTGCCCAACCACTTCGTCGGGGCCGATCCGGCGGCCGGAGCCGGCTCCGCGCAGGCCATCGCCGATCTCGCCCGCGACCTGGGGGAGGAGGACGCGCTGCTGATCTTCCCGGAGGGCGCGAACTTCACCCCGCGTCGCCGGTTCCGGGCCATCCAGCGGCTCCGCGACCGTGGGCTGCTGAGCGCGATGCGCCGGGCCGAGACGATGCGGCACGTCCTGCCACCGCGCCCGGCGGGTGTCCGGGCGGCCCTGCACGCCGCTCCGCACGCCGACGTCGTCTTCGTGGCCCACACCGGGCTGGAGCACCTGAGCACGGTGCGGGACCTGTGGCGGGAGCTGCCGATGGACAAGACCCTGCACCTGCGCTGGTGGTTCGTCCCCGCCGCCGACGTGCCCCGCGACGAGGCGGAGCAGACCGACTGGCTGTACCACTGGTGGGAGACCGTCGACGACTGGATCGCCAGCACGCAGGAGCAGGAATCGACGAGGGCGCGCGCTAGTCGCCCCGCGCAGTGGGCGTCGACGCCTCGCGGGGAGTCGCCGATCTCTCACCCGTCGCGCGGACGCGGTGCCGGTGTGGTGACGGAGACTCTCCCACAGACTGCGGTCCCGAGACCGGGTCCGGGACGGGTTCGCGGAGCTGGAGGTCAGGACCGGGATGACGGATGCGTTCCCGGCCGACCTGCTGCCCGAGGGACTGACCCCGGCGTCCTCCTCCTCGTCCTGGTCGCTGCCCTCGCGGCCGGGTGGATCGACGCCGTCGTCGGTGGCGGCGGGCTCCTGCAGCTGCCTGCGCTGCTGCTGGTCCCCGGGATGAGTCCCGTCCAGGCTCTCGCGACGAACAAGCTGGCCTCGATCTTCGGCACCACGACGAGCGCCGTCACCTACTACCGCCGCGTCCACCCGGATCTGCGGACCGCCCTCCCGATGGCCGCGGTGGCGCTGGTGTGCAGCTTCGCGGGGGCCTCGGTCGCGGCTGCGTTGCCGGCCAGCGTGTTCAAGCCGATCATCGTCGCCGCGTTGATCGCGATCGCGGTGTTCACCGTGCTGCGTCCCTCGCTCGGCGAGGTGACCGCACTGCGCCACAGCGGGCGACGCCACCACGTCGTCGCCGCGGGCCTGGGCGCCGGCATCGGTTTCTACGACGGCATCCTCGGTCCGGGCACCGGGTCCTTCCTCGTGTTCGCCATGGTGTCGCTGCTCGGCTACGACTTCCTCAACGCGAGCGCCAAGGCCAAGATCGTCAACGTCGCCACCAACCTCGGGGCGCTGCTGTTCTTCGTCCCCTACGGGGCGATCTTCTGGGTCATGGGGCTCATGCTCGGGGCGGCCAACATGCTCGGCGCCTACTTCGGCTCCCGGATGGCGACCGCCCGGGGCAGCCGTTTCATCCGGATCGTCTTCCTGCTCGTCGTCACCGCGTTGGTCGGCCGGCTCGGCTGGGACGTCTGGGTGGAGAACCTCCGTCCGCTCATGGGCTGAAGCAGCCCGGCCCATCGGCTCGCCGTGAGGCGCCGGCGCAGCGGCTACGCGCTCATGTCTGTGCGGGGCCTCTCACCGGGCGCCCGGGCGACGGGGACGGGATCGGGGGCAGCGGAGACGCCACCGGCGGGGCGAGGAGTTCGTGGTATGCCGTCGTGTGCGCGCGCAGGGCGCTGACGGCATCGGCGACGTCGATGGTCGGCCGGCCGGCGGCCGACGCCACCCGCTCCGCCTGGAGCACCGCGTCGCAGACGTCGGCGATCGTGGCGAGGTACGCGCGGGCCTCCGGCTCCGGATCGGTCCGGTCGGTCGGATCGGGAACCAGCGCCCGCGCCGCAGGCGCTGCTCGAGCCGACCCCCTCGGCCTCCAGCGACGGGACCAGATCCGCTACGTCGCCGAGATGCGCACCGGCGGCCTGAGCGGTGGCCACCTGGTGGCGGAGCCGGTCGCGGGCACGGGCGATCTCCAGCTGGAGCTCCGCCGACGAGCGCCGGTGGCCCGGTGGCAGGCGGCGCGCAGCGACGGCGGTGGCACCCTGGACGCCCAGCTCGCGGCCGCGCGAGGCGAGCTCCCGGCCACGGGCCACGAGCGGACTGCGCCGGAGGCGCCTGAGCACCAGCCACCCGGCGACCGCCGTGATCACGAGGAGCGCCACCAGCACGCCGCCGAGGACAGCGAGCACCGTGGGGTCCAGCGACAGCAGCCACGACAGTTCGTCGTCGTCGCCCACATCGAGGGCGATGGCGGTGCCGGTCGGCGGCGGGGTGGTCATGAGGCTCCTCATCCAGTCGGTGTGCCGGCCCCAGGTGAACGCATCCAGGCCGCACGACGGTTCCCGGGACGTCGCCCGAGCGCTGGTCACACCCGGCCGTCGCGCACGTCTTCGTGCGGACCGGTGTCGGTGAGCGGGCCGTCCGGGGCGTCGAGAAGCGTTGTCTCGCGGGAAGACAGGGGTGATGGTGGTGCATGGCGTCGCACCCGTCGTACGAGCAGTCGAAGCAGGTGGCCGAGGCCAGCCGTGAGACCGAATGGTCCAAGCCGTCGTTCGGCAAGGAACTGTTCCTCGGCAATTTCCGGCTGGACCTGATCCACCCGCAGCCGCAGCCCGACGCGGCAGCGGTGGAGAAGGGCGAGGCGTTCCTCGACAGCCTCCGTGTCTTCCTCACCGATCGGGTCGACCGTCAGCAGATCGAGCGCGACGCCAGGATCCCGGACGGCGTCCTCCAGGGCCTGAAGGAGTTGGGCGCCCTCGGCATGAAGATCCCCGAGGAGTACGGGGGCTGGGGCTGAGCCAGGTGTACTACAACAGGGCGCTGGCCATGGCGGGCACCTGGCACTCGTCGATCTCCACGCTGCTCTCCGCCCATCAGTCGATCGGCCTGCCCGAGCCGCTGCGCCTGTTCGGCTCGGAGGAGCAGAAGCGGCACTGGCTGCCTCGGCTGGCCAGGGACCACGTCTCGGCGTTCCTGCTCACCGAGCCCGACGTCGGCTCGGATCCAGCACGCATGAGCACGACCGCGGTCCCGACCGGCGACGGCGCCGGCTACCTCATCAACGGCAGGAAGTTGTGGGCCACGAACGGCGCGATCGCCGACGTCGTCGTGATCATGGCCGTCGTCCCGGAGTCCGAGGGCACCGGGGCGGCATCACCGCGTTCCTCTGCCCGTGCGACCGCGACGGCATCACGGTCGAGCACCGCAACGACTTCATGGGGCTGCGGGGGATCGAGAACTCGGTGACGCGATTCGACGACGTCTTCGTGCCGCGCGAGGACGTCATCGGGGGCGAGGGCAAGGGGCTGCGGATCGCGCTCACCACGCTGAACACCGGCCGTCTCTCGCTGCCGGCGTTCTGCGCGTCGGCGGTGAAGCACTCGCTCAAGATCGCTCGCGAGTGGTCGGCCGAGCGCAGGCAATGGGGGCGGCCCATCGGCGAGCACGACCCGATCGCGCAGAAGCTCGCCTGGCTCGCGGGCACGGCGTTCGGTCTGGAGGCGGTGCTCGACGTGTCCAGCCGCCTGGCCGACGACAATCGCAACGACATCCGCATCGAGGCAGCCCTCGCCAAGCTGTACGCATCGGAACTCGGCTGGACCGCTGTCGACGAGATGGTCCAGATCCGCGGTGGTCGCGCCTACGAGACCGCCGAGTCGCTCGCCCGGCGCGGCGAGAAGCCGGTACCGGCCGAGCAGATGCTGCGCGACATGCGCATCAACCGGATCTTCGAGGGCTCCACGGAGATCATGCACCTGCTGATCGCCCGCGAGGCTGTCGACGAGCACCTGAAGGTGGCCGGGGACCTGGTCCTCGGCGACGCCCGTCCGGTCGACAGGGCGAAGGCCGCCGCGCGGGCGGGTGGCTTCTACGCGAGGTGGTTCCCGACGCTGACCATGGGCGCCGGCCAGCGTCCCGGCTCGTTCTCCGAGTTCGGTCGGCTGGCCGGGCACGTGCGCTACGTCGAGCGCCACGCGCGCAAGCTCGCGCGCTCGACGTTCTACGCGATGGGGCGCTACCGGGCGCGACTCGAGCAGAAGGGGCACCTGCTCGGCCGGATCGTCGACATCGGTGCCGAGCTCTACGCGATCTCGTGCGCGTGCGTCTACGCGGACACCATCGGCCGCGAGCAGCCCGAGCGCCGGCAGGAGGCGCAGGAACTGGCCGACCTGTTCTGCGGCCAGGCCCGCCGTCGGGCCGACCTGCTGTTCGCGCAGCTGTGGGCCAACGACGACCACGCCCAGTACTCGGCTGCGCAGCAGGTGCTCTCCGGCCGGTACGCGTGGTTCGAGGAGGACGTGCTCGACCCCGCGGGTGACGGTCCGATGATGCCGACGCATGCACCGCCGGCCGACGAGCAGTTCGAGTCGCCTCCGGCTCCGGCGGAGGCCACGGCCGGAGGTTAGGGGTCCGCGCATCCTCGCTCGCCCGACCGCGGACGCCGTGGCCCGCGCACGGCTCGAGGTCGACCTCGAGCATGCAGCAGTGACCGGCCGCTCCGCACGGCGAGCACCGTCGTGCGGTCGCTGGCAGTGTGGGCGGCATGGTCAGCTCCTCTCCCGTCGTCGTGGTGACCGGTGCGAACGGGCTGGTGGGCACCGCGGTGTGCCGGGCGCTCGTCGCGCGGACGGCGCTGGTGCGCGCCGTCGTCCGCCGCGCCGGCAGCGCGCCCGCGATCGACGGGGTCACCGAGCACGTCGGCGACTTCGCCGACGAGCGCCTCGCCCGCGAGGTGACCGAGGGCGCCGACGCGGTCGTCACGACGGTCCACCCCATGGGCTCGCCCCGCGACGTGCAGCACCGGGTGGGGGTCGAGGGCACGCCGGTCCTCGCCCGGGCCGCCCGGGACGCCGGCGTCGCCCGGCTGGTGCACGTGTCCACGGCCGGGATCTACGACCGCTCTCCCGGTGTCGGGGACGTGGCCGAGGACGGTGCCCTCCTGCCCGAGGGCAGCGGTGACTACCCCGACACCAAGAACGCCACCGACGCCGCGCTGGCGCAGGTCGGCGGGCTCACGACCGTGCTGGTCCGCCCTCCGGCGATCCTGGGCGCCGGCGACACGTCGGTCTGGAACACGCTGCGGCCGCAGGAGATCCGGAACGGTGAGCGCCGGGCGAACCCGGCGCAGAGCTGGGCGTGGGTGCACGTCGACGACCTGGCGACCCTGATCGCGGACGTCGCCACGGGCGCCGTCGCGACCGCCGACGACCCGGAGCGAGGCCCCGTGACCGGGAGCACGACTCCGGTCATCGTCGCGGGCGAGCCGGCGACGTGGCGGGACTACCTCGGCACGGTGAGCGCCGCGCTGGGCGTCGCACCCGAGTGGACCGACGAGCCGGCCTGGGCCGGGCAGCTGCTCACCGACCGCGCGCGCCGGTGGGGCTGGACGCCGCGAGTGGGCCTCGCGCAGGCCATGGACGAGCTGCGGCAGGGCCTGACGACGCGTTCCTGACCGCGTCGCCCGCCCTGGGCCCGCCGCTCACACCGAGGTCGAGCGCGTGCGGCGGATGAGTCTCGCCACGCCGTGCGCGTGGGTGGTTCTGGAGCAGAGCAAGGCCACCCACCGCCCAGGACCGGCGCAGCGTCACTCGTCACCGGAACCTTCCGGCTCGACGCTGGTAGAACGGCGTATGCCCATCGACGCCTTCGAACCGCACCCCATCGTCCGCCTCCTCAGCAAGCCATCGGCCGACTTCACCGGCGGCGACCTCGTCCGGGCGATCGAACAGCTGGGCCTGCGCCAGGTGAACCTGCGCTACGTCGGCGGGGACGGGCGTCTGAAGACCCTGGCCTTCCCCATCAACTCGCGCGACCACCTCATCGAGGTCCTCGTGCGCGGCGAGCGCGTGGACGGCTCGAGTGTCTTCGCCGGCACGGACACCGGTGCCAGCGACGTGTACGTCGTACCGCGCCACCGCACCGCCTTCCTCAATCCCTTCGGCGAGCGGCCGTCGCTCGACGTGCTCTGCTCCTTCTACGACGAGGACGGCAAGCCGCTGTCCTACGCGCGCGAGCAGGTCGTCCGGAGGGCTGCCGAGGCGCTCACCCAGGAGACCGGCATGACGCTCGAGGCCTTCGGCGAGCTGGAGTACTACCTGGTCGACGAACGCGAGCGGATCTACCCCGTCGAAGAGGAGCGCGGTTACCAGGAGTCGAGCCCCTTCTCGAAGGGGCAGCGGATCCGGGAGCAGGTGCTGGGGCACCTCAGCGCCATGGGGGTGCCGCTGAAGTACGCCCACGGGGAGGTCGGCAACATCCTGGAGGACGACCGACAGCTGGTGCAGCACGAGATCGAGCTGCAGCCCGTGCCCGTGGAGCGGGCCGCCGACCACCTCGTCCTGGCGAAGTGGGTGGTGCGCGAGGTCGCCCACGCGCACGGTCTGGAGGCGACGTTCGCCCCATCGGTGAGCAGCAAGGGCGCAGGGAACGGTCTGCACATCCACAGCCGGCTGGTGCGCGACGGCGCCAGCGCCATCGTCGGCGAGGACGGAATCAACGACGCCGGGCGTCGGCTGGTCGCCGGCTACCTCGCGGCGGCCAGCGCGCTCACCGCTTTCGGGAACACGGTCCCCACGTCCTACCTGCGGTTCGCCGACGGCGACGAGTCACCCGGGGACATCTGCTGGGGCGAGAAGGACCGCACCGGTCTGGTCCGTGTTCCCCTGGCCTGGAACGGGGCGTGCTGCCCGAGATGGTCGCCCACGCCAACCCGGGCCACGCCGGGCCCGTCCCCGAGCCCGCCACGCATCCCCAGACCGTCGAGCTCCGGGTCGGCGACGGCTCGGCCGACGTGCACCTGCTGCTGGCCGGCATGGCCGTCGCGGCAAGGCGCGGGCTCGGTGATCCTGACAGCCTGGAGCTGGCCGCGCGGCTCAGCACCGCCGACCACGACGACTTCGAGCAGCTGCCGACCTCGTGCGCGGAATCGGCTGACGCGCTCGATTGCGACCGAAAGGTGTTCGAGGCCGACGGGGTCTTCCCCGGCGCGCTCGTCGACGCCGTCCTCGCGGGCTTGCGCGAAGCCGACCATGCCGCCGGTGACTTCGCTCGGGACGACGCCGCCCGTGACGAGCTCGTCCGCCGGTACTGGCACGTCGGCTGACCGTGACCGGCTCACGGGCCGGCAGTCCGGGGCGCCCGTCGACCGCGCGAGTCCGCCGGCGGACCCCGTGTCGGAGTCCGAGCCATCGTGCGGTTTCCGATCGTCCCCCAGGCGCGGGCTCCGGACTCGACGAGCGGGCCGTGCGGCTCGTCCGGCAATGAACCATTGCCTGGTTCGCACCCGATCGGTCCCGGCGCTGTCCGGAGCCGAGCGGCTCGCGGCGGCGGTCCGGCGCGACTCGAAGGGGATGGGGTGCACCCTCCTCCTCCCGGATTTCCAGCGGCGGCGCAGTCAACGCGATCCCTGATACATGTCGAAAGGAGTAGAGAAGCGCACCGACCAAGGGCGACCAGCAGACTCCGCGGATCGACGACGGTGTCGCATACCTGCCGAAGTCCTCCAGCGTCCCGGTCGACATCTTCTGCATCCTGGGCCGCTCGCGACGGGCGAGCTTCGCGAGTGCCGCAGGTGCGCAACCCGTCTCGAGCCGCCGTGACACGCCCTCGGTCCCGTGGCGCGCTCGGACGACCACGTGACCGCCGGCGCGCGGGTGGTACACCTCCGGTACACGCAACGTGTATGATAGGTGTATGGCGCGGCTGCGGACCAATATCGAGATCGAGGACGAACTGGTGCAGGTCGTGATGACCCGCTACGCAGTGAGGACCAAGACGGAGGCGGTCGACCTCGCGCTGCGGCACCTGGCTGGTCAGCCGATGAGCCGCGATGAGGCGTTGTCCATGCGCGGCGCCCGAGCCATGCAGGACGTTCCGGAAGACCGCGCACCACGCGGCGCCGTGTGATCCTCGCCGACACCTCGGCCTGGGTGGAGTTCGACCGGGCGACGGGCAGCGCCGTGGACCGGCGGATGACTGAGTTGATCGCCTCCGACGGCCCCTGGCCGTCACCGAGCCCGTGCTGATGGAGGTACTTGCCGGCGCACGCGATGACCGACGGGCAGATGATCTCCGGCGGTTGCTGTTGCGCTGTCATCTCCTGGCGCTCGAGCCCGCTGCGGACTTCGATGCGGCGGCCCGCGTCTATCGGCGTTGCCGTCGCGTCGGGGTGACCCCTCGCGGACTCTTGGACTGCTTGATCGTCGCGGTGGCTTGGCGCAGCGGAGCCAGCGTGCTCGCACAGGATGTCGATGTCGATCGCGTCTGTGGGGTCGTGGACGTGCCCTCGGATTCGCGATGACGCTGGGCCTGCATCCGCTCCTTCGACACCTCGGCCGAGCGCACCGCGGCCTTCCCCTTCTCGCTGTCCCCTAGGACCACCACCGAACCCACACCGCCCTCGGCGGGGACCCATCCCCAGCCGGATCGCCGTCAGCGGCAATTCCGGGCACTGCACCTGGACACCAGCTGACTCGGCGACCGCGTGAACGCCTGAACGCGTCGCCGGGTGGTAATCCCACGCAGATGGTAGCGTCGTGGCATGCGCACGACCATCGACAAGGCGGGACGCCTGGTCATCCCCAAGGAGCTGCGCGAACGCATCGGCCTGGTCCCCGGGGAGGTCGACGTCCGCGTCGAGGGCGCGACGCTGCGGGTGGAACCTCTGGCCCGCGATCGGCTGACCGAGCGCGACGGTCGACTCACGGTGCCGCCGAGCGGTGATGCGCTCGATGACGACCGGGTCCAGTCGCTGCGCGATGCCGACCAGCGGTAGCTCCGTGCCCGATCTGCTCGACACCAGTGCCGCGATCGCCTTCCTCGTCCAGGATCACGAGCATCACGAAGCGACCTTCTCTGCGCTGGCCGATCGGCAGCTCGGCTTGGCCGGCCACGCCGCGTTCGAGACCTTCTCGGTCCTGACCCGCCTGCCGTCGGCGTCCCGACTGGTCCCAGGGGCTGCGCACCGGCTGTTGGCGGCCAATTTCCCGCACAGTCGCTTCTTGAGCAGCGAGCGGACCGCCGTCCTGCTCGCGACGCTGGCCGATCTGCGCATCGCCGGCGGCTCGGTCTACGACGCGCTGGTCGGGGCGGCGGCCGCCGAACACGGGCTCACGCTGATCAGCCGCGACCGTCGTGCGCTCGACACCTACCGCACACTGCACGTGTCGGTCGAGATGATCGACTGAGCGGAAGCGCCCCGGGCTAACCCGGCCCTCGCCCATGAGGCAACGACCGACGGGCGTCGGAGAAGCAAGGCCGGCCGGCTGATGGCATCCAGCGGACGGGCCGTCATCAGACACTGGAAACCGGCCGGCCCGACAGCCGCGGAGGTCCGATCTGGTGTCCGAGGGGCGACAGGCTACGTCCGTAGACGTCTCTCGTGGGGGCTGACCACGAGCGCGACCATCGACCTGGCAGCAGGCAACGAACCTCCTGCGGGTGCTGGCCGGTTCGGCGAGCGGAGGCACCGGCCGGGGGCCCGGTGTCCGTTTCCCTCCTCGGGAACCGTGGGTAGCGGTGCACGATGAACCCTCAACAGAACGTCTCGACCCAGGAGAAGGCTGCAGCTCTGCTGAACAGCGGTGACGTCGATGCATTCGTGGACACGTTGTTCGCCGTGGACGCCGTCGACCACGACCCGGCACCCGGCCAGGGCCCTGGCCGGGAGGGTTACCGCACCTTTTTCCACACCCTGAGCACCGCCTTCCCGGATGCTCATCTCGAACCGCTGGTCAACGTCGTCGACGAGGACAAGATCGCGTTCGCCTACACGCTGACGGGCACCCATCAGGGGAGTTCCACGGCATTACAGCGACCGGTAGGCGGATCGAGGTACGAGGAGTGCAGATCGGTCGGTTCGAGAACGGCCAGATCGTCGAGCGGTGGGGGAGCACCGACGAACTCGGCATCATGCAGCAGATCGGCGCGGCTCCAGGCGGCCAGGAGAGCGTGGTCGACAAGGTGAAGAGCGCGTTCACCAGCTGAGCTCCCGCTCGCCGCAGCCCCCGCCCGTGGCTCGGGACGGGGGCTGCGCCGAAGCAACCTGTGCCGGTGATGGCGGCACATGATCCAGTGCTGGGCGACCTGGCCGGCGCGGAAGGGCAGGTCAGCGGGGTCCCGGTCCCAGCGGGTCGACGCCGGCGATCGTGCCGGAGGACGACCGAACGGCGAAGCGGGCGGACAGCTCCTCCGCGTACCAGCCCTCCTGGCGGGTTCGCTCAATGACTGCCATGTGCAGAGGCCGCCCGTAGGCAAAGGCGTTCAGCGCCGACGACGAGTCCCAGATGCCGAGCCTGGTCCACACCTGGTGTCCTCGTTGCTCAAGCGCTGGACTGCCGGCACGTTGCATTATCGAGTTAGTCGTCAGCACCTGCCGTATTACCTCGACGGGTTCACGTTCCGATTCAATCGGCGCACATCGAAGGCCCGCGGCCTGCTGTTCTGCCGACTCCTTCAACAGGCCGTCGACATCGACACGCACCCGCTCAAGGAACTCATCGGCGGCGGAGCGGCGTCACTGCACTCAAGCAGAGATGCACGACGTACGTACGAGATGGGGAGGCGCCGCGCCCGGGCCTCTGGTGCAAGCGCTCCGCGCACGCGGCGGCTCATCCATCCGCGACGCTAGAGCGATATCGTGGAGATTGTCAATGAAATGGGAGGGCGCCGGTGCCATGGCTTTGACCGAGGACCTGGGTTTCCTGCTGTCGCGGGCCAGTGGACTGGTCATCCGGGCGACGAACGCTGCCCTGATCGAGAGCGGGCTCCGGGTGCGCGCCTACTCCGTGCTGGAGCTGGCCTGTGTTCCTCCCGGAGGGTGGTCGCAACGCGACCTCGCCGAGGTGCTGGGTCTCGATCCCAGCCAGGTCGTCCAATTGGTCGACGAGCTCAGCTCCGCCGGACTGGTCGAGCGGCTCCCTTCACCGACCGACCGCCGCGCCAAGCTGGTGGCGGGCACCCCGCGGGGCCGTCGGGTTCTCGGGCAGGCTGCGACGCTGGCCACCGCCGGCCAGCAGCGGCAACTCAGCTGCCTGGATGAGGAGGAGCAGGCCACCCTGCGGTCGCTGCTCTCCCGGGTCGTGCACTTTCCCGGCTGATCGCTTCCCCGTGCGCAGGATCAGCTGGGGCTGAACTGCTGGACCTGGGGAACTGTCGTGACCACGTGCACGAGCGCACCACCCGAGGCCGCTCGCAGCACGTGCTTCATGTCCGCGGGGAAGCGGATGAAGTCTCCGCAGTCGAGACGGCGGGAGTCTTCGGCTGGGCCGGCGACGACGCTCCCCGAGATGACGTAGACGTGGTGGAGGGTGCCGGGGAGAGGGGCGGTGCCACGTCCCGTGCGTCGGTCAGTTCCACGATCGCGGTGTTCACGTCGCCGCTGCCATGGATGTGGTCGAGAATCCGGCGCCGGCCGGAGCCTGCGGGGTCCCAGATCCCGTCCTTCCGCCGCTGGATGAGAACCGGGCTGCCCCACTCGGTGACCAGCCAGTTCACCCCCACGCCGAGGGCGCGCGCCACCCGCAGGAGCGTGTCGACCGTGGGATTGCCGCCGCCGCCCTCGAGGTTGGCGAGTGTCTGTTTCGCCAGACCCGACTTCTGGGCGAGTGCGCCCAGGCTCAGCTGACGTTCGCCGCGGATGCGCCGGACGTTGCGGCCGAGCATCTCCAGGTCTTCCATGCGTCCACTCTATTAGACGCCCGTCCATCTTGACCGGTCGGCCAATGCGTGAGTGGATGACGCGGATCACATTTTCTACCCGTGGGGGCTCTGTGCAGTACACCGACGTCGCGATCCCGCTCGGCCATGCCTGGTCCTCCCCGTTCGCCAAGTGGCAGGGCAGCCTCGCCGAGGTCTCGAGCCTCGACCTGGCGGTCGCGGTGACGCAGCAGGCGCTGGCCCACCGCGGCGTCGACCCCGCGGTTCTCGACGGGGTGGTGCTCGGCTGGACGGTGCCGCAGCGCGACATCTTCTACGGTGCCCCCACGCTGGCCGCGCGCCTCGGCGCGACCGGGCTGTCCGGGCCCATGGTCAGCCAGGCCTGCGCCACCAGCGTCGCTGCCCTGCACGCGGCCGCCGGTGCCGTCGGCGCCGGTGCCGGGCCGCAGCTGGTCGTGGCGACCGACCGCATCTCGAACGGCCCGACGCTGTCCTGGCCGGCCCCGAGCGGCATGGGCGGGGCGCCGGTCACCTCGCACTGGGTGCTCGACAGCTTCGCCCGCGACCCCTGGGCCGGCGCCGGCATGCTCGCGGCGGCCGAAGCGGTCGCCGCGGAGATGGGGGCCGGCCGTTCCGAGCTCGACGACCTCACGGCGTTGCGCTGGGAGCAGTATGCCGCGGGCCTCGCCGATGACCGGGCGTTCCAGCGTCGCTACCAGGTGCCGGTGGAAATCCCGCAGCGCAAGGGCTCCCTGACGCTCGACGCGGACGAGGGGATCCGTCCCAAGACGCGCGACGGCATCGCGGGCCTGCCCCCGGCTGCGGCGGAAGCCCTGCACACGTTCGCCTCCCAGACGCACCCGGCCGACGGGTGTGCCGGCGCGGTCGTCACGACGGCGGCCCGTGCGCGAGAGCTCTCGGGGGAGGGGATCGTCCGCATCCTGGGCAGCGGCTTCGCCCGGGTGGCCAAGAGCCGTATGCCGAAGGCGCCGGTCCCGGCGGCGCGCTCGGCGCTGCAGGCGGCAGGACTCGACTTCGGCGACGTCCAGGCGATCACCACGCACAACCCGTTCGCCGTCAACGACCTGTACTTCGCCCGGGAGACCGGCGTGAAGCCCGAGGCCATGAACACCTACGGCTGCAGCCTCGTCTTCGGTCACCCACAGGGGCCGACGGGGCTGCGATCGGTCGCCGAGCTCATCGAGGAGCTCCGCCTCCGGGGTGGCGGGATCGGCCTGTTCACCGGGTGCGCCGCCGGCGACACGGGGGCGGCGCTCGTCCTCGAAGTCACCGACTGATGACCATCACCCACCCGGCGAGGCGTCTCGCCACCCCTGGGAGACGGAATGACCACCACCTTCTCCACCCCGCGCATCGAGGCGGAGGAATCCGCTGACGGCCGGCTGCTGCTCCGCTCGACGGAGCCGCTGGCCGAGCACCGCGTCAGCCTCGTGCACTCCTTCCGGGCGCACAGCGAGATCCATCCCGACCGGCTGCTCGTCGCCGAGCGGTCGGGCGAGTCCTGGGAGCGGCTCTCCTGGGGTGAGATGCGCGCGCTGGTCGACCGGCTGGCCCAGGGCCTGATCGACCGCGGGCTGGGCGACCGACCGGTCATGGTGTTGTCCGGCAACAGCCGGTTCCACCTGGCGGTCATGCTCGCCGCGATGACCGTGGGCACCCCGGTGGTGTCGACCAGCGTCGCCTACTCCCTGCAGAGCGCCGACCACGCCAAGCTGAAGGCGATGGCCGAGGTCGCCGCGCCCGGCCTCGTCGTGGCCGAGGACGCCTCGTTCGCCCGTGCGGTCGACGCGGTGCGAGGCGACCGTGTCGTCCTCAGCCGCGACGGCGACGTGGCGGGGTCCGTACCGCTCGACGGGTTCGGCGCCGAGCCGACCGAGGAGGTCGACCGGCGGTGCGCTGCGCTGCGCCGGGAGGACGTGGCCAAGATCCTTTTCACCTCCGGCTCGACCGGGACACCGAAGGGCGTCCTCAACACCCACGGCATGCTGTCGGCCAACCAGCAGCAGATGCGCCAGGTGTGGCCGTTCCTGGACGAGGAGCCGCCGGTGCTCCTGGACTGGCTGCCGTGGAGCCACACCTTCGGTGGGAACCACGACCTCAACATGGTCCTGACCAACGGCGGGACGCTGTGGATCGACGACGGCCGGCCCGCACCCGGCCTGGTCGCCCGCACGGTGCGCAACCTGGCCGACGCGCGACCGACGATCTACTTCAACGTGCCCGCCGGTTACGCCGCCCTGCTGCCGGAGCTCGAACGGGACGCAGCAGCGGCCCAGGCCTTCTTCAGCCGGCTGCGGCTCGGCTTCTTCGCCGCGGCCGCGCTGCCCCAGCAGCTGTGGGACCGGATCACCACACTGGCCGCGAGCCACGGCTCGGCCATGCAGATGACGACGTCCTGGGGGCTGACCGAGACCTCACCGGCGGCCACCTCGGCGCACTTCCCCATCACGCGCAGCGACGTGCTCGGGGTCCCACTTCCCGGCCTGGAGTTGGCGCTCGTGCCGGTGGGCGGCAAGACCGAGGTGCGTGTCCGCGGCGGAAACGTCACCCCCGGCTACCACCAGCGGCCGGACCTCACGGACGAGGCCTTCGACGAGCACGGGTTCTTCCGCACCGGGGACGCCGTGACGCTCGCGGACCCCCAGGACGTCACCGCGGGACTGCTCTTCCGCGGCCGGATCGCCGAGGACTTCAAGCTCTCCACCGGCACGTTCGTCAGCGTCGGCACGCTGCGCCCGGCGTTGCTGTCGGCCTCCTCCGGACTGCTCACCGACGCAGTGATCTGCGGGCAGGACGGGGACCGCGTCACCGCCATGGTGTGGCTGCACCCCGACCACGCCGGTCGGGTCGACGAGAACGGCGTCCCGGACGACGCGTTGCGCGCCGACCTCGCCGCCACGATGCAGCGCCTGGCCGCCGAGGGCGGCGGGTCCTCGCAGTGCGTGGACCGCATGCTCATCCTGACCGAGCCGCCACAGCTTGACGCCGGGGAGATCACCGACAAGGGCTACGTCAACCAGGCTGCGGTCCGCGATCGGCGGGCCGACCTGGTGGCCCTGCTGTCGGCTGAGCCGCGCCCATCGCGGGTGGTCGAGCGCGCATGAACGCCGTCCGTCCGCTCGTCCCTCGTCCGACCTCCGGGTCCGCGTCGGCCCGTATTGCAGTACGGAAACGCTTGTTCCGGTCCGGCGGCCGGGCGCCGGTGTCGGTGGCACGGTGTGCGCGTGGCTGACGCTTCCGGCTCCAGCGTGCCGACCCGGTCCACGGCTGCCGGACGCGACGCCCTGCTCGAGGTGCGCGACCTGCACGTCTCCTATGCCGGTTCCGTGCAGGCACTCCGGGGCGTCTCCATGTGGGTCCCGGACGGCGGCATCGTGGCGGTGCTGGGCAACAACGGGGCAGGGAAGAGCACCCTGCTGCGCGCGATCTCCGGAGCTCTCGGGCGGGAAGGTGGCACGGTCGATTCCGGCACCATCCACTTCGAGGGACGCCCGCTGGACGTGCGCAGTGCCTCCGCCGTGGTGCGGAAGGGCGTGCTGCAGGTTCCCGAGGGACGGCGGGTGTTCGCGCCGCTGACCGTCGAGGAGAACCTGAGCGCCGGCGGGACGGCGGCCCGCGACGCGAAGGCCCGCGACGAGGCCCGGGCGAAGGTGTACGACCTCTTCCCCATCCTGCAGCAACGGCGCCGGCAGCGGGCCGGTCTGTTGTCCGGCGGTGAGCAGCAGATGCTCGCCATCGGACGCGCGCTGATGGGCAACCCCGGGTGCTCCTCCTCGACGAGCCATCGCTGGGCCTGGCGCCGCTCATCGTGGAGCAGATCGGTGACGTGATCAGCGAGATCAACCGGCAGGGAACCGCCGTCGTGCTGGTCGAGCAGAACGCGGCGATGGCACTGCGGGTGGCCTCCCACGCCTTCGTGCTCGAGGTCGGACAGATCTCACTGGAAGGCCCTGCGGCGGAGCTCGCGCGGACCGACGAGGTCCGGGACCGCTACCTCGGCGTGGGAGCCGAGGCGGCAGTGACACCCGCTGTCACGGAAACGCCCACCGCAGCCGCCGGCGCGTCGGTGCGGGACCTCGTCGTCGAAGGGCTGACGGTGCGGTTCGGGGGCATCACCGCGCTGACCGATGTGTCCTTCACCGTGGCGTCCGGGTCGCTGCACGCCCTCATCGGGCCCAACGGCGCAGGGAAGTCCACCTGCCTCAACGTGCTGAGCGGCGTCTACGCCGCCACGGCGGGAGCGCGCGCTACGGGGAGGACGCCCTGACCCGCCTGCCCCGCCACCAGATCGCCGCTCTCGGCATCTCGCGCACGTTCCAGAACATGGCGCTGTCCCCGACGGAGACCGTGCTCGACAACCTGCTCGTCGCCCGCCACCGGCACATGCGGACCGGCTTCGTGTCGGCGGCGCTGCGGCTGCCCCGGGCGCGACGGGAGGCGGCGGAGCACGAGGCGGAGGTGGTGCGGACGGCCGAGCTGATCGGTCTGGGGCGCAACCTCCACCACCCGGTCAGCGACCTGCCCTACGGCGACCGCAAGCGGGTCGAGCTGGCCCGGGCGCTGTGCGCGGAGCCGGGACTGCTGCTGCTCGACGAGCCGGTCGCCGGCATGAACTTCACCGAATCGCTGGCGATGGAGGAGGCGATCGGCACGGTGCAGCACGAGCTCGGCATCTCCATCGTGCTCGTCGAGCACGACATGCGCTTTGTCATGGGACTGGCCGACCGCGTCACGGTGCTCGACTTCGGCAAGCGGATCGCCGACGGCACGCCGGCCGAGGTGCAGAGCGATCCCGACGTCCTCCGGGCCTATCTCGGCGAGCAGCAGGAGGAGCGCCAGTGAGCAACTTCTTCGGCCTGATCATCAACGGACTGTCGCTCGGCGCGATCTACGCGCTGATCGCGCTCGGCTTCGTGATGATCTTCAAGGCCACCCACGTGCTGAACTTCGCGCACGGTTCGGTCCTGCTGCTCGGTGCCTTCGTCGTCGGCACCACTCACGACGAGATCGGTTTCTGGCTCGCGCTGCTGTTCGGCATCCTGGCCGCTGCACTGGCCGCCGTGGTGATCGACGTGGTGATCATGCGACGGGTGCGCGCGGCCGACCTCGGCACGCTCGCCATCCTGACCCTCGGGGTCGACGTCCTCATGCTCACCGAACTGACCCGGCAGATGGGTACGTCCACCCTCACTACCGGAGCGCCCTGGGGGACCGACACCGTCGCCCTGGCCGGCGCCACCATCCCGCTGTCCCGGGTGATCGCGTTCCTGGTCACGGTCGTCGTGGTCGCCGTGCTCTGGGCCGTCTTCAAGTTCACCGCCTCGGGGATCGCGATGCGCGCCGCGGCCGCGGACGGTGGGACGGCGGACCTCATGGGCATCAGCCTCAACCGGGTGGCCGCAACCGCATGGGGGTTGCCGGGGCACTGGCGGCGGTGGCCGGGATCTTCCTGACCTCCTTCCCCTCGCCGGGAATCAGCCCCACGGTGGGCCTGGTCGCGCTGGCGGCGATTCCGGCCTGGGTGCTCGGGGGTTCGATTCCTTCCCGGGCGCCGTGGTCGGTGGCCTCATCATCGGCGTGGTGACGACGCTGTCCGCGGGCTACCAGGGTGATCTCACCTTCCTCGGGCGCGACCTGGCGCAGGTGACCCCGTACGCGGTGATGCTGCTGGTCCTGCTGGTGCGCCCCTCCGGACTGTTCGGCACGAAGGAGGTCGCCCGTGTCTAGGCCGCAGAGGGTCCGGCTGGGGCGTCGGCTGGCGCTGGTCGTCCTCGTCGTCATCGCCCTCGCCGCTCCGCTGAGTCTGCGCAGCTTCTGGCTGCAGTCGGGCCTGTTCGCGATGGCCGCGATCATCAGTGCGATCGGGCTGACCCTCCTCGTCGGACGGTCGGGACAGCTGTCCCTCGGCCATGCGTTCTTCGTGGCCATCGGGGCGTACGGCTACAGCTACCTGGCCGGGGATCCCGCCTCCACCCTGGCCTCGGGCCTGGGCTGGCCGCCGGTCCTGGCACTGCTCGGGGCGGTGCTGACCGCGGCGCTCGCCGGTGCGCTGTTCAGCCCGATCTCGGGCCGGCTGCGGGGCATCTACCTCGGCCTGGCCTCGCTGGGGCTGGTGTTCCTCGGTCAGCACATCCTCTTCAACGCCACCCCCGTGACCGGCGGCTACAACGGGCGCAATGCCGAGCCGTTCCGCATCTTCGGGTTCACCTTCAGCGACAGCAGCCCGGCGGACCTGGTCGTCCTCGGCGTGCGCTACGGGGAGCTGGAGCGGCTGTGGTACCTCGGGCTGCTCTTCGTCGCCGTCGCCTGGTGGTGTGCGCACAACCTCGTGCGGAGCCGACCCGGGCGAGCATTGGCCACCATCCGCGACAGCGAGGTCGCCGCCGGGGTGATGGGCGTGAACGTCGCCCGGTTCAAGGCGGCGGCCTTCATCGTCTCGTCGATGTACGCCGCCCTAGGCGGGGTGCTGATGGCCCTGGTCTTCGGCCGGATCGTGCCGGAGAGCTTCGGCCTGCTCATGTCCGTGGAGTTCCTGGTGATGATCGTCATCGGTGGAATCGGCTCCGTCGGGGAGCGGTCGCCGGAGCCGCGTTCGTCACCCTGCTGCCCCTGGTGCTCAACCGTTACAGCGACCTGCTGCCGCTGCTGGCTCAGCCCGGGACCAGCGGCATCAGCGCTGCCGACCTGAGCCGGATCATCTACGGCCTCGCCATCATCCTGATCCTCCTCTTCGCCCACGACGGGTTGGCCGGTCTGGCGCGCCGGCTGCGCCGCCGCGGGACGGGCGAAGCGACCGATCCCGACCACCCGATGTCCGATCCGTCCACCACCAAGGAGCTGGCCCGATGAAGAGACCACTGATCACGAGCACCTGTCTGGCGCTCGCGCTGGCCGCGACCAGCTGTGGGAAGGCCGAGGAACAGGGGGCGGCGGCGGCGGCGGCGGTGGTGCGGCGGCGCCCGGCGTCACCGAGGACACGATCACGTTGGGGTCCTTGATGGACCTGACCGCGGTGTTCGCCGCGAACAGCCGGTCGATCCTGCAGGGGCGAACCTCTACTGGGACTCGGTCAACGCAGAGGGCGGTGTCTGCGAGCGGCAGGTGGAGCTGGACGTCCAGGACCACGCGTACGACCCTCAGCAGGCCGTCTCGCTCTACCAGACCATGTCGAACAACGTGCTGGCAATCGCCCCCGTTCTCGGCTCGTCGGTTATCACCGCACTGCGGCCCTCCTTCGAGGAGGACAACATGCTCGTCGGCATGGCGGCATGGACCTCCGACGTCCTCCCCGACCCGAACTTCCAGATCACCGGGACCACCTACGACGTGGAGACCATCAACGCGATCGACTGGCTCATGAGCGAGCAGGGGCTCCAGGAGGGGACGCGATCGGCGTCGTCTACTTCGAGGGTGACTTCGGCGGCAGCTCCTTGGCCGGCGCCGAGTACGCCGCGGAGGAGCTGGGCCTTACCGTCGTTCCGCACCAGATCAAGCCGAGCGACACCGACCTCTCGGCACAGGTGAACGCGATGGCCAACGACGGCGTCACGGCGATCATCGTCGCGGCGGCATCCCCCAGACCGCTTCGATCGCCAGCGTGGCGCAGTCCATCGGGCTCAACGTGCCGATCGTGGGCAACGGTCCGGCCTTCACGCCGAACCTGATGGACACGCCGGCCGGGCCGGCGCTGGAGCAGAACTTCTACACGGCGACGTCGATGGCACCGCCGTCCCTGGAGGCGGAAGGGGTGACGGAGTTCCTCACCGCCTACGAGGAGGAGTACCCCGACGAGGAGCCCATCCAGAACGGCGCGATGTACGGGTACGCCTCGGCGCAGATCATGCACGAGGTCCTCACCCGCGCCTGCGATGAGGACGCCCTGACCCGGGACGGCCTGCTCGAGGCGCTCCGGTCCATCACCGACTACGAGTCCGGCGGCACCGTCGCAGGGGTCCTGGACTACTCCGACCCCGCGGTGCCGCCGACCCGCGAGGTCTACATCTCCAAGGCCGACTCGACCGTGCCCGGCGGTCTGACAGCCGTAGGCGAGGGCTACACCTCCGACCTGGCGGAGGCCTACGAATTCGCCGGGTGACCCCGGCCTGACCGGTCCAATCCCGCCCGGTCCCGCCCTGTGGCGGGGCCGGGCAGCGGTGGGCCTCCGCGGCGGCGAGGGCCCTCGCCGCCGCGCCGAACACCCGCGCACTGGTCGCGGTCTACCGCGGCATCCGGCCTCGGGCGCGGGACAGCAGATCGCGCGCGATGACGATGCGCTGGATCTGGTTGGTGCCCTCGTAGATCTGGGTGATCTTGGCGTCGCGCATCATCCGCTCGACGGGGAAGTCCGTGACGTAGCCGGAGCCGCCGAGCAACTGGACGGCGTCGGTGGTGACCTTCATGGCAGTGTCGGAGGCGAACAGTTTCGCGGCCGCGCCGGAAGCGCCCATCGTCGGCGCCTCCGCCTCGATCTCCGCGGCGGCGGCGTGCGTGAGCAGGCGGGCGGCGCGGACGGCCACGGCCATGTCCGCGAGCATGAACTGCAGCCCCTGGAACTCTGCCAGCACCCTGCCGAACTGCCTCCGCTGGGAGACGTACTCGACAGCGACGTCGAGGGCGCCCTGGGCGATGCCGACCGCCTGTGCGGCGACCCCGGTGCGGGTGCGGTCGAGCGTGCTCAGCGCGATCTTCAGCCCCTCGCCGGGCCGGCCGATCAGCCGGTCGGCCGGTAGCGGCACGTCGTCGAGGTAGACCTCGGTGGTGGGCGAGCCCTTCAACCCCATCTTCTTCTCGGGGGCACCGAAGGACAGTCCGGCGTCGGTCCCTCCAGCACGAAGGCCGAGATCCCGCGACTGCCGGCCTCGGGGTCGGTCACGGCGAAGAGCACGTAGCAGTCGGCCACCCCGCCGTTGGTGATCCACCGCTTGGTGCCGCGCACGCGCCAGCCGTCGTCGGTGGCGTGGGCGCGGGTCGTCATCGACGCCACGTCGCTGCCCGCGTCCGGTTCCGAGAGAGCGAACGCGCCGAGCGCCTCGCCGGCGGCGATCGGCGACAGCCAGCGCTGCTTCTGCTCTTCCGAGGCGGCGAGCAGCAGGGGCCAGGCGAACAGCTCGTTGGCACCGGAGACCTGCTGCGTGGTGGCGCAGGCGCGGGCGATCTCCTCGGCCACCACGGCACTGGTGAGCGCGTCGGCCCCTACGCCGCCGTAGGCCCCGGGGATGACGACCGCGTGCAGTTGGGACGCGACCAGGGCCTGGTAGCCCTCGGTCGGGAAGCGCCCGGCCTCGTCCACGTCGGACGCCGAGGGGGCGATGCGCTCCGTCGCGACCGATCGGGCCAGCTGCCGGATCTCCTCGAGGTCGTCAGCGGAAATGCTCATGTGTCGCTCCGGGCGCGCGGGCGGCGCATGCCGGGGTCAGGTGTAGTCATAGAAGCCTCATCCGGTCTTCCGGCCGAGCTCGACGGCGGCGACCTTCGCGCGCAGCAGTCGCGGGGGCTCGACACGCTCGCCCAGCGTCCGGTGCAGGTAGTCGGGCGATCGACAGGCGCACGTCGAGTCCGACCAGATCGGCCGAGCGCAGCGGGCCCATCGGGTGCCGGTACCCCAGTTCCATCGCGGTGTCGATGGCCTCGGCGTCAGCGACGCCCTCCTCCAGCTTCCGGATGGCCTCCATCCCCAGGAGGACGCCGAGCCAGGATGATGCGAACCCGGGGAGTCGTGGACGACGATCCCGGTCTTCCCCAGCCGCCGCACCCAGGTGTCCGCGGCGTCGACGACGTCCGGAGCGGTGTCGACGGCGACGACGATCTCGACCAGCCGGGAGGCGGGGACGGGTTTGAAGAAGTGCATCCCGATGAACCGGTGCGGCCGGTCCAGCGTGGCGGCCAGCTCCCTGACAGACAGGGAGGAGGTTTCGTCGCCAGCACCGCCGCCGGGCGCACGGCCTGCTCGACCTCGCGGAGCAGCTGGGCCATCAGGGCGGCGTCCTCGGGCACGGCTTCGACGACGAGCAGGGCATCGGCGGGGATGTCCGCAGGGCTGGATCGGATGCGCAGCCTGGCCAGGACGTCCGGGACCGCCTCCGTCAGCGTGCCCCGCGCGGCCGACTTCTCGACGGAGGAGGTCACCCGCTCCCGGGTCGCGTCCGGCGCAAGCGCTTCCACCACGGTGACCGCGCACCCGGTGGTGAGCAACGCATGGGCGATGCCGGACCCCATCTTCCCCCGCCGACGACGGCCGCGTCGGAGATGTCTACGTCGTCCGGTACGGGCATGGCTCTCCTCAGGACAGCGACTGGAGCTGTGGCAGCACGGAGCAGGTGAACTCGTCGACGATCTCCTGGCGGCGGACGCCCTCGCCGACGGGGAGAAGATCAGGGTCTCCGCGCCGGCGTCGGCGTACTCCCGCGCCCGGGCGGCGACCCGGGCCGGGTCGCCGTGCAACAGGTACCGGTCGGCGATCCGGTCGAAGTCCTGCTGGTACACCGCACCGACTCCGTCGACGACCTCCTGGCGCGATCGCACCGGGTCCTGGTCGACGCCGCCCCAGCAGAAGATGGACCCGCGCACCGCTGCCGGGTCCCGCCCCGCCTGCTCGGCGGCCGCGCGCACCTCCGCGAGGCTGGAGGCGACCTGCTCCGGCGAGTACATGTACGGCATCCAGACGTCGGCGTAGCGGCCCGCCCGGGCGATGGCGGCCGGGCTGCGGCCGCCGAGCCAGATCGGCGGGCCACCCGGTTGCACCGGGCCGGGGGCGAGCGCGAGGTCGGGCACGCGGGTGAACCGGCCATCGAAGTCGACCGGGCCGCCGCTCCAGAGGCTCGCGAGCAGCTCCAGTGCCTCGTCGGTGCGTGCCCCGCGGGTGGTCACGTCCACGCCGGCCGCGACGAACTCGGGCGGGTACTCACCGCCCACGCCGACGCCCATGTCGAACCGCCCACCGGAGACCTGGTCCAAGGTGGTCGCCAGCTTCGCCGCGATCGCGGCGGGATACAGCGGGAGCACCGTGAGGGAGCTGAGCAAACGGATGCGCGACGTGGCGCCGGCCGCCGCGGCCAGGGCGACGAAGCCGTTGGGGTGCGGCCCATGGAAGAAGAGGTGCTCGCCGACGGCGACGCCGTCGTAGCCGGCGTCCTCGGCGTGGCGCGCCTCGGCGGCCACGGCGCGCTGATCGAAGCTCAGGGTCAGCATCACGCGCACCGTGCATCGTCTCCTCGAAGCGGTCGACCTGCTACGCGGAGACTACCGGCTGCGGGCGAAATAGTAGAGTGATCGCCGTGATGGGGCAGCGGACGGTGCTGGTGCTGGGCGGGAGCAGCGGGATCGGACGCTCGGTGGTGCGCCGGCTCGCCGCCGAGGGCACGCCGGTGGTGTTCACGTACAACACCGGCGCCGAACGAGCCGAATGGATGTGCGCCGACCTCGGTCCCCGCGTCCGCGCGGTGCGGTGCGACGTCCGTCGTCCGGACGACGTCGCGGCGGCCTTCGAGGCCGTCGGGAACGACCTGTCCGGCGTGGTGCACTGCGCGGGCGGCTGGACCTACACCCGCCTGAGCGAGCTCACCGTCGAGGACCTGGACGACGCGTGGGCGCTCAACGCGCGCTCGGTGGCGCTGACCCTGCAGGAGAGCGGGCGCCGGCTGGCCGACGGCGGCGCGGTCGTCGTGGTCTCCTCCGCGGCCGCCGAGCTGGCTCCGGCCCGGCAGACCTCGTACGTCATGGCCAAGGCAGCCGCCGAGGCCGCCGTCCGGGTGGCGGCCAAGGAGCTCGGGCGCCAGGGCATCCGGGTCACCGCGGTCCGGCCGGGCGCCACCGACACCCCGCAGCTGCGCGGGACGACGGGGGAGGAGGCCATCGAGGCGATGGCCAAGGCTCCTGCTCTGCGTCGCCTCGGCCAGGCCGAGGACATCGCCTCGGTGATCACCTTCCTGCTCGGCCCGGAGGCCGGCTGGGTCACCGGCACGGTCATCGACGTGGACGGCGGCCTGCGGTAGGCAGGTCAGCCGACCTGCACCAGGTGCTCGCGGTACCGCCGGGCGTTCTCGACGTAGAGCGGCACGGCCCAGCCGATCTGCTCGGCGATCCCTGCGCCCTCCCGCACCCGCGCGGGCACGCCCAGTGCCCGGCAGTCAGCCGGCACCAGGGTGCCCTCCGGAACCAGGGCGCCGGCCCCTACGAGTGACCCGTCCTCGATGACGACGCGGTTGAGGACGACCGAGTTCGACCCGATCAGGCAGCGATCGCCCACGGTGCAGCCCTCGAGGTGGGCGAGGTGTCCGACGACGCAGTCAGCGCCGATCACCGTGGGGTGCTCGGCGGTGGTGTGCAGCACGGTGCCGTCCTGGATCGACGTCCGCGCCCCGACCCGGATCTCCCCGTAGTCGCCGCGCAGCACGGCCTGGGGCCAGACGCTCGCCTCCGGGCCGAGTTCCACCCGGCCGATGACCGTTGCGTCGGGATGCACCCAGGCCGTGGGGTGGATGGTGGGAGCGACGCCGTCGAGGGCCCAGACGGTCACGAGTGATCGGCGACGAGTTCGGTGTCCACGCCGATCTTGCCGACCTTCGACGCCCCGCCCGGGCTGCCGAGGGGTCCCTCGCGCCCGGGCAGGGGCTCGACGAAGAAGCGTCGGTTGTCGGCGATGTGGGGCTCGTTCTCCTCGGACACCCGGCGATCCTGGGAGATGGCCTCGACCGGGCAGACCGGCTCGCAGGCGCCGCAGTCGATGCACTCCTTGGGATTGATGTACAGCTTCCGGTCACCCTCGTAGATGCAGTCGACCGGGCACTCCTCCACACACGACATGTCGGTGGTGTCGATGCACTCGGAGCCGATGACGTAGGGCACGGGGGTGTCTCCTGAGATGAGGGCTCAGTGCGCGGCAGCCGCGCCGATGCCGGCGGGGTCGTCGCTGCTGTGGCCGGGGAACAGGGGTTGGTCGGGGTCGAGATAGGTGGCGGCATTGTTCACCGCGGTCGCGGACTCCCCGAAACCTACGGCGATCAACCGCACCTTGCCCGCGTACTCGGTGATGTCGCCCGCCGAGTACACGCCGGGCACCGACGTGCGCATCGCGGTGTCGACCATGATCTTGCGATCGACGATATCGACGCCCCAGGTCTCCAGTGGGCCGATATCGGCGGTGAAACCGAGGGCGGCGATGCACGACTGCGCCGTGTAGGGCGTCACCGTGCCGTCCTTCGCCTTGACGTGCACGGTGTGCAGTCGCTCGTCGCCCTCGAGCGAGTCGACCTGCGCGTCGGTGACGATGACGGTCGACCCTTTCTCCATGTCAGCGACGCTGGCGGCGTGGGCCCGGAAGTTCTTGCGCCGGTGCACGAGCGTGACCGAGGAGGCGAGGCCGTCGAGGGCCAGCGCCCAGTCGACGGCGCTGTCCCCACCGCCGACGATGACGACGTCCTGGCCGGCGTGGGCGGCGAGTTCCTTGACCACGTACGTCAGCCCGCGGCCCTCCCACACGGCGCCACCGGGCAAGGGGCGCGGGGTGAACGTGCCGATGCCGCCGGTGATCACCACCGTTCCGGTGCTGATCCGGGTGCCCTTGTCCGTGGTGACGATCAGCCGTTCGCCGGCGCGCGGACGGTGCCCGGCCTCGTTGGTCAGGTGCTCGGCGCGCTCGCCGAGCACGTAGACCGGGTCGAAGCGGGCCGCCTGCTCGACGAGGCCGGCGACGAGATCCCGGCCCTTGATCCCCGGGAAGCCGGCGACGTCGTAGACCATCTTCTCCGGGTACAACGCGGTCACCTGGCCACCCGGCTCCGGAAGGCTGTCGACGATCGCGGTGCGCAGGCCCCGGAAGCCCGCGTAGTAGGCGGCGTACAGCCCGGCGGGGCCGGCACCGACGACCAGCAGGTCGACGTCGACCCGCCGTCCGCCGGCCGCCGCGTTGTCGGGCAGCAGCGTGTCGGTCGCGGTCACTGGTCCTCCTCGCTGGCGCTCGTCGGCCTCGTGACCGCGGGCGGTGCTGTGTTCATGGGTGACCTCGCACGCTCGGTCACCGGTCCTCCTCGCTGGCGCTCGTCGGCCTCGTGACCGCGGGCGGTGCTGTGTTCATGGGTGACCTCGCACGCTCGGTCACCGGTCCTCCTCGCTGGCGCTCGTCGGCCTCGTGACCGCGGGCGGTGCTGTGTTCACGAGTGACCTCGCACGCTCGGTCACGCAGGGCCTCCGGTCATCGGGATCAGGTCGGGCGTGGCTGAGTCGAGGCGCTCGAGGGCCAGCTCGCGGATGCGGAAGCGTTGCAGCTTGCCGGTCGCGGTGGTCGGCAACTCGTCGAACACCAGGACGTTGCGGGGGCGCTTGAACGCGGCGAGGCCGTCGCGGCAGAACGCCACCAGGTCGTCGGCCGTGGCGGTGGCCCCGGGGAGAGGACGGTGCAGGCGACGGGCTTGTCCAGGCCGGACGCGTCGGGGACCGACACGACGACGACCTGCATCACCTCTGGGTGCTGCCGCAGCCGCTCCTCCACCTCGGTGGGGAGACCCAGATGCCGCCGGCCTTGATGATGTCGTCGGTGCGGCCCAGGGAGGTGTAGAAACCGTCCTCGCCGCGGACGTAGGTGTCGCCGGTGCGCACCCAGTCGCCCTGGAAGACCAACCGGGTCGTCGCCATGCGGCACCAGTAGCCGGTCGCCGCGGAGCTGCCGCGCACGAACAGGTTGCCCGGGGTTCCGTCGGGCACCGGGTTGCCGTCGTCATCGAGGATCTTGGCGTCGTAGCCGGCGACGATCTCGCCGGTGGCGCCGGCGCGCGTGCGGCCGGGGCGGCCGCTGATGAAGATGTGCAGCATCTCCGTGGAGCCGATGCCGTCGAGCATCTCGACGTCGAAGGTGGAGGTGAAGCGTTCGAACAGCGGGGCAGGGAACGCCTCGCCGGCCGAGACGCACGCGCGGACCGACGTGAAGGCGTCCTGCGGCAGGTCCGCCGCCAGCAGCGCGGCGTAGTACGTCGGACCGCCGAAGAACAGCGTCGGCCGGAACTCCTGCAGCACGCGCACGGTGCCGGCCGGGCTCGGCCGCGACCGGTCGAGGACCGTGCTGGCGCCCACCGAGAAGGGGAACGTGAGCGTGTTGCCGAGGCCGTAGGCGAAGAAGAACTTGGCCACCGAGAACGTGACGTCGTCCGGCCCGATGACGAGCACGTCCCGGGCGTAGGTCTCCGCTGTGTCACGCAGGGAGCCGTGCCGGTGCATCGCTCCCTTCGGCGTGCCCGTGGTGCCGGACGTGTAGAGCCAGAAGGCGGGGAGTCGGCGACCGTGGGGTAGGGCGCGGCGGTCTGCTCCAGGAAGCCGGCGCCGGCACTGACGAAGGAGTCCCAGTCGCGCACCCGCGTGCCGTCGACCCCGGGGAGCGCGGTGTCGGGTCGCTCCGTCAGGACGACGACGTCCGCCAGGTCGGGCAGTCCGCCGACGGCCGGTGCGAGCTCGGCGAACTCCGAGCTGAGGGCCACGAGGCGGGCGCGACTGTCCCGCGCCAGGACGGCGATGTCCTTGGGCTTGAGCATCGTGCTCACCGGCACCGGGACGGCGCCGATCCGCAGTCCCGCGAGGAACGCCGTCAGCAGCTCGGGCGTGTCGCCCATGCACAGGAGGAGCCGTTCCTCCGGGCGGACGCCCGATGCGATGAGGGCGGCCGCGAACCGGCGGATCGCCTCGTCGAGCTCGCCGTAGCTGAGCGTTCGCACGTCGCCGTCCAGACCGATCGCGGTGATCGCCCGGCGCTCCGGCGTCGCGACGGCGTGCCTGTCGACCAGCCACTCGGCGGCGTTGAACAGGTCCGGCGACGCCGGCGCCGGGTGCGGTGCGGGTGCTGCAGGTGCGGTGTCGACGGTGGCCACGCAGCCTCCTCGGACAGCGGAGCCGCCGGGAGACGAGAACACGTCACCCGGCGACTCCGGAGGGGTCAGAACCGGACGTAGTCGTACTCGACCGGCATCGAGTTGATGCCGACCGACGGCGGGGAGATCCAGCCCGCGAAGTCGCCGGTGTCGTAGTGCGGGACCATCAGCTCGGCCACCCGGGCGCGGTCGTCGGACGTCGGCAGCCACTCGCCCACGTTCTTCTCCCACGCGGCGTCGTCGAGGATCTCGCCCGTCGGGCTCACGCGATGGCCGGCGAAGGTGCCGACCTTGCGGTTGAAGCCCTGGTGCGGCAGGAACAGCCGCTCCTCCAGCCCGGCGTCCTCGAGCTCCTGGTTCCAGCGCTTCACGCCGTTCTCGCAGTCCGCGGCGTACTCGTTGCGCAGGTCGAGGTTCAGCGCGGTGAGCATCGGCACGTTCTTGGTGGACATCGCGCCGTTCTCGATGATCGGCACGTCCATCGTGAGGTCGTGCAGCTGGTGGTCGTCCTTGCGGCGGGTCTCCATCCAGCGTCCCTTGAGCCCGGCGGTGTAGTAGGCGGCCGCGTTGGACGAGGTCTCCGAGCCGAACAGGTCCATCGACACCGAGAACTGGAAGTTGAGGTACTTCTGGATGACCGTCAGCGGGATGCCGCCGTACTGCCAGATGTCGTCGGTACCGTGCTGCTTCATCAGCTCGGCGGTCCGCTGCACGGTGCGCTGCACGCCGGTGGTGCCGACGAACATGTGGTGCGCCTCTTCCTTGAGCATGAACTCGCAGGTGCGCGCCAGCGGGTCGAAGCCGCTCTCCTTCAGCGTGCCGAGCTGGTACTTGCCGTCCCGGTCGGTGAAGTAGGTGAACATGAAGAACGACAGCCAGTCCGTCGTCTCCTCGTTGAACGCCCCGAGGATCCGCGGCGAGTCGAAGTCGCCGGAGTTGCGCTTGAGCAGCTGCTCGGCCTCCTCGCGGCCGTCCTTCCCGAAGTAGGCCTGGAGCAGGTAGACCATCGCCCAGAGGTGGCGGCCTTCCTCGACGTTGACCTGGAACAGGTTGCGCATGTCGTACAGCGACGGCGCGGTCATGCCGAGGTGGCGCTGCTGCTCGACCGAGGCCGGCTCGGTGTCGCCCTGGACGACGATCAGCCGGCGCAGGTCCGACCGGTGCTCGCCTGGAACCTCCTGCCAGGCCGGTTCGCCCTTCTTGTCGCCGAAGTTGACCTTGCGGTCGGGGTCCTGCTCGGCGAGGAAGATGCCCCAGCGGTAGTCCTCCATGGGCACCCGGTCGAAGTGCGCCCAGCCGTCGCGTCCGACGGCGATGGCGGTGCGCAGGTAGACGTCGTGGGTCGGGATGGACGGGCCGAGGTTCTTCCACCAGTCGATGAACTTCGGCTGCCAGGCCTCCAGGGCGCGCTGGAGCTTGCGGTCGCCGGCGAGGTTGACGTTGTTCGGGATCTTCTCGCTGTAGTCGATCTTCGACGTCGGGCCGGTCGGCGTGGGCGCCTCGCCGGTGACCGTGCCTGACTGGGGAGTGCTCTCCGTGGTGGTCATCGTCAGACCCGCTTCCTGTCGTAGTCGGCCCGCTGACCGGTGCCGTACCGGCGCAGTGCCCCTTCGGGGCCAGCGGCGTTGGGCCGCTGGAAGATCCAGTTCTGCCACGCGGTGAGCCGGCCGAAGACCTTGGTCTCCGGGGTTTCCTGGCCGGCGAAGCGGAGGTTGGCCTCCATGCCGGTCAGCGCATCGGGGAGAAGCTCCGGCGCTCCTCGACGACCAGCCGGATCTCGTCCTCCCAGTCGATGTCGTCCGGTGCGGTGGTGACCAGGCCGAGCTCGAGGGCGTCCGCGGCGAGCAGGTCGCGGCCGACCGCGGCCTCCGCGGCGGCCAGCTCCTCGGCGCTGCCGAGGAAGCGGACCTGCAGGCGGGTGAGGTCGTTGCCCATGGGCAGCAGGCCGGTGTTGAACTCGTCCAGCCGGATCACCGCGGGGGCAGCGGGGCGTCGTCCTCTTCGAACTGGCCCTCGAGCATGAACGAGCGGTCGGCGGCGAACGCGATCTCGGCGAGGGCACCGACGAAGCAGCTGCCCGGCTCGATCAGCGCGAACAGGCTGCGCGAGGTGGTGTCGAGCCGCTTCACGGTCCGCTTGTAGAAGCCGATGGTCTCGTTGACCAGCCAGTCGTCGCGGTGCGCGAGCAGGAACTCGTCGTACGCGGCCACGGTCGCGACGTCGCCCTCGGTGCGCAGCAGCCAGGTGCCGATGGACAGCTCGTTGGTGCGCAGGCGCAGGATCGCGTCGTCGAGCTCCCGGGTGGCGGCCAGCAGCCAGGCCTGGTCGCCCTGCTGGTGCAGCTCGTCGACGTCGTCCGGGACGGCGGTCGGGCCGAGCACCGTGACGGTGGCGGTACCCGACTCGCGGTCGAGGACGACGCGCACGTGCTGGTACCGGGTCGTGTCGCCGTCGACCTCGCGCGCCAGCGGGGTGAGCTGCACCCCTGGGCACCGGCGCCGGGGCGGGATGACGTGGCCGCGGCCTCAGCAGCCCGCCGGGCGATCTCGCCCGGGAACTCGGTCGCCTTCGCGGTCCCGTCGACGAGGCGCCACTGCACTGCCCGATCGCCCTTGATGCCCTCGGACGTGGTGGAGAAGATGTCGGCGAGGTCGCGACGGACGCCGCGCTTGTCGACGACGCGCGTCAGGCCACCGGTGCCGGGCAGCACGCCCAGCAGCGGCACCTCAGGGAGCGAGACGGATGACGAGTTGTCGTCGACGAGCAGGATCTCGTCGCACGCCAGCGCCAGCTCGTAGCCGCCGCCCGCGGCGGTGCCGTTGACCGCGGCGATCGAGCGGAGCCCGGAGTGGGCGGAGGCATCCTCGATGCCGTTGCGGGTCTCGTTGGTGAACTTGCAGAAGTTCACCTTCCAGCTGTGCGGTGAGGCGGCCAACATCTTGATGTTGGCGCCGGCGCAGAACATGCGGTCCTTGCCGCTGGTGACGACGATCGCCTTGGCCTCGGGGTGCTCGAAGCGGATCCGCTGGACGGCGTCGTGCAGCTCGATGTCCACGCCGAGGTCGTAGCTGTTCATCTTCAGCTCGTAGCCCGGGACGATCCCGCCGTCCTCGGCGACGTCCAGCGTGAGCGTGGCCACGTCGCCGTCGACCGACAGCTTCCAGTGCTTGTACCGGTCAGGGAGGTGTCGAAGGAGACCTCGGTCTGCGCAGGGGGCTGGTCGGGGCCGGGGGCCGTGGCCTCCGCGCCTCCGGTTGCCGGACGGTCGTCGAGGGTGGTCACGAATCCTCCAAGGGATGTACTGACGCGGTAGTCCCGCGGGCTTTCGAGACCATCCTGACGTGCTACACCGACATGCGCAAGCGGCAGCTCCAGTGTAGACATGTGGCTCACGTCTCTATCCTGCGAATCGTCGGCCGCGTGCCCATGTCGGTCGGCCGGACGACAGATGCCTCAGGGGGCCCCATGAGCACCACGGACACCCGGACGACGAGCCTGCGGTGGGTGAAGGACGACGATCCCCGGTGGGACACCGACCGCGAACGAGTGTTCGCGGGCATTCCGGAGGGCGTCTTCCGTGCCGAGTCGCGAGCGGCGGGGAGCGGCTCGCCAGCGACTGGTGGCGGGTTGAGGACGGCGATCGCGTCGTCGCCTACGGCTGGCTGGACGACGTGTGGGGCGACGCCGAGATCCTGCTCGCCGTGGACCAGAGCGCCAGGGGCACCGGTGCCGGCGCCTTCACCCTCGCCCGACTCGAGGAGGAGGCAGCCGCCCGTGGGCTCAACTACGTGCTGAACGTGGTGCGGGACACACATCCCGATCGGGTCGCCGTCACCGAGTGGTTCCTCGCCCACGGCTTCACCGGCACCGACGACGGCAGGCTCCGCAAGCGGGTGGGCGACCGGAAGCGGGACATCGGCCAGCGCAACGCGGGTCGTCCGGGGACCGGCACGTTCGAACCGGACGAGGCGCACCGGGCGGCGTACGACGCCGAGCGCGAGCGGGCGTCGGCGCGCCCCCGGGGGAGTCCGAGCAGCCGGGCGGTTCTGATCTCGGCCCCGGAGCCGAGGAGAGCGGCGGCTACGTGGACCCGGAGCACCACCGTTTCTGACGTCGTTCTCCGGACGACACCGCGGCCGGCCGTCCCCGGCTCACACGGGGCCCCGGTCCCGGCAGCTCGTCAGGCCACGCCGAGGAGTCGGTGAGCGACCGAGCTGTCGCTGCGGAACTCCCGCGTGGTGGACCGGTGGGCGATCACGCCCTTGTCCATGACCGCGATGTCGTCGGCGACGGCGAACGCGAGATGCAGGTCCTGCTCGACCACCACCAGCGTCACCCCTCGGCCTTCATCCGGCCGATGGCCTCACCGATGAGGTCCACGACCGCGGGCGCCAGCCCGTCCGAGGGCTCGTCCATGAGCACGAGGCGCGGGTTGGTGAGCAGGGCCCGCGCGATGGCCAGCATCTGCTGTTCGCCGCCCGAGAGCTGGCCGGCATCGTGCCGGCGGCGTTCCCCGAGACGCGGGAACAGGTCCAGCACCCGGTCGATGTCCCAGGGGCCACGGCCCCGTCCACGCCGCGCGGCCAGGTCCAGGTGCTCGGTCACGCTGAGCGGTGGCCACACCCGCCGTCCCTGCGGCACGAGACCGACCCCGCCCGCGCGATCACGTCCGAACGGCGTCCCGCCAGGTCGACGCCGTCGAGCCGGACACTGCCCCGCGTGGGGTGTACCAGCCCCATCAGCGTGTTGATCAGCGTGCTCTTGCCCACCCCGTTGCGGCCGAGGAGCCCGAGCACCTGACCGGCCGCCACGTCGAGGTCGACCCCTGCAGCACCGTGCTGCGCTTGTAACCGGACTCCAGGTCACGCACCTCGAGCACGTCAGCTCACCTCCAGATGGGCGGTGCCGCTGCCGTCCAGGAACAGCGACTCGCGGCCGGAGCCCAGATAGGCCTCCTGGACGGCCTCGCTCGTGCGGACCTCGTCCGGGGTGCCGGTCAGGAGCTCCTGGCCCAGGTGCAGCACCGTCACCGAGGTCGCCAGCGCGAACACCACGTCGAGGTCGTGCTCCACGATGACGAGAGTGACCGACTCCGGCAACGACTTGAGCAGGCCGACGAGCTGGGCGCTCTCGGCCGGTGACATGCCGGCGGCCGGCTCGTCGAGGAGGAGGAGTCGGGGCTCGCAGGCCAGCGCGACGGCGACCTCCACCTGGCGCCGCTCACCGTGCGACAGGGCGGCGACCGGCGTCTCCGCACGGCCGGCCAGGCCGACGTCGGAGAGGAGCGCTGCCACCCGTTCCCGGGCGGCCGTCTGCCGGCGTGGCACCAGGGCGTGCCGGCTGCTGTGCTGGCGCTGAGCTGCCAGCAGCACGTTCTGCTGCACCGTCTGGGTGAGGAAGAGGCTGGAGTGCTGCAGGGTCTGGCTGATCCCGCGCCGGGCCCGCTGATGTTCCGACAGCCGGGAGATGTCCGAGCCCGCCAGGCCGATCGTCCCGGCCGACAGGGGCAGCGCGCCGGTGATCAGCTTGAACAGCGTGCTCTTGCCGGCGCCGTTGGGACCGATGAGCGCATGGCGTGCGCCATCGGGCACCTCGAGGCTGACGTCGTCGACCGCCTTGAGTGCGCCGAAGTGCCGGCTCGCGCCGGACAGGGACAGCAGCGGTGCACTCATGCCGGACCTCCTGATGAGCGCTGCCGGCGGCCGACCAGGCCGCTGAGGCCGGCGAAGCCGCGGGGGAGCACGTAGACGGCGACGACGAACACCACGCCCAGCAGCAGGGGCCGTGCCCGTCCAGCTGGGGACCGAAGGTGTCCCGGACCAGCACGACGACCGCCGCGCCCAGGATCGGACCCCACAGCGTGCCGGCTCCGCCGAGGATCACGGCCAGGAGGATCAGTGCGCTGGTGGTGAAGCCGGTGTCGGTCGGGTTGACGATGCGGACCAGGCCGGCCAGGAGGCCGCCGGCCAGACCGGCGAAGCCGCCGGCGATCGCGAATGCGACGAATTTGTAGCGGAAGGGCGAGTAGCCCAGTGACCGCATCCGGGGTTCGTTGTCCCGGATGCCGCGGAGCACGCTGCCGAACGGCGAGTGCGCCACCAGCCAGAGGCCGAGGAAGCCCAGCAGCGCGACGGCCAGGATGTACCAGTAGACGTAGCCGGCCAGCGTCAGGGGTTCGCCGCCGACGCGCACGCTGGGGATGCCGAACAGGCCGTTGGAGCCACCGGTCACGTCGGAGAGGCTCTGCGCGAGCTGGTGCACCAGCTCGCCGATGGCCAGTGTCAGCATGAGGAAGTAGACGCCGCCGCTGCGCACCGCGAGCCACCCGGTCGCGGCCGCGGCCACGGCGCCGGCCACCCCGGCCAGCAGGACAGGGACGGGCGCCTCGCTGGTCCAGTGGATCGACACCAGCCCTGCCGTGTAGGCGCCGACGCCGAAGTACGCGGCGTGCCCCAGGGAGGGCAGACCGGTGACCCCGACGAGCAGGTCGAGGCTCACGGCGAACAGCGCGAAGACCAGGATCCGGGAGAGCGTGTTCGTGTCGAACGGCGCGAGGAACAGCGGGACCGCCGCGAGGAGCGCGAGCAGTACCAGCGCCGCGACCGCGGGGAGGGAGCGGCCGAACCGGCGGGACAAACCTCCTGGAGAGCCGGTTGCCGGGGGTTCGGCGACGGACGGTTCGGTCGGCCTGTCGGCGTGCACGGTCATCAGTGGGCCACCTTCCCGGCGAAGAGTCCGCGCGGACGGACGACCAGCACCAGTGCGAGCGTGCCGAACAGGATGAAGGACGCGATCTCGGGGAACAACGCCCGGCCCAGCGACTCCACCTGGCCGATGACGAGAGCGCCCACCAGCGCGCCGCGCACGGAGCCCAGCCCGCCGATGACGATGACGACGAGCGCCAGGATGAGGATCGTCTTGTCCAGTCCCGGCCGCGCGCCGTAGACGGGTGCGGCCAGCACCCCGGCCACGGTGGCCAGCAGGGAGCCCACCCCCAGGACGGCGAACTTGACCTTCCGGTTGTCGATCCCCAGGGCCGACACCATCTCCCGGTCGGCGACGCTGGCCCGCACGAGCGCACCGATCGACGTCTTCTCCACCACCAGCCAGACCACCAGCGCCAGCACCAGGCCGACCGCGATGAGCATCAGCCGGTAGGTGGGGTACGAGCTGCCCGCGACGCCGACGCTGCCGGCGAGGCCGGGCGGCTCGGGGACGGAGAACACGTCGTTGCCGTAGATGATCGACAGCACCTCGGCGACGATCAGCGAGATGCCGAGCGTCAGCAACGCCTGGTCGAGGATCGGCCGGCGGGCCAGCGGCTCGGTGAGGCCGGACAACGCCCCGCCGGCCAGCAGGCCGACGAGCGCGGCGATCCCCAGTGCGGCGAAGAACCCGCCCCACGACTCGCCGGCCACGAACGTCACGGCGAGGTAGGAACCGATCAGGAAGAACGCGCCGTGGGCGAGGTTGAGCACGTCCATCATCCCGAAGACGATCGACAGCCCCACGGCGAGGATGAACAGCAACGAGCCGATCGCGAACCCGTTGAGAATGCTGACCAGGTTCGCGTCGAACCAGCCGGCCATCGAGGTCTCCTCTCCGCGCGGATCGGCGGCCACGGCCGGGAGGAGGGAACCTCCGGGCCGTGACCGCCGTCGCGGGACTAGCGCGACTGGGTTACGGCTGGGGCATGACGCCGAGGTCGGTCACCACGCTGTTGAGCAGCGTGCCGCCCTCGTCGACGACCTCCCGCAGGTAGATGCTCTGCTCCGGCGTCTGGTTCGTGAAGCTCCACGGGCCCCGCGGGCTGTCCTCGATCTCGCCCAGGCCGTCCAGCGCCTCGGTGATCGCCGGGCCGGAGAGGTCCTCGGCGTCCTCCAGTGCCCCGTCCAGCACGTTCGCGGCGTCGTAGGCCTGCAGCGCGTACGTCGTCGGCAGCTCGTCGTAGGCCGCCTGGTAGGCCTCCACGAACTCCGTGTTGGCCTCGTTGTCGATCTCGGTGGAGTAGTGCAGCGTCGTCCGGACACCGACGGCCGACTCGCCCTGGGCGTCCAGGACGCTGCCCTCGGTCAGGAAGCCCGAGCCGTAGAGCGGGATCGTGTCCTTCAACCCGAAGTCGGCGTACTGCTGGACGAAGCTGACCGCCTCGCCGCCGGCGTAGAAGACGAAGGTCGCCTCCGCACCCGATGCCTGGATGCCGGACAGGAAGGGCTGGAAGTCCTGGGTCGAGCCGAACGGAGTCAGGGCCTGACCGGCGACCGTGCCGCCGGCGGCCTCGTAGGCGGTGGTGAAGCCCTCGACGACCTCCTGGCCGGCGGCGTAGTCCGGGGCCATGACGTAGACCGGCCCGATGCCTTCCGCGGCGAGGTGCTCACCCATCGCCGCGGCGACCTGGGCGTTGGTGAACGAGGACCGCCACACGTAGGGGCTGCCGGCGTCCTTGGTGATCGCCTCGGCACCGGCGTTGGCCACGATCAGCGGGATCTCCGCCTCGGTCACGGCCTCGGCCACGCCGAGTGCGGTTGCGGAGTTCACGATGCCGACGAGCGCGTCGACGTTGCCCTCCGTGAGCAGGCGCTGCACGGCCGGGACCCCGGTGTCGGGGCTCTCGCCCTCGTCGGCGATCACCGTCTCGACCTCGTACCCGCCGAGCATCCCGTCGTTCTGCTCCAGGTACAGCTCCCAGCCCTGCTGCATGTCCTCGCCCAGCGGCGTGTAGACGCCCGCCTGGGGGATGACCAGGCCGACCGTGACGGTCTCCTCGCCCTCGGCCGTGCCTCCGCCGGTGTCCTCGTCACCTCCGAGGCTGCCGCCGCCGCAGGCGGCCAGGGCCATGGCGAGGACGCCCACGCCGCAGGTGGTGGACAGCCGTCGCCGGGCGGGATGAGCCACTGCCATGGAGATCTCCGTAGGGTCAGGACGTGCTACAGCTGCACGTCGTGTTCTCGATGATGCTGTAGAACGGGGTGAAGTGTGTCAAGCGCCACAAACAGAACCGTGACCCGACCGGTACCTGCGCCTCCTCCGGGGCAGCTGCCAGGCGGATCGGGTAACGGTCTTGTGGCCGGGTGTCACGATGTACAGGTGGAGGCGTTCGTGGGACCCGTCGTGACGCGGCGGCAGGAGCTCGGCGCGGCGAGCGCCCGCAGCCTGCTGCTCACCGTGCTCGGCGAGTTCGTGCTCCCCGACGCCCGGCCGGTGTGGACCTCCACGCTGATCGACCTGCTGGCTGATCTGGACGTCGCGGAGAAGGCGGCGCGGCAAGCCATCATGCGCACCGCCGACTCGGGCTGGATCCGGCCGAGCCGGGTCGGCCGCGAGACGCGGTGGTCGCTCACCGACGCGGGAACCGAGCTGCTGCGCGAGGGAACCGAGCGGATCTACCATTTCGCGGCCGAGAGCCGGCCGTGGGACGGCCGCTGGTTGGTGCTCACCGTCGGGGTTCCCGAGAACAACCGGGCCCTCCGCCAGCGGCTTCGGACGCAGCTGGGCTGGGCGGGGCTGGGCTCCCCGTCGCCGGGTGTCTGGGTGACCCTCGGGTCCACCGGGAGGACCGGGCGCGCAAGGTGCTCGAGGATCTGCAGCTGCTCGCCGGCAGCTGGTCGTTCGTCTCCACCGGGGGCGCGATCGGGGACGAGCGCTTCCTGGCCCGCACGGCCTGGGACCTCGATGACGTCGAGCGCCGGTACGAGGACTTCCTGGACCTGGTCAGCCGACGGCGGCCGCGCACCGACCGGCAGGCGTTGATCGCCCAGGTCCGGCTGGTCCAGGAATGGCGGCGCTTTCCGCTGCTCGACCCCGGCCTGCCACGCGAGCTGCTGCCGCCCCGCTGGACCGGCAACCGCGCGGCAGAAGTCTTCCGCGAGCGGCATGCCGCCTGGGCCCCGCGCGCCCGTGCGGCGTGGGAGCAGCTGGTCCGTCGAGACTGACGGGGCGCTCAGGCCGGCACCCCGTGCTCCTGCAGCCACGCCCGTCCGGCATCGGTGATGACCCGAGCGTCCCGTTCCGCCTGGAGCAGCGGGGGATCCTGGCGGTACAGGCTGGCGACCAGGTGACTGTCCGGCGTCAGCTGACGGGCGATCTGGTGTGCCTCCAGCTTGTGCAGCCGACCACCGGGCGACTCGGCGAAGCGTCGGAGCAGGGCCGCCTGTGCCTCCGCGGGATCGGGTCGGGGCGTCGTCCCCGTGGCGCTCCCGGGCGCGGGCTCCTCGTCCAGGAGCGCGGTGATGGCCCGGGAGAAGGTCTGGACCAGGTCCCGGATCCGGTCGTCGCGCGAGGGAGCGCCGGGCGCGTCGCCCGACCCCTGCCAGGTGCGCTGGGGGTGCCGGCGGAGGTACTCCTGCTCGAGTTCGAGCATCCGCTCGGTATGGGTGCGGAACTGCTCGGCCGTCCCGTGCAGGAAGACCCAGTGCCGCATCGCGTGCGCGTGCACGCCTTGGCGCTCCAGTTCCTCGTCGGACAGTTCGCGGGCCGGAATGCCCTGTCGATCGCTCATGGCCGCTCCCTCGTTCGATTCCGCCGGAACCCGTTGGTGGGCACCGGTCGCGCGGTCCGGTGCCGTCCGGCGGTCGGTGCTGGGTGATCGTGCTGGGATCATGGTGGTTGCTGGCCGGGGTGGTGTCATCCGGTGCCGGCGGTCAGGGCCGCCAGCGGGCGTGGCGAGTACGCGGCTCGCCGTGCCGGACGAGTTCGAGGCGTGGACGGGCCCCTCGCTGCGCCCGGTCTGCGGCCGGCGGCTGCCCGCGGCGAAGGGCTTGGGCCAGACCGCGCCCGCCCCGGCGTACTCCTGGTCGGCGGCCGCGTGCAGCGTCCACTGCGGGTCGTAGAGGTGCGGGCGGCCGAGCGCGCAGAGATCTGCCCGGCCGGCGAGCAGGATCGAGTTGACGTCGTCGTAGCTGGAGATCGCGCCCACGGCGATCACCGCGCAGCCGAACTCGCGACCGACCTCGTTGCGGATCCGGTCGGCGTACGGCGTCTGATAGCTCCGGCCGAAGGCCGGGCGCTCGGCCTTGACCACCTGACCGGTCGACACGTCGATCCCGTCGGCCCCGTGCTCGGCGAAGGCGCGCGCCACGGCGACCGCGTCGTCGACGTCCGTGCCGCCCTCGTGCCAGTCGGTGGCGGAGATGCGCACCGTCATCGGGCGCTCGGCAGGCCAGGCCGCGCGGACGGCGTCGAAGACCTCCAGCGGGAAGCGGAGGCGGTTCTCCAGGGAGCCGCCGTACCGGTCCGTGCGCCGGTTGGCCAACGGGGAGATGAACGAGGACAGCAGGTAGCCGTGCGCGCAGTGCAGCTCCAGGACATCGAACCCCGCTCGGGCCGCGGCCTCGGCGCTCCGCACGAACTCGTCGCGGATCTCCGCGAGCTCGCTCTCGGTCAGCTCGCGCGGCACCTGGTTGGCGGGGAGTACGGCAGTGCCGACGGGCCGACCACGTCCCAGTTGCCGTCGGGAAGCGGGTCGTCGATGCCCTCCCACATCAGCTTGGTGGAGCCCTTGCGGCCGGAGTGCCCGAGCTGGACCCCGATCCTGGCGTCGGTGGCGGCGTGCACGAAGTCGACGACGCGGGCCCAGGCCGTCTCCTGGTCGGGGAGTAGAGCCCGGTGCAGCCGAGGGTGATCCGGCCCTCGGGAGAGGTGCAGACCATCTCGGTCATGACCAGTCCGGCACCGCCGAGGGCCTTGCTGCCCAGGTGGACCAGGTGGAAGTCGGTCGGCAGCCCGTCGTCGGCGGAGTACATGTCCATCGCCGAGACGATGATCCGGTTCTTCAGCTCGAGCTGGCCCAGCCGGAAGGAGTGGAACATCGGCGGCCGGGGCGCCACCGGCTCCGGCTGGCTGCGGGCGAACCAGGCGTCGATGCCGGCGACGAACTCGGGGTCCCGCAGCCGCAGGTTCTCGTGGGTGACCCGGCGGCTGCGCGTGACGATGTTGAAGGCGAACTGCTCGGGATCCTGGTGGACGTAGTGGGCGATGTCCTCGAACCACTCCAGGCTGGCCTGGGCGGCGCGCTGGGTGGAGAGGACGACGGGGCGCCGCTCCTCCTCGTAGGCGGTCAGTGCGCTGTCGAGGTCGGGCTGCTCGTGCAGGCAGGCGGCGAGCGCGAGGGCGTCCTCCATCGCCAGCTTGGTGCCCGACCCGATGGAGAAGTGCGCCGTGTGCGCGGCGTCGCCGATGAGCACCAGGTTGCCGTGCCGCCAGGTCTCGTTGCGCAGCGACAGGAAATTGAGCCACTTGGAGTTGTTGGCGAAGACCTTGTGGCCGCCGAGGACGTCGGCGAACAGGTGCTCGACCAGCTCGATCGACTTGGTGTCGCTCTCGCCCGGGGGAGGTCCAGGACGGCGATGTCGCCGAACGCCCGCTGCCACACGTCGTCGTGCATCTCGACGATGAAGGTGCTGCCGGTGCGGTCGTAGGGATAGCCGTGGATCTGCATGACGCCGTGCGGCGTCTCCTCGACGTAGAACTTGAACGCCTCGAAGACGAGGTCGGTGCCCAGCCACATGTACTTGCTGTGCCGCGTCTCCAGGGTCGGGCCGAACACGTCCTCGTAGGTCGCACGCACCTGGGACCGGGCGCCGTCGCCGGCGAGCACCAGGTCGTACTCCGCACGCAGCACCTCAGGATCCGGCGCCGGCGTGCGGAAGTGGACGGTGACGCCGAGGTCGGCGCAGCGGCGCTGCAGGATGCCCAGGAGCTCCTTGCGGCTCATGGCGGCGAAGCCGTGTCCGCCCGAGGTGGTCGTCGTGCCGCGGAAGTGGACGTCGATGTCGTCCCACCGGGCGAAGTGCCGCTCCATCTCCCGGAACACGGCCGGGTCGGCGTGCTCGATGCCCCCGAGCGTCTCGTCGGAGAAGACGACCCCGAAACCGAACGTGTCGTCGGGGGCGTTGCGCTCCCAGACGGTCACCTCGTGCGCGGCGTCCAGTTGCTTGACCAGTGCGGAGAAGTACAGCCCGCCCGGACCTCCGCCGACAACCGCGATGCGCATGGGTCGTCCTCCAGCTCGGGTGGTCCGTGGGCCAACGATATGCCGCTCATGTGACGGCCGTCAATGAAACGAGAGCAGGCTGTCAGCGCAGTCGATACCGCTGCAGCTTCCCGGTGCTGGTCCGGGGCAGTTCGGCCACGAACTCCACCACCCGCGGGCGCTTGTACGGCGCGATCGCCTGCTTGACGAACTCCTCGAGTTCCGCGCCGGTGACCTCCCGCGTGCAGGCGGGATTGAGGACGACGAAGGCCTTGACGGCCATCCCGCGCTCCGGGTCCGGGACGCCCACCACCGCGCAGTCGACGACGTCGGGGTGGCCCTGGAGCGCCTGCTCCACCTCGGGGCCGGCGATGTTGTAGCCGGCGGAGACGATCATGTCGTCGGTCCGCGCCTGGTAGAAGAAGTAGCCGTCGGCGTCCCGGACGTAGGTGTCGCCGGTGAGGTTCCACCCGTTCCGGACGTACACCTCCTGACGGTCCCCGCCCAGGTACCGGCAGCCGGTCGGTCCGCGGACGGCGAGGTGGCCGGGGGTGCCGGCGGGAGCCGGCCGCCCCTCGTCGTCGAGGATCGCGGCGGTGTAGCCGGGGACGGCCCGTCCGGTCGATCCGGGACGGATGTCGTCGTCGGCCGCGGCGATGAAGATGTGCAGCATCTCGGTCGCCCCGATCCCGTCGATGATGCGCAGCCCAGTCGCGGCGTGGACGTCCTTCCAGACGGCGGCCGGGAGCGCCTCGCCGGCGGAGACGGCACGGCGGACGCCCGCCAGCCGGTCGGCCCGCCCCGAGGCGAGGATCGCCTTGTACGCGGTGGGTGCGGTGAACAGGACCGTCACCGAGTGCTCGGCGACGGCGTCGGCGAGGACGTCGGGCGCGGCCCGCTCGAGCAGCAGCGTGCTGGCGCCCACGCGGAGCGGGAAGACCACCAGGCCGCCGAGGCCGAAGGTGAACCCGATCGGCGGGGAGCCGGTGAAGACGTCGTCCGGTTCCGGACGCAGCACGTCTGCTGCGAACGTGTCCGCGATGGCGAGCACGTCCCGGTGGAAGTGCATGGTGGCCTTCGGCCGGCCGGTCGTCCCCGAGGTGAAGGCCAGCAGCGCGACGTCGTCGGCCGCGGTGCCCACGTCGGGGAATTCCGTCGGCTGCTCCGCGGCACGGACGCACAGGTCCTCGGGTGCCGACGAGCCGAAGGCCATCGTCGTCAGGCCGGGGATCTCGGCGCGCTCGAGGTCCTCGGTCAGCCGGTGGTCGCACAGCGCGACGCTCGGGCGGCACATCTCGCCCATCGTCGCCAGCTCGCCGGCCCGCAGCAGCGGCATCGTCGTGACCGCGACGCCACCGGCCTTGAGCACGGCGAACCAGCAGGCGACCAGCCAGGGCTCGTTGTAACCGCGCAGCAGCACCCGGTTCCCCGGGACCAGCCCGAGCTCGCCGACGAGGACGGCGGCGATCTGGTTGGCGTGCGCGCGCAGGTCGCCGTAGCTCCACACGGTCCCGTCCGCCGAGCGCAGGCAGGGACGGTCGGGCCCGAGGCGGTCGATCGTCGCGTCCAGCAGCTCGGTGGCGCAGTTGAGCCGGTCGCCGTAGTCCAGTCGTCCCAGGTCGAGCACCGGCCACTGGTCGAGCGGGGGCAGGTGGTCCCGGCTGAACGTGTCCTGGTGGGCGGAGCGGCTCAGCGCGGTCAGCTGCGTCATCGAGGTCCTCTCGGGGAGGGATCGGACTGCGGTGAGCCCGGCAGCAAACGGTATGGCGTCTACCTAACGAGAGTCAACAACGCACGATGCATACCCCGGCCTGGCGCCGACCGTCGCTATCGTGGGCCGGTGACCGTCGTCGAGGAGGCAACCGGCTCCGTTGCAGGCGCTGCCGGTCCGCTGCAGCCCCGGCAGCTGATCGTCACGCTCTACGGTCTGTACGCCCGCGAGCACCACAGCTGGCTGTCCATCGCGTCCGTCGTCCGGCTGATGGCCGATCTCGGGGTGGAGGAACCGGCCGTCCGGTCCTCGATCTCCCGGCTCAAGCGGCGTGGACTGCTGGACTCCCGGCGGGTGGACGGCGTGGCCGGCTACGCCCTCACCGAGGTGGCCCAGGAGATCCTGGCCGACGGCGACGCGCGCATCTTCGGCCGGCGCCGCGCGGATGAAGCCGACGGCTGGCTCCTGGTCGTGTTCTCCGTGCCGGAGTCCGAGCGGGACCGGCGGCACCAGTTGCGGTCCCAGCTGACCCGGCTCGGGTTCGGCACCGTGGCCCCCGGTGTCTGGGTGGCGCCCGGCCATCTGGCCGACGAGGCCGCCGAGGTGCTCGGCCGCCGGGGCCTCGCCGGGTACGTCGAGTTCTTCCGCGGCGCACACCTGGCCCTCGGCGAGGCTCGCGACACCGTGGCCCGCTGGTGGGATCTGGACCACCTGCACGCCCGCTACGCGGAGTTCCTCGACCGCCAGGAACCGGTGCGCGAACGGCTCGCGGCCGGCGACGGAGCAGAGCCCGAGCAGGCCTTCGCCGACTACGTGCGACTGCTGACCGACTGGCGGCGGCTGCCCTATGCCGATCCGGGTCTGCCGCTGCACCTGCTGCCCGCCGACTGGAACGGAGCCCGGGCCGCGGATCTCTTCGTCGACCTGCAGGGCCGCCTGGCCGACCCGGCGCACGACCACGCCCGCCGGCTGATCGACCCCTGACGAGCGCCAGGCCGCGCGGAGCGGCCGAGGCCGCCCGCATGTGCCTGAACGTCGTCATGGGCGCGTTCATGACCGCCGTCGTGCGCATGGCGGCGATCTGGCGGGCTCAGGAGATGCGGCGGTCCGTGCGGGTCAGGAGGGAGGGCGGCGATGCCCTGCACCTCGACCAGGGCCTCGACGTCCCACAGGCGGGCGATGCCGATACCGGCCATCGCCGGGTAGTCGGTGCCGACGAGCCGCCGCCAGACTGCCCCGATCTCCCGGGCGTGGGCGCGGTAGTCCTCGATGTCGACGGCGTAGACCGTCACCGTCGCGAGGTGCTGCGGTTCTCCGCCGGCCGCCCGCAGAGCGGTGAGCAGGTTGCCGAGAGCCTGCTCGAACTGCGCGACGACGCCGTCGCCGACGATCCGGCCCTCGGCGTCGAGGGCGGTCTGCCCGGCCAGGAACACGATCCGGCCGGCGTCGGCGCGCACCGCGTGCGAGAAGCCGGCCGGCCGGCCCAGTTCCGGCGGGTTGATTCGTTCGAGGTTGCTCACGACTGCACCGCTCCTCCGTCGACGTTGAGTCCCTGGCCGGTGATCGCCCCGCTGTGGACGCACATGAGCACGGCATCGGCGACCTCTTCCGGATCGATCAGCCGTCCGATCGGCTGGCGGCGCGCCAGCGTCTCCCGAGCCTCTGCCTCGGACCGCCCGGTGGTGGCGCTGATCGTCGCGACCGTCTGCGCCGTCATGGGGGTGTCGACGAAGCCCGGGCACACGGCATTCACCGTGACCCCTTCGTGGCGACCTCCGCTGCTGCCGACCGGACCAGACCGAGCAGCCCGTGCTTGCTGGCGGTGTAGGCGCTGACGTAGGGGTCGCCGCGCTTGGCCGCGATCGACGCCACCGCGACCACGCGGCCCCAGCGCTGCTCGACCATGCCGGGCAGGGTGCGGCGCAGCAGCCGGAACGGCGCGGTCAGGTTGAGCTCGAGCGTGCGGGCCCAGTCCTCGTCGGTCGTCCGGGCCAGCGGTGCGGAGGTGCCGGCGCCGGCGTTGAGCACGAGCACCTCGACGGGACCGTCCCACTCGGTCTCGACCCGGGAGATCACCGTGTCGGCGGCCGCGGGGTCGGTCAGGTCGGCCGGTAGGACGAGCGAGGGGCCGGGCAGCGCGGCGGCCAGCGCGGTGAGCTCGTCGGCGCTGCGGGCCGTGAGCGCGACGGAGTGGCCCTCGGCGGACAGCCGCTGCGCCACGGCAGCACCGATGCCCCGTCCCGCCCCGGTGACGAGGCAGCGACGGGCAGGCACCGCCGGAGCTTGCCACTTGCCCTTGACGCCCGTCAACATGGCGACATACCCCCGGGGCGGGCGCCGGCCTGCGCTGTCGCAGGTCGGCCGCGAGCGGTCCCGGGACGTCGAGGAGAGAGGCGCACGGATGAAGATCGAGGAGTTCACCGACATCCGGTACGAGGTGGAGGAGGACAACCACGCGGTCATCACGATCGACCGGCCCGACCGGATGAACTCGTTCCGTGGCCGCACGGTCGACGAGCTGATCTCGGCGTTCAAGCACGCCTGGGTCGACCGTCGCGTCGCCGCCGTCATCCTCACCGCCACCGGCGAGCGGGCCTTCTGCACCGGGGGTGACGTCAAGGAGCGCGCGGAGACCGGCGGCTACGGCGAGACGGAGTGGGGCACCTTCGAGATCGAGCGGCTGCACCGGATCATCCGGGACATCCCGAAGCCGGTCATCGCCGCCGTCAACGGCATCGCGATCGGCGGCGGGCACGTGCTGCACGTGCTGTGCGACCTCACCGTGGCCGCCGAGAACGCCACGTTCGCGCAGGCCGGGCCGCGGGTGGGCTCCTTCGACGCCGGCTTCGGATCGGCCTACCTCGCCCGCGTCGTGGGGAGAAGCGGGCCCGGCAGATCTGGTTCCTGCTCGACCGCTACGACGCCGTCACGGCGGAGCGGTGGGGGCTGGTCAACGAGGTCGTACCCAAGGAGCAGCTGCTCGAGAAGGCGCGGGAGTGGGCCCGGAAGATCGGCTCCTACTCACCGACCGCCATCAAGTTTCTCAAGCACTCGTTCAACGCCGACAGCGACCACATGAGCGGCATCTCCCACCTGGCCTTCGACGGGCTGGCGCACTACGCCACCAGCGAGGAAGGAATGGAGGGTGCGCGGGCCTTCGCCGAGAAGCGACCCCGGACTTCTCGCCGTACCGCTGACCGGGCCGGCGGCACGGCTCACCCGCTCGTGCCGCCTCCGGGGCGGGTGCTGACCAGGTTCATCGCGAGCAGCCGCAGGACGACGTCGCCGCCGGAGTCCACCAGTTCGACCCGGGTCCGCAGCAGCCCGCGATCGGGCTTGCTGCGGGACACGCGGGCCTCCTCGACGGTGGTGCGCAGCGACAGCTCGTCGCCCGGGCGCACCGGCTTGACCCAGCGCAGCTCGTCGATCCCGGGCGAGCCGAGGCTCGAGACGGGGAGAGGTACTCCCGCGCCAGTAGCCGCATCATGAGCGCGCAGGTGTGCCAGCCGCTGGCGATCAGACCGCCGTAGGGGCCGGCCAGCGCGGCCTCGGCGTCGACGTGGAAGGGCTGCGGGTCGAACCGGCGACCGAAGTCGACCACCTCGTCCTCGTCGACCCGTATCGAGCCGTGCTCGGTCGTCGTGCCGACGACGTAGTCCTCGAACCAGCGCTCGGTCATCGGGGCAATGTAGAGCCCGGCCGCCGACGCCGCGCGGCCGCCGTCGAGCCGGTCGACCCTGGCCCGATGTGCTACACAGCATGGGCGCCAGATGCCGCCCGGCGTAGTACGGACCCGACGGGTCGGCGGAGCCGGTACACGTCGCGAGAGGACGGTCGGACATGCTCGATGGACACGTGCTGGTCGATGCGCACGTGCACGTGCCGCACCTGGGTTCGCTCGCGCCGGCCTGGGTCGACTGGGCCCGGCGGTTCGGGGCGCCGGGCATCCTCGACCGGATCTGGCAGGCCGACGGGACGCCGGACCCGGCGGCGCTAGACGGGCTCATGGCCGGCGAGGGCGTCGACGTCGCCCTGCTGTTCTGCGAGTACAGCCCCAAGGCGACCGGCTACCAGCACTTCGACGACCTGCTCCGGCTGGTCGAGCACAACCCGCGGCGGTTCCGCCCGGTCGCCAACGTCAACCCGCACCTGCACTTCCCGATCGCCGCCGAGGTGAGGCGGCAGCTGGACCACGGCGCGGCGGCGCTGAAGATCCACCCGGTGCACGGTGGGTTCCGGGCCGATGACCCGGCCATGTACCCCGCCTACGGTGTGCTGGTCGAACGGGGCGTGCCGCTGGTCGTGCACTGCGGCACGAGCAGCTTCCCGGGATCGACCAACGCCTTCGCCGACCCGACGCTGCTCGACGCCGTCCTCCGCGACTTCCCGGACCTGGACGTCGTCCTGGCGCACGGCGGCCGCGGCTGGTGGTACGACGCGGCGGCGTTCCTGGCCCTCTCGCGGCCCAACGTCTGGATCGAGCTGTCGGGCCTGCCGCCGAAGCGGCTCCCGGAGTACTACAGCCGTTTCGACCTCGGCCGGCTGGCCCGCAAGTGGATCTACGGCACCGACTGGCCCGGCGTCCCCGGGCAGGCCGCGAACGCACGCGCGGTCGCCTCCCTGGGTCTGCCCGAGGACGTCGTCCCGCTGGTCCTCGGTGGCAACGCCCTGCAGGTCTACTCCGGGCTCGACCCGGCCTGATCGGCAGGTCTGCGAGTGGGGACGACGACCAGAGCGACCCCGAGGGCGGTGACGCCGATGCCGATCAGCGACAGCGCGCTGAGCGTCTCGCCGAACAGCAGGTAGGCCTCGATCGCCGTGGCCGGCGGAACGAGGTAGTAGAGGCTCGAGACGCCGGCGGCGGTTCCTCGGCGCAGCAGCAGGAGCAGCAGCAGGACGGCGCCGAGCGACAGCACGAGCACCAGCCAGACGAACGCCGCGACGAACTCGGCGGTCCAGCGGATCGCCATGTCCTCGGTGGCGAGCGCGACGACCAGCAGCAGGGCCGCCGCCGCGGCGTACTGCACCCGTGGTTCCCCAGACCAGCGGGATCCCGTCGCCGTGCCGCTTCTGCCAGACCGTGCCGAGGGTGCCCGAGACCAGGGCGACCACGCACGCGACCAGTCCGACCGTCGGCAGCGGTTCGGCAGAGCCGGCCGCGAGGATCCCCGGCCCGAAGACCAGTGCGACGCCGGTCAGCCCCAGGACCAGCCCGACCCACTGCCGCGACGTCGGGCGCTCACCCAGAACGCGGGATGCCAGGACGGCGGTGAGCACCGGCTGCAGGCTGACGACGACCGCGGAGACGCCGGCCGGCACGCCGAGCGAGATCGCGTAGAAGACGCCGCCGAGGTAGCCGGCGTGCAGGAGGAGACCGGCGACGGAGGCGCGCCCGTACTGGGCCCGCTCCGGCATCCGGGCCGACCGGAACGCTGCGGCGACGAGCGCGAGCAGCACCGCCGCCAGGGCGAGCCGGACGGCGAGGAAGGTGAACGGCGGAGCGTAGGGAAGTCCGTACTTCGCGCCGACGAAGCCGGTGCTCCAGAGCAGGACGAACAACGCCGGCCCGCCGAGCGTCTGGACCCGCGATGTCGTTGCCGTCACCGGGCCAGTCTGACGGGGGTGAGGAGCGATGGTCGCGACAGGTCTGGCACGGCGGTCGGACCGGTGTACGCGATGCACGGACCTGCTACGCACGCACGGAATTCCGATGCCGACGGCGCACCGCCGTGCAGGCCTCGCCTGCGATGCTGTCGGCTGTCGGCGCGGGGAGTGAGACCGCCGCTGACGCACGTCAGCCCCCGGCGATGGGCGGGCCTTCAGGCGCCGCGGGCCGGCCGCACCATGCACGTGAGGCGGGCGCTGGCGGTCAGCTGGCCGTGGTCGTCGAAAACCTCGATCGCGAAGGCGGCGAGGGGCAGCTCCGAACCGAGGGGCGTGCAGACCGCCGTTACATCGCCCTTCGTGGCCGGAAGGTGGTAGCTGGCGTTCAGTTCGATGCCCACCACGTGAGCGCCTGGCCCGGCGCCCAGTGCGGCGGCAAAGGAACCGACCGCCTCCACGAGGCTGCACGTCGCTCCTCCGTGCAGCAGGCCATACGGCTGAGTGTTGCCTGCAATGGGCATCCGGGCGACGACTCGCCCTGGGTCCCAGTCGGTGATCTCGATACCGAGCTTGTCGTCCAGGGCGCTGGAGATGTCCGTGGGAAACCAGGCCGGCGCTTCGGTCGTCACGCGGTCACCCTAGCGCCGGGGCGCGTTGAGACTTGCGTACGCAGCCGGCCGCCAAGGGGACGCCGGTACGCCGTAGGTTGCCCGGCGCTACCGACGATTCCGGCCCAGCCGACTTCACCACCCTGGCGGCACGATGGAGGTCACTCGTTCGGTGTCAATCTCGGCGTCGACCGACAGGTTCGAGGTGTAGCACCTCCTCCGTGTGGTGCTACACTCGCCCGCGTGCCCACCACCCGTCCGCGGATCATGGTGACCGAGACCGACGAACTCGCTGCGGCTCTGGACTCCGCGGCCTCCCGGTATCCAGAGCTCACTCGCGCGCAGTTGCTCACTCGTCTCGCGCTGGAAGGCCAGCGGGTTGCCCAACATGCCCAGGAAGACCGGCGACGCCAACGGCTCGACGCGCTGCGGCAGCACAGTGGCGCCCTCACCGGCGCCTACGGTGAGCACTATCTGGAACGGTTGCGCCAGGAGTGGCCGGCGTGATCGTGCTGGACGCCAGCGTGCTCATCGCCTACCTCGACGCCGAAGACGCTCAGCATCACAAGGCCGAGTCGTTGCTCGCTCGCGAGATCGACGACGAGTTCGCCGCCAACCCGCTCACGCTCGCGGAGGTGCTCGTCGGCCCTTCCCGGAGCGGCCGCCTCGACGCCGCGCGCTCGGCGCTGCGGGAGCTCGAGGTCGCAGAACAGCCGTTTCCCGCTGACACCGCTGTCCGACTGGCCCGGTTGCGCGCCGATACGGGTTTGCGGATGTCGGACTGCTGTGTCTTGCTGGCCGCCCAAGATGCGGCCGCGCGAATCGCCGCCTTCGATGAGCGGCTCGTTCGTGGGGCCGAGGAACTCGGACTGGTCGCGCTGCGCGGATGAGGTGCACGCCCGAAATGGCGGTGTGCTTCAGCTGGTGCCCGAGGGGCGACACGCTACCTACGCACACGGCTCTGGCCTGTCGAGTGATCGCTCGCTGCTTCTTCGTGAGCGGGCGGGTCAGGACGCCGACCCGCCCGGGGACATGGACCCTGCAGCAGAGCCTCAAGCGGCTCGGTCACCGGGCCGGGGTACTCGAGGACTGGCAGGTCGATCAACGCTGGGATCTCCTGTCGATCCGCCACGGATGATGGTGATCCCCGTACCGACTGGGCCGTCATGTCGAGCGGTGGACTACCCGGTAGCGGAGGTGGGTCGCCTGCCGACCTTCCAGACTGCGCACCAACTCCAGCTCCACCTGGTCAGGGAGCAGATGGTCGAACAGGCGATGTCCGCGGCCGAGCCACACGGGTACGAGGTGCAGCTCCAACACTCGGGCCCGCAGTAGTGCCTGTGCCGCACCGGCGCCGTGCACCATCACCGGTCGCCTTGGGGAAGCGGCTCGGGCCTGTGCGGCGCAGATCGCGACGTCGGTGACGAAACGGGCGCTGCCCAGGGGTGGTTCGTCGGGGATTTCGTGGGCGAGCCCGAGGATCGGCACGCCGTCGTGATGGTCGCCTCCCCAGCGGCCGGCCAACTCGAAGGTGCGCCGCCCGGAGATGACCGCGCCGGGGGCCAAGGCTTCGGCGTAGACCTGCCCCTTGATGCCGGGGGACAGGCGGTCGTCGAGCCAGTTGAACAAGCGGCCTCCGCCTTCGCCGAGTTCCTGGCCCGATCGGCACTCGGACCCCGGCCGTCGCGGCAGCTCAGCTTCTGGCGGTCAAGGGGTCGCAGGTTCGAATGCTGTCCAGCCAGCACACTGTCAGCCCGGGAGTGTCTCAGGACATTCCGACGCCCGGACCCACGGATCGTGGGTCCGGGCGTCGTCATCAGCGGGTAGGTCCGGTCGTTGCTCGGTGGGCGGGTAGTCGCGGGGTTGGGTCGTCGGCCTCGCTGCTCAGCGGCCGGTGTCTTCGCGGAAGGCCCGGGTGAGCCGGGGCCGGACGGCGAGGGCGACGACCGCGCCCAGCAGTGCCACCCCGTGACCGCAAAGGCGATCGGCTGGCCGCCGGACAGCACCTGGTCGACGAGGCCGTCTTCGCCGTTGGACGTGTTCCACACCGCGTGCAGCACGGCGACGGCCAGCAGGCTGTCGGCGGCGGCCCGGAGCACCACACCGACCATCAGTCGGAAGAGCACGCTGACGGCCAGCAACAGGGCGACACCGAATGCCACCGATGCCGCTGAGAAGTCGCCGACGAACTCCAGCGGCACGTGGATGGCCGCGAAGGGAAGGGCGGTGAGTGCCGCTGCCAGCACCAAGCCGTGCCGTCGTTCCAGCCGCGTCTGCAGGAAGCCGGCCCAGACCGTCTCCTCCCACAGGTTGATCAGCACCACGGCAACGATCAGCGAGACGACCTCGCCGGCCAGGACGCCGAGCAGGTCGGAGATCTGTACCGATCGGCCGGTCGCGACGCCGAGGGCCAGGGCGGTGAGGGGCAGCGCGAGCAGCACGACGGCCCACCATCCGGCGCCGAAGCGCCAGCGGAACGCACGGTGCAGCAGCGTGCGCACCCCGCTGCGGCCTTCGGTCACCGAGGTCACCCACAGTGCAGCAGGCAGCATCACGAGAAGGACGACGGCCAGGATCCAGATCTCGCCGGGGAGGCCTCGGCCGGCCACCACACCGTGGTCGGTGAGGGCCGGCAGCGACATGAGCGGCCAGCCGAGACCGAAGACGATGAGGAGGAAGGCGGTCAACGGCCGCCGGGTCACCCAGGCGCGGATACCGGTCGGGCTTGCCGAACGGGGTGCAGGTGCCGTGGTCGTGCCGGAAGTCTGCGGGATGAACATCGGAAGGCCTTTCTCAGCGGGGCGGTGTGCCTTGTTCGCACAGTCGGCCCCGGCGATGTCGAGATCCTGTCGGGATCCTGTCGGCGCCCTGCGGAGCCGTGTCGTCAGTAGCCCGCGGGGGCTGCGCCCAGTTCCATGGCGAGGGCATGGGGCTCATCGGCGCCGGCGCAGTAGGCCGCCTGATACGCGTCATTGCCGAGGAGTGCGCGGGCGCGGTCCTCGGCTCGTCGGACGTCCATCTGCTCCAGCCGTGCGAGGGGCGGTGTCGCCGGCTGCGCCACCAGCTTGCCGTGCCCAGCAGCCGCGCCGCGGTGGCGGCGTCGGCCCGCGCGGCCGCGACGCAGGCCAGTCCTTCGAGGGCGGCCGCGTCGCCGGGTGCGGTCTGCCAGGCCCGGCGGTGGCATAACTCCGCGCTGTCCAGATCTCCGGAGAGCTCTCCGAGATGGCCGAGACCGATGAGAGTCGCTGAGGTCCACGCCGGCTCGTTCTGTCCGGCCAGCCTGTGCTGCGCCCACGTCAGCCTGCCCCGCGCTTCGGTGAGGTCGCCGCGCTCGCGCGCGAGGAGCCCTCGCCGACGGCCGCCCGTGCGTTGCCGTCCGCTCCCAGTTCCCGGCCGACCTGGTGCGATTCGGCGAACAGGCGAGTCGCGCGGTCGCCGTCCCCGAGCTGGAGCGCCACGTGGCCGGCGCCGGCCAGGGCGTACTGGATGGTGTTGGCCGGACCTACCTGCCGTCCGCTGCCCAGCGCCCCTCGTACATGGACAGAGCCTCGTCAAGTTGTCCCGCGCGATGCAGGGCGAGGCCGAGGTGGAACTGGATCGCCGAGACGCCCCACTGGTCACCGAGAGCACGAAAGACGGCAAGGGCACGGTCCCCGCGGAGTGTCGCGTCGGCCATCTCTCCCGCAGCGGCGTGCAGCTCCATGTGCACGAACTGCACCAGGGCGGAGCACCAGTCGTTCTCCGTCCGCTGGAACTCCTGGTCGGCGTCGGCGAGCAGCCCCAAGGCCTGATCGGGGTCGTCTCGGCCGATGTCCTCGACGGCGAGCAGCGTGGCCGAAAGGGCGGCCCGGAAGTCGTCGCCGAGCTGTGCGAACAGAGCGCGGCTCTCGGCTGCGGCGGTCGCGCATTCGGGGGCCGCGTGCACGATGCACGCGCCCGGACGTCCCGTGACGGCCAGGGCCTGCAGGGCATGGGCACGCGCCGAGGGCGACCCGCCCGGGGCGGACTCGAGCATGGCGGCCACTTTGCCGCCGCCGTCGGGTCGACTCGCGAAGTACCAGTACCAGCCCAGAGCGCCGACGAGCCGTAGTCCGGCGTCTGGATCACTGGCCGCGTGCGCGTTGCACCAGGCCAAGGCCGACTCGATGTCGTCGCGCTCCATCGCCAGGCGCGGCAGCCAGCGCGCCTGACCGTCGCCCCGCAGCTCCCGCTCCGCCTGCTGAGCGAGGGCGGTGAGATACCGGACGTGTGCCCGCCCGACGATGTCCGACTCGGCCGCCTCGTCCAAGCGCTCGCGGGCGTACTCGCGAATGGTTTCCAGGAGGTGGTAGCGGGGACCGGAGTCCCGGTCGACGACGACGAGGGAACGGTTGACCAGCCGGGCCAGGATGTCCACCACGGCTCTAGGGTCAAGGCCCTCTCCGCCGGCGACGGCCTGGACCGCAGCCAGGGTCCACGCGCCACGGAACACCGAGAGGCGTCGCAGCAGCATCCGCTCGGGCTCGGACAGGAGCTGGTAGCTCCAGTCGACGGTTGATCGCAGCGTTCGTTGACGCATCTCCGCGGTTCGCGGGCCGGTGGTGAGAAGCGCGAACCGATCCTGCATCCGGCCGGCCAACTCCGTCACCGGGAGCGCAGCTACGCGGGCCGCGGCCAGTTCCAGCGCCAGCGGAATGCCATCCAGGCGCCGGCAGATCTCCGCGACCGCGGCGGCGTTCTGCTCCACGAGTCGGAAGTCGGGCAGCGCGTTCTGCGCCCGCTCGACGAACAGCCGAACAGCGGTGCTAGTCTCCAGGTCGGAATGGTCCGCGTCGGACGACGGGACGGGGAACGGGTCGAGAGAGGCCTGGACCTCGCCGCGTGCCGCCAGCGGTTCACGGCTGGTGGCCAGCAGTCGCAGCCGTGGGCAGGACTCGAGGAGGTGCTCGGCGAGCACCGCGCAGCTGTCCGCCAGGTGCTCGCAGTTGTCGAGGACCAGCAGGACCTCGCGGTCCCGGAGGTGGCCGAGTACCTGGTCCTCGGCGGTCGCTGTCGGGACGTCGCGAACGTCGAGCGCCGAGAGCACAGCAAGGGGGACCTGCCCCTCTTCCGCGACTCCGGCCAGCCGCACGAATCCCACTCCGTCGGAGAAGCCGTCTGCCGCCGCACGAGCGACCTCGACGGCGAGGCTGGTCTTCCCCACGCCACCGGGCCCGGTCACCGTGACCAGTCGGTGGTTCTCCAGGAGCGCGCCCACCCGCTCCGCGTCGTCGTCGCGGCCGAGGAAGGACGTGAGTCGGGGCGGCAGCCGATGTCCAGGCGGTCGTGCAGGCCGCGCCGGGGTGATCCGGTCCGGTCCACGGAGATCCGGGCGCTGGTCCAGGATCGCCTTCTGCAGCCCGCGCAGCTCGGCGCTGGGCTCCAGGCCGAGTTCGGCGTCGAGCAGACCGCGGGCGCGCTGGTAGACGGCCAACGCGTCGGCCTGCCGACCCGCGCGGTACAGCGCCAGCATCAGCCGGCCGTGCAGCCGCTCACGGAGCGGATGCGCGTCGGTGAGCGTCTCGAGCTCTCCGAGCACGTCGGTGTGGCGCCCCGCCGCCATCTCCAGGTCGATGAGCTCCTCCCGTGCCGCCAGCTGGAGTTCCGCCAACCGGGCAGCCTCGGGCCCTGCCCACCGGGTCTCTGCGAACTCGGCCAGGGCGGCGCCTCGCCAGTGGGAGAGTGCGTGCCGGTAGCGGTCCGCGGCGTCCGACGGATCACCGTCGGCGGCGGCGCGGGCCTCCCCGACCAGTCCGGCGAACCCGAGCGCATCGACCTGACGGGGCTGGAGGTCGAGCAGGTACCCGGGCGGACGCGTGACGACGACGGAGCCGGAGATGCCGAGGGCGTTCAGGGCGCGGCGGAGCTTCGACACGCGCACCTGCAGGGCGTTGCCCGGATTCGCCGGCAGGTCCTCGCCCCAGAGCGAGTCGACGAACGTCGGGACGGCCACGACCCGTCCGGCGGACAGCGCCAGGATTGCGAGCAGCTCGCGTTCCCCGCTGCCCGGAATGGAAACGGCGTGTTCCTCGACGACGACCTCGACCGGTCCGAGGAGGCGGATCTCCATGCCTCGCCCTCCCATGACCGGTTCGATTCCGCGGAGCGCCGATTCTCGGCCGTGCAGACGCGGGGAACAACAACTTCTGGGCCGGTGTCCACGTTGCAGAGCCGGGCGACCGCGGTCGGCGGGCCGACAGCGTCTGGACAGCGGCCCTCGGCAACGTCTGCACCGACGGACCTGCAGAGGAGACGCGGTGATCTCGATCCATGTGCCGGCCATGCGTTCCCGGCGTTGCGTCCGGGCGATCAGTGCCCGGGTGAACGACGTGCCCGGGGTGCAGACCCTCGAGTTCGACCTCGCCACCAAGACCGTCCACGTGACCGGTCCGGCGGGCCCCGCAGCGGTGGCCGCCGCCATCGGCGCCGCCGGCTACGCCGTCGACGAACGTGCAGGCGCCTCATCATCCGCCGCAACAACACCCGCAGGGGAGCCATGGACACCTTCTCCACCGCCACTGTCGGTCTGCCGGAAGTCACGCGACCGCCGGTGATGGAACTCGCCGATGGCGAGTCCTTCCATCTCCGGCCCGGCCCCGTCATCAAGCAGCTGAGCGGGACGACCGTGCGCATGCTCGGGTACAACGGCTCCGTCCCCGGCCCAACCCTCAAGGTCCGGCAGGGGACGGAGGTCGTCGTCCACGTCACCAATGGCACGGAGATCGACACGACCGTGCACTGGCACGGCCTGCGCCTCAACAACATGTACGACGGCGTGCCGTACGAGACGCAGGTGCCGATCCCGGTGGATGGCAGCTTCACCTATCGCCTGCAATTCCCCGACCCGGGCCTGTACTGGTACCACCCGCACATCCGTGAGGACTACACGCAGGAGATGGGCCTCTACGGCAGCATCCTGGTGGAACCGACCGACCCCGACTACTGGCCGCCGGCGCATCGCGACGTCGTCCTGACCCTCGACGACGTCCTCATCGAGGACGGCGCCGTCGCACCGTTCAGCCGCACGCAGACGACCTTCTCGGCCATGGGCCGCTTCGGCAACGTGCTGCTCGTCGCCGGGGAGCCTGACCTGGCGCTCACCGCCAGCGCCGGCGAGGTGGTGCGCCTGTGGCTGACCAACACGGCCAACACCCGGGTCTTCAACGTGACCCTGCCCGGGGCGCGGATGAAGCTGGTCGGCGGGGACAGCGGTCGCGTGGAGCGCGAGGAGTTCGTCTCCCAGGTGCTGATCGCCCCGTCCGAGCGGGCGATCGTCGACGTGTTGTTCGATGGGCCGGGGAACTGGCCCTGGAGCACCGCACCCCCGACCGCACCTACCGGCTGGCGTCGATCACCGTGACGAACGAGCGAGCCGCCCCGGCACTGCGGGACTCGTTCGAGCTACTGCGTCGTGCACCGGAGTTCGAGGACGAGCGAGAGCAGCTGGACGGCTGGCTCGCGGCGCCTCCGGACAAGGTCCTCGCCGCCGTCGCCGAGATGGACGACCCGTCCGGGGACCAGACGGCTGGCCCGGTGATCTACGCGTGTCCGATGCACCCGGATGTCGTACGCGACCAGCCGGGGCACTGCCCGAGGTGCGGGATGAAGCTGATGGCCACCCACCTTGGGGAGCAGGTCGGCGGCCACGACATGGATCACGCCGAGTCCTCCGCCGAGCGCGGAACCACCCATGGGCATTCCGACGGACACGGCAACGGCGTCGGCGCCGGCATCGAGTGGGAAGACGACATGGTCGAGATGAACCGCCGAACCACTCCCGCGAACATGCGGTGGGTGCTGCTCGATCGGACCGCAGGCAACGGGGACCGGCCGCCGGTCGACTGGCACTTCACCGCGGGGCACCGCGTGAAGATTCGGCTGGTCAACGAGATGGTCTCCGACCATCCCATGCACCACCCCTTCCACCTGCACGGTGCCGGGCGCTTCCTCGTCCTGGCCCGCGATGGCGTTCCCGAGCCCAACCTGGTGTGGAAGGACACCGTTCTGATGCGCACCGGGCAGACCGTCGACATCCTGTTCGACGTCACCAACCCCGGGCTCTGGATGGCCCACTGCCACATCGCCGAGCACATGCACAGCGGGATGATGTTCAGCTTCACCGTGGGCCCCCGCGGAGTGACCGCGTGAAGCGCTGAGCTGAGGATGACCACCGCGCACGGCGCATCGACGTAGCTGCCGACGGGGCCCCTGTCCCGCCCGGCTGGAGGGCGACGCCGACCGCCATCGCGAGTCCGGCCGGACCGCCCTATGCCTGCCGCAGCGGAACGAGCGGACGAGCCCACCGGTTACGTCGGCCTCTCGCTCCCGATCGGCGACGCCAACGCGACCCGTCGTGTTCCGTATAGCGCCATCGGTGTAAGGGCTGATGCTGCGCCCCGCGATCCTCTTCGATCGGGGCGGAGGCCCTTGCATTGCTTCCGAGGCCGGAAGCGCTCGCCGCGACAGCCGGCTGCTCAGCGTCCCGACAGCCGTTCGACAGCCCTTGGCGGCAGCGTCGGATCCGCAAGGCGCGGCTCCTCTACGGCGCCCACATCGCAGCTACAGCCGCACGGAATGCGCGGAGCCACATCGAAGCACCGGTACCCCTGCCGCGTATATGGACAAGGAGAGACGTCATGAGTGCTCACGACGCGGCGGTGCGTCCGTCGCCCGACGAGTCGATCGCGGAAGCGCTGACACGTCATGAGGCCGGCGCCACCGGCACTCACTCGCACGAGCACGCCGTCGCAGTCGTCCCATCGCCGCGAGGCAGGACACGGCGGATGCCCGTGGCTGTCTGGGCCCTGGTCATCGGCGCATTCGCGATGGGTGCCGACGAGTTCATCGTCGCCGGCGTCGTCCAGGAGATCGCCACGGCTCTGCGCGTGACGATCGGCGAGGTCGGACACTTCGAGAGCGCCTACGCGGTGGGTGTCGCCGTGGGGGCGCCGCTGTTCGCCGCGCTGGGCACGCGATTCCCGCGCCGCGGCATGCTCCTCGCCACCACTGGGGTCTTCCTCGCCGGCAACCTTCTCTCGGCCCTCGGTCCCACATACGACCTGATTTTGGTCGGCCGCGTCGTCTCGGCGATGGCGCACGGCGCGTTCCTCGGGATCGCGGCCGTCTACGCCGCCGAGCTGGTCGATCCCGCCCGGAAGGGTCGGGCCGTCGCAACGGTCTTCACCGGCCTGACGGCGTCCACCGTTCTCGGCGCACCGATCGGTGCAGCCGTCGGCCAGGCCCTGGGCTGGCGGTTCACATTCTGGACTCTCGTGGTCCTCGGTGGGCTCGCCCTGATCGGTCTGCTCGCGTTCCTGCCCGCCTCCCCACGGCGCAGCACGGAGGCACACGGGGCGCACCCGGCTGATGTCGAAGCCTCCGGCCACGACCACGGAGATGGGCACGGAGCGACCGCGGATTCCGGCCACGAGAGCGGCAACGAGCACGGCCACGACACCCACCATGCGCACGCCGTGGAAGGGCACGCCCCGGGTAGTGAGACCGAGGGCCTGGACGCGCACGCACTAGCGCACCTCGGCGGTGGCGGGCACGGACCCAGCATGCGGGAGCAGCTGGCGGCGCTCCGTCGGCCGGCGGTCTGGGCCGCGCTGCTCACCACCCTGCTCGGTTACGGCGGGGTCTTCACCAGCTACGTCTACATCGCACCGCAGTTCACGGAGGTGACCGGGTTCTCCAGTGCCTGGATCACGCCGCTGCTCCTGCTGTTCGGGGTGGGCTTGTTCGTCGGCAACAACCTGGGCGGCCGCCTGGCCGACAAGTGGTTGATGCCGACGGTTCTCGGCACGATCGCGACGCTCGCGGCAGTGCTGTTCGCGATGACCTGGTTGATCGAGAACACGGTGGCCGCGGTGGTGGGGACGTTCGTCTTCGGTGCCGCAGCCTTCGCGGTGGTTGCGCCGCTGCAGTTGCGGGTGATGAACGCGGCTGGGCACGCCCCGGACGTGGCCTCGGCCGCGAACATCTCCGCCTTCACCCTCGGCAGCGCGCTGGGCATCTTCCTGGGTGGCGCCGCCATCGACGGGGGACTGGGGCTGGCGTCGGTCAACTGGATCGGGGGACTCATCAGCACCGCCGGTCTGGTGGTGGCCGTTCTGAGCTGGCTGCTCATCGACCGTCGCCGCCCGACCGCGGAGCCGCCGCACCACCACTGAGGAGCGCGAACCCCGGCCGGCGAGACCGGCCGGGGCTCGCGTCCGACCGTTTGCCCTGCACGGAAGATCGAGAGGAGGGAAGCCGACATGCCGCACGTGGTCCGTGAGCCCGGCGTCCTCAGCGGGACCCGCATGGCAGCCTTCCTGGCCCTCGCCCACGCCGTCAACGACGTGCCGACCGCGATCCTGGATGCGCTGCTGCCCACGTTGCAGGCGCGACTGGCGGCCGGGACGACCACGCTGGCTCCGACCCTGGTCTGGTCCGATGGCTCAGTCCTGGTCGAACCCAGCGACGAGGGGCTACGCGCCCGGCTCGACGAGCTCGCCCGACCTTGAACGGCACGAGGGACCCCCGTGGACAGACCCGGCGCCGGCAGTTCGTTCGCTCATGCAGGCAACGCAGCTCAGCAGGCACCAGCCGTCCGTCATGTGCTGGGCAACTGGCGCGTCTGGACTGCACTGCTGGCTGTCGGGACGCTCTGGGGCAGCGCCTTCCCCTCGTCCGGGTCACCGCGCCGGCACCCGGGCCGGTCGGCGTCACCTTCGCGCGGATCGCGCTGGGCGCCCTGGTGCTGGCCTTGATGGTCACGGCGAGCTGCAGCGGCGTCCGGCAGCGGAGAACCTGGCGGGCGATCGGCTCGCAGCTGCCGGCCATCTTCCTGCTCGCTGCGCTGAACGCCGCGATTCCGCTGACGCTCGTGGCCACGGCAATCGTCGGCCTGAACGCCTCACTCGCCGCGGTGCTCAACGCCACGACCCCCATGGTCACCCTCGCCGTGGCCGCCGTCTGGCTGCGTGAGCCGGTGACGGCCCGCCAGCTGCTCGGGGTGGCAGCCGGCGTTGTCGGTGTCGCCGTGCTCGTCGGGGGCGCGTCGCTGGAGCTCGACGGAACAACCACCCTGGCCGTGGCCGCCTCCCTGCTCGCGGCGCTGTGCTACGCCCTGGGCGGCGTCTACACGCGGACCCGGTTCGCTGACGCCTCGCCCACGACGATCGCGCTCGGGCAGCAGCTGGGCGCCACGTTGCTGCTGTTGCCAGTAGCCCTCGCGGCGCCGCCACCCGGTCCATATACGCCCGCCCTCGCCGGGATACTGGTCGTGCTCGGCGTGGGCTCGATGGCACTGGCCTACGTGCTCTACTTCTGGGTCATCCGCACCGCCGGTCCCGTCGCGGCCTCCGCAGTAACCCTGCTGATCCCGCTGGTCGGCTCTGCCATCGGCGTGGGTTGGCTCGGCGAACCACTCAGCTTCAGCCTCGTCGCTGGCCTGGTCGTCATCCTCACCAGCGTCCTGGCGCTCAGTGTTCCTTCGAACAGCCGTCGGAAACGGCCCATTACGAGGTGAACGCCCTGGTCCAACGCGGCTGGCGCCCTCCCGCGAGGCCCGAGCCAGATCCTTCGCAGGCCCCTACACCATAGCGAGCGTGGACTACGCGACAATGCGCAGTATATACTACGGAACTGATAGACATATATACCTGGGAGTTGTGCTATGACCAAGCGCCTGATCGACCTCGATGATGAACTTCTTGCTCGAGCGCAGAGGGAGCTGAACACCAGCGGGGTGTCGGACACGGTCCGCGCCGCGCTGAGGCAGGCCGCAAGCGCGGCCGCGCGCGCGCGGCAAGTTGCTTGGCTGCGAGAGGGTGGCTTGGAGACGTTGGCCGATCGGGAGAAGCGGACTGACGTGTGGCGGTGATCGCCCGGTTTCTCATCGACACCAGCGCGGCGGCCCGTATGCGCGTGGTTGCCGTCGCGAACCGATTGGAGCCGCTCATCACCGGCGGCCTGGTCGCCACTTGCGCCACCCTCGATGCTGAGGCGCTCTACAGCGCTCGAAGCCCGGCCGAATACGAGCAGGTGCGTGCGGACCGCCGAGAGGCGTACGAGTACCTGCCCACCGACGACGTTCACTGGCAGTGTGCCTTCGACGCCCAGCGAACGCTCGCCCGAGGCGGGCGGCATCGAGCCGTGGGCATCGCCGATCTGCTAACCGCGGTGCTTGCCGCGGAGCACGGGGCCACTGTCCTGCACTACGACAGCGACTTCGAGATCGCCGCCGAGGTGCTCGACTTCGAACACCGGTGGGTCCTGACACGAGGAACCGTGCAGTGACACCCATCAAGAGGTGTGCATGAACTGGTGTCCGGGGGGCGACACGGTACATACGCACACGGTTTGCGGGCGTGACCGACGGTGAACCTGTGACCCGGCGGTGGTCCGAACCCACCGCTGGCTGTCCGCGAGACGCCTACAGCCAGTCGTGCTCGCGTGCATAGCGGGCTGCCTCGTGCCGAGTGCGGGTCGGGGTCTTCTGCATGGCGCTGGACAGGTAGTTCCGCACCGTTCCCTGAGCCAGGTGCGTCCGGGCGGCGACCTCGGCCACCGAGTAGCCGTCGCGGGTCACCCGCAGCACGTCGAGCTCCCGATCCGTCAACGGGCAGTCGTCGATGATCGCGGCGGCCGAGACGTCCTGGTCGATCCATCTCCGACCGCCCCGCAGCGTCGCGATGACCGCGGCGAGGTGGGCCGGTTCGGCGGACTTGCTGGCGAACCCCTGGACGCCGAGCTTCAGGGCGCTGCGCAGGACGCCGGGTCTCGCGTGGCGGGTGAGCATGAGGACGACCTGCTCCGGCAGCACTCGACGGATCTCGGCGATGGCGTCGAGACCGTCGAGGCCAGGCATCTCGAGGTCGATGACCAGCACGTCGGGCCGGTGGGTCAGGGTGGCCGCCACCGCCTCCGCGCCATCGGCTGCCTCCGCCAGCACCGTGATGTCCCCTCCAGCGGCAGCAAGGAGGCGAGCGCGCTCCGGAGCAGCACCTCGTCGTCGGCCAGCACCACGGTGGTCACCGGTCGGCCTCACCCGACGCCGTCCCGTGCCGGTCGGCGGACGGTGGGGACGCGAAGGTGGCCGTCGTGAGGAACCGGCCGTCCTCGCGCTGGACGGTGAGCTCACCGCCGTCGTCCGACACCCGGCGGGCGAGGCCGGCGAGCCCGCGCAGTTCCGGCAGCCCCTCCTCGTCCACGCCGTCGTTCACCACGGTGAGGCCGTCCCCGGAGAGAACGATGTGCACCAGAGTGGCTCGCGAATGGCGCAGGATGTTGGTCGTCGTCTCCCGGAGCAGCTGCGCCAGCAGGTCGTCGGCGTGCGCGACGTCCGCCCGGCAGTCGACGCGGACGTGGATGCCCGCCGCCTCCAGGAGATTCTGCGCGTTCACCAGCTCCGCCGCGATGTTGAGGTTCCGCCGTCCGTAGGCCAGGTCCTTGGTCTGCTCGATCGTGTCACCGACCAGGGCGTACATCTCGCGCAGTTCCTGCTCGACGCGCGCGGTGTCGCTGTGCAGCAGCTTCCGGGCCAACGCGATCTTCAGCTTCACGACGTGGAGCGTGTGTCCCTGGATGTCGTGCAGGTCACTGGCGAAACGCATCCGTTCCCGGACGACCGCCAGCTCCGCATCGCGCTCCCGGGCCTCCTCGAGCTCCGCCACGACGTCGTAGAAGCCCTTGTTGGGGAACATGAGCCCGATCAGCACGGCCGTGAACCCTGTCGGGACGATGACGTCGGCGATCAGGTCGCCGACGTCGGGTCCGGCTGCCGCCACCAGCCCGAGCAGTCCGACCGAAGCCACGTAGCCGGTCAGCCCGACGGCTGCCGGGAGGCGGCGGCGGGGGAGCTGGGAGACGACGAGCGAACCCACGATGGCGAGTCCGTAGTACGCCCCTTGGATGCGACCGTCGACCACCAGGACGCCGAAGGGCCAGACCACGGCGGCGATGGCCAGGCAGGGCCCCGCCACGCGGAAGATGTCGCCGGCCGTCCACCGCTCGAAGGCGACCAGCGCGGCCACGACACCGAGCCCGAGGACGCACGCCTGCTGCCAGGTCTGCGCCTGCCGGGCCACCAGGAGTGCCCCGACGGTGGCCAGCACGGGCAGGAAGACGGCGAGGTTGAGCGGGCGGAAGCGACGACGCGACGACTCGGCCGCTCGTGCCGACCGCCGCACGGCCGTCGGTGTCGGCGGCGTCCGGCGAGGGCTGCGGGCTTCCATGGGCGGCTTCCTGGGCGAAGGGCAGAGAGATGCGTCCCATCCTCTGGCCCGGTGCGGCCGGCCGGTAGTGACGCCATGTCATGCGGACAGTCCCAGCACGGTCATGCCGATGAGGTGACGGCACGGCACTGGGCGGACCCGACGGCGGCCTGTCCCATGGATGCATGTCCGCCAACCCCGTCATCGACGTCGACGAGCTCAACGTCAGCTACGGCGACTTCTCCGCAGTCAGGGACCTGTCCTTCCAGGTCGAACCCGGCGAACTCTATGCGTTGCTGGGCACCAACGGTGCAGGCAAGACCTCCGCCCTGGAGGTGATCGAAGGGCACCGGAAGGCATCGTCGGGAACGGTGCGTGTCTTCGGCCGGAGCCCGACGGACCGGCGCGCGATCCGGCCCAGGACGGGGATCATGCTCCAGGAGAGCGGCTTCGCGGGCGATCTCACCGTCTCGGAGTCGGTGCGCCTGATCGGCCGGCTCAGCGGCCGCGCCGACGCCCTCGACCGTGTCCTGAAGGTCGTCGACCTGACCCACAAGGCCGACACGTTGGTGTCCCAGCTGTCCGGCGGTGAGAAGCGACGGCTCGACTTCGCCACGGCCGTGTACGGACGGCCGGAGCTGATCTTCCTCGACGAGCCCACCACCGGGCTGGACATCCAGTCGCGTGACGCCCTCTGGGACGCCGTGCAGCGCTTGCGCGAGGACGGGTCCACCGTCGTCCTGACCACGCACTACCTGGAGGAGGCGCAGCAGCGGGCCGACCGCATCGGGTTGATGCACGGCGGCACCCTGCGCCAGCAGGGCACCGTGTCGGAGCTGACCCGGGCCCTGCCGGCCACCATCCAGTTCTCCCTGCCCCGAGACGCCGCGACGCCCCCGATGCACTCCGCCCCCGTCTCCGGGAGCACCTACGTCATCGAGACCTTCGACATGCAGGCCGACCTCAAGCAGCTGCTCGACTGGGCGAATGCCCACGCCGTCGAGTTGCGCGGCCTGTCCGCGGCGCCGACCCGGCTGGACGACGTCTTCCGTGCCATCGGCTCCCAGCCGGCCTCCTGACCACCTCCGAAGAGGAATCCCATGCTCCCCATCGCGTACAGCGAGCTCGTCCAGATCTTCCGCAACCGGTCGGTGCTGATCGCCAATCTCCTCTTCCCCGCAGCGGCCGCCGCCTTCTTCATCTACTCCCGCGACACGTTCGAGGGGCGGGTGGTCTCGGCTACATCGGGGCAGTGCTGGTGTTCACCGTCGGCGCCTTCAGCCTCTACGCCACCATCGTGACCACGCTGGCCGCACGCCGGCAGACCCTCTTCCTCAAGCGCTTGCGGTCCACGGCGCTCGGCGACCCGGCCATCCTGATCGGCCTGGTCCTCCCGGTCGCCGTCGTCTCGGTGATCCAGGTGGCCGTGATGCTCGGGGTCTTCGCCGCGGTCAGCGACCGCCCGGCCGACGTGCTGCTGCTGGTGGCGGCGGTCGTGGCAGCGTTCCTCATGCTGCTCGCGCTGGGGCTTGCCACGGCCGGCGTGACCAGTTCGCCCGAGCAGGCGCAGGTGACCACCCTGCCCATCAGCCTCGGTAGCATCGGCGTGGCCAGCTGGATCGGCATCGCCGGGACGGAGAGCCTCACCTGGCTGAAGCGGCTGCTACCCGGTGGCTCGGCCACCGAACTGGTCATCGGCGCCTGGAACGGCGGACTGCCCGTCGCCGAGTCCCTTCTCCTGCTCGTCCCGACCCTCGGCTGGGTCGTCGTGGCGGTCGCGCTCGCCGCGCGGTACTTCCGCTGGGAGCCGCGCCGGTGACCACGGACGACCTGCTGATCGTCGAGGACCTGATGCTGCTCCTGATGGACGACGACGGCGCCTCGGTGCAGGGCGCCGGGACCTTGCACTACACGCTGGGCGGCGCGCTGCTCACCGAACTCGCGCTGCTCGGCCGGGTGGAGACCGACGGCACCGGGATCGTGAACGGCCCGCGGGTCACCCCGCGGGCGCAGGGCCGCTCCCGGACCTGCCGCTGCAGTCCGCCTACGACACCGTGGCCTGGAGGACCCGGCGCGTGCAGCCCCTGCTGCTCGCACTGGGCGGTGACCTGTGGCGGGTGGTTCGCGACCGGCTGGTGGAGCGCGGGCTGCTGCGCCGGGAGGAGTCCCGTTGGCTCGGCGTGTTCCGCAGCACGAGGTGGCCGGCCGACGACGAGAGGCACGAGGCGCAGCTGCGGGTGCGCATCCGGCGGGTGCTGGAGGACGGCGAGACCCCCGACCCTCGTACCGCGGTGATCATCGGCCTGCTCTACGCCAGCGGATCGATGCCTGCCCTGCGGCCGGCGTTGCCCTGGACGTCGCAGACGGTGACGCGCGCACAGGACCTCCTGCGCGGTGAGTGGGGAGCGAGGCGGTCGCAACCGCGGTGACGCGGACAGCGGCCGGGATCGCCGCCTCCAGCGCTGCCGTCGCCATCAGCGTGTCGGGTTCCGGCAGGTGAGCACACGATGACCAGCCCCGAGCCGGCGTCGGTCACGGCGTCCCGGCAGCTCGCCGCGGACTCCCGCGATCGCGGGCGGCAGGTTCGCAACCGCCCGCCGGAGGCCCGCTCGGTCGGCGTGGTTCCGGCGAGACGGGGGCAGGGACGGCGGATCGACGCACCATCCGCCCCCTCGGGCGCCCGGCGGCCGAGCACCTCGACGTGACCGGCTCCGCAGGTGATCCGGCGACTGCCGAGTGGAGGCTGGGACGAGCCCGTCCCGCAGAAGATGCCGCGCGGGACGCTCGTCCGCCAGAGGATGTGTGACCGCCCATGGCGAGACGCTCGTCGCGGTCCGTCGTCGAACCGGCCGCGGCGCGACCGGCGGTGCTGATCGGTGCCGGTCTCGCGGTCATCGCGGTCATCGCGGTCACCTACGGGCTCGCCCGGTACGGCTACGGTCTCTATCTGCCGCAGTTCCGCGCCGAGTTCGGCTTCTCCGCCGGGGTCGCGGGCTGGCCGGCGGGCTGCTCGTGCTCGGCGCTCCGGGGGCCTGGCTCGCGTTCGCCGGCCCTGGCGCTGCTCGTCACGTAGGTCGCCGACCAGAACGCCCGCTGGCTGCGGGGTGCCGCAGGGGTGCTCCGCACGGCCGGCCGGCCATGGGGCCGGCTCGAGCGGGGACGGTGGCCGCCGTCCTCGCCGGCGTGGGGTGCGCGGGCGTCTGGACCTTCGCGCGCGACCTGCTGACCGGGCACGGCGGCCCGGGCCCCGGCATCAGTGGCGCGTTGTGGTGCGTCCTGGGCGTGGCCGGACTGGCCGGCGGGGCCAGCGGGGCGGTGGTCGAGCGCTACGGGGTGGCGATCGCGTGGCGCGGCAGCCTGCTCGTCGCCGCTGTGGGCACGGCGTTGCTCGCCGTCCGCCCGGACGTCCCGTGGCTGGCCGGCGTCGCGCTGGCTGCGTTCGGCGCCTCCTTCGTCGCGCTCAGCGGCGTGCTGATCGCCTGGGGGCCCGTTCCCGGCCGGACGGCGCAGCGGCCGCCGCGGCCTTCCTGTTCGTGGGACTCACGGCGGGTCAGGCACTGGGTTCCGTGGCGCTGGGCCTACTGGCCGCAGGGCTCGGGCTGCCGACGGCCCTCCTCGTGGCCCCGGGGATGGTCCTGCTCGCCGCCGGTATCGCCGACCGACGTCCCGGTCACCGGTGAGACCCGGTCGGCCGCGGGTGCAGCCCTGCACGCTCATGAGGAGGAGGCTCGCAGGGAAACCTACGGGGCTTCTACCGACGCGAACCGGCCGCCGGCGGCGCGAGGCTGATGACGTGGCAACGACACGTCCGATCCAGCCGTGGCCGGCGTACGTGGCGCGAGGACCGGCGGAGGACACCGACCAGCCCGACGTCCTCGGCCCGTGTCGGCCCCGCCGAGCACCCGCTGGTCGAGCGGACTGCCTCCTCCACCGGCCGCCGGCTCGCCGCACCGTCACAGGGCGGCTCGACTCGCGTGCCGATCGGTCCCGAGGTCCCGACCCGACAGCCGCCCCGATGAGATCGCCGACCGGAGCGGGCAGTGCTGCGATGACATCGCTCCGGTGGGCGTTCGCCTTCTACGGAGGCTTCACGTTCACATCGCTGGCGACGATCGTCGTCACCTGGTTCACACCATGACCGCTCTGGAGGAGCGGATCGACGGTGGCGCGCCATCGACGCAAGCACGCCCGGCGGGAAAACCGGATGAGATCGCGGTGTCGCGGACGTGCCCCAACAGCGCGGTGCCCCCGGGTGCCCGAACACCACCGCCTACAGCAGGAGGGCCGAACGACCATGTCCACTGACATCACCGTGACCAACGATCCCGACCGGCGGCGCTACGAGGCCGCTGTCGGAGGAACAACGGTCGCGGGGTTCATCGACTACCAGGAGACCAGCGAACTGGTGGTGCTGACCCACACCGAGGTCGACGTCTCTTTCGCAGGCCAGGGAGTCGGCAGCGGGCTGGCCCGCGCCGCGCTGGACGACATCCGCGACCGCGGCCTGAGGGCCTTGGTGATCTGCCCCTTCATCATCGGCTGGCTGCGTACGCACCACGAGTACCGCGACGTGCTCTACAACGCTTCCCCGGCCACGGTCACCGACTAGCTCTCCATGCCCATCCCGGACTCGACGGTCGTGCCGTCGTGTGCGCGCCCGCCGGGAGAACGGAGCCCGGGAGGGGACCCACGCGGCACCTGGGTCGACACGTCCGACCACGTGCCCGGGTCCACGCAACAGCCTGTTCACCGAAGAGGGAGAAGGCATGACCACGACAGACGCGCCAGCACCCCATCAGGCCTGGCCCGCACTTCGGGTCCAGGACTGGACCGCGACCCGCGACACCCTGCACATGTGGACCCAGATCGTGGGCAAGGTCCGGCTCGCGCACGCGCCCCTGCTGAACCACTGGTGGCAGGTGACCCTCTACGTCACCCCCGCGGTCTGACCACTGGCGCCATCCCCGAGGGCAACCGGCTCTTCGACCTCGAGTTCGACTTCATCGACCACCAGCTCCGCATCCGCAGCAGCGACGGTGGCGCCCGGAACATCCGGCTCGAGGCGAAACCGGTCGCGGAGTTCTACGCCCAGACCATGCAGGCGCTGAGCGAGCTGGGCATCGATGCCGACATCGCGTCGACTCCGAACGAGGTGGATCCCGCCATCCCGTTCGCCGAGGACTACGAGCACGCCTCCTACGATCCCGAGGCGGCACAGTTGTTCTGGCGCCAGCTGATGCATGCCGACCGGGTCCTGGGTGAGTTCCGGTCCCACTTCATCGGCAAGGTCAGCCCGGTGCATCTGTTCTGGGGTTCGCTGGACCTCGCCTGCACCCGGTTCTCCGGACGGGAGGCTCCCGAGCATCCCGGCGGTGCGCCGAACTGTGGTGACTGGGTGATGGTGGAGGGCTACTCCAGGGAACTGAGCAGTTGTGGGTTCTGGCCCGGCGGCGGAGCGGAGGGCGCCTTCTACGCCTACGCCTACCCCGAGCCCGACGGTTTCGCCGACTACCCGGTCGGCCCGGAAGGTGCCTACTACAGCGCCGAGAACGGTCAGTTCCTGCTGCCCTACGAGGCGGTGCGGACGGCAGAGGACCCGGATCGGGCTCTTCTGGAATTCCTCCACACCACCTACGAGGCCGCCGCCGCGCTCGGTGGCTGGAACCGGGCCGCCCTGGAGGACGACCCGGCCCGCTGGGACCACGTCCGGTGACCACGCCGATCTGCTCGACGTTGCCGGCGCGGGCGTCGTCCCCGGCGGCTCCACCGTCGTCCCGGGGCGGCCCATGCCATCCGGCCACGGCCGTGACCGTCGGCCGAGGCAGTTCGGTATCCCTGCGAGGACGAGGAGCGTGCCGTGAGGGTGTTCATCATCGGGATCACCGGCGCCGTCGGCGGACTGCTGGCCGAGGACCTGACCGCTCGAGGGGACGTCGTCTCGGGACTGGTGCGCCGCGAGGCCCAGCGAGCCGACCTCGCATCGCGGGACGTCGAGGCGCGCGTCGGTGACATCGGTGCTCTGACCGCTGATGCGCTGGCGTCCCTGCTCGGCGGAGTCGATGCGGTGGTGTACGCCGCAGGATCGAACGGAGGGACCAGGGACGTCACGGATGTCGTCGACGGCGAAGGCGTCGTGAAGGCGCTCGAGGCCGCCCGCCTCGCCGGCGTGACGCGGTTCGTCCTGGTCTCGGTGCTGCCCGAGGCCTGGCGCGAGCGCCACCTCGACGAGGACCAGGAGCACTACTTCGCGGTGAAGAAGCTCACGGACGTCGCGGTCAGCATGTGTGACCTCGACTGGCTGATCCTCCGACCCTCGATGCTCGTCGATCGTGCCGGAACCGGGCGGGTCGCCCTCGGCCCGGCTCAACCTCATGACGAGATCGCCCGCGCGGACGTCGCCGCCACCCTTGCCGAACTCCTGCACGAACCCCGCATCCGCCGGCAGATCCTCGAGCTCAACGCGGGGAGGCGCCGATCGCCTCAGCCGTGCGAGCGAACCTCCGAGACAAGGGAAACCACATGACCGTCCAGCTCAGCCACCCCGACGGCCTGCTCCAGCAGGACATGTACGCGCCCGTCGCCCTGACGACGGGATCCCGCCTCCTGCTGCTCGCCGGACAGGTGGCGGTGACCCCCGCGGGCGAACCGACTGCCGCAGACCTCGCGGGCCAGGTCCACTCGGCGCTGAACAACGTGGCCACGGGGGTGAGAGGCGCTGGAGGTGATGTCAGCGACGTGGCTCGTCTGACCTTCTATGTCGTCGGCTGGAGACCGGAGCTGGCGGAGGAGCTCCTTGAGGGCTTCTCGCGTGCCCAGGGATCCGACGGCTTCAGCTCCCCGTTGCCGCCGTGCACCGTCATCGGTGTCCAGGCCCTGTGGACTCCGGACCTCCTCGTCGAGATCGAAGCGACAGCCGTTCTCACCTGATCTTCGCGAGAGCCCGGGTCGTTCCCGGCCCGCTCGGCGTCGGTGCGCCGCTCCGGTCAGGGAAACCGTAGTTCCCTGAGCTGCCGGCGCGAGGTGATGCCCAGCTTGCGGAAGATGTTGCGCAGGTGGGCCTCGATCGTGCGCGGGCTGAGGAACAGCTGCTCGCCCACCTCCCGGGAGGTGGCCCCGGTGGCCACCAGCCGCGCGATGTGCAGCTCCTGGGCGGTCAGCGCATCGGTCGGCTGGGTGGTTCGGCTGCGCGGGTGCTCGCCGGTGGCGCGCAGCTCGCGGCCGGCGCGGGCGGCGAATGCCTCCGCGCCCATGTCCGTCAGCATGTCGTGGGCGGTGCGGAGCTGGTTCCGGGCGTCCTGACGGCGGCCCTCCCGGCGCAACCACTCGCCGTACACGAGGTGGGTGCGGGCGAGGTGGGCCGTCATCCGGGAGTTCGTGAGCTCGTCGACCGCCTCGCGGTAGCCGTCCTCGGCGGTCGAACCGGTGCTGGTCAGGGCACGTGAGCGGGCCGCCAGCCCGCGGGCCCACGGGGTGCCGGTGGCGCGGGCCCGCGAGTCGAGCTCCTCCAGCGCGGCAGCCGCCTGCTCCGGGTGACCGTCACGGACGCACGCCTCGACCAGCTCCGGCAGACCGGCGCTGCTGAGCGACAGCTCCTGGGACTCGCACGTCCGGGCCGCAGCCTCCCGCGCGGCCGAATAGTTGCCCAGCCCGTTGTGGAGCACGGCCATCGCGTACTGGGCCAGGACGACCTCCGTGCCCCCGTCGGGGTAGGCGACGTCCCGGGTGGTGCTGGCGTCGAGAGCCGTGGTCCCGGCGTGGTCGCCGCGCCAGGCACCCAGGATGAGGTGCGCGTGCCGGAGCTGCACGCCGCCGGTGGCCCGCGTGATCGTCGTCGCCTCGGCGGCGAGCTCTCCTGCGCGGGCGAGCTCGCCCATCAGGACCGAGGTGATGGACAAGAAGCTCAGCGCGGCGGGGAGCGTCGCCAGCGCACCGGCCTCACGAGCCAGCTGGACGTTGCGGGTGGCCAGGGTGTGGAGCAGCTCGTCGTCGAGGATTGCCACCGCGTTGCGGCCGGCCAGCCACAGCCAGTGGTCGCTCCGGCGGTTCTGCTCGGCGTCTGTGAGCGGGCTGTCGCGAAAAGCCTCCAGGGCGCGCCGCAGCCCGGGCGCTCCCGCGGCGTATCCACTCGTCACGGTCGTCGCGAGGCCATCGAGGAGCAGATCGACGGGTCGTGCCGGTACCTCGGACGGGGAGCGGCCAGGGCCGCTTCGGCGATCTGCACGGCGTCGCCCCGCCGTTGATGACAGCCGCATCCAGCGCGTGCAGGTAGGTCTCGCGGGACAGTGCAGCGTTCAGCGGGGAGAGCATCCTGGCTGCGTCCAGCAGCATCCCCGGCACGGTGCTGTCGCGGGTCAGGTGAAACGCGATCTGGGCGCGCAGCAGTTCGAGGCGGGCCCGTTGCAGCGCGTCCAGCGGTCCGGCCGCTGCGACCGCCAGGAGGTCCAGGGCGACGACGGACGCGCCGGCCTCGTGCTTGGCGTGGGCGGCTTCCAGCGCCCGTCTCGCACGGCTGGCCGGCCCGGGGTCAGCTCGGCCGCGTGTTGCAGGTACGCGCCCGCGGCGGCCAAGCCGCCGCGGGCCTGTGCTCGGCCGGCCGACCGCTCCAGCGCTGCGGCAGCTTCCTCGTCGACTCCGAATACCGCCTGCGCGCGGTGCCAGGCACGGCGATCGGGGTCGACCTCCGGATCGGTCGCCTCGGCCAGCGCACCGTGGGCGCGGCGACGATCCGGTGCCGTGGCCGCCTGATACACCGCCGAGCGCACCAACGGATGCCGAAACCGCACTCGGGCATCGATCTCCAGCAGCCCGGCAACTTCGGCCGGCGCAGCCGCCTCGCGAGCGATGCCCAGGTGTTCGGCCGCGCGCCACAGCAGCTGCGCCTCACCGGTCGGCTCGGCCGCGGCAGCCAGCAGCAGCAGCTGCGTCGGGGCCGGCAGGCTTGCCGAACGGTGCTGAAAGCTGTCCTCGATGCGGCGAGGGACGTCCGGCCCATCGGGCAGCTCGAATCCGCCGGCCAGGTGTGCCGGTTGTGCGGTGCGGGGCAGCTCCAGCAGTGCCAGCGGGTTGCCGCGTGCCTCGGCCACGATCCGGGCACGAACGACGTCATCCAGTGGTACTCGGGACGCGGCAGTCAGCAGCGCCCACGCGTCGGTCTCACCGAGCCGATCCAGACGTAGCTCTGGTATCCCGGAGAACGGAAGGGCCTCGCCTTCATCCGAGTCGCGCACCGCGAACACCAGCGCCAGGCGTTCGGCTCCCACCCGCCGAGCCACGAATGCCAAGACCTGCGCCGACGCATCGTCCAGCCACTGTGCGTCGTCGACGAGGCACAGCAACGGACCGTCCTCGGCGACCTCGGCCAGCAGGTTGAGCACAGCCAGCCCGACCAGGAAGCGATCCGGCGCGGATCCGCCGCGCATACCGAACGCCACGCCGAGGGCTGCCTGCTGCGGTTCGGGTAGCGCACCGGCCCGGTCCAGCAGCGACGCGCACAGCTGGTGCACGCCCGACAAGGCGAACTGCGTCTCCGACTCCGCCCCGACCGAGTGCTCCACCCGGAATCCTGACCTGGACGCGGCGCTGCGGGCGTACTCCAGCACCGCGCTCTTCCCGATGCCGGCTTCTCCGCGCACCACGAGCGCTCCGCTGTGCCCGGCGCGCGCCCCGGCGAGCAGCTGTTCGACGGCCTCGCGCGCTGTGCGCCGGCCCAGGAGGTCCGCCAGCTCCACTCCCGTCCGAGTCCCGCTGTGTTGGCGGTCCACAGATTAGGCCTGTCGGCGCGCGACGGGCGTTTTCCGGGCCGGTGATCGTCCGTAGGTGGCTTTCACCGATGCGAAGGCGCCTCCGCCCCGGCGAGCCTGAGGACACGTCGACGACCGGACCTCATCCCGCCCGCAAGGGTCGCCAACCAAGGAGTCGGACCATGGGCTACATCGCCGTCGGGCACGAGAACAGCGCCCCAGTCGAGCTGTACTACGAGGACCATGGTGCCGGCCAGCCCGTCGTCCTCATCCACGGCTATCCGCTGGACGGCCACAGCTGGGAACGTCAGACGCGCGCGCTGCTGGCCGACGGGTACCGCGTCATCACCTACGACCGTCGCGGCTTCGGGCAGTCGTCGAAGGTGGGCTCCGGCTACGACTACGACACGTTCGCTGCCGACCTGGACACGGTCCTGCGAACTCTCGACCTGCGTGACGTCGTCCTCGTGGGGTTCTCGATGGGCACGGGCGAGCTGGCCCGCTACGTCTCGCGGTACGGCTCCGACCGGGTCGCGAAGCTCGCCTTCCTCGCCTCGCTCGAGCCCTTCCTCGTGGCCCGTGACGACAACCCCGAGGGCGTGCCGCAGAAGGTCTTCGACGGCATCGAGGCCGCGGCCAAGGGCGACCGCTACGCCTGGTTCACCCAGTTCTTCGCCGACTTCTACGACCTCGACGAGAACCTCGGCAGCCGGATCAGCCAGGACGCGGTCACCGCCAGCTGGAACGTCGCCGTCGCCAGCGCTCCCGTGGCTGCCCACGCCGTCGTCGCCTCGTGGATCGAGGACTTCCGGGCCGACGTCGAGGCGGTCCGGGACAGTGGTGTACCGGCCATGATCCTGCACGGCACCGCCGACAACATTCTCCCGATCGACGCCACGGCCCGACGCTTCCGCCAGGTCCTCCCCGAAGCGGAGTACGTCGAGATCGAGGGCGCACCGCACGGGCTGCTCTGGACCCACGCCGCCGAGGTCAACGCCGCCCTGCACGCCTTCCTCGAGCTCCGATGAGGACCATCGAGCACGCCGTCGACATCCCGGCGTCCCCGGCCACGGTCTGGCAGGTCCTGACCGAGACCGACCGGTACGGCGAGTGGAACCCGTTCATGACCGAGTTGTCCGGGCGGCTGGCCGTCGGCGAGCGGTTGACGGTGACCATCCGCCCCGGCGAGCGGTCGATGACCTTCCGGCCCACCGTGCTCGCGATCGAGGACGGCGCGTTCGTCCGCTGGCAGGGCCGGCTCCTGATGCCGGGCATCTTCGACGGCGAGCACGAACTGCGCCTGGAGGCGACCCCGGAGGGCAGTACCCGCTTCGTCCAGCGGGAGGTGTTCACCGGGCTGTTCGTCCCGGTGCTGCGCCGGGCCCTCGACGACACCGAGGCGGGGTTCGCCGCGATGAACGCCGCGCTCCGGGACCGGGCCATCTCCCGGTCGGCCGGACGAGTCCAGCCATGACCCGGGGGCGGATCACCCGCCCCGGCGACACGAGGAGTTCACGTCATGAGGAGTGCATCACTGGGCGGCCTCGAGGTCTCCCGGGTCGGCCTCGGCATCATGGGGATGTCCGCCTTCTACACCGGGGCGGGCCGTTCGGAGGCGGAGTTCGTCCGGACCATCCACCGCGCCCTGGACCTGGGGATCACGCACATCGACACGGCCGAGGTCTACGGGCCCTTCACCAACGAGGAGTTGTTGGGACGGGCGCTGAAGGGACGGCGGGAGCACGCCGTGGTGGCCACCAAGTTCGGAATGGTCTCCTACACCGGCCGCCCGGGGTTCGACAGCAGCCCGGCGAACGTGCGGCTCGCGGTGGAGGGCTCCCTGCGGAGACTCGGGACCGACCACCTCGACCTCTACTACCAGCACCGGGTGGATCCCGGCACCCCGGTGGAGGAGACGGTGGGTGCCCTGGCCGAGCTCGTGGCCGAGGGCAAGGTGCGGCACATCGGTCTGTCGGAGGCCGGACCCGCCACGATCCGACGCGCGCACGCCATGCACCCGATCGCCGCGGTCCAGAGCGAGTACTCGCTCTGGACCCGCGACCCCGAGGCCGCGGTGCTGGAGCTGCTGCGCGAGCTGGGGATCGGGCTGGTGCCCTACGCGCCGCTCGGCCATGGCTTCCTGACCGGTGGCATCCGGTCGCTGGAGGGCCTCGACGCGGACGACTGGCGCCGGACCAACCCCAGGTTCAGCGGCGGGAACCTCGAGCGCAACCTCCGCATCGTCGACGAGGTGCGAGCCGTCACCGCAGAGGTGGGCGCGACGCCGGCCCAGGTCGCCCTCGCCTGGCTGCTCGCGCGCGGCGGGGACATCGCCCCCATCCCGGGGACCACGCGGGTCTCGCGGGTGGAGGAGAACGCGGGCTCGGACGACGTCGCCCTGACCACGGAACAGCTGGCCCGCCTCGAGGCACTCACCCCCGCAGCCGGGGACCGCCACGACGCGGGCGGCATGGCGGCCATCGACCGCTGACGGGCTCGCGTCGGGACTCAGGGATCACGACGGCGGACGTCGCCGCGCAGCCACTTCTCCCACCACCCGGCACGAGCACCACGCAGGTCCAGCGCGCAGGAGGAGACATCCATGTCCCGAGTACTCATCACCGGCGCGGGGACGGACATGGGCCGGCTCACGGTCCGCACGCTCACCGCCCGAGGCGGCAGCGTCTTCGCGACGATGCGCGACCTGTCCCTCGCATCGCGGCGTCTGTCGAAACACCGCGGGGGTGGCCAGGGCCATGAGGATCTTTCATCATCGGCATCACCGGCGGCGTCGGCTCCCGGCTCGCCCGATCGCTGCAGCACCTCGGTGACACCGTGTCGGGCCTGGCCCGTCGCGCCGCAGCGCGCGAGGAACTGTGGGAGGCCGGCATCGACGCCCGGCCGGGCGACCTGACCACCCTCACCTCCGCGCAGCTCGCCCAGGTCACCGGCGACGTGGACGCGGTCGCCTTCACGGCCGGAGCGGGCGGCACCGGCGACACCGCGACGATCGACCGCGACGGCGTCGGAAAGGCGATAGAGGCCGCCCGCCTCAACGGGATCGACCGCCGCGGCCTCGTCTCGGTGTTCCCCGCGGCGTGGCGCGAACGGAACCCCGGCGCCGGCCTCGACCACTACATCGCCATGAAGAAGGACGCGGACGTCGCCCTCACGCAGAGCGGACTCGACTGGATCATCCTGCGGCCCGCCGTCCTGCTCGACGGACCCGGGCGCGGCGCCGTCGCACTCGGCCCCGCGCAGATCCACGGGGACATCACCCGCCAGGACGTCGCCGACACCGGTCGAGGTCGGCGCGGTGGTCAGCCCAGGCCGCGGCCTCCGTGTGCGTGCACCGGGCATGCGCCCACCGCAGCCTCGTGCGGGCGTCGTCCAACGTCGCACGAACCGGCCGCGCCATCTCGGGGTGGCGGTCGCAGAGCCGGTCCGTCGCCGTCTGGACCTGCTGGTCGATCGCCGTCGCCTGTTCTTCCGCTGCGACGCCGAGCGGCTGGGTGTCGATCATCCACCGAAACCAGGGGCGAAAGGGAGGGTGGTCCTCCCGCGCGCCGATGAACAGCGGATGACACCCGCCCAGCATGGGCGCACGCCGCGGGAGTCGGAGCCGAGTCCGGGACGTTCCGGGGTCCGGGCTTCGCCCAGCTAGGGACGGTCGAGAAGCGGGACTCAAGGCATCGGCGGACGTACCGACATCAGAAGCAGGAGAACCTCCACGGGCTCAAGGCCGTGGAGGTTCAGCTCGGTGTCCGAGGGGCGACACGCTGCATACGCACACGCCTGCTTGAGTCGGCCCCGGGCTGACGCAGCCCCCGTCGGGGCGGAGGACGGAGAGCGCGACCCCTTCTGCGAAACGGTAGGGATTGGTGAAAACCAGGCCACCGATGACCCGGCGGAGTCGGGAGACGGAGGGCCTCGAACAGCTCGAGCCGAGCGGCCATCGCATGCCCTCGTGCTGTGCGCCGTGGCGGCGGCGAGCGCTCGGTCGGGCGTGGACACGGCGAGCTGCTCGGCGGGACTGGTAGCGGCACGGGTGCGCGTCCCGAGGACGTCGAGCAGTGCCGCGTCGATCCTGGGAGGCCGGACCTCGAGCAGGTGCGAGACGTCATCCTGGGCGAGCAGAGAGACGCGCCAGGTCTCCACTCCCGTGTTGTAGAGAGCGGCGCGCCATGCTGCGGTGGCCGCGAGCTGCACCGGGTGCAGAACAGACCGGACCAGCCGCCCTGCGGTGCAGGGACCGCAGCGCTGCGGTCAGCAGCACCGTGCTCGCCGTGATCAGCGCATGGCCCGGCACCCACAGCGGGTCGGCCGTGATCTGCGCGATCTACTCGGCGGGCGTCGAGTCGACCTTGACAGCGTCGGGGTGGAGGGGCCGCCGACGAGCACGAGCAGGCCGGATGCGGCCAGTCGCGGGCGGAAGAGACGTTCACAGCGGATCCTCGCGTCGGGCGTGACCGACCCTGGCCGCCACTGCTTGCAACAGGCTTGCCATCCGCTTGCCGCGGCCCCCGGCCCGCCCGGACGGACCGACTGACGTCGCCCGGTGTTCAGGCGCCCGGCTCGACGAGCCCCGCCTCGTAGGCGAACACCACCACCTGGGCGCGGTCGCGCAGGCCGAGCTTGGTGAGCACGCTCGACACGTGCGACTTCACCGTCGCCGCGCCGATGTACAGCTCGTGCGCGATCTCGGCGTTGCTCCGCCCCTCGCGACGGCGGTGACGACGTCGCGCTCGCGGGCGGTCAGGCTCTCCAGCCGTCCGGCGAGCGCGGTGTCGGGCGCGCGCTGCGCCGCGAACCGCCCGATCAGCCGCCGGGTGATCGACGGCGCCAGCAGCGCGCCGCCGTCGGCCACCGTGCGGACGGCGACGACCAGCTGCTCGGGCGGCAGGTCCTTGAGGACGAAGCCGCTCGCGCCCGCGCGCAGCGCCCGGTAGACGTACTCGTCCGGCTCGAACGTCGTGAGGATGAGCACCCGCACCGCGTCGCCGAGCTCGGCGACGATGCGCGCCGTGGCCTCCAGGCCGTCCATCTCCGGCATGCGGATGTCCATCAGCACGACGTCGGGCCGGTGCCGGCGGGTGAGGTCGACCGCCTCGACGCCGGTGCCGGCCTCCGCGACGACCTCGATGTCCGGCTGGTGGTTCAGCACCATCGCGAACCCACCACGCACGAGCGCCTGGTCGTCGACGACGGCCACCCGGATCGTCATGCCGCCCCGCCGTCGAGCGGCAGGCGCGCCCGCGCGGCGAACCCGCCGTCCGGACGCGGGCCGACGTCGAGGGAGCCGCCGAGCAGCTGCGCGCGCTCGCGCATGCCGACGATGCCGTGCCCGGCGCCGGGAAGCGACGTGGCTCCGCTGCCGTCGTCGCGCACCTCGACGACGAGATCCCGTCCTTCAGTCGTGAGCCGGACGCCGGTGCGCGCGCGGGGACCCGCGTGCTTCACCACGTTCGTCAGGCACTCCTGCACGATGCGGTACGCCGACAGCTCCACCCGCGCGGGCAGCCCGCGGGTGACGCCGTCGATGTCCAGGTCGACGTCCAGGCCCGCCTCGTGCATCCGCGCCACCAGCGAGGGGAGATCGGCCAGACCCGGTTGCGGCTCGGTGTCCCCCGATCCGGCCGAGGGACGCAGCACGCCGAGCAGGTGACGCAGCTCGTCCAGCGCCTGCCGGCCGGCCTCCTCGACCGCGCCCATGGCGCGCGCCGCCGCCACCGGGTCGTCCGCCGCGACGGTCTTGGCCGCCCCGGCCTGGACGGTCATCAGGCTCACCCGGTGCGCGACGACGTCGTGCAGTTCGCGCGCGATGCGGGACCGCTCCTCGGCCACGATGCGACGCTCCCGTTCCCTCAGCTCACGCTCCTGCAGCACGGCGCGCTCGGCGCGCAGCCGCAGACGGCGGCCGACGTACCAGACGGCGAAGAACACGACGACGCCGAACGCGACCCCGCTCCACGGGACGTCGCCGGTGACCCCGTCGAGCACGAGCACGACGAGCGCGACGTCCACCCCGACGTGTCCCCACCGCTCGACCGACCCGTAGCGCCCGAGGGCGTAGAGGGCGAAGAGCGCATGGCCGCCGAGGTCGGCGTGGCCGGTGCCGAGGGTCAGCGCCCACGCGGCGAGGACGACGGCGAGGACGACGACAGGTGCGTGGCGGCGCCAGTACAGCGCGCCGCTGCCGACGGCGAACAGCAGCACGACCCAGAGCGGGACGTCGCCGAGGTCGCGCAGCACCCACGAGTCGTCCGGCCCGGTCGTGAAGAGCAGCGTGAGCACGAACAGCACTGCGGCCAGGGCGGCGTCGGCCGCGCGCGGCCAGCGCGTGAACGGGCCGGGTCGCATGCGCTGAACGTAGGCGCGCCCGGCGCTGCTGTCGCCGGTCCGGAGTCGGACACCCGTCTCCTCCTCCAGGGGAGACGGCGCCGCCCCGAGCCCGTCCCGCGCCGGGCGACAGCACCGGGGCTCGACGCCGAGAGTCCGAGGTGCCCGTCACCCACGACTCCCTGGAGCAACCGTGAACAGCTGGATCCGGCGCCTCGGCACCGCGAGCGCTCGTCGCCCGAAGCGGACGATCGGCGCCTGGGCACTGCTAGCCGCGCTCGTCGTCGTGCTCTCGAGCGCGCTAGGCGGCGCCTATCTCGACGACCTCACCGTGCGTGGCAGCGACAGCGCCGCCGCCACCGAGCTGCTCGAGCAGGGCTTCCCCGAGGCGGCCGTCGGCTCCGCCGTCGCGGTGTTCGCGGCGCCCGAGGGCGAGCTCCTCACCGCCTACCGGGACGACGTCGAGGCGACGCTCGTCCAGCTGCGCGCGGTGGAGCGCGTCACCGCGGTGACCGAGCCCTTCGCGAGCGGCGCCGTGTCGCCCGACGGGCGGGTCGGCTTCGCCGACATCGTCATGGACGCGCCGTCCGGAGAGCTCGGGCCGGAGCCGGCCGAGGCGCTCGCCGCGGCCCTCGCCCCGGCGCGCGACGCCGGGCTCACCGCTGAGGTCGGCGGTGAGGCGGTGTTCCTCAACACCGAGCCCGAGCCGTCGGGCGCCGAGGCGGTCGGCGTCCTCGTCGCGCTGGTCGTCCTCGTCGTCGCGTTCGGCACGGTGGTGGCCGCGCTCGTGCCGATCGCGCTGGCGCTGGTCGCGGTGGCCGCCGGGCTCAGCGGCATCACCTTGCTCGCCGGCGCGATGGACGTCTCCACCTCCGGGCCCGTGATCGCCGCGATGGTCGGGCTCGGCGTGGGCATCGACTACGCGCTGTTCCTCGTGTCCCGCTACCGCGAGAACCGGATCGCGGGCCGGGACAACGCGACGGCCCTGTCGGCCGCGATGGGCACCTCCGGCACCGCGGTGTTCTTCGCCGGCGTCACCGTGGTGCTCGCCATGGCAGCCCTCGTGCTCACCGGCATGGGCGTGCTCGCGTCGATCGGCCTCGCGACGTCGCTCGTCGTGCTGTTCGCCGTGGCGACGGCGCTCACCCTGCTTCCCGCGCTGCTGTCGCTGCTCGGCGACCGCATCGACGCCGGTCGGATGGTCGGACGGCGGCGTCCCGCGCGTCCCGCCGAGGCGACCGTCTGGTGGCGGCTGTCCCACCGCATCTCCGCGCGGCCCGGGCGGTACGTGGTCGTGGCGGCGATGCTGCTCCTGACGCTGGCCGCGCCCGCGCTGTCGATGGAGACCGGCTTCCCCGACGCCGGCGACGCGCCGGTGGGCGCCACGCACCGGCAGGCGCACGACCTGCTCGCCGAGGGTTTCGGGCCCGGCATGAACGCGCCGCTGCTCGTCGTCGCCGACCTCTCGGGCTCCGGCCTGGGCGTGGACGACGTCTCGCTGCTCGCCGAGCGCATCGGGGCCGACCCCGGCATCGGCTCGGTCGCCGAGGCGAGGCTCTCGACGGACGGCGACACCGCCGTGCTGAGGGCGCTGCCGACCACCGCGCCGGCCGACCCGGCCACAGCGCAGACGCTGGAGCGGATCCGGTCCGGCGCGCCCGACGGCGTGCACGTGACCGGCCAGGCCGCCCTGGCGATCGACCTGGACACCTCGCTCAGCTCGACCCTGCCCCTGCTCCTGGGGTCGGTCCTGGCCGCGTCGTTCCTGCTGCTGGTCGTGGTGTTCCGGTCCATCACGGTCGCCCTCAAGGCCGTCGTCATGAACCTGCTGTCGATCGGCGCGGCCTACGGCGTCGTCGTCGCGGTCTTCCAGTGGGGCTGGCTCGGCGGGCTGATCGGGCTCGAGAGCACATACGTCATCGCCTCGCCGCTGCCGGCCATCCTCTTCGCCGTGCTGTTCGGCCTGTCGATGGACTACGAGGTCTTCCTGGTCTCGCGTATCCGAGAGGCGTACGACGCCACCGGGGACAACGTCGAGGCGGTCGCGCGAGGGCTGGCGTCCAGCGCCCGCGTCATCACCTGCGGAGCGCTCATCATGACGGCGGTGTTCCTGTCGTTCGTCGCGACCCCGGACCCGTTCGTCAAGATGATCGGCCTGGGGCTCGCCGTCGCCATCGCGCTCGACGCGACGCTGGTGCGCATGGTGCTCGTGCCGGCGACGATGGCGCTGCTGGGCAACGCGAACTGGTGGCTGCCAGGGTGGCTCGACCGGCTGCTCCCCATGGCGCGGGTGGAGGGGAGGTCGAGGCCGCTCCCGCGACCCCGCGAGGGTGCCGGTGCCGATCGGCTGAGCCGGCTGACATCGTGCGGGGCCACGTCAGGCGGGGGCCCGCCGCGACGTGGTCCCGCGCGATGTCAAACGATCATGTCCTCCTGCCCCCGCCGGCCGACCTCGAGCAGCGTCGCCCACACGTCCACGCCGTAGCGCTCCGACGCCGCCTCGGCGTGCCGCAGGAAGCTCGAGTGCACGCCGGTGTAGCCGAGGGTCAGCGTCTCGTGGGCGTACCAGCAGGCCGGTGTTGAGGTAGAGCTCACCGAGTTCGGCCGCCGAGGGCGCGGCCCCGCCGAACGGCCAGCCGCCGACCGGGGTGCCCGCGGAGGTCGGGCGCGAGCCGGCTGACGGCGCAGTGGCTGTGGGACCAGGGGATGTGGCGGCAGCGGGCGGGGGACCAGGGAGACCCCGGGCTGGGCGGCGCGCTTGCGGGCCAGCGGCGCGGCGGAGGCGGTGCGACGGGGCATTGCCGCACCCGTCCGAGGGTGGGCGTCGGCGGCGATCATCACCGGTGAGCCCGAACCGACGGCGGCGGCCAGCGCTGCGCGGGCGTCCATCGCGCGTCGGGATGCCGCTGGTGATGTCGCAGCTGGGGAGGCGCCGCAGGGATGTCGGCGGCTGCGACTTGCGGCCAGTGCGTCACCGGCCTGTGCGAAGGGGACAGGTCTCACATCTGAGTGTCCGAGGGGGACTTGAACCCCACGCCCGATAAAGGGCACTAGCACCTCAAGCTAGCGCGTCTGCCATTCCGCCACCCGGACGAGTGCCTGACCAGACTACCGGAGGCCCTTCGCTCGCCGAAGCACCCCCGGCGCTCAGGTCGCGGCGACCGACACGCGCCCGCGGCCGGCGCGCTTGGCGGCGTAGAGCGCGTTGTCCGCCGCGGTGTAGAGGCCCCGCCGGTCGTCCGAGTGCTGAGGGACGTGCGCCACGCCGACGCTGATCGACAGGGCCAGCAGGGTGCCGTCGGGCAGCGTCATCGGCGTCGACCGAACCGCCTCGAGCAAATCCTGTGCCCGGTGCGCCGCCGTCCTCCGCTCGCAGCCGGGCATGAGGACGGCGAGCTCGTCACCGCCGAGCCGGGAGAGGACGGCGTCCTCCGCCCGGACCCGGCCCCGCAGCACGGACGCCAGGTGCACGAGCACGTCGTCGCCCACCGGGTGGCCGTGGGTGTCGTTGATGGATTTGAACGAGTCGACGTCGATCAGCACGAGCGCAGTCCCGCCCGGGACGGAGCGGCTCATCGCCGTCTCGAGCGCGCCGTCGAAGGCCCGGCGGGTGGCCAGCCCCGTCAGGGAGTCGACCGTCAGCTGCTCCTGCAGCGCATCGACCAGCCGCTGCTGGGTCGTGTCGGCGCGGACCAGCATCACGGCCATGACGACCAGCACCGCGCCGAAGAACACGAAGTCGGTCATCGCCGCGTCGAAGGGCAGGATGAGCAGCAGCGCGATGCCGTTGGCGACCACGGCCGTGGAGGTCACGAGGACGACCGCGCCCCGTTCGAGGTGGGACGCGGCCCACAGCACGGGGAAGGCGAGGAACGCCTGCGAGGCGGCCGACGGGTCGTCGGTCAGCACGTTGAGGCCGCAGATGAGCAGCACGCCACCCAGGGCGATCATCGTGAAGACGCCCATGCGGTCGAGCCGCTCGGCGGACATCGCCGCGACTGCGGCAGCGATCACGACGACCAGGCCGACGGCCGACCAGGCGGCCACCTTCGCCCAGGCGCTGTAGGGCAGGGGCTGGAAGGTGTTGAAGGCGGTCAGCACCAGCGCGGCGACCATCAGGATCAGCACACCGCTCCGGGCAGCCGTCTCCGGCTCCCGCGAACGCATGCTCACCCCGATCCTCACCTGAGCAGCATCGGTCCGCCGGAGCCCACGGACGAGGGGTCCTCACCCCTGCGGGGGTCACCTCTTGCGGTCCGATGCGACGGCGTCGTCCGAAACGGCGCGGCCGGCGGACGAACCCTCCGCTGTGGCGTGGCCGGTCCGGCCCTACGCTCGCCGGATGGACAGCACCGCGCCGGTCAGGGCAGAGGACGAGGTCGCCGAACTGCTGTCCGACCTCATCCGGATCGACACCACGAACACCGGTGACTCGAGCACGAGCGCGGGGAGCGGACGGCGGCCGAGTGGGTCGCCTGCAAGCTCGCCGACGTCGGCATCGAATCGGAGATCCACGAGTCCGAGCCGGGCCGGGCCAGCCTCGTCGCCCGCATCCCGGGTGCCGACCGCAGCCGGCCCGCGCTCCTCGTGCACGGGCACCTCGACGTCGTCCCCGCCGATCCGGCCGAGTGGAGCATCCACCCGTTCTCCGGCGAGGAGCGCGACGGCTACGTCTGGGGCCGCGGCGCGGTCGACATGAAGGACATGGACGCGATGGTCCTGGCGCTGGTCCGCGACTGGGCCCGCACCGGCGTCCAGCCCCGCGCGACATCGTGCTGGCTTTCCTCGCCGACGAGGAGGCCGGCGGCAAGCTCGGGGCCCGGTGGATGGTCGACCAGCACCCCGACCTGTTCGAGGGCTGCACCGAGGCGATCAGCGAGGTCGGCGGCTTCAGCATCACCGTCCGCGACGACCTGCGCCTCTACCTGGTGCAGACCGCCGAGAAGGGGCTGGCGTGGATGCGGCTCACCGCTTCCGGCAAGCCCGGCCACGGCTCCTTCGTGCACGACGACAACGCCGTCACCCGGCTCTGCCAGGCGGTAGCGCGGTTGGGGTCGGCGCGGCTGCCCACGGTGCTCACCCCGCCGATGCGGCAATTCATCGCCGCCGTCGAGGACGCCTACGGCATCGAGATCGACCCCGACGAGCCGGAGGCGGCCCTGGCCCGCCTGGGCAGCATCAGCCGCATGATCGGCGCGGCCCTGCGCAACACCGCGAACCCGACGATGGTCGACGCCGGCTACAAGGCCAACGTCATCCCCGGGACGGCGTCGGCGACCGTCGACGGCCGCTTCCTCTACGGCCAGCAGGAGGAATTCGAGCGGCAGCTCGCCGGGCTCATCGGCGAAGGCATCCAGCGCGACTGGATCGTCCACGACCAGGCCGTGGAGACGACGTTCGACGGCCCGCTGGTCGACCAGATGGTCGCCGCGCTCAAGGCCGAGGACGACGGCGCGCGGCCGGTGCCGTTCACCATGAGCGGCGGCACCGACGCCAAGAGCTTCCAGACCCTCGGCATGCGCTGCTTCGGGTTCTCACCGCTGCGGCTGCCCCCGGACCTCGACTTCGCCTCGCTCTTCCACGGCATCGACGAGCGGGTTCCCGTCGAGTCGCTGAAGTTCGGCATCCGGGTGCTGGACCGGTTCCTGCGCTCTGCATGATGGAGGGGTGACCGAGCTTGTGAGGTCGCCCGGAGACACAGCACCCATCGGCACGCGACCGACGAGCGTCAGCGAGGATGGGCGCGTGACGACCCCACACCTGCGCCCGGTTCCGTCGCCCTGATCACCGGTGGGACCGGTGGCTTCGGCCGCGCCCTCGCCACCAAGCTGACGGCGGCCGACGTCACCGTCGTCCTCACCGACCTCGACAGCGAGCGCAACCGGCAGGTCGCCGCCGACCTCGGCTGCCCGTTCCTGCCGCTCGACGTCACCGACCTCGCCGCCAACGAAGCGGTGGTCGCGCAGATCGAGGCCGAGCACGGCCGGCTCGACGCCGCGTACCTCAACGCCGGCATCTCGGCGGCGAAGTCCGAGGACGCGCTGGACCTCGACGAGTTCATGAAGGTCGTGACCATCGACCTGTTCGGCGTCGTCCACGGCGTCCAGGCCGCGCGGCCGGCGATCAAGCGCGCCGGTGGGGGAGCGATGGTCGTGACGGCATCGCTCGCCGGACTCTCGCCGATGGCCGGCGATCCCGGCTACAGCGTCGCCAAGGGCGGCGCCATCGCGTTCGTCCGCTCGATGGCGCCCCGCCTGGACCGCGACGGCATCACGATCTCGGCGATCTGCCCCGGCTTCGCCGACACCGCGATCATCGACCGGATCCGCGACCAGTTCACCGCGGCCAAGTTCCCCGTGCTCACCGCAGAGGAGGTCGCCGACGCCATGGTGATGGCCTGGACGTCGGCCGAGCCGGGCGCCGCCTACGTCATCCAGCCCGGCGTGGGTGTGGTGCCCTACAAGTTCAAGGGCGTGCCGTCGGCGAGGACCGAGAGCGGCGAGACCGCCGTCGTCCCCGAGGCGCTGCGCCCGCCCTCGATGCGCTGACGACGTCCTCCTCGCCGTTTCGGGTCCTCCCGCACCGTCGACCACGAGGGAGGACACGGAACGATCAGGTCCCCTGATCATCATCACGGGACCCGGTGACGGCGGTCACCGGGCGTCTGGCAGGGTCGGGCTCATGCGTGCATGGCGGGTACACGAACTCGGTGATCCTTCGAAGGTCATGAGCCTCGACGAGGTCGACCAGCCCACCCCGGGCGAGGGTCAGGTCCTGGTCAAGGTGCGGGCGGCCGCGCTGAACTTCCCCGACGTCCTCATGGCGATGGGCATGTACCAGGAGAAGCCGCCGCTGCCCTACACGCCGGGCGTCGAGCTGTGCGGCGAGATCGTCGAGACCGGCCAGCGCGTCATCGGCTCGCCCTCGGGCGGCCCGGGCGCCTTCGCCGAGTACGCGCTGATGGACGCCAACAACGCCTGGCCGGTGCCGGACTCGGTGACGGACGAGAAGGCCGCCTCGCTCTACCTGACCTACCAGACGGGCTACGTCGGGCTGCACCGCCGCGCGCACATCCAGGCCGGCGACTGGGTGCTCGTGCACGCGGGCGCCGGGGGAGTGGGCACGGCGGCGATCCAGCTCGCCAAGGCCGCGGGCGCGAAGGTCATCGCCACCGCCGGCGGGGCCCGCAAGACGGAGGTCTGCACGTCTCTCGGCGCCGACCACGTCATCGACTACACGACCGAGGACTTCGTCCCGATCGTCAAGGAGGTCACCGGCGGGCACGGGGCCGACATCGTCTACGACCCGGTCGGCGGCGACGTCTTCGACAAGAGCACGAAGTGCATCGCGTTCGAGGGGCGGCTCGTCGTCGTCGGGTTCACCAGCGGCCGGATCCCCGAGGCGAAGGCCAACCACCTGCTGGTCAAGAACTACAGCGTGGTCGGCCTGCACTGGGGCCTGTACCGCAAGCACGAGCCGGCGATCTTCGGGACGGTGCACGACGAGCTCATCAAGCTGGTCGGGTCCGGCGCCGTCGACCCGCTCGTGGGGAGTCGCTGCCGCTGGACCAGGCACCTCAGGCGCTGGGGAAGCTCGCCGACCGGAGCACCGTGGGCAAGGTCGTCCTCGTCCCCTGATCGACGGCGCCTACCGTGGGCGCGCCATGACCGAGATTCCGCTGATCGACGCGCGGGCGCACCTGCGGGCCGACTGCTCGCGCTGCGCCGGTCTGTGCTGCGTGGCGCCGGCGTTCGCCGCGTCTGCGGACTTCGCGATCGACAAGCCCGCCGGCACGCCGTGCCCGAACCTCGCCGGGAACTTCCGCTGCGGCATCCACGCCCGGCTCCGCGAGCGCGGGTTCCCCGGCTGCACGGTGTTCGACTGCTTCGGCGCCGGACAGCGGATCACCCAGCAGACCTTCGAGGGCCAGAGCTGGCGGGAGGCGCCGGAGCTGGCGGCCGCGCAGTTCGCCGTCCTCCCGGTCGTGCGGCAGCTGCACGAAGCCCTCTGGTACCTCGCGGAGGCGCTGTTGCTGCGCACCCCGCACGCGTCGGAGATCCATCAGCTGCGGGACCGGACGGAGCGCCTGGCCGAGGGCACGCCCGAGGAGCTGGCAGGGCTGGACGTCGGCGCCCACCGGGCGGCGGTGGGGAGCTGCTGTCGCGGGTCAGCGCGGCCGTCCGCGGGCCCGGGCACCCCGACCGCGGCGGCGCGGACCTGATGGGTCGCGACCTCCGCCGCGCCCGGCTCCGGGGCGCGAGTCTCCGCGGCGCCTACCTGATCGGCGCGGACCTGCGCGGGGCGGACCTCGGAACGGCGGACCTGCTCGGCGCCGACCTGCGGGCCGCCGACCTCCGGGGTGCCGACCTCGGCCGCGTCCTCTTCCTCACCCAGCCCCAGGTGACCGCTGCGCGGGGCGACATGTCGACACGGCTCCCTGTCGCCGTGTCGGCACCCGCGCACTGGGCCTAGTGCGACTGCGGCCGGCCCAGGCGTGACACGGTCGCCTCGACGTCCATGCCGTGCAGCCGCAGCATGTTCTCGCCGAGGATCTTCCGCTCGGCCTGGTCGGTGAGCTGCGGGTAGCCGTAGCCCACGCACAGGTCCTGCGGGATCGAGAAGTCCCGGAACGCCTGCAGCGCCCACTGCGGATGGAAGATCGGCGCCTCCGACCCGTACACGATCTTGTTCTCGCCGCACCAGAACAGCAGCTTGCCGAGGATCTCGGCGAACATCCGCGGTGCGCGCACCAGGAAGTTGATGGTCGCGGCCAGCGAGGCGTACAGGTTCGGATAGCGGATCAGCTGCCAGCAGGTCTCGTCGATGAACGGCAGCCCGACGTGGAAGATCACGAAGTTGATGTCGGGGGAGTTGGCGGCCGCGCCGTCCATGTCCCAGGTCTGGGTGGCCTCGACCGGCTGCGGCCCCAGCGGAACGCCCTTGTGCACCCCGATCAGGTCGACGCCGAGCTCCTGGGCCTTCGGCGAAGACGGGGAAGGCGACCTGCGGGTCGTCCATCCGCCAGGGAACGGCCGGCCGTAGTCGTATCGGACGCTGTAGAACGTGAACGCCTTGGCGCGGGGAGGACCGGACGTCTAGATGACCGGTAGCGGGAGGTAGGACAAGCGCGCCCGACGACGCAGGATCACCTTGCGGGTGCCGTCGGCATGCATCTGGAGCCGGGCGAGCTCCCAGCCCCCGGTGTCCGCCTGCAGGCTCAGCATGGTCGCCGCTGCGGACCGGGACGTGCCCGGCGGGATCCGCAGCGGCGCGTACTGGTAATCCGCGGCCGCCTCCATCACCGGTGATTGTGCCTGCCCGGCGTCGATTGGTCACCCGGTCCCCTCCGGTCTGCCGCAGCTCACGGTGGCGGGCAGGATGGAGGGCGACCCGCCACCGCTGGACGAGGGAGGACGACGTGACCGGACCCGGCATCCCGAGCGAGGTGCCCGACGCCGACCGCGCCGAGCAGGAGGCGCTGCTCGACCCGCCCGCCGTGACATCGGCGGGGGATGCGCGATCGCCCGGCGAGGGGTCCCCGAGGCCGACGCCCTCGAGCAGCAGTTGTCCGCGCGACCAGGCGAGGCCGGTTTCCCGTACCGGCCGGTGAGCGACCGGGAGGCGGACGAGGCCGACTCTCTGGAGCAGGACACCGACGTGCCGGTGGACGACGACGACATCGGAAGCTGAGCCAGCACTTCCGACTTCCCTCAGGTGTGGTTAGGCTGCCCTAACTCATCTGAGGAGGGCGCCATGCCGACCTGCCCGAGCCGTCCGGCGCCGGAGCCGCACCGTCGCGACCTCGCCGACCTCCGGCCGGGACCGGCCGAGCGGGCGCGCACGGTGGCCGCCCGGACCGGCGCGACGGTCTGCGCCGCCGGCGTGGAGAGCAGCCGGGTGCTCGCGCACGCGATCACCGCGGCCGACCAGGTCCTCGTCGCCGTCCCGGCCCAGGGGAACCTGGCGTGCGCCGTGGCCACGGCTCCGGAGGCCGACCTGTCCGCCCTGGTGATGGTCACCGACCACGCGCCGGTGCCGCTCCGGCGGCCCGTCCGCGCGCAGCTGTGGCTCTCCGGCTGGCTCACCCCCGTCCCCGCCCGCGACGTCCGGTCCGCCGTCCTGGCCTTCGCCGACGCGCGGCCGACCGAGGTCCTGCTCGACGTCGGGCGGTCGGTGACGCTGCTGCATTTCGACCTGGCGGAGGTCGTCCTGGGGAGGGCGGGGCTCCGCTGGAGGTGGGTCCGCTCGACTTCCTGGTCGCGCGTCCCGACCCGCTCGCCGAGATCGAGGCCGAGCACCTGGGGCACCTCGATCGGGACCACCCCGAGTTCCTGCGGCTGCTCGCCGAACTGCTCCCGGCGGGGTCGCTGGCCGCCGGTGACGTCCTGCGCCCGCTGGGCCTGGACCGGTTCGGCTTCCGCCTCCGGATCGAGCGACCGGGGGACACCAGGACGTCCGGGTGCCGTTCGGCCGCCCGCTGGGATGCGCCGGAGAGCTCGGTGCCGCGGTGGGCCGCCTCACCTGTGCGGCACGCACCGGGTCCGCCCGCCGGGCCTGAGCCCCGTTCTGCGACGTCGGTCACGCCGGACATGTCGATCTCTTTGCGGGTCCGTGTCCATCTCTGGTGTTCGGGTCTCCGGCCCGGCGGGCGCTGTTAGCTTCGCTCTTCGCGGGGTCGGTGCGGTCCTGGCCGGGAGGTCGGACCGCGCGCCACGGAGACGGCCCGGCCGCCCCGCCGCCCACCACGCTGCTGCGCCCCGAGGCGTCGGCGGTGGCCCCTGCCCGCGCGGAGCTGACAAGGACGCGATCCCCGGACGTGCGCGCCGTCCAGGAGGGTCCGACGAGAGAGGTGAACGTGCCAGCAGTACAGGTCGACGGACTGTTCAAGGTCTTCGGTCGACGACCCGAGGACGCGGTCGCCCGGCTGCGCGAGGGTGCGTCCGCGGCGGAGCTGCGCGCCGACGGCTCGACGGCAGCGGTCATCGACGCCGGCTTCAGCGCCGAGCCCGGCGAGATCTTCGTCGTGATGGGCTTGTCCGGATCGGGGAAGTCGACGCTGATCCGGATGCTCAACGGGCTGCTCACCCCGACCGCGGGACGCGTGCACATCGGCGACACCGAGCTCACCGGGCTCGACCCGGCCGGCCTGCGCCGGGTGCGCCAGGAGCACATCAGCATGGTGTTCCAGCACTTCGCGCTGCTGCCGCACCGCACCGTCGTCGAGAACGCGGCGTACGCCCTCGAGGTCCGCGGCGTCGAGCGGCGCACGCGGCTGGCCGCGGCGCGCGAGGCTCTCGACCTCGTCGGTCTCCAGGGCTGGGCGGACCACCGCCCGGACGAGCTCTCCGGCGGCATGCAGCAGCGGGTCGGGCTGGCCCGCGCCCTGGCCGCCGAGACCGACGTGCTGCTCATGGACGAGGCGTTCAGCGCGCTGGACCCGCTGATCCGCCGCGAGATGCAGGATCAGCTGCTGGAGCTGCAGCGTCGCTTCGGCAAGACGATCGTGTTCATCACGCACGACCTGAACGAGGCCATGCGGATCGGTGACCGCATCGCCGTCATGCGCGACGGCCGGATCGTCCGGACCGGTACGCCGGGGAGATCCTGGCCGATCCGGGGGACGAGTACGTCGCCCGCTTCCTCGCCGACGTCGACCGCGCCCGCGTCTTCACCGCGTCCGACGTGATGACCCCGCTGCCCGCCGGGGCGGGCACCGCGGCGGCCACCGTCGCGCCGCGCACGCCGCTCGCCGAGCTCGTGACGCAGGTCGCGACGTCCTCGGAGCCGCTGCTCGTCGAGGACGCCGACGGCCGGGTCCTGGGTGTGGTCACGCGCGAAGCGGTGCTCACCGCCCTCGCCGGCCGGCCGGCCGGGCGGTCCGACGACGCCCCGCAGCTCCTGGAGACCATCGATGCCTGACCTGCTGCTCGCTGCCGAGGGCGACGGCGGCCTGCCCCGCATCCCGCTGGGGAACTGGATCGACGGCGCGTTCGACTGGCTCACCGACAACGCCGAGCCGGTGTTCGACGCGGTCAGCACCGTGGTCGAGGGTGGGGTCGAGGGGCTCAGCGACGTGCTGCTCCTGCTCCCGCCGGTGGTCCTCGCTGTCCTGTTCGCCCTGCTGGGCCTGGTGGCGCGCTCGGTCGTCTTCGCGGTCGGTTCCCTGGCCGGTCTGCTGCTCGTGCAGAGCATGCGGCTCTGGGAGCAGTCGATGGAGACCCTGGCGCTGCTCCTCTTCGCCACCGTCGTCTCGGTGGTGATCGCGTTGCCCCTGGGCATCGCCGCTGCCAAGAACGACCGCGTGAGCGCCGTCGTCCGGCCGGTGCTCGACTTCATGCAGACGATGCCCGCGTTCGTCTACCTCGTCCCGGCGGTGACCTTCTTCGGCATCGGACTGGTCCCCGGCGTCGTCACCACGATCATCTTCGCCCTGCCCCCGGGCGTGCGGCTGACCGAGCTCGGCATCCGGCAGGTGGACCGCGAGACGGTCGAGGCCGGGCACGCCTTCGGCAGCACCCCGGCCAGATCCTGCGGGGCATCGAGCTCCCGCTCGCCCGGTCCACGATCATGGCCGGGATCAACCAGGTGATCATGCTGGGGCTGTCCATGGCGGTGATCGCCGGTCTCATCGGCGCCGGCGGGCTCGGCGGCGTCGTCGTCACCAGCATCTCCCGGCTCGACGTGGGCCTCGGGTTCGAGGCCGGCCTCGCCGTGGTCATCCTGGCGATCTTCCTCGACCGGCTCACGGCGTCCTTCGGGAGCAGCAGCCGCCCCGGCGGCCTGCGATCGCTCATGCCCCGTCGACGTCCACCGGCTGACCCCGAGGTCGAGGCCGTGAGCGCCCGGCGGCTCCCGGTCGCCTGACCCGCCGAGGCCCCTCCGGGGCCCGGCCACCCGACCTGCGCGACGACTGCCCTCACGGGGGCGGCAGCCGCGCGCACGGGCCCGCGACGACGCGGGCCGTTCTGCACCACCGAGAGGAGCACCAGTCCGTTGAGCACCCACACGACCCGCCGAGGTGTCCGCCTGGCCGCCGGCATGGCGGCGCTCGCCCTCACCGCGACCGCCTGCGGAAGCGACGACGGCGAGAACACCGACGCCTCCGCGAGCGGCGGCAGCGAGTCCTGCGACTCGGTGACGCTCGGCTTCATCCCATCCTGGACCGACGGGCTGAGCATCGCCCACATGTGGCAGGACGCCCTCGAGTCGCGCGGCTACGAGGTGGAGTTCGAGGAGATCGCCGACGCCGCGCCGCTGTACGCCGGTCTGGCCGGCGGTGACGTCGACGTCTACCCGTCGGCGTGGTCGGAGGTCACCCACGCCGACTACCGCGAGGAGTACGAGGAGGACCTCGAGGACCTCGGCGCCTGGTACGACGGCGCCGTCCTCACCCTCGCCGTGCCCGAGTACACCGAGATCGACTCGATCGAGGACCTGGCCGGCAACGCCGAGATGTTCGGCGGCCAGATCGTCGGGATCGAGCCCGGTGCGGGTCTGACCCGCACCACCAAGGAGAGCGTGATGCCCGGCTACGGGTTGACCGACTCCTACGAGCTCGTCGAGTCCTCGACCACGGCGATGCTGGCAGAGCTGCAGGCCGCGATCGACGCCGAGGAGGACATCGTCGTCACCCTGTGGCGGCCGTTCTGGGCCAACAGCGAGTTCCCGGTCAAGGACCTCGAGGACCCGCAGGGCACCCTCGGTGAGCCCGAGGGCCTGCACAGCATGGCCCGCGCCGGCTTCTCCGACGACTGCGCCGAGGTCGCCGAGCTGATGAGCGACTTCACACTGACCGACGAGCAGTACGGCTCGTTGGAGAACAAGGTCGTCAACGAGTACGGCGAGGGTAGCTACGACGAGGCCGTCGACGCGTGGTTCGAGGAGAACCCGGACCTCGCCGAGACCCTGCGCGGCGAGCCCTGATCGACTGACCGCCTCCTGAGCCGCGACGGGCGCGGTGCACCGGCAACGACGCCGGGGCACCGCGCCCGTCGCGTTCCCCTGACACCGGGGAGCCCGCCGTTCGTGCACGTCCGGTGGTCTCCCGGTCCTCGACATGGGCACTCAGCGTGGGTGGGCGACGGTCCCCGAACGGGTGGTTCGGCCGCGTGCCGGACGACCCGGACGGCGGCGGTCGGCAGAGTCAGCCGGCGTGGTCGCCGTCCTCGTCATCCTGCTGATCCTCGTCGGCCTGCCGCTGCTGGCCTGGTGGCTGGGCAGCAGACGGGCCTGGTCGCGCATCGATGCCAGTGGCCGGGACGCGATGCAGGTCGAACGCGAGTGGATGACGAGGCACCGTCTCGACCACGTGGAGGTCGCCGAGGTCGGCCGCGCGGTCAGCTGGGGACGGGCACTGACGGACGAGCGGCTCCGCGCCGCGGCCGTCGAGCGGGCGCGGATGCTCCAGGACGCGATGCGGTCCTGGCAGGAGGACCGCCCGCGGTGGGCCGCGGTGATGCGCTGGCTCGCGCTGGCGTGGCTGCTCGTGCTGGTCAGCGCCCTCGTCTTCGCCGTCTCCTTCGGGGACTGGCCACCGGGGCTGTTCTTCGCCCTGGTGGCCGCGGCCTCCTCGTGGGTGTCCGAGTGGGTGCGGCGGCGCAACCTGCGGCGGGCGATCGAGCTCAACGGCGGCTGAACGCGACCGTCGTCGACATCGCGTGGCCTCCGACCGTGCCGACACCACGACACGTCGACACGTGCGGCGTCAGCCGGTGAGATCGCCCAGGTCGGCCAGCAACGCGGCCAGCCGGGTGCGGCGGGGCCGGACGTCGACCTCGCGCACCGCGCGGGCCAGCGCGGCGCCGCTGGCGTGCACGATCGACAGGTGCTGCTGCGCGCGGGTCAGCGCGGTGTAGATCAGCGGCCGGGACAGCATCCCCCGGCTTCCGGCGGCACGACGACGACCACACCCGGCCACTCGGAGCCCTGCGCCCGGTGGACGGTGATCGCCCAGCCGTGGCGCAGGTCCGACATCGCCTTGCCCGTCACGGTGACCGGTCCGGACGCGAACGTGACGTCGAGCGACCCGTCGCCGGTCTTGGTCACCACCCCGACCTCACCGTTGGCGAACCCGATGGGCTCCAGCTCCAGGTGGTTGGCGGTGGCCACCACCCGGTCGCCGGCGTCGAAGCCCCACACCGTGCCCTCACCGGGGTTGAGCACGGCCTTGAGCGCCTTGTTGAGCTCGATCGTGCCGGCCGGCCCGCGGTGCACCGGCGTCACCACCTGGACGGACGCCGGATCGATGCCCAGGGCGCGGGGGATGGAGTCGGTGACCAGCTGGACCACCCGGCGCGAGGCCTCCGCGCTCCCGGTGGCCGGGACGACGACGACCTCGCGGTCCGGGAGTCGACCGGCGGCAGCTCGCCCTCGCGGACGGCTGTGGCCAGCCGGGCGATCGCCCCGCCCTCGGCCTGCCGGTAGAGCGTGGTGAGCTCGGTGACCGGTACCGCTCCCGAGTCGATGATGTCGCCCAGCACGTGGCCCGGGCCGATCGAGGGCAGCTGGGCCGGATCGCCCACCAGCAGCAGGTGCGTGCCGTCGGGGCAGGCCTCCAGCAGCGCCGCGGTGAGCTCGACGTCCAGCATCGACGCCTCGTCCACGACGACCACGTCGGCGTCCAGCGGCCACTCCTCGTTGCGGGCGAACCCACCGGTCATGCCCTGGGCGCCGAGCAGCCGGTGCACCGTCGTCGCCGGGTGGTCGGTGAGCTCCTCGAGCCGCTTGGCCGCTCGACCCGTGGGGGCGGCCAGCGCGATCTCGGTGCCCTTGGCGCGCAGCAGCTTCACCACCGCCGCCACCGTGCGGCTCTTTCCGGTGCCCGGTCCACCCGTGAGCAGGCTGACCCCGGACCCGAGCACCTGGGCGACGGCCTTCTTCTGCGCCTCGTCCAGCCCCTGGGCCACCGAGCGCACGGAGGCCGGATCGGCGATCCGCGCCGCTGAGGCGGCCAGGCGCGCGATCCCCTCGGCGACGGCCTCCTCCGCCATGCCGTAGCGGGCCAGGGACAACGCACGGAGGGCGGGGTCGGGCTCGGTGTCCGGGTCGTCCGGCTCCGGAGGTTCGTGCTCCAGCACGTCCCCGGACTCGACGGCGGCCACGATCGCGGCGGCCGGATCGGCGATGCCCTCGGCCTGCAGCGCCGCGACGACCAGGTCGGCGGGCAGCACCGTGTGCCCGTCGCGGGTCGCCGTCCGCAGGGTCAGCCCGACGATGGCCCGGCCCCGGCGGCTGTCCTGCCGGTCGGCGCCCGTGAGGACGGCGATGGCCAGCCGGTCGGCGTCTGCGAGGGTGACGCCGGTCAGGCTCAGCAGCGCCCACGGGTCGTCCCGCAGCCGCCGGGCGGCGTCCGGACCGAGCGCGTCGGCGACGCCGGCGGCGAGCTTGGCCTGCAGCCCGGCGCCGACGAGCAGCTCGACGACCTCGTAGGTGGGAGCTGCTGCCAGGAAGCTGGAGAACAGGCGCTCGGCGCGCTGCCGCCCCACGAGCGGGATCTTCACCAGCCGGTCGGCGGTGACGTCGTCCGGCGCGGTGATGCCGGCGCCGGGGAGCTCCGCCGCCGTCCGCCGGCCGAGCCCCGGCCAGAGCCCGGCGCCGCAGAACGCGGCGAAGACCGGGTCCCCGGCGGGAGCCGAGGGCCCGCTCATGCTTGCGACCGGCGCTCGGGGTAGCTGAAGGCCGGCGCCGAGACGTCCTCCAGCGCGGTGCGGATGGCAGCGGGCAGCCGCACCCCTCGGCGTCCAGGCTGGCCTGCAGCTGCTGTGCGGTGCGGGCGCCGACGACGGGTGCGACGACGCCGGGCCGGTCCCGCACCCACGCCAGCGCGACGGCGAGGGGAGTGGTGCCCAGGCCCTCGGCCGCGGTGATCACGGCCTCGACGATGCGGTCGGCCTTCGCCGAGCGCAGACCGTCGATGAACGCCTGCCACTGCGGGGACGCCCCGCGCGACTCCGAGGGCGTGCTGTGCCGGTACTTGCCGGTGAGCAGGCCACGGCCCAGCGGGGACCACGGCAGCACGCCCAGGCCCAGGGATTCCGCCGCCGGGACGACCTCTCGCTCGACCCCGCGCTGGAGCAGCGAGTACTCGACCTGCGTGCTGATGATCGGTGTACGACCGGGCCACGCCCGCTGCCAGGTCGCGGCCTGCGCGGTCTGCCAGCCGGTGAAGTTGCTGACCCCCACGTAGCGGGTGCGTCCCGAGGAGACGGCGACGTCGCAGGCGGCGAGCGTCTCCTCCAGCGGGGTCGACTCGTCCCAGGCGTGCAGCTGCCACAGGTCGACGTGGTCCAGGCCGAGGCGCTCGAGCGAGGCGTCCAGCGCGGCGAGCAGGTGCCCGCGGGAGGCGCCGCGCCCCATCGGCCCCGGCGCGGTCCGCCCGACCGCCTTGGTGGCGACCAGCACCTCCGAGCGGGGGACGACGTCGGCGAGCAGGTGGCCGAGGACGCGCTCGCTCTCGCCGTCGCAGTAGACGTCCGCGGAGTCGACGAGGGTGCCGCCGGCGTCGACGAACGCCGTGAGCTGCATCGCGGCCTCGTCCTCGTCGGTGTCGCGGCCCCACGTCATCGTGCCCAGCGCCAACCGGGACACGACCAGACCACTCCGCCCCAGCGCGCGCTGCTCCACGAGGGGTCAACCTACCGGCGGACGCAGACGGTCACCCGGAGCCCGCTCGACCGGGGCGGCGCGCCCGTCATCCGCCCAGGAACCGTGACTCCCGACCGGCGGTGACCGTTCGGCCAGCTATCCCAACTCGTCGGCGCGGCGGCTCAGGTGGCGCCGGGTGACGTCGGTGGTCGCCGTCGCGGCTGCCTCGAGCAGCGCCGCCCGAGCGGGTGCCAGACGGCCGATACGGGCGAGCAGCTCGCCACGCGCCAGGTGCCAGGGGAGTAGCCGGCGAGCCCGCCCAGTGCATCCACCAGGGCCAGCCCGGCCTCGGGACCATGGACCTCGGCCACCGCGATGGCACGGTTGAGGGCCACGACCGGGCCGGGGTCGAGCGCGAGCAGGTGGTCGTACAGCGAGGCGATCTGCGCCCAGTCGGTGGCGGCGTACGTGCCGGCGTCGGCGTGCACGGCGTTGACGGCGGCCTGGACCTGGTACGGGCCCGGCCGGTCGCGGTCCAGGCAGGCCCGCAGGAGCTGCTGTCCTTCTGCGACCAGCCGGCCGTTCCAGAGCGTGCGGTCCTGGTCCCGGAGCAGGACCAGGGCACCCTCTTCGTCGTACCTGGCGGCCCGACGCGACTCCGTGAGCAGGAGGAGTGCCAACAACCCCGCCACCTCGGGCTCGTCGGGCAGCAGGTCGTCCAGCAGGCGGGCCAGCCGGATCGCCTCGGCGCGCAGGGATGGCTCGCCCGGCGGGTCCGGGCGGTCCGCAGCGGCGTTGTAGATCAGGTACACGACCCCGAGGACGGCGTCGACCCGGTCGGGCAACGCCGCAGCGGTCGGCACCCGGAACGGGATGTGAGCGGCCGAGATCTTCCGCTTCGCACGCACGAGCCGCTGCGCCATGGTCGACTCCGTCACGAGGAAGGCCGCCGCGACGTCCGCGGTGGACAGGCCTCCGAGGAGGCGCAGGGTGAGCGCGATCTGGGCCTCCAACGCCAAGGCCGGGTGGCAGCACATGAAGACGAGGCGCAGCCGATCGTCCACCACCGGGGCCCCGTCCGCTGCGTCGTCGTCGTCGGCGCGCGGCTGCGGCTCGCCGTCGCCGGACGCCAGACGGGCGACCTCGTCGAGGAGCTGGCGGCCGCGGCGCTCTCGTCGCAACCGGTCCAGTGCCCGGTTGCGCGCTGTCGTGGTGATCCAGGCACCCGGGTTGGGCGGTAGCCCTCCCGAGGCCAGCGGTCCAGAGCAGTCACGAACGCCTCCTGAACGGCGTCCTCGGCCGAGGTCGACGTCGCCGAGGGCCCGGATCAGGGTGGCCGTCGACCGGCCGGACTCCTCGCGGAAAATCCGGCCGATCCGTTCGGCACCCGGTCCGGTCACTCCGGCCGTGGCTCCGTGGCCTGGCCCCCTGCTGTGGCGACGAACGGCCAGACCTCGATGGGCATGCCGATCGCCGCCACGGTGCGGTCCGCCCATCCCAGCGCCTCGTCGAGATCGGCTGCGTCGATGACGTAGAAGCCGCCGAGGTGCTCCTTGGACTCGATGAACGGCCCATCGCTGACGACGCGCCGTCCGTCCACCTGCCGCACGACCGTGGCGGTGTCCGCGGAGGTCAGCCGGCCGGAGAAGAGCCACGAGCCCCGGGCCCGCATGTCGGCCTCGAGCTCGCCGAGCCGCGCCATCTGGAGCTCCATCTGCGACTGACCCATCGGCGGGCCCCCTCGCCCTCGGCCACGTGCACGCTGAGCATGTACTGCGGCATGTCTGCTCCTCCGGTTCCGGCGACGGGTTGGTCCCGCGCTCACCCCGTCTACGAACGGAAAGCGCGCAGATCGACAGTTGCAGGTCGGCATTCTCGCGTCTCGTGGGCCGCCGTGACACCTGTCTGCTCCGCGACTCCTCCCGAGCGGCGCACCGGGCAGGTCGACGGCGTCACCTAAGGTGCTCACTCGTGCCTGCCGCCTCTCCGCTTCCCCGCGCGCCGCATCAGGTGACCTGAGGTGGGCTGGATCGAAGCGATCGTCCTCGGCGTCGTGCAGGGGCTGACCGAGTTCCTGCCCATCTCCTCCAGCGCCCACCTGCGGGTCGTGGGCGAGGCCTTCGGCTGGGACGACCCCGGGGCCGCGTTCACCGCGATCACCCAGATCGGCACCGAGGCCGCCGTCCTCCTGTACTTCCGGAAGGACATCTGGCGGATCATCGTGGCCTGGCTCGGCTCGCTGACCGGGGGACGCAAGGGGGACCCCGACGCCCGCATGGGCTGGTTGATCATCATCGGCAGCATCCCGATCGTCGTCCTCGGCCTGCTGTTCCAGGACGACATCGAGACCACGCTGCGCGACCTGCGGATCGTGGCGACGGCGCTGATCCTCTTCTCGCTGATCCTGTTCTGGGCCGACCGCGTGGGCGCCAAGCGCCGCGAGCTGAACGACCTCACCGTGCCGCACGGCATCGGGTACGGGTTCGCCCAGGCGATGGCCCTGATCCCGGGGGTCTCGCGGTCGGGCGGCACGATCACCATGGGGCTCTTCCTCGGCTACTCCCGCTCGGCGGCGGCGCGCTACTCCTTCCTGCTGGCCGTCCCCGCCGTCCTCGGCTCGGGCTTCTTCCAGGCCTACGAGGCGCTCACCGGCGATGTCGCCGGCCAGGGCGTCTCGTGGGGGCCCACGATCCTGGCGACCGTCATCGCCTTCGGCGTCGGCCTGACCGTGATCGCCTGGCTGCTGCGCTACCTGGACCGGGGCAGTTTCACCCCGTTCGTCGTCTACCGGATCGGGCTCGGCACCCTGGTGCTGGTGCTGGTGTGGACCGGGGTCCTCGATCCCACCTGATCATCGCCCCGCATAGGCTCGGCCCCGTGACCACGGTGATCCTGCTCCGGCACGGCCGGACGACGGCGAACACCGGCGGGGTCCTCGCCGGCTGGACCCCGGGCGTGCAGCTCGACGAGACCGGCGCGGCCCAGGTGAGGGCGGTGGGGGAGCGGCTGGCGAAGGTGCCGCTGGCCGCGGTCGTCAGCAGCCCGCTGGAGCGCTGCGTGCAGACCGCCGGGGTCGTCGCCGCCGGTCGCGACGTCGACGTGCAGACCGACGACCGGCTCGGCGAGGCGCGCTACGGCGACTGGACCGGCCAGACGATCAAGGAGCTGGTCAAGGAACCGCTCTGGAAGGTCGTCCAGCAGCACCCGTCGGCGGCGGTCTTCCCCGGTCCCGAGGGGAGGGGCTGGCGCAGACCCAGACTCGCGCGGTGGCCGCCGTCCGGGCGTGGAACGCGCAGCTCGGACCCGACGCCGTCTGGCTCGCCTGCAGCCACGGCGACGTGATCAAGGCGATCCTCGCCGACGCGCTGGGCCTGCACCTGGACCAGTTCCAGCGGATCGTCGTCGACCCGGCGTCGATCTCGGTCGTGACCTACACCGAGACCCGGCCCTTCGTCGTCCGGGTGAACGACACCGGAGGGGACGTCTCCGGGCTCGTCCCGCCGCCCCGCAAGCGCCGGCGCGCCAAGGCGTCCTCCGACGCCGTCGTCGGCGGCGGCGCGGGGACGACCGCCTGACCTCGGTGTCGGCGGGGCCGGGCGTCGGTCCGCCCGCGTAACCTGGGCGCGTGCCCCGTCAGGTCCATCTCTTCGAACGTCCGACCCGTTTCGTCGCAGGCACCGTGGGCCAGCCCGGCGACCGCACCTTCTACCTCCAGGCGTCCGACGAGACCGGTCGCACGGTCAGCGTCGCCCTGGAGAAGACGCAGGTGCAGGTCCTCGCCGACCGCATGAACGAGCTGCTCGACGAGGTGGCCGGCCGGGCCACCGCCGTCATCCCGGCTGAGGCCGAGGTCGACGACCTCGAGCCGCTCACCGCGCCCGTCGACGAGGAGTTCCGGGTGGCGGCCATGGGCCTGGCCTGGGACGGCTCCGCCGAGGCCGTCGTGGTGGAGGCCGTGGCCGCCGGCGACGAGCCGATCGACGAGGAGGCCATCCTCTCCGACAGCGACGACGGCCCGGACGCGCTGCGGGTGACCATCACACCGGTCGCGGCGCGCGCCTTCGTCGCCCGCGCCCGGCGCGTCGTGGCGGCCGGCCGGCCACCGTGCCCGCTGTGCTCCCTGCCGCTGGACCCGGCCGGGCACGTGTGCCCCAGGCAGAACGGCTACCGCCGCTGACCGGCGGCCCCTCGATGAGCGAGCAACCGGTCGAGCCGGACCTGCGCCCACCGGCGGACGACGACGAGGCGATGCGGCTGCTGCGCGAGGGCGAGATCGACCTCGAGGGACGGATGCTCGACGCGTCGAACGTCACCCTCGTCGGCGCCATCCAGCTCGGCGAGATCGGCGCCGAGTGCGTCTACAAGCCGGTGGCGGGGGAGCGGCCCCTGTGGGACTTCCCCGACGGCACCCTCGCCGGGCGCGAGATCTCGGCCTTCCTGGTGTCCGCGGCGACGGGCTGGCGGGTGGTGCCACCGACCGTGCTGCGCGAGGGGCCGTTCGGACCGGGGATGGTCCAGCTGTGGATCGACGGCGACGAGACCGTCGACCTGGCCGCGTTCGTCCGCCGCGACGACCCCGCCCTGCGCCGGATGGCGGTGTTCGACGCCGTGGTCAACAACGCCGACCGCAAGGGCGGGCACATCATCCCGATGCCGGACGGCCACGTGTACGGCGTCGACCACGGCATCTGCTTCTCCACCGATCCGAAGCTGCGGACGCTGCTCTGGCGGTGGGCGGACCAGCCGCTCCCCGCCGAGGCCGTGGCCGTGCTGGAGCGCCTGGGCGACGAGCTCCGCGGCGGCCTGGGTGAGCAGCTGCACGAGCACCTGACCAGGCGTGAGGTGCGCTCGACCCAGAAGCGGGTGGCGGAACTGCTGCGCAGCGGCCGGCACCCGAGCCCAGCGGCGAGTGGCCCGCCCTGCCCTGGCCGCCGTTCTGAGCGGGCGGCAGCCGCCCTCTTGCGTGACGAGGCGGTCATCGGCCGCCCGATGACCGCCCTCGTGCGCAAGCGGGTGATCTGTCGCCGGCAGGCCCTAGGGTCCCGGCCATGCCGCATCGGAGCCGTCTGTCGATCCTGTTGCTGGACCTGCCGCCGGAGCACCACGTCGCCGGCACGGACTTCTGGGCCGGCGCGACCGGTCGCTCGGCCGAGCCCGACCACACCGACGAGAAGTGGGCGTCGCTGGGTTCGTTCGCCGAGGGTTGGCACGTCGAGATCCAGAAGACAGGTGAGGGGACGCCGCCGCGCTGGCACGTAGACATCGAGACCGACGACATCCCGGCCGAGGTGGCCCGCCTGGAGGCACTCGGCGCCACCCGGCACCGGGACATGGGCTCGTTCTGGCAGATGCTGGATCCGGCCGGGCTGGTCTTCTGCGTCGTGGGCATCCAGACCGGCGAGGAGTTCGACCGCCACGCCGCTACCTGGCCGTGAGCACCACTCGCGCGGGTGCACTCCTGCGGGCGCCGCGGGCAGTGGTGTACGCGGCGCTCACCGACCCGGAGACGATCGCCCGCTGGCGGTTCCCCGCCGGCATGACCAGCGTCGTGGAGCAGCACGAGGACGGCGGGTTCCGCGTCACGCTGACGTACGAGGCCTCCGACCAGCGGGGCAAGTCCACCGCGCGCAGTGACTCCTACCGTGCCCGGTTCACCCGGCTGGTGCCCGGCGAGCTGGTCGTGGAGGTCGACGAGTTCGAGACGGACGACCCCACGATGGCCGGCGCGATGACCGTGACCGTCACCCTGCACGACCACGACGGCGGAACGGACCTGCGGGCCGTCCACGAGGGCGTGCCCAGCGGTGTGGCCCCGGAGGACAACGCGCTGGGCTGGCGGATGGCGCTGGGGCGGCTCGCCGCGCTCGTCGAGGGGTGAGCTACTCGAGCTCGACCAGGCCGATCATCGCGGCCGCCTGGAGCCCGTCGCCGTCCACGGTGAGCACCTCGAGCGGCAGCCGGCGCCAGACCGCGAGCAGCAGGTCGCCGGCGGTGCCGGTCACCGCGGCGATCGGGAACGGCCGGCTGCCGGGGAACAGGGTCCGCTCGGCACCGGCGTCGACCGCATGGAGAACGACCGGGTGCGCGCCCGGGGCGGGCCGTCCGGCAGGGCGCCGGGGACCATCACCTCCAGCCACTCGTCCAGGCCGTCGAGCCCGACGTCGGTGGCGATGGGCCGCACGTCGCCCAGCACCTGCTCGACGTCGACGGTGTGCACCGTCGCCTCCTGCAGCTGGCGCCGCAGCACGAAGGCGACGTCCTGCTGCGGTGCCCACGTCCAGACGCGGGAGTGCGGGTCCGCGCCGGCCAGCACCGTCTCCAGCTCGGCGTTCTGGGCGGTCAGCCAGCCGAGCAGTTCGTCGTCCGGACGGCGAACGGGCGCCACGTAGGTGGAGGGGTCCGGCGCGCGCGTCCGTACCACCCAGGCCCAGAAGTGCTGGACCTCCGACAGGTGCCAGACGAGGTCGGCCAGCCGCCAGCCGGGGCAGCCGGGCACCGGGGCGCGCCAGCCGTGGGCGAGCACCGCCTCGGCGGCAGCCGCGGCGAACCGTGCGTTCGTCTTCTCCAGGGCCGGCAGGTACTCGTCCACGTCCACGGCGCCTCCTCGTGCAGTTCCGCGCTGGTGCGGACGCTAGGGCAGAGCCGGCCCGAGCGGGGCGCTCCCGGTGCGCGATCACCATCGTCGGAGCCCCGCTCTAGGCTCGTGCCGTGCTCTCCTGGCCTGCTCCGCTGCTTCCCACCCTGCCCGGGACCGGGCCCGTCCTCAAGGTCCACGACACCGCCCGCGGCGACGTGGTGGCCACCAGCCCGGGTCAGACGGCCCGGATGTACGTCTGCGGCATCACGCCCTACGACGCCACCCACCTGGGGCACGCGGCCACCTACCTGGCCTTCGACCTGATCAACCGGATGTGGCGGGACGCCGGGCACGCCGTCCACTACGTCCAGAACGTCACCGACATCGACGATCCCCTGCTCGAGCGGGCCGACCGCGACAACGAGGACTGGGTCGTCCTCGGCATGCGGGAGACCGCGCTCTTCCGCGAGGACATGACCGCTCTGCGGGTCCTGCCGCCGGAGGACTTCGTGGGCGCGGTCGAGTCGATCCCGCGGATCGTCGCCCACGTCGAGGACCTGCTCGCCGAGGGCCTGGCCTACGTCCTCGACGACGGCACCGGCGACGTCTACCACGACGTCGCGCAGGCCCCGGGTTTCGGCGGGGAGTCCCGGTACGACGAGGAGACCATGCTGCGCTTCTTCGCCGAGCGCGGCGGCGACCCGGAGCGGCCGGGCAAGCGCCAGCCGCTGGACCCGATGCTGTGGCGCGGCGAGCGGCCCGGCGAGCCGTCCTGGCCCGGGCCGCGGGGCACCGCCGGCCGGCCCGGCTGGCACATCGAGTGCGCCACCATCGCGCTGGACACCATCGGCATGGGGTTCGACGTGCAGGGCGGCGGCAGCGACCTGGTCTTTCCGCACCACGAGTACTCCGCCGTGCACGCCGAGGCCCTGACCGCCACCAAGCCCTTCGCCCGGGCCTACGTGCACGCGGCGATGATCGGTCTCGACGGCGAGAAGATGAGCAAGAGCCGCGGCAACCTGGTGTTCGTCTCCAAGCTCCGGGGCGAGGGCGTCGACCCCATGGCGATCCGGCTGGCGCTGCTGTCGGGGCACTACCGCACCGACCGCGCCTGGACGGCGGACCTGCTGACGGCCGCCGAGCAACGCCTGGACACCTGGCGCTGGGCCGTGGCGCTCGATGCCGGAGCCCCCGCCGCGCCGCTGCTGGGGGCCTCCGGGAGCGGCTGTCCGACGACCTCGACAGCCCGGGCGCGATCGCGCTGGTCGACGCGTGGGCGGCGGAGACGCTGGCCGGGGCGGCGGACGCCGAGGAGGAGTCGCCGCGCATCGTCTGCGACGCCGTCGACGCCCTGCTCGGGGTCGCCCTGGGCGACTGCGGATGAGCGGCCGGTTCCGGTTCACCGACCGGCCCGCGCGCCAGGCTGCGGAGGAGCAGCTGGCGCCGGCGGCCGCACGGGCCGTCGACAGCCGCGGTCGATCGTTCGCCGAACCCGAGGACCCGCTGCGGACGGCCTTCGAGCGTGACCGCGACCGGATCCTGCACGCGAAGGCCTTCCGCCGGCTCAAGCACAAGACCCAGGTCTTCCTCAACCCCGACGGGGACCACTTCGTCACCCGGCTCACCCACACGCTCCAGGTCACCCAGGTGGCGCGGTCACTGGCCCGTGCCCTCGGGCTCAACGAGACCCTGGCCGAGGCGATCGCCCTGGCGCACGACGTCGGGCACTCCCCGTTCGGCCACCTGGGGAGGACGCCCTGGAGCCGTACGTGCCGGGCGGCTGGCACCACGCCGCCCAGGGTGTCCGGATCGTGGAGGTGCTCGAGCACCTCAACCTCACCTGGGAGGTCCGCGACGGCGTCCGGTCGCACAGCTGGAAGATCGACCCACCACCGTCGACCCGCGAGGGCGAGTGCGTCCGCTACGCCGACCGCATCGGCTACCTGTCGCACGACGCGCTGGACGCCATCCGCGCCGGCGTGATCCGGCTCGACGACCTCCCCGCCCGCGCCCGCGAGGTGTTCGGGACGCCGGGCAGCGAGATGGTCGGCACGATGATCGCCGCCGTCGTCGAGGGGTCGTTGTCCGCGGAGAACAACGCGGGTGCGGTGGTCATGGCGCCCGGGCCCCTGGAGGCGATGCACGAGCTACGGGCGTTCCTGTTCGAGCGGGTGTACGCCTCGGAGACCGCCGCGGGCCAGAAGCACGTCGCCATCGACGTGATCCGGCGCCTGGTCGACCACCACCTCGTCCATCCCGAGCTGATCCCCGCGACCTACCGGGACTCCGAGGCCGACACGGTCACCCAGGTCGTGGACTACGTCTCCGGGATGACCGACCGGTTCGCGCTCGCCATGCACGACCGGCTCTTCGACGCCGACGCGACGTCGCAGATGACGCCATTGCTTCGCGATCCTCTGGATCCCACCGCGATGACATCGCGATCCTCCGGATCGCACCGCGGCCAGGTGCCGTCCCCCTGATGGGACGAGCCGCTGCGTCGCGCCTGCGCGAACCCCTCCGGGGCCCACTCGGCGCGACAGGGTCAGTTACCCCCGGACGCGCGCCGCCTACCCTCCGGAGCCCCGGCGGCGCAGGTAGCGCTCGAACTCCTTGGCGATGGTGTCGCCGCTGGCCTGCGAGAGGTCGACCTCGGCGGCCCGTTCCTCGAGCGATCGGACGTACTCCACGACCTCGTCGTCCTCGTTGGCCATCTCGTCGACGGTCTTGACCCAGTCGTCGGCCTGCTGCGGCAGCGCACCCAGCGGCACGGTGATCTCGAGAACCTCCTCGACCCGCTGCAGGAGCGCGACGGTGGCGCGCGGCGACGGCGGCTGCGAGACGTAGTGCGGCACCGCGGCCCAGAAGCTGATCGCCGGCAGCCCCGCCTGCACGCAGGCGTCCTGGAACACGCCGAGGATGCCGGTGGGTCCCTCGTAGCGGGAGGCGTCCAGGCCGTAGGCGCGCGCGGACTCGGCGTCGTACGCCGAGCCGGTGACCGGCGTGGGCCGGGTGTGCGGGGTGTCGGCCAGCAGCGCACCCAGCGCGACGACGATCGACACGTCCAGCTCCGACAGGACCGCGAGCAGCTCGTCGCAGAAGCCGCGCCAGCGCATGTTGGGCTCGATGCCGCGGATGAGGACGACGTCGCGCTCGCTGCCCGGCGGCCGGGCCACCGAGATGCGCGTCGTCGGCCACTCGATGCGACGGCTCACGCCGCCGATCAGCGACACGGTCGGTCGGTTCACCTGGAAGTCGTAGTAGTCCTCGGGGTCCAGCGCGGCGAGGGGCTTGGCGTCCCAGATCAGCTCGAGGTGCTCGACCGCTCCGGTCGCGGCGTCCCCGGCGTCGTTCCAGCCCTCGAAGGCCACTACGACCAGAGGGTCGGTCAGCCGGGGCAGGTCGTCAGCTGCGGACTGGGGATCGGTCACCCCTGCGAGCCTACGTCGATCCGGTCGACCCGCCCGCTTCTGCGACCCGTCCGCGTGAAGCCGGGACGCTCGGTGGAGGAGATGAGAGGATGGGGGTGACATCGGGAGCGCCCAAGCCTGGGCCAGCCCGCCGGGGGTGCCGGAGCATCGAAGCCCGCACACCCACAGCAGAGCACCACTGGGGATCGCCTGTGTCCGAATCACCCACTCTCCGCCCGGACGCCACCGCCGAGCTCACCGCCCTGCTCGAGGAGCGGATCCTCGTCCTCGACGGCGCCATGGGTACCGCGATCCAGCGAGACCGGCCCGACGAGGCCGGCTACCGCGGCGAGCGCTTCGCCGACTGGCCCACCGAGGTGCAGGGCAACAACGACCTGCTCAGCCTCACCGCGCCAGAGATCATCACCGAGATCCACCGGGAGTACCTCGAGGCCGGCGCGGACCTGATCGAGACCAACACGTTCAACGCGACGACGATCTCGCTGTCCGACTACGGCATGCAGGAGCTCGCCTACGAGCTGAACGTCGCCTCCGCACGCCTGGCCCGGCAGGAGTGCGACGCGATGACCGCGCGTACTCGGAGAAGCCGCGCTTCGTCGTCGGGGCGATCGGCCCGACCAGCCGGACGGCGTCCATCTCGCCCGACGTCAACGACCCGGGCGCCCGCAACGTCAGCTTCGACGAGCTGGTCGAGGCCTATCTCGAGCAGGCCAACGGGCTCGTCGACGGCGGCTCGGACGTGCTGCTCATCGAGACCATCTTCGACACGCTCAACGCCAAGGCGGCGATCTTCGCCCTGGAGACGCTGTTCGAGGAGCGGGGACGCCGTTGGCCGGTGATGATCTCCGGCACGATCACCGACGCCTCGGGCCGCACGCTGTCCGGGCAGGTCACCGAAGCCTTCTGGCACTCCGTGCGACACGTGAACCCGCTGCTGGTCGGCCTCAACTGCGCACTCGGTGCCAAGGAGATGCGGCCCTACATCGCGGAGCTGTCCCGCATCGCCGACACGTTCGTCTCCTGCTACCCGAACGCCGGGCTGCCGAATGCGTTCGGCGAGTACGACGAGTCCCCGAGGAGACCGCCGCCGTCCTCGCGGAGTTCGCCGACAGCGGCTTCGTCAACCTCGTCGGGGGCTGCTGCGGCACGACCCCGCGCACATCGCGGCGATCGCCGGGGTCGTCGAGGGCGGCAAGCCCCGGGTCCCCGTCGAGCCTGCCCCGGCCCTGCGGCTCTCCGGCCTCGAGCCGGTGACGGTCACCGAGGACAGCCTCTTCGTCAACGTCGGCGAGCGCACGAACATCACCGGATCGGCCCGCTTCCGCAACCTCATCAAGGCCGGTGACTACCCGGCGGCGCTGGCGGTGGCGCGGCAACAGGTCGAGGCCGGCGCGCAGGTCATCGACATCAACATGGACGAGGGGATGATCGACGGCGTCGCCGCGATGGACCGCTTCACCAAGCTGATCGCGAGCGAGCCCGACATCTGCCGCGTGCCCACCATGGTCGACTCCTCCAAGTGGGAGGTCATGGAGGCCGGGCTCAAGAACATCCAGGGCAAGGCGATCGTCAACTCGATCTCCCTGAAGGAGGGCGAGGAGAAGTTCGTCCACCACGCGCGGCTGTGCCGCAAGTACGGCGCCGCGATCGTGGTCATGGCCTTCGACGAGGACGGCCAGGGTGACAACTTCGAACGGCGTACGCAGATCTGCCGGCGTGCCTACGACATCCTCGTCGACCAGGTCGGGTTCCCGGTCGAGGACGTCATCTTCGACCCGAACATCTTCGCCGTCGCCACCGGCATCGAGGAGCACGCCAACTACGGCCTGGACTTCATCGAGACCACCCGCTGGATCAAGCAGAACCTTCCCGGTGCACTGGTCTCCGGTGGCGTCTCCAACGTCTCGTTCTCCTTCCGCGGCAACAACCCCGTGCGGGAGGCCATCCACTCGGTCTTCCTCTACCACGCGATCGCGGCCGGACTGGACATGGCGATCGTCAACGCCGGCCAGCTCGAGGTCTACAGCGAGGTTCCCGAACTGCTGCGGGAACGCATCGAGGACGTGGTCCTCAACCGCCGTCCCGACAGCACCGAGCGCCTCCTGGAGATCGCCGGCGACTTCGCCGGCGACGGCTCGGTCAAGGAGGTCGCCACCGAGGAGTGGCGGTCGCTGCCGGTGGGGAGCGGATCACCCATGCGCTGGTGAAGGGCATCGACGCCTTCGTCGAGGACGACACCGAGGAACTGCGGGCGGAGATCAGCGCGCGCGGCGGCCGGCCGATCGAGGTCATCGAGGGCCCGCTGATGGACGGCATGAACGTCGTCGGCGACCTGTTCGGCGCGGGGAAGATGTTCCTGCCCCAGGTGGTGAAGTCGGCGCGCGTGATGAAGAAGGCCGTCGCCTACCTGATCCCGTTCATCGAGGCGGAGAAGCAGCCCGGAGACGCCGAGCGCACCAACGGCAAGGTCGTCATGGCGACGGCGAAGGGCGACGTCCACGACATCGGCAAGAACATCGTCGGCGTCGTCCTCCAGTGCAACAACTACGACGTCGTCGACCTCGGCGTGATGGTGCCGCCCCAGAAGATCCTGGACGCGGCCAAGCACGAAGGCGCCGACATCATCGGCCTCTCGGGGCTGATCACGCCGTCGCTGGACGAGATGGTCACCCTCGCCACGGAGATGGAGCGGCAGGGCTTCGACGTCCCGCTGCTCATCGGCGGTGCGACGACCTCCCGCGCGCACACGGCCGTCAAGATCGCGCAGAAGTACCACGGGCCGGTCGTCTGGGTGAAGGACGCCTCGCGGTCGGTGCCCGTGGTGGCGGCGCTGCTGTCGGACGAGCAGCGGCCGAAGCTGCTGGCCGAGACCGCGGCCGAGTACGAGGCGCTGCGCGAGCGGCATGCCGCGCGTCAGGACAGCCGGACGATGCTGCCGATCGCCGCCGCCCGCGCCGCGGCGCCCCGATCGACTGGAGCAGCTACTCCCCGCCGCGGCCGCGGATGCTGCTGCAGCAGGCGTTGGACGTCTGTTCCGGCCCGGCCTGCGACCACGTCCACCACACGGCGACCCAGTTCGTCCGGACCTTCGCCGACTACCCGCTCGACGAGCTCCGCGCGTACATCGACTGGCAGCCGTTCTTCAACGCCTGGGAGATGCGGGGCCGGTTCCCCGACATCCTGCACAACCCGGTGTCCGGAGAGGCGGCCCGCCGGCTCTTCGAGGACGCGCAGGTGATGCTCGACCAGATCATCGGCGAGAAGTGGCTCACCGCCAGCGGCGTCTTCGGGTTGTTCCCGGCCAACCAGGTCGACGGCGACGACGTCGAGGTCTACACCGACGAGTCGCGCTCCGCCGTCCGGACCACGCTGCACCAGCTCCGGCAGCAGACCGAGGGTCGCGACGGCTCGCCGCGCAAGTCGCTGGCCGACTTCGTCGCGCCGAAGGTCACCGGGCTGCGCGACTACGTCGGGGCCTTCGCGGTGACCGCCGGCCTGGGGTCCATGGAGCGGGTGATGGCGTTCAAGAAGGCGAACGACGACTACAGCGCGATCCTGCTGGAGTCGCTCGCCGACCGGCTGGCCGAGGCCTTCGCCGAGCGGCTGCACGAGCGGGTGCGGAAGGAGTTCTGGGCGTACGCCCCGGACGAGCACCTCGACGCCGACGGGCTGATCGCCGAGAAGTACCACGGCATCAGGCCTGCCCCGGGCTACCCGGCGTGCCCCGAGCACACCGAGAAGCAGACGATCTGGCAGCTGCTGGACGTCGAGGCAGCCACCGGCATCCAGCTGACCGAGAGCATGGCCATGTGGCCGGGTGCCGCCGTGAGCGGGCTGTACTTCTCCCACCCCGAGTCGCGCTACTTCGTGCTGGGCCGGGTCGGCCGCGACCAGGTCGAGGACTACGCGCGCCGCAAGGGCTGGACCGTCGACGAGGCGGAGAAGTGGCTGTCGCCGAATCTCGGCTACCGCACGGAGGACGAGTAGAGCGGGGCCCTACACCGGGAACGGAGATCTGTTCTTCGTCACGTATCGGTCGTCACGGTTTCGTAGTACTTTCGTTATCTGTTCGCCGGGCCCCGCTCCTCGACCGAGGACCCCGCCGGACACCGCCGAACTGCGCGCGGCCCCGTGCCGCGATCAGACCGGGGACCCATGGTTCCACTGGGGTGAATCCTGCGCGCGTACGCCGCAGGTAGGGCAACTTCCGGCCCGAACCCGTCAGCTAACTCGGTAGGCGGCTGAGGAAGAAACGGAGAGACGCCCCCTGTGGCGCCCCTGAACCTGTTCACCGCACAGCCCACTGACGACACCACCGGCACCGACGACCGGCCGAACCGTCGGGACCGCCGTCACCGCCTGGCCGCGCCGGGGTCCCGGGTGGCCTACTCCTCGGCATCGCCACCGTCTGCGTCCTGGCCACCTTCGACCTCGTCGCGGGCGCGCCGGCTCCCGCCACCGCGGAGACCCAGTCGGCGTCCGTCGTCGTCGCCGACGCCCTGGGCATCGACGGCGCGGGCGTCGAGGCCCCCGCCCCGGAGGACTCCGAACTGCTGGGCCAGTTGGCCGCCAGCAGATCGGAGCGCGACGCCGAGCAGGCCGCGGCCGCCGCGTCCCAGGCGCAGGCCGAGGAGGCCGCCGCCGCGGCGAAGGCCGCGGAGGAGGCTCGCGTCGCGGCCGAGGCCGCCGCCGCACAGGCCGCCGCCGAGGCCGCCGCCGCTGCCGCCGCGGAGGCCGCCGCGGCAGCGGAGACGGCAGCCGCTGCCGGCCCTCACCCGCCGCTGCGGCAGCGTCCGTGACCGCCAGCGTGATCGCGAAGATCAACAACAGCGCGGGGCCGATCCGGCCCGTCGCGCAGGCCGCCGCCAACGCGGTGGTCTCCAACGTGCCCGGCGCCGCGGGCATCACGCTCGGCGGCACCCGCGCCAGTGCCGCCGACCCGGGTGGGCACCCGTCCGGGTTGGCGGTGGACTACATGGTCGGCTCGAACGCGGCTCTCGGTGACGCGATCGTGGCGTACCACGTCGCCCACTGGGACGAGCTCGGCGTCGACTACATCATCTGGCAGCAGCGCATGCTCAGCTCGCCCGGTGGTGGCTGGAAGACGATGGAGAACCGAGGCAGTGCCACGGCCAACCACATGGACCACCCGCACGTGAACTACCGGGGATGAGCGACCCGCAACCCGGCCGGGCCGACCTGCGCGCCGTCCTGTTCGACATGGACGGCACGCTGGTCGAGACCGAGCAGTACTGGGGCGAGGCGATGTTCGAGCTCGCCGCGAGCCTCGGCGGGCGGATGTCCGAGAGCGCCCGCGCGGCGACGGTCGGCTCCACGATGCGCCGGTCGATGGCCATCCTGCACGCCGACCTGGGGCTGGTGCGCACGGAGGAAGAGCTCCTGGACGACGCCCGCTGGGTCGAGTACCGAACGGCCCAGCTCCTCGCGACCGGCATCTCCTGGTGCCCCGGCGCGCGCGAGCTGCTCACCGAGGTCCGGGCCGCCGGGCTCCGCACGGCGCTGGTCACCACCACGCCCCGCCGGCTGGCCGACATCGTCCTCTCGACGATCCGCGCCGACCTGGGGGCCGATCCGTTCGACGTCACCGTCTGCGGCGACGAGGTCCCGGCGCGCAAGCCCGACCCCGCGCCCTACCGGCAGGCGATGAGCGCCCTGGGCGTCGGGCCGGAGGCGTGCGTGGTGATCGAGGACTCGGAGTCTGGCGTGGCCGCGGGGCTCGCCGCAGGTGCGGCCGTCCTCGGTGTGCCGACCCTGCAGGCACTGGCGCCCGCGCCCGGCCTGACGCTCCGGAAGGGGCTCGGAGGCATCGGCCTCGAGGATCTCGCCGGCGTCCTGGCCGCACGGCAGCCGGCGGGCGTCCCGGCCTGACCGGGCTGTTCAGCCTGCGGATGTGCCGGAGGTCCCCGACAGCCTGCGGCCGCGGCCGATCGACGACGAGCGGGAGCAGCTGCTCGCCTGGCTCGGCTCCCTGCGTGCCGGGACCAGGTCGGCGCCCTACGGGCGCCGAGGTGGCCCCGCCGTTCCGTGCGGTCGAGGCGCGCCGTGGCGGCCGAGTGCGGCCCCCGGTCAGTCGCGCTCGACGACGGGCAGCAGGGTCTGCCAGCCGGCGGCGGCTGCCGCCTCCGCGGGGAAGGGCGGGGGAGTGCCGCCCCACTCCGGGCAGACCGCCTGGTGGTCGCACCAGCCGCAGAGCCGGGTCTTGTTGGGGCGGAAGTCGCCGGTGGCGACGGCGCGCTCGATCGCGGCCCAGATGGCCTGCAGCGTCCGCTCGAACCGGACCAGCTCCGCCTCGTCCGGAGCGTAGGTGAGCGTGTCACCGTCGCCGAGGTAGATGAGCTTGAGCTGGGCAGCCACCACGCCACGGGTGCGCCACAGCACCAGCGCGTAGAACTTCATCTGGAACAGGGCCTTGGCCTCGAACGCCTCGCGCGGCATCGACCCGGTCTTGTAGTCCACGACGCGGATGGCGCCGCTCGGCGCGACGTCGACCCGATCCACGAAGCCGCGCAGCAGCAGCCCGTCGGGGAGGGTCACCTCGACCAGCTGCTCGCGCCCGTCCGGCTGGATGCGGGTCGGGTCCTCCAGGGCGAAGTACCTCTCGACCAGCTTCCCGGCCGACGCCAACCACGCCTCCACGGACTCGGGGGCGTTCGGGTCGGTCTCCGCGCCGTCGTCCTGCACCGTCCGGAAAAGCTCGGCGATGCCTGGCTCGTCCCGCAGCTCGGCCCAGGCCGGCACCACGAGCTCCTGCGCGGCGGCGACCGTGCGGCCGGCCGGCGGGAGGTCGTACAGCTTCTCGAGGACCGAGTGCACCAGCGTGCCGCGGACGGCAGCGAGGCTCTTGCGCTCGGGCAGGCGGTCGATCGTGCGGAAGCGGTAGAGCAGGGGCAGGTCTTGAAATCGGCCGCGCGGCTGGGCGACAGCGAGGGACGGCGGGGCGCGGTGGCCGCGTCGGGAGCGCTCTCCGCGGGCGTCGCGGGAGCCAGGTCCGGATGCAGGATCGCCGTCATGGGTCCGAGGCTAGGTCGGCCCACCGACATTTCCGACCGACCGCGCCGCAGCCGTACCTCGGGTCACATCCGCGCCGTCCGTAGGCTGGCCGCCCGTGGACACGCAGCACGACGCCGCCGAGGCCGTCGCCCCCGAGACCGTCGCCCTGGAGCCGTCGCCCCCGAGACCGAGCCGGTGGCGGGATCGTTCGTGGCCGGTGACCGGGTGCAGCTCACCGATCCGAAGGGCCGGCTGCACACCGTCGTCCTGGAGCGCGGCAAGCAGTTCCACACCCATCGCGGGGCGATCGAGCACGACCACCTGATCGGCGCTCCCGAGGGCTCGGTGGTCATGTCCACCGCGAACACCGGCTACCTGGCGTTCCGGCCGCTGCTCGCCGACTTCGTGCTCTCGATGCCCCGCGGCGCCCAGGTCATCTACCCCAAGGACGCCGCCCAGATCGTCGGCTTCGGCGATGTCGGACCGGGCATGCGGGTGCTCGAGGCCGGCGCCGGTTCCGGAGCGCTCACCTGCTCGCTGCTGCGGGCCGTCGGTTCCGGGGGCTCGGTCACCAGCTACGAGCGCCGCGAGGACTTCGCCGACGTCGCCCGCGGCAACGTCGGCGCGTTCTTCGGCGAGGTGCCGCAGAACTGGTCGCTGCGCCTGGGCGACCTGGCCGAGCACCCCGCCGCGGAGGTCGTCGACCGCGTCGTCCTCGACATGCTCGAGCCCTGGGCCGTCCTGCCGACGGTCGCGGCGGCGCTGCGGCCCGGGGAGTGCTGGTCGGGTACGTGGCCACCACGACCCAGCTGTCGACCTACGTGGAGGCGCTGCGCGCCCAGGGCGTCTGGACCGAGCCGCACGCGTGGGAGTCGCTGCTGCGGCCCTGGCACGCCGTCGGCCTCGCCGTCCGCCCGGAGCACCGCATGGTCGCCCACACGGCGTTCCTCGTCACCGCACGGCGGCTGGCGGAGGGAGCCGTGGCGCCCATGCGGCAGCGGCGCGCCCAGAAGCACTGACGAAGGACCCCGTCCTCTCACCCCTCGCAGGCTCGGGCGGGCCTCCGGACGAGGCCACGGGGTTCGTGTGACGGGCAGGCCTCGGTGCCCGCGAGCCCACGGCGCAATGTCGGGGCGCGTGTATAGATTTGCGTCGTGGCTCCCTCGGATGCCTGTGGAGGTGCGCGATGAGTCTGGGTCCCGACGAGATTCGAGCGCGGCGTGAACGTGACGTCGCGGCACTGCTCAGCCAGATCTCCTACCTCGAGGAGGAGATCGGGCTCCTCAGGCGCAAGGTGGCCGACAGCCCCCGGCAGGTGCGGCTGCTCGAGGAGCGCATCGCCGAGGCGGAGGGCCGCGCGGCCTTCCTCTCCGAGCGCAACGACAAGCTGGCCGGCACTCTGCGCGACGCCCGCGAGCAACTGGTCTCGCTCAAGGAGGAGGTCGACCGGCTGGGCCAGCCCCCGTCGGGCTACGGCATCTTCTTGAACCGGTTCGAGGACGGCACCGTCGACGTCTTCACCGGCGGCCGGAAGCTGCGCGTCTCCGTCTCGCCGAACATCGAGGTCGAGACCCTGCGCCCCGGCCAGGAGGTCATGCTCAACGAGGCGATGAACGTCGTCGAGGCGCGGGACTTCGAGCGCGCCGGCGACGTCGTCATGCTCAAGGAGCTGCTGGAGCCCATCGACGGCGTCACCCCGCGGGCCCTGGTCATCGGCCACACCGACGAGGAGCGCGTCGTCTTCCTGGCCGATTCGCTGACCGGGCAGCCGCTGCGGGTCGGTGACTCGCTGCTGCTGGAGTCCCGCTCCGGTTACGTGTACGAGCGGATCCCGAAGAGCGAGGTCGAGGAACTCGTCCTCGAAGAGGTCCCCGACATCGACTACGCCGACATCGGCGGTCTGTCCCGTCAGATCGAGCAGATCCGCGACGCCGTCGAACTGCCGTTCCTGCACGCCGACCTGTTCCGCACCTACGAGCTTCGGCCGCCGAAAGGCATCCTGCTGTACGGCCCGCCCGGCTGCGGGAAGACGCTGATCGCCAAGGCCGTCGCGAACTCGCTGGCCAAGAAGGTGTCGGCGCTCAAGGGGAGGGGCAGGGCAAGTCCTACTTCCTCAACATCAAGGGCCCCGAGCTGCTCAACAAGTACGTCGGGGAGACCGAGCGGCACATCCGGCTGGTGTTCCAGCGGGCGCGGGAGAAGGCCAGCGAGGGCACGCCGGTCATCGTGTTCTTCGACGAGATGGACTCGATCTTCCGCACCCGCGGGTCGGGTGTCTCCTCCGACGTCGAGTCGACCATCGTGCCGCAGCTGCTCAGCGAGATCGACGGTGTCGAGGGCCTGAAGAACGTGATCGTCATCGGCGCCTCCAACCGCGAGGACATGATCGACCCGGCGATCCTCCGGCCCGGCCGGCTCGACGTGAAGATCAAGATCGAGCGGCCGGACGCCGAGGCCGCCCGCGACATCTTCAGCAAGTACCTGACGACGTCGCTGCCCATCAACCCCGACGACCTCGCCGAGCACGCCGGGAGTCGTGAGGCGACCATCGCCGGGATGATCCAGCGGACCGTCGAGCGGATGTACACCGAGAGCGAGGAGAACCGCTTCCTCGAGGTCACCTACGCCAACGGCGACAAGGAGGTCCTGTACTTCAAGGACTTCAACTCCGGCGCCATGCTGCAGAACATCGTCGACCGGGCGAAGAAGATGGCGATCAAGGAGCACCTGGAGTCCGGCACGTCCGGTCTGCGGGTCAGCCACCTGATGGCCGCGTGCCTGGACGAGTTCAAGGAGAACGAGGACCTGCCCAACACGACCAACCCCGACGACTGGGCGCGGATCTCGGGCAAGAAGGGCGAGCGGATCGTCTACATCCGCACGCTCATCAGCGGCAAGGGCAACGAGTCGGGGCGCGCCATCGACACGGCCACGAACACCGGCCAGTACCTGTAGCGGACGCTCGCCGTCGGTGCCCGGCTCCCTACGGGGCCGGGCACCCGTGGTGCGGCCCGATCAGCCGGTCAGCCGCTCGACCAGCCCCTGGATGTGCGCGGCGCCGGCGTCCTCGTACCGGAGCCCGGGAACCACCGTGACCGCGTAGGGCTGCCCTGGCAGGGCGCCTTCCGGCCCGACGTCGACGTGGGTGACGTCGTAGCCCTGACGGTGCAGCTCGTCGGCCATCGCGTAGTCCGAACGCGAGTCACCGACGGTGTGCCAGGTGCGGGGAGCGGGCCGTCGTCGGCGAGCAGGGCCAGGGCCCGGCGCGCGCCGAGGGCCTTGCCGGACAGGTCGGACTCGATGTCCGTGGCGATCACCGAGGGGTCGATCCGCCACGGTGTCCGCCCTGCGCGTCGGGGAAGCGGGCCGCACCGAGCCGGACGCCCAGCCCCGCGGCCCGGAGGCCGGCCAGCAGGTCGGCGTCGAAGGCGCGCTGCCGCGTCCGGTAGTGCTCGTTCGGGACGTCGGTGCGTGCCTCGACGGTCGCCATCACCTGCTTGGTGCCGTCGACGAACATCGCGTCGGCGTACGTGTCGCGGACGAGGTCGTCGAGCAGGACCCGGCAGATGCCGGGGACCCGCAACCCCGGGTCGGTGCGTGGCTCGCCGACGCCGCCGGGACCTGCCGACGTCCAGACGCCGCCCTTCTCGCAGATCGCGTGCAGGCGGGCGGAGGGCGGCAGCCCACCGCTCGCGAGGGGTCGAGGATGTTCTCGGAGACGAAGTCGACCGACCGGCCGGTGTTGAGGACGACGGGGACCCCGACGTCCAGAAGGGTTCTGAGGTCGTCGAGCAGCGGCCCGGCCACCGTGCGGGTCTCCGGGCTGGAGACGGGCCCGTCGACGTCGAGCAGGATCCCCAGCGGCGGCGCGTCCACCCCGCCATCCTGCGGGACGCCGCGCCCGGACCTCGCGTGACGCCCCGGACGGTGCGGGCCCGGGCGCGCGGTGCCGCCTAGGGTTGGGGCATGAGCGTGCGGCGGGTCATGGGCACCGAGATCGAGTACGGCATCTCGGTGCCGGGGCAGCCGGCGGCGAACCCGACCACCTTGTCCAGCCAGGTGGTGAACGCGTGGGCCGTGGCCGGAGCCCCCAGTCCGCGCCGTCCCCGCTGGGACTTCGAGGAGGAGTCGCCGCTGCGCGACGCCCGCGGGTTCGACCTGTCGCCGGCGCAGGCGCTGGACCACAACGACCTCGACGAGGACACCGGGATGGCCAACGTCATCCTGACCAACGGAGCGCGGCTCTACGTCGACCACGCGCACCCGGAGTACTCGACGCCCGAGGTGACCAACCCGCGCGACGTCGTGCTGTGGGACAAGGCGGGGGAGCAGGTGATGGCCGAGGCGTCCCGCCGGGCGGCGCGCATCCCGGGCCAGCCGACGATCCAGCTCTACAAGAACAACACCGACGGCAAGGGCGCCAGCTACGGGGCGCACGAGAACTACCTGATGGACCGGAAGACGCCGTTCATCGACATCATCCGCGGGCTCATCCCGTTCTTCGTCACCCGTCAGGTGTTCGCCGGAGCGGGCCGCGTCGGCATCGGGCCCGAGGGGCGCACGCGGGGATTCCAGCTGTCCTCGCGCGCGGACTTCTTCGAGGTCGAGGTCGGTCTCGAGACCACGCTCAAGCGGCCGATCATCAACACCCGGGACGAGCCGCACGCCGACGCCGACAAGTACCGCCGGCTGCACGTGATCATCGGCGACGCGAACCTGGCCGAGCTGTCGACCTACCTGAAGGTGGGGACGACGTCGCTCGTCCTGGCGATGATCGAGGCGCGAGCGCTGTCCCGGGACCTCACGATCGAGGAGCCGGTGGAGGCGCTGCAGGCGATCAGCCACGACCCGTCGCTCACCCACGTGGTGCGGCTGCGCGACGGGCGGCGGATGACCGCGCTGGAGGTGCAGCACAGCTACCTGGAGCAGGCGGAGAAGTTCGTGGCGGCCCAGGGCGAGTCGGACGAGCAGACCACCGATGTGCTGCGGCGCTGGGCCGAGGTGCTCGAGGACCTCGCGATCGACCCGATGCGCTGCGCGGACCGGCTCGACTGGCCGGCGAAGCTCCGCCTGCTCGAGGGCTACCGCACGCGCGACGGGCTCTCGTGGGGCGACTCGCGGCTGCACCTGGTCGACCTGCAGTACTCCGACATCCGGCCCGACAAGGGGCTCTACAACCGCCTGGTCGCGCGCGGGTCGATGCAGCGACTGCTCACCGACGAGGAGGTGGCCCGGGCGATGGTGCACCCACCGGCGGACACCCGCGCCTTCTTCCGGGGTGAGTGCCTGCGCCGGTACCCCGCGCAGGTGGCGGCGGCGTCGTGGGACTCGGTGGTGTTCGACCTCGGCGGGGAGAACCTCGTCCGCATCCCGACCATGGAGCCGCTGCGCGGCACGCGCGAGCACGTGGGCGCGCTCTTCGAGGCGACGTCGACCGCGCAGGAACTGGTCGACACCATCACCGGCGGCTGAGCCGCCGCCCGATCATCGGTCGGGCGGCGGCTCAGGGAGCGGAGCGGCATCACTCGCCGTCGGCACTCCCGGGCCCCACACCCTGGATGCTGCGCGCCAGGTCCCACCGCTGGGCGGTGTCGCGCAGCCAGTCGGCCCACTTCTCGACGTCCTCGCCGTACTCACCGTCGACGGCGTCCTCCATGATCTGCCGGACGTCGGCACGGGCCTCTTCCGGCTCCTGCCCGAACACGCCCTGGATGTCCTGGCGCAGATCCTGGGGCAGGGAGGAGAGCAGGCCGCCCACCCGCTGGCTCCAGCGCTGCGCCTCGTCGCCGTAGTCACCGTCCACCGCGGACCGCACGATCTCCTGCAGCCGCTCCGTCCGCTCGCCCGCCGGGAGCTCCTCCAGGCCCTCCAGGTCCTCCCGGAGGTCATCGGGCAGCCACTCGCCCGCGTCCATCTGGGGGATGTTGCCGAAGGCGTCCTCGGCCTGCTCCCGCGCGTCGTCCGCGGCGTCTCCGGCCTCTTGCTGGGCCTCGTCCGCCGCCTCGTCGGCCGCCTCCTCGGCCTCGCGCTGGGCGTCCTCCACGGCCTGCTCGGCTCGCTGCCGGGCGTCCTCGAGTGCCTGCTCAGCGTCCTCGACCGCCTGCTGAGCCTCCTGCTGAGCTTCCTCCGCGGCCTGCTCGGCCTGGTCAATCGGAGAGGCGGACGCGGCCGGCCCGACGAACACCGCCGCGGCGGTCAGGGCTGCGGCTCCCGCGCCGGCCAGTGCGTGTCGTCGTCCTCGCGATCGCAGTGTCACGGTGTGTCTCCCTCATGTGTGGACTCTCGGCTGGTGCAGCCGGTCAGCGCACGGGCTGGGCGGCCGGGAGCCTGTCTCGGACGGTCATGGCTCCTGGCAGGTGTGTTCCCGCGGGACGTCCGGTTGACGAGCGCAGAGCCATGACAGGGCAGTGACACTCGTGCGACGTTCTGCCGACGGTTCTGCCGGCGGCGCATGATCGCCGTCCGACCCGGTCGCACGGACGAGGGAACGGCGGACGGCGGCTGGCTCGGCGCCGCCCGGCTGTCGGCCCCGACGAGTACTTTCTGCGTCAGCAGCAGTTCCGATCATCCGGAGGGCAGCATGGCCACCAGGGACACCGGCGGGCAGCAGAAGGCGACGCGTACGCGCGATGAGGCCGAGGAGGTAGAGGCCTCGGTCGACACCGAGGTCGCCGAACGTCACAAGGAGATGACCGAGGACGTCGACTCTCTTCTCGATGAGATCGACGAGGTGCTCGAGGAGAACTCCGAAGAATTTGTTCGTCAGTACGTACAAAAAGGGGGCCAATAGATAATTCCGTACAAAAAGGCATGCAATGGCCGTCAAATACTGCAAGGATTGCGACGATTACCGTCCGTTGTCGGACTTCTCGAAGAACGCCCGGTCGAGGGACGGGTTGGCGTTCTACTGTCGCGAGCATCTCGCGGAGCGTTCGCTGCGCAGCCGTGAAATGCGACGGACGAAGCCGCGGATCCGACGGCTGCCGCCAGAGCGGCTCGTCATCCCGGACGGACACAAATGGTGTCCCGACTGCAATGCCGTCTTGCTGTTGCCGGAGTTCGTTCGCACCGTGCAGTCGCGCAGTGGATATTCCGCCTATTGCAAGCCTTGCCACAACACCAGATCGCGAGCGTCGCGGGAGAAGTTGGGCGGCTCGCGCAGCTACCACCTGACACGTCGCTATGGCATCACCGCGGCTGAAGCGGATCACCGACTCGCAGTCCAGGGCGGTGTGTGCGCGATATGCAAGACCGCTCCTGCGGACCACGTCGATCACGACCACGCTACGGGCGCCGTGCGAGCGCTCCTGTGCTTCAACTGCAACGGCGGGCTGGGGCAGTTCAAGGACGACCCGGCCGTGCTGCGAGCGGCAGCCGAATACGTCCGGTTCCACACCCTGCGCCAGTTCCTGGTGACGGCCGCCGAGGCGGCCGGCCTCGGACCGGTCCGAACCATCCGGCCGGGGAGCCGCCGGTAGGGTCGCAACGACGCCCAGGAGCCGGTAGCACCAGCACACGGAGCACCGGGCGGACCAGTGGTGCACGCCGGCGGACGCAGGCGGGAGAGGCGGATGGGTGAACGAGTCGTCAGCTGGCCGGAGCGGGTTCCCGCCCGCCTACCTGGACCGGGTGGGTTCCTCGTTCACCGACTTCCTGTCGGCCGCGGCGCCTGACCTCCTGCCCGGCCGCCGTCCCGTCCCGACCGTGCCCGTCGGAGACCTCGCGCCCCACGGCACGACGATCGTCGCCGTGACCTACCAGGGCGGCGTCCTCATGGGCGGCGACCGGCGCGCCACCATGGGGAACCTCATCTCGAGCCGGGACATCGAGAAGGTCTACCCGGCCGACTCCTACAGCGTCATCGGGATCGCCGGCGCAGCGGGGATCGCCATCGAGATGGTGAAGCTGTACCAGGTCGAGCTCGAGCACTACGAGAAGATCGAGGGGCTCACGATGAGCCTCGACGGCAAGGCCAACCGCCTGGCGCAGATGATCCGCGGCAACCTCGGCGCGGCGATGCAGGGTCTGGCCGTCGTCCCGCTGTTCGCCGGCTTCGACCTCGACGCCGGCGAGGGCGTCGCCCCGGGCGGATCTTCAGCTACGACGTCACCGGCGGGAACTACGAGGAGCGCGGCTACGCAGCCGTCGGCTCCGGCTCCCTCTTCGCCAAGAACTCGCTGAAGAAGACCTGGCGCAGCGGTCTGCCGGGCGACACCGCCACCCGGACGATCGTCGAGGCGCTGTACGACGCCGCCGACGACGACTCGGCCACCGGCGGCCCCGACCCCGTCCGCCGGCTGTACCCGATCGTGTACCGCGTCGACGCCGAGGGCGCCGTCCGCCTCACCGACGCCGAGGTCGCGGCCGTCGCCGACACGATCATCACCGAACGGGCTGCCGCCGACCGCCGCAACGTGGACCGGGAGGCCTGAGCCATGACCATGCCGTACTACGCCTCACCCGAGCAGCTCATGCGGGACCGCTCGGAGTACGCCCGCAAGGGCATCTCCCGCGGTCGCAGCGTCGCCGTCGTCACCTACGCCGACGGCGTGCTGTTCATCGCCGAGAACCCCAGCTCGACGCTGCACAAGGTCGGCGAGCTCTACGACCGGATCGGCTTCGCCGCGGTGGGCCGGTACAGCGAGTTCGAGAGCCTGCGCGTCGCCGGCGTGCGGCTGGCCGACGTGCGCGGCTACTCCTACAACCGCCGCGACGTCACCGGCCGGGTCATCGCCAACGCCTACGCCCAGACCCTCGGTGAGATCTTCACCCAGCAGACCAAGCCGTTCGAGGTCGAGCTGTGCGTCGCCGAGGTCGGCGACCGTCCCGAGAGCGACCAGCTCTACCGGCTCACCTTCGACGGCTCCATCGTCGACGAGCCGGACTTCGTCGTCATGGGCGGCCAGGCCGAAGCGGTCACCGGCCACCTGCGCGAGCACTTCCACGCCGGGCTGGGCCTGTCCGACGCTCTCGAGGTCGGCGTCCGCGCCCTCTCGGCCGTCAGTCCGGTCACCGCGGGAGCGACCAACGGCGGGCCCACCCGCCTGACCGGCGCCCAGCTGGAGGTAGCCGTTCTCGACCGCCGGCGGCCCAAGCGGGCCTTCCGGCGGATCACCGGGTCGGCGCTGCGCACGCTCCTGGGCGACGACCCGACGCCCGACGCCACGAAGGACGCCCCGCCGACCGCCGCCCACGCGCCGAGCGTATCCGAACCGGGCACCCCCGCCGGGCTCGGCGACCCGGCCAACCCCGACACCGCCGGCGGCCCACCCCCACGGAGGACTGACATGCCGAGCTACCGCCTCAACGACGACGCGGTGGCGCAGGCCCGGAAGCTCATCGACGCCGGCACGGTCGACGTCGACACCGAGTGGTCCGACGCCGCGCCGTCCGCGGACGACGGCAACGCCGAGATCGACGAGCACGGCTACGAGGGCTACGGCTCGTGGCACCTCGCCATCGATCCCGACGCCTCCGAGGAGACCAAGGGCCGCTACGCGTTCCCGTACGGCGACTTCGCCAAGGTCAACCGGGCGGCGCTGATCCACGGCAAGCAGCGCGCGGCGCAGAACGACCACGGCGCGATCGAGCAGGCGTTCGACGAGCTGCTGCAGCGGCTGGACGAGAAGCGGTCCTAGCGACCACGGCATTCACCCGCTCGTGACCGTTCCTGTGGCACGGGACACGCGCGCTGTCGCTCCCGGCGCCTAGTCTCGGATCGTGGACCGACGGATCTTCGGCATCGAGACCGAGTACGGCGTCACGTGCACCTTCAAGGGGCAGCGTCGGCTGTCCCCGGACGAGGTCGCCCGGTACCTGTTCCGGCGGGTGGTCTCGTGGGGGCGCAGCTCCAACGTGTTCCTGCGCAACGGCTCCCGGCTGTACCTCGACGTGGGCAGCCACCCGGAGTACGCCACCGCCGAGTGCGACGACCTCACCGAGCTGGTCGTCCACGACAAGGCCGGCGAGCGGATCCTCGAGGGCCTCCTGGTCGACGCCGAGCAGCGGCTGGCCGAGGAGGGCGTCACCGGCGACATCTACCTGTTCAAGAACAACACCGACTCCGCGGGCAACAGCTACGGCTGCCATGAGAACTACCTCGTCGGGCGGCACGGCGAGTTCAGCCGGCTGGCCGACGTCCTCATCCCGTTCCTGGTCAGCCGGCAGATCGTGGTCGGCGCCGGCAAGGTCCTGCAGACGCCCCGGGGCGCCATCTACTGCGTCAGCCAGCGCGCCGAGCACATCTGGGAGGGCGTCAGCAGCGCCACCACCCGCTCCCGCCCGATCATCAACACCCGCGACGAGCCGCACGCCGACGCCGAGCGCTACCGCCGCCTGCACGTCATCGTCGGCGACTCGAACATGAGCGAGACGACGACGCTGCTCAAGGTCACCATGACCGATCTGGTGCTGCGGATGATCGAGGCCGGCACGCCCATCAAGGACATGACGCTGGAGAACCCGATCCGGGCCATCCGCGAGATCAGCCACGACATCACCGGACGGCGGAAGGTCCGCCTGGCCAACGGCAAGGAGATGTCGGCGCTGGAGATCCAGTCCGAGTACCACTCCCGGGCCGCGGAGTTCGCCGACCGCGAGGGCTGCAGCCCCGAGCACCGGCAGATGCTGGAGCTGTGGGGCCGGGTGCTCAAGGCCGTCGACACCGAGGACCTCAGCCTCATCGACCGCGAGATCGATTGGGCCATCAAGTACAGCCTGCTCGAGCGCTACCGGGCCAAGCGGGACCTGCCGCTCAGCTCCCCGCGGATCGCCCAGATGGACCTCGCCTACCACGACATCAGCCGCCGCCGGGGCCTCTACTACCTGCTGGAGCGGGCCGGTCAGGTCGAGCGGGTGACCCACGAGCCGCGGATCTTCGAGGCCAAGAACGTGCCCCCGCAGACCACCCGGGCCCGGCTGCGCGGGGAGTTCATCCGCAAGGCCCAGGAGAAGCGGCGCGACTTCACCGTCGACTGGGTCCACCTCAAGCTCAACGACCAGGCTCAGCGCACCGTGCTGTGCAAGGACCCGTTCAAGGCCGTCGACGACCGCGTCGACAAGCTCATCGCCTCTATGTGAACGTCACGGCTCTTCGACGGAGGAGATCCGGTACTTCCGCACCTCGGCGCCGAGCAGGTCCGGAACCTCGGGCTGGGGCGCGTCGGGGTCGCCCGACGTCCGGAACCGCAGCAGGTCGTCGTCGGACTCCCAGCGCTCGTAGACGGTGATCCGCTCGGCGTCGAGCGGATCCGCGGCCTGGGTGAAGTCCAGACAGCCGGGCGCGGCGCGAGCCAGGCGGGCGACGTCGGCCACCGCGGCCAGGTAGCGGTCCCGCTCGTCCGCAGCCACCCGCAGCCAGCCGGCGACGATGATCACGATGCCGGTTCCGCCTCGACCCCGGGCACCGGCACCCGGAGCGCCGCGTAGCGGCCGGCGGCCGCCGCGGCCAGGAAGTACGCGCGCTCCTCGGGGTACCCGCGGCCCATCGTGCGCAGCGGCACGGGAGAGAGGACCAGGGCGTCGTCCAGGCCGTCGGTGTCCACCCAGACGACGGGGTTGCGGTCGGGCTGACCCGCCAGGTCCTCGTCGATCTGGCCGCCGAGCTCGGAGGACAGCCCGCGCGGCGCGATGAGCGTGACGTCACCCAGCGCGACGCGCCCGAAGGCCGTGAGCGAGTGGTGGGAGACCCCGCGGTGCCGGGTGCGCGGGTCGGCGTCGGAGATCCGCAGCGCACCGACCGGCTCGCCGCCCAGCACGGTCACCGCGTTGCAGGCCTCGCCGGACGCCACCCCGGAGAAGCCCCACGGCGTCCCGGTGCCGAGATTGCCCGGCCCCTGGGTGACGATCGCCAGGTCGGCGCCCAGCACGTGCCGCGCAGCCAGCAGCCCGGTGTGCAGGGTGACCGCCTCCAGGTCGCCGCCGAACGCCTGCCCCACGGTGATCACCCCGGCCAAGGACTTCGCCAGCGCGTCGAGCGTCCGCGAGAACGCGGCCGGGAGCGCCCCACCGTCGGTCATCACGTACGCGACCTTGAGGTCGGGGTCGGTGGCCAGCATCCCGATGAGGATCGCCGGCAGCGCCGAGTGCAGGTCGGCGACGACGACCGGCATGCCCCCAGGTCGTCGGCCTCGGCGAGCAGCGCGTGGTGCTCGGTCTCCTGCTCGTCGACGCCGCTCACGGTCACCTGCAGCGGGGTGTACCGGGCCTTGACCAGGTGACCCGGGCCTTCGGGGTCCGGAGGCAGCCGGTCCGGCACGGCGACGACCATGGCGAAGCCGCCGGTGCCCAGGCCCTGGGCCAGCGCGGTGGTGTTGAGCAGCACGTCGTCCCCGACCTCGGGGATGCCGACCAGCGAGGGGTAGGCGAGCGCGGGCAGGGAGCCCTCGTCGAGGACCTCGACGGTCAGCTGCAAGGTGTCCCGTCCCCGGCGCCCCGTCTCCGTGACCCGCCCGCGCCGCCAACGGATGCGCGAGGGCAGGGAGGGGAGGAGGAGAAGGGCATGCAGGCAGGCTAGTGCCGTGTCAGGCAAGGTTCGCCCTGGGCGGGCGGTGCCTGATCCTCGCGGCGGGTGCCGGCGAGCGACTTCCTGGAACCGGGGCCGGTTCCGGGACGGGCCACGGCGGGCCAGACTCCCGACGACGAGGCACAACCGCACCCTGCCCCACCCCACCGACAAAACGACCACAGCCGCCATCAAGGCAAACGTTGCCGGCCGCGGTACTGGCCAGGAGCGGCGACACCGGCGCACCAGAGCCGCGGCGGCTGACTAGCCTGAGCGCCATGGCGGCCAAGCGGGCAGAACGACTGGTGAACCTGGTCATCGCCCTGCTCAGCACCCGGCAGTACGTCACCGCCGCCCGGATCCGCTCGATCGTGCCCGGCTACGAGGCCGACGACGGCTCCGAGCGCGCCGACGAGGCGTTCAAGCGGATGTTCGAGCGCGACAAGGCGGAGTTGCGCGAGATGGGCGTGCCGCTGGAGACCGGCCGCACCAGCGCCTTCGACACCGAGGACGGCTACCGCATCGCGCGGGCCGACTACGAGCTGCCCGAGATCCACCTGACCGGTGAGGAGGCCGCCGCCGTCGGCCTGGCGCTGCGCCTGTGGGAGTCGGCCCAGCTGGCCGGGGCCGCGCACAGCGCGCTGGTCAAGCTCAAGGCGGCCGGCATCGACGTCGACAGCTCCCGCGCCATCCCGTTGCAGCCCCGCCTGGATGCCGGCGAGCCGGCCTTCGAGCCCTGCTACGCCGCTGCCCGGGACCGCAGGCAGCTCGAGTTCGGCTACCAGCGGCCCGACGAGGACGTCCCGGCCCGCCGCCGAGTCCAGCCGTGGGGCGTCGTCGCGTGGCACGGCCGGTGGTACCTGGTCGGGCATGACCTCGACCGCGCCGCCCCGCGCGTCTTCCGCCTCTCCCGCGTGGTCGGGACGCCGAAGGCGACCGGCTCGGGGGCGCGTTCGAGCCGCCGGAGGGCCTCGACCTCGCCGAGGTCGTCGCCGGCCAGGTCACCGGCGAGGAGCAGCTCGTCGTGGTCCGCGCCCGCCCCGGGACGGCGATCGGCCTGCGGCGGCACGCCACGCCCCTGGGCCCGGCCGCTGACGGCGACGACCTGCTGCAGCTGCGCACCACCGAGCCCGGACGGCTCGCCGACCAGTTGGCCGCGTACGGCTCAGACGTCCTCGTGGAGGCACCGGCCGAGGTGCGGGGCGCCGTGATCGCCCGGCTCACCCGGCTGGCCGCGATGGGGGTGCCGGCATGAACTCACCCCACGAAGACGTTCCGCTGGCGCTCCACGTCTCCGCGGGGACCCCGAGATGAGCACCACCGGCACGACCGACCGCATGACGCGCCTGCTGGCGCTCATCCCGTACCTCACCGCCCGCGAGGACGGCGTCGCCGTCGCCGAGGCCGCCCGCGACTTCGGCGTTCCGGAGCGGCAGTTGCGCAGCGACCTCGAGCTGCTCTGGATGTGCGGGCTGCCCGGCTACGGCCCCGGTGACCTGATCGACCTGTCGTTCGAGGGCGACCGCGTCCGGGTCACGTTCACCGCCGGCATGGTGCGCCCCTGCGGCTCACCACCGACGAGGCCGTCGCCCTGGTGGTCGCCCTGCGGACGCTCCTGGAGCTGCCCGGCCTGGCCGAGCGCGACGCGGTCAGTCGGGCACTGGCGAAGGTGTCCACCGCCGCCGGGCACGCGGCCGATCGCGTCACCCCGGTGGCGGTCAGCGTGGACGCCCGCGAGGAGGCGCTCGCCGTCGTCCGCGACGGCCTCGAGCGAAAGCGGGCGCTGCACCTGCACTACTACGTCCCCACCCGCGACGAGCGGACCGAACGCACGGTCGACCCCATGCGCCTGCTGCTGGTCGACGGGAAGTGGTACCTCGAGGCGTGGTGCCGCCGCGCCGAGGGCGTGCGGCTGTTCCGCCTGGACCGGGTCGACGACGTCGTGGTGCTCGACGAGCGGGCCGCCCCGCCGCCACAGGCGCACGAGCGCGACCTCGACAACGGCGTCTACCAGCCCGATCCGGGGTCACCGGCCGTGCGGCTGCGGCTGTCCCGCAGCGCGCGCTGGGTCGCCGACTACTACCCAGTCGACTCCGTGCAGCCGGTGGACGACCCGCCGGGCGGCCTCGCGGTGACCGTGCGAACCCACGACCTCGCCTGGGCACGCCGGCTGGTCGCCTCGCTCGGCGGGGAGGCGCTGGTCGACGAGCCGGCCGGCTTGGCAGAACAGGTCGCCGCTGACGCCCGTGCCGCGCTGGCCCGCTACGGGGTCGGGCCCACCGGCTAGGGTCGCCGGGTGCTGTTCTGGATCGTGCTGGCCGTGGTCGTCGCGCTGGCGCTCGTCGTCCTCGGCGTCGTCGGGTACGGGACGTTCGGTGCGTTCGGCCGGCTCGGCCGGGAGCTGGAGGCCGCGGAGCGGGACGTGCGTCCGCTGCTCGAGCAGGCGGGGGCGACCGCCGCGAGGGCGAACGCGCTCGGCGAGCGGAGCTGAACCACAGGGGAACATCCGTGTGAGCGACCGGGGACGAACATCGGTCGGCGTAGCATCGCCCGCGAAGACCCCACGTCTGGAGGACCTGTCATGGGCGGACTCGGCCCGCTGGAGATCGGCCTGATCATCCTGGCCATCCTGCTGCTGTTCGGCTACAAGAAGCTGCCCGACGCCTCCCGTTCCCTCGGTCGCTCGCTGCGCATCTTCAAGGGCGAGATGAAGGGCATGAAGGACGACGACGTGCGGACGAAGGACTCGGCCACGACCACGCCCGTCCGCGGCGAGATCGTCGCGCCCGCCGCGCCCGCCGCGCCCGCCGCGCCCGCCGCGCCCTCGGGCGGCGACCTGAGCGCCCAGCTGCACGAGGAGGCCCGCGTCGCCGAGGCCCGCGCCGCCGAGCTGCGCGCCCGCGCGGAGCAGTCGCGCGCGGCCGACGGCTCCCGCTGACCTTCCCGCACCCGGCAGGACGACGGTGAGCGGTCCGCGGCTGCGACGGCGTCGCGCCCCGCGCGACGCCGAGGCGACGATGACACTGGTCGCCCACCTCACCGAGCTGCGCAACCGCATCGCGAAGGCCCTGTTCTTCATCGCGCTGGGCACCGTCGTCGGGTTCATCTGGTACGACCGCGGCCTGCTGACCTTCCTCACCGGGCCCTACTGCGAGGTGCCCGACCGCCTGCGGCTCGACGGCGACGGCGACTGCCGTCTCGTGGTGCTCGACGTCTTCGGCGGGGTCCTGCTCCGGTTGAAGATCGCCTTCATCGCGGGGATCGGGCTCTCCGCGCCGTTCTGGCTGTACCAGCTCTGGGCGTTCATCACCCCGGGGCTCAAGCGCAACGAGAAGCGCTACACGGTGGGCTTCGTCGCGGCCTCGACGCTGCTCTTCGCCGGCGGCACCGTGCTCGCCTGGCTGACCCTGCGCAAGGGGCTGGAGCTGCTGCTGCGGCTGGCCGGTGACGAGGTCGCCTTCCAGCTGACGGCGCCGCTGTACCTGAGCTTCGTCATCAGCCTGCTGGTCGCCTTCGGCCTCTCCCTCGAGCTGCCGCTGATCGCCGTGGCGCTCAACCTCGTCGGGGTGCTGAGCTACGACGCGCTGAAGAAGTCCCGCCGGTGGATCTTCTTCCTGACCATCGTCTTCGCCGCCTTCGTCACCCCGACCCAGGACCCGTTCACCATGCTGGCGATGGCCGGTCCGATGATCCTGCTCTTCGAGCTGGCCATCCAGACCGCCCGCGTCGTGGACAGACGCCGGGCCAGGCGCGCGGCCATCGAGGGGTTCCACAACCTCGGGGACGACGAGGCCTCGCCGCTGGACGCCCGGCCGTCCTCCCTCGACGACGCCTCCTCGCCGACGGCCCGCTGAGCGCGATGAGCACCACTGCGGCGGACGTCGTCGTCCTCGTAAGCCCCTCGGCCGGCCGGGGCCGCGGCACCCACCTGGCGGGTCAGGTGCTCGCCGCGTTCCGGGACGCCGGCTTCTCGCCCGAGGTGCTGCCTGCCACCACCGGCGCCGAGGGTGAGCGGCAGGCCGGCGACGCCGTCGCCGCCGGCGCCCGGGCGGTGGTCGCCGTCGGCGGCGACGGCACGGTGCACGCCGCCCTCCAGGCCGTCGCCGGGACGCCGACCCCTCTGGCGCTGATCCCTGCGGGGACGGGCAACGACCTGGCGCGGGCCCTGGGCGGGCACATCGACCCGGCAGCCGCCGCCCGCGCCGCTGCCGACGACCTCAAGGCCGGCACGACCCGCTCGGTCGACGCGGGCCGGACCGGCGACCGCTGGTGGGCCACGGTGCTGTGCTGCGGGTTCGACTCCGCCGTCAGCGACCGGGCCAACCGGATGCGCTGGCCCCGCGGGCGGCGCCGCTACGACGTCGCGGTCGTGGCGGAGCTGGCCCGGCTGCGGCCCCGCGAGCTGACAGTGGTGCTGGACGGGGAGTCGCAGACCCTCCCGGTCACCATGGTCGCCGTCGGCAACACCGCCTGGTACGGCGGCGGTCTGAAGGTCTGCCCGGGCGCCGACCCGGCCGACGGGCTCTTCGACGTCACCGTGGTCGGGGCCTCGACGCGCCTGGCGCTCATGCGGCAGAAGCCGCGGCTGGCGACCGGCGCCCACGTCGACCACCCCGCGGTGTCGGTGTTCCGCGCCTCCCGCGTGGAGCTGTCGAGCCCGGGGGTCACGGCGTACGCCGACGGCGAGCCGGTGGCGCCCCTTCCCGCCGTCGCCGAGTGCGTCCCGGGCGCCCTGCACGTGGTGGGCACCGGGCGCTAGCCGATGGCCGGCCTGCAGGGGCCCGCCGCCGGCCGCGTCCCGAGGCTCGTCCCGAGCGTGCGAGGGATGAGGAGGACGGGGTCCTTACATGGCGGGGGCAGGCAGGTCCTTACTGTGGGGAGCATGTCCAGCCCCGCTGAGCGGTACGCGGCTGCCCGGCGGCGGACCGCCCACCCCACGCTGTCGGACTTCACCGCCGAGCTGGGCTTCTCGCTGGACCCCTTCCAGGTCGAGGCCTGCGAGGCGCTGGACGAGGGCTCCGGCGTCCTGGTCTGCGCACCCACCGGCGCCGGGAAGACCGTCGTGGGCGAGTTCGCCATCCACAAGGCGCTCACCGAAGGCCGCAAGGCGTTCTACACGACGCCGATCAAGGCGCTCTCCAACCAGAAGTACGCGGACCTCGTCGAGCGGTACGGGCCGGACGAGGTCGGCCTGCTGACCGGCGACAACGCCGTCAACGGCGATGCACCGGTGGTCGTGATGACCACCGAGGTGCTGCGCAACATGCTCTACGCGGAGTCGCCCGCGATCCGCGGACTCGGCTACGTGGTCATGGACGAGGTGCACTACCTCGCCGACCGGTTCCGCGGCGCGGTCTGGGAGGAGGTGATCATCCACCTCCCGCAGGAGGTCACCCTCGTCTCGCTGTCGGCGACGGTGAGCAACGCCGAGGAGTTCGGCGAGTGGCTGGTCACCGTCCGGGGCCACACGACGGTCGTCGTCAGCGAGGTGCGCCCGGTCCCGCTCTGGCAGCACATGCTCGTGGGCAACCGGGTCTTCGACCTGTTCGCCCTCCGCCCGGCGGCGCACGCGGGGAGCAGGGCGAGAAGCCGCGCGAGCTGTCCACCCGGGAGCGCGGGTCCTCGGTGGTCGACCCGGAGCTGGTCCGGTACGTGCGCGAGCACGAGCGCCGGATCGACTCCTGGCACGGCGGCGGCACGGGCAACGGCCGCCGCGACTCCTGGCAGCGGCCCCGGTACCGGACGCCCGCCCGCTCCGACGTCGTGACCCGGCTGGACGCCGCCGGGCTGCTCCCGGCGATCACCTTCGTCTTCAGCCGCAACGGGTGCGACGCCGCCGTCCACCAGTGCCTGCTGTCCGGCCTGCGGCTCACCGACGAGGCCGAGCGGGCCGAGATCGCCGAGATCATCGACCGGCGTACCGGGTCGCTGCCGGAGGAGGACCTGCACGTCCTGGGCTTCTGGGAGTGGCGCGAGGGCCTGCTGGCCGGCCTCGCCGCCCACCACGCTGGGCTCGTGCCGGCGTTCAAGGAGACCGTCGAGGAGTGCTTCGTCCGCGGCCTGGTCAAGGCGGTGTTCGCCACCGAGACCCTCGCCCTGGGCATCAACATGCCCGCGCGCAGCGTCGTGCTGGAGCGGCTGACGAAGTGGAACGGCGAGGCGCACGTCGACGTCACGCCGGGGAGTACACCCAGCTGACCGGCCGGGCCGGGCGCCGCGGGATCGACGTCGAGGGTCACGCGGTCGTGATCTGGGCGCCGGGCATGGACCCGTCCGTGGTCGCCGGCCTCGCCAGCACGCGCACCTTTCCGCTGAAGTCCTCGTTCCGGCCGAGCTACAACATGGCGGTCAACCTGGTCAGCTCGTTCGGCCGGGCGCGGGCCCGGGAGCTGCTGGCGTCCTCGTTCGCCCAGTTCCAGGCCGACCGGTCGGTGGTGGGGCTGGCCCGCGCGGCCGCCCGCCACGAGCAGGACGCCGAGCGGTTCGCCACGGACATGCACTCCGACCGGGGCGACGTCGGCGCCTACGCCCAGCTGCGCCGGGAGATCGCCGACCGGGAGAAGGAGCTCTCGCGCGACTCGCAGGCCAAGCGGCGCATGGACGCCGCCGAGGCGCTGGCCGCGCTGCGCCCGGGCGACGTCATCCGCGTGCCGTCCGGGCGACGGCAGGGCCTGGCCGTGGTCGTCGACGCCGGCATCACCGACCTCGCGGACCCGCGGCCGCTCGTGGTCACCGAGGACAAGTGGGCCGGCCGGCTCGGATCGGTCGACTTCCCGACGCCGGTCAGCGCGCTGGCCCGCGTGAAGGTGCCCAAGAACTTCAACCACCGCAGCCCGCACGCCCGTCGCGACCTCGCCTCCACGCTCCGCAACGCCCGCGTCGAGAACGACCTCGGCGCCCGGCGGATCAAGAACCGGTCGGCGGCCGCGGACGATCCGGTGCTCGGCGACCTCCGCCAGGCCCTGCGCAACCACCCCGTGCACCAGCTGCCCGACCGCGAGGAACGGGTGCGGGTCGCGGAGCGCTGGCTGCGCGCGGTGCGGGAGGCCGACGCCCTGCAGAAGAAGATGGCGGAGCGGACCGGCTCCCTCACCCGTCAGTTCGACGCCACCTGCGACGTCCTCGAGGAGCTGGGCTACCTCGTCCCCGAGGTGGTCCCGCTGGTCCCGGCCGACACCGAGGTCGTCGGTGCGACCGACGACGTCCCCGTGATCACCGACGACGGCCGCCGGCTGGCGCGGATCTGGTCGGAGGCCGACCTGCTGGTCGCGGAGTGCCTGCGGGCGGGTGCGTGGCGCGGCCTGAACCCGGCCGAGCTCGCCGCGGCCGCGTCGACCCTGGTGTTCGAGGCCCGCTGCGACAACCCGGCCCTGCCCGCCGTCCCGGCGGGGAAGGTGGCGACCGCCATCGGGGAGATGCGGCGCATCCGGGCGCGGCTGCACGACGTCGAGGCCGACCACGGTGTCCGCGTCACGCGTGACCTGGACCTGGGTTTCGCCTGGGCCGCCTACCGGTGGGCCGACGGCCAGAGCCTGGACCGCGTGCTGGCCGGTGCCGAGCAGGCCGGCACCGAGCTCTCCGGTGGCGACTTCGTCCGCTGGACGCGGCAGCTCATCGACCTGCTCGACCAGCTGGCCAAGGTCGCCGACGAGCCGGTCGCGGGAGTGGCCAGGTCCGCCGTGGGCCGGGTGCGCCGCGGTGTCGTCGCCGTGGCGGTCGGCGGTTGACGGGAGGTTCCGGCAGCGGCCGTGGCGGCCCCGCGTAGGGCATCATTCGACCGCCCGCGTACGGCGACGACGCGGGGAACGCCGGACCGGGAGCGATCATGACCAACCCGCCGCTGGGCAGCGACGACCCGGACCGCCACGAGCCCGGCCCGGGCACCGGGAGCAGCCGGGTACCGACCGCCATCCCACCGCGCCGGTGCCGTACCCGTCCCAGCCCTACGGCCAGTACGGGCAGTCCCCGGCACCGGGCCCGTACGGCCCGCCTCTCCAGCCGCCCGCCCAGCCCTACGGGCAGCCGCAGTACGGGCAGCCGCAGTACGGGCAGCCGCAGTATGGACAGCCGCCGTACGGAGGTCCGCCGACGGCGCCGGCGAAGTCACGGGTCGGGCTGATCGCCGCGGTCACTGCCGGCATCGTCGCGGCCATCGCCCTCGGTGTCGTCCTCGCCCTGACCATGTCCACGACGGTGCTGGACCGGAACGCCGTGCAGCAGGACGTCGGCAGCCAGTTCGAGGAGCGGGAGGGCGTGGCCGTCGACCTCGAGTGCGCCCAGGAGATGGAGGTGGCCTCCGGCGCGACCTACGAGTGCACCGGGACCACCGCGGACGGCGAGGACGTGACCCTGCAGATCGCGATCACCGACGAGGCCACCGCGGCCTACACGTGGACCGAGCCCTGACCCTCAGCCCAGCACGTCCGCCGGCCAGCCGAGAACCGCGGCCAGCCGCCTGACCGAGTTCTCGATGCCGTGCCGTGCCGCGAGCTCGGCCAGCGCCTCCGGGTCGGCGGGGGACCGGGGAGGCTTCCTCGACCGGGGGCAGGTCGATCGCCTTCGCGACCGCCACGACCACCGGCGCGGCGTCGAGGTAGTCCGCGGCGGCGAGCATCTTCTTCAGGACGGCGGCGGTGAGCGGCGGCTTCGGGACGACGGTGCGCGCGACGGCCGCGCGGATGCCGGCGAGGTCGCCGAACTCGTTGATCAGCGCGGCCGCGGTCTTGGCGCCCACGCCCGCCACGCCCGGGAGCCCGTCACTGGGGTCGCCCCGCAGGACGGCGAAGTCGGCGTAGGCACGGCCGGGGATCCCGTACTTGGCCGCGACCGCCGCCTCGTCGACGAACTCGATGTCGCTGATGCCACGCGCGGTGTAGAGGATCCGGACCTCGCGGGCGTCGTCGACCAGCTGGAAGAGGTCGCGGTCGCCGGTGACGACGTCCACCGGACCGCGGGCCCGGGTGGCCAGGGTGCCGATGACGTCGTCGGCCTCGAAGCCCGGAGCGCCCACCCGGTCGACACCGGCGGCGGCGAGGACCTCGACGAGCACCGGCACCTGCGGGCTCAGTTCGTCGGGCACCTCCTCGCCGCCCTCCACGGCGACCCGGTGGGCCTTGTAGGAGGGCAGGGCCGCCACCCGGAAGGCCGGCCGCCAGTCGTCGTCCCAGCAGGCGACGAGCCGGTCGGGGCCGTGCGCGGCGATCAGCCGGGCGGTCATGTCCAGGAAGCCGCGGACGGCATTGATCGGCCGGCCGTCCGGCGTCGTCACGCTGGTGGGGACGCCGTAGAAGGCCCGGAAGTAGAGGCTGGCTGCGTCCAGCAGCATCGTCGTCACGGCTGCGGACGGTAGCGGTCTGACGGTATCGACGGGGAAGGGATTGCGGAGAACGGCGGTCCCCGTGGCTACTCTGCGCTCGTGGCAACCCCGACAGCACCGGCCGGAACCGGCCCCTTGGTGACGATCGACCGGATGCGCGCCGCCCGCGACATCGCGGCCGAGACCGGCGTGGACCTCCTGGTGCTCACACCCGGATCGGACCTGCGCTACCTGTGCGGTTACGACGCGCACGCGATGGAGCGGTTGACCGCTCTCGTCGTGCCCGGCCGCGGGGAGCCCTTCCTCGTCGTCCCGCGGCTCGAGGCGCCGATGGTGGACGCGAGCCCGGCCGGGAGCCTGGGGCTGGAGCTGCTGGCCTGGGACGAGACCGACGACCCGTTCGCCCTGCTGGCCCGGGAGGCCGGTGCCCGCCTCGGGGCCAGGCCGGCACGGGTGGCGGTCGGTGCCCGGACCTGGGCCGAGCACGCGCTCGGCGTCCAGCGGGCACTGTCCGGCTCGACGCTGGAGATCGCCAGCCCGGTCGTGGACCGGTTGCGGATGGTCAAGTCCGCCGCGGAGATCGAGGAGCTCGCGCTGGCCGGCGCCGCCATCGACCGGGTGCACGCCCGGATGGCCGAGTGGCTCCGCGTCGGGCGCACCGAAGCCGAGGTGGGCGCAGACATCGCGGCGGCGATCATCGCGGAGGGGCACACCGGCGTGGACTTCACCATCGTCGGGTCGGGCCCCAACGGCGCGAGCCCGCACCACGAGCTCTCCGGGCGCACCGTGCAGGCCGGGGACCTCGTCGTCGTCGACATCGGGGAGAGACGGGCACCGGGTACCGCTCGGACTGCACCCGGACCTACCTGGTCGGCGGAGCGCCCAGCGCCGAGGTGGCCGAGTGGTACGCCGTCCTGCAGGCCGCGCAGGAGACCTCCACCGCGGCGGTCCGCCCGGGCGTGACCGCCGAGGAGGTCGACGCCGCGGCCCGCCGGGTGATCGACGACGCCGGGTGGGGCGGGCACTTCATCCACCGCACCGGTCACGGCATCGGCCTGGACACCCACGAGGCGCCCTACATCGTGGCGGGCAACGACCTGCCGCTCGTGCCCGGCATGGCGTTCTCGGTCGAGCCGGGCATCTACCTCCCCGGCCGCTGCGGCGCCCGCATCGAGGACATCGTCGTCTGCACCGAGGACGGCGTCCGCACGCTCAACGAGGGCCCGCGTGAGCTCGTCGAGCTCGCCGGCTGAGCCGGCCGCGCCCGCCGTGGACGTGGACCGTGCGCTGCTGGCCGCCCTGGCGCGGGACGGGCGGGCCAGCTACACCGACCTCGCCGAGAAGGTGGGCCTGTCGGTGTCCGCAGTGCACCAGCGGGTCCGCCGGCTCGAGCAGCGCGGGCTGATCACCGGCTACCGCGCCACGCTGGACCCCAAGCCGCTGGGCCTGCCGCTGACGGCGTTCGTGTCGATCACGCCGATCGACGTCGCCCAGCCCGACGACGCGCCCGCGCGACTGGCCCACCTGTCGGCCATCGAGGAGTGCCACTCGGTGGCCGGCGTGGAGAGCTACATCCTCAAGGTGCGGGTGGCCTCGCCCGACGCGCTCGAGCACCTGCTCCAGGACATCCGCGCGGCCGCGAACGTCACCACGAGGACGACGGTGGTGCTCTCCACCTTCTACGAGGACCGTCCGCCCATCTGATCCTCGAGGCAGCGGCTGGACAAACCGTTCGAACGTGTGTTCGATGGTCGACATGCGATGGGACGCCCAGCGGCTCGACTTCGACGAGCCGACCACCCTGCCCGGCATGCCGAGCATCCGTGGACTGCTGCGCAGCGTCCAGGTGCCGGAGTACCCCGGTCTGACGTTCCACGAGGTTCGAGCCAAGAGCGCACTCAACCACGTGCCGGGCGAATCGGCGATGCCATTCCCTATACCATTAATCCTTATCGTGGATGTTCTCATTCTTGCGTTTATTGCTTCGCTCGGAAGACGCATGAATGGCTGGAACTCGATTCGGGTCAGGACTTCGACACGCAGGTCGTGGTCAAGACCAACCTGGCGGAGATCCTCCGGAGAGAACTGGCGCGGCCGTCGTGGACGCACGAGCACGTCGCCCTGGGCACCAACACCGACCCCTACCAGCGGGCCGAGGGTCGCTACCGGCTGATGCCGGGCGTGATCGGGGCGCTCGCCGAGTCGGGCACGCCGTTCTCCATCCTGACGAAAGGCACCCTGCTCCGCCGGGACGTCCCGCTGCTGCGCGACGCCGCGCAATCGGTCCCGCTGGGGCTGGGGGTCTCCATGGCGATCTGGGACGACGACCTGCACGCCGGCCTGGAGCCGGGTGTGCCGACGCCGCGGGCGCGGCTGGACCTGGTGCGGGCGCTCGCCGATGCCGGTCTGCCGTGCGGCGTGTTCCTGGCACCGGTGCTGCCGGGCCTCACCGACGGCCTGGCAAACCTGGATGCCGCACTCGCGGCGATCGCCGCGGCCGGAGCAACCGGGGTGACCGTGATCCCGCTGCACCTCCGGCCGGGCGCGCGAGAGTGGTTCATGGCGTGGCTGTCCCGCGAGCACCCGGAGCTCGTCCCGCGCTACCAGCAGCTCTACGCGCGGCGGGCCTACGTGCCGACCGAGTACCGCACGTGGCTGGCACATCGGGTGGCACCGCTCCTGGCGGCGCACGGCCTGGACCGGCAGAGCGGAGGGACGGCGCGGAAGGCGGTCGACACGGTGATCACCAGCGGCGTTCCCGGCGACCCGGAGGTGGGCTTCCCGGAGGGCAGCCTGCCGACCGGCGGCATGCCCGGCGTGCGCCCGAAGAGCCAGCTCGCTCCCGCCCCGGTCTGCGCGGAAGCGTCTCCCGGGGGCGAGCAGCTCGCTCTCATCTGAGGCGACCTGGGCCGCTGCCCAGGCACACCGGAGCGATTGCGGTGTGCTTCAGCCGGCCCGTCGGGACGACCGGCCGACCGCCCGCGCGGCCCGGACCACGCCGCGCGGCGACACCGGCGGCGCTCCAGCGGCCAGAGCCAGCCGGCGGTAGGAGTCGTAGGAGAGCTCCCGGTAGGCGACGGCCAGCTCCGCCGCCCACGCCTCCCGCGACGGTGCCGACGTCGCGCGCAGGTGCTGCGCCGTCCGGGCGGCGTGCTTGGTGAAGGTGGCCTGCAGCGCCTGGTTCGACAACCGGCCGCCGATCCGTGAATCGAGGCCCGGACCGCGCCGCAGGGCCGGCAGCACCCAGGGGCTCTCGGCCAGCGCCGGGAACCGCGACCTGACCGCCTCCCACGCATGCCACGCGGTCAGCGCGCCGGTGACCGACCACTCGCCGTCGTCGGTCGAGACCAGCAGGCGCCGTCCGCTCGGCCGCACTTGGTCCCGGCGCAGCGACCGGAACGCCGCCACCGACGCCGGCCAGCCGAGTGCGACGGCGCACCAGGCCACCGACCGCAGGTGCTCGGGGTCCTCGGTGCGGATGCGCGTCAGGGGCCGGAGATCGAGCTCGGGCGGATCCGGTTCCGGGGTGGCCACTCTCGGCAGGGCCACGCCGCCGTACCGGGCGACCTTCGTGTACAGCGCCACGGTCGCCGGCTTCCAGCCTCGGGCCGCCGTCAGCGGTTCGAGCCCCGTCTCGCTCAGCTGGTCAGGGCCCAGTCCCAGCTCCAGCGCGGCGTCGGCCAGCCGGCGCCACTGCGCCTCGTACCCGGGTGGCGCTTCCAGCCGGCGCCAGGCCCGGGCAGGAGGAGGCGTCGGCATGTCGGGCAGCGGCTGCTGCCACCCACCTCTCATGACGGAATACTACCGTTATCCCCAACAAACATGCAGTCCCGATTTGTGGTCACCTGGTGAAGCCCGCTTCACGGCACCCTCCGGGCGCCGCATCAACAATCGCGGGAGCCCCGGCCGTGGTGTCAGGGTGACCAGGAGTGGTGGCGGCCCGGAGGGTCCGCCATCACTTGTCATATCTATCTTGGGGATAACGGCCGTAGGTCGTGCCCCGATGGAGTCGCAGTGCCACGCCCACCGCGCGGCCGGCAGCGTGGCTGACGATCATCGAGGACGTGCGCACCATCGGGGTCGAGGAAGAACTGCTGGTCGTCGATGCCGGCGGCCGTCCCGTCCCACTCGGCCCCGACGCTCTCGACGTGGCCTCGCGCCGGGGCGAGGAGAGACCCCCAGGAGCACGACCGCGCGGAGCGGGGCGACGACGAGACCGGCGGGTCGAGGGACGCGGGGTCGGCAGCCCATCTGGTGCCGGAGCTCAAGGCGCAGCAGCTCGAACTCGGTACGCGCGTGTGCTCCGACCTCGCCGAGGTGGAGACAGAGCTCGGGCTCTGGCGGGCCCGGGCCGAGTCCGCCGCGGCGGCCACCGGCGCGTCCGTCGTCGCCCTGGCCACCTCCCCGGTCCCCGTCGAGCCCATTGCCACCGAGGGCGAGCGCTACGCCCGCATGCTCGAGGCGTTCGGGCTCACGGCCCGCGAGATGCTCACGTGCGGCTGCCACGTGCACGTGTCGGTCGCCGACGACGAGGAGGGCGTCGCGGTCCTCAACCGCATCCGAGTCTGGCTGCCCGTGCTCACCGCGCTGACGGCCAACTCACCCTTCTGGCAGGGCCGGGACAGCGGCTACGCCAGCTTCCACTCCCAGGCCTGGCACCGCTGGCCATCGGCCGGGCCCACCGAGGTCTTCGCCGACGCCGCCGAGTACCACCACCTCATGGACCGGGTGCTGGGGACCGGCACCGTCCTGGACACCGGCATGGTCTATTTCGACGCCCGCCTCTCGGCCAACTGGCCGACCGTCGAGATCCGCACCGCCGACGTCGCGCTCCGCGTCGAGGACGCCGTGACCCTCGCCGGCGTGGTCCGCGGCCTGGTCGAGACGGCCGCCCGGGACGCGGGCCCGCCACCCGACGTGCCGGCCGCGGTGCTGCGGATGGCTGCCTGGCGGGCCGGGCGCTCCGGCCTGACCGGCGATCTCGTCCACCCGCTCACCGGCCGCCCCGCTCCGGCGGCGGACGTGGTCGGCGCCCTCCTGGACCACATCCGCCCGGCGCTGGCCGACGCCGGTGACGAGGAGCGGGTGACCGACGGACTCGGCACCGTCCTGCGACGGGGGACCGGCGCCGACCTCCAGCGCCGCGTCCACCACGAGACCGGCGACCTCGCCGCCGTGGTCCGCACCGCGGTCGCACTCACCACCGGCCGGCAGGAGGACGTCGCTCGGGCGGCGCAGGGACCGACCGGCTAGATTTCCGCCATGTACACCGCGAGCTGGCGCGACGTCGTCCGCGGCAACCTCTTCGGCTCCATGCCGCCGCGCCGCGACCGGCCCTACCGGTTCGTCATCCGGGCCTGCCTGGTGGTCTTCCGGCTGTTCCGCTTCCGCTTCGACGTGCGCGGCTCCGAGCACGTGCCCACCACCGGCGGCGCGATCATCTGCAGCAACCACGTCAGCTTCTTCGACTTCACCTTCCTCGGCCTCGGCGCACTACCGCAGCACCGCCTGGTCCGGTTCATGGCGAAGTCCGCCGTCTTCGACCACTGGTTCTCCGGCCCGTTCATGCGCGCGATGCAGCACATCCCGGTCGACCGGAAGGCCGGCGCCGCGGCGTTCGAGTCCGCCGTCCGCGCCCTCAAGGACGGCGAGGTGGTCGGCGTCTTCCCCGAGGCCACGATCAGCACCAGCTTCACCGTGAAGGACCTCAAGGCCGGCGCCGCGCGCATGGCCGTCGACGCCGGTGTGCCCATCGTCCCGGCTGCGGTCTGGGGCGGGCACCGCGTCGCCACCAAGGGCCACAAGATCGAGCTGCGCCGCGGCGTGGCCGTCATGGTGATCCTGGGCGAGCCGCTGGTCCCGCAGCCGGGGAGAAGCCGCAGGCGCTCCTGCGGCGTACCCGGGCGGCCATGGAGGCCCTGCTGGACGAGGCCCAGCGCGACTACCCCGACCAGCCGGCCGGCGACGAGGAGCGCTGGTGGCTGCCCGCGCACCTGGGCGGCACCGCGCCGACCCCCGAGGTGGCCGCGGAGAAGGACTCGATCCGGGCGGCCGGCAAGGAGGTCACGGCGGAGCGGCCGCACCCGGTCAAGCGCCTGATGGCCCGCCTCCGCCGCTGAGTCACTCGACGACGGGTCACTCGACGACGACGGGCGCCGTCAGCCGGAACGTCTCCAGCTCGACGTCGTACCACCGGCGGAAGCGACCGATGTGCTCCATGTCCAGCCGGGCGCACACCGCCACGGATGCCTGGTTGCCGGGCCGGACGACCGCGTAGACCTCCGGCACGCCGGCGTCGAACCCCCGGTCGATGACCGCCCGGGCGGCCTCGGTGGCGTACCCGTGCCCCCAGGAGTCGGGGTGCAGGTGCCAGCCGACCTCGACCTCCCCGACCCCGTTCGGCAAGGGCTTGAAGAGCACCGTCCCGGCCACGACGGGGAGTCCGGCCGCTCGATGGCCCAGCAGCCGTGCCGCTCGTCGAGCGCGGACACCGCGGCCCAGCGCGCCACCAGCTCGTCCGGGGGACCGACGGTGCACCGCCGATCCAGCGGGTGATCTCCTCGCGGGAATAGAGGTCGGTGAGCCGGGCGATGTCCTCCCGCGACGTGGTCCACGGGCGCAGCCGCAGCCGATCGGTCCGCAAGAGCAGCTCATGCGTCGTCCCCACGGACCAGGGCTACCCGAGCCGCCATCCCGGACACCCGGGAGACGGCGTTCAGCCGAGGAGGTCAGCCGCCGACGCCGCCCTCGACGACGCGGCGCGCACCTCGGCCGCGACCGGGTCCAGGTCACGCTGCGCCCACCACGCCTGCCCGCTCTCGGGCAGGGTGCCGATCGGGTCGTAGTAGGTGTAGCGGCGGTCCAGCGCCGCCTCGTCGCCGGCCTCGATGCCGGTGCGGTAGTTCTTGGTCCAGTAGCTGATGCCGCGTTCACGGTCGTACTCCGCCACCTGGTGCACCCAGCGCTTGCCCACGTAGGGGACGTCGCAGACGATGCGCGGCGTCGCGAAGCCCGGCAGGTAGCCCATGATGTCGTGCTGCAGCGTCTGCGCCTGCGCCAGCGACACCCGCCAGTGCTCGGCGCTGGGGATCATGTCGCACATGTAGAAGTAGTACGGCGTGATCGCGGCGCCGTCCTGCAGCGCGAAGCACAGGTCGAGCAGCTGCGTCGCGGTCGCGTTGACCCCTTCAGCAGCACGCCCTGGTTGCGCACGTCGCGCACACCCGCGGCGAGCATCGCCTGCGCCGCCTCGGCCACCAGGGGGTCACCGACTGGGCGGCGTTGACGTGCGTGTGGATCGCCAGCGAGACCCCGCGGGCCCGGGCGGTCGTGGCCAGGCGGGTCATGCCCTCGACCACGTCGTCCTGGAGCCAGTGCTGGGGAGGCCCATCAGGGCCTTCGACGCCAGCCGGATGTCGCGCACCGACTCGATCTCCAGCAGGCCGGCCACGAACGCCTCGAGGTTCTTGAACGGCAGGTTGGCCACGTCGCCGCCGGAGACCACGACGTCGCGGACGCCGGGGTGCGGCGCAGGTACTCGAGCATCGCCGTCTGCCGGTCCACCGGCTTGAGCTCGAATTTGAGCTTGGGGACGGCGGGCGTCGAGTTGCCCACCAGGTCCATGCGGGTGCAGTGACCGCAGTACTGCGGGCAGGTGGACAGCAGCTCGGCCAGCACCTTGGTCGGATAGCGGTGGGTCAGCCCTCGACGGCCCACATCTCGTGCTCGTGCAGAGAGTCGCGCGCCGCGTACGGGTGGCTGGCGGCTGCGCCGGGCAGCCGGTCGGAGGCGACCGGAAGCATGTACCGGCGCACCGGGTCGGCCAGCATCGCCGCCGTCGACGGCGCTTGCGTCGGGACCATCGTGTTGAGCATCTGTGGCGGCAGCAGCAGGGACATCGTGGCGCGACCGGCCTGGTCGGTCTCGACGTCGGCGTAGAACGTCTCGTCGAGCAGGTCGCCGTAGACGCCGCGCAGCTGGCGCAGGTTCTTGACGCAGTTCACCCGCTGCCACTGGGCGCTGCGCCACTGCTCGTCGGTCACGTCCGCGAAGCCGGGCAGCCGCCGCCAGTCGGGCTCGACGAGCGCGCGCGCCGAGTACTCGTAGGGCTGTTCGAGCACGGTGTCGCCTCCTGTCCTGCCGCGGCCCTCCGCAACACGGGTGAGCCTACGGGAGATTCTTCGGCACAAGGGGCTCTGCACGATAGGTTCTCCTGCGACGAACGGGTGAGACGGGAGAGTCGCGTGGCGAGATCGGCAGACCGCTCGCTCGGTGCCCACCGGGTGCTGGAGCCCCGTGGGGCGCTGCCCCAGGCCGCGCTGCGGCTGGACGCCGACCCGGTCATCGGGCCGGACGAGGTGCGGATCGCCGTGCAGCGGCTGAACCTCGACGCCGCCTCCTACCGCCAGCTCTGGGAGTCCTGCGGCGGCGACGGCGACGCCGTCCGGGCTGCGGTCCTCGGGATCGTCGCCGCGCGGGGCAAGATGCAGAACCCCGTCACGGGGTCCGGCGGCATGCTCATCGGGGTCGTCGACGCCGTGGGCCCGGAGTCCCCGCTGGGACTGACCGTCGGCCAACGGGTGGCCACGCTGGTCTCGCTGACCCTGACGCCGCTGCGTCTCACCGACGGCCTGACCGGCTGGGACGGGCGCAGCGAGCAGGTCCCGGCCGAGGGTCGGCGATCCTGTTCGCCCGCTCGATCGCCGCCGTCCTGCCCGACGACCTGCCCGACCCGGTGTCCCTGGCCGTGCTGGACGTCTGCGGCGCCCCCGCGGCCACCGCCCGGGTGATCGAACGGACGGGTGCCGGCTCCGTCGTCGTGCTCGGGGCCGCCGGAAAATCCGGCTGCCTCTCTCGCCGCCGCCCGGGCAGGCGGTGCCGCGCACCTCACCGGGCTGGTGCGCGACGAGCGCGAGGCCGCAGCGCTGCGCGCTACCGGTCTGGCCGACCGGGTGGTGATCGCCGACGCGACCGATCCACTGGCCGTCGCCGCCGCGGTCGACACCCCGGCAGACGTCACGGTGGTGTGCGTGGACGTTCCCGGCGCCGAGCACGGGGCCGTCCTGGCCACGGCCGACGGGGGCACCGTGGTCTTCTTCTCCATGGCCACGTCCTTCTCGGCGGCGGCCCTGGGTGCGGAAGGGATGGCGGCGGACGTGACGATGCTCGTGGGGAACGGTTACACGCCGGGGCACGCGGCCCTGGCCCTGGACCTCTATCGCCGCGTACCGGGCGTCCGGTCGTTGATCGATCCGCGCGTCCGGGCATGAGCCTGCTGCTGACCGACGTCACCGTCGGCGACCGGCACGGGTGGGCGGTGCAGGTGTCCGACGGGCGCATCGCGTGGCTGGGCCCGGCCGCCGGCGCACCTCCGGCGGCACGCGTGGTGGCGGGGGAGGGGGCGCTGCTGACCCCGGCCTTCGTCGACGCGCACGTGCACGCGACCGCGACCGGCCTGGCGCTGACCGGCCTCGACCTCCACTCGAGCGTGAGCCTTCGCGACGCGGTGGGCGCCGTGGCCGCCCATGCCTGTGCGGTTCCGACCGGCATCGTCCTCGGCACCGGCTGGGACGAGACGGACTGGCCGGAGGGACGCGCGCTGACCCGGCACGACGTCGACGCCGTCGTCGGCGACCGACCCGCCTACCTCGCCCGGGTCGACGTCCACTCGGCCACCGTCTCCACCGCGCTGCTCGACCGGGTGCCCGGTGTGGCCGACCTCCCCGGCTTCGGCGCCGACGGTCAGCTGCGCCTCGACGCGCACCACGCGGTCCGCCGGGCCGCGTACGGGGCGGTCGACCCCGTGCAACGGCGCACGGCCCAGCGGGCGACGCTCGGCGCGGCCGCCGGCCTCGGCATCGGCAGCCTCCACGAGATGGCGGGCCCCGAGGTCTCCGGCGCCGACGACCTGGCCGCCCTCCTGACGCTCGCCGGCGAGGAGCCCGGACCACGGGTGCTCGGCTACTGGGGCGAGCTCGCCGAACGGGGTGGGCTGGACCTGGTGCGCGAGCTCGGGCTCGCCGGCGCGGGCGGGGACCTGTTCTGCGACGGCGCCTTCGGCTCGCACACCGCCGCGCTGAGCGAGCCCTACGCCGACCGGCCCGCCACGAGCGGTGCCCTGCGCTTCGAGACGGCGTCGCTGGTCCACCACGTCCGTGCGTGCACGGAGGCACGGATCCAGGCCGGGTTCCACTGCATCGGCGACGCGGCGGTGAACCAGGTGCTCGACGCGGTCGGCGCGGTCGTCGAGGACCTGGGCGTCGCGGCCGTGCGTGCCTGCCGGCACCGGCTGGAGCACCTGGAGATGTGCGACGACGCCGTCGTGGACCGCATGCAGGCCTGGGGGATGGTGGCGAGCGTCCAGCCGGCCTTCGACGCCGCGTGGGGCGGCGACACGGGCATGTACGCCGAGCGGCTGGGCCTCCGACGGGCCGCGGCCACCAACCCGTTCGCCGACCTCTCCGACGCCGGCGTGGCCCTCGCGCTGGGCAGCGACGCCCCGGTCACCCCGCTGGACCCCTGGGGAGCGTGCACGCCGCCGTCGACCACCGGACCCCCGGCTCCGGCCTGCGACCGTTCGACGCCTTCGACGCGCACACCCACGGCGGCTGGCACGCCGTCCGCGCCGAGCACCCGGCCGGTCCCTTGGCGGTGGGCGCTCCCGCGCACCTGGCGCTCTGGGCCACCCGGCAGACCCTCTCCGCCGTCCTGGCCGAACGCGCGGTGCCGTCCTGCCGCGGCCTGCTCGTCGGCGGCGAACCGATCGGAGACCTGCCATGAGCACGCTGCCCCTCGACCCGGCGCTGGTCGTCCGCGCCCGGGAACTGGCTGCGCGAGCGGCCCAGCCGGTGATCGACCTGGCGCACCGGCACACCACCGTCTCCGTCGAGCGGGCGGTGCTGCGGCTCGCCGGCCTGACCGGGACGGACCCGGTGACGGGGGAGGGAGGCTGGAGGACCGCGTGCCCTGGGCCAACCGCGTCGTGGACGCCGTCCGCGAGCAGGTGGGACTGGAGTCCGGCGTCGCACTGCCGGTGTGGCACACGCTCGCGTCCGGGGAACCCTGCAGCAGCTGGCGGAGGACGTCGGCGCCGGCACCGCCCGGTTCGCGATCCCCTCCGGCGCGGCGGCCGAGCAGGCACGGCAGGCGGCCCGGACCGCGGCGGCCGCAGGGATCGCCCGCATCGACGCCAACCGGCGGCGCCGCGAGGAACTCGTCGCCACCCACGGCGACCCGCCGCGGCGGCCCTGGATCTACCTGATCGTGGCCACCGGCGACATCCACGAGGACATCCCCAGGCGCAGGCCGCCGCACGCGCGGGTGCCGACGTCATCGCCGTCATCCGGTCGACCGGCCAGTCCCTGCTGGACTACGTGCCCGAGGGCGCCACCCGCACCGGGTACGCGGGCACCTACGCCACCCAGGAGAACTTCCGGCTGATGCGGGCCGCCCTGGACGACGTGAGCGCAGAGCTCGGCCGCTACGTGCGGCTGACGAACTACGCCTCCGGCCTGTGCATGCCCGAGATCGCCGTCCTGGCCGGTCTGGAGCGCCTGGACATGATGCTCAACGACGCGATGTACGGGATCCTCTTCCGCGACATCAACCCGCGGCGCACCTTCGTCGACCAGCGGTTCAGCCGGATGGTGCACGCCCGCGCCGGGATCATCATCAACACCGGCGAGGACAACTACCTCACCACCGCCGACGCCGTCGACGAGGCGCACACGGTCACCGTCAGCCAGCTGCTCAACGAGACGCTCGCGAAGGAGGCGGGGCTCGAGGACTGGCAGCTCGGCCTCGGCCACGCCTTCGAGATCGACCCTGACGTCCCCGAGTCGTTCCGGCTGGAGCTGGCCCACGCGCTGCTGGCCCGGAACCTCTTCCCCGACGCGCCGCTGAAGTGGATGCCGCCGACGAAGCACATGACCGGCGACGTGTTCCGCGGCTACCTGCTCGACGGCTTCTTCAACCTGGCCGGTGCGCTCACCGGTCAGGGCATCCTGCTCGTCGGCATGATGACCGAGGCGGTCGTCACGCCGTGGCTGTCCGACCGCGACCTGGCACTGCGCAACGTCCGCTACGTGCTGAACTCCGCGGGAAACCTCGCCGAGGACTTCGCCCCGCCCCCGGGCGGGTTCATCGACAAGCGGGCACACACGGTGCTCACCGAGGCCGTGGCGCTCCTGGAGAGGATCGCCGACCACCCCGACGGCCTCATCCAGGCGATCGCCGACGGGACCTTCGGCATCACCAAGCGCCCGGCCGACGGCGGCAAGGGCCTGGACGGCGTCGTCGTCACCGGGCCCGACGCCTACAACCCGGCCCTGCAGCTGCTGGAGGGGTCCGATGCCTGACGGGACCGTGATCCGCCCGTACGGCGACACCACCGGCGACGGGATGGTGCAGACGTCGTTCACCCTTCCCGTCCCCGCCGGGCCGAAGGCCGAGGGCGCCGCGCTGCAGCTGGCCAACAAGATGGGGCTCGAGCCGGCGATGGTCGTGCACAGCCACGCCATCGACAGCGGCTACACCTTCTTCGTCGTCTACGGCAGCGTGCGGCACCTGGTCGACCTCGACGCCGTCGTCGTCGAGGAGCGCGCCTACCCGCTGCTGTCGTCGTCGGAGATCAACGCCGCCATCCGGACGGGTCTGAACCGGAAGCTGGTGGTCCTCGGCGCGTGCATCGGCACCGACGCCCACACGGTCGGCATCGACGCGATCCTCAACGTCAAGGGCTTCGCGGGGGAGAAGGGCCTGGAGTACCTGCGCGAGATGGCCGTGACGAATCTCGGGGCGCAGGTGACGGTGCCCGAGCTGGTCGCGCGGGCCCGGGCCGCCCGCGCCGACGCCGTCCTGGTGTCGCAGGTGGTCACGCAGAAGGACGCGCACCTGCGCAACACCCGCGAGCTCGCCGCGGCGTTCCGCGAGGCGATGGGGAGGACCGGCCCCTGCTCGTCGTCGGCGGCCCCCGGTTCGACCCCGCCATGGCCGCCGACCTCGGCGTCGACAAGGTCTTCGGCCGGGGGACGACGCCCGGCGAGGTGGCCAGCTACCTGATATCCGCCCTCGTCCCACAGGAGGTACGACCATGACCGACCCCCGGCTCGGCCTGACCGTCACCCACCGCCGGTACGTCCCGTACGCGCACGCCCACTACGGCGGCGCCCTGGTCGACGGCGCCTACACCCTCGGGCTGTTCGGTGATGTCGCGACGGAGGTGGCGATCGTGATGGACGGCGACGAGGGCCTGCTCGCCGGCTACTCGGAGGTGTCCTTCCTGGGGCCGGTGCGCGCTGGTGACGTCCTGGAGGCGACGTGCGAAGTGGTCCGGATCGGTCGCCGCAGCCGCGAGCTGCGCTGCACCGCCCGGGTGGTCGCCCGGGCCGAGCCGGAGCGGGGCCCGTCCGCCGCCGGGGTGCTGGAACCGCCCCTGCCGGTCGTGGAGGCGACGGCGACGCTGGTCGTCCCGGGCCCTTGACGGGCGGATAACGATTCAGCCACAGTAGCTCCCGCAGTCACCGTAAGTACGCGTGCAGGCGCACGGAGTTCTTACAGTCGCTGCAGTTCCATTCGGGGGCACCAGCCTGCGCCCTCCGGATCGAGCCGCGACGTCCTCCGGTCACGCCGGGTCGAGGGAGCGCGCGGACCGGCCGGGGGCACGCGGACCGGCCACCCCGGCGGGGCCTGCTCGGATCGGCGTCATCAGACAACGGTCGAGCCGATCGCGTCCAGCGACCGGCCGTCCGGCCCGAAGACGCGGAGACGGCGCGGAGCACCTGCCGGCCGCTGACCCGGTTGACAAAGGACCCCGTCCTCCCCACCTTCGCAAGCTCAGGGCGGGGCCCGGGACGGGGCCTTACGGCCGCATGCGCGGCCAGGGATGGGATGCTGGGTCAGGACCGCAGCCGAGGCGCGGCGGTCCGGACCCCGTCCGACCGGCTCGGGGAGTGACCGGTGACGGGGACCACCCCCGGGGGCACCGGAGCGGTTCCGGGAGGCTGTGGGTGCCGGCAGGAGCAGGGCGGCCGGCGGTCGGCACGCTGACGCGGCCGCTGCCGCCGCCGGAGGAACCGACGCAGCCCCGCAGGGCTCGGGCCTGGCCCTGGCGCAGTCTGATCGCGATCGCAGGCGGCCTCCTGCTCGTGCTCGCCTTCCCGGGCTACGACCTCGTCGGCCTGGCGGTGCTCGGGCCGGCGGCGCTCGCCCTCGCGGTGCACAGGCAGCGGGTGCGCTCGGGGCTGTGGCTGGGCCTCCTGTTCGGACTCGCCTTCTTCGTGCCCCTGCTGTCCTGGACCGGCATCTACGTCGGCGCCTTCCCGTGGCTCGCCCTGGCCGTCTGGGAGGCCGTGCACCTGGCGCTGCTGGGCGGCGCGACGGCGCTGACCTCCCGGCTGCGCTTCTGGCCGGTCTGGACCGCGGCCCTCTGGGTCGCCGACGAGGCCCTCCGGGGACGCTTCGTCCTGGACGGCTTCCCCTGGGGCCGGCTCGGCTTCAGCCAGACGGAAGGGCCACTCCTGGCGCTCGCCGCGTACGGGGGCGTGCCGCTGGTCAGCTTCGCCGTCGCCCTCACCGGCGCTCTGCTGGCCGCGATGGTCCTCGTCGTGGCCCGAGCCCTGGGACGGGCCCGTGGGACGGCAGGAACAGCGGGGAGCGTGGACCCGTCCTGCGGACCGTGGGCCTCCTCCTCGTCGCCGCGCTCGCGGTCCCGTTGGTCGGGGCCCTGGCCTGGCTGCCGCTGCCCGGGCCGTCGCTCACCGCGGGCGGGCCCACGTCGACGGTCGCCGTCATCCAGGGCGACGTGCCGCGGGCCGGGCTGGACTTCAACGCCCAGCGTCGTGCCGTGCTCGACAACCACGTCCAGCGCACCCTCGAGCTCGCCGAGGCGGTGGCGGCGGGGAGGAGCCGCAACCCGATGCCGTCATCTGGCCGGAGAACAGCTCCGACATCGACCCGTACACCAACGCCGACGCCGCCCGCCAGATCGACCGGGCGGCGACGGCCATCGGGGCGCCGATCCTGGTCGGGGCCGTCGTCCAGGGGCCGGGCGAGTTCCTCAGCAACACCGCCATCGTCTGGGACCCCGCCGACGGGCCGGGGGACACCTACGTCAAGCGCCACCCCGTGCCGCTGGCCGAGTACGTCCCGGCCCGCGACTTCTTCCGCTTCTTCAGCGACAAGGTCGACCTCGTGCGTCGCAACTTCATCGCCGGGGACGAGGTGGGGGTGCTCGACGTCGGGGGCGTGCGGCTGGGCGACCTGATCTGCTTCGAGGTGGTCTACGACGGCCTGGTGCACGACGTCGTGGACGGCGGAGCCGGGATGATCGTCGTCCAGACCAACAACGCGACGTTCGGCTACACCGACGAGAGCGCCCAGCAGCTGGCGATGAGCCGCCTGCGGGCGGTGGAGTTCGGTCGCACCGTCGTGGTGGCGGCCACCAGCGGGATCTCCGCGATCGTGGCCCCGGACGGGTCGATCGCCGAGTCCTCGGAGCTGTTCACGCCCGACGTCTTCGTCGAGTCGATCGCCGAGCGGAGCTCCTCGACCGTGGCGCGGCGGCTCGGCTCGGTCCCTGAGTGGACGGTGACCGCTGTCGGCGTCGCCGCCCTGCTGGCGGCCGCCTGGCCGGGCGTGCGTGCGCGCCGTCAGCGGCGGGCGGCCCGGTGAGCGAGCGCGTGCTGGTCATCGTCCCCACGTACAACGAGGTGGAGAACCTCGAGCCGATCCTCGACCGGCTGCGCCACAGCGTGCCCGAGGCGCACGCCCTGGTGGTCGACGACGCCTCGCCCGACGGCACCGGGGACCTCGCGGAGAAGCTCGCCGCGCGTGACGACCGCGTCCACGTCCTGCACCGCAGCGCCAAGCAGGGGCTGGGCCGGGCGTACGTGGCCGGCTTCCGCTGGGGCCGCGAGAACGGCTACGACGTGCTCGTCGAGATGGACGCCGACGGCTCGCACGCCCCCGAGCAGCTCCCGGACCTCCTGGCCGCGCTGCGGACGGCGGATCTCGTGCTGGGCTCGCGGTACGTGCCCGGAGGAGGGGTGACCGACTGGCCGATCCACCGCCTCCTGCTCTCGCGGGCCGGCAACCGGTACACCCGCTGGGCCCTGCGCCTCCCGTTGAGCGACGCCACCGGCGGCTACCGGGCGGCGCGGACCGAGCTGATCGAGCGGCTGCCCTTCGACGACGTCGCCAGCCAGGGGTACTGCTTCCAGGTCGACTGGGCGTGGCGGGCGGTCCGGTCCGGGGCGCGCGTGGTGGAGGTGCCGATCACCTTCGCCGAGCGGCGGTTCGGCAGGAGCAAGATGAGCGGTTCGATCGTTAGGGAGGCATTGGTACGGGTCACCGTGTGGGGGCTGCGGGACCGGCTGGCCGACTGGCTGCCGGGCCTCGCCCGCCGTCCGGTGCCGGCGAGAGCCGGGCACAGAGAGGCAGGACAGCATGAGTGACGCCGTGGGGCGCCGGATCCGGACGGTCGCGGGCCTGCTGGTGCTGGCCGAACTGGTCGTCTTCGTCCTCGTGGCGCAGTGGATCGGGGTCGGCTGGACGATCCTCGCCACGCTCGCCACGAGCGTGCTCGGGTGGATCCTGCTGGCCCGGCAGGGGACGCGCGCGCTGGCCGACCTCCGCGAGCGGGCCCGCACCCGCCGCTCGCCGGGGACGGAGCTCGGCAACGCCGGCCTGGTCGCCGCGGGCGGACTGCTCATGGTGCTGCCCGGCTTCATCGGGGACGTGGTGGGGCTGCTCTGCCTGCTCCCGGGCACGCGGAGCCTGGTGCGCGGCGCCCTGACGCGGCTGGTCGTTGCCCGGCTGCCGGTCGGACTGCGGCCACCGGTGCGGGTGGAGAGCGTCCGGACCGCCGAGGTGCCCCGCGCCGGGGACCTGCGCCCCGACGGCTCCGGCAGTTCGCGCCTGGTCATCGAGGGCGAGGTCGTGCGCGGACCCGACGGACGCCCACCCGCCTAGCGGAGCACCGCGAACCGGAGCGTCGTCCGGGTGCCCTCCTCGTCGACGCCGAGCTTCTCCAGGCGGACGGAGCCGGCCGGGAGGCCGTCGAAGAGCCGCCGTCCTCCTCCCAGGAGGACCGGCATGACGTCGACGCGCAGCTCGTCGACCAGCCCGGCGGCCAGCAGCTCCCGGGTCAGGTCCGCCCCGCCGAGGACGGTCACCGCCTTGTCACCGGCCAGCTCGGCCGCCTGACCGACGGCGGCCTCGACTCCCTCGGTCACGAACGTGAAGAACAGTTGGTCGTTGCGCTTCGGCTGCCGCTCCGGCTGCCGGTGGGTCACGACCACGATCGGCACCTGGAACTCGTACCCGTCGGCGTACCCGTCGGGGTCGGGAGCCATGTCGAAGAAGCGCCGTCCCATGAGGGCAGCGCCCGTCTCGGCCTGGGCCGCTTTCATGTAGGCCGAATCCCGGAGGTCGTCGAAGTCGCTGTAGAGGGCCGAGATGCTGCCGTCCGCGTCCTCGAAGAAGCCGTCCAGGGAGAGGGTCAGTCCGGCGATCACGCGTGTCATGCCGGTATGACCCCGGAGGACCGGTGAACTCATCGCGGACGCGGAACGGCCCCGGTGGATCGCTCCACCGGGGCCGTCAGGCACTGCTGGGTTCAGCTGGCGCGGGTCCGCCGGCCGCGGAGCACGTCCAGCCGCTCGGCGAGCACCTCTTCGAGGTCCTCCACGGAGCGACGCTCGAGCAGCATGTCCCAGTGGGTGCGCGGGGGCTTGACCTTCTTGGGCGCGGGCTCGGCGCCACCGACCAGCTTGGCCGCGGAGCCGTCGAACTTGCACTCCCAGGTGTCGGGGAGCTCCGCGTCGTCGGCGAAGGGCACCGTGAACAGGTGACCGGACGGGCACCGGTACTCGGCGTACTGCCGGTCGATCGGCGCGGTGTTCCGCTCCGTCTCGTAGCTGACGCTGCCCAATCGGCTGCCGCGCAGGGAACGCTCGCCCATGGCACACCGTCCTCTCGTTCGTGGTGTCGGTCGCGACTCGATGTCCGGCGACGGGGGCATACCCACGAACCGGGGAGTCACTGAGATGAACGACAGAAATCGCGGAAGGATTCCGCCGAATCAGTTGTCCATCATCGCATGGAGTCAGAAACATGGGGCGGGGGCCCTCGGAGGGGTGACCCCGACGGGTCAGGGAGCGCCAGCTGCCCCGGCCCGGCCGGCGTGGGGCCCAGTTCGCCCCGCACGTAGTGCCGTCGGCACAGCACCTTGTAGCGGACGCCAGGGGTGTCGGGGACCTCCCCGACGGCCTCGGCCGGCGCCGTGTCGGCCACCACGACCGTCTCGCCGGAGCGGACCATCGCACCGTCCACGATGCGCGCGTTCAGCAGCCCCGGGAGCCCGCACCAGCACAACACCTCCACCTGGACGCGCTGCACGTCGTCGGCAAGCTCCAGCAGCCGCTGGGTGCCGGGGAACAGACGAGTGCGGAAGTCGGTGGTCAGACCGAACGCATAGACGTCGACGTGCCAGTCGTCGACGAGGTGGGCGAGCTGGTCGACCTGGGTCCCGGTGAGGAACTGCGCCTCGTCGACGATCAGGTAGTCGACCCGGTGACCGTCGGCCCACCGGTCGCGGACCAGCCGGTGCAGGTCGGTGCCGGCGTCGATCTCGGTCGCCGCGCGGGCCAGCCCCACCCGGGAGCTGATCCGGGGCGCGGCCGAGCGGTCTCCCTGGGTGATCAGGACGCCGTGCCGGCCCTGCCGGCGCTGGTTGTGGTCGACCTGCAGGGCCAGCGTCGACTTCCCGCAGTCCATCGGGCCGTGGAAGAACCGCAGATGAGCCGGTGCGGGGTGCCGCCGGCGGTCGCCGGACGCCGGCACGGACGACGGCGCAGGGAGGAGCGCGGGGCGGGCGCCCTGCGCGGCCGCCCCGTCGGCCTCGAGGCTCACAGACGCTCCGGAGGCGTGTTCCCTGCGGCGAGGACCGCGCGGCGCATCGGCAGGGCCGCCAGCGCGATGAAGCCGCCGACGAAGAAGATGACCAGGCTGACGATCGCCAGCCGGTAGGAGCCGGTCAGCTGGTAGGTCAGCCCGAAGGCCAACGGCCCCAGCCAGCTGGTCCCGCGGTCGCTGATCTCGTAGAAGCCGTAGTACTCGGCCTCCTTGCCCGCCGGGATGAGCTGGCTGAACAGCGATCGGGACAGCGCCTGGGTGCCGCCCTGCACCAGCCCGATGACGGCGGCGAGGGCGTAGAACTGCGCCACCGCCCCGGTCTGCAGGAAGAACGCGGCGAACAGCACGCCGATCCAGGCGACCAGGGCACCGAGGACCACCCGCTTGGCGCCGTAGCGCCCGGCCAGCCGGCCGAGCCCGAGCGCCCCGAAGATCGCCACCACCTGCACCATCAGGATCGCGCCGGTGAGCACGTCCTGGGCCAGGTCCAGCTCTTCGGTGGCATAGGTCGCCGACAGCGAGATCACGGTCTGGACGCCGTCGTTGAACAGCAGGTAGGCGCCGAGGAACCACAGGGTCAGCGGGAAGGCCCGCATCTCCCGGAACGTGGTGGCCAGCTGCCGGAAGCTGCTGCCCGACCGCATCGCCGAGGCCGCGACCGGGCGGTTGCGCAGCCGGGACACCGAGAACAGCGTGAACGCACCCCACCACAGGCCTGCGGTGGCCAGGCAGATCCGCACCGCCTCGCCGGTGCTCAACCCCAGGTCCTCGGCGGCGACGACGAGCCCGAGGTGGACGGCGAGGAGCAGCGCCCCGCCGACGTAGCCGAACGCCCAGCCCCGGCTGGAGACCTTGTCCCGGTCGTCGGGACCGGCCAGGTCGGGCAGCCACGAGTAGTAGACGACCGTGGCGGCGCCGAAGCTGATGTTGGCGAGGATGAAGAGGAGGGCGCCCATCAGCCACCGGCCGTCGCCGGCGAAGAACAGGGCCGTGGTCGCGAGCGCGCCGAGGAGGGCGAAACCGGTGAGCATCTCCCGCTTGCGGCCGGTGCGGTCGGCCACGGCACCGGTCAGCGGCAGCACCAGCACCTGCAGGACCACCGACGCCGACAGGACGTAGGAGAACCAGCTGCCGGCGGCGATGGACAGGCCGAGGAACGACAGCCGCTCGTCGGGACCGGCGGCGTCGCGCGCGATGGCGGTGAGGTACGGGCCCAGGAAGACGGTCGTCACCGAGGTGTTGAAGACCGACATGGCCCAGTCGTAGGAGTACCAGCCGAAGCGCTCGCGCTTCAGGGGTCCCCGACGGGGGATCGGCGGGCCCGGCTCCGGTGGAGGGCGGCGCGGTGGTCACCGGCGCAGGCTTCCAGCCGCCGGACGGCGGGTCCAGCACCGGGTCGTCCGCGTCACCTGATGTGCTGTCACGGGATGCCCTCGGGAACCACGCCACCGGGGTACGCGGCGACGGCGGTCGTCGGCCGGGTGGGGTCGATGAAGGCCGGCCGCTCCCGCTCCGCCGCCCGCAACGGCACGAGTCCGCGGGTGATCGCCGCGGCGATCCGGTAGCGCGCCCGGTTGGCGTCGCCGACTCGGCCCATCTGCAGGTCGTCGAGGCGCACGGGCGGGCCGATGTGCACCTTCAGCGCGGGCCGCCGCACGATCGCGCGGACAGCGGTGCGCAGCTTGCCCCAGTCGTTGCCGTACTGGAGCACCTCGTGCGCGCCCCACTGGCTGACCGGGATGACCGGGACGCCCAGCCCCAGCGCCAGCCGGGCCATGCCGGTGCGCCCCCGCTCGGGCCAGCCGTCGGCGGCCAACCCGACCCGGCCCTCCGGGTAGGCGACGACGTGCCCTCCGGAGACCAGGGCGACCTCGGTGACGCGAACGGCGTGGCGGGCCAGCTCGGTGCCGCGCTCGACGCGGATGGCGCCGGTGCGCTCCAGCAGGGGACCGGCCACCGGCGCGGAGATGATGCCGCCGGTCGCCATGATGCGGGGACCACACCGATCCGGTGCAGGGCGACGGCCACGACGAACGGGTCGAAGTCCCCGATGTGGTTGGCCGCCAGCAGGAGCGGCCCGTCCCGCAGCTCCTCGGGCACGCCGCCGCTGACCTCGACGCGCCCGAAGATGCTCACGAGCCAGGCGAAACGGCGCAGGACGAAGCGCCAGAACCACCACGGTGGGGCGGCCGCGATGGCCATCTCGCGTGCGAACCACCCGGATCCTCGGGCCGCACCAGGCGGGCGAGGTCGTCCGGGAGAGCGGGGGTGCGTGGCCGCCAGCTGCGCACCCGGGCCGCGAGCGTCACCGCGGGAACCACTGGCCGCGCTTCTCCAGCAGCTCGCGCATCATGGCCGGCCGGTCGGTCATGATGCCGTCGACCCCCAGGTCCAGCATGCGGGTGGCCTCGTCCTCGGTGTCGACGGTCCAGACGTGCACCTGCAGCCCGCGGGCGTGGGCGGCGGCGAGGAAGCGCTCGTCGACCAGCGCCCGACCGCCCAGCTGCAGCGGCACCTGGGCGCAGCCGGCCTGGATCCGGACGAGCCCGGCGGCCTTGGGGAGTAGGAGGACAGCCGCAGCGCGGCGACGCCACGGGGCCCCAGGCTGGTGCACACCGACGGGCCGAACAGCCGGCGGGCCGCCGCGATCCGGGCGTCGGAGAACGAGCCCAGGCAGATGCGGTCGGCGACGTCCAGGCGCCGGACCATGCGGACCAGGGGCGCCAGCACCCCGGCGGCCTTGATGTCGAGGTTGAAGCGCACGTCCGGCCATGCGCCGAGCAGGTCCTCCAAGCGCAGGATCGGCTCCCGGCCACCGATGCGGGCCTGGGACATCTCCGACCAGGTCAGGGCCTCCACCCGTCCGGTGAGATCGGTGACCCGCTCCAGCGTGGCGTCGTGGAAGACGACGAGGACGCCGTCGGCGGTCACGCGGACGTCGGTCTCCAGGTAGCGGTAGCCGAGGTCCACGCAGGCCTGGAAGGCCGGCATGGTGTTCTCGACGTGCTCGATCGCACCGCCGCGGTGGGCCATCGCCAACGGGGTCGGCCCGTCGAGGAAGGCGTGATGCACGGCGGGCACGGCGTCCACGCTAGTGCCCGGCGGGAGGGCTGCCGACAGGCCCCGCTCGGTTCCGGGGCCGCCAGTGGTCAGCCCCGCCGGACGGCGTCGGCCATGCGCCGCACGATCGCCGTCAGGACCGGCCGCGGGGTCGCGACGTTGAGGCGGACGTGCCCCGCGCCGGGGGCACCGCACTCGGGGCCGTCGACCATCGCGACACCGGCCCGCTCGAGGAAGAACGCGCCGGCCGACGTCGGCAGCCGGAGTTCCCGGCAGTCCAGCCACGCGAGGTAGGTGCCCTCCGGCGGGCGCCAGCGGACCTCGGGCAGGTGCTCGGCCAGCAGGGCGCCCAGATGACGTCGGTTGCCGTCCAGGTACGCCAGGACGCCGTCGAGCCACGGACCGCCCGAGTCGTAGGCGGCGGTGGCGGCGAGGACGCCGGGAGTCGAGGCGCCGTGGGTGTAGAGGAAGCCGACCTGCTCCCAGGAGGCGGCGTCGTCGGCGTTGGTCAGGATCAGCTGGGCTGCCTTCAGACCCGGCAGGTTCCACGCCTTGGACGCCGACGTCGCGGTCAGGGCGTGGCCGGCGGTGACCGGGGAGAGGGACGCGTACGGCCGGTGCGCCGCACCGGGCAGGACCAGGGGCGCGTGGATCTCGTCGGAGAAGACGCGGGCGCCGGCGTCCTCCACCACCTCGGCCAGCGCCAGCTGCTCCTCGGCGCTGAAGACCCGGCCCAGCGGGTTGTGCGGGTTGACGTGGACGAGCAGCCCGGCGCCGCCGGCGAAGGCCCGGGCGATCCCGTCGAGGTCGTAGGAGGGCCGGCCGTCGCGTTCGACCATCGGCACCTCGACGAGCTCGCGGCCCAGGAGGCCGGGGACCGCCAGGAACGGCATGTAGGCCGGCGTGGGCAGCACGACGGCGCTGCCGGGCGGCGTGAACCGCTCGATGGCCACCTGCAGGCCTGCCACGACGTCGGCCAGGGGCGTGATCCGGTCCGGCGGCACCTGCCAGCCGTACCGTCGCCGCTGCCAGTCGGCGCAGGCCCGGGCCATGTCGGTGGCCGCCTCGGTGGTGAGGTAGCCCAGCCGGCCGCGGTCCACCGCGTCGTGCAGCGCCGCCGTGACTTCCGGAGCCGTGCCGAAGTCCATCTCGGCGACGAACGCCCCGATCGCGGCACCGTAGCGGGTCCACTTGAGGCTGCCCGCGGCCCGCAGAGAGTCCTCGGACAGCGCGTCGAAGCCGATCGGGGGCCCGTCGGGCGCTCGGCCGGTCGGATTCACCTCTGCGTCCATGGCGCTCCTCCTTGGCGTGTCCCGGAATGCTGTCGTCCCAGGCGTCTACCGTGCGCAGTCGTGGCAGAACGACACGCGGCCGGCACCACGGCAGAGCTCCCCGTGACAGCGATCCCGAACCGGGGAGCGACGAGCAGCGGCGCTGCGGCTGGTGCCGCCGGGTCCTGCCGTCCCAGGGGGCGGTCGGACGCCCGCGGCTGTACTGCGGGCAGGCCTGCCGGCAGCGCGCCTACGAGCAGCGCTCCGCCACCGCGAAGGCAGGTCTTCCGGGGGACGTCGTCCTGGTGTCGCGCAACGAGCTCGACGGGCTGCAGGACCGGCTCTACCAGTTGCGCTGCGCGCTCGAGGACGCCCAGACGCTGCTGACCGAGAAGCCGACGAAGGCCGAGCTGGAGCGTCAGCTCACCGAGCTCATCCGATCCACGGGCCGGCTGGACCGGCTCTGGGTCAGCGAGCGGTCCGGCTGACCGTCGCTCAGTCCGGGTCCTGCTCGTCGCCGTCGTCGCCGGCGTCCTCCGGATCCGGGTTGCTGTTGTCCGGCAGGTTCTCGCGGTCCGCGTCCTCCGGGTCGACTTCCTCGACCTCTTCGTCCGTCGTTCCGTCGTTCTGGTCCTGGCCGGCCGCCTCGCAGCCGGTCATCGTGGCGCCACCCCCGAACAGCGCCAAGGCGGTGAACAGGGCGGCGATCGGACGTCGGATGCGCATGCATCGACCCTACGAACAGCCGGCGGTTCGCGCCCGTCGAGCCACCGACACCACCTGCATTACGTCACGGTGACGTAATTAACCAGGGGCAGGTGGACCAGGGAAGGTGGCCGCCCTCGGCCGCCGGGGGCACGCGGCGCCGACCGGACGCATCCGACGCCTGTGCTGATCATCGAGGCGACGATCATGATCACGATGGTCATGATCAACTAACGGGGAGTCGACGCGATCAGGGCCGGCTCGCCACGTACCGGACGTCGGCCGGTTGCGCTGTCCGGCGGTCGGCCCGCCGGCGGGAGGTGAGGACGACGAAGAGGGACGGCGAAGACCACGCGGACGACGACGACTGCGGAGCCGGCTCTGACCGACGGTCAGGGAAGATCGGTGGCGTCGTCCGGCGCGTGGTGGTGGAGCTTCAGACGGCCCCTTCTGGGCCTGACGTCTTGCGCCGATAATGCACATTATGTCAACTCATCGGCCGGCTGGGTCCTCCGGCACGAAGCCGACCTCCTCGTAGGCGTAGATGCCGATCCCGTGGTCCTGACCGTCGGGATCGTCGACGTCGACGGCAACACCCCCGTCGACCCAGTCGACGACCCGTTCCGTGCGCCCGACCTCCGCTGCCGGTCGGCACGACGACCCGGCGCCCGGAGCGCACGTCCTCGGGCGGCGGCATCCGGAGGTCGACGGTGAACCACCCGTCGGTCAGCAGCCCCAGCCGCTCGGCGACCAGTCGCCGGGACTCCGGCCCCAGCTCGCGCGTGCTCCGCAGCTCGCCGAGTGCGACGCGGGGATGCGACTCCCCGGGTCCAGCCACAGGCGGTACCGACGACCCGGTAGGTGCTCGACGTCGACCCGGATGCTCGGTGCACCGTCATAGGAGGACACGGTCGGCAGTCTCCCGCACGCGATGCCCGTCGCCGACCCGGGCACGGCCCGGTGCCCACGGTTCTCGAGGGAACACCTCACGGCGCCCCTTTCGTCACTGTGACGGAGGTCATTCGGGTACGGGGGCGCGGGCTGTTGAACGCCCAGATCGCCGGCGAGCTGTCCATGAGCGTGGCGACGGTGCAGGCGCACGTCTTCCGTCTGCTCGCGAAGCTGGAGGCCGCCAACCGGGTGCAGGTGGCGCTGCTGGTCCACGACGCCGGGCTCCCGTGAGCCGATGACTTCCCGGGCGCCCCGGCGTCACCAGGAGGAAGCCCGCGTCCCCACGACAGGAGGCACCATGCCGTCGAGCATCCGGCCGATCATCGTCAGCAGCGATCTCGAGCGCTTGCGGGCCTTCTACAGCGGCCTGTTCGACGCCCGGGAGGTCATGCGCTTCCCGGAGGACGGTCCGGTCTTCTACGTCGGCCTGGCGTGGGGGACGCCGAACTGGGTCTGTCGTCGGACTCCGACGCCACGCCCGGCGACCCGGGCCGGATGCTGCTCGGCATCGAGGTGCTCGACGTCGACGCGCTGCTGCCGAGAGTGGCGGATCTCGGCGGCGACCCGGGCGGCGGGGCCAACGACATGCCGTGGGGCCAGCGGGTGGCCCACATCAGGGACCCCGACGGCAACGTGGTCAACCTTACGCAGCAACTCTGATCAGCGGGCCGGACCGTCCTCGTCGTCCGGCACGCGCGAGAACGTGGCCAGCGAGCCGTTCCTCGCGAACGCCGCCCACAGGTTGAAGCCGATGATGGCGAGACCGGCGACGCACCACAGGACGAGGAAGGCCAGCCCCCGCCGTCCCGGGCTGCGCCGCCGTCCAGCATGCGGACGAGCCCGAACACCACCGATCGCCGCCCCGAAGACCGCTCCGAAGACGGCCAGGGGCTTGCTGGGCTTGTACCGGTAGGTGCTCACCGATCGTTCCTCCACTGCTGGCGGTGGCCGGGTCCGGGTCCCCTCCGGCGGCGTCGATGCTGGCACGCTGCTTCCGGATCCGCACGGTCAGGCACCCGGTCGTGGACGGGTTCCAGCGGCTCCGGGCGGGTAGCGGACCACGCATGACCGAGGAGCGACCGGACACCGACGAACGCGCCGACCCCGGAGGCACCCCTCCCCGGGCCGGACGACCTGACGGCGAAGCCCGCCACGCCGGGCACCGACGACGCGGGGAGACCGTCCGCCGTACCGGGCGCCTACGAGGCCGACGACGCCGAGCAGGCGCGCGGCAAGGCAGTGAAGCCCGGGAACTGACTCACCGGCTGGTGACGGCCACCCGCAGACCGAGGCCGACCAGCACCGTGCCGCTGACCGCCTCGAGGCGGCGACGGATCCGAGGCCGGCGGAACCACGTCCCCGCCCGCGCCACGCCGGCGGCCAGCGCCAGGTAGAGCCCGGTCTCCACGGTGATCTGCAGCAACCCGAGCAGCGCCGTCGTCGCGAAGACCGGCCCGTCGGCCGGGACGAACTGCGGATAGAAGGCGATCATGAAGACGGCAGCCTTGGGATTCGCCAGCTGCACGACCAGTCCTCGCCGAAGGCCGTCCACCACGACCGGCGGCCCGGCGCGGCCCGGAGCGGCGGTTCGGGGGCGACCTCCCCGCCGTCCCGCCACGCCGCCAGCAGGGCCCGCCCACCGAGGTAGAGCAGCACCGCCGCACCCACGATCCGGAGCACGACGTAGGCGGCCTCCGAGGCGGCGACGAGCGCCGCGAAGCCGGCGCCTGCGAACAGCGCCCAGGCGTAGATCCCGAGCTCCAGCCCCAGGACGGTCGGCACCGAGGCCCGCAGCCCGCGGAGCGCGGCCCGCCGGACGATCAGCGCCATCGCCGGCCCCGGCGACGCGGAGATGAGGAGCACGGCCAGCAGGAACGCCGGCAGCGACACCGCGAGGTCCACGGCGGGAATGGTGGCACTCCCTCCCCCGCCGTCGACCGACTACCCGCGCCGCTCCACGGGACGTGCAGCTCCGTGCGGTTGACTCGGGGACGTGGAGGCTCTCGGTCGGTTCTGGACGAGGGTCAGCGCCACCGTTCCCGATCTCTCCACGACCGTCCTGCTCGCCACGGCCGCGGCAGCCGCCGTGCTCGTCCTCTCCCCCGTGTTCTGGCGGTCCGCCCGGCACGCGGTCACGATCGCCCACGAGGGCGCCCACGGTGTGGTCGCGCTCGCCGCCGGACGCCGGCTCTCGGGCATCCGGCTGCACTCGGACACCTCCGGGCTCACCGTCTCCGCCGGGAAGCCGACCGGGCTGGGCATGGTGCTCACCTGCGCGGCCGGCTACACCGGCCCCGGGCTGTTCGGGCTGGGGGCCGCGGCGCTGCTCGCCGCGGGCCACGCGATCGGGCTGCTGTGGGCGCTGCTCGTGCTGCTCGCGTTGCTCCTCGTCCAGATCCGCAACTGGTACGGGCTGTGGTCGATACTCGTCACCGGCGCGGTCGTATTCGCGGCCACCTGGTGGCTGCCGCCGGAGGGCCAGGCCGTGTTCGCCGCCGTCGCCACCTGGTTCCTGCTGCTGGCCGCCCCCAAGACCGTGCTGGAGCTGCAGGCCAAGCGCCGCCGCCGGGGCGGCGCACCCGATTCCGACGCCGACCAGCTCGCGCGACTCACCCCGTTCCCGGCCCTGTTCTGGGTCGGCGTCTTCCTGCTCGTCGACGTCGGCGCGCTCGTGCTGGGCGCCCGCTGGCTGCTCACCTGAGGACGGCGGAGTCCTTCGCCGACGGGTGGCGCTCGGGCTGCACGGCCGGCCGGGATCGCCGGCGGGGCTCGCAGCCGACCGGCTGACGGACCGGCTCCACCGTCGGCGCCGGCGGGATCTCCAGCACCAGGTCCTGGTGGTCGACGGTGACCTGCCGACCGTGGTGCCGGATGTCGAGCGGCTCGCCGTCCTCCAACCGGTAGGTGGCGCACTCGTGGGTCACCGTCACCGTCAGCCGGCGGCCCCGGTAGACCACGCGGAACCGCATGCGGGTGATCCGCTCGGGCAGCCGCGGCCCGAAGGTCAGCTCCCCGTTGTGGTCCCGCATGCCGCCGAACCCGGCGACGGCGACCGTCCAGCCGCCGGCCAGCGACGCGATGTGCAGGCCGTGCCCCGAGTTGTGGTGCAGGTTCTGCAGGTCGGTCAGCGCCGCCTCGGCCCAGTAGTCGTAGGCCAGCTGCAGGTGCCCGGTCTCGGCGGCGACGACGGCCTGCTGGCTGGCCGAGAGCGAGGAGTCCCGCGTCGTCCGCTCCTCGTAGTACGCGAAGTTGGCGATCTTCTCCTCGAGGGTGAACGCGTCGCCCCGCAGGTGCAGCGCCATGACGAGGTCGGCCTGCTTGACCACCTGCTTGCGGTAGATCTCGAAGTAGGGGTAGTGCAGCAGGAGCGGATAGTTCTCCTTCGGCGTGCCGGCGAAGTCCCACTCCTGGTGGTGGGTGAACGCGTCGGACTGCATGTGCACGCCGCGCTGCGTGTCGTAGGGAACCGCCATCAGGGAGGCGGCCCGCAACCACACGTCCACCTCGTCGTGAGAGACGTCCAGGCGGCCGGCCACGTCGGGCTGGCGTCGCACCGCCTCGGCCGCCTCGCGCAGGTTCCGTTGCGCCATGAGGTTGGTGTAGACGTTGTTGTCCACGACCGCGGTGTACTCGTCCGGCCCGGTCACGCCGTCGATGCGGAAGCCGTGCTCGGGGTCGAAGTGGCCCAGCGAGGCCCACAGCCGAGCCGTCTCGATGAGCAGCTCGGCGCCGAAGTCCCGGTCGAAGTCCTCGTCGAGGGTGGCGTTCCGGTAGCGGACGACCGCGTCGGCGATGTCGGCGTTGATGTGGAAGGCGGCGGTCCCGGCGGGCCAGTAGCCCGACGTCTCCTCGCCGCGGATGGTGCGCCACGGGAAGGCCGCCCCTGACGCCCGAGCTCACGGGCCCGGGCGCGGGCCAGGTCCAACGTGGAGTGCCGCCACCGGAGCGCGTCCCGGACCGCGTGCGGCGCGGTGTAGGTGAGCACCGGGAGGACGTAGGTCTCGGTGTCCCAGAAAGTATGGCCGTCGTAGCCGGGGCCGGTCAGCCCCTTGGCGGGGATCGGCTGGCGTTCCGCGCGGAGCCCGGCCTGGAGGACGTGGAACATGCCCACGCGCACGGCCTGCTGCAGCTCGTCGTCGCCCTCGATCTCGACGTCGGCCTCGTCCCAGTGCTGGTCGAGCACCTCGCGCTGCTCCCGTGCCAGGCGCTCCCAGCCCGCCAGCTTCGCGGTCGCGAGTGCCGCCTCCACCTGGTCGCGCAGCGCCGCGCTCGACCGGCGGGAGGACCACCCGTAGGCCAGGAACTTGACCAGCTTCAGGCTGCCGCCCTGGGGGATCCGCGCCGCGAGGGTGTAGCGGGCGAGATCGGCGGCCGCCTCGAGGTCCTCGGTGGAGCTGTCGGGGATCTCGATGACGTGGTCCATGCCGGCGGCCATGCGCAGATGGCTGCGCCGGGTCCGGTGCACCAGCACCGCACGCCGGCCGCGGGCGACGGCGAGCTCCGACTGCAGGGGCTTGGCCAGCGCGGCCGCAGCCCGGGGGTCGTCGTCCTCGGTCGGGACGGCCTCGTTGGCCAGCAGGTCCGACTGCAGTGCCACGTAGAGGTCGCCGAGGTCGTCGGTGAGCTCCACCTTGTACTCGATCGCGGCGATCGAGCGGCGGGCCAGCGACACCAACCGGGTGCTCGTCACGCGGACGGTCCGGCCGCCCGGGGAGCGCCACTCGGTCGACCGGCGGAGGACGCCGGCCCGCAGGTCCAGCGTGCGGGTGTGGTCGATGATCTCGCCGTACTCGAGGTCGAGCGGGGAGTCCTTGACCAGCAACCGGATGAGCTTGCCGTCCGTGACGTTGACCATCGTCTGGCCCTGCTCCGGGAACCCGTAACCGGCCTCGGCGTAGGGCAGCGGGCGCTCCTCGAAGAACCCGTTGAGGTAGGTGCCCGGGACGACGACGGGCTCGCCCTCCTCGAACGACCCGCGCATGCCGATGTGCCCGTTGGTCAGCGCGAACACCGACTCGTGCACGCCGAGCGAGGCGTGGTCCAGCCCGACCTCGGTCAGCGACCAGGGCTCGATCGGGAAGGTGGCGCGGCCTTCCGTCATGCCCTCTCCCCCATCAGTTGCTCGAGGTCGGTGACCACGACGTCGGCACCGGCCGCCGCGAGTGCCTCGGCCTGGCCGACCCGGTCGACCCCGACGACGTAGCCGAAGTTCCCCGACCGGCCCGCCTCGACGCCGGAGATGGCGTCCTCGAACACCACCGCGGCGGCCGGGTCGACCCCGAGCAGGCGCGCCCCCGCCAGGAAGGTGTCCGGTTCCGGCTTGCCCCGCAGGGCGTCGCGCGCCGCGACCAGCCCGTCCACCCGGACGTCGATCAGGTCGGCGAACCCGCCGGCGGCGATGACCTTCTCGCCGTTGGCGGACGCGGTGACCACGGCGGTGGGCATCCCGGCGTCCTTGACCGCACGCAGGTACCGGATCGATCCGGGATAGACCTCGACACCGTGCTCGTCCAGCTCGCGGAGCACCATGTCGTTCTTCCGCGTCGCGATCGCCTGCACCGTCGCGGCCTCGGGCGGATCCCCGGCGCCCCCTCGGGCAGCGTGATGCCCCGGCTGGCGAGGAAGCCGCGGACGCCGTCCGCCCGGTGCTTGCCGTCGACGTGGCTGTTGTAGTCGAGTTGGCTGAACTCGGGCTGCCCCGGTGCGAAGCGCTGCAGGAACTCGTCGAACGTTCGCTTCCAGGCGGCGAAGTGGACCGTCGCCGTCCGGGTGAGCACGCCGTCGAGGTCGAAGAGACACACGCGGACGGAGGCCGGGAGGCCGAGAGGCCCGGGAGCTGACACGACCGGGACGCTACCGGCGCCATGACACCGCGACGTGTCAGGACGGCTGCCGTCGCGTATCGGATCGCCGACGGCGCCGACGGGCGGGCCGAACGCGCGGTGCCTAGGGTCGGCCGGGGCGCTTCCCGCACCCCCGTACCCGAGCCCTACCGAGAAGAGGAGAGCCCGCGATGGCCGACCGGCCGCTGTCCTACGACCCCTACGCGCACCTGCCGCAGGTGCCGAGCTTCACCGTGACCAGCACCGACTGCGCGGACGGCGACGTCCTGCCCACGCCGCAGGTCAGCGGTGTGATGGGGGCCGGCGGCGAGGACCGATCGCCCCAGCTGTCCTGGTCGGGCTTCCCGGAGGGGACCAAGAGCTTCGCCGTCACCGTGTACGACCCGGATGCGCCCACGGCGAGCGGCTTCTGGCACTGGGCGGTGGCCAACATCCCGGGCTCGGTCACCGAGCTGCCCAGCGGCGCGGGCGACAAGGACGCACCGCAGCTACCGGAGGGCGCCCTCCAGCTGCGGAACGACGGCGGTTTCGCCGGCTACGTGGGCGCGGCACCCCGTCGGGTCACGGGCCGCACCGCTACTTCGTCGTCGTGCACGCCGTGGACACCGACGCTCTGGACATCACCGCGGACACCACGCCCGCCGTCCTCGGCTTCAACCTGTTCTTCCACACCCTGGCCCGCGCCACGATGGTCCTGACGTACGAGGAGAGCTGAGCGCCATCGGCCGGTGACAGCCGATCAGCGGCGCGCCGCGAGTGCATGAAGGCTGAAGCGTTGCCGCCGTTCGGGGGGACCATGGCGGTATGTCGTGCGCAACCGATCGCTCGGCCGGCCGGGCCCGCTCTGCTGCGCGGCGGGTCCTCCTGACCCTCGCGCTCCTCTCGCTGGTGGTGGTCGCGCTGCCGCCGGACCGAGGGGCGCTCGCGGGCGGGCCACCGGCCACCCAGCTGGTCCCGGCGGTCGTCGCGGCCTATCCCCCGATCGGGACGCTCGCTGTCGCGGTGGCGCGGCAGCAGGTGCCCGTCTCCGGGCTCTCGCTCCGGGCGGCGGAGGCGCGCGCTGCTCGGCTGGCGGCCGGGGCGGCCGGGAACGCCGCGGCCGACCGCGCCTTCCCCACGGCCTCCATGGTCAAGCTGTTCATGGCCGAGGACATCCTGCATCGCGCCCGGAGTGGCGTCCTGGGGCTGCGCGCTGACGACCCGGGCCTCCTCCGGGAGATGATCCGCACCTCCGACGACCCGGCCGCCTCGACGCTGTGGGTCCGCTACGGCGGCGGGCAGATGGTCACCGACGTCGCGGCCCGGTACGACCTGCCCGGCACGCGCCCTCCCCCGCGACGATCCCGGGACAGTGGGGCCAGGCGGTGACGACGGCCCGGGACCTCGCCCGCTTCCTGGCGCTGCTCCCCTCGGTGGCTCATCCCGACGACGCGGCCGCGATCCTGTCCTGGATGCGTGCCGCCACGCCCATGGCTGCGGACGGTTTCGACCAGCAGTTCGGCGTGTTCGCGACCGCGCCCCCGCAGACGCCGGTGAAACAGGGATGGATGTGCTGCGTCGACGGCCACCGGCACCTGCACTCGGTGGGCGTGGTCGGCTCCCGGGTGGTGGTGCTGCTCAGCGAAGTGCCGCGGACGACCGACGTCGACACGGCACGCCGGGGGCTCACCGCGGCGGCCGCGGAGATCCCGGCGCCGTCCCCTGAGCTCGCTGCCGGCCCGGTCCCGGGTGGGCTCAGGCGAGCGGGCGGAGGTCGGCGACGGCCGAGGTCGCCAGCCGGGCGAAGCCCACGCGCTCGTAGATGCGGGCCACGTCGTCGTCCCCGGCGGCGAGGAACACCATGTCCGCCGTCTCGGCGGCGTGCGCGACGAGCGCCGACGCCATCCCCGCACCGACGCCCCGCCCGCGCAGCCGCGGGTGCGTCGCCACCCCACGACCTCGCTGACCTCGGAGCCGTCGATGTCGACCGGCTGGTGCGAGCCGACCGCGACCGGCTGCCCCTTCTCCACCGCCACCATCATCACGGTGCGACCCGAGGCGATCCGCTCCCGGAGCACCTCGGTCCGCGACCGTGCCTCGTCAGAGGTGTCCAGCGGGACGTCGCCCACGTCGGACGGGCCGCCGGGATGGGCGAAGGCGGTGGCCGCCACCCGCTGGTAGCGGGCCAGCTCCGGGTCGTCGGCGCCCACCACGTAGAGGCGGAGTCCCACGGGGAGCAGCAGCTCCACCGGGTCGACGGCGACCAGCAGCGGCTCCTCCTCCACCGTCAGACCGGCGGCCCGAGCGGCGGCCGACGTACCCGGCGAGCACTCCGGCACCCACTCCAGGGCTGTGGGGAGACCCGACTCCTGCTGGAGGGCGACGGCAGCCCGCACGTCCTCCGCGGTGACCGGGTCACCGTCGGCGCGCGGGCGGGCCGGGTACGGCCAGGCAGGGTCACCGACGGGCACGTCGAGCCCGCCGACGGCGTGGATGCGCGCGTCCGGGAGCGGAGCGGCGGCGAAGTAGCGCTCGATGCACTCGAGCAGCCCCGGGCGGGTCGGCACACGCCGACCCTAGACTCGCCGCGCGCCGGCGTGCGCCTCCCGCCCCGTCTCGTGCCTCTCCCCACCCGGGCGGGTGACCCGGAGGAACGCGACCGGACACGCGGACGGCACGATGGGCCCGTGACGGTCGGTGCGCGCGGCTCCATCTCGCCCTACGCGGTCTTCGACCGCGCGTCGTGGCGTGCCCTGGCCGCGGGGACGCGCCTTCCGCTCGACGAGGCGGAGCTGCGCGAGCTGGCCACCCTCGGCGACCGGATCGATCTCGACGAGGTGGCGACGGTCTACCTCCCCTGGCGGAACTGTTGGATCTGCACGTCGCCGCCAGCCAGCGGCTGTGGGCGGCGCAGAGCGACTTCCTCGGCAACAGCACGGCCAAGGTGCCCTTCGTCATCGCGGTGGCCGGCAGCGTCGCCGTCGGCAAGAGCACGACGTCCCGCCTCCTGCAGCGGCTGCTCGCCGGGGCGCCCGGCTCCCCCGCGTCGACCTGGTGACGACCGACGGCTTCCTGCTGCCCAACAGTGCGCTCGAGGCCCGCGGCCTGCTGGGCCGCAAGGGCTTCCCGGAGAGCTATGACCGTCGCGCGCTCGTGCGATTCCTGGCCGACGTGAAGTCCGGCCGCGAGGAGGTCGCCGCCCCGGTCTACGACCACCAGTCCTACGACATCGTCCCCGGCGCCCGGCAGGTCGTGGACCGGCCCGACGTCCTGGTGCTGGAGGGGCTCAACGTCCTGCAGGCCGGTGGCCGCCCCGACGGGACGGCGCCGCCGGTGTTCCTCTCGGACTTCTTCGACTTCTCCGTCTACGTCGACGCCGCCGAGGCCGACATCCAGCGGTGGTACGTCGAGCGGTTCCTCGCCCTGCGGCGCACGGCCTTCCGCGACACCACCGCGTACTTCCACCGCTTCGCCGACCTCACCGACGACCAGGCCCGGGAGACGGCGCTGGGCATCTGGGCGGCGGTCAACGGGCCGAACCTGCGCAGCAACATCGCACCCACCCGCTCGCGCGCCCGGCTGGTGCTGCAGAAGGCGGCCGATCATTCCGTGCGGCGGGTGCTCCTCCGCAAGCTCTGACGCGCAACGGCGACACGCCGGAGCCGACCTGCGAGTACTCCCCGAGCCGTCGTCGGCGTGGCAGTACTTGCCGACCCCTTGGGGTGATCTGGTGATCCGGCTCACGTCCAGCGGCTTCAGTCGACGCGCACACTTGCCGAATTCAGTAATCAGACGAGCACGGTACGTAATTCCGGACCGTGTCGTGGATGCCCGACGAAGAGAGACCGCCATGTGCCATCACGTAACGCCCTGCCCCGACGTCACGAGCGAGGCGCGCGACCTCGCGGCCGTCGTCAGCAGTCACCCCGAACAGGGGTGGAGCCTGCTGTGCAACGGCGTCGTGCTCTTCGACGACGACGGCGAGCTGCTCCCCGACGGCCGCGCCGTCCCCGACCACCACGTCTGGCTGGCACCCGAGCTCGCCCAGGCCTGACGAGGGACCCCGCCCCTCCCACCGGAATGGCCCCGTCCTCCCACCGATCGCAGGCTCCCGGCGGTGCCCTGGACGCCGGCGGCGGCTAGCCCGCATTCGGAGCTCGACCGGGCGCTTCCCGTGCGGCCTGCTCCAGCCGGTCGCGGTAGGACCCCACCACTCGCGGTCCCCGGCGCCAGGTTGTCGTTCCCCGGGCGCAGGCCGGCCGCCCCGTCGATCAGCTCCCGCACCACGTCGGCGTGCCCGACGTGCCGGTTGGTCTCCGCGATGACGTGGACGAGCACCCTGTGCAGGGTGACCTGCGCCCGCTCGCCGTCCCACCACGGCACCGCGCCCCCGGCGTCCAGCCCCAGGGCCTCGATGGTCGCGTCCGCGTGGGCCCAGGCGCGGCGGTACAGGCCCACGACCTCCGCCCGGGACTCGTCGGCGCGCGCCCACATGTCCCAGTTGGGCTCGCTGCCGTCGTCGGCGACCCACACGCCCGCTTCCGCCGCCGGGCGGCCGAAGGTCTCGCCGAAGTAGCCCAGCTCCACGTACGCCAGGTGCTTGACCAACCCCAGCAGGTTGGTGCCGGTGGGCGTCATCGGCCGTCGCGCGCCGTACTCGTCGAGCCCGTCGAGCTTCCAGAGCAGCGCGTCGCGCGCCACCTGCAGGTAGCGGTGGAGGTCGGCCTTCGCGCCGGGGTCGGTCATGACTGGCACGTTGCCAGCCACCCCCGACGGTCCGCCGCCTAGGTCCGGGCGCCCACCACGTCGGCCGTCGTCCCGAGGTCGTCCGGAGCTCCGGACGAGCGGTCCGGGGCCGTGCCGTCATGAGCGGGCTCGTGCGCTCCGAACTCGTGCTCGGCGAAGGCCTCCGGCGGCGGGCACGAGCAGACCAGGTTGCGGTCGCCGTAGGCCTGGTCGATCCGCCGGACCGGGCTCAGGTAGCCCCGCCCCTGGAGGCCGCGCACCGGGTAGACGGCAGTGGTGCGCGCGTAGGGCCGGTCCCACTCCCCGCCAGCATGGCCAACGTGTGCGGCGCGTTGCGCAGTGGGTTGTCGGTGCGGTCGAACTCCCCGGTCGCGACCTTCTCGATCTCCTCGCGGATGGCGACCATCGCCTCGACGAAGCGGTCCAGTTCGGCCTTGTCCTCGCTCTCGGTGGGCTCGACCATGAGGGTTCCGGCGACCGGGAAGCTCATCGTCGGGGCGTGGAAGCCGAAGTCGATCAGCCGTTTGGCGACGTCGTCGTTGGTGACACCGGTGGCCTTGGTGAGCGGCCGGATGTCGAGGATGCACTCGTGGGCGACCAGGCCGTCCGCACCGGTGTAGAGGACCGGGTAGTGGTCCCGCAGCCGGGTCGCCACGTAGTTGGCCGCAAGGATGGCGTGCTCCGTCGCCGCCAGCAGCCCGTCCGGGCCCATCAGCCGGAGGTAGGCCCAGGAGATGGGCAGGATGCCGGCGGAGCCCCATGGCGCCCCGGACACGGTCGCGCCCTGGCCCCCGGTCTCGGCGAGCCGGTGGCCGGGCAGGAAGGGCACGAGGTGCTCCCGGACGCCGATCGGGCCGACCCCGGGCCCGCCACCGCCGTGCGGGATGCAGAAGGTCTTGTGCAGGTTCAGGTGGCTGACGTCGGAGCCGAAGCGCCCCGGCTTGGCCAGGCCCACCATGGCGTTCAGGTTGGCGCCGTCGACGTAGACCTGCCCGCCGGCGTCGTGCACGGCTGCGCAGATCTCCTGGACGTCGACCTCGAAGACGCCGTGGGTCGACGGGTAGGTGAGCATCATCGCCGCGAGGCGGTCCGCGTGCTGGTCGACCAACGCGCGAAGGTCGGCCACGTCGACGTTGCCGGCCTCGTCGCAGGCCACTACGACCACCCGCATCCCGGCCATGACGGCGCTCGCGGCGTTCGTGCCGTGCGCCGAGCTGGGGATCAGGCAGACGTCGCGCTGGTCGTCCCCGCGGGAGCGGTGGTAGCCGCGGATCGCCAGCAGCCCGGCGAACTCCCCTGGGAGCCGGCGTTGGGCTGCACGCTGACCGCGGCGTAACCGGTGACCTCGGCGAGCGCCGCGCACAGCTCGTCGATCAGCTGCCGGTACCCGCGGGCCTGCTCGGCCGGCACGAACGGGTGCACGTTGGCGAACTCCGGCCAGGTGACCGCGGCCATCTCGGTGGCGGCGTTGAGCTTCATCGTGCAGGAACCGAGCGGGATCATCGTGCGGTCGAGCGCGAGGTCCTTGTCGCTCAACGTCCGCAGGTAGCGCAGCATCGCCGTCTCGGAGCGGTGCGCGGAGAAGACCGGGTGGGTCAGGTAGGGCGTACGGCGGCGCAGGTCGGCGGGCAGCGCGTCCTCGCCGTCGCCGCACAGCTCGCCGGCGGCCACCCCGAACGACTCGGCGACCGCGCGCAGGACCTCGGGCGTGGTTGTCTCGTCGCAGGCGACGGCCACCGTGTCGTCGTCCACCCGGCGAACGTTGATCCGACGCTGCGCGGCGTCCGCGACCACCTCGGCGGCGCGCCCGGGCACCCGCACCCCGATCGTGTCGAAGTACGCCTCGTGCACCAGCTGGAGTCCGCCGTCGGTCAGCCACCCGGCGAGCGTCTGCGCGCTGCGGTGCACCCTCGCGGCGATCGCCGCGAGGCCCTCCGGTCCGTGGTAGACGGCGTAGGCGCCGGCCATGACGGCCAGCAGCACCTGGGAGGTGCAGATGTTGCTCGTCGCCTTCTCGCGGCGGATGTGCTGCTCGCGGGTCTGCAGCGCCAGCCGGTAGGCGACGTCGCCGTCGGCGTCGACCGACACCCCGACGAGGCGGCCCGGCAGCTGCCGGGCCAACCCCTCGCGCACCGACAGGTAGCCGGCGTGCGGCCCACCGAAGCCCAGGGGGACGCCGAAACGCTGGCTTGTGCCGCAGGCGACGTCGGCGCCCCACTCCCCGGCGCCTCCAGCAGGGTGAGCGCCAGCAGGTCGGCCGCGACGACGACCGACGCCCCGGCATCGTGGGCGGCGGCGGCGAGCGCCCGGTGGTCGCGGACGGCGCCGCTGGCGCCCGGGAACGACAGCAGCACCCCGAAGGCGCCCGCCTCAGGCAGGTCCTGCGGCCAGCCCGCCGACAGGTCCGCGACGTGCAGCCCGATGCCGAGGGGCTCGGCGCGGGTCTGCAGCACCGCGAGGGTCTGTGGCAGCGTGTCCGCATCGACGACGAAGACGGCGTCCGACGCGGCGCGCCCCGCCCGGCGCACCAGGGTCATGGCCTCTGCGGCTGCCGTCGCCTCGTCGAGCATGGAGGCGCCGGACACCGGCAGGCCGGTCAGGTCCGCCACCATCGTCTGGAAGTTGATCAGGGCCTCGAGGCGGCCCTGGCTGATCTCGGGCTGGTACGGCGTGTAGGCGGTGTACCAGGCCGGGTTCTCCAGCACGGTGCGCTGGATGACGGCCGGGGTGACCGTTCCGTAGTACCCCAACCCGATCATCGAGGTGTAGACCTCGTTGGCGGCCGCCCTCTTCCGCAGCAGGGCCAGCACGGCCGCCTCGTCCAGTGCGGCGGGCAGGTCGAGCGGGGTCCGGTCGCGCACTCCCTCGGGGACGCAGGCGTCCACGAGGGACTCGAGCGTCGGGTGACCGACGGCAGCGAGCATCTCGGCGGTCTCGCCTGGCCGCGGCCCGATGTGCCGGGCGGCGAAGGACCCGGAGGGGGCCAGTGAGCTCAGTGACGGCAGGGATCGAGCGCGGTCGGCCACCAGCCGGACGGTACCAGCGGGCCGCAGCGGCTGAGGAGGCGACAGTGGGCGCGGATGCGCAGTTCTGAGGGTCAGATCTGCGCATCCGCGCCCACTGTTCGAGGCTAGGGCTAGACCGCGGCCCGACGGCGACGGCGCATCGACAGCTCGTCATCGGCGGCGTGCACGGGCCCGCCGTCGAGGCGCTCGGCAGGCAGCTCGGCCAGCTCACCGGAGAGCTCGCGCAGCGCGCCGGAGACCGCGATCCCGAAGACGCCCTGGCCGCCGGCGAGCAGGTCGACGACCTCCTCGGCCGAGGTGCACTCGTAGACCGTCGCGCCGTCGGAGAACAACGTGACGTTGGCGAGGTCCTTGATCCCGCGAGTCCGCAGGTGGTCGACGGCCTTGCGGATGTTCTGCAGCGAGACGCCGGTGTCCAGCAACCGCTTCACGACCTTGAGCACCAGGATGTCGCGGAAGGAGTACAGGCGCTGCGTGCCCGAGCCGGTGGCGCTGCGCACCGACGGCGCGACCAGGCCCGTGCGGGCCCAGTAGTCGAGCTGGCGGTAGGTGATCCCTGCAGCGGCACACGCCGTCGGGCCGCGGTAACCGACCAGGTCGGTGTCGACCTCGTCGTACGGCGGGGCCCCGACAGCGGCATCGCTGAACAGCTGACCCTGAGAGCCGTCCCTCTGGTCGCTCACGTCCAGCGTCCTCCTCTGTCCCGGAGCCGCTCGCGCGGTCCGGGTCGACGGCTTCGCGCCTGCGGTCCGATCGTGTGGGCGTTGCACCCACTGACCTCAGATGTCACACCGTTGTTGTTCGCCGACCGTAAGCCGGGCCAGGGACTCGGTCAACTGAGCGGGGCGGCGTGTCGCCCCGCTCATCATTTCGGGTGGAGGTCCGCGAACAGCTGCCGATAACCCCTGACGGCCCCGTGCCGGCCGGAGTCAGGCCGGGCCACCGCCCTGTCCGGAGCCGGCGCCGAAGTCCTCGGGCGAGATCTGGTCCAGGAACTCCCGGAACTTCTCGACCTCGTCCTCCTGCTCGTCGGGGATCTCGATCCCCACCTCGTCCAGCAGGTCGTCGGCGCCGAAGATCGGCGCGCCCGTGCGGACCGCCAGCGCGACGGCGTCCGAGGGGCGCGCGCTCACCACGCGCTCGTCCCCGAACACGAGCTCGGCGATGTAGATCCCGTCCCGCATCTCGGTGATGTTCACCGCCTCCAGCGTGGCGCCCAGCGCACTCACGACCTCCCGCAGCAGGTCGTGCGTCATCGGGCGGGCCGGCCTGACCCCCTGCTGCTCGAACGCGATCGCGGCGGCCTCGACGGCACCGATCCAGATGGGCAGGTAGCGCTCGCCCTGCGTCTCCTTGAGCAGCAGGATCGGCTGGTTCCCGGGCAGCTCGACACGGACACCGACGACTCGAAGCTCCTGCACGGTGCGACTCCTCGGCTGCGGCCCGGGGGTGGCGGGCGGCTGGTCTCTTCTGCGGCGTCTGGTCAGGCGGCGGTCGGACTCGGGGACCGGCTCGGGCGCGTCGGGGCGCCCCGTCCCGTGGCGTGCGATCTGCCATGTCCACGGTACGCCGGAGTCATGGGCGCAGGAGATCCCGGAGGCGTGCCTCCAGGAGCGCGGTGTGCAGTTGCGCCGACAACGTCGCGAGCTCCCGCAGCTTCTCCGTGGCCCGGGTGCGGGCCTCCTCCGACCGCGCTCGCAGCACGGGGGCGACGAGCTGTTCGACGAGCCCCGCCTCGCGCTCGACGCCGGTGCGGTAGACGCGCAGGTGCCGGGGCTCGATGCCGTGGCGGGCGAGACCCGCGGCGGCGCGCGCCACCGGCAGATCGGCGGCCGGGTGCCGGCCGTCGGCGTCGGTGGCCAGCAGACCGAACTGCACGCAGTCGGCGAGCTGGTCGGGCTCGAGTCCCGCGGCCCGCGCGAACTGGTCCGGGGTCAGCGGAGGCACCCCCGTCTCGGCGTCGACGTCCGCGGCGGGCGGCGGCAGCACCGCGCCGGGGCCGCTGACGGCCGCGGGCAGCGGCTCCCCCGGTCGAGGGCCTCGAGGTGGTCCTTGATCACGCGCAGCGGCAGGTACTGGTCGCGCTGGGCGGCCAGGACGTAGCGCAGCCGGCTCACGTCGGCCCGCGAGAACTTCCGGTACCCCGACGGCGTGCGCTGCGGGTGGACCAGGTCCTCGGACTCGAGGTAGCGGATCTTGCTGATCGTCACGTCGGGGAAGTCGTCGCGGAGAACGGCCAGCACCTCGCCGATGGTCAGTCGTGGCGTGTGCTGATCGACGGCGTCCCCGAGCGCGCTGTCGCGCTCGGGCACCGCCGTCACGTCCCCGTCTCGCCGGCGCCCTGGACCGGGACGCCGGATCGTGCCCCGCACACGCGGGAGACCGCCGGTCCGGCCACTAGCGAGCGGCCGGCTCGCCCGTGCGGGGACCGGTGAGGTAGACCAGGCGGAACTTGCCGATCTGCACCTCGTCACCCCCGGCGAGGTTCGCCACGTCGACCGGCTCCCGGTTGACGTAGGTGCCGTTGAGGCTGCCGACGTCGCGCACCGAGAAGCCGCCGCCCTCGCGGTGGAACTCCACGTGCCGGCGGCTGACGGTGACGTCGTCGAGGAAGATGTCGCTGTCGGGGTGCCGCCCGGCCGTGGTCACGTCCTGGTCGAGCAGGAACCGGCTGCCGGCGTTCGGGCCGCGCTTGACGACCAGCAGGGCCGAGCCGGCCGGGAGCGATTCGACCGCACCGGCGTGCGCGTCGGCCGCCGACTCGGTGATCTCCGGCTGCTCCGTGGAGTCCTCGCCGCCGACCTTGGGGATGACGCTGGTCGACTCACCGACCCGCTCCTGGGAGAGCGCCGAGCCGCACTGCGCGCAGAAGCGACTGCCCTCGGGGTTCTCGTGGCCACATCGAGTGCAGTGCACGTCTGTCTCCTCCTGTGCGAGGGCCCCGCCGCGGGCCTCGGAACGGGCCGCGAGCGGCCGGCGGACGACGGACCGGACGGCCCGCCGTGGGTCGGCCGCCGCGGGAGCGGCGGACCGTGGTCATGGAACCAGCCGGTCGGCCCGAGGGTCAACTGGACGGTCAGGGTCGTGGAACCGAGGTTCCCGTGCTGGTCACCGGCGAACCGGTGCTCTCACGCGATCATAGTGATCGTCGTGCCGCCGGGGCCCGACGGCGGGGCCGTCACGACGCATCCACGAGGGCCTGGTAGGCGTCGGCGTCCAGCAGCGCGCCGGTGGGATCCCCACCCTCGCCAGGAACGCTGATCTCGACCAGCCAGCCCGCTCCGTACGGGTCGGCGTTGACCGTCTCCGGCGCGTCCTCCAGGGCCTCGTTGACGGCCGCGACCACGCCGGCGACCGGTGCGTAGATGTCCGACACCGACTTGGTCGACTCGACCTCGCCGATCGGCGTGCCCGGGGCGACCTCGTCGCCGACCGCCGGCAACTGGACGAACACGATGTCCCCGAGCGCGTCCTGCGCGTGGTCGGTGATGCCGACCCGGACGACGGTCGAGGTTCCGTCGCTCCCTGGATCAGCGCCCACTCGTGCTGATCGGTGTAGCGACGGTCATCCGGTGTGGCCATGCGCTGGTCTCCAGGGATCGTGGTGGGGGCAACGTGCGGACGGCCTCGTTCAGTCGTCGGTCTCGGGTGAAGCGTATTGAGGCGTGTCGAGCGGCCGCAACGCGTCCACCACGACGTCCTCGGACTGCTCGATCGTGACCGCGGCACCCTGCCGGTTCAGGTCCTGGGCGACCCCTCCCGGGATGTTCAGCGCGGTGTCCATGTCCTGCGGCGAGCCGATGACGACGATCTCGTAGGGCGAGGTGACGGGACGCCCGTCGATCATCAGGTCCCCCGGCGTCCCGGTGACCGCGGTGGAGACGCCGACCCGGACCCCGTCGATCTGCATGGTCTCGGCACCGGCACCCCGGAGCTCCTGGATCGCGTCCACGATGTCGCTGACCGCCACCTCGTCGTCCGGGTCCCGGATGGTGATCACCAGCCCGGGGCCCTGTGCGGGAGCGTGCCGTTGAGGATGCCGATGGCCTCGGCGCGCGCCCGCGCCTCCTCCAGCGCCGCTGCGGACTGGCTGTCGGAGCTGGTGAGCTGCTCCAGGGCGTTGCGCTGGTCGGCGATCTGCTCGCGGAGTCGTTCCTCGCGCGCGTTGAGGTCGTCGAGGATCCGGACCAGGTCCTCCTCCCGGGCGCCGGCGTAGTCCTGGTCGTCGCCGACGGCCCGCACCTGGACGGCGAAGGCGAAGCCGAGGAGCAGCGTGAGGACGCCGATGAGGGCGGCGGCCAGGGGTCGCGGCGCCTGCGGGCCGGCCGTGTCGGCGGGGCGGCGTCCGCTTCCGCGCCCTCCGACGCCGCACCTTCCGACGCCGCGTCCGTCGGGGCCCGTGTGGTCGCCGGCTCGTCGGCGGCGGCCTCGTCCTCCCGGTCCGGTACGGGTGCCGCGGTCTCCTCGGCGGCCGCATCGGCCGTCGCGTCCGGGACCGCGCCGTCCGGCGGTTCCACCGGCGCAGCGGGTCGTTCCCCAGGGATCCCGCACCGAACGGGTGCGGCACCACGACGTCGTCCCCGGCGGGACCGGGGTCCTGCCCCGGGTGCCGGCCGGGACCGGGCCGCTGGTCGCCGCTCATGCCCGGAACACGTGCCGGCGGATCGCTGCGGCGTTGCCGAAGATCCGGATGCCCAGGACCACCACGACCGCGGTCGACAGCTGCGCCCCGACCCCGAGCTGGTCACCGAGGAAGACGATCAGGGCCGCGACCACGACGTTGGACACGAAGGAGATCACGAACACCTTGGCGTCGAAGATCCCGTCGAGGCGGGCGCGGAAGCCGCCGAAGACGGCGTCCAAGGCGGCCACGACAGCGATCGGCAGGTACGGCTGCAGCCAGAGCGGCACGGTCGGGTCGAAGAAGAGGCCGAGGAGGACGCCGGCCGCGAGTCCGAGGATCGGGATCACGGGGTCAGCCTCCAGGCAGGGAATCGGGTTCGGCGGCCGGCGCGTCGCGGCCCTCCGGTCGGGCGGAGTCGAGTTCGGGGATGCCGCCCGCGGGAAGGGACAGCTCCTCCCGCTCGGCGAACTCGAAGCGGAGTCCGAAGGTCTTGGAGATCCCCGCGAGGACCTCGACCTCGGGGCTGTCGAGGAAGGCGTTCGACAGCTCGTCCGGATCGCCGATCGCCCTGATCTCGTACGGGTTGGTGACCGGCCGGAAGTCCACCAGCACCGCCTCGCCGGCGAAGCGGATGGCGGTCGTGGGGCCGAGGCGCTGGCCGTTGATGCTGATCGCCTCCGCGCCGGCGGCCCACAGCGCATTCACGACGACCTGGAGATCGCCGTCCTTGACCCGTCCGCGCAGGTCCTCCTGGGCGGTGCCGCCACCCACGGGGTCCTCGTCGGCGGTCGGGTCGGCGTTGGCCAGGGTCACGAGCAGACCCGGCCCGGTGACGGCCACCGCGGCGGCATCGCGCTCGGCGCGGGCCAGCACGTCCGCGGCCCGCTGTCCCACGGCGCTGGCCGCGAGCACCTCGTCGCGGGCGCTGGTGAGCTGGGTGCGCAGGAGCTCGAGCTGACCGGCCAGTTCGTCGGTGATGGCGGAGTCGCGCCGGATGTCGTCGACGAGAGCGGCCCGTACCTGCTGCCGGCCCTGGACGCTCGCGGCCGCCTCCTGGTAGGTGATCGCCACCAGCACCCCGGCGACGGCCATGGTCACCGCCACCGCCACGCGCCCCTGCGGCTGGGCCTGGGGTCACCGCCGGCGGCGCGGTCCGCTGCCGCGCGTGCGTAGGCGGGGTCGAGGGTCTCGGCCAGGACGGCGTCGAGGAGGGACGCGCCCATCGAGCGCGGCCCGCCGCCCCGCGGTGCTGCGGTCACCGCGCCGTGCGGGACAGGGTGCCGGCCCGCTCGGCACGCACGATGCCGGCCACCTGGATGACGTAGAAGAGGCCGGCCAGCACGTACAGCGCCGTTCCCCAGATCGTGAACGCCCAGGCGAACGGCTCGATGGCCGTCGCGAGCCAGCCGCTGCCGTCGGCCAGCAGCAGACCGGGGAACGCGTAGAGCAGCAGGAGCGTGGCGGCCTTGCCGAGGTAGTGCACCTGCAGCGGCGGATAGCCGTAGTGGCGCAGCACGAGGAGGGCGATGCCGAGGACCACTTCCCGCCCGACGAGGAGGGCGACCACCCACACCGGGACGATGTCGCGCAGCGCGAGCGCGATCAGCGTGCTGACGATGTAGAGCCGGTCGGCCGCTGGGTCCAGCAGGGCCCCCAGCTTGCTGCTCTGGTCCAGCCAGCGCGCCAGCTTGCCGTCGAGCCAGTCGGTGAAGCCGGAGACCATCAGGACGGCGACGGCCCAGCCATCGGCCTCGGGACCGAGGAGCAGCCAGAGGAAGAACGGCACACCCAGCAGCCGGAGCACCGAGAGCGCGTTGGGCAGCGTCCACACCCGGTCGGGCAGGTCCTCGCGATCGGTGACAGGTGGCGAGCCGGCCGGCAGCGGCCCGTCCGGAGGGACGGGTGCAGTCGCCGACGAACCGTTCGACGACGTCACTGCTCCTCCACCTCGTCTCCCAGCCCAGGGACAGCGAGTACGAGGCTAGTGGAAGGACCCCTGCCCCCCACCACTCGCACGCTCGCGGCGGGTCCCTGCAGGGGGCCACCACGAGCAACAGATCCGGCCCCCAGAACTCGCACGCTCGCGGCGGGTCCCTGCAGGGGGCCACCACGAGCAACAGATCCGGCCCCCAGAACTCGCACGCTCGCGGCGGGTCCCTGCAGGGGCGCCTCCACGAGCAACAGATCGGGCCCCTCAGCACTCGCACGCTCGCGGCGAACTCCGGAAGGACCCCGTCATCGACGCCCGGGCTCGCCGATCACGCGGACACCGCGAGATTCGCCGGCGCCGGCTCGTAGCCGAGGGGCGCCGCGAGAAGGCGCCCGTGCCGTGGGTGACCGACCGCAGGACCCCCGGATAGGTGAGCAGCTCGACCTCCGGGACCTCCGCGCGCACCGTCGTGCTGTCCCGCAGTGGATCGGCCTCGCTGCCGGTCACCCGAGCGCGACGGCCCGAGAGATCGCTCATGACGGCGCCGACGTACTCCCCGGCACCACGACCTGCACCTCGCACCACGGCTCGAGCACCCGGGTGCCCGCCGCGGCCGCGAGCTCGCGGAGCGCCAGGGCGCCGGCGGCCTGGAAGGCTGCGTCGGAGGAGTCCACCGAGTGCGCCTTGCCGTCCACGAGGGTGAGGTGGACGTCGACGAGCGGCCGGTCCCCGCTGATCCCCCGCTCGGCCTGCAACCGGATCCCCTTCTCCACGCTGCCGTGGAACTGGGTGGGCACCGTGCCGCCGACGATGCGCTGCTCGAAGACGATGCCCGACCCCGGTGGCCCGGGCTCGGCCTCGATGACGACGACGGCGTACTGGCCGTGCCCACCGGACTGCTTGACGTGCCGGCCGGTCACCCGCGCGGGACCGGCCAGCGTCTCGACCATGGGAACGCGCACGGGCACCGTGGTGACGGAGACGCCATGGCGGGTCCGCAGTCGTTCCAGGAGCACCTCCGCGTGCGCCTCGCCGACGCACCAGAGCAGGAGCTGACCGGTGTCGGGGCGACGTTCGAGGTGCACGGTGGGGTCCTCGGCCACCAGCCGGGCCAGCGCCGTCGCCAGCCGGTCCTCGTCCGACCGGGACGCCGCCTCGAGGGCGACGGGGAGCTGCGGGCTCGGCAGATCCCACGGCGGGACCAGTCGTGGGTCCTCCGGCGAGGACAGGGTGTCGCCGGTCTCGGCGCTCGCGAGCCGGGCGACGGCGCAGACGTCGCCCGCGGGGCACGAGGCGACCGGCCGCAGCGTCGCCCCCAGCGGAGAGGACAGGGCGCCGATCCGCTCGTCGACGTCGTGGTCGGGATGACCGCGGTCGGTCATGCCGTGCCCGGACACGTGCACGGGGACGTCGGGCCGCAGCGTCCCGCTGAAGACCCGGACCAGGCTGACCCGGCCCACGTAGGGGTCGGTGGTGGTCTTGACGACCTCGGCCACCAACGGCCCCTCCGGGTCGCAGGCCAAGGACGAGACGGGCGAACCGTCGGGCCGCGAGACCGCCGGGCAGCCGTGCTCCATGGGGCTCGGGAACCCGGCGACGATGAGCTCGAGGAGATCGGGGACGCCCACGCCCGTCAACGGGGCGGCGCAGAGCACCGGGTGGAAGTGCGCACGGGCGACCGCCGTCTCGAGATCGGCGATGAGGTCGCCCTGGACCAGGTGGTCACCGGCCAGGTACCGCTCCATCAGCGCCTCGTCCTCGCTCTCGCCGATGATCCCCTCGATGAGCTCCGAGCGGAGGCGGTCGGCGCCCGCCCGCCCCGCGCTCGCATCGGGCTCCAGGAGCGAGACCAGCCCGCGCACGGCGCCGTCCGGCCCCGGTCGACGAGGTGCACGGGGTAGACGCCTTCGCCCAGCAGGAGCTGGCACAGACGGACGGCCTCCTCGACGTCGGCCCGCGCCCGGTCCAGCTGGGTGATGACGACGGCGCGCGGCATGCCGACGGCGGCGCACTCCTCCCACAGCGCCACGGTGGCGGCGTCGACACCGTTGACCGCCGAGACGACGAACAGGGCGGCGTCCGCGGCGCGCAGCCCCGCGCGCAGCTCGCCCACGAAGTCGGGCGACCCCGGGGTGTCGAGCAGGGTGATCCGGTGGCCGGCGTGCTCGATCGTCGCGACACCGAGGGACACCGAGCGCTGCTGGCGCACCTCCACCTCCTCGGTGTCCAGGCACGTCGTGCCGTCCTCCACCCGACCGGCGCGCGGCAGCGCGCCGGTGGCGACGAGGAGCGCCTCGGCGAGGGTGGTCTTCCCCGCCCCGCGTGGCCGACCAGCGCCACGTTGCGCACGTGCGTGGCCGGCCGCGGGGCCGGCGCCGTCCCGGTGTCCTTCGCCATGGGCCGGCGCTCAGCCGTTCGCTGTCTCGGTACGGACCACCGTGGCGGTACCGGCCGGGTAGAAGAGCCCGGTGTGCCCGTCGGGTTCCCAGCGCACCCGGTAGGGCGGCCCTCCCCGGGCTCGGCGCACTCGACGACCTCGCCCACCCGCTCGGGTTCTCCCTGATGGGTGGACCGCACGACGATCCGGTCTCCGACATGAGCTTCCACGGCGGCCTCCGAGGGTGGATTGTGGCGTGCTTCACAGCCTGCCCGCGATCGCGGGGCCGGACAAGCCCCTCGGGCCCTCAGCGGACGCGAGCCGCGCGTCGTCGTTGCAGCGCTCGGGCGCCGCGCCGGTGCAGCAGCCATCCCCCGACGATGAGCAGGACCCCGGCCGCCAGGAAGCCGAGGTCCCAGCTCAGCGGGGCGCCGAGGTCGTCGCGCACGTGGTGGACGCCCAGCAGCTGGTGGTCGATCAGCCCCTCGACGAGGTTGAAGATCCCCCAGCCGGTGAGCACCAGCCCGAGGTGGAAGGAGTAGCTCGGCGCGAGGCGGCCCTGCTGCCACGCCCGGATCGAGGTGATCGACGCCGCGACGACGAACAGCCAGGTGGCCACGTGGAAGAACCCGTCGGCGAGCGTGTTGACCTCGAGCCCTGCCAGGGTCGTCGGCGGCCTCTGGGCGCTGACCATGTGGTGCCACTGCAGGATCTGGTGGAGGACGATGCCGTCGACGAAGCCGCCGAGGCCGAGCCCCAGGAGCAGTCCCGACGCCCTCGGGGGCGGCCGTCCGGCCGAGGGGTCTCTGCCATGCGGCTGCCCTACCCGGCCGGGAGCCGACCACTCCCGTCAGGACGGGGACCGGGACGACCGACCGGACCACGTCCGCACCTGAGCTCCACCGGAGGCGCCCCGGGACGCCGCGACTCAGCGGTGACCCGACAGGCGCGCGGCCACCCGGTCGACCTGCCGCCACTGCTTCAGGGAGAGCCGGACCACGGGCCGGTGCGCGGGGTTGAGTTCCAGCAGGTCGATGACGTCGGCCTGGATCGCGGTCGGCTCGCGCGCGTCGGAGACGTCGAGTGCGCTGTCGTGGATCACGGGGACCTCCGTTGACTTCCGCTGCCGGTCGTCGGCTATCCGGCCGCCGGCTGCCGGAAACCGCCGTCCGTCGCGTCGTAACCAGAACGCAAGGAAGCCGGGCGGTGGCCGGGTGCCCGGCATGTGCGGCCAGCCGCCGGGTACGCCGGACGCATGAACGACTCGAGCGGCTCCCCACTGGTCGCGAGCCGGACGCCCGGCCCGGGCCCGAGGCCCGCCCGGTTGCCGCCGTCGCTCCCCACCCCGCTCCCGGCACGCGCTCGTCGTCTTCGGCTCGTCGCTGGTCCTGGTGGTGTGCGCGGTGGCCGGGATCCTGTTCCTCTTCACCCCCAGCCGGTGGGGTACGCGGTCCTCCGGCTGGGGATGGCTGCGCTGGCGGCTGCCGTCCTGGTCGTCACCGTCCGCAGGAGATCGCGGGGCGGGCGGAGCTGAGCCACGGCTCCCGGCCCCCGTGCCGACCGGACGGGCTACCCGGTCCGCGGCGGTCGCGGGAGGTCTCCAGCCTGGACGCGGAGCCGGCGACCGCGTGTGGCGGGGCGGTGTCGAACCGGTGTCACTGGTGCCACATTCCGATTCCGCGCGGCTCGGACGGGCACGCCCAGTGCGGTCCGGGAGGAACGGCGCACGCGGCAACGCGCGCCGGTCGGAGCTGAGGAGACGACGTGACCACCAGTGCCGCCCATCGCACGGAGGCCCTCGAGGAGCAGGGGCAGGACGACTGACCGAGGAGCCGGGCAGAGGGGCTTGCGGAGAATGCGTGCGCCCGTCGTCGTCCGCACCGCGGTCCGGCCGGACGCCGGGTGGGACCGCGGGCCCGACGCCGCTCCCGGACGCGTCGCCGCCCCGCTGGGGCGGCTGCGCCGGATGCTCCTGCTGATCGCCCTCCTGTCCCTGACGGCCTGCGGCCTCCCCGGCGACGGCTCCGTGGCCCCCGTCGCCGTGCCACCCGGACCGACGGCGCGGGAGCGGACGGATCCCGCGCCGGATGGCGGGGCGGTCCTGGTCTGGTTCGTCCGCGGTTCGCGCCTCGAGGCGGTGCCACGCCAGGCCGACGAGCCCGGACCGTCGGGTGCACTCGAGTTGCTGCTGGCCGGCCCGACCCGCGCCGAGGCGGTGGACGGGTTCCGCACGGCCCTGTCGGCGGTCGATCTGGTCGTCCCCGGGAGCCCGACGGGACCGGCACGGTGACGATCGCGGTCGGCCGGGGCTTCGCCGACATCGGCGGTGGCAACCAGCTGCTCGCGGTGGCGCAGGTGGTGTGGACCGCGACCCAGTTCCGTTCGGTCGACCTCGTCTGCTTCACGCTGGAGGGGACCGTCATCGAGGTGCCCACGGACGCGGGCCTGATCGACCGGCCGGTCGGCCGGTCCGACTACCCGTCCGTCGCTCCGGGTGCCGCTCCCGGTCCGTGGCCGAGCCGGCCCGGTCGACTGCCCCGAGGAGAACGACCGGCGCCCGCTCGATGGTTCGCCGGGGCCCGCCCGGGCAGACTCCTCCACGTGCCGCGCTCCGTGCTGATCATCGAGGACGACGAACGCATCCGTCGCATCGTGGCCATGACCCTGCGCCGGGAGGGCCTCGAGGTGACCGAGGCGGCGAACGGGCAGGAGGGCCTGGACCGGCTGGAGGAGCGGCCCCACGACATGGTGCTGCTGGACCTGATGCTGCCCGACCGCGATGGTTTCGAAGTGTGCCGGGAGATCCGCCGTCGCGCCGACACCCCGATCATCATGATCACCGCCCGGACCGACAGCCACGACGTCGTGGCCGGCCTGGAGGCCGGGGCCGACGACTACGTCACCAAGCCGTTCGTGGCCAAGGAACTGTCCGCCCGGATCCGGGCGCTGGCCCGCAGGACACGGGGCGACCAGCTGCGCCCGGTCATCCAGATCGAGGATCTGGAGATCGCTCCGCAGGACGGGGTGGTCACCCGCGGGGGTGCGGTCGTGCCGCTCACCAAGACGGAGTTCAAGCTGCTCAGCGAACTCGCGGTCGAGCGCGGCCGGGTCGTCAGCCGGGAGGAGCTGCTGGAGAGGGTGTGGGGCTATGACTACTTCGGGGACTCCCGGCTGGTCGACGTCCACGTGCGTCGGCTGCGCAAGAAGATCGAGTCCGACCCGTCCGCGCCCACCGTGGTGACGACGGTGCGGGGCATGGGTTACCGGCTGCCGGAGTGATGCGCCGCAGGGGCCGCGAACCCTCCGCGGCCGGGCCACCCTGGCGCTGACGACCGTCGCCGCGGTCCTGACGGCCGTGATGGCGCTCGGCGTCTGGCTGTACGCGACCGACTACCTCCTCCAGACCCGGCAGAACGTGACGCTCGGGCAGGCCGCCGCCAACGCCGCCCAGGTCCAACGGGGCTGGCCACCCCGGGGCTCTCCCCGGCGCAGCTGCTCGCCCAGCTGCCGCGGGAGACCGGATCGGTGTCGCTCCTGGCCGACGACGGTGAGTGGAGCACGACGTCCCTGCGCATCGGCCGTGACGACCTGCCGGAGAGGCTGCGCGCCGAGGTGCTGGCGGGCGATCCCTCCCGGCAGCGGATCACCGTGGAGGGCCGGCCCTACCTGGCCGTCGGGGTGCCTCTGGCGGGTCTGGACGACGCCTACTTCGAAGTGTTCCCCTGACCGAGCTCGACAGCACCTATCGCGTGCTGAGCGCCATCCTCGTCCTCGGCGTGCTGGTCGTCGGCCCGGTGGCGGCAGCCATCGGCTGGTGGGTCACCCGACCTGCGCTGCGGCCGTTGGACCGCCTCTCCGCAGCCGCCGCAGCCATCGCCGCCGGGGAGCTGACGGCGCGCATCGACCCACGGGGCGATCCGACGCTGATCCCCATCGCCGAGTCCTTCAACGCCACGGCCGAGGCACTGGAGCGGCGGGTGAGCGCCGACGCGCGGTTCGCCGCGGACGTCAGCCACGAGCTGCGGAGCCCGCTGACCACGATGCTCAACGCGGTGGCCCTGGTCGAGGACCACGCCGAGAAGCTGCCGGAGGACGGCCGGGAGGGCCTGGATCTGCTGCGCTCGGAGGTGTGCCACTTCGAGCGCCTGGTCACCGACCTGCTGGAGATCTCCCGGGCCGACGCCGGCAGCAGCGACCTCGTGCTGGAGGACGTCCGTCTCGCGGCTCTCGTCCGCGAGGCGCTCGCGCGGCGTAGGCTCGCGGGCCGTTCCAGCGTGCCGGTGACCGTCGCCAGCGGGGCCGGCGACGTCGTCGTCAGTGCGGACAAGCGGCGGCTGGAACAGGTGATCGGGAACCTGGTGGAGAACGCCGACAACCACGGCGGTGGGCTCACGGCCATCTCGGTCGAGCGCGCCTCGGACATCGCCTGCCTGATCGTCGACGACCGCGGGCCGGGGGTCCCGGAGGCGGAACGCGAGGCCGTCTTCGAGCGGTTCGCCCGCGGGAGCAGGAGTTCTCGTGCCGCCTCCCAGGGGAGCGGGCTGGGACTGGCGCTCGTGAAGCGGCACATCACCCTGATGGGAGGCACGGTCGACGTGACGGACAACCCCGTCGGCGGAGCCCGTTTCGTCGTCCGCCTCCCCGTGGACGCCGTGCCCGGTGGAGCGCCCTGATGCGCGCGACACTCGCCGCGCTGTCCGCCGTGCTCCTGCTGTGCGGTTGCGGCATCGACCCGCAGCCCCGGCCGGAGGGGTCAGCATCCCGGCACCGCCGTCCACCCAGGCGGGACAGAGCGGTGACGCCGGGGATCCGCGGGTGAACGTCTATCTGATCCGGGGCGCCCGCCTGACGCCGGCGAGCAGACCCCATCCCGAGCCGGGCGTCGACGCATCCCTGGAGCTACTGGCCGCCGGGCCCACCCGCGCCGAGGTCCTGGAGCAGGGACTGCGCACGGCTCTTCCTCCGCAGAGCCTGGTGCCGGATCCCTCCGCGACCGAGGATGCGGTGCTCACGATCGCCGTCACCCGCGACTTCACCGACATCTCGGGACTCAGCCAGCTGCTCGCCGTGGCCCAGGTGGTGTGGACGGTGACCGAGCTGCCCGAGGTCAGCCGCGTGCGGCTCACCGCCGAGGGGCGACCGATCGAGGTGCCCACCGATGCGGGCCTGACCGACCAGGCCGTCGGTCGCGACGACTACGGCTCGGCCGCCCCGACGCAACCGACACCGTCGCCCGTCGCGCCGAGACAGGACGAGCCGCCCGGCGCCTCGGACCCGGCCGGTCCGGGAGCCGGTACCCCGCCGCCCGCCGCGCCCACGACCGGTCGCCGGCACCGGCCGGTGCGATCGAGCCCGCTCCGTCGCCGTCGGGATGCCATCGGCCCGTAGCGCGGGCACGGGGCGGCCATGACGGTTCCGTGACAGACCACGGACCGACCGGTCCGTGGCCGATCCCGCCGCCGCAGAGTGGACGGGACGACGCACGTGGTCGCCGTGCGCCCCCGACGACAGGAGAGCACCGACATGGTCGAACCGCGTGCTCGGACGCGGGGCCGGCCTGCGGTCGCCACCGTCCTGGTGTTCGCTGCGGTCGGGCTGTCGGCCTGCGCGGACGAGGACGACGACGCGCGGGCGCCGTTCCGGGAACCGGCGGTGCCCGACATCCGCGGAGCCGAGGACCTCGACGACCCCTACGTCGGGCTGCTCGACGCCGCCTTCCGGGAGGACCTGGAGGCCTACTCCGGGCAGGAGGTCACCCTGCTCGCCGACGTGGCCGACGTGATCTCCCCGCGCGCCTTCACCGTCACCTCCCCGACGGCGACGACGTGGAGCCGGTGCCCGTCGTCACCACCGCTGACGCCGGGGACGTCGATCCGCAGGCCGGCGACGCGCTGGTGATCGCCGCGACGCCGGTGGAGGACTTCGACGCCGAGACGGTGACCGAGGAGCTGCGCCTGGAACTCGACAAGGGGCAGCTCGACGACTGGGACGACGACGTCTTTCTCGTCGCCACCATCCTCGAGGCCGCGCCGTGACCCGGCCACACGTCCGTCCCCACCGGTCCGTGCCGCGAAGGAGGACCATGCACGACGACGGCCCGCCCGGCCGGGCGCCGATGCGCGCTGACCTCCGGGACGGCGCCTCCCCGGGCTCCCACGCCGATGAACGACGGCCCCACCGCGGCGGCGAGCCGGGAGAACCGTTCACCCAGACCGTCGACGGGCGGCTCGGAATCGTGCGTCCGCGGGGCCACCTCACCGCGGACACCGGCGCGCTCCTCACGGAGACGGTCGAGGCACTGCACCGCAGCGGCCACCCGCGGATCCGCCTCGACCTCGGCGGTCTCCTGAGCGCCGACGACGCCGGGCTGGACACGCTGTGCGCGCTCCAGCGATGGGTCACGTCCCGTGGGCGCTCGCTGGTCCTCCTCGGCCGCGTCGAGCGGGCGTCCGCCTGACGACGGAGCCGCCTTCATGACGATCTCCTGACAGAAGCGTCCAGCGACGCCTCGCCGGACGTCCGGAGGGCAACTCAGGTGATTCCGGAGGGCAACTCAGGTGATCATGCAGGCTGCCTGGACTGACGACGGATCCCAGACCTCCCCGGGTCGACGGCACCGTCCGTCGTCGACCTGGACGACGAGACGGCCGTGCGGCAGGACGTCACCGGGGCGAAGGCCGCGGCCCTGGCCACGGCTCGCCGATCCGGCCTGCCGACCGTCCCGGGCTTCGTGATCTCCACCGCCGCCGTCGAGCGGATCGCGGCCGGCGCACCCCTCGGCGACGACGTCCTGACCGCCTGGCGCGAGCTCTCCGAGAACGGCCGGCGCGTGCTCGTCGTCCGCAGCAGCTCGACGGTCGAGGACCTCGGCGACTCCTCGATGGCCGGGCGGTTCGAGTCCGTCGTGGGCGTGTCCGGCGCCGAGGAGTTCCGCCGCGCGGTGGACGTCGTCGTGGCGTCCCGGCACGAGGCCGCCGCGGGCTCGGACACGCTGACCGGGCGGGAGCCGCTCGCCGTCCTCGTGCAGCCGCTGCTCGACGCCCGGAGCGGCGGCGTCCTGTTCGGGATCGACCCGGTGTCGGGTCGGGAGGACCGGCTGGTCGTCGCGGCCGTCGAGGGCGGCCCGGACCGCCTCGTGAGCGGCGAGGTCGACGGGGACCGGTACGAGCTCGACCGGGCCGGCCGGCGCACCGAGGTCACCAGGGGCGACGGCGGCGTCCGGCTCCGGAAGCCACAGCTCCGGTCACTGGCCCAGCTGGCGGAGCGCACGGCGACGGTGTTCGGCGGGCCGCAGGACGTCGAGTGGGCGTTCGACTCATCGGGGCGACTGCGGCTGCTGCAGAGCAGGCCGGTGACCGCCGAGCCACGGGGACGTCCGGTCGGACCGGTCCTGGGCCCCGGTCCGGTCGCCGAGACATTCCCCGAGCCGCTCCAGCCGCTCGAGACCGACCTGTGGGTGGTTCCGCTGCGCGAGGCGCTCCGGCAGGCCCTGCTCCTCGCCGGTACGGCCGACGGGACGGCGGTGGACGCGTCCCCGCTGGTCACCGTGCTCGGCGGCCGGGCCGCCGTCGACCTCGACCTGCTGGAACCGCGGCAGCAGGCCCCCGCGTGCGTGACCGACTCGATCCCCGGCCCCGGCTCCGGCGGCTGCGGGCCTCCTGGCGGGTCGGACGGCTGCGCGCCGCGCTCCCCGCGCTGGCGCAGGACGTGCTCGTCACCGCCGACGACGTGCTCGCCGGCGTGCCGGAGCTGTCCGAGCTCACCGACCGGCAGCTCGTGGCGGTCCTGCACCGCGCCCGGCCGGCCCTCGTCTCGGTGCACGCGCACGAGGTCCTCGTGGGCATGCTCGTGGACCCCGCGGCGCCCCGGCTCACCGGCGTGAGCGCGGCGATGCGGGTGCTGGCCCGGTCGCGGCAGGCCGGCGTGCCGGACGCCGAGATCGTCGCCACGAACCCGGTGGTGCTGGCGCTCGCGCCGCCCCGCATCTGCCGCTTCCCGCAGCTGCCGCCCGCCGTCGAGGCACCGGAGAGCCCCCGCCGGGCGACGACGGTGATGCCGGACTGCTGCGCGAGGCCCTGCGGCTGCGGGCCCGCTGGCTGCAGGAGGTCACCGCCCGCGCTGCGTGGACCCTCGGCGAGCGGTTCGCCGCGGCCGGCCGGCTGGCCGGTGCCGAGGACGTCCGTGGGCTCCGCTTGGCGGACGTGGCGGTCGCGGTCCAGGAGGGTGACCGGGAGCTGCACCCGGAGTTCGTCGAGCCGGAGGAACCGCTGCCCGCCCGGTTCCGGATGGGTGACACCGGGCGGCCCATCCCCGTGGGCGGCACCGGCGGCGGCACCGGGGCCGGTGGCGGGAGCGGCAGCGGCCCCGTGCACCACGGGGACGATCCCCGGCCGGCGCCGTGCTGGTCGTCCGCACCCTGGATCCCTCGCTGGCTCCGGTGCTGCCGCGGCTGGCCGGCCTGGTCGCCGAGACCGGCAGCGTCCTGGCCCATCTGGCGATCCTGGCGCGGGAGTCCGGCGTCCCGACGGTCGTCGGCTTCGCCGGCGCGATGGACGCGTTCGCGGAGGGGACCGTCCTCCGGGTGGACGGCGCCACCGGTGCCGTGGAGGAGGAGACGCCGTGAAGAAGGTGAGCTGGATCGTCGCCACCGTCGCGCTGATCGCGTGCGCCGGCTACCTGTTCGTCTACATCTACCGCTGGGAGTGGCACCGGGCCCTGCTGGTCGGGATCCTCTTCCTGGCCACGCTCGTCGGGCTCTGCACGGCACTCGTGCTGCGGCGCGTGGGCACGTCGGCCGCACCTGCGGCGGCACGCGAGGACCGCCCGCCCGGAGCCCTCGAGCGGCTCCGGGCGGCGCCGGTGGAGACCAAGCCCTTCCCGTGGCTGCGGCCGGAGGCGTTCGACCGCACGCACATCTTCATCCCCGTGCTCCTGGGCGGCGGGTTCGTGGTCTCCGGCATCGCCTGGATGATCGAGCGCGTCGCCGGCAGCTCCGCCCGTTCCGGGGTGGAGGAGCAGCTCGCCACCGATCTCGAGGGCATCGCCTTCCCCACCGCGCCTCTCGCACCGACCGACGCGGAGCTGCTGGCCGGCGGCGACGACTTCGCCGACGACGCGGCGCTGCGCGTGCTGCTCGGCCCGGCCGCCGGCGGGAGGCACCGGTGAAGCGCGCCGTGGTCGGTCTCCTCGCCGTGGCGCTCGTGGGCGCCGGGATCTGGCTGCTGCGGGCGGAGCTGATGACGGTCGAGGTGGCCCAGCCCGAGGGCTCCTACACCGACGTCGTGGTGGCCGCCTCGACGGTGCGCGAGGACCCCGCCGTCCAGGAGGAGATGACCCGGGGCATGGTCAGCACGTGCCGGCTGCTGGTCAACGCCGACGTGGCGGAGGACTCCTTCGTCCAGCGGAGCGAGGGGTCTTCGCGTTCCGGCTGCGACCGGGGCTCGACGAGTTCGACCGACGGGAGCTCGGGGGTGCCTGCGCGACCTGCGGGTCCAGCACCTGCTGCTCGACGTCCGCGAGCTGACGACGGTCGCCCCGGGCCAGGACGACGACGGCCGGCCCTGAGGTGAGGGCGGTCGGAACGAGGCGCACCTCGCCCGTGTTGCACCGGGCAGCAGACGACGCAACCGACGTACCCACCGGAGGTGGACGGGGATCGTGGCGGAACTGAACCGACGGCAGTTGCTGGCGGCCGCTCTCGGCGCTGCCGGGACGCTGGCCGCCGGCTCCGGCGTGACCGGCCAGCTGTGGCCGCTGCTCGGCCGGGAGGACCTCGTCCCGGGGCGCGCACCCCGGCTGGCCCTGCAGGAAGCGGCCTGGACACGCGCCGCCGACCGGCTGACCTTCGCCGCGGTCGGTGACACCGGCAGCGGGGGCCGCCAGGCCATGGCCGTGGCCAACCGGATGGCGGAGGGCTACCGCCAGGCGCCCTACGGACTGGTGACCCACCTGGGCGACCTCTGCTACTACGGGAGCGTCGAGGACCGCTCCGACGACGTCTTCACCCGGCCGATGCGGCCGCTCATCGACGCGGGTGTGCGCTTCGAGCTCGCCATCGGCAACCACGACGGGGACCTCCACCACAGCGACGCGAGCCTCGCGGAGATCGACGCCGAGCTGCGGCTCCTCGGCACCTCGGCCCGCCACTACACGAGCAGCCACGGGCCCGTCGACTTCTTCTACCTCGACTCCAGCACGCCCGGGCTCTTCGGGGACGACTCCTCCGAGCAGCTGGAGTGGCTCGACGACGCCCTGGCCAGCTCCACGAACCAGTGGAAGGTCGTGTGCATGCACCACCCGGTGTACTCGTCGGGGTCGCACGGTTCGACGCCGGGCGCGGACGAGGTGCTCGAACCGCTGCTGGCCCGGCGGAAGGTGGACCTGGTCCTGTCCGGGCACGATCACCACTACGAGCGGACACGACCTCAGGACGGCGTGACCTACGTCGTCAGCGGCGGCGGGTGGAAGACCACACCGGTGGGTCGCAGCCGCTTCACCGCGTCGGCAGCGTCCGCACTGCAGTACCTGCACGTCGACGTCGTCGACGACCGGTTGACGGGGCGGTCGGTCCGCGCCGACGGAAGAGTGCTCGACCGGTTCGAGCTCCGTGCACGAGAAGGGCGATGACCCTTCCCCGGGCTCTGGCCCTCGGCTACTCGGCGCTCGTGCTGGGCGCCGTCGTGGCCCCCGCGCTGGTCATCGGGCAGGCGGGTGGCAGGGGCGGCCTGCCGGCCCTGGAGGAGGTCGACCTCCTGGCGGCCAGCGTGGCGGTGGGCACCCCCGCGGCACTGCTGGCCTGGCGCCGGGTGCGTCCCCGGCGAACCGGGAGCGATCCCGGACCGACGTCGGGATCGCCGCGCTCGTGTCCTTCGGCGTCCTCGCGGGAGCCGCGTCGGCCCTGCCGACCGTCGTCCTGCACGCCACCACCGGCCTCGCCGCGCTGGACGCGGATGCGGGGTGGCCGGTGCCCGTCGTCTGGGCGGGCTCCCAGGTGGCCGCCGTGGCGTCCGGAGAGGTGACCCACCGGGGGATCCTGCGCTGGCTGGCGAGCTGATCGGCCCGGATGTCACCGGACCGTCAGGCGGCACCCCGCGGGCCCGGGAACCGGGGGCACTCCCGGAGCCCGGCGAGCAGATGCCACGGACGACGGACGGGGCCCGCCCTCGCCCCCAGCCACCGCAGGAGGACGTCCCGGGATCCCCGTGCCCATGACCTCTGCGCCGGAAGAGAGCGGACCATGCCCGACTCGCACGTCGAGCCCGTCGTCCACCTCGTCGACGGCGCCCACGGCCGTCCGGCCGTCCGGTGACGGGCCGCCGGATGGCCGGTCGCGCTCAGGCCTCGACCTCGACCTCCACCACCGGGTAGCCGGAGGCACCGTCGGGGGCCACCGGTGTGCGTTCGTCGGTCTGCACCTCGCCGAGCCCGTCGGTCGCTCGTGCAGCGATCACGTGCCGGCCCGGCGTGGCGTCCCAGGGCAGGTACCACTGCCGCCAGCAGTCGACGTCGAGGCGCTCGGCGAGCTCCGCCGGACGCCACGGGCCGTCGTCGATGCGCACCTCGACCCCCTCGATCCCGCGCGTGGGAGCCCAGGCGACGCCGGCGATCACCTGACGTTCAGCGGCGCTGACGGTGCCGCCGGCCCGAGGCACGTCGATCCGGGCCTGGGTCTTGATCGGCCCCTCCTTGGCCCAGCCACGCGGGATCCAGTAGCCGTCGACGTCCCAGCCGGTGAGCTCGATGGCCGAGAGCCACTTGGTCGCCGAGACGTAGCCGTAGAGACCGGGGACCACCAGCCGGGCGGGGAACCCGTGCTCGGCCGGCAGCGGCTCGCCGTTCATGGCGACGGCGACCATGGCCTCCTCCACGTCGAGCGCGGTGAGGACGGGGAAGCCGGCCGTGAAGCCGTCGACGGACCGGCCGAGGAGCTGGGTCGCGCCCTCCTGCAGCCCGGCCCGCTCGAGGAGGGCCCGGAGCGGCACGCCCTGCCACCGCGCGTTGCCGACCAGGTCGCCACCCACCTCGTTGGACACGCAGGCCAGGGTGATGTCGGCCTCGATCTGCGGCAGCTCCAGCAGCTCGGCGTAGGTCAGGGTGAACGGCTCGTCGACCATCCCCCGGACCTCGAGCTGCCATCCGTCGGGTTCGACGACGGGAACCCGTAGGGCCGTGTCGATCCGGTAGAACTCCTCGTTCGGCGTGACGAGCGGCGTCAGGCCGGGGATGTCCAGATCGGCTCCGGCGGTGACGGGCGCGGCTCTCCGGAAAGGGGCCGGCAGCCGGATGGCCGCCCGCAGCTCCCCAGCCGCTCCCGCCCGGAGAGCAGGTAACCCCCACCCCGGCCAGGACGGCGAGCGCGGTCGTACCGCCGGCCAGGACCAGGAAGCGGCGCCGGTCCGACGGCTGCGCCGCACCCGACCGGGCCGTGCTCCCCCGGCGGGAACGGCCGCGGGCGGAGCGGCGGCACCCGCCGATCGGTCGGCGCGCGCCGCGCGGATGAGCAGGTGCAGCACGCCGACCCCGACCGCGGCTCCCACCGCACCGACGAGCAGGGCCCCCAGGAAGGTGGTGCGCGGATCGGTCAGTGCGGCCGCGACACCCAGCGCGGCGAAGGCCACGAACCCCGCGGCCGACGGGAGGAACCTGCGCCGGGCCAGGACGCCGAGAGCGGCGCCGAGGAGGACGGAGATCAGCAGGATCCCGCCGATGAGAACCGGCTTGTCGGCACGGCCGAGGGTTGCGATGGCGGCCCGTTCCAGCCAGCCGGGGACGCTGTCGATGACCACATCGCCCACGGCGATCACCAGCGACGGCGCACGCTCGAAGACGCCGGCCACGAGCTCCGCCGTCCCCAGCGCCGCCGCCACCGCCGCGAGGCCCGCGATCGCCCCGGTGCCCCGGCGCACCGGACGGGGGCGACGTCCTTGCGGCGCGGCTCTTCCTCTGTCTCCGTCACACAGGCGCGATGTCCGACGACAGGTCCGGCGACACGAGCCCCGTCGCAATGACGCGCGATCGTCATGAGAGCAGGGAGCCTGCATCCATGTGGGACGTCGTCGCGCGTCCGTCGCAGCCGGCGGTCGATCCGCGGGTTCGGCCGGCGGTGGCGCCGCTCACTGGCGGCGCCACCGCCCTGCTCGCCTGCGGATCAGTCCTCTTCTTCCTCCTCCATGTCCTCCTCGTCACCGACGCCTTCTTCCACGACCCCTCCGTCGTCGACGGGCTCCTCCTCGCCGCAGGCGGTCATCGTGAAGGACGCGGCCGCGATGGCGACCCCGGCGGCGGCGGAGCGCCAGCGGTGGCGTCGTGCGGGCAGCGACGTGCGATTCATGGTTCTCCTCTGGTCGGGGCGGCCGTGACCGGCCGGCGATGGATGCAACGGCCGATACCCGCGCCCGGGTGCCTCGACCCCGCGACCGGTGAACGTCACGGATCTGTCAGGCGCCCCTGATCGCCCAGGTGTCCTGGACGGCCCCCGCCGGCGCTCGGCACGCTGACAGCGACTGCCGGGCGACCGTGCAGGGGTGACCGCTCGCAGGCAGCACCGGTCAGGGTGTGCGTCCGGCCAGCCCCAGTGCTCCCCAGCCGCGCAGCGGCCGGCCCACCAGCTCGGCGGCCGTCTCCAGGGCCCGGCGCCGCAGGCCGCGGGCACGCCACTCCCCGGGTCCACGCGCTCACTCGCACGAAGATCCTCGTCGAAATCGGCGTCGAGGACGTCGACGACGGCACGGTCCTCGATGACCAGGCACACCTGCTCGTTGAGCGCCAGGGATCGGGCGTCGATGTTCGCCGTCCCGACCAATGCGGCCACGCCGTCGACGGTGATGACCTTGGCGTGCATGAGGGTGGGCTGGAACCGCCAGATCTCCACACCGGCATCGAGCAGGGGCTGGAACTGCGTCTCGCCCTGCAGGTGCACGGCCGGGCGTGCCACGTGCGGACCGGAGACCAGCAGCTGGACGCGGACGCCGCGCCCGGCCGTCGCCACGACGAGGTCCAGCAGCCACCGGGGTAGCCGCGCGTACGGGGTCGTCATGCGCACGGTGTGCCGTGTGGTGTGCAGCAGCGCGGCGATCGCGACCGCCGCCTCGTTCCACCCGGGTTGCGACGGCGGCCGGAGCACCTGGACGGCGGCGTTCCCGGCGGCGGCCAGCACGGGGAACTCGTCGCGGTCGGACACCAGGTCGCCGGGCAGCCGGATGTAGGCCTGCATCCAGGAGGTGATGAAGGCCGACCGCAGGCCGGCGACCGCGGGCCCTCGACCCGGTAGGCGGTGTCCCGCCAGTCCCCGGCCGGTCGCCGCGCCCGGTCCACATCCGGTCGATCCCGGTTCCCCGGTGACGGCGACCGTCTCGTCGCAGACCACCACCCGGCGGTGCGTGCGCATGTTCCACACCGTCGGTCGCCAACTCGGCAGCGGCCGGTAGAAGACGACGGTGCAGCCGGACGCCCGGAGTCGCCGCAGGTGCTGCCGCTGGATGTGCCGGCCGCCGAAGTCGTCGAGCAGGATCCGCACGCGGACCCCTGCGGCGGCGCGCTCGGCCAGGGCGTCGGCGACCTGCCCTGCGACGGCGCCGCGGTCCCAGGCGAACCAGAGCATGTCGATGGTCCGGCGGGCAGCGGAGACGGCGTCCAGCAGGGCCCCGAAGGTCTGCTCCCCGTCCTTCAGGACGTCGATCCGGTTGCCGTCGGTGAAGGGCACTCCCACCAGCGCCTCCAGGACCGGACGGCGCCCGGTGGCCAGGTCCAGACCCTCAGCCATCGGTCAGCCCGGGCAACCGGTCGGGGTCCTGGACGCGGTGCACGCCGGGACGCGACGCGCCGGCGAGCAGGTCACCGTCGGTCGACAGCGCGACGTCCTCCACCAGGTGGTGGATCGTCTGCGCGCGGATCCACCCGGATTCGATGAGCTGGGAGTCGACACCGGAGCGCACCCGGACCGCATGTTCGTCCCGCTCCATTCGAGCAACGCCATGCGGTCGTCGGCGAGGGCATGCCGGTGGCTGGAGGAACGGCCGTCGCCGAGGGCCTTCCAGAGCCGGTGCGCGGAGGCCCGGAGGCCGTCGTGCCGCCGGAAGACCTGGCGGGCGGTGAGGATGACCAGCTCCGGGTCGTCGTTCCCCGGCGGCGTCGTCGGCATGGCCATCTCGGGTGGTCCTCCCTCTGCTCGGCTCGTGCGAACGGATCGTGGGAGTAGGGACGGCTCCGGGATCAGCCCGCGTACGGCGGGTCGCAGCCGCGCGGGGTGGCCTCCGGACTCGGCTTGCGACCTCCTCGCGCTCGGCGATCGGTTCCTCCGGTCGGCTGCCCTCGGCCCCTGCGGAAACCACCGCACCAGCACTGTCACACCAATGACGCGGGGCCGCGCGTGCGGACCGGGGCGCACATCCCCGACGACGACAGGCCCGGGCCCTCGTGGTCACGGGCCGGCCGGCTCAGGGTCCGGGAGCACGCCACGCTCGACACCGGCATGTCGTGCCTCCAGCTGTGCGGCCACGGCGAACCCGAAGAGGATCGCCACCGAGGTCAGCTGCGTCCACAGCAGGAGCGCGATGACGCCGGTGAGTGGCCCGTAGACCACCCCGAAGGCCCCGGAGAGCTGGACGTACACCGCGAGCAGGGCGGTGAAGAACAGCCACAGCGACACTGCCACCACCGTGCCGAGCGCCAGCCACGACCAGCCGGGCTGACGACGACGAGGTGCCAGCCGGAGCATCGCCAGCACCGCACCGAGCACCAGGAGGACGCCCAGCGGCATGGCCGTCGCCACGACCGCGTCGTCGTCCCAGCCGTAGACGTCCTCCACTGCCTCGCCGAACGCAGCGCCGGCCAGGAGCACACCGGATCCGGCCATGGCCGGGAGGCCGGCGACGATCGCCATTCCCACCGCGCGGCCGTACTTCTGCCGGCTGGGCCGGTCCCGGACGATCCCGTAGACGCGGTTGGCCCCGCGCTCGATCTGTCCCATGGCGGTGGTCAGCGTGGTGAGCGCGAAGGCGAGCCCGAGCCAGAGCGCCGCCGAGGCCCCCTCCCCTGCTCGAGGGTGTTCCGGATCAGTTCCCCGATCCGCCGGGGCTCACCCCGACGATCGTCGACCGGAGCACCCGCCCCAGCTCCTCCGTGGCCAGGGCTCCGCTGAGACCGACGACGGCGACCACCAGAGGGATGAAGGCGAGGGACAGCTGCAGCGCCAGGGCTCGGGAATGGGAGAACCCGTCGCCGTAGCGGAACCGCGCGAACGCCTGCTGCCAGAACGACCACCTCGCCGCACGGACCGCGCGGATCGCGTCACGTGCCGTCAGCTCGCCCGCCGGGCTGCCCCGCCCGCGGGCACACGGGGAACCGGGCCGGAGGCGCGGCCCTCGCCACCGGGGGCGTCAGTGATCACCGGTACGGCAGCCCTGGTCGTCGAGCGGTGCCGGTGGCACCACGGGGTTGTCGTCTCCGGTCAGGTCCAACCCCCGCACATGCCCGGATTGCAGCACGACGCGACGACGGGCGCCCTCCCAGGGGCCCACGTCGACACGCTGCGGCCGGGGACCGAGCCGCGTGCCGTCCGCCGGGCGGCGCACATGACGTTTCCCCGACGGAACCGTCGTCCCTGCTGATCCGGCTCGGCGCGGGTAGCCAGTGCGCATGACAGACGTGACTTCGTTCGACGGCACCCGCATCGCGCTCAGCTCGTGGGGGCCGGCCGATGCGCCACGGCTGCTGCTCGTGCACGGGCTGGGCCTGTCCACCGAGTCCTGGGGCACGGTTCCACAGCGGCTGTCGGACCGGTACCGGGTGACGGCCTACGACCTGCGCGGCCACGCCCAGAGCGGGGACGCGCGCTCCGGCGACTACACGATGAGCGCGCACGCCCGGGACCTCGACGCCGTCCTGACCCACGTGACGCCCGAGCGCGGCCCGGTCGTCGTCGCGGTGCACAGCCTCGGCGGCGGCATCCTGCTGACCCACCTGGACGCCTCCCCGACGACCGGGTCGCCGGCGCGGTGTTCGTCGGGTCCGGCGGCTCGGGCGTCACCGCTCCTGGACTGCCGGCGCGCCGCCTGCCGACGTGGCTCCAGCAATCGCTGCGGTGGGCCTGGTGGAACGCGCTGCGCGGCGGCGTCCGCGTCGGCCGGCTGATCAAGCCCGTGGAGACCCTGTCCGACCGCTTGATCCGCCGGGCCGCCTTCGCCCCCGGCGAACCCCAGGAGTTGGTCGCCCAGGTGCGCGACAGCTTCCTGGGCGGCCGGCCGCTGGCCCTCGCGGGGACGACCATGGCCAGCCTGAGCCATGACGGCGCCGAACTAGGGCCCGCGCTCCGGGCCCCGGCGCTACTGGTCCACGGCAGCGCCGATCCGGAGGTCCCCGGGGACGAGATCCGGGAGCTCCTGTCGGTGCTGCCGGACGGCGCCCTGGTCACGGTCCCGGATGCCGGCCACATGCTGCCGCTCACCCATCCGGACGTCGTGGTCGCAGAGGTGCGCCGGTGGATGGAGCGCGTCGGATCCACTGGGCGCCCGACGGCGGGTCCGGACGGCCGTGCGGACGGCCGGACCGTCGTCGGAGAGGGATCTGCGACGACCTCGGCCACCGGCTAGCGACGACGTCCTCCGGGACGCGGAGCCCTTCAGCGGCAGCGGACGGCCAGGGTCTGCCACCTGCTGCTCCGTGTCCGCCGCGGGTGCCGGCACCCGCGGCGGACACGGCCTCCATCGCGCCGTCGTCCCGATGGCCCGGCACGTAGGCGCCGGCGCATCGCGGGCACAGCCACCGCCAGAGCCAGACACGCACTGCCAGAGCCGGACCCGTCGAGGGCTGAGTCGGATCCGGGTGCCGCCGCCCGACCTGCGGCCTCGTCCGGGCGTCCTCGTGACGGCGCGGCGCCGTGCCTCGGCCGGCAGGATGCCCGGAGCCAAGCGAACCCGAGCCGGCACCGTCAGTCGCGGACGACGACCCCGAGCCCGTCGTCCGGATGGTGACCGCCCCTCCCCCAGCTCGACGTCGGCCACCTCCTGGCCGAACGGCAGCGGGTCCAGCGGCACCCGGAAGCGGAAGCGCTCGGCGAGCAGCAGCTCGGCGGACCGGTCGAGCTGCCGGTCGGTCCGGACCTCGGTGGGTCGCACGACCAGCGCGCCGGTCGTCGGTTCGACGACGGCGGTGGCGGAGGCGTCGTAGGGGCGGTCCAGCAGTTGGCCGGTCGCGGTGAGGCGGAGCTCGTCCGCGGTCGCTGGGCCTTCCGGGCGCACCGTCATCGGCCGGCCGGTGAACCGGAGGTAGCGGTCGAGGGCGTCGTAGCTCAGGGACGCGTCGGCAGCACTCCGCTCGAACACCACGGCGTCCGCGTCGCGGACCAGCAGGTCGTGGAACGACAGGTGCACGCCGTGCAGCTCGGCCTGCACCCGGTCGAAGGTCAGTGGCCCGTTGGAGACCTGCCCCATCGTCACCGCCACCTCCTCGTAGCGGCCCCGCAGCGCCTGCAGCAGGACCGGCCCGCCTTGGACCTCGACCGTCGGGGTCTGGACCGTGCCCGTCGCCTCCTGCAGTTCCTCGGCGAGCAGCGCCTGGACCGTCGACCGCGCGAGCCGGTCGAGGCCCCAGAGCAGCAGCCCCGTGCCGAGAACGGCGCCCACCAGGACCGTGACGAGCCACGTGCGACCTCGGTGCGCCCGGCCCATCGCCGTCGCGCCGGCCCCCGTCATCGGCCCGGCCCGTCCGGGCTGCCGACCGCTCCGGCACCGACGGGTGCCGCCTCCGCACGAGGCGGTTCCGTCGTCCCCTCCGGGCTGTCGCCGGGCTGCGGTGACGTGCGGATGCGGCGGCCCGGCCAACCGGCCCACCGGCCGAGCAGGGTCAGCACGGCGGGGGTCAGCACCGGCCGGATGAGGAAGGTGTCGATCAGCAGCCCCACGGCCATGACGAACGCGATCTGCCGGAACAGACCGAGCGGGATGATGGCGACCATCGCGAACGTGGCGGCCAGGATGAGACCGGCGGCGCTGATGGCGCGGGCGCTGGCCGGCATCGCGACCCGGATGGCCTCCCGGAGCGGCCGGCGCCCGGCCTCCTCCCAGATCGCCCCGACCGCGAACACGTTGTAGTCCGAGCCCAGGGCGAGCAGGAGCACTGCGGTCGTGAACGGCGCGAAGAAGAGCAGCCCCGGATTGCCCAGCACACCCTGGAAGAGCACGACGGCCAGCCCCAACGCCGCCGCCACACCCAGGGCGCTGCACGCGAGGAGCAGCAGTGGGGCGAGGAAGGCCCGCAGGTACAGGCAGAGGATGACCAGCTCGATAACGAGGGCGGCGATCAGGATCGTCCGGAGGTTCTCCCGGGTCAGCTCGGCCAGCTCGGCCGCGATGGCGGTCTGACCGCCGACCGCGACCGTGGCGTCCTGCACCCCGGCTGCTGCCGCCAGGTCGTCGATGCGGTCGTCGAACCGGTCCAGGTCGGCGATCGCCGGGGCGCCGAGCGGGTCGCTGTCGAGGATCACGATGAACCGCGCGGCGTCGCCGTCCTCGGCGAGGACGAGCCCGTAACCGTCGGGCAGGGGGTTCTGGGCCGGGCCCAGGACCTCGGCGACACCGGGCTCGGCGGCGATGGCGGCCTGCAGGCGCTCCAGCGCGTCCCGCTGCCCCGCCACGCCCTCCCCTTCAACGAGCACTTCCGTGGGCGCGACCGCGCCGCGGATGCCTGCGTCCTCGAGCACCCGCGCGCCGGCGCGGATCGGGTCGTCGGCCGGCAGCTCGGAGATGAAGGACGTGTCGATGCGCATGTTGATCAGCGGCAGGGACGCGGGCACCAGGACGGCGAGGCAGAACAGCACCGCCAGCACGGCGCCACCGCGCCGCGAGACGGTGTCGGCCAGCCACCGGATCGCCCGGCTCGGCTCGTGGGCGCTGGGCGCTGACCGCTCACCGTTGCCGATGGTCAGGAAGAGCCGGCGGCCGAGGATCGCCATGAGGGCGGGCACCAGGGTCAGGGAGACGAGCATGCCGACGACGACCGTCAGGGCCAGTGCGGGGCCGAACGCCCGGAACAGCTCGAAGTCCGCCACCAGCAGTGCGGCGGTCCCCGCGGCGACGGTGACTCCCGCGACGGCGACGATCGGCCCTTCGGTGAGGACGGTGCGACGGGCGGCCTCGTGCCGGTGCAGACCCCCGCCCAGCTCCCGGCGGAAACCCGAGAAGAACAGGACGCAGTAGTCGGTCACGACGCCGATCAGCAGGGCCGCGATCAACGGTCGCAGCTGTTCGGGCAGGGCGAACCCGAGCGCCGCGGCCAGGCGGTCGAGGATCTGGAGCGTGACGAAGTAGCCGAGCGCCACGGTGAACAGGACGACGAGCGGGGCGATCACCGAACGGAAGGCGAGCGCGACGACCACGGTGATGAGCACCAGCGTGGCGATCTCGAAGGTGTGCAGGTGCGCCTGCAGGTAGTGGACCTGCTGGACCTGGGCCGGGAGCACCCCGTCACGTACGCGTCGACACCCGGCTGGTTGTCGAAGTGGGCGGCGTACTGCTGGCTGAGGGTCACCCGGTTCTCGAGCGAGGTGTAGGGCGAGATGTAGAGGTAGGTGACCGCCGTGTCCGCCGAGCCGGTGGGCAGGGGATGGCCCCGATGATCTGTCCCCTGCCGGGCGGTACGCGCCCCTCCAGGTAGGCCTGCGTGTGCGCCAGCGCCCACAGCGTGGAGTCGGCCCGGGTCAGCAGGCCCATCCCGCCCGGGTCGTGCACCACGACGGACGTGTCGGAGAGCACCGGGACGCCGAAGTGGTCCAGGGAGCGTTCCTGGACGGCGACGGCGTCACTGCCCGGTGGCAGCAGGCCCCCGATGTCCCCGCTGCTCCTCTCCTGCGCGGGGCTCGGGACCACGACGGCGAGCACCGCGCTCGCCACCCAGAAAGCCAGCACCAGCCAGCGACCCGAGACCACCGCGGTGCGCACGCCCCGACCCACCACCGCCGGCGCACGCGTCACCGCTCGGAGGATCGATGGTGCGGGCACGGCAGCCTCCCGACGCCCGGCGTCGACTTGGCCGGCGGGTCTTGGATACCTCACAGCGGGGTCGGGTAAAGCTCGCCTCAGGACGTACGAGGAGGTCGACGATGCCCCAGGCCGGATCCGGAGACGCGGACCAGCCCGGCCAGGTGGCCGGGACCGACGCGGAGGGAGCGACCTCGGCGGAGTCCGCTCCCGAGGCGCCACCTCGCCGAGGGCCCGCTGCGGGCTTCCGCACCGGCCTCGTCGTCGCCGTGGTGTTCGTGCTCGGCCTGACCGTCGGAGCCGTCGCGGTCGGGCTGCTCGGCGACTCCGTCCCACCCCGAGCGCCGACCGGGCGGACGCCGGATCGGACGACGGCGGGCCGGTCGCCGGGGATTTGGACCCGGAGGCAGGCCCGTTCCGGGTGAACGGCGCCTGCCTCGGGGCCTTCAACGCCGCGGAGGACGCCTACGGGACCATGGACGAGCTGGGGCAGGCCGCCGCCGCGCTGGACGCGGCCCAGCTGGACGAACTGGTGCGGCGGCTGCAGCCGTTGCAGCGACAGCTGGAGGCCGACCTGGCGGCCTGCCGGGTGACCGCGATCGATGACCCTCCGGCGGAGGGCTCGACGCCCGGCACCGGCTCCCCGCCACGCTCGTCGGCGACGCCCACCCCTCGGACTGACGCGCGCGGTGATCTTCCCCTCAGCCGCCCGCCGTCGCCTGCGTGACCTCGATCCGTACGGCGGCGATGGCGACCTGCCCGTCGGCCTCGGTCAACCACGCCTCCGGATCGTCGAACAGCTCGTCCGCCGCGATGCCGAAATCGGCCTCGAAGCTGTCGGGATCCACCTCGACAGCGGAGCCGGACACCTCCACGACGTCACCTGTGGCGACCGCGGGCGGCGGGGTGACGGAGACGACCGCGACCGGCTCGCCGACGTCCCCCGTGATGCGGAACGCGCTCGCGACATCGGTGGCGGCGAGGAGTTCCGTCACCTCGCCGCGCACCACGACCTCCCGGCCGATCGCCGCCTCCGGGTCGCCGAAGAACGTGTCCGCCGTGCCCGGGGACCCGGCCTCGTCCGGCGGATCCGCGGGATCGCCGTCGTCCAGCCGGTCCTCCAGGGAGGCGACCCGGTCCTCGAGAGCGGCGACCTCGTCCCGGACCTGCTCGAGGTCCTCCGCCGAGACCGCGGACGGGGCGGGCTCGACGCTCCCGCCGCCGCACCCGGTCAGCGCGAGCGCCGCGGCCACCGCCGCTCCCGCGACCCTGCCTGCCGGGTTGGTGCCCGTGATCGTGCTGCTCATCCGTCCCTCCGCATCGGGAGCCGGCCAGGTGGCCGGGACTCGGGTCGTCCGACCCACTGTTCGGTGCCCGCGCCGCCGGAACCCATCCGGAGCACACGCGCTCCGACGTCAACTCGCAAGGCGGCCGCAACACGAGCCGCAGGGCGTCCGTACCGGAGGTCCATGACGATCCGCTGACATCTTCGACGGGGCCGCCGGACCAGGGACGAGGAGGGGCATGGATCCCGGAGGTGACGATGACAGGACCCGGAGGTGACGATGACAGGCGCGGGCGCGAGCCCGCCGGACCGGTCCGCCGGGCCACGAGGAGAGGAGGAGCCGTGGATGTCAGGGGACCGCGTGCCGAAGCGGGGCCGGCGGGTCCACCTCGGGAGGAAGGTCGGCGCCCGCACCAGCGAGTCGCCGGAGACCGGTGACCGCGCCGGACGGCGCGACGCGGTGAGCGGGGTGCCGGTACGCCCGGAAACGGACGGCACGGGACGGCGGCGTCCGCCCCTTCCCGCCGTGCCGGCCTGGACGGTGCGGACCATGGCCGTCGGAGGCGGAGTGCTGGCGCTCGCCGCGCTCGGCTGGCTGGCGTTCTGGCTGCTGCTCAGACTGCCGCTGGTCACCCTCGCGCTGGCGCTGGCCGTGCTCCTGACCGCGCTGATGGCGCCGATGTCCCGGGCACTGCGACGCGCCGGTCTTCCCGCGGCGGTGTCCGCGCTGCTCGGGGTTCTCGCGCTGGCCGCCGTCCTGCTGGGCATCGGCTTCCTCATCGGTTTCCGGGCCGCCGCGGCGGTGCAGGACCTGACCCGGCCACTGGCCGCCGGGATCGACCGGATCCGCGTCTGGGCGATCGAGGGCCCGCTCGGCCTCGACCCTCAGCAGGTCGCCGAGATCCGCAACGAGATCGTCACCTGGCTCTACGAGGCAGGCCCCAGCCCCACGGCCGGTGCCCGCATGGCCGTGTACGTCCTCGGCGGGCTGATCCTCGTCGCTTTCCTCGTGTTCTTCTTCCTCAAGGACGGCGAAGCGATGTGGGCCTGGCTGCTGGAGCGCGTCCCGGACCGGCGGCGCGACCAGGTCGACGGCGCGGGACGTTCGGCCTGGAGCACCCTCGCCAGCTACGTGCGGGGAGCTGTCGTCGTCGCGCTCATCGATGCCGTCGGCATCGGCGCCGCCCTGCTCATCCTGGGCGTCCCGCTGTGGATCTCGCTCACGCTGCTGACGTTCGTGGGTGCGTTCGTCCCCTGCTGGGCGCGACGGTCAGCGGAGCGGTGGCCGTGCTGGTCACCCTGGTGACGAACGGCACGACGGATGCGGTCATCGTCCTGGTTGTCGTCCTCGTGGTGCAGCAGGTCGAGGGCAACCTGCTGCAGCCGCTGATCATGGGACGCGCGCTGCATCTGCACCCGGCCGCGATCCTGGTCGCCGTCACGGCCGGCGGCCTGCTGCTGGGGGTCGCCGGTGCGCTGCTGGCCGTGCCGTTGATGGCGGTGACCTACCGCGTGCTCGAGTACCTCCGCCTGCATCCGATCGATACCGGTCGACCTGAGGGGAACGAGCCGCACGTGGTGGAGGAGTCCCCGTCGCGGCTGCCGCCACGGGGGACGGCGGGTCACGGCATCCGGCCATCACGACCTAGCTGGGGCGCCGGCCGGAGCGCACGGCCGCGACCCATGCTGACCCGACGCCGGCCGGTCGCGCATCCTGGAGCCATGGGCACCAGTGACCACGCGGCCGGCCGCGACCAGGAGACCGGGCGGGCGCACGCCGTGCTCGCCGAGACGGCGGACCTCCCGGCGCCGTGGGCGGCGATCTGCGGCGCATCGGTCGGCGTGGTCCAGGGGAAGTGGAACGGCCGGCGGGGCCTCGGCTCCGCCGAGCCATGCCCGGAGTGCGCGCGCCTCGCGCGGGAGTGACCGGCCCCGCCCCGTGGTCAGCTGGTCCGCGCGCCACGCTGCCCCGGCCGTGTGGCCTTCGCCGTCGGCGGTTCGCTTTCCTGATGAGCCTCATCAGTGTTGGGGATAACGGCTCGTCCATGGAGACGCCGAGGACCGGCTCGCGGTGCCGTACCGCCAGACCCGGTCGATCAGCGACTCCGTCGCCATCACGCGCCCGGCGTTGCGCGTGAGGTGCCGGAGGAGCTGGGCGCCGAGCTGTGACCTCTCCTGGCCGTCGGGCCGGACATGCCTGGACGGCCGGTGGACCAGCCGGTCGGCCGGTGGTGGTCCTGCTGTGTGAACCGGCCGTGGGCGGGCAGGCTCCTGCCGCACCCGGCAGACTCCGGGAGGGCGCACGGTCTGGTCGCGCCGGTTACGGAGGGCGACCCGGGTGGACGGGCAGGGATCGGGCTCCGCGCGGGCGACGACGTGTCGCTGGGGCTGACCCAGCGGGAGGCCGAGGCCCGGCGACGAGGGGGCGAGGGCAACGTCGCCGTCAGCGCGTCGTCCCGCAGCTACGCCCGGATCCTGCGCACGAACGTCTTCTCGTTCTTCACCATCATCCTGTTCGTCATCGGTGCCGCGCTGCTCGCGCTGGGCCAGTACAGCGACGCCTTCACCAGCGTCGGTCTCGGCCTGGTCAACGCGGGCATCAGCGCTGTCCAGGAGATCCGGGCCAAGCGCAAGCTCGACCGGCTGCAGCTGCTCAACCGCAGCCGGGTGACCGTCGTGCGGGACGGCAGGGACGTCGACGTCGCCCCGGAGGAGGTCGTCCGCGGGGACGTCCTCCGGGTGCGCCCCGGCGACCAGCTCGTCGTCGACGGACCGGTGCTCGACGGTGGACGGGTCGACGTTGACGAGTCCCTGCTCACCGGCGAGTCCGAGCCGCTGCTCAAGCAGCCCGGCGACGAACTCCTCTCGGGCAGCTTCTGCGTCGGTGGGGAGGCACACCAGCTCGCCCGGGCCGTCGGCGCCGCGAGCTACGCCAGCCGGCTGACCGACGACGCGCGGCAGTCCACCACCGACCGCACGCCCCTGCAGAGCCGCATCGAGTTCCTCGTCCGGCTGGTGATGCTGCTCGTGGTCCTCATGAGCGTGACCATCCTGTTCCAGGCCGCGCTCGAGGGGTTCACGCTGGTGCGGGTCGTGCAGACCACCGCGGTGCTGTCAGGCCTCGTGCCTTACGGCCTCTTCTTCCTCGTGGCCGTCGCCTACACCGTCGGCGCCGCGCGGAGCAGTGGACGCGGTGCGCTCGTGCAGCAGGTCAACGCCGTGGAGTCGGTCAGCAACGTCGACGTCGTCTGCACCGACAAGACGGGCACGTTGACGACCGGCCGGCTGAGCCTGGCGGAGGTGCACCCGGTCGGCCGGCTCGACGCCGCGGCCGCCGAGGACCTGGTCGGCTCCCTTGCCCGCAGCACGGACGCGCCCAACCTGACCACCACCGCACTGGCCGCCGCACTGCCGGGCGGAGCCTGGGCGGTGCACGACGAGATCCCCTTCTCCTCCACGCTGCGGTGGAGCGCCCTGCGCACGGACGACGGCGTGTACGTGCTCGGCGCACCCGACCGCCTGGCACCGCACCTGTCCGGGGCAACGCTCGCCGAGACCGTCACCACGCGGACCGACCAGGGCCTCCGCGTCCTTCTCGTGGCACGGGCGGCCGCGACCGCCCCGCTGCGCGACGACGCCGGGCGACCACGGCTCCCGGATCTCGAGCCGGTCGCCGTCGTCGCGCTCGCGGACGAGCTCCGCCCCGACGTGCCGGAGACGATCGCCGGATTCGCCCGGGACGGGACGGAGCTGAAGGTCGTCTCCGGCGACGACCCGAGCACCGTCGCCGCCCTCGCGCGTCAGGCCGGCCTCGACGCCGGAACGCCGGTCGCCGGTGCCTGCCTCGACGGCCTGTCAGAACCTGAGCTCGACCGTCTGGTGGCCCGCACGACGGTGTTCGGCCGCATCGCCCCCGAGCAGAAGGAACGCATCGTCGAGTCGCTGCGCCGGCAGGGCCGCTACGTCGCGATGATCGGCGACGGCGTGAACGACGCCCGTGCGCTCAAGCGTGCCCACGTCGGGGTGGCGATGAAGAGCGGCAGTGCCGTCGCCAGGGACGTCGCCGACATCGTCCTGACCGACGACTCCGTGGCCGCGCTCCGGCCCACCCAGCAGGAGGGCCGGCGGATCATCGACGGCATCGGTACGTCGATGCAGGTCTTCCTGGCTCGCGTCGGCACCCAGGGCCTGGTCATCCTCGCCGTCACCATGCTCGGCCTCGGCTTCCCGTACTCCCCGCCAACGTCGGGCTCACGCTGCTCACCGTCGGGGTCCCGACGCTGTTCCTCACGGCGTGGGCCAAGCCCTCCCCACCGGACCCGCGCCTGCTCCCGAACCTGGGGCGGTTCGTCGTGCCGGCGGCGGTCATCACGGCCGCCGGAGGCGTCGGCCTGTACGCCTACCACTACACGTTCCTCTTCGCGGGGCTCAGCCGTGCCGGCACCCCGGATGAGGTGCTCGACGCCTTCGAGCGCTACACCGGGCTCTCCTCGGACGACGTCGGCTTCGCCGAGGCGGCGGCCACGATCGGGGCACAGACGGCGCTGTCGACGTTCGTGTCCTACGCCGCCTTCCTGCTCATCCTCTTCCTGAAGCCGCCGAACCGGCTCTTCGCCGCGTGGACGCGTCCGGACGGCGACAAGCGGCCGGCCGTGCTCGTCGCCGTGCTCGTCGGGGCGTTCTCCGGGCTGTTGTTCGTCCCGTGGTTCACCGACTACTTCGGGCTGACGGAGGCGGCGGACCCGGTCTTCCGGACGGTGCTGCCGGCGCTGGTGGTCTGGTTCCTCGTGCTGACCGCGGCCTACCGCTCCCGCGTGCTCGAGCGCGCCCTCGGGCTCGGGTCCCTGACCGGGGCCGGGCGGGCGCCGGCGGCCTGACGGCAGCGGTCGCGCTCTGCTGCCCGGTGAGCGCGACGGTCCCCTGCACGACCGCCACCACGGCGAGGGCGACGGCGAACGCCAGCCAGGTGCGGGAGCTGAGGCAGGCTCGGTCGGTCACGGGCTGTTCCTCCGCGGAGCGGCTCGCGGGCGGCCGGGGGCACGGGCCGGACGCGGACCGGGTCGCGCCGGGCGGGAGCCCGCCCGGCGCGACCGCGGGTCACCGGTCGATCAGACCTGGTCGGCGGCCTGGCGACGGCGGTAGGCGACGGTGCCCGCGGCGACCGCACCGGCGGCGGCCAACGCACCCACGCCGATGGCGGCCTGCTGCTCGATGCCGCTGGTGGCGCCGGCGCCGGTGTCGGCACCGCCAGCGGGCATCTGGCCCATCTGCGAGGCGTTCAGCACGCCACAGGCGGCCGGCGCGGTGGCCTCGAGCGGCAGCGACGGGTCGAGCGAGCTCTGACCGGCCTCGGCGTCGTACTCACCGTTGCCGTTGACGTCGATACCGTGCACGACCAGCACCGCGGTACCGGCCGCGAAGGACTCCTGCGTGGCCTGGTCGATGCTGAAGGTGCGCTCGTAGGTGTAGCTGTCGCCCTCGGGAGTCGGGAAGCGGTCGACGGCCAGGCCGCTGTCCGCGCCGGTGTCGCCCTCGGTGGTCAGCGAAGCACCGATCATCCCGTAGAACGGCTGACCGTCCGCGGTGGTGATGATGCCATCGCCGTCCGAGTCGGCGGACGCGGGCGGGCAGACCCCTGCGCACCGATGTGGAAGTGCTGGGCGTGCGGCGAGCCGGCGAGGACGCCGCTCGCCTCGACCGTGACAGTGGCCTGGTCACCCTCGAGCGTCACCATGCCCGTGCCCGAGACGCCGGAGTCGTTCAGGGCGCCCAGGGTCGTCTGGTAGCTGCCGTCATGGGCGGCTGATGCAGCGCTCATGGTGAGCAGCGGGAACGCCGCGGCCGCGATCGCAACGGCGGGGACTGCGAGGGTCTTGCGCATGGAAACTCCCTTGTCTGGGCGCCACCGTCCGAGAGGACGGAAGCATCGAAGGCGGCCGAGACCGGCTCCGGAATGAAGGAGAGGCACGTTGTTGCACCAACGCCCATCGAGGCATCGCCCCGGATGTGGCGAGCGGGTCCCCCGGCTGCGAACACGCAGCGCCGGTCCCGCGCCTCCGTCTGACGCTTGACCACATGCCCGCGTCGGCTTGGCCGACAAACCGCTCGCAATCAGATTGCGCTTTACGGTCTCGTGACGGCCTTTACGACCCCGGAGCGCTCCGCCATGCCACCCAGCCGCCGTCCTCGCTCATCGCATGTACCGACTTCCGGGCGGAGAGCCTCTCCTCTTCGAGGACGTCGGGCGTGATGCTCCCCGCCAGGAAGGCCGTCAGGAGGCTCACCGTCACCGACCGTGTCGGAGCGAAGAGCACGCGGGGCAGCCGCCGGTCGAACTGCTCCCCGTAGTGCTCCTCCAGGCCACGGTCTCAAGAGCGCGACGTGCAGGCCCATCGCCACGGTGACCAGCACCGCGAACGCGGTGATCGTCGGGTCGTTCAGCGGCTGGGAACAGGTGATCAACGCGACCCCTGTCGCTGCAACGGTTGCTCTACTCGTGCGAGAGGCGGGTCAGCCTGACCGGCCGACCCGCCTCTGACCTGCGGTTCCACTGTCGGGCTGACAGGATTTGAACCTGCGACCCCTGACCCCCAGTCAGGTGCGCTACCAAGCTGCGCTACAGCCCGCGTGCCGTACGCCTGCCGGGCTGACCCGGGCCGCGTGTCGACCGCCCGAGCAGGTTACCGCACCGACCGGCGCCCTCCGGCGCCCCCTCGGGCCCGCCGCCACCAGCGCACGCAAAGGCGATGACAGCGGACGGCGCTCGTCGCTAGCGTGCGGCCGCACGGGGGTTCCACCGCGTAGTCGAGCGCGGCACCAGCAAGTGCCGGAGGTCTCCGTCATGGGCAGGTCGTTCGCGTCCCGGGTCAGCCACCGACGACTCAAGTGGGTCATCCTCGCCTTCTGGCTGGTCCTGGCAGCTGTGTCGGCACCGCTCACCGGCGGGCTGACCGACCAGCAGGACAACGACATCGCCTCGTGGCTGCCGGGCGATGCGGAATCGACTGTCGCGCTCGAGCGCCAGATCGCGCTGGGCTCGGACCCCGACGTCGTCCCCGCCGTCATCGTCTACGAGCGCGAGGGCGGGCTCACCGCCGCCGATCAGGAAGCGGTCGGCGAGGACGCCCGTGCCCTCGCCGGGCTGGAAGCGCTCGACGGCACCGTCGTGGGGCCGATCCCGTCCGAGGACGGTCAGGCGGCCCAGCTCGTCGTGCCGATCAACCCCGGCTCGGGCGGCTGGGAGGCGATCGCCCCGATCGTCGACGACATCCGGGCGGAGGTCTCGGACGGTCCCGACGGGCTGGCCGGCTACGTGACCGGTCCGGCGGGCCAGGCAGCCGACTCGTCGGAGGCCTTCGCCGGGCTCGACACCACGCTGCTCTTCGCCGCGCTGGGTGTCGTCATCCTCATCCTGCTGCTGACCTACCGCAGCCCGGTCCTGTGGATCCTGCCCATCTTCTCGGCGGTCATCGCACTGTTCTGCTCGCAGGCCGTCGTCTACCTCCTCGCCCGCTACGCCGACCTGACGGTGAACGCCCAGAGCGCCAGCATCCTCACCGTGCTGGTGATCGGTGCCGGCACCGACTACGCGCTCCTGCTCGTCGCCCGCTACCGGGAGGAGCTGCGGCTGCATGCCGACCGCCATGAGGCGATGCCCGAGGCCGTCCACCGCGCGGGGCCGGCCGTGCTGGCCAGCGGTGGCACGGTGATCCTCGGGATGCTGTGCCTCGTCGCGGCGGACATGAACTCCACCCGCGGCCTCGGCCCCGTGGCGGCCATCGGTGTCGGAGTAGCGCTCGTGGTGCTGCTGACCCTGCTGCCGGCGCTGCTGGTCATCTGCGGGCGTTGGGTGTTCTGGCCGGTCCGCCCGGCCCTCGGCAGCCCGGAGCCCAGCGCGACCGGCATCTGGGCCCGCGTCGGGACGCTGATCACACCGCGACCCCGGGCCGTGTGGCTGGTGACCTGCGCGCTGCTGCTCGCGGCCTCGTCCGGCATGTTCGGCCTCAACGCCAAGGGCCTGACCGCGGCGGACTCGTTCCGCGGAACCCCCGAGTCCATCCGGGGCGACGCAGTGGCGACGGAGCACTTCCCCGGGGCCGCGGGCAACCCCTCCACGTGCTGACGGGTGCGGACACGGCCGACGAGGTGGCCGCTGCCGTGGCCGCCGTCGACGGGATCGCGTCGGTCGCCGACCCGCGGGTCACCGGCGCGGACGCGCTGGTCGAGGCGGAGCTCGCGGACCCTGCTGACAGCCAGGCCGCCTACGACACCGTTCGTACCCTGCGCGCGGAACTCGACGACGTGGGAGACGGCGCGGCCCTGGTCGGCGGCAACACCGCCATCAACCTCGACGTCCAGACCGCCTCGCAGCGGGACAACGTGGTGATCATCCCGCTGATCATGCTCGTGGTGCTGGCCGTTCTCGCGGTCCTGCTCCGAGCTATCGTGGCGCCGCTCATCCTGATCGGGACCGTGGTGCTGTCCTACGGCGCGGCACTGGGGCTCAGCGCGCTGATCTTCGACTGGGCGGTCGGTGTCGAGACGACCGACAGCGCGTTCCCGCTGTTCGTCTTCGTGTTCCTCGTCGCCCTGGGCATCGACTACAACATCTTCCTGATGACCCGGGTGCGGGAGGAGGCGTTCGACCACGGCACCCGGCGCGCCGCCCTGGTCGGGCTGGCGGCGACCGGCGGCGTCATCACGTCGGCCGGACTGGTGCTCGCCGCGACCTTCGCGGTGCTCGCCACCCTGCCGCTGACGTTCACCACGCAGCTCGGGATCGCGGTCGCGCTCGGGGTGCTGCTCGACACGATCGTGGTGCGGTCCGTGCTGGTCACGGCGCTGAACCTCGACGTCGGTCGGCACATGTGGTGGCCGAGCGCCCTGGCGCGCCGCGCGGACGAACCGGAGGCGGCGTACCGCGACGGCGGCGCCGTCGCCCGGGTCCCCGAGCCACGCAGCGACCAGGACGCCGCCCAGGACGTCCGCCCCGGCCAGTGACGGCGGCCCGGCTCAGCCCTTGGGCCGGTCGCTCCCCGGCCCTCGCGGACCTTCACCGAGACCTCGATCGGCGTGCCCTCGAAGCCCCAGCGCTCGCGCAGCTTGCGCTCGAGGAACCGGCGGTAGCCGGCCTCGAGGAAGCCGGTGGAGAAGACCACGAAGCGCGGCGGCCGCACGTCGGCCTGCGTGACGTACTTGATCTTCGGAGCCCGGCCACCGCGCGCCGGCGGCGGGGTCTCCTGGACCAGGGCCCGCACGAAGGTGTTGAGCTCCGCCGTCGGCACCCGGGACTCCCACGACGCCAGTGCCGCGCGCAGGTGGTCGGCCAGCTTGTTGACCCCGCGGCCGGTGCTGGCGGAGATGTTGACCCGCGTCGCCCAGCGCACCCGTGCCAGCTCCCGCTCGACCTCTTTCTCCAGCTGGAAGTGCCGGTCCTCGTCGAGGGTGTCCCACTTGTTGATCGCGATGACCAGCGCGCGCCCGGCGTCGACGACCTGGCTGATCACCCGCTGGTCCTGCTCGCTGATGACCTCGTCGGCGGCCAGCAGCACGACGGCGACCTCGGCGGCCTGGATGGCGGCCTCGGTGCGGAGGCTGGCGTAGTACTCCATGCCGCTGGCGGTGTTGACCTTGCGGCGCAGACCGGCCGTGTCGACGAACCGCCACTCCTCGCCGCCGAGGGTGACCATGGAGTCGACCGGGTCGACCGTCGTCCCCGCGACGGAGTCGACGACCGAACGCTCCTCCTTGGCCAGCCGGTTGATCAGGCTGGACTTGCCCACATTGGGCCGGCCGACGAGGGCCACCCGGCGCGGGCCGCCCTCGTGCTCCTGCTCGCGCGGCGCGGTCGGCATCGCCTCGAGCACGAGGTCGAGCAGGTCGCCGCTGGAGCGGCCGTGCAGCGCGCTGACCGGCTGCGGCTCCCCATGCCCAGCGACCACAGCTCCGCGGCATTGGCCTCGCTGCGCTCGTCGTCGACCTTGTTGGCCACCAGGATCACCGGCCGGTCGCTGCGCCGCAGGATGCGGGCGGCGGCGAGGTCGGTGTCGGTGGCGCCGACCTGGCTGTCGACGACGAAGACGATGACGTCCGCCGTCTTCATCGCGTACTCCGCCTGACGGCTGATGGCGGCGCCGAGCCCGGCGGCCCTGGGGTCCCAGCCGCCGGTGTCGACGACGGTGAACCGCTTGCCGTTCCACAGCGCCTCGTAGCTGATCCGGTCGCGGGTGACACCCGGGACGTCCTGGACGACGGCGGCCCGGCGGCCGAGGAACCGGTTGACCAGCGTGGACTTCCCGACGTTGGGCCGCCCGACGATCGCGACGACGGGCAGCGGCCCACCCTGCTCCTCGCTCATGCCCGCTCCCCTGCCCCGACGGCCGACGCCGCGAGCTCCACGATCCGGTCGACGACGCCCCGCTGGTCCAGTTCCGTGCTGTCCACGACGATCGCGTCCTCCGCGGGGCGCAGCGGGCTGTCCGCGCGCCGGCTGTCGTACTCGTCCCTGCGCCGCAGGTCCGCCGCGAGGGCGGCGATCTTGTCCGGATCGGTGACGCCGAGCTGTCCCGCCCGGCGCTTCGCGCGAACCTCCGGCGCAGCGGTCAGGTAGATCTTCAGCGTCGCCTCGGGGAGCACCACCGTGCCGATGTCACGCCCTTCGACCACCACCGCCCCGGCCTCGGCGACAAGGTCGCGCTGTCGCGCCACCAGCAGTCTCCGGACGGCCGGGACGGCGGACACCGGCGACACCGCGCGGGTCACCTCGGCCCCCGGATGCGCTCCCGCACGTCCTCGCCGTCGACGGTCACCAGCTCGCGCCGTGCGTTCGTCCCGACACGGATCGCCGCCTCGGAGACGGCGCGGGCGACCGCCACCTTGTCGTCGAGGCTCACCCCGGCGTCGAGCACGGCGACGGTGGCGGCGCGGTACATGGCCCCGGTGTCCAGGTAGGCCGCCCCCAGCCTGCGTGCGACGTCGCGGGCGACGCTCGACTTGCCGGTGCCCGACGGGCCGTCGAGGGTGATCTGCCCCCGGAACCCGCCGCTCACCGGGCTGTCACCCAGCCCGGTGCCGGCCGCTCGCTGGCGCTCGCTCACTGGGCTATCACCCAGCCCAGTGCCGGCCGCTCGCTGGCGCTCGCTCACTGGGCTGTCACCCAGCCCAGTGCCGGCCGCTCGCTGGCGCTCGCTCACTGGGCTATGTCCTTGCGGAGGGCCACCGCGCCGCGCAGGTACACGTGCTGGATCTCCGAGCGCGGCTTCGTCGTCTCCACGTGGGCCATCAGGCGGAGCACCCGCGGCAGGGCGTGGGCGACGTCGATCTCGGAGGCGCACATCAACGGCACGTCACCGAAGCCGAGCTCGCGCGCGGCCAGGGCGGGGAACTCCGACACGAGGTCGGGTGTGGCCGTGAACAGGATGCTGATCACGTCGTCGCGGTCGAGGTGATTGCGCTCCATCACCGTGCTGACCAGCTCGCGGGTGGCCTCGAGCACCTGCTCCCGGTCGTCGGCGTCGACCTGGGTCGCACCCCGGATGGCTCGGACGGCCATGCACTTCTCCTCGATCGATTGCAGCACCCGGATCGCCGGGGCCTCGTCGAGTCTAGGGAGCGTGCGCCACCGCCCTCCCCGTGCGGGTCAGACCGTATGACCCGACGGTTCCGTGAGGAGCGGTTGCGGGTCGGGGCCCCACTCACACAGATTCGTGGGTTGCCGGACAGAGAGCCCCTGCCCGGCCTATCCGACATGTGTGGGGAGGCCCCGATGGGTGCAGAGCGTACGAGCGTTGGGCTGGATGTGCATGCACGATCGGTTTCCGCGGCGGCGATTGACGGTGTCACCGGCGAGTTGATCAAGCAGCGGCTGGTGCCTGATCCGCGCGTGGTCCTAGATTGGGTGCACGATCTGCCGGCGCCGGCGGCGGTGACCTACGAGGCCGGGCCGACCGGCTTCGGGCTGGCCCGGGCACTGGCAGCTGCCGGGATCCGCTGCGAGGTGGCCGCGCCGTCGAAGATCAACCGCCCGCCCGGGGATCGGATCAAGACCGACGCCCGGGACGCGGTGCTGCTGGCCAGGCTGCTGCGCCTGGACGACATCGTCGCCGTCCGGGTGCCCACCGTGGCCCAGGAATCGGCCCGGGATCTGGTTCGGGCCCGCGAGGACGCCCGCGGTGACCTGATGAGGGTGCGGCATCGGCTCTCCAAGCTGCTACTGCGGCACGGCCACGTCTACTCCGGCGGCGCGGCCTGGACCGGCAAGCACGAGCAGTGGCTACGGCAGATCCGCTTCGACGGGCGGGGGCGGGCGGGCACCCAGGCCGCCTACGCCGCCGACCTGGAAGCACTGACGCTGACGGTGGCCCGCCGTGATCGGCTGGACGAGCAGATCACCGCGCTGGCCGCCGACAGCGAGTTCACCCCGGTGACCTGGCGGTTGTGCTGCCTGCGCGGCATCTCCACCCTGACCGGCTTCTCCCTGGCCGTGGAGATCGGCGACTGGTCGCGGTTCACCGGCGCCAGCATCGGCGCCTACCTCGGCCTGATCCCCTCCGAACATTCCTCGGGCAACTCCCGACGCCAGGGCGCGATCACCAAGACCGGCAACAGCCACGTCCGACGGCTGCTGGTCGAAGCCGCCTGGCACCACCAGCCCGCCTACCGGATCGGGCCGACCATGCGCGCCCGCTGGGACCAGGCAACTCCGGCTGCCCGGGTTCGCGGGCACGCCGGCAATCAGCGTCTGCACGATCGCTGGGTCCAGCTGAGCAGCCGCAATAAGAAGCACACCGTGGCCTGCGTCGCGATTGCCCGCGAACTGGCCGGCTGGTGCTGGTCGCTGGCCACTCTTCCCGACGCCTGACCGGCTCGCTCCCGCCCGGGCCACCCTGCTGGCGCCGTCCTCGCCGTGGTCAAGGCCATGCCCTCCGGGTGGCCTCCGGCCAGCCTTGACCCCGGCTGCGGGCGACACCGAACAGCAACCCGGGGCGCGAGCAAGCCGAGGGAGCCGCCACCCCATCACAGACCTGGCTCGAGCACCGGGCAGCAACGGAAGCAGCGCGAGGGGCCCGACCGGCGGAAGGACTGTGAGCCACCACGTCGACCCGACACAGGCACGACGTCGTGACGCTCGACCTCAGACACGCCGAGGCGCCCCAGCCGAACGCCGTACTGCGGTATCCAACCCGCGCATATCAGTCTCGACCGCGCGTCGCACGACACGCCAACTCCGTCGATGCCTCGCACGAGCCAGCACAGAAGAGGCGCCGCCAGAGCAGCCAGCCCTGGCGGCGCCTCGACCTGCCACTTGACAGACCGACCTCACATATCAGTCCTGCAGTCGCCGGCCGCTGACGACGTCGAACAGGTCCGGCTGGCCCGGGAATCCGACATCTGCCTGGCGGTGCTCGGCGACCGCGCCGGCCTGTCCGGACGCAGCACCTCGGGTGATGGGTGTGACGCCGACGACCTGCGGCTGCCGGGCGCCCAGGCCGAGCTGCTCGAGGCCCCGCTGGGGAGCGGAACGCCGGTGGTCGTGGTGCTGCTGACCGGCCGGCGCTACGCACTGGGCGACGTGGTCGACCGGGCCGCGGCGAGCGTGCAGCCTTCTTTCCCGGCGAGGAGGTCGCCGGCGCGGTCGCGGACGTGCTCAACGGGCGGGTGCACCCGTCCGGGCGCCTGCCCATGCAGGTGCCGAGCCGCCCCGGCGGACAACCCGCCACGGCCTACAGACCGACGAGCTCCTGGAGCGTGCCGAGCTCCTCCTTGGAGAGCTTGCGGATCGACCCCGACCGCATCCGCTGCAGCTGGATGGGGCCGACGGCCGTGCGGGTGAGCCGGGAGACCGGCAGCCCGACGTGCGCCAGCAGCCGCCGGACGATGTGCTTGCGGCCCTCGTGGAGGACGACCTCGACGACCGACTGCCCGGCATGGGTGTCGACGACGCGGAAGGAGTCGACCTTCACCGGTCCGTCGTCCAGCTCGACGCCCGAGCGCAGCCTGCGTGCCAGGTCGCGGGGCACCGAGCCCGACACCTGGGCGAGGTAGGTCTTGGACACCTCGTAGGAGGGGTGGGCCAGGCGGTGGGCCAGTTCTCCGTCGGTGGTGAGGAGCAGCAGGCCCTCGGTGTCCTGGTCGAGCCGGCCGACGTGGACCAGGCCCTTGGCCAGGTCACCGACCATGTCGCCGATGGTGGGGCGGTTGCGGTCGTCGCTCATCGCGGTGATGACGCCCGTGGGCTTGTTCATGGCGTAGGTGACGCGGTCCTCGCGGATCTCGATCCGTACGCCGTCCACGGCGATCTTGTCCTTGGCGGGGTCCACCCGCATGCCCTGGACCTGCACGACGGCGCCGTTCACGCTGATCCGGCCCGACTCGATCATGTCCTCGCACACCCGCCGCGAGCCGACGCCGGCCCGCGCGAGCACCTTCTGCAGCCGCTCGCCCTCACGGTCCTCGTCCGGCTCGGCGGAAGGCCGGTCCCCGGGGTGGACAGGAGCAAGCTCCATGTCCTCCGACCAGCCCGCGCCGGCGTCGGTGGTGGTCTCGTCGTTCGGTGTCGCTGAATTCATCGCCACCCAGTCTTCCACCCCGCCCGACCCACCTCTGCCATCCCACCGCCGGTCACGCCCGCCCGGAGCACCGAAGGTGAGCAAGATCGCCGTGCCGACGGCATGGGAGTGCCGGGACGACGCGGCGGACTAGCGTCGGGCCATGGCGGGCGCAGGAGGTGGACAGCTCCTCGACCTGTCCACCGGCATCACGACCGTCGTCTCCGAGCACGGGCACCGGGACGGTTCACCGGCCGTGCTCCTCCTGCACGGGTGGGCCGGTTCACGCCGGTCGTTCGCGGCGCTGCTGCCCCTGCTGCCACAGCGAGTGCGCGCCGTGACCGTCGACCTGCGCGGCCACGGGGACGCCGACAAGCCGACGACCGGATACGACCTGCCGACGCTCGCCGCGGACGTCATCGCCGTCCTCGATGCCCTCGGCATGCCCGAAGCAGTCCTGGTCGGCGCGTCCAGCGGTGGCTACGTCGCTCAGCAGGTCGCCGTCACCGCACCGGACAGGGTCGCCGGCCTGGTCCTCGCCGGCGCCCCACGCGACCTCCGGGGTCTCCCACCGTTCGCCGACGAACTCGCCGGCATCAGCGACCCCGTGGACCCTGCCTGGGCGCGGACCTTCACGGCCGGGTTCACCGACCTGGACCGGCTGCCCGCCTGGTACGTGGACCTCATGGTCGAGGACGCGCTCCGTCTCCCTGCCTCTGTCTGGATGGCGTCCTTCGACGGCCTGAACAGGTCCCGGCCACCCACCGACGGCGGAATGATCACCGCGCCCACGCTCGTGGTCAGCGGCGCCCGGGACGCACTGCTCGCCCGGGACCAGACGGCCGCGATGGTCGAGGCGATCCCCGGCGCGGAGTGGATCGAGTATGCCGACACCGGTCACCTGGTGCTGGAGGAGCAGCCAGCGCAGCTTGCCGCCGACGTGGTGTCCTTCCTGGCCGAGCTCGCCGGCGACGGCCGGTCCTGAGTCAACTGTCGGGGTGCTCGTCGAGCATCGCCGCGGTCTCCGGCAGGAACGGCGCCAGCTCGGGCAGGTCCGCCAGGCTCTCGAGCCCGAGCCGTTCCAGGAACAGCGGCGTGGTGGCGTAGAGACCGCCCCCGCTGTCGGGATCGCTGCCGACCTCGTGCACCAGGCCGCGGGTGAGCAGCGTGCGCATGACGCCGTCCACGCCGACGCCGCGGATGGCCGACACCCGCGCCCGCGTGACCGGCTGGCGGTAGGCGATCACGGCGAGGGTCTCCAGCGCAGCCTGGGTCAGGCGGCTGCGCTGCCCGTCGACCAGGTACCGCTCCACGACGGGGGCGTGCTCCTCCCGGGTGTAGAGCCGCCAGCCCTCGCCCACCCGCCGAAGCACCAGCCCGGAGCGGCGCCGATCGTAGTCGTCGGCCAGGGCGACCAGCCCGTCGCGCGCCTGCTCGACGGGGCAGCGCAGCGCGGCCGCGAGCGTCACCACGTCGACCGGGTCGTCCATCACGAACAGCAGGGCCTCGAGGCTTCCGTGGAGTTCCGCCGGGTCGAGCAGCTCCAGCTGGTCCTCGGCCTGCTCGCCCGGCTCCGGCTCCCCACCGGGACGTCGGGCGGCGTGGAGTCCTGCGGCGGCTCGGACTCGGTCGGTTCGTCCGGCTCCGGCGGCACCGGAGCCGGTTCCGGCGTCTCCACCGGCTGCTCGGCGACCCGTACGGCCAGTTCGGCCGCCACGGCGTCCCAGGCCTTCGGGTCATCCTCACCCCGGTGCTGCGCCAGCTCACGGGTGGCGGCCAGCTCGGCAGCGAGCGCCTCCCACGAGATCGGTGCCGGATCCTCCGCCTTCGGGATCTGCTCGCTCACGTGTACTCCTCGTCCAGGTCCGTCCTCGCGTCCTCTGGTTCCTCGACCACGCCGTCGACGTCGACGCCGTCCGCCGGGCCGGCCCCACCGGTCCATCGCACGTGCAGCTCCCCAGGGGCGTCAGCTGCTCGAACACGACCCGCTGCTGCCGGTAGAGCTCGAGCAGCGCCAGGAACCGGGCGACCACCTCGAGGGTGTGCCCGCAGTCGGCGGTGAGGGCGCGGAAGGTCGACGTCCCGGAGCGGACCAGGTGGTTGCGGACGGCGAGCAGCTGTTCGGAGACGCTGACCGGCGGGGCATGCAGGTGCGAGACGCTCACCACCTCCGGGGCCTTGGGCGCCAGCACCCGGGCGGCCATCGCCGCGAACTGCTGAGGGCTGAGGTCGAGCACCACCTCGGGCACGAGGTCGGCGAACCGCGGCTCGAGCGCGGCCGACCGGGCATGGCGGTGCGCGGCGCCGGCCTCCCGTTCCCGCAGGAACCGGGCGGCCTGCTTGTAGGCCTTGTACTGCAGCAGGCGGGCGAAGAGCAGGTCCCGCGCCTCGAGCAGCTCCAGGTCGTCCTCGTCGTCGACGTCGGCGGCCGGGAGGAGACGGGCCGCCTTGAGGTCGAGCAGCGTGGAGGCCACGACGAGGAACTCGCTGGCCTGATCCAGGTCGAGCTGGTCCCCCAGAGCCCGCAGGTGGGCGATGAACTCGTCGGTGACCGTCGACAGGGCGATCTCGGTGACGTCGAGCTTGTGCTTGCCGATCAGCTGCAGCAGCAGATCGAACGGGCCCTCGAAGTTGGTGAGCTTGACGGTGAAGCGCGTCGGCGCGGCACCGGGGACCGTGTCGGTCCCGCTGCCGCGCCGTCGTCACTGCTCACGGACGCCGAGCCTAGGCGGCGCGCGTGCAGGGGCCCGCCGCGAGCGTGCGAGCGGTGGGGGGCACGGGGGTCCTTACCCTCTCAGGCGCCGGACCAGGACCGACTCGTCGCCCCGCTCGCCGAGATCGGCCAGCAGGACCGAGATCGCCTCGCGGACGATCCGGCCGCGGTCGGCGGCCAGTCCGTGCTGGCCGCGCAGGGTCAGCCGGGCGGTCTCCAGGGCGAGCAGCTCGTCCGCGGAGATGTAGACGGTGATCTTCTCGTCGTGCTTGGTGCGGTCGGCCCGGCGGACCGGCCGGCCGCGGGTGGGGACGTGCGGCTGCAGGGTCGGCACCGGCTGGGGCGTGCCCCGGAAACCGGCCAGCTCGTCGCCCTGGGCCGCACCACCCGGGACCAGCGTGAGCGGCATGCTCGGCGAGGTCTCACCCGCCTCGTCCCGGCGACCGGTCGAGGCCCCGCGCAGGGCCGGCGAGCTGGTTGTGGAGCTGAGGCTGGGCAGCTCGGTCACCTCGGGGGTCGAGGCGGTGGAGTCGGTGCGCCGGAACAGTTCCGACGCCCCGGGCAGGACGGGCCTACGGGTCACGACCCCTCCTCGCTGACGCTCGTCGGCATCGTGCCCCCGAGTGCTGTGTCCATGGGTGATCTCGCGAGCTCGATCACAGTGAGAGCACCTCCTTCGCGAGGTCGCGGTACGCCGAGGCGCCCGAGGACGTGGGCGCCCACGTGGTGATCGGCTGGCCGGCGACCGTGGTCTCCGGGAACCGCACGGTGCGCTGGATGACGGTCTGGAACACCACGTCGTCGAATGCCTCGACGACCCGGCTGAAGACCTCGCGGCAGTGCACGGTCCGCGAGTCGTACATCGTCGCCAGGATCCCGGAGATCTCCAGCGACGGGTTCAGCCGCTCCTTGACCTTGTCGATCGTGTCGACGAGCAGGGCCACGCCGCGGAGGGAGAAGAACTCGCACTCCAGCGGGATGATGACGCCCTGGGCGGCGGTGAGCGCGTTGACCGTGAGCAGGCCGAGCGAGGGCTGGCAGTCGATCAGGATGTAGTCGTAGTCGTTGCGCACGTCGGCGAGCACACGCAGCAGGGTCTGCTCACGGGCCACCTCGCTGACCAGCTGCACCTCGGCCGCGGACAGGTCGATGTTGCTCGGGACCAGGTCCAGCCCGGGGATGTCGGTCGGCACGCGGACGTCGGCCAGCGTGGTCTTCCGCTCCATCAGCGCGTTGTAGATCGTCCGGTCCATGTTCTGGGCCGGGATGCCCAGCCCGACCGACAGCGCGCCCTGCGGGTCCAGGTCGATGAGCAGCACGCGCCGCCCGAACTCGGTCAGCGCAGCACCCAGGTTGATGGTGGACGTCGTCTTGCCGACGCCCCCTTCTGGTTGCACATCGCGATGATGCGGGCGGGCCCGTGCTCCGTGAGGGCTTGGGCTCCGGCAGGGGCGCTGCCGTGCCTTCGCCGGGTCCTGACGGGAGATCGCCCCCATCTCGGGGCCGCTGTCGTGCGGCCGCGCGACGGCAGAGGCCGCGTCCGCTCGGGTAGCCATGGGTCTTGTTGCCTCCACCTCGTGCCCGATCCCGGTCGTTCCGGGTGCGGTCAGCCGTCCTGGCCGCTCGGGTGATGGAGACGCTACGAAGGGTGGCGGAGGTTCCCAAGCAGGCACGCCGGACCACTTGTCGACATGGCGATTACTGACTACACCTGTGACTCATCAAGCCGAAGTGGCGCCAGAACATGCCAAGAGCGCGACCGCCGTGGTGTCAGGTCAGTGCGCGTGGATGGCTGGTGGCGTAGACCTCGCGCAGGCGGTCGACGGTCACCAGCGTGTACACCTGCGTGGTCGTCACCGAGGCGTGGCCGAGCAGTTCCTGGACCACGCGCACGTCGGCGCCGCCGTCGAGCAGGTGCGTGGCGAACGAGTGCCGCAGCGTGTGCGGCGACACGGTCGCGGGATCGAGGCCGGCACGCTCCGCGGCCGAGCGCAGGATGGCCCAGGCGCTCTGCCGGGACAGCGGACCGCCCCGCACGTTGAGGAAGAGCGTGCCGCCGCGCACGCCGCCGCGGCTGCTCGCGGCCAGGGCCGGGCGCGCCCGCACCAGGTACTCCTCCACGGCGCGGACGGCGTAGCTGCCGACGGGGACGACGCGCTCCTTGCCGCCCTTGCCCGCGAGCCGCACCGCCGCCTGGCCGCGGTCGAGGTCGTCGACGGCCAGCCCGACCGCCTCGGAGATGCGGGCGCCGGTGCCGTACAGCAGCTCCATCAGCGCGCGGTCGCGGAGACCCCGGGGGCCCTCGAGGGAGCCCGCCGCCTCGATGAGGGCGACGACGGACTCCACCGGGAGCGCCTTGGGCAGGCGCCGGGCGGGCGTCGGTGGCCGCACCTCGTGGGCGACGTCGTCGGGCACCAGCCCGTCGAGCAGCGCGAACCGGTGCAGGCCCCGGACGGCGACGACCGCGCGGGCCGCCGACGTCGCCGACAGGGGCGGGTGGTCGTCGTCGCCCTCGCGCAGGGCCGCCAGGAAGCCGGAGACGTCGGATCCGGCCACCTCGCCCAGGCCCCGCACGCCGGCGTCGGCGAGGTACCCGGTGTACCGGCGCAGGTCGCGGCGGTAGGAGGCGATGGTGTTGGCGGCCAGCCCGCGCTCGACGGTGAGGTGGTCCAGGTAGCCGGAGACCACGCGCTCGATCGTGGGCCCGGCGGCGGCGCCGGTGGCCGGGTCGGTGGTGAGCGTCAGGGCAGGACCTCCTGGAGCGGCACGGCGGCCATGCCGTGCGCCTCCGCGACCTCCGGCAGCACCACCTCGCCCGCCACGACGTTGACGCCGTGCGCCAGGGCGGGGTGGGCGCGGACCGCGGCCCCGGTGCCCTCGTCGGCGAGCGCCATCACGTAGGGCAGGGTCACGTTGGTCAGGGCGTGGGTCGAGGTGTTCGGAACCGCCCCCGGCATGTTGGCGACGCAGTAGAAGACCGACTCGTGCACCCGGTACGTCGGGTCGTCGTGCGTCGTCGGCCGGGTGTCCTCGAAACAGCCACCCTGGTCGACGGCGATGTCCACGAGCACGCTGCCCGGCTTCATCCGCGACACCAGGTCGTTGCTGATGAGCGTGGGCGCCTTCGCCCCGGGGACGAGTACCGCACCGATCACCAGGTCGGCGTCGAGCACCGCCCGCTCGAGCTCGTAGGCGTTGGACGCGACGGTCTGCAGATGACCGCGGTAGATGCGGTCCGCGGCGCGCAACTTCTCCATGTCCCGGTCCAGGACGACGACCTCGGCCTGCATGCCCAGAGCGATCGCCGCCGCGTTCATGCCGGAGACCCCGGCGCCGATGACGACGACCTTGGCCGCGTACACGCCGGAGACCCCGCCGAGCAGGACGCCACGACCGCCGTGGGCCCGCTCGAGGCTGTGCGCGCCCACCTGGGGCGCCATCCGCCCGGCGACCTCCGACATGGGGGCCAGCAGGGGCAGCGCCCCGTCGGCCGTCTGCACCGTCTCGTAGGCGATCGCCGTCGTGCCCGAGGCGACCAGCGCGTCGGTGCACTCCCGCGACGCCGCGAGGTGCAGGTAGGTGAAGAGCGTCTGATCGGCGCGCAGCCGGCCGTACTCCTCGGCGATCGGCTCCTTGACCTTGAGCAGCAGGTCGGCGTCGGCCCAGACGTCGTCCGCGGCGTCGCGGATCTCCGCCCCGGCGGCGACGTAGTCGGAATCCGGGATCGACGACCCCTCCCCGCGCCCCGCTCGACGAGCACCTCGTGCCCGCCGCGGACGAGTTCCGTCACACCGGCGGGGGTGAGCGCCACCCGGTACTCGCGGTTCTTGACCTCTCGGGGAACCCCGACCCGCATATCCGACTCCCTGCTCGTGGCGGGCCGGACCCCCGAGGGTGACGGAGCGCCGTCCCGCGGCGTGGGCGACCCGGTCGGGGCGCGCCTCGGCCGGAGTCTAGGCACGCGGACTGCCTGACCCGAGTACTGCGCAGGTGTCCGGCCGCCGCGATCGACTGGTCGCGCCCGTCGCCGGGACCGCGAGTGGGCAGTTCTGGTCGCTGCGCTCGGGGTGTCCGGCCGTGTCGCCGACCGCGACTGCGCACTCGGCCGCCACCCCGGAGGATGCCGCGATGCAGCTCTACGCCTCGTCCCCGGTGCAGCGCACGCGGCAGCTGGCCGCGGACCTCGGCCTGCTGGCCTGGTTCGTGCTGTGGGTGCTGATCGCGCGCGTGGTGCACGGCGCGGTCCTCGTGCTCGCCGAGCCCGGTCTGGCGGTCGAGGACCTGGGCAGGTCCGTCGCCGGGAACATGGGGTCGGCGGCGGGCGTCGCCGAGGACGTCCCCTGGTCGGCGACGAGCTGTCGGCTCCCTTCGAGGCGCTGTCCGACGCGGGCGGATCGGTCTCGGGTGCCGGTCAGGCCGCGCAGGACGCCGTGGGCACCCTGGCGACGGTCCTGGCCGTCGTCCTGGTGGTGCTGCCGGTCGGCTGGCTGCTGGCGCGCTGGCTGCCGTGGCGGCTGCGCTGGGCGCGCGATGCGGGCGCGGCCCGGGCGCTGCTCCACGGCACGCCCGATCTGCACGTGCTGGCCGCCCGGGCGCTCGCGACGGCACCGCTCCCCGGCTCGCCGCCCTCCCCGCGGGTACCGGCGCGGCCTGGCAGGCCGGCGACCCGGCCGCGGTGCGCGCCCTGGCGGGGTGGAACTCGAGCGGCTCGGCCTGCGGCTGCCGCCCGGGGACCCGCTGCGCGCGGGTTGAGTCAGGTGTGGCCGGCGCACCGGACGTTCAGCCGCGCCGTGGCGCGGCTGAACGTCCGGCGCAGCGGCCGACCCTCGACCCTCAGGCCGAGTCGGCCGGGCGCAGACACGGGGATCCGGCGCGGACCTGCGCCGCCGCCAGCACCCCCGCCACCGCCGACGAGTTGCGGATGTCGCCGTCGAACACGCGCTGCACGGCGTCGGCGAGCGGAACCCGCTCCACGGTCATGTCCAGCTCCTCGTGCTCCACGACGAAGCCCTCGGGCCGGACCGCGTCGGTGAGTTCCTCGGCGAGGTAGACCAGCACCTGCTCGTCGCAGAACCCCGGCGAGTTGTAGACCTGCGTCAGCAGCGACCAGCGGCCGGCGCGGAGGAGCACCTCCTCGGCCAGCTCCCGCTTGGCCGTCTCCAGCGGCGGCTCGCCGTCGGCGTCCCGCAGCCCGGCCGGGAGCTCCCAGAGGTACCGGCCGACCGGATGGCGGTACTGGCGCAGCAGGACGACGCGGTCCTCGTCGTCGAGGGCCACGACCGCCACCGCCCCGGGGTGGGACACGACCTCCCGGACGCTGTCGCCGCCGCCGGGCATCGCCACCGTGTCCCGGCGCAGCGAGATGACCCGCCCTCGTAGAGGGCCTCGCTGACGAGCACCCGGTACTCGTGCGCCGCGCCGTCCCCGCGCCGTCCGCCATCAGATGCCGACCTTCTCGCCCTCGTCGAAGGTCACCGGGAGTCGGGACGCCTCCTGGAAGTCGATCGCCGCCTGGACGAACGCCGCGAACAGCGGGTGCGGGCGCGTCGGGCGGCTCTTGAGCTCGGGGTGCGCCTGGGTGCCCACGTAGAACGGGTGGGCCTCGCGGGGCAGCTCGGCGAACTCCACCAGCAGGCCGTCGGGCGAGGTGCCGGAGAAGACCAGGCCGGCCTCGGTGAGCCGGTCGCGGTAGGCGTTGGCGACCTCGTAGCGATGCCGGTGCCGCTCGGTGATCTCGGTCGACCCGTAGGCGGCCGCGGCCACCGAGCCCTTCTGCAGCGTCGCCGGGTAGCTGCCCAGGCGCATCGTGCCGCCCAGCCCCCGCTCGCCGGCGATGACGTCCACCTGGCTGGCCATGGTGGCGATGACGGCGTCGGGGGTGTCGGCGTCGAACTCCGCCGAGTTGGCCTTCTCCAGACCCGCCACGTCCCGGGCGTACTCGATGACCATGCACTGCAGGCCCAGGCACAGGCCCAGGGTCGGGATGCCGTTCACCCGGGTGTACTGCAGCGCGCCGAGCTTGCCCTCGATGCCCCGGACGCCGAACCCGCCGGGGACGCAGACGCCGTCGACCCCGGCCAGCGCCTTCTCGGCCCGCTCGGGGGTGTCGCAGTCGTCCGACGGCACCCAGCGGATCTGCACCCGGCTGCGGTGCGCGAACCCGCCGGCGCGCAGCGCCTCGGTGACCGAGAGGTAGGCGTCGGGGAGGTCGATGTATTTGCCGACCAGGGCGATCGTGACCGTCTCCTTGGGCGCGTGCACCCGGTCGAGCAGGTCACCCCAGACGGTCCAGTCGACGTCCCGGAACGGCAGGCCGAGCCGGCGGACGACGTAGGCGTCCAGGCCCTCCCGGTGCAGGACCTTGGGGATGTCGTAGATGGACGGCGCGTCGGCGCAGGAGATGACGCCCTCGGCGTCGACGTCGCACATCAGGCTGATCTTGCGCTTGAGGCCGGTCGGGATCTCCCGGTCGGAGCGGCAGACCAGCGCGTCGGGCTGGATGCCGATGCTGCGCAGCGCGGCCACGGAGTGCTGCGTCGGCTTGGTCTTCAGCTCACCGGACGGCGCGATGTAGGGCACCAGCGAGATGTGCAGGAAGAAGCAGTTGTCCCGGCCGATCTCGTGCCGCACCTGGCGCGCGGCCTCGAGGAAGGGCAGCGACTCGATGTCGCCGACGGTGCCGCCGATCTCGGTGATGACGACGTCGACCCGCTCGGGGCCCTCGCCACCGGCCATGATCCGCGACTTGATCTCGTTGGTGATGTGCGGGATGACCTGCACGGTGTCACCGAGGTACTCGCCGCGTCGCTCCTTGGCGATCACCTCGGAGTACACCTGCCCGGTGGTGACGTTGGCCCGGCCGTGCAGGTCGATGTCGAGGAAGCGCTCGTAGTGACCGACGTCGAGATCGGTCTCGGCGCCGTCCTCGGTGACGAAGACCTCGCCGTGCTGGAACGGGTTCATCGTCCCGGGATCGACGTTGAGGTAGGGGTCCAGCTTCTGCATCGTGACCCGGAGGCCGCGGCTGGAGAGCAGGGCGCCCAGCGAACTCGCTGTCAGCCCCTTGCCGAGTGAGGACACAACGCCGCCGGTGACGAAGACGTACTTCGTCGGCTGGGAGTTGTGCAGAAGGCCACGTGATGACAGGGATTCAGGCGTTCCCGACGATCGATCCACGGGAGACGACCGTAACACGGTCTGCCCCTCCGCCGGGCCGGAGTGGGGAGCGCCACCCGACGACTCCCCGACGTGGTGTCCTGCCAGCCTCGCCCGGCGGCCAGCCACACCAGCAGCGGCACGAGCAGCACGGCCGCCGTCGCCGGGAGCGCGACTCCGGAGTCGTTGACCGCGGCCCCCAGCGTCAGGCTCAGGGCGCTCGCCAGCAACCCGGCACGGAGGACGACGGCGTCGGCCGCCGGCAGTCCGGCCCCGCCCCGCAGCAGCCCGCCCGGACGCAGCAGCCAGACGGCGGCGACGAGCGCGACCGGCAGCACCCACGCCAGGGGCTGCCCAGCAGGATGTCGATGTTCGCCGACGCCTTGCGGCTGACCACGGTCCAGGCCTCGCCGGTGAGCACCTGCTCGACGAACCGGCCCAGGTGGCTGCGCTGATCGGGTGGGCCGGCCCAGTCCAGCACCGCGACGGTGCTGACCGCCAGGACCGCGACGAGCAGGATCGCCGCGAAGCGCAGCAGGGTCACCCGGACGTGGGTCAGGAGCATCGCGAGGAGCAGGAAGCCGGGCATCGCCGACAGCACGCCGCCGAAGTCCCGGCCCAGCGACGGCGCCCCGATGACGGCGACGGTGAGCAGCCCGATCACGATCACGGTGGCGCCGGTGACCGCACGCGCCCGCCCGGGCCCGGCCCGGCGACCGGCGGCGGCCGCGACGGCGGCGGTGACCAGCAGGGCGGTCACCGAGAGCAGGCCGAAGCTGAGATTGCCGTACCCGGTGAACCGGCCGGCCACGATGGCGTCGTACCCGAGCAACCCGTTGAGCTCGAGCGGAGAACCGGTGAGCACGTCGAGCAGCAGGGTGGCCAGCGTGACCGAGAGGACCACCAGCGGCGGGCCGACGCGGTGCCGCCGCCAGGGCCCGGCGAGCGCCAGCGCCACGACCACGACATCGGCGGCCACGACGGCTGCGACGAGGGCGGGCACGGGCGACCCGGAACGTTCCCAGGGGAACAGCCCGGCGAGATAGGTGGCCGCGGGCACTGCGGCGGCGACCAGGGCCAGGAGCCGCAGCAGACCGCGCGCGCGGGGCCCCGGCGCCGCGGGTGCGGGCCGCCGCTGCCAGCCTCCGAGCAGGACGATTCCGACCGCGACGACGAGCGCGGACACGAACACCACGATCCAGAAGAAGTTGCCTACGTTCCGGTGGTGCACCGTCGCGGCCGTGTTCATGTCCCGCAGCTCCTGCACCGCGGCCTCCAGCGCCGGGCGGTCCCCTCGGCCCGCAGGGGCTGCCCGTTCATCGACGACGGCCGGTCGAGACCCAGGGCGCGCAGCACGGTCGGGGCGACGTCGATCAGCTGCCCGTACGGTGCCCGCCCGGTGCTCGCCGAGGTCAGCCACCCGGTGCCGAAACCGGGTCCCGCGGCCATGCCGACGTGCAGTTGCGGCCGCCCGTCGTTGACCTCGGAGATGCCGGCGAGCAGCAGCAGCGTCTCCCCGGCAGCATCGCCGTCGCAGCGCGCAGCTGCCCGATCGTGTCGTCGATCCGGCGCAGCGCGGCCGCACGCGGCTCCGGATCGGTGCCGTCGTCGGTCTTCTCGACCCCGGGCCTCCCGGCGTCGGTCAGGTGGTCCAGGGAGACCAGGGTGAGCGGGCAGCCACCGAGCACCTCCGCCAGCTCGCCCGGGTCCGACGGCAGCCCGTCGACCCGGTCGAGCTCCACGCCGGGGGCGGCGACCGCCAGGGTCGCCGCGCGGCCGGAGACCGACGCGCAGCCCACCGCCTGCCCGAGCGCCCCGGGCTCCGCGCCGAACCGGCGGGTGCCCGCGTCGTCGGCCGTCCGCTGCAGGGTGGCGAGCGGGTCCTCCAGGGCGGAGCGGGCCGTCTGCTCCTGCAGCCCGCAGTAGGACAGCGAGGTGTAGAGCTGCTCCGGAGCCGGCTCGCCGTCGGCGCCCGGGGGCTGCGGCGTTCCCTCGTCCCCGGGCAGCGGGACCGTCGGGAGCGGCACCGGAGGCAGCCCGTCGTCCGGGCCGGGGACCCGGGCCCGGTTGCCCGCGCCCAGCGTCGCCCAGCCGTCGAGCACGCAGGTCGTGCCGCGGGCGGCGCGCACGGAGAGCGCGCCGATCGTGGCGTCACCGGCGAGCGCCCACAACGCGGGCGTGCCCACGGGGTCGACGTCCCCCAGGTCAGGCCCGGCACCCCGACGACCACGACGGAGTCAGCGGTCCAGTCCTCACCCGCGCCGGCGTCACCTCGGGCGGCCGCGGGGCCGATGACGCCGAGGAGCAGCGCGAGCAGGACGGTCAGCAGCACCGTCGTGCGCGCGGCAGGCCTCATCGCTGCCGGTCCTCCGGCCCGGGCGCCCCGAGGAGCTCGCGGTAGACGGCGGCGATGCGCCGGCCGGCCGCCTCCTCGTCCGGCCAGCCGGCGGCCTGCCGTGGCCCGGCGGCGGACAGCTCGGCCGCTCGCTCGGGATCGGTGAGGACCTGCACGACGGCGTCGGCCAGGGCGGCGGCGTCGCCCACCGGGACGAAGGCGGCGGCGCTGCCGAACAGGTCGGGCATACCCCCGGCGCGGGTGGCGATCAGCGGCGTCCCGGCCCGGAGCGCCTCCTGCCCGGTGAACGGACTGCCCTCCCAGCGCGAGGGCAGGACGCACAGGTCGGCGGCGCCGAGCAGGTCGGCGACGTCCGAGCGGCGACCGAGCAGCAGCACGGGCAGGCGCTGTGCGCGGATGCGCGCCGCGAGCTCGTCCTCGAGCGGCCCGTCCCCGGCGATGGCCACCAGCGGCGCCTGCTGGAGGCGGGCCTCGGCCTCCCACCGCGCCACGGCGTCGAGGAGGACGTCGTAGCCCTTCTGCGGGTGCAGCCGGCCCACGGCCACGACGAGGGGGCGTCCGGCGTCGAGGCCCAGCTCCTCCCGCACCTCGTCCCGGGAGCGTTCCGCCGGTGGCCGCGGCGGGGCGAGCGCAGGCACCACCCGGACGTCGCGCGCGCCGAGCCGGCGAGCGTTCTCGGCGAGGTCGCCGGACACCGCCAGCACCAGATCGGCCGAACGGATGGTCGTCCCCTCGATCGCCCGGAGGAGGCGCTGCCTGGGCCCGGAGCTCTCCTGCAGGGCGTTGTGCAAGGTCAGCACCAGCGGGCGGGTGCGGTCGCCGGACACGTGGCGGGCCGCCGCGGCGACCAGGCCGGCCCGAAGGCCGTGGGCGTGCAGCAGCTCCGCGCCGGCGGCGGCCTGCCGGAGCTGGAGGACCGCGCGGCTGTCGGCCAGCGGCGCGAGGCCGCTGGAGATGCCCACCGGCCGGAAGTCGGCGCCCACGGCCGTGAAGCCGAACAGCTCCTCCGTCGCGGGCGCGCCGCAGACCCGGACGCTGGCACCGGCGGCGCGGATCGCCGGGACGATCGTCCGGATGTGGCTGCCGACCCCGCCCGCGCTGGTGGCGAGCACCTCGACGACGTGGCGGCCGTGCAGGGGCGACCGCTCAGTCACCGGGCACCTCCTGTCGGTCCTCGGTCGGGTCCGGTCGGTTCGGCCGGCACCGGGCGCTCCGGTGCCCGCAGGGCAGCCCACGCCTCGGCCAGGGGCGGCGTGCCGTGACCATCATGACGCTCAGCGCGACGGCCAGCACCAGCCCTGCCCCGGTCAGGCCGCCCGCGACCGCCACTGCGAGCCCTCCGGGCACCGGGTCGGCACCCATGGCGCGGATGACGAGCAGTCCCAGCCCGGCCCCGAGGACGGATCCGGTCAGCGCCGCAGCGCCGGTGCGAGGACGCCGGCCAGGGCTCCGGGGCCGGCGGTACGGGACACCACGAGCAACAGCCCGACTCCGGCCACGACGACACCGATGCTGTGCCCGGCGCCGAGCGCCATGCCCCGGTCCTCGATCGGCAGCGCGCGGGCCAGCACCACGTCGGCGGCGACGGCGACCAGCCACCCCCGACCACGCAGACGGTCGGCGCCCTCCAGAGCCCCCGCGCGTACAGCGCCCGGGTGAGCAGCGCGACGAGGGCGTATCCGGGCAGTCCGGGCGCGAAGGCGACGATCGTGTCGCGCAGCGCGCCGACCTGCGCGTCTGCTGCGGTGGCCAGGAAGACGCGCGCCATCGGGCCGGCCACGGCGACCAGCAGGGCCGCCGCGACCGCCGAGGCGGCGAGGACCAGCACCGCCACCGGCGCCAGGGCCCTGCGGTACCCCCGTCGTCGCCGGCGTCGGCGCGCTCGCTCAGGCCGGGGTAGGCCGAGGTGGCCAGGGGCACCGCGAGCGCCGCCCACGGGACGAGGAAGAGGGTCAGTCCCGCGGCGTAGACGATCAGCGTGCCGTCGGGTCCGTCCGAGGCGAGCCGGATGGCGACGGCCGCCAGCAGCTGCTGCCCGGCGAGGGTGAGGACGCCGGCCAGCGCCAGCCGCCGCACGCGCGGGGCCGCCCCCACCGGGAAGCGCAGCGCCGGCCGCAGCCCGAGCCGCAGCCCCCGCATCGGGACGAGCAGGCTCAGGCTCAGTGCGACCACGCCGAGCGTCGTCCCCACCCCGAGGACCAGCTCCGCGGGCCGGGACAGGTCCTCGACCTTCCGGGCGCCGCCGATGGCGGCGAAGGTCAGGTAGGCACCCGCGACGACGAGGCTGGACAGCAGCGGCGCGATGGCCGGCCCCGCGAACCGCCGATGGGCCTGGAGGACGCCGGTGAGCACGATGCCGATGCCGTAGAGGACCACCTGGGGGCGAAGACCAGCAGGAAGCGGGCGGCGAGCGCCACCTCGGCCTCGTCGTCGCCGCCGAGGAGCAGCCGGGCGATCGGTTCGGCCAGCACGGCGATCGCCACCGCCAGGGGCGTCAGGACCAGCAACGTCCAGCCCAGGAGCGCCGACGCCGTCCGGCGTACCTGCTCCCGGTTCCCGGCGGCGATCCCGCCCGCCAGCATCGGGACGACGAGGCTGGCCAGCGCGCCCCCGGCGACCACCTCGAACACGATGTTGGGAACCGTGTTGGCGGCCTGGTACGTGTCGCCGGTGCTGTCGGCACCGACGGTGTTGGTGAGGACGAGGGTGCGGCCGAAGCCGGCGAGCCGGGCCAGCAGGGTGAGGACGGCGATCAGGGCGGCGGCCCCGGCGACCCCTGCACCACCGTGCGGCGGTTCACGACGGACGGCGGCCGAGACGGTCCAGTTCGCGCAGTCCCGGGGTGGCCTCGATGACCTTCGTGAAGCTGACCTTCTCGCTGGCCAGCGTCAGCGCCACCACGGCGGCCAGCAGCCCGGCTCGGGGAGCGCGCGCCGGGATCGTGGCGAGCCGCAGCCCGAGCAGCGCACCGAGGGCGTTCGCGCCGGAGTCGCCGAGCATGACCCGCTCGCCCAGGTCGGCCGGCAGGATCGCGAGAGCAGCGCCGAGGGGCCGGCGACCAGCCCGCCGCCCGGCCCGCCGAGACCGGCCGCGGCGGCCAGCACTCCGGCCTTCCCCGCGCGGCCCGGCCGCAGGTCCAGCAGGTTGACCAGGTTCGCCGTCCCGGCCACCAGGCCGGTGGTGAGCACTCCGTCGAGGAGTGCTCCCGCACCGGCGCCGCGGCGGGTGAGCGCGGCAGCAGCCGCAGCCGCTGCCCCGATCCCCGCCACCTTGACCGCCCCTGCCGAGACCCGGCCGGCCCGCAGGGCGGCGAAATGGCCGGCCAGCCCCTTGTCGCGGGCCTGGTCCGGGCGGGCACCGGCGAGGTCGTCGTACGCCCCGACCAGGCCGGAGACGGCGCCGACGACCGCGGCCGCCGTCCGCGTTCCGGGAGGAGCGCCGAGCACCGCCGACGCCGTGGCGGACGCTGCCAGCGCCGGCCCGCCCAGCAGGGTCACCGGCCGCCCCGCGTAGTTCATCCGGCGCCACGGCGCCCCGAGCGGTCGGCCGTCGAGCGCGGCCGCGGCGGCCAGCGCCGTGCGCGCGGCCACCGCTCCCACCAGCGCCGACCGGACCGTGCGCGCGACCGGCCGCGTCCCGGTGCGCCCGCTCACGGGACGGCGGCGGGCACCGGGGGCACCGGCTGGGTGTCCTGCCCGGTCCCGTACTTGCCGGAGGTGCCCTCGCCCTCGGCCGTCAGCGCCAGCACGGTGCTGATCCGGCCCGCCGCGGCGGACAGGTTGTCCACGGTGGAGACCGCCGCCGAGAGGTCGGGATCGGCCCGGATGGTGCCGACCAGGCCGTCGTCGCCCGCGGATTCGGCGTCGCCGGCGACGACGGCACCGGAACCCGCGCGGTCCAGCGCGGAGACGAGCTCCACCAGGGTCTCGTTGCGGTCGGCGGCCCCGTCGCCGGTGAAGGTGCCGGCGGTCAGGACGACCGCGTAGTCGGCCGGCGCGACGTCGTCGGTGTCCAGCGAGAGCACCTCGAGCGACGTGAGCCCGGAGAGGACGGAGGAGACGGCGGCCGCCTCCGGGACCACACCCTCCTCGGACACCATGAGGACCTGCGCGAGCAGGCTGGCGACCAGCTGGCCGGCGTCGTCGGTCGTCGGCAGCTCGATGCCCGCGGGCAGACCTCCGCCGGTGGCGTAGCTCTGCAGGCTCGAGGCCGTGGACGGGTCGGTGTAGGCGGGGAGGACGGACACCGCCCCGGTCACCCGGCCACCGGCCTCGCCGATGAGGGCCGTCACCTGCTCGACCGTCTCCGGGTCGACGTCCTCGTTCGTGCTCACGAGCAGGACGCGCTGGTCGGTCAGCGTCCCGTTGACCAGGGCGGGGCCGACGGCCTGCTCGAACGCCTCGGTGGTGTCCAGCCGTGCCTGGAGCCGCTGCGTCTGGTCCTCCAGCGAGCGCTTGTCCTCCTGCAGGTCGGCGACCTGGTTCTCGATGTCGGCGAGGATCGGCTCGTTGAGCGCGGTGGTGCCGATGATGATGCCCAGCGCGACGGCCAGGAAGACGGCGATCAGCGAGACCAGGTGATAGCGGAAGTCGATCACGAGAAGAGGTTCTCCAACCAGAACATGAAGCTGTTCCATTGGTCGAGCAGGAGGTCGATGTACACGCGCCCGGCCGCGGACACCGCCAGCGCCGACCCGATGGCCAGGAACGCGGCGAGCACGAGCACCACCAGCGCGGCGGTGGAGATGCGGCTGCGGTAGAGCCGGCTGACGCCCTTGGCGTCGACGAGCTTGCCGCCCAGGCGGAGCCGGGTGAGGAAGGTGGAGGCCATTCCGCCACGGCCCTTGTCGAGGAACTCGACGAGGGTGGCGTGCGTGCCCACGGCGACGATCAGGGTGGCGCCCTTCTCGTCGGCGAGCAGCATGGCGATGTCCTCGCTGGTGGCCGACGCCGGGAAGGTGATCGCCTCGACCCCGAGGTCCTGCACACGGGCCAGACCCGGCGCCCGGCCGTCGGCGTAGGCGTGCACGACCACCTCGGCGCCGCAGGTGAGGGAGTCGTCGCTCACCGAGTCCATGTCACCGACGATCATGTCGGGCTGGTAGCCGGCCTCGCGCAGCGCGTCGGCGCCGCCGTCGACGCCGATGAGCACCGGCCGGTAGTCGCGGATGTAGGGGCGGAGGGCCGCGAGGTCCTCCTTGTAGTCGTAGCCACGGACGACGACCAGGACGTGCCGGCCGTCGATCTGCGTGGCGACGTCGGGGACGCCGACCCCGTCGAGCAGGAGCGCGCGCTCCCGCTTCATGTACTCCATGGTGTTGGTGGCGAACGCCTCGAGCTGCGTGGACAGCCCCGCCTTGGCCTCGGTCATCGCCATCGCGACCGAGGGCCGGTCGTGCACGCGCCCTCGGCGAGCACCTCGCCCTCGTCGGTGAGCAGCTGGTTGCCGTCCAGCCGGAGGTGCGCGCCTTCCTTGACACGCGCGAAGACGTCCTTGCCGACGTCGTCCAGCAGCGTGATGCCGGCGTTGATGAGGATCTCGGGGCCGAGGTTGGGATAGCGGCCGGAGATGCTGGGGGCGGCGTTCACGACCGCGGCGACCCTGCACCCGACCAGCGCGTCCGCGCTGACCCGGTCGATGTCGACGTGGTCGATGACGGCGATGTCGCCGGGTTGGAGCCGCTTGGTGAGGTTCTTCGTGCGGCGGTCCAGCCGGACGGTGCCGGAGACACCGGGCCCGGCGTCCTGTCCCCGGCCGCGCCGCAGGGTGCCGATGCGCATGCGCCGACTCTTTCACGATGGGTTGAACTGCTGGTCGTCCGACGCGCGTGCGCGACCCTCAGTGACGCACCGTGTCCGACACCACGGTGGGAGCGACACGCCCGCTCCGGCCGCTCCGGTGGCTGAGCGGGACCGTTACCGACTTGTGACTAGCGTTGCCCATGTGACTGGAGTGGCCCACGCCCTGCCCCGCGACACCCACCTCCCCGCCGGGGAGCCGACCGCGGCGAATCCCTCCGCCGGAGCGGTGATCCGGGCAGTTCCGTCGGCCCGTCCCAGGCCCGAGGACCGGCCGGCGCCACCGGCGGCCCGTGCGCCCGAGGCCGATCCAGCCGCGCCGCCGGAGCCGCGGCCCCGCCGGGCCCGACGGGCGGCCGGCGAGCCGGGCGCGCGGGAGCGGAAGCGTCAGGAGACGAGGGCCAGGATCGTCGACGCCGCGGCGGAGCTGTTCGCCCAGCGCGGCTTCGACGACGTCAGCGTGATGGAGATCGCCCGGCACGCCGGCGTGGTGGAGAAGACGGTGTTCAACCACTTCCCGGTCAAGGAGGGGCTGGTCTTCGACGCCGATCCGCCGATGCGCACCGCCCTGCTGGAGGCGGTGCGTCGCCGGCCGGCCGGGGAATCGGTGTCTGCCGCTGCGGGCAGCTTCGTGGTGGGGGCGGTCAGCCTGCTCGGCTCGCCCGAGGCCGGGGCCGGCGTGAGCCGGATGGCCCGCATCGTCCGGAGCAGCCGCACGCTGCAGGTGCGCGAGCGGGAGATCCTCGGTGAGCTGACCGACTCCCTGGCCGCGCTGATCGCCGAGGAGACCGGAGCGCGCCCGCACGCGGTCGAACCGTGGCTGGCCGCCCACGCCGTCCTCGGCCTCTACGCCTCGCTGCTGGAGCTGGCCCGTGACCGGGTGCTCGACGGCGTCTCCGGACCGGAGCTCGCGGCGGAACTGCGCAGGCAGGGCCGCCGGGGCCTGTCGCTGCTGCAGTTCGGGCTCGCGGGCTACGCGAAGCGGCGCTGACCCGACGAGGGGGCCCGGAGGGTCGCCGAGGAGTGGCAGGAAGCCGCCCCGCGAGGCGGTCCCGAGGAGCGGGGACCCGGAGGGTTCCCCGAGGAGGGCCGGCAACGGCTCAGCCCAGCGGGGAACGGCTCCTGGGCGCGGTCAGATCACGGCGTGATCTGGAGTGAATGCAGCAGCTGGCCGGCTCGGTCGCCGGGGACGTCGGGGTTCCGGGTGAACAGGGCGACGGCCACCATGTACCCGTCCTCGCCCGCCCACCCGCGGCCTTCGTCGCACAGCCGTCGGATGTGGTCACGGACCTTGGGCTCGCTGCTGTACGTCCCGAAGTCCAGCCCCATGGCGAGGAAGTTGGCCACCCGGTAGCCCAGGTCGCCCGCGGTACGGACGGTCTCGACCGGGTCGGAGTAGCTCGCGACCGCCGCGATCAGGTTGTCGTATCCGGCCTTGAGCAGCTGCAGCATCAGGTCGTTGCCGTGGACGCCGCCCCACAGCTCCGGCATGAGGATGTCGCGGTCGGGCGCCGGGATGTAGGGCGGATTGGAGATGACCGTCGACACCGGCGGTCCCCCGGCGGCGTCCGACTGGTCGAAGAAGTCACCGAGCTCGACGGCGTAGCGGTCGGTCACGCCCCGGGCGGCGATGTTGGCGCGCGCCGTCTCGACCGAGGGGCGCTGACGTCGTAGCCCCGGACCCGAAGCGACGGCAGCGCACGCACCACGTCGGCGATCGCGGTGGCGTCACCGGTGCCGAGCTCGACGACCCCTCCTCCTCCCATCGCAGCTGGGAGCGGTACTGCTCCAGCAACATGCACACCGAGAAGCCGTAGTGCGCCGACTCGTCGGCGGAGGAGAAGCAGGTCACGCTGGCCGCCTACCCCGCGCTCGCGCGTCGCACGCCCGCCCTCACCCGTCCGTGGCGTGCGCCACACCCCGCCGGCGCTCAGTCGCGACCGGTGGCCGCGACGGCCATCAGCTCCCGCGCGTGGGCCTGCCCGGTGTCGCTGTCGCTGAGGCCGGAGAGCATCCGGGCCAGTTCCCGGACACGGTCCTCGCCCTCGACCGCCCGGATGTCGGTGGCCGTGACCCCGGCTGCGGCGTCGGGCGATTTGTCGACGACCAGGTGCGTGTCGGCGAACGCGGCGACCTGCGCAAGGTGGGTGACGACGACGACCTGGTGGTCACGGGCCAGGCGAGCCAGCCGCCGGCCGATCTCGCCGGCTGCCTGGCCGCCGACCCCGGCGTCCACCTCGTCGAACACCATGACGGGCACCGGGTCGGCTCCGGCGAAGACCACCTCGATGGCGAGCATCACCCGCGACAGCTCACCTCCGGACGCGCCCTTGTGCACCGGGCGAGGCGGGGCTCCCGGGTGGGGCGCGAGGAGCAAGGCGACGTCGTCGACGCCCTCGGGCCCCGGCTCGTCGGCATGGCTGTCGATGGAGAAGGACACGCTGGCGCTCTTCATCGCCAGGCCGGCCAGCTCGGCTCCCACCTCGGTGGCGAATCCCTCCGCCGCCGTCCGCCGACCGGCCGAGACCTCCGCGCCGAGTTCGTCCACCTCGGCGCGCGCGGCGTCGCGGGCCGAGGTGAGCGCCTGCAGGGCCTCGTCGGAGACGTCCAGCTCCGCCAGCCGGCCCGCGGCGTCCTCCGCCCAGGCGAGCACTCCTGCGACACCCTCCCCGGGCCTGCGTACTTGCGCACCAGGGCGGTGATGGTGGCGCGGCGGTCGAGGACCTCGGCGAGCCGTCCCGGGTCGGCGTCCAGGTCTGCCACGTAGACGGCCAGCTGGGCCGACACGTCCGACACCACGGCGACGGCGTCGGCGAGGTCCTGGGCCAGCAGGACGAGCGTGGGGTCGTCCGACCCGGCGAGTGCCCGCTCCGCGATGGCGAGTGCGGCGGTCGCGTCCTGGGGGACCTCTCCCCGCCGAGGTCGCCGGTCACGTCGCCGATCAGGGCCATCCGCGCCTCGTCGGCCGCGGCGCGCAGCGCGTCGGCGTCGGCGAGTCGCTTGGCCTGGGTGTCGAGGGTCTCGTCCTCGCCGGCCTCGGGTGCGACGGTCTCGATCTCCTCGAGGCCGTGCCGGAGGACGTCGGCCGCCTGCGCCAGCTCGCGGGCCTGGCTGTGCCGCCGGTCGAGGTCGGCGACCAGCTCGCGCCAGCGTTGGTAGGCCTCGCGGTAGCGGTCGAGAAGCGCGAGGTGGGCCGGGCCCGCGTAGCGGTCCAGGGCCCGGCGCTGCTCGGCGGGGCGGGACAGCCGCAGCTGGTCGGTCTGCCCGTGGACGGCCAGCAGGCCCTCGGACAGCTCGGCGACGACACCGACGGGCACGCTGCGACCGCCGAGGAAGGCCCGCGAACGGCCCTCGGCGCTGACGGTGCGGGCGAGGATCAGGCTGCCGTCGTCGTCGGGGTCGGCGCCCGCGTCCGCGGCCCGCGCCCAGGCCGGGGACTCCGGGGGCAGGACCAGGCGGCCTTCGACGCCGGCCTTTCCGCTCGCCCGCACACGGCCCGGGTCGGCCCGACCGCCGAACAGCAGGGTCAGTCCGGTGACGACCATCGTCTTGCCGGCGCCGGTCTCACCGGTGACCACGGTGAGGCCGCTGCCCAGTTCCAGGGTGGCGTCGTCGATCGAGCCCAGCCCGCGGATCCGGAGCTCGGTCAGCTGCCCGGACGACGTGCCGACTGCCGGGGCTGCCGTCTCCGCGGGCCGCTCAGTCGTCGTCGTGCGAGCCGGCACCGGTCACCTCCGTCGTGGCGCCGCGGGGCCCTCGTCGCCGGCAACGACGTCCCCGGCCACGACGTCCCCAGCCACGACGTCCCCGGCAACGACGTCTGAAGCCGGGATGCTGCGGCTGCTGAAGAGCTCGTGGCCCGGTCCGGTGCGGCGGGCGTCCCGGAAGCCCCGCACCGGCAGGCCGAACTTGGCCACGAGTCGGTCGCCGAACGTCGAGGCGTGCACGCGAGCGATGCGCACCGGCCGGTCGGCCCGTCGGACGTCCACGCGTCCGCCGTCGGGCACCTCGACGACCCGGCGGCCGTCGGCCGACACGCGTGACCGGTTGCCGTCGGCCGGGACCGCGATCGTGAGGACCGAGTCCGGCGACGTGACCAGCGGCCGTGCGAACAGGGCATGGGCGTTGCTCGGGACTAGGAGCAACGCTTCGACGTCGGGCCAGACGACGGGGCCACCGGCGGAGAACGCGTACGCCGTCGAACCGGTCGGGGTGGCGCAGAGGACCCCGTCGCAGCCGAAGCTGGTCAGCGGACGCCCGTCGATGGCCAGGACGACGTCGAGCACGCGAGAGCGCTGCGCCTTCTCGACGGAGACCTCGTTGAGCGCCCATGTCCCGCCGACGATCGTGCCGGCGCCGTCGAGGACGTCGACCTCGAGGGCGAGACGCTCCTCGACGGAGTACTCGCAGCGCTCGATCGCGTGGAGGGTCTCCTCGACCGCCTCCGGTTCGGTCTCGGCGAGGAAGCCGACCCGGCCGAGATTGACGCCCATGAGGGCGGCGTCGGTGTACCGCGCCAGCTCCGCCGCGCGGAGGAAGGTGCCGTCCCCACCGAAGACCATGACGATCTCGGCGCCGCTGGCCGCGAGCGAGTCGGCGGCGACGATCTCGGCGTCGGCGATGTCGAGGTCGTCGGCCTCGTCGGCCAGCACGCGGACGACGATGCCGGCCGCGGTCAGCCGGGCGGCCGAGGTGCGGGCCAGGTCGACGATGTCGCGGCGGCCGGTGTGCACGGTCAGCAGGACCCGACGGGGCTCCTCCGGCTGTGCGGGTGCGCCCTGGCGGGGCTGGCTCACGTGATCTCCTCGGTGGTGCTGGTCGAGCGTGCTCGCGTCGATGCTGTGTCCCTGCGTGGGCTCACGCCGGGCCCTCCTGGACGGCGCGGCGGACGTCCTCCTCCTGCACCGGTGGCGCGTCCCTGCGCAACCACAGGAAGAACTCGACGTTTCCGGCGGGCCCCGGCAGTGGGCTGGCCACCACCCCTGCGGTACCCCAGCCGAGCGCCGAGGCGGCGGTGGCCACCTCGATGACGGCCTGCACCCGGTGCTCGGGATCGCGCACCACTCCCCGGCGCCGAGGCGCTCCCGGCCGACCTCGAACTGCGGCTTGACCATGGGCAGCAGGTCGGCGGCGTCGGTGGCGCAGGCGGTGAGGGCGGGCAGGACCAGGCGCAGGGAGATGAACGAGAGGTCGGCGACCACCAGGTCCACCGGACCGTCGATCGCCTCCGGGGTGAGCGTGCGGACGTTCGTGCGCTCGAGGACCCGCACCCGGTCGTCGGTGCGCAGCGACCAGGCCAGTTCGCCGTACCCCACGTCGGCGGCGACCACCTCGACCGCGCCCCGGCGGAGCAGGACCTCGGTGAAGCCGCCGGTGGACGCTCCGGCGTCGAGGGCACGTCGTCCCTCGACGGGGACGGGGAACGCGTCCAGCGCGCCCAGGAGCTTGTGCGCCCCGCGGGAGACCCAGCTCGGCTGGTCGGGATCGGTGCGGACGACGACAGGGGTGGCGGCGTCGACGCCGGTCGCCGGCTTGGTGGCCGCCTGTCCGGAGATCGCCACCCGACCCTCGGCGATGAGCGTGACGGCGTGCTCGCGGGAACGGGCCAGGCCGCGCCGCACGAGCTCCGCGTCGAGCCGGCTGCGGCGGGCCATCAGAGCTGGTCGATCGTGCCGAGCTCGCGCTCGAGCCGGGCGTGCTCGGTCTCGAAGACCGCGACGTGCTCGGCGATGGGCCGCTGGGCGAGATCGGCGAACGGGTCGGCGGACGGCGCCGGTTCGGCTCCGGACGCTGCGCCGTGCTCCTCCGGACGCGGGCCGGGGCGCGGCGGACCCGGGACCGGTCGCGGCGTGCTCGGCTCGGTCATCGCGCTGCCTTCCGGTGGAGTGGCGTCCAGCCCCGGTCCCCCGGTCAGCTGGTTCTCGTCGCTGGCGAGGTTACCGGCCCCGGGCGAGGGGCACGGGCGGCGAGCGGGCGGTAGCGTCCCGCGACCGGTACGACCACCTGTGCAGCGTTGGAGGACCGCCCCCGTGGCGACGATGGATCAGTGCATGACGGCGCTCCAGAGCATCCTCGGAGACCTGGCGAGGAACTCGGCGGCCGCGGGCCTGGACCGCAGCCTCTCCTGCCGCCTCACCGATCTCGACGAGGTCGTGCTCGGGCGACTGAGCTCCGGGGCGGTCCGCGACCTGCACGTGCTGCCGCACGGCCCGGCCGTGCCGAAGGCCGACATCCGGCTGACGATGGCCAGCGATGACCTGGTCGCCATGGTGGACGGCCAGCTGCACTTCGGTCAGGCCTGGGCGACCGGCCGCGTCAAGCTGGAGGCGGGGCTCCGCGACCTGCTGAGGTTGCGCAAGCTGCTCTAGGGGCGCGCTACCCGGCGTTCCGGGCTGCCGACGCCAGACCCCACCGACGCAGGGCCTCCTGCGCCCGCGGGCCGGCCGCCACGACGTCGGCCGGTGCCCCGTCGGCCGGATGGCGGCTCCAGTGTGCCGCGCACAACGCCCGGAGCCCGTCCAGTCCGTCGTCGGTCGCCGCCCGGCCCTCCGCCCGCCCCAGGGCTTCGAGGAGGAGCACGTCACCGCCTTCTCCGGCTCGGGCTGTCCACTCCCGCACCGCCAGGCCGAGCCGGCGGCGACGACGGGCGGGTGAGGGCGCAGCAGGCCGGCACAGTCGTGTGCCAGCAGATCCGGACGCTGGTGCGGCCCGGCGGCGAGCAGCGCCGTCGGGTCGGTGACGCCGGTGAGGACCAGCAGGCTCGCCGCTCCGACCCGGCGGGCCCCTCGATGTCGGTGTCCAGCCGGTCACCGACGACCAGCGGCCGCCGCGCGCCGGTCCGGCGGACGCACTCGGCGTGCATGGCCGGATCGGGCTTGCCCGTGACCAGCGGCGCCTGGCCGGTGACGTCGCGGACCACGCCGACCAACGCCCCGTTGCCCGGCAGTGGGCCGCGCGGGGAGGGGACGGTGGCGTCGGCGTTGGTGGCTACGTGACGAGCACCGTTGCGGACGGCGACGACGGCATCGGCCAGTTCCGCCCAGCCCACCTCGCGGCCGTAGCCCTGGACGACCGCGACCGGCTCGTCCTCGGGGCCTCCGACCACGGTCAGACCGGCGGCAGCGAGGGCGGCGGTGACCCCTGGCCCACCCACGGGGAGCACCCGCGCGCCGGGTCCGAAGAGCTCAGCCACCACGGTGGCCGCCGCCTGGGAGCTGGTGATGACGTCGGCCGCGTCCGCGGGGACGGCGAGCTCGGTCAGGTGCCGGGCCACCTCCTCGGGTGTACGGGCGGCGTTGTTGGTCACGAACCCCAGGCGCATCCCAGCCGTACGGGCAGCCGTGAGCGCGTCGGCAACGCCGGGAACGGCGTCGGGACCGACGTAGACGACGCCGTCGAGGTCGAGCAGAGCGACGTCGTACACGTCGACCGGCGCGCGGAGGCTGCCGGCGCGCAACGCCGCAGCACCGGAGATCCCTGGCTCGGTATCGGTCACGTGGACTCGGCCGCCTGCCGGGCCGGACCCCGCGCAGGGCACGCGCGTAATGGGCGGCGTCGGGGCGCATGGCGACCGCCAGCGCGAGGTGCTCGGCGGCGAGCCGCAACTCCCCGGCGCGGCTGGCGGCGAGGCCGAGCCCGAAGTGCGCGTAGTCGTCGGTGGGGCTGACGGCGGTCAGCGTCGTGAAGCTGATGACGGCCTCCTCGTAGCGTCCCGCGTCGTACTGGGCGCGGGCCAGGGCCTCGAGGATGCTCCGCGAGTCCGGCTCCGCGACCGAGGCCCGGCCGAGGAGTGTGGCCGCTGCGGCGGGATGGCCGTCCCGGAGGAGTTGGATGCCGCGCTGGTACCACTCGTAGACGCCGCCGTCGGGGGATGTCTCCGGCACTCGTGCACCTCCTCCCTCGGGCGGACCGGGAACGCGCGGCCCGTGCCCCGGCCCGGCCGGACGGCTCGTGCCCGGTCAGCAGCGGCGCGCTCCTACGATCGACCTCGTGCTCGAATCGTCGTCGTCCCGGCCGTCCGCGTCGGCGACGGGACTGGACGTCCGCCCCTTCCGCGCCCTCACCTACCGGCACCAGGACCCCGAGCACCTCGCCCGGGTGAGCTCGCCAGCCTACGACCTGGTATCGCCGTCCGGCCGGGAGCGACTGGCCGCCGCCGATCCGCACAACGTCGTCCGGCTGATCCTCCCGCTCGCCGGTCCCGGACCCGACGGTGACGCGGGCGCCGTCCTGCGGTCCGCGGAGCTGGCCGCCGGCACCCTGCGACGCTGGCGACAGCACCGGGTGCTGGTCCGGGACACCGAGCCGGGGATGTGGCTCTACGAGCTGGGCCCGGCCGGTGGCGGACCGACGACGACCGGCTGGCTCGGCGCGGTGGCGTTGCCCCCATCCGGGTCGACGGCGGTGCTGCCGCACGAGGACACCTACGCGCCGGCGGTGGAGGGACGACGCGCGCTGCTGGCGGCGACGGTGACCGACCTCGAGCCCATCGTCCTCGCCCACGACCCCGCCCCGAGGTCGACGCGCTGAGTGCCGAGGTGCGCCGGGGCACGCCGGACATGAGGGTCGGCGACGGCGACGGCGTCGAGCACCGGCTGTGGCGGGTGACCGATGACCGCGTGCTGGCGCGCCTCACCGGCGCACTGGGCCGGACGCACGCGGTCATCGCCGACGGGCACCACCGCTTCGCCGCGGCCCGCGCCCACCACCGCGGTGGCCAGGCGGGGCCCGGGAGCGGCCGGGTCCTCGCGCTGCTGACCCCGATGGGACCGGGAGGCCTGCGGGTCGATCCGATCCACCGCGCCGTCCCCGACCTGGACCTGGACAGCGCCGTCCGGTCCGCTGCGACCGGCTTCCACGTCACCGAGCTGACGAGCACCGGCGGCGGGACGGCCGGCGCCGTGCAGCGGTGGACGACGGACCCGCAGGAGACCGGGTTCCTGGTCACGGACGGCACGCGGCTCTTCCGACTCTCCGGGCCCACGGCGGAGGTCTGCGCTGCCGTGCCGGCGGAGGCTCCGCCGGCCTGGCGTGGATTGGACGTGGTCGTGGCCCACTACGGCCTCATCGAGCGGCTCTGGCGGCGCGCAGACGATCCCGACTCGGTGCTGATCGCGCACACCGTGGACGAGGCGCTGCAGACCGCATCCCGCCGCGCGGGGGTGGCGCTGCTGCTCAGAGCTCCGTCGGCCGCCGACGTCGCCGCGGTCGCTCGGGCCGGCGCCCGGATGCCGCGGAAGTCGACGCTGTTCGTGCCGAAGCCCCGCACGGGCCTGGTGTTCCGGCCCCTGGCGGACTGAGACTCACTCATGCCGTCCGCTCGCCGGCGCCGGCTGCTGCTCGTGGCACCTTCCGGCCCCTGCGGCAGTTCACCTCGCAGACGGACGCGGTGCCGGTGCCGGTCCGCCAGAACCGCCGCTGCAGCGTACCTTCCACCTCCACGACGTCCCCGGGCTGCCAGAGTGCCGCGCGCCGCTGCAGGCCACGCTCGTAGGTGATGCAGGTGAGCACGTCGACCGACTGCCCTCGTGCCCGGGGCGCGGGCCGACGGACCACGAGCCGGAAGGTCAGCAGCGGGTCACCGCTGGGCAGGGTCCGGATCTCGGCCGGCGCCGACAGCCGCCCACGGAGCACCACGTCGTTCCGGTCGATCACAGCCACGCTCATGCAGCGAGACTGCCGCCGCCGCCGCCCCGGGCACAGCGCCCGGCAGCATCTGTGGACGCCGCCAGGCGCTGTGGACGAGCGTGCCGCCGATGTCGGAGGTCAGTGCGTGTCGGTCCGGTCCCCGTCCGGCCCGGCGTCGGCCGGCGGCGGACCGGTCTCCCCAGCAGCTCAGCCACCTCGGCCTCCACCTCCTCGTCGAAGCTCCGGCCCAGGCCGTGGTCGTCCTCCGGCAGAGGTGTCACCACCTCCGGCGCGCTCGGCCCGTCGTCGGACGCATCCGCCGCATCCCCGTCCTGCGCGTCGGGGACGTCCACCGGGTCGAGCGACTCCGCGTCGCCCGGCTCCTCCTCGAGATCGGTGAACTCGATGCCCAGCCGATCGACTGCTCCGGTCACACCCTCCGGATCGGCCGCGGCAATGGCGATGATCCAGTCCATGGCCCGCTCGGTCTCGCCCTGCAGCTCCAGCAGATCGGCGTAGGCAGAGGCCAGCCGCAGCCGCGCGTCGTTCCCCGGTTCCAGGGCGTCCGGCTCCAGCGGGCTCCCCAGCGCCGCCTCGAGCACGAGGCGTGCTGCAGGGCCCTCACCGAGATCGAGCCGGGCGCCGGACTCGACGATCCGGAGCTCGACCGTCTCGTCGGCCTCGGGGGCGTCGGCCAAGGCCTCGGCGACGAGCCGCAGCGCCACCTCGGGGCGTCCGAGTGCTCGTTCGCAGTCGGCGAGGACGGCTCGGTAACCCTCGTCGCCGCTCATGCGGCGGTAGGCCCGGAGTTCGCGGGCCGCTTCGGCGTAGTCCTCAGCGTGGTAGGCGGCCACTCCGACCGCCTCACGGACCGCAGCGACGCGGGACGCGCGGTCCCTGGCGGCACGTGCGTGCGCGAGCGCGGCAGCCGGATCCTCCTCGACCAGCGTGCCGGCGGCCACGAGGTGGGCGGCCACCCGCTCGACGTTGCGGGGGTCCATCCCTCGGAGGGCGCCGCGCACCGCAGGGTCGAGATCACGGACATCGACCCACTCCGGGATGGCAGGCCCCGGAGGGAGCGGAGGCCGACGCTCCTCCCCGGCCGCGGACGGTCGCCCGGCACCCCGGGCCGGCGCCCTGCGACTGTCGTCGGACGGACGCCGGTCCCGCCAGTTGCCTCCGCCGGGAGCGCCGGACCGTTCTGGGCGGTCGCTCCGGGCCCCTCGGTCCTGCCACTGCGGACGGCCGCCTGCGGGACGACCGCTGTGTGGACCGCTGCGCTCGGCGCGCTCCTGCCACTGACCTGAGGCGTTCCGCGATCCCTCGGGACGCTCATGCCCCCGCCGGCGGGTCGGTCGCCCTGGGTACGACGGTCGTGCGACTTCGGACGGTCAGCCTGCGGACGACGGTCCTGCCACTGCGGACGATCGCCCGTCGGCCGATCGGTCCGGGGCCCACCCGAGCGCTGCGGACGGTCACCCTGCGGACGACGGTCCTGCCACTGCGGACGATCGCCCGTCGGCCGATCGGTCCGGGGCCCACCCGAGCGCTGCGGACGGTCACCCTGCGGACGACGGTCCTGCCACTGCGGCCGGTCACCCGTCGGCCGATCGGTCCGGGGCCCACCCGAGCGCTGCGGACGGTCACCCTGCGGACGACGGTCCTGCCACTGCGGACGGTTACCCGTCGGCCGATCGGTCCGGGGCCCACCCGAGCGCTGCGGACGGTCACCCTGCGGACGACGGTCCTGCCACTGCGGACGATCGCCCGTCGGCCGATCGGTCCGGGGCCCACCCGAGCGCTGCGGACGGTCACCCTGCGGTCGACGGTCCTGCCACTGCGGACGATCACCCGTCGGCCGGTCCCCACGAGGCGTTCCGGCACGCTGCGGTCGGTCGCCGCCCGAGGGGCGGTCTGAGTGCGGGCGAGCCTGCCCACGGGGCCTTTCGTCACGGGACGAAGCCCCGCCGCGTGAGCCGGCAGGCCCATCCCCGGACGCCGCCCCTCCACGCGGATAGCCCCCACCCGTTCGACGGGCACCACCGCTTCCCAAGGTTCCACCGCGGCCGGCCGCGCCACCTCGCGGCGTGCCCGCCTGCCCCTTACCGGAAGCACCTCGGCCTGCCCCGGAGCCGCGGTCGTCCCGCGCTCCACTGGAGTCGCGTCGCGGAGTTGTCATGACTTCGGAGCACCTCTTCGATTGGCGGCGCGCGTCGGCAGGAGGCCGACGGCATTACCGGACGCAAACGCGAACGGGGGCCAGAGCCTGTGGCTCTGACCCCCGTTCGCTAATGGTTGTCCGGCGGCGTCCTACTCTCCCACCCCGTCTCCAGGGCAGTACCATCGGCGCTGAGAGGCTTAGCTTCCGGGTTCGGAATGTTGCCGGGCGTTTCCTCTCGCCATGGCCGCCGTAACTCTGTGAACATATCAACGCACCTCCGGTGGGGAACCGGAAGAACGCTGTCGACCGCACCTCCGGTGGGGAACCGGAGTGGTCGTGCGTTCAGAACCGCACAGTGGACGCGAAGCAATCTTCGTAAACGACTCTGACCAGTGTTCCCGCACCCCGGTCGAAGAAAGAGGGAGGTGTGTGTGGTCAAGCCCTCGGCCTGTTAGTACCGGTCAGCTGCACACCTCGCGGTGCTTCCACTTCCGGCCTATCAACCCGCTGGTCTGGGCGGGGGCCTTACCCGGTTGACCCGGTGAGAGACCTCATCTTGAAGCGAGCTTCCCGCTTAGATGCTTTCAGCGGTTATCCCTGCCGAACGTAGCTAACCAGCAGTGCACCTGGCGGTACAACTGGCACACCAGAGGTTCGTCCGTCCCGGTCCTCTCGTACTAGGGACAGCTCTTCTCAAGTCTCTTACGCGCACGGCGGATAGGGACCGAACTGTCTCACGACGTTCTAAACCCAGCTCGCGTACCGCTTTAATGGGCGAACAGCCCAACCCTTGGGACCTACTCCAGCCCCAGGATGCGACGAGCCGACATCGAGGTGCCAAACCATCCCGTCGATATGGACTCTTGGGGAAGATCAGCCTGTTATCCCCGGGGTACCTTTTATCCGTTGAGCGACACCGCTTCCACATGCCGGTGCCGGGTCACTAGTCCCAGCTTTCGCTCCTGCTCGACCCGTCGGTCTCACAGTCAAGCTCCCTTGTGCACTTGCACTCGACACCTGATTGCCAACCAGGCTGAGGGAACCTTTGGGCGCCTCCGTTACATTTTGGGAGGCAACCGCCCCAGTTAAACTACCCACCTGACACTGTCCCTGATCCGGATCACGGACCGAGGTTAGACATCCAATTCGACCAGAGTGGTATTTCAACGGCGACTCCACGAACACTGGCGTGCCCGCTTCACAGTCTCCCACCTATCCTACACAAGCCGAACCGAACACCAATATCAAGCTATAGTAAAGGTCCCGGGGTCTTTCCGTCCTGCCGCGCGTAACGAGCATCTTTACTCGTAGTGCAATTTCGCCGAGCCTGTGGTTGAGACAGCTGAGAAGTCGTTACGCCATTCGTGCAGGTCGGAACTTACCCGACAAGGAATTTCGCTACCTTAGGATGGTTATAGTTACCACCGCCGTTTACTGGCGCTTGAGTTCTGAGCTTCGCCCCGAAGGACTAACCCGTCCCCTTAACGTTCCAGCACCGGGCAGGCGTCAGTCCGTATACATCGTCTTACGACTTCGCACGGACCTGTGTTTTTAGTAAACAGTCGCTTCTCACTGGTCTCTGCGGCCACCCCCGCTGCCCACCGTCAAGGTGTTGACAGGAAGTGGCCCCCTTCTCCCGAAGTTACGGGGGCATTTTGCCGAGTTCCTTAACCACAGTTCGCTCGATCGCCTCGGTATTCTCTACCTGACCACCTGAGTTGGTTTGGGGTACGGGCCGCTCGGAACTCGCTAGAGGCTTTTCTCGGCAGCATAGGATCATCCAATTCGCCTCATTCGGCTATGCGTCAGGTCTCACCCTCGTGCGACGCGGATTTACCTACGTCGCGGGCCACACCCTTGCCCCGGTACTACCACTCACCGGTAGAACTACCTTCCTGCGTCACCCCATCGCTTGCCTACTACCAGTCCGGGTCCCGCGCTAGAACCCACGCCTCACCTCGAAAGGATCGGTCACGGGCGTTCGGGCGGTTAGCATCGCTGGGTTCAGCATGGGCGTTCCTTCGCGGGTACGGGAATATCAACCCGTTGTCCATCGACTACGCCTGTCGGCCTCGCCTTAGGTCCCGACTCACCCTGGGCGGATTAGCCTGGCCCAGGAACCCTTGGTCTTCCGGCGGGGAGGTTCTCACTCCCTCTCGCTACTCATGCCTGCATTCTCACTCGCGTGGCGTCCACGGCTGGATCACTCCGCCGCTTCCACCGCCACACGACGCTCCCCTACCCATCCACACACCTGGCCGCCGGCTCGAGGCCGGCGACAGGCTGTTGCATGAATGCCACGGCTTCGGCGGTGTGCTTGAGCCCCGCTACATTGTCGGCGCGGAATCACTTGACCAGTGAGCTATTACGCACTCTTTCAAGGATGGCTGCTTCTAAGCCAACCTCCTGGTTGTCTCTGCGACTCCACATCCTTTTCCACTTAGCACACGCTTAGGGGCCTTAGCCGATGATCTGGGCTGTTTCCTCTCGACTACGAACCTTATCGCCCGCAGTCTCACTGCCACGCTCTCACTTACCGGCATTCGGAGTTTGGTTGACGTCAGTAACCTTGTGGGGCCCCTCAGCCATCCAGTGCTCTACCTCCGGCAAGAAACACGTGACGCTGCACCTAAATGCATTTCGGGGAGAACCAGCTATCACCGAGTTTGATTGGCCTTTCACCCCTACCCACAGCTCATCCCCCAGGTTTTCAACCCTGGTGGGTTCGGTCCTCCACGCGGTCTTACCCGCGCTTCAACCTGGCCATGGGTAGATCACTCGGCTTCGGGTCTAGGGCACGCGACTGACTCGCCCTGTTCGGACTCGCTTTCGCTACGGCTACCCCACACGGGTTAACCTCGCCACGTACCACTAACTCGCAGGCTCATTCTTCAAAAGGCACGCAATCACCCCCATCGCACGAAGCGACATAAGGCTCTCACGGCTTGTAGGCACACGGTTTCAGGTACTATTTCACTCCCTCCCGGGGTACTTTTCACCTTTCCCTCACGGTACTTGTCCGCTATCGGTCACCAGGAGTATTCAGGCTTAGCGGGTGGTCCCGCCAGATTCACACCGAATTTCACGGGCTCGGTGCTACTTGGGAACACGCCCAAGGGAGACAACGCGTTTTCGTGTACGGGGCTCTCACCCTCTACGGCGACCCCTTCCAGAGGCCTTCCACTAACGACGCTGTTTTCTCACTCCCCGAGTGCTCGGCAGAACACTCCAGACGGTCCCACGACCCCGACCACACAACGCCTGCCGGCTATCACATGCGATCGGTTTAGCCTCATCCGCTTTCGCTCGCCACTACTCACGGAATCACGGTTGTTTTCTCTTCCTGTGGGTACTGAGATGTTTCACTTCCCCACGTTCCCTCCACACGCCCTATGTGTTCAGGCGCGGGTCACACCACATGACTGGTGCGGGGTTCCCCCATTCGGAAATCCTCGGATCAACGCTCGGTTGACAGCTCCCCGAGGCTTATCGCAGCCTCCTACGTCCTTCATCGGCTCCTGGTGCCAAGGCATCCACCGTGCGCCCTTAACAACTTGGCCACACAAAAATCCCACCCACCATTGCCCCGGAAGGAACAAAGACGGGCGGGCCTACAAGAACTCTGCTAATCAGAGTCAAAAGATGCTCGCGTCCACTGTGCAGTTCTCAACGTACGACCAGACACCGATCACCCCCACCCCACCAGACCCACCACCCCACAGGGCGACGACGGTATGAGATGCAGACCGGCCCCGACATGAGCAAACGGTCGCCCGCTCCCTCAGGACCCAACAGCGCGCCTACGACCCCCGCACTCCACGCGATCCACTTCCACACGCCACCGAAGCGACGCCGTACTGAGGACCGACCGAAGCCGGCGGCCGAACTGGTCAGCGTTCCACCCTCGAGCACCACCCCAGAAACACCCGACCCATCGGTAGTGACGGGCCATCGCGTCCTGGGCGCGGCTCTGGACCACCCTCACGAGGAGAGCGGCCAGTGCTCCTTAGAAAGGAGGTGATCCAGCCGCACCTTCCGGTACGGCTACCTTGTTACGACTTCGTCCCAATCGCCGATCCCGCCTTCGACGGCTCCCTCCACAAGGGTTGGGCCACCGGCTTCGGGCGTTACCGACTTTCGTGACGTGACGGGCGGTGTGTACAAGGCCCGGGAACGTATTCACCGCAGCGTTGCTGATCTGCGATTACTAGCGACTCCAACTTCATGGGGTCGAGTTGCAGACCCCAATCCGAACTGAGACCGGCTTTTTGGGATTCGCTCCACCTCACGGTATCGCAGCCCTTTGTACCGGCCATTGTAGCATGTTTGCAGCCCTAGACATAAGGGGCATGATGATTTGACGTCATCCCCACCTTCCTCCGAGTTGACCCCGGCAGTCTCCTATGAGTCCCCACCATCACGTGCTGGCAACATAGGACGAGGGTTGCGCTCGTTGCGGGACTTAACCCAACATCTCACGACACGAGCTGACGACAACCATGCACCACCTGTGCACGACCCTTACGGACCCACCATCTCTGGAGGATTTCCGTGCATGTCAAGCCTAGGTAAGGTTCTTCGCGTTGCATCGAATTAAGCAACATGCTCCGCCGCTTGTGCGGGCCCCCGTCAATTCCTTTGAGTTTTAGCCTTGCGGCCGTACTCCCCAGGCGGGGCGCTTAATGCGTTAGCTGCGGCACGGAACTCGTGGAATGAGCCCCACACCTAGCGCCCAACGTTTACGGCGTGGACTACCAGGGTATCTAATCCTGTTCGCTCCCCACGCTTTCGCTCCTCAGCGTCAGTTGTTGCCCAGAGACCCGCCTTCGCCACCGGTGTTCCTCCTGATATCTGCGCATTTCACCGCTACACCAGGAATTCCAGTCTCCCCTGCAACACTCTAGTTTGCTCGTATCGACTGCAGACCCGAGGTTGAGCCTCGGGATTTCACAGCCGACGCAACAAACCGCCTACGAGCTCTTTACGCCCAATAATTCCGGACAACGCTTGCACCCTACGTATTACCGCGGCTGCTGGCACGTAGTTGGCCGGTGCTTCTTCTGTAGGTACCGTCACTTCCGCTTCGTCCCTACTGAAAGAGGTTTACAACCCGAAGGCCGTCATCCCCCACGCGGCGTCGCTGCGTCAGGCTTCCGCCCATTGCGCAATATTCCCCACTGCTGCCTCCCGTAGGAGTCTGGGCCGTGTCTCAGTCCCAGTGTGGCCGGTCACCCTCTCAGGCCGGCTACCCGTCGTCGCCTTGGTAGGCCACTACCCCACCAACAAGCTGATAGGCCGCGGGCCCATCCCCAGCCGATAAATCTTTCCACCACCAGACCATGCGGTCAGCAGTCATATCCGGTATTAGCCCCAATTTCTTGGAGTTATCCCAGAGCTGAGGGCAGGTTGCCCACGTGTTACTCACCCGTTCGCCACTGATCCCCCGCAAGCGGAGTTCACCGTTCGACTTGCATGTGTTAAGCACGCCGCCAGCGTTCGTCCTGAGCCAGGATCAAACTCTCCGTAGATGAATTTGAACCAGCTGAGAACCGCGAGCTGACACTCGCGATATCAATCAACCAAAGGAATCCCAAACCAGAACCCGAAGGGCCCCGGCACGGGGTATTACTTGGCACTGACTTTCGGCACGCTGTTGAGTTCTCAAAGAGCGGACGCGCTCGAACTCCACCCTGACGGGCTTCGCTCGAGACGGCTTCTCGGTGTGGCGCCGCACAACGTTCGGACCCCGCAGGACCCTCGCGCTGGCCCCGGACGGGGTCTCGCGCGGCGCAGAGAGAAAGTTACGTGCGTCCGCGGGCGGTGTCAAACCCGCTGCGGGTGACGCCCGACACGAACCCGTCGCGGCCCCGTCACCCGGCTGTCACCGGGCCCGCGGACGGGTCAGGACGCAGCGGTACCGGCCCGCTGGACCCCGGCGATCGAGCGCTTGCCCCGCCGGAGGACGAGCCACCCCCGGGCAGCCAGGCATCCGCCCCCGGCACGGCGTCGGCGTCGGTCACGCGCTCGTTGTTCACGTAGGCGCCGCCCTCCTTCACCGTGCGGCGGGCCTCCGACAGGCTGCCCACGAGGCCGGTCAGCTGGAGCAGCTGCGCGTGGGACGGCGGCTCGCCGTCGATCGTCACGCTCCCGGCCTCACGGAGGGCGGCGGCGAGCGTGTCCTCCCCAGGGCGGACAGGTCGTCCCGCCCGAACAGCGCCCGGCCGGCCGCCTCGGCCTGCTCCAGCTGCTCCCGGCCGTGGACGAGGACCGTCAGCTCCTCGGCCAGCGCGCGCTGCGCCGTGCGGGCTGCGGGTCGTTCGATGCTCTCGGCTATGAGCGCCTCGACCTCCTCCGCGGGGCGCTCCGAGTAGAGCGGCAGCCACAGCCGGGCGTCGGCGTCGTCGGCGTTGAGCCAGAACTGGAAGAAGGCGTACGGCGACGTGAGCGTCGGGTCCAGCCAGACGGCCCCACCCTCGGACTTCCCGAACTTCGTGCCGTCGGACTTCGTCACCAGCGGCGTGGACAGCGCGTGCACCTTGGCGCTCTCCGTGCGCCGCACGAGGTCGATGCCGGCCGTGAGGTTGCCCCACTGGTCGGAGCCTCCGGTCTGCAGCGTGACCCCGTGCCTGCGGTGCAGTTCCCGGTAGTCGTTGGCCTGCAGGATCTGGTAGCTGAACTCGGTGTAGCTGATGCCCGCCTCGGAGTTCAGCCGCGCGGAGACCGCCTCCTTGGCCAGCATCTGGCTGACGCGGAAGTGCTTGCCGATGTCCCGCAGGAAGTCGATCGCGGAGATCGGCGCGGTCCAGTCCAGGTTGTTCACGTAGATCGGGCCCTCGAGGCCGTCGGTCTCGGCCGGCACGTCCAGGAACGGCGCGACCTGCTCGCGGATGCGCTCGACCCAGGACGCGACGGTGTCCCGGTCGTTGAGCTGCCGCTCCGACGACGGGCGCGGGTCGCCGATCAACCCGGTGGCCCCTCCGACGAGGACGACGGGCTGGTGCCCGGCGCGCTGGAGCGCACGCAGCACCATGAACTGGAGCAGGTGGCCGACGTGCAGGCTCTGCGCCGTCGGGTCGAACCCGGCGTAGTACGCGACCGGCCCTCGGCGAGGTGGGCGCGCAACGCGGCCTCGTCGGTGCTCTGGGCGATCAGCCCTCGGCGGTGCAGGTCGTCGATCACGTCGGTCACGCGCACTCTCCAGTCACGGGGCCCCATCCTGCCCGGCGGTCGCGCGACGGGGCTTCCCACCCGCCCGGAACACGCTCACCGACGGCACGTCCGTCTCCCAGAACCGCCAGGGCAGCTCGGTCGCCACGCTGATCCCGACCCGCGCTCCGGCCGAGATGGCGGCGGGCGCGGGGCCCCGGTGCAGGCGCACCGGCGAGGCGGGGTCCAGCAGGTCGGTGCCGAGATCGTCCCGCCCGATGGCCAGCGCCTGAGTGAGCCGGGCCGGCCCACCCGCCAGATCGCGGGGCGTGCGGGCGGCCGGCCGCCGGGAACGGGCGAGCTCCTCCCCACCACCACCTCCCCGGCACGCAGGAGCACCGCCTCGCCGTCACCGTCCCGGCCGACGACGACGTTGGCGCACCAGTGCACCCCGTAGGAGAAGTACACGTACAGCCGGCCGGGCGGACCGAACATGATCGCCGCCCGCGGGGTCGGTCCACGGTGCGAGTGGGCGGCGGGGTCCACGCCGGAGCCGGAGTAGGCCTCCACCTCGGTCAGCCGCAGCGCGACGGTGCCCTCCGGCCGCTCGGTGACCAGCCAGCAGCCGAGCAGGGACGGCGCGACGACGTCGACCGTTCCGAGCAACTCGTCCGCCGTGAGCAGCGGGCCCGGAGCAGTCAGAGCGCGCCCGTTACCGGTGAGGCCTGCGCCCAGTCGGCGTGGACGACGGCGAGGTCCTTGAGCGCCGTCAACTGCTCGGCCACCCGCTCGGGCGCCGTCCCGCCGCGGGCCTTGCGAGCCGCCAGAGCCCCGGGCACCGACAGGACGGACCGGACGTCGGGGGTGAGCCGTTCGTCGATGCCGGCGAGCTGGTCGTCGTCGAGCTGGTCGAGCTCCAGACCGGCCTCCTCGCAGAAGGCGACCATGGAGCCGGAGATCTCGTGAGCCGACCGGAACGGGACGCCCTGCGACACGAGCCACTCGGCGACGTCGGTCGCCAGGGCGAAGCCCTGCGGCGCCGCCGCCTCCAGCACCTCCGGGCGCAGGGTCAGCGTCGCGATCATGCCGGTGACCGCGGGGAGCAGGAGCATCAGCTGCTCCATGGAGTCGAAAACCGGCTCCTTGTCCTCCTGCAGGTCGCGGTCGTAGGCCAGCGGCAGACCCTTGAGCATGGTGAGCAGCCCGGTCAGGTTGCCGACGAACCGACCGGACTTGCCGCGCGCGAGCTCCGCGATGTCCGGGTTCTTCTTCTGCGGCATGATCGACGAGCCCGTCGCCCAGGCGTCGTCCAGCCGGGCCCACCCGAATTCCGTCGACGTCCAGAGGACGACCTCCTCCCCAACCGGGAGAGGTGGACGCCGAGCAGAGCGGCGGCGAAGCAGAACTCCGCGGCGAAGTCGCGGTCGCTGACCGCGTCGATCGAGTTGTCCGCCGCCCGGTCGAAGCCGAGCTCGGCGGCGACGGCGTCCGGGTCCAGCCTCAGGGACGAGCCGGCGAGCGCGCCGGCGCCCAGCGGGCTGACCGCCGTCCGCCGGTCCCAGTCCTGCAGCCGGTCGACATCGCGGGCGACGGAGTGCGCGTGGGCCAGCAGCTGGTGGGCGATGAGCACCGGCTGCGCGTGCTGGAGGTGCGTCATGCCCGGGGCCGCGACGTCCTGGTAGCGCTCCGCCAGGCCGAGCAGGGCGAACTCCAGCGACGACAGCTCGGCGACCAGGGCCCGCACGTGGTGCCGGAGGTAGAGACGCAGGTCGGTCGCCACCTGGTCGTTGCGGCTGCGGCCGGCGCGCAGCTTGCCGCCGAGGGTGCCGAGCTTCTCGGTGAGTCCGCGCTCGAGGGCCTCGTGCACGTCCTCGTCGGACTCGATCGGCGCGAACGTGCCCGCGGCCACCTCGGCGGAGAGCTCGGTGAGCGCGCCGACCATCTGCTCGAGCTCGTCGTCGGAGAGCAGCCCGGCGCGGTGCAGGACGCGCGCGTGGGCCCGGGAGGACGCCAGGTCGAAGGGTGCGAGTCGCCAGTCGACGTCCGTGGACTTCGACAGCGCCGCCATGGCCGGGGACGGGCCGCCACCGAAGCGACCGCCCCACAGGCGGGTCTGCGAGGTGGCGGGGTCGGCAGGGTCCACCGGGGTCACGGTGCGTCGTCCTCCAGGTCTGACTTCAGTTCGGGGTAGTTCGGTGTGGTGCCGGCCGCGAGCGATCGCAGGCGCTCGGCCAGGACCGGTCCGCCGTCGGGGTCGCGCGAGACGACCAGCAGAGTGTCGTCCCCGGCGATCGTCCCGAGGACGTCGGGGAGTCCCACCTTGTCCAGTGCCGACGCGAGGAACTGCGCCGCACCCGGGGGCGTGCGCAGGACGGCGAGATTGGCGCTGCCCTCGGCGTGGGTCAGCAGGTCCGCCAGCAGCCGGATGAGCCGGGCGGGCGCGGCCTGCGCGGGACGCAGCGGCGCGTTCTCCGGCGGCAGCACATAGCTGGCCGGCGCACCGTCGGAGCCCCGCATCTTCACCGCCCCGAGTTCCTCCAGGTCACGCGAGAGCGTGGCCTGGGTGACCTCCACGCCCGACTCGGCGAGCAGCGCGGCCAGGTGGGTCTGCGAGGTGACCGGTTGCGCCTCGATGAGCGCGCGGATCCGGGCCTGCCGTGCCGAGCGCGTGACCGCTCCCGTCATCGTCGAACCCGTCGGTCGCTCACGACTTCTCCAGGAGCCAGGTGAGAAGTGCCTTCTGCGCGTGCAGCCGGTTCTCCGCCTCGTCCCACACCGCGCTCTGCGGACCGTCGATGACGGCCTCGGCGATCTCCTTGCCCCGGTAGGCCGGCAGGCGGTGCAGGACGACGGCGTCGTCCGCGGCCCGGGCCAGGGCGGCCTCGTCGACGGCGTAGGGGCGGAACGGCGCGCTGCGCTCGTCGTACTCGCCCTCCTGCCCCATGGAGACCCACGTGTCGGTGGCCAGCACGTCGCTGCCCTCCGCTGCCTTGGCGGCGTCGGGCGTCCACTCCACGGATCCGCCGGTCTGGGCCGCGATACCGGCCGCGCGCAGGAATATCTCGGGGTCGGGCGAGAACGCCTCGGGGCAGCCGATCCGCACGTGCATGCCGGCCGTCGCACCGCCGAGCAGGTAGGAGTGCGCCATGTTGTTGGCGCCGTCACCGAGGTAGGTCAGCGACCGGCCGGACAGCGAGCCCTTGTGCTCGGCCACCGTCTGGAGGTCGGCCAGGATCTGGCAGGGGTGGTACTCGTCGGTCAGCGCGTTGACGACCGGCACCCGGCTGGCCGACGCCATCGCCTCGATGCGCTCCTGACCGAAGGTCCGCCACACGATGGCCGCGACCTGGCGGTCGAGCACGCGGGCGGTGTCCTCGATCGGCTCGCCCCGTCCCAGCTGGCTGCTGCCGGCGTCGATCACCAACGGGTAGCCGCCCAGCTCGGCCACGCCGATGGAGAACGACACCCGGGTGCGGGTGGACGGCTTGTCGAAGAGGACGGCGACGGCGCGGGGAACGCCGTTCGGAGCGGCGAGCGGGGTCGGCGCCTCCGCGGTGTGCCGGCTCGCCTTGAGGGAGGCCGCCAGTGCCAGCACCTCGGCCTGCTCGTCCGGGGTGAGGTCGTCGTCGGTGAGGAAGTGCCGGGTCATGACTGGGTCTCCATCGATGCGTCGAGAGCCGCAGGAAGCGCAGCGACGAAGGCGTCGACCTGCGCATCGCTGAGGACGAGGGCGGTGCCAAGCGGAGCACATCGGGCGCGACCGCGTTGGTCAGGAAGCCGGCGGCGCGCAGGGTCGCCTCCAGCGCGGGGGCGACGTCTGCGGTGAGGACGACGCCGAGCAGCGCGCCCCTCCCCGGACCTTGCTGACCCCCGGGTGACCGAGGCCCTCGATGCCGGCGGTGAACCGGTGCTCGAGCTCCTTGGCCCGTTCCAGCAGCCCCTCGTCGCGGATCGTGTCGAGCACGGCGAGCGCGGCAGCGGCGGCGATCGGGTTACCGCCGAACGTCGAGCCGTGCGCACCCGCCGTCAGCAGGTCTGCACCCTCGCCGAAGGCGAGCAGCGCGCCCATCGGCAGCCCACCGCCCAGCGCTTTCGCCAGGGTGATGATCTCGGGCTGGAGGCCGTCGGCCTGGTGCGCGAACCAGTGGCCGGTCCGGCCCATGCCGGTCTGCACCTCGTCGAGCGCGAACAACGCACCGGCGTCCGCGGCCGCGGATGCCGCGCCGGCCAGGTAGCCCGGCGGCGCCGGCAGCACGCCGCCCTCACCGAGCATGGGCTCGAGCAGCACCATGGCGGTCCGCTCGCCGACGATCCTCGCGAGTGCGGCCTCGTCCCCGTAGGGCACGTGACGCACGCCTCCGGGCAACGGCCCGAACGCGGCCGCCTTGGACGGCTGGCCGGTGAGCGCCAGCGCACCCATCGTCCGGCCGTGGAACGCCCCTTCGGCGGTGATCACCTCGGGCCGCCCGGTGAGCCTGCTGATCTTGAACGCGGCCTCGTTGGCCTCGGCGCCGGAGTTGCAGAAGAAGACCCGTCCGGGCCGCCCGGCGAGCTCCAGCAGCCGCTCGGCGAGCAGTACTCCCGGCTCGTGCATGGCCAGGTTCGAGACATGCCCCAGCTTCTGCGCCTGGGCGGTGATCGCCTCGACGACCTTCGGGTGCGCGTGGCCGAGGATCGTCGTCGCGATGCCGCCGAGCAGGTCGATGTACTCGTGGCCGTCGACGTCCCGGACGGTCGCGCCGCTGCCTGAGTCCAGCGCGACCGGCGGAGTCCTGTAGTTGCTCATCATGACGGCCGACCAGCGGCTGGCCAGCTCCTCGGTGCGCGTCATGGTGCTGTGCCCTCCTCCTCGGTCGATCCGGATGTGGTCGGCAGAGCCGGGACGACCATCGTCCCGGTGCCTTCGGTGGTGAACGTCTCCAGCAGCAGTGCGTGCGGCGTGCGCCCGTCGACGACCGTGGCGCGGCGAACCCCGCCCTCGACGGCGCGCAGGCAGGCGGCCATCTTCGGGATCATCCCGGCGTCCAGGTGCGGGAGGATCTCGGCGAGTTCGCGGGCGTCGATCTGCTGGACCAGCGAGTCGCGACGGGGCCAGTCGGCGTAGAGCCCCTCGACGTCGGTGAGGACCACGAGCTTCACCGCGCCCAACGCCGCGGCCAGCGCGGCGGCCGCGGTGTCGGCGTTGACGTTGTGCACCACGCCGTCGGCGTCCGGGGCGACGCTGGCGACGACCGGGATGTGCCCGACCTCGAGCAGCGCGGTGACCGGCGTGGCGTCGACGGAGACGACGTCGCCGACCAGGCCGATGTCGACCGGCTCGCCGTCCACGACCGCCTGCGTGCGGGCGGCGGTGAACAGGCCGCCGTCCTCGCCCGACAGGTGCACCGCCATGGGACCGTGCTGGTTGATCAGGCCGACGATGTCGGGCCCGACCTGGCCGGTCAGGACCATGCGGACGACGTCGATCGTCTCCGGTGTCGTGACCCGCAGGCCGCCGCGGAACTCGCTGTCGATGCCGAGCCGGCCGAGCATCTCGGTGATCTGCGGTCCGCCACCGTGCACGACGACCGGCAGGATCCCGCAGGTCCGCAGGAACACCATGTCCTCGGCGAAGGCCCGGCGGCACTCCTCGTCGACCATCGCGTGGCCGCCGTACTTGATCACGACGACGTTGCCGTGGAACTCCTTGAGCCACGGCAGCGCCCCGGTGAGCACGGAGACCTTGAGCCGGTCGCCCTCGGGGTCGTTCCGCCGCATCACCCGCCGCGTGCCGACCGTCCGCGGCAGCCGCGGCTGCGGGGTCGGCTCGTCGATCCGGACGTCCGGGGGTGTCGGGTCCTGGGCCTCGTTCCCGCTCACGTCGAGTACGCCGAGTTCTCGTGGACGTAGGTGATGGACAGGTCGTTGGTCCAGATGGTGGCCTCGTCGGTGCCGGCCTTGAGGTCGACGTCGATGGTGATCGCCCGGCCGGTGAGGTCGACGCCCTCGCGCGGATCGCCGATCGCGCCGCCCCGGCAGACGGTGACCCCGTTGATCGTGACGTCCACCTGGTCGGCCTCGAACGCGGCGTCGGTCGTGCCGATCGCGGCCAGCACCCGGCCCCAGTTGGGGTCGTTGCCGAACAGTGCCGTCTTGAGCAGGTTGTTGCGGGCGCAGGCCCGGCCGGCGGTGAGCGCGTCCGCCACGCCGGCGGCGTTGCGGACGGTGATCGCGATGTCCTTGGTCGAGCCCTCCGCGTCGGCCAGCAGCTGCATCGCCAGGTCGGTGGCCGCGGCGGTGAGCGCCTCGGTGAACTCCTCGGCGCTGGGCGTGATCCCGCTGGCGCCGCTGGCCATCACCAGCACCGTGTCGTTGGTCGACAGGCAGCCGTCGGAGTCGACCCGCTCGAAGCTGACGCTGGTGGCCTGCTTCAGCGCCGTCGACAGGACGGCCGGGTCGACCACGGCGTCGGTGGTGAGCACGACGAGCATCGTGGCCAGCGACGGGGCGAGCATGCCCGCGCCCTTGGCCATCCCGCCGACCGACCAGCCCTCCCGCTCCTGCACGGTCGTCTTCGGCACGCTGTCGGTGGTCATGATCGCCCGGGCGGCGTCCGGCCCGCCGTCCTCGGACAGGGCCTTCACCGCGTCGGTGACCCCGGCGGTCAGCTTCTCCATCGGCAGTCGCATGCCGATCAGGCCGGTGCTGGCGACGGCGACGTCGATCGCGCCCAGCTCCCGACCGGCCTGCCCCAGCTGGGTCGCGGCGTGCTCGGCGGTGGCATGGGTGTCGGCGAAGCCCTCCGGCCCGGTGCACGCGTTGGCGCCGCCGGAGTTCAGCACGACGGCCCGCGCCCGCCCGTCGTCCAGGACCTGCCGGCTCCACAGCACCGGCGCCGCCGGAAAACGGTTGGTCGTGAACACGGCCGCGGCGGCGTCATCGGGACCGTGATTGACCACGACGGCGACGTCGGGGTCGCCGGAGGACTTCAGCCCGGCGGCGACGCCGGCCGCGGAGAAGCCCTTGGGCGCGGTCGTGCTCATGGCGCTACTCCTACGAGGGGAAGACCGGTGGTCTCGGGCAGGCCCAGGGCGAGGTTGGCGCACTGCAGCGCCGCTCCCCGGTGCCCTTGGTCAGGTTGTCGACGGCCGCGACGACCACCAGCCGGCCGGCGTCCGCGTCCATCGCGATCTGCAGGGCGACGGTGTTGGCGCCGAGCACCTGCGCGGTCGTGGGCCACTGACCCTCCGGCAGCAGGTGCACGAACGGCTCGTCCGCGTAGGCCTTCGCGTACGCCGCCCGGGCGGCGTCGGCGTCCACGCCCGGCAGCAGCCTCGCCGAACAGGTGGCCAGGATGCCCCGGCTCATCGGCACCAGCGTCGGCGTGAAACTCACGCCCACCGGGGCACCTGCTGCCTGCGACAGGTTCTGGATCATCTCCGGCGTGTGCCGGTGCACCCCGCCCACGCCGTAGACGCTGACCGAGCCCATGACCTCGCTGCCCAGCAGGTGCGGCTTGGCCGACTTGCCCGCGCCGGAGGTGCCGGACGCCGCGACCACCACCACCTCGGACTCCACCAGCCCGGCCGCCAGGGCCGGGGCCATCGCCAGGGTCACCGACGTCGGATAGCAGCCCGGCACGGCGATCCGCCGGGCACCGGCCAGCTGCTCCCGCTGACCGGGCAGCTCCGGCAGCCCGTACGGCCACGACCCCGCATGCTCGCCGCCGTACCAGCGGGCCCAGGCCGCCGGATCCTCCAGCCGGTGATCCGCGCCGCAATCGACGACCAGCGTGTCCGCGGGCAGCTGCCCGGCGATCGCCGCGGACTCCCGTGCGGCAGCGCCAGCACCACCACGTCGTAACCGGCCAGATCCTCGGCGCCGCTCGGCCGGACCTCCAGGTCGGCGAAGGGCAGCAGGTGCGGCTGCAGCTCACCCAGCCGTCGGCCGGCGCTCGCATTGGCGTGCACCCCGGCGAGGCGGAGGTTCGGGTGCCCGGCCAGCAGCCGGCACACCTCCCCGCCCGCATACCCGGTGGCGCCGGTGACCCCGACCGTCCACGTCTGCCCTGTACTCACACTGCATGACCATACACGGGCATGCATGACCGTTCACTCGGTTATTCCCCAGCGCTCGGCCCGCGCGGCCGTCAGGGCCGCGAGCCCGCGCGCAGCCTGGCGAACCCGGCCGCGGCGAGGAACGCGATGAGCGCGGTCACCGCCCAGGCGACCGCCGGTGTGCCGGAGGAGGCGCTCGGGACGCCCGTGGTGGTCGCCGCCACCAGCAATACGAGCGCCGTGCCGACCGCCGTCCCGAGCTGGGCGCTGGTGTTGTTGACGCCGGACGAGGTGGCCCGGAGCGACTCCAGGACGTCGGTGCCCAGCGAGGTGGTCGCGACCGCGGCGAGGCCGAGCCCCACACCGGCCAGCGCCATGCCGGCCACCACGAGGACGGCGGTGGCAGGTGCCAGCAGGGGTAGCAGGATGCCGGCCCCGATGAGGGCCAGCCCCGCGGCGGTGACCCGCTCGCGCGCAGGTCGCACGATCAGCCGGGCGGCGAGGGCCGAGCCGGCGATGACCGAGACGCTGCGCGGCAGCAGGGTGGCCGCCGCCTCCAGCGGCGACCGGCCCAGCGTGGCCTGCAGGTAGAGCGTGATCAGGGTGGCGATCCCGCTGGTGGTCACCGTGTTGACGAAGGAACCGCTGGTGCCGCGCAACACCTGCGGCCTGCGCACCAGCGCCACGGGGAAGGAGCGGGGCGGACGTCCGACGGTCCACGGCCGCGAAACGCGACGCCGACGACGACGGCCGCGAGCGCGCCGGGCACTATGGCGGATGTCACCGACACGTGGAGGGCGATGCCGGTCAGGCGATCGGGTCGTCGTCCCCGTAGGGCTGGAGGCGTAGCCGTCGGGCGGCGTCCTCCGGCGTGATCCCGCGGACGGCATCCGGGTCGTCCGCGCCAGCGCGCAGGAAACGCCCGGACCACGCGTCCAGCTCCCCGCCGCGATGGCGACGACCAGCTCGACGACCCGCTCGGGCGGCGTCCAGTCCTCGAAGCCCTCCCACATCGCCATGGAGCGGGTCATCGGAGTGTCGACGACGCCCGGCGAGACGTCGAAGGCGCGCACGTCGCTGCCGTCGAGCGCCTCCGCCAGCGCCTCGGTCAGGCGCATCAGCCCGGTCTTGGCCACCGAGTAGGCCGAGTACTCGGGCCGCGCGCGCACGCTCATCCCGCTGGCGATGTTGACCACCCGGCCGCGGTTGCGCAGCACCATCCACGGGATCACGGCCCGCGACAGCAGGAAGCCGCCCCTGATGTGGCTGGACACGACGTCCCACCACTGGTCGGGGTCGGCCTCCCAGAGCGGCACCTCCAGCGCGTCGATCAGGCCGGCGTTGTTGACGAGCAGGTCGATCTGGCCCAGCTCGGCGACCACGCCCTCCACCGCTGCCTCCACCGACCCCCGGACGGTGACGTCCGCGGGCACGGCGAGGGTCCGAGCACCCGTCGCGCCGGCCACCTCGTCCATCGCGGCCCGCAGCCGCTCCTCGCCTCGAGCCAGCCCGGCCACGGCCATCCCCTGGGCGGCCAGCGCCTCGACGAGGTGCCGGCCGATCCCGGTCGAGGCACCGGTGACCAGAGCAACCTGGCCGGCGAGGCTAGGCACGGAGCTCAGCCCCGGTCGAGGCAGCGGCGGCCGCGACCGCGGCATCGCGCACTGCCGTCGCTTCCTCGCTGGTCAACGTCCGGTCCGGCGCGCGCAGCGTGAGCGCGTAGGCCAGCGAGCGGGAGCCGGCCGGCACGGGCGCACCGGTGTAGACGTCGAAGAGCCGCAGTGACTCCAGCAGCTCCCCGCCCCCTCGCGCAGCGCACCGGCCACCTCGGCCGCAGGCACGTCGTCGCGCACGACGAGCGCCAGGTCGAGGAGGACCGGGGAAGGCCGAGATCGGCGGGCCCACCGGAACGGCGCGCTCGGGCAGCGCGTCCAGCGACAGCTCCATCACGCAGGTGCGCGCCGGCAGCTCCAGCGCGGCGCACACCCGCGGGTGCAACTCGCCCGCATATCCCACGACACGGGGGCCGACGTCCGGAATGTCCGCCAGCAGCTCCGCGCACCGGCCGGGGTGCCAGGGCGCCCGATCCCCCGCCCGGACGGTCAGCTCCACGCCTGCCGCGGCGGCGACCAGGCGGGCGGCCTGGACGGCGTCGGCCCAGGTCGCCGGCCGCCCCGGGCCCCACCAGCCACGGGGTTCACGATTGCCGGTCGACGCCACGGCGACGTGCCACGGCTGGGCCGGGACCGCACCCAGCAGCGCGGCCAGAATCTCGTCGTCCGGCCGTCGGTCGACGCCGGGCAGCGGAGCCGGCGAGCGGCGCCCCCGGGGAAGACGGCACCGTGCTCGAAGATCGCGACGTCGCGCTGCCCGCGGGAGATGTTGCGTGCCAGCGAGGCGAGCAGCCCGGGAGGAGCGTCGTGCGCAGCGCCGGCTCCTCCTCCGAGAGCGGGTTGCGCACCAGCACCACCTCGCGGCGCTCGTCGTCCTCGGGGAGGCCCAGCGCGTCCAGGACCGGCGTCCCGACGAACGGGTAGGACGGTGCCTCGACGTAACCGGCCTCCGCCAGGGTCCGGCCGACGCGCGCCGCCGGCGCTGGACGTCGGTCAGCCCACGGCCGGGCGGCGCCGCCGGCAGCACCGAGGGGACGTCGTCGTAGCCGGCGAGCCGGACGACCTCCTCGACCAGATCGGCCGGGTCGGTGAGATCGGGCCGCCATGGTGGCGGGGTGACGGCCAGCGGGCCGGCGCTCGCGTCGACGGCGCAGCCGACGGCCTCCAGCAGCTCGACGACCTGGGCGGCCGTGTACGGCACACCGGCCACCTGCGCGGGCTTGGCGGCGTCGAGCTCGATCGCCGGTCGCGGTCCGCGGGTGTCGATGTCGACGACCCCGCCCACCACCTGGGCACCGCCGTACTCGCACAGCAGGTCGGCGGCCCGCGCCAGCGCGACGACGGTCATCTCCGGATCGACGCCGCGCTCGAACCGCTTGGCGGCCTCGCTGGGCAGCCGGTGGCGGCGGGCGGTGCGCGCGACGCCGGTCGGCTCCCAGTGCGCCGCCTCGAGCAGGACCGCGGTGGTCCCGTCGCCGATCTCGGTGGTGGCGCCGCCCATCACGGCGGCCAGGCCGATCGGGCCGCTGTCGTCGGTGATCAGCAGGTCGTCGGTCGACAGGCTGCGCACAGTGCCGTCGAGAGTGGTCAGCTTCTCGCCGTCGCGGGCGAGCCGGACGGTGATCGGGCCGGTGACGGCGTCCCGGTCGAACGCGTGCATCGGCTGGCCGAGCTCGAGCATCACATAGTTGGTGACGTCGACGGCCAGGGAGATGCTGCGCACGCCGGCCTGCGCGAGGCGCCGGCGCATCCACCAGGGGCTCGGCGCGGTCGGGTCCAGGCCCTCCATGGCCAGCATGGAGAAGCGGTCGCAGCGCTCGGGGTCGGCGACGGCCACCTCCCAGGCGGGCGCGCCCGACCACGCGGGCGGCGTGATCGCGCCGGGGTCGCGCCAGGGCGCGGCCAGGCCGGTGCCCATCTCGCGGGCGATGCCGCGCATCGACAGGCAGTAGCCCCGGTCGGGGGTGACCGCCAGCTCGACGACGACGTCGTCCAGCCCGACGACCGGACCGGCCGGGGTCCCGGGCGGCGGCACGTCGGCGCCGTGGCCGCCGAGAACCAGGATGCCGGCGTGGTCCTCGCCGATGCCCAGCTCGCGGACCGAGCAGATCATCCCGTCGGAGACGTGGTCGTAGGTGGTCCGCGCGGCGATGGCGAACCCGCCCGGGAGCACGGCTCCCGGCAGCGCCACGACGACGGTGTCGCCGACGACGAAGTTGCGGGCGCCGCAGACGATGCCCCGCGGAGCGTCCTCCCCGACGTCCACCTGGCAGTAGCGGATCGGCTTCTTGAACCCGGTCAGCTCCTCGATCTCCAGGACCGTGCCGACGACGAGCGGCCCGGTGACCTGCTCGGGACGGTGGATCTCCTCCACCTCGAGTCCGAGGCGCACGAAGGCGAGGTCGAGGTCCTCGACGGACGTCCCCGCGGGAACGTCGACGTACTCGGCCAGCCAGCCGATGGGGACCCGCATTACTCTGCCGCTCCCTCGTGACGGTCGGTCACTGCTCTACTCCGAATGCCGTGGTGAACCGGACGTCGCCCTCGACGATGTCGCGCATGTCGCCGACCCCGGAGCGGAACTGCAGGGCGCGCTCGATGCCCATGCCGAACGCGAAGCCCGAGAACTCGTCCGGATCGATGCCGCAGGCGACCAGCACCCGCGGGTTGACCATCCCGCAGCCGCCCCACTCGACCCAACGCGGGCCGTCGCGGTGCTCGGGGAACCAGACATCGAACTCCGCCGACGGCTCGGTGAACGGGAAGTAGCTTGGCCGCCAGCGGGTGATGGCGTCGGCACCGAACAGCGACCGGGCCAGGTGGTCCAGCGTGCCGCGCAGGTGGGCCATCGTCAGCCCGCGGTCGATCGCCAGACCCTCGACCTGGTGGAAGACCGGCGTGTGCGTCGCGTCGAGCTCGTCGGTCCGGTACACCCGGCCCGGCGCGACGACGTAGATCGGCGGGGTGCGGGACAGCATGGTGCGGGCCTGCACCGGGCTGGTGTGGGTGCGCAGCACGAGGCCGGAGTCCGCCGGCGCCACGAAGAACGTGTCCATCATCGTGCGGGCGGGGTGGTCGCGGCCGATGTTGAGCGCGTCGAAGTTCAGCCACTCCGCCTCGAGCTCGGGGCCGTCGGCGACCTCGTAGCCCATGCCCACGAAGATGTCGGCGATCCGGTCGGTCAACGTCGTCAGCGGGTGCCGGGCGCCGCGCGGGATGCGGTCCCAGGGCAGCGTGACGTCGACCCGTTCCTCGGCCAGGGCACGGGCGTCCCGCTCGGCCTCCAGCTCGGCCAGGCGCTCGGCGTAGGCATCGGTGACCGCCTGGCGGGCGGCGTTCACCCGCTTGCCGGCGTCGCTGCGGGCGGCCGGTGGCAGGGCACCGAGCTCGCGGCGGGCCAGCAGGACGGGCGCGCGGTCGCCGAGGTGCGCCGGCCGCACCGCGGCAAGCGCCTCCAGGTCACCGGCGCCGGCGAAGGCCTTGTGCGCGGCCCTTACCGCGTCGTCGAGGGCCTCCGGGGAGAGCGCGGCGACCTGCTTCGGGTCGTATGGATCGTTGGCGCCAGACACGGGAGGCCATTCTGCCCGCTGGGCCCGGCCGCCCGCGTCTGGGTTCCGCTGCGAGGATGCCCGCGCGGCGCTGGCAGCCGCGTCCTACCTCACCGCACAGGGTCCTACCTCACCGTCGACGCTGAGGGAGGACCCACCATGATCAGGGAACCTGATCATCGAACGGGGCAGCAGGAGGTCGTTCGTGGCGGTCGTCCTCGCCCTGGCCTCGGCCGTGGTCTACGGCGCGTCGGACTTCCTCGGCGGGCTGGCCAGCCGCAAGGCATCGGTCTTCGGCGTCGTCGCGGTGTCACAGCTCGTCGGTCTGGCTGCCCTGCTCGTCCTGCTGCCCTGGCTCGGCGGCCCGGTGGCCGGCGCCGACCTCGGCTGGGGCGCGGCCGCCGGGCTGGCCGGCGCCGCGGGGCTCGTCGTCTTCTTCCGCGCTCTGGCCGGCGGCGTCATGAGCGTCGTCGCGCCGGTCACCGCGGTCACCGCCGCGGCCGTGCCCGTCCTCGTCGGGTTGCTCCAGGGCGAGACCATCGGCCCGTGGACGGCGGCGGGGATCGGGCTGGCCCTCGTGGCCGTCGTCCTGGCGTCCGCGGAGGCGGGCCTGTCCGCGCTGCGCGCGGCGCGCACCTCGGCGTTGGCCCCCGCGCTGCTGGCCGGGGCGATGTTCGGGCTCTTCTTCGTGCTCCTCGACCGGACGTCGGCCGATGCCGGCCTGACCCCCTGGTGACCGCCCGGCTGGCGTCGGTGTCGCTCGTCGTCCTCATCGCGCTCGCCGGGAAGCAGTCGCTGCGGGTCCCCCGGCCGGCGTTGCCGCTCGTCGCCGTCTCCGGGATCGGCGACATGACGGCGAACGCGCTCTTCCTCCTGGCCGTCCAGGCCGACGGCCAGCTGGCCATCACCGGCGTGCTCGCCTCGTTGTACCCGGTCAGCACCGTGGTCCTCGCGCAGGTGGTGCTCCGCGAACGGCTGGTGGGCGCGCAGGTCTCCGGCCTGCTGTCCGCGGCTGCCGCGGTCGTGCTGATCACGCTGCCGAATTGAGTCCCCCTTGGGGTGACTCAGTCGACGTCGGCTCATCCCATCGGCCGGGCCGGCCGATGGCAGGGCGTGGACCCTTCCCCCGATCGACGGAGAGCGCGCTCGCAGCGGCGCTGGCTCCCGGCGGCGTGCGCAGCGTGTTCCAGCCCATCGTCGAGCTCGACACCGGTGCCGTCGTCGCCTACGAAGCGCTCGCCCGTGGCCCCCAGGGGCCCCTCGAGCGGCCCGACCTGCTGTTCGCGGCAGCGCGGACGGCCGGTCGGCTGGCCGAGCTGGACGAGCTCTGCCGCGCCGCGGCGTTCCGCGGCGCGGTGGAGCAGGGCCTGCTGGCGCCGCTGACCGTGTTCGTCAACGTCGAGCCGGAGATCCTCGACAGCGCACCGCTCGATGACCTGCTGGCCATCGCCGACGGTGCGCCGAAGGACCTGCGCATCGTCATGGAGATCACCGAGCGGGCCCTCGCCGCCCGCCCGGCCGAGCTGCTGCGCACCGTCGAGCGGGTGCGCGCCCTGGGCTGGGGCGTGGCCGTCGACGACGTCGGCGCGGACTCGATGTCGCTGGCCTTCCTCCCGCTGCTGTCCCCCGACGTGGTCAAGCTCGACCTGCGCCTCGTGCAGGAGCGGCCAGGGCCGGCGGTCGCCGAGATCATGAACGCGGTGAACGCGCACGCCGAGCGGACCGGCGCCGTCGTCCTCGCCGAAGGCATCGAGACCGCCGAGCACCTGGCGACCGCCCGCGCGCTCGGCGCCACCCTCGGCCAGGGCTGGCTCTTCGGCCGGCCCGGTCCGGGCGCCGCTCCCGGCCTGCCCACCGGGGAGCTCGCGCTCCCCGGTGGCGCCGTGGCGGCACCGGTCGACTCCTCCCCGTTCGGCTGCCTGCCGGCCGGCGTGCCGCTGCGCCGCTCGCGGAAGTCGCTGCTCATCGAGCTCAGCAAGCAGCTCGAGCGCGAGGCCATGCGGCTCGGTGAGACGTGCGTGGTCGCGGCGACCTTCCAGGAGGCCCGCCACTTCACGCCGTCGACCATCCAGCGCTACCGCGACCTGGTCGAGCGCACCGGCTTCGTCTGCGCACTGGGCGAAGACCTGCCGGTGGAGCCGCTGCCCGGCGTCCGGGGGCGGCGCTCGACCCCGCGGACCCGGTGCGGGGCGAGTGGGACGTCGTCGTGCTGAGCCCGCACTTCAGCGCCGCGCTGCTCGCCCGCGACCTGGGCGACGACGGTCCGGACCTCGACCGTGGCTTCGAGTACGCCCTGACCTACGACCGGGACACGGTGGTGCGGGCCGCGCACGCCCTGCTCACCCGCGTCGCCCCGCGGACCGGCAGCACGGCCGTCGAAGCGCCCGCGCGGCCGCAGCCGCAGTCCTCCCCCGCAGCCCCGGCCCTGCCGCCGATCGGCGTCGACGGCGACGCCTTGCTGCGCAGTGCCCTGGCGGCGACGACCAGCGGCGTGACCATCGCCGACATGCGGCTGCCGGACCAGCCGCTCGTCTACGTCAACGAGGCCTTCGAGCAGCTCGCCGGTCTGCCGCGCGAGGAGGTCCTGGGCCGCAACTGCCGGTTCCTCCAGTCGGCCGACACCGACCCCGCGGCGGTCGCCCGGATCCGGTCGGCCATCGCCCGCGGCGAGGAGTGCCGGGAGACCGTCCTCAACCTGCGGGGCCCCGGTCGGGAGCCGTGGTGGAACGAGATCCACCTGGCGCCGGTATTCGACCCCGACGGCACCGTCGCGCAGTACATCGGGGTGCAGCACGACGTCACCGCGCGGGTGGAGGCCGAGCGCGCCCTGATGCAGGAGCGCGACCGCAACCGCGCCTGCCTGACCCGGATCGAGGAGCTCGCGTACACCGATCCGCTCACCGGCCTGCCCAACCGGCGCCGGCTCGAGGAACAGGTCGAGACGGCGGTCTGGGATGCCCGCAGCGGCACCGACACCTTCGCCTTGCTGTTCGTCGACCTCGACGGCTTCAAGGCGGTCAACGACGGCCGGGGTCACGCGGTCGGCGACGAGCTGCTGCAGACGGCGGCCCGCACGCTCCGCGGCCGGCTGCGCCGGGGTGACCTGCTCGCCCGGCTCGGCGGGGACGAGTTCCTGGTCGTCCTCAGCGGGCTGGACCCGGAGTCCGCCGCCGCCGAGGCCCGTCGCGTCGCCGACGACCTCTCGGCCGCCCTGAGCGCTCCGATGGATCTCCGCGGTTCCGAGGTCGCCGTCGGTGCGAGCGTCGGGATCGGCGTCTACCCGGCGGACGGCGAAGACTTCGGCGCGCTGCTGCACAGCGCCGACGTCGACATGTACGCCCGGAAGACGGCCGCGCGCATGGCGCTGCCCCGCCGCTGACGCCCGTCAGCCGCGGGGAACGCCCTCGCCGTCGCCGTCGAGGAGCTCCACCGGAAGGGCGGCCGGCCGAGGCCGCTGATCCGGGTGTTGCCCCAGGGGTCGCGCTCGGTCGCCTCGGCCGGCGCGCTGCCGTGGGGCGTCGTGAGCAGCAGGGTCGTCCGCGGCGGGAGCCCGGTCCGCACGCGGCCGGACCAGACGACGTGCCCGGCGAGGGGTCGAACCGGGCGGCCAGCGCGGCCGCCGCGGTGCGCGGCGGCTCGCCCTCGACCGTCACGGTGACGTCGCCCTCGTAGCCCTCGGTTTCCTCGTGCCCGCTCATCCGTCTCCTGTCAGGCCCGCGGGGGCAGCAGGGAGCCGAGCCCACCGTCGGCCAGCGCGACCAGTTGCTCGACGAGCTCCCCGGCCGGGACCGGGCGGGTGGTGGCCCACCAGTGCGACGTCAGCTGCACCATCCCGACGAGTCCGTAGGCCCAGGTCCGGGCCGCTCCGGACGGACGTCCCGCGGCCTCCAGGCGCTCGGCGAAGAGCCCCGCCAGCGCGTCGGCGATCCGGTGCTCGGTCGCGGCCACCAGGTCGGCGCGGCCGGAGCGGCCGGTGTGGGCGTAGGCGAAGCGGTGGAGCTCCGGCTCGTCCTCGATCAGGGCGACGAACGCCGTGATGACGGCGCGCAGCGCGGCCCTGTCGTCGCCGTGCTCGCGGACGATCTCACCGAGCAGCCGCGGGAGCAGCACGGTGTCCGAGATCCGCTCGAGGACGGCATCGACCAGTTCGTCCTTGTCGGAGAAGTAGCGGTAGATCACCGTCTTGGAGACCCCGGCGCTGCGCGCCACGTCGTCGACCGCGAAATCGGGACCGGTGCTGCGGACCGCTTCGACGGCCGCCCCGATCAGGTCCTCGCGGCGGGCCCTCCGGTGCTCGGTCCACCGGGACCGGCGGCCGTCCTGCGGAGGGGTGTCGGGCACGGGCGCTGCCTCGACGCGTGGCGGGGTGCCCCGGTCATCCGCCACCTGTTGCATGTGTTTCACGGTAACAACTACCTTCCTCACAGCCATGCTCGACGTTCCGGGGATTTCGCCGATGACCGCAACCATCTCGTCCACCATGCCCACTTCGGGCGCCGGTCAGTCGGGCCGCAGGCGGGTCGACCGCGAGGAGCTCTCCAGCCGCCTCCTGGGCTCGGCGGCGAAGAAGTCCTACGACCCCGTCGTGGACATCGACTGGACCGCGCCGATACCTGACGACCTCTACGGTCTGTCACCCGAATGGTCGTCGCTGTACGCCACGCCGCTGTGGGATTCCCTCAGCGAGGAACAGCGCATCACGTTGACCATCCACGAATACTGCTCGATCTCCGGCGTCGGCATCTGGTTCGAGTGCCTGCTCATGCAGCTCATGCTGCGCGACGTCTACGGCGACGACCCGGCCCAGCCGCACGTCCAGTGGGTGCTCACCGAGATCGCCGACGAGTGCCGCCACTCGGTGATGTTCGCCCGCACCGCCGAGACGTTCGGGGCGCCGTCCTACCAGCCGCCCGCCTCGATCCTCCGGCTCGGGAAGGCGTTCGCCGCCAAGGGCGCCGGCCCGGCCGCCTACGCCGCGTTCCTGGTCGCCGAGGAGATCCTGGACATCTTCCAGCGCGACCTGATGAAGGACGAGCGCGTCCAGCCGCTGACGCGCGCCACCAGCCAGATCCATGTCGTGGAAGAGGCCCGGCACATGCGGTTCGCCCGTGAGGAGATCGCCCGCCGGACGCCTGGGCTGTCGACGTGGCAGCTTCGCAAGCACCGCACGGTCGTGGCCGCGGTCGCCGCGATCGTGGCCGACAACCTGGTGCAGCCGGAGGTGTACGCCGCCGTCGGGCTCGACCCGCAGGAGGCGAAGGCCACCGCCCGGGCGAACGAGCACTACGCGGGCAAGCTGCGGCACGCATCGACGGGCCTGGTCGCGTTCCTGCGGGACGTGGGCCTGGTGGGCGGGCCGTCCGAGCTGCTCTGGAAGCGCGCCAAGCTGGTCTAGCGACCGGCCCGCCGCGATCAGCCTTGCGCGAGCTGGGTGGCGTACAGGCAGATCGCGGCGGCGGCGGCGAGGTTGAGGCTCTCGGCCCGCCCGCGCATGGGGATGCGCACCCGTGCGTCGGCCAGGGCCACGAGGTCGGCGGGGACGCCGCGGGCCTCGTTGCCGAACAGCCACAGCACCGGTCCGGCCAGCCGCTCGGCCAGCTCGTCGAGGGACGCCTCTCCCCCGCCGTCGGCGGCGAGCACGGCGACCCCGGCCCGCCGGACCGCCGGCAGCAGCTCCTCCAACGGCGCTCCGCGGACGACGTCGACGTGGAAGAGGCTGCCCGCGCTCGCCCGCACGGCCTTGCCGCCGTAGGGGTCAGCGGACCCCGCGCCGAAGACGACGGCACCGGCGCCGCACGCGTCCGCCGTCCGCAGGACGGTGCCGGCGTTGCCCGGGTCGGCGAGCTCGGCCAGCGCGACGGACAGCTGCGGCGGCCGGGCGACCAGGGTCTCCGGGTCGACGTCCCGGAGCTCGCACACGGCCAGCAGCCCTTGCGGGGTCACCGTCTCCGAGAGCCCCGCGGCGGCCTTCTCGGTGATCAGCCGGACGGGGACGCGGGTTGCGGAGAGCAGGTCGCGGTGCGCGGCGGCGGCGGGCTCGGTGGCGAGGACCTCCCGGACGCCGTCCGGCTCGACGAGCGCCTCCACGACGGCCTGCCGCCCCTCGGCGAGGAAGAGGCCGGCCGCGTCGCGGCCGGACCGGCGGGTGAGCTTGCGCGCCGCGACGATGCGCGCGGACCGCTCGGTCAGCAGCTCCCTGTGCGCCGAATGCGACGAACTCGTGGCCATCAGCGCGCGATGACCACGAGTTCGTCGCACTCGCGGGAAGCCAGGATCAGGCGGCCGTTGCGCCGGTCGCCTCGGGGTTCGCGGCGAGCGCGGCCCGGGCGGACTCGACGAGCGAGGCGAAGGCGGCCGGCTCGTTGACGGCCAGCTCGGCCAGGACGCGCCGGTCCAGCTCGATGCCGGCGAGCTTGAGCCCCTGCATGAACCGGTTGTAGGTCATGTCGTTCAGGCGGGCCGCGGCGTTGATGCGGGTGATCCACAGCTTGCGGAAGTCACCCTTGCGCGCCTTGCGGTCGCGGTAGGAGTACGTCGCCGAGTGGAGCAGCTGCTCCTTGGCCTTGCGGTACAGCCGGGACCGCTGACCGCGGTAGCCGGCTGCGGCCTCCAGGGTCGTCCGGCGCTTCTTCTGGGCGTTGACCGCCCGCTTCACGCGTGCCACGTGAGAGCTCCTGTCTGTTCGTTGCGGGAAGAGGGGCGGTCAGAGACCGAGCAGCTTCTTCATACGGCTGGTGTCGGCCGGGGACAGCACCCCGATGCCCTTGATCCGCCGCTTGCGCGAGGACGACTTGTGCTCGAACTTGTGCTGGTTGTTGGTGTGCTCGCGCACGAGCTTCCCGGACCCCGTCACGCGCACGCGCTTGGCCGTGCCCTTGTGGGTCTTCTGCTTCGGCATGTCCCTCGTCCTGTTCGTCTCTGTCGTCGGTGCTCGGCGGCAGCGTGCAGCTGTCACCCGGGCGCGCGACCGTCTCGGTGGTGCGTGCGTGCGGCCGTTCAGGCGCTGGGCGCCTGCTCCTCGGTCGCCGATGCCTTCTCCGCCTTGGCGGTGCGGCGGGCGGCGTCCGTGGCTGCCTGGTTCCGGTGCGGGGCGATCACCATGACCATGTTGCGGCCGTCCTGCTTGGGGTTGGACTCGACCACGCCCAGCTCCTGGACGTCGGCGGCCAGCCGCTGCAGCAGGCGGTAGCCCATCTCCGGGCGCGACTGCTCGCGACCGCGGAACATCACGGTGATCTTGACCTTGTCGCCGCCCTTGAGGAAGCGCTCGACGTGGCCCTTCTTGGTCTCGTAGTCGTGCGGGTCGATCTTCAGGCGCAGCCGCATCTCCTTGATGACGGTGAGCGCCTGGTTCCGCCGGGCCTCGCGGGCCTTCTGGGCGGACTCGTACTTGAACTTCCCGTAGTCCATGAGCTTGCAGACCGGAGGACGCGCCATGGGCGCGACCTCGACGAGGTCGAGCTCGGCGTCCTGCGCCAGGCGCAGTGCTTCGCCGATGGACACGACGCCGACCTGCTCACCCTCGGGTCCGACGAGTCGGACCTCGGGGACGCGGATGCGGTCGTTGATGCGGGGCTCGGTGATGGCCTCTCCTCTGCTCTTGCCTGTGAGGAGTCCTGGCCCGTCCCGGGCGCCGGATGAGACGAAGGCCCCGGAGCGTCAGCTCACGGGGCCCGTTCTCCGGTGCCGCACGCACCCGGAGGGCGTGCGGAACGCGACAACCGACATGGCCGGCTCTCGCGATCCGGGGACCTGAGTGCCTGGACGGCGTCAGGTGGGAGCGGGCTCCTCTTGGATCAGCGGCCCGGGAAGGGCCGCCGGATGGTTCGCGTGCCTCCATGAAGCAGAGAGGCACGCCGATACTACAGCGTCTCCACTGCGCCGATCATTCCCCCGGCGACGTGCTGGACCGGCCCCCTGCAGGGGTCCGCCGCGAGCCTCCGGACGGGGCCTAATCGTCGTAGAGGAGCGGCGGGCGGACCGGGTCGTCCGCCCGGGCCGCCTCGCGCAGCGCACGGAGGCCTTCGACGGCGCGGACCGCGTGCTCCTTGTCCACCGCCTGGACGGCGAGCAGGGAGATCTCGTCCCCGTTCTCCAGCAGCAGCGACGCCCACGCCGACTTCCGCTCGAACCGCACCGCCCGGACCGCCCGCCAGGGCAGCTGGTGCGCGACCACGACGTTCCGGACGCGCAGCCCCTCGGCGTCGGCGTCGACCCGGGACCGCCCGAGGAAGAGGATGCCGGCGCCGAGCAGCAGCCCGATGCCGATCAGCGCGACCTGGTCGGAGGTCCGGTAGGTGACGACGGTGTTGGTCGTCTCCTTCAGCCCGGCGGCGACGAACCCCATCACGCCCACCACGACCGCGGCCAGGACGGCCAGGAGCAGTCGCATGCGTCGGGGCACGGCCGACACGGAACCGGCGGGCGCAGCTGTCACGCGTCCATGGTCGCAGCCCCGCGCCGTCGACGGCGGCAGGAGGGCGGCTGGCAGAGTGCCGGTCCGTGGAGATCACCGGCACCGCCCAGCACGACGCGTGGCAGGCCCGAGCGCTCCCGGGCGTGGAGCAGCTGCGGGACGGGCTCTGGTCGATCCCGGTGCCCATGGGCGGGCCCCTGCGCTACGTCAGCGTGCACGCGTTCGCCCTCGACGGCGGCGGGCTGGGACTGCTCGACACCGGCTGGGAGAGCGACGAGGGCTGGGCCGCCCTCACCGGGGGTCTCGCGTCGATCGGCGCGGACCTGACCGACGTCCGCGGCGTGCTGGTGACGCACCTGCACTTCGACCACCTCGGGCTCGCCGCGCGGGTCCGCGAGGCCAGCGGCGCCTGGGTCGCGATGCACCCGGCGGACGCCACCCTCGTCCAGGGCTGGAACCGGCGGGACGGCGCCGCCGCGGTGGCCAGCGAGGTGGAGTTCCTCGTCGGTCTCGGGGCCGACCGCGCGGAGGCGGTGTCCGACGTCGGCCCGGCCGAGCACATGGACCGCTTCACGCGCATGGCGGCCCCGGACCGGCTGCTGGAGGACGGCCAGCACGCCGACTTCCCGGCTGGCGCATGCGCGCCGTCCACACGCCGGGGCACACGCCCGGCCACCTGTGCTTCGCCGAGGAGAACACCCGGCTGCTCTTCTCCGGGGACCACGTGCTCCCCGGATCACCCCCAACATCTCCACCGGCCACAGCGGGCTCGCCGACCCGCTGCGCGACTACCTCGACTCGCTCGCCGGCGTCCGCGACCTCGACCCCGACGAGGTGGTACCGGCGCACGAGTGGCGATTCCGTGGCCTCGACACGCGGATCGACGCCCTGACCGCCCACCACGAGCAGCGGCTCACCGAGCTGCTCGCCGCCATCCGCAGCCGTCCCGGATCGACCCCGTGGGAGCTGGCGGCGCACCTCACCTGGTCCCGTCCCTGGCAGCAGTACGAGCGGCGCATGCGGATCTTCGCCGTCACCGAGACCGACGCCCACCTGCGCCTGCTCGCCAGCCGGGGCCTGGTCGTCAGCGACGGCGGGCCGGTCCCGACGTGGACCCTGGCCGCCCGCTGACCGGCGTGCTCCCGGCCGACGCGCTGGCGGCGCGCATCCGTGCTGCGCCGGCGCGTCTCGGCGACGTCCGGCTGGTCACCGTGGACGGGCCCGCGGGCTCGGGCAAGACCACGCTCGCCGGCCGGCTGGTGGCCGCCCTGGGCGACGACGCCGCGCTGGTGCACCTGGAGGACCTCTATGCCGGCTGGACGCTCACCGGCGCCGTGGCACGGCTGCAGGCCGGTGTGCTCCGGCCGCTGGCCGAGGGCCGCCCGGGAAGCCACCACCGGTACGACTGGGCCACGGGCCGGTTCGGCCCCAACCGGTGACCGTGCCCGTGCGCCCGGTGCTGGTGGTCGAGGGGTGCGGGAGCAGCCTTCGCGCCCTCGATCCGTGGACGACGCTGCGGCTGTGGGTGGAGGCACCGGCGGCCCTGCGGCTGACGCGGGGTCTGGCCCGCGACGGCGCCGACCTGGCAGAGGAGTGGCAGCGCTGGCTGGTCACCGAGGCGGCCGAGTTCGCCCGGGAGGACACCCGCGCCCGCGCCGACCTCCGCCTGGACGGATCAGGGGCCCACCCGGGGGCCTCCGGCTCCTCGACTGACCGCCGCTGAGGAAGGCGCACCGGGCGGACGTTTGCGACGTGCTCCTTCTGGCCAGGGTCAGAGGGGTTCTCCCATCGAAGACACGGTGGCGCAGGATCCTCGTCCCGAAGAGGACATGCCGTGCCCGGGAGCCATCCCTCCGACCAGCACCTGCCGCTCACCGACGAACTCGCCGGAGTATTCGCCCGGATGTCCGGCCTGCTGCTGACCCACGAGACCGTCGACACGGCCCTCGGAATCCTCAGCGCCCTCGCCCGCGAGACGGTCCCTGGCTCCGCCGGCGCCGGCGTCTCCATCGTCGACGGGAACCGCAGGACGTCGTCGGGGGCCACGGACGAGCGGGTGCGGGAGGCCGACGCCCTGCAGTACGAACTCGACGAGGGACCGTGCCTGTCCGCCGCGGTGACCCGCGAGGTGGTGCGCATCGATGACATGGCCGAGGACCGGCGCTGGCCGCGTTGGGCGTCCGCCGCGCTGCCCCTGGGCCTGCGGGCCACCCTCAGCGCCCCCTGGTGGGAGGCGACACCTGCCTCGGGGCCATCAAGGTCTACGCCGAGCGGCCCCGGGTCTTCGACACGCACAGCGAGCAGCTGCTGAGCATGTTCTCCACGCAGGCCGCCGTCCTCGTGGCCAATGTCCAGGCCTACGACCGGGCCAAACGGCTCACCGACGGCATGCGTGAGGTCATCCGGGACCGCGACGTCGTCAGCATGGCGAAGGGCTTCCTCATGGGCCGGAGCAACCTGGACGAGGCCTCGGCCATGACCGTCCTCCTGCGCCAGGCGGGGCGCGACGGGATGTCCGTGGCTGCCGCCGCCCGGGCCGTCGTCGAGTCGGCTGCCCGACGTAGACGATGATGGGGCAGGCCGGCGGCCGGCCGCCCGAGGACCAGCGGCGCTCGGCGCTGCGCGCTGCCCTGGACTTCGCCGAGCTGCCGCTGGACCAGCTGTGGATCCGGTACTTCGCCCTCGGTGGCACGGGGGACCTGATGGATCTGGACGCACACCTGACCGGTCTCGTGCTCCTACCGCCCGCCGAGTCGAATCTGCTCGCCCACGCGATCAACGAGCGCCTGGACGAGCTCGTCACCGAGCGGCGGGTCCCCTACACGAGGCCCATGCCGCTCACCCGCCCGACGGCCGGTCCGCTCGCCGCACTGGTGGACCTGCTCGGCGCCGCCGGTTCGTCCCCGCCGGAGCGACTGCCGGCACTCACCGCGTCGGCGGGCCGAGCACTGGGCGTGGACATCGAGGTCCATCTCATCGACCACGAGCAGCGCGCCCTCCTCCGGCTGCCTGCAGACGGCACCTCCTCCCCGAACACCAGGCGGTGGACGGGACCATGGCAGGCCGGTCGTTCCGCGACAACCAGCTCCTCACGTCCGACCGGGCGGACAGCCCACGGATGTGGGTCCCCGTCGTCGACGGAGCGGATCGCCTCGGCGTCCTCGAGGTGGGGATGAGCTCGGCGGCGGAGCTCCACGACCCGGGCCTCCGCCAGCAGGTCACGTGGCTGGCCCGCATGCTCGGACATCTCATCGCCTCGATGGGGCCCTACGGGGACGAGCTCGAACGGATGCGGCGCCGACGGCCGCTAGCGACGTCCGCGGAGCTGATCTGGCAGCAGCTTCCCCGCTGACCGCGGCGACGGACGACTTCGTGCTGGCCGGCATGCTCGAGCCGAGCTACGAGGTGGGGGCGACGCGTTCGACTACGCGCTCTCGGAGCGGACCGTGTCCCTGGCCATCTTCGATGCCGTGGGGCACGGTGTCCCGGCCGCCCTGATGTCCGCCGGCGCGCTGGCCGGCTACCGCAGCGCCCGCCGCGACGCCCGTGGTGTCTTCGACCAGGCCGCGGCCATCGACGAGGTCGTGGCCGAGACCTTCCCAGGCAGCGCCTTCGTGACCGGGGTGCTCGCCGAGGTGGACCTGGCCTCGGGCCGGCTGCGCTACGTGAACGCGGGACATCCGCCCCCGTGCTGCTCCGCGGCGGCAGGGTGGTCAAGAAGTTGACCGGTGGGCGGCGGGTGCCGTTCGGGCTGGAGGTGAACGGCCTGACGATCGCGGAGGAGACGCTCGAGCCGGGCGACTGGCTGTGCCTCTACACCGACGGCATCGCCGAGGCGCGCGACGCATCGGGCAGCTGGTTCGGGGAGGAGCGGCTGATGGACTTCCTCACCCGGGAGATCGCCGCGGACCAGCCGCCGCCGGAGACCGTGCGTCGGCTGACCCAGGCGGTGCTCCGGCACCAGGGCGGTCTCCTCCAGGACGACGCGACCGTCCTGCTCGCCCGGTGGCAGCAGGTCGGGCCCGCCCCTCCTGACGGCATGTCGCGCGTCTCACCCAGCGACACCGCCCGCCGACACACGCGCGCAACACGGGGGCCGCACCATGGTGGCATGACCGAAACCGAGACCCGGCCCGAGGCGGGAACCGATCCGCCGCCGTTGGCCGGCTACACGGTCGCGGTCACCGCCGCCCGCCGCAAGGAGGAGCTGGGCGCGTTGCTGGACCGCCGGGGCGCCCGCGTGGTCTACGCGCCCGCCATCCGGATCGTCCCGCTGTCCGACGACGCGGAGCTGGTGTCCGCCACCCGCGAGGTGCTCGCTCACCCCGTCGACCTCGTCGTCGCGACCACCGGGGTCGGCTTCCGCGGCTGGCTCGAGGCCGCCGACGCCTGGGACCTGCCTCTGGTCGAACATCTGCGCTCGGCACGGGTGCTGGCTCGCGGCCCGAAGGCCCGTGGAGCGATCCGGGGTGGCGGCCTGGTCGACGCATGGTCACCGGAGTCGGAATCGTCGGCCGAGGTGCTCTCCCACCTGCTGTCCGGCGCCGAGGGGTCGCTGGAGGGACGCCGGATCGCCGTCCAGCTGCACGGTGACCCGCTGCCCGACCTGGTCGCGGGCCTGCGCGCCGCCGGTGCCGACGTCCTGACCGTCCCGGTGTACCGGTGGGTGCTGCCCGAGGACGAGGCACCCGTGCGCAGGCTGGTGGGCACGATCGCCTCCGGCGGGGTGGACGCCGTGACCTTCACCAGCGCCCCCGCCGCCACCAGCCTGCTCACCGTCGCCGACGGCCTCGGCCTGCGGGACGACGTCGTGACGGCGATGGGCGGGCGGGTCCTGGCGGTCGCCGTCGGGCCGGTGACCGCCGCCCCGCTGGACGCCGCCGGCATCCCCTCCGTCCAGCCCGGACGCGCCCGGCTCGGTGCGCTGGCGCGGGAGGTCGTCGCCCGGCTGCCCGAGCGCGACCCGGTGCTGCGGCTGGGCGCGCACACCATGCAGGTGCGCGGGTACGCCGTGGTGCTCGACGGTGCGCTGCTCGAGCTCGCGCCCGGGCCGATGGCCGTGCTGCGCGAGCTGGCCCGCCGGCCTGGTCACGTCGTCGCCCGGGCCGATCTGGTCGGCTCACTGCCCGGCGGCGGGGACGGGCACGCGGTGGAGATGGCCGTCACCCGCCTGCGCGCCGCGCTGGGTGCCCCCGTCGTCGAGACGGTCGTCAAGCGCGGCTACCGGCTGGCCGTCTGACGACCCCGGGGACGTACGGGCGTCCTGGGCGCCGGACGACCTCGGGTTCACGGTGTGGCCGCGGAACGCGCGGTCGACGGCGAACCCCGCTGCGGCACCGCGAACCTCAGTGCGTGCGGGTGGGGCTGGCGCACCCGCCCGTCGCCCGGGCTCACCGGAGATCGAGGCGCATGAGCAGGCGGGGAAGCCGTTGAGCACCGAGTCGGTGTCGGCCGCCTTGGTGAACCCGGCTCGTTCGAAGAGTGCCCGCGTGCCGACGTAGGCCATCGTCAGGTCGACCTTCGCGCCGCGGTTGTCGACCGGGTACGCCTCGACCACAGGCGCACCACGATCGCGGGCGAACTCGACGGCGCCGCCGACCAGCGCGTGGCTGATGCCCGTGCCGCGGTGCCCAGGACGCACCCGGACGCACCACAGGGACCACACGTCGAGGTCGTCGAGAACGGGGATCCGGCGGTTGCGGGCGAAACTCGTGCCGGCGCGCGGATGGATCGCCGCCCACCCGACCACCTCGTCGCCGTCGTAGGCGAGCACGCCGGGCGACGGGTCCTCCCGGACCAGCTGCCGCACGCGCTCCCCCGCGCCGGTCCGCGCAGTTCCCGGTTCTCCTTGGAGGGGACCCGGTAGCTCAGGCACCAGCACACGTCGGCATCCGGCCGCTTCGGACCCACCATCGTCGCGACGTCGTCGAAGCTGGTCGCCGGGCGCACCTCGATCGCCATGTCGGCATCGTGGCAGGCGCCACCGACGATCGACGGCCTCACACCCGCCGGATGCGGCCGGTGAGGTGGACGTTCCCGAGAGGTCATGCGAGCGCGGCGTCGAGGTAATGGCGGCTTCCTAGCGTCGGAGGCCACCGGGCCAGCCCGTCCGGCCCCCTCGAGTCAAGGGATGCGCCCATGACCTCCACGCCCACCGTCCGCACGACCGAGAACGTGGTCGCCACCACCCCCGCGCCCCCGCGGGCAGCGGACCGGTCACGAAACCCGGCTCGCGGTGGATCGCCGACTACAACCCTGAGGACCCCGAGTTCTGGGCGTCGTCCGAGGAAAGCCGGTGGCCCGGCGCAACCTGGTGTGGTCGGTCCTGGCGGAGAACATCGGTTTCAGCGTGTGGCAGATGTTCAGCATCGCCACCGCCGTCCTGGCCTCGATCGGCTACGGCTTCACCAGTGACCAGCTGTTCTGGCTCGTCGCCACCGCGGGACTCGTGGGCGCCGTCATGCGGGTGCCATACACGTTCATGCCGGCCCTCGTCGGCGGGCGGAACTGGACCGTCGTCAGTGCGGCCCTGCTCCTGATCCCGGTCACCCTGCTCACCGTCGCGGCGACGACCGACCAGCCGTACTGGTTCTGGGTGCTCACGGCCATCACCTGCGGGTTCGGCGGGGGCAACTTCGCCTCGTCGATGGCCAACATCTCCTTCTTCTACCCGGACAGGGAGAAAGGCTTCGCGCTCGGCCTGAACGCCGCCGGCGGCAACATCGGCGTCGCGATCATCCAGCTCGTCGGGCCGCTGGCGGTCACCGCCGGCGCCATCGCCGTCGTCGGAGGCAGCACGGGGACGACGGAGGGTGGCGACGCCCGGTACGTGCAGAACGTGGCACTCATCTGGGTGCCGTTCATCGTGCTCGCGGTCGTCGGCGCCTGGTTCGGCATGAACAACCTGTCCGGTGCGAAGGCGAACATCGCCGACCAGGCGGCGATCGCCCGCCGCAAGCAGACCTGGGTGATGTCGTTCCTCTACATCGGCGCCTTCGGGTCCTTCATCGGCTTCTCCGGCGCCTTCCCGCTGGTGCTCGCCAACGAGTTCGCGGCCGACACCTACCGATACGCCTTTCTCGGGCCACTGGTCGGATCACTGTCCCGTCCGTTCGGCGGCTGGCTGGCCGACCGGGTGGGCGGCGCCAAGGTCACCGTCGTGACGTTCGTCGGGCAGGCCCTGGCGATCGGGAGCGCCATCCTCTTCCTCCGCGCGGAGAGCTTCGGCGGCTTCCTCGCCAGCTTCCTGGTGCTGTTCGCGATCGTCGGCATGACCAACGGGTCGACCTACCGGATGATCCCGATCATCTACCGGGCCGAGGCGGCTTCCGACCATCCGGGCGAGTCGCCGGCCGCCGTGCTCTACCGCGCACGCCGCGACACCGCCGCGGCGGTCGGGATCATCTCGGCGGTCGGCGCCCTCGGCGCCGTCTTCATCCCGCGGATCGTCTCGGAGTCCTACGGCGCGACCGGCGGGGTCGAGACCGCCCTGCTGTCCTTCTGCGGCTTCTACATCGCCTGCGTCGCGGTGACCTGGTTCGTCTACCTGCGGCGCGGCACGCTGATGCAGCAGGCCGGCGTCTAGCCGGACCCGTCCGCCGGGAACTGCCCCGCTGTGGTGAGGGGCGGTTCCCGGCGTGCAGGTCGGCCCGGGAACGGACGAAGATCACCGGGTGACCGCTTCCGAGCAGACCGCCACCGGCCGCGACCTCATCGAGGCCGGGGACGCCGTGGCCGGCTCGATGTGCCGGGCGGCCGCCGCCGTGGTCTTCGAGCCGGCGGCAGCGATGGTGCAGGTGAGCAGCCGTGTCGCCGCCTGCCTGCGCACGGCGGCGGACGAGACGGCCGGCCTGGAGGTTCCCCGCGAGCGGGTGCGTGCCGGCGCCGTCCTGGCCTTCGCCGTGGAGTACGCGGCGACGCTGCACCGCAACGGCCGGACGGGGCGCACCGACGGCTGGTTCGAGCCCCGGCCCGGCAGCCGCCCCGCCGCCGACGAGCTCGCCGAGTCAGTGGTCGCCGCGGCGCGCCGGTCGATCGAGGAGCGCCGGGTCCGGCACCTGGGCTACCTGCTCGCCGAGGTGGCCGTCTCCCCCGACGTCGACCTGGAGCTGGCCGGCCGGGCGCTGCGGCTCGCCGAGTCGCTGAGCTGGCGGCAGCTCGCCCTGCTGGCCGGAGTGGGCCGCCGGGACCGCGTGCCGCTGCCCATGGCCCCGCTGGAGGACGAGCCACGCGCCTGGGCCGCCTGGGGCGCGCGCGAGGACGTCACCGACCTGCAGACGCGCGGGCTGCTCGCCCCGCCGCCGGTGCCGGCCCGCCCGGCCGCGACGCTCCCCGGCTCCGCCCTGCCGACCTGCGGCTGACCCGCCGCGGCGTGCTCCTCCACCGCCTGCTCGTGCTGGACCTGCTGCACGACGACGCCGTCACCGCGGCCCTCGCGGACCTGGGTCTCCCCGCTCCTGAGCAGTACCGGACCGAATCGTTATCGGTTCGTGTCCGCGATCTGTCATCCTTCGCGCCCTCTCGCAGCGTTTTACGCAGCAGGGGGCCAGCGAGGGAGCCAGCGTTGCTCGAGAGCCACAGCACGGCCGCGGACACCGCGTCGGTGATCGCCGCCCGCCAGCTCGCCCAGGAGGCGCAGCGGCGGCGCGCGCTGTCCGAGCTCCGCCGACGTTCGCGCCGTCCGCTCTACGTTCCTCCACTGCCCGCGGCCCGGAAGGAATCCGCCCCGGAGTGACCCGACCGGGCTCTCGGCGCCCACGGTCCGCGGGCGTGTGGGTGCAGGCCGGGGCCCGGGGCGTGGAAGAGGCATGGACGACGACTCGAGCACCGGGTGGATCGCCGGAGGCGCCTGCGCCATGGCCGCTGCGCTCGCGCTCGGCGCCTGCGCCGGTGGCACACAGACGGTCTGCCCGGCCATCGGCTGGAGCAACGCGGTCATCGTGACGCTCGCCGACGACTGGCCACCGGTCGAGGGCGGCGCGCTGACCGTGGACTGTTCCCCGATGTGCGGCTGGGCCGTCGTCCAGGACGAGCCGCTGGCGGAGCGGGACGCGGTGGCGGTGCCGCTCGACGGCCGGACCGCAGTCCTCCAGCTGGACATGTCGGCGCCGGACTTCGTCAGCATCCGCGTGCTGGGGCCGGACGGGGACGAGCTCGCGGACGTGGACACCGACCTGGCTTGGCGCCGGGTCGGCGGCAGCGAGCAGTGCGGCGGCCCCTTGGAGGCGACCGTCGTCGTCCCGGCCCCCTGACCCGGGTTCCCCGACTCCAGTCGCCCAGCTCCGGCCCGAGCGGGCGTAGGCACCCGGGGTGGTGCCGAGCATCCGGCGGAAGTGCCGGGTCAGGTGCGACTGGTCGACGAAGCCGGCCGCGCCGGCCACCTCGGCGGCCGCATCCCGTCCAGCAGCAGCCGCCGGGCCAGGTCGATCCGCCGGCTGGTCACGTACCGGTGCGGCGGCAGCCCGTGGGGTCGGGTGAACGTCCGGACGACGTGCGTGGGGTGCACACCGATCCGGCGGCCGCCTCGGCGGCCGCAGCCCGTCGGTCACCCCGGCACCGAGCAGCTCCCTGACCCGGGCCCGAGCTGGTCGGCGAGCCGCACGAGGACGCCGACGGCACGCCCTGCCTGCCGATGCCGCGCCAGCCGGTGCTCGTGCTGGCCGGGACGGCGGACCTGCTCGGCACCGCCCGCACCGGGGCTCTCGGCCGGGCTGCGGCCCGCCGTCTTTCCCGCCGACCTGTTCGGCCCCCGGTGACGCGCGGAACCGCGCCGCGGTGCGCGCGGTCACCGGCGCGAAGCTGGACCTCGTCGGGCCGGCCGAGCACGGCCCGAAGGACGCCGTCGACAACGCCTCACGTGAGCCGCACGTGCATCCGAGCCGTCCGCAAGCGACTCCCGTCATGGTCGCCCCCGACCCACTCGACGAGGAGAACCACGATGGCCCACCCGACGTACCCCACCCCGCCCGCCGGCCCGTCGGGCCCGCAGTACGGCCCGCCGGACTACGGCCCGCCGGACTACGGCCCGCCGGACTACGGCCCGCCGGCCGGCTATGCGCCGGCACCGGCGCGGCGCAGGCGCACCGGGGCCATCGTCGGCGGCATCCTCGCCGCGGTGGTGGTGCTGGGCGGACTCGTCGTCGGCGCCGTCGTCTGGTTCGGCAGCAGCACCCTGGACACCGCCGAGGCCGAGCGCCAGATCGGGCAGCTGACGGCCGAGCAGACCGGCGTCGCACCGACCGACGTCTCCTGCCCGGCCGACGTCGAGGCCGAGTCGGGGGCGACCTTCACCTGCACCGCATCCCTGGAGCACCAGCCGATCTCCTTCACCGTCACGCAGACCGACGACGAGGGCAACGTGCAGATCGACAGCGACAACACCTTCGTCGACGTGGACGTCGTGGAGGCGTCCCTGGACGAGCAGCTGGGCGAGCTGACCGGCGTGGTGGTCATCAGCAGCTGCGACACCGATGGCCACTCCGTCCTCGTGGACGCCGTCGGGACGCCGATCCCCTGCTTCGTGGACAACGCCGCGGACGCGACGGACACCATCGAGGTCCTGGCGACGGTGGACGAGAGCGGTGCCGTCTCCTACGAGTTGGCGTGACCGGCCGCTAGACCTCGACGACGAGATCCCCGTCGACCTCGCGCACCGGGTACATCCGGATCGGCGTGGCACCGCTGGCCGAGGCGCCGTCGGACCACCGGTACGCGTAGAGATGCAGCGGGCAGACCAGCACGTCGATGTCGGTCTGCCCATCGGCCAGCGGTCCGCCCGCGTGGGGGCAGGCCGCCTGGGTGGCGTGCAGCGACCCGTTCCGCAGCCGGAACACCGCCACCTGCGTGCCGCCGACGACGAACGCCCGCCCCTCCCCGGCGGGACGTCCTCGACCCGGCCGACGACGTGCTCGGTCGCCGTCGAGGCGGTGGTCAGCTCGGTGATGCTCATCGGACGGGCACCTTCGGGAGGGCGATCAGCGGCAGCGAGGGGCGGAACTGGCCGGGCGTCGCCGGCTGCTTCCCGTCCTGGCCCCAGGGGTCGGTGTAGGCGTCGATCGAGCGCTGCATCCCGGCGTCGAGGTCGGCGACGATGCCCTCGGTGTCCTCGAGCAGCACCGCCTTGATCGTCTCGAGCCCGATGCGGGGCACGAAGTCGTAGGTGCGCTCGAGCCAGTTGGCGTTCTCGCGGTAGTACTGCAGGAACCGGCCGGCCAGCGTGATCACCGCCTCCGGGGAGTCGACCGTGGCCAGCAGGTCGCCCTTGCGGACCGACGCCCCGGCGGCGCCCCCGACGTAGATCTCCCACCGGCCGTTGCCGACCGCCACGACGCCGACGTCCTTCACGTACGCCTCGGCGCAGTTCCGCGGACAGCCGACGACCGCCATCTTGATCTTGGCCGGGCTCTCGATGCCCTGGAACCGGGTCTCGAGATCGATCCCGAGCTGGGTGGAGTCGTCGAGGCCGAAGCGGCAGAAGTCGCTGCCGACGCAGGTCTTCACCGTCCGGAAGCTCTTGCCGTAGGCGTACCCCGACGGCATGCCGAGGTCGTTCCACATGGCCGGCAGGTCCTCCTTGCGGACGCCGAGCAGGTCGATCCGCTGGCCGCCGGTCACCTTGACCATCGGCACCTCGTACTTCTCGGCGACGTCGGCGATCCGGCGCAGCTGCGCGGGGGTGGTCACCCCGCCCTTCATCTGCGGGACGACGGAGAAGGTGCCGTCGCGCTGGATGTTGCCGTGGACGCGGTCGTTGATGAACTTCGCGTCGTTCTCCTCGACGTAGTCGCGGCCCCAGATCATCCGCAGCAGCGAGGTCAGGCCCATCTTCGACTTCGCGTCGTCCTTGCCGCCCGGCGCGAGGGCGGCGAAGACGGCCGAGACGCTGCGCAGGTCCTGCGCGCGGATGGCGGCCATGAGCTCCGGCTTGGCCATGGGGATGCCGGGCACGTAGTACGAGGCGGCAGGGTCCTCGGCCAGGTCGCCGTCGGCGGCCCACTCGACGATCTGCCTGACCAGCGACGTGCACGACCCGCACCCCTTGCCGGCGCGGGTGCGGTCCATGACCTCGCCGACGCTCGAGCAGCCGCCGGACACCGCCCCGCAGATGTCCCCCTTCGAGACCCCGTTGCAGTTGCACACCTGGGAGTCGGCCGGCATCTCGGCCACCCCGACCTGCTCGGCCCCGTCGGAGAGGTCGACCAGCAGCCGGATCCGCTCCTCGGGCAGGGCGCGCCGCGGTCGAAGGCCTGGGTCAGGAAGGCCACCTTGCGGGTGTCGCCGAGCAGCGTGGCGCCGACCAGCACGTCGTCGCGGATGACCACCGACAGGTGGACGCCGCGCTTCGGCTCGGAGATGACGAGGAACTCGTCCCCGTCCCGCTCGGGGGTGTTGATGCCCATGACGGCGACGTCGACGCCGGCGACCTTGAGCTTGGTCGCCGTCCGGCTGCCGTGGTACTCCGCCTCCGGGTCCGTGCCGGTGAGCACGTCGGCGAGGACTTTCGCGTGCTCCCACGCCGGAGCGACCAGCCCGTAGACCTCGCCGCGGTGCTGGGCGCACTCCCCGATGGCGTAGACGTCGGGCTCGTCGGTGCGCAGCTGGTCGTCGACCACGATGCCGCGCTGGACCTCGAGCCCCGACCGGACGGCGAGGTCGGTGCTGGGCCGCACCCCGGCGGCGACCACGAGGAGGTCGGCGTCGAGCTGCCGCCCGTCGGCCAGCCCCACCCCGCGGACGCGGTCCCCGCCGATGATCTCGGTGGCGAAGACGTCGAGGTGGACGGCGATCCCGAGCGACTCGACGCTGCGCTTGAGGATCGCCCCGCCTCGGGGTCCAGCTGCATGTTCATCAGATAGGGCGCCGCGTGCACCAGCTCCACGTGCAGGCCGTGGCCCTGCAGCGCCCGGGCGGCCTCCAGGCCGAGCAGCCCGCCGCCCATCACGACGGCCCGCCGACAGCGGCCGACGGCGTCGAGCATCGCCCGGGTCTCGTCGATGGTGCGGAAGCCGAACACCCCGGGCAGGAGCTCGCCGGCCTCGTCCAGGACCCCCGTCATCGGCGGGATGAACGAGTAGCTGCCGGTGGCCAGCACCAGGTGGTCGTAGGGGTGGTCGTGCCGTCGGCGGCGTGCACCTGCTTAGCCGCGGTGTCGATCCGCTCGATCCGCACGCCGGCCCGCAGGTCGACGTCGTTGTCGGCGTACCAGTCGTGGCTGTTGAGCACGATGTCGTCCTCGTGCGCCTCCCCGCCAGCACCGGCGAGAGCATGATCCGGTTGTAGTTGCCGTGCGGCTCGTCGCCGAAGACGGTGATCCGGAACTGTTCCCCGCCGCCGCGCTCGAGCACCTCCTCGACCAGCCGCGCACCGGCCATCCCGTTGCCGACCACCACCAGCCGGGGGCGGGTGTCGAGATCGTCGTCGATGTGCAGGGACGTCATGCCGCCGGGGCGACCACCCAGAACGGCGGTCATACCTCCACCAGCCCGAGGTCGACCACGAGCTCGCCGGTGACGCCCTCGGGGGCGGCGGCGTGCAGCTCGACGACGGTGCCGCCGACGAGGTCCTCGACCACCCGCAGCGGCACGTGGACGTCGCCCTTCGCGCCGATCGGGAACCAGCGCATCGGCTCGCCGTCGCGGACGAGCAGGACGTAGACCAGCTCGGACGTCGAGTTGCCGCCCCGGAAGTACAGCGCCTGGGCGGACTTCCCTGCGGGACGGTGTAGCGCAGGGCGGCGTCGACCGGCCCGGGCTTGGACAGTCCCTCGCCGGTGATCGGGAAGACGCCTTGCAGGAAGCGTGGGCTGCTCTTCACGCGGGTGCTCCTCTTCCGGGTGGGGTGGCGCGGTTCGGGGGTGGCGGACGGCGTGTGGTCGCGGGGCTGCGGCTGGGTGGCCGGCGCGGGCGGGGCGATGAGCTCCTCGGGCCCGCCGGCGCGGGCGACGGCGACCGCGCACACCTTGAAGGCGGCCATCTTCGAGGTCGGGTCGAGCGCGTCGGCGTCGGTGAGCGCGTTGGCGCTGGACCCGCCGCCCCAGTGGAAGGGGACGAAGACGACGTCGGGCCGGATCGTGTCGGTGACCAGCGCGTGGAAGCGGGCCCGGCCGCGACGGGTGGTCAGCTCCACGACGTCGTCGCCCCCGATGCCGAGCCGCCGGGCCAGGTCCGGGTGCAGCTCCGCCCGGGGGCTCGGGGTGACCAGCTGCAGGCTCCGGGTGCGCCGGGTCTGGGTGCCCGACTGGTACTGCGCCAGCACCCGGCCGGTGGTGAGGACGTAGGGGTAGTCCGCGTCCGGACGCTCGTGGGCGTCGACGTGCTCGACCCGGAGGAAACGGGCCCGGCCGTCGGGGGTGGCGAACCGCTCGGTGAACAGCCGCGGGGTGCCCGGGTGCCGGGGCGTCGGGCACGGCCAGAACACGCCCTGCTCGTCGTCGATCCGCCGGTAGCTGATCCCGGCGTAGTCGGCCACTCCCCCGGCGCTGGCGCGGCGGAGCTCGTCGAACACCGTCTCCGGGTCGCCGCTGAAGTGCCGTCCCGCCCCCAGCCGCTCGGCCAGGGTGGCCAGGAGCTGCAGGTCGTCGGGGACGCCGACCGGCGGGTCGAGCGCCCGCCGCCGCCGGATGACCCGCCCCTCGAGGTTGGTCATCGTGCCCTCCTCCTCCGCCCACATGGCGCTGGGGAGGACGACGTCGGCGAGCTCGGCGGTCTCGGAGAGGAAGAAGTCGCTGACGGCGAGGAAGTCCAGGTCGCCCAGGCGGCTGATGACCCGCCGCGCGTCCGGGGCGCTGACCGCCACGTTCGAGGCGAGGACCAGGAGCGTCCGGACGCCACCGTCGGTGCCGAGCGCGTCGAGCAGCTCGAACGCCGACTTCCCCGGCATCGGCAGGTCGTCGGGGTCGACCCCCAGACGCCGGCCACGTGCGCCCGGGCGGCCGGGTCGGCCAGCGAGCGGTAGCCGGGCAGCTGGTCGGCCTTCTGCCCGTGCTCGCGGCCGCCCTGGCCGTTGCCCTGGCCGGTGACCGTGCCCCAGCCGCTCCCCGGCCGGCCGGGCAGCCCGAGCGCCAGGGCAAGGTTGATCCACGCCTGGGCGGTGTCGGTGCCGCTGCGGTGCTGCTCGGCGCCGCGGGCGGTCAGCACGATGGCCCGCTCGGCCCGTGCGAGGGCGAAGACGGTGCGCCGCTGGTCGGCCACGGGGACGCCGGTGAGCCGCTCGACCCGGTCGGGCCAGTAGCCCGCGACCCCGGTCCGGACGTCGTCGAAGCCGGTCGTGCGATCAGCGACGTACTCCTCGTCGACCAGCCCTCGGCGAGCGCGATGTGCAGCAGTCCGTTGGCCAGCGCCAGGTCGGTGCCCGGCAGCGGCTGCAGGTGCAGGGCGGCGTTGCGTGCCGTCGCGGTGCGGCGGGGATCGACGACGACGTGCTGCGCGCCCCGCTCCCGACCGGCGTCGAAGTACTGCATGGCCGGCGGCATGGTGTCGGCCGGGTTGCTGCCGACCAGCACGACCACGTCGGCCTCGGCGATGTCGGAGAGCGGGAACGGCATCCCCGGTCCAGCCCGAACGCCCGGTTGGCGGCGCCCGCGGCCGACGACATGCAGAAGCGGCCGTTGTAGTCGATGGCGCTGGTGCGCAGGGCGACGCGGGCGAACTTGCCGAACTGGTAGGCCTGCTCGTTGGTCAGCGAGCCGCCCCGAAGCAGCCGACGGCATCGCGGCCGTACCGGTCCTGCGTCCGCTCGATCGCGTCGACCACCCGGCCGAGGGCGTCGTCCCACGTCGCCTCCACCAGGGGCTGGTGCGGTCGCCCGGAGTGCTGCGCACGAGCGGGCGGAGCAGGCGTTCAGGGTGGTCGAGCAGCTCGACCGACGACCAGCCCTTCGAGCACAGCCCGCCCTTGTTGGTCGGGAAGTCGGCCGGGACGAGCGTGGCCGGGCGGTCGCCGGCGGTCACGTCCATCCCGCACTGCAGCGAGCAGTACGGGCAGTGCGTCAACGTCGTCCGCGTCGAGCCCGCACGGCGGGCCGGGGACTCGGGCGACACGACGGCGGGCACGCAACCGAGCGTCGGTGGTCGTCGTTTCCCTTCGTGGACACCGGCGTCAACGCTGGGTTCCGAGCGCCTCACACGGGGCCGCCCGGCACTGTGCGGTGGCCCCGGCGCAGGATGTCGGGCGAGGGGCGCTCACGAACGGAAGAGGTGGTCATGACCGGGCCGGACCAGCTGCCGGACGACGGCGCCGACCCCGACAGCCCCGAGGGCCGTGGTGGCGCCGCGAGCGTCATCCCCGCCGCGCCTCCGGGGACCGGCCGCAGCGGGCTCGACCGCCGACGCGTCCTGGGCGCGGCGATCGAGTTCATCGACGGGCAGGGCCTCAACGCGCTGACCATGCGCCGCCTCGGCGCCCACCTCGGTGTCGAGGCCATGGCGCTCTACCGGTACGTGCCGGGACGGGAGCAGTTGCTCGACGGCGTGGTGGAGTCGGTCATCGACGAGCTCTACGGTGATCCGGACGTGCACCTGGCCGCGTCCAACGGCTGGCAGGACTACCTCCAGCGCCTGGCGCACGGCGTCCGGCGCATCGCGCTGGCCCACCCCGAGGTGTTCCCGCTGGTGGCCACCCGCCCCCGGCCGCGCCCTGGGTGCGGCCGCCGCTGCGCAGCCTGCGCTGGGTGGAGTCCTTCCTCGACACGCTCCTCGCGAGCGGGTTCAGCGAGGAGTCCGCCGTCGCCGCGTATCGCGCCTACTCGAGCTTCCTCCTGGGTCACCTGCTCCTCGAGGTGTCCCAGAAGGGGGTCAAGATCAGTCCCGAGGACCAGCCGGAGGGGTGCCGCACGCGGCCGCGTCGACGGACCTCAGCGAGTACCCCACCGTCGTCCGGCTCGAGGCCCTGCTCTCCCTGGACGAGTCGGCAGCGGAGTTCGAGGAGGCGCTGGAGAACCTGCTGGGGCGCCTCGAGCTGGTCCTCCACGAGGGCCGGACGCCGCGGCGCGGGGACTCGCGCGACTAAACACCAGGACATCGTTTACGTCGTAAATCGCCGGGCATGGCCTGGGCCGGCGCGCAACCGTGAACGAGCCGCGACGCGCCCCTGTCTCACCCTGACCCCGCGAGGAGCACGCATGATCACCGAGCAGAACCTGTCCGCCGTCATCGGGAGCACGGCCGTCGGATCCGACGGCAAGCTCGGCACCGTCGGCGAGGTCTACCTCGACGACGAGACCGGCCGTCCGGAGTGGGCGACCGTCCGCACCGGCATGTTCGGCACCAAGGAGTCCTTCGTGCCGCTCGCCGACGCCGACCTGTCCGGGGACGACCTGCGTCTCCCTACGACAAGGACAAGGTCAAGAACGCCCCGCAGATCGACACCGACGGCCACCTCTCCCCGGCCGAGGAGTCCGAGCTCTACCGCTACTACGGCATCGGCTCCGGGACGGGCGCGGAGTTCACGGACACGACGCGCACCACGGGTACGAGCGACCACGGCACCGTGGGCCACGACACCGTGGGCCACGACACGAGCGGTCCCACGACCGACGACGCCATGACCCGCTCCGAGGAGCACCTCACCGTCGGCACCCAGCGGGTGGAGAGCGGTCGCGCCCGGCTGCGGAAGTACGTCGTCACCGAGAACGTGACGCGCACCGTGCCCGTCGCGCACGAAGAGGTCGTCCTCGAGCGCGAGCCGATCACCGACGCGAACATCGGCAACGCCCTGGACGGCCCGGCCATCTCCGAGGAGGAGCACGAGGTCGTCCTGCACGCCGAGCGCCCGGTCGTGGAGAAGGAGGCCGTGCCGGTCGAGCGCGTACGGCTGGACACCGAGACGGTCACCGACCAGCAGACCGTCACCGAGTCCGTCCGCAAGGAGCAGGTCGAGCTCGACACCGATCCCGAGATCCGGCGATCCTGATGTCCGACCCGGACCACTCCACCGACGGAGCCCACTCGACGAAGGGGCGGGCCCGCGACGCCGTCGACGCGCAGCACTCCCGCTACGGCGGCATCAAGTGGGGCGCCGCCTTCTTCGGCTGGCTCTCCGCGAACGGGCTCGCCGTCCTGCTGATCGCGCTGCTCAGCGCCGCAGGGGTCGCCATCGGGTTGACCGAGGGCGTCCCCAGCGTGGACGACGCCGTCCAGGACGCCGACACCATCGGGATCGTCGGCGGCATCGTGCTGCTGGTGATCCTGTTCCTGGCCTATCTGGCCGGCGGCTACGTGGCCGGCCGGATGGCCCGGTTCGACGGCGCCCGGCAGGGCATCGCCGTCTGGGTCATCGGGCTGCTCGTGGTCATCGCGCTGGCCGTCCTGGGCCTGGTGTTCGGCTCGGAGTACAACGTGCTCCAGCAGCTCAACCTGCCGCGCATCCCGATCGACGAGGGCACCGCGACGACCGGCGGCATCATCGCGCTGGTCGCCGTCCTCCTCGTCACGCTGCTGGGAGCGATCCTCGGCGGCAAGCTCGGCGACAAGTACCACCGCAAGGTCGACCGCGCCGGCTTCGACGTCTGAGCAAGGCCCCCGAAAGGACCCCGTCCTCCCCACCGCTCGCAGGCTCGCGGCGGTGCCCTGGACGGGGCCGCTAGACCGCTCGCAGGCTCGCGGCGAGCCGCTGGACGGGGCCACACGGGGGCCGTCCCGCCTGGGGCGGCCCCCTCGTCGTCCGGGGGCGTGGTCGAATGCCGGGGTGACTCCCCGGGCCCGAGGATCCAGCGGATCGACGACCCGGACGAGGAGGGGCCCGACGTCCGGCGGGCCGAGCAGCGCGACGTCCCGCGCATCGCCGCGACTCTCACGACCTCCCTGGGCGCCTCGCGCTGGGCGCGGTGGGCGCTGCCCGACGACGGCCGCATCCAGCGGCTGACCCGCCTGCACGAGCTCGACGCCGGGCACCGCGGGGTGGGCACCGGCACGGCCTGGGTCACCGACGAGGTCGACGCGGTCGCCGTCTGGGAAGCGCCACCGGGAGCCGAGGGCACCACCCCCTGCCGGCCGACGTGCGTGCCGCACTGACCAGCGAGCTCCCCACCTCTCCGCGCACCGGATCAGCGCCGTCCGTGACACCGCCGCCCTCGTGGACGCGGCGCGTCCGGACCAGCCGCACTGGTGGCTCCGGCACCTGGGCGTGCGGCCCAGCTCCCGCCGGCGTGGCCTGGCCGCCGCCGTCCTGGCCCCGGCCCTGGTGCGCTGCGACACCGACGGCGTCCTCGCCGGGGCCGCCGTCTACTCCTGGGCGAACGTGCGGTTCCTGCGCGGCTTCGGGTTCGAAGTGATCTCGACCGGCAGGACGAGCGACGACGAACTCCCGCTGTGGGTGCTCGTGCGGCAACCGCAGCGCCTGCTGACCGGCTGAGAACTTTCTGCGCGGACCTGTCGATCCGGCCGTCCCCGTTCGTACAGGGGTGAGCGACCGGCACGGCGCCGGCGCCGAACCCGAGGAGACGACATGCCCCAGTACCTGATCAACATCATCCAGCCCGTCGGAGAGGTGCCCCCGCCGGAGGTCCTGGAGCCCGTCATGCGCGACCTCGCCTCGCTGAACGAGGAGATGCGCTCTGCCGGGGTCTGGGTCTTCGCCGTCGCACTCCACCAGCCGGAGGCCACGACCGTCGTGCGTGCGGACGGCGACACCGTCCTCACCACCGACGGCCCCTATGCGGAGGGCAAGGAGTTCATCGGCGGCTTCGACGTGATCCAGGCCGAGAACCTCGACGATGCGCTCGCCTGGGCCGGCAGGCTGGCGCGCATCCTCGGTGGGCTGCCCGTCGAGGTCCGTCCTGTGGCGACCTCCTTCTGATCGCACGACCTGTCTGATCGCATGGGTCCCGATCCCACCGCTGACGTTGCACGCACCTTCCGGGAGCACTACGGCAAGGCGGTCGCGGTCCTCACCCGCCTCCTCGGCGACATCGACGCCGCCGAGGAGGCGGTCCAGGATGCCTTCCTGACCGCGGTGCAGCGGTGGCCCGCCGACGGGATCCCGCCCAGCCCTGCGGGCTGGATCATCACGACCGCCCGGAACCGGGCGATCGACCGCATGCGCCGGGAGAGCACCCGCGTCGACCGGTACCGCCAGGCGGCACTGCTCCATGACGACGCACCGGCGGCCGAGGAGGCACCCGTGCACGACGACCGGCTCCGGATGGTCTTCACCTGCTGCCACCCCGCCCTGTCGACGGCCGCGCAGGTCGCCCTGACCCTGCGCCTGCTGGGCGGCCTCACCACCGCGGACGTCGCCGCCGCCTTCCTCGTCCCCGAGCCGACGATGGCTCAGCGCCTGGTGCGGGCGAAGGGCAAGATCCGCGACGCGCGCATCCCCTACCGGGTGCCGAGCGGAGCGGAGCTGCCCGACCGCCTGCGTCCCGTGCTCGCCGTCGTCTACCTGGTCTTCACCGAGGGGCACACGGCGTCGTCGGGCAACCGGCTGGTGCGCGACGACCTGTGCGCGGAGGCCGTCCGGCTGGGCCGTCTCCTCGCCGAGCTGATGCCCGACGAACCGGAGGTCCTCGGATTGCTGGCGCTCATGCTGCTCACCGAGGCTCGGCGGCCGGCGCGGACCACCGCGGACGGCGACCTGGTGCTCCTGGCCGACCAGGACCGCACGCTCTGGGACCGGATGCTGGTCGCAGAAGGCCAGGACCTGGTGCGGGCGTGCCTGCGCCGCAACCGGCCCGGCCCCTACCAGATCCAGGCCGCCATCAACGCCGTCCACAGCGATGCGACGTCCGCCCGGGCCACGGACTGGGGCCAGATCCTGGCGCTCTACGACCAGTTGATGGTCGTGGCACCGAGCCCGGTCGTGGCGCTCAACCGGGCGGTCGCCCTGGCCGAGGTCGCCGGACCCGAAGCCGCCCTGCCCGTCGTGGAGGCCCTGGACCTCGACCGCCTCGACGTCTTCCACGCCGTGCGGGCCGATCTGCTCCGTCGTCTGGGTCGGCCGGCCGAGGCGGCGCGGGCCTACCGTGCTGCGATCGAGCGGGTGGGGAACGAGCCGGAGCGGAACTTCCTGACCCGCCGACTGGAGTCGCTGTGACTAGTCCCAGGAGCGGCGCTGCTTCTTCAGCTGCCCGCGCTGCTTCTTCGCCTCGATCCGGCGCTCCTGGGAACCGCGGGTGGGCTTGGTCCGCCGCCGGCCGGGCGCCGGGGGCGCGAGTGCGGCCCGGAGCACGGCCGCGAGCCGCTCCCGTGCCGCCTGCCGGTTGCGCAGTTGCTGGCGGTGCTCGCTGGCGGCGATGGTGAGGACGCCGTCGACCAGGCGGGCACCCAGCCGCGCAGCCAGCCGGGCGCGCTGCGGATCGCTGAGGCCCGGCAGGTCCAGCGGTGCGACGGACAGCTCGACCCGCGAGTCGGCGGTGTTGACGCCCTGCCCCCAGGGCCCGAGGACCGGGAGAACCGCCAGCTCAACGCGGCGGCGGGGACGACGACCGTCGCGGTGACCGGGAGGTCACCGGAAGCGTCGTCGATACCGGGCACGTGCACAGTGTCGCCGAGCCGACGCGGCGCGCACGACCGGATACCGGGACCACGCGGTGCTGCCGTCTTCGGCGTCGTCCCGCTCCTCCTCGAGTTCGCCGTCACGCGGGCGCCGGCACCCGGCACCGATGTCGCCGCCGCTCGCTGATCCGGGTCACTCCCTCCGGGAACCGGGTCCGCGCCACCGGTCGCCCCTGGACGGCAGCGCAGCAGCCGGCGGACCGTCAGGCAGGATCCAGGCCGGGCGCCGTGCCGCTCGAGCGCCTCGACCGCGTAGGCGGAGCAGGTCGGGGTGAACCGGCAGCACGGCGGCCGCTGCGGGCTGACCCGCCGCTGGTACACGCGCACGGCAGCGACCAGCCGATCCGCGATCGGTGTTCCCCGCTCCCCGGTCCCGGTGCGCCCCAGCTCCCGCAGCGTCGTCGGCGCCAGCAGCACCGCGTCAGTGCCGCAGCCGATCGCATGGGCGAGGCAGCAGCCGGTGTTGAGGACCAGCAGGTCGCGCAGGCAGCCGCCTCCGCCGTGAACCCCGGCCACTGCTCCGGATGAACACCATGGACAGCCAGGTACCGCGGGATGATCGGAGCCATGCCTTCCCTCGCCGACGCGCTGACCACGGGCCCGGTCGTCCTCGACGGGGTCTCTCCACCGAGCTCGAGGCCCGGGGGCACGACGTCTCCTCCGCCCTCTGGTCCGCCCGGCTGCTGCGGGACGACCCGGCCGCGATCGTCGCGGCGCACGCCGCCTTCGCCGCGGCCGGCGCCCAGGTGGCCACGACCGCCAGCTACCAGGCCACGGTCGGGGGCTTCGCCGCCACGGGCGTCGACGCGGGCGAGGCCCGAAGGCTGATCGCCTCGTCGGTGGCGCTGGCCCGCGAGGGGCAGGGCCCTGGCTGGGTCGCCGGCTCGGTCGGGCCCTACGGCGCGATGCTGGCCGACGGCTCGGAGTACACCGGGGCGTACGTCGCCGAGGTGGGGATCGCGGAGCTGCGCGCCTTCCACCGGCCGCGGATGGAGTTGCTCGCCGAAGCGGGGGCCGACGTCCTGGCCTGCGAGACCGTGCCCGCCGCCGCGGAGGCAGAGGCGCTGCTCACGGAGGCCGAGGCGCTGGGTGTGCCGATCTGGCTCTCCCTCACCACGGTGGTCGACGACGCCGGCCTCGCACGCACCCGGCGCGGTGAGCGCGCGGCCGACGTCCTCGCCATGGCCGCCGACGTCGACGCCGTCGTCGCGGTGGGCGTCAACTGCACCGCGCCCAGCGCCGTCGCCCCGTCCCTCGCCGCAGCTGCCCTCGCCTCGCGGCCCGTCGTCGTCTACCCGAACAGCGGCGAGACCTGGGACGCCGCGGCCCGACGCTGGGCCGGCAGCCCCGGCATCCTCCCGGACGACGTCCCCGGGTGGGTGTCGGCCGGCGGCCGGCTGATCGGCGGCTGCTGCCGGGTGCGACCGGCCCACATCCGCGCGGTGGCCTCGGAGGTGGAGCTCCTGTCCCGGAGCTGACCGGCTCGGCCCCGGCCTGTCACGGAAATGCAACCCGCGGCGGTCCGTACCGCAGAAGGTGCCGGGTAGTACTCCGGGAGATGACTGCTCCCTCCCGCACGACCACGCGTCCGCGCGCCGGCGAGGGGCGCCCGGTGTCGGACGGTTCGGTACCCGATCGGCCGTGGGCCTGGCAGCCCTGGTGCTCGGCGCCGTCCCCTTCCTGCTCCTGTGGCTCCTCGTGCAGCAGCGCTGGTCCCCCTGGCGGGGCTCGACGGCGACGTCGCGGCGAGACTGAACGACGTCGTCAGCGACTCCACCGCGCTGGTCGACACCCTCCGGGTGGTCACGGATCTGGGCGGCACGGAGTTCGCCGTCCTGGCCTTCGCCCTGATGGCCGCCTTCCTCGCCATCCGCCGCCACTGGCGGCTCGCCGCCTTCGTGGCCGTCACCGGCTCCGGCCTGGCCGTGCTCGGCCCCGTGACCAAGGCCGTCGTCGACCGAGCGCGTCCGGTGGTGGACGTGGCGGTGGTCCAGACGCCGTCCAACGCGAGCTTCCCGAGCGGTCACGCGATGACGTCGGTGGTGCTCTGGGGGACGCTGGTCCTCCTCGCGCTCCCGGCTGTCGGCCGCCGTACCCGCCCGTGGTTGGTGGGGGCGCGGTGCTCGTCGTCCTGGCGGTGAGCTTCACCAGGCTCGCTCTCGGCGTCCACTTCGTCTCCGACGTGCTCGCCGGCTGGGCCCTGGGTCTCGGCTGGCTGGCGGTGACTGCCGGAACCTTCCGCGCGTGGCAGCACAGCCGCGGCCGGTACGCGGACGAGCCGCTGGACCCGCTCGACCTGGACCCGGACGAGGCGCCGCAGCTGGTCGTGCGGGCCGAGCCGCACCGGAGCCTGCCGGCGACGGCAGGCCGTCTCGCCGGAGCGGCTGCGGTCGTCGTCGCGGCCCTCGGCGTGCTGGGGCTGCTGGTCACCGCCGTCCTCACCGACACGTGGCTCGGCCGGCTGGACCGCGACATCGTCGCGTCCCTCGTCGAGGAGCGCACGGCCTTCCGGTCCGACCTGGCCACGGCCGTGAGCACGCTGGGCGGTACCAGGGCGGTGATCGCGGTGGGGCTCAGCGCCGCCGTCCTGGCGCTGGCCGTCACGGGACGCCGCCGGCCCGCTCTGTTCGTCGTCGTCACGCTCGTCGGCGAGGTGCTGCTGTACTTCGTCGTCGCGCAGATCGTGGGGCGGCTGCGCCCCGACGTCGCCGATCTGGTCTCCGAATTGCCCAGCGGGGCGAGCTGGCCGTCGGGTCACTCCGCGGCCGCGGCGGCCCTGTACGGCGCGGTGGCCGCCCTCGTGCTGGTCTCGAGCCGCTCTCCCTGGCGCTGGGCCGTGCTCGCCCTGCCGGTCGTGCTGGCGCCGGCCATCGGGCTCTCGCGGCTTTACGTCGCCGCGCACTATCCGACCGACGTGGTCGCCGGCTTGGTCCTGGGCGGGGCGTGGGTGCTGGTCTGCGCCCGCTTCGTCCTCGTCCCGGCGGCCGCCGACGCGGCCCGGCGGGCGGACGCCGGGGCTGCCCGATGAGGCGCTGGCTGGGCCGCGCAGCCGTCGCCCTCGGCGCGCTCCTCGCCCTGCTCGCCGTCTACGGCGTGCTCGTGGAGCCACGCCTGCTCCTCGAGGAGGAGCGCTCCGAGGTCGCCCTGCCCGGGCTGCGGGCGGGCGCGGTGGAGCTCGAGGTCGCGGTGTTGTCGGACATGCAGATCGGCATGTGGTGGGCCAACACCGGCATGGTGGAGAAGGCCGTGGAGCGGGCGGTGGACCGGCGCCCGGACGTGGTCCTCCTGGGCGGGGACTTCGTCTACAGCACCGATCCGGACATCGACACCCAGGTCGACAACGTCCTCGAGCTGCTCGATCCGCTGATCGAGGCGGAGATCCCCACCGTCGCCGTCCTCGGCAACCACGACTACGCGGTGGGGGCCCAGCGAGAACTGACCACCGCGCTGGAGTCCCAGGGCATCCCTGTCCTGCTCAACGAGTCGGTCCCGATCCCGGTCCCCGGTGGGGACGGGGACCGCGAGCTCTACGTCGTCGGGCTCGGCCCCACCGTCCCCGACCTCGCCGACCCCGATGCCGCGCTCGCCGACGTGCCGCCGGACGCCCCGCGCGTGGTGCTCATGCACAACCCGACGGCGTTCCCCGAGCTCCCGCCGGGCAGCGCCCCCTCGCCGTCGCCGGTCACACGCACTGCGGCCAGGTGGCGCTGCCCGGGTCCCCGCACTGGTCCTACGTGGGGCTCACCGATGAGGAGAAGGTCGTCGCGGACGGATGGGGGCCGGAGGACTACGGCGCGGAGGGCAACCGGCTGTTCGTGACGTGCGGGGTCGGCTTCAGCGTGGTCCCCGTGCGCATCAACGCGCCGCCGCAGATCGCCTACTTCGACCTCGTCCCGCCGCCGCGTCGATGATCAGGTGACCTGATCGTTCTGGGTCCTACCTCGCGGTCGACCGTGCGGTAGGACCCCTGATGACCAGGAGACCTGATCATCATGTGGTGGCTAGAGGATGGGGCGGCCTCCGGTGACCGCCACGCGGGCGCCGGACACGTAGGACGCCTCGTCGCTGGCCAGCAGCACGTAGACCGGCGCGAGCTCGGCAGGCTGCCCGGCCCGCCCCAGCGGGGTGTTGCCGCCGAAGCTCTCCACCTTCTCCTCCGGCATCGTCGACGGGATCAGCGGCGTCCAGATCGGCCCCGGCGCGACGCTGTTGGCCCGGATGCCCTTCTCGCCGTACAGCTGCGCCAGGCTGGCGGTGAAGTTCGCGATCGCGGCCTTCGTCATGGCGTAGGCGATGAGCTGCGGGCTCGGGTTGTCGGAGTTGACCGACGAGGAGTTGACGATCGAGGCACCCGGCTGCATGTGCGGGATGGCGTCCTTGCAGAGGGTGAACATCGCCGACAGGTTCGTCGCGAGCGTGTGGTCCCACTCCTCGTCGCTGATCTCATCCAGCGAGTCGTGGCTCATCTGGAACGCCGCGTTGTTGACCAGGATGTCGATCTTCCCGAACTCCTCGATCGCCTTCGGCACGATCGTCTTGGCGTGCCCCCGGTCGGAGATGTCGCCGGGCACGAGCACGCAGCGCCGGCCGGCCTCCTCGACGTACTTCGCGGTGTCCTTCGCGTCGTCGTGCTCGTCCAGGTAGGAGATCAGGACGTCGGCGCCCTCGCGGGCGAAGGCGATCGCCACGGCGCGACCGATGCCGCTGTCACCGCCGGTGATCACCGCGGCCTTGCCGGTCAGCTTCCCGGAGCCGCGGTAGCTCTCCTCCCCGTGATCGGGCTTCGGGTCCATCTCCCCGAGGCTGCCGGGCGGGGTCTGCTGCTGGGCGGGCTGGGATTCGGGGCGGGGCTCTGACACGGGTCCTCCTGGTGCTCGGCTCGGCGCCACTGTTCGACGTCGCCGCCGCCCTACCCGCGCCGTCGGCGGCGGAACCCGACCGCCTGCCCGGGAAGAGAACCGCCGTCAGGCAGGCTGTTCCCCACGATGACCGCCACTGCCCCGCCGCTGCTCGACGACGCCGCCGACCTCTCCGCCCTCCGCGCGAAGGGGACGACGCCGACGAGCTGTTCGCCTCGTTCGCCGCATGGGCCGAGCGCAGCGGGACGACGCTGTACCCGGCGCAGGAGGAGGCGCTGATCGAGCTGGTCAGTGGCGCGAACGTCGTCCTGGCGACGCCGACGGGCTCCGGCAAGTCGCTGGTGGCCACCGGGGCGCAGTACGCGGCGCTGGCCGCCGGGCGGCGCAGCTACTACACCGCCCCCATCAAGGCGCTGGTCAGCGAGAAGTTCTTCGCGCTGTGCGGCGTCTTCGGGGCGGCCAACGTCGGCATGCTGACCGGCGACGCCAGCGTCAACGCCGGAGCACCGATCATCGCCTGCACGGCCGAGGTGCTGGCGAACATCGCCCTTCGAGAAGGCGCGGACGCCGACATCGGGCTCGTGGTCATGGACGAGTTCCACTTCTACGGCGACCCCGACCGCGGCTGGGCCTGGCAGGTGCCGCTGCTGGAGCTGCCCAAGGCGCAGTTCCTGCTGATGAGCGCCACCCTCGGCGACGTCACCTCGCTGCGCGAGGACCTCACCCGCCGCACGGGCCGGCCCACCGCGCTGGTCGCCAACGCCGAGCGGCCGGTGCCGCTGCACCACTACTACGCGACGACGCCGATGCACGAGACGATCCAGGACCTGCTGGACACGAAGCAGGCGCCGGTCTACGTCGTCCACTTCACCCAGGCCTCGGCGCTGGAGCGGGCGCAGGCGCTCGTGAGCGTCAACGTGTCGACCAAGGAGGAGAAGGCCGCGATCGCCGACCTGATCGGCGGCTTCCGGTTCTCCTCCGCCTTCGGCACCACCCTCAGCAGGCTGGTGCGGCACGGCATCGGCGTCCACCACGCCGGGATGCTGCCCAAGTACCGACGGCTGGTGGAGCAGCTGGCCCAGGCCGGGCTGCTCAAGGTCATCTGCGGCACCGACACCCTCGGCGTGGGCATCAACGTGCCGATCCGCACCGTCGTCTTCTCCGCGCTGAGCAAGTACGACGGCACCCGCACCCGGCTGCTGCAGGTCCGCGAGTTCCACCAGATCGCCGGGCGGGCCGGCCGGGCCGGCTACGACACCGCCGGGACGGTCGTGGTGCAGGCGCCGGAGCACGAGGTGGAGAACCTCAAGCAGTTCGCGAAGGTCGCCGACGACCCGAAGAAGCGCCGCAAGCTCGTGCGCAAGAAGGTGCCCGACGGCATGGTGCCGTGGAGCGAGTCGACGATGAACCGGCTCGTCGAGGGCGAGCCCGAGAAGCTGACCAGCAACATGCGGGTGTCGACGTCGATGATCCTCGACGTCGTCGACCGGCCCGGTGACCCGTTCGCCGCGATGCGCCGGCTGCTGACCGACAACCACGAGCCGCGTCCGAAGCAGCTGCAGCACATCCGCGAGGCGATCGGCATCGCGCGATCGCTGCTGCAGGCCGGCGTCCTGGAGCGGCTGCCGGAGCCCGAGCGCGACGGTCGGCGCCACGACCTGACCTTGGACCTGCCGGAGGACTTCGCCCTCAACCAGCCGCTGTCGACGTTCGCGCTCGCCGCGATCGACCTGCTCGACCCCGAGTCCGAGACGTACGCGCTCGACGTCGTGAGCGTCATCGAGGCGACCCTCGACGACCCGCGGCAGATCCTCGCCGCCCAGCTCAACAAGGCCAAGGGCGAGGCCGTGGCGCAGATGAAGGCCGAGGGCATCGAGTACGACGAGCGGATGGAGCTGCTGGAGGAGGTCAGCTACCCGAAGCCGCTCGAGGAGCTGCTGGGGCACGCCTTCGAGATCTACCGGCAGTCCAACCCGTGGGCCGCGGACGGCCTGCTGTCGCCGAAGTCCGTCGTTCGGGAGATGTGGGAGCGCGCCTTCACCTTCCGGGAGTTCGTGAACACCTACGGGTTGACCCGGTCGGAGGGCGCGGTGCTGCGCTACCTGTCCGACGCGTTCAAGGCGCTGCGCTCGGGCGTGCCCGCCGCCGCCCGCACCGAGGAGGTCACCGATCTCGTCGAGTGGCTGGGCGAGCTGGTCCGCCAGGTCGACTCCTCCCTGCTCGACGAGTGGGAGCAGCTCACCTCACCCGACCAGCCGCTGGACGCGCCGGTGTCGGTGCCCGCCCGGCCGCGCCCGCTCACCGGCAACGTGCGGGCGTTCACGGCCATGGTCCGCAACGCCCTCTTCCGCCGGGTGGAGCTGTTCGCGCGGCGCCGCTGGTACGACCTGGGCGAGCTCGACAGCGGCTCGGGCTGGGACGCCGAGCGGTGGGAGCAGGTCGTGCGGGCGTACTTCGCCGAGCACGACGAGGTGCAGACCGGCGCCGACGCCCGCGGCCCGGCGCTGCTGATCATCGACAAGGCGGCGCCGGGACTCTGGAAGGTCCGGCAGATCCTCGACGACCCGGCGGGCGACCACGACTGGGGCCTCGACGTCGAGGTCGACCTGGAGGCCTCCGACGAGGAGGGCACGGCCGTTCTCCGCGTGGTCGACGCCGGCCGCATGTAGGGCTCCGGGCGCGTCGCCGGCGGCGCGCCGGGGATCCGGACGGTGCTGTGCCGCGTCGGACGCCGCGACGGTCGAGCCGGCCCTACGCTCGTGCCAGTGGCCGTCTCCCCGCGCCGCACCGTCGGAGGACCCGATGACGCAACGCCTGCAGTCCCACGGCTCGGGCCGCGGCACGACACGCGCGAGGGCCGCCCGATCCCGGGCCGGCGGACTCTGGGGCGGCCGCAGCCGGGCCCCCGCCGGCCGGCCGGCCTACGACGACGAGCCGACCCTTCTCGGGTTGCCCGCCGAGTACGACGACGCCGCGACCGGCCCGCCCGCCGGTGCGCCAGACCTCGAGGCCCCGCGGTCCGGGCTGACCGTCCTCAGGCGGGCCGACCCGCTCGGCGCCTGCGCGCTCGTCCTCGCCGGCGTCGCCGCGAACATCAGCCTGTCGCTGTCCTGGGCGCCCGGCGAGGGCCCGAGCGGCCTGTCCCTGGTCCAGCGCGGGGGCGAGACCCTGGGCGCCGGCATCGCCGAGACCGCACGCAGCGAGGTCTGGCCGCCGCTCGTCGTGGTGCTGAGCGGCGGACTCCTGGTGCTCCTCGGGTTCCTCCTGCTCGTGCCCGCGCGCGCTCACCGGCTCCTGGGTGTGCTCGCCCTGGCCGTCACCCTGGCGGCCGCCGCCGCGGTGGTCCTCCTGGCAGCGGACGCCGGCTGGCAGGCCGACCGGTTCGGTCCCGGGCTGTGGTGCGCCGCCGCCGTTCCCGTCCTCGGCCTGCTCGGCGCGCTGAAGGCGATGCTCACCGCCCCGCTGGTCACGCTCGACCCCGTTGACCACGGTCCGCAGCGGCGTGGCGCTGCCGGCGACGGCGTCCAGGAGGGCGAGTGCCGTCTCCCGCATCCGGTCCTCGACGTCGTGGGCGGGATCGTAGGAGGCCAGCGTCGCCGACACGACCGGCAAGCGCTCGGCTGCCGACAGCAGGATCTGCACGACGTCGGCGGCCGACAGCCCGTCGGGTGCCGCATAGCCGTTGGCCGGCGCGATCGAGGGTCGTGCACGTCGAGGTCGACGTGGAAGTGCACGGCGTCCACCCGAGCGGCCAGGCGGTCGAGTGCGATGCCGACCTCCTGCGGCCGCCGCGCCCGATCGGGTCGCAACCAGGTCAGCGCCGACCGCTCCAGGACGCCCACCTGCGCCTGGCTCAGGTCCCGGGCACCGACCAGGACGACGTCGCGTTCGGGCAGCGGCGAGAAGCCGGGCACGCTGCCGGCGAGGGCGCGCCAGCAGCGGCCGACCACGATCGCGAGGCCCTGCCCGTCGAGGAAGCCCGAGGTGTCCTCGTCCGGGGTGTTGAAGTCCCCGTGGGCGTCGAGCCACAGCAGCCCGAGCCGCGGCCCGGCGCCCGACAGCCCGGCCAGGACGCCGAGCGTCGTGTTGCAGTTGCCCGCCAGCAGCACCGGCACCTCACCGGCGCCCGTGGCATCGGAGACCGCGGCGGAGACGAGCCGGTTGAGCTCGAAACCGGTGGCGAGCTCCGCCCGCCACGAGGACGACGGCAGGACCACCTGCTCGGTGACGACGTGCCCGCGACGGCGTAGCCGCTCCGCCGCTCCGGCACCGGCCAGCGCGGTCGGGCCGTTGCCCATGCGGGCGCCTACCTGGCCCGAGTCGACCGGGGCCAGCAGCAGCCGGACCGGCGCTGGGTCGAGGGCAGCCCGGGCATGGGCGCGATCACACCATCACGCGGCCACCCGTGCCACCGACGTGTGTCACGCTCCATGCGATGGGCGCATGACGGGGTGGGAGATGCTCGCGGTGGCCGCAGCCGGGTTCGCCGCCGGCGGCATCAACGCCGTCGTCGGCTCGGGCACCCTGGTGAGCTTCCCGGTCCTGCTCGCCGTCGGCCTCCCGCCCGTGCCGGCGACCATCAGCAACTCCCTCGGCCTGATCGCGGGCAACCTCAGCGGCTCCATCGGCTACCGCCGGGAGCTGCGCGGCCAGCGGCGGCTCCTCCTGCGCCTGCTGCCCGCCTCGATCCTCGGCGCCCTCACCGGGGCGTTCCTCCTCCTGCACCTGCCGGCCGCCACGTTCGAGGCGGTCGTGCCGGTGCTCATCGGCATCGCGGTCCTGCTGGTCGCGCTCCAGCCGCTGGTCCAGCGCAAGCTCCCTGCCCGGGGCGGCGACGTGTCCGTGCCGGTGACCGGTGGCCGGCTGGCCGCCCTCTTCGCCGGCGCCTATGCCACCGGCACGTACGGCGGCTACTTCGCCGCCAGCCAGGGCGTGCTGCAGATCGGCATCTTCGGGCTCCTGCTGCGCGAGTCCCTGCAGCGGCTGAACGCGCTCAAGAACGTCCTCACCCTCACCGTGAACACCGTCGCCGCCGGTGCGTACGTCGTCGTCGCCACCGACCGGATCGACTGGACGGCCGCCGGGCTGCTGGCGGTGGGCTCGCTGGTGGGCGGAGCGGTCAGCTCCCGGTACGGCCGTCGTCTTCCCTCGGCGGTCCTGCGGGCGGCGATCGTCGTCCTCGGCGTCGTCGCGATCGCGGTGCTGGTGACCGGGTGAGCGTCTGGGAGTTCGTCTTCCTCGTGCTCGCCGGCGTCGGGGCGGGTCTGACCGGCAGCATCGCCGGCCTCGCCTCGTTGATCAGCTACCCCGCGCTGCTCGCCGCGGGGCTCCCCCGGTGACGGCCAACGTCACCAACACCGCGGCCCTGGTCGTCGTCGGCGTCGGCTCGGTGAGCGCGTCCCGGCCGGAACTGACGGGGCAGGGCAGACGGCTGCTGCCGCTGATGGTCGCCGGGCTGATCGGCGGGGCGGCCGGTGCGCTGCTCCTGCTGCTCACCCCCGAGGGCGGTTTCGAGCTCATCGTCCCGTGGCTGATCGGCGGGGCCTCGATCGCCATCCTCGTGCAGCGGTCGCCGCGGGAACTGGCGATCGAGGGCGCGCTCGCGCACGCCGGCCGGCGGGACCAGTGGTGGCTGCCGGTCGCCGTCTTCGCGATCTCCATCTACGGCGGCTACTTCGGCGCCGCGGCCGGCGTGCTGATGCTCGCCACGTTCCTGCTCACCACCGGCGAGGGGCTCCCCGCAGCAACGCGATGCGCAACGTCGTCCTGGGTGTGGCCAACACGGTGGCCGCGATCGGATTCGTCCTGTTCGCCTCGATCGTCTGGTCGGCCGCGCTGCCGCTCGCGATCGGGCTGTTCCTCGGCTCCCTGCTCGGCCCGAGGATCGTGCGGCGCGCCCCGCAGACGGCGCTGCGCCGGGGCATCGCCCTGGCCGGGCTCGGGCTCGCCGTGTACCTCGCGGTCGAGGCCTACGGCTGACCCGAGCCCCGCCGTCACCGGCTGACGTAGGCCGCCAGGAACAGCACGAAGCCGCTGAGCGCCAGCAGCAGCCGGGCCGGGGTCAGTCCGTTGAGCAGCCCGGCCGTGGCCTCCACCCACTGCGGCCGGACGGCGGCGTCGCGGGAACGCTGGCGCATCATCCGCACCTCGTCGGCCAGCAGGATGCCCGCGCTGCCGAGCATGCCCAGCCCCAGCACCAGGAAGACCAGGGCCATCCGCTCCTCGAAGCTCTCGGCCGTCCCGGCGAGGACCAGCACCGCGATCGCGCCGAGCAGCAGACCCAGCAGCCCGCCGGCGACCGGGGCCCAGGGCCCCATCACCGTGAGCGGCCCTCGCCGCGGCATGCGCGGCCGGGGCCGGACGGACACCGGCGCCGTCGGCTGCATGCCGGGGACGAGATCGTTCTCGGTGGGCGGTTGGCCCGCCGACGCCGGGGGCGACGCGTTCGGCTTCCGGCGGCGGGGACGCCGACTCCCCGGGCGCGGTAGCGGCCGGGCGGACGATCGGGATCTCCGCGGTACCCGTGCCGACGGACGTGCTTCCGTTCTTCTCACTCATGACTGATCACCTCGTCCGCCACGCTAGGCGCCCGAGTCCCGTGCGCACGGGACGCCGCCCCGGCGGCGCACTCACGCAGCGTGATGCCGCGCCGGGTGGCCTCGGGTCTAGCAGGTCGCGAGCAGCGATCTCAGCGCCTCGGACTCCGCCGGGCTCACCGACAGTGCGTACGTCGTCTTCACGGTGACGACGACGGTGGCGTAGGAGCAGCCGTACGACGGGTCCGACGGCACCCACTCCTCGGCCGTCGAGTCGGCCTTCGAGGAGTTCTCCGACCGTGTCGTCGCCAGGAGGTTCGACGGGTCGTTGGCGAAGACCTCCCGCTGCTCGTCGCTCCAGGCGGCCGCACCCTGCACCCACGCGGCCGCCAGGGGACGACGTGGTCGACGGGCACCTCGGCCGCGGTGGCCTTCTCGAAGCGCACCGATCCGCCGGTGTACGGGTCGTCCAGCACCCCCGCGATCACCACGCATCCCTGGGTGCCCTCCCGGACCTCGGTCTCGGCGAGGTCGCGGTGCAGGACGTCGTTGCGCTGGTCGCAGCCGTTGCGGTCGACGTCGGACCACGCCGGCCCGAAGACGCAGCCCTCGCCCTCACCGCATCCCCGCTCGTAGCCCTCGAGCGACGTCTTCTCCGCGACTGCGAGCGCCGCCAGTGCCGCCGAGGCCGCGACCGGGTCGAGCGTTCCCGCGGGAACGTCCCCTGGCCGACGGACGCCGCGGGTTCGGGCGGGCCGGACTCGAGCTGCCACTCGACCTCGCAACCGGTCAGCGACAGCAGGACGGCGAGCAGGACGAGCACGGCGGAGCGGGGCACCCCAGGACGCTACGAGCGGAACGGTCCGGCACCCGGGAGGTCGCGGCGAGTGTCGTCGGCCGTTCTGCGCGAGCCCGCCGCGAGCCCGGTGAGGGTGTGGGAGCGGCCCCGCCGCAGGGGCCCGGTGCCGGCGGAGCGAGCACTGGGGGCCCGGGTCACTCACACCAGGCGGCGGCTGTCCTGGGCCACGACCCGGAGCCAGCGGTACCCGTAGCCACCGAGCAGGATCTCCGCCGTCCCGTCGTCGGCGAGCGACGTGCTCCCGGGCTCGAGGAGGTCGACCAGGCGGTGCGAGGAGTCGCAGTCCGCCAGCCGGAGCGGCACGGTCCGCGGTTCGGGCGAGAGGTTGTGCAGGGCCACCAGCGCGCCGTCGTCCCAGGTGCACAGGTGGGCCAGCACCTCCGGGCACGGGTGCTCCAGCACCCGGAAGTCGCCCCAGCCGAGCTCCGGCGACTCCCGGTAGCGGCGGATCAGCAGCTTCATGAACGACAGCAGCGAGTCGGGGTCGTTGCGCTGGTCGGCGACGTTCACGTAGTCGGGGGCGAACCCGCCGTCGACCACCGGGCCGGGCAGCTTCCGGGGTTCGGCGGCGGAGAACCCGCCGTTGCGACCCGAGGTCCACTGCATCGGCGTCCGGACGGCGAGCCGGCCCTCGGCGTCGAGGTCCTCCCCATGCCGATCTCCTCGCCGTAGAAGAGCACCGGGGTGCCCGGGAGCGAGAACAGCAGGCTGTACACCATCCGGACCCGCCGGGGGTCGCCGTCCAGCATCGGTGGCAGCCGCCGGCGCAACCCGCGCCCGTAGACCTGCATGCGCTCCTCGGGGCCGAACGCAGCGAAGACCTCGGCCCGCTCGTCGTCGCTGAGCTTGTCCAGCGTGAGCTCGTCGTGGTTGCGCACGAACGTGGCCCACTGCGAGTCCGGGTGCAGGGTCGGCCGACCCTCGAGCGCAGTGGCCAGCGGTCCGGCGTCGGCGCGGGCCAGGGCGAGGTAGAGGGCCTGCATGCCGTTGAAGTCGAACTGCATGGTCAGCTCGTCGCCGTCGCCGCCGCCGAAGAACTCCAGCTGCTGCTCGAAGGGCAGATTCACCTCGCCCAGCAGCACGCCGGCGCCGGACCTCCGGGAAACCAGCGCGCGCAGCGACCGCAGGTAGTCGTGCGGTTCGGGAAGGGCCCCGTCGTCGGCACCGGCGGTCTCCAGGAAGAAGGGCACGGCGTCGACCCGGAACCCGTCCAGGCCCAGCTGCAGCCAGAACCCCATGATCTTGGCGACCTCGTCACGCACCCGTGGATTGGTCACGTTCAGGTCGGGCTGCTCCTTGTAGAACTTGTGCAGGTACCACTCCCCGTCTTCTCCGACAGCGTCCAGATGCTGTCCTCCTGGTCGGGGAAGACGACCTGGCCGGAGGTGTCCGGCGGCGGGTCGGAGCGCCAGACGTAGAAGTCCCGGAACGGCGAGTCCTTCGACGACTCCGCCGACCGGAACCACGGGTGCTTGCGGGACGTGTGGTTGACGACGAGGTCGGCGATCACCCGCATGCCGCGGTCCTTGGCCGTGCGGATCACCTCGACGACGTCACCGTGGTTGCCCAGCCGCGGGTCGACGCCGTAGAAGTCGGTGATGTCGTAGCCGTCGTCGCGCTCGGCGGTCGGGTAGAAGGGCATCAGCCACAGGCACGTGACGCCGAGGTCGGCGAGGTGGTCGATCCGCTGGGCGAGGCCCTCGAAATCGCCGATGCCGTCTCCGTTCCAGTCCATGTAGGTCTCGACGTCGAGGCAGTAGACGACGGCGTTCTTCCACCACAGGTCGCTGGTGTCGGTGATCCTCACGTCGCCACCGCCGGCTCGGGCGCGGTGACCGAGAGCTGCGGCAACACGTGCTCGCCGAACGCGTCGAGAAACGCGCGCTGCTCGACGCCGACGTGGTGCAGGTAGATCTCGTCGAAGCCCAGATCGGCGTACTCGGCCAGCCAGGCGGTGTGCTGCCCGAGATCCGCGGAGACGTTCACCACCTCCGCGACGTCCTCGCGCGTGACGCGCTCGCTGGCAGCGTCGAACGCCGTCACGTGGTCGAGGTCCCAGCAGACCGGCGGCGGGAAGACGTTGCTGCGCCACTGGTCGTAGGCGATGTCGACGGCCCGGTCGTGATCCGGGTCCCAGGAGAGGTGCACCTGGACGGCGAGCTTCCCGCGCCCGCCGGCGTCCCGGTAGGCGGCGAGCATCTCGCGGAGCTTGTCGTGCGGCTGCTTGACGGTGACCAGGCCGTCGGCCCACTCCGCGCCCGCACGAGCCGTCGCCACGCTGACCGCCGGGCAGACGAGCGCGGGAGGAACGTCGGGCAGCGTCCAGATCCGAGCCCGGTCGACCGTGACCAGGCCGTCGTGGCTGACCTCCTCACCGGCCAGCATGGCCCGGATCACGTCCACGCACTCGCGCAGCCGGGCGTCGCGCAGCTCCTTGCGCGGCCACCCCTGCCCGGTGATGTGCTCGTTCGACGCCTCACCGCTGCCCAGGGCCACCCAGAAGCGGCCGGGGAACATCGCGCCGAGGGTCGCGATCGCCTGGGCGACGATCGCCGGGTGGTACCGCTGACCCGGCGCGTTCACCGCGCCGAACGGCAGCGACGTCGTCGCCATCGCGGCGCCGAGGAACGACCAGCCGAACCCGGACTGGCCCTGCCGCGCGCTCCACGGCGAGAAGTGGTCGGAGCTCATCGCCGCGGTGAAGCCCACCTGCTCGGCGTGCTGGACCGCCTCGAGCAGCGCCGCGGGGTGGACCTGCTCGTGCGAGTTGTGGAATCCCAGGACCGGCATGCGTCATGCCTACCGGCGCGGTGGCGCCGGTGCCAGGCGACCGCGGCCCGGCCGCTCCTCCTCACGCCCCGGGACGGCGCCCCGGGACGGCGCCCCGAGCCGGTGACGTGGCGATGTCGAGGTGTCCACCACCGCCGTCGCGGGAGAGCCGCCGACAGCTGCCGGCGGCTCCGCCCGTGGCGGCCCTCGCTCAGCGACCGGAGAGAGCCAGGCGCACCCCGAAGCCGACCAAGGTCGTCCCGGTGACGGCGTCGATCGCCCGGACGGTCCCGGGGCGCCGGAGCCACCGGCTGAGGGCCGACGCCAGGACGATCAGCAGGGCGAACCACGCCACGGACAGCGCCGCGTGGACACCGGCGAGCAGGAGGCCCACCAGCAGGTGATCCCTGTCGGCCGGCAGGAACTGCGGCAGGAGCGCGGCGTAGAACACGCCCACCTTCGGGTTCAGCAGGTTGGTCGTCAGTCCGACGCGGGCCGCGCGCCACGCCGAGCCGCCGCCCGTGCCGTCCGGCCGGCCCCCAGCGGGCCGGGCGCGCAGCGCATGGGTGAGCAGGCGGGCGCCGAACCACACCAGGTAGGCCGCCCCAGCCCAGCGGAGCACGTCGTAGGCGACCTGGGAGGCCGACAGCAGCGCCGAGACGCCGACCGCCGCGGCGGCGCCCCAGACGAACAACCCGGTCACGATGCCGGCCGCAGTGGCGGCCGCTTCCCGTCGACCGCGGGTGAGCGCTGCCCGGAGCACCAGGGCGGTGTCCAGCCCCGGCGTCACGGTGAGCGCCCCGGCGACGACGACGAAGGCGACGACGGCCGATCGCAGTGTCACGCCCCCATCATGGGGCCCGGGGCAGAGCGCGGCGCTCGTCGATCCGGCCGCACGCCAGACTGGTGCCGTGCTGCCACCTGCCGGGACACCGGGGACCGACCTGCCGGTGCGCTCCGCGCTGCCCGCGCTGGCCGCCGCGCTCCGGTCCGGCGGCTCGGCCGTGCTCCTGGCACCGCCGGGCACCGGGAAGACGACGCTCGTCCCGTTGGCGCTGGCCGGCACGCTCCCCGGCCGCATCGTCGTGGCCGAGCCGCGGCGCGTCGCCGCCCGGGCCGCCGCCCGCCGGATGGCGGCGCTGCTGGGCGAGGCGGTCGGTGGCCGGGTCGGGTACAGCGTCCGCGGTGACAGCCGGCGCAGCGCTGCCACCCGCGTCGAGGTGGTCACGACCGGGCTGCTGGTCCGCCGGCTGCAGGCCGATCCCGAGCTGGCCGGCGTGGACGCCGTGGTCGTCGACGAGTGCCACGAGCGGCACCTGGACACCGACCTGGCGCTCGCCTTCTGCCTCGACGTGCGCGGCACGCTGCGGCCGGACCTCCGATTGCTCGCCATGTCGGCGACGGCACAGGCGGAGCAGCTGGCCCGACTGCTCGGCGACGAGGAGCCGGTATCCGTCGTCGAGGCGACCGGGGCGCTGCACGAGGTCGACGTCGTTTGGGCGCCGCCGCCGGCCCCGGTCGACCCTCGCACGGCCTCCGGGTCGACCCGCGGCTGCTCGCGCACGTCGCCGCGACCGTCCGCCGGGTCCTGGCGGAACGGACCGGCGACGTCCTGGTCTTCCTGCCGGGCGCCGGGGAGATCGGCACGGTGGCCGGGCTGCTGCGCAGCGTTGCCGCCGACGTGCTGCCGTTGCACGGCCGGCTCCCCGCCACGGCCCAGGATGCCGCGCTGCAGCAGGGCCGCGGCGCCGGGTCGTCCTCGCCACTGCGCTGGCGGAGAGCAGCCTGACGGTGCCCGGCGTGCGCGTCGTCGTCGACGCGGGGCTCGCACGCGTGCCACGGGCCGACCTCTCGCGCGGCCTGAGCTCGCTGGTCACCGTGCGGGCGTCCCGGGCGGCCGGGACGCAGCGCGCCGGCCGGGCCGGCCGCGAGGGACCGGGGGCGGTCTACCGCTGCTGGACCGCCGCCGAGCACGACCGGCTGCCCGCGCACGGGGAGCCGGAGGTAGCCACGGCCGACCTCACCGCCTTCGCTCTCGAGCTGGCCTGCTGGGGAGCGCCGGGCGGTGCGGGGCTGGCGCTGCCCGACGCTCCCCGGCGGCCGCACTGCTCGTCGCCGGGCAGACGCTCCGGACCCTCGGCGCGGTGGACGACGACGGCCGGGTGACCCGCCGGGGACGCGCGCTGACCGCGGTCGGCGTGCACCCGCGGCTGGCCCGTGCGCTGCTCGACGGCGCCCCGCAGGTGGGCCGCCGCCGAGCGGCGGAGGTGGTCGCCCTCCTGTCCGCCGACCTCCCCTCCGCGGCGACGACCTCGTCGCCGCCTGGCGAGACCTGCGCTCGGGTGCTGACCGCGGCGCCACGGCCCGCTGGCGGGAGGAGGTCACCCGGCTCGAGCGGACGCTGCCCGACCACACCCTGCCCGACCCCACTCTGGCGGACGACACCGCGGCCGGTCTGGTGGTGGGCCTGGCCCACCCCGGATGGCTCGCCCGACGGCGGCCGGGGGTACCGGCACCTATCTCATGGCCGCCGGCACCGGCGCCGAGCTCACGCCCGGGACGTCGCTCGCTGGTGCGCGGTGGCTGGCGATCGCCGCCGCCGACCGGTCGCCCGGGCGGCGGGACGCCCGCGTCCGGTCGGCCGTCGCGATCGACGAGGCCACCGCCCTGGAGGCCGGCGGCCCGCTGCACGCCGACCGCGACGAGGTGGCCTGGCGCGACGGCGACGTGCGCAGCGCCCGGGTGGAGCGGCTGGGCGCGATCGTGCTGACCGAGCGGCCACTGCGGAACCCGTGCCCCGACGCGGCGGCCGCGGCGGTCGCCGAGGGGCTGTGCCTGGAGGGGCTGGGGCTGCTGGGCTGGACGCCGGCCGCCCGCCGCCTGCGGGCCCGCCTGGCTGCGGCGCACGCCGGGCTCGGGGAGCCGTGGCCAGCCGTCGACGACGACGCCCTTCTCGCCGCCGTCGACGTGTCCGGCGCCCGCAGCCGTGCCGACCTCGCCCGTCTGGACGTCGTCGCCGCGCTGCGGGCGCTGGTGCCGTGGCAGGTGGCCGGCGACTTCGATGCCGTCGTGCCCGAGCACGTGACGGTGCCCACCGGCTCGCGCATCGGAGTGGACTACACCGATCCCACCGTGCCGACGCTGTCGGTCCGCGTGCAGGAGGTCTTCGGCTGGGCGCAGGCACCTCGGGTCGCCGGCCGCCCGCTGCGGCTCCAGCTGCTCTCCCCGCGCAGCGCGTGGTGGCGACCACGGTCGACCTCGCCGGCTTCTGGGTCACCGGTTACGCCGCCGTCCGCAGCGAGCTGCGCGGGCGCTATCCCCGGCACCCCTGGCCGGAGGACCCGGCGACGGCGCCGGCGACGAAGCGAGCGACGTCACGGTCGCGCCCCCGCACCTGAGGCTGCACGGTTCTCCCGCCCCGGCGAGGATCACCCGGTGACACCGACACCGACCACCGACGAGTGGGGAATCGACGCCAGCTGGCTGGACGCGCTGGACGAGGAGCACGAGGTCGCCCAGGCCACGATCGACCGGCTGCGCGAGGTGATCGGGCAGCCGCCGGCCGACCTGGAGGACCGGGCACCCATCGTGGCCCGCCCCGGGGACGCGCTCGAGATCGACCAGGCCGACGTCGTCTGCGAGGACGGCGAGGTCCGGCACGTCGACGGCGAGCTGCCCGCCGACTTCCCGCTCGGCTACCACTGGCTCTCCTCCCCGAGGGGCGCCGTCGCCGGCTCATCGTCTCCCCGGCCGGTGCTGGCTCCCGCAGGGCGCGCGTGGGGCTGGGCCGTCCAGCTCTACGCGGCCCGCAGCCGTGGCAGCTGGGGCATCGGTGACCTCGCCGACCTGCGCGCGATTCGTCGGATGGCTGCCGACCAGGGCGCCGGCTTCGTGCTCATCAACCCGCTGCACGCCGTCGCCCCCACCGAGGGGCAGGAGGCCAGCCCCTACCTGCCGGCCACCCGGCGCTTCCGCAATCCGCTGTACCTGCGGGTGGCCGAGGTGCCCGGCGCCGACGGCGTCGACCTGGAGGACGAGGCCGGCCGTGCGCTGTCCGACGGGTCGCTGATCGACCGGGACGCCATCTGGGCCCGCAAGCGGGAGGTCCTGATGCGGATCTTCTTCGCCCACGGCGGCGGCGAGGCCTTCGCCCGGTGGCGCGAGGAGCAGGGGCAGCCGCTGCACGACTGGGCGACGTGGGCGGCGATCGTCGAGGAGCACGGGGGCGACTGGCACACCTGGCCCGCCGAGCTGCGCCGGCCGCAGAGCCCGGAGCTGACCGCCTACGTCGAGCGGCACGGCGCCGTCGTCGCCTTCCACGCGTGGCTGCAGTGGGCCCTGGACCTGCAGCTCACCGCCGCCTCCGGCGACATGACCGTCATCCAGGACTTGCCCATCGGCTTCGCCGGCGGCGGCGCCGACGCCTGGGCGTGGCAGGAGGCGCTGGCCGAGGGCGTGAGCGTCGGCGCGCCGCCGGACGCCTTCAACAGCCAGGGGCAGGACTGGGGCTCCCCGCCGCTGATCCCGTGGCGGATGCGGGACGCCGACTACGAGCCGTTCATCCAGTCGATCCGGGCCACGATGGCCGGCGCCGGTGGCCTCCGGATCGATCACGTCATGGGGCTGTTCCGGCTGTGGTGGGTCCCGTCCGACGGAAGCGCCGCCGACGGCGCCTACGTGCGCTATCCGGCCGAGGACCTGCTGGACATCGTCGCGCTGGAGAGTCACCGCGCCCAGGCGCTCGTCGTCGGCGAGGACCTCGGCACGGTCGAGGACGGCGTCCGCGAGGCCATGGCCGAGCACGGCGTCCTCTCCTACCGGCTGCTCTGGTTCGAGGACGACGACCCGGCGCGGTGGCCGGCGGAGGCGATGGCGGCGATCACCACGCACGACCTGCCGACGGTGGCCGGTCTCTGGACGGGCGAGGACGTCGAGGAGCAGCGCGAGCACGGCACCGGGACGGAGGAGGAGCTCGAGCGCGGGCGGACGTCGCTGCTCGCGCACCTGCCCGGGCTCGAGGAGGGTGCCAGCATCGAGGACGCGGTGACGCACGCCCACGAGCGGCTGGCCGGGGCACCGTCCACGCTGCTCTCGGCCACCCTCGACGACGCACTGGGCGAGCTCCGCAGGCCGAACATGCCGGGGACGACGGACCGGCCGAACTGGTCGCTGCCCCTGCCCGTCCTCGTGGACGACCTGGCCGCCCACCCGCTGCTGCAGCAGGTCGCGAAGACGCTCGCCGACGGGGTCGGCACAGCGGACTGAGTGCTCGACCGAAGGGCGCGACACGACCCGAGGCCGGCTCCCCGAACGGGAGCCGGCCTCCGGCCGTCGTGCTGGGTCGTGCCGGCCGACCGGAGGGTCGGCCGGCACGGTGCTCAGCCGCCGAACCAGCCGCGCAGGAGGTTGCGGAGCAGCTCCTGGAACGTGGTCAGGAACTGGCCCGGGTTCGGGCTGCCTCCATTGCCGTTTCCATTCCCGTTCCCGTTCCCGGGCCGGCCCGGCTCGGTCACCTGCACCTGCACGGTGGCGGTGCGGTCGGAGTCAGCGCCCGTGGCCAGGATGTCGGCCGGACCGGCCTCGACCCCGCGGGGGATGCGGACCTCCGCCGAACCGGCGCCCTCGGCATCGGTGCGGATGCGGCCGAGCCGCTCGCCGTCCAGGGTCACCACGACCCGCTCGGACGGCCCGAACCCGGTGACCGAGATCGTCACCCGGTCGCGCGCCGCGACCTCCGTCGACGACGCCGTCACGGCTGCGGCGGGGGCCTGCGGCTCCTCGGCCTCACCGACGCTGACCCGGCCGGTGTAGTCCTCCGGGCTGAGAGGCGAGTTGTCCTCGATGTAGGCCTGGAAGGCGTCGAAGTCGATCAGACCCGTCCCCTCCGTGGTGCCCTCGGTGAAGGCGGCGAAGTTGTCGCCGCCGGAGGCCAGGAAGCTGTTGGTGGCCACCCGGTAGTCCGCGCCCAGGTCGATCGGCTCCCCGCGATCCGGATGCTGTCGACGATGATCCGCTCGCCGACCGGTGCCTCCGGGTCGTAGGACCAGGTGAGCTCCTCGGACGTGCCCAGCGCCAGGAACGGACGCGAGCTGCCGGCCGGCTGCCACTGCTGCTCGAGGACCTGGACGAGCTGCTCGCCGGTCAGCGTGACGACGACCAGGTCGTTGGCGAACGGCGTCACCTCGTTGGCCTCCGCCACGGTGATCTCGCCCGGCTCACCGCCCTCGGCGTACGAGAGGTCGGCGCGCAGCCCGCCGGGGTTGACCAGGCCGAGGTCGGCCGGCGCGCCCGCGGACAGCTCCGTCCCGTAGACGTAGGAGTCGGCGACCAGACCGCCGAGGGCGGAGTACGCCCACGGTCCTCGGTCTCGTCGGCGGTGAACGCCCGGGTGATGTCGGCGGTCAGTTCACCGATGACCTCGCTGCCCACCTCGTCGGCGTACGCCTCGGCCGCGGCCACGGTCTCGGCGACCTCGGCGACGCGCGGATATGCGGCGATGAGCTCCTCGGCCGACCGCTCGGTGAGCGGCAGGTTCTCCACCGTGAAGGCGGTCACCTCGTCAGTGGCCTCCTCGTAGGTGAGCGCGATGCGCCCCAGCGCGTCCGCGTAGGACCCGGTCTGGATGACCGGCCGGGTGTCACCGCTGTCGCCGACCGGCGCCGTCCACGCGTAGCTCTGGTGCGTGTGGCCGGTGAAGATCGCGTCCACCTCGGCGTCCGCACCGCTCACGATCGCGGCGAAGGCGCTGTCGCGGGCGAGCTCCTCCTCGAGGGACCCGCTGCCCGGGGCGCCCTCGTGGGCGAGCAGGACGATGACGTCCGCCTCGTCACCCGCCCCGTCGGTGAGCGTGTCGACCACGCGATTGGTGGCCTCCACCGGGTCGCCGAACGTGATGCCCTCGATGCCGGCCGGGGAGACCAGCGAGCTGGTCTCCTGGGTGACGACACCGATGACGCCGACGGACACGCCCCCGGCGTCGAGCAGGGCGTACTCCGGCAGCGCCGGCGCCCCGCCCCGGTAGACGTTGGCCCCGAGGTAGGGGAAGTCGGCCAGGCCGTCGACCCGGCCGGTCAGGTCGTCGAAGCCGCGGTCGAACTCGTGGTTGCCCACCGCCGAGGCCTGCAGGCCCATCTCGTTCAGCACCTCGAGCGTGGGCTCGTCCTGCTGCACGGAGGAGACGAACGGCGAGGCGCCGATGTTGTCACCCGACGACAGCAGGAGCGTCGCGTCGACGCCCTCGCGGGCCCGCTGCTCCTCCACTGTGCCCGCGAGGGCCACGGCATCCGCCAGCCGGCCGTGGAAGTCGTTGATCCCCAGCAACTGCAGTTCCGTGACGCCGTCGTCGTCCCCGCCGCCGTCGCCGGCGCTCTGCGCCGGGTAGGAAATCGGGAACAGCGACTGGTAGCCCTGCCCGCCCACGTTCTTGTACACGCGGAGCTCGGCCTCGCCCGCCGGCAGCTCGGCCAGCCCCGTGTTCACGGTGAAGTAGGCGGCGGCGCCCGGGGCCACCCGCTGCGCCTCCGACTGGCCGTGCGGGGTGAGCAGCCGGACGTCGACGGGCACGCTGTCGGTGTTCACGAAGTGGCCGGCGATGTAGGCCACCTGGTCCTGCGGGTGGATCCAGGTGTTGCCGTTGGCCACACCCGTCGGATTGCCGACCGCCGGCTGGGACGCGGTGGCGGTCGGGTCGGTGGCGGGCGCTGCCAGCGCCGGCGATACCCCGAGCAGCCCACCCCCGCCAGGGCCGCGGTGACGGCGGCGACGCCATGCGCCGTCCGTTGTGCTGCATGCATCGAGAACTCCCGAGATCGGACGATGGAGATGGGAGGAACTGTTCCGTCCCATCGTGCGCTGAAGAGATGCGGAGCCGAGAAGGCGTGGACGGGCGACGAGCAGCCCGACCTCGCCGGCCCCGGTGCAGGGCCGGACCTCGTGACGGGATCCGGCCCCGCACCTGTGGTGCGGCCGATTCCGGTGACGCCACGTGCTCGCCACCGGAGCCGGAGCTAGTCGCCCGCGGCGCTCTGGCCCGGGTAGGCGACCCGGAACAGTGACTGGTAACCCTTGCCGCCCACGTTCTTGTAGACCCGGAACGTGGCCGTGCCCGCCGACAGCTCGGTCAGCTGCGTGTCCACCGTGAGATAGACCGCCTGGCCCGGGGCCACCCGCTGCGCCTGCGACTGGCCGTGCGGGGTGAGCAGCCGGACGTCGACCGGCACGCTGTCGGTGTTGACGAAGTGGCCGGCGATGTAGGCCACCTGCTCCTGCGGGTGCACCCAGCTGTTGCCGTTGGCCACCCCTGTCGGGTTGCCCGTCCCGGGCGGAGGCGTGCCGGTGGCGCTGCGGCCCGGGTAGGTGACCGGGAACAGCGACTGGTAGCCCTGGCCACCCACGTTCTTGTAGACGCGCAGCGTGGCCGTGCCTGCGGGCAGCTCGGCCAGTCCGGTGTCGACGGTGAGGTAGCCCGCCGCTCCCGGGGCCACCGTCTGCGCCTCCGACTGGCCGTGGTCGGTGAGCAGGCGCACCTGGACCGGCACGCTGTCGGTGTTCACGAAGTAGCCGGCGATGTAGGCCACCTGGTCCTGCGGATGGATCCAGCTGTTGCCGTTGGCAATGCCCGTGGGATTGCCGACCTCCGGCTCCGGCTCGGCCGACTCGGTCAGGTCGATGCCGACGAGGATCGGGTCGTGGTCGCTGGACCGGAACTGGTGCGGTGCGTAGAGCTCCGGGTCGCCGTCGTACTGGTAGGCGAAGGACTCCACCGAGTTGATGTTCCAGTGCGCGACGTCGGTCACCTTGGCGGTCAGGCTCGCGGTGGCCATGGCGTGGTCCAGGGACCCCGACATGTCGTCGAACACGTAGCTGTATCGCCCCTCGTCGAACTGCGTGCCCAGGTCGGTGAGACCGGCCTCCCGGAGCAGCTCGATCGGGTCCTCCTGGGAGTACGCGTTGAGGTCGCCGAGCACCAGCACGTCGTCGTCACCGGTGCTGGCCTGCAGGGTCTCGACGAACCCGGCCAGGGCCTGCGCCTGCCGGGTGCGGTCGGCGTTGTACGCGCCCTGCCCGTCACCCTGGTCGGCGTTGTCGCCGCTGGCACCGCCGGCACCCTTGGACTTGAGGTGGTTGGCGATGACGGTGAACGTGTCACCGTCGGCCTCGAACGTCTGCGCGATGGGCTCGCGGGCGTTGTCGAAGTTCTCCTCGTCGACCAGTCCGACCGACTCGCCCACCGGCGTCACGGCCGAGGGCTGGTAGATGATCGCGTTGCGGATGACGTCGCGGTCGACCTCGTACAGCTCCTCCGGAAAGGCGGCGAAGGCCCACTTGTCCTCGCCGGCAGCGGCGTTCAGCCGGGTGACCAGGTCGGCGAGGGCCGTGTCGGCGTCCCCGGGGTGAGCCCGGTGGAGTCGGTGTCCTCGATCTCCATGAGCGCCAGGACGTCGGCGTCCATCTCGTTGATGGCGGTGACGATCTTGGCGGCCTGCTCCTCGAACTCCGCCTGGTTCGCGGCGCCGCGGCCCACCCCGCCGAAGGTGAGGAAGTAGTTGAGGACGTTGAACGCGCCCAGCTGGACATCGCCGCCGACCTCGTCGGGCGACTCCGGACGCGTGTTCTGCGGGGCGAAGACCCTTCGGCCGTGCCGTCGGCCGGGAACAGGCGCCACTGGTCGAACCCGTAGCCCAGGACCAGCGGCTCGGTGAAGGTCAGCACGTCGCCGACCCGCACGGGGTTCTCCGGTGTCAGGTAGGGCGCCGTCTCCGGGTGACCCGGCCGCTGACGGCGTCGTCGAGCACGATCCGGCGGAGCTCGTTCTGCGCGGCGACGGCCTCGGCCTGGGCGCCCGGACGGGCGAGCTCGGTCGGCTGCACGAGCAGGCCGTCCTCGGACAGGGTGAGGTCGCCGTAGATCGTGAGCTCGTAGACCTCGCTGACGGTGAGGGTGTCGACCGGCTCGACGAGCATGCCCTCGAGCTGCTCACGCGCGGCGTCGTCGGCGGGCAGGTCCAGCGCTGCGGGCGCGGGAAGGTCGGCGGCCGTGCCATCGGCGCAGGTCTCGGCCCCGTTCTGGGAACTGATCTGCGTCTGCTCGAAGTACTCCTGCGCCTCGCCGGTCACCGCGACCGTGTCGCCGAGATCGACCTCGAGCGGGCTGAACACGAAGATCCCGTCGGACGTGGCGGTGTCGCCGTCGCCATCGGTGTCCTGCAGGAAGAAGCCCGACATGCCCGGCAGGTCGCCGACCACGACGCCCCGCACGGTGACCTGCTGGCCGTCGAGCGGGGTGACGTCCCCGGACCCCTGCACTTCGCCGATCTCATGCGTCGGCGTCACGTCGCAGACCTCACCCGGCCCGGGGTCGGGCTCCGGGTCGGGGTCCGGAGCCGGGGCCCCGTTGACGGCGCCGGGGTGGCCGCTGCCGGGCCGGACCACACGAGGGCGTCGGTAGCGGCGTCGTACACGCGGGACAGCGACTGCCCCGCAGGCTCGAGCCGGCCTCCTGCACTCCGATGTCGGTGCTCGTCGTGCCGGCGGCAGGGCCGTTGGTGGCAGCGAAGGTGCCCTCGTAGGACAGGAACTCGAGCACGGTGCCGTCGGAGACGAGGGCCACGCCGTCGGGGCTGCCGTTCTGGATGCCGTTCGACGGGTAGTCCAGGACCGCGACGGCCGGGCCGTCTGCGGGAGCGGTCACCGTGGGCAGCGTGCGCGTCGAGTAGGACGCCCCACCGCTGCCGTTGTAGAGCACGACCGACAAGCCTGCGGAGGTGGTGCCGGCGGGCAGCTGCACCTCGACGAACTCGCCGACATCAGTGCTGTCGTTGTCGTAGTGGATCTCGGAGATGAAGGGGCTGGTGGGAGGGGCCGCGAGAGCGGTGAGGGGAAGTCCGACGACTGCGATGGACGCAGCCGCGGTGCCGAGGACAGCACGCCGTGCGACCGCACGAGCGGCGGCGCGAGGGGCGTGGTGCCGGGATGTTCGGGCACGCGTGTTCCTTCCGAGGGAGGGATGACGGCGGCACCGTATGAGCGCTCAGTGACGGGGAGGTGACGCGATGACCACATCTCGACGCCTGATAACGGTTGACCTGTCACCTTCCTCACCGTCTGCAATGGAAGATCAGCGCATCGTCGCGACTTCACCGACGAGCACCCCGTGGCGATACGACGGATACGGCGCCGAGGCCAGGTGAAATCGGGTGTCCGTTGTCACACCGATCCGCTCCAGCGTGTCGGGACGACGCGCCGTGGAACGACGTCGACCCTGTATCGAACGCGTGTTCGATGGGCGTGCGAGACTTCGGAGCATGGCCGGCGGCATGCATCGAGGAACCTCGGGGCGCTCCCTCGGGGAGCGGGCGGCCAACTCCGGCGTCCGGGTCGAGGATCCCGGACCGACCGTGCACCCCGGGCCGCCGTCCGATCCGCCCCCGCTCTCGGAAGGACGGACGCCCGGCTACGCGGCAGCGGGGAACGGCGGCGAAGGCCGGCACTGCTGGGTGCGCGACCCGCCCGACGCCCCGGGCACCTGGCCGGGCCTGCTCGTGGAGTGGCGTCAGCGCAGCGGCGGGTGGCAGGGACGCGTGGCCTACACCGTCACCGGTCCGCACGGCCCCGCCCTCGTCGAGGCGTGGCTCCCGGCCGCGCGCCTGGAGCCACGCTGACGCCGGCGGGGTTTGCGCCCACCGGTCACGGCTATGGCCTCGGTGCAGACGATCTCGCCAGATGGACGGAGCACCGATGACCGGCCCGCACGACACCCCGAACCTCGACGACATCATCCAGCCCGAGGAGAACGTCACCCGCGACCGCACGCAGCACGCCAAGGACCCGCACCCGGGCGACGAGGTCCTCGAGCACCGCACCGAGCAGGAGCGGCAGGCAGTGGGCTCCGACGACGCGGACCCGGCCGGCGCCGAGTTCCACTCCGCGACCGACTGACACCAGAACCCCAGCAGGCGACGTGGCGCGGCTGTCCTCCGGCGACGTCGCCTGCTGGGTGCTCAAGACCTCCCGCCCACCGGCAGAGGCCGCTCCCGGCTGGTCGGCGCCGGGCGAGCGGGTCCTCGACCGCTGCGTGCGCCGCTCGTACCGGCTGACCCTGATCGAGCCGGGTCAGCCCTGCCTGCTCTGGCTCAGCGGCCGGGAGCAACCGGGCGTCCACGCACTGGGCGAGATCGCCGACGGTGTGGACGACCGCCGGGACGGCCCGGTCGTGCACGTGCGGCTGTGCCTGCTCGACGTGCCGATCCCCGGGCCGCGCTCCTCGGCGATCCCGCTCGTGCGACGCCGAAGTGCTCCGCATGCCGGCCGGCAGCAACCCCTCGTGGCTGTCGGCACGGCAGTTCGCCGCCGTGCTGGACCGAGCCGGCGGAGGCGGCCTGGGACGATGGGCGCCGTGAACCGGAACCGGATCCGCTGGGGTGCGCTCTCCTGGCTGCTGACCCTGCAGTTCTTCGTCCTGGAGACGCTGGCCCAGCTGCGCGTCGAGGGCCCCTACTCCCGCGTGGACGACGTGATCAGCGCCCTGGGCGCCTCCGACTCGGCCGGCCGCCAGCTGATGAACGCCTCCTTCGTCGTCCAGGCCGGGCTCATCCTGGCCGGAGCGCTGCTGCTCCGACCGGCCCTCCTGCGGGCGCCGCCGCGGTCGTCCCGTACCTGCTGGGGGCGTCGTCGCTCGGGGTCCTGCTCGTCGGCGTCTTCCCCACCGACGGCAACGCGACCGCGCACGCGGTCGGCGCCGTCCTCTACTTCGTGGGCGGCGGCCTGGGCCTGATCGCGCTGGCCTACGCGGTGCGCCCCCGATCCGAAGTCCTCGGCACCACGCTGGCACTGCTGGGACTGGTCGCCACCGCGGCGACGGCCTTCTTCCTGACCGGGGTCACCGGGTACCTGGGCGAGGGCGGCACGGAACGCGTCGCTGCCTATCCCCTGCCGCTGGGTCTGGCGCTGGCGGCGTTGGCGCTGTGGCGGCTGGGCCCGCCGACGACGGCCGACGTCCAGGAGGCGCGACCCGGTCGCCGCGAGCTGCGCGCGCAGGCCCGGGACGAGCGCGCATCACGTGCCCGGGAGCGGGACGAGGCGCTGGAGGCCGCCCTCCGGACGACGAGCGGGAGCCGGACGGACGCCGACGCCGGGGAGCTCGAGGACCCGTGGGCGGGCAGCGGCCGCCGCGACTGATGCGCGCGGTCAACTGCCGGCAAGCTCGAACCGCAGCACGTCCGCGACCGCCCGCCGGCCGCTGACCACCCCGGCGGGCGTCTCGGGCGGATAACCCATGCGCAGGAGGCGTTGAGCCCTGGGCGCCCGGTGAGCACGGGAACGGGCTGCGCCTGATCGCGCACGACGTCTCCGGCCGGGCGCATCGTGCCCGGGGAGCTCCCGCCGGCCGGGAACCCGCGCGCCTGTCTCTGACTCACGCGGTCGGGCCGGCGGCCTGCGCCACCGGCACCGGTGACCGCACGCGGTCGCGGCGGCGGGACAGCGCGACCCCGGCCAGGCAGACCGCGCCGCCCACGAGCGCCAGCGCCGGCGGCACCTCGTCGAGCAGCAGCCAGCCCAGCAGGATGACCAGCGGCGGCACGAGGTAGGTGGTGACGCCGAGCCTTCCGGCGTCCATCCGCCGCAGCGCGTACGCCCAGGTGCTGAACGCCAGCGCCGTCGGCACCGCGCCCAGGTAGACCATCCCGAGCACCGAACCCGCGGGCGCCGTCCCGAGGTCGTCGGCCAGAGCACCGGCCCAGGGCAGGCAGCAGACCGCGCCCGTCGCGCACGCCATGAATGTGACCTGCAGGCCCGGCAGCCTGCGCAGCAGCGGCTTCTGCGCCACCACACCCGCCGCGTAGGTGACCGCGGCGACGACGCACAGCACCACTCCCACCACGTCGGTCTCCGCGCCCCGGGTGGCCACACCGATCAGGACGACGCCGGCGAAGGCGACGGCCACGCCGACGACGAGCCAGCGCGGGAAGCCCTCACCGAGCAGCAGCCCGGCGAAGACCGCGATGAGGATCGGGCCGATGTTGACCAGCATCGCGGTCGTGCCGGCGTCGAGGTGCTGCTCGGCGGCGTTGAGCGCCACGTTGTAGATGCCGAACCAGCCGATGCCGCAGACGGCCAGCAGGACCCACTCCCGGCCCTCTGGCCGCACCCAGGCGCGGCCCGCCATGAGCAGGCCCAGCACCGCCGTGCCGATCAGCAGCCGGCCCAGCGCGAGCGCTCCCGGGAGACGTCCTCCCCACGCCACGGATGGCCACGAAGGCCGATGCCCAGGCGAGGACGGTGACGACGACGGCGGCGATCGTGCGCCCGTCGGGCGGAGCGGAGGGCAGCGCGAGGCTCGGGGTCTGGATGCTCACGGGCGGACACTAGGTGGCGGGCCCGACGGTTTCCGGCGGTTTTCGGCCTCCGCGCCCGCGGTGTCCGTCCCACCGCGAGATCTGGCAGGAGTGGCCCCGTCCAGGGCGCCCCGGGGTCCCGATCAGGCCTGCGGGCCGGCTACGGGCTGCCGCACGATCGTCCTGAGCTTCTCCGGCGCCGCCCGCCGGGGATCGCCCAGGTAGATCTCGTGGTGCCTGCCCGACAGGAGGCACCCCTGCTCGGCGATGAACGCGTGCAGGGCCGCGACCGTGGGCCCTTCGGCGCTGTACGGCCCGACGTGCAGGACCTGCGCAGCCGGGCCCTCCGCGAAGCGCTCGAACCGGACGCGGCCGATCGCCTCGAGTCCCTTCTTCTCCGCCGTCCGGGTGCGGGCTTCCTCCACGAGCTCGGTCGTGGCCTGTTCGGGCAGCAGGATCATGAGCGTCCAGTCCCAGTCGGACTTGTCGTCGGTGGAGAAGGTGGCCATGTCGTCGGTCCACCACAGCCCTTCCAGCGGCATGACCCGCGCGTCGAGGGCGGCCGGCCCCGCTCGAGGGCGAACCGGACGGCGTAGGCGACGGAGTAGAGCGCCTGGACGGCGGACGGATAGGCCGGTGCACTGTTGGGGTCGCCGTGGCCGTCGATCATGAGGAACGCCAGGTCCGGCACGTCGACGAGCGCCGGCTCCGGCGCGGCCGAGTACAGCCCGCGCAGCTCCCGCCTGAGGTCCAGCGTGGTGGTCATCCCTGCAGGTGCTGGCCGTAGGTCCGGCGTCCCCGCTCCCCGCCGGTCGGGACCGCCGCGCCGTCCCGCAACGCGGACCCGAGCTTGCCGGGGACCGGCGTCGCCACGACGTGGGTGCCCGGCGCCCGGACGGCCGCCCACGATCGGGCCAGATCGGCCACGGACATGTCCTCCGGCCCCCGAACTCGACGACGCCAGCCGTCGCGGGCCGGCCCACGACGTCGACGACGTGCTGCGCGACCTCGCCGACGTCCACGGGCTGCACCCGCCACCCCATCGGCACGGGCAGGACGGGCCCCTTGCGCGCGGCGTCGAGCAGGAAGTCCACGAAGTCGTGGAACTGGGTGACCCGCAGCAGGGTCACCGGCAGCCCGGAGGCCAGCAGCACCTGCTCGGCGGCGAACTTCGCGCGGTAGTAGCCGTACGGGATCCGGTCCACCCCGACGATCGAGATGTAGACCAGGTGCCGGAGCCGGTCGCGGTCGACCGCCTCCACCAGGCGACGGGTGCCGGCCACGTCGACCTGCCACGGATCCCCTGGGGGTCGCTCGCCGCGTGGACGACGACCTCGGCGCCGGCCAGCGCCTGCCGCAGGTCGAAGCCGGAGGCCAGGTCACCCTGACGCCGCCGGGCCCGGTGCCACGCCGCGACATCTGCCGCACGGAGTGCCCCGCCGCCTGCAACGGGTCGAGGAGCCGGGTGCCGAGCCGACCGGTCGCGCCGGTCACGAGTACGTCCACGCCGTGCAGTCTGTCGCGGGGCCCCGCCCCGGCACAGCCCCCGCGGCTTCGAGAATGCGCCCGTGCCCTTCCGCGCCGTCCTCTTCGACCGGAGGGGCACCTTCGTCACGACCCTGTCCGAGGAGGAGTGGGCCCGCGAAGCGTTGCGCCGGCTGCATCTCATGACCGCCCTCTGCGGGTCGGAACCAGGCTCTATCTCACACGAGAGATAACGTGGCGCCGTGACACTCACCGACGCACCGACCGATACCGCAATGATGCGGATCGGTTCCCTCGTCCGCGACGCCCGCCGCCATCGGGGCCTCACCCAGCAGCAGCTGGCCGAGCGCCTCGGCACCAGCCAGAGCGCGGTGGCCCGGATCGAGCAGGGCAACCAGAACCTCACCCTCGAGCTGCTGGGCCGGCTGTCCGCTGCGCTGGAGAGCGAGCTGATCAGCCTGGGCCCGACCGGCCCCACCCACCTGCGCGTCGAGGGCGGACGGCCGCTGCGCGGCAGCGTCGCGGTGAAGTCCTCCAAGAACGCCGCCGTCGCCCTGCTGTGCGCGGCGCTGCTCAACCGCGGCCGGACGACGTTGCGCAACGTGGCCCGGATCGTCGAGGTGGAGCGCCTGCTCGACGTGCTGCGGTCCATCGGCGTCGTCGCGACCTGGGACACCGAGGGCCACGACCTCACGCTCGCCGTCCCGGACGAGCTCGACCTGGCCGCCATCGACGCCGACGCGGCGCGGCGCACCCGCAGCATCATCATGTTCCTCGGCCCGCTGCTGCACCGCGCGCAGACCTTCGGGCTGCCCTACGCCGGTGGCTGCGACCTCGGCACGCGCACGGTGCAGCCGCACATGATCGCGCTGCGGCCGTTCGGCCTCGAGGTGGAGGCGCGGGCCGGCGAGTACCACGCCACCGTGCGGCACACCGGGGCGCCGGGGCGGGCCATCGTGCTGACCGAGCGCGGCGACACCGTGACCGAGAACGCCCTGCTCGCCGCCGCGCGCACCGACGGGACGACGGTCATCCGCAACGCCAGCTCCAACTACATGGTGCAGGACCTCTGCCTGTACCTGGAGCTGCTCGGCGTCGGCATCGAGGGCCTCGGGACGACGACTCTGGTCGTCCACGGCCGGCCGGTGCTGGACGCCGACGTCGACTACACGATCAGCGAGGACCCGGTGGAGGCGATGAGCCTGCTGACCGCCGGCATCGTCACCGGCTCGGAGCTGACCGTGCAGCGCGCGCCGGTCGACTTCCTGGAGATCGAGCTGGCCGTCCTCGCCGAGATGGGTCTGCGCTACGAGCTCTCCGCGGAGTACCTCGCCGACAACGGGCACACCCGGCTGGCCGACATCACGATCCACCCGTCCGAGCTGCGCGCACCGATCGACAAGATCCACCCGATGCCGTTCCCGGGCCTCAACATCGACAACCTGCCGTTCTTCGCCGTCATCGCCGCGCAGGCGAGCGGCTCGACCCTGATCCACGACTGGGTCTACGACAACCGCGCCATCCACCTGTCGGACCTGACCCGCCTCGGCGCCGACGTCCGGCTGATGGACCCGCACCGCGTCCTGGTCAACGGGCCGACGCACTGGTCCAGCGCGGAGGTCATCTGCCCGCCCGCGCTGCGGCCGGCCGTGGTCATCCTGCTGGCCATGCTCGCGGCCAAGGGCACCTCGGTGCTGCGCAACGTCGACATCATCGCGCGCGGCTACGAGCAGCTCTACGAGCGCCTGGTCGAGATGGGCGCCTCGATCGAGGTCTTCCACGACTGAACCGCCCCATGATGATCAGCGGAAGGACCCCGTCCTCCTCACGCCTCGCACGCTCGGCGCGAGCCTCTGGACGGGGCCGGACATCCGTGCCGCTCAGGCGAGAGGACGGCGTCCGGCGGGGCTGGACGGCGGTTCAGAGGGTGACGCCGAAGCCGTGCACGGCCAGCCGCACCAGCACCGGACCCGGACGCAGCAGGTCGGCGACCCGCTCCGCGCTGGCTGCCTCGAGATCGCTGACGCGGACCGCGTAGGCAGCCGGGCCCTCCAGCCGCGCGGCGTGCAGCGCGTACGTATTGGCCCACACCTTGCGGCGTGACTCGCGCAGGAAGGCGCGGCTGGCCCGGCGGTTGACCGGTGCGAGCAGCCGGTCCAGCGGTGTCCGGCGGCCGCCCACCCGCTGGAGCGCGACGTCCTCCTCGGCGATCCGGGAGGCCAGGACGTCGTCGATCCGTTCGTGGTCGCGCCGACGGCGGTCCAGCAGGGACGGCGAGGCGAAGTCCTCGGACGGGATGACCGCGATCAGGGACTGCGGCAGGTCGTAGTTGATGTGCGCGTTCATCCCGAGCAGCACGTGCGCCTCGGGCGGTAGGCCCGGGGCCGCGCCGAAGGCCAGCCGCCAGGGTCCGGCGACCGCGTCCGGCGAGGCCCGGTGGAGGGTGAGGGCATCGAGGTACAGGTCGGCGAAGGCGACGTCCCACCCGGTGACCCACGCCAGGTCCTCGAACCGCCCCCGGGCCAGCGCCACCCCACCGCCTGCGTGGTGCGCAGGTACGTGCCGAGGAAGAACCTCGCAGGGTCGCCGTCGGCTTCCAGCGGAGCGAGCAGCGCCCCCATCCGCGCCACCAGCGCACCGACGGCGTCCGTCATGGGGTCTTCCTCAGAGGAGCGCGTCCAGGCCCTCGTCCGGCGAGAGGCCCAGCCCCGCGTCGACGGGCGGCCGGTGGGGCTGGTCGAGGCCGCGCATGCGGGCCGCGTGCAGGGCCAGCAGGAGGTTCAGCCGCAGCGTCGGGTCCGTGGTGAACGGACCGAGCAGCCGCTCCAGCTTCCCGATCCGGTAGCGCATGGTGTTGTAGTGGAAGTGCAGCCGACGCGCGGACTCGGCCACGTTGAGGTTGGTCTCGAGCAGGACGCGCAGCGTCTCCCGCAGGTCGGCGGAGTCGGCGTCGGCGGCGTCGGCCAGCGAGCCGAGCACCTCGTCGACGTAGGTCCGCAGCTCGGTGCTGTCGGGGATCAGCGACAGCAGGCGGAACACGCCCAGCTGGTCGAAGTGCGTGACCGCGGAGCCGCCGTGGATCTCCTGACCGACGCCCAGGGCGCGCTGCGCCTGGCGATGGGCCTCCTGCAGCGCCGACAGGGAGTCCGCGGGCCGGCCGATCCCCGTGCCGAGCAGGCGGCCCACCCGGCGCAGCCGGCCGTTGACCCGTGAGGTGACGGCAGCGACGAGGGCGGACACCTCCTCGGCCGTCCGGCCGTCGAGGGGCAACAGCGTCACGATCTCGGTGGCGAGCCCAGCCACCGCTGCTCCGGCGACCTCGGGCTCCAGGGCGGCGCGCCACCCGTCGGCCAGCCGGTCGAGGACGTCGAGCGCCCTGGTCGGGTCGGCGGTCGCGTCGGCGACGGTCTCGGTGGCGGTGACCAGCACCGCGACCGGCCCGTCGAGCCGCCAGCCGAAGGAGCGCGTGTAGGCGAGGGTCCGTTCCGTGTGGCCGACCGAGCCGCCCACCAGCCGGCGCACGAGGTCGCCCTGGAAGCGCAGCTCCACCGAGTGGACCGCCTGGAGGCGGATGACCGAGAGCGCGGCGATGACGGCGGCCCGCTCGAGCACGCCACCGGCGCCGAGCATCATCGCCCCGCTGCGGTGCACCGCCACCAGCCAGCCGTGCCGTTGGTCGCCGGCCATGATCGGGGCGACCGCGTACTCCCCACCCCGCCCGGCAGCTGGTGGTGACCGGGCACGAGCAGGATGCCGTCGGCCGGCGAGGCGTCGGCGTCCAGGTCGGCTGGGGTCACCACCGTCTGGTCGGCCCGGACGCCGGACAGCCGGCGCGAGGGCGTCATGGCGGCCAGCTCGTCGTCGGCGGCGGCGTCCAGCAGCCACAGCCAGTCGCTGATCTCCACGACGTCGTCCCGCGGCCCCGCGCTGGTAACGACCTCGCGGTCGGGACCCAGCCCGAGGACGGCGGTCCCCTCGAGCATGACCGCCAAGCGCTGGGTGACCTCGGCGAGCCCGCCGCCGGTGAGGGCGACCTCCATGAACTCGTCGTCCATGCGGGAGGAGAGTGCGAGCGCCTGGCTCTGCTTGCTGACGACCGCGCCGAGCACCTCGGACACGATCTCGTCCAGCCGGACCCCGCCGGGCAGCGCCAGCACCGGGAGGCCTCTGCGCTCGGCCTCGGCGAGGACCTCGCCCGGTACGGGTGCCGGACCCTCCGTGCGCCGGAAGGCCAGCGCTGCGGTGCCCATGGAGTCCAGCCGCTCGACGAGCGCGCGGTAGTTCGCCGGGTCGGCGGGCGGCAATCGCGCACCGAGGACGATCAGCACGTCGGGGCCGGCCGCCGAGAGGGGTTCGCCGGGTCGTCGACCACCATGTGCCGGACCACGCGCCCCAGCCCCGAACCGCCGGCGGCGACGGAGGTGCCCGCGAGCCCGCGGAGCTGGAGCGCCTCCTCGACCGTGAGGCCCATCCGCTCCTGCCAGCTGGTGCGATCGTCGCGGGGACCTCCACCCGCGACTCGTCGACAGCCCAGTTACGCCGGAAAGGAACGGATCCATCACGGTGCGTCGGCATGATGAGTGAAGCATCACCCTGGGTCACGACGTATCCCCCTCTTGTCGCGGTCCAGGTTGCCACACCCCACGAGCCTGTCAGGTGTCCCCGGACGCCGGGGTCCATTCTTGGCGAGTTCCGCCATGAGACGGCGTGCGACGCGCCGCTTAGGTTCGAGACCGGTCCACACCGTTCGCAGGATGGTAGGCCGTCGCCGGACCCCGGTGACCACCCACCCTCCGCTGCGGCCGGAGCGGGCCGGGCCGAGCGGGGGTACTGGGCACCTCCCGTCGCCCCTCCGCCGAAGGGTCGCATCATGCGCACGATCGACGAGACCACCGCCCCGGGCAGCCGCCCCCAGACGGATCCTCGCAGCGCGGCCGGGCCGCGCGCGCCGGGGTCCCCACCATCCCCCTCCCCGCGACCAGGCACAGGCGGCGGCGCGCACCGCCCGGCCGGCGCGCGCAGCCACCGCGGTACCGGCTGCGGCGAGCACCGGCATCGCCGAACTGCTGCGCGGACCGGTTCGGCCGGCCCGGGTCCTCCTCAGCATCCCGGCCGCCGTGTACGTCCACGTCCCCAACGACCGGGGCGGTGACGTCGTCGGCGTGATGACCAGCGACGCCGCGCGGCTGCCCTCGGCTGCGTGCTGTTCCGGCCCAGCAACGGCCGGCCCCTGGTCGCGCTGCCTGCCGGGGCGCCGGCCGAGGTGGGCGGTGGCCGCATCGTCGTGGGCGACCTCGCCGTCAGCGCCGCCGCCTGGTGGAACCCGCGTCCCAAGCTGCCGAGCCTGCGGCCCGCCCTGCTCCCCGAGGGCGTGCGCCAGCTGCGCAACGCGCTCTACGGCGAGGGCGTCCCACACAGCGCCTTCACGCTGCCGGGCCTGCCCGTCGGGCCGGGCGGCCCGCTGGCCGCCCTCCGCGGAGCGGTCCGCCGGGCCGACCTGGACGCCGCCCTGCGCACCGCGACCCGGCTGATCGGCCTCGGCCCCGGACTGACCCCGCCGGCGACGACGTCATGGCCGGGACGATCGCCGGACTGGTGCTTCTCGGCCACCCGTCCGCCGAGCGGTTCGCCGCCGGCGTGTACGCGCTGGCCGCAGGGCGCACGACCGAGCTGTCCCGCGCCCTGCTCCGGCACGCCGCGTGCGGCCGGGTCAGCGCCGAGTACGCCTCGGTCCTGCACGCGCTCGTCGGCGAGCGCCCGCTGGCACCCGCCGTCGCCGGGCTCCTGTCCACCGGTTCCACCAGCGGCCGGGCCCTCGCGCTGGGCCTGTCCACCGCCATCGACCTCGTGGAGCGGACCACCCGACCCCGCTGAGGGCCTCAGCCCTCGGCTTCCGGCACGAGGGGGACGAGGCTGTCCCACTGTGCGATCAGGCACCCGTCGGAGCGGGCGAGCCGGACGTCGACCGACTCGCCGCCCCAGCGGCCGATCACGTGCGCGGTCTGCGGGCCACCGAACTGCTGCGTGCAGGCCAGGTCGTCCGGCAGCGGCGCGAAGGGGTCCTCCACACCGGCCAGGTGCGCGCAGGCTGCCTCCGCCTCGGGGTGGCTGCCCTCCACGAATCCCACGCACGTGAGGGTCCACTCCACGGGCTGGGTGCCGTCGCCGCGGTCGACCGTCACCTGGAGGTCGTTGTCCGCCTGCGAGATGCCACCCCGGCCGCCGGGTCGCCCGTCGTCTCCGCGGGGTCGGGAACCCCGGCAGCGCCGTCCTCGGCGGGATCGGCGCACGCCGTCAGCACCGCGAGCGAGGCGACGAGGATGGCGAACGGCCGGCGCACGGGTTCCTCCGTCAGACGCGGGAGGCGTGGATGCTCGTGACCAGGATGGCGCGGGCGCCGAGCTCCCAGAGCTCGTCCATCACCCGGTTGGTGTCGGCCTGGGCCACCATGGCGCGGACCGCCGACCACCCCGCCCGCTGCAGCGGGCTCACGGTCGGCCCTCGATGCCGGGCGTGATCGCGGTGGCCTCGGCCAGGATGTCGTCGGGGCAGTCGTAGTCGAGCATCACGTACTGGCGGGCGACGAGCACGCCCTTGAGCCGGCGCCGCAGCTGGGCGACGGCCGGGATCTCCTCGGCCCCTCCCGGCGGACCATGATCGCCTCACTGGTGAGCACGGGCTCGCCGATGATGTGCAGACCTGCGGCGCGCAACGTCGTCCCCGTCTCGACGACGTCGCAGACGGCGTCGGCCACGCCCAGCCGGCAGGCGGTCTCGACCGCCCCGTCGAGCTTGACCACGTCGGCCTCGATGCCTGACTCCTCGAGGAAGCGCCGGAGCAGCACGGGGTAGGCGGTGGCGATCCGCTTCCGGGCGAGCTGCTCGACCTTCTCGATGCCCGACTCCACCGGGGAGGCGAACCGGAAGGACGACCGCCCGAAGCCCAGGGACATGACCTCGACGGCGACCGGCCCCTCGCCGTCGTCCGGCGCGGTCTCCAGCAGCATGTCGCGGCCGGTGATGCCCACGTCGAGCGTGCCGGCGGCGACGTAGACGGCGATGTCACGCGGGCGGAGGTAGAAGAACTCGGTGTCGTTGTCCGGGTCGTAGACCGCGAGGTCCTTGGTGCTGCGCCGCTGGCGGTACCCGCTCTCGGCGAGCATCTCGGCCGCGGGTTCGCTCAGGACGCCCTTGTTGGGCACGGCGATGCGCAGCACTCGAGGTCTCCTCGGAGGTGAGATGACAGGGCGGCCCTCGAGCAGGGCCCCGCGGCGCGCGGAGCGTGTCGTGGGGGCTCGAGGGTCCTTTTTCAGAGGTGAGCGTAGACGTCGTCCAGCGTCAGGCCCCGGGTCAGCATGAGCACCTGCACCCGATAGAGGAGCTGGCTGATCTCCTCCGCCGTCCGCTCGTTCGTCTCGTGCTCGGCGGCCATCCACGACTCGGACGCCTCCTCCACGACCTTCTTGCCGGCGGCGTGGACGCCGTCCCGCACGGCCTGCACCGTTCCCGACGCCGGATCGGCGGCGGCCACCTTCGCCGACAACTCCGCGAACAGCTCGTCGAAGGTCTTCACAGCATCCCGTTCCGCGTCACGCCCGTCGGCGGGGAGGCGAACCCGGTGGCCCGCGCCGGCACGCGCAGTCCCCGCAGGGTGAGCGCCGTGGCGAGCGCGGCGATGGCGGCCTCCCAGCCCTTGTCCTCGGCCGAACCCGGCAGGCCGGCCCGGTCCCGTGCCTGCTCCTCGGTGTCGCACGTGAGGACGCCGTTGCCGACCGGCTTGCCGGCGTCGAGCGCCACCCGCGTGAGGCCCGCGGTGACCGCGTCGCAGACGTACTCGAAGTGCGGCGTCCCGCCCCTGATCACGACGCCCAGCGCGACGACGGCGTCGTGCCGCTCGGCCAGCGCTTGGGCGAGGACCGGCAGTTCGACCGCCCCCGGCGCGCGGACCACGGTCGGCTCGGTCACGCCGCTCTCCGTCGCGGCCTCGACGGCGCGGGCGAGCAGCTGGTCGGTGATCTCGGCGTGCCAGGTCGTGGCGACGATGCCCAGCGTCAGCCCGGCCGCGTCGACCGGCTCGATCACGGGAGCTCCACTACCGCTCATGAAGGCTGCTCGTCCACGCGCAGGGGACGTTCTCCGGGATGGGGTCGGCGTGCGCGGGCTCGCCGGGGGCGCCGGCCGGACCGGCCGTCTCCTCCAGGCTGGCCGGCGGCTCGATGATGTCGAGCAGGTGCCCCATCCGGTCCCGCTTGGTGCGCAGGTAGGACAGGTTCTCCGCGGTGACGTGGCTGGGCAGCGACACGCGGCCCAGGATGCTCAGGCCGTACCCCTCCAGCCCGGCGCGCTTGGCCGGGTTGTTGGTGAGCAGCCGCATCGTGTGCACGCCGAGGTCGACCAGGATCTGCGCCCCGGTGCCGTAGTCGCGGGCGTCGGCGGGCAGGCCCAGGTCGAGGTTGGCGTCGACGGTGTCCACGCCCAGGTCCTGGAGCTGGTAGGCCTGCAGCTTGTGCAGCAGGCCGATCCCCGGCCCTCGTGGCCGCGGATGTAGAGCACGATGCCGCGCCCCTCCTGGGCGACGGCGGCGAGCGCGGCCTGCAGCTGCGGGCCGCAGTCGCAGCGCAGCGAGCCGAAGACGTCGCCGGTGAGGCACTCGGAGTGCACGCGCACCAGCACGTCCTCGCCGTCGCCGATGTCGCCGTAGACGAAGGCCACGTGCTCGCGGTCGTCGTAGGAGCTGGAGTACCCGACCGCGGTGAAGGTGCCGGGGGCCAGCGGGACGGTCGCCTCGGCCACCCGCTCGACCAGCTTGTCGAAGCGCTTGCGGTAGGCGATGAGGTCGGCGATCGACACCATCACCAGGTCGTGCTCGTCGGCGAAGACGCGCAGCTCCTCACCGCGGGCCATGCCGGTCGGGTCCTTCTCGCTGACGATCTCGCACAGCACGCCGGACGGGCGCAGGCCGGCGAGCACCGCGAGGTCGACGGCGGCCTCGGTGTGCCCGGGCCGGCGCAGCACGCCGCCGTCCTTCGCGCGCAGTGGCACGATGTGGCCCGGGCGGCTCAGGTCCTGGGCGGTGGTGTCGGCCGAGGCGAGCGTCCGGATGGTGGTCGCCCGGTCCGAGGCCGAGATGCCCGTCGTGACGCCCTCGCGCGCGTCCACGGTGACGGTGTACGCGGTGCCGTGGCGGTCCTGGTTGACCCGGAACATCGGCGGCAGGTCGAGCCGGTCCGCGTCGGCCTCGGTCACGGCCACGCAGATGTAGCCGGAGGTGTACCGGACCATGAAGGCGACGAGCTCCGGGGTCGCGAGCTCGGAGGCGAAGATGAGGTCGCCCTCGTTCTCACGGTCCTCGTCGTCGATGACGACGACCGGCCGGCCGCTCTTGATGGCGGCGATGGCGGTCTCGATGGTGTCGAGACGGGCCAGGGGGCTGTCGGTCATCGCCGGTCTCCCAGCAGGCGTTCCACGTACTTGGCGATCACGTCGACCTCCAGGTTGACGGTCTCCCCGGGGCGCGCGCACCGAGCGTGGTCTCGCGGAGGGTGGTGGGGATGAGGCTGACCTCGAACCAGGGTTCGGGCACGTCGGCGGCACTGACGGCGCTCACGGTGAGCGAGACGCCGTCGACGGCGATGGAACCCTTCTCGACGACGTAGCGGGCAAGCCCGGTGGGCAGCGCGATGCGCACGACTTCCCAGCGCTCGCCGGGCGTGCGGGCCAGGACGCGGCCGACGCCGTCGACGTGGCCCTGCATCAGGTGGCCGCCGAGGCGGGTGTGGGGGTGACGGCACGCTCGAGGTTCACCGGCCGCCCGGCCACCGCGGCGCCGAGGCTGCTGCGGGACAGGGTCTCGGCCATCACGTCGGTGCTCCAGACGTCGCCGTCGACGGCGGTCACGGTGAGGCACACGCCGTTGACGGCGATCGAGTCGCCGAGCGTGACGTCCTCGAGCACGGTGGCGGCCCGGATCCGCAGCACTGCCGAGTCCGGCTGGTCCTCGCGGAGGACCACGGTGCCCACCTCTTCGACGATCCCGGTGAACACCTCAACTCCCTCCGTCCGCGTGCTGGTCGCCACCAGTGTGCCGGGTGGGCCGCAGCCGGATCTGCACGTCCCCGCCCATCGGGATGAGATCGACGATCCGCAGGGACAGCGCGCCGGCCATCGTGCTGATTCCCAGGTCGCCCACGAGTGACGGCCCGGCCCCGAGGAGCGTGGGCGCCAGGTGCACCACCACCTCGTCGACGACGGCGTCGCGCAGGAACGCGGCGACCAGGGTCGGGCCGCCCTCGAGGAGCACCCGGCGGACGTCGCGGTCGTGCAGCTCGGCCAGCAGCTCGGCCGGTGTGCCGGCCCGGCTCACGTACGTCGAGGCGGCCGCGTCGAACACCCGGGCGGTCTCCGGGACGCGTCCACGGCGGTCGACGACGACCCGGAGCGGCTGCCGCCCGGTGGCCGCCCCTCGGCGTCGCGCACGGTGAGCTGCGGGTCGTCGGTGAGCGCGGTCCCGGAGCCGACGACCACGGCGTCGCAGGTGGCCCGGAGGCGGTGGACGGCGGCACGCGCCTCGGTGCCGGTGATCCACCGGCTGGTGCCGTCCGCGGCGGCCACCCGGCCGTCGAGGGTGGTGGCGACCTTCCACACGACGAAGGGCCGGTGGTCGCGGACGCCGGTCAGCCAGGACCCGAGGGCTCCCTGCTCGGCGGCGTCCTGCTCGATCCCGACCTCGACCCCGATCCCCGCCTCGCGGAGGCGGGCGGCTCCCCGCCGGCCAGCTCGGTGGGCTCGGGGACGGCGACGACGACGCGGGCGACGCCGGCGTCGATCAGCGCGTCCGCGCACGGACCGGTGCGGCCGGTGTGCGCGCACGGCTCCAGGGTGACGACGACGGTGCCCCCGCGGGCCCGGTCACCGGCCTGCGCGAGCGCAGCGATCTCGGCGTGCGGCCCCCGGGCGGGGCAGTGGCACCCTCCCCACGGGCGTGCCGTCAGCCCCGAGGACCACCGCTCCCACCGCCGGGTTGGGACTGGTCGTGCCGAGGACCGAGAGGCCGAGCTCGCGCGCCCGGGCCATCCCGCGCAACTCGGCGGCCGACGCGCTCACCCGCGCATCGCCGCGGCCGCCTGCTGGCGCAGCGCCGCGATCGCCTTCCCGGGGTCGTCCGCGCCGTAGACCGCCGACCCGGCGACGAACATGTCCACCCCGGCCTCGGCGGCCTGCTCGATGGTGTCGGCGTTGATGCCGCCGTCGATCTCGACGACCAGGGTCAGCTCACCGGCATCGACGAGCCGGCGGGCCGTCCGCACCTTGTCCAGGACGTCGGTGATGAACGACTGCCCGCCGAAGCCGGGTTCGACGCTCATGACCAGCAGCGTGTCGAAGTCGCGCAGGACGTCGAGGTAGGTCTCCAGCGGCGTCCCGGGCTTGATCGCCAGCCCGGCGAGGGCGCCGGCGGCGCGGATGTCGCGGGCCAGTGCGCGCGGGTCGGTGCACGCCTCGGCGTGCACCGTCACGTTGCGCGCGCCCGCCTCTGCGTAGCCGGGCGCCCAGCGGTCCGGGTTCTCGATCATGAGGTGGCAGTCGAGCGGCACCGGGCTGACCGCCTGCACCGCCTGCATGACCGGGAGGCCGAAGGTCAGGTTGGGCACGAAGTGCGCATCCATCACGTCGAAGTGCAGCCAGTCGGCGTCGGCGACCCGCTGCGTCTCCTCGGCCAGGCGCGCGAAGTCCGCGGACAGGAGGCTGGGCGCGATCTTCGGTTCGCGGGGCACGTCCGCCGAGTCTAGGTGGACGGACGCGCTCGTCTCCCGGACGGCCGCTCGCGGAGTCAGCCGTCGTCGACCTCCTCGCTGTAGCCCTCGTTGAGGAGCCGCTCGACCCGCTCGAGACCCAGCGGCAGGTCCAGGCGGCGGAGCGTGACCTAGACCCGGATGCTGCCGACGGTCGCCGGGTCGCTCCGGGACGGCTGACCTGGCTGCAGCGGGGGCAGCGGGCGGACCGGGATGGTCCAGAGCTTCAGCGGGGCCCGGACCGGCGGCAGCACCGGACCGACCGGCGGGCGGGGCGGCCTCGGGTGGGGCGCGGGGGTTCCGGGGGCGATTCCGTCGCGACGATGCGCAGGTCCATCTCGATGTCGGCACTGTCGATGGCCAGCGCCGGGAGGGTGACGATGCTCAGCAACGGCAGGGAGGCGGTCACCCGTCGGGAGACCAGCTCGTCACCGGCACCCACCTCCGTGCGGTCGAAGGCGAAGCTGAACGTCCGCGCGCGGAGGGGTCCCTCGCCGTCCTCGGGCTCCTCGAAGCCGACGCGCTCGATGAACTCGGCGAGCTGGCTGGACAGCATTCCCTGCGCCTTCACCAGCGACCCCAGGGTCGATCCGAGGTAGTCCTCGATCAACCGCGCGGTCGCGCTGACCGGTTCGGCCACGGTGCCCCCTCAGTCCGGGACGACGACGCGTTCGCCGCCGACGTCGACCGTCGCCTTCTGGACGTCGCGGAAGGTCAGGGCCGCCCGCTGGATCTGCTCGGGCGGCACCCCGGCGAGCGACTCGGCGTCGAGCCGGATGAACAGCCGCTGCCTCGGCTTGCTCTTCTGCGCAGCCGTCCGGAGCGCCTTCTGCAGCTCCTGGACGTCCCTGACGACGGCGAGGAGCTGCTCCCGTGCCGGGGCGCTGGCCGACGCGGTGAGCGCGGCCAGGTCGGCCCGGCTGAGCCGCTCGACGTCCGGGATCGGCTCATCCCGGAACACCTCGGGGTCCTCGCGGGCGCGGTCGTAGAGGTCCCGCATCCGCTCGTGCTGCTCGACGAGGCGCCTCAGCCGCGCGCCGGTGTCCTCCGGGGCCCCGCGGAGGAGCGACGCCAGCTCCCGCTCGCCGATCGCGACCACCGGCCGGCGGACCAGTTCCAGCCGCGGCGGGCGGATCTCCTCCACCGAGTCCACGACGTACGGGACGTCGAACCGCGCCTCGGCGAGGGCGAACGCCGGCACCGGCAAGGACCTCAGGTGCTCGTCGGCCTCGTACACCGCCGCCAGGTCGGCCGTGGCCGTGTCGAGCGCGTGGCGGGCGGCGACGAGCGAGTTCGCCAGTGCCGACACCGCCTCGCCGAACTCGACCGTCATGCGGGCTCTTCCACGCCGTCGTCGATCGCCGTCTGCAGGATCGTGAGCACGCGGTCGAGGCCGGCCGGCATCTCGTCCTGCACGGCGTAGACGTGCACCTTGAGCGTCGAGGAGCGGTTGACCTGGTCGGAGGTCTTGGTGTTGCGGGTGTAGCTCGCCTTGACGGAGAACTTCACGCCCCAGAAGCCGCCCGAGGCCTCGGCGCTGATCCCGAAGGTCGAGTCGGTGGTGTTCAGCGTGCTGCTGCTCACCTGCGCCTCGAAGTCGACGGTCGCCTCCTTCACCCGGATGAACGGCACCGGGACGATCGTCAGCAGCGGGACGGTGAGCGCCACCGTCTCCGTCGTCAGGACGTCGGTGGGCCCGTCGTCGTCCTCGCGAGCCGGAACGCGACGCTGGAAGGAGAAGTCCACGGTGCGTGCGGTCTGCGCTCCGCCGCCCCCGGGCGGCGGGTTGAGGCCGACCTGCTGGATGAAGTCCACCGTGCTGGAGGCCGCCAGCGCCTGCGCCTTGACCACCGCCTGGAGCGGCCCGCCGATGATCTGCTCCATGGGCAGGGCCATCTCCTGCCCGATGTTGATCGGCATGACGGTGCTCCTTCGCTCGGGGTCAGGACCTCTTCGTCGCCGCCCGGGGTGCGGGCGGGGTCGTAGCGGGCGGGGTCGTGGCGGTGCGGACCCTCGTGGACCGGGACCCGGGCCCCGCCGCTGGGCCCTGCACGGTCCGTCGGGCGGCGGGAGCGGACGTGGCGACCGACGCCGGCGTCGTCGCCAGCAGGCGCGCGGCGCCCAGCAGCGGGTCCAGCAGGTCGAGCGCGCGCTGGGCGAGCCGGGACAGCTCGTCCCACTCCTGCCCGGCCGCAGCACCGGCGACCCGCCGCGCCGTGCGCTGCTGGATCAGGAGGCCACTCAGCTTCGCGTACTCGGCGCCCACCTCGGCGTAGCGCGCCGACTCCAGGCCGGACACGACCGAGGCCCACACCTCGACGGCCGCCGGCAGGGTCCGCGGACGGCCGGGGGCGGTCGGGACGCGACCGGCCGACCCCGCGGGACGACCGGCCGGTGCTCGTCATGGTGCCTCCCCACGAGCCTGACCGGAGTATGGAGAGGCAGCGCTGCGGCGGACAAGGCGATCGGGTGCGAGGAGGCGGACGGATCGGATCCGCATCCGTCGTGGAGCACCGTCGCTCGTCCGGGCGCGCGGTCACCCATGTGGGTGCCCGAGGCGCGGAATCGAGCGTCCGGCGCCTACCGTCCGTGATCGTGCGCCCCAGGCCGTCCCCGACGGATCGACGTCCGACCTGGCCGTCCGGTGATCCGCTCACGGAGGGTGAGTGGCGGGCGGGCGTCCGCCCGGCGGTGTTCGCTTCCGGCAACTGGGTGGTGGACGACCACGGCCCGGTCATCGACGCCGGCCCGGGTGCCGCCGTGGACGACCATGCGCCTGCCGTCGACTGGGCGGAGGTGGAGCGCCGCGGCCGCCGAGCGGGGCTCCTGCTGCCCACCCTCGTCATCGCCCTCGGGGCGTCGCGCGTGCTCCTCACCGGCGACTACGCCGGCCTGCACGGCACGGCCGCCCTGTGGCTGCTGCTCGCCGTCGTGGTGCTGGTCCTGGCTGCTCCGCTCGCCGCCGCGCTGGTCCCGTGGCTGCGCGCACGCCACGACGTCGCGGCCCGCGTGCAGTACGCCCTGCGCACGCACGTCGATCCGGGGCCCGGGCTGCGCTCCCGCGTGGATGCGCTCGCCCGTCGCTCCCTGCGGCTGGCATGGATGCGCCGGGCACTGCCGGTCCTGCCCCTGTCGGTGCTGCTGCAGGCCGAGTGGGACCGGCCATCGTCGCTCCCGGCCGCGACGGTCCTCGTCGCGGCGTACGTGGCGCTGGCGGTGTGGCACCACCGGCAGCTCGTGGCTGCACGGCGCTGGACGGTGGCCCCCGCCGGGCCACCCCGGGCGTTCCCGCCGATCCCGTGGTGGGAGCCCTGGCTCGGTGGCCGGCGGCTGCTGGCGCTCGCCGGCGCCTACGTCCTCGTCGTCGTCCTCGTCCTCGCGCTGTGAACGACTGACGGGGTGAACGACGTCGACTGGGATGCCGGCGTCCGGTACGAGCGCCGGGAGGAGGCCGAGCTCTTCGCCCTGCTCGTCCTGAGCGTCGGTGCGCTCGTCGTGGTGAGGTACGACCCGACCGATCCCGACGACCACTGGGCGATCTCGGTCGCCGTCGGGGGTCTCGCAGCGTTGCCGGTCGGTGCGGCGATCTGCTTCTGGTGGAGCCGCCGCAGCGGACGGTCCGACCGCTACCGATGCGTCCACGCGATCCGGTCGGGACTCGATCCGGGTGCCGGGCTGCGCTCCAGGACCGAGCGGCTCGCGCGCGGGTACGCCGCGGACCGGTGGCTCGCGTGGCTGACCGCGCTGGTCTTCGCGTCCCAGGCAGTTCTCGGCCACTGGCAGCACCTGGCGGTCACGGTGCCCGCCGCGATCGTCTTCCTCGTCGGCCTGGGAATCGCGACGTGGCGACGGCAGTGGCTTGCCGTGGCCGCCAAGCGGTGGCTGGACGATCCTCCCGTGCCGGCGAGCGAGCGTGCCTGACCGTTCCGCTAGCGCGTGCGGCGGAGCAGCGCCATGAACATGGCGTCGGTGCCGTGCCGGTGCGGCCACAGCTGGGCGTAGCTCCCGCGCTCCATGCCGGGCACCTCCGGGAACAGCGGCGCGACGGGGATCACCTCGACGTCGTCCCTGGCCGCGGCCACCTCGACGACGCCGACCGTCTCCTCCGTGTGCGGCGAGCACGTCACGTAGGCGACCACTCCCCGGGCCGTACCGACGCGAGCGCTCCGGCCAGCAGCTCCAGCTGCAGCTCGACGAGCGGGGCGACGTCCTCGGGCGTCCGGCGCCACCGCACCTCGGGACGCCGGCGCAGCGCGCCCAGCCCGGTGCACGGGGCGTCGAGGAGGACCCGGTCGAACGACCCGGCCGGCCACGGCGCCTCGCGGCCGTCGGCGGCCAGCACCTCCACCCCGCCTCGCCGGCCAGCGCCGTGCGCACCAGGTCGGCGCGGTGCGGGGCGCGGTCGGCGGCGGTCAGCCGCACGCCGTCGGGCCGGACGGAGGCCAGCAGCCCGGCCTTGCCGCCCGGACCGGCACACATGTCGAGCCAGGCCTCGTCGCGGCCCGCCAGCGGCGCCGGGCGAGGAGCAGGCCGGCGAGCTGGCTCCCTCGTCCTGCACGGCGGCGACGCCGGAGCGGACCGAGGCCAGCCGGCCGGGGTCACCGCCGTGCAGGCGCACCGCGAACGGCGACCAGGGGCCCGCCTCGCCGCCGGACTCGGCCACCAGCGCCGCACGGTCCGTGCGCCGGGCGACCAGGTGGACCTCCGGGGCCGCGTCGTCGGCCAGGAGCGCCGGTTCGAGCTCCGCGTCGCCCCCGAGCGCGTCCCGCCAGGCGTCGACGATCCAGCGGGGGTGGTTGGTCGCCAGGGCCAGCCGCTGCTCGTCGTCGCCCCCGAGGGTGGTCAGCCACTGCTCCCGGTCACCCCCGGCGGCCACCTTGCGGAGCACCGCGTTGACCAGGCCGGAGGCACCGGTGCCCACGATCGCCCGGGTGAGGTCGACGGTGGTGTCGACGGCGGCGTGGGACGGCACCCGCAGATCGATCAGCTGATGGGTGCCGAGCCGCAGCAGGTCCAGCACACGGGGGTCGAGGTCACCCAGCGGGCGGGAGACCAGCCCGGTCAGGATCGCGTCCAGGGTGCCCTGCGCGCGCAGCGTGCCGTAGGCCAGCTGGGTGGCGAAGGCGGCGTCCCGCTCGTCGAGCTCGGGCCGTTCGCGCAGCAGCTGCGGCAGGAGCAGGTTTGCGTACGCCGCCCGCGAGGAGACGCCGTCCAGGACGTCGTAGGCCGTCAGCCGGGCACCGTCGAGCGGTCGGCGCCGGGTCGCGGGGTGCCGCTTCCTCGGCGGGCTCACTGCCCCACCCGCTCACCGGGCTGCGGACGGGCGCCGCGGGCCCAGTCGGCGGCGGGGAGCATCCGCTTGCCGGCCGGCTGGACGTCGCCGAGCCGGGCCGCGCCCCGGCCGGTGCCCACCAGCACGCCGGTCGGACCGGTCGCCAGCTCGCCGGGGGCCAGGTCCGGGCCGTCGGCGACCGGCACGACGGGGCCCACCCGCAGCCGGTCCCCGCGCCACGTCGTCCACGCGCCGGGGGCCGGGGTGACGCCGCGGACCCGCCGGTCGACCACGTGGGACGGCAGCGACCAGTCCACGCGCGCGTCGGCGGTCTCGACCTTGGGCGCGAGGCTGATCCCCTCGGCGGGCTGCGGCTCGGCCACGAGGGTGTTCGCGGAGATGCCGTCGAGGGTGGCCACCAGCAGGCCGGCGCCACTGACGGCCAGCCGGCCGAGGAGGTCGCCGGCCGTGTCCCGGGGGCCGATGGCCTCGGTGATCGTGCCGTACACCGGGCCGGTGTCCAGGCCCGCCTCCAGCCGGAAGGTCGAGGCGCCGGTGATCTCGTCACCGGCCATGATCGCGTGCTGTACCGGCGCGGCCCCGCGCCAGGCGGGCAGCAGGGAGAAGTGCAGGTTGACCCAGCCGTGCACGGGCAGGTCGAGAGCCGCCTGCGGGACGAGCGCGCCGTAGGCGACGACCGGGACGCAGTCGACGGCGAGCTCGGCGAGCTGGTCGAGGAACTCCGGCTCGCGCGGCGACCGGGGCTGCAGAATTGGGAGGCCTGCGGCGTCGGCCCGCTCGGCGACCGGCGACCGGCTGGTCGTGCGGCCCCGACCGGACCGGGCGTCCGGGCGGGTGAGGACGGCGACGACCTCGTGGTCGGAGGTGAGCAGCGCCTCCAGTGACGGGACGGCGGGCGCCGGCGTACCGGCGAACAGGATCCTCAGTGTGGGCTCACTTTGACGACCGGCGGCGGCGCCGGCAGATAAGCGGCCATCCCGGCCCACTCCGCTGCCTCGAGCTCGGCCAGGGCTACCGCGCGCGCGTCGGCGTCGAGCCGGTCGACGAACAGCACCCCGTCGAGGTGGTCGGTCTCGTGCTGGATGGCACGCGCCAGCAGCTCCGACCCGGCCACCCGCACCGGGTCGCCGTGCATGTTCCAGCCGGTGGCCACGACGTGCAGGTGCCGGCGGCAGTCCCAGCGGAAACCGGGGATCGACAGGCAGCCCTCGGGCCCCTCCTCGGTCTCCTCGCCGACCGGCGACACGTCCGGGTTGACCATGTGGCCGACCTCGCCGTCGACGAACCAGGTGAACACCCGCAGGCCGACGCCGATCTGCGGCGCGGCCAGCCCGGCCCCGCCGGCAGCGTGCATGGTCTCGGTGAGGTCGCCGACGAGCTGCCGGAGCTCGGCGTCGAAGTCGAGGACCGGAGCTGCGGGGGTGGTCAGCACCGGGTCGCCGAACAGCCGGATGGGGGTCACGCTCACCCGACGATCGTAGGCGGGCCGCCGTTCACGCCCCGCCGCCCCTGCGAAGTTGATCATCGACTGCGTGCTCGCGACACGCGGCGACCCGCTGCGCGACCGTGCACGTGGACGATGATCAACCCGGCTCCGGCGGACTACACGAGGTCGAGGGGATCGAGCTGCACCCGCACGTGCTCGGGCGCCTTCTTCGCGCTGCGCACGCCCTGCACCTCGGTGAGCGCGTGCGCGAGCGCCCCGCCCTCGCTGCGCGGCACCCGCACGAGGAAGCGCTCCCGCTCTCCCTCCTGGCCCGGCCGCGGGCGTTCGGGGACAGGTCCGAGCAGGTCGGCGTCGTCGGGGAGTCGCAGCGCCGCCAGGAACTCGGTCAGCGCCGCCGGTGACCCGGACAGGGACGCCATGCGGGTGACCGGCGGGAAGCCCAGTGCCCGGCGGTCGGCGAGCTCCCGGGCGGCGAGCCAGCCCGGGTCCCACCGGACGAGCGCCTGGACGACGGGATGGGCGGCGTCGGCGGCGACCATCACCTGTCCCCCTGCCTCCGCCGGGCGCACCAGCGCCGCCGCGTTCATCCAGCGCCGCATCGTCTCCTCCCCGGCGCGCAGGTCGGCCCGCCCGAGCAGCGCCCACGAGTCCAGCAGCAGCGCCGCTCCGTAGCCGCCTTCGGCGACCGGCTCGGCCCCGGGCGTCGCGACGACGAGTGCCGCCCCGGCCGGCACCGTCGCCAGCACGCCCGACGTGCTGCCGGAGGTGCGCACCGTCGTCCCCGGGAAGGCGCGGGCCAGCTCCTCGGCGGTCCGCGACTCGCCCACCACCGACGCGCGCAGCTTCGTGCCGTGGCAGTGCGGGCAGTCGAAGGTGGCGGCGGGCCGGGCGCACCACCGGCAGGCCGGGATCCGCGTCCCGCCCGGGCCCGGACGCGGGGAGATCCCCAGCGGGCCGGCGCAGTGCGCGCACCGGGCCGGCGCCCGGCAGCGCGCGCAGGCCAGCGATGGCACGTAGCCGCGCCGCGGCACCTGCACCAGCACCGGGGCGTCCGCGGCCAGCGCCCGGCGGGCCGTCTCGTGGGCCAGCGACGGCAGCCGCGCCGAGCGGGCGGCAGGGTCGCGGGCCAGCTCGAAGTCCTCGCCCAGCGCCTGGACCCGGGGTGCGGCTGACCGGAGGACCGCGCGGTCGGCGACCAGTTCGTGCGCCCAGCCCGATTCCACGAGCAGGGCGGCCTCGGCGGTGCGCGACGTTCCGGCGACGACGGCGGCGCAGTTGTCCAGCCAGGCCCGCTGGACGAGGACGTCGCGCGCATGCGGATAGGGCGCGCGCTCGTCGGAGTGCAGGTCGTCGCCGTCGTCCCAGATCACCACCAGGCCCAGGTCACGGACCGGGGCGAACATCGCCGCGCGGGTGCCCAGCACCACCTGGGCCGCGCCCCGGGAGGCGGCCAGGAACTGCCGGTAGCGCTTCTCCGGCGAGTCGTCGGCGCGCAGCACCGTGTACGAGTGCTGCGGCAGCAGCCCTCCCGCTGCGGCGGTGAGCCGGTCGAGGTCCTTGCCGTCGGGGACGACCACGAGCGCTCCCCGCCGTCCGGACAGCGCCGCTCGGCAGAGCTCGGCGAGCCGGGTCGGCCAGTCCTCACCCGGGAGCGCGGTCCACACGGCGCGGGCCGGGCGCCCCTCCGCCAGTGCGTCGAGCAGCGCCGGGCCGGCCTGGTAGCGGGCGAAACCGTCGGGGTCGGGCGGGCCGGGCAGCTCGTCGGGCGTGGGAGTCGGCCGCTTCTCGGCGGCGGACCGGCGCGGCGGGAGGGCCAGCCGGAGCACATCGCTCGCCGTCCCCGCGTATCGGTCGGCCACGACACGCACCAGGCGGGCGACCTGGGGCGTCAGGACGGGTTCACCGGAGGGGACGTGCGACAGCGGCTGCAGGGACCCGGGGAAGTCGGTCGTGTCGCCGATTTCCCAGACCACGCCGTCGACCAGTCGCCCGTGGAACCGCACCCGGACCCGGCAGCCCGCCCGCACGGTGTCGGCGAGCTTCTCGGGGACGGCGTAGTCGAACGGCCGGTCGAGGTGCGCCAGCGGCACGTCGACGACGACCCGTGCCACCCGCGGAGGCGCGGGTGGCGTCGGGTGATCCGTCACGGTGCGACGGTAGCCGGGAGCTACGACACGGCCGCCGTCGTCGGTCGGTCGGTCGGTGGACCCGGAGGACCCAGACGGCAGCTCAGCCCGGGTTGCCCGGGTCCACTGCTCGTCCGTGAGCCGCCCGGGGTCAGGTGCCGACAGCAGCGCGGAGCGCGTCGACGCGGTCCAGACGCTCCCAGGGCAGCTCGACGTCCGAGCGGCCGAAGTGCCCGTAGGCGGCGGTCGGGGCGTAGATCGGTCGCAGCAGGTCCAGGTCGCGGACGATGGCGCCGGGACGGAGGTCGAACACCGCGCTGATCGCCTTCTCCAGCGTGTCCTCGGGCACGGTGCTGGTACCGAAGGTCTCGACGAAGAGCCCCACCGGGTGGGCGGCACCGATGGCGTAGGCGACCTGCACCTCGCAGCGGCGGGCCAGCCCGGCGGCGACGACGTTCTTGGCCACCCAGCGCATCGCGTACGCACCGGAGCGGTCGACCTTCGACGGGTCCTTGCCCGAGAAGGCGCCCCCGCCGTGCCGGGCCATGCCGCCGTAGGTGTCGACGATGATCTTCCGGCCGGTCAGCCCGGCGTCCCCCATCGGGCCGCCGATGACGAACTTGCCGGTCGGGTTCACCAGCAGCCGGTACCCGCTGGTGGGCAGGCCGAGGGCGGCCAGCTCCGGCTCGACGACGAGTTCCTGGATGTCGGGGGCGAGCAGCTGCTCGATCGAGATGTCCTCGGCGTGCTGGGAGGAGACGACCACCGTGTCGACGGCGACCGGCTGGTCGTCCTCGTAGACGACGGTGACCTGTGTCTTGCCGTCGGGCCGCAGGTAGGGCACCGACCCGTCCTTGCGCACGGCCGACAGCCGGCGCGCGAGGCGGTGGGCCAGCGCGATGGGCAGCGGCATGAGCTCGGGGGTCTCGTCGGTGGCGTAGCCGAACATCAGGCCCTGGTCACCGGCGCCCTGGCGCTCGATCGCGTCGTCGGCGGAGCCGGAGGTGCGCGCCTCGTAGCCGGTGTCGACGCCCTGGGCGATGTCGGGCGACTGGGCGCCGATGGACACGCTGACGCCGCAGGACGCACCGTCGAAGCCCTTGCGGGAGGAGTCGTAACCGATGCGGAGGACGGTGTCGCGGACGATCGAGGCGATGTCGACGTAGCCGGCCGTGGTCACCTCACCGGCGATGTGCACCTGACCCGTGGTGATCATGGTCTCGACGGCGACCCGGCTGCGCGGGTCCTGCGCCAGCATCGCGTCCAGGATCGAGTCACTGATCTGGTCGGCGATCTTGTCGGGGTGGCCCTCGGTGACCGACTCGGAGGTGAAGAGGCGGCGTGACACTCGGTACTCCCTAACCTGGTGGGACACGTCGTGGACCGGTCGTCGCACGGTGATCGCCGTGAACGCTACCGGCTGGGCGGACCACATCGTTCGCCCACCCGCGACGGGTCAGGCCCGCGGCACCACGGGCAGTCGTGGCACGACGGTGCCCCAGATCCCTGCGGCGACGGCATCCTTGCTGCTCCTGGGGACCGCGGTGACGGAGCCATCGGGTGCCAGGACGACGACGGTGTTGTCCGCACGGCCGAAGACCTGTCCGGCCGAGACGTCGTTGACCACCAGGAGGTCGCAGCCCTTGCGCGCGAGCTTGGCGCGGGCATGGCTCAGCACGTCCGCGTCGGCGTCCCCGGTCTCGGCGGCGAATCCGACGACCAGTTGCCCGGCCGGCCGGGCGCTGACCAGCTCGGCCAGGACGTCGGGGTTGCGCACGAGGCCGACCGAGTCCGGCTCGCTCGCGGAGTCCTTCTTCAGCTTGGCGCCGGCGACGGCGGCCGGCCGGAAGTCCGCGACCGCCGCGGCCATCACGACGACGTCGGCCTCCTTCGCCTCGGCGTGCATGGCCGAGCGCAGCTCCTCGGCCGTGCCGACCGGGACCAGCCGCACCCCGAAGGGCGGGGGTGCCTCGACGTTCGCACCGACCAGGACCACGTCGGCCCCCGGGCGGCGGCGACGCGGGCCAGCGCCCACCCCTGCTTGCCCGACGAGCGGTTGCCGAGATACCGGACCGGGTCGAGGGGCTCGCGGGTGCCGCCGGCGCTGATGACCACGCGCCGTCCGGTGAGGTCCTGCGCCAGGGCACCGGCGCCGTGCTCCAGGACGATCGTCGCCAGGGCGGCGATGTCAGCGGGCTCGGGCAGCCGGCCGGGACCGGAGTCGGGGCCGGTGAGCCGGCCGACGGCGGGTGGCAGCACGACAGCGCCCCGCCGGCGCAGGGTCGCGACGTTGTCCTGCGTCGCCGGGTGCAACCACATCTCGGTGTGCATGGCCGGCACGAAGACCACCGGGCAGGACGCGGTGAGCAGGGTGGCGGTGAGCAGGTCGTCGGCCCGCCCGGCGGCGGCGCGGGCCAGCAGGTCGGCGGTGGCCGGGGCGACCACCACCAGGTCCGCGTTCTGCCCGATGCGCACGTGTGCCACCTCGGGGACGTCGGACCAGACGTCGGTCGTGACCGGGTTGCCCGAGAGCGCCTCGAAGGTGGCGGCGCCGACGAAGTGCAGGGCGCCCGGCGTGGGGACGACGCGGACGTCGTGGCCGGCTTCGGTGAAGGCGCGCAGCACGAAGGCGGCCTTGTAGGCCGCCACTCCCCGCTGACACCCAGCACGATGGAACTCACGCTGCTCATCCTCCCAACACGAGAAGGCACCCGGCCGGAGCCGGGTGCCTTCTCATCACACCAGGTGAGGTGCTGGAACGGCCATCCTGCAGGGGTCCCGCCGCGAGCCTGCGAGCGGTGGGGGCAGCCGAAACACCCCGTCCTCCCCACCCTTCGCACGCTCAGCGTGGGACCCGGGACGGGGCCTCAGTTCTCGCCGGCGGTGTGGGTCAGCAGGCCCTCGTTGATCTCGCGGAGCGCGATCGAGAGCGGCTTCTCCTGCGGCGCGGTGTCGACCAGCGGGCCGACGTACTCCAGCAGGCCCTCGGAGAGCTGGCTGTAGTACGCGTTGATCTGCCGCGCGCGCTTGGCGGCGAAGATGACCAGGCCGTACTTGCTGCTGGTGCGCTCGAGCAGCTCGTCGATCGGCGGGTTGGTGATGCCCTCGGGGGCAGGTGCGACTCCGGACACGGGCGGGCGTGCTCCTCATTCGATAGCGGGAGGAAGGCGCCGGCGGGTGCACCGGCGAGGCTCTTCCTCGTGGGCGCTACTCCCCGGCACCAGGCCGGGCGAGGGCGCAGTCAGCAAGCCTACCAACTCGTCGGCGGCCCGGGTGACGTCGTCGTTGACGACGACGACGTCGAACTCCCCGCGGCGTCCAGTTCGGCCTGCGCGAGGGCCAGCCGGCGCTCCTGGACGGCGGGCGGCTCGGAACCGCGGCCGGCCAGCCGGTTGACGAGCTCGGCCCACGACGGCGGGGCGAGGAAGACCAGCTGGGCCCGGGGATCGCGCGCCCGCACCTGGCGCGCACCCTGCAGCTCGATCTCGAGCAGCGCCGGAGCCCCGGTCGCCAGGTGCCTCCTCAGCGGCTCCACAGGGGTGCCGTACCGGTTGCCCGCGTACTCGGCCCACTCCAGGAGGCCGTCGGTCGCGATGAGCCGGTCGAACTCGGCGTCGTCCACGAAGTGGTAGTGCACGCCGTCGACCTCGCCCGTTCGAGGACGGCGAGTGGTGGCCGACACGGAGAGCCAGACATCGGGATGCCGACGCCGGACCTCCGCCACGACCGTGCCCTTCCCGACCCCTGAGGGGCCGGACAGCACGGTCAGCCGTGCCGCATCGCCTGAAACCACTCGCCGTCCTCGTCCGGGTGCAGCCGTGTCGGGGCCGGGGTCAGACGACCTTCTCGTCCGCGAACTCGGCCTCGAGCGCCTTGCGCTGGTTGGCCCCAGTCCGCGCACACGGCGGGTCGGGGAGATCTCCAGACGCTCCATGATCTTCGCAGCCCGCGCCTTGCCCACTCCGGGCAGGGACTCCAGGACGGCGGAGACACGCATCTTGCCGATCACTTCGTCGGTCTCGCCCTGCTTGAGGACGTCGGCGACCGTGGCGCCCTTGCTCTTGAGCCGCTCGCGCAGTTCGGCACGGGCCTTGCGGGCCGCGGCGGCCTTCTCGAGGGCTGCTGCGCGTTGTTCCGGGGACAGGTCAGGCAAAGGCATGGCTACCCAATCGTGTCGTTCGCCGGCACGGGTTCGGCCGGGCAGTCGTCGTCAGGGAGTCGTAGGGAAGCGGCTCGCCTCTGAGCCTCATGATGAACGTAGTTCCCGGCAAATCCGCTGGTCACGCGCCCCCGCGCCGGGAAAAGTGCTGCTCGCGTGTCGTAGCCGTTCGCATGGTGTTCACCTACGCGGAGCCGAGGAGGGATCCGTGCAGGTCGCGACCGGAACCGTGCGTTTCCGTTCTGCGTCGGGGCCATGGGTCGCCCGGCGGAATCCGGGCCGTCGGCACGACGACACGCCGCGACACGACACGCCGCTCACATGTCGCGCGCGAACCCCTTCCGGTCGCCGCGGCGACCCAGCCACCAGCCGCCGGTCGCGACGAGGACCAGCAGACCGGCGACGACCAGGAGAGCACCGGTCAGGTGCCCCGCGGTCCAGAGGACGGTCCACCGGTCGTCGAGGGTCAGGGTGAGCCGGCTCTCGTAGGCCGAGCCCGGCTCCAGCGGCGCGTAGCTCCCGTCGTAGGTGACCCGTTCCCGGGTGTTCGTCAGCCAGAAGACGACCACGCCCGCACCCGCCAGGACCCCGCCGAGCGCCGCCAGGAGAGCCGGCAGCGCCCGCCTCACGCCGAGAGCTCCGCCGTCCAGCGGTCCGCGGCGGCGCGGAGGGCGGCCGCGTCCGGGCCTGCGGCCAGCACGTCCCGCGACACCGTGGGGACGACGGCGCGCTCCGAGCCGAACAGCCGACGGAGGTCGGCCACCGACCCGCCCTGGGCACCCAGCCCGGGGGCGAGGATCGGCCCGCCGAGCCCGTCGAGATCGACGTCCAGCTCCTGGAGCGTGGCACCGACGACGACGCCGAAGGAGCCCGGCCCGGACGGTGCGTCCTCGGCGTTCCAGCGCCCCACCGTGTCCACGACGGCCTGGGCCACCGACACCTCACCCACCCGCGCGTGCTGGAACGTGCCGGCGTCGGGATTGGACGTGCGGGCCAGGACGAACAAGCCCCCACCGGAGCTCTTCGCCGCCCGGACGGCCGGCGCCAGGGACTCCGGCCCCAGGAACGGGCTGACGGTCAGGGCGTCCACCTGCATCGGGTGGTCGCTGCCCAGGTAGTCGGCGTAGGCGGCCATCGTGGAACCGATGTCCCCGCGCTTGGCGTCGAGCAGCACGAGGGCGCCCGCCGCGCGGATGCCGGCGACGGCGTCCTCGAGGACGGCGACGCCCCGCGCCCCGAAACGCTCGTAGAACGCCATTTGCGGCTTGAGCACCGCCACCGAGCCGGCCAGCGCCTCGACGACGGCGTCGGTGAACCGGCGCAGACCGTCCAGGTCGTCGCCGACGCCCCAGCCGACCAGCAGCTCCCGGTGCGGGTCGATCCCCACGCAGAGCGGTCCCCGCTCGGCGACCGATGCGGCCAGCCGCGTGCCGAAGCCAGGAGCGATCCCCTAGTCGAAGTCATGACCCCAGGCAATCACGCTGAACAGCATCTGACTTGCGCGACGAACCCCAGCTCACGAAACTTCACACCACTGCTCGACGACGTCCTGCAGTTGCTCCAGAAAGGGGACCTCCTTGAAGCCCTGCAGGTGGGCCAGGATCAGCAGAACGGCATCAGCACACGGCTCGTCGTCCGCGGACAACTGACTGACTTCTCGCGTACGCGAACCGACGTTTCCGAGCTTGGCAACCAACCTTCGGTATCTCTCCTGTGCACGCGCGTCACCAGCCCTCGCGCAGTAGCGCCGATACTCAACCATCAGACGGTTTGCACCATCGACGCCACTCCTTACCCAGCACTCGCAGATCTTCGTCGCCAGGTCCTCGTAGAGTCCTCTCGTGGCTGCTGTCTGACTGTCTCGGTCAGTCTGATCAGCGAGACCAATCAACGTGCGGATACTCTGCGCAGCGGCGATAGGCCTCTTCGTGAGTGCCCCAATGCGAGCAACCAAGCTCGGCCTCGGTCCGGGCGTGCCAGGGCCGTTCACTTCGAGACTCCCCTAGCGTGATGCTTGGCTAGGTACGTCAAGGACAGGATCCCTTCCGCCACAGCGCCGGAGACGGCGGCCCACCCTAGCTCCCCGAGCGACATTCCAACGGCTCCCGCAGCCAGGCCGGATATGGCCACCGTTCCAGTTTGAAAGAGGTAGGCGCGACGCTGATGGGCAAGAGCCAACGCGCGATCCGTACTGTGCAATCCACGAAATTTGAGAACACTTGGCCGCAGCAGGTATTCAACTAAGCAGAGGAGTATTGCTAGGAGGACCAGTCCAAGTGCGACGACGACCAGTCCCATAGCAGGCATGCTAGCTGGTCGACGCCCCAGGCGACGCATGTTGGCGTGGCAGTTCGAATGTGGCGGGCTTGCCTACGACTGGCGCGATGTCCCCGGCAGCCTCCATGGCCTCAAGCAGAAGGTACGACTGTCTAGCGCGCAAGGGTAAGGCTTCAGCGATCTCGAACTTCGAAAGCCGTTCAGCACTCCGCAAGGAATTAACAATCATGCTTCGCAAAGAGGCTTGCAGAGGCGGATCCATGACGGACGCCACCTCGGGTAGCACCTCACCGGAATTCTCGACACATTCAAGCGCCAGGAAAGGATTGGCAAAGGCGCCGGAAGCCGTCTGTACGACATTGGCACCGAGATCGAACAGCCCTCGGAACGACGCTGGATCAGTGACGCCACCCATGCCGACTATCTCGAAGTAGTGCCCTGTTTCGACTCGTAGTCTCGCCAAGCCGGCAACGAAACGATGAGCATACTCACGGACAGCGATACCAGAAACGCCAGCCAGCTGCCTTCCTGGGAACGTGGGCTGTCCATCGGCTCGGCGAACCTTGCATTGCAGGGTGTTGATGCCTGATACGCCATCAATCATGGGTGCAATCTCACGAATGAGTTCTGCAAGGCGACGTTCGTTGAGGTACGACAACTTCGCAACGAGGGACGTATCAGGATCCAATTCGCGTCGGACGCCCTCAACGATCGCCGCAGTCACCTGCGGATCGAAACAAAGGGGGCTTTACGCCTTGCGGGGAGGTATCCAAGGCGTTCGGGCAAGAAAGGTTGAGCTCGACTACGCCGGCGCCCGCGTCTTCGGCCATCTTCGCCGTCCGCGCAAAGTCGGCCACAATGGCCTCAAGCTTAGGAGAATGACTTTCGTAGTCCTCCCCCATGACACTGACGATAAGAAGCTGATCTTCCGCCAAGACGGTTAGCGCGTTAGCAACGTCTGCCATCCACTCGTGCGGTTCGGGCGACGGCACTCGAAAGAGTTGGCGGTTGAGACGTCACGACTCCCGGGATCCACCCAATCCCATGGCTCCGCCAGCACCTCGTAGCCATCATCTGATACATCAAAAGGCGTCCGCACATCCGGAACGAACGCCCAATTCGGCGGGACGTTAGGACCCCAACTACGACTGCGAACGGTTTTATACGTCAGAACATTGAATCCATTTCCTGCGAAGTACTGGATCCACGCCGACCCTCCAGTGAGCGGCGACGCAGGCACTCCTACTGGGAAACCGATTCGCCGTCCAAACAGGGACCAGCTTCGCTCAGGCACTACAGGTCGGGGAAGAATGCGAGGACCCGAAGGCCCGGTTGCATTTGTGAAGTAGTCGTCCAGAATGCTGTATGCGGGGAACCGGAGATGATGTTTCGCTAGTAATCGCTGCTGGCCAGCGAAGTAGAGCATATGAATGAGATGTAGTAGGTCATCCTCACCCAGGTGCCCCGCGGTTAGACTCGTCGCCATCTTTTCGGTGAAAGAGTCGAGCGAATCGCTTGACTCCGCGGCGTACTTCGCCGCGCCCGCCTTGAACTGTGCAACGAGCTCAGAAACTCCGATGCCGGATGCATCAATGTCTTGAACTAGGTTGCGAACGACATCGCCCGCACGACCGGCAGAAAAGAGGCCCGCCGCGTCACGCTTCTCGTCGGGCGCAGCCAGAGGAACCGGCGCGCTGGGCATAGCGATCTTGCTTGAGCTCACCTAGTTACCTTCACAGTCGGTTCGCTCCCCACCGTCCCCGGCGAGGAGGCGACGAGACCACCCGTGTTCGTGAGCGTAGACCGCCCCGCACAAGCGGTCGGACCCGCCCCGAAGGTTCGCGCGGCGCGACGTCTCGCGGCAACCACTCGAGGGTTGCCACCTCGGCCGCGAAAGCTTCGACGGATGCATCAGCCCCCAGGTTGGGCCGCAAGGCCCACATCACATCGACTGCGAAGCTATCGCGCAAGGCCCTCAAGCGCCAAACGAGAAGTCGGCACGTTGTCACCAGGTCGAACGCTTGGACTGGCGAGCGTTGCCAAACCTGTCCACGCAGGCCGATCGAAACCGACTCATCGACCCGCGAACTGGCTCCAAATGCAAAAGTAGTCGACAACCGGTGCCCGATGGCAAACACGCGGAGAATCCATCGTGGACGTCGTGGTATGGCAGCATGAGCGGTAGAGCAGTGGCGCTTCGGTACAGCGTGGAGCATCAAATCGAGACGCCTCGGCCGAGCAATTGCGCACTTGGCGGAGATGTCGACCTATCTCAGCGCCCAGCGCTGGCTTCTAGACATGTCATCGTCCAGTGAGATCGGCGTGGATCTCCTGGAGGCTGCGCACGCCGATGTCGCCGCGCAGCAGGGCCTCCACGCCCTGCACCGCCGCGGCCATGCCCTGGACCGTGGTGATGCAGGGGATGCCGGCGCCGACCGCCGCGGTACGGATCTCGTAGCCGTCCAGCCGCGGCCCGCTGTTGCCCGGCGACCCGAACGGGGTGTTGACCACCATGTCGACCTCGCCGGCCAGGATCCGCTCGACGACGTTCCCCGGCCCCTCGCTGAACTTCCCGACGACCTCGGCGGCGACGCCGTTGCGGCGTAGCACCTGGGCGGTCCCGGCGGTGGCGAGCACCCGGAATCCCAGGTCGGCCAGCCGCTTGATCGGGAAGACCGCCGAGCGCTTGTCCCGGTTGGCCAGGGAGACGAAGACCGTGCCCTCGGTGGGCAGCGAGCCGTAGGCGGCCGCCTGGGACTTGGCGAAGGCGGTGCCGAACTCGGCGTCGAGGCCCATCACCTCGCCGGTGGACTTCATCTCCGGCGACAGCACGGTGTCCACGCCGTGGCCCTCGACCGTGCGGAACCGGTGGAAGGGCAGCACCGCCTCCTTCACCGCGATCGGCGCGTCCTCGGGCAGGTCGGTGCCGTCCCCGGTGGCCGGGAGCACGCCGACCGAACGCAGGGAGGCGATGGTCTCCCCACCGCGATGCGGGCCGCGGCCTTGGCCAGCTGGACGGCGGTGGCCTTCGAGACGAAGGGCACCGTCCGGCTCGCCCGCGGGTTGGCCTCGATCACGTACAGGATGTCGTCCTTGATCGCGTACTGGACGTTCACCAGCCCGCGGACCCCGATCCGGGCGGCCAGCTTCTCGGTGGCTGCCCGGATCTTGAGCAGGTCGCCCGACCCGAGGGTGATCGGCGGGAGGGCGCACGCGGAGTCACCGGAGTGGATGCCGGCCTCCTCGATGTGCTCCATCACGCCGCCGAGGTAGAGGTCGGTGCCGTCGTAGAGAGCGTCCACGTCGATCTCGACGGCGTCCTCCAGGAAGCGGTCGACGAGCACCGGGTGCGCCGTGCTGACGTCGGTGGCCTTGGCGATGTAGGCCTCGAGAGTGCCCTCGTCGTAGACGATCTCCATCCCGCGGCCGCCGAGGACGTAGGAGGGCCGCACCAGCACGGGATAGCCGATCCCTGTCGCGATGGCGCGGGCCTCGGCGAACGTCGTCGCCGTGCCGTGCTTCGGGGCGAGCAGCCCGGTGTCGGCGAGCACGCGGGAGAAGGCGCCGCGGTGCTCGGCGTCGTCGATCGCCGCAGGCTGGGTGCCCAGCACTGGGACCCCGGCGTCCTTCAGTCGCTGGGCGAGGCCGAGCGGGGTCTGCCCGCCGAGGGTGCAGATGACCCCGGCCACCGGACCCGCCGTGCGCTCGGCCGCCACGACCTCCAGGACGTCCTCGAAGGTCAGCGGCTCGAAGTAGAGCCGGTCGGCGGTGTCGTAGTCGGTGGAGACGGTCTCGGGGTTGCAGTTGACCATCACCGCCTCGTAGCCGGCGTCGTGCAGGGCCATGACGGCGTGCACGCAGGAGTAGTCGAACTCGATGCCCTGGCCGATCCGGTTCGGGCCGGACCCGAGGATGAGCACCGCCGGCTTCTCGCGGGGCTGCACCTCGGTCTCCTCGTCGTAGGAGGAGTAGTGGTACGGCGTGCGGGCGGCGAACTCGGCGGCGCACGTGTCGACGGTCTTGTAGACCGGCCGGATGCCCAGCCGCCAGCGCAGCGTCCGGACGCCGTCCTCGCCGGCCAGCTCGGGCCGCAGTGCCGCGACCTGCCGGTCGGAGAGCCCGAAGCGCTTGGCGCGGCGCAACACGGGCTCGGTGAGGGCGGGGGCGTCCCGGACCTCCTCGCCGACCTCGCGGACCAGCGCGATCTGGTCGACGAACCACGGGTCGAAACCACTGGCCTCGGCGACCTCCTCGACGGTCGCGCCGGCCGCGAGCGCCTGCTCGGCGAGGTAGAGCCGGCCGTCGACCGGCACGCGCAGCGCGTCGAGCAGTTCCTCGGCCGAGCGGGAGTCGGCCTCCCCGTCCAGAACCCGGCGACCTTCGTCTCCGTGGACCGCATCGCCTTGCCCAGCGCCTCGGCGAAGTTTCGGCCGAACGACATGATCTCGCCGACGCTCTTCATCGTGGTGGTCAGCCGCGGGTCCGCGCCGGGAACTTCTCGAAGGCGAACCGCGGGATCTTGACGACCACGTAGTCCAGCGACGGCTCGAAGCTCGCCGGGGTGACACCGGTGATGTCGTTGGTGATCTCGTCGAGGGTGTAGCCGATGGCCAGCTTCGCGGCGATCTTGGCGATCGGGAAGCCGGTGGCCTTCGACGCCAGCGCCGACGAGCGCGACACCCGGGGTTCATCTCGATGACGACGAGACGGCCGGTCTCCGGGTGGACGGCGAACTGGATGTTGCAGCCGCCGGTGTCCACGCCGACCTCTCGCAGCACCGCGATGCCGACGTCCCGCATCTGCTGGTACTCGCGGTCGGTCAGCGTCATGGCCGGGGCGACGGTCACCGAGTCGCCGGTGTGCACGCCCATCGCGTCGATGTTCTCGATCGAGCAGATGACCACGACGTTGTCGCTGCGGTCGCGCATGAGCTCGAGCTCGTACTCCTTCCAGCCCAGCACCGACTCCTCGATGAGCACGGTGTGCACCGGGAGTCGGCCAGCCCGTGGCCGGCCATCCGGCGCAGCATCGGCTCGTCGGTGGCGATGCCGGACCCGAGGCCGCCCATGGTGAAGCTCGGCCGGATGACGACGGGGTAGCCGACCTCCTCGGCCGTCGCGACCGCCTCGTCGACCGACGCGCACACCGTCGAGCGCGGCGCGTCCGCGCCGATCGACCGGACGATGTCCTTGAACAGCTGCCGGTCCTCGCCGCGGTTGATCGCGTCGACGTCGGCGCCGATGAGCTGGACGCCGTACTTCTCCAGGACGCCGTTCTCGTAGAGCCCGATGGCGATGTTGAGCGCGGTCTGCCCGCCGAGGGTGGCCAGCAAGGCGTCGGGGCGCTCCTTGGCGATCACCTTCTCGACGAACTCCGGCGTCAGCGGCTCGATGTAGGTGGCGTCGGCGACCTCGGGGTCGGTCATGATCGTGGCCGGGTTGCTGTTCACGAGGCTGACCCGCAGGCCCTCGGCGCGCAGCACCCGGCAGGCCTGGGTGCCGGAGTAGTCGAACTCGGCGGCCTGGCCGATGAGGATCGGCCCGGAGCCGATCACCAGCACGTGCTCGATGTCGGTGCGCTTGGGCATCAGGCCTTCTCCCCCGTGCTGTGCTCGACCTGCGGCGCCGGCCCGCCGGCGTGCGCGTCGCCGTTCCGCGCGGTCTCCATCAGGTCGACGAACCGCTGGAACAGCGGGGCCGCGTCGTGCGGACCCGCGGCGGACTCCGGGTGGAACTGGACGCTGAACGCGGGGACCTCCAGGCAGCGCAGCCCTCGACCACGTCGTCGTTGAGCCCCACGTGGCTGACCTCCACCTGCCCGTACGGGGTGACGGTGGGCCGGTCCAGCGGGGCGTCGACGGCGAAGCCGTGGTTGTGGCTGGTCACCCGGACCGTTCCGCTGACCCGGTCGAGCACCGGCTGGTTCAGCCCCGGTGGCCGAAGCGCAGCTTGTACGTGCCGAGCCCCAGGGCCCGTCCGAGGATCTGGTTGCCGAAGCAGATGCCGAACAGCGGCCGCTTCGCGTCCAGCACGCCCCGGACCGCCTCGACGGCGTAGTCGGCGGCGGCCGGGTCGCCCGGGCCGTTGGACAGGAAGACCCCGTCCGGGCCGGCGGCGAGCAGCTCCTCGGCGGTGGCGGTCGACGGCAGCACGTGGGTCTCGACGCCGAGCTCGGCGAGGTGCCGGGGGTGGCGGTCTTGATACCGAGGTCCAGCGCGGCGATCGTGTAGCGCTTCTCCCCACCGCCGGGACCACGTAGCCCTCGCCGGTGCTCACCTGCGGAGCCAGGTCCGCGCCGGTCATGCTCTCGGCCGCGGTCACCTGGGCGAGCAGCGCGTCGACGTCGGTGGTCTCGCTGCTGATGCCCACCCGCATCGCACCGCGGTCGCGGAGGTGCCGGGTCAGGGCGCGGGTGTCGATGCCGCTGATCCCGACGATCCCCTGAGCCACCAACTCGTCGTCCAGGCTGCCGGTGGCCCGCCAGTTCGACGAGCGGCGGGCCGGGTCGCGGACGACGAAGCCGGCCACCCACATGCGCCGGCTCTCGTCGTCCTCGCCGTTCACTCCGGTGTTGCCGATGTGCGGGGCGGTCATGACGACGACCTGCCGGTGGTAGCTGGGGTCGGTCAGCGTCTCCTGGTAGCCGGTCATCCCGGTCGCGAAGACCGCCTCGCCCACCGTCGTCCCGACCGCGCCGTAGGCCTCGCCGCGGAACGTCCTGCCGTCCTCGAGCACGAGGATCGCCTGACTCACTCTGCAACTCCCGTTCGGCTCCGCGCTCGCTCCGCTCCTCGCTCGTTCCTCGCTGCGATGCTCACTCGCTGTCGCCTCACCGTGTTGCCTTTCCGTCCAAAACGGTCGGCGTCCCCCGCAGGAACGTCGCGACCACGCGGCCGGGGAGCTCCCGGCCGGCGTAGGGGCTGTTGCGGCTGCGGCTGGCCAGCGCCGCCGGGTCGACCGGCGCCCGGGTCGAGGCGTCCAGCAGCAGCAGGTTGGCCGGCTCGCCAGGGGCCAGCGGGCGACCGTGACCGTCGAGTCGGCCGATGGCGGCAGGGCGCACCGACATGCGGTCGGCGACGCCCTGCCAGTCGAGCAGGCCGGTCTCGACCATCGTCTCGACGACGACCGAGAGCGCCTGCTCCAGCCCGAGCATCCCGGGGCGGGCCTGCGCCCACTCGCTCTCCTTGTCCTCCACCGCGTGCGGCGCGTGGTCGGTGGCGACGGCGTCGATCGTGCCGTCGGCCAGCCCCTGCCGGAGGGCCGCGATGTCCTCGTCCGTGCGCAGCGGCGGGTTGACCTTGAACACCGGGTCGTAGCTCTCCGCGCAGGCGTCGGTGAGCAGCAGGTGGTGCGGGGTCACCTCCGCGGTGACCTGGACGCCGCGCGCCTTCGCCCAGCGCAACAGTTCCACCGAGCCCGCCGTCGACACGTGGCAGATGTGCAGCCGGGCGCCGACGTGCCCAGCCAGCAGCACGTCGCGGGCGATGATCGCCTCCTCGGCGGCGGCCGGCCAGCCGGTGAGGCCGAGCCGCGCGGAGCGGTCGCCCTCGTGCATCTGGGCACCGGCGGTGAGCCGGGGCTCCTCCGCGTGCTGGGCGACGACGCCGTCGAGCGCCTTCACGTACTCCAGGGCCCGGCGCATCAACGCGGGGTCGGCCACGCAGTGCCCGTCGTCGGAGAACACCCGCACGCGGGCGGCGGAGTCGGCCATCGCGCCGAGCTCGGCCAGCCGCTCGCCCTTCAGACCGACCGTCACCGCACCCACCGGGACGACGTCGACCAGGCCGGCCTGCTCGCCGAGCCGCCACACCTGCTCGACGACGCCGGCGGTGTCGGCCACGGGGTCGGTGTTGGCCATGGCGTGCACCGCGGTGAACCCGCCCAGCGCGGCCGCCCGGCTGCCGGTCTCGACCGTCTCGGCGTCCTCGCGGCCGGGCTCCCGCAGGTGGGTGTGCAGGTCCACCAGGCCGGGCAGGGCGATCAGTCCACCGGCGTCGATCACCTCGGCGCCGGTCGCGGACAGCGACTCGCCGACCGCGGCGATCCGGCCGTCCTTCAGGAGGATGTCGGCAGCGTCCCCGCCGTAGGGCTTCGCGCCCGTGATCAGGTAGGTCGTCATGCGGGCGAGCCTCCGAGCAGCAGGTAGAGCACGGCCATGCGCACGGAGACCCCGTTGCCCACCTGCTCGACGATCGTGGAGCGGACGGAGTCGGCCACGTCGGCGGCGATCTCCATCCCTCGGTTCATCGGGCCGGGGTGCATGACGATCGCGTCGTCGGACAGCGTCGCCATCCGCCGGCCGTCCAGGCCGTAGCGACGGCTGTACTCGCGGGCGCTCGGGAAGTACGAGGCGTTCATCCGCTCGGCCTGTACCCGCAGCATCATCACCACGTCGGCCTTGGGCAGCACCGCGTCCAGGTCGTAGCTCACGTCCACCGGCCAGCTGCCGATCCCGACGGGGAGCAGCGTCGGCGGTGCGACGACGGTGACCTCGGCGCCCAGCGTGTGCAGCAGCCAGACGTTCGAGCGGGCCACCCGGCTGTGCAGCACGTCGCCGACGAGCACCACCCGCACACCCTCGAGCCGGCCCAGCCGCTGCCGGATCGTGTAGGCGTCCAGCAGCGCCTGGGTCGGGTGCTCGTGAGTGCCGTCGCCGGCGTTCACGACGCTGCCGCGGACCCAGTTGGCCAGCCGGTGCGGGGCGCCCGAGGCGGAGTGGCGGACGACGATCGCGTCGCTGCCCATGGCCTCCAGCGTCAGCGCGGTGTCCTTGAGGCTCTCGCCCTTGGAGACGCTGCTGCCCTTGGCGGAGAAGTTGATGACGTCGGCCGACAGCCGCTTGGCCGCCAGCTCGAAGGAGATCCGGGTGCGGGTGGAGTCCTCGTAGAAGAGGTTGACCACGGTGCGCCCGCGCAGGGTGGGCAGCTTCTTGACTTCGCGGCCGGCCAGCGCCTGGTCGATCTGCGCGGCGGTGTCGAGCACCAGCGTCGCATCGGCGCGGTCGAGGTCGGCCGACTCCAGCAGGTGCCGCTTCACTGTGTCTCCCCTTCGCCCCCGCGGGGCGCTCCGCTCCTCGCTCCGATGCCCAGGCCGGTTCCTCGCTCGTTCCGCTCCTCGCTCGTTCCTCGCTGCGATGCTCGCTCGCTGTCAGCGGCCGCCTCGCTGCGATGCTCACGCCCCTGTCCGCTCAGACCGTCCCCTCGGTCACGAGCACCTCGTCGACGCCGTCGATCTCCGCGAGGTGCACCTTCACCTGCTGGGTGCGCGAGGTCGGCACGTTCTTGCCGACGAAGTCCGCGCGGATCGGCAGCTCCCGGTGCCCACGGTCGACCAGGACGGCGAGCTGCACGCTCCGCGGCCGGCCCAGGTCGCGCAGCGCGTCCAGCGCGGCGCGCACCGACCGGCCGGAGAAGAGGACGTCGTCGACCAGCACGACCAGCCGGCCGTCGATGCCGGAGTCGGGCAGCACGGTGGGCTCCAGGGCCCGGACCCCCGAAGCCTCAGGTCGTCCCGGTACAGCGTGATGTCGGCTGTGCCGACGTCGACCGGCGTGCCGCTGAACGCCTGGATGCGGGCCGCGAGCCGGCGAGCCAGGGGTGCGCCGCGGGTCGGGATGCCCACGAGCACGAGGTCGGAGAGCCCGCCGTCGGCGGATCCGGCGTCGACGGTCGCGGCCCGCTCGATGAGCTGGTGGGCCATGCGATCGACGACGCGGGCGACGTCGGCGGCGGAGAGCAGGGTGCCGGGGGCGCTGCCGGGAGACGGACTCCGGGCAGGCTCGGGAGAGCTGGCCATCAGGCCTCCTTCCCCGCCTCACTGGACGGGTCGTTAAAGGAGTGGGTCGGACCGCGCACGACGGTACTGCACGCACCGAGGGCGTCCGTCAGCGCCTGTTCCGCCCCAGGTCGGCGCCGGATTCGGCTCCCGCACCTACCAGACCGGTTCCGGACGCAGGAGAAGACTCCTCCCTGTTGCGCGCCGCCCGCGACCAGTACGCTCAGTCACCAACAGGACCTTTCCGAGACGACGGACAGTGAGCAGACAGCGATGAGCACCGACTACTCACGGGCCCTCGGCGCCCGGCTCCGCGCCATCCGCAATCAGCAGGGGCTCTCCCTGCAAGGAGTGGAGGACAAGTCGCACGGCCGCTGGAAGGCAGTCGTCGTCGGCTCCTACGAGCGCGGCGACCGCGCCGTCACCGTGCAGCGGCTCTCCGAGCTCGCGGTGTTCTACGGCGTGCCCGTCTCCGAGCTGCTCCCCGACCCGCGCCCCAGCTCCGCGGTCACCTCCAGCACCAAGATCGTGCTGAACCTGGAGTCCCTGGGGTCCCTGCCCGCCGACGAGGCCGGCCCGCTGGCCCGTTACGCCTCGACCATCCAGGCGCAGCGACACGACTACAACGGCAAGGTCCTCTCGATCCGCGCCGAGGACCTCAAGTCGCTGGCGATCATCTACGACATGAGCCCCGACGAGCTGACCACGCGGCTCATCGAGTGGGGCGTCCTGTCCCCCGGCATGGAGAGCGTCGTCGGCTTCGGTGGCGGCGACGACGAGGACGAGGAGCTCGACCCGAACTGGGAGCGCCGCCGCGGCCCGCGCTGACGGACGGGTGGACGCGAGGGGCCCAGAACCATCCCGGTTCTGGGCCTCTCGCGTCCACTGGTTCAGCTCGTGGGGACCTCGGCGGCCAGGATCGCGCCCAGGACGCCGTTCACGTAGGCCGGCGAGTCGTCGGTGGACAGCGCCTTGGCGAGCTCCACCGCCTCGTCGATGACGACGACGTCAGGGACGTCGTCGACCCACAGCAGCTCGAACACGGCCATGCGCAGGATCGCCCGGTCGACGTCGGGCAGCCGGTCGATCGACCAGTTCGACGCGTGCGCGTCGATCAGCGCGTCGATACGGGCCCCGTGCTCGGCGACGCCCTCGACGAGGCGGACGGTGTGCTCGGAGACGGGCGGTGGGGTCTCCATCCGGTCGGAGAGGACGGAGAGCACGTCACGTCCCCGCAGGTCCGCCTCGTAGAGGACGTCGACGGCACGCTTGCGCGCCTTGGTGCGGGCAGCCATGGAGGTGTGCCTTGCTCAGCCGACGCAGCTCAGTTGACGCGGCCGAGGTACCGGCCGTCGCGGGTGTCGACCTTCAGCTTCTCGCCGGTGGTGATGAACAACGGGACCTGGATCTGCGCGCCGGTCTCGAGCGTGGCGGGCTTCGTGCCGCCGGTGGACCGGTCGCCCTGCAACCCCGGGTCGGTGTGCTCGACCACGAGCTCCAGGGTCACCGGAAGCTCGACGTACAGCGGGTTGCCGTCGTGCACCGCGACGATGACCTCGGTGTTCTCGAGGAGGTAGTCCGCTCCCCGCCGACGGTCTCCGACGACACGTGGATCTGGTCGTAGGTGTCACCGTCCATGAAGACGAAGTCGGTGCCGTCCTTGTACAGGTACGTCATCGACCGCTTGTCGACGTTGGCCGTCTCGACCTTGGTGCCGGCGTTGAAGGTCTTGTCGACGACCTTGCCCGACAGCACGTTCTTCAGCGTGGTCCGCACGAACGCGCCGCCCTTGCCCGGCTTGACGTGCTGGAAGTCGGTCACCGTCCAGAGCTGGCCGTCCAGGTTGAGGACGATGCCGTTCTTCAGGTCGTTGGTGGTAGCCATCAGAGAACCAGCAGTTCCTTGCTCGTGAGGGTCAACAGTTCGGGCGCGTCGTCCGTGACGACCAGGGTGTCCTCGATCCGGACACCGCCGTGGCCGGGCAGGTAGACGCCCGGCTCCACGGTGACGGCCATGCCGGCGGCCAGCGTACCCGCGCCGAGCGGGCCGATGCCCGGCGCCTCGTGGATCTCCAGGCCCACACCGTGGCCCAGTCCATGGGTGAAGTGCTCCCCGTGCCCGGCCTGGACGATGACGTCGCGGGACGCCGCATCCACCGCGACGACGTCGGCGCCGACCGCCAGGGCGGCCCGGCCGGCCGCCTGCGACGCCGCCACGAGCTCGTAGATCTCCCGCTGCCAGTCGACCGCGTGCCCGAGGACGACGGTGCGGGTCATGTCGGAGTGGTAGCCGTCGACGGTGGCGCCGAAGTCCAGCTTGAGGAAGTCCCCGCCACGCAGCACCGTGGCGTCGGGGCGGTGGTGCGGGATCGCCGAGTTGGCACCGGCGGCCACGATCGTCTCGAAGGACGGCGCCTCGGCACCGAGCGCCAGCATGCGGGCGTCGAGCTCCCGGCCCACCTCCAGCTCGGTCCGGCCGGGCCGCAGCGCCCCTCGGCGGCCAGCTCGGCCAGCGCCTGGTCGGCGACCGCGCAGGCTCGGCGCAGCGACTCGATCTCGTCGTCGTCCTTGATCGCCCGCTGCGCCTCCACCGCACGCCGGACCGATGCCAGCTCGGGCACCGTGCCGCCGGCGGCGGCGTCCGCGAGGACCTCCTCCAGGTGCGCGAGCCCGTCGACGGTGAGGTCGTGCGACTCGTAGCCGAGCCGGCCGGCGCCCCGGCGCACCGCCTCGCGGGCGAGCCCGGCGACGGTGGCGCGGTCGACGAGCACCTCGACGTCCGGGACCTGTGCCGCGGCCTGGGTGGTGTAGCGGCCGTCCGTGCCGAGCAGGTCGGTTCCGGAGGCACCCACCAGCAGCGCGCCGTTGGAGCCGGTGAACCCGGTCAGGTAGCGGACGTTGAGCAGGTTGGTGACCAGGACGGCGTCGAGGCCGCGCTCGCCGGCGACCCGCCGCAGCGCATCCCTCCGGTCAGCCGTCCTCACTGCACGCCCTGCTGCGCCAGCCAGCCCAGCGCGAGGATGTAGCCACTCACGCCGAGGCCGGCGATCACGCCGTCGGCGACGCCGGAGACGTAGGAGTGGTGCCGGAACTCCTCGCGCGCGTGGATGTTGGTGATGTGCACCTCCACCAGCGGGGCGTTGAGCCCGGCGAGCGCGTCGCGCAGCGCCACCGAGGTGTGCGACCAACCGCCGGGGTTGATCAGCACCGGGTCGCCGGCGTCGGAGGCGGCGTGCACCCAGCGCAGCATCTCGCCCTCGTCGTCGGTCTGGCGGACCCGCACCTCCACGCCCATCTCGCGCCCGGTGGACTCCACCAGCTCGACGAGCTCGGCGTACGTCGTCGTCCCGTACTTCTGCGGCTCCCGCAGCCCGAGCCGGCCGAGATTGGGCCCGTTGAGCACCTGGATGGTCATGGCGTTCCTTCTGCAGAGACGGCGGCCCAGGCGGCATCGAGCCAGGCCCGGTCGGGGTCGGTCAGGATCGTGGGTGTTGCAGCTTCTCCAGGACCACGCCCGTCGAGGACGACGAAGCGCAGCGTCGCGCCGCGGGCCTTCTTGTCCACGCGCATCACCGACTGGATCGTGTCCCAGTCACCGGCGTAGCGGGTGGGCAGGTCCATGGCGGCCACGAGGGAGCGGTGCCGGTCGACCTCGGCGCGGGTGAGGAGACCGGCCTGGCCGGCCAGCTCCGCGGCGAAGACCAGGCCGACCGCGACCGCCTCACCGTGCCGCCAGCCGAAGTCCTCCACCCGCTCGATCGCGTGCGCCAGGGTGTGGCCGTAGTTGAGGAACTCCCGACGGCCGAGGTCGTAGAGGTCCTCGCCCACCGCGTCGGCCTTCACCTGCACCGCGCGCTCGATGAGCTCGGCGGTGTCCCGCCGGCCGGTGGGGTCGTCGTCGAGCAGCTCGAGGATCGCGCCGTCGGCGATGAACCCGCACTTGACCACCTCGGCCAGGCCGGACCGGAACTCCGCCTCGGGCAGCCGCGTCAGCACGTCGGTGTCGGCGAGCACGGCCGTCGGCGGGTGGAAGGCACCGACCAGGTTCTTGCCGGCCGCCGTGTTGATGCCCGTCTTGCCGCCCACGGCGGCGTCGACCATGCCGAGCAGGCTGGTGGGCACCTGGACGACCCGCACGCCGCGCATCCAGGTCGCCGCGGCGAAGCCCGCCAGGTCGGTCACCGCTCCCCGCCGATGCCCACGACCGCGTCCGACCGGGTCATGCCGAGCCGGCCGAACTCCTCCCAGAGCCCAGCGGCGACGTCCGCGGTCTTGGCCGCCTCGCCGTCCGGGACGACGACGGCCTCGGCTGCCACGCCGGCCGTCTGCAGGGTCTCGACCGCGGCCCCGGCCAGGGCGGACAGCGGCGGCGCGTGCACGACGGCGGCCTTCGGGGTCCCGGCGAGGACCAGCGCCAGTTCCGCCTGCACACCCGGTCCGATGACGACCTCGTAGGGCGTCGGGCCCGGCACGGTGACCCGCCTCGGTGCCCGTCCGCCGTGGGCCGCTCCGCTCATCGGCCGGACCTGGCCGTCGGAAGGGCGGCGAGGACGGCCGCGGCGACGTCCCCGGGCGAGCGGCCGCCGGTGTGGACGGTGACCGTCGCGACCTCGCCGTAGAGCGGTGCGCGCGTCTCGAGCATGTGGCGCAGCATCTGCCGCGGGTTGATCCCGAGGATCGGGCGGTCCCGGGACAGGCCCACCCGCTTGGCCGCCGAGGGCAGGTCGACGTCCAGCCACACCACCGTTCCGCCGGCGCGGCCGTAGGCCACCAGCAGTCGGCGCGTGGCGGCGCTGGTCACCGCTCCCCGCCCAGGGCCAGGACGCCGTCGTGCCCGGCCAGCGCCGCCGCGACCGCCTGCTCCTCCAGCGCCCGGAAGTGCGGCTCGCCCTCGGAGACGAACAGGTCGGCGACGGAGGTCCCGGCGGCGGTCTCGACGTCCTGGTCGGTGTCGCGGAAGTCCGCGCCCAGGGCGTCGGCCAACGCGAGCCCGACCGTCGTCTTCCCCGACGCCGGAGGGCCCACGAGGACGAGCAGCGGCGTGCTCATCGGATCGGCAGCGCGTCGAGGTACGCCTGCGCGTTGCGGCGCGTCTCGGGCACCGAGTCTCCGCCGAACTTCTCCAGCACGGCGTCGGCGAGGACCAGCGCCACCATCGCCTCCATGACGACGCTGCCGCGGGGAACCGCGCACGCGTCGCTGCGCTGGTTGATCGCGACGGCCGGCTCGAGGGTGGCGGTGTCGACGGTCGCCAGCGCGCGCGGCACGGTGGAGATGGGCTTCATCGCCGCGCGCACCCGGAGGACCCCACCGTTGGTCATGCCGCCCTCGATGCCACCGGCCCGGTCGGTGCGCCGTTGCACGCGGTGCTGCCCGTCCGCGATCTCGGCGTAGTCGATCTCGTCATGGGCCACCGAGCCCCGTCGACGGGCGGTCTCCAGCCCGTCGCCGACCTCGACGGACTTGACCGACTGGACGCCCATGAGCGCCCCGGCCAGCCGCGAGTCCAGCCGGCGGTCCCAGTGGACGTGGCTGCCGAGACCCGGCGGCAGGCCGTGGACGACCACCTCGATGACGCCGCCGAGGGTGTCCCCGTTCTTCCGCACGTCGTCGATCTCGGCGATCATCGCCGCGCTGGTCGCCGGGTCGGCGCAGCGGACCGGGTCCTCGTCGATGCGCGCGTTGTCCTGCGGCCCGGGAGCACGCCGTCGGGCACGACGACCGGCCCGATCGCGACGACGTGGCTGACCACCTCGACGTCGAGCACCTGGCGCAGGAACGCCTGGGCGATCGCCCCGAGCGCTACCCGCGCCGCCGTCTCGCGGGCGCTGGCCCGCTCCAGCACCGGGCGGGCGTCGTCGAAGCCGTACTTCTGCATGCCCGCGAGGTCGGCGTGACCGGGGCGGGGGCGGGTGAGGGGGCGTTCCGGGCCTGCCCGGCCAGCACCTCGGGGGCGACCGGATCGGCCGACATCACCGTCGACCACTTGGGCCACTCGGTGTTGCCCACCTGGACGGCGATGGGGCCGCCCTGGGTGCGGCCGTGCCGCACGCCGCCGGTGAGGGTGACCTCGTCCTGCTCGAACGACATCCGGGCGCCGCGGCCGTGCCCGAGCCGCCGGCGGGCGAGCTGCAGGTCGATGTCGGAGGTCTGCACCTGCACCCCCGCGGGAAGACCCTCCAGGATCGCGGTGAGCTGCTGACCGTGCGATTCCCCTGCGGTCAACCAGCGCAACATGCGGCCGATTCTGCCAGCAGCAGGACCTGCCCCTCCCGCGGCCGTCCGCTCAGGTCAGCGAGACGGCGCCCAGGGCGAGGGTCAGCACGGCCCCGGTCAGCAACGGCGGGCCGAACGGGATCGCCGTCCGCCAGCCCGCCCGCCGCGTGGCCAGCAGGAGCAACGACACGAGCGCGCCGGCCACCAGCCCCAGGAAGACCCCGGTGAGGAGGACGCCCCACCCGAACCACCCGAGCACCAGCCCGAGCAGCCCCAGCAGCTTCACGTCACCGAAGCCGAACCCGTCGGGCGACACCGCGGCGGCGCCGGCACCGACGGCGAAGGACACGCCCGCGGCCAGCAGGCTCCGCAGCAGCGCGGTCCAGGTGCCGAGCAGCACCGCGTCGACGAGGAACGCGGCGGCGCACACCACGGCCGCCGGATAGGTCACCCGGTCGGGCAGCCGGTGGCTGAGGAAGTCCACCGCCCCCAGGACGACGGCGGCCCCCGCCGCCCACGCAAGGGCGGCCGTCGCGGGACGCGGGCCGAGGAGGTGGACGCTCCCGACGAGCAGGGCAGCGAGCAGCGCCGTCATCGCCACGACACGGGCCGTCGTCGGCCGGGTCGCGTCCTCCCTGCTCGCCAGTCGTACCGCGATCCGCGCCAGCAACGGCCCGACGACGACGGCGACGACGAGCGCGGCGCCGACGAGCACCGCCCGGGACACCTCCACCGGACCGCCCGTCAGGGGTGGCGAGAGCGGCGTCGAGGGCGGTGCGCATGGCCTCGATCGGGGCCGGGAGCCCGGTCATCAGCTCGACCTGCGCCGTCGCCTGCCAGAACAGCACGTCCAGCCCGCCGGCGACCGTGCCGCCGGCAGCCGCCACATGCGAGGCGAGCGCCGTGGGCCAGGGCGCGTAGAGCACGTCCAGCAGAGTGTGGTCGGGACGCCAGGGCAGCGCGAGCAGCGCGGGCTGCGCGTCGACCGGCACGGTGCTGATGACCAGCGGGGCGTCGAGGGTCGCCCGGGGAATCGGGGTGATGGTGGCCGGCACGTCGAGCGCGGCCAGGACGCGCACGACCTCGCGGGCCCTCGTCGGCTCGCGGACGACGACGTCGACGTGCTCGGCACCCAGCGAGGCGAGCGCCACCGCGGCCGCGGACGCGGTCCCGCCCGCGCCGATGACCACCGCTGCGCCGACCTGGTCGATGCCGGCCAGCTGCAGCGCCATGCCGATCCCGGTGACATCGGTGTTCTCCGCCCGCCACCCTCGGGGGTGCGTACGAGCGTGTTCGCCGCGTGGAGCAGCCGCGGCAGCGGCTCGACCACGTCGGCGACGTCGACCGCCGCCTGCTTGCACGGCATGGTCACCGAGAAACCCCGCCACTCCTCCCCGAGCCCGGCGAGGAGCACCGGCAGGTCCTCCGCGCCGATGTCGAGGGCGTCGTAGGTCCAGTCGCCGAGCCCGAGCGCCGCGTAGGCGGCCCGGTGCAGCGCCGGGGAGAGGGAGTGGCTGACCGGCCGACCGAGGACCGCCGCTCGCATCCCGCTCAACTCATCCCTCGGGGTTCTCCCGCAGCCACTGCCGGAAGAGCTCCACGTTCTGGTCGTGCTCCGCCTTGGTGGCCGCGAACCGGGTGTCGCCGGTGTCCGGGTCGACGACCACGAAGAACCGCCAGTCGCCCGGAGTGGGGTTCAGGACGGCGCGCAGCGCGTCCTCCCCGGGTTGTTGATGGCCCCCGGAGGCAGTCCCGGATAGAGGTAGGTGTTGTACGGCGAGGGGTTGGCCCGGTCGTCGGCCGTCGTGGTGATGCCGCCCTTGTCGTTGGCGTAGTTGACCGTCGTGTCGAGCTGGAGGGCCATGCCGTCGGCCAGCCGGTTCTCGAGCACGCGGGCGACCTTGCCCATGTCCTCGACGTTCCCGGCCTCGGCCTGCACCAGGCTGGCCTTGGTGACCACCGCGAGCCGGTCGGCCTCCGGGATGCCCAGGTTGGTGAGGACCTCGGTGCCGCGGCTGACCATCTGGCGCAGCACGTCGGCCGGCGCGTCGTCGGGCTCGACGTCGTAGGTGGCCGGGAAGAGGAAGCCCTCCAGCTGGCCGTTGGCGTAGGCGGGCAGGCCCAGGGCCGCGGGGTCGGCTGCGGCGGCCTGGAACTCCTCGACCGGTCGCCCGGTCTCCTCGGCGAGGCGGGCCAGGGTGCGCTCGACGGTGAGCCCTCGGGCACCGTCACCCGGGACAGCAACCGTGTGGCGGGGTCGAGCAGGTGGTCGAGGGCCGCCTGCCCGCTCATCTGCAGCCGCATCGCGTAGACGCCCGGTTGGATGCCCACCGAAGCGGCATTGCTCTCCGCCGCCTCGACGAACGGCCCCACCGAGGCCACGACGTCGGCCTCCACCAGGGTGCGGCCGATGGCGCTGAGCGTGTCGCCTTCCTGGACGCGGATCGAGATCTCCCCGGTGCCCTGGCCGGTGTAGTCCTTCGCGGTCGGGTCGATGAGCGCGATCAGCTTCTGTCCGCCGAGCACGATGCCGACGACGATGCCGGCCAGCACGAGCAGCGACCCGATGACCGCCACGGGGTTCCGGCGGCGGCGGGCGCGGCCGGTGCGGGGTCGTACGGCTTGACCGGGATGTCCTCGCCGAACGCCGGATCGTGCACGCGCGCCTCGTCGTCGAGCCCAGCGCCGTCGAGTACGGCCCCTCGGCCGTCGTCGGTGCGCTCCTCGGCCCGTGCCCGGCGGCCACGGCGACCACGGCGGCGGGGGCGTCCTCCTCGACGTGGGCCCCGATGACCTCCAGGCCCCCGGTCTGGTCATCCCAGCCGTGCCCGTCGTCATGACCACCCGGGACGTGCGCGTCCGTGACGCCGTCGTCCTCGGGCTGGTGGCTGCCGCCCACGGGACGGGGAGTCTGCCCGTTCCGCGCCGGCGTGTCGAGGGGGTGCCCGGGAGGAGGGGGTCGCGACGGTCTCGTCGTCGGCCATGTCCTGCCGGGGTGCAGCCGGTCCCACACACCCGTCGGGCGGGGCGGGAGCGGCGCGGAGGGGTGGGTCGCAGGCAGGTCGTCGCCGCCCCTGGCGTCGGAGCTCCAGGAGCTCCAGGCGTCGGGAGCCTGGCTGCCGTCGCCGTGGCGGGCGCTCAGGGGATGGTCGGGGTGGTCGCTCGACGCGTAGGACCACCAGTCGGGCTCGACGAGCGGCCCGGTCCGGTCGTCGGTGTGCTGGGCGCGGCGGTCGAGGACGCCGGGCACCCGGGGGTAGCGGAGGCGGGCCGGCCGGTCGGCTCGAAGCCGCCGGTGACGTACGGCGGCACCTCGTAGCGGGCCGGCTCGTACCGCGGCAGGCTGAATCCGTAGCCGTCCGTCGGGGGCAGGGAACCGCCGGGCGAGGAGTGCCGCCCCCGCCGACGTCCGTCACGAATCCACCTCGCTGGCGCTCGCCGGATCCGTGCCGGTCCGTGCTGTGCCTCCGCGTGACCTCGCAAGCTCGGTCACGTGCGCGGCCGCCGGCTGTCGAGGAACTGTTGCAGGATGACCACGGCGGCCGCCTGGTCGATCACCGCTCGCTGCTTGCGGCTGTCGATGCCGCCCTCGCGCAGGTGACTGGCTGCGGTCACGGTGGAAAGCCTTTCGTCGATCAGGATCACCGGCACATCCGGAATGCGGTCGGCTAGTTCCTGAGCGTAATCGGCAGCGTCCTGCGCCGAAGCGCCCGACGCACCCGACAGGTGCACCGGCTCCCCCACCACCACCTCCGTCACCTCGTGTTCCACCACCAGGGCGGCGAGGCGGTCCAGATCGGACTTGTTCCTGGCCCGGCGCAACGTCTCCAGCGGGCTGGCGAGGGTGCCCGAGGGGTCCGACAGCGCCAGCCCGACGCGCACGGTGCCGACGTCGACACCGAGCACCCGTCCCGCGGCCCGCTGCGCCGACGGGCGGCGCGGCGGCACCTTGAGGTGGTCGGGCCAGCCGCCGCTGAGGTCGATCTCGCTGGTCTCGTTGGAGACCGGCGGGAAGCCGCGGCCGAGGTCGAGCTCCGTCGTCGGGTGGTACTGCGGCTGTGACGGGTTCGTACGAGGCCGCGCCGGTGGCACGGCCGGCAGCTCGCGCCGCCGCCCGCCGACCGGGCCGGTGTCCTCGGGGTTGTACTCGGATCCGGACACGTTGGTCACCTTCCCGTGGCGGTCACGACCGCCTGCTCGCCGGCCTGCAGTGCTGCGGGGATACCCGCGGGGTCCGTGCCGCCGCCCTGGGCGACGTCCGCCTTGCCTCCGCCGCGGCCGCCGACCGGCGCCGCAGCAGCCCGCAGCACGTCGTTGGCCGACAGCCCACGCTCGAGGGCCGCCGGGTTCAGCGCGGCCACCAGTGCCACCTTGCCACCGGACTCCGATGCCAGCAGGACCACGGCCGGCCGGTCGGCGAGTCGACCCCGCACGTCGAGGGCGAGCGTGCGGAGATCGCCCCGCCCAGACCGGCGGGCGAGCCGGTCACCACGGCGACGCCGTCGACGTCCGTCGCGGCGGCGGCCAGCTGACCGGCCGCCGCGACGGACTGCTGCGACCGCAGCTCGGCGAGCTCCTTGTCGGCGTCCCGCAGACGGGCCAGCATCCCGCTGACCCGGTCGACGAGCCCGTCCTGCGGGGACTTGAGCAGGTCCCCCAGCTGGCGGACGAGGTCGCGCTCACGGGCGAGGTAGCGGAAGCCCTCGAGGCCGACGACGGCCTCCACGCGGCGCGCACCCGAGCCGACGGACGACTCGCCGGTCAGCGCCAGCGTGCCGATCTGCGCGCTGCCGCGCACGTGGGTGCCACCGCAGAGCTCGCGCGACCAGGGGCCGCCGATCTCGACGACGCGCACCTGCTCGCCGTAGGTCTCGCCGAAGAGCGCGATCGCGCCGAACGCCTGTGCCTCGGGCAGCGTCATGTACGACGCCGTCACCGTGTGGTCGGCCCGGACGGCCGCGTTGGCGACGTCCTCGATGTCGGTGCGCTGCTGCTGGGTCAGCGCGCCCTGCCAGGCGAAGTCCAGCCGCAGGTAGCCCGGCCGGTTGTAGGAACCGGACTGCAGCGCCTGCGGCCCGAGCACCTGCCGCAGCGCGGCGTGCACGACGTGCGTGCCCGAGTGCGCCTGGCAGGCCGACAGCCGCCACTCGTAGTCCACCTCGGCGGTCAGCTCGGCGCCCTCGCGGAGCTCACCGTCGAGCACCCGCACCTGGTGGGCGACCAGGCCCTTGACCGGCCGCTGGACGTCGAGCACCTCGGCGCGCCCGCCGTCCCAGGTGAGGATCCCGGCGTCGGCGACCTGACCGCCGGACTCGGCGTAGAACGGCGTGCGGTCCAGGACGACGCGGACGAGCTCGCCGGGGCCGGCGACCGCTCCGCCGTCCTCCTCGTCGGCGACGAGCGCCAGGACCCGCGAGTCGGTGCGCAGCGTGTCGTACGCCTGCCAGTCGGTGGGGCCGTGCTCGGCGAGCAGCCGCCGGTAGGCGAGGACGTCGACCGAGCCGGTGCGCTTCGCGCGGGCATCGGCGCGGGCGCGGTCGCGCTGCTCCTTCATGAGCGCGCGGAACCCCTCCTCGTCGACGGTCACGCCCTGCTCGGCGGCCATCTCGAGGGTGACGTCGATCGGGAAGCCGTAGGTGTCGTGCAGGCTGAACGCCTGCTCACCGGAGAGCGCGGGAGTGCCGACCTTCTTGGCCTGGGCGACGGCGGTGTCGAACAGCGTCGTCCCGGAGGTCAGGGTGCGGCGGAAGGCCTCCTCCTCGGCGTACGCGACGGCGGAGATCCGGTCGAAATCGGTGACGAGCTCGGGGTAGCTGGCACCCATCGCGTCACGGGACACCGGGAGCAGCTCGGGGAGGGTCGCCTCGTCGATACCGAGCAGCTTCATCGAGCGGACGGCGCGGCGCAGCAGCCGGCGCAGGATGTAGCCCCGGCCTTCGTTGCCCGGGGTGATCCCGTCGCCGATGAGCATCAGGCCGCTGCGCACGTGGTCGGCCACGACGCGGAGCCGGACGTCGGCCTCGTGATCGCGACCGTAGGTGACGCCGGCCAGCTCGGCGGCGCGGCGCAGCACCGGCGCGACCTCGTCGATCTCGTACATGTTGTCGACGCCCTGCATCAGGTAGGCGACGCGCTCCAGGCCCATGCCGGTGTCGATGTTCTTCTTCGGCAGCTCGCCGAGGACCCGGAACTCCTCCTTGCTGCGGACCTCGTCGAGCTCGTACTGCATGAAGACGAGGTTCCAGATCTCCAGGAACCGGTCACCGGCGAGGTCGACGGCCGGGCCTCCGTCGGGGCCGAACTCCGAACCCCGGTCGACGTAGATCTCCGAGCACGGACCCCCGGGCCGGGGGCGCCGGTGTGCCAGTAGTTGTCCTTCTTGCCCAGCCGCTGGATGCGGTCGGTGGGCAGGCCGGCGATCCGGTGCCAGGCGTCGGCCCCTCGTCGTCGTCCAGGTAGACCGTCGCCCAGATCTGCTCGGGGTCGAAGCCGAGCCCGCCGTCCTCCAGCCGCCCGGTGATCAGCTCCCACGCGTACTGGATCGCCCCTCCTTGAAGTAGTCACCGAAGGAGAAGTTGCCGTTCATCTGGAAGAACGTGCCGTGCCGGGTGGTCTTGCCCACCTCCTCGATGTCGAGGGTGCGGACGCACTTCTGGACGCTGGTCGCGCGCGGGTAGGGCGCGGGCTCCCGCCCCGTCAGGTACGGGATGAACGGGACCATGCCGGCGACGGTGAACAGCAGCGACGGGTCCGGGGACACCAGCGAGGCGCTGGGGACGACGGTGTGCCCGCGCTCGGCGAAGTGCTCGAGGAAGCGGCGGCGGATCTCGGCGGTCTGCATCAGGATCTACTCAGTTCTGCGAATCGGGTGCCCCAGGCGGCGCCCACGGCGGGCGTCAGCTGTCGGCCCTGTCATTCAGCGCTGTGGGCGCCGTGCCGTCCGGGCAGTTGCACCTGGTCGCCGCTGGGCAGGGGTGCATCCAGACCGGTCCCGGCCCGGAGCTCCTGCTCGCGCTCGGCCATCGCGTCCCGGATGTCGGCACCGAAGTCGCCGATCGCATCGGCGAGGTCGCGCAGTCCCTCGGCGATGGAGCCCCGATGCCGGCCGGCGTCATCTTCTCCGCGGCCCGGCTGAGCTTGCGCACGACGAGGGCGCCGATGGTGATGCCCATGGCGAGCCAGAACAGCCGGCGCATCAGGCTGCCCGCCGTGCGGCACGGCGGGCACGGCGCTCGGCCTTGTCCCGCGCCGCTGCGTCGGCCAGTGCTGCGCCCTCGCGCTTCTTCTTCGTCGCGCTGCGCACGCCGTAGCTGAAGGCGGCGACCTTGATCAGCGGGCTGCCCAGGGTGGCGGCGACGACGCTGGTCAGGGCGGCCACGTTGCTGGACACGTTCGCCGCGTTGCCGGTGATGTCGTCGACCCGCTCGAGGTTGCTGTTCACGTGGGCGACCGTGGTGCTGGCCTGGCCCAGGATCGGCGCGCTCTGCTCACGGACCTGCCGGATGGTCAGCGTGGTCTCGTCGAGCGTGCGCCCGAGCTTGAGCAGCGGCACGGCCACCAGCACCACCAGCAGTACGAAGGCGCCGGCTGCGACCAGCCCGGCGATCTCTCCTACGGACACGCGCGCTCCTGTTCTCGGTCTGAAGATCGGCCGGGCTCGGATGTGGGAGTTCGGCCCGGCGGGGTCACAGTAGTCGCGCGGCCGCGGCACCCCGGACCTGTATCGGCAGCCCGCTCAGCGCCCGCGACGGATGATCGCCCGCAGCTTGGCCAGCCGCTCGCCCAGCCGCGCCTCCGCGCCGCGGGAGGTCGGCCGGTAGTAGTCCTTGCCCACCAGCGCGTCGGGCGGGTACTGCTGCGGGACCACGCCGTCGGGATGGGCGTGCGGGTAGACGTAGGTCTGCGCGTTGCCGAGCTTCTTGGCGCCGGCGTAGTGCCCGTCGCGCAGGCCCGGCGGAACCGGGCCGGCCTGGCCGGCGCGGACGTCGGCCACGGACTCCCCATGGCCGCCGTGACGGCATTCGACTTGGGCGCCGTCGCCAGGTGCACCACCGCCTGCGCCAGCGGAAGTGGCCCTCGGGCATCCCGATGAAGGCCACCGCGTCGGCGGCCGCGACCGCGGTGAGCAGCGCCGTCGGGTCGGCCATGCCGATGTCCTCGCTGGCCGAGATGACCAGCCGGCGGGCGATGAACCGCGGGTCCTCCCCGCCTCCACCATGCGGGCCAGGTAGTGCAGGGCGGCGTCCACGTCGCTGCCGCGGATGCTCTTGATCAACGCGCTGGCGACGTCGTAGTGCTGGTCGCCCTGGCGGTCGTAGCGCACCGCGGCCTGGGCGACGGCGGTCTCGAGGGTGGCCAGGTCCAGGACGTCGCTGCCGACCGCCCTCGCCGCCCCCGCGCCGGATTCAAGGGCGGTGAGCGCCTTGCGCGCGTCACCGCCGGCAACCCGCACCAGGTGCAGCTCCGCCTCCTCGGTCAGGGTGACGGCGCCGTCGAGGCCACGCTCGCTGGTCAGCGCACGGTGCAGGACTGCGCGGACGTCGTCGTCGGACAGCGGCTGCAGGGCGAGGACGAGGCTGCGCGACAGCAGCGGGCTGACCACGGAGAAGAACGGGTTCTCGGTGGTGGCGGCGATGAGGCTGACGATGCGGTCCTCCACCGCGCTGAGCAGCGAGTCCTGCTGGGTCTTGGAGAAGCGGTGCACCTCGTCGATGAACAGGACCGTGCGGCGCCCGGCGTAGGTGAGCTCCCGCTTGGCGGCGGTGATGACCGCCCGCACCTCCTTCACGCCGGAGTCCAGGGCCGAGAGCTGGACGAACTGCCGCTTCGTGGCCAGGGAGATGACGTGTGCCAGCGTCGTCTTCCCCGTGCCGGGCGGGCCGTAGAGGACCAGCGACATCGGCTCGTCGGATTCGACCAGCCGGCGCAGCGGTGCCCGGTCGCCCAGCAGGTGCCGCTGACCCACGACCTCGTCGAGCGCACGAGGCCGCATGCGGACCGCCAAGGGGCCCCGGCGTCGACCGCCGCCTCGGCAGCCGCCTCGGCCGGATCGTCGAACAGCGAGCTCATACCGTCAGTTCGCTTCCGCGGCGCGCTCCGCTCCTCACTCGTTCCGTTCCCATGGGTCGCCTCCGCGCTCGCTCCGCTCCTCGCTCGCTGGCGCTCGCTGCGATGCTCACTCGCTGTCGGCTCCCGACGCCGCGATGCTCACGCGCCTGTCCGCTCACGGTTCAGACGCTACCCGCGGGGCACGACACCCTCCGTGCAGCAGCGAAGCATCGGGAACGACACCGTCGGCCGGCTCGACGTCGGGGCCATCGGCCTGGGCGCCATGCCCCTGTCCTCGAAGGAGGACCGGCCGAGACCCGCCGAGGCCGACGCCACCGTCCACGCCGCCCTGGACGCCGGGGTCACCCTCATCGACACCGCGGACGCCTACGCCCACGACGAGAGCGAGTTCGGGCACAACGAAGAACTGGTCGCGCGTGCCCTGCGCAGCTACGGCGACACGTCGTCCGTGCTGGTGGCGACCAAGGGCGGCCACACCCGGGACGGCAGCGCCTGGGGGCTCGACGGGTCGCCGTCCTACCTCAGGAAGGCGTGCGAGGCGTCGCTGCGGCGACTGGGAGTGGAGGCGATCGGGCTCTACCAGTTCCACCGGCCCGACCCTCGACGCCGTGGGAGGTGTCGATGGCCGCGCTGCGCGAGCTGTTCGACGACGGCCTGGTGCGCATGGTGGGCATCTCCAACGCCTCCGTCCCGCAGATCGACTCGGCCCGCGCGGTCCTCGGGGACGCGCTGGTGAGCGTGCAGAACCAGTTCTCCCCGGCTACCGGTCCTCGGCGGTCGAGCTGGCGCACTGCGCGGAGCACGGACTGGCGTGGCTGCCCTGGAGCCCGTTCGGCGGAGTGCCGGCGGCGGGCTCGCTCGACACCGCGGCGCCCGCGTTCGCCGAGGTCGCCGCCGAGCTCGGCGTCTCGGTCCACCAGGTGACGCTCGCCTGGCACCTGGCGCAGGCCGACGTCGTCCTGCCGATCCCGGGCGCCTCCCGGCCCGCATCGATCCGGGACTCCGCCGCCGCGACCCACCTCACCCTCAGCGCCGACCAGCTCGCCCGCCTGAACCCGAGTTGATCATCGTCTGCGTGCACGCAACACGGCAGGGCTCGCCGCTCGGTCGTGCACGCAGCCGATGATCGACGCGGCAGGGTGCCCCATCCACAGGGACGGCGCCCGTCCACCGATGAGCCGGCGACCGGCCGGAGGGCCCGGTCACCGGCGAGCGTCCACCCGTGGACGGAATCCCTCTCGACGAGAGCTACACCTGGGCCGAGGCGCGGGCGCTCGGCGTGACCCGACGGCAGATCTCCTCGGACGGCGTCCGGCTGAACCGCGGGCTGTACGTGTCCCGGTCGGCGGCCCTGGACCTGCCGACACGATGCCGGGCGTGGCGCCGGGTCCTACCGGCCGACGCCGCGTTCGGGCTGCACACCGCCTCGGCGCTCTACGGGTGCGCCGCCTCGAGGGCGGAGGACGTCCACGTCGTCCTGACCCCGCGTCACGTGCTTCCCCAGCACGCGGGGCTGAGGGTGCACACCCGCACCCTGGAGGACCAGGACACATCCGAGATCGAGGGACTGGCCGTCACGTCCGGCGCGCAGACCTTCCTCGACCTGGCAGCCGCGCTGCGGCCGCCGGCTCTCCTGGCGCTCGGCGACGCGCTCGCGCGAGCGGGTCACCTCGACCTCGGAGCGCTGGAGGACAGGCTCACCCGCGCGGCCCGCGTCCGCGGCGTCGTCCGCGCCAGGCGCTGGGCACCCTACGTCGACGGACGCGCCGCCTCCCCGCGGGAGAGCGAACTGCGGTACTGGTTGCTGGCCAGCGACCTGCCCGACCCGCAGCTGCAGATACCCATCCGCGACCGCCGGGGGCGCGAGGTCGCCCACGCCGACCTGGGCTACGAGCAGTGGAAGGTCGCCCTCGAATACGAAGGCCGCCAGCACGCCGAGCACGAACAGTTCGACCGGGACATCGACCGCTACTCGCTCATGTCCGCCGACGGATGGCTGACCCTGCGGTTCGCCAACCGGCACCTCGGCCGGGCCGGTGTCGTAGTGGACCGGACCCGGCGCGCCCTCCAGCAGCGCGGCTGGACGCCAGGCCCCGGTTGATCATCGTCTGCCTGCACGGGACACGGGCCGGCGCGCCGCAGAAACGCGCACGCAGACGATGATCAACGGGTGGTACCGCCTCAGCGGCCGAGGACGTCCTTCAGCGCCGCCAGCACCAGCGCCACCTTGTCGGGCGCGGCGTTGGGTCCCATGAGGCCGATGCGCCAGACCGTCGCCGCGTAGGCCCCGACTCCCCGCCGATCTCGAGGTCGTAGCGCTCCAGCAGCTCCTTGCGGACGGCGGCCGAGTCGACGCCGTCCGGCACCTCCACCGTCGTCAGCTCGGGCAGCCGGTGCCCTCGGAGGCGAACAGCTCCAGCCCCAGCTCGCCGAGCCCCTCGTGCAGCAGCCGGCCGGCCTCGGCGTGGCGGGCGTGTACGGCGTCCAGCCCTCCTCGAGGATCCGGCCGAGTCCGGCGTGCAGCGACACGACCATGCCCGTCGGCGCGGTGTGGTGGTAGGTCCGGCCCGACCCTGCCGCCTCGCCGGCGTAGCCGCCGAGCAGGCCGAGGTCGAGGTACCAGCTCTGCGGCTTCTCGATCCGCCGCTCCCATGCCCGGTCGTTGATCGCGAACGGTGCGAGGCCGGGGGCCACGCCGAGGCACTTCTGCGAGCCTGCGTACGCCAGGTCCACGCCCCAGTCGTCGAGCCGCACCGGGATGCCGCCGAGCGAGGTCACGCAGTCGGCCAGGAGGAGCGCGTCGCCCTTGCCGGCCGCCAGCGGCTCGAGGTCCGAGCGCACGCCGGTCGAGGTCTCCGCGTGGACGGCGGCGATCAGCTTGGGCGCGGGGTGGGCGGCCAGCACGCGGTCGGCGTCGACCGGCCGACCCCACTCGTGCTCGACCGCGACCACCTCGGCCCCGCAGCGCGAGGCGACCTCCACCATCCGCTGCCCGAACAGGCCGTTGACGGCGACCACGACGACGTCGCCGGGGCCCACGGTGTTGACGAACGCCGCCTCCATGCCCGCCGAACCGGTCGCGGACAACGGCAGGGTGCGCCGGTTCGCCGTCCCGAAGACCTGGCGCAGCCGCTCCGACGTCTCGTCCAGGATCCGGAGGAACTCCGGGTCGAGGTGGCCGAGCAGCGGCTGCCCGAGGGCGACGGTGGCCTCCGGGTAGGGGTTGGAGGGACCGGGTCCGAGCAGGGTGCGGGCACGCAGCGGCATGTCGAGCAAACTACCGGCGTGAGCACCGACCAGCCGGGCGACCTGGACCGCCCCGCCGCCCTCGCCATGTGGCGCGAGTACGTCGCCACCCTCCCCGCACCCCCGCTCGAGGAGCCCGCCGTCGAGCGGTTCGGCGACGGCGCCGCGCTCGCCGACGAGCTGATCGGCCTGGTGCTCGCCGGCACGAAGCGGGCGACCGCCGGGCTGGTCGCCGACTTCGCCGCCGAGGGGAGCCGCTCCCCGGATCGGCGGCCACTGGATCCCCTGCGACGGAGCGGGTGCGCCGCGGTGCGTCCTCCGCAGCGTGGAGCTCCGCCTCGGCCGGCTGGACAGCGTCGACGACGCGTTCGCCTGGGACGAGGGCGAGGGCGACCGCACCCGCGCGAGCTGGCTCGAGGAGCACGAGCGCTACTTCCGGCGGACGCAGCCGCGCGGGGCGAGGAGTGGTCAGACGAGCTGGAGGTCGTCTTCGAGCGCCTCCGGGTGGTGTGGCCGCTCGACGTCGCGGACTGAACCGCGCCGTCGATCATCGGCGAGTGGCTGTCCGACACGCCGGTCGGGCCGGCCATCCGCCGATGATCGACTCGGGACAGGACTCAGCGGGCGGAATTCGTCGGGCCGGGAGCGCCGGGCTCGCCGGGGAGCGCCGGCTCCTCCGGCTTCGCGTCGATGCCCGCTTCCTTCCGCTGGGCGTCGGTGACCGGCGTGGGCGCACCGGTCAGCGGGTCGAACCCGGCGCCGGTCTTGGGGAAGGCGATGACCTCGCGGATCGACTCCACCCCGGTGAGCAGCGCTGCGAGCCGGTCCCAGCCGAGCGCGGCACCCGCGTGCGGCGGCGGGCCGTACGCGAAGGCCTCCAGGAAGAAGCCGAACCGCTCGCGGGCCTCCTCCCGGGACATGCCGAGCGTCTCGAACACCCGCTCCTGCAGGTCGGCGTCGTGGATACGGACCGAGCCGCTCATGACCTCGTTGCCGTTGATCACCATGTCGTAGGCGTCCGACAGCGCCGCGCCCTTGTCGTCGGCGAAGGTCTCCCGCCACTCCGGGGTGGGCGAGGTGAACGGGTGGTGCATGAACGTCCAGGAGCCGTCCTCGGTCTCCTCGAACATGGGGAAGTCCACGACGAACAGGAACGACCAGGTGCCCTCCTCGATGAGGTCCAGGCGCTTGGCGATCTCGTTGCGGGCGGCCCCGAGGAGCTCCTGGGCGGAGCGGCGCGCGCCTGCGGCGAAGAAGACGCAGTCGCCCGGCTTCGCCCCGACGGCGTCGACCAGGCCCTCGCGCTCGGCGTCGGAGATGTTCTTGGCGACCGGCCCGCCCAGCGTGCCGTCCTCGCCGACGGTCACGTACGCCAGGCCGCGGTAACCGCGCGACTTGGCCCAGTCCTGCCACGCGTCGAACGCCCGCCGCGGCTGCGACCCGCCACCGGGCATGACGACGGCGCCGACGTAGGGCGCCTGGAAGACACGGAACGGGGTGTCCGAGAAGTACGCCGTCAGCTCGGTCAGCTCGATGCCGAACCGCAGGTCCGGCTTGTCGGAACCGAACCGGTCCATCGCCTCGCGGTAGGTCATCCGCGGGATCTCCGGCACCTCGTAGGACGCCAGCTCGCGCCACAGCGCGCGGACGACGTCCTCGGCGACGGCGAGCACGTCGTCACGGTCGACGAAGCTCATCTCGAAGTCCAGCTGGGTGAACTCCGGCTGCCGGTCGGCGCGGAAGTCCTCGTCCCGGAAGCAGCGGGCGATCTGGTAGTAGCGCTCGAGCCCACCGATCATGAGCAGCTGCTTGAACAGCTGCGGCGACTGGGGCAGGGCGTACCACTTGCCCGGTTGCAGGCGGACCGGGACGACGAAGTCGCGCGCCCCCTCGGGCGTCGACCGGGTGAGGTTCGGCGTCTCCACCTCGGCGAAGCCGTGCCGGTGCATCACCTCGCGGGCCACCCGGCTGATCTCGGAGCGGACCCGCATCGCCCGGGCCGGGCCCTGCCGGCGCAGGTCGAGGTAGCGGTACTTGTAGCGGACGTCGTCCGAGGCGGCCTGCTCGCTCTCGATGGGGAAGGGCAGCGGCGCCGCGGCCGACAGCACCTGCAGCGTCGTCGTCGCCACCTCGATGTCCCCCGTCGGCAGCTCCGGGTTCTCGTTCCCCTCGGGCCGCCGCCGCACCTCCCCGGTCACGAGCACGCAGTACTCGTTGCGGAGGTGGTGGGCCTCCTCCTCGCGGACGACGACCTGCACGTACCCCGAGGCGTCGCGCAGGTCGAGGAAGACCACGCCGCCGTGGTCGCGGCGGCGGGCCACCCAGCCGGCGAGGGTGACGGTGGATCCGGCGTCGGACGCGCGCAGCGTTCCGGCGTCGTGGGAGCGGAGCACGGGTCAGTGCCTTTCGTCGGGAGGAAGGTTCACCAGCGGTCGTGGACGTGCGCGCGGATGCGCTCGTCGTACACCCGCTCGAGGTCGGCGAGCTGGGCGTCGGACGGGGTGCCATCGATGCGGCCGCGACGTTGCCGCGCACCTGCGTGACGTTGCGGGCGCCGGGGATGACCGTGGTGACGCCGGGCTGGTCGATGACCCAGCGCAGCGCGAAGGCGGCCGTGGGGACGCTGTCGCCGGCGATCTCGGCGACCTCCCGGGCCGCGGCGACGCCGACCTCGAACGGCACACCGGCGAAGGTCTCGCCCACGTCGAAGGCCTCGCCGTTGCGGTTGAAGTTCCGGTGGTCGTCGGCCGGGAACTCCGTCGACTCGTCGTACTTGCCGGTCAGCAGCCCGCTGGCCAGGGGCACGCGGGCGAGGATCCCGACGTCGGCACGGCGGGCGGCCGGGAGAAGTTCCTCCAGCGGCTTGCGCCGGAAGACGTTGAGGATGACCTGGATGGTGGCCACCCCCGGGTGCTGCAGGGCGGTGAGGCCCTCCTCGACGGTCTCCACGGAGACGCCGTAGGCAGCGATCGAACCATCGGCCACGAAGCCGTCGAGCGTGTCGTACACCCGCTGGTCGGAGTACACGGCCGGCGGCGGGCAGTGCAGTTGGACGAGGTCGAGCGTCTGGACACCGAGGTTGCGGCGGGACCGGTCGATCCAGGCCCGCAGATTCTCCGGCGTGTACTGCTCCGCCTCGAAGGGGTCGGCGCGGCGGCCGGCCTTGGTGGCGACGAACGGCCGCTCGTCGCGCGCGGCCAGCGCCTTGCGGATCCGCTCCTCCGAGCGCCCGTCGCCGTAGACGTCGGCGGTGTCCAGCAGCGTCACGCCGGCGTCCAGCGCGGCGTCGAGGACCTCGGCGGCGGCGTCGTCGTCGACGTCGCCCCAGTCACCGCCCAGCTGCCAGGTGCCGAGGCCGATCACGCTGACGTCGGCACCGGTTCGCCCGAGTGGTCGCAGTTCCATGCTCATGCCCCCACAGTTCCACGCAGCGTCTCGAACAGCTCTCCCACCGGGACGGGCCGCTGCTCGCCGCTGCGCATGTCCTTCAGCTGGCCCACGCCCTCGGCGAGGTCGCGGTCACCGACGACGACCACATGGGTGGCGCCGGAGCGGTCGGCGGCCTTCATCGACCCCTTGAGCCCGCGATCGCCGTAGACGGTGTCCGCGGAGATCCCGGCCTCCCGCAGCTGCCCGACCAGCCGGACGGCGAGCCGCTTGGCCTCCACCCCCAGCGGGACGACGAACGCCTGCACGCCCGCCTGAGCCCCGAGGTCGAGTCCCTCGGCCTGGACGGCGAGCAGGGTGCGGTCGACGCCGACGGCGTACCCGATGCCCGAGACGTCCGGGCCCCCGAGCGCCGCCGACAGCCCGTCGTAGCGGCCTCCGCCGCCGATGGCCGACTGCGCACCCAGCCCGGAGTGCACGAACTCGAAGGTCGTCTTCGTGTAGTAGTCCAGCCCGCGGACCAGTCGCGGCGCCTCCGTCCAGGTCACCCCGAGGTCGGTGAGGTGCTGGCGGACGGCGTCGTAGTGCGCCCTGGTGGAGTCCGAGAGGTGGTCGACCATCAGCGGCGCGTCGTCGAGCTGGGCCTGCACCTCGGGGCGCTTGTCGTCGAGCACCCGCAGCGGGTTGATCGCCGCGCGCCGCCGGGTCTCCTCGTCGAGGTCGAGCTTGTCCAGGTAGGCGACGAGCAGCTCCCGGTACTGCGGCCGGCAGGTCGCGTCACCCAGCGACGTGAGCAGCAGCTCGAAGTCGGTCAGGCCGAGGTCGCGGAAGCCCCGGACGCCGAGCGCCACCACCTCGGCGTCGAGCGCCGGGTCGTCGGTGCCGAGCGCCTCCATGTCGACCTGGGTGAAGTGCCGGTAGCGGCCGGCCTGCGGGCGCTCGTACCGGAACGCGGAGCCCACCGTCCACAGCTTCACCGGCAGGGCGCCATCGTGCAGCCGGTGCTCGATGAAGGCGCGCATCAGCCCGGCGGTCAGCTCCGGGCGGAGGGTGAGCGAGCGGCCGCCGCGGTCGTCGAAGGTGTACATCTCCTTCGTCACGACGTCGGTCGACTCACCCACCCCGCGGGAGAAGACGGCGGTCTCCTCGAAGACCGGCGTCTCGACGTAGCCGTATCCGGCCCGGCGCAGCGGCGCCGTGAGCGTGTCGCGGACGGCGAGGAAGCGCGCGGAGTCCGGCGGCAGCGTGTCGAAGGTGCCCTTCGGGGCGGTCAGGCCCGAGCTCACAAGCCTCTCCCTTCGGTGCGGCAGCCGCCTCGGCCAGGTACGGGTTCGTGGCCCGCTCCCGCCCGATCGTCGTGGCCGGGCCGTGGCCGGGCAGCACCACCGTCTCGTCGTCCAGCGGCAGGACGACGTCGCGCAGCGAGGTCAGCATGGCGTCCCACGACCCGCCGGGCAGGTCCACCCGGCCGACCGAGCCGGCGAACAGGACGTCACCGGCCAGCAGACCGGGCGCCTCTCCCAGGTCGACGGAGAACATGACCGAGCCCTGCGTGTGGCCGGGCGCATGCCGGACGGTCAGCTCGACGCCCGCGAGGGAGAGCACCGCGCCGTCGTCGAGGGCGCGCACCTCCGACGGGTCGGGCAGCCGCACGCCGGTGATCAGCGGGGCCAGCTGCGGCCCGTGCCACCGCGCGGGGTCGGCGAGCATGCCGTTGTCGGCCGGGTGCAGGTACGCGGGGATGTCGTAGCCGTCGCACACCGGCAGCACCGAGAAGGTGTGGTCCAGGTGCCCGTGGGTGAGGACGACGGCGACCGGCTTGAGCCCGTCGTCGGCCAGCATCCGGGCCAGGGGCTCGACGGCGTCCATGCCGGGATCGACGACGACGCACTCCTGCCCGGGCCCCGAGGCCACGGCGTAGCAGTTGGTGCCGAACGCGCCGGCGGGGAAGGAGCGGATGAGCACCCGTGCAGGTTACGCGGGAGGTTGGCGCGCCCCGGGCGCCGCCAGGGAACCCGCAGCTTCGGCACCTAGACTCGCCGCCGAGCAGCGGGCGAACGGTTCACCGATCGCGCCCGCGCACCGTCCGTCCGAGGAGTACCGAACCCGTGCCCACGAACAAGCAGCGGCGCCAGGCCGCCCAGCGTCACCTGCAGCGCCAGCTGGAGCGCCGTGCCGAGCAGGCCAAGAAGCGCCGCCGCAACCTGGGCATCATCGCCAGCGCGGTCGCCGTCCTCGCGGTGGTCGTCGCCGCGCTGCTGATCACCGGGGTGTTCTCGGACGACGACACCGAGGCCGCGGCCGACCCCACGCCGACCGCGCCCACCAGCGAGACGAGCGCCGCCGCGCCCTCGACGAACGCCGACGGCACCGTCACCTGCACGTACGCGCCCGACGCCTCGGGGAACCCCAACCTCACCGACGTGGGCACGCCGCCCACGCCCGAGTCGACCCCGGCCCAGGGCACCAGCACGCTGCTCATGAGCACCGACCAGGGCGACCTCACCCTGACCCTCGACCGGGCGAAGGCCCCTGCGCCGCCGCCAGCTTCACCTACCTGGCGCAGCAGTCGTTCTTCGACGGCAGCACCTGCCACCGCCTGGTCGTGCAGCCCAGCTTCGGCGTCCTGCAGTGCGGCGACCCGACCGGCACCGGTTCCGGCGGCCCCAGCTACAAGTACGCCGAGGAGGTCACGCCGGAGACGACCTATCCGCGGGGCACCATCGCGATGGCGAAGACCGCGGCGCCCGGCACCACCGGCAGCCAGTTCTTCCTGACCTTCACCGACACCACGCTGCCGCCGGAGTACACCGTCGTCGGCACGGTGGACGAGGCAGGTCTCGCCGTTCTGGACCAGGTCGCAGCCGGCGGCATCGAGGACGTCGGCCCCGAGGGCGACGGCGCCCCGGCGATCCCGGTGACGATCGACTCCCTGTCCGTCCAGAGTTGACCGGGGCATAGGTACCTATACCTGCGTTCCGAGGGCGGGGATGCAGGTATAGGTACCTATGCCGGGGGCGGCGAGGACGTCAGGCGGTGACGCGCTCGACGTCGAAGACGCCGTCCACGTTGCGCACGGTCTGCAGCACGGCGCCCAGGTGGGCCGGGTCGGCGAGCTCGAAGGTGAACCGGCTGACGGCCACCCGGTCGCGGCTGGTCTGCACCGAGGCGGACAGGATGTTGACCCGCTCGTCGGCCAGTGCCTTGGTGACGTCGGACAGCAGCCTGTGCCGGTCGAGCGCCTCGACCTGGATGGCGACCAGGAACACCGAGCCGGGCTGGGACGCCCACTCGACCTCCACCAGCCGCTCCGGCTTGCGCTGCAGGTCGGCCGCGTTGGTGCAGTCGGTGCGGTGCACGCTCACGCCGCCGCCGCGGGTGACGAAGCCGAGGATGTCGTCGCCGGGCACCGGGGTGCAGCACTTGGCCAGCTTGGCCCAGACGTCGCTCATGCCGTGGACGACGACGCCCGGGTCGCCTCCGGCCGCCCGCCGGGGAACCGACCGGCGGGTCGGGATCGCCGTCTCGGCGATGTCCTCGACCGCGCCCTCGCTGCCACCCATCGCGGTGATGAGTTTCTCCACGACCGAAGCGGCCGAGATCTGGTTCTCCCCACCGCCGCGTACAGCGCCGTGACGTCGGCGTAGCGCAGGTCCTTGGCCAGGGTGCTCAGCGCCTCACCGCCGAGCAGCCGCTGGAGCGGCAGGCCGGCCTTGCGCATGGCGCGGGTGAGGGCTTCCTTGCCGGCCTCGACCGCGTCCTCGCGGCGCTCCTTGGTGAACCACTGCCGGATCTTCGTGCGCGCCCGCGACGAGCCGACGAACTGCAGCCAGTCCTGAGAGGGACCGGCCGTCGGTGAGCGGGAGGTGAAGACCTCCACGACGTCGCCGTTGGCGAGCTTGCTGTCCAGCGACACCAGCGAGCCGTTCACCCGGGCACCGATCGTGCGGTAGCCCACCTCGGTGTGCACGGCGAAGGCGAAGTCGACCGGCGTGGACTCCCCGGGCAGGCTGATCACGTCGCCCTTGGGCGTGAAGACGAAGACCTCCTGCGGACCGAGGTCGTAGCGCAGCGTCTCGAGGAACTCGCCGGGCTCCTGCGCCTCCCGCTGCCAGTCCAGCAACTGACGCAGCCACAGCATGTCGTCGGGCGAGCCGACCTTCGGGGGCGCGCCGAACTCGCCGGCGCTCGGCTTGCCGCCGGCCCGCGCGCTCTCCTTGTACTTCCAGTGCGCCGCGATGCCGAAGTCGGCGGTGCGGTGCATGTCGTGGGTGCGGATCTGCAGCTCGACCGGCTTGCCGTGCGGGCCGATCACCGTCGTGTGCAGCGACTGGTACATGTTGAACTTCGGCATCGCCACGAAGTCCTTGAAGCGGCCGGGCAGCGGCTGCCAGTGCGCGTGCATGATGCCGAGTGCGGCGTAGCAGTCGCGTACCGAGTCGACCAGGATCCGGATGCCGACCAGGTCCCAGATGTCGGTGAAGTCGCGGCCGCGGACGATCATCTTCTGGTAGATCGAGTAGTAGTGCTTGGGCCGGCCGGTGACGACGGCGTCGATCTTCGCCGCCTTGAGCTGCTCGCTGACCTGCGAGGTCACCTCGGCCAGGTAGGTGTCCCGCGACGGCGCGCGCTCGGCGACCAGCCGGACGATCTCGTCGTAGCGCTTGGGGTAGAGCGTGGCGAACGCGAGGTCCTCGAGCTCCCACTTGATCGTGTTCATGCCCAGCCGGTGGGCGAGCGGGGCGAGGATCTCCAGCGTCTCGCGCGCCTTCTTCTCCTGCTTCTCGGGCGGGAGGAAGCGCAGCGTGCGCATGTTGTGGAGCCGGTCGGCCAGCTTGATGACGAGGACCCGCGGGTCGCGGGCCATGGCCACGATCATCTTGCGGATGGTCTCGGCCTGGGCGGCGTCGCCCAGCTTCACCTTGTCGATCTTGGTGACGCCGTCGACGAGGTGGGTGACCTCCGAGCCGAAGTCGGCGGTGATCGACTCCAGCGTGACGCCGGTGTCCTCCACCGTGTCGTGCAGCAGGGCGGCGACCAGGGTCGTGGTGTCCATCCCGAGGCCGGCGAGGATCGTGGCGACGGCGAGCGGGTGCGTGATGTAGGGGTCGCCGCTCTTGCGCTTCTGGGCGGCGTGCGCGGCCTCGGCCACGTCGTAGGCCCGCTGCAGCAGCGCCAGGTCCGCCTTCGGATGGCTCTGCCGGTGCAGGGCGGCGAGCGGCTCGAGGACCGGGCGCACGACAGGGGTGCGCGGGCTGGCGACGATGCGGCGGGCCAGCCGGTCGCGAACCCGGCGACGAGGAGCCTCGGTGGCGCCCGGCTCGGACCCCACGTCGTCGGGGCGGCGCACCGCGGGCCGGTCGGGCAGCGGTGGCCGGCGCGGCGGACCGGCCTGGGGGCCGGCCGCCTCGTCGGTGGCGGGCTCGCCCGGCCGCGTGGGAGCCGCGTCTGCGGCTACGTCCGAGGCCACGGCGACTCCTGCCCGACAGAGGAGAGATGACCCGTTCCATGCTAGCGGGACCTGCGGTCACCCGGCGCCGCCCGACCCCGAACGAGGTCGACGTCTCCCCGGTCAGGTAGCCCAGAGCGCGTGCACGGTGTGCGGCGCGAGCCGCTCGCGACCGCCGAGTGCGGTCAGCTCCACGACCACGGAGACGGCGGCCACCACGCCGCCGAGCCGCTCGACCAGCTCGACGGTGGCGCCCAGCGTCCCCCGGTCGCGAGCACGTCGTCGACGACGAGCACCCGCGCGCCCCGGCGGATGGAGTCGGCGTGCAGCTCGAGCGTCGCCGTCCCGTACTCGAGCACGTAGTCGGCGGCGACGCGATCGCGCGGCAGCTTGCCCGCCTTGCGCACCGGTACCACGCCGACCCCGCGGTCGAAGGCGACCGCCGCCGCGAGGAGGAAGCCGCGAGCCTCGACACCGACGACGACGTCGAAGTCCCGGGCCGACGACTCGGCCACGGCTGCCGCCCGTGGATCCGACGATGCCGGTGCGGCGAGCCCTCGACCATCCGGCGGAAGGCGACCCCGTCGGCGAAGACGGGCGTGAGGTCCCGGAACAGGACCCCCGGTTCCGGGTGGTCGGGGACGTCGACGGTCAGCGACGCGATCAGCACGTCCAGCGGCACGTCGCCCTGAGGGGCACCTGACACCGGTGCCGCGCTCACCGGCGCTTCTTGGCGGCGGACCGACCCTTGCCGTCGGGCCGCTGCGGCCGGGCACCGGGACGCGGCGCCGCAGGGGCGCTTCCCGGTTCGCGACGCACCGAGTCCGGCGACTCGACGACGACGTCGGCCTGGACGGAGTCCGGCAGCTCGGCCACCGCGACACCGCCGCGGGCCGGTCGCGCGCGCCGGGCACTGGCCACCGGGCCGGCGGGAGCGGCCGACCGCGCACCGCCCTGACGCGCCGCGGAGGAGCGACGGGCCTGGACGCGCCGGCGCAGGGCCTGCACCTCCGGCTCCCGCTCCTTGAGATCGGCCACGATCGGCGTGGCCAGGATGATCGAGGAGTAGGTCCCCGCCGCGAGGCCGACGAACAGCACCAGGGCGAGGTCCTTGAGCGTGCCGACACCCAGGAGGCCCGCCCCGACGAACAGCAGCCCCGCCACCGGGAGCAGCGCGATCACCGACGTGTTGATCGAGCGCATGAGCGTCTGGTTGACCGCGAGGTTGGCCGCCTCGCTCCAGGTCATGCGGGCGCTGCGCTCGAGGTCCTTCACGTTCTCGTCGACCTTGTCGAAGACGACGACGGTGTCGTAGAGCGAGAACCCCAGGATCGTCAGGAAGCCGATCACCGTCGACGGTGTGACCTCGAAGCCGACAAGGGCGTAGATGCCCGCCGTCACGACGATGTCGTGCGCCAGTGCACCCATCGCACCGATCGCCATCTTCGGCTGGAAGCGCACGGCGAGGAACAGCACCACGGCGACCAGGAAGACCACGAGGGCGATCAGCGCCTGGTCGGTGATGTCCTGGCCCCACTCGGCACTGACCGACTCGGGGCTCACCTGGTTCGGCTCCACCCCGGCCGCCTCGGCGACCGCCTCGACGACGGCCCGTTCGGTGTCGTTGTCGAGGGCGGCGGTGCGCAGTAGCACGGTGTCGCCGCCCACGACCTGGACGGTGGACACGTCCGCACCGGCCGTCTCGGCGGCCTCCCGGACGTCCGTGAGCTGCTGCTCCGTGCCGGGCAGCCGGAGACTGTTGCCGCCGGCGAAGTCGATGCCGAAGTTGAAGCCGCGGAAGACCATCGACAGCAGGCAGAGCAGGATGACCACCGCGGTGATGCGGTAGATGAGCCGGCTGTTGCCGACGACGTCGAGCCCGGCCTCGCCGTTGTAGAGCCGGTGGCCCAGGCCCGCGAACCGGCGCCCCTTCCGGGTGGACGCCCCCGGAGCGGGCCCCACGTCCTGGGACAGCCCGGCGTCGGCGAGGCTCTGCTCGTCCGACGTCTGCTCGACCGGTCCGTCGAGCAGCTCGTCGTCGGGCGTGCGGGTCATGACGTGCTCCTGTCTGCGCTGCCGCCGGACCGGGCGCCGACGAGGTCGCGCTCGACCGCTGCGCCGCTGGACGGCCTCCGGGTGTGCTCGACCCGGCCGAGTCCGGACATCCGGCTGCTCCCGAACGACTTGAACCGGGCGAGGACCACCATCAGCGGGTGGGTGAAGAGGAAGACGACCACGAGGTCGAGCACCGTGGACAGGCCGAGGGTGAAGGCGAAGCCCTTCACGTCACCGATGGCCAGCAGGTACAGGATCGCCGCGGCCAGGAAGCTGACCGCGTCGGCCGACAGGATCGTCCGGCGGGCCCGGACCCAGGCGCGGGGCACCGCCGACCGGAAGCTGCGGCCCTCGCGGATCTCGTCCTTGAGCCGTTCGAAGTACACGACGAACGAGTCGGCCGTGATGCCCAGGGACACGATGAACCCGGCGATGCCGGCGAGGCTGAGCGTGAAGCCGATCTGCCGGCCCAGCAGCACCAGCGCCGCGTAGACCACGACGCCGGACAGGATGAGGCTGGCGATCATCACCAGGCCGAGGAGCCGGTAGTAGATCAGCGAGTAGACGAAGACCAGGGCGACCCCGAGGGCGCCGGCGATGAGGCCGGCACGCAACTGCTCCGCCCCCAGCTCCGTCGAGATCGACTGCGCGGTGGCCTGGGTGAAGCTCAGCGGCAGCGCGCCGTACTTGAGCTGGTTGGCCAGCTCCGTGGCCGACTCCTGGTCGAAGCTGCCCGAGATCTCCGTACCGCCGCCGGGGATGGCGTTGTTGATCGTCGGCGCGGAGATGATCCGGCCGTCGAGGGTGATCCCGACGCTCTGGCCGATGTTGGCGGCGGTGTAGGCCGCCCAGGCCGTCGAGCCCTCGTTGTTGAAGTCGAGGTTGACGACCCACTCGCCGGTACCGGCACGGGTACCGGCGGACGCGTCGGTGACATCGGTGCCCTCGACGACGGCCTGGCCGAGCAGGTACTTGGCCGTGCCGTCCTCGCTGCAGGCGGCGACGAAGTCGTCGGTGCGGTCCACCGTGCCCGCGTCGTCGCCGTCGCAGGTCAGCGTCGCGTACTCCGCGGCCGCCTCCTCCTGCGTCACCGGCGGCCGGGACTCGTCCGTCGCCGGATCGGACACCGCGTCGCCGGACGGAGCGGCCGACTCCGTCGGTGTGGCCGGATCGGTCGGCGCGGCGCTGTCGGTCGCCGCCGCGTCGTCCGTGGGCGCGGCGCTGTCGGTCGCCGGGCTCTCCGAGGCCGGGCTCTCCGACGCGGGGATGACCGGCTCGGGGCCGCCCAGGACGGGACGGAACCGCAGCTGGGCCGTCTGCCCGAGCTCGCGGGCCTGATCGCCGTCGTCACCCGGGACGGAGATGACGATGTTCGATTCGCCCTCGGTCACCACCTCGGCCTCGGCGACGCCGAGACCGTTGACCCGCTGCTCGATGATCTGGCGGGCCAGCTCCAGGTCCTCGGGGGCCGGCGCCTGACCGTCCGGGGTCCGGGCGGTGAGCGTCACCGTCGTACCGCCGCGCAGGTCGAGACCGAGCTGCGGGGTGCGGACGGCCCCCGTGAAGTAGATGAGCCCGTAGAGGATCGCGACGATCAGCAGGAAGGCAGCGAAGTACCGGCCTGCCGGCAGCGAACGGTTGGCCACAGGAGTCCCCGGCTCAGACGGTGCCGTCGGCCGGTCGTCCGCCGGTCGAGCCGGGCGTCCCGGAGTCGGTGCCGTCGTCGTCCACGGTGCCGAGCGGCTTGCGGATCTCCATGATCGCCGGCCGCGCGAAGGTGGCGACGACCCCTGGCGCGATCTCGAGGTCGACGGTCGCGTCGTACAGGGCGGCGACCGTGCCGTGCAGACCGCTCGTGGTCATGACGGGCGTGCCGACGGTCAGGGAGTTCTGCAGCTCCTGCTGCTGGGCCTGCATGCGCTTGCGCTGCCGGGCCGGCAGGACGAACAGCAGGATCGCCAGCAGGGCCAGCATGAGAATGGGAAAGTACTGCTCCACGACAGGTGTGCCTCTCTACCGCGCGTTGCGCTCCGCGGTGGGTGCGGGCCCGGGGCCGGACCCGCTCGAATGCCTCGGTCATCTCTGCTGCACGGCCCACGGGCGACCGGACGGGACGCGCACGGCCGCGGCCGGACGAGTTGCGCGCCAGCGGCTCGTGAGTCTATGCGTCGAACAGGGGCTCTGACGACGGACCCGGGGTCGTCGGTGTGCCGGTTCCCCGCCGAGCACCCCGCCGGCCCCGCTGAGCAGCGCTCCGCCGCGCGGCAGCGGGTGCCCCAGGTGGTGCCACGCGGCCTCGGTCGCCACCCGGCCACGCGGCGTGCGGGCCAGCAGCCCGGCCCGCACGAGGAAGGGCTCGCAGACCTCCTCGACCGTGTTCGGCTCCTCCCCACCGCGACCGCCAAGGTGGCGACGCCGACCGGCCCGCCCCGAACCGCACGACGAGGGCCTCCAGCACGGCCCGGTCGAGCCGGTCCAGGCCCAGCACGTCGACGTCGTAGAGCGCGAGCGCCGCCTGGGCGACGTCACGGGTGACCCGCCCGTCGGCCTCGACCTCGGCGTAGTCACGCACCCGGCGCAGCAGCCGGTTGGCGATGCGGGGCGTGCCACGGGAGCGGCCGGCGATCTCCACGGAGCCGTCCTCGGTGAGGTCGACGCCGAGCAGGTCGGCGCTGCGGCGCAGCACCTGCTGCAGCTCCGCCACGTCGTAGAACTCCATCTGGCCGACGAAACCGAACCGGTCGCGCAGCGGGCCGGTGAGCAGACCGGCCCGGGTGGTGGCGCCGACCAGGGTGAAGGGGCTGATCTCGAGCGGGATGGCCGTCGCGCCGGGCCCCTTGCCGACCACCACGTCGACCCGGAAGTCCTCCATCGCCATGTACAGCAGCTCCTCGGCGGGCCGGGCGATGCGGTGGATCTCGTCGATGAAGAGGACATCACCGGGCGCCAGGTTGGACAGCATCGCGGCGAGGTCGCCGGAGCGCTCGATCGCCGGGCCGCTGGTGATCTTCACCGCGGTGCCCAGCTCGGAGCCGATGATGAGCGCGAGGCTGGTCTTCCCCAGCCCGGGCGGCCCGGACAGCAGCACGTGGTCCGGCGGCCGGCCCCGTCGCTTCGCGCCTTCCAGCACGAGCGCCAGCTGGCGGGAGACCTTGGGCTGGCCGATGAAGTCGTGCAGCGAGTGCGGGCGCAGCGCGGACTCGACCACCCGCTCCTCGTCGCCGGCCAGCGGCGAGACCCCGGCGTCCTGGCCCAGGCTGCCGTCGACCTCCCCGGCCAGCGGCCGGTCGAACGGCGAGCTCATGATCTACCCAGCAGCTGCAGCGCCTGGCGCAGGAGGACCGCGACCTCCACCGAGCCGGTGGCCGCGATCTGCTCGTCGGCGACCGGGGCGAGCTGGGTCAGGGCGGTGTCGGCCTCCCTGCCCGACCAGCCGAGGCCGACCAGGGCCGACGTGAGCTGGTCCCGCCACGGCGCGACCGGCGTCACCGACGGCAGGCCGGACGGCGCGTCGAGGACGGTGTCGGAGGTGAGGAGCCGAGCCGGTCGCGCAGTTCCAGGATCAGCCGTTCGGCGCCCTTCTTGCCGATGCCCGGCACCTGCATCAGCGCCGTGACGTCGGCCATCGAGACCGCACGGCGCACCTCGCGCGGCGGGTGGATGGCCAGGACCGCCTGGGCGAGCCGCGGACCGACCCCGTTGGCGGTCTGCAGCAGCTCGAAGAGCTGGCGCTCGTCGTCGTCGGCGAAGCCGTAGAGGGTGAGCGAGTCCTCCCGGACGACCAGGCTGGTGGACAGGCGGGCGTTCTCCCGACCTGCAGCCGGGCGATGGTGCCCGGCGTGCACTGCACGGCCAGCCCGATGCCGCCGACCTCCACGACAGCGCCGTCCGGGGACACCGCGGCCACCCGGCCGGAGAGCGAGGCGATCATCGTGCGGCCACCCCCGTCCACCGCGGCAGGGTCGTCCGGCGGATCGGCGCCCCGATCCCGCCCGCGAGCGCGGCGGCCCGCAGCCGCTGCTGGGCGGGGCCCCGCCAGGCGTGGCAGACCGCCAGGGCCAGCGCGTCGGCCGCGTCGGCGGGCTTGGGTGCCTCGGTGAGACCCAGCACACGGGTGACCATGAGGGTGACTTGCTCCTTGTCTGCGCGGCCGTTGCCCGAGATGGCCGCCTTGACCTCGCTGGGGGTGTGCCAGGCGACCGGACGGTCGGCCTGCGCGGCGGCGAGCGCCGCCACACCCGCGGCCTGCGCCGTCCCCATGGCGGTGCCCTTGTTGTTCTGGGTGAAGACGCGCTCGATCGCCACCACGTCGGGCCGGTGCTCGCGCAGCAGGGCGGTCACCCCGGTGTGCAGCTCGAGCAGCCGCAGTTCGAGATCGAGTTCGGCCATCGTCCGGAGCACACCGACCCCGACCGCCGTCGGCCGCGCGCCGGGGCGGCCGTCGACGACCCCCACCCGCACCGGGTGAGGCCCGGGTCGATACCGAGCACCCGCATGGAAAGCCTCCCCGCCGACCGAACGCCTGTTCGACCGAGGCTAGCCCGGCCATCCGTCAGCACGGCAGCACGACACGCACCCAGCCGTCGGCCCCTCCAGAGGCTGGCCCCGAGCGTGCGAGGGGTGAGGAGGAGGGGGTCCTATATCTTCTCCAGCACCTCGTCGGACACGTCGTAGTTCGCGTACACGTTCTGCACGTCGTCGAGGTCCTCGAGCGCGTCGATGAGCCGGAAGACCTTGCCCGCGCCGTCCTCGTCGAGCTCGACGGTCACGCTGGGCGCGAACCCGGCCTCGGCCGAGTCGTAGTCGATCCCGGCGTCCTGCAGCGCCGTGCGGACGGCCACCAGGTCGCCGGGCTCGCTGACCACCTCGAAGGTGTCGCCGAGGTCGCGCACCTCCTCGGCGCCGGCGTCCAGGACCGCCATGAGCACGCCGTCCTCGTCGACCCCGTCGGCCTTCGGCACGACCACCACGCCCTTGCGGGAGAAGAGGTAGGAGACCGAGCCGGGGTCGGCCATGTTCCCGCCGTTGCGGGTCATGGCGGTGCGGACCTCCATGGCCGAGCGGTTCTTGTTGTCCGTCAGGCACTCGATGAGGACGGCGACACCGCCCGCGGCGTAGCCCTCGTAGGTGATGCCCTGGTAGTCGACGCCGCCGGCCTCGAGCCCCGCGCCGCGCTTGACGGCGCGGTCGATGTTGTCGTTGGGGACCGAGCTCTTCTTCGCCTTCTGGACCGCGTCGAAGAGCGTCGGGTTCCCGGAGAGGTCACCGCCACCGGTGCGGGCGGCGACCTCGATGTTCTTGATCAGCTTGGCGAAGAGCTTGCCGCGCTTGGCGTCGATCCCGGCCTTCTTGTGCTTCGTCGTCGCCCACTTGGAATGGCCGCTCACGAGTCCTCCTCGCTGGCGCTCGTCGGCCGCGTTCGCGGCCCCGCTGCTCTGCTCATCGCTGAGCTCGCAAGCTCGCTCACGGCTAACCCCTCTCGTCCCCGGCAGCGGTGCCGGCCTGCTCGGCCGGGTGAGCTGCCGCCACCGACGACCTGACGATGTCGACGAACAGCGCGTGCACCCGGCGGTCCCCGGTCAGTTCGGGGTGGAAGCTCGTGGCCACCAGGTTCCCCTGGCGGACCGCGACGATCCTACCGTCGGCCGCTCCGCCCACGACGCGCCCGAGCACCTCGACCCCCTCGCCGGCCTCCTCCACCCACGGCGCGCGGATGAAGACCGCGTGCAGCGGGCCACCGTCGAGCCCGAGGTCGACCACGGACTCGAACGAGTCGATCTGGCGGCCGAAGGCGTTGCGGCGGACGGTCACGTCGATCCCGCCGATCGTCTCCTGGTCCGGCGGTGCGTCGAGGATCCGGTCGGCCAGCAGGATCATCCCGGCGCAGGAGCCGTACGCAGGGAGACCCGAGCGGACGGCGGAACGGAGCGGGCCGAGCAGGCCGGACCGGGCGGCCAGCTTGACGATCGTCGTCGACTCACCACCGGGCAGCACCACCCCGTCGACGGCGGCCAGCTCCTCGGGGCGACGGACCGCGACCGGGTCCGCGCCCAGCTCGAGCAGCGCCGCCAGGTGCTCCCGGACGTCGCCCTGGAGCGCGAGGACCCCGATGACGGGCCGGTCGGTTCCGCTGAGCACGACTGCGCAGGCTACGGCCCGCCTCACACCGCCGGGGACGACGGGGCGAGCCCGGCCGCCCTGCTCGACGTCCAGGTGAGCAGCCACTCCAGCGGTCCGCGGCCCACCGTGCGCCGCCAGACGGTGGCGCCGACCAGCGCGCACAGGGTGAACCACAGCCACGCGACCGGCCCCTGCGCCGTCCCCGGAGCGATGTCCATGAGGACCCGGATGGCCACGACGTGGACGGTGTACACGGTCAGCGCGAGCGCCCCCACCGCGGCGAGCGGCGCGGTGGCCCGCGGCAGCCGCTCCGCCGCCAGCAGGCACGCGACCAGCACCAGGACGGCGAACCCGGTGGAGCCGACCGCCTCGAAGGTCGTGCCGCTGTGCGGTTCGGCGCCGGTCAGCCAGCGGACGCTGAACACGTCCGGGACGGTGAAGCCCGTCTCGGGACCCGCGGACGGCACCCCGTCGGCGAGCAGCCGGGTGCTCAGCCAGCCCCGCCGTAGCCGACGACCGCGGCCGCCGCTCCCGCCGCTGCCAGCCGGCGTCGTACCGCGACGGAGGCCAGGTCCAGGCGCCCCACCGCCAGGCCGACCAGGACGAAGGCGAGCCACAGCAGCGCCGGGTAGTAGCCGGTGACCAGCAGGTCCGCGGCGAGCGCACCGTCCATGTCGGCCACGGTGAGCGCCTGGCCGAGGACCACGAGCAGCGGCGGAACGGCGGCCGCGACGACGGCCGCGGTGACGAGGAGGCGGCGCACCGGCCAGCGCAGGAACGGCAGCACCAGGACGAAGAGCACCCCGTAGACGCCCAGGATCACCGCCACGAACGTGTCGAGCTGCTGCAGGGCCCAGCCGATCGCGAACACCCACAGGGCCCGGATGAAGATCCGCAGCCGCACCCGCGACAGGTCCAGGCCTTCGGGCGGCTCGGCGCGCCCCGAGAGGAGCGCGACCGAGACGCCGGCCAGGGTGGCGAAGACGATCGACGAGCGGCCGTCGACCAGCGCGGACCAGGTCTGCGGATCCGGTCGGAGCTCACCGCCCACGCGCATGTGGGCGGCGAACATGCCGAGGACGGCGAGCCCGCGTGCGACGTCCAGCCCGGGGATGCGGCGCCGGAGGTCCGGGCTCACCAACGGCGGTTCACCACCCGCGGGTGGCGTACCGCTCGCTCTCCGAGAGCGTGGCGACGTTGATGCCGACCATCGGTTCGCCCAGCCCGCGGGAGACCTTGGCGATGACGTCGGGGTCGTCGTGGAACGTGGTCGCCTGCACGATGGCGGCGGCGCGCTGCGCCGGGTCGCCGGACTTGAAGATGCCCGAACCCACGAACACGCCCTCGGCGCCCAGCTGCATCATCATCGCCGCGTCGGCCGGGGTCGCGATGCCGCCGGCGGTGAACAGGACGACCGGCAGCTTGCCCAGCCGCGCCACCTCGGCGACGAGGTCGTACGGCGCGCGCAGCTCCTTGGCCGCCACGAACAGCTCGGTCTCGTCGAGCGTGCCGAGCGCCTTGATGCCGGCGCGGATGGACCGCATGTGCCGGGTGGCCTCGACGACGTTGCCGGTACCCGCCTCGCCCTTCGAGCGGATCATCGCCGCGCCCTCGGAGATGCGGCGCAGGGCCTCACCGAGGTCGGTGGCGCCGCACACGAACGGCACGGTGAACTCGCTCTTGGCGATGTGGTGCGCCTCGTCGGCCGGGGTCAGCACCTCGGACTCGTCGATGTAGTCGACGCCCAGGGCCTGCAGCACCCGCGCCTCGACGAAGTGGCCGATGCGCGCCTTGGCCATCACCGGGATGGAGACCGCCGAGATGATCCCGTCGATCATGTCGGGGTCGCTCATCCGCGAGACCCCGCCCTCGGCGCGGATGTCGGCGGGCACCCGTTCCAGCGCCATGACGGCGACGGCGCCGGCGTCCTCGGCGATCTTCGCCTGCTCGGGGGTGACGACGTCCATGATGACGCCGCCCTTGAGCTGTTCGGCCATGCCGCGCTTGACGCGCTCGGTGCCGGTGGAGGGGTCTGCGCTGACACGGGATGCTGCCTCTGGTCGACGGACGATCGTGGAACAGCGATCTTACGGCGGATCAGGAGCCGTGCTGCCCGGCACCGGCGACCTGCTCCAGTCGGTCGTCGATGTCGAAGTAGCGGGGCAGCGGACGGCGGGCGTGCAGACCGAGCAGCCGGGGCATCCGCTGACCGCGCAGCGCACAGGTGTCGCGCACCGCGTCGTTGTAGAAGCGGCGGGCCAGTCCCACGCGCGTGGCGGTGCCCTCCAGGTCGGTCTGCAGCGCCGCGGGCACCCCGGGCAGGTCGGCCGGCAGCTCGCGCAGCTCCCGGCCCAGGGCGTTCTCCGACAGCTCCCGGTCGCCGTCGAGGGGTTGCGCGCGTCGACCGCGAAGGCGGCGAGGTAGGCGGCCCGGTCCTCCCCACGGCGGCGGGGTAGGTGCGGGCCAGCTCCTCGGCGAGCCCGGCCCGCCGTTGCAGCTGCGTGTCCAGCGCGGTCCACGCGCGGGCCACCCGGGCCTCGAGCCGGCTGAGCCGGCTGAGCGTCCAGGCCACCCAGGCGGTCAGGAACAGCGCGAGGACGCCGCCGAGCAGCAACCAGGCGTCGGGCGTCACGGGGCATCAGGCTAGCGGGACGCCCGTCGCCGTAGGGACGTCCGCACCTGCTTGCGTGCGGGCGGCACCCCGGGAAGTCGTCGTCCTCGGCGGCCAGGACGACGCCGCCGTCGGGCGGCACGACCATCTCGTACACAGCCAGGATGCGGCGGGCGAGGACCTGCCAGTCGTAGGCGGCGGCCGCGCCGGGCCCTCCGGTCGAGAGTGCGGCCAGGCGGTCAGGATCTGCGAGGAGGTCGCAGAGGGCGCGGCCCAGCGCGGCGGCGTCGCCCCGACGCACCAGCACCCCGGCCACGCCGTCCTCGAGCACGCGGGCGAACGCGTCGAGATCGCTGGCGACGATGGGAGCACCCGCGGCGAGGGCCTCGATGAGGATGACGCCGAAGGACTCGCCCAGCAGGTTCGGGGCGCAGTACACGTCGACCGAGCGCAGGAACGCCGCCTTGTCGGTCTCGGAGACCTCGCCGAGCAGGGTGATGTGCGGCCGGAGGTCGTTCCCGACCAGCTGCCACAGATCGTCGGCATCGCCCCGGCCGGCGATCAGGAGGCGGGCTCCGGGGTGCTCCCGGACGACGGTCCGCAGGGCCTCGAGCAGGACGGGCAGCCCCTTCCGCGGCTCCAGGTAGCGGCCGATGAAGCCGATGGTCGGACCGTCGACCCCTCGGCAGAACCCGGGCAGCGGCGGTCCTCGCCGAAGGCGTCCACGTGCACGCCGTTGGGGATGATCACCGCGTCCCCGCCGAGGTGCTCGACCTGCACGCGCCGGGCGAAGTCGGAGACCGCGATCCGGCCGCTGATCCGCTCGAGCCACGGTCGCGCCCACGGGCCGACGACGGCCAGCCACTTCGACCGCGTCGTCGCCGCGTGAAAGGTGGCCACGACGGGACCCTGCGCGATCATGCAGACCAGCAGGGACACCGACGGCGAGGCCGGCTCGTGCACGTGGACGACGTCGAAGTGCCCGTCGCGCAGCCAGCGGCGCACCCGGGCAGCCGACACCGGGCCGAACTGCATGCTCGCCATCGAGCCGTTGTAGGGAACCGGCACGGTGCGGCCGGCGAAGGTCGCATACGGCGGCAGCGTGTCCTCGCGCTCGGCGGGGGTCAGGACCTCGACGTGGTGGCCCAGGCCGAGCAGGGTCTCGGCCAGGTCGCGCACGTGGTACTGGACCCCGCCGGGCACGTCCCAGCGGTAGGGGCAGACGATGCCGATGCGCATCAGCGGCCGGCCGGCGTCGAAGCCGGGCCGGGCAGGTCCGGCGGCACGTCGGTCCAGATCCGGCCCAGCATGTGCCAGTCCTCCGGCCGGTCGGCGATGGAGGCGGCGAACGAGTCGGCGACGGACTGCATGGCAGCTGTCACCCGGTCCTTCAGCCGCCCGGGACCGGCGACGGGCACCTCGGGCGAGAACACCAGCCGCCAGCCGCGCTCGGTGAACTGGCAGACGGTCGGGACCATCGCCGCGCCGGTCTGCGCGGCGAGCAGCGCCGCGCCGCCGGGCAGGGTCGCGGCGCGGCCGAAGAACTCGACCGGGACGCCGCCGGTACCGAGGTTCCGGTCGACCAGCAGGCAGGTGGCACCGCCCTCGCCCAGCCACTCCCTGAGCACCTCCGTGCTGGGCCGGGGGCCGCCGGTCAGCGGCACCACCCGGAAGCCCAGGGACTCCCGGAAGGCCACGAACCGCTCGTAGAGCGACTCGGGCTCGAGCCGCTCCGCGACGGTCATGAACGGACCGCCGAGCCAGTCGATGAACCAGACCCCGGCGGCGTCCCAGTTGCCGCTGTGCGGCAGGGCCATGATCACCGGACGCCCGCCGGCGCGGGCCTTCTCCAGGTGCTCGAGGCCGACGACCTCGGTGCCGGCGACGATGCGCTCGCTGCTCAACGCCGGCAGCCGGAACGCCTCCTGCCAGTAGCGCGCATAGGAGCGCACGGCCCGGGTGGTGAGGGAGGCCAGTTCGGGCTCGCTCAGCCGCCCGCCGGTGACCACACGGAGGTTGGCCCGCAGCTGGCGGGTGCCCTTGCCGTCCCGGCGGGCCGCCCAGCGGCCGGCCCGGTCGAAGAGCCCGCGGGCCACCGGCTCGGGCAGGAGCCGGACGGCGTGCCAACCGGCCGCGAAGCCGGCGTCGGTCAGCCGTGCCGCGAGTCCCCGTTCACGGCGCCGGCGGGGCCGGTGGGACAGGGAGTGGCCGGTCGGCAGCGGCACGGCGGACGGCGAGGAAGCGCTGGGCCACCGTGACCGCGCTGCCGGCCAGCAGGACCCACAGCGCCACGTGCACCGCGTATGGGATGCCGAGCCCGGTGAATCCGGCGCCGACCAGCACCAGGATCAGCCGCTCGGTGCGCTCGACCACGCCGACGTCGCAGGAGAGCCCCACGCCCTCGGCCCGCGCCTTGATGTAGGAGGTGAGGATCCCGAGCACGAGGCAGACGAGCGCGAGCAGGACCAGGAGCCGGTTGTCGCCGTCCCCGGAGTACCACCAGACCAGCGCGCCGAAGATCGCCGCGTCGGCCGCGCGGTCACCGGTGGAGTCGAGGACCGCGCCCCAGACCGAGCCACCGCCGCGGGCGCGGGCCAGCGCGCCGTCGAGCATGTCGAGCAGCACGAAGACGGTGACGGCGAACGAGCCCCAGAAGAGCCACCCGTTCCCGATCAGGACGACCGCGGACGCGACCGCGCCGACGGTTCCGGTGATCGTCACCATGTCCGGGGTCACGCCGACGCGCGCGAGCCGCGCGACGACCGGCGCCCAGAAGCGGGCGACGGCGGGCCGGGCGTTGCTGCCGAGCACCTCAGCCTCCCCGAACCGCGACGGCGTGCTCGATCCACGCGCCGGCGAGGAGCGCCCGCGTCTCCTTGAGCACCTGGGGCAGCACCCGCGTCAGCCCGATGACCGGCATGAAGTTGGTGTCGCCGCCCCAGCGCGGCACGGCGTGCTGGTGCAGGTGGTCAGCGATGCCGGCACCGGCCACCGAGCCCTGGTTCATGCCGATGTTGAAGCCGTGTGCCCCGCTGACCGTCCGCACCGTGCGCATCGCCGTCTGGGTGAAGGCACCGAGTTCGGCGACCTCCTCGTCGGTGAGATCGGTGTAGTCGGGCACGTGGCGGTACGGGACCAGCATCAGGTGCCCGGCGTTGTACGGGTAGAGGTTGAGGACGGCGAACACCGTCGTCCCCGGGCCACGATCAGTCCCTCCTCGTCGTCCATGGTGGGGATGACGCAGAACGGGCAGTCGTGGGCACCGGTCGGCTTGCCCTCGCCGCGGATGTAGGCCATCCGGTAGGGCGTCCAGAGGTGCTCGAAGGCAGCGCCCGGCCCGTCGTCGCTCATCCGGAGGACTCCCCGAGGGATCGAGGTTGGAGCGGGAGGCGACCCACGCGGCGACCTGCTCGACCGCCTCGTCGACCGGGACGCCGTTGCGCTGGCTGCCGTCGCGGTAGCGGAAGGAGACCGCCGATGCCTCCGCGTCGGTGGCGCCGGCGATGAGCACGAAGGGGATCTTCTGCTTGCTCGCGGTGCGGATCTTCTTCTGCATCCGGTCGTCGGAGTCGTCGATCTCCACCCGGATCCCGCGCTGCTTCAGCTTCAGGGCGACGTCGGCCAGGTAGGGCACCTGCTCGTCGGTGATCGGGATGCCGACCACCTGCACCGGTGCCAGCCACGCCGGGAAGGCGCCCGCGTAGTGCTCGGTGAGGACGCCGAAGAACCGCTCGATCGACCCGAACTTCGCGGAGTGGATCATCACCGGCTGCTGCCGTCCACCGTCGGCCGAGGTGTACTCCAGGCCGAACCGGGCGGGCTGGTTGAAGTCGTACTGGATCGTCGACATCTGCCAGGTGCGGCCGATGGCGTCACGGGCCTGCACGGAGATCTTCGGGCCGTAGTAGGCCGCACCGCCCGGATCCGGCACCAGTTCCAGGCCGGTCTCCTTCGCGGCGTCCTCGAGGACGGCGGTGGCGACCGCCCACTCCTGCTCCGACCCGATGAACTTTGCCCACTTCTCCGGGTCGTCCCCCGGGTCGACAGCTCCAGGTAGTAGTCGTCGAGCCCGAAGTCGCTCAGCAGGCCCAGCACGAAGGCCAGCAGGTGCCGGATCTCCCCGGAGCCTGCTCGGGGGTGACGTAGCTGTGCGAGTCGTCCTGGGCGAAGCCGCGCACCCGGGTCAGGCCGTGCACGACGCCGGACTGCTCGTAGCGGTAGACCGAGCCGAACTCGAACAGCCGCAGCGGCAGCTCCCGGTAGGACCGCCCGCGCGACCGGAAGATCAGGTTGTGCATCGGGCAGTTCATGGCCTTGAGGTAGTAGGTCGCGTTGTCCAGGTCCATGCCCGGGAACATGGTCTCCTCGTAGTACGGGAGGTGACCGGAGGTCTCGAACAGCCCGCTCTTGCTGATGTGCGGGGTGCCGACGTAGTCGAAGCCCTCCTCCAGGTGCCGGCGGCGGACGTAGTCCTCCATCTCCCGCTTGATCACCCCGCCCTTGGGGTGGAAGACGGGGAGCCCCGAGCCGATCTCGTCCGGGAAGCTGAAGAGGTCCAGCTCGACGCCGAGCCGGCGGTGGTCGCGGCGCTCGGCCTCGGCCAAATGCTCCAGGTACGCCTTGTGCGCGTCCTTGCTCTCCCAGGCGGTGCCGTAGATGCGCTGCAGCTGCGGGTTCTTCTCGCTGCCGCGCCAGTAGGCGGCGGCGCTGCGGGTGAGGCTGAACGCCGGGATGGTGCTGGTGCGCGGCAGGTGCGGCCCGCGGCAGAGGTCGGTCCAGACCAGATCACCGGTGCGCGGGTCGAGGTTGTCGTACATGGTCAGCTGTGCGCCGCCCACCTCGACGGAGGCGCCCTCGGTGTCGTCCGCGCCGCCCTTCAGGCCGATCAGCTCGAGCTTGTACGGCTCGTGCGCGAGCTCCGCCTGGGCGTCGGCGTCGCTGATCTCCCGCCGGGAGAAGTTCTGCCCGGCGCGGACGATCTCGGTCATCTTCTTCTCGAGGGCGGTGAGGTCCTCGGGGGTGAACGGCCGCTCGGGGTCGAAGTCGTAGTAGAAGCCGTTCTCGACGGGCGGGCCGATGCCCAGCTTCGTGCCCGGGAAGAGCTCCTGCACCGCCTGCGCCAGCACGTGGGCGGCCGAGTGCCGGATGACGGCGCGCCCGTCGGCGCTGGCGGCCGGGACCGGCTCCACGTCGGTGTCCGCCTCGGGCACCCAGGCGAGGTCCTCGAGGTCACCGGAGGTGACGTCGCGGACGACGACGGCGCCGTCGGGGCCCTTGAGCGGGATCCCGGCGTCCTTCAGTGCCTGCATCGCCGTCGTCCCGGCCGGCACCCGGATCGGGGGTACGGCGGTCGGCGAGGGCGGGGTCGACACAAGAACTCCAGGAGGCTCGGTGAAACAGGCCTCCCGAGCCTAGTGCGCGACGACCTCGAGGCCCGCCGCGACGCCGCCCCGACGCCCGAGCACGTCCTCGACGCGGTCGAAGGTCTCCGGGTCCGCCGGCACGACGGTCACCGCGTCGGAGCCGACCTCGATGGCCAGCGGCACCGCCTCCGCCGTCGTCACGGCGAACCGGCCGTCCTCGCCACGGGTGAAGGTGAAGCGGGCCAGCACCGAGTCCTCCGTCGGGTAGCCGCGGGTCGCGTGCTCCGCGACGTGGTTGCCGAGCCCGTAGGCCACCCACTCCCCGCGACCGCCTCGATCGGCTGGACGACGTGGGCGTGGTGGCCGAGCACGAGGTCGACGTCCGGGGAGGCGAGCAACGCCGTCGCCGCGTCGACCTGGTCGTCGGTCGGGTCGTGCCGGTACTCCACGCAGCAGTGCAGGCTCGCGACGACGACCTCGGCTCCCGCCGTCCGCGCCCGGGAGGCCGCCGCGAGCACGCCGTCGACGTCGGGTGCCGGCGCCACGTCCACCGACCACTCCCGCCCCGTGGGCAGCGGCACCCCGTTGAGGCCGAACGTGCCTGCCACGAGCCCGACGGTGACCCCGCCGGCATCGACCAGCGTCGGCTCCAGGGACTCCGCCTCGCTGCGGTAGGTGCCGGCGTGCGCGATCCCGGCGGCGTCGAGGGTGTCCAGCGTCCGGACCAGGCCGGCGGTCCCGTCGTCCAGGGAGTGGTTCGACGCGGTCGTGCAGGCGTCGTACCCCGCGCCGACGAGCGCGTCGACGATCTCGGGCTGCACGGCGAAGCTCGGGTAGCCGCGGTACGGGCCGCCGCGCGGCGCGACCGGTGTCTCCAGGTGGCAGATCGCCAGGTCGGCGGCCTCGATGAGCGGGGCCACCGGCGCGAAGACCGCGGAGAAGTCGTAGGAGCCGTCGGGCTGCTCCGCACCGGCCGTCAGCGCCCGGTCCTGGTGGACGAGCACGTCCCCGGTGGCCACGAGGGTGAAGCTCTCGGGCGGCGGGGGCGAGGACGACGGCGCGGACGACACCGGAGCAGCGACCGGGCCCGCGGAGCAGCCGGCTGCGAGGAGCGCCAGGGCGATGGCCCATGCCCGGGTGCGTCCCACGCCGCGACGTTAGAGGAGGACGACCGCGTCGCCGCTGCGCACCACGCCGGGGGTGACCACGTCGGCGTAGACGCCCAGGCAGTGCTTCGGCGTACGGGTCAGCCGCAGGACGGCCGCGCCGACCCGGACGTCTCGACCGACCCAGGTGCGCTCGTCGCCATCGACGTCGCCGTCGAGGCCGAGCAGCAGGTTGGCGCGCGGATCGTCGGCCGAACACCCTGCGGGCACGTCGCCTCCGGCGGCACGGTCGACCGCCTGCCGCGACACCAGGTGGACCGGCGCCACCCCGGCTGCGGAGGCGACGGCTCGAGGTGCACCGGCCGCCCGACCGTCGCCGAGAGCGACGCGGCGTCGGCGGTGTCCGGCGACAGCCTCGCCAGCCCCGGTGCCTCCTTGGCGCGGATCGGCGCGCCGTCGTCGGCCACCACGCTCGCGGCCCGGTCGCCGGACACGCCGCCGGAACCCACCTCGGCGCTGGTCACCAGCCTGCCAGCCAAGGATTTCACCGGGTAGACCCAGATCTCCTCGACCCGTCCCACCGGCCGCTCCGTCATCACCCCTGGACGGTACCGGCGGTGCTCGGTACGGAGCCGTACCACGGAGCGGCCGGAATCCATGACGGCGCGTGACGAATCACAGGGCTTCGGCGCACCGTCATCACGCACGGTGCATCCGGGACCGCCATGGCCGCCTCCTCCTCGCAACCCTGCACCGTCGACACGGCCGGCGCCCGCCGTCCATTGGCAGAGAGGTTGGAGAACATGCACAGGACGACCGGAACCCGGGCGGCCCGCCGCCTGGCACTGGGCGGCGCGTCGCTCGCGCTGGCGGCCACGATGGTCGCCTGCGGATCGGACGACTCCGGCGGCGAGGACACCCAGACCGCCGCGGAGACCAGCGCGGCGGAGGCCGCCGATCCCGCGCAGTTCTGCGAGGCCGCGGTCGAGGTGGAGGCCGCCTTCGGGATGGGGCCGGACGTCGACTTCGAGACGGCGACCCCCGAGGAGATGCAGGCCGCGCTCGAGGAGTTCGGCGGGCGCGTGGAGCCGCTGCTCAGCCGCGTCGAGGAGACCGCGCCCGACGAGATCGCCGACGACGTGGAGACCGCCGCCTCGCTCGCCCGGGAGGCCATGTCCAGCGGCGACACCGCGGCGCTGGACGGCCCGGAGTTCCAGGAGGCCGACGCCGCGATGGACGAGTACATGCTCGCCGAGTGCGGCTACGAGCAGCTCGAGGCCACCGGCGTCGACTACGAGTACGAGGGCATCCCCGACAGCATCGAGGCCGGCACGGTCGCGGTCACCTTCCACAACGAGGGCGAGGAGCTGCACGAGATCGGCCTGGCGCGGATCAACGACGACGTGACCATGCCGGTCGAGGAGCTGCTGATGCTCCCCGAGGAGGAGGCCATGAGCATGGTCACCTTCACCGGTGCGGCCTTCGCCGAACCGGGAGCGTCGGACACCACCTTCCTGCAGCTCGAGCCGGGCCGGTATGCCGCGGTGTGCTTCGTGCCCGAAGGGACGACCCACGAGCACGAGGGTGAGGGGCCGCCGCACTTCACCCTCGGGATGATGGCGGAGTTCACCGCCGAGTGACCCCGTTCCAGGGTCCGGGTGCGACCCGGCGCCAGTTCCTGGGGCTGACCGCCGCCGCGGGGCTCGCGCTGGTCACCGGCTGCTCGGGCCGCCAGCCGTCGACCGCAGGCCCCTCCTCCGCGGGGGCCTGCGGCTGACGGCCGCGCCGATGCGGATGGACCTGGCCGGCCACGCGGTGCCGACCTGGGGCTACGGCACGGTCCCGGGACCGGAGATCCGGCTCCGGGCCGGGGACACGCTGCGCGTGCAGCTCCAGAACGAGCTGACCGAGGACACCACCGTGCACTGGCACGGGCTGGCGCCGCCGAACGGGATGGACGGCGTCCCCGGGATCACCCAGGACCCGGTGGCGCCGGGCGAGGGCTTCACCTACGAGTTCGAGACACCGATCCCCGGCTCCTTCATGTACCACGCGCACGTCGGCATGCAGCTGGACCGCGGGCTGTACGGCCCGCTGATCGTGGAGCCGCGGACCGAGGAACTCGCCTACGACCGCGAGTACACCCTCATGCTCGACGACTGGCGCGACGGCATCGACGCCCACGCGGCGCACACCCCCACGGCCGAGGAGCCGGCGGAGACGGATGCGGACCCGGGTGACGACGTCTCCTTCGGCGGTCGGGCCTATCCCCTCCTCCTGGTGAACGGCCGCCCGCCCGAGGACCCCGCCGTACTGGAGGCACGGCCCGGCGACCGGGTGCGGCTGCGGGTCATGAACATCGCGGCCGACACCGGCTTCCGGTTCGCGGTCGCCGGGCACCGGCTGACGGTCACCCACACCGACGGGATGCCGGTGGAGCCGACCACCGTCGACGCGCTGCGGCTCGGGATGGGTGAGCGGTACGACGTCCTCGTCGACGCGGCGCCGTCCGGCGGGGTGTGGCAGATCGGCGTGCAGCCGGAGGGCCGGGACGGCTGGGGACGCGCCCTGCTGCGCTGCACGGGCAGCGACGCCACCCCGCCCCACCGGTCGCGGACCGGCCGGCCGAGCTGACCGGACAGCTGCTGGCCTACGACACGCTGCTGGCGCGCGAGCCGCTGGCCCTCCCGGACGGGGCCCCGGACCGCCGGTACGACCTGGTCCTGTCGGGCACGGAGATCGGCGGACAGAGCTATCCCGACGCCGACCCGCTGCCGGTCGCCGAGGGCGAGTGGGTGCGGTTCACGATGCGCAACACCAGCGCCAAGTGGCACCCGATGCACCTGCACGGCCACCACTTCCAGGTGCTGACGACGATTGGACGTGGGCCGGTCAAAGACACCGTCACCGTGCCCGCGCGGGGCGGCGAGGTGACCTTCGACTTCCTCGCGACGAACCCGGGGCGGTGGCTGTTCCACTGCCACAACCACCACCACATGGAGGACGGGATGGTCCGGCTGGTCGAGTACGGACGGCGCTGATCGAACAGAGCGGAAGGCCCGGTCCGCAGCGCGGGCCGGGCCTTCTCCGGGTGGGCGATACTGGGTTCGAACCAGTGACCTCTTCGGTGTGAACGAAGCGCTCTACCACTGAGCCAATCGCCCGGTGCGGCCTTCCGGCCGCGCGATGTGATTGTGCCAGAAGCTCACCGCCAGAGCGGCACCCACCCCGGCATCCAGTCCGGCACCCCCATCACGTGCAGGGTGACGACGAGGACGGCGTAGACGAACACCGCCGTGGCCGCGCCGATGAGCAGCCGCACCCACAGCGGCTGCGCCGTCATCCAGTCGGTCCAGCGCTTGACCCGCCTCTTGGTGAACTCGAGCAGCCGCTCGGCCCACGTGAACTCCGAGGCCAGCACGAACAGGCCGGCGATGACGGTGAGCCAGCCGGGTCCGGGCAGCGGGATCGTGGCCAGGCCGAAGGCCACGATCAGCCCACCCACGATGCCCACGCCTACTCGGTAGCTGTGGTTGAGGGTGCGCCGGGCGGCGATGCGTTGCCGCCAGCGGGTGTCCGCCACCCGCTCGCGCAGGCTGTTCACCTCGTCGGAGTCGTAGCGGTCCCGCCGCTCCTGGGAGCTCTCCCGGTGCGCGGTCTCCGGCGGTGCCGCCGTCCCGTACTCGCTCAGCTGGTCACCTGCCCGGTCGCCACGATCTCCGTCGGTCCGGACGGAGCCTCCTGACCGGGCTCGAGGCTGATGGCGTACTGCGCGAAGTCGTCGATACCGGTCGGCTGGGAGCCTACGGTTCGGAGCTCGATCTGTGACCGCTCCACGTCGAAGGTTCCGAGAGGTTTCGCACCGTCGCTCCCCACGCCCCAGACGACGTACGTCGTGCTCGCGGCGGCGTTGACCGACAGGCCGTGGGTGACCACCTGGATCCCGTCCTCGCGCGGCACCACCGTGGCGACCGGTCGCCCGTCCGCTCCGAGCGGATCGAGCACGACCCGGTCCGGGTCCACCAGCGCGTCGACGACGTCCTGCTGCTGGGCGACGGTGGAGCTCAGCTCGGCGCGCTCCGACCGGAGCCCGACGTTCCACAGGCCCAGGCCGAGGACGGCAGCGACACCGGCCGCCACGAGGGCCAGGGACAGTGCCCGGCGTCGGGACGGGGCGGCCCGCGGTGCGGGCACGGGTGTGGCCGCCGGCGGCCCGGCGCCGTGGGCCGGTGCACCTGCTCGGTCGCCTCCACAGCGGTCCGCAGCCGGGTCCGGAGGCCCTCCGACGGCTCGGCCTGCGGGAGGTCAGCGGCCATCTCGCCCATCACCCCGGTGGTCTCCGCGACGGTCTCCGCGCAGCGGGCGCACCCGCTCAGGTGCCGGGTGAAGTCGGCCTCGTCCTCGGGCTCGAGCGCGTGCAGCGCCCAGCCCACGGCCAGCTCGTCGAACCGGGCATGGTCGGCGTTCATCGCTGCGACCCTCGGCCGACGAGGCGCCGCCCAGGGCACCGCTCGAGGCCGGCCCGCCGAGTTCCTGCTTGAGCCGGCGCATGCCGGCCAGCATGCGGGTCTTGACGGTGCCGAGCGGGGTTCCGGTGAGTGCGGCGACCTCCCGCTGCGTGTAGCCGCCGTAGTAGGCCAGCGTGAGCGCCTCGCGCTGGGGCTGGGAGAGGGCGGCCATCGCCGTCCGCACGTGTTCGCCGACCAACCGCGACCAGGCGTCGTCCTCGACGTCGCGCGTCGCCATGGGCGCGTCCAGCACCATCTCGTCCTCCGCCTGCGCCTGCCGCCGACGCTGGGACTCCTCGCGCCGGACGGCGTCGACCGCCTTGTGGTGCACCACCGCGAGGAGCCAGGACGCCACGCTCCCCGCCCTCGATCGAATGCCGCCGGGTCGCGCCACACGCTCAGGAACACCTCCTGGAGCACGTCCTCGGCGAGCGCGTCGTCGGCCAGGATCCGCCGGGCCAGGGAGTACGCCGGGCGACGGAAGCGCTCGTAGAGGTCGTCGATGGCGGTGCGGTCGCCGGCCCGAATGCGGCGCATGATCTCCGCATCCCCCGAGGCGTCGTCGGGACGGCGCACCGGGGAGGTCACGACTCCCATAATCACACGCATCATTCGGCGACTCCCGCCCCAGCGGTTCATTCCTGGCCTGTCCGGCGGTTCACCGGGCGCCGGTCCGGGCATGTCGGGGGCGACAGCAGCTCGGCCTGCCCCGCCCGTGTGACGGATGTGAAGGAAGTGCAATGCCACGTCACTTCGAGAACCGACGGTCGTTGACCTGACATGCGCAGCGGTTGGACCCCGGGTACACGTCCCCCATCACCCTCCAGCTGGTCGGTCCGCAGTCGTGGACCGAGGTACCGGCTCTGCTCTGCTACGACGCAGCCGACCCGTTCGCCGTCCGGATCGCCTTCGGTGACGTGGGCGACGAGAACGGCGTGGTCGACCTCGACGACGGAGGCATCGCCTGGCTGCTGAGCCGCGAGCTGCTCCAGGCGGGGCTCGACGCCCCCGCGGGCGACGGCGACGTCCGGCTGTGGCCGGCGCACGCGGCGACCGATGTGCTGTTCCTGCACCTGCGCGCCCCTCCGGGGAGGCGCTGTTCGAGCTGTCCCGGGCCACCGTGGCGGCCTTCCTCCGGCACACCGAGGCCCTCGTGCCTTCCGGGACGGAGAGCGAACTGCTCGACCTCGACGACGAGCTTCACGTGCTCCTCTCCAACGGCGGAGCGGATCCCTCGGGCCGCTGACCTGCGGGTTCGACCTCGACGCCGCCTCCAGCCGGGGCGTCGGGACCCCCTGCTTGGACGGCTCGGAGGGGTCGGTTAGAGTTCTCCACGCAACGCGGATGTGGCTCAGTGGTAGAGCATCACCTTGCCAAGGTGAGGGTCGCGGGTTCGAATCCCGTCATCCGCTCGGAACCTCGGGCGCTGGTCGAGAGACTGGCGCCCGCGTGCGGTGGAGTGGCCGAGAGGCGAGGCAACGGCCTGCAAAGCCGTCTACACGGGTTCAAATCCCGTCTCCACCTCGTCTCCTCTGCGGAGCACGAGCGCGGAGGAGGGTCCGGTCGCGAGGCCGGAACGGGCGATTGGCGCAGCGGTAGCGCGCTTCCCTGACACGGAAGAGGTCACTGGTTCGATCCCAGTATCGCCCACAACCGAGCCCCAGGCAGCCGACGCGGCAGCCTGGGACTCTTTCGTCGCGGTGACCCAGCGGACGTTGCGGAACTCGTCGTCGGTGGCGTCACCCTCGCCGGCGACCTCGTCGTAGAGGCAGAACTGCAGGTAGCCGACGCCCTCGGCCAGCGGCTCCTCGACGTTCGACGTCGGCTCTCCGGACCCCCAGACCGGCTCCAGCTGGTCGACCTCGAACCGGTCGACGTGGGTCCTGCCGTCACAGGTGACGGCGTTGCGGTGGCTGTCCGACCAGGCGGCCGAGATGCTGCTGCTGCCCTCGTCGGCGAGTGCGGGGTCGGCGGTGCGGTCCGCCGTCTGCTCGACCGCGACCCGGAGATGGGTCTCGCCGGTGCAGCGGTAACGCGCCTGCACCGTGGCACGCGTCGGGTCCGTCGGATCGAGCAGCACCGTTGGCGATGACCTGGCTGGAGCTCGCGGTCGACGGAACGGCCGAGGCCGTCGTGGGAAGGGCGACGGAGGCGGACGGGACGGCGCGCGGGAGAGCTCCGAACAGGGTCGTGCGCGTCACGTTCTCCTCCTCGGTACTGGCCGACTCCTGCGCCGACCGAGCGTCCACGCTGCGGTTCGGGGAGGGAGTGTCACCAGTACCGCTGCCCGGACACGTGTCGCACGCTGGGCCGTACGCGGGATCCGCCGGGCGCTGACCGTCAGCGCTCGTCGCGCCGCCGGTGCGACCGCCACCACGACAGGGCGATCATCACCTCGAGAGCGGCGACCACGGCGAACAGTCCGTGCACGGCCGGATCGAGGTCGCCGTACAGGAACAGCAGGGCGGCGATCCCGACCGGGACGACCACCAGCGCGACCCAGGTGCCGGCCTGCGCCCGGCGGACCTCCGGCGCCTCGGCGGACTGCGGGCGGGTCATCCGGTCGCCGGCACGACGCGCTCGGCCCAGAACCGGTCGACCTGCTCGGCGAGTTCCTCCGGGGTCCCGCTGTTGTCGAGGACGACGTCGGCCACCGCGCGGCGCTGCTCGTCCGTCGCCTGCGCCGACATGCGCGCCCGGGCGTCCTCGGCCCCGAGGCCCCGCTGGACGAGCCGGCCGATCCGGATGGCGGCATCGGCCTCCACGACCAGGACCAGGTCGTAGGACGACGCCTGGCCGGTCTCGACCAGGAGCGGCACGTCGTGCACGACGACGGCGTCCGACGGGACCGCCGCGGCGAGCTCGATCGCCCGTGCCCGCACCAGCGGGTGCACGATCCCGTCCAGCCGCTGCCGCGCCTCGGGGTCGGCGAACACGATCGAGGCGAGCGCCGGACGGTCGAGGAGCCGTCCTCGGCGAGCACCTGCTCGCCGAACGCCGCGGCGACCGCGGCGAGCCCTGGCGTGCCGGGTTCGAGCACCTCGCGGGCGATCCGGTCGGAGTCGACGATCACCGCGCCCCGCTCGGCGAGCAGGGCGGAGACGGTGCTCTTGCCCGACCCGATCCCCCGGTCAGTCCGATGCGCAGCACGAGTGGACAGTAGTTGCCCGGCTGCGGGCACCCCCGGCCGCAAGGTCACGGCCGGATAACACCCGTCCGTCCCGTCCGGCGCGTCGCACCAGTCACACGCGTCACGCGCATAACGTCCGCCTCGGCGATCTTCCCCCGCCGAGAGAGGCAGGACCCGACATGTCCCGTACCACCGTTGACGCATCCCCTCGACGCGCGCCGCCCGCCGCCAGGGCGCCGGCCGTCACCGCCTGGGCTCGACCACCGGGGTCCGCTGCGCCGACATCCCCGCCGTTCGCGAGCGCATGCAGTTCCAGCGCCCGGTCCCCAGCCGCGGCACCTTCCTCCAGTGGCTCTTCCAGGCGCCGCCCGCCGGTCGGCACACCTGGACGTTCCTCGCCGGGAACGGCGGCCGCCCGCGCACCGCGTTCGCGATCATCCTCAGCCTGTAGAGAAACACCCCGTTCCCCCGCCACTCGCAAGCTCGCGGCGGGGCCCTGAACGGGGCCGGGCCCGTGGACGGACGTCCACGGGCCCTGTGGCGCGCCTGCCCGCGGGGCGGAACCACGGAGGCCCAGAACCGCATGGGTTCTGGGCCTCCGTGGTTCAGGCGTTGCTACTCACTCACCGCCGGCGAGCTTGGCCCGCAACGCGGCCAGGGCCTCGTCGCTGGCCAGCGTGCCGCCACCGGCCGACGACGCCGGCGCGTCCGGGCCGGCAGCGTCGTCGCTGGAGTAGCTGCCACCGGCAGCTGCCTCGGCGTCGGCCTCCTTGGCCGCGGCGATCTGCTTGCGGTGCGCCTCGAAGCGGGCCTGGGCCTCGGCGTACTGCCGCTCCCACTCCTCCCGCTGCGTGTCGAAGCCCTCGCGCCACTCGCCCGTGTCGGCGTCGAAGCCCTCGGGGTAGAGGTAGTTGCCCTCGGCGTCGTAGGACGCGGCCATGCCGTAGGCGGCCGGGTCGAACTGCTCCTCGTCGCCGACGACACCCTCGTTGGCCTGCTTGAGGGACAGCGAGATGCGACGGCGGTCCAGGTCGATGTCGATGACCTTGACCAGGATCTCGTCGCCCACCTGCACGACCTGCTCGGGGATCTCCACGTGGCGCTCGGCCAGCTCGGAGATGTGCACCAGGCCCTCGATGCCCTCGTCGACGCGGACGAACGCACCGAAGGGAACGAGCTTGGTGACCTTGCCCGGGACGACCTGACCGATCTGGTGCGTGCGGGCGAACTGACGCCACGGGTCCTCCTGCGTCGCCTTCAGCGACAGGGAGACCCGCTCGCGGTCGAGGTCGACGTCGAGCACCTCGACGGTGACCTCCTGGCCGACCTCGACGACCTCGGACGGGTGGTCGATGTGCTTCCAGGACAGCTCCGAGACGTGCACCAGGCCGTCGACGCCGCCGAGGTCCACGAACGCACCGAAGTTGACGATCGAGGAGACGACGCCCGTACGGACCTGACCCTTGGCGAGCTTGTTGAGGAACTCGCTGCGGACCTCGGACTGGGTCTGCTCCAGCCACTGGCGACGGGAGAGGACGACGTTGTTGCGGTTCTTGTCGAGCTCGATGATCTTCGCCTCGAGCTCGCGGCCCACGTACGGCTGCAGGTCGCGGACGCGGCGCATCTCGACCAGCGAGGCGGGGAGGAACCCGCGCAGGCCGATGTCGAGGATGAGGCCACCCTTGACGACCTCGATGACGGTGCCGGTGACGACCTCGTCGGCTTCCTTCTTGGCTTCGATCGTGCCCCAGGCGCGCTCGTACTGTGCGCGCTTCTTGGAGAGGATCAGCCGCCCTTCCTTGTCCTCCTTCTGGAGGACCAGGGCTTCCACCTCGTCGCCGACGCTGACGACCTCGTTGGGGTCGACGTCGTGCTTGATGGAGAGCTCGCGCGAGGGGATGACGCCCTCGGTCTTGTAGCCGATGTCCAGCAGCACCTCGTCCCGGTCGACCTTGACGATGACGCCCTCGACGATGTCGCCATCGTTGAAGTACTTGATCGTCTGGTCGATCGCCGCGAGGAAGTCCTCGGCGGAACCGATGTCGTTGATGGCGACCTGGGGAGTGCTGGAAGGACGGACCTGAGTGGAGGTCATGTGGTTGGTTGCTCCGGACGGTTTATGCGTAGGGACAGGACGACCCGCGGCCACACGGCCACGGGGGTGATCAGCGGGGAGAACCGGCGCGGGCCTTCCCTGTGGGGAAGAGCACGACAGACCTCTGGCGCATTCCCCATGGTACGGACGACGAGACCCTCGGGTCCACCTGGGTCCACGCTCGACGGGCACTCCCCGCGTGTCACGATCGGCGCGTCATGAGCGAGCTCCCGTCGTCCCTCCCGCTGGGCAGCGACGGCTATCCGGCCGCAGGCGGCGTCGCCCGCAGGCCCGCCGGCGCCGCGGAGTCCGCACGGGCCAACCGCCGGTGGTGGGACGCGGCAGCCCCGGCGTACCTGGCCGAGCACGGCGGGGACCTCGGGGACGCCGACTTCCTGTGGTGCCCGGAGGGGCTGCGGGAGGCCGAGGCGCATCTGCTCGGCGAGGTCGCCGGTCGCCGGGTGCTGGAGATCGGGTGCGGTTCGGCGCCCTGCTCCCGCTGGCTGCGCACGGCCGGTGCCGACGTCGTCGCGCTGGACCTGTCCGCCGGCATGCTGGCCCGGGCCGCAGAGCTGAACCGCGCCACCGGCATCGACGTCCCGCTGCTGCAGGCCGACGCCGGCGCGCTGCCCGTCGCCGCCGACACCGTGGACGTCGTCTGCTCGGCCTTCGGTGGGCTGCCCTTCGTCGCCGACGTCGAGGGTGCGCTGCGCGAGGTCGCCCGGGTGCTGCGTCCGGGAGGGCGGTTCGTCGCGTCGGTCAACCACCCGATGCGCTGGCCCTTCCCCGACTCCCCGACCCCGACGACCTCCGGGTCGTGTCCTCCTACTTCGACCGGACGCCCTACGTGGAGACCGACGGACACGGGATGACCGTGTACGTCGAGCACCACCGGACGGTCGGCGACTGGGTGCGCGCCGTGGTCGGCGCGGGGCTGGTGCTCGAGGACCTGGTCGAGCCGGAGTGGACGCCCGGCCGGACGCAGGAGTGGGGCCAGTGGTCCCCGGAACGTGGAGTCCTCGTCCCCGGCACACTGATCCTGTGCACCCGATGCCCGAGGTGAGGCGGTCAGCCCCCGGCGATCGGAGGTGAGCCCCGCCGCACCCAGAGCTCGTGGGCGCCGGCGGAGAACGCCGCCGCCAGCGGTACGAACAGCAGCGCACCGGCGATACCCCACAGCAGGCCACCGGTCGTCACCGCAGCGAGCACGGTCACCGCGTTGATCGGCAGCCGCTTCCGCATGACCCACGGCTCGACGACGGAGTTCCCGATCTGCTGGACGACGACGACGAGAGCCACGACGAGCGCCGCGGTGGTGAGCCCGCCCGAGCCGTAGGCCACCACCACTGCCACGGCCCCGGCGACGAAGGCGCCGAGCGTGGGGATGTAGGACGCGAGGAACTGCAACGCGGCGAGGGTCAGCGCCAGCGGCACCCCGAGCAGCACGAGGCCCAGCCCGATGCCCACCGCATCGAAGAGGGCCACGATGGTCAGGCCCCGCACGTAGCCGCCCGCCGTCCGCCACGCCGCCCGGCCGGCGACGTCGACGTCCTCGCGGAGCGGCCCGCCGAACTTGCCGAGGAGCCACTGCCACATCGCCGATCCGCTGGCCAGGAACAGGAAGGCGAAGGCGAGCGTCAGGAAGCCTCCGACCACCACCTCCCCGCGGTGGCGAGGCCCTGCAGCACGCTCCCCGCCGAGCCGCCCGAGCCGCCCCCGGAGCCCGAGCCGCTCCACGGCGGTTGGACGCCGAATTTCTCGGACAGGTCGGACGTGACCTGCTGGAGCTGCTCGCGCAGCTGCGGCAACTGGTCGGCGATGCGCACACCGAGCCCTACGGCAGCGCCGGCCAGCACGGCGAGCAGCAGCAGGACGGCGGCACCCGCGGACAACCACCGCGGGAGCCCCTGCCGTCGGCCCAGCGGACCCACGGATGGGCGACGCCGGCGAGCAGCAACCCGACGGACAGGGCCACCAGCAGAGTCGTCAGTTTCACGGCGACGACCGCGAGGAGCCAGACGAGTGCGGCCAGGACGAGCAGCCGGCCGCCGACCGCTGCCGCGCGGACCAGCCAGGCCGGCGCGGCGGGATCGGGCCGGGACGAGGACTCTGCCTGTGTCATCCCCGCAGGAGATGTCCCTGTGGGAACCGCATGACACATCGATCGTGCAGCGGCCGCTGGTGCGGTCAGTGCGCGGCGTCGTCCCAGGTCCGGCCGAAGCCCACCGAGACCTCCAGGGCGACCGAGAGGTCCGCCGCGCCGGCCATCTCGCGACGCACCAGCTCTTCGAGCTTCTCCTTCTCCCCGGCGCCACCTCGAGCACGAGCTCGTCGTGGACCTGCAACAGCATCCGGGAGCTGAGCCCCGCGGCGGCGATCGCCTTCTCCACGTCGAGCATCGCCACCTTGATGACGTCCGCGGCCGAGCCCTGGATCGGCGCGTTGAGCGCCATCCGCTCGGCCATCTCGCGACGCTGCCGGTTGTCGCTGGTGAGGTCGGGCAGGTAGCGGCGGCGCCCGAGGGTCGTCTCGGTGTAGCCGGTCATGCGCGCCTCGTCGACGACGCCGTCGAGGTAGTCACGGATGCCGCCGAAGCGCTCGAAGTAGGCGTGCATCTGGCCGCGCGCCTCTTCCGGTGTGATGCGCAGCTGCTGGGCCAGGCCATAGGCGGACAGCCCGTAGGCGAGGCCGTAGCTCATCGCCTTGATCCGGCGGCGCATCTCCGGGTCGACGTCCTCGATCGGGATGTCGAACGCCCGCGAGGCGACGAAGGAGTGCAGGTCCTCCCCGGACGTGAACGCCTCGATGAGGCCCTCGTCGCCGGAGAGGTGGGCCATGATCCGCATCTCGATCTGGCTGTAGTCCGCCGTCATCAGGGACTCGTAGCCCTGCCCGACCACGAAGGCCTGGCGGATCCGCCGGCCCTCGGCGGTGCGGATCGGGATGTTCTGCAGGTTCGGGTCGGTCGAGGAGAGCCGGCCGGTCGCCGCGATGGTCTGCTGGTACGTGGTGTGGATGCGGCCGGCGTCGTCGACCATCGGGATCAGCCCGTCGATGACCGTGCGCAGCCGCGTGACGTCGCGGTGCCGGAGCAGGTGCTCGAGGAACGGATGACCGGTCGTCGCCAGCAACGACGTCAGCGCCTCGGCGTCGGTCGTGTACCCGGTCTTGTTCTTCTTCGTCTTGGGCAGGCCCAGTTCGTCGAAGAGCACCGCCTGCAGCTGCTTGGGCGAGCCGAGGTTCACCTCGCGGCCGATGACGGCGTAGCACTCGGCCGCGGCGGCGGCGACGCCCTCGGCGAACTCCTTCTGCAGGTCGTGCAGGAAGTCCGAGTCGGCGGCGATGCCGCGGTACTCCATGGCGGCGAGCACCCGGGTGAGCGGGAGCTCGATGCCGCCGAGGAGGGCGTCGCCGCCGCGCTGGCCGAGGACGGTCTCGAGCGCGTCGGAGAGGTCGTTGACGGCGACGGCCTTGAGGACGTCGGCGTGCGCGGCCTCCTTCGCGACGTCGTCCTCCGTCGGGCCGAGGCCGTCCAGGGTGAGCTGCCCCTCGGGCTCGACCGCGTCCTTGAGCTCTCGCCGCAGGTATCGGACGGCGAGGTCGCCCAGGTCGAAGGACCGCTGGCCGGGCGCCGCCAGGTAGGCGGCCAGGGCGGTGTCGCTGATGACCCCGTCGAGCTCCCAGCCGCGCGCCCAGATGGCGAGCAGCGGGCCCTTGACCTCGTGCACGACCTTGAGCGCGGAGGCGTCGGCCAGCCACGCGGCCAGCGCCTGCTCGTCGGCCGGGTCGAGGTCGGGGCCGACGTCGACGAAGGTGGCGTGGTCGTTGCCCGCGGCCAGCGCCAGGCCGGTCAGCTCCCCGCTCCCCGGCCCCACGTGCCGCGGAAGATGACGCCGGTCCGTCCGGTGGGGGCGTTGGCCTGCAGCCAGTCCCCCAGGCCCCCGGCAGCCACCTCGTCCTCGACGACGTCGAAGCCCCCTCCACCTCCGGCTCCGCGCTGGTGAGGGTGGAGAACAGCCGGTCGCGCAGGACGCGGAACTGCAGGTTGTCGAAGAGGGTGTGCACCTCGTTGCGGTCCCATGGCTGGACGGCGAGGTCGGCCGGGCCGAGGTCGAGGGCACGGCCCGGTCGAGCTCGGTGAGCCGACGGTTCTGCAGCACGGAGGAGAGGTGCTCGCGCAGCTTCTCCCCCACCTTGCCCTTGACGGTGTCGACCTGGTCGACGAGCGCGTCGAGGAGCCGTACTCGCGGACCCACTTCGCCGCCGTCTTCTCCCCCACGCTCGGGATGCTCGGCAGGTTGTCGCTCGGGTCACCCCGCAGAGCCGCGAAGTCGGGGTACTGGGCCGGGGTGAGCCCGTACTTCGTCTCGACCTCCTCCGGGGTGAAGCGGGTCATGTCCGAGACGCCCTTGCGCGGGTAGAGCACCGTGACGTGCTCGTTGACCAGCTGGAGCGCGTCCCGGTCGCCGGTCCCGATCAGCACGTCCATGCCCTGCTCGACGGCCTGGACGGTGAGCGTGGCGATGACGTCGTCCGCCTCGTAGTTCTCGGCGGTGATCACCGGCACGTGCAGGGCGGCCAGCACCTCCTGCACGAGGCTGACCTGCCCCCGGAAGTCGGTGGGGCTCTCGGACCGGTTGGCCTTGTACTCGGCGAAGATCTCGCTCCGGAACGTCTTGCGGCCCACGTCGAAGGCGACGGCGAGGTGCGTCGGCTTCTCGTCGCGCAGGATGTTGATCAGCATCGACGTGAAGCCGTAGACGGCGTTGGTCGGCTGCCCTGTCGTCGTGGAGAAGTTCTCGACCGGCAGCGCGAAGAAGGCGCGGTAGGCCAGCGAGTGGCCGTCGAGGAGCAGCAGCCGCGGCCGAGCACCGGGGTCGGAGGCGGCGGCGGCGGCGGACGAGGCGAGGGTGGAGCCGGGTGCGGACATCGGAGCCGATCCTATGTGCGGGTACCGACGCCGATACGGTGCCCGCGTGACCACTCCGTTGCCCGACTGGATGCCGACCGAAGTCTCCAGCCCGCTGGACGAGAAGCTCGGCATCGAGTTCGTCGACTTCAACCCCGACCGCCTCGTGGCGACGATGCCGGTGCAGGGGAACGAGCAGCCCTTCGGCCTGCTGCACGGAGGCGCCACCTGCTCGCTCGTGGAGACGATCGGGTCGTGGGCGGCGCTGCTCGGCGCAGGTCCGGGCCGCAAGGCCGTCGGCATCGAGCTCAACGCGACCTACATGAAAGCGGCGACGGCCGGCGTCGTCACGGCCGTCTGCACCCCCGTCCGGCGCGGCCGGTCGCTCGCGACGTTCCGGATCGAGGTCAGCGACGACCAGGGCAGCACGACGGCCAGCGCCCGGCTGACCTGCAGGATCCTGCCGGCCTGAGGACCTCAGGCCGTGAGGCCGCGGGCCACCGGACGCCGGCGCCCGACCGGCCGTCGCGGCGCCGGGAGCGGAACCCCGCCGCGCTGCCAGGACGAGAGTGCCCGGCCGAGCGACTCCACCGTCACGATCCGCCGGGTGGCCAGCGGCGCGAACCCCATGCGCGCGAAGAACCGCTGGCGTTCGGCCTCGTGACCACCGGCGGCGGCCACCACGTGCGCCGCACCGGCCTCCTGCGCGTACGCGGCGGCCGCGGCGAGGAGGACCGCGCCGACCCCGCGCCGGCGGTGCTCGCGGTCGACGACGAACGTGTCGACGGTGACCTGCGGATTGCCCAGCACCAGGGACAGGGGATCGACCCCCAGGACGGCGAGCCCGACGGCCACCTCCCCGGCGGCCGCCCCGTCGGATGCGTACGGACCGGGGAGCACGGCGAGGACGACGCGATGGCCCGGGTCCTCGAGCAACCGGCGGAAACCCGAGGCCGCCGCGTTGAGCGACGTGTGCCCGGTGAGGACGTCCTCGGCGTGCGCGTCGGCCCTGTGCTGACGCACCAGGGCGAGGACGGCGGGCAGGTCGGCAGGGCGAGCCGTGCGCGTGACCACGTGGGACCGCGAACCGATTCCTGACACGGGACCTCCCTGGAAGTGGAGGAAGACTGCACCGCTGAACTGGCAAGATCACGGCGACGCGCCGCATGAGCACGGACCGTTATCACTCCGGCGTGTCGCGGAAAGGTCACAGGTCAGCTCCGAAGCGACAGCTCCGCATCATGGGCGGGTTAGGGTCCGTGCTCAATCATCCGCCCTGGGAGGTCGAGTGACGCACGCGGGAAACCGTCCCCGCCGGCACGGTCGACGATCGGGACCCCTCGGGTCCCTGCAGCGACCGAGAGGTCGCGGTCGGCCACCGAGCGGGTACCGCGTCGTCGTCCGGCTCCTGCTGGTCCTGACGTTCGGACTGGGCCTCGCGGCCTTCACGCCGGGCACGGCGCAGGCGGAGACCGAGGCGACCGAGGTGCTGAGCGGCACGCTGCAGACCAGCCTCAGCGGTCCCATCGAGGACGTGCAGGTCGAGGTCACCACGCCTGACGGCGACGAGATCGACAGCGTGGAGACCGACGAGAACGGCCGCTGGTCGGTCGACCTCCCCGGCCCGGGCCAGTACGTCGTCACCATCGAAGAGGGCGATCTGCCCGAAGGCGTGACGCTGGCTGCCGGTGACAGCCGGACGGTCACCGTGGACGAGGGCCGGCGGCAGGCGGTGCTCATCGGGCTGACCGACGGCAGCCGGAACTCCGGCGGCGGCTCTGTCCGTGCCGTCCAGCTGTTCGTGGACGGCGTTCGGTTCGGCCTGCTGATCGCGATGGCGGCCGTCGGCCTGTCCCTGATCTTCGGGACCACCGGCCTCACCAACTTCGCGCACGGCGAGCTGGTCACGATCGGGGCCGTCGCCGCCTGGTACATCAACGTGCAGGGCGGCCTGCCACTGATCCCGGCGACGCTCCTGGCGATGCTCGTGGGAGCCGCCGTCGGAGCGTTGAACGAACTGGGACTGTGGCGGCCGCTCCGCCGCAGGGGGACCGGTCTGATCGCCGCTCTGGTGGTCTCGATCGGGCTGTCGCTGCTGCTGCGCTACCTGGTCCAGGTGGTGTACGGCGGTCGGTCGAGTCCCTACCAGGGTGCCCAGAGCGGTCGGGCGCAGGACTACGGCCTGTTCACCATGACCGACAACGACTTCTATTCGATCGTCATCTCCGTCGTCGTCCTGCTGCTCGTCGCGGTCATGCTGCAGCGCACGAAGATCGGCAAGGCGATGCGCGCGGTGTCGGACAACCGGGACCTGGCCGCGTCATCGGGCATCGACGTCAACCGGGTCATCTTGTTCGTCTGGATGATGGGTGGCGCGCTGGCCGCGCTGGGCGGCGTGCTGCTCGGCCTCTCCGACCAGGTCCAGTGGGACATGGGCTTCCGCCTGCTGCTCCTGATGTTCGCCGGCGTCACGCTGGGCGGTCTCGGGACGGCGTACGGCGCTCTGGTCGGCAGCCTCATCGTGGGCGTGTTCGTGCAGATGTCGACCCTCGTCATCCCGAATGACGTGAAGTACGTCGGAGGGCTGCTGCTCTTGATCGTCATCCTCGTCATCAGGCCCCAGGGCATCCTCGGCAGCCGAGCGCGGGTGGGCTGACCCATGGCCGATCTCCTCAACGCACTCGCCGTCGCCGGCAAGTCGGCGCTGGGCTTCCAGGCGATCTTCTTCGCCCTGCTGGCCATCGGCATCAACGTGCAGTTCGGCTACGCGGGCCTGCTGAACTTCGGTCAGATCGCGTTCGCGATGCTGGGCGGCTTCGGCATCGCGATCTCCGTGAGCAAGTGGGGCCTGCCGTTCTGGGTCGGCGTGATCGTCGGCATCCTCGCGGCCGTCGTCCTCGCCCTGCTGCTCGGGCTGCCGACGCTGCGGCTCCGGGCGGACTACCTGGCGATCGCGACGATCGCCACGGCCGAGGGCCTGCGCCTGCTCTTCCGATCCGTGTCGGCGACACCGGTCACCAACGGCACCCGCGGTCTGTCGGCGTTCAACGGGGACTTCATCGCGCTGGCGCCGTGGGACACCAGCCGCCGGTACTCCATCCTGGGCACCTCCTGGTCCGGCGGTGAGCTCTGGGTCGCCCTGGTCGGGTGGATCCTGGTCATCCTCGGCAGCCTGCTGGTGTTCGCGCTGATGCGCAGCCCCTGGGGTCGCGTGCTCAAGTCCATCCGCGAGGACGAGGACGCCGTCCGTTCCCTGGGCAAGAACGTCTACGTCTACAAGATGCAGGCGCTGGTGCTCGGCGGCGTGTTCGGTGCGCTCGGCGGCATGGTCTACGCGGTGGGCACCGGATCGGCCATCCCCGACCAGTACCAGAACGCCAACACGTTCCTGGCCTACGCCGCGCTCATCCTCGGTGGGGCTGCGCGGGTGCTGGGGCCGGTGATCGGCGCCATGCTCCTGCTCTTCATCCTGCAGTTCGCCGACACGGGTCTGCGCCTGCTGATCAGCAACGGGGTCATCCCCGAGGACCTGCTGTCCTCCACCGACGTGGCGCAGATCCGCTTCGTCCTGGTCGGCGTCGGGTTGATGTTGCTGCTGATCTTCCGGCCGCAGGGGATCTTCGGTGATCGACGAGAGGTGATGCTCGATGCCCGCTGACCCGACACCGCACGGTGCGACGGCTTCCGGGGCGGGGACGTCCGGTGGGAGTGCGCAGGGCTACCACCCCGGACAGGCGGGCGCGTGGGCCAGCGGGGACGCCCCCAGCGGCTCGCGCAGATCGCGCTGCGCGACCTGCCGTGGGAGATCGGCGTCGCCAAGCCGGACCCGGCGGTCGTCGTCGACGGCGTGACCCGCACCTTCGGAGGTCTGACCGCCGTCTCGGTGGACCACCTGGAGGTCCAGCGCGGGGGCATCACCGGGCTGATCGGCCCCAACGGTGCCGGCAAGACGACCCTGTTCAACCTGCTCACCGGATTCGACCAGCCCGACACCGGGACGTGGTCGTTCAACGGGAAGTCCCTGGGCAAGCTGTCCCCGCACCAGGTGGCCCGGCTGGGCGTCGTGCGGACCTTCCAGCTGACCAAGGCGCTGTCCCGGCTGACCGTGCTGCAGAACATGCTGCTCGGCGCGCAGGACCAGAAGGGCGAGAGCTTCTTCCGGGCCCTGGTTCCGGGGACGTGGCGCGCGCAGGAGAAGGCCAACACGGAGAAGGCGATGGAACTGCTCCGGCGGTTCAAGCTCGACACCAAGAAGGACGACTTCGCCGGCACGCTGTCGGGCGGCCAGCGAAAGCTGCTGGAGATGGCGCGTGCGCTGATGAGCGACCCGCAGGTCGTCATGCTCGACGAGCCGATGGCCGGGGTGAACCCCGCGTTGACGCAGAGCCTGCTCGGACACGTGAAGGACCTGCGCGAACAGGGCATGACGGTGATCTTCGTCGAGCACGACATGGACGTGGTGCGGGACATCAGCGACTGGGTCGTGGTCATGTCGGCGGGCCGGATCATCGCCGAGGGTCCGCCGGAGTCCATCAGCCAGAACCAGGCCGTGGTGGACGCCTACCTCGGCGCGCACCACGACGCCCCGCTCACCGTCGAGGAGGAGGACCAGGTCCTCGCCGAGGCGGAGCAGTCGATCGCCCGTCAGGAGGGCTCGGGCACCGACGTCCTGAGCTCCGACCGGCCGCAGAACCGGAAGGGCACGGACCGATGACCGACCCCGCGAGAGCACCAACCCGGAGTACGAGTTCGACCGTCCGGTCGATGACCGCTCCTCGTCCGTCGACGCGGACGACGTCGAGACCCGGGCGGGTGGTGACCGGACCGCCGCGCTCACACCGGCCGAGAAGGCGGCCACCCGCGAGGAGCACGTCAAGCTGGCCGAGGGTGCGCTGGTGCGAGCCGACGAGCTCCTGGCCGGCTACGTGCCCGGGGTCAACATCCTCAACGGCTGCGACTTCTACCTGAAGGACGGCGAGCTGGTCGGCATCATCGGGCCGAACGGCGCCGGGAAGTCCACCCTGCTCAAGGCACTGTTCGGGCTCATCCCGGTGCGCTCGGGATCGGTGACCCTGCGAGGCGAGAACATCACCTCTGCGCCCGCGCACCGTCTGGTCTCGATGGGCGTCGGCTACGTGCCCCAGAACAACAACGTGTTCCCTCGCTGACCCTCGAGGAGAACATGCAGATGGGCGTCTACCTGCGGCCGAAGACCTTCAAGGAGCGCTTCGACTACGTCGTCGACCTGTTCCCCTGCTCGGCGAGCGACGCAGGTCCAAGGCGGGTACCCTCTCCGGCGGCGAGCGGCAGATGGTCGCCATGGGGCGGGCATTGATGATGGACCCGTCGGTGCTCCTGCTGGACGAGCCGTCCGCCGGCCTCTCCCCGCGTACCAGGACGAGGTGTTCATCCGCTGTCGCCGGATCAACGCCACCGGGGTCTCCATCATCATGGTGGAGCAGAACGCCCGCCGGTGCCTGCAGATCTGCGACCGCGGTTACGTGCTGGACCAGGGGCGGAACGCCTACACCGACACCGGGGAGTCGCTCATGCACGACCCGAAGGTCATCGAGCTCTACCTCGGGACCCTGGCGAAGGCCCAGTAGCAACCCCTTCTGCGCACTCGGCGCCGGCATCCTCCACGGGTGCCGGCGCTGCGTCGTCCCGGGCCTCTTCCCGAGGCTCAGCGTCGATGGCTCCCCGTGGCCATCGCTCTGCATCCATCGCCCGGCAGCCATCGCCCCGCGGCCATCCCCGTGGCCATCGCCGTGAGACCGCCCTGCGACCAGGGGCCTCGTGCCCGTCGTCCGCATGCCATCCCGTCGGCCCGTGGCGAAAGCAGCAGGGGGGTCGGTGGCGCAGTCGTCGGGGGTGGTCGGTGATCCGGTGGCCGCTGGGGGTGGTCCAGTGCAGGCCGCCGTCGGGAGGCGGTGCATGGGCGGACCGGCCGGCCAGCTGTGGACGGGCGAACGCCTCAGGTCGGTGCCACCACCCACCATCGCGCCATGAGATCCCCGGACAGCACAGTGGCCCGGCACCGAATCGGTGCCGGGCCACTGCCCTGGACTACCGGGTCGAGAACCCGGAGAGCGGAATCAGCGCTGCGGGCCGATGCCGTTCTGGTTGAGCCCTCGATGATCCGCGAGGACTCCTCGAATCCGATGACCACGATGGCGTCGGGGTTGAAGTCCACCATCTCCTGGACCTCGGAGTCGAAGTTCGCCGCCTGCGGGTCGTAGGTGATGCTCTGGATCGCGTCCTCCGACAGACCGGCGTCCATCAGGTTCTGCACCGTGTTCTCCGCCAGACCCGTGCCGTACGGGTCGTTGAGCGCCAGGATGCCGACGGTGTTGTTGCCGTCCTCGATGATGAGGTCGGCGAGCGCCCGAGCCTGCAGCGTGTCCGGCGGCGCCGTACGGAAGTACAGGTTGTTGTCGTTGTACGTCGTGAACTGGTCCGACGTGTTCGCGGGCGAGATCTGCAGGACGCCGGCCTGCGTGATGGCGTCGATGACGGTGAGGCTCACACCCGAGGACGCCGCGCCGACGATCACGTCGGCCCCGGCCTGCAGCAGACGGTCGACGGTCTGGGTCGCGGTGTCGGTCGAGGCGTCACCGGAGTCACCCTCGATGAGCTGCACGGGCTGGCCGAGCACCCCGCCGGCGGCGTTGATGTCCTGGACGGCCAGCGCGGCACCGGCGACCTCCGGGGGCCGAGGAAGGCGAGGTTCCCGGTGAGCGGCAGCAGGGTGCCGATCACGAGGGGCTCGCTCGTCGTGGTGCCGGCAGCAGCCGGAGCCGGACCCTCGTCGGTGGCCGCGTTCTCCTCGTCACCGGCGATGACGAACTCGGTCGCGTCGTCGTCGAGGGTGTTGTCCTCGCCGAACTGCAGGAGGCCGAAGCTGGCCTCCGCGGGCTCACCGGGGTCGGCGAAGCTCAGCGGACCGGAGGCGCCGTCGTAGTCGACGTTGCCGCCGGCGTCGAGGATCGCCTTGCAGGACGCGAAGTCCGTGCAGGCCTCCCCGCCGAAGGTGAGGCCGTTGACGTACTCCTTGAACACGTTGGCCTCGGTGCTGCCGGCGGCCTGCGCCGCCAGCCCCGACAGGACCACCGCGTCGTACGTCTCACCGGCGTAGTTGTAGTCCTGCAGGTCGGGGTCGATCTCCAGCAGGCGGTTCTTGAAGTCCTCCGACAGGTCGGTGAGCGGCGTGGTGCCCTTCATCCCGGCCAGGGCGCCCTCTTCGGAGAAGTCCTCGCCGAGGGCGTTACCCATGTTGCCGTCGGTGCCGTAGATGTTGACCTGCTTCTCGCCGCCGCCGTCGCCTTCCGCACCGGTGTCGCCGCCTTCGTCGCCGCCGCCACAGGCGGTGATCGCGAGGAGGGCGGCACCGGTGATGGCGATGCTGCGGGCAGTGGTGCCAGTGCGCATCAAGCAACTCCCAGTGTCATCGTGCTCTGCGTCGCTGGACGGATCCGCAGGACGAACCCGCCGCTCGGACGCCGATCGGTCCGCAGAACCTAACCGCCGCGCGAAGGGATGCACCCGGCCTTGCACCGATAGTGATGAGGTCGTGATCTAGGGATTTCAGCTCGCGAACGCGGCTGAACCGACCGTCACCGCGAAGAATCGATCGCCGAACGCCACGGTGGGGACCGCCGAGAGCGGCCGGACCGGGATCAGGCAGTGGGCCCGTCCGCGCCGGTACCGGCCGCCGCGTCGGCCTCGACGATCGCCCCGGCCAGGGCCTTCATCGAGGTCCGCTGGTCCATCGCGGTCCGCTGGATCCAGCGGAATGCCTCGGCCTCGGTGATGGATCGCTGCGCCATCAGCAAGCCCTTGGCCTTCTCGACGACCTTGCGGGTCTCCAGCCGTTCCGCGAGCGTCCGCACCTCGCCGTCCAGGGCGGTCATCTCCGAGAAGCGGGCGCGGGCGACCTCGATGGCAGGCACGAGGTCGTTCTTCGAGAACGGCTTGACCAGGTAGGCCATGGCGCCCGCGTCGCGGGCACGCTCGACGAGCTCGCGCTGGCTGAACGCGGTCAGCACGATGACCGGCGCGATGCGGGCGGACGCGATCTGCTCGGCCGCGGAGAGCCCGTCCAGAACCGGCATCTGGATGTCGAGGATGACGAGGTCGGGTCGCAGCTCGGTGGCTCGGTCCACTGCCTGCTGCCCGTCGCCGACCTCCGCGACGACGGAGTACCCTCCTCCTCGAGCATCTCCTTGAGGTCGAGGCGGATGAGTGCCTCGTCCTCGGCGATGATGACCCGGATCGTCTCGCTGCCCACGGAGCGAAGCCTATCCAGGTCGGGTCGGCCCGCATCCCACCGCTACGCTGCTCCAGCAGCCGACGTCCGGCGAGCCCCCGTACCCCAATCGGCAGAGGGAGCGGATTCAAAACCCGCGCAGTGTGCGTTCGAGTCGCACCGGGGGCACTCTGCGATCTTGTCGTCCTCCGGACGACGACCGCGGCCAGGTGCCGTTCCCCTGCTGCGTTGAGCCCTTCCCTGGTGTTCGTCGGGGACCCTGCGGGCCCCGCTCCTCGCACCGTCTCGCAGAGCGGCTCCGGTCCCAGCGTCTTCGTCCTGCGGCCGCCTCGCTCCTCACGGACCCCTCCGGGTCCCCCTCGTCGCGGGCAATACTGTGGGGTGGTGACCGCGCCCGTTCCGCACATGACTCCCGAGCAGTTCCGGCAGCACGGCCACGAGGTGGTCGACTGGATCGCCGACTACTGGTCGAGGGTCGGCGACTTCCCGGTCCGGTCGCAGGTCTCCCCGGCGACGTCCGCGCCGGCCTCCCGGCGCAGCCTCCGGAGCAGCCCGAGCCGTTCTCCACCGTCCTGGCCGATCTGGAGCGCGTCGTCCTCCCCGGGGTCACGCACTGGCAGCACCCCGGCTTCTTCGGCTACTTCCCCGCGAACACGTCCGGGCCCTCCGTCCTGGGCGATCTCGTCTCCGCGGGCCTCGGGGTCCAGGGCATGTCGTGGGTGACCAGCCCCGCGGCGACCGAGCTCGAACAGCACGTCATGGACTGGTTCGCCGACCTGCTCGGCCTCCCCGCCTCGTTCCGGTCCACCGCTGCCGGCGGCGGCGTCGTCCAGGACTCCAGCTCCGGCGCCAACCTCGTCGCACTGCTGGCTGCTCTGCACCGCACGAGCACCGGCGCCACTGTGCGGCACGGCGTCGAACCCGACCGCGCCACCGTCTACGTCTCCGCCGAGACGCACTCCTCGATGGAGAAGGCGGCGCGCATCGCCGGTCTCGGCAGCGAGTCGGTCCGCATGGTCGAGGTCGACGGCGACCTGGCCATGCGCCCCGCCGCCCTGGCGGCACGCCTGGAACGGGACGTCGCCCGTGGCTACACCCCGGTCCTCGTCTGCGCGACCGTCGGGACGACGTCGACCACGGCGATCGACCCGCTCGCCGAGCTCGGTCCCATCTGCCAGAAGTACGGCGTCTGGCTGCACGTCGACGCCGCCTACGCCGGGGTCAGCGGGATCGTCCCTGAGCTGCGCGAGCTGCAGGCCGGCGTGGAATGGGCCGACAGCTACACCACCGACGCGCACAAGTGGCTGCTCACCGGCTTCGACGCCAGCCTCTTCTGGGTCGCCGACAGGGCGGCGCTCACGGGAGCACTGTCCATCCTCCCCGAGTACCTGCGGAACGCGGCCACGGATGCCGGCGCGGTGGTGGATCTCCGCGACTGGCAGATCCCGCTGGGACGTCGTTTCCGGGCTCTGAAGCTCTGGTTCGTGCTCCGCTGGTACGGCGCCGAGGGCCTGCGGGCACACATCCGTTCGCACGTCGCCATGGCGCAGCAGCTGGCCGCCTGGGCCGAGGCGGACGAGCGCTTCGACGTCGTGGCCCCCACCCGTTCTCCCTCGTCTGCCTGCGCCCGCGCTGGTCCGGAGAGGTGGACGCCGACGTCGCGACCATGACCCTGCTGGAACGGCTGAACGACGGCGGCGAAGTGTTCCTCACGCACACCAACGTCGGCGGCAACGCCGTCCTGCGCGTCGCGATCGGCGCACCGGCGACGACGCAGGCCCACGTCGAACGGGTCTGGGCGCTGCTGGGCGAGCACCACGATTTCCTGGCGACGGACTTCGCCGCCGCTGCCGCGGAGCGCGAGGCCCAGCGGGCGGCGGAGCGCGCAGCGGCCGAGCGGGCGGCCGCCGAGCAGCGAGCAGCCGAGGAGGCAGTGACCGAAGCGGCAGCGACCGACTCGGCGATGGCCGAACGGGAAGCGGCCGAGCCCGCCGGGTGACGTGCTGGGACGGCCACCCTTCGCAGGACCCGCCCGACCGCGCCAGGTGTGGGGGAAGGGCGGTCCCTCGTCAGTCCTTCAACGACCGGATGAGGCCTTCCTGCGCGACCGTGGCCACGTGGGTCCCGTCGGCCGACCAGATCGTGCCGAAGCACAAGGCCCGGCCCGACGAGGCGGCCGGGCTGTCGGTCTCGTAGAGGAACCACTCGTCGGCCCGCACCGGCTGGTGGAACCAGACCGCATGGTCGAGGCTCGCCCCGAGGAAGTCGGGCCACCCGCCACCGAGACGCGCGAAACCCGCTGACAGCAGCGTCAGGTCGCTGACGAACGTCAGGGCCGCGGCATGGACGGCGGGGTCCTCCCCGAGTTCGCCGGCCACCCGCAGCCAGGTGCGGGTCTGGGTGTCCGGCGGGGACTTCGGCGGCGCCGAGAACGGGTCCTGCAGGAACCGCTGCTCCACGACTCGGCCCATGGCGTCCATCCACGCCGCCCGCTCGCCGTGCCGCGCCACGATCTCCGCCGTCCCCGGCAGGCTCTCCGGTCCGGGTACGTCCGGCATCGGCGTGGAGTGCGCGGCCACCGCCTTCTCCCCGCGTGGAAGTCGGCGGTGAGCGCGAAGATCGCGACCTCCTCGCCCTTCCGCTCCTGCCAGGCCACCACCCGCCGGGTGGTGAACGACCGGCCGTCGCGGATCCGGTCCACCGTGTAGCGGATCTCGGCGAACGGGTCGCCGGGCCGCAGGAAGTAGGAGTGCAGCGAGTGCACCCGCGCGCGGCCTCGACCGTCCGGCCGGCGGCCATGATCGCCTGTCCGGCGACCTGTCCCCCGAAGATGCGCTGCCGCTCGGTGCTCGGCGTCTGCCCGACGTAGACGTCGGTGTCCCGCTCCTCGAGGTCGAGGACGTTCAGGAGCGATGCGGCCTGACTGGACCCCTTGCCCTCGCTCATGCGCGCTCCTCGCCGGCGCTCGTCCCGAGCGCTCGCGTCGCTGCTGTGCACCCACGTGCCCTCGCACGGCCGCTCACGAGTCGGTGCCCACCTCGTGGACGCGGATGAGATTCGTGGAACCCACGGTGTTCGGCGGGCTGCCGGCCACGACGACGACGCGGTCGCCGACCTTGAGCCGCCCGATGGACAGCAGCGAGAAGTCCACCTGGGCGACCATGTCGTCGGTGTGCTCGACCATGGGCACCAGGAAGGTCTCGACCCCCACGCGAGCGCCAGCTGGCTGCGCACGCGTGCGTCGACGGTGAAGGCCAGCAGGGGCTGACGCGGGTGCAGTGCCGCCAGCCGGCGGGCGGTCTCCCCGTCTGCGTGAACGTCGCGAGCGCCTTCACGTCGAGGCTCTCGCTGATGTCCTTGGCCGCCCGGACGATCGCGCCGGAACGGGACCGGGAGCGTCGCACCACGTCGGGCACCCACAGGGTGTCGCTCTCGACGGCGTCGATGATGCGTTCCATCGTCCGCACGGCGCCGATGGGGTGCGCACCGACCGAGGTCTCGCCGGAGAGCATCACCGCGTCGGCTCCGTCGAGGACGGCGTTGGCGACGTCGGAGGCCTCGGCGCGGGTGGGCCGCGAGTTGGTGATCATCGACTCGAGCATCTGGGTGGCCACGATGACCGGCTTGTTGCGCTCACGAGCCGCCTGGATGGCCCGCTTCTGCACCAGCGGCACCTGCTCCAGCGCGAGCTCCACCCCGAGGTCCCCGCGGGCCACCATGATCCCGTCGAACGCTTCGACGATCGCCTCGAGGTTCTCCACCGCCTCGGGCTTCTCGAGCTTGGCGATGACGGGGACGGTGACGTCCTCCTGCCGCATGATGTCGCGCACGAGCTCGAAGTCGGCGGGCGAGCGGACGAACGACAGCGCGATGAAGTCGACACCGAGGTGCAGGGCGAAGCGGAGGTCCTCCTCGTCCTTGTCCGACAGGGCCGGGACGCTCACCGCCACGCCCGGCAGGGACAGGCCCTTGTTGTTGGACACCTCTCCGCCCTCGACGACCAGGCAGAAGACGTCGGGCCCCTCGGTGCGCACCACGGTGAGCGCGAGCTTGCCGTCGTCGACGAGGAGGCGGTCGCCCACCCGCACGTCGTCGGAGAGGTTCTTGTAGGTGGTGGAGACGCGCTCGGCGGTGCCCTCGACGTCCTCGGTCGTGATGCAGACCTGCGAGCCGGTGGGCCAGCTCACCGGACCGTCGGCGAAGGTGCCCAGCCGGATCTTCGGTCCCTGGAGGTCGGCGAGGATGGCGACGGCATGGCCGGTGGCGTCCGAGGCCTCGCGCACGAGTCGGTAGGAGTTGGCGTGGTGCTCGTGCAGCCCGTGGCTGAAGTTCAGGCGGGCCACGTCCATCCCGGCCTCCACGAGGGCCGTGACCTGCTGCGGCGAACTGGTGGCGGGGCCGAGGGTGCAGACGATCTTCGCGCGACGGGACATGGCGATAACGCTAGTGGCTAGACGAACTGTGGGACGGAGCGGCCCGGGAACGAACCTGTGGGTGTCGCGCCGAGTGGGGCCCGCAGGGTCCCGCGCAGGTGCGACTGACGCCCTCAACGCAACCGGGGGACGGCACCTGGCCGCGGTGCGATCCGTGGCCCCGTCCAGAGGCTCGCCCGAGCGTGCGAGGGATGAGGAGGACGGGGTCCTTCTTCACCGCAGGGCGACCGTCGTCGGGGCGACCGGCACCGGGAGCATCGACTCCCCGGTGAGCCACGTGTCGGCAGCCGCGGCGGCGGCGCGGCCCTCGGCGATGGCCCACACGATGAGCGACTGGCCCCGGCCCATGTCACCGGCCACGAAGACTCCCGGCTCGGTGGACATGAACTGCTCGTCGCGCGCCACGTTGCCGCGGCCGTCCACCTCGACGCCGAGGGTGTCGACGAGGCCCTCGCGCTGCGCGCCGGTGAAACCCATGGCCAGGAAGACCAGGTCGGCCGGCAGCTCGCGTTCGGTGCCCTCGATCTTCTGGAAGCGGCCGTCGACCCGCTCCACCTCGTGCAGCAGCAGGGCGCGCACGCGCCCTCCCGAGCCATCAGCTCCGTTCCCCAGGAATCGCTCGGTGTTCACCGAGTAGAGCCGCTCGCCGCCCTCCTCGTGCGCACTGGAGACGCGCATGATCATCGGGTACGTCGGCCAGGGGTTGACGTCCTGGGCCCGGCGGCCCGGCGGTGCGGGCATGATCTCCAGCTGGGTGACCGACGCGGCCCCTGACGGTGCGCGGTGCCGAGGCAGTCGGCGCCGGTGTCGCCCCCACCGATGATCACGACGTGCTTGCCGTGAGCGTCGATCGGCGGGGCGTCGAGCTCACCCAGCGCCTGCAGGTTGCCGTAGGGCAGGTACTCCATGGCCAGGTGGATGCCGGCGAGCTCGCGGCCGGGAGCGGGCAGGTCACGGCCGACGGTGGCCCCGCCGGCGAGGACCACGGCGTCGAACTCCGCGCGCAGCTGCTCGGTCGACAGGTCCTCCTCGCGAGGACCGCCCACCTCCACGCCGGTCACGAACCGGGTCCCCTCGGCGCGCATCTGGTCCAGCCGCCGGTCGAGGACGGCCTTCTCCATCTTGAACTCGGGGATGCCGTAGCGGAGCAGCCCGCCGATGCGGTCGGCCCGCTCGTAGACGGTGACGTCGTGGCCGGCGCGGGTGAGCTGCTGCGCCGCGGCCAGGCCGGCGGGACCCGAGCCGATGACGGCGACCCTCTTGCCGGTCCGCTCGGCGGGGTCTGCGGCTGGACCCAGCCCTCCTCGAAGGCCCGGTCGATGATCTCCCACTCGATCTGCTTGATCGTGACCGGCGACTCCTGCAGGTTCAGCACGCAGGAGCCCTCGCACGGAGCCGGGCAGAGCTTGCCGGTGAACTCCGGGAAGTTGTTGGTCGCGTGCAGCCGCTCGATCGCCTCGTGCCAGTCGTCCCGGCGGGCGAGGTCGTTCCACTCGGGGATGAGGTTGGCGACCGGGCAGGCGTGGTGGCAGAACGGGATGCCGCAGTCCATGCACCGGGCCGCCTGCTTGCGCACCTCGGCCGTCGGGAACAGCGGGTCCTCGCCGTTCTGCCGGGCGACGTAGACGTCCTTCCAGTCGCGGATCCGGACCTCGACCGGACGGCGCGGCGGCAGGCCACGCTCGAACTTCAGGAAACCGGTGCTGTCAGCCACGAGCTGCCTCCTCCTGCGCGACCTGCATGAGACCTTCGGTGCCGTAGCGCGTCTCACCCACGAGCGGCCTCCATCACTGCCAGGTCCACGTCCGTGCCGTTCGCCTCCGCCATCCGCTGCGCGTCGAGGGCACGGCGGTAGTCGCGGGGCACGATCACGCTGAACTGCTCGGACCACCGGCCCCAGTCGGCCAGCAGCGCGTGCGCCACCGTCGACTCGGTCTCGCCCGCGTACCGGACCAGGACGTCGCGCAGCCACTGCGCGGACTCCCCGTCGAGCGGGTCGATGTCGACCATCTCGCCGTTGACCCGGTGCCGGGCGAGGTCGAGCACGTACGCGATGCCGCCGGACATCCCGGCCGCGATGTTGCGTCCGGTCGCCCCGAGGATCACCGCGCGGCCGCCGGTCATGTACTCCAGCGCGTGGTCGCCCACGCCCTCGACGACGGCGAGCGCACCGGAGTTGCGCACGCAGAACCGCTCACCGACCCGGCCGCGCAGGAAGATCTCCCCGCCCGTCGCGCCGTAGCCGATGACGTTGCCGGCGATGACGTTGTCCTCGGCGGCGAACGGCGCCTCGCGGGAGGGCCGGACGACGATCCGTCCCCCGACAGGCCCTTGCCGACGTAGTCGTTGGCGTCGCCGAACAGCCGCATGGTGATGCCGCGCGGCAGGAAGGCGCCGAAGGACTGCCCGGCCGATCCGCCGAAGGTGAGGTCGATCGTGCCGTCGGGCAGCCCCTCCCCGCCGAAGCGGCGGGTGACCATCGAGCCGAGCATCGTGCCGACGGTCCGGTTGACGTTGCGCACGGGCAGCTCGAGGCTGACCGGCCGCGCGTCGAGCAGCGCACCCTCGCAGAGCTGGATGAGCGTCTGGTCCAGGGCGACGTCGAGGCCGTGGTCCTGCGACTTCACCCGGCGCAGCGGAGCGCCCTCGGGCAGCTCGGGGACGACCAGCATCGGCGAGAGGTCCAGCCCTTCCGCCTTCCAGTGGCCCACGGCCTTCCGGGTGTCGAGCAGCTCGGCGTGGCCGACGGCCTCGTCGATCGAGCGGAAGCCCAACTGGGCGAGGTAGGACCGCACCTGCTCGGCCAGGAACTCGAAGAACGTCACCACGAACTCCGGCTGCCCGGTGAAGCGCTTGCGCAGCTCGGGGTTCTGGGTCGCGACGCCGACCGGGCACGTGTCCAGGTGGCACACCCGCATCATCACGCAGCCGGAGACCACCAGCGGCGCGGTCGCGAAGCCGAACTCCTCGGCACCGAGCAGCGCGGCGACGATGACGTCGCGGCCGGTCTTCATCTGCCCGTCCACCTGGACGGTGATGCGGTCGCGCAGGCCGTTGGCCAGCAGCGTCTGCTGCGTCTCGGCCAGGCCCAGCTCCCACGGCGAGCCGGCGTGCTTGAGCGAGGTGAGCGGCGCGGCGCCGGTCCCGCCGTCGTGCCCGGAGATCAGGACGACGTCGGCGTGGGCCTTGCTCACCCCCGCCGCGACCGTGCCGACCCCGACCTCGGACACCAGCTTGACGTGCACGCGCGCGTCGTTGTTGGCGTTCTTGAGGTCGTGGATGAGCTGCTTGAGGTCCTCGATGGAGTAGATGTCGTGGTGCGGGGGCGGGCTGATCAGGCCGACGCCCGGCGTCGAGTGCCGGGTGCGCGCCACCCACGGGTAGACCTTGCTGCCGGGCAGCTGCCCACCTCACCGGGCTTGGCGCCCTGCGCCATCTTGATCTGGATGTCGTCGGCGTTGACCAGGTACTCGCTGGTGACGCCGAACCGGCCCGAGGCGACCTGCTTGATCGCCGAGCGGCGCAGGTCGCCGTTCGCGTCGGGCGTGAAGCGGTCGGGGTCCTCGCCGCCCTCACCGGTGTTGGACCGGCCGCCGAGGCGGTTCATGGCGATGGCGAGGGTCTGGTGCGCCTCCTGCGAGATGGAGCCGTAGCTCATCGCGCCGGTGTTGAACCGCTTGACGATCTCGCTCGCCGGCTCGACCTCGTCGATCGGCACGGGCGGGCGGACCCCGGTCCTGAGCGTGAAGAGCCCGCGGAGGGTGGCGGCCTCCTCCGACAGCTGGTCGACGGTCTCGGTGTACTTCTCGAAGACGTCGAACTGCCGGGAGCGGGTGGCGTGCTGAAGCAGGAACACCGTCTCGGGGTTGAACAGGTGCACCTCGCCCTCGCGGCGCCACTGGTACTCGCCGCCGGTCTCCAGCCGGCGGTGCGCCCGCTCGGTCGGGTTCTCCGGGTAGGCCCGCCGGTGGCGCATGGCGACCTCCTCGGCGAGCACGTCGATGCCGACGCCGCCCAGCGGGCACGAGGTGCCGGTGAAGTACTCCTCGACGAGGTCCTGCGAGAGCCCGACGGCCTCGAAGATCTGCGCCATCGTGTACGAGCCGACGGTGCTGATGCCCATCTTGCTCATGACCTTGAGGACGCCCTTGCCGAGCGCCTTCACCATGTTGCGCACCGCCTGCGCGGGCTCCACCCCGGTGAGCGCGCCGTCACGGATGAGGTCCTCGATCGACTCGAAGGCCAGGTAGGGGTTGACCGCGGCCGCCCCGTAGCCGAGCAGCAGGGCGACGTGGTGGACCTCGCGGCAGTCGCCGGACTCGACGACGAGGCCGACCTCCATGCGGGTCTTCTCCCGCACCAGGTGGTGGTGGACGGCGGCGGTCATGAGCAGCGACGGGATGGGCGCGCGCTTCTCGTCGCAGTCGCGGTCGGACAGCACGATGATCCGGGCGCCGGCCGAGATCGCCTTGCCGACCTTGGTCCGCAGCTGCTCGATCGCCTCGGCGAGCGCCGCTCCCCACCGTTGACGTCGAAGTGGCCGGTGATCCGGACGGCGGCGTAGCCGGGCAGGTCGCCGTCGTCGTCGATGTGCAGGATCTTGGCCAGCTCGTCGTTGTCGATGACCGGGAACGGGACGGTCACCTGGCGGCAGGAGGCAGGGGTGGCCTGCAGCAGGTTCTGCTCCGGCCCGAAGGTCCGCCCGAGGCTGGTCACCAGCTCCTCGCGGATGGCGTCCAGCGGCGGGTTGGTCACCTGCGCGAACAGCTGGCCGAAGTAGTCGTACAGCAGCCGCGAACGGTCCGAGAGCGCCGCCACGGGGGTGTCGGTGCCCATGGACCCGATGGGCTCGGCGCCGGAGGCGGCCATCGGGGTCACCAGGATGCGGAGCTCCTCCTCGGTGTAGCCGAAGAGCATCTGCCGGCGGACGACGGACTCGTGGCTGGGCCGCGACCGGCGGCGCTCGGGCAGCTGCGGCAGGTGCACCAGGCCGGCGTGCAGCCAGTCCTCGTAGGGGTGCTCGGCGGCCAGCGCACCCTTGACCTCCTCGTCGGAGACGATCTTCCCCGACGCGGTGTCGACCAGGAACATGCGGCCGGGCTGCAGCCGGCCCTTGGCGACGACGTCGGCCTGCGGGATGTCGAGCACGCCGACCTCGCTGGCGAGCACGACGACGTCGTCCTTGGTCCGCCACCAGCGGCCGGGACGCAGACCGTTGCGGTCGAGGACGGCGCCGATGAGCGTGCCGTCGGTGAAGCAGACCGCGGCCGGCCCGTCCCACGGCTCCATGATCGAGGAGTGGAACCGGTAGAAGGCCCGGCGGGCCGGGTCCATCTCGTCGTGGTTCTCCCACGCTTCCGGGATCATCATCAGGACGGCGTGCGGCAGCGAGCGGCCGGACAGGTGCAGCAGTTCGAGCACCTCGTCGAAGGTGGCCGAGTCGCTGAAGTCGCTGGCCGTGACCGGGAAGATCCGCTCCAGGCCGAGTTCGGATGCCGGGCCGGCCGGACCGTCGAAGAGCTGGGTGTCGAGCTTGGCCTCGCGGGCCCGCATGCGGTTGCGGTTGCCCTTGATCGTGTTGATCTCGCCGTTGTGCGCGATGAAGCGGAAGGGTGGGCCAGCGGCCAGCTCGGGAAGGTGTTGGTCGAGAACCGGCTGTGCACCAGGGCGATCGCCGACTCGTAGCGCTCGTCGCGCAGGTCGGGGAAGAACAGCGGCAGCTGGTCGGTGGTCAGCATGCCCTTGTAGGTGATCGTGCGCGAGGAGAGCGACGCGATGTAGAGCGAGCTGCCGGCGTCGACCGCCGCCCGCTCGGCGCGCTTGCGCAGCACGAAGGAGCGCCGCTCCAGCCGGGTGACGCCGTTGCACTCCACGTTCCCGCCGAAGGCTGCGGCGTCGGCCCGGCCGGCCATCGTCTCGGCGACGAACAGCTGGCGGAAGGTCGGCATGACCGCGAGGGCGGTCGGGCCGAGGTCGGCACCGTCCGGGTCGATCGGCACCTCGCGCCAGCCGAGGACGGTGAGCCCCTCCTCCTCGGCGAGCCGCGCGACGTCCTCGACGCGGGCGGCCCGCTCCGCCTCGTCGGCCGGGAGGAAGGCGATGCCGACGGAGTACTCCCCATCGGCGGCAGGTCGAAGTCGACGCTGGCGCGCAGCAGCGCGTCCGGGACCTGGGTGAGGATGCCCGCGCCGTCCCCGGAGTTGGGTTCCGACCCGGCCGCGCCGCGGTGGTCCAGGTTGTGCAGCGCCGTGAGGCCCTGGGCGACGATGGCGCGGGACCGGCGTCCCCGGGCGTCGGCCACGAAGGCGACGCCGCAGGCGTCCGTGTCGTTCGCCGGGTCGTAGAGACCGGTCTTCGCCGGGACGGCGGAGAAGGGCACGCCGGTAGCGGCGGGGGCGGTGAGGTCGGGCATGTCACTCCCGTCGTCGGCGGCCGCCCGCGTCCTCGGGGGAGGTCGCGGGCGGGGGCACGGGGCCCGGGCCGGTGGTCAAGGGGCCGGAAACTGGGGGCCTGCAAGTGGAGGGGCTGCATCTGGAGGGGCTGCATCTGGAGGGGCGAGGCGGGCGGCACTGCGGAGGCCTGCAGCCGGGACCATCGACCCCGCCTGCGGCAGCTGGAGCCCCTCGGGTGGTGGCCGACGGGCTGTCGTCCGCGGGGCGACGCTGGCCCGGTCCGACGGTGCGACCCGGCCAGGATCGCCGGCGGGTCTCAGCGAAGGGTACACAGCCGTAACACGTGCCTCAGCCGTGTAAACCCCGTGGCGCGGCGCGTCGGCAGGATCGCTGCGCTGGTTGGCCGATCGAGCCTCCCGCGGACCGGTCGGCAGAGCCCCCGGGACCGGTGATCATCCTCACCGAGGGACTTCTCACCGGTGCCGGCCGGCAGCCTCCGGTCGATCACGATCCGAGAAGCACCGTCGTCCCGGGCGCCGCTACGTTCGACGCCCTGACCAGGACGGATCGACCGGAGGAAGGACGATGAGCCCAGCGAAGGCCGGCGGCACGAAGAGGCCGATCGAGTCCTCGGCGGACGGGTTCTCCGCGGAGGAGCGGGCGGCCATGAAGGAGTGCGCCGCCGAACTGACGGCGGCGGGGCGCCGCTCGGGCAAGGCGGCCGCCGAGGAGGCGGACCTGCTGGCGAGGATCGCGGTGATGCCCTCCCCGGACGGCGCACTCGCCGAGCGCAGCCACACGATCGTGACGGACGCGGCTCCCGACCTGGCACCGAAGCTCTGGTACGGGCAGCCGGCCTGGGCCCGGAACGGGAAGGTGGCGTGCTTCTACCGCAGCGGGCAGGCCGACAAGACCCGCTACTCGGTCTTCGGCTTCGACGAGGAGGCCGCCCTCGACGAGGACGGCGGCATGTGGCCGACGTCCTGGGCCGTGACCGGGCTGGACGACGCCGGCGAGGCGTTGATCCGCAGGCTCGTGAGGAGGGCGGTGAGCTGACACCGTGAGCTGAGGCCGTGCGGTCAGGCAGCTCGTCGTCAGCTCGGCTCGGCAGGGCGGTGGTCGTCCTCGCGGACGGGACCGGGATCGGTCGCCGGCTCCTCGGCCCGGTCGCTGTCGGGCGTGCCGTTCCCGTCTCCACGGGTGATCACCTCTCGCGGCTTCCCGCGCTGCCACACGAAGTAGGCCAGCGCCAGCAGGCCGACGACGATCGAGGTGAACACGTTGAGCCGTACCCCGAAGAAGGTCTCGGCCGGATCGGTCCGCAGCAGCTCGATCCACAGCCGTCCCGCGCAGTAGGACATGACGTACAGCGCGAACGCCCGCCCGTGCCCGAGCCGGAACCGCCGGTCGGCCCAGATGACGAAGGCCGCGGCCGCCAGGTTCCACAGCAGCTCGTAGAGGAACGTCGGGTGGAAGGTGCCGAGCAGCAGCGGCTCCCCGCGGCGTCGAGGACCGCCCGTCCGCCGTCCCACTCGTAGATCTCCAGCGCCCACGGCAGGTCGGTCGGCCCGCCGTAGAGCTCGTTGTTGAACCAGTTGCCGAGCCGGCCGATCGCCTGCGCGACCAGCAGACCCGGTGCGAGGGCGTCGGCGAACGCGGGCAGGGGGATCCCGCGGCGGCGGCACGCGATCCAGGCACCCACGCCGCCGAATGCGATGGCGCCCCAGATCCCGAGCCCGCCCTCCCAGATGGCGAACGCCCGCATGGGGTCGCCGCCCTCGCCGAAGTAGGCGCGGGGACTGGAGATCACGTGGTAGATCCGGCCGCCGATGATGCCGAACGGCACCGCCCAGACGGCGATGTCCAGGACGTCGCCCGACGCTCCCCGCGGGCCACCCACCGCTTCTCGGTGAGCAGCACGGCCGCGACGATGCCGGCGACGATGCACAGCGCGTAGGCCCGCAGCGGCAACGGCCCCAGCTCCCACACGCCCTGGGTCGGGCTGGGGATCGCCGCGAGGCTGTCGACGACGCTCATGCCCGCACCCCTTCGCCAGGTCCTCCGACAGGGCGCGGACGCCGTCGGCGCCGCGTCCCTCCAGCATCTCGCGGACGTAGGCCGAGCCGACGATCACGCCGTCGGCGAAGGCGGCCACCTCGGCGGCCTGGCTGCCGTTGGAGACGCCGAGCCCGACGCACACCGCCAGTCCGGGAGCCGCCGCGCGGGTCCGGGCCACGAGCGCCTCGGCCGCGTCGCCGACGGTCGCCCGGGTGCCGGTGACGCCCATGGTCGAGGCCGCGTAGACGAAGCCCCGGCAGGCTGCCGTGGTGGAGCGCAGCCGGGCGTCGGTGGACGAGGGCGCCACGAGGAAGACCCTGTCGAGGCCGTGTGCCTCCGATGCGGTCAGCCACTCGGCCGCCTCGTCGGGGATCAGGTCGGGGGTGATCGCGCCCGCTCCCCGGCCGCGGCCAGATCCGCGGCGAACCGCTCGACGCCGTAGCGCTCGACGGGGTTCCAGTAGCTCATGACCACCGGCACGGCGCCGGCGCCGGCGACGGCGGACACCGCCCGCAACACGTCGCGCATGCCGACGCCGGCTCGGACGGCGACGTCCACCGCTTCCTGGATGACCGGCCCGTCGATGCCCGGATCGCTGTACGGGACACCGATCTCGATCGCGTCGGCGCCGCCCTCGACGGCGGCGACCATGGCGGCGATCGAGGCGTCCACGTCGGGATAGCCGACCGGGAGGTAGGCGATCAGCGCGGCGCGGTCCTCGGCCTTGGCCGCGGCGATGCGGTCGGCCAGTTGACTGCCTCGACTCCGGACTCGCTCCGCTCCTCGCTCCACAGCACCGGTCGCCTCCGCGGTCGCTCCGCTCCTCGCTCGCTGGCGCTCGCTGCGATGCTCACTCCCTGTCGGCTCCGTGCCGCTCGCTGCGATGCTCACTCCCCGTCTTTCTCGGAAGCGCTCACAGCTCCTCCCCGCGTCGGGGCCGGCGACTGCCTCGTCGCTGCTCACGGCGCCTTCCGTCGGGTTCTGCTCGGTGTCCAGCCCCGGGCCGGGGTCGACCTCCTCGCGGTCGCCCAGGCCGAACCACCGGGAGGCCGTCTCCACGTCCTTGTCGCCGCGGCCGGAGAGGTTCACCAGCAGCAGGGTGTCCGGGCCCAGCTCCTGGCCCAGCTTCATCGCCCCGGCCAGGGCGTGCGACGACTCGATGGCCGGGATGATGCCCTCGGTCCGGCAGAGCAGCGCGAAGGCCTCCATCGCCTCGGCGTCGGTGACCGCCCGGTACTCGGCGCGGCCGATGTCGTGCAGGTAGGAGTGCTCCGGTCCGACCCCGGGATAGTCCAGCCCCGCGCTGATCGAGTGCGACTCGATGGTCTGCCCGTTGTCGTCCTGCAGCAGGTAGGACCGTGCGCCGTGCAGCACGCCCGGCGTCCCGCCGGTGATGGTGGCCGCGTGCCTGCCGGTGTCCACGCCGTCGCCGCCGGCCTCCAGCCCCACGAGCCGCACGCCCTCGTCGGGGACGAACGCGGTGAAGATGCCGATCGCGTTGGACCCGCCGCCCACGCAGGCGAGGACCGCGTCGGGCAGCCGTCCCTCCCGCTCGAGCAGCTGCGCACGCGCCTCGTCGCCGATCACCTGCTGGAAGTCCCGCACCATGGCGGGGAACGGGTGCGGACCGGCCACCGTGCCGAAGACGTAGTTCGTCGTCTCGACGTTGGTCACCCAGTCGCGGAACGCCTCGTTGATCGCGTCCTTGAGGGTGCGGGAGCCGGTGGTCACCGGGATGACCTCGGCTCCGAGCAGGCGCATGCGGGCGACGTTGAGCGCCTGGCGGCGGGTGTCCTCCTCGCCCATGTACACCGTGCAGGACAGGCCCATGAGCGCGGCCGCGGTCGCGGTGGCGACGCCGTGCTGACCGGCACCGGTCTCGGCGATGACCCGGGTCTTCCCGATCCGCTTCGTCAGCAGCGCCTGGCCGAGCACATTGTTGATCTTGTGCGAGCCGGTGTGGTTCAGGTCCTCGCGCTTGAGCAGGACGCGGGCCCCGCCGCAGTGCCCGGCGAACTTCGGGACCTCGGTGATCGGGCTGGGCCGGCCGGTGTAGTCCCGCTGCAGGAGGTGGAACTCCTCGAGGAACGCGGGGTCGACGCGCATGGCCTCGTAGGCCTCGGTCAGCTCGTCGAGCGCGGCGATGAGCGCCTCGGGCACGAACCGCCCGCCGAAGACGCCGAAGTGGCCGGTCTCGTCGGGCCAGCCCGGGCGCGCCGGCAGGAGACGTTCCCCGGGCTGCGCAGGTGGGCTGGTCGTCGTCATGCGCCAAGTGTCCCGCGTGACAGCAGGACGGCGGCGCAGGGGGTCCGACGTCGGGGTGGCGGGCGGGCTAGCGGGTGGTCCGGGGCGTCGCGGGGTGGGACCCCGCCGTGACCAGGTCGGCGACCGCCTGGCGGGCATCGCCGGCGGTGACCAGCCCTCCCCGACCAGGACGGCGTCGGCACCCGCCGCCGCGTAGCCGATCAGGTCGTGCGGGCCGCGCACCCCGGACTCGGCGACCTTCACCACGCCGGAAGGCAGGCCGGGCGCGATCTTCTCGAAGGTGGAGCGGTCGACCTCGAGCGTGGTGAGGTCGCGGGCGTTGACGCCGATGACCGAGGCACCCGCCTCCATCGCGCGGTCGGCCTCGGCCTCGGTGTGCACCTCGACCAGCGCCGTCATCCCCAGCGACTCGACCCGCTCGAGCAGGCCCAGGAGCGCGTTCTGCTCGAGCGCGGCCACGATCAGCAGGACGACGTCGGCCCCGTGGGCCCGGGCCTCGTGCACCTGGTAGCTGGTGACCACGAAGTCCTTGCAGAGGACCGGCACGTCGACCACGGCCCGGACGGCGTCGAGATCGGCCTGCGAGCCGCCGAAGCGCCGCCGCTCGGTGAGCACGCTGATGACCCGGCGCCGCCGGCGGCGTACTGGGCGGCGAGCTGCGCGGGGTCGGGGATGTCGGCGAGGTCGCCCTTGGAGGGCTGCGCCGCTTCACCTCGGCGATCACGCCGACGCCGGGTGCGCGCAGGGCGGCCAGCGCGTCGAGGGCGGGGCGGGCATCCAGCGCGGCCGCCTTGACCTCCGCGAGCGGCGTGTCCGCCTCGCGGGCGGCGAGGTCCTCGCGGACGCCGGCGACGATCTCGTCGAGCACGTTCACGGCCGCGGCCCTGCCGATACCGCTGCGCGCCTGCTCACGCGGTCCTCCGGATGTCGCACCAGAAACGTCCCCTCACCGGGTGGATGGGTGACAGCCACTCTAGAGGCGGCGGCCGACCGCCCCGGCCGGGGGAGGGGGTAACGGCCTGCCCAGGTTCCGCTACGCGGTCGGGTCCTCCCCGCGGTCCAGTGCCTTCCAGGTCTCCTGCGCCCGGTCCTCGTCGGTGACCGGGCGGGTGGGGGCGGCCTGCTGCGGTGCCCGCTCGTACCGCCGTCCCATCCCGGGCCAGCCGCGTCCGCGCAGCACGACGACGAGTCCGGCCACGACCGCCACGACCCCGGCCACGGCGGCCAGGACCGGCCAGGCGGCGGACACGTTGACAGTCGCGTCCCCGGTGACCAGTCCCCCGGTCAGCGCGCGGATCCCCGACCACCCCAGGACGCCGCCCGCGACCGCCATGAGCAGTCCGACCACGACCCGGCTGGCCGACCGGACGGCCAACAGGGCCACGGCCGCCGCGAGCAGGACCAACCCGGCGGCGGGCACGAGCGGCGCGGCGTCGGCACCGGAGACCAGCTCGACGACGGGAGGCAGGGGTTGCCGTCGCACCACCGTCGTCTCCGCCCACGGCTGACCACCGGCCACCAGGGCCAGGGCGCCGGCGAGGGCGGATCCGCCGACAGCGGCGGCGAGCTCGCGCCGCGCCGACGTGGCCATCGTGCTCACCGGCTCGCTGCCGCGGGGCGCTCCGCTCCTCGCTCGGATGCCCAGGCGATGCTCACGCCCCTGTCCGCTCACGGGAGCTCCCGCAGCCCCTCGGCCGTGGCGATCGCGGAGAGCACCGCGCGGGCCTTGTGGCGGGTCTCCGCCTCCTCCGTGGCGGCGTCGCTGTCGGCGACGACGCCCGCGCCAGCCTGCACGTAGGCGCGTCCCTGGTGCAGCACGGCGGTGCGGATGGCGATCGCCATGTCCATGTCCCCGCCGGCATCGACGTAGCCGACGGTGCCGGCGTACAGCGCCCGCCGGGTGGGCTCCAGCGACTCGATGATCTCCATCGCCCGGGGCTTCGGCGCCCCGGAGACGGTGCCGGCCGGGAAGGTGGCGTCGAAGACGTCCAGGGCGTCGTGCTCCGGGGCGACCGTGCCGGTCACCGTGGACACCAGGTGCATGACGTGGCTGTACTGCTCCACCCGCATGAAGTCGGGCACCTCGACGGTGCCCGGCAGGCACACCCGGCCCAGGTCGTTGCGCGCCAGGTCGACCAGCATCACGTGCTCGGCCCGCTCCTTGGGGTCGGCCAGCAGCCCCTCGGCCAGCCGGACGTCCTCCTCGGGCGTCGCCCCGCGCGGGCGGGTGCCGGCCGGCGGGTGGACGACCGCCGCGTTCCCCGTGACCGTGACGAGTGCCTCCGGCGAGGAGCCGACGACGTCGAACGGCGACTCGCGGCCGGCGAAGCGGAGCAGGTACATGTACGGCGAGGGGTTGGTCGCCCGCAGCACCCGGTAGAGATCCAGCGCGTCGACGTCGGTGGTCAGCTCGAACCGCTGGGCCAGGACGACCTGGAAGGCGTCGCCGGCCCGGATGTGCTCCCGGATCCGCTCCACGCCGTCCTCGTAGGCGCCCGGGGCCAGATTGCTCGTCACCGGTGGCGGGTCGGCGCGCTCGAGCACCGCCACCCCGGGCGGCGAGGCCTTCGTCAGGTCGGCGGCCATGGCGTCCAGCCGCGCGACGGCGTCCTCGTACCCGCTCTGCCCCGCTGCTCCCCGTACGCGCCCCGCAGGGCGTTCGCGATCAGCAGGATCGAGCCGTCGGTGTGGTCGAGCACGGCGAGGTCGGTCACCAGCATCATCGCCAGCTCGGGCATGCCGAGGTCGTCGGCACTGGTGCGCGGCAGCCGCTCGAGCCGGCGGACGACGTCGTAGCCGAGGTAGCCGACCAGCCCGCCGGTGAGCGGGGGCAGGTCGCTCCCGCGCGGCGAGCGGAACCGGCGCGCCAGCGTGCGGACGGCGGCGAGCGGGTCGGCCGGCAGGTCGTCGGTCAGCCCCGGGACGTCGTCCCCGAGCCACTGGGTGACGCCGTCGCGCTCGGTCAGGACGCCGGCGCTGCGGACCCCCACGAAGCTGTACCGCGCCCAGCGCTTGCCCTGCTCGGCCGACTCCAGGAGCACCGTGCCCGCCCGGTTGCCGGCGAGCTTGCGGTAGACGCCGACGGCGGTCTCGCTGTCGGCCAGCAGCTTGCGGGTGACCGGCACGACCGCCTGGTCGAGCGCGGCGCACTCCTCGGCCGACGGGCTGGTGACGCCGAACCTCATCGCTGCCCTCCCCGGCCGGGCTGCCCTCGACCGCCGGGATCGACCGGAAGAAGCAGCTGCGCTCGCCGGTGTGGCAGGCGGCGCCCTCCTGGTCGACCAGCACGAGCAGCGCGTCGCCGTCGCAGTCCACGCGGACCTCCCGCACCCACTGACGGTTGCCCGAGGTCTCGCCCTTGACCCAGTACTCCCCGCGGCTGCGCGACCAGTACGTGGCCCGACCGGTGGTCAGCGTCCGGCGGAGGGCCTCCTCGTCCATCCAGGCGAGCATGAGCACCTCGCGGCTGTCGTGCTGCTGGACGACGGCGGCGACCAGCCCGGCCGGGTCGCGACGCAGCAGCGCGGCGACCTCGGGATCGAGCGCAGGTTCGGCGAGGGGACGTCGGACATGCCGTCCAGTCTGCCGTGCGCGGCGCGCGCCCCGCGACGCGGCCCGGCCGGTCAGCCCTGCGGGGTGGCGCCGAACCAGCGCCGCCCCGGGCCGAACAGCAGCATGCCGAGCCCGACGAGCGGGCCGGCGGCGAAGAACAGCGAGAACGCCGCGATCGTGCCGTCGGTCTCCACGCCGCCGATCAACGACTGCAGCCGGGTGCCCCAGTAGAGGGCCAGGACGACCTGGACGGCGAGCGCGCCCACCAGCAGCAGCCACGCGCCCCGGCGGTCGGAGTTCAGTGCCCACACGCCGGACGCGACGAGCGCCACCGCGGACAGCAGCTGGATCACCGCCAGCGTGACTCCCTCGTCGGCCAGCGCGTTCACCACGGTCGGCGAGTACGGGGCGCCCGCCTCGGCCACCGCCGCGTCCGCGATCGAGGCGAAGAACCACAGGTACAGCGAGGCGATCACGACGACGAGCGACTGCGCGAACGCCAGCACGGCGGCGGTGATGACCTGCCCCGGCCGCTGCGGGCGCCGCGGCGGGAGCGGGTAGCCGTAAGGGGCGGGTGGCCCCACTGCTGACCCCAGGGCTGGCCCGGATACCCGTACGCCGGCGGCGCGGCGTAGGGCGCGACCGTCGGCGGCGGGCCGGCGTAGGGCTGCCCGGGGACGGTGGGGGTCGCAGGATCGGCCCACGGGCTCTGCCCGGGTGGGCCCCAGCCGCCGGTCACAGCGCGGCCGCCGCCGCCCGGCCGGCTGTCCGTCCGGAGAAGATGCAGCCGCCGAGGAAGGTGCCCTCCAGGGACCGGTAGCCGTGCATCCCCCGCCTCCGAAGCCGGCGACCTCACCGGCCGCGTACAGGCCGGGGAAGACCTCGCCGCCCGGGCGCAGCACCCGGGCCGACAGGTCTGTCTCCAGGCCGCCGAGGGTCTTGCGGGTGATGATGCTGAGGCGCACCGCGATCAGCGGACCGGCAGCGGGGTCGAGGATCCGGTGCGGCTGCGCGACCCGGATGAGCTTGTCGCCCAGATAGTTGCGCGCCGCCCGCATCGCGTTGATCTGCATGTCCTTGCCGAACTCGTGGGCGATCTCGCGGTCGCGGCAGACGATCTCCCGCTCGATCTGGCCCAGGTCCAGCTCCGGTGTGCCCCCGGTGATCCGGTTCATCCCGGCGACCAGCTCGGGCAGCGTGTCGGCCACGACGAAGTCCTCGCCCTTGTCGAGGAAGGCCTGGACGGGTGCCGCCATGCCGGCCTTGACGCGGGTGGCCAGCAGGCGGACGTCCTTGCCGGTGAGGTCGGGGTTCTGCTCGGACCCCGAGAGCCCGAACTCCTTCTCCACGATCTTCTGGGTGGCGATGAACCAGGTGTGCTCGTAGCCCGTCGTCCCGATGTGGGCGAGCGTGCCCAGCGTGTCGAAGCCGGGGAACAGCGGCACCGGCAGGCGCTTGCCCGTCGCGTCGAACCACAGGGACGAGGGTCCCGGCAGGATGCGGATGCCGTGATTCGCCCAGACCGGCGAGTGGTTGGCGATGCCTTCGGTGTAGTGCCACATGCGGTCGCCGTTGACCACGCTGGCGCCCGCGGCCTCGGTTGCCTGGAGCATCCGGCCGTCCACGTGCGCGGGCACGCCGGAGAGCATCCGCTCGGGTGCGGGGCCGAGCCGGGCGGGCCAGTTCTTGCGGACCAGGTCGTGGTTGCCGCCGATCCCGCCAGCCGTGACGACGACGGCCTGCGCGCCGATCTCGAAGTCGCCGGTCTCGGTGCGCGAGCTCGCCTCACCACGGCCGACCGAGCTGGGCTCGAGCACGGCTCCGCGGACACCGGTGACCGCGCCGCCGGTGACGACGAGCCCGTCAACCCGGTGCCGGAAGCGCAGCTCCACCCGGCCGTCCTCGACGGCGGCGCGCACCCGCCGGGCGAACGCCTCGACGATGGCGGGGCCGGTACCCCAGACGATGTGGAAGCGCGGCACCGAGTTGCCGGGTCCGGAGGCGTTGTACCCGCCTCGCTCGGCCCAGCCGACGACCGGGAAGAAGCCGATGCCCTGCTCCTTGAGCCAGGACCGCTTCTCCCCGCGGCGAACTGCAGGTAGGCCTCGGCCCACTGCCGGGGCCAGTGGTCGGAGTCGCGGTCGAAGCCCGCGGTGCCGAACCAGTCCTGGCGGGCCAGCTCCAGGGAGTCGTGCACCCGGAGCCGGCGCTGCTCGGGGAGTCGACGAGGAACAGCCCCCGAAGCTCCAGAAGGCCTGCCCGCCGAGGGACGCCTCGGGTTCCTGGTCCAGCAGGATCACCCGCTTGCCGGCGTCGGCCAGCTCCGCGGTGGCGACCAGGCCGGCGAGGCCCGCTCCCACGACGACTGCGTCTGCTTCGGTGCGGCCCGTCTCGTTGCTCGTCACGACAGCGACGCTAGCGTTCCCGGGCCCCGTCGCGCCGTCCCCCGGGTGGACGACGCGCGGTGGTCCAGTCGCGGACCGGCCTGCGCAGCGCGAAAACCAGGCAGACGCCGGGGCCGACGAGCAGCAGCAGGGTCGACCACACCTCCCGGGTCCCGCCGATCGCGGCGACGATCGCGGCCAGGGGTCGTTCGGCCGGCGGCGCGCCGGTCGCGCGAGGAGCCTGCCGGGGTGAGCGCCGCGTCGTCGTGCGGCTGCGCGAGGCGGACGACGGCATGCCCCGAGCCCAGGAGGCGGCGCGGTCGGCCACGGGTGCCGCTGAACTCGTCGCCGGCCTCGCACCGCGACCGCCGTCCTCGTGGTGCAGCACGAGGTCGGCGACCGGTAGGTGAGAACGGCGAGTTCAGCCGGTCCGCCGCAGGCCCCTGGCTCGCGGCGTGGCGGTGAACCGCCGCACCGCGGGGCCAGGGACGGCGAGCAGCTCCCGCAGACGCAGCTCTGCGCGGGGCCAGCCGGACCAGACGTCGGGGTCCGCGAATCGGACGACGCGGATGTCCAGCGCCCGCAGCTCGTCCTCACGTCGCTTCTCCTCCCACAGCACTCGCTCGGGAGTGCGCCCGCGCCACGGGTCGGCGTGCTCGGCCCTTCCGTCGAACTCGACCGCGATGGCGGCCTCGTCGAACCAGGCATCGACCACGCCGACGAGACGCCCCCGGCGCGAACCTCCACCTGGAGCTCGGGTACCGGGAATCCCGCGCCCACGATGCGCAGCCGGCCGCAGGTCTCCAACGGCGACTCGGCTCGTCCGTTCGGCGTGGGCGGCGGTCGATGTCGTAGCGGCGTCCCGCCGACTCGGCGGCCGCCAGGGCCGCTGCGTCGATGAGCACGCCTCGTCGCAGCCGCACCCAGGAGCCGGATCGGCAGAGGGCGCGGATCTCTGACGCGCCGTAGCCGACACCGACGGCGTCTGCGGTCGTGACGAGCCCGAGGCGTCTGTCGAAACGGCGCGCAGTGTGGGATGCATGCGCCGATGCTGCGGTCGGCGGTCCCGCGTGGGGACAGGTCAATGGCCTCTGTGGACAGCGCGGCGAGGTGTGGACGGCCGGCCTCGCCGAGTGGTCGCCGTCCTCGTGTTGCCGCGTGGGGACGGCGACCCGACGGTGAGGACGGCGCCTCGGCGTCAGCGCGCGGCCGGCGATCCCCGTCGGGCAGCCACCCAGGAGCGGACACGGGGCAGCGCGGCGAGCACCGTGGTGAGCAGGGGCATGAGGACGACGAACACCCCGAAGAAGCCGGCGCCCCAGCCCCGCTCGCGTACCCGTAGAGCAGCAGGGCGGTGAGGACGCCGGCCACGACGGCCAGCGTCGACCACGACCGTCCGGTCAGGAGGCGCACCGCACCGACGAGCAGGCCGAGCACCAGGAGGACCGGCACGGCGATCAGCAGCCAGGCGTTGCCCTCGAACTGCCCTCCGGAGAAGGCGAAGGCCGCGAGGGCGAAGATGGCCGGGGCGAACGCGCTGATCAGCCCCAGCACGGCCGCGGCGATGGCGGGGACGGGCGGCGTCCGGCTGACGGATGCGGAGGTCGGCTGCACGGGCGGAGCGTAGGGCGTCAGCCGGCCCGCGTGGGACTGCCGCTCGAGGAACGGCGCCACGAGGCGTGCAGCCGGGCGTAGGGGCCGTCGGCGTCGACCAGCTCGGCATGGGTCCCGCGCTGGACGACGTGGCCGGCGTCGACGACGAGCACCTCGTCGGCCCGCTCGGCCGTGGAGAGCCGGTGCGCGATGGTGAGCGTGGTTCGCCCGTCGGTCAGCCGGTCCAGCGCCCGGGTGAGCCGCTGCTCGGTGGCCGGGTCGACGGCGCTGGTCGCCTCGTCGAGCACCAGCAGGTCGGGGTCGGCCACGTAGGCCCGCGCCACCGCCACCAGCTGCCGCTCCCCGACGAGAGCGACTCCCCCGCTGGCCCACGGGGGTGCGCACGCCGTCGGCCAGGCCCGCGAGCCAGGGGCCGAGCTCGAGCTCGTCGAGGGCGGCCGCCACCTCGTCGTCGCTCATGCCGGGGCGGCCGTAGCGCACGTTGTCGGCCACGGTCGCGTCGAAGAGGAAGCCGTCCTGCGGCACCATCACGACCCGCTCGCGCAGCGAGGAGAAGGCCACCTCGTCCAGCGGCACCCAGCCGGCCGCGTCCGACCCGAGCAGGACCCGCCCCGGGCGGGGTCCATCAGGCGGGTGACCAGCTTCGCGAACGTCGTCTTGCCCGAGCCGGTCTCCCCACGATCGCCACGCGCCGTCGCGGGTCGATGGTGAGCGAGACGTCCTCGAGGGCCAGGCGGGCGCCGGGCGCGTAGCGGAAGGAGACGGCGTCGAACCGGACGCCCAGCGGCCCACCCGGGAGCGCGCGCACGCGGTCGGGATCGGCGACGGCCGGGTCGCGGACGTCGGCCTCGGTGTCGATGACGTCCAGGACGCGGCGGAAGCCGGCGACGGCGTTCTGCGCCTCGTTGAGGACCTCGCTGGCGGTCTGCACCGGCGCCACGAACAGCGTGACCAGGAAGAGGAAGGCGACCAGCGTGCCGGCGGAGATCTCGCCGGCCAGCCCGAGCAGCACCCCGACGACGACCACGGCGGCGTTGGCCAGGGCGGCCACGAACTCCCCGCTGACGAACACCGCGGCGGTGACCTTCTGCGCGTCGACCTGGGCCCGGTACTGCCGGTCGATCGCGGTGTCGAGGCGCGCCGCCGTCCGGGAGCCGACGCCGTAGGCGCGCACGGTCGAGGCGCCGACGACGGACTCGGCCACGGCGCCCAGGACGTCGCCGACCCGTTCCCGCACGATGCCGTACGCGGTCGCGAGCCGCTGGGCGAACCACCGGACCGCGATCGCGAGCGGGACGAAGCACACCAGGACCAGCAGGGTGAGCTGCCACGAGTAGATCGCCATGACCACGGTGGCCACCACGAGCTGGCCGAGGCTGACCAGGCCGAGCACGCCGCCCCACTGCATGAACGTGGAGAGCTGGTCGACGTCGCTGGTGACCCGGGAGACCAGGGAGCCGCGGCGCTCGCCCTGCTGGTGCAGCACCGACAGGTCGTGCACGTGCCGGAAGGCGCGGACCCGCAGCCCGGCCAGGGCGGTCTCGGTGGTGCGGAACAGGCGGACGTTCATCCGGTAGACGGCGACGGCGGTGATCAGCACGACGACCGCGCAGAGCACCACCAGCCGCGTGATCAGGCCCAGGTCGGGGTCGCCGGCGGCCAGGCCGCGGTCGATGACCTGCTGGACGGCGATCGGCACGACGACGCGACCGGCGGTGGCGACCAGCGCCAGGGCGAAGGTGATCGGCAGGCCGCGCCGGAACTCCGGCATCATCCGCAGGCCGCGGCGCAGGGTGGCCATCGCGCCCTCGCGCCGCTGGTCGGCGGCCAGGAGGGGCGAATCGGTCGAGGACGTGCTCACGCCGGCACCTCCGTCTGGGAGTAGGCGCGGACCAGGGCGGCGTAGCCCGGCACCTCGTGGAGCAGCTGCTCGTGGGTGCCGCGCGCGAGCACCTGGCCCTGCTCGAGCCAGACGACCTCGTCGGCGAGGGAGATCGTCGCCTGCCGGTAGGCGATCACCACGACCGTGGCCGGCTCGTCGCTGTCGCCCTCCTCACCACCGCGGAGCGCGTCGAGGATACGGGCCTCGACCGACGGGTCGACGGCGCTCGTCGCGTCGTCCAGCACGAGCAGGCGGGGCCGGCGGACCACTGCCCGGGCCAGAGCGAGCCGCTGCCGTTGCCCGCCGGACAGCGTCGCGCCGCGCTCGCCGACCCGGGTGTCGAGGCCCTCGGGCAGCGCGTCGACGAAGTCCTCGGCTGCGGCCACGCGCAGGGCCGCGCGGACGTCGTCGTCGGTGAACGCCTCCCGAGGGTGATGTTGCCGCGCACCGTGTCGTCGAACAGGAACGTGCCCTGGGCAACGAACGCGGCCTGGCCGCTCACCTCGCCCTCCCGCAGCCGGCGCACGTCCACGCCGTCCAGGACGACCGTGCCGTCGGTCGGGTCGACCAGCCGGACCAGCAGCCCGGCGAGGGTCGACTTGCCGGAACCGGTCGGGCCGACGACGGCGACCGTGGTGCCGGCCCGGACGTCGAACGTGACCCCGCGCAGGGTCGGCGCGGACGCGTCGGCGAAGGAGAAGTCGACCCGGTCCACGCCCACGACCGCACCGCCGGGGGCGGCGGCCGCGGCGTCCGGCCCGTACGGCGTCTCGCCGGTGGCCTCCAGCACCGGGGTGACCCGGTCGAAGCCGGCCAGGGCGCGCGGCAGGTCGGCCAGCACCCAGCCGATGGCGCGGATGGGCAGCGCCAGCAGGGAACAGGTAGGCGATGGAGACCAGGCTGCCGGCGTCGGTGCTGCCGTCGGCCACCCGCCCGGCGCCGATGAGCAGGACGGCCAGCGTGCCCAGGTTGGGCAGGGCCTCCATCAGCGGGTCGAACAGGCCGCGGACCCGCCCGACGGCGACCAGCCCGTCGCGCAGCTCCTCGGCGCGGGCCCCGAAGCGTGCGGTCTCCGACGCCTCGCGGCCCAGGGTCTTGACCACGAGCGCCGCGTCGAAGCTCTCGTGGGCGATCTCGCTGACCTCGCCGCGCAGCTGCTGGGCCCGCTGCATGCGCGGGCTCATCACCTGCGAGTAGACGACGTTGACGACGAACACCAGGGGAAAGACGACCAGGCCCACCAGCGCGATCAGCGGATCGGTGAGGAAGAGGGCGACGACGGTGATCACCATCATCACCAGCGCCCCGACGGCGAACGGCAGCGGCGCGACGAAGAACCACGCGGCCTCGACGTCGGAGTTGGCGTTGGACAGCAGCTGCCCGGTCGGGTGCCGCTGGTGCCAGGACAGCGGCAGACGCAGGTACTGCCGGGTGACCCGGCGCCGGTAGTCGGCCTGCAGCCGGTAGCTCATGATCCCGGCGAACAGCCGGCGGCCGAGGATGCCGACGATCTTGAGCAGCGCCACCCCGATGATCGCGGCCGCGGCCAGCGAGAGCGCGGCGGCGGTGGTGACGCCGTCGGCGAAGGAGGGCAGCAGCACGCGGTCGGTGATCTCGCCGATGACGTAGGCGCTGGCGACGGTCATCGCGCCGTAGATGCTGCTGGCGAGGACGGCGAGGGCGAACATGCCCGGCTGCTCGACGATCGCCCGACGCACGTGACGGAGGCCGCGCCGGACGACGGGGTCTCGGCGGCGGGCCACTGTTCTCCTCGAGGTCGTTCCGTGCGGATGCTTAGTAACGCTGACCGCCTGGCGTTGAGCGCCGCGACCGGTTTCCCGGTGCGGCCTTCCCGGTAACTTCCCTTGGTGACCGACTCTTCCCGATCCTTCGCCGACACCGAGCGCGCCCATCTGGCGGACCTGCTGGAGGAGCTCGGCCCGGACGCACCGACCTGTTGCGCGGGCTGGACCACGGCCCACCTCGCCGCCCACCTGGTCACCCGGGACCGCCGCCCCGACGCGATGCCCGGCTTCGGCCTGGAGATGCTGCCCGGCGCGGAGAGACTGGGCGCCTGGTCCCACCGGGTCGAGGACCGGCTGCGCACCTCCACCGCATTCCCCGAGGTGGTGAGCCGTCTCCGCGAGGGGCCTCCCGCCTGGTCCCCGATGGGCTGGGGTCCGCTCGCCCGGGTGCTGAACACGGCCGAGTTCGCCATCCACCACGAGGACGTCCGCCGGGCGCAGCCCGACTGGCGACCGCGCGCCCTCTCCCCTCCCAGCAGGACGGCCTGTGGAACCCGGCCACGCTGTACGCCCGGCGCTCCGCCGGCCGCCGCGGTGTCGTCCTGCGCCGCAGCGACGCGACCGGGGTGCAGAAGCGGATCGGGAAGGGCGAGCGGACCGTCACCGGCGAGCCGCTGGAGCTGCTCCTGTGGGCGTCGGGCCGCCGCGACGTCGCCCGGGTCCAGGTCGGCTAACCCTGTTCCCCGCGATCATGAAATCGGCGGGGCGACACGCTCGAGGGAACCGGGGTGTCGCCACCGGGACGTCATGATCGTCGCCGAGGCGGGTCAACCCAGCGGGGTGTCCGCCTCGTGGCGGACGGGCACGCCGGCCGCGGCGAGGGCGTCCTTGACCTCACCGACCCGCAGCACACCGAAGTGGAAGACGCTCGCGGCCAGGACCGCGTCGGCGCCGGCCTCGACGGCAGGCGGGAAGTGCTCGGCGGCGCCCGCTCCCCGCTGGCGATCAGCGGCACGCGCACCTCGCGGCGGACCTGGCGGATGAGTTCGGTGTCGAAGCCCGTGCGGGTGCCGTCGGCGTCCATGGAGTTGAGCAGGATCTCCCCGCGCCCAGCTCGGCGGCGCGGATGCACCACTCGACGGCGTCCTGGCCGGTCCCCGGCGGCCGCCGTGGGTGGTGATCTCGAAGCCGGACTGCGTCTGCGCGTCGTCCTGGCAGCGGCGGGCGTCCAGCGACAGGACCAGCACCTGGTTGCCGAACCGGTCGGCGATCTCGGCGATGAGCTCGGGCCGGGCGACGGCCGCGGTGTTGACGGCGACCTTGTCGGCTCCGGCGCGCAGCAGCCGGTTCACGTCCTCCGGGCTGCGCACCCCGCCCCGACGGTCAAGGGGATGAAGACGCTCTCCGCAGTCCGGCTCACGACGTCGTAGGTGGTCGCGCGGTCGCCGGAGCTGGCGGTGATGTCGAGGAAGGTCAGCTCGTCGGCGCCCTCGGCGTCGTACACGCGGGCCATCTCCACCGGGTCGCCGGCATCGCGCAGGTCGACGAAGTTGACGCCCTTCACCACCCGGCCCGCGTCGACGTCCAGGCACGGGATGACGCGGACGGCCAGACTCACGCCGGCACCCCGCGGACGGCCTCCGCCTCGATCTCCACCAGCATGGCCGGATCGATCAGGGCGGCGACCTGCACCATCGTCGTGGCCGGCCGGATGTCGCCGAACACCTCGCCGTGGGCCCGGCCGATCTCCTCCCAGCGGGAGATGTCGGTGACGAACATCCGGGTGCGGACGACGTCGTTGAGCGTGAACCCGGCCCGCTCCAGCGACGTCTCGATGGTCGCGAGGCACTGGCGGGTCTGGGCGCCCGCGTCGCCGGGGTGCCTCACCTGCCCGTCGACGACCGCCGTCGTCCCGCTCACCCAGGCGGCCTCGCCACGCACGACGACCCGGCTGTAGCCGACCACTGCCTCCCAGGGCGCGCCGGACCCGAGCCGGATGACACTCACGCAAGCTCCTCGGTGACCTGCAGCGCCTCCGGGAGCGTGAACTGGCCGGCGTAGAGGGCCTTCCCACGATGGCGCCCTCGACGCCGACGGCGGTCAGGGCCGCCAGTGCCCGTATGTCGTCCAGCGAGCTGACGCCACCGGAGGCGACGACCGGCCGCGGCGTCGCGGCGCACACCTCGCGCAGCAGGTCGAGGTTCGGACCCTTCAGCGTGCCGTCCTTGGTGATGTCGGTGACCACGTACCGGGCGCAGCCCTCGGCGTCGAGGCGGGCGAGGGTCTCGTAGAGCTCCCCGCCCTCCTTGGTCCAGCCGCGGGCGGCCAGGCGGGTGCCGCGGACGTCGAGCCCGACGGCGATCCGGTCGCCGTGCTCGGCGATGGCGCGGGCGCACCACTCCGGGGACTCCAGGGCGGCGGTGCCCAGGTTGACCCGGCGGCAGCCCGTGGCCAGCGCGGCGGCGAGCGACTCGTCGTCCCGGATGCCCCCGGAGAGCTCGACATCGACGTCGAGCTCGCCGACCACCCGGGCCAGCAGCTCGTGGTTGGAACCGCGGCCGAAGGCGGCGTCGAGGTCGACCAGGTGCACCCACTCGGCGCCGTCGCGCTGCCACTGCAGCGCGGCGTCGAGGGGTCGCCGTAGGAGGTCTCGCTCCCGGCCTCCCCTGGACCAGACGGACGGCCTGACCATCGGCGACGTCGACGGCGGGGAGCAGCTGCAGCTTCGGCACGTCCGACAGCCTAGGGACGCCCGCACCGGCACCCGGAGTCAGCTCCCGGGAGCGTGCCGCGCGGCGAACTGCCCCGGCGTCATCGCGGTGACGGCGGCGAAGTCCCGGGTGAAGTGGGCCTGGTCGGCGTAGCCCAGCAGTGCTGCCACGTCGCCGAGCCGCGCCGGGTGGCCGCGCAGCCGCTCGGCGGCCTCCTGCAGCCGCCGGCGCTGGATCAGCCACTTGGGGGTCAGGCCCAGCCGGCGGTTGACCAGCCGCTGCAACGCGCGCTCGGAGAGGCCGACGTGCTCGCAGACCTGCGCCACCCGCGTGACCTCGCGATCCCCTCGACGAAGGCCACCACCCGGTTCACGAGCAGGCCGTCGTCGTCGACAGGGAGGAACGGGCGCAGCGCGCCCGCGAACGCCGCCATGGCACGGGCGTGCGCGGCCGGGGCGTGCGGATCGGCGGCCATGGCGGCACGCACCCGGGAGGTCAGCCGCTCCCCGCCGTTCCGAGGACGTCGGCGACGTCCACGAACCGGTCGGTGTAGGCGGTCATCGGGCCTCCGGCGACGAGCGCTCCCGCGGCCGGCGCGCACATGACGCCCACCGCCCAGCCCTCGCCGGTCAGCGTCGTCGTCGACAGCCCGGAGACGACGCCGTAGAAGCGGGCGTAGTCCGCTGCCACGACCAGGAGCGAGACCGGGTACTGGAGAACCCGCTGCGGCGCCTCCTGGCCGGCCGGCACGGACCAGACCGGGATCCAGAACCGCTGCAGCAGACCGTCGAACTCCGGATCGACCGGATACCGGTACATGATGTGTGACGCGTCGTCGACATCCTTGAGGTGGGCGCGCTCGATCGCGTCCAGCGGCCGGGAGCTGTCGGGTTTCATCAAGACCGAGCCTGCCGCACCTCCCTACGGTCGGCCCATGAACCCGACAGCGACGCAGTACGCGGTGGCCGACCACGCCCTCACCGACCTCCTCGCCGGCGTGCCGGCGACCGCCTGGGCCGCCCCTCGCCATGCGAGGGTGGTCGGCCGCCGACGTCGTCGAGCATCTGATCACCACCCAGCGCGAGTTCCTCGGCACCCACGGCGTGGAGCTGGGCGGGCCGCCGGACGTGCCCGCCGATCCGGCCGGCGCCTGGCGCACGCACGCTGCGGCGGTCACCAGGGCCCTGTCCGACGACGCCGTGCCCGACCGCGAGTTCGAGGGCTTCGTCGGGCCGACCACGGTGGGCGCGGCGTTCCTGCAGTTCTACGTCTGGGACATGCTCGTGCACCGCTGGGACATCGCCCGGGCTGCCGGGGCGGACGCGGGTCTCACCGCCGACGAGCTGGACCGCATCGAGGCGGGCGCCGAAAGCTTCGGCCCGGCGTTGTACATGGACGGCATCTGCCGCACCGCGGTCGACGCCCCCGACGACGCCGACCGCGCAGCCCGCGTGCTGGCCCGCCTCGGCCGGGCCGCCTGATCCCGCCGGCCACTCCCGGAGGAGGACGGGCTGGCCTGTGGAACTCGCCGACGTCGTCCGCCGCCGACGCATGACGTGTGATCGCTGATCAATCCTCGTAGTGGTACCGGCACGCGGCTATCCGGACCTCCTCGGCGGTGACCTCGTAGACCAGCCGGTGCTCCTCGGTGATGCGACGCGACCAGTAGCCGGAGAACCCGTGCTTGAGTGGCTCCGGCTTGCCGATCCCAGTGTTGCCGTTGCGTTGCACGTCCTTGATCAGCGTGTTGATCCGCTTCACGATCCGTCTGTCCTCGGACTGCCACCCCACGGAGTCCTGCCAGGCGGCGTCGTCCCAGACCAGCCTCACTCGGCGAGATCCCGCTCGGTCCCTCCGCCGTCCTCCAACCGCTCGATGGACGCGAGCAGCCGCCGGGCGTTTGCGGGGTTCCGCAGCAGGTAGGCCGTCTCCTTCAGGGACTCGTAGTCCTCCAGTGCCACCATCACGACGGGGTCGTGGCCCGCGCGGGTGATGATGACCTCCTCGCGGTCGTCGACCACCGCAGACAGGGTCTCGGCGTACCTCGCCCGAGACTCCGAATAGCTCATCGTCCGCATGACACCCCCTCTCTACGTACAAGAAACTGCACACTCCGTCCGATCGTGAGCGCAAGGACCGCAGCGCGGCTGCTCATCGGCTGGTGGCACGCTCTCGGCGTGGAGTTCGCAGAGGTCGTCCGCCGCCGGCGCATGGTCCGGGACTACGACCCCGACCGGCCGGTGCCGGCCGCAGTCCGCGACCGGCTGCTCGAGCACGCCATCCGCGCCCCTCGGCCGGCTTCAGCCAGGGCTGGGCGTTCCTCGTGCTGGAGTCCCCGAGGATCGGGCCCGGTTCTGGGCCGCCACCACCGCCGACGGCCCGCCTGACCCGTGGCTGATCCGCATGAGCCGGGCGCCACTGCTGATCGTCCCCCTGTCGCACAAGGCGGCCTACCTGGAGCGCTACGCCGAGCCGGACAAGGGCTGGACCGACCGCGACGAGGCCCGCTGGCCGGTGCCGTACTGGGACGTCGACACCGGGATGGCGTCGCTGCTCATGCTGCTCACCGCCGTCGACGAGGGGCTGGGGGCCTGCTTCTTCGGGATCCCCCGGAGCGCACCGGCGCCTTCCGCACGTCCTTCGGCATCCCTGACGCCTACCGACCCGTCGGCTGCGTGTCCGTCGGCTACCCGGGGACGGCGACCGCCGCTCCCCTCCCTGCGCCGCGGCCGGCGCCCCGTCGAGGAGGTCGTGCACCGTGGCAGCTGGTGAGGGACGGGCGGTGCTGGTCACCGGCGCCTCCCGGGGCATCGGCCGGGCGATCGCCGGTGCGTTCGCCGAGCGGGGCGACCGGGTCGCCGTGCACTGGGGCAGCTCGCGGGAGCGGGCGGAGCGGGTGCTGGCCGAACTCCCCGGCGAGGGCCACGTCCTCGTGCAGGCGGACATGGCCGACGCGGCCGAGGTCGCGGGCATGGTCGACGAGGCGGCCGCGGCACTCGACGGCCTGGACGTGCTGGTCAACAACGCCGGCGTGTTCACCGCGCATCCGCCGCTGGAGACCTCCTACGACGACTGGCAGGCCGCCTGGTCGCAGACCCTCGCGGTCAACCTGGTGGGCGCAGCGAACGCCACGTTCCGCGCCGTTCCGCACCTGGTCGCCGCCGGTGGCGGCGCGGTGGTCAACGTGTCGAGCCGGGGCGCCTTCCGAGGGGAACCGAACAACCCGGCCTACGGCGCCTCGAAGGCCGGTCTCAACGCGTTCGCGCAGTCGATGGCGCTGGCCCTCGCACCGCACGGCATCTCGGTCACCTGCGCGGCCCCGGGGTTCGTGCAGACGGAGATGGCCCGCGAGGTGCTCGACGGGCCCGGCGGGGACGCCGTCCGCGCGCAGTCGCCGTTCGGCCGGGTGGCGCGTCCGGAGGAGGTGGCGTCCGCCGTGCTGTGGCTCGCCTCGCCGGAGGCACGCTTCTCCAGCGGCACCGTCGTCGACGTGAACGGGGCCTCCTACCTCCGCTGACACCGGCGCAGCTGACCCGACCTCACCCCAGCCGGGTGGTCGCGGACACGTGGACGACGTCGGAGCTGTGGGAACCGGCCGCGGCGACGCCCTCGGGCCGCGGCTCGTGTCCGGGCAACCCTTCGAGCCCGTCGCTGATCTCGACGACCCGCAGCGTCACCTCGCCCTCCCCAGGCCGTCGCCCTCGATGCTGAAGGACGCCGGGAGACCACCCTCGGGAGGCGCGTGGAAGACGATCCACGCCCGGTCCCCACCGAGCTCCTCCGCCGGCACCGCACGCCCGGAGGCCCGCGCGCCGACGATGGTGCCGCCGTCGACGCGCAGGTCCAGGACCAGCATCCGGACGCCCGGGCGCTGGGGCGTGACGCGGACCGACAGCTCCCGGCGGGCGCCCACGATCGCGTCCGCGACGGTCAGCACCTCGGCGGCCTCGAACTCGGCCGGCTCGGCCCGACCGGACCACACCGGCCCGCCGAGGTACGGGAGGTCCACGGGCAGCTCGGCCCGGCTGCCGACGAACTCCGCGGTGTACGTGCCCGGGGACCGTTCCGTGCTCACCCACGACGCCCGGCCGGTGTCCCGGTCCAGCACGTAGGCCAGCCGGCTGGGCACCGGGTGGGCCGCGTCGAACCGGTCCACCGACAGCCCGGCCAGCGTGCAGGCCACCGCAACGACGAGGGCCGTGGCGGGGACCGCGGCCGCCGCTCCCGGCCGGGCGTCCTCCTCGGCCGGGAACAGTGACTCGAGGGCGGGCAGGAGGGCGACCAGCAGCAGCGTGGCGACCGCCGCCGGCGCGGCCGCCGTGCTGAGCCCGAGCGCCGGGAAGAACAGCGCGACGGTGGGAGCCAGCACCACCACCGCGACGGCGCCCGCGAGCAGGGCGCCCCCAGCCGGAGCAGCGGCGAGGAGGTGACGGCCGCCAGCAGTCCCGCCGCCGCTCCCGCCAGCGCCGGCCAGACCGCCAGGTAGGAGCCTCCGGGAGCGACCGCGGCCAGGACGGCGCCGAAAACTGCCAGCCAGACCAGGCCGCCGACGGCGAGCGGCACGGTGCCCACCCGGCGGCGCAGCGACCCGTACCACCCCAGCACCACCGCGGCCAGCAGCGCGACGGTGGCCAGCCGGAACCAGCCGGGGCGCCACGGGTCCAGCAGCTGGCCGTACTCCGGACGCACGGCCACCAGCAGCAGCCACAGTCCCTGCGCCGCCAGCGGGCCCAGGACGAGGGGCAGCGCGGCCAGCGCCGTCGCTGCGGCGGTCCGGCGGAGCGAGCTGCTCCCCGCCGGTGCACCACGACGGCCAGCAACGCCACGGCTGCCAGACCCGCGCCCGCCAGCGGCCACACCAGCCGCCCTGGATAGCGCACCAGCTCCCCCAGCACCGGGAAGTAGGTCGCGTCGTCCGCGCCCGGCCGGGCGAGCGCGGTGAGGTCGCGGTCCCCGAGCTCCCGCGCGGTGGCCAGGGCGTTGTCCCCGAGGGCCTGCAGCGTCCCACGGTCCAGCCGCGCCGGGACGTCCTGGGGCGAGTGGTAGCCCGCCGCGCCGTCGATGAACGCGGTGTTGAGGCCGGTGAAGTCGCCGTCGGCCATCAGCACGCTGAAGTCGGTGACGTTGGGCAGGGCCCGGTAGACCTCGACGGCGACGCTGCTCGCGACCGGGTGCGGAGCCGCCGTGGCGTACGCCTCCGCGAGCCCGGCGTTGCCGGGCGACGTCTCGAACATGATGGGTGGCCCGCCGGTGCCCCGCGCCTCCAGGTTGAGCACCACGCCTCCGCCGGAGGCGAGCGGGTGCGTGGCGGCGAAGGCCTCCGCACCGCAGGAGCAGGCCTCCTCGGCGTCGGTGAGCAGGACCACGACGTCGTTGCGCAACCGCGGGCCCGCGGTCAGCGCGCGCACCGACTCCAGGACGGCGGCCACCCCGGCGCCGTCGTCGGCGGCCCCGGGACCGGTCTCGACGGAGTCGTGGTGGGCGACCAGGAACAGGCGTCCGGTGCTGTCGGTCCCGGGCAGCACCGCGACGACGTTGCGCACCCGCGCCATCCGGGTCTCGCCGGCCGCCGTGCGCGTCGCCCCCACGGTGTTCTGCACGCGGGTGTCCAGGCCGAGGTCGCCGAGGGTGCCCACCAGGCGGTCCACGACCCCGGTGGACGCCGCGCTGCCGGGCACGTGCACCTCGGCCGCGATCTCCTCGACGTGCGCGAACGCACGGGACGCGCTGAATTCCGTCGCCGGCGCGTCGGCGGGAGCCGGCTCGGGGGTCTCAGGTCCGCGACGCTCCAGGCGACCAGGCCGAGCAGCAGCGCGACGAGGACCAGGCCGGCGACCCGGCCCGGCGGCGCGGCGCTCCGTGACCGGGTCAGTGGCACGGCGTCACCCTAGGTGCGCGCCGGCTCGCTCCCCGGGAGATCAGTCGAGTGTCTGCAGCCAGTTGGTCAGCAGCTGGGCCCCGGCGTCGCCGCTCTTCTCGGGGTGGAACTGCGTCGCGGAGAGGGCGCCGTTCTCCACGCCCGCGACGAACCGGTCGCCGTGCTCGGCCCAGGTGACCTTGGGCTTGGCCAGCGGAGTGGGCGGACCGTCTGCCGCCAGCGGGAAGTCGCGCACGCCGTAGGAGTGCACGAAGTAGAAACGCTGGTCGGCGAGACCGTCGAACAGGACGGTGCCCTCGGGCGCCTCGACGGTGTTCCAGCCCATGTGCGGCAGCACCGGCGCCTCGAGCTGCTCCACCACGCCCGGCCACTCACCGCAGCCCTCGGCGTCGTGCCCGTGCTCCACCCCTCGGTCGAACAGGATCTGCATGCCCACGCAGATGCCGAGGACCGGCCGCCCACCCGCCAGGCGACGGCCGATCATCCGGGGACCGTCGACGGCGCGCAGCCCGTCCATGCAGGCGGCGAACGCTCCGACGCCCGGGACGACCAGGCCGTCGGCGTCGAGGACCGACTGCGGGTCGGCGGTCACCGTCACGTCGGCACCGACACGGCTCAGCGCCCGCTCCGCCGATCGCAGGTTGCCCGACCCGTAGTCGAGGATCGTCACCTTCTTCACGCCTGTCACGCTACCCAGCAGCGAGTTCGGGCCGAGGTCTGTTCCCGCCGGCTCACACGAGGCGCAGGATCCCCGCCGCGCTGGCGATCAGCGCGGCGGCCAGCAGGACGGCGGCGAAGGCGACCTGGGGCCCGCCCCGCACCGGGGCGTCCTCGTCGACCCGCCAGACGCTCCACGCACCGCCCAGCAGGAAGCCGCCCAGGAGCAGCAGGACCAGTCCCGAGGTCACCGGTTACAGCGCGCCCTTGGTGGAGGGGACGTCGGTGACACGGGGGTCGATCGCGACGGCCTGGCGCAGCGCGCGGGCGAGGGCCTTGAACTGGCCCTCGACGATGTGGTGGGCGTCCCGGCCGGCGTACAGCACGCGCACGTGCAGGCTGATCCGCGCGTTGAACGCGAAGGACTCCAGCACGTGCTTGGTCAGGCTCGTCGGGTAGTCCGGCCCGATCATCGGCGTCATGTTCTCGGGCTCGGCGTGCACGAAGTACGGCCGTCCCGAGAGGTCGACGGCGGCCTGCGCGAGCACCTCGTCCATCGGGATCGTCGCGTCGCCGTAGCGGGTGATGCCGCGCTTGTCCCCCAGCGCCTGGGCGAACGCCTGGCCGAGCGCGATCGCGACGTCCTCGACCGTGTGGTGGGCGTCGATGTGCAGGTCGCCGTCCGCACGGACGGTCAGGTCGATGCCGCTGTGCTTGGACAGCGCGGTGAGCATGTGGTCGTAGAAGCCCACGCCCGTGCTGATCGAGCTGGTGCCGGTGCCGTCGAGGTCCAGCTCCACCACGAGCTTGGTCTCGTTCGTCTCCCGTTCGACGCGTGCAGTACGACTCATGCCGGCGATTCTCCCCATCGCGGGTCGTCGCCCGCATCACCTCACCCAGCGCGGTGAGGAACGCGTCGGTCTCCTCCGTCGTCCCCGCCGTCACCCGCAGCCAGCCGGCCAGGCCGACGTCCCGGACGAGGACGCCCCGGTCGAGCAGCGCCTGCCACGCGGCCGGGGCGTCGGTGAAGCGGCCGAACAGCACGAAGTTCGCGTCGCTGGGGACGCTGGTGAGACCCATGACGGGCAACGCCTCGACGATCCGGTCGCGCTGGGCCTTCACCTCGTCGACGGTGGCCAGCAGGGCGTCGGTGTGGGCAAGCGCCGCTCGGGCGGCGGCCTGGGTGAGCGAGCTGAGGTGGTACGGCAGCCGCACCAGCTGGAGGGCGTCGACGACGGCGGGATCAGCGGCCAGGTAGCCCAGCCGCAGCCCCGCCATCCCGAAAGCCTTGCTCATGGTGCGGGAGACGATCAGCCGCGGACGACCCGGCAGCAGGGTCAGCGCCGACGGCGTCCCGGCGCGGGCGAACTCGGTGTAGGCCTCGTCGACGACGACCACACCGGACGAGGCGTCGTAGATGTCGGTGATCGTCTCCAGCGCGACCGCGGTGCCGGTCGGGTTGTTCGGGCTGGTCACGAAGACGACGTCCGGTGCGACCTCGCGCACCTGCGCGGCCGCCGCGGCCGTGTCGATCGTGAAGTCGGCCCGGCGCGTGCCGTCGACCCACGCCGTGCCCGTGCCGGCCGCCAGGATCGGGTGCATCGAGTAGGACGGCGTGAAGCCCAGCGCGGTGCGGCCCGCCCCGCCGAAGGCCTGGAGCACCTGCTGCAGGACCTCGTTGGAGCCGTTGGCCGCCCACACCTGCTCGCGCACGACCTGCTCACCGCTGGTGCGGGTCAGATAGGCGGCCAGGTCGGTGCGCAGCGCGAGGGCGTCCCGGTCGGGGTAGCGGTTGAGCTCCAGCGCCGCGTGCCCGAGCGCGGCGCCGAGGTCGGCGAGCAGCTCGTCGGGCAGCGGGTGCGGGTTCTCGTTGGTGTTCAACCGGTGGGTGGCCGGGGGCTGCGGGGCGCCGTAGGGCGAGCGCCCCCGCAGCTCCGGCCGCAGCGGGAGCTCGTCGGTACCGGGCATCAGCGGGTCTGCCGGATCCTGACCGCCGCCGCATGGGCCGGCAGGTCCTCGGCGCCGGCGAGGGCGTCGATGTGCCCGGCCACGCCGGCGAGGGCGGCCTCGTCGTACTCCACGACGTGGATGCCGCGCAGGAACGACTGGACCGACAGCCCGCTGGAGAAGCGCGCGCAGCCGCCCGTCGGCAGCACGTGGTTGGACCCGGCGCAGTAGTCCCCCAGCGAGACCGGCGACCAGGCGCCGACGAAGATCGCGCCGGCATTGCGGACCCGCGCGGCCACGGCGCGCGCGTCACGGGTCTGGATCTCCAGGTGCTCGGCGGCGTAGGCGTCGACGACCCGCAGGCCGGCGTCGAGGTCGTCGACCAGGACGATGCCTGACTGCGTGCCGTCCAGCGCGGTGGTGATCCGGTCGGAGTGCTTGGTGGACGCCACCTGTCCCGGGACCAGTGCCAGGACGGCGTCGGCGAGCGCCTCGCTGGTCGTCACCAGCACCGCTCCCGCCAGCGGGTCGTGCTCGGCCTGGCTGATCAGGTCCGCGGCGACGTGCCCCGGGTCGGCGGTGTCGTCGGCGAGGATCGCCACCTCGGTGGGGCCGGCCTCGGAGTCGATGCCGATGATCCCGCGCAGCAGCCGCTTGGCCGCCGTCACGTAGACGTTGCCAGGGCCGGTGACCATGTCGACGGGCTCGCACGAACCCGCGCCGTACCCGAACACGGCGACGGCCTGTGCGCCGCCGACGGCGTACACCTCGGTGATGCCGAGCAGGGCGCACGCGGCGAGGACGCCCGGATCGGGCAGCCCACCGTGATCGCGCTGCGGCGGCGAGGCGACGGCGATCGACTCCACCCCGCGATCTGCGCCGGGACGACGTTCATCACGACGCTGGACAGCAGCGGCGCCAGGCCGCCCGGCACGTAGAGACCGACGCGCCGCACGGGCACCCAGCGCTCGGTCACCGTGCCACCGGGCACCACCTCGGTGGTGACGTCGGTCCGGCGTTGGTCGGCGTGTACCTTCCGCACCCGGTTGATCGCCTCCTCGAGCGCGGCCCGCAGCGTGGGGTCGCACTCGGTGAGCGCCCGGTGCAGGGCGGCCTGCGGCACGGCGAAGTCCTCGGCGTCCACGCCGTCGAGCCGGGCGGTGATCTCCCGGACCGCCTGGGCACCCCGGATGCGCACGTCCTCGCAGAGCGGGCGGACGGTCGCCATGACCGAGTCGATGTCGGTGCCGGCGCGGGGCAGCAGCCCGGCGAGGTCGCGACGTCCCGGCAGCGCGGATCCGCGCAGGTCGATGCGGGCGAGCACGGCAGGTCCTCCGGGAGGGTCGTGGAAGACCCAAGAGTAGACAGCGCCGGTCGGCCGTTCCCCTCGCCCGTACGGTGGGGCGATGGGCGAACTGATCCCGCTGTTCCCGCTCGGGACACCGCTGTTCCCCGGCATCGTGCTGCCGCTGCAGATCTTCGAGCCGCGGTACCGCCGGCTCATGCGTGACCTGTTGGCCCATCCCGAGGCCGGCGACCGCCGTTTCTTCGGCGTCGTCGCCATCCGCCAGGGCTGGGAGGTCGAGCGGGTGGCGCCGGCCGAGGCGCTCTACGACATCGGCTGCTCCGCCCGGGTCCAGGCCGTGCGCCCGCAGTCCGACGGCGGTTTCCGGATCGTCACCGTCGGCGGGGAGCGCTTCCGGTTGCTCGACGTGGTGGTCGCCGACGACCCGCCCTACCTGCAGGGCGAGGTGGAGTGGCTCGCCGACGAGGAGGCCGCGGAGGAGGCGGCCGGCGACACGGACGGATTGCTGATCCCGGGCGCCGTCGCGGCGGCGCCGCCGTGCGATGACGGGCTGGACGAGGTCGTCGCCTCCGTGGCCCGCGGCTCCCTCGACGTGCTCAGCCGGGGGTGCGTGACCTGTTCACGCGCTACGTGGCCGAGGTGTCCGACCTCGGCGGCAACGGCGGCCAGGACCGGGCCGGTGCCGGGTCGGCGCTGGACGCGGAGACCGCCGTGCTGCTGGACGCCGTGAGCGACGACCCGGCCGCGCTGTCCTACCTGGTCGCCTCCGCGGCACTGCTCACCACCGAGGACCGTCAGGCCCTCCTCGCCGAGTCCGCGACGCGGCGGCGGCTGGCGCTGGAGTCCCGCGTGCTGCGCCGCGAGCTGACGTTGCTGCAGGAGCTGGGTGCCGTCCCCGTCCCGCTCCAGCAGTTCGCGACCCCGATGACGGTCAACTGACGGCGGAACCCGCCGCCTCGGATGTCGTGACCTCCGGGTCCGTGCGGCCCAGACCGTCGTCGGGCGCGTAGAGGACGGCGGCGACGTAGGCGACCAGTGCGGTGAACGGCGCCAGTGCCAGGGCGGGCGGCGACCCGAGGGTGAGCGACGTGGTCACCACCGCGCCGACGTCGCCGAGCTGCGCCTCGGTCGGGCCGGCGCCGAGCAGTTCACCGAGCTGCCAGGCCACGACCCCGGTGAGGAGACCACCGAGGGCCAGCGCGAGCACGGTGGCGACCCCGCGACGCCGGCGCAGCATCCAGGCCGCACTGCCGGCCAGCAGGCCGACCCCGGCCAGGATCAGCGCGAGGACCGCGTCGTCGGCGACCAGCAGCTCCGGCGACACGGTCCCCGTCGGGACCGGGCCGTCGGCGGTGACGCGGAAGTCCGCCCGCGGTCCGAGCCACCACCACAGGAGACCGGCGGGGACCCCGGCCAGCGCCAGCGCCAGCACCACACCCGCCGAACTGCGCAGATCGGCCCGCAGCTCGGAGCGGCCGCGCCAGTACCCGGACGCTGCGGGCACGGGCGTGCCGTAGCCCGCGGGAGCCGGAGGGGACGCCGGCGAGCCGCCGTCCGGGGGCCGGGCGTTGCCACCGGGTCGGCGAAGGGCGCGGGGTGGGTCACCGCTCCAGTGAACAACGGCTTCCTGGCAGCCGCCGGGCCGAGACCGGAGGAACCGGCCGGATCGGTGGACGGGGATGCTCCGGTGGTCAGTAGGGCTCCGTCCCGAGGCTCGCCCCGAGCGTGCGAGGGGTGAGGAGGACGGGGTCCTTCTTCACAGCAGCGCCACGCTGGTCGGGCCGAGCAGCGCCTTGATGTCTCCCATGAGCGCCGTGCTGGGACGAACCCGCAGCCCCTGGTCCAGGCGCAGCACGGTCTCGCGGCTGCCGTTCACCAGCTTGAGCTGCACCTCGGTCGTGCCGGGGTGGCTGCCCAGCACCTCGCGCAGCCGCTCCACGACCGGCGGGGTGCAGCGGGCGGCCGGCATGGACACCAGCACGGGGCCACGCGGGCCCTCGGTGAGCTCCGGGACGCTCACCTCGGAGGCGAACAGCGACGGCTGGTCGTCCCGGCGGCTGACCCGGCCCTTGATGACGACGATCTGGTCGCGGACGATCTTGTCCGACACCTGGGCCCAGGTCTTCGGGAAGAACAGGACCTCGATGCCGGACTCGAGATCCTCCAGCGTGGCGATGGCCCAGGGCGCGCCCTGCTTGTTGGTGCGCGGGCCGACCGCGGTGAGGATGCCGGCGATGGTGACGTTCGCGCCGTCCTCCACCCCCGACGTTGATCTCCGCGATCGGGGTGTCGGCGTGCGAGGTCAGCACGTGCTCCACGCCGTGCAGCGGGTGGTCGGACACGTAGAGACCGAGCATGTCTCGCTCGAAGACCAGGCGCTCGGACTTCGACCAGTCCGCCGTCGGGATGGTGATGTCCAGGGCGCTGCCGAACGGGTCGTCCTCGGGAGCCCCACCGCCGTCGCCGAAGCTGCCGAACAGGTCGAACTGCCCCTCGGCCTCCTTGCGCTTGAGCCCCATCGCGGAGTCGACGGCCTGGGCGTGGACGGCGACGATGCCCTGGCGGGAGTGGCCGAGGGAGTCGAAGGCGCCGGCCTTGGCCAGGGACTCGATGACCTTCTTGTTGCAGGCCACCGTGTCGATCTTGCGCATGAAGTCGGCGAAGTCCTTGAACGGGCCCTTCTCCTCGCGGGCCCGGACGATCGAGTCGACGACGTTGTGCCCGACGTTGCGCACCGAGGCCATGCCGAAGCGGATGTCGGTGCCGACCGCGGTGAAGTCCCACGACGACTCGTTGACGTCGGGCGGCAGCACCTTGATGCCCATCCGCCGGCACTCGGCCAGGTAGATCGGCCGGCGGTCCTTGTCGTCGCCGACGCTGGTGAGCAGCCCAGCCATGTACTCGGCCGGGTAGTTGGCCTTGAGGTAGGCCGTCCAGTAGGAGATCAGCCCGTACGCCGCCGAGTGCGCCTTGTTGAAGGCGTAGTCGGCGAAGGGGACGAGGATGTCCCAGAGCGTCTTGATCGCCGCGGCGGAGAAGCCGTTGGCCTTCATGCCGGCCTCGAAGCCGACGAACTCCGCGTCCAGGACCGACTTCTTCTTCTTGCCCATCGCCCGGCGCAGCAGGTCGGCCTTGCCGAGGAGTACCCGGCGACCTTCTGCGCGATCGCCATGACCTGCTCCTGGTAGACGATCAGACCGTAGGTCTGGCCCAGGATCTCCTCGAGCGGCTCGGCCAGCTCCGGGTGGATCGGCGTGATCTCCTGCTGCCCGTTCTTGCGCAGCGCGTAGTTGGTGTGCGAGTTCGCGCCCATCGGGCCGGGGCGGTACAGGGCACCGACGGCGGAGATGTCCTCGAAGTTGTCCGGCCGCATGAGCCGCAGCAGCGACCGCATCGGGCCGCCGTCGAACTGGAAGACCCCAGGGTGTCGCCCCGGCCCAGGAGCTCGTAGGTGGCCTTGTCCGTCAGATCCCGGCTGATGTCATCCAGGTCCACCGGCTCCTTGCCGTTCAGCACGATGTTGCGCAGCGCGTCGTCGAGGACGGTGAGGTTGCGCAGGCCCAGGAAGTCCATCTTGAGCAGGCCGAGCGTCTCGCAGGTCGGGTAGTCGAACTGCGTGATGACCGCACCGTCGGCCTCGCGGCGCATGATCGGGATGCTGTCGATGAGCGGGTGCCGGCCGATGATCACGCCGGCGGCGTGCACGCCCCACTGCCGCTTCAGGCCCTCGAGCTTGCGGGCCTGGTCGACGACCTCGGCCGCGCCCGGGTCCGACTCGTAGCGGGCCCGGAACTCCGTGGCCTCCTTGTAGCGCGGGTGGGCCGGGTCGAAGATCCCCGACAGCGGGATGTCCTTGCCCATCACGCCGGGCGGCATGAGCTTGGTCAGCTCGTCGCCGACGGAGTACGGGCGGTCGAGCACCCGCGCGGCGTCCTTGATCGCGGCCTTGGCCTTGATCGTCCCGTAGGTGACGATCTGGCTGACCCGCTCCTCGCCGTACTTCTCCGACACGTACCGGATGACCTCGCCGCGACGCCGATCGTCGAAGTCGATGTCGACATCGGGCATGGAGACCCGCTCGGGGTTGAGGAAGCGCTCGAAGATCAGACCGTGGGCCAGCGGGTCGAGGTCGGTGATGCCCATCGCGTAGGCGGCGAGCGACCCGGCGGCCGAACCACGGCCGGGCCCGACGCGGATGCCCTGGTCCTTGGCCCAGTTGATGAAGTCGGCGACCACGAGGAAGTACCCCGGGAAGCCCATCTGGCAGATGATCCCGACCTCGTAGTCGGCCTGCGTGCGCACGTGGTCGGGGATGCCGTTCGGCCAGCGCTTGTGCAGCCCGCGCTCGACCTCCTTGACGAACCAGGAGGTCTCGTCCTCCCCGGTGGCAAGGGAAGCGCGGCATGAGGTCCGCGCCCTCGGTGAAGGTGGTCTCGCACTGCTCGGCGACCAGGAGGGTGTTGTCGCAGGCCTCGGGCAGGTCGGCGAACAGGGCGCGCATCTCGGCGGCGCTCTTGAGGTAGTAGCCGTCGCCGTTGAAGCGGAATCGATTCGTCTCGTTCAGCCGCGAGCCGGTCTGGATGCACAGCAGCGCATCGTGCGCCTGCGCGTCCTCCTTGTGCGTGTAGTGCAGGTCGTTGGTCGCCAGCAGCGGGATGCCCAGGTCCTTGGCGATGGCCAGCAGCGCCGGCTTGGTCTTCTTCTCGATCGACAGGCCGTGATCCATGATCTCGGCGTAGAAGTTCTCCCGGCCGAAGATGTCCTGGAAGTCGGCGGCCGCCTGCCGGGCGCGGTCCTCCTTGCCGGCCCGCAGCCACATGTTCACCTCGCCCGAGGGGCAGCCGGTCGTGGCGATCAGGCCAGTGCCGTAGCGCTCCAGCAGGTCGCGGTCGAAGCGCGGCTTGCGGTACTGGCCCTCCAGGCTGGCCAGCGAGGAGATCCGGAAGAGGTTGTGCATCCCCTCGGTGGTCCGGGCCAGCAGCGTCATGTGCGTGTAGGCGGCCTTGCCACGGTTGTTCCCGCCGTCGCCCTCCTCGTCGAGGAGCTTGTCGCCGAAGTCGAACGGCGCACGGTCGAACCGCGAGCCCGGCGTGTAGTAGCCCTCCATGCCGATGATCGGCTTCACCCCGGCGGCCGTGGCCTGCTTGTAGAAGTCGTAGGCGCCGAAGACGTTGCCGTGGTCGGTCATCGCCAGGGCGGGCATGCCCTGGGCCGCCGCGGCGGCGGTGACCTCGGGCAGCTTGGCCGCGCCGTCCAGCATCGAGTACTCGGTGTGGACGTGCAGGTGCGCGAACGAGTCGGACGTGCTGCTCACGACCACTCCTCGCTGTCCCCCGCAAGCGGGTGGTGCCCCCAGCAGGGCGTGCCCGCTCGCGGGGCTGCTGTGCTCATGCGTTCGCTCGCAAGCTCGCTCACGGTGGGGCGGTACTCCTCAATGGTCGTGCGTGCCCGCCGGCGGGGTGCTCCGGCAGGCGACCGGTGGGGAAGACCGGTGGACAGGTGCCTGCGTTCGGTGGTGCGGGGGCCGGTGGGTCGATCCTCGCACTGGAAGCTGTCTACGCCGAGGGTCTGACAGGACGTGTCTCCTCACAGGCGGACCGATCCGTCACACCCGTCCCGGCGACCGCAGCGACCGGCGCATGGTGACGTGCAGGATCCCTGCCTCCTCGTACTCGCCGCCCACGGCCTCGTACCCCGCGCGCTCGTAGAACCCGCGCGCGGTCACCTGCGCGTGCAGCTCGATCTCGCGCACCCCCGCAGCGCTGCCTGTCGCTGCAGCTCGGCGAGGACGGCGGCGCCGTGCCCTCGCCCGCGCGCCGCGGCGTCGGTCGCCATGCGCCCCACGGTGGCCGTCCCGTCGTCCCGCAGGAGCAGCCGCCCGGTGGCCACCACGCGGCCGGAGCCGTCCCGGCTGAGCGCGTGGAGCGCCGTGGCGTCGGCGGCGTCCTGCTCGATCTCCGGCGGGACGCCCTGCTCCTGGACGAAGACCCGGGTGCGCAGAGCCAGCACGTCGGGCCAGTCGGCCGGTGTCACCAGCGCCGCGGTCACCGCTGGTGCCGCCCGAGCGCCCCGTGCTCCCCGGCTCCGCCGCCCGCCCCGCAGGCAGGGCCTTCGCCGGCACGAGGAGGAAACGCAGGTCGATGAGCACGTGCAGGAGGACGGGCAGGAGGAGCGACCCGGTGTCCAGGTAGATCGCGGCCATGATGCCGCCCAGGACTCCGGTGGTGACGACGCCGACCCGCCCCTGGTAGGCGTGGGCGAGGCCGAACGCCACGCCCGCGACGACCACCAGGGCCGGCGTGGGCAGCCCACCGACGGCGGCGACCACCGCGAGGAAGAACCCGCGGTACAGCCACTCCTCGCAGACGCCGGCGGTCACGCCGACCAGCGTGAACAGCCGTCGCTCCCGCGCCGTCCGGGGCAGCACGGCCAGCGTGGCGTGACCGGGTGGCTCGGCGTGGCGGCCCTGGCCGGGCGGGGAGGAACCCGGCCGGCGGACCGGCTCGCCGGCCTCCAGCAGCGCCCCACCGCGCAGCGCGCGGGTGGAGACGGCGACGAACAGGAGCACCAGCGCGATCACCAGGAGCGTCAGCGCACCCGGCCACTGGTGGGGCCAGCGGAGCCCGACGTGGCCGGCGGTGACGCCCGGCGCCGAGAGCCAGACGACCAGCGCGAGCACGGCCAGGCCCCACTCGAGCACGAGCAGGCGGCCGTAGAACGAACGGCGGGCGCCGGGATCGGTGCGCAACCGCCCCTCGAAGCGGCGGTGCAGCACGTGGCCGACCACCGGCTCGCCGACCACCAGGTAGACGGCCACCACGACCGCCGCGAAGGATGCGGCGCCGAAGTCGGCGAGGGAGCCCGGCAGGTCGCTCACGCCGGGCTCAGGCCTCCGCGCGCAGCAGGGCCAGCGCGCCGGCGAGGTCGGCGGGGTACCCGCTGGTGAACTCGACCCAGCGACCGTCCGCGGGATGCGGGAGGCCCAGCCGGACGGCGTGCAGCCACTGCCGCTGCACACCCAGGCGGGCGGCGAGCGTCGGGTCGGCGCCGTAGGTCGTGTCCCCGACGCAGGGATGGCGCAGCGCGGAGAAGTGGACCCGGATCTGGTGGGTCCGCCCCGTCTCCAGCCGGACGTCCACCAGGCTGGCCGCGGGGAACGCCTCCATCACCTCGTAGTGCGTGATCGACGGCCGTCCGCCCTGCACCACCGCGAAGCGCCAGTCGTGCCTCGGATGACGGTCGATCGGGGCGTCGATCGTCCCGCGCGACGGATCGGGGTGGCCCTGCACGAGGGCGTGGTAGCCCTTCTCGACCGTCCGCTCCTTGAAGGCGGCCTTGAGCGCGGTGTAGGCGCGCTCGCTCTTGGCGACCACCATCACGCCGGTCGTCGCGGCGTCCAGCCGGTGCACCACCCCTGGCGCTCGGCGGCGCCCGACGTCGATATCCGGTAGCCGGCCGCGGCCAGGCCGCCGATGACCGTGTGCCCGTCCCAGCCCGGGCTCGGGTGCGCGGCCACGCCCACGGGCTTGTCCACCACGACCATGTCGTCGTCGTCGTGGAGGATCGACATCCCGACGACGGGCCGGGGCGCGGCGGGCTCGCCCGGCGGCGGGGGCAGTTCGACCTCCAGCCAGCTGCCACCGGTGAGCCGGTCACCCTTGCCACGGACCCGCCCGTCGACCACCACGTTCCCGGCGTCGGCGAGGTCGGCCGCGGCGGACCGGGTGAGACCGAACAGCCGGGACAGCGCCTGGTCGACCCGCTGCCCCTCCAGCCCGTCGGGGACCGGTAGCGCACGGGTCGTTCCGGGGGCAGGTGGGGTCACGCGACCTATTGTGACGTGCTGCCGTCCCGACGGACGGCGACGTCGTGGGCCGTCGACCGGTCCTTCGCCGTCGAGCCGTCGAACTCGATGCCACGCAGCGCCAGGATGGCGCCGAGGATCCCGCCGCACACGATCGCGGAGTCCGCGACGTTGAACACCGGGAAGACGCTGCCGTCGGGACCGAACACCGACAGGAAGTCCACCACTCCCCGCGCAGGAAGCCGGGGTCGCGGAACACGCGGTCGATGAGGTTGCCCAGCGCGCCGCCGAGGACCAGGCCGAGCGTCACGGCCCAGGCGGTGGAGAACATCCGCCGCGCCGTCCGCACGATCACCACCGCGACGACGGCGGCGATCAGGGAGAACACGATCGTGAAGCCCTCGGCGAAGGAGAAGGCCGCTCCGGTGTTGCGCAGGTTCGTCAGGTACAGCGCGCCACCGAGCACCCGGATGTCCTCGCCCGGCTCGATCGTGGCGACGACGACCAGCTTGGTGATCAGGTCGGCCACCAGGATCGCTGCCGCGAGGGCGAGCAGCAGGCGCGCCCGTGGCCGGCGCCTGGGGGCCGGGCCCGGGGTCTCGGGCGGATCCGGCTGCTCGCTCACCTCGACGACGATAGCCGCGCCGCCGTCGGAACCGTGCTCACGCGCCGCCCGGGTCGCCGGGCGCCAGCCAGGCGGCCGCGTCGGTGGGCAGGCCCTCGGTGCACGGGGCGCTGGAGAGGAGGACCCGACCCTGTCCGCTCAGGCCCAGCGGCTCGGTGGAGAAGTTCACGACGCAGCGGAACGACGCGCCGCGGTCGAACGCGAGGACGTCGCGGCTCGTGTTCTGCCAGGTCATGCCCGTTCCCGCCAGGTCTCGCCGCAGGCGGAGCGCCGTGCGGTACAGCGCGAGCGTCGACTCCGGGTCCGAGCGTTGGGCGGCTGCAGTGGACGCCGCCCAGTCCGCCGGCTGCGGCAGCCAGGGGTCGGCGTCGTCCGCGGTGAAGCCGAACGGCGGCCGATCGCCCTCCCACGGCAGAGGCACTCTGCATCCGTCGCGACCCCGGACGGTGTGGCCGGAGCGCTCCCACGTCGGGTCCTGGAGCGTGGACTCCGGCAGGTCCTCGACCTCCGGCAGACCGAGTTCCTCGCCTTGGTAGACGTACGCGGAGCCCGGCAGCGCGAGGGTGAGCAGGGCGGCCGCCCGGGCGCGGCGGCGCCCCAGCGCGAGGTCGGTGGACGACGCGGGCAGCGGGGCGCCCCCGAAGGCCGCTCCTGTGTGCGCCCGCCCGAAACGGGTTACGTGCCGCGTCTCGTCGTGGCTGGACAGCACCCAGGTCGCCGGCGCCCCGACGGGTTCCAGCGCGGCCAGGGTGCCATCGATGACATGCCGCAGGGCGCCGGCCTCCCACGGGGCCGTCAGGTAGTCGAAGTTGAAACTGGTGTGCATCTCGTCGGGGCGCACGTATCGGCTCAGCCGCTCGGGACCGTTCACGACCGCCTCGGTGACGAACAGCCGGCCGCCCGGATAGGAGTCCCCGATGCGGCGCCAGCGCCGGAGGATGTCGTGCACCTCGTCGACGTCCCAGTGCGGGTTGTCCACCCAGAGGCGCGACTCGAACGCCGCCCCGGGCCCGTGCCCGGCGTCGGGCAGCCCGGGGCCTTCGCCATGGCCGGTGCGGCATCCACCCGGATGCCGTCGATGCCACGGTCGAACCAGAACCGCAGGATCGCGTCGAAGTCGTCCCGGACCCCTGGTGCTCCCAGTCGAGGTCGGGCTGCTGCGGGGCGAACAGGTGCAGGTACCACTGCCCCGGTCGCCCGTCCGGCTCCCGGGCCCGCGTCCAGGCCGGGCCGCCGAAGGCGCTGATCCAGTCGTTCGGCGGCTCGGCTCCCCCAGCCCTCCCGTCGCGGAAGAAGAAGCGCTCCCGCTCCGGCGAGCCCGGGCCGGCGGCGAGGGCGGCGATGAACCAGGGGTGCCGGTGCGAGGTGTGGTTGGCGACCAGGTCGATGATCAGCCGCAATCCGAGGGCGTGCGCCTCAGCCAGCAGCGCATCGGCGTCCGCGAGGGAGCCGAAGCGCGGGTCGATGTCGCAGTAGTCGCTGACGTCGTAGCCCCCGTCGGCCATCGGCGACGGGTACCAGGGCGTCACCCAGATGGCATCGACGCCCAGGTCTGCCAGGTAGGGCAGCCGCCGCCGGAGCCCGCCCAGGTCCCCGATCCCGTCCCCGTCGGAGTCGGCGAAGCTCCGGAGGTACACCTCGTAGACGACCGCGTCACGCCACCACTCGCCCGATCCCATCGATGCCATCCCCGAGCCTGTGCCGTGCGGACCGGCCACCCTCCAGGGTCCCGCGCGCAGCCTGCGAGGCGCGGGAGGAGGGCGGTCCTCCATCAGGCCGAGGCTGCCGTGGCCCCACCCCGCTGCGCACCGGCCGGCTGGGACTGTGAGTCCTCGAGCTGCTCGACGCGGTCCTGGGTCGCCAGCCGGGTCAGCTCGGCGCCGGCCTCGGCGTCACGGGTGAGGTTCTCCCCGACTCCGGGTCGAACACGTGCACCTTGCGGCTGTCGAGCCAGAACTCGGCCTCGCGGCCCTCGCGGATGCGGCTGGTCGCGTCGATCGACACGATGGCCTGGGTCCGGAGCTCCTCCGCGTCCAGCTCGCGGGACAGGTCGCGCAGCTGGGTCTGGATCGCCTCCGGGGCCTCGTACGGGATGTAGGCGTACTGGGAGTCACCGAGCCATTCGGTGACGTCGACCCGAGCCCGGAAGATCGAGCCGAGCGGCCGCTTGGCGTCGTCGACGAGGAGGCGTCCTCGAAGTACTCCGGGCGGATGCCGACCAGGAGCAGGTCGCGACCGCCGACGGCCGCCGCCCGCTTGTCGTCGAGTTCGATGTCGCCGAACGGCGTCTTGAGCCGGTTGCCCTCCGGGGTGGCGGGCAGGAAGTTCATCGGCGGGGAGCCGATGAAGCCCGCGACGAACAGGTTGACCGGCTGCTCGTAGAGCTCGCGCGGTGAGGCGACCTGCTGGATCTTGCCCTTGCGCAGGACGCAGACCCGGTCGCCCAGTGTCATGGCCTCGGTCTGGTCGTGGGTGACGTAGACGGTGGTGATGCCCAGCCGGCGTTGCAGCCGGGAGATCTCGGTGCGCATCTGACCGCGCAGCTTCGCATCGAGGTTGGACAGCGGCTCGTCGAAGAGGAATGCCTCGGCCTGGCGGACGATCGCGCGGCCCATGGCCACGCGCTGCCGCTGACCACCGGACAGGTTGGCCGGCTTGCGCTCCAGGTGCTCCTTGAGCTCCAGGACGTCGGACGCTTCCGTGACGCGGCGGCGCACCTCGTCGTCCGGGGTCTTCGACAGCCGCAACGGGAAGGCGATGTTCTCGTACACCGTCATGTGCGGATAGAGCGCGTAGTTCTGGAACACCATCGAGAGGTTGCGGTCACGCGGCGCCAGGTCGTTGACGCGCTTGCCGCCGATGATCATGTCCCCGCTGGTGATGTCCTCGAGGCCGACGATCATCCGGAGCAGCGTGGACTTCCCGCACCCTGACGGGCCGACGAGGATCATGAACTCCCCGTCGGCGATGTCCAGGCTGACGTCGTTCACCGCCGGGAACCCGTCCCCGTACTTCTTGACGATGTTGTTCATCTCGATGGAGGCCATCAGTGCTCGTCCCCTCGGTGGGATGTGGTTCGGGAGGTGGTGATCGGGGGTCGGTTCACGGCGGTCAGCCCTTGACCGCGCCGTTGGTCAGACCGGCGACGATGCGCCGCTGGAAGAGCAGCACCAGGACGACGACCGGGATCGTGACGATCACCGCGGCCGCCGCGATCGCCCCGGTCGGGTCCTCGAACTGCGAGGCACCGCTGAAGAGGCCGAGCGCCGCAGGCACCGGACGGGCCGCTTCCGTGGAGGTCAGGACGATGCCGTAGACGAAGTCGTTCCAGGCGATGAAGAACGCGATGATCGCCGTGGTGAAGACACCCGGGGCGGCCAGCGGGACGATCACCCTGCGGAACGCCTGCCAGGTCGTGGCGCCGTCGACCTGGGCTGCCTGCTCCATCTCCCACGGGATCTCCCGGAAGAACGCCGACATGGTCCAGATGGAGATGGGCAGGGTCAGCGACAGGTACGGGAGGATCAGACCCGGCCAGGTGTCGTACAGCCCGATCTGGCGCCAGACGTTGAACAGCGGCGTGACGATCGAGATGACCGGGAAGATCGCCACCGCCAACGCTGTGGAGAGGATCAGCCGCTTACCGGGGAAATCCAGCCGGGCGATCGCGTAGGCCGCGAACATCGCGAGCACGCACGAGATGGCCGTGGCGATCAAGACGATGCCGAATGAGTTCCGCAGCGCCGGGAGGAACAGGTCGCTGGCGCTGCCGGTGAGAACCGCCTCGTAGTTCACCCAGGACGCGATCGTCGGCAGGAACTGGCCGTTGGCGATGTCCGAGGGCGCCTTGAGCGAGATGGAGATGATCCAGGCGATCGGGAACAGCGCGTACAGCACGATGACCGCCCCGCCGACCCACCACAGGACCTTCTTGCGTGTGGACATCGGTCACTCCCCCGCGCCTGGGACAGGTCGATTTTGAAGCCCTTGATGAAGCTGAATGCGATCAGCACCACGGCGATGAACAGCAGGACCGAGACCGCGGATCCCAGCCCGATCTCCAATCGGGCGATTGTCTGTCGGTAGGCCAGGAACGACACCGACTCCGTGCCGTTCGAGCCGCCGGTCATGATGAAGATGCTGTCGAAGACACGGAAAGCGTCGAGGGTGCGGAACAGCAGGGCGACCATGATCGCCGCCTTCATGTTCGGGATCGTCACCTTCCACAGCCGCTGCCACCACGTCGCGCCGTCGACCTGCGCGGCCTCCTGCAACACTTCGGGAACCTGGGCGAGGCCGGCCAGCAGCAGCAGCGAGATGAAGGGCGTCGTCTTCCAGATCTCGGCGAGGCAGATGACCAGGATCGAGGTGCCCCAGTCGCCGAACCAGTCGGTGTTCGCGGACACCCCCGGTATCCAGGCGAACCACGAGTTGACGAAACCGGTGTTGATGTCGAAGGCGAACTGCCAGGCGAAGGCCGACACGACCGTGATCACGGCGTACGGGATGAGGATGGCGGCTCTGAGCACAGGCCGGAGGGCCTTGAGCGCCTTCGCCATCACCATCGCCAGGCCGAAGCCCAGCACGAGCTCCACCGCCACCGTCACCACCGTGATGAGAACGGTGACCCATATGGACTGCCACCAGAGGGGATCGCTGAGGATCACCCAGTAGTTGGTCAGCCCGATGAACTCCCGATTGGTCGGGTCGGTGAGCCGGTAGGAGAACAGCGACTCGTAGGTCGCTTGCAGGATCGGGTAGGCGGTCACCGCCAGCATCACGAAGAATGCGGGTCCGGCGAGCATCCAGCCGAGCTTCCGCTCGCTGCGGGACCTGTCGCTGATCCCGGCCTTTTTCCTCGGCGCCGACTTCGGCTGGGTCTTCTCGCCGGGCGGCAGGGTTGTCGTGCTCACAGCAGTTGCTCCCCTCGCAGGACGGCGAGAATCAGCTCACTGGCCTCTTCCCCGGTCGATCCCGGATCGATCGAGGTGGCCGGGTGGTAGATGCGTTGAAGGGCTCCCGACACCTCGCTGTAGTAGACGGTCTGCGGCCGGGGTGCGGCGTTCTCGAGCGACTCGCGGATGACCGGCGCCTGCGGGAAGACGTCGAGCACCTCGGGGTCGTCGTAGACGGTCGTCTTTGACGCGGGGTTCCCGTTGGAGATGAAGTAGTAGGCCTGGTTCTCCTCGGAGACGATGCACTCCGCGGCCTCGAAGGCGGCATCGACGTTCTCGCTGAAGGCACCCACCACCAGGTTGATGCCGCCGTAGGGAGGTGCGCTGGGCTCGTCCTCGGAGACGCGGGGGTAGAGGCTCCAGCCGTAGTCCTCGGGCACGCTCGCGTCCAGCGTCCCGGCCTCGACAGCGCCGAGCGCCCGGCCCCAGACGAACGGCCAGTTGACCATGAACGCGGCGTCGCCGTCCTCGAAGTCGGTGACGTTGGCGTCCTCCCCGGCGGTGGAGAACGCCGGCCCTCCGACCGTGGCGACGCTGTTCATCACCTCGGCGGCCGCGACGGCGGCGTCCGAGGTGAGCCCCAGCTCGATGTCTCCCGGGTCCGGCGCGGTCTCCTCGATGATGGAGCCGCCCGCAGACTCGATGAGGGCGTTGACCCACACGGTCAGGGCCTCGGCCCTGATGCCCTGCGCCGCGATCTGCGTGTCCTGCTCCTCGGCTGCCTGCACCAGCTGTTCCCAGGTGACCGGCTCCTCCATGTCCAGTCCGGCCGCCTCGGCGACCGACTGCTTGTACCAGAGCAGCTGCGTGTTGGCCCAGAAGGGGACGGCGACCAGTTCCTCGTTCCACGTCGACCCGTCAATGGCGCTCTGGACGACGTCCTCGGTCACCCGCTCCGCGACGTCCTCGGGCACCGGGGCCGTGAAGCCGGCTTCGGCGAACTCCGGGATGTAGGGCGGGTCGAGGCTCACGAGGTCGATCGAGGAGTCCTCGGCGGCGAGCCGGCGGACCAGCTGCTCGCGCTGCTGGGAGGACTCACGCGGCAGCTGCGCGGTGTCGATCCGGTACGCACCCCGGCCTCCTCGGTGCAGCGGCTCGCGATCTCGACCTGGCCTCCGGCGTCCGGGTTGATGTACCAGGTGAGCGTGTCCGCCCCTCCGTCGTCACTGCCGCACGCGGCCAGGGTGCCGACGGCCATCAGAGCGGCGGCCGTGCCCGCGACCGCTCGTCGTCGGGGCAGCCTCCCGCTCGCGGCTCGCGGAACGGTCGACCCTGCGTTGGGTCGTCCCTGGCCAGCAACTTTCGGCATTCGTCATCGCCTCCGTTTGGCGCGACAGCAACAGGTGGTCACCGCGGTCTTCGGAGCGTGGTGCAGGTCACAGGGGTGTCAATTCGAACCGTTGCGGCGCCGTGATCGTGACCGACTCGTCATCCGCCGACGGTGGTGCATCAGGTCTCCGAGAGTTCCGCCCGCACCGACGGCGTGGTGATCTCCTCCGGCGTCTGCGGCAGCACGTGGGCGACATAGGACCTCGTCGCCTCCGGCGTCCCGACGTCGCGCCGGGCCTTCTCCGACAGGAACCACCGGTGCTCGAGCACCTCGTGGAAGATCTCCGCGGGCGCCAGCCGGCCGGCCAGCTCGCGTGGGATCGCCTCCACCACCGGCTGGTAGACCTCGGCGAGCCAGCGGTGGGCGGCGAACGACTCGCTGACCGGGTGCCCGGTCTTCTGCTCCAGGTGGGCACGGAAGGCGACGATGTCGCCCCGCAACCGACGGGCCTGGCGCTCCTGCACCTCCAGGCCGGTGAGCCGCAGCAGTTCGCGGCGGTGCTGGCCGGGCTCGGCGACCCGCGTCTCCACGCGCAGCCGGGCGCCCTCCGGCGAGGTGATCAGCTCCACCTCGCCGACGTCGAACCCCAGGTCGTTGAGCCGCCGCAGCCGCTCGGTGATCCGCCACTGCTGCTCGTCGACGCCAAACACCTGCTCAGCGGTCACCTCCTCCCACAGCGCGTCGTAGCGCGCGGGCAGACCGGCGGCGACGTCGATGGGGTCGATGCTCTCGGGCAGGAGCCCGCCGAACTGCAGGTCCAGCAGCTCCGCGCCCACTCGTTCCCGGGCGAGGTCGACGTCGTAGGCGCGCAGCCTCGCGGAGAGCGACGGGTGGCGTTCGGCGGTCTCGGCGTCCACCAGGTAGGCCGCGAGCGCCCCGGCGTCGGGCCGGAACAGGGTGTTGGACAGCGAGCAGTCACCCCAGAAGATCCCGGCCAGGTGCAGGCGGACCAGCAGCTCCACCATGGTGTCGAGGAGCTGCTCGGCCGAGTGCTCGGCCCGGGGCGTGGAGAACAGCCAGCGGTAGGACATCGAGTACTCGAGGTAGCGGGTGACGAGGATGGCCTCCTGGTCGTCCGGCCGGTCGACGCAGATGCCCAGGACCGAGACCGTCGGCAGCCCCTCCTCCTCGAACTGGCCCAGCAGCGCGTACTCGTGGCGGGCGAGGCGCTCGTTGATCTCCTTCAGCGCGAAGACCCGTCCTCCGGTGGCCACGAAGCGGACCACGTGCCGCGAGATGCCCCGCTGCGGCACCTCCAGCAACAGGGCGGGGTCCCACTCCGCCAGCGGCCTGTCCCAGGGCAGGCTCAGCAGGCCCGTCGCCTCGGCGGCGGGAGGCCTGAACAGGAACCGCATGCCGCGCTCCCACCCGTGGACGGCGCCATCGCGCTCACGATGCCACGGCAGGTGCCCTCCCGCAGGGTTCCCACCGCGAGCCCTCGACGTTCCTGGAGCGGCCACCCTTCCGGGGCCTGCGCCGAGCCCGGTGACGTCCTGGAACGGCCACCCTTCAGGGGCCCGCGCCGAGCCTGCGAGGCGTGGGGGAAGGGTGGTCCTTCGTCAGTCGAGGTCGCTGGCCCGTCCTTCCTCTCCCCGCCAGCCGGCCAGCCGCCCGGCGCGGCTGACCGCGCGCAGCCGCCGTTCGGCCTCCGGCCTCGACCGCCTGGCCGACACGAGCAGCGCCTGGTCGCCGCGCATCAGCCGGGTCGTGTCGTCGGGGACGAAAGCGCGCCCGTCGCGGACGATCAGGACCACCGCGGCGTCCTCGGGCAGCCGCAGCTCCGGGAGGTACACACCGTGCAGCCGGGAGCCCGACGGCACGGTCATCTGCATCAGGTCGGCATCGAGCTCCTCGAGGGGTGCCGACTCCACGTCCACGTCGCGCGGCGCGACCGGCGCGGCGATCCGGAGGCGCCGGGCGACCCACGGCAGCGACCACCCCTGCACCAGGGTGAAGACGACCACGAGGACGAACACAGTGTCGAAGATGTTCTCCGCGCCGGGCACGCCCGCCGTCAGCGGAAAGGTGGCCAGGACGATGGGGACGGCGCCCCGCAACCCGGCCCAGGACACGAAGGCCTGCTGGGCCCAGGGCCATCGGAACGCCGCCAGGCTCACCACCACCGAGATCGGCCGGGCCACCAGGAGCAGGGTCCCGCCGACCACCAGGGCCGGTCCGAGGGCGTCCAGCAACCGGGACGGCGAGGCCAGGAGCCCCAGCAGCACGAACAGGCCGATCTGCGCCAGCGAGGCCATGCCCTCGGCGAAACCGATGCTCGCCGAGCGGTGCGGCAGGGCGGCGTTGCCGAGGACGACGCCGGCGAGGTAGACCGCGACGATGCCCGAGGTGGCCGCCAGGGTGGCGACCGCGTAGGCGAGCACGCAGAGCGCGAGCACGGCCAGCGGGTAGAAGCCGGCCAGCGGGAGCGCCACCCGCCGCAGGAGCGCGGAGCCGGCGAGCCCCAGCGCGATGCCCAGCACGGCGCCACCCACCAGCTGCCCCATGACCTGCGGCACCACCAGCCACCAGGCCGCGGCGTCGGCGTCGGTCAGGTAGGCGGCCAGCGTCGTGACGAGCAGGATCGCCGGGGCGTCGTTGAGCCCGCTCTCGGCCTCGATCGCGGCGGCGAGCCGACGCGGCAACGGCAGCCTGCGCAGGGCCGCGAACACCGCCGCCGCGTCGGTGGACCCGATCACCGCCGCGAGGAGGAGGGCGAAACCCCAGGTGGCGCCCAGCAGCCAGACGGTGACCGCCGCGGTGATGCCGACGCTCACGGCAACCCCGACGGTCGCCAGCGTGAGGCCGGGGCCGATGGCGCGGCGCACGTCGGACCAGCGGGTGGTCAGGCCACCCTCGGCCAGGATGATGACCAGCGCGGCGACGCCGAGGTTCTGGGTGAGCTCGGCATCCTCGAACTGCACACCGAGCCCGGCCTCCCCGATCGCCAGGCCGAGGCCGAGATAGATCAGCAGGCTGGGCAGGCCGAGCCGGTCGGCCAGCCGGAGGGCGACCGCGGCGACGAGCACGACGACGGCACCGATCGCCATGGCGACGGTGACCGTGGTGTTCACCGGGCGCCGTCCATGGGGGCAGTCTCCCGTACGCCGCGACGCCTCCCTCCGGGCACTCGGACGCGCCCGCAACCCGTTTGGCGGGTCGGGGAGAATGGTCGCCGTGAGCTCTCCCTCCCCGCCGGTCCCTTCGCCGCGCTGCCCCCGCAGGTCGACCTGCCGGCCATGGAGCAGCAGATCCTGCAGCGCTGGGAGGAGGGCAAGGTCTTCGACCGGACGCTGGAGGCATCGGCCGGCAGGCCGCAGTGGGTGTTCTACGAGGGCCCGCCCACGGCCAACGGCCGCCCGGGCACGCACCACATCGAGGCGCGGGCGTTCAAGGACGTCTTCCCCGGTTCAAGACCATGCAGGGCTTCTCGGTGCCGCGCCGCGCCGGCTGGGACTGCCACGGCCTGCCGGTGGAGATCGCGGTCGAGCAGGAGCTCGGCTTCGCCGGCAAGCCCGACATCGAGCGCTACGGCATCGCCGAGTTCAACGCCCGCTGCCGCGAGTCGGTGGAGCGGCACGTGGACTCGTTCTCCGAGCTCACCCGGCGCATGGGCTACTGGGTGGACATGTCCACGGCCTACTGGACGATGGACCCGGCCTACATCGAGAGCGTCTGGTGGTCGCTCAAGCAGATCTTCGACAAGGGGCTGCTGGTCGAGGACCACCGCGTCGCGCCGTACTGCCCGCGCTGCGGCACCGGCCTGTCCGACCACGAGGTCGCCCAGGGCTACGAGACCCTCACCGACCCCTCGGTGTACGTCCGGCTGCCCGTCACCAGCGGCGAGTGGGCCGGGAAGGCGGACCTGCTGATCTGGACGACGACGCCGTGGACGCTGCCGTCCAACACCGCCGTCGCCGTGCACCCCGACGTGACCTACGTGGTCGCCCGTCGGGCGGGTGGGGAGAACGGCCCCGCCGGCACGTTCGTCGTCGCCGAGCCGCTGCTCGGCGCCGTCCTCGGCGAGGACGCCGAGGTGCTCGCGCGCACGACCGGCCGCGACTGGGAGCGGGTCAGCTACCAGCGGCCGTTCGAGCTGGTCGAGTTCCCGACCGACGCGCCCACCCACTACGTGGTCCTGGCCGACTACGTCACCACCGAGGACGGCACGGGCCTGGTGCACCAGTCCCCCGCGTTCGGCGCCGAGGACCTCGCAGTGTGCCGCGGCTACGGCCTGCCGGTGGTCAACCCGATCGACCCGACCGGGCACTTCCTCCCCGAGGTCCCGCTGGTCGGGGGCCACTTCTTCAAGGCCGCCGACGCGGCACTGGTCGAGGACCTGAAGAACCGCGGCGTGCTCTTCCGCGAGCTGCGCTACGAGCACAGCTACCCGCACTGCTGGCGCTGCCACACGCCGCTCATGTACTACGCGCAGCCGTCCTGGTACATCCGCACCAGCCAGATCAAGGACCAGCTGCTCGCCGAGAACTCGACGACGAACTGGTACCCAGAGAGCATCAAGAACGGCCGCTACGGCGACTGGCTGAACAACAACGTCGACTGGGCGCTCTCCCGCGACCGGTACTGGGGCACGCCGCTGCCGATCTGGCGCAACGACGCCGACCCGAGCCGGCTGGTCGCCGTCGGCTCGCTCGCGGAGCTCTCGGAGCTGACCGGCCGCGACCTGTCCGACCTCGACCCGCACCGGCCGTTCATCGACGACGTGACCTTCACGCTGCCCGGTGAGGAGGGCACGTTCCGCCGGGTCCGCCAGGTCATCGACGCCTGGTACGACTCCGGGTCCATGCCCTTCGCCCAGTGGGGCGCGCCGCACCGGAACAAGGCGGAGTTCGAGGCCGCGTACCCGGCGCAGTTCATCTGCGAGGCGATCGACCAGACCCGCGGCTGGTTCTACACGCTGATGGCGGTCGGCACGCTGGTGTTCGAGAAGAGCTCCTACGAGAACGTGCTGTGCCTGGGCCACATCCTCGCCGAGGACGGCCGCAAGATGAGCAAGCACCTGGGCAACATCCTCGAACCGATCCCGCTGATGGACCGGCACGGCGCCGACGCCGTCCGCTGGTTCATGCTCGCCGGCGGCTCCCCTGGTCGGCCCGGCGGGTCGGCCACGAGACGCTGTCGGAGGTGGTCCGGAAGATCCTGCTCACCTACTGGAACACCGCCAGCTTCTTCACCCTGTACGCGTCGGCCAACGGCTGGGGAGGGCGGGGGACGACGTAGCGTCGCCGTCACCGGCGCCCGCGGACCGGCCGCTGCTCGACCGCTGGGCGCTGGCCGAGCTGGCCGCCGTCACCGACGGGGTCACCACCGCGCTGGAGGACTTCGACACCCAGGGCGCCGGCCGGCTGATCGCGCAGTTCGTGGACGACCTGTCCAACTGGTACGTCCGCCGGTCCCGGCGGCGCTTCTGGGACGGCGATCCCGCCGCCCTGGCCACGCTGCACGAGGTGCTCGACGGCCTGACCCGGCTCATGGCGCCGTTCACCCCTTCGTCACGGAGGAGGTCTGGACCCGTGCGGTGCTGCCCGGCCACGGGGCGGACGCCCCCGACTCGGTGCACCTGGCCACCTGGCCGGCCGTCGACGAGAGCGCCCGGGACGACGCACTCGTCGGCCAGGTGGACCTGGTCCGCCGGCTGGTCGAGCTGGGCCGCTCCGCCCGGACGTCGGCCAAGGTCCGCACCCGGCAGCCGCTGGCCCGCGCCGTCGTCGCGGCGCCGGGCTGGACGTCGCTCCCCGCGACCTGGTCGGCGAGGTGGCCGACGAGCTGAACGTGGCCGAGTTGTCCGAGCTGTCCGCGGTCGGCGAGCTCGTGGACGTCAGCCTCAAGGTCGACTTCCGGGCCGTGGGGCGCCGGCTGGGCAAGCAGGTCCAGGCCGTCGCTGCGGCCGTGGCCGCGGCCGACGCCACGGCGCTGACCGCCGCCTACCGGGCCGGTACCGCGACCGTGGAGGTCGACGGGGTGCCCGTGCCGCTCGAGGCCGGGGACCTGATCGTCACCGAGACGCCTCGGGAGGGCTGGACGGTGGCCAGCGGCGGCGGGCTGACCGTGGCGCTGGACCTCACGCTGACCCCGGAGCTGGAGCGTGCCGGGCTGGTCCGCGAGGTGGTCCGCCTGATCCAGGAGGCCCGCAAGTCCAGCGGCCTGGAGGTCAGCGACCGGATCGAGCTGTGGTGGACCGCCGACGGCGCCATGGCCGAGGCGCTCACGGAGCACGGCGAGCAGGTGGCGGGCGAGGTGCTCGCCGCGGCGGTCCACCCCGGGACGGCCGGCGAGGGCGCCGCGTTCGACGGGCCCGAGGGCTTGCGCTTCTGGGTGGCCCGCGCCTAGCTCAGGAGCTGCCCGCGGCCTTCCTGTCCCGGGCGCGCTGGGCGAGGGTCCGGTCCGGCGCGCAGACGGCGCACGGGGTGAAGCCGTCGGTACGCGCCTCGTCGAGGGGCAGCGGGATCGGGGTGTGCCCGGCCAGGTGGACGCAGCCGTCGACGTGGTAGCGAGGGTGCTCGTCGACGACGAGCACCTCGTCCTTGAGGTCGACCACGACGAGCAGGTCGGTGACCTCGACCTCCTCCACCGGTGGGTCGGCGAGGTCCGCGGCGGGAGTCGCCCCGGCCACGGACGCCGCGGTCGCCCCGCCGGGGCGGCGGAGGCGGACGCTGCCTCGGGCACGGCCGCTGCCCCGGCGGCCGGTGGTGGGCGCTGGCGCGCGCGGACGACGTCGTGGCCGGCGTACCGACCGTGGCGGTCCCGGCGGCCGGCCGGGGGACTGCGTGAGCTTCCGCCGGGCCAGGAAGAGGAGGACCGCCGCGACGACGCAGACGGCGACGCACCCCCAGTAGAAGGCCGTCACCCCGGTGAGGATGCCTCCCAGGAACAAGCCGAGGCCGAGGAGCACGCAGAGTCCGGCAGCCACGATCACGCTGCGACTCTAGAAGGACCCTCTCCTCCGCACACCTCGCAGCGTCCGCGGGCCCCGCGGCGACGTCGGCACGCGACAGGGCCCCGGACGGTGTCCAGGGGCCCTGTCGGACGAGCTGTCGTACGTGCCGTCGTGGTGCTCGCCCCGGAGGGCGCGCGCGTCAGGCGGGGGCGTGCTGGTTCTGCCGGTTCGCGGCGGCCGGCTCGGCCGACCCGCGGGTGTCCAGGTCGCGCAGGTGCGACTCCAGGTAGGACCGCAGCCGGGTGCGGTACTCGCGCTCGAAGGTCCGCAGCTCCTCGATCTTGCGCTCGAGGCTGCTGCGCTTCTCCTCGAGGCCGCTCATCGCCTCGACGTGCCGGCGCTCGGCGTCCTGCTCGAGCGCCGCGGCCTTGGCGCGGGACTCCCGCTCCATCGTCTCGGCGTGGGTGCGTGCCTCACCGACCATGGTGTCGGCGCGGTGCTTGGCCTCGGCGACCATCTGCTCGCTCTTGGTGCGGGCGTCGGTCATCAGCCGCTCGCTGTTGGTCTTGGCGCCGGTGAGCATCTGCTCGGCCTGCGCCTTGGCCTCGTTGACGTAGCGGTCGGCCGTCTCGGTGGCCAGGGCCAGCATCCGGGAGGCGCGGGCGCTGTCGTCCTCGCGGGGCTGCTGCGCCGGCGGCGGCGGAGCGGCCACCGGGGCGGGCGCGGGCGCCGCCGCGGGCGCCTCGTCCATGCGGCCGCGCCCCACACCGGCGCGCAGCTCGTTGTTCTCCTCGATGAGGCGGGCCAGCTCGGCCTCCACGACGTCGAGGAACGCGTCGACCTCGTCCTCGTCGTAGCCCCGCTTGCCGATGGGCGGCTTCTTGAAGACGACGTTGTGCACGTCGGCAGGCGTGAGTGGCATCCGGGTCACCTCGGGTCGGACGGCGAGAACGAGGACGTTCTCGGACGGGCGGCGGCTCTGGTCCCGATGGACTCAGCCATAAGCGAGCGAGTCCGTGATGTTCTTGAGAACGAGGACGGCGATCAACAGCACCATAAACCCGAGGTCCAGTCGGATGGACCCCAGGTTCAGTGGCGGGATGACCTTGCGCACCGCCTTCAGCGGCGGATCGGTGGTGGTGTACACGACCTCGAGCCCGGCGGCGACGAGGCCGGTAGGACGCCAGCTACGGGCCAGCACCATCACCCAGTCGACGACGAAGCGCGCGAAGAGCAGGACGAGGAAGACGAGGAGCACCGTAGAGACGATCTGCCAGAAGAGAGCCACGGTCCTCGTTCGGTCGGGGCACCTCGCGTGCCTTGTCCACGGTCGCGCGAGCTCTCCCCGCGCAGGCCTCAGGACTGGTTGAAGAAGCCGCCTTCGCGGATCCGCGCCTTGTCCTCGGCCGTCACGTCGACGTTCTGCGGGCTGAGCAGGAACACCTTCGCCGTGACGCGCTCGATACTACCGCGCAGTCCGAAGGACAGTCCCGCAGCGAAGTCGACGAGCCGCTTGGCGTCGGAGTCGTCCATCTCCGTCAGGTTCATGATGACCGGCATCCCGTCCCGGAACCGCTCCCCGATGGTCCGCGCCTCGTTGTAGGTGCGCGGGTGCAGCGTGGTGATGCGGTACGGCTGCGGCACGGGTGCGGGCTCGACGACGGCGACCGGCTCACGGACGGCCAGCTTGGCCGCGGTGGCACCCACCGGGCCGCTGCCGTTGGCGGAGCCGGCATTCATCACCGAGCCGCCGACCGTGGCGGAGGCGTTACCGGCCATGACGGAGCCGTTGATGGCGCGCGCCGGCCCGGCGCCGGCGCCGGCGGGGGCCAGCCCGATCGGGCGCACGGCGCGGTCCCGGCGGGGCGTGAGCGGCTCGGGCTCGCGGACCGGGGGAGCTCGTCGCCGAGGTCGTCCTCGGCGTAACCGCCGGCCGCGTACTCGTCGTCGTAGTGGCCGTCGTAGCGGTCGTCGGCGTACCGGCCGCCGTAGCGGCGGTCGCTCTCCGGGTGCTCGGACTGGCGGGCGTCGTACCGGCCGTAGCCGCGGGCGTCGTCGTCCTCGACGAGCCCCAGGTAGATACCCATCCTCCGCATGGCTCCGGCCATCGGACCTCCCCTCTGCTGGTGTCCTCAGCGTCGCGTCTGAGTGCGATCGGCCGGGTCCGCGGGGTGCTCCCGAGGACCGGGTGGCCGGTGTGACTCGTGTGGCTGGTGAGTTCTGATCTCGTCGCAGGGTAGGGGCCGATCCCCGAAGAGCGCGGTTCCGACACGCACGAGCGTGGCGCCGGCTGCGATCGCCGCTTCCAGGTCCCCGCTCATGCCGGCGGACAGGTCGACGGCCCCGGGATGGTCGGCCCGCACCCGCGCCGCCAGGGCGGCGAGGCGGTCGAAGGCGCCGCGCGGGTCCTCCCGCGCGGGGCGACCGCCATGAGGCCGCGCAGCCGGAGGCCCGCCGCCCCGACCACGTGGTCGGCCAGGGCCGGTACGTCGGCCGGGAGGGCGCCACCACGCGGTGCCGTTCCACCGGGCTCGCCGCCGAGGTCGACCTGGAGGAACACCTCCACGGGGCGCCCTGCCTGCTGACCGGCGCGGTCCAGGACCCCGCCAGCGACGCCCGGTCCACCGAGTGCACGACTGCGCCGACCCGGGCCACGGTGGCGGCCTTGTTGCGCTGCAGCTGCCCGACGAAGTGCCAGCGGAGCGGGACGTCCACCAGCTCGGCCGACTTCTCCTGCAGCTCCTGCGCGCGGTTCTCGCCGAAGTCGCGGTGGCCGAGGCCGGCCAGGGCGCGCACGTCCGCGGCCGGCCAGGTCTTGCTCACCGCCAGCAGCTGCACCGACGACGGGTCCCGTCCGGCCGCCCGGGCGGCGGCGGCGATGCGCTCCCGCACCGCCCGCAGGTTCTGCTCGAGGTCGGCCATGCCGCCGATCCTCCTCCGTCAGCCGATCCAGACGAGTCCGGCCTGGCGGCCGGTGACGCCGTCGCGGCGATGGGAGAACAACTGCGGGTCCTCCACCGTGCAGCGGAGATCCTGCACGACCTCCGGGATCCCGGCGCGGCGCAGGATCTCCTCCACTCCGGCCCGCAGGTCGAGACCGGGCGTCCCGCTCCGGGTACGCACCGCAGCGGAGGGCGCGACTCGCGCCACGTCGGCCTGCATCCGCACGGGCACCTCGTAGCACCGGCCGCACACCGCCGGGCCCAGGAGCGCGGTCACGTGGCGCGCGCGGGCCCCCAGGCGGGCCATGGCCGACAGCGCGGCCGGCAGGACGCCCTGCCGGACGCCCTCGCGACCGGCGTGCACCGCGGCGACCACACCGGTCTCGTGGTCGGCCAGGAGCACGGGGACGCAGTCGGCGACCAGGACGCAGAGCACCAGCCCGGGCGTCGCGGTCACGAGTGCGTCGGTGTCGGCGACGGGCCCGTCCTGGGGGCGGTCGACGGTGGCGACGCCGGTGCCGTGCACCTGCGACATCCACACGAGCCGGTCCTCGGGCACCGACAGCTCGCGGGCGACCCGGCTGCGGTTGGCGGCGACGTCGGCCGGGTCGTCCCCGACGTGGTCGCCGAGGTTGAAGGAGTCGTAGGGGGTACGGGACCGGCCGCCCCGCCGGTCGGTCACGACCCTGCGGGGTCGGACCGTCGACGGAGCGGCCGGGGAGGTGCTCATGTAGGCGAAGCCTACGAGGTGACGCTCTGGAACGGCCCCGTCCAGGGTCCCGGCCTGAGCGTGCGAAGGCCGGGGAGGACGGGGGTCCTTCGATCAACCCTTCAGGAACTCGGGGATGTCGAGCTCTTCCTCGAAGTCCTCGTTGGACAGCGGACGGCGACCGGCGACCGGTCCGGGGATCGGCGGGAGCGGGGGCACGGTGATCCCCCGCCGTTCGCCACCGGGGCCGGACGGGACGACGTCCCCGTGGGAGCGGCCGGCACGGGCGCCGGAGCGGCACCGTTGGCCGGCCCGGGCGCCGCCTGGGTGACCTGGGGGCGACCCGCCGCTCCCCCGCCGGCTGGTTGGCCGCCGGGCTCATCGGCCGGCGGTAGGGCGGCAGCCCCGCCGGGGCGGCCGCGGCGGCACCCGAGGAGGCACCCGTGACGACACCGGACGTCCCGGCGTCCTTGCGGGAGCTGGGACGCCCGCTGTCGAAGCCGGCGGCGATGACCGTCACCCGCACCTCGTCACCGAGGGCGTCGTCGATGACGGCACCGAAGATGATGTTGGCGTCGGCGTGCGCGGCGTCGGAGACCAGCGAGGCTGCCTCGTTGATCTCGAACAGACCCAGGTCCGAGCCACCGGAGATCGACAGCAGCACCCCGTGGGCGCCTTCCATCGAGGCCTCCAGCAGCGGGCTTGCGATCGCCTGCTCGGCCGCCAGCAGCGCACGGTTGTCGCCGCGGGCGCTGCCGATGCCCATGAGCGCCGAGCCCGCCCCGGACATGACCGACTTGACGTCGGCGAAGTCGAGGTTGATCAGGCCGGGCGTGGTGATCAGGTCGGTGATGCCCTGGACACCGGAGAGCAGCACCTGGTCGGCGGTGCGGAAGGCGTCCATCACGCTGACGTTGCGATCACCCAGCTGCAGCAGCCGGTCGTTCGGGATCACGATCAGCGTGTCGCACTCGTTGCGCAGCTCCTCGATGCCCGACTCGGCCTGGACGGCCCGCCGCTTGCCCTCGAAGGCGAACGGGCGGGTGACCACGCCGATGGTCAGCGCCCCGAGCTTGCGCGCGATCGACGCCACGACGGGCGCGCCACCGGTACCGGTGCCGCCGCCCTCGCCGGCGGTCACGAAGACCATGTCGGCCCCCTTGAGGACCTCCTCGATCTCCTCGCGGTGGTCCTCGGCGGCCTGGCGGCCCACGTCGGGCTGGGCGCCCGCGCCCAGCCCGCGCGTCAGCTCGCGGCCGACGTCGAGCTTGACGTCGGCGTCGCTCATCAGCAGCGCCTGGGCGTCGGTGTTGATCGCGATGAACTCGACCCCCTTGAGGCCGACCTCGATCATGCGATTGACCGCGTTCACCCCGCCGCCGCCGATACCGACGACCTTGATGACCGCTAGATAGTTGTGCGGAGGTGTCATGCGGTGCTCCCCAACTGGACCCTCATCCTCAAGTTCAGCCTTACAGTTATGTCAACTAGGTCGACAGGGACGAAGTTAGGACCGGCCGAGAGGCCGACACAAACACCCTCCGGGGGTCGGCGTGTCGGCCAGAGCGGATCGCACGGAACACTGCCGACCCGTTGGTCACATCCGCACCACTGACTGTGACGACCCGCGCCCGGAACGTCTCATCCCGGGGTGCAGACCCGGTGTGGCGTCCGAGGCGGGAACTCGGAAAAGTGATGTCGCGTGTCGGGCGTGTCGCGGCCCGTGGCGTGTCGACGGGCGTGGGTTCCGAGAGCGGTGCGAGAGCACGGAGGCACCCTGCGCGACGGTCGCCTCCGCAGGCCGCTGGCTCAGGCCCGGGGAACACGCCCCATGAGGAAGAACTCCTCGTTCGGCGGGATCGCCGCCCAGTGGGCGAGCCGGTTGGAGAGGGCGAAGAACGACACGATCGCCCCCACGTCCCACACGTCGTCGTCGGTCAGGCCGTGTTCGCGCAGTGCGGTGAGGTCGTCGGGGGTGACCTCGACCGGCGTCACCGCCAGCCGTACGGCCACCTCGAGGACGGCGAGCATGCGGGGCGGCAGCGGTGCCTTGCGCCAGTCGACCGCCACCTGGTCGGCCAGGTGCGGGTCGCGGGCACGGATCCGCACGATCGCCCCGTGCGCGATCACGCAGTAGAGGCAGTCGTTGGCGGCGCTGGTGGCCACCACGATGACCTCGCGGTCGGCCTTCGACAGGCCTGGCGTCTCCTTGTCCATGAGCGCGTCATGCATGGCGAAGAAGGCGGCCGCCTCCGTCGGTCGCCAGGACAGCGCCGCGAAGACGTTGGGCAGGAACCCCGACCGCTCCTCCACGGCGGCGAAGCGCTCGCGCAGCTCGGCCGGCAGCTCCTCCCTCGCGGGGACGGGAAACCGGCTCACCGCCGTTGCTGCGGTCCCGGAGGACGGGGACTCGGGCGGGCGTGGACCAGCAGCGTCGGACATGGCGCCATGGTGCGCCGACCGCTACCGCAGCACCACCGCGTCAGGGGTGCTGACGTCGATCGTCCCGGCCGGCTCGAGGGCTCCCGCGTCGATCTGCTCGAGCAGCCCCACGAGCGCTGCGGACTTCGCGCTGGACTCCGACGCGTCCCCCAACGGACGAGCGTTCCGTCGGTCAGGGTCAGGGAGATGTCGTCGGGAGTGGCCGCGGCCGCACCCGTGACCTCCGTGCGGACCTCGGCCGGCAGCGCGCTGACGGCAGCGACCCCGCGAGCGTGGCCGGGTCCTCGGGCCCGGGCGAGTCGACCAGGAGCGGGACGACGCCCTCCGGCGGGCTCCCGGTCACCATGTCGAAGAGCACGCCGTCGGCGTCGACGAGCGACCGGCGTCCGGGCTGGCCCACGATGGCGACGGGCACCCGCTCCACGACGGTGATGACGACGCTGTCGGGCCAGTTCCGGGTGACCTCCACGGCGGAGACCTGCGGCAGCCGCCCGACCCGCGCCTCGGCCGCCTCCACGTCGACGCGCAGCAGCGGCGTGCCGTCCCCGATGCCGGCGGCCTCCTGCACCTGCTCCGCCGGGAGGGTGACCAGCCCGTCGACGCGGACGTCCCGGACGGCGAGCACGGGCCCGGCCAGGAGCAGCCAGGCGACCGCTGCGACGGCCGCCAGGGCCGCCACCAGCTGCACCAGGCGACGCCGGCGCCGGGTCATGCGTCCCCGGCGCCGGGCGAGCGGGGTGACCGGCGCGGCCGGTCGGCGCCTGCTCCCGGCGCGCTGGTTCCCGTGCCGCTCGGTGCCCCCGCGGCCGCGGCCCTGGCGCTCACCTCCGCCGGGCGTCCGCTTCGCGGCGGAACGGCTCCCCGTCGCCGGGACGGCCCGCCACGGTCGCGCGTCGTCGTCCCCGAGCGGCTCACCGGTCCGGGCCCTCCGCGACGCCGCCGTCGTCGCCGGCACGGGCACGGGCCTCGAGCGCCTCGAGCACCTCCGGCCCCACCATGGACACGTCGCCCGCGCCCATGGTCACCACCAGGTCGCCGGGCCGTGCCCGGGCGGCCAGCGCCGGAGCGGCGGCCGACCAGGAGGACTCGAAGAGCACGCGGTCCGCCGGCAGGGGCACCGCGTCGGCGACCATCGCCCCCGTGACGCCGGGAACCGGGTCCTCCCGTGCGCCGTACACGTCCATCACCACGACGTCGTCGGCCAGGCCCAGGGCCTGCCCGAACCCCACGGCGAACTCCTGGGTCCGGCTGTAGAGGTGCGGCTGGAAGGCCACCACCAGGCGCCCGTCACGGGCGACGGCGCGCGCCGCCTTGAGCTGTGCGGTCACCTCGGTCGGGTGGTGGGCGTAGTCGTCGTACACGCGCACCCCGGCGACGGTGCCCTTGAGCTCGAACCGTCGGTGCACCCCGCCGAAGCGACCCAGCCCTCGACCAGGTCGGCGACCGGCAGCCCGAGCTCGATGCCGGCGAGGAGCGCGGCCGCGCTGTTGAGCGCCATGTGCTCGCCGGGCACCTGGATGCGGACCCGGCCGAGCTCTTTCCCGTCGAGGGTCGCGGTGTAGCTCGTGGCGTCCGGCCCCACCTCCAGGCCGGTCAGGTGCAGGTCGGCGTCGGCGCTCGTGCCGTAGGTGCGCAGCCGGGCTCTGTGCATCCCGGCAGGGGCGGGCACGTCGCGCAGTCGGGCGGCGCCCGGGTCGTCGGCGCAGACGACGACGAAGCCCTGCGGGTCGACGGTCTCCAGGAACCGGTCGAAGGCGGCCTCGACGGCCGCCAGGTCACCGTAGTTGTCCAGGTGATCGGCCTCGACGTTGGTGACGACGGCGCCGAAGGGCGCCAGCAGGAGGAAGGAGCGATCGCTCTCGTCGGCCTCGGCGACGAAGACGTCACCCTCCCCGCGTGCGCGTTGCTGCCGGACTCGTTGAGGTCGCCGCCGATCGCGAAGGACGGGTCGACCCCGCACGCCTGGACCGCGACGGTCAGCATCGACGTGGTCGACGTCTTCCCGTGCGTGCCCGCCACCGCCACGCTGCGCCGCCCGGCCATGACGGCGGCCAGCGCCACCGCCCGCGGCAGCACCTGGAGCCCGCGCGCCCGCGCCGTCGCCAGCTCCGGGTTGTCGGGGCGGATCGCGGTGGAGACGACGACGGTGTCGGCGTCGCCGAGGTGGGCCGCGTCGTGGCCGACGGCCACCCGGGCACCCAGCGCGCGCAGCGCCAGCAGCGTCGGGGTGTCGCGGCGGTCGCTGCCGGAGACGCGGACGCCGCGGGCGAGCAGGATGCGCGCGATCCCGCTCATCCCGGCGCCACCGATGCCCACGAAGTGCACCGCCCCGAGGTCCTCGAGGGTCGGCACCGGGCCCGTCCAGTCGGCGACGTCCTGGGCGCTCACCGGGCGACCTCGAGCACGATGCCGGCCAGCCGGTCGTCGGCGTCGGGCACGCCCGCGGCGGCTGCGTGCCGGGCGTACCCGGCGAGCGCGGCCGGATCGGTCAGCAGCGGGACGAGGTGGTCGCTGATCCACCCCGCGTCGAGGTCGGCGTCCTCCAGCAGCAGCCCGCCGCCCGCCTCGACCACGGGGAGTGCGTTGCGCCGCTGCTCGCCGTTGCCGATGGGCAGGGGCACGAAGGCCGCCGGCAGTCCGACGGCCGACAGCTCGGCGACCGTCACCGCCCCGGACCGGCACAGGGCGAGGTCGGCGGCGGCGTAGGCGAGGTCCATGCGTTCCAGATAGTCGACGAGCACGTAGGGGGACTACCCGCAGGACGCTCCGGGACAGTCACGTGCGTGTTCTTGGGTCCCCGGGCGTGCAGCACCTGGACGCCGGCGTCGGTGAGGGCGGCGGCGGCCGCGACCGCGGCCCGGTTGAGCGTCTGCGCGCCCTGGGACCCGCCGAAGACCAGCAACGTGGGGCGGTCGCCGTCCAGGCCGAACTCGGCCCGCGCCTCCCCCGCCGCGCCGCCCGGTCGAGCGAGCCGATGGCCGTGCGCAGCGGCATCCCCACGTGCTCGCCGCGGTGCAGCGGCGTGCCGGGTGCGGTCACCGCCACCCGGGCGGCCAGCCGCGCGCCGATCCGGTTGGCCAGCCCGGGCAGCGCGTTCTGCTCGTGCACCACGATCGGCACCCCGGCCCGCCGGGCCGCCAGGTAGGCCGGCAGCGCGACGTAGCCGCCGAACCCGACCACGACGTCGGCGGACAGCTCCCCCAGCAGCTCGCGGGTCTCGGCGACCGCGCGGCGGACCCGGCCCGGGACCCGCACCAGCTCGAGGGTGGGCTTCCGGGGCAGGGGCACCGGCGGGATCAGGCGCAGGTCGTACCCGCGGGCGGGGACCAGCCGCGTCTCCATCCCCGGGCCGTGCCCAGGCAGGTGATCCGCAGCTGCGCGTCGCGACGACGCAACGCGTCCGCCAGGGCCAGCATCGGTTCGATGTGGCCGGCCGTGCCACCACCGGCCAGCACCACGCTCCGCGGCCGGCTCACCCGGGCCTCCCGGGCCGGCGCGGGCTCCTCGCCGGCGGCTGCCGCCGCGCGAGGGGCTCGCGCGGCGCTGCGGTGCGGGGCCGCGGCGCTTCGCTGCGGGCCGGCGCAGCGCTGTCGGGGGCACCCGCCCGTGCCGGGGTGCGGCGGGACGGGCCGGAGCGGGTGTGCAGCACGGTGCGGCCGCTGCCGACGCTGCGGGCCGGCGCCCGGTCCTCCGGGAGCCGCCGCGGGCGGACGGGGTCGACCGGCGCCGCCGGGACGGGCAGCAGGAACCGGGCGAGGCGGCCGCGGGTCTGGGCGCGCTGCGCCTCGATCGCCGCGGGCTCGGAGCGGGCGAAGCGGGCCAGCAGCCCGACGATGAACAGCGTGAGGATGAGCGAGGTGCCTCCCGCGGAGATGAGCGGGAGCGTCACCCCCGTCACCGGCAGCAGACCGACCACGTAGCCCATGTTCATCGCCGCCTGCCCGACGAGCCAGACGGTGATGCCCACCGACGCCAGCTGGATGAACCGGTCGGCCGAGCGCCAGGCGATGCGGAAGCCGGCCCATGCCAGCACGCCGTACAGGGTGACGACGACCAGGCAGCCGAGGAAGCCGAGCTCCTCGCCGATGATCGCGAAGATGAAGTCCGACTCCGCCTCGGGTAGCAGGTTCCACTTCATCGCGCTGTTGCCGAGCCCCACGCCCCAGAAGCCGCCGGTGGCCAGCGCGTACAGGCCGCGGATCGCCTGGAAGCCGCCGTCGGTGGGATCGGCGAACGGGTCCAGGAAGGACGTGATGCGGTCCCGGCGCTCCACCGAGAACGCCATCACGGCGCCGAGCAGGGCAGCGCCGGCCACGACCGCCCAGCCGAACCAGCGCAGCGGCATGCCGCCGGCCCAGAGCAGCCCGACGAGGACGAGGCCGAGGCTCACGACGCCACCGAAGTCCGGCTCGGCGATCACGAGCACGGCCAGGACCCCGAAGACCGGCAGCACGGGCACGAGCAGCGACGACGTCGTGAGGTAGCGCTCGCGCAGCGCGAGCACGTGCGCGCCCCACAGCGCGAAGACCAGCTTGGCGATCTCCGACGGCTGCAGGAGGGCGAACCCCAGATCGAACCACTGCCGCGCGCCGTTGAGCTTCACGCCGATGCCCGGCACCAGGACGAGCAGCAGCATCGCGGCGACCACGATCAGCGCGATCGGTGACCACCGGCGGATGAGGCCGATCGGCAGGCGCAGGGCCACCAGCATGGCCCCGACACCGAGGCCGGCCCAGACCAGCTGCTGCACACCCGGTTCCCAGGCGGACTGGTTGTCGAGGGCGGCCTCGATCGAGGAGGCGGAGAAGACCATGACCAGGCCGATGGCCAGGAGCAGCCCGGCCGACCCCAGCACCAGGTGCGAGCTGGTCATCGGCCCGTCGAGCCACGCGGGGCCACGCAGGCGTCGGCGCTCGTGGCGGGTGGCGGCCCCGTCGCGGGAACCCCGCTCCGACGGTCGCGTGCGGGTGCCGGCGGTCACGGGAGCCGGTCCGTTCCGGTCACCACGTCCGCCGCCCTGTCGCCATGGCCCCATCGTCGCTGCTGGGCGGGCAGCCGCGGCCGTTCCCCGGCGCGTGTCGCGGTACGTGGGCAGATCGGCGGGGGTGCTGTGATCGGGCGATCACAGCAGGTCGTTCGCTCCCGCGGGGCGCTCCGCTCACAAGCCGACGAAGTTCAGCCAGTCGGCGTAGAACAGGCCGATGCCGAAGGCCACCGCCATGGCCGTGACCAGCCAGAAGCGCACGATGACGGTGTTCTCCGTCCACCCGGCGAGCTCGAAGTGGTGGTGCAGGGGCGCCATCCGGAACACCCGCCGTCGGGTGGCGCGGAAGAAGGCCACCTGGATGACCACCGACAACGTGACGGCGACGAAGAGCCCGCCCAGCACCACCAGCAGGAGCTCCGTGCGGGTCACGATCGCCAGGCCCGACAGCAGACCGCCGAGGGCGAGCGAACCGGTGTCGCCCATGAAGATCCGGGCCGGGCTGGTGTTCCACCACAGGAAACCCAGGCAGGCTCCGAGCCCGGCAGCGGCCACCAGAGTGACGTCGAGGGGTCGCGGACCACGTAGCAGCCGTCGATGGCCTCGGTGGCGCAGTCGTGGGTGAACTGCCAGAAGGAGATGAAGACGTAGGACGCGAACACCATCGCCGAGGAGCCGGCGGCGAGGCCGTCCAGCCCGTCGGTGAGGTTCACCGCGTTGGAGAAGCCGGCGATGAACAGGTACGCCAGGATCACGAACGCCACCGACCCCAGCGCGAAGGGCGCGATGTCACGCACGTAGGACACGACGGTGGATGCCGGGGTCACGCCCCGGCCGTCCGGGAAGTTGATGGCGAGCACCGCGAAGGCCACCCCGACGACGAGCTGCCCCACCAGCTTGGCGGTCTTGTTCAGCCCGAGGCTGCGCCGGTGCCGGATCTTGAGGTAGTCGTCGAGGAACCCGACCGTGCCCATGCCGACCATCAGGAAGAGCAGCAGCAGCCCGGTGGTCGTGAAACCCCAGTTCTCCTGGTCGGCGAGGAAGAGGTGCGCTGCGACGTACCCCCGACGGTCGCCCCGACGATCACCGTGCCGCCCATCGTGGGCGTGCCCTTCTTGGACAGGTGGCTCTCGGGGCCGTCGTCCCGGATCTCCTGGCCCAGGCCCTGCCGGCGGAAGGCGCGGATGGCCAGTGGAGTGAGCAGGATCGAGATGATCAGGCTGAACCCGGAGGCGATCAGGACCGACCTCATGCGTCGGCCTCGCCGCTCGGGACGGAGGCGGTCAGGAGGTCGGCGGCGAGCAGCTCCAGCCCGTAGGCGCGGCTGGCCTTGACGAGGACGACGTCACCTGGACGGAGCACCTCCGAGAGCAGCTCACGGGCAGCGGCCCGGTCCGGCACGTGCACCGACTCCTCTCCTGTCCGGCGGCCGGCGGCTGCCGCACCCTCCGCTATGCCTACCGCATCGGGACCCACGGCAACGATCAGGTCGACCCCGGCGGCCGCCGCGTCGCGGCCCAGCCGCTCGTGCTCGGCCCCCGCGCCGGGACCGAGCTCCCCATGGCGCCCAGGACGGCGATGCGCCGGCCGGCGGGCAGCCCGATGAGCGCCGCCAGGGCGGCCCGCATCGACTCGGGGTTGGCGTTGTAGGCGTCGTTGACGACGGTCACCCCGTCGGCGCGGCGGTCGACCTCCATGCGCCAGCGGCTGCGCGCCGTGGCGCCCGACAGCGCCGTGGCGACGTCGGCCGCGTGCATCCCGGCGGCCAGCGCTGCCGCGGCCGCCGACAGCGCGTTGGCGACCTGGTGCTCACCGGCCACCTGGAGCTGCACCGGGTGCTCCTCCCCGCGGCCACCAGGGTGAAGCGGGGCCGGGCGGCGTCGTCGAGCGTCACACCTGCCGCCCGGACGTCGGCCTCGGGGCTCCGGCCGGTCCTCACGACGCGGGCGCGGGTGCGCGGCGCCATGCCGAGCACTCGCGGGTCGTCGGCGTTGAGCACGGCGGTGCCGTCCTCGGGCAGCGCCTCGACCAGTTCCCCTTGGCCTGCGCCGTCCCCTCGGGGCTGCCGAACTCGCCCAGGTGCGCGGATCCCACGTTGAGGACCAGACCGATCCGCGGCGGGGCGATCCGGCACAGCCGGGCGATGTGCCCGGTGCCGCGCGCACCCATCTCGAGGACGAGGAAGCGGGTCGCCTCGTCGGCGTCGAGCACCGTGAGCGGCAGGCCGATGTCGTTGTTGTAGGAGCCGGGCGGGCTCACCGTCGGCCCGGCCGCGGCCAGCACCTGGCCCAGCAGGTCCTTCGTGGAGGTCTTGCCCGAGGAGCCGGTGATCCCCAGGGTGACCAGGCCGCCGGCGGTCAGCCGGGTGTGCACCCCGTCGCCAGCCGGCCCAGGGCCACGACCGGGTCGTCGACCACCACGGTGGGCAGCGCGTCGTCGCCCCGCGTCGCCAGCGCGGCCACCGCGCCGGCCGTCGCCGCCGCGCCGAGGAAGTCGTGGCCGTCGACCCGGTCCCCGGCCATCGCCACGAACAGGTCGCCGGCGCCCACGGCGCGGGAGTCCAGCGTGACCTTCCCGGTCAGCTGCAGGTCGGCGGGACCGGTGAGCTCGCCACCGGCCAGCTCCGCCACCTCGGCCAGTGACAGCGGGATCATGCGGTCCCCTCGAGCGCCCCGAGGACCTCGCGCAGCACGTCGCGGTCGTCGAACGGGTGCACGGTTCCGCCGATCTCCTGTCCGGTCTCGTGACCCTTGCCGGCCACCAGCAGCGTGTCCCCCGGCCGGGCGAGCGCGACGGCGGCCGCCAGCGCCTCCCGCCGTCCGGCCACCTCGTGCACCTCGGCCCGGCGCTCCTGGGGCACGTCCTCGACACCGGCCAGCATCGCGGCCCGGATCTGCGCGGCGTCCTCCGAGCGGGGGTTGTCGTCGGTCACCACGAGCACGTCGCTGCCGGCGGCCGCGGCAGCACCCATCGCGGGCCGTTTGCCCGGGTCGCGGTCGCCCCGCATCCCAGCACGGTGAGCAACCGGCCCTCCGTCGACCGGCGCAGCGCGGCCAGCGCCGTCGTGACGGCGTCCGGCGTGTGCGCGTAGTCGACGACGGCGACGAACGGCTGGCCCGCGTCGACCGGCTCCATGCGGCCCGGGACCACCGTGCCGGCGATCCCGCTGAGCGCGGTCTCGACGGGGACACCGACCGCGTCGAGGAGGGCGACTGCCAGGACCGCGTTCGCCACGTTGAACCGTCCGGGCAGCCGCAGCCGCGCGGGCCAGGTGCGGCCGCCCGGCCCGGTCAGGGTGAACGTGGTGCCGCCGTCGGGGGCGGCGGCCACACCCGAGGCCACCCAGTCGGCCGGCCCTCGATCGACACCGTGCCGGCGTCGGGGCGCAGCCCGGCGAGGCGACGACCCGCGTCGTCGTCCACCGTGACCAGTTCGCGGCCGGACCGGCCGTCGAAGAGCATCGCCTTCGCCCGGAAGTAGTCCTCGAGGTCCCCGTGGAAGTCCAGGTGGTCCCGGCCCAGGTTGGTGAACCCGGCGGCGGCGAACCGCACGCCGCCCACCCGGCCGAGCACCAGCGCGTGGCTGGAGACCTCCATGACGACCGTCGAGACGCCGGAACCGGCCATCGTGGCGAGCAGCGCGTGGAGGGCCGGCGCCTCCGGGGTGGTGCGCACGCTCGGGAAGGCGGTGAGGGTGGACGAGCCGTCGGCGGCCCGGCTCCGGGTGCGCGTCTGCACGGTGCCGATCAGGCCGGTACCCAGGCCGGCGGCGGCCAGGCCGGCCTCGACCAGGTAGGCGGTCGTGGTCTTGCCGTTCGTGCCGGTGATGCCGATGACGGTCAGCTGCCGGCTGGGGGCCCCGTACACGCGATCGGCCACCTCGCCGAGGACGGCCCGCGGATCGTCGACGACGCAGACCGGCAGGCCGGTGACCCGGGCGGTCTCGAGGCCGGTCGGATCGGTGAGGACGGCGGCGGCGCCGCGCGCGGCCGCGTCACTGGCGAAGCGGGCGCCGTGCGTGCGCGCACCTGGGAGCGCCGCGTAGAGGTCACCCGCCCGCACCTCGGCCGAGGCGAGCGTGACGCCGCTGATCGCCGTGGTCGCCTCGCCCGCGGCGGGCGCGCCGAGGAGATCGGCCAGGTCCGCCAGTGTCAGGGCGCTGGCCTGCGGTCGGTTCCCCGGAGGCCGGGGAGCCGACCCGGCATCGGTCGGGGTCACGGGGCTCCAATCTACCGGCGGGTGCCGGTCGGCCCGCGCGACGCCACGATCACGGGCGTGGTGGACACCGGCCCCGCTGCAGGGTCCCGCCGCGAGCCTGCGAGTGGTGGAGGGTAGCGGGGTCCTTATTCGGTGAGCACGAAGTCCGGGCGAGCGGTCCCGGACGGGACGACGCCGTCGGCGGTCAGCGCGAACCGCAGGATGTCGGCGAACACCGGCGCCGCCACCTGCCCGCCCTCGGCGTTGCTCGTCGGCCGCTCGAGGTCCACCGCGACCACGTACTGCGGGTCGTCGGCCGGCGCGAAGCCGACGAAGGTGGTCACGTAGCCGCCACCGGCGTAGCAGTTGCACTCCGGGTTGGCCCGCTGGGCGGTGCCGGTCTTCCCGGCCACCCGGAAGCCCTCGATCTGGCCGCGCGGCGCGGTGCCGCCGGGCCCGACGACGGCCTCGAGCATGTAGGCCATCTCGTCGGCGGTGGTCTCGCTGATGACGCGGGTGCCTTCGGGGGCCGGCGCCGCGGTGACCCGGCCGTCGGGGCCGGTGACCGAGTCGACGATGCGCGGGGCGACCCGTACCCCGTCGTTGGCGATGGCCTGGAAGACCGAGGCCATCTGCAGCGTGGTCACCGACACGCCCTGGCCGATCGCGACGTTCGCGGCCCGGATGCCGCTCCAGTCGTCGGAGTCCTGCAGGATGCCCCCGCTCTCCCCGGCAGCTCGATGCCGGTGGCCTCCCGATGCCGAAGGCGCGCAGGTACTCCTCGAGCTTCTCGTTCCCGACCTCGCGGGCCAGCATGATCGTGCCGACGTTGCTGGACTTGGCCAGGATCCCGGTGACCGTCCAGTCGATCGGTCCGTGGTCGGACGCGTCGGAGACCACCCGGTCGCCGGCCTGGATCCGCCCGTCCACGGACAGCACGGTGTCCGGCTCGGCCACACCTTCCTCGAGGGCGGCCGACAGCGTGACGGCCTTCATGACCGAGCCCGGCTCGAACACGCTGGAGACGAGCGGGTTGCCCAGCAGGTCGGGATCGGTCGTCGAGTAGCTGCCCGGGTCGTAGCCGGGGCAGGACCCCATCGCGACCACCTCGCCGGTCCGCACGTCGAGAACCACCGCGGACGCCCGCGTGGTCGCGCCGTCGGCACATGCCTCCCCAGGCGCTGCTCGGTCACGTACTGCAGGTCCTGGTCGAGGGTCAGGGTCACCGAGTCGCCGTCGGTCGCGGGGGTGGACTCGTCGATGCCGGAGGGGATGGGGTTGCCCCGCTGCCCACCTCGACCCGGCGGGTGCCCGGGGCGCCGGCGAGTTCGTCCTGGAAGGTCTGCTCGATCCCGGCGAGGCCCTCGCCGTCACGCCCCACGAAGCCGACGACCTGCCCGCCCACGGTGCCGGCCGGGTAGAGCCGCACGGGGTCGTCCTCGAAGAGCACGCCCGGCAGCCCCAGCGCGTCGATCGCGTCCGTGGTCTCCGGCGGGACCTGCGTGGCGAGGATGACGTAGCGGCTGTCCGCCCCGAGCTTCCCCGTGAGCTCGGGCACCGGCACGCCCAGCAGCGTGGTCAGCGCCAGCGCCGTCCGCTCCGGGTCGTCGACCACGGCCGGGTCGGCGACGACGCGGGAGGCGTCGACGGTGTAGGCGAACGGGTGCCCGTCCCGGTCCAGCACGGCTCCGCGCAGCGCCGGCACGGCGTAGGTGCGCAGCCGGTCCTGCTCGGCCGCGTTGGCGTAGGCCGCTCCGTCGACCCCCTGGAGGATCGCCAGCCGGCCGACCACGAGGACGAGGAGTGTGATCATGACGGCGAGGCCCCACCGGTTGCGCAGGCCCCGCTGGTTCACCGACAGGCCGACACCGCTGCGCCGGCTGCCCGGGGTGCGCCGCGGGGTGAAGGGGCCGGGTCGTCCGGGCGTCCGCGACCCGCCACCGGACCCCGCGCCGCCGGCTCGTCCCGCTCCACCACCCGGTCGGACAGTGTTCGGCACGGTCAGTCCCCGTCCGCGGCAGCCGGCGCCTCGGCGGGCGCCGGGGTGCCGCGCAGCACGGAACCGCCGTCGGGATCGATGACGAGGTAGGCCGCCGGGCCGGCCGGGACCAGTCCGGCCGCGACGGCCGCGGCGGCGATCTCGGCGGGCGTGGCCCCGCTGACGACGCGCTGCTCGAGACGCTGGACCTGCTGCGCGCGGGCGGCGTTCTCCGCCCTGAGCCCGGTGGCCTTGAGCGAGTCGACCGCGATCGCGGTGTTGAGGATCAGCAGGCCCAGCGTGGTGCCCACCAGCATCGCGACGACCAGCAGGACGAAGGGGGCGCGGGGGTGACGGAGCGCCCGCGGCGCCGGACCCGTGGTCGCGCGGTGGCTCCCCGGGGAGCAGGCGCAGGTCGGGGCGCTGGGCGACCCGCGAGCCGGTGCGCGGGGAGGCGAGCCGCGGGGACGCGGCGCGCGGCCCGGCCGCACGCGGGGGTGGTGCCGGAAACTCGGGCGGTGGCGCGGGTCATGCGGCCCTCCGGATGCGTTCGGCGGCACGGACACGCGCGGACGCGGCCCGGGGGTTGGCGGTGAGCTCGTCGGCCGACGGGGCCTCGCCGCCCCGGGTGAGCAGGCGCAGGACCGGGCCCAGCTCCGGCACCGGCAGGGGAACTCCGGCGGGGTGCGGTCGACCGCGTCGGCGGCCAGGGTCTGCTTGACGATGCGGTCCTCGAGGGAGTGGAAGGTGATGACGACGACGCGGCCACCCACGGCGAGCGCGTCGATCGCGGCCGGCAGCGCCCGCTCGAGGACGCCCAGCTCGTCGTTCACCTCGATGCGGAGGGCCTGGAAGGTCCGCTTCGCCGGGTGGCCACCCGTGCGGCGGGTGGCGGCCGGGATCGCCTCGCGGACCAGGTCGGCGAGGCGCCCCGTGCCGGTGAACGGCTCGCGGGCGCGTTCGCGGTCGATGGCCGCGGCGATGCGCGAGGCGAAGCGCTCCTCGCCGTACACCCGGAGGACCCGGGCCAGCTCCTTGGGCGGGTAGGTGTTGACGACGTCCGCGGCGGTGCGGCCGGTCGTCGGGTCCATCCGCATGTCCAGGGGCGCGTCGGCGGAGTAGCTGAAGCCGCGGTCGGGGCGGTCGAGCTGCAGCGAGGAGACCCCGAGGTCGAACAGGATCGCCTGGACCTCGTCGACGCCCAGGCGGGCGAGCACGTCGGGCAGCTCGTCGAAGACGGCGGGGACGAGCGTGACGCGCTCGGTGTGGCCGGCGGCGGCGATGCGGCGGGCCGCCTCGGCCCGGGCGTCCGGGTCGCGGTCCAGGCCGATCAGGCGCAGGCCGGGGTGGGCGTCGAGCATCGCCAGCGAGTGCCCGGCCAGGCCGAGGGTCGCGTCGACGAGGACGGCGCCGTCGGCAGCGCACGCGGGCGCGAGGAGTTCGGTGACCCGGTCGAGGAGGACGGGCACGTGCACGGGGGCACCCACGGGCTCGGGCGCCGCAGCATCCGTGCTGCTCATCGTCACTGCCTCTCGAACGGTCCGGGGTTGCTTCCCGGGATGGTGCCGCGCGTCCGGTCCAGGGGCGGGACGCGGCGGTTCCGGTGGAGCGGGTGGGGCTGGCTGGGCGAGGTGTTCGGCGTGGGGTGGTGGGGCGGGGTGGAGATCGTGGGGCGGGGTGGGGACGGTGGGGCCGGGTGGAGCCGGAGCCGTCCGGTTCGGGCGGGCCCGCCCCCGCGGGGACCGCCTGGCGTCGGGGAAGAGCGTCAGGTGGCTCCCGCGGGGGCGGGGATGGTCCGCCCACCTGCTGCCCGTGCGGAACGAGGGCGGTGGGACCGAGCCGCGGGGAAGGCGGCTGGGGCCCGGGCGGTCGAGCCGCGGGGAAGGCGGTTCGAACGCCGATGTCCTCGTGCGCCCGTCGGCAGCGGGCGGTGCACCGGAACGGTGCGGGCGTTCCCGGGGATCACGACAAGGTCGGCATCCCCTCGCTCTCCAGGTCGGCGTAGGCCGCCTCCAGTTCGGCCACGTAGGCCTCCCAGTTGGTGGCGTCCCAGATCTCGAAGCGGGTGTCCACGCCGACGATGACGACGTCGCGGTCCAGCCCGGCGTACTCGCGGAGGCTCGCGGGGATGGTGATGCGGCCGGTCTTGTCGGGCTCGATCTCGACCATCGACCCGAAGCTCATCCGGGCGGCCATGCGTGCCCGGGCGGTGTCGGAGGGGGCCATGGCGGCCATCGCGGCGCTCTGCTCGGCGACCCGGTTCATGGTGAGGCCGTAGATGCAGCGCTCCTGGCCCTTCTTGATCACCATGCCGTCGGCCACCTGCTCGCGGAAGCGGACGGGCAGGGCGAGCCGGCCCTTCTCGTCGAGGCGCAGGGGTAGCTGCCGACGAACACCGGATCACCCCTGCATCTGTCCTCCACTGGCTCCGCAGCGACCCCTGGTCGGTCCCTGCCTCCCCACCGGGCGACACAGTAACCCACCAGCCCCCACTGGACACCACTCGACGCCGTGTCGTGACCGGCTCCCCCACTCCCACCCAGCCGTGCGCACGCCGGCCGACCGCCCTGGGCAGCGGGCGGCCATGCGCCTCCCCGTGGGTCGCAGTGGGGAGCAGGGCGCGGTCGCGGCGCCGATCCGGTCCGGCCACGTACGGTGGGGACGTGACGGAGGCGACACGCACCGCCGACGGGGCGGCCGGTCCGTCGGTCGACGTCGCGGGGATCGGGGCCGGCATCGCGGCCAACATCGGCCGGGTGGTCCAGGGCAAGGACGACGTGGTGCGGCTGGCACTGGTGGTGCTGCTCGCCGAGGGCCACCTCCTGATCGAGGACGTGCCCGGCGTCGGGAAGACCACGCTGGCCAAGGCACTGGCCGCCTCGGTGGACGCCACCGTGCGGCGGATCCAGTTCACGCCCGACCTGCTGCCCAGCGACGTCACCGGGGTGGCGGTCTACGACCAGGAGTCCCGGGCGTTCGAGTTCAAGCCCGGTGCGGTCTTCGCCAACATCGTCGTCGCCGACGAGATCAACCGCGCCTCCCCAAGACGCAGTCGGCCCTGCTGGAGTGCATGGAGGAGCGCCAGGTCACCGTGGACGGCGTCAGCTACGAGCTGGCGCGGCCGTTCATGGTGATGGCGACCCAGAACCCGCTGGAGATGGAGGGGACCTATCCGCTGCCGGAGGCGCAGCGCGACCGCTTCACCGCCCGGGTCTCCATGGGCTATCCCGGGCGGGACGCCGAGCTGGCGATGCTCGACGAGCGATCGACGGCCGACCCGCTGTCGACCCTCTCCCCGTCGCCGACGCAGCCACCGTGCGCGACCTGGTGGCCGCGGTGGGCACCCTCTACGTCTCCGACGCCGTTCGGCGCTACGTCGTCGCCCTCGTGGAGGCGACCCGCCGCTCCCCGCACCTGCGCCTGGGCGCGTCCCCCGAGCCGGGCTGCAGCTCATGCGGGCGGCCCGCGCCTCGGCGGCGCTGTCGGGACGCGACCACGTGCTGCCCGACGACGTCCAGCTGCTCGCCGCGCCGGTCCTGGCGCACCGCCTGCTCCTGACCGCCGACGCCGCCCTCGGCCGGCGCGGCGCGGAGCAGGTCGTCACCGAGCTCCTGTCCACCGTCCCGGTCCCCGCGGACGCTGAACCGCCGTGCCGACGCCGGCTGGCCGGGTGCTCTCCTCGCTGACCGTCCGCGGGCGGTGCGTGGTCGCCGCGGCGGGGACGCTGCTGCTGGTCGGCACCGTGCTCGGCGAGCGACCGCTGGTGCAGCTCGCGGTCTTCGCCCTCGCCCTGCCGCTGCTGTCCGCGGTCGCGGTGTCCCGGCAGCGGTTCCGCATCAGCGTCCGCCGCACCGTGAGGCCGCCCCGCGTGCCTCGCGGTGACACGGCGGAGGTGGGTCTCGAGCTGACCAACGCCGACACCCGCGCCGGGGGCCTCTGGGTGCTGACCGAGCAGCTGCCCGCCGACCTGGGAGCCTCCCCGCGCTTCGTCGTCGAACGGCTCGCGGCGGGGTCCGGTACGACCGTGACCTACCGGGTGCACGGGTCCCGGCGCGGCCGGCACCTGCTCGGCCCGCTCCGGCTGCGACTGGTCGACCCCTTCGGTCTGGTGGAGCGCAGCGCCGTCGGCGCCGACAACGCGCCGCTGCTCGTCGTCCCCGCGTGCGGCCGCTCGGCACCGGAGGACCGGCCGGTGGGCACGGTGGGGGCGGCGAGGGCTCCCGCCGCACGATCGCCGTGCACGGCGAGGACGACGTGAGCATCCGGGAGTACCGCCAGGGCGACGACCTGCGGAAGGTGCACTGGCGGGCGACCGCCAGGACCGGCGAGCTCATGGTCCGGCTCGAGGAGCGACCGTGGCGTGCCCAGGCCACCCTGTTCCTCGACACCCGGGCCCGTGCCCACCTCGTCTCACCGCGCCGGCCAGCCGGTGACGACGCCCCCTCATCGGCCCCGACGGCGACGAGGCCCCGCCGTCGGACAGCCTGGAGTGGGTCGTGGAGGCCGCGGCGAGCATCGGCACGGAACTGGCCCGACGGGGCGCGGCGCTGCGTGCCGTGACCGACGCCGGCGAGCTCGTGCCCACCTCCGGCCGGGGGCGGCTGAGCGCCGAGGACCTCCTCGACCGGCTGGCCGCGCTCGGCCCCTCGCGTGCCTCGGGGCTGGGGATCGGCGTGGAACAGGTGTGCCGGGCCGCCGGCGACGGACCGGTCGTCTGCCTGCTGGGCGCGGTCGGCCCCGACGACGTGGTCGAGCTGATCCGCAGCCGCTCTGGCCCCACGACCGACATGGCGATCCTGACCGACGTGGAGAGCTGGGCCGTCCCCGTGGCGGGCCGGGGACGTCGGGTGTCGGCCGCCTCCCGCGGCACCCTGGCCGCCCAGCGGGAGGACGCCGCGGCGCTGCTGCGCGCGGCGGGCTGGCGGGTGGCCGTGGCCCGGGCGGACCGGACCGTCGCGCAGGTGTGGGCCGACCTGGGTGGCCCTCTGCCGGCCGGGGCGACGAGCGTCGCCGATCTGCACGGGGCGCCGGCGTGACCGACCAGGACCTCCGTCCCGCGGTGGCTGCGGCGGTGGCCACCTTCCTGGGCGCCGCCGCGCTCAGCCCGGTCTACACCTCCGCGGCCTGGGTGGGCCCGGTGCTCGCCGTCGTCCTCACCGTCCTGGCCGGCGGGCTGCTGCTGCGCACCGGTGGTGCGGCGCTCGGGGCAGCTCTCCGGCGCGGACGAGGGTCCTCGTCCCGGGGCTCGGGGATCGGCGTCGTGCTCGTGCCGGTGGGCCAGCTGCTGCTCCTCTCGGCCGTGCTCACCGCCCTCTTCGCCCCCACCGAGGCGATCGCGGGCGTGATCCCGACGTCGGCGAGCCTGGAGCAGCTGGTCGCCGTCTTCGCCGACGGCTCGGCCGAGCTCCGCGAGCAGGCCACCCCCGCCCTGCCGCTGACCGGGCTGCTCTCGCTCACCGCTCTCTTCGTCGGGCTCGTCGCCGTCCTCGTGGACCTGCTGACCGTGGCCGGGCGGCAGGCCACGCTCGCGGGGCTGGGGCTGCTGGTCCTGTACTGCGTCCCGGTGGCCACGATCACCGGGGGCATCGGGCTGGTGGCACTCGCCGCGCCCGCCGCGGGTCTGGCGCTGCTGATGTGGACCGACCAGCGGAGCCGGCTCGCCTCGGTCGGTCGCACAGGGGGCCGCAGCGGCGTCACCGGCGGGCGGACCGCCGTGCGGATCGGGCTCGCGGCCCTGGCCGCCGGCCTGGTCCTCGGGTCGCTCGTGCCGACGCTGGAGGAGGGCTCGCTGGCCACAGGCTTCGGCGGCGGCTCCGGTGGCTCGACCGGCACCTCCATCGACCCGGTGGCCACGATGCAGGGCCAGCTGACCCTCCCGGAGCCGATCGACCTGCTGCGACTGGAGGCCTCGGTCGAGGATCCCGGGTACCTGCGCGCGGTCGCCATCGACGAGTACGACAACCAGTCCGGCTGGTCGCTGAGCAACCTCAGCGGCGAGGAGTCCATCGCCGACGACGACCGGCTGGCGCCACTGCCGGCCCGCCAGTCCTCCCGCCCGGTCACCGCCACGATCCGGGCGCTGCAGCACGACGACCGGTTCCTGCCGACGCTCTTCTCGCCGCAGTCGGTCAGCCTGGACGACGGGGACCCGGGGTTGGCCGAGGGGTGGCGGTTCGACCCGGACACGGGCACGGTCTACGGGCGCGAGGTCACCAGCGGCGGCCTCAGCTACACCATCGCCGCCAGTGAGCCACGGCCGACGCTCGCCCAGCTGTCCGCGGCCCGGCAGCTGAGCCCCGACGACCCGGCGCAGCAGCGGTTCACCGCTCTCCCGCTGCTGGACCCGCGGGTCACCGATCAGGTCGCCGAGGTCACCGCCGGGGCGACCACCCCTACGAGCGCGTGCGGAGCATCCAGGACTTCCTGACCGACCGGGACAACGGGTTCATCTACAGCCTCTCCACCTCGCCGGGGACGACCGGGGACGACCTGGTGGACTTCCTGCGCCTGCGCCGCGGCTACTGCGAGCAGTACGCCGGCGCGATGGCGGTCATGGTGCGGGCGGCCGGCGTGCCGGCGCGGGTGGCCCTCGGGTACACCCCGGGCACCGAGCAGCCCGACGGCAGCCGGCTGATCACCAGCGACGACGCCCACGCGTGGGTGGAGGTGTACTTCGAGGATCTCGGCTGGGTGCCGTTCGACCCGACACCGATCGCCCGTGACCGCGCCGTGGACCTGCCGTGGGCGCCCCGTGCCGGCGAGGACGACGAGTCCGACGACCGGGCGCAGGCCGCCGTCCCCACGGCGCCCTCCCAGCCGCTCCCCTCGGCGCCGCGGGACCTCGCCGGGGGCGGCGCGCCGGGTGCACAGCAGGGCGAGAGCGCCGACGACGCGCTGGGCCCCTACTGGGCGCCGTTGGTGCCGTCCTGCTCGCCGGAGCCCTCGTGGGGGCCCCGGCCGCGGCCCGTTCCCTCCAGCGCCGGCGCCGGCTCGCGAGCGGGACGCCCGGCGACCTGTGGGACGAGTTGGCCGCCACGGCGGTGGACGCGGGGTGTGGCTGAATCCCGCATGGACCCCCGTCGGACCGCGCGCGAGCTGGGGGCGGTACTGGACCGGAGCGGGTCGCCCGGCGAGGGCGCCGACGTCGTGCTGCGGCTGGCCCTGGCCGAGGAGTCCGCCAGCTACGGGCCGACCGCCGGGCAGCGCGTGCACCCCGAGCTGGCCGCTGCGCTGCGGACGGCCCGACGAGGTCTGCTGGGCGCCCTGCCCCGTGCCGCCCGCGTCCGCGCCCTGCTCTGGCCGACGTCCCTGGTCAGCGGTGCCGGGAACCGGCTGAGCACCGCGGTGACCCGGAGGGTCCCGCGGCGGCTGCGGCTCCGCCGGCGGACCCGCACGGCCTGACGCCCGCTCCCCGACGACGAGACTGACGCCCGCTCCCCGACGACGAGAGCCGCCGTCCCCTGAGGGACGACGACTCTCGTCGGGACGACGGCTCTCGTCGGGCGGGTTCGGCGGCCTACTGGTCGTAACGCCGGCGGAAGCGCTCCTCGAGGCGGATCTTCAGCGGCTGCCGACCGGGGCGGTTCCCGCGGCCGGGACGCCCCGGGCCGGACGGGCTCCGGTTGCCGGCCGGCGCACTGCCGGCCTCGACCGCGCCGGTGGCGGCCTTGTAGTGCAGGACGGCGAGAGCGGCCCCGGCGAACATCACCAGGGACCCCAGGGCGCCGATGATCACGGACTGGGCGACGGCACCGCCGACCAGGCCCACGAGTCCGACGACCACGAGAAGGGCGCCGATCTGCAGTCTGCGGCGGGCCTTCTGCCGGCGATCACCGGTACGGACAGACGAAGCGAACTTGGGATCGTCATCGACGAGGGCGCGCTCGATCTGCTCCAGCAGACGCTGCTCGTGCTCGGAGAGCGGCACGTCGACCTCCAGGTGGGCGGAGCCATGGCCGTCGGTGGCTCCCGCCGACGGTGACATCGAGGATACGAGGCCTTTGCAGACTGCGAAAGGCGACCGTGCGGCGACCCGCCAGGATCGTCGTCCGATCACTCCTCCGGGTAGGCAACGACCGGGGGCCGCTCCGGTTCCTGGCCCGCTGACCAGCGGATCCGCCCTGGTCGTCCCGCCCGCTCTGCCCGCCCGGCCGCCCCGCCCGGTGCAGCAGCGTTGCCGGCCGGACCGCGCCGGCGCCGAAGCGGCGGGCGGCGCGGTCCGCGGCGAGCTCGGCCTCCCGCCGGCCGTGCTCCCGGGCACCGAGCTGCAGCTGCTGGGAGGCGGAGCCGGCGTCGATCAGCCGCTCGGCCCGGACCCCGACCAGCCGGATCCGGGCCCGCTCGAGCCCGAGCGCGTCGTAGAGGCCCCGTGCGGTGTCGTAGAGCTCCTGCCCGACGTCGGTGGGGACGTCGAGGGTGCGGCTGCGGGTGATCGTCGCGAAGTCGGCGAACCGGACCTTGATGCTGACCGTGCGGGCCAGCCACCCCCGGCGCGCAGCCGGCCCGCCGTCCGCTCGGCCAGCAGGAGGAGCTCGCGGTGGATCACCGCCGGGTCGTCGACGTCGGTGCCGAAGGTCTCCTCGTGCCCGGTGGACTTCTCGGGCTCGTTCGGGACCACCCGGCGCGGATCGCGCCCCCAGGACAGCTCGTGCAGGTGCCCGCCCGCGGCCGCACCCACGGCCCGCTGCAGGGTCTTCGCCGGCACGTGCGCGAGGTCGCCCACCGTGCGCAGGCCGAGGCGGAGCAACTGCTCCTCGGTCTTCGGGCCCACCCCCAGAGCGCGCCGACCGGCAGGGGGTGCAGGAAGTCCATGACCTCCCCGGGCGGACCACCAGCATCCCGTCGGGCTTGGACCGGGTGGAGGCGAGCTTGGCGACGAACTTGGTGCCGGCCACCCCCACCGAGCACGTGATGCCCTGCTCGTCGAAGACCCGGGCCCTGAGGTACTCGCCGATCTCCGCGGCATCCCCCAGCCTGCGGCCCGCGCCCGAGACGTCGAGGAACGCCTCGTCCAGCGAGAGCGGCTCGACCAGCGGCGTGATCGAGCGGAACAGCGCCATCACCGATCGCGACACCTCGCTGTAGAGCGCCAGGTCCCCCGGCAGCACGGTCGCCGTCGGGCACAACCGCAGCGCCCGGGCGGTCGGCATGGCCGCGTGCACCCCGTAGCGGCGGGCCTCGTAGGTGGCCGAGGTGACCACCCCGCGGTTGCCGTGCCCGCCGACGATCACCGGCGTCCCGGCCAGCTCCGGCCGCCGGCGCACCTCGACGCTGGCGAAGAAGGCGTCCATGTCGACGTGCAGGACGGTGCACCCCTCCGCGCGGCCACCGCCTCTCCGCACGCTGCACCTCTCCATGCGTCGACCCCGACATCGAACACGTGTTCGACGACGGGGTCGACGATAGCGGATCCCGGTCAGGTCAGGCGGCGACCCGCTGACGCTCGGCGTCCGTGCGGCTGGGCCACATCTTCGCCCCGAGCACTCCGCCGATGGCGGCCGCGAGGACGCCCAGGCCGAGGCCCAGTGCCGCCCAGCTGGCGCTCGAGATGGCCACGTCGGCCGCCTGTCCGGCCGCGACGTCGGGCAGGTTCGCCTGCTGGATGCTGGTCACGTCGGTGACGACGCCGGCCAGCGAGCCCAGCAGGGCGCCGCCGCCGAACAGGGTCAGGAACACGATCGAGACCACCGACAGCGCCCACACCAGGATGCCGTGCAGCAGTCCGTCGCTGAACCCGCGCCAGATCGCGCTGGCCCCGGCGGTGAGGCCACCGAGGAACAAGGCGATCAGCCCGTTGATCCCGCTGAACCAGTCCGCGTTGTTGCCCGCGCTCCCCGGGCCGACGTCCCACCAGCCCAGGGCCAGCGTGGCGACCTGGAGCAGGATGAAGGTCGGGACGGCCACGATCAGCCCGGCCCACACCGGCCCCCAGCGGACCCGGTCCCGGCGCGGTGGCGCCTGCACGAGCGGTGCGACGGCGGTGGCGCCCTCGGCAGGCCCCTCGTGGACCACCCTCTGCTGAGCGACGTCGTCCTGGACGGTGGTGTCGGTGTGCGTACGACTCTCGGTCATGAGATCGATCTCCTCCCGTGCGTCGTGCCCGTGCTGCGGATCGGGGACGAGCCGTCCCCTTCGTGCAGGGACAGGGGTTCCCCGCTGCTCGCGGGCATCCCCGTCGCCGGGCAGCCGCGATCCGATCGTCATGTGCCCTCGCACGGTCGCTCGTGCCGCCGGGCCCGCGGAGAACCCCTGGTGGGACGCCAGGTGTCAGACGAGGATGGGAGAGGTAAGCAGCGACGGGAGGCTGCCGACCGGCAGCCCCGGATCGACCTGGACGGAGATGCCATGGCTCTCGACGACGACGACATGACGAGCACGGAGGGTCCGGCCGACGGCGGCGCCCACGGTCCGGCGGACGGCGGCGCCGATGGTGGTGCGGACAGCGGCGCCGATGGTGGTGCGGACGGCGGCGCTGACGGTGGCGCCGATGGTGGTGCCGACGGCGGCGCTGACGGTGGCGCCGACGGTGGTGCCGACGGCGGTGCCGACGGCGGTGCCGACGGCGGTGCCGACGGTGGTGCCGATGGTGGTGCCGACGGTGGCGCGGACGGTTCGGCCTGACCGAGAACCCGACCACCCCGGGCCGGGCGGAGCATGAGCTCCGTCCGGCCCTGCGGCGGTGCACGACCATCGACCCCGGCGAGTTCGCCGAGCGGTACTGGTCCCGCCGGCCGCTGCTGACCCGCGCCCAGGAGTTCGGGTGCGGGTCAGCCGGCAACTCCTTCACCGACCTGCTCGACCTGCCCGACGTCGACGAGCTGCTCTCCCGCCGCGGCCTGCGCACACCCTTCCTGCGCATCGCCAAGGACGGCGCCGTCGTCGACCCCAAGCGCTTCACCAGTTCGGGCGGCGCGGGTGCCGAGATCGCCGACCAGGTGTCCTCCGAGGCGGTGCTCCGGCTGTTCGCCGACGGCAGCACCATCGTGCTCCAGGGACTGCACCGGCTCTGGCCGCCGCTGATCGAGTTCGCCGACCAGCTGGCCGCCGACCTCGGCCACCCCACCCAGGTGAACGCCTACATCACCCCGCCGTCCTCGCGCGGGTTCAGCCCGCACTACGACGTGCACGACGTCTTCGTCCTCCAGGTGGCCGGCGAGAAGCACTGGACCATCCACGAGCCCGTGCTGCGCGATCCGCTGCGCACGCAGCCCTGGAACGACCGGGCCACCGAGGTGGCCGCGGCGGCCGACCGGGAGCCGGTCATCGACGCAGTGCTGCGGCCCGGCGACGCGCTCTACCTGCCGCGCGGGTACCTGCACTCGGCGAAGGCCCTCGGTGAGATCAGCGCGCACCTCACCATCGGCGTCCACTCCGTGACCCGGTGGGCGGCAGCCGAGTCGGCGCTGGACCTGGTCCGCACGCTCGCCGCCGACGACCCGCAGCTCCGCGGTTCGCTGCCCCTCGGCCTCGACCTCAGCCAGCCCGACTCCGTCCGGGACGAGATCGCCGCGGTGGTCGCCGGCCTGCAGGAGTGGCTGGGCCGGGTCGACCCCACCGAGGTGGCCGACCGCCTGCGCGCCGGGACCTGGGCCCAGGTGCGCCCCGAACCGGTGGCCCCGCTCGCCCAGTCCGCCGCCGCCGCCGCGATCGGGCCCGACACGGTGCTCCGGCTGCGCCCCCGGCTGCGGTGCAGCCTGCGGGACGCCGCGGACGGCCGGCTCACGCTGCTGGCCGGCCGGCGCTCGCACTCCTTCCCGGCCGACGTGCGGGATGCGCTGGCAGGGCTCCTCGACGTGGGTGAACTGAAGGTCGGCGACCTGCCCCGCCTCGAGCCGGACGACCGGGTCATCCTCGCGCGCCGGCTGGTGACCGAGGGGATCGCCACCGTGCCCGGCGCCGGCCCGGCGTGACGGCGGACGATCTCGCGCCGGGGCGCAGCGCGGCGTCCGACGACTTCTGCCGCACCGACACCCCGGCCCGCCCCGCCGGACGGCTGGACGACACCCGGTGCTCGGTCCGGGCGCTGACCCGCGGCGACTCCCCGATGGCCACCGCGTCCCCGGCGCAGCGCTGGCTGCTGATCGAGCAGCCGGGCCCCTGGGGACGCGACGCGCTGACCGGATCACGGTTCGACGCCGAGGTGGCACCCCTGCTGGCCGGCCGGTCCCGCGCCGAGGGGTGCGCCTGCTGCTGGTGCGCCGCCCCGGTGACCGGCTCGCCGACTCGGGACGCCGGTGGGCCTATGCCGACAGCCGCCCAGGGCGCGAGGGCCTCTGGTGGTCGGTGCGGACGACCGACGCCGACCTGCTGACGGCTCCGTGGGACGGGTCGGTCGGCGAGCCCGCGCCCGGGCCGACCTACCTGGTGTGCACCCACGGTGGGCACGACGCCTGCTGCGCGCTGCGCGGCCGCCCGCTGGCCCGCGCCCTGCCGACGCCGGGACCGGCCGACGTCTGGGAGTGCAGCCACCTGGGCGGCGACCGGTTCGCGGCCAACGTGCTCGTGCTGCCGCACGGCTTCTACTACGGGCAGGTACCCGGCGACGGCGCGGACCTGGTCGCGGCGCACACCCGGGGGAGGTGGCCCTTCCCTGGCTCCGGGGACGTGCAGGGGTCCCCCGCCAGGACAGGCCGCCCAGCACGTCGCCCGCGGGGAACTGGGGCTCTTCGCCCTCGACGACCTGCCGGTGGCCTCCATCACGCAGCAGACGCCGCCGGGCTCGGCGATCGAACGCTGGGTCGTGGTCCTGGCCGGTCCGGACGGGGACGTCGTCACCGAGGTGGAGAGCCACCCGTCGGCCCTGGCCGACCGCCTCACCTGCCGGGCCACCCACCCGGCGCACTCGCGCACCTGGCACGTGACGCTCCCGGGAGGCTGAGCTCCCGCCGTCACCCGAGTGCGCGGCCCCGGGCGGTGAGCAGCGGGATGGCGAGCTCGGTCGGGGTGAGCGAACCGTGGTAGCCGACCAGGCTGCTCGGCCCGGGCTCCCGCTCCGGCGTCGTGAGCGCCCAGGTCCCGCGGGCGAGGGCGACGACGTCCCCGATCCGCTCGGCCAGGCCGTCGTCGACCGGGCCGAAGACGCCGCTGGCGACAGCCTCCTCGCGGTCGACCACCCAGGCCCGCTCCCCCAGCACCTCCCGCCAGCGGTGCAGGACGTCGACCTCGGCGCCCGGCTCGGCGTGCACGTACCGCGCCCGGGGCTCGCCGGCCAGCAGCCGGACCCCGTCGGCCAGGTCGGGCGCCCGGTCGAGGTCGAACCGGGTCCCGTCGGGGACGTCGAGCATGCCGTGGTCGGCGGTGACCACGAGTGCGGCGTCGTCGGGCAGCCCGGTCACGATCTCCTCGACCACCCGGTCGACGAAGGTCAGCTGCGCCCGCCAGGCGGCCGAATCGACCCCCGCACGTGGCCGGTGAGGTCGAGCTCGGGGATGTAGCCGTGGACCAGCGCCCGGGACGTGGCTGCCAGGGAGCGGAGCACGAGGGCGCAGAGATCACCGTGGCTGACCGCGCCGGTGTAGGTGGCGCCGCGGTAGACGGCACGGGTCAGGCCGGAGCCCGCGTAGGCGTACGGGCCGACGGCGGTGGCGGGCACACCGGCGGCGTCGGCCTGCTCGAAGACGGTGCGCCGGGGCTGCCACACCTCAGGATCGGGGTCGTCGCGCCACTGGACGTGGTTCAGCGCCCGCTCCTCGCCGGGGACGGCGGTGACGAAACCGAGGATGCCGTGCGCGCCGGGCGGGAGGCCGGTGCCGAGCGTTGCCAGGCTGACCGGCGTGGTGCTGGGGCACGGGGCGGACAGCTCGCCCACCGGGCTGCTGAGGGCGGCGAGGGTCGGGGCGAGGCCGGCGTGGGCCCGGATCAGGTCGGCTCCGAGGCCGTCGACCAGGAGCACGGCCACCCGGCGGGCGCCGCCGAGCGCGTCGGTGAGGCCGAGCGGATCGGCCGGCAGGTCGCCGCGTCCGACCGGGATGCCGAGCGCCGTAGCGGCACCGGGGAGCACGTCGGCCAGCGTGGCGGTGCCGTACGCGGGCACGGCGAGGTCCGGCGGTGGGAGGACCCCCGCCTCCCCGGGACGGGTCCGCTCCCTCACCGTCGGGTGGCCAGCACGTGCAGACCGGTGGCCACGTCCCGGTAGGGCGACGCCTCGGCCAGGGCCACCTCGAGGGCGCGGACGGCCTGCGGGTCGGCCCCGGTGGTCGCCTCGAGCAGGTCGGCGACCACGGAGACGCCGCGCCACGGGCCGGGGTGAGGTCGGCGCCCTCGACGAGGGCGATCAGGTCCTGGGGGTGAAGCGGCGTCGGGCCGGCTTGGCCCGCCCGGGCGCGGGGTCGCGGTCCTCCAGCAGGGCGAGCGCCTCGACGGGGTGCCCGGCGACGGCTCGCGAGAGCACGGCGCCGGCGCGATTGACCGTCGCGACGCTCACCTGCCCGCCCGGCCGCAGCGTCCGGGCGATCTCCCGGAGGGTGGCAGCCGGGTCGTCGACGACCTCCAGCACGTAGTGGCACAGCGCCAGGTCGTATCCCGCGGGTGTCCCCCGGCGGCGGGCAGGACCTCGTGCAGCAGGTCGCCGTCGCCCTGCAGGCCGTGCACCCGAGCCCCGGCCCCGGCGGTGTCTGCGCGCCGCCGCAGGGTGGCGAGAGCGTCGGCACTGGGGTCCACCACGGTGACGTCGTGGCCGAGCCGGGCCAGCGGGACGGCGAACATGCCGCTGCCGCCACCGACGTCCAGCACGCGCAGCGGCGTGCCCGCCTCGACCAGTGGGTCGAGCGCGGCCCAGACGGCGGCGGTCCGGACGGGCAGCTGCTCGGTCGCGGGGGTCGTCGGCACCCCAGGGAGCCTAGTGGCGCCCGGCCCGGACCACAGGCCTCAGGCGGGGACGTCGTCGGCGGCCCGCTTGATCTCGGCGATGTCGATCCGACGCATCTGCAGCATGGCCTGGGTGGCGCGCATCGCCCGTCCGCGGTCCGGATCGTTCAGCAGGCTGGTGAGCTCCGTGGGGGTGACCTGCCAGGAGACGCCGAACTTGTCCTTGAGCCAGCCGCACTGGCTCTCCTCCCCGCCCTCGAGCAGACGGTTCCAGTAGTGGTCGGCCTCCTCCTGGTCCTCGCACATGATCTGGAAGGAGATCGCCTCGCTGAACGGGAACTGCGGGCCGCCGTTGAGGGCGGTGTAGGGCTGGCCGTCGAGGGTGAAGTCGACGGTCATGACGTCGCCCTCCTTCATCGGCGGCGGCATGTCGGGCCCGTAGCGGGTCATGTCGCCGATGCTGGAGTTCGGGAAGATCGACGTGTAGTGCTCGGCGGCCTGCTCGGCCGTGCCGTCGAACCAGAGACACGGGATCTGCTGGGGCATGGCTGGTCCTCTCCTCGCGCCGGGGGATTCGGTCGCAGGGATGACCTCGGCGCCGACCGGATCTCATCGGTGCACGGCCCGCGCGTCATCGGGCGATCGTTTACCGCCCCGCGATCGACGGGCACAGGTCCGGGGTCAGCCCCCGTCGTCCGAGGAGCCCCCATGCCCAGGTCCACCCGCCCCCGCCTGCTCCGGTCCACGGCGGCCGCGTTCTTCATCACCGCGGCATCGCTGTCGACCGTCGCGTGCGGGGACGACGTCGTCGACGACGGCGTGGAGCAGAACATCGAGGAAGGTGTGGACGACGTCGAGCAGGAGGTCGAGGACGCCACCGACGGCGAGGACGACGAGGGCTGAGCTGCAGCGTCCCCGCTCGTCCCGCCTCGGCAGCCCTGCGGAACGCACGGTTCCGGTTCGGCCGGGGCGTCGCTGGCCTCTGCGCATGGCCATCGTGATCGGTCGGGCACTGGTCGCCGCCGGGCCGGCGGTCGCGGTCGCACAGGTCCGCGGGGCCACCCCGGTCACGACTGGTACCGCCGCGCATGTGGCGCGGGGAGACCACGGCCGCGCCGATGCTGCCCGGCGACTACTTCATGGCGGCGATCTGGATCAGGTTGCCGCAGATGTCGTCGAAGACGGCGGTGACCACGGGCCCCAGGTCGGTCGCGTCCTGGATGAACTGCACGCCCAGCCCCTTGAGCCGCTCGACCTCGGTGTAGACGTCGTCGACGGCGAACTGGGTGAACGGGATGCCGTCGGCGACCAGGGCCTCCTTGAGCTGCGCTGCCGCCGGGTGGCCGGTCGGTTCCAGCAGCAGCTCGACGCCGTCCGGGTCCGCGGGTGACACCACGGTGAGCCAGCGGGCCTCGCCGGCGGGCACGTCGGTCTTCGGGGTGAACCCCAGCGTGCCGGTGTAGAAGTCCAGCGCCTTGGCCTGGTCGTCGACCCAGACGCTGGTGAGGTGGATGCGGATCACGGGTTCGGTTCCTCTCGTTCGATGGGCCACCGGGCGACGATCGAGCGCAGCGGGCTCGTGTCGAGGTGGTGGAACTTGTACCGGCCCTGGCGCCGGGTGTGCACCAGACCGGCCTGCTCGAGCACCGCGAGGTGCTGCGAGATGGCCTGGCGCGAGGAGGCCAGGCCGTGCTTCATCGCCAGCCGGCCGCAGATCTCGAACAGCGTCTGCCCGTCCCTGTCGGCCAGCTCGTCCAGGATGGTGCGCCGCGTGGCGTCGCCGATGGCCTTGAACAGGTCATGGTCGGCGTCCACGGACACAGTCTTATGCAAGCCTCTACTTGCCTGTCAAGGGAGTGGTGCCTGGCCCTTCGCGGACTGCCCTGACCGAGTTCCGGGACCAGGTCAGTGACCGGAGCTGCCGGGGCTGGAGTGCCAGAGCTTGCGGGGCGGACCGGACGCCGCTCGGCGAGCAGCCGTCGCGGCGTCCTCCCCGGCCGGCTTGATGTCGGCGTAGGGCGACATCCGGAAGCCGGTCGGGTGGACCAGCACCGGCCGGACGACGACCGGCCGCGGCCCGTGCGAGGCCGCGGCCCCGGCGATCGCCTGCTCGGTGAACTCCCCGGGGCGGCCATCAGGTCGCGGACGCCGTCCAGCCCGTCGGCCTCCCACGCCTCGTGCAGCGCCGGCAGCTCCCAGGCGCCGGTGGCCCGGAGCGACACCCCGCGCGGGCCGGTCCGCCGCAGCACGCCCCGGACGACCAGCAGCCAGGAGTGGAACACCGTGGCGGCGTAGGGACCCTGCGCATCCTCGAAGAACGTCGAGTCGGTGCAGCCGGTGCCGTCGTCCAGGGTCACGAACACCACCCGGCGACCGGAGCGGATCGGCGGCGTCTGCGTGGCCACCTTGACCCCGGCGACCAGCACCTCCGCGCCGCTGCGGCAGCCGAGCAGCTCCCCGCCGGGACGGCGCCGAGTGCGGACAGGAACGGCCGGTAGAAGTCCACGACGTGCCGGCTGGCGTCCAGGCCCAGCACCTCCAGCTCGGCTCGCACGAGCTCGGCGTCGGTGAACTCCGGCAGTCCGCTCCCCTCTGCCCAGTGCACACCCCTCTCCTCCGGACCGTCCTCGTCCGTCTCCGGCCCCATCAGGTCCAGGCTCAGCTGGCCGCTCGAGCTCGCCCGCGCACCGCTGCGGCTCCACCGGTCCAGCTCCCCGATCTGCAGCAGCAGGTCGCGCCGGGTCACCTGCTTCCGCCGGGAGGTGGGGCGGCCGGCCTCGCGGTCGCGCACCCCGAAGCCGTAGAGGGAGTCGAAACCGCCGGCCAGCACCAGCCGCTCGACCACCGGCCGGGAGACCGACGCGCGGTGCCAGAAATCGGTCAGCGACCGGTAGGGCTGCCCGGTGACGATCCGCGCCACCTCGTCGTCGGAGATGCCCTTGACGTCCGCCAGCGCCAGGCGGATCCCGTAGCGGGACGGATCGCGCATCGACTCCGGCATCCACTCCGGCCTCGACCGACCCTCGACCTCCCGTTCATCCTCAGGGTCGCCCTCGATGCGCTCCACCCGGTAGGTGCTGGCCGAGGCGTTGACGTCGAGACCGAGCACCCGGATCCCGAAGTTGCGGGCGTCGTCGAGGATCAACCGCTTCGGGTACATGCCCGGGTCGTGGGTGAGCACCCCGGCGAGGAAGGCCGCCGGGTGGTGGGCCTTCAGCCACGCCGACTGGTAGGTCGGCAGGGCGAACGCCGCGGCGTGCGCCTTGCAGAAGCCGAAGGAGCCGAAGGCGGCCAGCACCGTCCAGACCTGCTCGGCCACCTCCACCGGATAGCCCGCGTCCAGCGCCCGGGGCACGAACCAGGCCCGCACCTCGGGATGGGCGTCCCTCTCCCCCAGCGCCCGGCGCACCTCGTCGGCGTCGGCCAGCGTGCAGCCGGTCATCCGCGCGACGACCTGCAGCACCTGCTCGTGGAAGACCACCACCCCCGCGGTCTCCTCCAGGGCGAACTCGAGGTCGGGGTGCGGGTAGACCGCGTCGCGCCACCCGTTCCGCGCCATGAGGAACGGCGTCACCATGTCGCTCTTCACCGGCCCGGGCCGGAAGAGCGAGATGTCGATGATGATGTCCTCGAACGTCTGCGGACCGAACTTGCCGACCAGCTCCCGCTGACCCGGTGACTCGATCTGGAACATGCCGAGGGTCCGGGTGCTGCGGATCAGCTCGAACGTCGTCGGGTCGTCGCGCGGGACGGCGTCGATGTCGACCTGCTCGTGGTCCACCCGTTGCACTTCGGAGAGTGCGTGCGCGATCGCCGACTGCATCCGGATGCCCAGCAGGTCCAGCTTGAGCAGCCCCAGCTCCTCGACGTCGTCCTTGTCGAACTGGCTCATGGGATAGCCGAGGTAGCTGTTCTCGACCGGGGTGCGGTCGAGCAGCGTGGCGTCCGACAGCAGCACGCCGCACGGGTGCAGCGCGATGTGCCGGGGCAGGCCGTCGAGCCGCGAGACGAGGTCGAACATCAGGTCGAGATCCCCGCTACCACCGGAACGCTTCGACCCGAGCCGGCTGGCGCGCAGCTCCGGCAGGTCCTTGAGCGCGGCGTGCACCTGGTTGGCCCGGATGTGCGGGAACGCCTTGGCGACGGCGTCGATCTCCGCCGGGGGCAGCCCGAGCGCCGCACCGACGTCGCGGATGGCGTGCCGCACCCGGTAGGTGTCCATCATCGAGATGCAGCTGACCCGGTCGGCGCCGAAGCGGTCGATGACCGCGTCGTAGACCTCCATGCGGCGCGCGGACTCCACGTCGATGTCGATGTCGGGCAGCTGGTGGCGCAGCGGCGAGAGGAACCGCTCCATCAGCAGCCCGTACCGCAGCGGGTCGACGTCGGAGATGCCCAGCAGGTAGGTGACCAGGCTGCCGGCCCCCGAACCGCGTGCGGCAGCACGAACCCTCAAGCTCTTGATGAGGTCGACCACGTCGGCGACGGTGAGGAAGTAGGAGGGGTAGCCCAGCTGGTCGATCACGGCCAGCTCCTCGTCCAGCCGCTGCCGCACCCGCTCCGACGGCGCCATCCCGCGGCGGCCCATGCCCGCCTCGCAGCGGGCCCGCAGCACCTGCGAGGGCCCCATCCCCCGCTCGGCCGGCGTGGTGACGACGTCGAGCTCGGGGTAGCGCACGCTGCCGATGCCGAGGTCCTCGCGGACGTCGACGACGCACTGCTCGGCCAGCCGGGCGGTGCCCTCGAGCAGGCGCAGGGTGGCGTCCCGGTCGGGACCGACGAGGTCCTCGGCGACCGCAGCCATCTCCTTGCCCGACTTGAGGTAGCCCTCGGCGGTCCGCCGGTCGACGTGCCGCTCGTCGAGCGCCACCAGGCGGCGCGAGGCGTCCAGGACGTCGGCGGTCGGCGCGTCGAGGGCGTCGACGTAGCGGACGGCGTTGCTGAGCACCACCGGCACGCCCTGCTCGGCGGCGAACCGGAGCATCGCCTGGGCCCGCACGCGATCGCCCCGGCCGCGGTGGTGCACCAGCTCGAGCACCAGCCGGCCCGGGCCGAAGGCGGCCCGCCAGGCGTCCAGGTGGGCGGCCGCATGATCGGCCCGGCCGGACAGCAGCGCGCGGCCGACCGCCGAGTCCGGGCCCAGCAGCGCGATCAGCCCGTTCGCGTGCTCCGCGGCCATGGCCAGCGAGCTCACCGGTTCTCCGCGGGTGCCACGCAGGTGGGTGGCGCTGGTCAGCCGGCACAGCGAGCGCCAGCCGGCGCCGTCCCGGGCGAGGAAGGTGACCCGCGGCAACCGCGGGTCCACGCTGGCCCCACCACGGGCAGGGCTGCGGCGTCCCACCGCGGTGGGCGGGCGGGCGGGCGAAGCTCTGAGCCGCGGTGGCCGGGCCCCGGACGCCTCGCCGCCGAGGGCGTGCGCCAGCGCGGGAGGCACCGTCGCGTCGAGGGCAGGAGCGACGGCGAGGTCCACCCCGAAGATCGGCCGCACCCCGGCTGACCGGCAGGCCAGCGCGAACTTCACCGCGCCGTACAGCCCGTCGCGGTCGGTCAGCGCCAGGGCCGGCATGCCGTGCTCGGCGGCACGGGCCACCAGATCGGCCGGGTGGTTGGCCCCGTACCGCATCGAGTACCCGGAGGCGACGTGCAGGTGGACGAAGGGATCATTCACCGCCCGGGCCTGGAGGCCGGCCCACCAGCTCCGCGCGGGCGGGTGAAGGGCGACCGGGACGATTCGCGTGCGGCGGGGCCGGGAGCGGCGAGGAAGTTCTCGACCACGACCAGGAAGGCCCCTACGTCCCGGACCAGGTCGTCGGCCTCGCGCTCGGTGACTGCGGAGGACAGGCCGGCCTCGGCGGCCGCACGCTTGGCTGCTCCAGCGGCGAAGAAGGTGGCCCACTCCCCAGCTCGGGAGCGATCTGCTCGAGCAGCACCCAGGCGCTGCGCGGTCGGCGACGGGCGGGCTCGGGTCGGGTACGCGCGGCCAGCACACCTGCGGCAGCCCGCAGCGCACCCAGGTGCGCGGTGGCGTACCGCTGGCGCGGGTCGGTGTGCCCGGTCGCCTCACGGAGCGCGCGGTGCGCCTGGTCCAGGAGCTGGGTGGCGGCGGCGGGCAGCGCAGGGGCAACGGCAGCTGGCCGACGGGAACGGCCCGGGCGGCGCCCATCAGTCGTGCACCCGGACGAGCCACCAGCGGTTGCCCGCAGCGTCCCAGGTGAGGTCGTAGACCCCGCGAAGCTGGTGCGGGACCGCCCGGCCCGCACCGCCTCGACCCGCCACACCTGCTGGGTGGCGACCAGCTCCGCGGAGGCCCCACCGCCGGCTACCTCCCGCCGCCACCACGGAGCGGTCTCGACCCAGGAGTCCAGCAGCTCCCCACGAGGTACCGGGACTGCCCGCGCCAGAACTGCACCGGGCCCAGGGGGCCACGCTCGACCTGGACCTCTTCGCCGACCCGTCCAGCGATCTCACCGAGCACCCGGCTCACGACAGCCTCCCCACCTCTGGCCACACCACGCGTCGCTCCCGGCCACCGCTCCGGGCGGGGAAGGGCCGGAGAGCGATGGAGGAGCGACACTGTTCGAACACGTGTTCGAACAGATCCAGTAGACCGGACCCGACCCTCGCGGTCAAGACGACGCGACAGGCGCTGTGAAGAAGTCGGCGACCTGCACCGGCCGCTCCCACTCGACGCCCTGCCGGTGGAACGAGGTCGTCGGCGGCACTGCACACGCGCACGTCGCGCGGGCCCACACGCCCGACCCAGACGACTTCCCCGGGCGCGAACCGCCAGGCCGTCATCGTCCCCGTGCGATCCGGCTCCTCGCCCAGCCTTCCGCCGTGATCGATCCCCGCCGCTCGGCCTGTCAGAAGCTCGCCGGAGGCGACAGATCCAGCAGCAGTGCCAGCGCGAGGTCGACCTGCACCTGCTCGGCGTGGGTCAGGTGGCCGACCTGCGCGCCGAGGCGCACGCCCGGGTCCACCGCCGTCAGGGCATCGCACAACACGCGCGTCGGTCCGGCCCCCAGTCGACGTCCGGTCGGACGACCATCGAGCGCGCCCCGGTACTGGTCGGCGCCACGATCCATCGGGGCAGCACGTCGAACCGGGATGCCTGCAGCACGACGGCATAGCGCGGACCGGTCTGCTCGTGACCCCGCGCCTGCCGGTCGGAACGGAGGCGGTGGACCGCGCCCTCACTCCCTGGCGCCGGTCAGCTCTCGGACGGCTGCAGCCAGCTCGGCGCGATCGGCCGGATCGGCCGCGGCCTCGGCGATCTCCCGCTCCGCCTGGCGACGGAGTGACTCCCAGCGGGTGAGTCGAAGGGCCTCGGCCAGCACCTGGTCGGCGCTCACACCGCGCTCAGCAGCCAGCCGGCGGACCTCGTCCCGCGTCTCGCGCGATACCCGGACGGTGGTGTCACCCTGTGCCATGCCGCCAGCATACAAAACGCATACCCTGACGAGGGATCGGTCACACAGTCACGTCGACGCTTCTGCCGGTGCACGGATGTCACGAGCAGGCAGCGCGTCGCCGATGCGCGTGGGGCCGGTAACTCCTGGGTGATGATCGGCGTCACCAGGCATGCCGGGACGACGGCCGCCTTGACGAGGATCGCGGCCGAGCGACACGCTCCGCGCCATCGTCTTGCGGCGGTATCCGCTCGCGTGCGCGCCTGACGGCGCGACAGGAGCGGGCTCGTCTACAGATCGAGAATCAGCGAAAGAGCCTCGCCGACGCGCTGCATCTCATCGAGCGTCAGAAAGCCGGCGGGTTCGGCGAGGCGGGTAAGATCGACCGTCGCGAGTTGGTCGCACATGACCAGAGTCCGTTGCTCGGCGATCTCCACGGCTGGCCGGAAAATGGCTTCGCGGGCGCTCGTGCTGGTGAAGGCCACGATCCACGTGCTCAACGTGAGCCAGTCTGGCTGCAGCACCACTGCGTATCGACGGCCCTGCTGCTCATGCCCTTTGCCGCGCGCCGGCAGCCGGTAGACCTCACCCCTCACGGAGCGCAGCCATGTCCTCCTGGATGGCTCGCACCTCGGCGAGGTCGAGCGGGTCCTCCCTGAGGGCGCGGGCTTCTGTGGCCGCGACCTGTCGGCGCTCGTCGCGCCTCATCGCCTCGAGAGCGGCCCGGATGACCTGGTCGGCGCTCTGACGTCGGGAAGCACCCAACTGCAGGAGCATGTCGCGCGTACTGGTCTGAACTTTGACGGTGGTGGTGTCACCCATGTCCATAGTCTACTCACAGTAGACCGACGATCGGGATCGGACGCTCCGCCGAGCAGGGGTACGACGGTGATATCCGCATCGGCTCCCGAAGGGAACGTGGTCAGCTCGGACCACCCGCAAGAAACGTCAGCGCTCGTCCTCGCCGTCCTCGACCCACACCGCCTGGAAGTTGTCCGGGTCGGTCACGGCGGTGGACCCGTGCAGCTCCACCCGGCCGTCCTCGTACACCGCGTACACGTCGATGCTCAACCGGGACCGCTCGTGCGCGAAGGACGGCCGAGCACGAGCGGGCTGCTCCTCGCACGTCGGTAAGCGCAGCATCGACGTCATTGCGCCTCGGTGGGACCGCACGGGGTGCAGCCGTCGCATCGCTGACGCGTCTGGTCGGACGACCACGGCGGCAGGCTCCCTGGCCCGGTGGCAGGATCGGCCCATGCCTCCGCCGACCCCGCCGACCGAGCCGGAACACCCCGGGTCGCCGAGGTCGCGCGCCTCCTGCGCGCTGCCGGTGCCACCGGCACGGTCCGCCACCTGCCCGACAGCGCGCCGACCGCGGCTGCCGCGGCGGCGCAGCTCGGCGTCCCCGTCGGCGCGATCGCCAACAGCCTCGTCTTCGACGTCGACGGCAACCCGCTGCTGGTCCTGACCAGCGGCGCGCACCGCGTGGACGAGGCCGTGGTCGCCACCCTCCTCGGCGTCCCCCGGATCAGTCGCGCGACACCGGAGTTCGTCCGCCGGCACACCGGGCAGGCCATCGGCGGTGTCGCCCCCTCGGCCACCCGGAGCCGATCGGCACCCTCGTCGACGTCGAACTGGCCCGCTACGACCAGGTCTGGGCGGCTGCCGGGCACTCGCACACCGTGTTCCCCACGACCTACGACGAGCTGCTCCGACTGACCGGCGGCACGGCGGCCGAGGTCGGCACCGGACCGGGCGCGGCGCCGACCACCCACCCCACCACCCCGGCAGCCCTCCGATGACCGACACCCGGCCCACCACCCGCATCATCGAGCTGCCGACCCCCGGCTGCGCGAGCACATGCACGAGGCGCTCACCATCTACGGCCTGGCGATGGGGTACGACTCCGCCGTCGTCGCCGGTCGCTACGGCTACGCCGTCCAGCACACCGAGCGGCCGGGGTTCCGGGCCGTCGGTGCCTTCGCCGAGACCGGGGCGGGTGGGGGCGAGACAGCCGAACGGCTCGTCGGCTTCGGCTACGGGTACGTCGTGGCCCCCGGCCAGTGGTGGCACGACCAGGTGCGCGCCGCCCTCGACCGGCGCACGGCGAAGAGGTGGCTGCCCGACGCCTTCGAGGTCTGCGAGCTGCACGTCCACCCCGACCACCAGAGCCGCGGTCTGGGCCGCCGGCTCCTGCACGCCCTGGTGACCGACATCCCCCATCCGGCCGCGCTGCTCTCCACCCCCGACGCCGACACCAAGGCGTTCCGGCTGTACCACGCCGACGGCTTCGTGGACCTGGCCCGCGGCTACCACTTCCCCGGCGACTCGCGCCCCTTCGCCATCCTCGGCGCCCGGCTCCCCTCCGTCCCCGCGAACCGCTGCATCCGGACGACCAGGACCGGGCGAACAGCTGAGCGTGAGCGCTCCCCTGCCGACACCCGCGTCGACGTCGTGGTGATCGGCTCCGGCCACAACGGACTCGTCGCCGCCTGCTACCTGGCGCGCGCAGGGCTGTCGGTGGAGGTCGTGGAGTCCGACGCGGTCCTCGGCGGGGCGGTCTCGACCGTCGAACGCTGGCCCGGCGTCCTGGTCGACCGCGGCTCCAGCGCGCACGTGATCATCCGGCAGAGCGGCATCGTCGAGGAGCTGGACCTGGCCGCCCACGGCCTGCGCTACATCGACTGCGACCCGTGGGGCTTCGCGCCCGCGCCGTCCCCCGGCACGGACGGGCCCGACGGACGCCCGCTGGTGTTCTCCGTCGACCTCGATGCCACCTGCGCGTCGATCGCCGAGGCCTGCGGCTCCGAGGACGCGGAGGCCTACCGCCGTTTCGTCGAGGTCTGGGGCCCGCGCAGCCGCGCGGTCGCCGCGTCCTTCGGCAGGTCCCCCACAGCGGCGGGGCTGCTCCGGTCGTTCTGGCCGCTCGGGGCGCCGGCGGACGGCCGGCCGCGCACTCCCGGCGGCGAGCTCGCCGTCGACTTCCTGGGCTCCGGCGACGCGCTGCTGGACCGCTGGTTCGGCAGCGAGCGGCTCAAGGCGGCCCTGGCCTGGTTCGGTGCGCAGTCCGGGCCTCCGATGTCCGAGCCCGGCACGGCCGCGATGGTCGCCTGGTTCGCGCTGCTGCACGACGTCCCGCCCGGCCACCCCGTCGGCGGCTCGGGCGGGCTGACCGCGGCGCTGCGCCACCGGCTGGAGTCCGACGGCGGGCGGGTGGTGCTCGGCGACGGCGCCGCCCAGCTGCTGACCGCGGACGACGGTGCCGGCGGACGGCGGATCACGGGGGTGCGGACCGTCGGCGGGCGGCGCATCGAGGCCGACGCCGTCGTCGCCGCCTGCCACGTCCTCGTGACGCGGAGCTGGCCGGGATCCACGCACCACCGGCCCTCGCCGACGCCGACCCGCCGGTCGGCAACGGCTTCGGGCTGGTCGTCCGCGCGCTCACCGACGCACCCCGGCCTACCCCGGCGTCGCCCCCGAACAGGCGCTCCAGGGGCTCCAGCTGCTCTGCACCGACCGCGCGGAGCTCGCCTCCGCGCACGGCGACTGGGCCGCCGGGCAGCTCCCGCGCTCCCCGTGCCCCTGGCGATGTGCTTCTCGGCCAGTGACGACACCCTGGCGCCACCCGGTCAGCACGTCGTCACGATCTGGGGCCAGTGGTACCCGTACGCGCTGGCGGACGGCGCCGACTGGGACACCCTGGCCGAGAGCGAGGCCCAGCGGCTGGTGGCCGCGGTCGACCGGTACGCCCCTGGCTTCGCCGACTCGGTCCAGCGGCTGCACGTCCAGACGCCCCTGGCGCTCGAGCGGGAACTGTCCCTGCTCCGTGGCAACGTCATGCACGTGGAGATGGGCCTGGCCAGCATGTTCGCCTTCCGGCCGACGCCGGCACTGTCGGGCTACGCGGTCCCGGGGCTGTCCGGCCTCTACCTGGCCGGCGCCTCGACGCATCCCGGCGGGGGCGTCTCGGGCAACTCCGGCCGGACGTCGGCCCGCGTGCTGCTGGCCGATCGGCGCGCGCTCCCGCGGGCCCGTGCCACGACCGGCCGGGCCCTGCGCCGCGCGGTGACCAGGATGCGGCGGACGTCGTCGTGATCCCGTCGGTCGCCGCGCCGCCGGTGCCGCGCTCGTGGAGGTCCCGCGGGGTCGTGCCGCTGGGCATCGCGGTCGCCCTGGTGCTCACCGCCATCGCCTATCCCCTGAGCTCGGGGACCACCCGCGACGCGATCAGCTGGGCGATCGTCGTCCTCGGCTCGCTGCTGTCAGTGGTGCACGCCTGGCTCAGCCGGGGGCCGCGGACGGCCGTCGGACTGCTCCTCCTGGTCGTAGTCGCCGCTGTCGCCTTCGAGTCGATCGGCCTCGCCACGGGCTTTCCGTACGGCACCTACGAGTACGCCGACGTGCTGGGCCCGACCCTCCTGGGCGTGCCCTTCCTCGTCCCGCTGGCCTGGCTGATGATGGCCTGGCCGAGCTGGGTGCTGGCCGACCGGCTCGCCCGCCCGGTCCGGCCCGGCCGGCGACCGCTCGCCCGCCTCGCGTGGGCCGCCGGGATCTTCGCCGCCTGGGACGTCGTCCTCGACCCGCAGATGGTCCAGGCCGGCTACTGGACCTGGACCCATCCCGAGCCCGGGCTGCCCGGCATCGACACGGTGCCGCTGACCAACCTCGCCGGTTGGCTGTTCGCCGGCCTGGTGCTCATGGCTCTGCTCGGTCTGCTGGTCGCCGGCACCTCCCTGCCGACGCACCCCGGATCGGCGACGCGGCGCCGCTGCTGGCCCTCGGCTGGATGACGCTCGGGGTGCGCTGGCGCACGCCGGATGGCTGGAGCTGCCCGGGTCGGCGGCGTGGGGCGCCGCGCTCGCGGTCCCCGTCCTCGTCGTGCTCGCCGTCCAGCAGCGCCGGGCCGCCGCGGGCCGCCGGTGAGCGGGCGTCTGGTCCGCGTCCTCGCGGGAGTCTCCGTGCTGGGCGCTCTCCATGCGGCGCTCAACGTCGCGCTGCTCCGCCGTCCGCCGGTCGATCCCCGGAGGTCTCCCGACCGGTCACGGTCGTCGTGCCGGCGCGCAACGAGGAGCGGCACATCGGTGGCTGCCTCACCGCCCTGCTCGACCAGCGGGGGTGCCCTCCCTCCGCGTGGTGGTGGTGGACGACGGTTCCACCGACGCGACGGCGGCCGTCGTCGGCTCCGTGGCCGACCCCGCGTCCGGCTGGTCCGGGCGGCCCCTCCCCCGCCCGGCTGGCTGGGCAAGCCGCACGCGTGCGCCACCGGGGCGGCCGCCTCGGGCGACGACGGCGGCGTGCTGGTCTTCGTCGACGCCGACGTCCGGCTCTTCCCGGACGCGATCGCCGGTGCCGTCGCCGTCCTGGAGCGGCACGGCCTGGACCTGGTCTCGCCCTGGCCGCGCCCTCTGGCGCACGGCCCGGCCGAGCGGCTCGTGCAGCCGCTGGCTCCGTGGCTCTGGGCGACGACCCTCCCCTGCGGCTCGCCGAACGCTCCGGCCGGCCGTCGCTGGCCGCCGCGAACGGCCAGTTCCTGGTGCTCGACCGGCGTGGGTACGACCGGGCCGGTGGCCACGGGGCCGTCCGGGGCGAGGTGCTGGAGGACATCGCCCTGCTGCGTGCGGTCAAGCGGTCCGGCGGGCGGGGGTCCCGATCGACGGGTCGCGGTTGGCGGCCTGCCGGATGTACGACGGCTGGCCGTCGCTCCGGGACGGCTATGCGAAATCCCTGTGGGCGGCGGTCGGCGGTCGGCCGGCGGGCAGTGTCGCGGCGGCGGCCGCCCTCACCGCGGTGTGGGTGGTCCCGCCCGTCGCCGCGCTCCGCGGCTCGCGGGCCGGGCTCGTCGGGTGGCTGGCGGGCGCGGCCGGTCGTGCCGTCGTCGCCTCGGTGACCGGTGGCCGCAGCTGGCCGGATGCCCTGGCGCACCCGCTGTCGATCCTGGTGTTCGACGCACTGATGGCCCGGTCGGTCGTCGGCCACCGCCGCGGCACGCTCACCTGGCGGGATCGGCCCCTGTAGGTCGGCCCAGCGGCGTTCCGGCCACCGTCGCGACGATCTCGCGGGCCGCGGCCCGGCCTTCCGGCGCCGGGACCAGCGGGTAGACGTGCACGGCTCCCTCGCAGACCACGAGGCGGAGTGCGGCGCCCGCCGCCTCGGCGCGGTCGCGCAGGAGGTGCGCGTCGGGCAGGCAGATGTCGCGGGTGCCGACGTACAGGTCCGTCGGCGGGAGCCCGGCGAGAGATCCGTTGATCGGGCTGAGCCGCGGGTCGGTCGGATCGTCACCGTCGGCCCACGCCTTCGCCGCCTCGTGCAGGCCGGCCGAGCTCAGCCAGGGGTCGCGGGCCTCGACCGCCGGAAGACCCGGGTTGCCCAGGGTCAGGTCCAGCCACGGGGCGACGAGGACCACCCGGCCCGGCTGTGGCAGCCCGGCCGCGCCGAGGAGCTGCACGAGTCCCAGTGCCAGGCCGCCGCCGGCCGAGTCGCCCACCACGCTCACCTGGGATGCCGGTACGTCGGCGACGAGCTCCCGGTAGACGTCGGTCAGGAAGGGATAGGCGTCCCGGTAGGTGTACTGCGGCGCCAGGCCGTAGCTGGGCACCTCCACGCGGACGCCGGCGTCGGCCATCCGGGAGATCAGCGTCCAGTGCTGCGGGGAGATCTCGCTGATGTAGGCGCCGCCGTGGAGGTAGATCGCGGCGCGTCCGGCCTCCCCACCCCTCGGTGCCACGGTGTGGCAGTCGAAGCCGCCGACGCGCCGGGTGCTCACGTCGTGCCGCGTACGCAGCGACCGGGGCGGCCCGGACGGGCCCTTCGGCGCCGCCACCCGGCGGCGACCCCTCTCGGCCGTCGCCATGCCGCGCTTGCGGGTCAGTCGCAGGACCGCCACGATCACGCGCATCTGCAGGCTGGTCATGTCCGCGCGCGCACCTCTCCGCCACCGGCTCTCGGCGGCACCGACACCCTAGGCGCCCCCACTCTCACGCCCCGGCTGCGCACCCGGGCGGGAGTCCGGCGACGATGGCGCGGTGACCGATGCCGACGAGCGCGTGCAGTTCGACCCCACCGAGATGGAGACGCGCGCGTTCTACCGCGTGCTGAACTCCGTCGTCGTCCCCCGCCCGATCGCGTGGGTGTGCAGCCGTTCGGCCGAGGGGTCCTCAACCTGGCGCCGCATTCGTTCTACACGGTGGCCTGCGTCGACCCGCCGGTCGTCCAGTTCACCTCGGTCGGGCGCAAGGACTCGTTGCGCAACGTCGAGGCGACCGGCGAGTTCACGATCAGCCTGACGCCCGAGGCGCTCTTCGAGCAGATCAACGCCACGGGCACCGACTTCCCCGCCGGTGTGAGTGAGGCAGAGCAGTGCGGCGTCCGGCTGGAGCCGAGCGAGCGGGTCTCCGTCCCCCGGGTCGCCGACTCCCCGGTGTCGGTCGAGTGCACCCTGCACTCGACCGTCCGGCTGGGCGACAGCACGGTGGTGTTCGGCCGCGTGCGGCTGATCAGCGTGGCTGCGGGCGCCGTGCGCGACGGCCGGCCGCGCATCGAGCACCTCCGGCCGCTGGCCCGGCTGGGCGGGAACGAGTGGTCGACGATCGGCGAGGTGAAGGAGATCCCCGGATCCCCTTCACCCGCTGGGCCGAGGACCCGACGATCGGCGAGGCCATCCGCGGCGACTGATGGGGCTCACCGGGCTCTGACGAGGGGTGTCGAGGCGCCGGTCGCGCTCACCCGGGCAGGTGCGGGGCCACCTCGCCGGCGGCGTCGGCGCCGAACGCCTCGGCGAACCGCGCCAGGAAGCTCTCGCGCGGCAGGTCGTACTCCTGGGTGCCGATCACCTCGACGGCAGCGGTCGCGACGGCGGACCCGAGCTGGGTGGCCCGCTCGAGACCCAGGCCCCACATGCGGCCGGCGATGAACCCGGCGCGCAGCGCGTCGCCGCCGCCGGTCGGCTCGACCGGCTTGGTCTCCGGGACGGCGATCACCGAGATCGGCTCCGCGTCTGCCTGCCGGACCAGCACCCCGTCGGCGGCGCGGGTGGTGACCCAGGTGCCCACCCGAGCGAGCACCTCGGTCTCGTTCCACCCCGTCTTCTGCTGGAGCAGGTGCGACTCGTACTCGTTGGTGAACAGGAGGTCTGCGCCGTCGACCAGGGTGCGGATCATGTCGCCGTCGGCCCACGCCAGCTGCTGGCTCGGGTCGGCGGCGAACGGAGGCCGCGCTGCCGGCACTCCTGGGTGTGCCGCACCATCGCGGTGGGGTCGTTCGGGCCGACGACCACGAGGTCGGGGACACCGACGCGGTCCACGACGGGGCCGAGCTCGATGGTGCCCGCTTCCGACATGGCGCCGGAGTAGAAGGACGCGATCTGGTTGTTGGCGGCGTCGGTCGTGCACACGAATCGGGCCGTGTGCTTCAGCTCCGACCAGTGCACGCTGCGGGTGTCCACCCCGTGCCGGGTCAGCCAGGCGTCGTACTCGGCGAAGTCGCTGCCGACCGACCCCACCAGGACCGGCTGCAGGCCGAGCAGACCCAGCCCGTAGGCCATGTTCGCGCCCGCACCTCCACGGTGCTGCACGAGGTCGTCCACGAGGAAGGAGAGCGAGACGTTCTCCATCTGGCCCTCGACGAACTGCTCGACGAACTTCCCCGGGAAGGTCATCAGGTGGTCGGTGGCGATGGAGCCGGTGACGGCGACGGGCACGGAGCGCTCCCTGACTGCTGGATCGGCGGAACGGCCGCACGATGCCGGGTGCCCTGGCGCGGTCCAGAGCACCCGCACACCTTAGGAGCCTGGCCGGCGCTCGGCTCGCCGGGAGTCAGTCGCCGAGCATCCGCCGGAGCGAGATGCCCAGCTGCACGACCGCCACGGCGCCGAGCAGCGCACCGACGCCCGCTCCGGCCGTGACCACCAGCTCGCCGGCTCCCGTGCCGGCGACCACACCGGCGCCACCGAGCGTCATCCCCGTCATGGCGACGCGGGTGGGGCGCTCCCACACCGACAGCGCCCCGGTCTCGTCGACGCCTGCCTGGCCGGCCCGCGCCCGCAGGTAGTCGGGGAGCCAGCACAGCGCCCCGAAGACGACCGCCAGCCAGCCCGGTGCCCCGGCTACCCACAGCGCACCGGCGTAGGCGGCCTCGCTCACCCGGTCGACGGCGGAGTCGAGGACGAAGCCACGGCGGGAGGCGCGGCCGGTCCCGATGGCGATCGCGCCGTCCAGGGAATCCAGGAGGCCCGACAACCCGACGAGGACGCCCGCAGCGATCAGCCACGTGCCGCCGGCTGCCGCCGGGAGGAGCGCGGCGGCAGCGACGAGCAGGCCGAACGCCGTGGCCACCAGCGGGGGCAGACCGGCCAGCGGCCGCGCCAGGGTCCAGGCGGCGGTCAGCCAGCCGCGTACGAGGGGACGGTCGGTCGGGGTGTCACCGTGCCACCGGGACCACTCGGCCAGGTACTCGTCCCTGCTCAGCACGCCCGCACCTCCACCTGCGCAGTCCACCAAACGGAGCCGCGCGCGCCGACGGCAGGGCTCGCGCCCGGGACCGGTGGAGGGCAGCGCAGCCGGGGCGTCCGGCGCCGATTGCCGGCCCGCCCGCCCCCGGAGCGGCGCCACCAGGGACAGTAGGACCGTGCTGGCCGGCCTCGCTCCCGCGCGGCGCCGTGTCGTCCTGGCTCTGCTGACGCTCGTGGTGGCGGCCGCGGCGGCGCTGACCGCCGTGGTGCTGGCGCGGTCGTCGGACCTGCAGACCGGCCCGGTGGCCCAGGACCGCCCCGGCCCGGTGCTGCTGATCCCCGGGTACGGCGGCGGAACGGGCACCCTCCGGCCGCTGGCCGACCAGCTGAGCGCGGCGGGACGCGACGTCACCGTCGTGCGGCTGCCCGGGGACGGCACCGACGACCTGACCGCCTCCGCCGACGCCCTCGACGCAGCCGTGGCCGCCGTCCTCGAGCGGACCGGCGCGGAGACGGTGGACCTCGTGGGCTACTCCGCCGGTGGGCTGGTCGCCCGGCTCTGGGTGGCCGACGGCCATGCCGGCTCGGTGCGCCGGGTGCTGACCCTCGGCACGCCGCACCACGGGACGTCGCTCGCCGACCTGGCGGGGGCGCTCGCGCCGGGCGAGTGCCCCGCGGGTTGCCGGCAGCTGGCCACCGGCAGCGAGCTGCTGGCGCAGCTCAACGCGGGCGACGAGACACCGGAGGGCCCGACGTGGGTCTCGATCTGGACCACTCAGGACGAGACGGTCACCCCGCCCGACTCGGCCCGGCTGGACGGCGCACTGAACCTCCCGGTGCAGTCCGTCTGCGCCTCGGCGCGCGTCGGCCACGGCGACCTCCCGCGCGACGCGCTGGTCCGCGCCCTGGTGCTGGCCGAGCTCGCTGCAGGCGAGCCGGTGCCCTCGGGCCCGAGGACTGCGCACGGCTCGGCGGCTGAACCGCTCAGCTGGTCACGTCCTTGGTGGTGAAGTTGGCCCACGCCGCGGCGAGCAGGACCCCGACGTAGACACCCTGCAGGGCCACGCCGCGCACGACGTCACGCCAGAGGATCGGGTCGCGGAAGAAGTCGACGAAGGCCAGCCAGTAGCGGGTCGGCAGGTACGGGGCGATCGGCGACGCGGCGTCGAGGGTGAACAGCAGGGACGACGCGACCAGCACCGCGAGCGCGCCCATCGTCGCGCCCAGCGGGGAGTCGGTGAGCGTCGAGAAGAACAGCGCGAAGGCGGCCACCCCGAGCATCGACACCGCCACGTAGCCGATGGCCAGCATCGTCCGCCCGGCGATCTGGGTCGGTGTCAGCGCCGTCCCGGAGACCGAGGTGCCCGCGATCGGCTCGGCGTCGAAGAGCGTCGTCCCGATGACGTAGCCGACTCCCGCGACGACCAGGACGGTCACCAGCACGAAGGCCATCACCGCGAGGAGCTTGGCGACGAGCAATCTCGTCCGCCCGGCCGGACGGGCCAGGAGGTAGCGCAGCGTGCCGGCCTGGGCCTCACCCGCGACAGCGTCCCCCGCGACCACGGCGACCGCGATCGGGAGGAACAGCGGCAGCACGATGGCGAGGGCGGCCAGCGGGTACAGCGTGCCGTTGCGCAGGACGGCGGAGAGGAACGGCGGCCCCTCCCCGGCCGGGGCGCCAGGTCGGTCAGGACCAGCAGGACGGCGACCAGGATCGGCAGTGCGTTGAGGACGGCGATCGTCGCCCAGGTCCGCGGGCGCCGGAACATCTTGCGCAGCTCGACGACGATCACCGGATCGCGTCCACCCGGTCGGGGCTGGCCCCGGCGGCGGCCAGGACCACCTCCTCGAGCGTCGGCCGCTCCAGGGCGAGCCCGGACACCGGCACCCCGGCGGCGACCAACCGGGCGTTGACGGCCACCGGGTCGTCCCCGCGGACCACCAGCCGGTGCCCGTCCACCGCGACCACCCGCCCGTCGAGCACCGCCCGCACGCGCTCCGGTTCGGGGCTGTGCACGACGGTGGCCCCGGTCGGTGCGGTCAGGGTCGCCAGCCGGTCCTGGAGCACCAGCCGGCCCCGGTCGAGCACGCCGACGCGGGTGCACAGCTGCTCGACCTCGGCCAGCAGGTGGCTGGAGAGGAAGACCGTCGTCCCGCCGCGGTTGAGGTCCAGGAGCAGCTCCCGGATCTCGGTGATGCCTTGGGGGTCCAGGCCGTTCGTCGGCTCGTCGAGCACGAGCAGCTCCGGGCGGCGCAGCAGCGCACCGGCCAGGCCCAGCCGCTGCCGCATGCCGAGCGAGTAGTTCTTCACCGGGCGGCGTCCCACGCCGCCGAGGCCCACCTGGCCGAGCACGTCGGTCACCCGCTGCTTCCGGGTGCGCCAGGAACCGCCCCGGCCGGAGGCGTCGAGCAGCGCGAGGTTCTCCCGGCCCGAAAGGTGCCCGTAGTGCGCGGGCCCTCGATGAGGGCACCCACGCGGGGCAGCACCCGCCGGCCGGCCCGCGGCATGCGCTCCCCAGCAGCTCGATCTCGCCGCTCGTGGGCAGCACCAGGCCCAGCACCATGCGGACCGTGGTCGTCTTGCCCGACCCGTTGGCACCGAGGAAGCCGTAGACGTCACCGGCCTGCACGTCGAGGTCGATGCCGTCGACCGCGCGCAACCGGCCGTACTGCTTGACCAGGCCGCGCGTCGCGAGGACGGCGCTCACCGCTGGTCCCCGAGGTCGGGCAGCTCCGCGGCGGCCGACGCGAGGGCGTCCAGGCTGACCGTGCCGGTGAGCAGGTAGGACCCGCTGCCCGGTTGCCGGACCACCATGAGGCCGACCGGGCCCGCGGCGGCCCGCAGGCCGGCGTCGTCGTCGACGGCGTCCGGGCTGGCCGACAGCGTGTTCTCCAGGGCGGCCGCCAGCCGGCGCGGAACGGGCGCGACCGCCAGCAGGGTGATCCCGCGCCCGTACAGGCCGATCCCCGCGGGGACGCCGTCACCGGTGCGGCGAGGGAGACCATCGAGGGTGGCGGGGAGCGCGGTCGGGCGCAGCCGCTCGGCGGCCTCCCGGGCGATGTCGGCCTCCTGCGCCTCCCGCACCCGGGCGCCCTCGGGCGGGCGGAACGCGATGACCCCTGCCTCGGGTCCGGCGATCTCGAGGTCGAGGAACCGCGTGTCGACCGCCGGGATCCCACCGTCGTCCCCGACGATCTGCACCTGGAGCGGCAGGCCGCTGTCGGCGTCCACCCAGACGTCGGCCCGGGCGACGGAGCTCGCCTCCTCGGCCGGCGTCACCCGCAGCCCGAGGGCCGGCCGGCCGGACACCCGCCGGGCGCCGATGCGGCTGAGCTCCGCGTCGGTCGCCTCCGACACCAGGCGCCGGCCCAGCGTGTTCGGCAGCAGGTCGGGCGGACCGGGGAGCGCGAACGGCTCGCCTGCGGCAGCGGCGTCGGCCCGGGTGGCGGTCGCGGACTCGTACTCCCAGATCCACTGCCCCGCCGGGTCGCGGTGGTACCCGGTCTCCCCAGCGGCACCGAGCACGTCGACGCGGTGATCGGCCCCACCGCGCCACCACACGCGCATCGTCGTCCGGTCGCTGAACAGGTCGGCGACCGCCGGGAGCTGGTCGCCGACCGGGAGGGCGAGCCCACCGGCGGACTCCGCGTGCCCCGAGAACCCGATCCCGTCGGCGGCCAGGACGGCGTCGCGGAGGTCGGCGGCCGACACGTCGGAGTCCTCGGCAGGCAGGGCGCCGAGGAACGGGGGCAGCGCGAGGAGCACGGCGACCAGGACGCCCACCCCGGCCCAGCGCGGCGCCGCCGCCCGTCGCCCTGACGCCATGGCGGTCACGGTACGTGCGGCGCGGCGTCCCGGCCCGATTCCTCGGACCTTCACAGCCGCTTTCCAGCGTGGCGGCCTACTGCAGCGCGAGCACCAGGCAGCAGAGGGCGAGGAGCAGGGCGATCGGGGTCATCACCAGCCGCTCGGGCCGGCTGCGGGAGATCCCGTTCATCAGCACGCCGAGGGCGAAGTAGCCGGTCAGCACCCACATCCCGACGTCGACGACGGCATCCGGCAACAGCGTCAGCGCGCCGGCCGCCTGCAGGACCACCACGGCGACGACCGCGTAGACGACGACGGAGACCGCGCTGCCGATCCGCAGCCCCCTCGGCAGGACGTCGTGCTGCCCGCCCCAGGCGAACCGCCCCAGCGGCCGGCCCGCGACGAGCAGCAACTGGAAGACGGCGAGCCCGGCCAGGAGGAGGCAGGCGACGACGCCCGCGGTGACGACCACGCCGCGGAGAGTAGCGAGCAGCGCGGTTCGCCCCGTCCAGCTCACGGGACCTCGAGGACCGCGCCCCTCCCGCGGCGGGGGCGCAACGAGGACCTGGGGGTGAACGCGCTCGTCCCGGGGCACTCCGGCCCCATGGCACCGATCAGTGACGCCGTCGTCGTCGACGTCCTCCGCCGGGTCGACCGGCTGACCCGGCCCCTGGTGCGGCGGCTCGGCCGCCCACCGGTCCTCCCCCAGGAGGAGCGCGACGCCTGGTGGGCCGACCGCGTCTCCCGGGTGGCGGCCGGCGTCTCCGCGGTTCCGCGGTTCGCCGGGAAGCTCGCCGACCTCCTCCCCTGCAGAACACCGTCGGCACCGCGGTCCAGTCCGTCGTCGTCCTCGGAGTGGCGTCCGAGCACGACGTCGAGGAACCGGCCGCGCGGATCTCGCTGCTCACGAAGGTGCTGCTGCGTCGCGACCTGACCGCCGAGCAGGTCGAGCCGCTGCTGGAACACGCTCGCGGCACCTACCGGGAGGAGGCCCTGGGCGCTCGGGAGCAGCGCGGCGGGGTGCGCGGGAACCTGCGCACCCTGTGGCGGGTCGCCGGCCTGCTGGGCCGGATCGACGACGCGCTCGACGCCCGGCCGAAGGGCAAGCTGCGTCACCGCGCCCTGTCGAACCTGCCGGTGGTCGGTGTCCTCGGCGGTTACGCCGCCGAGCGCGAGGGACTGCGCCGGGCCGCCGCCGACGCCGCGGCGGTGCTGGAAGGCCGCCCGCTCACGAGGTGACGGGCAGCTGCGCCAGGTTCGTGTAGACCTCGCGCGTCGCGGTCGAGCGGTTCATCGTGATGAAGTGGATGCCGGGAACACCCTCGGACAGCAGCGTCCGGCACAGCTCCGTGGCCACCTCGACCCCGAAGGCGCGGACCGCGGCCTTGTCCTCCGGCCGGTCGCCGTCCAGGGCGGCGAACCGATCGGCGAGGTCGGCCGGGAACGCCTGACCGGACAGCTCCACGATCCGGCTGATCTGGCCTGCACTGGTGACCGGCATGACCCCGGCGATGATCGGGACGTCACAGCCGTGGCGGGCCACCCGGTCGCGCAGCCGCAGGTAGTCCTCGGCCCGGAAGAACATCTGGGTGATGGCGAAGTCGGCACCGGACCGGCACTTGTCGACGAACCGGGCGATGTCGGTCTCGAAGTCCGGGGAGCGCGGGTGCTGCTCCGGGAAGGCGGCGACCCCACGGAGAAGTCGCCCATCGACTTGATCAGCTCGACCAGCTCGGCGGCGTAGTTCAGCCCCTCCGGGTGCGCCCGCCACTCCGCCTGCGGGTCGAGGCCGGGCGGATCGCCGCGCAGCGCCAGCAGGTTGCGCACCCCGGCGGCGGCCAGCCGGCTGACGACGTGCCGCAGCTCGGCGACGCTGTGGTCGACCGCGGTCAGATGGGCCATCGGCGTCATCGTCGTCTCGGCGGCGATGCGCTCGGTGATCGCGACCGTGCCCTCGCGGGTGGAGCCACCGGCCCCGTAGGTGACGGACACGAAGGACGGCTGGAGGCGCTCCAGCTCGCGCAGGGCCGTCCAGAGCTGCGGCTCGGCCTCGGGCGTCTTCGGGGGAAGAACTCGAACGACCACGTGGGCCGCTCGGCGGCGAGGAGCTCACTCACGGTCCGGGTCACGGCCTCTCAGCGTACGGACGATCGCCGGACGGGCAGAGGCCGACGACCTACGACATTTCTCACGCCCGCGCATCCAGGCGGACGATGCCGGCGGAAGAAGGGGTCGGCGGCGGCTTCGGTCGTTCCCGCCGGGGGTGCCGCCCGTCGCTCCCGACCTACCGTCGCGTGCTGCGCGAGAAGGGTGGACAACCATGAGCCGGAGTCCGGGCCCTGCCCTGCTGCCGAGGTCGCGCACCATCGGGTTGGGCAATACTGGGCCCGTGACCGCAGCCCGGACCCAGCACCTCGAGGCCGCGGCTCCCCGCTGGGTGCGGCCGACGTCGACGGGCTCCGGAACGCGGTCAGCGCGGCCCTGACCGAGTTCCTCGACCGCCAGCGGGAGACCCTCGCCGCGATGGACGCCAGTCTGGCGCCGGTCGTCGACGAGGTCTGCGCCCTGGCCGAGGGCGGCAAGCGGTTGCGTCCCGCCTTCGCCTACTGGGGCTGGCGCGGCGCCCGCGACGCAGCGACCGGCGAGGACGACGCGGCCGTGCTCCGCGCCGTCGCCGCGCTGGAGTTCGTCCACGCCAGCGCCCTCGTGCACGACGACGTGATGGACGGCGCGACCACCCGGCGCGGCCGGCCCGCCACCCACATCGGCTTCGCGTCCCGCCACGTCTCCGAGGATCTCGACGGTGACCGGGACCTGTTCGGCACCGGTGCGGCGATCCTCGTCGGCGATCTGGCCCTCGTCTGGTCCGACGAGCTGCTGCGGCGTTCCGGCATCTCCGTCCCGGCACTCATCCGTGCACGGGCGGTCTGGGACACGATGCGCACGGAGGTCACCGCGGGGCAGTACCTGGATCTGCTGCGGGCCGCTGGGGGCCTGCCCGGGCCGGACGGCGCCATGAAGGTCGCCCGCTACAAGAGCGCCGGCTACACCGTCCAGCGCCCGCTGCAGCTCGGTGCCGCGCTCGCCGGCGCCGGACCGGAGACCGCCGAGGCCTACACATCGATCGGGCTCCCCTCGGGGAGGCCTTTCAGCTGCGCGACGACGTCCTCGGCGTGTTCGGCGACCCCACCGTGACCGGCAAGTCCGCCGACGACGACCTGCGCGAGGGCAAGCAGACCCTGCTCATCGCCCTCGCCGAGGAGGGGCGGACGCCGACGGCCGGCGCCTGCTCGACGACCTGCTGGGCAATGCCGAGGCCGGTCCGGAGGAGTTCGACGCGCTGCGCGGGCTGCTGGAGTCCACCGGCGCACGTGCCCGTGTCGAGGAGCGGATCACCGAGCAGACCGCGCTGGCCCGCCGGGCCATCACGCGCGCCCCGATCGCCGACGACGCCCGCGCCGCCCTCGACGCCCTCGCGGTGGCCGCCACGTCCCGCACCGCCTGATGGTCCGCACCGTCCCCGGGCGCACCGAGCGCGTCGTCGTCGTCGGGGCCGGCCTCGCCGGCCTGGCCACCGCGCTGCGCCTGCGCGGCGCCGGACGCGAGGTCACGGTCGTGGAGCGCGCCGCGGGCCCGGGCGGCCGGGCCGGCCGGGTCGACCGGGACGGCTACTCCCTCGACACCGGGCCGTCGGTCTTCACCGCACCCGAGATCGTGGCCGACACGCTGGCCGCGGTCGGCGAGAAGCTGGAGGACCGGCTTCCCTGGTCCCGCTGGAGACCACCTACCGCGCGCAGTACGCCGACGGCTCCCATCTCGACGTCCACGCGGACCCCGACGCGTTCGCGGCCGAGGTGGCGGCCCTGTGCGGTCCGGCCGAGGCGGTCGCCCTGCGCCGGTACCTGGCCGACCTCGCCGAGCTGTACCGGCTGCAGCTGACCACCTTCATCGACCGCAACCTCGACTCCCCGCTGGACCTGCTCGGTCCCGAGCTCGTCGCCCTGGCGCGCCGCGGCGGCTTCGGCCGGCTGTCCCGGCACGTCGAGAGTTACTTCGCCGACGACCGGCTGCGCCGCCTCTTCAGCTTCCAGGCGCTCTACGCCGGCGTCTCCCCGTTCCGGGCCATCGCCGCCTACGCGGTGATCGCCCAGCTCGACATCGGCGCCGGCGTCTGGCATCCCGTGGGCGGGATCGCCGCCGTCCCGAACGCTCTCGCCGCCGCCGCGGCCGCCGCCGGTGTCGCCTTCCGCTACGGCGCGACCGTCGAGGAGCTCGAGACGTCCGGGCGGCGGATCTCCGCCGTCCGGCTGGCCGACGGCGACCGGCTGCCCGCCGACGCCGTGGTCGTCACCACCGACCAGCCGTGGCAGCTCGTGCCGGGGCTCCGGCCGCCTCGGCGCCCGGTGTACTCCCCGTCCTGCGTCGCCCTGCACGTCGGGGTCCGCACCGAGCTGCCCGGTCAGGCGCACCACACCATCAGCTTCGGCGGGTCCTGGCGGGGGTGTTCGACGAGCTGACCCGCGACGGGCGCCCGATGACCGACCCGAGCCTGCTGGTCAGCATGCCTTCGCGCACCGACCGCAGCCTCGCCCCCGACGGCGGCCAGGTGCTGAGCATCGTGGCTCCGACGCCCAATCTCGACCGGCGCAGCGGCGGCAACCCCGACCTGGACTGGACGACGCTCGGCCCCGCTACCGCGACGAGGTGCTGGCCACCCTGGAGGCCCGTGGCTGGACGGGGCTGACCGGCGCCATCGAGGTGGAGGAGATGGCGACGCCGGTGGACTGGGCGGCGCAGGGCATGGCCGCGGGCACCCCGTTCGCGCTGGCCCACACCTTCGGCCAGACCGGGCCCTTCCGCCCCTCCACGCTCCCCGCCGCGGTCCGGAGAACGTCGTCCTCGCCGGCTCCTCGGTGCAGCCGGGCGTGGGCGTGCCCATGGTGCTGATCAGCGGGCGGCTGGCCGCCGAGCGCATCACCGGGGTGCTCCCCGATGACGAACCTGCGGATGCCGCCGACCCAGGCCGCGCGGCAGGCCACCCTGGACGCGGCCTACCGGCACTGCGCCGCGATCGCCGCCCGGCACGGGAAGAGCTACCACCTGGCGACCCGGCTGCTCACCCCCGACCGGCGGCCCGCAGTGCACGCGCTGTACGCCGCCGCCCGCACCGCCGACGACCTCGTTGACCTGCCCGGGCCCGATCCCGAGGGCGACCTCGCCGAGTGGTCCCGGGCGGCGCTGGCCGAGCTGGAGGCCGGCTGGTCCGACGACCCGGTCCGCCTCGCGCTGGTGCACACCTACCGCCGGTACGACATCCCCGTCGAGCACCTGGTCGACTTCCTCGCCGCGATGACCAGCGACCTCGACGTCGACGCCTATCCCGACATGGCGGCGCTCGACCGGTACATGTGGGGCTCGGCGTCGGTCATCGGCCTGCAGGTGCTGCCGGTCCTCGGCACCGCGCCCGGGGTGGCCCGCGAGGAGGCCGCGCCGCACGCCATCGCCCTGGGCGAGGCCTTCCAGCTGACCAACTTCCTGCGCGACGTCGCCGAGGACGTCGACCGCGGCCGGGTCTACCTGCCCGAGGACGCGATGGCCGCCCACGGCGTCACCCGCGAGCAGCTCACCGAGAAGCGGCACGACGAGCGGTTCGCGGACCTCATGCGCGAGATGGTCGCCGTCGTCCGCCGCCGGTACGACGACGCCGCGCCCGGCACTCCCTGCTCGCGCCCGAGTCCCGCGACTGCGTGCGGGCGGCGACGGCGCTCTACGGCGGGATCCTCGACGAGATCGAGCGGGCCGACTACCGGGTGCTCGACGGGCGGGTGTCGGTGTCCAAGCCGCGCCGGCTGGCGGTGTTCGCCCGCCGGTTGACCGCGGCCCAGCTCGCCAGGGTCAGGGTGACCATGGCGAAGCCGAAGAGCAGGTCCTCGACCGGCGCGTAGGCGATGCGCGGGCCCCAGATCGTGTCGGGGTCGTAGGTGACGACGTCCAGGCCGGTGAGGACCCCGTTCATCAGCAGCTGGAAGAACACGATGATCGCGTAGGCGGTCCAGAAGAGCTTCCGGGTGACCATGCGGGTGCGGTAGACGGCGAGGTCGACGACGAGGACGCCGATCACCGCGAGGACCGCCAGCGTGGAGTAGCTCATCGCGTCCGCTCCGCCTCCTCGGCCGGGTACCCGGCGTCCCACCCGGTCACCCGGCGCACCGCCTCCAGGGCCAGCACCGAGCACAGCGGGACGACGAGGAAGAACAGCACCTCCTCGACCGGGATGCCGCCCGGGAACCGCACGCCGAGGGTGAGCTCGTCGCTGTAGGCCCAGTGCTCCTGAGCGATCGCGTAGAGCACCCAGACGACGAAGACGACGAACTCCGGCAGGACCGCCAGCAGGAGGCGGCGCCAGCGGGCGTAGACGCGCACCCGCAGGACGATCTCCAGCGGCGCGGTGACCACGAGGCAGCCGACGAGCAGCGCCAGGTACGTCAGGGAGCCCACGGGATCAGCTTCTCCCGCGTGCCACCGTCCGGATGCATCCGGCTCAGAACGCCAGGGCCTGTGCCCGCCGGGTGACCTCGGTGTGCCGGTCGTCGCGCAGCGCCTGCACCGGCGTGCCCGGCAGCGTGTCGTCGTCCCGGAACAGCCAGTCGAAGGCCTCCTCGTCGGTGTAGCCGCCGTCCTTGAGGACGGTGAGCAGGCCCGGCAGGTGCTTGAGGATCACGCCGTCCTGCACGAAGTCGGCGGGGATCTTGCTGTTGCCGCTGCCGGGGACGGCCATCAGCTTCCGGTCGCGCAGCAGCTGGCGGACCCGGTTGGGCGAGGTGCCCAGGAGCTGGGCGACCTCCGTGGGGGTGAGCGTGTCCATAGATCGCCAGCCTATGGGCACCCGCCACAGCGCACGCAGCGCGGCCGGCGCCAGGGGTGCCCGACGTCCGGTCGGTGCCGCGCGACGCGGTCCCGCCCGCGCGATAACCTTCTGGCAGGCCGTGACTGGCGCGTCGAGGTGGGCCACCACCGGGGAGCGGCCCGGAGGACCCCGCCGTGCGCCTGGGCACCTTCCCGACGTCTCGCGAGGAGCCCCGATGACCCAGCCGCCCGCAGGAACCCACTCGTTCGACGGCGCCGCCGCCTCGACCGCCTATCGCAGCGCCCTCCAGGTGATCGGCGCCGTGGAGCCACGGATCGCCCAGGCGATCGGCGCCGAGCTGACCGACCAGCGCGCCTCGCTCAAGCTCATCGCCAGCGAGAACTACGCCAGCCCGGCCGTGCTGCTCACGATGGGCAACTGGTTCAGCGACAAGTACGCCGAGGGCACCGTCGGGCACCGCTTCTACGCCGGCTGCCAGAACGTCGACACCGTCGAGGCGCTCGCCGCCGAGCACGCCCGCGAGCTGTTCGGCGCCCCCACGCCTACGTCCAGCCGCACTCCGGCATCGACGCCAACCTGGTCGCCTTCTGGGCCGTCCTCGCCCAGAAGGTGGAGCTGCCGGCGCTGGAGAAGGCCGGCGCGAAGCACGTCAACGACCTGACCGACGACGACTGGGCGCAGCTGCGCCGGGCCGTGGGCGACCAGCGGATGCTGGGCATGTCCCTGGACTCCGGTGGTCACCTCACGCACGGCTTCCGGCCCAACATCAGCGGCAAGATGTTCGAGCAGTCCTCCTACGGCACCGACCCGGCCACCGGACTGCTCGACTACGCCGCCGTCCGCGCGCGGGCCAAGGAGTTCCGCCCGCTGATCATGATGGCCGGCTACTCCGCCTTCCCGCGTCGCGTCGATTTCGCGACGATGCGCGAGATCGCCGACGAGGTCGGCGCGACGCTCGTCGTCGACATGGCGCACTTCGCCGGCCTGGTCGCGGGCAAGGTGCTCACCGGGGACTTCGACCCGGTCCCGCACGCCCACGTCGTCACCAGCACCAGCCACAAGTCGCTGCGCGGACCGCGCGGCGGTTTCGTGCTCGCCCAGCCGGAGTTCGCCGACGCCGTCGACCGCGGCTGCCCCATGGTGCTCGGCGGACCGCTCCCCACGTGATGGCCGCCAAGGCCGTGGCCTTCGCCGAGGCCCGGCAGCCGGCGTTCGCGACGTACGCCCAGAACATCGTCGACAACGCCGTGACGCTGGCCGACGGCCTGCGCAAGCGAGGCGTGCGCCTGGTCACCGACGGCACCGACAACCACCTCGTGCTGCTCGACGTCACCTCGTTCGGGCTGACGGGACGGCAGGCGGAGTCCGCCCTGCTGGACGCCGGCATCGTCACCAACCGGAACTCCGTGCCGGCCGATCCGAACGGCGCCTGGTACACCTCCGGCGTCCGGATCGGCACGCCGGCCCTCACCACCCGCGGCTTCGGCGCCGACGAGTTCGACCAGGTCGCGGAGCTCATCGCCGGTGTCCTGGACGGGACGACGCCGACGACGACGTCCTCGGGCGAGCCGTCGCGCGCCAAGTACACGCTGACCGACGGACTCGTGGAGCGCACCCGCGACACCGCGGCGGAGCTGCTGAGTGCGCATCCGCTCTACGCCGGCCTCGACCTCGGCTGAACGGGGGCCGGCCGCCGGGGCCGGGTGACGAAGCGCACCCTGCCCCGCGGCGGACCATTGGCACCAGCCGCCACGGCGGCCCCTGTACCGCGTGGTTGGCCGACCCTCGCCCAACTCCTACCTACACTCGCTCGAGTGGACACTGCCGTGACCGACCCCGTCGTGGGACTGGTCCTCGAGGGGCGCTACCGCCTCGAGGAGCGTCTCGCGCGTGGCGGCATGTCCACCGTCTACGCCGCCACCGACCTCCGCCTGCACAAGACGGTCGCGGTCAAGGTGATGGCCGAGCACCTGGCCCACGACCCGACGTTCGTCGACCGGTTCACCCGCGAGGCACGGGCCGCCGCGATGCTCAGCCACCCCAACGTGGTGGGCGTCAGCGACCAGGGCAGCGACCAGGGCCTGGTGTTCCTGGTCATGGAGCTCGTCCGGGGCCGCACGCTCCGCGACCTGCTCACCGCGCGGGGCCGGCTGACCGTCGCCGAGGCGTTCGCCGTGCTCGAGCCGACCTCGCCGGGCTCACCGCCGCCCACCGGGCCGGCATCGTGCACCGCGACATCAAGCCGGAGAACGTCCTCATCGGCGTCGACGGCGTCGTGAAGGTGGCCGACTTCGGTCTGGCCCGTGCCGTCGTCGGCACCGGCCAGACCAGCCAGACCGGTGGCGTGCTCATCGGCACCGTCGCCTACCTGTCCCCCGAGCAGCTCGAGCGGGGCCGCGCGGACGCCCGCAGCGACATCTACGCCGCCGGCATCGTGCTCTACGAGATGCTCACCGGCCATCCGCCCTTCGGCGGCGACACGCCGCTGGCCGTGGCCTACCAGCACGTGCACCACGACGTCCCCGCCCCGTCGGCGGAGGTCCCGGGCCTGCCGTGGGCGGTCGACGAGCTCGTCGCCCGCACCACCCGCCGCGATCCGGCCGGCCGCCCCTGGACGCCGGCGCCTTCCTCGCCGAGCTCGGTCACGTCCGCAAGGACCTCGGCATCGAGCCGGTGCCGGTGCCCACCGGCCGCAGCACCGCCGGCCCGGACACCCTCCGGCCGACCAACCGGCCCACCCGGCCGCGGCACCCCAGCGACCCGGGCACCGCCGTCCTCGGCAGCCAGCGCACCGACCGGGCGGGACGCACCAGCATGCTCCCGGCCGTGGGCGCCGGCCCGACGATGAACGTCAACGGCCGCCGCCCGGCCGGGCTGGAGCGGCCGCGCCCCGGCGTTCCGCAGCACATCCGACGCCGCCGGGCCCGCTTCGCGGTCGCACTCGTCCTGCTGCTCGTCATCACCATCGGCGCCGTCGGCTGGTGGCTGGGCAGCGGGCGCTGGACGCAGATCCCGGAGCTGGTCGGGCAGGACCAGGCCGCCGCGATCGACCTCCTGCAGGGGCGGGGCTCGACCCCGACTGCTGCGAGGAGGTCTGGAGCGAGGAGTTCGCGGCGGGCATGGTCATGTCCACCGAACCGGAGCCGGGCGAGGCCATCCGCGGGACCGACGTCCGACTCACCGTCTCCAGGGGTCCGGAGCGTTTCGAGGTCCCGACGGACCTGGTCGGCCGGCCCTACGACGAGGTCGTCGCCCAGCTGCAGGAGACGGTGCCGGTCCAGCTCACCCGGGTCGACGCGCACGACGACGCCGTCGGCGCGGGACTCGTCATCGGCTTCACCCCGGCCGCGGGCACCGAGCTGCGCCGCGACGAGGTCGTCACGGTGACGGTCAGCCTCGGGCACGCGCCGGTGGCCGTGCCGGACGTGACCGGGCAGAGCCCCGAGCAGGCGCAGGCCAACCTCGAGGCGCTCGGCTTCAGCGTGGTGCGCGGAGAGGACGGCCGCAGCGCCGCCGTCGACGCCGGCGAGGTCATGGCCGTGAGCCCTGGACCCGGCGACGGTCCCGCGGCCTACGGCAGCGCGGTGACCATCGTCGTCTCCGCCGGGGTGCCGCTCGTGGCCGTCCCGGACGTCGTCGGGATGAAGGAGGAGGAGGCGGCCGCCGCGCTCCAGGCCGCCGGTCTCACCGTCGACTCCACCAAGTTCTTCGGCAACAAGGTGCGCCAGCAGCAGCCCGCCGCGGGCGAGAGCGTCGAGCAGGGGACGTCGGTCAAGATCCTGGTGGCCTTCTAGCGGTGCTGTCGCGGTCCGCGCCCCGGTCGGGGCGCACATCCAGATCAAGGGCGGCCTCGCCAAGGGCGGGCTCGCCTACACCGACGCGGTCGGCGCCCGCGCCGTCCAGGTGTTCGTCGGCAACCCCGGGGCTGGAAGCTGACCGACGGCGACCCGGCGCAGGACGCGCTGTTCGTCGAGGGCTGCGCCGAGCGGGCGGTGCCCTCCTTCATCCACACGCCGTTCCTCGTGAACGTCGGCTCCCCCACCGAGGCGACGGTGGAGCAGTCGATCGCCTCCATCGCGCACAACCTGCGGCGCGGGGCGGACCTCGGCTGCGCCGGCGTGGTGGTCCACGCCGGTTCGGCCGTGGGCGAGGACCGCTACGAGGCGGCGCTGCGCCAGCTGCACGAACGGCTGCTCCCGGTGCTCGACGCGGCGCCCGCCTCCGGTCCACGGCTGCTCATCGAGCCGACGGCCGGGGGCGGCAGGGCGCTCGCGGCCACCGTCGAGGACCTCGGCCCCTACTTCGCGGCGCTGGAGGACCACCCGCTGGTCGGCGTCTGCTTCGACACCTGCCACGCCTGGGCCGCCGGGCACGACCTGGTCACCCCGGGCGGGATGACGGCGACGCTGGACGCGCTGACGGCGACCGTGGGGCCGGGACGGCTCGGTCTGGTGCACGCCAACGACTCGCTCGACGACTGCGGCTCCAAGCGCGACCGGCACACCACGATCGGCGAGGGCTCGATCGGGGTCGCGCCGTTCGCCGAGCTGCTGGCCCACCCGTCGACGTCCGGCGTCCCGGTGGTCGTGGAGACGCCCAGCGAGCGCGACGGGTCGCCGTCGCTGGGCCACAAGGCTGACATCGCCCTGCTCAACTCGCTCGTGGCGATCCCAGCCGCCGCCTGAGTCCAGCGCTGTGCGCTGATGCGCAGTTCCTCGGCCCGAAAGTGTGCATCAGCGCACAGCGCCTCCCCGAAGGAGGCGGAGCCGGGCGGTGTGGACGGCGAGGATCTCGCGGCGGCACGTCTCCGGTGAGCGCGTCAGGCGGGCGAAGCTGAAGCGCAGAGTCTGCCAGCCCGCCGTCGCCACGAGAGCGTCCCGCCGGATGTCCGCCTCCCGCTGGGCGCGCGATCCGTGCCAGGCGGCGCCGTCCATCTCCACGGCGAGCATGGACTCCTCGCACGCGGCGTCGAGCACGAAGGTCTCCCTCCCACCGCCACGCGGCGCTGCTGCACGAAGGTGGGCATGCCGGGCGCCCGCAGGACGTGCAGGCACGCCCAGATCTCCAGCTCGCTCTGGCACCCGTCGGCCAGCAGGTCGACGAGGCGGGACAGCTCGGCGCGACCGCGAAGGGCAGGGTTCCTCGACAGCTCGTACCGCAGCTCGCGAGCCGAGCAGATGCGACGGCGGACGCCGGTGATCGCCGCCGCGCGGATGCCCGCGATCGCCCCTGGCGGGGTGATCGCCCAGGCATCCAACACGGCCCGCTCGGCGGAGCTGACCGCGAGTCCTTCGACCCGACGCCTGTCCGCCCAGGCCCGGGCGGCGCGGTGCACCACCACTCCCGCCGGACCGCGACCGCTGCGCTGCGGGTCCACGCTGATGTGGACGGGACCGGGCGGGTGCTGCGTCAGCTCCCACAGGGCCAGCGCCGTCACGTGACTCGCGACGGCGTCGCGACCGTGGAGTGCCGAGGCCAGCCGGGTCCGCCAGTCCCCGCGGCGCCGGGGAGCGCAAGGACGCCCGGCTGCAGGCGCACGAGCTTTCCGGCGGCCACCCAGTTGCGCAGCGTGCTCCGGCTGACGTGCGCGAGCAGCTCAGGCACCGTGGCCCAGCCGGTCTCTCCCACCAGTCGCCGAAGGTCCCGCGCCACGCCCTCAGCCTGGCGAGCGGCCGGCTCCCGTGGCTGGCTCGTGCGACATCTGTGGACGGCGGTCAGCACTGTGCGCTGATGCGCAGTTCCGAACCGGGGAAGTGCGCATCAGCGCACGATGCGGCCGCGGATCAGCGGGCGAGGAGCTCCGCGAGGACGTCGGCGGCGCGGTCGATGCCTGCACGGTCGACGTCCAGGTGCGTGACCAGGCGGATCTTGCGCGCGCTGACCTGCGACACCAGCACGCCCTGCGCCTTGGCGGCCTCGGCGAGCATGGGCGCGGGGACGTCGTCCAGCACGACCATGTTGGTCTCCACCGTCGACGGGTCGACCCCGAGCCGCTTGGCCAGCAGCTGGGCGTGCTCGTGGTCCTCGGCCAGCCGGGGCAGGTTGTTCTCCAGCGCGTAGGTGCAGGCGGCGGCGAGGACGCCGACCTGGCGCATGCCGCCACCGAGCCGCTTGCGCCAGAGCCGCGCGGTCGCGATCCGCTCCGCCGACGACACCAGCACCGAGCCGACCGGCGTCCCGAGGCCCTTGGAGAAGCAGACCGATGCGGTGTCGGCCAGCCGGCCGTAGGTCGACAGCTCCGTCCCCGAGGCGACGGCGGCGTTCCAGATGCGGGCGCCGTCCAGGTGCACGGCGACACCGGCCTCGCGCGACCAGTTCCAGAGCTCCTGCAGCTCGCCGAGCGGCTGGACCAGCCCGCCGCCGCGGTTGTGCGAGTTCTCGACGGCGACCGCGGCGGTCGCCGTCAGGTGCCAGTTGTCCTTCGGGCGCACCTGGTCGATCAGCTGCTGCGCGTCCAGCCGGCCGCCGGCCGAGACGACCGTGCGCGTCGAGATCCCGAAGATCGCCGCGGCCGCGCCCATCTCGTAGGTGACGACGTGCGCGTCGGCGTCGCAGAGGATCTCCTGGCCCGGCTCGCAGACCAGCCGCATGCCGATCTGGTTGCCCATCGTCCCCGACGGCACGAACAGCGCGGCCTCGTGCCCGAACAGCTCCGCCACCCGCTCCTCGAGCGCGCGGACCGAGGGGTCCTCCTCGTAGACGTCGTCGCCGACCTCCGCCTCGGCCATGGCCCGGCGCATCGCCTCGGACGGCCGGGTGACGGTGTCGGAGCGCAGGTCGACCACGTTGTCACGGCCCCTTGCAGGGACCCGCCGCGAGCCTGCGAGTGGTGGGGGAAAGGGGTCCTTACTCATCCCCGCAGCATCTCCGCCACGAGGAACGCCAGCTCCAGCGACTGCCCGGTGTTCAGCCGCGGGTCGCAGGCCGTCTCGTACCGGCTGTTCAGGTCCTCGTCGCTGATCTCCATCGCGCCGCCGAGGCACTCGGTGACGTCCTCACCGGTCAGCTCGACGTGGATGCCGCCCGGCCACGTGCCCAGCGCCCGGTGGACGTCGAAGAACCCCAGCACCTCGTCGACGACGCGGTCGAAGTGCCGGGTCTTGTAGCCGGTGGAGGACTCGTGGGTGTTGCCGTGCATCGGGTCGCACTGCCACACCACCTGGTGACCGCTGGCGGTCACCTTCTCCACGATCGCCGGCAGGACGTCGCGGATCTTGCCGTTGCCCATCCGGCTGATCAGCGTGAGCTTGCCGGGCAGGCCCTCGGGGTCGAGGCGCTCGACCAGCTCGGTCGCCTGCTCCGGCGTGGTCGTGGGGCCGATCTTCACGCCGATCGGGTTGGCCAGCTTGGAGGCGAACTCGATGTGCGCGCCGTCCATCTGGCGGGTGCGCTCCCCACCCACACGAAGTGCGCCGACGAGGCGTAGGCCCGGCCGTCGTGCACCCGCAGCAACGCGCGCTCGTAGTCGAGGATGAGCGCCTCGTGCGAGTTGTAGAGCTCGACACCGCGCAGGGCGTCGGAGTCGATGCCGCAGGCCTTCATGAACGCCAGGGCACGGTCGATCTCACGGGCGATGACCTCGTACCGGACACCGGCAGGCGAATTCGCGACGAAGTCCTTGTTCCAGTCGTGGACGGCGTGCAGGTCGGCCAGGCCGCCGCGGGCGTAGGCGCGGATCATGTTCATCGCCGCGGCCGAGTTGGCGTACGCGCGGACCAGGCGGTGCGGATCGGGGATCCGCTTCTCCAGCACCGGCTCGAGGTCGTTGACCATGTCGCCCCGGTAGGAGGGCAGGCCGAGGGCGTCGGTGTCCGACGAGCGCGGCTTGGCGTACTGCCCGGCCACCCGCCCGACCTTGACCACCGGCACGCTGGCGCCGTAGGTCAGGACTACGGCCATCTGCAGCAGCGTGCGCGTGGTGCTCTGCAGGTGCGGCTCGGTGTTGAGGTCGAAGGTCTCGGCGCAGTCGCCGCCCTGCAGCAGGAACGCCTTGCCCTGGGCGACGTCGGCCAGCTGCGCGCGCAGACCGTCGATCTCGGCGGGGGCGACGATCGGCGGCACGGTCGACAACGTGCCGAGGACGGCGTCCAGGGCGGCACGGTCGGGCCACTGCGGCTGCTGAGCGGCGGGAAGGTCCTTCCACCGGTCGAGACCGGGTACCAGCTCAGCAGGTTCGGGGAGACTCACACGGCCCAGAGTACGGCGCGGGCGGCCCCGTCCCTGCGGAGCCGGCTCGGCCCCTGCAGGGGCTCGCCGCGAGCGTGCGGGCGGTGGGGGCAGGCGGTCCTTCCTCAGCCGAAGAACACCCCGGCCTCGGCGTACCGCTCCGCCGGGACCAGCTTGAGCTGCGCCGTCGCGGCGCTCAGCGGCACGCGCACGATGTCGGTCCCCTTCAGCGCGACCATCACCCCGGACTGCCCGTCGTGCACGGCGTCGACGGCGGCCAGCCCGAACCGGGTGGCCAGCACCCGGTCGAACGGCGACGGCGTGCCACCTCGCTGGATGTGGCCGAGGACCACGGCCCGCGCCTCGCGACCCGTGCGCTCCTCGATCAGCGCCGCGAGGGCCGCGCCGATCCCGCCCAGGCGCACGTGGCCGAAGGCGTCCTTCTCCCCGTGGACAGCATCAGGTCGCCGTTCCTGGGCTTGGCCCCTCGGACACGACGACGATCGGCGAGTACCCGGACTCGAAGCGGTGCAGGCAGTGGGCGACCACGCCGTCGACGTCGAAGGGGTTCTCCGGGATGAGGATGACGGTGGCCCCGCCCGCCATGCCGGCGTGCAGGGCGATCCAGCCGGCGTGCCGGCCCATGACCTCGACGACCAGCGTGCGGTGGTGGCTGTCGCCGGTGGTGTGCAGCCGGTCGATCGCCTCCATGGCGACGCCGACGGCGGTGTCGAAGCCGAACGTGTAGTCGGTGGAGTCCAGGTCGTTGTCGATGGTCTTGGGGACGCCGACGACAGGGATGCCCGCGTCGGCGAGGCGGGTCGCCACCCCCAGGGTGTCCTCCCCGCCGATCGGCACGAGCGCCTCGATGCCCAGGCGCTCGATCGTCGCCATCACGCGCTCGGGGCCGCCCTCGACGGCGTAGGGATTGGTCCGGGACGTGCCGAGCACCGTGCCGCCGCGCGGCAGGATCCCCGGACGGCGGCCAGGTCCATCGCGACCGTGTCGCCGTCGAGGACGCCGCGCCAGCCGTCGCGGAACCCGACGATCTCGTCGCCGTGCTCGCCGATGCCCTTGCGGACCACGGCCCGGATCACCGCGTTGAGCCCCGGGCAGTCACCGCCGCCGGTCAGGATGCCGATCCGCATGTGCGTTCCTCCGGGAAGGAGTCGAGGTGGCGCGAGGTTGTCGGCGTCATGATGCCGCAGGTCACGGCCGTACAGGCGGGTTCAGCATGATCGCTCTCACCGGAGTCACCGGGACCCTGGGCGGCCGGGTCGCCGCCCGGCTCGCCGCGAGCGGCGCCGGCCCGCTCCGGCTGGTGGTCCGTGACGCCGCCCGGGCGCCTCGCCTGCCGGGCGCCGAGGTCGCTGAGGTTCCTCGTGGATACGCGGACGGTGAGGGTCTCCGGGACGCGCTCCAGGGTGTGGACACCCTCTACCTCGTCTCCGCGGCGGAAGCGGAAGACCGGCTGCTGCAGCACGTCATGGCCGTCACGGGCGCAGCCGCAGCCGGGGTGCAGCGGATCGTCTACACGTCCTTCCTGGCAGCGTCGCCCGACGCGGTCTTCACCCTGGCACGCCAGCACTACTGGACCGAACAGGAGCTCGCAGACACCGGCGTCCGCTGGACCGCCTTGCGGCACTCCATGTATGCCGACTTCGTCCCGTTCTTCGCGACGCCCACACCCGACGGCGCCGTGATCGCAGCGCCGGCACGGGACGGCCGCGCGAGCTTCGTCTCGCGCGACGATCTGGCGGACGTCGCCGCGTCCGTCCTGATGGACACATCCACGGAGCTCGACGGGCAGTGCGTCGACGTGACCGGACCGGAGGCTCTGACGATGGCCGAGGCGGCCTCCGTGCTGGGCGACATCATCGGGCGCCCGGTCCGGTACGAGCACCAGACGGTCGAGGAGGCGTGGGCGACCCGCCGTCCCTCCGGGCATCCGGACTGGGAGATCGAGGGCTGGGTGACCAGCTACCTGGCCATCGCCGCCGGCGAGCTCGCCCCGGTCTCCGACGTCGTCCCCCGGCTGACCGGACGGCCGGCCCGCACCGTCGCCGAGCACCTACGGGGCCACCCGGAGGACTGGGCGCACCTGCGCTAGACGCCGACCACGCCGTCGATGCCCTCGCGGAGCAGGTCCGCGTGCCCGTTGTGGCGGGCGTACTCCTGGATCAGGTGCAGCATCACCAGCCGGAGGGAGTAGGCCGTCCCGTCGCGCCGGTCGACCCCGGTCACGTCGAGGGACGGCGCCGCCTGCTCGATCCGTCGGGCGTGCGCCATCTCCTCCTCCCAGGCGTCGAAGGCCTGCGCCCGATCGGCACCGTCGGCGTCGAAGGCGGCCTGGAAGTCACCGTCGGCCGACCACACCAGCGGGACGTCCTCACCGGCGATCACACGGCGGAACCACGAGCGCTCCACCTCGGCCATGTGCCGCACGAGGCCGAGGAGGGAGAGGGTCGACGGCGGCCTGGAACGGCGTCGTAGCTCCTCGTCGGACAGCCCGGCGCACGTCAGCACCAGCGTCGCCCGGTGCCAGTCGAGGTAGCCGCGCAGCGTCTCCCGCTCGTCACCGGTGAGCGGTGGCTCTATCCGTTCGTCGGTCACGTCCCCATCCTGGCGGGCCGGCCGCGCCGGGTGTCGGTCCGGTCACGAATCGCTCGCTCCGTACGGGCGCTGCTCGCGGCTGCCGAGAGACGGAACGACAGCAGAACAACCGCGGCAATGACACGAAGGACGAACGCGACATGCGCAGGACCGCGATGCCGGGCTGGGCCGACCCCACAGGCTGGGGCATCAGGACGAAGGTGGTGGCGCTCGCCGTGGCCAGCGTCGCCGTGACGGGCGTCGCCATGGGCGGGGTCAGTGCCTGGCAGAGCGGCATGTTCGCCGACGACGCCGAGACCGACGTCCGGGCGCTCGTCGAGCAGGACATCTCCCGCACTGCCGCCGGGGTCTACGACGTCGTCTCCACCCAGGGCGCGTCCACCGCGGCGAAGGTCGACTCCGACCTCGCCGCCGCGCAGTACGTGCTGCAGCAGGCCGGCGGCTTCTCCATCGACGACCCCGACGAGGGGCTGGTCACGTGGGAGGCGAAGAACCAGATGAGCGGCGAGGTGACGCCGGTGGCCCTCCCCGCGTCCTGATCGGCGACGCGTGGCTCGGCCAGAACAGCGACGTCGCCGTCCCGACGCCGGTGGTCGACACGATCAAGTCCATGGTCGGCGCGACCGTGACCATCTTCCAGAAGACCCCGGAAGGCAACTTCCTCAGGGTGGCCACCAATGTGCAGGCAGCCTCCGGCGCCCGCGCGATCGGCACCTTCATCCCCGCGGTCAACCCTGACGGCACACCCAACCCGGTCGCGGCCGCCGTGAGCAGCGGGCAGACCTTCCGCGGCAACGCGTTCGTGGTCAACGCCTGGCTCGTGTCCGCCTACGCCCCGCTGACCAACCCGGCCGGCGAGGTGATCGGCGTGCTCTACGTCGGCGTCAAGCAGGAGAACCTGCCCGCCCTGCGGGAGAGCCTCGACGAGACCGTCGTCGGCGACACCGGGCACATCGAGGTCTACGGCGGCACCGGCTCGATCGCCGGCAGCGTGCTGATCAGCCCCGACGGCGTGCGGGACGGCGAGAACATGCTGGCGGCCACCGATGCCGAGGGCACGCCCTACGTGCAGCAGATGGTCGAGGCGGCCGTCGGCCTGGCGGACGGTGAGCAGGCGACCGTCCGGTACCTCGACCCCGACGCCGGGCCGACGACGGTGCGCCTCAGCTACTACGCCCCGTGGGACTGGGTGATCGCCGCCGTCGCGCGCGACGGTGACTTCTCCGGCCCGGTGGACTCGCTGGCGGACGGCCGGTCGTCGATGCTGATGGCCCTGCTCGTGGCCGGCCTGGCGATCGCCGCCCTGGGCGCTGCGGTCGCCTACTGGATCGGTCGCCGGCTCACCGGCCCGCTGCACCACCTGCGCGACCGGATGGCCGAGATCGCCGACGGCGAGGGTGACCTGACCCAGCGGATGGACGACTCGCGCTCCGACGAGGTCGGCCAGCTCTCGGCGGCGTTCAACCGGTTCGTCGACAAGGTCGCCGGGACGGTGCGCGACATCGGCCGGTGCGCCCAGGACGTCGCCGCCTCGGCGGCGGGGGTGTCCACGGTCGCCGACGGCCTGGCCCAGCGTGCGGCCCGCAGCCGCGACCAGGCGCAGGGCGCGCACTCGTCGGCCGCCGAGATCAGCACGAGCGTCTCCGCCGCCGCGGCGGGCGCCCAGGAGATGGGTGCCTCGATCTCCGAGATCGCCCGCAGCGCGGCCGAGGCCGCAGACGTGGGCCGTCAGGCCGCCGACCTGGCGCAGCAGACCGAGGCCACCATCGCCGCCCTCGGGGCCAGCTCGGCCGAGATCGGCGACGTGGTCAAGGTGATCTCGGGCGTGGCCGAGCAGACCAACCTGCTCGCGCTCAACGCGACCATCGAGGCCGCGCGGGCCGGTGACGCGGGCAAGGGCTTCGCCGTCGTCGCCAACGAGGTCAAGGAGCTGGCCCAGGAGGCCGGCAAGGCCAGCGAGGAGATCGCCCAGCGGGTGCAGGGCATCCAGGGCGAGACCACCGCCGCGGTGCGCGCGATCGCCCAGATCGCCGAGGTCGTGCGGGCGATCAACGACCACCAGACGACGATCGCCAGCGCCGTCGAGGAGCAGACCGCGACCACCAGCGAGCTGACCCGCAGCGTGGCGGCCGCGGCCGACGGGGCCGGCTCCGTGACGACGACGCTGACCTCGGTGAGCCAGGACGCCGACGACAGCGCCGCCGACGTGGAGCGGGCGCGCACGGCCGCGCAGGAGCTGGACGGCCTGTCCCGCGAGCTCAACCGCCTGCTCGGGGTCTTCACCGTCTGAACCCGGGAGCGGCCGCCGTCGTGCGCCGGTCCACCTCATCGCTCGCCGATGACGTGGACCGGCGCACGGTCGCGGCGCCTCAGCCGGTCGCCATGGACCAGACGGTGGGCCCGTCGCCGGCGAGGCGGACCTCGTGCCGCACCGACAGCCCGTGCGCCTCGTAGAACGGCACGTTGGCCGGGTTCATGGTGTCCAGGCACGCCACGAGGCCCTCGCCCCGGGCCGCAGCGACGCCCTCGTCGAGCAGTCGCCCGCCGAGCCCTTCACCCCGGCACGCGGGATCGACCCCCAGCAGGTGGAGGTAGGCGTGCGGCTCGGCCGGCCGCAGCTCCCCGAGCACCGCCATGGCGCCGCCGATCTCCGCCGCGCGGCCGGCACCCATCACTGCCGTCATGAGCCCGCCGAGCGTGGGCAGCTGCTCCGGCTCTGCCGCGCCGCCGTCCTCCTGGCCGGGCCGCTGCCACATGGCGACGGCGACCGGATGGTCGCGCCGGACGACGTCGACCCGGCCGACGGCCAGGTAGTGCTCGGCGAACAGACCGAACATGACGGCGCAGGCGTGCGGTCGCACCTCGTCGTCCGGGAAGAACCAGACCATCAACGGGTCCTGGACGAACGCCCGGGCGAGGAGGGTGCGCGCCTCGACGGCGCTGAGCTCGGCCACGGCGGGCAGCCTGTCGGAGGTCCCTCCCGCCGCCAAGGCCTCCGGCCGCGGTCAGCGGCGGGCCGCCTCCATCGCGTTCCAGCGCTCGAGGTTGTAGCGGGCGTCGACCAGCGCGTCGTGCGTGCCGGTGGGCTTGGGCGGCAGGACCGGCTGCCCGACGTCGTCCCACCGCTGGCGCAGCTCGCGGGTGAACCGCGGGATCGGCCGGGGCAGCGCCGGCATCGCGCCCCACAGCTGGCACAGCGCGACGTGGTCGTAGGCGCCGAACCAGGCCCAGAGCTCGATCTCCTCGCCCGGTCCGGTGAGGAAGGCGAGCAGGTCCTCGCGGATGCGCTCGCGGCTGCGCCAGGCGTTGTCGGCCGGGGGTGGCAGCTGGTCCAGGACGTTGCGCCGCACCCACGGGATGGCCTTGTCCGGGTCGAACTGGGTGCTGACGGCGTAGAACTCCCGGCCCGCCTCGTCGACGACGCCGATGGAGACGAGGTCGATGGTGGTGCCGTCCTCGATGAACTCGGTGTCGTAGAAGAAGCGCCGCACGACACCCACCGTAGGTGGCGTTAGGTTCGCCCCCATGCCGGTTCTCGCCATCGACGCAGGTACGACCGGGGTGACCGCGCTGGTCGTGGGCGAGCAGGGCGACGTCCTGGCCCGCGGCTACCGCGAGTTCGCGCAGCTGTTCCCCCGCCCCGGCTGGGTCGAGCACGAGCCCGACGACATCTGGACGGCGACGGTCGCGGCGTGCCGGGAGGCGCTGGCCGCCACCGACCTGGAGCCGACCTGCATCGGGCTCACCGACCAGCGGGAGACCGCCGTCGTCTGGGACCGCCGCACCCTGCACTCCCCGCGGCCGGCGATCGTCTGGCAGGACCGCCGCACCACCGGCATCTGCGACCGGCTGCGCGCGGACGAGGAACGGGTCTCCCAGCTGACCGGCCTGCGCCTGGACCCCTACTTCACGGGCACGAAGTTCGCCTGGCTGGCCGAGCACGAGCCCCGGGTGTGGTCCGGCGTCCGCGACGGCTCGCTCGCCCTGGGCACCGTCGACTCCTACGTCATCGCCCGGCTCACCGGCGGGGCGGCGCACGTCACCGACCCGAGCAATGCCAGCCGCACGCTGCTCTACGACCTGGAGAAAGGGGCTGGTCCGACGAGCTGTGCGACCTGTTCGACGTCCCCCGGGCCGCCCTGCCGGACCTCGTGCCGAGCTCGGGCGTCGTCGGCACCACCGACCCCGACGCCTTCCTCGGGCTGACGCTGCCGATCGCCGGGATCGCCGGTGACCAGCAGGCCGCGCTGTTCGGGCAGGCCTGCTACTCCCCGGCATGAGCAAGTGCACCTACGGCACGGGTTCGTTCGTGCTCACCAACACCGGATCCGAGGTCATCCGCTCGGATGCCGGCCTGCTCACCACCGTCGCCTGGGATCTCGGCGACGGGCTGGTCTACGCCCTCGAGGGCGCGATCTTCGTGACCGGCGCCGCGGTCCAGTGGCTGCGCGACGGGCTGGGCCTCATCGACTCCGCGAACGAGATCGAGGGGCTGGCGCGCACGGTGCCCGACTCCGGCGACGTCGTCTTCGTGCCGGCGCTGACCGGCATGGGTGCCCCGCACTGGGATCCGCACGCCCGCGGCGCGATCCTCGGCATCACCCGCGGCACCACGCGGGCGCACCTCGCCCGGGCCACCCTCGAGGCGATCGCGTTCGAGGTGCGCGACGTCGTCGACGTGATGGTCGACGAGGCCGGGCTGGAGGTACCGGAGCTCTCGGCCGACGGCGGGGCGAGCGCCAACGACCTGCTCCTGCAGTTGCAGGCCGACCAGCTCGGCGTGCCCGTCCGCCGTCCGAAGGTCACCGAGACGACGGCGCTCGGCGCGGCCTTCCTCGCCGGCCTGGGCACGGGCGTGTGGGGCAGCACCGACGAGCTGGCGCAGACCTGGGCGCTGGACCGCCGGTTCGAGCCCGAGGACGGCCGCCGCGACGACGGCCGGCACGCCCGCTGGCGTGCCGCCGTCCCCGTGCCGGCGGCTGGACCAGCTGAGCCCGCCCGGCCGGGGGCCGGGGCTCGGCGATCAGCAGTTCTCCTCCTCGAACGCCAGGATCCGCTGCTCGGCCGCGGACGCGGCCCCGGCGTCGGTGCTCTGCCCGGTCGAGGCCCGTGCCCGCATGTCGTCGAGGAACACCGGGACGTCGTCGGCGATCGCGTCGGGGGCCACCTCGACCAGTTCCTCGAGCTGCGCCGACCCCTGGTCCAGGAGCTGCTGCTCCCGGCGCATGTACTCCTCCGGCGGAGCATCCTGCGGCACGTCGGCGAAGACCTGCTCGCCGAGCGCCTCCAGCTCGGCGACCAGCTCGCAGTAGCGCTCGGCGTCCCCTCCCTCCGGGGCCGAGGGGCCGCCGAGGTCGACGGGTCCTCCGCCGAGGCGGTCGCTGCAGGTTCGTCGTCGCCACAGCCGGCCAGGGCGAGCGCGAGGCCGGCGGAGAGGACGACGGGGGCGAGGCGGGACAGGTTCACGGTGGTCCTCCGGGTGCTCTGGTGGGTGCACCGAGAGTGGGTCCGGCGCAGGCCCCGCGTCGTCGGCCGCGGGAACCGTTCCGGGGTCGTTCCCGGGGAGGACGTGCACCGGCCCGCAGGACGATGTGCGGGATGGCCCGCGCTCGGTACGTTCCGCGCCGTGAGCGCCGTCGAGCAACGCTGGCCGCGGTGGGCCGACCCCGCGATCGCCGCGGCCGTCGCGGTGATCGCGGTGGTGGAGCTCGGCGTGATGGATCCTCCGCCGCCCCTCTGGCAGTACCCGCTCGCTCTGCTGATGGCAGGGGCGCTGGCCGTGCGACGGCGCATTCCGAACATCGTGCTCGTGGCGGTGCTGGGAGCCATCCTGGTCATGCAGTGGAACCGCCTCGATCTGGACGGCGCGTACGTACCGCTCACCCTCTACCCGGCCTTCTACTCCGTGGGCGCCCACCGGCCGCTGCGTCCGGCCGTGGCGGGGCTCGTGGCCGGGCTCGCGCTCCTCGCGATCGGCGCCCGGCTCGAGGACGTGCCGATCGGTGACTACGTCTTCATCGGGGTCATCGGCCTGGCCTTCTGGGGCGCCGGGGCGGCGATCCGCGCCCGCATCGCCGCCGCGGTCGAGGCGCAGAAGCGGGCCACGCTGGCAGAGGAACGGCAGCAGCACACGGCCGCGGAGGCCGTCGTCGCCGAACGCGCCCGGATCGCCCGCGAGCTGCACGACGTGGTGGCGCACTCGGTGAGCGTGATGGTCATGCAGGCCGGTGCGCTGCGGCGGATGCTGCCGGCCGAGCAGCTCCGAGAGCTCGGCGTCGCCGCGACGGTGGAGCGCACCGGGCGGGAGGCGCTGGTCGAGCTGCGCCGGATGCTGGGGCTGCTGCGCGACGACGACGACCGGGTTCCGCTGGCGCCCCAGCCGGGGCTGGCGCGGGTCCCAGAGCTGGTGGAGAGCACCGAGGCCGCAGGGGTGCCAGTGACGCTGCGGATGGACGACCCGCCCACGGTCCTCAGCCCGGGCGTGGACCTGTGCGCCTTCCGCATCGTGCAGGAGTCGCTGACCAACGTGATCAAGCACGCCGGGCCGGCCTCGGTGCGCGTCGACGTCCGGTTCCCGGCCGGGGAGGTGACCGTCGACGTGGTCGACGACGGGCGCGGAGGGACGCCGGCCGCCGACGGCGGGCACGGCCTGCTGGGCATGCGGGAGCGCGTGGCGGTGTTCGGCGGCCTGCTCTCGGCCGGCCCGGAGCCGACCGGCGGGTTCGGCGTCCGGGCGACGCTGCCCCTGGAGCCCCGGTGACCCGGGTGCTCCTGGCCGACGACCAGGCGGTCATCCGCTACGGGCTGCGGCTGATCCTCGAGGGCGAGCCGGACCTGGAGGTCGCCGGCGAGGCCGCCGACGGGGAGGCGGCCGTCGCCGCGGTGCAGCGGTTGCGGCCGGACGTCGTCCTCATGGACATCCGCATGCCCCGGCTGGACGGGATCGGGGCGGTCCGCCGCATCGTCGCCTCGGGGGTGCCGACGCGCGCGCTGATGCTGACGACCTTCGACCTGGACGACTACGTCTTCGACGCCCTCCGCGCCGGCGCGAGCGGATTCCTGCTCAAGGACGCACCTCCGGAGGAGCTCGTCACCGCCGTCCGGCTCGTCGCCGCCGGCGAGGCACTGCTGGCGCCCTCGGTGACCCGGCGGGTGATCGAGGAGTTCGCCCGCCGTCCGGCGCCGGCCAGGGACGGCGGCACCCACGAGACCCTGACCGCCCGGGAGCTGGAGGTGCTCCGGCTGGTCGCCCGGGGATTGACCAACGACGAGATCGCCGCCGAGCTCTTCCTCAGCCGCACGACCGTGAAGACCCACGTCGCCCGCGTCCTGGCCAAGCTGGGCCTGCGCGACCGGGTGCAGGCGGTCGTGCACGCCTACGAGCACGGCCTGGCGTCCGGCGATCGCTGACGGCGCAGTGGGACCGCCACGCCGATGGGTGACCCGCTCCCGTCCACTGGTGTGATCGACTGCTGCCGGGTGAGGCTGCCCGGAGGAGGTGCTCCCCATGGGCCTGCAGGTCGCTGATCACGACGCGTTCCAGCGCCGCGAATGGAAGGCCGAACGCATCGGCTGGGTGCTGATGGTGCTCCTCGTCGTCGCGGCACTCGTCGGCCTGCTCGGGGGCCAGGACTGCTGAGCTGGGCCACGACGACGGGGACCGACGGCCTGGTGCAGGTGGACTACCAGCGCTTCGGCCATCACGAGGCCGACGACTCGGTGACGGTCACCGTGGCACCGGGGGCGTCACCAGCGACTCTGTCGACGTCGAGCTGGCCGGGAGCTGGGTCCAGGCGATGGACGTCACCGGCATCAGCCCAGAGCCCCAGGAGCAGGTCATGACCCCGTACGGGCTGCGCCTCACCTTCGCGACCGAACCCGGTACCGAGCTGTCGGCCGAGATCGCCTTCCGCGCCCATGCGTACGGCAGCGTCGAGGGCGGCGTGCGGTTCGACGGCCGGACGGTGTCGTTCGACCAGTTCGTCTACCCCTGACCCGAGGAGCCTCCTGTGGATGCGGTCCTGCGCGCGCTGGCCATCTATCTGATCCTCATGCTGCTCTTCCGTCTGTCGGGCAAACGGACGCTGGGACAGGTCACGACCTTCGACTTCGTGTTGCTGCTGGTCGTCGGCGAGGCCACCCAGCAGGCCCTGCTGGGCGAGGACTTCTCCATCACCCAGGCCGCCGTGGTGATCGCCACCCTCATCGGTCTGGACCGGGCGTCGGACTACTTCTCCTGGCGGTTCGGACCGTTCAAGCGGGTCACCGAGAGCGTGCCGGTCGTCCTGGTGAACAAGGGCAAGCTGCTGCACGACGTTCTGCGGCGGGAGCACATCTCCGAGGACGACATCATGTCGTCGGCGCGCGCCACCCAGGGCCTGGAGAACCTCGACCAGGTCAAGTACGCGATCATGGAGACCTCCGGCGGCATCAGCATCGTGCCGACCGACGAGGCACGGCGCGGTTCCTGACCAGCCCGTCGCGGCCCCCTGCAGGGTCCCGCCACCGGCCCCGTCCAGAGGCTCGCCCCGAGCGTGCGAGGGCTGAGGAGGACGAGGTCCTTCCACGGTGGGGGGCAGGGGGTCCTTGCTCAGGCGGCGGGCCTGTCCTTGCGCTGGGCACCGACGGAGTTCGTGCCGAACTCCTGGCCGTTCAGCGCCGCGATGTCCCGCTCGAGCTGGGGCACCCGCTTGGCCGACACGGCCAACGCCACCTTCTCGGCGACGACGCCCGTCACCAGCTGGCGCAGCGCCGAGACGACGCCGACCGAGCCGGGGACGAAGACCCGCCGCCCGCGGGTCTCCAGGTTCTCCACGAGCGCGTCGGCGCAGGCCTCGACCGAGGTGAAGGCGCCCAGCGGGCCGGGCAGCTGCTTGCGGGTGGCCTTGAACGTCGGCAGCGCCGCCTCGGTGTCGCGCACCATGTCGGTGTCGATCCATGTCGGGTGGGCGCTGGCCACGGTGACACCGCGGTAGGCGACCTCCAGGCGGAGCGCGTCGCCGAACCGCTCGACCCCGGCCTTGGATGCGCAGTACGCGCTCATGCCCGGCAGCACGGTGAAGGCGGCCGCGGAGCTGATCAGCTGCACGTGGCCCTTGCGCTTCGCGATCTCCGGCAGCGCCGCGTGCGCCGTGAGCATCGTGCCGATCAGGTTCACCTCGATGGTGCGCGCGAGCGCGTGCGCCGACGACGTCATCACGGTGGTCAGCGGGGCGATGCCGGCATTGGCGACGACGATGTCCAGCCCGCCGAAGGTGTCCACGGCGCGCTGGACGGCCGCCTTCAGCGCGTCGGGGTCGGTGACGTCGGCCTCCACCCACAGGTGCTCGGGGCCGAGCTCGTCGGCGACCTTCGCCAGTTGCTCCGGCTCCAGCCCGACGAGCGCCACGCGCGCCCCCGCGCGGCGGCGCGCCGCGCCAGCTCCGCACCGATGCCGCGGGCCGCTCCGGTGATCAGCACCGCCTTGCCGACCAGGGGGTGCGGGGACGCTGCCTGCGGAATGACGCCATGGGTGCTCCTCGATCGGGACGGCCGGTTGCCGGGCTCGAGATTGAGCCTGCTCAGAGGCCGTTGTAGCTTGTTGAGCGTTGCTCAGCAAGCCGGGGGACAGCGAAGGAGCCGATCGGTGACCAGCACGCTCGAGACCCAGTCCGCCGCAGCGGCCGGAGCCGTCCGGGAGGTGGGCATCGCGATCATCGGGTCGGGGTTCGCCGGCCTGGGCATGGCGATCGCGCTGAGGCGCCGCGGGGAGACGGACTTCGTCGTCCTGGAGCGGGCCGACGACGTCGGTGGCACCTGGCGGGACAACACCTATCCCGGTGCGGCGTGCGACGTGCAGTCCAACCTGTACTCCTTCTCCTTCGCGCAGAACCCCGACTGGGGCCGCTCCTACTCCGAGCAGCCGGAGATCCAGGCCTACCTCCAGCGGACGGCGGACCGTTTCGACGTGCGCCGGCACTGCGTCTTCGGCGCCGACGTCAGCTCCGCGCGCTGGGACGACGCGGCGCAGCGGTGGCTGGTCTCGACCTCCGCCGGTGAGTTCCGGTCCCGCGTCCTGGTCTCGGCCGCCGGCGCCCTGGCCGATCCGACCTACCCCGACATCCCGGGGCTGGACTCGTTCGCCGGCACGGTCATGCACTCGGCCCGCTGGGACCACATGCACGACCTCGCCGGTCAGCGGGTGGCCGTCGTCGGCACCGGCGCCTCGGCGATCCAGGTGGTGCCGGCGATCCAGCCGGTCGTCGGCAGCATCGCCGTCTACCAGCGCACACCGGCCTGGGTGGTCCCGCGCACCGACCACCCGGTCAGGCCCCTGCTGCGCCGGCTCTACCGGCTGGTGCCCGGTCTGCAGAACGCGATCCGCGCCGTCCTCTACCTCTTCCGCGAGTTCCTGGTCATCGGCATGGCCAAGAACCGGCGCTTCCTCAAGCCTGTCGGCAAGCTCGCCCGGGCCCATCTGCACCGCCAGGTCCGCGACCCCAAGCTGCGCAAGGCCCTGACGCCGGACTACACGATCGGCTGCAAGCGGATCCTGATCAGCAACGACTACTTCCCGGCGATCGCGGCGCCCAACGCCGAGCTGGTCACCGCCGGGATCGCCGAGATCCGACCGACGTCGGTCGTGACCACGGACGGCGTCGAGCGCCCCACCGACACCATCGTGCTGGCCACCGGCTTCCACGTGACCGACCTGCCGATCGCCGAGAAGATCTGCGGCCGCGACGGGCGTTCGCTGGCCCAGGTCTGGGCGGACGGCATGGTGAGCAACCGCAGCGCCGCGGTCGCCGGATTCCCCAACATGTTCCTGCTTGTCGGCCCCAACGTGGGGGTCGGCCACACGTCGATGGTCTACATGATCGAGTCGCAGGTGGCCTACGTCGACGACGCGCTGCAGACCATGGACGCCGAGGGGCTCGCCGTCCTGGAGACGACCCCGGAGGCGCAGGAGACCTGGCGCTCGCTGATCGCCGAGAAGTCGAAGGGCACCGTGTGGCTGGCCGGCGGCTGCGCCAGCTGGTACCTCGACAAGCACGGGCACAACACCACGCTGTGGCCGGACTTCACCTTCCGGTTCCGGAAGCTGACGAAGAAGCTGGATCGGGAGAACTACGTCGGCGTCCCGGCGGAGCGCCCGGAGGTGGCGGCATGAGCGCCGGAACCGTGCTCCGCCAGGTGGCCGCCGTCCGGACGACCGACGGCGCCGTCCTGCACGCCGTCGTCGACGGCGCCGAGAACGCCCCGGTCACCCTGGTCCTCGCCCACGGCTGGACCCTCGCGCAGGCGGCCTGGGACGACGTCGCCGAGCTCCTCGCTCCCCGGGTGGCCGCCGGTGAGCTCCGGCTGATCCGCTACGACCAGCGCGGCCACGGGCGCTCGACGTGGGGCCGCTACGCCGACGACGTCGCCGAGCTCTCCATCGACCAGCTCGGCGCCGACCTCGGCGAGCTGATCGACGAGCTGGCCCCCGACGGTCCGGTGGTCCTGGCAGGCCACTCCATGGGCGGCATGACCATCATGTGCCTGGCCGCGGCCCGGCCGGAGCTGTTCGGCGACCGGGTGCGCGGCGTCGCGCTGGTCTCGACGTCGGCCGGCGACCTCGCGCCTGCGGGCGCGACGCTGACCGAGCGGCTGCAGCTGAAGCTGGCCCCCGGCATGGTCTCCGTCGCCATCGGTGGTGCGCGCGCGTTCGAGCGGGTCCGCCAGCTGCTGCCGCCGACGCACCCGCGCCACCGGAAGATCGTCCGCGAGCTGCTCTACGGCGCGGACGCGACCGACGACATGGTGGTGACCGGCGCGGAGATCATGCATGCCACGACGGTGCGGGCCTTCGCCGCCTTCTACCCCGCCCTCGGCGAGCACGACAAGCGCCAGGAGCTGACGGCGCTGAACAGCGTGCCGGTCGAGATCCTCGTCGGCGACAGCGACAAGCTCACGCCGAAGCGGCACAGCCGGCAGCTGGCCGAGGCCATCCCCGACGCGGCCCTGCACGTGGCCGAGCGGACGGGACACATGCTGCCCCAGGAGCGGGCGCAGCTGGCGGCCGACGCCATCGAGCGGCTGCTCGCCCGGGCCACCGCCGACCGGCTCGCGGCCTGAGCGGATCGCCAGCGGTGACGGCGTCCTCCCGCCCCGGCCCGCCCCGCCTGCGGCGTTCTGCCGGTGACCGGCGGGCGCAGCTGGTGCAGATCGGGCTGGAGCTCCTGCCGACGACACCGGTGCAGGAGCTGACCATCGACGAGGTGGCCCGGCGGGCCGGGATCAGCCGCAGCCTGCTGTTCCACTACTTCGCGAACAAGCGGGAGTACTACACCGCCGTCACGCGGGCGGCGGCCGATCTGCTCCTCGAGCACCTCCTCCCCGCACCCGGCACCCCGGCCGAGCAGCAGGTCACGGGCATGCTCGACCGCTACGTCGGCTGGGTGGAGACGTTCCCGGAGAGTCACCTGGCGTTCGTGCGCGGCGCCGGCGGGGCGACCCGTGGGTGTCGGAGGTCTACGAGGAGACCCGCGGCCGGCTCGTCGAGGTGGCACTGACCACCTTGGACCTGCCCGACGACGCGCTGCGCCGTCAGCTCGTGCTGGCGTGGTTCGCGTTCACCGAGGACCTGGTCGGCTCCTGGGTCCAGGAGCCGACGATGACGCGCGACGAGCTGCTGCGGCTCCTTCGCGACGTGCTGGACCGCCTCGTCGCGCACAGCTAGGCAGCCGGGCCCGCACTCCGCACTGCCATGACGTGTCCCTGAAGGCGGCCTATGGGACAGCACCGCACGGTAGCGATCACACCTCAGCTGCGCCGCAAACCTCAGTGGTCCTTGCCCCGTCGCATACCCCGCAGGCTGAACCAACGAGGCGTCTGGGATGGCCTGCGCTCCTGTGGCGACGCTGGCGGGGATGGGAGCGCGGCGACCATGCCCGGAAGTCGAGGAATTCGGCCAGGATGGGATTCAGCGGTTCCCATAACGGAGTCGTAGATCTCGCGTTCCCGTGTGACCTCATGAAGCCGTTGCCCGATCTCCGGCATGAGGTCTTCCAGGCCGTACGCGTCGGCAACCTCCAGAGCTGCGTACACCCCTCCCTCTATTCGGGGCCAGTAATGCACGGGCTGGAACCTCCCGCGCAGCAAGGCTCGGCCTAGCTCGGCCGGATCGGTCAGGTCGAGCAGCGGGACCGTCACAGCGAAGAAATCACGCTCGCACAGCTCCTGGGCCTCCTCGGGCTTGCTGAAGTCGTAGTGCATTTGCCCACCGGCCGACAGGCGCTGGCCGACAGTGACCACGCCGCCCTCATCCCTGGCGAGCCGTTCCCCCGGCCCCCAAGACTGACCCCAGGCCGAACCATGGACCCCAGGGATTCTTGTCCTGGTAAATGACGGCAGGCAGCACTGGCCGATCGAGTCTCCGCACGTTGCCGTCGCGGATGAAGCCGCGCTCCTTAAGCGCCTGCTCCATCCGAGGCGTGAGCGTCTTCATGCCGGACAGTCTTTCGACGGGCGCCACCCGCCGCCACGGCTGCCCAGACCGGCATGGGCGGACTGTCCCGTAGTGGGCCGCTCTGGGACACCGGCCGGCTCGCCGTGAAGGCGGCTTTAGAGACGGACCTAGTGACAACCCGCGGACGTCACGGACGCTTCTTCCTCCTCTTCGCAAGCTTCGTGATCAGCCCGTACTTGGCGAAGATCAGAACCATGACCAGGAGCCCCAGTCCGACCACCAGCAGCGTCTCCATCGGTGCAGGCGCTCCAGCGGCGTTGGGGGATACGGTGCGACCCGTTCCAATAACGGCGAATCAGCGTGAGCCGTGCTCGTCGCTTACCCGCTGAACCGCTTCGGCGTGCCGCCCTCGCCCCAGGTACATGGTGCGGAAGTTCAAGGCTTCGATGGCAACGATGCCCAGAGTCCAGAGGACGAGAAATGCCAGCCCCCTCCGGTAGACCCCGTCCCTACTCGCGTCCATCCGAACCAGATGAGGCACGCCGCTACGGGGAGGCTGACCAGCCACATGACCCTGCTAAACCGACTACCAGGGCGCATCCACTTCCGCCCTACCCAGACCCACATCGCGGCCTCCCGCAGTCACCGCTCAAGATCGTTCCCGTAACGGAGACCTCAGCAGACGGCATCCATCTGCGCCATCGCGACGAGCCACTCCACCCACGTGGGTGTCCCCGAGTGGGCCGCTCTGGGACACAGGGCGGTTTGAGGGACAGTCGAGGGAGAGTGCTTGTCCGACGTCTAGGGACTCGCGGACCCGTCCGAGTCCCGTCCGAACCGCCGCCTCTCCTGTAGGTAACGGAAGGCGATCACTAGCGTGGAAGCGGTCATGAATACGGCGATCCACCAGCTCAGCCCGGTCACCAGCGCCAGGACGACGACCGTCACGGTTGCGAGTCCGGCTGCGCCAGCGGAAACAAGCAACGTGTCCTTCACGCGGGGGTCGGCCACGCCGCCAAGGTAACCGTTGAGAACCGCCGGGGGTGTCCCTAAATGGGCCGCTCAGTGACAGGATCGAATCGCGGGCAAGCCTGAAGGGACCAGGTCTTACATGCCGCGCTTGCGTTCCCGTCGACTTGGATGCCGGTGCTGCGCCTCGTCGGGCTCCTTCAACCATTCGCTCCGGCACAGTGCCTCGACATCGCCCGCCGTCGGACACCGCAGCCCGTCGGCCTTCTCGGCACGTCGCCGCGCAGCAAAGAGATCGCGGTAGCGCATGTGAGTCGCTCGCGAGTGCTCGAGGTCGTTCAGGGCGCGAAGCAGCTCCTGCTCTGTCCACCGACGCGTGCTCTTGGTACCGAGTCTCTCGTTGAGGTGCTCCAACGTGCCTTGGAAGCCGAACGGAGCATGGTGATTGGCCACGAGGGAACGCAGTGCCCGAATTCGCTGATGCAGTGGTACGTCTGCGTCGCGCGCTCGACGCGCCAATGCCGACCAGCTCACCTGCGGACCGTATCTCGCCTCGGTATGGCGAGGCTTGTGGCGAACGTAGATGTCCCGTAGTGGGCCGCTTGGAGACCGACACCTTTTGCGCGGTGAGATGTTCTCGCCGGTCGCCTCGGGGTAGTCGCATCGCCTTGGCCGACCGGACTCCCGAAGGCGGCCCTCGACGGAAGGTCAGCATGGCCAAGGAGAGCGGTAAGGGCAGCGCCACGGCCAAGAAGGCGAACGCCAAGGCGAAGAAGGAGGGCGAGAAGAACCCGCGGAAGAGCTCGGCCGCCCAGAGCGAACTCGGGAAGAAGGGCGGCAAGACGAAGGGCAAGAAGTCCTGACCGTGCAGATCTGTCGACAGCGGGCGGTGGTCGATACGGCACCCGGTCAGGAACGGGACGAACCGTGCGGGCGACCGATGACGAGCGGATGAGACCGGTGACGGTCCCGCGGGTCAGCCGGCGAGAGACGTGGGGGCGCGGTCGGCGGCCTCGTCCGGCGGCGGCTGCAGCCGGGCGACGACGTCGGGCGCACTGGCGCCGGTCGCGTCCATCGACTTCTTGACCGTCGCGCCGTACACGTCGACGTACTCCTGACCCGACAGCGTCATGATCTCGTACATGATCTCGTCGGTGATCGACCGCTCCACGAAGCGGTCCCCCGACATGCCCTCGTAGCGGGAGAAGTCCAGCGGCTCGCCGATCCGCACGGTCACCCGGGTGATCTTCTTGCCGAACGGCAGCTTCCTCTTGCGGTAGACCATCGCGACCGGGATGACCGGGGCGCCGGTCTCCAGCGCCATGCGGGCGACGCCGGTCTTGCCGCGGAAGAGCCGCCCGTCCGGCGAGCGCGTGCCCTCCGGGTAGATGCCGAGGACCTTCCCTCGCGCAGGGTGCGGATCCCGGTCTGGATGGCGTTCTCGGCGGCGGAGGCGCTGGACCGGTCGATGGGCACCTGCCCGGCGCCGGAGAAGAAGGCGCGCTGGGCCGCTCCCTTGATGCCCGTGCCGGTGAAGTACTCGGCCTTGGCGAGGAAGGTGACGCGACGCTTGAGCTGGAGGGGCATGAAGATCCAGTCGGCGGCGGACAGGTGGTTGCTCGCCAGGATCGCGGCACCCGTCGCCGGAACACTCTCCGTACCCTCGATGCGCGGGCGGAAGACGGCGTGGACCACCGGACCGATCGCGACGAACTTGAGGAACCAGTAGAACAACACGCCTCCACTCGTGGGCTGCCAGACTAAGGAGCCTGACGGCCGAATCACAATCGGCCGGAGATGTGACATGTTCCGAGCACCCCTGCCGGTCGGCACCGCCACCGGACGCCGAGGAGGATCCCTGTGTCTGGACCGACCGCGCCGCCCGACGTCATGCCCGGCGCCGAGCCGTTCACCTTCCCCGGCGCGGACGGTCCCGACGGCCGGACCGGTGTCCTCCTGGTGCACGGCTTCACCAGCACCCCGATGAGCATGCGGCCGTGGGGCGAGCACCTCGCGGCCGAGGGCTTCGCCGTGCGCTGCCCGTTGCTGCCGGGCCACGGCACCCGCTGGCAGGACTGCAACGCCAGCACCCACGACCAGTGGACGACGACGGTCGAGCAGGCGTTCGACGAGCTGTCCGCCGAGTGCGACCGGGTGTTCGTCGCGGGGCTGTCCATGGGCGGCACGCTGGCCACCAGGCTGGCCCAGGTGCGCCCGGACGACGTCGCCGGGCTCCTGCTGGTCAACCCCGCGCTGCTGACCCAGCGGGTGGATGCCAAGCTGCTGCCGCTGATCGCCCGGGTCACCCCAGCTGGGCGCCGATCGCCAGTGACATCAAGAAGCCCGGCGTGACCGAGCTGGCCTACCCGAAGCTGCCGACCCGCGCCATGATGCAGCTGCGCGGGCTGTGGGCGGCCACCCGCGCGGACCTGGGCACGGTCACGGCGCCCGTCATCGTGTTCCACAGCACGGAGGACCACGTGGTCGAGCCGATCAACAGCACGATCCTGCTGGCCGGTGTGGGCAGCACCGACACGACCGAGGTGCTGCTCGAAGACAGCTACCACGTCGCCACGCTGGACAACGACGCCCCGAGGATCTTCACGGGCTCCGTCGACTGGATCCGTGCGCACGTGCAGGCCGGGGAGACCCCGGGGACCGGCACGTCCACGGCGGAGACACCGTGAATCTCCGCCGCGGGCGCGGCCGGCGCGACAACGGCCTGGAGGCGACGCTCTGGAGCCCGTTGCGCGACGTCGATCCGCGCGTCGGCGAGCACCTGCTGGACCTGCTGCAGGCGGTCGGCATCGCCGCCTACCTCGAGCCGTCGGCCGACGTGGAGCCCTACACGCGAACCGTGAGCCTGCCCAGCCCGCCGTCGGACCGGCTGTTCGTCGACCGGTCCCGCCGGGCCGAGGCGCGCGCGGTCGTGGACCAGCACGTGCCCGCCGCGGAGGTGCCGCCCGCGCCCGAGCCGGTCACCGCGCGCAGGGAGGTCGACGAGGACGCCGAGTGGGCGCGGATCGTGTCGGCGTTCGAAGCCGAGCACGGCCGGGCCGTCGCCCAGGACGAGCCCGCGGACCTGCCTTCGCCTCCCCGCACGAGCTGCCCGTGCTCGACCGGCCGGACGAGCACTTCGAGCCACCGCCGGCTCCTCCGATCCCGGCGCCCGCTCCGGCCTCGCTCTACGCGGTGCTGCTGATCGTGGCCGGCGTGCTGCTCATCGGCGTACCGGGGATCCTGAACCTGTCCGCCGATCTGGGTCTGGTCATCGGCGTCGCGGGCATCGCCGGCGGCGTCGCCCTGCTGGTGTCGCGGATGCACGACCGCTCCGATGACGACGGCGACGACGGCGCGGTCGTCTGAGCTAGGTTGCGGCGGGTGACCTCCTCCGCTGCGCACTCCGCCACCGTCACCGTCACGGGCCACCTCCTCGACACCGGCATCCTCGCCCGGATCCTCGACGACGTCCTCGAGTACGGCGGGGACTACCGCATCGAGACACTCGACCTCGGCCGCCAGCACGAGGACGAGTCCCGCGCGCTCATCGAGATCAGGGCCGCCGACAGCGACCTGCTCGACCGCATCCTGATGCGCGTCCAGATCCACGGGGCGAACGCCGTGGACCCGGGCACGGCGCTCACCCGCCCCGCGCCGGCCGACGGCGTCTTCCCCGAGGACTTCTACTCGACCACGAACCTGGAGACCCTCGTCCGGCTGGACCGGGAGTGGCTGCGGGTGCGGCAGCCGGAGATGGACTGCGGCCTCGTCGTCACCGAGGCGGGCGGGCAGGTCGTCGTCCGGACCGTCCCGGTGAGCGACGTGCATGCCGGCGACGCCGTCGTCTGCGGCGCCCACGGGGTGCGGGTGGAGCTGCCGGTGCAGGCGCCGCGCGGCGAGGAGGACGACTTCGGGTTCATGTCCTCGGCGGTGTCCAGCGAGAAGCCGCAGGCGTTGCTGGTCCGCCAGATCGCCGAGCGGATGCGCGAGGTGAAGGCCGAGGGCAAGCGGATCCTCTGGGTCGGGGGTCCGGCGGTCGTGCACACCGGGGCGGCACCGGCGATGGTCCGGCTGGTCCGCGCCGGCTTCGTCGACGTCCTGTTCGCCGGCAACGCCCTGGCCACGCACGACATCGAGTCCGCGTTGTTCGGCACCTCCCTCGGCGTGGACCTGGCGAAGGGATCGGGTGTCCCGCACGGCCATGAGCACCACATCCGCGCCATCAACACCATCCGGGCCGCGGGTTCGATCGCGGCCGCCGTGGAGTCCGGCGTCCTCACCGGTGGCGTCATGCACGCGATGGTGGAGGCGGGCAAGCCCTTCGTCCTGGTCGGCTCGGTGCGCGACGACGGCCCGCTGCCCGACGTCCACACCGACGTGATCGAGGGTCAGCGCGCCATGCGGGCCGAGCTGCCGGACGTCGGCTTCGCGATCATGGTCGCGACGATGCTGCACTCCATCGCGACCGGCAACCTCCTCCCGGCGTCCATCCCGCTGGTGAGCGTGGACATCAACCCGGCGACGGTCACCAAGCTCGCGGACCGCGGCAGCGCCCAGGCGATGGGCATCATCACCGACATCGGCCTGTTCCTCGAGCAGCTCGCCCGGGAGCTCTGCTGATCGTCGGCCTCCGGCCGACACCGCGGCCACGAGCCGTCCCGATTCGCGTCGAGCCGCTGCGTCGCGCCTGCGCGAACCCCTCCGGGGCCCACTCGGCGCGACCTCAGGCGTCGCCTTCTCGGACGGACTGACGGACGAGGTCGGCCGCCCCGACGATGCCCGCCTGCGGGCCCAGCTCGGCGACCACCACGCGTGGGCCGGGTCGGAAGCCGCGGCCGGGCAGCGCCCGGTCCAGCCGGTCCCGCGCGGGGCCGAGCACCATCTCGCCGAGCTTGCTCACGCCACCGCCGATGACGACGACGTCGGGGTCGAGCACGGCGGACAGGTCGGCGATGCCCTGGCCGAGCCAGACGCCGACCTCGGTGATCAGCTCCAGGGCCAGCGGGTCGCCGTCGGCGGCGGCCCGGGCGACGTCCTCGCCGGTGAGCCGATCGGGCTCGCAGTCGACCCGCTCCAGCAGCCGCGCCGCGGCTGCCGGCGAGGTCCGGGCCACCTCGCGGGCCGTCTGGCCGAGCGCCGTGCCGCTGGCGTACTGCTCCCAGCAGCCGCGGTTGCCGCAGGCGCAGAGCCGGCCGTCGGGGACGACGCGCATGTGCCCCCACTCCCCCGCCACCCCGTGCGAGCCGCGCCGCAGGCGCCACCCAGGACGATGCCGCCGCCGATGCCGGTCCCGAGCGTGATCATCAGCGCCAGGTCCGCGCCCCGGGCCGCGCCATAGCGGTACTCGGCCCACGCCGCGGCGTCGGCGTCGTTGCCCACCCAGAGCGGCCGCTGCAGCCGGGCGGCGAGTTCCTTGCGCAGGGACGCGTTGCGCCAGGCCAGGTGCGGGCTGAACAGCACCGTGTCGCCGGTGCGGTCGAACCACCCCGCGGCACCGACGCCGACGCCGACCAGTTCGCCGCCGTGTCCCTCGGCGAGCTCCTCCACCACGGCGGCGATCGCGTCCTCGGTGTCGGAGACCGATGCCCCTGGCGTCGCGCGCCGGGCGGTGGCGACGATCGTCCCGTCGGCCGCCACCACTCCCCGGCGACCTTGGTGCCGCCGATGTCGATGCCGAGCGCGGCGAGCCCCGCCGCTGCCGGGTCGGTCACGCGATGTCGATCTGCTGCACCGGCGCGGGCGGCTCGTCCTCCTGCCGGGTCTCCGCTTCCGGCTCCGCCGGCCGTCCGGTGGCGGCCACGGTGCGCAGCGCCGTCGCGGCCGCGGTGAGCAGATCGGCGAGGGCCTCGTTCACCTCCGGACGCTCCCCGCGCACGACAGCGGCCGCCTGGCAGATCGGGCACCACCGGCAGTCGGCGGAGTGCGCGCCGGCGGCGGGATCGTCGGTGTGAGCCGCATCGGTCACGGAGGCGAGACCACCGCGCAGGGCCTCGACGAGGCGCTGCGCCTGGTCGATCCAGTCGGTTCCGGGAGTCATGAAGGCCTTTCCACGGCGCTGAGGAGATCGGCGGGCCAGAGTTGGGGGTCGGGACGGAAGCCCACCTCGAGGCGGGCGTCGGCGGTGCCGGGATCGGCGAGCCGGCCGCCGGTCACCTCGCACCGGCGGAGCAGCGCGTCGAGCCGGACCGACCGCCGGATGCCCCCGACGGTGAGCACGAGGTCGTCGACCCACCGCGTCAGCGTGACGGCGTCGCGCGCGGCGAAGGGCAGTGGGAGGGTGAGCCGCCATGCGCCGTCGTGACGCTCGGGAGCAGGTACCGGGACGCCGGCGCTCTCCGGCAACTCGTCGTCCAGGAGCGCGCACACCCCGTCCACGTCAGCGGGAGCCACGGACAGCTCCGGTACGCGCAGCACCGGGGCGACGGCGACGAGCGCGGTCAGTGCCGCCTCCTGCTCGGCGGCGCGGGCCGTCGTCCACTCGTCGTCCCCGGGAAGCGGGAGCACCCGGCTGAGGACGGCGCCGGCACGGAGCCCGTGCAGGCCCAGGACGGTCGCCGCGGCGCGCAACGCCGACACCGACGACGCCCGCGGCGCCGCGACGAGGTGCACCCCCGTACCGGCCGGGTCGGCCAGCCGGTCGCGGGCGAGGAGCGCCTCCACGACCGGGACGGCGGCCAGCGCGGCGTCCACCGGCCCGCGGCGGGCCGCGCCCGAGGCGACCGCGGCGGTCCGGACCGCCCCGAGGGCGCGCATGCCCGGCGGCATCAACTGCTCCAGCCACCACCGCAGGGTCACGGGCAGGGTGACCAGGGCCAGCGCGGACTCGATCGGGCCGGCGTCGACGACCACGAGGTCGGCGTCGGCTCCGGCCAGCGCGGCGAACAGGGCGAGATCCGCGGCGCCCGGGAGCGGGACGACGGAGGTCGCCGGCGGAAGGGTCAGCTGCGGCAGGACCGCGCCGGCCGCACGGGCCGCCCCGGCCCACAGGCCCTCGACCGCCGTCTGCGGGTCGACCGTCGTGACGGTCAGTCCCGGTTCGGCGTCCAGCTCGGGGACGGCGGGTGCCTGACGCGAGAGCAGGACGGCGCGGCGCCCGTTCCGGGCGGCACGGATCGCCGCGGCCGCAGCCAGGGAGGAGGTCCCGGCCCCGCCCGGGCCGGTGAGGAGCAGCGTGCGCACGGCTGGGCTCGTTCCTGGCATCAGCCCTCGACGCGCTTCTTGAGCTCCTTGAGAGCCGTGTCCAGGATGACCTTCTCGGCCTTGCGCTTGATCATCCCGAGCATCGGGATGGACAGGTCGATGGTGATCGCGTAGGTGACCTCGGTGCTGCCGTCCCGCTCGGTGAGCGTGTAGGAGCCCTCCTGGCGCTTCTGCATCTGGCCCTTCACGAGGGTCCAGGACACCTTGCGGTCGTCGTCCCAGGTGTAGTCGAGGACGTAGTCGTCCTTGACCGCCCCGGCGTCGAGCACGAAGTGCACCCGCTTCGCCCGGCCGTCGGGACCGGCCTCGACGACCTCGACCTTCTTCGCGGAGGCGACCCACTGGGGGTAGGCGGGAAAATCGGCGATGACCGCCATGACGTCGGACGCGGGAGCGTCGACGACGATCGACTGGGTGGACTGGTCAGCCATGGGCAGCAGGCTAGCCGTTCCTCGCCGTCCGGCGAGCCGTCGGCCCGGCTCTCTGCTACTCACGGGTAGCCACAACAGCTAGATTCCTTCCGACGTCCCTGGCCGGGGCCGTGGGCGACGGTGCCCTCGGGCGGCAGGGAAGAGAGGACCAGGCGTGCGCGAGTTCAGCGTTCCTGCGACCAGCGAGGTGGGTCCGGACGAGGCCCTGACCGACATGCTCGCCACCAACGTCGCCGAGCACGGCGCCGAGGTCGGCCTGCGGGCACGGCGGAACGGCCAATGGCAGGACGTCACCTGGAAGGAGTTCGGCGCCCAGGTCGACGGGGTCGCCAAGGGGCTCATCGCCGCCGGTGTCGCCGCGGGTGACCGGGTGGCCCTGCAGGCGAAGACCCGCTACGAGTGGACCGTCTTCGACTTCGCCATCTGGACCGCAGGCGCTGCGGTCGTCCCGATCTACGAGACCTCCAGCCCCGACCAGGTGGCCTGGATCCTCTCCGACTCCGGCGCGACGGCGATCGTCGTCGAGAAGGACGAGCACGCCTCGGCCGTCGAGTCCGTCCGCGACCAGGCCCCTGACCTCCGGTCGGTCCACGTGATCGACGACGGCGCGGTCGACCAGCTCATCCAGGCCGGCAAGGACGTCCCCGACAGCGAGCTCGCGGCGCGCCGGGCGACCCTCACGGCCGACAGCCTGGCGACGCTGATCTACACCAGCGGCACCACCGGTCGCCCCAAGGGCTGCGAGCTCACGCACGGCAACTTCCTGTTCGAGATCAACAACGGGATGAGCCTGCTGGGCCGGTTCATGAACGTGCAGGGCTCGCTCCTGCTGTTCATCCCCTGGCACACGTGCTCGCCCGCGTCCTGCAGGTCGGCGCCGTCAAGACCCGCACGGTCATCGGGCACACCCCCGACGTCTCGAACCTGGTGGAGGACCTCGGCGAGTTCCGGCCGACCTTCGTCCTCGCCGTCCCGCGGGTGTTCGAGAAGGTCTTCAACAGCGCCAAGGCCAAGGCCGAGGGCGACGGCAAGGGCAAGATCTTCGACAAGGCCGCCCAGGTGGCCATCGACTGGTCCCGCGCCCAGGACACCGGCGGCGCCGGTTTCGGCCTCAAGGCCCAGCACGCGCTGTTCGACAAGCTCGTCTACGGCAAACTCCGGGCCGCCCTCGGTGGCCGGTGCCTCGGCGCCATCTCCGGCGGCGCTCCCTGGGCGAGCGACTGGGCCACTTCTTCCGCGGCATCGGCGTCACGGTCTACGAGGGCTACGGCCTCACCGAGACCACCGCCGCGGCGTCGGTCAACCACGACGACGCCCTGCGCATCGGCACCGTGGGCCGCCCCTGCCCGGGGTCGAGTTCCGCATCGCCGACGACGGCGAGGTGCTCATCCGCGGCGGCATCGTGATGCGCGGCTACTGGCGCAACGAGGACGCCACGAAGGAGGCCATCGACGCCGAGGGCTTCTTCCACACCGGCGACCTCGGCGAACTCGACGGCGACGGCTTCCTCAAGATCACCGGGCGCAAGAAGGAGATCCTGGTGACCGCCGGCGGGAAGAACGTCGCCCCGCGGTGCTGGAGGACCGGCTGCGCTCGCACCGTCTGGTCAGCCAGTGCATCGTCGTCGGCGACCAGCGCCCGTTCATCGGCGCGCTGATCACGCTGGACGAGGAGGCCCTGCCGCAGTGGCTGGAGTCCAAGGGCAAGCCCGCGGACCAGACGGCCGAGCAGGTGCGGGAGGACCCGGAGCTCAAGGCGGAGATCGACGCGGCGGTGAAGGACGCCAACAAGGCGGTGTCGCAGGCCGAGGCGATCAAGAAGTTCACGATCCTCGGCACCGACTTCACCGAGGACAACGGCATGCTCACCCCGAGCCTGAAGCTCAAGCGCGCCGTCGTCATGAAGGAGTTCGGCAACGAGGTCGACGGGCTCTACGCCCGCTGAAAAACCCGCCCGCTGAGCCCCGACCCGCCGCGCGCGGGACGGGGCTCAGTGCCGAGCGGGGGTGGTTCGAGGAGCTCGGCGAAGGCCGCCGCGATGTGCGTCCAGGACCAGCGCTCCTCCACCCACCTGCGCCCCGCGGCCCCCATGGCGTGGGCGCGGTCGGGATCGGCGAGCAGGTCGCCGAGGATCTCGGCCACGGCCGCCGGTGACCGCGGGTCCACCACGTGCCCGGTGACGCCCTCCCGGACCGTTTCAGGAGCCCCGCCCGACGTGCCGGCGACCACGGGCCGGGCGCAGGCGGCCGCCTCGAGGAAGACCATCCCCAGCCCCTCGACGTCCAGGCCGGCCCGCCGGGTCCGGCACGGCATGGCGAAGACGTCCCCGGCGGCGTAGTGCCCTGGCAGCTCCGCCGGGTCGACCGGGCCGGTGAAGACCACGGAGCCGGTCAGCCCGCGCGCGGCCACGGACCGACGCAGCGCGGCCTCCGCCGGACCGGCTCCCACGAGCAGCAGCCGGGCGTCCGGGTGGCGGGCCAGCACCCGCGGCCACCCGGCCACCAGCACGTCCTGGCCCTTCCGCGCGACGAGCCGGGAGACGCACACCACGACCGGCGCCGCCCCGAGGCCGTAGCGCTCGCGGACGGCCGCACCGTCGGCGTCCGGCGTGAACCGCTCCACGTCCACACCCGGGGAGAGCTGGGCGAGGCGGGTGCGCCCGCCCAGGGCGGGAGCCAGCCGGCCGCGGGTGTAGTCGCTGATGCAGGTGACCACGTCGAGCCCCGAGGCGATCCGCTGCATGAGCTGCCGGCCGCCCGGGACCGCCACCCACCCCGTCTCGTGCCCGTGGGTGGCCCCGACCAGGTGCCGCACGCCCGCCGCGCGCAGGGCCGGCGCCAGCAGGCCCAGGGCGCGGCGGCGCCGAAGAAGGCGGTGTCGCAGCCGTGCCGACGGACCAGGTCGACGGCGGCACGGGCGGCGGAGCGGGTGGGCAGCAGCATGCCGGTCGGCAACCGGACCACCGGGTACGGCAGCGCTGCGTCGTGGTCCTCCCACCCGGGCGAGCGGGAGGCGAGGACCACGACCGAGTCCGGTGGCCGCCGCGCCAGCAGCGCGGCCACGAACGTCTGGATGCCGCCCTGCCGCGGCGGGAAGTCGTTGGTGACGACGAGGGTCCGGCCCGCCGCCCTCACGGCCGCTCCAGCCGGGCCCAGTCCTCGGCCATGGCCAGGCGCTGGGCGACGGTCGGGTGGGAGCCGAAGAACCAGTGCCACGCGTCCGGGGGGCGGGGTCGCTGAGGTTGGCGCCGGCGAGGTCGCGCTGCAGGTCGATGAACGCCTCGGGGTCCTCGGTGAGGTCGAGGGCGTGCACGTCCGCCCGCTGCTCGACCTGCCGGGACACCAGGTTCTGCACCGGAGTGGAGAGCAGCGTGCCCACGGCCATCAGGAACAACAGCAGCGGGACGACGCGGGGATCGCCCGCGGAGTCCGCGCCCGCCCGACGCAGCAGTCGCGGCGACGTGAGCAGCCAGCCCAGGGCCGCCACGCCGCCCCCGCCCCCAGGGCGCCGATCAGGGTTCCGGAGAGGACGTCGTCGGTGGCCACGTGCCCCAGCTCGTGGGCGACGATCGACTCGATCTGCGGATCGGGCAGCCGGTCCAGGACGGTGTCGTAGAGGACGATCCGGCGGGTGGAGCCGAAGCCGGAGACGTAGGCGTTCAACGCCGTCGTCCGCCGGGAGGCATCCGACACGAGCACGTCCTGCACCGGCGTGCCGTTCTCGTCGGCCAGTTCCAGCAGGTCGGTGCGCAGCTGCCCCGCAGCGAGCGGCTCGAACCGGTTGAAGGCGGGCTCCATCAGGACGGGCCACAGGAACGACCCGACGACCACCAGCGCGGCGGCGCCGGCCCTGCCCACGCCCACCACGTCCTCGGCAGGCGTCGGGCCAGCAGGACCAGGGCGAGCACCCCGGCGGCGGTGAGTCCGGCGTCGATGGCGGTGGAGACGCCGACGTCGCGCAGCCAGAGCCCCCAGCTGCGCGTGGACAGCCCGTACCGGTGCCGCACCACCTCGCCGAATGCCGAGATCGGGAGCGTGGCCAGCCGGCCCACCACGGCGAGTGCGAGGACGCCGAGCAGCACCTGCCAGATCCAGCCGCCACCGAGCGGCGCGGCGACCGCCCGCACCAGGCGGCCACCGGCCCGGGTGAGGCCCAGGAACGCCGAGACGGTGAGCCCGAGCAGCAGCGACGCCAGCGACGCCGGCCGCAGCGCCGCCACGAACGCCTCCGCGCGATCCACCTGCGCCGGCGACAGTCCTGCGGTGGGGTCGACCGGGGTGCGCCCGCCCACCGGTTCGGGCAGCGGCGTCCAGGGGTGGTGACGGCGATGACGACGGCGAGCGCGAAGAGGAGGACCACCGCGGTGACCAGGGCGGCTCGGGCACCGTCCCGACGCACCGCGCTCCCCGCCCACCCATCTGCCGGATCCTATGCGGCAGCCTGCACCCCGCCGGTCGACGCCGGTCGACGAGCCATACGAACTCGTGGCGATCAGGCACTGATGGCCACGAGTTCGTATGACTCGGCGTCGCGAGCCCCTGTTCTCGGCCTGTGGGGCAGACAGTCGGGCTGACGATCAATGCGCAGGCCCCGCCCGACGACGAGGGCCGGTGACCCGTTCGGGGTCACCGGCCCTGGCCGCGGCCCCTCCCGGGTCCCGCCCTGAGCTTACGAAGGGTGGGGAGGAGGGGGTCCTTTCTCAGCCGGCGATGCGACGGGCGTGGGTGAAGCCGCTCATCGAGTTGAAGTCCACGACCATGACCGGCTTGCTGGAGGTCGAGGCGTGAACCATCTTGCCGTTGCCCACGTACATGGCCACGTGGCTGGTCGGGCTGTAGTAGAAGAGCAGGTCACCGGGCTGCAGGTTGCCGACGGACACCGGCGAGCCCATCTGGGACTGGCTGCGGCTCGAGTGCGGCAGGCTCACGCCGGCCGCGGAGTAGGCGTACTGCGTGAGACCTGAGCAGTCGAAGGCGTTCGGCCCACCGGCCCCCAGACGTAGGCGTCGCCGACCTGCGCCAGCGCCGTGTCGACCGCGACCTGCGCCGCGCCGCTCGGAGCGACGACACCGCTGGGGACCGCCTGCGCCTCCGTGCCCCCGTGGGCCCGAGCGACCTCCTCCTGCTGGGGGCGCTCAGCGCCGCGTACTGGGCCTGGAAGTCGGCGATCTGCGCCTCGAGGTCCTCCTGCTGGGTGGCGATCTCGTCGACGGCGCGCTGCGCCTCGGCCTCCGCCTCGTCGGCGGCGGCCTGGGCCTGCTCTGCCGCAGCGGCTGCCTCGGCCACCTCGGCGAGCTGCTGGTTGGTGTGCCCGGCGATGGCGTCGAGCGTGCCGAGCTGGTGCATCAGCTCGTCGGCCGAGTCGCTGGTGAGGATGACGTCGAGCCGGGAGAAGCCCTCGCTGGTGTACGCGGAGCGAGCCAGCTGGCGGACCTGGCCGTCGAGGGATTCCAGCTGCGCCTGCGCGTCAGCTGCGGCCTGCTCGGCGGCGGCGACGGCTGCGTGCTGCTCCTCGAGCTGGACCTTCGCCTCGTTGAGCTCCTCGGTGACCACCTCGAGCTCGTGCTCGGCCTCGGCGACGAGCTGGGCGGCCTGGGCGGCGCTGGTAGCGTCGGTCGGGTCGGCGGAGGCGGTGCCCGGCAGGACGGTGAAGGTCAGCGCCGCGGTCACTCCGAGCAGGAGGCCGGACCGGAGCCAGCCGACGTGCCCCGCACCTGCGGGACGGGCGGTGGCGGACTGATCAAGGGCGTGCGGCAGTACGGCGTGTGGGGTCGCCACGAGCGGCGGCTCTCCGTTTCTTCCTCGACTACCGCCTACCGAGTTAGCTGACGGGTTCGGGCTGGGAAGACTGGCCCTATCCCCTGCGAACCGGCGAACCGGCCCAGCAGGAGAACTCACCCCAGGACTGCGGTGGGTCCCCGGCTCGCCGTCGGAACACCTTCGTAGGCGCCGTCAGGCGATTAGGCGGTGCCCGTCCGAGGTCACCCTCTGCGGGCGACGACCACTCGGTCGGACCGGGAGACCCTACGACCGTGACGATCATGTGACAACTGGAACGTCCTGTGACGAGTGTGACGACGGCCGGTCCTGGGAGCGTCGACGCAGGTCAGCACCCGCGCCGGGTGCCCATGTGACATGGAGCGGACCGTTCCGTCCGGACCGCCCTCAGCCCGTCCTGCGGCTGCTGTTCCCCGCCTGGTCCGAGGGGTTCCGGTGACGCAGCGGTGGCACCAGGCCGACCTCCGCGAGCGCGCGGACGGCCCGCCGCTCGACCTCGTCGAACTCCACGACGACCCCGGGCGGCGGCACGACGACGTCCTCGGCCGAGATCTCCGGCGCGGACGCGTCGCCCACCGGCGCACTCCGTGCGGTCATCGGGATGACGACCGGATCGGTGCCCTGCCAGCCCGGTGGCGCTCCGAGCAGGACGGTGACGACGCAGTCGGCGCAACCCGTCGGGCGCGCGGTGCAGGTGTCGCAATCGATCAGCATGGCTCTCTCCTCCGTGAGTCATCCGCACGGTAGGAGCGGCCACCGACAATTCCGCCGCGTGCTGGGCCGGGCGTCGCCTCAGGTGCCGGCGAACTCCCAGTGCCAGGGCTCCTCGCGCCCTCTCCCGGGTTCCGCCCAGTCCGGGTGGAGGAAGCCGAACCGGCCGGCGTTGGCCTTCATCCAGGCGTACTGCGCGGTGCCGAACCGCTCGATCCCCCGCAGAGGTCCACCGCCAGGCCCCACCCGTGATTGCTGGTGCCCGGCACCGCCGCCAGGGCGGGCTTGCGCCCGTACAGGTTCACCTGGCTGGCGTAGGTCCGGTAGGAGTCGGTGATGCAGATCGGCCCACCGAAGGCGCCGGCGTACGCGGCCGACATCGCCCGGTAGGCCGCCGCGGCGTCACAGCGCAGCGTGTGGGATCCCGCTCCGACGGGGCACATCGCGCTCGGTGGGATCAGGCCGTTGGGGTAACCGCCCCAGGCGCGGGCCCCGTCGTAACTGGGCGGGTAGATGCTGTTCCCGCACTCCACCCGCAGGGCTCCGCCGGTGAGACCGGGAGCGGCGACCGGCGACCGCTGGCCGAGGCTCGGGCGCCCGATCCCGAGCACCTGGTCCGCCGGGAGGGTGCGGACCACGACCGCCCCAGCTCGCGCGTCGGCGGCCAGCATCGTTTTCGGGTCGAGGGCGATGCCGACATGGCCGAGCCCTGCCTCCGCGGTGCCCAGGAACACCAGGTCGCCGGGGAGCACGTCGGCCGGCGCCACCGGTGCGGCGACGGCGAAGAGGTCGGCCTGGCTGCCGGGGAGCGGCACGCCGGCCGATCCGTAGACCGACTGGACCAGCGAACCGCAGTCCCACGAGTCGGGCCCCGCGGTCCCGGGCGCGTAGGGGCGTCCCAGGGCGTCCATCGCCGCGGTGACGGCGGCCAGCGTCTCGGCCGGCAGGACCAGCAGGGAGGCCGGCTGCCGGGGCAGCTGAGCCGCGCCGCGCTGGGCGCCACCCTCGCTCGCCCCCACCGGGACGAGTCCGGCCGGGAGCCCGGCTCCCGGGTCCAGGAGCGCGGCGGCGGGCGGCGGAGCGACACCCGCCGCCGTCAGCTGCTCGACGTAGGCACGCCAGTTGGCCGCTGTCCGCGCGTTGACGGCGAGCTGCTCCTGCTGGAGCTGTGCCAGCTGCCGGTCGACGACGCTGAGCGCCTCGTCCAGCTCGTCGGTGACCGCCGCGGCGGCGGCCTCGAGCTCGGCCACCTTCGCGGCGACCGCGTCGGCACGCTCGCGGGCCTGCGCCAGCGCGGTCGTCGCCCGCTGCCGTTCGGCGAGAGCTCCCTGGCGGAGTTCCTCAGCAGCGCCGATGACCTGGGCCGCGTGCGCGTCCACGACCTCGAGGAAGCCCAGGGCCGCCACGACGTCGCCGGGGTCACCGCCGGACAGCAGGAGCGTCAGTGGGCTGATCGCCCCACCGTCCCGGTAGACCGCGGCCGCGTACCGGGCGACCGCTCGCTGGTGCACCGCCAGCTCGCTCTCGGCGTCGGACACCACCGCCTCGGCGGCCGCGACGGCTTCCTGGGCGCGCGCCTGCTCCTCCCGGGCGGCGGCCACCTCGGCCTGCTGCTCCTGGAGCCCGGTCTGCACGTCGGCGGCCCGCTGCTGCAACTGGTCCAGCGCCCGGCTGTCGAGCACCGCCGTGGTGCCGCCGGGCTGGTCGCTCGGTGCTGCCGAGGCCGGCGCGGCCACGGCGGTCGTGAGGCGGCGAGGACCGCCACCGCGAAGGCCGCCCGCGCCGCCGTCCCACCTGTGCGCCACCGGCAGCGCGGGAGCATCGGACCACCTCTACGTGACGGGGCCGCACTCCTCCACGGGTGCGACCGACCGGGGAGATGTTGTCCTGATCACCCGCCTTCCGCCAGGTGAAACGGCCCGGAACGCCCGCTCGGGCGACACCTGGCACCCCGACGCCCGGCGCGGCAATCACAGGAGTGTCATTACCCCGATCTACCGTCCGCCCGTGCCCTTCTCCCCCGCGCTCCCCGCACCGCCTCCCGGCGGCAGGATCCCCAGCGGTACGAGCAGGTCATGATCGAGGAGCTCGGCACGCCGCTGGCCGACGTCACGTTCGTGGTGGTGGACCTCGAGACGACGGGCGGCTCACCCAAGGACAGCGCGATCACCGAGATCGGCGCGGTGAAGATCCGTGGCGGCGCCATCCTGGGCGAGTTCCAGACACTGGTGGACCCGGGTCGGGAGATCCCGCCCTACATCAGCGTCCTGACCGGCATCACCTCGATGATGGTCGCCGCGGCCCCCGGATCGGCGGCGTCCTCCCCGGTTTCCTCGAGTTCGCCCACGGGGCCGTCCTGGTCGCCCACAACGCGCCGTTCGACCTGGGCTTCCTCAAGGCGGCGTGCGCCGAGAACGGCATCGCCTGGCCGGCGGCGGCGTCGGTGGACACCGCCGTGCTGGCCCGCCGGCTGCTCACCCGCGACGAGGTGCCCAACTGCAAGCTGGCCACGCTCGCGCCCTACTTCTCCGCCACCACCTCGCCCACCCACCGGGCCCTGGACGACGCACGCGCCACCGTGGACGTCCTGCACGGGCTCTTCGAACGGCTCGGCCCGCTGGGCATCACCTCCCTGGAGGAGCTGACCGGGCTGACCCGCCAGGTCGACCCCGAGCGGCTGCGCAAGCGGCACCTCGCCGACGACGTCCCCGGGGGCCGGGCGTGTACCTGTTCCGCGGCCCGCGCGACGAGCCCCTGTACGTCGGGACGTCGAACGATCTCCGCAGCCGGGTGCGCAGCTACTTCTCGGCGAGTGAGCAGCGCAGCCGGATCACCGAGATGGTGGCGCTGTCCCGACGGGTCGACGCGATCCCCTGCGCCCACGACCTCGAGGCCGCGGTCCGCGAACTGCGGCTGATCGCCGAGCACAAGCCCCGCTACAACCGTCGCTCCCGCTTTCCCGAGCGGGCCCTGTGGATCCGGCTGACCGAGGAGCCGTTCCCCCGGTTGTCGGTCGTGCGCCGGGTGCGCCCCGGCGCGGGCGTCTTCCTCGGCCCCTTTCCCGATCGTCGGGCGGCCGACGCGGCTGTCGCCGCCGTCCACGAGGCCCTGCCCCTGCGGCAGTGCACCACCCGGATCTCACCCCGCGTTCCCACCTCGGCCTGCGTGCTCTTCGGCATGGGCCGTTGCGGCGGCCCCTGCACCGGCGCCCAGTCGGTCGAGGAGTACGCCTCGATCGCGGCGGTGTTCCGGGCAGCCGTCGACCACGATCCCCGTGACCTCGTCGCCCCGCTGCTCGCCCGCGTCGACCGGCTGGCCGCCGACGAGCGCTACGAGGACGCCGCCGTCCTGCGGGACCGGGCGGCGGTCCTGGTGCGGGCCGTGCGCCGGCGGCAGCGCCTGGAGTCGCTCGCGGCGGTGCCCGAGCTGGTCCTCGCCCGGGCGGACGGCTCCGGCGGATGGCACCTCTCCGTCGTCCGGCGCGGGCGCCTGGTCTCCGCGGGCGGCGCCCCGCGGGGCACGTCGGTGCGCGCCACGCTGCCCGGCCTGCTGGCGACGGCCGAGACGCCCGTGGGACCGGACGACGAGCTCGCGGCGACCGTGGACGAGACGGAGCTGGTCCTGCGGTGGATGGAGAAGCCAGGGACCCGCCTCGTCGAGCTCACCGGCACGCTGGCCTGCGCGGCGCCGGGCACGGGGGCGTTCTCCACGTTCCTGACCCGGGTGGAGACCGGACACACCGGTCGCGATCCCTTTGCCGACGACCGGTCGCTCGGCACCCGAGCCCGCCCGGATCGGGTCGCGGCCGGGGCGGGCGGACGTGGTCCCCGCTAGGCTCCCCGCGTGATCACCGCCATCGTGATGATCGACGCAGCCACCGACGCGATCCCCGAGGTGGCGGCGGCGATCGCCGACCTCGAGGGGTCAGCGAGGTCTACTCGACCGCCGGCGAGGTCGACCTGATCGCCATCGTGCGAGTCCGCGAGTTCGAGCACATCGCCGAGGTGATCGCCGGGCGGATCAACAAGGTGCCCGGCGTGCTCGAGACCGAGACGCACATCGCCTTCCGCGCCTACTCGCGCCACGACCTCGACGCCGCGTTCTCGATCGGCTTCGAGACGGCCGACTGAATAAGGACCCCGCTGCCCCCACCGCTCGCACGCTCGCGGCGGGCCCCCGCAGCGGGGCCATCAGGAACGGGCGGCTCGGCTGACCTGCACCCAGCGGTCGAGCTGAGCCTTGGCGCGGCCGTCGTCGATGGCGGCCGACGCCCGTTCCATGCCGGCCCCGATGGCGTCGTGCAGCCGGGCGGATCGCTCGTCGAAGGCCGCCAGCGCCGCGGCCGCGTTCAGGACGACCGCATCCCGGACCGCCCCTTCTCCCCGTCGAGCACACGGCGGAACACGTCGGCGTTGACCTGTGCGGAGCCGCCTCGGAGCGCGTCCGGCGTGGACGCGGGGATCCCGAGCGCCGCGGGGTCCAGGCGGTCGGGCTCGACCTCGCCGTTCCGCACGACCCACACCGACGACGTCGTCGCCGTCGTCAGCTCGTCCAGCCCGTCGTCCCCCGGAAGACCAGCGCACGCCCTCCGCGAGCGGCCAGCACGTCGGCCATCACCGGTGCCATGCGTGCGTCGGCGCAGCCGATCGCAGCCGCGACGGGCCGGGCAGGGTTGGTGAGCGGACCGAGGAAGTTGAAGACGGTGGCGATGCCCATCTCCCGGCGCGCCGGACCGGCGTGCCGCATGCCGGGGTGGAAGACCGGCGCGAAGAAGAAGCCGATCCCGGCTTCGTCGACGCACCGGGCGACGCCATCCGCGGAGAGGTCGATGACCACTCCGAGCGCCTCGAGCACGTCGGCGGACCCGGACGACGACGACGCCGCGCGGCCACCGTGCTTGGCGACCGGCGCCCCGCGGCGGCGGCGAGCACCGCCGCCATGGTGGAGATGTTCACGGTGTGCGCACCGTCTCCACCGGTGCCGACGATGTCGACGCAGTCCCGGGAGAGGTGCACGGGAGTGGCCTGCGCGATCATCTCGGCGGCGAGACCGGCCACCTCCTCGGCCGACTCGCCCTTGGCCCGCAGGGCGACGGCGAACGCCGCCACCTGCACCGGCGTGGCCTCGCCGGTCATGATCTCGCGCATCGCCCACGCGGTGTCCGACGACGACAGGTCCGCCCGCGCGAGCAGCCGGTTGACCAGCTGCGGCCACGACAGCGATCCGGCCGCGGGCGCGCTCATCGGCGGCTCACCGACGGACGACGGGGCGCTGCGCATGGGCGCGCAGCAGGTCCGCGACCACCCCGGGAGCGGTGAGCGGGTCGACCGGCAGGGGCAGCGTCCCCTCGGCGCGGGACCAGTGCGCCAGCCAGCGGTCGGGCTGCCGGGCGATGAGCACGCACACCGCCGGCCGATCGACGACCTCCTGGTCCAACTGGCGGGCCACCGCCAGACCGCCCGTCGGCTGCGCCTCGCCGTCGAGGATGCAGAGGTCGACACCCCGGCGTCGACCGTGGCGACGACGTCGTCGCCGGTCTCGCACTCCAGCCAGGTCACGGGTCCGACGTCGGAGGCCGGACGGCGTCCGACAGCGGTGCGCACGGCGGCGCGAACCTCTGGCCGGTGGCTGTAGACCACCACGGTGGCGGGCATCGCGGCGGTACGGGTGGCGTCGGAGACGGAACTCACCCGACTGAGCCTAGTGCCAGACCGGGACAAATCCTGAGCGGGCAGCCGTATCGGTAAAGAGCTGATCACTTTGCCGCCACGCCCATCGCACCCGCAGTCGTGACGGCCCTCGGCGATGCCATGATGACCCTCGTGACAACGGCCCCCGTCGCGAGCAGCACCTTCGACACATCGCGGGTGCACTCCTGACCCGACCGAACATGGTCAGCGTCGGCACGATCATCTGGCTCTCCAGCGAGCTGATGTTCTTCGCCGGTCTGTTCGCCATGTACTTCACGGCGCGAGCCCGGGCCACCGAGGGGTGGCCGCCGGAGCCGACCGAGCTGAACCTGCCCTACGCCACCGTCTTCACGGTCATCCTGGTGCTCTCCTCGGTGACCTGCCAGTTCGGTGTGTTCGCGGCGGAGAACGGCAACGTCTACGGCCTCCGGCGCTGGTTCACCATCACCTTCGTCATGGGGTTGGTGTTCGTGCTGGCCCAGGCCAACGAGTACCGCGTCCTGGTCATGGACCACGGGACGACGATCTCGTCGTCGACGTACGGGTCGGTCTTCTACATCACGACCGGTTTCCACGCCCTGCACGTCATCGGTGGCCTCGTCGCCTTCGTCTATCTGCTCATCCGGTCCACCATGGGCCGGTTCACGCCCGCACAGGCGACCGCCGCCATCGTGGTCTCCTACTACTGGCACTTCGTCGACGTCGTGTGGGTCGGGCTCTTCGCCACGATCTACCTGATCCGCTAGGGAACCGGTGTCCACCACGAACCCGCAGTCCGAGGCCCCGTCCCCCGAGGACCGGCCGTCCGCAGCCGGGCCCGACGGCAACCCTGCCGGCCGGGCCCGCGCCCGGCGCCGCTCCAAGCACCGCCGGCGGCTGGCCAACGTCGCCGGTCTGCTGACCGCTCTGGTCCTCACCGGCGCGCTGTACTCCGTCTTCGCTCCGGCGCAGGCCGCCGACGAGACCACGGAGTCCGCCGCCGAGGCCGCCGGGCGCGAGCTGTACTCGCGCAGCTGCATCACCTGTCACGGCGAGAACCTCGAAGGCGTGCCCGACCGCGGCCCGTCCCTGATCGGGGTCGGCGAGGCAGCCGTCTACTTCCAGGTGCACACCGGCCGCATGCCGCTGGCCCGCCAGGAGGCCGATGCCGCCGACAAGCCGGCTGTCTTCTCCGACGAGGAGATCGACCAGCTCATGGCCTACGTCCAGGCCAACGGCGGCGGGCCCACCCTCCCGTCGGGCGACCTGCGCGACGGCGATCTCGCCGAGGGCGGTGAGCTCTTCCGGCTCAACTGCGCCTCGTGCCACAACTTCGTCGGCGAGGGCGGCGCGCTCTCCTCGGGGAAGGCGGCGCCGAGCCTCGATGACTCCAACGACCTCGAGATCTCACGGCGATGCTGACCGGCCCCGAGAACATGCCGGTGTTCGGTGACAACCAGCTGACGCCGGAAGAGAAGCGCTCGATCATCAACTACGTCCAGACCATCAACGCGCAGGCCGACCCCGGCGGCGCCGGCATCGGCCGAACCGGCCCGGTCGCGGAGGGTCTGGTGATCTGGGTGGTCGGCATCGGCGCCCTGATGTTCGGCATCTTCTGGATGGGGAGCAAGGCGTGAACACCCGCGACACCCGCCCCGGTTCCACCGGCGGCGCCGACGTCCCCGACACGCTGTACGGCGGGCCGGACGACGACTACACCCCCGAGCAGCTCGCGGCGATGAACCGCCAGGAGCTGGACCGCCTCGGTGCGCGGTACGACGGCGTGGAGATCATGCACGTCGACCCCGGCCCCGAGCCGGGCTCCGCCATGGAGCAGCGCGCCGTCCGCCAGGTCGGCATGGTGTTCGGCCTCGCGGGCCTGTTCGCCTTCCTCTTCATCGTCGTCTACGTCGGCTCCGGCTGGTTCCTGCCCGACTGGCAGTGGGACGTCACCGAGGGCGGCTGGAGCGCGCTCTTCACGCCGATGCTGGGCCTCTTCATGGGCCTGTCGCTGCTCTGCGTCGGCGTCGGCCTGGTGCTGTTCACCAAGAAGCTCCTGCCGCACGAGACGGCCGTCCAGGACAAGCACGACGGCTCGCACTTCGACCGCGTGACCGCCGGGGCGACGCTCGTCGGCGGCTGGCACAACAGTGGACTGGCCCGGCGCAAGCTGATCACCCGCTCCCTCGCCCTCATGGGCGGAGGCGTGGGCCTGATGCTGATCATGCCGCTCGGCGGCCTGATCAAGAACCCGAACAGGGGTGACCCCTCGGCACCACGGCCTGGGCCGAGGGTGTCCGGCTGCTCCGGGACGACGGCACGCCGGTCCGCCCCGGCGACCAGGAGCCGGGCTCGCTGGAGACCGTCTTCCCGGCCGTTCCGGGTGGGAACCGCCAGGCCGACGCCGCCACGATGCTCATCCGGCTCCGGCCCGAGCAGGTCGACAACCTGGAACCCCGCGAGGGGCAGGCCGACTTCGCGTACGGCGAGTACGTCGCCTACTCGAAGATCTGCACGCACGCCGGCTGTCCGGTCTCGCTCTACGAGCAGGAGACCAGCCGGATCCTCTGCCCGTGCCACCAGTCGCAGTTCGACGTCACGCAGGGGCCAAGCCGGTGTTCGGTCCCGCCACCCGTGCGCTCCCCAGCTGCCCCTCGGTGTCGACGACGAGGGCTTCTTCGTCGCGCGCAGCGACTACATTGAGGCCGTAGGGCCGACCTACTGGAACCGGGAGCGCATCTGATGGCTCGTACCGCCACCGCACCGGGTGCCCCCACGACGAGGCTGGGCAAGGCGGGTCACGCCGTCGACGAGCAGCTGACCTCGCGCCGTGGCTGCGCCGGACGATGAACAAGGTCTACCCCGACCACTGGTCGTTCCTGCTCGGGGAGATCGCGCTCTACTCGTTCCTCATCCTGCTGCTGTCGGGCACCTACCTGACGTTCTTCTTCGACGCCTCCATGCGCGAGGTCGTCTACGAGGGTTCCTACGCGCCACTGCGGGGCGTGGAGATGTCGGCGGCCTACAACTCGGCGCTCAACCTCTCCTTCGACGTTCGCGGCGGCCTCTTCATGCGGCAGTTGCACCACTGGGCGGCCCTGCTGTTCGTGGCGTCGATCGTCGTCCACCTGCTGCGCATCTTCTTCACCGGCGCCTTCCGCCGCCCGCGGGAGACGAACTGGCTGATCGGCGTGGTCATGCTCGTGCTCGCCCTGTTGATGGGCGTGACCGGCTACACCCTCCCGGACGACCTGCTGTCGGGCACCGGGCTCCGCATCATCAGCGCGATCCTGCTCTCGATCCCGGTCATCGGTACGTGGGCGCACTTCGCGGTGTTCAACGGCGACTTCGTCGGCACGGAGATCATCGGTCGCTTCTACATCCTCCACGTCCTGCTGATCCCGGCGATCCTGCTCGCGCTGATCGCGCTGCACCTGATCATCCTGGTCAAGCAGAAGCACACCCAGTTCCCCGGCGCCGGCCGGACCGAGCACAACGTCGTCGGCAACCGGCTCTTCCCGACCTTCGCGGCCAAGGCCACCGGGCTCATCTTCATCGTGTTCGGCGTGTGTGCCGCGCTCGGTGGGCTGGTCCAGATCAACCCGATCTGGCTGTGGGGTCCGTACAACCCGGCGCAGGTCTCCGCCGGGTCGCAGCCCGACTGGTACATCGGCTTCCTCGACGGGTCGACGCGCATCTTCCCGCCGTGGGACATCAACCTGCCGGGCGACTACAACATCCCGGCCCTCTTCTGGCCGACGGTCGTCATCGCCGGCCTCATGTTCACAGTGCTGGCGCTGTACCCGTTGATCGAACGCAAGATGACCGGGGACACGGCCCCGCACCACCTGCTGCAGCGCCCGCGCGACGTCCCGGTGCGCACGTCGCTCGGTGCGATGGCGCTGGCGTTCTACCTGTGGTTGATGGTGGCCGGCGGGAACGACGTCATCGCGGACAAGTTCGACATCAGCCTGAACGCGATGACGTGGGTCGGCCGTATCGGCGTGATCATCCTTCCGGCCATCGCCTACGTGGTCACCTACCGGATCTGCCTCGGCCTCCAGCAGCACGACCGCGAGGTGCTCGAGCACGGCATCGAGACCGGTGTCATCCGCCGGCTGCCGAGCGGCGAGTTCATCGAGGTCCACCAGCCCCTGGGCCCGGTGGACGAGCACGGCCACGGCCAGCTCGCCTACGGGGGCGCCCCGGTGCCGAAGCGGATGAACCACGTGGGTGGCGCCCGACGGGCCGTCCGCGGCTTCTTCTCCCCGATCGAGGAGCCCACCCAGGTGGAGCTCGAGCAGCGCGGTGAAGGCCGGGGCCTGGCCGCCGGCGAGGCAGACCGCGAGCTCACGTCGTCCGGTCGGCCCTCCGAGGGTGGGCGCCCCTCAGAGGGTGGCCGTCCGCAGGAGCCGCGCGACTGAGATCGGGCCCCTGCAGGGCTGCGCAGAAGGGCCCCGGTGGATTCCACCGGGGCCCTTCTGCATGCCGGGCGATGCCGCCGCGGTGCGCGGCCACGGTGCCGACCGGCCGCTCATCCCGCAGGGTCCCGGTCGCGCCGGCCGCCTCCAGGGTCCAGCGGCGGACCGGGTGGCGACGGTAACCGGCCGGCGCGCCCGTTCTGGCTCACCGGGGCGCCCTGCGGGCAGCGTTCTCACCTGGTAGCCCCCGCTCGGCTCGGCGGGATGTTCTGGTTGAGGTGGAAGACGTTGGCGGGATCGACCGCATCCTTGAGGGCGGTCAACCGGGCCAGCGTGGCGGGTGGGTAGGCGCGTCGTACACCGGCGGCGCCGTCGTTCCCCAGCACGTTGACATACGCGCCGCTGGCGAACGGCTCCAGCATGGCGGCGCTCGCCCGGGCCGTGGCGATCTGGTCCTGGTCCTCGCCCGGGTCCGTCCACCGCGCAGCACCGACGTACTCGAGGACGGTCCGGCGCTGGCTGAACGCGGACGCCTCGTCCGGCACCTCGGCGATCGCGCCGCCATAGGCCTGCAGGCTGGCGGCCACGGCGGGATGGTGCTCGAGCAGCGCCTCGATCGCGGTGCCGGGCATGTTCCGCAAGTAGTGGCCCTTCCAGTAGCGGCGCACCTCGTGCCCCTGGAGCGTGTCCTCGCGTCGCTGGAGTGCGAGGTAGGACATCTCCTCCACGCGTCGTGCGACGGGTCGCCCGAGAGAGGTGAGGGCCCGGGCATGCGCCCGCCCTCGTCCGGGTCGCCGACCCAGACGAAGCCCAGGGTCGCCACGCCGCCGAGGACGGTTGCGGTGTACGTCGCCTGCCGCGGCGCGGACGCGCTGACGTCGCGCCAACGGGCTACCACCGGCGAGGCGTCCGCGGCGCGGAAGTCCAACCCGATGCTGAGGGCCCGGGTCCCGGCGGGATGGAGCCGGAACTCGAACTCGGTCACCACTCCGAAGTTGCCGCCGCCGCCCCGCAGGCCCCAGAACAGCTCGGTGTTCTCCCCGGCGGAAGCGCGGACGACATCGCCGTCAGCGGTGACCAGCTCGCACGACAGCAGGTTGTCGCACGTCAGGCCGTACTGGCGAGCCAGCCACCCCATGCCCCCGCCCAGAGTGAGGCCGCCGACGCCGGTGTGCGAGACGTTGCCGGCGGTCGTGGCCAGTCCGTGCCTCTGGGCGACGAGGTCGAGCGCGCCGAGCAGGGCACCGCCCCGGGCCCACGCCTTCCGCTGGTCCGGGTCGACCCGCACCCCGTTCATGGGCGTCAGGTCGATCATCAGCCCGCCGTGAGGCACCGCGAGCCCGACGACGCTGTGCCCGCCGCACCGGACCCCGATCTCCAGGCCTTCCCGACGGGCCAGGCCGACGGCGGCGACGACGTCGGAGGTCTGCCGGCAGCGGGCGATCAGGGCCGGTCGGTGGTCCACGGCGGCGTTCCACACCCGGCGCGCGTGGTCGTACCCCGGGTCCCCGGGGCGCAGCAGATCGATGGCCGGCGTCGTGGTCGGGCGCGACAGGTCGGCCATCGGCTCCTCCTCGTTCTCGCGTGGTCCTGACCGGTGGACCGGCCGCCACGGCGGAACTCATCGCCACCACCTCCTCAGGCGGCGGGGAACACCCACGGGGAGCATCCGGCCGTCGACGACCGAGGGCCCCTCCGCGTGGTGCGGAGGGGCCCTCGGTGACGCGGGGTGGGTCAGCTCTGGGTGGCGTTCTGTCCCACGTAGTACTCGAACAGCAGCCCGCCGATGGTGATCAGCAGCGCCGCGGCGGCGATGAGGATCAGCCAGGAGTAGAAGAACGCCAGGCCCAGCCCCATGAGGGCGGCCGACAGCGCCAGGGCGAACGGCCAGTAGCTGGCGGGCGGGAAGAAGCCGAGCTCCCCGGCCCCGTCGGCGATGTCGGCGTCCTTGCGGTCCTCCGGGCGGGCGTCGATGCGGCGGGACACGAACCAGAAGAACCCGCCGATGAGGCCCGTCAGGCCGCCCGACAGCGCCAACGCCGTGGTCCCGATCGGCTCGCGGGCCCAGAAGCCGTAGACGACCGCGGCGATGACGCAGAACAACGCGATGATGTTGAAGATCAGCGCCTCGACCTTCACGGCCGCGCCTCCTCGTTCCTCGGTCCGATCAGGGGCTGGAGGGTAGGCACGTCAGCCACCGGCCGTCGTCTGGTCGACGTTCTTGTTCTGCAGGTAGTCGAACGGTGTCGTCGTGGACGACAGCCCCGGCTGCCCGATCTCCTCGAGCGCCTCGTAGGTGTCCAGACCGGATTCCCGCGCCTCGAGGTAGGCGTCGTACTCCTCACCGGAGACGGCGCGGACCTCGAAGTTCATGTACGCGTGGTACGTGCCGCACAGCTCGGCGCAGCGCCCGACGTAGGCACCCTCCTCCTGGACGGTCACCTCGAAGACGTTGTCCCGGCCGTTCTCGTTGCCGGGGATGACGTCGAGCTTGAAGAGGAACTCGGGCACCCAGAACGAGTGGATGACGTCGGCCGAGGCGAGCTCGAACCGGATGGTGCGCTCGGTCGGCAGCACGAGGATCGGGATCTCGGCCGTCGTCCCGATCGTGTCCACCGGCTCGCCGTCGGGCCCGGCGGTCTCGGGGTAGACGAACTGCCAGTTCCACTTGAAGGCGTTGACCGCGATCGTCTCGTCGGGATCCTCGCTGCGTTCCATCACGCTGTTCTGCACGACGATCGTGTAGAAGAACAGGCCGGCGATGATCAGGAACGGGACGATCGTGTAGACGATCTCCAGCGGCAGGTTGTACGCCGTCTGCTTGGGAAGTTCGTCGCTGCGCTTGCGGTGCCGGACGACCGACCAGCCGATCAGCGCCCAGACCGCGAAGCCGACGATGAGCGCCGCGATCACCGAACCGGTCCAGAGTTCGCGCATCTCCTGGGACTGCTCGGTGATGCCCTCCGGCCAGCCGAACCGCCAGAACTCGTTGTTCGGCATGGAACATCCGGTGAGGGTCACGACCCCCAGGAGACCGAGCGCGGCCAGCCGCGCGAGCCTGCTGCGTCGAGCCACTGCTCGCTGCCTCCTCGTTCTCCGTCCAGGGTGTCCGGACGGTCCTCCCAGCGCGACGTCCACCGGCGTGCGGCGGACGGCATCCTGCCGATCACAGTGTGGGGCGAGACTAGCCGACCGCGCTCGGCGGCTGACCACCGGAGACACCCCACCGGCGCGTCCCCGGGACCTCGGCCGGTCTACCCGGGCGTCCCGGACCCCGGCACCGGATCGGGGGCGCCCCGACGTCGCCCGGCGCCGCCGGGCCGACGGTTAGAGTCAGGAGCGTGTTCTCCCGGCTGCTGACCCCAAGTGGCTGCTGCTGCACCTGCTGGTGGCCGCCCTGTTCGTGGCCACGTTCTTCCTCGGCTACTGGCAGCTCACCAAGGCCGAGGCCGGCGGCGGCGCCGTCAACTGGAGCTACGCGCTCCAGTGGCCGCTCTACGGCTTCATGGGCCTGTGGTTCTACGTGCGCATGCTCAAAGTGGAACTGAGCCGCGACCCGGACGAGGGCGCCCCGAGCGCCGCCGTGGTGCTGTACCAGCGCCCCCGCATCGACACGTCAGGAGACCCCGAGCTGGCCGCCTACAACGCCTACCTGGCCGAGCTCAACGAGCGCGCCCTCGGTCAGCGGAGCGCCGGCGATGGCCGCTGACCGCACCGCTCCGGCCCGCGACTCCGAGCAGGCGATCGCGGCGGCCCTGCAGCGCTACCGCGTGATGGCCACGGTGGTCGGCGTCCTCCTCGTCCTGCTGTTCGCCGTGGCCGTGCCCCTGAAGCACCTGGCCGGCATCCCGGAGCCCGTCACGGTGCTCGGGACGGCGCACGGCTGGCTGTACGCGTTGTTCTTCCTGTCCACCGTCGACCTCGCGCTACGGGCCAGGTGGACCCTGAAGGGCGCGGTGGTCGCCCTGGTCCTGGGCACCATCCCGTTCCTCTCCTTCTACGGCGAGCGCACCGTGACGCGGAAGATGCGCGCCGGCGAGCGCGTGTGACCGCCGCACCGCCCTCCTCCTCCGACCCCTCCCCCACCCCGAGGACCTGCGCCTGATGTGTGGCCTGCTCGCCTACTTCTCCTCCGACGCCGACCGGGTCGACGACGCGACCGTCGACGCGGTACGCGGCGCCCAGCACTGCCTGCGCCACCGCGGCCCCGACGAGAACGAGGCGTGGTGGGACGACCGGGCGGTGTTCGGCTTCAACCGGCTGTCCTTCATCGACATCGAGCACAGCCACCAGCCGATGCCCTACGCCGACGGCCGCTACCGGATCGTCTTCAACGGCGAGATCTACAACTACCTCGAGCTGCGGGCGGAGCTGGCCGCCCAGGGCGCGCAGTTCGCGACCGAGGGCGACACCGAGGCCATCGTCGCCGGCTACCACCTCTGGGGCGAGGACGTGGTGCACCGCCTCCGCGGCATGTTCGCGTTCCTCATCTGGGACACCGAGAAGCGGACCGTCTTCGGCGCCCGTGACCCCTTCGGCATCAAGCCGCTGTTCACCGCCCGCCTCGCCGACGGCGGCATCGTCTTCTCCTCGGAGAAGAAGGCGCTGCTGCAGCTGCTCGGCGGCAGCGCGGCCGCCGGCGGGGTGGACGGCGCCTCGCTGCAGCACTACCTGACCCTGCAGTACGTCCCGGAGCCGGCGACGCTGCACACGGGGATCCGCCGGATCGAGAGCGGGACCAGCTTCACCGTGGTCGACGGCGAGCTGACCACGTCGCGGTACTTCCACCCCACGTTCCCGATCCGACCCGTCGCCAAGGACGAGCAGCAGGCCCTGTACGACCGGATCGCCGACGTGCTCGACGACTCGGTCCGGATGCACATGCGGGCCGACGTCACGGTCGGGTCGTTCCTCTCCGGCGGCATCGACTCCACGGCGATCGCCGCGCTGGCCAAGCGGTACAACCCGGACCTGCTCACCTTCACCACCGGCTTCGAGCGGCAGGGCTTCTCCGAGATCGACGTGGCAGCGGAGTCCGCCGCCGCGATCGGCGTCGAGCACATCACCAAGGTGGTGACCCCGGAGGAGTTCGCCGAGGCCATACCGCTCGTCGTCTGGTACCTCGACGACCCGGTCGCCGACCCGGCCCTGGTACCGCTCTACTTCATCGCCCGCGAGGCCCGCAAGCACGTGAAGGTGGTGCTCTCGGGCGAGGGCGCCGACGAGCTGTTCGGCGGCTACAACATCTACCGCGAGCCACTCTCGCTGGCGGCGTTCGACCGCATGCCGGCTGCCCTGCGCCGCGCCCTGGGGACGCTGTCCACCCGGCTGCCCGACGGCATGCGGGGCAAGGACCTGCTCCGTCGCGGCGCGATCCCGCTGGAGCAGCGCTACTACGGCAACGCCCGCATCTTCCGCGACGACGAGCTCGGCTTCCTGGAGCGCCGTGATCCGGACCTGTCGCACGTCACGGTCACGCAAGACCTCTACGAGCGCACCGCGCCGCGGGCTACGACGACGTCACGGCCATGCAGTACGTGGATCTGTTCACCTGGCTGCGCGGCGACATCCTGGTCAAGGCCGACAAGATGACCATGGCCAACTCGCTCGAGCTGCGCGTGCCCTTCCTCGATCCGGAGGTGTTCGCGGTCGCCGGCACGCTGCCGGTCGACCAGCGGGTCACCAAGGAGACCACGAAGTACGCGCTGCGGAGGGCGCTGGAGCAGATCGTGCCGCCCCACGTGCTCAACCGCCGCAAGCTCGGCTTCCCGGTCCCCACCCGGCACTGGCTCGCCGAGACGCTGCACGACTGGGCCCGGCAGATCATCGAGGACAGCCAGACCGACGAGTGGCTGGACAAGAAGCAGGTGCTGGCCATGCTGGCCGCGCACCGCGAGAACCAGCGCACCGGCTCGGCGGTCGACTACTCGCGCAAGCTCTGGACGCTGCTGGTCTTCATGGTGTGGCACGGCGTCTTCGTCGAGGAGCGCATCAAGCCCGAGATCCCGGAGACGGTCTACCCCGTCCGCCTCTGAGAACTGAACCAGTGAGGCCCGGAATCGACGCGATTCCGGGCCTCACTGGTTCAACGCTGGCGAGTTGTCAGCTGAAGCTGTCCCCGCAGGCGCAGGAGCTGCCGGCGTTGGGGTTGTCGATCGTGAAGCCCTGCTTCTCGATAGTGTCGACGAAGTCGATCGTGGCGCCGCCCAGGTACGGGCCGCTCATGCGGTCGACGATGACCTCGACCCCGCCGAACTCGTAGGTCTGGTCGCCGTCCAGGAACCGCTCGTCGAAGAACAGCTGGTAGCGCAGGCCCGAGCAGCCGCCCGGCTGGACGGCGATGCGCAGGCGCAGGTCGTCCCGGCCCTCCTGGTCCAGCAGCGCCTTGACCTTGCCGGCCGCCTGGTCGCTGAGCACGACGCCGGTGACGCCGGCCCCGCCGTCGAGGGTGGTGGTGTCCTGCACCGACATGTTGTGTCCTCCCAGATCCGAGGTGCCCGCTGCGGCACATCCTTCAGCGGGCCAACACCGCCGTTGCGGTGGCTCTTCCCCTGCTGCGGACCACTGTACGGCGCTGGGGAGCTTCCCGAGGTCTCCTTCCCCACACACGTAGACTTCGAGCCCGTGAAGCTCCGCCTCCCCGGCCGCCGGAACCCAGCCGAGACCACCGACACCGCGCCCTCGGCAGATCTCACCGAGCAGCTGGTCAAGGCGTCCGGCAAGGGCCGTCCCACCCCAAGCGCAACGAGGCGCAGGGTCGCCGTGCCGGGCCGCCGCCGCCGCCGCCGACCACGCGCAAGGAGGCCTACAAGCGGATGCGGGCGCAGCAGGCCTCCCGGCGCGCCGAGACGCGACAGGGCGCGGCCCGCGGCGACGACGCCTACCTGCCCGCCCGCGACCGGGGGCCGGTGCGCAAGCTCGTGCGCGACGTCGTCGACTCGCGCCGCAACATCGGCAGCTTCTTCCTCGCCATCGCCGGCGTCGCCCTCATCGGCACCGTGTACCCGAGCATCGCCGTCAAGAGCTACGCGACCATGCTAATGATCGGCTTCTTCCTGCTCCTCATCGTCGACTCGGTGGTACTCGGCCGGAAGATCAAGCGCACCGTCCTCGAGCGCCACCCCGAGACGACGAAGACCCGCGGGCTGGTCTGGTACGGCGTCAGCCGGGCGACGATGATCCGCCGCTGGCGCTTCCCCAAGCCCGATGTCCCCCTGGGTGCCCAGGTCTGATCGCGACCTGATCGCCGCCTGGTGGAGGTCACCCTCCTGGGCACCGGCGCCGCCGACGGCTGGCCCAACCCCTGGTGCTCCTGCGCGTCGTGCGCCGACGCGCGGGAGCGGCACGAGCAGCGACGGCCGACGTCCGCCCTGCTCGACGGCGTCCTGTTGCTCGACCTGGCGCCGGGGCTGCCGCCGGACGGCATCTCCCTGGGGTGCGTGCACACGGTCCTCGTGACGCACGCCCACCCCGACCACTGCTCACCGTTCGCCCTGCTCTGGCGGCACTGGGCGGCGCTGCCGGGCCCGCTCACCGTCGTGGGGCCGGAACCGGTGGTCGAGGAGTGTCGCCCTGGCTCGCCCCCGAGGACCCGGTGACCCTCGCGGCGGTCGAGCCGGGCGACGTCCTCGACCTGGCCGGCTACCGGGTCCGGGCGCTGGCCGCCGACCACGAGGTGCCCACCGTCCTGTACGACGTCACGGGGCCCGACGGCGGCCGGCTGCTCTACGCGACCGACAGCGGGCCGCTGCCGGTCGCGACCGTGGAGGCGGCGCGCGGCGCCGACTACGACCTGGTGCTCCTCGAGCAGACCTTCGGCGACCTGCGCGACCACGCCACGTCGCACCTGGACCTCGGCACATTCCCCGACCAGCTCGCGCGGCTGCGCGCCGTCGGGGCGATCACCGAGACGACCGACGTCGTCGCGGTGCACCTGAGCCACCACAACCCGCCGATCGCGGAGCTGGACCGCCGGCTCGCCGAGCACGGCGCCCGCACCGTCCCGGACGGCTCGACCGTGATCGCCGGGCCCGGAGGAGCGGTTCTCCTCCGCGGCGCCTAACGTCGCGGCACGTGGAATTCCGACGCCTCGGCCGCTCCGGCCTGACCATCTCCGAGATCGCCTACGGCAACTGGCTCACCCACGGTGGCCAGGTCGAGGAGGACGCCGCATCCGCCTGCGTGCGCGCCGCCCTCGACGCCGGCATCACCACCTTCGACACCGCCGACGTCTACGCCGGCACGCGGGCCGAGGCCGTCCTCGGCCGCGCCCTCGAGGGGCAGCGACGCTCGTCCTACGAGCTGTTCACCAAGGTGTACTGGCCCACCGGCCCCGGGCGGAACGACCGCGGGCTCTCCCGCAAGCACATCATCGAGAGCTGCCACGCCTCGCTCCAGCGGCTGAAGACCGACTACGTCGACCTCTACCAGGCCCACCGCTACGACCCGACGGTGCCGCTCGAGGAGACGATGACCGCCTTCGCCGACCTGGTGCGGGCGGGCAAAGCCCTCTACATCGGCGTCTCGGAGTGGAACGCCGAGCAGATCGCGGCCGGTGCCGCCCTGGCCCGCGAGCTGAACGTCCAGCTGATCAGCAATCAGCCGCAGTACTCCATGCTCTGGCGGGTCATCGAGTCCGAGGTCGTGCCCACCTCGGACAAGGAGGGGCTGTCGCAGATCGTCTGGTCCCCGCTCGCCCAGGGCGTGCTCACCGGCAAGTACCTGCCGGGCCAGCAGCCGCCGGCCGACAGCCGCGCCGGCCACGCGGAGGCCGGCAACTCGATGCGCGGATTCCTGCGCGACGACATCCTGACCGCGGTCCAGGGGCTGCGCCCGATCGCCGACGGCCTCGGTCTGTCGATGGCGCAGCTGGCGATCGCCTGGGTGCTGCAGAACCCGAACGTGGGCGCCGCGATCGTCGGTGCCACCCGGCCCGAGCAGGTACATGACAACGTCGCGGCGGCCGGCGTCCGGCTCGACGACGACGTCATGAGGCGGATCGACGAGGTGCTGGGCGACGTCGTCGAGCGCGACCCGGCCAAGACCGCCCGCGGCTGAGCGGACGGGCCTCGTCGCTCCCCTGCTCAGGGGGCGGCGAGGCCCATCGGGCCGTAGACCTCGTCGTCGCCGTCGATGAGGGTCACCGTCGCGACGCCCTTGTCCAGCAGCTCGCGCCAGTTCTCACCGAGCCAGGACTCCGCGTCGCCCTGGTTGTCGGTGCCGGGCACCTCCACACCGATGGTGGAGGGCTCGACGGCCGCTCCGGAGGAGTCCTCGAGACGCCAGGTCCAGGTCATGGTCCGCAGGCTAGTGACCGCACCGTCACCCCGCTGTGACCGACCCGCCCGGTTACGGTCCGGCGAGCGCGGGCATGGCAGTCCATCGACCCGTCCCATCCGGAGGACCGATGACCGCACCCGTTCCCCAGACCACCACCGGCGCCACCCGTGCCGACGAGCAGCCGGTATCCGAGAACGCATCGACCGGGCAACTGATCAGCCAGCTCACCGAGCAGATCAGCCGCCTGGTCCGGGACGAGGCCCGCCTCGCCCAGGCCGAGGTGACCCAGAAGGCCAAGAAGCTCGGGGTCGGAGCCGGGCTCTTCGGCGGAGCCGGCCTCGTCGCCTTCTTCGGGCTCGCCGCACTCATCACCGCGGTGATCCTCGCCCTGGCCCTGGTGCTTCCCGGCTGGTTGGCCGCGCTGATCGTCGCCGTCGTCCTGTTCGCCGTCGCCGGTGTGCTCGCCCTGATCGGCAAGAAGGACGTCGAGAAGGGCTCCCCGCCAGTGCCGACCGAGGCCATCTCGAGCGTGAAGACCGACATCGCGACAGTGAAGGAGAGTGCGCGCCGGTGAGCACACCGAGTGGACCCGGAGACGGACAGGACGCGGCCGCCAACGGCCCCACCGACCCGGACGCGATCAGGGCGGACATCGAGGCGACCCGCGAGCAGCTCGGCCGCACCGTCGACGAGCTCAGCCAGCGCCTCGACGTCCCGGCCCGGGCCAAGGAGAGCGCGACGCGGGCGAAGGACACCGCCGTCGAGACCTACCGCGAGAGCCCTCCGGCGGTCGTCGGTGCGGGCGGCGCGGTCGCGGCCCTGCTCGGGCTCGTCCTCTGGCTCCGGCGGCGGAAGCGGCGGCGGGCCAGCACCGAGGAGCTCCTCGTGGGGGCACGAGTGGGCCGCAGGCGCGAGGCGAAGCGGGCGCGCAAGGAACTGGCCGCCCGGCGCACCGCAGCGGAGAAGCAGCGGAAGCGGGCCGTGAAGAATGCCAAGATCGAGGCCCGCCGCACCGCGAGGAGGAAGCGTTGAGCAAGCGCAACAAGGGTGAGGCCAAGAAGAACACCGGCGCCAAGATCGCCTACCGGCCGATCGGCCTGATCAGCGGCCTGGTGGCCGGCTCCCTGAGCGGGATCGTGTTCAAGCAGGTCTGGAAGGTCGTCGCCAAGGAGGAGGAAGCTCCCTCGGCTCTGCAGAGCGAGTACCGCATGCGCGAGGTCGTGCTCGCCGCGGCCATCCAGGGCGCGATCTTCGCCGCGACGAAGGCCGCCGTCGACCGGGCCGGGGCTCGCGGATTCAAGCAGCTCACCGGCGCCTGGCCGGGCGACTGACGAGGCCGCTCCTGCCCAGCACCGCCCGCGGCGGGCTCCTGTGCGAGGGCCGCACGTCGTCACCAGCGCACCATCGAGGAGCACGCACATGACCGGCACGAGACGACGCGAGAGCGCCGTCGACCGGATCCGCGAGCGGGTCGAGGAGAAGGCCGCCCGGAGAGCCGCAGCCGCCCGCGCGGCCGACGGCGCGCCCCGGGACCAGGACGATCCGCTGCTGCGGTCGCCGGCCCTTCCGGCTCCCGACCGGTTGCCGGGGATCGGGGCGAACTCCCCACCCAGATCCCGCCGGGTGGCTGGAAGCAGATCCTCAAGCGCGCGTGGGCGGAGAACAACGCCGACAACATGCCGATCATCGCGGGCGGTGTCGCGTTCTTCGGCTTCCTGGCGATCTTCCCCGCGCTGCTCGCGCTGGTCTCCATCTACGGGCTCGTCGCGTCCGAGGCCGAGGCCGCCCGTCAGGTGGCGGAGTTCACCACGGGCCTGCCCGAGGAGGCGCGCCGCCTGGTCGAGGACCAGGTCACCGCCATCACGGCCAACGCCGGCGGGGCGCTCACCCTGAGCCTGATCATCTCGATCCTGGCCGCGCTGTGGAGCGCCTCCGGTGGGGTCAACAACCTCGTCAAGGCGGTCAACATCGCCTACGACGAGGTGGAGACCCGCAACTTCATCAAGCTCCGGGCACTCTCGCTGGGGCTCACCCTGGGCGCGATCGTCTTCGTCATCCTCACGATCGGCCTGGTGGCCGTGCTGCCGGTGGTCCTGGATGCGCTGCCCCTGGGCGGTGTCGGCACCGTCCTCGCCGAGATCGCGCGCTGGGTCGCACTGCTCGCCGTCGTCGCGGGTTCGCTGGCCGTGCTCTACCGCGTCGCCCCCGACCGGGACGCGCCCCGATTCCGGTGGGTCAGTCTCGGCTCGATCGTGGTCACGGTCGTCTGGGCTTTGGTGAGCCTCGGCTTCACGCTCTACGTGAACAACTTCGGGTCCTACGACAAGACCTACGGCGCCATCGCCGGCGTGATCGTGCTGATGCTGTGGCTGTACCTGACCTGCTACCTCGTGCTGCTCGGCGCCGAGATCAACTCGGAGACCGAGCACCAGACGGCCCAGGACACCACCGACGGCGAGCCGCAGCCGATGGGACGACGGGACGCGGTGAAGGCCGACACGCTGCCGGCGAAGGCGGAGCCCGACAAGGGGGACGGCGACCCCACCCGCAAGAACGCGGACTGAGGAAGGACCCCGTCCTCCCCACCCTTCGCGAGCTCATGGCGGGCCCCTGGACGGGGCCTAACGCACGTGGGACTCGACGAACGGCGGCTTCACGACCTCCACGGACTGGGGCGGCCCCGGACGTCGACGGTGAGCGTCGCGCCGGCGGCAGCGCCCGAGGCCGCGTCGACGAGCGCGAGCGCGATCCCGGTGCGCAGGGTCGGCGAGAAGGTTCCGCTGGTGACCTCGCCGACACGCTCGCCCGCGCCGTCGAGCACCGACATGCCGGGCCGCGGGATGCCCCGGCCGTCGGCGCGCAGTCCCCACACCAGGCGGGCGGGTCCGGCATCCTTCTCGGCGAGCAGGGCCGACCGTCCCCAGAAGGCCGGCTTCCCCAGCCGACCGCCCAGCCGGCCCGCGCCTGATTCGGCGTGATGTCGGGCGACAGCTCGTGCCCGTGCAGCGGATAGCCCATCTCGGTCCGCAGCGTGTCCCGGGCGCCGAGCCCGCAGGGGCGGATGGCCTGGTCCTGCCCGGCCTCCAGGACCGCGTCCCAGAGGTCGACGGCGTGCTCGGCGTCGACCAGCAGCTCGTAGCCGTGCTCCCCGGTGTAGCCGGTGCGGCAGACGGTCACCTGGGCGGCCCTCGCGCGCCGGTACCGGATACGAACGACATGTAGTCGAGCTCGCCGGGCAGTCCGAGGAGCTCCAGCACCTGCAGCGAGCGCGGCCCCTGCAGGGCCAGCACCGCCACCTCCGCGTGCCGGTCGGTGACGGTCACGCCCACCGGAGCGGCCTCCGCCAGGCGCCGGACGACGTCGGCAGCGTTGGCCGCGTTGGGCACGAGCAGGACGTCGTCCGGGCCGTGCAGGTAGACGATCAGGTCGTCGACCACGCCCCCGCCTGCGGCTCGCCGTCCGGCAGGCAGCAGAGCGTGTACTGCGCCTGGCCGGGGCCGATCCGGGACAGGTCGTTGGTCAGGCAGGAGTCCACGAACGCCGCCGCCCCGGGGCCGCGCACGGTCACGGTGCCCAGGTGCGAGACGTCGAACAGCCCCACGCCGGACCGCACCGCGCCGTGCTCGGCCAGCACCCCACCGCCCGCATACTCGATCGGCATCGACCAGCCGCTGAAGTCGGCGAGCTTCGCGCCGGCCGCCACGTGCCGGTCGTGGAGCGGGGAGGTGAGCGGGCTCATGCAGGCCACGCTAGTGCGGCCCTCCGCGGTGACGTGAGGGAACGGCCCGCCGTCGGCCCCGTCCCGAGGGTCGCTCCGAGCCCGGCGAGATTATGGGACGGCCCCTCTGCAGGGACCCGCCGTGAGCCTGCGAACGGTGAGGGGCAGAGGGGTCCTTCTAGGATCGACCGGTGCCGCAGACGATCACAGCCACCGACCACCCGCTGGAGAAGCTGACCGGGGACGCCGTCGTCGTCGCCGTCGGCAAGGGCCCCGACGGGCCGCTCCCGACACCGGGGGCCGAGGCGGTCGACCGGCTGCTGGGGGCCGTCTCCTCCCCGCGCTCGCGGACCTCGGCGCCCGGGGGCCGAGGACGAGGTCACCCGGATGCCCACCTTCGGGCAGGGTCCCTTCCCCGTCGTCGCCGTCGCCGGGCTGGGTGCGCCCGACACGGCCGGCGCCTACCGGCCCGAGGCCGTGCGGCGGGCCGCCGGTGCCGCCAGCCGGGCGCTGGGCGGTCGCCGGTCCGTCGTCAGCCTGCTGGCCGCGGTCGGGGGACGCCGGACGCCGACCGGCTGCACGCCGTCGGTGAAGGCGCGCTCCTGGGGGCCTACGAGTTCACCGCGTACAAGTCCGACCTCCCGGCCGGTCGTCCGGTCCCGCCGAGCGAGTTCACCATCGTCGTCCCGGACGTCAGTGCCGCAGAGCATGCGCTGCGCCGCGTCCGGGCCGTCGCGGACGCCGTCGCCCTGGTGCGCGACCTGGTGAACACCCCGCCCAACGACCTCCACCCGGCCGAGCTGGCCGCCCGGGGCGCCGCGGCCGGTGAGAAGGCCGGGCTCGCGGCCGAGATCCTCGACGAGGACGCGCTGTCAGCCGGCGGGTACGGCGGCATCCTCGCCGTGGGCCAGGGATCGACCCGCAAGCCCCGGCTGCTGCGGCTGTCCTACACCGGCGCCGGGGCGCGCACGAAGATCGCGCTCGTGGGCAAGGGCATCACCTTCGACAGCGGCGGCCTCTCGATCAAGCCCGCGCTGAAGATGGAGGACATGAAGAGCGACATGGCCGGTGCCGCGGCCGTGATCGCGACCGTCTGCCTGGTCGCCCAGCTCCGCCTGCCCGTGGACGTGGTGGCCACCGTGCCGATCGCCGAGAACCTGCCCAGCGGAACCGCGTACCGGCCCGCCGACGTGGTGACCTTCCGCAACGGCAAGAAGGCCGAGATCACCAACACCGATGCCGAGGGCCGGGTCGTCCTGGCCGACGCGATCGCGCGCGCCGCGGAGGACCAGCCGGACTACCTGCTCGAGACCTCGACGCTCACCGGTGCGCAGCTGGTGGCCCTCGGGTCCCGCACCGCCGGTGTCATGGGCAGCGACGACCTCAGGGACGCGGTCGTCGCCGCCTCCGAGCGCAGCGGCGAGGGGATGTGGCCGATGCCCCTGCCGCCGGAGCTGCGGCGGGGCCTGGACTCCCCATCGCCGACTTCGTGAACGCCAACGCCGATCGGATGGGCGGCATGCTCGTCGGCGGGCACTTCCTGAAGGAGTTCGTGCCCGACGGTCTGCCGTGGGCGCACATCGACATCGCCGGCCCGAGCTACAACACCGGCTCACCGTGGGGCTACACCCCCAAGGGCGGCACCGGCGTCCCCGTGCGGACCCTGCTCGCGACGATCGAGGCCCTCATCGCCGACTGAACTGTCCGAGGCAAAGGAACCTATACCTGCGTTCTACGGCTCGATACGCAGGTATAGATTCCTTTGCCTGGGTCATTCAAGGCGGTTCGTCTTCTGCTTCGCGCTCCAGTCGCGCATGCGCTGGGGGTAGCCGGTCACCTGCGCGTCGTACACCGGGATGGCGAGGTCCTTGGAGAGCCGGCGGGCGACGTCGGGGCCGTCGATGCGCCGCCGCGTCCACTCGCCGTCGGCGGCGACGAGCACGATCGTCGTCTCCGTGACCGCGGTCCGTGGCTCGACGTATCCCTCGACCCCCGGCGGCTGGCCACGAACTGCTCGAGGTGGGTCAGGTCCTTGCGCTGGGAGGCGCGATCGAGGGTGGCCCGGCGCCCGTCGTCCCCTCGGAACGGCGGCCTCGGCCGCGCAACCGGTCGAACAGCCCCATGGCGCCTCTCCCTCGTCCGTGCCGTCCGTCAGCGGCTCGTGATCATCGGCGCGCTCGGGAAGGCAACGGCGCTCCGGGCCGGGTCGTTCCCGGAGTGGCAGGATGAGCCCAAGCCCCCGCCCGCACGAGCGGGAGCCCGACGACTGCATCGAGGAGATCTCGTGAGCTCACCCACCTCCCCGCCGACCTGGTCATCCTCGGTGGTGGCTCCGGTGGCTACGCCGCGGCCTTCCGCGCGAGCGAGCTGGGACTGAACGTCGTCCTGATCGAGCGGGACAAGGTCGGCGGCACCTGCCTGCACCGCGGCTGCATCCCGACCAAGGCGCTGCTGCACGCAGGTGAGGTCGCCGACCTGGCCCGCGAGGGCGAGCAGTTCGGCGTGAAGACGTCGCTGGCCGGCATCGACATGGACGGCGTCAACGCCTACAAGGACGGCGTCATCGCCAAGCTCTACAAGGGGCTGCAGGGCCTGGTGAAGGCCCGGAAGATCACCTACGTGGAGGGTGAGGGGCGGCTGACCTCCCCGACCACCGTCGAGGTGGACGGCCAGACCTACGAGGGCAAGCACGTCCTGCTGGCCACCGGCTCGTACGCCCGCAGCCTGCCCGGCCTCGAGGTCGACGGCACGAAGGTCATCACCAGCGACCACGCCCTGAACCTGGACCGGGTGCCCGCCTCGGCGATCATCCTGGGCGGGGGCGTCATCGGCTGCGAGTTCGCCAGCGCCTGGAAGTCCTTCGGCGTGGACGTCACCATCGTCGAGGCGCTGCCCCACCTCGTCCCGCTCGAGGACGAGTCCTCGTCGAAGCTGCTCGAGCGCGCGTTCCGCCGCCGCAAGATCGCCTTCGAGCTGGGCAGCCGCTTCTCCGGCGTGCAGAGCACCGACAACGGCGTCAAGGTCTCCCTCGAGAACGGCAAGGAGATCGAGGCCGAGCTTCTGCTCGTGGCCGTGGGCCGCGGCCCGGTGAGCGAGGGCCTCGGCTACGCGGAGGCCGGGGTGCAGATGGACCGCGGCTACGTCCTCGTCGACGAGTACTGCCAGACCAGCGTCCCGACGATCTCCGCCGTGGGAGACCTCATCCCCACCCTGCAGCTCGCGCACGTCGGCTTCGGCGAGGGGATCCTCGTCGCCGAGCGGGTGGCCGGCCTGTCGCCCGCCCCGATCGACTACGCCGGCGTGCCGCGCATCACCTACTCCGACCCCGAGGTCGCCTCGGTCGGGCTGACCGAGGCCCAGGCCAAGGAGAAGTACGGCGAGATCAAGACGCTGACCTACGACCTGGCGGGCAACGGCCGCAGCCAGATCCTGAAGACGACGGGCGCGGTCAAGCTGATCCAGGCCGAGGACGGTCCGGTCGTCGGCATCCACATGGTGGGTGGCCACGTCGGCGAGCTCATCGCCGAGGCCCAGCTGATCTACAACTGGGAGGCCGAGGCCGACGACGTCGCCAGCCTCATCCACCCGCACCCCACGCAGAGCGAGGCGCTGGGCGAGGCCCACCTCGCCCTCGCCGGCAAGCCCTTGCACGTGCACGGCTGATCGACCTCTCGTCCCCTCTCCCCCACGCCAGAAGGAGCACCGCCCCGATGCCGACGTCCGTCACCATGCCCGCCCTGGGCGAGAGCGTCACCGAGGGCACGGTCACCCGCTGGCTCAAGCAGGAGGGTGAGCAGGTCGAGGCCGACGAGCCCCTCCTCGAGGTCTCGACCGACAAGGTCGACACCGAGATCCCGTCACCGGCCGCGGGCGTCCTGACCAAGATCCTGGTCGCCGAGGACGAGACCGTGGAGGTCGGCGCGGAGCTGGCCGTCATCGGTGGGGACGGCGGTGGCGGTGGCGGTGGCGGCGCTGACGAGGAGTCCGAAGAGGGGTCGGCGGAGGACGCGGACACCTCGCAGACCCCCGACCAGCAGGTCGAGGACGCGGACCCCGAGCCGCAGCAGGAGCAGGAGGCGCCGCAGGAGGAGCCGGCGTCGGCTGACAGCGGTTCCGACGCCGGTTCCGGTGGCGGCGGCGAGGGCACCCCGGTGACCATGCCCGCCCTGGGCGAGAGCGTCACCGAGGGCACGGTCACCCGGTGGCTGAAGTCCGTCGGTGACGAGGTGGCGGCCGACGAGCCGCTGCTCGAGGTCTCGACCGACAAGGTGGACACCGAGATCCCTCCCCGGTCAGCGGCACGCTGCTGGAGATCACGGTCAACGAGGACGAGACCGTCGATGTCGGAGCTCAGCTGGCCGTGATCGGCGGCGGGGGCTCCGGTGGCGGGTCTGCTCCGGCCCCGGACCGGGAGGCGCCGCACCAGGAGGCGCCCGCTCAGGAGGCTCCCGCTCAGGAGGCTCCGGAGAAGGAGGCGGCCGAGGAGGAGCCCCAGGCCGCCCCGGAAGCCAAGCCCGCCGCGGCCGAGACCGCGCAGCCCGGTGGCGACTACGGTGCCAGCGGCGCCCAGCCCGCCGAGTCCCCCACGTCGGCGCCCCCGCCGCAGGTGGCCCCGCAGGCACCGGCCGGCCAGCAGCCCTCGGGTGGCGACGGGTCCGGCGCCTACGTGACGCCGCTGGTCCGCCGACTGGCCGCGGACAAGGGCGTGGACCTCTCGAGCGTGACCGGCAGCGGTGTCGGCGGACGGATCCGGAAGCAGGACGTGCTCGCAGCGGCGGAGAAGCCGTCCGCTCCGGCCGCCGCCTCGCCGTCTGCCGGTGCAGGCGCGCCGCGGACGCCGTCCCCCGCTGCCACACCGGACACGTCGCTGCGGGGCCGCACGGAGAAGATGTCGCGGCTGCGCACGGTCATCGCCAAGCGCATGGTGGAGTCGCTGCAGGTCAGCGCTCAGCTGACCACCGTGGTCGAGGCCGACGTCACCCGCATCGCCAACCTGCGGCAGCAGGCGAAGAACGACTTCGAGGCGCGCGAGGGTGTCAAGCTCTCGTTCCTGCCGTTCTTCGCCAAGGCCTCCATCGAGGCGCTCAAGGCGCACCCTCGGTGAACTCCTCGATCGACCAGGAAGCGGGCACGGTCACGTATCACGACGCCGAGAACCTCGGCATCGCGGTGGACACCGAGCGCGGCCTGCTCGTCCCGGTCATCCACGACGCCGGTGACCTCAGCCTCGGAGGCATCGCCCGCAAGATCGCCGACCTGGCCGAGCGGACCCGGACGAACAAGATCACCCCGGACGAGCTGGGTGGTGGCACCTTCACGCTCACCAACACCGGCAGCCGCGGGGCGCTCTTCGACACCCCGATCATCAACCAGCCGCAGGTAGCCATCCTCGGCGTGGGGTCCGTGGTCAAGCGTCCGGTCGTCGTGAACGACGCGGAGCTCGGCGAGGTCATCGCGGTCCGGTCGATGGTCTACCTGGCCCTCACCTACGACCACCGCATCGTCGACGGCGCGGATGCCGCCCGGTTCCTCACGACCGTCCGGGAGCGGCTCGAGGCCGGCCAGTTCCACGGCGAGCTCGGCCTCGCCTGATCGAGGACAGCCTGCCCCCACCACCCGCAGGTGCGCGGCGGTCCCCACGGGGGCCGCCGCCGCCGGCTCCCTGAGGAGTGCCAGTGAAGGTCGCCGTGTCGGGCGCCTCGGGTCTGATCGGGGCGCACTCCTGCCCGCCCTCCGCTCGGACGGTCACGAGGTCCTCACCCTCGTCCGGCGGACCCCGCGGACCGCTGACGAGCACCGCTGGGACCCGCAGCACCGGCGGATCGACCCGGCCCTGGTCGCCGACGTCGATGCCGTCATCAACCTCGGGGGACGCCGATCCGCCCCCGCCCCTTCACCGCGTCCTACAAGGAGAAACTGCTCTGCAGCCGCCTGGACGCGACGACCACGCTCAGCCAGGCGCTGGCGGTCGCGGCGGCGGCCGACCCCGGCCGTCCCCGCATCCTGCTCTCGGCGTCGGCGGTGGGCTACTACGGCGACACCGGAGCCCGGACCGTCACCGAGCAGGACCCGGCGGGGACGGACTTCCTCGCCCAGCTGTGCGCGCAGTGGGAGGCGGCGACCGGCCCCGCGGAGGCGGCGGGCGTCCGCGTGGTGCACCTGCGCACGGGCCTGGTGCTCGATCGCCGGGCCATGCTGGTGCAGATCCTGGGCCGGGTGTTCCGCCTGGGCCTCGGCGGCCGGATGGGCACCGGCCGGCAGTACTGGCCCTGGATCAGCCTCACCGATCAGGTCGGGGCGATCCGTCACCTGCTCGCGGTCGACGTCTCCGGTCCGGTGAACCTGACCGGACCGGCGCCGGCGACCAACGCGGAGTTCACCCGCGAGCTCGCGCGGCAGGTGCACCGGCCGGCGGTCCTGCCCGTGCCGGCGTTCGCGATCAACCTCGCGCTCGGCGAGTTCGGGCGCTCCAGCGTCACCGCCGGGCAGCGCGCCATGCCGGTGCGCCTGGAGGAGTCCGGCTACCGGTTCACCCATGCCGACCTCGAGTCGGCGCTGCGGGCGGCCACCGCGCGCTGACGGCGGGTCTCACGCCAGGCGCCGCGCGGCCTCGATCCGCCAGCCGTCGTCGCTGCGCACCAGCACCATGCGCACGGTCGTCTCCGGACGCCCCGGGACCGTGCGCAGCGCCAGGCCGTCGGGGGCACCCGCGGGGACGACGTCGTAGGCCGGCCACCGATCGACCAGGTCCAGCTCGACCCGGTCCGTCCCCTCGCCCACCCCTGTGACGGCCACGACCGTCGGCGCGAAGTTCCGCAGCACCTCCCCGCCCCCGCCAGATCGCGGGCATGCCGCTCGTCCGCGGCCCGCAGTGGGCTGCCGGGGCTGTAGACCTGCGCCACGGCGTCCGGAGAACCCGCCGCGAACGCGGCGGCGCGGCGCTCGTACAGATCGGCAACGACCGCGCGCCAGCCCTCGACGGACCCCGGGGCGCCGACTCGGTCGGCAGGCCGGCCGTCCCCGGGAGGAACGACACCTGGGTCGTCCGTGGCGCCGGCGTTCGAGGCTTCCGCCCGCGCCTCCGGCTTCCCGGGCCGGCGCCGTCGAGGTCGGAGCCGACCGCGGCCTCCACCGTCCGGGCGCCGTCGCCCGCCGCCGCGTCGCCGTCCGCCCAGCGCACCCCCAGCCAGCCCACCACCAGGAGCGCGGCCAGCAGCGCCGCGAGCACCGCCGTCCGGGGCCCGGTCCACTCCTGCAGCCGCGCGCGCACCCGTGCACCCCGACGTGGTGCCTCGACGACGACCGGAGCGGGGCGGGCGCGACGACCGGGCACCTGGTGGGTCAGTTCCGTGCGCGGCCCACGACCGGTGCGGGACAGGTCCGCGTCGGGAACACCGTCGACGGGGAGCCGGACGGGTTCGGGGCGGCAGGCGTGCCGCAGGTCCAGGGCGAAGGCCGCCGCCGAGCCGCGGTCGTGCGGGTCGTCGGCCAGGCCCCGGCTGATGACGGCGACCAGCTCCGGCGGCGCGTCAGGTGCGAGCTCGGCCAGGTCGGGCAGCATCCCGACCGCCGCGACGGCGAGGGTGTCCGCCGGCGTCGCGGCGTTCCACGGGGCGATCCCGGTCAGGGCGTGGAAGGCCGCCGCCGCGATCCCGAAGACGTCGGAAGCGGGCCCGGTGCGCCGCCGCGGGCGACGGTCGGGTCGACGTAGGGCGGTGTCACCTCTGCCGCCGCGACCTCCCCAGGACCCGGGCCACGCCGAGGTCGGTGAGGACCGGGCGTCCTTCTCCGGTGAAGACGATGTTGCCCGGGAGAGGTCGCCGTGGACGACCCCGCTGCCGTGCGCGTGCGCCAGTGCGGCGGCCACCGGCGCGACCGCGGTCACGACCTCGCCGGGTCGCAGCCGTCCGCGCCGGGCCAGCAGCGTCGCCAGGCTGCCACCGGCCAGGAGCTCCAGCACGAGGGCGACGCGCGTGGCCCCGCCGCGCTGCGGTTGGTGGACCACCTCGATGAGCCGCACCAGGTGGGGGTGGTCCAGACCGCCGAGCAGGGCGGCCTCCCGTGCCTGCCGCTCCGGATCACCCGCGACGAGCACCTTCACGGCGACCGGCTCACCGCCCCGCCGCGGCACCGCCCGCCAGACCTCACCGGAGCCACCGCGCCCGAGCAGCGTCTCCAGCGTGTACCCGGGGACGACGGGCGGCCGGACGACGGCACCGGCTCCGTCGGCGGGTCGCGCAGCAGCAGGCATGGACGGGACGGTAGGACGCGGAGCGCCTCGCCCGCTCCCGTTGTCCACAGCCCTGCCGACCGGGGACCGAACGGTCGGCACCGCCTTGCCCCCGGCTACCGTCGGGCGATGTCGTCGCGCGTGGAGGTCGTGGTCGTGGGGGCCGGGTTGGCCGGCCTGTCCGCCGCCACCCGGCTGGCCGGGGAGGGCCTCGACGTGCACGTGCTCGAGGCCGGCGCGCACGCCGGCGGGCGGCTGGCCACCGAACGCATCGACGGGTTCGTGGTGGACCGGGGTTTCCAGGTGCTCAACACCGGCTACCCGCGGGCGGCCGACCTCGACCTCGAGGCGCTCCGGCTCGGCTGGTTCCAGCGCGGCGCCGTGCTCCGGGTCGACGGGAAGGCCCACCATGTCGTCGACCCCCGGCAGCGTCCGGCCGCCGTGGTGGGAACGGCCACCGCCCCGCTCGGCTCGCTCCGGGACAAGGCGGCGCTGGTCCGCTTCTCCCTCCGGGCCGGGTACCTGCCCGTCGAGCAGCTCCTGAGAACGCCGGAGCGCACCGCGGAACAGGCCCTCCGGACAGCAGGCGTCGGGGACACCGCCCTGGACCGCTTCTTCCGGCCCTTCCTGGCCGGCGTGCTGCTCGAGGACGAGCTGACCACCTCCAGCCGATACCTGGACCTGCTCTGGCGCAGCTTCGTCCGCGGAGCGATCGGTCTGCCCGCCGACGGGATGCAGGCCGTCGGGGAACAGCTGGCCGCGCGGCTGGACGAGGGACGCCTCCACCTGCACACCCCGGTCCGCACCGTTGCGCCCCGAGCCGTCGTCACCGACACCGGCACCTGGACCGCCGACGCCGTGGTCGTCGCCACGGACCCGGAGACCGCAGCGCGGCTGCTGCCGGTCGTCCAGGCCTCCGCCCCCGACACGTCACGACCCACGTCCACGTGCTGCCCGCGTCCCCGTGGGACTCGCCGCTCATCGTCCTCGGAAAGCCGCAGGGCCGGCTGGTGAACACCGTGGTGCTGTCCGACGCCCAGGCCCGCTACAGCCCCGACGGCCGGGCGCTCGTGGCGAGCTCGACGTTGGCGCGGACCACGGAGGCCGAGGTCCGCGCCGAGATCGCCGCGGCGCACGGCGTCCCGGCCGCCGACCTCGACCACCTGACGACCGTCACCGTGCCGGGCGCCCAGCCGGCCGCCGTCCCGCCGTTGCAGCTGCGCCGGCCGGTCGACCTCGGGGACGGGCTGTACGTGTGCGGCGACCACCGCGACACCCCGTCGATCCAGGGCGCGATGGCCAGCGGCGCCCGCGCCGCCCGCGCCGTCCTCCGCGCCTTGCGCCCCACCCCTCCCGCCGCCTCCGAGAGAGCGTCCTGATGCCCACCTCCCAGCCGACGATCCTCGCCACCAGCATGGGCTTCGCCTCCCGCGGCCGGGGGCCCTACGACTGGCGCCCGGGGCCGGTGTTCGACCTCGCCGTCGAACTGGCCGGGGCGCCGGAGCGGCCCAGGCTCTGCTACCTCGGCACCGCCACGGGCGACGACCCGGTGCGCGTCGCCGGCGTCTACGGCGCGTTCGCGGGCAGTGCTGTCCAGGTCAGCCACCTCAGTCTGTTCACGATGCCCACCGTCCCGGACGTGCGGGCCCACCTGCTCGCCCAGGACGTCGTCTGGGTGGGCGGCGGCAGCGTCGCGAACCTGCTGGCGGTCTGGCGGGTGCACGGGCTCGACGAGGTCTTCCGCGAGGTGTGGGAGGCCGGGGTCGTGCTGGGCGGGGTGTCCGCGGGCTCCCTGTGCTGGCACGTCGGCGGCACCACGGACTCCTACGGTCCCGACCTGCGGCCGGTCACGAACGGCCTGGGCCTCATCCCGACGTCGAACGGCGTGCACTACGACTCGGAGGAGCAGCGCCGGCCGCTGTACCACCGGCTGGTCGCCGACGGCACGCTGCCGGGCGGACACGCGACGGACGACGGCGTCGGGCTGGTCTACCGGGGCACCGAGCTCGTGGAGGCGGTGTCCGACCGGCCCGGGGCGGCCGCCTACCGGGTGGAGCGCGGTCCAGACGGCACCGCGGTGGAGACCCGGGTGGAGCCCCGCCGGCTGGCGTGAGGCCCCGTCTCGGGTCCCGTCCGAGCCCGCGAGGGACGAGGAGGGCGAGGTCCTGTCACTAGGCTGGTGTCCGTGAGCGAGCTGCGCATCATCCGGGCGGGCACGGTCCCCTACGAGGAGGCCTGGGCGCAGCAGCGCGAGCTGCACGCCCAGCGGGTGAGCGGCGAGGCACCCGACACGCTGCTCCTCCTGGAGCACCCGCCGGTCTACACCGCCGGCAAGCGCACCGAGCCCCACGAGCGCCCGTTCGACGGCACACCGGTCATCGACGTCGACCGCGGCGGGAAGATCACCTGGCACGGCCCGGGGCAGCTGGTCGGCTACCCGATCGTGGCGCTGGCCGACCCCGTCGACGTCGTCGCCCACGTCCGCCGGCTCGAGGAGGCCCTCATCGAGGTGTGCTCCGGGTTCGGTCTGACCGCCGGACGGGTGGAGGGGCGCAGCGGCGTCTGGGTGCCCGCCGACGAGCCGGGCCAGGGCGTCCGGCCGGAGCGGAAGGTCGCCGCGATCGGGATCCGCGTGGCCCGCGGCGTGACGATGCACGGCTTCGCGCTCAACTGCGACCCGGACATGACGGCGTTCAGCAACATGGTCCCCTGCGGGATCCCCGACGCCGGCGTCACGTCGCTGTCGGTCGAACTGGGCCGGGACATCACCACGGCCGAGGCGCTCGACCCGGTGCAGGCCGCGATGACGACGGTGCTCAGCGTGCAGCCTGCCGCTTTCCCGGCATGACGGCGCTGCCCCGCAGCGAGTACGTCAGCCTCACCACGTACCGGCGGACCGGCGTGCCGGTCGCCACCCCGGTGTGGGCGGCACCCGACGGCGACTCGCTGGTGGTGTGGACCCGTGCCGATTCCGGCAAAGTGAAGCGCCTGCGGCACACGTCGCGCGTGACGGTGGCGCCCTGCGACGTCCGCGGGCGGGCTCAGGGCCCGCCGGTGGAGGCGGAAGCGGGATTCGTCCCGCCCAGTGAGCACCCCGGCGCCCTCTCCGCGCTGCGCCGTTCCTACGGACTGAAGTTCACCGTCGGCAACGCGACGTCCCGGCTCTGGCACCGGCTGCTCCGCCGCCACGGTGACCGCCACGAGCTGATCCGCATCCGCCCGGCCTGAGGCAGGGTCGTGCCGAGTGGGCCCCGGAGGGGTCCTCGCAGGCGCGACGACAGGGCTCCGCGCGTCAGGGGTACGGCAGGTGGCCGCGGTGCGGTCCGGAGGATCGCGGTGTCCTAGCCGAGCACGAAGTTGACCAGCCGGCCGGGCACGGCGACGACGCGCCGCACGGTGGCGCCGTCGAGGTAGCCGGCGATCTTCTCGTCGGCCCGGGCGGCCGCCTCCAGGGCTGCGGCGTCGGCGTCCGCCGGCACGCTCACCGACGACCGGACCTTGCCGTTCACCTGGACGGCGACCTGCACTGTGTCGTCGACCAGCCACTCCTCGTCGGCCACCGGGAAGGCGTGCCAGGCCGACGAACCGTCGTGGCCCAGCCGCGTCCACAGCTCGTCGGCCAGGTGCGGGGCCAGCGGCGCCACCAGCAGCACCAGCGTCTCGGCCGCCTGTCGCGGCACTGGCGCCGTCGCCCCGTAGGCCTGCGTCAGGTGATTGGTCAGCTCGGTGATCCGGGCGATCGCGATGTTGAACCGCAGGGTCGCGAAGCCGTCGCGCACGCCCGCGATGGTGCGGTGCAGCGCGCGCAGCGTCTCCTCGGCGGGCTCGACCTCGTCGGAGGCCCGCACCTCTCCGGAGGCCTCGTCGACCACCACGCGCCAGATGCGCTGCAACAGCCGCTGGGAGCCGACGACGGCCTTGCTCTCCCACGGGCGCGACTGGTCCAGCGGACCCGTCGACATCTCGTAGACCCGGAAGGTGTCGGCCCCGTACGCGCCGATCATCTCGTCGGGCGTGACCATGTTCTTCAGGCTCTTGCCGATCTTCCCGTACTCGCGGTTGACCGGCTCGCCCTCGTAGAAGAACTGCCCGTCCTTCTCCACCACGTCGGCCGCGGGCACGTAGAAGCCGCGCTCGTCGGTGTAGGCGAAGGCGGAGATGTAGCCCTGGTTGACCAGCCGGCGGAACGGCTCCTCGCTCGAGACGTGACCGAGGTCGTGCAGCACCTTGTGCCAGAACCGCGCGTACAGCAGGTGCAGGACGGCGTGCTCGACACCCCCGACGTAGAGGTCGACCCCGCCGACGTCACCGGCCTCCCGCGGACCCAGCCAGTACTCCTCCAGCTCCGGGTCGACCATCCGCTCGTCGTCGGCGGGGTCGAGGTAGCGCAGGTAGTACCAGCAGGAGCCGGCCCAGTTGGGCATCGTGTTGGTCTCGCGGCGGTACTTCTTCAGGCCTTCGCCCAGGTCCAGCTCGACCGTCGTCCACTCGGTCGCCCGCGACAGCGGCGGCTCCGGCGCGGAGTCGGCGTCGTCGTCGGCGAACGTCTTCGGCGAGTAGTCGTCGACCTCCGGCAGCAGCACCGGCAGCATCGACTGCGGGACGGCGACCGGCAGGTCGTCCTCGTCGTAGACGATCGGGAAGGGCTCGCCCCAGTAGCGCTGCCGGCTGAACAGCCAGTCGCGCAGCTTGTAGGTGGTGGTCGCCTCGCCGTGGCCGTGCTCCACGAGCCAGTCGGTGATGCGGGCGATCGCCTCGGTCTTGTCCAGCCCGTCCAGCGAGATCTCGTCGTTGGCGGAGTTGATCATCGGCCCGGCGCCGGTGTACGCGCCGCCCTCGAAGTCCGCCGGCGGCTGGACCGTCCGCACGACCGGCAGGCCGAAGGCCTCGGCGAAGTCGAAGTCGCGGGTGTCCTCGCCCGGCACGGCCATGATCGCGCCGGTGCCGTAGCCGGTCAGCACGTAGTCGGCGATGAAGACCGGCAGCTCGGCACCGTTCACGGGGTTCACCGCGGTGATCCCCAGCCAGACACCGGTCTTCTCGCGGCCGGCGTCCTGGCGGTCCAGCTCCGAGCGGCGAGAGGCCTGCCGCTGGTAGCCGCGCACCGCCTCGGCCGGCGTCGCCGCTCCCCGGTCCACCGCGGATCCGTGCCGTCGGGCCACGCGTCGGCCGTCAGGGCGGCGACCAGCGGGTGCTCCGGCGCCAGCACCATGTACGTAGCACCGAACAGGGTGTCGGGCCGGGTGGTGAAGACCTCGATCGACTCGCTGGCTGCGTCGTCCACCCGCCCCGCCACCCCGACGGCGAACCGGACCTTCGCGCCGGTGGATCGGCCGATCCAGTTGCGCTGCATGAGCTTCAGCGAGTCCGACCAGTCCAGCCGGTCCAGGTCGTCGATCAGCCGGTCGGCGTAGGCGGTGATCCGCATCATCCACTGCTTCAGCGGCCGCCGGAACACCGGGAAGTTGCCCCGCTCCGACCGACCGTCGGCGGTGACCTCCTCGTTGGACAGCACCGTCCCCAGGCCGGGGCACCAGTTCACCGGGGCCTCGTGCAGGTAGGCCAGCCGGTAGGCGTCGACCACCTTCCGCCGGGCGACCTCGTCCAGCTCGGCCCACGGTCGGCCCGACGGATTGGTCTCGGGCGCCGGCGTGCGCGTCCCGGCGTCCAGCTCGGCGACCAGCTCCTCGATCGGCCTGGCCTTGCCGGCCGTCTCGTCGAACCAGGAGCCGAACAGCTGCAGGAAGATCCACTGGGTCCACTTGTAGTAGCCCGGGTCGATCGTGGCGAAGCTGCGGCGGTCGTCGTGGTCGACCCCGAGTCGCCGCAGCTGGGCCTTGATCGCCGCGATGTTGGCCTCGGTCGTGACCCGCGGGTGCTGCCCCGTCTGGACGGCGAACTGCTCCGCGGGCAGGCCGAACGCGTCGTAGCCCATCGGGTGCAGCACGTTGTCGCCGTCCATCCGGCGGAACCGGCTGGTGACGTCGGTGCCCAGGTAGCCCAGCGGGTGGCCGACGTGCAGGCCGGCGCCCGAGGGATACGGGAACATGTCCATCAGGAAGTACTTGGGCCGGTCGGCGACCCGGTCGAAGCCTTCGCTGAGCCGGCCGGTCGGGTTCGGCGTGTGGAAGGTGCCCTCGGACTCCCAGCGGTCCTGCCAGGCGAGCTCGATCTGCTGGGCCAGCGCAGGCGTGTAGCGGTGCGGCGGCACGTCACCGGACGCCTGCTCGACGTTCGGCTGGTCGGCGGTCTGGCTCATCGCTGGTGCTCCCGGGTGATCGCAACGCTCGTTCCGGCGGCAGACATGAAGAAACCCCTCACGCAGGAGGGGTCGCCGTGCTGTCTGAACGTCTCAGGTCAGCACGGCCGGTGAAGCAGGAGCCGCCCGGTCACGCCGCGAGCCTACCGCGACGTGCCGGGCGCCGGTTCGGCTGGGCGGGGCCGTGATCGGCGGCCTCCTCTCCTCCCTCCGGGTCAGGTCGTGCACCCGCTCGACTGCGGCTCTGCCGCGATTGCGCCGATGACGCTCCCGTGGAACAGGTCCGGCCGACGGGGCGCGCACGCATGCCGTCGTCCCGTGCGCTGTTGTACGCGGCCTGCGCCCTCGTCCTGGCCTATGCGTGCGGGATCGTCGCGCGGCCGGAGGGTGTGGTCTGGGACCGGTTCCTCGATGCCATCCTGCGGAACGCCGTCTACCTGCCGACCGCCCTGGCCTGCTGGCAGGCTGCCCGGCGGGTGCCCCACGAGCGGCTCGCCTGGCGGGCGCTCACCGTCTCCCTGGTGCTCAACGCGATCGCCAACGCCGGCCGCACCCTCGTCGCAGGACCGGATGCGGTCGGCTCACTTCCGCTGCTGGCCGTGGATGCACTCGCACTCGGCGCCTACCTGATGCTCTGGGTCACCCTGGTCGGCCTGGTCCGCGCCCGTGTCCCCCGCTTCCATCCGAGCATGTGGCTGGACGGCCTGATCGGCGCACTCGGGACGACGGCGGTGGGCCTGGCCTTCCTGCTCGGTCCCTATCTGACGCCCGACGACGGGCGGGAGCCCGTGCCGCTCGTCCAACTCGCCCTGCCGACCACCGACGTCCTGCTGCTGGCCCTGCTGTTCGCGATCGGCTCGATCCTCGGCCTCCGGCTGGATCGCACCGCGCTGTTGCTGACGGCGGCCCTCGGGTGCGTCATGGTCGGCGACGTCATCCTCTTCTCGGTCAGTGTGCGGAGCACCTATGTCGACGGCGGGCCACTCGAGCTGACCTGGCTGACCGGCGTCGTGCTGGTCGCCCTCGCCGCGCACCTGGCCCGGCCACGGCCGGCGCCCCGCGACGACCTGGAGGGCACCCGGGCCCGGCTGGGCTGGCGGCTGCTGGCCCTGCCCTTGGCCGCGAACGTGGCGAGCCTGGTGGTCCTCGCCGTGGGCTGGGGCGACTCCATGCCGCCCGCCGCCGCCTGGCTGGCCATCGGCTGCGCGCTGGCCACGATGGCCCGCACGGCGATCACCTTCCGCGAGGTGCGCGCGTTCAACGAGGTCAGCGAGCAGGCCCGTACCGACGAGCTCACCGGCCTGGCCAACCGCCGGGCGCTGCTGGAGAAGGCCGAGCGCGTCCTCGCGTCCGCCACGGCACGTGCTCCCGCCGCCCTGCTCCTCCTCGACCTCGACGGGTTCAAGGAGGTCAACGACAGCCTGGGGCACACCGCCGGCGACCAGTTGCTGCGCCAGATCGGGCCGCGGCTGCTGCCCGCGCTGCGCCCCGGTGAGGTGCTGGCCCGGTTGGGTGGCGACGAGTTCGCCGTCCTGCTGCCCGAGGCGTCCCTGGACGAGGCGCAGGACCGCGCCGAGCGGCTCCGCAAGCTGATCCTGCAGCCGTTCCCGGTGGAGGACATCCGGCTGCACGTCGGCGTCAGCATCGGCGTCGCGACCGCACCCGTCCCGGCGGCGACCGTGCAGGAGATGCTGCGCTGCGCGGACGTCGCCATGTACGCGGCCAAGGCCGCCCGCGAGGGCGTGCACGTCTACGTCCCCGATCCGCACGGCGGCAGCGGCGACCGGCTGCGCACCATGGAGGAACTCCGGACGGCGTTGCAGGACGGCGAGCTCCTCGTCCACCTGCAGCCGCAGATCGACCTCGCCGATGGGCGGCCGGTCGGTGTCGAGGCACTCGTGCGCTGGGAGCACCCGACCCGCGGACTGCTCTTCCCCGGTGACCTGCTGCCGGCGGCGGAGCAGGCAGGTCTGCTGCGCCCGCTCACGGACACCGTCCTCGAGCTGGCGCTGACCGCGGCGGCCCGCTGGTGGCCGGCCGATCCGGTGCCGGTGTCGGTCAACCTCGCCGCCGCCAACGTCAACGACCTGGACCTGCCCAGCAAGGTGCTCGCCGCCCTCGGCCGGCACGGCCTGCCCCGGCCGCGCTCACCCTGGAGCTGGTCGAGGACACCCTCATGGCCGATCCCGAGCGCGGGCGGCAGGTGCTGGCCGAGCTGCGGCACCTCGGCGTCCGGACGTCGATCGACGACTACGGCACCGGCTACAGCTCCCTGGCCTACCTGCGCCACCTGCCCGCCGACGAGCTGAAGCTCGACCGGAGTCTGACCGCGGACGTCGGCGACGACCCACGCGCCGCGGCCATCGTGGAGCACACCGCGGCCCTGGCGCACGCGCTCGGCCTGCGGCTGGTCGCCGAGGGCGTGGAGGACGACGCCACCGGCGAGACGCTGCGGCGGCTCGGGTGCGACATCGCCCAGGGCTACGCCATCGCCCGCCCCATGCCCGTCGCGGACTTCCTCCGTTGGCTGGAGGGCCCTCGGACCCCGGGGCGCCCCAGGGCGGTGGCGACCGGCGCCTCCGGGAGCCCCGCGCCCCACCCCTGAGGGTGAGGTCCCGTCCCGAAGCGGTCCTGCCCATCCGCTTCGCAGCCGATGGAGGTGGCGTGCAACCGAATGCGACGTCGAACCGTCGATCGAGCGCGTCCGGGCTGGCGCTGACAGTGACCGTCGTCGGCCTGGGTCTGTTCGTCACGGGCGTGGGGCCCCGTCCCGCCGGCGCCATCTGGGCGAGCGTCTACGACCTGGGTCTCTACAACGTCGTCTACGCCGGTGCAGCTCTCGTCTGCCTGCTCGCAGCCCGACGACCAGGGCCCGACCGGCTGGCGTGGGTCTCGCTCACGATCGCCATCCTGCTCGGCGTCGTGGGCAACCTCGTCTACACGCTGGTGGTCGCGCGGCTGGACGAGGAGCCCTTCCCTCGATCGCCGACCTCTTCTACCTCGGCTACTACCTGCCGCTGTACGTCGCCCTGATCGCCCTGATCCGCGCCAGGGTGTCGCGCTTCCACGCGAGCATGTGGCTGGACGGCGTGGTCGGGGCGCTGGGTGCCGGCGCCGTGTCCGTCGCTGTGATGCTCGGACCGGCGCTGGAGTTGACCGAGGGCGACCTGGCCGCCGTGATGACGAGCCTGGCCTACCCGATCGCCGACGTCGTCCTGCTCGCCCTCCTCGTGGCGGTGGGTGCCATCCTCGGCGTCCGGAGTGACCGCATCCTGCTGTTGCTCGCAGCCGCCATCGTCGCCAACCTGGTCGGCGACATCGTGTTCCTCGACCTGGCCACCCAGGGGATCTACGTCGAGGGCGGCCCGCTCGACCTCACCTGGCTCGTCGCCGTCACGCTCATGGCGGCCGCCGCACACACCGGCCGGCGCCACGCCCGCCCCCGCCGCCAGGAGGCGCAGACCACCCGCGTCGGCTGGCGGGTGCTGGCGGTCCCGCTGGCCTGCAACGTCGCCAGCCTGATCGTGCTGGGCTTCGACGCGGGCAGCCGCTTCAACCCCGCCGCCGCGTGGCTCGCCGTCGGCTGCGTCCTCGCGGCCCTGGCGCGGGTGGCGATCACCTTCGGGAGGTCCGCGCCTTCAACGAGGTCAGGGAGCAGGCACGCACCGACGAGCTGACCGGCCTGCCCAACCGCCGGGCGCTCTTCGAGCAGGCGACGACGGTGCTCTCGACCGCCACGGCCGCCCGTCCGGCAGCCCTGCTCCTGCTCGACCTCGACGGTTTCAAGGAGGTCAACGACAGCCTCGGCCACCATGCCGGCGACCACCTCCTGCGCCAGATCGGACCTCGGCTGCAGCCTGCGCTGCGCAGCACGGACCTGCTCGCCCGCCTGGGCGGCGACGAGTTCGCCGTCCTGCTGCCCGAGGTCGCGCTCGACGAGGCCGAGTCGCTCGCCGGGAGGCTCCGGGAACTCATCCTGCAGCCGGTGACGGTCGAGGGCATCCGGCTGCACGTGGGGGTGAGCATCGGTGTCGCGAGCGCTCCGGTGCCGGCCGCGACGGTCGAGGAACTGCTGCGCTGCGCGGACGTCGCCATGTACTCGGCGAAGTCGAGCCGCGCCGGCGTGCAGGTCTACGTCCCCGATCCCCGCGGCGGCGCGGGTGACCGGCTGCGGATCATGGCTGATCTGCGGACCGCGCTGGACCGTGACGACCAGCTCGAGGTGCACCTGCAGCCCCAGGTCGCGCTACCCGGCGGAGAGGTCGTCGGCGCCGAGGCCCTCATCCGTTGGCAGCATCCGGGCAGAGGACTTCTCTCCCCGGCTGAGCTGCTGCCGGCCGCCGAGCAGGCCGGCCTGCTGCGTCCCCTCGCCGACGTGGTGCTCGAGCTCTCCCTGACCGCGGCGGCGGGCTGGTGGCCGGAACGCGAGGTCCCGGTGTCCGTCAACCTGTCGGCCGCGAACGTCACCGACCTGGACCTGCCGGGAAAGGTCGCGCAGGCGCTGCTCCGCCACGGCCTGCCGGCACGCGCGCTCACGCTCGAGCTCGTCGAGGACACGCTCATGACCGATCCGGAGCGCGGTCGCCAAGTCCTCGGGGAGCTGCGCCGGCTCGGCGTTCGAACCTCGATCGACGACTACGGGACCGGTTACAGCTCGCTGGCCTACCTGCGGAACCTGCCCGCCGACGAGCTCAAGCTCGACCGCAGTCTCACCCACGACGTCGGGACCGACCCGCGGGCCGCGATGATCGTCCGGCACACCGTCGCGCTCGCCCACGACCTGGGAATCTCCCTCGTCGCGGAAGGCGTGGAGGATGACGAGACGGCTGAGGTGCTCACCGCCCTCGGCTGCGACGTCGCCCAGGGTTATGCGATCGCCCGCCCCATGCCGGTCGCCGACTTCATGTCCTGGCTGCGAGCCCCGCGCCCGGTGCTCGGCCGATAGCGGTCCTCAGACGAGAACGGCGTCGCGCCGGGTTGGCCGCGGGGTCTGCGCGAGGCTGGTGAGCTTCAGCCACCGCGGCAGGGCCCGGCACGCCTGGGGCTCCCCGTGCAGCACGAGGTCACCCGACCGCAGCGCCGTCGCCCAGTCGACGTCCCCGCGCCAGAGGCGGGTGAGGGCCAGCAGGTCGGCCTCCACGGTCACGCGCGGCGGGAACCCCGGGTCGACGTCGCACAGGTCCACGCCCTCGTCGGTGACCACGATCCACCAGCGTCGTGCCGCGGCGAGGCGGGGAAGACGAACGCGATCGCGGTGCGTCCGTCCGGCACCGCCTCGAGGTCGACGTTGCGGTGCATGTCCCACAGCAGCAGGTGCGGATCGAGGTCGGCGTCCCCGAGCTCCGGGATCCACCGCACGCCCCAGCGACCCAGGGCCTCGACGATCGGCTCGAGCTCCCGGCCGGCCTCGGTCAGCTGGTAGCTGATCCGGTTCCCGTCCTCCCACCGCTCGACGACGCCGGCGCGGACCAGCGTCTGCAGCCGCTTCGACAGCAGCGCGGGCGACATCCTCGGCACCCCGCGGCGCAGCGCGTTGAAGTGCCGGCTGCCCAGCATCAACTCCCGGACGACGAGCAGCGTCCAGCGTTCGTCCAGCAGCTCCATGGCCTTGGCCACGGGACAGAACTGCCCGTACTGCGAGGGCATGGCGGCTCCTCCGGCGATCGGCGTCCGTTCTCGAACGGTAGGGCCACCCCGGGCGGCCCGGTAGTGGTACAGACGCAGTACCGGCCCGCTACAGATACGGCACTGGAGCGAGGGGTCACGCGGCGACAACCTCGGGGGCGTCCCTACTCCTCCTCCGTCCTGGAGCCCCCGATGACCCTCACCGCCCCGAGCCCCTCCCCGACGCGCCGACCCTGGCCGACACCGCCCCCAAGGTGCTGTCGCTGATCGCCGGGTACGTCGGGCACCGCACCGTCGCCATCGGCCTGCGGACCGGTCTGGTCGCGACGCTCGCCGACCGCCCCGGCGCCGACGCCGACGACCTGGCCGACGCCTGCGGCCTCGATCTCTTCTACGTCTCGGTGTGGTGCCGCGCCGCGGTGGGTGCCGGGATCGCCGACCGCGCCGGAAACGGCTTCCGCCTGGTGCCGCACGTTGCCACGCTGCTGCTGGACACCTCGTCGCCGGCGTACGTCGGCGGCGTCTTCGGCGTCCTGGAGGCGCCCGAGGTGTTCGGCCGCTTCGAGGAGGCCTTCGCCACCGGTGAGCGGATGTGGTGGGACGACACCAGCCCCGCGTGGATCGCCGCGGTGTCCGGGACCGGGACGCCGTTCTACACGCGGCTGGTGCCGGGCGGGCTGGAGCGCGTCCCGGGCGTCGCCGATGCGCTCACGGCCGGCTGCCGCGTCGTCGACACCGCCTGCGGTGCGGGCATCGGCGTCGTGCGGCTGGCCACGACCTACCCGCGGGCGACGGTCGTGGGGGTGGACGGGGACGCCCACTCGGTCGAGCGGGCCCGCGAGCGGGTGTCCGGCGCCGGTCTCGCCGACCGGGTGGAGCTGGTCCACAGCGCCCTCGAGGACATGCACATCGACGTCCCGGCGCGGGTCGTGATCAACAACATCTCGATGCACGAGTGCCGCGACATCGACCGCGTCACCGACAACGTGATGGCCGCCCTCGAACCGGGTGGCTGGTTCGTGATCTCCGACTTCCCGTTCCCCGACACCGACGAGGGCCTGCGCACCGTACCCGGCCGCATCATGAGCGGGATCCAGTTCTTCGAGGCGCAGATCGACGACCAGCTGCTCCCGCGCGCGGCCTACGACGACCTGCTGACCCGCCACGGCTTCATCGAACTCGGAAGCGCGCAGCTCACCCCGATGCACGCCCTCACCTGGGGCCGGCGACCGTAGCCGCGCGGCGGTGGCGCCTCAGCGGAGCTGGGGCGCCACCTCACCGGCCACCAGGTCCAGGTGGTCGAGGTCGGACAGGTCGAGCACCTGCAGGTACACCCGCTCGGCTCCGGCCTCGGCGTAGCGGCCGAGGACGTCCACCGCCTCGGCCGGCGTGCCGGCGACACCGTGCTCGCGCAGCTCGTCCACCTCGCGCCCGATCGCCGCGGCGCGACGGGCGAGCTCGGCCTCGTCCTTCCCCACGCACAGCACCAGGGCCGAGCTGTACACCATGGACGCCGGGTCACGACCGGCCTGCTCGCACGCTTCCCGGACCCCGGCGAAGAGCCGGGCGTTGTCGTCGGCGGGCATGAACGGCACGTTGAACTCGCTGGCGTAGCGCGCGGCCAGCCGCGGCGTCCGCTTCCTGCCCTTGCCGCCGACGAGGATCGGGATGCCGTCCTCCTGGACGGGCTTCGGCAGGGCCGGCGACTCCGTCAGTCGGTAGTGCTGCCCGTCGAAGTCGAAGGTCTCCCCGGCCGGGGTGCTCCACAGCCCGGTGACGACGGCGAGCTGCTCCTCGTACCGGTCGAAGCGTTCGCCCAGCGACGGGAACGGGATCCCGTACGCGGTGTGCTCCTCCTCGTACCAGCCCGACCCGAGGCCGAGCTCCACGCGCCCGCCGCTCATCCGGTCGACCTGCGCGACCGAGATGGCCAACGGCCCGGGGAGCCGGAAGGTGCCCGCCGTCATGAGGGTGCCCAGCCGGATGCGGCTGGTCTCCCGCGCGAGCCCGGCGAGGGTGACCCAGGCGTCGGTCGGCCCGGGCAGTCCGTCCCCGCCCATGGTCAGGTAGTGGTCGGACCGGAAGAAGGCGTCGAAGCCCGTCTCCTCGGTGCGTCGGGCGACGGCCAGCAGGTCGTCGTACGTCGCGCCCATCTGGGGCTCGGTGAAGATCCGCAGCAGCACACCGCGACGCTAACCACACCGGGCCCGACCCGCTGCCCGGGCCCTCCGGGGTGTGTTCTCGGGCCGGACCGGGCAGGATGATCGCCAGACGATCAACTCGGAGGTGCAGCTCGTGTTCCGCAAGAAGACGCGTGGTCAGGTCATCGGCGCCGAGCTTCAGGAGGGCTTCGCCCACATCGGGGTGGCGGCCACCGAGGCCGGGCGCCTCGCTGCCGAGCAGCTGGGGCCGCGCGTCGCCGCGGCCCGTGAGGCTGCCGGCCCGGCTCTCGACGCCGCCCAGAAGGCTGCCGCCGTCACGGTGGCACCGAAGGTCGCTGCCGCCGTGGCTGCCGCCGCGCCGGCCGTGGCCTCCGCCCGCGACACGCTCGCGCCCCGCGTGGACGCCGCGCGTGAGGCGCTCGCTCCCCGCGTGGAGGCCGCCCGGGGCGCCGCCGCCCCTCGCGTCGCTGCCGCGCAGGCTGCGGCAGCGAAGGCGGCCGCCGACCTGGGCCCCCGCGTGGAGGCGGCTCAGAAGGCGGCACAGAAGGCGCTGCACGACGACGTCGTCCCGCGCCTCGAGGCCGCCCAGGTGGCCGCGCTCGCCTACGCCACGCCGCGCGTGGCCGCCGCTCGGGGCGCCATGACGCCGGCGCTCGAGAGCGCCCGCGAGACGTTGGCCGCGGGCGTGGACAGTGCGCGCAGCGAACTCGACGCCCGCCGGGCGGAACTGGCGGCCACGGCGGAGAAGTCGACGCGCAGAGCTCGGAAGGCGGCGAAGCGGGCCCGCAAGACGGCGGGCAAGAAGCGTCGCGAGTTCGAGAAGTCGGCCGCTGCGACCGCGAAGACGGTCCGGCTCAAGGCCGGCGTCGAGAAGGAGCCGCGGCGGTGGCCGTGGGTGTTCCTGGCCTTCGCGCTGGGTACCGCGGCGTTCGTCCTCTTGCGCCGCAAGAAGGACGACGCCTGGACCCCGGCCCCCGCGGGCGACGGTCCGGTGCCCAGCTACCGAGAGGACCCCGTGCCCACCTCCGACAGCACCTCCGGAAAGACCGTGTCCACGGCGTCGACGACGAGCGACTCCGCACCGGCGGAGTCCGACATGGGCGTGCGCGACGCACAGCTCGCCGACGGCGACGGCCCCGACGACGCCACGGTCAACGGCTCCGACGCCCCCGAGCCGTTCAGCTCCGGTGGCGGCGCCGACGAGGGACCGACCGCAGGACCGGCCGACAAGCAGGTCTGAGCGCCTCATCACATCCGACGCCCCCGTTCCTCCGAGGAACGGGGGCGTCGTGCGTCCGGGAGTACCGTGGAGATCATGAGTGAGCCGGCTGTTCCGACGACCTCGACGGGATCCACGATCGAGCCGGCCGGCCGCAAACTCCTCCGCCTCGAGGTGCGCAACAGCCGGGTGCCGATCGAGCGGAAGCCGGAGTGGATCAAGACCCGGCTGAAGACCGGCCCGGAGTACACCGAGCTGAAGTCGCTGGTCCGCCGCGAGGGTCTGCACACCGTCTGCGAAGAGGCCGGCTGCCCCAACATCTACGAGTGCTGGGAGGACCGCGAGGCCACCTTCCTCATCGGCGGTGACCAGTGCACGCGGCGGTGCGACTTCTGCCAGATCGACACCGGCAAGCCCGCCGACTTCGACGCCGACGAGCCGCGCCGCGTCGCCGAGAGCGTCGCCACCATGGGGCTGAGGTACGCCACGATCACCGGCGTCGCCCGCGACGACCTGCCCGACGGCGGGGCCTGGCTCTACGCCGAGACCGTCCGGCAGATCCACGCCCAGCTCCCCGGCTGCGGCGTCGAGCTGCTCATCCCCGACTTCAACGCCGACCCTGCCCAGCTCGCCGAGGTCTTCTCCTCCCGCCCGGAGGTGCTGGCGCACAACGTGGAGACCGTCCCCCGGATCTTCAAGCGCATCCGGCCAGGTTTCCGGTTCGACCGCTCGCTCTCGGTCATCACCGCGGCGCGCGAGGCCGGCCTGGTCACCAAGTCCAACCTGATCCTGGGCATGGGTGAGGAGCCGCACGAGGTCGTGGAGACCATGCAGGCGCTGCACGACGCCGGGTGCGACCTCCTGACGATCACCCAGTACCTGCGCCCCTCGCCGCGCCACCACCCCGTGGTGCGCTGGGTGAAGCCCGACGAGTTCGTCCAGTTCCAGAAGGACGCCGAGGGGATCGGCTTCCCGGGCGTCCTCGCCGGTCCCCTGGTGCGCAGCTCCTACCGCGCCGGCCGGCTCTACCAGCAGGCCGTGGAGGCCCGCGGCCTCACCCACCAGGGCTGACTCGGGCCGTTCACGTCGGTGCGTGCGGGGTCAGCGGCCAGACCGGCCCTATCCTGGTGCCATGGCACGCAGCAAGCCCACAGACGCGACCGCTCCGAGCGGCAAGGCCGGCCGCGGTCCGAAGGACGGTGGGCGCGGGCGCAGCTCCGGGTCCACGGCCGTCGGCGCCGAGCCGGTCAAGCTGAACCGGAGGGGCAAGCCGAAGAAGCAGCGGCTGAAGAAGCTCGGCGGCCAGGCCCGCATGATCAAGCAGGCCTACACGCTGACGCGCAAGAACGACCCCAAGCTGCCGTGGATCATGCTGATCTGGTTCGTGGCGGTCGCCGCCGTCATCGAGCTGGTCGGCATCCTGTTCAACTCCCCGTTCCTGTTCCTGCCGCTGGCCCTCATCAGCGGTGCGCTGGCGGCGCTGATCGTGTTCGGCCGGCGCGCGCAGGGCTCGGCCTACCGCCAGGTCGAGGGGCAGCCCGGCGCCGCCGCCTGGGTGCTCGAGGGCATGCGCGGTGACTGGCGGGTCACCTCCGGGGTCGCCGGCAGCCAGCAGATGGACGCCGTCCACCGCGTCCTCGGCCGTCCCGGCGTGATCCTGGTCGCCGAAGGAGTGCCGGCGCGGGTCCGCGGACTGCTCGCCCAGGAGAAGAAGAAGGTCGCCCGGGTCGTGGGCGACGCCCCGATCTACGACATCGTCGTCGGCGACGACGAGGGGCAGATCCCGCTGCGCAAGCTCAGCACGCACGTGATGAAGCTTCCCCGCAACCTGAGCGCCGCCGAGGTCAACGCCCTGGGCCGGCGCATGAGCGCCCTGGGTGGTGCCCGCATGCCGGTGCCCGGCGGTCCCTTCCCGGCGGGCGGCAGATGTCGATCAGCCAGCGCCAGGTGCGCCGCCGCTCCTGAGCTCCCGCTCGCGTCGCCCCGTCGCCCCGTCGCCCCGTCGCCCGCCTGACGATCAGGTGACCTGATCGTTCAGGGTCCTCCCCCACCGTCGACCGCGAGGGAGGACACCCGATGACCAGGTCACCTGATCATCGGGGCGCGCGGCTCAACCCTTGACGACGGCGGTATCGGTGAGCCTGTCGTGCATGCCACGGCCGTCGGCGTCGACGACGAGCGCCGGGACCAGCAGGCACAACAAGGCGGTGCGGACGACGGCACGCCACGGAGCCAGCCGCTCCCTCGGCCGCGGATGCGCCAGCCGCAGGCCGAGCAGCCGCATGCCCGGGGTCTGCCCGAAGGCCACCAGAGTGACGACGGTGAGCCCGGCGAAGGCCACCAGCGCCCAGTTGCCCGGCAGATCCGGCGCGGTGAAGAGCCCCGCGACCAGTGCGGAACCGAGCGCGTCGACGAGGAAGGCGCCGATCCGGCTACCGAAGGTCGCGAGCGCTCCGGGTCCGCCGGCGGGCAGCCCCAGGGAGGCGCCGCGGACGCGGTCCTGAGAGGGTGGCTGCACGTCATTCACCATGCAGCCAGCGTAGAACCAGGCTCGGGCAGTGCCCGGGGGCCACGGGAACGTTGCCGGCGACACGCCGGACAGCGTTGTTACGCCTCCGAAACACTCGGGACACCGGGGGCAACCCCCGCTCGTAGCGTGCGGTTCGGTAGTTCGCCCAATCCCGGAGGATCGATGTTCACCAGCCCCGACGAGGTCGCCGCCTACATCCGCGACAACGACGTCGAGTACGTCGACGTCCGTTTCTGCGATCTCCCCGGCGTCATGCAGCACTTCACCATCCCGGCGTCGACGTTCGGCGAGGACACGTTCTCCGAGGGCCTGGGCTTCGACGGTTCGTCGATCCGCGGTTTCCAGGCGATCAACGAGTCGGACATGCTCCTGCTGCCCGACGCCAACAGCGCCTTCCTCGACCCGTTCCGCCGGCACAAGACGCTGAACATCAACTTCTTCATCCACGATCCGATCACGCGCGAGGCCTACAGCCGCGACCCGCGCAACGTCGCGAAGAAGGCCGAGGCCTACCTGGCCTCCAGCGGCATCGCCGACACCGCCTACTTCGGCGCCGAGGCCGAGTTCTACATCTTCGACTCGATCCGGCACGGCACCGGCATCAACGAGGGCTACTACCACATCGACGCGGTCGAGGGCTCCTGGAACACCGGCTCCCACACCGGCGAGAACGGCGGCCCCAACCTGGGGTACAAGACCCGGCCGAAGGGCGGCTACTTCCCGGTCGAGCCCTACGACCACCAGAGCGATCTGCGCTCGACCATGATGAGCAACCTGACCAAGGCGGGCCTGGAGCTCGAGCGGGGCCACCACGAGGTGGGCACCGGCGGGCAGGCGGAGATCAACTACAAGTTCGACACCCTGCTGCGGTCGGCCGACAGCCTGATGCTGTTCAAGTACATCATCAAGAACACCGCCTGGGCCGAGGGCAAGAGCGTCACCTTCATGCCCAAGCCGCTGTTCGGCGACAACGGCTCCGGCATGCACTGCCACCAGAGCCTCTGGATGGACGGCGAGCCGCTGTTCCACGCCGAGACGGGTTACGCGGGCCTGTCCGACATGGCGCGGCACTACATCGGTGGCCTGCTCAAGCACGCCCCGTCGCTGCTCGCCTTCACCAACCCGACCGTCAACAGCTACCACCGCCTGGTGCCCGGCTACGAGGCACCGATCAACCTCGTCTACTCGGCCCGCAACCGCTCGGCCTGCACCCGCATCCCGATCTCGGGTGACAGCCCCAAGGCCAAGCGCATCGAGTTCCGCGTGCCCGACCCGTCGGCCAACCCGTACCTGGCCTTCTCGGCGATGCTCATGGCCGGCCTCGACGGCGTGAAGAACAAGATCGAGCCCCCGGCGCCGGTCGACAAGGACCTCTACGAGCTGCCGCCCGAGGAGGCCCTGGGCATCGAGAAGGTGCCCGCGTCGCTGGACGCCGTCCTCGACCGGCTCGAGGTCGACCACGAGTACCTCATCGACGGCGGGGTGTTCACCCCCGACCTGATCGAGACGTGGATCGAGTACAAGCGGGAGAACGAGATCGACCCGATCCGCCTCCGCCCGCACCCGCACGAGTTCGCGATGTACTACGACATCTGACGAAGACTACCCTCTGGCCTGCAATTTCTCGTGGTCAGGGTTCACCAGTCCGCACCCAGTCCGCACGAGCCGCCAGTACTGCCCCCACGGCGGCTCGTGCGGACTCGTCACTGTCGGGCCACAGATGGCCGTAGGTGTCCAAGGTCGTCTTCGCCGACCCGTGCCGGAGCCGATGTTGGACGACCTTGACGTCGAGGCCGCTACCGATGAGCAGTGAGGCCAAGTAGTGCCGGAGGTCGTGAAAGCGGAACGCTTCCGGCAACCCTTCGACCTTCGGTCGCGCCGCCCGCACTGCCCGTTCGATGGCCCACGTTGAGGATTGCCGGCCAGCGCCGTCCGTGACGACGTAGTCGCCGCCCCACCTGGCCACCGCTGCGGAAAGCTCGAGCGCAAGCTCGGACGGAATCGGCAGCGGCGTCCGGCTGGTTTCGGACTTCAGCGGCTCGCCGTCCCGCTGCTGCACTGGGCTGACGATGCTGCGCATGAAGTCGACGTCCGCTACCCGCAGGCCGACGGCCTCGGCGGTCCGCAGACCGACGAAGGCGCCGAGCAGGATCGCCGGTCGCAGGTGCTCGGCGACGGCATCGTGCAGCGCCCACACCTGCTGAGTGGTGGCGACGTAGGCGCGGGGCTTGCCAGCGCCCGGAGTCGTGCGTCGGGAACAAGGGTTGCGCGCCAGGATGCCGTCATGGACGGCGTCGCTCATCAGCTGCGACAGCCGGTTGTGGAGCGCGTAGACGTAGCTGTCAGCAAGTCCGTCAGCCTTGAGCCTGGCCGTCCAGGACTTCACGTCCGACGGGCGCACCGCGGCCAAGGGACGGTTGCCGAAAATGGTCGTTATCTGCGCGATGTGCACCCGCGCCTGTCGGACGGTTCTGGGACGTCTACTGGCGTAGCCGGAAAGCCACGTCTCACACCACTCCCCGACCGTCGTCTTGACCGCGGCGGGGTGCACGTACGTCCCCGGACCATCTCGGCCGTCTGCTCGTCGAGCCACCGCTGCGCGTCTCGCTTCAGCGCGAAGGCCTTGGTGACCTCATGTCCAGAGGTATCGCGGAGGTGCGAAAGGTAGCGCAACCCCTTGCCGTCGCGCGCAGTGGGAACGAGCTTCCCGGTCGCGCGGTCCCGCCGCCGCCACCGGTCAATGACTACGGCCATCGGGGGCCCTCCTTGTCCTCCTCGGCTCGGCCGTCCCGGGCGACAGAGCGAGCAATCCAGGTCACAGGCACACGTTCGCCTGCGGGTCCGACACAACACTCGACGTCAAGGCCGCTTTCGCTTGCTCTGATCGCGTTGGGCATGGACCGAGGCATGGACGTCGTCGCGGCGCGCGACGTTCCCGGCGGGACGGAGTGGGGGTCATCGGCCGCGGGAGGGACCGATGCTGGGACGGGGCTCGAACAGCGACGGGGGCTCGGGCCGCGGCCGAGCCACACCCGCAGAGGATCTGGGCGGCGGCGGGGCGGATGCGCGGCGCTGGCGCCGTTTGTCGTCGCGCTCTGCGCACCAGGCGTCGCGTTCGACGGCGAGCCGATCGGCGGGCTGGGCCAGGAGCGCCGGCTCGGAGGTCAGCTGCGACATCCGCGCGCGTGCCCCGGTGAGCTGCTGGCGAGCGGCGGCGATGGCCTGTTCGGTGTCGGCCAGCCGCGCCGCGGGGTCGGGGGTCCAGGCGAGGCGCCCGTAGCGGGCGAGCCGGTCCTCGTGCTGACGGCGGGCGTGGGCCAGCGCGGCCCCGGCGTGCCGGTGGGCCTCCTGGGCGGTGACTGCGGTCGCGCGCAACTGAGCGTGCTCCGGGTGGGTGTGTTCGGCGTGGTGGCGGGCGTAGGAGTCGAAGGCGGTCCACAGCCGCGGTCGGTCGTCGGATCGGTCAGCCAGGCGCGCGATCTGCTGCGGGTCGGTGGGCATGGCCGGCAGGTATGGCCGCCAGGTCTCCGCCCAGTCGACCAGCTGCTCGCCGGCCCGGTGCACCGCCGCCCGTCGAAGCCGGAGCCGGCCGGGACCGTCGAGCACGACCCGTGCGGCGTCGCGGGCGGCGGCACGCCCGGTGTCCCAGCTGCCGAGAAGGGTGTCGCGGATCCGGTCGGTCTCGGCGGCGACGGCCGCGCCGCTGGCGTCGACCCGCGCCGCGGCGTGCCGGGCCTCCATCCCGGTCTGCTCGTACCAGGCTTCCAGCGCGGTGAGCTGGTCGGCGTGTGCGGACTCGAGCGCGACGATCTCGCGCAGCGCGTCCCGGCGCGGCAGGTCACGGGCGAGCCCATCCAGGCAGCACTGCTCGACGGTCCACGCCTCGCGCAGGTCGGCGAGCGCCTGCTCCAGCGGCCGGGGCGTGGCGTAACGGGCGGCCTCGGCGGCGGCCAGCCGGGCGGCGTGCGCCGGACCGAGATCGGCGCGGTCGCGGGCGAAAACGGCGAGCCACTGCTCCCGCGCCTCGGCGGGATCGGCCGCCACGAGGTGAGCGGTGTTGGCGGTGCGGCCGCGGGTCATCCCGACGTAGGCCGCCGCCGCGCCGATGTCCTCACCGACCACCAGGTGCGCGGCGGTCACCGTGTCGCCCTGGGCGCCGTGCGCGGTGGTCGCGTAGGCCAGTTCCACGTGCGCGGTGACGTAGCCAGCGGGCAGCACCCGCGCCCGGGTCACAGGCGGGGTGACACTGCCGGGAACGTCCCCGCCGACAGGCTCGACAGGGGTGGCAACCAGCGCGCCGTTTCGGCCCACGGCGGTGACGGTCCAGGTGTCGCGGTTGGCGACGCCGAGGTCGCGGTCGTTGCGGCGGGTGGCGATCCGGTCGCCGACGCCGATCCGCTCCCCGGCCCCGGTGACCACCGCCGCGACGTCGTCGACCCGGCCCTCGGTGACAAGTCGGTCCCGAATGGCGGCGCCGATTCCGGCCGCCTGCTCACGTGTGCCGACCACCACAGCCACCCGTTCACTCGCGGTGTAGCCGTCGGCCACGCCGGCGGCGAGCGCCTCCCACAGCACCGCCGCGTCGGGGTACAGCCGGATCTGCCCACGGGCGAGCAGCGCGTCGAACACCGTCCCGGGGTTCGTGCCGGCGCGCATCGCCAGCGTCAGGTCGGCGTAGTCGGTGTCCAGGATGGTGCGACCGGTGGCGTCGATGCGGGTGAAGCGGTGCACCCCGAGCAGGGTCAGGTGCTCGGTCGGGTCGACCTGGGCCGCGGCGAGGTCGAGGACACCACCGCGACCGACCGCCGGCAGCTGATGCCGGTCACCGAGCAGGGCGACCTGCACCTGGCACTCGTCGGCGACCGTCAGCAGGGCACGGGCGGTGTCCTGGTCCAGCATGCCCGCCTCGTCCACGACGAGCAGGTCACCGGCCCGCAGCCGCGCCCTCTCCCGGTCCGGCATAGGCGCGGCCGGTGACCAGGTCGGTGTGGCCGAGCGGGAGGCGGCTCCAGGCGCCGTCGCCATTCCACCGGTAGCCGTACTGGTAGGCCAGCCGGGCCGCCGACCCGGCGACCGCGCCGACCTCCGCGGCGGCGACCGTGGCCGCCTTCAGCGTCGGGGTGACGACCACCAGCCGGCGCCCCTGCTCGGCGAGCAGGTTCCTGGTGGCGGCGAGGGTGGTGGTCTTGCCGGCGCCGGCCGCGCCCTCGATCACAACCAGGCGCCGCGGGCCGGCGAGCGCGGCGACCGCCGCGGCCTGTCCGGGATCCAGCCGGGTGGCACCGGCTGCGACGTCGACCGGCGGGATCGGGTCGGTGTCCGGGATGCCGGCCGGGCGGTCGGTGGCGCGGGCGGCGAGGCGGGCGGTGAGGTCGGCCTCGACGGCGAGCACCGGTGGCGAGGTCCAGGCCCGGATGTGCTCGGGCGCGCCGTCGCGGTCCAGCAGCGGCACGCACCGGGACATCGTGCGGGCGGTGAGGTCTTCGGCGAGCTCGATGCGCACCGCCGGGTCGGTGACGATGCCGGCGGCGGCGAGCAGCTGTTCGACCTCCCCGCGTACGTCGGCGGCGTTCCACGCCGAGCGGGCCGCGGCCAGCCGGGCGAGCACCCGCTGCACCACCTGCTCCCGGTCCAGGCCGCCGACCGGCGTGGGTGTCAGGCCGACCGCAACATTCCGGTCGCGGTAGCCCAACGCGGCCAGCTCGGCCAGCCACCGTGCCGTGAGGTCCTCCCCGGCTGCGGCCTCACCTTGTCCGGGCGGCCCGCTGCCCACGCTCGCGCGTCCCAGGAGCGGCGCAACCCCGGGCCGGGGTGCTCGCCGGGATGCGCCGCGGTCCATTCTCGTTCGTAGGTGTCGATGTTCCGGGCGATCTGCGCGGTCCGCGCGCTGAAGGCGCCCACGAAATCCGCCAGCTGCCGTATCTCCCCATCGGCACCCAATACATATCCGTGAGCGGCGAGCGCGGCCCGGAAGTGCAGATCGCAGGCGACCGCGGCGTGCCCGATACCGTTGATCGCAGCGAGGAAATCGCGAATACCGACGGTGTGCAGGCCGCGCCATTTCCCGGCCGCGAACACCCGGGCGTTGATCTGCAGGTGCAGATGCCGGTGCGGATCCCCGGCCCGCGACGTGTAGTGCGCCACCGTCACCGCCTCGGCCACCTCGACCGGCACCTGCACCTGCCCGCCGCGCGGACCGACCCGGGTGGTCGCGTGCTCCCCGAGCCAGCCGATGATCTGCCCGGCCGCCCGTGCCTGGGCCGCGTCATACGCCGTCGCGACGTTCGGATGCAGCGCCGCCGCCAGCGACCACGTCTTCGGGCCGTTGACCACCACCTCGACGAACCGCACCGCATGCCCGTCGCCGCGCAGCTGCCCCCGCGGCTCGCCGGTACCGGGGTCACAGCCGGCCACCCACGTCTCGTAGGCGTCACCGGTCAGCGGCGCCAACTCGCTCACCCGCCCGCCGGCAACGCTGAACCGGCGCGCCACACCGGCACCCTCGGCGAGGTAGTAGTCATCCGTCCGGCCCCGGTCGGCCTCCACGTACTGCCGGGCAGCCGCCGGTGAGCCGGCGTAGATCTTCATCCCGCCATGCATTTTCAACGCCACCCGACAATGACCAACAAGTCACCCCTATAGACGCCGATGGCCCCGCAATGCGGGGCCCGATCTACCTCCGAAGGTAGCATGCGTGCCGTTCTTCAGTGACATTTTGACGTTCATTAGTAACAGTTTGAGTGTTATGGGTCAGGGTTGGGCGTTGCGATAAGTAGGTCAGCTTAGCGATGTCTGATTGGCTTCTCATGGCGGTCGTTGATCGCTTTCACGATGACGACTGGCCGGTTCTCAATGATCCTGGCGTTGCGGTTCGCGATGGCCCGGTTCGTCGTCATTAGCGATTCCTGGGTGACGGTGACGTGGGTGTTGAGCGGCCCGGTGGTCGTCGCTGCTTCCCGGACAGGGGTGTCCCGCCTGTCCTACCCGTGCGGGACTGGTCACCGGGCGGGTCTTACGGGACCGCGGTCGAGGGGCGCTGCGTTGTCCCGCGATGTTCCCTTTGAGGTTCTCTCAAGTGAGACGGTTGAACCGAGAGACGGTCGCCGCCGTCTCTGTGGCTGCTGGCACGCCGCGTCGAGCGCGTGATCCAACGACCAGCGCAGCGAGGCACTGATTTCCGCCGAGACGGACCAGGGGCCATAGCTGCGGCGGAGTGCCTGAGCGTCGGATGGCCCGTCGACAGGGCCCCCTGCCCCACCGAACTCAGGGCAGGGGGCGCTGTCGTCGGTCCCGGGCTCAGCGGACCACGACGGTCAGTCGGTTACCCGGCTGGCAGGAACGCCACGTGTGGGTGGTCCATGTGGTTGGCCGTGGCGGATCCGCGGTCTTCCATCGTCTGCCACGCCCAACCGGTCCACGGACCGGCGATCCGTTGCCGCCAGATCACGTTCTCGACGCCGAGTCGAGCCGCGTTGTCGATCACGTACTGGGCGACGGCGTCTCCCTTGGCCCGGTCGGTGTAGACCATGAAGTCAGCCGCGCGGCCTTGGGTGGGGCTGTGCCCGGGGCGGGTGAGGACGGTGGAGACGCCGAACCGTTCGGCGATTTCTTGGACGGCGGGTCGGACGTGCGGGTCCCACGCCCCGTAGGCGCTCGAGGACGCAGCCGGCCTGGGTGACGGCGCCGGCGTCGGGGCGACGGCAGACCGGTCCGATGCTCGGCTGGCGCGCTCGGGGGCCGCACTCGGCGCGGCGGCCGGGGCCGCGTTCCCGCTGAGGACGAGACGTTGACCGACACGCAGGACGTTCGGGTCCGCGCCGATGACCTCGCGGTTGAGGGCGTGCAGCTGCTGCGCGGTGGTGCCGTGGCGGGCGGCGATCTTGTTGAGCGTGTCTCCCGCGCGCACGGTGTACGCGCCCGAGCCGCTGACCGCTGACGGCGTCGAGCCCGAGCCCGAGCCCGAGCCGCCGATGGTGAGCACCTGACCGATGCGCAGGACGTTCGGGTTGGGCCCGATCGTGTCGCGGTTGTCGGCGTAGATCGTTCGCCACGAGGTGCCGTGGCTGGCCGCGAGCTCGCCGAGGGTGTCGCCGGAGCGGACTGTGTGGTCCCCGGAGTGAGCCTGGGCGGGGGCGATCATTCCAACGGAGACGGCCGCTGCTGCCGCGACGACCACGGCGGGTCGTGCCACGGCCGCCACGACAGGGTTGCGGGTGGGACGGCGGTGCCGTCCCTTGTAGCGCTTGGACATGGGTGGTGAGCCTCTCGCCGCCTACGGAGTTAGCTGTCGGGTTCGGGCGAGAGCTGCCCGGCCGCATTCTGCGGCTTCACCCCAAGGCCGGAAGGCCTGGTCCTACGAGGTGGGTCCCCCGCCCTGCCCGTCGTTTTCGACAGGACCGGTGCGACGGTGGGCAGGTTGGGCGGTGCCGTCATCCGGGTCCACCGCTCGGCGAACCTCAGCACGGTATGCAGACCCCGGACGCAGGCAGCAACCCTGAGCCAGCTTTCCCGGGTTCGCCCGCGAGGATTCACAAAGCGTTACCGGGACCCTGCACCGCGTGTGCTTGTCAGCTCCGGCCGACCGCTTCTTCCGGGGGATAGCCGGTCTGAGAAGTCCCACGTCCGGTTGATGGCGATCAACCCGTAGATGACGCGGCGCCATAGCCGGCGGTCAGCCGTAGGCGGGCCCGGCCCGGGCCGGGCCAGGCCGGCACCTCCGATCACGATGTGCACGACGTTGTGGAAGCCGTTGATCTCGAATCCACGTCAGGCGGTCGTTGGTGGCGTGGGTAAAGAAATCGTCGAAACCGGGCGATGAAGACGCCGACGAACCCGACCAGCAGGTAGACAACGCCGACGGCCAGGCCAGCGTCTGCGGCCCGCGGAAGGATCCTCGAGCGGGACGCTGCTCAGGTTGGTCACCGGCCGGTCGTGCGTGGTGATGTGGTCGTGGCCGCGCCGCGCCGCGGTGCGTTGCGGCGACGCCGTTCTGGCGCCACCTGCACCGGCCAGCCCGACCGGGGGCGCGCGGCCTCCGGACACCGGTGTGGTGATGCGGTCCGCCTTCGCCAGACTGTCGGAATGATGTCCGAGGAGCCGGTCTTCGCCCGCGACGCGGCGACGGCGGCGTATTACGACCAGCGCGCTGAGGAGTACGACGAGTGGTACACCGGGCAGGGCCGCTTCGCCGAACGGGACCGGCCCGGTTGGGGCGCCGAAGTGGAGGCGGTGGTGACCCTGGTCCAAGCGCTGCCGGCGGTCCGCACCCTGGACGTCGCCTGCGGCAGCGGCTTCCTCACCCGCCACCTGACCGGCTTCGTGGTCGGATTGGATCAGAGCCTGGCGATGGTGGCCCTGCCCAGTCCCGCCTGCCGGGTGGACGCGCTCTCACAGGTGACGCGCTGGACATGCCCTTCGCCGACGGCGCATTCGACAGGGTGCTGACCGGCCACTTCTACGGGCACCTGCCCATCGGTGAGCGAGGAGCCTTCCTCGCCGAGGTCCGGCGTGTGGCCGGTGAGCTGGTGGTCATTGACTCCGCCCTGCGTCCAGGAATCGACGCCGAGCAGTGGCAGGCGCGGACGTTGAACGACGGCTCCCGGCACCGGGTGTTCAAGCGCTACCTCGGCGCTGAGGAACTGGCCGACGAGATCGACGGAGAAGTGCTGTTCGCGGGCAGCTGGTTCGTCGCCGCCCGCAGCCGCTGAGCACTCTGAAGCGGCCAGGCGCCCAAACCGCCTCCAGGCAGCGCTGTCCGGCAGTCACTCAGGGCGCCGCGGTTGCCTCGGTAGCCGAACCGGCCACAGCTGTGGCCAGCTCGATGAGCGGCCAAGGCCGCGCCGCAAGGGGATCCTCTGCGGGACGTCCTTGTTGGTCCGTCCACCTGCCCGAATGTTGCCGTAGCGGGTTCGTCCAGCGGGACGTCGCAGAAGGCCACCTACTGCGAGCCGCTGATCCGGCAACTGGCAGCCATCGGGCGGCGTGATCCAAGTCGTGTGGACGCTGGGAGGCGCGGCTCTCGGTTGGTATCAAGACGTGGCTGCAAGGCACCCACCGAGGCGTGTCCAAGGAGCACCTGCAGCACACACCGGCGGTGAGTCCGGTGGCGTGCAGAAGGGCCCGCCGCAGATGTGCATGACGAAGAGGCACCGTAGCGGCGGCTCACGGAGCGTCGGCGGAACTACCCTGAGGCGATGGCCACGGACGCCCCCATTGGCAGACCGTCAGTCACGAGCACCGGGACTCCGAGTGCCCGCACAATCACCGACGGCGCGACGCCAACGACAAGGGGGTCATCTGCCTTCGGTGCGGCCAGGCTGTCGAGCCGACACCGACCTACGCTCTCAGGCTCGAAGCCGCTAGGCGGCAGCGGCCGAACCGCGACCGGCGCGGACGTAAGCGGCGGTGAGCGATCCTCTACGGGTGTCGCGAAGTCGACTGTGATCGCGTCGTGCTGTCCGACCGCCGGCATCGGTGCCTACGTTGGGTCGATAGCGATCAACAGCATGCTCTTGCGCCCTCGGGCGGGCGGAAGTAGGCATCCCCGGCCTTGGGCCGCGGGAGCTGCTGCTGCGGCATCGGTGTTGCTCGCGGGCTGCGGGACCAGCGATAGCGAGGCTGAAACCAGCAGCCTGGGCAGTGCTGCAGCGCTCATTGCTTGCTCTGACCACGCCTTCTGGGGGCCGTGGCGAGCACAAGTCAGGAGGCCGACGGCGTGCTCGTGACCTTCGACATCGAGGAGTGGGTTCACCCCATCTCAGGCCCGTCGCAGATCACGCTTGTGGCCGATGACCCGGCCCAGCAGGTGGGAGCTCCGGAATGGACGCTCTCCGAACGAGTCTTCGTTCTTGACGGCAGAGACTCGCCGCTCGACAGGTACGCAGCAGAAGAGGCGGAAACCATCATCACGGCATGGGACGAGTCGAAGTCCACGCCCTCCTGTCCAGATCAGTATTGACAGTCGGACCCACCACACCTTCCGTCTACGGCTGCAGGAAACGGTTACGTCTCGGGGCTCGCCCGGCGGTCGATACCGAGCGTGGCGACGAGGTCCTCGTGGAGTTCGAACCAGACCCGGTGGCAGGAGTCGACGTCGGTGCGGTCCACCCAGCCCGTCTCACCTGACCGAGCGCGCGTCAGTGCGGCGCTGAAGCGGCTGTCGTAGCCGCCGAACCGGGTGAGGATGAGGGCAAGTCGCTCGACCAGTGGAGCGAGGTCCTCGTTGACGGCTTCGAGGACTGCCAGGACGTCGTCGTCCCAGGCGGGGTCAGTGTGGTCGTTGGGCGACAGTCGGTTGCCGGGGGCGGGTCTGAGCTGCCAGTCGGTACAGGCCTGCAGCACACGACCGTTCAGCGGCAGGAACGCGTCGTGGGCGTCGCGGACCTGTTCCGCCCGGCCGGTACGGGCGAGCTCGGCCGCCAGCTGGCGCTCGCTCTCGCGGCGGCCACGGTCGGTCAGGGACCAGCCAGCCGTGCCGGCGAAGGCGGTGTGGGTGACCCACCCGTTCGCCTCGGCGTCGAGCAAATGCTCGCCGGTCTGGGCATGGTCGAGCTCGAACCGCCGGGCGACCGCGGCGGTGTCAGCGAAGCCGAGGACGCGGACAGCGTGGATCGCCAGCAGCTCAGCGGGCGAGGCCTGGGTCACGACTCGGGGTCCTGCCGCGCCGCCAGGCGGGTGTGGTGCTGCTGACAGGCCTGCGGCGACCTGAACCCCATGGCCGACGCGATCTGCGACCAGGTCAACCCCGCTGCTCGGGCGGTGAACAGCAGCCCGGCCCGAGCTGGTCGACCTCGGCGCGGGCGGCAGGCACCAGCGCCAGAGCGCGCAGCAGGTCCTCGGGCTGCAGGTCTGCGGAGCGCCACAGGGCGAACTGCAGGAGGTCGACCGCCGCCGGCGGGACCGACGCCGGCCGCCACGGACGCTCGGTCACCGCCCCCGCGGCGAGCTCGGACAGACGCGTCTGAGCCTGCTGCTCACGCGCCGCCTGCCCCTGATCGTCGAACGATGCGGGCTGAGGCGAGCCGTCATGGTTGCCGACCATGGCCCGAGAGTGCAGGATCAACGAATAGTTGTCAACGATACGTTGAAGGAGAATTAGGGTGCTCATCCCGCTGCGGGACGCCGAGGCCGCGACCTGCGGCGGCAAGGCGGCCGGACTCGGGGCGATGTTGCGCGCCGGCCTTCCGGTGCCCGACGGGTTCGTGGTGCCGTTCGCCGTCTACCTCGCGGTCGCCCATGAGCTCGCACAGCGCGATCCGCTCCGCGGTGGCCTGGCGTTCACGGCTGAGCTGTTGCGGGACCGGTCCCTTCCTCGCCCCCTGCTCGAGGCCTTGGGCCTGGCGCTCGGCCGGCTCGGTGCCCCTGCGGTAGCGGTGCGGTCCTCGGCGACGGGTGAGGACTCCAGGCAGGCGTCCGCGGCGGGGCAGTACGAGACGACGCTGGCTGTGCACGGACTGCCGGCCGTCGCTGATGCGGTCTGCACCTGCTGGGCGTCGCTGCTCTCGCCCCGGGCGACTGCCTACCGGTCCCGCACCGGCCCCGCCGACTTCTGCGGCGAGGAGCTGGCCATGGCGGTTATCGTCCAGCGGCACCTGGACGCCGACGTGTCGGGAGTGATGTTCACCCCGACGAGCTCGGACGGTGCGACCGCGATCGACGCCGCCTGGGGACTCGGCCCCGGCGTCGTCGCCGGTACCGTCACGCCCGACACCTATCGAGTCGCTGCGGACGGCACCGTCACCAGCACTGTGGCCGACAAGCGCACCCGCCTCAACCGGATCGGCACGCACCTGCTCACCCGCGACGTCCCGGCCGAGGACCGCCGGCGCACCACCCTCGACGAGGGCATCGTACGTGAGCTCGCCGCGCTGGGCGCGCAGGTCGTCGAGACGCTGCGGGGTCCGCAGGACATCGAGTGGGCGGTCGCCGACGGCAGGGTCTGGCTGTTGCAGGCGCGCCCGATCACCGTCGCACCTCCACCCATGGGCCCCGCGACCAGCCCTCGATCAGGACCAGTTCTCCTGACGGGGATCCCCGGCAGCACCGGTACCGCCACCGGCGCCGCCCGAACTGTGCGAGGCCCGGACGACTTCGCCCGGGTGCGACCAGGCGACATCCTCGTCTGCCCCTTCACCGATCCCGCCTGGACACCGCTGCTGCGGCTGGCCGGCGGCGTGGTCACCGAGACGGGAGGCGCGCTCTCTCACGCCGCCATCGTGGCCCGCGAACACGGCATCCCGGCCGTGCTCGGACTCGCAGGAGCGCTGACGTCCATCCCCGACGGCGCCACCGTCACGGTCGACGGCACGACCGGCGCCGTGACCACCCGCTGAGCCATGGCCACTCGACACCTCTACCTCGCGCGGCACGGCGCCGCAGACGCGTTCGGAACCCTCACCGACACCGGACGCCAGCAGGCACAACTGCTGGGCCAACGGCTCGCCCATCTACCGATGGACGTGGTGTGGCACTCTCCGCTTCCGCGCGCCGCGGCCAGCGCCGATCAAATCGCCGAGCACCTGCCGGGCGTGCCCGTGATCGAGGCACCCGAGCTCGTCGACCACGTCCCCTACGTCCCACACGGCGACGACACGCCGCCGTCCTGGGTCGGGTTCTTCGACGGCTACACCGAGACCGACGCGGCCGCAGGACAGGAAACCGCGACGACCCTCGTCGCTCGCTTCGGTGGACTGGCAGCGACGACGACCTCCCGGGCCCCGATCGACACGCACGAGCTGCTCATCACGCACTCCTACCCGATCGCCTGGCTCATACGGCACGCGCTCGACGCGCCTCGACACCGCTGGCTGGGCCTCGAGAGCGCCAACGCAGCCCTCACCCTCATCGAGCACCGCAGCGGCCTACCCGCGACGCTCGTCCTGTTCAACGACATGAGCCATCTGCCCGCCGACCTGCGGTGGACCGGGTTCCCCGGCACCGCGAGGCCATGACGGATGCGCACCTGCACCGACGTCCCGACGTCCCGACGGCGATCTGAGCCGGTCACGGCATACGCGAGCACCACGCCAGGCTCACCCGCGCATTCACTGGGTCCCCAACAGCAGGCTCGTTGACCGCAGCGAATCATCCTCGACCAGCACGCGTCCCGGTGGACGATCCCCTGCGGGACACCGCCGCAGCGGCTGCTGGACCGCGCGACATGGCCGTAGCGGGTTCTACTACTGGGATGCAGTGATCATCTGACGCCCGGTCGGTGTCGAGTCGCCCAACGAGCCCTACCGGGTTAGCCGGCACTGTGGGATGGCCGGGGTCGCTATCTCCGACAATCCCCGGACTGGTGTTCTGGGCGACGCCGCCCTGCAGCGGGAGGGGCCCTCGACGCCGCCGGGCAGCGGCCCGCCATCGATGACGCATGCGATAACGCTGCAGGTCAGTCGGCTCCGCCGGCCTGCTGCTCATCACCGCGCGGTTCGACAGCCTCGTCACTGTGGATCACACGGCCGCTGGACTCAGCTCCGGCGTCCTCGAGGCGCCAGATGAGCTCTCCGACGTGCCGTTGAAGCCGCTGCCACTCTTCGACCGGGTGCGTAGCGCCTCCGCCGAGCTCCCGGTGCTCTGCGAATGCCCGCAGGTAGGCCTTCAACCCCGCCTGCAACGTCATCAGTTCGTATCCAGACAGCGTCACGCTGTACGTCGCGTCGCGGTTCATCCAGCGACCGTAGGCAGTCCGTCAACTCGCTCCTCCGAGCGCTCTCGGCGACCTCCGTCGGTTACCTCTGCGCGGTCACCGCCTCGGTGGCGCGTCTCCGGGACGGGATCCTCAACCGGGCTCTCTCCCGAGGTTTGCATTATTGGCGGCCGGCCCAGCGGAACACGGCTCCGCGCGCCCCGGACTGGAGAAGGCGTACAACACTCGTCCGCACGTATCGGTGGAGCGAGCGATTCGCCATCTCGACGGCGACCTCTTCGGGGCTGCTGACGAGGTCGATCTCCGTGCCGTCGAGCGGACCGCCCTCGGCCACGACTCGTTCGCTGAGCTCAGCCATCAACCGAAAGTACGAACAGGCCGTCCCGTGCGGTATCCCTGCGGGACACCGGCCAGGCAGCGGCTGGGCCGCGCGGACGTCGCCGCAGCGGGATCGTCATGCGGGCGGCGTGCGAGATGGCCGGTCAGCCCGGCAGCGTCCGCTGACGGTTCCGCTTCCTGGACGACTACGAAGGCTGGTCCGACATCGGGCCCTGCGACCGCGAAGCCCGCCGGAGTGGTCGAGCCTGCTCAGGCGCTGGAGTACCGGGTGGCGCGTTGACTTCGGCTAGCAACTCGGTGTCTAGTACGGCTCATGTCCCTTCCACAGACGTTGCTGGGCCTGTTGGAGCGCGAGCCCCGGCACGGTTATGACCTCAAGCGGGAGTACGACGCTCATTTCGGTGAGCGGCGCCCGGTCAAGTCGGCCCAGGTGTACGCGACCCTTGGACGGCTCCTCCGGGACGGCGAAATCCTCGTCCTCGGCACCGAGCGTGTCGACGGACCCGACCGGACGTCGTATGCGCTCAGCGCGGAGGGAGTGACGCAGCTGGAGCGCTGGCTCGCCGAGCCGGAGCCCGCGACGCCTTACCTGCAGTCGGCGGTGTACGTGAAGGTCGTGCTGGCGCTGCGCTCCGGGCGGCCGGCCGAACACATCCTGGATGCGCAGCGACAGGCGCACCTCACGCTGATGCGCGAGCTGACCGCTCGCAAACGCGGCGCCGACCTGGCCACGACGTTGGCCTGCGACTTCACCCTGTTCCACCTGGAGGCGGACCTGCGCTGGCTCGAGCACACGGCCGCCCGACTGGACCGGCTCGCGACCGAGCTGACCGGGAACGGGGGCGGGAGGTGAGCGAGCCGCTGCTGGTTGGCGACGACCTGACGCTGTCGTTCGGCCCGACGAACGCCTTGGCCGGGGCCAGCCTCGCCGTCGCCTCGGGCGAGATCGTCGCCCTGCTCGGGCCGAGCGGGTCGGGCAAGTCGACGCTGCTGCACTGCCTGGCCGGCATCCTGCGCCCGGACTCCGGGTCGGTGCACTACCGCGGTCAACGCCTCGACGACCGCTCCGACGAGGCGCGGTCCCAACTGCGCCGCAGTGACTTCGGCTTCGTATTCCAGTTCGGCTCCCTGGTGCCGGAGCTGACTGCCGTGGAGAACGTCGCGCTGCCGCTGCGACTGGGCGGTCTGCGCCGGCGTGCCGCTGAGGCGCGTGCCGTCGAGTGGCTGGACCGGCTGGAGGTCGGCGCGCAGGCCGGGCAGCGGCCGGGAGCGATGTCCGGCGGGCAGCAGCAGCGGGTCGCCCTGGCTCGGGCGCTCGTGACAGGTCCCCGGGTGGTGTTCGCCGACGAACCCACCGGCGCTCTGGACTCGCTGACCGGCGAGCTGGTGATGACCCACCTGGTCGACTCGGCCCGACAACTGGGCAGCGCCGTCGTCCTGGTGACGCACGAGGCACGGATCGCCGCATACGCCGACCGGGAAGTCGTCCTGCGGGACGGTGTGCTCGCCCGGCCCAGCGGGGTGCCGGCGTGACGGGCCGGACGACGACTCTCGCCTTGGGGCTCGCCTGGCCGTGAGCGGCGGACGCGCCGGGTGGAGCCGACTGCTCTTCACGGCCGTCGGCATCGGGCTGGCGGTCGCTCTCCTGCTCGGTGCGGGCGGAGTACTGCCCGCAGCCCACCAGCGTGCCGACGTCGCCGCCGGCCGGTACACCGAGGGACAGGGCACCGCGGCAGCCGGGATCGACAGCCGCACGTCGGTCAGCCTCTGGCGGGGACTACCGGTGACCGTGTTCGAGTTCGACGTGCACGGCGATCCGGGCACCCGGCCGCCGCTGGGCCTCGACGCCGTCCCCGGACCCGGCACGACTTCCGTGTCGCCCGCGCTGGCCCGCGCGCTGTCCGGACCGCGCGCCGACGAGCTGGCCCCGCGCATCCCCGGGCGGGTGACCGAGGAGATCGCTCCCAAGGGGCTGGTCGGGCCGGACGAGCTGTACGCGATCGCGGCATCAGACCTGTCTGACCTCGCCGGTGTCGACGGGATCGCCCGCGGCGCCCGTTTCGCGCAGGCCGCCCCGACCGCCGCCGTGCTCGCCGACGACGAGACCGCCGTAGCTGCTCGGCTCGGGGCCGCCTGTCTGCTGGTTCCGCTGCTCGTACTCGTCGGCGTCTCGGCGCGGTTGTCGGCCGCCACGCGGGAGCAGCGCAACGCGGCCATCCGGCTGGTGGGCGGAACTCGGCGGCAGATGCTGGGGTTGGCCGCGGCCGAAGCGCGGTCGCCGCCGGGCTCGGCTCGGGCATCGGCCTGGGGCTCTTCTTCCTGCTGCGACCCGTCGCCGCCGGGCTGGCCTCCGTCCAGCACGGTCTCTGGACCGCCGATCTCACCCCCGGGCTCGGCTGGACCCTGCTGGTCGTGTTCGGCACGCCGTTGCTTGCCGCGGTGGTGGGGGTGGCCGGACAGCGGCGCGTGCTGACCAGCCCGCTCGGGGTCACGCGGCAGTCCCGGCCCGCCGCGGCCGGGTGGTGGCGGCTGGTCGTCCTGGCCGTCGGCCTCGGGCTGCTCGGTGGCGGCTACCTGGCGCAGCTCGACCTGCTCTCGACCGGCTCGTGGCTGTTCGGCGCCTTGTTGATCACCGGCATGGTCCTGACGCTGCTGGGCCTCGCGCTCTCCGGGGCGACGCTGGCCCGGTTGATCGGCGCCCTCATGGCGCGGCTCGCGCCCGGCCCGGCCGGCCAGCTCGCCGGCCGGCGGCTGATGATGGACCCCGGCGCGGCCGGACGCGCTATCGCGGGCACCTCGCTCGTCGTCGCGGTCGCCGGGTTCGTCCTGGCCTTCCTGCCCGTGCTCGAGCAGGCCCGCACCGGCTACCTGGCCGAGCAGGCGGAGCCGTTGCAGCCTGGCACGCTCTTCGTGACCACCTACCTCGAGGGAATCGACCTCAGCCCCGCCGGGCAGTTGACATCGGCCGACGTCGATCGGCTCTCCGCGGTCCCGGGGGTGGATGCGGTCGTCGTGCTCCCACAGGTCGGGCTGCTGGCGCCCGGCGGCGACCTCAGTCCGGAACGACCCCGCGGCCGGAGGACTTCCCGACCACGGCGCTCGTCGTGTCCTGCGGAACGCTCGACGCCGCCCTGCGCGAGCCCCTGGACACCTGCGCGCCGGGGAGGTGCAGGTGCTCGCTGCCCCAGGGCAGATTCTCGGCGAGGCGCTGCCGCCCGGCACCTATCGGGTGACCGGGGATGACGGGCGACCCGTCCCCGGAGCCACCGTGTCCGTACCTCCGGACCCAGCTCGGCTGGAGGTCGATTCCGGGCTCCGGAACCTGCTCCAGGGCTCACTGCGACTGCCGGCCGACACCGCCGTTCCCGCCGATGCCCTCGGAGGCCCGGGACTGATCACCACCGACGGCCGGCAGGAGACGTTCGAGGCGGTGCGCGCTGTCCTGGCCACGATGCCGGGACCGTACGGCAGCGCCTATACGGCGGTGACTGCCGCCGAGCAGTCCGACCTGGCCGGCCAGCAGGCCGAGACCTACCGGCGCGCCACGGTGGCCGGGCTGGCCGTCGTGATTGTCGTCGGCGGCCTGGTCCTGGCCGTCTCGCTGGCCGACGGGCTCCGGGAGCGAATCCCGGCCCACGCCGCGATGCTGGCGGCCGGCGTGCCAGTCCGAGTGCTGCGCCGCAGTCTGCTGCTCCAACTGTCCGTCCCGCTGGTCGGGACCGTGGCCCTGGCGACAGGTGTGGCCGTCCTGTGCGGCGCCATGTACCAGCGGCTCGACGGCTCGGTCCCAGCCGGCCTCCCATGGCCGGTCTACCTGGCAGTCGCGAGCGCGGCCCTTCTGGCCAGCCTGCTCGCCACCATCAGCGTGCTCCCGTTCCTCCGCGCTGCCCGGCGCCCCGAGTCACTGCGCACTGGCTGACGGGGCCACGCAGTCAGCTGCGCTTTCGCGCTCGTCCGCAGAACCCACAAATGCCGAGGAGACTCGCTTTGACTGACCCAGCCAACGAACACAAGCCGACATCGCCAGAGCCGGCTTCTGTGGTCGCCGCCAGACAACTGGCCGCAGAAGCTCGCTCGCGCAAGAGCCGGCGAGCCCGATTCGTATCCCCATCGGCTCGCTTCCCCTCCGCAGGCAGCCCTCGCAGAATTGCAGATTGCCAGCCGAATGATTGATGGCAAGAGCGCTCGCGCCTGCTGGGATGTGCAAACGACCGATCCACCAAATGCGCACCAGAACCGCATGGACGATCGCGTGCGAACGTGAAGGGCAACTACGCTCTCGCCGTCCACCAGAATGGGTGAAACGATGGCCGGACCTCGCCACGTGCCACGAGGAGTACAGCGTGAATTCTATGTGTCTCGCTGCTCGCAGCGACAGTGGGAGCCTGCAGCAGCCCACGTGCGCCGACCCGACCGGCGTCTCCGGGGCCTGTCACCCCGACCGCGCGTTGCCCGACGCCGGCATGAGGGGTGACTGACCATGCCCTCCTCCTCCCGGAGAGCCCAAGGCCTCATCATAGTCTCGCTCCTGGCGGTCATAGGCCTCGCGGCCTGGTATGGACCATCGGGGTGGGAGGACAGCGGCTCTTTCGTCTTCGTCCTGTTCGGCATACCCCTCGGGTGCGCCACCGTCGCCCTGTGGGCCGAACGCGCGAGCAGGACGATGCTCGCTCCCGCGGTCGTCGCCACCCTGGGCGCCGTTGCACTGGGGTGGTCGTTGCTCACTGCTCTGGGCATCGGCTTGGTGTTCTTGCTGCCATCCCTTCTCCTGCTGCTCGCCGGCGCGGTGTCGTGGGGTCACAGAACACAACGAGAATCTGCTGCGTCAATGCGCGCATGAACGAGGCTTGCGAGGCGCCCGAATGGCGGCCACCGGCCGGCCAGTTATAGACATTGAAATCACCTGCCACCCTGCGCACACAGGACAAATGGGCTCTTCTTACATGAGGCGGGCTGGTTAGCCCGCCGCCTATCAGGAGAGTGCGTAGCCAGTAGTTATCGCGGTCGCGGAACCTCTTGCGACGCAGTCGACGCCATGACATCGGAGCCGATCGGCGTCTCGCAGGGGAGCCCCTGCGGGACGCCGGCGCCGCGGCTACTGGGACCGCGAGGACGTCGCCGTAGCGGGATCGCCCACCGGACACTGCGCAGTCTGCTGATTGAGGCGCGCCGGAAGCGCAGCCCCGGCACCGCGGAACCGGCAAACGGGCTCCGCTCGTGCGGGTGATCTCCCACTGCGCACACGGCATGCAGCAGGCCTGGGTGAGGCATCCTCAGGATGCCGGTCGAAGCGCGGCGCCGAGGGGGTCTCTGTGTCGAACGCCGCGGATGTGCCTCTCGATGAGTTGGCCCTGGTGTACGGCTGGATGCACCGGTTGAGCAACGATGAAGCTGCGGCCGAGGAGTGGGCAATCGAGGTTGTGCTGCGATACCGCCGCCAAGTCGGCCCTCGGTGGCTGCGGCGGTGCGACGCGCTCTTGCATCTGCGTTACCTGTCCGCTCAGGTAGTCCTCGAACGTCGTGGAATTCTTTGATCAGTTAAGACGCCGGCTCGGACAAGTCCCGGGGCGTTGCCCCACAAGAGAGCCGCTTCGCACCAGCGCGGTGATGGTAGGCGCGGTAATGGTAGGCGCGGTAATGGTAGGCGCGGTAATGGTAGGCGCGGTCGAATAGCTGGCCCGGTCCGACTCGCGATGAGGCGCTCTAGGCCGAAGACTCTTGGGGAGCCGCCGGGCGTGGCCCGGGCGACGCCTGCGGTTAGATCCCGTCAGTCGAGTACCCGGCTGACGGGTCGCCGCTGCCGACTGTAGGCCCAACCCGGTGGCAGCCATTCAGATTGCGGGTAGCGCGCCCCAGACGTACTTGCGGGCGTCGCGAACGAACCAGCCGTGTGAGCTGGAGAGGCTGGCGATGATGCGCAGCCCCATGCCGCCCTGCGCCGGGTCGCGGTCGACCGCCGGGCTGGGCTCGGTCTCGATCGCCGGGTCGCTGACCTCGCATATCCATTCCTGCGGGGTGCGCCGTACCTCGGCGGTCACAGGGAGGTGTCCATGGCGGAGCCCGTTGGACAGGAGTTCGTCGAGCAGGAGGATCAGCACCTCGTCGACGTCCTGGGGTGGATGGGTAGGCAGGACGGCCAGACCGGACCGCAGTTCCTGCCGGACGCGGGGAAGCTCCGAGAGCGCTGTCGGTGTCCAACGCCAGTAGCAGCGCCCGCCGGGTGAGGGCTGCGGGACCCATGGGTCGCTGTCGATGTTCGCCACCTTGCCAAAGGAGCGTCTCGACGACGCTTCTCTTGCCAGGTTAGGTGACATACCGAACCGGCGCCGTCCGGAACAGGCGAGCTCATGCCGGGTCGCTCGCGGCCCGACTGGCTTCCTTTCCCATCGATGTGGCGACATTGGTCGGCCGGCACCGGTGACCTAAATCGGCGATCTTGGGCGACTGACTGCATCCACACCCGGGTCCGCAGCCGAAGACAGGACGTGCCCGCGACTTTGCCTGAACGGGAGAGCTGGGTCGTACAACCACTGCTGGACGCTGGCCTCGGAGAGGTCGAGGTGCGTGAACTGCTCTTCCGGCTGGCCTTTCAAGCGATCGTTGGTGACGGGCCGGACGCCGCCGCGACCCTCGCGCATCTCGTCAAGGACCAGCCGTCAGTGGTGCGGGCAGCGTGGCTGACAATGCTCGGCCGGATGCTCGATGACCACCGGGCGTCCGATGCCGCCGGCCTTTGACGTCGCGCCAGGATCTAAGTTCCGAGGGCGGGGATCCGCCACGGCCGGCGGAGGGGCCGACTCTCCTCAGCCATGACGCCATCGGCGCCAGCTGGCCTGGACGAGCCGCTATTGCCCGAGAGGGCGCCATGTGCGACGCCGCGCCGGGTAGGACCGTGCCGTCCTCAGCCCGGCATGGGGCGGGGTGACGGTTCTCGGAAGGCCATCGCCGGAATGACCGAATCATGAGCCGGGGGCTGATCGTCGGGACGGCCGTCCTGGCCGCCATCCGTCACCCCGTCGGGCGAGGGCTCGAACGCCGGAGGTAGGTCGAAGAAAGTGTCGGCGAAACGGTGCAACAACGTCCCTAGCGCGGCGACGTCGTCCGCCTGCCACTCCGCGAGTCGATCCGAGAGCCAGGCCACCCGTGCCCGGGTGGATCGGGCCTGGAGGGCAGCGCCCTCGGGCGTGAGGTGCAGGGCAGTGCGCCGGGCATCCACACTGGAGGGTGCACGGATCAGTAGGCCCTTGGACTCGGCGCGGTCGACGAGTCGGCTGGCCGTGGAGGGCGTGACGTCGGCCATGCGGGCGACGTCACCGATGGCGACCTCTCGGCCGGCGTGTGCGCCTCGGGCGCACGCCTCAACCACCAGCAGACTCGACATCTCGACCGGTGCGCCGTCCTCGGTGACGATGCGTTGTCGGGGTGCGCTCCAGACACGTCGCAGCCTCAACAGTGCGTCGTCCAGGAGGTTGAGCCCTCGCCGCGCATACCTGTACGGTACACACGCCTCCGCGATGGATCTCAGAGCGCGGACGTGTAACCGCCGGCTCGAAAGATGGTCTGCGGCGGCCAGTCAGCGACGAGGGGACCGGAGATGAGGGGCGCCAGGCACCGCGGGTCCTCGCTGGTCGCCGACCCGCTCCGGTCTCCCGACGGTGAGCGGGCAGGCCGCCCACTCCCCGGACCGGTTGGCCGCGGTGCTGGCGACAGGGCTGATGGATACCGCCGCGGAGGAATCTTTCGACCGTCTGACGGCCATGGCGCGAGAGCTGCTGAACGCGCCTTTCGCCTTCGTGACCGTCGTCGATGACCAGCGGTCGTACTGGAAAAGCTGCCTGGGCCTGCCGCAGGATAGTCCGCGGGAGAACACGCTGGAGGAGTCCTTCTGCCAGTACGTGGTGGACAGCGGCGAACCGCTGGTGCTCTCCGACGTCCGGGAGGACGCCCGGACCCGGGACAACCCTTCGATCGCGTCGATGGGTGTCGTTGCATGGGCCGGATACCCGGTTCACACCCCGGACGGGCACGTGTTGGGCACCTTCTGCGTGGTCGACACCAAGCTGCACGAGTGGACCGACAGCGACGTCCGCATTTTGGAAAGCCTGGCTTCGGTGGCCAGCCGGGAAGTCGCGTTGCGAGCGGCCGCCGCACGCGCCGACGATGCTCTGGAAGTCGCACAACTTGCGCAACAGCGTGCCCAGTTCTTCGCTCGAATCGGCGAACTCCTGACCGCGGGGCTGGAACTGAAGGCCGTCTGGTCCGCCATCGCCCGGCTTGCCGTTCCGACACTGGGCGACTACATGCACATCCACACCACCGGCCGCGGCGGCGAGCTGGTGCCCGCGGTGGTGCTGCACCGCGATGCAAGACAGCAGGCCCGACTGGAGGATTTGACCCGCTCGGTCGATCGCCGCGTGGGACAGGGCGCCGGTCCGGGTCAGGTCGCCGTCACCGGCCAGGCGCAGGTCATACCCGCGCTGACCGACGACCTCGGGTTGTTCACCGAACAACAGCGGGCTTTGGTCGAGCAGACGCGCGCCGGAAGCTCGATCACCGTTCCGTTGCGCGCGCGGGGCGAGCTGATCGCCGTTCTCACCGTCGTCCGGCTGATCGGGTCACCGGCCTACGGTGAGGATGACCTCGCCCTGGTGCAGGCCATCGCCGATCGGGCGGCTCTGGCCCTGGACAATGCCCAGTCCTACGACCAGCAGCGCACGGTCTCGCTACACCTGCAGCAGGCCCTCCTTCCCCACGTATTGCCACAGCCCAACCATCTGCAAGTCGCCTCGCGGTATCTCCCGGCCGGCACCGGACAGATGGTGGGCGGGGACTGGTACGACGCGTACCTCGACCGCACCGGCACGACCAGCCTGATCATCGGCGACGTGGCCGGCCACGACATCCGCGCCGCGGCCACCATGGGTCAACTGCGCACTATGGTGCGCATGGCCGGCCACGACGGGAACAACGGTCCCGCTGACGTCCTGCGCCTGGTCGACAACGCCGTCCACACGTTGGATCTCCCCGTCTTTGCCACAGCACTCGTCGCGAAGATCGAACGGCTCGATCAGGACCGTCCCGCCACGGACAGGCGGGTCGTCTGGGCCAGCGCCGGACACCCCCACCGATTCTGCTGTCTTCCGACGGGACGGTGCGCTCACTGACAGGAGCGCCCGGAATCCCTCTCGGCGTGCTGGACGATCCCGCCCGGCCGGAGCACCACGCAGCAATGCCGGCCGAGGGCACCCTGCTGCTGTTCACCGATGGGCTGATCGAACGCTCCGACCGCGACCTGGACACCGGCCTGGCTCAGCTTCTCGCGGCGCTGGAGGACGGGGCGGACCTGCCCCTAGAGCAGTTGTGCGACCGACTCCTCGCCGAGATGCTGCCCGCGGACGGAGCCGCCGACGACGTGGCTCTCATCGCCGTCCGCGCCTACCCGGAGGACGCGCCTCGCCCTTCGGAGGCCCAGACCCGACCGCTCGCTGACTCCCATCCCTCGCGGTAGCGGACGCGCACAACGTCATGCGCCGGCAGTGTCAACCAGCCCGGGCAGCTGGTGCACTGTTGGCGAGCGGAGGCCATCGTTGCCGGAAAACCACCCCGTTGCGAGCGGGAAGGACTCGGTCAGCGACGAGCCAAGAACATGCAGGCGACGTGGGCAGTCGCGATCGGTCCGATACTCACAATGCACGGTCTATCCCGGCGACGAGCTGGGCGACGAATCGACGCCAGATCGGTCACCCACGTCACCGTGGCGCCCGGCTCGTCGACCGATGGGCCCGCGGCGGACCGCCGCGATTCCCCCTCTACTCAAAGAGTGAGCGCACTGATGCCAGGTTGGTCTACAGGTCAGCGAGGATGGCCGGGTGCTCGAAGAACAGCGACGCCTCGCGGAGCTCGCCAACCGCATAGCGGAGGTCCCCGGCGTGGTCGGCGTGGTGCTCGGCGGCAGCCGCGCTCGTGGCGAGCACTACGGCCTGAGTCCCATCACTGTCGGGTGACAGTCCTGCGCCGCAGGCCGCTTGTCCAGCACTCGGTCATACCTGCCTGACAAGATGCGCTCATGAACCGAGTCGCCCGGCTGGTGGACCACCCAGTGTACTCGATGGCCCAGGTCGATCGCATCCTCGGTCTTCATGGCGGGACAGCCCGCCGGTGGATCGACGGCTACGACCGCGGAGCCAAGTCGTATCCGCCGGTCATCAGGCAAGAGCGGACCAACGAGGGCACCGCCACGTGAGGCGAGTTTGTAGAGACCCGGTTGCTTGCGGAGTTCCGTGACGCCGGGGTGCCGATGATCCGCATGCGGCCAGCGGTGGAACGCCTGCGCCGAGAGCTCGAAACGCCGTATCCGCTGGCCTCAGCGCGGACGTGGCTGTATGCGGAGGGTCAGGAACTGGTCCGAGCGGTGCAGGACGAGGTCGGCCTCGACAGCGCGTTGCAGCTCGTCGTGGTGAGGAGCAACCAACGTCTTCTCTGGTCTCAGCATGCCGAGTCGTTCCGGGGTCGCTCGAGTGGACGAACGACGATGTTCCTGAGCCCCGGCTACTGCATCCCATGCCGGACATCGCTGAGGTACAGGTCGATCCGCTTCGCGGCTACGGGGAGCCAGTGGTCCGCAATGTTCCTACTGAGGTCATCGCAGAGCTGATCCGCGCGGGAGAAACACCTGAATCTGTGGCAGGCATGTACGAGCTAAATCGCTCTCTCGTCGACGCCGCGGTCCGATACGAACTACAGCGCGCGGCCGCCTGACGTCTCGTGGTGGCCGATCGCGAACGTCTGCGCTTCTACGTGGACGAGAGCGCGCTCGGGCTCGGCAAGGCTCTCACCGCCGCTCGTTCTGACACCGTTCATGTCGGCCACCCACTGGTCCCCGAATGCCCATACGGCACGCTGGACCCCGACTGGATGCCAGCTGTGGCGGCACGAGGCCTCATCGCCATTGGCCGGGACAGGCGAATGCGTACCCGGCCGGCCGAAGTGCACTTGATCCGGGAGTCGGGCCGAGTTCAGGAACCGCAGCCAGCGGGCGTCGCCAGTGCCGGGGTTGCGCCAGGACTGGCGGTGCAGGCCGGACTCGATGGCGCCGGCGACGTGGGCCAGCAGCGCCACGGCGAGCCGGGCGTCGGGAACTTGTTCGCCGCTGGTCAGCGTGAGCGCGGGCTTGTCCCGGGTGGCCCACCACTGGCCGGGAGCGTCGATGCCGAGGTCGGCGGCGGCGGCGTCCTGGGCGCGGTTGGGTTGCCCGGACAGCCACCGGGACAGCGCCGGGGGTCGGCGGCCATCGTCTCGACGGCGAACCGCAGCGCGGCCTTGGGCGCGGTCTTGCGCTGCAGCAGCCCCTTGATCCACTCGCGGCGGGTCTCGTTGGCCGCCGCCATCGCCTTGTTGTTCTCGATGGTGGCCCGCCGCTCGGCCGAGGCTGCTTCCCGCTCGTCCTCGCTCGGCTCCTCGCCTGCTGCGCCCCCGGGTAGGACGGTGGCCGTCCAGCGGTCGCGGTGGCCGGTGCCGGCCGGGTCGATGCACACCTCCACGGCTTGCGGCCCCTGCCAGCCGCCGGTGGCGACGTAGACCGCCGAGCCGGGGCAACCGGCGTGGCCGTCGGCGGTCAGCGACTCGCTGTCGTGGGCGAGGTCGGCCAGCCGGGTGGCGGCGCGGCCGGTGTCCTCGTCCAGGACGGTGCGCCCAGCGGCGGTCAACTCAGCGAGCAGGGCTGCTGCCCGCTCGGCTTCTGCTCGGGCCTGTTTGGCGCGGGTCAGCGCATGGGCGAACCACCCCGGCCCCTCCCCGCCGCCGCGATCAGGGCGGCGGCGGTGCCGGGGTCATCGGCGTAGTGGGCGACAGCGGCGGCCTGGTCCAAGGTCAGCCCGGCACCGGCGACCGCGGCGGCATTGTCGCCGTCCAACCAGGCACTCCGCGGGCTTCCTCCACCGCGGACAGACCGCGGCGGTGCAGGTTCTCGGCCAGCATCGCCCCTACGTGCCCGGCCTGGGCGGCCCGGTCCCCGTCAGCGGCATCACTGTCAGGGGCCAAGTCGGGGCGCAGCACGCACGGCACCGCGGTGACTCCGGCGAGGACCGCGGCGGCCGCCCGGCGGTGCCCGGCCACAAGCTGATGGCCCGGCGTGCCGTCGGCGGCGGCGCGCGGGATCACGGTGAGTGCCTCCAGCACGCCCTGGGCGCCGATGGAGTCGGCCAGCCCGGACACGTCGCCGAGGTCGTCGCGGATGTTGCGGGGGTGCACGGCCAGCTCGCGGGGATCCAGCCACACCAGCCGGTGTGCCCGGCCGCTGTCCTCGGCCGTGTCGGCGCTTGCGCTGTCGGTGGCGGCCGGGCCGACGTGCTCGGTCTCGCGCTGCTCGGTCCCGGCACTTCGGGCGTTTTCGGTCGCGGAGGGCTCGTCGGGCGTGCTCTCCCGGCCGGTGTGCAGGGCGGTGACTGTCGTGGTCGTGGTCATGGCGGGTTCTCCTTCGATGCTCTGCGGGGTGGCGATGCGTTGCGGGGTGGCGATGCGTTGCGGGGTGGCGATGCGTTGCGGGGTGGCGGTGCTCTCGGTGGGGGTGCAGTCGGCGGGGGTGCTGGCGGCGGGCATGTCGCGCTCTCCCCGCTCAGGCGGTGGCGAGGACCCGGGCGCCCCCGGGCTGCGCGACCGGTCCGGCGGGCGGGACGGTTCCCCATCCCCCGGCGGGTTCTGGGTGCTCTCGGCGCCGTCGAGGTGGTCGAGGATGCGGCGGGCGGCGGCGGTCACCGTGGCCGCGGCGGCGCGGACGATGGCGGTGTCCCCGGCCGACCAGGCGGCGACGTAGGGGACGGTGTAGGCGCCGGAATCCAGCCCGGCCCAGGCGGTGACGATGTAGGCGACCGACTCGGCTTCGGCCTCCGCCCGCCCGCGGCAGCCCCGGTAGTCATAGCCCTCGGCGGTGTGCCCGCACTCGATGTGCGCGAGCTCGTGGGCGAGGGTCTTGACCGCCTGCGCGTCGTCCACGTCCGGGCGGACCCGCACGGTGCGAGCGGCCGGGTCGGTCAGGCCGTTGGCCTGCCCGCAGGCCTCGCGGATGAGCGTGTAGCCGTGCGCGGCGACCTGGGCGGCCAGCGCCTCCCACAGGGCGGCGGGGGCGTCACCTGTGAGCAGCTCGGGTGTGATCTCGGGCAGCGGGTCGCCGTCGGTCTGGGAGACGTCGAAGACGTGCGCGACCCGGAACCCGCGCAGCGCCCGCGCCCCGGCACGCTGGTCGGCGTCCCCGCCGGCCGGCTCCCCGCCGTCCCCGTCGACGTGCCCGTCGCCGTCGCGGCGGCGGGTGCCGCCTGGCCGGGGTCGGTGCTCTTGGGCGTGTAGGTGCACGGCGCCAGGACCGCGAGCCCGGTGGAGCCCTTGACCACGGCGCGGCCCAGCGCCTTCCAGGTGCCGAACCCGGCGACCCGGGTCGGGCTGATGCCCAGCCGCGCGGCCTGCAGCTCGATCAGCAGCTGGTTGCCCAGGCTGTAGGTGTGGAACTTCGCGGCGGCATCGAGCATCGCCCGCCACTGCGGGTCGGCGGTGAGCGCCTCGACCTGCTCGCCGATCCGCTCGTGCAGGGCTGCGATCCTCGCCGACCGGGCGGCGTCGGCTGCCTCCCGCTGCGCCGGACTCAGCTGCGACCGCCGACTCCGGCTCCCCTGCTGCTCGTGCCGCTGGCCGCGCTGCTGCGTGTGCTGCTGGTGCTGGTCATCTGGACCCTCCCGGAACTGGAGCCGAAGCCGGCACGGGAGGAACTGCGGAACAGGTGTCCTGCCACCCATTCCCCGGCCCGTCCGGCACAGAGCTCTGCTCAGGGGCCGGGAGCGACGGCGGGGGACGACCGGACCAAGACTGCTTCCGCAGCGGAGCGCCGCAGGGCGGAAGGATCTTGGTCCGGTCGGGAGGAGGCGGCGCGGGAGGCCCCTACGCTGAGCTGCCGGACGGGTCGGGGGACCAGCAAGCGCAGCCCGCCGCAGGCGGACCTTGACGACGGCGCAGCCGGCGCCACGCGCAGCGTGGCCCGAAGGGTGCTCCTGGCCCGCCCCACCGGCCGCGGCGCGGCGACGTCGACGGCGCGCCCACCGGATAGCGAGCCCCGGTCACCCGGCACGTCGCGGCGGCTCTTGGCCGGCCGGCCGCGGGCTCCGCGGTCTCGCCGTGCTCCGAATGCGATGTCGCGCGCCATGGGTCGAGCCTGACCAGGTCAGCACCCGCCCGAGGGCGCACGTCCGGATGTTGTGGACAGGAGACGTCGTCCACAGGAACGCATTGCGCGGACCCCCGGTGCCCCGCGCCTGCATCGGCTGACTGGAGGACAACAGGAGGACAACAGGGGGACAACTGGAGGACCCCAGGTCAGCAGAGGACCTCCAAATGGTTCTCCAGTCCATGTGGGCACAGGGGTCCTTTGACTGTCGTCGACCTCCCGCAGAAGGCGCTTCAGAAGCGCGGGCGGCGCGGGTCGGTCAGCGACCGCGTCGCAGAGAACGCCCCCGGGCATTGGCCGGAGACGAACTGGAGGCGGTCCCGGGAGACCGCTGATCGGGACGGGGTCGACCCCAGCCGCAGGACCGGGGCTGTCCCCGGCTGTCCCGGCACCGGCCCCCGGCGTCGGCAGATGCAAGGCCTCCGTCGCTGGCAGGTGACGCGTCAGGAGGGGCCGCTACAGGAGAACAACCGGAGACAGTCAGGCAAGGCTGGCTGTGCAGTGTCACCAGCGGGGCCCGAAATAGCGCCTTCTGTGGTGACGGCACCGCCACCGACGACCCCGGGAGCCAGCCATGCCCGATCCCGCCTTAGACCACGAGCCCGAGTTGCTCACCATCACGGAAGCGGCGGACGTGCTCCGCGCCCCCGTCGCCACTCTCCGGTACTGGCGACACCTCGGCACCGGACCGAACAGCTTCCGGCTCGGCCGGCGCGTCCTCTACCGCCGCGCCGACCTGCACACCTGGATCGACGCACAAGCAGACCAGTCCCCGCACCGATAGCCGCCGCCTCCGAAGAGCGGCTAGACGGGACGCGGGGCCGCTGGCTACCCGGGCACACGGTGCGGCCCGGCGGCCAGCCCCGGCTGTGGACGACGACGGGCGCCCACAGAAGCCGCCGGGACAGGCCGGCCCAGCACGGGAACGGCGACGCTCACATCACCGAGAGGAGGAGCGATGGGATGGATGGGCCCGGTCGTGGACGGCCAGGCGCACGAGGGCTGGGTGGTTCCGCTGTTCGCCGACGGCGCGCAAGGCGCCGGCACCAGCAGCGCCCGCGGTCTGCTGGTGGCCCGCCGACCCGACGACGAGCCCTGCGACGGCTGCCGGGTGCGGCTGACCTACCGCGACGGCTCCACCGCCGAGGGCATCTTGCAGGACGGCACGCTCATCGGCGGCGAGGAGATCGTGCACTCCCACACCAGCGGCCAGGTCCGCCTCGAGGTGATCGACCAGGCCGAGGAGTGGCGTCCGGACGCCGCCGTTGTCGGCTGGGTCGCCGGCTGTACCTGCGGCTGGCGCGGCACCCCTGGACCCGGGTGCCCGTACCGGAGCTGGCCGACCCGCGGCGCGGCGGCTCGCCGTCACCGGCCCGTGGGCCGATATGGAGGCCGCCGACGAGAACCGGGTGAGACAGGAATGGCGCCGCCACATCGCCGGATGGCAAGCCCTCGAGGACGTCGAGGCGGCCGCCGCCCGGGAGGCCGCCGCCGCCCGCGCGCTGGACGAGGCAGTGCGCGTCGCACTCGCGGCCGGAGCCTCGTGGGCCGACATCGGCCGGACCGCCGGCATGACCGGCCGGTCGGTCACCGAGCGGTGGTCCGCCCGTGACTGACCAGGCGACCGGCCACCCCGGACCGGGCGAGGACACCCCGCCAAGGGAGCGGACGGTACTCGTCGTCGACCTCGACGGCGAGCCGCTCGCGCCGCTGCGCGCCCTGGAAGAGATCCTGCTGTGCCTGGGCGCGTGGGAGGACGACGACCGGCGGGATCCGAGCGCCGGCACGGAGCCGCTGCGGTTGCCACCACCACTGGCCGACCGGATCGCCCTCGCCGCCGCTCAACGGCTGCTCAGCGCGCTGGCGCCCACTCAGTCCCGGGGAACCACGGCACGGCCGGCTGCTCGCCCCGGACGGCCGCTACGAGCACGCGCCGATGACCGCGCTCACCCTGCATTCCGCCGACGTCGAGCTTCTCTCGGCAACCGCCGCCGCCCTCGGCCACCCTGGGCTGGATCCCGACATCCCCGAGGTGGTCGACGAGTACGCCGAGCAGCTCGGCGACACCTACCGCTCGGGCGGCCGCACGGAGCTGGCCTTGCTGCTCGCCCGGCTGGCCGGCCTGCTCGACCTCTCCCCCACCGACGACACCCGACTACTCACCGCCCGACTGCGGGCCACCCTCCCGGCACCGACTGCGTGCTCAGCGACGCCGAGGAAGCCGCCCACGCCCGCACCGCCGACCGCATGAACCACCTGTGGGCGCACGGCTCCGGCATCGACCGCTATCTCTACTGAACCCGCGGCCAGCGCACCGAGGGCCAGATGCGCCGGCCAGCCCACCGTCCGCCGTGACCAGCTCGCAGTCCGACAGCTCGGCCACGGCCACGTAACAGGTGTCGCAGGAGCGGACGTTGGTGCGCAACTCGAAGGCGCGCTGCATCACACGCAACGTCCAAACACGCTCGAACTGCAGCTGTCGCAGATGCGCGACGGCGGCCCCGAAACGTTGATCGGTCAGCGTGCGGTTCAGCCAGCGTTTGGCAGCACCGACACGGTCTCGACATCGACCAGATCTGGAGCGGTGACCCGATCAGCGGCTCGCAGCAGCTCACGGGCAGCGTCGCCCTCCACATGATCGTCGGCAACGGCGTTGAGCACATATGCCTGCGCGTCATGGTGCGCCGCGTTCGTCGGCGCTCGGCTTCGCCGGAACCTCTGGAGGTCGGCAGCGTGTCCTACCGATGCGCCGCCGCAGCGCGCAGCAAGCCGCGTCGGATCTATCCGCCCAGCGTGAGCTCGACGCGAAGGCCGCCCTCGGCGCGGTTGTCAGCGGTGACACTGCCGGAGTGCGCGGTGGCGACGGCGGAGACGATCGCCAGTCCGAGTCCGGCTCCGCCGGGCGTGTGCCGTGCGTCGTCGACGCGACTGAAGCGGTCGAAGAGCGTGTCGAGCCTTTCGGGCGGGACGCCGGGGCCGGTATCGCTCACGGCGATGACCGCTCCCGCCTCACCGACCGGGCGCACTTCGACGGTGATGAGGCCCCGCCAGGGGTGTGCCGTAACGCGTTGTCGACGAGGTTGGCCAGGGCTCGTTCCAGGCCGGAGAAGTCGCCTCGGACGACCGCCACCCCGGTGGACTCCAGCCGCACGCCACGCCGGCTCGCGAGAGTGGTGAACCGGGCGATGACGACGTCGACCAGTTCGTCGAGGTCGACGGGACGGTGATCCTCGAGGTCACCGGAGTCCGCCCGCGCCAGCACGAGCAGGTCATCGACGAGCCCCGACAGGCGGGCGGCTTCCTCCAGGGCGGTGTCGAGTGCCGACTGGATGGACAGGTCGTGGGCCCGATCGCGGGCCAGCTCGATCTCGGCACGGAGGATGGCCAGCGGGGTGCGGAGTTCATGGCTGGCGTCGGCGGTGAAGGCGCGTTCCCTGCCGATGGCCGCGTCGAGGCGGGTCAGCATTCCGTTCAGCGTCCGCGCGAGTCGTCCGACCTCGTCGAGGCGGCCAGGAGCAGACAGTCGACGGGACAGGTCCGACCCGCCGATGTCCTCCGCCTCGTCGGTCATCCGGCGGACCGGCGCCAGACCGCGCCGGGCGATGACGTATCCCAGCAGGCCGGCCACGGCCACGCCGAGCAGCGCCACCGGGCCGTAGACCGCGACCAGGGCGCGCTGCGCGTCCTGGACTTCGTCGAGCTCCGCGGCGAGGACCGCGACGAGCCCTTCGTCGCCGTAGGGCACGGCCAGTACCCGCAGCGGATCGTCCTCGTCTGCGCTCTCGGGAACCGTCCGCAGCACGGCATCGCCGTCACGGGCCTGGTCGAGATCGGCCCGTTCGAGGAGTGGTCGAGGGGAATCTGCGTCGTCGCTTGCTGCGATCAGCTGTCCCCGCTGGTCCACGAGCTGGATCAGCCGGTCACTGAGTTCCAGCTGGTCGAACTCGTCGTCGTCCGCTTCCTCGGGGAATCCGTCCTCCGCGAGGCGAGGCGGCAGAGATCCAGCAAGGTCGGCGAGCTGCTGATCGATGCCCGCGCGAAGTCCGGCACCGAGCTGCTGGTACACCACGATGCCGACCAGGGCCAGCAGCGCGCTCAGCGAGGCGGCCGAGAGAAGGGCCAGTCGCGCACTGATCGGCAGCCGGGACACCGGGGTCACCGATCCGGATCCGTACAGGCCAGCCGGTAGCCGGCTCCCCGGACGGTCTGCAGCAGGTCGACGTCGAACCGCCGGTCGATCTTGTCACGCAGGTACTTCACATAGACGTCGACGACGTTGGAGAACCCGTCGTAGTCAAGGCCCCACACGTGCTCCACCAGCACGGGCCGCGACAGGACCCGCCCCGGGTTGCGAAGCAGAAACTCCAGCAGCGCGAGCTCACGCGCGGACAGCTCGACGGGCTCGCCGCGGCACTCCACCATGCGGGTCGCCGGATCCAACGACAGCGGCCCGCACCGCAACACGGCAGGCCGCGGCAACCCGCCACGCCGCAGCAACGCCCGGAGGCGACCGAGCAGCTCGGTGAAGGCGAAAGGCTTGACCAGATAGTCGTCCGCGCCGTGGTCGAGCCCCGGACCCGATCGGGAACCGCATCCCGGGCGGTGAGCATGATCACCGGCGTCCAGACCCTCGATCCCGCAGCGTCCGGCACACCTCGAACCCGTCCATGCCCGGCAGCATCACGTCGAGCACGACCGCGTCGTAGGTCCGCGACGCGGCGTAGGACAGGGCGGCCGCGCCGTCACCGACGGCGTCGACGGCGTAGCCGGCCTCGGTCAGCCCCGCTCCAGGACGTCGCGCATCTTGTCGTGGTCCTCGACGACCAGCACGCGCATGCGCCGAGCCTGGCACGGCCCGATGAGACGACGGTGAGACGCGGCGACGGTGAGAGCAGCTGCCAATTGCAGCTCATCGCTCTCTCACCAACGGCCGGGATCGTGGAGGAAGAGGAACCAGCACCCCGCCGGATCCCGTAGGGAGGAACACCTGATGCGTAGTCGCAAGCGAGCCACCGTCATTACCGCCGCGACCGCCCTGGGGCTCGCCGCCGCCGGCGGTGTCGCACTCGCCACCGGAGGCAGCGGCGACGACCTGCCGGGCACGATCACCGTGCAGGAGTCGGCCCTGCCCGAGGACGATGCGGCGGAACAGGCGGCGCTGGCCGAGCTTGCCTCCGTCGACGAGGCCGCCGCCGGAGCTGCTGCGGTCGAGGCGGTCGGCGGCGGGGAGGCCGCCTGGAGTGAGCTGGAGGACGAAGACGGGTTCGTCGTCTGGGAGGTCGCGGTCCGCGCCGACGACGGGTCGATCCACGAAGTCACCGTCGACGCCGGGGACGCGAGCGTCCTGGGAACCGAACGTGACGACGACGAGGACGAGCTACGCCAGGCGGGCACGGTCACCGTGGACGAGTCCACTCTCCCCGAGAACGACGCAGCCGAGCAGGCGGCGTTGGCCGAACTCGCCTCCGTCGACGAGGCCGCCGCCGGCACCGCGGCGATCGAGGCGGTCGGCGGCGGAGAGGTGGCCTGGAGCCACCTGGAGGAGGAGAACGGGTTCGTCGTCTGGGAGGTCGGCGTCCGCGCAGCCGACGGTTCCTTCCATGAAGTCACCGTGGATGCCGGCGACGCCAGCGTCCTGGGGACCGACCGGGATGACGACGACGATGACGGGGACGACGACTGACCCACGCAGGCCACCGGAGCCATGCAGGTAGCGGCGGTAGTGCTCCCGGCCGCAGCGATGAAGCTCGGGTCGCGGGCTTCGCTACTGCTCGCCGCCCTGGTGGTCGCCGTGCCCTTCACGCTGCTGCTCGGGCTCGTCGAGGCGCAGTGGGAGCCGCTGATCGACCTGGATCAGGGCATCACCGCGGCTCTGTACGGCGTGGCAACCGGCCATCCCGTGGTCGTCACGGTGATGCAGGCGGTCTCCGACCTCGGTAGCAGCGTGACGTGGTGGGTGCTGCATTCGGTGTCCACGCTGTACCTGCTGGTACGCCGACTCCCCGCCTCGCGCTCTTCGTGGTCGTCACCGCCGCCGGTGGTGGGCTGCTCAACCTGGCCGTCAAGGCCGTCGTGGCCCGTAGCCGGCCGGACCTGGCGGAGCCGGTGTCGTACGCATCCGGGTTCGCTTTCCCAAGTGGGCACACCATGGGCAGCGCGATCGGGGTGAGCGTGCTGCTGCTCGTGTTCCTCCCGGTGATGGCGCCGAGTTGGCGGCGTCCCGCCGTGGCCGTGGGGACGTTGTTCGCTGTCGCCGTCGGCCTGAGCCGAGTCGTCCTGGGAGTGCACTGGGCCAGCGACGTCCTCGGGGCGTGGCTGCTGTCCCTGATATGGGTGCTCGCGATGATGGCGGTCTTCCGAACGTGGCACCGCCAGGAGCAAGCGGCCACATCCGCCACAGCTCACTGTGTCCCTCGCCCGGGCCCGGAGGTGCATGAGCCGCCGTCGACGGACCCGAACCGCGGTGCGGCCTGACAGACGAAGCTTCTTGCCCGAGAACGCTCGGAATGGAGATGCTGTGGACCGTCGCACGTTCCTGATGGCGTCGGCACTCGGTGCCGGATCGGTCGCCTTGAGCGGTTCCCTGTGGCGCACCCTCGGTAGCCCCTTGGACAGCAGCCCCTCGATGAGGGGCCCATCCCGGACGGTCCTCTGCTGCCGGCCGACGCCAACGGCGTCCGGCTGCCCTGGGGTTTCACCAGTCGGGTCATCGCCCGGTCCGGCCAACCGGTCGGCACCACGTCCTATCGCTGGCACCCCGCACCGGACGGCGGCGCGTGTTTCCCCGACCGAACCGGCTGGATCTACGTGTCCAACAGCGAGGGGCAGGACGTCGGCGGCGCCAGCGCGATCCGGTTCGCCGCCGACGGATCCATCACCCACGCCTACCGAATTCTCGACGGAACCAACCGCAACTGCGCCGGCGAGCCCACCCCGTGGGGCACTTGGCTGTCCTGCGAGGAGGTGTCGCGCGGCCGCGTCTACGAGACCGATCCCCGTGGACAGCAATCACCGGTCGAGCTGCCTGCCATGGGGCGGTTCACGCACGAGGCGGCGGCCGTGGACCCGGTCCGGCAGGTTGTCTACCTGACCGAGGACGAACCCGACGGCTGCCTCTACCGCTTCCGGCCATCGGTCTGGCCCGATCTGACCGACGGCATCCTCGAGGTCCTGTGCCAACGTGACAACAGCCGGTCCGTGACCTGGAAAGCGGTGCCGGATCCTTCCGCCCGTCGACGATCCACACGCGACCAGGTTCCAGCCGCGAAGCGCTTCGACGGTGGCGAGGGCGCGTGGTACGCCGGCGGGCGGTGCTGGTTCACCACCAAGGGCGACAACCGGGTGTGGTGCTACGACGCGACAACGGAACAGGTAGGGGTGATCGCCGAGCCGGCGACGACGCAACTGCACACCGTCGACAGCATCGTCGCCGCGCAGACCGGTGAGCTGTTCATCGCCGAGGACGGGCCGGAAATGCGGATCTGCAGCCTCGCCACGAGCGGTCGAGCCACGCCCTTCCTCAGCATCTCAGGGCACTCGGACTCGGAGATGACCGGGCCGGCGTTCAGCCCCGACGGCACCCGCCTGTACTTCTCCAGTCAACGGGGGCCGACCGGCGAGGACGGCAACGGCATCACCTACGAAGTCACCGGCCCCTTCCTCTCCCGGAGACCGTCTTAATGAGCAGATGCCGACCATGCGAGCCGGCGATTCCTGTCATTCCGTTCCAGTCCCACGCGCTACTCGAACGCCACAGTCCTCTCGGACTCAAGCCTGTAATGCTCCGCGGGACAGCCACGGTCCGCGCACTCCAGGAGGATTAGAAGTGCCCCGGAACAGCACATTGCGACCCCTGCGTGGCGCGCCATCCAATGGTCCGCGAATCAGACGAGTAGCCAGTTCCCTTCTAATCCGTCTCTCATTGCCCGATGCGAGAATCAGGACATTCGGCCGCAACCGCACAGAGGAGTCCGGAGCCATGACCTTGTCGCCACACGCCGGAAACGGTCCACTGCCTATGCCTTTGCAGCCGCACGGACCACGGCAGCTGGAGCGGGCCTCCGACGCCGATCGAGAAGCCGTGGTGCACGTCCTCCACGACGCCGTGGCCCGCGGGATGCTGACCCTGGCCGAGGGCGACGAACGCATGACCGAGGCCTACCGCGCCCGGTATCGGGACGATCTACCCCCGCTGATCACGGACCTGCCGCCAGCGCCCGCTCCCGCGATGACCGCTCCCGGCTGGCGGGCCTTGACCACGCTGGCCCTCCTGCAAGTCCGCACGTCGCTCGCCCGGATTCCTGGCGGTGGGGCGCTCCGTTCGCGGCCCGGGTTAGCCGGCGTCGGCATCGCTTTGCTGTTCGTGCTGCTGGTACTGGGAATTCTAGGAATGGACGAGCCGTTTGGGCTCGACTTCGACTGATCTGCAGCACTCACGACGCCACGGAGCAGCGTCCGGCGCGACCGAGTTCCGGCTGACATGGCTCGGTCAGCCAGTGCTCAGAGAGCACGCCGGACGTGGGACCTGAGGGCTGAACGAAAGAGGTCGGGACGTCTGGCGCGCCCTCCATCACCTGATCGATCGCGAGGCGATTGCCAGCGCACCCCGTCGCAGCCCACGTGTGTGACCTGCCCTGTCGGGTAGGCGGTTCCACCTGACCGAAGGCGTCGCGATCCCGAAGCTTGCCGGCGCAGCTTCCTCACCGGCGGCGGCGCCCGATGCACAGGACGCGACCTCGGCACGTTCACTACCTCAGTTGCGTCAACGAGCAGCGCAGTCGCGCCAAAGGAGCTTCAGACCGTGACATCCAGCGAACCTGGCGTGCTGCCGGAAGATCCGATCCGGCAACTGCTCCGGGAAAGTCATCTCCTCTCCGCCGACCAGGTCGCGCCCACGGTCGCTGCCCGCGCCGCCGACCTCGGCTTCCTCGAGACGGTCATCTATCTGGCCGACTACGAGCAGGTCTCGCTCCTGCCTCTTCCCGGGTCCGGTGTTCCACCACGTCAGGAGCTGTCGATCGAGGGGACTGTCGCCGGGCTCGCCTACCGGCGGATGGAGTTGGCGCACACGGACAGGCCCGGCAGTGGACACCACTTGTGGCTTTCATTAGTCGACGGCGCCGAACGCCTGGGTGTCATCGAACTTCGGGTCGAGACCGCCACGGCGGCCGTGGAGGACGAGGCACGCATCCTCGCGTCCTTGGTGGCCGAGCTCATCGTCGTCAACGACCTGTACAGCGACTTCTTCTCCCGGCTGCGCCGACGGAAGGTCATGACCTTGGCTGCTGAGATCCAATGGGATCTGCTGCCTCCTCTCACCTTCGCCACGGACCGCGTCGTGATAGCCGGCGCGCTGGAGCCGGCCTACGAGATCGGGGGTGACACCTTCGACTACGCCGTCACCAACGACACCGCCGACCTCCTCGTGCTCGACTCCGTCGGGCACGGTCTGGCCTCCGCGCTGCTGTCCAGCGCGGCCGTCGGCGCATACCGGCATGCTCGGCGCAGCCAGCTCGATCTGCCCGAGATCAGTCAGGCCATGAACACCGTCATCGCCCAGCAGTTCGGCGCCAGCCAGTTCGCGACCGCCGCGATCGTGCGCCTGGACTTGGACACGGGTCAACTTCGTTGGGTCAACGCCGGCCACCCCGCTCCGCTCATCCTGCGGCGTGGGTCGCTCATTCATCTTCCCGCCTGCCTTCCAGCCCGGCCGCTGGGACTGCAGTCGGGCAAGCCGCTGGAGTGTGAGACCCGGCTGCAGCCCGGCGACCAGGTGCTGCTGTACACCGACGGGATCGTCGAGGCGCGATCGCCCACAGGCGAGTTTTTCGGCGAGGAACGCCTGGCTGATTTCATTCTGCGTGCCGCGGCTGCCGGTGACCCCGCCCCGGAAACTATCCGGCGCCTGATGCGTCACGTTCTGGTGCACCAGGCCGATCAGCTGCAGGACGATGCCAGCATCGTCCTGCTCGAATGGCGGACCGGACGCGAGCTACACCTGCTCGAATGAGCTGCGCGACCGGCATCGGGGTCCCGTTGGGACCAGCCGTCCGTCTGTGCGCGGTAGCGACTGTTGCCGGCATGCAGCATCGGCTTGGGTCGCCAAGGTGCTGCCGCACGTGAGCCGTGCTGGCGACACGCAGGTCGGGCTGGTCGCAGCCGATGAGCATCTCAAGCTCAACGGGAAGATCTGCCGTCACTTGAGGTGGGACCGCGCCGCGGCATGGGGTTCAGTCGGTCATCCGCCAGTGCGTGGCGACTACGTGCACGCAGTCGGCGGCTGCCGGAACCTGCCCACCGCGGGGCCCACCGGGATCGACCCACCGGAACCGGAAACGGGGGCCTTGCGTCGGAGGCGCGGTCCTTAGGGTCCGCGGAGCGGCGGCCAGACGAAGGCAACCTCGCAGTCAAGAAGGCCTTCAGCGGCTGGCCACTCTCACACGATCGGCAACGTGATGATCCGCGGCGTATGGCCTTCCGCTTCCTTTAGCTCAACGGAGCCGGCGCCATTGGTCCGCAATGGAGTCCGCAAAAGTCCGCAGGACGTCAACAACTGGCCGTCGACTGCCGACGGCCTCCAATGCACATACACGCAGGTCAGCGCGCTGCTACGGGGATTTTGCCAGGTCGGCGGTTTGCCCCAGAATCATGTCGGGGATGACCGTGCGCCAGGCCAAGCGGTCGGTCCACGCCTCGCTTTCGGGACGGATCTGGGTCAGCACCAGTGGCAGCGCCCGCCCGTCGCAGACCTCCTGGACCATGCCCGCCGCGGCCGAGCGGCTGTAGCCGCGGACGTTGGGTCAGGACTCCGCGAAGACCACGAAGTTCTCGGTGGAGGCCCGGCCTCCGCCGCGCTGGAAGCAGGTGATGAGCACCAGCCGTCCCGGCGCGGCCTCCCATACCTCGGTGGCGTCGTCCAGCTCGCCCTTGGCATAGCGCTCGGTGCGTTCGACGGTGTAGTGAACCGTGCCCCGTGGAGTGCTGACCTCGATGACGTCGCCAGCCTCCAGGGTGCCGCCCCGCCGTCGGTGTCGATCAGCGGGTCGAAGCCGTACTTGCCGGTGCCGGTCGAGTGGGCGGCGAGGTAGAGCGTGTTGTCGGCCTCCCCGGGCGTGCCAACCGGTTCACCGTAGGGCTGAATCCAGTAGGCCGCGGTGAGCGTCGGTGGGTTGATCACGCCGCGGCGCGGGTGTGCGGGAGCACCGGCAGGTCCAGGCTTACTGCCGGGACGGTCACGTGAACGTCCGAGGCCGGCGTGGGCAGCGTCGTCCCCTCGGGTGGCAGCGTCGGCTGGGCCTCGTCGGAGTGCGGGACCGCGGCGACCGTGTCGACCGGGTCGGATGACCCGGTGGCCGCGGCCGGCTGCTCGCCGTCGGCCAAGCCGACGGCGAGCAGCGTTCCCCGGTGATGCCGAGGGCGGCGACCGCCGCGACGGCGGTGCGCCGGCCTCGCTGGGTCAGAACTCGCACGTCCCGCCCTCAGCGGCCGGACGGCGACGGGTGCGGACGAGGGCGAGTCCGCCCGCGGCGGAGAGGAGCAGCAGGCCGGCACCGGCGGCCACGGGAAGGGTTCCCGACCCGGCTCCGACGATCTCGACACCGGTGTTGGAGCTCAGCCCGGCGTTGACGGCCGGGGTCACCGCCACGGGCGCCGCCTCGGCCACGATCGAGACCTCCACCAGCACGATGGACAGGGAGCCCGACGGCGCCTGCTGCGCGATGACCAAGCCGTAGGAGCCGGCCGCCGCGCCCGCCGGCACGACGAAACTCGCCGTCGCCCCGGTGACCTGGACCGTCAGTGCCACGGGTGCGCCCACGGGGTCCCCGTTCGCGTCCAACTGCTGCAAGCCGACCTGCACACCGGTGAGGTCGGTGATCCCGAGCTCGCGCAGCACCGAACCCGCGGTCAGGTCCAGCGTGACGGTCGAACCGACGGTTACCGGGCTCGGGAAGGCGCACCGGGTGGCGGAGGAGATGTCACAGGGCACCTGCGAGGCGGCGAGCAGCGCGGGCTCCACGGTCACCGCAGCGGCTGCGCCGGCGGCGGCCAAGTCGAGGGCGTAGACGACCGGGTCGTAGTAGGTGAACGCCGGGCCGAGCGTCGGGGTGGTGAGCGGCTCGAGGTAGAGGGCGGCGAGGTCCGTACCCGAACCGTCGTCAGCGGGCAGGGTCACCTCGATGCTCCCGGTCCCTGCGCCGGCGATGGCGAGGTACAGCGGGTCGGCGGGCGCCAGGGCCGACGAGTAGGTGACGTCTGCGGTGCCGTCGCCGTCGTCGTCGAAGTCGAGCTCGGCCACGACAGCGGAGTCGTCCAGCTCCGCCGGCAGATTCACGGTGATCGTGCCGCCGTACTGCACTCCCACGGAGGTCAGGACAGGCGCGGTGTTCGGGTCTGCCATGGGATCCATGGCGCCAAAGTTCTCGACCGGGAAGGCCTCCAGGGCGACCTCGCCCGGCGCGAGCGGGATGACCACACCGGGCGCGGCACTGGCACCGGACGCCGTCCCGGCGAGGAGAGCGGCGGCGCCGAGACCGACGACGGTAAAGCGCTGCCTCTGCGGGCGGCGCTTCTGGGTGTTGCGTGACATGGGGCACCTTCCGGCGACCGCAGCGCCCCAGCGGCGCTGTCCAGGGCGGCAACGTAACGTCACCAACCGGTTCAGATCCGTAAAAGACACACCCTGCGGAACTGGTGTGGCCGGATGTGACAAGAGTGTGACCTGCGGCCCCTGGGTGACTGTGCGTTTTGTCCCACACCGGACCCGGGCCAGCGTCGACATGGTGTCAGATCTTGTGCCAAACTTCCACCCTTCACGGCACTTTCCGCACCATCGCCCGCCGCGGCGTTGTCGGGATTCGGTGCACGCCCGGCCGGGTTGCCATCCAGCCAGATCACGAGCGGCCCCAACCCGCGGGCGCCCCTGCGTGGGCACCTCGACGATCGATCGTCGGCGAGCGTCACCAGGTGCCGCAGGAGCCCGCGCTGCGACCAGTGTTGGCCTCCATGGCAGCCACGATTGCGGTGCCCTACGCGGTGCTTTCTTCGTCGGTAGCCAGCTCCGGCGGCGGCCCCGCACGTGGCGTTGTCCCACCGTGAGCGCGCAGTAGCCACTCCGATGCGGTCAGCCGGCTGCGGCGGCCAGCGCGTGCGCGCCCGCACTGGGGGCGCCACCGCCGTGGCGAGGCAGCAGGTCCTTCCCCGAGTGCCCCGCGCACCACCGCGTCCACCGGCCCAGCCGCGCGTAAAGTACCGGCGCTGGGTCAGGACTGAAGCTCGTAACGGTCGCCCAGGAGTCGTCCCCTCGGTTCCATCGAACTCCCTCCTGCGCGTGGGCCCTACCCCGGTGCGCCGTCATCCGTGTCGTCCAGGTGGCCAGAGCCAGTGTGGGCGGTTTCCCACGGACGGGGTGCCTCAGCTGACCGGCGCGCCAGGGCGGAAGGCGTAGACGGCGGCGAGCCGCCGCCGGGTCGCCGCCGCGTAGGCGGGTAGGCGGGTGAGCGTGGCCGCGGAGGGGCGGTACGCCTCGAGCACCGCGGCGCGCAGCACCCCGCGTCGGGCAGCAGACCCTGGTGCTCGCGCAGCTCCAGGTGGACGAGCAGGTTGGCCAGGTCCACCGCCGGCTCCCCGGCCGCGAGCAGGTCGAAGTCGAGCAGCCCGACGGAGCCGTTGTCGGCGACGAGCACCTGCCGGTCGTGCAGGTCCCGGTGCAGCAGGACCGGCGGCCCGGCCGGCGCGACCGCCAGTGCGCGGACGACCTCCTCAACCCCAGGAACGTCGGCCGCGCCCCACGTGCGGGACAGGTCCGTCCACCGGCGGAGCACCGCCACTTCGGCCGCTGCGTCGTGCACCGGCGTGCCGTGCGGTACCGGCGCCGCATGCAGCGCGGCCAGTGCGGTTCCCAGCGCCCGGCAGGCCGTGACCGCTGCAGGTGTGTCGAGCAGCTCGTACAGCGGCCGGCCGGGCAGTGCCGCCGTGGTGAGTCGGCCGAGCCGGGGTCGGACCGGAGCAGCCGCGGCGTGCGCACCGGCAGCCCGCTCACCCGCTCGGCGGCGAGGAGGAGTGCCGGTAGCCGATCCGGCCGCACGACCTTCGTGTAGGCCGTCGCACCGCCGGGTTCGGAGTGGCGGAGCACGGCGCGCCGCTCCGGGTGATGGGCCAGCAGTGTGGCGCCCGTAGCGGCGAGCAGGTCGCCGAGGCCACGCAGCCGCCGATCGGCGCCCCCGGCTGTAGCACGAGCCGCCCGCGCACGGTCGCGCCGACCGTCCCCGCGGCGACGGCCCGGGCCCGTTCCGGGTCGCCGAACCACTGCCCGGCGGTCGGCGTCCCGCCCAGCGCCACCTCCAGCAGCACGTGGTCCGGACCGCGCGGCCAGGCCCTCAGCAGCCGACCGCCCCGGCTCGCCACGTCTGCGCAGACGGTGGCGAGGCGGGCGGTCGCTCCCCGCCGTCCCCACCGCTCATGACAGGGCCTTCTCGGCCGCGTCCAGGGCGTGGACCACGCCCTCCTCCCACGAGGGATCGGCCAGCCGGAACGGCTCGGGCGCTCGGCGCAGCAACGCCGCGGCCGTGTGGGCCGCCAGCTGACGCGCCGGAGGAAGGGCGCGGATGGTCGCGTATCCGGCGAGCACGGGGCCGACGTCGCTGTCGTGGCCGGCCTCGTCGAGGCGGGCGCCGGCGGTCATCGACGCGAGGTCGACGGCGGGGTCGTCGAGAGCCACCTCGTCGAGGTCGGCGAGCGCCGGGCCGGTCGGACCGACGACCACCTGATCGGCCGAGAAGTCGCCGTGGCACACCCGCAGCCCTGGCGGCGGCCGCAACTGCGCACCGATCGCATGGGCCAAGTCCCGGGCGCGGTCGGCCTGGGCGGGGAGCAGCTGCGCCACCAGGGCGGCGCCGGCCCGCGTGCTCTCCGCCGCCGTCCCCGCGGGACGTCGGCGCAACCCCGGCGCCGGGTGCTGGTGGAGCTGGGCGAGGACCCGACCCGTCGTCCGCAGGTGCTGCCCCCGGTCGCCGACGGGGACGTCGCTCAACGCCTGGCCGGGAAGCCATTCCATGATCGTCAAGCCCATGCTGATGTTCGCGGCGACGAGCCCAGGGGTACGCACCCGGGCCGTGCCGAACGCGGTGAGCGCAGAGACCAGGTCGGCGGTGACGGCCGGCCGGTGAACCCTCAGCAGCACCGGCTCCCGGCCGGCCGCGGCGAGGACGCCGACCCACCGGCGGGCGGGCTTGTAGCGCAGCACCTGGATCGTGGCTGCGGAGAGCGGCCATCCGGGCAGCAACGGACCCAGGACGACGGCCGGGCCGTCCGGCCCGGTCAGTGCGGCGATCGCCGGGAGGTCGCGGTCGGCCTCGCCGGTGGTGAGCAGCAGGTGGCACCTCTCGTCGGCGGCGAGCACGGTTCCGCGGGGAGCCTGGATGCGGGTCTTGCCGAGCTTGGGCGCGCTGTTCTCCGACCAGGCGCTGAGCACGGCCGGGAGCGGGCCGTCCCCGGTGCACAGCTCCAGGCCGAGGACGCAGCTGGTGCCGGGCTTGTACCGGAGGTAGCGGCGTCGCGCCGCCCCGAGACCGTGCCCGGCCAGCCAGCCGGCCAGCACCTGCTCGTCCAGCAGCACCGGCAGGCCGGGCAGGGCTGGATCACGGGCGGCGAGGTCGGCGTCAGCGGGCCGCACGGGGAACTCCTCGGGACGGTGGGGGTTCGCGGGAGCGACGGGAATCGGAGCGCTGGTGGGTTGGTCCGCCGGCAGCGGGACCGGGCCGGACGGCAGAATCTCCTCGGGCCGTCCGGCGCGGACGATCCGGCCGTCCTCCATCCAGAGCACCCGGTCGGCGTTCCGGGCGGCGGCGAGGTCGTGGGTGATCACGAAGGTGGTGCGCCCGTGCGTCAGCCGGGCCAGCGCCGCGGTGACCTCCGCCTCGGTGTCCTCGTCGAGTCCGGTGAGGGCCTCGTCGAGGACGACGATCGGGGCGTCGCGCAGGGCGGCCCGCGCGATGGCGATCCGCTGCCGCTGGCCGCCGGACAGGGTAGAGCCGCGCTCGCCGACCACCGTGTCGTAGCCCTGCGGCAGGGCGGTCACGAAGTCGTGCGCGCCGGCGAGCCGGGCGGCCGCCTCGATCTCCTCCTGGGAGACCTCACGTTCGACGCCCAGGGCGATGTTCTCCCGCACCGATGCGGCGAACAGAACGCTCTCCTGCAGCACGATCGACACCTTCGAACGCACCGATGCGATGGTGAGGTCGCGGAGATCGTGTCCGTCGAAGGAGACGGTGCCGGTGTCGGGGTCGCGCAGCCGGGAGAGGAGCAAGACCAGGGTGGACTTCCCCGCCCCCGACGGGCCGACGACGGCGATCCGCTCCCCGGCCGGATGCGCGCGCTCAGCCCCGCAGCACCGGGTGACCGGGCACGTAGGCGAGGTGGACGTCGTCGAACTCGACGTAGCCGAGGACCGCGGGGCACGGGCGCGCCCACGGGGCGTCGCGCAGTTCCGGCTCGACCTCCAGGACGTCGACGATCCGTTCCCCGGACGCGGCGGCCTTGGAGATGCGGCCGGTGTACTTGGCGATGTCGCGCATCGGCTTGAACGCCGTCTTGAGGTAGGTGAGGAAGACGGTCAGCTCGCCGGGGGTGAGGTCGCCGGCGAGGACCTGGCGGGCACCGACGTACAGGACGATGCCGGTGGCCAGGCCGACGAGGACGTCGGTGCTGCGCTCCAGCCCGGCCGACAGCCGCTTGGCCTGCACGCCGTCGCGCAGGCTGCGCTCGTTGCTGCCACCGAAGCGCTCCTGCATGCGCTGCTCGAGGAGTAGCTCTGCACGACGGTCATCGCGCCGAGCGACTCCGTGGCCAGCGAGGCCAGCGCCCCTCGGCCTTGCGCTGGGTCCGGGAGACGCCGCTGATCCGCCGGGTGAGCCGCACGCTGACCAGGCCGAAGAGCGGGAAGACCAGCAGCACGACCAGCGCCAGCTGCAGATTGAGCACGGCGATGACGACGAGCATCCCGAGCAGGGTGACGAGGTTGCCGAACAGGGGCAGCGCCGCGGTGACCGTCGCCTCCTGCAGCCGGCCGACGTCGCCGGTGACCCGCGTGACCAGGTCACCGGTGCGGGCACGGTCGTGGTAGGCCATCGACAACCGGTTGAGGTGGGCGTACAGCTCGCCGCGGACACGGGTGAGGACCCGGTTCCCGGCCAGCGCGAAGCAGATGGTCATGCCGAAGGAGGCCAGCGCCCGCAGCGCGATGACACCGAACACGGCGATCGACGCGACCACCAGCACGGTGCCCAGGTCGTCGGGTGGCGCGATGGAAAGGTCGGCGCCGGCGGCGACCACGACGGAGTCGATGACCCAGGCCAGCGGCCAGGGCTCGAGCAGCCGCATGGCCACCTCGGCGAGCAGCGCGAGCAGGCCCAGGACGAGCAGTCCGCGCTGGCTGCGCACGTGCGGGGCGAAGCGGCGCAGCGTGCGCCGCAGCCCCGGCACCGCCGAGCGCAGGCCGGTCGGCCGCTTTCGGCGGATCGACAGGCCGGTCCTCACCGCGGTTTCCCCGCACCGGCTCTGGTGCCCCGAGTGCGTGCGCCAGCGAGCGGGCGACGACATCCCGCCACGTGTGCCGGGTCACCGCGGCGGCGCGCCCGGCGGAGCGCAGGCGGATCCGTTCGGCGACGTCCATGCGCAACGACGCGAGCGCGGCGGCCAGCGCACCGGGGTCGCCGGGCGGGACGAGCAGGCCCAGCGATCCTCCGTCCGGGGCGTCGCCGAGGATGCGCGGCACCTGCCCGACCCGGCTGGCGACGACGGGGATCCCGGCGGAGAGGTACTCGTACACCTTGAGCGGGGAGAAGTAGCTGTTCTCGTCGGCGGGATAGGGCGCCACACCGATGTCCATGCGGTGCAGCTGGGCCGGCACGTCCTCCGGCGGCAGGGCACCGGTCGCCTCGACGACGGCTCCGGCGCCCAGCCGCGTGGCGCGTGCCAGCAGCGCGGCGGCCATCGGCCCGTCGCCGACCAGGAGCAGCCGCCAGGTCGGGTCGTGCGCCGACAGGGCGGCGACGGCGTCGACCAGCGTCTCCACGCCGTGCCAGGGCTTGAGGGTGCCGACGAAACCGACGGTGAACGGTGCGCCCGCGGCCGGGGTCACGGGCCCGGTGGTCGGCTGCACCCGATCGACGTCGACCCCGTTGGGCTCGGTGTGCACCCGGTCGGGACGACGGGAGACCGACCGGGCCCAGGCGGCGACCGGGTCGCTGACGCACACCACGGCCGTCGCCGCGGAGAGGGCCTCGACGGCGACGGCCTCAGCGCATGCGCGGTCGGTCAGCGACCGGTGCGCGGCCTGTTCCTCGGGCAGCGGCGCGTTGACCTCCAGCACGCTGGGCGCGCCGGCTGCCTGCGCCCACGCGGTCGTGGTCCGCCCCCACAGCGAGTACCGCTCGTAGACCAGGTCGGGCCCGATCCGGTCGAGGCAGGCGCCGACCGCGGCATCGCACTCCTGCGCGGAGCGCTCCCGGTCGCCGTCCTTCCCGGTGACCGGCGGCAGGCAGTACAGCCGGAGGCCGGGCAGTGGATCGCCTCCCAGGCGGGGGCTGGTGACGTGCACCTCGTGCCCGCCGGCGACCAACTCGCGCAGCACCGCCTGCAGGTGCACCGATGCGCCCTTGCGGCCGAAGACCGGGATGCCCGGATCGGTGCAGACGACGGCGATGCGCATCAGCCGGCCACCACGACATGCCGGCGGCCTCCCGGCGCGTCGACCGGAGGAGCGTCCGCGGGCGTCGGGAAGCCCGCCGCCACACCGGCTGCCTGCCGGCGAGCGTCGAAGTCGGCCTCGACGCGGGATCGCGCGGCCGTCGCCAGACGGGTGCGCAGGCCGGCATCGCCCAGCAGCCGGTCCAGAGCGACCGCGAGGGCGACCGGGTCGCGCTCGGGCACCAGGAGGCCGGTCTCCCCGTCCCTCAGGACCTCCGGGATGCCGGTCACCGGCGTCGCGACGCACGGCGTCCCGAGCGCCATGGCCTCCAGCAGCACGGTGGGCAGCCCGTCCCGGTTCCCGTCGGCGCCGACGACGCAGGGCGCGGCGAACACGGCGGCCGAGGCGACCACCGTCCGCACCTCGTCTTGGGTCAGCGCCCCGGTCATCGTGACGGCGTCCTGCAACCCCAACCGGACCACCTGCGCGGCCAGCGCGGAGGCCAGCGGTCCGGTGCCGACCAGCTGCATGGAGACCTCCCGCCCACGGGCACGCAGCAGGGCGACGGCGTCGAAAAGGTCCTCGAAACCTTCTTCTCCACCAGCCGGCCCACCGCGGCCACCACCGGCGGGCGGTCCGCCGGCGCGGTGTGCGGGAACGCCGCCAGTTCCAGGCCGTTGTAGACCCGCCGGACCCGATCGGCAGCGGGCCCGAAGCGGTCGCGCAGGTGGCCGAGGTTGAAGTCGCTGATCGTGACGACGTCGGCGGCGTCGACGAGCTTGGCGCGCAGGTCCTCGTCGCGGACCTCGCTGTGGAAGATGTCCTTGGCGTGGGCGGTGAACGAGTACGTGATCCCGGCCAGCCGCGCGGCGAGCCGGGCGACCGTGGTGGCGGCCGACGCGAAGTGGGCGTGCAGGTGCGCGACTCCCCGGCGCGGACGGCGAGGGCCAGCTCCACCGCCTGCACGGCGTCGCGCGCGTCGGCGTCCCACAGCTCGTCGGCGTGCCGGGCCAGGTCGGGCAGCTCGGCACGGGCGTCGCGGAACGCCGTCCAGACGTCGTCGACGCGGATGCTCGAGGAACGCAGGTAGGTGACCGGCGTCCGCAGGCGGGCCAGCGACTCGTGGAAGCGGCCGTCGGCCGGTGGCCGCAGGGAGAACACCGCCAGATCGAGGCCGCGCTCCTGATGGGCGAGCAGCTCGGTGACCACGAAGGTTTCGGAGAACCGGGGATACATCTTCAGCACGTAGCCGATCCGGGGCCCATGGCCGATCGGCTCAGGCGGCGGCACGGGAGACCCCTCCAGCTCGGTGCGGGCTCCACCGCCGGTGACGGGAGCAGTGCGCCCGTGGACCGGAGAGGGCTGCGCGCCCAGCAGGCGGCCGGCCAGGTGCGGCACCCGGCGCAGCCCGTCGAGGTCGACCGGGATGCCGGCGGGCGCGGGGGTGCTGACCGCGGCCGCCAGCCAGTCGCCGAGCACGGCGCTGGTGAGCTCGGCCGGGTGGCAGTAGTCGAGCAGCCCCCGCCCGGCGAGCCGTCCGGCCCGCAGCAGCTGCTCCTCCCGTGGGCTCACCCGCGGGACGACGAGCGCCCGACTGCCGGCGGCCAGCAGTTCGCAGACGCTGTTGTAGCCGCCCATCGACACCACGGCGGCCGCGCCGGCGACGAACTCCTCGCAGTCGGGCACGAACTCGAGGACAGTCATGCGGTCGTCGGCCGCCGCGGCCGCCGTGACGGCGTCGCGCACGGAGCTCTTCATGAACGGGCCGGTCAGCAGCACGCCCCGGTGGCCGTCGGGCAGCGGTGCCGACGCGAAGGCCCAGGCGAGCTCCTGCCCGTCCTGCCCCCGCCCACCGTGCACAGGACGTAGGGCTCGGCGGGCGGGGCGACGCGGGCGGTGAGGCGGGTGCGCGGGCGGACGGTCTCGCTTCGGCCGTGACCGAGATATCCGGTGTACTCGACCATGGCGGCGACCTCGGGCGGCAGGCGGTACTCCACGACCGGGTCGTAGACGCTGGGGTCGCCGTAGACCCACACCGCGTCGTAGTAGTCGGTGAGGACCTCGGTGGTGGCCGAGCGCTCCCACTCGTCGATCGCCACCTCCGGGCGGTCCAGCACCTCTCGCAGGCCGAGGACGACGCGGGTGCCGCCCTGCTCGCGCAGCGTGTTCAGCGCCGGCAGCAGCTCGCCGCGGATCCCGGCCGGGACCTTGTCCACCACCAGCAGGTCGGGGGCGAAGGAACCGAGCGCGGCATCCAGGATGCGCGCCCGCACGTCGAGCACCACCTCGAGCGGACTGGCCAGCGCCCGAGCGGCATAGTCCCCGTCCTCGGTCTTCCGGATCGTCGGCAGGGTCAGGACGTCGGTGCGCGGCGGCAGCGGCAGCATCGCCGCCTCCGGGTTGCCGGTCAGCAGCAGCACGTCCGTGCCGGGCTGGGCCTCCACCAGCGCGGCGGCCAGCGCGATGTTGCGGCGGGTGTGCCCCAGACCCTGAGTGTCGTGCGAGTAGAAGGCGACCCTCCGCAGCCGCGGTGAGACCTCGGTGGGACGGGAAGAGGGTGCGGCAGCGACATGAGGTCCTCCGGCGACGAGGACGTGGACGTCCGGTGTCGAATGGGTGACCTCACGGTGCCCATCTCACGTGGGCTACCGGTGAGGAACGGATGAGAAGCCCCTAATGCGGCGAGTGGTTTGAGCGGCGCGCGGCCCGCGGGCTCCGGCGAGCCCGGGCGTGGTGGGCGGCGTTCGCAGCCAGGGTGTCTAGCCTGCCGCTGTGGCTCCCCGACTGGCTGGCAGCCGCGCTGGCTCGGTGCCATGCGCGTACGCATCCTCGCCGTGGTGGTCCTCCTGCTCCTCGCGGCCTCGGCCGGATCGGTGATCCTCCTCAGATCGGCTCTGCTCGACCGGCTGGACGAAGAGGTGGCCGAGCGGCTCGAGCGGGAGGCCGAGGAGTTCCGCCTGCTCAGGACGGGCAACGACCCGAGCACCGGCCGGCCGTTCGGCGACGACGTCCGCGCGGTGTTCGACACCTACTTCGCCCGCGAGATCCCCGACGAGGGCGAGTCCCTGCTGGCCTTCGTCGATGGTCGGATCTACGAGTCCCGCCGGGCGCAGGACGCGTTCGACCCGGACGACATCGCCGCCGCGACGCGGTTCTGGCTCGCCCTCGACCAGCCCAGCCGCGGCGTCATCGAGACCGACGTCGGCGAGGCGTACTACGTGGCGCTCCCGCTGCCCAGCCCGGAGGGCGACGGATTGTTCGTCGTGGCCAACTTCCCGGAGTTCGAGCGCAACGAGATCGACGAGGCGGTGCAGGTCCACATCGGGATCCAGCTCCTCACCCTGGCGGTCGCCAGTGCTCTGGGCGCCGTCCTCGCGGGTCGGGTCCTGCGCCCCTGGCCCGATTGGCGACCACCGCGCGCACGATCTCGGAGACCGACCTGTCCCGGCGAATCCCGTTCTCGGGCCGCGACGAGGCGTCGATGATCGCCCAGGCGTTCAACGACATGCTCGGCCGCCTCGAACAGGCGATCACCACCCAGCGCCAGTTCCTGGACGACACCAGCCACGAACTGCGCACACCCCTGACCATCATCCGCGGCCAGGTGGAGCTCCTGGAGTTCGACCCTTCTCCTGCCGAGCGGCAGGAGACCGTGGCGCTGGTCCTGGACGAGGTCGACCGCCTCTCGCGGATGGTCGACGACCTCTTCCTGCTCGCGCACGCGCAGCGACCCGACTTCCTCCGGAGACGGCGCCTGGACCTCGGCGAACTGCTGCAGGACGTGCACCGCAAGGTGACCGCACTGGGAGATCGCAGGTGGCACATCGACCCGCAGGGCGAGGTGTGGGTGGACGGCGATCCTCAGCGCCTCACACAGGCGATCATGCAGCTGGTCGCCAACGCCGTCCGCCACACACAGGACGGGAACGACGTGTGGCTCGCCACCTCGTCACGCGACGGCTGCGCCGTCGTGACCGTCGCCGACAGCGGGCCCGGCGTCGACCCCGAGGACGCCACGCGCATCTTCACGCGGTTCAGCCGGGGCCGGGCAGCCGAACCGGCGAGCGGCGCCGGCATGGGCCTGGCGATCGTCCTGGCCATCGCCGAGGCCCACGGGGGTACAGCGCGGCTCACGGCCCCGGGCAGCGGGGTGCCCGTTTCGAGATCCTCGTGCCTCTCGCCGACGCCCGCTCACCCACCGACGCCCGCCTCGGGCGCTGACGCCACACCGGGGATACTGCCGCCGGGCCGATCGTCGGGCTGACCGGCCGGTAACCCGGCGGTTGAGCCGGCGCGTATCCGCCAGGTGACGTCGCCGGCAGGGATCAGGAACGACCACCGGATCACGTCGCAGCGGTCAGGGGTGCGCTCGGCGTCGAGCAACTCTGTGTCTCGGCCAGGGCGCAGTCGATCACGTGCTGCGCGGGCGGCTCGAACGGCCGCAGCGACCGTCCGTCCTCCACCCGCAGCCTCTCCATCGCACGGACCAGCGAAATCACGGCCGGGACCGCACAGCCGAATCCGGGACGGCGCAGGCATGGGTCTGTCCATCGTCCTGGCCATCGCCAGGCTCACCGAAGAACGGGCACGACTGGCCCCAGGAGGGAGCGGTCGCCCGCTTCATGATGCTCCTGCCTCGGTCAGACACCTCCGCATCCGCCGACCACCGCCGCTCATACCACCCCATTCCCCACGAGCAAGATCGTCCCCTCGTCGTGCGTGGCGCCGCGACCCGACCTTCGTTGGACCAGGGTGATGCCCTGCCGCGCAGCCGGCTCCAGGAAGTTCCAACGGCCACCCGGAAAATCACGCTGGGCGGTGCGCTACTGCCTGGCCTGGGACGATTGGGGCTGGCCCGGTTCACCCGCCGCTAGGTACCGGGCGGCTCAGAAGTCCTGCAGATCACCTTTGGGTGTGACGGCTGTGGCTTGCTCGTCGGCAGCGAGGGATCGCGAAATTCAGGCTCGTCGGCGCCGGCGTTCGCCTGATCGACAAGATGTCATGTCTTGCGAGGAAGGCCCGGCGGCTGGTGCCCGTCCAGCCAGACGATGGGAGGGGTGACAGTCACAGCCAGTCAGCGGCTGTTACTAACCGCACGGGCGGGGACGCTCCGCTCGCCGCCGACGAAACCGCTCATTGATCAACATGAGCGTGGGTGCGGGATCCCGGAGGTTCCACACGCTCGTGACAGCACCCGGGAACCAGCGCAGCGTGGAGCTGATGTCTTCGAGTACTCCCCCGGCGTTCGACACAAGCGCGGCGCAGGTCCCCCGCTGTCCACAGAAAGCGCACGCTGGGTCGGGCGTCACCCAATGCGGGCATGGGTTCGCCGAGCACTTGACGCCCCCAGGCGTCGGCGAGGTTGGGTCCGGCAGCGTTCGCGAGTGCCATGGAACCGAAGAACCGACCGTTGAGGTCGATCAAGTACGGCACATCGTCGCTGTTTCGCAGGAACTGGAGCTGCACGAGCCCCGACCAGCCGAGGTCCGCGAGCAGGCGTGTGGCACGGGCAGCGAGGTTGTCGTCCACGGGAATCGTCCGGGCACGGCAGGTGACACCGCTCGGTGTGGGCCACAGCGCCAAGGCCTGCTGGTGAACGCGACCGAGCAGGCGACCGTCGTGAACGATTCCGATGAGCGCCTCGAGCGTGCCGTCGATGGGTTCCTGGAGCACCGGCTCGAAGCCGGCGTCGGTAAGCAACCGGACGCGATCCACAGAATTAGAGACGTCTGGGTATCGGCGGGCCTCGATGCGCAGCTCGTGCCCCTGGTTGGGACGCCAGTGGGCCCGACACTTGACCACGACCGGACCCCGCCAGGCGGTCAACGCGGCCGGCGTTGCCAGCTGCGTCCGCGGGGCACGGATACCCGCCGCAGTGGCTCGGTGGGCCAGACCCACCTTGTCGAGAGCCGCGTGGACCACGTCGGCGGGCGGGTGCGCGACGGCAACCGGAATGCCGTCGCGGTAGGTGGCCAGTGCGGCCATCCAGTCGTCACCGCCGCCGAAGACGATATCGTAGCCGCCTTCGGCGACGGCGCGCCGGACGGCGTCGACGAAGCAGGCGGCGTCACCGCGTGGTCGAGGCACGGCGTGGCGACGACTACAGCCGCGTGAGGCGCTGACCATTCCCGTGCCGTCGGGTGTACCGACCCCGACGAACCAGCCGGCGCGGTCGAGCGCCCGGACGGCGGCCAGCGAACCCCGGTCCCGACCCGAGGTCACGACGAGCGCGCGCTTGATCACCGGCACACCGGCAAGCTAGCCGCCCGATCATCCGTCTCATGCCGACGTGAGAAGGATCTAATGGACATCCCATGTGCGGATCCAGGGCTTCGTCAGATCGTCGGATGCCCCTGCATCCGCCGTCAATCGCCGGCGTCGGCGCAGCAATCCGCTGCTCGCCACCGCCCGTACGTCACCGATCTCGGGACCGCGCAAGGCCCAGAGAACGAGGGTGTAGACCGCTGTAGTTCGCTAATCTCTCCGGCTCCCTGAGGACGACCCGAAGTAGGCGCACCCTGAAGCTCATTGGTGTGAGCGTGCCTCACTCTTCGTAGTGGGACCTACGCCGGCTCGCCACAGTCGCCATACGCTCACAGCGTCCGCAGACTCTGTGAGCGCCGCAGGGCCCGCAGTCCGGCCTGCGGACAGACAGCGATGGAGGGCGACACCGATGGAACGTGGTACGCGGTGACTGATCCCTTGGAGAGCCTTCCCGCGGCCGACGAGGGAAGCGCGTTCCGCAATGCGCCGACAGGCATGGCCTTCACCACCACCGCGGGTGTACTCGCCGGCATCAACGCAACCTTGAGCTGCCTGTTGGGACGAACACCGGAGGATCTCCGTGGCACATCACTGTTCGACCTGATACATCCCGACGACGTGACCGCAGCCCAACTGTCGCGCCGCAGCCTGCAGGCTGACCACAGCCGACCGACGCGATACGAATGCCGGCTACTACGGCCCGACGGCAGCTCCGTGCTCGTGCAGGTCATCACGTCCTGGGTGGAAGCCACACCGAGCGGCGATCCGGCCCACCTGGTCAAGGTGATCGAGGACATCACCGAACGGAAGGCACTCGAGGCAACCCTCCTCCACCAAGCCCTGCATGACCCGTTGACCGGCCTTCCCAACCGCGTCCTTTTCGGTGACCGGCTTCGCCATGCCCTCGACCGTGGGCACCGCGAAAACACCCCAACCTGTGTGCTCGTCATCGACCTGGACAATTTCAAGGCCGTCAACGACGCCCACGGCCACGCGGTCGGCGACCAGCTCCTCGCCACCTTCGCCGAGCGGCTTCGCTCAGTCATGCGGGCCAGCGACACCGCCGCGCGCCTCGGAGGCGACGAATTCATGGTCGCCTGCGAGAGCACCGAACTCGCCGATGCCGAGCTGCTAGCCCAGCGGCTTCGGACGAAGGTCGCCCAACCGCTGAAACTCGACAAGATTGTCATCTCCGTCGGGCTGAGCATCGGGATCGGCTTCGCCGCCGGCGGGATCGACCCCCAGCTCGCCTACGAGCGCATCATCCGAGACGCCGACCAAGCCATGTACGCAGAAAAGGCGAGGCGCCACCAGTAAACCGAGGGAAGCGCTGGACTCAACGCCGGTGCATCCCAGGGGCTTCCAGCAGCTCGATGTCGGTCTTGACCCGCCGAACGTCCAGGCCGAGCCGGGACCGGGGGCCTAGCAGAAGCTGTTCGGGGTCAAGGCCGGCGAACAGAGCCACCGCGGCCGACAGCAGGAACGACGCGTGATCCCGCGAGGTGCGGGCGCCCGGCCGCTGGTGTCAGGCGTAGAGTCGATTTCGCAGTGTGCGGGAGCTTGGACACGCCGGGCTGAGAGGGTGGCTGCACGTGCCACCGACCGCTGGAACCTGACCGGGTAATGCCGGCGTAGGGAGCACGAGCCATGCACACGTCTGGTACCGCTCATCCGCCGGCCGTCCCTTCGCCGCTGCCGGCGGGACGGCGGGACGCCCCGATCACGCTGGCCGAGGCGGCGGTGAAGACGCTGGGCCTGGTGGACGCTCTGGGCCTGTGGGGCAGGTCGGGCGTCCGGTCGGAGGCCGTTCGGTGACGGGCCGCCGGATGCGCGCCGCGGTGCGGACCGACTCGCCGTTTCCCACCGGCCCGGAACGGGCGGCCGAGATTCGCCGGCGGATCGGCGGGTTGCACGTCCTCACCGACGCGCGTGAGGGCAGGGATGCCCTCGGTGTCGTCTCTGCGGCTGTACCGGACAGCGCTGCTGCCGCGCGCGGCCGTGCTCACCCCGACCTGCGCGAGGCCGAGGTGCTGCTCGATGGCCCGATCCACACCCTCGCCGACCAGCGGGAGGCAGCCCGTGCCCTCGGCGCCCTCGGCCCCGCCACCGTCGTGGTCAAGGGTGGCCACCCGGTCAGCGACGCCGCCGGCGAGGCGATCAACGTCGTGTGGGACGGCAGCTCGGTGCACGAGCTCCGCAGCCCGAGAATCGACACCCGCAACAATCACGGCACCGGCTGCACCTTCGCCGCGGCAACCGCCGCCTGGCTGGCCCGCGGGCTGGACGCGGCCGCGGCACTGCGCGCGGCCAAGGCCTATGTGCTCGATGCCGTGGCCGGCGCGGCCGTCTGGCGCCTCGGCGGCGGGCATGGCCCGCTCGACCACTTCGGCTGGATCGCCACGCAAGCAGAGCCCTAGGTCCGCGACCGTGCCGAGTAGCCGCAGGAAGGGTCGCGTCACACTGCACGCCGCAGCACCTACGACGACAGGAGACCGCCGACCATGAGGATCACCGTGGTCGACGTCCCCAACCTCGCCCGATTCGAACTGCGCATCGAGGACGAGGTGGTCGGGCGGGCCAGCTACCACGTCACCGACGACGCCATGACCCTGCCGTACACCGAGGTCGATCCGCAGCTGCACGGCCGGGGCCTGGGCACCATCCTGGTCCGCGGAGTACTGGCCACGGCTCGCCAGCGCCACCTGCGGGTGCTGCCCTACTGCCCCTTCGTCCGCCGGCATCTGCGCACCCATCCAGAAGAGCTCGACCTCGTCACCGAAGCCGACCGGGCGCTCTTCGGGCTACCGACCGCCCAACCGAACCAAGCCTGACCACATACCCGGAGCCGACGACCGGGAAGACCGAGGGCAAGCAGCCGCCCATCGTTATCCGACCCGGGAAACAGGACCTGGAAGATTCCGATCGACGTCCGCGCCACCGCCGGCGTCGCCTCCGCCTCCGCCAAACCATGCGCCTGCACGGATCCGACCTGTAGACAGCGGCTGGCAAGCACAGCCGCCGTCAGCCAGGCGGACTCAGCTCATCGCCGAAATGGCCTGTCTCCCCGTCCCGGGAACTTCCCGCTTCGTCGAACCTTGGGGCCTGGCCGTGGCCAGACCCCAAGGTTCGACGAACCGCGCTGCTCCTGGCGTGGGGCGCCCACGCCGGTACGGCAGAACGGGAGCGCGGCGCGTGGGAACCGTGGAGGCGATGCCACTCCCGGGGATCACGCCGGCCACGTCGATCGCGACGATCAGCTCGCCAGCCGGCTGGCGAGCATCTGCTTGCCCTGCTCGGCGCCCTTGCGACTCTCGCCCTGGGCGCGGCGGAAGAAGTCGGCGAGCTCGTTGTCCCCGTCCCGCTCAGCGTCTTGGATGTAGGTCTCCAGGCGCAGCGCGTTGCTCAGGCACACCTCGGTGAACCAGATGATGTTGTAGTCCTTGTCCTTGGTACCGGTGACGTCACCGGCTTCGCCGCCGCTGGTCATGGCGCTCCTCCTGTTCGACGGACGATCGCTGCTACTGAGTCAGTGCCCCCGCCGTTCGGCTCCTGCGGCACCTACAGTTGTCAGTCCAGAGCATCAACCGCGCCTTCGCCACACGGCCCATCCGGATTCGTGCTATCCGCCAGCGGCCTCCGGTGCCGCGTGATGGAAGGCCGTGGATCTGCCTGGACTCTGGCCGCGGAAGGCGCCGCCCGGATGTCCGACGCCCTCGCCGACACTGTCTGGGCGCACCGGGCTGGGCGCTGACGTCGCACGCCGCCGTCCTCGCCCGGCACGTGCGGGGCCGATCGGACAACGCCCGGCCGTCGCCTTCGGCGTCCTGGCGCTGAGTCCGGCTGTGTCACACTGCCGGCCGACAGTCCACGGTCACCGTCCACTCGAGCGTCACATGTCCGTGGGTGTCGCTTCGCTTCATCGGACCGACGACGATCAGCGTCGCCCAGTCGGGCATCCCGTCCTCGGCGCAGCTCTGAGCGTCGAGGTCATCCCATGGCAAGAGGAGCGTCGGCCGAAACTGCATGGACAAGGGTGGCGCCGATTCCGGTGGCGCCGGAACGGCGGCGGAGAACAGCTCATCCTGGCGAGTGAGGAGCGATCGGTCCCCAGGGCTGGCTTCCCCAGCCCGGAGGCTGCCTGGCGCGAGCTACTACCCCGTCATCTCGATCCCGCACTTCGGCCGCGCAACACAGCTGCCGTCGTGGTGCGCCGCTGGGCGCGGTGGGCCCGTGCACCTACGGTGTCGGCCCCCAGGTGGATGACTGCCCGCTTCTGCAGTGGGGGTCAGGCAGGGAAACCGCGCAGGGGCTTGGCTCGCGATCGGAGCGATGTGCAGATCACGGAAATATAACGGGAAAGTCTCGACAGCCCACGGCGGTCAGGCGAACATGTGCGGGCACCTCTTCTGGCTTCCCTCAAGGAGAACTGCGTGTCCGACTGGACCGATGCCGAGGAACTCTCCGGCCGCAAGGCGTTCGACATGTGGCGCTTCACGACAGCGGAGACGGCGATCTCCTGGGACTGGGCGGACATGGCAAGACGCGAGAAGCGCCAGTGGATCGACCGCGCCAGGAAGTCGGAACGAGCCGCATGAACTCCACCCGTCGCTGCGTGGGCCATCCGCGAGTCGCAGTGCGCCTACATGCGCACGGTCGGCGGCTCCCGATAGCTGCGCACCGCTGGCCCGCCCGGATCGACCCACCGGAACCCGGAACAGGGGCAGGTAAGCGCGACCGCAGGTGAGGAAGAACCTCCGATCCGGACGCCACAGTGGCCGCCGGTGTTGTCGTGCTCCACGTATCCGTGAGAGCACCCCCGGCAGGGGATCGCCGCCGTGGGTGCGTCGGAGGTCACATCGATAAGGATATGCGGGTTGAAGCGCTCTCCCACATCGAGAACGGGGATATACCGCCCGTGAGCAGCGCAAGGCCCCGGCAAGATCATGCGATGGACGGTGTTCACAACTTCGGGGACGGCCGTGACCGGCCGGCCGTCACCGCCTGGTCCGTCCTCTGTCACCCAATCATCCGGACTGCCACGTGCGCTTCACCGACGGCTGGTGCTACGTCGAAGTGAAGGAAGACCGCGAGACCTTCGTGACCATCCTCCCGGCGGATCAAGTCTCCACCTGAGGTACTTCCACCACGACTTCCCGCCGCTGACAACGAGCGTCTCCGGACAGCAACCCCTGCCATGCCCAGCGGCGAGGCGACTGGCACGGTCAGGGACCGGCCACAGACTGCCGATAAAGCACGCGTGAAGTGGAACCACGCGCAGCCGGACTCGACGGCCGTCTCGCGGGCTCGACACCGTGCCCCTGAACCAGAGCCAGCGCGTGATGACGTCGATGAACTGACCGACACCGTAGCGATCTCACCGCTCTGCCTGTCGTACGGCCAGCACGCCGCCAGCGCGCCGGGCCTGCCGGAGTTGCGCCCACGGACCGGCCTCCGTGCGGTACCCCTCCTGGACGACACGGCCGCAGCCGAGTCCGGCGCCGATACCACAGCTACCGGCCCGCGGACAGCCACCGGTGGCATTGCACGTGTACTCGCCAGTCGCCTGCGCCCCTGGCAGCGATCGGCCTGACTACCGATCGCACCGGCGCATCGGTCACGAGTGCTCGGGCCGCCAGACGATCGTCACCCGAGCCGCGCCCCCGAATCCGGCGGCGATCGTGATGGCCACAGCTCCCCGGCGCACCGCGTCGCAGGCGACCTCCGAAGCATCGCGCGCGTCATCCACGTGACGGTGCTCAATGCGGGCGGCTCGCTCGGACGGGCACGTCCTCACCACCTCACAGATGTTCACGCGGCAGCCGTTGCGACAGTCGAACTCGACGGGGCCCACGAACCGACCGACCTCGCGCCAACCGACCGCCGCTCGGTCCCCACAGCGCGGACACAGCTCCCACGTGATCCACTGACTGTCGATCATCGCCACCCCCGTGGCCACCTCGTCGGGTCTCGCCCTACCCGTCAGACCAAGCCGGACACCTCCTGGTCACTCTTGGCGGCCCATCCAGCACCGCGTAGCCGTGGGCCCGGGCCCAGGCCCAGGCCGGACCGGGCCCCCGGCGCCATGTCGCTGGATGACCGTCCGCCCGCCAAACCTCCGGAACGGTCAACGACCTAGCCCGAGGGGTCAACCTTTGGTCCGCACGGAGTCCGCAGATAGTCCGCAGGACGTCCACAACTGGCCGTCGTCCGCCAACGGCTTCCCATGCCTATAAGCGCAGCTCAGAGGGCACGCTATGAGAGTTTCAGCAGTGAAAGGTTCACCCGGAAGTTTTGTCGGGAATGACTCACAAGAGCCCCTGCAGATGCAGTAAGTGTGCGCTTCTCGATGTTGATGCATCTCCAATGGGTGTGGGACTCGCAAGTCACCGCATCCGTCAGCCCGGCGACGCTGCCAGAGTCGGTGATCCACAGGGGCTGCCCATGCTCGGGAGGCGGGGGCTGCCCCGCGTTCGACGCAGGCAATGAATTTTGTGTCGAACGTCACGGTATGGATACGTACTGGCGCGGCGCGCCGTGTTACAGGAGGGGCTGATGGGATTTTGGTGCCACGGCCCAGCACGGACGGCGTAGGGGCCCGACTCAGTGAGGAGTTGAGTTCGACGATGTTCGAATCTGGATGGTGCTCCGGCGGCAAGCACTTGGCGCCGAAGACCGGGGGTCCTGCCCGTGCGGGATGGTCACTCGCATCCCCGCCCCAAAGCGGCCCGCTGCCGTTCCCCCACCCGAGGTCCTGGCGCTGCTCGCGCGATGCCTGGACGACGGGTCCGAGGGCCTCGATGCGGCGGCCTCCGGGCTGCTCCGCGAGCGGGCCGACCGGCTGCTGGCCGCGCTCACCACAGCCGGACTGCTCAGCGCCGGGGCGGTGGACCGGCTGGCGGCCTGAGCCCTCAGCACTCGTTGAACGTTCGGGCGGGCGCGACGGCCTACGGCCGCTCGCCCGCCCAAATCGAGCAGTGCAAGGCACAGCTGGGCCAGCTGCCCGCCGCGCTCGCATCGCGCGAGCGGAGCCTCCATGGTGAGCCCTCGGCCTCCGAGCCATCCGACGACTTCGGCAGCTCACCTCGCGGGCCTACTAGTAGGCCTAGATTCCGATTGCCACCGGGCCAGCTCAGCGTGATGGTGCGCCATGGAGATCCCCGCGACGAAGACGGTCGAGCACCGCCCGCGTAGCTCGGCGAGAGCCTGCTCGGCCGCGGCGTCGCCGGGTGCCCGGTGTCGATGGGCTACCCGCTGCAGCGCGTCGGCCCTGCGAGGTGAGGACGGATGAGCGCTCCGGAGAGGACCCCCAGGTCCCCGATGCAGTCCGCACTCAGTCCGCACGATGTCCAATCGCACCCCACGTCGGCAAACCCCACCAAACCCCAAACCCGCAGGTCCGCGGCCTAATTGAGCGACAACCAACAATAGCCAAACACGCAGGCAAAGTTCGCGATGTACTACGACATCTGATCTTCACCCGCTGACACCGTGGCCCCCGACCTCCCCGCGAGGTCGGGGCCGCGGCGCGTTCGCCTCACTCCCGGTCGAAGAGGACCTGCCATTCCACGCCTGTGGCGCCGCAGTCGAACCCCTGGACCGTGGACTCCTGGTAGCTGCCGCCCAGCCGTCCGTCCCGGACGACGAGTTCCAGTCGCCACAGGGCACTGCTGGTGGGTGCGCCGCCGCAGGTGGGTGCGGCGTCCGCCGGTACGGGCCCCGAGGCCCGGTGCACCCCGTCCACGAACTGCAGCGGCGGGCTGCCGTAGCGGGGCGCGAACGGCGTGACGGCGCAGCGGTTCCCGGAGCACTCGACGGTCAGGGTGATCGACCGCGTCCCGGAGCAGGCCTCGTCGTCGAAGCCGGCACAGCGGGTCGGCGTCGCCTTCCCGACCCATTCCCCTTCCAGCTCGGACGGCGGTGCCGGAGCACTCATCGACGGCACGCCGCCCGTCGGGACCCCGGGCACCGGGCTGCCGTCGGCCAGGACGACGCCCGCGACGCCGAAGGCGACGACCAGGGCGAGCGCGGGCAGCCCCACGGTGACCCAGCGCGGCGTCGACCCGGCCGGGGCCGATGCACCCGTGCCCTCGCGCGGAGCACGTGGACGTCCAGCTTCTCGATCGGTCACCGACCCACCTCCCGGTGCGGGGCGCGCCCCCTCGGTCGGGAACGTACCCACGCGAGGAGGCGAGGAATGTCACCGCGGCTCCCCGGCCAGGACCCCGACCCGCCACCGGCCCGCTCCTAGACTGGGCACGTGCCCCAGCGGGCACCGACCGGCCACCACGACCGCGTACCGCCGACGGCGGCAGCGCGCGAGGCCCGGCCCCGGCACCGACGCCGATGTCGCAGTGCTGCGATCCCCACGAACTCCCGCCGTACAGCTGTGCGGCGCCACCTCCGGCGACCTCGTCGCCCGACACCACGAGACGGATGGACCACGCATGACCACCACTCGACCGACACCCGTCAACGACGACCACGGCGACCAGTTCCCCGGGGCCCTTCCCGTCCCCGCCGTCGCGCCGGCCAAGGATCGGGTACTCGTCCGCATGCACGCTGCCTACGTGCACAAGGTCAACGCCGTCGTGGCGTCCGGCAACGACGAGCTGGCCCACGAGCTGGCCGACGGCTTCGACGAGGAGTCCGGGGAGGGGCTGGCCGCCGGGGCGCTCCCCGACCGCCGCTCCGCCGGGCGCCACACCCCCGGCAGGGAACCGGGCGGCCGGCCGCCGGGCCGCATGGGCCGGTTCACCCGGCGGTCGCTCGAGCAGTTCGACCGCTACACCCTCGACGTCTTCAACGCCGGTGTCCCCTCCGGCCGCGGGACGACCGTTCGGCCTGACCCGGTTCGAGCGAGGTCCGCGGCCGCTCACCTCGGCGAGGTGAGCGGCCGCTCGCATACCGGCGATCCGACTGGCGCCGGTGACCGGTCGGTCCTCGGCAGCCACCCGTCGACCAGCAGGTCGATCAGCAGGAGCCCCAGCGCGAGCACGACGACGACGGCGAGGTTGCGCAGCGCGACCTTGTAGCCCTGGACGGCCACCGACATGACGTCGTAGGGGTACCAGCCGGTGACCGCGCCCTGGGCGAGGATCCACGCGATCCAGAGCACCGGCCAGACCAGGGCGCGCGCGACCACCGCGCCGGTGATCCGTGGCCGGGGACCGAACAGCAGCCAGCCCAGCACCGTCATCACCGGCGAGACGTAGTGCTCCCCGCGTTCGTCCAGGAGTCGATGCCGCGCGGGTCGTACAAGGGCGCGAGGACGGCGACGTAGACCAGTCCGGTGATCGTGATGCCCAGCAGCGACGCGAGCCGCACCACGCGCCAGACCGGGCCGTCGTGGTCGGGGCCGCGGACCAGTGGCAGGACGGCGGCGAGGACCAGCAGGTTGCTCCGCATCGTGAAGGAGCTGACGAAGCGGACGATCCGCGCACCGATACCCAGGAAGTCGTCCGCGGGATCGACCAGGTGCAGGACGAACCCGACCGACACTGAGACCGCGACCACGGCGAACAGCACGGTCCCACCAGGTTCGGGCGAGGGCGACGCGGTCCGGACGCGGTGGGGTCACGCCGGGCATCACGCCCGGGGGCCCGCACCTCAGCCGTAGCGCGCCACGAAGTTGGCCAGGATCCGGCCCGGCTCGGTGACCGATGACGGCCGCAGGCGGGCGATCAGCTCGTCGCGCTCCTCTGGCGGGAAGTAGCCGGCGTGCTGGTAGACGTGCACCCGCGTGACGATGCCGTCGACGTCCAGCTCCGGGTGGAACTGCGTCGCGTACAGGTTCTGCTTGATCCGGAACATCTGCACCGGGCAGTCGGCCGAGCTCGCCAGCAGCACGGCGTGGGGCGGCAGGACGCTGCAGGCCTCCTTGTGCCCGACGAAGGCGTCGAACTCCGGCGCCATCCCGTCCAGCAGCGGATCGACCAGCCCCGCGTCGGTGAGCCGGATGCGCACCGCGGACACCGGTTCGGCGTACGTCCGGTCGATGAGGCCGCCCTGGTGCACCCCGAGGGTGCCCACGCCGTAGCAGGCGCCCAGGAACGGGAAGTCGCGCGCCACGATCTCGTCGAGCAGCGCCGACAGCTCCCGCTCCACCCGGTGCTGGACGGCGGACTTGGCGTCCTCGGGGTCGCTGGAGTTGAACGGCCCGCCCCCGACGACGATCCCGGCGTAGTCGTCGAGATCGATCCGCGGCAGCGGCCCGGCTTCCATGCGGACGCGCCGCAGCCGCTCGGGCGCCAGTCCGGTGAACCGCAGGATGGCGCCGTACTCGCCGTCGGCAGCCAGGTCCTCGGCGCGCGAGGAGAGCAGGAGGAAGGGCCGCACGGGCGGAAGCCTAGGTCGGCATCAGCCCCAGACCTCCCCGGCGGTCTCCACGATCAACGCGAGCTTGGCCCTCTGCTCGTCGCGGGTGAGGGTGTTGCCCTCGACGGTCGAGGAGAATCCACACTGCCCCGAGAGGGCCAACTGCTCCAACGGCACGTACCTCGCGGCCTCGTCGATCCGCCGCTTGAGGTCGTCCTTGCTCTCCAGCTCCGGCCGCTTCGTCGTCACCAGGCCGAGGACGACACGCTTGCCCGGCGGCACGAATCGCAACGGCTCGAAGCCGCCGGACCGTTCGTCGTCGTACTCGAGGAAGAAGCCGTCGACGTCCAGCCCGCCGAACAGCGCCTCGGCCACGAAGTCGTAGCCGCCCTCGGCCACCCACGAGGAACGGAAGTTGCCACGGCACAAGTGGGTGGTCACGGACAGCGACTCGGGGCGGCCGGCGAGGGCGGCGTTGATCTGCCGGATGTAGCGCTCGTGCAGGTGCTCGGCGTCGCGGCCCTGCGCGGCCAGCTCGGCGCGCTGCTGGGGGTCGTTGAGGTAGGCGAGGCTGGTGTCGTCGAACTGCAGGTAGGTGCAGCCCTGGGCGGCGATCCCCGGACCTGCTGGGCGTAGGCCGCCGACAGGGCGTCCCAGAAGGAGTCCTCGTCGGGGTAGACCGCCGGATCGATGGCCGCCGCTCCCCGCGGTAGTGGACCATCGAGGGCGACGGGATCGTCAGCTTCGCGGTCTGCCCCTCCGCCACCACCGACTGCAGGTAGCCGAAGTCCTCGCCGAAGATGGGCTGCTCGATGCGCAGCGGGCCGTCGACGTGCAGCCCCGCCGGGGTGTAGTCGAGACTCCCGTCGGAGTTCTTGAAGTGGACGACGATGTTCTGGTCGGTGACCTTGGTGATGCCGTCGATCGCGTAGATGAAGTCCATGTGCCAGGAGGCGCGGCGGAACTCCCCGTCGGTGGCCGTCCGCAGGCCGACGTCAGCCTGCATGCCGACGGCGTCGGCGATCGCCTCGTCCTCGAGGCCGCGCAGCTCCGCGGCGTCGATCTCGCCCGCGGCGTACCGGCCTCGGGCGGCGAGCAGGTTCTCCGGGCGGAGCAGGCTGCCGACGTGGTCGGCGCGGAACGGCGGGCCAGAGGTGTCGGTCATGCCTGGCAGCTTGGTCCACGGCGCTCCGGTGCGCAGCCCCTACCCCGGACGTCACGGAGGCTCACGGGACGCGCACCGTCTCGCGCCCGCGCAAACACCGTGTCGTCGCTGAGCACGGGCAGTCACACCACCGGCACTGCCCCGTACCGGACCAGCCACCCGCCGTCGGGGGTGGTGCGGATGGCCAGCGCCGTGAGGGCCGAGCCCAGCAGCAGGACCGCACCGACCATCTCGGTCAATTCCTCCAGGTGCGTCATTACGACGTACCAACGGCTGGGGCCCTGCGCCGCGAGGATCGCGCCGTTCAGTGCCTCGATCCCCAGCGCGGCACCCAGGAAGAGGGCGAGGCCGACCGTCAGATACCGGCGGCTGGTGCCGCGGAGGCGCAGGGCCAGCCGACCGAGGGCCAGCACCACGACCAGACCGAGCACGGCTCCCGGGACCACCCAGGCGAACGGGAAGCTCCCGGCGCCGGCCGCCCGGCCGATGCCCTCGAGCTGCTCGTGCAGCGACGCGGCGTCGTCCAGGGACAGGCCGGCGATGACGAGCGCGCTGACCACCCACAGCCGCCAGTCGGCGAGCTTCTCGCGCCGGGCGGCGAAGGCGGTGAAGAGGTGGGCGCTCGCCGCGAGGGCGAGCACGACGACGCAGAACCAGGTGGGCAGGTTCTGCTCGCCCGCGACCTCGACCAGGCGACGACCCGGTGAGCCGGGATCGGCCAGCACGGGCCAGTCGGTGATGTTCGGGAGCGCCAGGCTCAGCAGGGTTAGCCCGACCGAGGCGATCAGGAGGGCGCCGAGGAGACGGCGGATCCCGCGCGGTGTCCCCTGGCCGGGGCCGTCGAGGGTCCCGGGCCCTCGCTCCCTCTGCATCCGCGCAGGCTAGAGCCCCGAAAGCGCCGCGACCCGCCGACCCGCCGGTGGTGGGACGGCCCGGACCTGCACGTCACCGCCCCGGGCCGCGCGCCTCAGACGCGGCCGGCACCGTCCAGGGCGAGCGAGGCCATCATCGCGTCGAGCACCTCGACGTTGCGCTCGTGGTCGACACCGGGCAGTCCGACGGCGTCGGCCACGAGGACCTCCTCGCCCTTTCGCGCCGGACCGAGGTCGACGACATAGGTGGTGATCGGCGTGCCCTCCGGGTAGAAGCCCGGGCCGGTCACGAGCTCCAGGCGGAGCGCCGGCCGGCCGCCCACCTCGACCGTGCTGCGTGCCGTCTCGTCGGGCAGGCGCGCGGAGAGATCGGAGACGGGCTGCACGGACAGGGCGATGTCGGCGACGCGGACGTCCGACGCCTCCGGCACCGCGAAGGGTTCAGCGGCGAACCAGCTGCACCCCGGCAGGACGTCGCCAGGGTTGACGTGCCAGTCGACGGGGTGCTCGACCCGGTAGCCCTCCGGGCTGGCACAGTGCGCCGTCTCGACGCCGGCCGGAACGTCCGTCCGTGCCGGCGCGGGGTCGGGACCGCTCGACGTGGGCGTTCCCGTGCCCCCGCAGGCGGTCAGGAAGAGCAGCGAGCACGCTCCGGCGAGAAGGTGTCGCATGCAGCGGTCCCTGCTTCCGGCTCGGGGGCGGTCGGTCCCAGCCTCCGTAACCCGATCATCTGGATCCGGAACCCGACCATCCGGAAGACAACGCGATCGTCACATTCGGATGACCAGTTGCTGCGCCGGCGTGGGAGCCACCAGCGCGACCAGCCATTCGGCTGTCCCGTAGATCACCAGCGCCGGCACGATGACCAGCGCCGGCGGCGCACGAGCGGGGCCGCCAGCAGGGTGATCGCGAGGACGCCGGGGGCACTCATCAGCCAGCCGGACCGCCGTCGCTCACTGGTCAGCGCTCCCCACCGCACCCCCGCCCACATGAGCCAGCGTCGCAGCACCGGCACGCCCGCCTCGCGCATCACCCGCCGGAAGATGCCGTCGGCCTCGCGGGAGGTGACCACCCCGAGCCCTCGGTGATCAGCCAGTCGTGCAGGATCGCCGCGAGCGTGAAGGCGCCGAACCGCGGGACGAACCAGCGGACCAGGCCGGGCACGGTCGCGAAGTCGGTGACGAAGCCGGCGGGGACGACGAACCGGTCACGGCGCCCCTGGTAGACGAGCGGGTCCACCAGCTCCCACCGGTCGGCGTCGACGCGGCTGACGGTCAGCGATCCGGGCAGGAAGGGCACGCCGGACCCGGTGCCCGCGCCGGGCGACGGCGAACCACCGACCGGCGCGAGCCTGCGCTCAGCGCTCGTTGCCGCGCGACCGCTGCAGGGCGAAGACGGAGATGCTGCCGTCACCCTCGTTGCTGGTCAGGAACAGATCCCGCTTCGGCAGGGCCAGCAGGCCCTCCGGCTCGTCGCCGGTGGGCAACACCTGCAGCAGCTCGGGCCGGGTCTCCTCGTCGAGGTCGTACACGAGCACGGCGTCCCCGCGCTCGGCGCCGATGAAGGCGTAGCTGTCGCTCCGGAAGGTGTCGACCTCCGCACCCTCGAACTCAGCGCCCTTGTCGTCGCTGCGATCGTCGTCGTAGGCGTACGCCGCGGCGAGGGCCTGCTCGGCGGACGCACCGGCGGTGAACAGCACGTCCCCGGCCGGGCTGAACACCGTCCAGCCACGCCCGCCGCTGGGCTCGGCGGCAAGATCACCCTCGTCGGCGGTGATCAGGTTGCCCGCGGGGGTCCACTGGACGGCGTCCGGCTCCCGGGGAGCCGTCAGGGCGTCGTCGAACGCCACCGTGTCGTCGTCCGCGGTGTCGGCGTCGGTGCGGGTGACCGTACCGGCGGAGAAGGAGCCCAGAACCTCACGCTTCGCCAGGTCGACCAGTGCGACCGCGTTGTTCTCCTGGAGGGTGACCGCCGCGACGTTGCGCCGGTTCACGTCCACGAACTCCGGCTCGGGGTCGCTCGCGTACTCCACGTCGGGCAGGCCGGTGAGCTCGACTCGCGATTCCGTCCAGGACTTCACCGGTCCTTTCAGGTCCACCACGGAGAGGTAGCCGGCGGGCGCCTGCGGCAGCCCGCCCTCGACCTCGTCCACCACGAGTTCCTCGTCGCGCTGGTTCTCGATGGCGACCGCCGCGTAGCGACCGTCCGGGGACAGGGCCACGGAGTCCGGCTGGCCGCCCAGGTCGATGGTGCGGACGACCTGCCGGCTGCGCAGATCGACGACCGCGAGCAGACCGGTCGGGGCGGTGAGGTCGCTGGTGGTGTCCACGCCCACGAGCGCGTGGCGGCCGTCCTTCGTGACCGTCACCGACGTCGGGGATCCGCCCACCGCGACGGCGCCGGCCTGGACCGGGCGGTCGGGCCGGGAGACGTCGACCACGCCGAGCTCACCCCGTGCCGAGTCGGTGTAGAGCAGCGTCCGGCCGTCGGGGGTCGCGGCCAGGATCTCCGCGACCTCGCCCTCGACCACGAAGGTCGCGATCGGCGCGAACGAGGCAGCCCGGCCCCGGTCGTCGCCGTGGGCGGCGGCCGGGCCGGCCGCGCCGGCGAGGAGGGCGGCGGCGAGGACGCCGGCGACGGGGAGGACAGGACGACGGAGCACGGGTCACCTCGGGGTGGGAGCGGATCTGGCCCGCCCACCGTGGTCCGCCGCGCCGACGCGCGGACGACCCCGGGGTGAACTGCGGGGCCCGGCCGGTGATCTCCCGGTTGCCCGGCTCAGGTGCCGGTGATGTGCTCCGGGCGGATCGGCACGCGGCGCAACGGCTTGCCGCAGGCGGCCCGGACGGCGGCGGCGACGGCGGGCCCCGACGAGATGGTCGGCGGCTCCCCACCCCGCGGACGCCGTAGGGCGCGTGCGGGTCGGCGTACTCCAGCACCTTCACCTGCATCGGGGGCATGTCGAGGATGGTCGGGATCAGGTAGTCGGTGAACGACGGGTTCCGCACGTGCCCGTCGGTCACCACGATCTCCTCCATCAGCGCCAGGCCCATGCCCTGCGCCGAGCCGCCGTGGATCTGGCCGACGACGGCGTCGGGGTTGATCGCCTTGCCGACGTCCTGGGCGGTGTCGAGCGCGACCACCTTCACCAGGCCGAGCTCCACGTCGACGTCGACCACCGCGCGGTGCGCCGAGAAGGCGAACTGCACGTGCGCGTCGCCCTGGCCGGTGTCGGGGTCGATCGCGTGGGTGGGCCGGTGCCGGTACTCGACGGTCTCCTCGACCGCCTCCTCCCCCAGGACGTCGGCCAGCCCGGCGAGCACCTCGCCCGAGGCACCGACGATCTTCTCGCCGTCCAGCCGGAGATCCCCGCGTCGCGGCCGAGGAACGTCGCCGCCCGCTCCAGGACGACCGACCGCACGGCCTCGCAGGCCGCCTTCACCGCGCCACCGGTGACGTACGTCTGCCGGGACGCCGACGTCGACCCGCCCGACCCGACGGCGGTGTTCTTCGGGTGCACGACGACCCGCTCGACGCCCAGCTCGGTCCGGCAGATCTGCTGCTCGACGGTGATCAGCCCCTGGCCGACCTCGGCGGCCGCCGTGTGCACGGTGGCGACCGCCTCGCCGCCGGTCATCTCCAGCCGGACGCGGGCGGTCGAGTAGTCGTCGAAGCCCTCGGAGAAGCCGACGTTCTTGTAGGTCACCGCGTAGCCGACGCCACGGACCACGCCCTCGCCGTGCGTGGTGTTGCCGACCGATCCGGGCAGCGAGCGCAGGTCGGCGTCCTCGTCCCGCTCGGCCGGCAGCGGCAGGTCGCGCACGATCTCCAGCAGCTCCGCGACCGGCGCCGCGGAGTCGATGACCTGGCCGGTGATGTTCAGGTCGCCCTCCCGCATGCCGTTGAGCTGGCGGATGGCGACCCGGTCGACGCCGACCACGGAGGCCAGCTCGTCCATCAGGGCCTCGTGGGCGAACGCGGCCTGCACGCAGCCGAAGCCGCGCATCGCGCCGCACGGCGGGTTGTTGGTGAACACCCCGTAAGCGTCGACCGCGACGTTCGGGATCCGGTACGGCCCCAGCCCGAGGGTGCCGGCGTTGCCCACGACGGCCGCCGTCGAGGAGGCGTAGGCGCCGCCGTCGAGGAGCACGGAAGCCCGGGCGTAGACCAGCGTGCCGTCGCGCTCGGCGCCGAACTCGTAGGTCATCCATGCGGGGTGCCGGTGCACGTGGCCGAAGAACGACTCCTCGCGGCCGTAGGACATCTTCACCGGCTTCCCGGTGCGCAGGGCGAGGAGACAGGCGTGCACGTGCACCGAGAGGTCCTCTCGTCCGCCGAACGCGCCGCCGACGCCCGCGAGGTGCAGCCGCACCAACTCGCTCGGCATGCCGAGCGCCAGGCACATCTGCCGCTGGTCCACGTGCAGCCACTGGGTGGCGACGTACAGGTCGACGCCGCCGTCCTCGGCCGGGACGGCCAGCCCGGACTCCGGGCCGAGGAAGGCCTGGTCCTGCATCCCGACCTCGAAGTCCAGCGAGACGACGACCGGCGCGGTGACGTCCTGCTCGCCCCGCCGCAGCTGTAGGTGGCGCACGAGGTTGCCCGGGCGGTGCACCGGCGGGGCGCCCTCGTCCATGGCCCGGCGCGGGTCGGTGACGGCGGGCAGCACCTCGTAGTCGACACGGATCCGCTGGGCGGCCCGGCGCGCGGTCTCGGGGTGGTCGGCCGCCACGAGTGCGACCGGCTCGCCCTCGTAGCGCACGAACTCCGAGGCGAGCACCGGCTGGTCGGCGTGCTCGAGGCCCACCGCGTTCTCGCCCGGGACGTCGTCGGCGGTGAGCACCGCCGTGACGCCCGGGACGGTGAGCGCCTCCGTGATGTCGATACCCCGGATGCGCGCGTGCGGGTGCGGGCTGCGCAGGGTGACGCCCCACACCATGTCGTCGTGCCAGAGGTCGCTGGCGTAGGCGAACTCGCCGGTGACCTTCAGCGTCCCGTCCGGGCGGAGCGGGCTGTCCCCGACCCGGCCGGGCGGTGCCGTCGTGGTGGTCGTCGTCGTCCGCGTGCCGGCGTCGGTGCTCATGCCTGCGCCTGCCGCTGCGCGGCCAGCCGGACCGCGTCGAGGATCTTCTCGTAGCCGGTGCAGCGGCAGAGGTTGCCGGCCAGCGCCTCCCGGATCTCCAGGTCGGAGGGGTCGGGGACCCGTTCCAGGAGGTCGTGGGCGGCGACGACCAGCCCGGGCGTGCAGAACCCGCACTGCACGGCGCCGGCCTCGACGAACGCCTCCTGCACCGGATGGAGCCCGTCTGTGCCGGCGAGTCCTTCGACAGTGGTCACCTCGCGGCCGATGGCCTGGCCGGCCGCCACCAGGCAGGAGCAGACCGGCTCGCCGTCGAGGTAGACGGTGCAGGAGCCGCACTCGCCCTGCTCGCAGGCGTTCTTCGACCCGGGCAGCCCCATGCGCTCGCGCAGCACGTAGAGCAGGCTCTCGCCCGGCCAGACGTCGTCGACCTCGTGCCGGGTCCCGTTGACGGTGGTGGTGATGCGCATGGTCAGGCCGCCTTCCGCAGGTCGTCCCGGTACTGGGACCACGCCCAGGTGGCGGCCCGTCGCGCCATCACCGAGAGGGAGTGCCGCCGGTAGGCCGCGCTCCCCGGACGTCGTCGATCGGTGAGGCCGCGGCCGCGACCCGCTCACCGAACGCGCGGGCCAGCGTGTCCGGCAGCTCGCCGCGGGAGTCCCAGAGACCCGCCGCCTCGAGTTCACCGGCGAGGAACTCCTCTGCGCCCGTCGCCCGGCGCGGCGTGGGCGCCGCCGAGCCGATGCCCGTGCCCACGGCCTTCCGGTCGGGATGCAAGGCGCAGGCGAACGCCGACACCGCGATCACCATCGCGTTGCGGGTACCCACCTTGCAGAATTGCTGCGGTCCCGTCGCCTCCGGCAGCAGCACGGCCGCGATCAGCTCGTCCTCGGCCAGCTCGTTGCGCTTCACGCCCGTGTAGAAGTCCGCCGAGGGGATCCGGCGCGTTCCACGCGCCGCCGACTCCACCTCGACCAGCGCACCGGCCGCCAGCAGCGGCGGGTGCGCGTCACCGGCCGGGGACGCCGACCCGAGGTTCCCCCGACCGTGCCCCGGACGCGGATCTGGGGCGAGCCGACGGTCCGCGCGGCCATCGCGAGCCCGGGGAGCCGGTCGCCCAGGTCGTCGATGATCCGGGAGTACGGCACACCGGCGCCCAGCCGGACCCAGTTGCCCCCACCCACCCCACCGGCGCTGCCCCCACCCACCCCACCGGCGCCGTCGTCGATCGACCACTCGCGCAGCTCGGGTACCCGTCCGAGGTCCAGCAGCGCGCCGGGGCGCCGCCGGTCGAAGTTCAGGTCGACCATGACGTCGGTGCCGCCGGCGATCGGCATCGCGTCGGGCCGCTCGGCGCGGACGGCAAGGGCATCGGCCCACGACGTCGGTTGCAGGAAATCCATCGCTGCCTCTTTCCGATCTCCCGGAAGTCTTCCTGGAGACAACCGTGCCCGGCCGGGTGTGGCAAGGGCGCCAGGGTCTCCGTTCCCGGACCGAGAGGAACCGGCCCGGCCGTGGGTCGCTGCTGCGTCCCCGACCACGGCGTCGGCGCCTCGAGCGCTGGGCACGCGGGACCCGCGGGCGTCCTACCCGTCCGGGCGCTCTTCCCGCGCGGCTGACCGGGGACCACCGGCCGCCGCTTACGATCTCGGCCGTGCGTCAGGGAGGGTTCGCGTGACCGAGGTGGCGGAGGCGCCTGCTGCGCCGCGCCTGGTCGCGGCGGCGCCGGACACCACGCCGGACCTGCGCGAGCCACGCCGCCGGCGCCCGCGGTCGAGGGGCCGCAGGGTCCTGCTGCTGGCGGCGTTCCTGGTCATGGCACAGCTCCTCGTCCGCGCCTGGGTCTCCCTGGCCGGCGTGCTCTCGCAGAACGACCTCGTCGTCGCCGGCCGGTCCGTGCGGCTGCCGCTCCTCTCGTCGGAGTTCCTCGTCGCCGACGACGGCCGCTTCGCACCGCTGGCCGACCTCCTGACCGGGGCCCTGACCCGGATCGCCCCGCTGGAGTACTGGCCGATGGCGGCAGCCCTCGTCGTCCTCCAGGCGCTGGCCTCCCTGGCGGTGCTCCGGCTGCTGCGGCTGCTCCTGGGCGATCGTCCCGTCCTGCTGCTCCCGCTGGTGCTCTACCTCTTCTCCCCCTCGCGCTGGCCGCGTTCGACAACTGGACGATCGCCGTCGGCGCTGTGCCGGTGCAGGCCGGCCTCGCCTGGGTGTGCGGCGACGCGATCGCCCTGCACCGCACCGGACGGGTCCGTTACGCCGTCTCAGGCACGCTCGTCTTCGGGCTCGTCCTCTGCTTCGGCGAGCAGGCGCTGGTCGTCCCGGCGATCGCCTTCGTCGTGCTCGTCCTCGTGCTCCGCCAGTCCGGCGAGGCCGCCCCGTGGTGGCCGGCCTTCGCCGGGCGGGGTGGCTGTGGGCCGGCCTGGTGGCGACGGGGCCGTCCTCGTGTGGCGGTTCGGGTCCGCGGTGCAGCCGCGGACCGTCCCGGCCGAGCAGTCCGGATCGCTGACCACCGCCGTCGACGCCGTGGGCACCACCATCACCGACGGCATCCTGCCCGGCCTCGTCGGCGGTCCGTTGTTCTGGACGGACTTCGGCACGTGGGCGGATCCGCCGACGGCGCTCGTCGTCGGCGCGGCCGCGGTGCTCCTGGCGGCCGGCTGGATCTCGTGGCGACGGCAGACCGGTGGCGTCGTCTGGGTGCTGCTCGTCGGGTACGTCGTGACCAACGTCCTGGTGCTCGTGGTGAGCCGCCTCACCAGCGGGGTGAGCGCCGAGTTCGCGCTCAACCTGCGCTTCTTCCCCGACATCGTGCTCGTCGCCGCGATCGCCGTGGCGCTGGTGGCCCGGGCTCCGGCGCGCGACGCCACCCGGACGCTGCTCGACCGCACGGAGCGCCGGGACGCCGCGGTGCTCCTGACGGTGTTCTTCCTCGGCCTGAGCCTGTGGTCCACGGCGAGCTACAACGAGACCCGCGACAACGGGATGGAACGCGCCTACCTCGCCACCGCCCAGCGGAGCCTGCTGTCGGCCGACGCCCCGGTCCTGGACCACGCCGTGGCCGGCTCCGCCGTGTGGGGCCTGTCCACCCCTACAACCGCGTCTCATGGGTCTTCGCCCCCGTGGGCGTGGAGACGTCGACAAGCACGCACGAGCCCCGGGTCCTCGGCCCCTCGGCACCCTGGTCGACGCCCGCGTCGCCGCCCAGTACGGCTCCGTACCGGGCCCGCGGCCCGACTGCGGCTACCTCGTCGAGCCCCTCGGGTCGTCGCGGATCATCCTGAGCCGGGACGCCGCCGAGGCACAGTGGACGGTCCAGCTGAACTACCTGGCCAGCAGCGACGGCTGGATCCTGGTGACCCCGAGAACGGCGAGGCCGAGGTGGCGCCGGTCCGCGCGGGCGCCAACGCGGTGTACCTGTCGATGCGCGGTGGGGGCGGCCACCTGCGGGTCAGCAGCGAGACACCGGACATGTCGCTCTGCGTGGACACCGCGGCCGTCGGCCTGCTCGAGTCGGCGGACTGACCGCACGCACGCCGGCTGCCGCCGGGAGATCAGCGGGTGCGTCGCTCCACCGACCGGGCCGCGAGACGGCCGATCCCGGCGGCCCGCGCCGAGAGGAGCCGGTCCAGGGTGCGGCCGACCGGCGGCAGCTCCCCGAGGCGGGCCAGGCCGGCCCAGCGGGGGACGGCGACCGTGCGCGAGCGCTGCGCGACGAGACATCCGGCGACCCGGTCTGCGATCCGCTCGGGGGCGATGCCCCGGGAGAGCCGGCCCGCGGCGTCGGCGTCCGACGCGGGCGGGCGGCCGTGCCCGCGGGCCAGCCATTCGGTCTCGACGAAGAACGGGTTGACCGTGTGCACGCGGACGCCGCGCGCGGTCACCTCCCGCCGCAGCCCCTTCACGAAGCCGTGCAGCCCCGCCTTCGTCGCCGAGTAGACCGTCAGTGGGGGCACCTGCGACCACGCGGCGACCGACGAGACGGCCACGACATCGGCCCGGCCGCGGTCCCGGGCGGCGGCGAGCAGATGGGGCAACGCCAGCCGGGTGACCTCGACGGCCCCGGTGAGGTTGACCGCGACGATCCCGTCCACCGCCTCCCCGGCATGTCCTCGAGCAGCCCGGCCCAGCCGAGGCCGGCGTTGAGCACCACCGCGTCGAGCCGACCGTGCTCGTCCACGACCCGGTCGACGAGTTCTATCCGGTCGGCCGCCTCGGCCACGTCGGCGACCACGGACGTCACTCCCGGCAGGCCCCGGACCGCCTCCTCCAGCCGGTCCCCGTCCCGCGCGCACGTGACCACGCGGCACCCTCGGCGGCGAGCCTGCGCACCGTCGCCCGGCCGATGCCGGCGCTACCGCCGGTGACGAGGACGACGCGATTCCACGGACGGGTCATGGCGGGGTACTACCCGCGGGGACATCACATGCCCCGACGCATCGATCCGGGGTCGCTGGGCATGATCGGCACCATGCACCTGCCCGAGCCGCGCGGTCCGCTGAGCGAGGCCCTCTGCCGCGACCTGGCCACCCGCACCACGGTGTCCGCGACGACGATCGAGCGAGCCGACCGGGTCGCATCCGGCGGGGCGTGCGCCCTGACCGACGAGGACCTGCAGATCAGCCTCGCCGTCCTCTACGAGCTGCACTACCGCGGCTTCGACGGCGTCCCCGAGGACTGGGAGTGGGATCCGGCCCTGCTGCGCGTGCGCGCCGGCCTCGAGCGCCGCCACCTGGGCGCCCTGCGGACGCTGGTCGGCCCGGTCGTCGTCGCCGAGGACGCCATCGACCGTCAGCTCGCCGCGCTCATCGCCGCCGACGACGGTCCGTCCCTGTCCTCGTTCATGGCCAAGCAGGGCACGCTGGGCCAGTGGCGGGAGTACCTCACGCTGCGGTCGGTCTACCACCTCAAGGAGGCCGACCCGCACACGTTCGCGATCCCCGGCTCTCGGGCCGGGCCAAGGCGGCGATGGTCGAGATCCAGGCCGACGAGTACGGCGGCGGCTCGGCCGCCCGGATGCACAGCGAGCTGTTCGCCGGGCTGATGAGCTCCCTGGGCCTGGACCCACGCTACGGCGCGCTGTGGAACGAGGCCCCGGCGGCCGCCTTCGCCTCGGTGAACACGATGTCGCTGTTCGGGCTGCACCGCCGGTGGCGCGGTGCCGCGCTGGGGCACCTGGCGGTCGTCGAGATGACGTCGTCGGAGCCCAGCCGGCGCTACTCGGCCGGGCTGCGCCGTCTCGGCTTCGACGAGCGGGTCACCGTCTTCTACGACGAGCACGTCGAAGCCGACGCCGTGCACGAGCAGATCGCCTCGATCGACATGTGCGGGTCGCTGGTCGCCGACGAGCCGGACCTCGCCGTGGACGTCCTCTTCGGGGCCGCCTGCTCGCTGGCGATGGACGGGCTCGCCGCCGTGCACCTGCTCGGTGCCTGGGAGGCGGGGCGGTCCGGCCTGCGGACGGAGCGGACGCTCGCCGCCTGATCCGACATCCCGCACGAGGGGTCGCGTACGACTGGATTCCGCCCGGCCGGTGCCGAAACAGCACACCGAGACGAGCGGTATCGGAACAGCGGGGTACGCACATGTGGGGTCGTCACGGCACGTCCGGGCCAGCGGCGGTCACCGCTGCGCCGCCGAAGGACGTCGAGGCCCTGGAGCGGGTGATCGAGGCTCTCGGCCCCGACGTCGGCGACGAGGTCGTGGCCCACGAGCGCATCCTGCACAGCCTGGTCCAGTCGTTGGACCTGGCCTACGGCGCCGCCTGGCTGCCCGACCACTCGGGCGACTTCGTGCTGCGGGTGACCGAGGGCGAGCTCGCAGCCACGATGGCGGCGGAGTGGGCCGAGAGCACCGTGATGGTGTCCGGCGCGGGCTACGGCGGGGAGGCGCTCCGCGATCGCCGTCCCGTGCTGATGGACGACGCCTCGAGCACCGCCGGCTGCCCGCGGTGGCGGACCGCCGCTGCGTCCGGCGCGCGCCAGGGCTGCTTCCTGCCCGTCGTCGAGGACGGGCAGGTCACCGCCGTCCTCGAGTACTACAGCCGCCGCGAGCTGCCCTTCTTCGGCGGTCGCACGGAGAAGTGGGAGGCCATCGGCCGGTTGGTCGGCCACGCCCGGCGCAGCGCCCTGGCGACGGCGCAGCTGAAGGAGAATCTGGACGACCGCAACGCCGTCACGACCGTCGTCGCGAAGGTCGGCGAGGCCCGGGACGAGGGGACCGCGCTGCGCACCGCGCTCGAGACGGTCCGGACGGCCTTCGGCTGGGCCTACGGCTCGTTCTGGGCGCTGGACGACGTGCAGGGCGTCCTGCGCTTCGACGTCGAGTCCGGTTCGGCCGGCGAGGAGTTCCGGAAGGTCACCCTCAACGCCAGTTTCGCCGAAGGGGTCGGCCTGTCCGGCCGGGCGTGGCGGCAGCGCGACCTGGTGTTCGTCCGCGACCTCGCCGAGGTGACCGACTGCGTGCGCGCTCCTGCCGCCGGGCGGGCCGGGGTCCGGTCGGGCGTCTGCTTCCCGATCACCGCGGGCGGTCGCGTCATCGGCACCATGGACTTCTTCGCGACCACGACCATCGAGCTGTCGGACTCGCGTGCCTCCGCGCTGCGCAACGTCGCGCAGCTGGTCTCGCAGCGGCTGGACATCCTGCGTCGCGCCGAGGCCGACGCCGTGAACTCGCGGGCGCTGCTGGAGACCGTCGACCGGTTGCGCCGGGCGGCCGACGACGCCGGCCGGGTGGCGGAGAAGGCCGTCGCCCAGGCCTCCTCGATGACCGCCGAGGTGGAGGCGCTGGGCACCGCCTCGGCCGCCGTGGACGACGTCATCCGGATCATCGGCGCGATCGCCGACCAGACCAACCTGCTCGCGCTCAACGCCACCATCGAGGCGGCGCGGGCCGGCGAGCTCGGCCGCGGCTTCGCGGTGGTCGCCAGCGAGGTCAAGGACCTCGCCCGCGAGACCGCGGGCGCCACCCAGCGGGTGTCCGAGCAGGTCGCCGGGATCCAGAGCAGCAGCCGTTCGGTCTCCGCCGGCATCCACGCCACCAGCGAGGTGATCGGGGAGCTGGACGCCGTCCAGGCCCGCATCGGCGAGGTGCTCGAGGAGCAGGTGGAGATGGCGAAGGCGTTCGACACCGCTCGCTGAGGTGGGTCTCCCGGTCGGCTACCCGACCGGGAGCTCCGACCCGCGCCGCCGCGAGGTGCGCGTGATCGCCCAGCCGAAGACGGCGGCCACCGGGAACATCAGGACCCCGTAGACCGCGGCGGGTACGGCGAGCTCGACGCTCCCCAGCACGCTGATCGCCACGGCGATCGCCAGCGTGCTGTTGTGGATGCCGATCTCGAACGCGCTGGCGACGGCCTGCCGCTCCACGACACCCAGGGCGCGCGGGACCAGGAACCCCACCAGGAGGCTGAGCGCGCAGAACAGGAGTGCCGGCAGCCCGATGTCGCGCAGGTAGCCGGTGATGTTCTCCCGCTCGGCGAGCATCGTGCCCACGATCACCAGGGCCAGGACGACGGCGGAGAGGATCCGCACGGGCTTGTCCATGCGGTCGGCGAACCGTGCAGCGCGGCGTCGGACCAGCATCCCGATGGCCACCGGCACGAGGACGACGGCGAAGACCTGGACGGTCTTGCCGAACTGGAGGCCGAGCGTGTCGGCGTCGGCGGGGTCGAAGTACCCGATCGCGAGGTTGGTGATGACCGGGAGGGTCAGCACCGCGATCAGCGAGTTGACCGCCGTGAGCGTCACGTTCAGCGCGACGTCGCCGCGGAACAGGTGGCTGAAGAGGTTGGCGGTCGTGCCCCCGGGCGAGGCCGCCAGCAGGAGCATGCCGACGGCCAGGATCGGCGGCAGGTCGAAGGCGAGCACCAGCCCGAAGCAGACCGCCGGAAGCACCAGCAGTTGCAGCAGGAGCGCGATGACCACGGCCTTGGGCTGCCGCCCCACCCGCGCGAAGTCGCCGACGGTCAGGGACAGCCCCAGGCCCAGCATGACGATGGCGAGCGCGGCGGGCAGCAGCACGGTGGCGAGTGGCGAATCCACGGAACCCTCCGATCAGGCGGCGGAGGATCCCCGGGGACGGTCCGCCAGGACGTTGGGTGCATCCTGCGTCATCCGGGTTCCATGTCCCACTGCCGGGCCACGGCCGGGTGAACGCCGTCCGTGGTCACGCCTCGGTGCGGCGCGTACCCCTGAGGATCTGCGCCGCGGGCCGCGGCCGGCTCGGCGCGCTCGGCGCCGAGAACCCGGACCGCTTGTGCGCGCCGTCGCAGAAGGGCTTGATGCCGGACTTCCCGCACCGGCAGAGCGCGATGGTGTCGCGGCCGGGATCGATCTCCGCACCGTCCTGGTCGACCAGCCGGAAGTCCCCGCGCACGATCAGCGGCCCGTCCCGGTACGGCGTGATCGTCGCGCCGTCCCCACGTGCGGGCGCCTCCGGGACGTCGACGTCCTCGGGCGGGTCCGGTTCGACCGACAGTGATCGCGACACGGCACCAGCATGCCCCGCCGCCACGTGCCTACACCCGCCCGGCCGGTGGGCCACCCCACCGGGCGAGACTGCGCGGGCGGGGGCATCCCCACCCGCACCGACTGAGGTTCGCGGTGTGGCAGAGGGGTTCGCCGTCGACCGCGCGTCCCGCTGCCACACCGCGAACCTGAGGTCATCCGTCGCGCACGACGCCCGTACCTGCGCGCGCGGGGCCGGCCCGTGGGTCACCCGTCGGGAAGCGTGACCGTCTCGATCATCCGGTCGAGCACCCGTACGTTGCGGGCGTAGTCGAACTGCGGCAGCCCGACGGTGTTCACCACCAGCGTGCGCGGCCCCTCGTCGCCGGCTCCGAGGTCGACGACGTACGCGGTCGAGCGCACGCCCTCGGGCCACAGCCCGCCGATCGAGGCGCGCTCGATGCGCACGGCCGCCCGGCCGCCGACCGTGGTCTCCGTGCGGCTGAGCTCCTGGTCCGGCCCGGAGCTCGCGACCCGGTCGAGGGGGCCGCCTCCACCGTGGCGGTGACCGCACCCACCCGTGCGTCGGTGCCCGGGGGCACGGTGAACTCCTCCGGCGCGAAGCGGGTGCAGGCAGCCACCGTGTCCCCCGGGTTGACCGCCCACCCTCGAGATAGGCGATGGCGAAGCCGCTCGGGCTCTCGCAGCGCTGCGACAGCGCGACGGGGCTCGCCGGGTCGCCGGCCAGGACGTCGACCACGATCCGCTGGGGCGCGTTCAGCAGGCCCACGGCGAACGGCCGCCGCGCGTCCAGCGCGGCGAAGAACGTGTACCGCCCTCGAAGAGGGTGTCCTCGACGAGGGTGTCCACCACCGCCGCCCCGGGGATCGTCCGCCGGTCCCGGCCCTGCCAGGGGTCTACCCCTCGGGCGCGTCGCCCGGAAGGGCCACGTTGGTCAGGGTGATCTCCAGGGCGGCCGCCCCGGGCACCGGAACCGGCGCCCCGGACCCCTGGGCCCGCGGCTGATCGACGTAGCCGACCCGCCAGCCGGCCTCGCCCTCGCCGGCCAGCTCGAAAACGATGCGGTCGAACCCGTCGTGGCCGCCGAGGCTCACGTCGGTGAGGGTCACCGGTGGCCCGTCACCCACGGCGATGGAGTCGTCGACGCCTCCGGCCGTGATCGGCTCCGGTCCACCCGTGCCCTCACCGGCTTCCGTCGACGGCGCAGCCGTGGAACCGGGCGCGGCCGACGAGCCCGTGCCGGCCGACGGGCCGTCGTCGCCGCTGCATCCGGTCAGGATCAGCGCCGCGCCGATCCCGGCGAGGAGGAGACGCATCGAGGCGACCCCTTTCCGGCTCGGGAACACGTCCTCCTGGTGCCCTTGCCGTTCCGACCGGATCCGAACGCCGCAGGGAGCGAAGCCATGCGATCGTCATACTCGCCGGCGGCCGACGGCTGGGGTCAGTGCCCCTGCCCGGCCGACGGCTGGCCGTAGAAGACCCGCTCCACGACGCTGCGCGCGCGCCGCGAGGTGCGGCGGTAGTCGTCGAGGAACTGCCCCGGGTCCATGTCGGGGCCGTAGCCGCAGGCTCTGGCGACCCCGTCGAGCTCCAGCCCCGGCCGGGGAGCTGGTCGCTGGCCCGCCCGCGCACCAGGAAGATCGCGTTGCGCGCGCGGGTGGCCAGGTCCCACGCCGCCCGCAGCGCGTCGAGGTCCCCTTGCTCCAGCAGGCCGGAGTCCCCGAGGGCGTGCAGCGCCTCGATCGTCGACTGGACCCGCAACGCGGGGCGATCGGCGGCGTGCTGCAGCTGCAGCAGTTGCGCGGTCCACTCGACGTCGGCCAGGCCACCCCGGCCCAGCTTCGTGTGCGTGGCCGGATCGGCACCGCGCGGCAGGCGCTCCCGCTCGACGCGCGCCTTGATCCGGCGGATCTCGGCGACCTGCTCGTCGGTCAGGCCACCCTCGGGATAGCGGATCGGGTCGATCATGGCGACGAAGTCGGCGCCGAGCTCCGGGTCGCCGGCCATGGGGACTGCGCGCAGGAGCGCCTGGACCTCCCAGACCGACACCCACCGCTCGTAGTACTCCCGGAAGGCCGAGAGGCTCCGGACGAGGGCGCCCTGCCGGCCCTCGGGCCGCAGGTCCGCGTCCACCTCGAACGCCGGGTCCGGAGCCGGCTCGCTCAGCAGCCGCCGCATGGTGTGGGCGACGGCGTTGGCCACCGAGGTCGCCTTCCCTCGTCGGCGCCCTCCCGGGGACGGTGGACGAACAGCACGTCGGCGTCCGAGCCGAAGCCCAGCTCGCGCCCGCCGAGCCGGCCCATGCCGATGATCGCCAGGTCCATCGGCAGCTCGGCGGGGTCCATGCCCGCCTCGAGGGCGTGCGCCCGCACCGCCATGTCCAGCCCCACCTGCAGGGTGGCCGCCGCGATGTCGGTCAGCGCCTCCCCAGCCGGACGACGTCGAGCCGTCCGAGCAGGTCGGCCGCGGCGACCCGCAGCAGCTCCTGCCGGCGCAACCCGCGCAGGACGCGGATGCCGGCCTGCGGGTCGGGAGCGCGCCCGGCGGCCTGCCGCCAGGCACCGGCCAGCGTCGCCGCGGCCCGCGGCTCCAGCTGCTCGTCGTCGGCCAGCAGCCGCAGCGCTTCCGGCGTGCGGGTCAGGAGGGAGGCGACGAACTGGCTGGACCCGAGCAGCTGGGCCAGCCGTTCGGCGACCTGGCCCTCGTCCCGCAGCAGCCGCAGGAACCACTGGTTGCCACCGAGGGCCTCGCTGACCTGTCGGTAGGCCAGCAGCCCGGCGTCCGGGTTCGGGCAGGACGCGAACGTCTGGAGCAGCACCGGCAGCAGGTACTTCTGCATGGACGCCGAGCGGGACACCCCGCCGGTGAGCGCGGCCAGGTGCCGCAGGGCGCCGTCGGGATCGGCGAAGCCGAGGGCACGCAGCCAGTCCCCCGCCGCCTTGGAGCCGAGCTGCAGGTGCTCGCCGGGAACACGGGCGACCGCCGACAGCAACGGCCGGTAGAAGAGCTTCTCGTGCAGCCGGCGGACCTCGCGGGTGTGCAGGCTCAGCTCGGCGTCCAGGACGTCGACCGCCTCGCCGCGGTGGTCGGGCTTGTACCCGAGCGACCGCGCCAGCCAGCGCAGCTGCTGCTCGTCGGTGGGCAGCAGGTGGGTCCGGCGCAGCCGGAGGAGCTGGAGCCGGTGCTCGACGGTGCGCAGGAAGCGGTAGGAGGCGATCAGCGTCGCGGCGTCCTCCCGGCCCACGTACCCGCCGGACGAGAGCGCCTGCAGCGCCGGCAGCGTGCCGCCGACGCGCAGCGACTCGTCGACCCGGCCGTGCACCATCTGGAGCAGCTGGACGGCGAACTCGACGTCGCGGAGACCACCACGGCCGAGCTTGAGCTCCCGCTCGGCCTGGGCGGGCGGGATGTTGGCCTCCACCCGGCGGCGCATGGCCTGCACCTCGCCGACGAAGCCCGGCCGGTCACCGGCCTTCCACACCAGCGGCCAGAGCGCGTCCACGTAGGCCCGCCCGAGGTCGGGGTCCCCGGCGGCCGGTCGCATCTTCAGCAGCGCCTGGAACTCCCAGGTGCTGGCCCACTGCTCGTAGTACGCCTGATGCCCGGCCACGGTGCGCACCAGGGCACCGGCCCTGCCCTCGGGGCGCAGCGCGGCGTCGACCTCCCAGGCCGCCTCGTGGCAGATCCGCATGAGCGCGGCCGCCACCCGCGTCGCGCTCGTCAGGGCCGCGCTCTCGGAATCGTCGGGGTCGACCGGCTCGGCCACGAAGACGACGTCGACGTCGCTCACGTAGTTCAGCTCGCGGCCCCCGGTCTTGCCGAGCGCGATCACGGCCAGGCGGCACGGGGCGGCCGAGGCCGGCTGCTCCGCCACGGCCAGGGCCAGACCGGCGGTCAGGACGGCGGCGGCGATGTCGGCGAGCTCGGCGGCGGCCTCCTCGGCCGGCAGCCCCTCCCCAGGTCACGGCCGGCCAGGGACAGGATGGCGCGGCGATAGGCCAGCCGGAGCGCCCGGATCCGCGGCGGGGACGCGTCGGGGGCCGCCTTGCCCAGCCGCACACCCCAGGGTGGGTCGTCGGGATCGGCCCCCACGGCGACGAGCATCCGCCGTTGCAGCTCCGGGGCCGACGGACCGGACGACCCGCGGAAGATGCCCTCGCCGTCGTCCTCGAGCGCCGTCCAGTCCCCCGGGTGTGCCGCGAGGTGGTCGGCCAGACCGGAGCTGGCGCCCAGCACCGACAGCAGCCGGCTGCGCAGCAGACCCGACCCCGCAGGTGGGCCAGGAGCGCGGCGGCGGCCTCCCCGGAGGAGTCGGAGGAGTCCAGCGCCTCCACGAGGCGGTGCAGCGACCGCAGCGCCAGGTCGGGGTCACCGGCCCGGGCCAGTGCGGCCACCACCGGGCCGGCCTCCGGGTCGGCGGGCTCGTTGCGCTCGAGGTCCCAGAGCCCCAGCGCCGGGTCGGACAGGAGCAGCGCCGCCCGGGTGCCGTCCTCGAACCCGAAGCGGACCAGCCGGACGACGGCCCGGCGCGGCACCTCCGCCTCGGCCGCCGTCACGCTGCCTGCTGCGCGTGCGTGCGGACCAGCTCGGCGAACCGGCCGGCGAACGGGGCCCAGGTCTCCTGGATGTGCGGGTGGGCCTCGTCCGACAACCGGCAGATGGTCTCCCGGTCCCACGGGCTGGACGCGACGCCGACGACGTCCCGCCCGGCCCACTCGTGGACGACCTCCGGGGTCGTCTCGATGTGGAACTGCAGCCCGTACACGTGCCGGCCGACGCGGAAGGCCTGGTGGGCGTACATCGGGCTGCTGGCCAGCAGGGTGGCGCCGGACGGCAGCTCGGAGATCTCGTCGTGGTGGAACTGCAGCACGTCGGGCGTCAGCGGCAGGGGCGGAAGACCGGGTCGTCGTCCGCGGCGTCCCGCTTGGCGACCAGCAGCGCGCCCACCTCCGGGCCGTCGATGCCCGTCCGCACCCGGCCGCCGCCGGCCTGGGCGAGCAGCTGGGCACCCAGGCAGATCGCGAGGGTCGGGAAGTCGGCGGCCAGCGCGCGCCGCAGGAGCTCGCGCACCCCGACCAGCTCCGGGCTGGTCCGCTCGTCGTCCAGGGCCGACTGCGGGCCGCCGAGGACGACCATCCCGCCGAAGCCGTCGAGCGTCTCCGGCAGCTCGTCCCCGGCGCCCAGGTGGCGCTCGTCCAGCTCGAGGCCGGCCTCGCGCAACCACTGCCCCAGGCGGCCCGACGGGTCGGTGGGATGCACGACGACGACGAGCAGGCAGGCCACGCGGTCGAGGTTAGTAGAAGGACCTCGCCGCCCTCCGCGCCTCGTGCGCCCGGCCCGGACCCCTGCGACGAGGCCGTCCGGCCGGCGGCTCACCAGCCGGTCATGGCCAGGAGGTCCGGCTCCAGCACCGGTCGGACGGTGCGCATGTACATGGCCGTCACGTGGGCGTCGTCCCGGTACACCCGGACGTTCCCGATCACCGACGGGCACTCGGTGCTCGTGCAGAAGTACGGCCGGGTGTCGAGCAGCTGCACGCCCGGGGGCAGGCCGGCCGCGAGGACGGCGTCGTCGTAGATGTCGGCGGGCGCCACGGCGCACTCGGGCGCCAGATCGCCGAGCTCGGCCACGCAGTCGGGGACGTCGCGCTCGTGCCGGGGGTTGTCCCGCAGGCCGATCACCGGGATGCCGGCGGCCGCGAGCTGCTGCCACGCCTCCACGAAGCCCGCGGGCAGCGCCTCCCGCTCCCCTTCGCGATCCGGGTGCCCAGGGCCACCACCAGGTCCGGGTCCAGGTCGACGATGCGCTCGACGAGTCCGGACCGCCAGGCGTCGCACTGCTCGACCAGCGAGCGATTGGCCCGGAACTCCGACTGCGTGGACAGGTTGCAGCCGGGGTTGATCAGGGACACGAACTGCCAGCCGTGGGCGTCGGCGATCTCGCTCATCGGCTGCTGCCACGAGGCGACGTGCGAGTCGCCGACCAGCACGATGCGCCGCTCGGCGTCGTCGGACCCGCGCACGCAGCTGAAGGGCTGCAGCGGCGAGTCCGGGTCCTCGCCGCCCTCGCGCACGCAGCGGCTGTCCGAGATCCGGGCCCAGTCGTCGCGGATGACCGACAGCGGCGGGACCGCCTCCACCTCGTCGGCCTGCTCCATCAGCTCCGGGCGCAGCATCGCCCGGGCGCCGGGGTAGTCGGGGTCGTCGGCGGCGGGCACGAAGTCCGCCAGCTGCCGGTCCAGCTGGGTGGTGGTGACCGCGCCGGCGACGACGAGCGGCGCCGCGCACGCGATCACCAGCGCCACGGCCCAGGCCGGACGGCGGGAGCGCAGCAGGTCCAGCGCCGGCCGTTCGGCGAGCCGGTGGGTCAGCGCCGCGAGCGCGACGGCGGACCCGATGATCGCCGTCCCCGCGAGCACGGACGGCCGGTCCCCGCCCGTGTGCACCATGGACAGGACGAGGATCGGCCAGTGCCAGAGGTAGATGCCGTACGAGCGCTGCCCCACCCACTGCAGGGAGGGCCGGGACAGCAGCCGGTGCGCGCCGCGGCGGCCTCCCGCGTCTGCCGCGAACAGGATCAGCAGGGCGCAGACCACCGGCCAGGCGGCCTGCCACCCCGGGAACGTGCGGGCGCCGTCGAGCACCGCACCGCACGCCACGAGGCCCAGGACCCCGGCCCAGCCGAGCACGGCGGCGACCAGCCCGCGGGGACGGCGGTCGACCAGCAGGAGCCCGGCCAGCGCACCGGCTCCGAGTTCCCACAGCCGGGGCAGGGTCGCGAAGTAGGCGGCCTGCTGGTCGGCCCGCACCGCGACCAGCGCCCAGGCGAAGGAAGCGGCGGTCCCTGCCCCCACCAGCAGGATCGCCACCCGGCGGCCGTGCCGGGCCAGACCCGTGGCCCGCAGGAGCAGGCCGACCGCGGCCACCACGAACGGCGCGGCCAGCAGGACCTGCACCTGGATCGACAGCGACCAGAACTGCTGCATCGGGCTCGTGGCCGCGTTCAGGGCGGCGTAGCTGACCGACTCGTCGACCAGCCGCAGGTTCTCCGTGAACGTGACCGAGGAGATGAGGTGGACGACGACCTCGCGCCAGCGGGTCTGCGGGGCCACCCACAGGGCCGCGAGGACGGTCACGACGAGCACGACGAACGCGGCCGGCGCCAGTCGGGACAGCGACCGCGCCACGGGACGCAGCGGGTTGAACCGGTCGGTGCGGGCGAACCGCTCTCCCAGGGTGACGGCGAGGAAGAAGCCGGTGAGCGTCAGGAAGACGTCGACGCCACCGGAGACCCGGCCGCTGAACACGTGGTAGACGACGACCAGCGCGACCGCCAGGGCGCGCAGGCCCTCGATCTCGGGGCGGCGGGCACGCGGCTGCGGCGACGACGCCCGCAACTGGTCCGCGACCGGTTCGGCCAGGACCGTCACGGGGCGTGACACCGCCCGAGCCGCCTGCGCACCACGTCGTCCACCCCGCGTCGATTGCCAGCGAGGAAGACTACTGAGCCGCGACATCCCGGTGGCATGCCGCGCCGGGCACGTCACCCGGCCGGATGGCCAGGTGACGCGATGGAACGGCCCCGTCGCGTGGACCCGTGCCGAACGTGCGAGGTGCGAGGTCCTTCCGAGGGTCCTTCTACAGACCGGGGAGGTAGCGGCGCAGCTCGAACGGCGTGACGTTCTGCCGGTAGGAGTTGAACTCCTCCCACTTGTTGCGCAAGAAGTGCTCGAACACGTGCTCGCCGAGCGTCTCGGCGACCAGCTCACTGCCCTGCATCGCGGTGAGCGCCTCGCCGAGGACACGGGCAGGTCCTCGTAGCCGGCGGCGCGCCGCTCGGTGTCGGTGAGCGACCAGACGTCGTCCTCGGCCTCGGGCGGCAGGTCGTACCCTTCTCGATGCCGCGGAGCCCGGCGGCCAGCAGGACGGCGAAGGTCAGGTAGGGGTTGCAGGCGGAGTCCGGGGACCGGATCTCGACGCGGGCCGACTGCGCCTTGCTGGGCTTGTAGGAGGGCAGCCGCACGAGCGCCGACCGGTTGGCCCGGCCCCAGGTCGCGGCGGTCGGCGCCTCGGTGCCGGCCAGCAGGCGTCGGTAGGAGTTCACCGTCTGGTTGGTGACGGCGGTGTACTCGCGGGCGTGGGTGAGCAGGCCGGCGATGAACTGCTTGCCGGTCGTGGACAGGCGCATCGGGTCCGCGGCGTCGTGGAAGGCGTTGCGGTCTCCCTCGAACAGCGAGACGTGGGTGTGCATCGCCGAGCCGGCGAGCTCGGTGAACGGCTTGGGCATGAACGTCGCGTGCACTCCTGGGTGAGCGCGACCTCCCGGACGACGTGCCGCAGCGTCATGATGTTGTCGGCCATCGACAGCGCGTCGGCGTAGCGCAGGTCGATCTCCTGCTGGCCGGGGGCGACCTCGTGGTGGCTGAACTCCACCGAGATGCCCATCGCTTCCAGGGCGAAGACCGCCTCGCGCCGGAAGTCGTGGGCCACGTTGTGCGTGGAGAGGTCGAAGTACCCCCGGTGTCGGCCGGCTCGGGCGGCGACCCGTCGGCGGGCAGGTTCTTGAGCAGGAAGAATTCGACCTCGGGGTGGGTGTAGAAGGTGAAGCCCATGTCCGCCGCCTTTGCCAGCGTGCGCCGCAGCACGTGCCGCGGGTCGGCCCAGGCCGGGGAGCCGTCGGGCAGCGTGATGTCGCAGAACATCCGGGCGGTGTCGCTCGCGCTGCCCTTGGCCGCCGGCATCACCTGGAAGGTGCCCGGGTCGGGCTTGGCGAGCATGTCGGACTCGTAGACGCGGGCGAACCCCTCGATCGCCGAGCCGTCGAAGCCGATGCCTTCGGCGAACGCCGCTTCGATCTCGGCCGGAGCCACCGCGACGGCCTTGAGGTAGCCGGAGACGTCGGTGAACCACAACCGGACGAACCGGATGTCGCGCTCTTCCAGGGTCCGCAGGACGAACTCCTGCTGTCGGTCCATGCTCGGCATGATCGCGTCCGCTCGTTTCCGGTATGTGACGGCACCCGTGGTCTGGCGCAAGCCTGCCCCTTCCGGGGCATCCGTACACAGCCGGACGCGCCGCGGAGGCGTCGCTGCCCGCGATCAGCCGGTGGTGTGCCAGTCCGGCGGAACCAGGACCGCGTCCAGGCGCTGGAGCTCGTCCCGGTGCAGTGCCGCGAGCCGGCCCAGCACCCGCTCCCCTCGCCCGTGAGCAGGACGCGGACCGCGCGCGCGTCCTCGGGGTGCGCTGCCCGCTCGACGAGCAGCTGCGTCTGCGCCCGGTTCACGAGCTCGACGACGCTGTGGTGGCGCAGCTGCAACCGGTCCGCGACCTCGCCGACCGTGGCCCAGTCCCGGCCGGGGAAGCCCTTGAGCGCCAGCAGGAGCTGGTACTGCTGCGGCGTGAGCCCGTGCCGGCGCACGATCTCCTCGCTGAAGCGCAGGTAGCGCCGGATGCCGAACCGGAAGCGGGCCAGCGCCTCGAACTCGCCCTTGGTCAGGGGCGCCGAGCCGACGCTCTCGTCCTCGGCTGCCACGGCGCCCATCACATCACGTGGCCGCGGGAACAGCGCTACCCGTTTCTATCGTGTTGCGATACGTTCGAGTGAGCCCGGGCGCGCTGCGCCCGACGGTCGGCGAGGAGGACCTCGTGCACAGGCTCATCGACGGACCCGCGCGGGTGCAGCGATGAACGTCCGCCCCGCCGTGGTCGTGCAGGTCGACGCCACCTCCGAGGATGCCCTGGACTGGGCGGCGGCCGAGGCATCGGCCCGGGGGCTGCCGCTGCGGCTGGTGCACCCGGTGGACACCCCGCCGTCCGTCGACCCGTGGTCGCTCCTGTCCCCCACGGCGGCCGGGACGCTCGGCGCCGCCCTCGCGCGGGCTCGCGCGGTCGACTCCGGCCTCGCGGTCGAGACGCGCCTCGTGCCGGGCACGGCACGGCAGGTCCTGCTGCAGGAGAGCCGCACGGCAGCGCTGCTGGTGCTCGACACCTCCTCCCCCGCCGCGCTGGGCCGGCTGCTCCCCGGCCGTGCGCCGCTGCAGCTCGCGGCCGCCGCCGCGTGTCCGGTCACGGTGGTGCGCGGCCTCTCCCGGGGTGACGAACCTCGACCCCGTCCACGGGTGGTGGTCGGGATCGACGGCGCACCGTCCTCCGGTGCCGCCCTCGGTTTCGCCGTCCGGGCGGCCCACCGGCGGGCCGTACCCCTCACGGTGCTGCACGCGTGGACCGCCGACCCGCCCGCGGACCTCGAGGGGTCTGCGCCTGCCGCGTCGCGACGGAGGCCGACGCCGTCGGCCTGGTGGAACGGACGCTCGCCCCGTGGCGGGACGAGTTCCCCGACGTGCCGGTCACGGCGGAGGTGCGCTGCGCCGACGCCGCCGCCGCGCTCGTCGCGGCCTCCGACGGTGCCGCGCTCGTCGTCCTGGGGGCTCCGGGCGCCCGCCGGCTCACCAGGGCTGCCGGGTCGGTGGGGCGCCGGGTGCTGGCGCGGGTCGCCGGCCCGGTCGTGATCATCGGGCAGGAGAACCGTGGCACGGTTCCCGACCGGCGCAGGGTGCGGAACATCTCCAGCCGGTGACCCGGCAGACGCCTCCAGACCGTGCGCCCTCCACCTGGCCTTCCCGTCCGCCCGCCGGCCCGGCATGCTCCGGCCATGGCTCGGCAGGTCCCGCTCCGCACGACGGCCAGTCGCGTCGACGTGCGGCGGGCCGGTCCGGACGACGCGTCCGCCGTCCTCGCGATGGTCCGGGAGATCGCCCTCCACGAGGGCACGCCGGACGCGGTCGCCGGCACGCCCGGGACCTGGGCAGCGATGCTGGCCCGGCCGGACGTCGTCGTCCTGCTCGCCGAGCGGGACGGGGAGCCGGCCGGGTACGTGTCCGCCGTCCGCCGGCTGCACCTGTGGCTGGGCCGGGACATCCTCGGCCTGGACGACCTGTTCGTGCGCGAGGGCTACCGGGATGCCGGCGTCGGCCGGCTGCTGATGACCGAACTGGCCGCCCTGGCCGCTCCCGAGCAGCTGGCCGTCCGGTGGGAGGTCCGCGAGGACAACGCGGCCGCCCAGCGTTTCTACCGGCGGCTGGGCGCCGAGCTGCGGACGAAGGTCGTCGCCTTCTGGCGACCGTGATCCGGCCCGTCCCCGCCAGAACGATCAGGTGACCTGACCGTTCCGGGTCCTCCCCACGGTCGACCGTGGGGAGGACCCGGTTGGATCAGGTGACCTGATCAACATCCGCCCCCTGGGCACATGATCACGGCAACGACCAGACTGGGACGGTGAGCGATCAGCTGCAGTTGCGCGTGGGCCTGGCGCAGGTCGACACCCGCGTCGGTGATCTCGCGGGCAACGCGGACCTCGTGACCACCTGGACGGCGACGGCCGCCGAGGACGGCGTCCATCTCGTGGTGTTCCCCGAGATGACGCTCACCGGCTACCCGCCCGAGGACCTGGTGCTGCGCGAGTCGTTCGCGCACGCCAGCGAGCACGCCGTCGCCGAGCTCGCCCGCACGCTGGCCGAGCGGGGACTGGGGACGTCGCCGTCGTCGTCGGGTACCTCGCGCACAACGCCGACGGGGCGCCCGGCCCGGTCGCGCCGACGTCCGACGGCGAACGGGAGGACGACGCCGAGCTGCCGGGCGACGCCAACCCCGCACCGGTGCCCCGCGCAACGCCGCAGCCCTGCTGCACGGCGGCCGGGTGGTGGCGCGCTACTACAAGCGGCACCTGCCGAACTACGGCGTCTTCGACGAGGCCCGCTACTTCGTGCCCGGGACCGAGCTGCCGGTCGTCCGGCTGCACGGCGTCGACGTCGCGCTCACCATCTGCGAGGACCTCTGGGTGGAGGGCGGGCCCTGTGGCGTCGCGGGCCAGGCCGGCGTCGACCTCGTCGTCTCACCGAACGCCTCACCCTACGAGCGGGCCAAGGACGACCTGCGGCTGCCGATGGTGCGCCGGCGGGCGGCCGAGGCGCGGGCGCCGATCGTCTACTGCAACCAGGTGGGCGGGCAGGACGAGCTCGTCTTCGACGGCGATTCGATGGTCGTTTCCGCCGACGGCACGCTCCTGGCCCGCGCGCCCCAGTTCGTGGAGCACCTGCTGACGGTCGACCTGTCCATCGACCCGTCGGTCGTCCGCGAGCGCCGCGCGGGCCGGATCGGGCCGATGACCGTCATCCGGCACGCGGTGTCGGAGGAGCCGGCCCCTCGGTCGAACCGCGCCCCGGCACGGTCGCGGAGCCGCTCGGCGACTGCGAGGAGGTCTGGCGGGCGCTGGTCCTGGGCCTGCGGGACTTCATCGACAAGAACGGCTTCCCCTCGGTCGTGCTCGGCCTCTCCGGCGGGATCGACTCCGCGGTGGTCGCGGTCCTCGCCGTCGACGCGCTCGGGGCCGACCGGGTGCACGGGGTCGGGCTGCCCTCGAAGTGGTCGAGCGACCACTCCCTCGCCGACGCGCAGGACCTCGCGACACGGGTCGGTCTGCACTACTCGGTGGTGCCGATCGCACCCATGGTCGACTCCTTCCACGAGGCCACCGAGCTGACCGGCCTCGCGGCCGAGAACCTCCAGGCGCGGGTGCGCGGCACCCTGCTGATGGGACTGTCCAACCAGCACGGGCACCTGCTGCTGACCACCGGCAACAAGAGCGAGGTCGCCGTCGGCTACTCGACGCTCTACGGCGACTCCGCCGGCGGGTTCGCCCCGATCAAGGACGTGCTGAAGACCCTGGTGTGGGACCTCGCCCGCTGGCGCAACGAGCACGCCCGCACCCGCGGTGAGGTGGAGCCCATTCCCCAGCACTGCATCGACAAGCCCCCGTCCGCCGAGCTCGCTCCGGGCCAGCAGGACTCGGACTCGCTGCCCTCGTACGAGGAGCTCGACGCCGTCGTCGCCGACTACGTCGACCGCGACCTCGGGATGGCCGAACTGCTCGAGCGCGGGCACGACCCCGAGGTGGTGGCCCGCGTCCTCCGTCTGGTGGACGGCGCGGAGTTCAAGCGCCGCCAGTCGGCACCGGGCACCAAGATCAGCCTGAAGGCGTTCGGCCGGGACCGGCGCCTGCCCATCACCAACCGGTGGCGGGAGACCCTGCCCACCGTCCGCGAAGGAGCGGCAACTCGATGACCGAGCTCGCGAGGTCATGCATGAACACAGCAGTGGCGCTCATGGCGCCGACGAGCGCCAGCGAGGAGGCATCATGAGTGAGTCGGTCGTCTACGGCGGGCAGTCCTCCGCCCGCGTGCGCGTGCACCACCTGCAGCAGGCCAAGGAGCGGGGCGACAAGTGGGCGATGCTCACCGCCTACGACACCTACAGCGCGGCCATCTTCGAGGAGGCCGGGATCCCGGTGCTCCTGGTGGGCGACTCGTCGGGCAACGTCGTCCTCGGGTACAGCAGCACCGTGCCGGTCACGGTCGACGACCTGCTCGTCCTGACCAAGGCGGTGACCCGCTCGACGAAACGGGCACTGATCGTGGGCGACCTGCCGTTCGGCAGCTACGAGTCCGGCCCGCAGCAGGCGTTCGACACCGCCGTCCGGTTCCTGAAGGAGGGCGGCGCGCAGGCGGTCAAGCTCGAGGGCGGGGTCCGGGTCGCACCCCAGATCAAACTGCTGCACGACGCCGGCATCCCGGTGATGGCGCACATCGGCTTCACGCCGCAGAGCGAGAACGCGCTCGGCGGCTTCCGGGTCCAGGGCCGCGGCGCCGGCGCCGAGCAGCTGCTCGCCGACGCGCACGCCGTCCAGGAGGCCGGAGCGTTCGCCGTCGTCCTCGAGATGGTGCCCGCCGAGATCGCCGGTCAGGTGACCGAGGAGCTGTCGATCCCGACGATCGGCATCGGCGCCGGCGTCGACTGCGACGCCCAGGTGCTGGTCTGGCCGGACATGGCCGGGCTCAACGGCGGCCGGGTGCCGACGTTCGTGAAGAAGTACGCCGACCTGCGCGGCGAGCTGCTGCGGGCGACCCGCGAGTTCGCCGACGAGGTGCACAGCGGCGTCTTCCCGGGGCCCGAGCACTCCTTCGAGTAGGGCCGCCGGTCTCTGGTGAGAACCGCCGTGCGGGCGGGACAGTGGCTCATGCGCACCGACCAGAACAAGGACGTCGTCCGCCGGCTCATCGAGGACTGCGTGAACACCCACCGCTCCGAGCTGCTCGAGCGATTCGTGACGGAGGACGTGCGTGTCCACCCGGGCACCCCTGGCACGGCTCCGGACACCGCTGGGCTGGACGCGCTGCGGAAGGCGTTCGCCGGCTTCCGGACGACCTTCCCCGACCTGCGCATCACGCCCGACCAGTTCGTGGCCGAAGGCGACCTGGTGAGCCTGCGGTGGACGGCGAGCGGCACGCACTCCGGGCCCCTCGCCGGGATCGAACCGTCGGGCCGGCACGTGACCTGGGCCGGGACGGACACGTACCGGCTGGCCGATGGCAGGGTGGCCGAGTGGTGGCGCAACGACGACGTCGTCTGGCTGCTGCACCAGCTGGGCCGCGACCTCGTCCGTCCAGGCGGTTAGCGGCCACCACTCGTCACGACGCAGGTCCTTCCGGTCCGCGGGGCCGTCGCTCACCCTGAGGCCCATGCGAGTGCTCTTCGTCGCCGCCCCCATGGTGGGGCACGTGCTGCCGCTGCTCCCCTGGCCACCGCCTTCCGGGATGCCGGTCACGACATCGTGGTCGCCACGGGGGCGGACGGCGCCGCGGCCGCCGGCTCCAGCGGGCTCGACGTCCGGGACATCGCCCCGGACGTGCGTATCGGCGCGGTCTTCGTCCCGCGCGTCCTCCTGCATCCCCTGCAGGCGCGCCGCGAGGCGCGGGGCGCCGAGCGGGAGCCCCGATTCGTCGGCGTGCTCTTCGCCGCGCTCGCCGCCCGGATGGCCGGGGGTGTCCTGGCCCTGGCCGACGAGTGGCAGCCCGACCTCGTCGTGCAGGAGCCCTTGGCCGCCGCGGGATCGATGGCGGCGGCACGCCACCGGGTGCCGGTGGTGCTGGTCAACAACACCTTCTTCGACGCCGAGCAGCTGCTCGCCGTCACCACCGCCCACCTCGGCGGGACCGCCCGCCGGTACGGCGTGGCCCGGATCCCGCCGCCGACCGAGGTGCTGCTCACCGCCCCGAGGAGTCTCGTCGGCGAGCAGCACGGGACACCGATGCGGTTCGTGCCGGTGGCGGGCAACGGGTCGGCGCCGGACGACCTGACCCGGCCCGGCGACCGGCCCCGGATCATCGTCGGCCGCAGCACCGTCGCCGATCCCCGCCCGGACCGGCTGATGAGCAGCGTGGTGGCCGCAGCGCAGGGCCTCGACGTCGAGGTCGTCCTCGCCCGGCCGGACCGCCGCGTGAGCCGTCGACCCCTGCCACCGAACGTCCGGACGACGCAGTGGCTGCCCTTCCCGGCCGTCTTCCCGGCCGCGTCCGGGGTCGTCCACCACGGCGGTGCGGGCACCCTCCTCACCGGTCTGGCCTGCGGCGTCCCGCAGCTCGTCGTCCCGGGCGCCGGCGACCGGAGGGTCAACGCCGAGCTGCTGTCCGCGCGCGGGGCGGGGCTCGCGGTGCCCGCCGAGCGGATCTCTGCTGCCGACGTGGATCGCCTGGTCTCCGATCCCGGCCTCGCCACGGCGGCACGTGAGGTGGCCGAGGAGATCGCGGCGATGCCCGCACCGGCCGACGTGGTGGAGGGCCTGACCGCGCTCGCCCGGTGAGCGAGGTCAGACGGCGGCGCGGGCGCGCTGGGCCCGGGCGGCGAGCAGCGCGTAGCCGACGAGGTTGGGCAGGAACGCCACGACGTAGATGCCGACCTGCGTCGACGTCGCCTCGATCGGAAAGCCGAGCGGCTCGGTGATGTAGTGCCCGATGAAGCCACCGCCGTAGCCGGGCTCACCGGCACGCTCGCGCAACGCCAGCTCCCAGGTGGTCAGCGGGCAGTCCGATCCGGTGAGGTAGATGCCGAGGATCGCCAGGCTGAGGGGTACGTGCAGCCACAGCACCTGCGGCCACCGCAGGGCCAGCAGCGAGCCGGTGAGCATGAAGAGGACCGCGGTCGCGTGCAGGACGGCCACCGCGTCGGCGAGCAGCACTCCCCAGTCTCCCACCAGGAGAGCCCGGCTCAGCCCCGGAGCCGGTCGAGCAGGAGCTCGGGCGCGTCGACGAGCGAGGGCCCGTACCAGGTGAGGTGGCGGCCACTGACGAACGCCGGACGGGCCTGCGGCCACGCCTCCGGACCGTCGTCCGGGCTGAAGGCGTAGGGCTCGTCGGGGAACACGACCAGCTCGACCTCGACGGCCGCGAGCTCCTCGCGCGTCAGCTTCGGATAGCGCTCCGAGCACCCGGCGAACACGTTGCGCACGCCGAGGCGGGCGAGCAGGTCGCCGGCGAAGGTGTCCCGGCCCAGCACCATCCACGGACGGCGCCAGATGGGGACGGCCGCCCGCACCTCCGGCAGCCGCGGCGGCGCTGACCACGTCTCGCGGGCGCGCACGAGCCAGCCCGGCCCCGGACGGTCGAGGACGAGGCAGAGCACGTCGAGGGAGTCCAGCGCTTCCGCAACCGTCGCCGGGGCGGTCACCCACACCGGGATCCCGGCGGCCCGCAGCGCAGCGACGTCCTCGTCCCGGTTCTCCTCCGCGTTGGCGACGACGAGGTCCGGTCGCAGCTCCAGCACCCGAGCGACGTCGGGCCACTTGGTGCCGCCGACGCGGGGGACGTCGAGACCGGCCGGATGGGTGCACCAGTCGGTGGCACCGGCCAGCAGCGCGGTATCGGTCGCGGCGATCGCCTCGGTCAGCGACGGCACCAGCGACACCACGCGACGGGGCTTCGGGCCCTCGTAGGCCGTCCCCGGTCATCCCGGAAGGCCCCGTCCGGAGGCTCGTCCCGAGCCTGCGCCGGATGAGGAGGACGGGGTCCCTTCTCAGACGTCGGTGATCCGCACGCCGGCGTGCACCTTGTACCGGCGGTTGACCGAGACGAGGTTGACCGTGAGGGCCTCGACCTGACGCGCGTTGCGCAGCCGGCCGGCATAGATCCCCCGCATGCCGGGCAGCCGGCCGGCGAGGGCCTGGACGGTGTCCATGGAGGCGCGGTCGTCGCCGACCACCATGACGTCGCCGTCGAGGGTGGGCCGGGACAGGTCCTCCAGCAGGGCCGCGGAGAGGTGGTGGAAGGCCCCACGACGTGGCTGTCGGGCAGCAGCGCCGCGGCCTGCTGGGCGACGCTGCCGTCGGCGACGTCGAGGACGTAGGCGCCGAGCTCGTCGAAGCCCATGGGCACGACGCAGTCGACGACGATCTTCCCGGCCAGCGGCGTGGCGAGCTCGGCGAGCGTGGCGGCGTGCCCCGCGTACGGGACGGCGACGATCACCAGGTCCGCGGCACCGGCGACGTCGACGTTCGACCCGCCCTGCACCGAGACCTCGCTGCCCCCGGCGGCGGTGGTGGCCCGCTGGGCGACCTCGGCGGCCACCTCGGACGCGCGCTCGGCGTCCCGGCTCCCCAGCAGGATCCGCTGGCCGGCGGCGGCCAGCCGGACGGCGAGGCCACGCCCCTGGGGGCCGGTGCCGCCCAGCACACCGACGACCAGATCCTCCACAGTGCGCCCGTCAGACACGTCATCCCCTCCACCGGCCCGGACCACCCAGGACCCGCTGCGCGATCATCCCCGGCCGGGCCACGCGCCTTCCACCCGGGCGGGTTCCGCGAGTGGACGGCGTCAGTCGCCTTCCCACTTCCGGTCGGCCTCGTCGAGCTGCTCGTTGCGCTCGGCGACCGACTGCAGCGCGTGCTCGGCTTCCTCGTGGGTCTCGTACGGGCCGAGCCGGTGACGCTCGGCACACCCGTCGCGCGGCTCGACGGTGTGGTGCTTGAGACAGAAGAACCAGGGCCCTCCGGCCATGCGTGCCTCCTCGGTCGGGGTCGGTGGCGGCGGTCTGCGCCGCGTCCCACCCTTCCACCGGCCGGCCGCCGCTGCTCAGCCCTCGACCATCACCTGGTCGTGACGCGCGTAGAAGGCGGTCATCTCCTCGGGCGTCAGGGTGCGGCCACTGCGCCGCAGCTCTGCCATCTCGAGGAAGAACTGCTCACGGGCGATGCCCGGGGCGAACAAGATGAGGAACGAGGCCCACTCGTCGCCGTCGTTGCGGAAGCCGTGCGCACCGCCCTCGTGCACGAGCGCGTAGTCACCAGGCCCGAACGGTTCCCAGGACCCCGCGTGGTAGACGGTCAGCTCTCCCGTCAGGACGTAGAACGACTCAGAGAACGTCCGGTGGAGGTGCGGCGCCGCGCCGGGGCTGTTCGGGGCAAGGTGGTACTCGACCAGGCCGTAGCGTCCCGCCGTCACCGACCCCGGGGCGACCATGCGCAGCTTGCTGCTCTGACCGTTGGACACGAGCGGATGGGCCTCGAGGGTCCGGACGTCGACGAGAGCCGGATCGACATGGGACATGCCGCCACCCTGGCAGCAGGCCGGGCGCCCGTCACCCGTCTCGGGAGCGCCGACCGCGGACACCGAAAGATGTAATGGACACAACCGGTTACAGAATGCCGCTGGTACGGCATCCTTCGGTCATGACCGGCCGGTGGCAGCCCGATCCCGACCGCGGCACCGGCGTTCCCGGCCCCATCCCGCTCGGCCGCGGACCGGAGCACCGGGTCGCTGCCTTCACGTTGGCGACCATGCTCGTCCTCGGCGCTCTCATGGGCGGGATCAACCTGGTCGTCGACGACGTGCTGCGCGACGGCGCCTGGCGCTGGGTCTACGCCGCCACGATGGCGTCGCTGGTCCTGATGGCCGTCCCGCTGGTCATCCGGCAACGGGCCGGTCGCTGGCACATGTTCGGTCTGGTGCTGCTGGGCGACCTGATCTACGTGGTCGTGGTCATCTGCGTCCAGGACCCGGTCCTCTACGCGACGCCCCTCATGTTGCTGTTCCCCGCCTTCGTCGCCGCGTGGTTCCTGGGCGCGTGGGAGCTCGGCGTGAACATGGTGGCCACGACGGTCGCGTGCGGGATCGGCCTCTGGCCGGGCTACGACAACGTCGTCGGTCTCGCCGTCCAGGTCGGGGTCAGCGCCGGCATGCTCAACGCCGTGGCGCTCGGCGTCTTCGTCCTGCGCCGCCGCGTGGAACGGCTTCTGGTGGCCACCCAGACGCTCACCCGGCTGGACCCCTCACCGGCCTCTTCAACCGGCGTTACCTGGTCGAGCAGGCACCGCGCCTGTGGCGCCAGGCCCGTCGGGACGGCAACCGCCTGGCCGCGATGGTGCTCGACCTGGACCACTTCAAGCGCCTCAACGACGACTACGGGCACGCGGCCGGCGACGCCGTCCTGCGCGAGGTCGCCGGAGCACTCTCCGATGCCGTCCGCCCCACCGACGTCCTGGCGCGCACCGGTGGGGAGGAGCTGCTCGTCATCGGCCTGGTCAGCGACCCCGACGAGGCGACCCACCTCGCCGAGCGGCTGCGGGCGGCCGTCGCCGGCAGTCGCACCGCCGAGGGGCACGCGGTCACCGCGTCGATCGGCGTCGCGCTCACCCACCCGATCGACGGCGAGGACCCCACGGACGAGCTGTGGCGGCTGGTCGACCGGGCCGACGCGGCGATGTACGAGGCGAAGCAGCAGGGGCGCGACCGGGTCGTCTCCCTGTGGCTGCCCCGGGCCCGGTCGCCCCTGGCCGACGAGCTCACCGTGGCCGCCCCCAGCGACGTGTAGCAGGAACAGCCCGCCCGGGCGACGGGCGGCAGCCAGGCCCCTTTTCTGCAACGCTCTCGGCATGACGCTGGTCGCGCCCGACCCCACCCGCACGGCGCCGCTGTCGCTGCGCGAGCAGGCCGACGTCCGCGACCGGTGGCTCACCCAACGGCTGCTCGACGTCCTGCCCGGGCTCATGGACCGCGCGGACATCGACCTCTGGCTGGTCCTCGGCCGCGAGTACAACGAGGACCCCGTGCTGGGAACGCTGCTCCCGGCGACGTGGCTGTCCGCCCGCCGGCGCACCGTGCTCGTCCTGCACCGCAGCGACGACGGCGTCACGGCCGCCGCGGTCTCCCGATATCCGGTCGGGCAGTTCGTGCCCGCCTGGTCGCCCGGCGACGCCGCCGGTCTGTCGGCCGAGGAGTCGCAGTGGGCCGAGGTCCGCCGCATCGTGGAGCAGGCTGCTCCCCGCCGCATCGGCATCGACGTCTCCGAGACCTTCGCACTGGCCGACGGGCTCTCCCACACCGAGCACCGGCTGCTGGTCGAGGCGCTCGGTCCCTACGCCGACCGTCTCGTTCCGGCGGAGGACCTCGTCGTGGGTTGGCTGGAGACGCGGCTGCCCGAGGAGATCCGGGCGCTGCACGGCCTCAACCGCCTGGTGCACGACGTCATCCGGGAGGCCTACTCCCCGCCGTGCTCCAGCCGGGGACGACGACGGCGCAGGACCTCGCCTGGTGGTTCCGCCAGCGCCTGCACGACCTCGGCGCCGAGCCGTGGTTCCACCCGAGCGTCTCGCTGCAGCGCGCAGGCGTTCCCCTCGTCGAACAGCAGGGGCGTTGCTGCCCGCCGTGCCCTACGACGCCGTCATCGAGCCGGGCGACCTCGTCCACTGCGACGTCGGGTTGTCCGGCCTGGGGCTGCGCACCGACACCCAGCGCAACGGCTACGTCCTGCGGGGCGGCGAGACCGAGGCGCCGGCCGGGCTGCGGCAGGCGTTGGAGGTGGGCAACCGGATGCAGGACCTGACCACCGACGCGCTGATCGTCGGCCGTACCGGCAACGAGGTGCTCGCCGCCGCCCGCGCGGCCGCCGCGGCAGCCGGGATCGAGGCGGACGTCTACTCCCATCCCGTCGGCTTCCACGGGCACGGGGCCGGTCCGGCCATCGGCACGTGGGACGAGCAAGACGGCGTGCCGGGTGCGGGCGACTACCGCGTCCACCCCGAGACCGTCTACGCCCTCGAGCTGGCGGTCCGCCGGCCGGTCCCCGAGTGGGGCGGGCAGTGCGTGCGGATGGCGCTGGAGCAGGGCATCGCCCTGACCGGCGACGGCGTCGAGTACCTGGCCGGCCGGCAGACCGAGCTGATCCTCATCCCGTCCGGCTGACCGTGATCATGATGTCGCGGTGGCGACACACCGTCTCAGGACCGGTGTGTCGCCCCGCGAACGTCGTGATCGTCGGCGAGGGCACTACTTCGTGCGGGCGTCGGCGGTCTTCTTGGTGTTCGCCTTCTGGATGGCGTCGACGAGCTGCTTCTTCTTCATCTTCGAGCGGCCGGAGATGTCCAGCTTCTTCGCCAACTGGAGCAGGTGGTCCTTGGTCGCGTTGGCGTCCACCCCACCCTTGGTCTTCTTGTCGGTGTTCCGGCCGCCCGCGGCCTGGGCGTCGGAGGGGCCCTTCTTGCCGCCGGCCTTCTTCTCCCAGTGGTCGCCCACCTTCTCGAAGCTGTGCTTGACCGCGGCCCAGGCGACCTGGTTGGCCCGCCTCGCGTCGCCGTACTCGTCGGCCGCCGAGTCGTGCGCCTTCGCGAACGTGCGCTGCGCCTTCTTGGGGGAACGCTGCAGCGTGCTGGGCAGCTCGTCCTTCTTGGCCTTGCCGTTCTTGGTCGTCTTCGGCATGACGTCTCCCTTCGTCGTCGCCGAGGCCCTACCCCGCAGGACGGAGATGATCACATCGACAGGAACGGGACCAGCGCGGCGACCAGCTCGTCCGGGGCGTCCTCGGCCATGTGGTGGCCGCTCTCGACCGGCCCACCACCGCGCAGGTCGGTGGTCCAGGCGGCCCAGATCGCCCGGGGATCGCCGTGCAGTTCCGCCAGGTCGTCGCGCGCCGACCACAGGACCAGCGTCGGGCAGGTGACGCGCCGTCCGGCGGCGCGGTCTTCCTCCTCGGCCGCGCGGTCGACACCCAGACCGGCGCGGTAGTCCTCGAGCATGGCGTGCACCGTCGCGGGATCGCGGATGGCCGCCAGGTGGTCGGCGTGGTTCTCCTCGCCCATCGCGGCGGCCCTGCCCGGGGCCAGGGAGCCGTACCAGGCCTCGGGGTCCGCCGAGATGGCCCGCTCCGGCTTGTCCGGCTGGGCGAAGAAGAACCAGTGCCACCAGGCGGTGGCGAAGCGGGCGTCGGTGCGCTCGAGGTGCTCGACGATCGGCACGCAGTCGAGCACGGCCAGGTGGCTGACGGCGTCGGGATGGTCCATCGCCGTCCGGAAGGCCACGTAGCTGCCCCGGTCGTGGCCGACGACCGCGAACCGCTGGTGCCCCAGCCGGGCCAAGAGGGCGACGACGTCGCCGGCCATGACGCGCTTCGAGTAGGGCGCGTGGGCCCCGGTCGTCGGCGGCTTCGAGGAACGCCCGTAGCCGCGCAGGTCCGGGCACACCACGGTGTGCCCCGCCGCGACGAGCTGCGGTGCCACGCGGTGCCACGTCGTGTGGGTGCGCGGATGCCCGTGCAGGAGGACGACCGGCGGGCCACTCCCCCGATCCGCACCCGGAGCTCGACACCGCTCCCGACGTCGACCCGCGACTCCGCGAACCCGTCGAAGAACCCCATGCTCAGCCCTCCAGGAACGCCGTCCAGTGCTGCCGTTCCTCGTCGGTGAACGCCCGGCTGGCGTCGGTGGCGAAGTCGAAGCGCACCAGGACGACGTCGGCGCGGATGGCCACCTGGCCGTCTTGGACGAGCTCCTGCCGCACGGTGACCGACTTCGTGCCCAGCCGGGTCACCCAGCCGGACACGCAGAGCGGCTCGGCGACCCGGTAGTAGAGCTGCCGGAGGTAGTCGACCTCCAGCCGCGCCAGGATCATGGAGCCGCCCGGCCGCCCGTCGACCATAGCCAGGCGGGCGTCCTCGAGGAGGCTCAGGGCCCGGGCGTGGTTGACGTGCCCGAGCATGTCGGGGTCGGACCAGCGCAGCTGGACCTGGTGCTCGTGCCGCACGTCAGGGCAGGTCGGCGGTGTCCGACGACTGGCGGTGCCCCCTGCGCGTCGTCCGGATCGGCGTGGATCGTCCGCTCCTCGGACTCGGCGAGGATCACCGCGGCCTGCACCTTCGGGTCCAGATCGCCCTGGGCCGGGTCCGGGTGGCCCTCCGCCGCGACCTCCTCGGGCAGCAGCTGGGCCCGCGTCTCGACGTTGTGCTCGGTGACGTTGGCGATCGCCTCGGGCGACGGATCCTTCATCGACGGCATGTCAGAACCGCTGCTGCTCGGTGCCCAGGCCCAGCGCCTCGGTGACGTCCTGGACGTTCTCGAACTGCCGGCCCTCCGGGAGTCGGCGCAACTGCGCCAGGACGGCGTCGGGCGCCGTTCCCTCCTGCGCCTTGGCGACGAGGGTGTCGCGGTCGGCCGGCCACACCTCCTTGCCCAGGACCTCGGCGAGCGCCGCGCGGCGCTCGATGTCCCCTGGTCGGTGCCGGCGGGCGTGGCGGGCTGGTGCGGGTCGGTCACGGGAAACGAGCTCCTTCGGTCGGACGGTCCGTGGGGTCGTGCAGGTCAGGTCGCCGGAGCCGTGGAGGCGTCGGTGTAGCGCAGGACGGCGGCGACGGGAACGCCGTCCGGCATGGCCGAACGGGGGACGACGACGACGCCTGCGCTGCCGGCGACGGCGGCGGCGAGCAGCGCGCGGTCGGCGGGCACGACCTCGCCGTGGATGCCGAGCGCGTCCATGTCGTGCTGGTCCACGCCCAGTTCGGCCGGCGAGCTGCCGACCAGCAGGGTGTCCTCCCCGTGGTCGTCGGCCAGCACGAGCGTCTCGACCTGCCCCTTGCGCAGCGCCTCCACCACCGGTCCGGTGCCGGTGACCGACAGCCCGTGCGCTCCGGCGGCCTGGAGCTGCTCGAGGACCTCGGCGATCGCCCTGCCCTCGTGCTCGGCGACCAGCTCGGCCGCACGTCGCTGCACCGGCTCACGATCGGCACCGGCAGCGCGGCCGCCCTCGTCCATCGAGACGACCAGGTCCGACCACGAGTCGCTCGCCCGGTCGGTGAGGATCTGACGGGCCCGCACATCCCCGGCGACGAGGACGAAGCCCAGCGGGAGCCGCCGAGCCAGCGAGCCGATCTCGTCGGCCACCTGGTCGGCGTTCTCCACCCACTGGTTCTCGGCGGTGTGCATGTAGGTGTTGTGCGCCCAGCCGCCGACCTTGACCTTCCGCATGTGGAAGGTGTCGCCCTCCACCTGCTTCTCCTCCTGCTCACCGAGACCCGGTCCGACCACGGAGATGTCCGCGCCCACCCGGTCGGCGATGACGACCAGGTGCGGCACGCGCCCGGCGAGCTGGCTCAGGACCGGCAGCAGTGCGGGCTGCGGCGACCACTCGCAGGCCTCCTGACGCGGGGAATCGGCCAGCGCCTCGTCGAGCACCACCGTCCCGTCCGCTGCGACGACCACGGCGCGTCCGCGCAGCGTCCCCGCCTGACCGCCGTCGTTGCCCTCGAGCAGCCGGCCGCGGACGGCGCCGACCACGAGCTCGGGGGCGCCCTGCTCGGTGAGCCGCCCGGTGAGCGCGCGCACGCGCAGCTCGAGTTCGGCGTCGGCGTTCTCGGTGGTGTGCGTGACGTCGGCGCAGACGGTGGCGAACGGGCCGGCGGCGGCGAAGACGGGCGACAGGAAGGACACGTCCATGTCGGTGGAACAACTCCTCGGTAGATCGGTCGGTGCCCGGCGCTGGACACCCTCGCCGTCGCCGCCTACCCATCGACCCGGCCCTCACACCCGGTGTCGGGCGCTGGCGGCAGGGGTAGGCGCGACGAGACCGATCCCGAGACCGTCGAGAGGACGAGACGTGCCCGAGCGCGATCTGCCGCTGAAGGACTACGACCATCTGCCCGTGGGATCGCTGGCCAGCCGGATCCGGACCCTGGGCTCCGAGGATCTGGAGACGCTGCTGGCCTACGAGCGCTCCCACGCCAACCGGATCCAGGTGGTCAGCGCCATGGAGCACCGGCTGTCCGGGCTCGCTGACGGCGCACAGCCGTCCGGCGGCGACCCGGCCGCGACCGGCGCGGACAGCCCCCGGCACCCGCGGGAGGATCGCCGGTGTCCGAGGCGACGACCGGGCCGCCGGTCAACCCGCCGTCGCAGGGGATCCGACCAACCCGGCCCAGCCCCGCTGACCGATCAGACGCACGAATGCGACGAACTCGTGGCCATCAGCGCTCGATGACCACGAGTTCGTCGCATTCGTGCCGGGATCGGCCTACATATCGGGATCGGCCTACATATCAGCCGAGGCTGCCCATGAGTCCGAGGACCGCGGGCCCGACGACGGCGATCAGCAGCGCGGGAAGGAAGCACAGCATGAGTGGCAGGGTCACCTTGACCGGGACCTTCATCGCCTGCTCCTCGGCTCGCTGCCGACGCTTGACACGCATCTCCTGCGCCTGCGACCGGAGCACGTCGGCGATGGCGATGCCGTAGGCGTCGGCCTGGTTGACCGCAGCCACGAAGCGCTTGAGGTCGGGCACCTTGGTCCGGCTCACCAGGCCGTTGTACGCCTCCCGCCGGGGCCGTCCGACGGCCACGTCGTGCAGCGTCCGCGAGGCTCGTCGGCCAGCGCACCCTTGCCGTTGGCGGCTGCCCGCTGCAGCGCCGCCTCGAAACCGAGTCCCGCCGCGACGGCGACCGTCATCTGGTCCAGGACGTCGGGCAGCTCGTGCGTGATGGCCTTCTGCCGCTCCTCGCCGCGGCCCCAGAGCACTACCTCGGGCAGCCGGTAGGCGCCGAGGACGGCGGCCGGGACGAGCAGCCAGGTCAGCGGTCCGGCCCCACCGGAGAGCAGGACGAGTCCGATCAGCGCGGCCCCGCCCGCCAGGGCGAGCTTGGCCCACAGGACCCGGGTGAGCGTCAGGCCGCGGGGGTAGCCGGCAACCTCGAGCAGGCGTCGCGCGCGCCGGGCCTCGGAGTCCGGCGTGATGATCCGGAGGAAGGCGCTGGAACCGGAACTACGCGACTCCAGCGAGCCGACCTCCACCGTGGTGGTGGCCAGGCCGCGGGTGAGGTTGCGCCGGGCGATGGCCAGGGCGCGACCGGAGTGGCCCACGACCGTGTAGGTGAGGCTTCCGAGCGCCGCGGCGACCGCCGCCACGCCCAACAGCACGATCGGGGTCATCAGAACTTCACCCTCACGATCGAACGCAGCCACAGGGTGCCGACCACCATCAGTGCTCCCGCGGTGGCGAGCATGGCCAGGCCGGCAGTGGACCTGACGAGCGCGCCCATGTAGTCGGGCGCGACCACGGCGAGCAGTCCGCTCACCGCGAGCGGCAGGGTGAACAGCACGACCCCGATGCGCGTCCTTCTGCGGACAGCACCCGGGCCTGGCGGCGCAACTCGTTGCGCTCGCGGATCGTCGTCCCGACCCCGTCGAGCACCTCGGCGAGGTTGCCGCCCACCTCCCGGTGGATGGCGATGGCCTGCACGACCCAGGAGAAGTCCTCGCTGCCGGTGCGCTGCGCGACCTCCTCCAGTGCCTCCTTGACGTCACGCCCGACCCGCGTCTCGTTGACCACCCGCGAGAACTCCTCCGCGGTGGGCGACTCCGAGTCGCGGGAGACCGCGTCGAGGGCCCGGAGCACGCTGTGCCCGGCGCGCAGGCTGCTGGCCATGAGCTGGAGCGACTCGTCCAGCTGGGCCATGAACGCCGCCTGGCGACGGCTCCGGCGAACACTGATGACGGCGGCGACGACGAGCGGCGCGACGAGCACCAGCAGCAGACCGACGCCGATCCCGCCCAGCAGCAGACCCAGCGCACCAGAACCCAGCACGACGCCGCCGGAGATGACGAGGACCTCCGCCGGACGGGTCTGGATGCCGGCCTGCTCCAGCAGGTTCTGGAGCTGACCTGTGCGTCCCGTCCGCGTGAGCAGCCGGTCGGCGAGGGCGGTGGTGTCCTCGGCCGCGCCCGCGAGCCGGCTGCGCGCGGGGGCGGCGTGCGGATCCAGCCGGCTGAGTGGCACCGTCTTCCGCCGGGGCGAGGCGACCAGCAGCACCACGAGCGCGATCGACGCGGCGCAGGCGAGCGCAGCCAGCCACACGGGGGCGGACATCACGACCGCTTCCCGGCCGGCTGCCGCGTCGCCGCGTGCCCGAAGACGCGCGGGGAGAGGGCGATGCCCAGCTCGGCGAACCGCTCGGTGAAGCGCGGCCGCACCCCGGTGGGCACGGCCTTGCCCAGGAGCCGGCCGTTGAGGTCGGTGCCGGCCGAGTAGTCGAAGGTGAACGCGTCCTGCATGGTGACGGTCTCCCCTCGACGCCCTGCACCTCGGTGACGTGCGTGATCCGGCGGGTGCCGTCGCGCAACCGGGAGATCTGCACGACGACGTCCACCGCCGAGGCGACCTGCTCACGCACGGCGCGCAGCGGCAGGTCCATCCCGGCCATGAGCACCAGGGTCTCCAGGCGCGCGATGGCGTCCCGGGGTTGTTGGCGTGCACGGTCGACAGGGAGCCGTCGTGCCCGGTGTTCATCGCCTGCAGCATGTCCAGGCTCTCGCCGCCGCGGACCTCGCCGACGACGATGCGGTCGGGGCGCATCCGCAGCGAGTTGCGCACCAGGTCGCGGATGGAGACCGCGCCCTTGCCCTCGATGTTCGGCGGACGCGACTCGAGGCGGACGACGTGATCCTGCTGGAGCTGGAGCTCGACGGCGTCCTCGATCGTGATGATGCGCTCGTAGTCGGGGATGAAGGACGAGAGCACGTTGAGCAGCGTCGTCTTCCCCGTGCCGGTACCGCCCGACACGATGATGTTCAACCGCGCCTCGACGCAGGCGCGCAGCAGCTCGGCCATCTCCGGCGACATGGTTCCGAACGCGATCAGGTCGCTGACCTCGAACGGCGTGGCGCTGAACTTGCGGATGGTGAGCGAGGAGCCGCCGAAGGCCAGCGGCGGGATGATCGCGTTCACCCGCGACCCGTCCGCCAGCCGGGCGTCCACCAGCGGCGAGCTCTCGTCGATCCGTCGCCCGACCCGGGACACGATCCGCTCGATCACGCGGCGCAGGTGCGTCTCGGAGGTGAAAGACGTCCCCGTGCGGACCAGTCGGCCCGATCGCTCGACGTAGACCAGCTCCGGACCGTTGACCATGATCTCGCTGACCGTGGGGTCGTCGAGGTAGGGCTGCAGCGGTCCGTGGCCGAGCACCTCGTCGGTGATCTCGGCGATCAGCCGGCGGCGGTCCTCGACAGACAGGGCGCTGCCCTGTTCATTGGCGATCACGCGCTGGAGCTCGGTGCGCACCAGGCCGTGCAGCTGCTCCTCGGGAAGATCCGGGTCGGAGAGCTTGGACCCGAGCCGGTCGAACAGTGCCTGGCTGGCCCGGGCCTTGAGCCGGGCGAGCCCGTCGACCGGTGTCGCTGCCGCCTCAGCCGCCGCTGCCCGCGGGACCGACTTGTCCTCCGACGTCGCCGCCACGGTGGCCACGCGGGTGGCGAGGCGGCCCGCGTCGGCCGCGACAGGGCGCACCGGTTCGGTGTTGAGCGCCTCGTCGCCGCGCGCCTGGGAGAGGCGCTCGCTGAGGTTCACCGGCCACCGGCCTTGATCCGACCGAGCAGCCCGGAGAGACCGGACGAACCGGAACCGGCCGCGTCCGCCTGCTCGGGGAGCAGGCGCCCGAGCAGCGTCTGCAGTCCCCGGGTCACCGCGTCGCGGGCCTCGCTCTCGAGCAGCGGGATGCCGGTGTTGGTCGACAGCGGCACCGCGGTGCTGCGGGGCAGGACGACATCCAGCGGTGCGCCGATCGTGGTGGTCACGTCGGCCATCGACAGAGCGCCGGCGGCGTCGGCCATGTTGAGCACCAGGTGACGACCGGCAGGCACGAGGAGAGCTCCTCGAGCACGTTGAGCTCCTTGCGCATGCCCCGCACACCGGGCACGTCCATGCTGCTGACCAGCACGAGATCGGTGGCCCGCTCCAGCGCCACGAGGGTGTGGTCGGCCAGGCCCGGAGCCGTGTCGATGACGACGTGGCGGAACTCGCGGGACAGCGTGTCGATCAGCTGGGCGACCTGCTGCGCGGTCACCGCGTCGCCCGCGGCCGGGGAGTCGCTACCGGCGACGACGAAGAGACCGCTGGGATGCCGGCCGAGGAACGTCTTGAGCGCCAGCGGGTCGTTGCTGGCCGCGCCGTGCACCGTGTCGGGCAGCGTGTACTCGGGCGCCATGGCCAGCGCGCTGGCGACGTCGCCGAACTGCACGTCCAGATCGACGATGACCGTCGAACCCTGACCGGACCGGGCGAGCCCGACCGCGAGGTTCGTGGAGACCGTGGTCTTGCCGACGCCGCCCTTGGGCGAGGCCACGACGATGACGCGGTGGTCGGACCGGGCCGCGCCTGCCTCGGCGGCCGCCGCGTCCTGCCGCGCACGGGCCAGTTCGGCGGCCCGCTCCAGGACCGCGGCGACGTCCTGCCCCGATGCGTCGGGGCTGAGGACATCCCGGACGCCGGCCCGCATGGCCGCCATCCAGAGCTCGGGGTCGGCGTCCGCCGCGACGAGCACCACGCTCGTGGCAGCCGCGACGTCGACGCGGCCGGCCAGCTCGAAGGCCCGGTCCAACCGGACGTCGGGCCCGAGGACGACGGCCAGGGGCGAGCCTGCCGCCTGGATGCTCTGCAGGAGTCCGCCCGAGGCGAGGGCCGAGGCGTCGACGCTCACGACCTCCCCGCGTGCTGGGCGTCGAACTGCTGGACGAGGTCGGCGCTGACGCCGACGGTCAGGACGGTGCTCACTGGTCGTCTCCCAGGGTGACGGTGGTGGAGGTGTCGACGGTGCTGATCCCGCCGGAGACCGGCGAGGCCTTCTCCAGCGAGAGCCAGACGGCCTGCGACGAGGTGCCCAGGACGAACTGCGCCGCCTGATCGGGCGTGAGAGCCAGGGTGATGAGGTGCATCGCCGCCGGGTCGGCGTCCTCCGCAGGGGCGACGACGCGGGTCACGAGGACGTCTTTCATGACGGCGTAGACGCTGTACGCCGTGACGCCACCTTCGGCGGCGCTCTCGTTGGTGAGCTGGACCCCTACCTTGTCCCCGGCCTCGAGCACGCCACCGACGGCCCGCTGCGCGTCGAGCGCCACGGTGACCTCCACCGTGCCGTCCGGCGCGGCCACGGTGCCGGCCGGCGCGAGGGCGGCCGGGTCGGCGAACCGGCCGGTGACGATCTGCTCCCCGGGCAGCAGGGGCGCGGTGGCGATCTGACCGGAGACCTCGGAGAGGGCGGTCACGGCGCCGGGCGCGACGAGGCGCTCGGGCACCTGCACGACCGACACGCTGCTGCCGAGGTCGTCGGCGGGCGTGCCCGCCGACACCTCGCTGCCGACGACGAACACGTCGACCAGCCGCTCGTCCGCGCGAGCGCGGGTGTCGGCTCCCTGCACCCAGTTGATGAGCACCACGGCGCCCAGGGCGGCGAGGAGGACGGCGGCGGCCGCGGCGACGATTCGGCGTGTCATTTCGTGTCCTTTACTTGTCTGTCAGGAAGACGGCTCGGGCACCCAGGTCGGGCGCGTTCCTCGGAGGGGCGTGGTGTCGTCGACCTGGCGGGCGTAGTAGGTGAAGTAGCCGGTGAGCCGCCCGCCGCCGGTCGTGCTGAAGCCGGTCACCCGGAAGGCGGCGTAGCCGTAGACCCGGAAGTCCTGGCCGTGCGAGACGTCCCAGACCGGGATGACGACGTCCTCGCCCACCAGCGAGCTGATGTAGGCCGAGGAGCACTGGCTGGGCAGCGACCCGTTCTGGAACTGATAGGTGCTCTTCCACACGGTGGTGGTCCCGCACGCGCCACTGTCGGGCCGGGTGAAGTTGATGCCCACGCCGTTCACGTGCTGGCCCTGAGGCGTGTAGCAGCTGCCCCGGGCGTCCCGGAGCCGAGCGTCACGACGTTCTTGCTGCCGAGCGAGGCCGCGTTGGACTTGTAGGTGCAGTACGAGATGGCGAAGGGAGCTCCGACCGCGCCTCGGTGAACGGCGCCCACTCGGCGTAGGAGGACACCGACAGCTCGCCGGTGTCCTCGCCGAGGGCGCCGGCGAAGAAGTGGTTGACGAGCCAGGCCTTCTTCTGGGTCGCGCTGATCTCACGCCCGTTGACGCGGATCCAGCCCTCCCCGGGCCCGAGGTTGGACAGTTTGGCCGCCTCGTCGTTGGCCCAGAACGCGTCCTCGGCAGTCTTCTTGATGTTGCCGCAGTCGTTGCGCGCGCAGTCCATGGCGACTGCGATCACGGCGGCGTCGGCGCCGGTCTGCACCTGCTGCCGCGCGGACCAGACCGCAGCCATGTCGATGCCGAGCGCGGCCGCCCCGAAGAGGATCGGCATCAGCAGGGCAAGCATCACGGCGATGCCGCCGCGCTCCTCGCGCAGCCGGGCGAGCGGGGCGGGTCCGCGAGCGGCCCGGCCGCGGCTCAGCCACCGCATCGCAGGACCGCCTTGCTGGTGATCGGGAAGGCCAGGCCGCCCGCGAAGGAACCCGTGGGCTGGAACTGGTACGTGATGGTGACGACGACGTTCGTCGTCGGCGCCGCGCCGGTGCAGGTCGACGGCGAGATGGACACCTGTCCGGCGCCCAGCGGGACGGACGCCGCGGACGCGGCAAAGACAGCTGCCGAACGCGCCGCGCCGGGGTCGTTCTGGATGGCCATCGCCCGCGCCGCCTCGCGGGCGGCACCGGAGAGCGTGGCCTGCACCTGGAAGGCGCGGCTGACCGAGACGATGCTGAAGAGCAGGACCAGCAGCAGCGGCACGACGAGGGCGAACTCGACCGCGACCGCCCCGCGCTCGCCGCGGAGCCAGCGGGTGCGCCGGCTCGGCCTTGCAGCAGTCATGGCTTGCCTCCTTCCGGTGTTCGGGGTGTGGGTTCGGGCTGTGGCCGGCGGTGCGGTCCCGAGGACCGCACCGCCCAGCCACGACCCGACGCGTCAGATGAGCGCGAGGGTCAGGACTTGGTGCCGCTGATGTTGATGCTGGCGAACAGCCCGGAGAGCTTGTCGCCGAAGGCGCCGATGGCGATGACGAGGACGGCGGCGATGCCGGCGACCAGCAGGGCGTACTCGACGGCGCTGGCGCCCTTCTCCTCGCGCTTGATGCGGTCGGAGACGGTGAAGGCCAGCGTCTGCAGGGCGGTGTAGAGGTTGAGCACGGTGATCTCCTAGGAGGTCCGCCGTCGACTGATCGGGCCGTGGTGACCGGGGTCGCGGCTCACCCAACATCGGGCCTCACCAGCAGTAATGGGAGCCCAACAGGGAGTGCCGTAACCCGGAAGGGGGACCCCCGGTCGGCGTCACGGTGGGTCAGAACGGTCCATCGACGACCCGAACCGGTGACACTCCGTCGCCCGACACGGTGACGCTCGGTGATGACTGAGCGTGGAGAGCCGGTTACCCGACGGCCCAGCCGCCCGAGAGCAGCGCGGCAACCAGCGATCCGAGCAGCAGGGCGGGCCCGAACGGCAGTTCCGTCCGCCTGCCCGCCCTGCGGACGGCCAGGAGGGCAAGTCCGATGACGGCCTGGAGGAGGAATCCGAGGAAGAGCCCGAGCAGCACGGCGGGCCACCCCAGCCAGCCCAGCATGAGCCCCAGCAGCGCCGCGAGCTTGACGTCGCCCATGCCGAGGCCGGCGGGCGCGAGCAGGGCCATGACGAGCAGGACGACGAAGCAGGCGCCCGCCGCGAGGACCGCCCGCAGCAGGGCCGGCCAGGCGTCGTCGAGTGCTGCGGCGAGCACCAGGAGGACGGCCGCGCCGATGCCCGCGGGCAGCAGGATCCGGTTGGGCAGCAGCCGCTCGCGCAGGTCGATGACGGCCAGCAGCAGCCCCGCCGCCGCGAACCAGACCCACGCGGGGAGGTCCGGGGACCAGCCGAACCGAAGGCCGATCACCGCGAACAATCCCGCGGATACCAGCTCGACGGCCGGCGGTCGGACGGCGGTCACCCTCGTTCGACCAGCTGACCGATCCTCGGCGACTCCGGCCATGGATAGCGTCCGGCGGCGCGGTTCGCCAGCGTCCCGACGAGGACCCCGACGACGCCCAGGACGACGGCGGGGAGCACGGACACGGCGGTCACCCTGGCACAGCGGCGCGCACTGACCGGGGAGGCCGCCGGGACGGTGTGATGAGGTCGGCCGGCACCGACGGATGCGGGGACGAGGACACCATGACGAGCAGTCCGGGGCTGGCCCGCCGGCTGGGGACGACGGACGCCGTGGTGATCGGGCTCGGCTCGATGATCGGGGCCGGGGTCTTCGCCGCGTTCGGCCCGGCGGCGCGGGCCGCAGGCACCGGCCTGCTGATCGGTCTCGCACTGGCCGCCGCCGTCGCGTACTGCAACGCCACCGCGTCCGCGCAGCTCGCCGCTCAGTACCCCGCGTCCGGCGGCGCCTACCTCTACGGCCGGGAGCGGCTCGGCCCGTGGTGGGGGTTTCTCGCCGGCTGGGCGTTCGTGGTCGGCAAGACCGCGAGCTGCGCCGCCATGGCCCTGACCTTCGCCGCCTACGCCGTTCCACCGGCGTGGGAGCGTCCCGTCGCCGTCGCGGCGGTCGTGGTGCTGGTCGCGGTCAACTGCCGAGGGGTCACCCGGACGGCGGGGCTCACGCGCGTGCTGGTCGCCGTCGTCCTCAGCGCGCTGACAGCCGCGGTGCTGGCGAGCCTCGTCGCGGGCGGGCCCGACGCCGACCGGCTCCTGACCTGGACCACCGGCGAGCAGGGCTGGTACGGCGTCCTGCAGTCCGCAGGACTGCTCTTCTTCGCCTTCGCCGGCTACGCCCGCATCGCCACCATGGGTGAGGAGGTGCGCGATCCCGCACGGACCATCCCCGGGCCATCCCCTCGCCCTCGGCATCGCGGTCGCCGTGTACGCCGTCGTCGCCGTCACGCTGCTGCTCACCCTGGGCTCCGACCGGATCGCCGGCTCGGCCGCTCCGCTGGCCGACGCCGTCGGCGCAGGGTCCTGGGAGTGGGCCTCCCCGTCGTCCGCGTGGGCGCCGCGGCCGCCGCGCTCGGCGCCCTCCTGGGGCTCGTCGCCGGAGTCGGCCGGACCGGGCTCGCCATGGCGCGCACCGGGGACCTGCCCCGCCGGCTCGCCGCGGTGCACCCCCGCCACCGGGTGCCGCACCGCGCGGAGATCACGCTGGGCGCGCTCGTCTGCGTGCTGGTGCTGACGGTCGACCTGCGCTCCGTCATCGGCTTCTCCTCCTTCGGTGTGCTGCTCTACTACCTCGTCGCCAACCTGGCCGCGTTCACCCAGACCGCCGACCACCGGCGCTGGTCCCGCGCCCTCCAGGTGGCCGGTGCGGCCGGCTGCCTGGTGCTGGCCGCGACCCTGCCGTGGCAGTCGGTGGCCGCCGGAGTGGTCGTGGTGGCCATCGGGGTGCTGTACCGAGGCGTGCGACTGCGCACCGTCGGGTGACTCAGCCGGATCCGTCGTCCCGTCCCGCCCGGACGCGCAGCATCGCCTGACGGCGATTGGACACCTGGAGCTTGGCGAAGATGCTGCTCACGTGGTTCCGGACGGTGATCGGCGAGATGAACAGGGCCCGGCCGATCTCGGCGTTGGACAAGCCGTCCGCCAGCAGCGTCAGCACCTCCCCTCCCGGGCCGACAGCCCGGCAACCATCGCGTCCTCCCGCGGCCTCGGTTCGGCGAAGAACGACAGCAGGCGCCCGGCCAGGCTCGGACCGAAGACGGCGTGTCCCTGCCCGACCCCCGGACGGCGCTCACCACCTGCTCCGGGTCCGCCCCTTCACCAGGTAGCCGCCGGCGCCGCGCGCAGTGCGGCGAGCACGCTCTCGTCGTCCTCGGACATGGTGAGCACCAGGATCCGGGCACGAGCACCCAGCTCCGTGAGCCGCCGGGTCGCAGCGAGCCCGCCGACGTCCGGCATGGCCAGGTCCATGACGACGACGTCGGGGTCGAGTTCGCGCGTCAGCCGCAGGGCCTCCGCGCCGGTGGCCGCCTCACCGACGACCACGAGGTCCTCCTCCCGGCCGAGGACGAAGCGCAGACCCTCTCGGAACATCGGGTGGTCGTCGGCGACCACGATCCGGAGCGGTGGGTTCACCGCGCGACCTCCGGCTCGACCACCGAGCCGGGCAGCCGCGCGGTGACGGTGGTCCCCCGACCGGCGGCGGAGCGCACCTCCAGCGAGCCCGCGAGCTCGTCCGCTCGCTCGCGCATGGCCTGCAGGCCCACGCCCACCGGCCGGTCGCCGTCCACACCGCAACCGTCGTCGGCGACGCGGATCTCGAGATCGCCGGCGTCCATGGTCAGCGACACCTCCGCCGCGGCGACTCCGGAGTGCCGGGCGACGTTGTACAGCGCCTCTGCACCGATGAGGTACGCCGCCACCTCGACCGCGGCCGGCAGGCGGAGCGGCCCGTCGTCGACGAAGCTGACGCTGAGGCCCAGCGACTCCGCCAGCTGCCGGAGCGCCCCGGCGAGCCCCAGCTCGTCCAGTGCAGGCGGCCGCAGCCCGTGGGACACCCGGCGCACCGTGTCGAGGGCATCGCGAGCGGCGTCCTGCAGGCGGAGCAGCCGGTCGGCGGCCGCGTCGGCGTCGTCGTGCAGCAGCTCGTGCACCGCACCGAGCTGCATCGTCAGACCGGCGAGTGTCGGCCCGACCTCGTCGTGCAGGTCGCGACGCAGCCGGCGGCGCTCCTCCTCGCGCGCGACGACAACCCGCTGGCGCCCCGCCCGGAGGGCGTCGGTGAGCAGCACGGCCTGCACGGCCATCCCGCCGTGCCGGCCCAGGTCGGCCAGCAGGCGCAGCTCCTCCCCGCGGAGCGGCCGTCCGGCGACACGGAGCGTTCCGACGCGGGTCGCCCCGGAGACCAGGTCCGCACTCGCCTCGACCGCTCCCCGGGACGGTCGCCCCATGCGCCGACGTGGTCGCTGCTCACCGCCGAGCCCCACGGCATGCGCAGGGAGGTCGCGGCGGTGGCGGCCAGCCCTGCGAGGACAGCGTCCGGCGACGGCGCTCGATGGGTCTGCTCGGCCAGCCGCTGGAGCGCCCGGTACGGGTCGTGGACGTCACCGAACAGCAACCGGTCGACCCGGCGCGCCAGGCGTCGGCGGAGAGGGTGGAGGCCCAGTGCCGTCGCGCCGGCGATCACGGCGACGCCGAACGCGGGGAGGTCCGGCCCCAGCCGCTCCAGGACCACCACCGCGAGCACGGCGAGGCCACCGACGACCACCGTCAGAACCGTGTAGACGAACGCCTGCCGGACGGCGACGGCAACGGCGTGCGGTCGCCGGCCCAGGACGGTGGCGGTCAACTGAGCTGCGAGCAGCGCACCGGCCGCGACGTCGAGGGTGTCGCTGGCCTGCGGCCACCAGGCGTGGCCCAACAGCACGAGCAGGACCAACGTCGACGCGGCCAGCAGCACCCCAACCACCCGCACCCGCTCGTCCGGGCCCGCGCGCCGTAGCCGGACGACGAATGCCGCGAGGCACAGCAGGAGAGGCACCTGGAGGAGGACGGTGTCCAGGCCTTCCAGCACCGGACCCAGCCCGGGCGGCAGGACACCGACCGGGTTGGCCACCTCGAGGGCACGCGCAGGCAGCTCGGAGTCGGGGCCGGCGGCCGGGCCCCGCACCGTTGCGAAGGCACCCACCGCCAAGGACTGGACCCCGACGACGACGGCGACCAGCGGGCGCCACCGGCGAGAGGGCAACCTCCCGTCGGGCAGGAGGATGAGGACCACCCACACCCCGACAGCCAGGAGGGCGCCGAAGCGGTCGGTCGTCCACGCCGCCCATGCGACATCGGCACCGCTGTCGTCCACGCCGCGGCGGATCCAGGCACCCCCGAGGGCCGCGGCTGCGAAGAGCAGCGCCTCACCGAGCGCCAGCCAGCCGAGCGGGTTCCGGGGGCGGGCCAGGGTGATGAGGACGCCGGGGGCCAGCCACACCGCTGTCATCAGGAGCGGCTTGATCGACCCGGCTCCCCCGCGTCGTTCCCGGTCAGCTCGAGCCAGGCCGCCGCCCCGGCGGCGGCCGACGCAACGGCCGCGGTGGACCACGCCACCACGGCGGTCGCGCGCCCGGCTCGCCGGACGGTCGGCTCCATGGTCGGAGTATGGGGTCGGGCAGCCGGTTGACCAGGCCTGTCGGCGTCAGCCGGCCCGGGCACCGCGCCAGACGTCACCGGACATCCGGACGAGGTGGACGCCCAACCAGGTCCAGGCGATGACCAGGAGGATGTGCGCGTCGATCGGGCCGAGCGGCGGCAGGGCGAAGTCCCAGACCACGAACGCGACCAGCAGAGCGACAGCCATCCGCGGGAAGGCGCCGGACCGCCAGGCGGCCACGCTCAGCAGGAGAACGCCGAAGAAGCTGCCGATCAGGTGCGGCACGAGTCCGGTCGCGATGCTGCCCCCATGCTCGCTGAGACCGTCGTTGAGCCGCATGGCCTGGTCGACGCTCAGCACCGAGGGCGCGATCGTGCCCGCCGTGTAGCCCATCGCCAGCACGTTCCCGAAGCCCCACATGCCCCAGATGACCAGCGGTGTGGCGATCGCGGTCAGTACCGGCGCGCGGAAGCGGCAGACGTGCGCCACCCCGAGCAGGCCCAGCGGCATGAACAGGGAGCTGACCACCAGCGCCGTCTGCTCGACTCCATGGGCAACCGGATGGTCGGCGCCCCAGGCGATCTGCTGGCTGAAGGACAGATCACCGGTGAGGAGCTCGCCGGCGAACTGGGACAGGCCGTTGAGCATTCCGGCCAGGATCAAGCTGACACCGGCGGCGATCCGCAGCGCCCGCGAGAAGGGCGGAGCTGTGGCGGTTCGGGGCGTCGCGCCGGTGGCGGAGTCGAGTGCGGTCATGGCATGGCGTCCTCGGGTGCGGGGTCAGGGCGCTGCCAATGCTCACCGTGACCCCGCTCCCGCCACATGGTGCAGATGTCCCATTTCCGGTCCTGGGTCGGAGAGCCCTGTCGCCGCCGGTCACCGCCGTCCACAGTGGTGCGCACGGGGATGCGCTGTCCGCGTCGGCCACAGGAGGCCACAATGAAGGAACTGCAGTGCCGCGACGCAGGCTTCGACTGCGACGCCGTCGTCCGCGCGGAATCCGTGGAGGACGTCCTGGCGCAGGCCGGTCCGCACGCCAAGGAGGCTCACGGCGTGGACGTCACCCCGGAGATGGCCGGGCAGCTGAGGACCTTGGTGCGCGACGCCTGACGCGTCCACGGTCCGAACCCCCGGTCCGGGTGCGCGATGATCGTGCGGTGACCACCGACGACGCTGCCACGCTCCCGCCCGTCCGGTTCGGCCTCGTCGGCTACGGCTTCGGCGGACGGTGGTTCCACGCCCCGCTGCTGGGTGCCGCACACGAGTGCGACTTCCTGGGCGTGGTCACCTCCTCGGCCGAGCGGCAGGGCCTCGTGCGCCGGGAACACCCCGGTCTGTCGACCTTCGCCTCGCTGGAGGAGCTGGCCGCTGCCGGCGCGGAGGCGGTGGCCATCTCCACGCCCGCTGCCACGCACAGCGAGCTCACCGACCGTGCCCTCGAGCTGGGGCTCGCCGTGGTGTGCGACAAGCCGTTCGCCCTCGACGCGGCAGCGGCGACCCGGTCGGTGGAGCTCGCGGAGCGGCTGGGGCTGCCGCTCTCCCCGTACCAGAACCGGCGCTGGGACTCCGACTTCCTGACCGTCCGCCGGCTGGCCGACGAGGGCGCCCTCGGCGAGATCACGCGCTTCGAGTCGCGCTTCGAGCGGCTGGCCCCGACGGCAGGTCCGGGGCCGCCGGTGGCGGCACGCTGCTGGACTTCGGCAGCCACCTGGTCGACCAGGCGCTGCTGCTGCTGGGTCCGGTCGCCTCGGTGTACGCCGAGTGGCGGACGCGGGAGAACGGCCTGGACGACGACGTCTTCGTGGCCCTCACCCACGTCAGCGGGGCCCGGTCGCACCTGTGGGGCAGCTGGAGCCAGGGGGCCCCGGGGCCCCGCTTCCGGGTCACCGGGACGACGGGCAGCTACGTCAACGGCACGCTGATGGACTGCCAGGAGGACCAGCTCCTCGCCGGCCACACCCCGGCGTCCCTGGGCCCGGCCTGGGGAGCCGAGCCGTCGGTGCGATGGGGCCGCGTCCACCGTGGGGAGGACAGCGAGGTCGTTCCTACCGAGGACGGGGCCTGGAGCACGTTCTACCCGGCCTTCGCGCGCGCGGTCCGCGGCCTCGGGCCGGTGCCGGTGGACCCGCGCGACGCGATCGCCTCCTGACCGTGCTCGACGCGGCCCGGCTGAGCGCCACGGAGGGCGGGATCGTCCGGTTCACCGGCTGAGGCTCACCGCAGCCGCTGGGGCAGTCCGGCGGTGACCAGCCAGACCCGCTCCGACGCCGCGGCGACGCGGGCGTTCAGCACGCCGAGCTCGTCGCGGAAGCGCCGGCCCGACGGCGTGCCCGGGACGATCCCCGATCCGACCTCGTTGCTGACGGCGATCACGCGCCGCCGGGTGCGGCTCCAGGCGACGACCACGTCGTCGATCGCGGCGGACAACCTCGCGTCGGAGCCCGGCTCCCCGGTCCAGACCTCGCAGTCGTCCATCACCCGGGCCAGCCAGGTGGTCAGGCAGTCGACGAGGACAGGTGGACCCGGAGTCCCCAGCACTTCCACCAGGTCGACGGTCTCGGTGGTCGTCCACGACGAGGGCCGGCGGACGCGGTGCAGCGCGACCCGCTCGGCCCACTCGGGATCGTCCTCGCCGGGCACCAGGCCGCAGGCGACGTACTCGACGGACCGCTCCCGCGCCAGCAGGCCCTCCGCGTAGGAGGACTTGCCCGAGCGCGCACCCCCGAGCACGAGGACGCGACGCGATCGGCGCCCGATCACGCCGCCGACCTCGCGCCGGCCCGTCCCCGCACCCCGCTCATCTGCCGGAGACCATAGACGAGGGCCGGCACGAGGGCCGGGACACCCACGGACGTGATCCGACGACGCGCCGCTCGCCGCCGACGTCCGGTAGGTGGCGGTCGGCCGGATCGCCCGTGATGCATTCGTGGCCCGACGGTTGCCGGAGGGGGCATCGGGGCATGCCCGAGATCCGTGTACGGAGTCAGCGACAGGACGGACCGGGTGAGGGACGACGAACCGAACGGGCCGGACATCCCGAACCCCGGGTGTGGCGCGGCGCCGTTGTCCAGCACCCCACCCCTCGGTCGACGAGACGAGGGGACCGCGGCGATGAGACTCGCGACCACCGACCTGCCGACGACGGATTTGTACGCGGTCGCGCTGCGCTCCATGGAGCAGCCCGACGGGCACCGCCATTGGTACGCGCGGTACGAGGGCGGCACCCGCCACTCGCTGGCCGAATCACTGCGCCGGTGGTGCGGTACCGCCGACCCCACCGATCGCGACCTGCTCGACCACGCCGATGGCGCCGTACTCGACGCCGGCTGCGGGCCCGGCCGGCTGGTCATCGAACTGGCCCGTCAAGGGCGCGACGCCGCCGGGGTGGACACCTCCCCGATGGCCGTCCGACTGGCCCGGAGCGCCGGCGCGACGGCGCTGGTCCGGTCGATCTTCGATCCCGTGCCGGGCGAGGGTCGCTGGGACACCGTCCTGCTGGCCGACGGCAACATCGGGATCGGCGGCGACCCGGCTGCCCTCCTGGCCCGCTGCCGCGAGTTGGTCGGCCCCACCGGCCGGGTGCTCGTGGAACTCGATCCGCCGGGAACCGGACTGCGGTCCGACCGGGTCCGACTGGAGCGCGGCAGCCAGCGGGGCACCTGGTTCGACTGGGCGCACGTCGGCGCCGACGCCGTCGAGGAACCCGCTGCGGAGGCGGGACTGCGCATCGATCACACGTGGACGCGGTCCGGCCGGTGCTTCGCGGCGCTGGTGCCGCCCACCGACGTCGCGCGGGACGGCTTCGCGGCGCCGGTCGATCTGGCGTCCTGACCGTGCGGATCCTGGTCACCGGTGGGGCGGGCTTCATCGGCTCCCACATCGCGCGCGCCTGCCTGGATGCGGGGCACGAGGTGCGGGTCCTGGACGCTCTCCTGCCCGCGGTGCACCCCGCCGGGATCGAGCCGACCGTGCCGGACGGCGCCGAGATGCTGATCGGCGACGTGCGCGACCGCGCGACGGTGGAGCGCGCACTGGACAGGGTCGACGCGGTCTGCCACCAGGCGGCGATGGTCGGGCTCGGCGTCGACGTCCAGGACATGCCCGAGTACGCAGGCATCAACGAACTCGGGACGGCGGTGCTGCTGGCCGCCATGGCGCGCGCCCGGATCGGCCGGCTGGTCCTCGCCAGCTCCATGGTGGTCTACGGCGAGGGCCGGTACGAGTGCCGCGAGCACGGCGTCGTCCCCGCGGCCCCGCGGCGGCGGAAGGAACTGGACGAGGGCCGGTTCGAGCCGCCCTGCCCGCGCTGCGGGCGCGCGCTGACCTGGGACACGGTGCCCGAGGAGGCCGCGCCGGACCCGCGCAACACGTATGCCGCCACCAAGCTGGGGCAGGAGCACCTGGCGTCGGCCTGGGCGGCATCGACCGGCGGCGGTGTGGTCGCCCTGCGCTACCACAACGTCTACGGGCCGCACATGCCGCGTGACACCCCGTACGCCGGCGTCGCCGCGATCTTCCGGAGCGCGCTGGAGGCCGGTCGGGCACCCCGCGTGTTCGAGGACGGTGGGCAGCAGCGCGACTTCGTGCACGTCACCGACGTCGCCGACGCCAACCTGCGGGCGCTGGAGGCGGAGCCACCCGGGTCGTCCCTGCGTGCCTACAACGTCGCCTCGGGGACCCCGCACACCGTGGGCGACATGGCCCGGGCGCTGGCGGAGGCGTTCGGGGGCCGCAGCCGGAGGTCACCGGGGAGTACCGGATCGGGGACGTGCGGCACGTCGTCGCGAGCCCGGTCCTGGCCGAGGAGGAACTCGGCTTCCGTGCCCGGGTCGCGTTCGAGGACGGCATGCGCGCGTTCGCCACCGACCCCTGCGGCCCGCCCCTGAAACTTCGTCACCAGGGCGTGCGGACGACGACCTCCACGAGGATCGCCAGCGCGGCGGCGAGCGACAGCCAGAGCCGCTGGGAGGCCTGCGGCAGCGTGGCCGTCGCCGGGAGCAGCCAGACGAGGAACGGCAGCCAGATCCGCTCGGTCTCCCCAGCACCAGCCCTGAGAGGTCGCTGACCGCCATCCCGGCCAGGGCCGCGACGGTCAGCCAGCCCGGCCGCCCCCGGACGCCGGCCAGGCCGGCGACCACGGCCGGACCGGCCGCGATCGCCCCGGCAGCGACGTTGCCCGCGAGGAACCAGGAGGACTCGGCGGCCCGGTCCCCGTAGGCCGCGCCGTCACGGACCCGTTGGGCGTCCACCGCGATGCCCTCGAACCACCAGTAGCCCTCGGCGGTGAAGACCGCGAACACCACCAGCACACCCACCGCGGCGACGGCCAGGATGCGCACGATCCCACCCCAGCCGAGCCGGTCCTTGCGCACCAGCACGACGGCCAGGGCCAGCAACCCGGCTGCCGTGAGCCCGAAGGACAGGAAGAGGCTGAGCCCGAGGAGCACCCCGGCGGCCCCCGCCCGCACGAAGCCGGCCGGCGACGGCCCCGTCCCGCCGCCACCGCCAGGAGGGCCACCCCCAGGCGAGGACGCCGGCGAAGAACGCGTCCGCGGTCGTGGCGATCCACACGGCGCCCGGGAAGAGGATGGCGAACGGGGCCACCGCCCGTGCGGCGGCCTCGTCGGCGATGGCGCGGACGGTGACCAGCACGGCCGGCACCGCCAGCGCTCCCCGGCGATGCACAGGACGGCGGCCCAGCCGGCACCGCCGAGACCGATGCGGTCCAGGAGCACGAAGGCCAGCAGCGCCCCGGGTGGATGGCCCGAGACGTGCGTCACCCAGGGGTCGGCGGAGTCCACCGGTACCGAGTCGATGAAAGTGTCGATGAAGGTCCCGATGCCCTCGACCCGGCCGACGTCGGCGACGTACTCGTGCTTGCTGGCCATGGGCTCGGCGAGCCGGTCCCAGCCGCCGTTCACCGCCAGGGCGACGGCCCAGCCGGCGGCGCCGCCGGCGCTTCCGGCCAGCAGCCACGGCCAGGACAGCCGTCGGGCGAGCGGCGGCCCCACAGCACGCCCGCCACCGCGAACAGCAGCGCCAGGAGGACCCCGGGCGTCAGGACCGGGTCGAGCCCGCCGACGAGCACGTAGCCGCCGGACAGGTGCAGGTCGCCGCCGTCCTCCGTGATGGCGCGGCCGAGCAGCCAGACGGCGACGACGCCCGCGGTTACGAGGAGGACGAGCGCCACCCGCGCGGCGCGTCCGGTCGTCGACGCCGGCGCGGTGTCGACGTCGGCAGGCGCGGGGATCATCGTCGCCGAGCGTAGGTGCCGCGATCGACCGGTGCTCCGTACGGTCGGCGGGCGAACCGGCTCGCTCTTCGGTACGAATACCGATCATGACGACTTCCGAGGGGCCGCCGTCGGTCGACGTCGTCCTCCCCTGCCTCGACGAGGCGGCCTCGCTGCCGTGGGTGCTGTCACGGCTGCCGGAGGGCTACCGGGCGATCGTCGCCGACAACGGGTCGACCGACGGCTCCGCCGAGGTCGCCGCCGCGCACGGCGCGACCGTCGTCCCCGTGCCGCAGCGTGGCTTCGGTGCCGCCGCCCACGCGGGCCTGGAGATCGCGACCGCCGACGTCGTCTGCTTCTGCGATGCCGACGGGTCGATGGACCCCGCACAGCTGCCCCGCGTCGCCGACCCGGTAGCCGCGGGGCAGGCCGACCTCGTGCTCGGCCGGCGTCGCCCGGTCCGCGGCGCGTGGCCGCTGCACGCCCGGGTGGCCAACCTGGCCCTGGCCCGCATGCTGCGCAGGCGCACCGGCCTGCGGCTGCACGACCTGGGCCCGATGCGCGCCGGGCGGCGGAAGGCGCTGCTCGACCTCGGCATCACCGACCGCCGCTTCGGCTACCCGTTGGAGATGGTCACCCGGGCCTCGGACGCCGGCTGGCACGTCCGGGAGGTCGACGTCGACTACGGACTCCGGACCGAGGGCAGCCGCTCCAAGGTCACCGGCACCGTGCTCGGGACCGTGCGCACCATCCGCGACATGCACGGGGTGCTGGCCCGATGAGGCAGACCCAGGTGCTGGTCATCACGAAGGCTCCCGTCCCGGGGCGGAGCAAGACACGCCTGAGCCCGCCCTGCTCGCCCGAGCAGGCAGCCGCGATCGCGGCCGCGTCCGTGGCCGACACCCTGGACACGGTGCGCGCGGCGCCGGTGGCCCGCCGGGTCGTCGCCCTGGACGGCCGCCCGCGCGATCTCGACCTCGACGGGTTCACCGTCGTCCCCCAGCCGGACGGCGACCTCGGGGCGCGGCTGGCGGCGGCCTTCGCCGACGCCATGGACGGCAGCAGCAGGCCTACGCTGCTCATCGGCATGGACACCCCGCAGGTGACACCGGAACTGCTGGACCGCTGCGCGGGCACGCTGGAGACCGCCGGTCCAGGGACCGCCGTCCTCGGCACGGCTCCGGACGGCGGATGGTGGGCGCTCGGGCTGCACTCCGCGGAGCCGGCGGCCGTGCTGGCCGACGTGCCGATGTCCCGGGACGACACCGCCGTGCGCACCCGCGAGGCGCTCGAGGCGACCGGCCTGACCGTGCACGACCTGCCCGAGCTCACCGACATCGACCACTTCCCCGACGCGCTGGCCGTCGCCGCCGAGTGCCCGCCGGACAGCCGCACCGCGCGCGTCGTGGGGTCCGTCGCCACGGCGCTGGGGCTCGCATGAGCAGCCGGCTCGACCGGCTCCTCGGCGCCCGCCTCCCCGGGCCGCCCGGGGCCCTGCGTCGCGGCCCGTTCCGCGCGGGCGCCTTCCCGAGCCCGTTGCACAGCGAGCGGCGGTCGGCGCGGGTCGGTGTGTGGTTGGGCCTGGCGTTCCTGGTCTGCTTCGTCACCGGCCTAATCAGCCACCTGATCCAGAACCCGCCGGGCTGGTTCGTCTGGCCGGCGTCCCCGGCCTGGCTCTACCGGGTGACCCAGGGCCTGCACGTGGCCACCGGCCTCGCGGCCATCCCGCTGCTCCTGGTCAAGCTGTGGGCGGTCTACCCCAAGCTGTTCGAGTGGCCGCCGGCCGGTTCGGTCTCCCGGGCCGTCAGCCGGCTGTCGATCCTGGTACTGGTCGGCGCCGCGGCCATGCAGCTCCTCACGGGGCTGTTCAACATCGCGCAGTTCTACCCGTGGAGCTTCTTCTTCCCGACGGCCCACTACTGGACCGGCTGGGTGGCCATCGGCGCCGTGCTCGTGCACGTGGGCGCCAAGGCGCCGGAGATCCGGCGGGGCCTCGCGCGCCGCGGGTCTCCCGGGACGGCCGCCGGCCTCACGGAGGAGCAGGCCGCGGAGCGGGCCGAGGTCGACACCGCGGCCGAGCACCAGCCGGTGTCGCGGCGGGCCTTCGCGCTCGCGGCCGGGCTGGGAGTCGGGGCGGTCACGCTCACCACCGTCGGCCAGAGCTTCTCCCCGCTGGGGGCCGTCTCGGTCCTGGCTCCGCGCAAGCCCGGTGTCGGACCGCAGGACCTGCCGGTACGCCAGACGGCGGAGCGCGCCGGGGTGACCGACGTCGGTGCGGACTACCGGCTCGTGGTCGACGGGCCGAACCGGCTCGAGCTCTCCCTCGACGACCTGGCCGCCTTCCCGCAGCGCACCGAGCGGCTGCCCATCACCTGCGTCGAGGGGTGGAGCGCGTCGGCCACCTGGACCGGCGTCCGCCTCGGAGACCTGCTGGAGGAGGCCGGCCTTCCCCGGGACACCGAGGTCACCGTCGAGTCGCTGCAGGAGGGCGGGCTCTACCGGGTGTCGACCGTCGCCCCGCCGCACGCACGGAGCCCGCGCACCCTCCTCGCCACCGGGCTGAACGGCGCACCGCTGGTGCCCGACCATGGTTATCCGGTGCGGCTGATCGCGCCGAACCGGCCGGGGGTCATGCAGACCAAGTGGGTCGCCACGGTGCGGCCGGCATGAGCCTGTCCGACGAGGCCACCACCGGGCGGGACGACCGCGCGGCCGCCCGCGTACCGGAGGACCCGTACGCCTCCGATCCCGCCCGCCCGGTCACCTCGGCGCGGCGACCGTGGTGGCGATGGCTGTTCCTCCTGCCTGGCCTGGCCGCGGTCGCCTACGGCGCGATCGGGCTCGTGACCGCCGGCAGTCGCGTGCCGCTGGGCTCGTGGGCCACCTGGTTCGTCGGCAGCGCACTGCTGCACGACCTGGTCCTGGCCCCCGTCTGGATCGGCCTCGGTTGGCTGGCCGCACGGGTGCTCCCCGCGCCGGCCCGCGGACCGGCCGTCGTCGGCGCGGCGGTGACGGGGCTGCTGACGCTCGTGGCCATGCCCTTCGTCCTGGCGCCGGGGTACAACCCGGACAACCCGTCCTTCCTGCCCCACGAGTACGGCCGGAACCTGCTGCTGATCAACCTCGCCGTCCTTCTCCTGGTCGCCCTGTGGGGCACCGTCGCGACCCGGCGCCACCGCTCGGGCCCGGAGACCGACGGCTGAGGGCCGTTCCCTCATCGGGCGCGGACGACCGCCCGGAGCCCTCGGGCCACGACCGCCGACCGAACGGCGCCGACGGCGTTCGCCACCACCCGCCGCGTCGACGTCCTGCCCAGCTGCGCCTCGACCTCGGCCAGGCGGACCTCGAGCTCGTGGATGCGCCGCCGCTCGCCGGTCCCCGCCTCGTCCGTCCTCGACTGCGCGGCCATCTCGGCGAGCCCCTCGGTGAGGCCGACCGTCAGCCTGGCCACGTCGGCGGGCAGGAGCTGCGCGGTGCCGACGCAGGTGCCGCCCTTCCAGAGGCTCAGGTTCAGCAGGCCGACGTCGACGTGCGCCGAGATGCGAACCCCGCGGCCCTCGCCGCGCAGGTCCCAGGCCCATCGCCCGTGCCGGGGAAGCGGGATCACCGTCATGTGCCGAGGTTGGGGACCCGCGCACCCGGTGTCAAGACGGACACGTACCGCAACCGGCCTGCCTGGCGGCCGGGACTGCCGTCACGATTGGGCATCGACGCTGGTCAGCGCCCGGATCCCGGGCCTACCGTCCGAACCGTGAGGCGCCGCATGGGCACGGCAGCCGCGGCGCTGGCCGTGGCGCTCCTCGTCGGGTGCACCGGCCCCGGTGCCGAATCGGGCAGCGCCGACCGCGGTGCCAGCGGAGGTGGCGCTCCTGCGCCCATCCCCGGGGATCCCCAGGCCGTCCCCGACGACGCCGACTCCGACCGGCAGGTCATCACCACGGCCTCGGCGGTCCTCGCCGTCGAGGAGCCCATCGAGAGCGCGCAGCAGGTCAGCGAGCTGGTGGAGTCCGCCGGTGGCCGGGTCGACGAGCGCACCGAGCAGGCGAGGCAGAACGGGGCCGAGGGCGCTGTCGCCGACCTCGTCGTGCGTGTGCCCGCGGAGGAACTGACCGGCGTGCTGGCCGACCTGGCCGACCTCGGCGACGTGGAGAGCGTGTCGGTCTCCGGCTCCGACGTCACCGACACCGCCGTCGACCTCGACGCCCGGATCTCGGCGCTGCAGACGTCGGTGACGCGGCTGCAGGCCCTGATGGATGCCGCCGCCAGCACCGAGGCGCTGCTGGCCGCCGAGGCGGCTCTCTCCGAACGGCAGGCGGAGTTGGAGTCGCTGCAGTCGCGGCGGGCGTCGCTGGCCGACCAGGTGGAGCTCTCGAGGCTCCACGTGCACCTGAAGCCCTTCGGCGTGGCGCCGGTCGGTGGGCCGGACGGTTTCGGTGACGGGCTCGGCACCGGGTGGCGGGCCCTGGTGGCCGTCCTCAGCGGCGCGGTCATGGTGGTCGGCGTCCTGCTGCCCTGGGTGGCGGCGGGCGGGCTGCTGGCCGCGGCCGTGCTGGTGCCGATCCGCCTGGCCCGGCGGCGGTCCGCCGGGGAGGTGGCGGCGCCGCCCGAGGCGTGAGGGACTCGGGCTGCCGCGCACCAGCGGGAGGACGACGGACGAGTCGACCTGTACGCCGGGTTCGTCCAGTGCTCCCGCCTGACCTGCACTGATAGCTGAGAATGGCCTCTGGCCTGCGGAGACGCTGCTCGATGTTTCCCGTCCCCTGCTGGCTGATCTCGACGTTTCGTGCCCCGATGTGCCCCCACGACAAGCCTCCGCACCCCGGACCGTCGGCAGGTGAACGACCGCCACGTTTGCGCCGGAGAACGTCAGATAGGCGGAGTCCTACCGACCGTGGACGAACTCCCGACCTATGGTCGCCGCCCCTGGCGGCGGCGCGGGGTCGAGGCGAAGGTCCCGCAGTCCCGACAGATCGAGACGCCGGGCGTGGCGGCCAACTCGGTCACGCTCCGTCGGCGGAACACGCCGCCACAGCAGCCGCAGCGCAGCAATCCGGGGATGGCGGCGAACGGTGTAGGTAGCGCCACGAGGCTCATTGCTTGTGCCTTCCGCGCAGCGTCCGTCCGACGACCCAGGCGGCACAAGTACGGCAGATGTAGACCCCCGGCGTGCCACCGAGTTCATGGGCAGCCCTCAACGGGCGTTCCCGTTCGCAGCAGCCACAGGTCACCATCTCGCCAGTGGTCGAGCGGCGGAGGAGCTTCACGGAGTACTCCGATCAGTTGCCGGACAGTCGGCGAGCCCGCGAGACCGTCGTCCGTCCGATACACACGGCAGGACAGCCCGACCGGGCTTTCCCGGTTCAAGAATGGATCGTGCCCGTTGATCAGCACCGTCGGGGAGCCTCGGAACTCAACTGCGTCCGCTTCGTCGGGTGTGCTGACGGTGCGGTGCTTGACCGGCACGCCTCCGGCACCCACCTCCACCAGAGCCTCCCGCAGGCGCGCGTCAGTCACCTGCCAGTTGGGGCAGCCGTCGAAGTAGAGCAGGACGACGTCCATGCACCCAGCATGACGGGCGACAGAGCCCGCCGGAGGTGGACCTATCTCCGGCGGGCTCTGTTCATGCTCTGACTCCGGCGCTGGAGCGGCCTACCGCAAGGGCGCGGTCACGGGCCGTACATCGTTCCGGCGAGCGACCTGCCGCGCTCGTCGGCAGGTCCCGGTGACGTTGACGCTGTGCCAGGTGGTCGATCAGCTCGCGGCGAGCCGGATCCGCACCAGGGCGGCGGTGTGCGGGAAGCCGAAGCCGACCCGGCAGGTGGCCCGGACGGCGACGCGGTCGCTGGTGAAGAAGACGGACCGGTCGGCCTTCACTTCGGCGTCGCGCCGGACCACGGTCGTGACCCGCGTGGCCGACATGCCCCAGATCGTGCCGACCGGTGCCTCCGGAGAGGTCACCAGCGGCACGCCGAAGATCACCCGCCGGGTCGGCTGGCTGGGATCCGCGCCGAGCAACGGCTTGCCCGAGCCGGTGGCCTCCTTCATGTTGGCCGAGACCAGCGCGGTCGTCGGGTTGGCCACGAAGGACGTCAGCTCGGCACCGACGTTCCCGCCAGCATCTGCGCCTGGGCGAAGGCGTCCAGGGACGTCGGCGCGATCCCGGCGGCGATGTCCTGCACGTTGCTCTCGCCGACCGTCAGGCTGGCCAGGCCGGACGGGGTGTTGGCGGCGACGCCGCCGAAGAATGCGGCATCGATCTTCCGGGCGATGTCGCGGGCCAGTCCGGCACCGACCTCGGTGCTGGCCGCCGGGGAGGAGTCCGCGGCCAGCTCGGAGGTGATAACGCTGAGCCCGGCCACCTTGGACGGGACGACGACCAGCTCGTTGGTCGTGAGGTCGCTGACAGGGATCTCCGCACCCTCGGCCACCCACGCGGCCGACGGGTCGGCGGTGACCTTCGGGATGCGGTACGTCGACCCGGTGAGCCGGACGACCGTGGAGACCAGCGGGTTGAGGGCCACGGACGCGGCCAGGACGGGGAGGACGAGGAGGTTTTCGACCTGCTCGGGGGTGAGCAGGGGTCCGGCGGTGCCGGTGGTCAGGGTCATTGCTTGCTGGCTCCGAAGAGGTCAGCCCCGGTGTTGATAGGGGTGATCCCTTGGGCCGCAGACCCTCAGGTGCGCCGCTGGCGCTGTAGCTGGTTGGAACATCGGGCCTCAGGCCACGACATCAGACCAGTTACATGGATTATGCCATGCGAGGGAGATTGAGGCTGGGGTTAGTCACGCTTGCGCGCTGAGTCGCCCGAATCTCCTGTCAGGGCTTGCCGAAGCGCATCAATGATGGCGTCGACACCCGACCAGTCATGACTCAACGTTGCCGAAGTGCCGTTTCTCGCGTCCTTGACTTTCTGGAGGAAGCGTTCCTGTATCTGCTTCTTGTGCATCAGTTCCCCTTGATACGACCGCACCCCTCCAGATAGGAGCGCCACTGCACGGGCGTCAGGTTGCCGTCCTCATCCGCCAACACATCTGCACCCAGATACATCTCCACGCTTGCTGCTAGTCCGTTGACATCCATGATGGATATCCCCGTCGGCCCAAGCGTCGGATATTGCTCGGCCAAGGCGAGGCGGGGGTAATAAATCGCCGTATAGTGCGCGGGCAGTGGCGTTCTGAGAGATCGCACAGCGTCTCGGGCTGCAGAGTCGTTGTCCAGCAACAGGACGACGCGGTTGGAGATCCCGGCCGCAGCGAAGCTCTTCAGCGTTCGGACTCCTGCCGCCGCGCTCCCTTCCGCTCCATCACCGAAGTCCAAGAACTTGATGTATGACACAAGGTGCGGGTAGCGGACATCTAGCGCAGCTTGCAGGAACCGAGCATCAGTGCTGCCTTCGGTAATGACCACTGCGGGGGTCCCGTTGGTCATCGCGTAGCTGAAGTGATCTATCGCTTCCATTTGCGGATCGAAAGGCTCGTCGATCCACCCGCCCGCGAGTAGGTCTGAGATGTCGAGCCGAACTTCCTCACCCGGATCAAGAGCCATTAGTAGGGCTCGGAACAGGAGTCGCGGGTCGTCGTCTCGCCACAGCTCCAGTAGAGCGGCCAACGACTTGGGATTGGCCCAACGATCTCGACGCGTCAGTTCCGGATCGCTGAGCGAATCGGCCACCAGGCCAACCCAACTTGACAGTTGCAGACCTGTCAGTAGTTCGATCTCAGACTGCACGGGCTCAGCCCGGCCAGGGGCGGGATAGTTATAGCGGCGGAAAGCGACTCCTCAACATTCCGCCGAAACGCTATCTCGGTAGCCGACGCGCCTATCCCGAGGAAGTCGAGGCGGTCAGCGAGTGCACCCGCCGTCGAGACCAGGACAGTCGCGTGGCTATCTGAGTAGTCGTCCACATCCTCCGGCGGGCGTGGCTCTCGGACAACTTCCGAGCGCGTGTAGAGGAAAAGGAACGTGGGATCGACGCTATTTTTCCAACTGAATGCATCGAAGCCACGAACACTGAGGTTTGCGATACTGCCCATTGCCTTCCAGCATATGGCGCACCGCCCCGCACGGCTGTGCGGCCCGTGATCCAAGGGGCGCGACACCGGCCGCACGTGTGCTGGCGAGCATCAGGACCAGGTCGTGGACGTGGGGTCCAGGCGTCAGGTAGCCGCGCATCTCCCGGTCGTCCTCGCAGGCGGCCACTGCTGGCAGGTCGCGGTCGAGGCATGCGGGCTGCCGCGCGGCACCCGGTTCCACGACCTGCGCCACTTCTACGCCTCAGCGCTGATCGGTGCCGGGCTGCACCCGAAGGCCATCCAATCGCGGCTGGGGCACGCCACCATCGCCGAGACGATGGACACCTACGGCCACCTGTTCCCCGACGCCGAGGACCACGGGCGTGGGGCGCTGGACAGCCTGTTCGGTGAGGCTGCCGTGCCCCCAGAGTGCCCCGAAAGGGTCGCTGAATAGCGTTTCTGCAGGTCAGGCGGGGGCGACGGACGAGTCGGCCTGTACGCCGGGTTCTGTCCACGGGCGCCTCGCGGCCTCCCGATGGGCGGTCATCCATCTAGGCCTGCCGTTGCCGGCAGGCTCGAGCGGTCTACCCGCAGGCATCGGGCGGGCCGCCCTCAAGCGCCTGCGCGGGACGGCGGCGAACCGCCGTCCTTTCTTGACCTTGCTCCGGGTGGGGTTTACCGAGCCACACCGGTCACCCGGTGTGCGGTGGTCTCTTACACCACCGTTTCACCCTTACCAGTGCGAGCACTGGCGGTCTGTTCTCTGTGGCACTGTCCCGCGGGTCACCCCGGGTCGCTGTTAACGACCACCCTGCCCTGTGGAGCCCGGACGTTCCTCGGCGACGGGGTCTCCCCGCCGACGCGACCGCCCAGCCGACTCGTCCGTCGTGCCGGTCAGTCTAGGCGGTGATGGTCACGGGGAGGACATCCCGGCGTCGTCACCGGCTCACGCGGGGCGCGTGCCGACCAGCGTCGCATAGGCGACGATGTTGTCCTCGTAGCTGCGGTTCACCGGATCGAACTCGCCACCGCAGGTGATCAGCCGCAGCTGCGGATCGGCGGTGTTGCCGTACACCTCCAGGGTCGGGAAGTCGACCTTGGTGTAGCGCTCGACGCGATCGACGGCGAACACCGCCACCGTCCCGTCCTCCCGGGCCACCTCCACCTCGGCGCCGGGCGCCAGCCCGCCGAGCTCGAAGAAGATGCCGGGGCCGTACTCGGCCGAGTCGACGTGGCCCAGCAGCACGGCCGGGCCCACCGCGCCGGGTGCGGGCGATTCGCGGTACCAGCCCGCCTGGTCCACGGCGCTGAGCGGAGGCACCTCCACGGTGCCGTCGTCCTGCAGCCCGAGTTCCAGGAGGTCGCTGCTGACGCCGAGAGCCGGAACCCGCAGGCTCACCGGTTCGGCGACCTGGACGGGTGCGGGCTCCACGGCCGCGGGTGCGGGTGTCGTGGGCTCTGCGGTGTCCGCCGGGACGGAGGACTCCGCCGTCGGTGCGCTCACCGGGGGCTGGGGCGCGCGCTGCTGCCCGGCGAGTGCGATGCCGACCGCGACCGCGGCCACGACGGCGAGGCCGACGGCCAGCGCCGCCCAGGTACGAGGGGTCGGGCGGCGACGCGATGGGTCGGTCACGGACGTTTCCTCCTGAGGGTGCTCGTGACGGCCGGGGTCACGGGCCGATGGTGAGCCAGGCCGCGCCGGGCAGGTGATCCCTGCCCGGCGCGGCCCCGATCAACGTCGATCAGGCCTGGTCGGTGGCCTGGCGACGGCGGTAGGCGACAGCACCGGCGGCAGCCGCACCGACGGCGGCGAGGGCGCCGACACCGATCGCGGCCTGGTTCTCGATGCCGCTGGTGGCACCGGCACCGGTGTCCGCGCCGCCGGCGGGCATGGTGCCCATCTGCGAGACGGTCAGGGGACCACAGGCGGCGGGGGCGGTGGCCTCCATGGGCAGCGACGGGTCGAGCTCGCTCATGACGTCGCCGTCGTAGGCGCCGCTGCCGTCCTTGTCGATGCCGTGGACGACCAGCACCGCGGTCCCGGCCGCGAACGACTCCTGGACGTCCTCGGTGATCGTGAAGGTGCGCTCGTAGGTGTAGGAGCCGCCCTCGGCGGTCGGGAACCGGTCGACGGCCAGGCCGCTGTCCGGGCTGGTGTCGCCCTCCGTGGTCAGCGACGTGCCGATGGCGCCGTAGTACTTCGCGGCCTCGGTGACGCTCACGAAGCCGTCGCCGTCCGCGTCGTCGCTGAGGTCGTTGGAGGGGCAGGTGCCCTGTGCGCCGATGTGGAAGTGCTGGGCGTGCGGCGAGCCGGCCAGCAGACCCGAGGCCTCCACGGTGACGGTCGCCTGGTCGCCGGCGAGCGTGACCATGCCGGTGCCCGAGACGCCCGACGTGTTGACCGCCCCGAGCGTCGCCTGGTAGCTGCCGTCGTGGTCGGCCAGCGCCGTGCCCATGGTGAGCAGCGGGAACGCGGCGGCGGCGATGGCGACGGTCGGAAGTGCGAATGCCTTGCGCATGGAGACTCCTTCGTCTCTGGGGTCATGCCTCGCCGCAGGGGCGGGCATCGGGCGCGGTGGGTAACCGGCCCCCGTGGGCGAACGGCGCATCGGTGCACCGGTCGGTGGAACGGGTCGGGGAGGACCCTGGTGTGGCGCGATCGGCGAGCACGTCGATCCGTGCGCGCCGAGCCCTGCAGAGGGCCTTCGCATCCGGTGCCCGGAGCGGTTCAGTTCGAATCGCGCGCAACTCGATCGGGTGCATTACGGTCTCATGACACGCCGCTGCGACCTGCGACGACGCCGTCGACAGGGGTAACGCGGGAGGCGTCCGGTCGTCAGCCCCAGAAGAGGCGGAATCCGACCCGGCGGCGTCCGTCCTCGGTGAGTGTCGACATGTCGACGACCTGACGTGCCTGCACGTCCACCGGGTCGTCGGACAGCAGCTCCAGGTACCGGCGGTGCTCGGTGAGCGACGCGACGGCCTGCTCGACCGTGCCGCTGACGTCCACCTCGTGCGGTGGGTCCGTCATCTCTCCGACGGCGATGTACTGCACGCCCGACCATCTCTCCTCGGGCAGGTCGGGGAAGATCCACTCGTTCCCCGCATCCGCGACCGCATCGATCACCGACTGCCCGAGCGCCCGGTGGTCGGGGAGTTCACGTAGGCAGGCGACACCCCGGGCGGGGTCCAGGTCGCGCCGAAGTAGCCGGTGACGACCAGCTCCGGACGGTGGCGTCGGATGGCGGCCGCCAGGTCACGGCGCAGCTCGGGGCCCTCGACCAGCACCCCGTCGCGGTGGTCGAGGAACTCCACCTCGGTCACGCCGACGACGGCGGCCGAGCGCCGCTCCTCCTCCTCCCGCAGCGGACCGGCCTCGGCCGGCGGGACGCCCGCCATCCCGGCCTCGCCACGCGTGGCCAGGAGGTAGTGCACCTCCTTGCCCTGGGCGGTCCACACCGCCACGGCCGCGGCCAGGCCGTACTCGATGTCGTCGGGGTGCGCCGCGACGACGAGGGCGCGTTGCCAGTCGTCGGGCAGAGGGGTCGGCATGGGCGTCAGTCTGCCGCGCCGGCCGACCGCGCGGCGGGCTGCCCGACCTCGCGGTCCCCCGCGGGGTCGGGGGCCGAACCGCGAGGTCGAGCGCTCACCGCTCCCGCGCGACCCGGAGCGCCGCGGCCACCAGCGGCACCTGGAGCGGCAGGCGCACCGCCGCGACCGTCAACGGCAGCGGCCTCCTCGGCACGACCCGGAACGTGTGCAGGTGCGCGGGCACGAACGCGACCAGCAGCGCCGCCGCCGCCCACCCGCCGGTCCGCCTGGTGACCGATCCCGCCAGCAGGGCGGCCGTACCCAGCTCGGCGAGGCCGCTGGCCGTCACCCAGGCGCGGGCGTCCCCGAGCTCCGGCGGCACCAGCCACTCGTAGGTCCGCGGACGCACCAGGTGCAGCACCCCGATCCACCGAGCAGTGCCGCCAACGCCGTCGCCCTGCCCGGTGTGCGCATGCGAGCACCGTAGGCTCGGCCCTCGTGCCCGCCGTCGACCTGGTCATCGCCGCGGCCGTCGCGTTCCTGGCCGGGGTGGTCAACTCGATCGCCGGTGGGGGCTCGCTCATCCTCTTCCCGACCCTGGTGGCGCTCGGCCTGCCCACGATCGCCGCGAACGTGACCAACTCGGTGGCCCAGTGGCCGGGCTACCTCGGCGGCGTCGCCGGGTTCCGCCGGGAGTACGTCGGCCAGCGCGGCCGGCTGCTCCGGTTCGGATCGGTCGCGCTCCTCGGCGGGACGGCGGGCAGCGTCCTGCTGCTCACCACGCCCTCGGACGCCTTCGACGTCGTCGTCCCCGTGCTGGTGCTGCTCGCCACGCTGCTGCTGGCCGTGCAGCCGGTGCTCACCCGCCGGCTGCAGGACGAGGAGGGCGCCCCGCGACGTGACCCCGCGTGGGTGTACCTGGCGCTCTTCGCCGCCACGGTCTACGGCGGCTACTTCGGCGGCGCCCTCGGCGTGATCCTCGTCGGCGTCCTGGGGATCGCGCTGCACCGGCTGAAGCTGGCCAACGCCCTCAAGTCGGCGCTGTCGGCGATCACCGCGACCGTGACGGTCGTCGTGTTCGGCCTCTTCGGGGACGTGCACTGGGACGTCGTCGCGGTCGCCGCACCGACCAGCCTGCTCGGCGGCTTCGTCGGCGCGCGCATCGCCACGCGCATCCCGGTCACTCCCTGCGCGTCTTGATCGTGCTGTTCGGCGTAGCGGTGTCGGTCTACCTGTTCGTCCAGATCTGAAACGGCCCGAGGCTGACCCCGAGGGGTGATCCGCCGTGACTGGCATTCACCCCGTCCCGCCCTCGGCCGATGTCCCCGCCATGGCTGGTCGCGCGCGCTCCCGGCTGCTGCCCGGTGCACCGCGGTGGCTGCTGGCACTCATCGCGTTCGTCGCCGTCCCCTCCTGGCTGCTGGCCACGTTGCGGGTGCTGGACCCGGAAGCCGTGGGAGGCATCAGCCCGCGCACCGACGTCCCGCTGCTCCTCGCCATGCACGTGCTGCTGCTCGGCCTGCTCTGGTGGCGGGCCCGCGCCGTGGCGAGCGAACGAGCGGTCTGGTACCGCCTGGCCCTCGGTGCAGCGGTCTTCGCCGTCATGATCTCGGCGTCGGTGGTCCTGGACCTGGTCCCGGCCACCCGAGCCGTGGCCCTGGCCCCGCTCTACTGGAGCGGCGCGGCCGTCTTCCCCTTCTGGTACGGCGCCCTGGTGCGCTGGAACCGCCACAGCACCAGCATCGCCGACCCCAACGACGTGCTGAACGGGCTCGCCGCGGTGCTCGCAGTCGTCGGCATCCTCAACCTGGTCCTGCCCCGTGGCGGCGGAGCGCTCGCGGAGCTGCCCTGGTGGGAGCTCCAGGCGGTCTTCGTCCAGCTCGCCGTCGGCTTCGTCCTCCTCGGCACGGCGCTGACCCTGCCATCCCTGGGCGGGATGGGCCGCGACCCGCGCACCTGGCTGGTGGCCGGCTCCCAGGCGCTCTGGGTCGTCAGCGGCATCGCGACATTCGCCGAGGGCGGTCACCGGTTCGGCTGGGGTCCGGCCGTCCACCCCCTCGTCATCCTCTGCCTGGCGACCGCGGCCACCCTCCGCTCGCGCCGGTCGGCGCCGCGGCCGGCCGATCCCGGCGCGGCCACGATCGGCGCCTTCGTCGTCATCCTGGCGTCGATCGGCATGCTGGTCGTCGGCGCGCTCATCGATGCCCCGGCGGTCGCCGTCTGGTGCGCCGGCCTCGCAGCCATCGGCTCCGGGGCGCGGATGGCCATCAACGTGCGCGAGCTCGCCCAGCTGGCGGTCACCCGGCGCGAGGCCCTGACCGACGAGCTGACCGGCCTCGCCAACCGCCGCGCGGTCCTGCGCCGGGTCGAGGAGCTGTGCGCCGAGCAGACCCCGTTGGCGCTCGCACTCCTCGACATGGACAAGTTCAAGGAGGTCAACGACGCTCTCGGCCACGCCACCGGCGACGACCTGCTGCGCATGGTGGCCACCCGGCTCGAGGCCGTGCTGCGTCCGGGCGACCTGCTCGGCCGCCTCGGTGGCGACGAGTTCGCCGTCGTCGCCCTGATGGATGCCGACGTCACGGTGCAGGACGCCGCCCGCGCCGTCGGCCGCCGGCTCCACGACCGGCTCGCCGAGCCGTTCGTCATCGGCGGGATGGCCATCCACGCGGCGGTCAGCGTCGGGGTCACGACGTCGACCAGCGATCCGGACGATCAGGGCCAGGCACCGACCCAGCTGCTGCGGGAGGCCGACGTCGCCATGTACGACGCGAAGCGGTCCGGCACCGGGGTGTCCCTCTACGACAGCTCCCGGCACGCCGACAGCAGCGGCCACCTGGCCCTCGTCGAGGAACTGCGCACGGCGATGTCGAGCGGTCAGCTGGTGCTGCACCACCAGCCGCAGCTGGACATCGCCACGGGTACCGCCGTGGGCGTCGAGGCCCTCGTCCGCTGGCAGCACCCGGTGCGCGGGCTGCTGTACCCGGGCGACTTCCTGCCGCTGGCGGAGGTGCACGGCCTCATGGGCACCCTCACCGAGGTGGTCCTCGCCCAGGCCGTCACCCAGGCCGCGGCATGGCACGCCGACGGGCTCGACCTCCCCGTCTCGGTCAACCTGTCCGCGAGCAACCTCCTGGACGCCGCCCTGCCCGGACGGGTGGCCGACCTGCTCGCCGACCGCGACCTGCCACCGGAGCTGCTCGTCCTCGAGGTCACCGAGAGCGTCCTGCTCACCGATCCCGACCGCAGCCTCGCCGTGGTCCGCGCGCTCGCCGACCTCGGCGTGACGGTCAGCATCGACGACTTCGGCACCGGCTACTCGTCCCTGGCCTACCTGCGCGACCTCCCGGTCAGCGAGCTCAAGCTCGACCGCTCCTTCACCGTCGACCTGCTCACCGACACCCGCACCGAGGCGATCGTGGCCAGCACGATCGCGCTCGCCCACCAGCTCGGCCTGCGCGTGGTCGCCGAAGGGGTGGAGGACGACGCGACGCTGCACCACCTGCGCTCGCTGGACTGCGACACCAGCCAGGGCTACCTGCACTCCCGCCCGCTGCCCGCCGACGAGGTGCGCACCTGGCTCGCCGGGCACAGCACCCCGCTGGCCACGGTCAGGGCCTGAGGGTCAGCCGCATCCTGATCCAGGGCTCGGGCCCCGGGTCGACTCCTTCGCCCACGTCCAGGTAGCCCAGGCGCCGGTACAGCGTGGCCGCCCGCGGGTTCGCCTGGGCCACGCCGAGCTCCACCACCCGGTGCCCGCTCATGGCGAGCTGCCGGTGGCCCTCGGTCAGCAGACCGGTCCCGATCCCCTGCCCGCGGTGCTCCGGGTGCACCTCCACCAGCCAGAGCCACGGGACCGTCCGGTCGCGCCACGGCGGGAGGTCCACCGCCAGCACGCCGACCAGCCCCTCCGCACCGCCCTCCGCGAGGACCAGCGACCGGCCGGCGCCGGCGGCCTCGGCTGCGGCGACGCCCGTCCGGGTCCCGTCGTCGAGCCAGTCCAGCGCCGCCACGTCGGCGGGAACGACCCGGCGGACGGTCATGTCAGCGCAGGTGCGCGGTGTCGTTCACCAGCCGGACGGAGCTGCGCCCGTCCGACGACCAGGCGACCGAGCACAGCGACGCCGCCTCCAGGAACACCCGGTGGACCACCTCGTCGCCGGCGCCCAGCGCGGCCGCCAGCATCAGCTTGATCGGGGTCACGTGGCTGACGACCAGCACGGTCCGGCCGGCGTGCTCGGCGAGGATCCGCCGGCGTGCCCGGGCGACCCGGCCGCTGACGTCGGCTATCGACTCGCCCTTCGGAGCGGGCACCGTGACGTCGTCGAGGAAGCGCCGGGCGGCGAGCGGGTGCCTGGCGCGGGCCTCGTCGAAGGTCAGGCCCTCGAGGTCGCCGAAGTCGAGCTCGACCAGGTCCTCGTCGAGGGTCACCGGCAGGCCCAGGGCGTGGCCGACGATCTCGGCGGTCTCCCGCGTGCGCCGCAACGGGGAGGCGAGCACGACCTCGATGCCGAGTCCCCTGGCCCGCTCCCCGGCCGCCTCCACCTCGGCGCGGCCGGTGCGGGACAGGGGCAGGTCGTTGCGGCCGCTGAACCGTCGCTCCGGGGTGTGCTCGGTCTGCCCGTGCCGCAGCAGGTGGGTGACCGTGGTGACGACGGGCGCCGGCTCCCCGCTCGGCTGGACGTCGTCCTCGAGGACGACGGCCTCCGCGGCCGGGTCGCGGTGCACCGGCTTGCCGTCCATCGCGCTGTTGGCCAGCGCGTCCGCAGCGCCGTTCTGCGCACGGGGCACCCACGTGTACCGGACGTCGCCCAGCTGCCGCGCGATCTTCTGGGCCTGCACGGCGAGCTGCTGCATGTCGGGGTGCTTGATCTTCCAGCGGCCCGACATCTGCTCGACCACCAGCTTGAGTCCATCCGGACCTCGACGCTCGCGGTGGGATCGAGGTCCAGCACCGCCTGCAGCCCGGCCACGAGACCGCCGTACTCGGCGACGTTGTTGGTGGCCCGCCCGACGGAGGCCGCGCGCTCGGCCAGCACCCGTCCGGTGTCGGCGTCGCGGACGAGCGCGCCGTAGCCGGCCGGGCCGGGGTTGCCCCGCGACCCGCCGTCCGCCTCGACGATCAGCCGGCGGGTCACTGCTCGACTCCGGTCTCGATCCGCTCCTCGGTCGCTAGCGCTCCCTGCGATGCTCCCTCGACCGTCGTTCTCGCGGAACTCACAGCCCCGACTCGGCGGTGCGCACCAGGATCCGGCCGCAGTTCTCGCACCGGACGACCTCGTGCGGGTCGGCGTTGCGGACGGCGGCCAGCTCGTTGCCGTAGAGCTCCAGCCGGCAGCCCTGGCAGGCCCTGGCCCGCAGCATCGCCGCGCCGGTGCTGCCGGTCGACGTGCGGATGCGGTCGTACAGCGACAGCAGCGGCGCGGAGATCACCGTCGCGACCTCCGCGCGCGCGGCCTCGTGCCGCTTCGTGCCGTCGGCGATGTCGGCCAGCGCGTCGTCACGCTGCTGCTCGGCCCGCTCGCGATCGGCGCGCGACTGCTCGTGGCCCTGCTGCGCGGTGCGCAGCGTGGTCTCGGCGTCCTCGAGGCGCTGCATGAGCTCGAGCTCCTGGTCCTCGAGGTCGGACTGGCGGCGTTTCAGCGACTCGAGCTCGTGCTGGAGGTTGGTCATCTCCTTGGGCGAGACGCTGCCGGACTCGAGCAGCCGCTGGTCCTTGGTCTCCCGGGCCCGCACCGTCTCCACGTCGGACTCCAGGCGCTTCACCTCGCGGCCCAGGTCGCGCACCTCGGTCTCGGCCCGGACGACGTCCGCGGACAGGGCCCGCTCGGCCTCCTCGGCGGCGGCCACGGCGGCGACCTCGGGGAGGTTCCGCTGCCGGTGGGCCAGCTGGGTGAGTGCGACGTCCTCAGCGGCAAGGTCCAGCAGCTTCTGCTGCTCGAAGTGGTCGGCCTTCACCCTGCCAACCTACCTGTGCACCTACCTGCCTCCGGCCCCCGTGCGGGGCCCCGTCCGGGCCGACAGGTCACGCGTGGACCTCGCTGACCCGTTCGGCCGGCCGCGCGAGCCGACCGGGAGGGTCACCGCACGGCGAGCTCGGCCTCCACCGCCGCGACCGCGTCCTCCGGCGCCGGCAACCCGCCCGAGGCCAGCACCGCACCGTCGACGATCAGCGAGGACACCGCGAGCCCGGACCGGACCGAGCGCCCGAGCGCCGCTCCCCGCAGGCCACGCCGGCGCCCGCCCCTGACCAGCTCCGGGAGAAGCCAGAGCCAGTTCGACGGCGAGACGATCTCGACCGCGACGTCACCGGGCAGCGCGGCGCGCAGGTGCCGGTACACCGGCCCGACGTCGTCGGCGGGGTCGTCCGGCCGTGGATGGCAGTGCGAGCCGCCCTCGTCGAACGGCCGCACGTCGCCGCTGCAGCAACCGCCGGAGGCGGACGCGGCGCGCGAGCCGCGCACGAGGACGACCCGCGACCTCACCGCCGATCGCCGTCCGACGGCCCGCCGAGCGGACGGTCGGACGTGGCCACGTCCGAGGTGGTCGCGTCCGTGTTCGCCTTCGCCACCGCGTCGGCGTCCCCGGCGTCGGTCGTCCCCACCAGGTCCCGCTCGCTGAACGCCTTCCGCAGCGACATGGCCGCCTCTGCCATGAGCCAGATCGCCAGGACGAAGATGATCGCGTCCAGCGGGGCCAGCACCCACTGGTCAGCCTCGATGAAGTTCCTGAGGTTGAGGATCAGCGCCCACGTGGTCATCACCAGCAGGAAGCCGAGCGGGATGAGGACGGCGATCGGGTTGCGGCCGCTCCGGGTGACCCAGACGGCGATGACCGAGAGCGCCAGGCCCGCGGTGAGCTGGTTCGTCGTCCCGAACAGCTGCCACAGGACGCCGAACGTGTACCCGGCCTCCCCTCGCCGGGGATCAGCGCCATGGCCAGCGGGATGACGACGGCGACGGTGGTGGCCACGCTCAGGTTGCGGGCCAGGACGCGGACCTTGATCAGCTCGCCGATCTCCTGGACGACGTAGCGCTGCAACCGGACTCCGGTGTCCATCGTGGTCGCCGCGAAGCTGATGACGACGACGGCGGCGAAGATCGTCGCCAGGTCGAGCGGGATCGCGAGGTTGTTGGCGAACTCCGCGGTGCCCCGCACGAAGTTGCCGACCGCGCCCCCGACGCCGTGGCGAAGTCGGGGTACAGCGCCTCCCAGTCCGCTCGGGAGGCGGCGACGCCTGCCGTCGCGGCCAGGACCGCGCCGGTGGCCAGCGAACCCTCGCCGACGGCGCCCATGTAGCCGACGTAGCGGGCGTCGGTCTCCTTGTCGAGCTGCTTGGAGGTCGTCCCCGAGGACACCAGGGAGTGGAAGCCGGAGATCGCTCCGCAGGCGATGGTGATGAACAGGAACGGGAAGAAGCTGGGCGATCCCTCGGGCACGTCGTTGATCACCGGCGCCTGGATCTGGTTCATGCCGACGATGACGCCGAGCCCGATCACGCCGAGGGCGATGAACAGCTGGTGGCTGTTGATGTAGTCGCGCGGCTGCAGCAGCACCCACACCGGGATGCGGGAGGCGATCCAGGTGTAGACGAAGAGCAGGACCACCCAGACGTTGCGGGTCTGCTCGACCCCGAGCGCGTCGGCCAGGCCGTCCAGCGAGATCGGGAAGGCGTTGCCGACGAGGATCAGCGCGTACAGCACGATCACGCCGACGATCGACGGGATGAGCGCCGACGAGCGCGTCCGGTAGATGTACATGCCGATGAAGATCGCCAGCGGGATCTCCAGCACGATCGGGATGACCGCGCCCGGGTTGGCGACGAAGAGGTTGCCGATGACGACGGCGAAGACCGCGTTCACCAGCGTCAGCAGGAAGAAGATGATGGCCAGGAAAAGCATCCGCGCCCGGCCGTTGATGACGTCACCGGCCAGCGTCCCGATGCTCTTGGCCTTGTGCCGCACGGACACCGCGAGAGCACCGAAGTCGTGCACCCCGGCGGCGAAGATGGTGCCCAGCACGATCCAGGTCAGCGCCGGGCCCCACCCCCAGAACACCGCGATGGCCGGGCCGACGATCGGGGCGGCGCCGGCGACCGAGGTGAAGTGGTGGCCGAAGAGGACGTGCTTGTTGGTCGGCACGAAGTCGTTGCCGTCGTTGAACTGGTGGGCCGGCGTGACGTACGCGGGGTCGAGCGCGTACACCTTCGTGGCCAGGTACGTGGAGTAGTAGCGGTAGCCGAGGAAGAACAGCACCCCGACCACTGCCGCAACGACGAAGGCGGGCACGGCGACTCCCAGGAACAAGGGCGGCTCCGTTGCCGCCGTCGGAGGGAGTAGACAACCAGGTGAATGAGGTCACAAGGGTGCGAGCCGCATTTCACGCTGCCGGTGTAGCCGAACTGTTATGGCGGACCGGGGGCGGACCGCCCGGCGCGATCGGCGTGGTGCCGCTCCTGCTCGGTGAGCGACCGGCCGTGGCCCTCCCGTGGGTGCACGCCGGCACCGCGCGCGCGGCCGCCGCTGCCGACGTCGCCGCGCTGGCGCTCTCCGACCCCCGGCTGACCGGGTCGGCCTGGGAGCCGCTCGCCGCCGTCGGGCGGTTCACGCTGCTCGAGGACGGCGACGGCAGCGTCTTCACCGAGTCACTGCTCGACCAGGAGCTGCGCAAGCACCCGCCGTCCCGGGCGCTCGCGGATTCGCACATGCTCCGCCGGGAGCACTGGTGGTACCTGCCGCGGCTGGTCCTGGTGCTCGACGTCGACCACGTCGCTCCCATCGGCCGGCGGGACGGTCCGGGCGACGTCGTCCTCGCCGTGGACGACGACGGGCTGCGCGTGTCGACGGTCCACGTCGCGGACTGGTCCGCCCCGGAGATCGGGCTGCAGGGGGCCCTTCCGGACGCCGCGGGGCCGGCCGTGCTCATCGGCCAGGAACTGTCGGTCCCCGACGTGGAGCGCTGGACGGTGCACACCACGACCGGCCGGTACGCCGACCGTCGTCTCTCCGACGTGCAGCCGGCCGCGAGCCGCGATCTGGAGCCGATACCGGGTCTCCTCACCCGGATCCGCCGTCAGCGCGCGCTCGAGCGGGGTGCGTGGCAGCGCTGCGAGCAGCCGGCCACGCGTAGCGGGATCAGCCCCCGCGTGCCACGTCCACGGATCGGTCCGCAACCGCGACACTGCCACCTCGACCTGCCCGGCCAGGTCGCTCCGCAGCACCTCGGCCGCCACCGGCAGCCAGGGCCACTCGGAGGCGTAGTGCGCGACGTCGCACAGCGCGGGGCCGGGGACCTCGCCGGCATCGGACACCGGGTGGTGCTTGAGGTCGCTGGTGAGCAGCACGTCGGCACCCGCTGCCGCTGCCGCGCCGAGCAGCGATCCCCCGCTGCCCCCGCAGACGGCGACCCGGCGGACGACCCGGTCGGGATCCCCGGCCGCGCGCACGCCGCCCACCGTCTCGGGGAGCACCTGCGCCACGAACGACGCGAAGGCCCTCAGTGTCGTCGGCTCCGGCAGGTCCCCCACGCGGCCCAGCCCGGCCCGCGGATCGTCGCCGGCGGGTTCCAGCGGCACGGCACCGGTCAGGCCCAGGAGGTCCGCGAGCGCCGCGTTCACCCCCGACCCCGGGGCCCGGTCGGCGTTGGTGTGCGCGACGAACAACGCGGCGCGGGCCCGGACGAGCCGGTGCACCACCCGGCCCTTGGGGTCGTCGGCGGGCACGCCGTGCACGGGGGTGAGCAGCAGCGGGTGATGGGTCACCAGCAGATCGGTGCCGGTGCCGATCACCTCGTCGACCACGGCGGTCGTGGGATCGACGGCGAACAGCACCCGCCCCACCGGCTCGTCGGGATCGCCGCACACCAGCCCGACGGCGTCCCAGCTCTCGGCCAGCGCGGGGTCGTACCGGGCATCGAGCGCGGCGATCACCTCGCGCAGGGGCACTGCCACGGCTCAGGACTGTAGGTGCCTCCCCGTCCCACGGCTCCGGGGGCGTCGGTGACAAGCTCTGGGCGTGAAGGACCGCGCGCCCCGGGAGCGCGTGCTGCGGGCACCCTCCTGGCTCGAGGAGCTGGTGCGCACCACACCGCCGCCGGTCCCCTGGCGCGACGTCGTCCGGTTCGCCGTCACCATCCCGGCCCCGCTCGCCGTGGCCGTCGCCGTGCAGGGCGGGGTCGAGGCGGGACCGGTCCTCGGGGCCGGCGTCTTCGCGACCACGGGTGCGCTCGCCGCCAGCCTCGCCCCGCAGTCCGGGCCCCTGCGCGACCGGTTGCGACGTACCGCCGCCGCGGTCGGATTCGGCGCCGTCGGGCTGGTGGTCGGGTCGTACGCCACGGGCGGCGGCTGGATGCCCGTGCTCCTGATCGCCGTCCTCTCGGCGGTGGCGGCGCTGATCAGCTCGGTCAATGCGGCCCTGTCCCTCGGGGCGTTGCAGCTGCTGATCTACACCGCCCTCTCCTCGGGGCTGGTCACACCGCTCTCGCTGCCCGTGGAGGTGGCCTTCTTCTTCGCCGGCGCCGCTTGGGCCACCGCCACGATCCTCGTCCAGGCCCGGACGGAGGCCCTCGATCCCGACCGGTCGTCGGTGGCCGCCGTCTTCCGCAGCGTCGCCGAGCTGCTCGAGGCCAGCGGCACCGACCGCTCGGACGACAGCCGCCGGGCCATGACCACCGCGCTCAACGCCGCCTACGACCGCGTCATCCGCAGCCGCAGCCACTCCGCCGGGCGGATCCAGGAGCTCTCCGAGCTGGCGGGCGTGCTGAACGCCGCCGCTCCGCTCGTGGAGGGCGCGGTCGCCGCCGCGCGCGCCGCCGTCCCGGCCGACCCGGACGACATCGCCGCCGTCCGGGCGCTGGCCGCGGCCCTCGAGGGCGACGGCGAGCTGACCGACGAGCGCCTGCCACCGCTGGAGGACGCGCCGCCCGGCCGGCGCGCGGTGCGGCACGGGGTGCGGCTGGTGTGGAACGTCGTCGGCGACCCCGAGGAGCGCGCCGGGGCCGCCGCCGAGCGTCCGGAGGTGGACCTCCGGACCCGGTTGCGCGAGCTGGCCGACCGGACGCTGGCCAGCACCGACAGCCGCGCCTTCGCCGTCCGGCTGGCGCTGTGCATGACGGTGGCCGAGATCGCCCGCCAGTACCTGCCGATCGAGCGCCCCTACTGGGTGCTGCTGACCGTGGCGATCGTCCTGAAACCCGACTTCGGGTCGGTGTTCACCCGCGCGGTCCAGCGCGGCGCCGGAACGCTGCTCGGGGTCCTCATCGGGTCGGTGCTGCTCGCCGTCCTCCCGCGCGACGCCTGGGTGCTGGTCGCCATGTCGGCCTCCGCGGCGCTGCTCCCCTGGGCCCGCAACGCCAACTTCGGCCTGTTCTCGGTGTTCCAGACGCCGGTGATCATCCTGCTGCTCGACCTCGCGCTTCCCGGCGGTCCCGGGGTGGTGGGTGCCCGGCTCACCGACACCCTCATCGGCTGCGCCATCGTGCTCGTCTTCGGCTACCTGCTGTGGCCCCAGACCTGGCGGGCACCTCTCGACGAGGCGCTGCGCGCCGCCGCCCTCGCGCTGGACGCCTTCGTCGAGGCCGCGTTCACCGGCAGCCCCGCCGACCGCCGTCGCGCGCGGCGGCGCAACTACCGCGCCCTCACCGAGCTGCAGACCCAGCTCCAGCGCCGGCTCGCCGAGCCCCCGCCGATCAGCAACCGCGCCGCCGCCTGGTGGCCGGTCATCGTCCAGCTCGAGCGGACGTCGGACGCCGTCACCGAGGCGGTCATCGCCCAGCGGATGGGCGAGCCGGCCCCTGACCTCGCCCAGGTCGCGGTGCTGCGGAAGGCCATCCGGCAGCTGGAGGAGGACGTCCGGGCCCACCGCGCACCCGACGACGCGGAGATCCACGCGGACGGCGTGCTGGGCCCCGTGGCCCGGGAGGTGGACACCGCGCGACGGCTCGTCCGGGAGAACGCCCCGGGACGCCGCAGCCCCTGAGTCGCGCTCCCGGTTGCGGGGTCCCGGGCGGAACCCTGGGATGGCGGGGTGCCCGAGGAGCTGCCGCCGTCCCTGCCCGCCCCGACCGGTCCACCGCCGCCCGCCTCCCGCGTCGTCGAGACCGACGACGGGGTGCTCCTGCACGTGGAGGTCGACGAGCCCGGTGCCGACGGGGGCACGACCGCTTCCCTCACCGTGGTCTTCTCGCACGGTTTCACCGCGCGCCTCGCCGAGTGGGAGCTCCAGCGGGCGGCGCTGCGCGGGCGGGCGCGACTGGTCCTCTGGGACCAGCGCGGCCACGGCCGGTCCGCGGCCACCCCCTGCCGGACGCGACGATCGACCGCACCGGCCGCGACCTCGGGCAGGTGCTCGACGCCGTCGTCCCCGCTGGGCCGGTGCTGCTGGTCGGCCACTCCATGGGCGGGATGAGCATCATGGCGCTGGCCCGTCAGCGCCCCGAGCTGTTCGGCACCCGCGTCGTGGGAGTCTTTCTCCTCGCCACCTCCGCCGGCGGACTGGTGGAGACCGGTGTCCTGGGCTGGGTGATCAAGGCCATCCGCGGGTTGCGGCTGCTCCCGGTCTACCTGCGGGTGCTGCAGCTGATCGCGCCCCTGCTCGAGCGGTTCCGGTGGCGCGGCAGCGCCTTCGGCCGGTGGTTCACCCGCCGGCTCCTGTTCGGCCGCGACGACGCCGACCCGGGCAGCGTCCGGCTGGTCCAGCAGCTGCTGGAGGAGACGCCGTACCCCGTGGTCATGGCCTTCTACGCGACGTTCCTGGACCACGACGAGACGGCGTCACTGGAGGTGCTGCGACGGGTGCCGGTCACCGTCGTCGCCGCGACCCACGACCGGCTCACCCCTGTCGACCACGGCCGCCGGCTGGCGGAGATCATCGGCGACGGCGCGGAGCTCGTCGTCGTCCAGGGCGCCGGGCACAGCGTCAACCTCACCCGTACCCGGATCGTCGATGACGCGTTGAACGCCCTGATGGACCGCGTGGCCACCGCCCGGAGAAAAGCCGGTTGACCGGGCTGCCCACGGGGCACGGCAGTGTGGCGACCGCCACAACGGCCATGTTGCAGTAACCCACAGACACGCATAACTTCAGCGGCCACCCGACGACGTGGAACGGCCCCGGTCCGAGAACCGCGACCAGGGGCGGCGAGGAGCAGAACGTGGACCGGATGAGCGCCCTCGATGCGGGCTTCTTCTACGCGGAGAGCGAGAACACCCCGATGCACGTGGGGTCGGTGGCCGTCTTCGACGGGCCGGCCCCCACCTACGGCGACGTCGTACGGCTGATCCTCAGCAAGCTGCCGAAGGTCCCGCGGTACCGGCAGCGCGTGCGCCCGGTGCCGATGCAGCTCGGCCGGCCGCTGTGGGTGGACGACCCGCACTTCCAGATCCTGTACCACGTGCGGCACACCGCGGTGCCGAAGCCGGGCAGCGACGAGCAGCTGCGCAATCTGGCCGGCCGCGTCCTCGGTCAGCGCCTGGACATGGCCAAGCCCCTCTGGGAGCTGTGGCTGGTCGAGGGCCTGGCCGACGACCGCTGGGCCCTGATCTCCAAGGTCCACCACTGCATGGTCGACGGCGTCGCCGGCACCGACCTGATGCAGCTCATGTTCGACCTCGACCCCGCGGCGACGCACGAGGCCGTGCAGGACTGGACGCCGCGACGCAGTCCCTCCACCGTCGAGATCATGGCTGCCTCGGTCACCGAGGGGCTGACCCACCCGGTGCAGCAGCTGGCCAACGCCCCCACCATCGGCAGTCCGGTCCGCGTGGTCAAGGATCTGGCGGCGACGGGGAAGACGCTGGCCCAGACGGTGCCCTCCATCGCCAAGCAGGCAGTCACGCCCACGGCCAGGTCGCTCAACGGCCCGATCGGCCCGCACCGGCGCTGGGCCTGGACCGAGGGCAGGTTCGAGGAGTTCAAGGCCGTCCGGACGGCGTTCGGCGGCACCGTCAACGACGTCGTCCTCACGGCCATCACCAGCGGGTTCCGTGACCTGCTCAAGGCCCGGGGCGAGCTGTCGTCGGAGAAGCTCGTCGTCCGGTCGATGGTGCCGGTGTCGGTCCGCCGGGCGGACCAGAAGGGCAGCCTGAACAACCAGGTCTCGGCGGTCTTCGTCGACCTGCCGGTCGGGCTGTCCGATCCGATCGACCGGCTCGCCGCCATCCGCGGGCAGATGGACGAGTACAAGCGCGCCATGCAGGCGGTGGACGCCAACTCGATCATCGCGATGGGCAACTTCGTCGCGCCGACGCTGCTGTCCATGGGCGTGCGGGCCGCGCTCCAGGCCGGCCAGATGTGGTGCCAGGCGGTGACCACGAACGTGCCCGGCCCGCGCGTCCCGCTCTACGTCCTCGGCAAGCGCATGGTCAGCGCGACCGCGTACGTGCCGATCGCCGGCGGCACCCGGTGCTCGATCGGGATCTTCTCCTACCTGAACACGATGACCTTCGGGATCAACGCCGACTTCGACGGCTACCCCGACGTCGACGTCCTCTCCGGCGGCATCCGTCGCGGCATCGAGCAGCTCCTCACCCTGGCGAAGAAGCACACGGAGCAGGAGATCGCCGACGAGGCGGACGCCGACGCGGCGAGGGAACAGGCCGGGCCGGCGCCGCGGAAGGCTGCTGCCAGGACCACCGCGAAGAAGGCTCCGGCCCCGTCCAAGCGGCCCGCCAGGAAGACGACGTCGGCAGCCGCCCGATGACCCCTGCGAAGCGACGCGGCGCCGGTGCTCTCGGTACGGGGCCGCGGGGGCTCGAGGACACCGGTGACACCGACCGCGAGCTCACCGTCGCCGTCACCGGGCCGACCGGCACGTTCGGCGCCGGCCTGGTCCCGCTGCTCCAGGACGACGACCGCATCGGCCGGGTGATCGGCATCGCCCGGCGTCCCTTCGACCCGGCCGAGCGCGGCTGGACGAAGATGGAGTACCGGCAGGGCGACGTCCGCGACGCCGCAGCACTGGAGGCGGCGTTCGACGGCGTCGACGTCGTCGTGCACCTGGCGTTCCTGATCACCGGCAACGCCTCGCGGGAGACGACCCGTTCGATCAACGTGGACGGCACCCTGAACGCCTTCCGCGCCGCGGCCGCGGCCGGCGCCCAGCGGTTCGTCTACGCCTCGTCGGTCGCCGCGTACGGCTTCCACGCCGACAACCCGGAGCGGATCGACGAGGAGTGGCCCACCCGGCCCGCCTCGCGCCTGTTCTACGCGCAGGAGAAGGCCGAGCTCGAGGAGCTGCTCGGCGAGGAGGCCCGCGCGCATCCCGACCTCGCACTCTTCCTGCTGCGCCCCCGGTCGTGCTCGGGCCGAACGTCATCGGTGGCAAGGACGTGCTGCCAGGACCGCTGGCACCGCTGGGCCGGCAGCTGTTCGGCCGGCCCCGGCGGCTCCCCGTCCCCGTGCCGGTGTTCGTCCCCGAGCTCCCGGTGCAGTTCATCCACGAGGAGGACGTCGGCCGGGCGCTGGTGCAGTGCATCGTCGGGGCCGGTCCGCCCGGGGCCTACAACATCGCGGGCGAGGGGTCCTGACCGCGACGGACGTGGCGCGGGAGTTCGGCGCCCTGCCGATCCCCCTGCCGGCCGCGCCCGCCCAGGCGGCGGCCCGCGCGTTCTCCCGGCTGCCCTTCCTGCCCCCGCCGCGGAATGGGTCGAGGCGGCCAGCCGGCCCGCGATCATGGACACCACGAAGGCCCGGGAGAAGCTGGGCTGGCGACCGCGGTACAGCGGCCTGGAGGCCCTCCGGGACACCCTGGACGGCTGATCCGCGGGTGGTCCCGTCAGGCGGTCGCGCGTGTCTCGGCCGTCTCGTCGAGCCAGCTCGCGACCACCTCGGCGAGGCGGTCGGGCACCTGGAGCTGCGGCACGTGCCCGATCCCGGGCAGCTCGAGGTAGGTCCATGCCGGGTGTCGCAGCGCGGCCTGGCGCGCCGCGGCCACGGGGACGAGCCGGTCCTGGTCGCCGTGCACGAGCAGGACGGGCACCCGGATCGACGCCATCGCCCGGCGCAGCAGGCGCGGGTCGAGCAGCAGCAGGAGCAGCGAGCGCGCCGCGGTGAGGAAGGCCCGGTCCATCCCGGCGACGTCCTGGCGCTGGTCCACCAGCTCGATCGAGCGGTCGATGAGGCGGGGCGGCACGTCGTCCTCCGCCAGCCCGCAGAGGGCGAGGGTGTCGAGGACGGTGGCCCGCGCACCGCGCCGGCGGCGCCGCGCCGCGAGGAAGCGCTCTCCCACACCGGGAACGGCGAACATGGCGAAGTTGGCCGCGACCCGGGCGTCGAGCTTCTGCCGGGGGCCGGGCACCGCCGGGTCCACGAGCACCAGCCCGGTCACCGTCTCCGGTCGACGGGAGGCCTGCAGGATGGAGATCATCCCGCCCATCGAGTTGCCCACCAGCACGGCCGGCGTCCCGGCGACCTCCCGCAGGAACCGGTCGAGCACCGTGACGTTGTTCTGCACGGTCGCCAACCGGTGCCCGGGCTCGCTCAGACCGAAGCCCGGCAGGTCGACGGCGAGGATGCGGGCGTGCTCGCGCAGCAGCGGCGCGAACAGGTCCCAGTTGAGGTGCGAGCCGCCCAGCCCGTGCACGAGGACGACCGTGGGGGCCTCGTCAGGACCGCCGAAGTCGACGTAGTGGACGGGACCGCCCAGGTCCACGGTCCTGCTCTGCCCGTCCTGCGCGCGCTGCTCGGTCACCCGTGCATCCTCCCCGGCCCGTTGCGCGATTCCCGCAGGGTGACCTGTCCGTCATTCGCCCGCGACCCACCTGCCTCATGGGGCGCCCATTATCAGCGGAACGTGAACGGCTGATATGACCCAGGACACATTTAGGCAACATGTGCCCGCACTTCGTCTCGACGGAGTGTGAGCCAGGCCCCATCTTGGTAGTCGTCGGTACCAATGGCGGTCGGCACCAGGAGGACGACAGTGGCAGCACAGCACGACGACGGGCCCGCACTCCCGCTCTACCTCACCGAGCCCGGGCGCGCCGTCGGCGACTACGGCCTGTACCTCGCCGCCAAGCCACTGATGTCCCGCCTCCCCACGGCGACGGCCACCCCGTCCTCGTCCTGCCGGGCCTGCTCGCCGACGACATGTCGACCCGTGCGCTGCGGGCGGTGCTGCGGAAGCTCGGGTACGACGCGCACGGCTGGGGGCTCGGCCGCAACATCGGCCCGACCGCCAACTGCGTGAAGGGCACCCGCGACCTGCTCGACCACCTCAGCGACAAGCACCAGCGGCCCGTCTCGCTCATCGGCTGGAGCCTGGGCGGCATCTTCGCCCGCGACCTCGCCCGCCGATCCCCCGAGTCGGTGCGCCAGGTGGTCACCCTGGGCAGCCCCTTCCGCCTGGCTCGGCACAGCCAGAGCCGGGCGACGAAGGTCTTCGACCGCTTCTCGCACCTGCATGTCGAGCACCGCACCCTGCCGCTGGAGTCGGAGAACACGCCGCTGACCGTGCCGGCCACGTCGATCTACTCGCACTACGACGGGATCGTGCACTGGCAGACCTGCCTGGACACGCCCGGCGAGCGCTGTGAGAACATCGCCGTCATGGCCAGCCACCTGGGCCTGGGGCACCACCCCGCCTCGATCTGGGCGGTCGCGGACCGGCTGGCCCAGCGTGAGGGCGAGTGGAAGAAGTTCCGGGCGCCGCTGTTCCTGCGTCCCGCGTTCCCGAAGCCCGCGACGCCCACCGCGGCCGATCCGGTCGCCGCGCACGACACCGCCGCCTGAGGACGGACCACCTCCTCCCCGCCCCTGGCACGCGCGGGGCGGTGCGCTGGAGGGGGCCGACGGCCGTGGACGACCCGCGACTACCGTGAGGGCCATGCCGCTGATCTCGCACTGGGGCGGCCCCCGCCACGGTGAGGTCGACGAGGTGCCCGCAGAGCAGCTCGCGTCCTCCGTCCTCGTCTACGACGGTCCCCGCTGGTTCGGCGTCTACGAGCGCTTCGAGCCCCGGCAGCTCCAGGACACCTCCCGCGGTCCCGCGGAGGTCTGGGTCGTCCGCGAGTAGCGGCGCCGGACGAAACGCCGATCGACGGCTCTCACGGCGTCGATGCGGAGTGGGCGCGGCAGGGATCGAACCTGCGACCGCTCGCTTGTAAGGCGAGAGCTCTCCCGCTGAGCTACGCGCCCCGCGCGCCCAAGGTACGCACCCCGGGCGGCGAGTTCAGGCGGCGAGCGCGCCGATGGCGTCCTTCCAGCCCGACTGCTCGCGGACGTCGCCGGGCGAGTTGACCTCGGCGAAGGCGACCTTCCCGTCGGCGTCGACCAGGAAGGTCGCGCGCAGGGCCATGCCGGCCTTCTCGTTGAACGCGCCGTAGGCCTGTGCGGTGGCGCCGTGCGGCCAGAAGTCCGACAGCAGCGGGAAGTCGAAGCCCTCCTTCTCGCGGAACGCCTTGAGGCTGAAGACCGGGTCGGTGCTGATCGCCAGCACCCGGACGCCCGCATCGGTGTAGACCGACAGCTCGTCGCGCAGCTGGCAGAGCTCTCCGGTGCACAGACCGGAGAAGGCGAAGGGGTAGAAGACGAGCAGGGCCGGCGCCCCGCGCAGCTCGGCGAGGGAGACGACCTGCTTGTCCTGGTCGGGGAGGCTGAACTCGGGCGCGACGTCACCGACGGAGAGGCTCATGCCCCCGATCGTGCCGCACGCATGGCGAGGGCCTGGAACGGCCCCTCGTCCGGCCCCGTCCAGAGGCTCGTCCCGAGCCTGGTGACGGGCTGGAACGGCCCCTCGCAGGGGCCCGCGCCCCGGCCCCGTCCAGAGGCTCGTCCCGAGCCTGCGAGGGATGAGGAGGACGGGGTCCTTCGACTTCGTCAGCGTCGGGAGCGGGCGGCCTTCGGGGTGACCAGCCGGATGCCCGACCAGTCCTTGGCCGCGGAGATGCTGCTCGTCTGCGAGAGGCCGGCCGTGGGCGCGACCTCGGTGACGTCACCGGGCTCCACGTGGCCGGGGCGGCCGGACTTGGGCACCAGCAACCAGACGACGCCCTCGTCGGCCAGCGAGGTGATCGCGTCGGTCAGCGCGTCGAAGAGGTCACCGTCGTCCTCCCGCCACCAGAGCACGACGACGTCGGCCACCTCGTCGGTGTCCTCGTCGACCATCTCGCCGCCGGAGACCTCGATGATCGCGTCGCGCAGGTCCTCGTCGGCGTCCTCGTCCCACCCGAGCTCCTGCACGACCATGCCCGGCTTGATGCCCAGCCGGGCCGCCATGCCGGTGCTGTCGACGCTCATCCCTGCTGATCCTCCATGGAGTGGTCTGCTGCTGGCCGTTCGTGGGATGGATGGTGCCCTGTCACGGCGCCGAACGCGCGCGGACGCGTCACGGTCACCGGTTCCCGCGATCCGGAAGAAGAAAAATGCTGTGCAGCCGCGGATACGCCGCGGCTCCAGCGGGGTCGTCGGAAGGAGTGGCGCACGAAACGGACACGACCGGCGGGTGGTTTCCCCGCTGCCTGGTCATGTCACCCCTCTCGCTCTCCGACGTCGGCCGCCCGGAACGACTCCGGGCAGCGGTGCGGAAGTCGTTGCGTCCGAGCCACCGCTGGCGGAAGCGTAGGGCATGACACGGCTGACGCAAGCCGCCCGTGCTGGACCGGCACCCGTGGCGGACGATCAGCCCAGGACGCGCGACTCGGCACACAACCCGCGGGTAGGCGTGACGATCATGGGCCTGACGGGAGACGATGGACGCATGAGCGCACCGCAGCAGTCGGACGGCGACCCCGCCCGCGACGCAGGCACGCCCCGCGCGGTCATCACCGACGGGCTGCCGAGCCAACTCCCCGACACCGATCCCGACGAGACCCAGGAGTGGCTGGACTCCCTCGACGCCGTCGTCGACAACGCCGGCCGTGAACGCGCCCGGTACGTGATGCTCCGGCTGCTCGAGCGCAGCCGGGAGCAGCAGGTCGGCGTCCCCGCCCTGCGCAGCACCGACTACATCAACACCATCGCGCCCTCGCGCGAGCCGTGGTTCCCCGGTGACGAGCACGCCGAACGGCGTATCCGCGCCTACATCCGCTGGAACGCCGCGATCATGGTGCACCGCGCGCAGCGGCCCGGGATCGCCGTCGGCGGGCACATCTCCTCCTACGCCAGCTCCGCCTCCTCTACGAGGTCGGCTTCAACCACTTCTTCCGCGGCAAGGACCACCCCGGCGGCGGCGACCAGATCTGGTTCCAGGGGCACGCCTCCCCGGCATCTACGCGCGCGCCTTCCTCGAGGGCCGGCTGTCGGAGGACCAGCTCGACGGCTTCCGGCAGGAGGTCAGCCACCCCGGTGGCGGACTGTCCTCCTACCCCCACCCGCGGCTCATGCCGGACTTCTGGGAGTTCCCCACCGTCTCGATGGGCCTGGGCCCGCTCAACGCGATCTACCAGGCCCGGTTCAACCGCTACCTGCACGACCGCGGCTTCAAGGACACCTCCGACCAGCACGTCTGGGCCTTCCTGGGCGACGGCGAGATGGACGAGCCGGAGTCGCTGGGCGCGATCGGCATCGCCGCCCGCGAGGAGCTGGACAACCTCACCTTCGTCATCAACTGCAACCTGCAGCGGCTGGACGGCCCGGTGCGCGGCAACGGCAAGATCATCCAGGAGATGGAGTCGTTCTTCCGGGGCGCGGGCTGGAACGTCATCAAGGTCATCTGGGGCCGCGAGTGGGACGCCCTGCTCTCCGCCGACCGTGACGGCGCCCTGGTCAACCTGATGAACCAGACGCCGGACGGTGACTACCAGACCTACAAGGCCGAGGACGGCGCCTTCGTCCGCGAGCACTTCTTCGGCCGCGACCCGCGCACCCGCAAGCTCGTCGAGAACATGAGCGACAAGGAGATCTGGGGCCTCTCCCGCGGCGGGCACGACTACCGCAAGGTCTACGCGGCGTTCAAGGCGGCGCAGGAGCACAAGGGCCAGCCCACGGTCATCCTCGCCAAGACCATCAAGGGCTGGACGCTGGGCAGCCACTTCGAGGGCCGCAACTCCACGCACCAGATGAAGAAGCTGACCGCCGAGGACCTCAAGCTCTTCCGCGACCGGCTCTACCTCGACATCCCCGACTCGGCGCTGGACAAGACGCTGCCGCCCTACTTCAAGCCGGATCCGAAGTCCGACGAGATGCAGTACATGCTCGAGCGCCGCAACCAGCTCGGCGGCGCGGTGCCACGCCGCCGGGCGGAGGCCAAGTCGCTCAAGGCCCCCGACGACAAGGCGCTGGAGGTCCTGCGCAAGGGATCGGGCAAGCAGGAGGTGGCGACGACGATGGCGTTCGTCCGCCTGCTGAAGGAGCTGCTCAAGGACAAGGAGCTCGGCCCGCGCTTCGTGCCGATCATCCCCGACGAGGCCCGCACCTTCGGCCTGGATTCGCTCTTCTCGTCGCACAAGATCTACAACCCGGCGGGACAGCGGTACACGTCGGTCGACCGCGAGCTGATGCTGGCCTACAAGGAGTCCGAGCAGGGCGTCATCCTGCACGAGGGCATCAACGAGGCCGGCTCCACCGCGTCGTTCACCGCTGTCGGCAGCTCGTACGCCACGCACGGCGAGCCGATGATCCCGATCTACATCTTCTACTCGATGTTCGGGTTCCAGCGGACCGGTGACGGCTTCTGGGCGGCCGCCGACCAGATGACCCGCGGGTTCATCCTGGGCGCCACCGCCGGGCGGACGACGCTCAACGGTGAGGGGCTCCAGCACGAGGACGGGCACTCGCTGCTGCTCGCCCACACCAACCCCGCGGTGGTGTCCTACGACCCGGCGTTCTCCTTCGAGGTCGCCCACATCACTCGGGACGCCATCGTCCGGATGTACGGCGACGACCCGGGCGCCCCGCTCGGCGGGCACCGCGCACCCGACGTCATGTACTACCTGACGGTCTACAACGAGCCGTTCGTCCAGCCGGCCGAGCCGGAGGACCTCGACGTCCGAGGGCTGCTCGCCGGCATGTACCGCTACGCCGAGGGGCCGCGGACCGAGGGGCCGAAGGCCCAGGTCCCGCCTCCGGCGTGGCCGTGCCGTGGGCGCTGCGGGCGCAGGAGCTGCTGGCGAACGACTGGAACGTCTCCGCGGACGTGTGGTCGGTGACGTCCTGGGGCGAGCTGCGCCGGCAGGCCGACGAGGTCACCGAGCACAACCTCCTGCACCCCGAGGAGGAGCCGCAGATCCCCTACGTCACCTCGCGGCTGCAGGACGCCGACGGTCCCGTCGTCGCCGTCTCGGACTGGATGCGTGCGGTGCCCGACCTCATCGCGCCGTACGCACCGCACGGGCTGTACTCGCTCGGCACGGACGGATTCGGCCTGTCCGACACCCGCCCGGCCCTGCGCCGGCACTTCCACGTCGACGCCGAGTCCATCGTCGTCCGCACGCTGGCGTCGCTGGCCGACTGGGGACAGCTCGACCGGTCGGTGGTCGTCGACGCGGTGCAGAAGTACCAGGTCCGCGAGGTGCAGGCCGCTCCGGCCGACGACCGCTCGGACCCGAGCCCGGCGACCTGAGCCAGGGGCCGGGACCGTGGTGACCACGGTCCCGGCGCCGTGGTCGGTCGTCCCGACGGGGCACGGGTCCAGCCGCTCCACGCGACCTCCAGCCGCGCCGTGACGCGGCTGGAGGTCAGGAGAGGGGCTCCAGCCGGCCGGACGGGCCGAGCCGGGAATGGTCGCCGGCCTCGACCGGTACGCCGGCTACCGCCGCGCGCTCCAGGCCGGAGGCCGGACCCCGATCCGGCGCTCGTCGCCGAGGCGCCCTGCGCGCGGCCGGCCGACGCGTCCCCGACGACGTCGCCGTGGTCGGTTTCGACGACGACGCGGCCGCGCAGACCTGCGACCCGCCGCTCACGACCGTGGCGCAGCCGCTCGGCGACATGAGCGCGCTGTTGCTGGAGCTCCTGCTGCACCGGATCGACGCCCCCGACGCCGAGGTCGAGACCCGCGTCTGCGACACCCGCCTGGTCGTCCGCGACTCTGCCTAGCAGGGAGGAGGAGTCATCCGGCGAGCGCGCGCAGCGCCATCGCCGCGTACAGCGCCGCCCCGGCCGGCAGCGGCTCCTCGTCGAAGACCACCAGGTTCGAGTGGTTGGCCGGCGCAGTGGCGGGATCCAACCCCGGCGGGCAGGCCCCGAGCCAGGCCATGGCGCCCGGAACCTCCTGCAGCACGTAGGAGAAGTCCTCGGCCCCCATGAGCGGAGCGGGCGACAGGGTGCTCGCCCGCTCCCCGAGCAGCTCGCGGGACACCTGCAGGACCATGGCCGCCGCGCCCGGGTCGTTGACCGTCACCGGGTAGCCCTCCTCGTGCTGGAAGTCGACGTCCAGGCCGTGCGCCGCACCGATGTGCGTGGCCACCCGCCGGACCGAAGCCACGACGTCGGCCCGCCGTTCGGCCGACAGCGTGCGGATCGTCCCCTCCAGGAAGGCGGTGTCGGGGATGACGTTGTTGGTGGAGCCCGCCCTGATGTGCGCGACCGTCACCACCGCGGGGTCGAAGACGTCGACCCGCCGGGTCACCATCGACTGCAGGGCCAGCACGATCTCGGCGGCAACCGGGATCGGGTCGGCGGCAGCGGACGGGTCGGAGGCGTGCCCGCCGCGGCCCTGCACCGTCATCGTCCACTGGTCGGCTGCGGCCATCATGGGCCCGGGACGGACGTTGACCGTGCCGCTGGGCAGCGTCGAGCCGATGTGCAACGCGAACGCCCCGCTGACCGGCGCCTCGGGAACGACGTCCAGCAACCCCTCCTGGAGCATGTAGCGGGCGCCGTGGAAGCCCTCCTCCCCGGCTGCACCATGAAGACGACCTGCCCGGCCAGCTCGTCCCGGCGCTCGGACAGCAGCCGCGCGGCGCCGAGCAGCATCGCCACGTGCGTGTCGTGCCCGCAGGCGTGCATGGCGCCGGGGTGCTCGGAGGCGAACGGCAGTCCGGTGTCCTCGTGCACCGGCAGCCCGTCCATGTCGCCGCGCAGCAGGTACGTGGGCCCGGGGCGAGCGCCGCGGAGCACCGCCACCACCGAGCTGGTCGACGTCCCCGTCGTGATCTCGACCGGGAGGTCGGCGAGAGCCTCGAGCACGAGCTCCTGGGTGCGCGGCAGGTGCAGGCCCACCTCGGGACAGCGGTGCAGCCGACGGCGCAGGTCGATGGTGCGATCGGCGTCGTCATAGGCGGCGGAGAGCAACGAGGAGACCCCTCGCCCCCGCCGAGGCAGCCGGTTCCATGCTCACGACTCTGCCCACGCGGGGCGGGTCGTGTCCAGTTGCCAGACGAGCAGCGCACCAGGCCCCGCCACCGTCCGGCCCGTCTGCTGCTCGACGACGACGCCGTCCCGGCTCCGCAGGACGAGGAGTCCGGCTGGCACCGCGACCTCCTCCCCGGGCGCCGCGCGGCCCACCCAGAGGCGGGCGTCCGGCCGGGCGAGGTCCACCCAGCCCGACGCCGCACGATGCACCGCGTGGCCCGGAACGGCGCCCGGATCGGCGCTGCGCAGGTAGCACTGCAGCACCCGGGCACCGTCGGCCCCGGCGACCTCGTCGTGCTCGAGCCCGGCACCCGCGCGCAGCACCGCGACGTCGCCGGCGGCCACCTCCGCGCCTGCCTCCCAGCGGTGCCGCAGCGACCCTGCGAGGACGATCGCCACGACGTCGACCGCCCGGTGCTCGTGCCGGCCGTAGCCCGCGTGCGGGTCCAGCCGGTCATCGGCCACCCGCAGCAGCGGACCGAGCGACCCGTCCTCCGGGGCCAGCACGACGCGCTGGACGAGCCCGCTCACCGCAGCGCCGCCCGCCCACCGGGGAGGGCGCCGAACAGCAGCGCCGTCCCCAGCGTCCACGCCAGCCCGAACGACCATCCGCCGACGACGTCGGAGAGGTAGTGCACGCCGAGCCACATGCGGGTCAGCCCCACCAGCAGCACGAGGGCCACCCCTCCGGCGAGCGCGCGGCGCCGGGCACTGCTGCCGAGCAGCGGCCAGGCGAGCACCAGGGCGACGACGACGAGCGCCGCGATGCCCGACGAGTGGCCGCTCGGGAAGCTCAGGGTCTCGTACCGCGCTCCCCTCCTCGAACGCCGGGCGGATCCGTCCGACGTACTCCTTCAGCAGCGTCGTCAGCGGCGCCACGAGGACGACGGCGGTGAGGACCCACCCCGTCGTCCACCACAGCCGCTGCAGGACCAGCCAGACGAGGACCGGGAGGAAGACGACGATCCGGACCCACGACAGGCCGGGCGCCGTCAGCACCTCGAGCAGCCCGTCCCAGGCGGCCGCCCGGTCGTCGCCGGCGTAGAGCGCCTCGCTGACGACCGCATCCAGGCGCAGCTGCGCCCCGAATCCGCTGCGCACGCCGGCGCCGACCAGCGCGAGGAGCACCAGGCACCCGGCGACCACACCGACGGTGAGCGGCGCCGTGCGCGGGGCACGCGTCCGGGTGAGGACGGAGCTGCCGTCCGGGGAACCTCCACCGCCCCACTCTCCCCGACGGTGTGCACCGTGACACGCTGACCGGGTGAGGAGCCGGGTGAACCACCGCCCGCCGACCGAGGCGACGATCCGTCGGCTGGAGCGTTCCTCCGGCGCGCTCGCGACCCGCGCGGTGGCGCGGATGGACGACCAGCTCTCCTGGTTCCGGGCGATGCCCGCCGACCGCCGGTCCTGGGTGACGCTCGTGGCCCAGCGGGGATCTCCTCCCTGGTGGAGTGGTGCCGCGACCCCGGGCGCCCGCCGCGGCTCACCGGGGACGTGTTCGGCGCGGCGCCGCGGGAACTGGTCCGCGTCGTGGCGCTCAAGCAGACCGTCGACCTGATCCAGGTGGTCGTCGACGTCCTGGAGGACCATGTCGCCTCGGTCGCCGAGCCGGGGGACGAGGACGCCCTGCACCTCGCCGTCCTGCAGTTCAGCCGCGAGGTCGCCTTCGCCACCGCGCAGGTGTACGCCAGCTTCGCCGAGAGCCGCGGCGCCTGGGACGCCCGGTTGGAGGCGCTGGTCGTGGACGCCCTCGTCCGCGGGGAGCGGTCCGAGGAGCTCTCCGGACGGGCCGCTGCGCTGGGCTGGGCGACGAGCACGCCCGTCGTCGTCCTCGTCGGCTCGACCCCGACCGGCGTGGAGGACCCGCACGCCGCGGTCCGCCGCACCGCCCGGTCGCTGGGCACCGAGGTCCTGGTCGGGGTCCACGCCGAGCAGCTGGTCGTCGTCCTGGGCCGGCCCGACGACCTCGTCGACGTCGCGGAACGGGTCAGCGACGAGTTCGGCAAGGGTCCGGTGGTCACCGGGCCGGTGGTGGACGGCCTCGGCCGGGCCGGTGAGTCCGCGGCCGCCGCCCTCGCCGGGCTGCGGGCCGCGCGTGCCTGGCCCGAGGCACCCCGTCCCGTGGCCGCCGACGCGCTGCTGGCCGAGCGGGCACTGGACGGCGACCCCTGGCCCGCGCGGCGCTCCACGAGCGGGTCGCCGCACCGCGCGGGCCGCGGGCGGCGAGGTGCTGGAGACGGTGCGTGCGGTGCTCAACAGCGGCGGGAACCTGGAGGCCAGTGCGCGCGCGATCTTCGTGCACCCGAACACCGTGCGCTACCGCCTCAAGCGGGCCGCGGAGATCACCGGCGTCTCGCCCACCGACCCCCGCGGCAGCTGGACCCTGCAGGTGGCGCTGGCACTGGCGGAACTGGATCGGGACCGCTCGCTCTGGCACTGATGAGTGCATTTCCCACGACTCCCCGTCGCGAAGGGGCCGTGACGGAGCGGCAAACTTGTCGGGTTCCCACAAAGATCAGCGGTGTGCTTTCGTGCCGCGCACCGCCGCGCCGACGCATGATCACTGGCACGGTGAGGGGTGCTGGCCGTACTCGCCCCCGGACAGGGCGCGCAGAAGCCCGGAATGCTCACCGACTGGCTCGACCTCCCCGGCGCCGAGGCCTTCTTCCGCTGGGCCGGGGCGATCGCCGATGCCGACCTGCTGACGCTCGGCACGACCGGCGACGCCGAGGCCATCACGGACACCGCGGTCACCCAGCCGCTCGTCGTCGCGATGAGCCTCTTCGTGGCGCGCGAGCTCGGCGGGCTGCCCGGTCCGGTGAACCACAGCCCGCACGCCGGCCGCGACGTCGTCATCACCGGGCACAGCGTCGGCGAGCTCACCGCCGCCGCGCTCGCCGGCGTGCTCTCCGTCGAGGCCGCGATCGCGCTGACCGCCGTGCGCGGCCGGGCGATGGCCGCGGCCTGCGCGCAAACCCCGACCGGCATGTCCGCCGTCCTCGGTGGCGAGCCCGACGAGGTGCTGGCCGCGATCGAGGAGCACGGCCTCACCCCCGCCAACATGAACGGCGCGGGGCAGATCGTGGCGGCCGGTGCGCTCGACGGCCTGGCCGCGCTGAAGGCAGCCCCGCCCACGAAGGCCCGCATCATGCCGCTCTCCGTCGCCGGCGCCTTCCACACCGAGTACATGGCGTCGGCACGAACCGAGCTCGAGGGGCTCGTCGGCGGGCTCTCCCCGCCGAGCCGAGCCGCCTCCTGCTCTCCAACGCCGACGGCTCCGCCGTCCCGAGCGGCGCCGAGACGGTCTCCCGGCTCGTCAGCCAGGTGACCAGCCCGGTGCGCTTCGACGCCTGCCTGGCCACCATGCGCGAACTCGGCGTCACCGCCGTCATCGAGCTACCCCCGGCCGGCGCACTGGCCGGCCTCGCGAAGCGGGGTGGAAGGGTGCCGGCATCGAGATCCTCGCCCTGACCGGCCCGGCCGACCTCGACCGTGCCCGCGAGCTCATCGGCGCCGAGCGCGGCCGCCCGGAGGCGGAGCACCTGCCCGACTGGCGCGTGGTCGTCTCCCCGCGCGCGGCACGATCAGTCCGGCCGAGATCGCCGAGGGGACGCACCTGCCGGCCGGGACGCCCCTGGGCCTGGTCCGCAGCCGCCGCGACGAAGTCCATGTCTCCGCCGCCTACGACGGGGTACTGGCCGAGTGGCTCGTCCACGAAGGCGACCTCGTGGACGCCGGAGATCCGATCGCCCGTCTCTATCCGGAGGTCTCGGCATGACCGCTCTGCAGGTGCCGGACGGCTCGCCAGGCGCACGCATCCTCGGGTTCGGCAGCTACCGGCCCCGCCGCCGGGTCACCAACCACGAGTTGGCCGAGCGGATGGACACCAACGACGAGTGGATCCAGTCGCGGGTCGGCATCGCCGAGCGCCGGTGGGCCGAACCCGACGAGACGCTCGTGGAGATGTCCGTCGCCGCCGGGGGCAAGGCGCTGGCCGACAGCGGGCTCGGTGCGAACGACATCGACCTGGTGCTCCTGGCCACCACCAGCCCGCCCAAGGCGATCCCCGGGCTCGCTCCGCGGATCGCGTACCAGCTCGGTGTGCCCCGTCCCGGCGCTTTCGACGTCAACGCCGGCTGCGCCGGCTGGTGCTACGCCCTGAGCGCGGCCGCCGACGCCATCCGCACCGGGTCCGCGCGCAACGCGCTGGTCATCGGCGGCGAGCGGCTCACCGACTACACCGACCTGGACGACCGGTCGACGGCCGTGATCTTCGCCGACGGCGCCGGCGCGGCGGTCGTCGGCCCGTCCGACGAGCCGGCGGTGGGCCCGGTGGTCTGGGGCAGCGACGGCGACCTGCACGAGGCGATCGCGATCCCCGAGAACGAGACGGGCATGAGCATGGCCGGCCAGGCGGTCTACCGCTGGGCGACGACCAAGCTCACCGACACCCTCGCGGAGGCCATGCGCCGCGCGGGCGTCGGCCCCGACGACATCGACGTCTTCGCCCCCACCAGGCCAACCTCCGCATCATCGAGCTCATGGCCAAGCGGCTGAAGCTGCCGGCGCGGACCGTCATCGCCCGCGACGTCGTGCGGTCGGGCAACACGTCGTCGGCGTCCGTGCCCCTGGCGCTCTCGGCCCTGCTGGAGAGCGGCGAGGCCAAGAGCGGCGACCTCGCCCTGCTGCTGGGCTACGGCGCGGGCCTCACCTTCGCCGGTCAGGTCGTCGTGCTCCCTTGAGCGCCACCACCCCCGTGGGCGGCGTTCCGGCGAACAACCCCACCCCTAGATCCCCGGGACACCGCGTCCCGGACGTCGGCGGCTCCCCGCCGCCCCATCCGGAGAGAGGACCCGCCCCGGGTGAGTGAGCTCGCGAACGAACCAATGAGCACAGCAGCAATGCGAACGCAGCCGACGAGCGCCAGCGAGGAGACGAAGTGAGCAGCACCCAGGAGATCCAGACCGGGTTGGCCGAGATCCTCGAGGAGGTCGCCGGGGTGACCCCGCCGACGCGACTCCCGAGAAGTCGTTCACCGACGACCTCGACGTCGACTCGCTGTCGATGGTCGAGATCGCCACCGCCGTCGAGGACAAGTTCGGCGTCGCGATCCCCGACGACGAGCTCGGCAACATCAAGACCGTCGGCGACGCGATCAGCTACATCGAGAAGAACCAGGGCTGAGTCCCTCGGGCCCTGCCGCCTCCGCGGCGGCGGGGCCCGCCCGCATCCCCGGCCAACCGGCCGATGTCCCAGGAGGAGCCACCATGAGCACGCCCGTCACCGACGTCGTCGTCACCGGACTCGGTGCCACCACGCCTCTGGGCCGCGACGTCGCCAGCACGTGGGACGCGCTGCTCGCCGGGCGGTCGGGAGTCAGCCGGATCACCGACGACTGGATCAAGGAGTACCCGGCGCAGCTCGTCGCCCGCCTGGCCGTCGACCCGGCCGAGCAGATCGACCGCGTCCGTGCCCGGCGCCTCGACCGCAGCCAGCAGGTGGCCGTGATCGCCGCAGAGGAGGCCTGGCGCGACTCGGGGGCCGGCGATTCCGGCGTCGCCGCTGAGCGCATCGCCGTCGTCGTCGGCACCGGTATCGGGGGCGCGCTGACCCTGCTGGGCCAGGACGACGTCCTCGAGGAGAAGGGCCCCAAGCGGGTCTCCCCTTCACCATCCCGATGCTGATGCCCAACGGTCCGGCTGCCGCCGTCGGCCTCGCGATCGGCGCCAAGGGCGGCGTCCACGCGCCCGTCAGTGCCTGCGCCTCCGGCGCGGAGGCGATCCGCTGGGGCCTGGACCTGATCCGCTTCGACCGGGCCGACGTCGTCCTCGTCGGCGGCACCGAGGCGTGCGTGCACCCGCTGCCCATGGCCGGCTTCGCCGCGATGCGCGCCATGTCCACGCGCAACGACGAGCCGGAACGGGCATCCCGACCGTTCGACAAGGCCCGCGACGGCTTCGTGCTCGGGGAGGGCGCCGCGTGCATCGTGCTGGAGAAGGCCGACGCCGCCAAGGCCCGCGGGGCCCGCATCCACGCCCGTCTCGCCGGTGCCGGCGGGACGGCCGACGGCTACGACCTCGTCGCCCCCACCCGGAGGGCGAGGGCGCGTCCCGGGCCATCTCGGCCGCCCTCCGCGACGCCGGCCTCTCCCCCACCGACATCGGCCACGTCAACGCCCACGCCACCTCGACGCCGGTCGGTGACACCGCCGAGGCGGCGGCGATCCGCTCGTCGCTCGGCGAGCACGTGCTGGTCAGCGCGACGAAGAGCCAGACCGGTCACCTGCTCGGCGCGGCCGGCGCGCTGGAGTCGGTCTTCACCATCCTGGCCCTGCGCGAGCAGATCGTGCCCGCCACCGCCAACTTGGACGACCCGGACGACGACGCAGCCGTCCAGTCCCTCGACATCGTGCGGAACGAACCGCGCCGCGCCACCCTCACCGCCGCCGTCAACGACTCGTTCGGCTTCGGCGGTCACAACATGGCACTGGTCTTCACGACTGCCTAGCGAGAGGACCTCGCTGCCCCCGCCACTCGCACGCTCGCAGGCGGGCCCCTGCAGCGAGGCCACACAACCCGGAGGACAAGTGACCACCGTCCAAGCCGCCCCCGCCCCGCCCACCCCCGACCCGCGCGACCCCGAGGACCGCCTCCAGCGGTTCTTCGACGCCGGATCGATGGAGCTGCTCGCCGCCCGCGACACCTCCGGTGTCCTGGCCGCCCGCGGCACGGTGAGCGGCAGCCCCGTGGTCGCCTTCTGCACCGACGCCACCGTCATGGGCGGCGCGATGGGCGTCGACGGCTGCCGGCACATCGTCGACGCGATCGACACCGCCCTGCGCGAGCGCGTGCCGTCGGTGGGTATCTGGCACTCCGGGGGTGCCCGCCTCGCCGAGGGCGTCACCGCCCTGCACGCCGTCGGCGAGGTGTTCGCGGCGATGGTCCGCGCCTCGGGGCGGGTGCCGCAGATCTCCGTCGTCCTGGGCGCGGCTGCCGGCGGTGCCGCCTACGGCCCGGCGCTCACCGACCTGGTGATCATGGGACCGGCCGGCCGGGTGTTCGTCACCGGCCCGGACGTCGTCCGCTCGGTCACCGGTGAGGTCGTCGACCAGGAGCAGCTGGGCGGACCCGACACGCACGGTCGGCGCAGCGGTGTCGTGCACGTCGTCACCGATTCCGAGGCCGCGGCGCTGGAGACGGCCCGCCTGGCGGTCGACCTGCTGGCCGACCAGGGCACGTTCGCGCCTCCCGACAGCGCGCCGGACGTCGACCTCAGCGCACTGCTGCCCGAGCAGAAGCAGCGCGCCTACGACGTCAAGCCGGTGATCTCCAACCTGCTCGACGGCCCGGGCCTGGAGATGCACCCGCGCTTCGCCCCGAACGTCGTCACCACCCTCGGCCGGCTGGCGGGCCGGACGGTCGGCGTCGTGGCCAACAACCCGTTGCGGCTGGGGGGTGCCTGGATTCCGCCTCCGCAGAGAAGGCGGCCCGCTTCGTGCGCATGTGCGACGCCTTCGGGGTGCCGCTGGTCGTGCTGGTCGACGTGCCCGGCTACCTGCCCGGCGTCGGTCAGGAGTGGGACGGCGTGGTGCGCCGCGGGGCCAAGCTGCTGCACGCGTTCGCCGAGGCGGTCGTGCCGCGGGTGACGCTGGTGACGCGGAAATCCTTCGGCGGGGCCTACATCGCGATGAACGCCCGTTCTCTGGGGGCGACGGCGGTGTTCGCCTGGCCCGGGGCCGAGGTCGCCGTCATGGGCGCGAAGGCCGCCGTCGGCATCCTGCACCGCAAGAAGCTGGCCGCCGTGCCGCCCGGCGAGCGCGAGGCCCTGCACGCGCAGCTGGCCGAGGAGCACGAGCGGATCGCCGGGGGCGTGAACCGGGCGCTGCAGATCGGCGTCGTCGACGAGGTGGTGGAGCCCGCGCAGACCAAGCGCCGGCTCATCGCGGCGCTCGCCGCCGCCCCGCCCGGCCGGGGAGCGCACGGCAACATCCCCTCTGAGGGCGAGAACGATCAGGTTCCCTGATCGTTCGGTGTCCTGCCTCACCGTCGACCGTGGGGCAGGACCCCGAACGGCGAGGTAGGACGGGCCGGGGCGCACGAGAAGGTCGCCCGGACGCCGCTTCCCCGACGGCGCCCGGACGACCTGGTCCCAGGCTACGACCATCCGGCGAGTCGACCCGGACCGTCGTAGCTGATTCGTTACCCCGACCTAGACCACCTGGTGCAGCCAGGTGGCCGGACTCCCGTCGCCGGCGTGCCGGTAGACCTCGAGGTCGGAGTCCCAGGCGGCACCGAGCAGCTCGTCGACCCCGTGACGGAAGGCCTCGGCCGACGACGCGGTGGCCGCGAGGTGCCGCAGCTGCTGCTCGCTGATCATGATGTCGCCGTTGGCGCTCGTGGGAGCGCGGAAGACACCGTGCCCGGGCACGTAGGACATGCGCTCGCCGTCATTGCCGTGGCTGGCTTCCTCGGTGACCTCGAAGCGCAGCATCGGCCACGCGCGCAGCGCAGCGACGAGCCGGGCACCGGTACCGGGCGAACCGGTCCAGGCGACCTCGGCACGGTAGGAACCGTGTGCCGCGGGCTGCTCAGCCCACGACAGGGAGACCGGCGCGCCGACGACGCGTTCGAGCGCCCACTCGACATGCTGGCAGAGCGCCTTCGGGCACGCGTGCACGAAGACGACACCCTGGGTAGACCGTCGCTGCACGAGGCACCTCCATCGACTCGATTGGTCTCGTCTTCCCCTACGGACCATCGATTCGGTGACGCGCTGTATTCGGCAGTGGCGGAACAGGGCTTCCGGGAACAGTTTGCACGATGAGGTGCCCATCGCGCCAGCCCGGCTGGGACAGTTGGTGCGAATGTGACGGATGGTCACCGGTGGTACCTCTTATCGCTGGTCAAACGCCTTTACCACGAGGTCAGGGCGACGTCCAGTGGGCCGGGCGCGTTCTGGAGAGGCACGCCCGGGAGTCGGAACCGCTGTCCCACCACCCGTTTCAGGCCTGTGAGCGGCATCGCACGATCGATCACGGAGCGTGACCGCGGATCCTCGCCCGGGCGCACCGGCGCCAGTTCGACTCAGTACGCGAGGCTGGTGATGCGGTTGCCGCCGGCGGTCTTCGACCGGTACATGGCGGCATCGGCGCGGTGCAGAAGGTCCTCGACGTCGTCACCCGGCTCGACCTCGGCGACACCGACGCTGGCGGTCACCCCGAGCGGGCCGCCCACCTGCGCGACGGCGGCGCGGAGCCGCTCGGCGAGCATCTCACCGGAGGAGCTGACCGAGGCATCGGCCAGGACGGCGAACTCGTCGCCCCCAGCCGGGCGACCGTGTCGGTCTCGCGCACGGCGCCGCCCAGCGCGGTGCCGACCGCCTTCAGCATGGCGTCGCCCGCGGCGTGCCCACCGGCGTCGTTGACGGCCTTGAAGCCGTCCAGGTCCACCAGGCAGACGACGCTCTGGTGCCCCCAGGCGGCGTCGTGCACAGCGGCGGTGACGCGGTCGATGAAGGCCCGCCGGTTCGGGATCCCGGTCAGTGGATCGGTCGCCGCCAGGGTCTCCTGGGTACGCATGAGCAGGAGCTGGCGGTCGTAGGCGGCCCAGGAGTTCGCGGACGCCATGGCGCAGACCATGGTGAAGGCGCCCATGATCGCCAGGAAGAACAGCCCCGTGGTGCTCAGCCCACCGGGCAGCTCGACGAACAGCAGATAGCTGAGCGTCATGACGCTGCCCATGGCGACCACGCCGTAGGGCGAGTATGCGACGGCCATGAAGGTCAGCGTGAGGAACAGCAGTGCGTCCAGCGGACTGGACGAACCGCCGTCCAGACGGGTGCCGATGACCACGACGACCGTGGTGGCGAGGGTCCAGGCGTAGAACATCGTCGGCCCGCGTGAGTCGCGCATCATGGCCGGCAGCGGGAGGAGCAGCAGGCAGGGGACGCCCACGACGATCAGGCCGGTCAGCCCGAGGATCACCGGGGAGTGCCGGCCGGGGCTGTCGGTGAAGAGGGTGTAGCCGATGACGACGAGAGCGGCGACCTCGCTGAGCAGGATGCCGATCCGCACGTGGCGCACCCAGTACGCGGCACGGGTCTCGTCCTCGGCGAGCGGCCGGTAGAGCCCGGCGCGGACCGTCGCGAGCAGCCGGCGGAGACGGCTCGGCCGGGAGACGCCTGGCGTCCTCCTCGCCCGGCGATCTCCGGGCAGTCGTTCGGTCACGGTTGTGCGATCGGCCCCCGAGGTGCGCGGCTTGACACCTCGCTCACCCCTCGGAGGGAGATCCGTTGCCGGGACGACGTGGCGCGTGCCACGCCTGACCTGCGCCGTCCGATGCCTGTCCGACGGCTGGAGGGGTAGTGCGGCTGTCGTGGGACGGGACCAGGGAATGGCGGACGCCGGTCGCGACGAGGTCGCCGGCCGGGTGCTGAGCGCGTGGGACGCGTTCATCGAGCGGGCCGAGGCCGTCGAGCTCGACCGTCCCTCCCGGCTGGGCGGCTGGCGGGCGCAGGAGATCTGCGTGCACCTCGGGTGCTGGGACGACCACACCGCCATGGCGGACCTGATCGCCTCCGCACGCGCCGGCGGCTCGGGCACTCCCCGGACGTCGACGCCACCAACGCGCGGGTGACCGCGGCCCACCTGGACGCGTCCCGGAGCGAGGTGCTCGACGCGCTGCGCCGCAACCGGGAGGCGACCGCCCGCTACCTGGCCGAGGAGCCGGAGGAGCTCGACACGGCCCCCACGGTGTCCGTCGTCGGCCGCATCCCGCTGTTGAGCGTCGTCCTGGGGCAGGCCTACGAGCTCGCCGTCCACGGGCTGGACCTCGTGTCCTGCGGCGCCCCTCCCCCACCGCCGGAGGTCCTGCAGTCGGGCCTCGCCGCCCTCACCGACGTGACCGGCGCGCTGGCCGCGTCGATGAGCATCGACGGCGAGGTCACCCTCGCCACCCCGGAGGACGGCTGGACCTTCGTGTCCGAGGCCGGGGGCTGGACGGTCCGGCAGGTGGCCGCGGGGCGGATCGACGGGCCCGCTGTGGAGGGGGCGGCCGACCTGCTGCTGGAGGCCGCGTCGGGTCGGGTCAACCCGGTGCCGGCCGTGGCCCGGCGCAGGCTGAAGATCCACGACGTGGGCGGGCTGCTCCAGCTGGCGCCGATCGTGCAGGCCGTACCGGGCATCCCGGGCGGCCCCATCCTCCAGCTCGCGGCCCGCACCGTGGGCGGGGCCGGCGGCATGCTGGGCAGGCTGTTCCGGAAGGGTTAGACCGCCTCGCGGCCGGACGCCGGACGACGGCGCCAGGCGAGCGCACCGAGACCGCCGGCCACGAGGACCATGCCCACCGCGGGGACGACCGTGGACGCCGTCGCCCCGTCGGCGAGGGCGCCGGCCGAGGCGCCGACGCCGACCTGCACGACGGTGCCGGGGATCAGCCCGAGCGCCGTGGCGAGCGCGTAGGGGTCAGCCGGACCGCGGTGAGACCCGCCCCGTAGCTGAGGGCGACGAACGGCACGACGGGGAGCAGACGCCCGAGCAGCAGCGCCCAGAACCCGCGCTCGGCCATCAGCCGGTCCACCCTCGCCAGCCCCCGGCCCGCGAACCGGGCCACCGCCGGGCGGCCCAGGCCCCGGCTGAGCCCGAACGCCGCCAGCCCACCGAGCAGACCGCCCGCGAGCGCGACCGCGACACCCGCCGGGAACCCGGCGAGGACGCCCACGAGGACGGAGACGGCGGACCGCGGGACGGGCGCCAGCAGCACCAGTGCCACGCCCGTCACCATGCCGGTCCAGCCCCACGGTCCCGCCGCGTCGACCCAGCCGCGGGCCGTCGCGACGTCGGGCAGGTCGACGGCGGCCACGGCCACCAGTCCGACGACGACGAGCAGCACCAGGACGGCGGCGCGCGCCCGGGTGCTGTCCGCCGCCGTCCTCACCGGCTCATCGTCGCCCAGGGAATGGATCGGGGTCAGCAGCCCCCGCCGAGGGAGATCCCGCGGGCGCTGAGCCACGGGACCGGGTTGCCCCGGTTGGCATAGAGGCCGCCGGTGTGCACCTCGAAGTGCAGGTGCGGGCCGGTGGACTGACCGCGGTTGCCGACCTCGGCGATCTGGTGGCCGGCCTGGACCACCTGGCCGGCGGACACGAACATCTGGTTGACGTGCCCGTAGAGCGTGATGGCGCCGTCCCCGTGCTGCACCGCGACGGCCAGCCCGAAGCCGCTGGCCGGTCCCGCCTGGAGCACGATGCCGTCCTCGGGTGTGTACACCGGCGTGCCGATGGGCGCGGCGATGTCGATGCCGGCGTGCAGGGTCCCCATCGGGATCCGTAGCAGGACGTGACGCGGCCGCTCGTGGGGGCGACGGCCCCGCCGGCCGAGCTCAGCATGTTCACGGCTGCGGCGCTCGCCTGCTGCGCCGAGTGCGTGGCGACCGGGTCCGGGGTGCCCTGCAGGGTCAGCAGCCGGATCTCGGCCTCGCGCAGCTCCGCGTCGAGGGCTGCCTTCTCGGCCGCGACGGCGTCGAAGGTGCCCTGCGCGGCGGCGAGCTGCGCGTGCGCGGCCGCCTCGGCCTCGTCGGCCACCCGGGCGAGCTCGTCCCGCTCGCTGACGGCGGCGCGGGCGGCACGGTCGGCCCGGGCCTCACGGACCTCCACCGCCTCCATCTGCTCCAGCACCTGGGTCCGCTCCAGGCCGAGGTGCTCGAGGGTGGCCGCCTGCTGGAGCACCTCGGTGGGGCTGTCGGCGTCGAGCAGGAGCGCGACGTCGCCGAACCTGTCGTCGGCGCCCATGTAGGCCTCGCGGCCGATGGTCGAGACCTCGTCGCTGGTCTCGGCGACCGCGGCCCGGGCCTCGGCGAGCACGGTCGCGGTCTCGTTCGCCTCCTCCTGTGCGGCGGCGAGCGCGGCCTGCGCGGCGAGGGCCTCGCCGCTGGCGGCCTCGGCCTCGATGGTCATCCGCTGCAGCGTCTGCTCGGCCTCGGTGACGCGCGCGGCGATGGCGGCCACCCGGGCGGCGGCCTGGTCGTGGGCGGTCTGCGCCTCGGCGGTGCGGGCGCTGGGCGCTGCCTGGGCGACCGATGTGCTGAGGAGAGCGGCGGTGAGTGCGCCGGCGACGAGGGTGGCCCGTCGGACGCGCTGTCGGGGACGACGCCGGCTGAGCGGCTGGACGGATGTGGGCGTGACTGTGTGGTGCTGAGCCGCCAAGGCGACGCTTCTCCTGTTCCTCGCGTCCGCCTACCGAGTTAGCTGACGGGTTCGGGCCGCAAGTGCCCTACTCGCCCGCGTCCCTTCCCCGTGACGCGCGGGCGTGATTCACCCCAGTACTGCGGTGGTTCCCCGGTCCGCGCGGCCATCAGGCCGACGCGGTTCGGCGGGGCCCGTCCGATGCCCTCGGGTGCGAAGGCGGATGTCGTCCGGGCCGCGGACGAAGCTACAGCTAGATCGGCCTGATGTCACAGCCGGATAACAAGACGCACGTCAGGTCACAGGCCGGTGTTCCGGCTCCGCTCGGTCCGGTGCGGATGGCACTCCGGGAGCCCGGCGTCGTCTGGCAGGCTGTCCGGGTCGGGGCGGTAGCTCAGCCGGTCAGAGCATGGGACTCATAATCCCTGGGTCGTGGGTTCGAGCCCCACCCGCCCCACCATCAGGCCGTACGCCCAGAGGACGCGCAGATCGGGTGCGGCACAGCGCTCGTACAGGCTGGGACTGCGTGAGGCGGGGAAGCGTGCACGAGCTGGGAAGCGGGTTGTGTCGACGACCTGGTCGTGCGGCCGGCCGGGACACGCGCCCGTCGGCCACCATCCATCGCACGGAACTTTCCTTTACAGTTGCGCCCTATCTGTATGGGTTAGTTCCGAGGAGATGTGATGGCCTGGAGCGGTCTGCCATCGACGTTCACCTACTCGCAGGCGCGTGCAGCCGGTATGACCAAGCACGAGCTGTACCGGCTGCGAGACCGTGGCGACGTCGAAGCGATCGGCCGCGGCCTGTACCGCCAGACCAGCGCACCTCTGGCCGACCTAGACCTCGTCACAATCGCGGAAAGGGCCTCCAAAGCCACCCTCTGCCTGACGTCGGCACTGGTCGAGCACGAACTGACCGACACCATCCCGGTCGAACATGACGTCGCGCTGCCGCGCGGCACCTGGCACCCGCACGTCGACGTTCCGGTTCACTGGCACAGCTTCGCGACGGACACCTTTCATATCGGTCGTGACCGACTGGCCCTCGACGATGACACGGAGATCGGCCTCTACAGTGCTCCGCGCACCATCGTCGACGTCTTCCGTATGCGCGGCGCGGTCGGCCCGGACTTGGCCTATGAAGCGCTTCGCCGCTGGTTGCGACGGGGCGGACAACCGGTCGAGCTGCTCCGTATCGCGAAGTCCTTCCCCGAGCGACTTCGTCGCTTCGGCAGGCTCTGGAGGTCCTGCTCTGACCCCGCCGCGCCGCGCCAACGCCACGCGCGCCACGCCCGATGGCCGCGCGTACCTGGACCTACGGTCAGAAGCCAAGAAGGCCGGCCGCGCCACCGCCGAGTACCTGCGCCTGTACGCGCTCGAAGGATTCCTGACCCGCCTCGCCGTGTCGCCGCATGCCCGCAACCTCGTCCTCAAGGGTGGCGTGCTGCTGGCTGCCTATGACCTGCGCCGCCCGACCGCAGACATCGACTTCGCCGCGCGGGCTCAATCTCGGGAGATCGCCCATGTGCGTCAGCTGGTCATCGAGGTGGCCCGAACCGGCCTGCCGCCCGGCCAGGACGACGGGCTCCAGTTCGACACCTCCGACGTTCACGCCGAGGCCATCCGAGACGAGGACGAGTACAACGGCGTGCGAGTCACCTTGCGCGCCCGGCTCGCCACCGCCCAGGAGACCTTTCACGTCGACGTCAACGTCGGCGACCCGATCTGGCCGCAGCCCGAGACGGTGCACGTTCCGCGGCTGCTGGGCGGACAGATCGACCTGCTCGGCTACCCGATCCCCATGGTGCTTGCAGAGAAGGTGGTCACCGCCGCTCAGCGCGGCACGGCGAGCACCCGCTGGCGGGACTTCGGCGACATCTACCTGCTGACCGGCTCCCACTCCTTCGACGCACGGGCCGCACGAGGGGCACTGCTGACGGTGGCCACCCACCGCGGCGCAGACCTTCGGCCGCTGCGCGACATCCTCGACGGCTACGCCGAACTCGCTCAGACCCGCTACCGCCGGTGGCGCGATCGTCAACATCTGCAGGACCGGCTGCCCGACCAGTTCGGCGAACTCCTCGAAGCCACCGTGCGGTTCGCCGACCCGCTGCTCGACACAACAACCGTGCCGGACACGGCGACGTGGGCCCCGGCCAACCGCGACTGGAGCCCCTGAGCCCGGGACTATCGATCGCCAGACGCGGCGGGACACAGGGAGGCGGTGTGCGCAGTGGGCGTTACAGCCGGGTACTGGCTGCCGGACGCTCGTCAGCGAGCTGCGTCTTCGCATGTCAGCGCAGCGTTCAGCCGGAAAGTGCTCATAATCCCTGGTCGTGGGTTCGAGCCCCACCCGCCCCACCATCGGTCGCTGCTCACTGACTGCAGTGACGCACTCACGTTTCATCAGCGCGCACCGTCGTCACTCGTACGGTCCGACAACACCACTGGAACGGTCGTGGCGTCCGTAGACGTCCTTCGTCAGACCGGACACGCTGACCACCGACGGCGTTCCGTGACGCGGGAGTTCTTGTGGGCAGACATCGGGTTGGGCGACGCGGGTCCGGCCGATCGGTGCAGGTGCTGGGCACCGCCTGTTTCACGCTCGCTGTCGCCGCCGTCGTGACGGCCGTCCAACCGGTCCCGGACCCGGTCGTCGCCTCTGGTGGCACCCCGGCCGCGGCCCAGGGCCTGCACGCACTGGGCGGGGCGTGGGCCCCGGTGGACGAGTCGGAACCTGCCGGCGGCCCCTCGAGATCCCCGAGATCGGGGTCGTGCTCGAGGACTACGACGAGCGGTACGCCGCTCTCGACGCCGCCCGCGTCGCGCAGCAGACGCGGGCGGACGACGAGAGCACCGCACCGTCGACGACTCCCGTCGAGGCACGGCCTGCCCCTCCGGCGCAGAGCCCCGCCGAGGAGCCACCGGTGGCGCAGCCGCCAGCCACTCCCCGGCCTCTCCGACAGCGCCGCCCCTCCCACCCCGGCAACGCCCTCGACACCACCGACCCCGACCCCACCGACCTCGACCTCACCGCCCTCCACTGCGCCGACCTCGACAGAGCCGCCCTCCACTGCGCCGACCTCGACACCACCGACCTCGACCCCGCCGACGACCCCGCCGCCGACGACCCCGCCGCCGACGACGCCCCCGGCGGAGGAGTCACCGCCACCGCCACCGCCCACGGACACGGACACGGACACGACCCTGGCGCTCGGCCAGCGCCACGAGTACGTGGACGCCGACGGAAACGTGGAGCTGTCGATCACCCTGGTCAGCGTCTCGGTCGAGCAGGGCTGCGCGGCCGGCAGCATCCCGCCCGAGAACGGTCACCTGATCGGCCTGCACCTCGAGGTCGTGGATCCCGACCCGCCGGCCGCGGCCGGGCAGCCGTCGATCAGCGCCGCGGACTTCCGGTTCCACGACGCCGACGACGTGCTGACGACGGACGTGGACACCGCCGCCGCGGCCGCCTGCCTGGAGGACGGCTGGCTGGCGGGTCCGCCCGGCCCGGACGGGCCGGTCGAGGGCACGGTCGTGCTCGACGTCCCCTCGGCGACCGGGACGATCGTCTACCGCCCCGAGGGCCGGCCGGCCGGGCTCCGCTGGCAGGTCTCCGCCGCCGGGTGACCGCCGTCGCCGGACGAGCAGACATGACTACCGGGCGGACGACCGAGTCACCGCGCGACGGCGGAGTGGACGGCCACCGGCGACGGCGTCGGCTCGACCGATCCCAGGCCGTCCGCGACGTGGTCGGGATCGTGGGGACCGACGTCCCCGCGGATGCGAACGACGGAGCACCGGCGCAGCAGGCCCCACCAGGTCGTGACGAAGACACCCCGCGTGCGAGGCTCGTCGCGCTCCCCGGCGAGAGGACCCTGTGCCATCCGACAGCCTGCTGGCCGCCCGTGTGCAGGCCGTGCTCGACATCCCGCTGCACCGCTTCCTCGGCATGCAGCTGCGCGACCCGGCCGAGCCGTCTGCAGGCATCTGGTTCCCGGTGGCCGAGCCGGCGCAGAACCAGGCTCGGGTGCTGCACGGCGGCGTCGTCTACACGCTGATGGACGTCGCGTCGTTCCTTGCCCTGCTCCCTCCCTCTCCGACGAGGAGCACGCGGTCACCCACGACCTCACGGTGTCGCTCATCCGCCCGGTCGCCGCCGACCGGCGGGTGGACATCACCGGCACCGTTCTCCGCAGGGGCCGTCAGGTGGCGTTCATGCGGGCCGAGGCGACCGTCGACGGTCAGGTGGTCGCCGCCGCCCAGGTCACCAAGAGCGTCGTCCGCCTCGGCTGATCACCGGGCGCTGATCACCACAGGGACATCGAGCGGCGGAAGATGCCGGCGATGTCGTCCTCGGTGACGTCGCGCGGAGAGGTCGCCAGCAGCCGCTGCTGCTTCATCGTCCCCTCGACCAGTTCCGGTATGTCGTTCTCGCCGAAGCCCACCGCCCCCACACCGTTCGGGATGTCGATGTCGCGCATCAGGTCGGCCAGCACCATCGGCAGGAACTCCTCCGGGGCGGTCGGCAGGCCGGCGTTGGGCGCCAGCAGCTGGGCGGCCCGCACGTGCCGCTCGGGAGAAGCCTCGAACGTGAAGCGGAACGCCTCCGGCGCCGTCAGGGCCACGGACATGCCGTGCGGGACCATCGACTCGTCGGCCGGGTAGTCCTTGGGGTGGAAGTCCTTCACCTGCCCGGCGATCGGGTAGGCGTTGGCGTGCGGGATGTGCACCCCGGCGTTGCCGAAACCCATTCCCGCGAAAGTGGCCGCCATGGCCATGTCCGACCGCGCCTGCATCTCGTCGCCGTGCCGGACCGCACGTCGGAACGACCCGGCCAGGAGCGACAGCGCCTTCTCCGACCACATGTCCGAGATGGGGTTGGACCCGCAGTAGGGCACCCGTTGCTCGGGGTTCTTGCGGTCGTAGGTCGTGTACCAGCGGGCGGTGTAGCTCTCCAGGGCGTGGCAGAGGATGTCCATGCCCGAGGCCGCGGTCACGCCGGGCGGCTGGGTGAGGGTGAGGTCGGGGTCGATCACGGCCAGGGTCGGGCGCAGCCGCGCGTGGCTGATACCGGTCTTCACCCGGGCCGAGATCACGTCCATCACGCAGATCGTGGTGCTCTCCGAGCCGGTGCCCGTCGTCGTCGGGACGGCGACCAGCGGCTTGAGCGGCTGCGACGGCGCCTCCCCTTGCCGACCGGCACGTTCACGTAGTCCATGAGCTCGCCGGGGTTCGTGGTGAGCAGGTTGATGGCCTTGGCGGTGTCGATGGTGGAACCGCCGCCCACCGCGACGAAGGCGTCCCACGGGCCGGTCGACCGCGCCTCGTCGATGGCGGCGATCAGGCTGACGTCGGTGGGCTCGACGTGCACGCCGTCGTAGACGCGGGCCTCGATGCCGAACTGCGCCATCTGCTCGGCCACCCGCTGCGGGATCCCGGTGGCCGCCACACCGGGATCGGTGATCACCAGCACCCGCTGGACGCCGTACCGGCTGAGGTCGTAGCCGATCTCGTCCGACGCCCCGCTCCCGTACTTCAGCTGGGGAGCGCCGTAGGTGAAGACTGATTCGGGGTTCGCGGGCGTGGCGATGCTCATGACGTCCCTCTCGGCGGTCGGTGCACCGAATGTTGCACGCGTTTGGGGTCGGCACCACACCGGGGAGTAGTCCGAGGACCGCCCCGCTCGCCTGCACCGGAGGGCCCGTGACCGACTCCCCGCGACCGCTCCGGCCCTCGTCGACTGCGCCGAGGACGGCCGGCGCGACTTCCCCTACTTCTTCCCCTGCGTCGGCCCTCCGCTGAGGGGGTGCAGGCCGCCGGGACGCCGGTCGACCCCGTGGTTATCACGGGGCTCCGGCCATGAGCGCTTACGACGAGCGGCCGTGGCTGCCCCGCTACGGGGACCAGCCGGCCGACTACGACATCGAGTTCGATGACGCGCTCGACATGTTCCGGGCGGGCGTGGCGGCCGATCCCTCCGCCGTCGCGCTGCGGTACTTCGACGGCGTCCTCACCCGGCAGGAGCTGGACGAGCTCAGCGACGGGCTGGCCGCCGGCCTGCTGGCCAACGGGTTCGCGCCCGGCGACCGGCTGGCCGTCTACCTGCAGAACGTCCCGCAGTTCGTCATCTCGATGGTCGCCGCGTGGAAGGCCGGCGGCGTCATGGTGTCGATCAACCCGATGAGCCGCACCCGCGAGCTGTCCTACCTGCTCAAGGACTCCGGTGCGACGGTTCTGGTGTCGCTGGAGTCGCTGTACGGCGAGATCGCGCAGGACGTCGTCCCGGACACCGACGTGCGGCTAGTGCTGACCACCAGCGAGCTGGAGTTCCAGACCCGGGACGACGAGCGGCTCTTCGCCGGCCTGGAGCGTCGGCGCCACGAGGGGACGACGGACTTCGTCGAGTTCGTGAACCGGCACCGCGGGACGGTGCCACCCCGGTCGACCTGGGTGCCGACGACGTCGCGTTCCTGACCTACACCTCCGGGACGACGGGCGTGCCCAAGGGCGCGATGAACACCCACCGCAACGTCGTCTTCACCGCGCAGGTCTACCGAGACTGGGTGCACGCCGGACGGGACGGCGCGATCTTCGGGATCGCGCCGCTGTTCCACATCACCGGGCTGATCGGGCACATCGCGGTGAGTCTGCTGGTGCCGGCGCCGCTGGTGCTGGCCTACCGGTTCGAGCCGCAGGTGGTGCTCGACGCCTTCGCCGAGCACCGGCCGACGTTCACGATCGGCGCGATCACCGCCTTCAGCGCCCTGCTCAACGCCCCCGGCTTCAGCCGGGACCACTTCGCGTCGTTCACCTCGATCTACTCCGGCGGGGCGGCCATCTCCCCACCGCCGAGAAGGCGTTCCTGGAGGCGACCGGCACGCAGGTGCACAACGCCTACGGCCTGACCGAGACGACCTCTCCCATGACGGTCACGCCGTTCGGCTCGCCGTCCCCGGTGGACCCGACGTCCGGTGCGCTGTCGGTCGGCGTCCCGGCGCCGAACACCATCGTCCGCATCCAGGACGACGACGGGAACGACCTGCCGCTGGGCGAGATCGGCGAGATCGTCGCCGACGGGCCCCAGGTGGTCGCCGGCTACTGGGGCAAGCCCGACGAGACCGCGGCCAACCTGCCCGGCGGGGCGCTGAAGAGCGGCGACGTCGGCTTCATGAACCCTGACGGCTGGGTGTTCATCGTCGACCGCAAGAAGGACATGATCAACGCGTCGGGCTACAAGGTCTGGCCGCGCGAGGTGGAGGACGTCCTCGCCCAGCACCCGGCGGTCCGGGAGTCCGCCGTCGTGGGCGTGCCCGACGAGAAGCGCGGCGAGACGGTGAAGGCGTTCGTCAGTCTCAAGCCGGGCGCGACGACGACGCCGGAGGAACTCATCGCGCACTGCAAGGAGCGGATGGCGGCCTACAAGTACCCGCGGGTGATCGAGCTGATCGACGAGCTGCCCAAGACGGTCACCGGCAAGATCCTCCGCCGGGAACTGCGGGGATAGCAGAGGACGATGCCCGGCCGACGATCCGGCCGGGCACCGTCCTCCCTCACCGACCGAAGCGGAACCGCCGACGCCCGCCCTTGAGTGCCGCGTCGCGGGCCGCCCTCAGCTCGTCCAGCTGCTCCTCCGGGGCTCCGGCCCGCGCGTATGCCGCGAGCGCACGGTCGTACCGCTCCGGGTCGGGGGCACTGTGCGACGCCGCCGTCCACAGTGCGTCGGCCAGCAGCGCCGGCACGTCCTCGCGGACGCCGACGGCTGCCGCCTCCTCGGCCGCCGCGACGGCCTCGCCGGTCCGGCCCAGTGCCGCCAAGGCATCCGCCCGGCCGAGGTCCGCCCCCGCTGCGGCGACGGCGAGACCGTGGGCGTCGTACGCCTGCCGGGCGAGCGCGAACAGCGACAGTCCCTCCTCGGCCCGCCGGGCAACGACGAGGCGGTTGGCCTGCTCGCGGCGGACGTCGGCGAGCAGCACGGGGTCGTCCTCACCGGCCAGCTCGGAGATCGCGGCGTCACCGGCGACGAGCGCCTCCGCGATCTCCTCGCGCATGAGGTGGACGTCGGCGAGGACCCGGTGGGCCCGGCCGCGCGCATGGGCGTCGTCCGCGTCGAAGCAGGCGAGCGCCCGCTGCACGGACGTCATCGCCTCGTCCGCGTCGCCGTACTCGGCGTTGAGCATCGCGAGATCGAGGGCGACCGCCCCTCGAACCGGCGGTCGTCGCCCTCGCCGGCCTGGGCGGACAGCTCGGAGAGGATGTCGTACGCGTTCAGGTCCTGGCCGAGCGCCCGCAGCAGCCGGGCCACGGTCAGGCGCGCACCGGCTGCGCCGACCGCGTCCCCGACGGAGGCGTACAGGTCGACCGCCTCCCAGGCCAGGGCCAGCGCCTCCTCCTCCCGGTCGGTGTCCCGCAACAGTTCTGCCCGGGCCACCGCGGTGTCGCCGGCGTCCAGCCGCTCGCCGCGGGCCAGCTCGGCCCGCTGGACCGCCGCCAGCACGTCGAGGGCGCGATCGAGCTGCCCGGTCGATGCCAGCAGCCCGCTGGTCAGCGAACCCACCTGCGCCACCGTCTCGTCGTCCGCGGACTGCCGGGCGATGTCCCAGGCGGTGGATGCGGCGGCGAGCGCGCCCTCCATGTCCCCCACGACGGCGCGGCAGGACGCCTCGGTCCCCCACACGTGGGCCAGCTCGGTGGGTGCCCCGGCCACGAGCTCCCGGACGCCGGCGAAGGCCTGCGCCGCGTCGGCCACCTGCGCCGCCGTCGCGTCCGGTCCCAGCTGGACGACCGACCACTCGGCTTCCGCGGTACGGCACAGGGCGAGGACGGCGGCCCGGTCCGGTACCCGCTCCGCCGACGCCAGCGCCACGCCGTTCAGCCGCCGGACCTCGTCGTCGATGCGCCCGTCGGCCCGGACGAAGGCGAGCCGTGCGAGCTCCAGGGCGGCCCAGGCCTGTTCCTCGGGGTGAGCCGCCAGGTCCGGCAGCGCGTCCTGCAGGAACCGTTCCCCGTCGTCCTCCCGGCCCAGGCGCACGAGGGCCGTGCCGATGCTGCGTCGGGCACGGGCGACACCATCCTCCTCGCCTGCTGCCCGGAAGCCCGCCAGTGCCCGCTCGGCCAGCGACACGCGCGCCTCGTCCGTCAGGGCCGGCTGCGTGCGTGCCCGCGTCAGCAACGCCTCCGGGTCGTCCGTTCCCGGACCCGGATCGTCCGTCGCGGGGACGGCGGTCGGCGCGGTGCCCGCGGCAGGCGACGGCACGGCCGGCACGGCGTGGGAGACCGAGCCGGCGCGGACCGCCAGCCACGTCTCCACCTCCTCCGACACCGCGCCCGTGCCGTTCCGGCGGTCGAACGCGGCCGCCGTGGTGCGCGCCTCCTGGCCGAAGGACCCGGCCAGGGCCCCGGTGGCCCGGGGCCGCACGCCGAGGGTGCGACGCACTTCCGGGACGGCTGCCTCGTGCAGTGCGGTCGCGAGGCACGCGCCTGCCGCGGAGACCCACATGCGGCTGTCGGCATCGATCACCGTGTGGTCGCAGACGTCGACGAGTTCCGCGAGCAGCGTCTCGGCGTCGTCCACGCGACCGGTGCGCACGAGGTGGACGACATGCTGTGCCTGCGTGTGCAGGAGCGACGGGTTGCCCCGGGCGAGCCTCAGACCCCACTGGTGCAGGCGTTCGGCCTCGGCCAGGTCGCCGAGATCGACCAGCGGGGCCAGCAGTCGGCCGAGGATGCGAGCGGGCTCCTCGCCGCACTCCAGCCGCCCGGCGAGGGCCGGTCTCGCGAGGTCGAGCGCCCGCGCGGTGTCGCCGGCGGCGAGCGCGAGCTGCACCTCGGAGTGCACGTCGCACGCCCGGCAGTCGCCGTACTCCGTGCGCGGCAGCAGCCGCCAGTGACGGTGGGCCTCCACCGCCTCCTCGATGCGTCCGAGGTACAGCGGCAGCGTCCAGGCCATCTTGGCGACGGCGTCCTGCCCGGTGCCCTCGGCCTCGTAGCGCCGGCGCATCTCGGCGACGACCCGCTCGACCTCGTCCAAGGGGACGTCGGGGATGTCGATCAGCGTCCAGGGCAGCCACTTCAGCGCCCAGTAGGGCCCGTGCTTGTCGAAGCGTCCGGGATGGGCGTCGATCTGCCCGAGACACCACGTGACGGCGACCAGGGCCTTGCGCGCCTCGCCGCCGTGCTCCGCGGCCGATGCCAGGGCGACCCGGGCTTCGAATCCCGCGTCGAGGTCGTTGGCCGCGTCGGCCAGGCGGACGGCCTCCTCGGCGACCGCGGTCCGGGCGAACCCGGGCGGCATCGAGGCGGCCTCCTCCATCAGCGACCGGACCGACCTAGTGCGAGCCACCGAGGCTCCCTTCGACGAGGCGCCCGAGGGCGCTGGACAGCAGGGTCGTCTCCCGACCCCGGAGCGGATGCCTGCCGAGCAGGAGCGCCTGCAGGTAGAGGACCTCGAGCGCGGTCCGCAGCGCGTCGTCGGTCACCGGGCCGGCCAGTTGCCGTACCACGGGATGCCGCCAGTTGAGGACGAGGACGGCCTCCCGACGCTCGCCACCGGCGGCTTCCACCATGCTCAGCACCGGCCCCCAGAAGGAGCCGGCCACCTGGGCCGTCTCCCCGACCTCGCGGGTGAAACGGGCGCTGTCACCGGCGGTGTACAGGCAAGGCAGCGACGTCGGGCTGAAGTCCCGCACCTCGACGTCGCACCCGAACGACGACAGGACCGGCGCGCAGCGACGGGCCAGCCCGGCCGCGGCCGCCGCGTCGGCGCTCCCGACCGGGCCCAGCACCGCGGCCAGGTCCTCCGGCTCGACCCGCTCGACGTCCACGCCGGCCAGGACGCCGGGCAGCCGGTTGAGCAGCTCCTCGTCGTAGGTGTAGCCGGCGTTGACCAGGCACATCCCTTCCGCCGTGGCCACCTGGGCCATCTGGCTGAAGTCCTCCTTGGTGGCCGCATAGCGGACCGGACCGCGGCGTGTCACCTCGCTGAGGGTCATCCGGCCGAGCGTGGTCTCCACCGGCAGCCAGGGCGCGAACAACCGCAGGAGCTCGTCGTCGTGCACGGCCAGCGCCTTGAGCGCGAGGGCGTGGACGCGGACGAGCGCCTGCAGGCGGACCGGGTCCCGCTCGGCCAGGCCGGTGAGCCAGCTCCGGAGCGCGGCGCCGAGCCCTTCGCGGACCGCGGCGAGCGTGGCGTCCTCGTAGAGACCTTCCCGGGAGGCCAAGGGCTGCAGCGCGCTGGTGTCCACGACCGCCCGGACGAAGAACGCCCAATCCGGGAGCAGCCCGTCGACGGCGTCGGAGAGGAGCATCCGCTTGAGGTAGACGCGGTGCCGCTGGCGCGCGGCGGGGCTCGGGCTCTCGGGGAGCACGAGGGCGACCCCGGTCAGGCCGGCGGCGGGCAGGGCCAGCGGAACGGCGTCCAGGAACCGCTCGCCGAGCTCCTCCTCCGACCACGCCAGCAGGGCGGCGTCGTCACGTCCCACCCACGGCAGCGGCCCGCCACCGATCACCTCGTCGTTCCCCGCCGCACGGAGCACGATCGGCTGCTCCAGACGGCCGGCGAACCGCCGGATCAGCGCGCGGACCGTCGCGGGGCGCAGATGGTCCTCGAAACCGGTGCGGGCGGTCAGCCAGACCGTCGTGCCCGGACGGCTGCGGCCCTCGTCCTCGGGGAGCTCGCGAAGTTCGTAGGTGCCGTCGCTGCGCCCCAGCCAGGAGACGCCCGGGCCGCCGCGGGCCGATCGGGTCACGACGCGGATCTCGTCGCTGACGAGGAAGCAGGAGAGCAGCCCGATGCCGAAGCGGCCCAGGAAGTCCGCCTGGGGCTCGAGGAGGAGTCCCGCTTGGACGACGAGCCGATGGTGGCGAGCAGCTGGTGCACCTCGTCGACCGTCAGGCCGATGCCCTCGTCGTCCACCGAGAGGACCGGGGCACCCCCGAGCGGTCGTGGCACTCGATCACGACGGCCCCGACGGCCGGTGCGGAGCGCCGTGCGGTCAGCGCGTCGACCGCGTTCTGCACCAGTTCCCGGACGTAGACGTCCGGCGAGCTGTAGAGGTGCGAGGACAGCAGGTCGATGACCCCGCGAAGGTCGACCTGGAAGGCATGGCGCACCGGAGCAGGGTAGGTCCGCGCGCCGGTGGGCGACCGGACGCGTCGACGAGTCCCCGCTGGGCGCCCCGGTGTCCCCTGCTGCCCCACCCGCCACCCGGTCCCGCCGCGCAACCGGGCTGAGCTAGCCGGGTCAGGCCGGGACGACCCGGTCGAGCCCGACGACGACGTTGTCGGCGCAGCTGCGGGCGGCGCTGCCACTGCGTCGTCGATTCGTGACGTTCGGTCGAGCCTGCCAGTCGGCGCGCACGTGTGCCGGGCGGACCGGTGCGTCCTGGGGCAGGCTCGCCGTCATGACCACCGGACCCGAGGACCCGCAGCCCCGCGACATCGCGCTCGAGCAGGAGACCCCCGAGCTCGAGGCCGAGCTGGAGGCGCAGAGCGCACAGTCGGACGACGCGTCCGACGAATCCTGAGCGCGTCCCGGGGTACTGGCGATCCATGAGCGCTGACACCGGGCCGCGGCCGCGCGTGGTCGCGGGTCGGTACGCGCTCGGCGAGATGCTCGGCCGGGGCGGCATGGGCACCGTCTGGCTGGCCACCGACCAGCTCCTCGACCGCCAGGTCGCCGTCAAGGAGCTCACCTTCTCCGTCGAGCTCACCGACGAGGAGCGCGGCGTCCTGCGCGAGCGGACGATGCGCGAGGCGCGCGCCGCCGCCCGGCTGGACCATCCACACGTCACGACCGTGTACGACGTGGTCGAGCAGGACGGCAAGCCGTGGCTGGTCATGAAGCTCGTGCCCGCCCGGAGCCTGCAGGAGATCCTCGAGGAGCGCGGCCCGCTCCCACCCGCGGCCGTCGCCCGCATCGGCCTGGACCTGCTCGAGGCGCTGGACGCGGCGCACGCGATCGGGATCGTGCACCGCGACCTGAAGCCGGCCAACGTACTGGTCGACGCCGACGGCCGCGCCTGCCTCACCGACTTCGGCATCGCCACCACCACCGGCGACTCCGCCCTGACGACGCAGGGCGCCCTCATCGGATCGCCGGCGTACATGGCGCCCGAGCGGGCCAACGGTGAGGACCCGCGGCCCCCGGTGGACCTGTGGTCGCTCGGCGCGACGCTCTACACCGCGGTCGAGGGGCGGCCCGCGTTCGACCGCGGCGACCCGATGGCCACGCTGCTGGCGGTGGTGTCCGAGCACCCGGCGCCCATGGTGCGCGCAGGGCCGCTCGTTCCGGTCCTCCTGGGTCTGCTGACGAAGGACCCAGCCCGGCGCGGCACCGCGCGGAGCACCCGGCCCGAACTGGAGGCGGTCATGGCCGGCCGGGCGCCCACCCCGGCGCCGACCCCGGCTGCACCTGTGCCACCGACCGCGGTCCCGCCGCCGGCTCCCGGCCGGGTGGGCGGCAACTCCGTCGCGCGCATCGACGGCGAGGATCTCCGCGCACTGGCGTCGGCCTCTCGGGCCCTCCTCGGCTCCGTCGCCCGCGACGCCCGTGACGTCCTGGCCGAGCGACGCCGCGACCGGAAGGCGCACGACGACCACCGCCGGGCGCCGTCCCGGGGCACCGCTCCCCGCCCGCCCCACCGCGCCGCCGAAGGTTCAAGCGGCGCTGGGTCGTCGTGCCCGTCCTGACCACGATGGCCGTGGTGATGGTGCTGCTGATCGGTGCCGGCATCGCTCTCGCCGCGTTCTTCGACGTGTTCTGAGCCCTCACCGCCGGCCGGCGAGGCGCGCGTCGTCGATCCGCTGCCTCGCCACGTAGTACAGCGTCGCGCCCTCAGGCACCGGGGTGTCCCAGGGCGGGCTCACCACGAGTTCGTCACGCTCGCGGAACGCCAGCACCGTCGCCCCGTACGTGCGCCCGAAGTGCGTCTGGCAGTCGCCGTACGTTTGGTGCGAGAACCCCGCAGGGACGCGCATCGAGTACGTGTTGCCGCGCCCGGCGCTGCTCATCAGGTCGTTGTAGATCTCGGTGATCCCGGGTCGGTGGCCTCCTCGGTGAGGAGGAACGGCATGTGCCACTGGACGACCTGCACCCCGGCGTTCACGTAGCGCAGGCTGTCCCGGCGCCCCAGGTCGCGCACGGCGGCGACGAGGTGGACGTCGGGGTTGGCGTGGTCGACGGCCACCGCGATCGCCAGGGTCTCGTTGTCGTCGCGCCCGTCGATGACGACGGTCCGAGCCCGCTGGACGCAGGCCCGGGTCATGACGTCCTCGTGGGTCAGGTCGCCGCGGACGAAGTGCACCTCCGGCCGGTCGGGCAGCGGGTTCTCCGGGACGTCGTCCCAGGCGCACAGTGCCACCTGGCAGCGGCCCTCGGCCGTCAGCTCGGCGACGATCCGCTCGGTGCGCCCCGGCCAGTAGCCGAGCAGGACGACGTGGTCGGACATGTCCAGGGGAACCACACCTCTCAGTCGCCGGCCCCGGACGGACTGCAGGGCACCGGCCAGCTGGGTGAACAGGAGCGTGAGCGTGACGATGCCGCCGACGATCACGTAGGCGCCGACGACCCGGCCTCCCGTCGTCGCGGGGAAGACGTCGCCGTACCCGACGGTCGCGGACGTGACGAGGAAGTACCACCAGTAGGTGCCTGGCCCGGCGATGTCGCTCCCCGCGGGCTCGACCAGCGCCATCGCCAGCCAGCTGGACACGAACACGAACACGGCGACCGCCAGCGGCAGCCGCCACCCGTTCAGGCGCAGCCGCACGAACCGCGACAGGCGGTAGATCAGGAACGGCACCGCACACTCCCACGTCGTCGGACGGCCAGCGCAAGCTACCCGAGCACTCCCGGCACTGGGCGCACCGCGAGCCCGGGAGCCCCTGGTCCGGCTCGGCCGGGCAGCCGGCGACCGGGGCGCCACCGCGGTGAGGGCCCGGGCGGCGACAGGCGCTCGCCTGGCCGATGCCCACGCCGGGCAGCATGCCGTCTCCCGTCGTAGCGTCCGGCAGGTGACCGCTGCCAGCCCCGACTTCTACGCCATCGACGAGCTCCTCGACGCCGAGGACATCGAGATCCGCGATCGGGTTCGCGCCTTCTGCGAGAAGGAGGTGAACCCACGCATCAACGAGTACTGGGACCGCGCGGAGTTCCCTTCGAGCTGGTGCCCCGGCTGGCCGAGCTGGGCATCGTCGGCGGCACCATCGAGGGGTACGGCTGCCCGGGGATGAGCAACGTCGCCGCCGGACTCGTCGCGGCGGAGCTGGCCCGCTCCGACGGCAGCGTCGGCACGTTCAACGGCGTGCACAGCTTCCTGGCGATGCAGTCGATCGCCGTCCTCGGCTCCGAGGAGCAGCGCGAGCGCTTCCTGCCCGCCATGGCCCGGCTGGAGCGGATCGGCGCCTTCGGCCTCACCGAGCCCGAGCACGGCTCCGACGCCGTCGGGCTGGAGACCTCGGCCCGCCGCGACGGCGACTGCTACGTCCTGAACGGGCGGAAGAAGTGGATCGGCAACGGCTCGATCGCCGACTACGTGATCATCTGGGCCCGCGGCGAGGACGGCGCGGTCGGCGGCTACGTCGTCGAGACCGGTGGCCAGGAGGGGTCGCTGCCCGGCTACGAGGCGACGGTGATGACGGGCAAGACCGCGCTGCGGGCCGTCTGGCAGGCCGAGATCACGCTGACCGGCGTCCGGGTGCCGGTCGAGAACAAGCTCGCCGAGTGCCACTCGTTCACGGACGTCTCGCGGATGCTGGACCGCACCCGCTACACCGTGGCCTGGCGGGCGCTCGGGCTCGCGACCGCCTCTTACGAGCTCGCGCTCGCGCACGCCCTGCGGCGCGAGCAGTTCGGTCAGCCGATCGCGGGGTTCCAGCTGGTGCAGGACAAGCTGGCGCGGATGCTCGCCGAGGTCACGTCGATGCAGCTGATGTGCTGGCGGCTGTCGACACTGGCCGACGCCGGCCGGATGACCGCCGCGATGGCCTCGCTGGCGAAGATGAACCATGCGGCCAAGGCCCGGGCCATCGTCGCCGACGCCCGCGACATCCTCGGGGGCGACGGGATCCTCCTGGAGCACGACGTCGCCCGGCATCACGCCGACATGGAGGCGATCTTCACGTTCGAGGGCACCGACTCGGTGCAGGCGCTGATCGTGGGCCGGGAGATCACCGGCCTGTCGGCCATCAGCGGGCGCAAGCCCGCTCGCTGAGCGCGGGGCGGGTAGCCCCCGACCGCGGGCTCAGCGAGCCGACGTCAGGGACCTGGCGGTGGTGGTGAGCCGCCGGCAGGTGGGGCAGGCGGTGCGCCCGTTGCCGACACGCTCCCACTTCTGCGATCCCCAGACCTGGACGATCGCACCGCAGACCGCCAGCTCCACCTCGCCGTCGAGCTCCGCTGCGGGGCGGTGCGCCTCCACGGCGTGCCAGGGGTGACTCTGCTCGGTCGACTGCCCGCGCGACCACCGATCCGGTCGCGCGAACCCTACGGCGTACGTGTCCACGTCGAACCTGTGCCCCGCACCACAACCGGTCAACCACCACGATCTAGCGAATCGGACGCTCCCGGCCCGCGGTGTTCACCGCCGCGCCGAGGGGAACACGAGGCGTACGGATCGCGAACCGAGGAGCAGCGATGATCGAGACCCAGCGCGACGTCGTGGACCTGCTGGCCGCGGACCACCGCGAGTTCGACCGCATCTTCCACGAGCTCGAGCAGTTGCACGGCCGCAGCGGCCCGGACGACGTCGCACGCAAGCGCGAGCTGGTGGACGAGGTGACCATCGGCCTGGTCAAGCACTCGGTGGCCGAGGAGACGCAGGTCTACCCGCTGGTGGAGAAGCAACTCGACGAGGAGGAGGCGCAGCACTCGAAGCGGGAGCACGCCGAGGCCGAGGAGACCATGAAGCGGCTGGAACGCATGGACGCCGGCGACCCGGGCTTCGACGCCGTGGTGGCCCGCCTCGTCCAGGAGATCCGCCACCACGTGGAGCACGAGGAGCGCCGGATGTTCGGCGAGCTGCGGGCGAACCTCAGCCACGACCAGCTCGTCGAGCTGGCCGGCAAGGTCGAGACGGTGAAGAAGTACGCGCCGACGCGGGCCCACCCCATGACCCCGAACGAGGCAGGCATCCGGACGGCGGCGGGGCCGGTGGCCAGTCTGCTGGACCACCTGCGCGACGCGGTGACCGGCCGGGGAAGGAGCAGCGACTGACGACGGGCACCGCCGACCCGCCCTCCGCGTTACCGTCCTATCGGACGAGAGGGGCGAGCATGGATCCGGTCAGCCTGCTGGTGGGCGGCGTGCTGCTCGCCGTCGGCTTCGTCGGCGGCCGGTTCGGTCGCCGCCGCGCCGCGCCGCCCCCACCGGTGACCCCGCTGTGCGGCTGCGGGCACACGCTCAGCCAGCACGACCGCGACACGAACACCTGCTACGCCGAGCTCCGCCGCGACACCTTCGACAAGCGCGGGCGCTGGGCCGGCGTCGCCTGGGTGCCCTGCACCTGCCGCCAGTACGTGGGCCCGCGGCCGATCGACGAGGTCTTCGCCCCGCGCCTGCTCCCCCGACCGGCGACTGACCGGCGGAGGGGCCTTGGACGACACCGCCGTCGCGGAGCGGCAGCACCGCCCGCCGGCGCCGGAGCAGCGGGACCCGGTCAGCGCCGTCATGCGGACGCTCGGCGAGCTCATGGTCACCGCCGGCGCCGTCGTCCTGCTGTTCGTCGTCTACGAGCTGTACGTCACCGACCTGCTCAGCGACCGGGCCCAGGACGACCTGAGCCGGGAGCTGCGCGAGGACTGGGGCGGGCAACCGGTCGTCGCCGCGCCACCCGCACCGATCGCCGAGGTGCCGGTCGGCGAGGCGTTCGCCTTCCTGCACATCCCGCGTCTCGGCGGGGACTTCCCCGGGCGATCGTCGAGGGGACCAGCCAGGACCAGCTGGCCGACGGCCCCGGCCACTACGTCGGGACGGCCATGCCGGGGCAGCCGGGCAACATGGCCGTCGCCGGCCACCGGGTCGGCAAGGGCTCGCCCTTCCTCGACCTGGATCTCCTGCGCCCCGGCGATGCGATCGTGGTCGAGACCGCCGACGCCTGGTACGAGTACCGCGTGCTCGGCGATCCGGCGTCCGGGAACCTCTCCGCCGCCGTCGACGGCGTACCGGGACGGCGCATCGTGGACCCGTCGGAGGTCGCCGTCATCGCGCCGGTGCCGGGTCGGCCCGGCGCCGGGCCGACGGGGTCCTACCTGACGCTGACCACCTGCCACCCCAAGTACTCGGCCGCGGAGCGGCTGATCATCCACGCGGTGCAGGCCGGTCCTCCGGTGTCGCGCGCCGAGCTGCCGGACGGCCCGCCCACGCTCCAGGGCGGCGGCTGAGCGACTGGCCGCCGCCCGTCCCGGGCATGAGAGCCCCATGGACGACCGCCCCGACCCCCGCTCGGCCCGCCGGCGCGCGGTGGCCCTCGCCGCCACCGAGCCCGCGCGCACCCTGGTCAGTGCCGGTGGGGCGGCGGCCACCGCGCTCCCGTTGCTCCGGTGGGCGCCCCGGGGCGAGCCGCACCCGGTGCTCGTGCTCCCCGGGCTGATGGCCTCCGACGCCTCCACCCGCGTGCTGCGGTCCTGGCTCGGGCGGCTGGGCTACCCGGTGGTCGGCTGGGCGCAGGGGCGCAACCGGGGTCCCAGTCAGGAGATCGACGACGAGCTTCCCCGGTTGGTGGACCGGTTGGCCGGCGAGCACCGGACGGCGGTGAGCATCGTGGGCTGGAGCCTCGGCGGGATCTTCGCTCGGCGGCTGGCCCGGCGCGCCCCCGCCAGGTGCGCCAGGTCGTCTCCCTCGGCTCGCCGTTCGCCTCCACGCAGCCGTGGGCCAGCCCCGAGCCACGGCCGCCCCGGCGATCCCTCGCCCGCCCGCTCCCGGTCCCGAGCACCGCCGTGTACTCGAGGTGGGACGGCGTCGTCGACTGGCGGGGCTGCCGGCAGGAGCCTGGCCCGATCAGCGAGAACGTCGCCGTCCGCAGCAGTCACCTGGGCATGGGGCACGACCCCGCCGTGCTCTGGGTGGTGGCCGACCGCCTGGCCCAGCCCCGCCACGACTGGCAGCCGTTCCGCAGGCCGAGCCGGTTCGGGCTGGGGGCGCTCTTCCCTCCGGAGGACCGAGCGCGCTAACCGACGCGGTCGAGGAACTCGTGGACCCGCTGCTCGAGCAGCGCGGCGGCGGTGGCGTCGAAGTCGGGGAGGCTGTCGTCGGCGAACAGGTGCCGGTCGCCGGGGTAGAGGAACAGTTGCGCACCGTCGACCGCCGCCACGACCTGCTGAGCCACGTCAGCGTCGCCCAGCTCGTCGCCGGCCCGCGTGTGCACCTGCAGGGGCACGCCCGCCGGCCACGGCGTGCCGAACTCCTCCGGCGGGACGCAGCCGTTCATCAGCACCGCACCGCGGGCGCCCGGCCGCGTCTGCGCCAGCTGCTGGGCCGGCATGACCCCGAGCGAGAAGCCGGCGTAGACCAGCTGCTCCGGCAGATCCTCAGCGGCTCGCAGCCCCGTTCCAGGACCGTGCCGAAACCGACCTCCTTCGCGTGGGCCAGGCCCTGCGAGAGCTCGGGGAACGTCGCACCCGCGTAGAGGTCGGGCACGTGGACGGTGTGGCCGGCGGCGCGGAGACGGTCGGCGAAGGAGCGGACGCCGGCGGTCAGCCCGTGGGCGTGGTGGAAGAGCAGGACCTCGGCCACGTCGTCCTCCCGTCGTCGGCACCGACGCCGGAGATCGTCGCAGGGGCGACCGGGCGCCGCCATGCCCGGCGGCAGCGGGGGCCGCTCGCCACGGTCGCCCTGCGCTGCCGATCCTCAGTCGTGCGGGCCGATCGTCGCCAGGGAGTCGTGCCGTCCGGTGAACGCCTCGACGGCGAGGCGCGTGTCCTCGGCGATCAGGTCGGCGTTGAGCTGCGCCGCGGCGTTCAGCCCCGACGCCGCCGACACGATCACCTGGGCCTGCAGGTTCGCCACGTTGCCCGCGATCCACACCCCCGGCACGGTCGTGGCGCCGGTGGGCTCCGAGGGGATGTAGCTGCCGATCACGGACCCGAGCATCTCCATCTCCACCGGCTCGATGCCCAGGGAGCGCAGCACGACGGAGTTCGCGGTGAACCGCGGCGCGACGACGACCGCCTCCCGCGCGACGACCTCGCCCGATCCCAGCCGGACTCCGGACAGCCGCCCGTCGCGCGTCTCGAGCGCCGCCACCTCCCCGTCGACGACCCGCACGCCGCGCGCGGCCAGCTGCCGGCGCTCGTCATCGGTGAGCTCCGGGCCGGTGTGGCGGAACAGGGTCACGTCGGCGCTCCACTGCCGCCACATCAGCGCGGCGTGCACGCCGAAGGGGCCGCCCACGATGCCGATGGCGCGGTCCCGGACCTCCCAGCCGTGGCAGTAGGGGCAGTGCAGGACGTCCCTGCCCCACAGCTCGCGGACGCCGGGCAGATCGGGCAGCTCGTCGGTGAGGCCGGTCGTCACCAGCAACCGCCGGGCGTGCACGTGCCGCCCGTCGGCGAGGTCCACCCGGAAGCCGCCGTCCGCGCGCGCCGCACCCACCACGTCGCCGGCGAGCACCTCGCCGCCGTAGCCGGCCACCTCCTCCCGGCCGATGCCCAGCAGCTCGGCGGGCGGGGTGCCCTCGCGGCCCAGGTAGTTGTGCACGTGCCCGGCCGGAGCGTTCCGCGGCCGGCCCGCGTCGACCACCAGCACCGTCCGGCGCGCCCGGGACAGGGCCAGCGCCCCGCTGAGCCCGGCCGCGCCGCCTCCCACGACCACCACGTCGTACCGCTCGTCCATCGTCGAACTCCTCACCTCGGGGTTGTGCCGCCGAGGGTGCGCCCCACCATGCGAGAACGACAACTATTGTTGCTGGTATGGCAAACGATGAGGTGCCCGGGCTGGGCGACGTGCTGTCCGCGGTGGGTCCCCGGTTGCGGTCGCTGCGCCTCGAGCGCGGCGCGACGCTCGGCCAGCTCTCGGCCAGCACCGGGATCTCGGTGAGCACGCTGTCCCGGCTGGAGTCCGGGCAGCGGCGGCCGACGCTGGAGCTGCTGCTCCCGCTCGCCCGCGCCCACCAGGTGCCCCTGGACGAACTGGTGGACGCTCCCGAGACCGGCGACCCACGGATCCACCAGCGCTCGTTCGAGCGCCACGGCATCACCATGATCCCGTTGACCCGCAGGCCCGGAGGGCTGCAGGCCTACAAGATGGTCTACCCACCCCGATGGCCCGCCGGCGACCTGGAGCAGCAGACCCACGAGGGCCACGAGTGGCTCTACGTGCTCAACGGACGGTTGCGCCTGCTGCTGGGCGAGCACGACCTCGCCCTGACGGCCGGCGAGGTCGCGGAGTTCGACACCCGCACACCGCACGCCATCGCCAACCCCGGGTCGTCCCCGGCCGAGGTGCTGGCGCTCTTCGGTCCGCAGGGCGAGCGGATCCACGTGCGGGCACGTCAGGGACGCACGGACTGACGGCTCCGCCGCAGGGCGATGTGCGTCCGTGGCGCCTTCCGGGCCGGGAACGCGCCCCTGCACACATCGCCGGGCGTGACCGACGTCGCGGCCCCCGCCCCGCGTGCCGTCTAAGGTAAGCCTTACTTGCTCGTGCGCCGACCGTGCCGCGAGCCGGAGGAGGAACGCCATGACCGAGCAGCCCGTGGCGGCGCAGCGCCCGGCAGCCCCCGGCCGGAACGGCGGGCAGCGCGGGAAGCGCAAGCGGGTGCCGCGGGTGGCGGCGGTGGTCCGCACCGAGCGGATCACCCCGCACATGATCCGGGTGGTGCTCGGGGGCGACGGGCTGACCGGCTTCCCGGCCGGGGAGTTCACCGATCACTACGTCAAGCTGCTCTTCGCCCCGCCGGGGCGACCTACCGCGCCCCTTCGACGTCGAGCAGCTCCAGGCGGAACTGCCCCGCGAGCTGTGGCCGGTGACGCGCACGTACACGGTGCGCGCCTGGGACGCCGAGACCGGTGAGCTGACCATCGACTTCGTCCACCACGGCGACGAGGGCCTGGCCGGTCCGTGGGCCGCCGCGGCGCAGCCCGGGGATGTCATCCAGCTGATGGGCCCCGGCGGCGCGTACGCCCCCATCCGGAGGCCGACTGGCACCTGCTGGCCGGTGACGAGTCCGCGCTGCCGGCCATCGCGGCCACCCTCGCCCGGCTGCCGGGAGCCGCTCGGGTCCTGGCCCTCGTCGAGGTCGCCGGCCCGGAGGAGGAGCAGTCCGACGTGACCGTCCCCGACGGCGCCGACCTGGTGTGGCTGCACCGCGGGGACGCCGCCCCCGGCGCAGCGCTGGTGGCGGCCGTGCAGGGCGTCCGGCTCCCGGAGGGCAGGGGACACGTCTTCGTGCACGGCGAGGCCGTCGCCGTCCGGGAGCTGCGCCGGCACCTGCGGGCCGCGCGCGGGCTGGACCCGGAGTTCAGCTCCATCTCGGGCTACTGGCGCCGGGGCGACACCGAGGACCGCTGGCAGGCGGCCAAGCCCGAGTGGAACGCGGCCATCGAGGCGGAGGACGCCGTCCCGGCCGGATGACCCGGCGTCGTGGGGACCCGCGCCTGACGCGGGCCCCCACGAGCCGATCGCCTCTCAGCCCGGGAAGCCCACCGAGTGGGTGTCCATGAACTCCCGCAGCCCCTCGATGCCCATCTCGCGGCCGAAGCCGCTGTGGTTGAACCCGCCGAAGGGCGCGCGCTCGTCGAGGAACGCCGCCCCGTGGCAGTTGACGAACGTGTAGCCGGTGCGCAGGCGGGCCCCGATCTCGGCGGCCCGGTCCATGTCCGCCGTCCACACCGAGGAGCACAGCCCCGACCACGTGTCGTTGGCGCGGGTCACGGCGTCCTCGACGTCGTCGAAGGGCATGATCGGCAGGGTCGGCCCGAACTGCTCCTCGGCGACGACACGGGCGTCCTCGCGCGGGTCGAGCACCAGCGACGGCTTGAGGAAGTTGCCGACCGAGATGTCGGCCCCGTCGACCGGCTCGCCGAACTCGCGCACCTCGGCACCGGACTCCCGGGCCTGGGCGAGGAGCTCCTGCACGTACTCCTTCTGCCGCGTCTGGTGCAGCGGCCCCATCGTGACGCCCTCGTCCAGGCCGTGGCCGAGCCGGGTGGCGGCCAGCAGGCCCGACAACCCCTCCACCACCTCGTCGTACCGCGACCGGTGCACGTACAGCCGCTTGGTCGCCATGCAGATCTGGCCGGTGGAGTCGAAGGTGCCGCCGAACATCTTCTGCAGCGCCTCCTCACCGAGGTCGGCGTCCGGCAGCACGATGGCCGGGTCGTTGCCGCCGAGCTCCAGCGCGACGCGGGTCAGGGACTGCGAGGCCATCTCCATGATCTTCCGGCCGCCCCCGGACTGCCGGTGAAGCAGACCTTCTTCACCCGGTCGTCCTGGATCAGCGCCGAGCCGATCTCCGCGTCGTGACCGGTCACCACGTTGAGCACGCCTGGCGGCAGCAGCTCCGCCATCTTCTGCACGGTGCGGGTGGTCGCCAGCGGAGTGGTCGGCGGCGGCTTGACCACCACGGTGTTGCCTGCCACCAGCGCGTACGGCAGCGACGCGGCGAGGATGGCCATCGGCCAGTTGAACGGCACGATGATCGTCACCACGCCCAACGGCAGGTAGGAGACCTTCGTCCGCCACGGCGGGGCGGGGAGCGTCACCGACTCCTCCACCCGGTCCGCCAGCCCGGCGGCGAGCTGGCAGCGGTGGGCGAACACGATGGAGTCGATGAACGACTCCATGCGGATCTTGCCGTTCTCCCGGGTCAGGATCTCCGCCACCGCCTGCCGGTCGGCCTCCAGCGGTGCGAGCGCGGCGGTGATCAGCTCCGCCCGCTCCTGGGGGTCCGCGCCGCCCACTCCGGGAAGGCGCGGTGGGCCGCCGCGACGGCCTCCTCGGCCTGCTTGGCGCTGGCGGCGGCCGCGTACCCCACGACGGACCGGCCGTCGGCGGGATCGATCACCTGGAGGTGGTCGTCCCCGCTGCGTACCTCACCGGCGATGAACAGTTCGGTCCTGATCTCCGGCAGCTGATCCTGAGACACCATCGTCTTCTCCTCGGACGGGGGCGGAACCTGCGGCTGCAGGCCACGGATGGGAGTGCGGACACGGGCGGCACGGCCCGGCCACCTGCGACCTCGGCGGGCGCTCACGGCGTGGTGCGCCCGCGGAGGTCCAGCCAGCCCGAGGGGTCACGACCGCGTCCACCGGTCGATCGTGCGCCTCGGCCGGCAGTTCGTCGACGACCTCGTCGTCGAAGGCCAGCGCGACGAGGACGGCGTCCTCGCGGGCATGCGGGAGGGCACGGTCGTAGTACCCCCGCCCCGGCCCAACCGGATGCCGGCGCGGTCGACGACCAGCGCGGGGACGACGACGACGTCGGCGTCCCGGAGGGCGGTGGCGTCGAGCCGGGGCCCGACCGGTTCCATCAGGCCGTAGCGGCCCGGCCCGAACCGTCCGGTGTCCTCCGCCCAGCCGAGGTCGCGCCCCCGGGCGGGGATGACCGGCAGCAGCACCCGCGCGCCGAGGGAGGCCAGGGCCGCGGGGAGCCGCCCGTGCCCGGGCTCGGTGGGGTCCGGCACGAACGCCGCCACGGTGCCGGCTCCGGCCAGCCCGGGGAGGAGGACGCCGGCGACGGCCTCGGCCGCGGCGGCGCGTTCGGCCGCCGGGCGCTCCAGCCGGCGGGCCAGGAAGCGGGCTCGCAGCGCGGCCTTGACCGCCACCGGGTCCCCGGGACCGCTCACCGGGACACCCCGGCTCCCGACGCCGCCGCCAGCCCGCGCCGCATGCTCAGCGGGCCCCGGCGGTGAGCAGGGCGTCCAGCCGTGGGTACACCCGCCGGACGTTGCCCTCGAAGACCGCCGCCCGCCTCTCCTCGTCGAGCGCCCCTTCGCGAACGCGGCTTCCACGTAGCGGCGGGTGTCGTCGAAGTGGTGACCGGTGCGCGGGTCGATGCCGCGCACCGCACCCACCATCTCGGAGCCGAAGAGGACGTTCCCGGTGTCGATGACGTCGAGCAGCAGGTCGATGCCCGGCTGGTGGTAGACGCAGGTGTCGAAGAAGACGTTGCCCATGACGGTGTCCTCGACAGGGGCTGCCCGAGCATGTCGGCCAGTCCCCGGTACCGGCCCCAGTGGTAGGGCACCGCTCCCCGCCGTGCGGGATCACCAGGCGCAGCTCCGGCAGGTCCGCGAACAGGGTGCCCTGCAGCAGCTGCATGAACGCGGTGGTGTCGGCGTTGATGTAGTACGCGCCCGTGGCGTGGAAGACCGGGGTGGCCGAGGCGGAGACGTGCACCATCGCGGGCACGTCCAGCTCCACCATCGCCTCGTAGAACGGATACCAGCTCCGGTCGGTCAGCGCCGGGGAGGTCCAGTGCCCGCCGCTGGGGTCGGGGTTCAGGTTGCACCCGACGAAGCCCAGCTCCTCCACGCAGCGCCGCAGCTCGTCCACGGAGCCCCGGATGTCAGCGCCCGGCGACTGGGGCAGCTGGCTCACCCCGACGAACCGGTCGGGGAAGAGCGTCGTCACCCGGTGGACCAGGTCGTTGCAACGTCGGGACCACTCCAGGCTGACGGCGGCGTCGCCGACGTGATGGGCCATCGCCGAGGCCCGCGGCGAGAAGAGCGTGACGTCGATGCCGCGCTCGTCCATCAGCCGGAGCTGGCTGGTCTCGATCGTCTCGCGGATCTCGTCGTCGCTGATCGACGGGTAGGCCGGCGGCGTCGTCCCCGCCTGCCACGCCGCGATCTGCTGCTCGCGCCACGCGGTGTGCGCGGCCGGCGCGGTGGTGTAGTGCCCGTGGCAGTCGATGATCATGATGGCTCCTTCTCCGGGGCGATCGTCCCGGCGGCTGCGGAGTCCCGGAGCTCGACGAGCAGGTCGCGGGCGGCGGGGGCGATGCGGGCCGGCACCCCGAGTTCGTGCAACTGCTCGGTCGCGGCGGCCATCTCGTCGGCCCGTCGCCGGGCGTGCGCGTGGGTTCCGTCCACGATGCGGTCGAGGCTCCGCTCGTCGAAGCCGGTCAGCTCCGCCGCGATGTTCCCCGCAGCCAGTCGGCGCAGCCGGCCGCCTGGGCGCCGCGCAGCGCCTCCACCACGGCGGCGGCGAGACCCTTGTAGAAGACGCTGCGCAGGAGCTTCCGGGAGATCGCCGTTCCCGCCGGCCCTCCTGGACGGCCACGTCGGCACCCAGCCCCGCGAGCAGGTCGCGGAAGCGGTCGGCCCCTCCCCGAGACGAGCATCGGCGTGCGCAGGCCCTTGCCGGGCACCGGCGACATCAGCGCGACGTCGATCACCGGGACGTCGCGCTCCGCCGCACGCGCGGCCAGCGCCACCTTCACCCCCGGGCTCGCCGTGTTCAGGTCGGCCCACAGCGTGCCGGCGCGCAGGGCGGGCAGGGCGTTCTCCAGCGCCGTCATCGCGTCGTGCGAGCTGTTCACGCTGAGCACGATGTCGGCATCAGCGACCGCCTCGGCCTCCGAGGCACGCGGCTGCACCCCGTCCACGGAGAGGTCCTTCGGGTCGTAGCCGCGGACGTCGGCGCCCGCGGCCACCAGATCGCGCGCGATCTCCGAGCCGGCCTCACCGAGGCCCAGGACGGCGATCCGGGTGCTCACCAGGACCTCCCTCCCGGTCGTTCGCCGGCCTCACTCCTGACCCACCGGCGGAGTGCCGTGGGTGTGGAACGTAGAGATGGTCTGCAGCCCCCAGGCCTGGCCCTTGGCCCGCTCGGCCTCCGACCAGTTGACCGGCTGCCAGTCCGGGGCGAAGACGAGCCGGGCGGCCGGGTTGTCCAGCTCGATCCGGTTGCCCGCCGGCTCCCAGACGTAGAGGAAGAAGCTCTGCTGGATGGTGTGCTTGTGCGGTCCGGTCTCGATGTGGATGCCGTGCTCGAGGGCCAGGTCGGCGGCCCGGATGATGTCGTCGCGGCTGTCGACGGCGAACGAGAGGTGGTGCAGCCGGCCCGCCGTGCCGGTCTTGTCCTTGGTCCACACGGCGTTGTAGCCCTGGTTGGTGAAGGTTGTCCAGGTGCCGGCAATCTCACCGCTGTCCAGCACGATCTGCTCGGTGGTCATGGCCCCGAGCGTGTCCACGAAGAAGTCGCGGTTCTCCTGCGGGTTCACGCCGAGGTAGTTGATGTGGTCGATCCGCCGGACGCTGACCCCCGGCCGGGATAGGCCTGCGCCTGGTTCTTCAGCGCGGGCTTCAGGGCCCCCTCGGGCCGGTACCACTCGGTCTCGTAGTAGACGCCCATCTCGTGCCCATCGGGGTCGGTGAAGACGTAGACCGGCCCGTACCCCGGGTCGCCGTCCTGCCAGCCCTTCCCGAGGCCGGTCGCCTCGATCGCGGCCACCCGGCGCTGCAGCGCCTCGGGCGTGCTGGCCCGGAAGTTGGTCCGGCCGACCCCGGGCTGCGCGGCGGCGGTGAGCTTGATCGTGGTGTTCTCGTAGTCGTCCCAGGCGCGCAGGAACACCGAGTCCCCGTCCGAGCCGTTCTCCGTCATGCCCAGATAGCGGACGAAGAAGTCCAGGCTCTCCTCAGGCTTGTCGGTCAGGAGCTCGACGTGGGCCAGGTGGGCGATGTCGTGCAGGGGTGGCACGGGCTCTCCTTCGAATCTGGTCTCTCGGTCAGGCCCGCGGGAACGCGGTTCCGTCGAAGAGCTTGCGGGCGGTGCGGACGACGCCCGAACGCACGACGCGGGGCGGAGTGGTGGCGCCGTCGACGACGACGTCCACGAGCAGGTGGCCGGTCGGGTGCTCGACATCCACCCGCGAGGTGTCGGTCGGCCAGTCGGCGGTGAGCTCGTGGCCGACCGCCCCGGGCAGCAGCATCCCGGTGACCACGCTGACCGCGCCCAGGACGCCGATCGACGTGTGCGGGCGCACCGGGATGAACGAGCGCGTGCAGACCTGCCCGCCGTCGCGCGGAGCGGCGAGCAGCGCGGTCTTCGGCACCGACGCCGACGACACGTCGCCCATGCCCATCAGCTGGGCGGCCTTGCGGCGGAACGCGTCGATCCGCTCCAGCAGCGCCGTGTCGCCGGCGAGCTCCTCGTGCGACTCGTAGCCGGTCAGCCCGAACGACCCGGCCAGCGCGAGGACGACCGGCATACCGTTGTCGATGCAGGTCGCGTCGATGCCCTCGATCGTGTCGCGCACGTGCCCGGTGGGCAGCAGGCTGCCGGTCGCCGAGCCCTCGGTGTCGGTGAACGCCAGCACCACCGGGGCCGCGGCCCCGGGGACACCGGCGATCTCGATGTCGCCGCGGTACTCCACCCGGCCGCCCGGGGTCGGGAAGGTGGCCACGGCGACGCTGTCGGAGTTGACCATGCGGATCCGCACCGCGGTCTCCTCGTCGCCGGCGGCGACCAGTCCGCGCTCGACGGCGAACGGTCCGACGCCGGCCAGGATGTTGCCGCAGTTCTGCCGGTCGCTGACCGTCGCCTCGTCGACCCCGAGCTGCAGGAACAGGTAGTCGACGTCGACCTCGGGGGCGTCGGAGGGCGAGACCACGGCAATCTTGCTGGTGAGCGTGGTGGCCCCGCCCAGCCCGTCGATCTGCAGCGGGTCGGGCGTGCCCATCAGCCGCAGCAGCAGGTCGTTCCGTTCGGCCGGGTCGGCGGGCAGGTCCTGCGCCTCGAAGAACAGCCCGCGGGAGGTCCCGCCCCGCAGCATCGTGCATCGGACCCCGGTGTCCTGGTAGCTGCCGCGCACGGTCATGCGTCCTCCTCCGCGTACTTCTCGTGGGAGACGTACTCGATGCCGAACTCGCCGAGCCGGTTCCGCAGGCCGTAGCGGTCGAGTCCGAGCTCACCCTGCTCGAAGGCGGCGCGGGCGGCGGACTCCTTGTCGATCCGTGCCTGCGCGGCGGTCAGCGCCCGCGGCACGTCGTTCCGCGGCACCACCAGCACGCCGTCGTCGTCGGCGACCACGACGTCCCCGGGACGGATCACCTGCCCGCCGAGCACGATCGGCACGTTGACCGCCCCGGCGGTCGCCTTCACCGAACCCTGCGCGCTGACTGCGCGCGACCAGGCGGGGAAGCCCATCTCGCGCAGCTCGGCGACGTCACGCACGCCGCAACCGAGGATCACGCCGCGCACCCCGCGGCGGGCCAGCGCGGTGGCGAACAGCTCACCGAACAACCCGTCCGTGGACGGCGAGTTGGTGGCGACGACGAGCACGTCGCCGGGCCGGCACTGCTCCACCGCCACGTGGATCATGAGGTTGTCGCCCGGCCAGCACAGCACGGTGACGGCGGTCCCGCCGATCCGCGCCCCGGCCCAGGCCGGCCGGAGCTCCGGGCCCAGGTAGCCGACCCGTCCGAGCGCCTCGTGCACGGTGGCGACGCCGAAGCCGCCCAGCTTCTCGGCGTCGCCGGTGTCGGCGCGGGGCGGATCGGTGACGACGACGTTCCTCATGCGGGCACTCCGGGCTCGGGCATCGGATCGGACAGCGCAGCGATGACGCCGCGCAGATGGGTGGTGGCCGCGGCTTCCGCGCGGTCGGGGTCGCGGGCGGTGACGGCGTTCACGAGCTCGCTCAACCCGCGCAGGCTCACGCGGGGGCGGCCGGGCCGGAGGGAGAGGCGGAACTGGTGCCGGACCAGCTGGGCCTGCAGGCGGCTGACCAGGTCGGCGGCGATCGGGTGCCGGGCCGCCGCGCCGACCATGCCGTACAGCTGCTGGATGAGTGCCGAGTACGTGAGGACGTCCCCGGCGTCGACGGCGCCGGCCATCGCCTCCAGGTGGGCGCGCATCCGGTCGATCTCCGCGTCGGTGATGCGCTCGGCGGCCTTGCGGGCGAGCAGGCCCTCGAGCGGCAGGCGGCACTCGGTGATGGCGATGGCCTCGTCGGTGGAGACCACCCGGACCCGCGCCCCCTTGTTCGGGATCCGCTCGACCAGGCCCTCCGCTGCCAGCGCGTCGATCGCCGACCGGACGGCGCTGCGGCTGACGCCGGTCAGGGCGACCAGCTCGGCTTCGACCAGCCGGAATCCCGGCGGCATCTCACCGCGGGAGATCGCGGCGCGCAGCGCATGCTCCGCGGTCGCCTGAGCCTCCGAAGCCATGGCCGCACCGTAATCCACCCGGGACCGATTGCCAACAATCCTGTGGGCAATCCACGCCGCCTGCTTCCGGGCCACGCACGCGCCCGACGATCCCCTGCGCCGGTGCGCGCACGGGGGAGCAGCTACGCCCCTGCCGCCCCCGGCATCAGTGCGTCGATGACCCCTGCAGGTGTGCCCGCGCCGCCGACTCGGCGGTGTCGGGCCGGCGCTCCGCGACGGCGTCGACCACCCGCGTCAGCGCGGCGAGCGATTGCTGGGGCCTCCCCGGGCGGAGCAGCAGCTGGAACTGGTGGCGGATGATCTGCCCCTGCAGGCGCTCGACCAGCGCCGATGCCATGGGCTGGCGCGCCGACTCCCGCACCAGCCGGTAGTGCTCGCGGATCAGCGCCGCGTACTCGAGGAGCTCCTGGTCGGCCACGGCCCGCTGCATCCGCTCGAGGTTGACCCGCAGGAGGTCGATCTCACCGGGCGTCGCGTTCTCCGCCGCCTTGCGTGACAGCAGTCCGTCGAGGACCTGACGGCACTCCAGGATCGCGACCGCCTCGGACGCGGACACGATCCGCACCCGTGCCCCGCGGTTGGGGATCCGCTCGACCAGGCCCTCGGCGATGAGCACGTCCAGGGCCAGCCGGGCGCTGTTGCGGGTCACGCCGTACCGCTCCCCCAGCTCGGGCTCGACCAGCCGCTGTCCGGGCGCGACGGCCCCGCGGGTGATCTCGTCCCGGAGCCGCTGCTCGGCGAGGCACTTGGCCCGCACCCCGCTGAGCGGGTGCACGGCCTCGCCCGTCATCTGCGCCACCGGCTCACCGTAGGGAGGCGCGACGGGGCACCTCAAGGGCGCTGTCGATTCCGGTACGACGACGTCCTCCCGAGGAGTGGCACGCCGGACGGCGGGGCGGCCCGTCAGAGCCGCCCCGCCGCATCAGGTCGACGTCAGCCGAAGTCCTCGACCGTGTCGTAGCCCGTGCCGTTGTACTTCTGCACGTTCAGGGTCGAGACCGCAGGCTGACCGTCCTCGCTGGTGGTCACCGACGTGCCCTCCAGCATGAGCGGCGCCTGGAAGTCCTCGATCGAGCGCAGCGCCTCCATGAAGCTGTCCCGGGTCGGCTCCTCCATCTCCATGAAGGCCTGCTCGAGCGTCGCGCCGAGCATCCAGCTCCACTGGCAGTGCGGGAACGCCGGCGGGTCCGGGTAGTCGCCGTACTCGGCGAGGGCGGACAGGTACGTCTGCACGTCCTCGTCCTCGGCGAAGGCGGGGCTCTGCGGCGCCTTGGAGAACGACACGGAGTAGATGCCCGGGAAGGCAGCCGCGCCGCCGGGCTGGAGGATCGCCCCGGGCTCGAGGTGTTCGAGGGCAGGAACCAGCTGGGCAGCCAGTTCAGCTGCTGCGCCTTCTGCAGCGCCGAGATCACCAGCGGGGTCACCGACATCGCGTTGAAGAAGACGTCGGCACCGCTGTTGGCGAGCTCGGTGATCTGCGCGTCGACGGACGTGTCGGTCGCCTCGTAGGTCAGCTCTTCGACGATCTCGATGTTGTCCGCGCCCTCGACGGCGGACTTGAAGCCCTCGACGTAGCCCTCGCCGTAGTCGTCGTTCTGCGACAGGATCGCGACCTTGTGCTCCTCGCCCGATGCCGCGAGCAGCTCGCCGAAGGCCTCTCCCTCGTTCTGGTAGATCGGCACGAAGCCGAGCTGCCAGGGGCTCTGCTCGGTGTCGCTGAACAGCGGGTCGCCGGTCATGATGAGCACCTGCGGCACCTCGTCGGCGATCGCCGCGTCGCGCCAGGCGCGGTTCGTCGGCGTGCCCAGCCCCGCGGTCATCGCGAAGACGTCGTCCTTGAGCTGGTCGTAGTTCGCCGCCGCCTGCTGCGGGTCGTACGTGTCGTCGAGCGCCTCGATCTCGACGGTGCGGGTCTGCCCGTCGCCGAACTCGACGCCGCCCTCGGCGTTCTTCATGCCGAAGTACGCCTGGACGCCGGCGACCGTGCAGGTACCCGGGCCCGCCGTGGCACCGCTCAGCGGGGTGGTGATGCCGAGCGTGACCGAGTCGTCGGTGATGCCGGGGCTGGGCGCTCCTCGGCCGCGTCACCGCTGCGCCCGGCGTCCCGCCCGCCGCCGCAGGCGGTGAGCGTCAGCGCGAGCGCCGACACCGCGGCGATGCCGACCGCCTGCCGCGATCCAAAGGTCCTGTTCATGCGTGACCGTGCCTCTCTGTCTGGGGTTGCTCCGCCGCGGTGCCCGACCCGAGGGTCGATGACGGAGTGGTCGGTGGTGCGGCGGAGCCGCGACCGGCTGGAGAGCGCCGCAGCCTGCGCATCACCGCGCGGGGCAGCGACACGAGGCCACCGGGGAGGACGAACAGCACGGCCAGCAGGAGCGCGCCCTGCAGCAGCGCCGTCAGGCTCGGGTCGACTGCGTTCGTGAGGTCGGGGACGACCACGTAGAACGCGCCGCCGAGGAGCGAGCCGACGATGCTGCCGGCGCCGCCGATCACCATCGCGACGAGCAGCTCGATCGAGTGCCCGAAGCTCATCGTCTCCGGCGACGTGTACTGGACGACGACCATGTACAGGAAGCCGCTCACCCCGCCGATCAGCGACGCGATGGTGAAGGCCAGGACCTTGTAGCGGTAGGGCGAGATCCCCATGGACGACGCCACGTTCTCGTTGCCCTTGACGATCGCGAAGGCCCGGCCGTACTTCCCCGGACGAGGAGGCTCGTCAGCAGGAACACGACGCCGCCGATGACCAGCACGATGTACAGCTGCCACTGGTCGTCGTAGAGCCCGCTCCCTCCGGCGCACTGACGAAGCGGGCGGACAGGCCCTGGGAGCCGCCGGTGTAGTCGCTGAGCCGCTTGGCCAGCGGCACACCGACGATGGGCAGCGCGATGGTGACCATCGCGATCGCGAGCCCACCGAGGCGGGCGGCGGCCAGCGCCACGACCAGCCCCGCGAGGGCCGGGAGCAGGCAGGTCAGGACGAAGACCAGGACGATGTTCCACCCTTGCGAGACCCCGTACGCAGTGACGTACGCGCCGAAGCCGAGGAAGAAGATCTGGCCCAGCGATACCTGCCCGGTGTAGCCCATCACCACGTTGAGCCCCAGCACGGCGACGGCGAAGACGCCGATGCGGGCGAGCGTGTCGTTGGCGCCCTCCGTCATCACGAGCGGCAGGACGGCGAGCCCGACGACGAGCAGCAGCGGAGCTCCCCAGCGCACCCACGGGCGCTGCCGGAACGACGGGCCCGACGACGTGGTGGCCGACGACGTCGGGGCGGACGTCGTGGGGGCGGACGTCTTGGAGGAGGAGGAGGCCATCACACGCGCACCACGGTCTTCCGGCCGAACAGGCCCTGGGGTCGGACGATGAGCACGACGAAGATGAGGATGAAGGGCACGGCGACCTTCAGGTCGAAGCCGATGAAACCGACGTACACCGCGGCCAGGTTCTCCAGGACGCCGATCAACCACGCCGCGACGACGACGCCGATCGGGCTCGTGAGACCGCCGAGGATGACGGCGGCCAGCGCGTACACGAGGGCGTTGTCCAGCATGCCCGGCGTCAGGGTGAGCTGCGGCGCGACGAGCGCACCGGCGACGGCGCCGAGCACCGCCGCCAGTCCCCAGCCGACCATGAGGAGGCGTTCGACGGGCAGTCCGGAGAACGCCGCGGACTGGGGGTTGATCGCGACGGCCCGCAGCGCCAGACCGAGCTTCGTGCCGACGAAGAGCGCCTGCAGCAGGCCCATCGCCACGACGATCACGAGCGTGGTCCCGATCGAGCGGATGCTGACCGAGACACCCAGGACCGACACCGTGTCGAGGGAGAAGAGCGAGGGAACTGCTGGTTGTTGTACCCCCAGAGCCACCCGGCGATGCCGGTGATCAGGGTCAGCAGACCGATCGTGACGACGACGGCTGTGTCGGGGTCGCCGCGCTCGAACCGCCGCATCAGGAACCGCTCGAGCACTGCGCCGAGCAGGAAGGAGAAGATGATCGACCCGACGATGGCGAGGACGAGCGGCACGCCCTGGTTCGTCAGCACCCAGGCGAAGTACGCGGCCAGCACGGCCATGCCGCCCTGCGCGAAGTTGATCAGGCCGGTCGCCGAATGGACGAGCACGATCGCCAGCGCGAGCGCGGCGTAGACCGAGCCGGTGGACAGGCCGTCGACGACGAGTTGGACGAACTTCTCCATATCAGCCTCCCAGGTAGGCGCGACGGATCTCGTCCATGCCCTTGAGCTCGGCGGACGTGCCGGTGAGCACGTTCCGCCCGGTCTCCAGGACCGTCGCGCTCTCGACGAGACTGAAGGCGAGATTGGCGTTCTGCTCGACCACCAGCATGGCGATGCCGGATTCGGTGCGCAGGCGGTGGATGGCGTCGTAGACGTTCCTCGCGGTGCTGGGCGCGAGGCCGAGCGAGGCCTCGTCGAGGAGCAGCAGCCGCGGCTTGGTCATCATCGCCCGGGCCACCGCGAGCATCTGCTGCTCACCGCCGGACAGAGCCGAACCGTTCGACCCGATGCGATCCTTCAAGTTGGGGAACAGGTCGAGGCAGTAGTCGATGTCCTCCTCGATGCCCTTGCGGTCCTTGCGCAGGTACGCGCCGACCCGGAGGTTCTCCCGCACCGTCAGGTCGCCGAACGTGCCGCGTCCCTCCGGTACGTGCGCGATGCCCAGGCCGGCGACCCGGTCGGGCCGCATGCCGCGGATGTCCTTGCCGTCGAAGACGATGCGCCCACCGGCGCGGACGGTGCCGCTGATCGCACGGAGGGTGGTCGTCTTGCCTGCGCCGTTCGCACCGAGGATGCCGACCGCCCCGTTCTCCGGAACGCTGAGCGACACGCCGTCCAGCACCTGCACGGGGCCGTAGGACGCGGTGACGTCCTCGAGCTCAAGCAGCGTCATCGTCGGCGTCCTTCCCGATGTAGGCCTCGATGACGGCGGGGTCGGACTGCGCCTCGGCGGCCGTGCCCTCCATGAGCTTGGCCCCGTGGTCCAGGACGACGACGCGGTCGGTGAGGGCGGCGATGAGGCCCATGTGGTGCTCGACGATGACGACGGTGATGTCGTCCTCCGAGCGCAGGCGCCGGACCGTCTCGATCAGGGTCTCCACCTCGGAGTGCGGGAGCCCGGCGGCCGGCTCGTCGAGGAGCAGCAGCTTCGGCTTCATGAGCAGCGCGCGGCAGAGCTCGACGCCCTTGTGCAGACCGTGCGACAGCTCGTCGGCCGGGAGGTGCGCCGCCCAGCCGAGACCGTTGCGCTCGAGCAGGTCGAGCGCCTCGGCGCGCAGCTGCTTCTCCGCACGCCGGGTGCGCGGCGTCCGCAGCGACCACTCCAGCGCCCCGCCGGGGAGCCGGGTGTGCGCGCCGAGGAGCACGTTCTCGAGCACCGTCTCGTGCAGCTGCAAGGCCGGGTGCTGGAAGGTCCGGGCCAGGCCGTGACCGGCCAGCGTCGCCGGACGCGCGCCCTGCACCTCGGTGCCGTCGATCCGCACGGTGCCCGAGGTGGGCTTGTAGTGCCCGCTGATGCAGTTGAACAGCGAGGTCTTGCCGGCACCGTTGGGCCCGACGAGCCCGAAGATCTGCCCCGGCTCGACGACGAAGTTCACCGCCTCCAGCACCCTGATGCCGCCGAACTGCAGGCTCACGTCCTGCAAGGTCAGCTCAGCCGCCATGAACCGTCTCTCCTTGCCGTGGGGGTGCTCGGGTGTGAACCGGGTCTCAGCCCGCCGGGGAACCTACGGACCCCGGGACGGATTGACAACGATTTTGGCGGGAAAGTTGCACAGGCGTCACCAACGCCCGATCGGGTGACCCGTCAGGGGATCCGCTCCCCTCGAGGAAGGACCAGGGCGCCGACCGCGACGAGCCCGGCGAGGCACACGAGCACGCCCGACTGGGCCGCCCCGGGAGCGACGGCCAGGCCCACCGCAACCACCATCGGCGGACCGAGCAACTGCCCGATGCCCGACCCCTGGGTGACCAGGCCGATGGCCGCGCCGGCCGAGCCGGTACCCGCCGACACCGCAGCGAGACCGGCGAAGAGGGCGGACGGAACGAGGCCTGCGACGAACGAGAAGGCGATCGCCGACGCGACCCGCAGGGAGACCGGGAGCGCCGGATCGAGCACCCCCAGACGGTTGCGGCCATGCCGGCGCACCCCGCCGAGATCACCCACCGCAGTGGCGCTCCCCGGTGCAGGAGGTACGCCCCGAGGAGGTTGGCCGGTGCGTTCACCAGGAAGACGACGGCGCCCAGCAGTCCCGCCGCGGCGACGGACAGCCCTTCGTCGCCGACCAGCGCAGCCGGGAGCAGCCCGACCACGGCCAGGTACTGAGCGGAGTAGAGGCCGAAGACGACGGCGATGATCACGACGGACGGCGAGCGGAACGCCCCCAGCAGCCCGCCGACCGACGCCCGCCGGCGCACCGTGGCGGACGGCACCCAGCGCAGGACGACCAGGAGCACGGCCGCCGCCACGCAGGCATCGGCGACCGACGCGCCCCGCCAGCCGACCAGCCCGATCGCGGACGGTACGAGCAGCGCCGCCAGGCCGGAACCCACCGGCATGTAGGCGCCCCAGGCTCCGGCGACGAGCCGTCGGTGCGTCGGCGCGGACACCTCCGAGAGCAGCGGCGGCGCGGCGAGGATGACCATCACGAGCCCGAGCCCCTCCGCGACCCGGGCCACGAGCAGCCCCGTCAGAGAGTCGACCATCGCACCACCGAGGTCGGCGACGACGATCGCCGCCAGACCGAACCGGACCTGGCGGCCGAAGCCGAGGGTCTGCCCCAGCCACCCGAGCAGGACACCGCCGGCAGCGCTGAGGGCGCTCACCGTCGACAGGTACCAGGCTGCGGTGGCCGAACTGAGCCCGAAGTCGTCCTCGAGGACCGGCAGCGCGGCCGCGGCACCCCCGATCTGCGCTGCGGCGACCACCCCGGCGCCCATGAGACCGGCCACGGCGCCCCAGGACGTCCGTCCGGGGTCGCGCGCGGCGGGGATCGGAGTCCCCGGGCCGACCGGCCGACGCGCCATCGCCTGTCCCCTCCGCTGTCCGGACCGGGCCACTCTCGCCGGTCGTGACGCCGTCGTCGCGCCGGGGACGGTGGGCCGGCCGACGAACACGTCAAATGACCCGGATCTGCCGTCATCCGACGCATGCCGAGCGGCCGGAACGGTCGGGGCGGGGTGACGGATGACTGTGTGCTGCACCACAACGATCGCTCTACGCTGCAAGCGGCGATGTGGCGCGGCCCGACGCGGCCGGCCACGTCATGGGTCATCTGCGCACACATCGGGGCAGGAAAGCACCCGGACCGCGCGCTGAAGGGAGACACGAGTGACCGAGCCCGGCAGCGTGCCGGTCGATCTCGGGATCGTGGGCGGCGTGCGGGCGGCCTCGGTCGCAACCGCCGGACGCCTCCGGGCCCTGCCGCGGACGGCCCTGACGTGGCGGACGCCCGAGCTGCTGGAGCCGATCCCCGCCGGCCGTCGCCGGCGGGACGAGACCGACGACGTCACCACATCCGGCGCCCTGATCGATGCGCGCGGTCGCGATGAGGCGCGTCGAGCGCGACACCTCCGAGTTCCACGGGCCCGACATGGTCGTCGTCCGGCGGGGGTACGGCTGCGAGGCGGTGCCCGTGCGGACCCCGGCGAACCTCGAGCACCCCGAGGGGCACGACGTCGAACCTGTGCACTGACGGGTCCACCCGGGCAACGGAAGAGCGCGAACCCACACAAGCCGGCCGACTTCCTGGCCACCAGCCGTCCCCCATGAGGACGGTGTCCACGCAATCACACGAGGACGGATCACTATGACCGCGAAGAACCTGCAGGAACTGCTCGACCAGACCGGGGACACCGTCGGCCTGCTGCGCAATTCCCAGCTGGGCACCTACATCTACCCGGTGGTGCCCTCGGAGTTCACCAACTGGCGGCGTGAGCAGAAGGCGTGGCAGCAGACCGCGGTGCTCTTCGACCAGACCCACCACATGTTCAACCTGTTCATGCGCGGCCCCGACGCCCTGAAGCTCATCTCCGACACCGGCATCAACAGCGTGGCCAACTTCCCGGTGAACATGGCCAAGCAGTTCGTCCCCGTCACCCCCGCCGGGAACGTCATCGGCGACGGGATCCTCTTCCACCTCGCCGACGAGGAGTACGTCTACGTCGGCCGCGCCCCCGGCGCCAGCTGGCTGCAGTTCAAGGGTGAGACCGGCGGCTACGACGTCGAGATCCGCAACGACCCGCGGTCGCCCTCCCGGCCGTACGGCAAGGCCGTCACCCGCGACCTGTGGCGGTTCCAGATCCAGGGGCCCAACGCCTGGCCGATCATCGAGAAGCTCCACGGTGGCGACGTCGAGCAGCTCAAGTTCTTCCGCATGGGCGAGATGACGATCGCCGGCGAGACGGTGCGCACGCTGCGCCACGGCATGGCCGGCGCCCCGGGTCTGGAGATCTGGGGCCCGTACGAGAGCTACGACCGGATCCGCGAGGCGATCCTCGAGGCCGGCCGCGAGTTCGGCATCGAGCCCGTCGGCTCCCGCGCCTACTCGACCAACACCCTCGAGTCCGGCTGGATCCCCTCGCCGCTGCCGGCCATCTACACCGGCGAGGAGCTGCGGCCCTACCGCGAGTGGCTCGGCGCCGAGAGCTACGAGGCCACCAACGCCATCGCCGGAAGCTTCGTCTCCGACGACATCGAGGACTACTACACCAACCCGTGGGAGCTCGGTTACGGCTCCTTCGTGAAGTTCGACCACGACTTCATCGGCCGCGACGCCCTGGAGGCCATCGACCCGGCCACCCAGCGCCGCAAGGTCACGCTGGAGTGGAACTCCGACGACCTCGCCACGCTCCTGTCCTCCCCGGTCGAGGGCGCGAAGTACCAGTTCTTCGACCTGCCCAACGCCAACTACGGGTCGTCGAACTTCGACAAGGTCATCGACGCCGACGGCACCGTGCTCGGCGTCTCCATGTTCACCGGCATCTCGGCGAACGAGCAGAAGGGTCTGTCGCTGGCCACCGTCAGCCCCGACGTGCCGCACGGCGCCGAGGTCCGCGTGGTCTGGGGCGAGCCCGACGGCGGCAGCGAGAAGACGACCGTCGAGCCGCACGAGCAGTTCGAGGTCCGCGCCATCGTCAGCCCCGTCCCCTACGCCACGATGGCGCGGGAGACCTACCAGGGCGGCTGGCGCACCACCGGCAAGGCCTGATCCCTCGCGACGCCGGAGGCCGTGGCCCGGGCGACGATCCTCGTCGCCCGGGCCACGGCCGTCTCACGTGCGCCGCGGGCGCGCCGCTACGTCAAGTGTCGCGTCACGATCAAGCCCACGCGGTCGCCGGAAACGGTCATCCGCGTGACCCGGACCACAGGTGGGATCCCTAGCGTGGAGGCACCCGCGGCAGGGCCGTCCGACCGGTCCTGCGGCGCTCCTCGGACGGGTGCTCCCGCCGTCCGTTCCGCGACGAGAGGCCCACATCCACCATGCCCCCGAGAGTCTCGCGACAGCCCTCGCCCGCGCCGGCAGCCCGGTCGAGCTGCTGCGCAACCTCGCCTTCCCCCGAGCACCTTCCCGGTGCAGCCGGAGTTCACCAACTGGCGTACCGAGCAGCGGGCCTGGGTGGACACCTGCGCCCTGCTCGACCAGTCGCACCACATGCACGACCTCTTCGTCGAGGGCCCGGACGCGCTGCGGCTCTTCAGCGACACGGGCGTCAACAGCTTCGCCAACTTCGGCCCCGGCAAGGCGAAGCAGTTCGTCGCGGTGGACCCCGAGGGCCACCTGATCGGTGACGCCATCCTCTTCCACCTGGAGCAGGACTCCTTCGACCTGGTCGGCCACCCGATGGTGCTCGACTGGGTCACCTTCCACCTCGAGCGCGGCGACTACGAAGCCACCGCTGAGCGCGACCCCAACTCCCACCTGCGGAAGTCCGGCCCGCCCAGGCTCTACCGCTACGAGCTGCAGGGCCCGACCGCCGCCGCGCTCATGGCCGAGGTGTCCGGCGCACCGCTGCCGGACGTGAGGTTCTTCACCATGGCCGAGTTCACCATCGCCGGCCGCCGCGTCCGTGGCCTGCGGCACGGCATGGCCGGTCAGCCGGGCTACGAACTGTTCGGCCCCTGGGCCGACAGCGACGCCGTCCTCGAGGCCCTGCTGAGCGCCGGGGAGAACCACGGCCTCGTGCGGGTCGGCGCCAAGGCGTACTCGACGGCCAACCTCGAATCCGGATGGGTGCCCGCGCCCATGCCGGCGCTGTTCTCCGACGACCCGCTGATGAAGGAGTACCGGGAGTGGCTGCCGGTCACGAGCGTGGGATCCATCGGCGGCAGCCACTCCTCCGACGACATCCGGGACTACTGCCTCACGCCGTTCGACATCGGATACGGCAAGACCGTCAAGTTCGACCACGACTTCGTCGGCCGGGCGGCGCTGGAGAAGCTGGCCGAGGCGCCGCCGCGCACCAAGGTGACCCTGGTCTGGAACGCCGAGGACGTCACCACGGCGATCGGCTCCCTGTACCGCCCGGGCCCCGGGGCCAAGTTCATCGATCTGCCGAAGGCGCGCTACGCCACCCACCACGAGGACGCCGTGCTCGTCGACGGCCGGCAGGTCGGCATCTCGCTGGACTGCGGCTACCTGGCCAACGAGCGCGTCATGGTCTCCCTCGCCACGCTCGCCAACGAGTACGCCGTACCGGGGACCGAGGTGACCGTGCTGTGGGGCGAGCGGCCGGTCTCGGCCAAGCCGGCGGTCGAGGAGCACGAGCAGGTGGAGATCCGGGCCACCGTCGCCCCCGTCCCCTTCGTGGACTTCGCCCGGGAGGCCTACCGCTCCCGGTGAGCCGGTAGCCAGCACGATCGCGATGACCCGCTGCCGGCCCTGGCCGGCAGCGGGTCGTCGTGGTCCCGGGGTCGTCGGCACGGCGGCCGCGCTCGCCGCGACCGGTTCCCGCCGCCGGGTGTGCTGCCGGCGCGCGGCCCGGTCACTCGAAGACGACGGTCCGGTTCCCGTGGATGACGACGCGGTTCTCGGTGTGCCAGCGCACGGCGTGCGAGAGGGCCCGGGTCTCGGCCTCGCGCCCCCGGGCGGCGAGCTGCTCGGGGCTGAGCGAGTGGTTCACCCGGAGCATCTCCTGCTCGATGATCGGGCCCTCGTCCAGGTCCGCGGTGACGTAGTGCGCCGTCGCGCCGATGAACTTCACCCGCGCGCGTGCGCCTGGTGGTACGGGCGGGCGCCCTTGAAGCTCGGCAGCATCGAGTGGTGGATGTTGATGGCCCGTCCCCCGAGCTCCTGGCACAGCCCGTCGGAGAGGATCTGCATGTAGCGGGCGAGCACGACGAGCTGCACGCGTTCCTCGCGCACGATGTCGAGCAGCGCTGCCTCGGCCTCCGGCTTCGTCTCCCGCGTCACCGGGATGTGCCGGAAGGGCACGCCGTAGAAGTCGGCGATGTGCTCCAGGTCCGGGTGGTTGGACACGACCGCGACGACGTCCAGGTTCAGCTCGCCGATCGAGTTGCGGAAGAGCAGGTCGTTGAGGCAGTGCGCGTACTGGCTGACCATGATCAGCACCCGCTGCCGCTCGGCCGCATCCGCCATCCGCCAGCTCATCTGGAAGCGCTGGGCCGTCTCCTCGAAGGCCTGGCACAGATGGGCGAAGTCCAACGGCCCGCCGTCCACGTGCGCGAACTCGACCCGCATGTAGAACATGCCGGTCGAACCGCTGTCGAACTGGTGGCTCTCCACGATGGTGCACCGCTCCTGCACGAGCAGGCCGGACACTGCGTGGACGATGCCCGGGGCATCCTGGCAGGACAACACCAGGACGCCGTGCTGGGCGTCGGCGGGCCGCGTCATCGCGTTCCTCCTCCTGATCGGTCCCGCGGCCGGACTGCCGGCTGCGGCTGGTAGGTCTGGCGCCGCCCCTCGGGACGGCTGCTGGGTCTCCGGCCGGGCGCATTGTGGTGCGGTGCGACCTGCGTCAGGCCGGGTGGGACACCTGGTTGTCGAAGAGCGCGATGCCGGCCGCGGTGTTGGACGCCGGCACGAAGTAGTCGGAGTGCACCTTGGTGATCCGGTCGTTCATGGCCCCCGCATGATCAGCCACATGATCAGCTCGATGCCCTCGGAGCCGGCCTGGCGGATCAGCTCCTCACGGGACAGCGCGGCGAGCGCGGCCGGGTCGGTCTCGATCTTCTCCATCCAGAAGGCATCGAACTCCGGGTTGATGAACCCGGCGCGGGTGCCGGCCAGCTGGTGCGACATGCCTCCGGTGCCGAGGACGCCGACCGTGACGTCCTTCGGATAGCTCCGGATCGCCCGGCCGAGAGCCTGGCCGAGAGCGAGGCACCGCGCCGCCGTGGGCTGCGGGTACTGGATGACGTTGACGAGCAGCGGGATGACCGGACAGGGCCAGGCGTCACCGGGGTCCGGGGTCCAGACCGACAGCGGCACGGTGAACCCGTGGTCGACGTCGAGCTCCTGGAAGATGGTCAGGTCGAAGCCGTCGTCCACCAGGCTCTCCACCAGGTGGAAGGAGAGCTCGGGATCGCCGACGACGTCGGGCACCGGTCGGCGACCGAAGCCCTCGTCCGCGACGTCGTACCGCTCCGCCGTGCCGAGCCCGAAGGTGGGCACGAAGTCGAGATCGATGCCGTTGGCGTGGTCGTTGTAGACCACGATCGCGACGTCCGGCCGGTGCTCGGCCAGCCACGCCCGCGCCGGCGCGTAGCCGTCGAAGAGCGCCTTCCAGGCCGGGTCGTCGGACTTGCCTCGGTCCATCGCGGCACCGATCGAGGGCACGTGCGAGGTCGCCAGACCCCAGATCACCTCAGCCATCCCGGCGGCCCCCGGCCTTCATCGCGGCCAGGAAGTTCTCCTCGCCCATGCCGGTGAACACGCCGCCGAGGTACTGCATCGACCGGCCGTCCATCATGGCCAGCTTGTACACGTAGAAGATGCTGCCCCCGAGGTCGATCATCGCCTGCCAGTCCCGGTCCAGCACGGCCTGCTCCTGCTCGGCCGTCAGGCCGAACTCCTGGCAGTAGGCGGCCTCGTCGGCGAGGAAGCGCTCGCGGCTGCCGGCATCGCGCAGGCTCATGAAGAGCTTGTTCATGCGCAGTCCCCGCCGGCTGGTGTCGCCGTCGAAGATGGGGGTGCCCGGCAGGTCGCGGCGGCCGGCCCCGGAGCCTGTGCTCATGGCTGTCCTGTGTCCTCTCGGTGGTACCGGCGCCTTCCCGGGCGCTGTCAGGTGCGCGGTCACGTGCGTTCCTGGGGATGGGTGGCGAGCGCCTCCACGTGGACGTCGAGCCACGGGGCCATCGGCAGCGACATCAGGGCGTCGTGGAGCGCAGCCGGATCGTCGGCCTCGTAGAGGCCGATCGTCGCGTTGCGACCGGGCACCCGCCACAGCCGCTTCAGCACCCCGGCCGCGCGCAGCTCCATGGCACGGGCGCGCTCGCCGGCCCGCAGCGCCTCCCGCCGCTCCGCCGGGGTGTCGGCGGGCAGCCGGTTCTCCGACCGCACCAGGAACTCCACGTCAGATCCCTGCCTCTCCTGATCGGACCGGCTGTCGGCCGGCGAGCTCCAGCAGCACTTCGGCGAGCTCGTCCGGTGCCGTCACCATCGCCTCGTGGCCGGTCGCCAGCTCGTGGACCGGCCACCCCTTCGCCCGTGCCCGGTCGGCCTGGGCGGCGAACACCCGCATCCAGTCCGTGCACTCGACGAAGGCCGCCGGGACGGCGTCGACCGCGCCGGTCAGCCGCAACGGATCGGTGTAGGTCTTCCACGGGTGGGCGGTGAGCTTCGGGCTCAGCCACGCGAGGTCGGTCTCCTCCGTCACCCCGAGGACGGACAGCTTGCGGACCGCCACCAGCCAGCCGAACCCCTGCTCGGCCGCCGACTCCGCCCAGTGGTGCTCGACCGTCTCCGGCAGCAGGTCCCGGGCCGCCTCGCCGTCGGACCCGACGAACGCGTCGAGGTAGATCCGCAGCGCGACGGCCTCCGGGCGGCGGTCGGCGACGGCGGTCACGATCTGGCCGGCGTAGCTGTGCCCGACGAGGACGACGTCCTCGAGCCCCCGGACGTCGACGAGCCGGACGACGTCCTCGACGTGGGTCTCCAGCCCGACCAGCGGGCTGAGCAGGTGCGCGCGCTCCGACAGCCCGGTCAGGGTCGGGGCGTGCACCTCGTGGCCGGCGTCCCGCAGCCGCGGGGCCACGCGGTCCCAGCACCAGCCGCCGTGCCAGGCCCCGTGCACCAGGACGAAGGTGCTCATTCCTGCACGTTCCCGGGCGCCGCGCACGTCACGGGTGAACCCTCCTCGTGGGGGTCGGTACGACGGCGGCCGTGGCCACGACCGCGTTCCTGCTGGACGGTAGAGGCATGGCCCCGGTCGAAGGATCGTCCCGATGTACCGCCAGGGCCACCGCTGGAGCGCACCAGGGGTACGTCATCCGTCCTGGGGCGCCGCACGACGGCCGACGGACGAGGGCGCGGCGCGGTCACAGGTCGAGGACCAGGCGCCCACCCCTGGCGCGGGAGACGCAGATCATCATGGTGTCCCCGAGGTCGCGTTCCTCGGCGGTGAGGACACCGTCCCGGTGGTCCGGGCATCCCTCCAGGACCCGCGTCTCGCAGGATCCGCACCGGCCTCCCGGGCAGGCGGGCGGCACCTCGAGGCCGGCGTTCCGCACGGCGTCGAGGATCGACGCGCCCGGGGGCACGACGAGGGTCAACCCGGCGGTGGCGCACACGACCTGGATGGCCCCCACCCGGTGCTCGGGTGCCGGGGGCCGGCCGGGCGTGGGGACGACGCCCACGGCGCACCTCCCTCGGGGAGCCTCCGACCGGTGGGCAACTGGCCGGTCCGGTCGTCGACGCTAGGAGCGGCGCGACCCCGGCGGATCACCCGCTTGACCGACGTCGGGAGCCGTGCCTGTCGCGCAGGCGCCGCGACAAATGACGTCCTCGCCGTCAGCGGGGCCGGACCAGCCCCTCCTTCACGGCCAGCAGGGCCGCCTGGGTCCGGGAGCTCAGCCCCATCTTGGTGAGCAGGTGGCTCACATGGGTCCGCGCCGTCCGTTCGCTGATGAACAGGTGGGCGGCGATGTCCTTGTTCGACTTCCCTCCGCCACGAGGACCAACACGTCCTTCTCCCGGGCCGTGAGGACGCCGAGCCCCGTACGCGGAGCGCGGATCTCCTGCGTCAGGCGCCGGGTGACGGCGGCGTCCAGGAAGACCTCGTCGCGCACCGCGGCCCGCAGCGCCCCTCCACCTCCGCGGGGCTGGCGTCCTTGAGCAGGTATCCGGACGCGCCCTGCTCCAGGGCGGCATGCACCCGCTCGGTCTCCCCGAAGCTGGTCAGGATGACCACCTTCACCTCCGGGAACCGGCGCACGATCTGCCCGGTCGCCTCGACGCCGTCCATCTCCGGCATCTGCAGGTCCATGAGGACGACATCGGGCAGGACGCCGTGCGCGGCCGACCGCGCGAGGCTGTTCAGCGCCTCTCCCCGTGGCCGGCCTCCCCGGTCACCACGACGTCCTCGAGCGCCTCCAGGTAGGCCACCACTCCGCGGCGCACGACCGCGTGGTCGTCGACGACGAGGACCGTGATGCTGGGCGAGGGCGCGTTCATGGCGCCACCGTCGCATGGGCGATCGGATCCGCCGGCAACGAGGTGACCAGGGGCAGGGTCAGGCGCACGCAGGTGCCGCCGTCGGGGACCTCGTGCACCCGCACCACTCCTCCCCAGCGGGCTGCCCGCTCGCGCATGACGGTCATGCCGAACCCGCTCGACGGCGGCCTCCTCTCCTGATCGCCGTGCGGTGGCGCACCGAAGCCGCGGCCGTCGTCGGTGACGTCGGCGACCAGGCGCCGCCGGCGGCCGTGGGACGTGACCGCGAGCCGGACACGGACGGCCGTGCCGCCCGCGTGCTTGACGCTGTTGTGCACCGCCTCGGCGACGATGCGGTACACGTCCTCGATCAGGTCGGTGTCCAGCGCGTCGAGCTCGGCGGCGGGGTCGGCGATGTCGAGGGTCACCGCCAGCCCCGCCCGCGCGACCGTGGTGTCCACCAGCGAGTGCAGGGCGGCGGTCAGGCTGCGTCCGGCGGTGGTCGCGGGTCGCAGCTCGACCACCATGCCGCGGAGATCGGCGAGGACGTCCTCCGCGGTGCTGCTCAGGTCGTCGGCCACCTGCGCCACCTTCTGGGGCGCCGGCTGGAGCCCGCGGCCCACGAGCACGCCCAGGCTGCGGGCCTGCATCATCATCGAGAAGACCTGTTGGACCACGGAGTCGTGCAGGTCCCGGGCGAGCTTCTGCCGCTCCTCGCGACGGACCAGGTCCCGTTCGCGTTCCAGGAGCTCGGCGTGGTCGACCGCCATCGCGGCCTGCTCGGCCATGGCCAGGAGGAACTCCAGCTCCGTCTCCCCACCGTCTGGCCCGGCGCGAAGAAGGCGTTCAGGATGCCGACCGGCTCTCCCCGCGCGAGGAGGGGGACGCTGGCGAACCAGTCCCACCGTGGTCGCAGCATGAGTTCCCGCAGCGGCTCCCACGCGGGGTCGGTGATGATCCGCTGGTACCGGTCGGCCACGACCATGGGCTCACGCTTCTCGAGGGCCTCGAGCATGACCAGCCGCGCGCCCCGGGCACGGCACTCCATGAGCTTGTCGAAGAACTCGGTGGACCGGCCGAACCCCGCGGCGCCCATCACGTGCAGCCGGTTGCCCGCCGAGTTGACGGTGAGCACCTGCACCCCGGCGAGCGCGTCGGTGCGCGCGACCTCCTGCGCCAACGCCTCGAGCGTCCCCACGAGGGAGCGCTTGGACGCCACGCTGGACGCCGCCTTCGCGATCGCCGCCAGCCGCCGCTGCTGCAGCCGGCTGACGGTCACGTCGCGGAAGGAGACCACCCAGCGGGACCGTTCCGGCACCTGGTTGAGCACGTAGGCGAACTCCCGCCTCGCTCCCAGGGTCGGCGTCCACTCGACCGTGAGCTCTCCCGACCGGGCGGTGGCGGCGAGCTCCTCGGGCACCGGGAAGGGGGACCTGGCCCCGACCACCGCGCCGGGGGCCAGTCCGCACAACTGGACGGCCGCGGGGTTCGCCTCGACGAAGCGACCGTCGGCGTCGATGACGGCGAGTCCGTCCGGGGCGTGCTCGACGACGTCGGCGGACGCTGTGTCGGTCATCGGGTGGGAGCCGGGACGGCTCGCTCGACTGCGTCCACGGTGTCCCCCTTCCTGGGCTCCGGACCGGTCGTGCAGGGAGCCAACCATGCCCGCCCGGAGCGGGTCGATCGCTCTCACCCGGTGGCGTCATACCCCGGTACGACCCGGCCCAGCCCATCGGGACGACCACCTCGAGCCGCTCGCCGGACGCGGACGGCGCGGGCGCAGGGCCTGCCGGGGCCCCCGGCGGGGGACTCCGGAGGCGAAGACCTCACCGCCGACTGCCTGCGGCCTACGTCAGATGTCGCGTTGCTCGCGGCCGAACCGGCCGGACAGGTGTCGACGTTCCACCGTGGCCTGCGCCACACCGCGTTCCTAGGCTGTCTCCGAGGGGCGGTCCCGTCGGCAGCGCCCACCTGCCCCGGCGGGTGTCGTTCCGCGGTCGTCCCGCGCCGGGCGACCGTCCCGCCCCGACCGTTCGGTCGAGGTGTTCGCAGAGGTTCACAGCCTCGAGCGAGCTCCCGGCCGACGAACGGCGGAGCCCGACCCCACCGCGACCGACCTGCCGGCCCCGAGAGAAGGCACCTTCGTGAACCGCGCCATCACCGTCCGCGAGCCCGCGGCCCGCGCTGCCCTGCAGAAGGCATTCCAGACCCTCGGCTACGAGGTGATCCCGTTCAAGAAGACCGAGCAGGCGGTCGTGGAGCACGTGCCCACGGACGTGCGGCTGACCGTCACCGCGTCCGCCGCCAAGGGGCAGGACGTGACCATCGACCTCACGGTCGCGCTCGTCGGGCACGGCTACACGGTGGCCCCGCACCTCTCGGCCCAGCAGATCCGCGACCGCGCCCATCTGGCCGAGATCGTGGCCCGCTGCCGGGAAGCCGGCGTCACCGAGGTGTTCGTCGTCGGCGGGGACCCGACCGAGACCCCGACCGAGTTCACGCACGCGCACGACCTGTTGGTGGCGCTGCACGAGACGGACCACGGTTTCACCGACATCGGCATCGCGGGCCACCCCGAGGGTCACCCCGAGGCGCCGGACGACGTGCTGTTCCAGGCCCTGAAGGACAAGGCCCCGCTGGCCAACCACATCAAGACCCAGATGGTGTTCGACCCGAAGGTGATCCTGCACTGGGCCCGGGAGCTGCACCGCCGCGGCATCGACCTGCCGGTCCACATCGGCGTGCCGGGCGCGGTCCACCGCCAGAAGCTGTTGCGCGTGTCCAGCGGGCTGGGCATCGGTGAGTCGGCGAAGTTCCTGAAGAAGCAGCAGACCCTGCTGTGGAGGTTCTTCCTGCCCGGCGGCTACAACCCTGCCAAGATCATCAAGGGACTGGCACCGCACATGGGCCGGCCGGACAACAACATCGAGGGCTTCCACGTGTTCACGTTCAACGATCTCGAACCCACCGAGGAGTGGCGGAAGAAGACGCTGCAGGGTCTCTCGTGACCGCTGCGGCCCCGGCCCGCTGCACCACGACGACCGTCTCCTGAGGAGCACCCGATGACAGCACGGATGATCGACGGCAAGGCAGTCGCGCGCCAGGTGCGCGAGGACGTCGCGAAGGGCGTCGAGCAGCTCGTCGCCGCCGGTGGGACGGCCCCCGGGCTGGCCACGGTGCTGATCGGTGACGACCCCGCGTCCGAGGTCTACGTCCGGAACAAGCGCAAGCTGTGCGTGGCCGCCGGGATGCAGGACCAGCACCGGCACCTGCCCGGCGACGTCGGCCAGGAGGAGGCCGCGGCGCTGATCGACGAGCTGGCCGCCGACCCGGCCGTCTCCGGCATCCTGCTCCAGCTGCCCACGCCGAAGCACCTGGACTCCGAGGCGCTGCTGGCCCGCATCCCCGCCGAGAAGGACGTCGACGGGCTCACCACGGCCAACGCCGGGCTGCTGGCCCAGGGCCGGCCCGGGCTGCGCCCGTGCACGCCGTCCGGGGTCATGGCGCTGCTCGACCAGCACGACGTCCCCTCCAGGGTGCCCAGGCCGTGGTCGTCGGCCGGTCGGTGCTCGTCGGCAAGCCCATGGCGCAGCTGCTGCTCGAGCGCCACGCCACGGTGACGATCTGCCACTCGCGCACTCGGGACCTCGCCGAGGTGTGCCGTCGCGCCGACGTGCTCGTCGTCGCGGCCGGCATCCCTGGCCTGGTCGGTGCCGACGGGATCAAGCCCGGCGCCACCGTCATCGACGTGGGCATCCACCGCGGCGAGGACGGCCTGCACGGGGACGTCGACACCGCGGCCGTCGCCGAGGTCGCCGGCCTCGTCACCCCCGTACCGGGAGGCGTCGGGCCGATGACCATCGCGATGCTGCTGGCCAACACGCTGACCGCGGCGAAGGCGCAGCAGGGCCGCACCGACTGATGTCCGCGCCCCTGCCGTGGGCGCGCTTCGACGACCTGCGCGGCGGGACGGCCCTGCTGTGCCCGCCGGCGCACCGGGTGCTCAGCACCACCCGCGTGGACGAGGTGGCCGACGTCCTGCGCGAGGTGCAGGACGCCACCGAGGCGGGGAGCTGGGCCTTCGGCTTCGTCTCCTACGAGGCGGCCACCGGGCTGGACCCGGGGCTTCCCGGCGGCCATGTCCCGGGCGAGCCGCCGCTGGTCTGGTTCGGGCTGTGCGGGGAACCGGCACGCATCCCCCGGTCGCGGCCGGCGCCCCGTCCACGGCACCGGTGCCGCCGTGGCGGCCGGACCGGACCGACGCCGAGCACGCCCGGGCCGTCGCGACGGTCCGCGAGCACATCGCCGCGGGTGAGACGTACCAGTGCAACCTGACCGACCGGTTGCGCTCGTCGGTCGACGACCCGCTCGAGCTCTACACCCGGCTGACGCTCGCCCAGCGCGGCTCCTACAACGCCTACCTGGACCTCGGCGGGTCCGTCATCGCCAGTGCCAGCCCGGAGCTGTTCTTCGAGTGGGTGGGCTCCGAGGTGCGCACCCGGCCGATGAAGGGCACGGCCGCCCGGGGCCGGACGACGGCCGAGGACGAGCGGCAGAGCGGGCTGCTGCGCGCGAGCACCAAGGAGCAGGCGGAGAACCTCATGATCGTCGACCTGCTCCGCAACGACCTCGGCCGCATCGCCGAGGTCGGCAGCGTGCGCGTCGACGAGCTCTTCACCCTCGAGCGCTACCCGACCGTGTGGCAGATGACGTCACAGGTGAGCGCTCGCCTGCGGCCCGACGTCGACCTGCTCGCGATCTTCCGCGCGCTGTTCCCCTGCGGCTCGGTCACCGGGGCGCCCAAGCAGCGGACGATGGAGCTGATCGGCGAGCTGGAGCCCATGCCGCGAGGGGTCTACTGCGGAGCGATCGGTCTGGTCGGGCCTCCGACCGCGCCCGTCCGCGCCCGGTTCAGCGTGGCCATCCGGACCGCCGTCGTCGACCGACGCACCGAGGAAGCCGTGTACGGGGCCGGCGGTGGGATCACCTGGGGGTCCGACGCCACCCGGGAGCGGGCCGAGCTGCACGCGAAGGCCGCCGTCCTCGCCCATCCGGTGGCCGATCACCAGCTCCTCGAGACACTGGCGTACGTCCCCGGCGAGGGGCTGCGCAACCTCGACCGGCATCTCGCGCGGATGGCCGACTCGGCCGACTGGTTCGACTTCCGGTTCGATCGCGCTGCCGTCCTCGCGTCGCTGGCATCGGCCGTCGGCGAGCGTGCGGAACCGGCCCGTGTGCGGCTCCTGCTCTTCCGGGAGGGGCGGGTCGAGGTGGAGCTGGCCGGCCTGCCCTCTCGCGGCGGGGAGCCGGTGCGGCTCGCGCTGGACGACGACCCCGTGGACGCGCAGAGCCCCTGGCTGCAGCACAAGAACACCCGGCGCGACGTCTACGTCACCCGCGCCCTGCGGCACCCCGAGGCCGACGACGTCGTCCTGATCAACCAGCGGGGCGAGGTCACCGAGACCACCATCGCCAACCTCGCCGTCCGCCTCGACGGGCGGTGGTGGACCCCCGACCGGGTCCGGCTGCCTTCCCGGGGTCGAGCGAGGGCGACTGCTCGACCTCGGCCGGCTGCACGAGCGCGTGCTCACCCTCGGCGACGTGCGCGCCGCCGAGGGCCTCGCCGTGCTCAACTCGCTCCGGGGCCGGCGGTCCGCATGGCTGCTCCCTGACCCGATGCTCGCCGGAGCAGGACGGCTCCGAGTGGCCGGGACCGCCCGGACGACCGACGATCACATCTCGGCACGCCCGGCCGGTGCCGGTGAGCGCCTGTCCCCCACCGCTGCCTCGAGACCCTGGACGCGACCGTGACGACTGCAGAGTCCCCCGCCGCCGAGGAGCTCGACGGCCAGTCGCTCGGCGAGTTCCTCGGCCAGCTGGCCGCGCGCATGGCCGCACCGGGCGCGGGCGCCACCGCGGGGATCGAGGCGGCCCTGGCCACGTCGCTGGTCGCGATGGTGGGTCGCTTCACCACCGACGAGGAGCACGCCGACGTGGTGCGCGAGATCGTGGCGGAGGCCGACGCCCAGCGTGACGTCTGCCTGGAGGCGGCCGCCGAGGACCAGCAGGCGTTCACCGCGGTGGCCCAGGCGATGAAGCTGCCCCGGGACACCGACGACGAGCAGGAAGCCCGACGCCGCGCACTCTCCGCCGCGCAGCTGGACGCCGCCCAGCCGCCACGGAGGATCATCGAGGCATCGGTGCAGCTGGCCTCGCTGGCCGAACGGCTGCTGCCGATCGCCAACCGCAACCTGGTCAGCGACGTCGCGGCGGCGATGGCCGCCGCCCGGGCCGCCGCCTCGACGGCACGACTGGCGGTCGAGACGAACATGGCCGGGATCGACGACGAGCGCGCCCGCGCCGACCTCAGCTCCGCCGTCGAGGTCGTCGACGACCTCGCGCGACGGGCCGAGGCCGTCGAGGCGGAGGTCCGGAAGCTCATCCGCCGCTGAGTTTCAGCGGCCCCGGCTCCTCCGAGCAGGTCCCGCGGCTCGCGCGCTGCTCATCGACCGGCGCGCCCGGTGACGGTGGCCAGCACGGCATCCGCGTCCTGGCCACCGTCACCGACCCAGGCGACGTACTGGTCGGGACGCACCAGCACCAGGTCCGAGCCGTAGGCGTCCCGGACGTCCTCGTCGACGTCCACGATGCTCAGCGGGACCGCGGCCCGCTCCGCTGCCGCGACGAACTCCTCACCCGTCGTCCCGGCGCGCAGCAGCACGAAACCTCCGCCGGTCAGCCGGTCGAACAGGTCGACGTCGGTGCCTTCCGGTTGCGACGCCAGATGGTGCCCCGGCCGAGCCCGTGTCTCGTGCCGCCCGCGCGCACTGGGCCCCGCTCCGCCACGCGCCGCGATGATCGGAGATCCCTCGTAGTTCGGCTCGAAGGCGTCCACCTCCGCGGGCGAACCGGTCGCGCGCTCCCGCCAGGCGGCCTCGAACGCGGGCCGGTCGGTCTCGGGGTCGTACGTCGCGAGGAAGTCCCGGTCCACCTCGATCGCGCGCGCGATGAAGTGGTCCCGGGTCGACGCGAAGACCGGCCGCCGCTCCGCGTCGTAGGAGTCCAGCAGCCGCGGCCCGCCCCATCCCTGCAGTGTGGCGGCGAGCTTCCAGGTGAGGTTGGCGGCGTCCTCGAACCCGGTGTTGATGCCGTAGCCGCCGTACGGCGGGTGGCTGTGCGCGGCGTCGCCGGCGATGAGCAGGCGGCCGGCGCGGTAGCTGTCGGCGAGCGTGAACCGCATGTCCCAGAAACCGACGTGCTGGACGTCGACGTCGATCTCCGCCCCGACCGCGCTCCAGACGAGCGGGCGGAAGTCGGTGCTGCGGTCAGCGTCCGCCCGGTCGACCGGCGCATGGAAGAACCACGTCTGCTCCGCATCGACGCGCCCGAGGAACTTCCAGTACCCCTCGAGGGCGGGGTCCAGGACGTTGAAGTACGACGTCCCCGGGAAGCGGTCCAGGACGCCGTCGAGCTGCCGGGAGCGGAAGACGAGCAGCACCATCATCTGGTCGTGGTCCTCCCCGTCTCGGTGATCCCGGCAGCGGAGCGGACGAGGGACCGGCTGCCGTCGCAGCCCACGACGTGCTCGGCCTCGATCTCCAGGACGTCACCGGCGTCGTTCTGTGCACGGAGCCGGGCACCCCGTCGTCCTGGGTCACCTGCTCGGCCCGCCAGCCGTAGTGGACCGAGACGTCTGGCACCTCCGCCACGCGCTCGCGGAGCGCCCGCTCGGTGGCGTACTGCGGGAGGCGCTCGTTGTCGGTCGCGTAGAAGCGGCGGACGGCGGCGCGGCGCTGCCACTCGTAGGAGTACGGTCCGAGGAGCGAGCCGTAGGCCGTGTACCCCACGATGCCGAACTCGGGCGGGATCGTCCGACCCGCACGGACGCGCTCCTCGGCCCCCAGGCGCGCATGTGCTCCATCGTCCGCTGGGTGAGGTTCTGACCCTTCGGCACCGGCTGCGGCTGTTCACGGCGCTCGATGACGGCGCACTGGATGCCGAGCTGTCCCAGCCCGATGGCCAGCCCCATCCCGACCGGCCCGCCGCCGACGATGGCGACCTGGGACCTGACCCGGTCGCCGGTCATCGAGCGCCTGCCCGGAAGGTTCCGTCGGAGCGGCGGACGTCGCCGCCGGCCCGGGGCGTGACGAGGTGGGTGGTCATGCGCATGGCTCCTCGGGAGGGACCCTCGACGAGCGCAGGTTCCGGGAGAACCGGCTCGGGAGTCCGCACGTCGCACCGTAAGCGCTCACCCTCGCAATCGCAGAGAGATTCCGTATCGCGGAACTTCGGGCGATTTCGGTCTGCTGGCCGCTACAGCTACTAACTTCAGCTCGACAACGTGGCGAGCGCCACACCGCCCCGAAAGGACGCCCCGCGTGAAGACCTCGTTCCGATCCGCCGCCGCCATGAGCGCTGCGGCACTGCTGATGACGGCCTGCGGAGGCGGCGAGTCCGAGTCCGCGCCCTCGGGCGGTGGCGGCGAGGACGGCGAACTGGCCACCCTCACCGTCGCGGACACCAACGGTGCCCCGCTGTACTTCCTGACCTATGCCCAGCAGGAGGGTTTCTGCGAGGACGCCGGCGTGGAGCTCGACATCACCGCGTCCAGCGGCGGCGCCACCGTCATCCCCCAGCTGGTCAGCGGCGACCTTGACGTGGCCGGGTCGAACGTGGTGTCGGTCCTCATCGGCGCGTCCCAGGGGCTGCCGTTGCGGATGATCGCCGGCGGCACGAGCACCTCGGAGGAGACCGAGCAGGACTTCTCCGCTCTCATGGTGGCGCCCGACAGCACGGTCACCGACATCAGCCAGCTGGAGGGACAGCGGGTCGCGGTCAACACGCTGCGCAACATCAACGACATCGTGCTCGGCGCGATGCTCGAGGAGGCCGGCCTCTCCTACGACAGCGTGGAGTTCGTCGAGCTGCCGTTCCCGGACATGGCCGCCGCGGTGGAGAGCGGTGACGTCGCGGCCGCACTGCTCATCGAGCCGTTCGTGTCGCTGGCCGAGGAGAGCGGGCTGAAGATCATCGGTCGGCCCTACTCGGCACTCAAGCCGGGGCTCCAGATCGGCACCTACGTGGTGTCCGAGCAGTTCGCGCAGGAGAACCCGGACGCCGTCGAGGCGTTCCAGGAGTGCGTGCAGGCCGCCGCCGATTCGATCCGGGAGGACCCGGACGCCTTCCGCGCCGCCCTCCCCGAGATCGGCGACCTCGCGCCGGAGCTCGCGGAGAAGGTGCGGATCAACCTCTGGCAGGGCGGATCGGACGAGGAGTCGCTGGAGCTCGTCCAGGACCTGATGGTCGAGTACGGGCTGATCGAGGAGCCGGTGGACCTCGACGAGGTCGTCATCGGCTGATCCTGCGGCGGCTTCGGACGGCTCCGGACGGCGGTGCGGCTCCCGCATCGCCGTCCGTGCCGTCGCGGCGCGGGTGCAGCGGTCCCCGCCCGGTTCACCGCGCCGCAGGCAGCCGTTCGAGCACCAGCTCGGCTCCGCGCAGGACGGCCGGCGCCAGGGCGCGGATCGCCGACACGTCCTTCATCCGGCTGATCGGGGCGGCGATGCCCAGGCCGGCCAGCGGCTGCCCCACGGTGTCCCGCAGGGCGGCGGCGACCGCGCAGACGCCCTCGGTCGTCTCCTCCCAGTTGATCGCGTAACCCAGGGTCCGCACCTCGGCGAGTTCGGCGCGCAGCGTGGCCAGGTCGGTCGCCGCGGCCCCGGTCGCCGACGCGGGGAGCCGATCGTCGGGATACAGGCGGGACAGTTCCCGGTCGGTGAGTCCGGCCAGGATGGCCTTGCCGACAGCTGCGGCATGTGCCGGGCGGACGACGCCGGTCCGGTTGCCGACGCGGACCGAGCGGGGACTCTCGACGCCGTCGACGAAGCGGATGGCGGTGCCCTCCAGCAGGGCCAGGCTGACGGTCTCGCCGGTCTCCTCGCGCAGCTGCTCCAGAACGGGACGGGCGACCCGTCGGATGTCGATCCGGTTCACGGCGGCCAGACCGATCTCCTGCAGTGCGGGACCGGGCCGGTACGCCCCGTTCGGCCGGTCCTGGATGACGAAGCCGCGGCGGCGCAGCGCCGTGAGCAGCCGGTGCGCCGTGGAGCGGGCGACCCCGAGGACGTCCGCGGCCTCGGCGACGCGCAGGGCCGGCCGTTCGCCGACGAGCTGGAGGAGCCACAGCGCGTTGTCGACGGATGTGACCGATGCGGGCACCTCGTCCGCAGCCCTGTCCGACGCTGGACGGCTCCGCTCGTCTTTCGACATGGCGGAATCGTAGAGCCGGACCTTCCGGAGCGGCCGGAATACTTGCGTACGGGACGCCGTCGGTGACACCGGCTCGCGGCCGCTCGCACCGGGTGACAGAGCAGCGGTTCGGGGCCCGGTCACGGACGAGGAAGGCCCCTGACCGGCGATGCTTCCGGTCCGGGGCCTGGGTGGCTCCCCCGACTGGACTTGAACCAGTAACCCTGCGATTTGATCTTGAGGCGCTTGCTCGCGTTGGCTCAGGTTGAAGACGCAGGTCAAGGGCGGTGCGAAGCGTTGGCTGCGACGGTTACGCACGGCTGGTTGCGGGAGTATTGGGTGCCTAAAGAGTGCCGCTCGCGGGGTCCCGCGCCAGCGACGATCAACGGCCCGGCGCCTTGGTGCGCGCCGGGGACCCCTCATCGCCACTCACTGCATCCTTCCTCGACGGGCACATCCCGCGGTCAAGCGTGACACCCCGCGACTGACGTCCCGTCGTCGCGATCGCGATCGCGACAGGACCAGAGCCCTCGTCGGCGCTTTCCCCACGGACGACAAAACCTGACGCCACGACTCACCTCGACCGGAGCTTCAAGAGGCATCCGGTCGAGCGCCGCATCCTAATTCTCCGCGGGGTGTCACCAAACGGCTCCGAATAGCGCCTTCTCCCGATGAGAGCGACTCACCAGCGGGAGCAGGGATGTGCGGTCAGCCGGGACGACGGACAGCAACAGCGCTTGCGCCGGCACCGTCCCACGTCTCCGCTGCTTGTCGAGACGTGCTGCAGGCCCTCGTCCACCGCTACGGCGGCGACACCCACCGGCTGCTCACCGACCTGGCAGACATCATCGGCGCCAGCATCGCCTACGTCGACCGGTTCACCGTCGAAGCCCACCTCGAGCGGCCCCTGTCCGACCGGGAGTGGGCCGCCACCGCCCAGCAATTCACGGCCATGGCCTTCGACGACCACGTCGGAGACAACGGCAGCCTCCGCACGGATTGGATCGAGGACGTCCTGGCCAAGGCCGGCGTACCGGGTCGTAGCCAAGCCGGGCCGGTCGCCGGATCTCCATTGGGCGGGGCATGAGCGCCACCCGGACCTGCCCGGCCTGCGGCTACAGCCGCGCCTACGCCAGCGGCGCCCTCGCCGACGTCCACCACGCGCGCCATTCCTGCGCGAAGCACCGGCAGGCCATCGAGCGAGCACGTCGCCGTGTCCAGCGCACCCAGAGTCGGGTGAGGCGAGACTGCACTCATCCGCGTGCTCGGCACGTGCATGGAACCCGCGTCGCCTACGTGAAGGACCGCTGCCGATGCACCGACTGCACGGCCGCCAACACCGCGGCCGGCCGTGCCGTGCACCGCGCGCAGACCTTCGGCCGATGGCGACCGTTCGTGGACGCCGCCCCGGTGCGCGAGCACATCCGCGCGCTACGCGCCGCCGCCATCGGCGTCGAGCAAATCGCCATGCTCGCCGGCATCTCCACCAGCCACGTCCGCGAACTCGCCGACCCCGAGCGCGACGGCAACCCAGGCATCCGGCGGGTCCGGCCCGAGACCGCCCAACGGCTCCTGCGCATTCGGGTCGACCAGGCCAACCGGGCGCCGCGCAGTCAGGTCGCCGCCACGGGCACTCGTCGCCGGCTGCGGGCTCTGATGGCCGTCGGCTGGCCCCACGACGAGCTGGCCGCCAGGCTCGGCCGAAGCTCCGCGGGCCTCCGACGCAGCATGCTCAGCGACTCCGTCACCGCGCAGACCGCGCAGGACGTCAGCGCCCTCTACGAGCAGCTGTGGAACCTGCCTCCACCGCAGTCCACGGACGACCAGCGCGCTGCCGCCGGCGCCGCCCGGGCCTTCGCCGCGCTACACGGGTGGCTGCCGCCTTTGGCCTGGGACGACATCGACACCGACCCAGACCCCCGACACCACGCTGAGCATGCACAGACGGACGATGATCTGGATGAGATCGCCATCGAGCGCGCCCTCGCTGGCGACGGCGTCCGCCTCGAGCACCTGACTTCTGCCGAGCAAGACGAAGTCGTCCGGCGTCTCACCGAGCGCGGCAAGTCCATCCGCGACATCGCCCAACAGCTCGCAACCACCAAACGCACGATCTCCCGCCGGCGTGCGTCCATCAACGCCGCATGACCATGTGAGCACCGGTTTCCCCGCATACGGTTCCCCTACGATCCCAGCCAGCTCCCATGCCTTCCCGCGCCTCACACAGGAGATGTTCCCTCGCGGCTGCGCTCGGCAGACTGGGCAGCGAGTCACACCGACGGCCTCGGCGGACTGATGATCCGATGCTTGAACCCACCCCGGCCAATTTCGATGCAAAGGATCAGCCGGTCGGGTCCTGAACCTCGGCAGCATCCGACGAAGCCTGAGCCTGCCTCGACTGGGACCGTCGGGACAGCTGATGTGCGGCCAACAAGACGAGCAGGGCGCCACCGACGATCGCCGATGTCGTCGCGCCAGACCAACTGGTGCTGCCGGCGCCATCGGACGCCTCGGGAATGTCGCCGGTGCGCAGCCCGTCCGCCAGTGCGGTCACCGCACCGCTCCAGTGGCCGTTCAGGACCTGCGGCTGGGCCGCTGCGGTGATGAGCTGGTCGACCTCCGTGACGTCATAGGGGAACGTGTCCCCCAGCCACCACTGGTACCCGTTGTCGTCCACGGCCATGGCGAACAGCAGATAGGAGGAGCCGAGGTCGGACTGGGTCGCGACCTGCTCCGCCCAGTCCGTTCCGGCCTCCTCGAAGGTGGACACGAGGACCACGTGCAGTGATCCCCCGGTCTCGTCCCGGACGGCTTCAAGGGCGCTCTCGACCTCGGCCGCTTGTGCCCCCAGGGCACCGTTCGGATCCGTCAGCAGCGCGTCCACCGCGAAGGGAGGCTCGGCGACCGCCGGGCCCGTCCCGGTCAGCAGGAGTACCACGAATCCGGCGAGGACGGCGAGGACGCGGTGCACCCGGCGTCCTCCCCGAAGCGGCTCTGTCGGGATGCGCGATGCGGGGAGTTCACGGCGTCGAGCGGTCCGTCGGCGACGCGGCATGCCCGCGCACGGCTCGCCGTGCATTCCGCGCTGCGTCGGCCGCCAACTGCTCGAGCGGGCCGCGGCCCACCGCCATGCGCCAGGCCACGGCGAACACCAGCACAGCCACCACCTGGAACAGGTAGCCCGCCGTGGCACTGAACACATCCAGCGGCGAGTTGATGAACAGGACGTGTGCCGTGTAGAGGGTGAGGGTCATGCCCCCGCCGCAGCGATCGGAAGCAGGTACTTCCCGGCCGGGCGGGCGAGCAGGAGCATGCCACCGAGCAACGCCGCGCTCACACCGATGGTGTGGATCAGATCCAGCGGCGTCGAGGTGTGCGGTGCCGCGGTCGCCAGCCACCACCAGGTTCCCGTCGGTGTGGTGCCGCCACTACCGAAGACGAGGAGGTCGCGGACCTCGCTCTCGCTCAGACCGCTCTGGGCGGCGGTCGCGTAGAGCTGTGACTCACCGCCGAGCGCCTTCAGCAGGAGGGTGGACATGGCCCAGGCCCCGACCGCGGCGGCCGAGCCGGCCGCGAGCAGCCGGACGGCCACCCGGTGCTCGGACAGCCGCAGCCGGCCGATCGCGATCCCGATGCAGATGTAGGCCATCCAAGGCAGCGCGGGGTACAACCCGGTGACGGTCAGCTCGATCAACAGCCCGACGGGGTCGGTGAACACCTGGCCGATAGCGATGTTGTCGCCGGACGCTTCCGGCAGCGCCGGACGGACGAGGTGGCTGAGCACCGGGACGACGACCGCGATCACTGCCCCGGCGACGAACAGGACACGTGTGGAGAGAAAGACGGCGGGGATCGCCAGGAGGAACAGCACCGCGTAGTAGACGAGGATGACCGTCGCCAGGCTCGCGTCGGTCCAGCCCAGGAAGAAGCCGACGGCGGCGATGACCCCGGCGCGGGCGGCCAGCGACGCCGCAGTCGCCTTCCACTCACCGGGCTGTACCCGTCGCCGGCCGGTCATGAAGGCGATGCCGATTCCGGCCAGCAGTGCGAACGTGGCCGCCGACTGGCCGGCGGCCAATGCGTAGTGCCAGGTGACCTCGCCGTTGTCGTCGAAGGCCCACAGGAGTGCACCGCCATCATCCCGAGCAGGGCCAATCCCCGGGTGACGTCCACCCCCACCAGCCGGCCCGGCGCGGTCAGCACGGACGGGCCCGGTGCGTCCGGCCTGTCGGCGTTCCCCTCGCCGGTATCCGACGCGTGCTCCAGGTACGGAGAGTGGCGCGAGCTGGTCGACGAGGACGACTCGACGGAGGTGCGGTCACTGGCCCCGCAGGCGGGGTCCTCGTGGCGCCGCATCAGAACCCCGCCCCGGCGTCACGCCGCTGGAGCAGGAGCGTCGGGACGGACTGGTGCGGCGAGTGCATGGTTTCCACCATGCGCGCGACGGCCGACCAGCACATCCCATCGACCGGCTGCCGTGTACCCGCCGATCGGCGGGTTCTCCCACCACCCGATCGGTGACTCCCGGGCGTCTAGCGATCCAGCCCGTCACCGTGCGGGGCGCTCCGACGGGGCCTCCGGAGGAGACCGGTGCCACCCACCGGGGCGGGAACAGGTTCTCCGGGAAAGACGGCCTCGACGGTGAAGCCGCCGTCGGCCGTGCGTTCGGCGCGGAACGCACCACCAAGCTGCTCGGCGCGCTCGCGCAGGCCGACGAGGCCGTGTCCACCGCCTGGCGGGCCGGAGTACGGGGGCGCACCCGGCGACGAGTCGTTGCGGACGGTCACGCACAGGGCGGGGCCGGCCGGCGCGATGGTGACCGTGACCGGAGCACCTGGAGCGTGCTTGCCGGCATTGGTCAATGCCTCCTGCACGGTCCGGTACGCCGCCCGCTCGACCGCGTCGGGCCAGCGGAGACCGGCCGTCCGGCCGATGTCGAGGGCGGCATCCTGACCGCTGTTGCGTAGCAGCCGCGGGATGTCGCTGATACGAGGCTGCGGGGCCAGCTCCGGTGCCTCCTCGGCAGGAGCACGAAGGACGCCGACCATCTGCCGGAGCTCGGTGAGGGTCTGCACGCTGAGTCGGCGGATGGTGTCGGCGGCCTCGCGCACGTGGCCGTCCGAGGTCGTGGTGCCCAACGCACCCGCCTGCACGGCGATGAGGCTGACCTGATGGGACACCACGTCGTGCATCTCCCTGGCCAGCCGGGTGCGTTCGTCGGCGAGCACCGTGCGGGACAGCAGTTCCCGCTCCCGCTCCCGGCCGACCGTCAGCTCCTCGAGCCGCTCGGACAACTCACGGCGGGTCCGTGACAGCAGCCCCAGCGCCACCGGCGCCCCGGCGAACACCGCAGCGTAGATGAGGCCGAGCGGGTCGCCGAACAACGCACCCAGATCGGCGCGGTCGAACGGCCACGGGAGGAGATACCCCAGTCCGGCGAGAGCGCCGCACACCGCGATCGGCCAGCGGTTCCTGGTCACCGAGGCCACCGTGTAGAGAGCTGTCAACGGCGCGATGAGGACGTAGCCGCTGAACAGCGCCGGCAGAGTGAGGGCGAAGACCGCGAAAGGATGGCGACGCCGGACGGCGAGGGCTAGGGCGGCCACAACGGACAGGGTCAGCGCGCTCCGGGTGGCGTAGGCGTTGCTGAGCCAGGCGTCGAGCAGCGCCAGGCCCACGAGCGCGGCGTCCACGAGAACCGCACGTGTCCGCGGGGCGACGGTCACCCGCCCTCGTTCTCGGACGGCACGATCCCGGCTTCCTGGGCCACCACCGCCGCCTGCACACGGTTCGCCACGCCGAGACCGGCGAGGACAGCGCTGACGTAGTCCTTCACCGTGGCGGTACTCAAGTACAGGCGGCGCCCGATCTCCGCGTTGGACAATCCGAGCCCGACCAGTCCGAGCACCTCCCGCTCGCGCGGGCTCATCGCTTCGACCCGAGGCACTCTCGCCGGGTGCCCAGTCCGACCGCGGTAGCCCTCGATGACCGTGCGCGTGACCTCGGGGGACAACACTCCCCCACCGCCGGCCAGCGCCCGGACGGCGGCAATCAATTGGGCCGGTTCAGTGTCCTTGAGCAGGAATCCCGCTGCCCCGGCACCGAGGGCCTCGGCGACGAATTCGTCGGAGTGGAAGGTGGTCAGCATCGCGACGACCGGCGGGTCGGGCCAGTCGACCACCTCGCGGAGGACCGCCAGCCCGTCGACCTCGGGCATGCGGACATCCAGCAGCACGACGTTCGGCCGATGTCGACGGATCTCCTGCACGGCCTCCGGCCCATCACAGGTGGCGACGACTTCGATGTCCGCTGCCGAACCCAGGATCATCCGCAGACCGGACCGGACCAGGGCCTCGTCGTCCACCACCATGACGCGGTGCATTCGGTCGCCTCCCAACGCCGTCGGGACTCCATCTTCCACAGAGCCGCGACATCCTCACCCAGACGGTCCTGTGGTCACCGCCGGTGGGCCAACGCGGCAGTCCCCTCGGCGCGCCCCCGCGCGGCTCGGCCTCACCCCGCGACGCCCGTGTCGCCGGTGACCGAGCGGCTGAGCGGCTGAGCACAACTGGCATGGCTGGCGCCCGCAGCCGCCCCACGGCGTTACGCGACGTCAGCCGACCGGACCGCCGACGCGCTAACCGATGCGGCGGATCGCCACCACCATGCGCCGACGACGATCGCCGCGACGAGCAGCACTCCGGCCATGATCGCGATGGTGCCGGTGTTCGACTCGTCGTCGGCAGAGCCTCTAGCGGTTGCGAGCTCCGAGGTCGCGCTGGGCGCGACCTCGGTCGACAGCGCCGGACTGCTCGGCGCACGCGTGGTGGCCTCTGGCGGGGCGGGGGCGACGGACAGCGTCGGCGCGGGCATCTCGGGATCCGGCTGTCGCGAGCAGGAGGCCGAAGGCGGCGGCGACGGTCGCTGCTCTTGGTGGCCACGGGACATCGGTCGTCGCTGGCGTCCATGGTTCTCGATGTGACCTGATCTATTATCTCTTTATGCACGCAGATAGCGAGACTTGCCGCCGATCTCTGCCTGATGACCACGTTGACCTCGCTGTCGAGGCGTTCCGGATGCTCGCCGATGGCACCCGCGTGCGCATCCTGTGGGCACTGATCGGACGCGAGCTCTCGGTGAACGAGCTGGCCGCCGAGGTCGGCAAGCTGCCGTCGGCCGTCTCGGCCCACCTTGCGAAGCTGCGCATGAGCCGGACCGTCGCCACCCGCCGCGAGGGGACCCAGGTGTTCTACCGGCTGGAGAACGAGCACATCGGTCAGCTGGTCACCAATGCCATCCACAACGCCGAGCACGCCGGACCAGACGTGCCCGGCCATCACCTGGCCGATGCCGACCTGGCCACGCTGCACGACCGAGCCGCAGGGGCGTGACATGAGCGAGCACGAGCGCCACGACCTCGGTCGCGCCCACCGCCACGACGACGACCACGGGCACGACGATGACCACGGGCACGACCACCCGGCGAGAGCGTTCGGCTGGCTGAGCGGGCTGTTCCATCCGCACAGCCACGACGCCGCCGACTCGGTCGACTCTGCGCTCGAATCCTCCGCGCAGGGCATCCGGGCCGTGAAGATCAGCCTCGTCGCGCTCGGCGTGACGGCCGGCCTGCAGGTGCTGGTGGTGGTGGTCAGCGGCTCGGTGGCGCTGCTGGCCGATACGATCCACAACTTCTCGGACGCGCTGACCGCCGTCCCTCTCTGGATCGCTTTCGTGATGGGTCGCCGGACGGCTACCCGCCGGTACACGTACGGCTACGGGCGGGCCGAGGACCTGGCCGGACTCTTCATCGTCGCCATGATCGCCGGGTCCGCCGTGTTCGCCGCGGTCGAGAGCATCCGCCGCTTGCTCGACCCGGCGCCCGTGGAGCACCTGGGCTGGGTCGCGCTGGCCGGACTGATCGGCTTCGCCGGCAACGAGCTGGTCGCCGTGTACCGGATCCGGGTCGGCCGGGCGATCGGCTCCGCGGCTCTGGTCGCGGACGGCCTGCACGCCCGTACCGACGGGCTGACCTCGCTGGCGGTGCTGGCCGGAGCCGGGGGCGTGGCGGCCGGGTTCCCCTTGCCGACCCGTTGATCGGCCTGGTGATCACGGTGGCGATCCTGGCGGTGCTGCGCACGGCCGCCCGGGACGTGTACCGCCGGTTGATGGACGCCGTGGACCCTGCCCTGGTGGACGAAGCCGAGCGGTCGCTCCTGGCCACTCCCGGCGTGACAGCCGTCCGAGCAGTCCGTATGCGATGGATCGGCCATGCTCTGCACGCCGAGGCGGATCTGGACATCGACGGGACCGCGAGCCTCAGCGACGCGCATGCTCTCGCCCACGACGCGGAGCACCGCCTGATCCGGGCGCTGCCGAAGCTGCGCACCGCAGTGATCCACGCGTATCCGGCGGTTCAGCACGAGACCGCCGTACGGTGACCGATCGGCGGACCGGTGCGGCGCCCTCCGGCACGGTCCGCCCGGCCTACGTCCAGTCCCTCTCCGCGGTCCGACTCCGCGGAGTGATGAAGCCGATGTCGGCCTCGCAGGCGTGGAGCGGTCACGTCCGGCCGCACCGGGCACCCCGCTTTCCGGCCCGCGGCCGGCGCGGCCAGCAGCGCCCATGCCGGCGGACGGCCGACGCCGGTTCGCACCGGCGATGCCGGCTGGATCACCGCGCGGCGAGCCGTAGCCGGGTGGCCCGGTAGGCGATGCCCACGACGAAAGGAGGAGGCCGCCGACCACGGCCTTCCACGGCAGGGTGGCGACCAGCACCAGGCAGCCGACGGCGCCGAGAACCTGCAGCGGCCGGGGAAGCGGCGGTGCGCGCGGTCCTGGGTGAACGCTGCTGTGTTGGCCACGAAGTAGTACAGCAGCACCCCGAACGAGGAGAAGCCGATCGCTCCGCGCAGGTCGACGGTGAGCACCAGCAGGCAGACGAGCACGGCGAGGGTGACCTCGGCGTGGTGTGGCACGGAGAAGCGCGGGTGCACCGCGGCCAGGTACCGGGGAAGGTCGGTCTCACGGGCCATCGCCAGGCTGGTGCGCCCCACCCCGGCGATCAGCGCCAGCAGCGCCCCGAGGGCGGCCGCGGCTGCGCCGACGCGGACCACCGGCTCCGCCCACGCCCAGCCGCTGGCGTCGACCGCCGCGGCCAGCGGTGCGGGCGTGCCGGCGACGCCGTCGGGACCGAGAGCGGCCAGCACGGCCACGGCGACCACCGCGTAGACGACGACCGCGATGCCCAGTGCCAGCGGGATCGCCCGCGGGATGGTCCGCTCCGGATCGCGGACCTCCTCGCCCATGGTGGCGATCCGGGCGTAGCCGGCGAATGCGAAGAACAGCAGACCGGCCGACTGCAGCACCCCGTACACGCCGCCGTCGAGGCCGGCCCCCACCGCCAGTCCGTCGGCTCTGGCCTCACCGCCGAGCAGCGTCGCGGTGACCGCGACGGCCAGCGCGGTGAGGACGACGGTGACGATGATCCGGGTCAGCCCGGCGGTGCGGGTCACGCCCCGGTAGTTGACCGCGGTCAGCCCCAGCACCGCGACGATCGCCACCGGCTTCTGCCAGCCCGACGGTGCGGCGTACGCCGCGAAGGTCAGCGCCATCGCCGCGCAGCTGGCCGTCTTGCCCACCACGAATCCCCAGCCGGCGAGGAATCCCCACCAGTCCCCCAACCGCTCACGGCCGTAGACGTAGGTGCCGCCGGAGGTCGGGTACTGCGCGGCCAACTGCGCCGACGCCGTCGCGTTGCAGTAGGCGACGACCGCCGCGATCGCCAGGCCGATCAGCAGGCCGGCCCCGGCAGCCTGGGCCGCCGGCGAGAAAGCGGCGAACACCCCCGCCCCCATCATCGAGCCCAGCCCGATGACCACCGCGTCGGTGGTCCCGAGCCTGCGGACCAGATGCGGACCGGCGTTCATGGCAGTTTCTCCTCGCGCTCGTGGCCGGTGACGACGATGACCTGTGGCTGGTGACGATCTGACCGGGTCAGGCTTCTCCTCGATCGACCCTGCGGGCTACCGGCATCGCGGCTCAGACCGCACCGGATGCGACGCCGAACCAGGCACCGGCGCCCACGCCCAGGAGGAGCGAAGCCACGGCAGCCGCGTGGAGGATCAACACCGGGCCGCGCTGGACCTTCTGCGCCGTGCCTGCCGCGGTGCTCGGACCGCCCCCGGTGCGCCCTCCCCGCGAACGGTGCTGCCGCACCACCAGCGAAGGCGGGGGCGATCCACCGCAGGTAGTAGTAGAGACTCGCCACGGTGTTGATGGCCGCCACCACCACCAACCAGGCGAGCCCGCCATCCCAGGCCGCCGCGAAGACAGCGAGCTTGCCGATGAACACCGCCGTGGGCGGAGTGCCGACGAGGCCGAGCAGGCAGACGACGAGGCCGACGACGAGCCATCGATGGTGTCCGACGGCGGTGGCCCAGTCGGTGGTCGTGCGGGTCGCGGGGGCTGCCGCGGCGGCGGCGAAGGCGCCGATGTTGGTTACCGCGTAGCCGGCCAGGTAGATGGTCAGGGCCGGAACGGCGAGGTCGGTACGGGCCGCGACGGCGACGACCATGAACAGGTAGCCGACCTGACTCACCGTGGAGTAGGCCAGCAGCCGCAGAACGTCGGTCTGGTTGAAGGCGGCCAGGTTGCCCAGGGTCATGCTGACCGCGGCGATGACGGCGACCAACAGGGGCACGTCGAGGGGACGTCGGCGAAGGGCTCTGCCAGCAGCCGGAATGCGGCGGCGACCGCGCCGATCTTGGGGATCGTGGTGATGTAGGCGGCCATCGGAGGCGTAGTGCCGGCGGTCACGTCGGGAACCCAGAAGTGCACCGGGACCGCACCGGCTTTGAAGGCGACGCCGGCGAGGACGCCGAGGATGCCTACCGCGAGCAGGCTCGGGGAGGCTTGCGGGAGCAGCGCGGCGAGGTCGGCGTAGCCGGTTGTACCGGCGGCAAGCACCAGGGCCGCGACGCCGACCAGCATCAGCACACCCACGAAGGCACCCATGAGGTAGTACTTCATCGTCGCTTCGACACCCGCGGAGTCCTTGGCGAAGCCGGCCAGCGCATAGAGCGGGACGCTGGCCAGCAGGTAGCCGGCGACCAACAGCAGCAGGTCGCCGCTGGCGGCCAGCGCGATGCTGCCGAGCCCACCGAGCAGCATGAGGACGTAGGCCTCGGTCTCCCGCGGATGTCCGGCCAGCGAGGCCGACGCCAACCAGACCAGGACAGCCACACCGAGAGCGACCACGATCCGGACGACTCCGGTGGTGGTGTCGACGACCCAGGTGCCCTCGAACACCCGCTCCGCGGGCTCGGACAGCGCGACGGCAGCGGCGATCGCACTGGCCAGGCAGGCGGCGGTGACCAGGAGCCGAACCCGCCACTGCCGGTGCTGCGGCGTCCAGAGGCCCAGCAGCAGGCCGCCGACCGCGCCGAGGAGCAGGAGCAGTTCGGGGAGCAGGGCGAGCACCCGCTCCCCGCCCCCGACATGCCGGTCACCGGCTCACCAGCTCCACCACCGCCATGGCGGCCGGCTCCAGCACGTCCAGCAGGGCACGCGGGAGCAGGCCCAGCACCAGGGCGAGGAGGAGCAGCGGGACGATCGAGGCCATCTCGTGACCGCGCAGGTCCTGCATCCGGATCGCTGTCCGCGGCCGGATGGCGGTCGCCGTCCCGCCGTCCGCCCGCGCAGGATCCGGGCCCTCCCCATCGTCTCGGGGTCTGCCTCGGGCGGGACGACGGTGTCGCCGGTGAGCAGCCGCTGCAGCGCGAGCAGGAACAGCCCGGCGGTGACCAGGATGCCGACGACGGCGATCACGGTGGCCACCGGCGCGGCCTGCAGGGCTCCGGTGAACACCTGGAACTCGGCGATGAACCCGGAGAAGCCGGGCAGCCCCAGGGAGCCGAACGCCGCCACGGCAAGACAGGCGGCGAAGACCGGTGCCGGTCGCGCCAGGCCGCCCCAGCGGTCGAAGGCGTAGGTGTGCCCGCGGGACCACAGCACCCCGCAGAGCAGGAAGAGCGCGCCGGTGAGGAGGCCGTGGCTGACCATCTGGTACATCGCGCCTACCGTGGCCACGGTTCGCGCTCCCTCGTCGGCGGAGGCGACGAGGCCGGCCGCGCCAAGGCCGAGGAGCACGTAGCCCATGTGGTTGACCGAGGTGTAGGCGATCATCCGTTTGACGTCGGTCTGGGCGAGTGCGACGAAGGCGCCCCACAGCACGCTGATCACGCCGACGACGACGGCGATCATGGCCCACCGCTGCCAGGCGTCGGGGAGGATCGGCATGGCGATCCGCACGAATCCGTAGGTGCCGAGCTTGAGCAGGATCCCGGCGAGCACAGCGGACCCGGCGGCGGGGGCGTCGGTGTGCGCGTCGGGCAGCCAGGTGTGGAACGGGAACAGCGGCGTCTTCACCGCCAGCCCCAGGCCGATCGCCAGCAGGACCAGGCCGCCGGCGACCGGGGAGTCCGCGAGCGGCGGGTTCTGCGCCAGCGCCACCATGTCGAAGGTGCGCTCCTCGCTGCCGAGGAACAGTCCGATGAAGCCCACGAGCAGTGCCAGTGACCCGATGAAGGTGTAGAGGAAGAACTTCAGCGCGCTGCGCCGGGCGTTGCCGTGGCCCCAGCCGGCGATGACGAAGTACATCCCGACGATCGACAGGTCGAAGAAGACGAAGAACAGGATCAGGTCCAGGGAGGCGAACGTGCCCAGGCAGGCGGTCTGCAGGAACAGGAACAGCGCGGCGTAGGTGTGCGGCCGGTCCGGTTCCCGGAGTGAGTAGATGGCGCAGGCCAGGAACAGCACCCCGGTCAGGGCCAGTAGCGGCAGGGAGAGCCCGTCCACGCCGACGTGGTAGCCGGCATCGACGGTCGGGATCCACTGCACGTCGGCCTCGTAGGCCAGGCCGTCCACGACTCCCGAGGCTCCCTCGCCGGGCTCGAAGCGCCACCACATCCAGCCGACCAGCGCCAGGTCGGCGGCGGAGGCAGCCACCCACAGCCCGATCGCCGCGCGACTGGGGATCCTCGGGACTGCCAGCAGCACACCGGCAGCCAGCAACGGCAGGAAGATCACGACGGTCAGCAGCACGACTACCTCACCACGAGCAGGAGGACGAGCAGGACACCCAGGCCGACGACGGCCTGGGCGTAGTACTGGTGCAGCAGCCCGGTCTGTGGACGGCGGGCGGCGCTTCCCGCGCGGCGGAACGCCCGCGCCGTCCCGCGGACGAGGCCGTCCACCACGCCGGTGTCGATCCGCGCGGATCCGGCCGCTGTGCGGCGGGTCGCCGAGGCGACTCCCGTCACCGCGCCGTCCAGGACGCTGTCGTCCGCCCGGGATGCCATGCCAGCGAGCCGGCGCGCGCTGACGGCCATCCCCATGACGGCCCGGTCGATCAGCTTGTCGTCGATGACTGCCAGAGCGCGGGCGACAGCCATGGCCGGCCGGGGCGACAGCAGTCGTCCCAGCCCGGCCCACGAGGCGAGCGGACTCCGGGAGAGCTGCTCCATGACGGCCGGGCGGGTCCGGATCACGGCGACGGTCAGCCCCAGGGCCACCAGCGCGAGCGTCCCGGAGAGCAGCAGCTCCCCCAGCCCCGGGGACGGTTCCCCTCCGCGTCCAGGACCGCCTTGAGTTGCTCTGCCACGGCCGGCAGCGCGAGCACACCCAGCCCGGCGGCGAACGCGGCCAGCACGCCGGCGACGACCGTGGTCAGGGGCGGGACGCGCCGGGTGCCCGGCTCCTCCTCGTCGAACGCCTCGCCCCCGCCGGCCGGGCGAGGACGACGGCCAGGATCCGACCGGCGTAGATCGCCGAGACAGCGGCGGCGGCGAGGCCGACGATGTGCAGCGCCGTTCCGTCGACGCCGGCGAGTACCTCGTCCTTGGTGGCCCACAGCGACAGCGGCGGGACACCGGCCAGGGCGAGGGCGGCGACGGTGGCCGCGGCTCCCATTCCCGGGAACCGGCGGGCGGCGCCGCGGAGACCGGCCAGTTGCTTGGTGCCCAGCGCGGTGAGCCAGGCGCCGGCCGCGACGAACAGGCCGGCCTTCACCGCTGCGTGCGCGACCAGCTGCGCCGTGCCGCCTGCGGTGGCGCCCACCCCGGCGGCGAGGACGACGAAGCCGATCTGCGCGGCCGTGCTGGCCGCGAGCAGCTGCTTGAGGTCGGTCTGCGCCACGGCCACCGCGCCCAGCAGCAGTGCGGTCAACGCACCGGCCCACGCTGCCGCCGTCGCGGCCCATCCCGTCGCGGCGAGCAGGGGCTGCATCCGGATCAGCAGGTAGCCGCCGGCGGCCACCATCGTGGCCGAATGCAGCAGCGCGCTCACCGGGCTCGGTCCCTGCATCGCGGCCGAGAGCCAGGCGGAGAAGGGCAGCTGTGCGGACTTGCCGAGTGCGGCGACCAGTACGCCGGCGGCGGCCAGGTCCGCCCAGCCCCCGTCCGCACTGTTCAGGTCGGCCAGCACCAGGCTCCCCGTGGCTGCCAGCGCCGCGCCGGCGGTGACGTACAGGCCGAGGTCACCGGCCCGGGTGGTCACGAACGCCCGGGTGCCGGCAGCCAGCTTGCCCGACTCGTCCCAGTGGTAGCCGATGAGCGCATAGGAGGTCGCCCCATGACCTCCCACGCCAGCAGCAGCGCGGGCAGGGTGGCCGCGGTGACCGTGGCCAGCATGGCGGCGACGAACAGCAGCAGATAGCCGAAGAAGCGGGCCCGAGCCGCGTCCGCCGGCAGGTCCGCGACGGCGAACACGGTGACCAGCAGGGCGATCCCGCCGACCAGGACCACGAGCACCGCGGAGAGCCCATCTACGACCAGGCGCAGATCTCCGCCGTCGACGATGCCGAGGAACGGCACCGACAGACTCGGTCGGGCACCGGCCACCAGTGCGGCCAGCGCCACACCTGCCACGGCCACGGCCACGGCCAGCGGACCGGCGACGCGGTCGGCCCGCCGACCGGCGACCAGCAGCCCCGCGCCGGTCAGGGCGGGGAGCAGCACCAGGGCGCCGAGGACGGCGCTCATCCGTGCAGGTCCGAGGCCATGTCGATCATGTCGAGCTGCCGGGCTCGGTAGAAGGCGACGGTGACGGCGAAGCCCATGGCCATCTCCACCGCCATGACCACCAGCGCCACGACGACCAGCACCTGGGCGTCGGGCAGCTCCGGCGCGAGGAAGTACCAGGCCGCTCCCCGGCCAGCAGGACGCCGTTGAGGACGAGCTCGAGGCCCATCATCACCATGACGATCGTCTGCTGGGACAACGCCCCGAAAAGCCCGACACCGATCAGGCCGGCGGCGACGGTCAGGACGATCTGCAGCACCAGTTCGGCGGTCATCGGGGCAGTCCCCGGGTACCGGGTCGTCCGGGTGCTCGGCGTCGAGACCCGGGCCAAGACGGTCGTAGCGGCCGCGCGAGGTGGCCAGGACGGTGCCGGCCAGGATCGTGGTGAACAGCCCGATGCCGATCACCAGCATGACGAGCATGTGGCTGCCCATGATGGCCTCGCCGAGCTGGCGGGTGCTGTCGGCCGGGCGGGGGTGTCCCGCGTCGGCCAGTCGATCGTCCAGATGCCGACGACGAGGACGACGAACGCACCCGCACCCGTTCCGGCCGAGCCTTTGGCGTTGTGCACCATCGTCATCGGCATGAGCCCGGCCGGGTTCATCATGAACATGATCATGAAGACGGCCATGATCGCCATCTCGATCGTCATCATCAGCGCCGTCACGACGGCCAGGTAGACCAGGTCGAGGGCGAGCAGGATGCCCGCCACGGCGAGGAACGACGCCAGCAGGGCGAAGGTCGCCCGTGCCATCGAGTCGACGACGAAGACGGCGACCCCGGCGGCGACCGAGAGGACACCGAGGGCGGCGACGGCCGTGATCGCCCAGCCGGAGAGCTCGGTCAGCATCCCGCCCCCTCACGCGTAGAAGCCGTTCAGGACGAGCACGGCGACCACCAGCGCCTGCAGGAGCGTCAGCGGGACGAGGACCATCCAGCCGACCTCCACCGTGCGGTCGGGCCGCAGCACCGGCATCCGTCGTCCCACCCAGATCAGAGCGGCGACGACGGCCAGCGTCTTCAGCAGGTGCCACAGCGGGCCGGGCAACCAGGGGCCGGAGTCGCCGCCGAGGAACAGCGCCGCCGCCATGGCCGCGCTCGCGCCGAGGAAGACGGCGCGACCGGCCTCCACGAGCAGCCGGTCCACCCCGGACAGTTCCGAGGTGACGCCGCCGGCGATGTCCGGGCCGGCGGGTGCGGCGAACGGCCCCCAGAATGCGAAGGCCGCGGCGCTCGCCACGAACACCACGAAGGCGACCGGCATCGTCACCACGAACCACAGATGCTCCTGGGTGGCGAGAATGTCCGTCATCCGCAGGGAACTCGCTGCCAGACCGGCCGTGATGAGCGCGAACATCAGCGGCAGCTCGTAGGCCAGGCCCTGGGCGAGGAACCGGTATCCCCGGTCAGGGCATGGACGGCGTTCGGGCCCCAGCCGACCAGCCACACCGCCGCCCACAGCAACGCCTCCATGGCGTTGAACCACACGAGGTCGGCGCTGGTCGACCACAGCGTCCGACCGCCTACGGGCACCACCGCCAGAGAGAGAGCGCCAGCGTCGGCACGGCAGTGCAGCCGACCCGCCACAGCAGCCGATCCGGCGCCAGAGTCGTCCGCCGCTGCTCGACCAGCAGACGCGCGCTCGAGCGGATCGGCTCGACAGCGGCCCCGGGCGCGCCGAAGACGACGACGCGGTCGACCGCCGTCACCACGACGCCCAGGACCAGACCGACCGCCACGATCCCAAGGACTGCCGGGACCAGCCCCCACGCCTCCGCCACAGTCTGCTCAGGCATGCAGGTGCTCCGGAGCCGAGACTGCGGACACGGGGCTGAGGTCGAGGCTGGCCACGATCAGCCGTGCGCTCCCGATCTCCGCGCCCTCCAACAGCGCCGCGGCGTCGTCCAGTGACATCGCGGGCAAGTCCTCGACCGACTGCCCCGACGCCATGTCGCACCAACGCCTGACCCGGTCCAGGGCGTCTCCCCAGACCCGCGCCTCCCGATGCCGCCGGCCGTCCACGCCAAGGTCCGCGACCGGCTCACCCGCCGCGCCAGGGCCTCGGCAAGCCGTTGCGCCTCGTCTCGGTTGGCCCCCTCGGCCATCCCGTCTCGGGCCCGGCGTGCGTCTCGGGCGGCGGTCGGCCAGCCGGCCACGTCCAGGAAGCGGGCGAGCCGGTCGAGTGCGGCCCGCTGGGAGTCGGACTGCTGCTGGGCGGGTGGGGCGGTGCCGGCGTCGAGCCAGGCCAGTTCTGCGGAGGTGAGGACGTCACCCTGCAGATCCGCCCGCAACACCAGACCCGTCGGCCAGCCCGGCAGTACCGGCCCGAGCGCCACCTTCAGGACGTCGAGTTCGAGGCCGTCCCGATCGGGGCCCGTCATGGCCATGGGCAGCCCGGCGACCTCACCACCGTGGTCCATGCCCTCGTGGTCCATGCCCTCGTCGTCGGCGGTGCCCATGCCCTCGTCGTCGGCGTCCTCGTCCTTGTTCTCGCCGAGCAACGAGGCCGGCGACGGCCGGTCGTCTCCTCTTGCTCCTGATTCGGCTCGCCGGACCAGCGCCGCTCGACCCTCGTCCAGAGCAACGGCGACGTCACCGGGGCGCTGGACGTCCACTCGGTGCCGCGGCTCGGGGACCTGGCTCCACAGCACGCCGACAGCTTTTGCCAGCGCCGGTCCGGGTCCGCCAAGGACGACCAGCAGATCGGTGTCCGCGGGTGACACGGCGCGCCGCCAGCCGCGCCGGTCCAACTCGGCCTCGACGGACCACCGGAGCGTCGTCGCGCCCGGGGCATCGACGAGCAGCACCTGCGGCTTCGCCAGCGCCCAGTTCCGCAGGCGGGCGATCAGGTCCATCGCAGCGCACCTTCACGCCAGACGTAGGTGACACCGACGAGCAGAACGACGAGGAAGCCGAACATCTCGACGACCGCCGCCGCCCCCATGTCCGCAACCACGACCGCCCACGGGTACATGAAGATCATTTCCATGTCGAAGGCCAGGAAGAGGACCGTGACCGCGTACCACCGCGCGTGGTAGCGGGAGACGGCGTGCTGCTGTGGGAGCAGGCCCGACTCGTACGGCAGGACGGCGGCGGGCTCCCGGGCGGTGCGCAACGCCGACGACAGCGCGTACAGCCCGACGATCCCGGCCGCGACCAGGGCAGCCAGCGACAGCAGCGCAATCATGGCGCCCTCCTCGCCTCAACGGAGATGCCGCTGGGAACGGCCGGTGCTGCTGGGGAATCGACAGTGGTCACCCGGACGACCGTCCGGATGTGGCCGACTGTAGGGGCGGTCGGAGATGTTCGCGCGGCGACGATCACCCCGCCTTTGGCAACCGCGCCAGCCTTGACAAACGAACTGTCAGTCGTCGTCTGGCGCCGCGTCTGAGAGGACGACCAACTGGCGGAGGCAGTGCTCCCGCAATGGCTCGGGAAACCCTCGGCCAGGCGGTAGAACACGACGCGCCCCTGCTTCCGGTTGGTCACCAGTCCCGCTGTGCGCAACAACCGGAGCGCGTACCCCACGGCGTCCTCGTTGGCCTCCAGGGCCAGTGCGAGGTCGCCGACGCAAGCTCCTCGACCATGTCGAGCGCGAATAGGACTCGGGCTCGCGTGGGATCTGCCATCAGGCTCAGCACGCTGGTCAGCTGGGCAGCTTCATCCCGACTGGGCAGCCGGGCACGGGCGTGTGCGACACGCTCGGGATCGACCGGATGCGCGTGGTCAGGTTCGGACATCGAGAAACACCTCCGGACCACTCATACCCGTACGGGTCTGCGGGTACCGCCGGATCTGTCGGCGCCAGATCCGGGCGACATCCGAGCCGTCCGGCGCCGCGAATTCGAGGAGACAACCATGACTGTGGCAGCCCAGATGCTCGACACCTACCCCAAGGACCTCGGCGGAGTGGACAAGGAGAAGCTCCTCGAGTGCATCGAGGCCTGCTTCGAGTGCGCCCAGGCCTGCACCGCCTGCGCCGACGCCTGCCTCAGCGAGGACAAGGTCGCCGAGCTGACCAAGTGCATTCGCAGCAACACCGACTGCGCCGACATCTGCGACACGACGGGCCGGGTGCTCTCCCGGCACACCGGCTACGACGCCAACCTCACCCGGGCGGTGCTCGAGGCCTGCGCCGCCGCCTGCAAGGCGTGCGGTGACGAGTGCGAGAGCCACGCCTCGATGCACGAGCACTGCCGCGTCTGCGCCGAGGCCTGCCGGCGCTGCGAGAAGGCCTGCCGAGACCTCATCACGTCGCTGGGCTGACACCGTCCGTTGATCCACAGCCCCGACCGGCTGCCGGACGCCCAGCCAAGGATATGCGGGTTGGGCGCCCGGCCCTGATGTCTCATGAGTCATCGGCGTCGGGCCGACTACGCAGGTCTTCCCCAGCACCGAGAGCCGCCGTCTTCTGGCGTGAGTGCATCCGACGGATAGAGGCCTCGGGGAGCGCGGGGGCGGCACAAGAAGCCGCACCCCGCGGCCCTCAACTCAGCCGCCGAGTTCGTTCAGCAGTTGCTGCATCTCGTTGATCTCGTCGTTCTGCGTCTCGACGATGACCCGAGCCAGGTCGATCGCTTCCTCGTTCGCACCGTCGTCGATCTCGATCTGCGCCATGATCACCGCGCCATCATGGTGCTCGATCATCGACTGCAGCCACATGACGTCGAAGTCGGGACCGGCGGCCGGCATGTCCCCCATGCCCTCCGAACCATGGTCCATGCCGCCGCCGGACCCATGATCCATACCGCCCATGGCACCGGACTCCACCGGCTCTCCCCACTCCTCCAGCCAGCCGGTCATTAGATCAATCTCCGGATCCTGACCGGCCTGGATGCGCTCGGCCAGGTCGAGCACGCGAGGATCGCTGGCGCGCTCCAGAGCCATCTCAGCCATCACCAGGGCACCTTCGTGGTGCGGAATCATCCCCTGCGCGAAGGCGACATCGGCGTCGTTGAACTCTTCGGACACGGTCGCCGCGCTGTCGGCGGAAGTGGTGCTGTCGGCCGCGGTGCCGTCGGCGGCGCCGGAGCAGCCGCCGAGGACGACGATGCCGGCGAGCAGGCCACCGGCGATGCGGACGAGTCGAGCTGTCGTGCGGGTCATTGCGTATCTCCTATCCATGGGATCTGGGCGTGCCTGATCGACCCCGTCCAGCAGGTGCTGGCGGGGTCGGGGCGTTCGGCCTAGATCCGCAGGAGGCAGAGAGCGGAGAGATCCGGCGCAGGGGCGGCCGGTAGCGCTGCCGGCGCCCACGCAGCGAGGGAGGCGGGCCTCGTACGACAAGGGCGGCTCGCCCCGGAACAGCAACGCGACGCTCACCAGCGCCAGAGCCGCGAACACCACAGCCAGGCAGATGGTCCAGAGCTCCGGTCCATGAGTTGGGACGCCGTCAGGAACGGGGTGGAGTGGCGTGGTCGTGTCCGCGCCGATGGCGACGACGTGGTGGCTTCCGTCAGGGAACGCGGTGGAGCCGTCGCCGAGCACGGTGAGAGGAACGGCCGGTGCTGCCACGGTGGCGTGGGCTGAGCCGAAAGATCCGCTCATGCACTGCACCCCGTGCATGGCCAGGACGGCGGCCACGACGAGCAGCGCCCAGATCCGTCGGCCTCGCATGACACCCCGCTCCACACCTCCGACCCGACCGTGCCTGCAGGCTGGGTGGCGGTCACGAAGCTACCCGTTCCGATTGCCCGGACGAGAGCACCGAGCACTCGTGTTTGTCCGGACGACCGTACGGGCATGCGGACGCCGTTCCACGGACGCACAGTCTGCGCACGCACAGGCCCGAACTCCCGCGCAGACTCCGACCACGGCAGCCATGCGTCTGCGGCATGACGGATGCGGCGGGCGGGTCTCGTGGCGAATCGTCGTACGACTTGCGGCGCGCTTGCACCCCCGACGACAGAAGAAGTGGAGATCGGACCCATGGCGACGAAGAAGAGCGACGAGGCGAACGAGCAGCAGGGTCACGGCGGCAAGATGTCGCACGAGACCAAGATGTACCTGCGCTTCGCGGCCATGATCCTGACGTCCATCGTCCTCATGTACTTCGTCATGTTCGTCAGTTCGTGGGAGTGGAGCCACATCCGCTTCAGCCAGAGCCGCGTGTTCATGGCGATCACCATGGGCGGGGTCATGGGCCTGGTCATGCTCGGCTGGATGCTGAACATGTACAAGAACATGAAAGCCAACATCGCCATCGTGGGGGCGAGCCTGCTGCTCCTGGGGTTCGGGGTGTTCCTCGATCGCAGCCAGACGACCGTGCAGGACACCGCCTGGATGCGCGCGATGATCCCGCACCACTCGATGGCGATCACCCGCTCCGAGCGGGCCGAGATCTCCGATGTCCGTGTCTGCCAGCTGGCCGTCGAGATCATCGAGGCGCAGCAGCGGGAGATCGACGAGATGGACTGGCTGATCGAGGACATCGCGGAGAACGGGATCGCCGACACGGTGGAGGAAGCCGAGGCCCGAACGGTTCCCGAGTTCGAGGGTCCGCGCTGCTGGACTGCCCGCCGTCGGACTGACCACGGCATGGCCGGCGCACCCGGGCCGGTGGGTGAGCAGCCTGCCAAGGGGCCCCACCGCTGGAGCAGGAAGCAGCCGGCGGTGCGACCTGGCGGCCGATCGACGAACTCGGTTCTCAGCCCTGAGGACTGATCCCCGCCAACGTGACATCGACCAGCCGCCGGACAGCACCTTCGGACCGCAGGCTCCCCGCAGCCGTCAGAGCGTGCAGGCAGTAGCTCGCGAGCTCGTCTGGTGCCACGTCGTCCCGGAGCCCGTCGGCGGCAGCCACATCCACGAGCAGATCCCGGATCAGATCGACGATCTGCTGCTGCGCGCGGTCGACGTGCTCACCGCGGTGCAGCAGAGCACTGAGCTCCTCGGTGCCATGACGTCCTCGGTGGTGCGCGATGAGGGCATACGCCTCCAGCACGCCCCTCAGTCGCGTGCCGGCGTCGCCGGGTCGGTTCCGGAGCTCGGCCAGGCGACCGAGGTGCTCGGCCACATGGCGCTCATGGCAGGCGAACAGGATCGCCTCGACGTCGGGAAAGTACTTGTACAGCGTCGCGCGGCCGATGCCGGCCTTCTGTGCGATCTGCGACATCGTCACCGCCAGCAGGCCGCGTTCGGTCACCAGCCCCCAGGTGACGTCGAGGATCGTCTCGCGCACGGCATGCCGGTGGGTCTCGATCGTCTCGGTCCACAGCTTCGGCACGGCGGAAGCCTACGATGCGCCGCTGGTCGAACATCATGTGTCGACCGCAGACATAGTGTCTCGATAACCTGCATCAGGTCGACCACTCGGTTGGCCAGAACAGAGGACGCTGACATGGCCGAGACAACTCCCCGCCCAGGCGCCGACCACGGAACGCCGCCGCGTATGCCACGTTGGGTGAAGGTGGCCGCGATCGTCGTCGGTCTGCTGGTCCTGGTGTTCGTCGTCCTGCAGCTGACAGGTATCGGCGGCAAGCACGGTCCGGGACGGCACATGTCCGGAGCATCGATGCCTGACATCGGTACACCAGGCATAGCGCAGGCGTCGGTCGCCACCCTACTCGGATGACCATGCCGCCTCGCCTGCGCAAGGCGGTTCTGACGACACATGTCACGACTTCGGTGGGCTGGCTGGGTGCGGTCCTGGCCTACATCGCTCTCGATGTCACCGCCGTCGTCAGCACGGACGTCGAGCGGGTTCGCGCGGCCTATCTCGCGATGGACGTCACCATCAGCTATGCCATCGTTCCGCTGGCCCTCGCATCGGTGTTCGTTGGGATCGTCAACGCACTAGGCACGTCCTGGGGCTTGTTCCGTCACTACTGGGTCCTGGTGAAGCTCCTGCTCACCCTCGTCGCGACCACGGTGCTCCTGCTCGAGACACAAACGATCCGCTCGCTGGCGGAGGCGGCAGCGTCAGGTGTGGAGCCCCGCGATCTGCCGGGCTCGTTACCGCACTCCGTCGGCGGTGTCGTGGTGCTGTTCCTCATCACGGCCCTCTCGATCTACAAACCTAGAGGCCTCACCCGGTACGGCTGGCGTAAGCAGCAGGAACAGCGGCGTAGCCAACCGGAGCAGCCCATGACACCGGTGGCCTAGTAGTAGTCCAGTCCCCGGACTCGCCGACGACGCCCTCGCTGTGGTCCCCACTACCGCTGTCAGCGTGTTGTCGATCAGCCAGGCCATCGCGAACAGCACCACCCGCGAGGTGGCGATCGTCGCCTGGGATCGCCGGCATCAGGCGCTTGTCGGCGAGCCCACCGCGCCTGCCACGGTCGGACAGAGTGGCCGGTGCCTACGATAGGCGATAGTAGAATTCGGCTTGGCCGGAACCCGGACGGCCAGTAGCTCAGGAGGTCCCGTGTCAGGAGTCCCAGGCCGAGCCGCCCTCGGCTCTGCCATTCTGGTCGGCGGGCTGCTGCTGACCGGCTGCGGCGAGGGCGCCACGGGAGCGGTTGAGGCCTCGTCGGCGGGCGGGGCCCGCGTCACGACGCAGGACGATGGCTTTCACGGCACCCTGATGCAGCAGGCCCAGCCCCGTCCGGACCTGACGCTGCCGACCACCAGCGGCGACCTATTCGACCTGGGCAACCGACCCGAGGACGAGATCACGCTGCTGTTTTTCGGCTACACCCACTGCCCGGACCTGTGCCCGACCACGATGGCCGACCTCTCGCTGGCGCGGGACATGTTCGCCCCGGAGATCCGCGACCGGGTGCAGGTGGTGTTCGTGACCGAGGATCCGGCGCGGGACACCCCGGAGGCACTGCGGGAGTGGCTGGACCGGTTCGATCCGGAGTTCACCGGGCTCATCGGCGGCAACGAGGCCACGGCCGCGGCGCTGCGGGAGCTGTACCTGCCCGAGAGCGCGCAGGTGGCCGACCCGTCGACAGCGATCGTCCACCCGCACGAGGCCGGCGAGCACGCCGGAGAAGCACCCAGGCAGGACGGGGGCGGACACAGTCATGGTGACTACGGGGTCGACCACGCCGGAGCCGTGTACGCCTGGGGGCCCGGGGGCCGGTCGATCGTCTACACCGGCGGAACCACGCCGGACCAGTACGCCGAGGACCTCACCCGACTGGCCGCCGACTGAGCCGGCCGAACCGGCCGCGGCTGGAACGTGCCGCGCGCGAGTGGACCACCGCCCAGCGCGGGCCCACGCCTCGGCGGCCGGTTGCGGTCAACCTCCGGACAGGTCGCGCTGCACCCGGAGGTACTCCTCGCGGTCGATCTCGCCAGCGGCGTAGCGGCGGCGCAGCAGCTCCTGCGCGCTAGCCACCTCGTCGCGCTTGCCCGGTGCAGTGGGGATCGCGTCCGGGCGGGCCGGGGAACGGTGCTTGACCAACCAGATGGCCGCAAGAACCGCGACCACCAGCAGGGCGATCCCGACCAGGGCCCAAAGCAGCATCCAGCCGCCCATCCCCATCATTCCGCCCTCCATCATTCCGCCGTCGTGGCCCATCGGCCGCTCCTTCCTTTCAGTCGGCAGCGCGCCCCGGGGAGCGTCCTGTCGCGCGTCTTCGGCCGCTACCGACGGCCAGCGGGCCGGTCAGTGGTGGCCGGGCGTGCCCTGGTGCATCAGCTCGATCTGCGTCATGCCGGGGTTGCCCTGCTCCATGCGCTCGTGCATCCGCGCCGTGCCGGGGTTGCCCTGCTCCATGAGTTCGTGCATCTGCGCCATTCCAGCGGGCGTCCTGCCCTCGTCGCCGGTGTGGGCCTGGGCCACCCCGGCGGGAAGGGCAATTCCCCTGCGAACAACGCTGCGACCAGCAGACACTTCACCATGATGTGTTCCTCAATGCCGTGTGCTTTCCGATCGGCCTCGACTACTATGGGAGATAGTACGCCACTTTCGAGATGCTCGGCCGGCCCGTCTCTGCCACCAGCGGAACGGCGGTGACAAGCGCATCTGTCCTGCGCGGCTATCCGGTCCTCAGCAGTGGCGCCCTCGGGCTGGCGGCTGCCGCCAGCTGGTGGGCGCTGCGGCACCAGCGGTCGCAGGCGGTGGCCCGGTGGACTCCGGGCGGGGGCCGGCAGCGCCGGGCCGGGCCGCTGCACGTGCGCGTCCTGGGCTCGGGCGAACCGGTGCTCCTCCTGCTGCACGGCCTGGCCGGGGCGGGGAACGGATTCGGCGCCGCCTACGACGAGCTCGCCGAAGCAGCGACCGTGGTGGTCCCCGATCTGCTCGGCTTCGGCGGGTCGATGGAGGCGACCGGACCGACAGACGCACAGGCCCACATCGCGGCCCTGGACGCCGCGCTGACCGCTCTCGGCCTGCAGGACCGGCCCACCGTCGTGGCCGGGCACTCGATGGGCGGCGTCCTCGCGATCCGCTGGGCCGCCGCGCACCGCCTCCGGGTGCGGGCGGTGCTCACCTTCGGAGCACCGCTTTACGTCAACCGGACGGAGGCCGACGCGCACATCGGGGCGATCGGACCGATGGAGGCCTTGCTCGCTGGTGACGGGCCACTGTCGCGCGCCGCCTGCGCCTGGATGTGCCGCCACCGCACGCTGGCCTCCTGGCTCGCCGTCGCCTACCGCCCGGATCTCCCGGTCCCGGTGGCCCGGTCAGGGGTCAAGCACACCTGGGACACCTACTCCGGCGCGATGGACGGACTCGTCCGCGACGACGGCTGGCTTCCTGCCCTCGATGCACTGGAGCAGATCCCGCTGACCCTGGCGGCCGGCGCGTGCGACCCGGTGCCGGCACCCGGGCGGGCTGCCGAGCTGGCTCGGACCCGACCTGCTCTGCGGTCGGTCGTCCACCCGGAGGCCGACCACGTGCTCCCGCTCACCCATCCGGACTGGTGCCGTCGATTGATCGCGGAGGCGCTGGCGATCGAGTCTGGCTGAAGACGCTCAGGCGTCTCCGGAGCGGAGGAGGTCGTCGATCAGGCGCTGCAGCTCCGCGGAGGTCAGCTGGCCGACCGCCCGGTCGACGACGCGGCCGTCGGCGTCGAGCGCGAGGGTCACCGGCAGTCCCCGGATCCCCAGTTGGCGCAGCAGCTCGCCGTCGGCGTCGACGGCGTGCGGGTAGTCGATGCCGTGCTCGTCGAGGAACCAGCGGGCAGCCTCGGGATCGTCCTGCACATCCACACCCAGGAAGCGGACCTGCTCGCCGTGGCGGGCGTAGGCCTCCTGCAGCAGCGGCATCTCCTCCCGGCACGGGCCGCACCAGGTCGCCCACAGATTGACCAGGGTCGGGCGGCCGGTGAGCCGGTGCAGGTCCACGTCCGGGCCCGGACCGAGGCAGGGCAGGGTGAGCTGCGGCAGGGCGTCCGCGCCGGCCGGCACGGTGTCCTCGGGCAGCTGCTCGCAGGCCGGCGCGGGCGGAGCCGCCTCGGCGGTCGCGGGACCGGTCCGCGCAGAGGTCACGTTCGGCTCGGCGGTCGCGCAGCCGGCCAGCAGGGCGGCGGTCAGGAGCCCGCCGGCCAGCCGCGCCGGCATCAGGCCTCCCGGTACAGCTCGGTAAAGGTCTTCCCGCCGTCGGTGGAGGCGAGGACCGCCCCTCGACGGCGACGTAGACGTCGTCCCCTTCCACGGTCAGCGCTTCTGGCGCGCCGCCGGCGCTGCCGCGCTCGGCCCAGGTCCGTCCGCCGTCGGTGCTCCCGAAGACCGTGCCGTCGGGGGCAACGCCGACCGTGGAACCGCCCTCGGCGGCGATGTCCACCACCACCAGCAGCGGGGCGCCGGCGTCGGCGGTGAAGTCCTTTCCGGCGTCGTTGCTGACCACCAGGCCGGCCTCGGTGGTGGCCAGCACCCGTTGCGGGTCGGTGGGGTCGGCGGCCAGGTCGGCGATCCGCATCTCCCCGCGGTCGGCCCAGTCGACGCCGTCCTCGCTGACCAGCAACCGGCCCCCGCTGTAGCCGTAGATCACGCCGTCGGCGGCGTCCAGGGCGTGGAAGTCCGCCTCCCCGGCCAGCGACAGCGTCTGCCAGGTCTGCCCGCCGTCGGTGCTCTCGATCAGGCCCAGGTTGCCCGGGCCGTCCTGGCCCTCGCCGGGGTGGCCGCTGGCCAGGTAGTGCTCGGGGCCGACCACGGTGAAGCCCATGAAGTCCTGCACCCGATCGGCTATGCGGGTCAGCTCCCCGTCCGGGGAGATGCGCACCAGCCCGTAGTGCGTGCCGGCAAACAGGGCATCGTCGGCCGGGTCGACGCCGAGGCCGTGCACGTGCTCGAGGGTCACGTCGTCCGGGTGGGGATGGGTGCCGTCGTCGTGGCTGTGGGTTTCGCCGTCAGCCGCGGTCTGGTCTCCCGCAGTTGCGTCAGTGCCGCACCCGGCGAGGAGCAGCGCTCCGGCCGCGGCGGCGCCCACCAGCACCCGGCGGCGACCGGCTGCCCACGGGGCAGGCCGAGAGGATCGGGTGGATCGGGACGGCAGGACGGACGGTGACATGAGCTCCCCACAGAGACGGGCGGACGTACTACGACGGATAGTAGACCGTCCGGCAGGGACGGGGCTCAGCTCCAGTCGGCTCCGGGGAGGACGCACAGCCCGCTGGACACGGCGGACACCAGCGGCCAGGCGGCCAACGCCACCGGCCCGGCCACCACGAACACTGCCGCCGTGGCGGCGGTGATGCGCTGCGCGGCGCCGAGAGGGGCGGCCGGCCGCAGCAGCCGGGTCACGCGGAGCACCCCGGCTCCCTGTGCGGCGGCCAGCGCCGCGGCGGGGGCGCGCATGCCGGCAAGGGTCACCAGGGCGGAGGCGACCTCCACCCGGTTGACCCGCTCGGCCGCGGCGTCGTCGGCCAGCAGCTCGACCAGCCGCTCGGTCTGCGCCCGGCCCCGGGAGAAGAGGGGCACTCCGGGGAAGGCCCGGTCCAGGATCCGGGCGGCGCCGACGGCCAGATGGTGGCGGCCGCGCAGATGGGCCCGCTCGTGGGCCAGCACGGCGGCGAGCTCGTCGGCGGAGAGGGTGTGGACAGCCGCAGTGGTCACCACGACGGTACGGAGCCGTCCGGGCAGGCAGAAGGCGGCCGCCTGGTCGGAGTCCAGCACCACTGCCCCCAGCGACTGCTCGGGGCGGGCACCGGCCAGGATCTTCGCGCGCAGCCGGCGCCGCTCCCGCTGGTCGCACAGGCGGGTGCGGGCGGCGACCCAGCCCAGGCGCAGGAGCACCCCGCCCGACAGCAGGACGCCGGCGAGCACGGCGGCCAGCTGCCCGGGCGAGCGGTAGACGGCGGCGATGGTCGCCGCGCAGGCGTCGAGGATCGATGCCAGGCCGTCGGCCACCGCACCGGCCGGCACCAGCAGCGCCAGGCCGGCGAGCACCACGGACACCAGCACGCCGGCAGACGCCGCCTGCCAGGCGGCGACCGCCAGCCGCGGCGAGCGATCGGCCCAGCCGGCACCGATCGCCCGCGGAGCCAGCACCACCAGCGCCGCGGCGAAGGTCAGCAGCGCGACGGTGGTGGTCACGGCGTCTGCGCCTGCCGGGCCGATTCCACCGCTGTCCGCAGGCTGGCCACCGAGTCCGCATCGAGGTCGGCGACGAAGTGCATGAGCACCTCGTCGCGATCCCCGGCCGCACTCAGCACGTCCTGAAGCATCGCCGCTGAGTGCTCCGCGCGGGTCCGGGTGGGGCGGTACCGCCAGGCCCGGCCTTCCATCTCGCGGCTGAGCGCGCCCTTGCGGTGCAGGTTGTCCAGCACCGTCATCACGGTCGTGTAGGCCAGCGCGCGGGACGCGGTCAGCTCGGCGAGCACCTCACGGACGGTCGCCGCCTCGCCACGGCGCCACAGCATGTCCATCACGACGGCTTCCAGCTCACCGAACGGGCGCACTCGCCACCTCCTCATCCCCCGCGCCGCTGCGCGACCCGGTCAGCTGCAGCAACCCGTCGGCCGTGGCGCAGCTTCCCGCCACAGTACTACCGGCGGTAGTGGACGACGTCCCTGTCGGCGGTGCCGCCTGGCGCCATCTCATCAGGGCCAGCACCCGCCGGCGGCCGGCCCCGCAACGACCCGATCCTCAGCAGGGCCACTCCCACGGCGACCAGCAGCGCTGACCACAGCTGCGGCTGGGTCAACCCGAGCACCGCCTCCGGGTTGACCCGAAACTCCTCGACGAGGAACCGCGCCGACCCGCTGAGTACTGCGTACAGCCCGAAGACGCGCAGCGGTGACCACCGGGTCCGCAGAATCCACAGCAGCCCGCCGACGGCCAGTGCGACGACGGCTTCGTACAGCGCTGCGGGATGCACCGGCACGAGGGTGGGCACCATGCCGTCGGGGAACGCGGTCGCCCAAGGCAGTTCCGAGGGCTGGCCGTAGGAGCCGTCTCCGGCCAGGAAGCAGCCGATCCGGCCGATCCCGTAGGCCACCGATGGAAGGTGTCGCAGTGGCCGCGATCACGAGCCCGGGAAGGGCCGGAGCTCGGCCGCAGGTCGATTACTGGGCGCGCAGCCGGTCCCGCTCGGCGCGCGCCTGACGGAGCTGCCGCTGCAAGCCGTCGTCCGCCGTCAGCGTCCGGGCCGGAGCGGGGTGGCAGACTCCGCCGCGCATTGGCCGCAGGCAGCACAGGTAGGTGGCGGCCAGGGCCGCCACCAGGACCAAGGCCGGCAGCAGCCAGCCGCTCATCGGCTGGACTCGGCCAACCTCGGGTTGCCGCCGTCGCCGGAGCGCTCCGCACGCAGCTGGTCGATCTCGGCACGCAGGCCGGCGAGCTCGGCCTGCTTGTCCTCGGCCGGCTGCGGCGCCGATCCGTGGCCGCGGCTCATCATCCACATCATGGCGCCCATGCCGACCGGGCAGGCCAGCAACGCCAACAGGTAGAACAGCTCCGACATCGGTGCCTCCAACGGCTGTCGGGCGCCACACTGGCGCCACTATGCCAGATAGTAGACCGCTGCTCCTACCTGTCATAGTAGGGATGTGGTGAGGACGCAGCCCAGTCGTACAGCCAGGCGTCGCCGCTCGGGTTCCACCGCGGCGGCACGCCGATGAGCCGGCCGCTCAGCCGCCGAACGCTCTTGCTGGCCGCCGGTGGCGCCGCCGCAGGCGCGCTGGTCGGCTGCTCCACCGGCGGGAACGACACCGTGAGCTCCACCGGGGAGTATGAGTTCACCGAACCCACGCCGACGGCGACGGTGGTCGCTGAGGACCAGCGGGCACCTGCCCCGGCGTTCTCCGGTGAGCTGCTCGACGGCACCGGGTTCGACTCCTCCTCACTCGCCGGAGACGTCGCGGTCATCAACTTCTGGGGGTCCTGGTGCGCCCCCTGCCGGGTGGAGACCCCGGAGTTCCAGGCCGTGCACGCCGACGTTGCCGACCGCGGGGTGCGGTTCCTCGGCATCGACGTCAAGGACCAGCGGCAGCTGGCCGTCGCCTTCGTAGAGCGGCTGGGGGTCGCCTATCCGTCGGTGTTCGATCCGCGCGGTGAGGTGGCGATGGCGTTCCGCGGTTTCCCGGCCAACGTGGTGCCCTCGACCATCCTGCTGGACCGCGACGGCCGGGTGGCCGCCGTCTACACCGGCCAGGTCAGCGGTGAGGACCTGAGCGCCGCCGTCGAGCTGCTGCTCGCCGAGGACCAAGCGTGAGCGAGCTCGGGGCGACTTTCGCCGGCATCGTCACCGACGGCTCGCTGCTGGTGGCCATCGCGGTGGCCGCGCTGGTCGGGCTGATCAGCTTCGCCTCACCCTGCTGCCTGCCGCTGATCCCCGGCTACGTCAGTTACGTCGCCGGGCTCGCCGGCTCCCAGGCCACCGCCGGCCGGCCCCGAGCTCCGCAGCCTGCTGGCGGTGGGCCTGCCGGCGCGACATCGGCCGGCTGCGCTTCGGAGGCCGGCACCGCCCCTCACCGCCGGCGGCCCCGGTAGCTGCCGGCCGCGGCCGGGTGCTGGCCGGGTCCCTGCTGTTCATCGCCGGATTCAGCGCCGTCTTCGTCTCCTTCGGCGCACTCTTCGGCGGCCTGGGCCGGCTGCTGCTGGAGTGGTCGCCGGTGCTCACCCGGATCGCCGGCGTCGTCGTGATCGCAATGGGGCTGTCGTTCCTCGGCGCGATCCCCTGGCTGATGCGCGAACGCCGCATCCACCGACGGCCGCCGGCCGGCCTGGCCGGCGCCCCGGTCCTCGGCGTCGTGTTCGGCCTCGGGTGGACACCCTGCCTGGGCCCGACGCTCGCCGCGGTGAACACGCTGGCCTACACCCAGGCCTCGGCCGGCCGCGGTGCCATCCTCGCCCTGGCCTACTGCCTGGGACTGGGCATCCCGTTCGTCCTGGTGGCCCTCGGCGCCCGCCGCGCCCTGGCGTTGTCCGACCTGGCCCGCCGGCACGCCCTACCGTCATGCGGGTCGGCGGGGGCCTGATGATCGCCTTGGGCATCCTGCTGCTGACCGGCTGGTGGGACGCGCTGATGATCTGGTTGCGGGCCTGGCTGGGGGCTACCGGTCTTGGATCATCCGCGTTGTGACGGGACGAGTTTGCTCTCCGCGGATCTTACGGGCGTCCGGATCAAGCGGGCTTCTTCTCAGCGCCGTAATAGGTCACTCCGACGGCGCGAGCCAATGCGCCGACCACGAGTTCCAGTAGTCATTCCAGATCTGGCATGGGACAGAAGGGGAATCCTGACAGCGACAACCGAACTCGCCCCTTCCGGGCCACCAGGACCACAGTTCGATCAAAGCGTCGCCGCTCACGCCCCCACGTAGACGGAGATGGCGCCGAAGATGGCGAACCCGGCGGTGAGGAAGATGGGCCCCAGCCGTGAGGTCTCGCCTTCGTGCGCTTCTCCGATCATTTCCTCGACCACGACAGCGGTGAGCGCACCGCCGGTCAGCGCGAGCACCGACAGCGTGACGATCTCGGGGGCGTCTCGGAGTGCGAAGTAGCCGAGCGTGGCGCCGAGAAAGATCGGGACGGCGAAGCCTGCCGCGAGTAGCACCCGCCGACCGCGGCTGATGCCGGCCCGGCGCAGCGTCGCGATGGCCGCGAAGCCCTCCGGGACATCGGCGGGGACCTGCCCAAGGGCGAGGAGAAGGCCCAGAGCTGGGTTGAGGACCGTGCCGGTGCCGATCATGACGCCGTCACTGAACAGGTCCAACGAGACGCCGGAGAAGATCCCCAGTGCGCTCCCCTGCTTCTCACCCCCGCCCATCCTCGCCTGGATGAAGCCGATGGCTCGGTCGAGGCCGATGAAGGCAGCACCTCCGCCCACGAACGCCAACAAGGGGACCCACGGGAGATCCGCCGCCAGTGCCTCGGGCATCAGCTCGAGGCCCACGACGGCGAGGACGATGCCGGCCGCGAGGTGCAGCGCGAGGCTGAGCGTGCGTTCGGAGACGCGAAACGTTTCGGCGAGCACTCCCCGGCGAAGTTCCCGGCCGCCGGTAGGGCCGCGAGGCCGAGGACGAGCACGTATCCGCTCACGTCTCGTCCTCGTCGTCCTCGACCAGCTCGCCCTCCCAGGCTTCACGGCCCTCGTGGACGGCGAAAGCTGCGATGACAAAGCCGGCCACCGGGTCGAGCCACGGCCATCCGACCACGGCGTAGAGGCCGAGGCCGAGCAGGGTGGAGATGCTCAGCAGCACGCAGATCCGGGTCTCGGCGGCGTCAGCAAGGATGAGCGGGTCCCGCAGCCGCTCGCCGACGTGGCGCTTGGCGCGCGCCAGGAGCGGCATGACGACGATGGAGGCGGCGAGCAGCACCAGGGCGACAACCGACGTGTCGGGCTCTTCGCCGCCCACGAGGCTGCGGATGCCCTCGAACGTCACGTAGGCGGCCAGCACGAAGAATGTGATGGCTACCGCCTTGAGGGCGCGGCGCTCCTTGGCCTCGTCGGCCTCGCCATGGCGCAGGCGCGCAGCCAGGCGCAGGCCGACCAGTACCGCTGCCGCCGACTCGATACCGGAGTCGAACCCGAAGCCGATCATCGAGACGAGACCGGCGAGGATGCCGACCGTGACGGCGATGGCGCCCTCGACGACGTTGTAGGCGACGGTGAACTGCGCCAGGCGCAACCCCGCCTGGTGAGCCGTTCGATCTGGGCCGGGCTCAGGGTGGCATTCGTGTCGGTCACCGGACCGCTCCCCGTGACGCAGCCATGACGACCCGAGGCATGCATGCGGCTGCACAGAGAGCCATCGCCGTTCGGTGCTCGTTCCGGTGCCGGACGTGGCGCGTGCTCCGTTCTCGGTCCGGACGGCCGCAGGCCTGAGCGGGCCGATCACCGGGCCTGTTCCCGGATCGTGATCTGAAGGGTCCCGGGCGCCGGCGCGGCGCCGGGCACGCAGCAGACGTCGGTGCACCCATCGGCGCAGCCGCACGTCGAACGTGCGTTGTCGGGGGTCTCATCGGGACGGGCAGGGGCACAGCAGCCCTCGCCGCGCCAGGCTTCGAGGCCCTCCTTGACCGCGACCGCAGCGATGACCAGCCCGGCGACCGAGTCGGCCCAGCCCCAGCCGAGCGTGGCGTTGAGGACCAGCCCCACGAGCAGTACCGCGGACAGGTAGGTGCACAGCAAGGTCTGGGTTCCGTCGGCGACGACGGCGTTCGATCCGAGCGCGCGGCCGGTGCGCCGCTGCGCCCAGGACAGGAAGGGCATGACGATCAGCGAGGCGATCGCGAGGCCGATCCCGACCATCGACGACTCCGGTTCGGCGCCGAAGAGGAGGGCGCGGACGGATTCGAAGGCGACGTAGCCGGCCAGGGCGAAGAACGACAGCGCCATCAACCGCAGCGCTGTCCGCTCCCGGCTTTCCGGTAGCCGGTGGCGGAACTGCCACAGGATGATCAGGCCGCTGGAGACCTCGACGATCGAGTCGAGGCCGAAGCCGATCAACGCCACCGAGCCGGCGGCGACCCCTGCGGTGATGGCGATGACCGCTTCTACGACGTTGTAGGTGATCGACGCGCCGGCCAAGAGCTGCGCCCGGCGGCCGAGCCGGCGGCGCGTCTCCGGGGAGAGCTCAGGGTGGCCGTGGGCCTGCATGGTGCTCATCGGCTCGCTTCCTCGCCGTAGGTCGGACACAGGGCCACGGCATCGCCGGTCGTGGCGAGCAGCCGCTCGGCGGCGGCGAGCACATCCAGCAGCTCTGCCCCGGTCGCCAGTGCCCACATCGACGCCCGCCCCTGCGGCCGGGAGGTCACCAACCCGCAGTCCCGCAGGCAGGCCAGGTGCGCCGAGACTGTCGACTGCGCCAACCCGAGATGAGCGGTCAGCTCGACGACCTTGTGCTCACCGAGTGCGAGGTGCCGGAGGATGGCGAGCCGCGTGGGATCGCCCAGGCTGCGGAACATGCACGCCGCCGCGGAGAGTGCGGCGGCTTCGTTGATCCCCGGCTCCTCGGCGCTGTCCGTCATGGAATCCATCGTCACGCGGCGATGATAGCCGACACTACCGGCGGCAACGGGGTGGCCAGGCGGATCGAGTCTCACTCAGGCAAGGCCACCTGTGGGCTGCGGTGACGCCTGTCCGGTGTTCCGGGGCAAGCGCTACCTCGACTGCGTGCTGACAGACCCGGCTGGCAAGGGGGTTGAGTCGGTGAGGCCCGATCGAAGCTCGCATCCGTGGACTGCTCATCGGGCTGCAGGTGCGCTGGGGGCCCAGCCACTGAGGTGCAAATCGGCGGACCGGCTCTGGCCGTTGCTCAGTCCGGACTCGGGGAGGCTGCCTCGTGCGAGGGTGGGGGTGTGCGGCTGGCAGCGAAGCCGACGGCGGCGGCCAGCAGCAGCAGGATGCCGCCGAGGTAGTAGACGGCGCGGATGCCCACGGTGTCGGCGAGCAGCCCGCCGACACCGAGACTGGCCAGGCGCCCGCTCTGCCAGAGCAGGTCCATGAGGGCGAAGACCCGCCCGCGCGTGCGGTCGGTGAGGTGCGACTGCAGCAGGCTGTTGAAGGTGACAGCGCCGGTGGAGGTTCCGACGCCGTACACGGCCAGGGTGGCGGCGGCGAACGGCAGCGAGCGGATCGAGGCCAGCACCAGGTCTACGAGGCCGCGCAGCACGTAGGGGCCGAACACGTACAGCGGGCGGCGCGGGTCGGGGATCAGCCGCAGCAGCAGAGTGGGGCCCAGGGCGGCGCCCACGCCGATCGCGCCGACCAGGATCCCGTAGGCGTTCGCCGGCGCGCCCAGGTGCTCGGCGGCCAGCACCACCAGCAGCGCGCTGGTCGCCCCGGCCGACAGCGCGGCCAGCAGCTGGCCGATGGCCAGTGCGCGCAGAAGCCGGTCCCGGCCGACCATCGCCACACCCTCGCGGGCCTCGGCCAGCAGCCGGCGGCGGCCGACCTCACGTGGCGGCGCGACCAGCCGCAGTCCGCGCAGCGCCAGCGCCGAGACGAGGAAGCTCGCGGCGTTGAGGCCGAACGCCCAGCCGGGGCCGACGACGGCGACCAGCCCGCCGGCCAGCGGCGCGAGCAGGATCTGCGACAGCACCGCCGCCGTCCAGACGGCGCTGTTGGCCGCGACGATCTCCCGGTCGGCCACGACCGAGGGCAGCACGCTGTTGGCGGCCGGGTTGAAGAATGCAGCGCCGGCCGACAGCCCGAACGCGACCGCGTATATGACCAGCGGGTCGTCGTGCCAGACCACCAGAACGCCAGCCAGGGCGGCGCGGAGTACGTCGGCGGCGACCATCACCTGGACGCGGGGCAGTCGGTCGACGACCACCCCGGCGATCGGGGCGATGAGCAGCACCGGGACGATCTCGGCGACCACGACGCCGGCCACGCCCAACCCCGAGCCGGTCAGACGGTAGATCAGGATGGCCAACGCGACGAAGCTGAAGATGTCACCCCACTGGCTGACCGTCCGCGCCGTCCACAGCCGCCGGAAGTCCGACTGGGCAAGCACGGCGCGCATCCCCGGCCGCCGCTCGTCGCCCGCCACGCCCCTCCTGTCCTTCGTCACCGGGGTTCCACTGCCCGACCGTCCGGGCCAAGCCTCGCTCAGCCCTCGCCGGGTTGGCCGTCCTGGTGAACGTCTGGGCCTCCCCGTACTGCCGTCCAGGCACTCCGGCACTGGCACCTGAGCGAACGCAACCGACCCGCAGCGCCCACCACGATGCCTCCGCTCATGCGCAGCAGCTGGTCGGCTTGTCGGTGCGGAACAGTCCGGCGGCGATACGCAGCGCTTCGCTCATCGTGAGGTACGGCGCCCACGTGTCGGCCAGGTCGTCGACGGTCAGCCCGAACTTGATCGCGTAGGTGGCGGCAAGCATGACGTCGCCAGCGCCGTCGAGCGCGGCGTGCACGCCCAGCACCTGTCCGGTGTCGGCGTCGATGACCAGCTTGAGGGCGCCGCGGGTGTCCCGGTTGGCCAGCGCCCGCGGGATGTCCTGCGCGCCGAGCACCCGGCAGTCGCAAGCGTGACCGCGCGCCAGCGCCTGCTCCTCGGTGAGGCCGGCGCCGCCCAGCTGCGGCGTCGTGAACGTCACCCCTGGCAGTCCGCGGTAGTCCACGGTTGTGGGCGCACCAAGGGCTCCTGCGGCAGCGGCGTGCCCGGTCTGTGCGGCGACGTAGACGTACTGCGGCGCTCGGGACACGTCGCCGGCAGCGAAGATCCGCGGATTCGTGGTGCGCTGATGGGCGTCGATCACGACGAAGCCCCGCTCATCCGTCTTCACCCCCGCCGCCTCCAGACCCAGGTCGCCGGTGTCGGCGTACCGGCCGGTGGCCACCAGAAGTCGCTGCCCTTTCGCCTCCCCGCCGCCGCTTGTCGTGACCACGACGCCGTCGGCGCTGCCGGCCACGGCGACCCCGCGCTCCTCGACCACGGTGATGCCGTCGTCGGCGAACGCCTCGCGCAAGACCGCAGCGATCTCGGGCTCCGTGTGCGGCGCGAACCGGCCCACCACGGTGACCTGCACGCCCAGGTGCGCGAAGAGCTGCGCCTGCTCCAGCCCGACGTAGCCGCCGCCCAGCACGACCAGCGACTCCGGCAGCCGGGTCAGCTCCATCGCCGTGGTGGAGGTCAGGTAGTCGACGCCGGCCAGGCCAGGCAGGTCGGGGATGTGCGGGGCCGCGCCGGTGGCCACCACGTACGCAGGCGCCACCAGTGGCTGCCCGTCGACCTCGAGGGTCTGCTCGTCGACGAACCGGGCGTGCCCGTACCGGACGGGGAAACCGTGCGCCTCGGCTACGTCGGCGTACTTGAGCTGCCGCAGCCGGTCGATGAGCCCCTGCTTCTGCTCGGTCAGTGCGGCCATGTCCACGTCGCCGGCGCCGGTCGGTACGGCCGGGAACGGGTTGGCCTGTGCACGGTGCCGACGGCCGGCGGCGGCGAGCAGGTTCTTGCTCGGTACGCAGCCGATGTTCAGGCAGGTCCCGCCCAGCGGGCCGTGCTCGACCAGCACGGCCGACTTGCCGCGCGAGCGCGCCTCGATGCCGGCGGCCATCGCCGCGCCGCCGGTTCCGATGACGACCAGATCGACTGCGTCCACGTGCCGCTCCTTCGCTTGGCTCGATGATCTGGTAGCCGACGCTAGGGCTTCCACTGCGCTGGAAGGTCAAGTCGTAGGGTGCGCCGGTGCGTATCGGCCAGCTCGCCGCCCGAGCCGGGCTGACGACCAAGACGATCCGGTTCTATGAATCCGCCGGCGTGCTTCCCGCCCCGGCTCGGTGTCCCTCCGGCTACCGGGACTATGACGAGGGCGCCGTCGACCGGTTGGCATTCGTCAAAGCGGCCCAAGCCGCCGGTCTCAGCCTGGCCGAGATCCGCGAGATCATCACGGTCCGGGCGAGCAGCGGAGCTCCGTGCCAGCACGTCCTCACCCTGCTGGATAGCCACGCCGCCGACCTCGACCGGCGCATCGCCGAGCTGACCGCGTTACGCGCGGACGTCGAACGGCTCCGCTCAAGGGCGGGCACCCTGGACCCGGCCACCTGCGACCCCGCTGTCGTCTGCCAGGTGATACAGGCCGACGTCGTTACGCAGCCCGTGCCCACCACCTGACGCCAGGTCACGCGTGCTGGCGCGAACCGCCGTCATCTGGCACAAGACCACATCGGCGCACCATCCCCACGATCACTGACGCCTACGACCACTAACCCTTGGGATTGGTCGTACATCTAGCCGGCAGGGATGCCGAGAGCACAGGACACCCGGTCCAGCGCTGTCAGGTCGTGCCGGTGGCCCCGGCCCTGCTCGATGCGCTGGCGCATCATGATCGGCACTTCTGCCAGCTGGGCCACTTGCTGCAGGGACAGGCCGCGGGCCAAGCGGCGCACCCGCAGCGTAGGCAGAGCCGGGTCGACGTCGTACAGAACGACCGGGTCAACGCGGAGGTCGGACGTCAGCCGCGGCACGTACCGCGCCTGCGGTGCATGCGCGCCCCGCCTGCAGTCCCGGATGCGGTCGGCCGGCTGCCTCTGGGGCACGGGGTCGGCTCGGCTGCGCCGATCAGGAACTCCCGGTCGCCACCGGTCTCGCCGGAGTGGCCGCCGGCCGTTCGGTCATCTTCGTCAGCCGCCGTATCTCGGCGGTATCCATCTCCAGCAGCGCGGCCGCCCGCTCGGCGGAGACATCCTCGGCCAGGAGTGCGCGCAGCGTCTCAGCGAGCGTCGCCGTCGCCGCCTGCAGCCTCTGCTCGGCCTCCCGTCGCACTTCCAGGGCCACGAGCGCCTCAGCCGTCGCCTCCTCGACCCGGCGGTCCTGTTCATCGCGGGTGGCGTCCAGGGCCCGTCGTCGCTCTCGCGCCTTCGTCAGCGCCGCCGCCTGCCGACTCACCGTTCTGACCACCGCTTCCTCCGCTCACTCAGCTGCCCGACCGCCGGATCGTCACACGCCCTCATGACACGGCTCCCGGCCCGAGCGTCACCCCAACAGGCCGACGTCCGGAACCGGCGTCACCCCGAGCCCTCCGACCTGACACACCTCATGCATCACGGCCCGCACCGCCCCTTGTCGATGCGCCGCGGGGCGGGACCGTGGCATAGGTGCTCGCGACTGTCGGGTCGTGATGACGCTGCACAAGCTCACCGCGGGGGACGGATACACGTATCTGACCCGCCAGGTGGCTGCGCACGACGCCACCACCCGAGGGTTCGACAACCTGGGCGACTACTACAGCGAGAAGGGCGAAGCTCCGGGCGTCTGGATGGGGCGCGGGCTTGCCGCCGTGCCCGATTTTCCGGTCGGTGACCGTGTTACCGAGGCGCAGATGGTCGCGCTGTTCGGGGAAGGGCGACACCCGAACGCCGACCAGATGGAGCGCGATGCGCAGCTGGCCGGCAAGACCCCGCAGCAGGTCGATCAGGCCAGTCGCCTGGGCGCGCCCTACCGCATTCACGAGCAGGCGAACATGTTCCACCGCCGCTCGGCAGGGGCATTCCGCGACCACAACACTGCGCTCGGCCTGCCCGCCGACACCCCCGTGCCGGCCGAGGAACGAGCCCGCATCCGCACCGAGCTGGCCTCGACGATGTTCGCCGAGACCTTCGGCCGTCCGCCGGCCGACGCCCGCGAACTGTCCGGTCATCTGGCCCGCATCTCCCGCCAGGCCACCACCGCGGTCGCCGGGTACGACCTGACGTTCAGCCCGGTCAAGAGCGTCTCCACGCTGTGGGCGATCGCTCCACCAGAGGTCGCAGCCGTCATCGAGCGGGCGCACGCCGACGCGGCGGCAGACACCCTGACCTGGTTGGAGGACCACGCCGCCTACACCCGCACGGGCCGCAACGGAGTGGCGCAGGTAGAGGTCCGCGGGCTGATCGCGGCGGCGTTCACCCACCGCGACTCGCGCGCCGGCGACCCGGATCTGCACACCCACGTGGCCGTCAGCAACAAGGTGCAGACCCGCGACGGGCGGTGGCTCGCGTTGGACGGTCGACTGCTCTACAAGAACAACGTCACCGCCTCCGAGCGGTACAACACCCGCCTGCAGGCGTTGCTCACCGAGCGGCTCGGCGTCCGCTTCGCCGACCGCCCGGACGGGGATCCGAACAAGCGGCCGGTGCGGGAGATCGTCGGCGTCGACGGCGAGCTCCCCGGCTCTGGTCGTCGCGGCGGGCGTCGATTGATACCCGCCGCGCGGCGCTGTCGGCGCAGTTCCAGGCCGACCACGGGCGGCCGCCGACGCCGAAAGAGGCCGTGTCCCTGGCGCAACGGGCCAATCTGGAGACCCGGCAGCGGAAGCACCAGCCCCGCTCCAACGCCGAGCAGCGCGCCGCCTGGCGCACCGAGGCGCTGGCGGTGCTGGGCGGGGAGGGCGGCCTGCGTGACTACCTCCGCAGTGCACTCGCCCCCGCCGCGGCCCCCAGGCGAAGCGCCCTACGCGTAGGTGGGTTGACCAGACCGCCCAGCACGTGCTGTCGACAGTGCAGAGTTCGCGCGCGACCTGGCAGGTGAACCACGTCCGCGCCGAGGCTGAGCGGCAGGCCTGCGCCGCCGCAATCCGGCTGACCGACCTCGACGGAGCCATCGACGCCGTCGTCGAAAGAGCGCTGTCCCTGTCGACCCCGTTGAACAACCGCGAGCCGGTGACCAATCCCGCGGCGCTGCGCCGCTCGGACGGCAGCTCGGTCTACACCGTGGCCGGTTCGGCGCTGTACACCTCGACCGCAATCCTCGCCGCCGAGCGCGCCATCCTCGCCGCGGCCGGACGCCGTGACGGACGCGTGGTGCCGGCCGCGGCCGTCGACGTCGCGCTGCTGGAGTCCACCGCCAACCGGGTCGAGCTCAACCCCGGCCAGGTGCAGCTCGTCCGCGAGCTGGCCACCTCCGGCACCCGGGTGCAACTGGCACTGGCCCCGGCAGGCACCGGGAAGACCACCGCCTTGCGTGCGCTGTCCGCGGCATGGCGGGCCGACGGTGGGAACGTCATCGGCCTTGCTCCCTCGGCAGCTGCGGCGGCGGTGTTGGGTGAGGTAGTCGGCACCGACACCGACACCCTCGCCAAGCTGATCCACGCACTGGCTACCGGCAACGCCGTCCCGCCCTGGGTCGCGCGCATCGGCCCGGACAGCCTCGTGGTCATCGACGAAGCCGGCATGGCCAGCACTTCCGACCTGGCCCGGGTGATCGCGCTCGTCACCGAGGCCGGCGGGTCAGTCCGGCTGATCGGCGATGACCAGCAGCTGGCGGCGATCGGCGCCGGCGGAGTGCTGCGCGACATCGTCACCACCCACGGTGCGGTCACCCTCTCGCAGGTCCTGCGCTTCACCGACCCCGACACCGGCGCTCCTGACCACGCCGAGGGCGCCGCGTCCCTGGCGCTGCGCGACGGCGACCCGGCCGCCCTCGCCTACTACATCGATCACGGACGGGTGCACGTCGGCGACCTGGCCACGGTCACCGACGACGCCTACACCGCATGGTCGACCGACCGCGCCGCCGGGCGCGACGCCATCATGCTGGCGCCCACGCGCGAGCTGGTCGCCGAACTGAACACCCGCGCCCGCCGCGACCGCCTCGCCCAGCAGAACGGCGCGATCGGTCCCCAGGTCACCCTCGCCGACGCCTCACAGGCCTCCGCCGGCGATGCGGTCATCACCCGCCGCAACGAGCGCACCCTCCCGATCAGCGCCACCGACTGGGTCAAGAACGGCGACCGGTTCACGGTCACCGCCGTTTACGACACCGGCGCCCTCGACGTCGTCCACCAGCGCACCGGACGGCGCCTCACCCTGCCCGCCGACTACGTCAGCGACCACGTCGACCTGGGCTACGCCACCACCGTGCACGGCGCGCAAGGCCTCACCGCCGACACCTGCTACACCGTCGCAACCGGCGAAGAGTCGCGCCAACTGCTCTACGTCGCCCTGACCCGCGGCCGACACGCCAACCACCTCTTCCTCACGACCGCCGGCGACGGCGACCCGCACAGCGTGATCACCCGCGACGCGCTGCTGCCGCCCACCGCCGTCGACGTCTTGACTCGTGTGCTGGCTCGCGACGGCGCCCCGACCTCGGCCACCAGCCAGGCCCGCGAGCTGACCGATCCCGCCGCTCTGCTTGCTTGCGCCGCAGATCGGTACTACGACGCGCTCAACACCGCCGCGGAGGAGCGCCTGGGCCTGGAGGCGCTCGAGGCCATCGACGCTGCCGCCGACGCCGCGATGCCGGGCCTGACCACGCAGGCGGCCTACCCCGTCCTGCGCGCGCACCTGGCGCTGTGCGCCGTCTCCGGTCGTGACCCTCCGACGTCCTTCGGCAGGCCCTGGCCTCGGATCGACGTCTGGACGACGCCCGCGATGTGGCCGCGGTCCTGGACTGGCGTATCGACCCCACCGGACGATACTCACCCGGGACCGGCCCCTGCCGTGGCTGCCTGGCCTTCCGAAGACGCTCGGCGACGACCTCGAGTGGGGCCCCTACCTCGCCGACTCCGCCGATCAGGTCAGCTCACCGGCCGTCGATGTCGCCGCCCGTGCACGCGCCTGGACCCCACCAGCGCTCCCGCGTGGGCGCTTCCGCTCATCGACCGCGATCCCCAGCTGGTCGCCGATCTCGCCGTCTGGCGCACCGCCCACGGCGTTGACGACGCCGACCGCCGTCCCACCGGCCCGGCGCTGCCGCGCGCCGCTGACGCCCGGGCCCAGCGGGCGCTTGACGACCGCGTCACGCGGCTGCTCGGCGACGGGCGCGCGCTCACCGCGCGCTGGGCGCCGCTTGTCGACAGCATCGACCCACGCATCGCCGGCGACCCCTACTGGCCGGTCCTGGCCGAGCGGCTCGCCGCCGCCGACCGCGCCGGCATCGACATCACCGCGCTCGCCCGGGCCGTCGCCGCCGAACGTCCCCTGCCGGACGAGCAGCCCGCCGCCGCGCTGTGGTGGCGACTGTGTCGGCACCTCTCCCCGCCGCGATGACCGCCACCGATTCCTACGTCCCGGAGACGCTGCGCCCGGACTGGACCCCGGTTCTGGCCAGCGTCCTCGGCCCTGAAGCAGCCGAGCGGGTGGTCGCCGACCCTGCCTGGCCCGCGCTGGTCGCCGCCGTCACCGCTGCCCGCCCCGCCGGTTGGCAGCCCGACCAGGTGCTGTCCACGGCCCATGACCTGCTGCGCGCCGGTCATCCCGACGACGACCAACTGCGCCCGGATGAGCTGGCCACCGCCCTGGTGTGGCGGATCCGCGTGCTCACCGACCCAGCGTCCGCCGCACGCGCACACGCGCCGACGGTGCCGACCGACCTCGAACGGCTGCCCACTTCAGACGGAGTTGCCGACGACGACTGGCTGGCCAGCCTCGTCGAACCCAACGACACCGACCTCCTCCATGAGGACCTGGACGGCAACGACCCGGCCACTGCCGAACGACTCTTCTCGACAGGAGACGAACGCCGAGACGCCGACGCCGGTCGCCGAGCCGCTGCCGACCGGACTGACGAAGAAGAAGTGCGCGTCGACCGGGACCGTCTCCTGGCGCTCAACCAGCAGGCCGCCGACTTCTTCACAGCCCACTTCCGCGGCTCCTGGGCACCGGCCTACCTCGCCAACCGGCTCGGCACCGACCTTGCCGACGACGAGCGGTTCACCATCGGCTACGCCCCCGACAGCTGGACCGCGCTGACCAGGCATCTGCGCCACCTCGGCGCCACCGACGCGGAGATCGTCGCCGCCGGCCTCGGCAGCTACGCCTCCACCGGCCGGGTCATCGACCGCTTCCGCGACCGGCTCGTCTTCGCCATTCGCGATGGCGACGAGGTCCACGGCTGGATCGGCCGCCGCAACCGCGACCACGACGAGGACGGGGACCACGCCGTCCCCAAGTACCTCAACACCGCGGAGACCGAGCTGTTCACCAAGGGCCACGAGCTGTACGGCATGACCGAAGGAGCCGCTGAACTGGCCGCCGGCGCCGTCCCGGTCATCGTTGAGGGCCCCTCGACGCGCTGGCAGTCACCCTCGCCGGCGACGGCGACCACGTCGGCATCGCCCCACTGGGCACCGCCTTCACCGACGCACAGGCCGAGGCGCTACGCCCATTCATCGGCAACGAAAAGCCCGGGATCATCGTCGCCACCGACGCCGACCGGGCCGGACAGCAGGCCGCCCAGCGCATCTTCTGGCAGCTCACCGCCCGTGGCGACGATCCCCGCCACCTCGCCATCCCGACCGGCAAGGACCCCGCTGAGCTGCTGCAGACGGCGGGCGCCGCCGCTCTGCGTCAGGCCCTCGCGGACTCCCCAGCCTGGCCAGCGCAGTCATCGACGCCCGCGTCGCCGTCTACGCCGACCGGCTGGACACCGTCGAAGGCCAGGTGCACGCCGCTCGCCGCGCCGCCGAGGTCATCGCCGCCGTCCCGTCTACGAGTTGGCCGGCGCACCTCACCCACGTGGTGGCCCGCACGGGCATCGCACCCGACATCGCACTGTCCGAGGTCTTCGACGCGGCTAATGCCCGGGAAGAGAATGCCCGCCTGCGGTCGTGGACAGTGGCGTCCGACGGGCAGCCTGAGGACGCCCCCGAAGCGCATGCAAGGAAGACTCCAACTGAATCGCTCGCCGACAGCGTGCATTCAGCTCAGCGCATTGCGCGGTGGCGCCCTTCTCACACGCCAACTCACCCGAGGCCAGGCCAACGGTTGGGACGGTGACATCGTCGCCCAGGTAACCTGCAGAGCTAGCCAAAGTGGTGGCCCCACGCTGCTCGCGCCATGGCGTTGGAGGGCGCTCACCATGTGGTGTGTCGCGTGCAGTAGGACGTCGCCTCGCCGCCTTACGCCTGATCGTAAGCCTTCTGCACTCCTGCAACTCGCCCCAGTGCGTCTCAAGCCCCGACAGCGTTGGGCTGACGCCAAGCGTCGGAAGCGGTTGCGAGTGGCCCGCGATATAGCGGCAAGCATCCTCGAAGACTCTCGTCACGACAGCGATGGCTTCTGGTAGCGCCTCCGTCTTGATGTTGGGCAGCACGGTCATTCGGATGTTCGGCTGGTAGCGCTGCGAGACACCCTTGAGGAGTTCGGTCTCGGCGAAGACTTCACACCAAGCTCGAATCCAGTCGTAACCTTCACGAACCAGCGCAGCACGCGCTTCTCCATCAACGACCTTCGCGGCTTGAATCGTTTGGTTAACGTTCTTCTTAAGGTTGCTCAAACTGTCCCACCGCGGCCCGGTCGCGCGCGTAACCGTGCCCTTGCCTTCTTCGTCCGTGATGTGGAAGTAAGAGCAGCGCTTGGACTGTTCGAACAAACCCAGCAGGGTCGTGGCAAAGAAGATGTCATGGGTGAAGACGATGACCTGGTTGTTTTCGGTGAGGACCGCTACCCGCTGGGCGACTTCGTTGATCCGTCGGTGATCCAGGTTGGAGACGGGGTCATCGAAGATGACCGGGGCCGTGATGCCGGCAAGGCGCGCTTCGGCGAGGAAGTCGGCCATGGCAAGGACCTTCTGCTCTCCCTCAGAGAGCACCCTCGACGGCTTGTACTTACCACTCAGCACTTTGCGGCGCTGCGCCTTACCCTGACGGCCGACAAACTCGACCTTTAGGCTAGGCGCCCTGAGGGCTCGACACTCTTCGACAAAGAGCTTGTCGAAGCTCTTATTGATCAACTGGTCGCTTGCGTCTTTGGACAGGTCTGTCACGGCACGGCAATGGTTCGGCAGCGCCCGAGCCAGGATCTTGAGCCTGTCGGCCTCTTTGGCATTGCGTACTTGATTCTGGATCGTCGACCAGGACTTGGCTAGTTCGGCAGCGGCGACCAGTTCGCTGACTTCCTTTTTCTTGTCGCTCAGAGCGCTGGCACGGTTCCTCGCCTGCTCTCCCAGCTCGTGCAGCTCGTCACTTGCATGGACGTGAGCCGCCTCCACGTGGGTGAGGAGCGTCGTCGCCTGGGCTTGTGCGTCGCTCGTTGCGGCTCGGTCGTCCGCCACTGCGGCACGCACTGCTAATACAAGAGCCTCTAGGCGCTGCAGGTGCTCGTAGAAACTTGGCTGATCGTCGCGTCCCTCGTACTCCCGAAGGAGTGAGGTCATCTCGCTAATCTGGATCGAACGCACGGCTGCGGTGAGGGTCGTCAGCTGGGCAGTGGTCGCGGTGATATCCGCGCTAATCTTGTCGGATAGGTAGTCGCCATACTTCTTGACCAGGTCCTTCGCCGGGTCACTGAGAGGTTGGCGGCAGTAGAGGCATCGGTCGATGTCGTGGACACCGAGGGCAGCAAGATGCTGGCGGTACACCTCACCGCCAGCGACGAAGGCTTCCCAGGATTCCTCCGGATCCGCTGGCAGGTCGGCCGCCGCGAACAGCTCTGCGCGGAACGCCTTGTAGTCGGCTTGCAGCTCAACTCGCTTGGCTAGTGAGGTGTTGTACGCCGTAACGTCGAAGCCGTTCAGGACCGTCGCTGCAGTAGTCGCTTGGCTCAGCACACGTTCAGCGCGCTGGTGGAACGTGATCTGAGCGGCGACTGTATTGGCTTCCAGTGCAGCAACGGCACGCCTCAACGCGTCGATTCGCCCATCCACCTTCGGGTCGTTGTCGACGCGGCCTTTTAGGTCTTCCAGATCCGTCGACGCCCCAAGTGTTTCAATTAGCGGATAGACACTTGACTCCTTCGGGAATCGGCTCAGCAGAGTCGTACTCTCAGCCTTCAGGTCCGACACTCCGCTTTCGATCCTGGACTGCACGGCTTTGATGCCGGAAATCACATGGTTGAACAAGGCCAGGACAGCAGGCACGTAAACGTATTCGAGATCATCGTCGACATGAAAGTTGACCGACGGGCTATCAAATATCGACATGCGCGTGAAGGGCGCATGCCCCTCTGGCCGGTCCAGACGAGCTCCTGCTCCTCCCCGCCGAGGGTGAAGCCAATCCTCGCCGATGGAGCCTGTTCCACCTCGGCGGTGATGTCGCCCAGGATAATGTCGGCCGTGCGACTGTCAGCTAGCGCTTTGAAGATGCGGGAGTACCCGGTCTTCCCTGTCCCATTCTCGCCGTAGAGGATCGTTAGCCCGGCATGGGGCTCAATGACCGCACCGGGGACCAACGCATTGACCCCACTGACCTCAGCGATCTTCGTGATACTTAGAGGGAGTTCGGCCTCATCAACCTGGACGTCGACCTCAAGCGCCGCCTGGGCAGGCAGCAGACGTTCGTCGAAGGACTTCTCCTGCCGAAACAAGTCGTATGCGTAGTCGATGTCGTTAGCGGCCAGCGGCCGTCCCGTGCTCAAGATCTGCTGAACGATAAATCGGACCCACTCGTCCTGCCGGTTAGCCCAAGAAGCCAAAGTCGAGCGAGGGTCAGGCGCGATGACCGCCTGCTCGTTGGGCTGATTCCCGTTGTCACCAGAACCCGTCACGGCTTGAATCCGAAGTTTGGCCGAGAGCATTTGCTGCCTTCGACATGGCCAAACTTCCGGGCTGGTCGCATGTCAGGTTCCCCGCCAACAGCTTTTGAGAGTGCCCGATGCAATACTTGGGGTCCGGCGTTGCGCCCTCAACGTGCTCGACCGACATCAGACCGCTCCTTCCCTGCTACTCGCGAGATGAGCTCCTCGGGACCACGGTCAGTCCGAGCTGAGCTACGCAGAGCGACACTATCCGCGGCCACCGACAAGACCCGAGCGCCGGACGCTCCTGACGTAGCCGCTCGTCGCCCCCCAGCCAGGGAGGGGCGCAGGTCGCGGCGGAGCCGCACCGGGGCTCCGCGGCGGGTGTCTGCCAGAGCGGGTCGGCCGTGTCCGTCCAACGCTACGGCCGGGTGGCCAGCAGATTGGCCACCGTGCTGGTGGCCTGCAGGTACTGGCCCAGCTGAGGGTCGAGGCGGCCGGCGAGGCCGATCATGTCGGCCAGTCGGCCGGCGACGTCGGTGGTTAGCAAGGGTTCGTGGTGGGCCACGCGGTTCCGCAGGTCATGCAGGCGACCGACCGGACCGTCGACGTGCATGGCCCGGTCGGTGCCCGGCGGAAAGGCGCGGTGCAACGCGGGGACCCACAGCGTCTTCTCGTGCGCTGCGGAGCTGAGGTAGCGCCAGAAGCCGAACATCAGCTCGGCGACGATCTTGCCCGGCGGGGTGGCCGGGCCGCCGGCGTTGGCGATCGCGTGACGCAGGCTGTCTCGGGGCTTGTTGTTCACGTCGACACGGCGTCGTCCTCGCGTGCGGTACAGCGGAGCGAAGACGGTGTCTGCGGCCAGGGTCCAGTGCGGTGGTCCAGGCCAGCGAGCGGACAGGGCCACGTCGTAGGCATTGCGCAGCCCGACCTCCACGTGCGCCAGGTCGTGCATTAGCGCGGCGCTGAGCTGGGCGTTCCACTCGTACAAGGCCAGCGCCCGGTCCAGGTCCGCGTCGGTGGCGGCAAGGTAGACCGCGAATCGCGGGCCGCTCAGCCAAGCCTCCACCCAGCGACCGGCCGGTGGGAAGGCCGGCGGCGTCGGCGTTGTCATCACGTCCCATCCTGGCGTAGAGTGATCGTGAAAGCCCCGGTGGACCGCTGACCTCTGGTCATGTCGCCGGGGCTACGTCTTTCCTGGCCTCCGTCCGCCCGTTTCCCCGCGGTGATCCGCCAGCGCTGATCATCGAGGGGAGGCGTCGAGGAAGGCGGTGTAGCGGCTTTCGGCGGGCCAATCCTGGTGCCGGCCGGTGCGGCAGGTGCTCTCCCCGAGCCGTTGGGCCACGCGGTCGCAGAACATCGGGAAGGCGTAGCGGTTCCACTCCTCCATCAACTGGGGATCTGCGGCCTTCTCTGCTTCCCACCGCAGCACCGCCAGCACGGGCAGTTCCCGGGCGATGTGGGCGTGCCGGGGCCAGCAGGCCGGGACCATCTGCGCGGGCCGCCACGCATATTCGTGGTTGATCCATGCGACGACGTCGTCACACCAGCTCCAGACCGCTGCGCCCAGCTCCCCGGTGCAGGCGGCCGGCTCCCAGGGGCGCTCCAGATCCGCGACCGCGCCGGCCTGTGCCACTCCCCGCGGTCGCCTCGACGCGCGTTCTCCAGGAGTTCGAGCGCACGCAGCACCGCGAGAGGTGGCGGTGGAAACGGCAGGACGATCATCAGGACCGCGACTCGCGCTGCGGTGCGGTCGGCGGGTCGGCCGGGTCGACGTGCCGGCTCGGGACGAGTCGGTAGTCGCGGGCGTAGGCCAGCGCGGCAGCAGTGCGCTGCTCGACATCGTCGATGTCCGGGCGGGCGCGGCTGACACGCGCACGGGCAGCGTCGAGCTCGGTAGCGAGCTGATGACCATCCTTGCCATCGAGGCAGCGCCGCGACCTGGCGATGATCGGCGGCGCGGTACCTGCGACGACGAGAGCGTGCCGCTCGGGGATGCGACGGATGTCGCCGGGGCGCAACACCCGCACGTCCTCGCCTGAGCGGGACGTGCCGATGCCGCCTGGCCCGTCGGTGACGGTCCGCCGGCTGATCCGCACGTCGTCGAGCAGGTCGGACAGTTCCCGGTAGAAGTGGACGTCCTTGCCGCCGCCGAAGATGACAAGGTTGTTGGTGAGCCCGAACAGCGAGCGGGCCTCGTCCTCACCGTAGGAGACGACCATTTGTTTCCAGGTCTGGGCGGCGTAGATGAACGACAGACCGAGCGCGCGTTCGTTGGCCATCCGTACCCGCAGGGTCGGCAGCGGCGTGGTGGACGGCAGTTCGTCGAGGCAGGCCAGGAAGCACGGGGTCAGCCGCCCGTGCGGCGAGGTGGCAGCGACGTGCAGGGCGGTGTCGAGGACGTGTTCGGCGACCGCGGTCATCAGCGGTGCCGCCGAGGCGTAGGGGTCCTCCCGACCGAGCAGGTACACCGTTCCCTGCCGGGCGATGAGGTCGGCCAGATCGGTCGCCGACCGTCCGCGCGAGGGCAGGCAGCGAGCCCTGATGTCCGGCTGGAAGAACAGCGCCATCGCTTGCTGGACCGTGGTTACCGTGTTGCCGACGGTGTCCGGGCTGCCGTGCAAGGCACCGATCAGCAGCCCATCCCAGAACCGGGCCGCGTGCGGATGCTGCTGCAGGATCTCGGCGGGCTGCTCGGCGGCGACCGGGTTGGCGACCCACTCCAGGACGTGCTCCAGAGTGCGGCCGATGAGTGCTGCCGCGTGCAGGAATCCCTGCAGCACCTTGGCGGTCTCCGCGGCGTAGAACCGGGCAGCGTTGTCCTGCCGGCCGCCGGTGACCGCGCCGGCGACGGTGCCTGCGGCGAAAGCCTTGGCTCGTCGTTCGGCGATCCGAGGATCGACGCAGCCGGCGACCGGATCCCACACCAGCTCCGGCAACCCCGGTGCGGCGCCGAACGGATCGAGCACCGCGACCGGACGCGGCGGCTCATCCGGGCCGGAGGGTTGTTGACGACGCCCGGCGGTCAGCAGCAGGTCCTCGACCTTGGTCAGCGTCGCCAGCCCGGCGCCGCGGTGGGCCAGGAGGGCCGGAGCGAGCAGGTCGAGGGTCTTGCCAGACCCCTGCTCGCCGTAGACGCCGGTCGTGCGGTCGTAGCGGCACCACAGCTCCACCCCGTGCGGCTGGGAGGAGCGGCCCAGCCGCCAGCCGACGTCGGTCGGATCGAACCCTGACGTGAACATCCGACTCCCCTTCACCGTGCCCGGCTGGGCCCGGACCGCTGGGCTCGCGCCGCCTGCAGCTGCTGGTGGGCCTGCTGAATGGCCACGCTGAGCGCGACCGGCGTCTGCGGATCGTCGAGCAGCGCCCGATTCGCGGCCCAGGCCCGGCGCGGGAAGCCGGCCGTCGCGCGGGCGCCCGGATCGGCTGCCTGGTCGGCGACGGCGAGGAGAGCAGCCGGGCGTTGTGCAGGGCGCCGGCGACCGGTTGCAGGTCGGTGGCGTTGACCCGGACCAGCCCGCCGGGCTGATATCCGCGCAGGTACGCGGCCACCCGCTCCTCGCGCGGCGGCACGTCCCGGGCGTAGGCGATCAGGGATCCGTTGTCCGCCCAGGACCGGACGGTGCGGTAGAGCAGCTGCGTGGCGAGAGTTGGGAGGTGCTGAGCCGCCGACGTGACCGATGCGCGCAGGGACGCCGTCCAGGTGGCCGGGTCAGGTTCGGACCGGAGGACGGCATGGAGTCGACCGGCTGCGGTCACCCCGGATGGTGTGTGCTGGTGAAAGCGGCGGCTACCGTCGTCGTACGGACGCAGGGCTGCTCGGACGGCCCGCCAGGCGTCGGCCGCCGTCGTTTGACCTGCCGGTGGTGCGTCGGTCGAGCCGAGGTGCGCCGCAGCGGAGCTGAGTGTCTGGGCGGCGATCGTGTAGGCCAGTACCTCGGTGACCGACGGTGGATCATTGGCTCGGGCCGTGGCCTGGAGTAGGACGCCGATGGCGTCGGGGACAACGCGTGCCGGGTCGACGGACGCATTGACCGCGGGGCCTGGAACGGGGCGGTCGAGAATGGCGACGTCGGCACGTGTCGGCGGTTGCAGCGCGGCTGTCTGCTGGACCAGGGCCGCCTGACGCTCGACCTCGGTGTGCCACTGTGTCGCCGGACCGGCAGGCAGGCGGTGGGCGACCACCTCGGCCAGCGGCGTCACTGTCTCGGCTACGGCGGTGGCGACGGCCCACCGGCTGGTCACGGTGGTGTGGTCGTACAGGACGCCGACGGTGTCGGCTGCGGCAGCCGCCAACCGGGTCAACGCCGACTCGGTCGCTGGAGCGCGGACGCCGAGCTCTGTGCAGGCGGCAGCCAGGGCGGCGACCTGCTGTTCGCGGCGATCGCCGGCGAATGGAGAGACGCCGTCGTGGCGCAGGTGGGTCAGCGCCCGACCCAGGTGGCCCAAGGCGGTGCCTGCATCGGCGCGCGCGGCTGCGCTGTCGTCCGTGGTCCGCGCTGTGTCGGCGAGGGCGTCGAGTAGCTGTCCGAGCGACGTGGCCATCAGCGTGGCGCACGCAGCGCTCGGTGGCCGTGCTGGGCGGCGGCGAGGACGTCGGGGTGCGCGAAGTCGTCAGCGGGCAGGTTGCCGAGGATGCGCAGCGCCTGCTCGACGAGCCGGTCGGGGTCAGTGGCGTCGGCGCTTGCGGGCACTGGGCCGCTGGGCGCGCGCAAGGCAGTGGCGGCGGCGAGGCAGTGCAGCTGCGCTGTCGGTCCGGCCTGGTCGTTGCGGGAAGCCGCGGCGAACAGTGCCGCAGCCTCGGCCCGTGCGGCCAGCAGATCGGAGTTCAGGCCGTTGTCGGTCGAGCTCATCGAGGATTCTCCTTCACAGTGCGGACGGCTGATACCTGGGTCGACGGTGCTGGGGAAGTCGATCTGGAAGTGGTCGTCGGGACAGATCTGTGGAGACGGCCGCGGATCGCGTCGCCGCCTGTGGACAGGAGGCGATGAAGACGTCCCCGGCTGTCTCTGGACGGGTAGCGATCCGGGCGGATGACCGCTCGCCCGGCGCGGAGCTGCCGCAACCCGAGGGCTTGCTGGGCCTCCCTGCGGGTGGCCATGCCGCCGCGGGCGTCGCCCGGTCGCCGGTGGCGGGCGACCAGGACAGCGGTGATGACCGCGGCGGTCAGCAGGACGAGCTCGGCGAGGACAACACACGCGTACACCGGCACCGGCCGGGCGACCCGAGCCAGCTGATCCGGTGGCAGGCCGCGGCCGGGATCGCCGCTCAGGAGCCCGCCGAGGACGTGGGTGATCGTCTCGGTGCCCTGCGGCCACACCCAGCCACCGCCCCACAACGCCGAGGCGAGTCCGAGACCGGCCAGGGCCGCCAGCGCGACAGCGATCAGGGCGCCACCGACTGCGGCGACGGCCAGTTCCCATCCCCGAGCGATCGGCTGTGGATCGCGACGCCGGAAGGGCGTCGTCACGCGCCGGCCCTGAACCGGTGGTTGATGTCCACGTCCTGGTTCCCCTCTCTGCCGGTCAGCCGGCGGTGGTGGCATGCAGGTCGACGCCGCGGCTGGCCAGCCACGGCACTGGATCGACGGACGCGCCGTCGAGGCGGACCTCGAGGTGCAGGTGGACGCCGGTGCTGTTGCCGGTGGACCCCTGGAAACCGATCAGCCCCCGGCGCTGACGCGCTGGCCGACGGTGACGGTGTAGGCCGACAAATGCGCGTAGCGGGTGGTCACCCCGCCGCCGTGGTCGAGTTCGACGAGGTTGCCGTAGCCGGCCAGGCTCAGGTTGCCGTCGCGGTCGCAGTAGGCGCTGGTGCACTCGGCACGAACTACGGTGCCGTCGGCGGCGGCGTAGACGGGGGTGTCACGGGGGCCGGCGATGTCCACACCGGCGTGCAGGGTGCCCCAGCGGGGCCCGTAGCCGGAGGTGACGGGGCCGGCGGTGGGGCGGATCCACGACCCGGCCGGGACCGGCAGGCCCGGGCAGACGCCGGCCGCCGCACCGCTCGCGACTGCGGTGGCTTGGGCGGCGGGCCACAGCATGGCGGTCAGCTCGCGGGCGAGCGGCTCCCAGCGGGCGTATGCGCCGCCGGCAGCCGAGATCTGCACGGCCTGGGCCGTCTGAGTGAGCGGAATGGTCTGCCAGTTCGGTACCTCGACCAGCCGGCGGTAGAAGGCCTCGGCGGCGTAGACGGGGTCCATCAGCTGGGCGACCGTGCCCCATCCGGCGGTCCAGCGCTGTTGGAAGGTGTTGACGCTGTCGTGGTCCGAGCCGAGGCCGTCATGCGGATAGGTCAGGCTGCTGGCGGTCACCGCGGCCTGCTCGGCGGTGAGTGCGGGGCTGCTGCCGTCGTTGGCTAGCATCCGGATGCGGGACTCCTGGTAGGCGGTGGCCAGCGCCACGGTGGCCGCGTACGGGTCGAGCCCTTGTGCCGCGGCGACGGCGACGATGGTCTGCGCGTGGCCCATCTGGACGGCGTCCAGTCCGATGCCGGCGACTGTGGCGCCGGTGCCGCCGATCGAGCAGGACGACGACGCCGCCGACGTCGACACCTCTGGAGCGGCGAGAACCGCGAGCGGGATCAGCAGCAGGGTCAGTACGCCGAACACTGGGACGGCGACGGGAGCGGCGGCCTTCCACAGCCACCGCTTCGCGTACGCCCGGGCCAACCCCTCGGCCGTCCTGCTCATGCCGGACGTCCTGTGAGGGCCTCGTTGGTGTCGGTCAGGGCCAGCTCGGGCGAGGTGAGGACGGTCTGCACCTTGAACGCGCGGTCGCCGACCAGCCACAGGGCACGGCCCTTGCCGGCGATCGCCCAGCCGGTGACCACCCGTTGGGCGATCGGAGTCAGCCCGAGCATGGTGGCGAGCTCGTCAGCGACCGCTTGGTCCTGGCCGTGCAGCACCTTGACGTCGCACAGGTGCAGCAGGTCCCGGGCGATGGCCACCGCCTGGGAAGAGGCGTCGCCGGCGGTGAGCATGTCCGAAGGCTTGTGCGCGAGCAGGACCTGCACGTCTGCATCGCGGCGGGACAGCCGCAGGTTGGCGTCCAGGCTCTTCATCGCCTCGGCACCGAGGCGCATCTGCCGCCAAGTCTCGTCGCGGATGACGATGCGCAGGTCACCCGGGTCGGCGATCTCGCGCATCGCCTGGCCCCAGGAGTTCAGGCAGGTCAACGCGATGCCCACGGCCTGGTCACCGAGCGGCTCGAGGCGGGACAGCGACAGCGACTGGATCGGCGCGCGCCAGTCGACCTCGATCGACGTGTGGTCGTCGAACAGCCCGGCCAACGAGCCCTTCACGAGGGAGCCGAGGGCATCGCGCAGAGTCCGGGTGGCGTCGAGGAAGTGCCGCCGGTCGGCGTACCGGCAGCAGGCGACGAGCTCGTCGGTGGGCTCGTCCAGGGCTCGCCACAGCTGCGGGATGGTGGGCTCGGTCAGCCGGGTGGCTCCGCTGCGGTAGCCGGTGAGCAGTCGCAGCGCCTCGCCGACGGCGGTCTCCTCCACCGGGCCGAAGGGGACGTTCTGGGAGCCGACGAGGCCGCGGATTAGCACGATCCAGCGGGCGAACATGATGGCCTCGCGGCGGCGGGCCTCGGCAGCGTCGAGCCGGTCCCAGCCGTGGCCGAGCGGGCCGAAGGCAAGCGGGTTGACCCGGGCGGACAGTCCGTGGCCGATGACGAACGGCTCCACGCCCAGCGCGCGGCAGAGTGGCTCGTACTCGTCCTTGGTGTCACCGAGGACGAGGGTGCGGTAGCCGTAGGCCAGCATGCGCAGCGCGAAGGCCTTAACGGTGGCGGACTTCCCCGGCCGGGCTTGCCGAAGACTACGACGTTGGGATTGGTGACCGGAATGGCGTCGTCAGTGACCCAGCCGACCGGATCGCAGTAGAACGCCCCGCCCGACAGCAGGTCGATGCCCATCTGCGCGCCGGTGGGCGGCAGGCCGGAGCTGGCGATCAGCGGCCACACCACTGGCGTCTGCTCCGAGGTCATCCGCCACACCGACAGTGGCGCCGTCGCCGCCGCACGGCCCTGGCCCCGACCGCGTGGCCCGCGGCGGGGCATCAGCGCGGTGAACGGCCCGCGCTCCCGTTCCGCCGCCTCGACGGTGGGGACGGCCGGGAGCCGGTGGCCGAAGTCGTCGAGCAGGACGGCGACGTCCCGGCCCCGGCGGGAGCCGCGACGGTTCATCGTCGTCCCCTGCGGTCGGGCAGCCCGACGCCGAGGGGAATGGCGGCGGCGGCGAAGCCGGAGTCCTGCGCCATGTCTAGCCGCAACGGCACGAAGCCGGCGGCACGGATGGAGGCGGCGAGCCGGCGGCCGTGCTCGTCCACCGGCCAGGCGGCCGGGACGGTGACGCAGGCCGCGACGGCGGGACGGACGAGCGCCCGCCCGGCGGCCAGCTTCTCGTCGGCGGCACCGATTCGGTCCGTGTCCCGCCGCTGCCGGGCCCGCTGCCGAAAGCCCATGCGGGCGCGCAGCTCGTTGCCGGTGGTGGCGCTCATCTCTTCTCGGCCGACCAGCCGGGTGGCCCGGTCCAGCGGCAGCGGGGCGAGGAACACCGTCAGACAGCGCCGCTCCCCGCCGTCGTCGGAACCAGCACCGGGGCCAGTGCGCCGAGCACCGCTCCGGAGTCGGGCAGCAGGATCGTGTCCGTGACCGACGCCCACGCGTCGTGCACGTAGTGACGCACCTCGGCGCGGGCCTGGGTGGGTCCGGCGGCGGCCATCGGCACCCCGGTCGCCAATTGGGCGCCGTTGGCGGCGGCCAGGTCGGCGGCGATCAACTGCCCACGGTCTCCGGGGGCGAAGCCGGTGCGCACCGCGGCAGCGAGTGCTGCTGAGTCCAGCCAGGTGACCGCGGTGCAGCCGACCGGCCCGCGTAAGGCGCTCTCGACCTCGGCCATCACCCCGTGCAGCACCCGCGCGCGGCCGTCCACCCCACCGCCGGACTCCTTCGCGGCCCGACCCATCCGGCTCTCGCGGACGACGAGGGTCACGAAGGCCTCGGTGCGCACTGCGGCCGGGGTGAGGGTGGCGCCCAGCAGTGCATTCACCCGGGCGGCCAGGGGCGCGGCATCGGAGCGGGTGTGGGCTCGTTCCCAAGCGGCGCGCTCAGCACCGTCGTCGGGCACGGTGCGCACCTGCAGGGCCAGGACGTCGATCAGTTCGGTGCGCGCGGCGATTTCACACAGCTCGGCCAGGCCGGCGCCCATCCGATCCCGCTCGGCCGGCTCGGCGAGGCCGATGCCGGGGTGGTCGATCCGCGCCACGGCCGCCCAAGTGCGCGCCGCGGAGTTCTGCACGATCACCGGGCGGGTGAACAGCTGCCCGTAGGGCGGTCCGTCGTGGGTCCGGATGCCGGCGAGCACTCCGGGCAGGTCTGCCTCGGACAGGTCCTCGGCCGTCCCGGACGCGGCTCGGGAGCCGAACACCGTCCAGCCCATCGCTCCTCCCATCGCGTATAGGCAGAGATCGCTGAACCAGCGGCCCGCCGCGCGTCCCCGGATGGGGACCAGCAGCACGGCGGCCAGCAGCGCCCACACCGGCAGCCAGATGGCGAACAGCCCCCATGCCTGCGCGTTCAGGGCCAACAGCGCCGGTACGCCCGTGAGGGTGACGAGGGCCAGTTGGGCGCCGGTCATCCCGAGGAACCAGCCGGAGACGTCGCGGGAGTAGTCGCCGTAGCGGACGGCGTTCATCGCGCGTCGTCCTGGTCGGGACCGATCGGGTCGCTCTCACCGGGCCGGTCAGGTGCGATGCCGTCGAACCGCTCGGCGGGCCAAGCCGCGGAAGATGCGCCTTCGGGATAGTCAGCGCGCCCGTTCCCGCTCGGTCTCGTCCGCTGTGTTTCATCATCGTCGGGACGGCGCCCGCCTCCGGTCGCTGTCCCTCCGCCGGAGCCGTTGCCGCGCGCCGGTACCCGGGCGGGCAGCGGCTGCCCGTAGTAGGGATGGGTGTGCCCGACTCCGGCGCCCGACAGCACGTCGGACGCCGAGGTGGCCACCCCGCGGCCAATCGGCCGGCCGTGGAGGTCCCGGTGGCGAACGCACGCAGCGCGCCGGCGAAGCGCCCACTGGTCGCTGCGTCTGCGGTCGACTCGCCCTGCGCGCGGTCGCCGACCAGCTGCGCCGCTGCGCCGGAGGCGGCCACACCACCGGATGTGGCACCCGCCGCCGCGGTGGCCACGGCTGCTCGCCCGCCACCAGCCTTCTGCAGCGCACCCATGACTCCGCCGGACGCGGCCAGCGAGGAGCGCAACGACGCCCCACTCGACGTGCCGGGGTCGACGAAGGCCAGCAGCCGGAACAGCGCCAGCGGACAGATGGCTCCGAGCAGGATGAGCAGACAGCCGACAACCGCCATGCCGATCGCGGCCTCGGTGCTCGTCTCCTCTGCTCCGGTGAGGATGCCCTCGGTGATGGTCACTCCGACGCCGAGGACGAGCACGGCGACCGGGGCAACCAGCAGCGCGGCGAGGAACCAGCGGAGGCTCCGCCAGAACCAGCTGCTCGACGTCTGCGCCAGCAGTCCTCCTGCCGAGATCGCCGAGGTCGCGGCCAGCACGATCAGCGCCGCCTCGCGAACCAGCATCAGTAGCAGGTAGCCCACGCTGGCCGGCACCAGCAGGAAGATCGAACTGACCCCGAGCACGGTGGCGACCGTGCCGTCGACCAGGTCGCGGCTCACGCTGATCGACGGGTCGAAAGAGGCCAGGTTGTCGATGTCGAGCAGGCTGCGCAGCAGGGCGGTGGTCAGTCCTGAGACGCCGGTGACCAGCAGCGCCGCCACCCCGATGTAGCTGGCCCAGACCAGCCCGAACTGCAGCAGTCCGATCAGCAGCCGGCCCAGCGTCTGCCCGTCACGGCGCACTGCCGCGATGCCGAGCTGGACCATGGCCATCATCGCGGCCACGGTCGCGCCGATGCCGAAGGTCACCGGATATACCGCGGCCAACGGGCCGCCGGCGGACAGATCCGGGGTCGCCAGAGCGTCGATCACTGAGAACGCCAAACCCAGCAGCCACAGCCCGGCCTCCCACAGCGACAACATGGCATTGACCCAGACGTCTTCGACCACCGCGCCGGCTGCTTCGCCGACCGCGCAGAACGGGTTGATCGGCAGGCACGGCAGCGAGTCTCCGAGACCCGGCACCGCCGGAAAGGCCGTCACCATCGGATCCGCGGCCGCCGACGGACCTGCGGACACCAAGCAGATCGCCAGTGACAAGAGAAGAAGCGTTCCCAGTCGGCGCCACCAACCGCAACGCCCTCCGCGTCGCTGCTCAGACATGGCGCAGGTCCCGGTAGCCAGCTGCGATGGCTGCCTCGGTGCCTGGCCAGACCGACGGCGCCGGCGCCGGCTCCTCCCTGGGCCGATGACCCACCGGTCCCCGACCCAGGCCATGCGCTGACAGTCGACGATCGCAATCCGGGAGGTCTGCTCCACGGTCACGGTGAACTCGAAGTTCACGCACACCACGGCGAAGTCCTCGCCTACCGTGCCCTTGATCAGCCCCATCACCGGACGGACGACGATCGCCAGCTGCGGCGACCCCGCACCGGACAGGCCCGCCGCAGACAACAGGCTGGCCATGCCGTCCACCCCGGACCACGTCTCTGGCGTCGGCCCGCCCAGAGCGGCCCACTCCGCGATCACCCGTCGCACGCCGTCCATCGAGCCGCTCTGCATCGCCGTCACGTCGATCGCCGCCAGCTGCGCCAGCGAACCCTCCGGAGTACGCGGGAAGCCGGTGGGCACGTCCGCCGGGCCCACGCCGGTGGCGCGTGGCAACTCGAGAACGCCTGAAGCCTGTCTCGACAACGGGCCGGGCAGCGCGTCATCTGGGTCGGCGGTCGGCATCGGCGCGGCGGCCAGCGCATCGTGACGCGACATGCCCGGAGAGGGAGCCGCAGTCTGTCGTGCGGCGTCCCTCTCGTCCGGCTTCTCGGTCAGCCCTCCGACGACTGCCAGGACAAGACCGGCCAACACCGCCAGCGACACCACCGCGCTGACCACGAGCACCACAAGGAGACGCGCCGGGCTCCACTCCGGCGCACCGCTCCCCGGATGTCGGAACGGCGGCGCATCAAGTGCACCCACTGCCGGTGATCGATCCGAGGATGACCAGGATGACCGTGTAGGTGATGGCCACCATCACGACCACCGCGACGCCCATCGCCCCGTATCGGGAGGCATGCGGATGCGAGAACATTCGACCTACCAGGACCGAGCCCAGCGACACGACCGCGGCGATCCCGATCAGCGCCAGCACGCCCCACTTCACCCACGCCGTCACCTGATCGGCGAAGGCCTGCACTCCCGGCGGAGCCTCCGGGCAGACCGCCGCGGTCAACTCCACCGGCGCCGCGGTGGCAGGCCACGCGGTCAGCACGACCAGGCCCACAGCGACGAACGCGACGGTCGAGGCCGCTCGTACCGCTGCAGAAGCGGTCCTGCGGGCGTTCACCGGGCCTCCCCGCCGCGCCCCGCTGGGACGATGCCGCCCGGTGCCGATGCCGAGACTGCGGTGGCACGGCCGGCATCAACAGCGCGGCCAGCGACCGGCCGGCAGCCTCCACCGCCTTGGGCAACCGGTCCCCGGTCAGACCGGCGGTCTGCAGTCGTCGGTCGATCGGAACTCGGATCACCCGTCCCCGGGACTGCAACTCGCGAAGCACCGGACCGCAGTTGGCGTTCACCGCCTGGGGCCAGCGCGCCGGGCCTACGACGGCCACCACCACCGGCTGCTCGGCGAGCCGGCTCAGCACGTGCTCGGTCAGTCGCACCCCCGGCACGGTCGGCCGGCAGACGACGACGGTGCGCGTGCGGTCGGCGGCCAGTCGGGCCAGGTCTTCCGGAGCAGGCAGCCCGAGATCGAGGACGGTGACCGCCGGCTCCTCGTTGATCGGGAGGACCGGCCAGCCGCCAGGTTCCACGTCCGCGACGCGGCGGTCGATCGTGACGCGGTCGCGGGAGCCACGTCGCCAGGCGCCGGCGGCGTCGGTGCCCAGCTCCGCCGACGCCGCGGCGATCAGCCCCGACCGGCGGGGATGCGCGGTCTCCACCAGGTGCACCCGCCGGTCGTTGGCTGCGGCAGCGTCGCTGATGGCCAGCGCCACCGTGGAGGCGCCGGCACCGGCGTGTGCCGCTACGACCGTGATCCAGTCGGCTGCCAGCCCGTCGGTGTCGCCCCTGCCCAGGACAGTCGCGGGCGCGCTGTCACCCTTGCTCGCGCCTCGCTGCGGCGCTCTGTCACCGCTGTCAGCCCACCGCCCGCGGTGCGTGTCATCTCCAGCCGGGAGCGCCGTGCTGTCCCGATTTCGCCTTGTGCGGCGCGGAGATTGAACCGGTGCACCCGCCGGTGCAGGGTCCTCGGACACGGAGAGCTCGTGGAGACGCGTCGGCGCCGCGAGCTTGCCTTCGGCGGCTCGCGGACGACGGGCACGCAGTTCGCGGAAGGCCTGCTGGATCTCCGCGACCGACAGCAGCCGCTCGTCGAGGTGGACGTCGCCGCCATTCGAGCCATCGCCCGTCACGGCGAAGGCGCCATCAACGTCCTGCCGCAGTGCGCTCACGCGACGGCCGCCAGGTACTGGGGAGCCACGCCGCGCAAGGCGGTTAGGGTCCGGTTCCGCCGACGGTACAGGGTGCGCGTCGTGATGCCGTGTGCTGCGGCGACCTTCTGGTCGGCGCGCCGGTGTTGCCGGTCGCGGCTGCACTCGGTGGCGATCAGCAGAGCGACGTCCTCGGCGTCGACCCCTGAGCGCACCGCCCACTGCAGCAGGTCGACGACGTCAAGGTCCTCCCCTCCCCGTCGGCGCTCGCCGTTGCGATCCGAGTGATGTCGCCCGTAGCGGTCAGGATCTCGACCCGGTCGGGGTGGTAGCGGCTGCTGGGTCGCAGCTCGGCGAGTACCGCGCGTCGGGTCTCGGCGCGCAGGTTCGCCGCGATCGCGCGAGGCCGGCGTCGCCATGGGTAGCGGCGGATCTGGCAGGCCAGCTCGCCGACGACCACGGCGAGGATGTCCGGGTTCAGGTCAGCGAGCTGCCTGGCCATCGTCCGCACCAGCCCGCTGAGCAGGTGAAGCGTCAGCAGCAGCGCGTCGTTGTCGCGGCCACCGTCCACAGCGGCCAGCCGAACGAGCGCGGCGAGCACGACGTCGCGGTGGTCGTCCGTGCCGCCCTCGGCCCAGACGGCGAGCAGGTCATGGACGCTGCTCAACCCGGCCAGGGCGGGCTCGGTGGCGGCCCAGCGGACGAGGATGGCGTCGTCCAGGCGTGCGGCGAGCGCCGGCCAGCTGCCGACGATGGTGGGGTCGTGGAACATGTGCGGGTCCTCCGGCATCGGTGTGATGCCGTCGACACTCTGCAGAGACGTTCAACGAGTCGTCACCCTCGGCAGGGGTGACAGGAGGCGGTCACGTCACCCCTTCACCAGCGCTGTCCCGCTATCGCGTCCGGGGAGACTTGGCATTCCGAAGCGAGGGGTGACGGAGCGAGAAGTGAGGGGTGACGTACCGAGATGCGACAACGAAGGCGACCTGATCCGCTCGCCGTACCTGGCACGGGTGTATCCCGGAAGCCGATCTTCGACCTGGCCGCCCAGCCGACCACAGGACCCACGGCCGGCTGGGCGGCCTGTTCCGGTGGCCGAACCCGCTACGGCGCCGTTCGACATTGCCGCTGCAGCCGGCCGCTGGTTTCTCATAGCGGTCGCTCCATGGTGACGAACCGCTTATCGCCGTTGCTGGAAACCAGGTACGGCAGGATCGCCGCCCGCATCGCTTTGTTCATGAGTGGAAATTTGGCGTCATCGCCTCATGGAGGCCCCTGCCGGTTGGCTGCTTCGCGTCCGTCCGACTCAAGCCCTACTTGATGCCTAGCAGGTACACCAGCAGCGCCAAGAGAAGAGCGGAGCCGAAACCGAGGGCAGCTACCCGGGCGTCTCTCCGGTGGTTGGCCCTTGCGAGCCGTACCTCCCGCCGCGGGGATGGGTCGACGAGCACGACGTCGCGCTCCAGCGAAAGCCGCTGAACGAGTGGGCGTGCCCACTGAACCAACGCGAAGCTGCCGATCAGCCCGAGCACCAGAGTCGGTGCCCACAGAAGCGGGTGCAGCACGCCGACGACTGCGGCTACTAGGGGCAGTACGAGCAGCGCTGCGATCGCGATTACAGCTAGGGACCAGATGCTGCCAGCGGCGTTGGGTCGCGGCCTGCCCAGCCTCACCACCATGCGGGCGAGCCCATGCGTGATCGCGTCGAGACGCTGTGGGTCCTGGCACCGCACGTGCAGCGTTCCGTTCGTCGCTGGCCGGGAGGTGAGCAGGGTTATCCACGCGAAGCCATCACCGCCAGCTCCACCCGGCCCCTCCTGCAGTACGCCTTCGCGGAGGAGACGTCTCGCGGTGACGAAGTGCAGGCCGTCGAGGTAGACCGGGCTGGGATCCTCGAGCTTCTCAAGGGTAAGCGGATCCGGCCCGGTGTTGCGTAGAACCAGCTCCGCGTTCTCGCCCGCCAGGCGCGTCATCTCGCGGCAGATCTCATAGACCGCCGTCAGGTCGAGTGCGACCCGGTCAAGGATCACGCCGCGAACATCGAACGGGAACGGACCCTCGGCCAAGCGGTAGCCCGGGCCGCGTCGCCACCACACCATTGCTTCTCCTTCGCCGCGAAGGAGCACCGTACTGAGGGCACGTGGCATCGGTGCAGACCGCGCCGGGAACCGAAGGCGGTTGGCGAACGTCCTCCTATGCAGGCGACGTCTGCTGTGTACAGCCTTGGGCGTTCCGTGACCCCGAACTGACACCGTGCGCGACGTCGACGAGGCCACCCGCCGGCGGCTACGTTACCCCGCCCCGAGGGGGCTCCGGCATTGATGACCGAGGCGCGCGTCGACTGCCCCCAGCCCGTTACGCTAGCCGAACCCCTACCGGGACGCCGTGCCCGCGCTTCCGGTGAGCGCGCGACACCGGCGCACCCCACTTGCGGCCGGAACGGGCGCTTCTGCTCGGCCGTTTCACTGCCGAGCTCGGTCGTAGGGCGTGTGCCTCACGGCCGAGCATGCCTCGGACCGTTCCAGGTGTAGCGATCAAATCGGGCTCGCTCTTGCCGTTTGGATCCCGTGGAGGCATCCGACCCGTCGCTGCTCAGCAGCCCACCTGTCGGACGCCCTCGGTACCGTCCGCGAGCGACGAAGGGGGCCGCTGTGTGGGCGGACAATGAGACCGATCTGGACCTTTGGGCTTTGACGAACTGGTCGATGAGCTCGTTGTCGCGCTGACGACGCCGAACCTGCTTCCCCTCACGGTCGGAATCCTCGGCGACTGGGGCTCAGGCAAGAGCAGCCTGCTCAGGATCACCCGCCGGGAGCTTGAGGCGGAGACTGATGAGAACGGCATGTGCCCGTACCTGTGCGTCGACTTCAGCCCGTGGCTCTACGAGGACTACGAGGATGTCAAGACGGCCTTGATGAGGCAGGTCCTCGAAGCGTGCCGTGCTCGAGCGACAGCCCCCGAGGCGCTGGAGACGGTGGAGCGGCTCGGCCGGTTCGCGAGGCTGCTCGGGAGGCAGAGCCGGACCGTCGGCAGGTTGGCGCTGACGGCTGCACCTGCTGCCCTGCCTCTCGTGCTCGGCATGCCGGATATGGGTCTTGCGGACGCGACTACTAGCGCGGTCCAAGGAGTCGCCCAGGCGGTAGCGCCGCTTGCGACGGACGCGCTGAAGGACGAGGCCGAGCCTCCCGCGGAGAACGACGAGATCCGTGACCTCCCAGCCTTCCGGGATGAGTTCAAGAAGCTGATCGCCTCTTTGGACGGTGTCGACGCGGCGGTCGTTTTCGTCGACGACTTGGACCGGTGCCTCCCAGAGACGGTCGTGGACACGTTCGAGGCCATCCGCTTGTTCTTGAACTCACCGCAGACGGCTTACGTCGTCGCGGCGAGCCGCGAGATTGTCGAGTCGGCGATCGACTCCCGGTATCCCGGGCTCGCCCGCGAGGACGGCCGCGGCATCGGGCACGACTACTTGGAGAAGATGCTGCAGTTCCAGGTGTCCGTCCCGCCGCTGTCCCCGGGCAGACCGAGAGCTACATCAACCTGCTCATCACGCAGCTGCATTTGTCGGCGGACGACTTCGACAGGGTGCGCGAGTCGCTGCGCGAGCGCCAGCAAGGAGATCCCTTCGCGCCGACGTTCAACGCCGCGACCGCCCGGGAAGCGTTGCAAGACTTGCTCACCGACAACATCGACGCCGATCTGAGCTGGACCGGCGAGATCAGTGAGGTACTGGGTTTCCTGCGTGGGAACCCACGGCAAGTCAAGCGGTTCCTCAACGAGCTGACGTGGCGGCGCCGAGCAGCGGCACGACGAGGCGTCGACCTGCGGCATGACGTGCTGGCGAAGTTGATGGTCTTGGAGGAGCAGAACGGCGCCGACTTCCAGACGCTTTTCGATTGGCACCGGCAGGCCGGCGGCCCGTCGCCTGAGCTGGCTCTGGCAGAGGCGCAGGCACGGTCCGGCGAAGCGGCAGCATCGGCGAAGCCGACAGCACCGGCGGAAGCCGAGGACGGAAAGCAGGTCGCGTCCGCACGGAAGGGACGCCGTGCAGAAGCGGACACCGACAGCTCTCCGCCGCGGAGCGCGCCCATCGAGGAGGCGGACCCGGCCGCCGACGCGGCGGCGTCGTGGCTGGCGCGCCCGAAGACCCGCGCGTGGCTTCGGCTGTCGCCCGCCCTGGGCGAGATCGATCTGCGCCCCTACTTCTCGTACTTTCGCGACCGGCTGACAGTCGGCAGCGCGACGGCGACGCTGCGGCCGCAGCTGCAGGTTCTGCTAGGCGATCTGCTGTCGAACGTCCAAGCGCAGTCGCGGGCTGCACTCGACGCGTGCAAGAAGCTGGTCGAGGAAGAGCAGGACCTCGTCGCCGGGGCGCTCCTGGATGCGGTCGCCCGCCGGCCCGACGGCCCCGGCTTCTACTCCGCCTGCGAGTTCGCGGCGCGCATGCCGAGGACGGCCCCGCGATCTGCGAGGAACTCGCGGCGATCCCGCACCGGGCCCTGCCGGCCCTCAGGATTCCCGGCGCGGTCAGGCGGCTCCAAGGAGCGTCGGGCAGCGCCGAGCTCGCGGCAAGCTGGGCGGCCAGCAACGTCGTTGCGGTCGCGAAAGCTGCCGCAGCAGCGCTGAGGCCCCGGGCCGGGGCCTGACGTGGGAACATCGGCGGACCGCGGCGCGGGGACGGGCGGCGCTTGGACCCCGCTCAAACGCGCTGCCACGGACTACGCGCGGGCTGCCTCAGGGGGCTCGGGCGGCGCTCGCGTCTCAGCCGAACGGGTGCTGGGCCGGCACGTCGCAGTCCTCGGCGGGGCGGGAGCGGCGACACGCTCGGCGACTGCTGGCAGAACCGGGCTGTCCCGGCTCGGCGGCCTGCTCGCCGGCGTCGGCAGCGCCGGCCTTGGACCGACGCTGGACGCCCTTGGCCTCGGCCACCTCGTCGGCACGGACAGGTTCGAGGTCCTCGACGAGCTCATCACCCTCGTCGCCGGCGACGCGTCCGACGTCGAATCCCAGGCGGCTCGCGACGCGGCGTGCGACGTCCTCGACGAGCTGTATGCCGACGCAGACACGTGGCAGGAGCTGGAAGCGACCGGCGTCTCCGCCGAGCAGCTCCAGGCCCTCCTCACCTTGTTCGTCGCGAAGTACGTCTATAACCGGCTGCCGGTACTCGCGGAACGACTAGCTCGGCTCATGGACCCGACCGCCGTAAAGGAAGCCGACCAGCAGATCGTCGGGATGATCCACGACCTCGTATCGCTGCGGATGCCCGAGGACCCCTGACGTTCGATTGGGGCGGCGCCGCCGGCAGGACATTCGCCGACGACGCAGTGCGCGAGGTCTACGAACTCCTCAGCGAGCTTGGCGGAGAGGACGAGAAGTGAGGTCCTACCTGGTGCGCACGGACGCCAGCGCCGACCCAGACACGCACGGCGCGACGGTCCTCGACTGGGGACCCGGCTCGACGGCGGCAAGCATCGACTGCAGCCCTGACTTCTTCGACGGCTGGCGGCCCACACGCCAGGCCGCCGACCTATTCCTGCTGGCTGCCGCGGCCTACTGCGTCGACAAGGTGAGCCCCCGCCAGGAGGCTCTCGACGCCTGGACCCGCGACCTCCGCCTCGCCGTTCCGGTCCAGGTCCCAGACGGGTTCGGCGCCGACCTATTCGACCGCGCGTTGTCGTTCCTGACGGGCGACATCTGGCGGCTCTCCGCCTACGAGTCTGCGGCCGACCCGCTCGCGGCCCTGCCCGTGCTGATGCCGGCGTTGCTCCCCTCGTCGACATCGACGGCGTCTCCCTGTTCTCCGGGGGCCTGGACTCCCTCTGCGGCGTCATCGATCTGCTCGAGGCCGATCCCGCCTTACGGCTTGGGCTGGTGGCGCACTATGACGGTGGTCACGCGTCCTCGAAGCAGACGGTTCTGCATAAGCGCCTTTCGGACGTCTACGGAGCCCACCGCGTCGTCCTGCGGCGGCTTTGGCTTCGCCCGGCAGCTCGCGATCCCCGCCAGGAGCATCCGTCGCCGCCGCCCGTCGAGACCACGACCCGTGGCCGCTCGCTGCTGTTCTTGGCAGCCGCGCTCGCGCTGGCCTCGTCCATCTCGCCGGAGGCGCCGGTGTATCTACCCGAGAACGGCTACATCGCTCTCAACGTCCCGCTGACACGAGCCCGCACGGGCAGCGCCAGCACCCGGACGACGCACCCGCACTTCCTGCGGCTGTTCGGCGAGGCAGCGCGCGGCGCGGGCGTCCGGAACCCGTTGCTCAACCCCTGCTCGCTCAAGACGAAGGGCGAGATGCTGCGCGACTCGCGGAACCCGGAGCTGCTCCGGGAGCTCGCGCCGCTCACGGTCTCGTGCTCCCACCCGGAAGCAGCCCGGATGCAGGACCGTCCGCAGGGCAACTGCGGCTACTGCTTTCCTTGCCTCATCCGGCGGGCGTCTCTCGCCGTGCCGGGCTGGGACGACGCGGAGTACGCCTGGGACGCGCTCACGGACAGCGGCCTTATCGACGAGACGGACCGGCAGCGTGGAGCCGATCTGCGAGCGGTCCTGAACGGCGCTTTCGGCGAGCGTCCCGACTCTGATTTGCTGCGCAATGCGCCGCTGCCGGCCGGCTCCCACGCCGACCACCTCGCCGTCTGGCGGAGGGGTAACGAAGAGCTCCGGTCTTGGCTCAAGGCAGGAGCCCAGGGCTCGCTGGCCGCCGTCGTGGCCCGGCTGCCGTGATCCGGCTCCTGGACACGCACTGCCACGTGGACGCCTACCCGGACCCCCGGGCGGTCCTAGTGGAAGCCGACGCGGCAGGGGTCGACGTCGTCGCGGTTAGCGAGACCCCGGAGGCGTACCGGCGGTTGAGGACACGGCTCGGCAGGGCGTCGGGCGTCTCCGTCGCTCTCGGTTTGCACCCGGCCAGTCGGTTGGCCGCAGCAGCGGGGCAGCTCGAACGGTTTCTCCGGATGTTGCCGGACGCCCCTGGATCGGCGAGGTCGGTCTCGACTTCGCGCCCGGCACCGACCGCCGCGAGCGGACCCGGCAGGTCCACGCCTTCGCCGCCGTGCTCGACCACGGTCTCTCGAGAGCGAAGCCGATGACGGTGCACAGCCGTGGCGCCGCCAAGGAAACCGTCGAGCTGCTGGCCCAGGCCGGTCAACGCGCGCTGCTGCACTGGTACAGCGGCGACCTCGCAACCGCTGACGACGCCTTCACGGCCGGCTTGTGGTTCTCCGTCAACCCCTCCATGACGCGGAGCAAGAAGGGACGCTCACTGATCGACCGGCTCCCCCGCCAACGGGTTCTCTGCGAAACCGACGGCCCGTATTGCACCACGGGAGGCAGACCGGCTCATCCAGCCGACGTCACCGCGGTCGCCCGATCTCTCGCCGAAGCCTGGTCATGCTCAGAAGCAGACGCTCGATCGCTCCTGTCCTCCAATGCGGTCGCCTTCCTCGACGGAGCGCCCAGCGAGCTGCCTTGATCGCACGCCCGCAACGCGCGACCCGGCACCCGTCTCGGCTTTGATCGACGCCACACCAGCCGGAAGGCCGGTTCCGTCGCCAGATGCCGAACCTCCTATGGGAATGGTGGGGTCCGGGGATCATCGGCTGTCCGTCCCGTAAGACCCGCTCGAGATCCCCGGTGACCGGGGGCTATGCCGGGCAAGTGGTCTGGCTCCCCGGGCGCGACACTGCGGCTGGCTGCCGCTGCCGAATGGCGCGGGCCGTCTGCCCGCTGGGGAGCGCACTGATTGTCCTACCGCCGTCTGCACGGCTATTCGAAGTTGCGCAAGTTCGTCGGTCCACCCGTAGAGGTTCGCGCCTCCGGGCCACCTGCGTCGTTGATCAGCTCGCTCTGTTTATCCACTGTCGGCGGAAGAGGATCTCGGCGGTTCTGGGTGGTAGGTCTTCCTCGACCTCGGCCTCGTGATTGGCCAGAATGCGGGCGACGTAGGCGTCGGCCTCGGCCCTGTTGTCTTGGGCGTCGCAGGCGGCGACCAGGTCGAGCAGCGGCACGTCCTCGTAGCTGCCGGCTTTCAGCGCCACATGAGCGGCGTCCGCGGCAAGCTCGGGCTCGCCTGCGGCGAGGTGGTGCGTCGCGACGGTGTGCGCCACGTCAACGATCATGGCGGCGTACTCGTGGTCGAGCCGGGAGTTCTCCTCGACGAGCCAGCTGTACCCGCCCGGCGCACCCTGCCGCGACGTGGGCAGGTCGAACGGCGGCCCGGTGACCAGGTCGAGAGCGGCCTGCAGGTCGGCGATGCCGTCGACACCGCGGGCCAGCCCGCGAACTCGCAGTCGACGGAACAGCTCAGCGTCGATAAGGACGTCGTCGATGCGATAGCGGCCGACCCCGCCGGCGGTGACGCCGGACGGCAGGTAGTCCGCGCCCGTCGCCGGGTTGGTGCCCAGCCAGGCGCGCACGATCGAGATCGACTGCCGCACCTTGGTCTTGCCGACGACATCGGGCTCGTTGGGCCAGATCGCGGTGGCGTAGCGCTCGCTGGTCACGCTGCCGGGCCTGGTGGCCAGGTAGGCGACGATCTCGGTGTAGAACTGCCGCCGCGGGTTGCGCTCGGGCAGCGTTCCCTGCGCCCGCACTTCGACCGGGCCGAGCAGGGTCAACTTCGGCCGCGGGCAGGACGGGTCGGCCCAGTCGACGAGGTCGGCATCCAGGGCAGGGTCGGCGACCTCGACCTGGTCACGAGTACCGGCATCGGTCGCCGGAGCCAGTGCCTGCAGGTCCTGCTCAGTGGTCGCGGCTCGATCCAAATATGTCTGCGCGGACAGCGGCAACACCGAGTTGGCCATCCACGGCGAGGTGTCTGCTAGGCCGAGCAGCGGGACGCCGTCGTCCGCTCCGGCCACAGCTGGTGGCTGCCGCCGCTCGGAAAGGGCCGGGTCGACTCGGAGGCTCCCGCAGGCGTCGGCGTGCTTGTCCCAGGGCTCGTCACCGTGCGCTGGTGGGATGGGTCGGTCGTTGGGTACGGCGGCCAGCGCGAGCACCCGAGCCAGCTGCGCGGCCTCGTCGGCCGGGATCTGCTGCGCGATCAGCTCGACTCCCAAGGCGGGGATGCTGAGCATGCCGGCCTCGTCGACAGTCAGCTGCCAGCGACCGGCGTCCGCGTGGTCCGGGTCGTCGATCAGCACCAACGCGGCCGCGCCGCGGCGCGCTGCTGCTCCATGGCGGTCAGCAGCCGTTCCAGCACGGCGCTGTCCTCGGCCACAGCCGGGGCGATGAGCAGCACGTGCGGCGCCCACGCGTCGCCGGCCACGTCACGCAACCGGCCCGACAGCACGTCGACGTCGGCGATATGCATGACTTCGGTGACCGATTCGAGGTGGCCGTCGAGCGCCGCGATCGCCTTCTCGACGTCGTCGGTGTAGGTCAGCCGGTCGGGATTGATCTGGGCCAACTCCTGGCCGAAGCCGACCAGGGTCACCTGCAACATCTCCGACCACGTGTTGTGCGCGAGCTCGGCAGCGAGGAACCGGGCCAGGTTCAGGCAGCGTTCGGCGTCCCCGGACAGGGACAGGGTCGCGACCCGTTCCAGGTCGAGCAGCCAGTGCTCGCCCTCGGCCGTGTAGCCCACCGACGTGAGCATGGGGAACGGTGCGAAGAAGTAGGCCCGCTGCTTCTCGTCATAGGTCAGCGGATCGCCGCGCCGGATCGACCAGCGGGTGCCCGCCCGGTCCACCGTCCACGGCTCCGGGGCCTCCGAGGCCGGCTCGGTGAGTACCAGAGTCAGCACGTCGTCGGTCATGCAGGCCGCCACCACGTCGGGCAGACGAGCACCGTCGACCTCGCCAGGGCCTGCACCAGGGCCCGCAGCGCATGGTCCAGCCAGGTGACGTCGGCACTGCCGACGCTGCCGGCCTCCTGCAGTGCTCGTTCGACGTGCAGCAGCTCCGGTGGCGTGCTGCCGATCGTGCGGCCGGGACGTCGCTGCCGGAACTGCCGACGGCGATAGCGCAGCAGCGCGGTCAGCGAGGCCCCGGCCAGCAGCAGCCCACCGCCGGCGGCGAAGGCGATCATCGGCAGCTCCGAGGCGCTACCCGTCGAGGACTCGTCAGGCCTCGCGGGCGACGGCTCGACGCTGTTCGGTGCAGCCGTGGGAGACGAGGTCGGGGCGTTAGTGGCCGGACCGGGCGCGGCCGGAGGCGGCGCATTGGTGCCCGGCGTGGTCGAGTCGGCTGGAGCGGAGGTGCTCGGGGGTGGCGCTGAAGGCGGTGCTGGCTCGGTCGTGGGCGATGCCGGCTCGGCTGCAGGAGGCACCGGTGCGCTGGGCGCAGGCGTCGCGGGACTGGTTGGGTCAGGGATGCTCAGCGTCCAGCCCGGTCGGATCAGCGACGGGTCGGTGAAGGTGGCACCTCCGGGTTGGCTGCGTCCCCGGTTGAGCTCCCAGGCTTGTCGCCAGTTGTGCCCGCTGCCGGTAATCTCCTCCGTGAGGTCCCACAGGGTGTCACCGGGTTCCACCGTGACGTCCTCGACGGTCATCGCGGTGTTCGGGGCCGAACCCTCGACGGCAGGCCGACCGCGTCGGGCGGCAGCACCAACACCGTGCCCGGGAAGATCTCGTTGTCCGGACCGACCGCAGTCGGGTTGAGCCTGGCGATCTCCGGATACCGCAGCGGTTCCCCGAGATACCGCTCGGCCAGCGCCCACAAGGTGTCTCGGCGCTGCACCTGGTAGGTCGTGGTCGCGGCCGGAGGCCCGTGCTCGTCCGGCATGAAGTAGGCGGCCGGTGTCTGCGCTGCGACCGGTGCGCTCGCGTGCTGCGCCGGAGCCGGGACGACGGTGGATGTAGCCGCGACCGGCAACGGCGGCACTGTTGCGGTGGATGCGGGGGCGCCGGGGGCCAACGGAGCGACGGTGAAGCCGACCGCGACGGCGGCGACCAGGGCGGCTGCTGGCCGCTGGAAGATGCCGAGCCCGGGCAGCGCCGGAACCGGTCGTGCGCGGGCGAAGGCCACGATTTCCGCCACTGTCGCGGCGGTGAACAGTGCCCAGCACACCCACACGCCAGCCGCGAGGACGAGTCCAGCGAGCTGTCCGTTGTCGCGGGACGTCAGGACGGCGCCGACCTCGTCCAGCGACGGCAGGCTATGCGGCACCAGATGCAGCACCGCCATCAGCACCGGTACGCCGACGACGACGGCGATCAGCGCCACGAGGGCACCCGTGGCCTTGAGCAGGCGGGCGGCGTGGCCGGTCACGACAGGCCCTCACCGCTGGTGACCCCAACCAGCAGCTGGGCGGTGCGCACGCGGGTATGGCTGACGGGGATGCCGAGCAGAGGTGTCGAGTCGGTGACGGTCACGCTGACCTCGACGATGCCGGGGCCGGTGACGGTCACCGTGCCAGTCGCACCGGCTTGGTCGAGATAGGAGCGGGCCGCGGTCGCCGCCAACTGCGCGTCGGTGCTGCCACCGGTGGGAACCGGGCCGATGGCGATGCTGGCCGCGCGGGCTGCCTCAGCCGAGTACGTGTCGGCGCGGTTGGCGGCCTGGATCGCGGTCCCGGCGTCGACGAGTGCGGTGACCAGGACGCCGACGATGAGCACGATGAAGCAGAACAGCACGGCCACCGAGCCGCGGTCGTCCCGGAGTTGAGCGCTGGCTCTGGGGCGGGGTGTCACGACAGGTCCCTGGCCGGGTCGAGTGGGCTGGTGGCGCTGTCGTGCAGCGTTCGGGAGCCCGGCAGGCCGGCAACTCCACCGAGGTCGGACATGTTGACGGTGCACGACACGGCGACGGTGACCGATGCCGAGGCGCCCGGCGGCGCGGTGAACTCGGAGGTGTCGACGCTGACCTGGACGTCGATGCAGTGCAGGCCCTGGCTGGTCAGTGCGGTGGTGGCGGTATCGGTGGCGATCTGCTGAGCCGCTGCGGCCGATCGGGCCAGCGAGGCGTCCCGCGCCGCGATCCCGGCAACGCCGCTGATGCGGTCGCCGGCCAGCGCGATCCGGGCGCCGACCACCAGCATGGCCACCAGGAGGAGTCCGACCGGCAGCAGGATCGCCAGCTCCACCGACTCCGAGCCTCGGTCGTCCCGCCACCGCCGTCGGCGGCCGTTCGGAGCCGGCTGCAGGTCGCGGCTCATGGCGAGTCCGGGGTGGTGAAGCGTTCCTTGCCGCGCACCACGGTGACATCGACGGTCGGGGCGAACCCGGGCAGCGGGATCACGTTGGGCACGCTGGCGGTGACGTGCACCGAAACCGTGGTCGCGGTGTCGGACTCGGTCACCGAGTAGCCGGTGATGGCGCCGGTCCCGAGTCTGGCCAGGTACGTGTCCGCCGCCGCCTGCCCCGCTCCCCGGCCGCCCCGTGGACGCTGGCGGCGCGGGCTCCGACGTGCGCCGCGGCGTCGGCCGCTTCCCGGGCGAAGTACCACATCGCGAGCTGCGGGCCGGCCAGCAGCAACGCGACGATGATGGGGAAGAGGATCGCGAACTCGACGCTGGATGAGCCCCGCTCGCTTCCGCGGCCGCCGTGTCGGCGGGAGCCTCGGCGCGCGACCGGACCGCGCGGCGAGGATGCCGCACGGTTCCGAGTGCGCGTCTCGAGCATGGAAGGGCTGCCGGTTCTACTGGAACAACGACGTCTTACTGGCCACGAACGCGATGGCCGCTGCGCTGACCGCGCCGCCGAGAGCGATGGCCAGGATGACCATGAACGCCTTCTCCGAGGAGTCCGAGCCTCGGTCGTCAGCGACCTGTTCGGCGCGCAGCCAGGCCAGGATCGACAGGGCCATGACAGACAGGGCCGTGACGCACTGCGCCACGACGGCCTGGGCGCCCCGGCGTCGGATGGTGAGCTGGAACATCGGAAACCTCCGGGTAGGCGGTGCGGTCATGACGAGATCCCGAACATGCGGAGCATGAAGGGGACGAGCACGAACAGGGTCAGACCCGTGACCAGCAGGGCCAGCGGGCGCGACATCCGCTCACTGACCTGGTTGGCCTCGGTACGGGCGTCGGACAGCTCGGCGTGCCGAAGCGTGCGGGCGCTGGCCAGCAGGGTGTTGTAGACCGAGGCGCCGTCGGCAGCCACTGCCGCGATGTCGGCAAGGTTCCGCAGCTCGGCGACCTGTAGCTCCTCGCCGAGGTCGCGCAGCTCCCCCACGGTTTGCGGCCGGACAGCGCTGCGCGGCGGATGGCGCGGCGCATGCGGACGAACGGCATGCTGCCCGAGATCTCGGCGGCCTCCTCCAGTGCCTGCTCCACCGAGCCCCGCGCCCGACGTTCACCGGCCACCAGGGTGAGGAAGGACTCCAGGTTGCTCCGGAACTCCACCCGCGCCTTGTCCGCCGCCTCACGGGCCTCGGCCGAGGGCAGGAACCACCCGACGACGGCGATCCCCAGCCCGACCGCAGCGGGCAGCACGAAGGGCACCGGAACGTCGAGCAGCACGAACACCAGGCCGAACAGCGACGGAGCGAGCAAGCCGGCGAGCGCCAGGGTCAGCTTGCGGGCCGCGAGCTGAGCGCGGGTCCAGCCAATGATCGCCAAGTCGGCGTCCGAGACGCCCAGATGCCCGTCCAACGCCCGCGCCACCGGCACCGGCAGCCAGTCCCACCGGTCTCGGGTGGACGTCGTCACCGCCGGCGCCGTTCGCGCGGTCGGCTCGGCCGCCAACTGCTCCAGTGCGGCCACCAGTGACGGCGGCGCCGGACGCAGTGCACGGACCGCGAGGACGAGGCCGCCCGCGATGAGCATCCCGGCGAGAGTGGCCGTCTGCAGCCCGGTCACCGGTGCACCAGAGCCGGGTCCGGGTCGAAGAGCACCCGCGGGGCTTGACCGGGTCGGACAACCGGCGCATCCACCGCAGCGACGTCGCGAAGATCGCCACCACTGCCAGCAGGGCGATCTGCCCGAACGGCGTCGAGTAGCCCGAGAGGAACGTCCGGGCGAACAGCGTCATCCCGACCACCAGCACCAGGGTCACCACGACGATGGTGCGCATGTTCGACCGCGGCTTGGCGCGTTCGGCCTCCACCTCGCGGACCATGCGGGAGCGGTCGTCGAGGTCGGTGGCCAGCGCGGTGAGCACTTCGGCGAGCCCCGGCCCGCCGTTGCGCTCCCGCAGGATGAGCACCATGGCGATCTTCTCGGCGGCCGGGTCGTCGATCTCGCGGGCGAACTGGCGCAGCGCCGTCTCGGTGCCCTGCGGCCCCATCCTGGTCACCAGGTTGGTGACCGCCGGTGCGATCGGCTCCGGCACCGAGTTCAGGGAGCGACGCAGCGCATCGCGCGTCGACCCGGCGGCGCCGGAGCTGATGAGGTCGGCCAGCCGCCGCGTCCAGTCCGCCAGCGCCTCGGACGTGGCGATCAGTCGCTTGGCCTCCTTGCCGCCGCCGAGCACCTTCGGAATGAACACGACACCGCCGGCAGCGCCCAGCGCCGCGGCCGGCCAGCCAGTGACCAGCAGGACGAGCACGCCGGCGGCCAGCGCACCGAGGAACAGCGGAGTGGCCCCCGCCGCGAGGACGAGCGCACCGACGGCGAGCGCTCCGGCAGGAAGGAGACGCCGCGCACCGCCCCGACGACGCCGACCAGGCCGGCCGCGAGCAGCAACCCGGCCAGGGTCAGGAGCAGGCCACCGGCCGTCACGACGCACGCTCGCGGCGGTGAGGACCGGTGTGCCAATCCGAGGCGCCCGGGTGCAGCCAGTTCAGATCGAAGCCGACCGCGGTCAGCCGCTCGGCCAGCGACTCGCTGAGCATCCCCGGCCCCGTGGCCTGGGCGCGCCCGTCCTCGGCGCGCGGCGCGAAGATCGGCTTGAGGTCCGGCCGACCGGAGTCGCCGATCGGGCCGAGTTCGTAGATGCCCGAGACGTACCGGGCGTAGTCACGGTCGCGATGCACGTGCACGACCAGGCTCAGGGCGGCCAGCGAGCGCAGCACCAGCTCCGGGGACGGGGCCGGATGCGCCTTCAGCGCGTTGATCAGCACCTTGTCGAACACGCCGTCGGCCGACGGTGAGTGGATCGTGCACATGACCGACGAGATGCCGCTGGTCGCGGCCTCCAGCAGATAGGTGACGTAGGCGCCGCGGACCTCCCCACGAGCACCCAGGTTGGGGACGCGCGCAGCGCCAGGTGCAGCGCATCCCCCATGTCGAACCCGCCTCTGCCTTCGGCGTTGGGTAGCCGGGACTCGAACGGTCGGCACACCGCGTGCCGCCTGACCAGCTGCCGGCGTTCGGGGTCCCACCGAGGCAGGTGCAGACCCAGCTCCCGCTCGTCCTCCACGGTGATGACCACGTTGTTCCACGGGATGGCGTTGCCCAGCGCGCGCAGCAGCGTTGTCTTGCCGACCCCGGCGCTCCGCTCACCAGCGGAGATGCGCCGGCGATGATCGCCGCATGCAGGAAGGCTCGCACCGGTGAGTCGACCATGTTCATCTCGTGCAGGTCGTCGAGGCTCGGATCACTGAACCGGTGCACCCGGATCACCCCGGCTGGGCGCGGCAGCACGTCGATAGCCGCCTGCAGCCGCGCGCCGAGCTCGGTCACGCCCTTCAGCCGCACGTTCAGGATGGGGCTGGCCGAGGAGAACTCGCGGCTGGTCTGACCGTCGTCCGACCGTGAACCGATCGACCGCAGCAGCTGCTCGAGCTCCTCGTCGCTGGAGGCGATCGACGGCCCGGGCACGAGTTGGCCGCTGGCCATCCGCAGCATCGTCGGCTCGCAGCCCTCGAAGTGGATGTCCTCCACGTCGTCTCGGGCCATCAGGGGAGCCAGTCGCCCCAGCCCGTCCAGCTCGGCCAGCACGGCCGCGAAGATCCTGTCCTCGGTGGTCAATTCCGGCGCCGGACGGCCGCGATTGGCCTCGTGCAACAGCCACTGGTCGTACTCATCGCGGATCAACTTCCGGGTCAGCTCGCGCCGCGGGCCCGGGGCGTAGTTCCTGTCCTCCACCGTCAACCGGGTCGACACCCGGTCACGCAACTCCACCACGACGCGGTACTCGGTGCTGGTGAGCTCCTTGGTGTCGGCTGGTGTGGCGTCGACCGGCGCGGCCACCGCAGCCAGCGGCTCTGGCGGCGGCAGCGGCGGACGCTCGCGGGCGGGCCGCGGCAGATCGGGGGCGGCAGGCACTTCCAGCCGCGGCGACGCGGTGTCCTCGTTCCTCATCCGGCCACCACCTCGGCGACACGGGACGCCTCCGTCGGACTGGTCAGCGTCTTGGCCAGGGACGACGCCGCGCGCAGCAGTGCGGACCGTTGCAGCGTCTTCGGGCTGACCGTCGCGCCGTCGGAGAGCGCCTGCGCTGCGGTCCGGTCATAGGGCAACGTGCCCGCCAGCGGTAGGTCCAACGCCTTGGCGACTTCGCCGGCGGAGTACGGCCCGTCCCCAACCACGAGTGCCGTGACCTTCGCCAAATCGCCGAGCTCGTGTCGCAGTCGTTGCGTCGCATCCTGCGCCGCGTGCACCGACCGCACGCTGGGCCGCACCGCCAGCAGCACGCGGTCGGCGGCCCGCAGCACCGGCCAGCAGCCGCGCTCGGTCACCAGTCGTCCGGCGTCGACCAAGGCGTCCCGCCCGATCGACGCGCTCGACGTGTGCAGGGCCGAGGCCAGCCGCTCCCATGCGTCGGCGGTGAACGAGGTGCCCTGCGCGGCGGTCGTCACTCCTGGAACCAGCCACACCTGCGGCTGCTCGGGAAGCTGCACCGCATGCTGGGCGACCATCGTGGCGGCCTGCATCGCCGGGACACCCCGCCGGGCCGCCGTCGACCATGACAGGAGTCCCCGGTCGGCGCCGACCCGGCCGGCCAGCAGCCCCGGCGCCATGTCTCCGCCGGCCGGGTCACAGTCGGCGACCAGCAATGGCCCGGGCCACGCCAGGGCCAACGCCCAGGTCGAGGTGGTCACCCGGGCGCCGCCTTGCCCGAGGCCACGACGGTGAGCATCAGCTCACCGCCCCGCCGGTAGCACGATCAGCGCCAGGTTGCCGGTCGAGGCCAGCTCGGCCACACGCACGCCATCGTCCGCGCTGACCCGTACGTCGATCACCGTCACTTGTGTGGCCTGGTTGAGCGGCCCGACCTCGGCGACCGTCGCGTCGATCGGCTGATCGGGCGCGCCGTTGGTCACGCCGGTCGGGGTACCGCTGCCACCGGTCGAGCCGGTGCTGCCGGGCGTCGCCACGATCAGCACCTGCTGCCCCGGGCTCAGCCCTCGGGACGGGAACTGCCCTCCCGCATCGGCAGGGCGACCAGCATCTCCCCGCCGCGAACCCGCTATCCGGGCCGACCTGGGCGCCGGTCAGCAGCTCTCCCCGGCTCAGCGGCACCTGGGCGACCATCCCGACGATCTGAGACCGCTGCGAGGCAGGGATCGGTGACAGGTTGGGATCCGACGTCACGTTCGCGACCGCCAGGTCCTCCGCGGTGATCGTGGAGCCCAGTTGCACATCCCGGGCGACTGCCAGCACCTCGGTGCGCGAGGTGAGCATCTGGCCGGCTGCGAAGGCCAGCAGGCCACCGAGCAGCACGACCAGCACGCTCAGGACCAGCGACTTGCGGCTGGCACGTCTCCTCGCCGCTGCGCTTCGCACCGGAGGAGCCGGCGGCGGCGCGGCCTCTGGCGCCGGAGCCGGACGGCGCCCGGCCGCCGACGACGCCACCCCGTCGACCCGCGTCGTCACCTGATCACCACCGACTGCACCTCCGCCACCGCGAACGTCGCGTTCGAGGTCGTCGTCAGATCTGGCAGCATGCCGGTGGCGCCCGTCGACGACGTCCAGGTGACCGACCACTGGATGCCGTACGTCGCCGTCACCCGCTCACCGGGCTGGTGGATCGATGACTGCGGGTACCGGTAGTCACAGCCCGCCGGCGACGCGGCCCACACCCCGTCGCCCGGCTGCCAGGCCACACCAGGACCCGAGCACGACACCGCGGCAGCTCCATCGCCCGGCGTGAACGACAGCGCCGTCGGCGTCACGCTCACCTCCGCCCACACGCCTCCAGCGTCGGCACGCGCGGTCAGCGCTCGGAACGATTCCGGGTCGGTCCAGAACCAGGTGTAGGCGTTCACGACCGTGAACGGCTGCCCGTCCTGCAGGGTGCCTGCCGGATACCGGCCCTCGTCGGTGACGGCACCGTCAGGGTGCTCAACGCCTGTCGCGCGAGCTGTGCTGGATCGACCGCGGCCGGAGCCGCCGGCGGGGTCGCCGACCAGAAGGTGAAGCCGTTGGTACCGGGGAACGCACCACCGCCGGTGTAGAAGAGGCAGCTGTAGATGGCGCCGTCCGTGCGACCGCCCCAGATGGGTGAGTCCTTCGGAGGCTGTTGGGCCATTGCCTCCGCGTAGCACTGCATGTCCTGTGCCCACCATGCCTGGCCGTCCTGGCAGGGAATGACGCTGCCGGAGGGGCTGACCGTGCAGACAGCCGCAGGCGTGCCGCCACCGCCGCCGGGAGTTGTTGCGCCCGGTGGGGCCGCCGTCCCACCGTCATCCTCGGCCGTCTCGACCTCGACCACACAGATGCCGTGCGAGTCGTACTGCTGGCAGGTCGCCGGATCAGCGACAGCAGCCGGCGAGAGGACCAGCCCGGCGCACATCCACAGCAGCGCACCCGCCAGGGCGAGGGCTACTCGTCGCATGACTGCGCCTGCCTGTTCGGAGCCTCCCTGACCCGCCAGGACGACGTGTCCGGATAGTTCGGGTTCACCACGGTGAGTTGCTGGACGAGGTACCGCGGACGGTCGGGAGGCACGATCGACTGTCCGGTGGCGTCGACCGCGTCGACCTGGCTCACGTCGACGCAGGCGGTGACGACGACGGTCGGGAAGACAGGTGACGGCGAAGCGGCGGGACTGTTGGAGAGGTCGACGCTGGCGGCGGATGCAGTCACCAGCTGCGACCGACCGGTCTGGCGGTAGCCCTGGGAACGGAACTTCCCGATGGCCGTGGCCTGCGCAGTGGCTTCCGGAGCCACGGCGACCTGGTAGATCCCGTCGAGCGGGAGTGACGGGTCGAGGTACAGGTCGTCGATCGTCCGCAGGTACTCCGGGACGAGTTCGACCGCCGCTGCCTGCGCTTCCTCGACGGGGCTCGGCGCGGTCGGCGAGGGAATGGGTGTCCCGGTGGTCGACGTCCCGGAAGTCGGCGAACTCGACGGGCCGGACTCGGACGACGAGGAACAACCCGAGGCCGTCAGCGCCAGGAGCACCGCGGCCGCTCCTGCCGTCGCGCGTATCACCGCCATGCCTGGTCACCCCCAGCGCGTCACCGTCCGTCGACCGAGGTTGCCCTCCGTGTTGAGCGGACGTGTGACCGCCGTCGCCTTCCACCCTTTCGGGTGACAGTTCGTCCCTGAGTTCGTCACTCGCCCTCCCCGTCTGGGTGTATCGCGCGCTGATGACACGCTGCCGCACCGCAAGCTGGGGTGGCGCAGATATCCACAGGGTCGGCGCGGCGAGGAACAGGACGAGATTCCTGTGGAGTTCGAGGGTGGCCACCGGCGGATGAACGACATGTGGATGGTCGCCTCGGTGGCGGGAGCGCTGGTCGGCGCCACAGCTACGCCCTGGCTCACTGCCCACGGGCTCGCGCAGCTGGCGCGGATCGACGCTGCCCGTCCGGGCCTGACGCTGGCCAGCGCCGTCGCCGGCGGCGGGGCGGGAGCCGCGGCGATCGTGACGTCCCACCGTTCGGAGACGTGGTGGCTGGTGCCTGCGCTGCTGGTCTGGGGATGTGCCTTGGTCGCCGCGGCCTCCTGCGATGCGGTCACCCAGCGCATCCCGACACCACTCGTCCGGCAGGCCGCCGTCGGCACCGGCGTACTGCTGACCGTCGGCTTCGCCGTGCACGGTGACTGGCTCGGCCTGCTCGTCAGCGGCCTCGCTGCTGCGGCGGCGGGAGTCGTCCTGCTGTTGTGCTGGCGGTTCGCGGGAGCAGGGTTCGGTGACGTTCGCCTGGCTGTGCTCGGTGGTCTGGGTCTCGGACACGCCACGCATCGGGGCTTGTTGTTGGCCCTCGCCGCCTTCTCTTTGATCACCGTGACGCAGGCCGTGATCACTTTGATGCGGGGCGGGGACCGCCGGGGCACCTTCCCTACGGCCCTGCGCTCGCGGCGGGCTTTCTGCTCGCGGCCACCCTCTGACTGTGACGTCCATCCGAAACCGTTGGCGGTGGGTTCCCCGAGCAACATCGCTGGCACGGCAGCAGGGCGCCGGTCCCAGCGGCGCAAACTTCATCGCCCGCTTCCATCACCGCGCAAGGCGCGTAGGACGAGCTCGGCCACGCTGCTCCGGTCAGTCGCTGGTCTCTTTGGTTCCTGTGGCCGTAATCTCGCCTCGACGCCATGCGCGTCCCGCGGGGACTGGGGGCGCCGCGCCCGGGTGGTCACGGCTTGTCGAATCGGGCTTCGGCGCGGTCGGCTCTGCTGCGCTGCACGCGGGCTTCGTCGCGCGCCGTGTTGAGCTCGCCGCGCAACTCGGCGAGTTCCTCGCGCAGTCGTCGGTTCTCCTCCTCGTGACGGGCACGCAGGTCGTCGGCTCGCTGGTGGCCATGGGTCTTCTCACGTTCGGCGTCGTGTACGGCGGCGTCCCGCTGGGCGGTCATCGCCGCCAGCTTGCCGCGCAGGTCGCTGACCTCGTCACGGAGGTCTGCGGCTTGCCGGTCAGCCTGCGCCAGGCCCCGGCGTACCGACTCGACCGCAACCTCGGCTCGGGTGGCGCGCACCGACTCGGCGTCGGCCCGCTCGACAGCGTTGCGGGATCGCTCTTCCGCCTCGGACTGCGCGACCATCGCGGCTTCCGCTCGTCGGATCGCGCCGTCGCGGTCGCCGTGTGCCTCGACGAGCCGAGCCCGGACGACGGTGAGCTTCTCGGCCAGATCGGCCGACTTCGCGGCGGACTGCTTCCGCTCTGCATCCACGGCCGCGAGGGCGTCGGCCAGCTCGGCGTTCAGCCTCTCTCGCTCGGTCTCGGCCTCCGTCAGCTGCTGGCGAGCCTCTTCGAGCCCGGTACGGAGCTGCTCGCTCATGCCAGAGGCCTCCTCAGCAGCGGCGTCGGCCTCCGCGCGCTCGGCCTCGGCGCGCTGTTGCGCTTGCTCAGCCCGGCTGGCGCGGGCCGCGGCGGTCGCGACCTGCTCGGCCGCCTCACTGGTCACAATTTCGATCTGCAGCTCGGCGGTCTCCGGATCGGCCACCGTCCGCAGCTCCTCGAGCAACCCCTCAGCTGCTGATCCAAGTGCTCGATCATGCCGGCGATCTGGCCGTGCAACTCACTTGCCCGCTGTCGCGTGGCATCGATCGGCCGCTGCTCGATCCCGGTCGCGTGCCCGGACTGCTCCCTGCGCAGCCGGCGACGGGCGTGCCAGGCGGCGGTCCGATTGTGCGCGCTGTCGTCGCAGTACTCCGGCGGCCGACCGGCCCCTGCCTGCGAGGCCGCCGCTAGCCGCCGGCAGCCGGGGAACCGACAGGTACGCCGTTCGGTTTCAGTTACGTCGCTCATAACGCAAAGCTGCACCGACGTAATGACGACAGAACGAGATTCGGCAGTTCCTGTGGAGAGCGAAACCGCTTCCACATCCCCAGGCTGAGGCCTGTCTCTCCGTGCTCCCCCAACGCCCGGTCTACGACCGGCCCGCCCGGGTGGTGCCAGCTGGGATATCGGCCCGACCTGGCAAGTGGAACCCGAGCCGGAGAACACCAGCAAGGTTAAGGTGCGGTTACTGGCCGAAGGGGCCGGGCCGTACCCGGGGAGTTCGAGGCCCGCCACATCGATCGGCACGGCCCCGGGTGGGAGGCCGTGGCCAGGGGCGTCGGCCACGACGACGGCTGGCCGCTGTACCTGGCCCGGTACGCCGCCCTGTTCAGCGAGGCCGGCTGATGCCGCCGATCACCGTCCGCACCGAGGTCGACCGGCCCGCCGAAGCCGCGTTCGCCTACGCCACCGACGCGTCCCGGTTCCCGGAGTGGCAGGCAGGGGTGGTCAGCGGCCACCTCGAGGACTCCGCAGGCGGCCCCGCTGTGGGCGCTCGGTGCGTCACCGTCCGCCGCATCGGTGGCGCCGAGCGGGCCTCGACGTCTGAGCTGGTCCGCCTTGACCCGCCGCGGGCGTGGGCGGTGCGTGGCCTCGACGGCCCCATCCGGGCCGCGGTCGACGTGACCGTCGAATCACTCGACGCCGACCGCTCAACGGTGGCGATCGCGGTGGACTTCACCGGCCACGGCATCGGCAGAGTGCTGGCGACGTTGCTCGTCCGCCGCCAGGCGTGCAAGGAGATGCCGGCCAACATCGCCCGGCTCAAGGAACCATCGAGCAGTCCACCAGCTGACCCGCGCCGCGGAGCACGGGTCAGCGACTGGCTGCCGCGATCTGCCACACCGGGCCGCGATGAGTTCGGGTCGGCCGCATCCCGTGGTCGGCGAGCACTGAAAGCATCGCGGCCGGCGGGTGAGCGAAGGTGCGGAACTGCCGGTCACTCAGGCGCAGCAGCGTATTCTGCGTGGCCACGAACGCGCGCGAAGCGAGATTGCGCGGCGGAAAGCTGAACACCAGCTGTCGGCGAGCATCGTCGGCGGCCACCCCGAGCAGCGTCGCGTAGTCGGGGTAGCAGCAGACGACCCGGTGCAGGACCACGATGTCGGCCGGCTCAACCGCGGCCGGATCGGCGGAGATGTCGACCAGGCGATGCACCGTGCGGCCGGTCACACCCGCCTCGGCTGCGAGCGCCGCCGCCTCCTGCTGGTAGTTGGGTGAGAGCTCGAGGTTGGTCACGGTCGCCGCCCCTGGTGGAGCAGCTCGAGCCCGATCTCGCCGACCCCGCCGCCGATCTCCAGCACCGTCGCGTCGCGCACGCCGTTCCCGGTGAGCAGGTCGACCATCCGGCGGGCGGCCTTGTCCAGCCCCTCTTCCGATAGCGGGCCGCCATCCGTTGCGCGAACCGGTCGTCGAACATCCGGTCGCAGCCGCGGGGATCACAGCAGCCAGCCATGGCCGGACTATCCCACCGACCCGGCCGAACTCGAAGTCCTCGATGGACGTCTGTGAGTCTCGTACATCCGAACGGCGACGACGGCGGCGGAAACGGCACTGATTCCTGCGGCGGCCCAGACGGCGGCGTCCAGTCCCACCAGGTCGGCCACGATTCCGCCAAGGACGGCGCCCACGGCGTAGCCGAGGTCGCGCCAGACCCGGTAGACGCCCACGGCCCGCCCCCGCCAGGCCGGGTGCGCCACGTCGCCGATCACCGCCAGCAGGGTGGGGTAGACCATCGCGGTGCCGGCCCCGAGCAGCACGGTGCCCGCGGCCCAGCCGGTGAAGCCGTTGGAGGCGGCGATGACCGCCAGGGCGGCGGCCTGGGTGGTCATGCCCGCGGTGATCAGGTGCTTGCGCCCGATCCGGTCGGAGAGGGCGCCAGTGATGAGCTGCCCGGCGCCCCAGACTCCGGGGTAAAGGGCGAAGAGCAGGCCGATCTGGGCGACCGGCAGGTCGGCGGTGGCAAAGAGCAGCGGGAACAGGCCCCAGGACAGGCCGAAGTTGAGGTTGTTGACCAGGCCGGCCTGACTGGCCGCCGACAGCGCGGGCTCGGTGAGACTGGTCTGGACGAAGATCTGCCGGTCAGTGAGGTCGGCGTGCAGGTGATCGTGGATGCCGTCGGCACGAGGTGTGTGCTGCCCGGCTTCGAGGCGGGCGTGGCCGCGGGTCTCGCGGATGAACACACCGGAGAGCAGCAACGCCAGGGCGGTGTAGGCGATGCCGAGCAGGAACGGCGCCGGCCGCAGGCCGTATTGCTCGGCCAGGTAGCCGGCGAGCAAGGAGGTGACCGCGACCGCGCCGTAGCCGGCCGCTTCGTTGAGGCCCATCGCCATTCCTCGTCGGGCGGGGCCGACCAGGTCGATCTTCATCACCACGGTGGTCGACCAGGTCAGTCCCTGATTGATGCCGAGCAGCACGTTCGCGGCCACGACCCAGCCCCAGTTCGGGGCGAGAATCAGCATCAGCGGCACCGGGATGGCGAACAGCCATCCCACCAGCAGCACAGGCTTGCGGCCGAAGCGGTCGGAGAACGTGCCGGCGAACCAGTTGGCAGCCGCCTTCGTGATCCCGAACGCGGCCACGTAGGTGAAGATGAACGTGTAGCCGGTGAGCCCGAACTCGTCTTGGGCGAGCAGTGGCAGCACGGTCTGCTGCTGGCCGACCATGCCGCCGACCAGGGCGTTGACCGCGACCAGCAGCGCGAACTGGGCCGCGTTCTCGCGCAGGCCCAGCCGCGGCGGCCGGGACGTGGGCACCGTGGCCTCGTTGGATATGGAGGGGCGCTGGCTCATGCCCGCCATCCCCGGACCAGGTTGTCGCCGGTGGTTTCCGCCCAATCCTCCGGGCCGCCGGTGAGCACGGCGATGTCCGGTCGTCCCGCCTTCGCCAGCACACTTGCTGCGCCCATGGCCCGCTCTCCGTGGCCGCACATCACGACCGTGGGCCGGGTGGGCAGCTCCCCGGCCTGCTGGGCGATCGCGCCGAGCTCAATGTGGCGTGCACCGGGGATGTGCCCGGCGGCGTACTCACTCTCCTGCCGGACGTCGAGCACCTCGACGTCGCCGCGCCGAGCGGCGAGTTGCTCGGCGTCCAGGAGACGCACTCCTTCCACTGGTCGTCCGTCCGCTGTCCAGGCCGCCATGCCGCCGGCCAGCTCCCCGAGGATCCGTTCGTAGCCGATCTTGAGCGACTGCCAAACGATCTCCGCAAGGTCCTGATCCTGGTTGCGCACGATGATCAGCGGGCCGCCGAAGGGGACCAACCAGCCGAGCCAGGTGGCGAACTGGTCGCGCAGTAGGATCGAAATGGCGCCGGGGACATGGGCCTGGCCGTAGTCGGCGATCGGCCGGACGTCGACCACCGTCGTCCCCTCACCGCGCAGCTGCTCCACCATCGACGCGGTGAGGAGGTCGACCCGATGGGCACTGGAGGTGTGGAGCACCCGCGGCCCGCGCCGGTTCAGCTCGCCCAGGTGGTCGAAGTACTCCGGGTAGCTGCCCAGCGAGTTAATGAGGGCCTGCACGAAAGGGTCCTCGTCGGTCGCCTTCAGTAGCGCATTGTGCGTCTTCTCGGTGCCGATGGTGCTGGTGCGCTGGGCGCCGGGTGGCGCGGAGCAGAAAGAGCCGGCGCCATGGGTGGGCCACAGCGCCACGTCGTCACCCAGGCGGGCTAGACGCTGCAGGGATCGGTACTGGGCGCGGGCGAGCTCCTCGGTCCGCTCTTGTCCGAGCAGGTCCGTCCGCGCGGCCGAGCCGACGATCAGCGAGCCACCGGAGAAGACACCCAGTGGCGCGGCGCCGTCGAGGAGCACGTAGGAGAGGTGCTCGTCGGTGTGACCGGGAGTGAAGAGGGCGCGCAGGCGGAGTCCGCCCAGATCGACCTCGTCCTCGTCGTCGAGTCCGAGGTGGTCGAAGTCCCGGCGCCCCCGGGCAGAGGCGATGACCTGGGCACCGGTGTCTCGAGCCAGTTGGAGGGCGCCGGACAGGAAGTCGGCGTGCAGGTGGGTGTCGACGGCATACGCGACCGTGAGCCCGCGGTGCGCGGCGACTGCGTTCAGGGACCGCAGGTCACGGCTGGCGTCGATGGCAAGCCCTCGGCCGTCACCCAGGTCGACCAGATACGCGCTGTTTCCGAGCCCCTCGTCCACCACTGGGACCACATCGACCGACATGGCAGCCCATCCTCTCGTGTTCCAACGATTTATGGAACAGTAGCCCCTCGTGGAGGATCGATGAACAAGACCGAGCTGTACGACGCGATGGCACGCACCGGGAAAGCACTGGCCAGCGGCCGACGACTGGAGATGCTTGAGCTGCTGGCCCAGGGCGAGCGCTCGGTGCAGGACCTGGCCACCGTCGGTGCCCTGAACCTGACCACGGCATCAGCGCACCTACAGGTGCTTCGGGACGCCGGGCTGGTCGCTTCCCGCCGAGAGGGCACCAAGGTCTTCTACCGGCTCAGCGGCGACGACGTCGCGGCGCTGGTGTCGCAGATGTTCGCCGTGGCCGAGGCCCACCGACCCGACGTGCGCTCGGCGAAGGCCGCCTACCTGCCCGACGACGTGCGGGTGATGACCCGCGAAGAGGTCACAACGGCGGCCGGATCCGGTGAGGTGGTGCTGCTCGACGTCCGTCCCTCAGAGGAGTTCGCAGCCGGACACCTGCCCGGCGCAGTCTCCATCCCGCTGCCGGAACTGGCGGCGCGCCTCGAGGAGATTCCCGCCGACGTCGAGGTGGTCGCCTACTGCCGGGGCCGCTACTGCGTGATGTCCTACGAAGCGGTTCACCTGCTCACCAACCGCGGTCGCAGCGCGACGCTGCTGGCTGACGGGATTCTGGAGTGGCGCTCCGACGAGGCCGGCGCGAGCGACCGTCAGGTGGGTGCACCATGACCACCGCTCAACCCACCTCTGCAGCCCTGGCTGCGCAGACAGAGCCGCCCGAGCAGCGCCGCACGCTCATCACCCTGGTGCTGGCTCAGATCCTCAGCGGTGCGGGACTCGCCGCTGGCGTCACCGTGGGCGCCCTGCTCGCCGAGGACATGCTCGACAGCAGCAGCCTGGCCGGTGTGCCCAGCGCCCTGTTCACGATCGGCTCGGCTGCGGCCGCGGTCAGCGTCGGACGCGTCAGCCAACGCCTGGGCCGTCGCGCCGGGCTCAGCGCCGGCTACGCCGTCGGTGCACTGGGCAGCCTCGGTGTCGTGATCGCAGCAGCCGCGGGCAACGTCGGGCTGCTGTTCGTCTCCCTGTTCGTCTACGGCGCCGGCACGGCCACGAACCTGCAGGCCCGCTACGCCGGAGCCGACCTCGCCTCCCCGCCCGCCGAGGCCGAGCCGTGAGCACCGTGCTGGTGGCCACCACCGTCGGCGCGGTGGTCGGCCCCAACATGGTCACCGCCACCGGCCGTTTCGCCGAGTCCATCGGCGTTCCCGGTCTCGCCGGGCCCTTCATGCTCGCCGGTCTCGCCTACGCCGCCGCGGGTGTCGTGCTGTTCGTGCTGCTGCGCCCCGATCCGCTCCTGCTCGCCCGCGACCGCGCCGACCAGGCCAGCGCCGCGGCGCGCGCCAGCGGGAACGCCGCACCGGAGCCGGCACCCGGCCGGGCCAGCGGCTGGTCCCCGCAGTCGCCGTCGGCGCCGGAATCCAAGTGCTCACCCAGCTGATCATGGTTGCGATCATGACCATGACCCCCGTCTACATGCTGCATCACGGCCACGGGGTCGGTGCCGCCGGCACCGTCATTGCCACGCACATCGCAGCTATGTATCTGCCCTCACCCCTGTCGGGGTGGCTGGTCGACCGCTTCGGACGTCTGACGATCGCTGTCGCGTCCGGCCTCACCCTGCTCAGCGCCGGCCTGCTCGCCGCCTTCGCACCCACGGAGTCGGTGTTCCTGCTCGCGGTCGCCCTGGGTCTGTTGGGGCTGGGCTGGAACCTCGGCCTGGTCAGCGGGACCGCGGTCATCACCGACACCGTTCCGCTGGCCACCCGGGCCCGCACCCAGGGTTCGGTGGACCTGTGCATCGCCATCGCCGGAGCAGGCGGTGGGCTGGGCTCAGGCCTGGTCGTGCACGCCAGCAGCTACGCCACCCTCGCCGTCGGCGGCGGTGTCCTGGCCCTGGCGATCATCCCGTTCGTGGCCTTCACGAGGCCGCGCCCCACAGCCGTGAACGTGTCGTCGTGAGCGCACCCGAGGCCCGTCAGCGGCTGCTGGATCACCTGGCCGCACTTGGCATCGACGCGCCCATCGTCGGCTACCCGGCCCACTCCACCGTGGAGGAAGGCAAGGCGCTGCGCGCTCAGATGGCCGGCACGTTCACCAAGAACCTGCTGCTGCGGGACAAGAAGTCCCGGCTCTTCCTGCTCTCAGCCCAAGAAGACACCGCCGTCGACCTGAAGACGCTGCACACCAGGATCGGCGCGCAAGGCCGCCTCGGCTTCGCCGCACCCGATTTCGTGCGGACCCTCCTCGACGTCGAGCCAGGCACCGTCACGCCGCTGGCGCTGCTGAATGACACTGACGGTGCGGTCACCTTCGTCATCGAGAAGGACCTGCTCGACGCCGAACAGGTGAACTTCCACCCGATGATCCAGACCGAGAGCATCGGATTGAGCCCGGCACAGCTCACGGCCTTCCTGGACTCCTGCGCCCACCCGCCGCTGGCCGTGTCACTGGCCTGAGCGCCTTGAGCCGGCCTGTTCCCACGCCTCGTTGCCCCGCCGCCTGCGCCACCGACCCCTCGACGAACGGAGAGTCATCGTGACCCACACACCCGGCCAATCGACCCGCGCCATCCACGGGACCAGCCTCAAGGACCCCCACGGCGCCCCCACCTGCCGATTTACAACACCACGACGTTCGCCTTCGAGGACACCGCGGCGCTGCTGGACGTGGTCGAGGGCCGCAAGGCCGGCTCCCTCTACACCCGCTACGGGCTCAACCCGACGACCTTCGCGCTGGAAGAGACGATGGCCGCCGTCGAGGGAGCCGAAGCCGCCCTTGCCTTCTGCTCCGGCATGGCCGCCGAAGCTGCGCTCTTCGCCCAGTACGGCCGCGAGGGCATCGTCTGCCTCGGTGACGCCTACGGCGGCACGCTCGAACTGCTCGCCGACCAGCTGCCTCACCTGGGCATCAACACGACGTTCCTGCTCGGGTCCGAGCTCGATCAGCTGGAAGGCGCGCTGCAAGCCGGCGCGCGCCTGATCTTCCTCGAGACCCCGACCAACCCAGCGCTGGAGATCTTCGACGTCGCCGCCATCTCCGCGCTCGCCCACCAACACGGGGCACTCGTCGCGGTGGACAACACGTTCGCGTCGCCGGTCAACCAGCGGCCGCTGAAGCTGGGCGCCGACTTCGTCGTGTACTCCGCCACCAAGTACCTCGGTGGGCACTCCGACGTCACCGCCGGCTTCCTGCTCGGCAGCGCTGAGCTGGTCACCCCGGTCTGGGGTTGGCGCAAGAACCTCGGCACGACGATCGGCCCGGAGCCCGCGTCGTTACTGGCCCGCAGCCTGCGCACTCTGACCATCCGCGTCCAGGCGCAGAACGCCTCCGCGCAAGCCATCGCCGATGCCCTGGAAGCCGATCCGCGCGTCGCTCGGGTGCTCTACCCGGGCCTGCCCTCCTTCCCCGGCCACGCGCTTGCCGCCAAGCAGATGAGCGGCTTCGGCGGCATTCTCACCATCGAGGTCAACGCCGACGGCGCGACTACCAGCCGAGTCGCGGACCGCCTTGCGCTGTTCTCCCTGGCGCCGAGCTTGGGCGGGGCCGAGAGCCTGGCCACCCAGCCGGTGACCACCACCCACCACGGACTGTCGGAGCCGGAGCGTGAGCGGCGCGGCATCACCGATTCCATGGTGCGTCTCTCCGTCGGCCTGGAAGACACCGCCGATCTGATCGCCGACCTCACCGAGGCACTCAACGAGGTGACCCGATGATCTCCTCCACCAGCGCCGTGGACCACCGAATCGCCCCACAAGAGGATGGCTCCGGGAAAGCATCCAAGACCATTTAGTTCCCCACGGCGCCTGCTTCGGGTGCGGAAGCACCAACGCGCAGGGGCTGCAGCTCCACAGCTTCCCCGCTGAGACGGGCCTAAAGGCGACCACCGGCCTTGGCTCTTTCGTGGTCTGACAACGAGAGCTCCCTGTGCGTCAGGCTGGAGTAGCGGCCCAATGCGACCAGAACGATCCGAGAGAACGGTCGCTGTTGAGTCTGGGATGCGGAAGGTGAACTCAGCGATCGCATCGGACCCCGGCAATGGTCTTCCGCCGGGGTGCGAGGCAGACGAGGTGTCCACACCTCGCCCTACCTTGCGGTGCAGGGCCTCCCCGGGCGGCGTCGCGAGACCAGAGAGGTTCGTCATGGATAACCCGGATGACCTGCTGACCACGGCCGAGGTTGCCCTGATCATGCGCTCGCCCGTCTCCACGTTGAGGTACTGGCGGCACCTTGGCACGGGACCACACAGCTTCCGTGTGGGACGTCGCGTGGTCTACCGGCGCGCTGACGTTACCGCGTGGCTGCATGAGCAGGCGGAAGCAGGGCGCGCCGAACGAGCGGGGTGAGCGGCGGGATTCAGCGCCGCCCCGCCGCCGTGCCAGGACTTCACGGCGATGACAGCTCAACGGTTCAACACCCGCGCCGCCTCGGCGCTGACGACCTGCCGGCCGAAGTAGACGTCGAGCGTCATGGACGGGTTGGCGTGGCCCAACTGGTCGGCCACCTGGCGCGGACTGAGGCCGGCCTCGTCGAGGCGGGTGGCGACGGTCTTGCGGAAGGTGTGCGAGGTGACCCACGACCAAGGCCCTTCCTCGCAGCGGATGCGTCGCCCGCCTGCCCCGGCCCTGAAGGAGCCGTCCTCGTCGAGCTGATAGCCCGTTCCCCCGCAGGTCTCGCACTCGAACGAGTCGAGCAACTGGCGGAGGTCTCCTGAGACGTTCGACGGATCCCTCAGGGCGCCGGTCAGCGGCGGAGGGAAGACGACCTGAGTGTCCGCCTGCCGGCGGGAACTCGCCCGCCGGTCCTCCAGCATCCGGACGACGAACTCGGGCAGCGCGATGATCCGCCAGCCGGCGGTGGTCTTCGGCCGCGGCTGGACCGCCAGCCCGGCGCCTGGCACGCGGACCACTGTGGCATTCACTTCCCAGGTCCCGGCCCCGAGGTCAAGGATCGGCTTGCCGTCGCCGTTGGTTCCGTACCGCAGAGCCAGCGCTTCGCCGATCCGGCAGCCGGTGGCCAGCATCCAGTCGACGAGGTCGGGCAGGTCGAGCTCGGTCGCGCGGTCGCTGGTTCGGAATAGCTCGACGAGTCGTCCGGTCTCTGCCGCAGTCAGGGCGCGCGGCGTTCGCTTGCCGGTACTGATCTTGGCGATGGCGTCGCGGACCGGATTGACCGCGACGGCGCCGTCCTGGATCGCCAGCGCGAACATCCCGGAAAGGCACGCCCGCGCTGTCTTGGCCGCCCCCGGTCCGCTGCTCTTGGCGATGGCGGCCAGCGCTCGGCTGACCACGCCGGAGGTCACTTCGCGGATGCAGAGCTGACCGAAGGCCGGCTTGACCTGCTTGCTGACCACCGAGCGGTAGGTGCGCTGCGTGCCGGTCGACCAGCCATGGTCGGCCTCCATCCAGGCGTCGGCCAACGTGGCCATTCGTGTTGCGGCAGTGATCGCACCGACGCCGCCGGGAGCCTGGCGGCCGGTGAACTCGGCTTTCAGCGCCCGTTCGGCGGCGGCGCGCGACGGCCCCACCTTGGACACCAGCCGGACCCGGCCGTCGAAGTCGCGGAACTTCGCCCGGGCTTTGACCTGGCCGCTCGGCTGCGCGATGAACAGGACCTTGCCGTACGTGCCGAGCGGGAGCGGTGGCCGGCCCACGGCATCCTCCTCATCCGTATTGGATGCCTAAAGGATGCCCCACCTGTTCAGGCAACGCCACAACGAAAGGCTCTGAGCAGCAAACTCGCTGGTCAGGGCCTCGGTCGCGCTCCCCGACTGGACTTGAACCAGTAACCCTGCGATTAACAGTCGCATGCTCTGCCAATTGAGCTACGGGGGACGAGCGGGTTCGACCCGCTGGCCCGACGAGACTACCCCACGCTCGGAGGACCTCCGGGACCGCCTCGCCCGCCTCTCACGGTTGCGCGCAACACAGGTAGCGTGATCACCGATCTCGCTCGCCCGTCTGCGGAGGTACTCGTGGCCAAGCTGTCCTTTCTCGCCGGATTCGGCGCCGGCTACGTCCTCGGCTCGAAGGCCGGCCGCGAGCGCTACGAGCAGATCCGCCGCGGCTGGGAGAACGCCAAGGACGACCCGCGCCTGCAGAGCATCGCCGGCGTCGCCCAGGCCAAGGCCGACGACGCCGTCTCGTCGCTGCGTGCCCGCATGGGCAGCGAGCCGCCGCGCTGACCAGCGCTCCCGGCTCCGGCGTCCGCCGATGGTGCAGCTGAGGTCAGCGACACGCACCTGCCGGCCGGTCCCGGCGACCACAACTGCTCACTCGGCGACCGGGCAACTGGACGCCGCGCTGAGCGGTGCGTCGGATCAGTCGACCTGGTCGGCCGCGACCAGGTCGGCGAGCTTCCGGCGCGCGGCCTCGCGCGCCTCGGGGTCGCTGCGGCGCTGGTCGTCGTCGAAGACCACGGTCCACTCCCGCCCCGCCTGACCGGGGATCCGGCGGGCGACCAGCAGCACCCCTCCCCACCGGGGAGCGGCGAGCGCTGGCTGGCCACGATCGTCTGGTCCACCCGGCGGCGCACGATCGCGGGCAGGTCACCGGCGTCGGTGACCACGTATCGCCGCTGCGGCTGCCGCGCCTGGACGCCGGGCTCCACCTCGGCCAGCGAGGTGACGACGAAGCTGCCACCGCCGTCCGCGGTGGCCGACCAGCGCGCCTCCGCGATCTCGTGCCAGCGCAGGACCGCGGAGTCCTCGACCGACGTCACCGCCCTCGGCACCACGCTCAGGCCGCGGGAGGTGGCGACCAGCCAGCCCTCCTCGCGCGTCAGCGTGCCCCAGGCGAGCACCCGCTCGTCGGGATCGGGAGAGGCCAGGACGGCGACCCGCACCGGCTCCGGCGGCCGGGCGAAGCGGCGCTTCAGCGTGTCGAGCAAGGTCACGGGGTCAGCCCGCCGGTCGCCCGCTTGCGCAGCGAGATCGCCAGTTGCTCCAGGTCCATCAGCTGCTTGAACGCCTTCATGTAGTCGTCGGAGGACTCGACCGGGTTCATCCGCTGCAGCTTCCCCTTCACCGCCGCGATCTGGCGGACCGTGTAGATCTCCTGGAGCCGGGCCATCAGCGCGTTGACGTAGTGGGTGTCGCCCTCCCCGACCGTCCGCATGGGCTCCACGGCCAGCGCCGTCAACTGCGCGCGGGCGGAATCCCGGGAGCAGTGGACGGTCAGCTGCTCCAGCCAGGCCGCCCCGGTGACCGTCGCGCCCGCGGCCCTCCGGCAGCAGCCACGGCAGCCGCGACCGCGGCGTAGTCGGGGTCGGTGTATGCCTCGGGGGAACGGCGTCGAACGACGGGCCGGCGACCTCCGGTACCTGGAGCGCCGCCTTGACCGCCTCCCGTTCGATCTCGAGGGCGACGTCGTCCGGGCTCTTCTGCGGCACCCGGGCGCGCGGCCGGCCACGGCCGGCGTCCCCGCCCTCGCCGCCGAGCCGGCGCAGCCGGTCCATGACGTCGGTCTCGTCGGGCAGGCCGAGCAGCCCCGCGAGGCGCCGGGCGTAGGCGGGCCGCAGGGCATGGTCCTTGATCTGCGCCAGCAGCGGCGCGGTCTTCTCCAGCGCGGCGACCCGCCCTCGACGGTGTCCAGGTCGTAGCCGCCCAGCGTCGTCTTCAGCACGAACTCGATCAGCGGCGTTCGCCGGGCCACGAGGTCGCGGACGGCGGCGTCGCCGTGCTCCTGGCGCAGCTCGCACGGGTCGTGCCCGTTCGGCTCGACGGCGACGAACGTCTGGCCGACGAACCGCTGGTCCTCGGCGAAGGTCTTCATGGCCGCCGCCTGGCCGGCCGCGTCGCCGTCGAAGGTGTAGACGACCTCGCCGCGGAACTCGTCCTGGTCCATCAGCAGCCGGCGCAGCACACTGATGTGCTCCCCGCCGAACGCGGTGCCGCAGGAGGCGACCGCGGTCGTCACCCCGGCCAGGTGGCAGGCCATCACGTCGGTGTAGCCCTCGACGACGACGGCCTGGTGCCGCCTGGCGATGTCGCGCTTGGCCCGCTCGATGCCGTAGAGCACCGTGCTCTTCTTGTACAGCGGCGTCTCGGGGGTGTTGAGGTACTTCGGCCCCGGGTCGTCGTCCATCAGCTTGCGGGCGCCGAAGCCGATGACGTCGCCGGTGATGTCGCGGATCGGCCAGACCAGCCGGCGGTGGAACCGGTCGATGAGCGTTCCGCGCGAGGACTCCTTGGCCAGCCCGCCGGTGACCAGCTCGGCCTGGGTGAACCCTTTGCCGCGCAGGTGCCGGGTCAGGGCGTCCCACCCGGCCGGCGCGAAGCCGCAGCCGAAGTCGAGGGCCACCTGCCGGTCGAACCCGCGCTCGGCGAGGAACTGGCGCGCGGGCGCGGCCTCCGGCGTCCCGAGCTGCTCGGCGAAGAAGGCCGCGGCGGCGGTGTTCGCGGCGACCAGCCTGGCCCGCTGGCCGACGTTGGCCCGGTCGGGCGCACCGGTGGCGCGGCCGCTGTCGTCCTCGTAGTGCAGCTCGACGTTCGCCCGCCCGGCCAGCAGCTCGATCGACTCGGAGAACGACAGGTGGTCGATCTGCTGGATGAAGGAGATGACGTCGCCACCCATCCCGCAACCGAAGCAGTGCCAGAGCCCGCGACTGGGCGTCACCTGGAAGGACGGCGACTTCTCGTCGTGGAAGGGGCAGAGGCCCTTGAGGCTGCCGCCGCCGGCGCGCTTGAGCTGCAGGTGTTCGCCGACGATCTCGTCGATCTTCGAGCGTTCGCGGACCAGTGCGATGTCCGCGGCCCGGATGCGTCCCCGGCCGGCCATCAGGCGGCCGCCGCCGCTGCGGCCCGACGGCGCATGGTGTGCTCCCACCACAGCAGGAAGACCTGCTGGTCCAGCGGCAGCGACCCGTCGATGGTGATGGTGGCCCGCGGTGTCCAGCCCGGGGTGGTGCCGCTCTCGGCCACCTGCGTGCCGTGCATCAGGAAGCGGTGGGTGCCCTTCCACCGGGAGGCAGGGCGCACGTCGACCGTCGTCCCCTCCAGCTCGATGGCCCAGGTGCCCCTCCAGCCGGAGGTCTGCCGCGCACGCAGCCGCGCCACGCCCTCGGGATCGCCCGACCGGCGGGCGACGAGCTCACGCTTGTGCTTGGCGTACTCCCAGGTGCGGTCGCCCACGGTCACCGTCGCCGCCTCCCGCCATCGCGCGGGTTGCACGGTGGCGACGACGGCGCCGGCGCGCAGCACGGGGACCACACCCTTCGCGGCCCCGGCGGAGCCGGCCTTGCCGAGTTCGAGCACCGCCCTCCTCAGCCGATCCCGGGTGCGCCGGCGACGCTCTCACCGGTCGCGCGGTAGAGCAGGTAGGCGGCAGTCTCCCGCAGGATGTAGCGGAACTGCGTGCCGCGGGTCTGCACGGCCGGGCCCTGCCGGGTGGGTGAGCTCTCCGCATCGATGCCCTGGTCCTCGGCCATCCGCTCGGCCCGCATCGCATGCCACGGATCGGTGACGACGACGGCGCTGGTCCAGCCGTGCTCGCCGAACGCCGTCGCCACCACGCGCATGCTCTCCAGGGTGTCCACGCCCTCCTCGACGGCGAGCAGTGCGTCACGGGACACCCCGCCGTTCGCCAGGTACTCCCGGCCTGCCTCCGCCTCGGTGAACTCATCACCCTCGGCCCGCCCGCCGACGGTCACGATCACCGGAGCCACGCCCTCCTCGTAGAGCGCGATCGCATGCTCCAGCCGCGCCTCGAAGATCGACGAGGGCACGCCGTTGTACTGGGCCGACCCGAGCACCACGATCGCGTCGGAGGCCGGGCGCGCGTCCTGCCGGGCGTTCCACCAGATGGCCAGCCCCGTCGAGGTGACCAGCAGGACGAACGCGAGGACGGCAGCGCCGGCCACGCGGTTCAGCAGGTTCCCGATGCGCACCCCACACGTCATGGGTACCACGCGGGGCTGACGCCGCGAGGCCCCTGGGGACAGTGAGGCGCGCGACCCCGCTACGAGCCCGCGCGGTCCCCGCCCAGGGCGGCCCGTCCCGCCTCGAGGCGGGCGACCGGCACGCGGAACGGCGAGCAGGAGACGTAGTCCAGCCCGACCGCGTGGAAGAAGTGCACCGAGTCGGGGTCGCCGCCGTGCTCGCCACAGATGCCCAGCTTGAGGTCCGGGCGCGCCGCGCGACCGGCCTCGGCGCCGATCTGCACGAGCCGGCCGACCCCTTCGCGGTCCAGGGACTCGAACGGCGAGATGCCGAAGATCCCCTTGTCCAGGTACTGGTGGAAGAACGCCGCCTCCACGTCGTCGCGGGAGAAGCCCCAGGTCATCTGCGTCAGGTCGTTGGTGCCGAAGGAGAAGAACTCGGCGTACTCCGCGATCTCGCCCGCCGTGAGCGCGGCCCTCGGCACCTCGATCATCGTGCCGATCAGCGCCTCGATCTGGACGCCCTCCTCCTGGCACACGTCGGCCAGGACGCGCTCGGACTCCTCGCGGATCGCCTCCAGCTCCTGGACCGCACCCACCAGGGGGATCATGATCTCCGGCCGCGGGTCCCCGCCGGCCTTGCGCCGCTCGCACGCCGCCTCGGCGATCGCCCGCACCTGCATGGCGAACAGGCCGGGGACGACCAGGCCCAGCCGCACGCCGCGCAGCCCCAGCATCGGATTGGACTCGTGCATGCCGCGCACCGCGGCCAGCAGGCGCAGGCTGCCCTCGTCGGGTTCGCCGCGCTCCTCGGCCAGGGCGACGCGGACCGACAGCTCGGTCAGGTCGGGCAGGAACTCGTGCAGCGGCGGGTCGAGCAGCCGGACGGTGACCGGCAACCCGTCCATCGCCTCGAAGATCTCGAGGAAGTCCTGCTTCTGCAGGGGCTCCAGGGCGTCGAGCGCGGCCTGCCGCTCCTCGTCGCCGTCGGCCAGGATCAGCTTCTCGACCAGCTGCCGGCGGTCGCCGAGGAACATGTGCTCGGTCCGGCAGAGACCGATGCCGCGGGCGCCGAAGCGCCGGGCCCGCGCCGAGTCCTCCGGGGTGTCGGCGTTGGTGCGCACGTCGAGCCGCCGCACCTCGTCGGCGTGGGTGAGGATGCGGTGGACGCTGCGCACCAGGTCATCGGCGTCATCGGAGTCCGGATCGATCTCGCCCTCGAAGTAGCGGACGACCGACGACGGCTCCACCGGCACCTCGCCCAGCCACACCTTGCCGGTCGAGCCGTCGATCGAGATGACGTCGCCCTCGGCGACCACGGTGCCGTCGGGGGCGGTGAACTTCTTGGCCTTGGTGTCGACCTGTAGCTCCTCGGCGCCGCAGACGCAGGTCTTGCCCATCCCCGGGCGACGACGGCGGCGTGCGAGGTCTTGCCGCCGCGGCTGGTCAGCACCCCTGGGCGGCGATCATCCCGGAGAGGTCGTCGGGGTTCGTCTCCCGGCGCACGAGCACGACCTGCTCGCCGCGGTCGGCCCACCGCACCGCCTCCTCCGAGGAGAAGACCGCCTTGCCGACGGCGGCACCGGGTGAGGCGTTCATGCCCTGGGTGAGCTGCGTGGCGTCCCCACCGGAGACGAATCGCGGGAACATCAGCTGGGCCAGCTGGTCGCCGGTGACCCGGCGGACGGCCTCGTCCATGTCGATGAGGCCCTCGTCCACCAGCTGGGTGGCGATGACGAACGCGGCTGCGGCGGTGCGCTTGCCGACGCGGGTCTGCAGCATCCAGAGCTTGTTGCGCTCGATGGTGAACTCGATGTCGCACAGGTCGCGGTAGTGCGACTCCAGGCGCGCCATCGTCGTCATCAGCTCGTCGTAGGCGTCGTGGTCGATGTCGTCGAGGTCGGCCAGGGGCACCGTGTTCCGGATCCCCGCGACGACGTCCTCGCCCTGGGCGTTCTGCAGGTAGTCGCCGTAGACGCCCTGCGCGCCGCTGCCGGGGTCGCGCGTGAACGCGACCCCGGTGCCGGAGTCGGCGCCCAGATTGCCGAACACCATGGCGCAGACGTTGACGGCCGTGCCGGCGTCGCTGGGGATCCGCTCGCGACGGCGGTAGATGATCGCCCGGTCGGAGTTCCAGGAGTCGAAGACGGCGTTGATCGCCATGTCCATCTGCTCCCGCGGGTCCTGCGGGAAGTCGGTGCCGGTGTGCTCCCGGACGATCGCCTTGAACCGGTCGACGACGTCCTTCAGGTGCTCGGCGTCCAGGTCGAGGTCGAGCTCCGTGCCCTGCTCGGCCTTGGCCGCGTCGAGCGCCTCGTCGAAGTGCTCGCCGTCGATGTCGAGCACGGTCTTGCCGAACATCTGGATGAGCCGGCGGTAGGAGTCCCAAGCGAAGCGCTCGCTGCCCGACTGCTGCGCCAGGCCCTGCACCGACTCGTCGTTGAGGCCGACGTTGAGGACCGTCTCCATCATCCCGGGCATGGACGCCGCGGCACCGGACCGCACCGAGACCAGCAGCGGGTCCGCCGGGTCACCCAGCGTCTTCCCCATGGCCTCCTGCAGCGCCGCGAGGTACTCGGTGACCTGGGCGTCCAGCTCCGGCGGGGTGCCGCCGTGCTCGAGGTAGTACCGGCAGGCGTCGGTGGTGATCGTGAAGCCGGGCGGGACGGGCAGGCCCAGGTTGGTCATCTCCGCCAGGTTGGCGCCCTTGCCGCCCAGCAGGTCCTTCTGATCCTTGCTGCCCTCGGTGAAGTCGTAGATCCACTTGGTCCCGGCCACCGCGCACCTCCGCATCCGTCAGCCCTCGGCGGGCACGTTCCCCTGGGACGTCCCCGCCGGAGCGGGCAAGACGTCATGAACGTCCCATGGACGTAGTCGTCGATCGTGACGGACGGTGGCGGTGGCCGCGACCCCGTACCGGGTGACACGGATCACCCTCGCCGGCGGTCAGGCGGGGGCGGTCCCGCAGATCCGCAGGCCGTCCTCACCGATGACGGTGAGCTCCGTCGTCGTCCCGTCCGACCACTGCACCGGCACCAGGCGCGCCTCCCCGTCCCGAACGGCTTCGCCCACCTGGCCGGGGCCCTCGCCCAGGTAGGCGGCGGCCAGCTCGTCGGCCGACAGGCGGATCCGCTCCTCCTGGCAGAGCAGGTCGTAGGCGGTCTCGGTGTCCCCTGCGACAGGGCCGCGACGAAGACTCCCGCGACCTCCCGCGCCTGGTCCGCGCCCGAGCCGCGGACGACGAGGGTCAGCACGACCATGAGGACGGCGAACAGCACGGTGCCACCGAAGACGAGGACCAGGATCTTCCCCGACCTGCGCGGCGCGCCCGTGTGCAGCGCCTCTGGCCCGTCGTCGTACAGGAACGGGCCCTGGGGGCGCTCATCCGCCGCTCACCTCGAGCTCGGCTCCCGCCGGCGGGCGCGGGTCGTCACGGTCGGCCAGCCAGCCCTCGGGCAGGGCGACCGGACGCGGCGGGCTGGTGCGCCCACGCGGAGCCCCGAGGACGGCGACCGGATAGGGCTGGTCGGGAATCGCGGCGAGCAGCTCCGCGAGCTCGTCGAGACCGCTGACCATCGCCAGGGCCCGGCGGGTGTCGGAGCCGACCGAGAAGCCCTTGAGGTACCACGCGACGTGCTTGCGGAAGTCGGTGCAGCCGTGCACCTCGCCCTGCTCCTGCGACAGCAGGGTGGCGTGCCGGTGCATGATCGCGGCGACCTCGGCCATCGTCGGCAGGCAGCGCCGCGGGGTCCCGGAGAAGGCGGCCGCCAGGTCGCCGAACAGCCACGGCCGGCCCAGGCAGCCGCGCCCGATGACGACGCCCGCGCAACCGGTCTCGGCCACCATGCGCAGCGCGTCGTCGGCCTCCCAGATGTCACCGTTGCCGAGCACCGGGATGTCCACCGCCTCCACCAGGCGCGCGATCGGCGACCAGTCCGCGGTGCCGCTGTAGAGCTGGTCGGCAGTGCGCCCGTGCAGGGTGATCGCGGCGACGCCCTCGTCCTGCGCCGTCCGTCCCGCGTCGAGGTAGGTGACGTGGTCGGCGTCGATCCCGATGCGGGTCTTCACCGTCACCGGCACGTCCTTCGCCGCGCGGACGGCGGACCGGACGATGTCGCGGAACAGGATGCGCCGCCACGGCAGGGCGGAGCCACCGCCCTTGCGGGTCACCTTGGGCACCGGGCAGCCGAAGTTGAGGTCGATGTGCGCCGGGCGGGTGCCGGCGACGCCCTCGTCGACGAGCATCTCGACCGCGCGGCCCACGGTCGCCGGGTCGACGCCGTAGAGCTGGACGGAGAACGCGTCCTCTCGTCCGCGGTGGCCCGGATCATGCGCAAGGTCTTCTCGTTGCGCTCCACGAGCGCCCGCGTGGTGATCATCTCGCAGACGTAGAGGCCCGCCCCGAACTCGCGGCACAGCGTGCGGAAGGCAGGGTTGGTGATGCCGGCCATGGGCGCGAGCACCACGGCGGGGTCGACCGCGAGCGCGCCGAGCTTCAGCGGCGGGAGCGCCGTCGCCGGCTCGAGCGTGCTGGTCACGCCACCCAGGGTAGGCGGCGACCCCCGTCACTCCTCGTCGCCCGGAGGGTGAGCCTCGCGGGCCGACGTCCAGCCGCGTCGTAGGGCGGCCACACGTCGGGCGATGCGGCCGGACCTCGTCGTCCTCAGGACCGCGACGGATCCACAGATGTCGGCGGTCGTCCACCGGAGCCGCCGGCCTGATTCAGGGTCGACCCATGAACACCCGGCCGCCCGTCCCAATGGTCATCTCCGAACCCTCCCGCCGCAGGCTCGGTATCTTCACCATTGCCGACCTGGCTGAGCGTGGGGTCAGCGAGCGCGAGATCCGGACGGCGGTGCAGGCCGGAGAGTGGGTCCGGCTGCGGACGGGGGTGTTCGTGACCGCGAGCGACCTGGCCGAGGTCGAGCGGACAGATCGCCGTCCAGGCCTCGACGCGCTCGCCGTCACGACCCGTCTTGCCCGCCCGACCGCCGTGCTGAGCGGAGCCACCGCGGCCTGGGTCTGGGGACTTCCTCGGCCGAGGTCGGTGCCGACCACCGTGCATCTCACCGATCCGCACCGGTGGCGCCGGGGCCGCGGCTGGGTGATGACGCACGCCGGCCTGCCGGACGACGAGGTAACAGTGCGCGGCGCCTACCGGGTCACGACACCGGCGCGGACCGTGGTCGACCTCGCCCGCGCCTGGCCGGAGGTGCACGCCGTGGCCGCCGTCGATGCGGTTCTGCTCCGTCAACTGGCCGACCGCGACGAACTCCGGCGCGTCCTGGACCGCCAGGCGTACGTGCCCGGCATCCCCGCGCCGTGCGCGCGGTGGACCTCTCCGACGGGCGGGCGGAGTCGTGGCTGGAGACCTTCGGCCGCCTGGCCTTCGCCTCCTGGCGCTGCCGCCGTTCATTCCTCAGGTCGAGCTGTGGGTCGATGGCCGATTGCTCAAGGTCGTGGACGGCTGGTACCCCGATGCGGCGCTGGCCATCGAGTTCGACGGCCGGGTCAAGTATCGGCAAGCCCGGTACGGCCGGACCCCGGAGGACGAACTCTGGAGGGAGAAGCGGATCGAGGACGTGCTCCGCTCGTTCGGCGTCCGCTTCGTCCGGGTGGTCCATGCGGACCTAGGCCCGTCGCGACGTGCCGACCTCGACGCGCTCGTGCGTCGTCACCTGGCCATCCCGGGCCCCCGCCACCGAGAGTTCGACGAGGTGGCTCGTTCGGAGGGGTACTGGCGTGGCGCGGACGGGGGTGACGACGGTTGGCTCGCCCGCACCCACGACGAGGTGGGTTGAGCCGCTGGAGCCGACATCTGGCCGCGCTGTGACGCGGCCAGACGTCCGGCCCACCGGCCCTGCCCGGCGCACGTCGCCGGTGCGGTGTACTCAGAACGGGTAGACGCGCGGCTCCACCTGCATGCTGATCCAGCGGAGCTCGGTGAACGCGTCGATGCCGGCGAGCCCGCCGAAGCGGCCGTAGCCGCTGTCCTTCACACCACCGAACGGCATCTGCGCCTCGTCGTGCACCGTCGGGGCGTTGATGTGGCAGATGCCGGACTCGATCCGCCGGGCGACCTGGAAGCCGCGCGCGGCGTCCCGGGTGAAGACCGCCGCCGCCAGCCCGTACGCGCTGTCGTTCGCCGCGGCGATCGCCTCCTCCTCGCTGTTCACCCGCGTGATCGTGACGGCCGGGCCGAAGATCTCCTCGTGGAAGATCTCCATGTCCGGCGTCACGTGGTCGACGACGATGCCGGGCATGATCGTGCCCTGCGGCTCGCCCGAGGTCAGCACGGTCGCCCCTTGGCGACGGCGTCGTCGACCAGCTTCCGGACGTGCTCGACGGTGCTGGTGCCGATGACCGAGCCGAGGACGACGTCCTCCTTGCGCGGGTCTCCGCACGGGAGGGACTCCACCCGGGCGACGAGCTTCCCGACGAACTCCTCGGCGATCGACTCGTCGACGATGATCTTGTCGGTCGACATGCAGACGTGACCCTGGTTGACGAAGCCGCCGAACGTGGCGCCCTGGACGGCGGCGTCGATGTCCGCGTCGTCCAGAACGAGGAGCGGGTTCTTGCCCCCGAGCTCCAGGACGGCGGGCACCAGGTGCCGGGCGCAGACCTCCCCACGATGCGGCCCACGCGGGTGGAGCCGGTGAAGTTGAGGCGACGCACCGCCGGGTGCGCCACCATCGCCTCGGTGACCTCGGCGGCGTCCTCGGGGGCCACGGTGATCACGTTGACGACGCCGTCCCCGAGGCCGGCCTCGACGAGGATCTCGCCCAGCAGCATGTGCGTGGCCGGGGAGAGCTCCGAGCACTTGAGGACGACGGTGTTGCCGGCGGCGAGCGGGAAGGCGACGGCGCGGGTCGACAGGATCACCGGCGCGTTCCAGGGCGCGATGCCGATGACGACGCCCGCCGGCTGGCGGATGCCCATGCTCAGGCTGCCGGGGACGTCCGACGGGATGATCTGCCCGCCCACGTGGGTGGTGAGGCCGGCCGCCTCGCGCAGCATGCCCGCCGCGAGGTGGACGTTGAAGTGACCCCAGCCGGCGGTGGCGCCGCACTCTGCGGCCATGCGCTCGACGAAGCGGTCGGTGTTGGCCTCCAGCAGGTCGGCGGCCTTCAGCAGCAGCGTCCGGCGAGCCGTCGGCGTCGTGGCGGCCCACGTCGGGAACGCCGCGGCGGCGGCGTCGACGGCCTTCAGCGCGTCCTCGACACCGGCCGACTGGCTCCGGGTCACCACTTCCCCGCCGACGGGGTTGGCCCGGTCGAACGTCCGGCCGCTGCCGGCGGACAGGGCCTCGTTGCCGATGAGCAGGTTGGTCTCGAACATGGTCGCGACTCCTCGTGCTAGATCTCGGGGTACGGGTTCAGCATCCCGGCAGACGGGCGGCGAGGTATGCCTCGACGGCGTCCAGACCGACCCGTTCCTGACTCATCGTGTCGCGCTCGCGGATGGTGACGGCCTGGTCGTCGAGGGTGTCGAAGTCGACCGTGATGCAGAAGGGCGTGCCGACCTCGTCCTGACGGCGGTACCGGCGGCCGATGGCACCGGCGTCGTCGAAGTCCACGTTCCAGTTGCGCCGCAGGGTGGCGGCCAGGTCCTTCGCCTTGGGCGACAGGTCGGCGTTGCGCGACAGCGGCAGGACGGCCGCCTTCACCGGCGCCAGCCGCGGGTCGAGCGTGAGGACCGTCCGGGTGTCGACGCCGCCCTTGGCGTTGGGCGCCTCGTCCTCGGTGTAGGCCTCGACGAGGAAGGCCATGAGCGAGCGGGTGAGGCCCGCCGCGGGCTCGATCACGTACGGCGTCCAGCGCGTGTTGCTGGCCTGGTCGAAGTACGAGAGGTCCGTGCCCGAGTGCTCCGAGTGCGTGGACAGGTCGAAGTCGGTGCGGTTGGCGATGCCTTCGAGCTCACCCCACTCCGAGCCCTGGAAGCCGAAGCGGTACTCGATGTCGACGGTGCGCTTCGAGTAGTGCGACAGCTTCTCCTTGGGGTGCTCGAAGTGCCGCAGGTTGTCCCGGTCGATGCCGAGGTCGGTGTACCAGGACGTCCGCTGGTCGATCCAGTACTGGTGCCACTCCTCGTCGGTGCCCGGCTCGACGAAGAACTCCATCTCCATCTGCTCGAACTCGCGGGTCCGGAAGATGAAGTTGCCGGGCGTGATCTCGTTGCGGAAGGACTTGCCGATCTGGCCGATGCCGAACGGCGGCTTCTTCCGCGCCGCGCCCATGACGTTCGCGAAGTTCACGAAGATGCCCTGGGCGGTCTCCGGGCGGAGGTAGTGCAGGCCCGACTCGTCCTCGATCGGACCGAGGTAGGTCTTGAGCATCATGTTGAAGTCGCGCGGCTCGGTCCACGCGCCCTTCGTGCCGCAGTTGGGGCAGGAGATGTCGGCCAGCCCGTGCTCGGGGAGCCGCCCCTTCTTCTCCTCGTAGGCCTCCTCGAGGTGGTCGGCCCGGAACCGCTTGTGGCAGCTCTGGCACTCCGTCAGCGGGTCGGTGAAGACGCCGACGTGCCCCGAGGCCACCCAGGTCTGGCGCGGCAGGATCACCGAGGAGTCCAGGCCGACGATGTCGTCCCGGCTCTGGACGACGGTGCGCCACCACTGCTTCTTGATGTTCTCCTTGAGCTCGACGCCCAGCGGGCCGTAGTCCCATGCGGAGCGGGTGCCGCCGTAGATCTCCCCGACGGGAAGACGAATCCCCGTCGCTTGCAGAGGTTCACCACCTTGTCGAGGCGGGCGGGGTCGTGCTTGGCGGTGCTCTCGCTCACGGCGGGGGCTCCATCCGGCTGGCGGTCGGCGGTTGACCTGCCCACGGTAGTTGCCGCCTCCCGGCGCTCCCCACGGCCGGTGCCTGCCCGCACCGCACGACCGCGACGCGCGGGGCGCCGGTTCCCTCCGGTGCACCCGGCCGGCCGGCCTGACTCGTGCCCCGCCGGCCACTGGGGAGCACCCCGCCCTCGGCACTCCCGGCCACGCGTTCACCGTCGACGTCAGCTACCGCCTGCTCGTCTCACCCACGCCCCAGGCCCGGTCGGTCAGGTGACCGCCCGGTCCGGTGAGGACGAGGCCGCGGCGACCTGCGTCCCCTGACCCACGAGGTCGATGTCGCCGTCGACGGTGACCCCACGCAGCATCATGACCAGCAGCACGGCGCCCAGGGCGAGGAGCACGAGCACGACCGCGGCGATCCACGGCCAGGTGCGGTGCCGGCGCCGGGGCTTCGGGCGCGGACCGACCGTCACGTTGACGGCGGCGGGTGTGCCGAACTCGAGGGTGCGGTGCGGAGGCTTCCGGATCTGGGCGTCGAGGGTCACGGTCGATTCGTCCGGGTGGATCGGAGGGGTCGCGAGGTTCCCTGCCGCGACGTCCGCCCGGACCGCCCGCCCCGGTACCGGCGGCCGGGGGACCTTCATGGTCGGATCGGCTGACGTCGGCGGCGGCCCCTGATCGTCGGGCTTCGGTCCGGTCATCGGGTTCCTCCGTGATCGTCGTCCGGGTGGGTCCCGGCCAGCGGCAGCCCGCTCGACGGAACGTGCCCCCGTGGCGGCCGGATCACTCGTGCCCGCGTGGATCCCCCGGTCCTACGGCGGCGCCTCCGTGAGGGCGGGCGCCGGCATCAGCGCTGCCGGAGCGGGGTCCGGCTCGCCGGGGAACAGCCGCGCGAGGTCCCGCCCGATCTCGACGTGCCGCACGAGGAACGCCCGCTCGTCCAGCCGCTTGCGCCGGAGCCAGCCGGTCACCTCGTCGTTGCACTTGCTGGCGTTGCAGGACGCGCAGGCCGGGGCGATGTTGTCGAGGGTGTAGCGGCCGCCCCGCGAGATGGGCAGCACGCAGTCGCGCTGCAGCGGCACGTCGACCGCACCGCAGTAGGCGCAGCCACCCCAGGCCGCCTGGAGCGCCGCCCACTGCTCGGGGCTGAGATCGTGCTCGACCCGCGCCATCCGGCGCTGCCGCTTGCGGGCGCTCCTCGCCCGTCGCGTCTGGGCGGCCACGGGCGCAGCGTAGGGCTCGTGGGGCGCGACGAGCGGCGGCCACGCGGGCAGTCCGACGGTCAGTCGGTGAGGTACACCCCGGGCTCGTCGAGCGCGTGCACCCACACCGGCGCCCCGGCGATCTTCACGTCCGCCGCCCCCAGCCCCCGACGGTAGGAGCCGACGCCGTCCCAGCGGGTGACCAGCGCCCACAGCGAGGGATCGTCGGCCGACCTGCCCAGCTCGCCGTGGAGGAAGCCGGGCCGGGTGGCGAGCGCTGCCAGCAGCGGTTGCACGGCGGCGGCCAGCGCCGCCCCGTCGTCCCCCGTGGCCCGTAGCCGTGTCACTGCGAACACCGTGGTCCTCCCTGTCGGTCTGCCTGCGGCCGCTGACGTTGCCATGCTCCGTCGACCGGCTCAGAAGAAGTCGCAGACCGTCAGGTCCTCCTGCACGTAGACCAGCAGGGTGAACGTCTCGCCGTTGTCCATGGCCAGGGTGAAGGTTCCGACGTCGGCGCCGGAGACCTCGTCGTGCTCGATGCTGTCGAACGTGCCCTCGGTGAACCCGACCCCATCCAGCACCTGCGTGTAGAAGTAGCGCCCCAGCTCGTAGGCCGGGTCGCCACCGGCCGCCGCCGTGGTCGAGGCGTCCTGCACCTCGGCGCACGAGAGGTCGTAGGCGGTCTGCCAGTTGCCGTCGGCCAGGGCGTCGACCCAGGTCAGCGCCACCTCGTCCGATCCTGGGAACGCGTTCGCCGCGACCGCCGTCGGCTCGGCGAGCTGCGCCCCCCGGGCAGGTCACCCAGGGAGGACTCCCGGCTCGGCTCGGCCGAGGACGACGTCGCCGGGGCGCTGGAGGAGGTGCCGGCGGCGGCCGGGGCGTCGTTGCCCGAGTTCCCGCCGGTCAGCAGGAGCACGAGGGCGATGCCGATGCCGGACAGGAGCACGGCACCCCCGACGATCAGCCACGGCAGCATGTTCTTCCCCGGGCTCGGCGGCTGGGGCGGCGGACCGTAGGGGCCCGGAGCCGGCGGACCGTAGGGGCCCGGCTGGTGCTGCGGAGCGGGCTGCCCGTAGGGGCCGGGCTGGTGCTGCGGGGAGGGCTGGCCGTACGGCGGTCCGAACGGCTCGCGGGGCTGCGTCATGGATCTCGGAACTCTCTCGGACGGCGCGCGATGGGCGGTGCTCGCCCGGAGAGGAGCACCGTAGTGAGGAGCGGCGTCGACCGGAACCGGATACGCCGCGTCCCCGTCCCGGGACCCGCACTGAGCCGGCGAGGGCGGGGTCCTCGTTCAGGCGCTGCCGAAGCGCCGCTGCCGCGACGCGTACTCCTCGACCGCCGCCCACAGGTGCCGGCGGTCGAAGTCCGGCCACAGCGTGTCGAGGAAGACCAGCTCCGCATAGGCCGACTGCCACAGCAGGAAGTTGCTGGTCCGGTTCTCCCCGAGCTGCGCACGAACAGGTCGACGTCGGGCATGTCGGGCTCGTCGAGGAACCGGGCGATCGTCGACTCGTCGATCTTGTCCGGGTTCAGCCGGCCCGCGGCGACCTCGCGGCCGATCGCCGCGGCCGCATCGGCGATCTCGGCCCGCCCGCCGTAGTTCACGCACATCGTCAGGGTGAGGACGTCGTTGTCGCGGGTCAGCTCCTCGGCGACCTCGAGCTCCTTGATCACGCTGCGCCACAGCCGGGGACGACGACCCGCCCAGCGCACCTGGACCCCGAGCTCGTGCATCTCGTCGCGCCGCCGCCGGATGACATCGCGGTTGAAGCCCATGAGGAAGCGGACCTCCTCGGGGCTGCGCCGCCAGTTCTCGGTGGAGAAGGCGTACGCGCTGATGGCGCCGATGCCGAGCTCGATGGCGCCTTCCACGCAGTCGAAGAGCGAGGACTCCCGGCCTCGTGGCCAGCCGTGCGGGGCAGGCCCCGCTGCTTGGCCCACCGCCCGTTGCCGTCCATGACGATGGCGACGTGCTTGGGCACCTTGTCCGCCGGGATCTGCGGCGGACGCGCGCCCGAGGGATGCGGGTTCGGCGCCTTCACCTCGCGCCTCACAGCGGGACGATCGCTTCCCGGCGGGCCGCCGTCGCATCCGACCGGTCGACCAGCGGCAGCGAGCGCAGGCCGCGCTCCAGGTGCCACTGGAGCAGCGCCGCGACCAGGCCGCTGCCCTCGCGCCGGTTGGTGGCCTGCGCCGCCTCGGCGCGGTCCCAGTCGCCGGTCAGCAGGGCGTCGAGCAGTTCGATGGTCACCGGGTTGGGCATGGCCGAACCGGTGGGCCGGCAGGCGGGGCAGACGGAGCCTCCGGCCGGGACGGAGAAGTGCCGGTGCGGACCGGGCTCGGCGCACCGGGCGCAGTCACTGAGCGCCGGCTCCCATCCGGCCACCGACATCGCCCGCAGCAGGAACGCGTCGAGGACGAGCCCGGCCGGATGGGTGCGGTCCGCCAGCGCGCGCAGCGCCCCGACGACCAGCAGGAACAGCCGGAGCGAGGGCTCCTTCTCCTCCGAGGTCAGCCGGTCGGCGGTCTCCAGGACGGCGGTGCCGGCGGTGTAGGACGGGTAGTCGTCGACGACGTCGTTGCCGTAGGACCGGATGGACTCCGCCTGGTTGACGATGTCGAGGTTGCGACCGGTGTAGAACTGCACGTCCACGTGGCTGAACGGCTCCAGCCGCGAGCCGAACTTGCTCTTGGTGCGCCGCACGCCCTTCGCGACGGCCCGCACCTTGCCGTGCCGGCGGGTGAGCACGGTGACGATCCGGTCGGCCTCCCCAGCTTCTGGGTGCGCAGGACGATGCCCTCGTCCCGGTACAGCGCCTTCGGCGTCATGCTCATGGTCAGTAGCCCAGCCGGTTGAGCTTCTTGGGGTCGTCCTGCCACTCGCCGAGCACGGTGACGTGCAGCTCCAGGTGCACCCGTGCGCCGAGCAGCGTCTCCATGCCGGCCCGCGCCTCGCTGCCGATCGCCTTGATGATCTGCCCGCCCTTGCCCAGCAGCATCGGCTTCTGGCTGTTGCGCTCGACGTGCAGCAGGGCGTGGATCTCGACCAGCTCGCCGCCGGCCGCCTTCGGGTCGGGGCGGCGGACGATCTCCTCGATGCTCACCGCCAGCGAGTGCGGCACCTCCTGGCGCACCTTCTCCAGCGCCGCCTCGCGAACGAGCTCGGCGAGCTGGCGCTCGACGTCCTCGTCGGTGGTCTGCTCCTCCGGGTAGAGCGGTGGCCCTCGGGCAGGAGCCCGATGAGCAGGTTCTCCAGCAGCTCCACCTGGTCGCCGCTGACCGCGCTGACCGGCACGACCTCGGTGGCCTCGACCAGCGCGCTGGCGGCGATCAGCTGCTCGGCCACCTGCTTCTTCGAGGCGGCGTCGGTCTTGGTCACGACGACGACGATCGGCGCGCTCACCTCCCGCAGCTGCCGGGCGATGAACGCGTCACCGGTGCCGACCGGCTGGTCGGCCGGGATGCAGAAGACGATCACGTCGACGTCGGAGAGCGTGTCCCGGACGACGTCGTTGAGCCGCTTGCCGAGCAGGCTCTTCGGCTTGTGCAGGCCGGGGGTGTCGACGACGACGATCTGCCCGGCCGGCTTGTGCACCACCCCGCGGATCGCGTGCCGCGTGGTCTGCGGACGGTTGCTGACGATGCCGACCTTCTCGCCGACCAGCGCGTTGGTCAGCGTGGTCTTCCCGGCGTTGGGGCGGCCCACGAGGGCTGCGAAGCCGCTGCGGTGCGGCGGCTGTTCCGGGGCTTCCACGGACCCAGTCTCCCACCGGGGTCCGACGTCCCCTGTCCCGCTCCTGCGGTGTTCCTCCCGGCACCGGACTCCTGCACCACTTCAGGAGCAGGAGCACCACGTCGGGAGGCGGCTGGGATGATCGCCGACGTGGCAGGACGACGGAGCAGTGCACGACCACCGCAGGCGACCGTGGCGAGGAGCGCCGGCTGCACGTCGAGCAGACCCGCGGCTTCCGCTTCGTCGTCGGCTGGGGGCTTAAGCGCTCGGCAACCGTGGTGCCCGCGCCGCTGCGCTACTGGCAGTACCGCCCCGCGGGGCCGACGGCGATCGGCTTCGTCGTCCTCGTCGTCGGCCTGTGGCTCGGGGCGTTCGCGTGGGTCGGAGGCTGGCCGGAGGTCCGCGGCGAGCTGCCGCTGGCGCTCATCGCAGGTCTGTCCGTCCTCGTGCTGAGCACCGGCCGGTTCACCGTCTCCGCCCACGGCATGTCCTTCGACGTCGCCGCGACCCGTCCCGACCCGGCACGGGTGCTCCCCTGCTGCTGGTGCGCGAGGCCCGCATCGGTGCCGCGCCGGAGGACTGGCCGAAGCCCAAGCGCCGCGGCGGTTGGTGGCCGGGGCGGACCAAGGTCGCGGTCCGGCACCTGGCGGAGGGCGACGCTCGGGGCGACCAGGCGTTCACCCTGTGGGTGCGCGATCCCGACGACTTCGCGGCCGCCCTGGGTGTTCCCTCGACCGCTGAGCCTGCTGCCGTCCGGCCTAGGCAGTGGTGCGCAGGCTCCCGTCGGGGCCGGCGAGGTGCACGGGCGCGGACGGCGTGAGGTCGCGGACGGCGGCCAGCCCCTCCTGCTCCACGGCGTCGGCGGCCGAGACGATCGCGGCCGCCTCCAGGGCGTCCACCCCGCTGGAGACCGCGGCGGCGACCGCGGCCTGCAGTGCCGACAGCTTCAGGGACGGCAGGTCGACGGTGGCGGCGAGGTAGGTGCGCCCGTCGGTGTCGCGGACGGCCGCCCCTCGGCCGCGCCGGTGCGTCCGCGCGCGGACCGGGCGAGGGTGACGAGCTTGGCGTCCTCGGGCTGCAGATCAGGCACGGCGCGTCAGCCTTCCACCGGGGCCGGCTCCTCGTAGCGGGTGGCCCCTTGCCCGGTGTTCCGCGGGACTCCTCCGCGTCGTCCTCGGCCGGTTCCTCGACGCGGCACACCAGCATCGTGTCGATCCGGTTCCGGCGTCCGCCCGTGCTCTCGGCAACCAGTCGCAGCCCACCGATCTCCGCCGAGGCCCCTCGATCGGCACCCGGCCCAGCTCGCGGGCCAGCAGCCCGCCGACGGTCTCGACGTCGTCGTCCTCGGGCAGCTCGACGTCGAACAGCTCGGCGAGGTCCTCGACCGGCAGCCGCGCGGTGACCCGCATCGATCCGTCGGACAGCTCCTCGACCGGCGGCCGCTGGAAGGCGTCGTGCTCATCGGCGATCTCGCCGACGATCTCCTCGAGGATGTCCTCGATGGTCAGCAGTCCGGCGAAGCCGCCGTACTCGTCGACGACGATCGCGATGTGCACGCGGGCCGCCTGCATGTCCCGGAGCAGCTCGTCGACCGGCTTCGACTCGGGCACGAACGTCGGCGGCCGCATCAGCTCCTCGACCTTGGGGCCGCGGTTGTCGGTGCTGTTCTGGGACCGGCGGACGAGGTCCTTGAGGTAGACGACGCCCACGACGTCGTCGACGTTCTCGCCGATCACCGGGATCCGGCTGAACCCGCTGCGCAGCGCGAGCGCCAGCGCCTGCCGCACGGTCTTGGTGCGCTCGATCCAGACGACGTCGGTGCGCGGGACCATGACCTCCCGGGCGATCGTGTCGCCCAGCTCGAAGACCGAGTGGATCATGTTGCGCTCGCCGGACTCCACGACGCCGCGCTCCTCGGCCATGTCGACCAGCTCGCGCAGCTCGACCTCGGAGGAGAAGGGACCGTCCCGGAAACCGCGGCCCGGCGTGAGCGCGTTGCCGACCAGGATCAGCAGGGTCGCGACCGGCCCGAGCACGCGGCCGAGCAGCTTGATCACGCCTGCGGTGGCCAGGGCGACGCCGTAGGAGTGCTGGCGGCCCAGGGTGCGCGGCCCGACGCCGACCAGCACGTAGCTGACCACGATCATCGCCCCGGCGGCGCCGAGGACGGCCTGCCAGGTGCTGTCCCACAGGTCGAAGAAGAGCAGCGCCACGATGACCGCCGCGAACATCTCGCAGACGATGCGCAGCAGGAGCAGCAGGGCGACGTGGCGGGCGCGCTCGAGCACGACCTCCTCGAGGCCGTCGGCCCGCTTCACGCCGTCGCGCCGCAGCTCCTCGACGCGCGCCTTGGAGACCCGCTGGAGGGCGGCCTCCATGGCGCCGAACAGACCGGCGAGCGGGACGAGGAGGATCGCGATCACCAGCAGGGTGATCGAGCTGGAACTCATCGGGACGCCCCCATCAGGTGCGCGGCTCCCGCGTCACCGGCGCGCCGGTCACCGGCTCACGGGGCGCCGTCCGCCACGCCTCGATGAGCTTCTGCTGGAGACCGAACATCTCTTTCTCCTCATCGGGTTCCATGTGGTCGTACCCGAGCAGGTGCAGCACCCCGTGCGTGGCCAGCAGGATCAGTTCGTCGTCCATGGAGTGCCCGGCGGCCCGGGCCTGCCGCACGGCGACCGCCGGGCAGAGGACGACGTCACCGAGCAGGGCCGGGCCCGGCTCGGGGTCGTCGGGGCGGGCCGTGTCGAGCTCGTCCATCGGGAAGGCGAGGACGTCGGTCGGCCCCTTCTCCCCATCCAGCGCTCGTGCAGGCTGCTCATGTACTCGACGTCGACGCAGAGCACCGACAGCTCGGCCAGGGGATTGACGTCCATCTCCCCCAGCACGAAGCGGCAGATGCCGGCCAGCTCGGCCTCGTCCACGGCGATCTCGGACTCGTTGGCCACCTCGACGGGCACGCCGGTCAGCTCCCCTGGCGGCGCGGTCGGGTCGTCCGGACCGGTGCGCCGGCACCCGGTCGGGCCGCGGTGGGCTGCCGGGTGGCGTCCCAGCGCTCGTAGGCGTCGACGATGTTGCCGACCAGGCGGTGGCGGACGACGTCGGAGCTGGTCAGGTTGGCGAAGTGCACGTCCTCGAGCCCGTCGAGGATCTCGCGGACGATCTTGAGCCCGCTCTGCGCACCCCCGGGAAGGTCGACCTGGGTGACGTCACCGGTGACCACGATCTTGGACCCGAAGCCGAGCCGGGTGAGGAACATCTTCATCTGCTCGGCGGTGGTGTTCTGCGCCTCGTCGAGGATGACGAACGCATCGTTGAGGGTGTTGTGGGTGACGAGGAAGTCGTCGGTCACGTACAGGGAGTCCTGCGCGGCGACCTGGATGCACATGGTCTCCATCTCGCCCACCGGCTCGATGCTGTGGATGAAGCGCATCGGCCGCCCGCCGCCGGCAGCGTCGTACGCACGCCGCTTCCGCTCCAGCCGGAACGGCGAGATCCCGGCCGGCAACCGGATCTCGAGGATGTGGGCCGCGTGCCGGTGGTGGACTGGCCGCCCCTGCGCCAGGCCCGGACGTCGACCGGTCGCCACTCGGGTGCGGGAGGTGACGATCCCGCCCAAGGAACGGACGAGGAACATGACGTCGTCCCGGAGCCGCTCCGACGTCGTCGTGTACTGGATGCGGCACGTTCGTCCGCGCTGCGTGACCGGACCACCGTCCGAGTCCAGCAGCCCTTGGAGGAGCGCAGTCCGGACTTCCGCCGAGTTGTGGGAGTACAGCCAGGGAACGAACTTCGTGGCCGACCGCGTCCCGGCGAGGCCCAGTTCTCTGATGGTCTCGGTGACCGGATTGGCGATCCGGAGGCCGCCTCGGCCGCCGTTCACGTGCCGGAGGACGTATTCGGGGCCTCTCTTGTGCGCCACCTCGATCCCCTCGAGCGCCGACTCGAGGGCCACGACCAGCTCGGGATCCGTCGTGGAGAAGGAAGGCGTCGTCGCGGTGGTGAGGCAGCCATCGCCCAGCAGCAACCCGAGCGCGTAGGGATCGAGCGGCACCTCCTGGGGCTCGAACTCGACCGCATCGACCACCGGGAGTTCGTAGCGGTGAGCACCTGCGCCCCAGCGCAGGTGCCCGATCATCTCCTGCGTCTCGAGGGTGCGCGCCGTTCCGCGACGGCGGTCGTCCGGCGTCGTCACCGTCCACAGGTGCTCCCCGCAGGCCAGCGTCGAAGCGCCGTCCTGGGTGGTGACCCGGTAAACGACCTTCTTGCCCTGCGGATAGACGCCGAGCACCGGGGTCGGCAAGCCGTCGGAACCGACGACGAGGTCGCCGACCTGCAGCGTGCCGATCGGCATGAAGCCGTTCGGCGTGAGCACCATCGCGTCGTACGGCTGCGCCCGGCCCCGCATGTAGGCCAGCGGTGCGACCTCGATGGTGCCGGAGGCCATCAGCCGGGGAATCGACTCGGGGTCGACCATGTCGTGCAGCGCGTCGTAGAGCGGCCGCAGGTAGGGGTCGATCTTCTCCGAGAGGCTGCCGGGCAGGTAGCCCAGCCGCTCACCGGCCTCGACCGCGGGACGGGTGAGGATGATCCGGTTGACCTGCTTGGTCTGCAGCGCCTGCACGGCCTTGGCCATGGCGAGGTAGGTCTTGCCGGTACCGGCGGGGCCGATGCCGAAGACGATGGTGTGCACGTCGATCGCGTCGACGTAGCGCTTCTGGTTCAGCGTCTTGGGCCGGATGGTCCGGCCGCGGCGGCTGATGATGTCGAGGCTGAGCACATCGGCCGGGCGCTCGGAGCCACCGCTCCTGAGCATGCCGATGACCCGGCGCACCGAGTCCGGCCGCAGCTGCTGACCGGTACCGAGCAGCGCGATCAGCTCGTCGAAGACACCGACGGCGAACGCGTTGTCCGCCGGCTGCCCGGTCACGGCGATCTCGTTGCCGCGCACGTGCACGTCGGCGTCGACCTCGGCCTCGACCAGGCGCAGCAGCTCGTCGGCCGACCCCAGCAGAGCGACCATCGAGACGGACTCGGGAACGGTGATGGTGGCGCGTACCGGGGGCCCCGGCGTTCCGGTGCGGGCGACATCCGCGGCGGCGGCCTGCGCGGACGCCTCACGGGACATGTGGGCACTCGGCGGGGGACGCCTGGGGAGGTGTCGGGCAAGAACCCTCGACCCTGCCTTCCAGAGAAGAATCGTGCACCTGGATGCACTGCGGACCGGTCGAGTCTACCCGCGTCGGGCGACCGGAATCCCGGGTTCGCTCCTCGGGGGAGCCCGGCGGCTCCGATCAGCGACCGGAGTACGTCGCCTGCCCCGGGCCCTCGGTGAGGAAGGAGGCGACGGCGCCGCGGAGGTCCTCGGTGGCGAACAGCGCCCCGGAGACCTCCGGCACGAGGGCGTCGGCGGCACGGGCACCGTTGCGCACCGTCTCGGCCACCAGCTTCTTGGTCGCCGCGTGCGCGACGGTCGGCCCCGCGGCGATTCGGTGGGCGTACTCGCGCGCCGCGGCGGCGAAGCCCTCGTCGGGCAGGACCCGGTTGACCACGTTCCACCGCTCGAGGACGGCCGCCGGATAGCGCTCGCCGGTGAACACCAGCTCCCGGGCCCGGGCCGGACCGGCCCGCTCGGCCAGCCGCTGCGGCCCGCCCATCGAAGGCGTCAGGCCGACGACGATCTCCACCAGGCCGAACGACGCCTTCTCGGCGGCCAGCAGGATGTCGCAGGCCAGCGCCAGCTCGAAGGCCGCCGTGAGGGTGAGCCCGTGGGCGGCGAAGACGGTCGGCACCGGCAGGTCCTCGATCGCCTGCGACACCCTCAACAGCCGGGCCCAGAGCTCCGCACCGCGCTCGGCCGGCTCCGGCCCCTCGGCGATGGCTTGGAACTCGGTCACGTCCACCCCGCCGGAGACCACCTTTCCGCGCGCCTCGACCAGCACCGCCCGGGCCCGGTCGGCGCGCGCGGGCTCGGTGAGCGCTCCCAGCTCGGCGGCGACGGCCTCCAGCGCGTCGAACGTCGCGCCGTCGAAGAGGTTCAGCGGCGGGTTGTCCAGGACGACGACGGCGACGTCGCCGTCCCGCTCGATCCGGAGGGGCGCGGTGTCGGTCATGCACCGATCCTGTCAGCCCGCTCGCGAACCGCAGGATCGCCCATGTCTGCGCACCTCAGCCGGGCGGCCAGCCGAGCCCTCGGCCGCCCAGGACGTGCAGGTGGACGTGGTGCACGGACTGCCCGGCCTGCGGGCCGGTGTTGGTGACCAGGCGGTAGCCGGGCTCGGCGCCGCCGTCGGTCACCAGGCCCTCCTGGGTGGCGACCACGTGCGCCCCGGCGACGACGTCGCCCAGCAGCTCCGGGTCGGCCGTGACGAGGGCACCGACCGTGGCGTGGTGTTCCTTGGGGATGACCAGCACGTGGGTCGGCGCCTGCGGATTGATGTCGCGGAACGCGAGCACGCGCTCGGTCTCGTGGACGACGTCGGTGGGGATCTCACCGGCGACCATGCGGCAGAAGAGGCAGTCGGTCACGTCCCGACCCTAGAAGGACGTGCCCGGCCCCGCTCGGAGGCTCGTGTCGGGCCTGCGAGGCAGGACGGGGTCCTGCTGCTCGCGTGCCCGGTGCGGACCCCGACGGGTGGCCGATCGAGTGCCGGGCGAGGATGGCCGCATCCATCGCCGTCCACGCCAGGAGGTCCCGCCGTGCCCGCTCCCCGCCCCCGCGCCCACACGAGGACGTAGTGACGCTCGCTCGCGCCGCCCGGTCGGGTGGTCCCGAATCCGTTTCCCCCACCTTCTCCCGCCGCAGCCTCCTCGCCGGCTCCGGCATCGCCCTCGCCGCCGTCCTCGCCGGCTGCGGCCGCCCTCCCCCGTCTCGGCCTCGCCCGACCCGGCCGGGCCCCTGCGCATCGGCGCGATCCCCGATCAGGACCCGGAAGTCCTGCAGCGGCTCTACGGCACCGTCGCCGACTCCCTCTCCGACGCCCTGCAGCTCGATGTCTCCTACGAGCCGGTCACCGACTACGCCGCGGCCGTCTCCCTCTTCCGCACCGGAGACCTCGACCTCGTGTGGTTCGGCGGGCTGACCGGCGTCCAGGCCCGGCTGCGGACGCCCGGCGCCGTCCCGATCGCCCAGCGCGACATCGATGCGGCGTTCCACTCGGTCTTCGTGGTGAACGCGGCCACCGGGCTGGCACCGTCGGACGACCTCACGCCGCTGGCCGGACGCCGATTCACCTACGGCAGCGAGACCTCGACCTCGGGCCGGCTCATGCCCGCGTTCTTCCTCCAGCAGCAGGGCGTCGATCCGTCGGGCTTCCCCGGCGGGCCGGGCTTCTCCGGTTCGCACGACGCCACGCTGGCGCTCGTCGCCTCGGGCACCTACGAGGCCGGTGTCCTCAACGAACAGGTCTGGAGGAGCCGCACCGAGGAGGGCGCGGTCGATCCGGCGGTGATGCTCTACGCCCGCACCCCGGCCTACCACGACTACCACTGGCTGCTGGCACCGTCGGCCGTCGACCGGCTGGGTGCGGACCTGCCGAGCCGGCTGACCGGGTACTTCACCGGCCTGGCACCGGACGACCCGGACGACGCCGTCGTGCTCGAGCTGTTCGGCGCGGACTCCTTCATCGCGACGGAGGCCGCGAACTACGAGCAGATCGAGGCGATCGGCCGCGACCTCGGGCTGATCAACTGACCGAGGTCGCCCGGCTCACCGGCATCGAGGTCCGCTTCGGCGGCACCACCGCCCTCGACGGGGTGGACCTCGCGGTGGCCGCCGGGGAGCGGGTCGCCGTGATCGGAGCGTCGGGAGCCGGTAAGTCGACGTTGCTCGGCGTCCTGAACGGGTCGGTGACCCCGACGGCGGGATCGGTGCGCGTGCTCGGCACCGAGGTCGCCGGTCTGCGCGGACCGGCCCTCCGCCGGCTGCGTGCCCGGACGGGCACGATGCACCAGCACCTCGAGCTGATCGGCCCCCTGCGGGTGGTGCACAACGTCAACGCCGGACGCCTGGGCACCTGGTCGGCGGCCCGCGCCCTCCGCTCCCTGGTGCAGCCCCAGGGTCTGGACGACGTGCGGACGGCGCTGGCGCGGGTGGACCTGGCCGACCGGATGTTCCAGCGCACGGACCGGCTCTCCGGCGGGCAGCGGCAACGGGTGGCGTTGGCCCGCCTGCTGGTGCAGCGACCGGAACTGGTGCTGGCCGACGAGCCGGCGTCCGCCCTGGACCCCGCCCTCGCCGATCAGGCCCTGCAGCTGCTCGGAGGCCTCGCGGTCGAGCGCGGCGGCGCACTCATCACCTGCCTCCACGACCCGGCGCTCGCCCTGCGTCACTGCGACCGGATCGTGGGGCTGGTCGACGGCCGGGTCACCCTCGACGCTCCGACGTCGTCGCTGACGCTCGCCGAACTGGAGCGGTTCTACGGGGTGGTGCGGTGACCGCCGTCCTGGCGTCGCCGGCCGCTGTGCCGCGGCTGCGTCGGGACCGACGGCGCTGGGCGTGGGGCGTCGGGGGCGCCGCCCTCCTCGTCTGGTCGCTGGCAGGAGCCGGGCTGTTCTCCGGGCCGGTGGTGAACCCGGCGGGCCTGCGGCAGTTCGGCCGGTTCGCCTCCGCCGCCCTCTCCCCGCGCGGGACGCCGGGTTCCTCGCGCTGCTCGCGGAGGCGACCCTGGTGACTGTCGCCTACGCCGCCCTGGGCGCGGCCCTGGCCGTCACGCTCGGTGCGCTGGGGGCGGTCGCGGTCGCGCGCACGACCTGGGGACGACGCCGCGTGGGCTGGACGGCGGCCCGCGGGCTTCTCGCGGTGCCGCGCGGCCTGCACGAGGCGGTGTGGGGCCTGCTGCTGCTCAACGTCCTGGGCCTGGACCCGTGGGTCGGCGTACTCGCCATCGGCATCCCCTACGGCGCGGTCACCGCCAAGGTCTTCGCCGACCTGCTCGACGAGGTTCCCCGCGGCGGCTACGAGGCGCTGCTCGCGGGTGGGTCGGGTCGTGGCAGCGCCGCGCTGTACGGGTTGCTGCCCGCAGCGGCCGGCGGGCTGCTCTCGTACTCCTTCTACCGACTCGAGTGCGCCGTCCGGTCGGCCGTCGTCCTCGGTCTCATCGGCGCGGGCGGACTGGGCTACCAGCTGTCGCTGTCGTTCTCCTCGCTGCGCTGGGACGAGGTGTGGGCGGCCGTGTACGCGCTCGCCGCGTTGTGCGTGCTGGCCGACCTGGGCGGCCGCGCCGTGCGGCGCCGCGTCGGCGAGCCGCGACCGGGGGCGGGCAACGGCCCTCCCGTGACCGGCTCCTGACCAGCGCGGTCCTGGGATCCCTGGCGCTGGTGGCGTGGTCCGGGTGGTTCCTGGCGCTGACGCCGGCGACGCTGACCTCGTCCCGCACCCTCGAGCAGCTGTCGTACGTGCTGCGCGCCGCCTGGCCGCCGGCCACCGGCGGGGATCTGCTGAGCGCGATCGCGTCCGCGGCCGTCGACACGGTGCAGATGTCGGTGATCGCCATCGCCCTCGCCACGGTCGGCGCCGTCGTCCTCTCCGGGCTCGCTGCCCGGCGGCCGGGGGCGGGGCCGGGCCGGTGGATGGTCGGGACCGGCGTTCGCTTCGCCCTGCTGCTGCTGCGCGCCGTCCCTCCCCGGTGTGGGCCCTGGTGCTGCTCTTCGTCCTGCTGCCCGGCGTCCTCCCGGGGGCGCTCGCGCTGGGGGTCTACACGCTGGGCGTGCTGGGCCGGCTCGTGGCCGAGGCGACGGAGGAGGTCGATCCCCGCCCGAGGGCGGCGCTGCGCGCGGCCGGCGCCTCCCCGCTGGGCGGCTGGCTCTACGGCGTGCTGCCCGCCTTGAGCGGAACGGTGCTGGCGCTGTCCCTCTACCGCTGGGAAGTGGCCATCCGCGACACCGTGCTCGTCGGGCTGCTCGGCGCGGGTGGGATCGGCGTCCTGCTGTCCGGCGCCATCGCGGCCTTCGACTGGGCCGCCGTCACCACGGTGCTCGCGGCGATCGTGCTGCTGACTCTCGCCGTCGACCTGGTCAGCGAGCGCGCCCGCACCGCCCTGCGCTGAGCCGCGCGCCGAGGGGCTCCGCGATCCTCCCTCACCGTTCCGGGTCCTCCCCACCGTCGACCGCGAGGGAGGACTGTGAGTGTGGCCGGGTCGGTACATCGGTGATGGGCTGACGGCCGACAGCAGTGGGTGTGACTCCAGGGAGGACTGGCTTCGTGCCTTGCATGGGACCTGTCCGCCTGCTGCTGTCGGCACCGGCCCGGCGGGAGACGTTGGCCTGATCAGGAGCTTGACCGCCAGTAGCTGCTGGCGTGTCTCATCACAGTCCTGCCATCTCCGCACCGGACCGGGACCTGCCGCGTCCCCCGGTCAAGGAGAAGAACGCATGTCCATGCTGGCAGAACTGGTCGAGGTCGTCATCGGCGTCGACACGCACAAAGACACCCACACCGCTGCCGTGATCGACACCGGCACCGGCGGGGTGCTGGCCCGGATCACCGTGCCGGCTGACCCGGACGGTTATGCCCGGCTCAGCGCGGTGGCGCAGGAGCACCCGGGCTGCGGGCCTGGGCGATGGAAGGCTCTGGCGGCTACGGCGCCGGCCTGGCCCGGCACCTGGCCGAGCTCGGTGAACTGGTCATCGAACTGGACCGCCCCAAGCGCCCGGCGCGCAAGGCCGGAGCGAAGTCTGATCCGATCGACGCCGAACGCGCCGCCCGGGATGCGCTGGCCCGCACCCACCTGGCCCAGCCCAAGACCGGTGGCCAGCGCGCGGCGCTGCAGATGCGACTGACCGCCCGCCGGGCCGCGATCGAGGCCGCCACAGCCGCCCAGCGGCAGCTGCACGCGCTGGTCACCACCGCCCCCGAGGTGGTCCGGGGCAAGTTCCGCGGACAGTCCACCCGCACCATGATCACCACCGCTGCCCGGCTGCGACCGACGGCGGCCACCGGGGAGCTGGAGGTGATCACGGCGTTGACGGTGCTGCGCGATCTGGCCCGCCGGATCCGGTTCATGGAGAAAGAAGCCCGCGGGCACGAGACCCAGATCCGCGCCATCGTGCGGTCCTGGCGGCCCGATCTGCTCGAGCTGACCGGAGTCGGCCCGATCGTCGCCGCCACCGCGCTCACCGCCTGGTCCCACCCCGGCCGCTGCCGCGACGATGGCGCCTTCGCCATGCTCGCCGGCACCGCACCGATCCCGGCGTCCTCGGGCAAGACCGTCCGCTACCGACTCAACCGAGCAGGCGACCGACAGCTCAACCGCGCCCTGCACACCGTGGCCCTCGTCCGGCTACAACGCGACGCACGCACCCGCGCCTACGCCGACCGCCGCCGCGCCCAGGGCAAGACCGACCGAGAGATCAAACGCATCCTCAAGCGCTACATCGCCCGCGAGCTCTACCGCCGCCTCGAAACAGTCCCCACGACGCCTTGACACGTCATAGGAGCGTCCCCTGATGACCAGGGACCCTGATCATCAGGGCGGGCGGGTCAGGCCCAGCGGGTGCGCATGCTCAGCGCGGCCAGGGTGGCGGCGCCGGCGGTCGAGGTGCGCAACACCTCGGGGCCCAGACGGACGGCCTCGGCACCGGCCGCGCGGAACGCGACGACCTCGCCGTCGGTGAGACCGCCCTCCGGACCGACGATGACGGCGATGCTGCCGCTCTGCGGGATCTGCAGGCCGGACAGCGGACGGCGGGCCTGCTCGTGCAGCACCACCGCCAGGTCCACGTCCGCCAGCATCCCGCAGACCTCGCGGGTGGTCATCAGGTCGGTGACCTCCGGGACGTGCGGACGGCGCGACTGCTTGCTCGCCGCGTGCGCCGCCGACCGCCACTTGGCGACGCCCTTGGCCACCCGGTCCTCGCGCCAGCGCGTGATGCACCGCGAGGCCGCCCAGGGCACGATCCGGTCGACGCCCAGCTCCGTGGCCAAGTCGACGGCGAGCGGCCCGCGGTCGCCCTTCGGCAACGCCTGGACCAGCACGAACTCCGGTTCCTGCACCGGCACCTCGAAGCGCCGCACGACCGCGACCCGGAGACCGTGCGGACCGGCGCTCACCACGTCGCCTTCGGCGACGGTGCCCCGACCGTCTCCCACCCGCACCCGCTCGCCCGCGGACAACCGCAGCACCTCGACCGCGTGGCGCCCTCGCTGCCGTCGATCAGGAGGTCGTCGGACCCGGCGAGCTCGTCGACGATGAACATGGGAGAGCCGCCCAGCTCCGGAACACCGGTTTCTGGAACGGTCATGTCAGCGCCCGTTGAAGGCGTCGCGGACCCGGGAGAACAGCCCGCCCTGCGCCTCGCGGTGGGAGTCGGCCTGGTCCTCCCCGCGCAGCGCCGCCAGCTCGCGCAGCAGCTTCTCCTGCTCGGCGTCCAGGCGGGTGGGCGTCGCCACCTCCACGTGGACGACGAGGTTGCCGCGGCCGGTCCCGCGCAGCCGGGGCGCCCCGTGCGCCCGCAGGGTCAGCTTGCTGCCCGACTGGGTGCCCGGCTTGATGTCGAGGTCCTCGTCGCCGTCGAGGGTCGTGAGGTTCAGCGTCGTCCCGAGGGCGGCCGAGGTCATCGGCAGGGTGACGCGGCAGTGCAGGTCCTCGCCGTCGCGGGTGAAGACGTCGTGCGGCCGCTCGTGGATCTCCACGTAGAGATCGCCGGCCGGCCCGCCGCCGGGGCCGACCTCGCCCTGCCCGGTGAGCCGGATGCGCATGCCGTCCTCGACGCCCGCCGGCACCTTCACCTGCAGGGTGCGACGGGAACGGACCCGCCCGTCGCCCCGCACTCTCGGCACGGGTCGGGGATGACCTGGCCCGTGCCGACGCAGGTGGGACACACGCGGCTGGAGACGACCTGGCCGAGGAAGCCCCGCTGCACGCTCTGCACCTCACCGCGACCGGAGCAGGTGACGCAGGTGGTCGGGTGGGTGCCGGGCGCAGTGCCGGCACCGGTGCAGACGGTGCAGAGGACGGCGGTGTCGACGGTGATGTCCTTCGTCGTCCCGAAGACCGTCTCGTCCAGGTCCAGCTCGACCGGGATGAGCGCGTCCCGCCCGGCACGGGTCCGGCTGCGGGGCCCGCGGGTGGCCGCCCCGCCGAAGAACGCGTCCATGATGTCGCCGAGCCCGCCGAACCCGGCTCCGCCGAAGCCGCCCGCCCCGCCACCACCGGCGGCGTCGAAGGGGTCGCCACCGAGGTCGACGATGCGGCGCTTCTCCGGATCGGTCAGCGCCTCGTAGGCCCGCGTGACCTCCTGGAACCGCTCCTTCGCCGCCGGATCGGGGTTGACGTCGGGGTGCAGGTCCCGCGCCAGCTTGCGGTAGGCGCGCTTGAGGTCGCTGTCACTGGCATCGCGGGACACGCCCAGCACGCCGAAGTAGTCGGTTGCCATCGGGTTTTCTCAGCCTCAGCTCTCGGCCAGCAGGTGGCCGACGTAGCGGGCCACGGCGCGAACCGCGGCCATGTTCATCGGATAGTCCATGCGGGTGGGCCCCACGACCCCGAGCCCGCCGAGCGCCCGGTCGCCGGAGCCGTAGCCGACGGAGACGAACGATGCGCCGGTGAGAGCCTCGTGGGCGTTCTCCTCACCGATCCGCACCAGCACCGTGCTCGCGTCCACCTGACTCATCAACCGCAGGACCACGACCTGTTCTTCCAACGCCTCCAGCAGCGGCCGGAAGGTGCCGGGGAAGTCGAGGGCGTTGCCGCGCGCGAGATTGGCCGTCCCACCGATGACCAGCCGGTCCTCGCTGGGCTCGACGAGCGTCTCCATCAGGGTGGCGCCGACCGTGGCGACCAGCCCGCGCAGGTGCGGGGGCGGTCTCGACCAGGTCGGGGACCTTGTCACCCGCGTCCACCAGCTTGACCCCGCTGAACGCGGAGTTGAGCAGCGTGCGCAGCTCTGCCACGGCCTCCGCGTCGACGTCCACGGGAGTGTCGACGACGCGCTGCTCGACGCGACCGGTGTCGGTGATGAGCACCAGCATCAACCGGGCGGCGGCGAGCTGCACCACCTCCAGGTGGCGCACCGCGCTGCGCGAGAGGGTCGGGTACTGGACGACGGCGACCTGACGGGTGAGCTGCGCGAGCAGGCGGACGCTGCGGCTCAGGACGTCGTGCAGGTCGACGGCGCCGTCGAGGAAACGCTCGATCGCCCGCCGCTCGGCCGTCGACAGCGGCTTGACCGCGGACAGCCGGTCCACGAACAGCCGGTAGCCCTTGTCCGTGGGCACCCGGCCGGCGCTGGTGTGCGGCTGGGTGATGTAGCCCTGCTCCTCCAGCACCGCCATGTCGTTGCGGATGGTGGCCGGGGAGACACCGAGGTCGTGCCGCTCGGCGAGGGCCTTGCTGCCCACGGGGTCGTTCGTCGAGACGTAGTCCTGGACGATGGCCCGGAGCACCTCCAGGCGGCGTTCGTCGTGCGCCACGGTGACACCTCCCCGTACCGGTCGACGTGCCGTGCGGCGCCGCTGGACTGGCACTCGCACGGGCAGAGTGCCAGGCCAGCATACGCGAAGGACCCCGCCCTCCTCCCCGTTAGAAGGACCCCGCCCCCGCACCGCTCGCAGGCTCGCGGCGAGCCTCCGGACGGGGCCAGGCGAGCCTCTGGAGGGACCGCTGGCGGACGGCGACGCGGCCCTGACTCGGGCGGCTAGGGTGGGTTCTCGGCGTCCCGGCACGGGGCAGAGAGCGGAGGTCGGTTCCCTGATCTTCAAAGCGGTACGTGATGGCCGCCCGTACCCCGACCACGGCTTGTCCACCCGGGACTGGGCGATGATCCCGCCCCGGCAGGTGCGGATGGACACGCTGACGACGACGAAGAAGGAACTGGCGCTCGACGCGCTCCTCGCCGACGACTCCACCTTCTACGGCGACCTCTTCCCGCACGCGGTCCAGTGGCACGGCGAGCTGTACCTGGAGGACGGTCTGCACCGGGCGCTCCGGGCGGCCCTGCAGCAGCGCAACGTCATCCACGTGCGGGTGCTCGATCTGGACGCCCTCACCCCGGTGCAGGCACCGTCGGGTCCCGCCACGGCGTCGATCCCGGCGCAGCCGCCGGTGCCCAACCCCCGACGGGTCTAGCCGGGCGCCGCACCGACGAGCGATGAGGTCAGGCCGCCGATCGGGTCTGACCCGGTATGACCCAGATCATCGCCGACATCTCGGTATCCCTCGACGGTTTCGTCACCGGGCCCGACCCAGGCCCGGACAACGGCCTGGGCACGGGCGGTGAGGCCCTGCACACCTGGGCGTTCTCCGACGATCCCGACGATCGCCGGCTGCTGCGCGAGTCGACAGCCCGTTCGGGCGCCGTCGTCCTCGGCCGCCGGCTCTTCGACATCGTCGACGGGCCACAGGGCTGGAACGACGACTCCGGTTACGGCGCCGGCGAGGTCGGCACGCCCGCGTTCGTCGTCGTGACGAGCTCGTCGCCGGAATCCGTGCGACGCAGCGACCTCGACTGGACGTTCGTCCCCACCGGTCTGGCCGACGCCGTCGCCGTCGCCCGGGAGCGCGCGGAGGCGGCATCGTCGCTGCGCGGCCGGGACCTCGATGTCGTCCTCATGGGAGGTGGCGCCACGATCGGGTCGGCGCTCGCCGCCGGGCTGGTCGACGTCCTCACGCTGCATCTCGCACCCGTCGTGCTCGGCGCCGGCACGCCGCTGTTCACCGGCGGGGAGCGGCGCACCCTGGTCCAGCGCACCGTGGTCCCGACGTCGAACGCCACGCACCTGACCTACGACGTCGTCCCCACCTGACACGGCACTAGAGCCAGCCCTTCTCCGAGGCCACGCGGGCCGCCTCGACCCGCGTGCGCGCACCGGTCTTCCCGATCGCCGAGGACAGGTAGTTCCGCACCGTCCCCTCCGACAGGAACAGCCGGCCGGCGATGTCGGACACGGTCGCCCCGTCCACCGCCGCGCGCAGCACGTCGGCCTCTCGGGTGGACAGCGGCGTGGCGCCGATGGCCAGCGCGGCGGCCGCGAGGTCGCGGTCGATGACCCGCTCCCCGACATCACCGCGCGGATGCCCCGGGCGAGCTCGGCGACGGGCGCGTCCTTCACCAGGAAGCCGGCCGCGCCGACCTCCATGGCGCGGCGGAGGAAGCCGGGCCGGCCGAACGTCGTCAGGATGACCGCCCGGCAGCCCGGCACGGCAGTGGTCAGTTCGCGGGCCGCCTCGATGCCGTCGAGACCCGGCATCTCGATGTCGAGGAGCGCCACGTCGGGCCGGTGCTGGCGGGCCGCGTCGACCACCGCGTCGCCCCGGCCGACCTCGGCGACCACCTCGAGGTCCTCCTCCAGTTCCAGCAGCGCCCGGAGCGCGCCACGGACAAGTGCCTGGTCCTCGGCGATGAGCACCCGGATCACCGGGCCACCGCCTGCTCCGCGGGCACCTCCGCCGGGACGACGGCGGTGAGCCGGAAGCCCCTCCCGTCGGCGGGACCGGCCTCCAGGCGTCCGCCGATGGCTTCCACCCGCTCCTGCAGGCCGGACAGCCCCGCGCCCCGCGGACCGGTGCCGCCACGGCCGTCGTCGGTGACGGCGAGGGTGACCTGGTCGTCGGACACGTCGAGGTCGACGGCCACCGAGTGGGCGCCGCTGTGCCGCAGGACGTTCGTCGTCGCCTCCCGCACCACCCATCCCAGGACCGCGTCCAGGGCACCCGGGAGCGGGTCGACCGGGGCGGGAGCACGCAGACCGATGCCGGCGGCCGACAGCGCCGAACGCGCCTCCACCAGCGCCTGCGCCAGGCTCACCTGCCGGTAGCCGCTCACCGCCTCGCGGACCTCGGCGAGGGCACGCCGGGCGGCGTCCTCGACGTCGGCCATCTCCTGCCGCGCCCGGGCCGGGTCGCGCTCGGCCAGCCGGCCGGCGAGCTCGCTCTTCAGCGCGATCAGCGACAAGCTGTGGCCGAGGAGGTCGTGCAGGTCGCGGGCGAAGCGCATCCGCTCCTCGGCGACGGCGCTGCGGGCCAATTCCTCGCGGGCCTGCGTCAGCTCGGCGTTGACCGACACGAGGTACCGGGTGCCGCGCAGCGCGAATGCCGTGAGCACGCACATCACCGGGAGGATGAAGACGTCGCTCAGCAGGTCGTCCGCCGCGACGACACCCGCGCACACCGCGGTCGCGCCCAGCACCGCCGGCCAGACCCACCGCTCGGGCAGCGTCACCGCCACGGCGGCCGACAGATAGATCATCAGGCCGGCCCACGCCGTTCCCAGGCTGACCGCGAGGCCGACCCCGAGCACGGCCACGACGGCGAGCTCCCGGTACGCCGGGGCGCAGCCGGGGGCGAAGGCCCGGCCGAAGACGAGGAGGTACACGGCCGTGAACACCAGGAGCGCCAGCGCCGCGAGGATCCGCACGCCCAGCGGCCGCGGCTCGGTGACCAGGTCGGCTATCGGGAAGAGCTGGAACAGCAGCCACGGCAGGGCCCACGCCAACTGGTGGAACCGGCTCCGCACGTCCATGACCGGGACCGTAGCCCCGGGTCAGCCGGAGACCGCGTGCAGCGGCCGCCGCCGCGCCACCGTCACCGCGAGGACGGCGAAGAGGGCCGTGAACGCGGCCAGCGCCAGCACGGGAAGGCCGGCCGGCGAGCCGCCCGCGGCCACGTCGCGGCCCATCTCGGCGTACCAGTAGGAGGGCATGAACCGGGCGAGGACCTGCATGGACTCCGGGAACATCTCCACCGGCCACCACAGGCCACCGAGCGCGGCCAGGATGACCCCGAGGATCCCGATCGCTCCCCGGCTGCCTTCTCCTCCAGGCTCAGCCCGATCAGCAACCCGAGCGCCACGAAGGCGATGGAGCCCGCCCAGAGCACCCCCACCAGCGCCACCCAGGTGCTGGGGGCGAGCTCGACCCCGTTGATGAACCGGCCGACGAGCGCGACCACGACGAGGCTGGGCAGCGCCAGGATCGCGCCCACCGCCACGTCGACGGCGAACACCTGGGTCTGCGGCACCGGCGTGACCCGCAGCTGCCGGAGCCAGCCCGACGCCCGGTCGAAGGAGATCCGGATGGTCGCGCCGAGGGCGGCACCCAGGGCCCCGTAGGCCATCATCGACACCATCACCGAGGCGGCGACCTCCTCGAACCCGGCCGCGCCCCCATCTGCCCACCGATGATCTTGGTGATGAAGATGGTGAACAGGGCGGGCAGGAGCACGGTGAAGAACAGGTACTGCTTGTTGCGCCCGACGCGGCGCAGCTGGAAGGCCAACAGCGGGTTCATCGGGCGGCTCCGATCGTCTGGTGCGTAACGGTCGAGATGAGTGACAGGACGGCGTCCTCCAGCGTGGCGCCGCGGACCTCCAGGTCCGGCAGCCCGCCGTCGGCCAGCAGCGCGCGGAGCGTGGCGTCGGCGTCGGCGGTGGCCAGGGTGACCGTGGCGCCCTGGCGGGTCACGCCGGTGACGGCGGGAAGGCAGTCGAGACCGCGGTCGGGCGCGGCGGTGAACGAGATGGTGCGGCCCGCGACGTGCGCCTTCACCTGGGCGGTGGACCCGTCGGCGACCACCCGTCCGTGCGCCACGACGACCACCCGGTCGGCGACCGCGTCGGCCTCCTCCAGGTGGTGGGTGGCGAAGACGACGGTGTGCCCGCTGCCGGCCAGACCGCGCATCGTCGTCCAGAAGGCACGACGGCCTTCGACGTCCATGGCGGAGGTGGGCTCGTCGAGCAGCAGCAGCGGCGGGGCGCCGGCCAGGGCGAGGGCCAGCAGCACCCGCTGCCGCTGGCCGCCGGACAGCGCCTCGACCGGGCGGTCGAGCAGGCCGTCGATGCCGGCGGTGACGACGAGGTCGTCCAGCGGCCAGGCGGTCGGGAAGCTGCGCCGGACCAGGCCGAGGACCTCTCCGACGCGGGCCTCGCTGGGCAGCCCGCCGTGCTGCAGCATCGCGCCGACGCAGCCGGCCCGGACCGCATCCTGCGGCGTCCGGCCGAGGAGGCGCACCGATCCCGCAGCGGGGTTCAGCAGCCCGAGGACGGCGTTGACGACCGAGGACTTGCCGGCGCCGTTGGCACCGAGCAGGGCCACGGTCTGGCCGGTGGGGATGGTGAGGTCGAGGTCGTGCACGGCGACGGTGTCGCCGTAGCGGACGGTGAGACCGGAGACGTCGAGAGCAGGGGAACCAGGCACGGCCCCAGCCTTCCGAGCCGGCGCTCCGGCCAGTAGTGCGGAACGTCGCCGGTCGCGTCTGACATCCGTCAGGTCACCGCAGGGGTCGAAGGGGCGCAGCTCCGGGGGCGCCTTCCCGTCGAGCACGGCCCGGGCCAGCAGCATGCCGGTGACCGGCCCGAGGGCCATCCCCACATGCCATGCCCGCCGGCGACGAAGACCCGGGGTGATGCGGTCGCACCCAACAGCGGCAGGCCGTCGGGGGTGACCGGCCGGGAGCCGACCCACTCGTCCTGCCGGTCGTCGAGGTCGACGCCGGAGAGGAACGGCCGGACGGCGTCCACGATCGCGTCGATGCGACGGGGGTCCAGGGCGTCGTCGGGACGGCGGAACTCCATCATCCCGGCGATCCGGAGCCGCTCGCCGAGCGGCGTGCAAGCCACCCGTTCCACCGGGAAGTACAGCGGTCCGCCCGGCATGCGCCGCGCGGGGACGCTGAAGCTGTAGCCCCGGCCGGCCTGCACCGGCTGCCGGACGCCAAACCGCCGGGCGAGCGCGCCGAGCCAGGCACCGGTGGCCACGACGACGGCGTCGTGGCGCTGGTCACCCGCCTCGGTGGCGACGACCACGCCGTCCCCGGTGTCCCGGAGATCGCCGATGCCCTGCCCCTCCCGGACGTCGCCGCCACGGTCGCGGACCGCGGCGGCGAGCGAGTGCACGAACTCCGGCGGGTCCAGGTAGCGCTGACCCGAGATGCGCAGCGCGGCGCCGGCCTCGGTGGTGAGCACCGGCTCCATCGACCGGGCCTCGGCACTGGAGACGAGGCTGAACCGGACGTCGCGCTGACCGGCGCTCTGGACGCCCCGCAGCTCCGCGAGCAGCCCCTCCCGCTGCCGCTCCGACCGGTAGACGGCCAGGAACGGCTCGCTGCGCGGGGTCCGGGCCGTTACGCCACCGGCGGCCAGGGCGTCGAAGGCATCCAGTGCCTGCTCGTTGAGCGGCACGAGCGCGGCCATGCCACGACGCCACCGCCGGTGCGTGCTGTTGCGGGCGAAGGCGAGGAGGAAGCGCACCAGCCCGGCATCGGCGCGCAGCGGCAGGTAGACCGGGGAGCTCGGGTCGAGGACGGCCGTGAGCCCGTAGCGCAGGACGGCCGGCTCGGGCAGCGGCGCCGCCAGGCTCGGGGTCAGCCAGCCGGCGTTCCCCACGAGGCGCCGGCCGCCACCCGGTCCCGCTCGTAGACCGTGACCGACGCCCCACGCTCCTGCAGGAACCAGGCCGTGGCGAGGCCGACCATCCCGGCCCCCACGACGGCGACGTCGTGCGGCCGCTCCCTGGTCGCGTGCGGCCGGGCGCCTCCGGCCATCTCAGGCCGCGGCGGTGCAGGCGACGCAGGTGCCGGCGAACGGGCGCAGCTCGAGGCGCTCCTCCGGGATCTCCCGCTGGCAGCCGGTGCAGCGGCCGTAGGTGCCGGCATCGATCCGGGCGAGGGCGGCGTCGATCTGCTCGATGGTGGCCTTCAGGTCCGCGGCCCGGCGCTGGGCGACCGGGTCGGGAACGGACTGGGCGCACTCGGCGAGGGCCTCTTCCCGCTGCCGGACGGCGTCGGCGCGGTGCTCGTCGAGCAGGGCACGGAAGCGGTCGTCCGAGCCGGAGGGGACGGTCTGGGTGTCGAGCGAGGTGGACATGCGGAACTCCTTGGGGCAACGCGGGAAGACGCGGTCACCGGGTCGGTGGCGCGTCAGGACGGGCGATCTGGACTCCAGGGAGGAGTCAGGAGGCCTGTGGCGGGGCCCTGTCCTGGCTGCGGCGGAGGACGTCGAGCCCTCGCAGACCGCGTGCTCGCCGGTTCATCGCCAGGGCGAGCAGCATCCCGCCGGAGAGGGCGGGTACGGCGGCGGCGCGAGCACCGTGCGGGGAGCCTGCATCTCGGAACGCGTACGCGTCCATCGCCGACCCACCCCTTGCACAGCCCGGCGCCGTTGCCGGAACGCAGGACTCTAGCCCAGAAACGCGGAAGTTACCCGGCCCTTTCGGGTGAGCGCGGGTCGTGCGCGGCGATCTCCTGGCGGGGGCGCGGCACCGGACAGGTCTGCGGGAAGGTGCCCAGGCCGGCCACCTCGTAGCCGTGCGGATAGCTCCGGACCTGCGGCAGCTGGCGGGCGAAGTACGGCTCTGCGCGGGGTGGGAGGAGGCGCACGAACCGGCCGCGTGCCACCAGCCCGCCCCGGACGAGCGCGCGGAACAGGCGGTTCGGGTGGGGAAGCCGAAGGCGTCGAGCAGCGGTGGGTCCATCACCGCGTGCGAGATCCGCCGGACCAGCGCGCCCGGTAGGCGGTGGTTGGGCGGGAAGGTGGCGAGCAGGGCGAGGGTCGACTCTGCGACGTCACGTGCGCCCGCGTCGAAGGCGAAGTGCTCGCGCTCGTAGGCGTCGAGGAGACGGGCGAACCCCTGCCAGGTCTCGGGGATGTCGCGGATACCCATGCGCCGGCCGAGGTCGCGGTAGTACTCGGCGCTCGCGATGCGCTCGGTCTCGGTGAGCCGACGCCAGCCGTAGGCGTCGATCCACCGGATGGGCATCACCACGAAGGTGGCCAGGACGTAGCGCAGGTCGTCGTTGCCCACGCCGTGGGCGCGGTGCATCTGGTTCATCCGCCGGATCGCGGTCCGGCCCTGGTCGCTGGTGGGCCCGTGCTCCAGGACGGCGTCGAGGATCAAAACCGTGTCGTCGTAGCGCTTCTGCGTCCGCTCGGTGAACTCCCCGTGCCCGCCAGCAGCCCGCCGATGCTCGGGACCGCGTACGTGCGGAACAGCGCGAAGCTCAGCGCCTGGTTCATGTCCCACGGGAACTCGTGGGTGCCCATGAGCCGGTAGATCTCGGCGAACTGCGTGCGCGGGTCCAACTCGTCGATGCGCCGGCGGATCGCGAAGCGTCGTCCCATGCGGCGGAGCATGCCCGCCGGACGGGCGGAGCGGTAGGCCGCCGCACGCTGGGCTCCTGTGGGGCTTCGACTGCATCCTCGCGGCTTGCAGACCCCGCGAGCGGACGGACGACGACAGCAACCGACCAGCTTTGGAGCCACAGCCGGATGCGGCACCTGTTCGCCCCTAAAGGCGGCTTCAGGGACACCTGCGCGGCCCGCCTACGGCGTTGGTCTGCATTGGCGATCCCCGGCTGTGCGAGAGTCCGCTGCGTCCGCAACGGACGGAGCGGATCAGCGCGGGAGTGAGGTCAGCAAGGCCGATGACGGGGCAGCACTACCGGGACACCACCGGCGCCTACGGGCGACCGCAGCCGGTCAACGTGCGGGACGGGCGAATAGTTGGCGGCCGAAGGAGTCGGGCAACGACGGTCGCCCTCGACGGCCCGGCAACCCCGGCGTCGGTCGCGCTAGTCGCAGAGCTGCTCAGCAGCCTGACGCGCAAGCGGTTGATGATCACTACCAACAACAAGGAGCCGAACCTCGACTTCCTGGCCAGCCTCCCGCCGCTGCACGCGCTCACGGTGTTGCGTACAGACACTCGAGACCTGGGCGTCTTGGCCGAGCACTCTGATGCGCTTGAAGAACTCCACCTAGAGCTAGGGCGAGGCAGCGTCGCGGTGGAACCGCTCGGCGCCTTGCCGCACTTGCGTCGGCTGTACCTGCGAAAGACCGGCTCGGGGTCGGTCAAGGCAGCCCCGGAGGCATTGGCAGAGGCCACAGCGTTGGAGCACCTGGTGTTGCACAGCATCACGCTGCCGAGCCTTGCCCCCTGACGGTGTTGCCCATGCTGCGCGGACTTGCGCTCAAGCTTGGTGGGGCGCCCGACCTGACTGCGTTCCCGGACTTTCCGGCGTTGCGCTTCTTCGAGGCCTGGCAGGTGCGCGGGCTGGAAGACCTTCGCCCGGTCGCCGCATCGCGCACGCTCGAAGTGCTCTACCTAGAAAGCCTGCCCCGCGCCGAACTACCGGACTTCTCGCAGGCCGTCTCCCTTGCCCACGTGCGGCTCGACAATCTGCCCATCAGCGAGGGGCTCAGCGGCCTGGCGGCTGCGCCGAATCTCCGTCAGGTGCGGATCAGCCGCAGGGTCTTCTCCCAGAGGAAGTGGCGCCCTTGCGAGGACACCCCACCCTCCAGGCCGCCTTCATCCCGCTGACCGGTCGGGTGTCAGACGACGAGTCGCGGCTCGGGTTGGCGAGCCCTCACGAGGCTCCGTTCGTCGCCTTCGGCGCTGGCGTCATGGACCTTCCACCCGACGGATGGAACGGCGCGTACCTCACCAGCGCCGAACCACCGACTAGCTCCGGAGACTCTGCCCGCTCTGGGGCTGGTGTCCCATAGTGGGCCGCTACAGGACACAAGGCGGCTTCACCGACATCCGAAGCCGCGCCCACCGATCGGGTGATCATTGGAGGAGTAGGGGACTCGTGGGAGCGTCTCCAGCATGAACGGCGCAGCGGACCTGCGGAACTGGCGTGTGTGGGCACTGCTCCTCACGACTTGGGCCGTGATCGTTGTGGCTGCCTTCGTCCTTGGCGACAGTGACTACGGCTATGGCGCCCTCATCGGTGGTCCGGCAGGGCTGCTGGGAGCGTTCGCGGCCATCTACTTCCTCCGCCGTCGCAGGTCGGTGAACGGGAAGCCGGACTGATCTTTCGCCCGCACCGATGTGTCCGTCAGTGGGCCGCTATGAGCCAGAGCCACGGAGAATCCCGCCGCCTGGCACGCGACCACCTGTGCTCGGTGTTAGGCATTGTCGGAGCGACGCCGACGGGCGGCCCTGATGCCGCCACCGAGCGCTAGACCGATGGCTGCGCCGGCGATGCCCCAACCGATCTCACCGTTGCTGAGCCAAAGCGCGACGGCCGCCGCCACTGCGCCGACAAGGGCAAGGGCGAAAAACCATTTGGTCCCCGGCCGGTCGGGCCCATCACCCGCTGCCGGTCGCTGGTCATCCGTCGTCACGCGGCGGAGTCTTCCGAAACAGGGCAACGGGAGCACGTGGTGTCATCCGCGTGAGTGTCTCTAAGTGGGCCGCTCAGGGGCACGCGCATGCAAGCCCGTTGGAACGACGTCATCTCCAGGCGGCTGGCAACCCACCCATCTGGCGATCAAGCTCCCAGTCGGCCGGCCGCTCTTCCGGGGAGAACCAAGCGCACCCGGCGGCAATCCACTTTGACCGGTAGTCGCGGACCCACTTGAGATCGAGATCATCCACGCCTGACTCCGCGCCGCAGCAGGAGCAGATGACGTATTGAGCGCCGCCGGACCTCGACCAACGCTCGTCATCCTCATCGAGACCGCACACCCTGCAGATGCTCTCGACCATCCCCACCTCCTCGTCGACCCCATCATCTTCGGTAGGCGCATGCGTGTCCCTAAATGGGCCGCTCAGGGACACGCTCGCCAGAGAGCGGCCTATGACACCCCTGGCGACCTCGCTTGCACACGGGAGTCCCGCGCCTGCATGGTGACGATCATGAAGCCGCGTCCCCAGGATGATCCAGGGCAGCCCAGAGAGGGCGCGTACACCGAGAACCGGCCCGTGTCATGGCTGCTAGTGGTTGTCCCGGCTCTCACTGCTGTTCTCTTCACGAACAGTTGGGTGTCGGGCAGTGGCTCATGGCCAAACTGGGCGTACGCCCTGCTTGTGACGGGCTCCTTGGGCCTCATCGTCGCGGTTGTCATTCAACGACGGAGAGCCAGGATCGGCCGGCGGTAGTCCTGTCCCAAAGTGGGCCGCTCAGAGCGACTTCCGCGTGACGCCGTTGTTGGCAAGGCAAGCTGTGCGCCGTGAACCGACTCCACGAAGAGGATGAGCCCGGAGGAGAGTTCATCCCTGCGAGCGTCGCGCAGCTGCTTGCTTCATCTCTCCCTCCGAATCGCGCTGAGGGCGGACGGTGGTTGGCCGAGCGGGCGGGCCACCCCGAGGCGGACGACCTGCTCCTGCGGTTGCTTCTGCTAGACGACAACACGTTTGTCCCGCATGAGGTCGCCGAGGTGTTGCTGGAGCGACGTGATCTCTCGGGGAGCCGACTTGTAGCACGGGCCGTCGCTGAGGCCGATCACCGCGATCTGACCTACCACTGGATCCTCGACGCTGTTGAGAACGTCTGGATGCAGACGGCCGAGGACTTGCGCATCGCCCAGGACCTGTGCTGCGAGCTGGCCGATGACGTGGACCCTAGGGTCGCCACTGGAGCGCGAGAACTCCGGGACTTCACAGAAACTGGCAAGCGTCGGTAGGTATGCGCCCCTCTTGAACACTCGCCCTAAATGGGCCGCTCAGGGACACAAGGCGGCCCTACACCTAGGGGCACGTCCTCCCGGCCACCTGCGAAGTAGCTAGACGTTCCTCCTGGTCGCACGGCTCCGCTCGAAGAGAGCCCTGCCTCCCCAGGCAAGTGCGCTCACAAGCAGCAGGCCGTATGCCCACCAGGGAGCTGACCGGTTGTCGTCAAAGAGCAGCAGCAAGACAAAGCACGCGAAGGCAACAAGGGCGGGGCCTAACGTCGGCCACAAAGACGGCGGTGGGTCCACGTGCCGGGCGGGCTCGGAAGTCACCCGTCGAACGGTAGACCAGGGGCTTTCGCGAGGCCTCATCTCGCGCCGGACCTGTCCCTAAATGGGCCGTTCAAGGACACAAGGCGGCCCTGCGGACGTTTCGGTCCGCCTAGGTCGCCTGATCCAGAACGCGAAGGACTGCGGCTACCGCCGCTGGGTCGGGGCGGGTGCCACCCCTCTCCACGAGGGCGCGGGTCTCGTTCAGCATCTCCTTGTCCACACGGCCGGGGGCGAGCGCTGTGTTGATCAGGCCAGCAAGCGCAGACTCCGCCTCCTCGCGCCGCATCCACGCGTCTTGGTCTTCGATGCTGGCACTCTCCGGATAAGGGTCGTACTGCGACAGGTCGTCGTACACGGACTGCAGCAAGTCGCGCGATTCAGGCGTCAGCATGGCGCACTGACGATCCCACACGCCAAGTGGAAGGGGGCATAGTGGGCCGCTGAGGGATGCCGGCGTTCGGCCGGCGCGGAGGGCGGCTGTAGAGACAGCTGAGCAGCCCCTGCAAGGTTCGTGTGCCTCGTCGGTCACTCGCCATGCGAGAGTCCTGATGCTGACGCAGCTTGCTTGGGCCGAGGGCGGGGAATGGCAACGGATCACGCTGCCGATAGGCGCGTCAAGTTCTACGGCGTTCACGACTTGGGTAGTCACTGGCAGGCGGAGCGCGCCGCTGCCGTTCTCGAACACTTCGACTCGACAGCCGTTTCTCGGACGGTCGCTGACGTCCTCGAGCTGCACAACGCGCAACTGTTCGCGGCTAACGGCCTGTTCCCCGGTGCCTATAGCGACGAGCAGCAGGCAACCGCCCGTGCCCGGGTACGGGTCGCGCGCTCGGTGGTCGGCAGGTTCTTCAATGCCCTGAACGAAGGCAACCTGGCGGCGCAGGTTGGCGACGTCGGCTACGAGTACCACTCCGATTTGCTGGAGTTGTTCGCGCGCTTCAAGGTCTATGACCGCTGCAGCACGGCGACCGTCTTGTCGGTGCTCGATGACGCGGGCATCCGTCTGGGCGAGATGCTGGCCCAGCCGGACCTGGTGCGGGCTTGTGATGCCGAGCTGCGGGCCCGGTTGATCGCCGAACCGACCAACGCTGAGCAGTTGCTGCGTAAGTACCTGGAGCGAGATGCCCGACGCGCCGTCCACCTGCCGGCCAGCCTGACGACGGCCGATGCGCGGGCCTTGCTGGACGCCTTTCTGGAAAGTGACGACGCCAACCCCAACTGGGTGGAGCTGATCGCTACGGCCCCGCTGAACAGATACCCGGCCCTGGGGCTCGACGCCAAGCTCAAGCTCAAGGCCAAACGCAAGCATGACCGCTGGACCGAGGACTTCTTCCGGGAGAACACCGGCATCCGCACCGGCTGCGAGGTGGCCATTGCCGATGAGCAGTCGGAACCGGTGGAGGCCTCGCTCGATGGACTGGTCAGCAAGTTCTCCTACAGCCGACGGTGGCTGGAGGACGGTCTGGACTACCCGACAATCCTGAACAACTTCATCCACCTCTTCGAGTTCGCTGACCGGCACATGCTGCTGACGCTCCCGTCGTTCGACGCTCAGCGTGGGGGCATCGAGCGCTTGATGGGCGTCGCGGGCCGCGATGACTACCCGATCGGTGCGGCCTTCCGCCACAAGCATCAGGCCGCGCTGCTGCAGACGGCGCTATACCACCACTTCCTGCGCAGTCAGCAAATTGAGCTGGAAGCCGTCGTCGACTGGTACTTCAGCGACTACCTCCCGAGGCACTTCGGCGCGGCCAATCTCCGCTTCGTCTCGTCAAGTCAGGCAGCCAGCTACTTGGAGAAGAGCCGGCACCTCTTCGTTGAGATGGAGAGGGTCATCAAGCAGTTCGCGCTGTACGTAGAGAATGGGGAGCTGGACACCGAGCTGTTGGCCATCGCCTCAGACCAGGTCAGCTACAAGGCGATCCCCAGTCTGCTCGACGGCAAGTACGTCTATGCCAGCGACGACCGCGACATCCAGCAGGTCCTGTACCTGCTGTTTTCTGATCAATCCGAACTGGCCTACATCAACGAGGCGCTACGGGCCGACGACGCAGCCACTCTCTTGATCGCCAACCAGGTGGCCTACGGCGACTTTGAGGAGTACCAGCGGCGACGGGTGGACTACCTGATCGAGCAGGGCGTCTGGACTGACACGGGGAGCGCGTGCACTTCACCAGTCCGTACGAATTCCGGGTGTTGCGCGGCCTTTCCCATGCGGAGGCGGCCAGCTACTACCACTACCCGGCTGAAGCGCGGGCGCTGATCGACGCGATGGTGGCCAAAGGTTGGCTGGTGCGACGGAGCACCCTGCTGACGGATGCTGAGGCGAGCTACTTCAATTACAGCCTGAACCAGTCCGAGTTCAGCAACGGACCGGACCTACGTAACCGCTACCTCCACGGCTCGCATATGGATGCCAGCGACGAGGACGAGCACTTCCGAACGTACGTGACGGCACTCAAGCTACTCATTGCGCTCGTCATCAAGATCAACGACGACTTCTGGTTGCAGGCTGACGAGACAAGCGGGGACCCGACAAGTTAGGTCGAGTCGGTCGGTACCTAGTGAGTCGCGAACCCGCTCGCGCTGGTGTTCAGCGGACGGCAGCACCGCCACGTCGTCGGATTTTTCACGAATCGGGAAACGTGTCCCTTAGTGGGCCGCTACGGGACACCTGCCAGGCGAAGCAGGAATCTGCTTGAGCGAGGCCGAACGGTGGCTCGCGCAACGGCCGGTGACGGCTACCGCGCCGTCCGAACGGTGACGAGGAACTCCACGCTGTTCGATGCCACGACGTCACCGGTCCAGGGGCCTCGAGGTGGCCGTCGTCGCCGTCGTAGCCGCGCAGCGCCTGCCCGCTCGGTACGCGATGGATCGGCTGCGCTGTCCCGTCGTCCTCGACCACCTGGATCTCGATCACGCGTCCGTGGACCCGCTCCTCGGCCGCGACGCTGAGTCCGCCGTGGTGCGACTCGACGCGGCGTAGCCGGCCGTCCGGCCCGGTGTAGCGGATGCACTGGAGGTCGACGAGCTGGTTCCGCTCGATGGCTTCCCGCAGCACTCGTGCTCCCAGCCGCCCACCTCTACGACGACGTCCACCACATCAACCTATGCCCGGCCGATGTTCGTCCCTAGGTGGGCCGCTCAGGGACAGAAGGCGGCTTCAAAGATCGACCTAGTCACGGTCCACGGACCTCACGGACCCTTCTTCCTCCTCTCCGCAAGCTTCGTGATCAGCCCGTACTTGGCGAAGACCAGGACCATGACCAAGAGCCCCAGTCCGACCGCCAGCAGCGTCTCCATCGGTGCAGGCCCTCCAGGGGAATTTGGGGACACGGTGGGACCCGTTCACTTACGGCGAATCAGCGTGAGCCCTGCTCGTCGCTTGCCCGCTGAACCGCTTCGGCGTGCCGCCCTCGTCCCAGGTACACGGTGCGGAAGTTCCAGGCTTCGATGGCAACGATGCCCAGAGTCCAGATGACGAGAAATGCCAGCCCCTCCGGTAGATCCCGTGCCCACCCGCGTCCATCCAAACCAGATGAGGAACGCCGCTACGGGCAGGCTGACCAGCCACATGACCCTGCTGAATCGGCTACCAGGGCGCATCAACTTCGGCCCTACCCACACCCACATCGCGGCCTCCCGCAGTCACCGCTCAAGATCTTTCCCGTCACTGAGACCTCAGCAGACCTCATCCATCTGCGCCATCGCGACGAACTCACTCCATCCACGCGGGTGCCCCTGATTGGGCCGCGCTGGGACACAGGGCGGCCTAGGAGACCCGGGCTGTCGCTAGTCACTTTCCTCTTCCTCATGAAGAAGAGGACGACAGCTCCAACACGGCGATCACGGGAAGGCCGGCGGACAGGACTATCGGAAAGTCCTGAGAGACGGCCGCCAGGATTGTCGTCTCAGTCATGGCTCCTCCCTACGTCGTTGGGCGGAGGCCCCGCTGGTGGATCCGCGGGCTGTCCGGATTGCGCAGGGCAGCATCAGCCCGAGCATGGCCGCAGCCGCTGCAACAGGGCCGTACGTCGCTCGGAGCGTCCCGACGCGAAGCCTTCCGGCGACCGCGCTCAACACCAGCGTGAAGCAGCTGACGATAAGGATTCCGAGCCCTACGTACTCAGCCGGGCTGTCGGCAACTATCTGGGTCTGGCCGCCGGCTCGGATGATCGCCACTACCCACGTTGCGGCCCACACCGTCCAGGCGGCGAGGTGGACCCCGCATAGGTCACTTCTCGGTCGCTCATAGCCGGCTCAACGTAGCGGCCAATTCGGGCATCGCCTCGCCGTCGGGTGCCGTATCGCCTGAACGAGTGCCCGGCTCGCGGCCCTTCGCTCCGACACCTTCGCGGCACGCTGTCCGCTACTGGGGCCGCTAAGCCTCGATCCACCGATGGGCTGAGCGCCGCGGACGGGCGCGGGAACGCCGAAATGCCCCTCTGACCTGGGAAGATACGACTTGTCTAAGGTCCGTATCGCCAGTTCAAGAAGGGCATCTCGTAGATGCAACTTTCTCACACCCGCCCGGTGGTGTCCGCGACGTTCGATGAGCCCAACCTCGTGTCGGCGGCAGGCCTGGTTCCGCTGATGGCGCTGGCCGGCAAGGCCGGGCTGCGGGAGCTGACCGACGAGCGGATGAGCGTGCCGACCGACAAGGGCGCCAACGCCGGTCTGAAGCTGTCCTCGCTGGTAGCAGGCATGGCCGCCGGCGCGGACAGCATCGATGACATGGCCCTGCTGCGGCACGGCGGCATGGGAAAGGTCTTCAGCGGCGCCTACGCCCCTCGACACTGGGGTCGTTCCTGCGCTCGTTCGCCTTCGGCCACGTCCGCCAGGCCGACGCGGTCGCCTCCCGGTTCCTGGTCGACCTCGCCGAGCACACCGAGCTGCTCGGCCGCGTGGAGGACTCGGGCACGGTGCTCGTTGATATCGACGACACCATCGTGGAGGTCCACGGATACCAGAAGCAGGGCGCCGCGTTCGGCTACTCCGGGGTCCGGGGCCTCAACGCCCTGCTCGCCACCGTCTCCACCGATCAGATCGCGCCGGTGATCGCCGCCCAGCGCCTGCGCAAGGGCTCGGTCGGCTCCCCGCGCGGGGCGGCCCGGCTGGCCACCGACACCCTCGCGCTGATCCGCCGCAGCCAGCTCACCGGCCGGAACGTGCTGGTGCGAGCCGACTCGGCGTTCTACTCCCACGCCCTGGTCACCGCCGCGCTCAAGGCCGGCGCCGAGGTCTCGATCACCGTGCGGATGGACCCCGCCGTCAAGCGCGCGATCACGACGATCGGCGAGGACGCGTGGACCACGATCAAGTACACCGACGCGATCTACGACCAGGCCACCGGCACCTGGGTCTCCAACGCCCAGGTCGCCGAGATCCCGTTCACCGCGTTCGTCTCGAAGAAGAAGGCCGACCAGGTCTCCGGCCGGCTCGTGGTCCGCCGCATCCCCGAGCTCAATCCCACGCAGAGCACCGGACAGGAGACGCTGTTCGACACCTGGCGCTTCCACGCCTTCTTCACCACCACCGCACCCGCCGACCTCGACACCGTCGCCGCGGACCAAACCCACCGCCGGCACGCGATCATCGAGAACGTCCACGCCGACCTCAAGGCCTCCGCCCTGGCCCACCTGCCCTCGGGTGCCTTCAACGCCAACGCGGCCTGGCTGGTCTGCGCCGTCATGGCCTTCAACCTCACCCGCGCCGCCGCGACGGTGACCACGAGCCCCGCGCTGGCCAGAGCGGCAACCGCGACGATCCGCCGCAAGCTCATCCACGTCCCGGCCCGGATCGCGACCTCCGCCCGACGCCTCCATCTGCACCTGCCCAACCGCTGGCCCTGGCAGAAGGAGTGGTCAGCGCTCTACGACGCCCTTCTCACACGACCCGCCGCCACGGTGACCTGACAACGCCGCCGGTCCCTACGAGCAGGAGCAACAGTGGAAGTGCCGGGCAGACCGGCGGCTCCTTCACGCCCTGACGCCAGCGCAGCCACCTCGCCCGAGAACGAACCATGCCCCCGCTCAGTCGGTGGATCGAGGCTAAGGGACCCGGCTGGCCGGCTCGGACCGGAAGCTCCACGACCCGCTGTCAAGCCGTCGAGCGGGGGCGGCACCAGATCTCGCTACCGAGCGGCTGGCGATGATGCACTGATGTCCGCCCGCGCAAGGCATCGCCAGCGACGCGGCGACCTCAGGAGGCCAGTCATGCAGCCTCGTTCGCGCCGTCTACCCTCACACGACACCCACGCCCACCCCAGAACAGCCATAGCCGGCTGGCTGGACCTTCGGCGCGGGCCCGCAAGATCAGGAGCGAGGCGCCAGGGATCACGGGGGCAAGGCGCGGTAGCCCTGTCGCATCGGTCTTCCGTCGACACGGTTACCACATAGTTCGAGATGCCTTGATTGCCCTGCTCGCCGTAGCGGTCACCTTCACGTTGGACAATCGAATCGCCACGCGCCAGGAGCAGGCGGAGGAACGCCGGGCCGACCTGCAGGAAGAGGCAGAGGAACGCCGCGCTGACCAGCAGGAGGTTCTCGAGAATCTCCGCTTTGTCAGAGACCGGTCTGGGGACCGGACCAGCTTGAAACCATTCGGAAGCATGCTCCTGAGAGGCGCAAGCCTCAATGGCCTTGATCTCGGCTGCCCGAAAACCGATCTGACCCGTTGTGCGACGTTCGACTCAGCAGACATGAGAGAAACCGGGCTCGTCACTGCCAAGCTGAACAACGCTTCGCTTCGTGCGACGAACCTGACCGACGCGCATCTCACCGGGGCGGACCTCACCGACGCGGACTTCACCGAAGGGGACCTGATCGGCGCGGACCTCACCCGCTCAGACCTCACCCGCGCGGACCTCACCGAAGCGAATCTCACCGACGCCAATCTCACCGGCGCGAACCTCACCGACGCGGTCCTCCCACGCGCGGACCTCACCGGCGCCAGCCTCTGGTACGCGAAGCTCGGCGGCGCCAACCTCACCGGCGCCAATCTCAGCGGCCAGGACCACTGGTACGCGAGCTTCAGCGGCGCGAACCTTTCCTACGCCGACTTCACCGGCACGGAACTCTGGGCCGCGAACCTCACCGACGCGAACCTCACCGGCGCGAATCTCACCGGCGCGGGACTCTCGTCCGCGAACCTCACCGGCGCGAACCTCACCGACGTCTGCTTCGACAACCGCACGATCTGGCCGCAGCGGTTCCAGCGCCCCGCCGTCGCTCATTGCGGCGGATAGGGCCGCGATTCTGCGCTCATCCACCAGGCACAGTGCCCAGCATCTGTCACGTAGTGGGCCGCACAGGGGCACCGAGTCGCCTCGAGCTGAGCGCTCCCGCGGGAATCGGATCAAGCGGCAGAGCTCGACGGGCGTCTGGGAAGAAGCCCCATGGGCGGCTCATTGGCCTCAGCTGAGGCGCTGGAACGAACGCCTTCCCACGCCCCGCTCCGCCGGCATGCAGCCAAGGCTGGTGCCCCAGGACTAATCCGTGAGGTCGCGGACGACGGCGTCGGCGAGGAGCCGTCCGCGGTCGGTGAGGACGGCGCGGCCCGCTGCGTGCGCGACAGGGTCGAGGAGACCGCGGGCGACGCAGTCCGCGGCCCGCGCGCGGCCGGTGTCGGACAGGAGACCGAGGGCCAGGCCCTCCCGCAGACGCAGGCCGAGCATGATCGTCTCCAGCGCGCGGTCGGCGTCGTCGAGCAGCTCGGCGTCCTGCGCCGGGCTCGTGCCGGCCGTCAGCCGGTCGGCGTAGGCGGCCGGGTGCTTCACGTTCCACCACCGGAGCCCGCCGACGTGGCTGTGCGCCCCGGCCCCACGCCCCACCAGTTGGCGTTGGCCCAGTACAGCTCGTTGTGCCGGCAGCGGGCGGCGTCCGACGTCGCCCAGTTCGACACCTCGTACCAGTCGAAGCCGGCCGCGCGCAGGGTCGTGTCGGCTTGCTCGTAGCGGTCGGCCAGCACGTCGTCGTCCGGCATGGGCAGCTCGCCGTTCCTGATCCGGCGGGCCAGCCGGGTGCCCTCCTCGACGATCAGGGCGTAGGCGCTCACGTGGTCGACCGGGCCGGAGAGGACGGCGTCCAGGAGGCGGCCCAGTCGGCGTCGGTCTCCCCGGCGTGCCGTAGATGAGGTCGAGGTTGACGTGCTCGAACCCCGCGGCGCGGGCCTCGTGCGCCGCCTCGACCGCCCGCCCCGGGGTGTGCCGGCGATCGAGGACGGCGAGCACGTGCTCGGCGGCGGACTGCATGCCGAGGCTGACCCGGGTGAAGCCGGCCTCGCGCAGCCGCGAGAGGTACCCGCGGTCGACGGTCTCGGGATTGGCCTCGGTGGTGACCTCGACGTCGTCCGACACCGGGAACAGGCGCCGGACCTCGGCGAGGACGGCCGCGAGGTCGTCGGCCGGGAGGAGCGTCGGGGTGCCCCCGCCGACGAAGACGGTGGAGACGGTGGGCAGCTCGGGGCCGAGGGTGGCCGCGGCCCGGCGCAGCTCGGCGATCGCCGTCCCGGCGTACTCGGCGCGGTTCGCGCCCGGGCCGAGCTCGTCGGAGGTGTAGGTGTTGAAGTCGCAGTAGCCGCAGCGGGTCGCGCAGAAGGGCACGTGCACGTACAGACCGAACGGCGTGGTGGCGAGGTGCTCGCGCGCGCTGTCCGGCAGGGCGTCGGGACCGGGCGCGCCGGCCGGCACGCCGGGACCCGGGAGCAGCGGCAGGACGGTGTTCATCTGCTCCCAGTGTGCCGCGCCGGCGCCCACGACCGGCAGGATGCCGGGTGTGACTTCCGATCGTGTGGTGCAGGTCGAGGTGTCCCGCGGCGTCGCGACGCTGACCCTCGACTCCCCGCCAACCGCAACGCCCTGTCCCGCGCCGTGCGCACGCAGCTGCGGGCGGCCCTGTCCGATGCGCTGGCCGACGACGCGATCCGGGCCATCGTGCTCGACCACACCGGGCGGGTGTTCTGCTCCGGGATGGACCTCGCCGAGGCCGCGGGCGGTGGCGTGCAGGACCAGGGGGTCCGCGAGTTCCCGGACCTCCTCGAGATGATCTGGTCGTCGCCCAAGCCGGTGGTGGCGGTGGTGCGCGGGCCCGCGCGGGCTGGCGGGGTCGGGCTCCTGGCCGCCTGCGACGTCGTGGTCGCCGGCGCCTCGGCCACGTTCGCGTTCTCGGAGGTGCGGCTCGGCCTGGTACCGGCCGTCATCTCCGCCGTCGTCGTCCCCCGGATGCTGCCGCATGTGGCGCACCGGCTGATGCTGACCGGCCAGGTCTTCGACGCCGACGTCGCGGTGGGCGGCGGCCTGGTGGACCTCGTCGTCCCGGACGACGTCGTCGATGCCGAGGTCCGGGCGCAGCTGGTGCACCTCACTGCGGGCGCGCCGGCCGCACTGGCCGAGACCAAGCGCCTGCTGCGGGCCGGCACGGCGCTGGAGTTCGACGAGCTGCTCGACCTCTCGGCCCGGTTCTTCGCCAGCGAGGAGGGCCAGGAGGGCATCGCCTCCTTCCGGGAGAAGCGCTCCGCCCGCTGGGTGCCGAGCGGCGACTAGATGTCTCAGCAGGCCCTGCTCTGCCCACAGCTCGTCGGCAGAGCAGAGCCTCCGACGTCAGAGGACGTAGGTGGCGATCATCTGGCCGAGCTGCCGGATGTCGGCGTTGCCCTTGAACTCCAGCCGTACCTTGCCCAGGCCGCTGAACCAGAGGTCGAGCTCCGCGTCGAGGTCGAACGTGCCCGCCGTCTCGATCGAGAAGGCCTGGACCTTGCTGTAGGGCAGAGAGGTGAAGTCGCGCTTCTTCCCCGTCATCCCCTGCACGTTGACGGCGATGAGCCGCTTGTTCGTGAAGACGACGAAGTCACGCATGGCCTTGAAGCAGGCGACGATCTGCTCGTTCTGGATCATCAGCGGCGCGACGGCCGGGCCGATTTCCTGCGGGTGGATGGCGCTGAGTTTGAAGACGGAGCCGTTCGAGAAGTCGATCACGACCGCACGTTAGGTGCTCAAGGTGGCACTTATCGTCATCCACGCCGGAGTTTCAGCGCAGGCGGCGGGTGTTGTCCGGGAGTCGGACCGTCACCGCCTGCGCGTCGAGCCACTCGGCCAGGGGGACCGCCACCCGACGGCTGGTGCCCCAGGCTTGCCGGGCCTGGCTCAGCGTGAACGGCTGCTCGATGCTCGCGAGACGGGCCCGGGCGACCTCGGCGATCGTAGGCGCGAGGTAGACGCCGTCGCCGATCCGCACGAGCTGCCCGCTGCGGACGGCTGCGGCCAGCTCCCGCACCCCCAGCCCAGCCGCGACCAGGTCCGGCGCCTCGAGAGCGGCGAACGGGTCCTGCGCGAGCCGAGCCCGGATCTCGTCGACCGCCCGTTGCACCTCCGGCGGGAGCTCGGCGGCCGCGTCGACCACCCGTCCCGCGCGCAGTTCCAGCGGCGGGCGGACCACTGCGGCCACCAGCTCGGCGTCCGGCAGGTCGAGGGCGCGTCGCACCACCTCGACCGGCGGTCCCGGCTCCAGCGGTCGCAGCCGCCGGTAGCGAACGACGACGTCGGGCACGCGGGCGGCGAGATCGTCCTGCAGTCCGGCGGCCATCAGCCAGCCGCCGTGGAGGGAGGCACCCTCCGGGATCGGCCAGCCCATCGCCGTGAAGTCCTCGGTCCGGACGATCCTGCGGCGCGCCAGGTCGACCGCGGCCCCCGCCGCCCCCGTGGCTGGGCGGCCATGTCCGCGGCCCGCGCGCGCGCCGCCCCGCGTCGCTGCAGCTCCGGCGGGTCGACGTCCCGGACGTCGGCCCCGAGAACCCTTCGAGCGCCGGGATCGCGGAGCAGGAGCCGGTCCCCACGCGCAGCGGCAGGGGCGCGCCCAGCCGCAGGCGGACCATCGAGCCCTCGAGCGGCCGCAGCCGGGCGGCGACGGCCGCGGATCCGATGTGCACCACCGGTTCGGCCGGCAACCGCTCCCCTGCTCGCCGTCGAGCGCCACGTCGACGAGTTCGGTGGAGCGGAAGGCGTCCGGGGTCAGGAGGACGTCGCCGCGCGAGAGTGCCTCGACCGCGACGTCCCGGAGGTTGAGCGCCACGCGGGCGACGGCGGTCGCCCGCTCGACCGGCGCTCCCAGCGACTGCACCCGCCGGACCACCACGTCCCGGCCGCCGAGCACGAGCCGGTCGCCGGCGGCGACGCTCCCGGCCGCGAGGGTCCCGGTGACCACCGTGCCGGCTCCCCGGATGGTGAAGGCGCGGTCGATCCACAGCCGCACGGGCGCGGACGGATCGGCCGGCGGCAGACCGACCAGCAGCGCCTCCAGGGCGGTCCCGAGGTCGCGGATGCCGTCGCCGGTGACGGAGCTGACCGCGACGGCGGGGACGTCGCCCATGGACGTGGCCGCCAGCCGCTCCCGGACGTCGGCCACCACCGGCGCCGGGTCGGCGAGGTCGGACTTCGTCACTGCGAGCAACGCGTGCCGCACGCCGAGCGCGTCGAGCACCGCGACGTGCTCCGCCGTCTGGGCGGACCAGCCGTCGTCGGCGGCGACCACCAGCAGGGCGGTCGGCACCGGCCCGACGCCGGCGAGCATGTTGCCCACGAACTTCTCGTGCCCGGGCACGTCGACGACCGCGACCCGGCGACCCGAGCGCAGCGTCGTCCAGGCGAAGCCGAGGTCGATGGTCAGGCCGCGGCGGCGCTCCTCCGCCCAGCGGTCGGGCTCCATCCCGGTGAGCGCGCGGACGAGGGCGGACTTGCCGTGGTCCACGTGCCCGGCCGTGGCGATGACGTCCATGTGGTTGACGTCCGACTGTTCCGTCTCTGGAGGCGTCATCGTGCGGCGGCCGCCAGCACCGCACCGGCCAGCTCCTCGTCCGCCGACGGCGGGAGGCTGCGCAGGTTGAGCAGCGTGCGGCCGTCCTCCACGTAGCCGACCACCGGCGGGGTGCCCAGCCGCAGCAGGACGGCGAAGGATTCCGGCAGGGCGACTGCCGCACTGCCCAGCGGGTGCTCGGGAGCTCCGCCCCGCCCACGCGCGCGTCGGCGTCGACGGCCCGGGCATCGAGGCCCGCGTCGGCGAAGCGCGCGGCCAGCCCCGGGCCCGCTGCCGGAGCCCCTCGAGGTCGGCGGCGAGCATCTCCTGCACCGGTGGCAGCGGCCCGCGCAGCGTCGCCTCCAACGCCGCGAGCGTCGTCTTGTCGACCCGGAGGGCCCGGTAGAGCGGATGCCGCCGCAGCCGCTGCACGAGCTCCGTCCGGCCCAGGACGAGCCCCGCCTGCGGGCCGCCGAGCAATTTGTCACCGCTGGCCAGCACGAGATCGGCGCCGGCGGCCAGCGTGCTCTGCAGATCGGGCTCGTCCGGCAGCAGCGGATGCGGGCGCAGCAGTCCGGACCCGATGTCGGCCACCAGCGGCGTGCCCGTCCCGGCGAGCGCGCCGGCCAGTTCGCCCACCTCCACCTGCCGGGTGAACCCGCGGACGACGAAGTTCGACGGGTGCACCTTGAGCACCGCCCCGTCTCCGGCCCGAGAGCGCCCCGGTAGTCGGCGAGCGTGACCCGGTTCGTGGTCCCCACCTCGCGCAGGCGGGCGCCGGTGGAGGTCAGCAGCTCCGGGATGCGGAAGCCGTCGCCGATCTCGACCAGCTCGCCGCGCGCGAGCACCAGCTCACGCCCCTGGCCGAGGGCGGTCGCGACCAGGGCCAGCGCGGCGGCGCAGTTGTTGACGACGATCGCGGCCTCGGCGGCCGGGACCGCGTCGAGCAGGGCAGCGATGGCCGCCTCGCCCCGCGGACCTCGCCGCCCGCTGGTCAGGTCCAGCTCGACGTCGGTGGTGCCGGCGGCCGCGGCGATCGCCTCGACGGCCGCGGAGGACAGCGGCGAGCGCCCGAGGTTGGTGTGCACGAGGACGCCGGTCGCGTTGAGGACCGGCCGCAGGCTGCTCGCCGTCCCCGGCAGCGAGGCGAGCACCGCATCGACCGCTTCCGGCGGCGCCACCTCGCCGTTCCGGATCCGCTGCTGCACCTGCTGCACCGCGCCCTTGACCAGACCACGCCCCAGCCGCTCGCCCGCGGCGGCGAGCCGCGGGTCGGCGAGCAGGGTGTCGGTGCGCGGGACCTGCCGGCGGGGATCGGCGCTCATCGCCCCGCAGCGTAGGCGGAACTCGATCGTTCTCACCCGTTCGTCGACTTCAGCTCGCTCTCGCGGTGCTGGATCGGGGAAAATTCTGGCGGAGGCGGACGGGAATCGAACCCGCCTGACCGAGATGCTCGGCCACGTCGGCTTTAGAGGCCGCGGGGGTCACCAGACACCCTGACGCCTCCGCCGGCCACCTTACGGGGCGGCGGTCGCCGGAAATTGTCGGAGGGCGGTGCCAGCATCCCGATCGTGAACCACCACGAGTCCTCCCCGCCGCGACGCTGCCCCCGGTCACGCTCGGCCCCGAGGAGGCGGCGGCCGTCGCGGTCGCCCTGGCCGCCCGGCCCGACGGCCCCTACTCCGAGGCGGGGCGGGGCGCTCTGGAGAAGGTCCTGGAGGTGCTCGAGCCCGATCCTCGCCGGCGCGCCGAGCTCCTGGCCACCAGTCTCTGGGTGAGCGCCGAGGCAGGCCGGTCGGCCGAGATCCGCTCGGTCGTCGAGGAGGCCGTCACCCGGCGCCGGGTCGTCTCGCTGCGCTACCGCGACGGCAAGGGCCAGGCCACGCGGCGGGAGGTGGAACCGCAGCTGGTCGTCCAGAGCAGCGACCAGCTGTTCCTCGTGGCGTGGTGCCGGGAGCGCGACGCGCTCCGCTGGTTCCGCGTCGACCGGATCGAATCCGCGAACCCGACCGGTGAGACCGCCCCCGGCGTGAGCTCACCGGGCTGGGTGCACCGCCGTCGACAGGGCATCCCGCCGGCCGGAAGCTGGGTCGCGCCCCGTCGGCGCCCCGGCCTGCACCGCCGCGGCTGACGGTCCTCCCCGGCGGCCGCGCCTGATGGCCCTGCTGCAGGGCCCTCCATCGGCCCCGTCCAGAGGCTCTTCCCGAGCTTGCGAGGGATGAGGAGGACGGGGTCCTTCTTCAGTCGGCGGCGCAGATCTCCGCCATCTCGGCCAGGTAGTCGGCCAGTGGCTCCAGGCGGGCAGCCGCCCGGAGACCCTCGACCGCGGCCGGGTCGGCGAGCGGAGTCGCAGGCTGCGGGCCATCCGGACCGCACCCCACCTGGGTGCCGTACGTCTGGGGCTGCCCCGCCCCGACGGCCACCCGGTCCTCGAGGTACGCGAGGTTGCCCGGTGACGCCTGCCCGGCCGCCACGGCTGTCCGCAGGAGCTCCAGCGCCCGCCGCTGGAAGGCCGGGTCCTGGTCGGAGTGCTGGGCGATGGCCCAGGCGGCGTCCTCGCCGTCCTCGCCGACGAGCTGGACGGTCGGCCACCCGTGCTCGTCGAGGATTTCTTCGAGCCGTTCGGTACGGGCGGCGTCGCCCTCGGCGTCCGGACCGCCCGTGCGGCCGCTCTGGTCCCGCCCGAGCATGGCGAGCAGTTCCTCGTGCAGTTGCTGGTCGAAGCCCGGGGCCGCGACTCCTTGGCCGTGGCGCTCGTCGTCGTGGCGGACCTGGACGGGGCCGCGGACGTCCCGGAACCGTCGTCCGAGCAGCCGGTCACGAGCACGACCACGAAGGCGAGCAGCAGCATGCGCATGGCGACCTCCACGGGGCCCTGGCTCATGATCACGCCCCGCCCCGCTGGGGCTACCGTCGGAGGCGTGACCACCGCACCCGCCCGCATCCGGCTCACCCAGTACGCGCACGGCGGCGGCTGCGCCTGCAAGATCCCGCCCGGTGAGCTGGAGTCCGTCGTCGCCGGGCTCACCTCCACCGGCCCCGCCTCCCCAACGCCGAGCTCGTCGTGGGGCTGGACGACGGCGACGACGCCGCGGTCGTGCGCCTCCCGGGCGGCCAGGGGCTGGTGCTCACGACCGACTTCTTCACCCCCGTGGTCGACGACGCCTACACGTTCGGCCGGATCGCCGCGGCCAACGCGCTGTCCGACGTGTACGCGATGGGCGGCAGCCCCGTCGTCGCCGTCAACCTGCTCGGCTGGCCGCGCGACGTCCTTCCCGCCGAGCTCGCCGCCGAGGTGCTGCGCGGCGGCCTCGAGGTGGCCCAGGAGGCGGGGTGCCACGTCGGCGGCGGCCACTCGATCGACGATCCCGAGCCCAAGTACGGGATGGCCGTGACGGGCCTGGTCGACCTCGACCGGATCATCCGCAACGACGCCGCCGTGGCCGGGACCGCCCTGTCGCTGACCAAGCCGCTGGGCGTCGGCGTCCTGAACAGCCGGATGAAGGCGACCGGCGAGGTGTCGGAGGAGGCGGTCGCCTCGATGACCACGCTCAACCGGGCGGCCGGTGAGGCCGCGGTCCGCGCCGGGATCCGGGCGGGCACCGACGTCACCGGCTTCGGGCTGCTCGGGCACCTCTACAAGATGGCCCGCGCGAGCGGGGTGACCGCGGTGGTCGACGCCGCCGCCGTCCCCTACCTGGCCGGCGCGCGGGAAGCGCTGGCCGAGGGTTCGTCTCCGGCGGCACCCGCCGCAACCTGGACTGGGTCCGGCCGCAGACCGACCTGTCGGCGGTGTCGGAGGACGAGGCTTTGCTGCTCGCCGACGCCCAGACGTCGGGCGGCCTGCTGCTGGGCGGCGAGGTACCCGGGGCCCCGGTGATCGGCGAGTTCGTGGAGCGCGGGGAGTTCGTCGTCGTCCTCCGCTGACGGGGCGTCTTCCGCCGCGAGCCCCCGCGCGCACGGGTTGCCGTCGCCGCTGATCGGCGGCTCGGTTAGCGTCCGACACATGCTCGCCGCCTTCGTCTCCACCGCCGCCCCGAAGGACCCCTCTCCGTGCTGGAGGTGGGCGACCGGCCGGAGCCGGAGGCGCCCGAGGGCTGGACGACGATCCAGGTGAAGGCGGTCTCGCTCAACCACCACGACCTGTTCAGCCTGCGTGGCATCGGTCTGCCCGAGGAGCGGATGCCGATGATCCTCGGCACGGACGCCGCGGGCATCGACGAGGACGGCAACGAGGTCGTGGTGCACGGCGTGATCTCCACGCCGGACTGGATGGGCGACGAGACGCTGGACCCCAAGCGGTCGCTGCTCTCGGAGGTGCACCAGGGGTCGATGGCCGAGAAGGTCGCCGTCCCGAAGCGGAACCTGCTGCCCAAGCCCTCCGAGCTGTCGTTCGGCGAGGCCGCCTGCCTGCCCACGGCCTGGCTGACCGCCTACCGGATGCTGTTCGTGAAGTCGGGGCTGCGGCCGGGTCAGACCGTGCTCGTGCAGGGCGCCAGCGGTGGCGTCGCGACGGCGCTGATCGTGCTCGGCCGCGCCGCCGGCTTCCGGGTCTGGGTGACCGGGCGCAGCGAGGAGAAGCGGGCCGCGGCCCTCGCCCTCGGTGCCGACGAGGCGTTCGAGACCGGCGCCCGGCTGCCCGAGCGGGTCGACGGCGTCATGGAGACCGTCGGTGAGGCGACCTGGAGCCACAGCATCAAGTCGCTCAAGCCCGGTGGGGTGCTGGTGACCTCCGGTGCCACCACCGGCTTCAACCCGGGCGCGGAGCTCAACCGGGTGTTCTTCACCCAGCTGTCGGTCGTGGGCTCCACGATGGGCACCAAGGCCGAGCTCGAGTCCCTGATCCGGATGTGCGCCGTCACCGGCATCCGCCCGCAGATCGACGTCGAGCTGCCGCTGCGCGAGGCGCGCGACGGCTTCGCCCGCATGCTCGAGGGCCGGACCAACGGGAAGATCGTCTTCACGCTCTGAGAAACACCCCTGCCCCCCGCCGCTCGCGCGCTCGCGGCGGGCCCCTGCAGGGGGCCGCGACGCCTACGTCGGCTACGTCGAGGACACCGGCATGAGCGAGTACCGCCGGACACCGGGCAACCGGGTGCTCACATGCTCACCCGCGACCTCGACGACGGGCGCACCGAGATCCTGACGCTGAGCTTCTGGAAGTCACGCGAGGTGATCGCCGGCTTCGCGGGCGACGACATATCCCGCGCCGTCTTCTACCCCGAGGACGACCGGTACCTGGTGGACCGGGAGGCCACGGTGACGCACTTCGAGGTCCACCCGGAGCCCTGAGCATCGGGTCCGGCGACGAGAGGGCAGTTGTGGTCGCCCTGCCCGGCGTGTCCTCACGTGTCGCCGACCGCAACCGCTCACTCGAACCGCCGTGTCAACCGGAATTGACAATCGTGGGGACGCAACTTAGGTTGACAACCATGGCGGACACAGCGCAGGTGGCATCGGCCGCCGGCAGCCGGGATCCCGCGATCGGCCTCAAGGCCGTGCGTTCCCTCCGGACGCTCGTCGAGCGGCTGGAGGCGCTGCAGGTGGGCAACGCGCGCGATCAGGGCTGGACGTGGGAGCAGATCGCCCAGCTCCTGGGCGTGACCCGGCAGGCGGTGCACAAGAAGTACGCGAGCGGTCGCGGGCCGCTCCGGCGGAAGGACTGACCATGTTCGAACGGTTCACCCTCGAGGCCCGGCAGACCGTCGTCCGTGCGCAGGACGAGGCGCGGCGGCTGCACTCCGGCCGCATCGGCACCGAGCACCTGCTCCTGAGCCTGCTGCGCCAGCCGACGCCGAGCGCAGCCGTGCTGACGCGGCACGGGCTCACCCACGACGCCGTGGTGGAGGCGGTCGTCGGCTATGTCGGCGACGGCGACCTGGACGCCGACGCGCTGACGGCGCTGGGCATCGACCTGGACGCCGTCCGCACCTCGGTCGAGGCGAGTTTCGGCCCCGGGGCGCTGGACCGGCCAACGGGCTCGACGGCGTCGGCCGGTCACATCCCCTTCACCCCCGCGCGAAGAAGGTGCTGGAGCTCTCGCTCAGGGAGGCCATCGCGATGAAGACGAAGATGATCACCGACGGGCACATCGCGCTCGGCCTGCTGCGCGAGGGCGAGGGCCTCGCCATGAGGGTCCTGACCGACCGCCGCGTCGACACGGTGGAGCTGCGCCGCGACCTCGCCGAGGCCCTCCGGGGGCCTGACCCCGTCGGGCCGTGCGTTCACCGGGCCGGACGAGGACGGCCGTCCTCTGCCGTCGCGTCGCGCAGCTGCGCGTTCAGCCGGGCGGCCTGGCGCGTCAGGTGGTCGCGCTCGGGCAGGTTGGCCGCGGCTCGGGCGGCGTCGGCGTAGAGCCGGGCCGCGGTGCCCGGGTTCCCGTCCCGCTCGTGCAAGTACGCCGCGACGGCGGTGTACCGCGGCAGCGCAGGGTCGAGCACGGCCAGGGCGGCCAGGCCGGCTCGCGGGCCGTCGGCCTCGCCGACCGCGACGGCGCGGTTGAGGCCGGCCACCGGGCTGCCGGTGAGCCGCACCAGCTCGTCGTACCACTCGACGATCTGCACCCAGTCGGTCTCCGGCGCGGTGCGGGCGTCGGCGTGGAGGGCGGCGATCGCGGCCTGGGCCTGGAACTCGCCCAGGCGGTCGCGGGCGAGAGCCGCCTGGAGCACCTCGACCCCTTCGGCGATCAGTCGGGTGTCCCACCGGGTGCGGTCCTGCTCGGCCAGGGGCACGAGAGTGCCGTCGGGGCGGGTCCGCGCCGGCCGTCGCGCGGAGTGGAGCAGCATGAGCGCGAGCAGTCCCGCCACCTCCTCGTGCTCGATCCCGGCCGCCAGCTGGCGGGTGAGCCGGATCGCCTCGGCGGCCAGGTCGACGTCGCCCGAGTAGCCCTCGTTGAAGACGAGGTAGAGGACGCGCAGCACGGTGCCGACGTCCCCGGGCTGGTCGAACCGCACGCCCGACACCGTCTTCTTGGCGCGGCTGATGCGCTGCGCCATGGTCGCCTCCGGCACGAGGTAGGCCTGCGCGATCTGCCGCGTGGTCAGCCCGCCCACCGCGCGCAGCGTCAGCGCCACCGCCGAGGCCGGCGTCAGGGTCGGGTGGGCGCACAGGAAGTAGAGCCGCAGCGTGTCGTCCACCGCCTCGGCCGGCCCGGGCACGGGCTCGTCGTCGACCAGGACCTCACGCCGCCGGCGGGAGGCGTCCGCCCGGACGACGTCGAGGAAGCGGCGCCAGGCGACGGTCACCAGCCACGCCTTCGGGTCCCGCGGAGGGTCGTCCGGCCACACGCGCACGGCCTCGACCAGGGCCTCCTGGACGGCGTCCTCGGCCGCCGCGAAGTCGACTCCGCGGCGGCCGAGGATCCCGATCACGGTGGGGATGAGCGCCCGCAGCAGGGCCTCGTCAACCGTGCGGTCCACCGAGAGTCACTCCGTGACGGTCGGCGGCATGGTGAGGAACGGGCGCAGCTCGAGCCACTCGTGGATCGGCTTCCCGCCGGCGCCCGGTGCAGCGGACAGCTCGCCGGCCAGTTCGATCGCCCGCTCGTAGCTGTCGACGTCGATCACCATCCAGCCGGCGATCAGGTCCTTGGTCTCCGCGAAGGGGCCGTCGGTGACCGGCGGCCGCCCTCGCCGTCGGAGCGGACCCACGTGCCGTCCGCCGAGAGGGCCTGACCGTCGACGAACTCGCCGGTTCCCTGGAGCCGATCGGCGAAGTCCTGCATGTACTGGATGTGGGCGGTGACCTCCTCCGGCGTCCACTGGTCCATCGGCACGTCGTTGACCGCTGCGGGGGCGCCCCGGTAGTGCTTGAGCAACAGGTACTTGGCCATCGTGTTCTCCCTGGTGAGGTGCGACCCATTCTGGCCGCCTCCACCCGGGGGACGGAGCCGCGCGGGGGTTCTCGACATCCCACGGCGTACTTTTTCCGACCTGCCTCGGGCGCGCGACGGTGCCCGGACGTGGTCCTGCACGTCCGGGCACCGTCGGGATGCGGTCGTCAGTCGATCGCCCGCGTGTACGCCCCCGCCTGCAGGACGCCCTGCGGGTCGTAGGTGTCGACCACCTGTCGGAGCCGGGCGAGCGTCGGCTCGTCGTAGGACCGACGGGCGGAGACGGCGTCGTGCGGGATCCCGAAGTTCGGCCACACGCCCCCGTGTCCCAGTCGGCCAGGGCGGTGAACACCTGGTCGGCGTGCGCCAGAGAGCCGGCGGCCATGCCCTCGTCGATCGCCATCCCGACCGTCAGCACGCTGAAGCGGGCCGCCCGGTGGTTGAAGGCGCTCGGGTGTGCGCCCTCGCGGGAGTAGGCCCCACCCAGGTGCCGGACCTCGACGATCACCTGCGGCGATCCCGACCCGGCGCCGGCGACGGAGAGCAGCCGCTCGGCCGCCTCCGCGGGGAACGCGTCCAGCAGGATCGCCGGGTCGACGACGGGCATCGGGTCGACCGGGTCGGCGTGCACCGAGTCGATCTCGGTGTAGGGCCGCAGCCGGGCGTCGTCCAGGATCACCGGCGCCACCTCCCGCAGCTGGTTCAGCAGCCGGGCGCCCTCGGAGGGCTCCCCGCCCACAGGAACCGGATGGCCAGGCTCATCCGGCCGGCGAGCGGCGGCGGGATCTCGGGCAGCGGCGGCAGCTGGAAGATCGCGAAGGACGTCGTCCCCAGTTCCGGCAGGTCGTCGGCCCAGCCCCGCCACCGGTCGACGACCCGGGCCGCGTCCGCCGCGTCGAAGTAGATCGCCCCGCCGTAGAACTCCGGCATCCGGATCAGATCGAACTCCATGGCAGTCACGATGCCGGCGGCGCCCTTGCCGCCGCGGAGCGCGAAGAACAGGTCGGGGTGCTCGGTCGCGGTCACCCGGCGGAAGACGCCGTCGCCGGTGACCACCTCGAAGGCGCGCACCCGGTCGGCGTTGATCCCGTACGTACGGGCCAGCGGACCGACGCCACCACCGGTCGTGTAGCCGACGATGCTGACGTCGGTGGTCGAGCCGTTGACCCCCGCCAGGCCGTGGGACGCCGCGATCGGGACCAGCCCCGACCACTTCACGCCGGACCCGATGCGGGCCCAGCCCTCCGGGTGCACGGTGACCTCGTCCAGGCCGCGGGTGAGGACGAGCAGATGGCCGGCGAGCGACCGCTCCGCGCCGTGGCCGGTGGCCTGCACGCCGGCGGTGAGGCCGCGGGCACCCGCGAAGCGGACGGCGGCGACGACGTCCTCGGCCGTGCGGACGGCGACGACGGCGGCCGGCCGCATCGGGACGGCGAGGTTCCAGGGGCTCACGAGCGCGTCGTACTCCGGCTCGCCGGGGGTGTGCAGGGAGCCGGTCAGCTCGGCGCGCAGGGCGTCGAACGAGATGTCCGAGTCGACGTAGGGGGCGTCGAGGGTGAGGGTCATGGGGTCCTCCAGGTCGGGTCTGACTGATGGAGGAACCGTGGGCCGTGGCCCTTGACGGGAGCCTGCGGTGAGGTTGAGGCGCGACTTGAGCCCGGCCTCAGGCCGGGCCGTGCGCCGCCAGGAAGAGACCGCCCGGGTCGACGGCACGACGGACGGCGGAGAGCCGAGCGTGCACACCGGGCGGGAACACCTTCCGGGTGTCGGTGCGCGCATCGACCATCGGCAGGTACTGCCGCCCTGTCGCCCAGGCCTCCACCGCGGCCAGGAACCGGCCGGCGTCCTCCCGCTGGCGTGCCCAGTCGGCGTCGTCCCCACCGCCGAGACCGAGACCCAGGGCGAGGAACTCCCCGTCCAGGGCGGCCAACGCGCCGCCGTCGGGATCCGGGCGGGACAGCGCCCCGCCGAGCTGGCGCAGCTCCGCTGCGGCCAGCCGCGTTCCCGAGCCGGGACCGACCGCCTCGACGATGCCGGCGATCGCCGCGTCGGGCAGGCCGGAGACGAGGGTGCTGCTGGCGTAGGCCGGCGTCGGCCCCTCGGGATCGAGGTGCAGCCGCACGAGCGAGGCCGCGGGCACGCGGGTGACCGTGTCGAACTCGGGGGCGAGGGCGCGCAGCGGCGCGAGGACCTCCGCGGCGGCGGCGTCGTCCCCCAGCACGGCGCCGTCGATCATGGCGATGCGCCGGCCCCGCAGTTCGGCCGGGACCGCGTCGTCGGCCGGGATGTCGAGCAGGCGGAAGGCCGTGGTGACCTCCTCGCGGGCATCCGCGCACCAGGCCACCCAGGCAGGGAGCACCCGCTCCACCGCCGTCCAGTCCCAGGACAGGTGCCCGGCGACGACGGTCTCGAGCGGGAAGAGCTGGAACTCGAGCGCGGTGACTACGCCCAGCGGCGCCGCGCCTCCGCGCAGCGCCCAGAACAGCTCGGGCTCCTCGTCAGCGGTCGCGCGCACGCAGGTGCCGTCGGCGAGGACCAGGTCGACGGCGGAGACGGCGTTGCACTGGAGACCCAGCTTCCGGGCGTACCAGCCGATGCCACCGCCCAGCGAGTAGCCGACGACGCCGACGTCGGGTGACGAGGGGTGCCGGGCGGCCAGGCCGTGCCGGCCGGCGAGCTCGGCCAGGTCTCCCCACAGCACACCGGCGCCCGCACGGACCGTCCGGCGGTCGGTGTCGATCTCCAGGTCCGTCATCGCCGAGGTGCGCAGCAGGACGGCGCCGCCCAATCGGCCCTCGAGCGGCGGGGCGCCGTGGCCCGTCCCCTGGGCGGCGACCTGCAGGCCCGCTCCCGCCGCCGCGACCAGGACCTCGGCCACCTCGTCGGGGAATGCCGGGTAGGCCACTGCGGCGGGGTGGTCGCGCACCTGGAGGTTCCACGGCGAGCGGGCCATGTCGTAGGCCGGGTCGCCCGGCAGCTGCACGGACCCACCGCACAGCCCGCGCAGCGCCTCAGCGGGGCCGGCGGCGCCGTCGGGATCTGCTGCTGCGTCACGGGGTCCTCCCGGTTGCCAGTGCCCGACCCTCGCCGCTGGGACTTGAGAGGAACTTGAGGCCGGCGGCGGACGCCTTCTCCAGCACCGTGCGCACCATGCCCGGGGTGAGGAACAGCTGCTGGGCCACCTCGCGGATCCCGAGCCCTCCGGCCGACAACTCGAGGATCCGGAGTTCGGTCGCCGTCGGCGCCAGGACGCTCTCCCGTTCGACGGCGTCGGGACACCCCCGCCGCTGGAGAGCCGCCCGTGCCCGGTCCCGGATGCCCACCGCGGCCCTGGCGTGCGCCTCCTCGAGCGCGGCGCGCAGCAACGGCACCGCCTCGTGGTCCGGCAGCTCCGGTCTCGCCCCCAGCGCGCAGCGGGCGCGGGCGAGGTCGACGGCGGCCGTCGTCGTGGCCAGCAGGCCGACCGCCTCCCGGAGGTGGTCCAGCCCCGCGGCTCCGCGGAGCTCGCCGAGCAGCCGCAGCGACGCGCCGAGATGACCGGGCGCGCCCCAGCGGCGCAGCAGCCGCACCTCCTCCTCGGCCACGGCGACGGCGTCGTCCGTACGGCCGAGGCCTCGGAGCGCGAGCGCCGCGGTGCTGCGCCATGGGTTCCACACCGGGTTCGGCACGGGAACCGGCGTCGGGACCGCGTCCAGCACCGCCAGGGCGCGGTCGTGGTGGCCCTCGGCGGTGAGCACCCGTGCGATCGCGTGCTGCAGGAGCCGGCCGCCGTCCCCCAGCGCGGGCGCCGCCCCCGCCGCATCGGCCGTGGCCCGCGCGGCGGCGAGATCGCCGCGGTCCAGGTGGCAGCCGATGAGGAAGGCCAGGGCGAAGGGCGGGGCGATGCCCGCGCCACCCCACATCCGGCTCTCGTCGAGGGCGTTGGCGAGGCACGAGTCGGCCTCGGTCAGCTCACCCCGGCGCCAGTGCCAGAACCCCTGCCACAGGTTGGTGGAGAGGACAGCGAACAGCGATCCGCGGGCATGCGCCTCGGCACGGGCGCGGGCCCAGAAGTCCCCCAGGTCGTCGTCGGCGAGCATGCGGATGATCGCCGCGACGACCCAGAAGAGCCCGTGGTCCACCGCCCACAGCCGGTCGCCCTCCAGCGCGAAGCGAGCCAGCCGGACGGCCCGCTCGCGGTCGGCGCCCTCGATGGTCACGTCGTAGGCCAGCGCCGCCGCCAGCATCTGTGCCCCGTACCCCTCCCCGTCCGGGTCCGGGACGGGGTGCCGCCAGAGGGCGGGGTCGAGCGCGTGCATGTAGCCGCTGACCAGCTCGATCGCCAGCAGGGCCTGGCGATGATCGGCCAGGTCGCCGGGCAGGGCGTCGGCGGCCCGCCTCGCGAAGGCGGTGGCCGCCCCGGGTGGGCTCGCGAACACCTGGGTCCGGGCGATCGCCACGGCGACGTCGGCCCGTTCCCGCGGGTCCGTCAGGCGCTCGTAGGCCTGGAGCAGGTGCTCGGTGCTCGCCGCGCCGTCCACCAGCGACTCCAGCATCCCGAGCTCGCGGAGGAGGTCGCACCGCTGCGCGTCGGCGGGCAGCTCCTCGAGCGCCCGCCGCAGGTAGGTCACGGCGCTGTCGGCCGCGCCGCGCTCGGCCGCCGTCCGCGCCGCGCGGCACAGCACCTCCGTCGCCTCGCCGTCGCCGCGGACCGGAGCCAGCAGCAGGTGTGCGGCCACCTGCTCGTCGGTGGCCCCGGCCGCGCGCAGCAGGCCGGCCGCGCGCTCGTGCCGCAGCGCCCGCTCCGCGGCCGGCTGGTCGCGGTACACCGCCTCGCGTACCAGCGGATGCACGAACGCCAGCGGCTGTTCGTCCTTGACGACCTCCGCGCGCGCGAGTGCGGCGAGGGCCGCGGCGGTGTCCGGTTCCGGCAGCTCCGCCAGCGCGGCGACCACGGGGAGCGGCGCTCCGTCGCCCAGCACGCCGGCGGCGCAGGCGACCGCCGGTGCCGCGCCCCCAGCCGGCGAAGCCGCATGAGCACCATGCTCGAGATCGCGCGGGACCCGACGGCGACGACAACGTCGGCGTGGGCGGCGTCGGGCCGGACCCCGTCGGCCTCGAGAGCGCGGAGCAGCTGGCGGAGCAACAGCGGGTTGCCCGACGTGGTGCGGTGGCAGGCCACCGCGAACAGGGGTGAGATCGGCTCCCCAGTCGCCGTCCGACCAGCTCGGTCACGGCGTCGAGGGACAGCGTCGTCGGCCGGAGGACGACGGCGGCCGGCTCGAGCGCCAGCTCCGCCAGCAGCTCCTCGTCCTCGTGGGCCTCACCCGTGCGCACCGTCCCGACGACGAGGACCGGCACCGCCTCCAGCCGTCGCACGAGGTAGGCCAGCGCCCGCAGCGAGGCGCTGTCGCACCACTGGACGTCGTCGATCGCCAGCATCACCGGCCCGTCGGCCGTGAGGTTGACGGCGACGCAGTACAGCCCGTGCAGGGCGGCGAAGGACCCGTCGGGCGACTCCCTCCCATGGGATCGAAGACGCCGCGCGCGCTGGCGGCGGCGCCGGCCAGCAGCTCGTCCCGGCGCCCCGGGTCGGTGAGCTGCGGCTCGAACAGCTGCCGCACCACCCCGAAGCCGAAGGTCTTCTCCAGCTGGCTGCCGCGGGCCGTGAGCACTCGCACCGAGCGCTCCGCCGCGAGCCGCCGCGCCTCGGTGAGGAGCCGCGTCTTGCCGATGCCCGCCGGGCCCTCGATCAGGAGCAGCCGTGGGTCTCCGGACGTGAGGTCTGCCAGTGCAGCGCGGACGGCGGCCAGTTCTCGCTCCCGGTCCAGCAGATCCTCGGGGACGTGCTGGGGAGCCGCCGCTCGGACCTCCGCGGCGCGCGAGCGCTGCAGCGGCACGCCGAGTTCCGGCGCATGGGCCAGCACCTGGCGCTCCAGCTCCCGCAACGGGGGCCAGGATCGACACCGAGCTCGTCGGCCAGCGTCGTCCGTGCCCGGCGGAGGGCACCGAGGGCGTCGGCCTGCCGGTTCGCCCGGTAGAGGGCGAGCGCGAGCAGCCGCCACCGCTCCTCGCGCAGCGGTTCCTCCGCGACCATGGCCTCCAGGTCGGGGACGAGCAGTGCTGCCTCGCCCAGCTCCAGGCGCACCGCCATCAGCCGTTCTCGGGCCACCGTGCGGAGCTCGGCCAGGCGGGCGATCTCCGCCTCGGCCCACGGCTCGTCCGTCCACTCCGCCAGCGGAGGGCCGCGCCACAGTGCGAGCGCCTCGCCGACGAGCTGCACGGTCGCGGCGGCGGGCGCCGTTCCCGACCGGTCGAGCAGCCGCTCGAAGCGCCACACGTCGACGGCGTCCTCGGGCAGCCGTACCGCGTACCCGCGCCCCGCACTGACGATGATCGACGTGCGCGCCCGGGCCGCACTCCCCGGCTGCAGCCGCCGACGCAGGTGTGACACGTAGGCCTGCAGTGCGCCCGCGGCGTCGGCCGGCGGCCGGTCACCCCACACCGCCTCGGTCAGTCGCTCGACGGGCACGACTTCGCCGCGGGCGAGGATCAGGACGACGAGGACGGCGCGCTGGCGAGGTCCTCCGAGGTCGAGAGGGGTTCCCCGGAGGTGGCCGTGCACGCACCCAGCAGGCTGATCCGCAGCTGCCCGGTGCCGTCCACAGCGCCTCCCTCGCAGGAAAGCTAGACGAGGAAGCACGCCCCGTGGAGCGGTTGGGCCGCCGTCGGGATCAGTGGACGAGCTTGAGCCCGACGACGCAGCCGATGAGCCCGACGATCAGCAGCACCTTCACCAGTGACACCGGTTCGGTGCCGGTCACCATCGCGTAGACGACGGTGAGCGAGGCCCCGATGCCGACCCAGACGGCGTAGGACGTGCCCACCGGCAGCTCCCGCATCGCGTAGGCCAGGCCGGCCATGCTCAGCACGAGAGCGATCCCGAACACGATCGACGGGGCGAGGCGGCTGAACCCCTCCGAGCGACCCAGGGCCGTGGCCCACACCGCCTCGAGCACCCCGGACACGACGAGCACCAACCACGACACGACGGACCTCCACCGGCACCGTCTTGTCGCCCACCGGGTACGGCACCCCTCGTCCGGGAGCCGGATCGGCGGCTCCCGGCTAGCTTCCCACGGCGTGCTCGGCCGGCCTGCTCTCGCGCAGCAGGACCAGCGCGGCGAGCGCCGCCAGACCCGCCGCGATCGCGGCCCCGGCGAACACGGTGTGCAGCTGGGTGAGGACAGCCGCATCGGTGGCCGCGTCGTAGACGGCGCAGTCCGCGGGCGTCTCCGGGCAGAGCTCGAAGGGCGTGCCGATGGCGTCCACCTCGGCGGTGAACCGGCGCAGCGCCACGGCGGTGAGCAGCGACAACCCGGCCAGCATGCCCACCGTGCGGGCGACGACGGCCAGCGCGCTGGCGCTGCCGTGCATCTCGGCCCGCGTCACCGCGAGCAGCACGGCGTTGACGGGGGCGATGGCCAGCCCGAACCCGAGGCCGGCCGCGACCAGGACGACGGTCGATGCGACGCCGTCCAGGGAACGCGCGTCCCAGGAGGTCATGACCACGAAGGCGACCGTGGTCAGCGCCATCCCGCCGGCGGCGACGAGACGCGGGGGCACGGTGCGGCACAGCAGGCCGCCGGCGACCGCGCCGACCGGGACGGCGATCAGCAACCGGAGCAGCACGAGCGCCGCGCCGAGCTGGTCCCCCGGCGTCGTCGTGGCACGCGCGAAGAGCGGGATGTCGACCAGCGCCGCGACCAGGGCGGCACCCACCAGGAGGTTGACCAGCAGCGCCCCCACGCGCCGACCGGCCGCAGCGCCTGCAGCGGCAGCACCGGCTCCTCGGTCCGGCGCTCGTGCCAGACGAAGGCCACCGCGGCCGCCAGCGCCACCGGGAGGAGGAGCGGGCCGTGCGCCACGATCTCGGTCGCCGGATCCGCCGCCGCGAACGCCCACACGAGGCTTCCCAGCGCGACGACGGCCAGCGTCGACCCGACCACGTCGACCTCACCGGCCAGCCGCCGCAGCCCCCGCAACGGGATCACCGCGCCTCTCGGTGCCAGCAGGCTGCGTGCCACCAGGGCCGCCCCCGAGGCCAGGCCGACCAGCACGAGCGGGGTGGTCCACTCCAGGGCGCCGGCGACGGGCACGTAGAGCAGGCCGAGCGTCACGTCCTCCGCCAGCGCAGCGGAGCGGCCAGCTGGAGACCGAGGGCGAGCGCGGTGAGCGCCGCGAGCCCCAGCCCGAGCGGGTCGGGGCGGCGCACCCCGCCGGTGACCGCGGCGCCGACCGCGAGGGCCAGCCCGAGCAGCAGGTTCAGCCAGAAGATGGCCCGCCAGTCCGCGAACGCGAGCACCGCCGCCCCGGCCAGCGGTCCGAGCACCGCGCCTGCCTCCTGGACGGCACCGACGACGCCGAGCGGCAGCGCACGGCGCTCCGGCGGCCAGCGGTCGGCGACGAGCGCGAGGGTCGCCGGCACCAGGCCGCCGGCCCCGATGCCCTGCAGTCCGCGACCGATCACGGCCGGACCCAGGGTGTCGGCGGTGGCGGTGAGCAGCGAGCCCAGCGCGAACAGCAGCAGGCAGCCGACCAGCACCGGAACACGGCCGCGGAGGTCGGCCAGGCGCCCGAGCAGCGGCAGCGTGGCGGTGTACCCGAGCAGGAAGCCGCCCACGATGGGGTGGCCCGCTGCAGCTCGTCCAGCCCGACGCCGACCCCGGTGAGGATGTCGGGCAGCGCGAGGACGACGACGTAGGTGTCGGCCGCGGTGACCAGGACGGCCAGCGTGGCGAGGACGACGAGCGGGAGGCCGGGTGCCGGTCTGCCGGCGCCGACCCCTGCTCAGCCGGTGGCCGGTGCGGTGATCTCGACATCGGCCCCGAAGTCGCTCAGCTCGAGGATGTAGGTCGCGTCGTCCTCCGCCGTGAAGAACGGCCCGGTCAGCTGCGCCCGCCGCAGCTCGCCGCTGTCGACGGCGATCGAGAAGCGGGCATCGACCGGCCGGCTCGGGTCCTCGCTGGTGAGGAGCTGCTCCACGAGCTCGCCGGGCAGCTCCGCCGTCACCTCGCGGACCACCTCGCCGTCCACCCGGCGCTCCTCCCCAGCTCGGCCGACTCCGCCGACGACAGGAGCTGGGAGATCCCGGTGTCGGCGTCGATGAGCTCGCCCGGGTCGCCGAACCCGAACTGCGCCGGGTCGACCTCGCTGAAGCCGGACGTGAAGGGCAGCTGGGCGTAGACCGTGCCGTCGACCGAGACCACGGCGAGGTCCAGCGTGGAGCCCATGGCCAGGACCTGGAGGGTGCCCTCGAAGGCGGCCGGCCGGGCGATGTCGCCCTCGCCCCCGACCAGCGCGGTCCCGGTCTCTGGCGCACCCTCGCTGGTCAGGACGAAGTGCGCGCTGTCGGCCTCGTCGAGGGTCTGCTTGGCCTGCGCCAGCAGGTCGGCGGCCGACTCGGTGTCGCCGGCGTCGTCGCCGCCGCAGCCGGACAACGCCGGGACGGCGAGCAGCGCGAGGGCGAGCAGCGGTGCCGCCGTGCGGCGCATGGAGACCTCCCGTGGGCCGGGAAAGGAACCCGGCGTATCGCGGCGGACAGTAGCGCGCCGCCGTGCCGCTCAGGCGCTGGCCGTGGTCCGCGCGTCGATGCGGGTCCGGAACCTCGGTTGGTCCTTCAGCGGCAGGTGGTGCACCGCCGGGGCGAGCTCGGCGACGCGGGCCTTCTGGGTCGTGAAGATGCGGAACGCCCGGCCGGTCGTGACGCCGTGGTCGGGGCGGTGGACGACGTCGATACCGTCCCCCTCGCCGAGCTCGCCGGTCTCCAGGACCCGGAGGTAGGCGCCGGTCGCGCCGTGGGCGGTGAAGCGCCTGACCAGCTGCGGCTCGTCCCAGAACCGGGCGAAGTTGGCGCAGGGGATGCGTGGTGCGGTGACCTCGAACAGCGCCGTCCCGATCCGCCACCGCTCACCGAGCAGGGCCCCGGTGAGGTCCAGGCCGCTGGTCCGGAGGTTCTCGCCGAAGCGCCCCGGCGGCAGCTGGCGGCCGAGCTCGGCGATCCAGAAGTCGGCGTCCTCCTGGGCGTAGGCGTAGACCGCCTGCCCCTCCCCGCCGTGGTACTTGCGGTTGACCTGCACGTCGCCGTCCAGACCGAGCCCGTGGACGGCGATCCGGCCGGCAACCGGCCGCTTGTCGATGCCGGTCCGGACCGGCTTGCGGCCCGGAACCGAGGGCAGGTCGGTGCCCGAGACGCAGACCGCGTCGACCCGCGCGGGCACGCCCTCTCCTCGCTCACGCTCGTCGAGCGCGTGCCCGCCAGGTGCTCTGTCCCTCGGTGAGTTCGCGAGCTCGCTCACTTCTTGGACGCGGTGGACTCGTTCGTGGAGAGCGCGGCGACGAACGCCTCCTGGGGAACCTCGACGCGGCCGACCATCTTCATCCGCTTCTTGCCCTCTTTCTGCTTCTCCAGCAGCTTCCGCTTGCGGGTGATGTCACCGCCGTAGCACTTGGCGAGGACGTCCTTGCGGATGGCGCGCACGGTCTCGCGCGCGATGACCCGGGAGCCGACGGCGGCCTGGATGGGCACCTCGAACTGCTGCCGCGGGATGAGCTCGCGCAGCTTGCCGGCCATCATCACGCCGTAGCTGTAGGCCTTGTCCTTGTGCACGATCGCGCTGAAGGCGTCGACGGCCTCGCCCTGGAGCAGGATGTCGACCTTGACCAGCTTCGACTCCTGCTCGCCGCCCTCGGAGTAGTCCAGCGAGGCGTATCCGCGGGTGCGCGACTTCAGCGCGTCGAAGAAGTCGAAGATGATCTCCCCAGCGGCAGCACGTAGCGCAGCTCCACGCGGGACTCGCTCAGGTAGTCCATCCCGCCCAGCTGGCCGCGGCGGCCTGGCAGAGCTCCATGATCGCGCCGGTGTAGTCGCTCGGCGCGATGATCGTGGCGTTGACGATCGGCTCGTAGATCGCCGAGATCTTGCCCGCCGGCCAGTCACTGGGGTTGGTCACCGTGATCTCGGTGCCGTCCTCCATGACCACCCGGTAGACCACGTTGGGCGCGGTGGAGATGAGGCTGATGCCCGCCTCGCGCTCCAGCCGCTCGCGGACGATCTCCAGGTGCAGCAGGCCGAGGAAGCCCACCCGGAAGCCGAAGCCCAGCGCCGCCGACGTCTCGGGCTCGTAGGTCAGCGCGGCGTCGTTGAGCAGCAGCTTGTCCAGCGCCTCGCGCAGCAGCGGGTACTCGCTGCCGTCGATGGGATAGAGGCCGGAGTAGACCATCGGCTTGGGGTCGCGGTAGCCGCCGATCGACTCGGCGGCCGGCTTGTGCTGCAGCGTCACGGTGTCGCCGACGCGGGACTGGCGCACGTCCTTCACACCGGTGATGAAGTAGCCGACCTCGCCGACGCCCAGGCTCTCGACCGGCTTTGGCTCCGGCGAGATGACCCCGATCTCCAGCAGCTCGTGGGTCGCGCCGGTCGACATCATCTTGATCTTGTCGCGGGAGGAGATCCGGCCGTCGACGACGCGGACGTAGGTGATGACGCCGCGGTAGATGTCGTAGACGGAGTCGAAGATCATCGCCCGGGCCGGGTCCTGCGCCTCGCCGGTGGGCGCGGGGATCTCCTCGACGATGCGGTCCAGCAGCTCGGGCACGCCGACGCCGGTCTTGCCGCTGACGCGCATGACGTCGTCGGGCTCGCAGCCGATGATGTGCGCGATCTCCTCCGCGTACCGCTCGGGCTGCGCCGCCGGCAGGTCGATCTTGTTGAGCACCGGGATGATCGTGAGGTCGTTCTCCAGCGCCAGGTAGAGGTTGGCCAGCGTCTGGGCCTCGATGCCCTGCGCGGCGTCGACGAGGAGGACGGCGCCCTCGCAGGCGGCCAGCGACCGGGACACCTCGTAGGTGAAGTCCACGTGCCCGGGGGTGTCGATCATGTCGAGGACGTACTCGGTGCCGGTGTGCGCGCCCGAGCGCGGTGTCCAGGGCAGGCGCACGTTCTGCGCCTTGATGGTGATGCCGCGCTCGCGCTCGATGTCCATCCGGTCGAGGTACTGGGCGCGCATGTGGCGCCCTCGACGAGTCCGGTGACCTCGAGCATCCGGTCGGCCAGCGTCGACTTTCCGTGGTCGATGTGGGCGATGATGCAGAAGTTCCGGATGAGGGCCGGATCGGTGGTGGCAGGAGTCGTCACAGTGCGGCCATCGTCCCACGGCCCCGGGCCGGTCCGGGCGAGTGCCGGGAATCCGGTGCGCCGTGCGGTCCTGGAGGCCCGACTCGGGCTGTGCCGAGCGTCGCCGGACCGCGGGTTGGGGTCCGGCGACCGACGCTGGTAATCTTGCAGGCCGGTCCTGTGGCGCATGCCGCCCGGACGCACGAACGACTGTCAGAAGTACTCCCTCCTGTCGAGACACCGAGGCTCACGCGTGGCGAACATCAAGTCCCAGCTCAAGCGGATCAAGACCAACGAGAAGGCGCGTCAGCGCAACGTTGCCGTCAAGTCCGCCCTGAAGACGGCCGTCCGGCGCGTCCACAAGGCCGCTGACGCCGGCGACGCCGCGGCTGCGGCCACCGCCTTCCAGGTCGCCGCCAAGCAGCTCGACAAGGCCGCCAGCAAGGGCGTCATCCACAAGAACCAGGCGGCCAACCGCAAGTCGGGTCTGGCCAAGCAGGTCGCCGGCCTCTGAGCCGGTGGGCCGCGCTCCGGCGCGGACCGAACGAGCCCCTCCCCTGCGGGACGGGGCTCGTCGCTTTCCCGTGCGGTCAGCGGCCGGGGTAGGCGGCCCGGCCGCCCCTGCCGGTCTCCGCGCGGATGGTGACGATGCGGCGGACGGCCCGTTCGAGGGCGTAGTCGGCGCTCGCGGCGGCACCCTTGACGTCCGCGTTGAGCTCCGCGGCCACACCGATGGCCTGCTGGAGCCCGTCGATGCTCCACCCCCGCGACTGGGCCTGCGCCTTCTTCACCTTCCAGGGCGGCATCTTCAGGGTGCGGGCCAGCTCCCCGGGTTGGTCGAGCTGAGTGAGGCGACGCGGGCGGCGGTGCGCACGCCGTCGGCGATGGCGTCGGCGATGAGGACGTGCGGCACCCCGCGTTCCAGGGCCCACCGCAGCATCTCGATCGAGCCGGCCCGGTCGCCGACCAGCACCCGTTCGGCCACGGTGAAGCCGGTGACCTCTGCCTGGCCGCGATGGAAGCGCGCGACGGCGTCGCCGTCGATCGTCCCCCGAAGTCCGACACCAGCTGGCTCGCGGCCGCCGACAGCTGCCGCAGGTCGTTGCCGATCGCGTCGACGAGCGCGGTCACCGCGTCGGCCGTGATGCGACCACCGAACTGCCGCACCTCGTTGCGGGCGAACCCGGCCAGGTCACCGGGTGACTTCAGCTTCGGGCACTCGTCGAGCGCCGCACCGGCCGCCGTGAAGGCCTTGACCAGGGCCTCGTTGCGTTTGCCGCCGAAGTGGACGATCACCAGGGTCAGCTCGGGATCGGGGTCCTTGGCGTAGCCGATCAGCGCATCCGACAGCGCACCGGCGGCCTCCTGGACCCCGAGCACCACGACGAGCCGGTGCTCGCCGAACAGCGAGGGTGCGAGGACGTCGGCCAGCTGCCCGATCGGCAGCCCCGCGGCCGGGAGCTCGTGCACCTCCGCGTCGGGGTGGCGGCCGAGCACGGCGGTGCGGACGGCGCCGACGGCCCGCGCCCGCAGTAGCTCTTCCTCGCCCATCACGACGCGCAGCCGGGAGGTGGGTTCCACAGGTCGAGCCGCCACCTCTGCATCGTGTCACGGCGGACCGACGCTCCCGTGCGGACGGCACGTCCCTCGCGGTCGGGCCGTCGATCGCTGCCGCTCCCGCTGGCTGGCCCCGGGTCGCGATCCCCCACCCGCTGCCCGACCCCACCACCGCGAGGTCGCCCTGCCGGTCGGTGCGGTGCACCCGCATGCCCGCCCTGGCCAGCCAGGTGAGCAGCCGCTCGGTGGGGTGGCCGTAGGTGTTGTCGGCGCCGACGGAGATGAGCGCGACGCGGGCGCCGCTGGCGGTGAGGAACTCCGGATCGGCGTCACCGCTCCCGTGGTGGGGCACCTTCAGGACGTCAGCGCGCAGGTCGGTCCCGGCCGAGACCAGGTGCGCCTCCTCCTCCGCACCGAGATCGCCGGTGAAGAGGATCGCGACACCGCCGGCCGTCGCGCGGACGACGAGGGACATGTCGTTCGCCTCGGCCGCTGCGCTCACCCGCTCGGGAGCCGGCGCCAGGACCTCCACCGTCACACCGCCCACCGTGCGCCGGTCCCCCGGCACGAGGACCATTCGTTCGCCCCCGGCCCGCCGCACCTGGTCCTCGAAGCCGCGCACCCGGTCGTCGGCGGGCGAGATCGTCCCCGTCGCGACGACTCCGACGTCCCTGCCACCCAGCGCGCCCGCCAGTCCGCCCACGTGATCGGCGTCCAGGTGCGAGACGAGCACCAGCGGCAGCGTGTCGATCCCGAGCCGGTCCAGGCAGCGGTCCACCGGGCCCACCTCGGGACCGGCGTCGACGAGCACCCCGGCACCCGATCCGGTGGGCAGCACGAAGGCGTCCCCTGTCCCACGTCGCAGGCGACGACCAGGGCGTCGGACGGCGGCCACCCCCGTACCACCTGGCGTACCGGCCAGCCGAGGACGAGCAGACCGACGAGACCGGCGAGAGCGAGGGGACGGAGCCGTCGGAAGCGCCACAGCGCCCAGCCGGCGGCCACGAGGAGGACTGTCAGCAGCACGGCACCGGTCGTCCCGGCCGGCCATCCCGTCGCGCCGTCCGGCACACCGGCCGCGCGCTCGGCCACGAGGACCAGCCACCGGGTCGGCCAGCCGGCCAGCCAGACCAGCAGGTCGGCGACCCAGGGCAGCGGAACCCCCACAGTCGCGGCGAGCAGCCCGAGGACGGTGGCCGGCGGGACCGCCGGCGCGGCGAGCAGGTTGGCCGGCAGCGAGACGAGGCTGACCGTCCCCGACAGCCCGGCGACGATCGGCGCAGTGACCAGGCCCGCGGCCGCGCTCACGGCCACCGCGTCGGCCAGCAGGGCCCAGCAGCCGCGCTCGCGGAGCCGCCGGGACCATCCGGGCGCCAGCAGGACGATGCCCGCGGTGGCCGCGACGGAGAGCGCGAACCCCGCATCCCTCGCCAGCCCGGGATCGAGCAGGAGGAGCACGCAGACCGCTGCGCTCAGTGCCGGGACGGCCGCACGGGAGCGGCCCGACGCCAGGGCCAGCAGGGTCACCGCACCCATGGCAGCCGCGCGGACGACGCTCGGATCCGGCCGGGCCAGAACGACGAACCCGACGAGAGCGAGGGCCGCGACGGCGGCCTGCACCCGGCGGTCCACCGCCCGACGACGGAGCGGCCGCAGCACACCGGCCAGCACGATGGCGACGTTCGCCCCCGTCAACGTCAGTTAGACGTATGGCACAAGATCCGCCCGGGGGCCCCACGCATAACAGCAGGCCAGATGGCAATTCCGGGCCTCGCTGACGTCGAGCGATGTCGCCGTGGGAGCGTTCGCTTCGTGCTCGTAGCCGCCTTCGTCCTGTCCTGCATCTCCCTCGCCGTGGCGATCGCGGGCTTCCTCCTTGCTGTGCGCACGTTCCGGCGCGCCGGGGTGCGGGTACGCGTGAGCGTCAGCAAGGGAAAAGCCATCAGTAAGTGGGACGGCACCTTCGCCCCGCTCGCCAAGATACTGAGCCTGACGGTCACCAACACCGGTCTGGCGAAGGTCGAGGTGAGCAACCCGCACTGGAAGGTGCGCGGTCAGAAGGACGTCTTCATCCCGAGCAACACCGTCGGAGCCAAGACCATCGAGGGGTACCACTCTGACCACTGGGAGTACCCGGCCACCATAGCGGCGCAGATGGGTGTCACGAAGGAACGCTCCGTCCGGGCGCAGGCCGGGATCTGCTTGCCCGACGGCCGCAAGGTCTACAGCAAGACTGTGAAACTGGGTCCCGAGGACCTCGAACGCAGCCTGTAGACGCACGTCGTTCGCGTCACCGCAGCGGCACAGCTACGCCTGGGCGGCATCATTCGGCTGCACGTAGCCCGGAGGGATGCCCGTCTCGCGCGAGCTGGCGACGGCGTACGTCAGCTCGCTGATCAGATCTGTGGCCTCGGACAGCGCCCGCTCGACCGCGATCAGCTCATCGAGCGACTGCGCAGGCTCCACGCTGGTCTCCCGACTAGGGACCCGCTGCCACACGTTGGAGTCCACGGATTCGCGATCCCACTGTTCCAAGTAGGCGGCCTGGTCATCCGGCGCGACCCGAAGCCACTCGGACACCGGACGCATGGCCTCGCGTCCGCGTAGCAGCCAGTCCTGGTGGACGATCTCGTTGCGTCGTCTCCGTGCCGCGTAGGCCAGCTTCGCAGCGGCCAGCACCCGGTCCTGTAGCGGCCCGGTCAGCCGCGCCTTCGCCAGCTTCCGCACCTGCCGGTCCTGTTCCCCGCCGCCCTTCCGACGCGTCTCCTCGAACGGGGTGCTGCGGTCGAGGTGATGCCAGAGGAGTCCCATCTGTAGGTCGAGTCGAGATCCCGAGATGGTGACGCGACCGACTTCTTGCAGAACGTCCGGGCCGGGGTACATGCCACCGACCTCATCACAGGCTGACGACCCCAGGCGGACGGCCTACCGCTGCCGGAAGGAACCGACGGCGGGCGCGTCAACGGGTCTGAGAAGGTCCGGGACATGAGCGACCTGACGGACGCAGGTCTCGCACTCTGCGACTGACCGCTGCCGGTCACGGCCGACCACGCGGACGTTCAGCGGCTGCCGGCTCGGGGCACCGCTCGGGTCCTTGGCCGAACACGGACCGAGGGGATGGATGCCATGAAGGGCGACGAGGCCCGGGTGGTGACCGCGTTCTGCGACTACCTCAAGGCTGGGCCGTCGAGACCGGGGTCAAGTGGGTGGACGTCGTAGCCCAGCGGGACGGGCAGACGATGTACGCGGAAGTGAAGGGGCGAGCCGGGCCGGACACCGGGACGGTCCTGGACATCCTGTACGGACAGCTATTGCGCCGCATGGAGACTGAGGACGCGCCCGAAGTCCGCTACGCCGTGGTCGTGCCGGACGAAGCAGTGACCAAGGCGCAACGCGTCCCCGCATGGGTGCGTGGCCGACTGCGCATCGACCTGTACGCCGTCGATGCCGAGGGGCGGGTCTCGCCCGTCCACTAGACCTACTCCGCCGCCGCCCGGCACGACCCCGTCATCGCTGTCTGAGGACCACGCCGTGCGAGCCTTGGCGGCATGGAGTGGTCGACCATCGCCGGGCTCGCGTCAGCTGGTGGTCTGGGGGTGTCGTCTCGAACCTCGTATCTGCGGCTCCTGGCCGTAGGCGGGCAAGGTCGCAGGTGCGCGAAGCCGCTATGAAGCTGGAGAGCCTTCTACCGCAGTGGTCGCTCGTTGAGAAGGAAAAGGCGTTCGACTCCGAAGCCTGGGAGCAAGCAGTCCGGTCTGTGCACATCGAGTGCCTCGCGGCAGGGGTCCCTCGCAAGCTGACCGACCAGTTCGTTCGCGCAGCGCGGGGTTGGTCAACCGTCTACCGCATCAAGGGCGCTGACCTGCTGGTCGGCGAGTGGGAGGCCCTCGATGACTGGTCGAAGGGCCACAGCGCACTGCTCTACGACTACCTGTGGCACCCGCGCCGCACCCGACTTACGTATAAGAGACGGCTACGTGCGCTGGAGACGCAGTTCGACCAGTTCAACGAGGAGGCGAAACAGCGCCAGGCTGCACGGCGAGCGGAGCGAGCTGCCGAGACGGCGTGATGCTGCTCGTTGGAGCGTCGAGTCCGTCGGCTGGCCCGCGCGGTAGCCAAGGATCCCGTGTGTCCCGGCGTCGGCCCGTCGGCGCAGTTAGGGTGCGATCGTTTCCAGTCAGCGACGCAGGAAGTAGGGCATGGCAGTCCCGGAGTACCAGACCTTCATGGCCCCCGTCCTCCGCGCGCTGCAAGATGGCCAACCGCGCCCCGCCAGTGAAATCCGCGAGGTCGTGGCCGCCGAGATGGGCATCACCGAAGAAGACCGGCAGGAGCTGATCAAGAGCGGCATCCCCGTCTTCGACAACCGCGTGGGCTGGGCGATCACCTACATGGTGCAAGCGGGTCTCATCCGCCGCCCGAGGCGGGCGATCAACCAGATCACTGAACGCGGCCTGCAAGTGCTCCGCGACCATCCCGCCCGAGTGGACAACCGCGTACTCACGCAGTTCGAGGAGTTCCGCGAGTTCAAGTCCCGAGCCCGGACGCAGCAGCAGGCGAAGGATGACGCTGCCCAGCCCGCGTCATCGGCTGAGGCGGCCGCATCGGTGGGCGCGCCCCGCGAGACCATCACCACCGCCATCAAGGAGAACAACGCCGCCGTTGCCTCGGACATCCTCATGCGGATCCGTGAGCGGGACCCGGCTTTCCTCGAAGTCCTGGTCCTCCAAGTCCTGACGGCAATGGGCTACGGCGGCGCAGCCGGATCCGCTGAGCGGCTGGGCCGTTCCGGCGATGAGGGCCTGGACGGCGTGATCAAGCAGGACCCGCTCGGGCTGGACCGCATCTACGTGCAGGCGAAGCGATACGCCGCTGAGCGCACGGTCGGACGGCCAGACATCCAGGGCTTCGTCGGTGCCTTGCACGGGGCCCAGGCCGACAGGGGCGTCTTCATCACCACCAGCCGCTTCAGCCAGGATGCCCTGGACTACGCCGAGAAGGTCAACGCCCGCGTAATTCTCATCGATGGCGCGACGCTGGCCGAGCTGCTGGTCAAGCACAACATCGGCGCACAGGACTCGGAGACGTTCGTGCTCAAACGAGTCGACGAGGACTTCTTCGACGAGTCCTGACTCTGACGGAGTCATGCGCGCCCTCAGTCGCGGCCGCGCAGGACGGCTCCCTGGTGGTGTCGCTCCCGTGGTCGACGGCCGTCCGGCGGCCCTGCCTGAAGCCGCCACCGGGCGACGGCGGAGGCTTCAGCAGGTACGCCTTGGAGTCGGCCAAGGCGGCCACGGCCTCAGCGACCCGCTGCCGGTCGACCTCGCCGTCGTCGTCCAGCAGCTCGACCAACTCGACCTGTTGCCAGAGGTCGGCTGGGTCGTGGAGCTGCGCGGCCAGCCGCTCGACCTCGGCGGTCTACATCCGGGTGCCCCGCCTCATCCGGGCGGAATCACTGCGGCTGTCGGTGGCTGGCTGTAGAGACAGCCGCGTGGACCAACACCGGTGCAGCCGGCTCGTGAGCGGAGGACGACGTGACCAGTGTCTGACCCACTAGTGCCTCTTATCGCCGACGTAGCCGCCTTGACTGCCCGTCTGGATTCTCTGATCGACAACACCGGTGGGCCTTCAGCATGTTGGCGTTGGAGGGGAGGGAGCTACTCGAGGGGCTACCCAGTCCTGTGGGTGCGCCTCACGACAGGTTTCCGGCGTCAGCTGAAAGTGCACCGACTAGTGGCCGAGCTCGTCAACGGTGAGGTGGACGAGACCGTTGACCATATTTGTCACGACGCACAGACCTGCGGTGGCGGGGAAGGCTGTCCGCATCGTAGTTGTCTCAACCCGTTCCACCTGCGAGCCGAGTCCCTAGCAACCAACACATCACGGAACCGGGCGGGCATCCAGGGGAGACCTGCCGGCGCGGGCACCCATTCGACGTCACGGAGTCCGGCCGGCGGTACTGCCGCACGTGCGCGGCCGAGGCCGCTCGACAGCGGCGCGCAGCCAACGCCATCCCGAGGCAGCCCGATCGCGAGTATCGACCGCGCGGGATGACCCGCGAGCAGCTTGTGAATTGGGGCTTGGCCGAGCGAGGCGGGGACGGCTGCTGGTACTGGCGTGGCCGGCCGGCCAGCCGAGCCGACGGGTACGTCACGGTGCGGGACGCAGGAACCAACAGAATGATCGACGTGCACCGCCTGGTCTACGAGACCATTCGCGGGCCCATTCCGGCCGGGTACGTCATCGACCACACGTGCCACGGCCCGGAGTGCACCGCGAAGCCGTGTCCGCACCGCGCCTGCTGTCACCCAGACCACCTGGCCGCGGTCCCGGCCAAGGAGAACAACGCGGCGCACCGCCGGCGGCCGCGCGGGAATACCTGCAAGCGGGGGCATGACCTGGCCGACGCCTACGTCGACAAGCGCGGGGCCCGACACTGTCGCATCTGCGCCAACGATCGCCAGCGAGAGTCTTCCGTGCGGTCGGAGGTCGACGGGCGTGCCCGGAAGGACGGCCAGTGCGCGAACGGACACCGGATCGCTGAGGTCGGCCTGACTGCAGCGGGTCGGTGCCGGGAGTGCCATCGGGAGGCTCAGCGGACGTACAAGGCGAGGCAGCGAGCGAGGCACTGACGACCTAGTGGCCGGGGGCCAAGCCGATCGAGACCACGTGCCAGAGGTGACGGACTAGCTGCTGTTCCCTATCCCATGCTTCATCCTCACGCGTTGGCGTAGGCGTCCATCTCCTCGAGAAGCGCCTCAGCGACCTTCTTGTCCATGCGGTACTTCCGCGAGTTGTAGTCGGTGTCGTATGGCCCGGTGACACCCCCGCCGATGGCGTTGCGAGCGAACCCGATAGCCGACATGCGACCACCCATCGCCTTGCCGTCGAAGTCCTGGATGCCCGTGTGTGCACCCATGTGCTCGAAGACGTCGTCGAGGTCCACAGCCGGGGCGTGCTCCGCGATGTAGCGCATCGCCACCGCTGCGTCGGAGTCCGCGAGCCACTCGACGAGCTTGCGCAGGCGAGGGCGGGTCCACTTGCCGGGCAGGTAGTCGTCGTCCTCGCCACCGCCGGCGGCAGGTGCGTCGCCGTTGGACGAGTACGAGACGCCGTAGGCGGCCTGGACAGCGTGAATGACACTGTCGAACGAGTCGTGCTCAGTGTCGAAGCTGATCTTCATAAGGATTGAGCTCTCCTGAGACTCTTCTTTGGTGATCGCCTGCCGTTCACCAAGTGACCTGAACACTAGTCGTCATGGGGGACGTGTGTCAACAAGACGCGAAGAGAGTCGAAGAGGTCCTAAGAAGAGGCTTTCCCTCGCAGCGTTGGAAGCGGCTCCAGGACTTTGCCGCATCGCCTACCACTGACGTGAGCCTTCCCCCGACGTTCAGGAGGCGGTCGCGCGGCGGGCGGGCTTCCGCGACGAGGGGTGGTGCGCGCACTCGACCCGACTGAAGGTGTCAGCGCCCGAGCAGGCCGGCGGCGGCTTCACGTCGATGGGCAAGAGCGACTTAACTCAGCCCACGGTCAGTCGCCAGTAGGTGAACTGACTGCATGAACTGCCGCCTTGCTTCGGGCGTAGTGGCTAGCGGGTCTGTGGCGCTCCGCATGCTGAGCTCGAGCGCCTTGCGCAGGGGTGCGGCGAGCCAGCGATTGCCTCGTTGCGGGCCAGAAGGTCGCCTACCTCGGTTGGCCGAGGTGGGCGGGCGCTCTTGATGAGATTGCACGGGGGCAGGCCACCACGAGGTTCCACACGCCGTTGAGGTCAGGCCCGTCCCAGATGCCGCTTTTCATCAGCGCGAACGGATACACGTGGTCAACATGCACGGCTCCCGCAGCCAGCGTGACGGGCTCGCCGCAGTAGAAGCACCGGCCATGTTGGAAGCCGATCAGGGCCTCGCGCGCGCCGGCCACCGCCACCCGACGGATTGGGGTGAGGAGATGTTCCCCGTCCGCGGAGACGATGACTCCAGTACCGATCAGCCCTCGCCCCACCTCCGCATCGAAACACGCCTCAACGATCGACCAGCGCGCGTCCAGCTCCGGCCCGAGCAGGACCTCGTGCCGGGCGATGGCCAACATCTGCGGCGTCAGTGTTAGCCGCCGGGAGCTGCCCCGGCCACGGATCTCATAGAAGCGGTGCCCCACCTCGCCGACGCCGCGCAGGTTGTGGAACTTCTTCATGACCATCTGCGGCATCGAGGCCACAGCAGCGTCGAGGAGGCGGTCGGTTGGCCGACCGTTCTGCAGGCTCGATACCGACTCCTCTCGTAGAACCGTCAGGAAGTCGGCGGTCCCGGTGACTGACGCCACCGGCCCCTGCGGGTAACGCTAGGCACGCTGAACGAGCTGCATGGCGTACGGAACCGCCAGCTCGGTCAACGACACGTCCTCACGCCCTCGGCGCGCCAGGTCTAGGAGCGCGCTCCCGAGTGCGAACTTGTACGTGCGGGAGTTGGCACCCATGAGGACGGCCATCCGCCACGACGTCACGGCTGTCGGTTCGACTCGGTAGAACTCCACGAGCGAAGTGAAGCCGAAAGGAGCGACAAACGTGGGCAAGCTGGTCCGAGACCTGATCCCCGACATCATCGAGCGCAGCGGCAGGACTCCGCACGTGCGCCTGCTCGGCGAAGCGGAGTACGTCGACGCGCTGCACTCCAAGCTGCTCGAAGAGGCCGAGGAGCTGCGCACCGCCGATCCCAACTCACGCCTTGAAGAAGCGGCCGACGTCTATGAAGTCCTGCTGGCCATCGCTCAGACACTGGATGTAGACATCGCGGACGTTGCCGCCGCCGCCGATGCCAAGCGGGCGGAGCGTGGCGGCTTCGAGCGGCGCATCTGGCTGGAAGCGTGACCTGACGCTCGTCGCCCTGACTGGCTCGTCGGCGTCTGGGATCGGTCCATCGGAGCAGTGGCCAACGGCCTAAGTGGAAGGACCGCCCAGTTGGTACAACGCGAGGTCAACGTCTCGTGCTAGCCAGATGCGACCGGAGTCGGCCAACATGTCGCGCAGGGCTTCGATCGCAGCCATATACGGCCCGTAACTGATCCGGTCACCTACCTGATATCCGAGCTTTTTCAGGCCGATGTGGGCGCGACTGTCATACACCGCCATTCTTTGAGGCGCTGCCGCCAGCAGGATCGTGGAAGGCCAGGCACCGGTCCCCTGCACGCATCCCGGAAGCAGCCTCAGCTTGTCACGTCCTCGTGCCGCGGCCTCCGGTGTACCTGACTCGTCATCTCGCGCGGCTTCCAAAGCTTCGCCCGTGATCTGGCGGACCTCTTCGTCGGACATCCGGTTGAGCGGGAGCGCCCACTTCCGGTAGTCGCCAAGTCGCTTCCAGAGCAGAAGACCGCCGAGATCAAGCTTGCCGAGGCTTCCATCACGGTCGGCGCGGCTGGCGACCTCCGCCAGCGCCTGGTCGTAGTAGGGAGACGCACTCTTTAGGTAGTCCTCGCGAGCCCGCACCAGCTCGTTGACGATCAACTCCCTACTAGAACCGCCGCTGCGCTCCGGGGCCGCGATCACCGAACACCTGCGAAGAACTGGCGGTGGTAGGCCACCGCAGCCATGTCGACATCGTGGCCCGGACGCGTACGCAGAGATGCCAGAACGGAACGGTCCGCGGTCCGGTGCACTTTCCTGTCCTCGCCGATGAAGATCGCGCCCTTGTCGAACAGGACATGATCGTTGGGACAGAGGCACAGCACGTTGTCGATGACGTCGGGGCCGTTGTGCGGCCGGCCCAGGGCGCGGATGTGCGCGCCCTCGGCGTACGCGCCTCCGTCGACTTCGAGACGGATGCCGCAGACCTGGCATGTGTGGTCGTGCAGGTTCTTGACCCACTGGGTCACGGCGCTGTTGCGAACCACCCGTTGGGTCACGCTCTTGGCTCGACTCGGGGCTTGGTCGCCGGCGGGCGTGGACGTGGTCCCAGCTCCCGGTGGTGCCTCCCAGGCGGTACCGCCGTCGGCCTTCTCGAGCAGGTAGCGGAACACGAGCGGCCCATCGGGATGTGGCTCGGACCAGTGTCGGACCACTGTGTACAGGCCGTCGTAGCGGAGTCCGCTGGCCGGCGTGTACGCAGAGCGGTTCCGCTTGCGGCGGGGAACGCCACGGATGACGCGTACCGGCAGTCCCCGTTCCTCGGAGCGGACGAGAGCGAGGTTCCCGCCGGCCATCTGCTGGTCTTCCACATGCCGAGTGCGGTCCTCGTTCTGACCGCCTTCGCCCGTGTAGATGATGCGGACACCTTGATCGTCGTCGGCGTAGCCGCCCGAGACGACGATCGCGTCTGCCCCTTCCTCGGGGTTGCCGCTGATCCCGTTCTGGTTGTGCCGGTGCAAGCCCGCGAGGCGGACCTCAGCCCGAGACTCGAACTCGTGCCCCTCCCGGTAGCCGGGAATCTCGCCTAAAACGCTGGGCAGGGCCACACGAGCAAGATACGAGTTCGTCCTCGCGCGCCGGCAGTCCCGGATCACCCCGCGTGGTGACGCTGCGGCCTTGGTCCGCCCCGCGAGACCGTCAAGGACGGCCAACTGCGAGGCCCGGCCGAGCCGAGTCGCCGGGGCGATAACGACCAGCGACGCGGGCTACTCGTCGGGGAGAAGGGCGGGCTACTCGTCGGGGAGAAGGTAGGCGAACCTTCTGGCCTCAAGAGCTTCCTCGGCTGGCGTCCAGTCCGTCCACACCCGTCGACGACCTCCAGCAGTGTGGAACTGCCCCGTCGACTGATCCTTGGTCACCTCGATCCCGTCCACCACGATGAGGTCCGAGTGGGCGCAGTCCAGTCCGTGGTTCACCTCATTGATGGTCAGCTCCACCGTGTCGATGATCATCGAGCTGCCCTTGACCTCGCAGTGCCGCTCGACGCCGTCGACCATGACCTTGATGTCGTAAGGCTTGCCGAGCACCTCCCAGTCCGTCGCGCCCAGGGCCTTCTCGTAGTACTCCAGGGCGGCGGCAACGGCGTGCTGTTCGACGGCGGCCCGGCGCTCGGGGTCCTGAACGCGCGTCGTGCTCCCCGGGGGTGCCTTCTGCCCGCTCGGTTCGGCATCCTCGATAAGTTCGCCACCCTCGTCCTCGACACCCGTGGTCAGCCTCGCCAGCTCGATGCCGGGGATGAGGTCGAACAGCTGCATCGGGAACTTGACGAAGTAGGCCTGCTGGGTGCGGACCTGCGTCCCGCCGTAGCGGTAGAAGGGAAGTAGACGGGTGCGCCGTGATGCTCAATCAGGGACGCGCGGAGCTCCATGAGCTGATCAAGCAGCGGCAGCAGCGAGGCCGGGGTCGGGGGCTGCGGGAAGTGGGAAAACCCTTCGAGCGGCGCAACCCAGCCTTCGGTGGTGCGGGGCCGGGCAGAGCGCGCCCGCTGGTGCCTCGCGGCTGCCAGGTGTACTCGGGCACCGTCGTCGCCGACTCCATGACGTCTGACCAGCCCACGAGGGCTCGCGCCTTGCCCGACCAGTGCAATACCCGGTCACCGGGCTTCACCTCGCCGACGAGGTCGTACGACCACACGCCGGCGTTCAGCTTCGGGGCCTTGAGGTTGGCACCGAGATCGTCCCGGAGCGTGATCTCCATCCAGTACCGCTGGGCCGGGTCTGCGGTCCACCAGGTGTTGAGCGCCACGGCACGCAGCCTGCTATAGGCGCGGTACTCGCCGTGACCAGGACACGGAGCGACCGCCCCGAAGGCTGATTCCGTCGTACCTGACCGGTATCGATGCGGTCGTGGAGACGAAGCGGTGTGCGAACTGCAGGGTGGTGAAACCCGTCGACCAGTTCTACTGGGACAACACGCACCAGCGACATCTGGCCCGCTGCAAGCCCTGCTACAGGGAGCGGCAGAACCAGCTGCGGCGGCAACGCTGGGCGCAGATGACGCCGGAAGAACGGGCTGCCGCGAACGAGAAGCAGTATGCCGCGGACGCCCGGCGGCGCGAGGAGATGGGAGATGAGGCCTGGCGCGCCTACCGCCTGGCCCTGTTCGACGCCTACGTCGCGGAAAGCCGCCAGAACCTGTGGCAGTACCTGCGCGAGCACCCGTGCATGGACTGCGGCGAGACCGACATCGTCGTCCTCCAGTTCGACCACCGGGACCGCGAGTCCAAGGAGATGATCGTCAGCCGGATGATCGCCTCGGGACGGCGCTGGCCGGTCATCCTGCGCGAGATCGAGAAGTGCGACGTCGTGTGCGGAAACTGCCACGCCGCCGCACGGCGACGCAAATGGGCTGGAGGAAGGCCCCCGTGCGGGAGGCAACGGCCGGTGCAGGATGACCTTGATCGGCGGACCGGCGGCCAGACGTCGGTGATCCGCACCGTTCTGTCAGACACGGCCGGTAGCAACTCGGCCGTGGAGGAGAAGCAGTGCCTGCACTGCCTCGAACGGAAGCCCGTAACCGAGTTCTACTGGGACGAGAAGAGACAGCGCTACAAGGCCTGGTGCAGGCCCTGCGAGAACGCAGTCAAGGGTGAACGCCGGAGGCAACGCAGCGCCCAGATGACGCCGGCCGAGCGGGCCGCGGAGAACCAGAAGCAGTACGCCCGGGACGCGCGGAAGAAGGAAGCGATAGGCGAGGACGCCTGGCGCTCCTATCGCACCGGATTGCACACGGCGTACGTGGAGCAGAACCGCGCGAACCTCTGGCAGTACCTCGAGGACCACCCGTGCGTCGACTGCGGTGAGACCGACATCGTCGTCCTCCAGTTCGACCACCGGGACCGCGAGTCCAAGGAGGTGAACGTGAGCCAGATGATCTACAGCTACAGCTGGCGGTCCATCCTCCGGGAGATCGACAAGTGCGACGTCGTGTGCGTCAACGACCACATGCGCCGGACGGCGAGGCAACTGAACTGGAAGAAGGCCTTGCTCGCCGAGGTCCCGATCACAAGCGTCGCCGACGTGGACGCCGTCTAGTACCGCGACTGGCAACGTTCGCCCTGAAGGCGGCTTCAGAGACACTCAGGGCGTCGGCTCGCTCAAGTCGGATAGGCGTGCGCTCAGGACCGGATAGCGTTCTGCGCCCTGGGCCTGTTCTGAAGAAGACCGAAGCCAGGCACCCTCCGGGTGGATTCGGTCGCGCACCTGCCGCTCGAAGGGAGCACGAGACCCGATGACGTCCAAGGCCCAGCGAAAGGCGGCCAAGCGACGAAAGGCGGCTCTCAGAGCAGAAAAGCTCGCTCGGGGCGAGAAGGTCGACACCGACCTGTTGCCCCGCCCACTTCGACTAATTGCCCAGTCGCACGAGCATCTGCAGTCCGTCGTCAGCGGCGCTGACAATATCGATGAAGCCGTCTCGCTTGTTCGTCAGCAACTATCCTCCGCCGCCGAGCGTATCGAGGATCTCGCCCGACCATACGACAGCTTCGACATCATCGAGTTGATCCGCCAACGAAATGCACTGGCCGACCCGGAGACCTTTACAGAAGCGGAGCACGAGGGCAGCGCCACCGTCATCGAGCTAATTGCCTTCATCCTCTCTGGACGAGGGCAGAGAAGTGGTGAAGCTTCACGCCCCGGTGAGTCACGGCCGAATCCGAGCCGCATAGTAGGCAAGCTGCAAGAGCTGGCCGAATCAGCCGTGAACGCAGGCTCCATGCTTGCAATGTTCACTTTTGTCCAGGCTCAGGATCCTATGTCGCGCATCGGCTTCGGAACCGTCTTGCGAGAGGCATTCCTCCGCAATACATCGTATCCCCACATGGTGGAAGACACCCTAACTGAGCTGTTCGGTGACCCCTGGTCGAGTCCGAGTGTATCCGCGTCCTCGGCTTTACGGTCGCAAATGTACGGGCAATCTTCGACGAACTGATCGAACGACATTCCGAGGCCTGGGAACTAAGATTCGACGCCTTTCGACAGGTCGGCCGATACGCTCAGGAGTACCCGGACGGTCCTCCTCCCGACGTGCGCGATCATGCGACAGAACTCCTCAATAGCGTATGGGCGAATGCTGGCGACGCGTCAACCTTCGACGCGACCCAGTTGGCCACCGCCGTCAACTTGCCGACCCATGTCGTCGAATCCGTTATGAACGTATTCGCCCACACCATGTCGCCGGAGCTCAGCACCACACTCGCATTACGCTATTTTGAGGGGGTTCGCCGTTCCGCGTCCGTCCCATCCTAAGAGACCGCACGTCTGGGACGGCTGTATTCGTGCACCAAGGACTCCTTGTCCCAGCCATCCGCGAAGCGATAGAACAGGCGCTGAAGTCCGACGACGCTGCTTGGGACGTCTACAGCAAGCACCGAGGGACGTATGTGGAGACGGAGGCGTTGCGTCTCTTGTCGTCCAAGTTCAAGGACGCCACGATTCGACCCGGATTCGAATACTTCGTGCCCGACCCCACGAAGCCGAGCGAACACCAGCCGGCCGAGTACACCAAGCTTGTCGAGAGCGACGGTCTCATAATCGTCGACGACATCGCCATCCTCCTGGAAAGCAAGAGCGTGGCCATGCGAGCACAGTCGCGAACCGGCCACTTTGCTCGCCTCAAACAGGATCTCCGGCGAATGGTGGGCGACGCGGCAGAGCAAGCTCGACGAGCCAGGGAACGAATCCATAGCGACGGCGGCCTGAGGATTCGCAATGGTGATTGGCTGGATCTCTCGTTCGTCCGAGAGATCCATACCGTGGCCGTTAGCCTTGACGACCTATCAGGCATCGCCACCGTTACGACGGATTTGGTTGAGGCAGGGCTTCTGCCGGATGAAGAACTGCCCTGGATTGTGTCACTTCACGACTTGCGGATCATTACCGAACTCGTAGAACGGCCATCTGAGCTGGTGATGTACTTGCGTCGGCGGAGAGAGCCGGACGTAACACGCAAGTTTCACGCGATAGACGAGTTGGATTTCTTCTTATACATGTACCGGCGAGGTCTTTACGTTGAGCCGGATCCCGACAGGGTGCAAGCCGAACTGCCACAGTTGGGCGAACCTTCGGTCAGTGCCAAGCGGCGACACAAGGCGCAGCCACTTGAATTCATCACCACCGAGACTGGCCCACTCGACGCTTGGTACATGTCTCAACTGGGCATCCGTCAGGCTGCTAGCCCCAAGCCGACGCTGAATGCCAACCCGGGCATTCTTGCGCTCGTGGATGATTTGGCCCGATTGAATGCGCCAGGCTGGCTCTCGGTGGGGACCACTCTGCTGGAGGCCTCCGCAGCGACCCAGCACCAATGGTCTGAGTATGCAGAACACCTCTGCCGTATGACCCTGCAGGATCGAAAGGCGCACACTGCCACGGTCGTCGGGGGCCATACGGCAGCCGCCAGTTTTGTTCTTGTCTGGGCTACGCCGGAGTTCGGTCAATCCCCGTCCGCAGCTCGCCCTCGCCTTGCTGCGTACCTTCGCGCAAAGAAGTATCAGCTCCGGGTCGCACGTGGCTTGGTACTACTCTTCGATCCACCGAGCAGGAAACTGGTCGACAGCATCTTCACGAATGACGTCTGGGCGTTCGACGAAGAAATAGAGGAGCAGGTTGCCACACTCAAACCCGTAGCTCAGCATTCCCGGTCTGTCCCGCTAGCTCGCAGGGCGGGCAAGACGCGCGGAGCGCGAAAGAAGCGACGCTGAGCCCCGAGAGTTGGATCTTCTCCGCGCGTACGAGGTGCTGGGTCTCCGTCAGGCCTGAGCCTCCTGGGTGTCCCGTAGTGGGCCGTTTAAGGCGCGAAGTGGCACCTTCGCGGCAACTCGGCCTGGCCGCATACGAGGATCAGCAATCTTTGCATGTGGCTGGCGCGCACGTCGGACCTCACCAGCCGCCAGACCGACGGCAACGCGGGCCAGGACACCCTGCTATGCGGCCGCACCCGGGACCGCGGACTGAATCCGCGAGCGTGGTGGCGCTCGGCACAGCGCTGGAATGATGGGCTGTGCCGCGCCTGAGTGCGGCTATCGCTGAATCACGGGCAGCCGTCCTGGTAGACCCGGGGCCCGGGTGGCCAACTGCGTTCCGCAGTCGGTGTTGTACAGCGTTGCTTTCTGCGTCTGACTGGATGTCTCCGCCACGAGAATGGCTTCCACACTCACACTCCCAGTGCCAGTGCATACATTGGCGACCGTCGTGCCAATAGCGCCCGTGTTCGTAAGTCGTCTTCATGCGCGTAATCACTCCACGCTTCGCCATGTGCCTGGGTGACCCTGACTTCCAGTGGCTCCGCATCGTGCCACACCCGGATGACCCGTATGCCTCGACCCGGTTCGCCGCATTCGAGCTCATTCCGGGACACGCCGCCACCGAGGCCGAGGTGCTCGTGCTCTCCGGTGCGGTGCCCGGGGTGACTGAGCAGCCCGGGCCCATGGGTCGTGGGCCCGGCGTCGCGGTAGCGCGCGGGTGGTCAGGCCCGGCCAGCCGTCTGGCTAGCCTCACCCTGACCGCCAGAACGGGAGGCATCGGTGCAGGCAGACGAGACCGCCTACGGTCAGCTCACGGACGTACTCGGCCAGCTGAACGCCATCATCCAGCGGCTGCCCGCAGCCGAGGACTCGGTAGCGGCATACCAGCAGCGCGTCGATCGGTACCTCGCGCTAGGAGACCTGGCCGAGGCGCTCAGCTGGATGCATGAGTCGCTGCAGATGGCCTACATGGAGCTGGAGTCCGCGGCCGCCATCGTCGACCAGGATCGGCCCGTCGACAGCGCATATGGCACGGGACGTCCATGGGCCGGACCGCAGCCGCCCCGCTACCTGCTGGGCTTAGCCGACCGGGCTGCCGACGGCACTGCCCGGGCCACGACGTCTTACCGGGCGCGACTGAGCGACACCCGGCTGACCGAGTCGATGGACCCGGCGTGCCCCAAGATCATGGACGGCCGCCCGTGCTCTGGGACACGGGTCAATCGCGCCGATGGGTCCCGCGCCGCCGCGTGCTGGCCTCATCTGACGGCGGAGCAGAAGAGCGAGATCAACGCGGAGCGCAAGAAGGCCATCGCGGCCAACGCCTGCGCGGAGTGCGGAGTGGCCGCCGGTGAGAAGTGCATCCAGGACGGCCGGACCACGACCGTCCACCAGCGACGCCTACGCGCCCTCCACCAACCAGGTTCCTGACGTCCTCCGCCTGGCCATGGTGTAGCGGCCACGGCCTCGCGGATCTGCTCGGCATTCTCGACGGACAGGTCAATCTTGTAGTCGACGCCCGACGCGCCTAAGGCCACCGCCTTCGTGCGCCTCCAGCTGCGTCTTGCCGGTCCCACGAGCGTCGCGCAGTCGACGAGGATCACCCGGACATTCACCTTCCCGGCGTAGTCGAGGGCGTCATCCTCCTCGTCGTCCTGGTCTTGCTTCTGGTCTTGCTCCTGCGGCGTCGTGGGACTGCCTGACAGTTGATGGTCGCCTGGGGACAACCCAGGCGACCATCAACCGACGAGCCATCGCATGTCACCCCGGTAGGTGCAGTCGTGCTGGCCGTCCTAGACGGCTATCTATCGCTGTAGTCGTCCCGGTATCCCGCCCACCCCGTCCCTGAGCGGGGCCCCGGCCTCGACAGCCTCCCAGACGGCCTGCCGCCACTCGGCCAGCACGGCGCGCGCCGAAGGGTCGCCGGCACGGGCGACGGCCTCGCAGGCACCCACACCGCCCCGAGTGTCGGCGAGGCGTCGCACGGTCCACTCCTCAGGCCCGGCCGAACTGCCGCGGGGATGCTGGCCGAATCGTCTGCGGGCCTCGTCGAGCCCGCGCCGACCGGCCGTCACCCGCCGACCTCGCGCATCTCCAGGACGCCGGGGACGTTGACGCTCAGCAGGTTCGCCCAGGCGTCAGCGTGGTACCGCGCCCGCTGCCTCTTTCGCAGGGCATCACTACTCGTGAGGATTCGGCCACGATCCTGTTCGGCCGCGTCACGGACAAGCCGCTCGTGCTCGGCAGACATGCGGCGGCTTTCCGCGCCATACCAAGCGCCCAGCTCGGCCCCCAGGGCCTCGCGGACCCAGGCCGGGGCCCTCCCGAGGTGCGCCGCCTGGTCGAAGGTCAGGGTCGAGGGTGCGGCCACCGGCCGGGGTCGGGGTCGAGCTCGAGCGGCCGGTCGGGGCCGGTGACCGACTGGGGCCTGGCCTCGCGGTGGGTGACCGTCAGCGGGTGCGGCTCGCGGTCGGCGTAGCGGATTGCGGTCATATTGTGGTTCTCCTTCTCGGTTGCCCCCGCCATGTCCGGCGAGGGAGCTTCTAGATGTGGGGCTGGGGACGACATCGAGACCCCCAGACCCTCAGACCCGAGAATCAGCAGCACGTTCCGGTGTCCAATCAGGGCCGGGGGAGGGGTCCCCCACCTCCCTTCCGGCTGCCACTCGTTCCGAAAGTGAGGGAGTTCCTCGGCGGGCCTGGCACGGGGCGTCGGCCCTTCGGCGGGTCGGCGGGTCGGCGGGTCGGGCCCGGCAGAGGTTCACCGCAGGCCCGAGCCAGTGAGAACGGCCTCGCGGAACATGTCGGTGATCTCGCGCTGTCGACCGGGCTCGCAGCCGACGCGGGCGTACGTCAGGGCACGGGCCAGGTCGGTCATCTGGGCGAGCATCAGAGCCAGGTCGTGGACGTGGGAACCGGGCGTCAGGTAGGCGCGCATCTCCTGGTCGCCCTCGCAGGCGGCGTCCAGCAGGGCGATGCACTGGAGCATTGAGGTCTGCCGCTCGGCGCGGGTGATCCCGTGGTCGGGGTTCTTGACGATGGGCTCCCAGGCGTTGCGGATCGGCTTGGGGCCACCACGGCGGCGGGGGCGTCGGGTCATGGGGCGTCGTTCTCCAGGGTGGGTAGCGGGGTCTGTCGCGGGTGCTGTGCCGTGGGCGCTACAGATGTCGCGGCGCTGACCTGCGATGTAGCGGGTGTCGCCCCAGTCGCGGGATCTGAGGGGTGGCCCCCAGGGAGGGCAGGAGGTCGGGGCAGTACCGCTCCCAGGCCTCCCAGAGGTCCGACCGGCGGTAGCCCTTGCGGACGCCGTCGGAGCGGCGGACGTCAACCGAGCGGATGCCGTGCTCACGCAGAAGGCCGGCGAGTCGCAGCGGGTCCAGTGGCTCCCCTCCCAGGGAGCGCCACGGCGACTCCTCGAGGGCGTGCAGCTCGGTGAGGATGTCGCTGGTCCACATGGCCAGGTGCTCGCCGAAGACGAGGTGCAGGTCCCTCAGCAGCCGCACCCGGAGGGACGGACCTGCTTCGGTGGCGGTCGCCTTGATCAGTGCCTCGCAGGCGTCCCGCGCCAGCTCCGGCCACCGACCCCCGAGGACGTCGGCGACGGCCAGCAGCGGTTCCCAGCAGTCGGCGGCGCGATCCTCCACCCCGGCCGGCATGTCCGGCCAGGCGTTGGCCAGGGCGTCGACCACCGACGCACCCCAGGTAGCCAGGTGTGCCCGCAGTCGGTGGCCCTCGGGCTCCACCCTCCGGCGGCGGTAGGGCTCCAGACGCTCGGTTGGACGACGCTTCCGCATCCGGATGATGACCGACCGGGTCATCAGGGTCTCGGGCAGATTCCCGAGCCCGGCCAGGGCCACCGGGGCGAAGACGTCGAAGTCCTTGACCACGATCGTCTTGCCCTCGGTCACGCACCGGAAGACGGGGTTCCGCGCGCGTGACCGCTGTTGAGCAGCCCGCGCAGGCTCTCGTTGTCCTCGTCCTTGCCATACCGGCCGAAGATGGCGTCGACCTCATCGAACAGCAGCGTCGGCCGGTCCATCTCGATCTTGCGGAAGATTGCGGCAACCGAGCTGTTCGTCGTGTGCAGCGCGTTGGCGGCCAGCATCCCGGCGATCTCCAGCAGTCGGGTCTTCCCCGAGCCGGGCTCGGGGCTGAGGGCGGCCAGTCGGGGGTCGTGTCGAAGGCGTCCAGGACGTGCGTGTGGAGCACCCACAGGGCTGCTGCCACGGCCGCATGCTCGCTGGGGAAGGCGACGTACCGGGTGAAGAAGTCGAGCGCCGCGTCGGCGATCTCGCCCCCTGGGGGACACCCCCATAGACCCGTGACAGCCGCTACAGCCGCTACATGCCTGGTCAGAAGGCTGCTCAGTGTCGCGGGTCGTCGCGGTCGTCGCGGGAGTAGCGGATGTAGCGGGTGTAGCGCTCTCCGGAGAGACCTCGACCAGAGGACTGGCGTGCTGGCGGCACGCAGAGTCCCCGTCGGCGTTGGTCAGTGCCCAGGCGACCATCCCCAGGACGTCGTCTCCTCCTTCGGGCTTGATCTCCTCCAGCGTGGCCGCGATGGCGCGGACGTCGGCGGCCACGGCGCACCCGGCCCGGATCAGCTCCACCACTCGGGTCACCGACCGCATGGCCCAGGCGTGGCGTCCCAGCGTCGGGCTGCCTGGGGTAGTTGCCCGCGCTGCGGCCAGCAGGTCGGCGACGGCCTTCCGGCCGTAGGTGCAACCGTGCTCCGGTCCGTCGTGCTCAGCGAGGAAGGCGCGGGCCTCGGTGTAGCTGGCGGCCCTCTCCCCGGCACCCCTCCCGACTACCGCCCGCGTGGACCAGCGCGCCGATCAGGTCGTCGTCGGGGCCGCAGTCGAACAGCTCGTCCAGGTCGACCGGCTGCTCGATGCCGTAGCCCGCGTCCGGATACTTCGGCCGGGTCGAGCCGGGCAGGAAGGCCAGCAGCCGGCTACCGCCGTTGGGAGTACCGCCGACGTAGTCCCCTACGTGTCCGGCCGACGTCGCCAGCGGGCTGATCTTGCCGATGCCGGTCGAGCGGACGAGGTAGTGCCGGCCGCCCGATGGCGTGGTGTGGATGCCGAAGGACCGGAACGGCGGCAGGTGGCCCACTGACCCGTCGTCCTTGGTGTCGACGTCGACCACGTCGACACCGTGGCCACCGACCATGGCCAGGGCGTCAACCCCCGGCCGGAAGGCGTCCAGCAGCGGCAGGGACTCCGCAGCGGTGATCGTGGCCCACCCTGCCGGGGGATGACGTCGGACCGCTTGTCCCCGGGCTGCCAGCCCTGGCGCGGCTGACAGACCACCACGGGGATGCCGTGGGCGATGAGGTCGAAGGCCAGCGCGACGACGGCGGCCAGCAGCTCCGCGTCGCTACGCTGGACGTCGACCGGCTGGGCGGCTTGGTCACTTGCGGGCGGCGCGGCACTCTCCCCAGGGGCCGCGCCGTTCGTCGTCTCGATCATCGGGCAGCGCCTCGCGGCAGAAGACGCAGACGGGCGCGCTGGGCGTCGGAGAGCGGCGGTGCCGTTGCGGCGACCCGCTGGGCCACCACGCGCATGTGCTCGCGCTCGGCCGGTGTCACTGAGCGTCGCCCCCGGCGAGTCGGTGGGCCAGCGCACAACGGTCCTCGGGGTCGAGGTAGCCGGAGGAGATCAGGCGGTCGATGTACCGCTCAGCGGCGCGGATGGACCGGGCGCGCTGCGCCGGGCGAAGGTGCTCCGACCAGTCGATGTCGGACGGCGGCCAGGTGGCCGCGTTGATGCTGGGCAAGAAGCGCTCCCACCGAATCAAGCGAACAGGAATAAGGTCCCGCCGTGGGAGCCGGTTGCTCTCCCACGGGGTGTCCCGCTTGGTGGTGGTGGTGAACGGTCCTTCGTGCTTCAGCAGACGCCGTCCCGGTGTTGAGGCGTCGTGGTGCCAAAACGGTAGAGCACTGGATCGGGCCGCGTGGGCGGCTTCAGATGAGGAACGGTTCCTCGCTGGTGAGGAGACTTCCTCAGCTCCAGTCGACTGCGATCGACTCCGGCCGGAAGCTCCTCGCGCCGCGCGTGGTGGGCAGAATCCGCACGGTCGCCATCGTGGAGATGACCTCCCGCTTCTGGGCCAGGGTTGCCTTGGTCTCCCACCAGTCCCGCACCCCCGGCCCGGCGACCTCGCCGACCAAGCGCGACGTCCACGTCGTCCTGGCGCGCTGCTCGGCGGCCTCGATCTCGGGGAGCAAGCGGGCTTCGATCCGCGCCAAGGCCTGCGGCGTCAACTCACCGGCAGCAGCAGCGTCGTAGAAGCCATCGAGCCGGGCGCGCTTCTCCTGGGCCTCGGCCAGGGCGTCCTCCCGGTCGGGATTCTTGCTGCTGTCGGCCGTCAGGTCGGCCGCGTCCGGACGCTCCAGACGGGTCAGGATGACCTCGGTGACGTACTCGTCGGTGTCGTCTTCGTTCCGAGAGACGTGGAAGCCGTCCACGCAGAGGTAGGCCAGAGAGCCTCGGTTCTTCTGCACCCGCACCCGGCCACCGCAGACACCACAGACGGCGATGCCGGACAGCAGGTGCTTGACGGCGGAGTCGCGCTGCGAGCGCCGCGCCGGGTCGTTCAACTTGGCCACCAGTGCCAAGTGGGTGCCCTCGTCCACCAGCGGCGGCCAGACCGCGTCACCGACCACCTTGCCCTGGTGGACGCGCTTGCCCGCGTAGCCGGGGTTCACGCACAGCCGCTTGATCTGGGTAAGGTCCCAACCTCGGCCACCACGCGGGGTCGGGATGCCGCGCCGGTCGAAGTCCTGGGCGATGGAGTAGGGCGTCTCCCTTCCAGCACCCGCCGGGCGACCTCGCGGACGACGGCCGACGTCGTCTCGTCGGGCACCTGCTCGACCAGCTCACCGGTCTTCTCGTCGTACACGCGGCGGTAGCCATAGAGCACCTTCCCGTGGGGTCGACCCTTGCCCGCGTTGGCTCGCACGGAGCGCAGCACCCGCTTCCTGGTCTGGTCGGACTCGCGTTCCGACAGTAGGAAGTCCAGGCCGGTCTGGAACCTGTCGTCCGCCTCGGCCATGTCGAAGACCCGACCGGAGTAGCACAGCAGCACGCCACGACGCTCGAACAGGTCCCGCAGCCGCACGTACTCGGCCAGGTCACGCGAGGACCGCGAGGACTCCCAGGTGACCAGCACGTCGGCTTTGCCCGCGTCAATGAAGTCGATCAGGTTGCGGTACGACGGCCGGGCCTTGGTGGCGTAGCGCGAGGCGCTGCGGTCGTTGTCCCGAAACGTCTCCACGAGGTCCCAGCCGTTGCGCTCGCAGACGGCACGGCACTCGGTCTCCTGCTCGTCCACCGAGCGACCCCGGTCGTTGGGGTCCGAGGAGACACGCGCGTAGATGACGGCTCTCATATCCCACACCCTATTAACCGACGTTGGCACCGGACACGGCGGTGAGGTGCGCCAGACCGGCCCGGCGGAAGTCCTCCTCGAGCACCGGGTCCAAGGCCCGGGTGTCACCCACGACCAGCCCGGGGAGCAGGCCGGCGGCCGGGGGCTCCAGGACGCGCCGTGCGGAGTCCGCCAGCGCCGCTCGCAGGCTGCCTGCGGCCTGCTGCACGCGGCCCGGGTCGCCGACCAGCCGTGGTGGTGCGCGGGCGGACAGCAGGGCCACCACGTCGTCGCCGGCTCGCGGGACGCCGGCCCGGACCCGTACCTGGGCCCGCTGACCGGGCAGCAGTCCCCGCCAGTCGTCCGCCGCTCCGAACAGCACGACGTCCGCGTCCAGGCTGAACGTCGTCCCGTCGGCCTCGAGTCGGGTCACGGTCGCATCGGCGACGACGCGACCCGCCCCTGCCCCCAGGACATGTGGATCGCCGTCCAGCTCGAGCACCACCGTCACGGTCCGCTCTCCCTCTGCGGCGGCCCGAAGGGGCGAGCCGTCACGGGCGGCTCCCCGGACCGCCGACGACGCCGAGGCGACCGCCACCCCGCCAGCACGATGAGCAGCACGGCCGTCGCTGGGCCGTGCGCGCGCCGCACCAGGACCGCCAGCAGGCACGCCGCGAGGACGGCGCCGGCCAGCGTGACGGTGGCACCCGAGGGCGCCAGCAGCGTCGTGCCCCAGATCGCGGCGGCGGCTGGGACGAGCCGCAGGTCCACCCAGCTCCAGCGCGGCGTCACACAGCCACCAGCTCGGCAAGCTCCGCGGCGATCGCGGGCCCGATGCCGGGGACGTCGTCGAGCTCGTCCACGCTCCCGAACGGGCCCTGCCGGGTGCGGTGGTCGACGATGCGCTGGGCGAGCACGGGTCCGATGCCCGGCAGCGCGTCCAGCTCCGCGACGTCGGCGGTGTTGAGGTCGACGCGGCCGCCGGTCCCCGCACCTGTCGAGGCGCCGGCGGGACCGCCTCCCCCGGCAGCCCCACGGCGAGCTGCTCCCCGTCGCTGACCACCGCGGCGAGGTTCACCGAGGTCGCGTCGGCTCCCGGCACCAGGCCCCCGGCCGCGGCCAGGGCGTCGGCCACCCGGGAACCGCTCGGGAGCGTCACCAGGCCGGGGCTCGCGACCTGCCCCACCACGGACACGACGACGGTCTCCGTCATATCGGCGACCTCCCCGACCGGGGTCGGGGCGGGGACCGTCGCGCCGGCGGGTGCCTCCTCCACCGGCTCGACCCGGGGCGGTCCAGCCAGGTCCAGCCGGCCAGCACGAGAGCGGCCAGCACTGCCGCGACCCAGAGGGAACGGGCACCGGGCCGGCCGGGATCCCAGCGGGCCTCCTGCCGGGGGCGCGGTGCCGACCGATCCCGCCCGGCAGGACGGTCCCGTCCCCGGGATCGGAGACCACGGGGCCGGTTCGGGCATCGTCCTCCCCGGCCATCCCGCGTCCGAGCCTGGTTCCGGCGGACCGTCGGTCTCCAGGTCCCCAGGAACCCAGCCACCCGGCCGATCCCGCTCGGCCAGCAGGAGCCGCAGGCGCGCACGGATGACGTCGGCGTCGTCGCCGCGGCGGGAGGAAGCGCACGACCGGACGCTAGGGAGGCGTACGCCGACAGACGGCGCGATCAGCCGATCTGTGGACAGTGATGATGCCTGTGGACGGCGGGGAGCAGTTCGACAGTGGTCGACGCGATGCTGCGCCCCATGCCGTGCCAGATCCTGCGCTCAGCCCTCCAACGGGTCCGCGAACGTGTCGTCGCCCGTGTCCTGCCAGAACGGCGCCACGACGATGCCCACCGCGCCCGGCCCGACGTGCGCCCCGATCGCCGCACCCAGCTCGCTGACGTGCAGCTCGCGCAGCTGGGGCAGCCGATCGCGGAGCTCGGCGGCGAGCCGGTCGGCCTTCTCCGGTGCGGCGAGGTGATGGACCGCGATGGACACCGGTCCCTGGCCCGCGGTCTCGACCGCCCGCTGGACCAGGCGGTTCAGTGCCCGCGCGGACGTCCGCACCTTCTCCAGGGGCACGACGCGGCCGTCCTGCACGTGCAGCACCGGCTTGACCGCGAGCGCCGATCCGAGGACGGCAGCGGCTGCGCCGATGCGGCCCCACGGCGCAGGTGCTCCAAGGTCTCGACGACGAACAGGGTGGTGGTCGCCGCCGCGGTCTCGCGCGCCGTGCGCGCGACATCGGCCGCGTCGGACCCCGCCGCCGCAGCCCGGGCGGCGGCCAGGACGGCGAACCCGGCGCCCATCGCCGCCGACCGGGAGTCGACCACGGTGACGATGTGCTCGCCGACCTGCGAGGCGGCCAGCCGCGCGGCGTCCCAGGTGCCCGAGAGCTCGGCCGACAGGTGGATGGAGACCAGCCGGTCCGCGCCCTCGTCGAGCGCCCGGCGGTACGCGGCCACGAAGTCGCCGGGAGTGGGACGCGAGGTCGAGACGGTCTGCCCTCGCACCGCGAGGGCGCGGGCGACCTCGCCCGGCCCGATGTCGTGGCCTTCGCGGCCCGATCGGCCGGGGAGCACCACGTAGAGGGGAACCAGGTGGATGCCGTAGCCCTCCACCAGCTCCTCGGGGAGGTAGGCCGACGAATCGGTGACGACGGCGACGGGCACCCGGCGAGGCTAGCCCGCCGGTGTCGGGGACCCGGAGGAGCGCACGCACAGCGGCACTCCCGTCACCAACCCGATGGCCGGGTACACCTAGACGGCGTCGGCGTCCCCAGGAGGCGGCGGGGCGCCACCCTCCGGCGTCGCCAGCGCCTCCGCGGTCGGCAGCCTCCGGGCGCCTTCCACGGCACCACCCGGCAGCGGCTGCACCGCGGTGTTGTGCCGCAGCAACCGCCAGCGGTCACCCTGCACGGCCAGCTCGCTCCAGGCGCAGTTTGCCAGCGGGCCGAAGACCCGGCGGTGGTCCGCGCCCAGGCCGAGCAGGCGCTCGATGAGCCGCCCGGCCGTCCCGCCGTGGGTCACGACGACGGCGGTCGCCACCGCGGGCAGCTCGGCGAGGGCTGCCACCGTCCGCTCGGCCACCGCGGCGGGATCCTCACCACCGCGGCCCAGCACCGGGCGGCCGGCCATCCAGTCGGCGTACTGCTCGGGAAAGCGGTCGGCGACCTCGTCGCGGGTCAGCCCTCCCAGGAGCCCATGCCGTGTTCGCGCAGCCGTTCGTCGAGCCGCACCTGGACGCCGAGCACCGCACCGAGCGCGGCAGCGGTCTCTGCGGCACGGTCGAGATCGCTGGAGACCACGACGGTATCCTCGGGCACCAGGCCGGAGGCGACGTACGGGGCGGCCAACGCCGCCTGCTGCCGGCCACGGTCGTCCAGTGGCGGGTCGAGCTGCCCCTGGAACCTTCCCGCGGCGTTCCACTCGGTCCGCCCGTGCCGCCACAGGATGAGGCGCGGGACCGGCAGCGCGGGCAGTGCTGCGGAGGTCACCGGCCGGTCGTCTCCCCGTCGCCGGACACCGTTCCGCCGGAGGTCGCGTCGCCGGACGTCGCGCCGCCGGACGTCGCGCCGTGGGCGGTCGTGCCGTCGACCCGCGTGGTGCCGGTCGCCGGCGTGGCTGCGTCGACGAACGGAATGGTGGGGCAGTCCTTCCAGAGACGCTCGAGCGCGTAGTACGCGCGCTCCTCGGCGTGCTGGATGTGGACGACGACGTCGACGAAGTCGAGCAGGACCCACCGGGACTCGGCGACTCCCTCCCGACGGACCGGCTTGATGCCCCGCTCGCGAAGGCGCTCCTCCACGGCGTCGACGATGGACTGGACCTGACGCTCGTTCGGCGCCGAGGCCAGGACGAAGGCGTCGGTGATGGCGAGCCGCTCGCTCACGTCGACGATGGAGACGTCGGTGGCGAGCTTGTCCGCAGCCGCCTGAGCGGCGAGCAGCGCGGTGTCCCGCGCCTCGGCCGAGGCGGTCATCGGGGTACCTCCTGGAGGTGGTCGGTAGGGGCTGGGGCTCGGGCCTGCGGGCGCCGTCGGCGACGGACCGCCGCGGGACCTCGCGGTAGAGGCCCCGCTTCTCGATGTACTGCACGACACCGTCGGGCACCAGGTACCAGACGGGCATGCCGCGGCCGACGCGATCGCGGCAGTCGGTGGAGCTGATCGCCAGGGCCGGCACCTCGACCAGGCTGACGACCCCTCGGGCAGGTGGGCGTCGGCGAGGTGGAAGCCAGGGCGGGTCACGCCGATGAAGTGCGCCAGGTCGAACAGCTGCTGGTTGTCCCGCCAGCTGACGATCTGGGCCAGGGCGTCGGCCCCCGTGATGAAGAACAGCTCGGCGTCGGGCCGCTGCTGCCGGAGATCGGTGAGGGTGTCGATGGTGTACGTCGGACCGCCCCGGTCGATGTCCACCCGGCTGACGGAGAACCGCGGATTGGAGGCGGTGGCGATCACCGTCATGAGATAGCGGTCCTCGGGCGGGCTCACCTCGCGCTCGCTCTTCTGCCACGGCTGACCCGTGGGCACGAAGATGACCTCGTCGAGACCGAACAGGCCCCCGACCTCGCTGGCGGCGACGAGGTGGCCGTGGTGGATGGGGTCGAACGTCCCGCCCATGATCCCGACCCGGCCACCTGCCACCGGACGAGCCTATCCGGGACCTCCGGAGCCGGCCCCGTCAGGACCGGCCCCGGCGAGCGGCCCCGCCACCCTGCCTGGGGCAGGGATGCGGATCCGCTGCGACCGGCTCCCCGTGCAGCCGGTCGCAGTCCGTGCCGTGCGTCGTCGCACGGATGGTGCGGCGCGGTCGGTCGCCCCGGCGCCGTGCTGCCCAACGCACGATCGGTCGAAGGGTTACGGATCCCCGGCGTGTCGCCTTGTGGCCGTGCGCACAACACCTCCCGGGGCGCCCCGACGCGACCGGTGGACCCGTCGACACGTCGACAGGTCGCCGTGTCGACCAGGCGACTCGCTCAGAGCGTGGTGACGAACTCCGCCAGCTGCGCCGCGTTCCGGCACTCGACCATGTCGATCACCTCGCCGTAGCGGTTCGCGACCGAGTCGCCACTCCCCACAGGCGCTGCGGCTCCGGGTTGAGCCAGTGCGCTGACCGCGACCGCCGCACCAGGTCCGCGAGCACCGGCAGGCCGGGCTGCCGGTAGTTCGTCCGGCCGTCACCGAGCACCAGCAGGGATGTCTTCGGCCCGACGGCCGACGCCCAGCGGTCGGCGAACACCTCGAAGGCGGTGCCGTAGTCGCTGTGCCCGTCGAAGCCCACGACGTCGGCCTCGCGGCCGATCCTCGCGACCGCGTCCACGACGTCGGCGCCGGGCCGGAAGAAGCGGGTCACCTCGTCGGTGCTGTCGACGAACGCGAAGGCGCGCACACCGGTGAAGTGCTCGCGCAACGCCTGGGTCAGCATCAGCGTGAAATGGCTGAAACCGGCGACCGACCCGCTCACGTCGCAGAGCACGACGAGCTCGGGCTTGTGCACCGCGCGCGGACGGTGGTGGGTGACCACGGGCACGCCTCCGGTGCCCAGCGAGGCGCGCACCGTCTTGCGGAAGTCCAGCCGGCCCTGCCGGCCCATCTTCCGGCGCGCGGAGAGCCGCACCGCCAACCGGCGGGCCAGCGGGGCGACCGCCCTGCGCAGCTCGGCGAGATCGGAGGACTGGGCGCGGAGGAAGTCCACCTGGTCGGCGAGCGGCCGGACGGCGTTCTTCGCGATCTTGTCCCGCCCCTTCTCCGCCGCCGTGCGCCGCCGGACCTCGGACTCGATCGCCGCCCGGAGCGCGGTCAACCGTTCGCGGATCGTCTGGCGGGCCACCTGCTCCCCCAGCCCGCCGCGGTCACCGTCGGCGAGCAGCCCGGCCAGCAACTGGGCCACCAGGGTGTCCGGCGAGAGCGCCCGCAGGACGCGGTAGCTGAAGAACGACTGCCCCGACGGCGACGGCTGACCGCGGCCGAGCAGCTCGACGGCCTCGCGGGCGAAGCGGCGGAGCGCCTCCTCGTTCCCGTCCAGCAGCAGCTGGAGCAACTGCTCACGCATCAGCGCCGCCAGGTCGACACCGTCGTCGCCGGGCACGTCGAGGGTCGACTCCCCGGCTCGCCGTCGGCGGCGCCGTCCGTCCCGTCCGCGGCGGTGGCGCGCGGCCGGTCCGTCAGCGGCCACCACAGGTCGAAGAGGACGTCGTAGGTGGGGCGCTGGGCGGCCCGCTGCAGCAGCACCGCGGCCAGGCCATGCCGCAGCTGCTCGCGATCGAGCAGGTCGACGACGGTCAGGATCTCCGCCGCGTCGACGGCCTGGCTGATCCCGACCGGGATGCCCGCCTCCCGGACCGCTCGGACGAAACCGTCCAGGTGACCGGCCAGCCCGCCGGGCTCGGCGTCGCGAGCCGCCGGGTCCGTCATCAGTTCAGCCGGAGCTCGGCCGCGGCACGGTCCTGGTCGCTCGCGTGCTTCAGCACCACACCCAGCGTGGAGCGGACCGCCGGCTCGTCCAGGGTGTCCAGGCCGAGCTCGAGCAGCGTCTGCGCCCAGTCGAGGGTCTCCGAGATCGACGGCGACTTCTTCAGCTCCAGCGCCCGCATCGCGCGCACGGTGCGCACGAGCTGCTCGGCCAGGCCCGGGGCGAGATCGGGCACCCGCGACAGGACGATCTCCCGCTCGCGCTCGGCCGAGGGGTAGTCCAGGGCCAGGTAGAGGCACCGTCGCTTCAGCGCCTCGGACAGCTCGCGGGTGGCGTTGGAGGTGAGCACGACCATCGGCCTGCGGGCGGCGGTGATCGTGCCGAGCTCGGGAATGGTCACCTGGAAGTCCGACAGCACCTCGAGCAGCAGGCCCTCGACCTCCACGTCGGCCTTGTCGGTCTCATCGATGAGCAGCACCGTCGGGTCGGTGCGGCGGATGGCGGTCAGCAGTGGGCGGGAGAGCAGGAACTCCTCGCCGAAGATGTCGTCGTGAACGGTGCCCCAGTCGGCGCCGTCGGTGCCTTGGGACGCCTGGATGCGCAGCAGCTGCTTCTTGTAGTTCCACTCGTACAGCGCCCGCGCCTCGTCCAGGCCCTCGTAGCACTGCAGCCGGATGAGCTCCGAGCCGGTCGCAGTCGCCAGTGCCTTGGCCAGCTCGGTCTTGCCGGTCCCGGCCGGCCCCTCCACCAGCAGCGGCTTCCCCAGCCGGTCGGCGAGGAAGACCGTCGTCGAGATCTGCGCGTCGGGCAGGTAGCCCGCCGTCGACAGCCGCTTGCTGACGTCCGCGACCGAGGAGAACTGCGGGGACTGCTGGCGGGGCATGCGGCTCCTCGGGACGGAACGGGACTGCGCGGATCAGCGGGTGTGGCCGATGCCGGTGACGACGTAGGTGGTGGAGGTGAGCTCGGGGAGGCCGAGCGGCCCCCGGGCGTGCAGCTTCTGGGTGGAGATGCCGATCTCGGCCCCGAACCCGAACTCGCCGCCGTCGGTGAACCGGGTCGAGGCGTTCACCAGCACGGCAGCAGCGTCCACGCCGGCGGTGAAGTCGGTGATCGCCGAGGCGGAGTCGGCGACGATGGCCTCGCTGTGCCCGCTCCCCCACTGCGCGATGTGCTCCAGCGCGGCGGGCAGGTCGTCGACCACGCGCACCGCCATGTCCATCGACAGGTACTCGGTCGCCCAGTCCTCGTCGGTGGCAGGCACGACCGCCTCGTGCGCGGCGCGAGCAGCGTCGTCGCCGTGCAGCGTGACGCCGGCGTCGGCCAGTGCGGCCAGCAGGCGGGGCAGGAACGGGACGTCGCGGTGCACGAGCAGTGTCTCCGCGGCGTTGCACACGCTGACCCGGTGGGTCTTGGCGTTGAGCACGATCGCCTCGGCCATCGCGGCGTCGGCCGAGGCGTCGACGTAGACGTGGCAGTTGCCGACGCCGGTCTCGATCACCGGCACGGTCGACTCCCGGACGACGCGCTCGATGAGCGACGCCCGCCCCGCGGGATGACGACGTCGACCAGGCCACGGGCGCTGAGCAGCTCGCCCACCGAGGCGCGGTCCGCGGGCAGCAGCTCCACCGAGCCCGCCGGTAGCCCGGCCTTCTCCGCCGTCTCGGAGAGGATCGTCACGAGCGCGGTGTTGGTGCGGTAGGCCGACGCCGAGCCCCGCAGCAGCGCGGCGTTGCCGCTCTTGAGGCACAGGCCGGCTGCGTCGACGGTCACGTTGGGCCGGGCCTCGTAGACGATGCCCACGACGCCGAGCGGCACCCGGACCTGGCGCAGCTGCAGCCCGTTCGGCAGTCGCGAGCCGCGGACCACGTCACCGACGGGGTCGGGCAGGGCGACGAGGTCGCGCAGCGCGGCCGCGACCCCGGCCACCCGCCCGGCGTCGAGCCGGAGCCGGTCCAGGACGGACTCCGGGGTGCCGTCGGCCGCTGCCGCCGCCACGTCGGCGGCGTTGGCGGTCAGCACCTCGTCGGTGCGCTCCACGAGCGCGTCGGCCATCGCGGTCAGCGCGGCGTCCTTCACGTCGGTCGGCAGGGTGCGCAGCACCGGGCGGCCGCACGCGCGCGCAGCGCGGCGGCTCCGATCAGCGGCAAGGAGGAGACGTCGGACACGCCCGCGAGGGTACGCGGGAACCGGCATGCTCCCGACCCCTGCGGCCCGTCACGTCGTTATGCGAGAATGATTCTCATGAGCGCCCGTACCGCCCGTTGGACCGCCGCCGTCGCCGCGACCTCCGCCGCCGCCCTGCTGACCGGGTGCGGGGTGGACGAGGGATCCGGTACCGACTCGGGCCGGCTCACCGTGCTCGCCGGCTTCTACCCCTCGAGTGGACGGCCGCCCGCGTCGGCGGGGATCTCCTGTCGGTCTCGTCGCTGACCGCGCCCGGCGCCGAAGCCCACGACCTGGAACTGGCGCCGCAGGACGTGGCTGCGGTCTCGGAGGCCGACCTGCTCGTCTACCTCGACGGGTTCCAGCCGGCGCTCGACGAGGCCGCCGAGTCCGAGGGCGGGGACCACGCCTGGGACGCCGGCCAGGCCGCCGACCTCGTCGAGGGCGAGGCGCACGAGCACGCGGAGGACGAGCACGCCGACGAGGCCGAGCACGCGGACGAGGCCGAGCACGCGGAGGAGGGCGGCGAGGAGGAGCACGCGGTCGACCCGCACTTCTGGCTCGACCCGACGCGCCTGGCGTCGGTCGGCGACGCCCTTGCCGACCGGCTGGCCGACCTCGACCCGGACAACGCCTCGACCTACGAGGCCAACGCAGCCGCCCTCCGCGCCGACCTCGAGGAGCTGGACCGGGAGATCGAGACGACCTTGTCGAGCTGCGCCGTCAGCACCCTGGTGACCGGTCACGACGCCTTCGGCTACCTGGGCGAGCGCTACGGTCTCGAAGTGACCGGGATCAGCGGGCTGAGCCCTCGCAGGAGCCGTCGGCCGCCCAGCTGGCCGAGCTCGCCACGCTCGTCCGCGAGCGCGGGGTCACCACCGTCTACACCGAGACCCTCGTGGATCCCGCCGTCGCCGAGACGGTGGCGGACGAGGCCGGCGTCCGCACCGCGGTCCTCGATCCGATCGAGGGTCTGACGGACGAGTCCGACGGCGAGGACTATCTGCAGGTGATGCGCGCCAACCTCGCCACCCTGCAGGAAGGCCAGTCCTGCTCATGACCGCAGTCCCCGATCCACCGGCCGCCGTACAGCTGCGGGACGCCAGCGTCGGCTACGGCGACGTCCCGATCCTCGCGCACGTCGACCTGACGGTGCGGACCGGCGAGGCCGTCGCGATCCTCGGCTCCAACGGCTCGGGGAAGACCACGCTCGCGCGAGGACTGCTCGGACTCGCCCCCGTGCTCGGCGGCGAGGTGGAGCTGCTCGGTGCGCCGGTCGGCAGGCTGCGGGAGCGCGGCCGGGTCGGCTACGTCCCGCAGCGGCACACGGTCAGCGGAGCGGTCCCGGCCACCGTCCGCGAGGTCGTCGCGGTCGGGCGGCTCCCCGCCTCGGCCTCTTCCGGCGGCTCGGCGCCGCCGACCGCGCCGCCGTCGGCGAAGCCGTCGCCGCGGTGGGTCTGGCCGACCGCATGGACGAGCCGGTCGCCTCCCTCTCGGGCGGTCAGCAGCGTCGCGTGCTCGTGGCCCGCGCGCTGGCCGCCCAGCCCGAGCTGCTCATCATGGACGAGCCGACGGCAGGCGTGGACAGCGCGAGCCAGGACGCCCTCGCCGCGGTGCTCGCCCGCGTGTCGGCTGCCGGCACCACCCTCCTGGTGGTCACGCACGAGGCCGGCCCGCTCTCCACCGTCCTCACCCGAGCGGTGGTCGTCGACCACGGGCGCATCCGCTACGACGGGCCCCTCGCCGGGATCGAGGCCACGGCCGACTACGGCCGGCACGACCACTGCGGTGCACCGGACCAGCCCCCGGCACCCGCTACCGGCTCGACCAGCCGACCGTCGCGGCCCGGCTCCGGACGGGAGGCCGCTGACGTGGAGGTGCTCGAGTACGACTTCATGCAACGGGCGCTCCTGGCCTCCCTCATGGTCGGCCTGGTGGCGCCCGCGGTCGGCATCTTCCTGGTCCAGCGACGTCTGTCGCTGCTCGGCGACGGTCTGGGACACGTCGCCCTGACCGGGGTCGCGATCGGCGTGCTGACCTCCACGGCACCGGTGGGCACCGCACTCGTCGCCGCCGTCCTGGGCGCCGTCCTCATCGAGCTGATCCGGGCGCGAGGCCGCACCAGCGGGGACGTGGCGCTGGCCATCCTCTTCTACGGGGGATCGCCGGCGGCGTGGTGCTGCTCAGCCTGGCTCCGCGCGGCCAGGCCACCAACCTCGACGCCTACCTCTTCGGCGCGATCACCACGACCGCGCCGTCCGACCTCGCCGTCTTCGCCGTCATCGCCGTCCTGGTACTGGCCGTGGTGGGTCTGCTGGGCCAGCGCCTCTACGCGGTGAGCGACGACGAGGAGTACGCCCGCGCGGTGGGGCTGCCCGTGCTCGCGTTGAACGTCGTGCTGGCAGCCCTCGTCGCGGCCACCGTCGTGCTCTCGATGCGAGTGGTCGGGCTGCTGCTGATCAGCGCACTGATGATCGTGCCCAGCGCGGTCGCCCAACTGGTCGCGCGCAGCTTCCGGCAGGCCCTGTTCCTCGCCTGCGCCGTCGGTCTGGTGGTCAGCCTCTCCGGGACGACCGCGTCGTACTACACGGGCACTCCCTCCGGCGGGACGATCGTGCTGCTGGCCATCGCCGTGTTCCTGCTGGTCTCCCTCGCGACCGCGGTGCGCGAGAGCGCGGCCCACCGCCGCCACCGTCGGCGCGTCGGCGTGCACGCCGCCCACCCGCACGAGCACGGCGAGGGCTGCGGCCACCTGCCGGTTCCGCACGGCGACCACGTCGACTACGACCACGACGGGCACCGCCACGCGCCGCACCTGACCGGCTCGGGCGTGCACTACGACGAGCACGGGGAGCACGCCGTCCCGGCTCCTTCCTCCCCGCGCCTTCGTCCCCGGCACGGAGTGCCGAATGATCGAGGTCGTGAGCTCACCGATGGACCCAGCAGCGTCGCGACCGCGACCGACGAGCGTCCGCGAGGAGGCCTGGTGAGCGCGCCGGAGCCGATCGACGCCGGAGCCCGGCGTCCCAGCCGTCAGCGCAGCGCGGTTCTGGCGCTCCTGGACGACCTCGACGACTTCCGCAGCGCCCAGGACCTGCACTCCCTGCTCCGCGGCCGGGGCGACTCGGTCGGCCTGGCGACCGTCTACCGGGCGCTCCAGGCACTGGTGGACGACGGCCAGGTCGACGTCCTGCGCGGCGCCGACGGCGAGGCCGCCTACCGGCGCTGCTCGCCGGTCCACCACCACCACCTGGTCTGCCGCTCCTGCGGCACCACCGTCGAGGTGACGGATCCGCCGGTGGAACGGTGGGCGGCGCGGATCGCCGCCGAGCACGGGTTCGCGGACGTGCAGCACCAGGTCGAGGTGTTCGGCACCTGCGCGACCTGCACCGCCGCCGGCTGAGGCTCAGTGGCACGCATCAGGGCGTGGGATGGCCGGATGGCCGCCTCGGGCCGAGCCGTCAGCGGTCGCGCAGTGCGCGCAGCGCGGTCTTGCGCGCGTCGCCGGTGAGCCGGTCGAGGAACACCTTCCCGTCGAGGTGGTCGACCTCGTGCTGGAGGCACCGGGCCATGAGCCCCTCGCCCTCCAGCCGCAGGGGCTTGCCGTCGACATCGAACCCTCGGCCACGCAGTGCATCGCGCGCACCGTCGGCGCCCAGATACCCGGGACCGACAGGCAGCCCTCGTCGCCGTCCTGGATCTCCTCGGACCGCTCGACGATCACGGGGTTGACCATGTGCCCGATGACACCGTCGATGTTGTACGCGAACGCGCGCACGTTCACGCCGATCTGCGCTGCGGCGACACCGGCCCGACCGGGGTGGTCGACGGTGTCGAGGAGGTCGCGGACGAGTGCGGCCAGCCAGTCGTCGAACGCCGTCACCTCGTCGGACGGGGTGCGCAGGACCGGGTCACCGAGCTCACGGATGGGGCGGATCGTCACGCGCAGCAGTCTCTCAGCCCGCGGTCAGCGCCCGACGTGCCGCCCGACCAGGACCATCTCGTCGCGGTGCACGACCTCTCGGCGGTACTCCGGCGCGAGGTCGCCGGTCTTGCGGCCGAGCAGGCCCGGCATCTCGCGGGCGTCGTAGGCGACCAGCCCGCGGGCCACGACGACGCCGTCGGGGCCGACCAGCTCCACCGGGTCGTCGGCCAGGAAGTCGCCGGTCACCCCGGTGACGCCGGCGGCCAGGAGCGAGGCGTGCCGCTCCCGCACCGCCCGGACGGCGCCCTCGTCCAGCAGCACGCGCCCGCGGGGCCGGCTGGCGTAGCGGAGCCAGAACTGGCGGGCGCTCGGTCGGCGGCCCATCGGGGTGAAGAGCGTGCCCACGAGCTCCCCGGCGAGCGCCGCGGCGGCCTGCTGGGTGGAGGTGACCACGACCGGGACGCCGGCGTGGGCCGCGATGAACGCCGCCTCCACCTTGGTGGCCATGCCGCCGGTACCGACCCCGTTGCGCTTCGCGGTCCCGAGGACGACGGCGTCGAGATCTGCCGGCGCGGTCACCGTCTCCACCAGCTGCGCCGGGCCGACGCGCGGGTCGCCGTCGTACACGCCGTCGACGTCGGAGAGCAGGACCAGCGCGTCGGCCCGCGCGACGTGGGCCACGAGCGCGGCCAGCCGGTCGTTGTCGCCGAAGCGGATCTCCTCGGTGGCGACGGTGTCGTTCTCGTTCACCACCGGGAGGACGCGGAGGCTGAGCAGTTTCTCGACCGTCTGCTGCGCGTTGCGGTAGTGGCTGCGCCGGGTCAGGTCGTCGGAGGTGAGCAGTACCTGGCCGACGGTGATGTCGTGCCGGGCGAACGCGTCGGCGTAGGTCTGCACCAGGCGGAGCTGCCCGACGCTCGCGGCGGCCTGGGCGGTGGCGAGGTCACGCGGGCGACCGTCGAGCCGCAAGGGTGCCAGGCCGGCCGCGATGGCACCCGAGGAGACGAGCACGACCTCACGACCGGCGGCGCGGGCCGCGCCGAGGTGGTCGACCAGCGCCGACAGGCGGGCGGCATCGAGCCCGCCCGGAAGTGTCGTGAGGGACGAGGAGCCCACCTTGACGACCACCCGGCGCGCGCCGGCGATCTGCGGACGCGCGGCGCTCACGGCGCCTCGTCCGGGAGATCAGCCGGCAGGTCGTCGTCGGTCCACGTGTCCTCACTGAGCTCGTAGGGCGTACGCCGCGCCTTCTTGGCGGCCAGCCGCTCCTCGGCACGGACGCGGTGCGGCGCGTCCACCCGCGAGTCAGTGCCCCGCCCGCCCAGACCGGCGGACTCCTCCACGGTCAGCGTCCCGGCCGGCAGCGCGGGCACCCAGTCGAAGGTCACGCCGCCGATCGTGACGGCATCGCCCTCGCGTGCCCCCGCCTTGGCCAGCTGCTCCTCCACGCCGAGCCGGTTGAGCCGGTCGGCGAGGAAGCCGACGGCCTCGTCGTTGGTGAAGTCGGTCTGCCGGACCCAGCGCTCGGGGCGGACGCCGCGGACGACGAAGGCGCGGTCGTCCGGCCCGGTCTCCCACTGGTGGTCGCGCTCGACGGTGAAGCCCGAGTCGTCCACGGCCTTCGGCGTGATCGTGACGCGGGCCGGCTCCATCGTGGGCAGGCTCGCGCGGTGCTGCTCGACGTGGGCGGCCAGCGCGAAGCCGAACTCCTTGAGGCCCTCCCCGTCGCGGCGCTCACCGGGTAGACGTCCAGGCCGCGCTTCTCCAGGGCGGCGCGCACGAGGTCGACCAGCTCGCGGCCGTCGGGCACGTCGATCTTGTTGAGGACGGCGATCTGCAGCCGGCCGACGAGGTCGAGCTCGTCGTCGCCGGCCGCCGCTCCCGAGTACAGGGCGAGCTCGTGCTCGAGCGCCTCGATGTCGCTCTCCGGGTCGCGGCCGGGCTCCATCGTCGCCATGTCGACCACGTGCACCAGGACGGCGCACCGCTCGACGTGCCGCAGGAACTGCACGCCCAGGCCCTTGCCGGTGGAGGCGCCCGGGATGAGCCCGGGGACGTCAGCCATCGTGTAGACGGTGTCGCCGGAGCGGATCACGCCCAGGTTGGGCACCAGGGTGGTGAACGGGTAGTCGGCGATCTTCGGGCGGGCGGCCGACATCGCGGAGACCAGCGACGACTTGCCCGCGGACGGGAAGCCGACCAGGCCGACGTCGGCGATGCTCTTGAGCTCGATGACCGCGTCGAGGGCCTCGCCCTCCTCGCCGAGCAGGGCGAAGCCGGGTGCCTTGCGCCGCGCGTTGGCGAGCGCAGCGTTACCGAGCCCGCCCTTGCCGCCCTTGGCGAGCACCACCCGGGTGCCGGCGCCCACGAGGTCGGCGATGACCCGGCCGTCGGGAGTGGTGACCACCGTGCCGGCTGGAACCCTGAGGACCCGGTCCTCGCCCCTGCCGCCGTGCCGGTTGCTGCCCTCGCCCGGACGGCCGTTACCGGCCTTCTGGTGCGGCCGGTGATGGAAGTCCAGCAGGGTGTGCACGCTGGGATCGACCTCGAGGATCACGTCCCCGCCGTCGCCACCGTTGCCCCCGTCGGGCCCGCCGAGGGCTTGAACTTCTCCCGATGGACCGAGGAGACGCCGTGGCCACCGTTCCCGGCGGCGACGTGCACGACTACCCGGTCGACGAAAGCGGCCATCTGCGCCGCCCCTTACCTGTTGTCACGCTGATGCGGAACGACATCGAGCGCACGGGCGAATCGCCCGTGCGCTCGAAGACGTTGGTACGTGTGAGTGCTCAGGCCTCGACGGCCGAGATGGAGACGGTCTTCCGGCCCCGACGGGTGCCGAAGGTGACCGAGCCGGCGGCGAGCGCGAACAGCGTGTCGTCGCTGCCACGGCCGACGCCCAGACCCGGGTGGAAGTGGGTTCCGCGCTGGCGCACGATGATCTCCCCGGCCTTGACGACCTGGCCGCCGAAGCGCTTCACGCCGAGGCGCTGGGCGTTCGAGTCGCGGCCGTTACGGGACGACGAGGCGCCCTTCTTGTGTGCCATGTCGGCGTCAGCCCTTCGAGATGTCGCGGACCACGACGCTGGTCAGGGGCTGACGGTGCCCCTGCCGCTTGTGGTAGCCGGTCTTGTTCTTGAACTTGTGGATGTGGATCTTCGGGCCCTTGCCGTGCTCAATGATCTCACCGGTCACCGTCACCTTGGCCAGGGCCGCGGCGTCGCTGGTGACGGTGTCGCCGTCGACCAGCAGGATGGCCGGGAGGGCGACCGTGTCACCCGCGGCACCCGCCAGGCGGTTGATCGTGAACGTGTCGCCCACGGCCACCTTGTGCTGGCTGCCACCGGCCTTCACCACTGCGTACACCACTGACTCCTCGTATCGCTCTTTGCTAGCTCTGTGTTCCGGCGCGCAGACCGGAGCGATCGCCGGGTGCTGGACGGGCTGCGGTCGCCTGACCCGGCGGCACCCGAAGGCGCCCGCGCGGTGGCGGTGCAACCCGACCAGCGTACCTGAGCCGATTCAGCCCCGCTGCAGGGTCCCGTCGCGCCCCGCTCCGGGTCAGGAGACGGGCGGGCCCGCCGGACGGCTCGCCGCGCGGCGACGGCGGGGACGCGTGGTCGACTCCGCCTCCGCCGGCGCCGGGACGCCCTGTTCCTCGACCGGGGGCGCCTCGACGGACGCCCGCTCCGGAGCCTGGTCCCCCGGAGCCACCTCGACGGCAGCGACCTCGACTGCTGTGGCTTCGGCCGGTACGTGCTCGGCCGGGGAGCCCTCCGCGATCTCCTCGTCGACCGGGAGCACCTCGACCGCGGATGCCTCGGGTCCCGCCACGGCCGACGCCGCCTCGGATGCCTTGCCCTCGGATGCCTCGCCCTCGGATGCCGCGCCCTCGGATCCGGCGTCCTCGGCGGTACCGGCGAGCACGGCGGCGTCCTCGGCCGCCCGCTCCTCCCCGACTGGCCGCGGTTCCGTCGTCCCCGGTTGCGACGACCGCCCCGGGAGCCCTCGGCCTCGCCGTCCGCGGATCCGGCCGCCGTCTCCTCCGACGACCCGGCCGGCACGACCTCCGTGGCGAGGTCCTTGCCGTGCTCCTTGGCGTCGTCCCTGCCCGCGTCCTTGGCTGCGTCCTTGCCTGCGTCCTTGGCGTTGTCCCGGCCGCCGGAGCGGTCACGGCGGCCGGTGCCGCCACCGTTGCCACCCCCGCCGCCGTTGCCGCCACCGGAGTTCCCGCCCGCGCCACCCCCACCGCGGCGCTTCTCGTCCACGGGATCGGTGCTGACGAGGACACCACGGCCGCGGCAGTGCTCGCAGGGCTCGGAGAAGACCTCGAGCAGCCCCTGCCCGACCCGCTTGCGGGTCATCTGGACCAAGCCCAGCGAGGTCACCTCGGCCACCTGGTGCTTGGTGCGGTCGCGGCCCAGGCACTCGGTGAGCCGCCGCAGCACGAGGTCGCGGTTGCTCTCGAGGACCATGTCGATGAAGTCGATGACGATGATGCCGCCGATGTCGCGCAGCCGGAGCTGGCGGACGATCTCCTCCGCGGCCTCCATGTTGTTGCGCGTGACGGTCTGCTCCAGGTTGCCGCCGGAGCCGACGAACTTGCCGGTGTTGACGTCGACGACCGTCATGGCCTCGGTGCGGTCGATGACCAGCGAGCCGCCCGAGGGCAACCAGACCTTGCGGTCTAGTGCCTTCATCAGCTGCTCGTCGATGCGCAGGTCGTGGAACACGTCGCCCTCGCCGGTGTAGCGCGAGAGGCGCCCGGTCAGCTCCGGGGAGACGTGCGCGACGTAGGCCTCGACGGTGTCCCAGGCGTCGTCGCCCTGGACGACGAGGTCCTTGAAGTCCTCGTTGAAGACGTCGCGGATGACCCGGATCGCCAGGTCCGGCTCGCCGTAGAGCAGGGTCGGCGCATTCGAGGTCGACTCGGCCTTCTTCTGGATGACGTCCCACTGCGCGGTCAGCCGGTTGACGTCGCGGGTGAGCTCCTCCTCCGAGGCGCCCTCCGCGGCGGTCCGGATGATCACGCCGGCGTCCTCGGGGACGATCTTCTTGAGGATGTCCTTGAGCCGCTGCCGCTCGGTGTCGGGCAGCTTGCGGCTGATCCCGGTCATGGAGCCGCCGGGCACGAAGACCAGGAAGCGGCCGGGCAGGTTGATCTGCTGGGTCAGCCGGGCGCCCTTGTGGCCGATCGGGTCCTTGGTCACCTGCACCAGGACCTTGTCCCCGGACTTCATCGCCGTCTCGATGGACCGCTGCTTGCCCGACAGCCCTGCGGCGTCCCAGTTCACCTCGCCGGCGTAGAGGACCGCGTTGCGCCCTTGCCGATGTCGACGAACGCGGCCTCCATGCTGGGCAGCACGTTCTGGACGCGGCCGAGGTAGACGTTCCCGGCGAAGGACGTCGCCGACGCCTGCGTGACGTAGTGCTCGACGAGGACGTCGTCCTCGAGGACGGCGATCTGCGTCCGCTCACCCCGCTGGCGGATGACCATCGTGCGGTCGACGGCCTCGCGGCGGGCGAGGAACTCGCTCTCGGTCAGGATCGGCGCGCGACGGCGACCGGTGTCCCGGCCGTCCCGGCGGCGCTGGCGCTTGGCCTCCAGGCGGGTCGACCCGGCCACGCCGCGGACGTCGTCGTCGCTGGTCAGCCGGCCGTTGCGGCCGGCTCGTTCGGGACGGTCGTCGTCGTCGGAGTCGTCGCCGGCGGCCTCGCCGCCTCCCCGCTCCCGCTGCGCCGGCGGCGACGCCGACGGCGCCGGGTGCTGGAACCACCCTCGGACTCGTCGGAGTCGGTGTCCGCGGAGTCCTCGCCGGACTCCCCGTCCTCGTCGTCGTCGGAGTCGGCCTCGGAGGCGTCCTCCGAGGCGTCCTCGTCGCCGGAGTCCTCGCCGGTGCGGCCACGGCCGCGACCCCGGCGGCCGCGGCGGCGACGCCGGCTGCCGGTGCCACCCTCGTCGCGGTCCCCGTCTCGTCGCTGTCGCCGTCCTCGGCGTCCTCGGTGTCGGCGACCTCGGTGCCGGTCGTGTCCTCGGCCTCGGCCTGCTCGGCCGGACGGCGGCGGGAGCGGCTGCGGCGGGGGCGTCCGGGGCCGGAGTCGGCCTCGACGTCCTCCTCGGCCGGAGTGGTCTCCTCGACGGCCTCGACCTCGGGGGCCTCGGCGGGACGGCGACTGCGCCGGCGCGGCGGGGGCGGGACGTCCGTCTCGCTGGGCGCCACGAAGCTGACGAAGGCCGGCGCGGCCGGGGCGGGTGCCGGCGCCTCGACGGAGTCGGGGTCGGCGGCGATCACCGAGCGGGTGGCCCGGCGGCGGGGGCGGGCGACGACGGCAGTCGGCTCGGGCGAGCTGAATGCCGTCGCGAACCGCGGCAGCTCTGGTTCCGGCTCGGCCGGCGCGTCAGCGGCGGCCACCTCCTCGGCGTCCTCGGTCTCCTCGGCCTCCGGGACCGCGGGATCCGCCGGGACCGAGGAGTCCTCGGACACCGCAGGGATCTCGGTGACCTCGCCGTCTGGGGCGGCCCCGGTCGGACTCTCGTCGGTGGTCTCGGTGCTGGTGCTGTCTGAATCGGCCACGAGGGCTCGTCTCCTCATGTGCTCCCGGGCGCCGATCGGATGACTGGCGACCGCGCAGGAGCACGGGTTGGGCGGGGCGGGCCGTCGCACGGGGTACGGCGGGGATGGCCCGTCCTGCAGAAGTCTGGTGTCGGTCTCCGCGCGGCGGTTGCCGCGGCGGTGGCCGGACTGCTGGTGGTGCCCGCGCCGGACGCAACGCCGATGCGGTGGAACTGGTCGAGTGCTGCTGATCGTGTGCTGCTGCGATCCTGCGGTGCTGGTCTGTCGGTGGTGCGAGGGTCTGCGTGGTCCGGACCGGGCGGCCCGGATCGGGTGCGTCACGTCTGGCAGCCGTGGCGCTCGACGTCGCGCGGTCTCCGGGGACCCACCGGTCAGATCGCCGCGTGCTCCTGGGGAGGCGCGCTGCACGGTCCGGTCCGAGCGGATCGGCCACGGTCCCGGTGTCGTCGAGCCGGCCCTGCGCCTCACGCACGGCCCGGGCGGGCAACGGCGGGTGCAGGTCGGCGACGGCAGCCAGGGCGGCCAACACGTCGTCAGGTCGTACGGCGGGCGTCAACTGCCGGACGACCATGTGCAGTATGGCACAACCCGCCTGCTCGCCTGCCGAGGCGCTGGCTACCGACGCGCGCGCGTCGATGTCCTTGAGGCCGTTCTTCGTCCGCTTGGCGACCGTCACCACGTCGCGCGCCAGGAACTCCTCGACGGCGGGCCGCAGCTCGGCCAGCGTGACCCCGGGCAGCTCCACCCGCCAGACGGAGGTGTCGATCCGGTCGGCCAGCGAGCCGGTCCCCTCCCCCGCCTCGACGCACTCGAGGATCGCCACCTCGGCGGGCAGCGAGGCGTCCAGCGCCGCCCGCACCGCCTCCGGGTCGCAGGCGACCGACAGCCCGATCTCCACGTACTCCGCCTCGCTGGCGGCACCCGTGGGTGCCGCGCCGAGGTAGGAGATCTTCGGGTGCGGGCTGAACCCGGCCGAGAACGCCATCGGCACCTGCGCGCGGCGCAGCGCCCGCTCCAGGGTCCGGGCGAGGTCGCGGTGCGAGGCGAAGCGCAGGCGCCCCCGCTTGGCGTAGCGGATGCGCAGCTTCTGGACCGTCGGCGGCGGGGGCGGACCGTCGGGCTGGCGCGCCATCAGACGACGGTGAGCGGCAGCAGGCTGCGCCCGGTGGGGCCGATCTGGATCTCGGTCCCCATGGTCGGGCAGACGCCGCAGTCGTAGCAGGGGTCCACCGGCAGTCGGCGACCTCCTCCTCGGAGAGCGCCTCCTGCCAGTCCTCCCAGAGCCACTCCTTGTCCAGACCCGAGTCCAGGTGGTCCCAGGGCAGGATCTCGTGCTCGGTGCGCTCGCGGGTGGTGAACCAGTCGAGGTCGACACCGAGGGGCTGCAGTTCCTCGGCCGCTGCCGTCGTCCAGCGGTCGAAGGAGAAGTGCTCGCTCCAGCCGTCGAACTTCCCGCCGTCGCGCCAGACCCGCTCGATGACCCGACCGACGCGGCGGTCGCCCCGCGAGAGCAGTCCTTCGATGACGCCGGGCTTGCCGTCGTGGTAGCGCAGCCCGATCGAGCGGCCGATGCGGCGGTCCTCGTTGATCTTCTGGCGGAGCAGGCGCAGCCGGTGATCGATCGTCTCGGCGCTGGCCTGGCTCGCCCACTGGAACGGGGTGTGCGGCTTGGGGACGAACCCGCCGATCGAGACCGTGCAGCGGATGTCCTTCTGCCCGCTGGCCTCGCGGCCGGCCTTGATCACCTCGACGGCGAGGTCGGCGATCTCCAGCACGTCCTCGTCGGTTTCCGTGGGGAGCCCGCACATGAAGTAGAGCTTCACCTGACGCCAGCCGTTGGCGTAGGCGGTGGTGACCGTGCGGACGAGGTCCTCCTTGGACACCGTCTTGTTGATCACCCGCCGGATCCGCTCGCTGCCGCCCTCGGGGGCGAAGGTCAGGCCGCTGCGCCGCCCGTTGCGGGAGAGCTCGTTGGCGAGGGTGACGTTGAAGGCGTCGACCCGGGTGCTCGGCAGGCTCAGGCTGACCTTGGAGTCCTCGTAGCGGTCGGCGAGCTCCTTGGCCAGCTGGCCGATCTCGGAGTGGTCGGCGCTGGACAGGCTGAGTAGCCCGACCTCCTCGTAGCCGGTCGCCTTGAGGCCCTGCTCGACCATGGAGCCGATGCCGGTGATCGTCCGCTCGCGCACCGGGCGGGTGATCATCCCGGCCTGGCAGAAGCGGCAGCCACGGGTGCAGCCGCGGAAGATCTCGACGCTCATGCGCTCGTGGACGGACTCCGCGAGCGGGACGATCGGCGTCTTCGGGTAGGGCCACTCGTCGAGGTCCATGACGGTGCGCTTGCCGACCGTGGCAGGGACGTCCTCGCGGGTGCGCTGCAAGCCGGCGATGGCGCCGTCCGGGCCGTAGGAGACGGTGTAGAAGCGCGGCACGTAGACGCCGTCGACGCGGGCCAGGCGCGCGAGCAGCTCGATGCGACCACCCGGGCGGCCCTGCAGCTTCCACGCCTTGACGACGTCGGTGATGTCGCCGACGACCTGCTCGCCGTCGCCGAGGACGGCGCAGTCGACGAAGTCGGCGACCGGCTCGGGGTTGAACGCGGCATGCCCCCGGCGACGACGACGGGGTGGCTCTCGTCCCGGTCGACGGCGTGGATCGGGACGCCGGCGAGGTCGAGGGCCTCGAGCAGGTTGGTGTAGCCGAGCTCGGTGGCGAAGCTGACGCCGAGGAGGTCGAAGTCGCGCACCGACCGGTGCCCGTCGACGGTGAACTGCGGGACGCCGTTCTCGCGCATCAGACCTGCGAGGTCGGGCCAGACGGCATAGGTGCGCTCGGCCAGGACGTCCGCGCGCTCGTTGAGGACCTCGTACAGGATCATCAGGCCCTGGTTCGGCAGCCCGACCTCGTAGGCGTCGGGGTACATCAGCGCCCAGTGGACGTCGGCGTCCTCCCAGGGCTTCACCTGCGAGTTCAGTTCACCGCCGACGTACTGGATCGGCTTCTGGATCTGGGCCAGCAGCGGCTCGAGGCGAGCGTAGAGCGACTCGCCTGCAGCGGCGTGGAGTTCGGCAGTCATGACCGGTCCAGGGTAGCCGCCGCCGGCCGGGGCCTCTCCGGCCAAGGGCCCGGGAGCGAGGCGCGGTGACGCTCGACCTCGGCATCCGCGGTGTCCTCGACCGGGACGAACGATCACTGGACGAGCACCAACGGCGGCTGGGCGACCGGTCGCACAGCGCGATGGGCCGGCCGAGCTAGGCGCTGACCTTCGCGTCGTTCACGGGGGCGATCGCCGTCCTCGGTCTCACCGGGCACGTCGCGCCGGCACTGTGCCTCGGGTTCCTGCTGTGGTTCACCAGCGGTCTGCTGACCTACTGGCACCTGGCCTGGACGTCCCCCGACCAGCCCGCCGACCTCTGAGAAAGGACCACCTCGCCCCCTGCGAGGGGGCCGTCAGCCGAGGTCGGGGAAGAAGAGCTTCACCTCGCGCGCGGCGGACTCGGGCGAGTCCGAGCCGTGCACGATGTTGTTCTGCACCTCGAGGGCGAAGTCGCCGCGGATGGTGCCGGGAGCGGCCTTCACCGGGTCGGTGGCGCCGGCGAGCGCGCGGAACGCCTCGATCGCGCGCTCGCCCTCGACCACCAGGGCCATGAGCGGACCGCCGGTGATGAACTCGACGAGCGAGCCGAAGAACGGCCGCTCGCTGTGCTCGGCGTAGTGCGTCTCGGCGGTCTCGCGGCTCAGCGTGCGCAGCTCGGCGGCCACCAGCCGCAGGCCCTTGCGCTCCAGGCGGGTGATCACCTCGCCGACGAGGCCACGGGCGACGCCATCGGGCTTGACGAGGACGAGGGTGCGTTCGGTCACGGGGCGGGAGCCTACGTGGTGGCCGTCGACCCACCGTCGCCGTCGTCCCGGACCGACGCCCGGGCCGGCCCGAACGGCGAGCCGAGGAGCTCCTTGCGGACCTGCAGCAGGTAGAGCCAGATGAGCACGAACGCCCCGGCGACGAACCACATCACGCCGTCCAACAGGCCGGTCAGCAGCAGCGGCACCTGCAGGACGCTGCCCACCACCAGGCCACGCGGACGGCGCTGGATGCCCGCTGCCAGGACGAGGACGACGGCCAGTCCGAGCAGGAAGGCGAGCCGTCCACCGGTGAGCCCTCACCGGTCTGCGCGATGCCCCGGGGCACGAACAGCACGGCCAGGCCTTCGAGCACCAGGACGCCGGCCGCCGCTCCGGCCAGGGCCCGACCGGCGCGCGCCGGGTCGGGGGCGGTCATGCGCCGCTCCGGCCCAGGAGCGAGCGAGCCTCACCTGCCGTGATCACGCTGCCGGTCACCAGCACGCCGGAGCCACCGAGGGCGTCGTCGGGACCGGCCTCGGCCAGCTCGATCGCCTCGGTCAGCGCCTCGGCCAGGCGAGGCGAGACGCTCACCCGGTCGGCGCCGAAGACGTCGACGGCCAGGGCCCCCAGCTCGTCGGCAGGCATCGCCCGCGCCGAGCTGTTCTGCGTGACCACCAGCTCGGCGCACACGTCCTCGAGCGCGGCGAGGATGCCGTGCACGTCCTTGCCGCTGACGCAGCTGACGACACCGACCAGCCGGGTGAAGTCGAAGGACTCCTTGATCGCATCGACCGTCGCCGCCATGCCCGCCGGGTTGTGCGCGGCGTCGATGAGCACCGTGGGACTGGTGCGCACCCGCTCCAGGCGGCCGGGCGAGCGGACGCCGGCGAAGGCGGCCCGCACAGCCTCCTGCTCGATCGGCCCGGTCGCGGCACCCGCACCGAGGAACGCCTCGACCGCCGCCAGCGCGGTGACCGCGTTCTGCGCCTGGTGGGCCCCGAACAGCGGGAGGAAGACCTCCTCGTACTCGCCGCCCAGGCCCTGCAACCGGACCTGCTGCCCGCCGACGGCGACCCGCCGCTCCAGCACGCCGAACTCGGTGCCCTCGCGGGCGACCACGGCCTCGACCTCGACGGCACGGCGCACGAGGGCGTCCAGCGCGCCGGGCTGCTGGTGGGCGAGGACGGCGATGGCGTCGGCCTTGATGATCCCGGCCTTCTCCCCGCGATCGTCGCGACGTCGGGCCCGAGGTACTCGGCGTGGTCCAGGTCGACCGGGGTGACGACGGCGACCCGGCCGTCCGCGACGTTCGTGGCGTCCCAGCTGCCACCCATGCCGACCTCGACGACGGCGACGTCGACCGGGGTCTCGGCGAAGAGGGCGTACGCCATGCCCACCATGACCTCGAAGAAGGACAGCGGGTGCTCGCCGGCGGCGTCGACCATCTGGACGTAGGGCGCGATGTCCTCGTAGGTCTCGACGAACCGCTCGGCACTGACCGGCTCGCCGTCCAGCACGATCCGCTCGCGGATGGACTGCAGGTGCGGGCTGGTGAACCGGCCCACCCGCAGCCCGAAGCCGCGCAGCAGCCCGTCGACCATCCGCGCCGTGGTCGTCTTGCCGTTGGTGCCGGCGACGTGGATCACGGGCATGGCGCGGTGCGGCGACCCGAGGAGGTCGACAAGGGCGGTGATGCGGGTCAGCGAGGGCTCCAGCCGGTTCTCCGGCCACCGCGCCAGCAGCTCGTTCTCGACCCGGGCCATGTCACCGGTACTGCCGCTGTTCACCGACCCAGGATGCCAGCCGGTCAGTACGCCGCCGCGCGCGCTCGGCCGGCTCCGTCCACCACGCCGCTGCCCGCGTGCATCCAGTCCCGCGGCGGAGCGGTCTCCACCACCCGCTTGCCCAGGGGGAACAGGCCGACCGCGGCGAGCTTGAAGGAGGCGACGCCGAAGGGGATGCCGATGATCGTGAGGCAGAACCCGATGCCCGCGATGACGTGGACCAACGCCAGCCACCAGCCGGCGACGAGGAACCACAGCACGTTGCCGATGGCCGACGCCACGCCGGCACCGGGCGCGCGCACCGTGGTCCGCCCGAACGGCCAGAGGACGAAGCCCGCCAGCCGGAACGATGCGATGCCGAACGGGATCGTGACGACGAGCAGGCAGGCGAGCACTCCCGCCAGCAGGTAGGCCAGCGCGAGGATCCAGCCCTGCAGGACGAGCCAGACGACGTTGAGCAGCAGGCGCAGCGTGTCCATGCATGGCTGACGGTCGACGCCGGCGGGGGTTCCCGGCGTGCGCGGAACCTCGTTGCCGCGTCTTCCTAGGATGGAGGGCATGGCTCCCGACACCGCGACCTCGGACACCCCTGCCGCGGGAGCGACCGTCGGCGTACCCGAGAAGCCCTCGATCGACGGGCTCGAGGAGAAGTGGGTCGAGCGCTGGGCAGCCGAGGACACCTACGCCTTCGACCGCGAGGCCGCCCTGCAGGGACCGCGTGAGCAGATCTGGTCGATCGACACTCCTCCGCCGACCGCCAGCGGGTCGCTGCACGTCGGGCACGTGTTCAGCTACACCCACACCGACTTTGTCGCCCGCTACCAGCGGATGCGCGGCCGGCACGTCTTCTACCCGATGGGCTGGGACGACAACGGCCTGCCGACCGAGCGGCGGGTGCAGAACTACTACGGCGTGCGCTGCGACCCGTCGCTGCCCTACGACCCGTCGTTCGAGCCGCCCGCCAAGCCCGACAAGAACCAGCTGCCGATCTCGCGCCGCAACTTCGTGGAGCTGTGCATGCAGCTGACCGAGGAGGACGAGGCGGAGTTCGAGAAGCTCTGGCGCCGGGTCGGGCTGTCGGTGGACTGGTCGAACGTCTACCGGACCATCTCGGAGTCCTCGCGCGCCACGGCGCAGCGGATGTTCCTGAACAACCTGGCCCGCGGTGAGGCGTACGCCCAGGAGGCGCCGACCCTCTGGGACGTCACCTTCCGCACCGCCGTCGCCCAGGCCGAGCTCGAGGACCGGGAGCGACCCGGCGCCTACCACCGGATCGGGTTCTCCAGCCGCGAGGGCGCGGTCTGGATCGAGACCACCCGGCCCGAGCTGCTGCCCGCCTGCGTGGCGCTGGTCGCCCACCCCGACGACGAGCGGTACCAGCCGCTGTTCGGCAAGACGGTCCGGACGCCGCTTTTCGACGTCGAGGTGCCGGTGGTCGCGCACCGCATCGCGGAGCCGGGCAAGGGCTCGGGCATCGCGATGATCTGCACCTTCGGCGACCTCAACGACGTCACCTGGTGGCGGGAGCTGCAGCTGCCGACCCGGGCGATCGTCGGCTGGGACGGCCGGATCCTGACCGACCCGCCGCCCGGGGTGCCGGCCCAGCCCTACGACGAGCTCGCCGGCAAGACAATGTTCAGCGCGCAGCAGCGGATCGTGGAGCTGCTGAAGGAGTCGGGTCACCTCGACGGCGAGCCGCGGCCGATCACCCACCCGGTGAAGTTCTTCGAGAAGGGCGAACGGCCGCTGGAGATCGTCACCACGCGGCAGTGGTACATCCGGAACGGCGGCCGCGACACCGACCTGCGCGACGCCCTGGTGGCCCGCGGCAAGGAGATCCAGTGGGTGCCCGAGCACATGCGGCACCGGTACGACAACTGGGTCGAGGGTCTCAACGGCGACTGGCTGATCAGCCGCCAGCGGTTCTTCGGCGTCCCCTTCCCGGTCTGGTACCGGCTGGACAGCTCCGGTGAGCCCGTCCACGACGACCCGATCCTGGCACCCGAGGCGTCGCTGCCGGTCGACCCGTCGTCCGACGTCCCTCCGGGGTTCACCGAGGACCAGCGCGGCACGCCGGGCGGGTTCATGGCCGACCCCGACGTGATGGACACCTGGGCGACGTCGTCGCTGTCGCCGCAGGTCGCCTCGGGCTGGGACACCGATCCGGAGCTGTTCGCCGCGGTGTTCCCGATGGACCAGCGCCCCCAGGCGCACGACATCATCCGCACCTGGCTGTTCTCCACCGTCGTCCGCGCGCACTTCGAGCACGGCGCGGCGCCCTGGACGCACGCCACCATCTCCGGCTTCGTCGTCGACCCCGACCGCAAGAAGATGTCGAAGTCGAAGGGCAACGCGACCACCCCGATCGACGTGCTGGAGCGCTACGGCACCGATGCCGTCCGCTGGCGCGCCGCCGGTGCCCGGCCGGGTGCCGACTCGCCGTTCGACGAGGCGCAGATGAAGGTCGGCCGGCGGCTGGCCATGAAGATCCTCAACATCGGCAAGTTCGTCCTGGGGCTGGGCGCGGGGTCCGTGGACCTCGATTCGGCCGCCGAGCGGATCACCGAGCCGATCGACCGGGGGCTGCTGGCCGGGCTGGCCCGGGTCGTCGACGAGGCGACCGCGGCCATGGAGGCGTTCAACTACACCCGTGCGCTCGAGGTGGCCGAGACGTTCTTCTGGTCGTTCTGCGACGACTACGTCGAGCTGGTGAAGTCGCGGGCCTACCGGTCGGACGCCGCCGCCGAGTCCGCGCAGGCGACGCTGGCGCTGGCGTTGTCGGTGCAGCTACGGCTGTTCGCCCCCGTGCTGCCGTTCGTGACCGAGGAGGTCTGGTCGTGGTGGCAGGCCGGCTCGGTGCACCGCGGGCCCTGGCCGACCGTTGCGGAGCTGCCGACCGGTGGCGACCCCGCCGTGGTGTCGACTGCCGCGGAGGCGCTGGCCGGCGTGCGCAAGGCCAAGTCCGACGCCAAGCAGTCGATGCGGGCCGACGTCCAGACGGCGACCGTGGTCGCCCCCGAGGCGCAGGTGGCGCACGTGGAGGCCGCGCGGTCGGACCTCACCGACGCCGGCCGCATCGCGCAGCTGTCGGTGCTGGCCGGCGACGGTCCGCTGACCGTCCAGGTGGTCCTGGCCCCACCCGCCGAGGCCTGACGACCGCCGATTGAACGCGAGCGGCCCAGATCAGCGAACCTTGTGGGCCGCTCGCGTTCAGTCGCCGCACCGTCCACAGGGTCCGAGCGGGACAGAGGGCGCATCGGCCAGGCTCCGACGGTGCACACGCTGTCCCAGCTGCTCCCCGACGGGGTCGCGCCCCGGGGCGAGGTGGTCCGGTTCACCAGTTCGAGCAGCGTCGCGCGTTGGCTCAGCCGCGGAGACCTGGTGCCCGTGCAGCCCGGAGTCCTGGCGCTGGCCGAGCGGGCCGGCGAATGGGAGGTCCGGGCACGAGCGGCGGCGCTGTGGTCAGGGGCGTGCTGAGCCATCTGTCGGCCCTGACCGTGGCCGGCCTGGCACCGCCCCGCGCGCCGGTGCACGTCACCGTCCCGACAGCGCGCTGCCCGCGGGGTGGTGACGGCGTCGTCGCGCACCGGTCCGACCGCCCGCAGGTGACGATCCAGCGCGGCCGACTGGAAGCTCTCGTGCCGGAACGCAGCCTGGTCGACGCCTGGACCTGGGCCCACACGCCGCGGCGCAACCGGCTGGCCGCTCGAGAGCTGCCGCTGGTCCGCCATGCGCTGATCGACGGCGTCCGCTCCCGCGAGTTCAGGGTCTCGGCGGTGCGGAGGGAATCTGCGCGCCTCGGCTCCCACCCCGGCCGGGCCGCGCTCGAGGAGGTCCTCGCCCTGGTCGCCGGCGGCTGTCAGAGCGAACTGGAGATCTGGGGCGTGCTGCATGTTCTCCCCGGACCGCCACAGGTTCCCGCTGGCGTGCAGCAACATCCCGTTCCGTTGCCCGGCGGCCGGATCGTGCACCTCGATGCCGCATTTCTGGAAGCGATGGTCGCCGTCGAGCTGGACGGGGCATCGTTCCACGGCAGCCGACTGCAACGGGAGCGAGACCTCCGTCGCGACAGCGCGCTGGCGGCGGCGGGATGGGTGGTGCTGCGATTCAGCTACGAACGCCTCGTGACCGACCCTGAGGGGTGCCGGCGGGAGATCGTGGCGGCAGTACTCGGCCGAATGGTGACCCGTTGAACGCGAGAGGCCCAGAACCGCTCGGGTCCTGGGCCTCTCGCGTTCAGTCGATGATCAGGCGGACTTCTCGCGGCGCTCGCGGGTGGGCTTGCGCGGGACGATCGTCGGGTTCACGTGCTCCAGGACGACCTCCTTGGTGATGACGACGGAGGCGACGTCCTCGCGGCTGGGGATGTCGTACATCACCGACTGGAGCACCTCCTCCATGATCGCCCGGAGCCCGCGGGCGCCGGTGCCGCGGAGGATGGCCTGGTCGGCGATCGCCTCGAGCGCGTCGTCGGTGAACTCCAGGTCCACGCCGTCGAGCTCGAAGAGCTTCCGGTACTGGCGCACCAGGGCGTTCTTCGGCTCGGTGAGGATGTTGATCAGCGCCTCGCGGTCGAGCTTCTGCACGCTGGTGATCACCGGGAGGCGGCCGATGAACTCGGGGATCATGCCGAACTTCAGCAGGTCCTCGGGCATGACCTCGGCGAACGCGTTGGCCTCGGCGATCTCGGCCTTGCCGCGGACCTGGGCAGCGAAGCCGATCCCCTGCTTGCTCGTCCGGTCCTCGATGACCTTCTCCAGGCCGGCGAAGGCACCACCCACGATGAACAGCACGTTCGTCGTGTCGATCTGGATGAACTCCTGATGGGGGTGCTTGCGGCCGCCCTGCGGCGGAACCGACGCCGTCGTCCCCTCGAGGATCTTCAGCAGCGCCTGCTGCACGCCCTCACCGGAGACGTCGCGGGTGATCGACGGGTTCTCGCTCTTGCGGGCGATCTTGTCGACCTCGTCGATGTAGATGATCCCGGTCTCCGCGCGCTTCACGTCGTAGTCGGCGGCCTGGATCAGCTTGAGGAGGATGTTCTCGACGTCCTCGCCGACGTAGCCGGCCTCGGTCAGCGCGGTGGCGTCGGCGATCGCGAAGGGCACGTTCAGCATCCGGGCGAGGGTCTGCGCCAGGTGGGTCTTGCCGCACCCGGTCGGGCCCATCAGCAGGATGTTCGACTTGGCCAGCTCGACGCCCTCGTCGCGCCGGTCACCGCCGGCCTGGATGCGCTTGTAGTGGTTGTAGACGGCCACCGAGAGCGTGCGCTTGGCCTTGTCCTGGCCGATGACGTACTGCTCCAGGAAGTCGTGGATCTCCTTGGGCTTGGGCAGCTCGTCGAACTTCAGGTCCGAGGACTCCGAGAGCTCTTCCTCGATGATCTCGTTGCAGAGGTCGATGCACTCGTCGCAGATGTAGACCCCGGGGCCCGCGATGAGCTTCTTGACCTGCTTCTGGCTCTTCCCGCAGAAGGAGCACTTGAGCAGGTCACCGCTCTCACCGATTCGTGCCACGTGCTGACCTCCACCTGTGAATCGCTGGTCCTGGTGCCAGGAGCCTGCGTTGAGATTCTGACTGCTCAGCCCCTGCTCGGCCTCGTTGTTTTGGCCTCTTCGTGAAAGCCGAGGCCACGGGGCTGTCCTCCCGGCGCCATGTGCCGGGGATCGGGCGTCCGCAGACCGTAACCCCCACCGGCGACGTCTCCGGGCAATGACTCACCCGGTTCCGGCGACCGTCCCACATCCGTCCCGCGGGTGCCCTCCGCCCCTCGGTCCACGACCGGTGTCGACGGTACGGGTCGGCGCCGCGACACGCGCAGCTCCGACCCGTACCGACGGGGTCAGACCGCCGGAAGGGCGTTGAGCTTCCGACTCTGGATGACCTCGTCGACGATCCCGTAGGCCTTCGCCTCCGGCGCCGTGAGGATCTTGTCCCGCTCGATGTCGAGGCGGACCTGGTCGACGGTCTGCCCCGTGTGCCGAGCCAGGATCTCCTCCATCTGCGACCGCACGCGCTGGATCTCGGCGGCGTGGATCTCCAGGTCGGAGACCTGTCCACCGGACTCGCCGGAGGGCTGGTGGATCAGCACCCGGGAGTACGGGAGCGCCAGCCGCTTGCCCGGCGTCCCGGCCGCGAGCAGGACGGCGGCGGCCGAGGCGGCCTGGCCCATGCAGACGGTCTGGATGTCGGGCCGGACGAACATCATCGTGTCGTAGATCGCCATCAGCGAGGTGAACGAGCCACCGGGCGAGTTGATGTAGATCGTGATGTCGCGGTCGGGGTCGGCCGACTCGAGCGTGATCAGCTGGGCCATCACGTCGTTGGCCGAGGCGTCGTCGACCTGCACGCCGAGGAAGATGATGCGTTCCTCGAAGAGCTTGTTGTAGGGGTTGGACTCCTTCATGCCGTAGCTCGTGCGCTCCACGAAGGAGGGCAGGATGTAGCGGCTGGAGGGCATCTCGAAGCTCATGTCAGTTCCTCCGAACCGTCAGTTGTCCGCGACGGGGTTCGCGGTGTCAGTCATGGCGGCCTTGCTCACCACGTGGTCGACGAAGCCGTACTCCAGGGCTTCCTGCGCGGTGAACCAGCGGTCGCGGTCGGAGTCCTTCTCGATCTGTTCCGCGGTCTGCCCGGTGTGCAGCGCCTGCAGCTCGTTGAGCTGACGCTTGGTGCTGCGGAACAGCTCCGCCTGGATGGCGATGTCCGACGCCGTGCCGCCGACGCCGGCCGACGGCTGGTGCATCAGGATCCGTGCGTGCGGCAGGGCGTAGCGCTTGCCCTTGGCGCCGGCGGTCAGCAGGAACTGGCCCATCGAGGCGGCCAGGCCCATGCCGTAGGTGGCCACGTCGCAGTCGATGAACTGCATCGTGTCGTAGATGGCCATGCCGGCCGTCACGGAGCCGCCGGGCGAGTTGATGTAGAGGTGGATGTCCTGCTTCGGGTCCTCGGCGGACAGCAGCAGCATCTGCGCGGCCAGCTGGTTGGCGATGACGTCGTCGACCTGGCTGCCCAGGAAGATGATGCGCTCGCGGAGCAGGCGCTCGTAGACCGAGTCGTTGAGATTCATCCCCCGGCCGCGGCGCGCATCAGCGGTGCGCCGGCCAGGTTGGGGTCGGTAATGCTCACGGGTGCGGTGACCTCCGTAGAACTGTCTGAGCAGTCGGTCTCGGCTGGGCGGGTTGCTCGGTGGTGCAGGCCAGTGCGGGCCTCCGGGTGGGGTTACCCCCGGCGATCGCCTGAGTCCTGTCGACCCTAACGCGGACGTCCGACCAGACGGTCCCGCTCGGGGCGGTGTTCGCCGACGGCGCAGCGGAAGGGGCCGGAAACGGCCGACGCCGCCCTGCCCGGTCGGGCAGGACGGCGTCGGGTGGACCCGCCCGGAGTGGGACTCAGGTCCTCGTTCAGACCTTTGCGTCGTCCTGCCCGGCCTCGTCGGGGCTGTCGGCGCTGTCGGCGGGGCCGGCGTCGGCGTCGGCGTCGGCCGGCGTGGCCGCCCGGACGGTCTGCGGGCGCAGCGCCTCGAGGTCGACGACGTTCCCCGACGCGTCGGTGATGGTCGCCTCCTCCAGCAGCTGGGCCAGCGTCTTGGTGCGGCGGACGTCGGCGACGAACTCGGCGATGTTGCCGCCCTGCTGCAGCTGCTGGGCGTACTGCTCCGGGCTCATCCGGCTGCGCTGGGCCTGCGCCATGATCTGCGCGGAGAGGTCGTCGTTGTCGACGGTGACCTCACGGGCGTCGGCGATCGCGTCGAGGATGAACTGCGTCTTGACCGCCTGCTCGACGTTCGTCCGCTGCTCGGAGTCGTACTCCTCGCGGCTCTGACCGCCGGACATCTGCAGGAAGCTGTCCCAGTCCATGCCGGCCTGCTGCAGCTCGCGCTCGAAGGCCTGGTTGCGCCACTCGATCTCGCGCTCGACGAGGTTCTCGGGCATGGGCACCTCGACGGTCTCGATGAGGTGCTCGACGATCTTGTCACGGGCCTGCGCGCCCTGGGTCAGGGTCTTGGTGCGGGCCAGCCGGGTGCGGACGTCCTCGCGCAGCTCGGCGAGGGTGTCGAACTCGCTGGCGGTCTGGGCGAACTCGTCGTCCAGCTCGGGCAGCTCCTTGGTCTTCACCGAGCGGACGGTGACGGTGACCTCGGCGTCCTGGCCGGCATTCGGGCCGGAGAGCAGGGCGGTGGTGAAGGTCTTCGTCTCGTCGGCGGAGAGGCCGCGGACGGCGTCGTCGAGGCCCTCCATGAGGTTGCCGGAGCCGACCTCGTAGGACATGCCGGTGGTCGAGCCGTCCTCGAGCACCTCGTCGCCCAGCTTGGCCTCGAGGTCGATGGAGACGAAGTCGCCGTCCTCGGCCGCGCGCTCGACGCCGGTGAGCATGCCGAAGCGCTCCCGCATGACGTCGATCTGCTGGTCGATCTCCTCGTCGGTGACCTCGACGTCGTCGACGGTGACGGCGAGGCTCTCCAGCGACGGGAGCTCCAGCTGCGGGGCGACGTCGACCTCGGCGGTGAAGGCGAGGGTGTCGTTGTCGTCGAGGCGGGTCACCTCGATGTCGGGCTGGCCGAGCACGCGCACCTGGTTCTCGCGGACGACCTCGGAGTACACCTCCGGGATGGCGTGCTGGACGACCTGCTCGAGGACGACGGGGCGCCCGATGCGCTGGTCGAGCACGCGGTTGGGCACCTTGCCCGGACGGAAGCCGGGAACGCGGACCTGCTTGCCCAGCTCCTTGTAGACCTCACCGAAAGCGTGGTCCAGGTCCCCCAGGGCACCTCGATCGCCATCCGGACCCGCGTGGGGCCCAGTTCCTCGATGGTGCTCTTCACAGCGGCAGTGCTCCTCGGTACGGCAGTGGATGGGACGTCGGCGGAGGCGTCGACGCCGGGTCGACCCCCGAGTCTACGGACGTCGGGAGCACGGGCGCGGGGCGGCATGCGCCGCCTGCAGCGACCTCGGTCGGGGTGACAGGATTTGAACCTGCGGCCCCCTGCTCCCAAAGCAGGTGCGCTACCAAGCTGCGCCACACCCCGCGGCCGCCCGAGTCTAGGCGGGTCCGGGACGGTCACCGACCGGCGAGGGGCCGGAGAGCTCAGGACGGGCCGTCGCCGACCACCAGCGCGGGGTCGATCAGCCGCACGTCCACCCCCACGAGTTCCCACTCCAGCACGGTCGCGGTCATCGCCCCGGAGCTCACCAGCGGGTCCTCGGTCACCACCGCGCGGGCGTCGGCCAGGAGCCGCACCGCAGCACGTAGGCGGCTCCTCCGCCGGGCTCGACCGGACCGCCCAGGAGCACCAGCCCACGCTCGACGAGGATGTCGACGAACGGCTCGTGCTCGGGCGGCTCCCCGTCGAAGCCCGGCCGCTGGAAGAGGAGCACGAGGGCGTACACCGCTAAGCCGAGACCGCCGGACGACGGTCGGCCCACGGCGCCGCCTCCTCGAGCGCGGCGGCCACCCGGACCAGCACGTCCTCCCGGCCGTACGCAGCGACCAGCTGGACGCCGACCGGGAGCCCCTCCTCCGTCCAGTGCAGCGGCAGGCTGATCGCCGGCTGCCCGGTGACGTTGAACTGCGCGGTGTAGGGGATGAAGCTGTTGATCCGGCGCCCCTCCTGCTCGGGGCCCTCCGCGGTGAACCACCCCAGCTCGGGCGGGGGCGCTCCCACGGTGGGCGTGACCAGCAGGTCGAAGCCCAGGCCACCGTCCTCGGGCGCCGCCCACCACGCCGCCATCCGGCGGGTCCAGCGGCCGAGCATGTGCCGGGCGCCGAGGTAGTCCTCGGCGGTCATCCTCTTCCCGGCCGCCCGGTACGCGACGTTGCGCGGCTCCAGCTCGTCGTCGCGCACCGGCCTGCCGAGCACCCGCTCGAAGGCCCCGATCGTCAGCGCCGTGTCGCCGGCGATGGTGGCGTTGAAGAACCGCCCGAACAGCGGGTCGAACATCCCGTCGGGGGCGCCGGGCTCCACCGCGCAGCCGAGCTCCTCGAGCAGCCGCCCGGCCCGCTCCACCGCGGCCCGGCACTCCGGGTGGTCGAGGTAGCGCTCCCCGGGGTCGGCGTCGAGCACCCCGACGCGCAGCCGGCCCACCGGGACGCCGACCTCTTGCGCGAGCGGCCGCGCGAAGGGCGGGGCGATGTACGGATCTCCCGGCATCGGCCGGCCGATGACGTCGAGCACGGCGGCGGTGTCACGGACCGAGCGGGTGACCACCCCGTCGATCGTGGCGCCCGCCCAGCTCTCGCCCGCGTCGGGGCCCTGGCTGACCCGGGCCCGGGTCGGCTTGAGCCCGACGAGCCCGCACTCGCTCGCCGGGACGCGGATGGACCCGCCGCCGTCGCTGGCGTGCGCGACCGGAACGAGGCCCGCGGCGACCGCCGCCGCCGAGCCCCGCTGGACCCACCCGTCGACCGGCCGGGGTCGTAGGGGTTGCGCGCCGGGCCGTTGGCGGTGGGCTCGGTGGTGACGGTGGTGCCGAACTCGGGCACGTTCGTGCGGCCCAGGGGCACGAAGCCGGCCCCGCGGAGGTGCCGCGCGAGGTAGCTCTCGGTCGGCCAGCGCCAGCCGGCGTCCCGGAGGAACGAGGTTCCGTAGTGGGTGGACTCGCCGGCGAGATGGCAGCCCATGTCCTTGAGCAGCATCGGGACGCCGCGGAACGGGCCGTCCGGCAGGCCTTCGGCCACCTCGGCGCGCGCCTCGGCGAACCGGTCCCGGACGACGGCGTCGAGCTGCGGGTTCACCCGCTCCACCCGCTCGATGGCGGCCTCGACGAGCTCGGCCGGGCTCACCTGCCCGGTCCGGACCAGGTGCGCCTGCTCGGTGGCGTCCAGCCACGTGGTGTCGGTCACGTCGGGCACGCTAGCTGCCGCCCCCGACGATCACGACCCGGTACGCAGCCCGCGGAAGGACGTCTCCACCAACGCGTCGGCGAGGTCGTCGGGCGTCAGCCCGCCGCCGGGCCGGTACCACTCGGTGAGCGAGTTGACCGTGCCGAACAGCAGCCGGCTGGTGACGGCGGGATCGACGTCGGGGCGCACGTCCCCCTCGTCCACGGCGGCGTGCACCAGGCGGGTGACGATCGCGTCGAACTCCCTGCGCCGCTGCAGCGCGGCCCGTTCCACGTCGGAGTTCCCCGCACCCGGAGGAGCAGGGTGACGAACGGGAGCTCCGCGGCGAGCACGTGGACCGACCGGCGGACGACGTGCTCGAGGCGGTCGATGGCCCGGCCGGTGGTCGCCCCGGCTTCTTCGGTGACGGCGAACAGGCCATCCAGCGCGCGGTCGAGGGCCAGTCGCAGCAGCTCGATCTTGCCGGGCACGTGGTGGTAGATCGCCGACTTCGTGACGCGGAGCCGCACGGCGAGCTCGTCCATGCTCGTCGCGTCGTACCCGCGCTCGTTGAAGGCGGCGACGGCGACGTCGAGCAGCGAGTCCAGCGAATGACCGGGCCGGCCACGACGGACCGGGGTGGCCGTCACGCGCGGTTCCGGTTGTCGACCAGCCGTTGCAGCTTGCCCACCGAGCGGGGCAGCGTCTCCGGGTCGACGACGAGCACCTCGACGCTGGTGCCGACGGTGTCCTTGATCGTGGTCACCACCTCGGTGGCGGCGGCCGGCCGTCGCTCGAGCGGGCAGTCGGGACGCGCCTCGATGCGCACGACGAGGTGGTCGGCACGACCGCGGGTGGTCAGCTCGAGCGCGAAGTGCGGGGAGAGATCAGGCGTCCGCAGCACGATCTCCTCGATCTGGGTCGGGAACAGGTTCACGCCCCGCAGGATGATCATGTCGTCGGTGCGGCCGGTGATCTTCTCCATGCGACGCATGCCCGGACGTGCGGTTCCCGGCAGCAGTCGGGTGAGGTCGCGGGTGCGGTAGCGCACGACCGGCATGGCCTCCTTGGTGAGAGAGGTGAAGACCAGCTCGCCCGGCTCGCCCTCCGGCAGGACCTCCCCGGTGATCGGGTCGATGACCTCCGGGTAGAAGTGGTCCTCCCAGATGTGCAGGCCGTCCTTGGTCTCTCCGCACTCCTGGGCGACGCCGGGGCCGATGACCTCCGACAGCCCGTAGATGTCGACGGCCTGGATGTCGAGGCGCTGCTCCAGCTCCTGGCGCAGCTGCTCGGTCCAGGGCTCGGCGCCGAAGACGCCGATCTCCAGGGACGACGAGCGGGGGTCGATGCCCTGACTCTCGAACTCGTCGATCACCGTGAGCATGTAGGACGGCGTCACCATGATCACCCGGGGCCGGAAGTCCGTGATGAGCTGTACCTGTCGGGCGGTCATGCCGCCGGAGACAGGGACGACGGTGCAGCCGAGCTTCTCCGCGCCGTAGTGCGCGCCCAGCCCGCCGGTGAACAGGCCGTAGCCGTAGGCGTTGTGCACCGTGTCGCCGGGACGACCGCCCGCCGCGCGGATCGACCGGGCCATCACCGTCGCCCAGATGTCGAGGTCGCGCTCGGTGTACCCCACGACCGTGGGCCGCCCGGTCGTGCCGGACGAGGCGTGCACGCGGCGAACCTGATCCCGCGGGACGGCGAACATGCCGAACGGGTAGTTGTCGCGCAGATCGGCCTTGCTGGTGGTCGGGAACCTCGCCAGGTCGGCGAGCTCGCGGCAGTCGTCCGGGTGCACCCCGCTTCCTCGAACGCCCGGCGGTAGTGCGGGACGTTGTCGTAGGCGTGCCGCACGGTCCACCGCAGCCGCTCCAGCTGCAGGGCACGCAGCTCGTCGACGCCCAGCTTCTCGGCGTCGTCCAGCAGTGCCGGCGGGGGCGCCTGCCCGACGGACCGGGCCGCCCCGTTGGTCGGCGTCGTCATCGGAGCTCTCCCGCCGTCCTTGTGCGCTGCGTCACTCTGCGGCACACTATTACCGACCGTCCGGTCAGTAAATACCTCCGAGGAGCCCGATGTCCGCGCCTCCCTGGACCGCCCCGCCGTCGACGAGACCGCACTGCAGGAGCAGTTCGACGCCACGATCGCCGCAGGGCACCGGATCGAGCCGCGTGACTGGATGCCCGAGGGGTACCGGAAGACGCTGATCCGGCAGATCGCCCAGCATGCGCACTCGGAGATCATCGGGATGCAGCCCGAGGGTGACTGGCTCCTCGCGGCACCGAGCCTGCGCCGCAAGGCGATCCTGCTGGCCAAGGTGCAGGACGAGGCCGGCCACGGCCTCTACCTCTACTCGGCAGCGGAGACGCTCGGCGCCGACCGTGCCGACCTGACCGACAAGCTCATCGAGGGCCGGCAGAAGTACAGCTCGATCTTCACCTACCCGACGCTCACCTACGCCGACGTCGGGGTGATCGGCTGGCTGGTCGACGGCGCGGCGATCTGCAATCAGGTGCCACTGTGCCGCAGTTCCTTCGGCCCCTACGCCCGGGCGATGATCCGGGTCTGCAAGGAGGAGTCGTTCCACCAGCGGCAGGGCTACGAGCTGCTGATGACGATGATGCGCGGCACCGACGAGCAGCGGGCCATGGTGCAGGACGCCGTCGACCGGTGGTGGTGGCCGTCGCTGATGATGTTCGGCCCGCCCGACACCGACAGCCCGAACTCCGCTCAGTCGATGGCGTGGGGCATCAAGCGGCACAGCAACGACGAACTGCGCCAGCGCTTCGTCGACATGACCGTGCCGCAGGCGGAGTTCCTCGGCGTGACGCTGCCCGATCCCGAGCTCTCGCTCGATGCGGCGACCGGCCGCTACCGGTTCGGTGCCATCGACTGGGACGAGCTCACGCGGGTCATCAGCGGCGGCGGCCCGTGCAGCGTCGAGCGCACGGCCCGACGCCGGGCCGCGCGGGACGACAACGCGTGGGTGACCGAGGCGGCCACCGAGTACGCGAGGAAGCACTCGTGAGCATGACGAGCGAGGGTGGCCACGGCGCCGTCCCGACCGGGCCCGAGGTGCCCGTGGCGCCGGCGGCGGGGCCGGTCCGCAAGGACTGGCCGCTGTACGAGGTCTTCGTCCGCGGCAAGCGCGGCCTCAACCACGTGCACGTCGGCTCGCTGCACGCCCCGGACGACGAGATGGCGGTGCACGCGGCGCGCGATCTCTACACCCGGCGCAACGAGGGCGTGAGCATCTGGGTGGTCAAGGCCGTCGACATCACCGCGTCGAGCCCCGACGAGAAGGACCCGATGTTCGCCCCGAGCGGCGACAAGGTCTACCGCCACCCGACGTTCTACGAGATCCCCGAGAACGTCCCCCACATGTGAAGGACCCCTTCCCAGGGCTGAAAGGAGGGCAATGCACGAGGAGACCGTCTACGAGGCGTTGAACGACGCCGGGGGCGGCGAGGGGCACTGGGCGTTCGGCACGGGGTTCGACGAGCCGCTGGCCGGCGTCGACACCACGGTCCCCGAGGGCATCGACCCGGCCGACCTGGGCGCGTACTGCCTGATGCTCGGCGACGACGCCCTGGTGCTCGCCCAGCGGCTGACCGAGTGGATCACCGCTGCTCCGGAGCTCGAGGAGGAGGTGGCGATCGGCAACATCGCCCTCGACCTCCTGGGCCAGGCGCGCCTGCTGCTCGCGCGGGCCGGGTCGGTCGGCGTCATGGGGCGCAGCCGGGAGAGGGCGACGGCGTCGATCCCCGACGAGGATGCGCTCGCCTACTTCCGCGATCCCGACGAGTTCCGGCACACCCCTCGTGGAGGCGCCCAACGGGGACTTCGCGCAGACGATGATCCGCCTGCTCGCCGCCTCGACCGTGCGGCTGGCGGTCGTCACCCGCCTGCGCGGGTCCCGTGACCCGGTGCTGGCCGCCATCGCGGCGAAGGGCGTCAACGAGCTCGCCTACCACCGCGACCACGCCGCGCGCTGGGTCCTGCGCCTCGGCGACGGCACGCCGGAGTCCTCGCGCCGCGCCCAGGCGGGCGCCGACGCCGTCTGGCCGCTCCTGGCCGAGGTCTTCTCCCCACCGACGTGGAGTCCCGGCTCGTCGACGCCGGGGTCGCCGTCGACCCGGCCGGCGTCCGCGACGAGGTCAGGTCGGTCCTCACCCAGGTGCTGGACCAGGCCACGCTGCGGGTGCCCGCATGGCCCGCCGACGCCCCACCTCTGGCCCGGCACGGCGAGCACGGCGAGGTGCTGACCGAGCTGCTCGCCGGCCTGCAGGGGCTGGCCCGGAAGCACCCGGCGGCGACGTGGTGACCGGCGTGCGCCGAGAACCGGACCCGAGGGAGGTCGCCGCGACGGTGACCGACCCCGAGCTGCCGATGGTCAGCCTGGCCGATCTGGGGGTGCTGCGCGACGTCCGGGTCGACGACGACGGCACCGTGGTCGTCGAGATCACCCCGACCTACACCGGCTGCCCGGCGATGGGGGTCATGCGGGCCGACCTGGTGCACGCGCTGCACCGCGCCGGATTCCCCGACGTCGACGTCCGCACCGTCCTCTCCCTGCCTGGAGCACCGACTGGATCAGCGACGAGGGCCGCCGCAAGCTCGCCGTCGCCGGTATCGCGCCGCCGGGGAGAGCGCCGGTGCCGACGGAGGGTCCGGTCCCGCTGCAGCTGGGCCCCAGCCGACGGACGGCGGACTGCCCGTTGTGCGGCTCGACCGACACCGAGGAGCTGAGCGAGTTCAGCGCGACCGCGTGCAAGGCGCTGCGCCGCTGCCGCAGCTGCCGTGAGCCCTTCGAGCACGTGAAGGAGATCTGAGTGACCGCCGCGCCACTGAGCCCAAGACGCCGGCCGCGGTTCCACCCGCTCCGGGTCGCGCACGTCGAGCGGCTGACCGACGACGCGGTCGCGGTGACGTTCGACGTCCCGCCGGAGCTGGCGGAGGACTACGCCTTCCGGCCGGGGCAGGCGCTGACCCTGCGCCGGGTCGACGGCGACCGCGACGAGCGGCGCTCCTACTCGATCTGCGCGCCGATGGGTGCAGCACCTCGGGTCGGCGTCCGCGAGGTGCCCGGCGGCTTCTTCTCGTCCTACCTGGTCCACGAGGTGCAGCCGGGCGACCGCATCGAGGTGCTGCCGCCGTCGGGAACGTTCACCGCCGACCTCTCGGCGCCCGGCGACCACGTCTTCGTCGTGGCCGGTTCCGGCATCACCCCGGCGCTGTCGCTGGCCGGCACGGTGCTCCGGGACGGCGAGTCCACGGTCACCGTCTTCTACGGCAATCGGCGAACGAACACGGTGATGTTCGCCGACGAGCTGGCCGACCTCAAGGACCGCTACGGATCCCGCCTCCAGCTGGTGCACGTGCTCTCCCGGGAGCCGCGTGACGCCGAACTGACCAGCGGCCGGCTCGACGGAGACCGGCTGCGGACGCTCGTCGACAACCTGGTCGACGCCGAGCACGTGGACCACTGGTGGCTGTGCGGGCCGCACGGGATGGTGCAGGACGCCCGCGAGCTCCTCGGCGAACTCGGCGTGCCGACCGCGAAGGTGCACCAGGAGCTGTTCTACGTCGAGAACGTCCCGCCGGAGCCGGTCCGGGGCGACGAGGAGACCGTCGAGGGGCCGAGCGCCCAGGTGACCGTCGTCCTCGACGGCCGGACGACGACGCTGGCGCTCCCCGCGACGTGCCCGTGCTCGACTCGGCGCAGAAGGTGCGCGGCGACCTGCCCTTCGCCTGCAAGGGCGGCGTGTGCGGGACGTGCCGGGCGCGGGTGACCGAGGGCGAGGTGGTGATGCGGCGGAACTACGCCCTGGAGCCGGCCGAGGTCGAGGCGGGCTACGTGCTCACCTGCCAGAGCCTGCCGGTGTCCGAGTCCGTCACCGTCGACTACGACGCCTGACGTGCGGCCCTTCACGGTCGGCGAGACGGCGACGCTGGACGTCGTCGTCACCCCGCAGATGACCGTCGACTTCGACGAGATGGGCAAGGTCCATCCGGTCTACGCGACGTACACGATGGCCAAGCACTTCGAGGAAGCCGGACGCAAGCTGCTGGTGCCCCACCTCGAGCCGGGCGACGCCGGCGTCGGCAGCTCGGTCACCGTCGAGCACCTGGCCCCGGCCTGGGTCGGCGACGCGCTGACGGTCACCGCCCGGTGCACCGAGATGCGCCGCAACCGGCTCGTCTGCGCCTGCACGGCCGTCGACGCGTTCGGACGGGAACTGGGCCGGGGACGACGGAGCAGGTGGTGCTGCCCGCCGACGTCCTCGAGGCCCGCATCGGGCAGCGCGCGCGGCTGCCCCGGGACCGATGACCGGCACGCCGAAGGGCCGTGCGCAGGTGGCTCCCCGCCGTCCGCGAGAATGGGCCGGACCGGCGAGTGCCGGATGAGGTCGGAGCGCGGCCGGACCCACAACAGGCCCGGGCACGGTTCTCCGCGGACAGGAAGCGGGGCCATGTCCGGTCGTCGAGCAGCGTTCCTCCTCGTTCCACTGCTGGCCCTGGGTGCCTGCACCGGCGCGGAGGAGGACGACGCCGCCCCGGAGACCACGGCCGCCAGCGTGGAGATGGGCGCGTGCGAGTTCGACGTGCCGGCGGGTGTGGAGATCGAGTGCGGCACGCTGCCCGTCCCGGCCGATCGCGACGATCCCGACGGCGAGGAGATCCAGCTGGCCTTCGGCATCGTGCGGAGCGACGCCGACAGCCCGGTGGAGGACCCCGTCGTCTACCTGTCGGGAGGACCGGGTCAGAGCACGCTGGAACTCGTGCCGCAGGCGTTCGGCCAGCTCTACGAGCCGCTCACCGCGAACCGGGACCTCGTGCTCCTCGACCAGCGGGGCACCGGGCTGACCGAGCCGTCGCTGGCGTGTGACGAGTACAGCTCGTGGGTCCGGGAGTCACTGGGCTCGGACCTCCCCGGAGGAGCTGGAGAACCAGGCGGTGCAGTCGCTGGACGAGTGCCGGCAGCGGCTGGTCGAGGAGGGCGTCGACTTCGCCGACTACAACAGCGCCGCCTCGGCCGCAGACCTCGAGGACCTGCGGGTCGCTCTCGGCTACGACCAGTGGAACCTGTACGGGATCTCCTACGGCACCCGGCTGGCGCAGGCCGCCATGCGCGACCACCCCGACGGCATCCGGTCGGTCGTCCTGGACGCCGCCTACCCCGTCGACGCCGACCTCTACGCGGAGACGCCGGGCAACGCCGTCCGGGCCATGGAGGAACTGTTCGCCACGTGCGCCGACGACCCCGCGTGCGCCGCCCGGTACCCCGACCTCGAGCAGCGGTTCCAGACCCTCGTCGACGAGCTGAACACCACGCCGGCGCCGATCACCGTGGTCGATCCGACGAACGGCCAGCGCGTGGAGGACGAACTCGACGGGGACTCGCTCGTCGGCTTCCTGTTCCAGACCCTCTACTCCACCGAGCTGGTGGCCCACCTCCCGGAGATCATCGCCGCGGCGGACGACGGCGAGTTCGGCACGGTCGGCCTCCTGCTCGGTGCCCTTTCCGCGCAGCTGGATCTGGTCAGCGTGGGCCAGCAGCTGGCCGTGCAGTGCCAGGACGAGGTCGCGTTCGGCTCCCAGGAGGACGTGGCGGCGGCCGCCGCCGAGCACCCGTTGGTCGAGGGCTTCTTCGAGGGCGCGCCGACCTTGGGCCCCGGCGTCTTCGACGTGTGTGCCTCGTGGGACGCCGGCGAGCCCGGCGACGGGGCGAACGACGCCGTGACGAGCGACATCCCCGCGCTGGTGCTGGCCGGCGACCTGGACCCGATCACGCCGCCGCGCTGGGGTGAGGAGATCGCCGAGCAGCTGCCCGACAGCTTCTTCGTCCGGTTCCCGTTCACCGGGCACGGCGCGCTGCCCAGCCACGACTGCGCCGTGCGGATCGCCGAGGAGTTCCTGGACGATCCCGACAGCGAGCCGACGACGGACTGCGTCGACGACATCGAGCCGCCGGCCTTCACCGCGGACGACGTCCAGGTCGAGATGACGTCGTTCGAGAGCGAGGAGCTCGGCCTCACCGGGCTGCGGCCGGAGGGCTGGACCGAGGTGATCCCCGGCGTGTGGCAGGAGTCGGCCCTGGTGACGCTGATCCAGCAGGTCGTGCCCGGCGCCACCGCCGAGCAGCTGCTCCAGCAGGTCGGCATGCAGCTGGGCCTCGCCGAGCCGCCCCAGCCGGTCGGCGAGCTGGCGACCGAGTCGCTCACCTGGCAGGTCTACCGGCTCGATGACCTCGGGCAGAGCGTCCAGCTGGCGCTCGCCGACGGTCCGGACGGCCTGCTGCTGGTCCAGCTGACGACGAGCCCCGCCCGCGACGACATCCACCGCGAGCAGGTCTTCCTGCCCGCCGTCGAGGCGCTGGCTCCGCAGTCCTGAGCCGGGTGCTCGGTCCCCTCGCTGTCGGCGAGGGACGCCCGCGCTAGGCTCTCCACGGACCTCTCGCAGGTCTCGCGGGTGTAGCTCAATGGTAGAGCCCCAGCCTTCCAAGCTGGCCATGCCGGTTCGATCCCGGTCACCCGCTCCACGCACTGACCAGCTTGTATGCCCGTTTGCGCAGCTCAGCGCGGCCTCGGCGCCGCTCTTGTGCCTTAACGGTGCTGACCTCTGCTGACCGTTGACCACCGGCTTTGGCCGGTGCTTAAGGCACGGATAAGGCACGACCTCGAGCGGCCCAAGCTACGAACGCGTAGTCCTATGGCTCACTGCACTGCCAGGTGAAACCGGCTCTTACATCGGGGGCCGTCGGCTGGGCGCCACGGCTACGGGGATCGTCGTCATGTGTCGAGGAAGTCCCATTCGCTGCCGAGTGCCCAGCGCAGGGCCGAAGGCTTGCCGTTGAGCATCCCGAGCTCGAAATCCGTGTACGGGCCCAGCTGACCAGGCTCTGTGTACAGCCCTCAACACGCCGGCGCCCTGGCCCTGCAATCGCGAGTAGGCGCTCCAGCTCGGCGTCGTCCCCAGCGTCCTCGAGCCGGTACTCGTGCTGGAGGGAGCGGTGGTACCAGATGCGGTCGAACAGCTCCCGTTCTGCCTCCACGATCTCGTCCAGCCGTCGGGGCTCCTCTTCGAAGTAGGTCTCCGCGAACAGCTCCTCGATCTCGTCGCCGAAGTAGTCCAGGAGGACCTGATTGAGGCCGTCGACTCCTAGCCCGTAGGTCGACCCCTCCGCTGCGAACAGACTGGCGAGGTCAGGATGCGACTGCCGCGCGTCTCCGTCGGGCAAGGAGAAGTCGTCGCTGTTGCTAGTGATGAACGCGTGCGGCTCCTGGTCCAGGTCGACCCCGCGGACAGTCGTTTCGTAGAGCTCGATGAGCAAGGCGTCGGCGACACTGTTGCGGGACCGGTGGAACGGCGCCTGCTTCGACAGGCCGCGCTCGACCACCCCGCGCTTCTCTTCGTCCCCCGGCTCGAGGACACGGCCGGCTCGGAGCTGGTCCAGCACCTCATCGAAGTTGCGGGTCGTCATCGCTCCAATGAGCGGGACATGACGCGCAAGGTCCGTGATGACCTTGAGAGCCTGCTCCTGGTCCGAACCGCCAAAGTCATCGAGATCTTGCTTGATGAGCTTGAACCGCTGGGCGATGGTCGCCGTCATCGACGTTTCAACCCGATCTCGGTTCCGCTCGAACTCGTCGATGACGAGTCGAGGGACGAGTAGCCCGACCTGCCCCTGGTGAGCGAGTACCCGGAGCGCGACGATCCAGCGCTGCCCGTCGCGGCGCTTGCACAGGTCCAGCCAGGTGGAGGTGTCAACGAACAGATGGAGCACGACGCCACCGTATGGCGTACCCGGAGGCGACATGGCCCAGGTGACCGAGGAGCAGAAGGCTCAGCGAGCGGCCGCACGCCGCCGCAGCTCTGCCTTCGCGGCCGAGGAGGACGCCTCCGTCATGAGCGCAAGGCGCACCTGACCCACCTGAGCGCCCGGGGGCGGACCTCCCTCTAGCTCCTGGAGGGCACCGCGCTGACGGTGACGTCCGGACAGTCGCCGTAGAGCGGGGGTGACGGGGTGGTGACGACCCGACCGGCCCGACGTCACCCCAACCGGCGCGCCCCTGGCTCTCGCTAGCGACGTGCCTCCTGGCCCTGCCGGACGGCAGTGCCCTCTGCCGGCGCGCCACGCCTCGCTGAGAGGCGCACCGATCCGGTTCGAGTGGTCGCGCGCCGGTGACACCCCGAGCGACTTGCCGTTAGGCAGCTGACCAAACCCTGTCACCCGCGGCGTCGCCTACTCGTCACAACGGATTGCGCAGACCTGGATGCATGAGGTGTGTCAGGTCGTGGTCTTCTCCGGTTCGGCAGTCGAGATGGCCGCGGAGAGCGCTCAGGCGAGGACGCGTGTACGCAGCCGGTCGGGTCCACGGTGCGGAAGTCCGCTGACGGGGTGACGTTGCGCGGCGACCTCGAAAGAACGTGAATTGGACGCTCACTCAGGCGTTAGCGGGCACCAGCTGCTGAGGCGGCAGCAAGATCCCTTCGGCGGCCACCCGTGCGCACCTCGTCCAGCACGCCACGTCGATGCATGCGCTACCACCGCCGAGCCGACTCGATTCGATTCCTGCAACCGCATGACACTGCCCGGAGCCGTCGCTATAAGGACGGAAAACCCGGAGACCGCCAGAGCAGGTGGGGAGGGCGTCAACTCGACGGACGTCACCTCGGCGAACCGGGGCCCGGGCTGCCAGAGAAGCGGCAGAGAACAGGAACTTCGCCGGGCACTGTCACCAACCGGCTGGAAATGGCGCCTTCTCCGGGTGGAGACGCGGCGCCGGACGCCGGCGCACGAGGCCACGCGACGAGGAGGGCGAGATGGGCGACGCGCAGCGACTTCGGGATCCGGTGTTCAGCGACGCCCTCTTCCCCACCCCCGAGGAGGCTGCCACGGTGCTCCGCGTCGGGCGCACCACGATCTACGCGCTGATGAAGGTCGGTGAGCTGCGGGCGGTCCGTATCAGCCGGAGGTGCCGTGGAGGACTTCCTGCTCGACGATGTCGGCATCTACGAGATGAGTGTGGGGCGCGATTGCGTCGTCGCTTTGAGGCCACCGTGCCAGGTCCCTCGACTGCAGCAAGACCGAATCGGGTCTCCAAGGACTCTCGGCCATGAAACGTTCAGCCCATCCGCAGCCCCGACACTCTCCTCACCGGCGACGGTGCGTGACTCCGACCGCACCATCGGTGGAAGAACTCCTGCGGGGTCGGCAGGGCGCCTTCCATGCCTAGGACGAGCTCGCATGGCTTGGTGTCGCATGAGCAGCACGACCAGCTGCTGACCGTCGCGCAGGCCGGGGACTACCTCGGAACCGGCGAACGCTTCATCCGCCGGCTGATCGCTCAACGGCGTATCACCTACGTCAAGCTCGGCAAGTACGTCAGGCTTCAGCGCTCAACGCTCGACGCATTCATCGAGGCCGGACGTGTCACGAGCGAGGAGTAGCGCGACCCCTGCACGCCGGCAGCGACCGCTGTTGCGCGACTAGGGGAAGCGGGAAACCGCGGCGTTCTCCACCCCGCTATACGACGTGTGCGCCGCCCCTTTGTTTTTCGTCACAGCGACGACATGACACAAGGTCTGCGGCGAAACGACCGAACCCATGCGGAGGCCGAGTCAAGGCTCGGCATTCACATGGCTGCGAATGTGGCCCCTCGGCCCGGTCGAAGACTGACGCTCTCAGCTTCCTTGCTCAGTCGACACGACACGTCGAGCTGAGTAAGTCAAGACCTTCGCTTGAAGCAGTGGATCGCAACAGCTGAGTGACGCCGAGGCGCCGACACCTGCTTGCGGTCACGCGACGCTCCCATCGACTGCAAGACACGGAAAGGTCGTCATGGGTCGAAGAGGCTGGGGCACTGTTCGCAAGCTTTCCTCTGGCCGCTACCAAGCCCGCCATCCGGATGGCTCGGGCAACCAAGTCTCGGCGCCGTCCACATTCGCCACCAAAGCTGAGGCCGATCGGTGGCTCGCAAGAGCGCAGACCGAGATGGACTCGGGCCGCTGGGCCAACCCGAAGGCGGGCAAGGAGACGCTCAAGGTTTACGCCGAGCGGTGGGTCGAGACTCGCCTCGTCCGGGGCCGGCCGCTGGCCCTCGCACCGCAGAGCTCTACCGGGCACAGCTCAAGAACCACATCGTTCCGGCCTTGGGAGCGACGCAACTTCGCCAACTGGAGACGTCCGCCGTCCGGGCCTGGTACGGCGAGCTCAGCGGCCCGAGAGGGCCAGGCCAGGTCACGGCGGCCAAGTGCTACCGACTGATTCGTGCCATCTGCACCACGGCCGTGGACGACAACCTCATCGCGCGGAACCCATGCGCCATCCGTGGGGCGGGGCAGGAACGTTCGAGCGAGCGACCGATGTTCACGCTCGCTCAGGTCCAGGCGCTGGCTGATGCCGTCGAGGATCGCTGGCGAGCGCTGATCCTCCTGGCTGCCTGGACGGGCCTGCGCATCGGTGAACTGTCGGCGCTCCGTCGGGAGCACCTCGATCTAAAGGCCGGCACCGTGAGCGTGAAGAGCGCGGTCATCGACGTGATCGGGCAGGGACGTTCCTACGGCCCGCCGAAGTCGGCCGCCGGCCGCCGAGCCGTGGCCATCCCGCCGCACATCATCGGCGAATTGGAGCACCACCTCGCGGCGTACGCTCAGCCCGGCGCGCAGGGTCTGATCTTCGTGGGACCGAAGGGCGGGCCCATCCGACGCAACAACTTCGCCTCACGGGTGTGGGCTCCGGCAGCCGAGGCGGCCGGACTCCCGCCCGGCTCTCACCTGCACGACCTGCGCGGCTGGGGCGCCACCGTCGCCGCCCGGCACGGCGCCACCACCAGGGAGTTGATGCACCGACTCGGGCACGCCTCCCCGCCGCGGCGCTTCGCTATCAGCGCTCCGAGCAGGAGCGAGATGCCGCTCTCGCCGCCGCCATGAGCGCGGCGCTGGCGGACTTGAACGACACGACTCCCGGGGCAAACACGTCGTCCAGTGGCCGGTCTCGTGGGTCGCGTTGAAGAACGATTAAGGCCGGTCCGTGGCTGGGGTGGTTGCGTCGGCGGTGGTTGCGTCGGCGGTGGTTGCCGCCCAGCTGGCCAGCAGCTTGAGGGCGTCTTCGGACGGTGAGCCGGGTTCAGCGGTGTAGATGGTCAGGGCCAGCTTCCCGGAATCCGGGATGGGCAGGTCGAGCGTGTGGTAGGTCAGCTCGAGGGTGCCAACGGCGGGGTGGTGGAACTGCTTGGCGCCGTTGTGGTGGATGCGCACGTTGTGGGCGGCCCAGCGGGTCCGGAACTCCTCGCTGACCGTCGAGAGCTCGCCGACGAGTTCGCGCAGCTGCGCGTCGTGCGGGCGGCGGCCGGCCTCGGCACGGAGTAGGGCGACGGTGGTGTTGGCCGCCTTCTCCCAGTCGGAGTAGTAGTCCTGCGCCTGCGGGTCGAGGAACTGGAACCGGGCGAAATTCGCCGGGCGGCGAGGGTCGTCGAACATGGGTGAGTGCAGCGCCCACCCCAGGGTGTTGGTCGCGAGGATGTCCAGGCGTCCGTTGGCCACGAACGCGGCGGACCCGGTCATCGAGTCCAGCATCCACTGCACCTGCGGCTGGATCTGGGCCTTGCTGCGGCGCTGCGGTGTGCGGTTCGGCTTGGCGGCGGCGCGGGCCAGATCGAACAGGTAGGTCCGCTCGGCGTCGTCCAGCTGAAGCGCCCGGGCGACGGCCTCGAGGACGTCTTCGGAGACCCCGGCGATGTGGCCCTTCTCCAGCCGGGTGTACCACTCGGTGCTCACCCCGGCCAGGACGGCGACCTCTTCCCGGCGCAGCCCAGGGACCCGACGCCGGCCGCCGCCGGGCAGCAGCCCCGCCTGCTCCGGGGTGATGCGGGCGCGCCGGCTGGCGAGAAAGTCACGGATGTCGGAGCGGTTGTCCACGCCGTCGACGCTACGTCGCCCCGCCGGTGAAGGGAGGTCGAGCTTCTCCCCCATAAACCCGACCTCCCACGCCCGCGCCGCGAGGCGTTCTCTGGACGTCGACGTCCGACCAGACCATTCGAGAAGGAGCACCTCTTGCGACAGGTAGTTCTGCACACCGCCGGCGACGTCCGCGTCGAGGACCGCCCGGACCCGAAAATCATCGACCCCACCGACGCGATCATCCGACTGACCGCTACCTGCATCTGCGGGTCGGACCTGTGGCCCTACCGCGGCATCGAGCCGGCCGACCACCAGGTGATGGGCCACGAGTACGTGGGCATCGTCGAAGAGATCGGCGACCAGGTGAAGAACGTAAAGGTCGGCGACTTCGTCGTCGGCTCCTTCGTCATCTCCGACAACACCTGCGAGATCTGCCAGGCCGGCTTCCAGTCCAAGTGCGTGCACGCCGAGTTCGTCGCACAAACCATCGGCACCCAGTCCGAGAAGGCCCGCATCCCGCACGCCGACGGAACCCTCGTCGCCACACCGGGGCAGCCCGACCCGGAGCTGGTCCCCTCCCTGCTGGCCGCCTCCGACGTGCTCGGCACCGGCTGGTACGCCGCCGTGGCCGCCGAGGCGGGCCCGGGCAAGACCGTCGCCGTCGTCGGTGACGGCGCCGTCGGGCTCATGGCGATCCTCGCCGCCAAGCAGCTCGGCGCGGAGCGGATCATCGCGATGTCCCGCCACCCGCAGCGGCAGGAGCTGGCCCGCTTCTACGGCGCGACCGACATCGTAGAAGAGCGCGGCGACGAAGGCGTGGCGAGGATCAAGGAGCTGACCGGCGGGCTGGGCGCGCACTCGGTCGTCGAGGCCGTCGGCACCCAGGAGTCGTTCATGCAGGCCGTCGGCGCCACCCGCGGCGGCGGGCACCTGGGCTACGTCGGCGTCAACTACGACGTGACCATCCCCGGCATCGAGCTGTTCTTCGCCGGCATCCACACCCTGGGCGGACCCGCCCCGGTGCGCCGGTTCCTCCCCGACCTCATCCGGCGCATCTGGGACCGGGAGATCGACCCGGGCAAGGTCTTCGACCTCACCCTGCCGCTGGAGCAGGCAGCCGAGGGATACAAGGCCATGGACGAGCGCCGCGCCACCAAGGTCCTGCTCACCCTCTGAGGCAACCGTCGTCCGCCCGGCCCACCGCTTCGCCGGGCGGACGACGCCAAGGCAGCCACCCACTCACCAACTCCGACATTTCGGTCACCGACGGGCACGCGCGGAAGAGATTCATGGCAGGCGTCTTCACCACCGTCCCGCAGGCGGCCTGGGACGGGCGACCGCGGGAATGCTCCTCGCCGACGGGCACGACGTGGGGACTCATCGCCACGGTCACGCTCCTGGGCCTGCTCCTCACGTCCGGCTGCGTCGCCGGCGGAAACCCTTCCCGCCGGTGGCACGACTACCGGTAGCGGTGACGCAGTCGATCCGACCGCCGCAGATCCGTCCGACACCACAGCACCTCAGGAGGACGCCGTGCGCATCACGTTGAGCACCGGTGACCAGGAGGTCACCGGCACTCTCGAGGACAACCCGGTCACGCGAGACCTGATGTCCCTCCTCCCGGTCACCGTCCCGATGAGCGACCTCTTCGGCCGGGAGAAGCTCGGCCCGCTGCCCCGGGCACTGACCGGCGACGTCGAGCCGGTCCTCACCTATCGGATCGGGCAGATCGCGTACTGGCCCCCAGCCACGACATCTTCGTCGTCTACGAGGGAGACGGTCTACGGGTGCCCAGTCCGGGCCTGGTCCAGCTGGGCCCCGTCGACACCGGTGTGGACGCCATCGCCGCCGCCGGCGACGAGTTCGACATGACCATCGCCGTCCTCGACTGACGACGCCCTCCCCGCGGTCACCGCAACCACAGTGAGCTGTTCGGCGCCCCCATCCCCACCGCGGCCGAGCACCCCGTCCACGAAATCAAGGAGTTCAAGACGTGCGCGTCAACGCCTACGCCGCCCCCGCCGCCGGCCGGCCCTGGCCCCCACCACCATCGAGCGCCGGGACGTCGGCCCGAACGACGTCCTGATCGAGGTCGAGTACGCCGGTATCTGCCACTCCGACATCCACACCGTGAACGGCGACTGGGGGCCCCAGCCCTTTCCCGTCGTGCCCGGTCACGAGATCGTCGGCATCGTCACCGAGACCGGACCCGAGGTCACCGGTCATCGGGTCGGTGACCGCGTCGGCGTCGGCTGCATGGTGAACTCCTGCGGCAAGTGCACCAACTGCCGCAACGGCGACGAGCAGTACTGCCTGGACGGCATGGTGGCCACGTACGCCGGCACCGACCGGGACAGCAGCACCACCCAGGGCGGCTACTCCACCCATGTCGTGGTCGACGCCGGCTTCGTCCTGCGCGTGCCGGACGGCATCGACCCGTCCGCGGCCGCGCCGCTGCTGTGCGCCGGCATCACCACCTACTCCCCGCTGCGCCGCTGGGGCGCGGGCCCGGGCAGGCGCGTCGCCGTCGTCGGCCTGGGCGGGCTGGGCCACATGGCCGTCAAGCTCGCCGCCGCGATGGGCGCCGAGGTGACGGTGCTGTCCCAGTCGCTGAAGAAGCAGGAGGACGGGCTGCGGCTGGGCGCCCACGCCTACCACGCGACCAGCGACCCGGACACGTTCACCGCACTTGCCGGGCGGTTCGACCTGATCGTCAACACCGTCAGCGCGGCCATCGACGTCGACGCCTACCTGTCGCTGCTGGCGGTGGACGGTGCCCTGGTCAACGTCGGCGCCCCGCCGAGCCGCTGAGCCTGAACGTGATGTCGCTGATCAGCGGGCGCCGCACCTACGCCGGCTCGATGATCGGCGGGATCGCCGAGACCCAGGAGATGCTCGACTTCTGCGCCGAGCACGGCATCGGCGCCGAGGTCGAGGTCATCGCCGCCGACCGGATCAACGAGGCCTACGAGCGGGTGCTGGCCTCCGACGTGCGCTACCGGTTCGTCATCGACACCGCCACCCTGCGGTGACCTCCGACCAGCTGACCCGCTCGGCCGGGACGGCGGCCTCCCCGCTGGCCCGGCCGCCGCCGGCGGAGTTCCGACCCCGCGGCCGGTGCGGCTCCCGTTCGTCGTGTACGTGCTGGCGGTCGGCACGTTCCTCATGCTCACCACCGAATTCGTGGTGGCCGGTCTGCTGCCGGAGATCGCCGGCGACCTGCAGGTGAGCGTGGCCCAGGCCGGGCTGCTGATCACGGTGTTCGCCGTCGGCATGGTCGTCGGCGCGCCGACGATGGCGCTGCTGACCCGCAAAACGCCGCCGCGGACAACGCTGATGCTCGCACTCGTCGTGTTCGCGGCCGGCCACGTCGTGGTCGCCCTCAGTTCGAACTTCGTGCTGCTGCTGGCGGCCCGGTTCGTGACGGCCTTCGCGACCGGGGCGTTCTGGTCGGTGGCGTCGGTGGCCGCCACCCGTGCCGCCGGTCCTGGCGCAAGCGCCCGTGCCCTGGGTCTGGTGGGCGCCGGGGCATGCTCGCCAACGTCATCGGGGTGCCGTTGGGCGCGTTCGCCGGACAGCTGACGGGCTGGCGCGGACCGTTCTGGGCGCTCGCTGCCCTGGCGGTGGCCGCTGTGGGCGTCATCGCCCGCCACGTTCCGCGCGACGGCCCCGACGGGCAGGGTGTCTCCGTGCGGTCGGAGCTGGCGGCGCTGCGTTCCGGCCGGCTGTGGCTGGTGCTGGCGGCCTGCGCGACCACCACCGGTGGCGTGCTGTCGGTGTACACCTACATCTCGCCACTGCTGACCGACCGCGCCGGTATCGCCGCCGGCCTGGTCCCGCTGGTGCTCGTCGGCTTCGGCGTCGGCACCCTGGTCGGAACGGTCTACGGGGGCCGCGTCGGCGACGTCCGCCCGCATGCGACGACGATCGCCGTGCCCGCGGTGACCACGGTCGTGCTGCTGGCGATCTGCCTGCTGTCCGCGCACGCAGTGCCCACGCTCGTGCTGGTCGCCTTGCTGGGTCTCGTCGGGCTCAGCGCCAATCCGGTGCTGTCGGCTCTGGCCGTCCGCTTCGCCGGCGTGGCACCCACGCTGGGAGTGGCGATGGCGGTCTCGGCGTACAACCTCGGCACCGCGGCCGGTTCCTGGATCGCCGGCCTCACCTTGAGTACCGGTCTGGGAGCCACCGGTCCTGCTGTGGTCGGCACCGCCGTCGTCGCACTGACCCTGATACCCACGACCGCCATCGCGCTCGCGCAGCGCCGCCGCGGCGCGATCCGCGCGGCCGCCATCACCGACGCACCCAGCAGCCCGCCGGCCCGACGGGCGGCCGATGCCCGCTGCCGCAGGCCTAGCTCGAAACCCATGCAGCTGCGGCATCGCTGGCCCCAGGACCCTCACGAAAGGAAAGACAAATGACGACCATCGCAATCGTGGGTGCCGGCCGCGGCCTCGGCGCCGCTGCAGCCCGCCGCTTCGGCCGGGAAGGCTTCCACGTCGCCCTGCTCTCCCGCAGCCAGGAGAACGTCGACGCGCTCGCCTCCGAGCTGACCGCCGAAGGCCTCACCGCGCACGGCTACGCCACGGACGTCCGCGACGGTGCCTCGCTGTCGGCCGCACTCGAGCGCGCCGCCCAGACACTCGGGCCGGTGGAGGTGCTGCAGTACAGCCCGATTCCGCAGAAAGAGTTCCTGCGCCCGGTGCTGGAGACCACTTCCGACGACCTGACCGGCGCGCTCGAGTTCTCCGTCCACGGCCCGGTCACCGCGGTGCAGCAGGTGTTGCCGGGCATGCGGGCTCTGGGCCGCGGAACCGTGTTGTTCGTCAACGGCGGAAGCGCCGCCCGTCCGAACCCGAAGGTCGCCGGCACCTCGATCGCCTTCGCCGGCGAGTCCGCCTACGCGCAGATGCTGCACGAGGTCCTGACGCCCGACGGCATCCATGTCGGGCAGCTGATCATTCGTGGCGCCATCCAGTCAGGGCACGCCCGCACCGACCCTGCCGCGCTCGCCGACACGCTGTGGTCGATGCACACCGGGCGAGGCGCATTCCGTCAGTTCGCCGACGACCCCGACGCCTGAACACACGCACGACCGCCGCGGCCGGAACGCCGGTCAGTGCACCTCAGGAGGGACGCATGACGGACCAGACCTCGGCCACTCCGGACTGTCGGGCGGGAGGCGGCAACATCGACGACACCGTGGACATCTCGGCGTGCGGCCCGTGACGGGCTGGGTCGGGGCACTTCCTGCGTGTGCAGTGCCGCTGGTGGCACTCGTCCTGGTGGCCGAGTCGGGCCTGCTGGTCGGTCTGGTGCTGCCGGGGTCGTCGCTGGTGATCGGCCTCGGCGTCCTGGCGGGCGCCGGGCTGGTCTCGGTGCCCGTGGTCGCGCTGACCGCGACCGCCGCGACGGTGGCGGGCGCCGCGCTCGGTCATCGCTGCGGCTCTCGTGTCCGCTCCGCCCCTCTCCTGCCGACCGGCGGCAGGTTCGGGCGGCTGCTGCCCGAGCGTGTGCGGCACCTGGTGGAGCGTTCGGCATCGCCGTGGACCGCCGCCGTCGCAGGGCGGCCTGCACGCATGGCGGCACTGGCACAGCTGATCACCGGATCGCGGACCCTCGCACCACGCATCGCCGCCCGAACCGGGGTCCCGCTGCCAACCATGCTGCGGGGGACGGTGCCAGCGGCGCTGCTGTGGTCCTGGGGTCTGGTCGGGATGGGCGCCGCGGCCGGCGCCGCTGTGCCCGTCCTGCGCGACACGGTCGCCTTGGCCGGCCTACCGCTCGTCATCGCGGCCACCTGGCTGCTCCTCCGCCGGCGGGAGCGCCCTGCTGTTGCCACAGGAGACCGTGCCGCTGCCCGTCGAGGACCCCTCCGCCGCGGGTGGCCGCTCACACTCGCCGGTTCGACGGGAGTCGCCAGCATGGCGGCTGTGCTCGTCCTGGGCTGCTGCGTCACCGACGCCGACGCAGACGACGGACACCCCGCCGCTTCGTCATCGCCGACTACCGGCGCGGTGTCACCCTCCGCCGCGCCGGCGAGCGCAACGCCGTCGATCGATCAGGACCAGGTCCTGGGCGAGGTCGAAGCGGCCGCAACGGCCGCCGGCGGTTCGATCAGAGTGGTCGTCCTGGACGCGGACGGGCAGCCGCTGCTCACCGGCCCCGATGCCGACACCTCGGCTTACACGGCGTCGCTGGTCAAGATTCTCGTCGTCGCCCGGCTGCTCGGCCTGAACGCCGCGGGGTCCCTGTCGCTCAGCGGCGACGATTTGAATCTCATGGAGCTCGCCGTCGCCCAGTCCGACGACGACGCGATGAACACGCTGTGGGCTCGGTATGACGGCGCCCAGCTGGTGAGGGACATCGCCGCAAGCGCCCGACTGGTCGGGACCAGCCCTCCGGTGTCGCCCGGCCGATGGGGTCAGACCCTCACCACCGCGACCGACATTGCCGCCTTCCTGGCCGCGGTGGAGGACATCCTGGACCCCGCAGATGCGGCAACGCTGTTCCGCTGGATGCGGTCTGCCACCGCGACCGCTGCGGATGGCTTCGACCAGCGGTTCGGACTGCTGGCCGACGGCTCCGGTGCGGCTGCAGCCAAGCAGGGCTGGATGTGCTGCCCGGACGGCCGCCGGCAGCTGCACTCAGCCGGCATTCTCGAGGACGGGCGCGTGGTGGTCCTGCTGGGCGACTTTCCGGCGTCCACCACCTGGCCTCAAGCGGCCGCGGCATTGGACACCGCAGCTGACGCCGCCCGCACCGGCACCGACGCCGACGCCGACGCCGACGATTGACGGGCGGCCGGTCGTTGCCCCAGCTGCGCACTCCCGAGACCGAGGCTGAGGAACTCGTGCAGCCGCAGGGTCAGGACCGCGTGCACGGTCCTGACCCTGCGAGTGTCGCTACCGAGGCAGGATCTGCTCGTCCTGGTGGAAGCCGCCGGGCGCGCATCGGCAGGCCGATTGCCGACGTGCTCGATGCTGGCCATGCCCTCGGGAACGAGGCGCCCGCCTTCGCCACCGAGATCGGTGGCCGCCAGCCCGGGCTCGCGGCGTGACGGTGATCGCGTCCTCAGCAAGATGGGCAGCCAGCGATCGGGTCAGCGCGTTGAAGCCGCCTTGGCCGCGCCGTAGGCAGGAGTGCGCGCGCCCGTGCGCGCCAGCGAAGCTGCTTCGCTGAACACGTCGACAATGCGGGCGCCCTACGCCTTGCCCAGCAACGGCAGCATCGCCTGGGTGACCGCTACTCGCCAAGAATCGGCAGTGAAAGCTTGCTGGACGTAGTGGTCCACTGCGTTGAGCGCGCCTTCGATCTGCTGGAACGCATCGCGGCACACTCTGACGGCGCGCGGCTGAGCGACCTCGCGGACGGCGTGGGGCTGCCCGCGACACCGCACACGACCTGCTCGTCTCGCTCGAGGCACTAGCTTCGTCGCGCAGACCTGGCGAGGCGCTGCTCACCGGCTGACCGGCTGACCGGCGAGCTCAACCGGCTACTGCGCCTCGACCCCGAAGCCGAGCACGCGCTGCGCGGCCGCGTCCGCCCCGTGCTCGCTCAACTGAGCAAGGCGTCGCGTGAGTCACCTTTCCCGGTCCTGTTCACCGGCACCGACCACCTCTGCGTGGACGCCGTCCAGTCGGACAAGCCGCTGCACCTCGCCGTCAAGCCGGGCGAACGTAGGCCGCTGATCGGTGAGGCGCTCGGCCATGCTTTGCACGCCGCTGACGCCGACCTCGCGAAAGCTGTCCGCGCCGACGACCCGAATCGCTGGGAGCAGCACGCCCAGGAGATCGCCGGCGGGAAGCGCCATGGTTTGCTCTCGACCTCGGCAGTCAGAAGGCCGGGGTTTCCTTCGCGTCGCCCTCGCGGTCACTTCGCGCGCGGGGATCGCAGTCGCCGGACCCACGAGCCGCTTCCCGAAGGCGCGGCTTGTCACCATCGGCAGGAGAGTGCGCGAGGGAGGAACTGGACCAAGGGCGACCGGCCGACCAGGAATGGATGTAGACCCAGCCTCGCGTCCGTAGGTCAATCGGGTGGCCGACCGATGCTGCCGCCGCGTCGCCGGCTCGGAGACGAAGTCCGCGCCGCTCAGGTGTACGTCGACAGTCCTCGTCGTGCCCTAGCAAGTGTGCGCTGCCGAGCTGATCCTTATTCGACCGCCGGATACGTGGAGACCGGGAGGAGTCTGCGGGCACGCGACCGCGAACCGGCTGCATCCTCCACCTCACTTCGAGCAGCCGATTACGCGCTGCCTGTCATGTCTGCCCAGGCATGGTCGCTCCGGGCAGACATGACAAACAACTTCTACTTGAGGTTCTCGAGGAAGAACGTCTCGAACCGGTCGAAGGGGATGAGGTCCTTCCGGTCGTAGAGGTCGACGTGGTCCGCACCGGGCACGATGATGAGTTCGGTGCTCTTGGGTGCCTCGCCGTGAACGTCTTCGGAGTAGTAGCGCGAGTGAGCGTCCGCGCCGGCCGCGAGTAGCACCGGCGCGGTGATCTCATCCAGGCGCGCCAGGAGCGGGAATGCGAAGAACGACGCCGGGGTCGTCGCCGTCCACGCGGTGTTGGAGTTAACTGAGCGCGGGTGGTAGCCGCGATCGGTGCGGTAGTAGTCGAAGAAGCTCGACGTGACCGGGTCGGCGCCCTCGGGGAGTGCCTCGGGCAGGATCCGGTTGCCCGTGACGATGTTGCCGTCGTCGTCGAAGGGGACCTCGTGGAAGCCGCGGGCGTAGGTGCCGTTCTCCGCGTCGACCCACCGCTGTCGGCTGTAGTAGTCGATGACCTCGCGCCGCTGCTGCGGGGTGTAACTGTCCTGGTGACTGCGGGAGACGCTGCGGGACATGTCGTACATCGACGCCGTCGCGACGGCCTTGATGCGGCTGTCGGATGTGGCGGCGGTGATCGCCATCCCGCTCAGACCGCAGATCGCCTGCACGCCGATTCGGTCGCGGTCGACGTCGTCCTGTAGGCCCAGGAAGTCGACGGTGGCGCTGAAGTCCTCGGTGTAGCTCTCCGGCGAGGCGACATCGCGCACCTCTCCGCCGCTCTCGCCGCTGAAGGAGGGGTCGAACGCGATCGTGACGAAGCCGCGGCGGGCGAACTCGTTGGCATACAGGCCCGAGGACTGCTCCTTGACCGCACCGAACGGACCGCTCACCGCGAGTGCGGGAGCTTGCCCGACGCGCCCGTCGGCACGTAGAGGTCGCCGGCGATCTCGATGCCGAACCGGTTCCGGTAGCGCACGGGAGTGCGCGTGACTCCTCGCTGAGTTCGAAGGTGTAGCCGTCAGAGGTGGTCATGGTCTTCTCCTTGCTCGTGGTCGCTATCGGGGTGCGGGGCTGCGACAGTCCATTTCGTATGTCCGCTGCCGAAGACCGCTGCATCCATTACAGGCCTCCGCGAGGGCTTCAAACAGGTCGCGTCAGAGGGGGACGGGCTCTGCCCCTCTGACGGTCTTGCGGTCGACTCGGTCGCGCCCACCGGGACCGGGTAGGCCGACGGGCCTCCTCGCGATCCAATAGTCGGGGCCTGAACCCGGAGGCGTGGCCGAGCCCGCTACAGCCACTCCTGGTTGGCCGGCCGCACGGCGTCGAGCTCCTGGCGAATCTTCAGGCCGATCGTGACCAGGCGCGCTTTCGGCAGGCGCATCGTGGGGCCGGCGACCGCGATCGCTGCGCGTGGGGTGACAGCGACGGCGACGCAAGAGATCCCGGCTTTCTGGCTGTCCAGGTCGAGTGCGAAGCCATGGCGCTCGGCGACGGCGATCTCCCGCGCGTGACGCTCCCACGACTCCGGATCGTCGCCGCGCACCGACGCCGCGAGATCGGTATCGGCTGCGAGCAGGACATGGCCCAGGGCTTCACCGAGCAGCGACTTCCGCTCGCCCGGCCTCACGGCTAGATGCAGCGGCTTGCTCGACTGCACCGCGTCGACGCAGAGGTAGTCGTGCCCGGTGACCAGGGCGAGGAAGGTCGACTCGCCCGATGCCGCGCTCACGCTCTGCAGCACCGGCCGGATACGTGCCCGCAGGGCCTGCTCGGCCTCGGCGTCCAGGCGTTGTAGCCGATTGACCTTCCCGGTGAGCCGATAGGCGGCCCCTTCCTGTCCTGGGTGATGTATCCGAGCTCTTCGAGCGAGGCCAGGAGGTTGTGCGCCGTGCTGCGGTTGAGCCCGGCAGCGTCGGCGAGCTCGCTCAGCCGGGCCCCTCGGGCTGCATGGCGATGTGTTCCAGCAGCTCGAACGCGCGCTGCACGGACTGGACCACACGGCTGGAAGAGGATGTGGGTTCCACGATGCTGAACCATAGCGGGCTTGTCTTTGACAGCACTGAATCCCGAAGCCCAGGATGGTCGCAGGAAGAGCGTTCGAGACGGGCCGCATCTGACCCCGACCGGGTCGCCTCCTACACATCGACCCCTCATCGGAAAGAGACACACAGGCATGGCGCGCATCACCCTCATCACCGGAGCGAACCGCGGTATCGGCCGCGAGCTCGCCGCCCAGCTGGCAGCCGACGGCGACACCGTCCTGCTCAGCGCCCGCAACCGGGACGCCGCGGCCAAGGCGGCCGCGGACATCGGTGGCGACGTCCACCCGATTCAGCTCGACACCTCCGACCAGGCGAGCATCGACGCCGCAGCGAGGAAGGTCGAGGCCGAGTTCGGCCGCGTCGACGTGCTGGTCAACAACGTCGGTGGCCTCTTCGGTTACGACCAGCAGCCCTCCACGGTCGGCCTCGACAAGGTGCAGGACACGCTGAACATCAACCTGTTCAGCAAGTGGCGCACCACCCAGGCGTTCCTGCCGCTGGTGCGCAAGTCCGAGAACGGCCGCATCATCAACGTCTCCAGCGAGGCTGCTTCTCTCACGCGTATGGGTGCACACACCTCCGCGTACAGCGCCTCCAAGGCCGCGCTCAACGCCTTCACCGCCGCGCTGGCCGCGGAGCTGGCTGACGAGGGCATCATCGTGCACGCGGCGAGCCCCGGCTGGACGGCCACCGACCTGGGCGGCGCGGGCGGCCGCCCTGTTCCCGAGGGCGCAGCCAGCATCAAGCACGTCGTCAACCTGCCCGCCCAGGCGGGCACCGGCGGCTTCTACCAGGACGAGGAAGTCGTGCCCTGGTAAGACCCCCGATTTCGCAGTGGCCAGGACCGCTCGCGCGGTCCTGACCACTGCCGTCTTTCACGGCAGAGGTGCCGGCGGCCGGCGGCCCGGTGCAGCCCTCGCCTGCACCCTCGGCGATGCCGGTGTCGACCTTGTACTGTGCGTGCGCGGAGAGCTCTTTGCCGCGGTCCCAGGTCAGTGAGCGCAGCAGCTCGGCGGGCATCGTGGCCATCGTCGTCGTGAGGGCGTCCTTCATCGCGACGGCGCCGTAGCCGCCGAGGGCAGGTCCGTTCTTGACCGGCGGGACAGCGCCGTAGCCCATCGACCGGCACCGCGAACTACGCGCCCAAGGCCTGCGCCCTATTCCGGCCCGTTTCGTCCGTGCCCGCCACGCCTACCGAGTGGCCTAAACGCTGCTGTTCGATCCTGCTGTCAAGGGCCTGAGGCAGCGCTCAGGCGAGCGCGACGGCGCGCGACGTTCGTGTGAATTCCTCGAGGCGGCCGGCGAGCTGTCGGCCGGTCAATCCAAAGAATTCCAGCACCTCGCGCGGAGCGCCGCTTTCGCCGTACCGGTCCTCGATCCCGAGCCGCAGCAGCCGCCGGGGAAGCTTGGAGCCGAGCAGCTCAGCTACCACGCCGCCCAGCCCCCTGCGATCTGCGCTTCTTCCGCTGTCACCGCGAGGCCGGTCTTGCTTACTGAGCGCAGCACCGTCTCCTCGTCGAACGGCTTCACCGTAGGGGCGTGGATGAGCTCGGCATCGATGCCCTGGGCAGCCAGGATCTCGGTGGCCACCAGCAGCTCGTACGTCATGGTGCCCGTGCCGATCAGAGTCACGTCGGTGCCCTCGCGCACGACATAAGCGCGTCCGAGCTCGAACGGGGTGCCGGGCGTCGTGAACGTCGGGGTCGCGTCACGGGCGAGACGCAGATACGAGGGCCGGCTGTTCTGGGCGATAGCGAGTGTCGCCTTCTCCGCCTCGACGGAGTCGGCCGGCGCGACCACCACCATGTTCGGCATGACCCGCATCAGCGCGATGTCCTCGAGCATCTGATGGGTGGCGCCGTCCGGACCCACGTTGACACCGGTGTGTGAGCCAACGACCTTCACCGGCATGTCGTTCAGCGCTGCGGTGGTCTTGATCTGCTCCCAGTTGCGTCCCGGGCTGAAGGCGGCGTAGCTCGAGGTGAACGGGATCTTGCCCGCGCGCGCCAGACCGCTCGCCACGGTCACGAGGTTCTGCTCTGCGATGCCGACCTCGATGAAGCGCCGCGGGAACTCGTCGGCGAACATGTGCATCATCGTCGATTCAGTGAGGTCGGCGCACAGCGCGACCACGCGCTCGTCGCGACGGCCAGCCTCGAGCAGACCGCGGCCGAAGCCGGCGCGGAGCGGCTCGGAGTCAGCCGACTGCCAGTCGGGGGCCAGGGTGAACTCACCGCTCACGCCTCGACCTCGGCCTTCAAGAGCTGCGCTTCGAGGGGCTGCAGGTGACCGAGCGCCACCTCGGCCTGTCCGGGCGTCGGCGGCTTACCGTGCCACTTGTAGTCGTACTCCATGAAGGGGATTCCCTTCCCCGGGATCGTGTAGGCGAGGACCACCGACGGCTTCTGCGCGACGGCTTTGGCCTGCCGGATCGCACCGAGCAGCTCTGACACGTTGTTGCCATCGACCTCAAGCACATGCCAGCCGAACGACTCCCACTTCGAGCGCAGATCGTCGAGCGGCATGACGTCTTCGGTGAGGCCGTCGATCTGGATGTAGTTGCGGTCGACGATGCCGATCAGCCGGCCAAGCTTGTACTTGCTCGCGAACATCGCCGCCTCCCAGATGTTGCCCTCGTTGAGCTCGCCGTCGCCCATGCAGACATAGGTGAATCGGTCCATCTGTCGATCGATGATCTGTGTCGCGTAGGCGTACCCCGCCGCCTGCGAAGGCCGGAGCCCAGTGGCCCGCTCGTGTTCTCCAGACCAGGAAGGGCGGTGCGTTCGGGGTGCCCCTGCAGCCGGCTGCCGAGCTGGCGCAGCGTCGTGAGCTCCTCGAGTGGAAAGTAGCCGGAATGCGCGAGCGCGGCGTACAGGACGGGCGCGGTGTGCCCATTCGAGAGGAAGAAGGTGTCCCGCTTGTCCCACTCGGGATTCGCGGGATCGTGGCGCATGACCGCGAAGTACAGCACCGTCAGGATCTCCGCCATACCGAGCGGTCCGGCGGAATGCCCGCTCTTCGCGGCGGTCAGCATCTCGATGATCGAGACCCGGATTTGGCGCGCCTGCTCCTCAAGATCCGGGACACTCAGCACTCGCAGCGCGGCGGGAGGCGGACTTGCCGTAGTAGCGGGCGGCCCCGTGGCCGGCTGCGTCGTCATTGATTCCTCCAGCTTGAGCGTTAGCGTCGAGAGACGTCGTCGATGACAAAAGTATGGGCAATTCGGCAGTTATAGTACGTGCGGGGCGAGATAGCCTAGCTAGCGAGAGCCGGTGGATCGCGCTCGTGCCCTCGGAGTTCATTGCCGACTCCAGGTTGTTGGCGTGCCGCAGGTTGCGGCATTCGGTTCTCATTCCGGACACGCAGCGGATCGCCGACACGTCCCTGCGATCTGGATCGCCTCGCGGACGTCGTTCAGCTTGCCGACGCTGACCTGCTAGGGGCGCAGTCTGCCGGCGTCCTTCCGGCCTAGGTGCATGGCGAGCAGCACCGATCAGTGGGCCGGGGCGAGCCGGCGGTCGGACTGGTCCAGTGCAGCCAGACGCTGGCTGAGGGCGTCCTCGTAGGCCTCGACGTTGCGCATCTTGATGTGCTCGTATCCCCGGATCATGTCCGGTAGTTCGGCGATCGCGACGATGTCGGCGTGATTCCCAGGGGTCAGTCGGGTCAGCAGGTCATCGACCAGATCGCGGTAGGACTCGATAAGCCCGCGCTCGTTCCGGCGCACGCGCGCGTAGCCGAACACGTCCAACGGTGTGCCGCGAAGTCGACGCAGGGCGTACAGCACCACGAACATTCCGCGGAACCACTGACCGAGGCTGATCTTCCGCTTCATCCCCAAGGCGCGCAGCACCGGCGGGTGGAGGCGGTACTTGTACTTCGCGCCGGGCCCGAACTGCTGCTCGATGTCGGCCGCCAGGGCGGGATCGATGGAGAGACGGGCGACCTCGTACTCGTCCTTGTAGGCCATCAGCTTGTACAGGTAGCGAGCCACCATCCGGGCCAGCTCGGTCTCCCCGGCGCCATCCGGTCCTCGGCCCGGCGCACGCGGTCCACGAACTCGGCGTACCGCTGCGCGTAGGCCCGGTTCTGGTATCGCTCGAGGTCGGCCACCCGCCGTTGCACCAGCCCGTCGAGATCCTCGTGGGCGTCGGCTTCCGTCCCCGCGTCGTCGTCAGCGGAGCCCGGGACACCGTGCAGCTCGTCGATCGCGGCCTGCATTGCGGCCGGATCGGAGACCAGCTGCCGGCCGCGCCGGAATGCCTGCTGGTTGGCCTCGACCGCGACCCCGTTGAGAGCAATTGCGTCCTCGATGCGTCGGACACCGACCGGCAGCGCACCCAGCTGGTAAGCGACCCCGACCAGGAAGACATTCGCGTACTGGTCGTCCCCGAACAGCGACCGCGTCGCCTCCCGCGCATCGACGAAGCGGCCGGCACCCGCCCGTGTCCGGTCACCGATGCGCCCCAGGGTGTCCTCGGCTGCCGGGAAGCCGACGGAGGTGTCGACCACCATCGCGCCCGTGGGGACCTCGGTGGTGGAGACGACCGCAATGGTTCGTGTCGGATCGGTGACCGACAGGTTGTTCTCCGCGGCCGCCACCAGCACATCGCAGCCGAGATACAGGTCGCATTCACCCGAGCCAACCTTGTTCGACAGCTCACGGTCGTCGGCGGTCACCTTCACGTCCGACACGACCGCGCCACCCTTCTGGGCCAGACCTGTCTGGTCGAGGGCCCGGACGTGCCGGCCGGCCATGATCGCGGCCGTGGCCAGGATTTGCGCAACCGTGACGACGCCGGTTCCCCCGATACCGGTGATCCGCACGGAGAACCGGTCTGGGTCCACGGACTGCGCAGGCTCAGGGAGCACGGCTGAGGAGATCGGAGCGACGCTGACCAGCTTCGATCTGCGGCTGCCGGGTACCACAGTCAGGAAAGACGGGCAGTCGCCGTCCAGGCAGGAGAAGTCCTTGTTGCACGAGGACTGGTGGATTTCGGTCTTGCGGCCGAACTCGGTCTGCACCGGCCGCACCGACATGCAGTTCGACTTCGCCCCGCAGTCACCGCAACCCTCGCATACGCGCTCGTTGATGTACGCTCGGAAATCCGGCTCCGCCACCTTGGACCGCTTGCGCTTGCGGCGCAGCTCGGTCGCGCACTCCTGATCGTGGATCAGAACCGTGACGCCGGGAACTTTCGCCAGCTCCTCCTGCGTGCGCATCAGCTCGTCACGGTGCCGGACGTCGCCACCGGGAGCGAGCTTTACGCGCCGATACCGAGCCGGTTCCTCGGTGGTGACGACGATCTTCGCGACCCCTCGGCCGTCAGCATCCGGGTGATGTCGGGGATGCTCAAGTTGCCGACGGCAGCCTGGCCGCCGGTCATCGCGACGGCCGAGTTGTAGAGCAGCTTGAAGGTGATGTTCGTACCGGCCGCCACGGCTGCTCGGATCGCCAGGCTGCCCGAGTGGTGGAACGTGCCGTCGCCGATGTTCTGGAACATGTGGTTGGTTTCCACGAAGGGCGACATGCCGATCCACGACGCGCCCTCACCACCCATCTGGCTCAGGCCAAGCACGTTGCCGACCCGTGGTGCCGGCATGAGCAGCGCCATGCCCGAGCAGCCGATCCCGGCGCCGACAAGGGCACCCTCGGGGGCCTGAGTGGATCGGTTGTGAGGGCAGCCGGAGCAGAAGAAGGGCGTCCTCGGCACGAGGGTGAGCGCCGTGCGCGCCGGAGTGGCCGGAACGGACCGCGCGGCCAGCCACTGGTCGACGCTCGGGATGTCGAGTCGTGCCGAGAGGCGGCCGGCGAGCGCCTTCGCGATGAGTTCGGACCCCAAGTCGCCGTCCGGACGCAGCAAGGGTGTCCCGTCGGTGTTCCGCTTGCCCGTGACGGCCGGAGTTCCCGGTCGCCCATAGAGCAGATCCTTAATCCCGGACTCGATGAAGGAGCGCTTCTCCTCGACCACGATGATCTCGCTGAGGCCGTCCGCGAAATTCTCGATCGTGTCCGTGACGAGCGGGAACACCATGCCGAGCTTGAGTACCCGGATCCCGTTGGCCGCCGCCGTGTCAGGGTGCAGTCCCAGCATGTCGAGGGCCTGCCGCACAGCAAGGTAGGTGTCACCGGCGGCGACGATGCCGATCCGGTCCCCGTCGCGCTTCCACATCCTGTTCACGTCGTTCGCCGCCGCGTATCTGCGAGCCAGTTCGAGCCGCTCGTGCATCAGGCTGTGCTCCAGCTGACCCAGCGTCGGCTGCAGGAACCGCGCGGAGACGGTGTGGACGTACCGGCGGCCGTCCACCCGGTTGTCGGGGCGCACGACTTCGGTCCTCGTCGGGCTGACGGTGGCCGACGCGGAACCGTCGGCGACGTTCGTGGCCACCTTCATGCCCACCCACAGGCCGGAGAACCGGGACATCTCGATCCCGTGGATGCCGAGGTCGAGAATGTCCTGCGGGTCGGCGGGTACCAGGATCGGCATCCCGAGCTCGGCCATCGCGATCTCCGAGCCGCTCGGGACGGTCGACGACTTGGCGGCCGCGTCGTCCCCGACGAGAGCCAGTGCACCACCCACGGGGCTCGTGCCCCCAGATTGGCGTGACGCAGCGCATCCGAGGCCCGGTCGAGGCCCGGGGCCTTCCCGTACCAGTAGCCGGCCACACCCTCGTAGCGTGCGTCTTCCAGAAGGGACGCGAGCTGACTGCCCTGGACCGCATTGACCCCGAGTTCTTCGTTGACCGCCGGTCGGAAGACGACGTCGTACTCGTCCAGCAGCGCCCGCTGGCGCCCTAGCTCGAGGTCGTAGCCGGCGAGGGTGAGCCTTCGTAGCCGGACACGAATGCGGCGGTCGACCGACCGAGCCGCCGATCGTGCCGCCGCTGGTCGATGGGCAGCCGGACGAGCGCTTGGAGTCCGGAGAGGTAGATCGATCCTTCCTCCACTACGTACCTGTCGCTCAAGGTGAACGCGGGCGCAGCAGGGGCGTCGAGCTGGGTCACAGTATCTCCCGATCGAGGTAGGTCATCGGCGCATTGCTCGATCGGAGCCATGCGCGTCCTGTCCATGAGACCTTGTGGGGAGACACATTGTCATCGTCTCCAGACACGAACTTTCCGAGATCGACCACTCCCGGGATGGGAGTTTCCACGAAAGGCCGAGGTAGTGACCGTCCTTGCCACGCCAGCCTGGCAGCCGATGCGCGCCGTCTGTGAGCGATTAATCGAGCAGATGAACGAGCTGGCCCCGTTGTGACCTCCCGGATCCGCTCGGAGGAACCTGCCTATGACGTGGTCCCGCTCGACGAACACCTCAGCCATGTCCGCGAACAGCAGATGCGGCTGCTCCACGCCCTGGCGCAGCAGCGGGAGCCCGATGACGAGGACCTGGCACGGGCTGCGCTGCTCGGGCGCCGGCGGGCCGGCCAGGGCTTGCCGGTCCAAGCCGTCATCGGCGCTTACCACGTGGGCAATCGAGAACTGTGGGACCGACTGCGATCCGTACGAGGGCCCGGCGAGCAGCTCCTTCCCGACGTCGCCGCGCTCATGTGGAGGTCGGTGCAGCTGATCACCGCTCGCCTCGCAGAGGCTCACGCCGAGTTCACCCGTGCACTGCATGCTGACCAGCTCACCTTGCGGCATCGGTTCCTCGCGCTGCTGCAAGCCGAAGTGGCCGACGAGGAAGCCACCCAGATCGCTCACGCCCTCGGCTTCGATCCGGTCGGCACATTCCTCGCCGTGTGCTCGCATGCCGTCGCCTCCGACAACGACGGGCTCTCCGCGCTCCGGTCCGCACTGGAAGCCTTGTCCGGCACGGCGATCACCGTCCGCAGTGGCGACACCATCGTCGTCATCGCCCAGGACGTCGTCGAGTCGGCGCTCCTGTCGACCATCGCGCGGATCCGGCCGGGTGCAGTGCTCGCCACGGGCCTGGCGCGGCCCTCGCTCGCCGGCGCGAGCCGGAGTCTGCGGGACGCGCAGGGCGTCCTCGCCTCGAACGGACCCGATCCGGGGATCCGACGCTTCGAGGACCACTGGTTGAAAGCCGTCCTCAGCTCGTCTCACGAGCTCCGTGCGCTCGTGGAACCCCAGCTCGACGTCGTGCGCGCACATCCGCACCTCGCGGAAGCGGTGTTGGCATTCGCTTCGAACGACCTGTCGGCCACCGGCGCGGCACGAAGCCTCGGGCTTCACCCGAACTCGACGATCTACCGACTCGCCCGGTGGCAGGCGCTGACCGGCTGGGACCCGCGCAGCTTCTCCGGCCTGTCGATCTCGCTGCTCGCCTGTTGGCTGGCGTGATCGGCATTCGCAGGGGCACGAGCACCACCGATCGCCGGCCTCCGTGTAGGCGCAGGACGTGCGACCATGGCGCTGCGTCGCTGGGCACGTCTCGGCCGAACCGACTTCCCTGGGGGTACGGGTCGGTTACCCGCGCTGCCCGACGTCGGAACTCATGAAACGAGTGAGCACGTCCGCGATCTCCGCCGGCTTGTCGCCTGCACCGCTCTCGATCGTGATCCGGGTGGTCGTCTGCACGCCGGCGTCCAACCTGCGTACGTGCAGCAGCTGGCCATGGGCCCGGATCTTGGTTCCCGCGCGTACCGGAGCCGAGAATCGGACACGGTCCAAGCCGTGGTTGACGGCCGACCCTGCGTCGGGCACCACCAGCAGCTCCAGCAGGAATTTCGAGAGCAGCGACAGCGTCAGGTACCCGTGTGCAATCGTGGCGCCGAAGGGACCGGAGGCCTCACGCGTCGGATCGACGTGGATCCACTGCCGGTCCTCTGTAGCTTCTGCGAAGACGTCGATCCTGTCCTGGTCGATGGCGACCCAGGTGCTGCGACCGAGGTCCGCGCCGATCTCGTCCAGGGTGGTCTCGACCATCAGACGCCGCCGCGCAACGTCAGGCCACCGTCAACCGTCAGCACCTGACCGTTGACCCACGACGCATCGTGGGACGCCAGGTAGGCCACGGCTGCGGCGACGTCTGCCGGGAGTCCCAGTCGCCGAAGCGGATACTCGCTGACGACGTCGTCCTCCTTGCCTTCGTACAGAGGGCCGGCGAAGCGGGTCCGGACGACAGCCGGTGCCACCGCGTTGACCCGCACGGCTGGCGCAAGTTCGGCCGCCATCTGCATGGTCAGATGGATCAACGCGGCCTTGCTGGCGCCGTAGAACCCGATGCTGCGGGCTGGACGCAGGCCGGCGACCGACGCCACATTCACCACCGCCCCTCCCCTGCGGTCGAGGCCGGCCGCCAAGGCAGTTCTCAGCCAGGAAAGCGCGGCGATGACGTTCACATCGATCATCTTTCGCATCGCGGAGGTGTCGACCTCGAGCATCGAGCCGAATGCGGGATTGATGCCGGTGTTGTTGACCAGGACGTCGAGGCCGCCGAACCCGCCGACCGTCGCGTCGACCGCTGCTTGCTGGTGTTGCGCGTCGTCCGCCGACCCAGCGACGGCCAGGGCGACATCGGGCCCACCCAGCTCGTCGACCGCGGTGTGCAGTCCCTCGGCGTTGCGCCCGGTGATGCACACCCTTCCCCTCACGGACGATGCGCTCCGCGATGGCCAGGCCGATTCCTCTGCTGGCCCCCGTGACGAGTGCGACCCGGCCCGAGAACCGCTGTTCCGGAGGGTTCACATCGAGATCCCGCCGTCGACCGGTAGCACGGTGCCGGTGATGTAGCCCGCTTCCTCGGAGGCCAGAAAGCTCACGGCGGCACTCATCTCGCTGGGTTGGGCGAACCGCCCCATCGGGATGGTGGCTTCCAACTCGCACTTCTTCTCGGCAGGGATGGACGTGATCATCCGGGTCTCGGCGTTCGGCGAGATGGCGTTTACAGTCACCCCGAAACGCGCCAGCTCCTTGGCCGCGGTCTTGGTGAAGCCGATGATTCCCGCCTTCGCCGCGGCGTAGTTGGCCTGACCCGTGTTACCTCGAAGTCCGGTGTAGGAGGTCACATTGATCACCCGGCCGTACTGCTGCGCACGGAAGTGCGGGACGGCGGCGCGGGTCACGCGGAAGGTCCCCCGAGATGGACGGCGAGGACGACCTCCCAGTCCTCGTCGGTGAGCTTCCAGAGCACCTTGTCACGCAGGACACCTGCGTTGTTCACGATGATGTCCAAGCGGCCCGTCTCCCGGACCGCCGTCTGAACCGCCGCCTCGACGTCCTCGGTCTTGCTCACATCGGCAGCGACTCCGCGGGCGCCGAGCTGCTCGGCGGCCTTTCCCACCTCGTCCCCGTCGTAGTCGAGCAGGTACAGCGTCGCGCCCGAGTCGTGGAGGTGCCGAGCCAGCTCCAGGCCAATCCCGCGCGCTGCGCCCGTGACGATGGCGGTACGGCCACGGAAGTCAAAGCTGAGGTTGTTCACCGCAGTCCTCTCGATCGAAAATCAGGTGGGACCTTCAGAACCCGAGGTCTCGGCCGATGAGCTCTTTCATGATCTCGTTGGAGCCGGCCCAGATCTTGGTCACCCGCGCGTCTCGCCAGGCGCGAGCCACCCGTTGCTCATTCATGTAGCCGTAGCCCCCGTGGAGCTGGAGGCAGTTGTCGAGGATCTCGTTCTGCAGCTGGGCCGACCACCACTTCGCCTTAGCCGCGTTGGTTGCAGACAGCTGCCCCTCGCTGTGCTCGAGAACGCACTGATCGACGTACGCCTGCGTGACGTCGGCCCGTGTGACGAGATCGGCCAGCAGGAACTTGTTGTGCTGGAAGCTGCCGATCGGGGCGCCGAAGGCGTGCCTGTCCCGGGCGTAGGTGATGGTCTCGTCGAGAATCTGTCGGGCGTGCGCGAGGTTGGCCACGGCGGCGCCGAGTCGCTCCTGCGGCAGCCCCTCCATCATGTGGACGAAACCGCGATCCACTGTGCCGATCTCGTAGCCCGCTGGAAGCAGGACATCGTCGAAGAACAGCTCGGCGGTGTCCGCTTCGGGCTGCCCTACCTTGTCCAGCTTGCGCCCGCGGGAGAACCCGGCCATCGAGCTCTCGACGCCGAACAACGTGATGCCCTTCGACCGAGATTCGGGTGTCGTCCGAGCCGCTACGACCACGAGGTCGGCCGAATATCCGTTGGTGATGAAGGCCTTGGCCCCGTTGAGCACCCAATCCTCACCGCGGCGGTTCGCGGTGGTCCGCAGCGCGGCCAGATCGGAGCCCGCGGACGGCTCGGTCATACCGATGGCGGTGACGATCTCTCCGGTCGCCACACGGGGCAACCATCGTTGTCGCTGCTCCTCCGTGGTCATGTGCACGAGGTACGGGGTGACGACGTCGAAGTGGATGCTCAGGGACGAAGCGAGAGCGAGATTGACCTTGGCGAGTTCCTCGATCAGCACGGCATTGAACCGGTAGTCCCCCGCAGCTGACCCGCCGTACTGCTCGGGGATCTCCAGTGAGAGGTAGCCCTGCTTGCCTGCGGCCAGCCACAGGTCCCGCGGGATGCCCCCTGACGGCCATGTCATCGACGTTCGGCCAGACCTCGCGGTCCAGGAAATCGCGGACCGACAGCCGGAATGCTTCGTGGTCGCGGTCGTAGATGCGGCGCGGCATCAGCTCACCCGCTTGAACAGCGCCGCCAGCGCCTGCCCGCCACCGATGCACATGGTGACGACTCCGAGCTCCAGATCACGGCGAGCCAGATCCTTCGCGACACGCAGAGACAGGATCGCGCCGGTGGCACCCACCGGGTGGCCGAGCGCGATGGCCCCGCCGTAAGGGTTCACCTTCTCGGGGTCGAGCTTGGCGTCGCGGATGACAGCGATGGCCTGTGCCGCGAAGGCCTCGTTCACCTCAAACGTGTCGATGTCGGCCGACGACGTGCTGGTCAGCTCGAACAGCTTCCGGAGGGCGAGCACGGGTGCATAACCCATCAGCCCCGGCTCGAGGGCGGCGGTGGTTACGGCCTCCAGGGTCGCCAGGCCGGTGAGCCCGCGCTCCCGGGCAACCGCCTGCCGGGCGAGCACCACGGCTCCCGCGCCGTCATTGATGCCCGACGCGTTACCGGCCGTGACGGTCCCGTTCTCCCGGAACACCGGCCGCAGACGGGCAAGGATGTCCGGCGTCGTGTCCGGCCGAGGGTGCTCGTCCTTGGCGACCGTGTGCTGCCCCCTTCGACCGGAATCATCTCTTCCACGAAGGCGGCCCGGGAGTTGACGGAGGCTGCCTTGCGCTGGGACTCCAACGCGAACTCGTCCTGCTCCTGCCGGGACACCTGGTACTTGGCGGCGACATTCTCCGCGGTGACGCCCATGTGGACGCCGTCGAAGGGGTCGGTGAGCATCATGACGGTGCCATCCGCGAGCTTCCGGTCGCCCAGCTTCCAGCCGGACCGTCCGTTGAAGTCGTAGAACGGCATGCGGCTCATCGACTCGTCGCCGCCGGCGAGGGCAACGTCGACTCCACCCCACCGCATCTGCATGGCCGCGGACCAGATGGCCTGCAGGCCCGATCCGCAGAGACGGTTGACCGTGTAAGCCGGCACGCTCACGGGCAGCCCTGCCGCACGCGCGACCCGCCGCGCGTTGAACGCATCCGCCCCGATCTGGCCGATGCAGCCCATGACGACCTCGTCGACCTCATCAGGAGCGATTCCGGACCGTGCCAGCGCCGCCCGTGCGGCTGCGCCTCCCAACTCATGCGCCGGAACGTCCTTCAACGCTCCTCCGAAAGAGCCGATGGGAGTGCGCGCTCCGTCGACCAGGACGATCTGCTCACCGTTGCTCATGATGACCTCCGCTACCGAGGTGGATTCAGGTCACTCGGCCGCCAATTGCAGACCGGCTGACATCGGGCACGGCGCTCTGGACGGCCCTCTGGGGTGAGGCCATCCGGATGCGCGGTGATGGATACAGGTGTCTCGGCTCGATCCTAAGCGACCGCTTAGTTTTCCAGCCTGCCAGAGGTAACATCACGTCGTCGCGTCACGTCAAGAGCCGCAGGAGATCGTCGGTATGACACAGATCACATTCTCGGCCCCTGGCCCTCGCGCAAGAACGCACGCGGCGAAAGCACCCGCGCAAAGCTCCTCGACGCCGCTCTGCAGGCGTTCGCCGCCCGGGGTTTCCACGGAACCAGTACCCGCGACCTCGCGGAGGCCGCCGGCATGAGCGCGGCATCGGTGTACGTCCACTACCCGACGAAGGAGGAGCTGCTCTACCAGCTGTCACTCAGCGGCCACCGGGATGTGCAGATGGTGCTAGAGCAGGCCGCAGCAAGATCGGAGGTGCCGGAGGAGCAACTCCGCGCGATTGCGCACGACTACACCGCTTGGCATGCCCGCTGCCATACCATGGCGCAGGTCGTCCAGTACGAGATGGCCGCCCTCAGCCCACAGCACGTCGAGCAGATCGCGCAGATACGCCGCGAGATGCAACACAGGGTGCGGGACATCATCGCGGCCGGAGCTGAGGCGGGCCGCTTTCATGTCGAGGACGCGTCGATCGCCGCGCTTGCCGTGCTCTCCCTAGGCATCGACGTAGCGCGGTGGTACCGGGAGGGCGGAACGTGGACCCCCGAGTACATCGCCGAGCACTACCGCGAACTGGCACTCCGCTTGGTGGGCTCTGCCTGACCACGACTCGGCCGCGACCCCAGCTGTCGTATCAGAGTTACCGGGGCGCAGAGGCTTCCCCGGGGCCTCAAAGGCGCCGACGGAAACGGACTGCACCACAAAAACCGACTGTCACCTCCTCGGCAGCGTGAGACGCGTGAAGTGACCCCCGTCAGGCGGACACCTCGTTCTGTGTCAGGTGCATGGTCTCGTGGTCGGCGGGGCTGAGGTTGCCGAGCCGGGAGTGCCGGCGGCGGGTGTTGCAGTTATGCGGGTGATCCTGTCAAGCGGCGGGTCCTGATTCCTCGTGGTCGAGCCGGTCGAGGAGTCCGTCGAAGATCTTCTGCCGGCCGACCTGGCCCTTGCTGTGGGCGTCGTCGCGTTGGGCTTGCAGAGTAGGTCGGAACGCGATCGTGGTGACGAAGAACGCGCAGCTCTCGCAGATCGACTCGAAGTGGCAGTCGGTCTCCACGGGGGCGGGCGCAGTGGCCGTTGCCGAGCATCCGGCGGTGCATCTCCCCGCGGAGCTTGCGCATCTCGCTGCCCTCGTCGCCGCGGGGCAACTGGCGTGGCTGGCCGTAGAGCGCTTCGACCTTCTCGGTGACGTTGAAGTACTCTTGATACAGCGCCTCGAGGAGTTCGAGCAGGGCAGACTTGTCCAGGGCCATCGCGTGGCCTTTCTCTTCACCGTGATCCTTGGCGGGTTCACGCAGAAGATCCACGCGGTGGCCCCTCGCAGGCCAGCAACACGCCGACGAGCTCAGAGCCTCCGACCAACTACACCACTCCCTGGGACGTCACCGGTCGGTCCCGCCGCTCGTCCGACAAGGAACACCCGGCTCTTATCGAGGAAGGGCCGCGAGGCTGCGTGCCGCCTCGTAAAGCCACTTCCTCGGATTCCGGCTGGCTTCGCTGATCGAGCCGGCCAACTCGGTGAGTTCGCAAGAAGCTGCAAAGTCGGCTGTGGGAGCGTCGATCCGCCCAGCCACCAGGAACGTCGGGCGCCCCGCAGCACGCGCCAACGCTACGACATGACTGACCAGCTTTCCTGCTTTGCTCTGCTCGTCATACCGCCCCTCCCCCACGATCACGAGGTCAGCCGCCCTGACCCGTTCGGGCAGTCCGCACAGCCGACCGATCTCCTGAGCGCCCGACACCAGGGTCGCTCCCCACGCCATCAGTCCGAATCCGGTACCGCCCGCGGCCCCGGCGCCGGGCGCGGTCGGGTCGACCTGGCTGAGCAGGGCAGTTAGGCGTTTCAAGCCTTCCTCCATGTCCGTGATCTGGTCGTGATCAGCCCCTTCTGGGGCCCGAAGACGGTCGCGGCACCGAACTCACCGAGCAGCGGATTCGTGACATCAGCGAGGATCACCGCACCGGTGGGCGGAAGCGACGGTAACCCGGCCAGGTCGACGGACGCCAGGTCGGCCAGACCGCGCGCACCGCGCCGGATCGGCCGCCCGGTGTCGTCGAGAAGGCGTGCGCCGAGCGCCATGAGCGCCCCGCTGCCTCCGTCGGTGGAGGCACTTCCCCGACAGCGAGAAGGAGTCGGGAGACCCGGTGATCCAGCGCGGACTTGATGACCTGACCGAAACCGTACGTATCGGCATCCATCGGCTCCAGCACGCGCAGTCCCGCGATCCCGTTGGTCGTGGCCAGCTCGACCACGCCGGTACCGTCGGGCAGCAGGAGCCAGGACGCCGAGGCGCCCGGCCGGTTGCCCTCGGCATCGGGCATCGGTATGCGACGTGCGTCGGGGATCGCCACCTGGAGGGCGTCCAGCGTTCCTTCGCCGCCGTCTGCCAGGGGAGAACGATGCATTCGTCCTCCGGTCTGATCGATTCCCATCCGTCGGCCAGGGCGTCCGCGACGTCGTTGGCCCACAAGGTCCCCTTGAATGAGTCAGGCGCAATGAGGACGGTGCCCACGGTCCGACCTATCCGTCGAGCACGGGCTCGAACCCTTCGACACCGTGATCAGCGGCCGAGCACGGTGCCCGGCAGTTCGATCTGAGCTGCAACCGCGACGAGCCGAGCCACATAGCGGTCCAAGTCCTCGCGGTATGAGCAGCCAGGCAGTCCGAACGCCGTCAATGCCAGACGTGCCCGTCCATCCTTCTCGATGACGGGGACAGTAACGCTTCGGAGTGCGTAGGGTCGGCCCGGCTCGACGTCGATCGGTGTGTGGTCGGCTCCGAGCTTGTCGACGGCTTGCCTCATGGCGTCCAGTTCACTTGGTGACGGCGAGATAGGGAGGCCTGCGACATCGCACGCTCGAACTCCTTGCTGCCAGGGCTAGTAACGGTTGCCGACCATCCTCGCTCCCGGGTGAGGCGCAGTCCGTCCTCGAGTTGACGCCGCGTCGCCTCGTCCAACTTGCTGCGCAGTAGCCACGCGTCCGAGTCGTCGTCAAACGCGGCCACCCCGCGCCGAAGGGTGCCGTGTAGGGCATGCGCTGCCCGACCTGCGTCGGAAGTCTCTCCCTATCGGGGTGCCCACTAGTAGCCAACACTACTAGGTCCTCGCCAGAGACTCCGGTCACAAGCACCTCGACGCCGAGTTCTCGAGACGCATCGTCTAGGTGATGTCGCAGCCTCGCAACGAGTTGGAGATGCTCAAGGATATCGGCCTCGCTCACGGCGAGAAGCGATGGGGATGCCAGCCTCCCGTAACCACCCTGAAAAACAGAAGAGGTGGTCGGCCGTCGTTGAGGGTCAGCCGCTGTACTCGGCCAATGGCGATCTCGTGGTCGCCTGCGTCGTGAACGGCCTCGAGGCTGCAGCTGATCCACGCGACAGAGCCTTCCAGCGCTGGAAGATCACGAGAGTCGGGCGCCCATTCGATCCCCCTGAACTTGTCTCCACCTTTGGCAGCGAGCTTGCGACAGGTGTCCTCCTGGTCGGCACCGAGGACGTTGACGCAGAATGCCGCGCGTTGTCGGATGGCAGTCCAGGTCGTCGACGTCTTGGCGGGAGAAAAAGACACCAACGGGGGGTCCAGGGATACCGAAGTAAACGAGGACACGACCATCCCGACCGGCTCACCGTTGCCGCCAATCGAGGTGACCGCCGCGATCCCGCTAGGGTAGTGGCCGAGCACGCGGCGGAACGTCGCCGGGTCCTGCGGGTCCAGCCCGGGCGTCGCAACTGTCTCAGTCATGCCTTCAGTTCTCCCAACTCAGAGGGCGCCGAGTTCCAGGTCCCGTCAACTTCATGTAAATCGCTCGCCGCTAGCGCTCCTCGAGACCCAAACGGTCGCCCAACGCGACGCCGGCGGCGATTGCCGCACGAATATCCACCTCTTGGTCCGCGCGGGCCTGGGCTCCAGCGAGCACCCTGCGGCAGCAGCGAGGCCCACTCGGAGTACTCCATCGCCGTCGGCGACAATGATGTCGCCGGGCTCCACCACAACACCACCGCAGACGACCGGCACATTAATCTCGCCAGGACCTCTCTTCATTGGCCGCCCGGCGTACGTGCCCCGGCACCATACGGGGAAGCGGCTCTCCATAAGCGCGTCGGCGTCGCGCACCGGCCCATCGACCACAACACCAGCCAAGCCCTTGGCTCGCGCAGCAAGCGATAGCAGTTCCGCGAACAGCGGACTACGCGTCTCTCCAACACTGGTGATGACAAGAACCTGGCCAGGCCCGGCGAGTTGGAGAGCTCGATGGACTGCCAGGCCGTCACCTGGAAAGGTGTGTACGGTGACGGCCTGGCCGGCCATCTTCAATCCTGGCGACAAGGGCCGGATGGACGGGTCGACCAACGCCATACGGCCCGGAATGGTCTCCATGGCCTCGAGTAGGTCGGCCACTACATGCGCTCCAATGGCGTCAACCAAGTCAGGATCGCAGCTGGGGATGCGGGTGAATACACGGTGGGTCACTGTGACAGCTCATGAATGTTGACGCGCGACCTGTTCACTACCGTGGTGTTGATGAGAAACGCAGGGACCTGGCCGTGGATGACAACATCGATCGCGGCCTGGGCTGCAGCGATCGCCGATTGCCGCCGCGCTAGTTCAGTGCCGCCAGCGATGTGCGGGGACACGACGACCCGTGTGCTCTTGAACACCGGGTTTTCCGGGCCGCAGGGTTCGTCCTCAAGAACGTCGAGGCCCGCGCCACGGAGATGGCCAGCTTCGAGGGCATCGAGCAACGCAGCTTCATCGATCACCCCCACGGCTTGTGTTGACCACAACCGCGCCTGCCTTCAGCCGCCTGAGTTCGTCGTCGCCGATCACATGGTGTGTGCGTGCAGTCAAGGGTACGTGCATTGATAGGATGTCGCACCGAGGCAAGAGATCGTGGAGTGCTTCGACCTTCTCCACCCCTACCTCCTCCATTTCGGTATTTGAGACGAACGGATCGAAGGCGAGCACGGAGGCCCCGAAGCCTTGGGAGCACATGTGGGCGACACGGCGGGCGATGTTGCCGAAGCCGACGAGTCCGACCACCGCACCGGAAAGATCTCCGAGGGTGACCTCCCGGGTTTGTTGTAACCGCCTTGGCGGTATTTGCGATCCACATTCGGCACGTCGTGCAGCACGGCGAGCATAAGGGCGACGGCATGTTCGGCGACGCTGCCAGAATTCGCGTCACCGCTGTTAGCGACGATGATGCCCTGCTCGGTGGCCGCCTCCACGTCGACTGAATCAAGGCCAGCGCCGTGCTTGGCGATGACTTTAGGGATGGGCTCCTCGACAGGGCTTCGGCGGTGATGGGGATGGATCGGACAATGACTGCGTCGGCGACACTCAGGGCTTCGTCGAACTCCGCTTGACTGACGACATGGTGATGCGCATGCCGTACGTCGAACACTTCGGCCAATAAAGCAAGTCCTTCGTCGTAGATGGGCGCCGACACGAGAACGATCGGTTTAGTCATTGGTGCCTCCTCTTGGCGAGCTCGGGGAGCCGTCGGTACGTTCAATGAGCGGTTGGTAGAACCGGGCAGGGTTGTCACATAGAATTTGTTGGGCGATGGCGGGGTCACCAGCCCAATGAAGGAGTAGGTCGAAGAGGTCGCTGTCGGCCGGTATCGGCTGCTCCATGTCCAGCATCGGATGTGGCCAGTCGGATCCCCATACGGCGCGGTCCGGTGCAGTCTCGATGATGGCTCGCGCGAATGCCGTGGTGCCGCTGTAAGGCGGTCCTCCCCGTCGATGTGATACGCATGCGACAGTTTGACGAACACGTTTGGTACCAACGGGTCGGCGATAAGGCTGAGCAGGGCACGGAAGCCAGCCGAGCCGGTCCCTTCGCCGACCCGCGGACTCGCCATCTCCTCGACCATCAGCGGCACTGGAAGGCTAGCGAGGACGGGCGCCAAGCTTGGCAGGTCAGCCGCCTGGTCCACCCGGATATCGGCGTGCCAGCCCAGTCTTTGAAGGACCGCGGCCTGCTCCCTGAGAAAGGATTCAGGATAGCGGGGTGGAGCCACAGCCTAACTCCGCACACACCTTGGCGCGACAACTGCTCGAGCAGATCGACCGATGTCTGCGTCACGTCAAGATCGACAACGCCGACTAGACGCCGGTTCCCTTTCTGGAGACCGTCGAGAAGGCAGGAGTTGTCCTGCCCATAGACCGATGGCTGAACCAGGACGCCATGGGATATTCCTAAAGCATCTAGGGTCGCGAGGTACAAGTCGACGGGTTGCAAGGGGCTTCGTAGCGACTGTTCGGAGACTGCGGGAATACGTCTGAGGAGCCGAAGACATGAGCGTGGGTGTCCCAGGCGCCGGGAGGCGGCGGCCATGCAGGAGCCGTGACGGGCTGGCGCGAAGGTCTGACCGGGATGGGGACGCAACTCACTTAGCTCCTCCTAGGAACGTCATACTTATGGTGCTGCAGACGATCCGAGTACGCTTCGACGTTCACTGCCAAGGACTCTTGAGAGTTCGGAGGAGTACTCGGCATCCTGAAGGGCATCGACCACGGCCAGTTGAAGACCAGCGACTTCATCATTTTGAGGTGACGTCATGCGATTGGTGAGTGATCACAGTTCGCATCAGCTCGTCTTCCTCTCGAGCAGCCGGATCCGCTTCTTGGTTCTGCGGCTCGGCTGAATCCGCCGCCTGTTCCCGGGGAAGAACCAACAGTTCCCGGGTAGCAAGACGCTCACTACATCAGCGTCGATTCGATTGCGGCCGTGGGCATGGAAGGTGACGCCGGCGTGATACAAAGTGTGCACGAAGTGCGATCCGACGAACGTTGACGCGACCAGGCGGGCGCGCACATGATCCGGGCCGGTGACTTCCGAGACCTGAACGTCCTCTGGTCGAACCGCAACGGAGATCGGGGTTCCCGGCACCGGAGCGGCCTCGTCGCGGGCATCGAGCCGGACGACCTCGCCGTCCGCGACGGATCCAAGACGAACGAAGATGTGGTCTTGGGATGCCCGAACAACGGTTCCTGTCAAGAGATTGCTTGACCCGAGGAAGTCGGCAACGAAGGCTGAGTGTGGTTCTCGGTAGACGTTCTCCGGAGTTCCTATCTGCTCAATCTCCCCTGATTCATGACGACAATCCGATCGCTCATCGACAGCGCTTCAGATTGATCGTGCGTCACGAACACCGTGGTGATCCCCAACCGAACCTGCATCTCTCTGAGCCAGACCCGCGCCGAGTCGCGCAACTTGGCATCCAGGTTGGAGAGAGGCTCGTCTAGAAGCAAGACGGTCGGTTCATAAACAATCGCACGAGCAAGTGCCACCCTCTGTTGCTGCCCCCCGACAGCTCATGCGGGTGTCGATCGGCGAACTTCTCCAGTTCAACGAATTGAAGCGCTTCGAGTGTTCGCTTGCGCCGGGCGCCTCGAGGGATCTTCCTCAGCCGTAGCGGGTAGGCCACATTTTGCTCGACCGTCATGTGTGGCCAGATTGCATATGACTGAAAAACTACTCCAAACCCGCGCTGCTGTGGCGGTACAACGATGCCCTTGCGGGTGTCGACGATCGTCTTGTCGCCCACCGTAATCGTTCCTCTGGTCGGGACCAGCAAACCCGCGAGGGCCATTAGTGTCGTGGTCTTCCCGCAGCCCGATGGTCCGAGTAGCGTCAAGAACTCACCCTGCTTAATTGTAAAGGATGAATCCTTGAGCGCAGTCTGGTCACCGTAGTCGACCCCTACGCCGGTAAGTGTGATGTCAGGCATGGGTCCTCGCTCCGAAGAGAAAATAGCCGATAGCAATGACGGTGGCAGTGATGACCATTTGAATCACTCCTAAGGCGGCGACCGGTCCAGCAAAACCAGCTGTCCACTGCTGTAGCATGGTCAGGCCGATTACTTCGGTACCCGACGTCACGAGGAACACGGCCGGATCGTAATCATTAAAAATCGAGACGAACATGATCACAAAACAGCTGGCGATCGCTGGCTTCAGCAAGGGCATGATGATGTTCGTCGAGGTCCGCCCCCAGGACGCGCCAGCGGTGTATGCCGCCCAATCCATTTCCCTACTGATCGCTGTGAGCGATGGCTGTATCGCCGCGTATCCAAGCGCTGAGGCCCTCACCGCAAAGGCGATCATAACTCCCCAGATTGTGGTCCGCAGAGGCTCAAGTCCAGGGATTGACACAAAGGCCCAAAGAACCCCATCCCGATCACAAGGCCTGGCACTGCACGTGGATATACGAGCAATGAAGGCATAGTCCCGCGGACGGGGAAGCGGGACCGGTGGGCTACTAGCGTGGCAACCAGGATGCAAATCGTCCCCAGGATCGAGCCGACGACCGAGATAATGACGCTATTCGTTACGGACCGCGTGGTCACTGGCTGGTCGAAGACCATGCGGAAGTTCGCGAGAGTGAGAACTTCCCAGGGAGGAACGAGCGGGGTGAACACGGAGCTGACCGACCTCACCAGCAGCCCCGCCGTTGGCAGCAGGATGGTTATGAGCAGGTAGACCATGCAAAGCGCAGCGATCGGCCATCCCCATCGACCGAGATTTAGAGTGTTCTGTGCCTTCGCCTTACCGAGCGGGGTGACGAAGCGTTGAGTGGCGCCCTCAGCTCGGCCTCGCAGCAAGAGCAGAATGCTGACGAAGACAAGCAGCATGCTGGCTCCCGCGGAGACCACGCCTTGTTGGTCAGTGGATGTTGTCCAGTTGTAATAGAGATAAGTTGAGATCGTGTCGATGCCCGCTGGTGTTCCGAGGATGACTGGAATTCCCAATGACTCGAAGACCAGCATGCTGATGACAACTGCGGAGAGTAGGGCCGACGGTCGTAGCATGGGAAGAGTTACGTCGCGAAGCACTCGAAGTGGACGAGCACCCGCAGTAAGCGCTGCCGACTCGATTGCCGAATCCAGAGTGGCCAGCCGGCCCCACGTGAGCAGATATACCAACGGGACCGTCTTCTCGAGTGACAAGAACGCCATGCCCGGAATGGAGTAGACATTCCATGGTACGAAGCCGAACAACGAGGTCATAACTGTAGAAGCAAGACCGTTCGGCGAGTACATCGACACCCAGCCAAGCGTCATTCCGAGCCCAGGGAACAGCAGGGGGACGATCATTACTGCGAGCACTCCTCGCCGCAGAGGCATTGATGTCCTGTGAACCAAGACCGCCAAGACGGTTCCGATTAGAACGGCGGGCACGGTGGCGAATACGGCGTACTGAACGGTATTCCAGGTCGCCATCCAAAATGCGGCGTCGTTGAACAGGTCCTTGTAATTTTGTAGCCAGAACGAGATGTCATCCTCGTAGAGCGGCTTATCCGCCAAACTTGCGATGACAACAGGGATCAGCGGACCTATAATGAAGAGCAGCACGCCTATCCAGGTGACCCACTGAGTCAGCGACTCGGAGGAGGTCGCTCGCTGGCGAAACTTCACTCTGCGGGCTCCATCGGACATTGCATATCCCTAGTTGCCGGCGGCGGCGCTTACCTGAGCGGCCAAATCTGCGCGATCGTTGACGAAGTCCTCACTCAACGGTGGGGGCATCACCAAACTCTCTTCACCAAGCTCATCGGTGATGTTGGACAACGCGAACATGTCGCATTCTTCGTCGACATCGGTTCGCACCGCTGTCATGCCGGACTTACAAAGGATGGACTGCCCCTCCGCTGTCAGAAGGAAGTCTTGGAGTAGTGCGGCTGCGTTGGGGTGTGCCGCTTCCTCAAATACCGCGCTCAGTCTAGGCAGCACAACGTTGTGATCCGTCGCGAACGTCCAACCCACGATGTCTGCCATCCCCAAGTCATCAAGAACTCCACGAACGATGCCGCCCTGGAAGTACCCTGCCAAGTACTCGCCCTGAGCGATCTTCTCAGCCATGGTGCCGCCGTCGGTCTCGAACGTCGTGTTAGGCGCCAGCTCTTCCATGAGCGTTGTGCCATTCTCGATCTCGTTCACGAGCGTCCACCAATTCGCGTACCCGAAAGCAATGTCCGTGTTGTAGGTTGTGATCATTCCTTCATGCTGGGCCCCCAGGGCTGCCACATCGGCCAATGAGGTGGGGACCTCGTCACCCGTCAGCAGAGCCTTGTTGTATAGGATGATCGATGGGTCAGCCGCGACCGCATACACTCCAGGATTCGATTTAGCAAAATCGGGAAGGTCACCAGCCTGACTCGACTCGCGCGGCATAATGTCCGATTCGAGGTCTATGAATTGTGGGCCATAGTTGTCGATGATCATGTCCGCTGTGGCTGCGCCGGTACTCGATTCGGATTTATAGCGTTGAACGAGGAGTGGGCCAGCGATGTCGACGGTTTCCACCTCAATCCCTGGATAGAGGCTCTCAAAGACCGGGATTACGTCATCCCAGAACACCTGCGGCGCGCTTCCGTAAACGACTACCCTACCCTCATCTTGCGCCGCGGATATTTGAGCTTCTCCGATGGCGGTAGGCGCCGAAGGGGTGCCGGGTGCTTCCGCGTCATTGCCACCGCACGCTGTAAGCGTCGCGATGAGGAAACGGCCAGCGCTGCTGCGTTTCGACCACTGTGCCTTGTCATGTGGACTCCTGGAGATTGTATGTCGTGCGTTCGGATGGCCCATGGGTCCCACCCACCATGTGGATGGGACCTTCCTGAGAACGTGAGCCTCGCCCCGTCGTTCGCGACGCTGGGGGATATTCCTGCGTATTGCGCGGCTCGCTTATCCAATCGTATGTGAATTCCGTGCCAGCGGTCAGACGTTGTAGAGAAGGTGTTGTAACGCAGTGGAGACCTCCCACTCCTGATTGAAATAGTCTTCAGCCGTCCCGGTGTACAGGGCACCGTCATGCCCCAGGTGCACGTCGATCGCACCGGGCCAGAAGCACGACATCGTGAGTTCCTTGTCGAGGCGGTCGACACCGCGGCAGTAGCGGCACATCAGCTCATGAATTAATTGCTTGTCCAGCAATTTCTCGATGTCGCGTTCCTTCGTCATCGAAGGCTTCCCCTGTCTGCCGCAACTCTGAACGTGCAAGGCGCGGTCCCGGCCGCTCGACGTCGTGGGCCGCGCCGCGAGGCGGCATCAGGCGGGTCCTCCGACGGAGTCGAGGGCCCGGATGCTGGCGCGGGCGGCTGCGCCGGCGTGGCTGTCGGGCAGACGAGCGCCGCCACCAGTTGCGTTGCCTCGCAAAGTGTCGGAGGTGTACGCGAGGGAACGCGACCACGCCGCTGCAACTCGCCGACGACGAGATCGACGAAATCCGGGAGAGTGCGAAGAGGGAGGTTGTCGTAGATGTTGAAGCCGTCCAAGTCACCGTCAGACATCATCTCTTCGAGTTTGTCGGCGACGGTCGACGGCGAGCCAACGATAGTGATCGAGCCCAGTGACGATGCCACCTTCTCGGCGACCTGCCGCGGCGTCCAGACCCGATCGGGATCCGCGATCGTGAAGCGCTCGAGCCACGAGCGGATGCCGTCTGTCTCGATGTACTGGAGGGGTTCATCAAGATCGACTGAGCCGAAGTCGAGCTGCATCAGCGAGGCCTGTCGAGCCAAGGTGCCTTCGACGCTGACGAACCGGAGCTGCTGTTGCAGCTTGACGTGCGCCTCTTCGTCGGTGGGGGCGACCACCACGGATACGCCTGCGATGAACTTGATGTCGTCACTGCGCCGGCCGCGCGCAATAGCTTGCTTCTTAACGCTCTCCACCGAGCGACGAACCGATTTAATGTCCGTGTTCACGAGGAACACCGCCTCGGCGTGCTTCGCCGCGAAGTCCTGCCCTGCCGCAGACGCACCAGCCTGGAAGAGCATCGGGGTGCGCTGGGGCGAGGGTTCGCACATGAACGGATCGGGAACCGAGAAGTACTGACCCTTGTGCCCGATCGCGTGGACCTTCGAAGGGTCGGTGTACACGCCACGCTCTGGGTCGCGGACCACCGCGTCGTCTTCCCAGCTACCTTCCCAGAGCTTGTACGCAACCTCCATGAACTCGTCGGCGATCTCGTAGCGCTTGTCGTGCTCCACTTGCCCCGTCAAGCCGAGATTGCGAGCCGCCGAGGCGGTCGCCGAGGTGACGATGTTCCACCCGATGCGCCCCTTCGTCAGGTGGTCCAACGTGGCCATGCGCCGAGCGAAGCTGTACGGCTGCTCGTAGGTGGTCGAGGCCGTGAAGGCGAAACCCACGTGGCGAGTGGCTGCGGCCATCGCCGATATCGCCATCGCGGGGTCATTGAGAGGCACGGCGATGGCCTCGCGTAGAGCCGCCTCGCTGGAGCCGCGATAGACGTCGTGCAGGCCAGGGAAGTCCGCGATGAAGAGCCCGTCGAACATCCCACGCTCGAGGGTTCGAGCGGTGTCGACCCAGTAGTCCAGGTCGGCATACCGGTGCTCCTGGTTGTACGGGTTGCGCCAGGTGCCGATCGCCGTGTGACCGACGCCGGCGAGCTTGAACCCGTACAGGTGCATCTGCTTCACGCCGGTGCCGTCTGACTGGTGGTTGTTCATGGTTCGTGACGTTAGGTGTGACCGGCGTCGCGTACTATCAACCGGGTGACAGTTCGGCGGAGCGACTCCCAGGGTGTCACCCAGTCTGTGCAACCGCCGTCGCTCAGCCCAGTTGCACTCGCTCGCCGACTGGACTTCTTCGAGCACCTCAGCGAGGCGGCTCGAGCCGACTTCACCGCTGCGGCGGTGACGCGCCAGTTCTCGGCGGGTGAGCTCATCTACCGCCAGGAAGCGCACCACCGAGTGATGTACCGGATCGTTTCCGGGCGCGTCTGGCTCTCCTACACCCGAGCTGACGGTCGCGAGCACCTGTCTTCGCTGCTTGGACCCGGAGAATGTCTTGGCATCAGCACCTTGATCGACGGCGACGGCCTACCGCAGAACGCGACGGCCCGCACCGACGTCAGGGTCCAGGTGCTCGAACAGGCCGTGTGGGTCCAGCTACGACAGAAGCACCGGTCGATCGACGACGCCATGATGCGCTCGATGATCCGAGACACACGGATCTTGATCAGCCAGCTGTCCGAGGCCTCGTTGGCCGAGCTGCCACCCCGGCTCGCGTTGCGACTGCTGGCGCTGGCCAGGCTCGGCAGGAATGGCGACCCTGTTGTCGACCTCACCCAGACCGAGCTCGCGGCGACGCTGGGGGTTTCGCGTCAAACCCTCAACAAGCTGCTGCGGCAGTTTGCTGCCGACGGGATGGTCCGGTTGGCCTACGGCGAAGTGCACCTTGCCGACGTAGAGGCTCTTCACGCTCTCGCCCTGTTGGTCTAGGTATCCTGGCGCGCCAGGCCACTGGGACCTGTTGCCTGGTGGACGGGTGTCCGTCGGCCGGTCCCCACCATTGCCTGGGGAACGGGTCTTTCGTCCTTCGTTCGATCGAGCGCGGAGCGTAAGCGAACGCGTCGGCTGCTGCAGGCGCTAGCGGATCTCGCGGCCAAGCCAACCGCGGCGTTTCCCTGCGCGGGGACGCGGCCGCGAAGCTCACGGCGCCGGCGTCGAACCCGGCGGGAGCAGCGTTCGACCTCCGACAGGACGGGCGGCGCAGCGGAACCTGCCCAGGTCGAATTTCAGTCGTCGACGCGGAAGCCAATCTTCAGCTTCACCTGGTAGTGGGCGACCTCCCCTCGACGACGTGTCCTCGCATCTCAGTGGTCTCGAACCACTCGATGTGGCGCACCGTCTCTGCGGCCTTCCGGATGGCGGTACGAACCGCGTCATCGATTCCGGTCGTGCTACTTCCGACGATTTCGCTCAGCCTGTACACGTGGTTGCTCATGCGTAGCTCCTCATCCAGTTGCGTGGTGCTCGTTCTCGCGGGGCAGTGGTTAACCAGGGGCTCGAGCGGCCGATAGCGCTCGTCCCCCGCCGTGAGCCCACTCCGACCTAGGTGTCGCAGGGTGTCACGCGTCTACTTCTGCCTCGCCCGGGTGTCGTCGGGCCAGCTCCAGGTCGGGACGGGCACCACGCCCGACGTGCCACTGGGTCGCCGCGCCGCCCCATCCACCCTGCTCGGCCCCAACGCCTCGAGCAGGTGATGACCGAGTCGCTCCCGCTTGGTGGCCAGATAGCCGACGTTGTCCGGATGGACACCCACGACCAGCGGGAGTCGTTCGGATACGTCGATGCCATGTCGGCACAGCGCCGCCACCTTCGCGGGATTGTTGGTGAGCAGTCGAACAGTCCGGACCCCGAGGTCGGTCAGAATATCGGCGGCCGCCCGGTACTCTCGGGCGTCGATCGGCAGTCCGAGTTCCACGTTGGCGTCCACAGTGTCGAGTCCCTGGTCCTGAAGGGCGTAGGTCTGCAGCTTGGCCAGGAGTCCGATCCCCGGCCCTCGTGGCCTCGCAGGTAGACCACCACGCCACGTCCAGCGGTGGCGACCTGTTCGATCGACGCATCCAACTGAGGCCCGCAATCGCAGCGGCTTGACCCCAGCACCTCACCGGTCAGGCACTCCGAGTGGATCCTGACCAGGACGTCCTCCCCGTCGGGAAGACGCCCGTTCTCGTCCAAACCGGCGACCAGCGCGAGGTGTCCTTCCCCGTGCACCTGATCTCCGTAGCCAATCGCTGTGAGCACGCCGTGGCGAGTGGGCATACGGGTGGCGACGACACGACGAACAGACGTTTCGGTCCGACGACGGTACTCCCGGAGATCCTCGATCGAGAGCATCGCAAGACGGTGTTCCTCGGCAAACGCCCGACAGCTGGCGGCCCGCCGCATGGTGCCGTCGTCCTCCACCATCTCGGCGATCACGCCGACAGGTTCGCGGCCTGCGAGTCGGGCCAGGTCCACGGCTGCCTCGGTATGCCCAGCTCGAACGAGGACGCCCCCTTCCGCGCACGCAGCGGCAGGAGGTGCCCGGGCCGGACCAAATCAGCAGCCTCGGTGCGAGGATCGGCGAGAATCCGCGCCGTGCGTGCACGGTCGCGCGCCGAGATGCCGGTCGTGACCCCAGACCGCGCATCCACGCTGACCGCGAATGCCGTCTGCATCCGGTCCTCGTTCTGCTGCACCATCGGCGGGATCCCCAGCCGGTCGAGCGCCGCGCCGGCCATCGCCACACATACCAGCCCCGAGGAATGGCGCACGATGAAGGCCATCCACTCGGGCGAGACGGCGTCGGCCGCAATGATTAGGTCCCCCTCGTTCTCCCGATCCGCGTCATCCATGACGATGACTGGCCGCCCCGCCGCGATCTCTGCGATCGCTCTCTGAACCGGGTCGAACGGCATTATCGTGGAGACTGGTTCGAGCGCAGGCGACCCTGACTCGACGAGCATGGATGCCCGATCCCGGTCGGGCGCGAGACCCAAGCTTGGTAGACGGCCGCCCCGGATGCGCACCAGCGCCACGGGGTGCGTACTGCCTCCCATCCGGACTCTTACCGTCGGTCCTGGAGTTCCACCAGATCAGTCGGCCGATTTCTCAGCCGGGTCGCGGACTGTCACCGCCGGTAGGGAATTTCACCCATCCCTGGAGCACGCGCTACGTGTCTGTAGCCCGCAAAGTATAACATGGTCTTGCAGGGGCGAGTGCGAGTTGCTGACGGCACTGCGTTGACTCTCGCCCGGCGGCCGACGTCAAACCCGCCAGCGACGCCCTCAGTAGAGGGCTTCGCCGCAACGCTCACCTGCGGAACCCGAGTTGGACGCGGACCGGATGTCCGCGATGATTCGGAGCTCGTCATGCGCCCCACTGGCCCACGCAGCCATGCAGCCGATCGCATCGGCCCCGAGGGAAGCCGAGACCGTCCGGCCCGACCGTCGCCGCTCCCGGAGTGCCCTTCGACATGCTGGGACCGCGTGCCGGCCGACAACAGTGCGGTCAAGGGCTTCCTCCGGATGCCCGGGCGATCTGCGTCGCAGTGGCCGCGATAGTGCGTCCCCGGCGACCATGTCGACCAACTCTGCGATTGAGCGACGCACCCCTCGCGGGCCAATCGGTAGCCTCCCGCCGCGTCCGCCGATCAGTGGGCGCCGACGTCGATCGCGATGAGGGCATCACGGCCCGGGTCGCGGCCGGTCCTGCAGCCCGGTGGCAGTTCGCCTTCATCGACCAGCAGGGAGGCAGCCCCGGTCCGTGCACCTCGGAGGCCGCGCTCCGCACCTGGGCTACGCGGTGGATGGCCCCTGGCGTGATCCGAGCGCTGCTGAGAACGACGAGGAAGTCCTGGACGTGCATGCCTTGACGGGCGTGCAGGCCGCCGGGGCGTCTCGGTCACGCAGGGATGCGTCGATCTCGGTATCGACGCATGCCAGCGCCCTCTCCACGCCGAGGCCGGCGAACACCTCCCGGTTCTCGCCGCGAGTTCGTGAGCTTCCGCGCTGCCGGCCGTGGCCCCGGACGGAACGGACGCGCGGCGAGCGTTTCATATGCAAGCCGAACGTCGACCTCAATGTGGGTCGGCCCGCGAGTCGAGGATCTGGCTCCCGGTGACGTCGGTGATCGTGCTCAAGACCGGGCTCCCTGGGTCGACCCGGCGTGCCCCGTGGGCTCATTGCAGGGGCAGCGTGGCGGATCTCCGCGAAACACGCGGACCACCTCCTCGGCAGCACTGCGCCGAAGCTCGATCAGGGAAACGTCGGACGAGAAGGCGATGTGGGGGTCAGGATCGCCCCGGGTGGGCTCGCAGCGCCTCGGGAACCTCAGGCTCGGACTCCAGCACGTCCAGCGCGGCGCCGGACAGGTGCCCGTCAGCCAGGGCTGTGGCCACCGCGTCGCTGTCCACGAGGCCGCCGCGGCTCACGTTCACGAGCAGTCCGCCTGCCGGCATCCGCGCGATCTCGCGGGCGCCGATCAGGTGGTGCGTGGCCGGTACGAGCGGAGCGTGCAGAACGACAACGTCGCTGTCGGTAAGGAGCCGGTCGAGGTCGACCACCTCGACACCGGGCAGTTCGCGAGTCACACCGGGATCGGACCCGAGCACTCGCGCACCGAAGGCGCCGAGCTTGGCGGCGGTCGCCCGACCGATCCGCCCGAGGCCCACAACGCCGCAGGTCAGCGACGCCAGCCGGCGCAAGCGGGCCGCTGCGGGGTCCCACGTCCCTTCGTGCACCTGCCGGTTGGCGGGGATCAGCCCGCGCGTCCAGGCGAGCACCATGGCCAGCGCGTGGTCGGACACCTCGTCGATGCAGTAGTCGGGCACGTTGGTCACCCAGACCCCGCGGGCGGCCGCCGACGCGACGTCGATGTTGTCCAGGCCGACGCCCATCCGTGCCACGTGTCGGACCGGCGCGGCGGCGATGGCGGCGCCGGTCACCTGCGCCCAGTTGGTCAGCACGGCCACCGGCTGGTGCTTGCGCACGAGGCGTTCGATCTGCTCAGCGGGCGCAGGGACGGCCGGTCCGCTCACCAGACGCAGGCCGGCGGCCTCCAGGACAGCGCGCTCGACGCTGTCGTCCGGCCAGGCGCGGTCGGTGAGCAAGACGGTCGGGGTGTCCACGGACGTCATGAAGTTCCTTAGATTGTTGGTCCCGAGTTGGTGGATTCCGATCTCAGGGCGTTCTGATGGAGAAGTCGCTTCTCGGGCGACGCTGGATCTTGTCCTCCGTTGGCCCAGCCCCAGCGCCTAGGAGCATCTACTCAGAGCGGCGGGGATCAATGCTCGCGTCGTGCACAGCACCACGAACCTCGACGTGGTGCGCTTTCTGGTCGCTCGGGGCCTATGGTATTCACACGTGCTCCACCGGTGGCCGATGGATATCAGCCTCGAAGGTCTGCCACTGACGAACGTGCCACTCGTCAGCAACGCTCCGGACTTGACGTCGTCGTGGCCGCGCCGCAATAGGATCAGCGCAGCCGTCGTGCCCGAGGGATCTCCCTCATGAAGACGGCCGTGCAGCAGCTCCCAGGCAGCCGAGACGACGAGACACCCGTGCCCCCAGAACGGCCGGCGTCCATGAGCTCGAGAAGCGGCTTCCCCGCTACGGCTGAGTCCGCCGACTGCCGATGCTGCGTTACGGAGGTCGAACGTGCTGATGTCCCGTTCGGCGTCGCTGCTGGACGTCGGCCGTTTGGCACGACCGAGCCAGGTCGGAGGCGGGACTTCGCGTGATGCCAGTACGGGTAGATCAGCGCCGGTGCCGACACCCGATCCAGACGCGTGCGCTCGTCCTCGGTCAGGTGCAATTCCGCGGCGGCGAGATTGTCAGCGAGTTGCTGCTCGGTTCGTGCACCGACGATCAGCGAGGAGACTCCCGGTCGGCCGAGCAGCCAGGCCAGCGATACCTGCGCTGCCGACAACCCGCGGGCATCGCCGATGGCGACGAGCTCGTCCACGATGTCGTAGAGGGCGCCCTCATCGCGCACAGGCGACTCGTCCCAGCCGGTGAGCTGCCGTGAGCGCTCCGGCGGCTGCTGACCGCGCCGGTACTTCCCGGTGAGCAGCCCAGCGGCAATTGGGCTCCACACGACACGCCGACCCCGGCGTCTTCGGCGATCGGCAGCAACTCCTACTCGGCTTCCCGAGCTTGCAGCGTGTAGTGGATCTGCTGGGCGATGAACCGCTGGTAGCCGTGCCGCTCGGAGACGCCGAGTGCTTTCGACAGCTGCCAGCCGGCGTGGTTAGAGCTGCCGATGTAGCGCACGGGGCGACCGCGAGCACGGTCGCCCTCTTCGAGGAACCGGAGAACCGTGGCGCGCCCGTTCCCGATCGTCTCGCCCAGGGTCTGGCCCACGCCGATGATGACCGCGACCTTGTCTAAAGCCTACCTGCCACGTGCGTCCTCTCGGAAGTCGACTGTTACCGCCCCTGGTAGTCGGGCTTGCGCTTCTCCAGGAAGGCGCGCATGCCTTCCTTCTGGTCATGCGAGTCGAACAAGATCTGGAATGTCTTGCGCTCGAGCAGCAGGGCGGTGTCGAGCGGCGCGTCGGCACCTGCGCGCACCACCTCCTTGATAGCTGCCACCGCGAGTTGCGGCATGGTGGCCACCGACTGAGCGATCTCGAGTGCCCGATCGAGCGCTGCGCCCTCGTCGGTCACTTCTGACACGAAGCCCATGACGTGAGCCTCGGGCGCGAGAACTGGCTGCCCCGTGAGAAGCAGGTGCATGGCCCGGTACCGCCCGACGGCGCGCAGCAGACGCTGCGTTCCACCCGCTCCGGGGATGACGCCGAGCAGGACCTCGGGCTGGCCGAATCGCGCTGTTCGCGACGCCACGATGACGTCGCAGCAGAGCGCCAGCTCGCAGCCGCCGCCGAGCGCATAACCCTCGACAGCAGCGATCAAAGGAATTGTAGTTTGGCGCAGGACCGTGAACATCCGATCCGTCACACGAAGGCTGTGCTCCACTGGCGTCAGGGACACCATCTCCGCAACGTCGGTGCCAGCGACGAACGCCCCGTTGGCACCGGTGACAACGACGACGCGCACGCCCGGGCGCCGGTCGAGCGCCTCGATGATGTCGGCAACCGTGTTCTTCACCGCGATGTTGAGCGCATTCCGACGCTCCGGACGATCGATCGTCACCTGCAGGACACCGGTCGCAGGCTCGGTGACGCGCACGGACTCGGTGCTCAAGTCGCTGAGGATGGCGGGGTCGGCGGGGTCGACGGAACGGACAGCGGTCACGGGGACTGCTCCTTGCGCCCCAGGACGACCAGTGCGTCAACGGCGACGACTCCCCGCCCTTCCGGCAGAACCAGGAGCGGGTTGAGCTCCGCCTCGGCGATGGACTCCGCCGGATCGGCGGCCAGCTGCGAGAGGTTCACGACCGCTTGTGCGAGTGCCTTGCAGTCGCCGAGTGGAAGTCCCCGGTAGCCGCGAACCACCGCGAGGCCGGTGACCTCCTCGATCATGGAGCGGGCGTCCTCGATACCCACCGGCGCCATGCGGACCGTGAAGTCCTTGTACAGCTCCGCCAGCACCCCACCGACACCGAGCACGACAACAGGGCCGACCTCCGGGTCACGCCGGAACCCCAGGATCACCTCGGCGAGTCCCTTCTCCATTCTCTGGACGAGCACGCCATCGACGACCGCGTCCGGCAGCCGTTCGGCAACGTTCGCAAGAATTCCGTCCACGGCCTCGGCGAGCTCGTCCGCCGACTGGATCCCCACCACCACACCTCCGGCCTCGGTCTTGTGCAGCACGTCTCGCGACAGGATCTTGGCGACCACTGGGTAGTCCCTGACGGACGCAAACGAGGTGGACGCCGCGTCAGGCGGAAGGACGACGGACGGAGCGGCGGGGATACCCAACGCGCCGAGGATCGATGATGACTCGCTCTCGTTTGGGCGGTCGCCGTGCACGGCGGACAGCGCCTCCGTCAGAGCCGTCACCCGGTCGACGTCGGCGGGCGGCACCTCGACAGGCACCGACCACTCGGACCACGCCCGAATCGCGTCGGCGCAGGACTCCGGCGTCCGAAAGCCTGCTACTCCTCCCTCCGCCAGGCGCGCCAGGGCCACGGCCGCGTGGGGTGCGAGGAACGCGGCCAGAGGCTTGCCCGCGGACACCGCACGGATCATCGGCTCGACCGAGATCTCCGGCTGAAACTGCGCCGAGCTACCTGCGATGGCCAGCACGAGGTCGCAGTGGTCCGATCGAACGAGTTCATCGAGAACCGCCCCGTACACGTCGGCGCGTGTGCCGGCATGTGTGAGGTCAGTGAGCGGCCCCCGCGGGATGTCGATCCCCGCTCGGCCAGCGTCTCAACGACCGCATCGCTAGGAGGCACGACGTCGACACCGAACGACCCGAGACGGTCCACGACGGTGGCCGCACCACCACCGGTAGTAGACATGACTGCCACCCGGTGCCGGGCGGTCGGGTGGTGGCCGGTCAGCATTGCTGGAAGCTCGAACATCGTCTCGAGGTTCTCGATACGCAGGATGCCGTTCGCCCGGAAGAACGCATCGGACACCTCGGCGGTACCGGCCATCGCGCCGGTGTGTGACGCCGCGAGGCTCCGGCCGACGTCGGAGCGACCGAGCTTGTACGCGATGACCGGCTTGCCGGCGGCCACCGCACGCCTCGCGGCAGTGGCCAGCCGCGGAGCGTTCCGGATGGTCTCGAGGAACAGAAGGATGGCACCGGTCTGCTCGTCGTCGACCAGCCAATCGGTGATCTCGGCGACCGTGAGGTCGCTTTCGTTGCCGATCGAGACGACCTTGGAGAAGCCCACTCCACGCCCGACTCCGCGGGAGAGCAGGCCTCCGGTCATGCTGCCCGACTGAGAGATGACGGCCAGCGGTCCGGGCTTGACATCCATCTGCTCGATCGCCGCGTTGACCGAGAGGGCGCACGACGGCTGGGTGTTCAGGATGCCGCTGCAGTTGGGGCCGAGAAGGCGCACGCCGCCTGCCTTGGCGCGGGCTACGAGCTCCTCCTGACGGAGTCGGCCCTCGGGTCCCGCCTCCGCGAACCCGTCGGCATAGATCGTCGCGATCGGGATCCGGGAATCGATGCACTGGTCCACCGCGTCGGGCACAGCAGCTGCCGGCACCATCAGGAAGGCGTGGTCAATATCGCCCGGCGCTTCAGCCAACGATGGGTAGGCACGGTCCCCGAACACGTCGTCGTACCGCGGGTTGATCGGCACAATCGTCCCTGTGTAGCCGTGCCGACGGAGCGCACGCTGGGGCCGGGACGTGTGCTTGCGCGCATCCCCGGAGGCCCCGACGAGGGCGATGGTCCGAGGCGAGAAGATCGCGTCGAAGACCCGACGATCCTGCTCGTTCACTGGCTCACGCTCGTGGCCGCGCGCTGCGGGAAGCGACGCTCAAACACCGACTCCGCGATGCGGTTGAGCAGCATCTCGATCGTGCCGCCCGCGATCATCCAGCCGCGGGTCCGCCGCAGGCAGTACTCGACGAGCAACTCGTCGCTGTACCCCATCCCGCCCAGGACCTGGAGTGACTCGTTCGCGATGTCGAAACCCGCCCGGTTGCACGCGACCTTGGCGATCGCGGTCTGCTCCGCAGACGGAAAGCCGCCCTCGGCACCGACGGCGGCCCGGTAGAGGAGCAGCTGAGCGGCGTCGAGCTTGATCTTCATGTCGGCGAACTTCCATTGCAGACCCTGGAACTCGGCCAGCGGGCGTCCGAACTGATGCCGGGTCAGCGCGTGCTCACGCGCCAGTTCGTACGAGTAGCGACCGAGCGCCAGCGCACGAGCGCTGTTGCCGATCCGCTCGACGTTGAAGCCGCTCATCTGACGTTTGAAGCCGCCGGGGCCCAGGAGCACGTTCTCCGCCGGCACGTAGACGTTGTCGAAGAACAGCGGGTTCCAGTCCTCCCCACCGAGGAACTTCGCCGCCGCTCCGAACGACAGGCCCTCGGCGCCTCGTTCGATGAGCACCGACCCGATCCCGTCGACGCCAGGACCGAACCGGACGTACACCAGGAACACGGATGCATGCAGGCCGTGGGTAGTGAAGATCTTGCTCCCGGTGATCCGGAATCCGTCGCCGTCCGGCGTGGCCGTCGTCGTGAGTTCCGTGACCGCCGAACCGGCATCCGGCTCGGTCATCGCGACGCAGATCAGTCCCGTGCCGTCGAGTAAGGGGGCCAGGTAGCGCTCCTTCTGCTCGGGGGTGGCGAAGTTGGCGAGGACGCGCAGCGCACCGAAGTTCCCCGCCTGCACGACGTCGGCACTCCGCGGACAGACCGCGGCGATCTGCTCGATAGCGATGACGGCGTCCATGAGAGAGCCGCCTCCCCGCCGTCCTTCTCGTCGACGGTGATGCCGAGAAGGCCGTTCTGCGCCATCTTCTCGGCGACGTCCCATGGGTAGTCGCTGCTGTGCGCCCGCTCGTGCGCGCCTGCCGCTAGTTCTCGTTGAGCGAAGGCCCGCACCGTGTCGCGGAAGTCCTTCTGCTCGGTCGTCAGATCGAAGTCCACGGTCGATCTCCTCAATTCTTCGTCGCGACGGGTTGCCGTTCTTGGCACTGCACTCCGCTCATCGCGGAGGCATCCGGATCGCGCCATCGAGACGCACCGTGTCGCCGTTGACGTACGAGTTCTCCAACAGCGCCACGACCATGTGACCGAAATCGTCCGGATCGCCCAGTCGACGCGGATGCGGGACGGCGGCCGCCAATGCCTCGCGGATGTCGTCGCGCAGCCGCGCGAGCATGGGGGTCTCGAAGGTGCCGGGTGCAATCGTGTTGACCCGGATGCCGAGGCTGGCCAGGTCGCGTGCCGCCGGCAGCGTCAGCCCGTGGATAGCGGCCTTCGACGCCGCGTAGGACGTTTGGCCGATCTGACCGTCGAACGCCGCCACCGAGGCGGTGAGGACGAATGCTCCGCGATCGCCGTCGAGGAAGTCGTTCTTGGCCATCCGAGCCGCGCCGAGCCGCAGTACGTTGTAGGTGCCGAACAGATTGATGCGGATGACGTCCTGGAAGCTGTCGAAGTCCCCCGGCTCGCCCGCCTTGTCGACGATCCGCAACCGGTCCCCGCCTCGACCCGCGCAATGCACGACCGCCCTCAGCGGGCCCGCCTCCTCGGCGGCGTCGAGCGCGGCACCGACTCCCCGCTCGTCGAGGATGTCCGCGGGCACGAACGTCGCCTGTGGCCCGAGCTTCTCGGCGGCTTCGTCGCCAGGCGATGCCGGCAGGTCGAGGAGCACGACACGGGCGCCCTTTGCGACCAGCCGGCTCGCGGTCGCGAGGCCCAGCCCAGACCCGCCTCCGGTGACGAGCGCGGACGTACCTTCGAGCTGCACAGCGGTTCCTTTCGGGGGTCTCAGGCGACGAGTTCGACGAGCGTGGCGTTGGCGGTCCCGCCGGCCTCGCAGATGGCCTGGAGCCCGTAGCGAATCCCTCGGTCGCGCATGTGGTGGACCATCCGGGTCATCAAGATCGCGCCGGAGGCGCCCAGCGGGTGTCCGACCGCGATGGCGCCACCGAGGGGTTGAGCCTGGCCGGGTCGGCTCCCGTCTCTGCCAGCCACGCAAGGGGCACGGGCGCGAAGGCCTCGTTGACCTCGTACACGCCGATGTCCTCGAGCCGGACGTTGCTCCGGTCCAACAGCTTGGCGGTCGCGGGTATGGGGGCGCTCAGCACCATCACCGGATCGTCACCGACGGCCACGCCGGAGTGGAGCCGCACGATCGGATCCAGGCCGAGCTGGGCCGCCCGCTCCGGCGTGGTGACGATGACGCCCGCCGCCCCGTCCGAGATCTGGGAGGCGTTTCCGGCGGTCACTACCCCGTCCTCTCGGAAGGCCGGCTTGAGTTCGCCGAGCTTGTCGAGCGAGGTGTCTCGACGGATGCCTTCGTCGGTTCGGAAATCCGGCACCGACGGCACGGAAATCAGCTGGCCTCGGAAGGCACCGGCGTCGGTCGCCGCGGCCGCCTTCTCATGGGACGAAAGTGCGAACTCGTCCAGCTGCCGCCGGTCGAGCTTCCACCGACTCGCCATCGCCTCGGCTCCGGGGCCCTGATCGAACCCGTCCACTCCGTAGCGCTCGAGCATCCCGGGGCCGTAGGGCTGGCCTACCGCGCGCGTGGCCCCCAGCGGGACGCGCGTCATCGTCTCCACGCCGCCGGCGACGGCGAGGTCGTAGCGGCCGGACATGACGCCCATCGCAGCGAACTCGATCGCCTGATGGCTGGACCCGCAGGCGCGGTTGATCGTCACACCGGGGATCGATTCCGGCCATCCCGCTGCGAGTACGGCGAATCGACCGACGTTGCCCGATTGGTCACCGAGCTGGGTCACGCAGCCCCACACGACGTCGTCGACAACGTCCGGCTCCAGGCCGGTGCGCCCGAGCAGGCTGGTCAGCACATTGGCCGACAGGTCCACGGGGTGGACGTTGGCGAGTGCGCCCTTGCGGCGGCCGATCGGGGTCCGAACGGCTTCGACGATGACTGCTTCCCGCATCTCGCGTTTCCTCTCATGGCGTCTGGGCGACGGCGTCAGACGCCGCCCATGCAGATGTACTTCGACTCCAGGTACTCCTCGAGACCGTCGTGAGCGCCCTCGCGGCCGATGCCGGACTCCTTGATGCCGCCGAACGGGACGGCCTCGTTGGCCATGAAGCCCACATTGATCCCGACCATGCCGGTCTCGATCGACTCGGCCATGCGCCACGCGCGCCCGATGTCGCGCGTGAAGACATACGCCGCAAGTCCGAGCTCCGTGTCGTTGGCGGCATTCATCACCTCCGCCTCTTCGCTGAACCGGAACAGCGCAGCCACCGGACCGAAGGTCTCCTCACGCGAGAGCAGAGCGTCGCGACTCACGTCTCCGATCACCGTCGGTTCGAAGAAGGACGAGCCGAGTGCTAGCCGGTTTCCACCGGCCAGGATCCGAGCCCCTTGGCGACCGCGTCGTTGAGGTGGGCTTCGACCTTGTCGACCGCCTTCTCGTTGATCAGCGGGCCCATCGTGGTCTCCGACTGAGCCCCGTCCCCACGACGATGTTGCGGACGCGATCGACGAGCTTGGCCGCGAACTCCTCGTACACCGCCTCGTGGATGTAGAAACGGTTGGTACCGACGCATGCCTGCCCCGAGTTGCGGAACTTCGACGCCAGGGCCCCGTCCGCAGCAGCGTCGATGTCAGCGTCCTCGAAGACGACGAACGGCGCGTTTCCTCCGAGTTCGAGTGCCAGCTTCTTGATGGTGCTGGCGCTCTGCTCCATGAGGATCCGACCGACCCTGGTGGATCCCGTGAACGACACCTTGCGGACCACCGGATGGGTGGTCAGCTCCAGACCGATCTCCTCGGGGACACCGGTGATGACGTTGAGCACTCCCGACGGCACCCCGGCGCGGTCGGCCAGCTCGGCCAAGGCGAGCGCGGAGAACGGTGTCGTCGTGTCCGGCCGCAGCACCATCGTGCAGCCAGCGGCCAGTGCGGCCGCCGCCTTGCGGGTGACGATGGTGCTCGGGAAGTTCCAGGGAGTGATGGCGGCACACACGCCGATCGGCTGTTTGATCACCACCACGCGCCGGTCGGGGGCCGGCGACGGGATGGTCTGGCCGTAGGCCCGGCGGGCCTCCTCGGCGAACCACTCGATGAACTGTGCGCCGCTGACGACCTCGGAGAGCGCCTCCTTGTAGGGCTTGCCCTGCTCGGCGGTCAGGATCTGCGCCAGGTCCTCCTGGTGATCGATGATGAGGTCGAACCAACGCCGCAGGATCCGTCCGCGCTCTTTGGCCAGAAGAGCGCGCCAGGCGGGCAGAGCCTGCTCTGCCGCCTGGACGGCACGACGCGTCTCGACGGCGCCGAGCTGCGGCACCCAGCCGACCACCTCTCCGGTGGCCGGGTTGAGCACGTCTGCCGTGTCGCCGAAATCGGCCGGCACCCACTCCCCGCCGATGAGACAGCTCTGCCGCAGGAGCGTCGGATCTTTCAGCTCCACCATGATCGGGTCAGCCCTCGACCCGACCGGCGTCAGCGGCCTCCTTCAGCGGACCGGGCTTCCAGGTCTCGTGGTAGTTCGCGGGGTACGGGTACCAGATCGCCCGGTGCTGAGGGGTTTCGAGCTCGGTGTCGACGTTGATGAGGGTCGGGCGTCCGGAATCGATGGCCGCCTCGAGTGCCGGCCGGAATTCGTCCGCCTTGCTGACCCGGAAGGCTGCGGCTCCCATGGCCTCGGCCATGAGGGCGTAGTCAGGGCCCCACAGCTCCTGCTCACCCACCTTGCGGTAGTCGCACATCGACTCCCGGCCGTACAGCTTGAGCATGGTCTCGCGCTCGATCTGCAGGGAGCGGTTGTCCATGACGACCCACACGATCGGCAGGTTCAGCTCCACGGCCGTCGGAACGACGGTCGCCCGCATCAGGAATGCGCCGTCACCGAGCAGCGCAATCGCGGGGCCGTTGCCACTCGCGAGGCTTGCGCCGAGCACGGACGCCGCACTCCAACCCATGCGGTGCATGAACCCGGAGTGGACGACATGGCGCGACGACGCGGGAAGAAACGACGGCCCGAAGCTGAGCATGTTGCCGGTGTCGAAGTGGATGGAGGCGTCCGGGCACTTCTCGGCGACGACGGCAGCCGTGTCCCAGGTGACCCGGGCGTAGTGCAGCGGTGAGATGTCGGAGGTGCGCATGTACTCGGTCTCGGCGAGCCACTCCGTGCGCTTGCTCGCCAGCAGCTCCGTCCACTCGGTGCGCTCGGAAACGCCGGCCGCCCGCGCAGCGTCGGTGAGAGCCTCCAGGCCCAGGCGCGCGTCGGACGTCATCGCCACCGCGGTCGGGTAGGCGCGGCCGAGCTCGCTGGTGTCGATGTCGATGTGGACGAGCTTGGTGTTCGTCGGGATGTCGAAGAGCGTCCAGCCACCGGTGTCGATGTCGGTGAAGTGGGTGCCGATGCCGATCACGAGGTCGGCATTCCGGGCGCCGTAATTCCCTGCCCCGTCCCGGCGCGGCCGATGCACCCGAGCGACAAGCGGTGGCCCTCGGGGAAGGCAGCCTTGCCCGAGGGGGTGACGGCGACCGGGATCCCGGCGGTCTCGGCGAACTCCAACAAGGCGTCGTTCGCCCGGGAGTTGGCGATTCCGCTGCCGACCACGATGGCCGGACGCTGCGCGCTCTTGATCAGATCCATCGCCTCGGCCACGCCCTGCGGATCCGGGGCGGGGGACGGTTGACCATGTACGGCGTAGGGTCGGGGAGGTCGTCCGGGATCAGGGTGTTCTGGATGTCGAACGGGATCGCCATGACGACCGGACCCGGGCGGCCGGTGTGGGCCGTCTGATAGGCGCGCAGGAACATCTCGATCGCCGTGTCGGGACGAGTCGCCATCAGCGACTTCTTTGTGATGGGCCGCATCACGCCGGCCCAGTCCTCGGGCGAATCGCGGTAGAACTCCTCGATACCGCCGCGGTCGAACCAATGCGTGGCTCCGACGCCGGCCAGGATCAGCATGCCGATCGACTCGTAGTACGCCGTGGCGATCGGCGGGACCGTGTTCATGTTGCCCGGCCCGACGCTGGTCGTCACGATCGGCAGCGGGGGCTTGCGGGTGCGGCGCCAGTAGCCATCGGCCAGCTCGACCGCGTGATCCTCGCTGCGCACGGCGACGCTCGGGATGTCGGTCTCGTGGACCAGCGCGTCGAGAAGTGCCCAGTTACCGTGACCATTGAGCCCAAATACCGCTCGGGTGCCCATCTGCTCCAGCAACCGAGCGATCGCCTGCGCCACTGTAATTTGTCCCATGGAACCCAACCCTCAGCAATCCTTCACGAGTTCGCGAAGACCGGATCGCCGGTCATCCGATTGATTGAAAGTGCGACACACACGCAGTGTTGACGGCCTGGCGCTCGCGTCCAGCCCTTCGACCCATCGCCCCGAGTCCTCAACGTCACTGGTACGACATCCTGGCATTATGTTGAACGCTTAGCAAGTACCTCCTCGATGTGGAGTCCGACCCCGCCGCCCTACTCGGCGAACCGTGGGCGCAGCGACGCGAGCGTCTCGTGGATCGCGGCGCGGACATCCTTCAGCTCCGCCTCATCCGCAGACACGAAGTACTGCAGGACGATGCCACGCAGAAGTCCGTGAAGCAGCAATGCCGCTCCCCTGGGCCCTGCCTCGGAGCTGATGCTCCCGTCGGCCATGCCCTTCTCGACGTACTCCTGGATCCGCTCCCGGACAGCTTTGTAAGCCTCCCGAATCCCCTCACCGATCTCAGGAGCATCCGTCACGGCTTCCGCAGAGAGCAAGAGCATCACACGGGCTGTCGAGTACTCGCGCCCCCAGCGGCCAAGCCGTCGAGGTAGGAGGTGAAGAGCATTTCGATGCAGTCATAGCCGGGCGCCCCGTCGTCGACCGATGGGAGCGTCGCATGGTAGGCGCCGGTTATCTGCTTGATCACCGCCTCGATCAGCTTCCGCTTCGTCCCGAAGTGGTAGTTCGCGAGACCTCGACTCACACCGGCGACCTCGCTGATGCGAATGAGCGAAGCGGCGCCGTAGCCCTCATCGGCGATCACTTTCAGAGTAGCGCCGATCAGCGCATTCCGCGACGCTTCTGTACGCTCCGGCTGAGTCATTTCGGTTCGCGACCTCTTGCTGCTGCTTGCAACACTCATTCCTTCTGCCTCTTCCGGTGCATCGGGTCGATCCAGCCCCGCTGACCGACGTCGTCGTGAGCGCGATCGCCGACACTCCCGCCTCCGATCATCATCGCAGCGGTATCACCGGCACTGCCCACCAGATCGACCACCCGCCACTCGCGGCTCCATCCGGCGTCATGCGGAGCCTCCATGCTGTCCGTGGAAAATCACCGCGCGTCGGATCATCGGCCACCCGCCTCCACGGCGCGCGGTCGACCAATCGCAGCCGAGCTGAGGACGACTGGCGGGGACTACGAGCATGTCGGGATGGGTGGACGTAGCCGAACACCTGCGACTCCTCGCGTACATGGGCAGGCCGGCATTCGCACGATGCGGTGCGGGATGACGGGGAGCGAATGAATGGCATCTCCTATTGCATCAAGGATGGCAGCCACGTCGACAGTGCTGGGAAGGCGAACAAAACCGCAATGACTGCGAACTCGATGAGAACGAATGGCGTCACGCCCCGGAATATCTCTTCGACACGTGTCTTTGACGTAGCAGCCACCACGAAACAGTTCATGCCGACCGGGGGCGTCACAAGACCAACTTCGATGAATTTGACGAAGAGGACACCCAACCAGACCCCGTTGAAGCCCAGGCTTATCGCTACCGGGTAGATGAGTGGCACTGAGATGACGAGAATCGATAATGAGTCAAGGGCCATGCCGAGGGGACGAGTAAGAGCAGGAGCGCGCCCAAGGTCAGGTAAGGATTCAACCCGAGCCCGCTCGCCCAGTCAGTGACCATCTGAGGCAACCGCGCAGAGATGAAGAAGGCAGACAGGATCCCCGATCCCACGACGATTGCGAAAACCATGCTCGTCGTTCCGGCGGTTTCTTTCAAAGCTTCGACCACATTGCTGGTAACGGCCTTGACTCCATCCCTTCGGAACTCCCACACGAGCATTATCGCGGCAGTCAACGCACCCATTGCTGCGGATTCTGTGGCGGTAAAGAGGCCGCTGTAGAGTCCGCCGAGAACGATCAAGAAGAGTATGCCTACGCGGACTACTCCTCGCAGTGGGAGGTCGCGCATGCGGAGTTCATCCGCGTTCATGCGCATATACTCCACAGGCTCTAACGTCTCGGTCGCCGCCTGTGCTTCGCGCTTTGCGATGCCGTGGAGTTCCAGGACATCCTGAGGGTCACCCTGAACGTCCGCAGCGAAACCACTCTGGCGCTCACCCTGAGCAAGGGCGGCCCACTTTTCCTTGTTTTTCCTCGCGACCACGAGAATGTACGCGATATACGCACAGGCGGAGAGTATTCCGGGAATTATTCCCGACGCCAGCATTGCTCCAACTGACTCACGGGTGATGATGGCGTACAGCACGAGGAACAAGCTCGGCGGAATCAGTACGCCCAGCGTGCCGGCGACGGCGACGGTTGCACCCGCGAAAGACGCTGGGTAGCCCGCCTTCCGCATCTCCCCGACCGACAGGCGTGACATGGTCGCTGCCGTGCCTATCGACGATCCCGATACGGCAGCGAACCCGGCGCACGCCATGACGGTGGCAACGGCCAATCCTCCAGGTAGCCGTCGCGAGGCGAGTCTAGCCACCGCGTAGACTTGCTCGGCGATTCGGGCTCTCACGGCGAAGACACCCATAAGGATGAACATTGGAACGATAGTCAACGAGAAGGAGTTTGTCTGCGTGAACGGAATGGAGCCGAGTTGGTTGGTCACATACTCCGCATCGCCCCGCAAGAAGTACAACCCAGTAATGCCGGATAACGCAAGTGCCAGGGCGACGGGCATCCGTATCGCCAGCAGTACCAGAAGCAAGACCACCACTAGTGTGATGAGCAGACCGACAGTCATAGTCCTTCACCTTCGGCACCCAATTGGTCCTGCCCACGCAACAAGCGAACCACATTGGCGATAACGACAATAAGCCAAGAACAAAGTCCGATGGCAATGATCCAGCGAGCCGGCCAGAGCGGCCAGGAAAGCAACCCGGTCCGCGTCTCACCCCTTTGAACCGAGTCGACGGCGCGTTCAAGAGTAGCCAACAGGAGCCATCCGATCGTTCCGATGCTGAGGATTCCAGCGGTGACCAAGGTCCACTTCGCCGTTGCCTTTGGTAGGCGCGTGACCAGCAGATCAACGCCGATATGCGCACCACTGACGCCCGCGTAGGCCAATCCCAGGAATACTGTTGCTACGAGAGCGGTCTCGCTCAGCTCGAGCACGCCTGGTATGGAGCGATCAGTGAGGTTCCGATAGATAACGTCAGCCGCGATAGCTATCAGCATGACCATGGTGCTCACGGATGCCAATATCCCTAGTGGAACAGCCACGGCTTTCGCCAGTTTCTCCATCGTTCGTAGGTTCCCTTCGATGGGAGCAGATCCACTGACTGAAAGTTGGAAAACAAGCCAAAGGCGGCGTAGTCGTCCGCGCAGCCTCAGGTTGGTTCCTCATCACAGTGGGCCGTTATCGTCAGACGACGGCCCACTGTGATGATTGCGCCATCGCCCGAATGACCGATGCACTTCTCAGGCTGGAACTGGCGTGGAGGTCGCACTGGAGCTAGTTAGCTCGGCTCAGAGCTTGCGATGCACTCCAACGTGGGGTCGACGCTCTCGGTGTCATTCGCTTCCAGCAGTTCGAGGTAGGTGTCGAGATATTCCTGCGCGCCTGTTAGGCCGGCGGCCTCCGTCGCGCTGACCCAAGAGTCGAGCTGCTCGTCACGTACCATCTCTGCCCACTCGTCGGTGGCTTCGTCGCTCCACTGATCTAGGGTGAGATTCTCAGTGCGTTCGTGGACGGCCTGGCACTGCTCACCGGCCAACTCCCGCGCGATGTCGGTCGCCGCGCCGCCATTGAGCTCTTCCGTGACCTCGTCGAGGATGGCACGATCCTCGTCCGATAGGTCGCTGTACACGTCAAAGTTGATCCACATACCGTAGCTGTTGTAGTGACCCACTCCGGGGTCCGTCCAGTACGGCAGGAGTTCGTCAAACTGATAAGCGGTGACACCATTGAGAGACATCCCCGTACCCTCGACAACTCCGCGCTCGAGCGCTTCGTACAATTCCGGGACAGGCAGTGTCACCGCCGAGCCCCCGGCCGCGTCAACTGCCTCAAGGATGTACTGGCCCGACTGACGCCAACTTACGTCGGGAATGTCAGCGACTGACTCGACTGGTTCGGGGCTGCCAAGGAGAAGGCGGCCGGGCGAGAAGTGTGCGATCGGCACGAGGCCGTTGTCTTCCCAGACCTGACGGGCTCCTTCGTTCTCCTGGTTCACCTCGTACATGGACTGCATGAATGCCTGTTGATCGTGTGCAACGAAGGGCAGGTTTGCTACGCTAATGGTGGGAAACAACTGCGGCGTGTAGTCAGTGATCGACAGCCCCATGTCTGCGCGACCGTCCTGCACACATATCGCGATCTCATTCGCCGGGCAGAGCGAATTGGCCGGAGTAATATCGAATGTGACGCGCCCCTCCGTACGCTCTTCCACCTCGTCGGTGAACCAGCGTGTAACTCGGTCGCCCACGTCGCCGGCCTCCGCCATTGTGGCAACCACGATCTCGGTCTCGCCGCTCGCTCCTTCGTTTTCGCCGCTCGCTCCTTCGACGCCCCCGCATCCCGCCAGGAGAAGGCTTCCGGCGATCAGGGACGGGAGGACCGTACGGCGCTGTGCGCGTGTATCAGACTTTGTGCGGGGGATAGTCATACGGGACGCCTCACCTATCAGTCGGTTTTCTGGGGTTGCCTGCAAGGGCGGTCAGTTTGATCTGCCCACCGTAGAATGGCTGGGCGGATCAACGGTCATCTCTTATCCTGGAGCCACGTTGCGCATGCACGCGCGGTGGATTTGTAATCGCCGACATCCACTCCGCGTGCCTAAAGGATGGGGTCGTTGGATGGCTGTCAATAGATTACTTGTCGCCGTGTGTTGCTGGCGTGGTATCTGCCGACGTGACCAAGCCGTCAATCGCCTGTGGTGCTACTCCAAACACGGCAATGTCAGGGACCAGGTGCGTCGTCAACGCGAATCTGTGCGTCACGGTTGGTGCACTCCCGGAGGGCCCTGATCGGCTCAAGGTCGACGCCTTGACTAAGGTTCAAACACCAGCCCTCTAATCGGGAGATCTCGTGGGCAGGCAAGGCGCTTCGCGCGTTATCACGATATTTTGCGATGACCTCCTCACGAGGTATCGGCCTCATAAGGCCACCGCGGTGATGCCGGATATGCTTTTCAAGTACCCCACCATCCGACAATTCGACGCGTACTCCCCGGGAGCGACGCGGGGAAAGTGTCGTACTGCATGACCTCATAGTCGACTCTGCTCGCGACGTCCAAGATTCCGGGATCGGACAGGAAGGGTTCATCGAACGTATCTGTGTCCACGACGCCTTCCTGTAGCCAAGCTGCGAGCACAAACGGCACGCTGAACTTGCTTTCGTACGGTGTTGCTGGGCGGATCTTGCGCTCGATAGGATTCGCCACCAACTCCGCGCCGACTTTCGGAGTGAAAACGGTAATCCGGTCCACCTGGTCGGGGCCGAACGCATGGTCGGCTTGCAGCTCGCGAAGCGCGTCGAGAGGCGCGTGCACGAAGTGGCAGGCCGAATAGGGCTTAATTGAGAGTTCGAGCGTATGCCATTCGTCGCTCAAGTCGCCGATGATGTCCTCCGACTTGAAGTCAGTCCGACCGAGGAAGGCGGAGTACAGGCCGTTTCTCCCCTCCAGCACGCTCGTCGGGCCCGTGGCTCCGAGTTGAGCGAGCTGGACTGCGATGTGAGTTGAGTGCGCCGCCCAACCAGGGTGAAGCTGCTTGGTGGATGATCCATCCGACAGGTAAGCCATCAACCCGGACGCCATACTTCCGGCAATGCCAAGAGCATTGGTGGTCTGATCAGCCGTAAGTCGGTTGAGTCGCGCCACAGCGACAGTCGCTCCAAAGACCCCGCAGATTGATGTCGGGTGGAATCCGCGTCGGTGGAAGGCGTCGCCCGCCACTCGACTGATTCGGCTCGTCGTCTCGCCGCCGGCGATCAGCGCCACCAGAAGTTCTTCGCCGGTACTTCGCCGCTCCTCGGCCGCGGCGAGCGCCGCCGGAACAACGACGGTGCTTATATGCATCATCGCCGGAGGGTAGGTATCGTCAAAATCGAGCGCGTGGCATGCAATCCCGTTGACGAGTGCTGCGTCGGCGCCTTGAATGCCGCTGCTTACGCCGAGCCCCGAAGCCGCGCCGGGGGCGGCTCGTAGGCCGTAGCCCCGGGCCACCTCTGCGGCGCCGGTCCCCACGGCAGCGATTCCACATCCGAGGGTGTCGAGAAGGTGGAGCGTCGCGGTACCGATCACGTCCCGCGGGATATCGTCCAACTTCAACGTCGCGCCGAACTCGGCGAACGACCGTGCAGCCGTTGGTTCGAACCGCTCGGTCATGCCGCTCCTCTACGTGTGCGTTTCGAGACGAGGCACCGCTACGAAGTCGTGCGCTGTGAGGCTAATCACCCGGCCTCTTGTTAGTCAAGAACCTTGCTGAATATCCAACATCTTGGTCCGGGCGCTGCGCCGAGCCGGCGGTCCAGGCCAGCAGGTCGGCTCAGGGACTTCGGTCAGGCGCCGCGGAGAAGTCGTGGGGCAGGCGGGCGCCAGGGAAGGGCGAGCGCTTCCAGGAGCGTCTCGCCCTCCACTTGCACAAGGCGTAGACCGATGACTCCGCGTGCTGTTCGCGCTGGCGCCGACGCATCTCGCGGGCGCCCGGCGACCGCAGGGCGAGGGGCCAACTCGCAGCGGCTACCGCAAATGTCGGCGCCCACACCGCCATGGACACGGCGCGATCCCTAGCTCGGGGTTTCGTCGCGCATTACTGAGGGAAGCACGAAAGGTGCGGGGTGGCGCCGACACACTGGCGCGCAGGATCGCACGTGACCTGGAGGGCGCCCCGCGACTGCGGTGGCCGGTCACATCGATCGCGGCCCGGGGCGACGCCGTCGTCATCGGAGGCCCGCAGGGGACGGTGGCCGCGAAGGCGGTGGTCGTCGCTCTTCCCGTCAACGTGCAGCCCAACTTCAAGCTCGATGTGGACCTCGCACCGGCCGCCCGAAGGGCCATCGCAGAGGGGCAAGTGGGGCGCGCAGCCAAAAGGGTGGGCCACGCTGGAGCAGCCGGCGGACGTGCACTTGCTCGGCTGGTCGGATGCGGTGGAGGTCTACACCGTGCCAGGAGAGCGACGCTCGGCCATCGCACCTTCGGTGTGGCCGTCCCGAGCCATGAGGCCGCGCTGGATCAGTCCTGGTCAGCGGTCCAGGAACGGGCATCCCGACATCACGCTGGCCGGTCACCACCTGTCCCATGACTGGAACTCGGCCGTGCCCCGTGGGGTGGTGTAGCTCGTCCGCGTGCTGCCCTGCGGTGGTGCTGACTATGCCGTCTGCAGGGCGGGCTGGTCGATCACCTCGCTGGAGTCGGTGCGGCGGGGCTCGAGAGCGGTCGGCTCGGGCGGGTTGAGCATGGCCATGGAGGCTTCGGAGAGGTAGCGGCGGTCGGTGACCTGCCATTCGTCGTGGGCCTCGATCAGCACGCAGCTGGCGAGCCGGAGCAGGGCGGTGTCGTCGGGGAAGATGCCGACGACGTCGGTGCGCCGCTTGACCTCCTTGTTCAGCCGTTCCAGCGGATTGGTGCTCCAGATCTTCCGCCAGTGCGCCTGCGGGAAGTCGGCGAAGGCGGTGACCTCCTCGCGGGCGTCACGCAGCAGCGTGGCCACGGCGGGGAACTGCCGTTCCAGGGTGGTCGCGACGTTCTCCACGGCCTCACGAACGGTGTCGGCGGTGGGCTGGGCGAAGATCGTGCGGATCGCGGCGGCGACCATCTCGGCCTGCCCCTTGCTGACGCGGGCGAGCACGTTGCGCATGAAGTGCACCCGGCAGCGCTGCCAGGCAGTTCCGGCCAGCACGGTGTCGATGGCGTTGGTCAGGCCGCGGTGGGAGTCAGAGATGACCAGCTGCACCCCGGTCAGGCCGCGGAGGAAGTCGGTCCAGAACACCTCGTTCTCGCTGTCTCCGACGTCGCAGCCGAGCACCTCGCGGCGGCCGTCGGCGGAGACGCCGGTGGCGATCACGACGGCCCGGGAGACGACCCGGCCGTTGACTCGGGCCTTGCAGTAGGTGGCGTCGAGGAACACGTAGGGGAACGACTGCTCGTCCAGCGGCCGGGCGCGCCAGGCGGCGACCTCGGTGTCGAGCTGGCCGCAGATCCGGCTGACTTCGCTCTTGCTGATCCCGGACTCCACGCCCAGCGCGGCGACCAGGTCGTCGACCTTGCGGGTGGACACGCCCTCGACGTAGGCCTGCATCACCACCGCGTGCAGCGCGACGTCGATCCGCCGGCGCGGAGCCAGCAGGGAGGGAAGAACGAGCCGGTGCGCAGCTTGGGGATCTTCACCGTCAGGTCCCCGGTGGTCGTCGCGACGAGCTTGTCGCGGGTGCCGTTGCGCTGCGTCGTGCGGGTCTCGGTGCGCTCGTGCGGGCCGGCGCCGATCTGCGCGGTCGCCTCCGCGTCGATCAACGCCTGCAGCATGGTGAGCAGCAGCCGGCGCATCACCTCGCCGCCGTCAGCGCTGCGCAGTGCGTCGGTCAACTCGAGCAGGGCAGACTGATCCAGGGCCATCGTGTGAGTCCTCTTCTGTGAGTTCCTTGGCGGGTTCTCACAGAGCCTCACGCGGTGGCCCTCGACGTCGGTGACCGACACGATCACCGAGGCCAGGGGCCCGATCTACACCACTCCAGGGGACTCACCCCTGGAACTCCGACCCGTTGGCCCGAGGTACGTGGCACGCGGCGCGACCGGGCCAGGTGAACGGATGGCACGCGCTGGCGGACACCTCCGGGCCCTGCTTCTTCGCCGGCGGTGACATCTCGCGGCGGTGGATCGGGTGGATGGACGGGGCGATCACCTCCGGCGCCGACGCCGGAGCCCGCCTGCAGGCGCATCTCACCGGGCAGGCGGTGCCACCGGCCTCGGGGTGACGCCGCACGAGCCCGGCAGTCGCGCGGCCGAGCGATCAGGGCATCCGAGCCGTCCGGGGTCGGAGGAATGCGCTGACGACCTACCGGCCGAAGTAGACGTCGAGGGTCATCGACGGATTGGCGTGGCCCAGCTGGTCGGCCACCTGGCGCGGGCTGAGGCCGGCCTCGTCGAGGCGTGTGGCGACGGACTTGCGGAATGTGTGCGAGGTGACCTTCGACCAAGACCCTCCTCGCAGCGGATGCGTCGCCCGCCTGCCCCGGCCTTGAAGGGAACCATCCTCGTCGGGCCAATAGCCCGTTCTGTCGCAGGTTTCGCACTCGAACAAATCGAGCAACTGGCGGAGATTGGGGTTCTCCCCGGGCGTTGATGTGGGCTGGAGAGCGAGGTGAACGACGGCCGCTAGCCGACCCCGACCCACCGCGCGTCCGCGAACTCCGGGCGCTCCTCAGGCTTCGGGCGGGCGGCCTCCTCGCCGTCCACAGAGCCATCTTATTGGACAATTCAACAAGAACGCATCCCACCGACACCTTTGCTGCTTGCTAAGGGCGACTCAGCGGAGGGCCGCTGCCTCCCGGTGCTCCGGCGCGTCCGTGGGCGCCTCTCGGCCAGACTGAAGGGGCTCGCCGTCCGAGCCGTTCGCGACGAGTGTCCGGTGCAGCACGTCCAGGACAGCGCCGCTCACGATCCGCAGCTCCACGGCGTTCTGGTCCACGAAATGCTGGAGGACGACGCCTCGCAGCAGTCCGTGGAGCGCCATGGCATGCCCTTCGGCATCGACCGACGAGCGGATGCTGCCGTCGGCCACACCTTCGGAGAGGAAGTCGGCGAGCCGCTGCCTGAAGGAGGCGTACGCCTGCTGGACAGCGGTGCGCAGCTCGGGGACGTCGGAGACGGACTCGGCGGCCAGCACGAGCATGACCCTCGACGACGCCAGCTGGCGCCGCCGGCGCGTCATGCCGTCGAGGTAGTTCTCGAAGAGTTCGACGACCCGCTCATAACCGGAGGCCGCAGCGGTGCTCGACGACAACATGTCCGCGTAATCCGCGGCGATCTGATGAACAACCTCCTCCATAAGCGCGATCTTCGAACCGAAGTGGTAATTAGCCAGTCCGCGACTCAGCCCAGCCACCTCGCTGATGCGCGCCAGGGAGGCAGCGCCGTACCCCTCTTCCGCCAGCACCTTGACCGTGGCATTAATTAGCGCGCGGCGAGAAGCGTCCGTCCGCTGAGCCTGCGTGTGCTCGGGGCGAGCAGCCCTGCGTTCGCCGTTGACCCCCGGGCCGGACGTCACCATGACACCTCCACGTCATCGCCCTGCGGGTGCAGGCTGCGGAAATCCTAACGACGCCCTCGGGCTCCACGGCCGCGCCGCCGCTGTCGCCTTCCCGACAGGCGGCCACGTCGACCGGAGCCGCGCGACCGGCGCATCGAAAAAACTTCCTTGCTGAACGTATAGCATCTACAATCGAAGCCTCCGCGCCGCCCGCCCATCGGAGGAGTCCATGACCGGTACCGCCACATCCGTGGGAGCACGGCGCATGGGCGGACTTCTTCAGACCGTCGAGGCGCGGGACGCCATCCAACCGGACTGCACTCGGCCCGGGCCGGTCACCGGGCACCTACGAGGAGCCGGCAGCGTGCTGCGGTTCACGGCCTCGGACACCGCCCGGTGGTCGCCGGCCATCAGGCACTTCGGCTGTTCCCAGCCATCGACGCCCACGTCGTCAACCCTCGTCGACACCGCATGACCCATCCCGAGACCGACTCCACGCGACACAGAAAAGGTGACAGATGAACCACCGCACGGTCGTGCTATCCGAGACCGATTCTCGCAAGTACCTGCTCGCTCGCTGCGTGGTCGGTCCGCCCTTCGTACCGTCGGTGCTCGCTTCGGATGCCGATGCGGCCGTGTCGGCAGCCGACCGTGTCGGCCTCCCCGTGTCCGTCAAGGGTGTGTCCGCGGGCCTCGCTCACAAAGCCGCGGTCGGCGCGGTCGCGAATGATCTGCGTTCGCTGGACGAGGTCGACGCCGCGTGCCGGTCGATGGCGACGTCTGTTCAGGCCGCTGGACTGCCACTCGACGGCTTCCAGGTCCAGCCCTTCGCGCGCGCCGGAACGGACCTGTTTCTCTCCGCCATGTACGACATGACGTTCGGCGTGTGCTGCGTCGTCGGTCGCGGCGGCGGTGACGTGGAGTCCAACGGCTCGCTCTCGTTCATCCGAGCCGCCGACATCTCGGAGCAGACGGTCCGGGATGCGCTGGCGGGCGCCATCCCGGAGCGGCGCCTGGCAGCGTGGTCCGCAACGACGACGTTCGCCGACTTCGTGCAGCTCGCCCGGGAACTCGCCCGGCTCGTTGAGGTCGAGCCGGACGTTCGCGACATCGAGCTCAATCCGGTGCGCCTGGTCCCGGATGACTCTCTGGTCGTGCTCGACGCTCTGGTGACCCTCGATCATCCGCACGACGCAACGAACGGGCGGGCCCCCGATCCCGACGAGCAGCGGATGATCGCCGGCGTCTTGCGCGGCCTCGCTCCCCGGTCCGTGGCCGTGGTGGGGGTTTCCCGCAACGCCTCGGGAAATGGTTACGGCATCGTCCGGATGATCAGCGAATGCGGCTTCGACGGAGAGCTCTTCGTGATCCACCCGGCCGCGCGCGAAGTGCACGGCCTGCGCGCGACGTCGTTCGACGCGCTGGCCGACGGGAGCCGGATCGACGTCGTCGTGGTCACCGTCCCCCGAGCGCGGTGCCCAGCGTCCTCCAGGACCTCGAGCGTCTGGACGTCGGGATGGTCGTGACCATCACGTCGCTACCCGAGAGCGGCAACCCTGCTCGCGCCGCGATGGAGGACGCCATCGCGAGCAGCCGTCATGCGGTCGTCGGCCCGAACACCGCCGGCTACCTGACGACGCCGGCGCGACTGCGCGCCACCTCCGTGCGCACCGCAGGAATGCGTCCCGCGGAGCACGGGGGCACCATCGCCCTGACCACACAGAGCGGCTCGATCGGGAGCTATCTCGTCGGCCGGTGCTTCGAGGAGCACCTCGGTCTGCGCTACTGGATCCCCACCGGGAACGAGGCCCGGGTTCGCCTCCACCACGTCGTGGAGGCTTTCGCCGCGGACGAGGCCGTCGAGGTCATCGGCCTGTTCATCGAGGGGATCAGAGACGGCGACCGCCTCCTGGCGGCGCTGGACTCCGCTCGGGCGCACGGCAAGTTCGTGGCCGCCTACTGCATCGGCCAGACCGACGCCGGCAAGTCAGCAGCAAGCTCCCACACGGCCGCGGTGTCCGGCACGCACGCCGTGCTCATGCACATGCTGACGCAGCACGGTGTCCTCGTCACCGACACGGTCTCGGAGCTCTTCGACGTCCTCAAGGTCGCCGCCACGGCGTACGCGGGCCTCTGGTCCGAGAGTCGCCCACCGACGAGCGTGACCGCGATCTCGACCAGCGGCGGGTCGTGCAGCATCACCGCCGAGGAGTTCGCACGTCGGGGACGCACGCTGCCGCCCCTCCCCTGAGGTCGCCGCCACGCTGCGCGACACGTTGCCGGCCTACGCCACCATCGCGAACCCGATCGACGTCACCTTCGACGCCGTCATGGACCCAGGCGTGTTCCCAAGGCGCTCCGCGTGGTGGTGGACCATCTGCCGGAGTCCTTGCTGTACTTCCCGTTCGGCACCCAGGCCGGGCCGTCGGCGGTGACCACGGCCGACCAGATCATCGAGATCTATCGGGAGCGCGGCCTCCGGGTGGTCGCCAGCCGACTCGGTCCCGCGACGCTCTCGCCCGAGGTCAACGATCGCTACCGCGAGGTCGGCATCCCCGTCTTCGAATCGCCGCACGCGGCCGTGAACGCCATGTGCCTCGTCGCCGACCATCTCGATCGCCTCCGCGGCTCAGATGCCGACCGGCGCAGCTGAGCTCGCGCCGGTCGGCCTGTGGGGTAGCGCCCCGAGAGCCCCCGCGCATGGGGCGCCGCCGGTGATCCTCGTCCGCGCCGGACATGGCCGATCCGTCCCGGGTCCGTGACCGGAGCGACACGGACCCAACCCAGATCAGAGCATGCACACCCGGTGAGGAGAACTGGAATGACACTGTCTAGTGATGAGATGCGTGAGCCCGACGCCCCCTGGTGGTCCGGACGGACGAGACCGCGGTGACGGTTCTGTTCGCTCGGCCGGAGCGCCGCAACGCCCTGAACGTGGACATGAGCCGTGCACTCGGGAAATCTTGGACCACTATGCCGAGACACCGCTCCCTCTGGTGTTCAGAAGCGTCACCCCGGGGATGTTCGTCGCCGGGACCGACATCCCGTCGCTGTTGAAGCGGACCCTGCACGACAGCCTGGGCCGGATCAACAGCAGACTCTTCCAACGCATTGCCGACCACCCGTACCCGACGGTCGCCGTGGTCGCTGGCGCCGCACTGGGTGGCGGATGCGAGCTGGCGTTGGCGTGCGACTTCAGGATTACCACCGCCGACGCACTGTGGGGACTGCCGGAAGCGCGCCTGGGACTGATCCCGAGCGCGGGTGGACTGACGCGGCTGTCGACGTTGGTCGGTGCCGGTGCGGCTACCGATCTGGTGCTGACCGGGCGTCGCATCACGGGCGAGGAGGCACGGGCGATAGGTCTCGCCTCGCGTCTGGCCGGCACGGACTCGCCGGACGGGTTGGACGCGGCCCTAGACCAGCTACTTCAACAGCTCGCGGCCTGTGCCCCGATGGCGCAGCGCCTCGCCAAGGAGGCCATGCGAGTCGACGGCGACCGGCACAGGCTTGTGGACGCCGCCGCGCAGGCGCTGTGCATCTCGACCGACGACGCTCAGCAGCGACTGCAGGCGCTGGTGAACCGCAGCAAGTAAGAGCTCCGTACCGCGATCGGCGCCATCTGAGGCGTCCCCGGCGGCCGGCCGACATGTGGACGGCGTCCGTATACGTGACGCCGTCGGGGCGCCTGGTTCGAGTGTCCGACGTGGGCCGGCGACCGGGCATCGGCCGACGTAATCAAGCCATGCAGCCGTCCATGAATCTGCTGTGTCCTTCGCCGGAATGCCTACCGCATCCCCGACGGCTGAGCGTAGACCCGTAGGAGGCCTGCCGTGGCCGCGGCGATGTCCGCAGGAGTGGCGCAGCCGCCGCCGGGGAGTCACTGCCGAGCTCCAGGATGCATGTCAGACCGGCGCCGGCCATCCCCGCCGTTGCTCGCCCCAGAGCGCTTCATCGGACCCCGGGACGCTCCTTTTGGATGCTCCCCGAGCGACTGGGAACACCGAGCCTCGGGGCACGGTGCTATTGAGAGTCCAGCGGTCGGCCGGATCAACGTCCGAGACTCAGCCCGGAGACTGGTAGGCCGTCGAACTCCGGAGCATCTCGCCGATGGCTGAGCGCGTGCATCCCGCGCGATCCCTCAAGATCGATGCGGTGTGTTTCCCTGGGGCCGGTGGGGCGTCGGACCGCTTCACCGTTCCATCCGTCAGGGGCACTGCCTCCGCGGGTGAGTTGCCGTCGAGGACGGCTCGCGTCTGCGCGTGCACCGTCGCCTCGTGCAGCGACAAGACAGGGGTCACGCATGCATCCACGTCCGAGAAGACGTCCTCCCAGTGTCCGCGGGGCCGCGTCGCGAGGATGCGGCCGAACATCTCCCGTAGAGCGGACCAGTTCTTCCGGTCCCGTCGGTCGGGGATGTCGGACGGATCAAGCCCCAGGCCGGCCACGAACGTTGTGTAGAAGACCTCCTCGATGGCCCCGACCGCGAGGAACCGGCCGTCGGCCGTGCGATAGGTGGTGTAGTACGGCGCGGCCCCTGGAGGTCGTTCGCGCCAAGGGCGTCGGTCCACCGCCCTTGGCCGTGGAAGGCAAACGTCCTGCTCATGAAGTAGAGGCTGCTCTCGAAGATCGAGGTGGAGACGACAGTCCCCGCCCCGTCCGCCGGCGCTCTTCCAAGCCACTGAGGACGCCGAAAGCCAGCATCGCCCCGCCGCCGTAGTCACCGACGATGTTCAACGGAGGGAAGGGGCCCGCGTCGTCACCCCCGATCGCCCCGAGGACCCCTGCGAGCCCGATGTAGTTGATGTCATGGCCGGCCCGCTCGGAAAGGGGGCCTCGGCCTCCCCAGCCAGTGACGCTGCCGTACACGATCTGATCGTTGATCGACCAGCATTCCTGGGCGGAGAACCCGAGGCGGGCTGCGACCCCGGCCGGAAGCCCTCGATCACGACGTCCACCCCGGGCAGGAGCCGCCGCAGCGACTCTCTGCCTTGCTCGGTCCTGATGTCGAGCGCAATGGACTTCTTCCCGCGACGCAGTGGATGGGCATCGTGTTCGAGGCGGCTGGCATGGGCCCCACTCGGCGGGCGATCGACCCGGATCACGTCGGCGCCGTGGTCACCCAGCATCGCCCCGGCGAAGGGCACCGGTCCACGACCGCCCAGCTCCAGGACGGTGAGCTCGGCCAGGGGCCCTCCGGGATCCCGGACGCGGCCCCGGACGTCGTCGGATGCCACGTCAGCGCCTCTGGTCGAAGCGGCGGTCGAACACCGTCTCGGCGATGCGATTGCGCAGCATCTCGAGGGAGCCGCCGGCGATCATCCAGCCTCGAGTGCGGCGCAAGCAGTACTCCACCAGCGAGTCGGTCGAGTAACCCAGACCGCCCAGCACCTGCAGCGACTCGTTGGCGCACTCGAAGCCGGCGGTGTTGCAGGCGAGCTTCGCCACCGAGGTGTCGTACGCCGAGGGGATCCCTCCCTCGTCGGCGTTGGTGGCAGCCCGGTAGAGCAGCAGCTGCGCGGAATCGAGCTTGACCGCCATGTCGGCGAACTTCCACTGCAGGCCCTGGAACTCGCACAGCGCCTTGCCGAACTGCTCGCGGACCAATGCGTGCTCGCGCGCCTCCTCGTAGGCGTAGCGGCCCAGCGCCAGGGCGCGCGCGGAGTTGCCGATCCGCTCGACGTTGAAGCCGGAGATCTGCTTCTTGAACCCGCCGGGCCCCAGCAGCACGTTCTCGGCCGGGATCCGGCAGTCCTCGAAGACCAGCTCCGACCACTCCTCGCCGCTCATGTACTCGTGCTTGGCGCCGACGGTTAACCCGGGGTGTCCCGCTCCACCAGCACCGAGCCGATGTTCGACGTCCCGGGACCGAACCGGACGTAGACCAGGAAGAGCGTGGCCTCGGGGCTGTGCGTCCCGAAGATCTTCGTCCCGTTGATGACGTACTCGTCGCCGTCCTGGACGGCGCTGGTGCGCAACTCGGTCGCCGCGGAACCGGCCTCGGACTCCGACATCCCCAGCGAGATGAGCTTCTCCCCGGACAGCAGCCCGGGAGGAAGCGCTCCTTCTGCTCGGGGGTCGCGTACTCCGCCAGCGTCCGGATCGCGCCGAAGCTGCCGGCCTGCACGATATCGGCCGCCTTGGGCGAGGCGTAGGCGACCTCCTGGATGGCGATCACCGCGTCCATGAGCGACGCGCCCTGGCCGCCGTCCTCCTCGCGCAACGTCAGGCCGAGCAGGTTGTTCTTGGCCAGCTTCTTCGCCACGTCCCACGGATAGCCAGGCGCGTGCGCCAGCTCCACCGCCGAGTCGCGCAGCTCCGAGCGGGCGAAGTCCCGCACCGCGGCCGCGAACGCCGCCTGGTCCTCGTCGAGCCTGAAATTCACGTCATGTCCTCCTTGATTGTGGGGTTCCGGTCGTTTGCTAGATCAGCGGCGCTCGGTGATGGTGGGCCAGGACTCCTCGCGGACGCCGGCCAACGCCCGTTGCTGGTACTCAGTCCTCGACCTCGAGCTTGACTTTGTCGCCCTCGGCGCCCATGAGCCGACGACGGACCAGCTTCCAGATCGGTCCGCCGAACATCACGACCAGCGCGACGACCCAGATGGCGATCGCGATGCCGCTCTCCAGGAAATACGTCAGGTCGCCCCGGCTGAGGAACATGCCCTCGCGGAAGTGTTTCTCGATGAACGGACCCAGCACGAGGCCGACGATCAGCGAGGCGAGCGCGAAGTCGAGCTTCCGCAGCAGGTAGCCGACCACGCCCATGACCACCAGCACCCAGACGTCGAGCATGCTGTTGCGGGTGCTGTAGGCGCCGAGGACGGCGATGACGAGGATGCCGGGCATCAGCATGCTCTTCGGGATGCGCAGCAGGCTCACCCAGACGCCGACGAGCGGCAGGTTGAGGATCAGCAGCATCACGTTGGCGACGTACATCGACGCGATGAGGCTCCAGAAGATGTCCGGGCGCTGCTCGATCAGCAGCGGTCCGGGCTGGATGCCCTGCACCACCATCGCGGCGAGCATGAGCGCGAACGTGGCCGAGAACGGCAGCCCCAGGGACAGCAGCGGGACGAGGCTGCCGACGGCCGCGCCGTTGTTCGCCGCCTCCGGCCCCGCGACCCCTCCACGGCACCCTTGCCGAGCTCGTCACGGTGCTTGGAGAGCGCCTTCTCCGTGCGGTAGGAGGCGAAGCTCGACAGGGTCGCGGAGGGACCCGGGAGCAGGCCGAAGAAGAACCCGATCAACGATCCGCGGCCCCACGGAGCCCAGGCCCGCCGCCAGTCCTCGCGGGACGGCAGCAACTCGCGCAGCTTGACGCTGCGCACCGTGGCGGCGCGACCGGGGTCCTCCATGATGAGGAAGATCTCCGCGATGCCGTAGAGACCGACCGCGACCGGCACCAGCGAGAACCCGAGGGCCAGCTCCTGCAGACCGAACGTGAAGCGGAAGATGCCGGTGATCTGCTCCACCCCGACGGTGCCCAGCAGGACGCCGATGACCATCGGGAAGTACCCGCTGCCCGGACTGCCGCCGGCGACCCGCGCCAGGACCAGCAGCCCGCCGCCGGTCAGCGCCAGGTACTCCGCAGGCCCGAAGAGCAGCGCCACGTTGGCCAGCAGCGGCGACATGAGCGTGACGAGGATGATGGCGATCGTCCCGGCGATGAACGACCCGACGGCCATGATCGACAACGCGGCCCCGGCCCGGCCCTGCCGGGTCATCTCGTAGCCGTCGATGGCGGTGACCACCGAGGCGGCCTCGCCCGGCATGTTCATGAGGACCGACGTAGTCGACCCGCCGTACATCGACCCGGCGTAGACGCCGGCGATCATGATCAGCCCGCGGCCGGCGGCAGGGTGAAGGTGAGCGGCAGGATGAGCGCCGCGCCGGCCACCGGGCCTAGGCCGGGCAGGACACCGATCGCGGTGCCGGCCGCCGCGCCGACGAAGGCCGCGAGCAGCAGCTCGAACGTGAAGACCAGATCCAGGCCGTAGAGGAGTCCCTCGACGGGGTTCACCAGAACAGCCCTCCCAGCAGGCCCGTCGGCCCCGTGACGCCCATGGGCAGGCGCACCCCAAGCAGCTCCATGAAGAAGGCGGAGATGCCCAGGCCGATCGCCAGCCCGTAGAGGACGTTGCGCGGCCACGAACGATTGCCGAGCACGGACAGCGCGAAGATCATGAACAGCGACGCGCCGACGTACTGGCCGAGGAACTGGTACAGCGCCACGAAGGCGACGAGGCCCGCCGCCAGGAGCAGCACCGTCCGGCGCTTCTCCCCGTGGGCACCCGGAGCTCACCGGTGACCGCTTCGGTCCGCCAGGCCTCCACGATGGTCAGCACCGACGTGAGGACCAGACCGAGGCCGACGACCAGCGGGAACACCCCGCACCCGGCCGGTCCCCGGTCCCCATGGGGACGTTGGCCCACGTGTACCAGGCGAACCAGGCCCCGACGAGGAGGCCGATCGCCCCCGCGATCATCCGGCCCTTGCGCTTGCCGTCCAGGAAAGGCCGACGTGTGTCGATTTCGGCGTCAGCGGCGCTCTGCTGACTCATGGATCCCTTTCGTGTGGGTCGACGGAGGGCTCCGGTCGCGCCCAACCGGAGCAGGCGTGACCGGACCCGTACGCCGGATCAGGCGTCGGAGCCCTCGATCTCCTCGAAGAGGGGCCGGTAGTCGTCGATCTCCTGAGCAAGCTCGTCGAGCTGGATCGGGTCGAGGACGTAGCCGTTCTCCTCTGCGAACTGCGCGAACGCATCCGATTCAACGACCTGCTTCGAGACCTCGACCAGGGTGTCGCGGCAGCTCTCGTCGAGGTCGGCCGGCGCGATCACATAGAACCCCGTCGGCAGCGCCGCACCTCGTACTCCTCCCCGATCAGCGGCAGATCGGGAGCCGCCGCGTAAGGCTCGTCGTAAAAGACGCCCAGCGGACGCAGATCGCCGGAGTCCACGAAGCCCTGCATCGACGGGTAGTAAGTCCCGACCGAGGCGATCTCACCGGAAATGGTCGCGGTCAGCGCCTCACCGCCACCGCCGCTGAACGGCACCCGGTTGAGCTCGATACCCGACCGGATCTCCAGCAGCTTGGCGTTGGTGTCCGGTGTCCCGCCAGCGCCTGAGTGGGCGTACCCGATGCCGTTCGGGTCGGCCTCGGCCGCGGCCAGGAACTCCTCGAGCGTCTGCCACGGCGCATCCGCATCGACCGCCAGCACCACCGGGATGTCACCCAGCTTGATCACCGGCGTGTAGTCGTCGGTGGTCTGGAACGGGAGATCCGCATTAAGCATGGGCTGATTGACGAGGGCGGTCTGGTTGGCCAGCCCGAGCGTGTAGCAGTCCGGCTGCGCGGTCACCATCCCGGTGATGCCGATTGTGCCGGCACCGCCCTCACGGTTCTCCACGATGACCTCGACGCCGAGCTCCTCCGCCAGCAGGGACGCGAACTGGCGGCCGACCGGGTCGGTCGAGCCACCCGTGCCGTAGGGGATGATGAACGTGATCGGCCGGTTGGGCTCCCAAGCCCCGGCCTCGCCACCGCTGTCGCCACCACCGCTGTCACCACCGCCGTTGCTACCGCAGGCGACCAGGGCCAGGGCGCTGGCAGCCGCGATCGTGCCGCGCAGAGCGTGCTTCTTCATCATCGATCTCCTCGTCGTCGAGTACGTCATTCGGCTGCGACGTTCGGCTGTTCGGGTCCGCCGTCGAGATCCGGCGACGGTTTGAAGGAAAGGGCGTCACCCACTGCGCGACCATCCCAAGCCCCCCGCCTCGATGGGGAGCTGGCACTTGGCAGGGCCTCGGTGAGGTGTGTCACGGTTGCGTGCTTCCTGAACGTATAGCAAGTATTCACCGCTGACAACACCCGGCCGACCTGCACCCTCACTGGCGGCTCATCGGGCGCCGCTCGTTGCCTGCCGGTGCGGCTTTAGCTCTCCATGAGAAGCACCGAAGGGCTCCTGACGGTGGACTGCCTCGCCTCGGCGCGGAGGGCTGCCGAATGCAGCCCGACTGGAGGAGGCCAGAAGACCTGTCGCTCACCCCTCAACAGCGACCGTGCGTCGCCGCGTCACGGCAATCTCGTCGCTGACGCCTAGGAGCTGGCTGAAAAGGGGCAGGGCGCCTCTGCAGTCTGGCTGCAGTGAGGTCAGCACCCTTGGGTGCGACAAGAGGTCGGCCTGCCCGCAGTTCACGGTGGTCGGGTGGACGCTGCTGGTCAAGAGGTCAGCGCCCACTCACCGGCGGTGCCAGTGAGCCCGAGAGACCAGCGGCGGAGGTTGATCGCTGCGGTCCGCAGGTGCAACCATGTCCCGTACCGGCTTCAGTGGAGCCTTCCAACTGACGCTCCGACGGATGTCCGGGCGGGGGTCCGGTCGTGGTTCGTCTCTGCCGGGTAAGCCAGGCTCGCCGTTTGGCAGCCTGCGGGACACTGATGCAGACGTCGTCGTAGTGCTGGAGACGACGATCGTGGCATGATTGTGGCATGAGTAGAACACGGCTCAGCACCACTGTCGACGAGGACCTCCTTCAGACCGCTCGACGACTGCGATCCGGTGACACCGACGCCGCCATGATCGATGAGGCGCTCCGCGCGCTGGTGGCGCGCCACCGTTCAGCCGAAGTCGAGGCGAGCTACACCGCGTACGACGAACACCCGCTCGACGAACCGGACGAGTGGGGTGACCTGGCGTCATTCCGCGAAGCCGCCGGACGGTCGTGACGACGCTGCCCGCGCGCGGTGAGGTCTGGTGGTGCGAGATGGCCGAGATCGGGCGCCGCCCGGTCGTCGTCCTTTCCCGCGACGCAGTGATCCCCCGACACCGGCGCGCACTCGTCGCGCCCTGCACCACCACGATCCGCGGCCTCGTCAGCGAAGTCGGACTCGAGCCCGGCGAGGACCCGGTACCCCGCCGCTGCGTGGTCAACATGGACTCGGTCGAGAGCGTCTCTGTCGCGGTCCTCGTTGAGCGGCTCGGACGGTTGGCCGACACACGCATGCGGCAAATCTGCGGAGCACTCGCCGTCGCCGTCGACTGCGCGGACTGACGCTGTCTCGGCGAATAACCCCAAGAGTTCGCAGCGCAGCGGCACATGCAAGTCCGCCACCGTGCCGACCTCCGGTCCCAGAGGTCGTCCCGGACAGGGAAGGGCAACAGGGGACGCGCTTCTCTGGGCCGGCGTGGGTGGCGATGGCGCCGCGGACCGCAGCCCTCGACCGGCCACTGAACGACCGAAGGAGAAGAGCCGTCCGGTGACCACTTTTCGCAAAGGCACGTGGAAGGCACGACATGCGCCTGGCTCGGCGCTGAGCAGCAAAGATGACCCTTGGAGTCCCCAGCCTTCCAAGCTGGCCATGCCGGTTCGATCCCGGTCACCCGCTCCACTGCGAACTTGCTGGACACCGTTCACAGGTGTCCCATGACACCGCATCTGTTCAGGCGATCCGCGGCGTCCACCCCGCTACGAGGACAGCTAACCCAGCGACAGCGCCATCTGCATCCGCGCTGGATAGAGGTTCTCCGCCGCGTCGGCGAGCACGTCCCAGGAATCCACGCGGATCTCCGCTTCCGAGCCGAGGGATGCAGCAGTCAGCGCGACCTACGTCGCGCCTCAGCGCCCGTCAGCGCCGGAGCGACCTGACCACGGTTCGCACACCGACGTACGCGGCGGCGCCTGCGGCCACCCACGGCCCGGCCACGATCACCGGATCCAGGGGCTGGTGCGCGAGGTCGGCCCGCTTGGTACCGACGCGCGACGCGAAGCCGTGATGGGTGAACTCGCTGCGCACCCGGTCTCGGTCAGCGGGTTGTCCGGACGCAGGCTGAGGAACGACATGAGGTGGCTCTCCCAGGCATCGACCCGGTCGGCCGCGATCAGCAGCAGCCAGTGCGCGGCACGCCCTCGCTGTACCTCCGGTAGGAGAGCTTGCGCAGTACACCGGACAGGCCTTTCGGCGGGCATGCGGTGCCGAAGACCGGCGTCAGGAATTTGTGCTCGATCGAACGCTCCCGGGGCCACTTCTCCGGTTGCCGGTCGGGGAACTCCCAGTGCGCGCCGGTGAGGTCCTCCCGGAACTGAAGCTTGGGGACCGAGGGGCGGTCCTTCGGGTCGAGGTCGGCGCCCCAACCCGGGATGCGCGCCCGCAGCTGGTCAGCGGACTCCGCCAGCGGCGGCCTGTGCGGTGTGTAAGCCATGGTTCCGGTTCCCTGTCAGGCCGCGCTCGGCACGACGATCGGCTTGATGCAGCCGTCCAGCTTGGCCGAGAAGACGTGGTAGCCCTCGGCGATGTGCTCGAGCGGGAAGCGGTGCGTCACCAGCTCGCTCGGCTTGAGGTAGCCGTTGCGCACGTGCTCGAACAGGCGGGGCCACTGGCGCTTCACGGGGCACTGGTTCATCCGCAGGGTGAGCCCCTTGTTCATCGCGTCGCCGAACTTCACCGCGCTGAACAGCGGGCCGTAGGCGCCGACGACGGAGACCGTGGCGCCCTTGCGCACCGAATCGATCGCCCAGTTCAGCGCCACGGGCGAGCCACCCTGCAGCTTGAACTTGGCGGAGGTGACGTGCTGCAGGAAATTGCCGTCCGCCTCGGCGCCGACCGCGTCGATGGCCACGTCCGCGCCGAGGTGGTCGGTGGTCTTCTTCATCTCCACGACGATGTCGTCGTACTCGGTGAAGTTGTAGGTCTCGGCGTGGGCGAACGACCGGGCCTTCTCCAGCCGGTACTCGAGGTGGTCGATCACGATCACCCGGCCGGCACCCATCAACCAGGCGGATCTCGCGGCGACCAGCCCGACCGGTCCGGCTCCGAAGACGACGACCACGTCACCCTCGACGATCTCGCCCAGCTGCGCGCCGAAGTAGCCGGTGGGCACCGCGTCGGTCAGCAGCACGGCGTCCTCGTCGTCCATCCACTCCGGGATCAGCGCTGGCCCGACGTCGGCGAAGGGCACGCGAACGAACTGCGACTGCCCGCCGTCGTACCCACCGCAGGTGTGCGAGTAGCCGTAGATGCCGCCGACCGCCGTCGCATTCGGATTGACGTTGTGGCAGTTGGAGTACAGCCCGCGGGCGCAGAACCAGCACGAACCACAGAAGATGTTGAACGGCACCATCACCCGGTCGCCGACCTTCAGGTTCCGCACCGACGAGCCCACCTCGTGGACCACGCCGATGAACTCGTGCCCGAACGTCATCCCGACCCGGGTGTCGGGCATCATCCCGTGATAGAGGTGCAGGTCAGAGCCGCAGATGGCCCCCAGCGTGACGCGCACGATCGCGTCGTTGGGGTGCTCGATCGAGGGGATGTCCTTCTCCTCGACCCTGATCTTGTACGGCCCTCGATAGACCATCGCACGCATCGGCGTTCCTCCGCAGCGGCTGCGGGCGAGACGGCCCCCAGCAGTGGACGGTCACTCCCGGGGCTGAGGGGCGGCCACCACTCGACTCTCCGCCGCGCCCCGCACTCCCGCCACCCGACAGGCCCGCCGGGCGGGTCACGGCAGCGCACGCGGAGAATCCGGTCCACGCTGACCGGACCCTTCCGCACCGTCGCGCTGCCGAGTGATGATCCGCGTCCCGAACGCAGGATTCTCTCGTGGCGTCGTCTGCTGCTCTGCCTCGCGGCAGGCTCCCTTGGAGGAGTCGCGGTCGGCGTGCTCGTGTCACCGGAACTCTCGGTGCTGGTCGGCTGGACCGTCGCGGCGACCGGGATCCCGGCCTGGTGTGGCGGCTGAGCTGACACCAGGACCACGAGGGCACGAGCGGCTCGCCGAGGAGGAGGGGCGGTCGCACGTCACCGACACCGCCGTCCTCATCGCCGCCGTGGCCAGCCTGGCCGCGGTGGTCGTCGGGTTGTTCCGCTCCGGCAGTTCCGGCTGGCGATTCCCAGCTCCCACTGGGGCGCGCCGGCCAGTGTCCCGCCCCGGGTCGGTGCACGTGGGAGGACCTCCGGGGTCGACTCCGGGGCCGACTCAGCGCGCGACACGACGCGTCCCACGCTCGGGGCACGGCGGATGCAGCCTCAGGCGACCCGGCGGAGGGCGGCCCGGGCGTGCGCGACGGCCGCCGCCGTGGACACCACCGACCCGGGTCGAGGTCCGGCCTCCGGCGTCCTCTCCGGGCCCAGGGGTGAGGGTTTGCCCGCGGCGACGAGGAAGGCGTGCAGGCTCGCCGCATCGAACCCGGCGTCGACGCGGTTCAGCAGTCGCGCCACGTAGCGCAAGTTCAACCACTGCTGTGTCGCGTCCCCGACCTTGTCCCAGTGGTCGAGCACGGTGAGGAACGCGCGCGCGGCCGCCACCGGATCGCCGTGCACCGCGCGGGTCGCGGCCGCCTCCATCATCGCGATCCCGTGCCACCAGAAGTTGCGCACGGATGCCGCCAGCTCGGCGGCCTCGTCGAGGAAGGTCAACGCCCGCTCGGGCTCCGACTTCTTCAGCACGAGGCCGAGTGCGTAACGGGCCATCGAACGCGCCGTCGGGTTGGCCGTCTCCTCTGCCACGTCGAGGCACTCTTGCGCGGCCGCAACCCCTTTCTGCGGTTCCCGGCGCACCGCCTGGCACACCGCGACGTAGTACAGCGTCCACACCAGGCGGATCCGCTCGCCGTCTGCGCGGGCGCGCTCCGCCGCGGCGGCGTAGTGCCGCAGGGCGCGGTCCACGTCCCCTCGTAGAGCGCGACGTCGGCGAGCACGTCCCCGGGTACGCGATGCGCGCGCTGCCCGCGGGCGGCAGCCGGCCGTCCGCCCGGCGCGCCAAGCTCGCGGCCAGGGCGAACTCACCGCGGTTCCACGCCCCCGGGAGGCGGCCCCTACGGCCGCGACGTACCGGGGATGGTGGGGGTCGGCGTCGGCCAGCACCCGCTCGGCCCAACCGGAGGCCTCGTACCCGATCCGGAGGTGCACCAGCTCGGGCACGGCCGCCACCAGCCGCACGGCCAGGTCCCAGTCGCGGTCTGCGCAATGCTGGACGAACGCGGCACGGACATTGTCGTAGTCGGCCAGGGCCTCCTCCACCCACGCCCGCTCATCCGGGCCCTGCACGCCGTGCGCCGCTCGCTCGGCAAGCTCCACGTAGTACTCGGCGTGCCTCCGGGCCAGAGCGACGTCGGCTCCTCCGCCCCCGTCCGCGAGCGTCCGTAGGCCCGCAGCGTCTCCAGCAGTCGGTAGCGACTGTGGACACCGCTTGCGGCCACCACCATGGAGCGGTCGACGAGCCGCGTCAGCCGGTCCAACGTGTCGTCCTCGGCTGCCGCCGGGTCGGCGACCCGGTGCACCGCGCGCAGGTCGGCACCACCCACGAACACCGACATGCTGCGGAACAGTTGCCGCTCTGCCTCGGGGAGCAGGCGATAGGACCACTCGATCGCCGCTGTCAGGCTCTGGTGCCGCGCGACCGGGCCCCGTCCCCCGCCGAGCAGCGGAGTCTCCTCGAGCCGCTGAGCGATCTCCACCGGACTCATGACACGCATCCGCGCAGCGGCGAGTTCGATGCCCAGCGGCAGGCCGTCGAGCCGGGCGCAGATCGCGGCCACCGCGTCCGCGGCGGCCGGCTCGAGCCGGACCTCGGGCGACGCCGCGCGGGCCCGTTGGAGGAACAGGTCCGTGGCGTCCTCGACCGGCAGAGGCCGGATCGGCCACAGCTGTTCCCCTCGACACCGAGCGGCTCGCGGCTGGTCGCGAGGACCACGATCTGCGGGCACTGCTGCACGACATCGGCGATGAGCCGGCCGGCATGTGCCAGCACGTGCTCGCAGTTGTCCACGACGAGCAGCAGGGTCCGCGTGTGCAGGTACTCGATCACGGTCTGCTCGATCGACAGGCCGGGACGCTGCTGGATGCGCAGGGCATTGGCCACGACGTGCCCGACCGGGCTCTCATCCGCAAGGGCGGCGAGCTCGCAGAGCCAGACGCCGTCGGGGAACCGCGTCTGGTCGCGGGCCGCGACCTCCACCGCGAGACGCGACTTCCCCGCCCCCCGACGCCGGTCAGGGTGACCAGCGGCCCGGCGCGCAGTGCGGCCAGGACGCGTTCGATCTCTGCGCCGCGGCCGACGAACCCGCTCGCCCGCCGCGGAAGGTTTCCCTGCCGTGGGGCTGCGGCCAGCGCCGGGTCGTGGAGCAGAATCCGCCGGTTGAGCGCCTGTGCCGGCGCGGCGGGCTCGACGCCCAGATCGTCGTCGAGGCGGGCGCGCAAGTCGTGATACGCGGTCAGCGCGTCGGCCTGGCGTCCCGTCGCGTACAGCGCCCTCATCAAGGCCACCGCCAGCCGCTCCCGCGACGGGTGGCGACGCACCAGCGCCTCCAGTTCAGGTACCGCCTCGGCTGCCCGCCCCAGTTCCAGCAGCGCCTTCGCGCGGTCCTCGAGCGCGTCCACACGAAGCTCGTTGAGCCGCGCGGCCGTTGCTGCGGCGAAATCCTCGTCGGCGAACTCGGCGAGCGCGTTCCCCGCCACAGCGCGAGGGCGGCGTCGAGGTCGGCCAGTGCCCGCCCGGGATCGCCCGCCCCGGCGGCAGCCCGAGCGGAGGCGACCAGCTGCTCGAACTCCGCGGCGTCGAGCGTCGCGGCATCGAGGTCCAGGCAGTACCCCGGTGGGCGGTGCACCAGGTGCGCGGCGGCACCGAGGACGCCGCGCAGCCGGGAGGCGTAGGCGCGTAGCGCGGCCGGCGCCGCGGGGGTGGGGCGTTTCCCCACAGGGCCTCGACCAGCCGATCGGCAGGCACCACCTCACCCCCGGCGACCAACAGGACGGCCAGCAGCGCGCGCGGCTTGGAACCGCCGACGGCGGCCGGTCCGCTTTCGTCCTCGACCTGCAGCGGCCCCAGGATCCGTAAGCGCACCATCCAGCACCTGTCTGTCCTGGCCTGCAATCGCATTGCAACGGGCGAGGCGGACAGTAGTGGCGCGCGCCGCTGGAGGACCAGATGTTCGAGCCGACAGCATCGAGATCACCGAGGTGATCGCCAGCCGGAAGGCCGGAACATGACCGCACCGACCCGACGCCTTGCCGTCGGCGTCACTCCGATGGAGAGCCGCCACGAGGTCGTCCTGCACCTCGCCGAGCGGGCCGAGGAACTCGGCTACGACGCCTTCTTGCTCGCGGAGGGTTGGGGACACGACGCCCCCGTGCTGCTCGGCACGATCGCCGCCCGAACCTCCCGGATCCGCCTCGGCACCGGTGTGCTCAACGTCTGGGGCCGCAGCCCGGCCGGCATCGCGATGCTGGCCGCATCCCTCGACGCGGTGTCCGGCGGCCGGTTCGTCCTCGGGCTGGGCGCCGGTTCGCCACAGCTGGCCGAAGGCTGGCACGACCAGCGGTTCGCCGTCCCGGTCGCACGCCTGGAGTCGGTCACGCGGGAGGTGCGGGCGCTCCTCGCCGGAGAGCGGATGAGCCCGTCGCTGGCCGACGGCCAGCGGCCGCTGCGGTTGGCTGTCGAGCCGCGCCCTGGGATCCCGGTGCACCTCGCCGGACTGGGACCGCGCGCCGTCCGCCTCGCCGGGGAGATCGCCGACGCCTGGTACCCGTTCCTGCTGCCACGGTCCGGTCTGCCGGACGGAGTCCAACTGCTCCAGGACGGCGCGATCGATGCAGCCCGGCCCGTGCCCCTGGTCAGCCCCGGTCTGCCGGTCGCGGTCGCGCGGGATCCCGCCACGGCGCGAGCGATGGCTTCCTGGTGGGTGGTGACGTACCTGACGGGCATGGGTCCGATCTACGGACGAACGCTGCGCCGACTCGGCCTCGGCGGAGCCGTCGACGTGGTCCTCGACGCGAACCGGACCCGGGGCAGCACGGAGATCCCGTCGGACGCGCAGGTGCTCATCGACGAGCTCGTCATCTCCGGGAGCGCCGAGACCGGCCGGGCCGGCATCGCCGGCTGGTTCGACGCGGGGGCGGAGCTGCCCGTGCTCGTGCTGCCGCCCGGGCGGCCGGTGGCCGAGCTGGAGTACGCCCTCGAGGTCCTGCGTCCCACCGACGTCAGAAGCCGGTAGCCCCACCCGCCCGACCAGACATGTCGACCATGTCGTCCCGCGCGCGGAAGCAGGGGCGCTCCCCGAGAAGGGAACGCCCCTACCGCTGGTGCCGCGCGTCGCTCAGGTGCGACGCCCGGTCAGGAGCAGGTACTCCCAGTCCATGACCGTCGTCCCGGCGCCGCGGTCGTACCGAGCGGCGAGCGCCGCGAGATCGCGGTCGAGAGCCGCCACGCGGTCGGGGTCGTCGGCAATGTTGCGGTAGGCCACGATCGTCGGCCCGTAGACCGACTTCCAGAAATCCCGCCACGTCTCGGGCGTCTCGAAGCCGCCGACCGTCACGGTCTGCCGCCGGGCGACCACGTCGGTCACCGCATCGCCGAGGAGGCCGCGCACGTGGCCCTCGTCGCCCCACAACGGGGGCGGCTGGGCGCCGGGGGCGGTGCGGGCGCATAGGGCTTCATCGTCCGGAACAGCTCGCCGACGAAACCTTCGGGAGTCCAGCTGATGAGGCCGATCCGCCCACCGGAGCGGCACACCCGCACCAGCTCGTCGGCAGCCTGCTGGTGGTGCGGCGCGAACATCACGCCGACGCAGGACATGACGACGTCGAACGCACCGTCGGCGTAGGGCAGCGCCTCGGCGTCGCCCTCCTCCCACGCCACGTCGACACCCTCGCGCGCCGCGAACTCGCGTCCCGCCGCGAACAGCTCCGGCGTGAGGTCAGAGGCCACGACATCGGCGCCGGTGCGCGCAGCGGGCACAGCGGCATTGCCGGTTCCCGCCGCCACGTCGAGGACCCGGTCCCCGCGTCGGACCTCCGCCGCGGCGACCAGCACCCGACCCAGCTCGGGGATCAGCCGCGTGGCAACGGCGGGGTAGTCGCCCAGCGCCCAGATGGCGCGGTGCCGGGCCTTGAGCGCGCGATCGGCGGTGATCGCGTCGATGGTGTCGGTCATTGCTCGCTCCTCGCGGTCGGGCGGTGGTTCCGCCGTGCGCCGACGATGGGCCCGGCACGTTGCAGAGCGGCTGCAACCCGGATGCAGCCCCGTGCGATCGTCACGCCTGCGCGGAGCCCCCGGGCTGCTTGGGAGGAGGCGGTGACCACGCAGGGCCGTGGCGCTCCCCTTCAGCCACTCGAGGAGCAGGTTGATCACGAGGAGCGACTGCTGGTGGAGGACGACTCGTGCTCGGCGGTGAGCCGCTGGCGGAACAGGTTGCGGGGTGTTGGTCGCAGGCCGAGGACCAGCGCAGCGCGGCGTCTACCTGGCGCAGTTCATCGAAGCTGAGGTGCCCGACCGACTCCCCAGGCGCTGCGGATCCACGGCACTGGTCGCTCGGCCAGCACCCGGGTGGGGCGGCCCTCGATGGAGACCTCAGGACGGAACGTGGCCGCTCGGGCCGAGGTGGACGTCGGCGCGACCAGCCAGGTCGAGAGAGGCAGCAGATCGGATGTCACCTACTCGTGCAGCAGTCCCTCACGATGGCGGGGCCTTGTGACGGCTTCATCCCTCTGTGGGCTCTGCCCTGGGCGCGGGACGACCGGCGCCTCGCACTTTCGGCTGAGACGTCACCGCTGTGACCTCGGGGCCTGCGAGCGGATCAGGTGTCGACGCGGCGCGTCTCGTAGGCCCACATGACGATCTCGACGCGGTTACGGGCATTGAGCTTGCGCATCAGGGCGGCGATGTGTGTCTTGACGGTGCTGAGGCTGATCGACAGCTCATCGCCGATCTCGCCGTTGGTCCTCCCTCGAGCGGCAGCGAGCAGGACCTGTTCCTCCCGAGAGGTCAGCGGCTCAACGGGCTCGGGTGGCATTGGGCGCGAGCGCTTGTCGGCGAAGGAGGACAGAAGCCTGGCGGTGATGTTCGGTGCAATCAGGGCGTCGCCACGGGCGGCGGCATGGACGGCCTGGGCGAGCATCTCGGCGCCGGCGTCCTTGAGCAGGAATCCGCGGGCGCCTGCCTTCAGCGCGCCGTAGACGTACTCGTCGAGGTCGAACGTGGTGATGACGACGACGGCCAGGGGCTCGACGACATCGGGCCCGGCGAGCTGCCGGGTGGCCTCGATCCCGTCGACATCAGGCATGCGGATGTCCAGCAGGCACACATCGGGACGCAGCGAACGCGCCATCGCGATCGCCCGTCGGCCGTCAGCGGCCTCGCCGACGACGGTGATGCCTGGCTGGGCGTCCAGAATCATGCACAGCCCCGCCCTGACGAAGTCCTGATCGTCGGCGACGAGCACGCGGATGGTCATGCCGTACGCACCGTGTGAGGCAGCGAGGCGTCAACGCTCCAGCCGCCGTGCGGGTCAGGTCCCGCCTGGAGGGTGCCTCCGAGGAGGCTCGCCCGTTCCGCCATGCCGCGCAGCCCGAAGCCGGCCGGAGCAGATCCGGCCGTACTGGCTGCGCCGTCGTCGTGAATTCTCAGGCGCACCTGGCCGCGGGATGCGGCGACGTCGATGGTGACCTGGGTAGCCCCGGCTGCGTGCCGGGTCGCGTTGGTGACCGCCTCGGCGGCGATCAGGTAGACGGCGGTGCTGACTGCTGAGTCCACGGCATCGACGTCACCGGAGACCTGCACGCGGACGCCCAGCACCTCTCCACCGGGCCGAGCGAGCCGCTCGATGTCCGCCACGCCCCGGCGCGGGGCGAGATCGGCGTCCGTTCCGTCGCGCAGCACACCCACCAGCGCCCGCATCTCCTTGAGAGTCCGGGACGCCTCCTCCTCGATGGTGACCAGCGTGGCCAGCGCGCGCTCAGGATCTGCAGCCGACAGCGCGCGACCTGCCTGCGCCTGGACGGCGATCGCCGAGACGCGATGTCCGACCGTGTCATGCAGCTCGCGGGCCAGTTCGTTGCGCTGGCGCAACCGCACCTGCTCGATCTCGCGGACGCGGCTGCTGGTGCGGTAGCGCACTGCCGCGCCCATCGCGGCCGAGAACAGGAAGAAGCCGTAGCCGGCGACCATCTCCGCTGGCGAGGTCGGGTCCGCGACATGGGTGACGGGCAGCCAGACGAGCATCAGGGCAAGACCGAGGGCGACCTCCCGACCCGCACCCCACCGCAGCAGCGCGTAGGGCAGCAGGAGCACCCCGGCGATGCTGAGCAGCCCGGTGGTATCGACAGGGCCGGCCGGAAGTCCCTGCGCCGGCGCAGCCACGATCCTGACGACATCGAAGGCGAGCAGGGCTCCGAAGGCGACGGCGAACGCGGCCAGCGGCTGGGTGCGCCGCCACAGCAGACACGCTGCGACGACCAGGCTGACGCTGACGACCAAGGGCGCCCACGCCTTGTCCTCGCGCAGCAGCATCTCGACGAACGTGCCCGCGACGAGGACCACCACGAGAGCCCAGTCCCGCCAGACCCGCGCCGGCGGGTCTGCGGGGCGCGGCTCGGCCCACAACGCAGCCAGCATGCTTCCCCTCCCCGCCAACGTAGAGGGGCCGCCGCTCGGGCGGATCAGCCGAAAGTACAGCGGATGTCCCGTCCCTGCGGCCAGGACAGCTGGAGCCCGCAGGCGGAGGTGGCAGGTGATCGATCCGGTCATGGTGAGACACCGACTGAGCCGACGTGGCCAGCGCGCCAGCAGCACACAGGAGAAGTGATGACCAGAAGCAGCACGACCGCCGGCGCATTCCAGGAAGCGCGACTCCCGGTTCAAGCGAAGCTCGCCGCGGCCTGGGCGAGCGTCATGTTCCTCTACATCTACGTCGACTACCTCGCCCTGTACAAGCCCGGCGTCATCGACGACATCTCGGTCGGCGTCGTCCATGAGTTCGACACCGGCCCGACCTTCGTCGCCCTTGCGCTCACGCTCATGGCCATCCCGAGCCTCATGATCCTGCTCTCCACGACACTGCCCGCCCGTGTCAACCGCGCCACCAACCTCGTCGTGGCAACGCTCTACATCCCCGCCTCGATCTACAACGCGGACGGTGAGTCCTGGGCCTACTCCTATTTCTACGGCCTCTCCATCGGACTCGAGGTGCTGCTCCTGGCCTTCATCCTGCGCGCCGCATGGACCTGGCCCCGGACCACTCGAGCCACCGCCGGCCGCGACCTCGCCCAGGCCCGGGTGTGACGCTCGAGGCAGGCCCGGTGCCCGTGGTCGGTGACAGCAGCTCTGGGAAGCAACGACCGGGGTTCCTGTGGTTGAACCGGTGACCCTCTCGCGGAGGGTCAGTGCTCCCGATGGTCGGCAACCCTCACATCGAGCTGGCGGCGGACGCACTGCGCCAGTCGCCCGACCCGACATCGCCCTGACCGGATGTTGCGCAGCCCTTCCCGTCCGCGCACGGGGCGAGCGGCGACCGCAGCGCTCCCCTGCTGCTCGGGGGTGCGCGGCGGGTCTCGTCACCTGGGCGGTCTGGCTGTGGGACAGCGAGTACCACTGGGACGAGGTGTCCCCAGTCCTTCCAAGGCCCCTACCGCACGGCGCAGGGCGTCGGCTGCGCCCTGACCTACCTCCTGGTTGTGGTGCTGATGTACTGGAAGCTGAGGCCGCTGCTGGCGACGACGGGAATGGCCACCGGGTTCGCGGCCGCGTGGTCTGCCCACGCCGCCGCTCGTGACCAGCAGGGATGTTCCTGTTCGGACCTGTCGTGCTCGTGCCGGTCCTGCTCGGTGCGGGCGTTCTTGCGAACGCCGCCGGGACGTGGCTTCGACGACTGGCCGAGCCTGCCCAGGTAGCCCTTCTGGCTACGTGACAGCCCGGCTTCCACGCTGGGGGTCGTCATCGCATCAGGACACGGGGAGGTCGAACCCGCGCAGCGGTAGCAGATCTCGATGACCGGTCACGGCGGTCGTCCGGCCTCATCTGGCCTCCGACGTGCGCGGGCCGACGGAGAGCGCACACACCGGGCGCAAGCTCGTCGCCGGCTGCCGTGTGCTGGTGCCGACCGAGGGGACGCGGATCGGTGCTCGCTACGTAAATGTAAAGATTCTTGACGCCCGCATCGGCCCGACGCACCGTCATTCTGTCGAGGATTCTAGACATCTAGGAGACGCCTCGTGACGTTCATCGAGAAGAGCACGTTGACGATGACGCTGTTGCTGGTCGTCGTCTTCGGGGCGTACTTCGCGTTGGTCCTGGGTCCGGTCGCAGCCTCCCCGACCGGCAGGGAGCGTTCACCGGACTGTTCATCCTCGCGACGATCCTCCTCACCAGTCTGGCGGCCGGGTCCCACATCGTCCTCGCCGTGCTCGGCCGCAGAGAGGCCAACTCCGCGCACGACGAACGTGACCAGCTCATCGCCCTGCGCTCCGAGCGGCTCAGTGGCTACATCCTCGCGGTGGGGGTGTTCGCGGGGATCGTGCTCGCGATGCTCGACGCAGCGGCCTTCTGGATCGGCCAGACGCTGGTGGCCGCCTGGGTCCTCGCGGAGGTGAGCGAGGGCATCAGCAAGCTCCTCCAGTACCGAAGAGGCACCAGACCGTGACAAAGCCGACCCGAGTCACGAACCGGATCAGGGAACTCCGCCTCAGCGCGCGACTCAGCCAGGCAGAGCTCGCGCAGCGCATCGGGGTGACGCGCCAGACCGTGAACGCGATCGAAGGTGGGAAGTACTCGCCCTCACTGGAAGCCGCGTTCCTGATCGCCCGGGTTCTGCGGCGCCCTCTCGACGAAGTGTTCGACTACCCCGAATGATTTCGGCGTCCGGTTCCACCGGCGCAACGGGTGCTCTTTCCACAAGCCAGTCGCGTGCAGACAAGGCAGCAACTGGAGCGCATCACTGCCGCCACCGGACCCGCCTGGGTCGCGCAAAGGGCGAGGCCCGGACGTCGCCTCCACGCTGCTCGTCAGCGGCAGCTCGACCTGAGACCCGCGTTGCGGTTCATGCCCCGCTTCTGTCCGATGCGGTAACCGGCGGTGCGCTAAGCCAGGTCCTGAGATCGGCCCAAGGCATGGTCCGGCGCCCATACTTTCGGCTAGGCCAAGACTGGCCATCACACCGATGTGCGCACGCCGCGACGCGGCGAGGGTTGTCACATGATCACTGTTGAGTCACTGACCCGGAGGTACGCCGGCTTCACCGCCGTCGACAACGTCTCCTTCACCGCCCTGCCCGGTCGCGTCACCGGCTTCCTCGGCCCGAACGGCGCCGGCAAGTCCACCACGATGCGCGTGATGGTCGGCCTGACCGTCGCGACGTCCGGCACCGCGACCATCAACGGAGAACGGTTCGCCGACCTCCCCAACCCCGGCCTCGAGGTGGGCGTCCTCCTGGACGCCTCCGCCCAGCACGCCGGTCGCACCGGACGCGAGATCCTCACGATCGCCGCCGACACCATGGGCCTGCCCCGCCGCCGCGTCGACGAGATGCTCGAGCTCGTCAGCCTGACACCCACCGAGGCCAAGCGACGCGTGCGCAACTACTCCTCGGCATGCGTCAGCGACTGGGCATCGGCACCGCCCTGCTCGGGGGCCCCCGGGTGCTGATCCTCGACGAACCGGCCAACGGGCTCGACCCGGCCGGGATCCGGTGGATGCGCGACCTGCTGACGGGCTTCGCCGGCCAGGGCGGCACCGTCCTGTTGTCCTCGCACCTGCTGCACGAGATCGAGGTCATCGCCGACGACCTGGTCGTCATCGGGAACGGCAAGATCGTCGCGTCCGGCAGCAAGGAAGAGCTGCTGGCCGCAGCGGGGACGCTCGTCCGGTCGACGTCACCGCGCGACCTCGCGCACGCCCTGGAGCTGGCCGGGATCCCCAGCACGCTCGCAGGGGACGGCTCGGTCCGCACGGACGCCGACCCCGCTCGAGTCGGGGCCGTGGCCCTGACAGCGGGCATCGCCCTCACCGAGCTCCGGTCCGCCGAGGGCGCCGGGCTCGAAGACATGTTCCTGTCGCTCACTGCCGACACCCAACGCGACGGAGTTGCGGCATGACCGCCACGATCATCTCTCCCGACACCATCGAGGCCGCGCCGGCCCGACGGATCGTCCGTCCCATCCCGACCACCCGGCTCGTCAAGACCGAGCTCCGCAAGATGTTCAACACCCGCTCGGGCTTCTGGATGCTCCTCAGCATCGGTGTCCTGTCGATCATCGCGACCGGGTCGGTCCTCATCTTCGCTCCGGACAGCGAGATCGCCTACGAGACCTTCGCCGCGGCGATCGGCTTCCCGATGTCGGTGATCCTGCCGATGATCGCGATCCTGGGCGTCACCAGTGAGTGGAGCCAGCGCAGCGGGCTCACGACGTTCACGCTCGTGCCGAGCCGCAGCCGCGTCATCGGGGCCAAGGCGTTCGCGACCTTCGTGGTCGGGGTCGTCTCGATGGCCGTCGCGTTCGCCGTCGGTGTCGTCGGCAACCTGCTCGGGTCCACGATCATGGGCCTCGACACGGTCTGGGACGTCTCCCTGGCAGCCGCGGCGCAGGTCCTCCTGGGGAACCTGGTCGGCATGGCCATCGGCTTCACGCTCGGTGTCGTGCTGCGCAACTCCGCGGCAGCGATCGTGGGCTACTTCGTCGTCTCCCTGGTCCTGCCGGGCATCCTTGCCCTTCTCGCCCAGGTACGCTCGTGGTTCGCCGACCTGCAGCCGTGGATCGACTGGAACTACACGCAGGTCGCATTGTTCGAGCGCGACACGGACACGGCGAGGGAATGGGCGATGCTGGCCTCGACCACCGGCATCTGGATCGCGCTCCCGCTAGTCATCGGGCTGCTCTTCCTGCGCCGCTCCGAGGTCAAGTAGTCGGACACGCAGTAGGCGGTATCCGACGCTCATGTGTGAGTGCCGGATACCGCCGTCCTCGTCGTGGACCGGCTCAGCGTGCCGCGGAGCCATAGACGGGTATTGAGTGACTTGCTCAGGGAGCATCGGTGGCCTTGGCGGCCGCGCGTTCCGCGCTGAAAATGTGTCGGTCACCCGCTGACGCCGGTTGTCCTTGATCGTGGGAGGTCGTGAGGGAGCAGGGTGCCGAGGGCCGCGTCGTGGGCGCTTCCTTGTCGCTTCGAGCACGCGGATCAGATTGCAGTTCTTGCCCAGCGGTCCTCGCGGGTGACGCCGTGACGGTGGCGCCGGTGAGGAGGCCGTGGTGCTGAACGAGGACGAACAGGTCGAGGAGATCGTCGCCCGGGTCGCGGCGCTCGATATCGGCAAGGCCGAGCTGGTGTGCTGCGTGCGAGTGCCGCATCCGCAACGCGCGGGCAGGCGGATGCAAGAGGTGGTCACCTACCGCACGATGACCCGCTCACTGCTGGTCATGGTCGACCGGCTGACCGAGCTGGGTGTCACCGAGGTGGTCATGGAGGCCACCAGCGACTACTGGAAGCCTCCGTTCTATCTGCTGGAGGCCCACGGGCTGAACCCTGAACTGGTCAACGCCCGCGACGTCAAGCACCTGCCCGGGCGGCCCAAGACCGACAAGCTGGACGCGGTGTGGCTGTGCAAGCTCGCCGAGCGCGGCATGCTGCGGCCCAGCTTCGTGCCGCCGCCGCCGATCCGCCGGCTGCGGGATGTCACCCGGTACCGGGCCGATCTCGTCGAGGTGCGTACCGCGGAGAAGCAGCGGGTGGAGAAGCTGCTCGAAGACGCCCAGATCAAGCTGTCGGTGGTGGTCAGCGACATCTTCGGCGTCTCCGGGCGAGACATGCTCGCCGCGCTGATCGGCGGGCAGCGGGACCCCAAGGTGCTGGCCCAGCTGGCCCGGGGGCGGATGCGGGGCAAGCTCACCGATCTGGAAGAGGCGTTCACCGGCTACTTCACCGATCACCACGCGCGGCTGCTGACCACGATGCTGGCTCGCATCGACGGTCTGACCGCCGATATTGCTGGGCTCGAGGCGATGATCGAGGAGATGGTCGCCCCTTTCGGCCACGCGGTGGCGAAGCTGGATGAGATTCCGGGCATCGGCCGCGCCGCCGCCAGCGCGATCGTGGCCGAGATCGGCTTGGACATGGGCAGGTTCCCCACCCCCGGACACCTGTGCGCCTGGGCCCGTTTCGCTCCGGCCACCAAGGAATCGGCCGGCAAGAAGAAGGGACCGGGCAGCACCGGCCACGGCAACCGCTATCTGGCCAAGGTCATCGGCGAGGCCGTCGCTGGCGCGGCGAAGACCGACACCTTCCTCGGTGAGCGATATCGCCGCCTGGCCCGCCGCCGAGGAGGGAAGAGGGCCGTCGTCGCCGTCGGCCGCTCCATGCTGGTGATCATCTGGCATCTGCTGTCCGATCCCGACGCACACTTCATCGACCTCGGCTCGGACTTCCACGCCAAACGCACCGACCCCGACCGCCGCCGCCGCGCCTACGTTCACCAACTCCAAGCGCTCGGCTACACCGTCACCCTCACCCCGGCCGCCTGACCCACAACCGTTCGCCCGTCCCCGACTCGGCGCAGCCCTACCCCGAGCCGACGGTCCCGTTCGCCCTACCCCAGTCATTTTCGGATCAGTCATTTTCGGATCAGGGACTGAGGGTTGCGGGGCCGGGGGCTTTAGGCACGGCCTACGTGGTCATCCACGAGCGAAAGTCCTCGGAAGGCCATCGTGAGGAACTCGGGAACTCGTGCGCGGCGGTGAGCCGCTGGCGGGACAGGTCGCGGGGGTTGATCACAGGCCGAGGACCAGGCGCAGCGCGGCGTCAACCTGGCGCAATTCATCGAAGCTGAGGTGTCCGGCCGACTCACCTAAGCGCTGCGGGTCCACCGCACTCGTCTGTTCGGCCAGCATCCGGGTTGGGCGGCCGTCGATGGACACCACAGGACCGAACGTGGCCGCTCGGGCCGAGGTGGACGTCGGCGCGACCAGCCAGATCGAGAGGGGCAGCAGGTCGGACTGGACGACGACGGCATAGCGGGTGCCGGCCTGCCTCGGGCACCCCGGGGAAGCGCAGGCGGTAGACCTCACCACGCACGCAGCGTCTCCATGTCCCGGAGGACCTGAGCGCTCTCGGCACGGTCGGTGTCATCGGCTGTCAACGCAGCAGTCTCGGCGCGCAGCCTGTCCTGCGCCGCTGCCTTGGCGGCATCGATCAAGGCCGCTCGAACGGCTGTGGAGACTGTCCCGCACCGGCTTCAATGGAGGCTCCCAACCGACGCTCCCACCGGTGCCCGGGCGGTGGTCCGGTCGTGTTCGCCTCTGCTGGTAAGCCTGAGCTCGCCGTATGGCAGCCCGCGGGCGCTGATGCAGATGTCGTCGTAGTGCTGGGGCGACAATCGTGGCATGATTGTGGCATGAGTAGAACACGGCTCAGCACCACCGTCGACGAGGATCTCCTTCAGGCGGCTCGACGTCTGCGATCCGGTGGCACCGACGCCGCCATGATCGATGAGGCGCTGCGCGCGCTGCTGGCGCGCCACCGTTCAGCCGAAGTCGAGGTGAGCTACGCCGTCTACGACGAACACCCGCTCGAGGAACCGGACGAGTGGGGTGACTTGGCGTCGTTCCGCGAAGCTGCCGCACGATCGTGACTGCGCTGCCCGCGCGCGGCGAGGTCTGGTGGTGCGAGATGGCCGAGATCGGGCGCCGCCCGGTCGTCGTGCTCTCCCGCGACGCCGTGATCCCCCGACACCGGCGCGCACTCGTCGCACCATGCACCACCACGATTCGCGGCCTGGTCAGCGAAGTCGGCCTCGACCCGGGCGAGGACCCGGTACCCCGCCGTTGCGTGGTCAACATGGACTCGGTCGAGAGCGTCTCTGTCGCGATCCTCGTTGAGCGGCTCGGACGATTGGCCGACACCCGCATGCGGCAGATCTGCGGAGCCCTCGCCGTCGCGGTCGACTGCGCTGAATAACGCTGTCTCGGTGGAGGAACCATCCGGATCATCGCAGGGCAGTGCACCTGCCGTCGGCCACCATCCCGTAGGACCGGCCCGGTGAGCCCTCCGGGACGGGGAGGACAACCGGGCCTTCTCCTCGGCCGGCGTGGGAGGCAGGGCGCAGGACCGCGGCGGTCTCAGACTGGGGTAGAGCAACGTGCTCATCGGGCAAGCACGCTTGCAGCGCAGCGCAACGCAGGGCTTGCGGCACTCCGGCCGCGTGATCCCGGCCCGGCGTGGCCCGGTTGCATCCGTGACCCGCAGCACTCGACTGGCGACCGACCGAGCGACAACGAGGAGCTGCCCCTCCGGTCGCCCTACGTGGCGCTGAGGCACGCGGAAGGCACGGCGTCCACCTGACTTGGCGCTGACCAGCCACGATGACGCTTGGAGGCCCCAGCCTTCCCAGCTGGCCATGCCGGTTCGATCCGGTCACCCGCTCCACGCTCCCGACCAGCCACAGATCGATCCAGGGGTTAGGCCCGCCCGACCGGCGAAGCGATGAGGGGTGGCGTCCCTAGAGGGACGGGTCCCCCTCTGGCACCTCGGTCGCGATCACCTCGGCCACCGTCGCGTCGTCGCCAGACAGCCCGTCGGCCTCTTCGTGCTTGTCATGGAATGCCAGCCATTGCATCCCGAGGGCCTCGCGCTGCTCGTCGTCGACCGCCTCGACGAAGGGAGGGAAGAAGTCCGTCTCCTCCTCGGCCATGTGGTCGGCGTTGATCTGTCGCGCGTTTCGCACCGCCTCCCACCAACCGTCGCTGCCGACCTGCTGCTCCCCGACGGCCGCCGCGGCGTGCCGGATCTCGTTGTGGTCGTGCACACCCTCCGCCGTCTCCTGCTCGCCGTCCGCCTCTTGGGCGAGCAGCGGGTAGAACAGCTGCTCCTCGGCCACCGCATGCACCTCGAGCTTGGCGTGCAGCGCCTCCCAGGCGGCGGCGAGGTCCTCGACCGGCAGGTCGTCGAGCGCGGTGAACTCCCGCCGGAAGACTTCGTGCTCGGCCAGTACCAAGGCAGTGATCTCGAAGTCGGACATGCCGGGCCCCATACCCGCATCACCTGCGTGCACGCTGTGCGCGAGCAGTAGGCCCGCCGGGCCGACATCTGGCCGGCGGGGTGGGTCCTGGCGTGACCATCGCCAGGTGACGGAGCGATCTCGTGGCAGTCCAAGCCGGGGCGCCGTGACGCGACTGGTCCGAGCGGCCGGCCGCATGGGCGTGAGACGTTCCCCGCCGTGAGCCGGCGCACGGGTGAGGTCCTCAGGTCAGGCCGTCTCAGGAGTCGTCTCAAAGGAATGACGCGGCGCGCTGAGGTCTCGACGTGTTCCTCAGGGCGCCACGCCAGTAGGTCAGCGCGCCGTCGACACCCGCACCAGCCTTCGCGTACGGACTCGGTGACGGACGACCCCAGGAGCGCCGCTCCGACGTATGACGCTTCAGCCCCGCGGCAGCGTCGATCAGTGCGGCATGCGGATGATCGGCTTGATGACCGCACCACTGTGCGAGGCCTCGACGGCGTCGGCGATGTCCTCCAGCGGGAAGTACTGGACCAGCCGGTCGAACGGGAATCGCCCCTGCCTGTGCAGGTCCATCAGGGCCGCGATCATCGCCTGCCCGCGACCACTGCCACCCAGAGTGCCGCGGATGGTCTTGCCCCACAGCGTGCTCAGGTGATCGGCGCTGAACTCCGCCCCGCTGGTGCACCACCGATGAGCAGGGCGGTCCCGAGCATGCCCACCGAGTCGATCGCCTGCCGCACCACCGAGACGATGCCGGTGCATTCGAGAGCGGCGTCGGCAGGGCCACTGCAGATGTCGGTGGCCGCGCCGATCGGATCGGTGTCCGTGGCATCGATCGTGTGAGTGGCGCACAGATCTGTGGCCAGCCGCAGCCGCGAGGCGTGCCGGTCCACGGCGATGATGGACGTGGCCGGCGAGCACCGGGCTGCCATCACCGCGGCCAGCCCCACCGTTCCGGCGCCGTACACGACGATCGAGGTGCCGGGCTCGGGCCGGATGGTGTTGAAGACCGCGCCGGCGCCGGTGGCCAGCAAGCAGGCAAGTGGGCCCATGAGTTCGACCGGCAGCCCCTCCGGGATTGGCACGAGCGACGACGCAGAGGTCATCGCGTAGGTCGCGAACGACGACTGGCCGAAGAAGTGTCTGGACAGCAGGCCGCCGTCGGGGGTGCGCAGCGCCGAGCCACGCGCCCCGGGGCGCTGCCCGGCGGCGACGAACTCACCCAGGTCCAGGCAGTAGCGCGGTTCGCCGGCCAGGCAGTTGCGGCACTGCCCGCAGTACGGCCAGCCGAGCACGACGTCCTGTCCCTCGCGGACGCCGGTGACGCCCTCTCCCACTGCGACCACCGTGCCGGCACCCTCGTGGCCCAGCACGCCAGGCAGCGGGAAGGGTAGGTCGCCGTCGCGGGCGATCCCGTCGGTGTGGCAGTAGCCGGTCGAAGCGACCTCGACCCAGCACATCTCTAGGCCCGGGCTCCTCGAGCTCGACGGGCCGGACCACGAAGGGACCGTGCAGCTCTTCGACGACCGCGGCAGTGATCTCCAAGACCGGCTCCTCATGATGGGGCGCGTGCGGGCAAGGCCGTTGTGATGGCCGTGGTCGCACATCCTGCTGCAGTCAGCGCTCGCCCGCCGCTGTGGCCGGGAAGCAGCACGCTCGTCCGGCTAGGGAGATCCGGCAGATCCACCTCGGAGCCGCGGGACCTCAGGGAACGGGGAAGACCTGACCGTCCCGGGCCACCGTCACCGGGCCGTCGAAGGTGGTTCGCGCAGCGGAGGCCCACTCGTCGTCGGTCGCCACGCCGGCGAGGTGACTGAGCACCAGGTGCCCCGCGCCGGCCGCCGTCGCCACCCGGCCGGTCCCCTCGGGATCGGTGTGGCTCTGCGCCAGATGATTGATGAACTCCTCGGTGTAGGTGCCGCTGCCACGGTAGAAGTCGAGGTAGACCGCCTCGTGCACCAGCACGTCGGCACCGCGGGCCAGCTCCACGACGTTGGGGTGCTCAGCCGTGTCCCCGGAGAAGGCGATGACCCCGTGCGGGGTCTCGAACCGGAACCCGTACGACGGATAGACCGGCGGGTGCTCCACGAGCGCCGCCAGCACGCGCACCCGATCGTCCTCGTAGATCAGGAAGGGCGCCATCGTCGGCGCCAGCACGCCGTGCGGGCCGGACTGTGCGGCGGCATCCAGCGGTAGGGCGATCTCTTCTGCGCGGACCAGTTCGTCGAGCCGTGGTCGCGCCTCGTCGTAGACCCGGATGTTGATGTCGTACGCGTACCCCTCGAGGACGTGCTCGACGAGTTCCATCGTGCCCGGGGTCGGCGGCCTGATCGTGGTCTCGGCACCTGCCGGCAGTAGGCCGGCACCCGCCGGCCCGATGATCGGGAACGGCTGGGTGAAGCCGTCCACCGGCGGCCCCCAGTTGAACAGCAGCCACGCCGGTAGTTCGGCGATGTGGTCAGAGTGCAGATGGGTCAGGAAGACAGCCCGCAGCTCCGACCGAGGAAGCATCGCCTCGACGGCCTGGCGTACCACGCCCAGTCCCAGGTCGACGACGTAGAGGTGGCCGTCGACCACGACGGCACTGGAGTACCCACGGCGCGGGCTGCGGACGGCCGGCCCGGCTGCCGTCCCGAGAGTCACCAGATAGGTGCCCTCCGGCGAGATCGCCGGCTCGGGCTCCGTCGGCGCCGGGCTCGGCGTGGGGCTCGGCGTGCCGCCGGCTCGTGCCACACCGGACCCGATCGCCGCACCTGCGGCGACCCCGCCCGCGATCGCGACCGACTTGCCGAGGAAGGCACGGCGGCTGGAACCCTCGGAGGTCATTGCTCTCCCTCGACCGGTGTGGCGGGCAGCACAGCCATGGTTGGCACCTGCGTCAGGGTGTGTCACACGCGTCTCGGCCTGTGCGGAAAGCCAAGCATGCGCCGTCGACGACGAGGATGCTCGGCGTAGTTCGATCCCGGTCGCCCGGCTCAGGCACGATCCCGGGCGGTTCCGCTGTCCGGTCCGGTCATGCGATGAGCTCGAGGTCGTGCCGAGCGGCGATGCGCCGAACGATCTCCTCGACCGGCAGCGCCAGCGGCTCCGACGCCGCCCGGCTGTCGATCGCGACGGCGAAGACGGCGTACTGCCACAGCGGCGTCTGCCAGCACTTGGCATCGCTCAGCAGGTCGGGCTGAAGGCCACCGCGCAGGCAAGTGTCGCCGCACGGCGCCACGGCTGGTTCCGCTGCCCCTTTGGGGTGGAGGCAGTCGGTTCGGTCTCGTCGACAGCGCGCGTGGGCATCCCGCGTCCGGAGCAGTGGTGCCTCCGCAGGCGGCTTCTGGGTGCCCTCGATGTGCAAGCGCCCCCACCCGGACGAATCCGGGCAGGGGCGCTTCTCGCCGTTCCCGTGGCTCAGCATCTCCACGGGAACGGCCGGTCACCCGGCCGGCAGGAAAGCCACGTGGGGATGGTCCGTGTGGTTGGCCGTGGGGGATCCACGGTCCGCCATCGCTCGCCACGTGCCCGACGAGACCAGGTAGATCCGCTGCTGCCAGATCACGTACTCGACGCCGAACCGTGCCGCGTTGTCGATCACGTACTGGGCGACGGCGTCGCCCCTGACCCGGTCGTCGTAGACCATGAAGTCAGCGGCGCGTCCCTGGGTGGGGCTGTGGCCGGGGCGCGTGAGGACCGTCGAGATGCCGAACCTCTCGCTGACCTCCTGGACGGCGGGACGCACGTGCGGATCCCACACGCCGTAGCGGCCGACGTCCACGGGGGCGGAACGCTCTCCCCGGCTGGCACGCTCGGCAACCGGTGCGGGGGCGGCGGGGGCTGCCGCCGCTCCCCGACCGCGAGACGCTGACCGACGCGCAGGACATTCGGATTCGCGCCGATGGTCTCGCGGTTGAGAGCGTGCAGCTGCTGCCAGGTGGTGCCGTGGCGGCCGGCGATCGTGCCGAGGGTGTCTCCGGCACGCACGACGTACGCGCCGGACGGGGCCGGGGCGGACGGTGCCGCGGCCGAGCCGCCGATGGACAGCACCTGTCCGACACGCAGGGCGTTCGGGTCGGCGCCGATGGTGTCGCGGTTCTCGGCGTAGATCGTCCGCCACGAGACGCCGTGGCCGGCCGCCAGCTTGCTGAGGGTGTCGCCGGAGCGGACCGTGTGCTCCCCGGAATGAGCCTGGGCCGGGGCCGCCATACCGAGGAGACGGCCGCCGCTGCGGCGATGACCACGGCGGGTCGTGCGACGGCCGCCACGGCGGGGTTCCGGGTGGGACGACGGTGTCGCCCCTGATAGCGCTTGGGCATGGGTAGTGAGCCTCTCGCCGCCTGCGGAGTTAGCTGTCGGGTTCGGGCGAGAGCTGCCCGGTCGCGTGCTGCGGCTTCACCCCAAGGCCCCGTGGGGCCTGGTCCTACGAGGTGGGTCCTCCGTGCCTGCCCGTCGTCTCGAAGAGCATCGGTGACGGCGGGCAGGTTCGGCGGTGCCGCCACTGCGGTCCACCGACAGGTGGACCCCGGCACCGTAGGCAGGCCCCCGGGCGCACAGCCACCGGCGACCGAATTCGTTCCGGATTGCCCGCGAGGCCGAGCACAGAGTTACCAAGCGTGAGCGCCGCGTGCTTCGTCGCGCGGCTCGATCGCCGCTGGATGAGCCGATGCGTCGGCTGGGACACGCCTCCCGAGCCCGCGCCGCCACGCCGATCGACGGGTCAGGCCGGGCGGGTGCCCACCAGCGTCGCGAAGGCGATCACGTTGTCCTCGTAGCTGCGCTCGGCGGAGTCGAAATCGCCCCCGCACGTGATCAGGCGGAGCTGCGCATCGTCGGTGTTGCCGTAGACGTCGATCGTCGGGAAGTCGTCCTTCGGGTGCGTCTCCACCCGGTCGACGGCGAAGACGGCGACCGTGCCGTCGGCACGGTTCACCGTCACCTCCGCGCCGGGCCGGAGCGCACCGAGGTCGAAGAAGATGCCGGGCCCGTGCTCGGCGGAGTCCACGTGCCCCAGGATCACGGCGGGACCCACGGCACCGGGAGCGGGGCCGCGCTCGTACCAGCCGGCCTGGTCATCGGGTCCCAGCGGTGGCACCTCGACGGTGCCGTCGTCGTTGAGGTCCAGGCGCAGCAGGTCGCTGGTGACGCCGATCGACGGCACGGAGACCGACACCGGCTCGGCCACCTGCTCGGCGACGGCGGACGGCCGGTTCTGCCCGGTCGGAGCCTCCCCGGACGGCGAGGGTTCGGATGGAGCCACCGACTCCGACCGTTCACCCGTCGACGCGGCCGGCTGCGGGGCGCTGCGCTGCCCGGTGACCACCAGGACGACCGAGACGACGCCGACCAGGACGAGCACGCCCGCGAGGGCGGCCCAGATGCGCCAGCCCCGCTGGATCGGGAATCGGTCACGAGGTCCTCCTGGGGTAGTGGCAGGGAGTGGGCTCGTGCCGCGCGGGGTGATCCGCCGCGCGGCACGAGCGACCCGGGTCAGGCCTGGTCCGTCGCCTGACGACGGCGGTAGGCCACGGCCCCGCGGCAGCGGCGCCGGTCAGCGCCAGCGCGCCGAAGGCGAGCGCACCCTGCTGCTCGGTACCGGCCGTGCTGCCGGCGCCGGTCTCGGCGCCGCCGCTCGGCGCAGTGCCCATCTGCGCCGCCGTCAGCGGACCGCACGCGGCCGGCGCAGTGGCCTCCATGGGCAGCGCCGGGTCGAGGTCGCTCTTCACGTCGCCGTCGTAGGCGCCGCTGCCGTCCTTGTCGACACCGTGGAGCACCAGGACTGCGGTGCCGGCGTCGAAGGCGGCGTGCACGTCATCGGTGATCTCGAAGGTGCGCTCGTAGGAGACGGTGCCGTTGTCGGCGGTCGGGAACCGGTCGACGGCCAGGCCGCTGTCGGGGCTGGTGTCACCGGTGGTGGTCAGCGACGTGCCGATGGCGCCATAGGCGGGCGCGCCCTCGGTGGTGCTCAGGAAGCCGTCACCGTCCTTGTCGTCGGCGTCGGTCGGGCACTGGCCCAGGGCGCCGATGTGGAAGTGCTGGGCGTGCGGCGAGCCCGCCAGCAGGCCGGACGCCTCGATCATCACGGTGGCCTGGTTGCCCTCGATCGTGACCATGCCGGTGCCGGAGACACCGGACTGGTTCAGCGCGCCGAGATCGGCCTGGTAGCTGCCCGAGTGGGCGGAGGCGGCCGACATGGTCAGCAGCGGGAAGGCCGCTGCGGCGATGGCGACGGTGGGAAGGGCGAATGCCTTGCGCACGGTGTGCTCCTCGGTTTCGAGAATGTGGCGCCGTCGTCCGGATGGACGACGACGTCGACAGCGGTGGGGAACCGCTCGCCTGAACCGATCGGACGCACAGGTGCGGCCGCCGGAACCCGGGTCGGAAGGACCCGGTGGAGCGGACGGCTCCCAGCTGTGATTGCTGCTGTCCCCACGGTGCCGTCCACGAGACGTTCGGCGGGGATGCCCCGGGCGGTTCGCTCTCCAACGCGATTGACCCGATCGTGTACAAGATGGTTGCGGCCCAGTTTTCGTTGGGGATCAGCAACTGTCGTGCTGCCGCGGAGCACCCGGTGCACCGAACCCGAAAGGGGTCTGCGTGCGAAGGCTGTACATGCCTGCTGTCCGGTCTGCTCTTCCCTGCATGACTGTGCAGCGGTTCCTGGTCCTGCTCGTCGCGGGCGCCATCGCCATGGCCGGGCTGCTGCTCGGCCCAGGGGTCACGACCGCTTCCGCCCACGATGCGCTGGTCGCGGTCACCCCCGCGGACGGCGGCACGCTGGAGACCGCGCCGGAGCAGGTGACCCTCGAGTTCAGCGGCTCGCCCCAGGAACTGGGCACGCGGGTGCTGGTCACCGCGCCCGACGGCCGACCGGTGTCGGACGGCCCGGTGGAGCTGAGGGACACCACCGTCAGTCAGGCGCTCGCCGCCGACCTCCCGGCCGGGACCTACACCGTCGAGTGGCGAGTGACCTCGGCCGACGGGCACCCGCTGTCGGGCACGTCCACCTTCGACCTGGCCGGAGGTCCGCCGGGAAGCGTGGCGCAGGCCGACCCGACGACGCCCTCCGCCGCCACGGCCGCCGACACCTCCGGGAGCCTGCTCTCCCCGTGACCCTGACCGCCGCGGGCGCAGTCCTGGTGGCCGGCGTGCTCGTCCTCCGGCGATCGCGCAGCCGACCGTGACCGCGACCCGGCCCGCTCGGGAAGGGAGGACGCTCGTCGGTCCCGCCGATCTCGTGACGCTCGACGGCGGGTCCCCAGAGGCCACGACGCCCGCCCCGAACCGCGCTTCTTGGGCGCGCAGGCACGTACGAGCACTGACCGCCGGATCCCTCGGGCTGGTCGGGCTGCTGGTGCTCGCGCTCGTCGTCGGCGGTGGGGACCCGGATCCCGCCGCCTCGGAGCTGAACGGTGCCGGTCCGCTGGTGTCCTGGGGCGTTCCGATCTCCCGGCTGGCAGCGCGGGTGGCCGCCCTCGGCACCGTGGGAACCCTCCTGTTCGCGGCCGTCCTGCTGCCCGGCCCCCGGCAGGCACTCCCCGCAGCCTCCCGGCGTGCGCTGCACGCAGCCTCCCTCTGGGCCGGCGCCTGGGCCGGCGCGACCGCGCTCAACGCCGTCTTCACGGTGAGCGACCTGGTCGGCGTCCCGCCGACCGCCCTGACGTCGTCCTCCGTGCAGATCTTCCTCACCGACGTGTCGGCCGGCCGAGCCGCGCTCGTCGTGCTCGCGGCCGCCGGCTTCCTCACCCTGGCCGCGCGACGGTGCACCGGCACCGGGTCGGCAGCCCTGCTCCTCGTCGTGGCGCTGTCGGGCCTGGTGGTTCCGGCCGTCCTCACCGGCCACTCCTCCGCCGCCGACGACCACGTGCTGGCCGTCACCAACCTGAGCGTGCACGTGGTCGGCGCGGCCGTGTGGGTCGGTGGCCTGATCGCCCTGCTGGTACACGGTCGTGGCCGCGAGGATCTGGCACCGGCCGCCACCCGGTTCAGCGTGGTCGCGCTGGCCTGCTTCCTCGCCACGGGAGCATCCGGGCTGCTGGCGGCATGGCTCGTGCTGGGCGGCAGCACCGACGTGCTCTCCGCGCTCACGGGAACCGGCTACGGCTGGCTGCTGATCGCCAAGACGGCCGGGCTCGCCGCCCTCGGGCTGTTCGGCTGGCACCACCGGCGCCGCACGCTGCTCGCCCTGAGAGCCGGGCGGCGACGTGCCTTCCGCCGGTTCGCGGTCGGGGAAGCGGTCGTCATGCTCGCGACGATCACCGTCGCCGTGGCCCTGTCCGCCTCTCCCCGCCTCCGGCGAACTCCCCGCCGGCGTCGGCGCAGTCAGGCGCGTCGGAAGCGCAGCAGGGGCCCGCGGCGTCCTCCGAACCGGGCATCGAGGACATGGCCGGACACGACCACGGGGACCTGTCGGTCACCGTGCTGATCGACGAGACGCGCTTCCACGTCTCGGCTGCGGTCCGGCCCGGTGCGTCGGTCACCGTGCACAACCCCACCCGCACCGAGGTCACCATCACCGCGGTCGACGGCAGCTTCGACGTCGTCGTCCCCAGCGGGACGCTCATGACCTTCCGTGCGCCTGACGAACCCGGCAGCTACCCCTTCGAGAGCCGTCACTCGGCGTCGTTCACCGGGGTCCTCGTCGTCCGCTGACCGAGCATGGCGGCCGGGGCGCCGGACCGCCGCCCGTTCAGCTCCGACCGCAGTGCGGCCACCTCCTGCACCAGAGCCTGGACGTCGCGGCGCGTGGCCGTCTGGTTGTCCTCGCCCACCTCCTGCACCCGCTCGACCAGCCACGAGGCGAACGTCGCCGTCACCACGCCCAGCAACGCGATGCCGGCGAGCATGAGCCCGGCGGCGATCACCCGGCCCTCCGTGGTGATCGGGTACCGGTCGCCGTAGCCGACCGTCGTGACGGTGGCGAACGCCCACCACAGGGCGTCGCCGAAGCCGTCGACGTTGGCGTCCGGGTGATCTCCCTCGGCATCGAGCAGGGCCAGTGCGGCGACGAAGATGATCAGCGACGTCGCGCCGCAGACGTAGACGATCACCCGCCCGCGCAACGACTGCCCGGCGTGCCTGTTGAGCACGGTGAGCAGGGTGACGAGGCGGAGCAGCCGCAGCGGGCGGAGCAGGGGAAGGACGACGACCGCCAGGTCGACCAGGTGCGACCGGACGAATGCCCTCGACGTGCCGACAGGGCGAGCCTGACGACGTAGTCGGCCGCGAACGCGCTCCACGCCAGCCACGTCGCCGTGCGGCAGACCGCCGGCCAGGGCGCCGCGAGGTCCCCGTCGAGGATCGGCCAGGCGTAGGCGGCGAGGAAGATCAGCGCGGCGACGGTCAACGGCCACTCCGCGGCGTGCTCCCACCGCTCGCGGCGGTGTTCCGTCGGAAGTGGGTCAGCCATGACGCCGCACGCTAGCGGCGGCGCCCGGCACCCCCGGCGTCCGGTGCGGGGTCAGTCCTCCTGGATCACGGAGAACACGTTGCCCGCCGGGTCGGTGAACCAGGCGATCAGCGGCCCACCGGCCCGCATGATGCCCTTCTCGTCGGTCGGCGGGTTCTCGTAGTGCTCGAACCGGACTCCTCGGGAGACGAGCCCGTCGACGGCCTTCGCCACGTCCGGCACCGGGAAGTTGAGCACCGTGAAGGTCGCCGGCGCGTGGTCGGGCTTGGCGTACACCAGCACGCTGCTGCCGCCGCCGAGGTGCAGGCGGAGGATGCCGTCCATCGCCTCATCGGTGACGCGGAGCCCGAGAGCGTCCTCGTAGAAGCGGCGGGCGGCCACGGGGTCGTCGACGGAGAAGCCGCTGTAGGCCGGGCTGTCGGTCAGCATGAGAAGTCCCTCTCGAAGGTCCTCCTCCTAGGACCGGCCGTTCCCCGGGAGTCATCGGTGGCCGGGCCGCCGCTCCGCCGGGTCAGTCGATCAGCGTCGGCAGACCGAGCGTCCGGAACAGCGGGGTGTCGAGGTCGAGGAAGCTCGAGATGTGGGCGATCCGGCCGCCGTCGGTCTCGAGCACGTGCAGAGCCCACGGCTCGCGACCACCACCCTCGCGCAGCCGGTACTGCGCGAAGGCCGGCGAGCCATTGGCAGTCAACGCGATCACCTTCGACCCGCGGCACTTCGAGCCCGGGCCGAGCATCCACGTACCGATGTCCTCCCGGCCGCGCAGCCACATCTCGAACGGCGGCATGTGCTGGGTCGCGTCCTCGTGCAGCAGTTGCACGAAGGCGTCGATGTCGTAGCGCTCGAACGCGTCGACGTAGCGGGCGAGCAGCTCACGGTCGTCGGCGTCCAACGGTCGAGGTTCAGGCACGCCGCCGGCGGCCGCCAGCGTGGCCCGCGCCCGCTGCAGGGCGCTGTTCACCGAGGCCACCGTCGTCTCGAGCAGCTCGGCCACCTCGTCGGCCTTCCACCGCAGCACCTCGCGCAGGATGAGGACGGCTCGCTGCCGCGGGGGCAGGTGCTGCAGCGCGGCGACGAAGGCGAGCCGGATCGACTCCTTCGCCACCGCCCGCTCGGCGGGGTCGCCGTCCTCGGGGAGGACCTGCCGGTCGAGCACCGGCTCGACCCACGCCGTGGCCGGACGCCGTCCGGCCAGCGAGGCCTGCACCGGCGGGAAGGGTGAGCCGGCGATGTCCATCGGCAGCGCGCGGCGCTTGCGGCCGGACAGCTGGTCGAGGCAGACGTTGGTGGCGATCCGGTAGAGCCACGACCGCAGCGCCGAGCGACCCTCGAAGTCGCCCAGACCGCGCCAGGCGCGGACCATCGTCTCCTGCACCGCGTCCTCCGCGTCGAAGGACGAGCCGAGCATCCGGTAGCAGTAGCCGGTCAGCTCGCGTCGGTGCTCGAGCAGGCGGGGATCGAGTTGATCGGCCGGGCCGATCGCCACGCTGGTCACGGGAGACCACTCCTCGAAGTCGGGTGTGCGCGTCAGCACACCACAGGACCCCGACAGTTCGGGAGAGTCGTCCCCCTACTGGTAGGTCACCAGCTCCGGGAGGGGCTGACCTGCGCGATCGTCTGCTCGGGGGTGAGCATCGGCAGGTCCTCGTCGTAGAAGTTCTTCCAGCCCCAGGTCAGCCCCGGCGGCGCCGTCGCGTGCAGCGCGCGCCAGGTGGCCTGCTTGTCCCCCTGCCCGCCCTGACCGTCCGCGTGGATCATCACCGCCAGCTCGTCGCGGGAGGTGTCCACCCGCTCGCGGCCGGGGAGCATGTCGAGCCGGAACTGGTGCAGGACCAGCAGCTTCTGCGGCAGGGCGTTCTCCCGGGTGAGGTCCGCGAGCCAGGTGATGACGGCGTTGACCTCCTCGATCCCCACCGAGCCGATCTGGGTCAGGTGCACCTCGTTCGGCCCCAGCCGCCATTCGGGGTCCAGGGCGAGCCCGACGTGCGGCAGCTCCAGCAGGGAGCGGTACTGCTCGGCCTGGGTGACGAAGTCCGTCCGGCCCGGCTGGAGGTCGAGCACCACGTACAGCCCCGCCTCCCCGGCCGCCTCGACCCACGGCCGCAGGAACTCCGGGTCGGCCTCGGCCGAGTAGTTGCCGTCCGATCCCGCGGACGACGACGCGACGGTGGCGATGATCTCGAACGCCGGCACGACGGTGGCGTCGACGAGCGGCTCGTAGGGGCGGCGTGCGCCCGTGCCCGCTCGATGGCCGCCTCCAGCGGCTGTTCGCCCATGACGCCGAGCGCCCCCGTGCCGGGATGGCCGTAGAGGGCGACCAGCATCTTCCCCGGGAAGAGCACCTGCCCGCCGCCGGGGAGCTGGGTCCCGGTGGCCGCCGTCTCCAGCTTCCAGTCCAGCCCCGCCTCCTCGCCGAAGGCGGCACCCAGTGCGACCACGTGCTCGGCGTCGTCCTCGGCGAGGGCGCTGATCAGCTCCTCGGACGCCCGGGGGTCGGTCGCCCCGTCGGTGACCAGCACCCGCGCACCGGCCGCGCGGGCGGTGGCGACGCCGGCCAGCCCGTCGGGGTCGCCGGTGGCCAGCACCAGCGTGCTCTCCAGCGGCTCGCCACCCTCGACCCCGGGCAGCTCGCCGTCGGCGATGCCCTCGCCGTCCTCCTGCGCCGCGCCGCCGTCCTCGGGACGCAGCGCGGCCGGCTCCGCGGGGTCCAGTGCTGCGACCGCGGCGACGTCGGCGTCCTCGGCGACCGGCTCGGTCTCGGCGAGGTCCCGGCCCAGCACCTCCGCCAGCGCGCCCGGGTCCGCGGCCACGCCGATGACCCGCAGGTCCTCGCCCGACGGGGAGGAGGACGGCGACCCGGACCCGGAGCCCGGGGCGGGGGCGGCGTCCCCGACGGCGAGCACCGTGGTCGTCCCCAGCCGGTCCAGCTCGGCCAGCACGGGCTCCGCCACGCCGTCGCCGTCGGCCCCGATCAGCAGTGGCACGCCGAGCGCGACGGCGGCCGAAGCGCCCAGGAGCATGCCGGCGCGGTCACCCTCCGCGGCGAGCACGACCACGCCCGACCCCTCGAACAAGGCGCGACTGGCGCTCACGGAGGCGGCGACCGGGTCGTCGTCCGGAACGAGCGTCAGGCGCTCCCCGGGACGGCGGTCATGACCTGTGCGACCTGCTCCTCCGGCTCGGCGTCGTCGTCCGGGGAAGCGGTGCACGCGCCGGTGAACAGCACGGCGGTCAGGGCGAGCGGGAGCGCGCGAGCGCGCACGGGCATCCTCCGTCCGCCGGGCACGCCGGTGGCGCAGGAGCACGACGACGGCGGCACGCCCAGCGGTACCGACAGTAGCGGGGCGGGTGCTGGACACCGCCGCCCGCGGCCAGGAGCATCCGGACCGACATGAGCACGCAACACTCGGGCCGGCCCGACCACCGATCGGCCAGGCAGCGGGCTGGGTTCCGGGAGCGCACGGACCGAGGCTCGACCCCATGACCACCGACACCGCCGTGCTCCCGTCCCTGGGCACTCCGCCCCCTTCCCCGCGACGGCGGGATCCGCTGCGTCAGCTCGGCGTCGACACCGGCTACGCGCTGACCGGTTTCCCGGTCGCGATCGCGTCCTTCGTCGTCGTCGTCACCGGCCTCGCGCTCGGCGCCGGTCTGCTCGTGGTGTGGGTGGGCGTCGCCGTCCTCGCCGCCACGCTGCTGGCCGCGCGCGGCTTCGCCACGATCGAGCGCGCCTGGCTGCCCGCCGTCCTCGGTCACCCGGTTCCGGCGCCGGCCTACCGCTCCCCGGAGGGCGGTCTGCTCCGCAAGCTGATGACGCCCGTGCGGGACCCGCAGACCTGGCTCGACGCGCTGCACGGCCTCGTCCGGTTCCCGGTGGCGATCGCCTCGTTCGTCGTCACCGTGACGTTCTGGTCGGTCGCCCTCGGCGGGATCACCTACGCCGCCTGGGACTGGGCGCTGCCCGACGCGTCGACGGACCCCGACACCATGGACCTCCTCGAGCTGCTCGGCGTGCAGAGCTCGGCGGGGAGCCGGATCGCGCTCTACACCGGCATCGGCCTCGTCGTCGCCGTCCTGCTGCCGTTCGTCGTCCGCGGGTTCGCGCTGCTCCAGGCCTCCCTGGGCCGGGTGATGCTGACCTCCCGCGCCGCCGCGCAGGCCGAGATCGGCCGGCTCTCCCAGGGCCGCGACGCGGCCGTGGCCGCCGAGGCGGTGGCGCTGCGCCGGCTGGAGCGAGACATCCACGACGGCCCGCAGCAGCAGCTGGTCCGGCTGAACATGGACCTCGCCCGCGCGCAGCGGACCCTCGAGCGCGACCCCGACGCCGCGCGCGCGGCGCTCGGCGAGGCCGCCGGCCTGGCCCGGGAGACCCTCGAGGACCTCCGCGCCCTCTCCCGCGGCATCGCGCCGCCCGTGCTGGCCGACCGCGGTCTGGCCGCCGCGCTCGCGGCGGTGGCCGCCCGCTCCCCGTCCCGGTGGATCTCGTCGTCGACCTGCCTCCCGAGCGGCTGGCGCCGGTCACCGAGAACACCGCCTACTTCGTCGTGAGCGAGGCCCTGGCCAACGTCGCCAAGCACAGCGACGCCACCACCTGCCGGATCCAGGTCGGCTGCACCGGCGACCGGCTGTGCGTCGTCGTCGAGGACGACGGCCTCGGTGGCGCGGTGTTCGCGGCCGGGCACGGCCTGACGGGGCTGGCCGACCGGGTGCAGGCCGTCGACGGCACGCTCGTGCTGGACAGCCCGCGCGGCGGTCCCACCCGGCTGATCGCGGAGCTGCCGTGCGCGTCGTGATCGCCGACGACTCGGTCCTCCTGCGCGAGGGCCTGGTCCGCCTCCTCGAGGAGGCCGGCACAGAGGTGGTCGCCGCCGTGGGCGACGGCCCTCTCGTGCGCGCGGTGCGCGAGCACCGCCCGGACGTCGCCGTCGTCGACGTCCGGATGCCGCCGACGCACAGCGACGAGGGCCTGCGGGCCGCGGTCGAGGCCCGGCAGGACGTGCCGGGGACGGCGGTCCTCGTCCTCTCCCAGTACGTGGAGGTGGCCTACGCCGACGAGCTGTTGGCCGACGGCGCGGGCGGCGTGGGCTACCTGCTCAAGGACCGGGTGGCCGACGTCGACACGTTCCTTGGGGCGCTGGAGGACGTGGTGGGCGGCGGCACCGTGCTCGACCCCCAGGTGGTGGCGCAGCTGTTCGCCCGCCGCCGGGCCGACGACCCCGTCCGCCGGCTGACCCCGCGGGAGCGGAGGTGCTCGGCCTGATCGCGGAGGGCCACTCCAACGCGGCGATCGCCCGGCTGCTCGTCGTCACCCCCGGTGCGGTGGAGAAGCACACGCAGCACATCTTCGCCAAGCTCGGGCTCGCGCAGGACGAGGACCAGCACCGGCGGGTGATGGCCACGCTGGCCTACCTGCGGAGCTGACCGGTCACTCCCGGCCCAGCGCCCGCTCGATGTTGGTGACCATGCGGGCGAGCACGAGGATCGTCCGCTCGTACTCCGAGCGCGACAGCCCGTCGGCGACGTGCCGGCGGACGCGGCCCACGGCGCGGGAGACGCGGTCGTGCGCGGCCGCGCCGTCCGGCGTCAGGCCGACGCGACCGTCGCCCAGCCGGGCGACCCAGCCCCGGGCGACCAGCTCCGACACCACGGCCTCGAGGTCGCCGTGGACATCGGTCAGCGCCGCCCGCAGCTCGGCGCCGTCCGCCGGGCCGGTGGCCAGGGAGTGCAGCACCTGCCAGTGACGGCGGGTCAGGCCCTCCCCGTGACGACGGCGTCGACGGCCTCGTCGAGCAGCGCGTCGAGCCGCTTGACCCACCAGTCGATGGGGCGTTCCTCCGCCATGCGGGGCATCCTGACAGCGTCCCGCGGCCCGGCAACTCGTTCGCGTCGGGTATCACCCGACCGGTAGACAGGTGCCGTGCCCGATCTGACCGACCAGCTCCGCCCGGTCACCGCCGACGAATGGCCGCGCTTCGCGCGGGCGATGGTCACCGTCTTCGGGGACGACCCGACCGGCCCCTGGTTCGAGTCCCCGCCCGCGGTCGCCGAGCTGGACCGCTCCCTCGGGTTGTTCGACGGGGAGCGGGTGGCCGCCACCTCCGGCATCTACAGCCTGGAGATGAGCGTGCCGGGCGGCGCACCGGTGCCCTGTGCGGGGATCACCTGGATCACCGTCGCACCCACGCACCGGCGGCGGGGTGTGCTGACGTCGATCATGCGGCGGCAGCTCGACGCCGTCCACGAGGCCGGCCGTGAGCCGATCGCGGCGCTCTGGGCGGCGGAGGCCCCATCTACGGCCGGTTCGGCTACGCGACCGCGTCCTGGAAGGGCGGCTGGACCGGGCGCACCGAACGGCTGCGGATCCGCCCCGACGTCGACCTCGGCACCGGCACCGTGCGGCTGGTGGACGTCGAGGAGTTCCGGCCGGCGGCGCAGCGCGTGCACGACGCGGTGCGGCGGTTCGTGCCCGGCAACCTCGCCCGCGACGAGCGCTGGTGGGACCGCACGCTCCGCGACGAGCCGGATCAGCGCAAGGGCGCCACCGCCCGGCAGCACGTGCTGCACACCGAGGCCGACGGCACGGTCACCGGCTACGCCACCTACCGCCTGAAGTCCGGGTGGAACGACGGCGCCGAGCCGGAGGGGACGCTCACCGTCGGCGAGGTGCGCGCGATGACGCCGGCCGCCTACGCCGCCCTGTGGCAGTACCTGTTCTCGCACGACCTGGTCCGCACGATCGACGCGCCTCAGCAGCCCTACGACGACCCCGTCCGGCACCAGCTCGCCGACCTGCGGCCACTGCACGCCCGTCCGGTCGACGCGCTGTGGGTGCGGGTCGTCGACGTCGGCCGGGCGCTGTCGGCCCGCCGCTACCCGGCGCCCATCGACCTGGTCTTCGAGGTGCGCGACCCGTTCTGCCCGTGGAACACCGGCCGGTGGCGGCTGTCCGGTCACCCCGCCGGGGCCTACTGCGGCCCGACCGATCGCGACCCCGACATCGTGCTCGGCATCGAGGAGCTCTCCGCCGTCTACCTGGGCGGGACGTCGCTGGCCACGCTGCAGGGCGCCGGGCGGGTGACGGAGGTCAGCCCCGGCGCGGTGACGCTGGCATCGACGGCCTTCGGCTGGCCGGTCGCCCCTGGTGCCCGGACGACTTCTGACGAAAGGCCCCGCTGCCCCCACGCCTCGCTCCGCTCGGCGCGGGCCCCTGCAGCGGGGCCGTTCCATCAACTCACGTGGTGGGCTGGCCGCCGGCCGGGCGGTGGCGGTCGCGCTCGTAGTCGCTGACCAGGCCGATCCGGCGGGCGTGCCGCTCGTCGCCGCTGAAGTCCGTGCGCAGGAACTCCAGCACCAGCTCCGTCGCCTCCTCCGAGGTGTGCTGCCGGGCGCCGATCGAGACCACGTTCGCGTCGTTGTGCTGACGGGCCAGCTGCGCGGTGGCGGTGTTCCAGACCAGCGCGGCACGGACACCGGGAACCTTGTTCGCCGCGATCTGCTCGCCGTTGCCCGAGCCGCCGATGACGACGCCGAGCGAGCCCGGCTCGGTCACGGTCCGCTCCCCACCTCGAAGCAGAAGGGCGGGTAGTCGTCCTGGGCGTCGTAGGTGAACGCGCCGCAGTCGACGGGCTCGTGGCCCGCGTCGGTGAGCGCCTGCTTCAGGTGCTCCTTGAACTCGAGGCCGGCGTGATCGGTTCCGATGAAGACGCGCACGGGGGCAAGTCTGACAGGCTGCCGGGATGGCGGTCCTGGGTGTCGACGGCTGGCGCGGACGCTGGGTGGGGGCCCGTCTCGAGGGCCGGACGGTCACGCTCCTCGCGCTGGACGACGTCGTCGCCGTCCTCGCCGTCCCCGGCGTCGAGCTGGTCGCGATCGACATGCCCATCGGGCCGTCGGACGACGGCGTCCGCGCGTGCGACGTGCAGGCCCGCCGGCTTCTCGGCCGCGCGGGCAGCTCGGTCTTCCCCGCTCCCGTGCGCCCGGTCCTCGCCGCCGCCGACTACGCCGACGCCTGCCGCATCTCCCGTGAGCACTCGGACAAGGCGCTGTCGGTGCAGGCGTGGAACCTGGTCCCGGCCATCCGGGGCCTCGACGACGCCGTGGGCGACCCGCCCGACGAGCGGGTGCACGAGGTCCATCCCGAACTGGCGTTCCGAGCGCTCGGCCCGCCGGTGACCGATCCGAAGGCCACCGCCCGGGGTCTGGCGCAACGGCTGGCCGCGCTCCGACCTGTCATGGACGTCGACGACGCGCTGCTCGCGGCTCCTGCCCGTGTGCCGGCGATCGACGCGCTGGACGCGTGTGCGGCCGCCTGGTCGGCCGCCCGTCTGGCCCGCGGCGAGGGCAACTGCGTCGGTGACGGTGTCCGTGACAGCCGCGGCCGACCCATGCGGATCTGCTGGTGAGGCGCCGATCCGGGTCGCTCAGGAGCCGGTGAGGCGCCGCACCACGGAGAGCGGGAGGACGCGCAGCAGGGCGGCGACGGCGCGCCACGGCCACTCGGGCACGTACCCGCGCGCCGGCTCCCGCTCGATCACCTGGACGAGCGCGGCCACGCCCGTGTCGAGCCCCACGGTGAGCGGGCCGCGACGGCCGACGTTGATGTCGGTCTCGATGTAGCCGGGCAGGATCGCGCTGACGACGATCTGCGAACCGAAGACGTCGGAGCGGATCCCCTCGGCCAGCGAGTTCAGGGCAGCCTTGCTGGCGCCGTACGCCGTGCGGGTGCCCGGCATCCCGCGCACGGAGGCGACCGAGGAGATGAGCACCAGGTGCCCGGCGCCCTGCGCGCGGAAGATCTCCATGGCCGCCTCGCACTGGGCGTGGGAGCCGAGCACGTTGGTGAGCAGGGTGGCCCGGTTGGCCCGCGCCTTGCCGGTGCCGATCGAGGCGCCCTTCCCGATGCCGGCGTTGACGATCACGCGGTCGAGGCCGCCGAGCTCGTCGGCCAGGGCCGGGATCACCCGGGCCACGGCCTCGGGGTCGTCCACGTCGAGCGCCGCCGTCGTCACCCGGATGCCGGGGTGCGCGGCGAGCAACTCCTTCTGCAGCGACTCGAGCAGCTCGGTGCGGCGGGCGACGAGCGCCAGGTCGCGGCCCATGGCGGCGAGCCGGCGAGCCATGCCCTCGCCGAGACCGGAGCTGGCGCCGGTGATCAGGATGCGCTGACGGACGGGGTTCGGCACCGCGACAGCATGCCGCACGCGACCGCGGTGACCGCGGGCCGCCCGGCTACGGCCGGCGGGCAGCGGGGCCCATGGTCCCCGATGCTTGGAACCCTCGTGACGGCGCGGTCGCGGCGTAGCAGCACGCGCCGACAGCACCGGATCCGGCATGTCACGGAAACGCCCTCGACGTCGTCTCCATGACTAGCGTCCCGCGCGATCTCAGGCCGTGGTCCGGCCGGTGTCGCCCGGGCCGCCTTCTTCGACCAGCACGGGGCCGGCTCTCCACGGAGGACACCCATGACCACTCCTCGCCCGCACATCCCCGAACCCCGGCCGCCCGCGGACGAGCCGGGAACCGGACCCGGCGGTCGGCCGCTGTGGGTCGCCCTCGTCCTGATCAGCACCGTGCAGCTCATGGTGGTGCTCGACGGGTCCGTGGTGAACATCGCCCTGCCCCGCATCCAGGACGAGCTGGCCATCACCGACGCCGACCTCACCTGGGTGGTCACCGCCTACGCCATCGCCTTCGGCGGCCTGCTGTTGCTCGGGGGCCGGCTCGGCGACATCGTCGGCCGGCGGAAGGTGTTCTTCGGCGGCGTGCTGCTGTTCGCCGTCGGCTCGTTGCTCGCCGGTATCGCCCAGGAGCAGTGGCAGCTCCTCGCGGCCCGCGCCCTGCAGGGCGGCGGCGCGGCAGCCGCCTCGCCCACCGCGCTGGCGCTGATCACCACCACGTTCCCGGCCGGCCCACCGCGGAACCGGGCCTTCGCCGTGTACGCCGCCATGTCCGGTGCCGGCGCAGCCGTGGGGCTCATCCTCGGCGGCGCGCTCACCGAGGCCTCGTGGCGCTGGACGATGCTGATCAACGTGCCGATCGGCCTCGCGGTCGCGGTGCTGACACCCCGGTACCTGGCCGAGTCCGAGCCCCAGCCGGGCCGCTGGGACCTGCCCGGAGCCCTGACGGCGACGCTCGGGCTGGCCGCCGTCGTCTACGGCCTCAACCGCAAGGCCCAGACCGATCTGGACACCGGCCTCCCCAGGAGTGGTCGGACACCCTGGTGTACGGGCCGATCGTCGCAGGGCTCGTGCTGCTGATCGCGTTCTTCGTGATCGAGGCCCGCTCCCCGCACGCGCTGCTGCCGATGCGGGTCATCGCCGACCGGACACGGGCGGTCAGCTTCGGGGTCATGCTCGTGATCGGCGCAGCGATCTTCGCGATGTTCCTCTTCGTGTCGCTGTTCGTGCAGCAGGTCCTCGGCTACGGCCCGCTGGAGGCCGGCATCGCGTTCCTGCCGTTCACCGTGGGCATCGTCGTCGCCGCGCAGGTGGCCTCGACGCTCGCGTCGCGGGTGGATCCGCGCTGGATCGCCGGTGCCGGTGGCGCGCTCTCGGTCCTCGCGATGTGGGGCTACGGCCAGATGGACGTCGGTGCCGGGTACGCCGCCGACCTGCTGCCGTGGATCGTCGTCCAGGCGGTGGGCATGGGGCTGCTGTTCGTGCCGCTGACCCTCACGGCGGTCAGCCGGGTCGACCCCGGGGACGCCGGCGTCGGCTCGGCGGTGCTGAACACGGTGCAGCAGGTCGGTGGCGCCATGGGCATCGCGGTACTGGGCACGGTGTTCGCCAACGGCATCAGCGAGCGGACGGCCACACTGGCCGCCACCGGCGCCCCGCCTGGACCGGCCGCCGCGCTGGAGGCGCAGGCGTTCGGCACGTCCGAGGCCTTCGGCGTCGCCATGTGGATGATGGCCGCCGTCACCGTGGTCATCCTCGTGGGCCTGTCCATCGGGCACGAGGAGCTCGCCACCGACGTCACGCCGGGGGCGGCTGGACCGCCGGCGACACCGACGGCGCCGCCGGCCATCCCGGCCCAGGTGGGGCCCCCGTCGACCGACCGGGCCGGCCCCGAGGTCGGCGACCCGGAGGTGGACGCCCCGGGCAGCCGGGGCGTCACCTGAGCCCGGGGCTCACCCGCGGGTCGTGATCGCCAGGCTGTCGGCCGGCACGGAGTCCATGTCGGGTCCGTCGAGCCGGGTGCGCTTGAGCTCCCAGAAGTCGGGGAGGTTGGCCAGCAGGACGGCGCCGTCGAACGCCTTGCCGGCGTCCTCGCCGGTCGGCACCCTGCTGATCACCGGTCCGAAGAAGGCCACGCCGTCGATGTGCATGACCGGGGTGCCGACGTCGTCGCCGACCGGGTCCATGCCCTCGTGGTGGCTCTTCTCCAGCGCCTCGTCGTAGTCGGTCGAGGTCGCGGCCTCGGCGAGCGACGCCGGCAGCCCCACCCGCTCGAGCGCGGGGCCGACCAGCTCGTCGAGCTCCACTCCCTCGTGGTGCCGGAGGGTGCCCATGGCGGTGTAGAGATCGCCGAGGACGTCGTCGCCGTGCTGCTGGGCGGCGGCGATCGCCACCCGCACCGGGCCCCACGCCTTGTCCATCATGTCCCGGTAGTCCTCGGGCAGGTCCCGCCCGCGGTTGAGGACGGCGAGGGACATCACGTGCCAGTGCAGGTCGATGTCGCGGACCTTGGCCGCCTCGAGCACCCATCGGCTGGTGAGCCAGGCCCACGGGCACAGCGGGTCGAACCAGAAGTCCACGCGCGCCTTCGTGGGGGCGCTCTGCACTGCCTCGGTCATGCTCGATCTCCTCAGGGTCGGTCGGGCGGCCGCTCTCACCGCGCCTGCTCCCCGTCCCAATACCGATCGTCGCCGGCTTGTTCCCGGAGGGGTGCTCCCAGGGCGGTGGAGCGCCGGACGACGTGTCGTCCCGGCATGGGAAGCTCCCGGGTGTGGCTGCTCCCAACCTGACCCGCACCGATGCCGCTGCCCGCGCCGAGCTCCTCGCCGTGCAGAGCTACGACCTCTTCCTCGACGTGACCGACGGTCACGGCCATCCCGGTGAGCGCACCTTCAGGTCGGTGACGACTGTCGAGTTCACCGCCGCGCGGGCCGGCGCCGACACGTTCATCGACCTCGTCGCCGAGACCGTGCACTCGGCGGTCCTCAACGGCGTCGAGCTGGACATCAGCACCTACACCGAGGCCGGTGGCCTGCCGCTGCCCGGACTGGCCGAGCAGAACACCCTCGTCGTCACCGCCGACTGCCCGTACTCCAACTCGGGCGAGGGTCTGCACCGCTTCCTCGACCCCGAGGACGGGCAGGTCTACCTCTACACCCAGTTCGAGCCGGCCGACGCCAAGCGCATGTTCGCCTGCTTCGACCAGCCCGACCTCAAGGCGACCTTCACGATGCACGTCGTCGCGCCGTTCGACTGGCAGGTCGTCTCGAACACCGGCGGGCGAACCATCGAGGCCGGCCCCGCTGGTTCGCAGCTGGCGCACTTCGAGCCCACCAAGCGCATCTCGACCTACCTGGTCGCGCTGATCGCCGGGCCGTACGCCAAGGTCACCGATTCCCACGAGGGCATCCCCTCGGCCTGTACTGCCGCGCCTCGCTGGCCAAGCACCTCGACGCCGACGAGCTGTTCCGCGTCACCAAGCAGGGGTTCGACTACTACCACCGGGTGTTCGACTACCCGTACCCGTTCGACAAGTACGACCAGCTCTTCGTCCCCGAGTTCAACGCCGGGGCCATGGAGAACGCCGGTGCGGTGACGTTCCTCGAGGACTACGTCTTCCGCTCGAAGGCCACCCGCGCCCGGTACGAGCGGCGGGCCGAGACGATCCTGCACGAGCTCGGCCACATGTGGTTCGGCGACCTCGTGACGATGCGCTGGTGGGACGACCTCTGGCTCAACGAGTCCTTCGCCACCTACATCAGCACCCTGTGCCAGGCCGAGGCGACCGAGTACACGACCGCGTGGACGACGTTCGCCAACACCGAGAAGGCGTGGGCGTACGCGCAGGACCAGCTCCCGTCGACGCACCCGATCGCCGCCGACATCCCCGACGTCGCCGCGGTCGAGGTCAACTTCGACGGCATCACCTACGCCAAGGGCGCCCGGTGCTCAAGCAGCTGGTGGCCTACGTCGGCCGCGAAGAGTTCCTCGCGGGGTGCGCCGCTACTTCCGCAAGCACGAGTTCGGCAACACCACGCTGGCCGACCTGCTCGCCCCCTGGAGGAGAGCTCCGGCCGCGACCTCGGCGAGTGGGTCGAGCAGTGGCTCAGGACCAGCCAGGTCAACACCCTCCGGCCGGTCTTCGAGCTGACCGGTGACGGCCGGTACGAGAGCTTCGCGATCGAGCAGACGGCGGTCGCCGAGCACCCGGTGCTGCGCAACCACCGGCTCGCGGTGGGCCTCTACAGCGAGGGCCCCGAGGGCCTCACCCGCACCGACCGGGTGGAGCTGGACGTGGCCGGCGCACGCACCGAGGTCCCCGAGCTGGTGGGGCACCCGGCGGCGGACCTGGTGCTGGTCAACGACGACGACCTCACCTACGCCAAGCTGCGGCTGGACGAGCGGTCCCTGGGCACGCTGCGTACGCGGATCGGCGCCATGCCCGACCCGCTGGCGCGCGCACTGTGCTGGTCGGCCGCCTGGGACATGGCCCGGGACGCCGAGCTGCCCGCGCGCGAGTGGGTGCAGCTGGTGCTCGCCGGCGTCGACGCGGAGACCGAGATCAGCGTCGTCCAGGCGCTGCTGGGCCGGGTGCAGACGGCGCTCTCCTCCTACGCCGACCCGACCTGGGCGCCCACCGGCTGGACCGCCCTGGCCGACCACGCCGTGAGCGCGCTCGGGACGGCGCCCGCCGGCAGCGACATGCAGCTGCAGTGGTCACGCACCCTGGCCAGCGCCGCCCGGAGCGAGGAGCACGCCGATGTGCTGCGCGGGCTGCTCGACGGCTCCCGCACCGTGGAGGGTCTGGAGGTCGACGCCGACGCTCGCTGGGCGTTCCTCTCCGGGCTGGTCGCGATCGGCGCCGCCGGGGATGCCGAGATCGACGCCGAGGCCGAGCGGGATGCCACCGCGACCGGCGTCCGGCGGGCGGCGACGGCCCGGGCGCTGCGCCCGACGGCGGAGTCCAAGGAGGACACCTGGCAGCGGGCCTTCCACGACGAGCAGGTGCCCAACGCCGTGCACGAGGCGCTCCTGCAGGGCTTCTGGCACCCGCCCAGCGGGAGCTGACGGCCGGCTACGTGGACCGGTACTTCGCCGAGATCGGTCCGATGTGGGAGCGGCGCCCGGGCGAGATCGCGAAGAACGCGGTGCAGTACCTGTTCCCGCCGATCGTCGAGCCCCGCACCATCGCCGCCGCCGACACCTGGCTGGCCGACGCCGAGCAGCCCGCCCCGCTGCGCCGGCTGGTCTCCGAGGGCCGCGACGGGATCGCCCGGGCGCTGCGCGCCCGCGAACGGGACGCCGACGCGAACCTCTGACGGACGACGAAGGCGCCGCACCCGGATGGGTGCGGCGCCGTCGTCGTCCGGTGGGCCCACGGTTGTGAGGTGAACCCATGGTTGTGGCTCGATCGCGGGGGCCGGAGGCTCCCCGATCGGGACATGGGCAGCGGCTCAGCGCCGATCGGCGGAAGGACCCCACTGCCCCCACCGGCCCCTGCAGGGCCCCGCCGCGAGCCTGCGAGCGGTGGGGGCAGGGGGTGTTTCAACCTGCAGCGGGGCCGCTCAGTGCGGGCGGCGCAGGGCGGCCGGGTGCCCGGCCTGGTCCGACAGCTGCCGGAGCCCGTTGACGATGCCGCCCACGAGGTCGCCCGCGGCGAAGGACGTCGTCATCGACAGGACGGCGAGCGCGCACGCCCGATCGGGCAGCCGGCGCGCCGCGCCCGCGCCGGTGACCACCTCGACCACCTTCTGGCCGGGCGACACCGCGATGAGCACCGCGTCGGTCGGGTCGGGGCCGGAGCGGGAGTGCATCTCCTCGGCCTGGACGCGGGTGCGCGGACCCAGGTCGCCGATGTAGAGGGTGAAGCGCAGCCCGGTCTCGCGGGAGGACATGGTCAGCGCCTCGTCCAGCCGCGCCAGCTCCTGGAAGGAGAAGATCGCGTCGAGTGCGGCCTGCTCCGACTCGTCCGTCCGGGCCGGAGCCGTCTGGGTCGTCGCCGTGTCGTGCGACCCGGTCTCCAGGGCGCTGGTCATCGCCGTCCTCCCGGGACAGTCGTCGTGGCGTGGGTCATCGTGGTCACCAGGTCCCGCGGGCGCCGCCGAGCGGGCCCGCGTCCACCGAGGGGTACCCGAGGGATGCGGCGTGCGACCCGGTGCCGCCGTCATGCGTGTCGAGGTTCCGCTCCTCGGCCTGCTCCGGGTACATCGAGGAGCCCAGGGCCGACGTCGAGCTTCCCGGAACGGCCGCGGGGCCGTGCGCCGGGGCCGGCCCATGGCCTTCCGATCCGCCGTTCTCCGGGTGCGGCTCGTACCAGACCGGCGCGTGGTCCCAGGACTGGCCGGGCTTGTACCGGAGGCGCTTGCGCCCACCGGGCAGGGTCAGCAGCGCCAGCACCGCGATGACGGCCAGCGGGATGCCGACGAGCACGAGAAGGACCTCGACGGTGTTCACGCGCGACAACTTACCGGCCCGGTGGACGGTTCAGCCGTTCCGCTCCCACGACGCGGGGTGCCGGTGCGCCCAGGGGCGCGCGGCCTCCAGCTGGGCGGACAGCGCGAGCACCGTCACCTCGTCGGTCGGGCGCCCGACGAGCATGCTGCCGACCGGCAGCCCGTCGCCGGTCCAGGACAGCGGAACGCTCGCGGCCGGCTGCCCGGTCACGTTGAAGAGGGCGGTGAAGGCGGCGTAGCGCTTCTGCCGCTCGAAGTCCTCCGCGGCGTCGCCGTCGGTGTCGAACCAGCCCAGCGGCCGGGGCGTCATCGTGCAGACCGGCGCCAGGAGGACGTCGTACTCGGCGGTCGCCTGGAGGAACCGGCGGGAGAAGAGCCGGAGCGCGCTCATCGACTCCATCGCGTCCCGCGCGGACATGGCCAGCCCGCGCGCCCGCAGCCAGCGGGTCAGCGGCCGCAGGTCGCCGACCCGCTCCGGGGAAACCGGCAGCAGCGTCCCGGACAGCGCCCACACCTGCTCGAAGGACGGCAGGACGTCGGCACCGAGCAGCCCCGTGGGCACGTCCACGACCTCGTGCCCCAGGCCGGCGAGCAGCGCCGACGCATCCTCGAAGGCCGCGCTGACCTCCGGGTCCAGGACGACGTCGGGCATGGGCGACTCGAGGTACCGGCCGATCCGCAGGCGCCCCGGTTCGCGCTCCGCCGCGGCCAGGAAGGTCTTCCCGGGCGGCAGGGGCGGCGCCCAGCCGTGGTCGCCGAGCACCGGCCCGGCCATGGCGTCGAGCATCGCCGCGGCGTCCCGCACGGTGCGTGCCAGTGGTCCGTTGGTGCCGAGGCCGGTGACGTCGGTGCCGAACGGTGCGTTGCTGATCCGCCCGCGGCTGGGCTTGATCCCGTAGATGCCGTTGACCGACGCCGGGATGCGGATGGAACCACCGCCGTCGCTGCCCTGGGCGAAGGGCACCATCCCGGCCGCGACCGCCACGGCCGTGCCGCCGCTGGAGCCACCCGCCAGCCGGGACGGGTCCCAGGCGCAGCGCGCCGGCCCGGCCAGCTCGTTGTCGGTGTAGCAGGGAAGCCGAACTCCGGGGTGTTCGTCTTGCCGACGCTGATCGTCCCCGCCGCGGCCAGCTTGGTGACGACGGCGTCGTCGGTGGTCGGGACGAAGTCCGCCATGACCGCGGAGCCGAACGTCGTCCGGACGCCGGCGGTGTTGTTCAGGTCCTTGATCGCCGTCGGGACGCCGAGCAGCGGCGGCAGTTCACCGCCCCGCCGGAGCAGCGACTCCGCGCGGCGTGCGGCCTCCAGCGCCCGGTCCGGCGTCACGGTGAGGAACGCCCCGAGGCCCGGGTCGAGCGCCTCGATGCGGTCCAGCGCGTGCTCGACGAGCTCGGTCGGGCTCACCTCTCCGGACCGGACGGCCGCGGCCTGCTCGAGCGCGGTCAGGTCGTGCAGCTGCGTCACGCAGCGAAAGTAGTACTGCGCGACGGGCGCGAGGCGGCCACCCGTGGGTCAGGACTCGGCGAAGACCACCAGGTTCTCCGTCGGGGTGCGCCCGTCGGCCCGCTGGAAGCAGGTGATCAGCACCAGCCGCCCCGGCGACGCCTCCCACACCTCCGCGGCACCGGCGAGCGCGCGCTTGCCGTACCGCTGCGTGCGCTCGACCGTGTACGTCACCGTGCCGTCGGGCGTGCGCACCTCGACCGCGTCGCCGGCCGCGAGGGCGACCGCACCGTGGTCGGCGGTCAGGAGCGGGTCGAAGCCGTCGTCGCCGTCGCCGGCGGAGTGCGCGGCGACGTAGAGCGTGTTGTCGGCCTGCTCGGGCGATCCGACCGGCGCCCCGTACGGCTCGATCCAGTAGCCGGCGGTCAGCAGCGGCGGGTCGATCACCCCGCCACGGGGCGTCAGCCCGAGCAGCGGCAGCTCCAGGCCCACCGACGGGATCACCAGGTGCACCGCGGACGACGGCGTGTGCCGCGCGGTCGGGGTCGATGTCGGCGGCGGAGCGGACGGCGGGGCCGCCCCGGGGCTTCGGTCACCTGCGCCGTGGCGGACGGCGTCGCGCCCCGTGCGGCCGGCTCCTGGCCGGTCGACAACCCCACCCCGAGGACGATCGCGCCGCTGAGCCCGAGCACGGCGACCCCGAGAGGGCCGCCGTGCGCCGGGTCGGGCGAGTCGGTCGGGACAACGTCAGCCCGCGACGGCGGTCCGGCGGCGCGGGCGGAGCACCAGCGCGGTGCCGAGGCCGGCGACGAGCAGCATGCCGCCGCCGATGCCCACGAGCGGGGAGACGCCGGCAGCGGACTGCTCCCGCGACTCGTCCCAGCCGGTGTCGGACCGCAGGCCCGCGTTGCCCACCTGGAGGTCCATGCCGATGATCGCCGCCCGGTAGGACGGCCACATGCCGCCGTGGACCTCGGCGCCGTCGACGACGGTCAGCCGGTAGGCGCCGGCCGTCAGGCCACTTCCGAGGTGACCTTCGCGTGGTCGGCGCTGATGATCTCGATCGTCAGCCCTGCGTCCGCGAAGAGCACCGGAGTGCCGGTCGGGGCTCCGTCGGCGTCGAGGGCCTGCACGGCGTAGCTCGACGAGTCGAGGCCGGCCAGGCTGAGGGTCCGCAGCCGCGAGGTGTGGGGCACGGTGAGGGAGAACGGCCTGCCGGACGGAACGGCGCACCGCGCCGCCGGGGCGGAGGCGCAGAGGTTCGGCACGACGGCGATCAGCTCGGGCGTGTGGTACTGGATGATGCCGCCGCTGCCGTTGAAGTGCAGCTGGTAGGCGAGCGGCTCGACGTAGGTGAACCCGGCTCCGGCGGTGGACGCGAGCCCGGTGAAGCCGAGCCGGCCCCAGGCGTCGTTGGCGGCGTCGTGGGCCGGCATCTCGATCTCGTACGTCCCGCTCCCGAGGTCGTTGACGACGAGCTGGTCCGCGGGCACGGCGCTCGCGCTCGAGTAGGTGCGCGTGGGGGCCGCACCGGTGGCCGGGGCGAGCCCGAGGGAGACGACCAGCCCGCTGCCGGAGATCTCGGGTGGCAGCACCAGCCGCGAGGTCGCCCCCAGTTGTGCTCCATCACGGTGACGGTCCCGGCGGCGGTCGAGGAGGGGCTCGTGAGGTCGATCCGGCCGACGTTCTCGTGCGGCCGGAGGCTCAGCTCCACCTGCGCCGGGTCGAGGGGATCGTCACGGCCGGAGCGGCAGAGGCGCTGGGCGCCCAGAGGGCGACGACGGCTGCGGCCGCGAGGGCGACGGCTCCCACGCGGGGCATGCTGCGGTTGACCATGCGGGGAGGCGCCCTTCCGACGGTGGCGCCCGTCGCGCCGATGGGCGGGAACGTAGGCGTCTCGAAAGGGCGTGCGGGGTCGCGACACGGCGACGCCCCTCAGTCTGGGGAGGGCGGCGACCACAGGCCGCGATGGCCGTATTGACCTCGGCGTTTCCCGGCGCAACAGTTGATGATCGCGGAACGCGGCAGCTGTCAGTTGTCGCTGCGCGCAGCTCCCCGCTCAGATCGGCTCCGGGGCGCCGATGGGATTGCCCACCGGCCAGTCACCGGCCGCGACCACCGCGCGGCGCACCGGCGTGAGGAGCTCGGCCAGCCGGTCGCAGCCGGCGTCGCCGAGGGCCTGCCACGGATCCAGCGCGAGCCGGTCGGTGTCGGCCTCGATGGCCGCCACCATGGCCAGGCCCTCCGCGGTCAGCTCGTCCTCGTCCAGCCAGCGCCGCTCGACCAGGCCGGCGACCGCCCGCTCCCAGGCCTCGTCGTCCCAGCCGCGGGCCCGCATCAGCCACTCCCGGTCCGACCGCCCGGCGGCCGCGGCGAGCACGTGGGCGGTCACGCCGTCGACCTCCCGCTGGACGAGCGCCACCGAGTGCCCGTCGCCGCGGTGCTCCCGGAGGGTGGTGAGCGCCTGCCAGAGCACCAGATGCGGCTCGCCGGGCACCTCCACCGCGGTGTTGGCGGCGGCCAGCGGCCGTCCCGGCAGGTCGACGGCAGCGGCCGCGGTGGCCGCCAGCTCCATCGCCTCGGCGGCCTCGGCGGAGGCGATCCACTCGTCGCCGAGCACCCGGCGGACCGCCGCGTCGACGCCGGCCAGCCGTGCCTCCAGCGCCGCGGCCGGGGAGGTGTCCGCCCAGATCCCGGGAACCCGGCGGGCGACGAAGGCCGGCGCGAAGTTGTAGAAGACCGCCGAGACGAGCTCCGGTCCGACGGCGCCGAGCGGGGCGGCGCGCAGGGCGAAGTAGCCGTTCCAGAAGCCGCGCAGGCCCACCTGCTCGGCGGCGTCGCGGCACTCCTGAGCGAAGTAGGTCAGCGCGTGGAACGGTTCCGCGAGCGTCCACAGCACGCGGGCCGTCCCCGGAGACGTCACCGGTCCTCCCGGGGGTCCTTCGTCATGCGCTCACGCTCTCGGGCACGCCGAGCCAGTCACGCCAGCGCGGGTCGACCGACCGCGTGCCCAGGAGCCGCCATGCCGCCCCGCTGGGCGTGCGCGGCGGGTGCGGCAGCGCCCAGCCCATCTCGGCCAGCGACCGGTCGGCCTTGGTGTGGTTGCACCGGCGGCAGGCGGCGACCACGTTGTCCCAGGTGTGCGTCCCGCCCCGGCTGCGGGGCACCACGTGGTCGATGCTCGTGGCCGACCCGCCGCAGTACACGCACGTCTGCCCGTCGCGGGTGAAGACCGCGCGCCGGGACAGCGGCACCGACGCCGGATAGGGCACGCGCACGTACCTGGTCAACCGGACGACGACCGGCACGGGGAGGCTGACGCGCTCGGCGTGCACGACGTCCGCCGCGGAGTCGACCGGCTCGGCCTTCTCCGCCAGGACGAGCACGATGGCCCGCCGGCTGGACACCACGCACAGGGGCTCGTAGGTGGCGTTGAGCAGCAGCGTGGCGCTCGTCGTCCCCGGCGACGGGACAGGCAGCACCGATGGACGGTGGGGGTCGCGGCGCGGGCCTGGATGACCCGCCGTCGACGACCCCGGCGCGGAACGCGGCACGGATCACCTCCGGACGCCCGGGACCGCCGGTGGCTCCGAGACCCGCGGGGCTGCCCCATTCTGACCTGAGAACGGCCGTTCGGCGCTGCTGGATTTCCCCGTCGCCCGGCTCGGAGGCCCCGACCGGCCACTACCGTGGGTGCGATGCGCTACCCCGAGGCCCCCGGCTCGACCTCGTCGAGGACCTGCACGGACACCGCGTCGCCGATCCCTACCGCTGGCTCGAGGACGACACCGACCCGCGGACCCGGGCCTGGAGCGAGGCGCAGGACGCCGTCGCCGGCGAGCTGCTCCCCTCCCTGCCGATGCGCCCGGAGTTCGCCACCCGCCTGGAGGCGCTGGTCCGCTCCGGCGCCGTCGGCGTTCCCGTCTGGCGCGGCGGGCGGGCCTTCTCGACCCGCCGGGACCCGGGCCAGGAGCACGCCGTCCTGCGGGTGCGGGAGGCCGACGGGACGGTGCGCGTGCTGGTCGACCCGATGGCGCTGGACCCGGAGGGGACGACGACGCTCGACGCGTGGTCGGCCTCGTGGGAGGGCGACCGGCTGGCCTACCAGCTCTCCACCGGAGGGGACGAGGAGTCCCGCCTGCACGTGCTGGACGTGACCACCGGCGAGCTCCTCGACGGGCCGATCGACCGCTGCCGCTACTCCCCGTGGCGTGGCTGCCCGGTGGCGAGGAGCTGTTCTACGTCCGGCGGCTCGCCCCCGACCAGGTGCCGGCCGGCGAGGAGCAGTTCCACCGCCGCGTCTGGCGGCACCGGGTCGGAGCTCCCGCGGACACCGACGTCCTGGTGCACGGCGAGGGCAGCGACCCCACCACCTACTTCGGCGTGCACGCCAGCCGCGACGGCCGCTGGCTCGTGGTCTCGGGCTCGGCCGGCACCGCTCCGCGCGACGACGTCTGGGTCGCGGACCTGAGCGGGAGCGGGGAGCTGCGTGACCTGCAGGTCGGCGTCGACGCGCAGACGGCCGCCTGGGTGGCCCGCGACGGCCGGCTGTGGCTCATGTCGGACCGGGGCACCCCGCGCTGGCGGCTGGCGGTCGCCGACCCGGCGGACCCGGCGACCTGGGCGCCCGACAGCTGGCAGGACGTCGTCCCCGAACTCCCCGACGCCGTGCTCTCCGACGTGGCGCTGGTCGACGCCCCCGACGGCTCCCTGCAGGTGCTCGCCGTCCACGCCGTCGACGCGACCGACCGGCTCTCGGTGTGGGCCGGGGACGGATCCGGCCGGCTGGCCGACGTCACCGGGCTGGGCGCGGGCAGCATCGCCGGCGTCAGCTCCCCGCCCGAGGGGGCGGCACGGCCTGGGTCGGCTACACCGACTACGCGACACCGCCGTCGGTGTTGCGCTGGGACGCCGCCTCGCCGACGACCCTGGAGGACTGGGAGCAGGCCGCGGTCGCTGGCGAGGTGCCGGAGCTCACCGTCGTCGAGACGCACGCGAGGTCGGCCGACGGGACCCCGGTCCACCTCTTCGTCCTCTCAGGAAGCGGAACCCCCGACGTCCCCCGGTCGACGGTGCTCTACGGGTACGGGGGCTTCAACGTCTCGGTCACCCCTGCCTACAGCGCCCAGGCCCTGTCCTGGGTCGCCGCGGGCGGAGTGTGGGCGGTGGCCAACCTGCGCGGCGGCTCCGAGCACGGCGAGGAGTGGCACCGGGCCGGGATGCGCGAGCGCAAGCAGAACGTCTTCGACGACTTCGCTGCCGCGGCCGAGCACCTCGTGGCCGACGGGTGGACGACGCACCGCCAGCTCGGGATCTTCGGCGGATCCAACGGTGGCCTGCTCGTCGGGGCGACCGTGACCCAGCGACCGGAGCTGGCCGCGGCGGCCGTCTGCAGCGCTCCGCTGCTGGACATGGTGCGGTACGAGCTCTTCGGGCTGGGCCGCACCTGGAACGACGAGTACGGCACGGCCGAGGACCCCACCGAGCTCGGCTGGCTGCTCGGCTACTCGCCGTACCACGCGGTCCGCGAGGGGACGGCGTACCCGGCCACGCTGTTCACCACGTTCGAGTCCGACACCCGGGTGCACCCCTGCACGGCCGCAAACTGGCCGCCGCGATGCAGCACGCCACGTCGTCCCGGGCGCCGATCGTGCTGCGCCGGGAGACCTCCGTGGGCCACGGTGCGCGGGCGGTGAGCCGCACGGTGGGGCTGGCGGCGGACCAGCTGGCGTTCCTCGCCGAGCACACCGGTCTGATCCTTCGGTAGGACGCGACGCACATCTCGCTGACATCGGGCCGCTCACCTGGAAGGATTTCCGGTGATGAGTCGATCACTATCAGTGCTGGCGGCGGACGACTCCGCGGTCATGCCCGACTGCGCGGACTACTGGCTCTGCCAGAAGCTGTTCGACTGGTTCGGGCTGGACTGGCTGGCCGAGAACGCCCGCGTGCTGGTGGCGACGCCCGCGCGGATCCTGCTGGTCGTGGTGCTGGCCACCGTCGCCCGGGCGCTGGCGCACCGCGCCATCCGGCGGCTCACCGACCGCACCGCCACCGGGGCGGTACCGACGATCCTGCGACCGCTGCGCAACCGGGTCGTCGAGGCCGACGTCGAGGGCCAGATCACCGAGCGACGCACGCAGCGCGCCGAGGCCATCGGCTCGGTGCTGGGCAGCTTCGCCTCCATCGTGATCCTCGGGATCGCCGTCGTCCTGGTCCTCGGCGAGCTCGGCATCAACCTCGCGCCGATCGTGGCCAGCGCCGGCGTCGTCGGCGTCGCCCTGGGGTTCGGGGCGCAGAACCTGATCAAGGACTTCATCGCCGGGATCGGCATCATCCTCGAGGACCAGTACGGGGTCGGCGACGTCGTCGATCTCGGCGAGGCGAGCGGCACCGTCGAGGCGGTCGGACTGCGCATCACCAGGCTGCGGGACATCAACGGGGTGGTCTGGTACGTCCGCAACGGCGAGATCCTGCGCGTGGGCAACAAGAGCCAGGGCTTCGCCCAGGTCGTCGTCGACATGCCGGTCGCGCACGACACCGACCTCGAGCGCGCGCGGACGATCATGCAGGAGGTCGCCGACGCCATGTACGTCGAGGACGAGTGGGCGCCGGTGCTGCTGGCCGAGCCCGAGTCCCTCGGCGTCGAGCAGATCACCTCGGAGGGCGTGTTCCTGCGGCTGATGGTCCGTGCCACCAACGCCGACCAGTGGCGGGTCGGCCGTGAGCTGCGGATGCGGCTCAAGGAGCGGTTCGTCGCCGAGGGCATCCGCACGCCCCTGCCACTGCTGACGGGGATGTCCGGCACCGCGGCGGGGCCCCGCTGACCGCGCCGGAGGGACCTCCCCGTCGGCACGCCGTTGCGGCAGGCCACGTTCCGCGAGGTCTTCGCCGTCCGGGAGTTCCGGCCGCTGTTCGGGACCTTCCTGCTCTCCACCGCCGGCGACGAGCTGGCCCGCGTGGCTCTGACGGTGCTCGTCTACCAGCGCACCGAGTCCCCGCTGCTCTCGGCGCTGACCTTCGCGATCGGCTACCTGCCGTGGCTGCTGGGCGGTCCGCTCCTGTCCGCCTTCGCCGACCGGCTCCCCGCCACCAGGTGCTCATCGTCACCGACGCCGCGCGGGCGGTACTCCTGGCCTGCATGGCGCTTCCGGGCATGCCGCTGCCGGCCATGCTCGCGCTGCTCTTCCTCGTCTCGCTGGGATCACCACCGTTCGAGTCCGCGCGCTCGGCGCTCATGGCCGACGTCCTGGACGGCGACCGGTACGCCGTCGCCACCTCGCTCACGAACATCACCCTGCAGCTGGCCCAGGTGGTCGGCTTCCTGGCCGCCGGAGCGCTCGTCGCGGTGCTGAGCCCGTCGGCCGCGCTGCTCATCGACGCCGTCACCTTCGCGGTGTCGGCGGTGTGGCTCTGGGCCGGGCTGCAGCGGCGCCCGGCGCCGTCGAACGGGTCCGGCGCCGCGCGGCGGTCACTGCTGCGCGACACCGGCGACGGTCTGCGGCTGATCCGCCGCTCCCCCGCCTGCTGGCGATCGTCGGCGTCCTGTGGGTGGCGACGCTGTTCGGCTACGCCGCCGAGGGCGTGGCCGCGCCCTGGGCCGACGAGCTCGGCCAGGGCGCCGCAGGCCTGGGTGTGCTGCTGGCGGCCAACCCGCTCGGCGTGGCCATCGGGGGTTGGTGGTCGCCCGGCTGATCGCACCCGAGCGGCGGGAGCGGCTGGTGGTGCCGCTGGTGGTGCTGTCGCTGGTCCCGGTGGTGCTCGCCGGCGTCGTCGGTGTGGTGCTCGGCGCGGGCAGCCTGCCCTTCGGCCTCGTGATCGGGCTGCTCTTCGTCTCCGGGATCGGCGCGGCGTGGCTCATCCCGCTCAACGTCTCCTTCGTCCAGGCCGTGCCGGCCTCCTTCCGGGGCCGCGCGTTCGGGGTCGCCGTGAGCGGCCTCTACGGGGTGCAGGGTCTCGGGGCCCTGGGCGCCGGCCTCGCCGCCGAGGGCGTCTCGGCCGGCGGTGCCGTCGCTCTCGCCGGAGCGGTGGGGCTGGTCGCCGTCGCCCCGATGCTCGTGGCGTTCCGCCGCACCCAGGGCTCCGTGGCGGCCGCCCCGCCGGTGAGGGACCATCGACGGCATGAGCGAGTCGAGCCGGTCCCTCCCCTCGGCGCGCACCTTCTACGACGAGGTCGGCGGCGCCCCGACCTTCAGCACGCTGGTCGCCCGCTTCTACGCGGCCGTGCGCACCGACCCGGTGCTCGCACCGCTGTACCCGCAGGACGACTGGGAAGGCGCCGAGCTGCGGCTCCGCGCCTTCCTGGAGCAGTACTGGGGCGGCCCGACGACGTACTCCCAGCAGCGCGGCCACCCCCGGCTGCGGATGCGGCACGCGCCCTTCGCGATCGGCCCGGTGGAGCGGGATGCGTGGCTGCGGCACATGCGCGCCGCCGTCGACTCCCTCGACCTGACCGCCGAGCAGGACGCCACGCTCTGGGGTTACCTGGAGATGGCGGCACGCAGCATGCAGAACCGGTTCCCCGACGACGCGGCCGGCGACCTCTCCCCTAGCAACGTCCGTCCGGCCCCTCCCGGGCACCGCCGCGAGCGTGCGAGCGGTGGGGAGGAGGGGTCCTTTCGCTGAGGAGCCCGGTGTCCCCGGAGCCGTCTGCCCGTGTGCCGTCCACCGACTGGTGGCGCGACGCGGTCTACTACCAGATCTACGTACGCAGCTTCGCCGACGGCAACGGCGACGGCGTCGGCGATCTGGCCGGGATCCGTTCGCGACTCCCCTACCTGGCCGGCCTGGGGTGGACGCGCTCTGGATCACGCCGTTCTACCCTCGCCCATGGCCGACCACGGCTACGACGTGGCCGACCCGCGGGACGTGGAGCCGGTCTTCGGCGATCTCGCGGAGTTCGACCTGCTCGTCACCGAGGCGCACGCCCTGGGCCTGCGGGTGACCATCGACTTAGTGCCCAACCACAGCTCGCACGACCACGAGTGGTTCCAGGCGGCGCTGGCCGCGGGTCCGGGGTCGCCGGAGCGCGCCCGCTACCTGTTCCGGGACGGGCGCGGGGTCGACGGCAGCGAGCCGCCGAACAACTGGCCGTCGGTCTTCGGCGGACCGGCGTGGACGCGGACGGCCGACGGGCAGTGGTACCTGCACATCTTCGCGCCCGAGCAGCCGGACCTGAACTTCGCGAACGCCGAGGTCGTCGCCGACCTCGAGGAGACGATGCGGTTCTGGCTGGACCGGGGCGTCGACGGCTTCCGGATCGACGTCGCGCACGGGATGGCCAAGCCCGACGGGCTGCCGGACATGGTGCCGATGGACGACACCGGGCTGCTCGCCGACCACGGCCCCGGCGACCACCGCTTCGACCAGGACGGCGTCCACGTGGTGCACCGGCGCATCCGCGCGGTCCTCGACCGGTATCCCGGGACCATGGCCGTCGGCGAGGTCTGGGTGTCCGACGACGTCCGGCTCGCGCAGTACCTGCGGGAGGACGAGCTGCAGCTCGCCTTCAACTTCAAGCTGCTCACCGCGGAGTGGGACGCCGACGCACTGCGGCAGGCGGTCACGGACTCCCTGGCCGCGGTCGAGGGGACCCCGCCCCGGCGTGCTGGGTGCTGTCCAACCACGACCGGCCGAGGCACGTCACGCGCTACGGCGACGGGGAGCTGGGCCTGCGGCGAGCCCGGGCCGCCGCCCTGCTGCAGCTCGCCCTGCCGGGGGCCGCCTACCTCTACAACGGCGACGAACTGGGCATGCCCGACGCCGACCTGCCCGATCACGTGCTGCAGGACCCCATCTGGGAGCGGTCGGGTCGCACCGAGCGGGGGCGCGACGCCTGCCGGATCCCGGTGCCGTGGTCGGGGGCGGAGCCCCGTACGGGTTCTCCTCGCGGGCGGACACCTGGCTGCCGATGCCGAGCGGCTGGGAACGGCTCACCGCGGAAGCCCAGACGCAGGATCCGTCGTCGATGCAGTCGCTGTACCGAACTGCGCTGGAGCTGCGCCGGACGTCGGGGGTGTTCGGCGACGAGAGCCTGGCGTGGGCCCCGGCCCCCGAGGGTTGTCTCGCGTTCCGGCGCAGCGGCGGGCTGCTCTGCCTGGTCAATCTCTCCGGCGCCGCGGTGCCCCTGCCGGAGGGACGGGTGCTGCTGTCCAGCGCGGAGTGCGGCGACGGCACCCTGCCGGTCGACGCCGCGGTCTGGCTGACGGCGTGACCCCGGCTCGACCCGCGAAAGCGGTAGGGCAGACTCTCCGGTGATCAGCGGCGCCCTCGGCGCCCCACCCGCCGTTCCAGGAGGTTCCGTGGCCACCGCCTCGATGCCCGCGCTGCCGTCGCGCCCGCTCGTCCTCGCCGACCTCGTCCCGGCCGTGCGTGCCCGCACCGCTGGTCTCGTGGCGCTCGGCGTGCTGTTCACAGCGCTGCTGGCGCAGGTGGCGGTGCCGGTGCCGGGCTCCCCGTGCCGATCACCGGTCAGACGCTGGCCGTGGTGCTCACCGCCGCCGCGCTCGGCCCGGCCCGCGGGGTGGCGGTCCAGGTGGTCTACATGCTGGCCGCGCTGGTCGGGCTCCCGTTCTACTCCGACGCCAGCGGCGGTGTCGACGTCGTCTTCGGGGCGACCGGCGGCTACGTGGTGGGCTTCATCCCGGCCGCGTTCCTGATCGGTCTGGCCGCCAAGCACGGCGTCGACCGCAACCCACTGAAGGCCGTGCCGCTGTTCATCGCCGGCCAGGCGGTCATCTTCGCGGTGGGCGTGCCGTGGCTGGCCCTGAGCGCTGACCTGTCGGCGAGCCAGGCCCTGGACGCGGGCTTCTACCCGTTCATCCTGGGCGGGATCGTGAAGGCCGCCGTCGCCGCGGCCGTGCTCGGAACGGCGTGGAAGCTCACCCGCCGCGGCTGACGATCGCACGCTCTCCGACCCCCTGGCGCCCCGGCGCCAGGGGGTCGATGCGTTTCACGGGCCGGGTCCCGCCGACGATCATGAACTCTCGGTGGCGACTCTCCGGTGCGACCCGGCGTGTCGGCCCGCCAGCTTCATGATCGTCGGCGATCAGGGCTCGTCGGCGTAGCGCAGCAGGAAGGCTTTCTCCTCCGGCGTGATCCGCCGGGGCCGCTCGAGCGCGAAGTCGAAGGGCACCAGCACGGTGCTGCCGGTGACGGCCAGGCGTCCGTGGTCGAAGAGCTCGTAGTGGCAGCGGAAGGACGCTGCCCGGATGGTGTCGACCCAGACCTGGATCTCCAGCGGATCGGCGTCGTAGACCACCGACCGCTTGTAGGCGATCTCGTGCGAGTGGACGACCAGGCCGCGCCGCATGCCGGTCTTCTCGTCATGGGTCGGGTGCTCGAAGAACAGGTTGACGCGGGCCATCTCGAAGTAGCCGAGGAAGGCCACGTTGTTGATGTGCTGGTAGGCGTCCATGTCCGACCAGCGCATCGGCACGTGCACCGTGTGTCTCACGCCGGCCACCCTGCCGTACCGCGGGGCGGGCGCGCACCCGGGCCCCGCGGACGCCCTACCGTGACCCGATGGGCGACGCCTGGGCTGTGGAGGTGGCGGGGTGCTCACCCTGCCCTCGGGGCGCCGGGTGCTGGGACGGGGCCTCCGGGAGCCGCCGCCGCAGCAGCTGCCCGAGCACGGCGTCTACCTGCTGGGCCGGCGGCCACCCGTGACGGCCTGGGACCAGCGCTGGGTGCGCTGGCGGGACTTCGGGCTGCCGGCCGACGCGACGGATCTGCGCGAGGCGCTGCGGATCGCCTGGGAGCGTGCCTCGGGCGAGCGCGTGGAGATCGCCTGCCGCGGTGGCACGGGGCGCACCGGCACGGCGCTGGCCTGCCTGGCCGTGCTGGACGGCGTGCCCGCGGAGGAGGCGGTCGCGTTCGTCCGCCGCCACTACCGGCCGCGGGCGGTCGAGACCAGGCGCCAGCGCCGGTTCGTGCTCCGGTTCGCGGAGAACGCACAGGCCCCGCTGCAGGGCCCCGCGTCGAGCCTGCCTGGTGTGGGGGCAGCGGGTGACAGGACCCTCCTCCCCTCCGCCCTCGCACGCGCGGGCCGAGCCTCCGACGAGGGCCTCAGTCGCGGCTGAGCTTGCGGTAGGTCGCCCGGTGCGGCCGGGTCGCCTCCTGGCCGAGCCGCTCGATCTTGTTCTTCTCGTAGTCCTGGAAGTTGCCCTCGAACCAGAACCACTTGGACTCGCCCTCGTAGGCCAGGATGTGCGTCGCCACGCGGTCGAGGAACCACCGGTCGTGGCTGACCACGACGGCACAGCCGGGGAACTCCAGCAGGGCGCCCTCGAGGCTGGTCAGCGTCTCGGTGTCCAGGTCGTTGGTCGGCTCGTCGAGCAGCAGCAGGTTGCCGCCCTGCTTGAGGGTCAACGCGAGGTTGAGCCTGTTCCGCTCTCCACCGGACAGCACGCCCGCCGGCTTCTGCTGGTCCGGGCCCTTGAACCCGAACGCCGCGATGTAGGCGCGTGAGGGCATCTCGACGTTGCCCACCTTGATGTGGTCGAGGCCGTCGGAGACGACCTCCCACAGCGTCTTCTTCGGGTCGATGCCGCTGCGGTTCTGCTCGACGTAGGAAAGCTTGACCGTCTCGCCGACCTTGATCTCGCCGTCGTCGGCCTTCTCCTCGCCGACCAGCATCTTGAACAGCGTGGTCTTGCCGACGCCGTTGGGGCCGACGACGCCCACGATGCCGTTGCGCGGCAGGGTGAACGACAGCTCGTCGATCAGCACGCGGTCGCCGAAGCCCTTGGTGAGCTTGTTGGTCTCGACGACGACGCTGCCCAGGCGCGGGCCCGGCGGGATCTGGATCTCCTCGAAGTCCAGCTTGCGGAACTTGTCCGCCTCCGCGGCCATCTCCTCGTACCGGGCGAGCCGCGCCTTGCTCTTGGCCTGACGCGCCTTGGCGCCCGAGCGGACCCACTCGAGCTCGTCCTTGAGCCGCTTGGCGCGCTTGGCGTCCTTGGCCCCTTCGACCTGCAGGCGGGCGGCCTTGGTCTCGAGGTACGTGGAGTAGTTGCCCTCGTACGGGTACGCGCGGCCGCGGTCGAGCTCGAGGATCCACTGGGCCACGTTGTCGAGGAAGTACCGGTCGTGCGTGACGGCGACGACGGTGCCGGCGTACTTCTCCAGGTGCTGCTCCAGCCACGCCACGCTCTCGGCGTCGAGGTGGTTCGTGGGCTCGTCGAGCAGCAGCAGGTCGGGCGCCTCGAGCAGCAGCCTGCACAGCGCGACGCGCCGGCGCTCACCGCCGGACAGCACCGTGACGTCGGCGTCGCCGGGCGGGCAGCGCAGGGCGTCCATGGCCTGCTCGATGCGGGCGTCGAGCTCCCAGCCGTCCTGGTTCTCGATGACCTCCATCAGCTCGCCCTGCTCGGCCATCAGCGCGTCGAAGTCGGCGTCGGGCTCCCCATCGCCGCGCTGACCTCCTCGAAGCGGGTCAGCGCATCCCGGAGGGGCTTCACCGCCTCCTCCACGTTGCCGCGGACGTCGAGGTTCTCGTTGAGCGGCGGCTCCTGGAGCAGGATGCCGACCGTCGCCTCGGGCGCGAGCGTCGCCTCACCGTTCGAGGGCTGCTGCATCCCGGCCATGATCTGGAGCACGGTCGACTTGCCGGCACCATTGGGGCCGACGACACCGATCTTGGCGCCGGGCAGGAACGACAGGGTGACGTTGTCGAGGATCACCTTGTCGCCGTGCGCCTTGCGCGCGCGGACCATCGTGTAGATGTACTGAGCCACTGGGCTTCGGAGCCTTCCGTCGTCGTGCGAGCGGGGGTGGGGCCGCCGTTCGCGGCCCCACCCCGTACGTTCTCGCCTCCGATCCTCCCAGCCCGGGCAACTAGACGTGCGCGGGCTCCCGGGAGTAGTCGGCGGGGTCTCCTCGTCCAACGTCGCGCCCCCGTCCTCGTAGTCCCTGCCCTCGACCAGTCCTTCCGTCTCCTCCGGCGTCTCCTCCGGCGGGCCGGTCGGCGCCGTCGCCCCGTCCGAGCCGGCTGCCGACGGGCGCGCGGCCTTCCGGAAGTCGGCGACGCCGCGCACCAGGTTGGGGCCGACCGCCTCCGCCTTGATCTGCGGCCGGCTGCGACGACCCTGCTCCGACTCCCACTCGTGGGTCCGGATCGCGCCCACGACGACGACCGGATCCCCTTGCTGATGCTGTGCGAGACGTTGCCGCCCAGCTCGCCCCAGCACTCCACGTCGACGAAGAAGGAGTGTCCGTCGATCCAGCCCTCCGTGGCGCTGTCGAAGCGGCGCTCGGTGGCCGCGACGCGGAAGTTGGTGACGCTCCCGTTCTGGGTGCGCTTCCGGGTGGGCGAGGTGACGACGTTGCCGATGACGGTGATCTCGGTGGCGTTCACGGTGCTCCTCTGGGGATGCGGCGCCGGACGGCGCGACCGGCGACGTGCCGATGTGCACCGAGCGTGGTGTCGGCCGACCGCCGGGTGGAGCCCGTCGTGCGATCTGTGGACGGCGTCCCGCCCTGTGGACGCCCACCCCGCCGCATGACCCCGGCGGCGGCGATCGCGTTCCGGACACCGCCGATGCGATGATCGGCAGCCGAGCGCCCGTAGCTCAGTGGATAGAGCAGGTGCCTTCTAAGCACTTGGTCGCAGGTTCGATCCCTGCCGGGCGCGCTCATCGCCGGCACGACCGGCCGGGTCCGTTCCCACCCCGTACGGAAAGCCGCAGGTCAGGGGATTCGGCTCAACTGCGCCCATCGCTGGCCGTAACCACTGGTGCACCACCGTTCACCGCTGACCCACCCGTCGACCGATCCACGAGGAGCACCTGTGGGTCTGCGCGTCGTCTCCGACATCGCGGGGATGAGCGCCCACCGCCACCTGTCGCTGACCAGCACCCGGGTGGGCACGACGCTCGAGCGCCTGGCCTCCGGTCTCCGGATCAACCGGGCGGCCGACGACGCAGCGGGACTGGCCATCTCGGAGGGGCTGCGCTCCCAGGTCGGCGGGATCCGTCAGGCCGCGCGCAACAGCCGGGACGCCGTCGGCGTCGTGCAGATCGCCGAGGGCGCGCTACGCGAGACGACGTCGGTCCTCCAGCGCATGCGCGACCTCGCCGTCCAGGCTGCCAACGACGGCGGCCTGGACGGCGACGCCACAGCCGCGATCCAGGAGGAGCTGGATCAGCTGAAGAGCGAGCTGACACGCATCGCCGTCGTCACGACGTTCAACGGCACCCCCTGCTGGACGGGACCTACACCGGCACGTTCCAGGTCGGGCCCGACCGTGGCGACACCATCTCGGTGACCCTCGGCCGCGCAATGAGCGCGAGGGGCTCGGGGTCGGCGCCGTGAACATCGCCGCCACCACCGACCCCGCCTCCGTGGGCCCGCACCAGGCCCAGGGCCGGACGGAGCGGCCACGGACCGGGCAGGTCGTCTTCGTCGGCGTCACCTCGGCCGGGAGCGTCGGAGCGCTGACCGGCACCATCACCTACGACGGCCAGGAACTCGACCTGAGCAGCGTGGTCCACACCGACACGAACGCCGACGGCGTCATCGACACCGGCGAACAGGTGGCCCGGCTCAACGCCGCCGCCGCGGCGCAGGGCTTCACCCATCGGCCCGATCCCTTCGTGGACGACGGCGACGACCTGATCTTCCGGGGCGCCGAACCCGCCGCGGACGCGACGGCCGCTGAACTGACCGCCCGGAGTCCGCAGTACAGCGAGCTGTCCGACGACGTCCTGGCCGTCGCGGCGAGCACCTCCGTCCCGCCGCAGGGCGGGATGCTCACGTTCCCGGGGACGTCGGCCGCCGACCTGCCCTTCCTGCGCGGCAGCATCACCGTCAACGGCAACACCCTCGAACTGGGCGCCGTCGACTACGGCGACAGCGCCGTCATCAGCGGTTCGGAGGCGCTGAGCCGGCTGAACGCCGCTGCCCAGGCCGCAGGGATCACGACGGACGACCACGCCTTCGTGGAGAGCCGGCTCCTCACGCTGAGCGAGGACGAGTACGCCGACCACGGGAGGACCCTGCGGTTCCTCGGCCCCACCCCTCCCGAGGGGGCCACGAGCGCTGAACTGACGAGTCTCAGCCCCGTCTTCACCCCGGGTCAGGACACCATCACCATGATCGACGCGGCCATCCGGACCGTGTCGACGCAACGAGCCGGGCTGGGTGCGCTGCAGAACCGGCTCGAGCACACGATCGCCAACCTGGACGTCGCCCACGAGAACACCGTCGCGTCGCTGTCGCGGATCCGGGACGCCGACATGGCCCAGGAGCTGGTGTCGCTCACCCGCGACCAGGTCCTCCGGGACGCCGGCGCAGCGATGGCGGCACAGGCGAACCAGTCCACGCGCAACGTGCTGAGGCTGCTGCAGGCCTGAGCGCCGGTGCGGCCGGCCGGAGGAGGACGCACGGTTGTCCGTGAATCCAGGTCGCTGTGTCGTGCATTACACGGCAACGACCTGGGTAGACGCCTCGCCGAGTCACGGGGGAACCAGCGAGTCAACGATGGATCGTCGGGAGTGACGGTGGGGCAGTCGATGTCGCCAGGCCAGTTCGAACCGGACACCAGCACGACCGGGGGCGGGGCCCACGCGCGCCACGGGAGGCCGCCTCGACGGCTGGGCCGGCGGCGCTGGTTCGTGGCGGCCGGCGTGGTCGCGGCGTTCACCGGCATGGTGGCTCCCCTGCGGAGTCACCGGCACTGGTCGCGGTCGGGCATGCGGACGACGTCGCCGTGCCGCGGACCCTCGCGGCACGCTGGGCCATCCCCGCGCTCAGCGAGGGAGCTCCCCGCGGGTCGACGACCCTGACCGCGGTGCCCGCGAGCGCGGCCGGCCCGCAGCCCTCCCCGAACCCGCGATCACCGGTCTGGCCGCCAACGGGATACCGAACGTCGCGCTCAACGCCTACCGCGTCGCCGCCGCCCGCATGGCCTCGGCCAAGCCCGGGTGCGGCCTCGACTGGTCCCTGCTGGCCGGCATCGGCCGCATCGAGTCCAACCACGGCCGGTACGGCGGCGCCGTCCTCGCCCCGGACGGAACGGCCACCCCGAAGATCCTCGGGCCGGCCCTGGACGGCGGGAAGTTCGCCTACATCGGCGACAGCGACGACGGCGCGTGGGACGACGACACCACCTACGACCGCGCGATGGGTCCGATGCAGTTCATCCCGACGACGTGGCGCTCCTACGCGATCGACGCCGACGACAACGGCGTGGCCGATCCGTTCAACATCAACGACGCCGCCCTGGCTGCCGCCAACTACCTCTGCGTCGCCGGGGGCGACCTGCGCACCGACGCCGGCCTGCGCCGCGCCGTCCTGGCCTACAACCACTCCGACGAGTACGTCGCCGAGGTGCTCGCGCTCGCCCGGGCCTACGCCACCGGGATGCCGGTGGCCGATCTGCCCATCGTCGGGAACACCAGCGGGGCCGTGCCGCCGCCCTCGGCGTTCTACGGCGCACCCGCCGCACCCGGGCCCGCGATCGGCCTGCGGGACACCACGACCTCGCCGCCCGGTGAGACCACGGCGTACTCGCCGCCGGCCGGCTCGGGCGGTGGTGCGGCCGCACAGCCGCCCGCCGCAGAGGCCGGACCGGTCCAGCCGGCCGCGACGGGCGGCGGGGGCGCACCGCAGCAGGGCAGCCCGCCGCCGGCCTCGGGTCAGGCACCACCGGCGACGTCCGCGGGTCGGCCGCCCGCTCCAGCTCCTGCGCCCGCACCGGCGCCCGCACCGGCGCCCGCACCGGCGCCCGGGCCGCTGCCGGTGCCCGTCCCGCTGCCGCAGCCCCCGCCGAACCCGCTGCCTCCGCCCCTCCTCCGCCGGCCGACCCCGCACCGCCGGTGGCAGCACTCGTCCCCGGGGTGACCTGCACGCTGCTGGGCCCCTCGGGCAGCCCCTCCTGCCCGACCTCCCGACCTGCCCGTGAGGCGGCGAGCGGTCACAGCTCCCAGGAGGCCGGCACGCGGGAGTCGGGGACGTAGCAGCAGTACGTCCCCGTGCGGATCGTCCGCTCCAGGTGATCGGCCATCGCCGGATGGTGCTCGGCGATGCGGGAGACGGCGTAGCGCAGGGATCGCGTGACGCTGGCGCGGGCCCGCTCGGACGTGGACCCTGCGACTCTGCTCCGCCCACCGAGCCCGAACGCGCCGGCCAGCTCCCGGAGCAGGTAGTCGCGGTCGGCCCGGGCGAGCGCCGAGCGCCCGGTGTCACCGAGCGCCGCCGCCTCGTCCAGGTCGTCGTCGATCTCGGCCAGGCGGCGCTTGTAGGCCGCCCGCGCCTGGCCGTCGACGACCGGCCCGAGGTCGGCACCGATCCCCGCAGCCTCGCCCACCTCGCCCGCCACCAGGTCGAGGACGTGGAACTCCCGGTCCGGCGCGCCCAGCAGCCGGGCCAGGTAGCGCATGCCCTTGAGGTCCCGCAGGACGACGGTCCGGCCCGCGAAGGCGACGCTCCGGACGTCGCCCTCCAGGCGGAACACGCTCCCGGACGTCGGACGCGCGGGGACCGACCCACGGCGAGGCTGCGTCAGTCCACCGGCGCCGATCCGGTCGGCCACCGCGAGCGCCGTGCGTTCCTCCAGGCAGGCGCGGTCCGGGCGCCCCCGCAGCCGCTCGCCCTCGGCCAGGGCCAGGCGCGCGGCCGCGGCCTCGTACGGGGCACCCACCTCGCTCCAGCCGGCCAGTGCCGCACCGCACTCGCGGACGGCGGTCTCGCCGTCCCCCACGGCGAGGGCCACCCGGCCGCGCGCGCCGGCCGCCGCGGCGGCGAGCGCCTGGCTGTGGAACGTCTCGGCGATCGCCGACAGCTGAGCGGCTGCCGACTGCGCGGTCTCGACGTCTCCTGCCGCGACACCGATCTCGGCCTGGGCCGCCAGCAGGGGCGCGCTGCGCAGGGCGCCGAGCGGCGGCCACTCCTTGGACGGCACCGGGCACGGGTGCTCCAGCGCGTCGGCGATCATGACCGCGGCGTCCGCGACCTCGCCCTGGGCCAACCGGAGCAGCGCCAGCCACGGCTGGGGGTTCCAGCCGTGCTCGAGCGCCTCGCGGAACGACTCGTCGGCACCCGGGAGGTCGCCCTTGCGCAACCGGATGGCACCCAGCTCGGTGAGCGGCCAGCCGAACTCCCGGCGCATCCACGGCCGCAGCTCGCGGCAGGCCTCGAGCGCCTCCTGCTCGGCCGCCGAGCAGGAGCCGCGCAACCGCAGGATCTCGGCCCGGTGCACCCGGCAGCGGCCGTTGATGCCCCCGTACGCGGTGCCCGCCCGCCACAGCTCCATGGCCTCGGTCCACTGCTCGGCCCGGTCGTACTGCGCCAATCCCTGCATCGCGCAGATCAGCTCGCAATAGACCATGCCGGCGCCCAGCGGATCGAGCTCGCCCGACACCACGCTCACCGCCGCCTCGTCCAGCAGTTCGAGCCCTCGGTCGACAGAGCCGCCCAGGATGACCAGCCGGGCAGCCGCGACCCGGCCCAGCGCTGCCGCCAGCGGGACGGCCTGGCGCTCACCGAGCTCGACGGCCCGCTCCGCCCAGCGCGCGGAGGACTCGGCGTCGCCGCACATGAAGCGCTCGTAGGTGCGCCCCATCGCCACGAGCGCGTGGGTCGGTGACTCCGGCCGGTCCCCCAGCAGGCGCTCCGCCCTGGCCAGCCAGCCGCGCACCGGCGCCATCAGCCCGGTGTCCATCATCAGGTACATGGCGACCGTCGCGGCGGCTGCCGCCGCGGCCGCGTCGTCCCCGAGCGACTGCGACAGCGCGCACTGCTGCTCCCAGGCGGTGATCGCGGCCTCGAACTCGCCGGCCCCGTAGGCGGCGCGTCCCAGGAGGTCCAGTTCGGCCGGCGTCAGCGGCCGCTGCTGCCGGAGTTCGCGGAGGCGCTCGAGGGCGGCCGACCACTCACCCCGATCCAGAGCAGCACCGGGCCGCCCGTCCGTCCCGAGCTGGTCGACCTCGCCCACCGTCACCGCGCCTCCGCCGTCGAGACGCCCGAGCGTAGGGGCGCGCGGACGCATGGAGGAGACCCGCGACCTCCCCGCCGGAACAACGTTTGTTCCGCCTCTCCCTACGACCGGCCGGATGGCCGGCCCCGGACGAGGAGAGGACACGACCATGAACGGCGCACTCGACGAACTCCCCATCGAGGTCCAGCAGGGCGGCATCGTCACCCGGTACGCGGAGTGGGGTGACATGGCGGTGCGCTTCGCGCGCGTTCCCGCGGGAACGGACATGAGCCCGGTGCTCGAGGGACTGCCCGGCGACCGCTGCCCGAGCCCGCACTGGGGGCTGGTCCTGGAGGGTGCGGTGCGGCTCACCGGGGCGGACGGCGACGAGGAGGTCACCCGGGCCGGGCACGCCTACTACTGGCCGGCCGGGCACACCGCTCGGATGGACGAGGACACGGCCTTCCTCGAGATCGGGCCGGTCGCGGCGATGCGGCAGTTCAGCGAGCACGCGAAGGCGAAGTTCGCCTGATCCGGTGCCGTCGCTCCGGAGGCGCTCAGCGCCGCCGGGTCGACGGCGGCCGGAGGACGGCGAACGGGTCGGTGACCTCCAGGGCGGGGACCGCGAAGCGGTAGAGCGTGGCCGGCCGTCCTCCGGCTCGTCCGGGGACGCCATCTCGCCGGTCGCCTCCAGCACCCCCGGCGCAGGAGCACGCGCTGGAGGTTGGTCGCGGTGACGTCGTAGCCGAGGGCCGCGACGTAGCTCTCCCGCAGCTCGGCGATCGTGAACTCCGGCGGGGCGAGCGCGAAGGCGACGTTGGTGTACGACAGCTTGGCCCGCAGCCGGGCGAGTGCGGATCCGACGATCGAGCCGTGGTCGAAGGCGGTGGCCGGCAGCGCGTCCGTCGGGTGCCAGGCGGTGTCATCGGGCAGCGCGGGATCGATGTGCGACGGCACGAGGCCGAGGTAGGCGGTGGCCACCGTCCGCCCCCGCGGGTCGCGGTCGGGGTCGCTGCGCGTCTCCAGCTGCTCCAGGTGGGCGAGCTGGCGCACCTCCACCTTGCTGGCCAGCTGCCGGGCGATCGAGGTGCCGAGCCGCTCGTCGGGCAGCAGCGGACCGCCCGGCAGCGCCCAGGTGTCCGCGAAGGGCTCGTTGGCCCGCTGCCAGAGCATCACGTGCAGCCGCGCCGCCCGGACCTGCAGCACCGCGGCGAGCGCGTGGTGCGGGTAGGCGGGTCGGTCCGGCGAGGACCACACAGAGGGCACGAGGGGAATGCTACGGTCGTCCCGCAGGTTTTCGACTGTGAGTATCAAACCCCACGCCTCCGGAGGTCCCGGTGACCGCAACGCTGCCCGCCCCCACCGCTTCCAGCTGGTCGCCCGACCAGTGGGATGCCTGGCGCGACGAGGTCCGGCGACTCGCCCGCGAGCGCGACGCCGTCGTCCTGGCGCACAACTACCAGGCCCCGGAGATCCAGGACGTCGCCGACCACGTGGGCGACTCGCTCGCGCTCTCCCGCCTCGCCGCCTCCAGCGACGCGTCGACGATCGTCTTCGCCGGCGTCCACTTCATGGCCGAGACCGCCAAGATCCTCGCGCCGGAGAAGACGGTCCTCGTCCCCGATGCGAACGCCGGCTGCTCCCTCGCCGACACGATCACCGCCGACCAGCTGCGGGCGTGGAAGGCCGAGCACCCGGGCGCCGTCGTCGTCTCCTACGTGAACACCTCCGCCGAGGTGAAGGCCGAGACCGACATCTGCTGCACGTCGTCCAACGCCGTCGAGGTCGTGGAGTCGATCCCCGCCGAGCACGAGGTCCTCTTCCTCCCCGACCAGTTCCTCGGCGCCCACGTCCAGCGGGTCACCGGCCGGCAGAACATGCGCATCTGGATGGGCGAGTGCCACGTGCACGCCGGCATCTCCCCACCGACCTGCGCGCCAGCGTCGAGGCCGCTCCGGACGCCGAGCTGCTGGTGCACCCCGAGTGCGGCTGCGCCACCAGCGCGCTCTGGATGGTGTCGGACGGCCAGCTGCCCACCGAACGCGTGCACATCCTCTCCACCGGCGGGATGCTCGACGAGGCCCGCCGGACGACGGCGAAGCGCGTGCTGGTCGCCACCGAGATCGGCATGCTGCACCAGCTGCGCCAGGCCAACCCGGTGACGTCGTTCGAGCCGGTCAACTCCCGCGCCGCCTGCCCCTACATGAAGATGTCGACACCGGAGAAGCTGCTGCGCGCGCTGCGCGAGGGCCGCGACGAGGTCACCGTCGACCCGGCGATCGCCGCCCGCGCCCGTGCGGCGGTGGAGGCGATGGTGGCCATCGGCACGCCGTCGCCGGTCGGTGAGTGACGTGAGCGCGAGCCTCGCGCGCGTCGTCGCGGCGCTGCCTCTCCCCGCAGCGGGCTGGACCCGCCGCACCGACGTCGTCGTGGTCGGCAGCGGCGCCGCCGGGCTGATGACGGCGGTGGCGCTGGCCGACGCCGGGCGCGCGGTCACCCTCGTGACGAAGGGCGCCCTCGGCGACGGCAGCACCGCCTGGGCCCAGGGTGGCCTGGCCGCCGTGCTCGGTCCGGACGACGACGCCGACCTGCACGTACACGACACCCTCGTGGCCGGAGCCGGCTTGTGCGACGAGGACGCCGTCCGCACCCTGGTGGCCGAGGCGCCGGCCGCCGTCGAGCTGCTGCAGGAGCTCGGTGCCCGGCTCGACCTCGACGGGGCGGGCCGGCCCGCCCTGACCCGGGAGGGCGGGCACAGCCGCGACCGGATCGTGCACGCCGGCGGCGACGCCAGCGGAGCGGAGGTGACCCGCACGCTCGGCGACGGGCTGCGCTCGCGCGGCATCGAGGTGCTGCAGCACACGGCGGCGCTCGAGACCCTGCGCACCGACGACGGGCGGGTCAGGGGCCTCCGGGTCGCGCGGATCTCCGACGGTGCGCTGGTCGACGCCGGCGACCTGCACGCGCGGGCCGTCGTCCTGGCCACGGGCGGCTACGGGCAGGTGTACGCCGCCAGCTCCAACCCGGCCGGGGCGACCGGCGACGGGCTGGCACTCGCGCTGCGGGCGGGCGCCGAGGTCGCCGACGTCGAGATGGTGCAGTTCCACCCCACCGTCCTCTGGTGCGGGCCCGGCGCCGAGGGACAGCAGGTGCTGATCTCCGAGGCGGTGCGCGGCGAAGGTGCCGTCCTGGTCGACGCCGGCGGACAGCGGATCATGCCGGGCGCCCATCCGCTGGCCGACCTCGCCCCGCGCGACGTCGTCTCGGCGACGATCGCCGCGCAACTCCGGGCCACCGGCACCGACTCCGTCTTCCTGGACGCCTCGCACCTGGGTGCGGACTTCCTCGCCCGCCGCTTCCCGGGCATCACCGCGGCCTGCGCGGCAGCGGGGTTCGACCTGACCCGTGCGCCGGTACCGGTTGCACCGGCCGCCCACTACGCCTGCGGCGGGGTGGTCGCCGACCTGGACGGGCGCACCACCGTGCCCGGGCTCTACGCCGTCGGCGAGGTGGCCTGCACCGGCGTGCAGGGCGCCAACCGGCTGGCGTCCAACTCGATCACCGAGGGCCTGGTATCCGCCCGCCGGTGCGCCGCCCTGCTCGCCGAGGACCTGCCCGTCGCCGCGCCACCGGCGCCGGCGGGTGGGGTGGCCGGCGCTGTCGACCCGTCCGCCCGGGCTGCGCTGACCGCGGCCACCACCCGGCACGCCGGCGTGGTCCGCGACGCCGACGGCCTCACCCAACTGGCCGGCCTCCTCGGTGCGCTCCCCGGCTCGGCCCCGACGCCGTCCTCGACGCCGCGGCGGTGGAGACGACGGCGCTGCACACGGTGGCCACGCTCCTGGCTTCCGCTGCGCTGGCCCGGACGGAGAGCCGCGGCTGCCACCGCCGACTCGACTTCCCGAAGACGCGGCCGGAGTGGCAGGTCCGGCTGGTGCACCGGCTCGACCGGAGCGGTCACCTGCACACCCGCACCGAGCCGGTGCGGACCTCGCGGTGGCGCAGGTGGTGGCGTGACCGGCGAGGGGGTGCTGCGCCCCGTCCTGTCGACGGCCCTCGAGGCCGCGGGACTCCACCCGGCCGAGGTCGTGCAAGTCATCCGCCGGGCACTCGAGGAGGACCTGGCGCTCGGCCCGGACGTCACCACCGACTCGACCGTCCCGGCGGGAGCGCGGGCGACGGGCGACATCGTGCCGCGCACCACCGGCGTGCTCGCCGGGGTGCCGGTGGCGGCCGCGGTCTTCGACCTGGTCGGCGGCCCGGAGGTGCAGGTCGAGCTGCACGCCGACGACGGGACGCCGGCGCAGCCGGGCACGCCGGTCCTGACCGTGGCCGGGCCGACGCGGGCACTGCTCACCGCCGAACGGACGGCGCTGAACCTGATCTGCCACCTGTCCGGGATCGCGACGCTGACCCAGCGCTGGGTCGACGCCGTCGCCGGCACCGGAGCGGCCATCCGCGACACCCGCAAGACCACGCCCGGGCTCCGCGCGCTGGAGAAGTACGCCGTCCGGTGCGGCCGCGGGGTCAACCACCGGATGGCCCTCGGCGACGCCGCGCTGGTCAAGGACAACCACGTCGCTGCGGCCGGTGGGATCAGCGCGGCGGTGGACGCGGTGCGCGCCTCCGCGCCGGGCGTGCCGCTGGAGGTCGAGTGCGACACGCTCGACCAGGTGCAGGAGGCCATCGCTTCCGGGGTCGAGCTGGTGCTGCTGGACAACTTCTCGCTGGCCGACACCCGGTCGGCGGTAGAACTCGTGCGCGGATCGGGTGTCCGGCTGGAGGCCAGCGGCGGGCTCTCCCTGGACCGGGCCGCGGAGGTGGCGGAGACCGGCGTCGACTACCTCGCCGTCGGCGCACTGACCCACAGCGCCCCGGTGCTCGACCTCGGGTTCGACCTACGCGGCTGAGTCGTGGGAGGCAGGGTGCTCGTCGAGGAAGCGCCGCAGGCGACGGGTGTCCTTCCGAACGTGCACCACGGCGGCCACCACGCAGGCGGCCATTCCCAGCACGAGGACGAGGCGCACCGTGTCCGGCGCGGCGGTGTACTGACCGACGAAGAGCAGCAGCAGGGCGCTCGGAGAAGCCAGGGGCGCGGGGCGCACCAGCTGCAGGAGCGCCGCGTGGCGCACGAGCGCTAGGTCCTCCGGCGTGAGCGGCTCCTGGCCGCGCGCCTGCCGGAGCAGTCCCTTGTGCTCCTGGCGGGTGAGCCAGTGCAGCGGCCGGCTCCAACCCCGCGTGTGCCGCACGGCGCCGGAGTGGACGACGAGGACGGAGATCATCCCGACCAGACCGACCACCTGCATCGCGATGCCGGCGGCGATGCGCCAGGGCGGAGGGTCAGCGTGCGCCCGGAGCGAGGCCAGGTCCACCACCGCCAGGAGCAGCACGGTGACGACGGAGAACCCCGCCACCAGCACAGCGAGGACGACGAGGCGCCGCTGCAGCCGCAACCGCCGGCGCCGCTTGTCGGCCGGCTCGGGTGGCAGCCGGTCCAGCACCGCCCGGGCCCGGGCCCAGTCGTCCTCGTCCCTGCTTGAAGCCACCTTCGGCAGCCTGCCGTGGAGTTCCACACCCTGCGCCTGTGATTCGCCGCTTTCCTCCGGCCGGGTGACGTTCCTATCGGAGGATGCCGCCCGCTACTGGGGTTCTGCAGGACCCCAGGATCGCGCGCAGCACGCCTACTCATGCAGATCGGGCCCCGGGTGCCCGGCGAGGAAGCGACGGGCCTGCCGCTCCTGCCGCAGCAGCAGCGGCACAGCAACGGCGGCGAGACCCACGAGCAGGACGGCCGCTACGGCGTATCCACGTCGGAAACCCGATCAGCAGGCCTGTCCCACAGCACGGCCTGTCCACCGACGAGGACCATCAGGCCTCGCTGGGCGAGCAGGTTGGACGCCCAGGTGCCGGGCGAGCGGTAGCCGGCCGCGGTGGAGGGGTTCCCGCCCGCGCACGACGGCGAGCAGCTCATTGCGCTGATTCTTGTTCAGGACGGCCAGCGGACTCCGCCAGGCCGCCATCCGGCGGTTCGCACGGAACTGGGAGACGACGCCGACGAACAACACGACCAGTCCGGCTCCCGCGACTGCCAACCCCTCGATCTCCTGCCACTGCGGCACGTCGGCCGGGGTGGAACCACCACCGGAGCCGTCGGCCAGCCAGGCCACCCCGAATCCCAGGGGCCCGCCCAGAAGCGCGACCACCACGAGGACGAGCAGAACCCTGGTCCGGAGCGAGCGTCGTATCCGCCTTTCGGCCGACTCGGTGGGCAAGTCGTCGAGCAAGGACTGGGCCTCCGACCAGCGATCCTCGTCCGACGTCACGCCGGCAGCCTGCCGCAGGTCGGAGCCTCGTGCGCTCGGATCGATCCGGGATCGACCGGCCGGGGACACGGCTTCTGGTGCGCCCCGGGCCGCGTCGGTGGCCACCCGTTGTCGACGCGGCGTGGTGTCGGCGGTCGTGGACACGACGCCGCGTCGACAGCGGGTGCGGACGTCGCGACCGGCGCGGCGGCGTCAGCGCTGGTCGGGGTGCACCCAGCCGATCGCGGGCGCGACGTGCCGCACGACGTTCTCCAGCAGCCGGGCGTTGTAGTCCACGCCGAGCATGTTGGGCACCGTGATCAGCAACGTGTCCGCCTCCTGCACGGCGGCGTCCTTCGCGAGGTCCTCCGCCAATGCGTCGGGCTCGCCGACGTAGCTCTTGCCGAACCGGGCCCGCACTCCTTCGAGGATGCCGACCTGGTCCTCGCTCGACCGCTCGCCGCCGAAGTAGGCGCGGTCCTCGTCGCTGACGATCGGCAGCACGCTGCGGCTGACCGACACCCGCGGCTCGCGCTGCCAGCCGGTCTGCGCCCACGCCGTCTGGTAGCGGGCGATCTGCTCGGCCTGCAGCTCGTCGAACGGCACGCCGGTGTCTTCGACCAGCAGCGTGGAGCTCATCAGGTTCATCCCCTGTTGCGCCGTCCACTCGGCTGTCGCCCGGGTGCCCGAACCCCACCAGATCCGGTCACGCAGGCCGGGTGACTGCGGCTGGATCGCCAGCCGACCGCGCGCTCCCCGGTCATGCCCGGATCTGCCTCGACCACGGTCTGCCCCTCCAACGCGGCGAGGAACAGTGCTGTCTTCTCGCGCGCCAGGTCGGCGTCCGTTGCGCCCGACGGCGGCACGTAGCCGAACGCCTCGCTGCCACGCAGCGCCGTCTCCGGTGAGCCGCGGCTGATGCCGAGCTGCAGCCGGCCGTCGCCGAGCAGGTCGGTCGCCGCCGCCTCCTCGGCCATGTAGAGCGGGTTCTCGTACCGCATGTCGACGACGCCCGTGCCGACCTCGATCCGGCTCGTGCGGGCGGCCATCGCGGCCAGCAGGGGGAACGGCGAGGCGAGCTGGCGGGCGAAGTGGTGGACGCGCACGTACGCGCCGTCCACACCGATCTCCTCCGCGGCGACCGCCAGCTCGATGCTCTGCCCCAGTGCGTCCCGGCCGGTCCGCACCTGCGACCCGGGGATGGGCTGCCAGTGCCCGAAGGACAGGAATCCGATCCGCTTCTCCACGACGGGGAAGCGCTTGCGATGTACGAGCTGTTCCCGAGGGTCACCCGCGCGGGAAGGTTGCCGGCCTCGCGGTGCACGGCGCGGTCGGCGGCCCTACGACGAGGGTCGGACGACGCCTGCCGAGCGCAGATGTGACGGAGGCCGTCACCCTGCTTGGCACAACCCGCCGAACGCGCGCGCGCAGCTAACGCACTGTGACGGCACGATCACGACTCTCCGTGACCAGGGTCCGTCACTTACCGACGAGGATGGGTGACCCTGTGCTGGTGAACATCCCCGCCTCTGAGGTGCCCCGGACGCCCGCCGCATCGTCCGGCGGTGCCGCCGGGCAGCGCATGCGGGCCATCGACACCCTCCTCGCCGACCGCGGCCAGCTGTTCCAGGCCCTGTTCCTGTCCGCGCCGATCCCCAAGGCGCTGGTCGAGCTCGACGGTCACATCCTGGTGGCCAACCCCATGCTGTGCGCCCTCACCGGGCGGACCGCCGACGAGCTGGCGGGTCGGCACGTCGACCTCTTCGCTCACCCTGACGACCCGCCGGTCGCCGACCTCGGCCTCGTGCCGGCTGCGAACGAGCCGGCCGACCTCGACCCGCACCTGATGCTGGACGGCGAACGCCGCCTCCGCCGTTCCGACAGCACCGAGCTGTGGGTCGTGCAGTCCCACGAGCTCGTGCGGCACAACAACGGCGTGGCCCAGTTCGTCGTCCTCTCCCTCGTCGACGTCACCGACCGGCGCCGCGCGGAGGACGACCTGGTCCGCCGCGCCTTCACCGACCCGCTCACCGGGCTGCCCAACCGGCGGGCACTGACCGACCGCCTCCGGCACGCCGTCGCGCTGTCCCGCCGCCGCGGCCTGCACGTGGGCCTGGTGCACCTCAACATCGACCGCTTCAAGGCCGTCAACGACTCCCTGGGCCACGAGGCGGGCGACCTGCTGCTCAGCCAGGTCGCCGACCGGCTGCGCTGGAGCACCCGCGTCGAGGACACCGCCGTCCGGCTCGGTGCCGACGAGTTCCTCGTCGTGGCCGAGGACGTGGAGGACCTCGACGGCCTGCGCGCCCTGGCCGACCGGCTGCTGGCGGTGCTCGACGAGCCCTTCCTCGTCCACGACCGGGAGCTCACCCTCTCGGCGAGCGTCGGTCTCACCCTCGGCTCCGACACCACCCCCGACGACCTGCTGCGCCAGGCGCAGAGCGCACTCACCCGCGCCAAGGCCGACGGCAGCCGGGCCCGGATCGAGGTGCACGAGGGCGCGCTCAGCCGGGACGACGTCGACGCCCTGCAGCTCGAGACCGACCTCAAGCACGCTCTCGACAACGAGGAGCTGCGGCTCTTCTACCAGCCCATCGTGCACCTCGCGGACGAGACGCTCTTGGGCTACGAGGCCCTCGTGCGCTGGGAGCACCCCACCCGCGGGCTCCTCCCGCCGGCCGCCTTCCTCGACGCCGCCGAGAACAACCGGCTCACCTCGAAGCTGGGCGCCTGGGTGCTGCACCGCGCCTGCACCGACGCCGCCGCGTGGCCCGACGACCTGCGCGTCCACGTCAACGTCTCCGCCCGTCACCTCGCCGAGGAGGGGTTCAGCGAGCTGGTCGCCGAGGCGCTGGCGCTCTCCGGGCTGGCCCCGCACCGCCTCGAACTGGAGATCACCGAGTCGACGGCGCTGTTCGCCGCCGAGGCGACGCTGCACTCGGTCGCCGTCGTCACCGACCAGGGCGTGACGCTGGCGCTCGACGACTTCGGTACCGGCTACTCGGCGATCACCGCGCTGCACCGGTTGCCGATCCACACCGTCAAGATCGACCGGTCCTTCGTCGCCGACGTCGTCACCGAGCCCTCCACCGCCGCGCTCGTGCAGGGCCTCCTGCAACTGGGGCGGGGCATGGGCCTGCAGGTCATCGCCGAGGGCATCGAGGACCTCGACCAGGCGGCCTGGCTGCTGGACCACGGCTGCGCCATGGCCCAGGGCTACGCGTTCGGCCGGCCGGCCCCGCTGCCCAGCCCGGCCGCGGTGTTCATCGGTGAGATGACCGACGCCCCGGCCGAGGACGTCGCCGGTGAGCTCCTCCCCGCCGAGCTGGAGACTCCCGCGCTGCCCCAGCAGCGCAGCGCGCCGACGCTCCGGCAGACCGACCTCGACGACACCGGGGCCTTCGCCACCGGTCCGCTCAGCGACGAGCACGGCGACCCGGAGGACTGACCAACCGGGTCGCCCCCGTTGATCATCGTCTGCGTGCACGCGACACCGCAGGACACGCCGACAGGCCGTGCATGCAGACGATGATCGACTACGGTGGCCGGCGCGGAATGGCCGTCATGCGGACGAAACCGCAGGTGGGCGAGGATGGGCGGCATGCGCATCGACGTCGCCGCCACCCTCACCATGAGCTCTCCGGAGCCGGCGACCGCGCTGCTGCAGATCGCCGTCGCCGATCCGCTCAGCGAGCAGCTCACCGTGCTCTCCGATGGCACCGCCGTGGAAGCCGAGGAGTTCGAGGTGAACGGTGCCCGGGTGCACCGGCTGCAGCTGCTCGCCGGCGACACGACCGTCACCTACTCGGCGTCGACGGAGGACGGCGGATCCCCGCGGAAGGTCACCCCGCCGAGTGGGCCGAGGCCCTGCGCCCGAGCCGCTACTGCCCGTCGGACCAGCTGGAGGGTTTCGCGACGACAGAGTTCGACCGGACGACGCCGCGCGCAGCACTGGTCGCGACCGTGGCCGATTGGGTGCACCGGCGGCTGGTCTACACCTCCGGTGCGAGCCGCCCCGTCGACACCGCCGTCGACACCCTGCTCGCCGGCCAGGGCGTGTGCCGCGACTACGCGCACCTGACGGTCACCCTGCTCCGGGCGCTGGAGATCCCCGCCCGGCTGGTGGCCGTGTACGCGCCCGGCCTCTCCCCATGGACTTCCACGCCGTCGTCGAGGCCGATGTCGACGGCGTCTGGTCGGTGGTCGACGCGACGCGGCTGGCGCCCACTCGCTCGCTGGTGCGGATCTGCTCCGGGCGGGACGCCGCCGACACCGCTTTCCTCTCGCTCTTCGGCGGGGTCGCGCAGTTCCACACGCTGACCGTCACGGCGACGACGGGCGGCTCGCTGCCCGCCCCGGACGACGCCCCGTTCCCGCTGCCCTGAGCGCGTCAGCCGCGGTAGGCCTCCAGCAGCCGCAGCCAGATCTCGCTGATCGTCGGGTAGGCCGGCACGGCGTGCCAGAGCCGGGCGATGGGCACCTCGCCCACGACGGCGATCGTGGCGGCCTGCAGCAGCTCGCCCACGGCCGGCCCGATGAACGTCAGTCCGATCAGCACCTCGCGCTCGGTGTCGACGACCGCGATCGCGGTGCCGTCGTAGCCGTCGGTGAACAGCGAGGAGCCGGCGACCGTCAGGGGATGTCCACGACGCGGTGCGGGAGGCCGGCCTCCTCCGCCTCGCGGACCGTGCGCCCCACGCTCGCGACCTGCGGCGAGGTGAACACGACCGAGGGGTGGCGTGCCGGTCGGCGGTGGCGACGAACGGCGACCAGTCCGAGGTGTCGACGTCCTCGCCCTTCGCCCGGGCGACGATCGCCGCACCCGCCTGGCGGGCCTGGTACTTGCCCATGTGGGTCAGCTGCCGGCGTCCGTTGACGTCGCCGACGCCGTACAGCCACGGCAGGCCCGCGACCTGCTGGGTGTCGTCGACGTCGAGGTACGCCCCCGGCTCCAGGTCGACGGTGTCCACGCCGATGTCGGTGGTCCGCGCCCGCCGTCCGACAGCGACCAGCACCTCGTCGCCCCGGATCTCGTCCTCCCCGACGGTGAGCACCACCTCGCCGGCCTCGCGCCGGGCGGCGGTCACCGCGTTCCCCAGCCGCACGTCCACACCCGAGGCCCGCAGTGACGTGGCCACCGCCTCCCCGCGGCCGGCTCCAGCGGTGGCAGCAGGCGGTCCCCGTTCTCGACGAGCGTGACCTCGGCGCCCAGCCCGCGCCAGGCGGTGGCCATCTCGCAGCCGACGACGCCACCCCCACCACGAGCAACCGGCCGGGGACCTCCTTGGCGCTGGTCGCGTCACGGGGTGTCCAGAACTCGATCTCCCGCAGCCCGTCGATGGGCGGCACGGCGGCGCTCGAGCCCGTGCAGACCGCCACCGCGTGCCGTGCGGCCAGCCGGGTCTCGCTGCCGTCGGCCGCGGTGACCACGACGCTGCGCTCCCCGACCAGCCGCCCGGTCCCACGGAGCAGGTCGATGCCGGCGCCCTCGACCCACTCGACCTGCCCGGAGTCGTCCCAGTGGGAGGTGAAGGAGTCGCGGCGCTCCAGCGTCGCCGTCACGTCCTGCTCCCCGGTGACGGCCTGCTTCGCTCCGTCGACGTCGCGGGCCTCCGCGAGCACCTCGGTACCGCGCAGCAGCGCCTTGCTGGGCATGCAGGCCCAGTAGGAGCACTCGCCACCGACCAGCTCGTTCTCCACGAGGACGGCGGTCAGCCCGCCGCGGACGACGGCATCGGCGAGGTTCTCCCCGTCGAGCCTGCGCCCAGCACGATGACGTCATAGGTCTGCTCCTGGTCTGCGCTCACATGCTCCATCCTGTCGATGTGGTCGACTGGCCGCCATGCCGGTCGACCGCGCCGAGTTCTCCGCCGCCCTGGCCCAGTTCGCCGCGGGCGTCTGCCTGCTGACCGTGCGGGACGGCATCGACGACGTCGGGACGACGGTCAGCTCGGTCATGAGCGTGTCCGCCGATCCCCCGCTGATCGCCGTCGGCCTCTCCGCCGCGGGCTACCCGGCCGAGGTCCTCGAGGAGGTCGGGACGTGCGGGGTGACCGTGCTGGGCGCGCAGCACGCGATCGTCGCCTCGCGGTTCTCCTCCGCCGGTCGCCCGAGCGCTCGGCATCTCCTCGAGTCGGTGCCCTGGTCGCGGGCGCCCGGCAGCGACGCGATCGTGCTCGACGGCGGCCTCGCCGCCCTGGACTGCCGGCTGGAGCGACTGGTCGAGGCGGGCGACCACGTGCTGGCCCTGCTGGCGGTGGCAGCCGTTCCGGTGCTCACCTCCGGCGCCCCCGCTGCTGCGGCTGCGCGGCCGGTACGTGGACGAGTCCGGCCACCCCTCCAGCCGGTCCTGAGCGTGGATCGGGAATTCCTGCCGACGGGTGTCACATCCGCGGGCTCGGCGGTGCTTCCCTGGTGTGGAACCCGTACGGCCATCGGCCACCGCAGCAGTGCCCTTCCCCGGGCTGCGCGGCGCGGCGCGGCCCCGGACTGAACGGGGCACGGGCATGTCTCGCGCACGGGTCGACGTCCGGACCGACCTCGAGCAGGTCTTCCGCAGCCACTACGCGCGGGTGGTGGCCGTGGCTGCTCGCGTGCTCGGTTCCCGCGACCAGGCCGAGGACGTCGCCCAGGAGGTCTTCCTCTCCTTCGGCCGCTCCTCGGTGCCGGCGGACGAGGCCGGCGGGTGGCTGACCGTCGCCGCGACCCACACCGCCCTCAACGTGCTCCGCTCGGGTCGCCGCCGCAGCACCCGTGAGGAGATCGCCGGAGACGGTCCCACCGTCGCCCCGGACGTCGCCGACCTCGTGGTCACCCGCGAGGAGCGCAGCACCGTCCGCGCCGCGCTCGGCCGGCTGCCGCACAAGCAGGCGGCCGCACTCGTCCTCCGGCACAGCGGCCTCAGCTACGCCGAGGTCGCCACCGCCCTCGATCTGTCCCCGTCGAGCGTGGGCACCACCGTGCGCCGCGCCGAATCCCATCTGCTCGAGGAGCTGAACCGCCATGCGTCACCCGAGTGAAGGCATCCTGCGCCGACTGGTCGACGAGCCCGCCGGCGTGCCCGACGACGACCGTGCGCACGTCGCCTCCTGCCCGGCCTGCCTGCGTGCGCTGGAGGTCGCACGGGCCGACGCCCAGCTGGTCGGCTCCGCGCTCGCCGCCCCGATGACCGACGATCTGGACAGCGACGCCGCCTGGGCCCGGCTTACCGCAACTCAGGCACGCCCCGCGCCCGCCTTCCGTCCGATGCCCGGTGCCACGCGCCGGCGATGGACGGCGGCGGTGCGGCGGCCCGCGGTCGCCGCGGTGGGCGCGGTGGTCGTCCTGACCGGCGCCGGCGTCGCGGCGGCCAACGAGTGGCTGCCGATCTTCCAGACCGAGCAGGTGCAGACGGTCGAGGTCGCCTCCGCCGACCTGGTGCAGGTGCCCGACCTCTCCGCCTACGGCGACCTGCAGATCACGAAGGCGCCCGAGCCCGAGCAGGTGGCCGACGCCGCCGCCGCGCGCGAGCGGACCGGCCTCGCCGTCCCGGAGGTCGCCGAGCTGCCCGAGGGGGTGACGGGGGAACCGACGTACCAGGCGGCGGGCGTCGTGGAGGCCACGTTCACCTTCTCGGCCGAGAAGGCCGCCCAGGCGGCAGCCGCCGAGGGCGAGGAGCTCCCGCCCGTGCCCGCCGGGCTGGACGGCAGCACGCTGCGGATCCAGGCGGGCCCGGGCGTCGCGGCCGTCTGGACGCAGCCGACCGGCGTGCCGACGCTGGTCGTCGCGCGTGTCGGGGCGCCGACGGTGGACTCGTCCGGCGCGGAGTTCACCGACGTGCGCGACTACCTGCTGTCGCTGCCGGGCCTGCCCGAGGGCCTCGCCGATCAGCTGGAGAGCCTGTCGGAGGACCGCGGCACGCTGCCGCTGCCCGTCCCGGCGGAGATGGTGACCAGCTCGACCGCCGACGTCGACGGTGCCGAGGCGACCGTGCTGACCTCCCGCAACGGGCTGTTCGCCGGCGTGGTCTGGGTCGAGGACGGCGTGATGACGGGCGTCGCCGGAACGCTGAGCGCCGACGAGCTCCTGTCGGTCGCGCGTGGCCTCCGCTGACGCCGCTACCGTCCGCGGGGTGACCTCCGGGACCACCGGCGCGGCTGCCGCGCTCGCCGACCTGCCGCCGTCCCCGGCGGTCTGGTGCTCCGGACTGCGCAAGCGGTACGGCCGCCAGACCGCCGTCGAGGACGTGTCCTTCTCCGTGGCCCGCGGCGAGGTGCTCGGCCTGCTCGGCCCCAACGGTGCGGGCAAGACCAGTGTCATCAAGATGCTGCTCGGCCTCGTGCGGCCCGACGCCGGTGAGGTGCTGTTGCTCGGACGGCGGGCGTCCGACCCGCGCTCCCGCAGCGCGGTCGGCTACCTGCCCGAGCTGTTCCGCTACCAGCCGTGGTTGACGCCCCGCGAGGTGCTGGACCTGCACGTACGGCTCGCGAAGGCCGACGTCCGTGCCTCCGAGCGGCAGGAGTGCCTGGCGCTGGTCGGGCTCGCCGACCGCGCGGGCGACCGGGTGGGCGGGTTCTCCAAGGGCATGCAGCAGCGGCTGGGCCTCGCCGTCGCACTGGTCGCGCGCCCGGAACTCGTCGTCCTGGACGAGCCGACCAGTGCGCTGGACCCGATCGGCCGGGTCGACGTCCGCGACCTCGTGCTGGCGCTGAAGTCCCGCGGCGTCGCCGTGCTGCTCAACTCCCACCTCATCGGGGAGGTGGAGCGGGTGTGCGACCGGGTGGTGATCCTCGACAAGGGCCGGGTGGCGGCGTCGGGCACCCTGGCCGAGCTGCTCGGCCAGCGCGAGGTCCGCCTGCGGCTGGCCGGCGTGGACGGCCGCATCGAGGACCGGTTGCGCGCGGCCGGGTCGCTGACCCGCAGCGGCGACTGGTTCACCGTGCAGCTCACCGCGGACGACGACGGCGTCACCGTGCCCGACCTGGTGCGGGACCTGGTCGGCCTCGGGGTCGCCGTGCACGCCGTGGAGCCGGTGCGGATCAGCCTCGAGGAGCGCCTGCTCGCGGTGCTGCGGCACGACGAGCCCACGGCCGAGGGAACGCAGCGATGATCGTGCTGACCATCGCCGCGCTGACCCTGCGCGAGGCGTTCCGACGACGGGTGGTCTGGGCCCTCCTGGTCCTGACCGTGGCCCTGCTGGTGCTCAGCGGTTGGGGCTTCTCGAAGCTGATCGGGCTCGACACCGATCTCGGCACCATGACCAGCGGCGAGGCCCGGCTGGTGGCCTCGCTGCTGATCAACCTGATCATGTTCGGCTTCAGCCTGATCGCCGCGATCGGCACGGCGTTCCTGGCCGGTCCGACGCTGGCCGGTGAGGTGGAATCGGGGCAGGCGCTGTCGATGCTCGCCCGGCCGGTCCGCCGGTCCTCGGTGCTGCTCGGCAAGTGGCTGGGCCTGCTCACCTTCGGCTGCGGGTACGTGGTCCTGGCCGGTCTCGCGCAGCTGCTCGTCGTGCGCGCCGTGGTGGGCTACTGGCCCCCGTCGCCCGCCTCGGGGCTCGCGCTGCTCGCCGCCGAGACGGTCGTGCTGCTGACGCTGGCCCTGCTGCTGTCCAGCGTCGTCTCGCCGATGGCGTCCGGGATCGTCTCCGTGGGGCTGTTCGGCGCGACCTGGGTGGCGGGCGTCGTCGGCGGGATCGGCGGGGCCCTGGGCAACGAGGGCGTCGAGCGCGTCGGCACCGTGTCCCGCGTCCTGCTGCCCACCGACGGGCTGTGGCGCGGCGCGATGAACGCCTTCCAGGACCCGGTCGCCCTCGTCCAGATGGGCCCCGGCGAGGGCGGGTTCCCGTTCCTCAGCGAGGCGCCGCTGGCCCCGGCCTACCTGGCCTGGGCGGCGGTCTGGATCGCAGTGATCCTGGGCCTCACCGCGCTGTCCTTCCAGCGCCGCGACATCTGAAGAAGGCCCCCGGAAGGACCCCGCCGTCCCCAGCCTTCGCAAGCTCAGGCGGGACCCGGGACGGGGCCTGTGCGCACATCCGGTCGCGGCTGCCGAGAAGCGCGAGTCCTGCCATCCTCTCTCCAGCGGCGCGACGCCGTTCGACCGATCAGGACACGGGAGGGCGCATGAGCTCGACGGCGGGGCGAGCCACCGAACAGGCTGACGAGAAGCGCCGCGGCGCGTTCAGCTCCCGACGCGTCTTCATCCTGGCGGCCATCGGCTCGGCCGTCGGGCTCGGCAACATCTGGCGATTCCCCTACGTCGCCTACGAGAACGGCGGCGGCGCCTTCGTGGTGCCCTACCTGGTCGCCCTGCTGACCGCCGGCATCCCGTTCCTGCTGCTGGACTACGCGATCGGGCACCGCCACCGCGGCTCGGCACCGCTCTCCTTCGCCCGGCTGCGCCGTGGAACCGAGGGGCTCGGCTGGTGGCAGGTCGGCATCTGCTTCGTCATCGCCGTCTACTACGCGGCGGTCATCGCCTGGGCGGTGCGGTACACGTTCTTCTCGCTGGACGAGTCGTGGGGTGATGACCCCGAAGGCTTCTTCTTCGGCGAGTTCCTCCAGGCCGGGGACGTCGAGGTCACCGCCGACGTGGTGCCCGGAGTGCTCGTACCCCTCGTGCTCGTCTGGGTCGCCGTCCTCGTGATCATGGCCCTCGGCGTCCAGCGCGGGATCGGCGCGACGTCGTTGATCTTCATCCCGGTGCTGGTGCTCGCCTTCGCCGCCCTCGTGGTGCAGGCGCTGCTGCTGCCGGGCGCGGCCGGTGGCCTCGACGCGCTGTTCACCCCCGACTGGTCGGCACTCGCCTCGGCTCCCGTCTGGGCCGCCGCGTTCGGCCAGATCTTCTTCTCGCTGTCGATCGGCTTCGGCATCATGATCACGTACGCCTCGTACGTCGGGCGTCGCGAGGACATGATCGGCTCCGGCCTCGTCGTCGGCTTCTCGAACTCCGGCTTCGAGCTGCTCGCCGGCATCGGCGTGTTCGCCGCCCTGGGCTTCATGGCCCAGGCCAGCGGGGTCGCGGTCGGCGAGGTCGCCAGCGACGGCATCGGGCTGGCCTTCATCGCCTTCCCGACGATCATCAGCGAGGCCCCGGCCGGCGCCCTGATCGGCGTCCTCTTCTTCGGCTCGCTGGTCCTCGCCGGCATCACCTCGCTGGTCAGCGTGATCGAGGTCGTGATCTCCGCCGTCCGCGACAAGCTCGACACCAGCCGCCTGACCGCCACCCTCGCGGTCGGCGTTCCCGCCGCGCTGCTGAGCCTGGTCCTCTTCAGCACGACGAGCGGCATCTACGTGCTCGACGTCGTCGACCACTTCGTCAACCAGTACGGCATCCTCGTCGTGGCGCTGGTGAGCATGCTGGTCGTCTCCTGGGCGCTCCGGGCCCTGACCGGTCTCGGCGGGCACCTCAACGTCCACGGCCGCCCCCGGGTGGGCACCGGCTGGCGCGTGCTGACGAGCATCGTCGCCCCGGTGGGCCTGGCCGTCGTGCTCGTCCTCGCGCTGCAGGACGACCTGGAAGCGCCCTACGGCGACTACCCCGGGTGGCTGCTGCTGGTCTGCGGCTGGCTGCTGGTGGTGGCACTGCCGGTGGTCGGCTTCCTCCTCGCCCGGCTGCCGTGGCGCGCCGGGACGCATCTGGACGGGCCGCCACCCGGCTCCGATCCGGGGCCCCGTTGCACGCGGCCTCCACGACGGACCCCACTGCCCACGACCACCCGGTGACCGGGTACGACGAGGGAGGACCCCGATGAGCACGGCCGCGATCGTGATGATGGTGGTGGCGATGCTCGTGATCTGGGGCGGCCTCGCCCTGGCCATCGTCAGCCTGATGCGCCACGGCGCCGTCGAGGACCGCGCCGAGAATCTGCACCGGGACCTCTGACCCTCGGCGGACGACGGGCCGCCGAGGTGTTCGCCGGTGCCCTGCGGCGAGGATCGGCAACCGGTGTGCGGGAATCGGGGCCTCGGTCCGCGTGGTGACCCCGTTCTCCGCACACCCGCCGACGATGAGTCCCGCCCTGGTTCCCGGTCTTCTCTCCGAACCCGATCCGCACCCGAGGAGAGACATGACCGCGACTTACACCTTCGACGTCTTCGCCAGCCTCGACGGCTTCGGCTCCTACGACGACCGCGGCGACTGGGGCGGCTACTGGGGCAAGCAGGGACCGGAGTTTCTCGACCGCCGCCTCGCCCAGTACGAGGAGGAGCAGCGGTTGGTCCTCGGGGCGAACACCTTCCGGCAATTTGTGGAGTACCTGGGCCCGGGCACCGAGGGGCCGGGAGGGGACGACCCGGTCAACGACCGGATCAAGCGCATGCCCACGACAGTGGTGTCGACGACGCTCGAGGGCCCCTCGACTGGCCGGACGCCACCCTCGTGAGCGGCGACGCCGTCGAGGTCGTCGCCCGGCTCAAGGAGGAGTCCGAGGTGCCGTTGCGCTCCCACGGCAGCCTGTCGATGAACCGGGCGCTGATGGCCGCCGGCCTGGTCGACCGCGTCCAGGTGACGATCTTCCCCGTGATCACCGGACGGACCGGGACGGACCCGATCTTCGGGGGCGCGGCCGACTTCGATCTGGAGCTGATCGGGAGCCGGACGCTCGACGGCCGCACCCAGGAGCTCGTCTACCGGCCGACCGTGCACACCTGACGGGAAGCCCCGCCCGCCGTTCCGGCCGTCGAGGGCGACTAGCGTCGTGGACGATGACTGCCCTGCCCGGACCCCCACCGAGTCCGCGCTGCGCCGCGCGCTCACCCGCGCCGAGCGCGGCGTGACCCTCGACGCCGTCGAAGCGGAGACGTTGCTGCACGCCCGCGGTCTGGGCGACGGCGAGCCGCTGGACCGGCTGCTCACCGCCGCCGGGAGGGTTCGCGACGCCGGCCTGGCCTCGGCCGGTCGGCCGGGCGTGGTCACCTACAGCCGCAAGGTCTTCATCCCGCTCACCCACCTGTGCCGCGACCGCTGCCACTACTGCACCTTCGTGACGACGCCCGGGCAGCTACGGGCCCAGGGAAGGCGCCCTACCTCTCCCCGACGAGGTCCTCGACATCGCCCGCGCCGGGGCCGCGGTGGGCTGCAAGGAGGCGCTGTTCACCCTCGGCGACCGCCCCGAGGAGCGCTGGCCGGTCGCCGCCGAGTGGCTGGAGGCGCACGGCTTCGATTCCACGCTGGGCTATCTGCGTGCCATGGCGATCCGGGTGCTCGAGGAGACGGGGCTGCTCCCCACCTCAACCCCGGCGTCCTGTCGTGGGAGGAGATCCAGCGGCTGAAGCCGGTCTCGGCCTCGATGGGGATGATGCTCGAGACGACGGCCACCCGGCTCTGGTCGGAGAAGGGCGGCCCGCACTACGGCAGCCCCGACAAGGAGCCCGCCGTCCGGCTGCGGGTCCTGGAGGACGCCGGGCGCTCCGCCGTCCCGTTCACCACCGGCGTGCTGCTGGGCATCGGCGAGGACTACGCCGAGCGGGTGGAGGCCGTCGCGCAGATCCGGGCCAGCGCGCAGCGGCACGGGCACGTGCAGGAGGTCATCGTCCAGAACTTCCGGGCCAAGCCCCGGACGGCGATGCAGGCCCACGACGACCTGGAGCTGCAGGAGTACGTCGCCGCCGTCGCCGTCACCCGGCTGCTGCTCGGCCCGAAGGCCCGCGTGCAGGCGCCGCCGAACCTGAGCGACTCCACCGAGCTCGCGCTGCTGCTGCGCGCCGGCGTCGACGACTGGGGCGGCGTCTCGCCGCTGACCCCCGACCACGTCAACCCCGAGCGGCCCTGGCCGAACATCGACAAGCTCGCGGCGCTGAGCGCCGAAGCGGGCTTCGAGCTGCGCGAGCGGCTGGCCGCCCAGCCCGGCTACGTCCTGCAACCGGAGCCGTGGCTGGACCCGCGGGTGCGCCCGCACGTGTCGGCGCTCGCCGGGCCGGACGGCCTGGCCGTCGAGGGCGCGTCCCCGTCGGCCTGCCGTGGCAGGAGCCCGACGAGTCGTGGACCGCGTCCGGGCGGACCGACCTGCACGTCGAGGTCGACACGGTCGGGCGGACGTCGGACCGGCGCAGCGACTTCGACGCCGTCTACGGCGACTGGTCGGAGCTGCGGTCGCGCACCGAGAGCGCCCGGGACGGGCACCCACGGCCCTGGCCGCCGGTGACCCCGAGGTGCTGGCCGCACTGCTGCACGCCGAGCAGGACCCGGCGGGGCTGACCGACGCCGAGTACCTCGCGCTGCTCGGCGCCGACGGCACGGATCTGGAGAACCTGTGCGCTCTGGCCGACGCGGTCCGGGCCGACGTCAACGGCGACGACGTCACCTACGTCGTGAACCGGAACATCAACTTCACCAACGTCTGCTACACCGGCTGCCGGTTCTGCGCGTTCGCCCAGCGGCGCACCGACGCGGACGCCTACACGCTGTCGATGAGCCAGGTGGGTGACCGCGTCGACGAGGCGTGGGCGGCCGGCGCGACCGAGATCTGCATGCAGGGCGGCATCCACCCCGACCTGCCGGGGACGGCGTACTTCGACCTCGCCCGCACGGTGAAGGAGCGGCAGCCGGGCATCCACCTGCACGCCTTCTCCCCCATGGAGATCGTCAACGGCGCCGCCCGCACCGGGCTGTCGTTCCGCGACTTCCTCACCGAGGCCAAGGCAGCGGGCCTCGACTCCATCCCCGGCACGGCCGCGGAGATCCTCGACGACGACGTCCGCTGGGTGCTGACCAAGGGCAAGCTGCCGACGGCGACCTGGCTGGAGATCATCGCGACAGCGCACGAGGTGGGCATCCCGACGACGTCGACGATGATGTACGGGCACGTCGACACCCCCGCGCACTGGGTCGGGCACCTGCGCACGCTCAGCCGCCTGCAGGACGAGACCGGCGGCTTCACCGAGTTCGTGCTGCTGCCGTTCGTGCACCACAACTCGCCGATCTACCTGGCCGGGGTCGCGCGGCCCGGGCCGACGGTGCGGGAGAACCGGGCCATCCACGCCGTCGCCCGGCTGCTGCTGCACGGCCGCATCCCCAACATCCAGACGTCGTGGGTGAAGCTCGCCGACACCGGGACGAAGGCGGTGCTGCAGGGCGGCGCCAACGACCTCGGCGGCACGCTGATGGAGGAGACGATCAGCCGGATGGCCGGCAGCGAGAACGGGTCGCTGAAGACCATCGCCGAGCTCGAGGCCATGGCCGCCGCGATCGGCCGGCCCGCCCGCCAGCGCACCACCGAGTACGGCACCCCGTCGGCCGAGCGGCTCGCCACCGCCCACTCCGACGAGGGGCGCCGACGGCTCACTCTCTCGATCAAGCCGTCCTGACCGATCGGCCGCCCGTCCCAGGCACCCAAGCGTGGGCGGTGAGCCTCCAAGAGCGGTCTTTGTGGCACGGTGTAGCACCGTGCCGTTCCGATTCCATCTTCTCCGCGCTGTGCGCTCCAGGTCGCGTGTCGCGACGCCGGATCTAGTCCACTCCTCTCCGACGCGCGACTCCGAGGATGAGCGTAAAGCTCTCGCTCGCGCGTTAGAGTTGGCCCGCCAAACCTATGTTGAGGTTCTTGACGCCACGAAGCATCAGGACGACAAGGTCAACCGCTTTCTGGTTGCCATCGCCTTCCTGACCACCGGCGCCATAGCATTCGTCCTGAAAACAGAGTTGCTCGGTATCCGCTACATAGTCGACAATGAGCGCCTGCCGCTAATTGCCGTCGCGGCCGCCATGTATCTAGTTATGACGATCGCAGCGGTCATCCTCCTGCTAATGGCTCTCAGTACAGAACTAAAGCTTCCGGGTCGCAGCCAGCAGCAAACCGGAGAAGACGTTCGTCTCGACAAGTCGTTGCTGTACTTCCAGATGATCGGGTCGCAGCCGCTCCGGCAGTGGTTCCGCCGCTGGGACCAACCCGATGATCAGCTCGAAGACCTACTTCGCAAGCAGTACCTGCGAGAGGCCCACAATCTAAGCGAGCGCGCTCGGGTGAAGTACGGTCTAACCGACGAGGCAGCTGCGCTGTACATCTATGGGCTCATGTGGCTCGCCACCGGCCTACTCCTAGGAACGCACGCTTCACAACGCCCCTCAATGTTGAGGGTCACGACCGCCGGGCAGCATTTGACTCTGCCGCTGGCGTTTTGGCCATTGGTGATCATGACTTCGATATTCGCCGGACATGCCGCACTGCAAATCTACAATGTCTACAGACATGAACGCTCCGACGCCGAGGTTACCTGGCGGCTTGCGGCCAATCGATTTGTGAAGAAGCATGGCACTCCCGAGTCTGAACACTTCCGTGTTGCCTCGAGTGAAGGTCAAAGCTTCGCCGCAGCCCTTGGTGTACTGCGCTGGTTGGGGGCACTCTTGCCCGCCTACGCCATCTCCGCCGCTGGGGTCCTTATCGCAGATGGCAGCCCCCAGGCGGGTTGGGTGGTCACCGCGACCGTCGCTGCTTGCGCCTGCTTCGCGGCGGTCCGGCCGCGCTTGCGTGGACGCAGACTGCCGACATGGGGAGCAGCGGCTGCGACGGCCATCGCCATCGTGCTCCCGTGGGGGCCGTGGTGACGGGGTTCAGTTGGCTAGCGCTTGCCGCTGTCGCAGCGCCGGCCACTCTCTTGTCTCTCCTCACGGTGGCTCGACAACTCGTGCAGTCTCGCAAGCACCTGCGAGGCACCACGCGAGACCTGCAGGACACGGACACGGCGGATGCCGCGTTCGACCCTGGCCGAGCGAGCATTGGAACGCTCCTTCCCTACGCCGCGGCTCCGCGACGTGAGCGCACTGCCCTCACCCCCAGGGGTCCCGCACGCACCGGAGGGCACGGCACCCAGAGCGATCGTGTCCCTCTCCGGTGATTCCGCACGCCCCTCCGCCCGCTTGTCGCTACCCGGGTCTACGGTCACACGCATGGCACCGAGCGGCGACGCACACGGCCCCAGCGGTGAAGCGACGGTTACAGGCCTTCCTCCCGAGGAGCTGAGCGAGATGCTTATAGGGTTCGCAGCTTGTCTCGGAGTTGAGGGCCGCAACGCGGTCTACGTCAGCACCCCTATCACCACAGGGCCACAATTCATTGAGTGGCACCCACGACAGCCGGATTCAGGGTCTGCCACGTACGCCCTCCGTCTGCGGGAACAGATCATCGAGCCCAATATTCGTCGGGCGCGTCCCCTGGTTCGGGCCTGCCGGGCGAGATGGGTGAGACAACCTGTAATCGACCCCACCGGCCTGGAAGATGTCCCGGGTTGGGCGCAGAACGACTATCACCTCTTTTGGACGCGACTAGTCGAGAGGAACGCGGCGACCGTTGTTTTCGCTCATGGATGGCAGTTCAGCAGCGGTTGCGCCTTGGAATTCGCTGCCGCTCACAATGCCGGATGCGAACTGTTGGATCACCGGTTCAGACCATTGAGCGCCAGCGCGGGACTGTCCATGCTGCGGGATGCTGCTGAACAACTTGCGCGTGTAGGTGTGAGCAACACTCAGTTGCTAAGCGCAATCGCGAACTGCCGAGAGCCAGAGAGGGCAACGGTCGGGAGGTGAGCGAATGACAAGCCTGAAGGATGACCGACTGAAGGACCTAGCAGGCCGCGGGAATGTCGCACAGTTCGCGAGCTTTTCGCCTGGCCGCGAACCCGAGCTACGCCACATGGCGGTCCGAGAGAGGTCCTCCATCGAACCGGGTGGCGTGGACACCGTCATCTCAGCAGTGATCGCATCCGGCACGGGGACGGTGAACGTTCGCAGCTTCTTGCCGGATCGCGATAAAGGCAGCCCGTTCTACTATGGGTTAGGGAACCCTCATGAAGCTGCGGCTCTAGTCCGGTCACTGGCCGCCGATGGCTACTACACCATCGTCAATGAAACTGTCGACGTTTCGGATGGCGGCGTATCGGGAGTAAGTCTTGGCGGAGCGGTAGAGTTCTCTCCTGATGACACCCCTCGGGCGGTAGAAAAGCAGGGAACGGCAGCGCTGCCACACGACCTCGCTACTCGCCTTCTCAAGGTCGTTTACGGCTTCGATCCAGCGTTACCATGGCGCGACGGTGAGCGGCTCGAATTTTCGGTACACCCCGAACGAGTGGGTTTTATGCGAGAGCACACCATTTGGTGGGAAACCGAGCAGGTCGCGTCGGTCACGCTTGATGTGACGCCTCGCTGGCCTAACAAGTTTAGCCGTCATATCGGCGACAAGACATATGGCCTGCTAATCACACATTTGCTCGACCTTCCAGTGCCACGCACTACCGTCATCTCGCGCAGAGTCGCCCCGTTCACCTTCGGGACGCCTACTGGAACCTCGCAGTTCTGGACTCGGACCGCACCTAGAGAACAAACCCCAGGACACTTCAGTACACTTCCGTATTGGGTTGACCCATTTCGACTCCTACAGCAGGAAGACACCGAAGGAGATCGACTCGCCTCAGTGCTCGCCCAGGAGGCGGTGGATGCCTTGTGGTCAGGGGCTTCGATCCCCACACAGGGCGACAGCGAAGACCTTATCGAGGGTGTGCGTGGAACTGGCGATAACTTCATGCTTGGGGCAGCGTCGCCTGCCGAGCTTCCCCGGAGGTCGTATCCGACGTACTGGCGCTGACCACCCAAGCGCGAAAGGCTCTGGGTCCGGTCCGCATTGAGTGGGCGCACGACGGACGCCAGGCCTGGGTGCTGCAGGCGCACATTGCCACACACTTCTTCCTCGACCGGTCGACCCTCAGTCCCGGACATGCAGGTTCTTGGTTGCGGTACCAGTCGGCAGACGGACTAGAGCGATTGAGAGAAATGATTCCAATCGCAGCGAGCCAGGGAGCCGGTATAGAGGTGTATGGCTCCGTCGGCCTAACGTCGCACGTCGGTGACCTGCTACGGAAGGCCGGCATCCCCGGACGCCTGGCGGCACGCTGATGGAGGAGACGATCAGCCGGATGGCCGGCAGCGAGAACGGCTCGCTGAAGACCATCGCCGAGCTGGAGGCCATGGCCGCCGCGATCGGCCGGCCGGCCCGCCAGCGCACCACCGAGTACCGCACCCCGTCGGCCGAGCGGATCGCCACGGCCCCTCCGACGAGGGCCGCCTCCGGCTCACCCTGTCGATCGCTTCCACCTGATCGGCGGGGACGGCCGCACCCATTGACCCGCGCGACCGCGCGAGGAGCATGGCCCGCGTGCCGATTCCCGGATCGGAGCTCGACGCCGGACGTGCCGCCTACGCCCACCACGCGTGGGAGGACGCGTACCGGCACCTCGCGGCAGCGGCCGCCTACGGCGAGTCAGCCGACCTGGAGCGGCTCGCGCTGGCGGCCTACCTCACGGGTCGGGATGCCGACTGCGCCGTCGCGTGGGAGCGGGCGCACCGTCGCCACCTGGCCGACGACGACCCGGAGCGGGCGGCCCGGTGCGCGTTCTGGCTGGCCTGGGGTCTGGCGCTGCGGGGGAAGGGGCCCAGGCCGGGGGTGGCTGGGGCGGGCACTCGCGGTCCTCGACGGCGCCGGGGTGACCGATTCACCCGTCCACGGCTACGTGCAGCTGCCGCCCGCCGTCCAGGCCATGTACGGAGGCGACGCGCGCACCGCCTACGACGGCTTCACCAGGGCGGCCGCCGTCGGCGACCGCTTCGGGGAAGCGGACCTCATGACGCTCGGCCGGCTCGGGCGGGGCCAGGCGCTGGCCCTCCTGGGGGACGTCGGAGGCGGGCTGGCCCTGCTCGACGAGGCGATGATCGCCGTCACCACCGGCGAGACGTCGACCCACGTCACGGGGCTGGTCTACTGCGCGGTGATCGCCACATGCCTCGACAGCTACGACCTGCGGCGTGCGCAGGAGTGGACCGGCGCCCTCACCAGGTGGTGTGCCGCGCAGCCGGACATGGTTCCGTACCGCGGCCAGTGCCTGGTGCACCGCGCCCAGATCCTGCAACTGCACGGGGCATGGCCGGACGCCATGACCGAGGCCGAGCTCGCCTGCGCACAGCTCGCCGACGCCCCTGGTCAGACTGCGACCGGGATGGCCTGGCACGAGCTGGGCGACCTGCACCGGCTCCGCGGGGAGTACGACGCGGCGGAGGCGGCCTACAGGCGGGCGAGCCGGCACGGCCACGACCCGCAGCCCGGGCTCGCCCTGCTCCGGGTCGCGCAGGGGCGGGCCGAGGCGGCGACCGCGGCGATCCGTCGCGCCCTCGCGGAGGAGCCCCTGTCGGGGCCGCACCGGCCCCGCCTGCTGGCGGGGTGCGTCGAGGTGCTCCTCGCCGCCGGGGACCTCAGCGGTGCCGACGCGCCCGCCCACGAGCTGTCGCAGTTGGCGGCGAACATCGACGCGCCGCTGCTCCGCGCGATGGCGATGCAGGCGACCGGCGCCGTCCTGCTCGCCCGCGACGCCTCCGGGCAGGCCGTCGGAACGCTGCGCCGCGCCTGGTCGGCGTGGCAGGAGCTCGGGGCGCCGTACGACGCGGCGCGGACCCGCGTGCTCATCGGTCTCGCCTGCCGGGCACTCGACGACCACGAGACCGCCGCGTTGGAGCTGGGCGCCGCGGGATGGACCTTCGACCAGCTCGGCGCGCGACCCGATGCCGAGCGGGTCGCCGAGCTGACCGGTCGCGGGGCTGGGGCGGCCGCGCCGGGAGGCCTGACGACGCGCGAGGTCGAGGTCCTCCGTCTGGTCGCGACCGGTCGGACGAACCGGGCGATCGCCGGTGACCTCTTCCTGTCGGAGAAGACGGTGGCCCGGCACGTCGCCAACATCTTCACCAAGATCGACGTCCCCTCACGGGCCGCCGCGACGGCCTACGCGTACCAGCACCACCTGGCCTGAACGGAGCCGCCGATCTACACAGTTCTCCCGACGCGGCGCGGTGCCCGGGCTTCCTAGCGTCGTCCCATCAGTTCGGACGACACCCCCGGAGGTTCCGATGACCAGCACTGGACCCATCCCCGCCGACCTCGGCTTCGCGGGACCCGAGCACGTCGAGACCGTGGTCATCGGCGGCGGCCAGGCCGGGCTCGCGACGTCGTACCACCTGGCGCGAGCGGGCCGGCCGCACGTGGTGCTCGAGGGGTCCGAGCGCGTCGGCGACGTCTGGCGGCAACGGTTCGACTCCCTCCGCCTGTTCAGCCCCGCGCGTTACGACGCCCTCCCCGGCATGCCGTTCCCGATGCCCGGGTGGGAGTTCCCGACGGGTTCGGAGACGGCGGACTACCTGGAGTCCTACGCCGCCACCTTCGATCTGCCGGTGCGCACGGGTGTCAGCGTCGACAGCCTCTCGAGGAAGGGCGAGCACTACGTCGTCACGTCGGGGCACCGCCGGTTCGAGGCCCCGAACGTCGTCGTCGCGTCCGGCACGTGGCAGACCCCGATCGTCCCCGAGTTCGCCGACCGGCTCGACCCGCGGATCCGCCAGATGCACTCCGCGGAGTACCGCAACCCGTCCCAGCTCCAGCCCGGTCCCGTCCTCCTGGTCGGGAGCAGCCACTCGGGGCCGGACCTGGCCGTGGAACTCGCCCCTCGCACCGCGTGTACCTGTCGGGGCCGATCCAGGGCGAGATCCCGTTCCGGATCGACGGCCGGACGGCGCACCTGATGCTGCCGATCCTGTGGTTCGCCGCCAACCACGTCCTCACGATGCGCACGCCGCTCGGCCGCAAGGTCGCCGGGCACGTCCGCTCCGGCGGCGGCCCGCTCATCCGGGTCAAGCGGAGCGACATCGAGGCGGCCGGAGTGGAGTACACCCCGGAGCGCACCGTCGGCGTGCAGGACGGCAGGCCGGTCCTGGGCGACGGCCGGGTCCTCGAGGTCACCAACGTCGTCTGGTGCACCGGCTTCGGCAAGGACACCGACTGGATCCAGGTCCCCATCGGCGACGAGCGCTGGCCGACCCAGACGCGCGGGGTCGTCGCCGACGCCCCCGGCCTCTACTTCGTCGGCCTGCCGTTCCTCCACGGCTTCTCGTCGATGCTCATCGGAGGCGTGGGCCGCGACGCCGGGTTCGTGGCACGGCACATCGCCCGGCGGATGCGCAACGCGGCCGCCGCGCCGATCGCCGCCGGCTGAGCGGGCCGGGACGGCCAGCGGCCGTCGACGAGGAGCCCGTCAGGCCCGTTCGGCGGGCTCCTCGTCGGCCACCGCCGGCTTCTCCGGGTGGTCCTTGAGGAAGAGGTACCAGTACGACGTGGACACGAAGATGACCGCGCCGACCAGGTTGCCGGAGCCCGCGAGCAGCCAGTTGAGCAGGGCGTCGTCCCAGCCGAGATCCGGGACCCCGGCGAAGATCGCCGCGGGGAGGAAGAACATGTTGGCCACGACGTGGTCGAAGCCCATCGCGACGAACGCCATGATCGGGAAGAACAACGCGAGGATCTTCCCCGACACCGACTGCGCGGCCAGCGACATCCACACCGCCAGGCAGACCAGCCAGTTGCAGCCCACACCCCGCAGGAACGTCTCCCAGGCCGTGTGCCCGGTCGCCTTGCCCTCGGCGATGCCGGCCAGCCGCTCGTAGGTGAGCGCCGCGCTGCCGTCGGAACCGGCGTCGCCGATGACATCGGTCTGCACCGCGAGGAAGAACGCCACGAACAGGGCGCCCAGCAGGTTGCCGAGCAGGACGAGCGTGAGGTTCCTGGCGACGTCGCCCACGTCGATCTTGCCGCGCATGGCGCCGAGCGGGACCAGCATCATGTTGCCGGTCGCGAGGTCCGACCCGGCGATGAGCACCAGGACCAGGCCGAGGGTGAAGGCGACGCCGGTGAACAGGGTCGGGAGCGTGCCCCAGGTTCCCGGGTCCAACCCGGCGGAGACGGTGATCGCCACCAGCCCGCCGAACGCGATGTACGCGCCGGCCAGGAAGGCGCTGACCAGCACGCGGTCCCACGTGCGACGGGTCTTCTTGGCACCGGTCTCCGCGGCGACCTGGGCCATCTCTGCGGGTTCACGTGCGGACACCGACGCCTCCGGAGCTCGGACCGACAGTCGCGGCGGTCATTCCCGCTCGTCGACCGGTCCACTCCCCGATTCAGGTCCGCAGCAGCCGGGCCAGCTCACCCACGTCGGGCAGGTCCAGGTGCGGCCGCACCGCGGCCGGCAGGTCGGTGAACGAGCCCGCGTGCCCGATGCCGGTGTGCACGGCCACGGCGAAGGCGCCTCCGGCGTGCGCCATCGGCACCTCGAGCTCGGGGTCGTCGCCGACCACGGCCAGCTCGGCAGGTGCCAGGCCGAGCCGCCGCCCGGCCGTCCGCAGCGCGTTCAGCGACGGCTTGCCGACGACGGTCACCTCGCACCCGGTGATGTCGCGGACGACGGCGCTGATCGCCCGCGACGTCCCCAGCGACCGCCCTTCCGCCGTCGCGAAGAACAACGACTGAGAGGCGCTGTAGAACGCCGCCCCGTCGAAGACCGCGAAGACCGCCGCCTCGAGCGCCTCGAAGGTCAGCTCCTGCCGGAACCAGCCGGCCATCACCGCGTCGCAGCCGGTGCCCCGCAGCGGCGGCACCGTCTCGATCCCGGCCGCTTCCAGGGGCTCGATGATCCCCGCGCCGCCGAGCACCATCACCCGCCGGTGGCCCCGCTCGAGGAACACGTCGACCGCGGTGGAGGCCGGCGTCAGTGCCTGGTCGGGGGCGATCGTCAGGCCGAGCTGCCCCAGGGCGTCGGCCACGCGGGCCGGTGTCTTCACCGTCCCGTTGGTGTAGACGCAGAACGGCAGCCCGCGGTCGCCCAGGCCCTGCAGGAGGTCCGCCGCACCGGGCAACGGCACGAGGCCCTGGTTGTTGCGGTCGCCCATCACCAGCGTGCCGTCCATGTCGAGGACGAAACCGCCCACCCGCCGCAGCCGGTCCACAGCGGTGTCAGGCAACGGGGTCCCTCCGGAGGCGCGGCGCACGGTCATGGTCAGGCCCGCCTTGGTGACGCCGAGGTCGTGCACGGTGCGGCGCGAGCCGAGCTCGTCCAGGAGCGTCAGCACGGGAGCCAGCGACGGGTTGAAGTGACGCGGCGCCGGACCGGCCGCGAGCATCGCGTCGACCTGGTCCTCCGGCATGTGCGCCCGGAGCAACAGCTCCTCGTCGCTGATCCCCCGACGGAACTGCTTCCGCAGCTCGGCCGGCGACGGCGGTGGCGGTTCCGACGCCAGCTCCCGCGCCCGCGGCCGGTCGAGGATGCGGTCCTGCACGCCTGCGTCGATCGGCGCCGTCGGCTTGCCGAAACTGCCGAGCACGTAGCGGATCACCTGGTCGGGCACGGTGCCGTACCGCTCGCCGATCACGTTGAACAGCGCCTGGGACACCACCATCTGCGGGAACGGCGTGACCATGATCGGGTGGCCGAGCTCCGCCCGGACGGCGCCGACCTCCTCCACCAGCGCCTCGAACCGGTGCTCCATGCCGATCTCGCGCAGCTGCCGCCGGGTCGTCGTCATCACCCCGCCGGCGATCTGGTGGTGCAGGAACGCCGCGTCGAAGTCCTGCGGCCGCCCCACCGGCAGCTCCTCGGCCGCCGCCAGCCCGTCGAAGAAGTCGCACACCAGGCCCAGCGCGCGGTCGTCGACGTCGACCCGGTGGCCCATCTCCCGCAGGTTGGCGACCGTCCGCCGGGCCTCCGGGAGCGACGAGCCGTTGCCCAGCGGCCCGCAGCCCACCTGGACGACCTCGACGCCGAGCTCCGGCGCGATCGAATAGGTGAGCGGGGAGAGACCGATCGTGGCGTGGGAGTGCAGCTCCAGCGGCGTGCCGGCCAGCCGGGCCTTGATGGCCGGCAGCAGGGTGCGGGCGCGCTCGGCGGTGAGGATCCCCGCCGGGTCCTTCACGTAGACGCGGTCGACGTTCGGGTCGGCGGCGAACTGCGAGGCCAGGTCTGCGTAGAAGGCGTCGTCGTGCACCACGCTGATGGTGAACGTCAGCGCCCCGATGACCTCGTCGACGCCGGCCTGCTTCAGCCGCCGGGCGGTCTCGCGGGCAGCGTCCATGTCGTGCATCGGGTCCAGCACGACGACCCGGTCGATGCCGCCCGCCACCAGCCGGTCGTAGACCAGCTGCATGGTGTCCGGGTGGGAGTTCTGCCAGCTGATGAAGCGGAAGCCGGTGCCGATGAACTGCAGCTTCGTCGTCGGCATGGCGGCCCGGGTCAGCCGCAGCCGCTCCCACGGGTCCTCCTGGTGCACGCGGACGGCCACGCCCATCGCCGTGCTGGAGCTGTAGTCCAGCGCCCGGAAGCCGACCCGCTCCAGCAGCGGGGCGACCTGCGCGACGTGCGCCGTCCGGAGGCCGGTGGCCCCCAGAGGCTCTGGTTGCCGTCGCGGATCGAGACGTCCACGAGTCCGACGTCGGCCATCAGCGCGTCCCCACGAGCTGCGCGTCCAGGAAGCGCTCGAAGAACGTCGTGTCCACTCCCCGGCGGCGAACTCCGGATCGGCCAGCAGCGCCCGGTGCACCGGCACCGTCGTCGTCACGCCCTCGATCCGCAGCAGCCCCAGCGCCGCGCGCGCCCGGGCCAGCGCGTCGTCCCGGTCCCGGCCGTGCACGATCAGCTTCGCCAGCAGGGAGTCGTAGAACGGCGGGACGACGGAGCCGCCCTGCACGTGGGTGTCCACCCGCAGGCCCTCCCCGACCGGGAGGACGACGCGGTCGATCCGGCCCGGCGACGGGCGGAACCCGTGCCGCCAGTCCTCGGCGTTGATCCGGCACTCCACCGCGTGCCCGGTGAGGACGACGTCCTGCTGCCGCAACCGCAGCGGCAGTCCTTCGGCGACGGCGAGCTGCTCGGCGACCAGGTCCAGCCCGGTGACCATCTCGGTGACCGGGTGCTCGACCTGGATGCGGGCGTTCATCTCCAGGAAGTAGAAGGTGCCGCGCTCGCCGTCGACCAGCAGCTCGACGGTGCCCAGGCCGCGGTAGTGCAGGTGCTCGGCCAGGGCGAGCGCCGCGGCGGCCATCTCGGCGCGCAGCGCGTCGGAGAGCTGCGGCGCCGGCGCCTCCTCGAACAGCTTCTGGTACCGGCGCTGGACGGAGCAGTCGCGGTCGCCGAGCGCCACGGCGTGCGAGCCGTCGCCGAGGATCTGCACCTCGACATGTCGACCTGACGACACGAAGCGCTCTAGGTAGACCCGCGGGTCACCGAACGCGGCCGCGGCCTCGGAGACGGCGAGGTCGAGGGTGTGCGCCAGGTCGTCGGGGCCGTGCACCCGCTTCATGCCGCGGCCGCCACCACCGCCGACGGCCTTCACCAGCAGCGGATAGCCCACCTCGGCCGCCACCGCTCGCGCCTGCGCCAGATCCGCGGCCTCCCGCCGGGGACGACGGGCAGTCCGGCCGCCAGGGCGTGCGACCGGGCGGTCAGCTTGTCCCCCACCGCCTCCAGCGACTCCGGCGTCGGCCCGACGAACACGATCCCGGCCGTCGCGCAGGCGCGGGCCAGCGACGGGTTCTCCGACAGGAAGCCGTAGCCGGGGTGCACCGCGTCGGCATCGACCGCCTGCGCCGCCCGCACGACCGCCGCCGGGTCGAGGTAGCTCTGCGCCGCGTTCGCCGGTCCGAGCCGGACCACGCGGTCGGCCAGCCGCGCGGGCAGCGACTCCAGGTCGGCGTCGGAGGCGGCCAGCACGGACTCGATGCCCAGCCGCGTGCACGTCCGGATCACCCGGGCGGCGATCTCGCCCCGGTTGGCGATCAGCAGCCGCCGGATCCGTGGCCCGGTCGCGCTAGCCACCCACCCCACCGCCGCTCTGCTGGCCACCCGCCCCACCAACCCCGACCGGATCCACCACCAGCAGCACCGCGTCCGCGTCGGCGAACTCGCCGTTGCCGGTGCGGAACTCGACCACGCGGCCGCGCACCCCGGCGTGCACCGGCGTCATCATCTTCATCGTCTCCACGATGCCGACGACGGTCTCGGTGTCGACCGGGTCGCCGACGTCCACGAACGGCGGGGCGCCCGGCTGCGGCGCCCGGTAGAAGGTGCCGAGCAGCGGTGGGTGCACCGCCACCAGACCGTCTCCGATCTCCGCGGCGGGCGCTGCCGCCTCGGCCTCCACCGCCGGTGCGGCGGCCTGCTCCACCTGCGGCGCCCGGGTCACCTGCTGTTCGGCGGTCCAGCCGGCGGCGCCCTCCCGACGCACCGTGAGGGTCAGGTCGGCCAGCTCCAGGTGCAGCTCGGCCAGGCCGCTGGAGTCCAGCACCCGCAGCACGTCGCGGACGTCGTCCGGAGTGAGCTCCACCGCGCTCACCCCTGGGACGGGCGCGTGCCGCCCAGCAGGTGGAAGACGTGGTCGAAGGGGCGCGCGGTCGGGGCGGCCTTCCGGGCCCGGTCCTTCTCCGCCCACACGGTCTCGGGCCGGCTCTGCAGGAGGAAGACCGCACCCGTGTCGTCCACCGCCCACTCGATGTCCTGCGGGCAGCCGTAGTGCGCCTCCACCTGGCGGGCGGTCGCGACCAGCTCGGCGATCTCCTCGTCGGAGATCGACGGCTCGTCCTGCAGCTCGCCCGGCACGTCGGTCTCCACCACGCCGGCACCGGAGGGGTCGGGTCGGTGCCACCGCGTCTTCGTGGCCACGGTTCGCTTGATCTCGCCGGTCACCTTGCTGACCACGAACGAGTCGGGCGTGACGTCGCCGCTCACGACGGCGGATCCGAGGCCCCAGCTGGCGTCGATGGCGATCACCGACTTGTCCCCGCTGCGCGGGCTGCGGGTGAACATCACCCCGGAGCTGCGGGCTCCCACCATCCGCTGGACGACGACGGCCATCCCCAGGTCGGTCTCCGGGATGCCGCGGCGGAGCCGGTAGGTCACCGATTCGACGCTGTACAGGCTGGCCCAGCACCGGCGCACGTGCTCGAGCACCGAGGCGGCGCCGTGCACCCACAGGTAGGTGTCCTGCAGCCCAGCGAAGCTGGCCTCCGCGCTGTCCTCGCTGGTGGCACTCGACCGGACGGCGACCGGGAGATCGGGGTCGCCGCACTCGTCGCACAGCGCCGCGTAGGCCGCGGCGACCGCGCCGGCGACCTCGTCCGGCGGGGGCGCGGACTCCAGGACCGCCCGGATCTCGGCGGTCGCGGCGGCGAGCCCCTCGGCGTCGGCGGGATCGAGAGCGGCCACGCGGGCCGGCACCGACCCGCCGTGCACGGTGAGGTGCTCGACGGTCCGCCGGAAGGCCGCCGTGGTCACCGCGAAGCCGGTCGGCACCCGGATGCCGGCGCGCAGCAGCTCGCCGAGGCTGGCGCCCTTGCCGCCGACGGTCGCGACGTCGCCGAGCCCGACGTCGCGGACGTGCAGGACGGGACCTGTGGTCATGAGGGTCCCCATCAGCTCAGCACGGTGACGACGCCGCGGTCGCCGTCGACGCGGACGCGGTCTCCGGTCCGGATGCGGGTGGTGGCCAGGCCGGTCCCGACGACGGCGGGCATGCCGTACTCGCGGGCCACGATCGCCGCGTGCGACATCGTGCCGCCGATGTCGGAGACGGCCGCGGCGATCTTGCCGAAGACCGGCCCCCAGCTGGGCGCGGTCACCGGGCAGACGAGGACCTCGCCCTCACGGATCTGCCCGATGTCGTTCACGTTCAGCAGCACCCGGGCGACCCCTCGACGACACCGGGCGAAGCCGCGTAGCCGCGGACGGTCGACTCGTCGTCGTCCTCGCCGCCGAGCCAGGCCTCGATGGTCTCCTGGGTGATGCCCCAGAGCATCTTCACCGCCGGGTCGTTGAGCGCTTCGGGGACGGCGCCCAGCGCCGGCGGCGGGGACCAGCCCGCCAGCGTCTCGAGGATCCGCTTGCGCTCGGCGACGATCGGCTGCCAGTGCCGGGCACCGAGCTCCGTCCCACCCGAGGCCCAGGCGAGCGAGACGTCGACGAGGGCGTCCTCGACCTCGAGGTGCCGCAGGTGGAAGACGTCGTCGGCCGCCAGCAGCACGCCGCGCTCGGCCAGCAGCGCCCCGAAGGCCCGGATCTTCTGGAAGAAGCGCGTGGTGAACCAGTGCTCGCAGTAGAACTTGTGCGACTCGATGTAGGGGAACACCTGCCGGCACAGGCCCAGCATCTGGTCGAAGGCCGCCTTCTCCTCCTCGGAGTCCAGCAGGGCCCGGTACTCCCCGCGATCCGGTCGCGCTCCTGCGCCAGCCGCTCGGTCGGACGGGTGAGGTCCTCGCCGGCCGCGATCTGCTCGACGTAGCGCGGCAGAGCGGCGAAGGGCACGGTCAGGTCGTCGGCCCAGGACAGGTGGTGGTGGTAGAAGCCGTCGCCGACCGAGACGTTGAACCACGGGTCCTTCGCGGCCTCCAGCGCCGCCAGCCAGCGGGCGCCTCCGTCCCCGCGCTCGCCCAGCTCCGCCAGCACCTTGGCCGGCTCCGCGCCCTCGACGAACAGGTCGGCCAGGTCGAGCTCGACCGCCAGCGCGGCGAGCTTCTTCAGCTCGTCGTCCGGGCGGTACATGGTCACGTCCATGCCGGCGACCATCCGCGCCACCATCTGGTCGCCCATCTCCGGGAACGCCTGCTTGCAGAACTCGAAGAAGACGACGTAGGCGCCGTATCCGAGCATCAGCAGCTCGGTGTGGTGGTGCCACATCTTCGAGTACAGGTCGATGCAGCGGTGGAACCGCTCGCGCAGGTAGTGGTTGGAGGCGAACCCGCGACCGCCGGTGACCACCTCGAGGGGTCGAGGTCACCGAGTTCGGGCACCTCGACGGCCTCGATGTCGGCGATCAGCGCCTCGATGCGCTGCTGCCACTCGCCGTAGATGCGGTCCCAGTTGCCGTAGTAGTGCCCTGCCCGCTCCTGGAAAGCGGCGAACCGCTTCCCCTGCTCCGCCTCGTCGAGCACCGGGTTGGCGGTGATGTAGACCCGCCCGTGGATGATCCGGTACTCGATCCCCATCGTCGTCGGGAAGGAGAACAGCCGGGCGGTGTTCGCCCCGATCGCGGTGTAGGGGATCTCGGAGGTGATGCCGTCGAAGGCCGGGACGACCTCCGGGAAGTGCATGGAGTTGTAGAACCAGAACCGCCCGTCGTCCTCCGGCTGGAAGCGCGAGAAGTACGGGTACATCGCCTCCCAGCCCTCCGCACCGGGCACGGCGTCGATCTGCGAGGGCAGGGGGAACGAGCGCTCGGTCATGGGAGCTCCTGTCGGGGGCCGGCGGGGATCTGCAGCGGGTAGTCGGACTGGGTGCGGGCGTAGGCGACGATGTCGTCGAAGGCGGCCGGATCGGCCATGGCGTTGGGGTCGGCGACCTCGGTGGGGTCGGCGCCGAGCAGCACGCGGCGCACCGGGATCTCCATCTTCTTGCCGCTGCGGGTGAGCGGGACGTCCCGGACGGCGACGAACCGGTCGGGCACGTGCCGCGGCGTGTACTCCTCGCGCAGCGCGCGGCGCAGCCGCTCGACGGTCGTCGCGTCGAAGTCGGCTCCGGGCTGCAGCACGACGAACAGCGGCATGAAGAACCCCCGCCGGGCAGGTCGAGGTTCACCACCAGCGACGTGCGCACGGCCGGGTCGTCCTCGACCACGCGGTAGATCTCCGCCGTGCCGATCCGCACCCCTGCCGGTTGAGCACCGCGTCGGATCGGCCCCGGACGAAGCAGCCGCCGCGCTCGTTCAGCTCGAAGAAGTCCCCGTGCCGCCAGACGCCGGGGAAGGTCTCGAAGTAGCTGGCCCGGTACCGGGCGCCGTCCTCGTCGCCCCAGAACCGCACCGGCATCGACGGCATCGGGGCGGTGATCACCAGCTCGCCGACCCGCCCGACGACGCTGCGCCCCTGCTCGTCCCACGACTCGGCGGCCACGCCGAGGAACGCGCCTGGATCTCCCCGGCCCGCACCGGCAGCGTCTCGACCCCGCCCACCAGTCCGGTGCAGATGTCGGTGCCACCGCTGCCGGTCGCCACCCAGAGGTCGGGCTTGACGTTCTCGTAGAACCAGGCCGTGATGGCCGGGGACACCGGTGACCCGGCCGGCATGATCGTCTCGATCGCGCTGACGTCGAACCGCTCGCCGGGCACCACGCCGGCCTTCTGCATCAGCTCGACGAAGGTGGGGCTGGCGCCGAACAGCGTGGCCCGGCTGTCCTGCGCGATCCGCCACAGCGCATCGACGTCGGGGTGGGCGGGGTTGCCGTCGTAGAGCACCGGCGTGATGCCCAGCAGCAGCATGCTGACCAGGAAGTTCCACATCATCCAGCCGGTGGTGGTGAAGAAGAACGCCCGGTCCCCGGGGTGCAGCCCCTGGTGGAAGCTCAGCCCCTTGAGCTGCTCCAGGAGGATCCCGCCGTGCCCGTGCACGATCGCCTTGGGCAGCCCGGTGGTGCCGGAGGAGAACAGCACCCACAACGGGTGGTCGAAGGGCACCTGCTCGACGACGAACTCGCCGGCGGGCACCGTCGGCCCGGTGACCACCTCGGCCCAGGTGGTCCCCTCCACGTGCAGCCCGAGCACCGGCACGTGCACGACCTCGAGCAGGCCTGGCAGCCCTGCGGCGATGTCGGCCACCTCGGCGCGACGGTCGAAGTCGCGACCGCCGTAGCGGTAGCCGTCGCAGGCGACGAGCACCCGTGGGTCGAGCTGACCCAGCCGGTCGAGCGCGCCGCGGGTGCCGAAGTCCGGCGACACGCTGGCCCACACCGCGCCGAGGCTCGCCGTCGCGACCATCGCGATGATCGCCTCCGGCACGTTGGGCAGGAAGGAGACCACCCGGTCACCGGAGCCGACTCCGCGGCTGCGCAGGTGCGTGGCGACCGCGCGCACCTGCGCGGCGAAGTCGGGCCAGCTCAGCTCGCGGAGCTCGGTGCCCTCGGCGGAGTAGAGCAGTGCGGGCGCGGACGAGTGCTCGTTGCGCAGGATCTGCTCGGCGACGTTGAGCCGGGCGCCAGGGAACCACCGCGCGCCGGGCATGTCCCGGCTCTCCAGGACGGCGGTGTGCGGCGCCGACGAGCGGACGTCGAAGAAGTCCCAGATCGCCTGCCAGAACTCTTCGAGCTCGGTGGTGGACCACGCCCAGAGGTCGGCGTACCCGGGGAACGTCCGGCCGGTGCGGGTCTCCGCGAAGCGGGTGAACTCGGTCAGGCGGGCGCGGGCGATCCGCTCCGGCCCCGGCGTCCACAGCAGGTCGCCCTCGCGCACCGCGGAGGTGCTGCGGCCCGCGGCGGAGGAAGCCATGCGCAGACAGTGGCGCAGGCCGAGTGTGATGGGCAACACTCATCGCGGTTCATTTCACCCAGCGAAAAATTGCAGCTCAGGGGGCCGGCATGCGGGAGTACCGGGTGAAGACCATCGCCTCCCTGTCCCGCGGCCTCGACGTGCTGCAGGTCCTGCGCGACGTGGGCGCGGCAAGCCTGCACGACCTGCACCTGGCCACCGGCATCCCGAAGTCCACCCTGACCCGCATCCTGCACACCGCCGCCCAGCACGGCCTCGTCTGGCAGCGGATGGTCGACGGCGCGTTCCTGCCGAGCCACACGCTGCAGCGCCGCGTCGAGAGCGACGACGGCGAGTGGCTGGCCGAGATCGCCTCACCGGTGCTCGGCGAGCTGTCGCAGCGGCTGCAGTGGCCCTCGATCGTCTCGGTGCCGCGGCTGGACCACATGGAGACGCTGGAGACCAACAGCTCGCGCACCTACTTCGACGGCCTCCCGCCGCGGCCGCACGGGTTCCGGGTGAACATGCTCGGCTCGGCGTCGGGTCGGGCCTACCTCGCCTTCTGCTCGGAGCAGGAGCTGACGGCGGTGCTCGCCCGGCTGCGGCTCAAGAAGGACCCGGCGTACCAACTGGCGCAGGACGACGCCGCCGTCCGCAGGATGGTCGAGGCGACGCGGCAGCGTGGCTACGCCGTCCGGGCCCCCGACTTCGGCGGCGACCACGACCGGCCCCGGTCGGAGGTGGACGACGGCCGGGAGTCGATCGCGATGCCCGTCCGCGTCGACGGGCGGGTCGTGGGGTGCATCAACCTGACCTGGCGCCGCCGTGCCCTCTCCCTGCCCACCGCCGTGGAGCGGCACCTCGACGACCTCCGCGCAGCCGTCCGGACGGTCGAGGATCGGGCTCGCGCGGCGGGCCTCGGGCACGGGTGAGGTCGGCGGTTAGCCTCCGGCGGTGGGGTACTTCGGGAAGCTCGCGTACAGCGACGGTCGGTGGACGTTCGGAGGGCCGACCGCCGTGCCGTTCCTGCTCGTCGACGTGCACGACAGCGACGTCGCGACGATCGACTACCGCTCCGTCGACGCCTCGGGCGGGCGGTTCTACCTGGGCTACGAGCCGCGCATCTACTTCGAGGAACCCGACGCCGGCGATCCGGTGGACACGCAGGCCGAGGCACAGGGTTTCACCCGCTGGGTCAAGGACGCCGCCGGAACGGACGTCGACCCCGACGACGTGCGGCGGCTCATGGCCGCACCGGACGGCGCCCCGCCCGCCGAGGACGTCGTCGAGGAGGCGGTCGAGAAGCTGCTCGCACTCGCCGGCCTCCCGCTCCCGGAGTGGCCGACGGACGAGGACATGCCGGCCGGCTGACGGCCAGCCTCAGCTGAGCCGCTGACGGAGCGCGACCGTCACCCGTTCCCCGGCCCGGGACTTGCCCGTCGCCGTGCACAGCGCGGCCCGCAGGGGCAGCCAGTGCGGGCCGGATCGGCGACGGCATCAGCGTGGCGGCGAACTCGTGGCCGTCGATCGTCCCCGTCACCTTCACCGCCCGCCGGGTGCCGAGCGCCTCGGCCGAACCCGGCACGGTGATGAAGGTGGGGAAGGCGCCGTCCTTCTCGATCGGCGCGGTGACGACGAGGTCCAGGGGCTGCGGTGACGTGGTCACCGAACGTGGACCGGCCCGCACCGCGGAACTCATCGCGCCCCGGGGGCGGGTCGGCGGTAGGAAGGGACGCGTGCGCGCGATCTCCTACACCCAGCCCGGCGGCCCCGACGTCCTCCAGCTGACCGACCGCCCGATCCCCGACCCCGGTCCCGGCGAAGTTCGCGTCCGCGTCGCCGTCTCCGGCGTCAACCCCACCGACTGGAAGTCACGCAGCAAGACGCCACCCGGCCCGGACGGGCAGATCCCGAACCAGGACGGGTCCGGCACCGTCGACGCCGTCGGCGAGGGTGTCGACCCGGTGCTGGTCGGCGAGCGAGTGTGGATCTGGGAGGCGGCCTGGCAGCGGCCGTTCGGCACGGCGGCCGAGTTCACCGTCGTGCCCGCCCGGCAGACGGTGCTGCTCGGCCCCGACCCGTCCTTCGAGCTGGGCGCGGCGCTCGGCATCCCGTTCCTGACCGCGCACCGCTGCCTCACGGTCGCCGAGTCGCTGCCCGACCGCATCGGCCCGGGCACGCTGACCGGTCGCACCGTGCTGGTGCAGGGCGGTGCCGGCGCCGTGGGCAACGCGGCGATCCAGCTGGCCCGCTGGGCCGACGCGACGGTGATCGCGACGGTGAGCAGCCCCGAGAAGGCGCGGCTGGCGGCAGCGGCCGGAGCCGACCACGTCGTGGACTACCGGCGGCAGGACGTCGTTTCCGAGGTCGGGAAGGTCGCACCGAAGGGCGTGGACTCGATCGTCGAGGTGTCGGCCGCCGTGAACGCCGGCATCGACGCCCAGGTGATCGGCATGCACGGGGCGGTCGCGATGTACGCCGACGACGGTGGGGCGGAGGTGACCGTGCCGGTGCGGCTGCAGATGGGCCCGAACGCCCGCTGGCAGTTCGTCCTGGTCTACACCGAGCCGGCCCGCGCCAAGGAGATCGGCGTGGAAGACGTCAACGCCGCCGTCCTCGACGGCGCGATCCGCGTCGGCCGGGAGGCCGGGCTGCCGCTGCATGTCTTCCCGCTGGAGCACACCGACCAGGCGCACCGGGCGGTGCAGGACGGCGCCGTGGGGAAGGTGCTGATCGACGTCACGGCCTGAGGTCGCTCAGCTCGCGGCCGGGGTCATCGGCGGCAGGCACTCGCTGCGCTCGGCCATCGTCGCCGTCATGATCGCGTGCAGCGCCTGCCGCTGCATCTCGCCGCGCCTAGGCTCGGCCCATGCCGCCTGCACCCGTCGACCTGCACGCCCTCCTGGGAGAGCTGCTGGACAAGGCGAGCGGTGAGCACGCCCGCCGGGCCGCCCGGACCCTGCCCCACCCGGTCGACGGACTGCGGCAGACCGTGATCGCGCTCCTCGCCGACGCCGAGCTGGGGGCGCACGAGAGCCCCGGTCCGGCGAGCCTCCTGGTGCTCCGGGGCCGGGTGCGGCTGCTCGCCGGCGATGAGACCGTCGAGCTGGGCGCGCACCAGTTCAGCCCCATCCCGGATCGGCGGCACAGCCTGCACGCCGACGAGGACAGCGTCGTCCTGCTCAGCGTCGCCGTCCCAGACCGGGCTCCCCTGTCCGACTGAACGCGGTGACGCCCCGGGGCGCGTCGCCGGCGGCGCGCCCCCGGTCGAGCGCTGGCACCATCGCCGGTATGGCACGAGTGCTGGTGGCTCCGGACAAGTTCAAGGGTTCGCTGTCCGCCGCGGAGGTCGCTGACGCCGTCATCCGCGGGCTCACCGCGGAGCTGCCCGGACTCCACGTCACGGCCCTCCCCGTGGCCGACGGCGGCGAGGGGACGCTCGCCGCTGCCCTCGCCGCCGGTTTCGACCGCGTGCCCGTGACCGCCTCCGGCCCGACGGGCGACCCGGTCGAGACCGCCTACGGCCGTCGTGGGGCCGACGCCGTCGTGGAGATGGCCGATGTCTCCGGCCTGCCCCGGTTGCCCGCGGGGCAGGTGCAGCCGTTGACGGCGACCAGCCGCGGAACCGGCGAGGTCATCGCCGCAGCCCTCGCCGACGGGGCCAGGCGCATCGTCGTGGGCATCGGCGGCAGCGCCTGCACCGACGGTGGCGCCGGGATGCTGCAGGCCCTGGGCGTCCGGCTCCTCGACGCGGACGGCCGTGAGATCGGCCCGGGCGGCGCGGCGCTCCACCAGCTGACCCGCGTCGACCTCGGGGAGCTGCGCCCGTCACTCGCCGGCGCGCAGGTCGTGGTGGCGTGTGACGTCGACAACCCGCTGACCGGGCCGCTGGGTGCCGCCGCCGTCTACGGCCCCCAGAAGGGCGCCGACGAGGCACAGGTCGAGCTGCTGGACCGGGGCCTGTCCCTGCTGGCGGACCGGATCTCGGAGACCACCGGCCGGGACGTGCGCGAGGCGCCCGGTGCCGGTGCCGCCGGAGGGGTCGGCTTCGCCGCCATGGCGGTCCTGGGTGCGACGCTGCGTCCGGGCATCGACCTCATGCTCGATCTCCTCGACTTCCGGTCACACGTCGAGGGGTGGACCTCGTGGTCGTGGGCGAGGGGTCCCTGGACGAGCAGACCTTGCACGGCAAGGCACCCGTGGGGGTCGCGCGGCTGGCGAGGGACGCCGGCGCCGCCGTGGTCGCGGTGTGCGGCCGGACGACGCTCGATGCCGGTCAGCTGCGGGCGGCCGGTATCCGGGCGGCCTATCCCCTGACCGCACTGGAACCCGACGTCGAACGCTGCATGGCCGACGCGAGCGACCTGCTCGAGCGCGTCTCGCGGCAGATCGCCCGCCGCCACCTCAGCCCGCCGCCACCACGCTGACCCCCGGCGCCCGAAGTCGGCCACGGCCTCGGGATCGACCCCCAGTCGGTCAGGACGGTCCACGAGGTACCGATCGGCGTCCACGCCGGGGCGTTCGCGGGCACGAACTTGGACGAGTCGGCGAGCAGGACCACCTTCTCCGACCGCCCGGCGACGAGCTCCTTGACGTAGGTCTCCTCGACGGTGGGCTCCCCCAGCCCCCTGCCCGCGTCCACCGTGTCCGCGCCGAGGAAGGCGACGTCGAACGCGAGACGGGCCAGCGCCACCTCCGAGAGCGCCCCCGCCACGCCATGGCTCAGCGACTGCACCTGCCCGCCGAGCATGATCACCCGTATCCGCGGGGCCCGCGCGAGCAGCAGGGCGGTCTCCAGGCCGCGCGTCACCACGGTCAGCGGGCCCCGGTCGGCGAGGACCCGGGCGAGCGCCAGGCAGGTGGTCCCGGCGTCGAGGAAGACATGGCCCTCCGCGGGCACGTGCTCCGCCGCAGCCAGGGCGATCGCCGCCTTGGCCTCGGCGTGCAGCAGGGCGCTCTCCCGAAGGACCGCTCGTGGAAGGCGTCCCGGACCATGGCACCGCCGTAGGTACGGGCGATGCGTCCGTCCCGCTGCAACGAGGTCAGGTCCCGGCGCACCGTGGACGTGGAGACGCCGACCCGCTCGGCCAGCGTCTCCACCCCGTCGACGCCGCCGCGCAGCAGGGTCAGCAGCGATTCGTGCCGCTCCTCGGTCGCCCGTCGCCTCCGCGCCTCTCCCATGGACGCCCGCTGCCCGCTCAGGACCCGTAGGTGCGGCGGATGTTGTCGACGAACGGCGCGTAGTCCACCGCCGCCAGGTAAGCCGACAGCATCGTCCCGTGGCCGGCCTTCCCGGTGCCGGCGATGTCGAAAGCGGTGCCGTGGTCGACCGAGGTCCGCAGGATCGGCAGGCCGACGGTCACCGAGATGGTGCCGTCGAAGTCGAACGTCTTGGCCGGGATGTGCCCCTGGTCGTGGTACTGCGACAGCACCCCGTCGTACCGGCCGACCAGCCCCTGGTGGAACACCGAGTCGGCCGGGATCGGACCGCTGACGTCCAGCCCCTCCTCACGCGCCGCCTCGCAGGCCGGCGCGATGTGCACGATCTCCTCGTCGCCGAAGTTGCCGTTCTCGCCCCCGTGCGGGTTCAGCGCGGCGACGGCCAGTCGCGGGTTCTGCACACCGAAGACCTGCAACGCGGTGTGCGCCTTGCGGATGGAGTCCTGGATGCGCTCCTTGGTCAGCTGGTCGATGGCCTTGCGCAGGGAGACGTGCCGGGTCGTGAAGAAGATGCGCAGGTGGTGGCCTTCCGCCGCGGAGTTGCGGACGACGAACATGGTGTCCTGCTCGGTGACCCCGGTCAGCTCGCCCAGCATCTCGGTGTGGCCCAGGTGCTTGGAGCCGGCGGCCCAGATGGCCTCCTTGTTGATCGGCCCGGTGACGATGCCGGCCACCTTCTGGTCCATCGCGGCGCGGGTGGCGGTCTCGATCGCGGCGACCGCGGCCCGGCCGGCCCGCTCGTCGACCTTCCCCACTCGGGGACGTCGTCCCCGAGCACTCCGGTGTCGACGATGTCGATGACCCCGTCGGCAGGCTCCACGTCGAAGCCGTCGACGGTGCGCACCTCCACGTCCAGGCCCATGGCCTCGACGCCGCGCCGCAGCGCCGCCGGATCCCCGACGGCGACGCCGTGGTGGTCGCCCGCGCCGGCCTGCTCGGCCAGCGTCCGTGCCGTGATCTCCGGGCCGATCCCCACGGGGTCGCCCAGGGTCAGTGCGAGTACGTGCCTGGTCATGTGCGTCTCCCTCGATGCCGGTGCTTCGGTCAGGTGGATGCCCGGGTCCGGGCGGAGGCAACATGGCGGCGCTCCAGCTCCACGGTCCGGCGCAGGTGGTCCAGGCAGGCCACGGTCGTCGCGACGTCCCCGACCAGGCCTCCCTTGGTGGCGATGTGCAGGCCGTCCCACGGCCCGCCGACGAGGGTGCCCGCCACGGCCAGCGGCACCACCTCCCCGGAGATCTCCAGCCCGTGCGACTCGAGCTCGGACAGGACGGCCGCAGTGACGTCGCCTCCCGTGGTGAACAGCCCGTCCACGGCGTGCCTCGCCATCGCCCGTCGCACGGCGCCCGCGAGTTCCCGGGGATCCGGTCGGCGTCCTCCGCCGACGTCGGCCGCACGTCGGAGTCCTCGATCACCGTCGCGAAGACGACGATGTCGGCGGGGCCGGCGCTGGACAGGGCGTCGACCAGCACCGCCGTCGCCGCCTCCGGATCGGGCACGGCGCTGCCCGGCAGGCACGGCACCCGGTGCACCGTGGCCGCCCGCTCGGCGGCCAGCTGCTGCAGCTGCTTGCGGGTGAGCTCGGTCGCCGACCCCGAGACGACGAGCAGCGGCGCGCCGCGCGCCGCGGGGTGCAGCCCCAGGGCCCGCGCCATGGCCACCGACCCCGGCCCGGGGTCGCTGGTCACCCACACCAGCTCCATGCCCTCGGACGCCGCCACCGCGGCGTCCGCGATCCGCTGCAGGTGCTCGTCGGTGGTGGCGTCGGCGACCAGCACCGCGACGCCCGTGTCGAGCGCGGACCTGATGTCGGCCACGAGATCCTCCCGGCGGCCGGTCACCGAGGCCATCGGCAGCACCTGGGTGGGCAGGTCGGTCTGCTGGCGCAGGATCTCGGCGACGTCCGAGGTCCGCATCGGGGTCCGGGCGTCCCGGGCCACCTCCGTCTCCTCCAGTCGTCGTCCGTCGAGCAACTGGGTGCCGCCGATCGTGTGCCGTCCTGCCGCCGGGTGCGCCGGGGCGCAGAGCGCCACCACCCGCGTGCCCGTGAGGGCGCCCACCTCGGCCACCACTGCCTCGGTCGTCGCGCCGATGTTGCCACGCAGCGTCGTGTCGATGCGGTTGCAGACCAGCCGTGCCGGCCAGCCGGCCCGCACGGTCGAACGCACCATCCCGGCGGCGACGTCGGGCGCGACGTGGCGGCTGTCCGTCGTGGCCACCACCACGTCGAAGCGGGACAGCATGCCGGTGATCGCTTCGGCCCCGGAGGCGACGCTCGCCGTCGCCGCCCGGAGACCGGCGCCGGCGAACCCCGCAGCCGTGGCGTTCGCCCCCGTCAGGTCGTCGGCCACGACGAGCACCTCAGCCATCGCGTCGCTCCACGGTGCTGGACCGGGTCAGAGGAACAGGCTGGCGATGAGCAGCAACGGCAGCGAGGCCAGCCAGACCGCCGTGGTGATCCCCGACCAGCCCTTCAGCGCGGCCGTTCCCTCCAGGCCGGTGAAGCGGGTCACGACCCAGAAGTACGAGTCGTTGAAGTAGCTGAACACCATGGACCCGGCACAGCAGGCCAGCGCCGCCAGCAGCGCCGAGAGCCCGAGGGTGTCGACCAGCGGTGCGGACACGGACGCCGCGGTGATCATCGCGACCGTGCCCGACCCCTGCGCGATGCGGACCAGGGACGCGATCAGGAAGGGCACCAGCACGCTGGGCAGCGACAGGCTGGACACCGCCTCGGCCAGCTCGTCGCCGACACCGGTGTCACGCAGCACCTGGCCGAGGGCCCCGCCCGCACCGGTGATCAGGATGATCAGACCGGCCGACGCCGCGGCGTCGGCGAGCCAGCCGTGGACCCGGTTGCGCGGCGTCCAGCGGGGCAGCAACAGGTAGACGGCCAGGATGATGCCGATGACCAGCGCGACGACCGGGTTGCCGAGGAAGGCCATGATCGCGGCGAAGCCCGAGGGCGTGTACTCGTCGGTCGGCGACAGCACATCCTGGGCGTTCCGGTCGATCGCGGCAGTGACCGTGTTCAGGACGATCAGCAGCAAGGGCACGAACAGCGGCACCGAGGCCAGCGCGAACCCGACCCGGTGCGGCTCGGCGCCCGCCGGGGCCTCGCCGAGCGCGGTGGTGGATGACTCCTCCCGCAGCGGCTCACCCCCGTCGAGGTCGTCGACCCCGGCCCCGGCACCGCCGGCGGTGCCCGCCCGCCCGACCCCCGTGCTCGCCGGCACGTCGGAGTAGACGGCCTCCCGGACCTGCGGGGTGACCTCGCTCTCCAGCTTCGGCCCGATGTAGGAGGCATACGCGATGACGACGGGTACCAGCAGGACGGCGAAGACCAGACCGGCGAGGATCAGGCCGCCGAGGTCGGCACCGAGGATGCCCGCCACAGCCAGCGGGCCCGGCGTCGGCGGGACGAGGTGGTGGGTCAGGGTCATGCCGCAGCCCAGAGCGAGCGCCAGGGTCACGTAGCGGCCGCGGATCCGGCGGGCGATGGACCGGGCCAGCGGGTTCATGATCACGTAGCCGGAGTCGCAGAAGACCGGGATGGAGACGATCGCGCCCGTCCCGGCCATGGCCCAGTGCTCGCGGCCCTTCCCGAGGACCTTGACGAACTTCTGGGCCAGGGCGTCGGCCGCTCCCGAGACCTCCAGGATCTTGCCGATGGCTACGCCGAGACCGATGACGATGCCGATCGAGGCGAGCGTGTTGCCGAAGCCGGTCGTGATCGAGCCGATGATCTCGCCGGCCGGTGCGCCGGCGACGAAGCCGGTCACCAGGGCCGCGATGAGCAGTGCCACGAACGCGTCGAGGCGGGTGCGCAGCACGAGCACGACGATCGTGGTGATGCCGAGCACGAGTGCGAGGAGAAGCTGTACGTCCACCCGGGAACCTCCCTGCCGCCTCCCCGCCGTCGGGGAGAACCACCGCTAGCGTGAGGTAGGTAACTGCGCGAAGCAAGCGCAACCGAACGGTGACGTGCGCGGAACGCGCAACTAGCGCGTCAGCGTCAGCTCCCGACCGTCCCGCCCGCGTCGGCGTCCCGCCTGACCCCGCCGCACCGTTGTGCGCGCATCCTCCTCATCCGGCGCCGGGAGCGGTGGATGCGCGCACAGTCGGGGTCCGAGCTCGGCCGGTGCTCGCTCAGCCGACGCCGAGGTCGCGGGCGATGAGCATCCGCTGCACCTCGCTGGTGCCTTCGCCGATCTCCAGGATCTTCGCGTCGCGGTAGAAGCGGCCGACCGGGAACTCGTTCATGAACCCGTACCCGCCGTGCACCTGGGTGGCGTAGCGGGCGTTGTCCATCGCGACCTCGGAGCTGTACAGCTTGGCGATCGAGGCCTCGCGCTTGAACGGCTCCCCGCGCAGCATCTTCTCCGCCGCCCGGTAGTAGGCCAGCCGCGCGGTGGAGGCCCGCACCTCCATGTCGGCGATCATGAACTGGATCGCCTGGTTCTTCCCGATCACCTGACCGAAGGCCTCGCGCTCGCCGGCGTACTTCACCGACTCGTCGACGCAGCCCTGCGCCAGCCCGACCGACAGCGCCGAGATCGCGATGCGCCCCTCGTCCAGGATGGAGAGGAACTGCGCGTAGCCGCGGCCCCGCTCCCCCACCAGGTTCTCCTCGGGCACCCGGACGTCGGTGAACGACAGCTCTCGGGTGTCGGAGGCGTTCCAGCCGACCTTCGAGTACCGCTGGCCGACGACGAAGCCCGGCGTGCCCGACGGCACCAGGATCGCCGAGATCTCCTTGCCGCCGTCCGGGCGCGTGCCGGTGACGGCGGTGACGATCACGAGCTGGGTGAGATCGGTGCCGGAGTTGGTGATGAACGCCTTCGACCCGTTGATCACCCAGTGCCCGTCCTCGAGGCGCGCGGCCGTGCGCGTGGCGCCGGCGTCGGAACCGCCACCGGGCTCGGTCAGCCCGAAGGCGCCCAGGGCCTCGCCCGCGCACAGCCGCGGCAGCCACTCCTTCTTCTGCTCCTCCGTGCCGAACCGGAAGATCGGCATGGCCCCGAGCGAGACGCCGGCCTCGACGGTGATCGCCATCGAGGAGTCCACCCGCGCCAGCTCCTCGAGCGCCACGCACAGGTCGAAGTAGGTGCCGCCCGCGCCGCCGTACTCCTCGGGGAACGGCAGGCCGAACAGCCCGAGCTCGCCCATCTGCCGCACGATGTGGGTGGGGAACTCGTCGCGCTCGTAGAACTCGCCGATCTGCGGGGCGATGACCTCCTGCGCGAACTCGCGGACGGTCCTCCGCAGGGACTCGGTCTCGTCGCTGAGCCGGTAATCCAGCATCCTTGTCACAGCTCCTGTTGATCGGGCGCGACCTTGGGCATCACCAGGGCCACCCGCTCGTCCAGCGCGACCGTCTGGCCGGCTGTCACCCGAGCTCGGTGACCGTCCCCGCAACGGGGGCGGTCAGCACGTGCTCCATCTTCATCGCCTCGACGACCAACAGCGGGGTCCCCGCCGCCACCTCGTCACCGACCGCGGCCTGCACCGCCGTCACGGTTCCCGGCATCGGGGACGTCACCGCGCCGTCGGCGCCGGCCCCTCCGCGTGCGCCGTCAGCCGCTCCTGCTCGCGCAGTGCCGCCACCCGGCCGTCCGCGGCCAGCCACACCGTCCCGTCCGCGTGGACGACGGTGTAGGACGCGGTGAGCCCGTCGAGGGTCACGGTCAGCCGGCCGCCGTCCCGGAAGGCCCGCGCGGCCACCGGCTCGCCGTCCCCGACCCGGACCTCGGCGGCCGAGGACCGGCCGCGCAGCCGCACCTCCACGGGATCGCCGCCGGCGACCTGGAGCCGGCGCACCGTCCACGCCGGTTCGCCCAGCCGCCAGCCGTCCGGCACGTCCCACCGATCGACGACGGGTCCGGCGGGCTCGCTCTCGATCAGCAGCGCCAGCGCCGCGGCGGCGTAGACGTGCGGCGGCGGGGGCTCGGGCAGCGTGAGGTCGTCGCCCCGGCGCTCGATCAGGCCGGTGTCGAGTCTCCCGGCGACGACGTCGGGATCGTTCAGCAGCTGCCGCAGGAAGGCGGCGTTCGTCGTCACCCCGAGAACGGCGGTGTGCCCGAGCGCCCCGACCAGGCGCGCGCGGGCGGTCTCCCGGGTGGGCGCCCACGCGATGACCTTGGCCAGCATCGGGTCGTAGTCGGAGCCGACGACGGTGCCCACGGCCAGGGAGCTGTCGACGCGGATACCGGGACCGGCCGGTTCGACCAGTCCGAGCACGGTGCCCGCCTGCGGGAGGAAGCCGCGCGACGGGTCCTCGGCGTAGAGCCGGGCCTCGATCGCGTGCCCGTCGAGCGTCACGTCGCTCTGGTCGATCGGCAGCCGCTCCCCGCCGCGACGCGGATCTGCTGCTCGACCAGGTCCATTCCGGTGATGCACTCGGTGACCGGATGCTCCACCTGCAGCCGGGTGTTCATCTCCAGGAAGAAGAAGTCGCGCGGCCGGTCGGCGTCGACGATGAACTCCACCGTGCCCGCCCCGGTGTACCCGACGGCCTTCGCCGCCTCGACGGCGGCGCGGCCCATGGACGCCCGCATGGAGGTGTCCAGCAGGGGCGACGGCGCCTCCTCGATCACCTTCTGGTGCCGGCGCTGCAGGCTGCACTCGCGCTCACCGAGGTGGATGACGGTGCCGTGCGTGTCGCCGAGGACCTGCACCTCGATGTGCCGGGAGTTGCCGACGTAGCGCTCGACCAGCAGCGTGTCGTCGCCGAAGGAGCTCCGCGCTTCCCGCCGGGCGCCGGCGATCGCGTCGGCCAGTTCCTCCGTGCTCCGGACCACCCGCATGCCCTTGCCGCCGCCGCCGGCGCTGGGCTTGAGCAGCACCGGGAAGCCGACCGCGACCGCAGCGTCGGTGACCTGCTCGTCGCTCATGCCGGGCTCGGTCCGGCCGGGGACGACGGGGACGCCGGCGGCCATCACGGTCTGCTTGGCGCGGATCTTGTCGCCCATCGCCTCGATGGCGGCGACCGGCGGTCCGATGAACACGATGCCCGCCTTTTCGCAGGCGCGGGCGAACTCGACGTTCTCCGACAGGAAGCCGTACCCGGGGTGGATGGCCTGGGCGCCGGTGCGCTGCGCGGCCTCGAGCACCCGCTCGATCGACAGGTAGCTCTGCGCCGCGGACGCGGGGCCGATCGGGACGGCGACGTCGGCCAGGCGGGTGTGCAGCGCGCCGGCGTCGGCGTCGCTGTGCACGGCGACCGACCGGATCCCCATCTCCCGGAGGGTGCGGATGACGCGGACGGCGATCTCGCCGCGGTTGGCCACCAGGACTGTCTCGAACATCGGGCTCACATCCGGAAGACGCCGTAGCCGACGTCCTCCAACGGCGCGTTGGCGCAGGCGGAGAGGGCGAGGCCCAGGACGGTGCGGGTCTGTGCGGGGTCGATCACGCCGTCGTCCCAGAGCCGGGCGGTGGCGTAGTACGGGTGCCCCTGCGCCTCGTACTGCTCGCGGATCGGCGCCTTGAACGCCTCCTCCTCCGCGGCCGGCCACTCCTCGCCACGGGCCTCCAGGCCGTCGCGCCGGACCTGGGCGAGCACCGAGGCGGCCTGCTCACCGCCCATCACCGAGATGCGGGCGTTGGGCCAGGTGAAGAGGAAGCGGGGCGAGTACGCCCGGCCGCACATCGAGTAGTTGCCGGCCCCGAACGAGCCGCCGATGACCACGGTGAGCTTCGGTACCCGGGCGCAGGCCACGGCAGTGACCATCTTGGCGCCGTGCTTGGCGATGCCGCCGGCCTCGTAGTCGCGGCCGACCATGAAGCCGGAGATGTTCTGCAGGAACAGCAGCGGGATCTTCCGGCGGTCGCACAGCTCGATGAAGTGCGCGCCCTTGAGCGCCGACTCGGCGAACAGGACGCCGTTGTTGGCGATGATCCCGACCGGGTGCCCGTGCAGCCGCGCGAACCCGGTCACCAGCGTCGACCCGTAGAGCGGCTTGAACTCGGCGAACCGGGAGCCGTCGACCAACCGGGCGATCACGTCGCGGACGTCGTAGGGGTGCGCGGGTCCGGCGGCACCACCTCGTAGACCGACTCGGGCGCGTGCAGCGGCTCCTCGACCGGTTCGACGTCCCACGGGCGGGGCTCGCGGGGGCCCAGGGTGCCGACGATCTGCCGGACCAGCTGCAGGGCGTGCGCGTCGTCGTCGGCCAGGTGGTCGGTGACGCCGCTGACCCGGCTGTGCAGGTCGCCCCCGCCCAGCTCCTCGGCGGTGACGACCTCGCCGGTCGCGGCCTTCACCAGCGGCGGCCCGCCCAGGAAGATCGTGCCCTGCTCGCGGACGATCACCGCCTCGTCGCTCATCGCCGGGACGTAGGCGCCGCCGGCGGTGCACGACCCGAGGACGGCGGCGATCTGCGCGACGCCGGCCTTGGAGAGGTTTGCCTGGTTGTAGAAGATCCGGCCGAAGTGCTCGCGGTCGGGGAAGACGTCGTCCTGCATCGGCAGGAAGGCCCCGCCGGAGTCGACCAGGTAGACGCAGGGCAGCCGGTTGTGCAGCGCCACCTCCTGCGCGCGCAGGTGCTTCTTCACCGTCATCGGGTAGTAGGTGCCGCCCTTGACGGTGGCGTCGTTGGCGACCACGACGCACTCCCGGCCGGCGATCCGGCCGATGCCGGTGATGATCCCGGCCGCCGGCGCCTCGCCGTCGTACAGACCGTGGGCGGCCAGCGGCGAGAGCTCGAGGAACGGGCTGCCCGGGTCGAGCAGCGCGTCGACGCGTTCGCGGGGCAGCAGCTTGCCGCGATCGACGTGCCGATGGCGGGCCCGCTCTCCACCGCCGAGGGCTGCCCGGTCGAGCTGGGCGGCGAGGTCGGCGACGAGCGGGGCGTGCGCGGCGGCGTTGCGGGCGGCGCTCTCCGCGTCCGCCGCGACGACTGGGGAGAGCACGGGCGCATCCACCGCCTGAGGTTAACCGTCGTTCACTCCAATGGTCCACCTCGCAGCCCCGCCGGGTTAACCATCGTTCACGGCGGACGTAGCATCGGCCCCGTGACCTCGACGCGCGTGGACCGCGGCGCGACCCGCGACACGGCGCTGCACGCCGACGCCGAGCGCCCCTCGCGTCGCGAGCAGATCCTGCAGGCCGCGGCGCAACTGTTCGCCGAACGCGGTTCGCGCGCCGTGGGCGTGGACGACGTCGGCGCCGCGGTGGGCGTCACCGGACCGGCGATCTACCGGCACTTCGCGAGCAAGGACGCGATGCTGGCCGAGATGCTGCTGCGCATCAGCGAGCGGCTGCTGGCCGGCGGCAGCGAGGTCGTGGCCGGAACCGGGGACGACGTGACGGGTCAGCTCCGCGCCCTGATCGCCTTCCAGGTGGACTTCGCGCTGGGCAACCCGGCGCTGATCACGGTGCAGGACCGCGACCTCGGCACGCTCGCCGAGGCCGACGCCGCCCAGGTCCGGCGGCTGCAGCGCCGGTACGTGGAGGTCTGGGTGGCGGTGCTGGCGCGCCTGCACCCGGCTGCCGACGCGGCCGCGTGCCGCGCACGGGCGCACGCCATCTTCGGGCTGATCAACTCCACCCCGCACAGCGCCGGCCGGCTGAGCCGTTCGGCGATGGGGGCGCTGCTCAGCGACATGGCCTGGGCCGCCGCCACCGCCTGAACGGCCGGCGCCGAGGGGCACCGACCTTCGACGGTGGGCGGTGATGCGCAGTTCCGGACCCTGGAACTGCGCCTCAGCGCCCACGGTCGCGCTCGTCTGGGCCTAACCGGCGGGGAGCGGCGGGACCGGGAGCGAGAGGGCGGCGTCGGCGATCGCGTCGATCTCGGCGGCAGCACCGGCGGCGTCCTCGTCGACCCACGCGGTCTCCACGATCGTGACCGTCGGGCCGGACACGGCGCTGGCGTACTGGGCGCCCGAGAGCTCCGCCGGGCTGCCGGGGTAGCGGACCCCTCGCGGAGCAGGTCGTTGACGTTGCCGCTGCCATTCGTGTCGGTCAGCGCCTGCAGCTGCCGGGCCGCGCCGGTGTCGGGCATCTGCACCCGTGCGACCGCGACGACGACCGCCGCTCCACCCGCCTGCGTGGAGTACAGGGCCCGCGACAGTCCCGTGCAGTCCAGCCCGGCGAAGAAACCGGCGGTGTCGCCGTAAGCGTGCCCGGCGCAGCTCTCGTCCACCTGCACCGCTTCCACGCGATACTCGGTGCCCGACACCACCTGGACGTCGCCGGCGACCGGACCGGCGACCGGGGTCTCGACAGCCGTCGCGCCGGCATCGGCGCCGCCGGCGCCGGCGTCCTGGTCCCGCAGCAGCAGCCAGCCCCCACGCCGAGGACGGCGAGGAGGAGCACCCCGACCAGCGCCAGCAGTGCCGTGCGGCCCGTGGCGCGGGTGGGCTCCTCGGCCTGCTGGGCCTGGCTCCAGTAGAGCGGCGGCATCGACGGTGGCGCGGCCGGCGGCGGCTGCTGGAACACCGACGTGGCCGGGGGCGCGGGGTCCTGGGCGGGACGACCGTTCCCACCGGGTGGCGGTCCGGCTCGGCGTCGGCGAAGAGCCCGCCGATGCCTCCGCCGTCGTCCGGCGGGGCGGCCGGCTCGTCGATGGCCACCGTGTCGCGGGACTTCGCCGACGCGGCGGACTCCTCCGCCGCGGCAGCGTGCCCGGCCGCCGCCGAGGCGGCGACCGCCGCGGCGATGGACTCCGGGCTGGGTTGCTCGCGGGCGGGGGCCGCCTCGTCGGTGTCGGGAGCCGACGTCCGGGTGACGACGGGCGACGGCTGGGCGCCGAGCGCAGCGGGGGTGAGCAGCTCGGGGCGGCGGAGCACGTAGGGCGAGTACGGGAATCCCTCGCCGTTCAGCTCCTCGACCGTCGGCCCGCGACCGGAGAGCTCGAGCGCCTCGAGAGCGGCCCGCACGTCGGCCGTCGTCCAGAGCCGTGGGTTGTCGACACCGGCGTACCGGCTGGACCGGGCGATCCCCAGGAGCAGCGACCGGGGCTCCAGCCGGGCCACCAGGTCACCCTCCCCGAGGTCGCCGTCCCCGGGGATCAGGCCGGTCACGTCACCGACGAGCACCGTCAGCCGTGCGATCCGGCCCGGTTCCAGACCCGCACGGCGCAGCTTCATCGCGACGTCCATGCCGGCGCGCATCAGCCCGTCCAGCGGCGTGGACCCGCCACCGGAGAGCTGCAGGGCCTGGCCGGGACCGGACTCCGGCGCGATGGTCCACGCGCCCTCGGGAACGGCCTTGACGACGCCGGACTGCCGCAGCACCTCGGCGATGCGGATGACCGCGATGCCCTCGGGCACGAAGAGGATCGCGTCGGAGATCCGCCGGCCGAGCGGGCCGTCGATCAGCGGGATGCTGGCGATCACGGCGGCCCGGACCGAGGCACCGGTGTCCCAGCGGGTCAGCTCGCCGAAGAGCGCCTCTCCCCCGCGGTCTGCAGCGGCGCCGGGGTCAGGGCCAGCACGTCGGGTGTCCTCCGGGGCGGTCGGTCGGGCGGGCGTCGGTGCGCATCGGACGCCGTCGGTCGTCGGCAGGGCGCCCCCGGCGCGCACTGCCCGTGGGCGATCGACCTGACGTCGGCAGCTGCCCTCGACGCTACGTCATCGCGGTGAACGGAGCGTGCGCCCGCGCCGGACCGGGTCAGACGCGGACGGACTCCTCGTCGGTGACGGCCTGCTGAGCGGTCTGCCACCGGGCGAGCCACCGGCTGCGCTCCAGCAGGTCGACGCAGGCCCAGAGCAGCGCGAAGCCGGCCGCGACGGGCAGCACCGACCACCAGTTCCAGGGCGGCAGCATGCCGAGGGCGTCCTGCCCGACGGCGACGACGTACACGGCGCCGACGACGAGCGGCCCGGCGAGCCACCCGGGCACGCGGTGGGTGACGGCGAGGTCGACCAGCACCGCCCCCACCAGCAGCACGAACGGCAGCACGGAGGGCGGAAGTCACCGGCGACCAGCGCGAGCCAGCAGACCGCGCGGTAGGCGAGGTAGGTCGCGGCGATGATCGTCGCCGTCCAGCGCAGGCCGGTGACCTTGCGGGCCAGCACGAGGGACAGCAGCCCGGCGCAGATCAGCCACGCCGGGTGCACCCACGAGGGCACGGGCAGCATGAACATCGCCGGCGACTGTCCCTGCGAGGCCGCGAAGTCCAGGAGCGAGGGCTCGGCCGTCGTCCGCCCGGCGTCGTAGGCCTCCAGCGACAGCACCCCGTACTCCTGGTGCTGGTTGGGGAAGAGCACGTTCTCGACGAAGAACAGCCACAGGCCCAGGGAGACGAGGTCGCGGATCCGGCCGGGGGCAGCGCAGAGCCACCACCCGCGGATCGCGCCGGCCAGCATGATGGCCGTGCCGATGTAGAGCAGCGCGTGGCTCGGACTCCAGCTGGTGATGTCCAGGCCGTTGATGCGGTGGTTGAGGATGTCGATCGGGACGGCGATCAGGAAGGCGCCGATCCCCCACTGCATGAGTCGCAGCGCCCGGCGGTCGACGCCGTAGCCGCTGTAGCTGTGGAACACGACCAGGGCCACCACGACGACCGTGCCCGCGGAGTTCAGCAGGTGCGGGGGCGCCAGGTCGTCGCGCAGCCACCGGAAGTGCCAGGAGACGTCCCACGTCGAGCCGAGCATCTTGAGCAGGAACGCGCCCAGCCAGGCGGTGTAGATCCAGCGCAGCTCGGTCTGGTTCGTGAACCGCCCCGGGTGCCCTGGGGTCATGTAGGCCAGCCAGAGCCAGCGGAGGGTCGCCAACGGGTGGGCGATCCCGGCGCGCAGGGTTCCCGGGGCCGGCGGGACCGCCGGCCGGACGGGGGCGGGTGCTGCAGGAGAGGGCACGGAAACTTCCTCGCACTCGGTGGACGTCACCCGACCCTAGCGGCGCGGCTCACCGATTCCGAGCCTCCGACTGGCGCAGTCGCGACGCGTGCGCTAGTGCCCGGACAGGCGGGGCGGGCGGTGCGCACGATGCGTACTGTCGGGCGACGTGGCAGAGAGCGCAGGACACCTGGTCTGGATCGACTGCGAGATGACCGGGCTCGACATCGTCAAGGACAAGCTCATCGAGGTCGCCGTGGTGGTGACCGATTCCGAGCTCAACGTGCTCGACCCCGGGCTGGACCTGATCATCGCGGCGGACGACGCCGACCTCGACGGCATGAACGAGGTCGTGGTCGAGATGCACCGGAAGTCCGGGCTCACCGACGCCGTCCGGGCCTCGACGCTCACGGTGGCCGAGGCCGAGCAGCAGGTGCTGGCCTACATCAAGCGCTGGGTGCCCGAGCGGCGCACCGCCCCGCTGTGCGGCAACTCGATCGGCACCGACCGCGGCTTCCTCGCCCGCGACATGCCCGAGCTCGACGACCACCTGCACTACCGGATGGTCGACGTCTCCTCCATCAAGGAGCTGGCCCGTCGCTGGTTCCCCCGGGTCTACTTCGCCCAGCCGCCGAAGGGCCTCGCCCACCGCGCCCTGGCCGACATCATCGAGTCGATCCGCGAGCTGGCCTACTACCGGCGGACGCTGTTCGTGGCGGCACCCGGCCCCAGCAGCGACCAGGCGAAGGGCGCGGCCGAGGAGGTCATCGGCACCTTCGCCGAGGTCCTCGCCGCCGGCGACGCCAACCCCGCGGACGACGCTCCTCCCCGGCCGCGTCAGGAGCCTGACCACCTCCGGTATCGTTGCGCCGGTTCCCCTCAGGCGCGTGCGCCCGGGGAACCGATGGTGGGTGTAGCTCAGTCGGTAGAGCACCAGGTTGTGATCCTGGGTGTCGCGGGTTCGAGCCCCGTCACTCACCCCACGCACGAAGGCCCTGGTCGGTTCTCCGACCAGGGCCTTCGCGCCGTTCGCGCACTCGCCTCGGATCCAGCCGGCGTCCCGGCTCGACAAGTTCTCGTGCCGTGCTCGCGTCAGACGACCTCGACCAGATCGAGGACGAAGACGAGGGTGGCGTCGCCGGGGATCGGGCCCTGACCCGAAGGGCCGTAGCCGAGGTCGCTGGGGATGGTGACCATCCGCCGGCCGCCGACCTGCATACCGGTGATCGCCTGCTCGAATCCGGGGATGACCTGTCCGGCCCCGACGACCACCGGCAGCGTGTCGTCCGCCCCCGGCTCCACGAGGAGTCGAACTCCTCCCCGTCTCGTAGAACGCGCCCACGTACTTGAGCGCGACCGTCGTGCCGTCGACGGCCTCGGCGCCGTCGCCGACCGCGACGTCGCTGATCACGAGGCCACAGGGCGGTGGGGCATCCGACGCCGGCACCTCGGGCTTCTCGGAGAGGTCCGTGGAGATCTCCTCCGGGGCGTCGGCCGTCTCCGACCGGGTCTCGCAGGCCTGCGACGCCGTCCCGCTGCCGCTCTCGTCCTCGTCGTCGTCGCCGCAGGCGGTGAGGGTCAGGACGACGGCGGTCGCGACGGCGAGCACGCGCGGGGTGGTGCGGCGGTTCATGGATCTCCTGGACGACGGGGACGACGGGCTGCCCGCCGTGCTTCCTTCCCAGTGGACCACGGGCACCGGGTCCGGCCGGGCAGGGCCGCTCGGTCAGTGCACGTACTCGTCCGGAGGCCGCAGCACCACTGCCGCCATCGCGGGCACCAGGATCGGCTGAGCGGTCACTTCCGCCAGAACAGGTGGTGGGTCACGCCGCTCGCGCTGGGCACGACGTCGACGTGGAACCGGTCGCGCAGCTCGTCAGGTGACTCCCACAGCCTCGTCCCGGATCCGAGCTCCACCGGCGCGACCGCGACGTGCAGCGTGTCGACGAGGTCGGCGTCGAGGAACTGCCGGATGACGGTGGCCCCGCCACCGAGCCGGACGTCCTTGCCCCGGGCTGCCTCCTTCGCCTGGTCCAGGACCGTCGCGGCCCCCGCCGACGAAGTGGAACGTGGTGTCGGAGAGGGAGAACGAGGGACGCTCGTGATGGGTCATGACGAACACCGGGGTGTGGAACGGAGGCTCGTCACCCCACCAGCCCTGCCACTCGTGGTCCTGCCACGGACCGCGCTGCGGACCGAACTTGTTCCGCCCCATTATCTCCGCGCCCATGTTGTGGGCGAAGTCGCGCGTGAAGTAGTCGTCCAGACCACGGCTGCCCCCGGGATCGGCGCGGTTGGGGAAGCTCGCCGTGCCGAGGGCCCAGGCCATCAGTTCCCCGGGGTTGGCGTGCCCGAACGGACGCTCCAGGCGCTGGCCTTCCCCGGCGCCGAAGCCGTCGCGCGAGACCGTGAAGTTCTGGACTCTGAGCAGCTGTTCCACGGGACTCCTCCTGGGTGGTCGACGGTAGTTGGACCATCCCCGGACCCGGAAGTCATCGCTGCACCTGCGCGAGGTGTCAAGGGCGCCCGCCCACTCTGTGAACAGGGTCCTGACCTGGGGATTCGCTGTGCGGGGCGGCCTCCTCTGCGCTAGACTTCGAACACCTGATCGAACGAGTGGGAGGTGGCGTGCGGGAGCTGCTGCAGTCCCTGCTGGACTCCCTGGACGCCGAGCCGCTGGCGGGCCTGGTGTCCGCCGATCAGGTGCTGGACCGCACGGCGCTGCTGGTGGCGGTGCGCAACGCCGTGGACGCCGAGCTCACCTCGACGGTGCGCCGGGCCGAGACCATGCAGGCCCCCGAGCGCGACGGGCTGGTGTCGATGCGGTCGTGGCTGCGCGGGCACCTGCGGCTCTCGGCCCGAGAGGCGGGGCGGCTGGTCGGCAACGGGCGGGCGCTGGAGCAGCTGCCCGCGGTCGCGGCGGCGTTCGCCGCCGGCGCGGTGACCGCCGAGCAGGTGAGCGTGATCGCCCCGGTCGCCGCCGTGCAGGTGCAGGCCGAGGCCGTCGGGCAGGGCGTGGATCTGGCCGAGGTGGATGCGACGCTGGCCGAGGTCGCCTCGACGCAGGTCCACGCCGCACTCGGCACAGTCGTGCAGCACTTCCTGGCCTGTCTGGACCCCGACGGCACCGAACCCGATCCCACCGAGCAGCGGGCGGTGTGGATCGCCCGGCACGACGACGGCACCGTCACCGGCCGCTTCGAGCTCGACGCCGTCGGCGGGGAGAAAGTGTGCTCGGTGCTGGAGTCGTTCCTGCAGGCTTCCCGCCCGGCCGGTGACCTGCGGACCCGCCCCCAGCAGCTCGGGGACGCGCTCGTGCAGTGGGCCGACGTCACCCTCGCCTCCGGGCAGGCGCCGATCCTGCGCACCGTCAAGCCCCACGTCGTCGCTCTGATCCGGATCGAGGACCTGGCCGACCCCGCGACCGGGCCCGGTGCGGCGGACATGGGCTTCGGCGCCACCATCTCCGCCGCCCGGGCCCGCTGGCTGGCCTGCGACGGCAACGTCAGCCGGGTCGTCATGGGCCCCGAAGGGCAGGTGCTCGATCACGGCCGGAGCAAGCGGATCGTCCCGCCGGGTCTGCGTCGGGCGGTCGAGGTCCGGGACCGGCACTGCGTGTTCGCCGGCTGCGAAGCGCCCACGCACTGGTGCGACGTCCACCATGTTCAGGAGTGGGTCCTGGACGAGGGCGAGACCAGCCTCGAGAACTCAGCCCTGTTGTGCGAACGGCACCACACCAAGGTGCATCACGGGTTCCGGGTCGAACGACAACCCGACGGGCGATGGCGCACCTGGCGCCCCGACGACACCGAGATCTTCGTCGGCACGCCACTCCTCGTCTGAGGCGGTGGGATCCGGGTGGCGGCCCTCCGAGGACCCTCGGCATCATGTGCGCCGTGAGCACCAGCGGGACGAACCTCGTCTCGGGTGGAGCGCTGCTCGTGGCGGGGACGACGTCGGACGCCGGCAAGTCGGTCGTGACCGCCGGGCTTTGCCGCTGGCTGGTGCGCCAGGGCGTGTCCGTGGCCCCTTTCAAGGCACAGAACATGAGCAACAACTCCATGGTCACCGCCGACGGCGCGGAGATCGGCCGGGCACAGGTCATGCAGGCCGCCGCCGCCCGCGTCGAGCCCGAAGCGGCGATGAACCCGGTGCTGCTCAAGCCCGGCGGCGACGACTCGAGCCAGGTCGTCCTGATGGGACGACCGGTCGGCGACGTCACCGCGCTGTCCTACCGGCCGATGAAGGCCGCCCTGCACGAGCAGGTGCTCGACTGCCTCGCGGACCTGCGACGCCGGTTCGACGTCGTCATCTGCGAGGGCGCCGGCTCCCCCACCGAGATCAACCTGCGCGCCGACGACATCGCCAACATGGGCCTGGCCACGGCGGCCGACCTGCCGGTGCTGGTCGTCGGCGACATCGACCGCGGAGGCGTGTTCCCCGCCCTCTACGGCACGGTCGCGCTGATGCCACCGGCCGACCAGCGGCTGGTGGCCGGCTTCCTCGTGAACAAGTTCCGCGGCGACGTCCGCCTGCTGGAGCCCGGGCTGGTCGCACTGGAGCGGCTCACCGGCCGGCCCACGCTGGGCGTGCTCCCGTGGCTGGGCGGCCTGGAGCTCGACGTCGAGGACTCGCTGAACGTCCCCGCGGCGACGTCCGGAGGCCGGCCCTCGGCGAGGACGTCCTCCGCGTCGCGGTCGCCCGGCTCCCCGGTTGTCGAACTTCACCGATCTCGACGCCCTCGCCGCCGAGCCCGGCGTCCTGGTCCGGTACGCCACCCGCCCCGAGGAGCTCGCCGACGCCGACCTCGTCGTGCTGCCCGGCACCCGCGCGACGGTGGCCGACCTCGCCTGGCTCCGGGAGACCGGCATGGCCGCGGCCGTCGGCCGCCACGCCGCCGAGGGCCGGCCGCTGCTCGGCATCTGCGGCGGTCACCAGATGCTGGCGCGCACCATCACCGACGACGTCGAGTCGCGCGCCGGCACCGTCGACGGGCTCGGCCTGCTGCCGGCCGAGGTCCGGTTCGCGCAGGAGAAGACGCTCGGCCGCCCGGTGGGCGAGGCGCTCGGGGAGCCGGTGCGCGGCTACGAGATCCACCACGGCGTCGTCACCGTCGACGAGAGCGCCGAGCCCTTCCTCGACGGCGCCCGCAGGGGCTCGGTGTTCGGCACCACCTGGCACGGCGCCCTGGAGAACGACGGTTTCCGCCGGGCCTTCCTCACCGAGGTCGCGGGCATCGCCGGCCGTCGGTTCGCCGTCGCACCCGGCACCGACTTCGCCGCCCTGCGGGATGCGCGTCTGGAACGGCTGGGCGACGTGATCGCCGAGCACGCGGACACCGACACGCTGTGGCGGCTGATCGAGAAGGGTCCACCGGCGGGCCTCCCCTGCTGCCCCCGGGGGCGGCCGTCCGCTGACCCGGCACCGCGACCGGCTGTGGTGTCATTGCCCGCCAGTCGCGACCGCAGTGGAGGAGACCCGGTGAGATCCCCGCGCGGTCCGGTCGCAGCGACCGGGGAGCCCGTGCCAGGTGCGGGTGACGACGGCTCCGGCGGCGCCCACGCGGATGGCATCGATCTGCGGCACCACGGCGACGCCGAGCTGGCGCCCGGGCTGGTCGACCTGGCGGTGAACGTGCGGGCCGGCGCACCGCCGCACTGGCTGCTCGGCCTCCTGCACGATGCCATCGACCGGAGCTCCGGCTATCCCGATCCGGGCCCGGCCCGCGCCGCCGTCGCCGCCGCCCACGGCCGCGACCAGGGCGAGGTCCTGCTGACCGCCGGAGCCGCGGAGACGTTCACCCTCGTCGCCCGTGCGCTGGCCCCGCGGCGGGCGGTCGTCGTCCACCCGTCCTTCACCGAACCGGAGGCGGCGCTGCGTTCGGCCGGGCACCCGGTGGAGCGCCTGCTGCTGCCGCCGGAGGACGGTTACCGGCTGGACCCCGCCGCCGTCCCCGACGACGCCGACCTGGTCGTCCTCGGCAACCCGACGAACCCGACGTCGGTCCTGCATCCCGCGGCCGACCTCGCGCAGCTGCTGCGCTCCGACCGCGTGGTCGTCGTGGACGAGGCGTTCGCCGACACCGTTCCCGGTGAACCGGAGTCACTGGCCTCGCTCGCCGGTCTGCCGGGTCTCCTCGTCGTGCGCAGCCTGACCAAGACCTGGGGACTGGCCGGGCTGCGGGTCGGCTACGCGCTCGGTCCGCCCGATCTGGTCGGGGCCCTGGCCGCGCAGCAGCCGCACTGGCCGGTCTCCACCCCGGCCCTCGCCGCGCTCGCCGCCTGCACCACCCCGTCCGCACGGGCCGAGGCCGAGGCCGCCGCCCGCGCCCTCGGCACCTGGCGCCAGGCCCTGCTCGACTCCCTGCCGGCCGCCGTGGTCGTGGTGGGGACGCCCCGCTCGTCCTTCGTCCTCCTCCGCGTGACCGACGGGATCCGGGTCCGGCAGGAGCTGCGCCGTCGCGGCTGGGCGGTGCGCCGCGGGGACACCTTCCCCGGCCTGACCGGTGACCATCTGCGGGTGGCCGTCCGGGAGCCCACCGTGGCCCGCGCGTTCGCTGCCGCGCTCACCGAGGTCCTGGAGACACCGCCGGCCACCGAGGCCCACAGCTGAGCCGACGGCGCTCCCGGACGTCAGACGCCGTCGACGATCCGCCGCAGGTCGGTGGCCATCTGGGTGGCCTCGCGGGAGGCGCCGACGATCGCGTCCTGAGCCTGCGCGGTGGACGCGCTCTGCTCCTCGACGGCGGCCGCGATGGTGGTCTGGGCCTCGACGACGCCCTGGATGACCTCCTGGACGCTGCCCAGCGCCGTCCCGGCCGCCTCGACGTCGCCCCGGACCGCGTCGACGACGCGCCGGATCCGCTCGGTGGCCTTCGCCGTCTCGCCCGCCAGGTCCTTGACCTCACCGGCCACGACGGCGAAGCCCTTGCCGGCCTCACCGGCACGGGCGGACTCGATCGTGGCGTTGAGGGCGAGCAGGTTGGTCTGGTCGGCGATCGTGGAGATGCTGCCCGCGATCTGGTCGATCTCGGCCATCGTCCCGGCGAGCCGCTCGACCGTCTGCGCGCTCTCGCGCGAGCCGGCGCTCGCCTCGTTCGCCGTCGTCGTCGCGTGGCTGGCCGCCGCGGCGATCTCGGCGATTGCCTCGCGCAGGCCGGCCATCACCGACGTGGCGGTCCCGACGTTCTCGTCCAGCCGTTGGCCGGACTCCAGCAGGACGGCGAGCTGCTGCTCCAGCAGGGCGGCGCGCTGCTCGCGCTGGGCGAGGGCCGCGGCGGCGGCGTCGGCGGTATGGGCGCGTTCCTCGGCGAGCTCGGCCTGGGCCTGGGCCTGGGCGGCCGCCTGCGACTCGGCGCGCTTCTGCTCGGCGCGGCGGCCGCGGTCCGCGTCCTCGGTGAACTTCCACCCGTAGGCGAGGAACGTGGCCTCGGCCAGCAGGAACACCGCGTGCAGCAGGGCGAACGGCAACGGCTGGTCCAGCGCCAGCGGGGTGGAGTAGACCATCTCCGGCATGACGAGGCTCATGGTGCCGTGGTGCACGGCGACGAACGCCACGGCCAGGAGGAAGGGCACCCAGGACTGGTACAGGGCGACCAGCGCCAGCAGTGCGTAGAACCAGATGTGCATGTCGGTCAGGCCGCCGCTGACGTGCACGAGCGTTCCGGCCGACAGCATGAGACCGACGCCCACCGCGCTCGCGCGCGCCACCTGGCTGCGCAGCACGTGGGCCAGCACGAGCATGGCCACGATCCCGCCGAGCTCGACCCAGAGCCAGGGGCCGTGGGTGTGGTGCTGCCAGTAGCCGATGGCGAACAGGACCGGCGGGTGGACGGCCAGGACTCCCGCGATGATCCGGTGGCGGGACCGGAAACTCGCCTCGTCGAGCTGCGCTCCGCGCGGGATGGTGGCCCAGAAGCCGGTGGGCCGGGACGTCGTCGGCTCGGCGGGAGTGGTGGTCACCCCGTGGCTATCGGCACGCCGCCCGATGTGTTGAGCACAACCGGTGTAACCGCTCCCGTTTCCTGAAGCCGCTTTTCATTGGCCGGCAGTGCGGTCCACCACGGTGAGCGGCAGGAGGCGCAGAGCCCCCGGCGCGTGCGCAGGGACGACGGGCCGTCGCGGAACCACCGCCGCCACCGTGCGGTACGCCTCGCCCGGGGCCGGGCGCGGGTCGACCTCGCCCTTGTTCGGCCACAGCGCCGTCGCCCGCTCCGCCTGGGCGGTGATCGTCAGCGACGGGTTGACGCCGAGGTTCGCCGACACCGCCGAGCCGTCGACCACCGACAGCCCCGGGTAGCCGTGCACCCGGTGGTAGGGGTCGATCACGCCGTCCTCCGCCGTCGCGCCGATCGCGCAGCCGCCGAGGAAGTGCGCGGTCATCGGGATGTTCGCCAGATCGGTGAACGCGCCACCCGGATCGCCGCCGATCCTGGCCGCGATCCGCCGGACCGCCTCGTGGCCACCGGGGCTCCAGCTGGGCACCGGCTCCCCGGACCCGGCCGGCTGGTGAGCCGGCGGCCGAACCGGGCGGACACTCGCCCATTCCACCGCCCCGACCGACCGGACACCACGATGCTGTTGTCCCGCGTCTGCATCACCAGCGCGATCAGGGTCCGCTCCGACCAGCCCCGCACCGACAGGCTGCGGGCGAACGCCGCCGGGTTCCGGGCGATCACCCCGATCGCCTTCAGCCAGCGCGGCCGCCGACCGCCGCCGTCGACGAGCACGGTCTGCAGCAGGCCGATGGCGTTGCTGCCCTTGCCGTAGCGCACCGGCTCGACGTGGGTGTGCTCGTCGAGGTGGAACGACGAGGTGATCGCCACGCCCCGGCTGTAGTCGGTCGGCCCGCCGCGGCGGCCGGTCGCGGCGAGCACGGCCTCGGAGTTGGTGCGGGTCTGGTGGCCCAGCCGCGGGGAGAGCTCGGGCAGCGTGCCGCCGTCCTTCATCGCGTGCAGCAGCCGCTGGGTGCCGTACGTGCCCGCCGCCAGCACGACCCGGTCGCAGGTCCACCGGCGCACGGTGCGCCTGCCCAGCCAGGCGCCGGTACGCCGCGCCTCCACCTCGTACCCGCCGCCCGGGCGCGGTCGGACGGAGGTCACCGTGGTCATCGGGTGCACCACCGCCCCGCCCCGCTCGGCCAGGTACAGGTAGTTCTTCACCAGGGTGTTCTTGCCGCCCACCGCGCAGCCGGTCATGCACGAACCGCACTCGGTGCAGCCGGTGCGCTCGGGTCCGACGCCGCCGAAGAACGGGTCGGGCACGGTCACCCCCGGCTCGCCGTAGAAGACGCCGACCGGCGTGGAGACGACGGTGTGCCCGACGCCCATCTCCTCCGCGACCGCGCGGAAGATCTCGTCGGCCGGGGTGACGGTCGGGTTGGTCGTGACGCCGAGCATCCGCGATGCCTGCTCGTAGTACGGCGCGAGCTCGGCCTGCCAGTCGGTGATGCCGGCCCACTGCGGGTCCTGGAAGAACGCCGGTGGGGGCTGGTAGAGCGTGTTGGCGTAGTTCAGCGAGCCGCCGCCCACCCCCGCCCCCGCCATGACCAGGACGTCGGGCAGCAGGTGGATGCGCTGGACGCCGTAGCAGCCGAGCTGCGGCGCCCACAGGTAGCGGCGCAGGTCCCAGGAGGTCCTCGGCAGCTCGTCGTCGGTGAACCGGCGGCCGGCCTCGAGCACGGCGACCCGGTAGCCCTTCTCGGTCAGCCGGAGGGCGGCGGTGCTGCCGCCGAACCCGCTGCCGACGACGACGACGTCGGTGTGCTCGGACCTAGGCACGAGTTCCTCCTGCGACGGGAACCGGCTCGAACTCCTCGAGGCGAAGGCGCCGCAGCCGGCGCCGGAAGGTGAGGGTCGACGCCGGCCAGTTCTGCGTGTTGCGGCCGCTCTCGGTGAGGTACCAGCTGCGGCAGCCGCCGGCGAACACCGTGTGCCCGACCCGCTCCTGCACCCAGGCGTCGAAGGCCTCGGCGACGTCGCGGCGGATCTCCAGGAGCCGCGTCCGGCCCGCGACGAGGGCCCGGACGCCCTGCACGACCCACCCGACCTGCGCCTCCAGCATCACGATGATCGAGTTGTGGCCCAGGTTCGTGTTCGGCCCGTAGAGCACGAACAGGTTGGGGAATTCCGGCACGACGGTGCCCAGGTAGGCGCTGGCGCCGTCCTTCCACTGCTCGTGCAGGTCGCGCCCACCGCGGCCGGTGATCCGCATCGGGGCGAGGAACTCGGTCGCGGCGAAGCCGGTCCCCAGCACGAGGGTGTCGACCTCGTGCTCCGACCCGTCGGCGGTGACGATCGAGTGCGGTCGCACCTCGACGATCCGGTCGGTCACGACGTCGACCTGGGGCAGCTGCAGTGCGGAGTACCAGTCGTTCGACATCAGGATCCGCTTGCAGCCCATGGGGTCGGTGGGGTGAGCTTCTCCCGCAGCACCGGGTCGGGCACGGTGTTCCGCAGGTGCTTGCGGTACCGGGCCTTGTGGGCGAAGAGCAGCCGCGGCTCGGTGTTGAAGCCCAGGGAGCGCAGCTCGTTGGAGAAGTAGTTGCCCTCGCGGGACAGCCGCAGCAGACCCGGCACGCGGGCGAAGGCCGTCTTCGCCCGCTCGCGGTAGGCGCGGTCGGGCTTGGCGAGGACGTAGGGCGCCGAGCGCTGGAACACCGTCAACGACGCCGTCCGCGGCGCGATGGCCGGCACGAACTGGATGGCGCTGGCCCCGGTGCCGAGGACGGCGACCCGCTCGCCGGTCAGGTCGTGGTCGTGGTCCCACTGCGCGGAGTGGAACATCGTGCCCTCGAAGCGGTCGAGCCCGACGATGGCCGGGGTGCTCGGCCGGCTGAGCTGGCCGGTGGCCGTGATGAGGACGTCGGCCTCGTGCTCGGCACCCCGGACAACGCGAGCCGCCAGGTGCCGCTGTCCTCGTCGAAGGCGGCCGACAGCACCTCGGTGCCGAACCGGATGTGCCGCAGCACGTCGAAGTCGCGGGCGACGTCGCGCAGGTACTGGTGGATCTCCGCCTGCGGGGCGAACCGCCGCGACCAGTCGGCCTTGGGGGCGAACGAGAGCGAGTACAGGTGCGAGGGCACGTCGCAGGCGGCGCCGGGATAGGTGTTCTCCGCCACACGCCTCCGACGTCGTGGCTCTTCTCGAACAGCACGACGTCGCAGACGCCTGACTGCTCGAGCCGGACGGCGGCCGCCAGCCCGCCGAAGCCGGATCCGATGATCGCGACCCTGGTCACCGCGCGCAGCCTACGGTTCTCAGCTCGCGGTCCACGACGGCTTCCGGTGGCCGGGCCTCGATCATGCGGCACCTCCGGGGACGGCGACGGCGGGCTGGCCGTTCCGCAGGAACAACCGCACGGTGCGGCCCACGTGGGTGGTCGCCCCCGCGGGCAGCGCGGCGAGGAGAACGCGGCGGCCTCGGCGGTGTCGCCGGGGGCGGTCGGCACGGCGACGCGGGCGCCCTCCGGCGTCCGGGCCACGACGAAGGCCTGCTCGGGCCCGCCGGAGCGGCCGTGCTCGACGGTGAGCGTCTCGACCACGACGTCGGCGCCCACGGCCGCGAGCGCGACGGGATCGGCCAGGACCGGCGCGTCCCGGTGCTCGATGTGCTGCGGCTCGGGGTCGCCGACGTAGCCCTCCGGGTGCGGGTGGCCGGCGAGCACGATGGCGTGCTGGTAGCCGAGATAGCCGCCGTTGGCGTGCACCAGCCCCGTCGAACCCGTCCCGCGCAGCCGCTGCGCCAGCGTCGCGAGCGCGTGCAGCGAGTAGGTGTTCAGCGGCCCGCCGAACGACGAGTGCCCGCCGGCGACGCTGAGCACCGCGTGCCGGTCCAGCCCGAGGTGCAGGGCGGCCAGCTTGGGCACCACCGGGAAGCAGCTGTACACGTCGATCGCGTCGAGCTCGTCGGCCTTCGTGCCCGTCCGCTCGAGCGCCCGGTCCAGCGCCGCGCCGAGCGCCTCGGAGCGGCTGAAGCCGGTGCGCCGCAGCGGGTCGGGGTGATCGTCGGCCCCGGCGCCGCCCCAGACGTGGGTGAGCCGCTCGTCGGGGACGCCGGCCGCGCGTGCCGCGGCCAGGGAGGTGACGACGACGGCGGCGGCCATGTCGACGTGCGGCATCGCGTTCATCGCCAATGGATACGGCTCGCAGACCATCCGGTTGCCCGGCCCCGGCGTGCCGATCCGCTCCGGCGTCAGCTCCTCGGGGTTCCAGGCGACGGGGTGCGCCGCCGCGACCCGGCTGCAGTCGCTGTAGAGCCGCGCCGACCACGCGGCGCCCTCGCCGGGCGTCAGACCGAGGTCGGCCTGCAGCCGGTTCTCGTAGAGCGGATAGACCCGCGCCGGGAGGAACAGGCCCGCGGCGAGCTGCTCGGCGGTGCCCAGCTCGTCGAGGTCGAGCTGCGGTGGTCCGCCGGGCCCTGCCGACCACCCCAGCTCCGTGACCGGGTCGACCCCGGCCTTGCCGAGCGCGCCGACCGAGGCCTGTGCCTCGCCGCCGACGAGCACCGCGACCTCGCTGTCGCCGGCCGCGATCGCCGCCGCCGCCCGCTCCAGCAGTCGGGCCGGCAGGTGGCCGCCGAGGCCGGTGTTCACGGGGCTGCGCGGTCTGGCGCCGATCCGCGCGGCGACCGCGGCGGCGAGGTCGGCGTAGGTCCAGCTGGCCGCTCGGATCGCGAACACCGCATCGGCCCGGCCCAGCAGCCCCGGGACGCCGGCGTCGCGCTCGGCGAGGCCCAACGCCTCCCCATCAGCGCCAGCGGCTCGCGGGCGGCCGCGGCGGCGCGCTCGCGGTTGGCGCAGACCTGGCCCACCCCACCAGGACGGGGACGCGGGTCTCGTCGGGCAACGGATCTCCTCGGTGGGGTGGGTCAGAGCCGGGCGGCGGCGGCGTAGAGAGCGGTGAGGTGGTCGAGCACGTCGTCGATCGGCGCCCGGGTCATCGGCGCGGAGGCGTAGGCGATGAGCAGCTCGACCAGGCCGCCGGTCAGCGCGATCGCCCGCACCTCGAGGCCGGGCGCCGCGCCGGCGTCGGGCCACAGCGAACGCATGAGCCGCGCAGCCAGCCCGCTGAAGGACTCCAGCAGCCGGCGACGGCGCGCGCGGAACTGCTCGGTGGCCAGCGACTCCATGAGCGCGACGCGCACGGTGCGCGGATCGGCGGTGAAGTACTCGGCGAGCGCGCCGAGCACGGCACGCGCCCGCGCCTGCGGGTCAGCGGCGGGTGCCGCCACCGCGGTCCGCACGGTGGTCTCGACCTGCTCGGCGATCCGGCCGGTGACGGCCAGGAACAGGTCCTCGCGTCCGCCGAAGAGCTCGTAGAAGTAGCGCGGGCTGAGCGCCGCCGTCCGGCACACGTCGGCCACGGTGCTGGCCGCCCAGCCGCGGTCGGCGAAGACCTCGAGGCCGGCGGCGAGGAACTGCTCGCGCCGGCGGGTGGTGCGTTCCTCCGCGCTCATCCCGGCGTAGACGCGCTGCTCGGTCACGGCTCCACCTCCCGTCGCCATCTTGAGCGGTACTGTACAAGATGAACGGTGTCGTACAAGATGTCGCTGGCCTGCCACGGCTCAAGCCACCCCGGCGGACGTCGAGCCGCGCCGTGTCCCGGCTCGACGTCCGGCGAGGCGGCTCGACCTCGAAGACGGCCGCCGAGCGCCAGCAAAGGAGACGACATGAGCGCCTGGGACACCGACGAGCGCGCGGCCCTGCGGGCGTCGGCCCGCCGCTTCACCTACGCCGAGATCGCCCCGCACATGGCCGAGTGGGAGAAAGCCGGCGCCCTCCCACTCGAGCTGCACGCGAAGGCCGCAGCCGCCGGGCTGCTCGGCGTCGGGTTCCCGGAGGAGGCGGGCGGTCAGGGCGGGAACGCGATCGACACCTGGGTGATCGCCGAGGAGATCATCGGCAACGGGGGCTCGAGCGGGCTGGTGGCGAGCCTGTTCACGCACGGCATCGGGCTCCCGCACCTCATCGAGGCCGGGAACCAGGAGCTGATCGACCGTGTCGCCCGCCCGGTCCTGGCCGGCGAGAAGATCGTGTCGCTCGCCGTCACCGAGCCCGAGGGGGCTCCGACGTCGCAGGCCTCACCACCCGGGCGGTGCGCGACGGCGACGACTACGTCGTCGACGGCGCCAAGCTCTACATCACCTCGGCCACCCGGGCCGATTTCTTCACCGTCGCCGTCCGCACCGGCGGCGACGGCGCCGGCGGTGTCTCGCTCCTGCTGCTCGAGCGCGGCATGCCCGGCCTGACCGTGTCGGCGCCGCTTTCGAAGATGGGCTGGCTGTGCTCCGACACCGCGGAGGTCGGCTTCTCCGGTGTCCGGGTGCCGGGAGGCAATCTGATCGGCAGGGAGAACGAGGGCTTCTCCGCGATCATGGGCCAGTTCGCCGCCGAGCGGCTGAGCCTGGCGGTGCAGGCCTACGCCACGGCGCAGCGCTGCCTGGACCTGACGCTGGCCTGGATCACGGAGCGGACGACGTTCGGCCGCCCGCTGTCCAGCCGCCAGGTCGTGCAGCACAAGGTCGCGGAGATGGCCCGCCGGACCGACGTCGCCCGCGTCTACACCCGCGCCGTCGCCGGCTCCTGGCTCGCCGGCGACAACGTCTTCAGCCAGGTGGCGATGGCCAAGAACACCGCCGTGGCCGCGTGCGACTTCGTCGTCGACGCCGCCGTCCAGCTGCACGGCGGGCTGGGCTACATGCGCGGGTCGGAGGTCGAGCGGCACTACCGCGACAGCCGGATCCTCGGCATCGGCGGCGGGACGAACGAGATCATGACCGAGATCGTGGCGAAGCTGATGCTGGCCTGAGGGGTCACTCCTCGGCGCGGCGTCGGCTACCCGGGGGAAGGGTGCGTTGATGTCGAAGTGCACGCCGAGCATCCGGATCGCGAAGCACACGGCGGCGGCACCGACCGCGGCCGCCGGGCCCCGCACGTCGAACACGTCGGCCACGACGACGACGGTGGCACCGACGATCGCCGGAACGGCGTACAGCCCGCTGCTGAGGACCGCCGGCACCTGGCGGATGAGGACGTCGCGGAGGGTGCCTCCTCCAACACCGGTGATCCCCCGACGACCACCGCCTGGGCGGGTCCGAAGCCGAGGTCGAGCGCCTTGAGGGCGCCGGTGACGGCGAACAGGCTCAGGCCGGCGGCGTCCAGGACGTTGATCGCGCCGTAGATCCGCTCCAGGTAGTGGCCGGTGAGGAAGGCGAGCAGCCCGCCGGCGGCGGCCACCACCAGGTAGCGCCAGTCGACGAAGGTGGCCGGAGGGAGGGCGTCGAGGAAGACGTCGCGGATGGTGCCGCCGCCGAGCGCGGTGATCATGCCCAGCGTGACGACGCCGACGATGTCCAGCCGGGTGGTGCGGACGGCGATCAGCGCGCCGTTGAGCGCGAATGCGAACGTGCCGATCAGGTCGAGGACCAGCAGCGCCGTGGTGGCCATCGCCGATCCGCTCCTACCCTGCCGCTCTCCGGGAAGACCCATCCTCCCGGTCGTGCGGGCTCAGGCCGGCGGCGGGGTGAAGGCCTCGATGATCGTGCGCCAGTGCTGCAGATAGGGGCCGGTGCGGGGCGCGTCGGGCTGCAGCGCGTAGGTCATCGCCTGGCCGCGCATGGAGGTGAGCAGCACCTGGTAGAGCGCCTCGGCCGAGGGATGGCCCGCCACCTCCTCGCCGAACACCTCGACGGCCAGGCGGCGCAGCTGTGTGCCCAGGCGGCGCTCGTGGGGCAGCAGCGCCGCCCTCAGCTCGGCATCGGTGCGCGCGGCGGTCCACAGCTCCATGGCGGCGACGAACAGCGGCCCGTGGAACCGCTGCCAGACCAGCTCGATGCCCTCGCGCACCCGCGCGGTCGGCTCACCGGGCAGGTCGACGGCGGCCTCGCGCACGCTGCGGCTGAACTCCTCGTAGAGCTCGTCCATGGCCGCGAGCACCAGCTCGGACTTGGTGGCGAAGTGGTGGGTCAGCGCCCCCGGGAGACCCCCGCGCGGCGCTGCACCTCCTGCGTCGTCGTGCCGGCGTGTCCGAGTTCGACCAGGCAGCCCACCGTCGCCCCGACGAGGGCGGCCTGGGTGGCCGCCCGCCGTTCCGCCTGGGTGCGGCGGAGCGGCGGGCGGGAGCCGGGCACCCCGGGATCGAGCACCGGGACGTCGGTCAGCTCGATGCCCGGCCGGCCAGCGAGGCGCGGAGGCTGCCGGCGGGGACGGCCCGCTCCAGCAGGATCGCCGGTGGACGGAACCGCTCGCCGTAGGCGTCGGCCAGCTCGTCCGCCCGCGCCACGAACCCGGCCACCCCGCCCGTGTACTGGTCGACGTACTGGAGCACGCCTCCGTAGAGGGGCGGGAAGCCGATGCCCATGATCGAGCCGATGTTGGCGTCCTCGACGCTGTTCAGCACCTTCTCCTCGACGCACCGGGCCGTCTCGACCGCCATGGCGAACAGCAGCCGCTCCTGCGCGTCGCGGAACGACACGGACTCCGACGAGGGGAACAGCTCGCTGAGCCCGGCCCACACCCGCTTCTCCGGCTCCCAGTCGAAGAAGCCCTTGCCGGAGGACTTGCCGGTGCGGCCCTGCTCGACGAGCGTCCGCAGCACGGCCACACCCGGGTGGTCGTCCGTAGCGCCGGCCTTGGCCGCCTCGTCGCGGATCTTCAGCGGCAGAGTCAGCGTCACCTCGTCGAGCAGGGTCAGCGGCCCGGCCGGGAAGCCCGCCTGCAGCGCCGCGCGCTCCACGCTCATCGGCGCCAGGCCCTCGGCCAGCAGCGCCGCACCCTCGAGCACCATCGTCCCGAACACCCGGCTGGTGAAGAACCCGCGGCTGTCCTGGACGACGATCGGCGTCTTGCCGATCTGGCGGACGGCGTCGTAGGCGCGGGCGAGTGCGGTGTCGGAGGTTTCCCGACCCACGATCAGCTCGACCAGTGGCATCTTGTCCACGGGCGAGAAGAAGTGCATGCCCACGACGTCGGCCGGCCGCGAGACGCCCTCGGCTAGCCCGGTGATCGGCAGCGTCGAGGTGTTCGAGGCCAACAGTGCGTCCGGCAGGGCGTCGGCCTCCGCCTCGCCGAGCACCCGGTGCTTGAGCGCCTGGTCCTCGAAGACGGCCTCGACGATCACGTCGCAGCCGGCCAGGTCCGCGGCGTCCCCGGTCGGGGTGACCCGGGCGAGGAAGGCGTCCGCCTCGTCCTGGGTTATCCGGCCGCGGGAGACCTGCTTGCCGACCAGGTTCGCGACGTGCGCCTTGCCCTTCTCCGCACCCTCGAGGCTCACGTCCTTGAGGACGACGTCGACACCGACCTTGGCGAAGGCGTGCGCGATGCCCGAGCCCATCATCCCGGCACCCAGCACGCCGACCTTGGTGGCGGTGAACGTCTCCGACACCTGCGGCCGGGAGCCGCCGCCGTTGATCCGGTTCAGGTCGAACCACAGCGCCTGGATCATGTTGGTCGAGATCTGGCCGACGACGAGGTCGACGAAGTACCGGCCCTCCACGGTGAACGCGGTGTCGACGTCGACCTGCAGGCTCTCCACCGCCGCCGACAGGATCGCGTAGGGCGCCGGGTAGGGCGCGCCCTTGAGCTGCTTGGTCAGGTTCGCCGGGAAGGCGGGCAGCGTGCTCGCCAGCGACGGCGAGGAGGGGTGCCGCCGGGCACCTTGTAGCCCGTGACGTCGTAGGGCTGCTGTGCCGTCTCGTTGGCCAGCACCCAGGCCCGTGCCCTGGCGATCAGCTCGTCGCGGTCGGCGGCGGTCTCGTGGATCAACCCCAGCTTCAGCGCCTTGTCGGGGCGGATCTGCTGGCCCTGCAGGAGCAACTCGAGCAACGCCGTCGTCAGGCCGAGCAGCCGGACCGAGCGGACAATGCCGCCACCACCGGGCAGCAGGCCGAGGGTGACCTCGGGGAAGCCGAGCTTGACCTTCGGGTCGTCGAGGACGACGCGGTGGTGGCAGGCCAGCGCGATCTCCAGCCCACCGCCGAGGGCGGCGCCGTTGATGGCCGCGGCCACCGGCAGGCCCAGGGTCTCCAGCCGGCGGAGCTGGCTCTTGACCAGCGTCACCTGGGCCAGCACCTCGTCGCTGCGCTCCGGCGCGGCCTGGATCAGGCTGCCCAGGTTGCCGCCGGCGAAGAAGGTCTTCTTCGCGCTGGTCAGGACGACGCCGCGGACCGACTCCTTCTCCCGCTCCAGCCGGTCGACGGTCTCGCCCATCGAGGCCACGTACGCGTCGTTCATGGTGTTCGCCGACGACGACGGGTCGTCGAGGGTGAGCGTGACGACGCCGTCGGCGTCCTGCTCCCAGCGGATGGTGCTGCTCATGTGGGTCTGCTCCTCAGACTCGTTCGACGACGGTGGCGATGCCCATGCCGCCGCCGACGCACAGGGTGGCCAGGCCGTAGCGCAGGTCGCGCCGCTCGAGCTCGTCGACGAGCGAGCCCAGGATCATGGCGCCGGTGGCGCCCAGCGGATGCCCCATGGAGATAGCCCCACCGTTGACGTTGACCTGCTCGTGGTCGAAGCCGGTGTCGGCCATGAACCGCAGGACGACGGCGGCGAAGGCCTCGTTCATCTCGACCAGGTCGATGTCGTCGACGCTCAATCCGGCCTTGGCCAGCGCCTTGAACGTCGCCGGCGCGGGGCCGGTCAGCATGATCACCGGGTCCGAGCCGGAGACGGCGGCGCTGACGATGCGGGCGCGCGGGGTGAGCCCGTTGCGGGTGCCCGCCTCCTCGGTGCCCACGACGACCAGCGAGGCGCCATCGACGATGCCGCTGGAGTTGCCCGCCGTGTGCACGTGGTCGATGCGCTCGACCCAGTGGTACTTGTTCAGCGCGACCGCGTCGAAGCCGCCCATGTCGCCGATGCCGGCGAACGCCGAGGGCAGCCCGGCCAGCGACTCGACGGTCGTGCCCGGCCGCACCAGCTCGTCGGTGTCGAGGACGACGGTGCCGTTCCTGTCGGTCACCGGAACGACCGAGCGCTCGAAGTAGCCGTTGGACCACGCCTTGGCCGCGCGGGCGTGCGACTCGGCGGCGTAGGCGTCGACGTCCTCACGGGTCCAGCCGGCCAGCGTGGCGATCAGGTCGGCGCCGATGCCCTGCGGCACGAAACCGGTCTGCGCGGCGGTCTCGGGGTCCATCGCCCACGCGCCGCCGTCGGAACCCATCGGGACCCGCGACATCGACTCGACGCCGCCGGCGAACACCAGGTCCTCGAACCCGGACCGGACCTTCTGCGCGGCCAGGTTGACCGCCTCCAGGCCACTGGCGCAGAACCGGTTGATCTGCACGCCGGCGACGGTGTCGGGCAGGCCCGCGGCGATCGCCGCCGTCCGGGCGATGACGGAGCCCTGCTCCCCCACCGGGGAGACGACGCCCAGCACGACGTCGTCGACCAGCGCGGGGTCCAGCTGCGGGTTGCGCGTGCGCACGGCGTCGATCAGGCCGGTGGTGAGGCTGATCGGCTTGACCGAGTGCAGGCCACCGGTCTTCTTGCCCTTGCCGCGCGGGGTGCGCACGGCGTCGTAGATGAACGCCTCGGTGCTCATGCTCGTGCCTCGGTGGCCATGCGGGTCCTCTCGGGATGCGGGTGGAAGGTCAGACGCCGAGCGAGCGGCCGATGATCTCCTTCATGATCTCGGTCGTCCCGCCGTAGATGGTCTGGATGCGTGAGTCGACGAACGCCTTGGCGACCGGGTACTCGAGCATGTAGCCGTAGCCGCCGTGCAGCTGCAGGCACCGGTCGATGACGCGCTTCTGCAGCTCCGTCGTCCACCACTTGGCCATGGCGGCGTCCTCGGCGGTGAACCGGCCGGCGTTGTGCTCACCGATCGCCTTCTCGAGGTAGGTCTCGGCGATCGATACCTCGGTGTGCATCTCGGCGAGCTCGAAGCGGGTGTTCTGGAACGTCCCGATCGGCTTGCCGAACGCGGTGCGCTCCTTGCAGTACTCCACTGTCAGGTCGAGCACGATGCGGGCCGAGGCGACGGCGCCCGCGGCGATCGACAGGCGCTCCTGCGGCAGGTTCTCCATCAGGTGGAAGAAGCCGTGCCCCTCGGTGCCCAGCAGGTTGGCCACCGGCACGCGCACGTCCGAGAAGAACAGCTCGGCGGTGTCCTGTGCCTTCAGGCCGACCTTGTCCAGGTTGCGGCCGCGCTCGAAGCCCGGCATCCCCCGCTCGACGACCAGCAGCGAGAATCCGCGTGCCCCGGCGTCCGGGTCGGTGCGGGCGACGACGATGACCAGGTCGGCGTTGATGCCGTTGGTGATGAACGTCTTCGACCCGTTCAGCACCCACTCGTCGCCGTCCCGGCGGGCCGTCGTCGTCAGGCCCTGCAGGTCCGAGCCGGCGCCCGGCTCGGTCATGGCGATCGCGGTGATGATCTCGCCTCTGACGACCCCGGGCAGCCACCGCTGCTTCTGCTCCTCGGTGGTGAGGCCGATCAGGTACGGCGCGACGACGTCGTTCTGCAGCGTGAAGCCCAGCCCGCTGGCCCCGACCCGGCTGATCTCGGCGGAGAGGATCGCGTTGTAGCGGAAGTCCTTGACCCCGCCTCCCCGTACTCCTCGGGCACGTCCATGCCGAGCAGCCCCTGCTCACCGGCCCTGAGCCAGACCGACCGGTCGACGACCCCTGCCGCCTCCCACGCCGCGTGGTGCGGGAGGACCTCCTTGGCGAGGAAGTCTCGGAGCATCGCGCGGAACGCTTCGTGGTCGGCCTCGTAGAGCGCGGACTGCACAGGGAACCCCCGGATGATCATTTCGGTCTGGTGACGATGACGCCGAGGCCAACATACAGACCATCCGTTCTGTATGTTTGCGTCCCACGTCACACCGCCGTGTCACCGACAGGAGCCCACGTGCAGGAGTACTCCACCCCCACCGCATTCGAGATCCCGGCCTCCGCCGCGCTGCCCGACGCGGTCGGCGAGCACGCCCGGAGCACCCCGGACCACGTCGCGTTCAGCCGCCGCGTCGGCGGCTCGTGGGTGTCCGTCACGAGCAAGGAGTTCGCCGAGCAGGTCTCGGCCCTGGCCCGCGGCATGATCGCCGCGGGGGTCCAGGCCGGCGACCGGGTCGGCATCCTCAGCAAGACCCGGTACGAGTGGAGCCTCGCCGACTACGCCATCTGGACGGCGGGCGGCGTGGCCGTCCCCATCTACGAGACGTCGTCGGACGAGCAGACGCAGTGGATCCTGTCGGACTCCGGCGCCGTGGCCGTGGTCGTCGAGACCGCGGCGCACCAGGCGATGGTCGACTCCGTCCGCGACCGGGTGCCGACCCTCCGCGAGGTCTGGCAGATCGACGCCGGCGACCTCGACGGCCTCGCCGCCCGCGCTCCCGAGGTGCCCGAGGAGCGGCTGACCGAGCGGCGCGCAGCGCTGTCGGCCGACACCCTCGCCACGATCATCTACACGTCCGGCACGACCGGGCGGCCCAAGGGCTGCGAGCTCACCCACGGCAACCTGCTCTACGTCGCCGAGCTGGCGCCCACCGTCATCCCGGCCATGCGCGCCGACGCCGCCAGCTCCCTGCTGTTCCTGCCCCTGGCCCACGTCTTCGCCCGGATCATCCAGGTCAGCTGCGTGCAGAACGGCGCCCGCCTCGGTCACACCGGCGACCTCGCCCAGCTGCTGGCCGACCTCGGCACCTTCCAGCCGACCTTCCTGGTCGCCGTTCCCCGGGTCTTCGAGAAGGTCTACAACGGCGCCCGGCAGAAGGCGCACGCCGGCGGCAAGGGTGCGATCTTCGACCGCGCCGAGCGGGTGGCGGTCGCCTGGTCCAAGGCGCAGGACACCGGCGGCCCCGGCCTGGGCCTCAACCTGCAGCACAAGCTCTTCGACACCCTGGTCTACGGCAAGCTCCGGGCGGCGATGGGCGGCAAGGTCGAGTACGCGCTCTCCGGCGGCGCTCCGCTCGGCGAGCGCCTGGGTCACTTCTTCCGCGGCATCGGCGTGACGATCCTCGAGGGCTACGGCCTCACCGAGACGACCGGGCCGGCCACCGTCAGCGGGCCCGAGGCCCTGAAGGTGGGCACGGTCGGCCGGCCGGCGCCGGGCTCGGCCGTCCGCATCGCCGAGTACGGCGAGATCCAGGTGCGCGGGCCGCAGGTGTTCACCGGCTACTGGAACAACCCGCAGGCCACGGCCGAGACGATGCGCGACGGCTGGTTCGCCACCGGTGACATCGGTGAGATCGACGCCGAGGGCTACGTGACGATCACCGGCAGGATCAAGGAACTGATCGTCACCTCGGGCGGGAAGAACGTCTCCCCGCCGTCCTCGAGGACAAGATCCGGGCGCACCCGCTGGTCAGCCAGTGCATGGTCGTCGGCGACAACAAGCCCTTCATCGGCGCCCTGATCACGCTCGACGTCGAGGCCCTGCCTGCCTGGCTGGAGGGCAGGGGCCGCCCGGCGGACACCCCGATGGCCGAGCTGGTGACCGACCCCGAGGTGCTCGCCGAGATCCAGGCCGCCGTCGACGCCGCCAACAAGCAGGTGTCGAAGGCGGAGTCGATCCGGTCCTTCGAGATCCTGCCGGTGGAGTGGACGGTGGAGGGCGGCCAGCTGACGCCGTCGCTGAAGCTCAAGCGCTCGGTGGTCATGAAGGAGTTCTCCGGCGAGGTCGAGCGGATCTACGCCGGCTGAGCCGATCAGCCCGTTCCGAGGGCCCTCGTCCGCACCGAAGGACGGGGGCTCTCGCATTTCCCCGCTCGCAGCGACAGGTGGGACACCTGTGACGGGTGCGGCCGACACGTGACCGGCGGTGCTGGCGTGACGGACGGAAGGCTCGGACCCTGTCGTACATGACCAGCGTCTACGCGTACGGAACAGCTCACGCGGTCGTGATGGTCGGCTCCTTCGGTGCGGAGGGCCTCAAGCCGCGGCAGATCGGTCCGGCCCACGCCACCATCGGCCGGGTCAACGGTCAGAGCCGCAAGGCGCTGTGCGGGGCCTATGTCTCCATCGACGAGCAGCAGCCGTGGCCGCCGGAGGGCTACGAGGAGCAGCAGCTCTGCGAGAACTGCGCAACCCTCGCCGCCCTCTGACCCCCGGGCATAGGTACCTATACGTGCGTTCCGCGCCCGAGAACGCAGGTATAGGTACCTATGCCTGGCTCAGCCGCCCGCGACCGACGGCAGCACCTGCACCTCGGCGCCGTCCCGGACCGGGGTGACCAGTCCACCCTGGAAGCGGACGTCGTCGCCGTCGACGTAGACGTTCACGAACCGCCGCACCTGTCCGGTCTCGTCCCTGATCCGCCGGGCGAGCATCGGGTGCTCCGCGGCCAGGGCGTCGAGCAGGTCGGCAAGGGTGCCGCCGGCCGGTTCGACGTCCAGGTGCCGGGCGCCGCCCGCGAGCGACGCCAGGACGCCGGGGAGCACCACCTGCACGCTCATGGCAGCCGAGCGGCGCGCACGGTGAGGACGTCGGGCAGGTGGTCGGCGACCAGGGCGAAGGTGTCGCCCTCGTCCGCGCTGGCGTAGACGCAGCCGTCGCGGGTGCCGAAGTAGAGGCCGGTGCGCTCGTGCCCGTCGGCGCAGAAGGCGTCGCGCATGACCGCGCTCCAGTTGCCGTCCGGCAGTCCCACCCCGAGCTCGGCCCAGGTGGCTCCCGCGTCCCGGGTCCGGTGCACCCGCAGCCGACCGTCGGGTGGCACCCGCTGCATGTCGGCGACGAGCGGGATGACCCACGCGGTGCCGGGGGCGTGGGGCGAGGAGACGATCGGGAAGCCGAAATCGGCGGGCAGCCCTCGGCGATCGACGTCCAGGACCCGCCGGCGTCGTCGCTGCGGAAGACGCCGAAGTGGTTCTGCGCGTAGAGCCGGTCGGGACCGCTCGCGTCGACGGCGACCTTGTGCACGCACTGCCCGTACTCGGGCAGCGGATCCGGGCCGAAGGTCACGGTGATGCCGCGGTTGCGGGGCTCCCACTGGCCGCCGCCGTCCTCGCTGACGTAGACGCCGCCGGTGCTCATCGCGACCGTCACGCGGTCGGATGCGGGGTCGGGCAAGACCGTGTGCACGGCCCCTCCCCGCCGCCGGGCTCCCACGTCGTCCGGTGCGGGTGGTCGTGCAGCCCCGGACCAGGTCGAAGGAGCAGCCGCCGTCGGTGCTGCGCCAGAGCGAATGCGGCTCCGCGCCGGCCCAGACGACGTCGGGCCGGTCCGCGGAGTCGGGGCGCAGCTGCCACACGCGGGCGAGCGCGGCGCCGGTGTCCTCCGGGAACCGGATGGCGCCGTGGTCGGTCTCGTTCCAGGCGCCACCGAGATCGTCGCTCCACATGACGGTCGGACCCCAGTGCCCGTACTGGATGCCGGCCAGCACCCGGGGCTCGCCCGCCGGGTGTCGATGGAGACGGCGGCGACCTCCTGGGCGAGCAGGTGCGGCTCGCCGAGCGTCCAGGTGCGGCGGTCGTCGTCACTGCGGGCGAGCCACAGCCCCTTGCGCGTACCGATGGCCAGCAGGTCTGTCATGGCGCCCCTCCGGTGTCGACGGATCGACGTGAGGGCGACCGTAGGACCGGGCGCCGACGCGGTCGACGGCTCCCGGCGCGGTTCCGGAGCCCGCGGACGGTGACCTCACGGGAGGGGTGACCGTCCGGGGCACCGGAACTCAGCGGCGGAGCTCAGCGGCGGGTGGCGCCGCCCCTCCGGACTGGTCCGGGTCCACCGGGCGGGTGGCTTGGTCGGCATGTGCGCCGCTGTAGCCGGACGCCCCGTCGTGGGCGCCGGTGTGCTCCGTCCCGTGCCGACCGCCCTCGTCGTGGACGACGTCGGGAGCGAGCTTCTCGGCCTTCGCCCGCAACGAGTCGGCCTCCGACCGGTGCTCACCGGCGCGGGCGGCGCGCTCGCGGGCCTCCTGCTCGGCGAGCGCGGTGCGCTCCTCGACCTCGGCGCGTTCCCGGCGGGCGCGAGCGGCCTGCTCCTCGGCGAGCGCCTGCTCCTTCTCGGCCTGGGCGCCCCGCACCTGGGCCTCCTGCAGGTGCTCGCGTGCCTGCTCCCGCTTGCGGCCCTTGCCCGCCTGCGAACGCTTCGACAGGGCCAGCGCCGCCAGGACCAGCAGGACGATGACGACGGCGACGATCAGGATGATGAGCCAGGTGTCCACAACGATCCCTCCTCGGAAACAGAGATCTTGTGCCCGGACGCCGAGCTGCGGAAACGCCGCGAGGGCTCAGCCGCTCACTTCAGCGCGCTGCCGGCCTGCCATTCCTCCCACGGGATCGCCCAGTCGTAGATGTCGCCGTCCGCGGCCGAGAGCGTCGGGCCGATCGAGTTCTTGATCTCCACGATGTCGCCCGGCTGGGAGAAGTCGAAGAACCACGCGGCCCGTTCGGTGGACAGGTTGATGCAGCCGTGCGACACGTTGCTGTTGCCCTGCTGCGCCACCGACCACGGGGCGGCGTGCACGAACTCGCCGTTGTTGTTCAGCCGGACGGCGTACTCGACCGGGGTGCGGTAGCCGTTCGGGCTGTCGACCGGCACCCCGTAGGTGCTCGAGTCCATGACGCGGTCGCGGTTGAGCTCGGTGACGACGTGCGGGCCGTTGCGGCTCGGGAAGTCGGGTCCACCGGCGCTCATGGGGAAGCTCTGCACGAGCTGGTCGCCGTCGTAGACGTCGAGGGTGTGCGTCGCCGCGTCGGCGATCGAGACGTGCTTGGCGCCGACCGAGAAGCTGATGCTGCGGTTCTTCTCCCCCACACGCCCTCGCCGAAGTCGACGCCGTACAGGTTGGCGTCGAGCGTGACCTCGGTGTTCGCCGGCCAGTAGGTCGAGGGACGGAAGTGCACCTCGGCGTCGTTGAACCAGCTCCACACGCCGTCGGTCGGGGTGCTGCTGGTGACCTCCAGGTGGCTCTCGACGGCGGCCTTGTCGGCGACCGGGTCGTCGAACCAGACGCGGATCGGCATGCCCACGCCCACGGTCTGCCCGTCGAGCGGACCGATGGACGGCGTGGACAGCGTCGTGGGCGCGACCGTGGTGAAGGTCGAGGACGCCGAGGTCTGCGCGTCGTCCTCGTTCACCGCGGCCGCGCTCAGCGTGTACTGCGTGCCGTAGGCCAGCGGCGTCTCCGGCGTCCAGACCCCGCTGCCCGAGTCGTCGGCGTCAGCGACCGCCCCGGGGACCTGGGCCCCCGCGGCGTCGACGAGGGTGACGTCGGTCAGCTCACCGTCGGACACCGCGATCTCGAGCGGGCTCACGGGCGAGACGTCGGCCGAGCCGTCAGCGACGGACAGGGACACCTGCGCCTCGGGCGCCGCCTCCGCGGTGGGTTCGGCCGATCCGCCCGGGTCGTCTCCGCTGCACCCCGCCAGGAAGATCATCGCGCCCGCGGTGATCGTGGCTGCTGTCCTGCGCACCTCGCCCGTCCCCTCCGATCGACACCACGGCCCGGCCGCGTCGGGACCGCGGGCCTGCCCCCAGTGTCCACGTCGGGACGACGGAACGACCGAGTCGAGCATCACGCCGGGTGCCCGCCCGACCGGGGCCGGGGCGCTGGTATCGTTCTTCCTCGTCGCCCGGCACGCCGGGCGACACGCGCCATTAGCTCAATTGGCAGAGCAGCTGACTCTTAATCAGCGGGTTCGGGGTTCGAGTCCCTGATGGCGCACCCTCGATCGAAGCGGCTCCGTCCTCCATGGACCGAGCCGCTTCGTCGTTCACTGCATCCGGATCCGGCCCTGCGTGCGAACACTTGGCGTGGGTTCTGTGTCTCCTCAGCAGTACGAGTGGATCGTCCGTCCCCTGCTCGACGCGGGTCTCGGCCTGGACCGGATCAGGGACCTGCTGTTCCGGCTCGGTTTCGCGGCGATCGTCAGCGAGGGCCGCGGAACAGCCGCCGAGGTGTCGACCTTGGTCCTCGACCAGCCGGCGCACGTGCAGGCCGCCTGGCACGAGGTCATCGACCGGATGATCTCGCTGCACCGGTCCATCGTCTGACCTTCCCGCCACCTACTCCGCGGCGTCGTCCTCGCGGACCAGGCGCAGGTGCGGGCGGGTCGTGATGCTTTCGCGCTCGTCGGGCACCGTTGGCAGACCGGCGGCCCGGCGGACCCGGTTCTCCGGCACGTCGAGGGCCCGGGCCAGGAACTCGGCCAGACCGTCGGTGATGAAGCTCGTGCCGCCGGTCCGGGCCATGCGGGCGAGCGTCTCGGGCGGGATGACCCAGCGGGACAGGCGCGACGCGTCGTCGGGCGTGCGGGACAGCTCCCACAGCCGGCGCCGCACGAGATCCTGGAGGTCCTTCGCGGCCATCCCAGCAGGCTAGGCCCGCGCGCCGGCCGGTGCACGCGGGACGGTCAGCGGCCCGGCGCGGGCGCCGGCTTCAGCCTCCGCCAGATCCAGCTCGACGGCACCCGGCGGCCGGTCACGACGTACTCGAGGATCCCCTCCACGAAGAGGACCGTGTCCAGCGCCCGCCGGGCCGCCGCCCAACCGGCGAGGAGGAGTTCGTCGCCCGGGCGGAGGACGAAGTCGTCGTCCGGCGCGAGCGTGACCTCCCGGCCCCGGAGCGCGAGCAGCACCATCGCGTGCAGCGGCTCGTCGCGGTCCTCGGGGTTGCGCAGCAGCCGGCCGAGGCGCACCTCCCCTGTGGCCAACCAGGATTCGAGGGCAGGCGCCTCATGCGGGGTGACGCGCACCTTCCAGAGGGTCTGGAGGTGCGAGCCGCAGAGCCCGGTCAGCCGCTCGACGATGCCGGCCGCCCACGCGTCGCCCTTCGCCGGCATCTCGCGCAGGAACCGCCAGAGCAAGGGGGTGGACAGCTGCGCGTACACCTCGTGGGCGATCACCTCGGTCGGCACCAGCAGGGCGTCGACGTCCATGGCCGTGAACAGCGGCGCGCTGGACGCATGGTTCTGGCGGGCCGCGAGGAAGAGCTCGGGGTTGCTGCGCCGGGCCGCGGCGACCAGCGACAGGTTGGTCGTGTCGTTGTCGGTGCCGGCGACCAGCCCGACCGCGCGGTCGAGGTCGGCCTGGGCCAGCACCCACGGGTCGGACCCGTCGCCCTCGAGCAGCTCGGCGTCGCCGACGTCCGGGGTTCCCGACTCGATGACGGTGACCTCCAGGCCCTCCGCGCGCAGGTCGGCGGTCAGCTCCCGGCCCAGCCGTCCGTAGCCGCAGACGATCCAGCGCCCGTCGCGCGGTGGCGCCCCGCGTTCGGGCAGGGCGGCACCCGGGCCGCTCTCCAGCCAGGTCATCAGCTGGTAGGACGCCGGGGCGCGCAGTGCGAGGCGCAGGTGGTCGCCGAACCGGTCGAAGGCGTTGACCGTGTTCGGGCTGCCGAACGCCTGCATGCGCTCGGCGATCGTCCGCGAGCTCACGCGCGCGATGACCGGCAGTTCCGGCCGCAGCAGCGCCGCGGCCATGACGACGGCGAGGTTGGCCTCCTCGTCGTCGGTGAGCGCCACCACCGCCTCGCACCAGGGATGCCCGAGCCCGGCGACGGCGAGGTGGCCGGGGTCGCGGGCATCGGCGACCAGGCCCGGCACGTCGGCGTGGTAGGAGTCCAGCTCCAGCCCGTCGATGCGCTCGGAGTCGTGGTCGAGGACGACGAACCGCCGGCCCAGCGCGTCGAAGGAGTGCCCGAGCAGCTCCCCGTCCGGCCGTACCCGGCGAGCAGCAGGAACGGTTCCCGCAACCGGCCCACCTTGCGGCTGAAGTGCTGCAGCGACAGCGCGGACCGGAAGGCCCGGTCCTGCAGGAGCGACAGCAGCGACCCGATCGCGTAGGCCCAGCCGATCACCGAGAGGTAGATCGTCACGGTCACCCACATCCGCTGGTTGTAGGTGAACGCGTTCGGGATCTCCCCGAAACCGATCGTCGTCGCGGTGTAGCTCATGAAGTAGAAGGCGTCGAAGAAGCCCATCCGGACGGGGTCGCCGTCGGCGTCCTGGCCCGGGATGAGCGTCAGGCCGAGCAGGCTGACGGAGAAGATGACGATCAGCACGATCAGGGGGCGCGCATCCGCCGCAGGATCAGGAAGATCGTGGCCGTGGCCTGGGCGGCCGAGCGGGCAGCGACGCGGCGGGTCGCCCGACGGACCCGGCGGTCGTCGATCTCCTCCCCGAAGATGTTCTTCCAGAAGACGAGCAGCGGGTTGCCCATGGCGGCCTCCGGTCAGCCGCGGTGGAAGGAGACCGTCTCGACGACGAGCAGCACGACGGAGATGACGTTGGCCAGCAGCGCTCCCCGGACAGCGACACGACGCTGGACATGGCCGCCGCCGTCAGTCCCTCGGTGGAGACGTACAACGCGTAGCCGAGGACCAGGGACGCGGCGATCAGCTGCAGGTCGGCCACCAGGCTGGTGGCGAGGTGGACCGCACCGACCTGCGTCCGGTCACCGAACTTCAGCACCGTCGCGATGAGGTTGACGACCACCGCCGCGAAGAGCTCGTAGCGGTCGTGCTGGTCGGGGTCGTCCATGTCGCCGAGGAAGAACCCGAAGTTCAGCGTGGCGGCGAGCACGACGAAGAACCCGAAGACCACCTTTTCCAGGTTCACGTGCACCTCCCCGCTGCCGGCCTGCCGCCGATCTTGGCCTCACGAGCGCATTTCCGCGCCCCGGGAGCGCGGACTTTTCCGTGACCAGGCGTCACCCTTCAGCCGGTGCGTCGTTCCCTGATCAACCTGGCCACGTCCGCCGAAAGGCCCATGATGACCACCACCGCCCGACCGGGACGGCGTCTCGTCCGCTCCCTGGGGATCGCGCTCCCCCTCGTCGTCGCCCTCGCGCTCGCGCAGCCTGCCGCCGCGGGCCCTCGCGAGGACAACCCCGGAAGGGGACACGCGAAACAGCCCGTCGCCGAGCCCGCCGGCGCCTTCGACTACACGCAGGTCGAGGGACTGAGCACCGACCGGTTCGGATCCGTCGAGGAGGCCCTCGATCTGCCGATGCACGACGGCACCGAGGTGCACATCGAGGTGACCCGCCCGGCCGGGGCCGACGGCGTCCCCGTCCCCGGCGAGTTCCCGGTGATCCTGGAGGCCAGCCCGTACCACGGGGCGATGGCCGACCGGGAGGGATGCGGATCCTGCCCGAGCCCCGCGGCGAGGACGGCACGTCGCTCGGCCTGACCGGCTACTTCGTGCCCAAGGGTTACGTCGTCGTGATGATGGACCTGCGCGGCACGGGCCTGAGCGACGGCTGCCTGGACCACCTGGGCCCGAACGACGCCCAGGACCTGAAGACGGTCGTCGAGTGGGCGGCTGCCCAGCCGTGGTCCAACGGCCGGGTCGGCATGACCGGACACTCCTACGTGGGGTCGACGCCCTCGCTGGCCGCCGCGATGGACCCGGAGGGGCTGGCGACGATCGTGCCCAGCGCGGGCATGGCCACGATGTACGACCACCAGTTCCAGGCCGGGGTGCCCTACTTCCTGCAGTGGGCCGGCCCGATGGTCGCCTACGAGCAGATCGCGCTCGAACGCGACCTGCCCGGCGGCGAGCACGTCGGGGAGAAACCCGAGGAGACCGGCTGCGGCCTGCCGAACAGTTCGCTGACCGCGGGTGAGGCCCAGCTCTCGGGCCAGTACACCTCCTGGCACGGCGAGCGCGACTGGCGCGAGGCCGCCACCGCCGCCGACCTCCCGGTGTTCATGGTCCACGGGGTCAACGACAACGCCGCCCGAGTCGCCGGCATGGACTGGTTCACCCAGCGGGCCGGCCGGGACGGGGACAAGATCTGGCTCGGCCAGTGGGACCACGGCTCCGGCTGCTGCCCCACCCGCCGCGGCATCCAGTGGACCTACGCGCTGCACGCCTGGTTCGACGAGCACCTCGCCCAGCGTGACGTGGACACCGGCCCGGCCGCGGAGTTGTTCCTCTCCGACGGGACGTTCGAGGGCGGACGGACCGGCGACCGGACCCAGGTGCTCACCGGGACGCAGTGGCCGCCCGCCGCGGAGACCTTGACCCTGCACCCGTCCGCCGACGGCACGCTGTCCGCGGAACCGTCCACCCTCCCCGGGTCCGTCAGCTTCACCGGTGACCCGCTCGGCCACACCGACCCCCAGGGCACCGGCGGCGTCGACTTCGCGACCGAGCCGGTCACGCAGGACACCGTGCTCGCCGGCAAGCCGCTGCTGGACATGGTCGCCTCGGTGACCGCCCCACGGGTGCACCTGATCGGCACGCTCTACGACGAGAGCCCGGACGGCGACCGCCGGCGGATCAGCCAGTTCGCCATCAACCCCGAGCTCCGGGTCGGCGTGGCCACCCCAAGCCGGTGCTCCCGGGCCAGCTGATGGAGATGCAGCCGCCGGGCTTCGCGATGGCGCACGACCTGCGCGAGGGGCACCGGCTGGTCCTGCGGTTCACCACCTCCGACCCGGACAAGGTGCCGACGTTCGCCGTCGATCCGCGGGTGACGATCGCGACCGGTCCCGGTGGGACGGTCCTGCAGGTCCCGGTCGTCGCCTCCCCTCCCTGGCCGATGACACGGTGCCATTCGGCACGGAGGACGGGCAGCCGCAGGCCGGCCCCGCCCAGCCGGGCGAGAACGCGTCGGTGACGCCGCCACTCGGCGCCCCCGAACGGACGCCGGTGACCGTCGCCTTCCACGAGTTCGACGTCCAGGAGGGCTTCGACAACGCCGCCCTGCTGGTCGGCGCGGTGCCGGCCACGAGCGCCGACGTCGACCTCTACCTGCAGCGGCAGCAGGCCGACGGCAGCTGGAGCAGCGACCTCACCTCGGGCGGGAGCAGCAGCCTCACCGAGGAGTCGCTGCGGCTGACCGACCCCGCACCCGGCCGGTACCGGCTCGAGGTGCACAACTGGGCCGGCGCGCCGAACACCCGCGTCGACCTGACGCTGACCTTCCTCGACTCCGTGGGGAAGGCGGGGTGATGGGTACGGCGGGGTGGTGACCCGCCGGTGAACGCGTCGAGCGCCCTCTCCCGTGCGGGAGGGGCGCTCGTCGCTGGCGGTAGCGTCCGGGCGGTGCGAGTGGTGACGGCTCGCCGGGACCCCGCCCGGCGGCGACTGGACGCCCTCACCTTCGCGCTGTTCTCGGTGGCCCTGGGCACGAACGTGCCCACGCCGCTGCTGCTGATCTACCAGGACACCCTGGCGCTCTCCGAGGCCGAGCTCACCGCGATCTTCGGCTGCTACGCCGTCGGCCTGATCCTCGCGCTCAGCGTTTCCGGCGCCGCGTCCGACCGGTTCGGCCGGCGGGCGCTCGTCCTCCCGTTCGGCATCGTCGCCGGCCTGGTCTCGCTGCTGTTCATCCCCGCCGCGGAGAGCCTGCCGCTGCTCTACGCGGGCCGGCTCCTGCAGGGAGCCGTGTCCGGAGTGGTCTTCTCCGTCGCGAACGCCTGGCTGCAGGAGCTCGCCGGCCCCGACCGCCAGCAGTCGGCGGCGACCCGCGGCGCGGTGTCGACGTCCCTCGGTTTCGCCATCGCCCCGGCCATGAGCGGGGTCCTCGCTCAGTACGGACCGGCGCCGACTGCGCTGCCCTACCTCGTGCACGTCGCGGTGCTGGTCGTCGGCCTGGCCGCGCTGGTCCTCGTCCCCGAGACCGTGCACGAGCGCCGGCCGGCCCGCCTCATGCACCTCGGCCTCCCGCCGGAGGCCCGGCGACCGTTCCGGGCCCTCCTGGCGCCGACGGCCGTGGGCGTGTTCGCCTTCCCGGCGGTGGCCGCCACCCTGCTGCCGCTGCTCGTGGTCCCGGACGGCGTCGGCGTCGCGTACGCGGGGCTGCTGGGCGGGCTGGCCCTCGGCGCCAGCGCGGTCGCGGCCCGGGTCGGGCGCAGCGCCGATCGTGGGGCGCCGCTGGGCATGGCGCTGGGTGCGGTCGGTTACGCCGTCGGCGTGCTCGCCGTCGTCCTGCAGTCCGAGCCCCTGCTGCTGCCCGCCGCGGCCCTGCTGGGGCCGGCGGCGGCCTGTGCCTGACCGCGGGTCTCACGCTCACCGCCCGGCTGGCTCCGGCGGAGACCCGGGGCGCGATGAACAGCGCCTTCTACGCCTTCGCCTACATCGGCTTCGGCACCCCGCTGCTGCTCGCCTGGCTCGGCGCCACCTTCGGCACCGTGCCGGCGCTGGCCGGGTTCCTCGCCGTCCCGACGGCGCTGGCGGTATGGCTCCGGCGGGAGCTGCGTCGCCGCGTGCGGGACTGACCTCCCGAGGAGACCGCCCCGGGGGCCGGCCGAGACGGCTCGGGCGTCCGCAGCGACGTCGGCCCACCGCGAGGAGGCCCCATTGACCCGCTGAGCCCGCGCCCCTACGTTGGCTCCAAGCGGATGCGCACGGTTTTCGGTATCCGAAGACCGTCGGGGGATGAAGCTCCACGGGTACACCGGGACGAAGGAGAGTTGATGGTCGAGCGCCGGCCCCGCGTGGTCATCGTCGGCGGCGGTATCGGTGGTCTCTTCGCCGCCAATGCCCTGGTGCAGCTGGGCATCCCCGTATCCGTGCACGAGCAGGCCCCGGCGCTCGGAGAGGTCGGCGCCGGGGTCTTCCTCACCCCGAACAGCGTCCGGCAGCTGCAGCGCGTGGGACTGGAGCCGGCGGTCAGCCGCCTGGGCGCGCGGGTCGGCGCCGACTCGCGCTACTTCCGGCACGACGGCGCCCCCATCGCACCCGTGCAGACCACCGATTCCTCGGGCTGGAACGCGGTCTTCGGCATGCACCGCGCCGACCTCGTCGAGTTGCTGGCCGAGCGGCTACCGGACGACGTGGTGCACACCGGTCACCGCTGCACCGACTTCGAGCAGGACGGCGACACGGCCCGGGTGTCGTTCGCCGACGGAGCCACCGCGGAGGGCGACGTGGTCATCGCCGCTGACGGCATCCACTCCGAGCTGCGGCACCACGTCGTGCCGCCGTCCCCTCCGGTCTTCTCCGGCTCGGTCGCCTACCGCGGCCTGGTCCCCCACGAGTCGGTCCCCGAGTGGCCCACCGACGCCTGGCAGATGTGGCTCGGCGAGGGCAGGCACTTCCTCGTGTTCCCGGTCCGCGCGGGCGAACTGGTGAACTACGTCGGCTTCGTCCCCGCCGACGAGCAGATGAAGGAGTCGTGGTCGGCCCCTGGCGATCCCGACGTGCTCCGTCAGGAGTTCGCCGGGTGGGACAGCCGCATCGAGTCCCTCCTGGGGCACGTGACGGCGACCCTCCGGTGGGGGCTCTACGACCGCGAACCGTTGCCCACGTGGACCGCCGGGCGGCTCGGCCTGCTCGGGGATGCGGCGCATCCGATGCTGCCGCACCTCGGTCAGGGAGCCAACCAGTCCATCGAGGACGGCATGGCGCTCGCGACCATTCTCGCCCGTGCCGACCGGGCCACCGCTCCGGCGGCCCTCCGCGCGTACGAGCAGCTGCGCCGTGAGCGGGTGGCACTCGTCCAGCAGGGCGCGCGACAGAACGGGCTCCGCTACGACTCCTCGTACGCCGACCTGGGCGTGCGGGACGCGGAGATCGCCGCGCACATGACATACCGCACGTGGCTCTACGACCACGACGTCGTGCCGGAGGCGGAAGCCGCCGCAGCCGCGCTGACCTGACGCCCGTGTCGTTCCCGGCCCCGTCGGGCCGCCCGCACCGTTCCCCATCGACAGACCAGGAGTTCGCATGACGCACCGGTCCAACCGCGGTCTCGCCCTGATCGTGGCCCTCATGACCACTCTCACCGCCTGCGGCGGCGGGGACTCCGGGACGACGACGGGAGCGCCGGCGGAGGCAGGCGAACCGGAGAAGACCGAGCTGACCGTCGGCGTGCTCCCGCTCGCCGACCTGGCCCCTTCTACCTGGCCATCGAGGAGGGACTGTTCGCGGACGAGGGGCTGACGGTGGAGGCCAACGTCGCCCGGGCGGGGCTGCTCAGATCGCCGGCGCCGTCGCGGGTGAGATCGACATCGTCTTCAGCAACTACGTCTCGATCCTGCAGGCGGCCGGCGAGGGGCTCCCGCTCCGCATCATCCGCGAGAACAACCGGTCGGGCCCGCAGGGCATCTACGTCCCCACGGGCAGTCCCATCACCGGGCCCGCGGACCTGGCCGGGGCCAGCATCGCCATCAACAGTCTCGGCAACATCCAGGAGCTCACGGCACGCGCGGTGCTCGAGTCCCACGGCGTGGACCCGGCCGGCCTGAGCTTCGTCGAGCTGCCGCCGCCGGAGATGCCGGCCGCCCTGGAGCAGGGGCACGTGGACGCGGCCTGGATGGTGGAGCCGTTCCTGACCCAGGTCGAGCAGCGCGGCACGGCGACCCGTGTGGTGAGCGCTTTCGAAGGGCCCACGGAGAACCTGCCCGTCGCCGGATGGACGGTCACGCAACAGTTCCTGCAGGAGAACCCCAACACCGTCGCCGCGTTCGTCCGGGCGATGGACGCCGCCATGACGATGGCCGTCGAGCAGCCGGAGACGGTCACCGAGATCATCCCGACCTACACCGAGATCTCGCCGGAACTGGCGGCCCAGCTGTCCACGCCGGGACTAGCCGAGAACAGCGACCTGAGCGACTTCGGCACGCTGGCCGAACTCATGGTCGAGTACGGCCTGATCGAGGACGGCCTCGACCTCGAGGAGGTCACCGTGGACGCCGACGAGCTGCCCCAGGAGTAGTGCGCGATGGGCCCGGAGCCGTCGTGAAAGGCTCCGGGCCCGTGGCCGATCCCACCGAAGGAAGCATCGTGATCGAGTCCCTGCCCGGCAGCGACGTCCCGGAACGACCGATGGCCGACGACGGGGCCGACCGGCCACGCTCCGTGGAGGGCATGGCCGGGCTGGCCAAGGGACTGGCGATCATCGAATCGTTCGGACCCGGCCGCACCCAGCTCTCGGTCACCGAGGCCGCCCGGGCCATCGCGACGTCGCCCGCATCCGCCCGCCGCTGCCTGCTGACGCTCGAAGAGCTCGGCTACCTCAGCTTCGACGGCAAGTTCTTCCGGCCGACGCCGCGGATGGTTCGCCTCGGCGCCGCGTACCTCGAGACGTCGTCCCTCCCCTGCTCGCCCAGCCGCACGTCCTCGCGGCCCGGGAAGAACTCGGCGAGTCCGTCTCGCTGGCGGTGCTCGAGTCCGACGAGGCGGTGTTCGTCGCCCGCGCCGACGCCCAGCGCATCGTCTCCGCCGGGGTGCGCCTGGGCGCCCGGCTCCCCGCTCATGCCTCCGCGACCGGGCGGGTGCTCCTCGCCGGCCTGCCGGACGACCAGGTCGACGCGGTCCTCGAGCGGGCCGACCTCCGCGCCAGCACGCCGAACACGCTGACCTCCGTGGCCGAGATCCGGGAACGGGTGCGCCGCGCGCGAACCGAGCAGATGGCCTACACGGACGAGGAGCTCGAGCTCGGCATGCGCACCATGGCCGTGCCGGTCCGCGACAGCCAGGGACGCGTGCGGGCGGCGATGAGCGTGGCCGCCTTCACCGCCCGCATCTCGCTCCCGGCCATGAAAGCCACGTTCGCCCCCATCCTGCGCGAGCACGCCGAACGCCTCGGCCGGATGCTCTGAGCGACCGCTCCCGCCAGGTGTACTGACCACGGACGTTGGTGACGCCGACCGGCGTGGGTTCGGTGACATGAGGAAGACCCCCGAGTGGGACGAGGCCGTCCGGCGCGACACGTGATCGGAGCACTGCGGCAGCGGATCGGCGAGCCGGTGCACGAGCGCATCGCGGCGCTGTCCACCGTCCTCCCCCGTGCGGCCCTCCACCGTCCGAGGGCATACCACGGCGGCCGTCCGTAGGGTCTGCCGATGACGTGGAAGCGGGCCGTGTTCGCGCTGTTCACCGTGGCGGCCGGCACCAACGTCCCCACACCGCTGCTGCTCGTCTACCAGGAGCGGCTGGACCTCTCGGCGGAGGTGCTCACCGCCCTCTTCGGCTGCTACGCCGCCGGCCTCGTCCCCGCCCTCCTGGTGGCCGGCGAGCTGTCCGACCGCCTGGGTCGCCGCCGTGTCGCGATTCCGGGCATCGTCCTGTCGGCGGTCGCCTCGCTGGCCTTCGCGGCCGCCGGGGACTCCCTGACCCTCCTGTTCCTCGCCCGGTTCGCGCAGGGCGTCGTGAGCGGTGTGGTGTTCAGCGTGGGCAGTGCCTGGGTCGGCGAGCTGTCGCTGGCGTCCGGGGAAGGGGCGGGCGGACGACGCGCGGCGGTCGCCATGACGGCGGGCTTCTCCTCGGTCCGCTGACCAGCGGTTTTCTGGGTCAGTACGCCCCCGCGCCCACCGTGCTGCCCTACCTCGTGCACGTGGCACTCGTGGCCGTCGGGCTCGCGCTCGCCGTCCGGCTGCCCGAGACCGTCGACCTCGCCCACCCGAGCCGGACCGGCGCGGGCACGGCGACGGCGGCGCCGCTGATCGCGCCGGGGACGGCCTCCTGGTGGCGACCGTGCTGGCGCCCGTGGCCGTGTGCGTCTACGCGTTCCCGTCGACGGCGATCAACGCCGTCCCGCTGCTGGTGGAGCTGCCCTACGGCGGGGTGGCGGTCACCGGCGTGCTGGCCGGGGTCACCCTGGGGGCCGGGACGCTCGTCGCCGGCCTCCAGCGGCGGCTGGGCGCGTGGACCGCCGTGCTCGGCACCGGTCTCGGCGCCGCCGGCCTCGGCGCCGCAGCCGCCTTCGCGACCACGGGGGCACTGCCCTGGCTGGTCGTCGCGGCGCCCGTGCTGGGGGCCGGTGGCGGGCTCTGTCTCGCGGCCGGTCTGACGCTCACGGCCCGGCTTGCGGCGCCCGGGCGTCTCGGGGCGCTCACGTCCCTGTTCCTCGCCTGCGCCTACGTCGGCTTCGCCGCCCCTTCGTCATGGCGGTGGTCGCGCGGGCGACGTCGGCGACCGTGCCCTCGTCGCCGCCGCGGCGCTCACCGGGCTGCTGTCCCTGCGCCTGCTCGTGCCCGCGCGCCGCGGCCGGCTCTGACGCCGGACAGCGCGACGGCGCCCTCCGGGAGGAGAGGGCGCCGTCGGCCGTGCCGTGCCGGGTCAGCCGGCGATCTGCTCCGCGAACTCGCCCTCGAAGGCCTCCTCGAGGACAGTGGCGCCACCGGGCACGTCGGCCGGCTGCAGGATGAAGCTCTGCAGGCTGGGCGACTGGCCGAGCTCGAAGCCGCGGATCGGGACGACGAGGCCGCCGGTGTCGACCTCCTCGAGCTCGGTGAAGGCGTTGAGCACGCCCTCACGGGTGAGGTCGCCGTTCTCGCAGGCCTGGTCGAGCACCTGCTTCATCAGCTCGCTCATGCCGAAGCCCACGACCACGCCGAGGCTGACGGCCGCGTCCGGGTAGGCGGCCTCGTACTGCTCGAGCAGCTCGGGGTGCGCGTCGAAGGCCGACACCGGCGAGGCGACGTACAGGTGGGTCTTCAGCCACTCGGCCGCCGGGCCCTGCAGCAGGCCGGGAGCGAAGACCGGGTTGCTGCCGAGGATCGGCACGTCCAGGCCCTGCGCCGCGGCCACCGTGGCGACCGACGCGGTCTGCCCGGGCGCCACGGTCAGCGCGATCAGGTCGACACCGGCCGCCTTGAACTGGGTGATCTGGGCGCTCATGTCCTGGTCGGTCGCCTTGATCTGCGCCGGGATGACCTCCAGGCCGTTCGCCGCGGCGACGGCCTCGGTGCCGGCCAGGCCGTTGGCGCCGTACTCGCCCTCGAAGTAGATGTGGCCGACGGTGTCGCCCTCCGCGAGGAGCCCCTCCCGGAACAGGTAGTCGTAGCCGTTGGCGATCTCGACGTCGTAGGTGGCGCCCACGACCCCCGTGCCCGGGATCTCCGTCAGGGTCTTCGACCACGCCGACGGGAAGTTGACGATCTGGTCGGCCTCGTACTCCGGCGCCAGGGCGGTGTTGATCGGCGAACCGATCGTCTGCTGCATGGCCAGGACGTTGTCCTTCATCCCGCTGTAGAGCTGGACGCCCTGCTGGGGCACGTACCCGGTGTCCTGCACCTCGAGCTCGACGTCGTAGGTGTCGCAGACCTGGTTGTCCTCCCAGAACAGCTGGTTGGCGTTGGTGATGTCGTTGCCGAGCGCCGCGAAGACGCCGGTCAGGTCGGTGAGGACGCCGAGGGTGATGGTCTCGCCCTCGACCCCGATGTCGGTGGCGACGTCGCCGGCGGCCGCTCCTCCGCCGCCGCCGGACGACTCGGGCGCCTTGGTGCTGCAACCGGTGGCGGCCAGGACGAAGCTGGCCGCCAGCATCGTGGCGCCGGTCGAACGCTTGCTGAGTCTCACGTGGTGCTCCCTTGGGCTGGTGGGTCGGACGGAGTGGGTTCGGTGGAACGACTGGGTGTGTCGGGTGGGTGCTGGGTGATCCGTCCTCCGGGACGGCGACGGAACCGGCCGGTGATGCGGTTCGCGATGCCGGCCAGGCCGGCGGGCTCGAAGAGGATGACCAGCACGATGGCCGCGCCGAACAGGAACCGGGCCGCCTCACCGGCCGCCAGTCCCTCGCCCCGGCCCACGAAGGGGATCAGGTCGGCGTACCGCTGGAAGACCAGCGGCAGTGCGCTCACGAAGATCGCCCCGAGCACGGCACCGTTCACCGAGCCGAGCCCACCCAGGACGATCATGGCGAGGTAGAGGATGGACAGCTCGAGGCCGAAGGACTCCGGCGCGATGCTGCCGATCGACAGGGCGTACATCACCCCGGCCAGCCCGGCGTACATCGAGCTGACCAGGAAGATCCGCGCCTTGTAGCCCTGGACGTTCACGCCCATGACCGACGCCGCGACCTCGCTGTCGCGCAGCGTCTGCAGGGCCCGCCCCGGGCGGCTGCGCAGCAGGTTGCGGGCGAACAGGTAGGCCGCGAAGGCCAGGGCGAGCCCGAGGTACCACAGCCGTTCGGCCTCCCGGAACGGCACGCCGAGCACGTACAGCTCCGGGTCCCGGTTGGCGAAGGTGAAGCCGAACAGCGAGAAGTCCGGTGCCGCCCGCCCGTTGAAGCCGCCGGTGACCTCCGTCCAGCTGTTGAGCACGTGGATGCCGATGAAGACCAGCGCCAGCGACGCCACACCGAGGTAGATCCCGCGCAGCCGGGCGGCGAGCGGGCTGAAGATCAGACCCGCCAGACCGGCGAGCAGGACGCCGACGATCATGCCGATGATCGGCGGCAGGCCCAGGCCGCCCAGCTCGGCGACGCCGAGCCCGCCCGGCTCACCGGAGACGTAGACGTAGCTGACCGCCCCGACGGCGAGGAAGAAGGCGTGCGCCAGCGAGAGCTGGCCGCTGGTGCCCACGAGCAGGTTCAGGCCGATCGCGCCCACGATCGCGCCGAAGGCGGCGAAGCCGGTGCGCAGCCAGAACTCCTCGACGTACAGCGGCAGCGCGAGCAGCACCACCAGCGCCGCGAGCAGCAGCAGCGGGCGCAGGAAGGAACGCCGACGTTCGGCCGGCGCCTGCGGGCTCACCCCTGAGCGGTGCGCCCCGGGGGCGTCGGTGAGGGTCGACTCAGACACGGGTCAGCTCCTTCGTCCCGAACAGGCCGGAGGGGCGGAACATGAGGACGGCGATCATCACGATGAACGGCACGACGGCGCTGAAGCCGCGACCGAGGAAGAGCAGCTGGTCCTGGTACCCGGCCGCCATCGCCTCCGCGATGCCGATGAGGAGGCCACCCACGAGCGCGCCGCCCGTGGAGTCCAGGCCCCGAGGATCGCTGCCGGGAAGGCGCGGAGCGCGACGGCGTAGGCCGTCGGGCTCACGCCCGGGGTGGGCGAGCCGACGAGGAACAGTGCCGCGACCGCGGCGAGCACCCCGGCGACCACCCAGGCGAGCGCGGAGACCCGCCCTTGCCGGATGCCCATCAGCGCCGCCGTCTCGCCGTCCTCCGCCGACGCGCGCATCGCGATGCCCCAGCTGGAGTACTTGAAGGCGATGAAGAACGCGGCGATGAGCACCGCCGCGACGATGAAGGCGATCAGCCGGTTCTGGCTGAGCCCGATGCTCCCGACCCGGAACGACTCCCGCCCCACGGGTGCGGGACGTTGAGGATGTCCGAGCCGATCCGCCGGATCAGCTCGGTGAGGATGATGATGTCGACGCCGATGGTGACGATGGCCAGGCTGATCACCGCGGCCCCGCGGAGCCGGTTGATGATCAGGCGCTCGATGACGAACGCCGCGGCGGCGGTGATCAGGATGCCGATCAGCACGGCCGGCAGGAATCCGATCGTCTCCGACATCCGTGCGATGGAGTAGGCGCCCAGCAGCAGCAGGGAGCCGTGCGTGAAGCTCACCACCTCGCTGGACTTGAAGATGATCACGAACCCGAGGGCGATGAGCGCGTAGAGGGCGCCCAGGGAGATCCCGTTGAGGAGCAGGGAGAGGAACTGGGTCACGAGGTCGCCCCTGGGGTGTCGGAGGGGTGGTGGGCGGCGGCGTCGGAGGGGCTCTCCTCGTCGCCGGAACCGAGGTAGGCGCGGATCACCTCGGGGTCGGACTGCACGTCGGCCGGGGTGCCGTCGGCGATCCGGCGGCCGAAGTCGAGGACGGTGACGCGGTCGGCCAGCGACATGACCATCCCCATGTCGTGCTCGACGAGGACGACGGAGATCCCGAGCGCCGACCGGATCTCCAGGATGGCGTCGGCCATCCGGTCGGTCTCCTCGGCGTTCATGCCGGCCACCGGCTCGTCGAGCAGGAGCAGCCGCGGCTCCGTGCACAGCGCCCGGGCCACCTCGACCCGCTTCTGGTCGCCGTAGGACAGGACGCCGACGGGTGTGTGCAGCTTGTCGCCGAGCTCCAGGAAGTCGGCGATCTCGGCCACGCGGGCGCCGTGGACCTTCCCTCCCGCGTCGCCCGCGGGAGCCGCAGGCCGGCCGCCAGGAAGCCGGCCTTGGTCAGGTGGTGGCGGCCCAGCATCAGGTTCTCGGCCACCGACTGGGTGCCGGAGAGGGCGATGTTCTGGAACGCCCGGGCCACCCCGATGCCGGCGATCTGGTACGGCCGCATCTGGTCCAGCCGGGCGTCCCCGAACCGGACCTGCCCTCGGCGGCCTTGTAGACGCCGGAGAGGACGTTGAACATGGTCGACTTGCCCGCACCGTTGGGCCCGATGATGGCGTGGATCGAGCCGGGCGCGACCGTGAAGGAGACCTTCGACAGGGCGTTGATGGCCCCGAACCGGACGCTCACGTCGTCGACCTCGACCGCTGGGATGTCCGACCGGATGTCGGCCCCGGCGGCGTGCGGGGCGGTCATGCCGTCCACCGGGAGAGCTTCTTGCCCGAGGACACCCGCACCCGCTTCTCGCCGGCGTCGCCGCCGTCGTGACCGAGGTACAGCCGCTGGACCTCGTCGGTCTGGGCCAGCTGCCGCGCGTCGCCGGAGAGCGACACCTCCCCGACGTCCAGCACGTAGGCCAGGTCAGCAACCCCGAGCGCCATGGTCGCGTTCTGCTCGACCAGCAGGACCGAGGTCCCCTGCCGGTTGATCTCGGCGATGACCTCACCGATCTGGCCGATGATCCGGGGCGCGAGACCCAGCGACGGCTCGTCGAGCAGGAGCAGCTTCGGGCTGGCCATCAGCGCCCGGCCGATGGCGAGCATCTGCTGCTCACCGCCGGACAGCAGCGCCCCGCGCTGCGAGCTGCGCTCCTTGAGCAGGGGAACAGGTCGTAGACCCGGTCGTGGGCCTTCGCCTTGGCCGACTTGTCCCGGTTGCCCATCCCGCCGGCGCGGAGGTTCTCCTCCACGGTGAGCCGGCCGAAGATGCGCCGCCCCTCGGGTACCTGTACCAGGCCCAGCCGGACGGCCTGGGCCGGGTCGCGGGAGGTGATGTCGGCGCCGTCGAAGGTGACCTTCCCCGACTCCACCTTGCCCCGGTGCAGACGGAGGGTGCCCGAGATGGTGCGCAGCAGCGTCGTCTTCCCGGCGCCGTTGCTGCCGAGGACGGCGACGACCTTGCCGTCCGGGACCTCCATGGAGACCCCGCGTACCGCCTGGACGGCACCGCCGTAGGTCACGTGGAGCGCCTCGATGCTCAGCACGGGCAGCACTTCCTCTCTCGGACGTCGATCGACGCACGCGGACCAGCAGGTGAGGGGCCGGGGGCCGTCACGGGAAAGGGACGGACCCCTGGACGGACCGTGGCCCGGAGGCCGGCTCGCGCGCCGGGCGGGCACACGACCTGACCGCGTGGGCCCGCGATGCGGCCGATGGGGGCGCCGGGCGCCTCCGCAGTGACCTGGCCCACATGCGGCGGAACTCTAAGGGAGTTCGGACCCGATTCCGACCAGATCAGGTCACAGATCGGTCACCTCGCGGCACACCACCCGTCAGGGGCCCGGCGCCTGGGGGTTGACCACAGGGTGGACGGGAGCAGATGCGTGGGCCGGCCACATTGCGCCGGCCCGGCCCGGCCCGGCCCGTCGCCCATCGGGGATCGAGCTGCCGCGCCCGGAGCGGGCCCGACGGCCGACGGAAGCCAGGGGTCGCGCGGGACGTTGCCCCACCGTGACCAACAGCGGGGACGTGGACGTCGTCGTCATCGGCGCGGGTCAGGCCGGGCTGTCCACCGCCTGGGCGCTGGCCCGGCAGGGCTTCGAGCCCGGGACCGGCTTCGTCGTCCTCGACGCCGACGACGCACCCGGTGGCGCCTGGCAGCACCGCTGGCCCTCGCTCACCCTCGCCACCACGCACCGCGTGCACGACCTGCCCGGTCTCCCGTTCGAACAGCCGGATGCCGACACCCCGGCCGTCGACTCCGTCCCCGCCTACTTCGCCGAGTACGAGCGCCGGTTCGCGCTGCCCGTCCACCGCCCGGTCCGCGTGCGCGCCGTCCACCGCACCGACGACGACCGTTTCCGCGTCGAGACTGGCTCCGGCGACTGGACGGCGCGCGCGATCGTCAACGCCACCGGCACCTGGACCCGGCCGTTCGTGCCCCGCTATCCCGGGCAGGAGCTGTTCGGCGGGCGGCAGCTGCACACCGTCGACTACCGGGAGGCGGCCGCGTTCGCCGGCCAGCACGTCGTCGTGGTCGGCGGCGGCGCCTCGGCCACCCAGCTGCTCGGCGAGATCTCCACGGTCGCGACGACGACCTGGGTCACCCGCCGGCCGCCGGTCTGGCGTGACGGTCCGTTCGACGAGCACGTCGGACGCGAGGTGGTCGCGAAGGTCGACGCGGCCGTGCGCGAGGGCGGCGCCCCGGCAGCGTCGTCGGCCTCACCGGCCTGCTCGTCTCCACGCCCTACATCCGTGACGGCCTCGCGCGGGGTGTCTTCGAGCGGCTGCCGATGTTCGACCGGATCACCGAGGACGGCGTCGTCTGGGCGGACGGCCGGAGCGTCCGGGCCGACGCGATCCTCTGGGCCACCGGGTTCCGGGCCGCCGTCGCGCACCTGGCCCCGCTGCGGCTGCGCGCGCCCGGCGGCGGCATCCGGATGGACGGCACCTCGGTCGCCGGTGAACCGCGCATCCACCTGGTCGGCTACGGCCCTCCGCGAGCACGATCGGCGCCAACCGCGCCGGTCAGGCAGCGGCCCGGGCCCTGCGCAGGGTGCTCCGCGACCCGGGGAACTCCCCGCACCGCCTGACGAGGGACCCCCTGCCCCCGGCCCCGTCCCGAGGCTCGTCCCGAGACCGCGAGGGATGAGGAGGACGGGGTCCTTCCACTCGCAGCGGGGCCCTGCGGGGGCCGTGTCGGGGTCCGTTCAGGGTCGGTTCAGGGCGCTCCCCGATGTATCCGAGGGGCTGGGACGACATCGTTCCTGACATGACTTCTCCCCTGCCCGCCAGCGGGTCGATCGCATGATCGTCGCCCGCGGCCTCACCAAGATCTACGGCGACAAGCCGGCCGTCGACGGGATCACCTTCACCGTCGAGCCCGGCCGGGTCACCGGCTTCCTCGGCCCCAACGGTGCGGGCAAGTCGACGACGATGCGGATGGTCCTCGGCCTGGACCGGCCCACCACGGGCAGCGTCACCGTCAACGGCCGCCGCTACCAGGACTACCCCGCACCGCTGCGCGAGGTCGGCGCGCTGCTGGAGGCCAGCGCCCTGCACCCCGGCCGCTCGGCGCGCGACCACCTGCGCTGGCTGGCCGCGAGCAACGGCATCCCGCGGGCCCGGGTCGACGAGGTGCTCGGCCTGGTCGGCCTGGAGGCGGTCGCGGACAAGCGGGTGGGCAAGTTCTCCTCGGCATGGGGCAGCGGCTCGGCATCGCCGTCGCGCTGCTGGGCGACCCGCCGGTCGTCGTCCTCGACGAACCGGTCAACGGCCTGGACCCGGAGGGCATCCGCTGGGTGCGCACCCTGGCCCGCGAGCTGGCCGCCCAGGGCCGGACCGTGTTCATCTCCAGCCACCTGATGTCGGAGATGGCGCTGACCGCCGACCACCTGGTCGTCGTCGGACGGGGCCGCATCCTGGCCGACTGCTCGATGACGCAGTTCATCGCCGAGCACGCCATGTCCTACGTGCGCGTCGCCAGCCCGCAGCGCGGGAGGTCGCCGATCTCCTGCGCCGCCAGGGGCTCGACGTCGCCGTGCACGAGGAGGAGCTGCACGTCCAGGGTCTGGGCACCGCCGCCATCGGAGAGCTCGTGGGGAAGAGCGGCCTGCTCCTCCACGAGCTCACGCTCGTCCGCTCCTCCCTCGAGGACGCCTTCATGACGTTGACCGCCGACAGCGTCGAGTACTCCGCGCACTCCGTCGCGACGACCACCGCTGGGATCCCCGCATGACCACCACCGTCTTCTCCGACACCGTCTCCCTGGACCCGAGGGCCAACGTCCCCGTCCGGAAACCGGGCTTCGGCGCCACGCTCCGGGCGGAATGGATCAAGTTCTGGACGGTCCGCTCGACGATGTGGTCGACGGTGATGCTCTTCGTCCTCGGCGCCGGCCTGACCGTGCTGATCTGCGCCACGAACGCCGAGTGGCTGGCCAGCGGCGAGGCCGACGAGCACCCCGGCTCGTTCATCACGTTCGGCATGACGTTCGCCCAGATCACCGCGATCGTGCTCGGCACGCTGGCCGTGACCAGCGAGTACGGCACCGGCATGATCCGGGCGACGCTGGCCGCCACACCGCGGCGGGGCGTCGTCCTGGCGGCCAAGGCGCTGGTGCTGACCGGTTCGCTGTTCGTCGCCGGCACCGTCACCGCCTTCGCCGGCTGGTTCGGCGGCAACTGGTTCTTCGAGAACGAGGGCATCGGCCTGGCGCTGAGCGACGACGGCGTGCTGCGGTCGATGGTCGGCAGCGGCCTCTACATGGCCGGGCTGGGCCTGCTCGCGGCCGGCGTCGGGCTGCTGGTGCGGCACACCGCCGCCGCGCTGTCGATCGTCCTGGCGCTGGTCTTCGTCGTCGGGAACATGGTGTTCCTGCTCCCCGGCGCCTGGGGCGAGTGGGCCGGAAAGCTGATGCCGGGCAACGCCGGATCCGCCGTCGCCACGCCGGTGTCGTTCAACCCCGACGCGCTCGGACCCTGGGTCGGGTTCGCGGTGTTCGCCGGGGAGGTGGCGGTGGTCCTGCTGGTCGGCTACCTCACCTTCCGCCGCCGGGACGCCTGACCCCCGTCCCCGCGCCGCCCCGCTGGACCCCGGTTCAGCGGGGCGGAGCCGCGGGCAGGTACCAGCCGTCGCCACCGACCGGCACTCCCGACAGCTGCCGCGGCAGGTACTGGTCGAAGAACATGCGGGCGGTCAGCTCGTGCCGGCTGACGACCCCGAGCTTGGCGAACACCTTCTTCAGGTGGTCCTGGACGGTGGTCAGCGAGATCGACAGCGCCACGGCCACCTGGGGGTTGCTGTTGCCGGCCACCACCAGGCGGGCCACCTCGCGCTCGCGCGGGGTGAGCCCGTAGGCCTCGGCGATCACCGCCGCCAGCTCGTAGGGCGCCACGGGCTCGATCACCAGCGACAGCCGTTCCGGGCCGGCCGCGTCGGCCGGTTCCAGGACGTCGAGCTGCACGCTCATCCACCGGCCCGTCCGCAGCCGCACCCGCGCCGACTGGCGCCGTCCACCCGACGCGACGAGGCGGGACACGAGCATGACGACGCCGACGGGCACGCCGTCGATGCGGGAGTCGGGCATCTGGTCCAGCAGGACGCGTGCCGCACGGCTGGCCAGCTCGACGTCGATGCGCAGGCCGTCGACCCGCAGCACCGCCATCCCGGGCCCCTGCTCGACGTCCCGGTGGGCGATCTCGGTGACCAGCAGGGTGCGGCGCACGGCCGTGGCGATGTCCGGTGCGACGGCGGCGACCAGCTCGATCTCGGCCTCGGTGAAGTCCGGCGCCCCCGTCTCCCGGAACAGGACCACCGCCCCCAGGGGCGGCCCCGGTCCCGCAGCACCGCCCGGAGCTCCGGTCCCATCCCGGCGGGCAGCATCACCTCGCGGTACCGGGCGCTGCTCTCCGGTCGACCCCGGGTGCGCCGGTGGAGGGTGGCGACGCCGGACCGGTCGCGCGCCAGGGCGGGCAGCAGGTTGACGTCGTCCGTCCCGACCTCCAGCTCGAGCAGGCGCGGCAGGACGGCCAGCGGCAGGCCCTCGTCGTGGTACCCGCCGGTGTTCATCACGGTCGCCGGGTCGAGGAGCAACCCGCACCAGCAGTCCGACGGCACGGCCCGGTCGAGCACCGGGACGACGCCGCGGAAGAGCGCGAGTGGGTCGGTCGCCGACCGGCAGAGCCGCTCGATCCGGTCGCGCACCGAGGGAGCCGGTGCCATGGCGCAGACGGTAGGACGGCGGGACAGGCAGGGAAACCCCATGGTTCAGGGATGTCGCGGGCCCTCGTGCCGGCCGAGCCTTTCCGCATGACCACTCCCGGCACCGTCCAGCAGGTCCCCGTCGTGCACGCTCCGGGCGAGGGGACGGCGATCTGGCACCTCGACACCCTCATGACGTTCAAGGCCCTGAGCGGGGACACCGGCGGGCGGCTCGCCGTCTGGGAGCAGCTGCTGCCGCACCGTTCCTCCCCGCCGCTGCACGTCCACTCCGAGGACGACGAGGCGTGGTTCGTCCTCGACGGCGAGCTGACGTTCCAGGTAGCGGACCGGACCTGGTCCGCCACGGAGGGCAGCTTCGTGTGGGCGCCACGGGGTCTCCCGCACACCTTCCGGGTCGACTCCCCACGGCCCACCTGCTCGCCCTCGCCGTCCCTGGCCGGTTCGACCGGTTCGTGCGGGCCACCGGCCGACCGGCGCAGGCCCCGACCCTGCCGCCCCCGCCGGACGGCCCACCGGACATGGCCGCGCTGGTCGGCGCAGCCAGGGAGCACGGGATGGAGGTGCTGGGACCGCCCTCGCGTGACGACACCGCCCTCACCAGGGACAGTTGAGCAGTGACCTCCCTGACCCGCTGACCGCCGGCGCCCGCCGCGCCGACCAGTTCCTCACCCTCCTGACCGCGGACGACGCCGCTGCCGGCGAGCTGCTCGACAGCCTTCCCGACGTGCGCGACCTGGTGTTCCTGGGCGCCGGCCTCACCGCGGTGGCCCGTGCCGAGGCGCGGGCCCTCCCCCGGCGCAGCGGGCCCAGGCCAGCACCCGGCAGCTGCGCCTCGGCGCACTGCGGGACGCCCACCGCAGCGACCCGGAGGGGCTGCGCACGTGGCTGCGGCGGTCGGGCGAGGAGATCCTGCTCATCCGCTCGCAGCGGGCGATCGCCGACCGGGTCGCGGACACCGATCAGGCGCGGACGGCCACCGCGCCGCGGCCGAGGCCAACGGGAGCGCCGCAGCCAGCAGCGCCGCGACGACCGCGTAGGTCCAGTCCAGCCCGATGCCGGCGGCGAGGAAGCCGAGCACCAGCGCGCCCATGGCGGTGCCCGCGTCAAAGGAGGCGTTCCACATCGCGCTGGCCGTCGTCGTCCCGCGCTCGCCGGCGCGCGCGAACGCCGCCACCAGGGTGAGGTTCTGGGTGGCCCCGTACCCCGCGCCGAACACCGCCACCCCGACGAGGATCCAGGCGTCGCCCGCGGTCAGCCCGACGCCGGTGCCCACGAGCCCGACGGCGGCGACGACCAGCGCCACCGGGAGCAGCACGCGGGTACCCAGCCGGTCGGACAGGGCGCCGGCCCGCCAGCGCGTGATGGCCCCGGTGACGCCGAAGACGAGCAGCGCCGTCGTGGCGAGGGCGCCGTCGGGACGCTCGATCGGCAGGAACGTCATCACCCCGCCGCCGGCCATGGTGACCAGCAGCAGCACCGCCGACGGCGCCAGCGCGGCACGCACGGCCGCCCGCCCCGACCCGGCCGGCCCCGGGCCCGGCTCCGGCGCCACCGAGCGCACCAGCCGCGGGACCAGGAGCACCCCGAGGACCGGGGAGGCCGCCAGCCACGCCATCCAGCCGACGTGCCCGCCGAGGACCAGCGCCACGCCGGCGGGCACGGCGGCCAGGTTCGGGATCGCGATCGCGAGGCCGTAGAGGCCGACGGACTCCCCGCGCCGCTCGGGTGGGGCGACCCGCGCGGCCAGCGTCGCGCCCAGCACGGTGAGGACGGAGAAGCCCGCACCCCGCACGGCGGAGAGGGCGCAGATCCACGCCAGGCCGTCGTCCAGGACGTAGAGGGGCGCGGGCAGCCCCATCGCGAGTAGACCCGCGATGAGGACCGGGCCCACGCCGTACCGGGCGGTGAGCGCCGGGATCGTCGCCTGGACGGCCACGGTGACGACCAGGAAGACGGCGGTGACGCCGCCGGCGGTGCTGACGGCCGCTCCCCGCCCACCGCGTAGACGGGGAGGGAGGCGAGGGTCAGGCAGAAACTGGCGAACCCCAGCACCGTGACCCCGATCAGGGTCTGCATCCCTCGGAGGCGCCACAGCGCCGTCCGCTCCTCCACCGCTACCCTCCGCACTCCCTGAGCATGAACGCCCGTGCGCACCGCGCTCCCACCGGGTAGGCAGGGCGCATGCCACTGATCACCGTCGGTCACGGGCCGCAGGACCGCACGGCCCTCGGAGACCGGCTCACGGGGGCGAGGGTGCAACACCTGGTCGACGTCCGGCGCTTCCCCGGCAGCCGGAACAACCCCGACGTGGCCCGCGACGCCCTCGCCGACTGGCTCCCGGCGCGCGGGATCGGCTACCGGTGGGAGGAGCGGCTGGGCGGCCGGCGGCGGCTGCCTCGCGACGAGCCGGTCGCGGACGCCTGGTGGACCGTCGCCCAGTTCGCCGCGTACGCCGCGCACACCCGCACGCCGGAGTTCACCGCGGCCCTCGACGAGGTGCTCGGGGAGGCCGGCACCGCGACCGTGGCCGTTATGTGCAGCGAGAGCGTGTGGTGGCGCTGCCACCGGCGGCTGATCGCCGACGTCGCCGTCCTCGGCCGGGGTGTGCCGGTCACGCACCTGATGCCCGACGGGCGGTTGACGCCCCACCGCCCCTCCGACGGCGCCGTCCTCACCGACGGCGCCGTCCACTGGCCCGCCCCGCCCACTGTTGATCAGGGAACCTGATCGTTCCGGGTCCTCCCTCACCACCGGTGGTGAGGGAGGACCCCTGTTGACCAGGAGACCTGATCATCAGGAGGCGCGGCTCAGGCCATGTGCGGGTAGCGGTGGTCGGTCGCGGGGGCGAACGTCTCCTTGATCGACCGGGTGCTCGTCCAGCGCTGCAGGTTCTGCGGCGCGCCGGCCTTGTCGTTGGTGCCCGATGCCCGCCCACCGCCGAAGGGCTGCTGGCCGACGACGGCGCCGGTCGGCTTGTCGTTGACGTAGAAGTTGCCGGCCGCGTTCCGCAGGAACCGCTGCGCGTGCGCGATCGCCGACCGGTCCTGGGCGATGACGGCGCCGGTGAGCGCGTACGGCGCCACCGATTCCATCTGGGTCAGCACCGCGTCGTAGTCGGCGTCGTCGTAGACGTGCACCGCGAGCACCGGCCCGAAGTACTCGGTGCTGAACACCTCGTGGCCCGGGTCGGTGCCCTCGATGATGGTCGGCCGCACGAAGAAGCCCTCGCTGTCGTCGGCCGTCCCGCCGGCGATCACGGTCAGCGCGTCGTCGTCCTTCGCCCGGTCCAGCACGCCGGACAGCTTGGAGAAGGACTTCCGGTCGATGACCGCGCCCATGAAGTTGGTGAAGTCGGTGACGTCGCCCTGCTCCAGGGACTCGGTGGTGGCGACCAGGTCGTCCTTCAACCGGGCCCACACGCTGCGCGGGACGTAGGCGCGGGAGGCGGCCGAGCACTTCTGGCCCTGGAACTCGAAGGCGCCCCGGACCATCGCCGTCCGCAGCACGTCGACGTCGGCGGAGGCGTGCGCGACGATGAAGTCCTTGCCGCCGGTCTCGCCGACGATGCGCGGGTAGCCGCGGTAGGAGGAGATGTTCTCCCCACGGTCCGCCACAGGTGCTGGAACACCGGCGTCGACCCGGTGAAGTGGATGCCGGCCAGGTCGGGGTCGGCCAGCGCCACCTCCGACACCGGGATGCCGTCGCCGGTCACCAGGTTGATCACGCCCGGCGGAAGCCCGGCGGCCTCGAGCAGCCGCATCGTGAGGTGCGCGGCGAACTGCTGGGTGGGCGAGGGCTTCCAGACGACGGTGTTGCCCATGAGCGCCGGCGCCGTGGGCAGGTTGCCGGCGATGGCGGTGAAGTTGAACGGCGTGATCGCGTAGACGAACCCCTCGAGCGGCCGGTGGTCGACGCGGTTCCAGACGCCGGGCGAGGACTGCGGCTGCTCGGCCATGATCTGCCGGGCGAAGTGCACGTTGAAGCGCCAGAAGTCGATCAGCTCGCAGGCCGCGTCGATCTCGGCCTGGAAGGCGGACTTGCTCTGCCCGAGCATCGTCGCGGCGTTGAGCGTCTGCCGCCATGGCCCGGCGAGCAGGTCGGCGGCCTTGAGGAACACCGCGGCGCGGTCGTCGAAGGAGAGCTCCTGCCAGCCGGGTGCGGCCTCCTTCGCGCACCGGACGGCGTCCTGCGCGTCGGCGTGGGTGGCGTGCGCCGACGTCCCGAGGACGGCGGCATGCCGGTGCGGCTGGACGACGTCGAACGCCTCGCCGGAGGCCATCCGCTGGCGGCCGCCGATGGTGCTGGTCAGCTCCAGCGGCTCGGCGGCCAGCTCCTGCAGCCGGGCCTGCAGCTCGGCGCGCTCGGCCGAGCCGGGCGCATAGGTGAGGACCGGCTCGTTGCGGGGAGCCGGGACACGGGTGACGGCGTCCATGATCAGACCTCTCAGGACTTGGTATCTCAGGACTTGGTGAGCAGCGAACGGAGGAAGAAGGCGACGTTGGCCGGGCGCTCGGCCAGCCGGCGCATGAAGTAGGCGTACCAGTCCACGCCGTACGGCACGTAGGCGCGAACCCGGGTGCCCGCGGCCGCCAGCCGGCGCTGCTCGTCGGGGCGGATGCCGTAGAGCATCTGGACCTCCCACGAGTCGGCGGCCCGGGAGTGCTGCGCCGCCAGCTCGTGGGCGCGCGCGATCATCGCCGGGTCGTGCGAGCCGACCATCGGGTAGCCGGGGCCGGCCATGAGGATCTCCAGGCAGCGCGCGTAGGCCGCGTCGACGGCCTTCTTCTTCTGGTGCGCGACGTCGGCCGGCTCGTTGTAGGCGCCCTTCACCAGGCGGACCCGCGAGCCGGTCACGGCCAGCGCCTTGGCGTCGTCCTCGGTGCGGAAGAGCATCGCCTGCAGGACGGCGCCGGTGCCGGGGTGGTCCTTGCGCAGCTCGGCGAGGGCGGCGAGCGTCGAGTCGATCGTCCGGTGGTCCTCCATGTCCAGGGTCACCGTCGTGCCGAGCGCGGTCGCCGCCTCCACCACCGGGCGCACCAGCTCCAGGGCCAGGTCGTGACCGTCGGGCAGCGCCTGCCCGAAGGCCGAGAGCTTCACCGACACCTCGGCGCCCTCCCCAGGCCCAGACCACCCAGCCCCTCGAGGGCGGCGAGGTAGGCGTCGCGGGAGTGGGTCGCCTCGGCCCGGGTGGTGATGTCCTCGCCGAGGTGGTCCAGGGTCACCCGGATGCCGTCGGCGGCCAGCGCCCGGACGACGGGGAGCGTGCCGGCCAGGGTCTCGCCCGCGACGAACCGGTCGACCACCCGGCGGGTTGCCGGGGTGCCGGTGACCGCCCGGCGCAGGCCGGGTCGGCGGGACGCCGCCAGCAAGGCCTTCTGCAGGACCACGGGACCTCCTGGCGGGTGGACGACGGCGCCGGGACGACGCACTCCGACGCTAGGCACCGGTACCCGTTCGGGCCAGGGACAGATGTCCAGAACCGACCGCCGTGCTCTCATACAGATGTACAGCTCCAACGGCGGGAGGCGGCGGGATGCGGGACGACCTGCAGGAGCTCGTCGACGAGGTCTCGCGGCTGCTGTCCGCGCCGGCCACGCTCGAGGACGCCGACTTCACGCTGCTCGCGTTCTGCGCCCACGACGACAGCGCCGCGGGCGCCATGGACGCCGTCCGCACCCGATCGATCCTGACCCGCGGTTCCCCGGCAACCACCCGCACCTGGTTCGAGGAGTTCGGCATCGCTGCCGCGGAAGGGCCGCTGCGCACCCCGGCGGACCCGGCGGCCGGCATCCTGACCCGGCTCGTGGTCCCGGTGCGCCACGCGGGCCGGACGCACGGCTACCTCTGGCTCCTGGACGGCGGCCGGATCGACCCGGCCGACACGACCGATCCCGGGCTCGCCGCCGCCGTCGAGCTCGCCGCCGAGGCGGGCCGGCTGCTGGCCTGGCGCGCCGCCTCGGACGACGACCTGGGCCGGCCGCTGTCCGATGCGCTCGGCGGGAGCGCCACCGGCCGCGCCCAGGGCATGCGGACGCTCGCCACGGCTCTCGCCGACGAGCTCCCGCTCGTGGTGGTCGCGCTGGTCCCCGGTCCCGACGGTCTCCCCGTCCGCTGGCAGCGGCCAGGAGCCGGCGCGGTCGCGGCCGTGCTCGACGACCCCGCCGGACCGGTCGCGGCCGTCCTGGTGCCCCTGACGCGATCGGCGGACCTCCGCCCCGCCGGTGCGCTCGCCGCCGCGTCCCTGGCCGGACTCCCCGCGGGAGCACGGCCGGGGTCTCCGAGGTGCGCGCGGGCGTCGCCGACGTGCCCCGCCAGTGGGCTCAGGCCCGGGCCGCGGCGCGCGTCGCCGCGGTCGAGCCCGCCCTCTCCCCGTGGCGCACTGGGCGGAGCTCGGGGCCTGGCGGCCGGTCACCGAGCTTCCCGGCCCCGACCCGGTCGTCGTCCCCTCCTCGCCGACGCCGTGCTCACCGGGACGGCCGAGGCGTTCCTGGACTGCGCGGGCAGCGCGTCGCGGGCGGCCACGGCGCTGCGCATCCACCGGCAGACGCTCTACTACCGGCTCTCCCGCATCGAGGCGGTCACCGGACTCGACCTCGCCGACGGGGGCGCACGCCTGCTGCTGCACACATCCCTGCGCGCAGCCCGCCTGGGCGCCGGCGGCTGAGGGCCCGACCGGGACGGCCACCGGTCGCCTAGGCTCGACCTGATGGCTCCGGGGCAGAGTGCTGCGCGCGCCGGCGACCGCAGCGGGACCGACGTGCTGCGCAGGCTCCGCGCCGGCACGGCCGTGGAGCACGAGCACGTCGAGCGCATCCTCGACCTGCTCGACCGGGACCTGCACCGTGGACGGCTGGCCGACGTGCTGGACCGGATGCACGGATTCTGGGCCGCCGCCGAGGCAGGTCTGGACCGGTGGGCCGCCCGCCACCCGGACGACGCCGCGGCCGTCGACTGGCCGAGCCGACGGAGGACCGGGCTCTTCGCCGCCGACCTCGTCGCCCTGGGTGGGGCACCGACCGACGCCGCACCGGACCTGCCTCCGCTCGACGGCACCGACGCGGCCCTGGGCCGGCTGTACGTACTGGAGGGGTCCACGCTCGGCGGCGTCCTCATCGACCGGCACCTCGCCGCGCTCCCCCACCTCCGCGACGTCCGCCTGCGCGCCTTCTCCCCTACGGCGCCGAGACCGGCGCGATGTGGGCGGCGTTCCGTCGGGCGACGCGCGACCGCGTCGACGCCGGCGGGGACGCCGACAAGATGGTCGAGTCCGCTCGGGCCACGTTCCGCGCGCTCGGCGACTGGTGCCGCACGGCCGCCCCCGCGGCGCCCGCGTGACCGCCCCCGGTCGGCCCGTCGACCACCGGGCCCCGGGAAGCCCCCGTCGACCTCGGCAACGGCGAGCGCGAGCCGATACACCGGCCGCCCCGCGGGAGGGCTGGGTCAGTCGTCCAGCTCGGGCGCGGTGAACAACGGCGTCAGCCCGTCGTCGGGTGGACCGCCCTGCCCGGGCAGCGGCCTCTCGTCCTCGGCGGCGCGCACCTGCAGCAGCGATTCCTCCACCGAGGGCTGCCGCAGTCCGCGGGCGTCCCGCTCCAGTGCAGCCAGGAGCCGTTCCTCGTCGGGCGCCAGGTCGCCGGGGCCCAGGTGCCCACCGGCTCCGCCCGCGTCGGAGCCCGACGCCATGCCGGTGTCCGGGTCGCTGCCGTGCGGTCCGGCCATGCTCATGACGTCTCCTCGTCGGCCTGGCTCGTCGGTGGGATGGCTCATCGGGGAAGTTCGGCTCGAGGCGAGGCACGATCTGCATCTCCGGCACGAAGCTCGTCGGGTGCAGGCACACCAGGGTGCAGACCATGTCCGCCACCGCCGACGGCGGCATCATCAAGTGGGACGGGATCCCCCACTGCGCCATCATCGGGGTGTCCATCGCAGCCGGGATGACCGCCTGCACGCGGCACGGGAACGGACGCTCGGAGCCGTCGGGCTGACGGACCGCCTTCTCCCGCAGCTCCCGCTGGATGCACCGGGTGGCGTTGAGGAATCCGGCCTTCGAGCCGTTGTAGGCGATCGCGCCGCTGCCGGAGGTGATGGCCGACAGGGACACGACGTGCACGACGTCGGCCGTCCGGCCCTCGGGCAGGTCCTGCACCCGCTTCATGAACTCACTGGTCAGGAAGACCGGCCCTCGCAGTTGACCGCCTGGACGCGGCGGTAGTCGTCGAGATCGATGTCAGTGATGTAGCCCGGGCGGTCGATGCCGGCGACGTTGACCAGGACGTCGAACGCGTCGCCGTGCCGGTCGAACAGGTCGGCGACGACCTCCCGGCGGCTGCCGTCATCGGTCACGTCCAGGGGGACGACCTCCGCCGCTCCGCCGGCTTCGGTGACCCGGGCCCGCGTCTCCTCGCTGCCCGCGGCGTCGATGTCGGCGACGACCACGTGCGCCCCGGCCTCCGCCAGGGCCACCGCCGTCGCCCGGCCCAGCCCGCTCGCTGCGCCCGTCACCAGTGCGACCCGGCCCTTCAGGGCACCGTCGTCCCCCATCACCCCTCCGTTCCCCGCGCGGCTCCGTCCCCCACAGCCTGTCCGAAGACGCGAGCGCGCGCAGGTCGGCCGCCGCCGGTCAGGAGATGGCGGCCCGCCCGTGCGCGGTGCCGCCGCGCAGCCGCTGCGCAGGGGTCGCCCAGACGTCGGCGAGGGTGACGGTGCGCAGCCCGCGCTCGGCGATCAGCGCGAGCAGGTCGCCGTACACGGTGGTCACGGTCGGGTGGTTGGCGTGGCCGACGACGATCCGCTGCGCCGTGCACCACGTCCGGGCTGCCGCCATCAGCTCCTCGGCGGTCAGGACCCGGGAGTCCTCGAGCGTCCCGTCCCACATGACCACGGTCGGGTGCCCCTGGTCGGCCGCGATCCGGTCGATGCGCTCGTCGCGGGATCCGAAGGGCGGCCGGAAGAAGGGGCTGTCGCGCACCCCGAACACCGTGCGCAGGAAGTCCCGGTTGCGGCCGATCTCCTCGGCCACCTCGCGATCGCCGAGGGTCCGGAGACCGGGGTGGGACCAGGTGTGGTTGCCGAGCGCCACCTGACCGGACTCGACGAGGGGCCGGATCAGCCGGGCGTTCTCCTCCCACGAGCGGTAGCAGCCGTTCGGGAAGAAGGTCAGCCGGACGCCGCTGTCGGCGGCGAAGGTGGCGAAGGCGGCGACGACCTCAACGCTGGTGCCGTCGTCGATGGTGAGCGCCAGCGACGCGCCGTCGCCGGGCAGCCCCTGGACGACGCCGGTGGGCGGTAGCAGGAGGTCGGCGGCGGGCGCCTCGACCGCGCTCGCCGCGACGGGCGCCAGCGGCGGCGCCGGTGGGGCGGCGACCGGCAGGGGCCGCTCCTGGCCGACAGTGCCGCGGCCCACCGCGGCTCCGGCGAGCCCGGCCGCGAGGGCGAGCAGGAAACTCCGTCGCTCCATGCCGCGGGACCGTATGCAGCCCTCCGGGCGTGTCCGGGAAGCGACATCCGCGACGCGCCGCACCACTTCGGGGCGCTGTCGAGCGGCCGCGAACCGTGACCGGAGCAGTTACCGCTCGTACGCGGGACACGACGTGCCGTCACCCGAGTGAGTGGAACCGCTCCAGCGAGCTCCTCAAATGTTTCAGCACTTCGCCGCGCCTGCCGAAGGGACTCCGCACACACATGGAAGTGCGGATCCACCAAGGAGGTGTACGGAATGAGCAGCAGCAACCTGCATGGACACCCTCCAGACGCGCCGAGTCACGGCGTCACCTGGGGCGGGGTACCCATGCACGCCACGCGGGCGATGACCGTCGCCGTGGCCACGCTCGTGGCGGCAGGGCTCACCGGCCCCGCTACCGCGTCCGCGGCCACGCTGACGTCGTCGGCCGATGCGGTGTCGGTCATCGTGCGCGAGGCCGCCGGTTCGGGGACGCCCCGAGCGCGCGGTCGCGGCGTTCGGGGCTCGGTCACCCGCCAGCTCGGGATCATCGGCGGTTTCACCGCCCAGGTCCCGGCTGACCGGATCGAGGCCCTGCGCGGCGTGCCCGGCGTCCAGTCGGTCAGCGAGAACGCGAGCCTCGCCCTGCAGAACACCGACGTGCAGAGCCAGGCGGCGCAGGCCGGTTCGCTCTACACGATCGCCAACGAGGTCACCGGCGCCTCGGCGATGTGGGACGCCGGCTACACCGGCGAGGGCGTCGACGTGGCGGTCATCGACTCGGGCGCCGTCCCGGTCGACGGCTTCACCGCCGACGGCAAGCTCGTCTTCGGCCCGGACCTCTCCTTCGAGGTCGGCACGCCGCTGGAGAATCTCGACACGAACGGTCACGGCACCCACATGGCCGGCATCATCGCCGGCCGGGACGACGCTGCGAGCGCTCCGTACTCCGGGGATTCGAGCAACTACATCGGCATGGCGCCGGACGCCCGCATCGTCAGCATCAAGGTCGCTGACGCCCTGGGGCACACCGACGTCTCGCAGGCCATCGCGGCCATCGACTGGGTCGTCGAGCACGGGGACGACAACGGGCTGAACGTGCGCGTGGTCAACATGTCGTTCGGCACCGACGGCGTGCAGAGCTACCACCTCGACCCGCTGGCCTACGCGGCCGAGCAGGCGTGGCACGCGGGCATCGTGGTCGTCGTCGCGGTCGGCAACGAGGGCTTCGGGACGGGCAAGGTCAACAACCCGGCCACCGACCCTACGTCATCGCCGTCGGCAGCAACGACGCCAAGGGCACGGCCGACCCGTCCGACGACGTCGCCTCGGCGTTCTCGAACGACGGTGACGGCACGCGCAACCCCGACGTGGTCGCCCCCGGCGAGCGCGTGGTGAGCCTCCGAGCCCGAACTCCTTCCTGGACCAGGAAGCTCCGGCTGCCCGCATCGGGGAGAAGCTGTTCCGCGGGAGCGGCACCTCGCAGGCGGCAGCCGTCGTCTCGGGCGCCGCGGCCCTGCTGATCGACCAGCGGCCGGACATCACGCCGGACGAGGTCAAGGCCCTGCTGATGGGGACCGCCAAGCACCTGCCGAACGCCACGGCGAGGCAGCAGGGCGCGGGGCTCATCGACCTGGCGGCGGCCATGGACGCGCCCACGCCGCAGGGCGTCGTGCAGTCGTACCCGCGCTCCACCGGCAACGGTTCGCTGCAGGCGGCCCGTGGGTCGGTGCAGGTCGAGGTCGAGGGCCAGGCGGTCACCGGTGAGGTCGACGTGGCCGGTCAGGCCATCGGTCACTCGAACGCCCAGACGCTCGCCAAGGGCGTCAAGGACCGGGTCGAGAAGCAGGCCCGCGGGCGTGCCGCGGCGATCGGGAAGCTGCCGGCCGGCAAGCAGGTCCGGGAGATCGCAGCGCTCCCGGCTGCGCAGAAGGCGGCGGTGCTCGACAAGCTGCCGCCGGGGCAGCGGGCCAAGGTGCTCGCGCAGATGCCGGCCCAGGAGAAGACCCAGCTGTCCGGGGTCAGCTGGAGCGGCGTGAGCTGGTCCGGCGTCTCCTGGTCCGGGGTCAGCTGGAGCGGCGTCAGCTGGTCCGGCGTCTCCTGGTCCGGCGTCTCCTGGTCCGGCGTCAGCTGGAGCGGCGTCAGCTGGTCCGGCGTCTCCTGGTCCGGCGTCAGCTGGTCCGGCGTCTCCTGGTCCGGCGTCAGCTGGTCCGGGTCGGACTGGGCGTAAGAGGGAGGTGACGACGATGACGAACGGTGTCTCCGACGCCCGGACCGGTGCAGACCGGCTGAGCGTTCCCCAGCGGATCATGCTGCTCACGGCCGTGCTGGCCGCGGTCGCGGTGGCACTGTTCGTCGTCGTCGTCCGCCCGCTGCCCGCAGCATCCACGGCCGTGGCCCTGCCGTGGGTGCTCTGGGCGGCCGCCTTCGCGCTCAGCGAGGCCTTCCCGGTGCACGTGCAGGTCAAGCGGGATGCGCACACCTTCTCGGTGAGCGACCTCGTGATGGCCGCCGGCCTCGTCCTCACCACCCCCGGCGATCTGGTCCTCGCCCAGGTGGTCGGCGTGGCCGCCGCGCTGGTGCTGCACCGTCGTCAGCGCGGGCTCAAGCTGGCCTTCAACACCGCACTCTTCGCTCTCACCGCGGGCGTGGCCACCAGCCTCTACGCGGCGCTCTGCGCCCCGATGACCCCGGACTGGTTCTGGTTCGCGGCACTGGTGGCCATCGTGGTCGCCACGGTCGTCGGCAACGCCTGCATCTTCGTCGTCATGAGCCTCTCCGAGGGGCGGGTCGACCCGAGCAACCTCCTCGCGATGTGCACCCTCACGGTGCCCGCGGCGGTCGCCGCCGCGGCCATCGGGCTCCTCGTGGCGCGCACCGCGGCGCACGACCCGGCCGCGCTGGCCCTGCTGGCGCTGCCGACCATCCTGATCATCGCCGCCTACCGCGCCTACACCGGCGCACGGGAGCAGCAGGAGAACCTCCGGCTGCTGCACGAGGTCACCTCCCTGCTGCACGCCGGCGACAGCCAGGCGGCGCTGGGCGACTTCCTGGACTCGGTGCGCACGGCCTTCCGGGCCGAGATGGCGGAGCTGGTGCTGATCGGTCCCGGTGGTCCGGAGGGCGCCACCGTGAGCCGGAGCCGCGAAGGCGCGGAACCGGTCGTCATGGCCCCGCTGGACGCACCGGAGAACCAGCAGCGGCTGCTCCGCCTGACCACCGCCTCGGGCGCCCTCACCACCCGCACCGGCACCGGCCGCAGCGAGCCGCTGGACACCTACGCCGCCGCCTGCGGCCTCAAGGACGCCGTCGCCGCGGCGCTGCGCACCGAGGACCGGGTCCACGGGCTGCTGCTCGTCGGTGGCCGCGTCGGCGACGTCACGACCTTCACCTCGCGCGACCTCGCGCTGCTGGACACCTTCGCCCGCCACGTCGCCACCTCGCTGGAGCGCGGCCGGCTCGAGGAGAACCTCCGCCAGGTCACCGACCTGAAGGAGCAGCTGCGGCACCAGGCCTTGCACGACCCGCTCACCGGGCTGCCGAACCGCACCCTGTTCCTCGACCGTGTCCGGCAGGCCGTGGACGCCTCCGGTCGCACCGGCGTCTGGCCGGCCGTCCTCTACCTGGACCTCGACGGCTTCAAGCCGGTCAACGACACCTTCGGCCACGAGGCCGGCGACATCCTGCTGCGCACCGTGGCCGACCGGTTGCGCGGCTGCCTGCGCCCGGCCGACACCGCCGCCCGGCTCGGTGGCGACGAGTTCGTCATCCTGCTCAACGGCCCGATCGACCGGTTCGGCGTGACCCGTGTGGTGGAGCGGATCCGCGCGCAGCTCGAGGTGCCCGTGCTGCTGGGCGACGACGTCGTCACGACCGTGGGCGCCAGCATCGGCGTGGCACTGGGCGAGCCCGGCATCCCCGACGCCGACACCCTCGTCCGGCACGCCGACGTCGCGATGTACGCGGCCAAGCGCTCGGCGGGCACCGACTTCGTCGTCTACGAGCCGGGGCTGGGCAACACCACGTCCACCCGGAAGGACGTCGTGGCCGAGCTGGCCCAGGCGATCGAGGACGGCGAACTGCGGACCGTGTACCAGCCGCTCATCGACCTGCGCAGCGGCCGGCCCATCGGGGCCGAGGCACTGGTCCGCTGGCAGCACCCCGTCGACGGTCTCCGCTCGCCGGACCAGTTCATCGGACTGGCCGAGGAGAGCGGGCTGATCACGAGGATCGGCGAACTGGTGCTGGGCGACGCCTGCCGGCAGGCCGCCCGTTGGGTCGCCGAGTGCCAGGGCCAGGACGACCTGCTGGTGACGGTGAACCTCTCCGCGCGGCAGGTCGCCGACGACCAGATCGTCGACCAGGTGCGCGAGGCCCTCGCCGCCTCCGGGCTCGACCCGCACCGTCTCGTCCTGGAGATCACCGAGACCGTCCTCATGCAGGACCGCGACGCCGCCGCCGCGACCCTGTGGTTGCTCAAGGGTCTCGGGGTGCGGATCGCGATCGACGACTTCGGCACCGGGTACTCCTCGCTGGCCTACCTCCGCCGCTTCCCCATCGACATGCTGAAGGTGGCCCGGGAGTTCGTCGACGGGCTCGGTCGCGACGCCCACGACGACGTGATCACCCGCGCGATCGTGGAGCTGGCCGGGACGCTGGGTCTGCTCACCGTGGCCGAGGGCGTCGAGACGACGCAGCAGTCGGAGACGGTGACCGCGCTCGGGTGCGACATCGCACAGGGCTACCTGTTCTCGCGGCCCATCGAGGCCGACGCGGTGAGCGCCGTCATGTCGGCGTCCTGGCTCTCGGACAACGTCCGTCCGCTGCCGGTCGAGCTGGGCCGCTTGGGCTCGACCGGCGAGCTCGCCTCCGCCTGAGTTCGGCAGCAGGGTGATCTCGGGGTGGAAGATGAAGGGTAGGTGGAGCCGCTCCACGGGATGTTGAGCCGCGTCACGGCGCGGCTCGACGTCCGTTGGCGCGGCTCGACCCGCATGCCGACAGGGCGCTGAGGGACTCGGCAGGGCCTGTCATGACGGGCGGGGACTCCCCACCCGGGAGTCACCTTGCTGCCCAACTCACCCCGGCTTGACGACTCAGGTGGCGGGAACCAGCCCGGCGTCCTCGATCATGCGGGCCTGCTCGCGGCACCACGGGGACCAGGCGTCGCCCTCGGTCTCCTGCCGCCGGCGGAAACCGGCCCAGTCCAACAGCTCCCACTCCTCCACCTCGCTGGCGTCGGGATCGGGCGTGCCGGTGAAGCGACCGAGGTACACCGGGCAGATCTCGTTCTCGACGACGCCCTGGAACTCGGCGCGGTATCGGTAGCCGGGCAGCGCCGGGCGGATGTCGGCCACCCCCAGGCCGAGCTCGAACCGGGCGCGCCGGGCGATCGCGGTGGCGTCGTCCTCGTCGGGACCCGGGTGCCCGCAGACGGTGTTGGTCCACATCCCGGGAACGTCGCCTTGTCCACCGCCCGGCGGGTGATCAGCAGGCGTCCGGCAGCGTCGAACAGGTAGGCGGAGAAGGCGCGGTGCAGCGGGGTCTCGCCGTGGTGCACCAGCGGCTTGGGCATGGTGCCGATCGACCGCCCCTCGTCGTCGACCAGCACGATCAGTTCCATGAAGGGCATTGTCTATTACTTCTGTCGTCCTCCGGACGACACCGCGGCCAGGTGCCCTCCCGCTGCTGCGTCGAGCCCTTCCCGGCCTTCCTCGCGACACCCTCCGGGCGCCACTCGTCACGCCGCCTCGCGGGGCGGCTCCGTCGCCTCCTCAGCGGACCCTCCGGGCCCCCTTCGTCGCGACATCGCGCTTCGCGCGAGGCAGCATCTGGTGAGTGGACAGCTTCCGCCGCGACGGCCTGACCTTCGACGTCCTCGACGCCGGCGCCTCCGACGGCGATCCCGTCGTCCTGCTGCACGGCTTCCCGCAGGACGCGACCGCCTGGGCCGGTGTGGCCCCCGCACTCCACCAGCACGGGCTCCGGACCCTGGCCCCGGACCAGCGGGGCTACTCCCCATGGCCCGGCCACGCGGGCGGTCCCGGTACACGCTCCGTGAGACGACGGCCGACGTCCTCGCCCTGCTCGACGCCGCCGGACTGGAGGGCGCGCACGTCGTCGGCCACGACTGGGGCGGCCTCGTCGCCTGGGCCCTGGCCAGCTGGCACCCCGACCGGGTGCGCACGCTCACCGCCCTCTCCGTCCCGCACCCCGCCGCGATGAGCAAGGCGATGGTGACCAGCGACCAGGCACTGCGCTCGTCCTACGTGGGGCTCTTCCAGCTGCCCCTGGTGCCCGAGCAGCTGCTGCTCGCGGGCGGCGGCGCGGCACTGCGCCGGATGCTGCGCTCCGGCGGGCTCCCCGACGACGCGGTCGAGCACTACGTCGCCAGGATGCGCGAGCCGCGGGCGCTGTCGTCCGCGCTCGGCTGGTACCGGGCGCTCCCTGGAGCGGGCGCGACCCGGTGGGCAGGGTCCGCGTGCCGACGCTGCACGTGTGGAGCACCGGCGACGCCTTCCTCGGGCGGGCGGCCACCGAGGCCACCGCGCAGTTCGTGGAGGCTCCCTACCGGCTCGAGGTGCTCGACGGCGTCAGCCACTGGATCCCCGAACTGGCCCCCGACCGCGTGGCGGAGCTAGTCACCGCCCACGTCCGCACCTCCTGATCTGCGATGACGGAGACCGACACCTCGCTCACCCGGGCCGAGCGGCTCGATCGGCTGCCCTTCACCCGTGAGCACGGCCGGCTGGTCGTCGGCTCCGGGCTCGGCTGGGCGCTCGACGCCATGGACGTCGGGCTCATCTCCTTCGTCATGGCCGCCCTCGCGGTGCAGTGGCAGCTGTCGGCCACCGAGCTCTCCTGGATCGGGTCGATCGGCTTCGCCGGGATGGCGATCGGGGCCACCGTGGGCGGCCTCCTGGCCGACCGGTTCGGACGGCGGCAGGTCTTCGCGATCACCCTGCTGGTCTTCGGGCTGGCGACCGGTGCCGCCGCGCTGTCCTGGTCGGTCGGTGCCCTGCTGGTGTTCCGGTTCGTCATCGGGCTGGGCCTGGGTGCAGAGCTGCCGGTGGCCTCCACGCTGGTCAGCGAGTTCGCCCCCGCCCGGGTGCGCGGCCGCATGGTGGTGCTGCTGGAGGCGTTCTGGGCGGTCGGTTGGACGCTCGCCGCCCTGATCGGCTATTTCGTCGTCCCCGGCAGCGACGACGGGTGGCGGTGGGCGCTGGCGATCGGCGCCGTGCCCGCCCTGTACGCGGCCTTCGTCCGCCGGGCGCTGCCGGAATCCGTGCGCTTCCTGGAGACGCGCGGTCGGGTCGAGGAGGCGGAGGCGGCCGTCCGGCGTTTCGAGGAGGCCGCCGGCGTGCCGGCGGTCCGGTCTCCCGTGGCTCGGCCGGCGCCGTCCCCGGGACCGCGCGCACTGTGGGCCGCCGGCACCCGGGTGCGGACGGCCGCCCTCTGGGTCGTCTGGTTCAGCATCAACTTCGCCTACTACGGCGCCTTCATCTGGCTGCCGACGCTCCTGGTGGCCAACGGGTTCTCCCTCGTCAGGTCCTTCGGGTACACCCTCGTGATCACGCTGGCGCAGCTGCCGGGCTACGCGGTTGCGGCCGTGCTCATCGAGCGGTGGGGACGGCGGGCGACGCTCGCCACGTTCCTCGCCGGCTCCGCGGTCGGCGCCGGCCTGTTCGCCGCCGCCGACGGCGAGACCGCGGTCCTGCTCACCGGAATGGTGCTGTCGTTCTTCAACCTGGGCGCCTGGGGCGCGCTCTACGCGGTGACGCCGGAGGTCTACCCGACGGTCCTCCGGGCGACCGGGGCCGGCGCCGCGGCGGGCTTCGGCCGGCTCGCCTCGATCGCCGCCCCGCTGTGCGTGCCTCCGCTGCTGGCCATCGGAGGCACCGGGATGGTCTTCGGCACCTTCGCGGCATTCTTCGTGCTCGGCGGGATCGCGACGTGGTGGCTGCCCGAGCGCCGCGGCCAGGCACTGGAGGACGTCGCGCACGACCCCGCACGATCGGCTTGAGCCGCGCGTCGCGGGGCCTGGTGGGCCCACCGCGGCCGGAGGACAGTCCCGGCCATGAGCCTGGACCCGGTGCTGACCAACCCGGAGCACTACACCGTCGTCTTCGAGAACCGCCGGGTCCGTGTCCTGGAGTACACCGATCGACCCGGCGAACGGACGACGCCCCACGAGCACCCCGACAGCGTGATGCACACCCTGAGCGCGTTCACCCGCCGGTTGCACGTCGGCGCCGCCCACCGGGACGTCGAGCTGCCGGCGGGCGCGACCGGCTGGCTCCCCGCCCAGGAGCACTGGGGCGAGAACATCGGCGAGACCCCCACGCACGTGCTGTTCGTCGAGCTCAAGGAGGTCGTGGCGGACGAGCTGGAAGAGGTGTACCTGGGCCCCGAATGATCGGCCAGGATGGCTCCTTGACCTCACCTGGAGCGTTTCCCCGCGCTATCGGCCGGCCGGCGACCGGCGCGCTCCTCGCCGAGGGATACACCGACCTCACCCAGCTCGACGGCCTGGCGGAAGCCGACCTCCTGACGATCCACGGGGTCGGGCCGAAGGCCGTCTCGGTCCTCCGCGCCGCCCTCGCGGAGCGGGGCCTGTCCCTGCGCTAGCTCGACCGCAAAGATCCCTTTGCAAAGCTTTCTTGCGGTCTACGGTCGTCGGCATGGCCGACATCCCGCCCGGCAGAGCCATCGACGTCCACGACACCCGCGCCCTCCGCGCGCTGGCGCACCCCTGCGCATGAGCCTGCTCGCGGCGCTGCGCAGTGACGGACCGTCCACCGCGAGCCGGCTGGCCGACCGGCTCGGCGAGAGCAGTGGGGCGACGAGCTACCACCTGCGCCAGCTGGCCGGGTTCGGTTTCGTCGAGGAGATGCCGGACGAGGGCAACGCCCGCGAGCGGTGGTGGCGCGCCCTGCACCGGAGCACCCGGTGGAACACCGAGGACTTCCTCGACCAGCCCGACGGCCGGGAGATCGTCGACGAGCTCACCGACCGCCTCGTCGCGCACCAGCGCCGGATGCTCGCCGCCTTCGCCGCGGAGCGGAGACGTGCGACGACGACTGGCACGCCGCCTCCTCGCTCAACGACTGGGCGCTGCGCCTGTCCCCCACCCGCGCCCGGCAGCTCGTCGACGAGCTCAACGGCGTCCTCCAGCGCTGGCGCGACGAGGAGGAGGAACCCGACGAGCCCCTGGTGCACGTACTGCTGGACCTCTTCCCGCTGCGGAACTACCCGCTGTGAACGCCGTCCTGACGCCCGACCAGGCACGCCGGCGGTTCGTCGGGCTCACCGCGCTGCGCTGGCTGCCCGTCGGCGTCGCCGTCCCGGTCTCGGTCCTGCTGGCGACGGCGCGCGGCCTCTCACCGGCCGACATCGGGGTGGTCGTGGCCCTCTACGGAGCCGTCACCCTGCTGCTGGAGCTGCCCACCGGCGGGCTGGCCGACGCCATCGGGCACCGCCCGGTGCTGGCCCTCTCCGGCCTGTTCACCACCGCCGGGCTGCTGACCATGGCCGTCGCCGACTCCATGCTCGTGTTCGCCGTCGCCTGGGCGCTCAAGGGGTCGCCCGGGCACTGGATTCGGGACCGCTGGAGGCCTGGTACGTCGACACCGTGCACCGGACGGACCCGGGTGCGGACATCACCACCGGGCTGTCCCGCGCGGCGGCGGCCGACGCGGCCGGGCTCACCCTCGGCGCGGTCCTCGGTGGCGCCCTCCCGCTCCTGACCGGTCGCGACGGCGCGGCGGCGCTGGCACTGCCACTGCTGCTCGCCGCTGGATTCGCGGTGGTCCACGTGGCGGCCGTGCTGCTGCTCGTCGTCCCGGTCGCGGCGGCCCGGGCGTCCGGCCGCACCGCGCTGCGCTCCGGTGTGCGCGACGTCCCCGTGGTGGTCTCGGCGACCGTCCGGCTGGTGCTGCACGACCGGCTGCTCCGGCTCCTGCTGGCCATCTCCTTCCTCGTCGGGGTCGTGCTCACGTCGCTGGAGCTGCTCGGGCCGCTGCACTTCGCCGACCTGGCCGGCTCCCCGGAGGTCGGGTCCGCGGTGTTCGGCGTCGTCACGGCGGTCTCGTTCGCCGCCGCGGCGGTGGGCTCGCTGCTCGCCCCGGCCGCCGGGCGCGCCGCCGGCGGTTCGGTGGTGCTGGTCAGCGCCGTCACCTCGGTGCTCGCCGCCGGCGCGATCGCGGCGTTCGCCGTGGCACCCGGCGTCGTCCTCGCCGCCGTCGCCTACTCGACGTTCTACCTGCTCAACTCGGCGGCCTGGCCGCTGCGCAAGCGGCTCATGCACGACCGGACGACGTCGTCGCAGCGCTCGACGACCGTCTCGGCGTCCTCGCTCGCCCTCATGCTGGGCGGGATCCTCGGCAACCTGCTCCTCCCCGGCTGGCCGACTCCGCCGGGCTGCCCGCCGGCCTGCTGGCCGGTGCCGCGGGGATGCTGCTCCTGGCCGTGGTGTCCCTGGGGCTGCGCGCCCGCGCGGGGATCGACGAGCCGGCGCCGGCCGTCGCGCGCTGACGACCGGTTGGTCGCGATCCGGTCGGGTAGCGGCAGCCCATGCCCGATTCCTCACCCGGCCGCCTGGACGGCCTCACGGTCGCCGTCACCGGCGCCTCCGGCAACGTCGGCACCGCCCTGCTCCGCCGACTCACCGCGCCGGGCTCCGGCGTCGCCGAGGTGCGCGGCCTGGCCCGCCGGCAGCCACCCGACGTCGCGCCGTACTCCGGGGTCCGGTTCCACCTGGCCGATCTCGGGGAGACGGCGAGCGAGGAGGCGCTGACCGACGTCCTCGACGGCGTCGACGCGGTCGTCCACCTGGCGTGGGCGCTGCAGCCGGGCCGGCGCCCCGACGACCTCCGGCGGGTGAACGTCGAAGGGACCCTGCGGGTCGCGCGGGCGGCCGCGGCAGCCGGCGTCGGGCAGTTGGTGCACATGTCGTCGATCGGTGCCTATGCGGCCGGCGCCGTCGGCCAGCGGGTGACCGAGGACTGGCCGACGACCGGCATCCCCAGCGCCCAGTACAGCCGGGACAAGTCCGAGGCCGAGCGCCTGATCCGCCAGGTGGCAGCCCGGCACCCCGATCTCACGCTGACCGTGGTGCGGCCGACGCTGGTGCTGCAGCCCGAGGCCAGCAGCGAGATCGGCCGCTACTTCCTCGGGCCGCTGGTGTTCGGCGCCGCACGGCTGCTGCCGGGGGCCATCGCCCGGCGACTCCCCTCCCGCTGCCGGCCGTCGCGGTGTCCTTCGTCCACGCCGACGACGTCGCGGACGCCCTGGTGCGCATGCTCGACCGGCGTGCCGAGGGCCCGTTCAACATCGCCGCGGAGCCGGTGCTCGACGCGAGCGCCATCGCGCGTGCCCTGGGCACGGTCCGGATCCCCGTGCCGGCGGCCGGTGTCCGCGCCGCGCTGCACGCCGCGTTCGCCGCGCACCTGGTCCCGACCGAGCCCGGGTGGCTGGACATCGGGACGGGCGTGCCGGCCCTGGACACCTCCCGTGCCCGGCGGCTGCTGGACTGGACGCCGTCGCACCGCAGCGACGAGGTGCTGGCCCAGTTCGTGGCCGCGCTCGGCCGAGGCGACGGTGCACCCGGCCCGCTGCTCTCCCCGTCGGGCGGCCGCTCGCTGGACCCGGGCGGGGATCCGGCGAACTCTCCGGGCCCGCGCACCGACTAGGTCAGTTGCGGCTGGTCCAGGCGCCGACGTCGCGGCCGGTGGCGGCGAACACGTCGGCCGCGCGCTCCGGGCGCAGCGCGACGAACAGGCCCTCGGCCTCGGCGAGCGTGGTGGCGGGGTCCTCCTCGGCGACCAGCCGGGCGGTCGCCGTGGTGCGGCGCCCGTCGATGGTCCCCATCTCGGCGGTGGCCAGCAGCGGGACGCCGAGCTGCACCGGCCGCCGGTAGGTGACCGTCAGCGTCGCGGTGAGCCCGCCGCGGACGGCCGCGCGCACGGCGCGGGCCAGCACGTGGTCGAGCAGTGTCGCGGCGATCCCGCCGTGCACCAGCCCGGGCGGTCCCTCGTGCGGCTTGCCGAGGGTCACTCGGCCCGTCGCCCGGCCGTCCGGCGTGCTCGAACCTTCCATCGGGTGCGCGACCGGGTTGCCCGGCCCGTAGACCGGGCTGTACCAGCGCTCGCCGGTCTCGGGGTCGTCGACTTCGGCGATGTCGTGCAGCCCGCGCGTGTCCGCCCGCAGACGCGCGGCCAGCGACCGGGCGACTCCGGTGGCCGCGGCGAGCTCGTCCAGGGAGACCTCGGTACGGACGGCGGAGTCGACGAGATCCCGCAGCGCGGCGCCCAGCTCGCCGACCGCCGCGCGGCGGATCTCCCGACTCACCGAGCCATCCCGGCCTCGCGCAGCAGGCCGCTGCCGATGATCACCCGCTGCACCTCGCTGGTGCCCTCGTAGAGCCGGAACAGCCGGGCGTCGCGGTAGAAGCGCTCGACCGGCGTCGTCCGCAGGTACCCCATGCCACCGTGCACCTGGACCGCGGCGTCGGTGGCCCGGCCGACCATCTCGGTGCAGAACAGCTTGGCCGACGAGGGGCCGATCGACATGTCCTCGCCGCTGTCGTAGCGCTCGGCCACCTCGCGCACCAGGCTGCGGCCGGCCAGCAGCTCGGCGTGCATGTCGGCGATCAGCCCCTGGACCAGCTGGAAGCGGCCGATGGGGGCTCCCCTGCTGGGCGGTGGCCGCGTAGGCGACCGACTCGTCGAGCACCCGCTGGGCCATGCCGACGCAGAGGGCGGCGATGTGCAGGCGACCGCGGGAGAGCACGGTGAGCGCCTTCGAGTAGCCGCGGCCCTCCTCACCGATGAGCGCGGCGGCGGGCACCCGGACGTCGTCGAAGAACACCTCCGCGGTCCAGGCGCCCGACTGGCCCATCTTCTTGTCCTTGGGCCCGACGCTCACGCCGGGCGTCGTGGTCTCGACGACGAAGCTGGAGATCCCGCGACCGCCACGCTCGTCGGGGTTGCTGCGGGCGAAGACGACGAAGAGGTCGGCGATCGGCGCGTTGGTGATGTAGCGCTTGCTGCCGTTGAGGACCCACTGGTCGCCGTCGCGGCGGGCCGTCGTCCGCAGCCCGGCCGGGTCGGAGCCGGCCTCCGCCTCGGTGAGCGCGAAGGACCCGACGAGTTCGCCGGCAGCCAGCCGCGGCAGGTACGTCGCCTTCTGCTCGTCGGTGCCGAACTTGGCGATGACCTGGCCGGCGATGCCGTTGTTGGTGCCGAACAGCGAGCGGAACGCCGGAGTGGTGTAGCCGAACTCGAAGGCGAGCTGGACGTCCTCGGTCATGGTGACCCCGAGCCCGCCGTGCTCCTCCGGGAGCGCGTAGCCGAACAGGCCCATCTCGGCGGCCCGGGCCCGGAGGTCGTCCGGGATGCGGTCCTCGTCCTCGATCTGCTCCTCGCGGGGCACGACGGACTCGCGGACCAACTGGCGCACGGCGTCCCGGATCTGGCGGAAGTCTTCAGCGTCCACGCGGCCATCGTGACGCCCCTGCGGTCGGGATCGACGACCGGGGTCCGCGCGGGGCGCCGTCGCGCAATCTGAACTTCATGCAATCACATGGTCGCTCTCCGTTGCTAAATCCCGAGGAGGCGACCTAGGCTCGGAAATGGCCACCGACGCCCGGGTGGCCGCTGCGTCCCAGTCGTCGGAGGCATGGTGCCCCTGCTCAACGCCACGCTCGTCCCGGGGCCGGACCAGGTCGTCGTCCGCTTCACCGGCGACGCCGACCTGTCCACCGCACCGTTCGTCGCCGACGTGCTCTCCCAGGCCGGCGGGGTGGGCACGCGCCAGGTCGTGGTGGATCTGGGCAGCGCGCGCTTCTGGGACTGCTCCGGTCTGCACGCGATCGCCGGGTTCACGAAGGAGCTGACGATGGCCGACCGGGCCTGCCGCGTCGTGGGGCCCAGCCGCACACCCGCCGGCTGATCGGCATGGCGAACCTGGCCGGTGACCTGCAGCTCGACGGGGTCGCGGCGGCACCGGCCCGGCGAGCCGCCCAGGTCGTGAGCACGCCGGGACCGGCGGATGCGCCGCTGGCCGGCGGCCTGGTGGCCGCCGGCCGTTGACGGTCAGGCCAGGGCGTCCAGCCGGGTCACGTCCTCGCCGGACAGGGTCAGCCGCGCGGCGCCCAGGTTCTCGGTGAGGTGGTCCACCGACTTGGTGCCCGGGATCGGCAGCACGACCGGCGACTTCTGCAGCAGCCACGCCAGCGCCACCTGCGACGGGGTCGCGTCCAGCTCACGGGCGATCTCGGCGACCGGGCTGTCGGGCGCCGCGAGGTCACCCGTGGCGATCGGGAACCACGGGATGAACGCGATGCCCTCGGCGGTCGCGTAGTCGAGCACGTCCTGGCTCTGCCGGTTGGTCAGGTTGTACAGGTTCTGCACGCTGACCACGTCGACGATCTCGCGGGCGGCCTTCAGCTCCTCGACCGACACCTCGGAGACGCCGATGTGGCGCACCTTGCCCTGGTCCTGCAGCTCCTTGAACGCACCGAGCTGGTCTGCCAGCGCCACCTGCGGATCGATGCGGTGCAGCTGGATGAGGTCGATGCGGTCGACCTTGAGGTTCCGCAGGGAGAGCTCGACCTGCTGCGTCAGGTACTCGGGGCGGCCGCACACCGGCCACACACCCGGGCCGGTACGGGTCAGCCCCGCCTTGGTGGCGATCACCAGACCCTCGGGGTAGGGGAACGCCGCCTCGGCGATGATCTGCTCGCTGACCTGCGGACCGTAGGAGTCGGCCGTGTCGATGAAGTCGACGCCCTGCTCGATGGCCGCCCGCACGACGGCGAGGGCGCCCGGGCGGTCCTCCGGCTCGCCCCAGACACCGGGCCCGGTGATCTGCATGGCGCCATACCCGAGGCGGTGGACGGGCAGGTCCCCGCCGATGCTGAACGTGTCACTGATCTGTGCGGTGGTCATGCTGCTGGCCAGCACGCCACGGCGCGCGGGTGTTCCCGTCGCCGGTGTTCGATGGCCGCATGGGAGAGATCATCGGCGGGCGGGTGGGGCAGCTGGTCGTGCTGCGGCACGGGCAGACCGAGTGGAGCCGGGACGGGAAGCACACCGGGATCACCGATCTGCCACTCCTGCCCGAGGGCGAGCACCAGGCACAGGGAGCGCGCCGGGGCCTCGCCGGGCGCAGGTTCACCGAGGTCCGGGTGAGCCCCCGGCAGCGCGCGCGACGGACCGCCGAGCTGGCCGGCCTGCGGGAGACGGCGATCGACGAGGACCTGGTCGAGGTGGACTACGGCGGCTACGAGGGGCGGACGACCGCGGAGATCAGTGACGAGCTGGGCCGGGAGTGGTCGGTCTGGCGGGACGGCACCGTGCCCGGGGAGACCCCGGGGAGACGCTGGCCGCGGTCGGCGAACGGGTGGACCGGGTGCTCGACCGCGTCCGCCCGCGACTGCGCGACGGCGACGTCGCGCTCGTCGCCCACGGCCACGTGCTGCGGATCCTCACCGCGCGGTGGCTCGGCCTGGCCCCCGAGGCCGGCGCCCTGTTCGCGCTCCCCGCGGGGAGCTACGGCGTCCTCGGCCACGAGCACCGCCGGCCGGTGCTCACCGCCTGGGCGCTCCACTGACCGGGACCACCGGCTGCCATCGACCCTCGGGCTCCTCGACCGGCGGGTCGGGCCGCACCGGTCGGCCGAACAACCAGCCCTGACCCATGTCCGCCCCCAGGGCGGTCACCTCCTCGGCCAGCCGCTCGGTCTCGATCCCCTCGGCCACCACCACGGCGCCCAGCTGGTGAGCCAGCTCCGTGACCGCCTTCAGGACCGTGCGGGCCCCGTCGTCGGGCAGCTCCTGCACCAGCCGCTTGTCGAGCTTCACCACGTCGGGCCGGACGGCGGCCAGCAGCGACAGGCTCGACCACCCGGCGCCGACGTCGTCCATCGCGACCCGCCAGCCCAGCGACCGGTAGTGGTCGAGGATCGAGACGAGATGGCCCCGGTCGGCGATCGCGTGGGACTCCACGACCTCGAAGACCAGCTGCCCGGGTGCGATGCCGACCTCGTGGGCGACGCGTTCGGTGCTGGCCAGGCAGACCTGCGGCCGGTAGATGGAGGTCGGGTTGAAGTTGACGAACAGTCCGTCGTCCCCGAGCCAGGGCACCGTGCCGGCGATCGCCGACTCCCGGCCGATCCGGTCCAGCCGGTGCAGCCACCCGGCCTGCTCGGCGACGAAGAAGAGGTCCCCGCCGCCGACTTCGCGGCCGTCGACGACGCCACGCAGCAGCGCCTCGTGGGCGACGACGGAGCGGTCGGCCAGGGAGACGATCGGTTGGTAGACCGACCAGAACTCCGCCTCCGCGAGCACCCCGACCTCGACGGTCACGCCCCGGCGGGCCAGCTCTACGGCCAGGGTCGGCGCGGTCAGCAGCCGGGCGGTGAGCGCCGCCCCGTCGGGCGGGGGTCGGTGACCATCCGGACGGCCTCGGTCTCGGCGGCGGTGAGCTCTCGGGCGAGGCGCTGGAACAGGACGTCCAGACGCCGCCCTCCGCGGTCGTCGATGATGTCGACGAGCTGCGGGGACGAGTGGACGGTCAGTCCCATCGACTTCGCCAGGCGCGAGACGGTCGGCAGGACATGGCCGATGGAGGTCGCCAGCAGGGCGCGGGTCGCCGACCCGGGCACCGCCCAGTTCTGGCGGCACCCGCAGACGCCGCCGCAGATGGTTCCCACGCCCGCAGGATGACTCACGCCACGGCACCGACCGGGCAGGCGCGCGGCGCGCCCGCCCGCCCTCGTCCCGGTGTTTGCCAGGCAGCTGACAGCGAAGTTCTGGAACGTTGCCAGCTTTATTGTCTAAGGTCAGCCGCATGACCGCCCCTGCCTCAGTCGACGTCGTCCGTCCGAGCCGGGGTGGTCGTCCCCGCGACCCCAGCCGGGACGGCGTCATCCGCGCGGCGATCCTGCGGCTGCTGGCCGAGGTGGGCTACGGGTCGCTCACCATGGACGCCGTCGCGTCGGAGGCCGGCGTCGGCAAGGCGACCATCTACCGCCGCTGGCGGACCAAGCAGGACCTCGTGGTCGACACGATCTCCGACCTGAACCGCGCCGAGGCCACGCGGATCGACACCGGCTCCCTCGAGGGCGACCTGCGCGCCATGATGCGCTCGCTGGTCTCCGTGATCACCGGCCCGGCCGGCGCGGCCACGCTGTCGCTGCTGTCGACGGTGCCGCACCAGCCGGCGCTCGCCGCCGCCTTCCACGATGGCCCGCTCGCCGTGTGGCGCCAGGCGTTCCAGGAGCTGTGGGCGCGGGCGGAAGAGCGCGGCGAGGTCCCGCCGGGGGTCGGCACCTCGGTGATCGCGGAGGTGCCGAGCGCGGTCCTCGTGCAGCGCTGGCTGCTCACCGGCCGCGCGGTGGACGAGGCCTTCGCCGACGAGGTGCTCGAGACCGTCGTCCTGCCCCTGATTCGCAGCGCCACCGCCGCCTGATCGCCGGCGGCTACCAGCCGAGGGTCCCCGGCTCGCCCTTGAACGGCCCGACGACCTCGTCGGTGATCCAGCCGCCGTAGAAGCCTCCGGCCTGAGCGCGCACCTGCTCGCCGTCGACGGTCACCCGGTCCACCCGGCCGGGATAGAAGGCCACCGCTCCCCGGAGGTGCGCGAAGCCGGGGTCGGGTCCTCGTAGGACCAGCCGACCGCCGCGGCACGGCGACCGTCGACGACGGCGTCCCAGTAGGTCGCCGCACCCTTCCACTCGCACCACGAACTACCCGACGCCCGCTCGAGCACTCCGTCGACGACGTCGTCGCGCGGGACGTAGTGGACCGGCGGGTGGCTGGTCTCGCAGACCCGGATCGAGCGTGTGGTGTCGGCGACCACGCGGCCGCCGAGCTCGATGACCACCCGCTTCGGGCTCACGTCGGCCGACGGCGGGCGGGGTAGTCCCACACCGACTCCTGGCCCGGACCGACCGGGTCGGGACGCGGGTGCACCGGATCAGTCGTTGCGGTGACGGATCTTCTGGACGACCACGACGGCGACCAGGAGCCCGACGGCAGCGGCCGTGGCCTGCCCCGCCGGGGTCTGCAGGAAGTGCTGGACGGCGTGCTTGCCCTTGGCCTTGAGGCGCGTCGGGCTGGTCCGGTACGTCAGCTGGTCCAGGGTGGCAGCCAGCGACTCGCGGGCGGCGTCGATCTCCAGCTGGATCTGTCGTGGGTCGCGAGGCACCTCGACAGCCTGCCAGACGCCGCCCGGCCCAGCTCGCCCGGGAACGGCGGCGACACCCGCGGGGGCTACTCCTAGACTCCGGGGGCCGAGCGGGAGTGGTGTAACGGCAGCCACGCCAGACTTAGGATCTGGTGCCTTCGGGCGTGGGGGTTCGACTCCCCTCCCGCACCGTGGTCAGCGCGCTCGACCGTCGTCCGGCGCCGAGGAACTGCACGTCCTGCGCCGGCACGCGATGGAGCTCGACCCGCACCGTGGCGGCGAGATCCTGACCGCGATGACCTCCGACGACCTGGATTCGGTGTCCGCGTTCACCGGGGCGACCCGACGGTCTCCGTCGTCCCACCCTCGGCCCGCTCGCTCCTGTCGCGGTTCGACGAGCATTCGATGCACGACACGTCGGTGGTTCGCTTCGGGCGCTGACGGCGCCGCTCAGATCTCGACGCGCAGGTCGATGGTGGACGACGGCGCCGAGGGGTCGTCGTCGTCGACGACGGCCAGCAGGCGGACACCGCTGTCGTCCACCCGACGCAGCGCCAGTCCCTCCACCTTGTGCACGTGGCCGTCCACCTCGGGGAGCGGCGCCACGTCCACCACGCGCTCCCCGTCGACCAGCGCGAGCGCGGTCGCGACCACGGGTCCGTCGTCGACGGCGTTGGGGCTGTCCTCCGCCGCGGCGCTCAGCAGCACCCGGCCGTCGGGCAGGGCGATGGCGTCGGTGACGGCGAGCCCGACACCGTCCACCTCGCCCAGCTCGTAGACGTGCGACCGGCCGATCGGGACCGAGTGCGCGTCGGACCGCCCGAGGACGGCGGAGACGAGCTCCTGCAGCGGCACGTCCACGCTGCTGGAGGACACCCCGCGGCGAGGTTGCCCCGGTTGAACCAGCGCACCGTGTCGCCGTGCCGGCTCGCCCCTCGAGGTTCACGGAGTCCATCGGCAGGCCGAGCCGGTCGGCGACGCGCCGATACAGCGGGCCCAGCTCGGCCGCCGTGACCTGCGGACGACCGTCGACGAGCCGCACCAGGACGCCGCGCATCCGCCGGTCCGTGGACCCGGACCCGAGCAGGAGGACGGCGGGCTCCCCGTCGACCTCGGCCGGGCAGGCCACCTCGAGGTCCGGCTTGAGCCGCTTGGTCCCCGCCGCCTCGCTGAACCTGTCGAGCCCCTCCACGGCCGGCAGCACCCGCACCCGGGTGACCGAGCTCCCATGGAGCCAGGCGGCGAGGGTGGAGTCGTCCTGCGCCACGAGCCACCCCTCCCCCAGTGGCGCGACCCCGAGGCGGCGGTCACCGGCATCCCGTCGTCGAAGCGCAGCTGCCTGACCCCGTCCACGTAGACCCGCACCGGCCCTGAGTGCCCTCGACGGGCTCCTCCTACGCAGCGGCCGGCCTCCTGCGGTGCGGCTCGGCGGCCGCCTCCTCGCCCGACGCTCGGCCCCGATGATCACCGACGTCCTGGTGGACCACTCGGCGCTCGTCCCGGTGGTCCTCGGGATCGTCGCGCTCACGTGTGCCGGCGCCGGCTACGCCGCGGTGCGGGGACCGCGGCATCGCGCGAGCGCCGGTTCCGTGCCCGCGCGCCGGGGGCATCCTCGACCGATGGGTTTCTACGGCCGCCACCTCCGGCCCCGGCTGCACACCTGGGCGTTGAACGACCGGATCACCGGTGAGGTCCGGGAGCGGGTGTGCAGCGGGCTGGCCGGTGACGTCCTGGAGATCGGCTACGGGTCCGGCCTGAACCAGCCCCACCTCCCGCCCGCCGTCACGGGTGTGTGGGCGGTCGAGCCGTCGGCCACGGCGCTGGCCCTGTCGCAGGACCGGCGGGACGCGTCGCCCGTCCCTGTCGTGGTCGCCGGGGGCGACGCGCAGTCGCTCGACCTGCCCGACGACCGGTTCGACGCGGCGTTGTGCACCTGGGTGCTCTGCGGCATCCCCGACGCCCGCGCGGCGCTCGAAGAGGTGGCACGCGTGCTCAAGCCCGGGGCGAGCCTGCACTTCGTCGAGCACGGGCTGGCTCCGGACCCGGACGTCGTCCGCTGGCAGCGGCGCGGCAACCCGCTCAACAAGGTGGTGTCCCGATGCCTGCTGGACAACGACGTCGACGCGCTGCTCGCCGCCTCGCCGCTCACGGTCACCGCGCGCTCCGCCTCGTACGAGAAGGCGGCGCCGAAGGTGGCCGGCTACATGTACGAGGGGCGCGCGACGGCCTGAACCCCTCCCCGGAAGGGGTGGGTGGGTGAGGTCGCCCCTCCGGATCGGCGGCGACCGGTCCGACGTCTCGGGTATGACCCCCAGCGCTTCCGCACAGGACGTGTCCCGCACCGGCCGCCACAGCGCACCCGAGGTGCCCGGCGCCCTGCGCATCGCGACCCCGGCCGACGTCGTCCGCCGCGGCCGGCACGCCGAGCCCGAGTGGGACGGCCGCCTGCCCATCCACGACGCCCTCCGCGACGAGCTCGCCGCGGTGGACTGGTTCAGCCTCGGCACCGGCCAGGCCTGATCTCCCCAGGACTCAGCGGGGGCCGAGGACCTCGGCCAGCACGGGCACCAGCGCCGCGAACGCCTGCCCGCGGTGGCTGCGCGCGTCCTTGTCGGCCGGGCTCAGCTCCGCCGAGGTGACCTCGAGCCCCTCCGGGACGAAGACCGGGTCGTAGCCGAAGCCGTTGGTGCCGCGCTTCTCGCGGATCAGCCGCCCGCGCCAGCGCCGCTCGATGACCCGCTCGTCGCCGACGGGCGTGACCAGCGCGGCGGCGCACACGAACGCGGCGCCCCGCCGCTCGTCCGGGACGTCGGCGACCTGCCCCAGCAGCAGCGCGGTGTTCGCGTCGTCGTCGCCGTGCCGGCCGGACCAGCGCGCGGACAGCACCCCCGGCATCCCGTTGAGGGCGTCCACGGTGAGCCCCGAGTCGTCGGCCACCGCGGGCAGCCCGGTGTACCGGACCGCCTCGCGCGCCTTGAGCAGCGCGTTGTCCTCGAAGGTCGCGCCGGTCTCGGGCGCCTCCGGGTACTGGGGCACGTCGCGCAGCCCGACGACCTCGACGCCGGGGACGGCGGCCTCCAGCAGCCGCTGCAGCTCGGCGAGCTTGCCCGCGTTGCGGGTGGCCAGCAGCAGGCGCGTCATCGATGCGCCGCAGGCCGGGACAAGGCGTCGGCCTGCAACCGGGTCAGCTCCCGCACCCGGCGACGGCGAGGTCCAGCAGCGCGTCGAGGGTCCTCCGGTCGAACACCGCTCCTCGGCGGTGCCCTGGACCTCCACGAAGTTGCCGTCACCGGTGCAGACGACGTTCATGTCGGTGCCGGCGGTGACGTCCTCCTCGTAGGCGAGGTCCAGGCGCGGCTCGCCGTCGATGACCCCGACGCTGACCGCTGCCACCGACTGCACGATCGCCGTCGGGCGCGCCAGCTTCTTGCGCTCCCCAGCCACGAGACGGCGTCGGCGAGGGCCACGTAGGCGCCGGTGATCGCCGCGGTGCGCGTGCCGCCGTCGGCCTGCAGGACGTCGCAGTCGATGGCCACGCTGTTCTCGCCCAGCGCCCCGAGGTCGATCGACGCGCGCAGGGAGCGGCCGATGAGCCGGCTGATCTCGTGAGTGCGGCCGCCGATGCGCCCCTTGACCGACTCGCGGTCGCTGCGGGTGTGGGTGGCGCGCGGCAGCATCGAGTACTCGGCCGTCACCCAGCCCAGGCCCGAGCCCTTGCGCCAGCGCGGCACGCCCTCGGTGACGCTGGCCGCGCACAGCACCCGGGTGCGGCCGAACTCGACGAGCACCGATCCCTCCGCGTGGTCGAGCCAGTTGCGGGTGATGGTCACCGGGCGGAGCTGGTCGGCGCTGCGGCCGTCGGGGCGGGTCACGGATCCCGAGGGTAGTTGGCACGGTCGAGCGCCTCGCCAGCGTGCGTCCCCCGGCGCCGACCGCGAGGATCGACCGCATGCGATCGGAGCTGCGTGCGGTCCGGACCGGCGGCGTCCCCGTCGTGGTGGACCTGACCGAGGAGTGCGCCGACTACGTCAAGGAGGAGGCCGACGGGCTGCTGCAGGTCTTCGTCCCGCACGCCACCGCCGGCATCGCGATCCTCGAGACCGGTTCGGGCAGCGACGACGACCTGCTGGCCCAGCTGGACGAGCTCCTCCCGCGGGACGATCGATGGCGCCACCGGCACGGCAGCGCCGGCCACGGCCGCGACCACGTCCTCCCGGCGTTCGTTCCGCCGCACGCCACCGTGCCGGTGCTCGAGGGCTTGATGCAGCTGGGCACCTGGCAGCGGATCTGCCTGGTCGACACGAACGTGGACAACCACACCCGCCACGTCCGCTTCTCGTTCCTGGCCGGCTGACCGGTTGCACCGCCCCGTGTGCCCACCCCAGGGCGGGACACGGCAGGATGCCTGGCATGAGCCAGACCGACAGCGGGACGGACACGGCACCCGTCCGCCTCTCCCCGGCGACCCGGCACCGGACTTCACCCTCCCGGACGCCGACGGCACGCCGGTGTCCCTCGCCGACCACCGCGGCCGCCGCGTGATCGTCTACTGCTACCCGGCGGCGCTGACCCCCGGCTGCACCACGCAGGCCGTCGACTTCACCGCATCGGCGGGCGACCTGGCCGAGGCCGGCCTGGACATCATCGGGATCTCCCCGACGAGCCGGAGAAGCTGCTGCGGTTCAAGGAGAAGGAGGAGCTCGGCATCACGCTGGTCTCCGACCCCGACAAGACGGTGCTGAAGGCGTACGGCGCGTACGGGCCGAAGAAGCTCTACGGCAAGGAGGTCGTCGGGGTGATCCGGTCGACGTTCATCGTCGACGCCGAGGGCCGGATCGAGCGTGCCTCGTACAACGTCAAGGCGACCGGCCACGTCGCCAAGCTGATGCGCGACCTGGGCATCGACTGATCTTCACGCCCGCCACGTCCCCGGTCGTGGCTGGCACTGCGGGCCGCACAGGTAGGCCTCGTCCCACGGGAACGTGCCGTCGGCGTGGTCCCAGGTGAGCTGGTAGGCGGGCACCGAGTACTCGACCGGGCGCTCGTAGAAGCGGTTCGCGGCCAGCACCACCTCGCCCGGGTTGGGCACGGCCTCGACGACGACCCGACCGCCCCAGTCGGACCAGGTGAGCAGCTCGCCCGCCACCAGGTCCCGGCCGTCGGCCACCATGCCGGCAACCCGGCCGAGGATGCCGTGCGTGTTGTCGTGGCCCAGCCCGACGATGACGAGCTCCGGATGCCCGAGACCGTAGAGGCCGATCGTGTAGCCGAATGCCGGCTCACCCGCCCCGTCGCCGGGGCCGACGTACTGCACCGCCCAGCGGTGGGCGCGGATGGTCTGCGCGAGGTGGGCGTCCTCCTGGTCCAGCCAGGCCATGGTCTGCGGGTCGCTCGTCATGCGGGACAGCGTCCGCTCCGGGACCGACAGAACGGCCGGTCGTCCACGGACCTGTGGATCGGCCTCAGACCTGGGGACGACGATCAGCCGCCCTCGCTGTCCCGCTTCGCCCTCGCCCGGCGCTTGCCCTCGTGCATGGCCTGCACCCGCGCGATCGGGATGGTGTGCCCCTCCGCGACCAGGTCGGCCGGCAGCCGCTGTGGCGCCGGCAGCGACTGCGCCCACGGATCGCCGGCGCCGAGCAGCGCGGGCGCCGTCGTGACGGTGAAGTCCACCGGGCGCACGTCGTCGAGGTCGTCCCACCCGACCGGGAACGACACCGGCAGACCCGGGCGGATCCGCGGGCTGTACGCGGCGACGATCGTGCCCTGCCCGGAGCGCGTGGAGTCGACGAAGACCCGGCCGCCCCGGTCCTCCCTGATGTACGCCGTGGTGGCGAGGTCGGGGTCCAGCGCGGCGGTGCGGGCGGCGAGGGCACGGGTGGCGGCGGCGACGTCCTCGAACGGCGAACCGCTCACCGGGACGACGACGTGCAGGCCCTTGGAGCCACTGGTCTTGACCGCGCCGGCGAGGCCGCAGTCGTCGAGGGCCCGCCTGACCAGTCGGGCGGCGGCCACGACGACCGGGAAGTCCGCACCCTCGGGCGGGTCGAGGTCGAGGACGAGACCGGTCGGGCCGGCGTCGCCCACCCGAAAGAACGGCACGTGGAGTTCGACGGCCCGTTGGTTCGCCAGCCACAGCAAGGTCCGCCGGTCGTCGCAGAGCACCTGGTGGATCTCCCGGTGGGAGCCCTCCGACCACATCGGCGCGGTCCGCACCCAGTCAGGTGCCCCTTGCTCACGTTGCGCTGCATGAAGGGCGCCTGGCCCGGCCGGACGCGCTTCACCGAGAGCGGTCGCCCGGCCACCAGTGGCACGAGCCGGTCGGCCACGAAGTCGGCGTAGTCGACCAGCGCCCGCTTGGTCACCTCGAGCCCGTCACCCAGCGGTGCGTCCAGGCTGGTCAGCCGGACGCCGTCGCGCTCCTCGTCCACCACGCGGCCACGGTGCCCGGCACCGCCGCGCGAGGCAAGCGCAGATCACCGCCGCGCGGCGCGGCCCTTCTCTCCGGGCGGGGCACGACGTGCGGCTAGATCTCGTAGGTGGCGCCCGAGCGCACCAGTTCGGTCTCGGAGAACACCGCGCTGGCGGCGAAGAGCTGCCCGATCTCGTCCACCCAGGCGGGGATGTGGGTGAGCAGCAGCCGGCCGACGCCGGCGGCGGCGGCGTGCTCGCCGGCCTCCCGACCGGTGAGGTGCAGCCCTGTCGGCAGGTCGCCGCCCGGCGGATGAGCCGCCTCGGCCAGCAGCACGTCGGCCCCGCGCGCGAGCTCGACGACCTGCTCGCTCGGGCCCGTGTCACCGGTGTAGACCAGTGACCGCCCCCGGCAGTGAGCCGGATCGCGTAGCACTCGATCGGGTGCGCGGTCCGCGCCAGCGTCACGTCGAACGGGCCGAGGACGAACGAGCCCGGGCCGACGGGCACGAAGTCGAAGACGTCGGTGATGCCATCGCCGTCGGAGTCGTAGGCGAGCGCGAGCCGTCGCTCGGCGGCGACCGGTGCGTACAGCGGCACCTGCTCCTTCGTCGCCCGGCCGGAGTACCGGTGCCAGACGACGAAGGGCGCGACGTCGAGGCAGTGGTCGGCGTGCAGGTGGGACAGGAACACCGCGTCGACCGAGGCGGGATCGGCCACTGCCTGCAGGGCGCCGAAAGCCCCGTTGCCGAGGTCCAGGACCAGCCGGAACCCGTCGTGCTCGACCAGGTAGCAGGAGGCGGCGGACTTCGGCCCCGGCGCGCTGCCCGAACAGCCGACGACGGTCAGCTTCACGCGGCGGCCTCCGGGCGACCGACACCGCTCCGCGGCCCGTCGCCCACCTGCACCATCTCCATCGCGGGTCAGGCTAGCGGCCGGCACCGACGCTTCGCCGCCCGCGTAGGGAGCGCTGCGACCCAGGGGCGACCGGCCGACCGCGCGCTAGGCCCAGAGCTGGCCCTCGAGCGAGGAGGTGGCCTCCTCGAGGGAGCCCGCGTAGGCGCCGGTGGAGAGGTACTTCCAGCCGCCGTCGCACACGATGAAGACGATGTCGGCGTGCCGGCCGGCCGCCACCTCCTTGTCGGCGACCCCGAGCGCGGCGTGCAGGATCGCGCCGGTCGAGATCCCGGCGAAGATGCCCTCCCGCTCCACCAGCTGGCGGGTGCGGTGGATGGCGTCCTCCGGCCCCACGGAAAAGCGGGAGTCCAGCAGCGAGGCGTCGTAGAGCTCGGGGATGAACCCTCGTCGATGTTGCGCAGGCCGTAGACCAGCTCGCCGTAGCGCGGCTCGGCGGCGATCACCTGCACCTCGGGCTTGTGCTCCTGCAGGAACCGGGAGACGCCCATGAGCGTGCCCGTCGTCCCGAGGCCGGCGACGAAGTGCGTGATCGACGGCAGGTCGGCGAGGATCTCGGGACCGGTGCCGTCGTAGTGCGCCTGGGCGTTGGCCGGGTTGCCGTACTGGTACAGCATCACCCAGTCCTCGTGCTCGGCTGCGAGCCCCTTCGCCACGGCGACGGCCTGGTTGGAGCCCCCGCCGCCGGGGAGAAGATGATCCGCGCGCCGAACATCTCCAGCAGCTGGCGCCGCTCCACCGAGGTGTTCTCCGGCATGACGCAGACCAGCTTGTAGCCGCGCTGCTTGGCGACCATGGCCAGCGAGATCCCGGTGTTGCCGCTGGTCGGCTCCAGGATCGTCGCCCCGGGCTGCAGCGACCCGTCCTTCTCCGCCGCCTCGATCATGGCGATGGCGGCGCGGTCCTTGATCGAACCCGTCGGGTTGTGGTCCTCCAGCTTGGCCCACAGCCGGACGTCAGAGGTCGGCGACAGGTTCGGCAGCCCGACCAGCGGGGTGCCGCCGAGGGAGTCGACGAGGGAGGCGAAGCGGGCCATCAGAACTCTTCCGTGACGGGGAGCGGGTGTCGGGCGGGCTCAGCCGCCGGCGACGGCGGGGAGGATGGTCACCGAGTCGCCGTCCTTGACCTGGGTGTCCAGGGCGCCGGTGAAGCGGACGTCCTCGTCGTTGACGTAGACGTTCACGAAGCGGTGCAGCTTGCCCTCCTCGGTGACGAGGCGGTTCTTCAGGCCCGGGTGCTGGGTGTCCAGGTCGTCGACGAGCGCGCCGAGCGTGGTCCCGCTGCCCTCGACGGTCTTGTTGCCGCCGGTGTGGGTGCGCAGGATGGTGGGGATCCGGACCTCGATGGCCATGGCGTGCGGTTCTCCTTGCGAGCTGGGTTGTCGGGGACGCCGCTCGATGGCGGCGTTCGTGCGTCTGGACGGGCCAACGCCCGTCCGCCGCCGGGGATTCCGGCGGCCCTGTCCAGGGGCCCGCCCCGAGCGTGCGAGGGCTGGGTGGGGACGGGGTCCTCGTTCAGTCGTAGACGACGGTCGTCGGGGTGTGCCCGAACAGGTAGGACTCGACGACCTCGACGTCCTCCTCGCGCACCTCGCCCTCGACGATGCGGAAGCTGCGGAACTCGACCTCGTCGTCGACCAGGCCGGTCTGCTTCTCGTGGTGCCGCGTCGAGACCAGCACGTAGTGCGTCGCCGGGTCCGTCATGGGGCCCGAGGCGTAGCTGATGTCGGTGCGCGACGGATAGGCCTCGGTGGCCGTGTGCGAGTGGTAGATGACGACCGGCACCTCGTCGCGGTCGTCCATGTCGCGGTAGAGCTTCAGCAGGTCGCCGGAGTCGAACTCGTAGAACGTGGGTGACCGTGCGGCGTTGAGCATCGGGATGAAGCGCTCGGGGCGGTCGCTGCCCTCAGGACCCGCGACGACGCCACAGGCCTCGTCCGGGTGGTCCTCCCGGGCGTGGGCCACGATGGCGTCGTAGGTCGCGCGGTCGATGCGCAGCACAGGGTCAGTCTATGCAGCCGGGTGCGGCGCCCTCGGTCGTGGGCCCGACGGTGCACGGGCGAGCGACCGGGCGATGGATGCACGCGATACGTTGCGGTACGTGCTGGTGAAGCTTCTGGTGGCCCTCGGGGTGCTCCTCCTCCCCGTGCCCGCCCTGGTCCTGGGCGTGCGGGGGCTGAAGGGGCGTCCCGGCTACAGCGTGGACGAACCGGCCGACCGGGTGTCCTACGCGCTTCTCGTGGCCCTGCGGTCGCTGGTGCTGCTCGTGGTCCTCGCCCTGTCGGCGGTGGTCCTGGTATCCACGATCGGCGCGGCCGTCGTCGACGTCCAGCTGCACGGGATGGTCTACGTGCTCTTCGGCCTCGACGTGCTGCTGGCGCTGCTGATCGTGCTCAGCTTCGGCCGGCGCGTCCGGCGACCAGTGCGTCGACGAGTGAGCCCTGCAGCGCCGTGAGCCAGTAGTAGACGGCGAGCTGCTGGTCCGCCTCGTCGGCGATCTCCTCCGGGGTTCGGTGTCGTCGCTGATCTCCAGGCGGGTGCCCAGCGCCAGCCGCAGGTCGTTGGTGCTGCGCAGCCACGCCGCGCCCTGGTCGGCGTCCAGCCGCACCTCGCCGCCCTCGGCCGGGATCGTCGCCCGCATCAGCGCGAGGTCGTCGGCCTTGTCGCTGCGCAGGGAGGCCTCGGTCAGCTCCCGGTAGTCCGCGGCGACCTCCGGGTCGCCGCGGTGCCCGTCGGGCAGGAGCCGGGTCATCACCGGATCGCCACGGACGTCGTCGGCGTCGGCCTCGAGCAACTGCTCCAGCTGGTCCAGCAGCAGGCCCATGATGCCGGCCTCGGCCGGCTCCAGGCGCGCCACGACGAGTCCCCCGCGGGCGGGACGGAAGGGCTTCATGAGTCCCGCTGGAAGCTGGCCCAGAGCCCGTAGGCGTGCAGCCGGTTCGTGTCGTGCTCCATCCGCTCGCGCGGGCCGGAGCTGACGATCGCCCTGCCCTCGTGGTGCACCTGCAGCATCAGCGTCGTCGCCGTCGGCTCGTCGTAGCCGAACAGCTCCTGCAGCACGAAGGTCACGTAGGTCATGAGGTTGACCGGGTCGTTCCACACGATCGTCACCCACGGGCGGTCGAGCTCACCGCGTTCCTCGTCCGTGGTCTCCGGCGTCCACGAGGGAGCGAGAGGTCCGGCCACCCGTCCACCTTAGGACGCCGAACTGCCCCGGTCCGCGCCCCCGCCTACGCTTCGGCGATCATGACTGTGGCTACCCGGACGGACACCGGGCTCACTCCCCACCGGCACCCGCGCTCTTCACCGACCGCTACGAGCTGACGATGGTGGCGGCGGCGCTCGCCGACGGCACCGCCGACCGGCAGTGCGTGTTCGAGGTGTTCGCCCGGCGCCTCCCGCACGGACGCCGTTACGGCGTGCTCGCCGGCACCGGCCGGCTGCTGGAGGCGCTTCCCCACTTCCGGTTCGGCGACCACGAGCTCGCCGCCCTCCGCGCGCAGGGGCTGACCGACGAGCGGCTGCTCGACTGGCTGGCCGGCTTCCGCTTCTCCGGTGACATCGAGGGCTACGCGGAGGGCGAGCTGTACTTCCCGGGCTCACCGGTGCTCACCGTCCGGGCGCCGTTCGCCGAGGGGTGCTGCTGGAGACCCTCGCCCTGTCGGTGCTCAACCACGACAGCGCCATCGCCTCGGCCGCGGCCCGCATGATCGCAGCGGCCTGCGAGCGGCCCTGCATCGAGATGGGGTCCCGGCGCACGCACGAGGAGGCTGCCGTCGCCGCGGCCCGCGCAGCCCACCTGGTCGGCTTCGCGTCCACGTCCAACCTCGAGGCGGGACGACGCTACGGCGTCCCGACGTCGGGCACCAGCGCGCACGCCTTCACGCTGCTGCACGACGACGAGCGGTCGGCGTTCCAGGCGCAGGTGGACACGCTCGGGCCCGGCACGACGCTGCTCGTGGACACCTACGACGTCGACCAGGGCATCCGGACGGCGGTCGAGGTCGCCGGGACGGAGCTGGGCGGCATCCGGCTGGACTCCGGCGACCTGCCCACGCTGGCCGCCCACGCCCGGGAGCTGCTCGACTCCCTGGGCGCGACCTCCACGCGGATCGTCGTCACCAGCGACCTCGACGAGTACGCCATCTCCGGGCTCATGGCCGCGCCGGTGGACCGCTACGGGGTCGGCACCTCGCTCGTGACCGGCTCGGGGGCGCCCACGGTCGGCATGGTCTACAAGCTGGTCGAGCGCGACGGCGTGCCGGTGGCGAAGAAGTCCGAGGGCAAGCGGTCGGTGGGTGGGCGCAAGCACGCCATCCGGCGACACGACGCAGACGGCATCGCGACCGGCGAGGTGGTCAGCAGCGCACCGGTGGCCCCACTGGCCGGCGACCGGGACCTCGTCGTCCCGCTGGTGCGGGGTGGCGAGCTCTGCGCGGACCTGAGCCCCGCGGACGCCCTGGCCCGGGCCCGTGCGCACCACGAGAAGGTCCGCCAGGCACTCCCGCAGGAGGGCTGGGCGTTGTCCCGGGGGAACCCGTGCTGTGGACGGTCTCGTCCTGAGGAGAACGCAGATGACCCGCGCACTGATCGTGGTCGACGTCCAGAACGACTTCTGCGAGGGCGGCAGCCTCGCCGTGGCCGGCGGCACCGCCGTGGCCGGGGCGATCACCGGCCTGCTCTCGGGCGCGCACGGCTACGACCACGTCGTCGCCACGCGCGACCACCACATCGACCCCGGGCACCACTTCGCCGACCGGCCGGACTTCCTGGAGACCTGGCCCGCGCACTGCGTCGTCGGGAGCGACGGGGTGGAACTGCACCCGGCGCTGGACCGGGAGCCACTCGATGCGGTCTTCGACAAGGGCGAGTACGCCGCCGCCTACTCCGGCTTCGAGGGGAAGGCCGGCGACGTGGCCCTCTCCGACTGGCTGCACGAGCGGGGAGTCGACGCCGTCGACGTCGTGGGCCTCGCCACCGACCACTGCGTCCGGGCCACGGCGCTCGACGCCGTCGGGAACGGTTTCGCGACGCGGGTGCTGCTGGGCCTGACCGCCGGCGTCAGCGAGGCGAGCACGGAGGCCGCGCTGGAGCAGCTCCGCACCGCCGGCGTCGAGCTGTCGGGCGAGGTCCACCGCGGCTGAGATCGCCGGTCGACGTCCTCCTCACCGTCCGGGGTCCTCCCGCACGGTCGACGCCGAGGGGGACCCAGAATGATCAGGTCTCCTGATCATCCTGAGGATCACCCGGCGTCGAGGACCTCGTCGCGGGTGAAGCCGAGCACCTGCAGCACGGCGTCCAGGTAGGGCTGGTTGAGCGCGGTGTGCGCCTGCTCGCGGACGAACGGCTTGGCGTTGAAGGCGATGCCCAGGCCGGCGGCGTTGAGCATGTCGAGGTCGTTGGCGCCGTCGCCGACGGCCACGGTCTGGTCGAGCGGGATCCCGTACTGCTCGGCGAACCGCGCCAGTGCCCGCGCCTTGCCCGGGCGGTCCATGATCTCCCGACCAGTCCCCCGGTGAGCTTCCCGTCCAGGACCTCGAGGGTGTTCGCCTCCGAGAAGTCCAGGCCAAGGGTCTGCGCGAGCGGCTCGGTGATCTGCGTGAACCCGCCGCTGACGATCCCGCACCGGAAACCCAGCCGCTGCAGCGTGCGGATCAGCGTCCGCGCGCCGGCCGTGAGGACGAGATGCTCGCGCACCTCGTCGAGCACCTCCACCGGCAGCCCCGCCAGCACTGCGACCCGCGCGCGGAGCGACTCGGCGAAGTCGAGCTCGCCGTTCATCGCGGCCGCGGTGATCCGGGCTACCTCGGCCGCCCGGCCGGCGCGGGCGGCCAGCTCGTCGATGACCTCGCCGCGGACGAGTGTCGAGTCGACGTCCAGCACGATGAGCCGCTTGCTGCGGCGGGCCAGGCCGACCTGTTCCACGGCGATGTCGGCGCCGGTGGTGGCGGCCACCGTCGCCAGGCCCGTGCGCAGCGTCGTCGCGTCGGCGCCCGAGACGGTCAGCTCGAAGCTGGTCACCGGATAGTCCGACAGCCGGCGGATGGCGTCGATGTTGCCGCCGACGTCGACGATCGCCCGGGCCGCTCCCGCCACCGCGTCCGGGGGCACCGGCCGGCCCAGCACGATCACGTGGTGCGGCCGCCCCGGCAGCGGCAGCGAGCCACCCGAGGACGCCGCCTCCACCTGCACGTCCATCCCGGTGTCCGCGGCCACCCCGGCCGCGAGGTCGGTGAGCCGGGCGACGAGCGCCGACTCCGGCTCCGGGGGTGCGCCCTCGGCGGGCAGCGCCGCGACCACCACGCCGAGCACCAGGTGCCCGTGCACGACGACCTGCTCGACGTCCACCACCTCCACCGGGCTGCCACCGGCGGACAACGCGGAGAACAGCCGGGCGGTCACCCCGGGCCGGTCCTCCCCGGTGACGGTGAGGACGGCGCGTGCAGCCGGGTACCGGTCGTCGACCGGGCGGGCGGGTAAGGGGTCGATCGGCACGCCGTCATCGTGCCCCACCTCGATTCGTCCCCCGCACCCGGACCGTTGGACCGGAGAGGCCCAGAACCGTGACGGTTCTGGGCCTCTCCGGTCCACTGCTGCGGCGGGCCGCTCAGGTCGGGTCGGGGTCGTTCGGACCCTGGCGAGGACCGGTGCCACCCACGAGCTCGCTGGCGTACGGCGTGTGCCGCTTGCCGGCGTGCGCCTCGTCCTGCAGCCGCTGGAGCAGGTGCGGGTAGTGCGCCTCGAACGCCGGCCGCTCCGAGCGGATCTTCGGGATCTCGACGAAGTTGTGCCGCGGCGGCGGGGACGACGTCGCCCACTCCAGCGAGTTCCCGGCCCCCACGGGTCGTCGCGCAGCGCGAGCTCCCCGTACTTCCACGACTTCACCACGTTGTAGAGGAACGGGATCACCGAGGCGCCGAGGATGAAGGAGCCGATGGTCGACACCATGTTCAGCGCGGTGAACGTGTCGGTGTCCAGGTAGTCCACGTAGCGGCGCGGCATGCCCTCGCCACCGAGCCAGTGCTGCACCAGGAACGTGGTGTGGAAGCCGATGAACGTCAGCCAGAACTGCAGCTTGCCGAGCCGCTCGTCCATCATCCGGCCACACATCTTCGGGAACCAGAAGTAGATGCCCGCGTAGGCGGCGAAGACCACGGTGCCGAAGACCACGTAGTGGAAGTGCGCGACGACGAAGTAGCTGTCGTTGACGTGGAAGTCCAGCGGCGGGCTGGCCAGCAGGACGCCGGTCAGGCCGCCGAGCAGGAAGGTGACCATGAAGCCGATCGAGAACAGCATCGGCGTCTCGAAGGTCATCTGGCCGCGCCACATCGAGCCGATCCAGTTGAAGAACTTGATCCCGGTGGGCACCGCGATCAGGTAGGTCAGGAAGGCGAAGAACGGCAGCAGCACCGCGCCGGTCGCGTACATGTGGTGGGCCCACACGGCGAGGAGAGCGCGCCGATGGAGATCGTCGCGAACACCATGCCCTTGTAGCCGAACAGCGGCTTGCGGCTGAACACCGGGATGATCTCGGTGACGATGCCGAAGAACGGCAGCGCGATGATGTAGACCTCGGGGTGGCCGAAGAACCAGAACAGGTGCTGCCACAGCATCGCGCCGCCGTTCTCATCGGAGTAGATGAGAGCGCCGAGGTTGCGGTCGGCCAGCATGCCGAAGATGGCGGCGGTCAGGATCGGGAAGGCCAGCAGCACGAGCACGCTGGTCACCAGCGCGTTCCAGGTGAAGATCGGCATCCGGAAGAGCGTCATCCCAGGGGCCCGCAGGCAGACGATCGTGGTGATGAAGTTGACGCCACCGAGGATCGTGCCCAGGCCGCTGACCGCCAGGCCGGCGAACCACAGGTTCGCGCCGGGTCCCGGCGAGTGCACGCCGTTGGACAGCGGGGCGTAGGCGTACCAGCCGAAGTCGGCGGCGCCGCCCGGGGTGAGGAAGCCCGACACGGCGATGAGGCTGCCGAAGAGGAACAGCCAGAAGGAGAAGGCGTTCAGCCGCGGGAACGCGACGTCGGGAGCACCGATCTGCAGCGGCATGATCAGGTTGCCGAAGGCGAAGAACAGCGGCGTCGCGAACATCAGCAGCATGACCGTGCCGTGCATGGTCAGCAGCTGGTTGTACTGCTCCGGTGACAGGAACTGCAGCTCCGGCCGGGCCAGCTCGGCGCGCATCAGCAAGGCCATCAACCCGCCCGCGATGAAGAACGCGAACGAGGTGACCATGTACATCAGGCCGATGGTCTTGTGGTCGGTCGTCCGCAGCAGGTTGGACAGCCGCGAACCCTTCTCCGCCACGTGGACCGGACTCGGCCGACTCACGATGGGCGCCGGTGCAATCGTCACGAGGCGCAGCTTAGACGGTGGCCGCGCGGCACCTCCGACCGACGAGGGAGGCGCGCCGGTCGCTGTACGGCAGGTGCCGCGTGACGGGGGACGCGGACACCTTCCTGCGACCTGCGACACGGTAGCGCCGGCCCACGGTCACCACCAGGGAGTGGGCGGCGGGGCCCTAGGATGCCGGCACCCGGTCCGCGCGTGCGGACCACGAGCGGAGGTCCCGTGGACGTCGGCGGCATCGTGCTCGTGCTCGGCATCGGTCTCGTGGCCGGACTCATCGCGCGGGCCGTCGTCCCCGGTAAGCAGGACCTCGGCATCATCGCCACGCTCGTGCTCGGCCTCGTCGGCTCCGTCGTCGGCAACCTGGTGGCGGGTCTGGTCCGCGACGGCGAGGTGCGGTTCGACCTGGGCGGCTGGTGGGCCTCGATCCTCGGGGCCGTGGTCGTCCTGGCGCTCTACGTCGCCGTGGCCGGCCGCCGCCGGTAGACCGCGACGTCGACCGCTGCGGTCACCTCGATCCGCTCCGGCATCGCGGCCAGGCCGGCGTCCACCGCGGCCGGCGTGGTGTGGCGGGCGTGCGGCCCCATGCCGATGAGCGTGGCAGCAGCCGCCCGGGACAGCGACAGCGGCCACCTGTGCGTCCGGGCCCGGACCGGCTGCAGGTGCGGTTCCAGGGAGGCCGCCAGGCGGGCCGCCTTGTCGGGATCCACGCGCAAGAGCCCCAGCGGGCCCACGAGCTCCCGCAGGTGCTCCGCCGCGGGAGTCACCACGACCAGCCGGCCGTCGGGCCGGAGGACGCGGGCGATCTCCAGCCCGTTGCGCGGCGCGAAGACCACGAGCACCCGATCGACGACGCCGTCGAGCACCGGCAGGCGGGCCCAGCTGTCGGCGACGACCGCCACCGCCCGCTCGTGCGCACGAGCCGCCCGCCGCGCGGCGTAGGGCGAGGAGTCGAGCACCACGCCGACCGCGTCGGGCCATCGCGCGAGCACGCCGGCCAGGTGGTGTCCGGTCCCCCACCGAGGTCGAGCAGGGATCCCGGTACCCCGTCCGCCTCCGTCGCCTCGGCGACCGCGGCCGTGATTCCGGCGTAGTGCCCCGCCTCGAGGAAGGCCACCCGGTCCGCGACCATGGCCGCGGAGTCCCCGAGGGAGCCCGGTGGCCCGGCGGCAGCAGGGTGACGTGCCCCTGGCGGGCGCGGTCGAAGGCGTGCCCCCTTCGCAGCGGAGCGCCGCCCCGTCCGGCACGGCCTCCAGCGGCCGGCCGCACACCGAGCAGGCCAGCAGGGCGACCGCCGGCCGGCACAGCCGCGGACGTGAGCTCACCGCCGCGGCGGGACGGCGTGGAAGGTCATGTCCCGCAATTCACCGGCGTCGGCGACGGCGGTGACGTAGGTGCCGTGCGGCTGCCGGCGCCGGTCGGTGGGCGAGCCGGGGTTGAGCAGCCGCAGGCCGCTGGGAGCGGTGGTGTCCCAGGGGATGTGGCTGTGCCCGAAGACCAGGACGTCGGTGTCGGGGAACCGGGCCGCGCACCGCAGCTCCCGCCCCTTGGCGTCGCCCGTCTCGTGCACGACCGCGAAGCGCAGCCCTTCGATCTCGGCGCGGGCGATCTCGGGCAGCCGTTCGCGGAGGGGGCCGTGGTCGTTGTTGCCGTACACGGCCACGAGCCGGCGGGAGCGGGCCTCGAACAGGTCGAGCAGGGCCGCGTCCACCCAGTCACCGGCGTGGATCACGACGTCCGCCTCGGAGATCGCCGCCCACAGGGGATGAGGTAGGTCACGCGCACGCTTCGGGACGTGCGTGTCCGAGGTGAACACCAGCGAAACAGGCACGACGACATGGTTGCAGGCCGCTACGTTCTTCGCGGCCGGCGACCCGGCCCGTCCCGCACGACATGAGGAACCTCCGTGACCGAACCCCGTCCCTCGACCACTGCTCACGGCACGGCGATCACTTCCGACGAGCCGTACGAGAAGCGCTGGCTGGCCCTCGGCGTCATCGCCATGACCGTCCTCCTGGTGATCCTCGACGCCACGATCGTCAACATCGCCCTGCCGGCCGTCACCGCGGACCTGGGCATCAGCGCCGCCTCCCAGCAGTGGATCGTCACCGCCTACACCCTGACGTTCGGCGGCTTCCTGCTCCTCGGTGGCCGCATCGCCGACTTCTGGGGCCGCAAGCGCACCTACCTGGTGGGCGCCGCCGGCTTCGCCGTGGCCTCGGCGCTGGGCGGCATCGCGCAGAACGAGGCGATGCTCTTCGGTGCCCGCGCCCTGCAGGGCGTGTTCGGCGCGCTGCTGGCCCCGGCCTCCCTCGCGCTGCTGACCGTGCTCTTCACCGATCCCAAGGAGCGCGCCAAGGCGTTCGGCGTCTACGGCGCCATCGCCGGCGGTGGCTCGGCCGTGGGCCTGCTCCTGGGCGGCGTGCTCACCGAGTACGCCGACTGGCGCTGGTGCTTCTGGGTGAACCTGCCGGTGGCGCTGCTCGCCATCGTCCTGGCGATACCGATCGTCCCGGAGAGCAAGGCCCCGGGCGACACCAGCTACGACATCCCCGGCGCCGTCCTCGTCACCCTCGGCCTGGCGTCCATCGTCTACGGCTTCACGCGGGTCGCCGAGGCGTCGCTGACCTTCGCGGCCGAGACCGCAGCGGCCAACGCCGAAGCCGCGGCGCAGGGCGCTCCGAGCCTGCTGACGCCGGACAGCGGCTGGACCGACGGCCTGGCGTGGCTGTTCATCGTCGCCGGGCTGGTGCTGGTGGCGCTGTTCGTCCTGCTGGAGCTGCGGACCCGCAACCCGCTGCTGCCGATGCGGATCGTCCTCGACCGCAACCGCGGCGGGGCCTACCTGACCTCGACCCTGGTGGGCGCCGGGCTCATCGGTGCGTTCTTCTTCCTGAGCCTGTACTTCCAGCAGGTGCTGGCCTACGAGCCGGTCGTGGCCGGCCTGGCGTCGCTGCCGACCACCCTCGGCGTCTTCATCTCCGCGGGCGCAGCCAGCGTGCTGGTGCCGCGGGTCGGGCCGAAGCCGCTCATGGTCCTCGGCGGGCTGCTCGCCGCGGCCGGGCTGTTCACGCTGTCGTTCGTGGGCCTCGACACCGGGTTCTGGCAGCTGCCCTTCCCGGGTCAGCTGCTGCTCGGGCTGGGCCTCGGGTTCACGTTCGTGCCGCTGTCGAACCTCGCGCTGGTCGGCGCGGGCGTTCACGACGCGGGAGCGGCCAGCGCCATGCTCAACGCCACGCAGCAGGTGGGCGCCTCCATCGGCACCGCCGTGCTGGCCTCGCTGTCCGTGGCCGCGATCAGCAGCTACACCGCCGACGCGCTCGGCTCCGGGGCCGACCCGCAGGACCCGACCGTGGCCTGGCGGCGCAGGTGGAGGGCTACACCACGGCCTTCACCTGGGCGGCTGCACTGCTGGTGCTGGGCGCGATCGTCTCCGCGGTGCTCATCAAGGCGACCAAGGAGGACCTGCCGGCCGAGGGCGACGCGGTCGTCCACGTCGGCTGAGAAAGGACCCCGCTGCCCCCACGCCTCGCAAGCTCGGCGCGGGCCCTGCAGCGGGGCCGTTCCAGCACGTCACTGGCGCTCTGCCATCGCCCTGAGCCTGGCGTTGTAGGCCTCGAGCTCGGCGTTCCCGTCCCGGTCGGCGGCCCGGTCCAGCGCCTTGGCGTGCCGGTCGTCGGAGCTGGCCCACGAGAAGAAGACGACGGCGAGCACCAGGACGGTCGGCAGCTCGCCGAACGCCCACACGATGCCGCCGGCCTCGCCCTGGTCGCGCAGCGGATCGATCCCCCATCCGGCCGGCGGCTGCGCGAACGTGTCGACCACCAGTGAGCCGGCCATCATGATCGCCACACCGAAGAAGGCGTGGAACGGAACCGGGAGGAAGAGCTCGAGCATCCGGCCCGGGTGGCTCAGCGTCCGCGGCCACGGGTCCTGCGCCACGATCGGCCCGAAGAACAGCAGCCCCGTGACGACGAAGTGGGCCAGCATCAGCTGGTGCCCCGCCGCGTTGCTCATCAGCGCGTCGAAGAGCGGTGTGAAGTAGACGCCGTAGAGGCTGGCGATGAACAGCGGGATCGTGAACAGCGGGTGCGCGAGGAACCGCGCCAGCCGGCTGTGCAGCGCGTCGAGCAGCAGCGCCCGCGGAACGCCGGCGGCGCCTCGGCCCCGGGGCAGGGTCCGCAGCGCCAGGGTCACCGGGGCGGCGACCAGGAGCAGCAGCGGCGTGATCAGGGACAGGACCATGTGCTGGGTCATGTGCACGCTGAACAGCACCATGCTGTAGCCGTTCAGCCAGGTGCCCGTGACGGCGAACAGGGACGCCGTCCCGCCGATCCAGGCGAGCACACGCCACCACGGCCACGAGACCCCGGTCCGCCGCAGCCGCACGACGGCTCCGAGGTAGACCACCAGCCCGACGACGCTCAGGACGGCGAGCACCGACCACGGCTCCAGGTGCGGGAGGAACATCCGTCCCCACGTCGGAGGCTCGCTGGGCACCCACATGCCCGAGTGGTGCCCGTGCTCCACCGATGCCTCCTCGATCCCGGTCCCTGCTTCCCCACTGTCCCACCCCAGGTGACGTGCTGGAACGGCCCCCGGCAGGGGCCAGCCGCGAGCCTGCGAGTGGTGCGGGGCCTGGGGTCTCCCGCCTCACTCGTGGACCGGCGCCTCGTGCCCGGCGTGCGACTCGGGCTCCAGCTGGAACGTGCAGTGCGCCATGTCGAAGTGCTCGCCGAGGCACTCGCACAGGGCGTCGAGGACCCGGCCACCGTGCCCGGCGGCGAGCGCCTCGTCGGCGACCACGACGTGCGCCGAGAGGACCGGGAGACCGGAGGTGATCGTCCAGGCGTGCAGGTCGTGCACCCCGAGGACGCCGTCGACCTCCAGGATGTGAGCCCGAACGTCGTCCAGGTCGACGCCCCGGGGAGCGGCCTCGAGCAGGACGTCGAGCGCCTCGCGGAGCAGGTGCCAGGCACGGGGGACGACGAGGATCCCGATGACGGCCGAGGCGAGAAGGTCCGCGGGCGTCCAGCCGGTCGTCAGGATGACGACGGCGGCCACGATCACGGCGACGGAGCCGAGGGCGTCGGCGAGCACCTCGAGGTATGCGCCTCGCAGGTTCAGGGACACCTCCCGTCCGCGGTGCAGGACCGCCAGGGACCCCAGGTTCACGACCAGGCCGACGATGGCGACGGCCAGCATCAGGCCGGACCCGATCTGGGGTGGTTCCCCGATGCGCCGCACGGCCTCGACGAGGACGTATCCGGCGACCACGAGCAGCAACAGCCCGTTGGCGACGGCGGCCAGGATCTCGGCGCGCTGCCAGCCGAAGGTCCGGCGGCCCCGCGCGGGCCGCTGGGCGAGGCTCACCGCCGCCAGGGCGAGGGCGATGCCGGCGGCATCGGTGGCCATGTGGCCGGCGTCGGCGAGCAGGGCGAGCGAGCCCGACACCAGACCGCCGACGATCTCGGCGGCCATCACGGCGAGGGTCATGGCGAGGACCACGGTCAGCCGGCGGCGCTGGCCGCCTCCCGCGGTGACGGGGGCGTGCGTGTGCCCGTGTCCCACCGACCGCCTCCTCCCCAGGTACCGGGGCCAGTGTCCCCTACGTCGACGCCCCCACCGGAAGTCCGGCAGGGGCGTCGCGTGGCGCGGTGAACTCAGATCTGGACGCCGCGCTCCCGGAGCCACGGCAGCGGGTCGATCTTCTGGCCGTTCAGACCGCCCACGTGCACCTCGAAGTGCAGGTGCGGGCCGGTGGACTGGCCGCGGTTGCCCAGCAGCGCGATGGTGTCGCCCGCACGGACGACCTGACCGGCCTCGACCAGGATCGAGTCCATGTGGCCGTAGACGGTGACGTCGCCGTTCTCGTGCTGGATGTAGACGGCCAGCCCGTAGCCGCTCGCGGGACCGGCCTCGAGGACGACGCCGTCCATGACGGCGTACTCGGGGGTGTGCATCGGGGCCGCGAGGTCGATGCCGGCGTGCAGGGTGCCCCAGCGCGGCCCGAACTGGCTCGTGAGGCGTGCCCCTGGACCGGCAGGACGGCCTTGGGACGCGCCGCCTCGGCAGCCGCCTCCGCCGCGATGCGGTCGGCTTCGGCCTGGACCTGCGCGGCCGCGGCCTGCTCGGCGTCGCGGGCGCTGCGGCTGGCCGCGAGCTCACCCAGGACCTCGGCCGCATCCGTGTCGGTGATCGCCTCGGCCGTCGTCGCCTCGATGCCGAGCTCCTCGGCCACGCTCACCGAGTGGCTCATCGTGGCGGTCGCCCGGGCAGTCGACTCCTCGGTCGTCACCGCGCTGAGGCTCATGGTGCTGATCAGTGCGGCCGCCAGGTACAGGGAGGGACGACGACCGATCGACGGCGGACGGCGACGCAGGAGGCGCGCGATCCGGGGCTCGGACGCAACCGCGGCCGGCGCCTGGCCGGCGGAGGCGGCCGGCTCGGCGGTCGCGGGCTCGGTCGACGCGGCCAAGGCCGCGAGGATCTGCGCGGCGGGCACGCTGCGCTTGTGCGGGGTGGGCCGGAGCCGCGGCGACTCGACGGACGCCGGCGCGGCCGACTCCGGGACGGAGGTCGCCGTGGACGAGGCCAGGCCTGCCTTCGTGGTGCGGGCCTTGGCGGTGCCCGCCTTGGCAGTGCCCGCCTTGGCAGTGCCCGCCTTGGCAGTGCCCGCCTTGGCAGTGCCCGCCTTGGCAGTGCCCGCCTTGGCAGTGCCCGCCTTGGCAGTGCCCGCCTTGGCAGTGCCCGCCTTGGCAGTGCCGGTCGGCTTCGCGGTGCCGGCCGGCTTCGCGGCCGTCGCAGCCTTGGCCGGAGCGGCCTCGGCAGAGGCGGCCTCCGCCCCGGCCTTCGCGGAGCCAGCCGTCGCAGCGGCGCCCGGCGTCGCGGCGGGGGCGGCCGTCGACGCAGTTCCCGTCGCCGTGGCCGAGCGGCCGCCGCTGCGGGCGGCGACCTTCGCGGTCGCCGCGGCCTTGGCAGCGGTCGCCGCCTTCGCCGTGGCGGCAGTGGCCGACGCAGCCTTCGAGGTGGCGGCCTTGACGGCCTTCGCCGACGTGACCTTCCTGGTCGCGGTGCCGGCAGACTTGGCGCGGGCGGCCAGGGAGCCGGCGGCGCCTGCGGCGGTCCTCGCTCCGGTGGTGCGCCGGGCCGTGGTCGCGGTGGAACCGTCGTCGGTGCTGGTGGTCTGGGTGGACCCGGAGCGCTGCGCCGTCCCCTGGCGCTGCGTCGGGAGCGAGCTGGTCGACTTCTCGGCAGCGGGCCGACGCGAGGTTCCGCGGGCCGTGGCGGGGGTCGAAGCGGGCCCGGTGGCGGGCTCCGATCCCTCTGCGAGGAGACCGTCCTGGTGGAGCGAACTCATGCACCTGACTTCCGTTGGCGGGCATTCCACGTGCACTCCCGGGGAGAGGAGCGGGGCCCATGTAAACATGCCGTGATGTTTTCGTGATCTGAGACCCCGGGTATTCACCTGCAGTTTTGTGTCCTGGGCCACCAGAACTCACAGATGTCATTCCGCTCAGTGTGATGCTCAAACTACGCAGCGTATGCGCCACGCAAGAAACCGTTGAAACTCGCGCGATCCAGGTCACGACGGGGCAGGAGTGCCTCGACGTGGCCGAATCACGGCCCGATCGAGGGAGAGCGAGACATGCGCGCAGTGACATGGCACGGCCGGGCGGACGTCCGCGTCGACACCGTTCCGGACCCCGTCATCCAGGCGCCGACCGACGTGATCATCGAGGTCACGTCCAGCGGCATCTGCGGCTCGGACCTGCACCTGATCGAGGTGATGGCGCCGTTCATGACGGTCGGCGACGTCATGGGCCACGAGCCGATGGGCATCGTCCGCGAGGTGGGCGCGGAGGTCACCGAGGTCAAGCCCGGTGACCGGGTCGTCGTCCCCTTCAACATCTCCTGCGGCACCTGCTGGACCTGCTCGCAGGGGCTGCAGTCCCAGTGCGAGACCACGCAGAACCGCGAGCAGGGCTTCGGCGCCTCACTGTTCGGCTACACCAAGCTCTACGGCCACGTGCCCGGCGGCCAGGCCGAGTACCTGCGCGTGCCCTTCGGCAACACGCTCCCGATCAAGGTGCCCGAGGGCCCTGCCGACGACCGCTTCGTCTACCTCTCCGACGTCCTGCCGACGGCATGGCAGGCGGTCCAGTACGCCGGGATCCCGAAGGGCGGCACCGTCCTCGTGCTGGGCCTCGGCCCCATCGGCGACATGGCTGCCCGCATCGCCCTGCACCTGGGTGCGGGCACGGTGTTCGCCGCCGACGTGGTGCCCGAGCGGCTCGCTCGGGCACGCGCGCGGGGCGTCACGGTGATCGATTCCACGAAGCAGGACGACGTCGTCCAGGCCGTTCGGGACGCCACCTCGGGGCGCGGCCCCGACGCCGTGATCGACGCCGTCGGCATGGAGGCCCACGGGTCTCCTCTGGCCTCGATCGCGCAGAAGGCGACCGCCGTCGTCCCCGACGCCATCATGGAGAAGGTCATGCAGGTGGCCGGCGTCGACCGGCTGGCGGCCCTGAACACCGCCATCGAGGCCGTGCGCCGCGGCGGCACGATCTCGCTGTCCGGCGTCTACGGCGGCGCCACCGACCCGCTGCCCCTCATGCGAATGTTCGACAAGCAGATCCAGCTGCGCATGGGTCAGGCCAATGTCTGGCGCTGGGTGCCCGACATCCTGCCGCTGCTCACCGACGAGGACCCGCTGGGCGTCGACGGCTTCGCCACCCACCACGTGCCGCTCGCCGACGCCCGCGACGCCTACATGAACTTCCGCGAGAAGAAGGAGGGCCACGTCAAGGTCCTGCTCCAGCCGTGACGTCGTCCGGGGCGCCGGCTCGGACGGCGCCCCGGCCCCCGGCGTCCGAACAGACCCACGCCGCGCGCGGGCACGAGGTCGTGCGTCATCCGGGTGCGGCCGCGCCGGCGCTCACGAACGCCTCGATCGCCACGTCGAGGGCGGCCTGCGTGGCCGCGGTGTCGCGGTCGACCAGCCAGGTCGTCGTCGCGCCGTCCACCAGCGTGATGAGCAGCCGGGCCAGCTCGGACACCGGCCGGGCCCACCGCCCACCGGTGAGCTCGGCGGCCCGCTCCAGCAGCCGGGTCGCGGCCTCGGTGTAGGCGCGGTACTGCTCGCGGGCCAGCGGCTGGAGCGCGGGGTCGCGGAGCGCGTGCAACGTCAGCTCCAGCATCAGCTGTTCGTGACCGGGCTCCCGCTCGAGGTGCTCGAGGTAGCCGGCGGCCGCGTGCCTCAAGCAGCCGACCAGCCCGCCGTCGCCGGTCATGCCGCCGGTGGCGGCGCTGAACTCCCGCCCCACGACTCCTCGGACCAGGTCGCGGAGCAGGTCGTCGCGCGAGTCGAAGGCGTAGTGGAAGCTCGCGAGAGACATCCCGGCCTCGCCGACGATCGCGCGCGTGGTGCCCGCCGCCAGCCCGCCGCGTGCCATCACCCGCAGCGCCGCGTCGACCAGTGCTGCACGCCGGTGCTCGACCGACACCCTGGCCATCTCAGCCGCCGACCGGGCCGAGCACGTGCTCGAGGTAGGCATTGGTGAAGACGCCGGCCGGGTCCAGCCGGTCGCGCAGCGCGGTGAACTCGCCCAGACGCGGGTAGCGCCGGCGGAGCGCACTGGCGTCCAGACCGTGCAGCTTCCCCAGTGCGGGCGGCCGGCGACCGTCCCGGCGATGGCCTCGAGCGCGGCGAACCACGGCCCCGGGTCCACGCCTGCGGGAACGTGCGCGGCGATGTAGGCGGTCTCGCGGCCGCCGGCCGTGGAGAGCGGGATGTCGTCGGCCGCCGCGACCCGGACCTCGACCGGGAAAGCCGTCCGCCAGCCGCTGGCCTCGTGCACGCGACGGAGCTCGGCGAGCACCGCCGGGGCGTCGGCCCGCGGCACGGCGTACTCCATCTCCTGGAAGCGCACCCTCCGCCGGCTGACGAAGACGTCGTGCGAGCGGTCGGTCCACGCGCGCGGTCCCAGCGCCCGCGCCGAGACGCGGGCCAGCGGAGGCACGAGCGCCGGCACCCGGCGGCCGGTGGCGATCACCGCGCCGAAGAGGGCGTTGGCGAGTACCTCGTCGTCCCAGACGGCCCGCAGGCGCCCGAGCGGCGCGAGCTCGGTCAACGGCACGCGGGTGTTGCGCTTGGTCAGGCAGCGGTCGGTGTGGGGGAACCAGTAGAACTCGACGTGGTCGGCCGAGGTCATGTACTCGGCGAACCCTCGATCAGCTCCGGCAGCCGTCCCGGGCCCTCCTCCGCGCGGAGCGCGAACGCCGGCTCGGCCTGGAGCGTCACCGAGCTGAGGACGCCGAGCGCTCCGAGGCCGATCCGTCCGAGAGCGAAGACGTCGGGGTTCTCGGTCGGCGAGCAGTGCAGCAGCGACCCGTCGGCGACGACGAGCTCGAACCCGCGCAGCTGCGTGGCCAGGCCGCCGAAGCGGGCGCCGGTGCCGTGGGTACCGGTGGAGAGCGCGCCCGAGATCGTCTGCCGGTCGATGTCGCCGAGGTTGGTGAGCGCCCACCCCGCGCGGCGAGCTCCGCGTTCAGCCGGTGCAAGGGCATCCCCGCCTGCACCGTCACCAGACCCGAGGCGTCGACGCCGACCATCGCCGCATGCCGGTCGAGCGCGAGCTGGATGTCCTCGGGCCGGCCGATCGCGGCGAAGGAGTGCCCGCTCCCGATGGGCCGCACCCGCCGGCCCGATGCGGCCGCCCGGCGTACCTGGGCAGCGATCTCCTCGGCACCCGCCGGGCACACGACCTCGATCCCCGCGGCGCGCTGGTTGCCGGCCCAGTTGCGCCAGGTCCGCGTGCGCAGCACGGGCCCTCCTCGTCCTCGTCCTCGTCCTCGGCCGCGGCACGGGCGCGGGCGCGGGCGCGGGCGCGGGCTCCAGGCAGCCTGGCTGTCGGCACACCTCGGGTCAAGCGTCTGGGACGGTTGACCCAGTGGTGTTGGCGGCAGAATGCTGCCCGCATGACCTCCGCGGCCTCCTCCTCCCCCGACGACGCCGCGCGGGCCCGGGCCCGGCTCGACCGGGCCACCGCGTCCCTCGATCCACCGCTGGCGGTGCTCGATCTCGATGCGCTCGACGCCAACGCCGGCGACCTGGCGCGTCGCGCTGCCGGCAAGCCCGTCCGCGTGGCCAGCAAGTCCGTACGCAACCGCAGCGTCCTGCGCCGGGTGCTGGCCCGGCCCGGGTTCACGGGTGTGCTCGCCTACTCGCTGTCCGAGGCGCTGTGGCTGGCCGGTGGCGAGGACCCGGTGAGCACCGACGTCGTCGTCGGCTACCCGTCGGCCGACCGGGGGCGCTGCGCCGGCTGGCGGCGGACGGGACGGCGGCGGAGCGGGTGACCCTCATGGTCGACTCGGTGGCGCAGCTGGACCTGATCGACGCCGTCGTCCCGCCCGGGCAGCGCGCCGAGCTCGGATCTGCCTCGACGTCGACGCCTCCCTGCGCGCCGCGGGTGGGCGGGTGCACGTCGGCGTCCGCCGGTCGCCGGTCCACTCCCCGCGGACGCCGCGGCGCTGGCCCGGGAGGTGGTGTCCCGCCGCGACTTCCGGCTGGCCGGCGTCATGGTCTACGAGGCGCAGATCGCCGGCGTGCAGGACGCTCCGGCGCACCGGCCGCTGCGCGGTCTCGCCGTCCGGCGGGTGCAGGCCTTCTCCCGCCGTGAGCTGGCCGCACGGCGGGCCGGGGTGGTCGCGGCCGTCTCCGAGGTGGCCGATCTGGAGTTCGTCAACGGCGGTGGGACGGGCAGCGTGGAGCGCACGGCCGCCGAGGCGGCGGTGACCGAGGTGGCCGCCGGCTCGGGCCTCTACAACCCGGTGCTCTTCGACGGCTACCGCGCCTTCACCGGACGCCCGGCCGCGTTCTTCGCCCTTCCGGTCACCCGTCTCCCGGCCCTCGGCACCGTGACCGTGGCGGGAGGTGGCTGGATCGCCTCGGGTCCGCCGGGTGTCGACCGGCTGCCCGTGCCGACCTTCCCGGCCGGCCTGCGCTGGCTGCCCGCCGAGGGCGTGGGCGAGGTGCAGACGCCGCTGCGGGGCGCGGCCGCGGCGGAGCTCACCGTCGGCGACCGGGTGTGGTTCCGCCACGCGAAGGCCGGCGAGATCTGCGAACACGTGGACGGGCTGCACGTTCTCGCCGGCGACGAGCTGACCGGCACGATGCCCACCTACCGGGGAGAGGGCCGCTCCTTCGGCTGAACCCAGGCATAGGTACCTATACCTGCGTGTGGAGGTCGCATCCGCACGTATAGGTACCTATGCCTGAGGAGAACGGGGTCCCTCGTCAACGGGCGCGCTGGACCCGCGTCTCGTCGAACACCGGCTCGGCCGACTCGTACACCCGGCCGTCGGTGCCGAAGACGACGAACCGGTCGAAGGAGCGGGCGAACCACCGGTCGTGGGTGACCGCGAGCACCGTCCCGTCGAACGCGGCGAGCGCCTCCTCCAGGGCCTCGGCGGAGAGGACGTCGAGGTTGTCGGTGGGCTCGTCGAGCAGCAGCAGCGTCGACCCCGACAGCTCCAGCAGCAGGATCTGGAACCGCGCCTGCTGACCGCCGGACATGGTCCGGAACGGCTGCTCGCCGGCCTCCGCCAGGCCGTACCGGCGCAGCGCCGCCATCGCCCGGCCGCGGTCGACGCCCGGGCGCCCCGGCTCGCCGTGCCACAGCAGGTCGACCGGCGTCCGGTCCTGCCAATCGGGATGGGCGTGGGTCTGGGCGAAGAACCCGGGGACGACGCGGGCGCCGAGCCGCCACGCGCCGGTGTGCGCCACGGTCTGCCCGACCAGCAGGCGCAGGAAGTGCGACTTGCCCGCGCCGTTGGCCCCGAGGACCCCGACCCGGTCGCCGTAGAAGATCTCGAGGTCGAACGGCTGCATCAGGCCGGTCAGCTCGAGCTGCTCGGCCATGACCGCCCGCACGCCGGTGCGTCCGCCGCGCAGCCGCATCGACACCTTCTGCTCCGGCGGCCGCTCCGGGGCGGTCCGGCGGCCTCGAACTTGGCCAGCCGGGTCTGCATCGCGTGGTACCGGTTGGCCATGTCGGGCGAGTTGGCCGCCTGCTGCTGGAGGGTGCGCACCAGGTCGACCAGCCGCTGGTGCTCCTCGTCCCAGCGCCGGCGCAGCTCGGCCAGCCGCTCGTGCCGCGCTGTCCGGGCCGCGTGGTAACTGACGAAACCGCCGCCGTGCACCCACGCCGTCCCGCCCTCGACGGTGACCACCCGGTCGGCGACGCGGGCCAGCAGCTCCCGGTCGTGGCTGACGAACAGCACGGTCTTGCGGGTGTCGAGCAGCCGCTCCTCCAGCCACCGCTTGCCGGGGACGTCGAGGTAGTTGTCCGGCTCGTCCAGCAGCAGCACCTCGTCGGGTCCGCGCAGCAGGCACTCCAGTGCGAGCCGCTTCTGCTCACCACCGGAGAGGGTGTTCAGCTCGCGGTACTTGCAGCGGTCGTAGGGGACGCCGAGGGCGGCGACGGTGACCGTGTCCCAGGTGACCTCGATGTCGTAGCCACCGACGTCGCCCCAGTGCGCCAGCGCGTTCGCGTAGGCCATCTGGGTGGGCTCGTCGTCGGCCTCCATCATCGCCAGCTCGGCTGCCTCGACCGCGTGCCAGGCCTCCCCGACGGCAGACGGCGCGAGGTCGACGAGCATCCGCTGGACGGTGGTGTCGTCGCGGACCGATCCGATGAACTGGCGCATCACGCCGAGCCCGCCGGTCCGCGCGATCGACCCGGCCTCCGGGGTCAGGTCACCGGCGATGATCCGCAGCAGCGTGGTCTTCCCGGCGCCGTTCTCGCCGACCAGCGCCGCGCGGGCGCCCTCACCGATGCGGAAGCTGACCTCGTCCAGCAGCACCCGGCCGTCGGAGAGGGTGTGCCGTACCGCGCTCACATCGACGTAGCCCACCCGGACATCCTCCCGGTCCGGGCAATCGCGTTCCCGGCGCGGGGCGCGCTCAGTCCAGGGAGACCCGCAGGCGCTGCCGGGCCAGGCGCTCGACCAGCTCGGGGAGGGCGCCGTCGGGCGAGCCGCGCAGCTCCTCGCGACAGGTGCGGACGACGAGCACGATCGGGCCGGGACCGAGCTCGGGGAACTCCTGCCTCAGCCGCTCGATGGCGGAACGGACGGACGGGTCGGGGACGATCGGCGGGACAGCCAACGTCATGGACGGTCCTTCGGTGCGCGGCCGCGGTGCGGCGGAGTGTTCCCCCGAGGCCACCTGGTCCGGCGGCCGATGTCGTGCTGGAACACCGTGACGTGTCGGCTGCCGGCGGGCCAGGGACCAAGGTCCCCTCGGCTGTTCGCCCTCGGCGTGGCGGCCGGTCAGGACGACGAGTAGGCGTTCCCACCGGCCGCGGTGACGGCCACCGCGTCCCGCACGAGGGCGCTCAGCTCCTCGACGTCGACCGCGTCGAGGGAGGTGAAGCGGATGCAGCTCTTGCCGCAGGAGACCTTCCCGAGCCGACCGGCGCGCTGCTCGGCGATGTACCCGCCGTCGACGACCGCGCACACGTACAGCGACAGGTGCCGCTTCTGCGCCGCCAGGGAGATCAGCGGCCACATCGTCGTCTCCTTCGCCGACCTCGGCCGGTAGGACATCAGGCCGTAGCCGAGCATCGCCGAGGAGCCCATCGGCACCAGCTGCCGGTCGATGCCGGGCGCGGCGGCCGTCACCAGCGCGTCGACCCGGCGCAGCTCCTCGCTCCGGGGACCGGCGGCGTCGAACCAGGCCTCGATCTCGTCGGACACGGCGCGCCCTCAGCTGAGCACGAGAGAGAGCAGCGTCGCCCCGACCGCGAGCACCATCGCGAACACGATCACCATGGCCAACAGCCGTCTGCGCCGGTCGCCTGCGCCGCCCATTCCCATCATGATCGGCACGCTACCGTCGGCATCCGCTGTTCAGGCAGTCCGACGACCCCACAGGACGGTGTCCAGTGCGATGCCGGCCGGGGTCTGCCGGCGCACCTGTTCCAGCCGGTCGACGGCCAGCAGCCGGGCCACCGGCGCCAGGCCGGCGACGCTGTGCAGGATGGCCGGCTCCTGCGGTCCGCCCACGCCGGCTTCGATGTTCGCCACGTCGTGGCCCAGGACGAGCAGCCGGCCACCGGGCCGCAGCCATCCGACGGCGCGGGTGAGGACGGCGAGGGCGTCGTCCTCGCGCAGGTGCAGGTACGCCACGAGCACGAGGTCCAGGCTCGCCCGGGGAGCGGTCCAGGTGGTGACGTCGTCGGTCACCCAGGTGACCCGTTCGGCTCCCGGGCTGCTGCTCGCCCCGCTGGAGACCGACGGCGGAGAAGTCGACCGCCGTCACCCGCCAGCCGCGTCCGGCCAGCCAGAGCGCGTGCCGGCCCTCCCCGCGGCGAGGTCCACCGCGTCGCCGGGCGGCAGGTCGGCCAACAGCTCGGCGATCAACGCGTTCGGCTCGGCCGACCACTGCTGCCGTTCGGCGTACCGCTCGTCCCAGTCCTCCGCCCGCACGTGCTGGAGTCTGTCGCACCCACCTGCCACGGTGGGGCCCATGACGTCCACGTCCGAGATCGGGCTGCTGCGACTGGCGGCCCTCGGCCTGGTCGGCCCCCGCGAACCGACCGCGGCCGACGCCGTCCGGCGACTCGGCGCACTGCAGGCGCAGGACTATCCCGGCGCGCTCACCTCGGTCGCCCTGCGGACGGCGGGCCGGGTCCGGAAGGACGTCGAGGCCTCACTCGACGCCGGTGAGGTCGTCCGGTCGTGGCCGATGCGCGGGACGTTGCACCTGGTCGCGGCCGAGGACCTGCGCTGGTTCCTCGAGACCGTGGGCGTCCGCGCCCTGACCGGGATCGGCAAGCGATGGCAGAACCTCGAACTCGACGAGCGCCAGGCCGAGTGCGCCCGCGAGCTCGTCGTCCAGTCGCTGACAGGCGGCCGGCGGGCCTCCCGTGCGGAGCTCCTCGCGGTCATGGACGAGGGTGGGGTCGCCGTGACCGGTCAGCGCGGCTACCACCTGCTCTGGTACCTCTCCCAGACCGGGACCCTGTGCCTGGGCCCGACGGACGGCGCCGGTGAGCAGCTGTTCGTGCTGGTCGACGACTGGATCCCCACCCCGAGCCGGCTGCGCCGCGACGAGGCGCTGGCGGAGCTCGTGCTGCGCTTCTTCACCGGGCACGGGCCCGCGACCGTCGCCGACCTCGTGCGCTGGGCGGGGAGCACCGCCCGCGACGTCCGTGCCGGCCTCGCCGAGGTGCGGGACCGGCTCGAGACGGTGACCGTCGACGGGACGGAGTACCTCATGGACCCGGGCACGCCGGAGCGGTTGGCCGCCGCCCGGGCCGAGGCCGAGGGGGTGCTGCTCCTGCCGGGATTCGACGAGTTCGTGCTCGGCTACGGCGACCGCACGGCCGTCGTCCCCGCGGAGTACGCCGAGCGGCTGGTTCCGGGGAGGAACGGCATGTTCCGGTCGACCGTCGTGCACCGCGGGATGGTGGTCGCCGTCTGGCGGTGGGACGGGCGGGGGCGAAGCGCGTCCCCGCCGTCGAGCCCTTCACGGAGCTGCCGGCCGACGTCGCCGACGCCGTTCCCGTGCTGGCCGCTGCCCTGCCCTGACCGCTCAGTCGCGGCGCTCGAAGAGGAACACCGGGATCTCCCGGTCGGTCTTCTCCTGGTAGTCGGCGTAGGACGGGTAGGCGGCCACCGACCGCTCCCACCAGACCGCCCGCTCCTCGCCGGTGATCTCGCGCGCGACGCCGTCCCACGGCTCCGACCCGTCCTGGAGGGTGACCTGGTCGGGGTGCGCCCGGAGGTTGCCGACCCACGCCGGGTCGCTGGGTGCCCCGCCCTGCGAGCCGACCATCGCGTACACCCCGTCGTGCTCGACCCGCATGAGCCCCAGCTTGCGGACCTTCTCGCTCTTCGCCCCGCGCGTGCTCACGATGACGATCGGCAGCCCGGTGTCGCGGAGGGTGTTGGCCTCCCGCCCCCGGTCGCCTCGTAGCGCTCGACCTGGTCGCGGACCCAGCCGGCGGCGCTCGGCTCGTACTCACCCTGCAACGGCATGGCCCGAACCTAGAGCGGCCGGCCCCGTCACGCCCGGGGAGGCGTGTAGTCGACGGTGTGCGGCACGAAGTAGCTGAGGTTGTCGGTGATGAGGCCGTCGCTCTCGCGGATGCCCAGCCCCGCCGGCTCGCCGTCCACCACCCAGGCACCGAGCACCGGATGGTGCGACCCGTCTACGCCCGGGAAGTCCGGCAACGGAGCGAGCTCCTGCACCACGAAGCCCTCGGTCCCGTACCGGCCGGGGAGCTCGGTGGCGACGGTTCCACCGCGGACGATCGCCACGTTCGCCCCTCCCGGCCCCACAGCGGCTTGCGCACGTAGTCCCGCCACGACGACGGCATCTCGTCGGCGAAGTACGAAGGGAGGAGGTACTGCCCCAGCACCGGGTCGCTGCCGAACATCTGCCAGAGGACGGGGAGCAGCGCCTTGGTGCTCCACAGCATCTTGTAGGCCGGCTCCACCCACGTCGTCCCGCCGGGGCGCATCCCGTCGGCGAGGACGGCCGGGCCGAACTCGTCCTCGATCAGCCACTCCCAGGGATAGAGCTTGAAGACGACGTCGAGGTGGCGGCCCTGCGGGTCGTAGAAGCGGCCGTCCCCGTCGTCGAGCACGATGTCCTCGACCACGAGCTCGATCGCCTCGTAGCCGGCCTGGACGACGGTGTCCATCAGGTAGGCGACGGTCATCCGGTCCTCGCCGGACTTCTCCTCGGTGGTCCACGCCAGGTGCACGCGCGGCCGGACGCCGGTGCGCCGCTCCCACTTGAGCAGGTTGCGCTGCCAGGCGGCGACGAGCTTGTCGTGCAGCGCGTTCCACTGGTCGGTGCCCTGCCCCGTGAACAGGTGCCAGTTCCACTGGGTGACGGCGGACTCGACCAGGCCGGTGGGTGTGTCGGCGTTGAACTCCAGCAGCTTCGGCGGTCCCTCGCCGTCGAAGCGCAGGTCGAACCGGCCGTACACGCTCGGCGGCTCGGCCTCCCATGTGCGGCGGATCGGCGGGCGCGCCATCGGCGGGATGCGCATCCGGTCGAAGAGCTCGTTCTCGACGATGTGGTCGCCGGCGGCCACGCACATCTGGAACAGCTGGGAGACGGCGCCCTCGAGCCGCTGGATCTCGGCCATGGAGAAGTCGTAGAACGGACCCTCCCGCCAGTAGCTGCGCACCTCGCCGCCGGGCAGGTCGGTCCGGTTGTAGACCAGCCCCTGGGCCTCGATCTCGGCCTCCCAGCCGGGCCGGACGACCCCGCTCTCGATCCGTCTCATGGCGATGCTCGCTCGCTGTCGTGCCGCGGTCGCACGTCAGCTACCGGCGCCGGTACCGACCCTGTTGCCGACGCCGCTGCCGATCCCGCCGCTCACCCGCTGGCCGGCGCTCACCTTGCCCGTCGCCGGTAGCCCGGCGCGCTGGCGGGCCGCGCTGTCGCCCGGATTGATGCGGGTGCCGCCGGACGGCAGCACGGTCCCGACCGGCAGGCCGGAGCGGAAGCCACCGAGGTAGAGGAAGAACAGCCCGCCGCCGCCCCCGACGCGGTCGTCGTCGCAGAGGTCCTCGTCGACGATCTCGCCGTTCTCGTCGGTGCAGTAGGCGACCTGCTCCTCGTCCTCCCCGCCCCCGGCCGCGCACCCGGCCATGAACCCGGTGGCAGCGGTGGTGAGCACGGTCGTCGTCAAGGCGGCACGGATGCGGTTGGAGACCGCCACGACCACTCCCCTTCATCGGTTGGAACCGACCCTAGGACGTCGCGACGTCCTCGTGCGCACTCCACCCCGCCCGGCGTCCCCGGCGGTCTGTCAGAGTCCCTGGGCCGAGCCGTCCCGGGAGGTCGTCGTGAGCAGCTCCGTCCCGCAGTTCCCCGCCATCGAGGCGGGCAGTCCCCAGGTCGTCGTCCGCGGCGAGGCGGTGCTCCAGGTCGAGCCGGAGCTCGCCGACGTCTGGGTCACCGTCCGTGTCCGCGCCCGCGACCGGCAGACCGCGCTGGAACGCTGCCAGGCGGCGCAGGAGCGGGTGTCGGCCGCCGCCCGGGCGGCCGGCGACGCGGTGGAGAGCGTCGAGACGACAGCCGTCTCGGTGCACCTGGAGATCCGTGACCGGCGCGCGCCGGGTGAGCCGGTCGCCACGGTGTCGACCCGGCTGACCGTCGTCCGGCTCGACGCCGTGGGCGACCTGGTGGTGACCCTCGGACGGCTCGACGACGTCGACGTGTCCGGCCCTCCTGGCGGCTGCGGCCCGACAGCCCCGCCGTGGAACGGGCCCGGCTCGACGCCGTGACCGACGCGGTGCGCCGGGCCCGCCAGTACGCGGCGGCGTTCGGCGGCCGCCTCACCGGACTGCTCGAGGTCAGCGACACGGGGCTCGGCGGCGGTCTCCGAGTCGCGGCCTCCATGGCCTCGATGGCACGGTTCGAGAGCAGCGACCTGCAGCTGGACCTGACCCCACCCCGCCAGGAGGTGCAGGGCGCGGTCGAGGTGCGGTTCGCGATGTCGGCACCGGACAGCGGTCTGTGGAGCACGTGAGTCGTCGAGGAAGGGCCGTCGGAGGATGCGGTATCGCGAAGGCGGGAGCCTCGACACGTCGGCGGTCCAGGACCGCCGCGGGAGCGGGCGCGGGTTCGGCGGAGGCCGCGGTGTCGCCGTCGGGGGCGGCGGGCTCGGCATCGCCGGCCTGGTCGTCTTCGTCCTCATCCAGCTGCTCGGCGGTGGCGGTGGCGAGGCCGGCTCCGCGCTGAGCGGCCTCCAGGGACTCGGCCAGGGCGAGCAGGCCGACAACAGCGCCCTCGAGCAGGCCTGTGACGACAGCGGCGACGCCAACACGTCGGTCGACTGCGCCATGGTCGCCAACATCGAGTCGATCCAGGACTTCTGGGGAACGGCGCTCGGCGCGGACTACGTGCCCACCCAGACCGTCTTCTTCTCCGGTCAGGTGCAGACCAGCTGTGGCGGGGCCACCAGCGGGTCCGGGCCCTTCTACTGCCCGGCCGACCAGGAGGTCTACATCGACCTGAGCTTCTTCGACCAGCTCCAGCAGCAGTTCGGCGCCGAGGGCGGCCTGTTCGTCAACGCCTACGTGGTCGCGCACGAGTACGGCCACCACGTGCAGAACCTGCTGGGTACCAACCGGCTGGTGACCCCGGGCGAGTCCGGCCCGGCCAGCGGCACGGTCCGGCTCGAGCTGCAGGCCGACTGCTACGCCGGCGCGTGGGCCAACCACGCCGAGACGGTCCCGGACGACTCCGGCCGGCCGCTCATCGCCGAGATCACCCAGGACGACATCGACCGCGCGCTGGACGCCGCCGCGCGCATCGGCGACGACTTCATCCAGCAGAACCTGGGCAGCGGCACGGTGGACCAGGACGCGTTCACCCACGGCTCGTCCGAGCAGCGGCAGAAGTGGTTCATGACCGGCTACGAGACGGGCGACCCGCGCCGGTGCGACACGTTCGCCACGGACGACCTCGGCTGAGAAAGGACCCCCGTGCCCCCACCGCTCGCGAGCTCACCTCGGGCCCCTGCACGGAGGCCGCGCTCGCGGTCACCCGGGACGGCCACGTCGCCGTGCTGACGATCGACCGTCCGGAGAAGCGCAACGCCATGACGGCCGCCATGTGGGCGGCGCTGCCCGGGGTCCTCGAGCCCCTGGCCGACGACGCGGGGGTGCGCGTCCTGGTCGTCACCGGGTCCGGGCCGGCTTTCTGCGCCGGGGCCGACATCTCCGACCTGCTGAGCGGCCCCGATCCCGACGACCCCATGGCCGAGGTCCGCCGCGACAACCTCGCCGCCCAAGAGGCCCTCCGCCGATTCCCGAAGCCGACCGTCGCGATGATCCGCGGCCACTGCATCGGTGGAGGTGTGGAGATCGCGGCGTGCTGCGACCTGCGCTTCGCCGATCCCACCGCCGTCTTCGGGGTCACACCCGCGAAGGTCGGCATCGTCTACACGCCGTCGTCGACGAAGGCGCTGATCGACCTGATCGGCCCGTCCATGGCCAAGTACCTGCTCTTCAGCGGCGAGCTCATCGACGCGCCGACGGCACTGCGCGCCGGCCTGGTCGACCGCGTCGTGGAGGCCGAGCACCTGGAGGCGGAGGTAGGCCGCTTCGCGGACGTGCTGGCGAGCCGCTCGGCGCTGACCCAGCGGTCCACGAAGGAGGTCATCGCCGCGCTCGCCTCGGGGGACGACGGCGAGGCGGTCGCCGGACGGTTCTACCGGGAGACGGTCAGGGCAGGAGAGCTGGCGGAGGGCGTGTCGGCGTTCGCCGAGCGCCGACCACCGCGGTTCCGCTGGTCAGGCTGAACAGTCGATCCCGTTTCGATCACCACCGCCGGGGGTACCGGGGTGCTGCGGCGCTCCTCTCCGGAGACCGGGATCGACGCGGCCCACAGCCACGCCGCCGACGGCCTCCCCGCCCGCCCGTGACGCATGGATGCGCCGGGTGGAAGGCCCCGGATCCACGCCATCCTGCCGCTGCGGCAGGTGTCGCGGAACGGCGTGGGGTAGCGCCTATCCGACCACGAACACTGCCGAGGAGGACCGATGACTCACAGCATCGACGCCCCGTTCCCGCCCCCACCACGACGGGGGCCACGACCCCGCCGACGACACCCTCGACCGATCAGTCGAGCACCTCCGGCAAGGCCAAGGAGACCAAGGACGTCGCGATGGGCGAGGCCAAGAACGTCGGCCAGACCGCCCAGCAGGCCGGTAGCCAGGTCGCGTCCGTCGCGACCGACGAGGCCAAGAACGTCGCCCAGGAGACCCAGCGCCAGGCCAAGGACCTCCTCGACCAGGGCCGCACCCAGGTCAAGGACCAGGTCGTCACCCAGCAGCAGAAGGCGGGGCAGAGCCTCAACTCCCTCGCCCAGGAGCTGCGCAGCCTCGCCGACGGCACGAGCGAGGGCGCCCCGGGCCCGGCCCGCGACCTGCTCCAGCAGGCCTCGACCCAGGTCGAGAACTTCGCCTCCATGCTGCAGAACCGCGAGCCGGCACAGCTGCTCGACGACGTCCGCAGCTTCGCCCGCCGCAAGCCCGGTCTCTTCCTGCTGGGCGCCGCTGCCGCCGGGGTGCTCGCCGGTCGGCTGACCAGCGGCGTCAAGGCGGCGCACAGCGACACCGGCTCGGCCGGCGGCTACACCGCCCAGACGAACTACGTCGACCCCGCGCCGACCTACTCCGACTACTCGGCGCCCACCACCGACGCCTACGCCACCACGGGTGCGGCGACGGGTGGCGCTCCGCTGCCGCCGCCGCCGTACGGCACCGTTCCCCCGAGGGCAGCATGGTTCCCCCGGCGAGCCCGGCCGGTTGGGACGACCCGGCCCGGCGCACCGGCGGGGTGGGCTGAGCGATGAGCACCCCTACTCCGGGGCGACCCCGGCGGGGCGACCCGCAGGGCTATGCCGATCCAGATGCGGCCGACCCGAACCCGCAGAACTACGCGGCCGACTACAGCGGCGGGATGGGCACGCCGACCACCGACTCGGGTCACCCCGACGTCGAGGGCGTGTCCGTCGGCCAGCTGATCGGCGAGGTCAGCAGGACCTCCGACGCTGATGCGTCAGGAGCTCGAGCTGGCCAAGGTCGAGCTGAAGGCCGAGGCGAAGAAGGCCGGTACCGGCGCCGGTCTCTTCGGTGTCGCCGGCTTCGCCGGCTACATGGTGGCCCTGTTCCTCTCCCTGGCACTCATGTGGGCGCTGGCGAGTGCGATCCCCACCGGCTGGGCCGGACTGATCGTGGCCGTGCTCTGGGCCATCGTCGGCGCCGTCGCCGGACTGATGGGCAAGAAGAAGTTCCAGCAGGTCAACCCCAAGCCCGAGCGCACCGTGGAGACCCTCCAGCAGGTCCCCGGCGCCCTGAAGCCCAACTGACCCCCGAATCCCGAGGAGTACCGATGACCACCAGTGACCCGGACGTCATCCGGCGGCAGATCGAGGACACCCGACGCGAGCTCAGCTACGACGTCGACGCCCTCAACGAGAAGGTCAACCCGGCTCGCGTCGTCGACCGTCGCGTCACCGCGGCCAAGGGACGCATGAGCACGCTGAAGGAGAAGGTCATGGGTTCGGCCCAGGACACGTCCGCGACCGCCCAGCACCGGGCGTCGAACATGGCCGGCTCCGTGCAGGACTCCGCGTCCAGCGCGGCCGGCACCGTGCAGGACGCGGCGTCGTCCGCGGTCGGCGCGGTCCAGCAGGCACCGGACACGGTGATCCGCCAGACCCAGGGCAACCCCTGGCGGCGGGCCTCATCGCCTTCGGTGTCGGTTGGCTCGTGTCGAGTCTCCTGCCGGCCTCGGAGAAGGAGAAGCAGCTGGCTCAGCAGGCCGAGTCGGCCGTCAAGGAGCACAAGGACACGCTCCTCGAGCCGGCCAAGCAGGCTGCCCAGGACATCGGCGAGCAGCTCAAGCCCGCCGCTCAGGACGCGATGGAGTCGGTGAAGGCGACGGCTCAGGACGCCGCCGCGACCGTCACCGACGAGGGCAAGTCCGCTGCCGCGGACGTGCAGGGCCAGGCCCAGCAGTCCAAGGACAAGGTGCAGAGCCAGGCACCGACGTCCTGACCTGCGGGTCCGTGCGACCCGCCCCAACGCCTGCGCCCCGCCCGGTTCTCCCGGCGGGGCGCAGTGCTGTCCGCCCAATCCCTCACCCCACGGGGTGAGGCCCCGCCACAGCACCCTGCAGGCCCCTGTTCGGAACGCCGAAGTCCTGAGTGACGACGCCGTTCGGCTCCCCGGAGCCACTGACCGACAGGGAGTCACCGTGGGCGAGGCCGTGCCCGTTCTCGTCCCCCGACGGCTCCTGCCCCTCCCCCGCCCGCGTGCTCGTCGCGGACGACGAGGAGGACATCCGCGGCCTCGTCTGCCTGGCCGTCACCAGGTCCGGGTGCACGGTGATGGGCTCGGTCGCCGACGGGGGCGCCGCGCTGGCCGTGGCCCGTGCCGACGTCCCGGACCTGGCCGTCCTCGACGTGTCCATGCCCGGCGCCACCGGCCTCGAGGTCTGCGCCGCGCTGCGGGCCGCCCCGGCCACCGCAGGCATCCGCATCCTGCTGCTGTCGGCAGGCGCCACCTCCGACGACGTCGCGTCCGGGCTGGCTGCCGGAGCGGACGCGTACCTCGCCAAGCCCTTCGGCGTGGCCGCCCTCGTCCACCAGATCCGCGCCCTCACCGCCGGGCAGCCGGCATGACGACCGTCGAACCACGGTCGGCCGTGGCACGGCCGGGACGGATACCGCGGCCCAGGGCCGGCCGCCCGGACGAGCGGGATGCCGAACTGGAACGGCTCCGCGGGGAGAACGCCGCCCTGCGGGCGCAGGTGCAGAGCCGTGCGGACGAGCTGGACGTCGCGACCCGGATGCTCGCCGCCCGCGCCCAGACCATGACCAGCGTCATCGACGCCGTCACCGAGCAGTCGATCATCGGCACCGACCGCGACGGCGTGATCCGCGTCTGGAACCCCGGCGCGGAGAAGATGCTGGGGCTCCCGCGTACCGAGGTCGTCCGCAAGCGGTCGATCGTCGAGTTCCACGTCCCCGACGAGCTCGAGGCGGAAGCAGCGGCGTGCGGCTCGGCGGCGGGGCTGGCCGCACTCGTCCACGCGGCGCAGGAGCACGGCAGCGACGTCCGCGACTGGACCTACGTGGCCGCAGACGGGCAGGAGCGCACGGTCTCGGTCGCCGTCACGCCGCGCAGCGACGACCGTGGTGTGCACGCCGGCTGGAACTTCGTGGGCACCGACATGACCGAAGCCCGCGCCACCGAGCGCATGAAGGACCAGTTCGTCAGCCTGATCAGCCACGAGCTGCGCACCCCGCTGACCTCGATCCTCGGCTACCTCGAGCTGGTCCTCGACGAGGACGGCGAGCCGCTCACCGACGAACAGCGCACGTACCTGACGACGGTCGAGCGCAACGCCGACCGGCTCCTGCGGCTCGTCGGAGACCTGCTCTTCACCGCGCAGGTGGACGCCGGACGCTTCAGCCTCGACCCGCGGGACGTGGAGCTGGCCGGGGTGGTGCGGGCGGCGGAGGAGACCGCCCGGGTCACCGCCGACACAGCGGGCGTCGAGATCGTCGTGGAGCTCCCGGAGCAGGGCGTCGTCGTCCCGGGGGACGCGGTCCGTCTCGGGCAGGCCTGCGACAACCTCGTGTCCAACGCCGTCAAGTTCACGCCGGCGGGTGGCCGCGTCACCCTGTCGGTGCGCAGCGGCTGGGCGGCCCCTGACGGCACGGTCAGCGCCGAGCCGCGTCCGGGTGCCGACCCCGTCGCCCAGCTGGCGGTCACCGACACCGGCATGGGCATCCCCAGCGGAGAGCAGACCAAGCTCTTCACCCGTTTCTTCCGGTCCTCGACGGCCCGGCGCAACGCCGTCCCGGGCGTCGGGCTCGGCCTGGCCATCACCAAGGCCATCACCACCGCGCACGGCGGCACGCTCGACGTCGTGAGCGCCGAGGGCGAGGGCACCACCTTCACCCTCACCCTTCCCCGCGCCACGGCCTGACGCGCCGTGCGGCCCCCGGCCCAGGACGGCGCCCTCGCCCCTGTTGATCAGGGTTCCTGATCAACAGGGGTCCCCTCACGGTCGACCGCGAGGGAGGACCCCATGCGGTGAGGTAGGACGCCGACGGAGGTTCGGCCGCGCCACCGGAAAGCCCCCACGGGCGGGCAGAACCGCCGATTGCGGCTGATTCCCCGATTCCTTGCGGATTCCTTGCGGAACGCTGGCGGGAGCCCTGCGGTACGGGCCTCAGAGTTCTCCTTGTCGCCGGAACGCCGGTCGACGAACCGGACACAGGGAGACACAGGACATGAGCACCAAGACCATCGCCGCCAGCTCCACCGCCCGCAAGGTCGTCGGCTCGCTCGGCGTCATCGGCGCCGCTGCCGCGGTCGCCGGCATGGGCACCTTCGGTACCTTCACCGACAGCACCACGCCGGTCACCAGCACCATCGCGTCGGGCAAGGTCGACATCGACGTCTCCGGCCCGGCCGTGACCGTCCCCGTGAACCGCACCGCGTTCGTCCCGGGCGACTCGGTCACCGGCGTCGTGAACCTCGTGAACAAGGGCACCGCCGAGCTGGGCTCGGTCTCGCTCGTCACGAGCGCCGGCGCCTCGAACCTGCTCGCGACGAACCCGCTCCACGGCCTGCAGCTCACGCTGCAGTCCTGCCCCGTCGCCTGGGCGGCCGACAACACCTGCGCCAGCGGCGCGACCGTGCTGAGCACGGGTGCCGCGGTCGGCACCCGGACGCTGAGCAACCCGGCGTCGCTGGCCGTGAACGGCACCGACTACCTCGCGTTCACCATCTCGCTGCCGGTCGATGCCGGGAACGAGTACCAGGGCCTCAGCAACACGCTGAGCCTGAAGTTCGACGCCACGCAGCGCACCGGCACCGTCCGCTGATCACGGCCTGACGACCACACGGAGATCTCGCCATGACCGCCGTCCTCCCCGTCCGTCGCCCGGGGGCAGCCGCTGCGCTGCCCCCGGCCGAGGACACGCGCTCCACCGCCGGCCCTCACGCCGGCCGGGCCGCCCACGTCCTGGGCCTCGTGGCCCCGTGGCTGATCCGCGGAGTCATGGGCCTGGCCGTCCTGGTGTTCCTCGTCCTGGCCGTCGGTCCGCACCTGCTCGGCTACCGCACCATGACCATGCTGACCGCCAGCATGGCCCCGGAGATCGACCCGGGTGACGTCACCATCGTCACGCCGATCGCGCTCTCGGAGGTCACCGAGGGCATGGTCATCACGTACCACAAGCCCATCGACGACCGCAGCCTCGTGACCCACCGCGTCGTCTCGGTCGAGGCCGGCCCCGACGGCACGGTCCAGGTCCAGACCAAGGGCGACGCGAACCCCGACGTCGACCCGTGGACGGCCACCCTCCAGGGCGACACCGCCTACGAGGTCCGCGCGGTCATCCCCGAGCTCGGCCACCTGATCCAGGCCCTGCGCGCCCCCGTGGTCACGCAGGTGCTGCTCTACGGCGCCCCGGCACTGCTCGCCGGCTGGCTGCTGCTGACCATCTGGCGCCCCACCCGTACGGAAGAGGAGGACCTGGCATGACCGGCATCCGTCGAGTCCTGATCCTGATCGGCCTCACCCTGCTCGTCACGGTCGGCGCCGCCATCCCCGCCTCGGCCACCTTCACCGAGAGCGCGACCGTTCCGCCGGCCTCCATCGCCACCGGCACCGTCGCCGCACCGGGCTGGGTGAGCGTCGACGACTACTGCATCACGAGGACGACGACCACGAAGCGGACCGTCTACACCGACCCGGTGACCGGCGTCCAGACGCAGACCGCCTACAGCTCGACCTGGAGCGAGGCTCGCAACACGTACAACGAGCAGAGCAGCGTCCCGACGACGGTTGCCGGCCCCGGCGCCTACGAGACGACGACGACCACCGTCACCAAGGCGACCGACCTGGTCGTGAACCTCTCGTGGGGAGCCAGCGGGTCCCGGGGCGTCAGCGGCTACGTCGTGTCGGCACACCCGTACGGCGGGGCCGGTACCGCGATGGCGCAGACCCCGGCGACCCAGACCTGGATGGGTGCCCGCGTGACCGCGTACTACCTCGACTACGCAGCGACCCTGTCCGTCACGACCCTGACGAGCTACGGCTGGACGAAGCAGAGCGCTCAGACGGCGAGGCTGTCGTGCTGACCGCCCTGGTCGTCGACGAGGACGCCCTCGCCCGCCGCCGGGTCGCCGGCCTCCTCCGGCTCGGTGGCTGGCAGGTCCGCGAGGCCGCCGACGTCGACACCGCCCACCGCATCACCACCGCCGACGACGTCGACCTGGTCGTCACCGACAGCTCGGTGTCCGGCGAGAACGGTCCGGCGATGCTCCGCCGGATGCGGCACGACGGATCCCGCGCCCGCTTCCTCGTGGTCACCGCCGAGCCGACGGACGAGGTCCGGGCCGACGCGATCACCGCCGGCGCCGTCGCCTGCCTGGCCAAGCCGGTCCAGGCGCGGATCCTCCTCGACTTCCTGCGCAGCCGGACCACGGGGCCGGCTGCGCAGGCCGACCTTCCCGAGCTCCGCGAATGGTCCGACCTGCACGACGACGACGTCGACGCGGAACTGATGGACCGGCTGCACCAGATGTACCGCGAGGCACTGCCGGAGCGGCTCCGCGCCATCGCGACCGGCACGTCGGCGGGGAACGCTCCGGCCGTCGTGTCGGCCGCGCACACCCTGGCCGGCACCAGCGGCCAGTTCGGCCACGCCGAGGTCGCCTCGATCTGCCAGGCCATCGCCGCCGATGCCCGCCGCGGGGTCATGGCCCACGCCCGGGTGGTCGAACTGCAGGAACTCGCCCGGGTCTCCTGACCCACCCGACACCGCACCCACTGACCAGAGACGGAGGACCGGACCTTGTCCCAGCCCGACCCGACCGACGCTCCCGTCGTCCGCACCGCCTTGGTCGTCGACGACTCCGCCGCCGCACGCCACCGCGCCGCCACCCTGCTCCGCCTCGGCGGATGGCAGGTCGTGGAGGCCGTCGGCACCGACGCCGCCCTGCGCATGGCCGCGATCGTCGAGTTCGACCTCGTCGTCACCGAGATGGCGATGCGCAACGGTCACGGCGCGACCCTGATGCGCAAGCTGCGCGAGAACGGCACCCGCGCCCGCCTCCTGGTGACGGCCACCCGCCGCACCCACCAGGTCCGGTCCATGGCCGCCTCTGCCGGCGCGGTCGCCTGCCTGGCCAAGCCGGTGGACCCGCGGCTGTTCGTCGACGTCCTGCGCGGGCTCGCTCCGGTCGTCCGCCGGCCCGCCGAGGCCCCTGCCCCCAGCCCCCACCGGCGCGCAGGGGCGCGCCGAGGAGATGTACGCCAGCGCGCTGCCGCACCGGCTCGCTGCGATCGCGAGCGGCGCGCGCGAGGGTGACGCCGTCACGGTCGCCTACCTCGCCGACCTGCTGGCCGTGGCCAGCGACCGGATGGGCTACACCGAGGTCGCGGTGGTCGCCCACGCCGTCGCGGACGACGCCCGTCGCGGCGTCGTGCCGCAGTTGCGGCTCATGGAGTTGGTGCGCGCCTGCTCGCGCGTCGAGCGCACTCGCTGGCAGCCCGCCGGCCGGGCGACGCTCCCGGTCTGAGTCAGGCGGCGACGAGCCGGTAGCCCACTCCGCGGACCGTCCGGATCTCGGGGCTGCTGAGCCCCGCGGCCACGAGCTTGCGGCGCAGGTTGGACATGTGCGCCTCGACCAGCCGGAGGTTGCCCTCCCAGTCGGTCTGCCACACCTCGCGCAACAGCGTCTCGCGCTGCAGCACCCGGCCCGGCCGGGAGGCCAGGGCGGCGAGCAGGTCGAACTCGGTACGGGTGAGGTCGACGACGGAACCGTCGACGCGGACCTCGCGGGTCTCCTCGTCCACCTCCAGCTCGGCGAGCCGGCGCACCGTCTCCGCGGTCACGGCGGCGGTCTCGACCGGAGCCGGCGCGGTCCGGGGAAGCGCAGCATCGCCTGGACGCGGGCGACGAGTTCGCGCGGGGAGAACGGCTTGGCCATGTACCCGTCGGCACCGACGGCCAGCCCGATGAGCAGGTCGACCTCCTCGGCGCGCGCGGTGAGCATGAGGACGTAGCACTGGGTCTCGGCGCGGATCTGCCGGCACACCTCGGTGCCGTCGGCGTCCGGGAGGCCGAGGTCGAGCACGATCAGATCGGGGGCGTCGCGGCGGACCTCCTCGAGGCACGCGGCCCCGGAGGCGGCCTCGCGGACGTCGAACCCGGCCCGGCGCAGCACCGTGGTGACGAGCTCGCGGATCTCGTCGGTGTCCTCCACGACGAGCACGGACTGTGCGGGCACGACCTCTCCTCCTCGCCGGCGACGGCGGTGCGGAGGCAGGGACCTCCGTTCACCTGACCGGGTGATCGGCAGCCGGGCCCTCCGGCTTGAGCCGAGCACTGCCGACCGCGCGCGACTCACCCGGACGGGGTGGGGTCCGCCGCGCCGGGGCGCCTGCCGGGAACCGTCACCCGGGCCACGGCGGCCGGCCTGCCTGTGAGCCGGGACACACGGCTCGTCACCCACCAGCGCTGATTGCGGAGAGCTCCCCGCCCGTCACGGCTCCACCGGGCGGATTTGGTAACGAACTCATAACGTCGATGTCGATGAGCTCGCCCCCGACCTCCTCCCCGCGAGCCGGCGAGAGCAGCCACACCCGGGGCGCACGGCGGCTGGACCTGGACGTCGTCCGCGGGTTGGCGATCGTCCTCGCGCTGGGCTGGCACTTCAGCGGAGAGACCAGCGGCAACGTGGTGCTCGACGCCCTCACGTGGCCGGGCCGCGCGTTCGGCTGGGCCGGGGTGGACCTCTTCTTCGTGCTCAGCGGGTTCCTCCTCGGCCGGCTCGTCCTGACCGAGCAGGCGCGCACCGGCCGCTTCGACGGGCGGCGCTTCACGGCGCGGCGGCTGCTGAAGCTCTGGCCGGTGCTCTACGTCTTCCTCGCCGTGCAGGCGCTGGCCGGCCCGGAACCGACCGGGTCCTACCTGTGGCAGAACGCGCTGCACGTGCAGAACTACGCAGGCACGTCACTGACGCACCTGTGGTCTCTCGCCGTCGAGGAACACTTCTATCTCGCGCTGGCGGTGCTCTTCCCCGTGTTCGCCCGCCGGCGGGGCTCCCCCGGCTGCTCGCCGCCATCCTGGTCGGCGTCCTCGTGGCCGCCCTGGCGCTGCGGATCTGGGGGCCACCCAGGGCTACAGCGACGTCCGGCTCCAGTGGCGCACCCACTTCCGCGTCGACTCCATCGCCGCCGGCGTGCTGCTGGCCCTGGTCAGCGTGCACTGGCCCGAGCGGTTCGAGCGGTTGCGCCGTCGCCGCTGGGTGCTGCTCGCCGTGCTCGCTGCCGGCGTCGTCCACCTCGTGCTGATCGGCAAGCTGGGCGTGGTCGGGAGCACGGTCGGGTTCACCGTCGCGTACTTGACGGCGTCGGCGCTGCTGCTCCTGCTCTACCGCGCCGCCTGGGTGCCCCGCGCTCGCTGGGTCAGCGTCCCGATGGCCCTGCTCGGCCGGTACTCGTACGGCATCTACATCTGGCACGTGTTCGCGGCCGCGGTCGCCCTCGACCTGCTCTCCGGCGCCGGGCCGGAGCCGTCCTCGGTCACGGGCCAGCTCGTGCGGTACGGCGCGGCGATGGCCGTCGGCATGGCGGCGACCGCCGCCGTGGAGAAGCCGGTGCTGCGACTGCGCGAGCGACTTCTCCCGGCCCGGCGCCCGGTTCCGGGACGGGCCGCCCCGGTGTCGGCCGCCCCGCTGACCGTGCCGATCACCCTCGCCGCGCCGCCGACCGTGCCGATCCCGCTGCCCGTCCGCCGACACGAGCCCACCCCGTCGGCGCAGGCCGCCCCAGCCGTCGCCTGACTCCGCCGGCGCAGCTCCACCGCCACCGACGGCATGGGTGACGTCGATCCGCGGTGCACGGCGGTCGGCAGCAGGCCCCGGTCGCCGGCCAGCCTGGTCACCGCCTCCACGATCGGCACCTCCGCGTCCGGGCCCATCACGGAGAAGGCGACGAACACCCGACCGCTCGGCGCCAGCACACGGTCGACCGCGTCCCACTCCGGCGCCGGCGGCGTCCAGAAGGCCCGGACGTTGAAGGAGACGACGACGTCGAACTGATCCCCGCCCAGATCCGCGTCGCCCAGGGACGCGGCCACGAGCCGTACCCGGCCGGCGTCGATCGCCGCCCTGTTCCGCCGGCCGGCCGCCGCGACCATCGTCGGGGAGCGGTCGACGCCGACGACGTGGCCGGTGGTCGACCGTTCCGCCAGCAGCGACACCAGCACGCCGTGCCCACAGCCGACCTCGAGGATCCGGTCGTCCGGGGCAGGTGCGACGACGTCCGTCGTCCAGGCGAGCCGTTCCGACGCAGGCATGTCCGGCTCAGCTGAGGCCGCGGGTCCCGGCGGGCAGCACGCCCCCGCGACGAGCTCGGCGGTCGCGTCCTGCAGCGCCGTGAGCGCGACCCGCTGGGTGAAGGGACCCGTGGACAGGCGGGCGATACCCATCTCCTGGAGCTCCCGAGCCGGCGGGGTCGCACCCGGGACGGCCATGAGCGACACCGTGCCGCGTCCCAGCCCGTCGACCAGGGCAGCGATCTCCTCCCGGTCGACGACGCCCGGCACGAACACCACCGGTGCACCCGCGTCGAGGAACGCCCGTCCACGGCGGACCGCCTCGGCGACCAGCGCGCTCCGCCCGCGTCCGCGGCGGCGTGGAGGAACGCGTCGGTGCGGGCGTTGAGGACGAAGTCGACACCGGTGTCCCGTCCGGCGCGGAGGACGGCCTCGACGGCGGCGACGGCGTCGTCCAGCGGCGCCATCCGGTCCTCGAGGTTCCCGCCGACGACGCCGGCCCCGATCGCCCGGCGGGCCGTCTCCCCTGCGTCGCCGTAGCCGGCCTCGAAGTCCATCGTCACCGGCAGGTCCACGGCCGCGGTGATGCGACCGACCATGTCGAGGTGCACGTCCAGGGGATGTTCTCGCCGTCCTCGTACCCGAAGGTGGCGGCGATGGCGTGGCTCGCCGTCGCCACGGCCCGGACGCCGTCGGTCGCCGCGACCACGCGGGCGGAGACCACGTCCCAGACGTTGGCCAGCACGAGGATCTCCGGTGCGGTGTGCAGGTCGAGGAGGGTGCGTGCGCGGGCGGTCAGATCGGTCATGGTCGCAACCTAGGACCCCGGTCCGACGATCTGACCAGCACACTTGACGCCGACCAGTCAGGTAAGGCTAACCTGCATCCAGTGCCCAGGGTCGAGCCTCTGGGAGGCAGACCCTGTTCGCGCGACCGGTGAGGCGGCCGTCATGTACGTGTGCCACTGCAACGTGGTGACCGACCGCGACGTCCTCGAGTCCATCGCCAACGGCGCCCGCTGCGTCGCCGACGTGGCTCGGGAGACCGGCGCCGGCCGCACCTGCGGGAACTGCATCAGTTCACTCCGCGATCTCGTGTGTCAGCATTGCCCGGTCCGAGCCGAGCGCCGTACCGAGCAATTCGCGGCAGAACGAGAAGTGGGAGTGGCTGGTGCAGCCCGTTAGCCCCCGTGTGGTCGAACTGCTCAATGACGCGCTCACCTTCGAGCTGACCGTCACCAACACGTACTTCCTGAACGCCCGCATGCTCGACGCCTGGGGCCTCCCCAAGCTCGGCAAGGTCTTCTACGACCTCTCGATCGACGAGATGCGCGACGCCGACGAGCTGATCCAGCGGGTCCTGCTCTTCGACGGACACCCCAACGTGCAGCGTCTGGGCGCGATCCGCGTCGGCGAGACGGCCGAGGAGATGCTCGTCCTGGCCCTCGACGGCGAGAAGGCCGCCGTCGCGCAGTTCAACGCCTCCGCCAAGGAGTGCCACGAGCTCGGGGACCACGGCACGGCCGCCGTCTTCGAGGAGATGGTCCGCGACGAGGAGAAGCACGCCGACTGGTTCGAGGCGCAGCTGGGCGCCATCGAGCGGGTGGGTGCGCCGCAGTACCTGGCCGCGCAGATCGCCACCGAGACGCCCTGACGGGTCCTGCCCGTACGCCACGAGGGCCCTCTCCCGATCCGGGAGAGGGCCCTCGCCGTCGTCATGACCCTGCTCAGCCGGCGAGCAGCTCGCGCAGGGCCTCGAGCTGGAGCGTGGCCGCGCGCAGGCCGATCCCGGTGTAGAAGACGTCGTCCTCGACGGCGAAGGCCCGCCCTCCGCGACGGCGGCAAGCCTCGGCCACAGCGGGCCGGCCACGACAGCCGCCTCACCCGAGTCGTCCGCCCCTCCGTACGACGAGTACAGGACGATCTCCGCGTCCGCCTGGGTGACCTCCTCCGCACTCAGCTCGGCGAACGTGGCGACGTCCTGCGTGGGCAGCTGCAGGTGGTCCAGCCCGATGTCGGCCATGACCGTGCCGATGAAGGACTCCGCGGTGTAGACCCGGATCGCTCCCTCGACGAAGCGCATCGTGCTGACCGTCGTCCCGGCCGGGTCGCCGATGTCCTCCCCGAGCGCGGCAGCATCGGACTCGTAGGCGGCCAGGAGCTCCGCCGCCTCGCTCTCGAGCCCGAGCGCCTCGGCGTCGAGCCGGAAGTTCTCCTTCCAGGTGTCCCCCAGGTCCGCGGCGAACACCGTGGGAGCGATCTGCGACAGCTCCTCGTAGATGTCCTCGTGCCGGACCACGTTCGACAGGATGAGGTCCGGCTGCACGGCCGCGATCGCCTCCAGGTTCGGTTCGGCGATCGTGCCGACCACCTCCACCTCAGCGGCGTCGTCGGCCAGGTAGCTGAGGAAGCCGTCGGAGACGGCCGTGGTCACCGCGCCGACCGGGGTGACGCCGAGGGAGAGGACGGAGTCGAGCTCGCCGGTGTCCAGGACGACGACGCGCTCGGGGCGCTCCGGGATCTCCGTGCTCCCCATGGCGTGCTCGACGGTGCGCGGAAAGGCTGCGTCCGCGGTCGTGGTCGACGCCGGGTCGGCGTCGGCGTCCTCCGTGCCTCCGCAGGCGGGGAGGGACAGGACGGCGACCAGGGCGAGACCGGTCGCTGACAGGGCTGGACGTCTCATCGTTCTCCTCGTGGGTGGGCACGCACACCGGTACGACGTGCCACTGGATCCGTCCGCGACCGTGTGCAAGACTCGGTCGCGAAGCCAGGTGAGGCTAGCCTAAGTAGATTCGGCCTCATCCGCCGGTGACCGGGAGAGGGCACATGACCATCGAGACAGTGCAGGTCCCGGTCTACCGACCGTTCCCGGTCCACGTCTCCCGAGTGCAGCGGCTGAGCCCGAGCTTCCTGCGGGTCACCTTCACCGGTCCGGACATGGCCGACTTCTCGACCAACGGCTACGACCAGCGGATCAAGGTCATGCTGCCGCTCCCCGGCCGCGGCATCGACGACTGCCCGGTCGATCCCGACTGGTACGGCGCGTGGCGCGCCCTTCCCCCGAGCGCCAGATGCCGCTCCGCACCTACACGATCCGCGCGCTGCGACCGGAACGCGGCGAGGTCGACGTCGACTTCGTCCTGCACGGCGCGACCGGTCCGGCCTCGGCATGGGCGGAGACCGCCGGGATCGGCGACGAGGTCGTGCTCATCGCCCCGAACGCCCGCTTCCCCGGCCCGACCGGCGGGTTCGAGTGGCACCCGCCGGCGGACGCATCCTGCCTGCTCATCGCCGGCGACGAGACCGCGGTGCCGGCCATCTGCGCCATCGTCGAGACGCTGCCCGCGGGGCGACGAGCACACGTCCTGCTCGAGGTCCCCACCCCCGCCGACGCGCTGAACGTCGCGGCCCCGTCGGGCGTGCACATCACCTGGCTCCCCGCTGGCCGGACGACGGCACCGCCCCCGCCGCGCGCGGTGCCCTGCTCACGGCAGCCGTCATCGCAACGGTCGACGAACTGGGCGACGACGTCGCCCCCACTCCGGTGGCCGACCTCGACGACGTCGACGTGGACGCCGGCATCCTCTGGGAGGTGCCCGAGGAGGACGCCCTCCCCGCCGCTCCTCCGGCGTGTACGCCTGGCTCGCCGGTGAGGCCGGCGTGGTGAAGGGCCTGCGGCGGCACCTGGTGCAGGAGCGTGGCGTCGACCGTCGCTCGGTGGCCTTCATGGGCTACTGGCGGGACGGCAAGACCTCCGACTGATCGGGCCGGCTGCCAGCACCCCGATCCCGCGCGGTCGCCGACGTCCCGGCGGTCCGACGACGGCTGACGAGCGAGACCGTCAGACCGCTTGCGTTTGACACCTCGACATCGATCGGTGTCACATGGAGGGATGACCGGAGCCGTGGACCTGCTGACGATGGACGGCCTGAGCATCATCGGGACGGTGGGGTTCTTCGTGCCCGCGGCGATCCTCGTCGCCCTCGTCGTCGGGGCCGTCGTGCGCGACCGCAGGATCAGTGCGCGCGAGGACGCCGCCGAGGCCGACCGCGCCGCGATGCAGCGCGAGGAGATCCCTACTCCCCGCCAGCTGACTGAGGACCTCCTCCAGTGCCGCGCCCACCGCAGCGGCCATCTCCGTGCGGAACGCGGCGAGGACGGCCTGCGCCGCCGCCGGCTGGAGCCGGGTGACGGTGTCCCGCACCGCCTCCAGCTGGTCCTTCGGCGCCCCCGCGTCCACGAACGCCTGCCAGCCCGTCCGCACGAACATCTGCACGTAGGTCTGGGCGATCTCCCGGACGTGCTCGTTGACCCGGGCCTGGGTGTCGATGAGCTCCTCGGGCGGGACCCCCAGCCGGACGACCTGCAGCCCCGCCGCCAGCAGCGCCGGGTCCATCACCCGCAGGGCGCCCTCGTCGTCGAGCCGTCGCACCAGCCCGAGCGCGACCAGCCGGTCGACGAGCGCGGAGTCCTCGGGGACGCCGGCTCGGGCGGCCAGCTCCGCCCCGGTGATCGTCTCGGGCTCCGGGGCAGCCAGGGCGCCAGCAGCGCACGGTGCAACGCGAGGGTCGTGGTGCTCGCGTTCGCCGGCGCCGAAGCCAGCGTCCGCTCGATCATGGCCAGCGAGTAGCCCTCGGCGAGCATCTCCCGGACCAGCATCAGCCGGGCCACGTGCTCGCGGCCGTAGTAGCCGGTCCGCCCGACCATGCGAGGCGGCGGGAGCAGCCCGCGGGCGGAGTAGGCGCGGACGTTGCGCACGGTGACGCCGACGCGCGCCGCCAGCTCGTCGACCGTGAGCTCGCGAGTCAGTTCGCCCCCGGGCACGGGGAATCCGCCGGCGTGGTCACGGACACATCCTCGTCATCGTGACCCCACGGTAAACGACTCGTTCTATGTATCAGTTGTCGATGTCACCGTGATGGGTGTTCCATAGCCCACATGGCCTCAGGAGGTTCCGTGCTGCTCGCCGCTGACACACGTCCCGCCGGGGGCGCCGCGATCGGCGAGGTGATCCTGGCAACCGGGATCGGCCTCGGCCTGACCGCGGTGCTGCTCGGGCTGGTGTTCCTGCACCGCACCCGGAGGTCGACCGTCCTCACCCGGGTCGGCGACCGGCTGGGGACGGCGACCGGTGTCCCGGCCTGGGTGGCCCTGCCCACCATCCTCACGACGGTCTCCCTGCTGGTCGCCCTGCTCGGGATGCTCTGGGACATCGCCCTGCACATCGGCGTGGGCCGGGACGAGGGACCGCTGGCCAACCCCGCGCACTTCCTGATCCTGTTCGGTCTCTTCGGCGTCTTCGCCGGTGGTGTCCTCGCGTGCACCATGCCGCTGGAGGAGAAGCCCGGGCCCTCCTCCGTCCGGTTCCTGCGCGGCTGGGACGTCCCGGTCGGCGGCGTCATCCTCACCGCGGCCGGCTTCTACGCGCTGCTCGGCTTCCCCTGGACGACGTCTGGCACCGGATGTTCGGTCAGGACGTCACGCTCTGGGGCCCCACCCATCTGATGCTCATCGGCGGCGCCGGGTTGTCGATCGTCGGGCTGCTGCTCCTGGAGCAGGAGGGCCACGGCGGGCTCTCCACCGACGACGGCGACCGCAAGGTCGGCCAGCGGGCCCGGTTCATCCGGCAGGCGTCGGCGATGGGCGGGCTCCTGCTCGGCATGTCGGTCTTCCAGGGCGAGTACGACTTCGACGTCCCGCAGTTCCGGCTGGTGCTGGAGCCGCTGATGATCGCCGGCGCCGCCGGCATCGCGCTGGTCGCCGCCCGGCTGTTCATGGGCCGCGGCGGCGCGCTGGCCGCCGCCGTGTTCTTCGTGGTCATCCGCGGCGCGATCGCGCTGATCGTCGGGCCGGCGTTCGGCGAGATCGTGCCGAGCTTCCCGCTCTACCTGGGGTCGGCGATCGTCGTCGAACTGCTCGCCCTGTCGATCCCGCTGGCCCGCAGCCCGCTGGTCTTCGGCGCCGTCGCCGGTGTCGGGATCGGCACGGTCGGCCACGCCACCGAATGGGGCTGGACGCAGTTCACCCAGACCTTGTCCTGGCGCAGCGACATCCTCGTCGAGGGCACGCTCATGGCGATCGCGGGGGTGTGGCCGGCGGTCTGCTCGGCGCCCTCCTGGCGTCGGGCCTGCGCCGTCGCCTCCCCGCCCGGCCGTCGCCCGGACCGTCCTGGTCGGCTCCCTCGTCGTGCTCGCCGCCGCCGTCACCAACGGTCTGCTGGCGACCGTGCCCGAGGACCTGGAGGCCACCTTCGGCATCGAGGACGTCCAGGCGGACCCGCGGACGGCGAACGTGACCGTCCAGCTCGACCCGGCCGACTTTGCCGACGAGCCCGCCTGGGTGCAGATCACCTCGTGGCAGGGCGACGGTCTGGTCGTCACCCCGCTCGAGCGGACCGGCGAGGGCGCCTACCGGACGACGGAGCCGGTTCCCTGCACGGCACCTGGAAGACGCTGCTGCGCGTGCACGACGGCCGCGTCCTCACGGCCATGCCGATCTACCTGCCCGCCGACGAGGCGCTCGGCGAGCCGGAGATCCCGGCGGAGGACGGGATGACCCGCGAGGCCATCCCGGAGGTCGACATCCTCCAGCGGGAGCTCAAGGACGCCGAGGGCAGCCTGTGGACCATCTCCAACCTCGTCGTGCTGTTCTGCACCCTGGCACTCATCGGCGTGATCTCGTGGGGCGTCGGGCGGTACTCGCGGCGGGCCGGGGATCGGGAGCCCTTCCCCGACACCCCGGCCGATCCACCGGCCGACGACGAGACCGCCCGTCCGGCCAGCGAGCTCGGCAGCCGCTGACCGCCCGCCCCTCCCAGCCCCGGAGATCCAGTCGTGCTCGTTCGTCCTGCCCTCCTGTCCGCGACCATGTCCGGAGCCGTGCTGGTCGCCGTCCTGACCGGCTGCGCCGGCACCGACGCCGATTCCGACGCCGCCGCGGAGTCCACCTCCGCTGCCTCGCCGAGCAGCACCGCGTCCTCCTCGGCGCCCACCTCCGCACCCGCACCGACGAGTGCGGAGGCGGCGCAGCGGATCGAGGTCACCGTGACCGGTGGCCAGGCGAGCGGGGACACCGGCCGGGTACCCGTCGCGGCCGGGGAGGAGGTCACGCTGGTCATCACCTCCGACGTCGCCGACGAGGCGCACGTGCACGGCTACGACCTGACGGCGCCGCTCACCCCGGGGCAGCCGGCCGAGCTCACCTTCGCCGCCACCATCCCCGGGGTGTTCGAGGTGGAGCTGCACGACGCGGGGACGGTGCTCCTCTCGCTGCAGGTCCAGTGACCGAACTGCCGAGGTCACCGGGGGCGGAGCACCCGACGCCACGGGGACGACGTGCCCCGGCGAGGAGCTCCCGTGACGACTCCGCGCACGGCGTCGGCTCCCGGACCGACCTGCCGATCCCGCTCGGGCTCGCGCTCTACGGGGCCGGTGCCGCGATCCTGATCAGCTTCGTCGTCCTGCTGCTCTTCTGGCGGACGCCGAAGCTGGGCGGCGCCGAGTCCGGCCGGCCTCTTCCCGCAGCGGTCCAGCGGGTCGTCGACAGCCCCGGGGCCCGGACCGCGCTGCAGGTGCTGAGCCTGGCCACCGCCGCGCTCGTGACCGTCGTGGCATTCGCCGGCCCCGGGGAGACGTCGCGGAACCTCGCCCCTGGGTGCTGTACGTGACGTTCTGGGTGGGCCTGGTGCCGGCCAGCCTGCTGCTCGGGGCGGTCTGGCGGGCGGCGAACCCGCTCCGCCTGCTGCACCGGGTCCTCCGCCCGCTCGCCCCCACCCCCACCGGCGCGGCCCGTCTTCCGGCCCTCGGGCTGTGGCCGGCCGCGGCGTTCCTCGTCGTGTTCCTGTGGCTGGAGCTGGTCTACCCCGGCCGGGCCGAGCCGACGACGGTCGCGGTCTTCCTCGTGGGCTACGCCGTCGTCCAGGTCGGGCTGGCGCTCCGGTTCGGCGAGGCGTGGTTCGCCCACGGCGACGGCTTCGAGGTGTACTCGACGCTCGTCGCCCGGCTCTCCCGTGGGGTCGCCGTCCGGACGGTCGGCTGGTGGTGCGCAATCCCTGGCCAACGCGACGGCGACCCCGGCGGTGCCGGGGTTGGCGGCGGTCGTCGTCGTCCTGCTCGGGTCGACGGCGTTCGACGGCCTGTCGCGCACGGTGTTCTGGCAGACCGGCCCGGGCGCCGCGAACGACACCCTGTCCGGGACCGTGGGCCTGGTCGCGTCGATCGCGCTGGTCGCTGCCCTGTACGTGGTCGGCGCCCGGCTGTCGGGACGCCTGGCCGGCCAGCGGGAGGCGGACCAGCCGCGGCGCTACGCGGCCACGGTCATCCCGATCGCGCTCGGCTACACCGTGGCGCACTACTTCAGCCTGCTCGTGCTCGACGGCCAGACGACGTGGATCCTGGCCAGCAACCCGTTCGGGCTGGCCGGTGTCGACCTGTTCGGGACCTACGACAACCGTGTCGACCTCACCGCGGTCGGCTCCGACGCGATCGCCCTCGTCCAGGTGGGTGCCGTGGTGGTGGGACACGTCCTCGGCGTCACGCTGGCCCACGAGCGGGCGCTGCTGTCGGCGCGGCGCGCCCGAGCGTCGGACCAGCTGCCGCTGGTGATCGTGATGGTCCTCTTCACCGTCGGCGGCCTGGGGCTGCTGTTCGGCTTCTGAGGCCATGACCAGCGGATCTCCCCACCGCAGGGGTGAGACTCCCGCGGTTCGGCTTGAGCTGCGCCCCGGCCGGGCCGATGCAGAGGATGCCGCCCGACGGCGCCATCGGGGTCCGCTGCCCCGCCCGAGCGGAAGGACCGCTCCCGTGATCGCTGTCACCTGCCGCAACGGCGAGTACTACAACGTCGACCCGACGCACGTCGAGCGGGTCGAGACCGACCCCGACACGGTCCTCCACCTGGTCGACGGCACCAAGTACGTCGTCCGGGAGAGCTTCGACGAGGTGCTCCGCATGATCCGGGATCACCACTCCGCACTGACGGTCGTGAAGAAGCGGCTGGCGGGTGGCACCGCGGAGATCGCCGACCAGGCAGAGGCGGTTCGCACCTCCCCGCTGTTCGTCGAGCGCCGGCAGTACAGCCGCGACGGCGACTCCGAGCGCTCGGCCGCCGACCGGCGTCCGGTGGCCGACCCGGACGACGTCGAGCCCCTGGGCCTCGACCGGGACTGACCCGCCCGGCAGGAGGACGCCGGTCGGGTGCCATCGACGGGATGCTCCTATGGACTGTCAAGCGGCCAGACCAAGATCGTTGGCGTGTGGGTTGGTCGGTAGGGCGGCGTAGATCTCTCGAGCGATGTAGCGCTTGAGGCAGCGGATGATCTCGGTCTTGCTCAGCCCTTGTCTGGTGCGGCGTTCGACGTAGAGGCGGGTGCGCGGGTCGTAGCGCAGCCGGCAGAGGACGACGGTGTGCAGAGCATGGTTGGCCGCCCGGTCACCGCCGCGGTTGAGTCGGTGTCGGTGGGTGCGGCCGCTACTTGCCGGGATCGGGGCGACTCCGCACAGGTGAGCGAAGGACGACTCGCAGCGCAACCGGTCGGCGTTGTCCCCGGCGGTGGTCAGCAGCTGCCCGGCGACATCGATCCCGACGCCCTGCAGGGCCAGCAGGTCAGGCGCGGCGGCGGTGACCAGGACGCGCAGGTCAGCGTCGGCGTCGGCGATCTCCTCGCTGAGCTGCCGGTGACGGCGGGCCAGGCGGCGAAGCGCTGTCTTGACCGCCTGCTCAGGATCGACCAGGTCACTGCCTGGGCGCAGGGCTGCACACGTGGTGACCAGGACGGTAGGGCTCAGGTGCCGCAGCTGCTCGCGCAGCCCGGCGGGGCCGGTGAGCAGCAGCGCCCGTAGTTGGTTCATCGCCTGGGTGCGGGCCTTGACCGCGCTGCGCCGGGCGACCCGCAGGGCCCGGATGGCCTCGACCTGACCATCGCGCTGCTTGGGGACCCCTGTGGCGGCACCGGACAGCGCCGCCCGGGCCGCGGCGTAGGCATCCAGCGGGTCGGACTTGCCGTGCGCGCGGCGGGCCTTGCGGTCGGGCCGGTCGACCTCGACCACCCTGATCGCCTGGGTGTGCAGGTGCCGGGCGAGCGCTGCACCGTAGGCGCCGGTGCCCTCCACCCCGACCCGCTCCAGCTCGCCGTGGCCCCGCAACCAGCCGGTCAACTCGCGATAGCCCGCTGGTGTGGTCGGGAACTCGCGGTCCCCGAGCTGGCGGCCCACCGAGTCGATCACCGCCGCGTGATGGGTCTGCCCGTGGGTGTCGACGCCGCCCGTGACAGGGCCGCCGATTCTCGTCATGCTGGTCATGGCCGTCCTCGTCGCTCGCACCGATGGGATGGCACGCGCCGGCCGGGCGAGGCGGACAAGACAGTGGCGGGGCCTCTCGCACAGGCTCCTATGAGGTCACAGCCGCCCGTCCGGTCGCGTGCGTGTGGCATCACCGGTCAGGCCGACGAATCCAGTTCAGGACAGCAGAGCGCGTCGGTCAGTCGGAGGGTCAGACCCCGCCGGTGATGCCACGTCCATCCTCACTGTCAGTCGTCGTCCTCGCCCTCGCCGTCACTGTCGCCCCGGCGCTCGTCGCCGTCGCCCCGGCCCTCGTCGCCGTCGCCCCGGCCCCTGTCGCCGTCCCCGTTGCCACGGCCCCTGTCGCCGTCCCCGTTGCCGTCGCCGCGGCCCCGTCGCCGTCCCCGTCGCCCTGCTGCTCGGGGGTGCAGGAGGAGCGGGGGTGCGGGAGGAGCGGGAGGAGGCTGGACGGCGTAGCTCACGGTGACCACCGTGCCGGGCTGCAGGTCGCCCGTGGGGCTCACCTCGGTGACCTGGTCCGCGGGGACCTCGCCGGTCTCGACCGGCACCGCCAGCACCTGCAGGTCCTGGGCCTCCAGTTCCGCCCGCACCTCGCCCACCGGTCGCCCCACCAGGTCCTCGGCGACGACCGCGACCACCGCCGGCGGCGCTGTCGTGCTGGAGGTCTCCGCGGCCGGCGACTCTTCACCGCTCCCTGCCGGTGATCCCAGCTGGAGCAGGGCCACGACGACCGCCACGACGACGACGGCGCCGAGTGCTCCCAGGAGCAGTGGCCACCGCACGCGGGACACCCGCCGGCCGTCCGGGACGCCCGGGGCTCCGCCGGCGCCCGGGTCGACGCGGCGACCACCGGCAGGACGGCGGTGCCGTGCGGTCCGGCGGCGCCGTGGGACGCGGGGATGGCGATGGGGGCGGTCGAGCGGCCGTCGGCGGCACGGTCGGCCGCCGAGCGCAACGCCGCGCCGTCGGGGAACCGCACCGTCGGATCCTTGGCCATCGCGCGTTCGACGAGCGCCCGGACGGCCGGTGGCACGTCCGGCGGCAGCGGCTTCGGCTGGTCCCGGATCTGCATGAGTGCGACCTGCACGGGGCTCTCCCCGTCGAACGCCCGCCGGCCGGCGAGGCATTCGTAGGCCACCGCGCCCAGCGCGTAGACGTCGCTGGCGGGTGTCGCCTTCCCGCCCTCGGCCTGCTCCGGGGAGAGGTAGTGCGCGGTGCCGATGACCTGTCCGGTGCCGGTGAGCGGCACGCTGGACGCCGACCAGGCGATCCCGAAGTCGGTGATCTTGACGACCCCGTCGGTGCGGACGAGGACGTTCCCCGGCTTGACGTCGCGGTGGACGACACCGCCCGCGTGGGCGGCGGCCAGCGCGGCGGAGGCCTGCCGGACGACGTCCAGCGTGCGCGCGGCGTCCAGCCGCCCTTCCCGCTCCAGCAGCGCCGAGAGCGTCTCCCCTCGACGAGCTCCATCACGAGGTAGGCGAGGTTCTCGCCGTCCTCCTGCAGCTCGCCGTAGTCGAAGACGGAGGCGATGTTGGGATGGTGCAGGGCCGCCGTGTGCTGCGCCTCCGCACGGAAGCGGGCGCGGAAGGTGGCGTCCCCGGTGAACTCGCTCCGGAGGACCTTCACGGCCACGGGTCGCTCGAGCAGGGTGTCGCGAGCCCGCCACACCCGGCCCATCCCGCCGCTGGCCAGCGGGACGAGGAGCTCGTACCGGTCGCCGAGCAGGCGGCTGCGCGGCTCCACACGTCCCCCTCCGTCGGCATGCCCCGGCCGGACCCGATCCCATCAGGTTGCCAGCCGCTCGCCGTGCAACCGCGTGCGGGCGCGTACAGGGCCCGAACGGGTGAGGGCCGGGACCGCCGAGGGCGGGCCTACCCGGGCGGATCTCCCGCCCCGAGGTCCCGCTCGACCCTGAGCACGGAGAGCACCTCGTCGACGACGGCATCCGGCGCGCCCGCACCGGAGATGCTCGTCCCCGGCTCGTCCTCCTGGAGCGGCTGCAACGTGGCCAGCTGGCTCTCCACCAGGGACGACGGCATGAAGTGACCGGTGCGGTTCTCCACCCGCTCCCGCAACAGCTCGGCGTCGACGGTGACGTGCGCGAACCAGACCGAGGGATGCCCGTCGCGCAGCAGGTCCCGGTAGCTGCGCTTGAGCGCCGAGCAGGTGACGACGACCGACGTCCCGGCCGCTTCGTGCTCGCCGATCCAGGCGGCCAGCGTGCGCAGCCAGGGCCACCGGTCGTCGTCGTCGAGCGGCTGCCCGCTGCGCATCTTCTCGACGTTGGCCTCCGGGTGGAACTCGTCGCCCTCGGCGAACTTCCAGCCCAGCCGCTCGACGAGGCCGAGGGCGACGGTCGACTTCCCCGACCCCGACACCCCCATGACGACGACGGACGTGGGCGCCACCTGCGCGTTCGGCTCCATGGGCCGACCGTAGGCCCCCGGGCCAGGGAGGCACGCCGGTGCATGAGAGCGGCCTCATCGACATCTCATCCCACCCGTCGCCCGGGCAGAGCATCGTGCTGAGGTGACCTCGTCCTCGCATCTCTCCGCCGACCTGGCCGAACACTGGCCGCCGTCGATCCGGCTCCTGCTCGGCGAGTCCGCCTCCCAGCTGTGGTCGGCAGTGCTGGCACCGCTCGGCGGCAGCCTGCGGGGTCTGCGCGCGACAAACGTCTCCCTGCAACCCGACGGCGCCTCGACCGTGCAGTTCTCCGCCGTCGTCACGTGGTCCGACGGGCGGGAGACCCGGGAGTCGCTGGCCGCGACCACCGGGGCGCGGATCCCGGACGGCGCCGCGGTCCTCGAGGGCGGATCGGGGAGGAGACCGTCCGGGTCGGTCTCTGGCGGTGGCCGCTGGACCCGGCGCTCCCCGGGCTGGCGTGGGGCGCCTCCGCGCTCGCGGTCGGCGACCGGCTGGTCGAGCTCGGGCTGGCATCCGGCACGCCGCGGCTGCGGCTCCGCTCGTACCGCCCCGGCCGGCGGGCAGTCGTCGAGGCGCAGTACCCCGACGGACCGCGGTACCTGAAGGTGGTCCGGCCGTCGGCCGTCGACCAGCTCGTCGCGCGGCACGAGGTGCTTGCCGGCCCGGTGCCGGCGCCACCCGTCCTGGCGGCCACGGCCGACGGCGTCGTCGTCCTCCCCGGGCTGCCCGGCACGCCGCTGCGCGCTCTCCTGTCCGGCGGCGCCGGCCGGCTCCCGCACGCCGACGAGCTGGAACGGGTGCTCGACGCACTCCCCGACGCGGTGGCCACCCTGTCGCGCCAGGGACGCCGGGCGCCCGCCGACGGTCTCGCCCGGGCGGGCACCTACGCCGCTGTCCTCGGCCTGGTGCTGCCGGCGCTCCGCCCGCGGCTGGACGCCCTCACCTCGACGCTCGACGCCGCCGACGCCGGGGCGCACGACCCGGTGCCCGTCCACGGCGACTTCTACGAGTCCCAGCTGCTCGTGGACGACGGCGCGGTCGTCGGGCTGCTCGACGTCGACACGGCCGGGTGCGGTTCCCGGATCGACGACTGGGCCAACCTGCTGGCTCACCTCGCCGTCCTGGAGCAGGTGCTCCCCGGCCCGGCACCTCCGTGCGCTACCGCCGGGAGATCGAGGCCGCCGTCCTCCGCCGGTGGCCGGCCGCGCAGGTGCGGCCACGGGTGTCCGCGGTGCTCCTCGGGCTGGCCACCGGCCCCTTCCGGGTCCAGCAGCAGGGCTGGCCGGCGCTGACGTCGGCCCGGCTGGCACTCGCCGAGGAGTGGGCCGCTCCCGCGTGAGAGGGCCCTCACCGAACTCTCCCCGGGGTCTCACACGGGGCGGGCAACCTCAGAACTGACGGAGCACGACACCACGACGAGAGGAACCGCCATGACCCACCGCCCCGCCACCTGGAAGATCGTCACGTTCGGCGCCGCCCTCACCGGGCTGGGCGTCGCCGGCGCCGGTCTCGCCGCCGCCGACGACGACCGCGGCGGGTCGCTGCCAGCCGGCGTGAGCGTCGCCGCGGCCGCCGCCGACGGTTCCGCACAGAGCGCCGACGACTCCCCGACGCCGTTACCACCGATGCCGCGCCGGTGGACGCCTCGCCGGAGTCCGCCGACTCCCCACCGAGAGCGTCAGCGACAGCCCCGACGTCGCCGCCGGGGCGCCTGCCGACGCCTCGCCGGAGTCCGCCGACTCGCCCGCCGAGAGCGCCTGGGACTCCCCGCCGACGCCAGCCCCGACACCGCCAGCCCCGACAGCGGGAGCGCCGACAGCCCGTCCTGATCCACGCCCTCACGGCCCCCGGCACCTGTGCCGGGGCCGTCGCGCGCTCAGGCCTCCAGCAGCCGGTAGCCCATGCCGCGCACCGTCTCGATGCGCTCGGCGCCGAGTTTCTTGCGCAGGTACCGGACGTACACGTCGACGACGTTGGAGCCGGGGTCGAAGTCGTAGCCCCACACGTGGCTGAGCAGCTGCTCGCGGGCGAGGACTTGGCCGGGGTGCCGGAGGAAGGTCTCGGCCAGGGCGAACTCGCGGGCGGAGAGGTCGACGGTCCGGCCCTCGACCTGGGCCCGCCGGGTCCGGAGGTCCAGGGACAGGTCACCGCAGCGGAGCACCGTGACCTCGGTCTGGCGGTTGCCGACCAGCCGCAGGCGGACCCGGGCCAGCAGCTCCTCGAACCGGAACGGCTTGGGCATGTAGTCGTCGGCGCCACCCTCGAGCCCGGCGACGGTGTCCTGGACGCTGTCGCGGGCGGTCAGCACGATCACCGGGATGGTGCAGCGCTCGGCGCGCAGCGACCGGAGCACCTCGAAGCCGTCCATCCCCGGCAGCCCGATGTCGAGCACCATCAGGTCGAACTCGCCGCTGAGCGCCGCCGCGCGCGCCGTGCGCCCGTCCCCGGCCACCCCGGTGGTGAAGCCGTGCGCCTTGAGGCCCTTCTCGATGAACGACGCGATCCGCGGCTCGTCCTCGGCGATCAGCACGCGGCTCACGGCCGGCCTCCTCGGGGTGCGGTGGTGGTCGAATCCAGTTCCGGGGTGGCGGAATCGTCGTCCACGGTGTCGGTGGCCGCCTCCTCGGGAGGCGCGACGTGCGCGGGGAGGACCACGGTCACCGTCGTGCCGCGGCCCGGCACGCTGTCGAGCACCGCCGCCCCACCGTGCGCCTGGGCGATCGCCTGCACGATCGACAGCCCGAGCCCGGCGCCGTCCGAGCGCCGTGCCCCGCGGCGCCGCGGGCGAACCGCTCGAAGACCCGGGCCTGGTCCTCCGCCGCGACGCCGGGGCCGGTGTCCGACACCCAGAACCGCAGCTCTCCACCGCTCAGCTGGCTGCCGAGGGAGATCCGGTCGCCGGCGACGGTGTAGCGGACGGCGTTGTCGGCGAGGGCGACCAGCGCCTGCGTCACGCGCTGCGGGTCGAGCAGCGCGTCCATCCGCGCGCTGGTCTCGAGCACCCACTCCCGGTCGCCGAGCGGCCGGATCTTGTCGAAGACCTCCGCGGTGAGAGCCTCGACGTCGACGGGCTGCGGTCGCACGAACCGAGGTTGCTCCGCCTTCGCCAGGAGCAGGAGGTCGGACACGATGCGGTTCATCCGGTCCAGCTCGTCGTCCACGAGCGCCACCGTGTCCCGGACGTCGACCTGGTCGGTCGGGTCCAGGACCTCCAGGTGCCCGCGGACGATGGTGATCGGCGTCCTGAGCTCGTGCCCGGCGTCGTCGAGGAAGCGGCGCTGTGCGGCCGCCCCGGCCTCGAGCCGGTCGAGCATCGCGTTCACCGACACCGCCAGGTCGGTGAGCTCGTCGTCGGGGCGTCCGTCGACGGGGATGCGGCCGGACAGGTCCTGCTCCGTGATGCCCTGCGCCGTCGCGGCCACGTCGCGCACGGGACGGAGCACCCGGCCCGCCACCACCCACGCACCGGCGGCGGCGAGCAGCACCGTCCCGCTCCCCACGCCCAGCATCAGCCGCGCGGTGTGGTGGGCGGACTCCCGCTCCTGGTCGGCGAAGTAGGCCACGACCGCCACCGCGGACCTCGGATCCCCGGCCAGGGTCACCGGCACGGCGAGGTACCGCACCTCGCCTGCCCCGCTGTCGTAGCTGCCGCGGGCGGTGTCCTCGACGCCGCCGACCAGGCGCGTGAACGCGGCGTCCTCGCTGAGCAGCACGGGGGCCTCGATCCGGCTCTGGAACCGGTAGGCGCCCTCGACGTACCCGAGGAACTTCTCGTTCGGCCGGGCGAGGTTGTAGGTGATCACCGTCTCGAGGACGTCCTCGACGGTGGCGAACGGCTCCCCGGTCCGCGGATCGTTCCCCGACTCCACGATCTGCCGGAACTCGAAGACCTCCGCGTCGAGGGTCACGTCCATCCGCTCATCGGTCTCGCGGAGGAGCAGCCGCCAGGTGACGAAGGTGAGGATGGCGAGGGCGACCAGCACCAGGAGCAGGACCCAGCCGATGATCCGGGTCCGCGCCGCCCGCACCATCCACCGCCGGCGGGGAGCGCGCCCGGCCTCAGTCGTCGTCGTCATCACCGTCATCACCGTCATCAACGTCGTCGCCGTCGTCGTCGTCCCCGTCGTCGTCGGGCAGCGGGGGCGGGGGACGACGTCCGTGGGCGACGGCTCGGGCGTGGGGGTCGGCAGCGGCGCGGTGGGCAGAGGCGAGGTGGGTGCGGGTGCGGGCGACGGGACGGCCGGGGTGCTGATCCGGATGGGGTCCGGCAGCGGCTGCTGCCGGCTCGCCGTCGGCCCCAGCGCGAGCCACCCGACGACGACCGCCGCGAGGACGAGCCCCCGAGGGCGACGAGCAGGATCGGGCGGGGGCGCACCCCGGCAGCATCCTCGCCGACGCCGGGCACCGAGATGAGAGCCGGATGAGAAGGGCCTCATCCGCGACGGGCCGCAGGCCTCCCTGATCCAGGGGCGCCCTGCGGACTCGGGGCCGTGGGTCAGCCGGCGGCGCCGGCGCGCTGCACGGCGGTGAACCGGAAGGCCAGGTCGCTGATCTTGTCGGTGTGCGTCTGGCCGGCCGTGTCGGGGAAGGCGATCGTCGCCAGCAGGTGCTCGACACCGCCGGGCGCGTGGGTGGCGGTGCCGGTCAGCACGGCCTGGGTGACGATCGGGCCGGTGTAGAAGGGCGTGACCTCGCCGCCGCAGGCGTAGTCGCTGCCGGCCACGGTCCAGGCCGTGGAGCACGACTCGAGGGTCAGCTGCAGGCCGTGGACCGGGTCGCTGTCCAGCACGCTGGACCTGGTCGCCCAGGACGAGAAGGTGAGCGACTCCCAGGCGACGTCCCCGTCGTTCCGGACGTCGAAGGGGGTGGCGGTGGAGTCGCCCGGCAGCAGCCCGCCCGGGGTCATCTGGACCGTCCGGTAATTGGCCGCCGGCGAGAGGTTGATGGAGACCGTGCCCGCGGCCACGTCGGCGTTCACCGGAGTGGTGCTGTCGGTGAACGAACCGAAGGTGCCCAGGCCTGCGACGGCACCCGCGGCGGCGAGGACGCCCACGGAGGCGACGGCCTTGGTGATCGTGGAACGACGGGCCGACGAGCCGTCGGTGCGGATCGACACGGGAACCTCCCTGCTGCGAGCCGGGCGAGGTCTCGTCCGGCGACAGGGACGACCCTGCCGGGCCACCCGCACGGTCTCCTCAGCCCTTCCGCAACGAAACCGCAAGGAATCCGTCAGACATCGACCCCTTCAGCTCGCCGGCGCCCGTGCCGATGGAGGAAAGAAGAACACGTTCGTCCGGATCGGGGGCAGTACCAGTGATCATCAGCAGCAAGGCGTCCCTGCACGCCGGGGACCTCGCGGTGGCCGCTGAGGTTTCCGACGTGCTCATGCGCCGCGGGGAACTCCAGCACCCGCCCATCTCCCTGGCGGTGTCCGACGCCGTCGCCCTCGGCATCGCCGGCCTCTTCCGCAGCGACAGCGATTCCGGTCGGGTGATGCAGCGCTTCTACCGGAGCGGAACCGCCGACAGCGACGAGCTCATCGAGGCGGCGCGCGTGGAGCAGGTCTTCGCCTCCCCGAGGGGCACGCCGCGCTCTACTGCCTGATCGGCTGGGTGAAGAGCCGCCTCCAGCAGGACCAGATGGTCTGACCCGCAGACGAGAGCAGGGCGCCCCTCCGGTGGAGGAACGCCCTGCTCTGCGGGGTAGCCGACAGAGGCGCCCCGCTCATCGAGACGCGTCCTCCAGCGCCGCATCGAGAGCGGCGGGCAGGGCGGCGGCGAAGGCGTCGACCTGAGCATCGGTGACCACGAGAGATGGCGCCAGGCGCAGCACGCCGGAGGCCACGGCGTTGGTGAGGAAGCCCGCGGCGCGCAATCGTGCCTCCAGGGCAGGGGCGACGTCGGCGGTGAGGACGACGCCGAGCAGCGCACCCCTACCGCGGACCCCGCTGATCCCCTGGTGACCGAGGCCCTCGATGCCGGCGGTGAACCGGAGCTCGAGTTCCTTCGCCCGTTCCAGCAGCCCCTCGTCGCGGATCGTGTCGAGGACGGCGAGCGCGGCCGCCGCGGCGATCGGGTTGCCGCCGAAGGTGGAGCCGTGGCTGCCCGCGCCCATCAGGTCGGCGGCCTCGCCGAAGGCCAGCATCGCGCCCAGCGGCAGACCACCGCCGATCGACTTCGCCAGCGTGATCACGTCGGGAGCGACGCCGTCGGCCTGGTGGGCGAACCAGTGCCCCGTGCGCCCGGTGCCGGTCTGCACCTCGTCCACACCGAACAGCGCCCGCGCGGTCCGCGCGGTCGCCTGGGCGGCGGCGAGGTAGCCCGTCGGTGCGGGGAGCACCCCGCCCTCCCCAGCATCGGCTCCAGCAGCACCATCGCCGTCCGCTCCCCGACCGCGGCGGCCAGTGCGGCAGGGTCGCCGTACGGGACGTGGGACACCCCGCCGGGCAGCGGGGCGAACGCGTCGGCCTTGCCCGGCTGCCCGGTCAGCGCCAGCGCACCCATGGTGCGGCCGTGGAAAGAGCCGTCGGCCGTGACCACCCCGGTCCGACCGGTCAGCCGGGACAGTTTGAACGCGGCCTCGTTGGCCTCCGCACCGGAGTTGCAGAAGAACACCCGCCCTGGCCGCCCGGCCAGCTCCAGCAGCCGCTCGGCCAGCGTCACCCCGGCTCGTGCATCGCCAGGTTCGACACGTGCCCCAGCCGCGCCGCTTGGGTGCTGATCGCCTCGACCACCCGCGGATGGGCATGGCCCAGGATCGTGGTGGCGATGCCACCCAGCAGGTCGACGTACTCCCGCCCGTCGACGTCCCACACCGTCGCCCCCACGCCACGTGCGAGCGCCACCGGAGGGGTCCGGTAGTTGTTCATCATCACAGCCGACCAGCGGAGGGCCAGCTCCGCGGTCTGCGGACCGGTCACCGCGGGGGTCCTCGTTGCCGACCGGCGCCGGACGGTCGGCGTCGACGGCGGGCAGGACCATCGTCCCGGTGCCCTCGGTGGTGAACGTCTCCAGCAGCAGGGCGTGCGGCAGCCGGCCGTCGATCACGGTCGCCCGGGACACCCCGCCATCGACCGCCTCCAGGCAGGCGGCCATCTTGGGGAGCATTCCGGAGTGCAGGGTCGGCAGGACCTCGGCCAGCTCACGGGTGTCGATCTTCTGGACCAGCGACGCACGGTCGGGCCAGTCGGCGTAGAGGCCTTCGACGTCGGTGAGGACGACGAGCTTCACCGCGCCCAGGGCCACGGCGAGGGCCGCCGCCGCGGTGTCGGCGTTGAGGTTGTGCACCTCTCCGCTGGGATCGGAGGCGACCGTGGACACCACGGGGATCCGGCCGGCCTGGATGAGTGCCTCGACCGTCGTCGGGTCCACGTCGACCACCTCACCGACCAGGCCCACGTCGACCTTCTCGCCGTTCACCACCGCAGAGGTGCGCTGGGCGGTGAACAGGCCACCGTCCTCCCCGGAGAGCCCGACGGCGAAATGGCCGTGCTGGTTGATCAGGCCGACGATGTCGGGCCCGACCTGACCGGTCAGCACCATCCGGACGACCTCGATGCTCTCCTCGGTCGTCACCCGCAGGCCGCCGCGGAACTCGCTGTCGATGCCGAGCCGGCCGAGCATCTGGCTGATCTGCGGGCCACCGCCGTGCACGACGACCGGGAGGATGCCGCAGGTCCGCAGGAACACCATGTCCTCGGCGAAGGCCCGGCGGCACTCGTCGTCGACCATCGCGTGGCCGCCGTACTTGATCACGATGACCCGGCCGTGGAACTCCTTGAGCCACGGCAGCGCCCCGGTGAGCACGGAGGCCCTGAGCTGGTCGCCCTCGGGGTCGTGGGTGCGCATCACGCGGCTGCTGCCGATCCGGCGGGGCGTGGCGCGGGGCGGCGCCTCGTCGACCCACCGGTCGAGTGCCACCTCCTCGACCAGCCCGCGGGGTCCGCGGACGTCGGGCGGCGTGGGGTCCTGGGACGCAGTGGTGGTGCGTGCGGGTGCGTGATCGATGCTCATGTGGAATAGGCCGAGTTCTCGTGGACGTAGGTGATGGACAGGTCGTTGGTCCAGATGGTGGCCTCGTCGGTGCCGGCCTTGAGGTCGACGTCGATGGTGATCGCCCGGCCGGTGAGGTCGACGCCCTCGCGCGGGTCGCCGATCGCGCCGCCCCGGCAGACGGTGACCCCGTTGATCGTGACGTCGACCTGGTCGGCCTCGAACGCGGCGTCGGTGGTCCCGATCGCGGCCAGCACCCGGCCCCAGTTGGGGTCGTTGCCGAACAGCGCCGTCTTGAGCAGGTTGTTACGCGCGCAGGCCCGGCCGGCGGTGAGCGCGTCCGCCACGCCGGCGGCGTTGCGGACGGTGATCGCGATGTCCTTGGTCGAACCCTCCGCGTCGGCCAGCAGCTGCATCGCCAGATCGGTCGCCGCGGCGGTCAGGGCCTCGGTGAACTCCTCGACGCTGGGCGCGACCCCGCTGGCACCGCTGGCCATCACCAGCACCGTGTCGTTGGTCGACAGGCAGCCGTCGGAGTCGACCCGCTCAAAGCTGACGCTGGTCGCCTGCTTCAGCGCCGTCGACAGGACCGCCGGGTCGACCACCGCGTCGGTGGTGAGCACGACCAGCATCGTGGCCAGCGACGGGGCGAGCATGCCCGCGCCCTTGGCCATCCCGCCGACCGACCAGCCCTCCCGCTGCTGGACGGTCGTCTTCGGCACGCTGTCGGTGGTCATGATCGCCCGGGCGGCGTCCGGCCCGCCGTCCTCGGACAGGGCCTTCACCGCATCGGTGACCCCGGCGGTCAGCTTGTCCATCGGCAGCCGCATGCCGATCAGGCCGGTGCTGGCCACGGCGACGTCGATCGCGCCCATGCCGAGCTCGGCCGCGGCCTGCTCGGCGGTGGCATGGGTGTCGGCGAAGCCCTCCGGCCCGGTGCACGCGTTGGCGCCGCCGGAGTTCAGCACGACGGCCCGCGCCCGCCCGTCGACCAGCACCTGCCGGCTCCACAGCACCGGCGCCGCCGGGAAACGGTTGGTGGTGAACACGGCCGCGGCCGCGTCATCGGGCCCGTGATTGACCACGACGGCGACGTCGGGGTCGCCGGAGGACTTCAGCCCGGCGGCGACGCCGGCAGCGGAGAAGCCCTCGGTGCGGTGACTGTCACTGGGCATCCTCTGGTGCGAAGAGGGTCATGGCGCTACTCCTACGAGGGGAAGACCGGTGGTCTCGGGCAGGCCCAGGGCGAGGTTGGCGCACTGCAGCGCCGCTCCCCGGTGCCCTTGGTCAGGTTGTCGACGGCGGCCACGACCACCAGCCGGCCGGCGTCCGGGTCCACCGCGACCTGCAGCGCGACGGTGTTGGCGCCCAGCACCTGCGCGGTGGTGGGCCACTGACCCTCCGGCAGCAGGTGCACGAACGGCTCGTCGGCGTAGGCCTTCGCGTACGCCGCCCGGGCGGCGTCGGCGTCCACGCCCGGCAGCAGCCTCGCCGAGCAGGTGGCCAGGATGCCCCGGCTCATCGGCACCAGCGTCGGCGTGAAGCTCACGCCCACCGGCGCGCCCGCCGCCTGCGACAGGTTCTGGATCATCTCCGGTGTGTGCCGGTGCACCCCACCCACGCCGTAGACGCTCACGTTGCCCATGACCTCGCTGCCCAGCAGGTGCGGCTTGGCCGACTTGCCCGCGCCGGAGGTGCCGGACGCCGCGACCACCACCACCTCGGACTCCACCAGCCCGGCCGCCAGGGCCGGGGCCATCGCCAGAGTCACCGACGTCGGATAGCAGCCCGGCACGGCGATCCGCCGGGCACCGGCCAGCTGCTCCCGCTGCCCGGGCAGCTCCGGCAGCCCGTACGGCCACGAGCCCGCATGCACGCCGCCGTACCAGCGCGCCCACGCCTCGGGATCGTTCAGCCGGTGGTCCGCGCCGCAATCGATGACCAGCGTGTCCGCAGGCAGCTGCGCGGCGATCGCCGCGGACTCCCCGTGCGGCAGCGCCAGCACCACCACGTCGTAACCGGCCAGATCCGCCGCGCCGCTCGGCGCGACCTCCAGGTCGGCGAAGGGCAGCAGATGCGGCTGCAGCTCACCCAGCCGCCGGCCGGCGCTCGCATTGGCGTGCACCCCGCCCAGGCGGAGGTTCGGATGCCCGGCCAGCAGCCGGCACACCTCCCCGCCCGCATACCCGGTGGCGCCGGTGACCCCGACCGTCCACGTCTGCCCTGTACTCACACTGAGTCACAGTACTCGGGTGTGTGCAACCAATTTCGCACGACGGACGTGCGGCTTTCGCGCCCCATCTCACTGGCCGACCACACCCAGAACCGCCAGGATTCCCGTGTTTTAGGGAGCGTCCGCCTCTGGTGGGCGGCTTTTCTACGCACTCCATGAACCGTCAACAGCCTGAGTGCGACACGCCGTGTCGATTACTCAGAGCGATGCCCCGGTCTCCACCCGGCGCGGAGAACGCAGGCAAACTCACTCTTTCGTGCGCCGGACGAGCCGGACGCTCAGGACAACGCGCCGACCTCACGGAGCACCTCCAGGACCTCCGGCAGGTCAGCGAACGCCTCCTCGACGTCGTCGGGGGTGGCGATCGAGTAGGCGTTGGCCGCCATGTAGTCGGCCAGTGCGGCGTCGAACTCCTCGCGACCGGCTCGGTCGCGGGCCTCCGCGAGCGCGGCGCCGCCGAACGTGTAGACGGTGTCGTAGTACACGCTGTTGGAGCGTCGGAACTCCGTCGCCCAGTACGTCATCGACCCACCCACCGGCGGGGGTCCTCGAGGGACGGGTGCGCGAAGGGCTGGTCGTCGCCGTCGGCCACCGACTGGGCGAACGTCGCGAACGACTCGTCCAGCCACGGGTGCTGGCCCTGGTCGTTGCCCACCAAGCCGTAGAACCACATGTGCGCGAGCTCGTGCGTCACCAGTCCACGACGCTCTCCTGGATCCACGTCGCCGAACTGGATCGCGCCGGGGAACTCTATGCCGCTGGTCTGGCTGGAGAGCACCACGACCCACAGGTCGTCGTAGGGGAAGGGGCCGAGCAGGTCGACGAGGTCGGCGGTGGACTCCGCGATCTGGTCCAGCCACTCCTCCGCGTAGGCCTCGCCCACCTCCTGGTCGAACCCCACGTGCAGGCGGACGCCGTCGATCGTCCGCTCGACCACGCCGAGATTCCCCACCGCGACGGCCACGTCGCGCACCGCCGGGGCGGTGAAGCGGTGCACGGTGGTCCCGTCCAGCCCTTCCTCCGCGCCGACCGCCTCGCCGGTGCCGAGGACCTCGTAGCCGGACGGCGCGACGACCTCCAGCGAGTCCAGCAGGAAGTCCTCGCTCACCGCTGTCTCGCCGTTGACCGGGACGGCGGGACCGCGCTCCCAGCCGCGGCCGCGCTCCCACGCCAGCAGGGGAAGGCCGTGGCGAACCAGGCGACCTCCGCGTCGGAGGAGGTCCCGACCCGCTCGTTCACCTCCTCGCCGAGCACCAGGTCGAACGTCAGCTCGGCGGTGACGGTCTCCCCGCCGACAGGCAGTCGGTCAGCGGGACCTCGACCAGAGTGCCGGCGGGTGCGTCCTCGGGAGCGCCGGCCCGGATGTCGAGGAAGGCCTCGTCCCGGCCGTCGACCTGGACCTCCGACACCGTCAGGGAGCTGCCGGCGCGCGAGGTGGCCGGCTTGTTCGGCCAGGACCGGAAGACCAGCTCGCAGGTATCGAGATCAGGAGTGAACTCGACGACCTCGCGACCGGCCACCGAGCCGAGATCCGGAGCCACCTCGAAGCGCAGGTCCACCACCGGGCGGTCGGGCCACGGCTCGGCAGCGTCGATCTCCGCCCTGTCGATCCCCGCCCTGTCGGGCTCCGGCTGCGCGTCCGGGGTCGCGGAGGTGCACCCGCTCACCAGCACTGCCGCACACGCCAGAGCCACCGTGGACGACCGTCGACCTCTGCGCATCCCTGTCCTCGCGAGCCGGACGACCGGGAGAGTCCGACCGTGACTGCCCCTTCTGACGTGCGCCGACGTCCCCGCGTTCCCCTCGTGGCCAGACATGGGCCAGCTCTCATCGGCAGGCGTGCCGGTGACCGTGGGACTGGTGAGCACGGATGGGACAACTGTGACTGGTCGTTACCTGGCAGATGCGCAGAGCATGTGTCAGCCTCGACGAGTCACAGCGCAATCACAGTCCGTCGCCACGGCGAGCGGGCCTCGGAGGATCACTCGTGCGCAGTTCCCTTTCCACCGCCGGCCGTCGGGCTGGCGTGTTCGCGGCCGCGGCTCTCGTCACCCTGACGACCGCCGCCTGCGGGCCCGCCGATCTCGGCATCGGTGCAGCCGGCCAGACCGAACCGACCAGCCGCACCGAGTCCGGCCGGCCGTCCTCGATCGGCGACGCGGCCACCGCTTCGAGCAGCGCTGTCCCCACCCCGGTGCCGACCCCCACGACGCCGGCCCCGACCGAGGCCGAGACTCCGGTCGAGGGCGAGACTCCGGTCGAGGGCGAGACCACCGAGCCGCAGGCCGGGGACGGAAACGAGCCGGCGACGGCAGCCGGTCCTGCCGAGGTGGCGCCCGAGGCGCCGCAGGAAGCCCCGCCGCGGAGCCGGGGCAACGGAAGCACGACTCCGGCCGGCCGGCGCCCGCAGCCGCACCGGCCGCCGGCGGTCCCTCCAGCGGCGGGTCGGGTGGGGCGTTCACCGACCAGCCGCGCCAGACCTTCACCGCCGGCAACGGCCACACCGGCAAGTACCTGCTCTACGCGGGCGGCATCGACCCCGCCAAGCCCGTCGGGCTGATCGTCTACCTCGACGGCACCGGCGAGTACGGCGTGAACAACCCGAGCTCCTCGTACGCGCTGGGGGCTCGTCCGGGCTGGTCGCCACCGGTAAGGCCCGCAACATGATCACCCTCGCCGTGGAGAGCCCCAACCAGTCCTGCGAGTGCTGGCACACCGGTGACACCAGCGGCTACGCCGACTTCCTCGCCGCACTCATCGAGCAGCAGCTCGGCACGTACCCCGTCGGCGAGGTCTGGCTCTCCGGCTTCTCCTCCGGCGCGCAGGAGATCACCCGCTTCCTGGTGCCGCGGCACCCGGAGCTGATGCGCCTGGGTGGCGGCTGGGTCGTGTTCGGCGGCGGTGGCCCACCGGCCGGCAGCTCGTCCGCCGTGACCGCCGCGAGCATGGCCGGGGTCCGCGGCCACTGGTTCACCGGCACCGCCGACACCGCCGTCCCGCTGACCGCCTCCTGGGGCGCGCAGGCCGGGGAGCGCTTCTACGCCGGCCGCGGCGTCGTCACGTCGGGCGATTACCCGTCCGGTGTCGGCCACGCGCTGGACGGCCGGCTGGGCCCGACCGTCGGGCGGCTGATCGACCAATCCTGAGACGACGGAGCCTGACCACGAGGGGAGGCGCTCCTCGCGGGGCGCCTCCCTCGTCGGTTCAGCCGGCGCGGCCGGCCTGCATCACCCGGTCGACCAGGTCCTGGGTCAGGTCGGCACGGACGTCGGCGGGCACCGGCAGGCCGGAGTCGCTGTACCAGTCGGGTGAGGCCTCGGGGTGCGGCCCCACGACGCCGACCGCACCGCGGCCGAACGGCGCCACGACCGCGGCGGGCAGCCCGTTGTCGTAGGTCGCCAGCACCTCCGCCGGGCCCCGGTCCGGCGCCAGGTCGAACCAGGGTCCGTCCTGGAAGTACATCTCACGGCGGCGGCCGTTCCAGGTCAGCGTCACCAGGCTGTCGCCGTCGTGGTCCGGCCGGGCGCCGGGTGAGGAGATGAAGCGGTCGGTGTCCCCGGGAGGAGCCCGAAGCCGGGGGTCTCCCCGCCAGGTAGCCGCCCAGGCAGAAGCCGAGGTAGCCGCCGCCGGACCGGACGAACTCCCGGATGGCGTCGCCCGAACGCTTCATCTTCCGGTGCGCCCGCCGCAGCTCGCCGCCGCCGGGCTGGGCGTACAGCCGGGCGCCGGCGAGCACGTCGGGTTCCAGGGAGAGCGCCTCCCGGGGTCCGACGAAGCGGACCTCGAGTCCCCACCGGCTGCGCTGCAGTGCGGCCGCGACGGCCTCCGCACAGCCCGGGGTCGACGCCGGACCGCGGTAGACCAGCGCCAGGTCACGACCACCGGGCCGGTTCGTGTCAGGCCCGGGGAGCACCGGCCCCTCCGAAGCTCCTGTCGCCGACTGCACCCCGCGGCGAACCGCACCGGTCGACCGGGCGACGATCTCCTCCAGCGGCCCACGCGCGTAGAAACGGCTCCACACCAACGCGAACGTGACGACGATCGCGAGATGGAGGAGCAGCCCCGGGCGTTTCCCGGAAGCACGCTCAGCATCAGCAGGTGCAGGGAGTACAGCGTGAGCGTCATGCTCCCCGCGGCGGCCAGCGGCCGCAGGAACGTGGTGGTCGTGCGGCCGACGAGGATCGCGCAGCCGAGGACGACCAGCGAGAGGCCGATGGTGAAGGCCAGGTCCAGCGGCGTGGTGGAGTGCGGCGCCAGGGTCGCCAGCCACCAGCCGGTGTCGGTCGGCGTCGTCCCGGCCCACCCGACCGACAGGATCCCGGCCAGCTCACCCGAGGACATGGTTGCCCGGAGCTCGGTACGGCCGCCGACGATATCGAGCAGGACCCACGAGATGATCTGCGCGGCCACGATCAGCCCGGCACCGGTCAGGACGATGAGCGAGACCGTGCGTCGCGACGTCAGCAGCGCGCGCCCGACGGCCAGACCGGCGCAGAGATAGGCCATCCAGGGCAGGGCCGGGTACACGCCGGTCAGCGCCAGCTCCCGCAGCACCTGGCCCGGGTCGCTGAACAGGGCGCCGAAGGTCAGGTTCGGCACGGTGCTCGGCACCTCCATGCCGGCCCGCAGCACGTGGCTGAGGATCGGCATGCCCACGGCGATCGTCGCGGCCAGCGCAACGAGCGCCCGGATGGAGAGGCCGAGCAGCGGGACGGCGAACACGAAGAGCAGGGCGTAGTAGGGCAGGATCACCGAGGCGAAGTCGGCGGGCACCACGGAGCCGAGCAGCAGGCCGACCGCACCGATGATCAGTGCCCGGACCACGAGTGCGGCCGCGTACCCCGGCCAGGTCCGGGCGGTCGGTCGCTGCCGACGGCCGGTGGCGAACGCGACGCCCACGCCGGCCAGGAGCGCGAACAGCGCCGCCGACTTGCCCGCGGCCAGCGTCCACGCCAGCGAGGTGTTGCCCTCGTCGTCGACGGCGTTGATGGTGTGCACGGCCATCATGCCGAACAGCGCGATCCCGCGGGCGGCGTCGATGCCCACCAGGCGCGAGCTCTTCCGCTGCACCGGGGTGGTGCTGGACGGCGTGCCCGAGACGTCCCCGGCCTGCGCGGGCGCGCAGGCGTGGGCCAGGGACGCGACGTCCGCCGGGGCACCGCCGGGCGCCGCCGGCGTGCCGGCGGTCATCGCCGGCCCGCCGCGGTCGCACCGGACGAGACGCGGCGCCGGTCGCGCGCCGGGGGCGCCGTCGGCGCCCGACCGACCTTCTGGGCCGGGATGCCGCACCAGGTGGTCTCCTCGGCAGCATCTCGCCCTTCATCGCCAGGGACAGAGCGGCCAGCGTGGCGTCCTCCTCGACGACGGAGCCGTACAGGACGACGGCCTTGTCGCCGACGGTGGCGCGGTCGCGGAGCACGACGTGGTCCATCTTCATGACGCGGTCCTCGAACAGGTGGGTCTGCAACGAGGCGTTCGCGCCCACCGAGGCGTCGTTCCCGATGGTCACGAGGTCGAACTCGGTGACGTAGGTCGTGTCGATCAGCGTCCGGCGGCCGACCCGGGCGCCGAACAGCCGCAGTGCCGGGCCGAGCAGCGGCGTGCCGGTGAGGAACGTGAGCAGGGCCGGGACCGCCGCCGCCTCGTAGATGCCGGTGACGAACTCGGTCCGGCGGACGAAGCCGCTCCACAGGGGCCGCACCCGCGGCCGGTACCGGCCGACGACGGCCCACTTGAGGGCCGCCACCAGGAACACCACCAGCACGCTGGAGGTCAGCGCGACCAGAGGGGCGAGCAGCACCGTGGCCACCGTGCTCCAGGACAGCGCGATCGAGGCGAGCCCGTACAGGGTGGCGAACGTCGCCACCGCCAGCAGGGAACTCGGCAGCACGATGCGGAGGGCCTCGATCGCGTACCGGGCACGGACCTGCCGCTTCGACGGCTCGTACGTGTCGGCCTCGGTGAACTCCTCGAACACCTCCCGGCGGGGCAGGAAGAACGGCGGCGAGCCGAGCCAAGACGTGCCGGGCTCGGTGCCGGCGGTCGGGGGCACGGAGCGGACGCCGATCAGCGAGCCCTCCCCAGGTGCGAGCCCGAGGGGATGAGAGCCGCGTTCCCGACGAAGGCCCGCGCGCCGACCACGGTCCGCCGGAAGGCGACATGGCCGTTGGCGTAGGTCGCACTGCCCACGCTGGCCATGTCCGCGACGAAGCTGCCTTCGCCGAGGGTGAGCAGGTCGGGGTCGATGTTGGAGATCGTGGAGACCTCGGCGCCCTTGCCCACCTTGGTGCCCAGCGCCCGCAGCCACATCGGCGTGTAGAGCGTCGAGTACATCGTGTTGTTGAACAGGAGGCTCTGCTCGAGCAGCTTGTCCCCGAGCCACTTCTCCACGCCCAGCTGCGACCGCAGATGGTGCATGCCCTCCGGGGTCGCCGGCAGCACGAGGCGGCGGGCACCCAGGATGAGGGCGCAGGAGACGACCACGAAGACCGGTCCGGTCAGCGCGGTGACCAGGAGCCCGGCCGCCGTCCCGTAGGTGAGCAGCGTCCACCACACGACCGCCACGATCGGCAGCAGGATCAGGAACGGCAGCAGCTCGAGCAGCAGGATGCCGCCGGCGAAGCCGGCCAGCAGGGAGCTGGACCAGGTGCGCGGAGCGTCCGAGCAGGCGGCCATGAGCTCGACGACCGGGTCGACGGCCTCGGGCGCCGACTGCGCCGGCGACCCGGCCCAGGACTCCCCGCGGGAACGGTCCGTCCCGACGTGAGCAGCGAGGAGTCGCCGAGGATGGCGTTCTCGCCGACCTCGGAGCCGCACTCCAGCACGCTCTCGGACCCGATGACCGCACCGGCACCGATGGTGACGGGGGCGATGGTCAGCACGCCCTCGGCGACGCGGTGGGCGTGCAGCTGGGTGCCGTAGCCGATCGTCGCGCCCCGGCCCACCCGCAGGAGCGAGGGGAGGGAGACGTCCGCCGTCCCGATGTGGACCTCGTCGTCGATCTGCGCACCGGCCAGCCGCAGGTACGTCACCGCCCACGGCGACCCGCTGAGCACGGTGAGCGGCGAGATGGACATCAGCTTCTGCAGGGTCCACACGCGCAGGTGCATACCGCCCCAGAGCGGGTGCTCCCCGGCGCGCAGGCCGCGCGCCAGCAGACGCGCACCGACGACCGGGACGACCCAGCGGCCGAGCAGGTAGACCGACGGCAGCGCGACCGCGAGCTGGAGGATCAGCGCGACGGAGGGCTGCCCGTCGTTGAGCCCGTACAGGATCCCGACCGGGAACAGGAAGAGCAGGATGATGGCGTACAGGACCGACACCTGCGCCGTCCCGAACGCGACCACCCGCTCGCGGGACGGCGGCTCGGGACGGGGCTCGCGCGGCTCGAGGACGACGGTGTCGTCCGCCTGGGCGCCGGCGCCGTCCTCGAGGAAGGTCGCGAGGTCACGGACCGTGGGGTGCTTGTAGAAGTCCAGGATGGACAGCCCCGAGCCGAGCTCGCTCTCGCGCATCGCGGACACGACGTTCGCCGCGACCAGGGAGTGGCCGCCCAGCGCCTCGAAGAAGTTGGCCTCCACGGACACCGCGCCGGCCGGCAGCTGGAGCGTCTCCTCCCACAGGCCGGCGATCCAGGCCTCGGCCGTGGTCGACGGGGGCTCGAAGTCCCGGTTCCCGCGGATGAGGCGGGGGCGGGTGGGGGCCGGGAGCCGGCCCCGGTCGGCCTTGCCGCTGGGCAGCATCGGGATCGACGTGACCACGTCCAGGAAGGACGGGACCATGTAGGGCGGCATCTGCGCCACCGCCTGCTCGTGCAGCTCGGCGATGAGCGCGTCGGCCGCGCCGGCGGCGAGGGCCTCCGGGCGCATCTCGCCGGCCGGGCCGTCGCCCCGGAGGATGACGTAGCCGGCGAGGTCGCCGCCGGTGTCGGTGGCCAGCAGGGTGACGACGGCGCCGGTCACCTGGGGGTGCTCGAGCAGCACGCTCTCGATCTCCTGCAGGTCCACGCGGTGGCCGCGGACCTTGACCTCGCTGTCGGCGCGGCCGAGGTACTCCAGCTCGCCGTCGGGGAGGAACCGGCCGAGGTCACCGGTGCGGTAGATGCGCTCGCCCGGGATGCCCCGCGGGTCGGCGATGAAGCGGTCGGCGGTCAGGTCGGGCCGGTTCACGTAGCCGCGCGCCACACCCGGGCCGCCGACGCAGATCTCGCCCACGTTCCCCGGGGCGACCGGCTGGCGGTCCTCGTCGAGGAGGGTGACCCGGTACGTGGGCAACGGGCGACCGATGGTGACCGGCTTGCCCGGCCGCAGCTCGGCCATCGTGCAGGTCACGGTCGTCTCGGTGGGCCCGTACGTGTTGAGGATGCGGCGGTTCGGGGCGGCCCAGCGGTCGACGAGCTCACGCGGGCAGGCCTCGCCTCCGACGTTCACCGTGGTGATGAGCGGAAGGATGCGGTCGAGGGTCGCCAGCACCGTCGGGACGCAGTAGATCATCGTGATCTCGTTGTCCTCGAGGAAGTCGGCCAGTCCCGAGCCGACCCGGCGGCCGTCCGTGGGCCCGGCGACGAGCGTCGCGCCGACCGCCCAGGTGGGCCAGATCTCCTCGATGGAGAAGTCGAAGGCGATCGTCATGCCCTGGTAGACGCGGTCGGAGGGCTCGACCCCGTACAGGGACGGCACGATGCCGATGAAGTTGCAGATGCTCGACTGGCTGATCTCGACGCCCTTGGGGCGACCGCTCGAACCCGACGTGTAGATGATGTAGCAGACCGGGTCACCGTCGAACTGGATCCCGGGTCGGGCGCTGGACTGGACGGCGAGCTCGCCGCCGAGCTCGTCGAGGTACAGGCTCTCGCAGGGCAGCTCGGCACACGACGCCGCGAACGACGTGTTGGTCACCAGCAGGCTCAGCGCGGAGTCCTGGGCGATGTACTCCAGCCGGTCCGCGGGCGCCTCGGGGTCGATCGGGACGAACGTCGCCTCGGTCTTCGTGACCGCCAGCAGCGTGACGTAGGTGTCCACCGAACGGTGCAGCAGGATCCCCACCCGGACGCCGGCGCGCGCGCCCCGGGCCATCAGCAGGTTCGCCAGCCGGTTCGCGCGCTGGTCGAGGTCCGCGTAGGACAGCCGTTCGCCCGCGCACTCGACCGCGGTGGCCGACGGCCGCTCGTCGCAGGTGCGCTCGAAGAACCGGCTCAGCCGGGTGGAGTCCGAGCGCTGGCCGGTGAGCTCGGCCACGAAGTTGTCATGCAGCCGGTAGGACGTGGTGCTGTTGTCGCGCATCTCGTACGCGGAAGTAGTGGCGGTCGCGGACTTCTGCTCGATGTCTCCCCGAAAGTCGAGAAGAGGTCCCGGTCGTCGCTATGCGTTGTCATCCATACACTCTCTGCAGCCTTCTATTCTCCGAACTACCCGAGGTTAGGCATGGATTCAGAAGTCCTGCATGAAGCTTTCGCATCGCCCTGGGCAACCGGATGTGAACGGCCCACACGATGAATTGGGAAGTTATCGTCACGCAAAATGAGCAACACATTTCATCGAGTGACGGCATTACGAGGAAATGTCCGGCAACTACATATCGTTACGCTTTACTCACGCAGAGGACGCATCGATGTGGCCCTGAGACACCGGCAGACCCCGCTCGGTCACGGAGGTTTAGCGCTGAATGAATTGTGAATCACCCGATGGTGCACCGCTGATTCTGGTCGCCCACCCCGCGGACGTGCTGTGTGCCGGGGACGAGCACCTCCTGACCTCCCGCGAACGGGGGCGCGCCGACGCCCTGCCTCCCGGAGACGACCGCGACGCGCACGTCGCGGCACACCTGCTGGTTCGACACTGCGCCGCTGCGCTGACCGGTCGCCCGGCACACGAACTGACCCTCGTGCAGCAGTGCGGGAGTGCGGCTCGACCGAGCACGGCAAGCCATCGATCGAGGGGCTGCCAGGCCTGCACGTGAGCCTCGCGCACACCCGTGGTGCCGTGGCGGCGGGCGCGGACCGGCAGCCGATCGGTGTCGACGTCGAGCGGTCGCCGGTGGGGGATCTCGACCCGGCCCTCCTGAGCCTCACCCTCACGCCCGCCGAGACGACCCGGCTCCGATCGGCGGACGACCCGCCGGCCGCCTTTCTCCGCTCCTGGGTGCGCAAGGAGTGCCTGGTGAAGGTCGGCGCGGTCACCCTGGACGAACTGTCGCGGGTAGAACTCGACCCCACGACGGAGCACGCCGCAGAGGGGGCGCACGCGTGGCCGGTTCGGTCCCCTGCACCTGCTCGACTGGTTCGACCCCGCGCTGGGCGTCGGCGTCGCGGCCGCCGCCGCCCGGCCGCCCGTCGTCGGCTCGTCCGAGATCTGGGCCCACCCCGCACGACGTGACGACGGCCGTCCACCCATCCGGGAAAGCGCCACTCCGCGAAGGTCCGTCGTGCGCTCTCACGAGGGAGCGCGATCACCGTTCCCGGAAGATGAGAGGGTCCACATGGCTGTCGGTGTCGACGATGGCTCCCGCGATGGCGGACAGAGGTGCCGACGAGGGTGGATGCCCTCCGGAACTGCCCGACCGCGTAGCCCGATGGGGCGATCACCGGCCGTCGTCGCGCATCCCTGCGTATCGTCCGCTCCCGTATGAGCCCATCCCAGTTTCTCTCCAGAGGAGGTCCAGTCGTGCGCAGGCCCGTGATCGTCCTCGGTGCCATGGCCCTCGTGCTGTCCGGTGCCGGGGCGGCGGCGGCCGCTCCCCGCTGGAGGTGACCAACCAGATCACCGACCCGGCCGTCCTTCTCGGAGACGGGATACCGGCGGCTCGGGAGGCCGTGGCGGAGCTGGCGGCGGAGGACGGCCTCGATCTGTACGCCGTCTTCGTCTCCTCGTTCGACAACACGAACCCCGGCGAGTGGGCGCGGGACACCGCGCGGATGTCGGACCTGGACGAGAACGACCTCCTGCTCGCCGTCGCGGTGGGCGGGACGACCTACGAGTACGGCTACTGGGTCAACGAGGAGTTCCCCTCTCCGAGGTGGACCTCGAGCGCGCGATGACCGCCGAGGTGGAGCCCCGGCTCACCGCCGGCGACCGGTCCGGTGCGGTGGTGGCGCTGACCTCGCAGCTTCGGGACCTCGTGGAGATCGAGGAAGAGGCAGCGCAACAGGCGGCCCCATGGTCGGCCCGCACCACTATCCTCATCGTCGGCGGCGTCGCGGTCGTCCTCCTCGCCGCCCACCTGCTCTCCCGTCGGAGGTCCTCGGCAACCGCGGCCTGACAGGCTGACCACGCTCACGGCGTCCGTGGCCGGACCTGACAGGGACTCCACACGTCGATCACGGGGAAGGGCAGGCGCTCCGTCCACGCTTTCCGGCATGACGTCCTCGAGTGTGATCGCCCGTGAGCCGACGCCCGTCAGCACAGCAGCCCCGCAGCCGCCGTCGCACGGCGCCGGCGACCGGTCCTCCGTCGTCCCGGCGCCCACGGCCCGCTCGTCCGCCGGCTCGGGAGGCGTGGGGGACATGAGCCTCGCCGCGCCGCACGACCCCGCGCTCTGCGCGGGGCGGGGTGCTCACGGCACCACCCGAGCGAGCACCACATGCGGACCTGGCCGAAGGTGTGGCGGGCCCTCTACGGCTACTCCGACCGGATGTGCCCGCACGGCGTGGGACACCCCGATCCGGACGACGTCGTCCATCACCAGGCGCTGGGCGGGGTCAGCGCCGCCCACGCATGCGACGGGTGCTGCATCTCCCCCTCGCCCACGGCGCCTGAGTTCTCCCCGAGGGTCTTCGCGGGTGCGGTTGCGCTGCGTCGTGCGGCTCTCGGAGCGCTCGTGCGGCTCCGCGCCGATCTGCACGGCGCCTCCGCGTCGAACAACGCCTGCGGCATCGTGAGCAGCAGACGGCGCATCACCTCGCCGCCATCCGCGCTGCGCAGTGCGTCGACCATCTCGAGCAGGGCAGAAATCCAGGGCCATCGTGTGAGTTCTCTTCTGGGAGTTCCTCGCCGGGCTGCTCACAGAAACTCACGGGGTGGCCCCTCGACCTCGGTGACCGACACGATCAACGAGGCGAGGAGCCCGATCTACCCACTCCATGGGACTCACCCACGCCGCATGGACAACCTGCCCGTTCATGACAGCCAGGTGCCGTCGGGTGGCGCAGGAGGTGAGGGCCCACGTCGGCCACCGAACCAACCCCCAGGAGGGCCAGGGTGCGGGTGAAACCCTGCTGGAAGAGGTCGTACACCCGCTGTACGCCGCGCTCCCCCGGCCATGAGTCCGTAGAGGTACGGGCGGCCGATCATGACCGCGTCCGCCCCTAGCGCAACAGCCGCCGCGACGTCAGTACCGGACCGGACTCCGCCGTCCAGGTAGATCTCGGCGTCTCGCTGCAGTGCGGATCGCATGTCCGGCAGGACGTCCAGTGGTGCCACCGCCCGGTCGAGCTGCCGGCCCCCGTGGTTGGAGACCACGATGGCATCGACTCCGCGGTCGACGATGTCCCTGGCGCCCTCCACGCTCAGGACGCCCTTCACGACGATCCGCCCGCGCCACGTCTGGCGGAGCCAGTCCAGGTCGCGAGAGGTGACGCTCGGGTCGAGGATCCGGTCCGTCAACTCCATGAACTGCCCCGCACCACCCTCGAGGGCAGCGAACTTCAGCGGATCACGGGTCAGCACGTTGATCCACCAGTGGGGATGGCGCGCGATCCCCGCGAAGGACCGGGCGTTGAGACTGGGCGGGAGCGTCATCCCGCTCCTCAGGTCCCGGAGCCTCGCGCCGGCGACCGGCACGTCCACCGTCAGGACCAGGGTGGTGTACCCGGCGTCCTCAGCACGGGCCATGAGCTCCTGCGACGCCGATCGGTCGCGCCACATGTACAACTGGAACCAGCGGTCCGATCCGGGCGCCGCGGCCGCCACGTCCTCCGGAGACGTCGTGCCCATCGTCGAGATGGCGTACGGGACCCCGACCCGCTCCGCCACGCGGGCGACCGCGATCTCGCCCTCGTGGTGCATCATCCGGGTGAACCCCGTCGGCGCGAAGATCAGCGGCATCGCCGCCGGCTTCCCCAGGATTCGCACGCTCGGGTCGACCGAACTGACGTCCCGCAAGACCTGGGGCACGAACTCGACCCGGCCGAAGGCGTCCACGTTCCGGCGGTCAGCGCTCTCGGTCTCCGCCGCTCCGTCCACGTAGTCGAAGACGGACGCCGGGGTGCGTCGGCGAGCGATCCGTCGAAGGTCCTCGACGTCGTGCGCCGCGGCAAGTCGTCGCGCCGTCGCATCGAGCTCCGGAGGACCGGAGAAGACCATCGGGGCGATCTCGCCCCAGCGCGGCAGACGGCGCTTGATCCGCCGCCGCGGCTGCTGCGCACCGGCCGCGTCGCCAGCACCGGCTGTCGGCACCACGGTCATGTCCTCAGGCAATTCGGTACCGGTCCCAGGTGTTGTCCGTGAACCGCAGTCCGTGGCCCGGCCCGTCGGGGACGACCAGCTCACCGCCCTTGACCTGGAGCGGTTCCTCGACGTAGGCGTCGATCCACGGGAAGTACTCGACGTACGACGTGGTGCGCGGCAGAGCCGCCGCCACGTGAACGTGGAACTCGCTGAACACGTGGGGCGCGAAGGCCCGCCCGTGCGCCGCCGCAAGATGACCGATGCGCATGATCTCCGTGATGCCGCCGACCATGCACACGTTGGGCTGGAGGACATCCAGCGCTCCGGCGTTGAGGTAGGACACGAACTCGGGGATCCCACAGAGGTGCTCCCCTGCTGCGATCGGCATGGGCAGCGCCTGGGCCAGCCGGACGTGGGCCTCGACGTCGTCGCTTCTGACCGGCTCCTCGAACCAGTAGATCCCGAAGTCGGCGAGGCGCCGGCCCAGCCACAGTGCGGTCGCCACGTCCAGCCGCTCGTTGGCGTCACACATGATCTTGACGTCGTCGCCCAGTTCCGCGCGGAGCCGGGCGACGCGCTTGACGTCATTGGCAGGAGACAGACCGACCCGGATCTTCACGGCATCGAAGCCCTGTTCGACATAACCGGCGGACAGCTCGACCAGTTCGTCGAGGCTGAGGGTCGGAGAGCCCTTCCCCGACCCGTACGCCGGAACGCTGGAGACGACCTGTCCGAGTTCCCTGGCCAGGGAGTGACCATTGCTCCGTGACTTCAGGTCCCAGAGCGCGATGTCGATGGCCGCGATGCCGAACGAGCTGATGCCGTACCCGAGGCGGTGCGTGACCGCTCGGAGGTCGTGCCAGACCTTGCTGACGTCCAGGGCCGATTGTCCGACGACCCTCGGGATCAGGAAGTCATCCAACAACGCCTTGACGCTCGATCCGGCGGGGTAGTCCGCGCACCATGTGAAGCCGAGCCCGGTCTCCCCTGTGTCCGAGTGCAGGGTGACGCCCACGATCTCGTGGTGGGCGTCTTCGGTGTCGCGGCTCTCGCGCACGAACGGGAGGCGGAGGATCCAGGTCTCGCCACTGACGACATTCATGGAGGGAACAGCCTTTCAAAGCGTGTCGAAGAATGGACTTCGGGGATGGTCCGCGGGAATGCGCGGGAGCCGGCATCAGCGACCGGAGCAGCGGCCACGGTCGGCGGCGGGACCGTTCCGATGGACAGGTGGCGCGAATCGCGCGGGCTGATGCGCCGAGGGCTGCGCCGCGGGCGATTTCCACGCTGACCCGGCTCGACTGATCGAACTTCGACTCGTCCGCCGGTTGCGGGTGGCTGTCGAGCAGAACTCGTCACCCCTGGACAACAGCCGTCCGACCGCCGTGGGGGACGAGAAGCTTCGAACCACGCTCACTCCTTTGTGCCACAATGCGGAACGGTTTGCTATGGTGTGGCACGGAGCCTGCGTGATGCGGGCCACTACTGTCAAGGCGTGATCCGCCGTTTCTTTCGGAGTGATGTGTTATGACGGCCGTGTCGACGGCTCTCCGGGTCCTGGAGCACGTGGCCGTGCACCAGCCCATCGGCGTGAGCGACCTGGCGCGTGCCCTGGAACTCCCCAAGAGCACCGTTCAGCGGACGCTGAAGGAGCTTTCCGACGCGCACTGGGTCGAGCAGGAGAGCGACGGGTCGAGGCGTTGGGTGCAGACGGTGAAGCTGCTCAACCTCGCCCGCGAGGACGGCGGGCGCAGCATCCGCGCCAGGGCCCTGCCGGTCATGCGCAGCCTTCTGCGCCAGGTGGACGAGAACATCCACCTCGCGTTGCGGAGCGGGTCCACCGCCGCTCTCATCGAGAAGCTCGAGAGCAGCAGATCCGTCCGCCCGGTCGACCCCTCGGGGTGTCCTATCCCCTCCACGTGTCCTCCACCGGGAAGGCCATGCTCGCGTGGGCGTCGGCGGACGACATCGACTTCTACCTCTCCACGGCACACCGAAACGTTCCGCCCAACACCCCGCTCATCGACCCTGCTCAGCTCGCCGACGAGCTCCAGGAGATCCGGGCCTGCGGCTACGCCCTGAATCGAGGCGACCTGAGACCGGAGATCCGCGCCGCTGCCGCGCCCTTCTTCGTCACCGGCCCGCATCCCATCGCCGCCATCAGCGTCGCCCTGCCCACCCACCGGATCTCGGTCGACGAGCTGCCGGCCCTCGGCGAGCTGGTGGCCCGGACGGTCAACCCGACGACGTCGCCCTCCGGCTCCGAGGCGGTGTAGCCACCCGCCGTTCTCGGGAGGGCCGGCGCCGCCAGGTCACCGTCGCCCGGGGGCCGATCCGCCGACGACTCACTCGTGCTCGGCGAAGCTGTGCGCGAGCACCCAGGACGGGAACTTCGCGATCTTGGCGTCGATGACGATGGGGCGGGTCTTCGGCCCTCGAGCCAGTCGCGCAGCGGCTCGAGGTCCTCGACCGAGCGCACGACGATGCCCTCGCAGCCGAATCCGCGGGCGATCGCGGCGAGATCGGTGTCGGGGAAGACGACGGTCTCCAGCCGATCGGTCTCGTGCACGAAGTGGTGGACCTCGGCGCTGTAGGCGTTGTCGTCGTAGACCACCACGACGAGCGGCAGGCTCAGCCGCACCGCCGTGTCGAGTTCTACGAGGGACATCATGAAGCCACCGTCGCCGATGCCCGCGACAACGACCCGCCCCGGCGTCGCGACGGCCGAGCCGACCGCGCTGGCCAGAGCGAGACCGATGGACTGGAACGCGAGCGGGAGGCAGTAGCCGCGGTTGTCGGGCACCCGCAGGTGCATCGCCGGGTACGCGTTGAAGTTCCCGCCGTCCGGGACGACGACGCGGTCCATCGGCACGAGAGCATCGATGGCGTTCGTCAGCGCCCGCGGGTCGATCCGGCCGCTGCCCGGCTGCGCCGGGTCCACCGGCTCCGAGCGGTCGTCGAACTCCTGATCGCTCCAGTTGAGCGAGGCCGCCACCTTCTCGGCGACGTCGTCGGTGCGGTAGCCGACCCTGCGGGCCGTCCCGCGTTCCTCCAGCAGGTCGGCGACCGCCTTCGCCGTCAGGGCCGAGTCGCCGAGCACTTCGAGGTCGACGGGGTAGTGGAAGCCGAACGCGGCGGGCGTGTCGTCGACCTGGGCGACCGTGGGGTTCCGCAGGAACGTGCCGTCACGCGTCGTCCAGCGGTTGAGCGCGGCGCCGAACGCGACGAGGACGTCCGCCCCGGAGATGAGCTCGGCTGCGCCGTCGGTGGAGAAGCCACCCATCACGTCGAGATGCCACGGGTCGTCGTGGAAGAGGCCGCGCCCGACGGCGCTCGTGGTCAACAGCGCGCCGGTCAGCTCGGCCAGGCGGCGGATCTCCGGTACCGCGCCCGCAGCTCCCCGCCCACCGACGATGACCGGCCGCTCGGCACGCTCCAGCAGATCGGCGAGCTGCGCCACCGCGCTGGGCGCAGCCGCCGGCAGCGCCGGCACCGACGGCGGCTCCAGGCGCTCCAGTTCGGCAAGCTGACGCGCACCCACCTCGGCCCGCTGGAAATCGAGCGGCATGGAGAAGACGACGGTTCGCCGCTGGGTGACGGCGATCGTCACGGCCCGCGCGATGTCGCGCACCGCGGTCTCCGGTGAGTGGATCCGCTCCGCGACGGCTCCCATGCCGGAGACGACACGGTCCTGATCAATCCAGAAGTTGCTGCCGTAGTCACCCCCGGGGTATCGCCGGCGACCACGAGGACAGGCGTGCGGGACTTCGCGGCCTCGCCGATGCCGGTGAGCGCGTTCGAGAGCCCGCAGCCCTGGTGCACGCTCAGGACGGCCAGGCGCCCCGTAGCGCGCGCGTGGGCGTCCGCCATGCACGCCGCCCCCATCTCGTGACGCGCCGAGACGAATGGAACGCCCTCGTCGATCATCGCGCCGGTGGTGCGGAAGTTCCCGCTCCCGACGATCCCGAAGATCTGCGCCGCTCCCATGCGTGCGATCGCCCGGCCGATGGCCTCGTCAACCTTCATGCTCACCTTCCGTCAGTCCAATCTTCGCTGTCTCCGCGACCTCTCGTGCCGCAGCGCTCAGTCGTTCGCGTTCGGCGTCGTCGCCGGGCCGGTGCCCCCGCAGCCACCGCGCAACCGTCTGCGTCTTCGGGGCAGACGGGTGAAAGACACCCACGGTGCTCTACCACGTCGCGGGACCGCCCTCGAACGCAAGCCGCTGAGCCCGGTCGGGCCCGAACGCTGGTCGTTCACCGTGATCCGGGTTGCGACGCCGCTGGCCATGAATCCCAGCGCGCCCGCCGCGCGATGGTGGTCACGGCGCTCATCAATCGGAGACCTCGGCCGGGATCGGGGTCTTGCGCGAGCCCCGCGCTCTCCTCACTACGACCGGCACGAGGACGAGGAGCAGGCCCAGGCCCAGGATCAGGAGCGCGACCGGCCGGTCGGCGAATATCGCGAACGAGCCCTCTCCGATGGCGAGCGATCGGCGCAGCTCCGCTTCGAGCATTCCGCCCAGGACCAGGCCGAGCACGAGAGGCGCGACGGGGTAGCCCTGGTGCTTCATGAACAGCCCGAAGACGGCCAAGCCGAGCGCGAGCCATGCATCGAACGTCAGCCCCGAGACGGCGTACGCCGCAACGACCGAGACAGCACACACCACCGGATAGAGATAGGCGTAGCGAATGCGCAGCAGCGAGGCGAAGACCGGCGCGAGCGGCAGGTTCAGCAGGAGCAGCAGCACGTTACCGATGTAGAAGGAGGCGATCAGACCCCACACGAGGTCCGGCTGCTGCTCGAAGAGCAAGGGCCCTGGACGGATGTCGAAGAGGATGAAGGCGCCCAGGAGAATCGCGGTCGTCGCCGAACCCGGGATGCCCATCGTGAGGGTCGGGATGAACGCGCCGTTGACAGCGGCGTTGTTCGCCGCCTCCGGCCCCGCGACGCCACGGATGTCGCCGCGACCGAACATCGACTTGTCCTTCGCGACGCGCCGCTCGACGTCGTAGGCGAAGAACGAGGCGAGTGTGGGGCCGGCGCCCGGCAGAACTCCGATGACGAAACCGAGGAGACCGCCGCGCGTGATGCTGCCCCGCACGCGCCGCAGTTCTTTGCGGGTCAGCAGCATGTCCTGGAAGCGCGTCCGGATCGGCTGCACCGCCCCGCTCGCACCCTGCGCCGCCAGCTCCGCCAGGGCAACGATGCCGACGACCACCGCCACGAGACTCACCCCCGAGTACAGCTCGGAGAAGTCGTAGATGTACCGAAGCGTGTTCGTCTGGGTGTCGATCCCGACCATCGCGATCAACGCGCCCACGACCGCCATGAGAATCCCCTTGAGCGGGTTCCTGCCGACGATCCCGCCCACGGTGAGCAACCCGAGCACCATGAGCGCGAACATCTCGGGTGGTCCGAAATTCAGCGCCATCGCCGCGAAGGCGGGCGCCAGCACGCTCATCAGCACGATCGTGAGCGTTCCCGCCAAGAACGACGCGACCGCAGCGATCGCCAGCGCCTTGCCGGCCTCCCCTTCAGGGCCATCTGATAGCCGTCGATCACCGTGACCAGCGAAGCACCGTCACCGGGTGTGCTGATCAGCACCGCACTGATCGTCGCGCCGTACTCGGTCCCGTAGTAGATGCCGGCGAGCATGATGAGCGCCGTGACCGGGTCGAGCGTGAGGGTCAGCGGGAGCATGACCGCCACGCCGGACGCCGAGCCGAGGCCCGGCAGCATCCCGATGAACGTGCCGAGGACCACGCCGAGGAGGCAGAACAGCACATTCTCGAGCTGGAGTGCGACGGAGAACCCACCGAGGATGCCCTGCAGCACATCCACGTCAGAGTCCGATCAGACTGCGCGGGAAGTTCACGTCGAGCAGCAGCCCGAACACGAGCCACAGCAGTACCGCTGTGATCCCCCGATCAGCAGGACGCGAGAGGGCGGGAGCCGTTCGATGAGGAACGCGATCGCCATGACGGCGAGAGTCAGCCCCGCCACCATGCCGACGACCCCGCGAGGGCCAGGCCGACGCCGAGAAGAGCGATGACCGCGAGCGCGCGGAGCAGGTCGCGGCCCGGATGCTCGGGCTTCGTCACCGCCACCGGGCCGGCGGCTCGATCGGCACGGGCACGCGTGAAGCCACGTACCTCGCCGACGAGCAGCACGCCGGCGCCGACCACCAGCATCACGCCCAGCCCGGCCGGTACGGCGCCCGGGCCGATCGGCGTTCCTTCGGCGGTGACGCCGAAGCCGAAGGCGGTCAAGGCGAAGTACGCGCCGACGAGCATGAGGAACACGAGGAAGCCCATGCCGACGGCGTGCTGGAACGCCACGCCCGCTGGAGCAGCCTCCTCCGCCTCTCCCTGAGAGACCGCGTCAGTCATTCGCCGGCCAGGGTCTCGACAGACTCGCTGATGTACGTGTCCAGCTCATCACCCGTGATGAGCTGCGGGGTCAGCGCGTTCTCCTCGATGTAGGCGGCGTACCCGTCGGACTCGGACCACTGCGTCAGCACGTCGACCCAGTACTGCTCCTGCGCCTCGGAGAGGTCCGGTGCGCCGAAGAAGAGGCGGACCTGCGTGACGAACGGCTCCTCGGCGCCGAGGTCGCTGGCGAGCGGGACGTCGGCGAGCGCCTCGTGCAGGGCGGGCTTGTTGCCGGTGCTCAGCAACACGTCGATCTCACCGGCCTCGACCTGCGGAAGGAACTCCGTCGGCTCCAGCACCGCGAGGTCGATGTCACCTGCGATCACCCTCGGATCACATCGCCACCCCCTCGTAGACCACCGGCTGGAAGGTGATCCCGAAGGCGTCGGCGACCTGGTCGGCGACAACTGTGTCGCCGGCGCCGCTGCCGACCTGCCCGACCGTCACGCCGCCGGCCTTGGCTGCCTCGATCATGTCCTCGGCAGACTCGAACGCCCCCGCCTGCGAGACCAGGTAGGACACGTCCTCGGCGACGATCGCCAGCTGCGTGAAGTCCTCCCACGTGTAGCCCAGGTCCTGCTCGATCGGACGCACGATCATGTTCGAGGTGTTGCCGACGCCGATGATCTCGCCGAGGCCCGGTTCCTCCTTGAGCAGGAGCACACCGGCAACCGTGTCGTAGTTCTCGACGACCGCCGTCACGCCCGACATCTCTTCGTAGGCGGCCGCGAACTCGCGACCGAGGATGTCACTGCCACCACCGGGCTGAGCACCGACAGCGACCTCGACGTCGCCGTCGGGCTGCCACTCGCCGTTCGCTGATTCCGTGCTACTGCCTTCCTCCCCGCCGCACCCCGCCAGAGCGACGGCGCCCGTCACCAGCACCACTGCGATACCACGCTTGCGCATAGTTCCTCCTCAGTTCTCGGGTACGAGCCAGAACTTCGCGACCGCTTCGTCGCGCAACGAGTCCCAGATCGGGCTTGTCTGTCAGCTGCACTTCACCGACCACCGGCACGGGCCGCCCGGGGTGAAGCCTTTGCGAACTCCCAGTGTCGGAGGTGGTACCCCACCGTTCATGGATGGCGAGGGCCGTAGTCGCCAATCGGCTGCGGCGGCGGGCAACCACGCCGACGTCAGCCTTCGGTGACACCAGGACGTTCGACACAGCCGGCGGCCTGTTGTTGCTGCCGCTCGTCCGAGCCTCGTGAACGTCCCGGTACATCAACTCCGCCACTTTCTGTGCCACACTGCGGAACAGCTTGCTAACCTGTGGCACGGAGCTTGCGTGATGCAGGCCACTACTGTCAAGGCGTGGTCCGCCGTTTCTTTAGGGCTGTCGTGCGTCGGCGGCCCGGCGGGATCTAGAGGAACGCGGTCGTGCCCCCACTCATCGGCGTGAGAGACCTGGCGCCGCCGCGCAAGACTCGTGGGCGCGGTGCAACAGGCGCTGACGGAGCTCTGGGACGCGGACCGCGTCGGGCAGGAAAAGACGGGTCGAGGCGTTGGACCAGCCGGTGCAGGCCGCTCGGCCACGCTCAGGCGGACGGAAGGCGCGGCACCCGCGCCACGGTCTCACCAGTCATGCGCACACCGCCACGCTGCACCCCTGGCGCATCCGCACGCCCGTCACAGGTCCCGGACGGATTCAGCGCCGGCGGGCTCGTCGCCCCCAGCTCCAACTTCTCGCTGGCGTGGCCGCGGGATCAGCTCGTTCCGACATCGCGTCGTCACTCCCGCCCACGCCGCCCTGGCACGACGCGGCGCTACTTCCCTGCACCCCGTTGGGGCCGCCCGCCGGTGGAGGGCCGGCGCCGGGGCCCTCGAAGGGCAGGTCCCGGTGCGTAGCGAACTGGCTGCGGGCGCCGTCGGCCCCGATCACGTACTTCGACCGGATGGTGTACTCCGCGCCGCTGAGCCGGTCGCGGACGCTGGTGGTGGCGCCCTCGTCGTCCTGCACGTGACCGAGGCACTCGGTGTCGAACCGCACGCGGGCGCCCTCGGCCGCGATGCGGCACAGCGCATGGGCGACGCACTGTGGGACTGACCTGGCACCACCACATGGAGGCCAGTGGCCACCACGCCGGCACCAGATACGACTCAGGCCGCTCCCCGGAAGGGGAACGGCCTGGTCATCGGGGTGGAGCTGAGGGGACTCGAACCCCTGACCCCCACACTGCCAGTGTGGTGCGCTACCAGCTGCGCCACAGCCCCGTGCCCGGCTCGACCTGGTGTCCGAGCCGGGGGCAACTGTACAGGGCCGGGACGGCGCGACCGCGTAGGGGTGCGGTCGCGCCGCGGTCGCCGAGCTGCCTGCTCAGCCCTCCTTGAGCTGGGCGATCCGGACGTGGTTGCCGAACGGGTCGCGGAGGCCGAAGTCGATGCCGTAGTCGCGGTCCTCGGGCTCCTCGGTGAGCTCGACGCCCTTGGCCTTGAGCTCGGCATGGGTCTTGTAGGCGTCCTCGCAGGCGAAGAAGAGGTGCCCACCGGCGGCCCCCTTCGTCATCAGGGCGCGCACCTCGGCCGCGGTCTCCTCGCTCATCGCGGGCGGACCGGGCCGCTCCAGCAGGATCTTGCGCTCCGGGTCGCCGGGGACGCGGAGCGTCAGCCACCTCATGAAGCCGAGGTCGGCGTCGGTGTCGACCTCCAGACCCAGCTTGCCGACGTAGAAGTCGAGCGCCTGGTCCTGGTCGAGGACGTAGATACCGGAGATGTTCAGTCGGGTCAGCATGGGCGCAACGCTAGGAGCGCTCACTCTCCCGGCGCTTCTCCGAAACTGCTCGGTCGCAGCCAGGCCATCGCGAAGCACGACGGCACCGGGGGCAACGGTCCCCGACGGCGGTAGGCACTCGGCGGCTCCCCCACGATGTCGCGGAAGACCCGGCTGAACGTGCCGAGGCTGCTGAAGCCGACGTCCATGCAGATGTCGGTCACACTCCGCTCCCCGAGCGCAGCAGGAACATGGCCCGCTCCACCCGCCGCCGCTGCAGGTAGCGGTTGGGCGTCTCGCCGAACGTGGTGCGGAACGTCCGGATGAAGTGGGCCTCGGAGACGTGCGCGATGCGGGCGAGGGTCGGCACGTCCAGCGGCTCGGCGTACCGGCGGTCCATGGCGTCGCGGGCCCGCAGCATCCGCCGGTTCGAGTCCTCCGAGGCCCCGCTCACGGCCGGATCAGATCACGCCGCCGGCGCACGGGGTCAGACGTCGACGCCGCGCTCGGCCAGCCAGGTGACGGGATTGATCCGGGGGCCGTCCTCGCCACCCTCGTGCACCTCGAAGTGCAGGTGGGGGCCGGTCGACTGACCGCGGTTGCCGAGGAGCGCGATGGTCTGACCGGCGTCCACGTACTCCCCGGCTCGACCAGGATGGAGTCCATGTGGCCGTAGACGGTGACGTCGCCGTTCTCGTGCAGGATGTACACGGCCAGCCCGAAGCCACTGGCGGCGCCGGCCCGCAGCACGACGCCGTCACCTGCCGCGTATTCCGGGGTGCGCATCGGGGCCGCGAGGTCGATGCCGTAGTGGAAGGTGCCCCAGCGGCTGCCGTAGCCGCTGGTGAGCCGGGCGCCGTTCACCGGCAGGACGAACTTGGGCCGGGCGGCCTCCCGCGCGGCGGCCTCGGCCTCGGCGCGGGCGGCCCGGGAGGCGGCGACCTCCTGCAGCCGCGCCTGCGCCTCCGCGACGGTGACCGACGCCTGCGGCTTGACCTCCAGGTCCTCGTCGCTGCTCAGCAGCGCCTGCTGCGCGGCCAGCACCGAGGTGGGCTCCGCGGACGCCGCCGGGGCACCGTGGAGTCCCAGGACCGCGGCCACCACCCCACCGGTCAGGAGAGCACCGAGGAGCAGGGCCGGCCGGCGGGTGGTTCCCGTGGCCTGGCGGGTGTGCCGCGACCGTCCGGAGCGGGCAGGGGGCGAACCGTCGTCAGGAGGTCGGTGGAGCTCTCCTGGCCGAAACGTGCGTGCATGCACCTGCCCGATCGTCTGTGCGCGAGAAGCCGAAGGGGAGTTCGGCTGCTCGTCATCCAAACACTCCGTGACCCTCCCGTGACCAGGCGTACGGCGCGTCATCCAGGACACGCCGAGCGACCTGCCTCACACGTCCCACGAGTCCCACCGCGAAGTTCCATCGTTGTCATTCGCAACCCGAGGCCGCAGGAGTCGTTCCCAGTCATGGAGCCGGCTGTGGACCTCGCCACAGCCCGGCGCTCGGGTACACCCGAGCGGGTGGCGTGGACGTTTTCCGACCCGGCCGGCAGGGCATGGTGGACCTCCGGGCGTGAAAGGTCCCGCGCCGCTCCCGCGCCTAACGATTGAGCGTCCGTGGAGCGATCGGGAGCTCGAACCATTGCGCGGCAGGCTGCCGCACCCGTGTACTGCTGCTCAGGGTCGGACCGCCACCGGGACGGCCGCAACCAGCCGTGCCCGGACGACACCGAGAGAGCGTGATGCGTTGACCCGAGCTGCAGCCGGCGACTCCTGTCCAGAAGGTCTGCCGAGGTGAAGGCGGTCTACTTCACCTACCGGGGCCTCTACGCCGACAATCCACGCGCCATCTACCGGGCTCTGCGCAGCCGCGGACCGGCCGACCTGACCCACACCTGGCTGTGCACGGAGAAGACCCGCGCCGCCTTCCCGCCCGGGGTGGACACCGTCCTCTACGGCTCGTCCGAGGCGGCCGACGCCTTGGCGACCGCTGACATCGTGGTCGCCAACGACTGCATGTCGATGCACTGGGAGAAGCGCCCCGGGGCGACGTACCTGCAGACGTGGCACGGCACCCCGCTCAAGCGGATCCACCACGACGCCCCCGTGCGCCCGGGGTGGCTCGACAAGCCGGACCGCGACGTCGCCCGCTGGGACGCCCTGCTCTCGCCGAACGCCGCGAGCACCGACCGGCTCCGGCACGCATTCCGCTACGGCGGCCCGATCCACGAGACCGGGTACCCGCGCAACGACGTGCTGATGAGTCCGGACCGGGACGACGTCCGTCGGCGGGTCCGCGGGCAACTGGGCCTCTCGGACGACACGACGGCCGTCCTCTACGCCCCGACCTGGCGCGACGACCTCGTCTTCGACTCGGCCGGCGCACGGGACTTCGAGGTCCCGGTCGACCTCGACGCCTTCGCCGACCGGCTGGGCGGGGACCACGTCCTCCTCCTGCGTCTGCACAGCATGGTGTCCGGCCGGATCACCGTCCCGCCCGGCGCGCCGGTCATCGACGTGTCCGACGTCCCGGAGCCCGCGGAGCTGTACCTGGCGGCCGATGTACTGGTGACCGACTACTCCTCGGCCATGTTCGACTTTGCCGTGACGGGCAAGCCCATGGTCTTCTACACCTACGACCTCGAGCACTACCGCGACGACCTGCGGGGCTTCTACTTCGATCTCACCGACGTGGCCCCCGGGCCGATCGTGCGCAGCAGCGAGGAACTGCTGGAGGCGATCGCCGACAGCGACGTCGCCGCCCCCGGCTTCGCAGACCGGTACGCCCGATTCCGGGACACCTTCTGCTCGCTCGAGGACGGGCACGCGACCGATCGTGTGCTCGACCTGCTCCTCCCACCGTCCGGCCGGCCCGGCCGACGATCGACCAGTGAAAGGGGATGAACGTGCGGACCACCGACCGAGCCCTGACGAGCTCTCCGCGAGATCTGGCCCGCACTGCGGCGCCACGGCGACTCCATTCCCCTGTCCAGGCCGTGATCCTGGCTGCCGGCATGGGCACCCGCCTCGGGCGGTCGACGCCCAAGCCGCTCACCCGGCTCCGCGACGGGCGAACCATCCAGCGGCGACAGCTGGACGCGCTGCGCGAGGCGTTCGGGGCCGGCACGGACATCACCGTCGTCGTCGGCTTCGGCAGCGACCTCGTGATGGCCGCCTCCCCGACGTGCGCTTCGCCTACAACCCGCACTACGCCACCACCAACACCTCGAAGAGCCTCCTGCGTGGGCTGGCCACCAGCCGGGAGGGCGGCGTTCTCTGGATGAACGGCGACGTGGTGTTCGACCCGACCGTCCTGGACCACGTGCTCGGCGCGGTCCGTGCCGACGAGAGCTTCATCTGCGTCGACACCGCGACGGTCGCCGAGGAGGAGATCAAGTACACCCTGGACGACGAGGGGTGCATCCGGGAGCTCTCCAAGACCGTCATCGGTGGGCTCGGCGAGGCCGTGGGCATCAACTACGTCTCCAGCGACGACAAGCCCGCCCTGATCGAGCACCTGGTCGCCTGCGCCGACCAGGACTACTTCGAGCGGGCGATCGAGACGGCCATCCAGTGTGGTGACGTGCGGTTCCGCCCCTGGACATCTCTGCCTTCTCCGCCGTCGAGGTGGACTTCGAGCAGGACCTGGAACGCGCCAATTCGCTGTTCTGGGACGCCCCCGCACTCCGACCCATGGCGGCCGAGGCGGGGTGACCGCCCGGCCGGTCCCGGTCAGCCGACCGGGACCGGCCGGTCCGGCGCGGGCCCGTCGAGCGGGGCGGCCTCGCGGAAGCGGCGCACGGCCGCGATGCCGCCGCCGACGGATCCGGCGCCGAGCGCTACCAGCAGCGCCACGGCCACGCGGGCGGCCACCTGCGGTCCGTCGGTCAGCACGTTCGCCGACCACAGGACGTCGACGTCGGGCAGGCCCTGCACGAGCATCAGCCAGCCCAGCACGACGGCCAGCAGCCCGGTCATCGCTCCCCGGCCGCGGCGGGACGCCCGGAAGCCGAGGCAGGCCACCAGAGCGGCGGTCAGCGCCGGCAGGAGCGCCGAGACGACGGCGCCCGCGTGCGAGGAGATGCTGGCCGGAGGCTCGGGGGTGGCCGCGGCGTGCCAGACCGCCGCCGCCGCACCGACGAGCAGCAGGACACCGAGCGGCCGTGGCGTCCGGGCCAGCAGCCCCGCGACGAGCGGCAGCAGGAGCAGCGCCAGGTGGGCCGGCCACACCAGCCAGGGGGACGGCGGCGGGCTCCAGGTGAGCAGTCCGGTCACCTCCACCGGGGTGTCGCCGTGGACCATCGGCACCGTCCACTCGAAGACGGTGTGCGAGCTGTCCGGGTCGGCGGCGACCGCGGGCGGCAGCACGTCCTCGCTCATCCAGTGCGTCCGGTGGTCGTGCCAGACGTAGTGCGGCTCGGTCGAGACCTGCACCCAGTCGGGCTCGGCCCCGCGCTCGGCGTGATCGGGCAGGTCGACCTGCGCGTACCGGTCGAGGTTGATGTAGGTGGCCGGGCTGTTGGCGTTGCGCCACACGCCGTCCGGCCCGATGCGGAGGTACGGGTCGTCGTCGTAGCCCGGGACGGTCACCTCGGTGCCGGTCTCGTTGACCAGCTCCAGCTCGTCCCCGAACTGCAGGACGCGGACGCTCAGACCGGGGATCTCCGGGGTCGTCGCCAGCACCCGCGCGTCGAAGTCGCTGCCGGCCGCGTCGCCACCCACGTGCGCCGCGGCGGGCCCGGTCACTGCGAGGGCGGCCAGCACGCCGAGCACGACCACCAGGAGCCGCGCCACCGGCCGGGTCACGTGTCCTCCGCGACCCGACGCAGGTCCGCAGCGATGTCCCGGGACGTGTTGCCGGCGTCGAAGGCCACCTGTGCCTCGTCGTCGGCTCCGTACAGCAGCAGCAACGACGAGTGCAGGCGGCCCTGGTCCTCGGCCAGCGGCACGCCGGTGGACAGCTGCGCCTGGTCGATCGTCTCCTGGTCACCGGTCAGCCCGACGAAGTCCACGGGAAGATCGGCGTCGAAGCGGCCGAGGTACTCGCCGAGGACCTCGGGGGTGTCGGTCGCCGGATCGGTGGTGACGAAGACCATCTGCAGGTCCTCGACCAGCGCCGCGTCCAGCCCGCGCAGGGCGACCGCCACGTCGGCCATCGTCGTCGGGCAGATGTCCGGGCACTCCGTGTAGCCGAAGAACAGCAGGGTCGGCCGGCCCGCGGTCTGGGCCCGGAAGTCGAACGGCGCCCCCGTGGTGTCGGTGAGGGTGAACGACGGCCGGCGGTAGGGCTCGGCGAGGTCCAGCCCGGCGAACCGGTCCTCCGGCCCCTCGACCGCGGCGGGGGCCCCCGAGTGGTCGTGACCGCCGTCGGCCCCGTCGTCCGGCGTCCCCTCGGCGCCGCAGCCGGTCAGGACCACGAGCAGGGAGAGGAGCAGGGCGACCAGGGGTGCGACCGCCGGCGTCGGACGCTGGCGGCCGCCGACGGCGGAACTCACGCCGACACGGTACGTCGGTTCGCCCGCCAGCCGAGGACGACGCCGCCGAGGCCGGCGAGCAGGGCCAGGATCGAGAGGAACAGCGCCAGTCCGGCCGGCTCGTTCTCCGCCTCGCCGTGGGCGTGGCCGGCCTCCTCCGCGCCCGGGGTGGCGGTGGCCGCGCCGTCGGCGGTGTCGGCGGGGTCAGCGGCGAGGTCGAGCACCGGGGCGGGGCGCTCGGGCTCCGCACCGTCGACCGACGGCTCGATCCAGGCCGCTTCGCTGCCGTCGCTGTAGAGCTGCACCGCCGGGAACGACAGCTGCTCGGCGTCCGGGAAGGGACCGCCGGAGAGGGCGAACTCCTGGAACTCGCCGGGGGCGATCCCGCTGCCGGCCTCGGCGCGGAACTCGACCACCGAGACGTAGGAGCTGATCTCCTGCCCGTGGTTGTCCAGCGGCTCGTCGAGGTCGGAGGTGGTCAGCGTGGCCGTCCAGCCGGGCACCGGCTGGGTGCGCAGGGAGGCGAGGGCCGCCTCCTCCGGGATCTGGATGCGCAGGCCAATGGTGCTGGCCGTGTCGCTCTCGTTCGGCACCCGGAAGACCAGCTTGCCGTAGCCGCCCGGGGTGGCGTCCTCGCTCGCAACGGTCACGTGCGCCGACGCGGTGCCCGCGACGACGACCGACGCGACGAGCGCCGCCAGGACGGCCGCCAGCAGGACGAGAGGACGGGCGAGGTAGCGGGGCAGGGCTGTGGAACTCGACGGCATGGCATTCGACGACATGGAACTCCTCTGGATCGGGGTGGGAAGTCGCTGGTAGGAGTCAGCGGACGGGGAAATCGGTGCGGGCGGTGGTGGCGGTGAACTCGTCGAGGCGGACGCTGACGGCGAGCGTCCAGGTGCCGGCTCCGGGGATGGCCATCCCGTCGCTCACGTAGTGGCCGGGCCCCGCGGCCGCCAGCTCGACGTCGATCGGGCCGATGTCCTGCGTCGGCTCGGTCAGGCTCACCGTGATCCCGGCCGGCTGGGTGAGCCGGCCGGTGTCGTCGAAGAGGTAGACGTGCAGCGTGTTGGCGCCCGGGCGCGCCGGGTCGACGGACAGCTGGACGCTGCCGGACGGACCGCTCGCGCCCTGGAGGGGCAGCAGGACGTCGACCGGCTGGGCGACGGCGGAGCGGGCGGGCGGGGTGCCGACGAGGACGGCGGTGAGCGCGAGGACGACGGCGGCGACCGCGACCTCCACGAGCACCGACCGGCGCAGGGCCGGCACGTGCTCGGTCGCTGCCTCCGACTGCAACCGGCCGCGCAGCCCCGCGGCACGCGCGGTCTCGTCGGCGGCGGTGGGATCGAGGGCCCCGGGAGGGCCGGAGGCGCCAGCGGCGAAGGCGTGCGCCGTCAGCGTGCGGCGTCCGCCCGGCCGGGGGCGACGCACACCGAGACGCTGCTGGACCCAGACCCGGGAGACCCCGGCCGCCGCGAGGATCACCAGGACGAGCCCGATCTTGGCGACGAGCACCCAGCCGTAGGTGGTGGCGAACAGGGCCGTCGGCGACTCCACCTCGCGCACGGCCTGGACCGTGCCGGTCACCACCAGCGCGGCGACGGCGCCGAACGCGATCCGCGACCAGGGGTGAGCACCCCGGCCAGGTCCGTCGCCGGGGTACCCGGCCGCAGCACCACCACCAGCAGCGCGGCCAGACCGCCCAGCCAGACGGCCATCGCCGCCCCGTGCACCGCCGCCACGGGCACGGCGAGGCCGGGCCACGGTCCGGCGACCGGGTGCCCGATGGCCGCGGTGCTCACCACGACCCCGACCGCCAGCGCGCCGGCTGCCACGGTGCGCGCGACCGTCGGCGGCGAGCCCGCGCGCCAGACGGGCCGGAGGACCAGCGCCAGGCCCACGGCGAAGAATGCCCGGGCGAGCAGCGTCCAGCCGGCCACGGAGGACGCGGTGGCCGACAGGAGTGACCGGTCGAGGACCGACCCGAGCCCGGTGGCCGCCGCGTAGGGCCCCTGCAGCAGGAAGGTCAGGAGGGCCGAGACCGCGACGGCGCCCGCACCCCACGTGGCCAGCCGCCGCAGGCGCGACGATCCCCAGCCACCGGGCCAGCAGAGCAGGGCCAGCACCGGGACGCCCACCGCGAGGGCCAGACCCGCGAAGCCCAGCCAGCGGCTCACCGGGAGCGCGGCGGCCACGACCGGGTCGGTGGTGTCCTCCCCGCTCCTCCGGCGGCCGACACCAGCTCCCCGTCGCCGACGACGAAGGAGTACGCCCCGGAGATGGGGTGCGAGTCGGCCGACACGACCCGGTAGGTGACGAGGTACCCGTCGTCGGGCAGGTCCGCCCGGAGCGGGATGGTCAGCACCCGGCCGTCCACGGCTGCGGCGCCGGTGTCCACCCGCTCGCCGTCGGCGCCCAGGACCCGGGCGTACCCGGCGCCCAGCGACACGCCCTCGCTGAATTCCAGCGTCACCTCGGAGGGAACGGCGTCCAGGCGCGCTCCCTCACCCGGATCGGTGGAGACCAGGGTGGCGTGCGCGGCCGCCGGGGCGGCCGTGGCCACGCTCCCGAGCCAGACGGCGACGAGAGCGACGAGCAGGAACCAGGAACGCCTCACGCGGGCACCCGCCGGCCGGCGAAGGCGCCGACGGCACGGCGGCGCCGCGCCCGCCAGGCCACGGAGCACACCAGGACCGTCCCGGCCAGCAGCAGGTGGGCGACCGCCCGCTCGGCGTGCACGTGCCCGGCCGCGAGGTCGACCAGGGTCACCGGCAGGAGCAGCGCGGCGAAGGACCCGAGGAACGGCAGTGCGCCCGCGGCCAGTCGCGGTCCCGCCGCGACCGCCAGGAACGCGGCCGCCAGCGCCAGGTTCCACGCCCCCGTCTCCCGCGCCATGTGCACAGGTGCGCTCATGGCGCCTGCCCCCGTCGTCAGCACCGGCCAGGCGAGGACCGCCTGGGCGACCCCGACGGCCACGAGCGCCAGGCGCAGTGCGGAGTCCGCGAGACCGGCACGGGCGGCGGCGGCCGCCCCGGCAGCTCGCGGGGCAGGGCGCCGAGCACCGCCGCGGTGAGGTCGGGCACCGCGGGCGCGGACGCCAGCCGCGCGCGGCGGGTCACGCGCGCTGCCTCGCCCGCCCACTCCGCGCAGCCGGCGCAGGCGGCGAGGTGGTCGTCGAGCACGGGGACGGGCATCTCGAGGTCCTCCCCGTCGAGACGCGCGGAGACTGCCTCGCGGAACTGAGCACACGGCATGGTTCATTAGTCGTCGGCGGAACCCCTACGGTTCCCGACCGGGTGACATTTCTCCGGCGGACATCGGCGACGGCGACACGGGACGAAGACGGGGCATGGACGAGCTGGAGCGCACCGCGGTCGACGCCGCCGCCGGCGACCCGCTGGCCGCCGCGGCGCTCGTGCGGGCCACCCAGTCCGACGTCTGGCGGCTGTGCGCCGCCCTCGGCGACGGGCAGAGCGCCGACGACCTCACCCAGGAGACCTACCTGCGGGCCTTCGGCTCGCTCCACCGGTTCCAGCACCGCTCCTCGGTGCGGACCTGGCTGCTCTCCATCGCCCGCCGGGTCTGTGCCGACGCCGTCCGCTCGCGCCGTCGCCGTCGGCTCACGCTGGTCCGGGACGACGCGGATCTGGAGACGCTCGCCCGCGCGCCCGGGAGCGACCCGGTGGCCGACGGCGTGGCGGTTGGCGACCTGCTCCACCGCCTCGACCGGGACCGCCGCGAAGCGTTCGTGCTCACCCAGCTGCTGGGCCTGTCCTACGCCGAGGCCGCGGACGTGGCCGGCTGCCCCGTCGGAACCATCCGTTCCCGGGTCGCGCGGGCGCGCGCCGACCTCGTCGACTCGCTCGGCAACGTGCACGCGGACGACGCCGACGGCGACGCGGCTCACGCCTGAGACGTTCGCCCCCGCCCGGCCCCGGACCGCCGCCTATGCTGCCGGACGGCCGTGCGCCGTCCCGTGGACGACGCCGTCCGCTTCCCTCCCGATTCGGAGCCGACGCGTGCCCTTCAGTCTCACCCCCAAGGACTCGAGCTTCTACCCGCTGTTCACCGCCTCGGCGGAGAACCTGGTGGCGGCGACGGACGTCCTGAGCGAGTTCATCCACGACCACGCTCGCCGGGCCGAGCTCGCCGACCGGCTGCGCGACCTCGAGCACACGGGTGACCAGTCGACGCACGCGATCTTCCGGCAGCTCAACACCAGCTTCGTCACCCCGTTCGACCGGGAGGACATCTACCGGCTCGCCAGCAACCTGGACGACGTCATGGACTTCGTCGAGGCCGCCGCCGACCTGGTCGTCCTGACCGGCCTGGGCACCCTGCCGGCCGAGATGAGCCAGCAGGTCGCGCTGCTCCAGCGCGCAGCACAGACGACGGCCGAGGCCATGCCGCGGCTGCGGTCGCTGAAGGGCCTCTCCGACTACTGGATCGAGGTCAACAGCATCGAGAACGAGGCGGACAAGCTCTACCGCCGACTGCTGTCGCGGCTGTACAGCGGCGAGTTCGACGCGCTGGAGATCCTCAAGCTCAAGGAGGTCGCCGACCAGTTGGAGGAGGCGGCCGACGCGTTCGAGCACGTCGCCAACGTGGTCGAGACCATCAGCGTCAAGGAGTCCTGACCCCTTGGACCACTGCTGATGGATGTCTGCTGATGGATCCGGCCTTCATCGGTCTGGTCGTCATCGTCCTGGTCGCGCTGGCGTTCGACTACACCAACGGCTTCCACGACGCCGCCAACGCGATCGCGGTCGCGGTCTCCACCAAGGCGCTCACCCCACGGGTGGCGCTCGCGCTGGCGGCGGTGATGAACCTGGTCGGGGCGCTGATCTCGACCGAGGTCGCCAAGACGGTCGGCGCGGGGATCATCGACCCACCCGAGGGCAACAACGGGCTCGAGATCGTGTTCGCGGCCCTCATCGGGGCGATCACCTGGAACATGATCACCTGGTGGTACGGCATCCCGTCGTCGTCCTCCCACGCCCTGATCGGCGGCCTGGTGGGCGCGGCGCTGGCCGCGGCGCACTCGGTTCAGTGGATGGGGTCTTCGAGAAGGTCATCGTCCCGATGATCGTCTCGCCCCTCGTCGGCTTCGGCCTCGGTTACCTGTTCATGCTGGTCCTGCTCTGGACGTTCCGGCGGGCGCACATCAGCAAGGCCAACCGCAACTTCCGGTACGCGCAGATCGTCAGCTCGGCGACCATGGCCCTGGGCCACGGCATGCAGGACGCGCAGAAGACGATGGGCATCATCACGCTGGCCCTGTTCACCGCCGGGGAGATCGACACCTTCGAGGTGCCCTTCTGGGTCGTGCTGGCCGCCGCCTTCGCGATCAGCGCCGGCACCTACGCCGGTGGCTTCCGCATCATGAGGACCATGGGCCGGCGGATCATCCAGCTGACGCCGACCGGCGGGTTCGCCGCGCAGACGGTGGCGTCGAGCGTCATGGTCACCACCGCCACCGTGTTCGCCGTCCCGGTGTCGACGACGCACATCACGACCACCTCGATCATGGGCGTGGGATCGACGCGGCGGCTGTCGGCCGTACGCTGGGGCGTGGCCGGCAACATCGTCGTCGCCTGGGTGGTCACCCTGCCCGCGGCCGCCGCGGTCGCCGCGGTCGCGTTCTTCCTCACCGACCTCGCCGTCGGCTGACCCATGACCGGGGGCCGGAGCGGGGCGCCGATCGCCCTGGGCACGGCCCCCGGCCGCTGGGTGGTGGTCGTCACCGTCCTGGCCTCGGGCATGGCCTTCCTCGACGCCACCGCGGTCCAGGTCGCGCTGCCGGCCATCGGGGCCGAGTTCGACGCCTCGCTGTCCGGGCTGCAGTGGACGGTCACCGGCTACACGCTGACCCTGGCGGCGCTGATCCTGCTCGGCGGCTCCCTGGGCGACCGCTACGGACGACGCCGCGTCTTCCTGGTCGGCGTCGTGTGGTTCGCCATCGCCTCCCTGATCTGCGGACTGGCACAGAGCACCGGTCAGCTGGTGGCCGCACGGGCGCTGCAGGGCATCGGCGGGGCGCTGCTCACCCCGGGGAGCCTGGCGCTCATCCAGTCGTCGTTCCGGCCCGGTGACCGGGCGCGGGCCATCGGCCTGTGGTCGGCGCTCAGCGGTATCGCGGGGCTGATCGGCCCCTTCCTCGGCGGCGTGCTCGTCGACTCGGTGAGCTGGCGCCTGGTCTTCCTGATCAACGTGCCCGTCGCCGTCCTGATCGTCCTCGTGGCCGGCCGGCACGTGCCCGAGAGCCGCGACCCCGGGCACCACGGGCGGTTCGACTACCCCGGAGCGACCCTGGGCGCCCTCGCCCTGGGCGGGCTGACGTACGCCCTCATCGCCGCCGGCGAGGACCCGGCGCGGCCCGACGTCCTGACCTCGGCCGCCGTGGGGATCGCCACGGGTGTCGCCTTCGTCGTCCGCGAGCGGTGGGCCGCCGAACCGATGCTGCCGCCACGGCTGTTCCGCGACCGCCAGTTCACCGGCGCCAACCTGGCCACCCTGGCCGTGTACGGCGCGCTGGGCGGCAGCGGCCTCTTCCTCGTGCTGCAGCTGCAGACCGTGCTCGGCTACGAGGCGACCGGCGCCGGAGCGGCGATGCTGCCCTCGATCGCGCTCATCACGCTGCTCGCCCCCGGTTCGGCGCCTTGGCGCAGCGGATCGGGCCCCGGTGGCCGATGACGGCCGGGCCGCTGATCGTCGCCGTCGGCACGCTCCTGCTCGCCGGCGTCGACGGCAGCGGCCCCTACGTGATCGAGGTGCTGCCGGGGTCGCTCCTGCAGGGGCTGGGCATGGCGGTGGTGGTCGCTCCCTTGACCGCCACCGTTCTCGCCGCCGCGCCGGACGCCCTGACCGGCATCGCCAGCGGGGTCAACAACGCGGTGGCGCGGGCCGCGCAGCTCCTCGCCGTCGCCGCGTTGCCGGTCGCCGTCGGTCTCGGCGGCGCCGACTACGCCGATCCGGGCGCCTTCACCGACGGCTACCGCCTGGCGATGCTCGCCTGCGCGGCGCTCTTCGCGCTCGGGGGCGCGCTGTCCTGGGCGACGATCCGCAACGACGTCCTCAGATCCTGACGTCGATCGGGTGAGAAGCCCTTGACATGTAAGTTCATCAACCTGGTAGACATACGGCCGTGAACAGGCCGACTTCGCTGCTCCTCGTGAGCCGATGCCACGTCGACCTGCTGCGCGTCTGTGCCGCCGCCTGTCCGGGCCGCCCTCCTCGCCGCGCCACCACGGCGCGCCTCATCCCTTCCACCGCCGGGCGCCACCCGATCGCTGCCCGCGGACCTGTGAGACTCGGAGACACCCGGTGAAGACCCTCGTCCTACTGGCCCTCGTCGGCCTGGGCGCCCAACTGGTGGACGGCAGCCTCGGCATGGCCTACGGCGTCACGTCGACCACCCTGCTGCTGGCCATCGGCACCAACCCGGCCCTGGCCTCGGCCACCATCCACCTCGCCGAGATCGGCACGACGCTCGCGTCCGGGGTCGCGCACTGGAAGTTCGGCAACGTCGACTGGAAGGTCGTCGCGAAGATCGGCGTGCCGGGCGCGCTCGGCGCCTTCGCCGGGGCGACGTTCCTCTCCTCCCTCTCCACCGAGCTCGCCGCCCCCGTGATGTCCCTGATCCTGCTCACCCTGGGCGCCTACATCCTGGTGCGCTTCACCCTGCGCGGGATCGACCGGCGCAACCTCGGCAAGCCGATGCGCTCGCGCTTCCTCGGCCCGCTGGGGCTGGTCGCCGGGTTCGTCGACGCCACCGGCGGCGGCGGGTGGGGTCCGGTCGGCACGCCGGCCATCCTCGCCAGCGGCCGCATGGAGCCGCGCAAGGTGATCGGCTCGATCGACACCTCGGAGTTCCTCGTCGCGCTGGCCGCGAGCCTCGGGTTCCTCGTGGCGCTCGGCTCGCAGGGCATCAACTTCTCCTGGGTCGCCGTCCTCCTCGTCGGTGGCCTCATCGCGGCACCGATCGCCGCCTGGCTGGTGCGGCACATCCCGCCGCGGCTCCTCGGCTCGCTCGTCGGCGGCATGATCCTGCTCACCAACGCCCGCACCCTGCTCAGGAGTGACTGGATCGACGCCGCGGACGGCACCCGTTCCCTCGTCTACGCGGCGCTCTGCCTGATCTGGGCGGCGGCAGTCGCGTGGTCGGTGCTCGAGTACCGCAAGGACCGGGCCGCGGAGTCCGCCGACGCCGTGGCTGCCGAGGCGGCCCGCAACGCGGAGGCGGCCGAGCGCAACGTCGTCGCGGACCTCCGGGACGAGGCCGTCGTCGGAACGCAGGCCCCCGGCCGGCCCAGCGCCCCGACCGCCTGACCCTCCCAGCGTGATCAGGTTCCCTGATCGTTCGAGGTCCTCCCTCGCGGTCGACCGTGCGGGAGGACCCTTGATGATCAGGGACCCTGATCATCAAGGGCCCAGGAGCGTGGCCTCCAGATCAGCGGGGAGCCCGGGCCGGGGCAGGCCGTTCGGGGAGTCGAACGGCCGCCGGTCGGTCTGCTGCCACGCCCAGGTGTCCCGGACCGTCTCGACCAGGGGACGGACGGGCAGCCCCAGTTCCCGCGCCCGGCTCGTGTCGACGTCCCACGCGGTGCGCGCGTCCGCGGCCGGCAGCCACAGGGGCAGGTGGATCCACGGCTCGACCCCGGCAGCGAGCAGGTCCTCCTCCGGCACCGGCACCCACTCGGCATCGCCGCCGGTGACCTCGCGGCAGGTCCCGAGCAGTTCCCCGAGCGTCGTCATGCCCGTCGGCCCCGTGGCGTTCACCGCCCCCGAGCGGCCCTGCTCCGCCATCTCGACCAGCCAGCCGGCCAGGTCACGGGCGTCCACGACGGCGATCGGCTGGTCCACCCCTCCGCCGGGACGACGACCCGCCCGCCGCGGGCGATCCGGTCCAGCCACCAGCCGAGCCGGTACACGTAGTCGTACGGGCCGAGGATCAGCCCGGCGCGCACGGTCAGGAAGTCCTCGCCGACCGCCGCACCGATCACCCGCTCCGCGAAGGCCTTGTTCGGCCCGTACTCGTCGTCGTCGGACTCCCACGTCGGCTCGTCGTCCTCGGGGCCGAGGGGCCGGGTGGCCAGCTGCGGTAGGCGTTGAGGCTGCTCACGAAGGCGTAGCCGTGCGCGCCACCGAGGGCAGCGGCGGCGTTGCGGGCCGCGGCCCGGGTCCGGCACGACGTGTCGACGACGAGCTCGGGCGACCATCCGCGCAGCGCCACCGGCAGGGCGCCGGGGTCGTCCCGGTCGCCGTGCAGCGCGTGGGCACCGGTGGGTGGCTCGCCCGAGAGGCCGCGGGTGAAGGTGGCGACGTCGTGCCCGCGCTCGAGGGCCGCCGTCGCCACGTGCCGGCCGAGGAAGCGGGTGCCACCGAGCACGAGGAGCCGCATCACCGCAGTCCAGCCGACCCGCTCCCCGCCGTCCAGCCGGTTCGCGGCGGGCGTAAGCGCGGTGACAGCGGCGGTCCGGGCGTCCTACCTCGCCGTTCTGGGTCCTACCTCGGCGTCGACCGTGAGGTAGGACCCGGAACGATCAGGTCACCTGATCGTTCCGGGGGTGCGGCGCTTCACACCGCGCGGCGGTACTCCGGGACCTGAGGAAGCGGGGTGGAACGTGCGGCGGCCAGCACCATCTGCGGCGAGCGCGGCAGGCCGCGGCGCGTGCAGAGCCGGAGCGCACGGGCGCCGGTGAGGACGTCGGTCTCCGGCGGCACGACCAGCAGGTCTGCGCGACGGGTGCCCCGGCCCAGGTCAGGCAGACGACGCCGGCGTCCATGCTCCGGAACCCGCCGGTGCGCACGATGCGGCCCTGCACCTCCACCTTGCGCGCCACCGGCGACCAGGCATCGAGTGCGTAGGTGAACCGCTCGACCCGCAGGCCGCGCCGGTCCAGCTCGGCGATCAGCTCGGGCAGCTCGACGGCGAGATCGCGGCCCCGCGGGAACCAGGCCCCGTCGAAGGCCGACGCCCCGTCACCGGCGTTGTCCCGCAGACTCACCCGGACATCTATCCCGCCCCGGAACCCTGCATCCGGAACCGTTCGGGTGATCGTCGCCATCAGCGCTCGGCCGCCTCTCGTCGCTCGCCGTGGATCCGCGGCACACGAACCCATCGGCAACGTACGTCCAGGTCAGGGCGTGTCCCGGTCAGGCGGAGACGGGCGGGTCGGCGCCCTCCGGCCCGTCGTCACGACCCGTGCGCGCCCGGCCACACGAGCGCGGCGGGCCCCGATGAACCACCCCCGACGGCACTCTGCCGCTGAGTGCAGATGCACTCAGCGGCAGAGCGTCGCGCCGACACCGGGCGGGGCATCCCGGGACGGGTGGCTCAGGTGGGCTTGGGCTTGCGGTTCTTGGCCTTGCCGCGCTCGGTCTGGTCCAGCACCACCTTGCGGATGCGCACGGTGGCCGGGGTGACCTCGACGCACTCGTCCTCGGCGCAGAACTCCAGCGCCTGCTCCAGGTTCAGGATGCGCGGCGGGATCAGCCGCTCCAGCTCCTCGGAGGTGGACTTGCGCATGTTGGTGAGCTTCTTCTCCTTGGTGATGTTCACGTCCATGTCGTCCGGACGGGAGTTCTCACCGACGATCATGCCCTCGTACACCTCGGTCCCGGGCTGCACCATCATCGAGCCGCGCTCCTGGAGCGAGAACATCGAGTACGTCGTCGCCACGCCCTGGCGGTCGGCGACCAGTGAGCCGGTCGGCCGGGCGCGCATGTCGCCCAGCCACGGCTCGTAACCCTCGAGGTTGTGGTTGAGGACGCCGGTGCCGCGGGTCTCGGTCAGGAACTCGGTGCGGAACCCGATCAGGCCACGGGACGGGACGATGTACTCCATCCGCGCCCAGCCGGTGTCGTGGTGCACCAGGTTCTCCAGACGGGCCCGCCGGACGGCCAGGGCCTGGGTCAGGGTGCCCACGTACTCGCCGGGGACGTCGATGGTGACCCGCTCGACCGGCTCGTGCAGCTTGCCGTCGACTTCCTTGGTCACCACGGTCGGGCGGCCCACGGTGAGCTCGAACTCCTCGCGGCGCAGCTGCTCGACCAGGATCGCCAGCGCCAGCTCGCCGCGGCCCTGCATCTCCCAGGTGTCGGGACGGTCGGTGGGCAGCATGCGCACCGACACGTTGCCGACCAGCTCCTGGTCGAGGCGGTTCTTGATCAGGCGGGCGGTGAGCTTCTTGCCCGACTTGCCGGCCAGCGGCGCCGTGTTGATGCCGATGGTGATCGAGATCGACGGCTCGTCGACGGTGAGCGGCGGCAGCGGGCGCGGGTCGTTCGGGTCGGCGAGGGTGTCGCCGATCATGATGTCCTCGATGCCGGCTATGGCGACGAGCTCACCCGGACCGGCACTGTCGGCCGGAGTCCGGGTCAGGCCCTCGGTCACGAGCAGCTCGGTGATCTTGACGTTCTTGATCGTGCCGTCGACCTTGCACCAGGCGACCTGCTGGCCGTTCTTCATCGTGCCGGAGTGGATGCGCAGCAGGGCCAGGCGTCCGAGGTAGGGCGAGGCGTCGAGGTTGGTGACCTGCGCGCGCAGCGCTCCTCGGCGTCGTAGACCGGCGCCGGGATCGTGTCGAGCAGCGTCTTCACCAGCGGCCCGAGGTCGGGGCTGTCGGGCGAGGTGCCGTTCTCCGGGCGCGTCAGCGAGGCCTGCCCGGTCTTGCCGTTGCTGTAGACGATCGGGAAGTCGAGGTTGCGATCAACGGCATCAGCGTCCATACCGTTGTCGTCCAGCAGCTCCATGAACAGCTCGTAGGTCTCGTCGACGACCTCGGCGATGCGGGCGTCGGAACGGTCGGTCTTGTTGACCACGAGGATGACCGGCAGCTTCTTCGCCAGCGCCTTGCGCAGCACGAAGCGGGTCTGCGGGAGCGGGCCCTCGGAGGAGTCGACGAGCAGGACGACGCCGTCGACCATCGACAGGCCGCGCTCGACCTCGCCACCGAAGTCGGCGTGACCGGGGGTGTCGACGATGTTGACGACGACGGGGTTGCCGTTCTCGTCGGCGAGGTGGATTGCGGTGTTCTTGGCGAGGATGGTGATCCCGCGCTCGCGCTCGAGGTCCATCGAGTCCATCACGCGGTCCTGCGTGGAGTCGTTGTCCGTCCCTCGCCCTTGGCGCGCCCGAGGGCACCGGCCTGGCGGAGGAGGGCGTCGACCAGGGTGGTCTTGCCGTGGTCGACGTGGGCGATGATCGCCACGTTGCGCAGGTCGTCGCGGGTGGGCATGCGGAAGGGCACCTCAGGGGGATTCGGGGACGCCGCTGCGTCGGCGCGCGGCATCTCGTGTAACGGCCGCCGGCCCGGCGACCTTCCCATGGTAGTCGCTCAGCCGGCGCGGTCCCCGCCTGCGCGGTATCTGCCACCAGGAACGTCACCCCTGCGGTCGACAGGGTGACCAGACTCACGGCCAGCCAGGCCGGCATCCCGAGGCCGATCGCCAGCACGTGGGCCAGGACGAAGGCGCCGACGTAGAGAGCAGCGAGCGCCACCGCGGTCGCTGCGCCCCGCCGCCGCAGCCACAGGACGCCGGCGGCCAGGCCGGCGGCGGCGAAGACGGCACCGCCCAGCGCCCGGATCCCGGTGCCCTGCGCGATACCGAAGCCGGCGGCCAGTCCGATGGCCACGAGGACGGCGGAGGGGAACCGGGTGCGGACGAGCGTGGCTGTCGACATGCCGACCAGTCTCCTCGTCGACGGACCGGGCCACCGGGGCGGTCCGGCGGATCGGTTGCACCGCGCACCGCCGGGTAGGAGCCGATCGATCGTGCTCCGGTCGAGAGCCCGGCCGGCGCACGACGGGATTCGAAAGGAGCTCCCGCGTGCCTCTGTCCTACGAGACCCTGCCCGGTGACATCGACCACCTGATCGCCGACGACCACGCGATCGTCGAGCGCCAGTTCCAGCACCTGGAGGCCGGCCGCGGCAACCGCCGCGTCCTCGTCGACCAGATCTCCCTCGAGCTCGCGCTGCACGCCTTCGCCGAGGAGACCGTCCTCTACCCGATCTGGACCGAGATCGGGATGACCGACGAGCACGACGACGCCGAGCACGAGCACCAGGAGATCAAGGAGCTGCTGGTCACGCTGGGCCGCACGGAGCCGCGCGAAGCCGAGTTCGAGCAGGCGCTGACGGAGCTCATCCGGGTCGTCCGCCACCACGTCCACGACGAGGAGGACGAGGAGCTGCCCGAGTTCCGGCAGAAGGCCGGACCGGCGCGGATGGCGCAGCTGGGCAAGGAGTTCCTCGCCGCCAAGCGCCAGGCGCCGACCCGGCCGCACCCGCACGCGCCGGACGAGGGGCTCGCCGAGCGGATCGCCGGCTGGCTGGCCAAGCCGCTGGACCAGGTGCGCGACCTGCTGTCCGGGAAGCAGAAGGAGGCGGCCACGGACGCGTCCGGGCTGCTCGACCCGCAGGCGCAGGCCATCGTCGACGCCCACTCCTCGCTGGGCCCGCTGCCGTTCGAGATCCTCACGCCCGAGCAGGCCCGCAAGCAGCCCGGCCCGAGGGCCGCGGTCGAGAAGGTCATGGCCGAGCGCGGCATCGAGGGGCCCGAACCGGTCGGCTCGGTGGAGGACGTCGAGATCCCCGATGGCGCCGGCGGCGTCCAGCGGCTGCGCGTCTACACGCCGGCCGGCGCCGGCACGGCTCCGCTGCCGGTGATCGTGTGGATCCACGGCGGCGGCTGGGTGCTGTTCGACATCGACGACCACTACGACGCGTCGTGCCGGGGCCTGACCAACAAGACCGGCGCGATCGTCGTCACCCCGGACTACCGACGGGCGCCCGAGGCGGTGTTCCCGGCGTCCCACGACGACGTGCTGACCGCGTACCACTACGTGCTCCAGAACGCCGCGTCGTTCGGCGGGGACGCCTCGCGGGTGGCGATCGGCGGCGAGTCGGTCGGCGGCACCATGGCCGCCGCCACCTGCCTCCAGCTGGCGGCCAACGGCCAGCCGGTCCCGGCGGCCCAGGTGTGCGTGTATCCCCTGACGACGGGCGAGCAGTTCGGCGAGTCGATGGCCGACGCCGCCGACGGCCGGCCGCTCAACCGGGCGCTGCTGAGCTGGATGGCGATGCACGCCTTGGAGGAAGCCGGACGCCGCCGAGGACCCGCGGATCGACCTGCTCGGCTGGACGACGGAGCAGCGGGCGAGCATGCCTCCCACGCTGGTCATCACCGACGAGCGCGACGTGCTGCGCAGCCAGGGCCAGCAGTTCGCGCAGGATCTCGAGGCGGCGGGGGTGCCCACCACGCACGAGTACCACGCGGGCGTCATGCACGAGTTCTTCGGCGCCGCTGCGGTGCTGGACAAGGCGGAGCAGGCGCAGCAGCAGGCCGCCGACCACTTCACCCGCGCCTTCGGGACGGTGCGGGCATGACCGACCTGGCGCGCGAGGAGCCGATCGGCGAGCTCGAACTCGTGCACTCCTTCACCGGCCCCATGCCGACCGGCGTGAGCGTGTCGCACACCGGCCGGGTGTTCGTGAACTTCCCGCAGTGGGGCGACGACCCGCCGGCCACCGTGGTGGAGCTCCGCGACGGGAAGGAGGTGCCGTTCCCCGACGAGGCGTGGAACTCGCCCTCGGGCAAGGACGACGCCGGTTCCTTCGTCTCGGTGCAGAGCATCGTCGTCGACCCCGCGGACCGGCTGTGGGTGCTCGACACGGGCAGCCCGCTGTTCGAGCCGACCGTGCCGGGCGGGCCGAAGCTGGTGCGGGTCGATCTCGACACCGACTCCGTGGCGCAGGTGATCGCGTTCGACCCGTCGGTCGCCCTGGAGACGACGTACCTCAACGACGTGCGGTTCGACCTGCGGCGCGGCGAGGCCGGGGTCGCCTACATCACCGACTCCTCCGACCAGGGGCCCAACGGCATCATCGTCGTGGACCTGGCGACCGGGGAGGCGTGGCGCCGGTTGCACGACCACCCGTCCACGAAGGCGCTCCAGCCACCCGACCTGCGCATGGTCGTGGAGGGCCGGGAGTTCCTGGAGCGCGACGAGGACGGCGGCACGTCGCCGGTGACGATGGGCGCCGACGGCATCGCCATCTCCTCCGACGGTGCCCGGCTGTTCTACTGCCCGCTGGCCTCACGGCGCTGGTACAGCGTGGCCACCGAGGCCCTGGCCGACCGGTCGGTCAGCGACGACGACGTGGCCGCCACGGTCGTCGACGAAGGTGACAAGGGGTCGGCCGGCGACGGGATGGAGACCGACGACGCCGGCCGGCTGTACGTGACCGACGGCGAGCACGACGCGATCCACCGCCGGCTCCCGGACGGCTCCTGGGAGACCGTGCTGCACGACGACCGGCTGCTGTGGCCGGACACGATGTCCGTGGCGGCGGACGGGAACCTCTACGTGACGGCCAACCAGCTGTACCGGCAGGCCAAGTACCAGGGCGGGGAGGACCTGCGCCGCAAGCCCTACGCCCTGTTCCGCACCCCGATCGACGCCGGCCCGGTCCGGCTGCGCTGAGAAGCCGCCCTACGCGCGAGGGCCCCGGGAGCGAACTCCCGGGGCCCTGCCTGGTGATCAGGTCTCCTGGTCACCAGGGGTCCTCCCTCACGACCGGTGGTGAGGGAGGACCCCGAACGATCAGGTCACCTGATCACGACGTTCGTGCTCAGGCGGTGCGGAGCACGGCCTCGATCTCGAGCTCGACGCTGATCTTGTCGCCGACGACCACGCCGCCGCCGTCCATCGGCATGTCGATGTCGACGCCGTAGGCCTTGCGGGAGATCTCGGTCTTGGCGGAGAAGCCGGCGCGCGTGCCGCCGTAGGCGTCGGGGCCGAAACCGTTGAGCTCGAGCTCCAGGGTGACGGGCAAGGTGGCGCCCTTGATGGTCAGGTCGCCCTCGACCGTCCAGTCGGCACCGTCGGTGCGGACGGAGGTGGAGCGGAACGTCATCTCGGTGTGGTTGCCCACGTCGAAGAAGTCAGCGGAGCGGATGTGCGCATCGCGCTGCTCCTGACGGGTGTCGATCGAGTCCATGTTCACCGTGGCGACGACGGTCGACTCGGCGGGGTCGGCGGCGGTGATGATCTCGCCGGAGAACTCGCGGAAGTAGCCACGGACCTTGCTGACCATCATGTGCCGGACGGAGAAGCCGACGGTCGAGTGGCTGGCGTCGATGTCCCAGGTGCCGACGACGTAGCCGGGGATCTGGGTGGTGGTGGCGCTGGTCATGATGTCCTCCAAGATTGTTGAGCCTTTGACCTTCTGCTCGACCGTAGCGTAGTTGAAGGCGCAACTATTCCGCTAGTACGCTGTGCACATGACCGTGCACGTGTCGTCCGCAGCGCCGGGCGCGTCCGACGAGGACCCCATGGGCGATGTCCGCTGGCTCGACGTCGACGAGCAGCGCGCCTGGCGCGCCTGGCTCTACAGCAGCCTGCTCCTCCAGGACCGGCTCGACCGCGACCTGACCCACGAGACCGGCATCTCGCACGCCTACTACGAGATCCTCGTCCAGCTGTCCGAGACCGAGGGCCGGATGCTGCGCATGAGCCAACTCGCCGATCGCTGCCTGTCCTCCCGCAGCCGCCTGTCGCACGCGGTCTCCCGGCTGGAGGAGCGGGGCTGGGTCCGCCGCCAGGTCTGCCCCGACGACGGCCGCGGCCAGCTCGCCGTCCTCACCGACGAGGGTTTCGCCGCGCTCGAGGCCGCGGCGCCCATCCACGTCGAGAGCGTGCGCACCCACCTGTTCGACCAGCTCAGCCCGCAGCAGGTGGAGAACATGCGCGACCTCGGCGAGACCCTCCTCCGCCACCTCGACCGGCCCTGAGGCGGTGGGACGTCCGACGCGGCCGTCCCCTCATGCCAGGCCGAGCGCCCGGAAGTACTTGTCCGGGGTGATCGGCAGGTCGCGGATGCGCAGCCCCGTCGCGTGCCAGTAGGCGTTCGCGACGGCGGCCGCGGCGCCGGTGATCCCGATCTCGCCGATCCCCTTGAGCCCGATCGGGTTGGCCAGCTGGTCGTCGACCTCGAGCCAGGAGATGTCGATCTCGCCGATGTCGGCGTTGGTCGCCACGTGGTACCCGGCCAGGTCGTGGTTGACGTAGTGCCCGTAGCGCGCGTCGATCACCGACTCCTCGTGCAGGGCCATCGAGACGCCCATGCAGAAGCCCCCGAGCAGCTGGGACCGGGCGGTCTTGGCGTTCACGATCGTCCCGGCGTCGTAGACGCTGGCCGCGCGAGGCACGCGCACCTCTCCGGTGTCGCGGTCCACCCGCACCTCGACGAAGTGCGCCCCGTAGGCGTGCAGGGAGTGCGTCTTCGCCGCGGGTGACTCCCCGGCAGCTCTCCCTCGACCGTCACGCCGTCGGCCGGCAGCTGCCCTCCGTACTGCTCGTCCAGCCGGGTCCGCAGGTCGCGGGCGGTGAACACGATCGCCGTCCCCCACGAGGCCAGCCCGGTCGACCCGCCCGCCCCGCCGGCGAACGGCAGCCGGCTGTCGCCGATCCGCAGCTCGACGGAGCCGAGGTCGGTGCGCAGGGCGTCGGCCGCGATCTGGGTGAGCGCCGTCCACGCGCCCGTGCCGATGTCGGAGCCGTCGATCTCGACGGTGTACCGCCCGGAGCCGTCGACCGAGATCCGGCACTGCGCCTTGCGGCGGCGGGTCGGGTAGGTCGCCGAGGCCACGCCGGTGCCGATCAACCAGCGGCCGTCGGTCCGGATCCCGGGGGTCAGGTCGCGGCCGGACCAGCCGAACCGCTCGGCCCCGGTGCGCAGGCACTCCACGAGGTGGCGGGTTGACCACGGCACGTCCCGCTCGGGGTCACGCTCGGGCTCGTTGCGGATGCGCAGCTCGACCGGGTCCAGCCCCAGGGAGACGGCGAGCTCGTCCATCGCCGACTCGAGCGCGAACATGCCCGGCGTCTCCCCGGCGCGCGCATGATCGTCGGCGGCGGGACGTCGAGCCGCGCCAGCCGGTGCGTCGTCCGCCGGTGCGGGGCGGCGTAGAGCACCCGGGTGGGGGTGGCCGTCTGCTCGGCGAACTCGCTGATCCGCGAGGTGTGCTCCACGACCTCGTGGCTGATCGCCGACAGCCGGCCTTCCGGGTCCGCCCCCAGCCGCAGCCGCTGGATGGTCGGCGTCCGGTGGCCGACGAGGGAGAACATCTGCTGCCGGGTCAGCTCGAACACCACGGTGCGGCCCACGACCCGGGCGGCCATCGCGGCGAGCATCTGGTTGGGATGGGTGAACGCCTTCGATCCGAACGCCCCACCGACGTAGGGCGAGATGACCCGCACCTGCCCGGCGTCGATGCCGAAGCCCGTCACCAGGTCCTTGACGATGGTGTGCGGCCCCTGGTTCGCGTCCCAGAGCGTCAGCGAGTCGCCGTCCCAGCGCGCCATCGAGGTGTGCATCTCGATGGGATTGTTGTGCTGGGTCGGCGTCTCGTAGGTGGCGTCGATCGTCACAGCCGCCGCGGCCAGGGCGCCGTCGACGTCCCCGATGACCGAGTCCGTCGCGAACCCGGCCATGAGCTGGTCCGGCGCGTACAGGTCGCTGCGATCGGCGCTCAACGTGACGTCCGGCGGCTCCGCCGCGTACTCCACGACGACGGCACCCACGGCGGCCCTGGCGATCTCCGACGTCTCCGCGACGACGGCGGCGACCACCTGCCCCTGGTAGTGCACGTCGAGGGACTGCAGGACCGGCAGGTCGGACGTCAGCCCGTCCCCCAGCCTCGGTGCGTTCTCCGGCGTGAGGACGGCGATCACGCCGGTCATGCCCTCGGCGGCGGTGGCGTCCAGCCGGCTGATCCGGCCGCGGTTGACTGTGCTCTGGACGGCGGCCAGGTGGGTGATGGGCTCGTCCGGGTCGTGCTCGTAGGCGTAGGGCGCGGTGCCGCGCACCTTCGCGGGGCCGTCGATCCGGTCGATGCCCGCGCCGACGAGGCGGTCCACGGTCGTCATCGCGGCACCTCCGTCAGGTCCAGCAGGGTTCGGACGACGAGGTTGCGGGCCAGCGGGACCTTGAAGCCGTTGTCCGCCAGCGGCGTGGCTCCCTCGAGCTCCGACTCCGCCGCACGCGCGAACGACGCCTCGGTCGCCGGCAGGCCGCGCAGCACGTACTCCGCGGTGGTGGCCCGCCAGGGCTTGTGCGCCACTCCCCGAGAGCCAGACGGACGTCCTGGACGACGCCGTCCTCGACGCGGAGCGCCGCCGCGATGCTCACCAGGGCGAAGGCGAAGGAGGCCCGGTCGCGCACCTTGCGGTAGCGCGAGGGCATGGCCAGTCCGGGCAGGTCGATCGCGGTGATCAGCTCGCCGTGCCGCAGCGTGGTGTCCCGCGACGGGTCGTCGCCGGGCAGCCGGTGCAGGTCCGCGATCGGGACGGCGCGCTCGCCGTCGGGCCCGAGCACCCGGACGACGGCGTCCAGCGCGAGCATCGCGACCGCCATGTCGGAGGGGTGGGTGGCGACGCAGGTCGCCGCATCCTCGGGGCCGGCGATCGTCTGCCCGAGGATCGCGTGGTTGCGGTGCACACCCTCCAGTGCGGCGCAGCCGCTGCCGGGCGACCGCTTGTTGCACGGCCTGGTGACGTCGGTGAAGTAGCTGCACCGGGTCCGCTGGAGGAGGTTGCCGCCGGTGGTGGCCCGGTTGCGCAGCTGCCCGGAGGCACCGGCGAGCAGGGCCTGGGCCAGCACGGGAAAACGCTCGCGCACCCGCCGGTCGGCGGCGAGGTCGGCATTGGGGACGCCCGCCCCGATCCGCAGGCCGCCGTCGGGCAGCTCGGTGACCTCGCGGGAGGTCAGCTCCCGGACGTCGACGAGCACGTCGGGCGTGGCCACGCCGAGCTTCATGAGGTCGACCAGGTTGGTGCCACCGCCGAGGAACGCGCCCTCCGGCGCGTCGGCCAGCAGCGCCACGGCACCGGCGACGTCGGTCGCGCGCTCGTAGCGGAACTCCCTCACGACCGCACCCTGCTCGCGCGCGCCACGTCGGCGACCGCCGGGACGATGTTGGCGTAGGCGGCGCAGCGGCAGAGGTTGCCGCTCATCCGCTCACGGATCTCGTCGTCGGTGAGGTCGACCTCGTCGGCGGCGAGGTCCGCGGTCACCGCGCTGGGCCACCCCGCCCGGGCCTCCTCGATCACCCCTGCGGCCGAGCAGACCTGCCCCGGTGTGCAGTACCCGCACTGGAAGGCGTCGCGCGCGACGAAGGAGCGGTGCAGCGCGTGCGGCTGGTCGCCCTCGGCCAGCCCGTCCGAGGTCGTCACCTCCGCGTTCCCGACCGTGACGGCCAGGACCAGGCAGCTGTTCACCCGGCGGCCGTCGAGCAGCACCGTGCAGGCGCCGCACTGGCCGTGGTCGCAGCCCTTCTTCGGGCTGGTGTTGCGCAGCCGCTCCCGCAGCGCGTCGAGGAGCGTCGTCCGGGTGTCGACGGTGAGCGGATGCGCCGCGCCATCCACCCGTAGCGTGATCTGGATGTCCACGCGGCGGTCCTGCCCCGGTCGCGGGTGTGGACAAACGGTGCAGCGCGCAACCGATCAGGGCCGGGCTGGCGTCACGTCGTCCGGCGGCGCGGGCCAGCGCGGCACCCCGGCGACGGGGCCGGGCCCCAGTCGCGCGGGGAACCGCGGCGGGCGCTTCTCCAGGAAGGCGGCGACCCCTCGGCCGGATCGGGCCCCTCCCCAGCTCGACCAGCGCACGGGACTCGGCGCGGTGCGCGTCCCACGGCGAGGCGGCGCCGAGCATCGACCACAGCAGCTGCCGCGCCGCGGCCACGGCGACCCCGCTGGTGGTGGTCACGATCTCGCGGGCCATCGCGTACGCGGCCGGCAGCAGCTCGGCGTCGGGCACCACCCGGGAGACCAGCCGCCCGCGCAGGGCCTCCGCCGCGTCGAACACCCGCCCGGTCGCCACCCACTCCATCGCCTGGCTGATGCCGACGACCCGGGGCAGGAACCACGACGACGCCGCCTCGGGCACGATGCCGACCCGGCCGAAGACGAACCCGAAGCGGGCGGACTCCGCGGCGATGCGGATGTCCATCGGCAGGGTCAGCGTCGCCCCGATGCCGACCGCGGGACCGTTGATCGCGGCGATCACCGGCTTGCGCAGCGCGGCGAACGGCAGCGACGCCACCCCACCGGCGTCCCGGGGCAGACCGCCGATGTCCTGGCTCAGCGGACCGGGCGGCCGCACCCGTGTGCGCCGGTCGCCGAAGGTGCCCGGCCAACCACCGAGGTCGGCCCCGGCGCAGAACGCCCGTCCGGATCCGGTCACCACCACGACCCGGACGGCGTCGTCGGCGTCCGCGGCGGCCGCGACGGCGGCCAGTTCGTCGGCCATGGTCGAGGTGAAGGCGTTCAGCCGGTCCGGGCGGTGCAGCCACACGGTCGCGACGCCGTCGGCCACCTCGTAGCGCAGCTCGGTGAGATCCGTGGCCGTCACCCACCCAGGGCGCCGGCGACGGCCAGCCGCGCGACGGCGTCGAGGTGCTCGGCCTCGTCACCCAGCAGCAGCCGGTCCACCTTCGCCCGGCGCCAGAACAGGTGCGCGTCGTGCTCCCAGGTGAAGCCGACGCCGCCGTGCACCTGCACCAGCGTTCCGGCGGCCTGCTCGAACACGCTCGCGGCGCACGCCTTCGCGGCCGAGGCGGCCAGCGGCAGCTCGGCGGGGTTCGCGTCCGCGGCCCAGGCGGCCCACCAGACCAGGGAGCGCAGCTGCTCGACGCCGACCCAGGCGTCGACCAGCATGTGCTTCACGGCCTGGTAGGAGCCGATCCGCCGGCCGAACGCCTCCCGCTCCTGGGCGTAGGTGACGCCCAGCTGCACGCACCGGTCGGCGCCACCGAGGTCCTCCGCCGCCATCACCACCGCGGCCACCTGCCGGGCGCGGGCCCACAGCTCCCCGCGTCGGAGGCCAGCACGCGGCGCGAGGTCAGCCGCACCGAGGCCAGCCCGCGGGTCGCGTCCAGCGGCCGCCCGGGAACCGCCTCGCCCTGCCCCGTCACCAAATCGCCGCCGTCCAGCACCAGGAACGTGGTGGCGTCGGCGGCGTCCACCGACGCCGCCGACCCGTCGGGAGACCCGTCGAGCACGGCGAAGGCGGTCGACCCGTCGGAGAGCTGCGCGGCCAGCTCCGGTTCCCCGGCCAGCAGCACCGCCGCCCGTGCGGCGGTGACCAGGAAGGCGCCGCGAGGACGGCCCCGCCCTGCTCGGCGACCACCGCCAGGTCGAGCACCGTCCGCCCCGCCCCACCGGCCGCCTCGGCCACGGTGATGCCGAGGAACCCCATGTCGGCCAGCGCCTTCCGCCCGGGCTCGAGGCGGCCGCCCTCCAGGCCGGCGCGCGCCGCGGCCGGGGACGCCGAGCCACGGAAGAAGTCCCGGGCGCCGGCGGCGATGTCGCGCTGGTCGTCGTCGAGGTCGAAGTTCACCGCTGCCCTCCCGCGAACGGGACCGTCTTGTCGTTCCGCGGTTCCGGCGGCAGGCCCAGCACCCGCTCGCCGATGATGTTGCGCAGTACCTGATCGGTCCCGCCGGCGATGGCGATGCCCGGGATCCAGGACTGGGTGCGCTGCCAGCGGTCGTCGCCGTCGCCCGTCGCCGCGTAGACGGCATCGTCCCCGAGCAGCCGGACGCCGGCGTCGGCGACCAGGCGGCCGGCCTCGGTGCCGGCGAGCTTGCCGGCGCTGGCCTCCGGACCCGGGAGACCTCCCTGGCTCAGCACTGTCAGCCGCCGGTAGCCGGTGTAGCGGGCGCCGAGTGCCGCGACCACCGCGCGGCCGACCGCCTGCCGGGCGAGCACCTGGCGCTCGGGGGCGAGCGGGCAGCCGCTCGCGGGCGTGCTGGACGAACGCCTCGACCGGCAGACCGATCGTGCCCCCGCGCCGCCGATGGCGACGCGTTCGTTCATGAGCGTGGTGAGGGCGACCCGCCAGCCCTCGCCGGGCTCGCCCAGCCGCTCGCTGTCGGGGATGCGGACGTCGTCGAAGAACACCTCGTTGAAGTCCGATTGCCCGCCCATCTGGCGCAGCGGACGGACCGTCACCCCGGGGCGTGCATGTCGACGACGAACATCGTCAGGCCGGCGTGCTTGGGCCGGTGGGGATCGGTGCGCGTCAGCAGGATGCCGTGGTCGGCGACGTGGGCGAGCGTGGTCCAGACCTTCTGCCCGTTCACCACCCAGTCCTCGCCGTCGCGCACCGCGGTCGTGCGCAGGGCGGCCAGGTCCGATCCCGATGCCGGCTCGCTGAACAGCTGGCACCAGACGTCGTCGGCGCGCAGCAGCCGGGCCAGGTACCGGTCGCGCTGGTCCTGGGTGCCGTGGGCGATCACGGTCGGGCCGCACATGCCGATGCCGATGTGGTTGATCAGCGCCGGGACGCGGGCCCGGGCCAGCTCCTGGGAGACGATCGCCTGCTGCATGAGCGTGCCGCCCTGGCCGCCGACCTCTTTCGGCCAGGGAACGCCGACCAGACCGGCGTCCGCCAGCACCCGCTGGGTGCGCCGCAGCTCCGCCTCGGAGCTGCGCGCGTCCACGCCCTCCTGGCCGGGCCGCAGACGCAGCAGGTCGTCCGCGTGCTGCTCGAGCAGGTCCCGGACCCGTGCCCGGTAGGCCGCCTCGTCGGGGCTGTCGTCGAAGTCCACGGGCGGGGCACCTCTCGTCGATGAGCGGGACGCGCGCAGCGTGACAGCCGTCACCCATAACGGTCAACGGTGACTGTTCCCCGCCGTCCAGGCGGCCTACGCTTCGCCCGGTGACCGCCGAGCCCCTTCAGCAGGACGCCGCGCCGGGGCCGCGCTCGCGGTCCGAGCGGACCGCCGACAGCCGGCTGCTCATCCTCGACGCCGCGGTCGCGTGCCTGGTCGAGGACGGCTACGTCGGCGCCTCGACGCTCGCCGTCCAGGCCCGCGCGGGGATCTCCCGCGGGCGCCTGCTGCACCACTTCCCGTCCCGGGCCGAGCTGCTGGTCGCCGCCGCCGAGCACGTGGCGACGACGCAGCTCGAGGAGGTCCGCCGCCGGGCGGCCGCCCTCATGGACGACGAACCCACCGGCCGGGAGCGGGTGGACCGCGCCATCGACCTGATGTGGACGACCTTCCAGGAGCCACCGTTCTGGGCCGCGATGGAGCTGTGGACGGCGGCGCGCACGGACCCGGCCCTGCGCGGGGCGCTGCGCGGGGAGGAGCGCCGGCTGCGTGCGGCCATCGCGGCCGTGGCCGACGGCATCTGGGGACCGGAGATCGCCCGGGCGCCCTCTACGCCGACCTGACCGAGCTGCTGTTCACGAGCATGCGGGGCGTCGCGCTCGTCTACGCCTTCGAGGACCGGCCGGCCGCCACCGATCCGCACCTCGCGCTCTGGAAGCGGCTCGCCGCGCGCATGCTCGGGCTCGACAGTCAGGGTTGACCGCCCGCTCCTCGCACCGAGAGCATGACGCGGGTCACCCCGCGTCGGACGCCGAGGAGATCTCGTGAGCGAGCCTGCGAGCTCAGCAGAGGGAACAGCACCGTCGGGCACGCGACCGACGAGCGCCAGCGAGGAGAGTGCGTGAGCGTTCAGATCCCCGCCCTGAGGGGCCGGGGCATGACCATGAGCGACCAGCTCGCCCGGCACGCCCGGAAGAACCCCGACGTCCCGGCCCTGCGGTTCGAGGGCACCGGGCGCAGCTACGGCGAGCTCGACGACCGGGTCACCCGGCTGGCGCGGGTCCTGCGGCAGCGCGGCGTCGGGGCCGGCGACCGGGTGGCGGTGCTGGCGCTCAACGGCATGGAGACCTGGAAGGCCTACCTCGCGGGCGTGCGGCTGGGCGCGATCGTCGTCCCGGTCAACTTCCGGCTCGTCGCCGACGAGGTGGCCTACGTGCTCACCGACTCCGGGGCGGTCGCACTCGTCGTGGACACCGCGCTGGCCGAGGTCGCCGCGAAGGCCCGGGAGCAGGTCCCGTCGATCACGACCACGCTGGTGATCGGCGAGGACTTCGAGCAGGCGCTCGCTGCGGCCGGGGACGAGCCGCTCGACGTCGTCGTCGACGAGGACGAGCCGGCGTTCATCATGTACACCTCCGGGACGACCGGCCGCCCCAAGGGTGCGGTGCTCACCCACCACAACCTCCTGATGCACGCCTTCAGCCAGATCACCACGCTGGGCTGGGACCCCGACGACCGGGTCGGCGTGCCGGGGGCGCCGCTGTTCCACATCGCCGGCCTGGCGGGAGGGCTGCCGCCGCTGCTGCTCGGCGGGACCAACGTGATCCTGCGGTCGGGCGCCTTCGACCCGGCCGCGACCCTCGACATGATGGAGCGGGAGCAGGTCTCCAGCATCTTCCTCGTGCCGGCGATGTGGGCCGCGGTGCTCGCGGTCCCAGGCCTCGCCGACCGCGACCTGTCGCACCTGCGCCGGGTCTCCTGGGGTGCCGCGCCCGCGTCGACCACCCTGCTGCGCTCGCTGATCGACGCGTTCCCGCAGGCGGAAGTGGTCACCGCATTCGGGCAGACCGAGTGCAGCCCGGTCACCTGCCTCCTGCGCGGGGAGGACTCGGTGCGCAAGATCGGCTCCGTCGGCACTCCGATCCTGAACGTGGAGGTCCGGGTCGTCGACGACGCGATGCAGGACGTCCCGCGGGGCGAGGTGGGCGAGATCGTCTACCGCAGCCCGATGGTGATGGCGGAGTACTGGAACAAGCCGGATGCGACGGCGGAGGCATTCGCCGGCGGCTGGTTCCACTCCGGGGACCTCGTGCGCGAGGACGAGGACGGCTACTTCTACGTCGTCGACCGCAAGAAGGACATGATCATCTCCGGCGGGGAGAACATCTACTGCGCCGAGGTGGAGAACGTGCTCGCCGCACATCCCAAGGTCGGCGAGGTGGCGCTGATCGGGGTTCCCGACAGCCGGTACGTGGAGGCGCCGCTCGCGGTGATCGCGCCACGCGACGCGGCCGACCCGCCGACGCCCGAGGAGCTGGCGGCCTGGTGCCGGGAGAAGCTGGCACGCTACAAGCACCCGCGGGAGTACTCCGTCGTGAGCGAGCTCCCCGCAACCCCAGCGGCAAGGTGCTCAAGACCGTGCTGCGCCAGGAGCACTCGGCAGGGTCGCTGGTGGCCGAGCCCGCGGTGTGACTCAGCCGGCCCCAGGGCGGACGAGCCCGGACTCATAGGCGACGACGACGGCCTGCACACGGTCCCGGACGCCGAGCTTGGCGAGCACGCGAGCGACGTGCGTCTTCACGGTGCCCTCGCCGAGCACCAGCTGCGCGGCGATCTCGGCGTTGGAGAGACCCCGCGCGACCAGGCGCAGCACCCCTCCTCCCGTGGGGTCAGCTGATCGAGCCCCGGCGCGCTCACCAGCGGTGTCCCGGCGCGACCCACGAAGTCGTCGAGGAGGCGACGCAGCAGCGTGGGCGCCAGCAGCGAGTCGCCGCTGACGGCGGCCCGGACGGCGGTGACCAGCTGCTCCCGCGGCATCGACTTGAGCAGGAACCCGGAGGCTCCGCCCGCAGTGCCTCGACGACGTGCTCGTCGGCGTCGAACGTCGTGAGCATGACGACGGCGGTGCGGTTTTCTGCGTCCCCGGTGATCCGCCGGGCGGCCTGGATGCCGTCCAGCCGGGGCATGCGGATGTCGACGAGCGCGACGTCAGGCCGCAGCTGCCGGCACATGCCCAGCGCGTCAGCGCCGTCGGACGCCTCCCCACCACCTCCAGGTCGGCCTCGGCCTCGAGGATCATCCGCAGGCCGGCCCGCACGAGTGCCTCGTCGTCGGCCAGCAGGATCCGGACGGTCACACCGAAGCCGGTTCGGGTGCCGGGACCGGGAGCTGCGCGTGGACCCGCCAGCCCGGTCCGTCGTCGCGCGGTCCCGCGCTCACCCGGCCGTCGAAGAGTGCGACCCGTTCCCGGATCCCGACCAGCCCGTGGCCGCCGGGGCGGGCTGGACCGACGTTCCCCGCGGCACCGTCGTCCTCCACCACGACCTCGAGCTCCCGCTCGGCGTAGCGCAGCAGCACGCGAGCCGGGGCACCGGGCGCGTGCTTCAGGGCGTTGGTCAGCGACTCCTGCACGATGCGGTAGGCGCTGGCCTCCACGGCGGTCGGCAGCGGGCGCACCGGGCCGTCCACGGTCAGCTCGACCCGCGATCCCGCAAGCTCCACCAGGGACGCCACGCCGGCCAGCGTGCCGGGATCCTCGGTCGCGTGCGCCTCCTCGGTCGCCGCCTCGCGCAACACTCGCAGCAGCCGGTGCAGGTCGTCGAGCGCCGTGCGGCCCGACGACAGGACGACGTCCAGGTTGGCGGCTGTCTCCGGGTCGCGAGCGGCCAGCCGCGCCTGGACGGCGTCGGTGTGCAGCAGCATGAGCGTGACCCCGTGGCCGACGACGTCGTGCATCTCGCGGGCGATCCGGCGCCGCTCGGCCGCGACGGCGCCGGCCCGCGCCCGCTCCTCCTCGCGCGCCGCCTCCCGAGCGGCCAGCGCCCCCGTTCGGCCGTGACCGCGCGGTCCAGCCGCTCGCGGGCCAGCCGGGCGAAGACCCAGACGACGGTCGGGATGGCCAGGTTCGCGATCTCGTCCCCGATCTTCACCTCGTCGGCGACGAACGCGTACGACTCGATCGCGGCGAGCACCGCGAGCAGGCCGAGTACGGCATCGCGACGGCGGTCGACGTACTGGGCTACCGAGTAGGTGAGGATCAGGACCGCCGCGAACGCAGCCGCCGCCGGCGCATCGCCGATCAACGTCTGGAACGTCAGCCCCACGGCCCCGGCAACCGCGGCGATCAGCGGCGTCGTTCGCCGAGCGACCAGCGCACCCGTCGTGATGGCGAAGGCGGCGTGCTGCAGCGGCCGGGAACCGACGACCTCGTCGGCCAGCAGCACGAGTTCGACCTGGCCGACGGCGGTGAGCGCCAGCGCCAGCAGGCCGTCGCGCACCCACAGCGACAGCCCATGCCATCGGGCCGCGATCCCTGACATGGCCGGGAGCGTAAGGCGGTTCTCGCTCTGGGGGTCTCCCGCACGGGTGACATCGGGTCTGCCGTCCGGGTGAGCCCGACTCGTCGGGTTCGCCGCAGGATCGGCCGGAGGAGGGAGGAGCGCCGGACGTCGGCGGACCAGCGTGGACGGCACCGGGCGCGAGAGTCGCACCGCACGAGGAGGCACCGACCATGACCACCACCACCGCCCACCAGTCGGCCGACACCCGCACCCGCCGCCGGGGATCGCCGCTGCACGCCCTTGCCGGCCTCGGCGCACTCACCGCCTTCGCCGCTGCCGCCGTCGTCTTCGGCGACCCGATCGGCGGTGCCGACACCGCCCAAGAGGCCGCGCGCGCGCTCCACGGCTCGTCGGCCGAGCTCGCCGCGGTCCTGCTCGGCGCCTACGCGCTGCTGGCGATGGCCGTCACCGGCGGGCTGGCCGCTCGGCTGGGACGGGAACGGGACAGCGGCGCCATCCGGATCATGCCCGTCATGGCTGCCGCGCACGTGCTGCTGCTGGCCACCGCGTTCGTCGCGTTCGCCGGCGCCGTCGTCGTCGGCCGGCAGGTGCTCGGCGGCGGTGTCTCGCCGGGTGCGGCCGAGAGCGCCCTGCTGATCACCAACGTCGCGCACCCCATGTCGGCGTGGCTCGGCGCCGGGTTCCTCGTCGCCGTCGCACTGGCCGCCCGCAGCACGTCCCGGGTGCTCGCGATCGTCAGCGCCGTGTTCGCCGTCGGGCTGCTCCTGCCGCCGGTCGGGTGGGCGGTCACCTACCTGATGGCGTTCTGGTTCGCCGGCGTCGGCAGCTGGCTCTGGCGCCAGGGCTGAGCCGGTTCGCCACCAGCCTCCCGCGCCGATTCGAGGAGATCCGATGAACCTCCGCAGAGCGACACAGCGTTCCGACCAGCCGGCCGCGCCCGCCCTCGCGCCGGGGCACGACCAGTTGGCCTGTCTCGCCGACCGTCCGTGGACCCGGCGCCTTCAGGCGACGGCGCTGGTAGCCGCACCCTCGCCGGCCTGGCCACCACCCTCGTGTGGCCCCAGACACCGCTCGACGTCGCCGAGCGCCTCGAGGTGCTCGCCGGTACGACAGCCCGCACCCACCTCGCACACCTGCTCAACCTCGTGACCATCCTGCTCTTCGTTCCCGCGGTCGCCGGTATGCACCGATTGCTGCAGCCGCACCGGGCACGCGCCGCAGCCATCGGCACCGGGCTCGTCGCCGCGGGCCTGGTCGGATGGAGCGGAGTGCTCGCCCTGGGCGCCGCCGAGTTGCAGCTCGCCGGCACTCTCTCGGGCGGCACTGCCGTCTCAGCCGTCGAGTCACTTCCGAGCAGCCCCGTTGCGATCGCCATGACGGCCGGCTTCCTGCTCGGTACCTTCAGCGGTCTCGTCGTCCTCACCGTGGGGCTGTGGCGCGCTCAGGTCGTCCCCGCCTGGGTATCCGCGGCCGTCGGTCTCGCGGTCGTCGGCGACGTGGTCGGCAGCACGATCACCGCAGTCGTCATCGCGGTGTGGGTCCTCTTCGCGGTCGCGTTGACGGCGGTCGCCCGTGCACGAGCCACCGCGCCGGAACAACGACTCACGGCACAGCCGTCCGGAGCCGGAGGCGGTCACATCACACCGGGCGGCGTGGGAGGACGCGTCGCCCCGCCGACGTCATGATCGCCTCGCGGGTCAGCCCTTCCAGACCTCGGCGATGAGTTCCGCGACCGTCGCCGCCTGCGCGCGACCTGCCTTCGCCGAGCCCGCCCGGGAGGCCGGGTCGAGGACGTTGGGACCGATCGCCGTGCGGCTCTCGGCGTCGGGTGAGACCACCGCGACCCGCGACACCATGCCGGTCACCTGGGCGTCGACGCTCGCGATCGGCCCGATGCCGCGCGGGAGGGGCGCCATGACGACGAGCCGGTCGTACCCCTGGGCGAGGTCGGCGTTGGCGGCCGACCGGATGCCGCCGTCCACGTACCGGCGGCCGTCGATGGTCACCGGCGGGTACACACCGGGGACGGCGCAGCTGGCCGCCACCGCGTGCAGCAGCGGCACCCCGGAGTCGCGCTCGAACGTCCGGAACTCGCCGGTCGCCGCGTCCACCGCGGTGATCACCAGCTTCCGGTCCGGCCACTCCACACCGGCCAGGCGCGCGCCGATGATGTCGAGGCGCTCCTGCTCGGTCGGGGTCACGCCCGCCTTCTCCGCCGCCAGCGCGAGCGTGCCGATGCGACGGCGGAAATCGACGTCGCGTCCGCGGCTGCGCAGCATCGCCCAGGCGAACCGCGCGAACGTGGCCCGGTCGAGGCGGGCGGCCCGCTCGGACGCCGGCGGCTCGAGCTGGCGCCCGTACATCGCCTCGAGGCCGGCCCCGGCCGTCAGCTGCGCGCCGACCACCGAACCGGCCGAGGTACCGACGACGAGGTCGGCCCCGCTCAGGTCCGTCCCGGCCTCGGCCAGCCCCGCCAGCACGCCGATCTCCCACGCGATGCCGGTGATGCCCCCGCCGCCGAGCACCAGGGCGGTGCGCTGATCGCTCATCGGCCCATCCTCACAGACCGTCAAGATCTCGACAGCGCGTGTGAGCTGAGCCACGCTACGTCCCGATGCTCGTCGAGGAGAGGACACGCATGACCGCCACGCAGTCGGAGCCGACCATCACCTCCAGCTGGCCGCCGGGACTCCCGCGCTCGCTGGACTACCCGGAGGTGCCGGTCGGGTCGATCCTGCGCGCCGCCGTCCGGCGGTGGGGCGGGATGACCGCCTTCATCGACCACGACGTCGAGCTGACGTTCGAGGAGATGGGCCGTCGTGCGCACGCCGTGGCCGGCTGGCTGGCCGACCACGGCATCGGGCGCGGAGACGTCGTGGCGGTGCACATCCCGAACTGCCGGCAGTACCCGCCGCTCTACTACGGGATCATGCTGGCCGGCGCCACCTTCTCCCCCACCAACCCGCTGCTCCCCGCCGCCGACCTCGCCGCGCAGCTCACCGACGCCGGCGCGAAGCTGCTCGTCACCTGGGACCAGGTCCTCCCGTTCGTCCGCGGCGCCCTGGCCCAGACCTCGGTGCAGACCGTGGTGGTCACCGGCGAGGCGCACATCCACGACTTCGCCGCCCGGCTGGAGCTCGAGGACGGCGACGTCGACCTGGCCGACCTGCTGGCCGGCGACCCGACCGACCGGCACCTCGACGCCGAGGTCGACGTCGCGAGCGACCTCGCCCACCTCGCGTACACCGGTGGCACGACCGGCGTGAGCAAGGGCGTGGAGCTGCCGCACCGCAACGTCGTCACCAACGTCCTGCAGTCGGCCTGCTGGACGTCCGGCTCCCTGCCCGGGCTGGACGAGGACGGCAACGTGACGCTGCGCCAGGTGCTGGGCGAGGAGGAGATCGCCACCCGGCTCGGCGAGGCCCGCATCATCAACCTCACCCCGTGGTTCCACGCGATGGGCGCGATCGGCTACCTCAGCGGCCTGGTCATGGCCGGCACCACCACCGTGATCCACATGCGCTTCGACCCGGTCAAGTACGTCGAGGACATGGCGAAGTACCAGGTCACGGCCATCGGTGGCGCGCCGCCGATCTTCGTGGCGCTGCTCCAGGTGCCGGGGTTCGCCGACGTCGACCTGTCCTCCGTCCGCGGCGTCAGCAGCGGGGCGGCCCCGTTGCCGACGACGCTGATCGACACGATGGCCGGCCTCATGCCGAACGCGACGATCGGCGAGGGCTACGGCCTCACCGAGGTCACCATGCAGGCCACCGGCGCCCCGTCCTTCCGCTCCGGCACCCGCAAGCCCGGCACCGTCGGCGTCCCGGTCTTCGACACCGAGATCAGCATCCGGCCCCTCGGCGGTGGCGCCCCGCTGCCGGCCGGCGAGCGCGGCGAGGTCTGCATCCGCGGCCCGCAGGTGATGCGCGGGTACGCCCACCGCCCGGAAGCCACGGCCGAGTCGATCGACGCCGACGGCTGGTTCCACACCGGCGACGTCGGGATCCTCGACGAGGACGGCTACCTGTCGATCGTCGACCGGACCAAGGACATGCTGCTCTACAAGGGCTACAACGTCTTCCCTCGCGAGCTCGAGGAGATCCTGTTCGGCGTGCCCGGGGTGGCCGGCGCCGCCGTCGTCGGCCGACCCGACGAGGAGGCCGGGGAGCTGCCGGTGGCCTACGTCGTCCGCAAGGGCGACGACGCCGGCAGCGCGCTCACCGCCGAGTCGGTGATGGCCGCCGTCAACGACAGGGTGACCCCTACAAGCGGCTGCGCGACGTCGTCTTCATCGACGCCATCCCGGTCTCGGCCGCCGGCAAGGTGCTCAAGCGCGAACTGGCGGCCAAGGAGCGCGAGAAGGTCGGCGGTTAGCCGCTCGCGGTGATCCCCGCCGCCGCACCCCGACCGGGTTCCCTGACCCGAACGGGTGCGGCGGCGGGCACCGGGCCATTCCCGTCACTACTGTCCGCTGCGTGGAGAACGAGCGGCTCGGGACGGAGACCGAGCACACCGGTGTCCGGATCGCCCACGAGGAGGCCTCGCCCGTCCGGCAGGTGCTGCGGCGCGTCCTGATCGCCGCGATCGTGCTCGTCGTCGTCGTGCTCGTCGTCTACATCGACCGCGACGGCTACGAGGACAGCAAGGGCGGGGAGATCTCCTGCTCGACGCCACCTACTACGCCACGGTCACCCTCTCGACGACCGGCTACGGCGACATCACCCCGGTCACCGCCGAGGCCCGGCTCATCAACATCCTGCTGATCACGCCACTGCGGATCATGTTCCTCATCGTCCTCATCGGGACGACCCTCGAAGCCCTCACCGCGCGCTCGCGGGAGGAGTTCCGCATCCGACGCTGGAGGTCCCGCGTGCGCCAGCACGTCATCGTGTGCGGCTACGGCACCAAGGGCCGCAGCGCCATCCGCTCGCTCATCGCCAACGGGACGCCGCCGGACAAGATCGTCGTCGTCGACCCGGAACCGCGCGCCATCGACGAGGCCAACTCGGTCGGCCTCACCGGGATCGTCGGCGACGCCGGACGCACCGAGGTCCTCCGCCGCGCCTCCGTGGAGCGGGCCCGCGCCGTCATCGTCGCGGCCAACCGGGACGACGCCGCGGTCCTCATCACCCTGACCGTGCGCCAGCTCAACCCGAGCGTGCCTATCACGACCAGTGTCCGGGAGGAGGAGAACGCCAACCTGCTGCGCCAGTCGGGAGCGGACACGGTCATCACGACCTCCGCGACCTCCGGCCGGCTGCTCGGCCTCTCGACCGACGCGCCGCGGGTGGTCGCGGTGGTCGAGGACCTCGTCACCGGCGGCCAGGGCCTGGACCTGCACCAGCGCACGGTGACGTCGAGCGAGACCGGCCTGGGGCCGCGCGACCTGCGCGACATCGTCCTGTCGGTCACCCGGGGCGGGCGCACCCTGCGGTTCGACGACCCGCTCATCGGCACCCTGCAGCCGGAGGACGTGCTCGTCGTGGTCAAGGCCCACGACGCGGCCAAGCCGAACCGGCCGCCGACGCAGCCCTCGTCGATGCAGGCCTGACCTCGCTCAGCCGGTTCCGCGCACCCAGGTCGTCGTCGGCTCACCGCGTCCGCGCAGCTCGATCTCGGCGTCCCGGCACCAGGACGCCCGCTCCTCCGGCGGCGCCGCGAGCACTGTGGCCTCGCTCGCCACGACCCGTCCGGGGTGCTCCTTGGCCACCTCGGTGAGCCGGGCCGCCTCGTTCACCGGATCGCCGATCACGGTGTACTCCAGCCGGCTGGCCGCGCCCACCTGCCCGGCCCAGACCCGCCCGCAGGCCACGCCCACCCCGACGTCCACCTCGCCGGCCTCCCGGACGGCGTCGCTGATCCGGCGGGCCGCCCGCAGCGCGGCACCGGCCGGGTCGGGGTGATCGGTGGGCGCGCCGAAGACGCACAGCGCGGCGTCGCCCTCGAACTTGTTGACCAGCCCGCCGTCGCTCTCGATGGTCTCCACGACCACCTCGAAGAAGCGGTTGAGCACGCCGACCATCTCGCCGGGGCCGGTGCGCCGCACCAGCGAGGTGCTGCCCGCGATGTCGACGAACAGCGCGGCGACGGTGCGCTCCTCGCCCCCGAGGGAGACGCCCGTGGCCAGCGCGCGGTCGGCCACCGTCGTCCCGACGTGCCGGCCGAACAGGTCGCGCAGGCGCTCCCGCTCCGCCAGGCCCGCGGCCATGGTGTTGACCCCTCCTGCAGGAGTCCGATCTCACCGGCGTCGTCCACCACGACGCTGACGTCGTACTCGCCGCGGCCCACCTCCTGGACCGCCTGCCGGAGGTCGCGCAGCGGCTGGCCCACCGCGCGGGCCGTGAGCAGGGTGGCCAGCGCCCCCACCAGCAGCGCCACCACGACGAGGAACACCACCGCGCCCCGACCGGGGCCGCCGGGGTTGCTCGGATCCAGGAAGAGGAGCACCACGCCGAGCATGGGCACGCCGCTGGTGAGCCCCCACGTGAGCAGCAGCCGTGGCCGCACACCGAGCGCGAGCGCACCTGCCGGCGGGTGCGCGGCCAGCGCGATCGCGGTCACCGTCCGTGCGGCCCGCGCGACCAGGAGATAGGTGACACCGGCGGTGGCCATCCCGCCCAGCACGGTGGCGACGCCGGTGCGCAGACCGACGAGAGGGTCGGGGAAGGCCGCCGCGGAGACGGCGGCGACGAGGACGGCCCCGACCAGCCAGATCAGGCCGGCGATCAGCGCGGTGTCGACCGGCAGCCGCAGCGCCTGGCCGGCCTCCTCACCGGTCGGCGTGCGTCCGGCCATGAGCCAGCGGTTGGTGACCCGCTGCCGCCGGAACCCGGCCACCGTGCCCACGGGGAACGCGACGAGGAGGTAGGCGGCCACCGCCCACAGCACGGTGCTCCGGGCGTCGCTGCCGCTACCGTCCTCGACGCCGATCAGGAGCACGATCACCGTGGCCACCCCGACGAGGTTCGCGACGATCACCAGCAGCACGATCGCCGGGACGGCGGCCCGGCCGCTGGGCGCCCAGGAGGCCCACACCCCTCCCGACGCACGGGTTCGGCGCCGCTGCCCGTCGTCATGCCCGGCGCAACGACGGGCGCCGTCGCCGGGTCACGGCCGGGCACCTGATCGTGGTCACGCCGGTCATGATCGCGTGTCGGCGTCGCCTGCGCCGCCCCCGGCCCGCCGACGTCCCCCGGTCGAGGTGTTCGCGGAGCGCACGCGCCGGGCTACGCTCGCCGTCGTGGAGGACCCGTCGGCACGCTCCGACCACCTGCAGTCACTGGAGCGTGGCCTGGCCGTGCTGCAGGTCTTCTCGAACGAGAACCCCCGGTTGACGCTCAGCGACGTCGCCCGCCTCACCGGCGTGACCCGTGCCACCGCCCGACGCATCCTGCTCACCCTCCAGAACCTGGGCTACGTCCGCGCCGACGGCCGGCTGTTCTCCCTCACCCCCGGGTGCTGTCGCTGGGGTTCGGCTACCTGTCCTCGCTCGACCTCTGGGACATCGCCCAGCCGTTCATGGAGGAACTGGTCGAGCAGACCCACGAGTCGTGTTCGGCGGCGACGCTGGACCTGCCCGAGATCGTCTACGTCGCCCGCGTCCCCACCCGGCGGATCATGACGATCGCCCTGGGCATCGGCTCCCGCCTGCCGGCCCACGCCACGTCCATGGGCCGCGTCCTGCTGGCCGACCTGCCCGACGACGCCCTCGAGGCCTACCTGGCCGGCCCTCCGTTCGTGACGTTCACCGAGCGCACCGTGGTGGATCCCTGCGAGCTGCGCACCTCGCTGCGCCAGGTGCGCGACCAGGGCTGGTCGATCGTCGACCAGGAGCTGGAGATGGGGCTGCGCTCGATCTCGGCACCCATCCGTGGCGCCGACGGCCGGGCCCTCGCCGCACTCAACGTCGCCGCCGCCGCGCCGCGGGTGGGGCTCGACGACCTGCGCAACCGGATCCTGCCGCGGGTGCTCGAGACGGCCGAGCAGATCTCAGTGGCCTTCCGCCGCACCGGGAGGCACTGACCTGCCCTCCAGCCGCCCCTTGAGCGCGGCGAGGTCCTTGCGGTTCGCCCGGCGCATCGCCGCCGCCATCACCGGGGCGGCCATCCCGGCGAAGCCCGACGGCCGGCCCGTGTTGCGCAGGGTCATCCGGGTCGCGCCGTCGTCCACGGCCTGCCAGGTGTAGGTGGTCTCCATGGGGAAGGGACCCTGCGCCGTCCGCATGACCAACCGCTCACCCGGGACGAGCTCGACCACCTCGTAGGTGTAGGCGAGCCGGCGGCCGAGGAAGCGGGCGACGAACGCCATGCGCGAACCGACGCCCACCGGCGGCGGCGTCTCCCACTCGACGGAGGCGATGTTGACGTACCACTCGGGCGCATTCGTGGGGTCGCCGGCGTACGCGGCCACCTCCGCGACCGGACGCCGGATCACCGTCTCGGTCAGCACGTCGACGTCGCTCACCATGTCGCCCTCCTCCTCCGGCTGGGATCAGCCCACCCGATCCCGGCGCGGGCGTCGAGGGGGCCGGCGATCAGTCGGTGCCGGCCTCCATCGCGGCGCGGTCGAGCATCTGGTCCTCGTCGGAGACCTCGCCGCGGGAGGCGATCACCTCGGCGCCCCCTCGGTCATGGCGCCGATGAGCCCGGTCGAGGCCGCCTGCGCCGCGCCGATCGACGCCTGGGTCGCGCCGCCGACCATGCCCATCGCCGCGTACTGCTCCAGCTTGGCGCGGGAGTCGGCGATGTCGAGGTTGCGCATGGTCAGCTGGCCGATCCGGTCCACCGGCCCGAAGGCGGAATCCTCGGTGCGCTCCATGGAGAGCTTGTCCGGGTGGTAGCTGAAGGCCGGGCCTGCGGTGTCCAGGATCGAGAAGTCCTCGCCCCGCCGCAGCCGCAGGGTGACCTCGCCGGTGACCGCCATGCCGACCCAGCGCTGCAGGGACTCCCTGAGCATGAGCGCCTGCGGGTCCAGCCAGCGCCCTCGTACATCAGCCGGCCGAGTCGCCGCCCCTCGCTGTGGTAGTTGGCGAGCGTGTCCTCGTTGTGGATCGCGTTGACCAGCCGCTCGTAGCCGATGTGCAGCAGCGCCATCCCCGGCGCCTCGTAGATGCCGCGGCTCTTCGCCTCGATGATGCGGTTCTCGATCTGGTCGGACATGCCCAGGCCGTGCCGCCCGCCGATGGCGTTGGCCTCCAGCACCAGGTCGACGGCCGAGTCGAACTCCTTGCCGTTGATGCTGACCGGCCGGCCCTGCGCGAACCCGATCGTGACGTCCTCGGTGGGGATCGACACCTCCGGGTCCCAGAACCGCACGCCCATGATCGGCACGACGGTCTCGATGCCGGTGTCGAGGTGCTCCAGGGTCTTGGCCTCGTGGGTGGCGCCCCAGATGTTGGCGTCGGTCGAGTAGGCCTTCTCGGTGCTGTCCCGGTAGGGCAGGTCGTGGGCGACCAGCCACTCCGACATCTCCTTGCGGCCGCCGAGCTCGGTGACGAAGTCGGCGTCCAGCCACGGCTTGTAGATGCGCAGCGACGGGTTGGCCAGCAGGCCGTAGCGGTAGAACCGCTCGATGTCGTTGCCCTTGAAGGTCGAACCGTCGCCCCAGATCTGGACGTCGTCCTCGAGCATGGCGCGCACCAGCAGGGTGCCGGTGACCGCGCGGCCCAGCGGGGTGGTGTTGAAATAGCTGCGGCCGCCGGAGCGGATGTGGAAGGCGCCGCAGGTCAGGGCTGCCAGTCCCTCCTCGACGAGCGCCGCCCGGCAGTCCACCAGCCGGGCGAGCTCCGCCCCGTACGCGGTGGCCCGGCCGGGAACCGAGGCGATGTCGGGCTCGTCGTACTGGCCGATGTCGGCGGTGTAGGTGCAGGGCACCGCGCCCTTGTCCCGCATCCAGGCGACCGCCACCGAGGTGTCGAGGCCGCCGGAGAAGGCGATGCCGACGCGTTCGCCGACGGGCAGTGAGGTGAGGACCTTGGACACGAGAACGATTATGCATGCTTGTGCATGACCATGCGGCGGCAGGGTTCGTACCGCCGGGAGAGCCGGTCGCCGGGACACCCATGAGTGGCTTGCGGCCGATCTCGGGTCGACCATCGGCCACGACGCACGAGAGCCCCGGTCGGTGACCCGACCGGGGCTCTCGTACAGGGGTGGTGGGGTGTTCGTAGATCCACAAACGGCGAGGTCCCGGCATCTGTTTCTGCGAACGGCGCCGGCGGCTTGCACCCTTCAGCTCCGAAATCAGCACCCGTGGTGAGCGGGCTCGTCCCCACCGCGCATCGGAAGCTAGTCGGTTGGCGGAATGACCAGCGGTGTCGCCGCTGGGTCCACCGTGTCCTGTGCGCGGAGGACCGGCAGATCCGCGTCAGACATGCCGTCCATCTCCATCTGGATGCGCGCCGCCTCGTAGGCACTCCTGATGGACTGGCCATCGGCGATGGCGGTGTAGAACCTCGCCGCGAAGGACATCGCGTCCGGGTCGCCGATCTCGTCGGACATGCCGATCGCCATCGGAACGACGGTCAGCAGTTCGTCCAGGTGCCCGATGGAGTGACAGGCGTTGAGGACGACCAGGACGGGCGGGTTGTCGACCGCTCCCATCGCGCGGGCGAACACCGACTTCGTGATCACCTGGCCGGGGTTGTCACCGTCGGCCTCGGTGTCGAACACCAACACGTCTTCGTCAGCGTGCCCGGCGAAGTGGACCACATGGGGCTTGAAGCCGCTCATGCCGTCCAGAAGGTCGGGCCCAGTCGCGGCAAGCAGGGGCTCGATCTCCACGAGGTCCCGGAGCGTTGCCGCCTTGACCCCTTCTTGACCCTGCGGATCTCCTTGTCCACGCGCAGGTCCCCGTCGGAAGCGGCAGTCACATAAAGGATGCGAAGGCGCTCCACCTTCGGAGGGCGGATCTCCGCGATGTGCTGCTGCAGTCGGCTTTCGGTCGCCGCCATCAGAGCCTGTGTCCGTGCTCGTTCCGCCTGCTGCTCACGTTCCCTGGCTCGCCGCTCGGCCAACTGCAGCCGTTCGCGGGCGCGCTTCTCGTCAGCTTCTCGCTGCTTCTGCGCCCGCTGGTCGGCGAGCTGCCGCTGCTTCTGGACGCGCTGCTCATCGCTGCGCTGCTTGCCCAACGCCGTTGACAGTGCCCGGCTGAGGTCGGCTTCCTTCTTCGAGAACTGGGCGCTCTTGGTGCTGTAGTCCGCAGCTTTGGCTCCCAGCGTCAGCGCTTCCTTCTGCGCCGATTCCGCTTGCCGCAAGTAGGAACGTGCCATTGACTGCGAAGTGGCGCGGTCCGCCCTGGACCGGTAGGAGGCCGCGTCCGCTTCCTTCTTCGCCTGCTTGACGCGTGCGTCTGCCGCTTGCTTGTCCGCCTCGGCGCGCTTCTTGACGGCTTCGTCGATCTGGCGGCGAATCTGCTCTGGATTGCTCATCGTGCCTCCCCGCTGCGGTACCAGCCCCTTGCTGGCAAGGCGATCACTGGGAGACTACGAACGGGTACTGACAGTTTCGGTCGACCTTTGACTCAGTCACGAGCCGGCCAGCACGACGACGGCAGTCAGAGCGCGCCAACCTCGTCAGGCGGCCTGCAGTCCGTCCAGGACCGGACCCGGGCGTCTGAGCTCGCTCGCGCCGGCAGCGGCGGACGCTTGCGTGGAAGTGCAGGGACCTCGGGGCTGAGGGCATGCGCGCCACGGTCGACGCCTCAACGACCACCCTCGGGGCATGCTCAGCACCTGGCCCTGGTCGACCCCTTCACTTTCGCGACGAGTTCATGGGGCGCGGACCGGAGGCACCGTGGGAGGCGGCCGACTGGGACGCCCCCTGGGACGGGCGCTCGGCCGCCGACTACGGCCGCGAGGAGCTGCGAGCGCTGTAGACCGTCGCCGTCCACCGGCCCCGGGTGATCGACGAGGCGGCGCTGGTCCTGAACGGGCTCGACCAGCCGAGCCGGGTCACCGACGACGCCGGTGAGGCCCTGAGCCTGTCGGTACCGCCCGCTACCGTCCCATCCCCGAGGCGGCCCGGAGGTGGTTCGTGCGCTCCAGACCCCGCTCGCACACCGAGATGCTGGCGCTCGTCGCGAGTTGGGACCTCGTCCCGCTCGAGCCCTACCCCGGTGCGCACAAACCGTGGCGGTGCCGGTGCCGGCGCTGCGGCACCGACGTCACCCCCACCTACGCCGCGATGTCGGATGCCCGCAAGAAGAACGCCTGCAGGGAGTGCGACAAGCGGCACCGGCGCGCGCTCTTCCTGGCCTCGCACGAGGAGATGTTCCAGCTCTACCTCTCCCACGGGTTCGAGCCGCTCGGCCCATACCCGGGCAACCACCGGCCGTGGGCGTCAGTGCACCTGGCGTGCGGAGAGCTGTGCGCGCCCTATCCCGCCAACGTCAAGTCCCGCGGCGGCGGATGCGAGGTCTGTGCACGCCAGGTGCGCGGCCGCAGGCGCCGCGTCGACGAGTCGGTAGCCGTCGCGATCATGCGCGCGGCAGGACTCGTCCCCTGGTCCCCTACCCGACCTCCGGGGAACCCTGGACGTGCCGGTGCGAGACCTGTGGTCGCGAGGTCTCACCCACGTACGACAACGTGCGCGCCGGGACAGGGGCTGCCGGCCGTGTGGCAGCTACGGGCTGGACTGGGACGGGCCGGCGATCGTCTACGTGCTGACCCAGGCAGCACACCTGGCGGTGAAGGTGGGCATCGCGAAGGCCCGGCCGACGCCAGGCACCCCGTCGCGCGTCGACCTGCTGTCCCGGCGCTTCGGGTGGGTGCCCTACGCGCGGCTGCCGGTGCCCACCGGTCGGGAGGCGTACCGCATCGAGCGGGCCGTGCTGCGCGTATGGCGGGAGGATCTGCGGCTGCCGCCGCACCTGGGGCCGCAGCAGACCGAGGGGCACACGGAGACCGTCAGCCTCGACGCTGTCTCGGAGGAACAGGCGTGGCAGCACGTCCTGACCGCGGCCCACCCGCCCGGGCCGCCGCAGGCGCCGTCTCCTGCACCGGTCTGACCGCCTCCAGACGCGCGCGAGCCCCGGTCGGCTCACCGACCGGGGTTCGCGCCGGGGAAGTGGGTGGCGTCTTCGTAGATCGGGGCACGCAGAGGTCGGGGGATCCCTTTCTATAAATGACATGAGCCGCCTGCACCCTCCGGCGCCGAGTCAGCACCATGAACCCGCAGATCAAGCGCCCCGCTCGTCGAGGAAGCGTGCACGCAGGGTGGCCAGGGTGACCCGACCGGTGGGGCGGTCGACGGCCCAGAACTCCCATCCGTTGGCGTGGAGGCCACCCCTGACGGCCCTCGCCGCATTACTGGGGCTCGGGTGCGACGTGCCGTTGTACTCGACTTCACCGTTGGGCCCGAGGGCCGCCGTCGCGGGGTAGACGCTGTTGGTCGAGGTCAGAATCTCCCTGCGGTGAGCAGGCCGACGTCGAGGAGCTGCTTGACGGTGATCCCGTAGAAGCGGTTGCTGCGAGTCCTCGCCGCCGGCCTGGCTGCGACTTGGTCGTCGGGGCTCTCGGTGTCGTATCCCAGCAGCCGGAGAACGCGCCGGATCGGCGGCACGATGCTCTCCAACGCCGCGCGCTCGTAGGGCGGCAGGGTCTCGTCGCTGGGCCGGTTGCCGTTGTGCAGGTGGGTGTCAGCCGCGGCGTCGAGCAGGTCGTACAGCCGCCCCTCCAACCACCCCACGTGCGCGCTGTTGAACCCGAAAGTGGTGTCACGCCGGATGAGCAGCGCTCGGCACCAGTGGTCTCGGCTTCTCAGGTGTTGCGCCAGGCGGGTGCGAACCCCGCCGGGAGCCTTACCGACGTAGCAGCCCCAGGTGCCCTCGGCGTCGTGCCGGTCGAGCAGGACGTAGACGCCGGGGACATCCCAGTCACCGGTCAACTCGGCGACTGCCCCGCGGTCGACAACGGCCATCGCCAACGCCGCGGTCGTGTCGTAGATCAGCGCGGGAGCGCCCGCGTCCTCCGGTAGCAGCACGGAGAGCGGAAGCTGGTCGGCGCTCCCGGCCACCGATGCGCTGGTCATCGGTGCAAAGCGTCCAGTGCCGGCGCGGCCACGTCCCAGAGTTCCCGGAAGCTGGCCACGAGACCGGTGAGGTAGGCCGCCGGGTCGAGCGCCGGGGCGCCGGTCGGCGGCAAGACGTACCGGTAGTACGGCCAGACGATCTCCTTGCGGCCGCCCTTCAGCTGGGCGTGGACCGGCGCGACGGCCTCGGTGACCTGCCGGCGCCGCTGCGGATCCTCTTGACTGCGCGGCAGACGGACGGCCACGAACGGCCACGTGTTGCGACCCGGCTTGAGCAGCCGGGGGCGTTCCCACTCGAGGACCACGCTGAGATCCGCGACGCCGTGGTGGTGCCAGGTCGCCCGCCGCAGCCCCAGCGTCGGCCACTGCCCGGACTCGAGCTCGTCGCTGAACTCCGGTTCGGCGTCGATCTCCACCGCCAGCTTCTCGAACGTTGGCGCCAGGTCGACCAGATAGCGGTTCAGGAGCTGGGCGGCGTCGTCGCGAAGCGCGGCCCAGATCTCGATGTCCTGACGGTGATCGAGGTAGAACCAGGCCTTCGCGTCGGCATCCTCGCGCTCCGGCAGGGTGATCGGGTCAAGCACGGTGGTAGGCCTCCAGGGTGGCGATGTAGTCGTGGACACCGGGCGCGACCTCGGCCATCGGCCCGGCGGCGGTGCGAGCGATCTCAGCAACCTCGCGCCAGGTCAGCCCGCTCCAGGCCGTACGGCTGGCTACGGCGGTCAGCGGCAGCCGCTCGCCGCGGGCGAGGAAGACAAAGCATGGCGTCGGCTCGTCGGACCAGCGCGCGTGCAGCCGGTCCAGCTGCCGCTCCTGCTCGACGGCGAAGGTCTTGGCCTCCACCACGATCGTCCAACTGGGGCCGTAGACGACGAGGTCGGCCCGGGTCTCCTCCCGCTGCTCCTCCAGCACCACCCGCACGCCGGGGTCCGCGCCGGACCCGTCAATCTCCAGGTGATCCAGCAGCCCGTCAAGCACAGCAGGACCGAGGCCGTGGTGGCCGTCGGGACGGAGCAACCAGGCCAATCCCGCGGTCACCGCCAGCTCCCGGTACTGCAGGTCCAGGGCAGCGAGGAGGGTCCGCGGGCCACCCCGCCAGCGGCGGCTGACCAGCAGGGCCTGCTGGGTGGCCCGCATGTCCGCCAGCCGTGGCTTCCACTGCGACACGAGCGCACCGGCGCGGGACCGCTCCGCCGCAGCCACGTGCTGCCAGGCAGATGCTGTCTCCTCGTAGCGCTCCGGCCACCCGCGCAGCGCAATGCCAGCTCGTCCGACCTCAACCGCCAGGTGAGTCGCGTGAGGTGGATCAATGAGAGCCACAGCGCCCCTCCAATGCCTCACGGTTCGCGACCGCTGAGTAGTTCGCCAAGCTGATGCTGCGCTGATGTATCCCGCGCACCAGTGCTCAGGTCCACATACTTCAGGCGGTCCGTCGTGCTCGTCTCACCATGGCGGCTCTGCTGGAAGCCATCCACAACTTTGACGGTCCAGTCGCCGGTCGGGGCGCCATCCGCCAGGACCAGCGGCCACATGTCTACATAGCCTCCGGCGGATTGCAGGTACACGCGACCAGTGACCAGCGGAGTTGCGACATCCGCGCGCACCGGTGCCACGGACTGGGCTGCGCCAGCGAGAACTGCGAGGTCCACGCTGTAGGTGCTCCCCGTGAAAGCCATAGGTCCTGCGACCACCAGTTCGAGCGGGGTGCTCGTCCGGGCGGTCAAGACGAACCAGTCCAGCCATCCGAGCACATCGGCCAGTGCCCCATCCCATCCGCTGGCCGGGGCACCGCCGCCATGCACCACATCATTCCGGTGCTGTACGACGGCGTTCGCCTCGGTGACACAGACGGCCTCGATCCACCTGACCAGCACTCGGTCACGGACCTGCGGAAGAAGACGACGGCAGATTTCCTGCCAAGTTCCAAAGCTCGGCCGCACCAGATGGGTGAGGACCGACTGGTCGAGCGGCCCTTCGGTCCGTATGGCGGAGACGGCGGCGAGCGCACAAAATCGTGCAACCGCTTCAGCTGTCATGAGACTCGCCCGCAGTTGAGATTCCCGGTCGAGCGGCACCTGCATGCGCTGATACGGGAGAGCGATGGGGGTGGGAAGTTGATTGACGGCGAAGTCGGCACGCGATCGTTGGCTCCGGGCGAGCACATCTTGGATTCGCTCGGGGAGCTCGATGGCCGCCTTGTCTTTCATGACGAAGTCGTGCGCCAATCGCATCGCTTCGATCGTCTCGGACTGCCCACCCTCTCCGGACAGGACAAGCGTGTCGATGGCGAGACCACGCTCCGACAGCTCGCGGAGCAACCAGAGTCCTCCCCAGTCGTCGGGCGGCATTCGGAGGTCCACCACGGCCAGGTCGAATGCTTCGGCGGAGAGCCGCGTCAGGGCGGCCTCGCCGTCGTCGGCGAATCTGCACTCGAAACTGCCCTTGGGTAGCAGCTTGGACAGGGTCACCGCCACATCTCTTTGGTCGTCGACGAAGAGAATGCGAGGGCGGCGGGGGCAGGGGCTAGCGGCGGACATGTGCTACTTGTCTCGACTTTCGGCTTGGCCGTCTTCGGTCGCGGTCGGCAGCGTCAAGAGCCAACCGGTTCCTTTCGCCCGCGGCGCAGGCTCGAGTTCACCACCAGCACGACGGAGGGTCCGCCGGACCCCGAGGAGGCCCAGACCACTTCCTTCCCGCTTGCCGCTGGTGATCGACTTCCCTGCTGCGAGCGCTTCGAGGACGGCCGCCGGGATACCGGCACCGGTGTCCGCAATCTCCAGCAGGACGACGTCGTCACCTGGCGAGGCCGTGTAGTCGAAGGTGATCTCGCCGCCTACAGCCATTGCCTGCTCGGCGTTCTTGACCAGGTTGTCCAACACCGCGCGGAGTGCACGCTCGTCGATCGCCACCACCGCGGGGGCCAGCGCGGGGGAACAACGCGAATCTGTGTCGGTAGCCGCCGGATGAGGTCGCTGACGTAGGCCTGCATGAAGGCAGCGAGTTCTGTGGTTCCTACGAGGTCGGCGGCCTCGTACAGCATGTCCGCGTCTCGCAGCCGCGACGCGAGAGCGGCTGCTGCATCCATGTGCCGGCTGGCTGCGAGCTGCGCTTCCAGGCGTTCGGTCCGCGTGGCTGCATCTCGCTCGTACGCCAGCCGCGCAGCGGTCACCTCGTTCTTCAGGTCGTGGATGAGGCGCGCCAACTCAGCGTCATAGTCATCAGCTGTCGGTTGGCCGTACGCGGCTCGCGTCAGCCAGTTCTCGTCGGCGGAGGGCGGCGACGTCTTCACGCTGAACTGGATGGATCGTGCGTCGTGGACGCCTACGAGAAGCGTGGGACAGGTCTCGCACAGGAGCCGCATCGTCAGGGTGTCCTTCACCTGGTCGAGCGGGTGCCCCGCACAACTGACGGTCACTGAGACACCGGCCGCGGTCGTTCGGCCGTGCATCGACAGGCGAGGTTCAGACTGTCCGGATAGGGCCGCGGCACACTCCTGCAGGGCCCTGAACAGGGCCGCCGCTGTACGCGCATCGACCACAGCACCATCCAGGGGAGGTCGTGCTCGACCTGCAGCCGACGCCGATTGACCACGAGCCAGTTCTCCAGGACCTGCGCAACCGGCTGATCCGCCCCGGCGGACATCCACACGCTCTGTGCCGCGGATAGCGCAACGAGTTGTTGCGTTGGCTCATCCCACGACGTAGCGGGCTCGTCGGCGGCGGCGGCTGCCGCTATCCAAAGCAGGAGTGCGGAGAGGACGTCCGTGAAGATCACCCGCTTCCGCGCGGTTTGCGAGACCTGACCGAAGTAGTCAGCCAGCGCGGCCTCAGCAACTGCATCGGGCCGCCAACCCGGACCGATGACGTCGTACACGCCAGCGGCCCATCGACCGAACCCATGCCGATCCCCTGCTGCACCATGCGCGCACCCAGTCGCCCGGCACGCTGCCAGCGCGGCCAGCGAGTCCGTGATGCTGCGAGCACTTCAAGGTGCCGCACAAGGAGGAGGCGAGCGATCGTCGTGTCCGGCACACGCCCCGCGCCGTCCGTCAAGATCTCCGCGGACGACCAGAAGTGTGCAGCCGCGATCTTGCGGGCAGCGGTCCGGGAAGCGCCGGCTCCCTCCACCGAGATCGGCTGTGCAAGGCCCCGCACGTTCAACCGAACGCGGAAAGTGGAGTTGTGGTCCGGCCCCTCCCGCGAGCTGTCCTCCTCGACTTGAAAGTCGAGTTCGATGGAGAGCTCTTGCAGGCGAGTGACCGGGTCCACGAGGCTTGTGCTGCTCTGCGCACCCAGGAACTGGTGCACTTCGGCAGGGAGATGGCTCTCGAAGGTCGAATGGTCCGGCCACTGGATGTGGGACGCGGCGAGCGTCGCCTGAACCATGTTGGCGACGATCTCGTCGGAGAGAGGTTGCCCTCGCAGTCCGGCGCTGACTCGGACGAGCCTCCCGAGGCCAAGAGCCTCGAACATGGGTCGCAGAGCCGCGTCCGGGACGGTGAGCGCGACCGCGACATCGGGGTCGGGGTCGGTCGTCCGACTCAGCAGCACCGCCGCCCGCCGGCGCATCATCGCAGCGTTCAGAACGGAGCTCCCAAGGTTGGCGAGCACCGCGTTGCCGTCACGGTCGGTGTCTCCCCACTGATGTTCTCGTACACCCAGGATCGGTGAATGAGGGCGCGGGCGAACGGCCGCGCATCACGACAGTCGAACCTGGCGGCGAGCGCGGCGTACCGCTCATCTACCAGCGGCCGCGCCGGTCGGCGCACGACCGGCTTCCCGCGCTTCGCCGGCGAACCCTGGTCCGCCAGGACGTGAGGCGCGTGTCGGGACAGGTAGTCGTGACACGCGAGTCGCTGCGCGTGCTTCTTCGAGCCGGCCTCCCCTTCCCGTTCGGCCGTCCTTCGTCGTGACAGTCACCGTGAAGACGGTGTCGTGGTCCGGGCCGGCCTGTGCGACCTCGAATGCCGGTTTCAAACCTTGGGCATGCTGCTGAAAGAGCGACCGCACGTCCGCAGCGGTGGCTGAAGACATCGCGGCGTCGGCGTACAGCCTCTCTACAAACGTCCGTAAGCCGGCTCCCGCGACCACAAGAGACCACCAACCCACGACCTGCAGGGCGACGGCATCGAACGTGCGAACGGTGGAACCGGACGCCACCTTGTTGGCGGCCTGTGACGCCTCGCCCCGACCAAGGTGAGCCCGGTTCTGAACTTGAAGGCTTTGCCCGAGACGTTCGCGGACCATGCGACCGACACGATTCGCCTCTTCATCACGTCGCTTCACGTCGAAGTTCGGAGCCGCCTTCGCTATGGCGCGTCGCAGTTCAACGTCGACCGCTGCTTTGCCGACGCTTTCTAGCAGCGACAGGCACACCGCACTCACATCTGGGAACTCGTCAGGACTTTCATAAAGGCCGGATCGGTGCAGCGTCGCGACGGTCAGCCACTGACGTTCCCTCGATTGAAGCTCCGCCAGTGCGTGGCCCATCACTCGCTCCAGTTCTGGCCACGACATCACCTCACCGATGGCTTGCGGCAGAGCGACGAGCGGAGGTAGCGGAGATCCGGGCGGTCGGCTCACGCGGCCACCTCAGCGGCCAACAGTTCAGCCTGCTGCATGACCAAGGCGGCGCCTTCCTGCTTGTCCGGTGGGCATCAGTGCTTTGTCATCCGTGCCGTCACGCGACCGTGACGTCCGGAAGAGCACGGTCTCTGACCTGGTGAAGAACGGTCACGATCCCGTCGACGTCATCCTCGGTGAAGATCGAGTCCGGCCCGTGGGGCGCGCTGTCGGTGAACGGTGATTCGTAGAGGCGGCCCACGTCCATGACCCCGTTCGCGGTCAGGTGCTCGACGATGAGCTGGACGAACCGGATCTGGTTGACCGAGTACACGCCGTCGGACAGGTAGCGGTCGAACGCGGCGGTCGCGGCCTCGCGGTCGAGGCCAACCAGGGAGCGGATGAACAGCCCGAGTCCGTGGGACTCCTCGCGGGCGCGGGCGATGTCGGCCTCGCTGCCGGCGCCGGACTCCACCAGCATCTCCTCCAGCGACGCCAGATCCTCCGGTGTGAGCTGGAGGTTGCGGCGGAGACGCTGCAGGGCCAGGTGGTCCTCGTGGTCGCGGAGGTAGGCGCGGGCCTTCGCACGGAATCGTTCCCAGTTAGTGCCGGGCGTGACGCCGGGCAGTTCGATGACGCTGCTCTCGCCGAGCTCGTCGGCGAAGTCCGAGTAGACGACGGCGCGCCGGGACTTCTCGACGAACCGCACGAGCCCGCGGATTCGGCGCCGGGCGAGCTCGAGCATCGGGAGGGTGACGTCGACCCACCATTCGTCGCCGGCCAGCTCCTCGAGCAGCTGCTCTTGTGCCTTGACCGAGGGGATCCCGGTCTGGCCGAGCAGCGCGCCCGCGATGTCCTGCACCTGCGTGCGCAGCCGCTCCACAAGGAGCGCATCGCCGTCGAGCCGGGCCAGCTGCAGTCGCAGCAGGATCAGGTCGAAGCGCTTGGCGTCCTCGTCGTCGTCCCGCTTGGTGGACGGCAGGCCGGCGAGGTGGTGCGCGATGTCGCCGGCCTTGTCCGGGGTCAGCTGGTGCCAGGCATCCCAGTCGGAGTACGTCTCGACCCATTGCCGAGCCGGGCGGACCAGGAAGTTGTCGACGTTCATGCCGACCAGCACCTCGTGCAGCGTCCAGGCCACGTCGACGCGCAGGCCGCGCTCGCTGACCTCGCCGTGGCCGACCTCGGGCTGGCCTTCGGAGTCGGCGCCCGCGCCGGTTTGGTCCAGTGCGGTGAGCAGTCCCAGTCGGGCTTCGAACAGCCGCTCGGCGAGCGACTTCTGCAGCGACCCGCCGGAGTCGGGCAGGTTCTGGCTGAAGAACTCGAGGTTGCCGCAGAAGTCGAAGACGTAGAAGTTTTTCTTGTCCTCGCCCGGTCCGTAGAGGTCGGGGCACAGGCGGGTGCCGCGGCCGATCATCTGCCAGAACTTGCTCTTGGCGCGGATGAGCTTGAAGAAAACGAGGTTGACGACCTCGGGGACGTCGATGCCGGTGTCGAGCATGTCGACGGAGATGGCGATGTGGGGCGCCTTGTCCTTGATCGAGAAGTCATCGATCAGGTTCTGGGCGTAGGTCACCGAGTGGGTGATGACGCGGGCGAAGTGGCCGGCGTACTCGGGGTAGTTGGCGTCGAAGCGCTTCTGGATGAACTCGGCGTGGGCCTGGTTCTTGGCGAAGACGATGGTCTTGCCGAGCCGGTCACCGCCGGCGACCTTGTGGCCGTCCTTCATCAAGGTGGCGAGGACCTTGTCGACGGTGTCGGCGTTGAAGAGGAACTTGTTGAGCTCTTCGGCCGAGACGGCGTCAGGGATGTCGCCGTCCTCGTTCCACTCGAGCGAATCCCAATCGTCCTTCTCCTCCTCGCTGAGCTCGTCATAGCGGATGCCTTCGCGGAGGAACTTCGTAGGCACCGACACGGCCACTGGCGGCACGAGGTAGCCTGCGGCCACGGCTTCGTCGAGGCTGTAGGCGTCGGTGGGAACCCCGTCTTCGAGGTTGAACAACGAATAGGTGTTGCGGTCGACCTCGTCCTTCGGCGTCGCGGTGAGGCCTACAAGAAGCGAGTCGAACCAGGAAAAGATGGAGCGGTACTTCTGGTAGACCGATCGGTGGGCCTCGTCGATGACGATGAGGTCGAAGTAGCCCGGTCCGAACAGCCTCCGACCCGCGTCGGTCTCGTTGATCAGGTTCATCATCGTCGGGTACGTCGAGACGTACACCCGGCCGTCGGCGACCTTCTCGGTCACGAGGTTGACCGTGGTCGCGTTCGGCAGGTGGGTCTTGAAGGCCCCGACGGCCTGGTTGACCAGGGCGGTGCGGTCGGCGAGGAAGAGGACCCGCTTGACCCACCCAGCGCGCATCAGCTGATCGACCAGCGCGATGACGGTTCGGGTCTTGCCGGAGCCGGTGGCCATCACCAGCAGGGCGGCGCGCTGCTTGGCGATGAAGGTCTCTCCTACCGCCCGGATGGCGCGCTGCTGGTAGTGGCGCTCGACGATGCTCTTGTCGATGGGCGCGTCGGCCAGCGGCAGGCGGCCGGTGCGGCGCTGCACCATCAGGGCGAGCTCGTCGGCGGTGAAGAAGCCCTCGACCCGGCGCGGCGGGTAGCCGGCGGCGTCGTCCCATAGCCAGGTCTGGTAGCCGTTGGTGTAGAAGATCACCGGCCGGCGGCCGGTCATCTGCCGCAGGCAGTCGGCGTACAGCTTGGCCTGCTGTTGGCCTACCGCGGGCTCCACGGTCGTCTTCTTCGCCTCCACAACCGCAAGCGGGAGCCCGTCGCTACCCCACAGCACGTAGTCGACGTAGCCCTTGCCCTCAGCGTTGGGCATGCCGGTGACCTCGAACTCGCGGTCTCGGACATCGGTGAGCTGCCAGCCCGCCTCGCGGAGGAGCTCGTCGATGATGAGGTCGCGGGTCTGGGCTTCGGAGTAGTCGTGCGTGTCGGTCAGCGTGTTCGCGGCCTGCGCAGCCTTGATCTGCTGGCGCAACTCTTCGATCTCGGCGTCCTTCGCCGCTGCGAGCTCGTCCCGCTCCCTTAGAGCGCGACCGTGAGCCTCGTCCTGGAGGCGGAATCTCTCCGCCAGCTGAACGACGTCGGACCGGCTCAGGGGCGCCTGGCTGCCGGCGAGCTTCGGGTCGAATACCGTGCCGGTCGGCACCGCCGCCGGGTTGGTCGAGTAGCGAAAGGCCGTCCACACCACCACGTGGTGCAACTCGCGCAGCACATCAAGCGCGGCTCTCGCCGGGATGGCCTGAACGTCATGGACAGCCCGGTTCCCCAGTTTGCGGATCAAGTTCAGCTTCTGCCCGATACCGACGCCGACCCGCCGCTGGAAGGCAGGCTCGTTGATGCGGGCGGATAGGTCGTCCTTGTATGGGATAGACAGCCCGTCGACGTCGTAGATCAGCCCGACCAGATGCTCCGCCGCGCGGCGGGCGTAGAAGCACGCCGACCGCGGATCAGAGGTCAGATAGCCCGCCGCGCGCACACAGTCGGCGTGGACCTGCGGCCACTCGGCATTGATGAAGTCGAAGTTGCTCACGTGCTGGCGCCCCCGCAGGTTCTCCTGACACCGAGACGGTCGCGAACGCGCGCCGCCGGAGAGACGTCACGAGTTCCGCCGTGGCGGCCTCGGCCTCCCGACCTATGATTCGCCTCTCTTCAATGACGTCAACAACATGACTAAACGCCGCCAACTGGCGACTGCTCGGAACTGGCACCGGCAATGAGCGCAGGATTGCAAGGTTGATGTTCTTCTGTGCCGACTGGGGTGCTGACGCCTCCAGGGTGGCCTGCAGAAAGGTCAGCCAAACCCGCACGTAGTTCGTCATCTCTTTGTCGGCAGTAAAGCCCACGATACTGTCCGGAAAGCACGCGTCGAAGGTCAGGATGCCGGTTTTGGCGATGTTCGCTGCAATCGTAATGCATAGCGTTCCTGCGGGCCACAGCCTACTCTGGGCCAGCCCAAGTTCAGAGTAGGTGGAGGAGTACTCGCGGATGAAGCCACCCGAGCTTGCGACCTCTCCTGTCTGAATGAGCGGGTACCTGCCGCCCAGTAATGCCGGGTCGTTGCGAGGACGGTGCCTCGACACGCCTCTGTCAAGCCGCCCCAACTCGCCTAAAGGCACCAACGCAAGACCGTTGAGATTTCGAATAGGATCACCGAACATCTCGACGAATGCCGACTGAGTGAGGTCGTTGATCAACGCGAGGACTCGGCGTCGCTTGGCGCGCAGGGTTTCTGCTTCATCCATGATCGCCACGAGGCGCCGTTGCTCCTCGAGGGAAGGAAGCGGGACCTTCAGCTCCTGCAGGAATGCAGGGGAATGCGTCGCTGCCCAGCACTCCCCGTCATGCGCCGCTCACCCTCAATGCTTACGCAATCTTGACGTAGGAAGTGCAGCAGGTAGCGATCGTCTACCACATCTGTTTTCGGTCGAACGACATGGAACTCGGTTGAGCCGACTCCTACTAGATGACGGAGTCGCGCTTGCCCGATCTTGCCATTCTCGAAGCACGGCGTGATCTTTGCGACCAACAGGTCTTTGTCTCGGAAGAGCGTATAACCTTTAGAAACTTCCCGAAAAGGGCGAGTCTGGCCGGGCCCAGCCTCTGCCGCGTCGGCATCGAGATCAGCCATTGGCACGAAGGCGATATCATCGTCGCCGGCGGGCTTGACATTAGCTCGCGGATTCACGTCGGCTACGTCACCTAAAGCGACAGTCCTCATGAGAGCATCGACCGTAGATCGGCAAGTCCCTGCTGAATGTCCGCTTCGAGCTTCTCGAGATCTGCGATGATCTCGAGGGGTGACCGATGCGCGATTTCCTCTAGAGCGTTCTTTTTGTAGCTGTTGAGAGACAGATCGTAAGCGGGACCGACGATCTCCGACTTAGGCACAGAGAAGCTTTGCTCCGTACGCTCGCGGTTCAGTTCGTCGGCGTGACGATTGCGCCAGCGCGCCAGCACGTCAGGAAGGTCGCTGGCCTCGACAGGATTGCGTCGGTCGTCCAGGCTGAAGCCGTCGGCGCGCACGTCGTAAAACCAAACATTGTCTGTGCCACCGCTGTTGGTCTTCGTGAAGAGAAGAATCGCGGTCGACACCCCGGCGTACGGCCTGAACACCCCAGATGGGAGCTTCACGACCGCGTCGAGCTTCTGGTCCTCGACCAAGATTCGGCGCAGCTCCCGGTGTGCCCCTGACGGCCCGAAGAGGACCCCTCGGGGACAATGACTGCCGCGCGTCCGCCTGGCTTCAGCAGCCGCAGGAACAGCGCGAGGAAGAGCAGTTCCGTCTTCTTCGTCTTGACGACCCGCTGCAGATCCTTCGATGTCGATTCGTAGTCGAGGCTCCCCGCGAAAGGCGGGTTCGCGAGAATCAGGGAGTAGAGGCCTTCTTCCCCCGCAGCGCCCTCCGAGAGCGAGTCGCGGTAGCGGATGTCCGGCTGCTCGACCCCGTGCAAGAGCATGTTCATGCTGCCGATGCGGAGCATGGTGGAGTCGAAGTCGTACCCGTGGAACATGCTGCGGTGGTAGTGCTGCCGCTGCTGCTCATCAGTCATGACCGTGTGGTGCTCGCGGCGCACGTACTCGGAGGCGGCGACGAGGAAGCCGGCGGTGCCGCAAGCCGGGTCGCAGATCTCATCCGACGGCTGCGGGGCGGTCATGGCGACCATCAACTGGATGATGTGCCGAGGCGTCCTGAACTGGCCGTTCTGACCGGCAGTGGCGATCTTGCTGAGCATGTACTCGTAGAGGTCGCCGTTGGTGTCGCGGTCCTGCATGGGAACGTCGTCGAGCATGTCCACGACGCGGGAAAGCAGCGCCGGCGTCGGGATGGTGAACCGAGCGTCCCTCATGTGCTCGGAGTAGGTGGATCCGTCGCCACCGAGCCGGCGCAGGAACGGGAACACCCCTCGCCGATGACCTGGTGCATGACCCCGGGTTCGAAGTCCTTGAACCGCGACCACCGGAGGTCCGCATCGTCGGGCCCGAAGATCGCGTCCTCGATCGGCTTACCGGTGCGGTTGGCCTTCCGCTCCTTCAGCGTCTGCAGGTCATCAAGCCGTCGGACGAACAGCAGGTAGGTGATCTGCTCGATGACCTCGAGGGGTTGGAGATGCCCCCGGACCAGAAGGCATCCCAGACTCTGTCGATCTTGCTCTTCAGATCGCCGGTGATCACGCCGGTACCCCCGTCCTCGGCACGACGAGCTGCAATGGGCCGCAGAGCTGGTTTGCTGGCTTCGACGGCACGCCCTCGGACTGCAGCGGGTCCGACCCGTTCCTCTTCGCGCGCGGCGGCACGTGCAACTCCCTCGGTTGTTCAAGCACAGGCACGGTAGCCCGGCGACCGCCGCACAGTGGACAACCGGACACTGTCGGTCACGCCAACGAGGGCTCACCTCCTCTCGGCGTCGGCCTGACCCGACGTGTGTCCCGTGCCCCATCGCCCGGCGGCTTCTACAGCAGTGGGACGCGGGCGACAGCGCCGTCGGGGATCACCTCCTTCGGTGACGGCTGTCAGTCGCCGACGACCGGGCGTCCGTTGATCTCTGTGGAGTTGTCAAGCTGCGATCGGCGGCACCTCGGGACGCCGCCGCCGGGCACGGTCACCGGGCACTTTTCTTCGTCAATCAGGCTGCCCAGTCGAATGCCCCCACGGACCCAGCTGGCACAGCTGAGGGCGCGGATCGTCCGCCGCGGCCCATTGGGTCGCCAGCAACCGGAGGTGCCGGCATGTCCGTGCTCCCCTTCCCGTCCGTCGACAACGGCCACCGGCCGTGGGCGTCAGACCGCGTCGTCACTGCCTCGGACCAGGCTGTGCTCGCCCGCGCAGCGACCCTGGTAGGCGTCTCCCCCACCTGCTCCCGCTTCCTCTGCGCTGGGGTCCGGGCCCCGCCCAGCTGGCGGTCCTCCGGGTCACCGCGACGGTGCTCCTGTCGCGGCTGGAGGAGACCTCCGGTGCATGCTCCGACTGCGCCGGCTCTGACCGGGCGATGGCCTGCGCACGTGAGCTCGGGAGGCTAAAGGCGCGGCTGGACGCACTCGCCCGTGAGGAGCCGCTCCGCAGCTGGCACGACCGCACCGCCCGCGGCCCGGCGGACCACCCGCTGCTGCAGCCCGACCCGCCGTACTGGGGCTTCCGCGACCTGACGAAGGAGGAGGCGAAGGCCGTCGACGCCGAGCACCTGCGCCGCCTTCACGGCGGCCACCTGCAGCCCGTCGCCACGGCCGCGTGACACACCACGAGACGACGAACCGCCCCGGACCTCAAGGTCCGGGGCGGTTCGTCAATCTACGAAGGATCTCCGCACATTCTGCGAAGACCTCGTGGTGGAGGTGGCGGGAATCGAACCCGCGTCCTTCGACGCATCACCAGGGCTTCTCCGAGCGCAGTCTGCGTTGCCTCTGCTCGACCCCGTCGATCATGCAGACAAGTCGACGTGACGGGCCCAGTCGCTGTTGGGTGTCCCGCACGCGCCCGCGACCGGCACGTGCGGTGAGTCATCTAGCTGATGCCAGGATCCGGGCCGATGACGAACCCGGGCTGACAGACTCGCCTAGCTGCCGTCAGGCAGCGAGAGCGAAGTCGCGCTGATTGGAATCGGCGCTTGTGTGTTGTGCAACGGATGGTTAACGAGCTCATCGTTGCCTTCCTCGGCTCGCTTCCCTGGTCACCCGACCGAAGTCGAGACCATTCACCCCTGTGTAGTTGTGCAGACAGCGTAACGGGGGCAGAGCTTCCCGTGTTCCCCACGCTGCGGAGTCACCCGCCCGGGTCTGTCACCCGATGGCCCCCGACAACCGGCGTCGCAGGCCGGTCGCCCGGGCCACCGGCTGCGACACCGCCCGCCGCACCGCCTCCGCCGATCCCACGACCGTGACGCCCTCGCGCGCGCGGGTGACGGCGGTGTAGACCATCTCGCGGGTGGCCAACGGCGAGGACGACGGCGGCAGCAGCACCGTCACCTCGCCGAACTGCCCGCCCTGACTGCGGTGCACGGTGAGGGCGCGCAACGGGACGACGTCCCCCAGGCGGCCGAGCGGGACGTGCACCGGTGCGCCAGGCCGGCCGAAGGCGGCAAGCAGCTCCCCATCGCGGGCCACCACGACGCCGGTGTCCCCGTTGAACAGGCCGTTGTCGTAGTCGTTGCCGAGCACGAGGAGGGGCAGCCCGGCGTAGCGACCGTCCCGCCGCGGGACGGCCCCGACCTCGTCCCCCATCCAGTGCTCGACCGTCCGCTCCCACACCGCGACGCCGCGCGGCCCTTCCGGTGCGCACACATCAGCCGATGCCGCTCCAGCGCGTGCAGTGCCGCCCCGGAGTCCCCGGCCCGCGCCGCCTCCAGCACCGGGCGGGCGGCAGCCAGCAGCTCGGTCCGCAGCGTGGAGAGCGCGGCTCCGGTCACCGCTGCGCCGTCGGCGACCTCCAGGAAGCGCACCGCTCCACCGGCGCGGAGCACCGTCAGTGCAGCCTCGCCGTCGCCCTCTCGGATGCGCTGGGCGAGCTCCGCGATGTGTCCGCCGGCATCGAACCTGCGGACGGTGCGCAGGAAGCCGATGCCGTCACGCACCCGGGCCGCCGGCGTCTCTGGCGCCACCGGCGCGTCGGCCGGCACGTCGTCCGGCACCGCTGCGCGCAGCTGCGCGAGCCGGGCCGCCGTCCGGGCGCCGTCGCCCGCCTCCGCGGTCAGATCGGCGAGGACCGCGCCGGCCTCCACAGCGGCCAGCTGGTCGGGGTCGCCCACCAGCACCAGCCGTGCGCTGTCGGGCAGCGCTTCGAGGAGGCGTGCGAACAAGGTCAGCGACACCATCGACGCCTCGTCGACGACGACCACGTCCAGCGGCAGCGGGTTGCCCCGGTCGTGCCGAAAGCGAGCCGACCCGGGGCGGACACCGAGCAGCCGGTGCAGGGTCTTCGCCTCGGTCGATCGCAGCAGTTCCCGGTCGGCCCCTCCAGGACCTCGTCGGAGGAGGCGGCTTCGTCGACGGCCTCCTTCAGCCGCGCGGCGGCCTTGCCCGTGGGCGCCGCCAGGGCCAGTCGTGGCGCCTGCTCCGGGTCGGCCAGGGCACGGAGCGCGGCGACGAGCCGGGCCACCGTCGTCGTCTTGCCGGTGCCGGGGCCGCCGCCGACCACCGCGATGCGCGACAGGACGCTGACGGCGGCCGCGTGCCGCTGGTCGTGCGCGCCGGGCTGCGGCCACAGCCGGGTGAGGACCGCCCGCAGCCGGGCCGCGTCCACCACCGGCGGCGATGCCGTGCGGCGGATCAGGTCCTCGGCGACGGAGGCCTCCTGCCGCCAGTACCGGTCCAGCCACAGCGCGCCGTCGGCCAGCCGCAGCGGAGCGCCCTGGCCGACGCCGTCCACCGCCACCAGCGGGCTCCGGCTGACCACGGACAACCACTCCGTGGGCTCGGGCCACGGCAGGGCCGCGACGTCGTCGGGGCCGCCCTCCCCTCCAGGAGGTCCTCCTCCGATCCCACCGCCAGCTGAGGGGCATCGGCCAGCGGCAACATCACCGATCCGGACCGGGTGCTGCGCACGACGAGCGCCGCGGCGAGCAGGACCCGCTCGTCGGACTCCCGGCACAGGCGTCCCAGCCGCTGCGCGACGTGCACGTCCGCGGCGTGGAGCACGCCAGCGCGATTGAAGTCGGCGAGCAGGCCCGTGGCCGCCAGGGCGAGCCGCGCCTCGGGCACCGAGGTCATCGGGCACCTCCGGCCAGCAGGTCGGACAGGGCGATCACCAACGACGATGGTGGTCGCCACGACCACACGCCGGGGATCTCGCCGTCGGACCCGACCGGGGCGTCGGGCCCGCACATGCCCCGGAGGAACAGGTAGAGCAGCCCGCCGAGGTGCTGCTCGGCCGCGTACCCAGGCTGCCGCCAGCGCAGGAACCGGTGCAGGGCGACCGAGTACAGCAGCGCCTGCAGCGGGTAGTGCGAGCGCACCACCGCGTCGTCGAGCGCGGCCGCGCGGTAGTGCCACGTGGTCAGCGGCACGCCGGGCTCGGCGAGGGTGTTCGTCTTGTGGTCGACGATGACGTAACGCAGATCGGTGCCGGCACCCATCCGCAGCACCGCGTCCAGCGACCCGGTCAGGTAGCCGCGCAGCGGCTGCCCGGCGAGGACCGGGTCGCGAAGGGCCGCGGCGTAGCGGGCCATGCGGTCGCCGGCGGGCAGGTGCTCGTCCAGCAGCCCGGCCATCGCCCCGAGCCGCAGGTCGCCGTCCACGACGTCGCCGCCGGCCAGCGGCAGCTCGAAGTCGAGTTCGGCGAGCACGTCGCGGCGCGGGAAGTCGCTGAACGGACGCCCGTCGGCCAGCGGCCCCATCGGCGTGCGCATCGCGGGCACCAGTGCCTCGGCGAGCGCGTCCGGGTCGACCCGCCCACCGTGCCGGAGCACCTGCCGTCGGGCCGCCGCGCGCAGCGGCGGGAGCGGGTCGTCGGACGCGAACTCGGCCTCCTCCAGGACGGCGTGCACCAGCGTGCCGAAGGCGGCGCCACCGGGGAGCGCGGCCATCGGGGACACCGGATGGGCCGACTCGTCCGGGGGCGGCTGATCGCCGGCGACCGCGGCGGCGTCGTCCTCGTCGTCCTTCCGGACGAGGTCCGGTTCCGAGCTGACGCCGCCCCCGCGCTGTGCGTGTCCCGGGTGAGCGCCGTGTAGGACGTGCGCCGCCAATCGGTGTCGACAGGCCGGCCCAGCCGCGCGGCGGTCAGCGTTCCGTCGACGCCCCCGGCTGGGGCGGGCGGCGCAGCGACCGGCCCGGCGCCCGCCGCCGGGACCGGCTCCACCCGCACCCCGCCGCGCGGGCCCGCCGCGACGGCCTGGAGCCGGGACATGGCGTCACCGTCGTTGTCGGGCACGGCGACGTTCACCGGCATCGCGACGGAGGGGTCGGGGCTGAACAGCAGCCGGTGCAGCGGGCTGGGCTGCGTCTTGGTCGACGGCGCCCACCACAGCACCAGCCGGGAGACCGCGCGGGTCGCGGCGACGTACAGCAGCCGGAGTTCCTCGCCTGCCGAGTCCGCGTCCTCTGCCCGGCACGCGGCGGCGTAGCCGGGCCCGTTCCGCCCGCCCACGTAGCGCACCCGCCGGCCGACGGCGTCGTAGCTGCGGGGCAGCCGCTCCCACGTACCCCCACCGAAGGCGTCCCACGCGAAGGGCAGGAACACCACGGGGAACTCCAGGCCCTTGCTGGCGTGCACGGTGACGACCTGGATCGCGGCGTCGTCGGTGTCCAGCCGCCGCGAGCGCTCCTGGTCCAGGTCGCCCCGGGCCTCGTCGATCCGCGCCCGCAGCCAGGCGAGCAGTCCACCGATCCCGAGCGAGGACTCCAGGGCCTCCGCATGCAGCGCTTCTGCGACGTGGCGGCGGTCGGTGACCAGCCGCTCGCCGTCGGGGAGGCTGAGCAGACGGGCGGCCAGCGCGCGCTCCTGGGCGACGGCGGCGAACAGCCCGGCCACACCGCGACGGCGCAGGACGTCCTCCCACCGGCGCAGCGCGTCGGCGAGCTCGTCGGTGGCCTCCTGACCTCCGGCCTCGAGCTCCGCCGCCGAGCTCCCGATCAGCGGGGTGAGTGCCAGCCGGCGGACCCGTCGGCGCCGGTGCGGCTGCTCGAGGGCCTCCAGCAGCAGGACCCAGTCCCGCGCCGCGTCGGTGCCGAAGACGCTGGACGTGCCGGTCACGACGGTCGGGAACCCGCGGGCCTGCAGCACGTCACGCACGAGGTCGGCCTGCGCCTTCGTGCGGACCAGCACCGCGACGTCCCGCGGAACGAGCGGGCGCGGCGCGCCGCCCGGGCCGCGCGGGACGATCGTCGCCTCCTCCTCGAGCAGCGCCTGCACCTGCGTCGCGAGGTCCGCGGCCACGGCTCTCCGCGCGGCGTCGACCTGGATCAGCTGCGCTCTGCCCTTGAGTTCCAGTCCGGCCCGCGGCAGGACCCGCATCCGGACCGGGGCGGGGTCGGCCGTCGGACCCACGGCGCAGCCGGCGTGCCCCGCACGGACCGGGCGGACGACGATGGCGGGGTCGCCGAGGGCCGCCCCGCGGAACACCGTCTCCAGTCCGGCCAGCAGTCCGGTGTCGCTGCGCCAGTTGGTGTCCAGGGTCGCCCGGGTGGTCGCCGCCTGCGCGGCCGACAGGTACGCGCGGACGTCGGCGCCCCGGAATGCGTAGATGGCCTGCTTGGGATCGCCGATGAGGACCAGGTCCCGGGAGTCATGGAAGGCCAGCCGGAAGACGTCCCACTGCACGGGATCGGTGTCCTGGAACTCGTCGACGAGGACGACCCGGTACCGCTCTCGCAGTCGCTCCCGAGCCTGCTTGCCCGTGGCCGGGTGGTCCAGCGCGTCCCGGACCCGCACCAGCAGGTCGTCGAAGCCCTGCACGCGTGCCCTCCGCTTGCGCCGCTCCACCTCCTCGCGCACGGCACGCGCGAAGCGCCACTGCAGATCGGCGGGCGTGTCCCGGTCGGCGTCGTCCGGGGCGAGGACGGCCTGCGGGTCCTCGATGACCGCGGCCCGGGCCACCGCACGCGCCCGCTCGTGGGTGAAGGACGCCGGCGGTGAGCCGGGGCGGCAGTGGAAGAGCAGGTAGAGGTCGTCGCAGACCTCGGCCACCAGGTCCGCGAGGTCGGTGACCAGCTCGGTGCCCGGGTCGACGTCGGCCACGATGCCGAGTCCCTGCAGCACCTGCTGGCAGAACTGGTGGATGGTGGCGACGGTCGCCGCGTCGAAGCCGGCCAGCGCCTCGGTGAGCCGGGCGTGGCGCTCTGCCACCTCGGCCGCCGTCCCGTCGGCGAGCAGCGCCACGACCGGGTCCGCCGATCCGCGACCCGTGGCCGGATCGGCCAGCGCATCTCGGGCCGTGACCAGCCGCTCCCGCACCCGGGTCCGCAGCTCGCTGGTCGCCGCCCGTCCGAACGTCACCACCAGCAGCTCCCCGAGCCGGGCGTGCCCTTCGGCGATGTAGCGGGTGACCAGCCCCGCGATGGTGTACGTCTTCCCGGTACCGGCACTGGCCTCGAGCACACTCGTGCCGGTGGGCAGCGGGCCCCGCAGGTCGACGACCGCGGGCGGGGTCGCCGCGCTCACCGGACCACCGTGCGCTCGGCGTCGAGCAGCGGCTGCCAGATCGTGCGGGCCAGCCGGCCGAAGTCGGTGGGCTCGTCCCGGTGCGCATCGCCGAGCAGCCCGGGCGATGCGGTCCAATCCTCGAGCACCGTCAACGACGCCGCCTCTCCCCAGATCAGTGCGTGCGCCGCGTCGACGTCCTCACCGTCGCGGCGGTAGGACGACGCCCAGGCGCTCTCGGCCGCCACCCGGGCCGAACCGGGATCGCGACCGCGGCTGCGAGCCTCCGCGTAGCCGGCACCCGTGCCCACCGGCACGGGGAGGGGACCACAGCACCCGTGGGCCCGCAGCCGCACGAGATCGGCCAGGGCGGCCCGGGCGTCCTCCGCACCGACCGGACCGAGGGTGACGACCGTGACGTCGGGGTCGTCGTCGCCGCGGCCGACGACGACGGCACGCCAGGGCCGGTCGTGGCGGGTCGCGGTCAGCGCCAGCAGCTCGACCCAGGCCCGTAGCCGCTGCTTGGGGCGCACGCGGGAGTACGTCACGGTGAGCAGCACGTCCCCGTGCACCCCGCCCACGGCACCGAGGACCCGCAGCCCTCCAGCAAGCGCGGCATCCACCGCCAGGGTCTGTGCCGGACCGGTGCGGAGCGGGGCGCTCACGTCGACCAGCCGGTCCACCCGGGTGCCGATCGCCGCGAGCTGCCGGTCGCCCAACGGCGGCGGAGGGAGCGCTCCCCGCGCCCGTTCGAGCTCCCGGACCTCCGCGGCGCCGACGCCGCGGAGCCGGGACCGCAGCACGCGGTCGCCGACCGCCCAGAGTTCCAGCGGCCCCGGCTCGACGGGCATGGCGTCGTCCGGCTCCTCGTCGGCGCTGTTCACGCCGACGTCCAGCCGCTGGGCGAGGAACTCCTCGGCCGGGTGCTGCCAGAAGCTGATCAGCCGACGGAGCTCGACGACGCCACCCTCCTCGGACGCCGGCAGCGGTGACGCCAGGAAGGCGCCGGCGCCACCCGCTCGCCGGCGGCTGTCACCGCACCGGCCAACCAGGTGGTGTCGAAGGAGAACGGCCCGGGGCGACCGAGGGCGCCGTCGAGAAAGTTGCGGCGGTCGAAGGGCTGGAGCGGGTGGTGCACCACGACCGCATCCCGGACGGACCCGCCGTCCCCGCTCACCGCGGTGGCCTCCAGGGCATCCAGCAGTTCGCCGACGGGAACCGCCGGCGGCAGCGGTGCACCGGTGCGGACGTCCGCGCCGCCGTAGGTGATGACCAGGTGGTCGCCGGCCGCACCCAGCGCGTCCAGGAAGAGCTGCCGGTCCTCGCTGCGCGCGTCCCGCTCGCCCAGGCAGGGATCGCGCAGGAGCAGGTCCTCCCCGTCGACCGACGTCTGCCGGGGAAAGGCTCCGTCGTCCATGCCCAGCAGGCACACCACGCGGTGCGGCACCGAGCGCATGGGGGTGAGCGTGCAGACCGTCATCCCGCCGTTGCGGAAGCCGGCCGTCGTGGGCCGGCCCTCGAGCCGGCGGCCGATCAGAGCGGTCATCTCGGCCAGGCCGATCTCCGGGCGCCCGGCCTCGGCACCGGCGTCCTCGGCGGCGGCGCGCACCTCACCGAGCTCCTGCCGCAGGGCCACCAGCTGCCACTGCGCATCAGCCCGAGCGCCGCCCAGTGCCTCGACGTGCCGCTCGAGGAGGTCCACCCACTCGGCCACGGTGTACCGCCCACCGAAGTCGGCGACCGCCGTGTCGAGCCGGTCGACGAACTCCGCGAACCGGCCGGCCAACTCGATGGCGCTGGAGTCCACCTCGTCCACGGGGAGGGCGGAACCCAGCAGGGTGTCGTGCTGCTCCACCGCCACGCCGGCCAGGAGCCGGTCCATCCCGGCCCGCCACGTGCCCTGCTCGAGGTGCCCTACCCGCCAGCCGTCCCGGTGACGACCGTCCAGCCCCCACCGGACCCCGGCCGACACCGTCCACTCGCGCAGGCGTTCCAGGTCGTCGTCGTCGAAGGCGAACCGCACGCGGACCGGGTCCCCGCCGGCCAGGTCGAGCACCTGCGTGGCGGTCACCCGGGAGGCGGCCGTCTCGAGCAGCGTCGCCGCCAGGTCGAGCAGCGGGTTCACCCGCCGGGGCGAACGGTCCGCGAGTGACACCCGGAGTCGCCCGCCGGGATGGTCGTCGGCCCCGAACACCGCGGCGACCAGCGGCGCGAACCCCTCGACGTCGGGGCACATGACCAGCACGTCCCTCGGTTCCAGCGTGTCGTCGTCGGCCAGCAACCCGACGAGCACCTCGCGCAGCACCTCGACCTGGCGGGCCCGGCCGTGGCAGGCGTGTACCTGGACCGACCGGTCGTCGGGGGCCAGCCGGTGCCCGGGCGCGGGTCGGCGGTCGCCGCGCAGGTCGGCCTGCAGCCGCGCCAGCAGGGACGGCGCTCCGGCCGGCGGGACCGGCGGGTGGTGGACGTCGGCGACCACCGGCAGCGCGCGCAGCCGCAGCTGCAGCTCGCGGACATCGCGGGACAACGAGGCCAGCAGCGGGTTGCGGACCGGGACCGACACCTCGGCCCGCCGCACCCCCGGCACCTCGGCACCGGCCACGGCGTCCCAGAGGGCCGGGCTCGCCGAGTGCACCCACAGGTGGACGGCTCGGCGCCCGGCCAGGGCGGAGAGCACCTGGAGGTCGGCGGCATCGAGCCGGCTGGCCCCGAAGACGTTCAGCCGGCCGGGCAGCGCGCCGTCGTCCGGGGAGTCGCGCAGCGCCGCACACGCCTCGTCCAGCAGCTCGGCCGGCGAGGAGCCCAGCCGTGCGCGCAACCGGCGCCAGAGTTCCGGCTGCCACCGCAGATCGGCCGGCACGGCGTCGTCCCGGCCGTCGGCCCAGGCCCGCACCAGTTGCGGCCGGACCGCCGCGTAGGAGCCGAAGAGGCCGCTCACGTGCCGGGCCAACCCGTACCGCCGGCTGCTCGGGCCGCCGTCCACCGCGAGGTAGCGGTGCAGGGCGGCGCACCACGCGGCGCCGGGTTCCTCCCGCAGGACGTCGTCCAGGGCGCGGAGGAGGACCCAGACGGCCCGGTCGGCCCGCCAGGCGTCCACGGCCTGGGCGTACCGGGGACTGACCGCCGCCACGGCACCGTGGAGCAGCTCACCGGGGCGCGGGAACTCCACCCGCGCGCAGACGCCGTCCTGCCGCCCGGCGGCACCGAGGCGCGCCGACATCTGCTGGGTGATCCAGCGCTCGACCCCGCGGGCGGGGACCGCGACCACATCGCGATCGAACGGGTCCGCCGGGGGTGTGGCGAGCAGCCCGGCGAGCCCGTCGACCAGCGCCTGGGCGCTCTCCGACCGGTGCACGTGCAGCCCTCGACCGAGGCTGGGAACGGGCATGACACCTACCGATCGCGAGGTCCGGGCCGAGGCAGAGCGACCCTAGGCGAGGGGTACGACGCAGTTGCGGATCACCGCTGGAGGTGCCGGCGATCAGATCCAGTCGCGGCGCTTGAAGACGGCGTAGAGCGTCAGGCTCACCCCGACCATCAGCAGGAGCGCGAACGGGTAGCCGAGGTGCCAGTCCAGCTCCGGCATCTCGTCGAAGTTCATCCCGTAGACGGTGCCGACGAGAGTGGGCGCGAAGAGGATGGCGGCCCACGCCGAGATCTTCTTGACCTCCTCGCCCTGGGCGATCGAGGCCTCCGTGAGCTCGCGGATCTCCTCGTTCTGCCGCTGCGCCACCAGCGTCGCGTTCACGGTGAGGATGTCGCGCAGCTGCAGCCGGAAGGCCTCCGCCCGCTCGTTGACCTGGGTGACGTGGTCGGCGACGTCGCGCAGGTAGCTGCGCAGTTCCTCGTCGACGCCGTACTTGTCGAAGCCGGCGGTGATCGCGGCGAGGATGCCGGCCAGCGGGGCGGCGGCCCGCTGGAACTCGAGCACCTCCTGGGACAGCTCGTAGATGCGCCGCGAGACGCCCGGGTCACCGCGGAAGACCTCGGTCTCGATCTCGTCGATGTCGATGGCCAGCCCGTCGACCACCGGCCGGTACCCGTCGACGACGGCGTCCAGCGTCGCGTAGAGCACCGCCTCGCTGCCCCTGGCCAGCAGCGCCGGCTCGCTCTCCAGCCGTCGGCGCACCCGCGACAGGTCCGGCGACTCGCTGTGCCGCACGGTGATCGCGAAGTCGGCGCCCAGGAACAGGTGCAGCTCCCCGAACTCCACCTCCTCGGTCGCGTCCAGGTACCGGGCCGCCTTGAGGACGACGAACAGCGTGCTGCCGTAGCGCTCGAACTTCGGCCGCTGGTGGGCCTTGATCGCGTCCTCGACCGCCAGATCCGGCAGGTCGTAGAGCTCGGCCAGCTCACCGAGCTCCCCGGCTCCGGCCGGTACAGCCCCAGCCAGGCGAGGCGGTCCTCCCCGCTGCCAGCTCCTCGAGGCTCTCCGCGGCCGTCTCCGGCGTCGCGACCCGGCGCCCCTCCGAGTAGACGGCGTTGTCCACGACGCGCGAGCGGGCTCCGGCGCGGACGCCGGGGGTGGTGGAACCCGCGGCTCCGCCCGGTGCGGGCGACGGGTCAGTGTGGTGAGGGCGGTCAACGGCGCGAGACGGCGCTCGGTCATCAGGGGCTCCCGGAGCAAGGCGACGGCGAGGGCACGGGAGGTCCTCGCACAGCGCCGCCCCGACCGGGGAACGGCCGGGGTTCAGGCGGGGAGGACCTCGGGATGACCGGGACTGGGCGGTTCGCTGCGCATGCGCGTCTCCTCCCGGTCGGGGCCGTCGTCGGCCTGAGGGCCGTCGTCCATGGTGACACGGGTTGTCCAGCCCCCGCCCGGACGGGTGATGTCAGCCGCCGACCGCCCCCAGGACGAGGTCGACCAGCACCGGCAGGAGCAGCACGATCAGGATGGCGCCGAGGACGTCGAAGGATATCCCGGACCGGATCATCTTCGTGATCGGCACGACGCCGGAGCCGTACACGATCGCGTTCTGCGGCGTGGACACCGGCAGCATGAACCCGAACGACGCCGCGAACGTCGCAGCCAGCGCCGGCACGAACGGGTTGATGCCCGCGGCGACGGCCACCGGGATGATGATCGGCACGACGACGGCCGCCGACGCCGTGTTCGAGGTCGTCTCGCTGATGATGATCGCCAGGATGACCGCGAACACGGTGATGGCGAGCGTGCTGGTCAGGCCGAGCCCGTCCGCGGAGGCCTGCCCGATCGTCTCGGCCAGGCCGGTGCTCGCCAGCAGCGAGCCGAAGATGATCCCGGTGCCGAACAGCAGGATGGTGCCCCAGTCGATCTTCGCCGCGTCGCTCCAGTTGAGCGTGAACTCCCGCGACTTCCACTCCGTCGGCAGCAGGAACAGCAGCGAGGCGCCGAGGACGGCGACGATGCCCTCGTCGAGCCGGTCGCTGATCGTCGCGTAGAGGTCGGACTCGGTGCCGGCGGTGAGCGCGATGACGCCGGGGAAGATCCACAGCGCGACGGTGATGCCGAACGCGATGAGGGTGTTGCGCTCGGCGCCGGAGAACGGGCCGAGCTCCGCCCGCTCCTTCGAGACGTACTCGTGCACCCCTCGATCCGCTTGATCTCCGGCTTGTTGATCAGCAGCAGGACGACGGTGAGGGCGACGAACATCAGCGCGCAGATCGGCAGCGCCATGAGCATCCAGTCGAGGAAGCCGATGCGCTCGCCGGTGGCCTCCTCGATCAGCCCACGGCCGATCAGGTTGGGCGGGCTGCCCACCGGGGTCAGCAGCCCCCGACGCCGGCACCGTAGGCGAGCATGAGCATCAGCGCGACGCCCACGCGCAGCCGGAGCGGGTCGAAGTCCGGCTTCACCAGCTCCTTGTCCTGCAGCAGCTTGGCGATGACCGACAGGATCCCGATCGCCGTCGGCAGCAGCATGGCGACCGTGGCGGTGTTGGAGACGAACGCCGACAGCACCGCGGTGATGAACCCGAAGGCGATGATCACCCGCGCCGTCGAGGCCCCGACCCACTTCAGCGACAGGATGAACATCGCGAAGCGCCGGGCGACCCCGTGCTTGAGCATGGCCGCGGCCAGGATGAACGCGCCGATGAACGTGAACACCGTCGTCGACCCGAACGGCGCCAGTGCGTCGTCGGCCGGCACCACGCCGAGCACGACGATCGCCCCGACGCCGATCAGGCCGCCGATCGGGATCGGCACCGGCTCGGTGATCCACAGGACGATGACACCGAGCAGGACGGCGGCGAGCAGGTGCTGGTCGCGCGGCAGGTCGATCGGCACCAGCGCGAAGACGAGCGTCACCACCGGCGCGAGGAACAGGCCGACCGTGCGCCGGCCCTTCTCGAACTTCTCCTCGGCCGGGCTGAGCTCCTGCTCACCCAGGCTGCGGTAGGTGGCGCTGCCCTGGAAGGCGGCGTCCACGTCGGTCCGCTGTGCCTGGACCTTGCCCTGCTCCCGCTCCGTCGCGGTCATGACGCCTCCCTCGGTCCGGGGATCCGGCCTGACCCTAGGAGTCCGGCGGTCCCTCGGCGACATGGAGAACGTGCGGGTCCGCGATAGGTGACGCGACCCGCCCGGGGAGCACGAGGAACCGCCTCCCGCACCCGGCGGGAGTGCCTCGTCAGCGACCGAAGATGCCCTGCCCGAAGGCGCCGGCCTCCGCCACCCGGCGCGAGAGCCCCTTGCCGAGCTCCACGACCCGCGCGGTCTTCTCCGCGCCCAGCGACAGCCACGGGTCCGCGGCCAGGGCATCGGTCTGGACCTCGATCCGCCGGCGCAGCTCCTCGCCGTCGGCGGTCAGGCCCGCCTCGTCCAGGAGCCCCCGCTCGGCGAGCGCGGAGCCGGACGCGGCCCACTCCTCGTCGCGCCAGCCGCGGGTGCCCTTGGCGGCACTCTCGGTGAACCCCGACCGGTGGCACAGTGCGTGATGAGCGCTTCCAGCCCGGTGAGCCCGGCGTGCAGGAGGACGGCGACGTGCCCGTCGCCGCGGTGCTCCCGGAGCAGGGTGGCGCCGTGCCAGAGCGCCAGCAGCGGCTCCTCGGGCCAGGGCAGGTCGGCGTGGCCGGCGAAGAGCGGCCGTCCTCGGCGGTCAGCCCTCGGCGGCCTCGCGCAGCAGGTCGCCCAGCTCGGTGACCTCCGGCGACCCGGCCGCCTCGCCGAGCAGCCGGGTGAGCGAGGCGCGCGCGGCCGCGAGACGCGCGGCCAGCACCTGCTCCGGAGAGGCGAGCGTCCACGCGCGCGGGATCATGTGCGCGACCAGCGACGGCGAGAAGTTGTAGAAGGTCGCCGTCACCACGCCGGCGCCGACGGCCCCATCGGCGCCGCGCGCCCGGCGAAGTAGGACATGCGCCCGGGCTTCAGCCCGACGGCACTCAGGTACTCGTCCTGCTCCGGGGCGAAGTACAGCTGCGAGTGCAGGGGATCGACCGCGCGGTGGGCGCGGCCGACGAGGGCGGGGTCGAAGTGATCGGCGCTGACCATGCGCCGGACCTTAGTCAGCCCGCTGCGGGGTCAGCCGGCGGGACCAGGAGACCTGGGTGTGCGCGGTCGCGAAGCCGAGGCTCTCGTAGAGGCCGAGCGCGCCCGCGGAGTTCTCGCTGTCGACCTCCAGGCCGGCCGTCCGGCAGTCGTTCGCCGCCGCCGCGTGCAGCGCCTCGATGATGATCGCCTTCGACAGCCCCTGCCCCGGGCCTGCGGCACCACGCCGATCTGCCCGAAGTAGCACTCCCGGGCTCCGGTCACCCGGGCACCCGACTCGTGCACGTAGGCCAGTGCGTAGCCGACGACCGCGCCGTCGAGCACCGCCAGCACCGAGAGGTCGGGGCGGAAGGCACGCATGCCGGTGAACATCACCCGCCAGGAGACGACGTCGCGCTCGCTGGACCCGTAGTGGTCGGTGAAGGCCGCGTTGTGCGCGTGCCGGACGTCCTCGTCGCGGTCCCAGGTGAACGGCACCAGCTGCACGCCGTCGACGACCCGGCGGTCGGGCAGGCCGGTGAGCGGGCGTGCCATGTGGAAGAACCAGCGCAGCTGCTCCAGCCCGGCCCGGCGCAGCAGCGCCTCCAGCGACGTCTGGCTGGTGTAGACGGTCGCGGTGAGCCGGGCCGGCGCCTCCGGATGACGCGTCGCGTGCAGCTCGGCCCCGCGGTCGAGCTGCCAGGCCAGCAGCGCCCGGCCGATGCCCCGACCCCGCCAGTCGGGGTGCACCCGGCCCTGCAGGTGGACGCCGTAGGCATCCCGGAACGTGGGTGGGGCGACGGTGGTGGCGTAGCCGACGACGGTGCCGTCCCGGTGCTGCACGAGGACGCCGTCGTGCTCGAGGTCGACCAGCTCGTTGACCCAGAGTTCGGTCAGGTCGGCGGCGTCCGGGTGGTCGCCGGTGTGGTCCACCGGCTCCGCTGCGGCCAGGAGTGCGGCGACGGCCTCGGCGTCGCCGGCGCGGAGCGGTCGGGCGGTCAGGCCGTCGGACAGGGAGAGGCGGGGCGTGGACACGGGGACCCAGGCTACGGGCGCCCCTCCGTCCCCCGTCGCCGTGCGACACCCCGGTGAGCGCGGGCAGCGGACGAGCCCACTGCACCTGGGTGCGCCGCCGGGTGAAGCCGAGGCCCTCGTAGAGCCCGAGCGCTCCGGTCCCGTTCTCGCTGTCCACCTGCAGCCCGGCGCTCCGGCAGCCGTGCTCCGCCGCCGCACGGAGGGCAGCGGCGATGGTCGCCTTGGCCAGCCCGCGGCCGCGGGCCGACGGCAGGACGCCGATCTGGCCGAGGTCGACCTGCTCGTAACCGGTGGCCGCGGTGTCGGCCTCGAAGACGTAACCCAGCGCGTAGGCGACGACCATGCCGTCGGCGAGCGCCAGCACCGACAGGTCGGGCCGGAATGCGCGCTGGCCGGTGAAGAGGGTCCGCCAGGTCGCCTCGTCGCGCTCCGCGGACCCGTGGTGCTCGGTGAAGGCCGCGTTGTGCGCCCGCCGCACCTCGTCGTCCCGGTCCCGGCTGTAGGGCACCAGCTCCACGCCGTCGGCGACCGGGGCCTCCGGCAGGGCGGTGAGCGGGCGCTCCATGACGAAGTACCAGCGCTCCCGGACCAGCCCGGCCCGCTGCAGCAGGCGCTCGAGGGAAGGCATGGAGGTGTAGGCGGCCACCGAGAGGACCGCCGGCGACCCGGGGTGCCGGTCGGCGTGGATCTCCCGGCCACGCGCCAGCTGCCAGCGCAGGAGGGCACGGCCGATGCCGCGCCCACGCCGGTCCGGGTGGACCCGGGCCTCCAGGGTGATCCGGAAGGCCTCCCGGAACGTGGGCAGGGCCAGCACGGTGGCCCAGGCGACGAGTCCGCCGTCCGCATCACGGACGGCGAGGCTCTCGCGCTCCAGGTCGACCAGGTCGTTGACCCACCACTCCGTCAGGTCCTCCGGGCTCCAGTGCTCTCCGGTGTCGTCGACCGTCTCGGCCGCCGCGAGCAGCGCCGCGGCGTCGACCACGTCGTCCGGGGTGAGCGGGGCGACGGTCAGTCCGTCCGGAAGCGCGGGAAGGTCGGCCACGACGCCGGAGACTAGGCACCCGGCCGCGCTCGGGCCAGCCCTTTCGGGTCAGCAGAGTCGGGCCAGCAGGGTCAGCGGCGCACGAACAGGCAGAAGGGGTGCCCGGCCGGGTCGCGGTAGACCCGCACGATCTCCTCGTCGTCCTCGTGCCCGCCCACGTGCTCGGCACCGGCCTCCTCCGCCATGGCGCAGGCCGCCGCCAGGTCGTCGACCAGCAGGTCCAGGTGCTGCTGCATCTGCTGCGCCCCGGCTCCGGTGGCCACACCGGCGGCACGTGCTCTGGCTCCCGCTGGAACGACAACCCGGTGCCGCCGTCGGCCGGCCGCAGGGTGGCCCACTCGTCGGTGTCGTCGCGCAGCGGCCAGCCGAGCAGTCGCTGGTAGAAGCGGGCCAGCCCACGCGGGTCCGGGGTGCCGAGGACGGCGGCGGTCAGGGTGACGCTCGGCATCAGGCCTCCAGCGAGAACAGTCGGGCGCCGTTGTCCCAGAGGACGGCGCGCAGCCACTCCTCCCCAGCCCCAGCCGGTGCAGCGCCTGGAGCTGGTGCGCGTACGGGTACGGGATCGAGGGAAGTCGCTGCCGAGGAGCACCTTGGCACGCAGGGCCGACAATCGCGGCAGGTCGTCCCGGTCGAAGGGCATGAGCCGCTCGGTGAAGTCGGTGGCGAACATCGTGGTGTCCAGGTGCACCCGCTCGTACCGCTCCGCCAGGTCCAGGAACTCCCGGTACTCCGGCATGCCGAGGTGGGCGATCACCAGCTGCAGCCGCGGATACCGCTCCAGCAGGCCGGTGACCGGCTCCGGTCCGGTGTGCACCCCGCCAGCGGCCCGGAGCCGCAGTGGATGACGACCGGCGTACCGGTCTGCTCCAGCCGCGCCCAGACGTCGTCCAGCAACGGGTCGCGTGGGTCGAAGGAGCCCACCTGCACGTGCACCTTGAACACGCGAGCGCCGCCGTCGAGCGCCGCGGCCACGTAGCCGGCGGCCTCCGGTTCCGGGTAGAAGGTCGCCGACTGCAGCACCTGCGGGCGGGACGCGGCGAACCCGGCCGACCACGCGTTGAGCCAGGCTGCCATCCCGGGCTTGTGGGGGTAGGGCAGCGTCGGGAACGCGCGGACGCCGAGCCGGCCGAGGATCGCCAGCCGCTCGTCCTCGGGCAGGGCGTAGGCGACCGGCCAGTCGGACCCGTAGTGGGTCCCGGCCGCCTCGAAGTACTCCCAGACCTTGGCCTGCACCCGCTCGGGCAGGAAGTGCACGTGCACGTCCACGAGCCCGGGCAGGCCCAGCTCGCGCCAGTACCTCGGGACGTCGGCGTCGTCCTCAGGTGGCAGGACCGTCATCGGACCGTGAGTTTCGGCAGCAAGGTGACGCCCGGGTGGGAAAGCCCCGCCCGTCATGACAGGCCGCCGCTCCCGGGGCCGGGATCGCCGTGCCGAGTCTCGCAGCGCCCTGTCGGCATGCAGGTTGAGCCGCGCCAACGGACGGTGAGCCGCGCCGTGACGCGGCTCACCGTCCGGTGGAGCGGCTCCACCTTGCCCGTCGTTTCCCACCCCGAGATCACCCTGCTGCCGAACTCATCCGACCGTGACCACGACCTTGCCGCGCACGTGGCCCTCGCCGACCATCCGGTGCGCCGCCACCAGGTCCTCGAGCGGGAACGCCTTGGCGATCGGCACGCGCAGCTGGCCGGCGTCGGCCATGCGGCCGAGCTCCTCGAGGTCGTGCTGCTCGGGCCGGACGAACACGTAGCGCCCACCCATGTCGTTGACCGACGGGTCGACGACCGAGGCGATGCGGGACACGTCGCGCACCTGCTTCGGCGCGTCGGCCAGGGTGTCGCCCCCGACCAGGTCGAGGACGGCGTCCACGGGCTCGGACAGCTGCCCGCTGATCGGGCCGGCGGAGTAGTCGAGCACCTCGGCGGCGCCGGCGTCGGTGAGGAAGCCGTGGTTGCGCGGGCTCGCCGTCCCGATGACGTGGGCGCCCAGCGCGACGGCGATCTGGACCGCGTTGAACCCGACGCCGCCGGACGCGCGGTGGACCAGCACCCGGTCGCCCTCGCCGACGTCGAGCGCCTCGGTCAGCGCCTGGTAGGCGGTCAGCCCGGCCAGCGGCAGGGCGCCGGCCTCGGCGAACGAGAGCGACGACGGCTTGTGCCACAGGCAGCGCTGCGGGGCGGGCACGAACTCGGCCGCCGTCCCCCACTGGACGTCGTCCCGGCGGACGTAGCCGAACACCTCGTCGCCGGGCGCGAACGTGACCAAGGCGGGCCCCACGGCCTCCACGACACCGGCGACGTCCCAGCCGGGGACGATCGGGAAGTGGTGCGGGTAGAAGGTCTGCAGCCCGCCGGCGCGGATGCCCATGTCGACCGGGTTGACCCCGGCGGCGCGCACCCGGACCAGCACGGTGTCCGGCCCCACCGGCGGGTCGGGCAGGTCATCGCGCAACTGCAGGACGTCGTCGTCCCCGAACCGGTCGTAGGCCATTCCACGCATGCGGCTCACCGTATGCGGACCGGCGGAACCCGGCTCAGGCGGTCAGCGCCGGCCCTTCACGTACCGGCCGAAGGCCTTCTGCATCTCGCGGCGGGAGTCGCGCTCGGCGAGGTCGTGCCGCTTGTCGTAGGACTTCTTGCCCTTGGCGAGGGCGAGGGTGGCCTTGACCTTGCCGTCCTTGAAGTACAGGTCCAGCGGGACGAGCGTCAGCCCGCCCTCCTTGATCTTGCCCAGCAGCTTGTCGATCTCCGCGCGGTGCATGAGCACCTTCCGCTTGCGCCGCGGGGCGTGGTTGGTCCAGGTGCCCTGCGTGTACTCGGGGATGTGCACGTGCTGCAGCCACACCTCGCCGTCGTCGATCGAGGCGAAGCCGTCGACGAGCGAGGCACGGCCGGCACGGAGGCTCTTCACCTCGGTGCCGGTCAGCGCGAGGCCGACCTCGTAGGTGTCGAGGATCGAGTAGTCGTGCCGCGCCTTCTTGTTCTGGGCGATGAACTTGCGCCCCTGTTCCCGCGGCATGACCCCAGGTTACGCGGTGCCCTTCCGCGACGATCATGAAGCAGCGAGGCGACACGCCGCGCGCTGGCGGCGTGTCGCCTCGGCAACTTCATGCTCGTGGGGAAAGCGGGGTGCGGGAGCTACAACCGCACGTAGAGCCGCAGGGTGACGTAGGCGGCGACGCCGGCCAGCGCGACGCCGGCCGCGGTGATGATGCCGCCGGTCCACGCGATCTGACCCCAGTCGATCCCGGTGATGATGCCGGCCTTGATCGGTCCGGCGAGCGTCTCGTCGACGAACAGCACCTTGGTCAGCACCAGGCCGCCCACCGCGAGCAGCCCACCGACGAGCCCGGCCAGCGCCGCCTCGAGGATGAAGGGCAGCTGGGTGTACCAGCGGGAGGCGCCCACCAGCCGCATGATGTTCGTCTCGTTGCGCCGGTTGAACGCGGCCAGCTGGATGGTGTTCGAGATGAGGAGCAGCGCCGCCAGCGCCTGCACCACCGCCACGGCGATCGTCGCGTTCCGGGCACCGTTGAGCAGACCGAACAGCCGGTCGAGGAAGTCGCCCTCGTCGGCCACCTTGTCCACGCCGTTCTCGCCGTTCGGGAACTCGGCGGCGATGACCGCGTAGCGCTCGGGGTTGACCAGCTCGACGCGGAAGCTCTCCGGCAGCGCGTCGGCCGGCGTGTTCTCGACCAGCTCCGGCTGCTGGCTGAACTGCTGCTGGAAGCGCTCGTACGCCTCGTCCTTCGACTCGTACAGGAAGCTCCTCACCTCCGGCGAGGACTCGAGCTCCGCCTCGATGGCCGCGCGCTGCTCGTCGGTGACCTCGTCGGCCAGGAAGATGGAGACCTGCACCTTGTCGTAGTAGATCCCCTTCATCTCGTTGATCATCGAGGCGATGAGCAGGCCGGTGCCCATCAGCCCGAGCGAGATGGCCGTCGTCAGGATCATCGCGACCGTCATGGTCAGGTTGCGACGCAGCCCGGTGGCCACCTCGGAGAGGACGAAATTGACGCGCATTGATTCCCTGTCGTGGAGTTCAGCTGTGGGACGGCTCGGGGGTCAGCAGCCGCCGGTCTAGCGGCCGACCCCGTACACGCCACGCGACTGGTCGCGGGTGAGGGCTCCCCGTTGAGCTCGATGACGCGGCGGCGCATGGAGTCCACGATGTGGTAGTCGTGCGTCGCCATGATCACCGTGGTGCCGGTGCGGTTGATCCGCTCGAGCAGCAGCATGATGCCCTCGCTGGTCTCCGGGTCGAGGTTCCCCGTCGGCTCGTCGGCGAGCAGCACCAGCGGCCGGTTGACGAACGCGCGGGCGATGGCCACCCGCTGCTGCTCACCACCGGAGAGCTCGCCGGGCAGCCGGTGCGCCTTGCCCTCGAGGCCGACCATCTCGAGCACCTCGGGCACGACCCGCTTGATCGTGCGCTGGGGCTTGTTGATGACCTCGAGCGCGAAGGCGACGTTCTGGGCCACGGTGCGGTCGCGGAGCAGGCGGAAGTCCTGGAAGACGCAGCCCATGGTCCGGCGCAGCTTGGGCACCTGCCACTTGCTCATCGTGTTCAGCACCTTGCCGTTCACGCTGATCGTGCCCGAGGTCGGGGTGTCCTCCTTCAGCAGCAGCCGGAGGAACGTCGACTTCCCCGAACCGGAGGACCCGATCAGGAAGACGAACTCACCCTTGTCGATCTCGGTGGACACGTCGTCGAGGGCCGGCCGGCCGCTGGCCGGGTAGAGCTTGGTGACGTGTTGCAATTCGATCACGAGGGGCCACGGTACCTGCCCCGGGCCGCTCCCTGTCCGTTCGCCACGCATCATGTGCGACTCGTTCTCGCGCTGCGTCACCGCCGCCCGCGAATGCGCCGGTGAGCCGTTACGGACGGTTGCGTCCGCCTCGGATCCGACCGGCCAGACTCACAGTCCTTTCTCAGCCGGCGATGTCCCAGGCCGGCTTCCGCGCCGCGGTCCGCTCCTCGCTCGCCGGCGCTCGCTGCGATGCTCCCGCGGCTGTCAGCCGGCGATGTCCCAGGCCGGCTTCCGCGCCGCGGTCCGCTCCTCGCTCGCCGGCGCTCGCTGCGATGCTCCCGCGGCTGTCAGCCGGCGATGTCCCAGGCCGGCTTCCGCGCCGCGGTCCGCTCCTCGCTCGCCGGCGCTCGCTGCGATGCTCCCGCGGCTGTCAGCCGGCGTCGACGGTCTCCTGCTGACGCCGCCACCGGATCCCCGACTCGATGAACGCGTCGATCTCACCGTCCAGCACGGAGGCGGTGTTCCCGGTCTCGTGCTCGGTGCGCAGGTCCTTGACCATCTGGTACGGGTGCAGGACGTAGGAGCGCATCTGGTTGCCCCAGCTGCTGCCCTCGCCCTTGAGCGCGTCCATCTCGGCCCGCTGCTCGGCCTGCCGGACGACGAGCAGGCGGGCCTGCAGCACCCGCAGCGCCGCGGCCCGGTTCTGGATCTGGCTCTTCTCGTTCTGGCAGGACACCACGATGCCGGTGGGGATGTGCGTCATGCGGACGGCGGAGTCGGTCGTGTTCACGCTCTGCCCACCCGGACCCGACGACCGGAAGACGTCCACCCGGATCTCGTTCTCGGGGATGTCGACGTGGTCGGTCTGCTCGACGACCGGCAGCACCTCGACCCCGGCGAAGGACGTCTGCCGGCGGCCCTGGTTGTCGAACGGGGAGATGCGCACCAGCCGGTGGGTGCCCTGCTCGACCGAGAGCGTGCCGTAGGCGTAGGGCACCTTGACGGCGAAGGTGGCCGACTTGATGCCCGCCTCCTCCGCGTAGCTGACGTCGTAGACCTCGGTGGGGTACTTGTGCCGCTCGGCCCAGCGCAGGTACATGCGCATGAGCATCTCGGCGAAGTCCGCGGCGTCGACGCCGCCGGCCTCCGAGCGGATGGTCACGAGGGCCTCGCGGGAGTCGTACTCCCCGTTGAGCAGGGTGCGGACCTCGAGCTCGTCGATGACGGCGCGGATGCTGGTGAGCTCGCGCTCGGTCTCCGCCGTCGTGGCCTCGTCGCCCTCCTCCTCCGCCATCTCGTGCATCAGGGCGACGTCGTCGAGGCGGCTGCGCAGCTCCTCCACCCGGCGCAGGTCGCCCTGCAGGTAGGACAGCCGCGAGGTGAGCGCCTGCGCGGCCTCGACGTCGTTCCAGAGGTCGGGCGCGGCGGCCTGCTGCTCGAGGTCGGCGATCTCGTTGCGCATGTCGTCGATGCGCAGGACGGCCTCGATCGACTTCAGGGTCGTGTTGAGCTCGTCGAGTACGACGGAGAAGTCGGCAGCCACGTCTAGCCAGGGTAGTGGGCTCCTGGAAGGGGTAGGCATCCGTGGCATGAGTGAGCCACAAAACCCAGATCACGAACCGAGTACGAACGCGGAATCCCCGACTACCACGACCCCACGGCCGGTTTCGCCGGCGCACCACCTGCCCGGTCGGCGCTCACGCTCCGGCTGGTGCTGGCCGTCTTCGGCCTGGTGTTCTGCCTCGCCGCCGGGTTCGCGTGGCTGGCCACCGACCTCCCGGCGTGGCCGGCGATCGTGCTCCTGGTCCTGGGAGCGGTCGCCGCCGTCGACATCGCAGTGATCCTCCGCCGAAAGGCTCGCGGGGAACCCGGCTGAGAAGAAGGTTCAGACCCGCGGGGCGGGCGACCGGACGCCGGCCGTCTCCGCGGCCGCAGTGAGCAGCGGCTGCGGCGGCCGCCCGGCTGCCCGGCGCACCATCCAGGTGGCGAGGTCGTGGGCCGGCATCGGCCGCGCGATCCCGTACCCCTGGGCGAACGTGCAGCCGAGTTCGGCGGCCACGGCCAGCTGCTCCTGCGTCTCCACCCCTTCGGCGAGGGTGCGCATCCCGAAGGCATCGGCCAGGCCGACGACCGCCGCGATCGCCGCCGCCGACTCGCTCGCCCGGCCGTTCGCCCCGGCGACCAGGCTGCGGTCGATCTTGAGCACCCCGACGGGCAGCGAGATGAGCTGGCTGAGGGACGAGAAGCCCCGTCCGAAGTCGTCGATCGACACCTCGACACCGGAGATGCGCAGCTCGGCGAACTGGGCGGCGGCCCGCTTCGGGTCCTCCGCGACGCTGGTCTCGGTCAGTTCGAGGACCAGCCGCTCGGGCGGCAGTCCCGAGCACGCCAGCGCGTCGGCGACGTCCTGCACCAACGTGCCGGTGGTGAAGTGGTGCGCGCTGATGTTGACCCCGATCACCAGCGGCAGTCCCGCCGCGTCCCAGGCGGCGACCTGCCGCGTCGCGGTGGCGAGCACCCAGCGGGTCAGCGGGACGATCAGGTCGTGCTTTTCGGCCAGCGTCACGAACTCCGACGGAGGCAAGAGTCCCCGTTCCGGGTGCTGCCAGCGCACCAGCGCCTCGACGCCGCTGCAGTTCCCGGTGGGCACGTGCATGACCGGCTGGTAGTGCAGGACCAGCTGGTCGCTCTCGATGGCGTCCCTCAGCTCGGCTGCGAGCTGCATCTTCTGCTGCACGGCGGACCGCAGGTCCGGGCTGAAGTGCCGGACGCGGTTGCGGCCAGCGGCCTTGGCCGCGTACATCGCCAGGTCTGCGTCGCGCACGAGGTCGGTCGAGCGGACCGGCTGCCGGTCTGATCGACCGACGCCGGCGATACCGATGCTGGCACTGAGCCGCACCGAACGGCCGTCGAGCTCGAACGGCTGCTCGAAGGTGTTCTGGAAACGCCGGGCCAGCACCTCGGCGCCGTCGCCGTCGCAGTCGCGGCAGAGGACGACGAACTCATCGCCCCCGAGCCGGCCGACGGTGTCCTCGGCCCGCGTGCTCGCCATGAGCCGGCCGGCCAGCTCGCGCAGCAGCTCGTCGCCGATGTCGTGGCCGAGGGAATCATTGACGTCCTTGAAGCCGTCGACGTCGAGGAAGAGGACGGCGACCGCAGGACGGTCGGGCCGCTTCAGCTCGGCATCGATGAGGTCGTGCAGGTGCACTCGGTTGGGCAGTTCCGTGAGGTGGTCGTGCCGGGCCCGCCATGACGAGGCCCGCTCGGCGCGCACCCGGGAGGTGACGTCGGTGTGCGTGACCACGACACGTCCGCCGTCACCCACCCGGGAGGCTTGGAGGTGGAACCAGGTGACGCCGTCGCTGTGCGGCAGCGCGTAGTCCGACGACACGCTGGTCCGCTCGCCGCGGGAGAGTTGGTTCAGCTTGGCGATGAGCGTGCGGTTGGTGGCGTCGTCCTTCATGTCCAGCGCCATCTGGAAGTAGTTCCCACCGACCCCGACCAGCAGGCCGTCATCGATCATCTCGGCGACGTGGACCCACGCCGAATTGGTGAGCAGGACCGTGCCGTCCTCGTCGATGAGCACGGTGGGCGAAGGCAGCGCGTCGAGGACGGCGGCCATGAGGATGGCGTCACGCCCTCGCCGCTGTCGGGCCGGGGCGCGACGACAGCCGATTCGTAGCCGTCCGGTCGTGGTCGCACGTGTACTCCGGCTGTCGTGGACGCGCTGGACGGCGTCCCCTGCCTCGTTCATCGGCATCGGTGACCCAGGGCACAGCCGTCCGGGAGAGACCTACCCCGAAATAGGCAACGCATCCGCTGCGGTCCCGGGGTCCTCGTCTCCTCGGTGATCCACCGCAGGTACGCCGGGTTCCCGCCCTGCAGCGGCAGCGCGATGACGCACGGGACGTCGTACGGGTGCAGCTCGTCGGCGCGCGCGGTGATCGCCGGGACCAGCGAGCGGCGGGTGTGCAGCGCGACGCGTGCCTCCGGTTCGTCGTGCACGGCGCGCTCCCATCGGTACACCGAGCGGATCGCGCCCAGGAGATGGCCGCAGGCGGCCAGGCGCTCCTCGACGAGGACCCGCGTGAAGCCGGCCAGCCAGTCGGCATCGGGCGCGGTGACGACGACCTCGCAGTACTCCTCGTCCACCGCACCATCCTCGGCCCTGCCGGCCGCCGGTGCGGATCGGGGCGTGGAACCCCGGTCAGGGCGGGTAGGGGCCGAGCATGAGCGACGACATGACGATCCAGATCGACAGCGAGCAGTACGTCATCCGGCAGGAAAGCGACGGCCTGCAGGTCGGCCGCAGCAATGCCGGCGACGTCGTCTGGCTCGAGACCGTCGACCTCGGGCTCCTGCCCGACAAGGCCCGTGAGGCGCTCGAGCGCGGCGACACCACGGACGAGGCGCTGCTCACCGCCCTGCGCGGGGTCACCCAGGCCCAGGTCGAGCGCGGCGCCTGAGCCCGGCGGGGTGCGCTCGGGCGCAGCGCGCAGGCATCAGGCCGCCAGGTCGACGGGAACGCCCAGGGGCAGCCACCGCAGCCGGGCGCGCACGTCGGCCGGCGCACGGGCGAACTCCGCCTCGATCGCCTCCCGCCCCTGCCGGAAGTGCGACCAGCCCTCGTAGTGCACGGGGACGGCGGTCCGCGGCCGCAGCACCCGGCACAGTTCCACGGCCTGACGGGCGGTCATCGAGTACCGCAGCGGTCCGGTGACCGGGAAGCGGACGCCGCCCAGGTGCAGCAGCGCGGTGTTCACGTCGAACCGGTCGGCCACCTCGCGCAGGCCTCCGAAGAGCACGGTGTCGCCGGAGATCCAGAGGACGCCGTCGTCCTGGCCCTTCTCGCGCAGGGCGAACCCGATGACGTGCCCGGCGACCGGGCGACTCAGCGGTGGACCGTGCCGCGCGGGCGTCGCGGTCACCTCGACGGTCGGCTTCCCGGGTGCGACGAGCTCCGTCGTCCCCCAGGCGCGGAGCCCGCGGGTGGCACCGCCGAGGCGACGCGCCCCTGCCTCCGTGCACACGACGGACCCCGCGGCCGGGAGCAGGGCCCGGCCGGCGTCGTCGAGATTGTCGGCGTGTTGGTCGTGGCTGAGCAGCACCACGTCGACCGGGAGGACGTCGGCCGCGGCGACCGCCGGGCCGGCGACCTTGCGGGAGGACGTCCCCAGCCGAAGGCGTACCTCCGGCCAGGGGCGTCGAACGTGGGGTCGACCAGCAGCCGCCAGCCGTGCACCTCGATGAGGACCGTCGGCCCGCCGATGTGGGTGAGCCGGACGTCCTTCACTGCTGGCCGGCCTCCTGCTTCCGCGGAACCGCGTGGGCGACCGCCCACGCGAGGGCGTGGTCGGCTATGGCCTCCCAGCCCTCCTGCGCCGGGAGCAGGTGCGCGTACCCGGGGTACTCCTCGACCTCGACGACCCCGGACGCGTAGTGCTTGGCGTTCGAGCGCTGCACGCTCGGCGGCATGATGTGGTCCTCGCTGCCGGAGATGAACAGCAGCGGCGGCCGGGCCGCGTTCTCGTAGTCCACGGCGGCGTCCTGGGGACCCGGCATGAAGTTGGCGAGCACCGAGTCCCAGAGGATCCGGCCCGACGCCGGGACGTGGTACCGCTCGTAGAGCGCCCGCGACTCCTCGTCGCTGAAGGTGTTGGCGAAGGCGTAGTGCCACTGCTCGGGCGAGAGGCCCACGGCGCGGTGCCGGTTCGCCGGGTTCTTGAACGCGACGAACGTCGACCTCAGCTGCGACAGGGGCAGCACGCGGACGCCCTCCGTGGGGGCGGAGTTGAGAGTGACCCCGACCGCGCCGTGGCCGCGGTCGAGCAGCAGCTGCGTCAGCGTGCCGCCGGCCGAGTGGCCGATGATGATCGGCGGCTCCTCCAGCGCCCCGACGACGGACTCCAGGTGGGCCATGATCGTCGGCAGCGTCAGCCCGGCGATGAGCGTGGGATCGGCGTTGAGCGCCTCGACCTCCACCTCGAAGCCGGGATAGCCGGGTGCGAGGACGCGGTAGCCCTTGGCCTCGTAGTGGGCCTTCCAGTTCTCCCAGCTGCGGGGCGTGACCCAGAAGCCGTGGACGAGGACGATCGTGTCGGGGCTGCCCGGCGCCGGTGCGTCGGCCGGGCGGGGGCGGGGATGTCGGTCATGTCGATTCCTCTCAGCGCCGCGCGAGCGCGACCGGGTCGGTGGTGAACTCCTGTTCGTGCGCCCCGACGAGGCCGTGGGGTCATGCCTGCCTCTCGACCGGAGTTCGTCGGTGAGCCATCCGATTCGCAGACCCTGGCACCGCCTCGAGCCACCGGATCGGCTGTCCGCGCACACCTCCGGTCCGGAAGTGCACGAACCGTTCACGAACCGGCCGGTTCCCCACGTCGTCCCTGCTCTGCCACCCTGGGCCCGCGCGGGCCGGGGTCGCGCCCGTCGTACAGGTCCGCTCCGCCGGGGAGAAGCCGATGCAGCTGCTCGACACGGCCACCGTCGCGCCCGAGCACCGGGTCGACGCGTTCCGCGCGGCCTTCGGCCAGGCGTCGGTCCCCTGCCGCATCGAGCACCTGGGGCCCGACGAGCGGGTGCAGTCGCGCATGCACCTGTGGCACTTCGGCGCAGCGAACATCTTCACCACCGACGCCTCCGGCTTCCGCCTCGTGCGCACGCCGCGGCACCTGCGGATGGAGAGCCCTCCGGTGGTGGCGCTGGCGGTCCAGGCGAGCGGCGTGGGCCGGTTCCGCCAGTTCGGCGCCGAGTCCCTCGTCGCCCCGCGGCAGCTGATGCTCAGCGACCTGACCGCGCCGTACGAGTTCTCGTGGGTGGACACCGGTGGTTCCCGGGCCCTGCAGGTTCCCTACGAGCGGCTGGCGCTGCCGCGCGACGTCGTCCGCCGGGCGGCGCCCCGGCTGCGCGGCAGTCCGTTGCACGACCTGGTCCGTGACCACCTCGTCCGGATGACCGCCGATGCCGACCGGCTGGCCGCCGACGCCGGGGCCTCGGCGCTGGGGACGGCGACGATCGAGCTGGTGCGCGCGCTGCTCGTCTCCGCGGCCGACGACGAGCGGCTGGACCGGCAGGTGCGGGAGGAGACGCTCCTGACCCGCGTGCTCGCCTGGAGCCGGCGTCACGTCCGGGAGGCCGACCTCGGTCCGGAGCGGATCGCCGCGGCGCACAACATCTCGGTCCGGCAGCTCTACAAGGTGTGCGCCGCCGGCGGGATCGGCCTCGAGCAGTGGCTGATCGCCGAACGGCTGGAGCTCGCCCGCGCGGAGCTGGCCTCGGCCGCGGGCCGGCGCCGGCCGATCGCCGTGACCGCGCGGGCTTGCGGGTTCCTGGATCCCAGCCACTTCGCACGCCGGTTCCGGGCCGCCTACGGCCTGACGCCCGGCGAGTGGCAGCGGCTCCCCGTTGAGGTCCGGTCAGCCGCCCCGGCCGTTCCCGCGGCCGTTGCCGTTGCCGTTGCCGTTGCCGCGCTCGGCGAGTTCCTGCCGGGCCCGCTCGAACGCCTCCCGCAGCCACTGCTCCAGCCTCGCCCGCGCCTCCTCGGCATCGGAGCGGACGTCGTCCACGACCGGGGGCACCGCCGGCGCCACGGGGGCGGGCGGGGGTGCCGGCGGCGCCACGGGGGCGGGCGGGGATGCCGGAGGCGCGGGGACAGGGGCGGGGACGGGAGCAGGAGCAGACCGTGGCGGCTCCTGTGCGGGCTGCGGTGGGGGTGGCGCGGAGGGGACGGGCGCCTGGGCCAGCCGCACGGTCCGCCCCGCGACCGCGTCCGACGCCGTTCGCACACCCCGCTGCCAGTCAGCCCAGTCCGCCGGGTCGTCGAGCAGGGCCTGGACGTCCCGGACCGCGCCCCGAGGCAGGTGCATGGAGACGGCCCGGCCGATGGTCGCGGAAATGACGACGTCGCAGGCCGCCACCCGGAGGAAGTTCTTGCCGTCCGCGCAGTCGGCTCGCTCCACCACCGCGGGGGCTACCACGTCGACCACCCGGGCGAACGCCACAGCCAGGTCGCCGGCCGACCCGTCCGCGGCCTTCGGCAGGGCCGGCCCCACCTCGCGCACTATCGCGTCCTCCGCGCCGCCCGGGAGCGAGGCCACCACCAGTTCCGCGGCACCGGCGCCGAGCGGCCAGCGGACGATGTCGCCGGGCATGAGCAGGGTGGCGGCGCCGGCGGCCAGCCGCAGTACCGCGGCGGCTGCCGAGTCATCGGCGTGCACGGTGAGCGGGGCGGCGAGGTCGCCGGCCGACCGCACGACGACCGGGACGCCGAGGTCGTTGCGCAGGGTCAGCGCACCGGCGTCCGCGCAGGCGTCGAGCACGAAGTCCGCCGGCACGCCGCCGCGGGCGTCGTCCGCCGTGCACAGCTCCACGGCCGGTCCCGCGAGGGCGGGGGACGCGGCGAGCTGCACCGCACCGACCGCCACGATGAGCGAGAGCAGGGCCGACAGCCGCCTCACGACGGGAACCTGCACGCCGGTTGCACCAGACGGCCCACGTCGTCGAGGGCGGCACTCACAACTTCGCGCACGGACGTGGTCACGCCGTCGTCCCGCGCCGAGTTGAGGGCGTCCACCAGGTCGTCGACGGCCGCTCGCAGCCTCGGGGATCCGCCCTGGTCGGAGACCCCGTCGCCGATGAGGCGCAGCTCGTCGATCGCCGCGGTGAGCTCGAGCTCCGCCTCGACGTCCCCGCGCTCGGCAGCCAGCACTCCCACGGCTGCCGGGACCCCGGCGAGATGCGTGCTGCCGGCCAGGGCGTCGCAGTAGTCCGGGGCGTCCGGGGTGGGACGGTACGAAGGAACGGCGACGTCGGCCGATCGCGTACCCGGGCCGGCGTCGGCGACGCCGGCGCAACCGGCCAGCGGGAGGATCAGGCAGATCAGCATACCCACGATCCGGGGCCCGCTGATGATCACGGACGCAACGTAGGGGCGGGGCACGCACGGCCCCAATCCGCGTCACCCGCCCGGGCGAATCGGTCGCGCACGACATGACCCGGCGTCAGCGGGTGGTGCCGTTCCGGCCCCGACGGCGTGCAGCGCGGCGGGTCAGCCCTCGGGTCGTGCGGCACGTGATCGGGCCGCACCGGCTGCCCGAGCGCGTGCACCCGCCAGCCACCGAGGCGGGGCCTGCGCACCAGCGTGGCCACGAGGAGGTCCACCTCCTCGGTCGGGTGCTCGTCGCGGGCGAAGGTCAGGTACGCGACGTCTGGATCGCTGTCGGACGGGGTGACCGCGGAGGCCATGGCACAGCCGGGCAGGAGGGTCGCGGCCCGGCCGAACCCGCGCCAGTGCGGCCAGCTCTCCGGCGTCACGACGATGCCGAGGACGTCGACGTCCGGGCCGTCGGGTTCGGTGACCGCCGTCCAGAAGACGGCGCCGACGGTGACCGGATTGCCGGGGCCGGGCGGCCCCGCCGCGATCAGCGCGTCGACATCGGACGGCCCGCCGGGCGGCGGCGGGTGGTCGGCTGGCGGCTCGGCCATGACACCAGGATGCCCCCGGCCGCCGTCGCGGTCACTCGAAGTAGCGCCGCGGGGCCTCGACGAGCATCTGCCGGAGCTGGTCCTCGGTCACGCCCCGCTCCCGGAGCATGGGCAGCACGTCCTTGCTGATGTGGGTGTAGTTCCAGTTCGGCGCGATCTGCTCCTTGGCGGCCTGGGCCTCCACGCCGGGGAAGTAGTCGATGTAGCAGCTCGCGTCGTGGGCCAGCACCATGCGGTCGGCGTAGCCGCGCTCGGCGAGCGCGACGATCGTGTCCACCCGCGACGACGTCGGGTTGTAGATGTCCAGCCCGAAGCGGTCCATCCCGAGCAGGCAGCCGGCGTCGGCGAGCTCGGCCAGGTAGTCGAGATCGTTGCTGTCGCCGGCGTGGCCGATGACCACCTTGGTGAGGTCGACGCCCTCGTCGCGGAACACCTGCAGGGCCATCCGCCCCGCCTGGTTGCCCACGGACGTGTGCACGGTGATCGGGGCGCCCGTGTCGCGGTGGGTAGCGGCGCAGGCGCGCAGGTTGCGCTCCACCCCCGGGGTCAGGCCCTTCGCCTCCACCACGCACTTGAGGAACGCCGCCTTGACCCCGGTGCCGGCGATGCCGTCGCGGATGTCGCGGGTGAAGTCATCGACCATCGGGTCGCGCGGCAGGTCGAGGAGCAGCCCCGGGCCGCGGTGCTCGTACTGGTGCGGGAGCTCGTCGTACGTGTACAGCCCAGTCGCCACGATGATGTTGATGTCGGTCTGCTCGGCCACGCGCTGGACCCGGGGATGTACCGGCCGAGGCCCCACACGGTCGGGTCGACGATCGTGTCGATGCCCAGTGCCTTCAGGCCGGTCAGCTGCGCGACCGCGTCGGCGACGCGCTCGTCCTCGTCCCACCAGTCGCTCTCGCCGTAGTTCTGCACGTGCTCGGTGGAGAGCACGAACACGTGCTCGTGCATGAGCGTGGGGCCCAGCTCCGCGGTATCGATCGGGCCTCGGACGGTCTCGACGGTGGGCATGGGTTCCTCTCGAGTGGGGAGCGCCGGTCAGCGCGCGGTCTGCCAGTCGGTCTGCTCGCGCAGCGACGGCTTGAGCACCTTGCCGCCGGCGTTGCGGGGCAGCGGCTCGGAACGGATGACGACGAACTGCGGCACCTTGAAGTCAGCCAGGTGCTCAGCCGCGAACGCCGTCAACTCGCCGACGTCCGGCGTGCGGCCGGGACGGGGCACCACGACCGCGCCGACCTTCTCGCCCATCATCGAGTCGGGGACGCCGATGACGGCGACCTCGCCCACGTCGGGATGCGCGGCGAGCGCGTTCTCCACCTCGACGCAGTACACGTTCTCGCCGCCGCGGTTGATCATGTCCTTCTTGCGGTCGACGATCGACACCCGACCCTCGTCGTCGATGCGGGCCAGGTCGCCGCTGTGCAGCCAGCCGTCGACGAACGTCTCCGCCGTCTGCTCGGGCTTGCGCCAGTAGCCGGGGACGACGTTCGGGCCGCGGATGAGCAGCTCCCCACCCCGCTGACCGGATCGGGGTCGTCCAGCCGCACGTCGACCACCGGCGCCGGGTAGCCGACGGTGTCGGCGTGCTCGGCGGCATCCTCGTGCGGCAGGTAGGTGGAGACGGAGGCGGTCTCGGTCAGCCCGAACCCGTTGCCGACCCGGGCCGTCGGGAACGCCTGCTGGATGCGGTGCACCAGGTCGGGGGCGATCGGTGCGCCGCCGTAGCTGAGCGACCGCACGGAGGAGGTGTCGTTCTCCGCGAAGTCCGGTTGCTGCAGCGCCAGCCAGTAGATGGCCGGCACGGTGGTGAGCACCGAGATGCGCTCGTCCTGGATCGTGCGGAGGAACGCCTGGACCTCGAACGCCGGCATGATCACCGACGTCCCGGCGATCGCCGTGACCACGAGCAGCTGCGAGTTGCAGCCGGTGACGTGGAAGAGCGGCACCGAGATGAGCGTGGACACCGGCTCCGCGCGGTCGACGGCGAGGCAGCGCAGGCAGGTCTCGACGTTGGACAGGAAGTTCTCGTGGGTGGTCATCGCACCCTTGGGGAAGCCGGTCGTGCCGCTCGTGTAGAAGATCGCGGCCAGGTCGGGATGCCCCTGGTCGGTGGTCTCGAGCGGCTCGCCGTCGGGCAGGGCGGCGCCCGGCTCGACGACGTAGCCGGCGCCGGAGTCGTCGACGACGTAGCGGACCTCGGGCTCGGCGAAGCGGGTGTTCACCGGGACGACGACCGCGCCGGCGAGCAGCGTCCCCCAGAACGCGTAGACCCAGTCGTTGCCGTTGGGCAGCCGGTTGGCGACCCGGTCCCCCGGCTGGACGCCCGCCGCGCGCAGACCGCCGGCGACCCGGGTGGCGCGGTCCCACAGCTGCCGGTAGGTCACCCGCTCGCCGCCGAGCTCGACCAGCGCCTCGCCGTCCGGACGGTGGTCGACCGCGGACCGCAGCATCGCCGGGACGTTCTGCGGGAGGTTCACGTACCGGCGGATCCCGTCCGGGCCCGGCTCGATGCCGCTGCGGTCGAACGGATAGGCCATGCCGATCTCCGTGACGTCGTCGTCCGGTGCTGGTCAGCGGAGTCTGTCGCGGCCGTCTCCCGTCGTCCAGAGCGGTGCAACGCGTTGCACCGCTCGGCGTCAGGCTCCCGGCTGGGCGATGTTCACCATCCACTGCACGCCGAACGGGTCGACGCACATGCCGAACTCGTCGCCCCACATCTGCTTCTCCAGCGGCATCGTGACCGAGCCGCCGTCGGCCAGCTTGGTGAAGTAGCCGCGCAGCTCGTCGGCGTCGTCCCCGCTGAGACTGATGGAGATGTCGCTGCCGCCGCTGAGCTCCATGCCGGGCGGCACGTCGGAGGCCATCAGCGTGTAGCCGGCCGGCGTCTCCAGCTGAGCGTGCATGATGCCGTCCTCCTGCCCGGGCGCGGCGGCACCGGTCTCGCCGAAGGTGTTCAGCACGAGGTCGCCGCCGAAGACGCCGCGGTAGAACTCCATGGCGTGCCGGGCGGTGCCGGGGAAGACGAGATAGGGGTTCAGCCGAGAGGACACGAGGGCTTCCTTCCTGCGCAGGTGGGGGCCACCGTAGCGACGGCGCCGCCCGTGCGGCGTTCAGCGTCCATAGGCAACTCCCCGCAGGACGGAGCGCACACGCTCGGGCAGCGCGCGCCGGCCGATGCGGCGGGCCAGCCGCTTCAGGCGGCGGCCGACGTCCCTCCCGACCCACCGGGCGTAGCGCGGCCCGAGGTGCACGGCCTGCTTGATCCGCTGGAGCGCCGGCGGGTCGTAGAGGAAGCTGCGCAGACCGAGCGCGGTGCTGGGGAACCACTGCATCGGCCAGGGGTCGTAGACGAACGGTCCCGCAGCGCGGTCGGCCGCGCCGGCCAGACCCTGGCATCGCTCCGGCCGGGTGCCGGGGTCGCAGCGCTGCCACGTGTCGAAACCGACCACCCGGATGCCGGAACTGGTGAGGATCACGTTGTCCCGGGGTCGCAGGCCGACCGGGTCGAACCCCTTCGCGACGCAGGTCTTGACGAATGCCGACAGCTGCCGGATCGCCCAGAACGGCAGCGGCCAGGGCCAGCCCGGGTCGGGCACGTCGCCCTCGACGTATTCGACGACGATCCAGTCCGGCCCGCGCTCCAGCAGCTTCGGGATCTCCGGGCAGGAGGGCCCGAGCTCGTTGATCACCGCGATGTCGTGCTCCATCGTCTCGATCCCATCCGGCCCGTAGGTCTTGCGCACCGCCGTGCCACCCCGCCAGTCGACCAACTCGGCCCTGGCCACCGAGCCGTAGGGGGTCAGGTGCTGCACCGCGCCGGCCGCTGCGGTCGCCGCCGCGGCGGCCGAGCTCTGGCGCAGATCGGCGACCTTGGCCCGGAGCTTCGGCTCCTCGTCCGGCAGCAGCTGCCGGATCGCCGTCCACGCCTGGTGGCTGTTGTCCGTCGAATGCAGCGGGTTGTACGCCTCGTCCTTGGGCAGGGTCGCCTTCAGCAGCTTTCGCGTCATCTCCTTGGCGGTGATGGTGCGTGAGTTGTCGGCCAACGGGTGGGTCTCCCGCACCTTTCCGACCACCGGCTGCGGGTTCGGGTCGAAGGCGACGATGACGCACGCCGGACCGCCGCCGCTGATCTTGAGGTTGACCGCGCCCCAGTCCCCGCCGCGGAACATCCGGGTGGCCCGCCCGCGGCTCTCGTCGTCGAGGTCCCTGACCAGCACGACCTCGAACCCGTGCTCGGCCAGGGTCGCCAGGATCCGCTGCTTCCACCCGTTACGGAACGCGAGTTCGCGGAGGAACATGACGGCCACCCCGGCTCCCGCGACTCCTCGTCGCTCTCCAGTTCGGGGAAGGCCTCGAGGAGCCACGGAGCCCACTTCAGGGCCCTGTCCAGGAGGTCCAGCGGAGGGCGCCAGCCGTAGGTGTTCAGCAGTTGGTCGAGCGATTGCGGAGTGAGGACATCCGGGAGCGGAATGCCGGCGGCGGCGGACAGCCGCGGGAGCTGTTCCAGATACTCGGTGCAGGTGGCGCAGCGCATCCTGGCATCGCTCCAGTCGCAGCAGACGGCCTCCATGTAGGCCGCGCGGTACGCACAGCCGAGGAACGCGTCCTGGGGCGTCAGCACCCTGACCCCGTCGCCGTCGACCGTCGCGCGGGCCAGCAGCTGCTCGCTGACGTACGGCGGGAACACGGCGATCCGGTGGGCGGAGATCCGGGGCACCAGAGGCGAGTAGTAGGCGGTGGTGTGGCGGGGAGAGACCGTGTAGATGCGGATCGGCGTGCCGAGCGGCCATTCGGTCACCAGGTCCTCGAGCTCGTCCATGTCCGGATCGCCCTGGACCAGCAGTTCGATCTCCTCGCCCTGCCGGACGCCGAAGTCGAGCACCACGTAGTCGACGTCCCGCTCGTTCAGCTGCGCGGCGAAGTCGGCGAGGGAAACGCCCGGGGGAGGTGGAACCTGCCGCTGTGGTTCCACAAGCGCGGCAGGGCGACGCCGAGCCGTCGCGGCATGTGGTTGCGCAGGGGTAGAGCAATTCGGCCGAGGTCTGCTGCATGGTGCCTGCCCCCAAGATGCTGTTCTGGATCGACGAAATCGTTCGCTGCCGTGCGTGGAGCCCTGTGGCCCCGGCCGCCTCGCGGGCGACTAGGGCCGCCCGGCGGGAAAGCGTGCCCGGACCCACTCGTTCCGTTTGCCGAGCTCCGACCGCATCGCCGGAGGTGGCCGCCAGCCGCGGCCGGCGAGGTACTCGTCGAGCTCTTCCATGCGGATGGGGACATCGATCCCCGCGGCGGCGGCGAGACGACCGAGGTCGCCGGCGTAGTCGTGGCGCGGCTCGGCGTCGGGCTGCAGGCCAGGGCCGGCGGTAGGCAGCCCCGACCGCAGCCCCTTCTGGTAGACGGCGTGGTAGGCGAGGCTGAGGAAGTAGTCCTCCGGGCTCGGGACCTTGACGAGATCGCGGAACATGACGGCGCGATCGAGCACCTGGGCCGCCTTGTCGGGCGGGAGGTACGGAATACCTCGGTAGGAACTGCCGCGGAGGCCGCTGACGGAGAACAGGTCGCATGCCGCCCCGCGCATCCGACCCGTGAACAGGTCGGAGATCGATTCCACGTCCCGGTCGTCGATCAGGAGGTCGACGTCGCCCCGGGCTTGATCTCCGGCAGCTCGTCGAACCAGCGCAGCACCACGTAGCGGGTCCCGCGGTCGCCGAGCGTCGAGAAGAATCCCTCGAGCCCGATCTCCGGGGGATGTATCGGCGGGCGCGGCGCCGCCGCTTGCCGTTCGCCGGCGGAGGCTGGCCGAGACTCTGCAGCTTGCGGAACAGGACTCGAGGCAAGGACCGCCGGAGAACCCGGACGGGCGGACCGGCCGGCATGGCGCGGCTGCCGCGAGGGCCGGTGACCGTGCCTGCAGGCCCCTCCGGTACCGAGTCGTTCGCCCGCATCGCTCGTCCCCCGCTCGCACGGCCGGAGCCGGTGCCGGCCCGTGATGGCGCGTGACCGTAGGGAATGCGATCGGGTGGCGCCAGAGGTTGCTGTGGGAAACGGCGCACTTCCCGAGAACGCCACCCGAACGGCAACTCAGTGTGAGCGCAGGTCGACCGGCTGTCCCATCCCGTCCGGAACCGACCGGCTGTTCCATCCCGTACGGAAGGACCACACCCGGGAGTCGGTCGCAGGCCAGAGACGGCGGCCGAGGCTGGCGGACGGTCAGCCTGCCCAGCCGTCGACGTAGCGGTCCCGCTCGACGACGAACTGCCCGGTCGCCGTGTTCGCGTCAACGAACTCCGGGAGCAGCGGGATCCGCACGGTCACCGTGACGCAGACGGAGAACTCCTCCCCGGCGCGAGCGTCGGCGTGTACCCACCGGCCGACGCGCAGTCGGCCCCGGCGGGCGCATAGGCGAGCCGCAGGTCGATGACGTCGACCGACTGGTCCTCCACCGCCAGCTGCGCGGCCCGAAGCGCCCGCTCCTGCCCGCTGACCGGGTCCGGCGCGGTGGCGATCGCCCGACCGGCCTCGCGCGCGGCTGCCGTCGAGGCGAACACCCCGCGCTGCACGGCGGAGAATCCGGCGACGATGTAGATCAACGGCACGAACACCACCAGGGCGATGAACACGAACTCCACCAGCGCCGAGCCCTCGTCGTCCGAGAGGCGGCGCCGCAGCCACGTCACGCCGCCTCCTTCACCGCGCGCCCGGTGACCTCGAGCGGCAGCAGGTCGCCCAGCACCGCCAGCAGCGACGGAACCGCGCCGGCGCAGCGGACCACCACCAGGGTGAGCCCGCTGGGGTCCACCTCCTCCGCCGACGTGCACGAGAGGCCCTCGGCGGTCTGGTCCGAGGTGGCCCGGGCGACGATCTCCACCGTCCGCGGCGCACCGGCGGCGGAGGCGACGTCGGCGTTCGCGGCGTAGCGGGCGCCGGCCTGCGCGCTCGCCGTCACCACGTTGCGCACGTGCACGTAGACAGCCACCTGCAGCACCGCCAGCAGCAGCGCGACGATCAGCATCGACACCATGACGAAGTCGACGACGGCGCTGCCCCGCTCGCCTGTAGGGACCCCTCTGCCCCCACCGCTCGCACGCCCGCGGCGGGACCCTGCAGAGGGGCCTCAACCACCGCTCGTGACGGAGGTGAGGGCGTTGGTGACCGCGTCCACGACCGCCTCGCGGAACGGGATGAGGATGGCCAGCACGAGGGCCGCCGTCATCACGGTGATCATCACCCAGCCGGGGACGTCGCCCCGCTCGGGATCGGCGCCGCGCACCCGCGCCGTGAATGCGGCGAGAGCGGTGGTCAGGTACGTGAACGGGCGCATGATGCGTTCTTCCTCCTGTCGGTCCCGCCGGCTCATCGAGCCAGCGAGACGATGCTGATCAGCCCCGGGAACAGGGCGAAGAGAACGGTGACCGGCAGGACCAGGAAGACGACCGGCACCATCATGGCGATTTCCTTCCGGCCACCGGCCTCGAGCAGCCGGCGCTTCCCGGCCTCGCGGACGTCGGCCGCCTGCGCGCGGAGCACCTCGGCCAGGGGCGTTCCGCGCTCGATGGCCACGAGGAGGCCGTCGATGAACCGGGCCAGCGGGTCCAGGGACGTGTGGTCGGCGATGTCCTGCAGCGCCTCGACCAGCGGCACGCCGGCGCGGGCCCGCCCGAGCGCCGCGCCCAGCTCCCGGGCCAGCTCGCCACCGGAGAGCCGGGTGACCCGGGCGATGGCAGCCGTCGGGCTCTCCCCGCCGTGACGGCCAGCGCGAGCAGTTCGGCGACGACCGGGAACTCGGCCAGGAGCAGCTCCTCGCGCCGCTGCACCTGCTGGGTCAGCCACCAGTCCCGGCCCAGCACCCCACCGACCAGCCCGGCGACGCAGAGCAGCCCGGCCGAGAGCACGTTGAGGTCACCGGCCGCGACCGAGCCGACGGTGGCCACGACCGCCGCGGCGAGCAGCCCGAGCCCGCCCCAGACGACCTGCTCGACGCGGAAGTCTTCGACGCCCGCGTCGCCGCCGAGGGCGTCGAGCCGGCGGCGGACGGCGGCCCGTCCCCGAGCATCCGGTCGACCAGCCGGGCGCCGTCACCGACCGCCGGTCCGAACACCCGGCGGACGGCGGTGAGCAGCCCCGGCTCGGTCGCGGTGCCGAGCAGCCGTGAGGGCGGCGGGGTGTCGTGCACGTAGGGCGCGAGCCGGTCGACGAGACGCACCGACCGGAACGGCGGCGCGTAGCTGACCACCAGCACCACGCCGACGCCGGCCAGGAGGCCGAGCAGGATGCCCGTGACCCCGGCGGTCACTGCAGCACCCGGACGTCCTGGGGCAGCCGCCCGATCCGCAGCATCAACCGGTAGGCGACGACGCACACGGCCCCGCCGACCAGCAGGATCCCCGTGCCGAGCGCCGAGTCGTAGGCGGCCAGCGTGGTCGACTGCGTCGCCAGCAGGAGCAGCACGACCCAGGGCGCGGCGACGGCCAGGCGCGCCGCCGATACCACCCAGCCCTGCCGGGTCTCCAGCTCCGCCCGCGCGCGGGCGTCCTCGCGGAGGAAGGTGGCCAGCGTCCGCAGCACGCGGCCGAGATCGGTGCCACCGACCTCGCGGGCGACCCGCAGCGTCTCCACGATGCGGTCGCCGACCGGGTCGGCGAGGTCGTCCTTGAGCCGGTCGAGGCAGGCGCTGAACCGGCCGGTCGACCGGTACTCGGCGGCGAAGCGGCCGAACGGCGCCCGCAGCACCTCGGGCCCGCGGGTGGACAGCGCCGACAAGGCCTCCGGTAGCGACATCCCGGCCCGGACGGCGGAGGCGAGGTTGTCCACCACTTCCGGCCAGACCTCGCGCAGATCCGCCGTGCGGCGGCCGGCGAGCCGGCGCACCTGCGCGTACGGCAGGGCGAAGCCGAAGAGCCCGAACACCAGGCTCACGGTCACGGTGCCCGTGGTCAGCAGGACGACGACCAGCACCAGCAGTCCGAGGCCGACCTGCAGGGCCAGCAGCTGCGCGGCGTTGATGCCGGTCAGCCCCGCCTCGGCCAGGAGCAGCTGGCGCCGGCCGGGGCGCCGGGGGCGGTGCGCGGCTGCGGAGCGCGCGGGCCGCTGCGCCAGATCAGCAGCAGCCCGACGCCCAGCAGCAGCCCGAGCAACGCCCCGGACTCCGTCATGTCCGCTCCCCGAGCAGGGCGGGGAGGTCGAACCCGGCGGCGGCGAACCGGTCGGGGTGCGGCGGGTAGCCGTCGGCCCGCACCAGCCGGTTGTCACGGGTGGTGAAGACGTCGGCCGTCTCGATGACGCCGTTCTCGGCCCGCCCGGGCAGCGCGACGATCTCGCGCACCCGCCGCTGACCCGAGGCGTCGGTGTTGACGTGCACGACCAGGTCCACGCTGGCCGCGACGGTCGGGACGACGAACGCCGTCCCGATGTTCTCCCCGGCTAGCAGCGGGAGCGTGCACATCTTCACGACCGCCTCGCGGGCGCTGTTGGCGTGCAGCGTGCACATCCCCGGCAGGCCCGAGTTCAGCGCGATCAGCAGGTCGAGGCACTCCTCCTGCCGCACCTCCCCACGACGATGCGGGAGGGCCGCATGCGCAGCGCCTCCTTGACCAGGCGGCGCAGCGGGATCTCCCCGGCGCCCTCCAGGTTGGCCTGCCGGGTCTGCATGGAGACGACGTCGGGCAGCGGCACCCGGAGCTCGAAGACCTCCTCGCACGTGATGACCCGTTCGCGCGCAGGGATGGCGGCGCACAGGCAGTTGAGCAGCGTCGTCTTGCCTGCCTGCGTGCCGCCGGACACCAGCACGTTGAGCCCGGCGGCGACGGCGGCCTCGAGGAAGCGGGCCGCCTGCGTCGTGATCGTCCCGAGCGCCACGAGCTCGTCGAGGCTGTGCGCCTGCAGCACGAACTTCCGGATGTTCACCGCCATGTGGCGGCGGGTGATGTCGGGGATGACGCGCTACCGGCCTCTCTCCGCAGGTCAACGCAGGTATGCGACCCCCTCAGTCCGCACGGAGTCCGCAGATCGAGCGAACGCCGCGTCGACAGCCGCACGGGTTCGGGTGTCCGCGTCGGGCCACAGGTGCGAGTAGGTCCGCAGGGTTTCCGTTTCGTCCGCGTGCCCCAGGACGTGTGCCACGGTCTTCACCGACTCCCCGTAGCGGATCAGCGCCGAGGCGGTGAAGTGCCGCAGGTCGTGGAACCGCGCGGTCGGGAGGCCGGCGCGCTTGCGGAGCGGCTGCCACACCGAGTTGTTGAAGGTATTGGCCCAGATCGGGCCGCCGGTGCGCGATCGGAAGACGAGGTCGTCCGGTCCGGCCGGGAACCCCGCCAGATGCTCGGCCAGCGCCGAGGCGACCACGTCGGCCAGCGGCACCGTGCGGATACTTCCGCGGGTCTTCGGCGGTGCAAGCTTCGGCGGCGCCCCCGGCACCAGCGTCAACTGCTCGACGACATCCAGCTCCCGCTCCAGGAACCGAACCCTGCTCACTTTGAGGCCCAGCGCCTCGCCCAGCCGCAGGCCACAGCCGGCGCCCAGGACGACGAGGGCGCGGTACCGGTCGGGCGCGGCGTCGACTAAGGCCGCGACCTGCTCGACTGTCAAGGGGACGACCTTTTCCCGGTGCGGCCGAGGAGGAACGGTGTCCCGACACGGTGACTTGGCGAGGAACCCGTCCTCAACGGCGTCGGCAAAGATGCCAGCCAGCAACGCCATCATCTGACGACTGGTCGTCGGCGACAGCTTCGCCTCGATCCCGCGACGCAACGCGAGCACCTGCGTTCGCGTGACTGCCGACAGCCGCTTGTCCCCGAACGCGGGCAGCAGGTGATTCCGCAGATAGGAGTCGTAGGCCCGGCGGGACGAGTCCCGTAGCGGCTGCGCCGGCAGCCAAGTCTCGACATAGGCACCGAAGGTGCTCCGGCCCCTCTTCGGGTCAACCCAGTCGCCGCGCACCAACGCCGCGGTCTGTTCGTCGAGCCACCGCTGGGCGTCGACCTTGCGCCTGAAGTGGCGGGCGTGCTCCTTGCCGTTCTCGTCCCGGTACCGCGGCCGGTACGTGCCGTCAGGCCGTCTCGCGATCGACGCCACCGCTCATCGCCTCCCTCGTCGTGCATCTGGCCATGGCCAGCGCAGTCTCGGCTCGTCTGCTGACCCGAACGCTGACACCGCGAATGGGACTTGTCCTCTGGTTCCTGCCTACCTGGGGATTCACCGAGACATCCCCAGCCCCGCGTCGGGATGTAGTGCGAGCCGTCGGACGTCCTCGGGCCGCGGCGGTCGGACGACCAGCTGCGGTGGTGCCGACGGGGAGGCGGGTGTCTGGGTGGTGGCGAGCCCGGGGTCGTGGCGGGCCCGCCAGTGGTCACGCTCTCTGACTAGCTGGTCGGCCGGCTGGGCGAGGAGAGCCGGCTCGGCCGTCAGTCGAGCGATGCGAGCTCGGATGGCGGCCAGTTCTGCCTGAGTGGCGGCGATGTCCCGGTCGGCGTCGGACAGTCGCTCCGCCGGATCGAGGGTCCAGGCGAGCGGTCCGAAGCGGGCGAGCCGGGCCTCATGCTGACGGCGGGCGTCGGCCACCGCGGCCCCGGCGTGCCGGTGGATCTCCTGTGCGGTGGCTGCGGTCGCGCGCAACCGAGCGTGCTCCGGGTGTGCGTCCTCGGCGTGATGGCGGGCGTAGGAGTCGAAGGCAGTCCACAGCCGCGGTCGGTCGTCGGCCCGGTCAGCCAGGCGCGCGATCTGCTGCGGGTCGGTGGGCATGGCCGGCAGGTAGGGCCGCCAGGCGTCCGCCCAGTCGACCAGCTGCTCGCCGGCCCGGTTCACCGCCGCCCGCCGAAGCCGGAGCCGGCCGGGACCGTCGAGCACGACCAGCGCGGCGTCGCGGGCGACGTCACGCCCGGTGTCCCAGCCGTCGAGCAGCGTGTCGCGGATCCGGTCAATCTCGGCGGTGACGACCGCCCCGCTGGCGTCGGCCCGCGCCGTGGCGTGGCGGCCGTCGATTCCCGCCTGCCGATAGGCGTCGGTCAGCACGGCGACCCGGTCGGCGTGGGCGGACTCGAGCGCGACGATCTCGCGCAGCCCGTCCCGGCGCGGCAGGTCGGAGGCGAGCCGATCCAGGCAGCGCTGCTCGGCCGTCCACGCTGAGTGCAGGTCGGCGAGCGCCTGCTCCGGCGGTCGGGGCGTGGCGTAGCGGGCGGCCTCGGCGGCGGCCAGCCGGGCGGCGTGCGCCGGGCCGAGATCGGCGCGGTCGCGGGCGAAGACCGCGAGCCACTGCTCCCGCGCCTCGGCCGGGTCGGCCGCGACGAGGTGCGCGGTGTTGGCCTCCCTACCGCGGGTCATCCCGACGTAGGCCGCCGCCGCGCCGGTGTCCTCGCCGACCACCAGGTGCGCGGCGGCCACGGTGTCGCCTTGGGTGCCGTGCGCCGTGGTTGCGTAGGCCAGTTCCACGTGCGCGGTGACATAGTCGGCGGGCAGCACCCGCGCCCCTGTCCCGGTCGGGGTGACGGCGACAGTGACGTCGGGGGTGACAGCGGCCAACTCGCCGCCGGCGGGGGTGACATGCGGTGTGCCGTCGGGGGTGACGAGCAGCCCGCCGTCCCGGTCGACGCCGATGACCGTCCACACGTCGCGGTTGGCGACCCGCAGGTCGCGGTCGTTGCGGCGGGTGGCGATCCGGTCACCGACCCCGATCGGCTCCCCGCCCCGGTGACCACCACGCGCCGGTCGTCGACCCGGCCCTCGGTGACCAGACGGTCCCGGATGGCGGCATTGACGGCGGCGGCCTGCTCACGTGTGGCGACCACCACGGCCACGCGCTCGCCCGCGGTGTAGCCGTCGGCCGCGGCGGCGGCGAGCGCCTCCCGCAGCGCCTGCGCGTCGGGGTGCAGCCGGATCTGCCCGCGGGCCAGCAGCGCGTCGAACACCGTCCCGGGGTTCTCGCCGGCGCGCATCGCCAGGGTCAGCTCGGCGTAGTCGGTGTCCGGTGTCGTGGCGCCGGTGGCGTCGGTGCGGGTGAAGCGGTGCACCCCCACCAGGGTCAGATGCCCCGTCGGGTCGACCTGCGCCGCGGCGAGGTCCAGGACGCCACCCCGCCCGACCGCTGCGAGCTGATGCCGGTCACCGAGCAGGGCGAGGCGCACCTGGCACTCGTCGGCGACCGTCAGCAGGGCCCGGGCGGTGTCCTGATCCAGCATCCCGGCCTCGTCCACGACGAGGAGGTCCCCGGGCGGAGCCGCGCCCCCTCCCCGGCCCGGCGTAGACACCTCCCGTGGTCGGACAGAGATCCCCGATACCGAGCCGGGCCCAGGCGCCGTCGTCATTCCAGCGCCAGCCGTACTCGAAGGCCAGCCGGGCCGCCGACCCGGCGACCGCGCCGACCTCCGCGGCCACGACCTTGGCCGCCTTCAGCGTCGGGGTCACCACCACCAGCCGGCGCCCCTGCTCGGCGAGCAGGGACCGGGTGGCGGCCAGCGTTGTCGTCTTGCCCGCGCCGGCCGCGCCCTCGATCACCACCAGGCGCCGCCGGCCGGCCAGCGCGACGACCGCCGCGGCCTGCCCGGGATCCAGCCGTGCGGCACCGGCTGCGACGTCGACGAGCGGTGTCTGGTCGGTGTCCGGGACGCCGGCCGGGCGCTCGGTGACCCGGGTGGCGAGGCGGGCGGCCAGCTCGGCCTCGACGGCGAGCACCGGCCGGGAAGTCCAGGCCCGGATGTGCTCGGGTACGCCGTCGCGGTCCAGCAGCGGCAGGCAGCGGTCCATCGCGCGGGCGGCGACATCTTCGGCCAGCTCGATCCGCACCGCCGCCTGCACGACGACGCCCGCGGCGGCGATCAGCCGCTCGACCTCGCCGCGGACGTCCGGGGCGTTCCACGCCGACCGGTCCGCCGCGAGCCGGGCCAACGCGCGCTGCACCAGCTCCTCTCGATCGAGGGCGCCGACCGGGGTGGGCGCCAGGTCAACGGGACCGGACGGGCCGCGGTAGCCGAGCCCGGACAGCTGCCCCCGCCACCGTTCGTCGAGGGTCACCCCGGGCTGCGCAACCACCTTGTCCGGGCGGCCGTCGGCCCAGGCGCGGGCGTCCCACGCCCGGCGCAGCGCCGGGCCGGGCCGTTCACCGGGGTGCGTGGCGGTCCATTCCCGTTCGTAGCGGTCCACATTCCGGGCGATCTGCGCGTTCCGCGCGCTGAACGGGCCGGCGTAGTCGGCGAGCTCCTGTATTTCTCCAGTAGCGTCCTTCGTGTAGCCGTGCGCGGCGAACGCGGCGTTCAATTCCGGGTCACACGCCATCGCCGCGTGCCCGATGCCGTTGATCGCCCCGAGCGAGTCACGGATCCCGACGGTGTGCAGGCCCCGCCATTTCCCGGCGGCGAACACGCGGGAGAGCAGCTGCAGGTGCAGATGCCAGTGCGGATCGTTGGCGCGGGAGGTGTAGTGCCGCACGGTGGCCGCCTCCAGCACCTGCAGCGGCACCTGCACCTGCCCGCCGCGCGGGCCGACCCGGGTGGTGGCGTGCTCCGCCAGCCAGCCGATGATCTGCTCGGCCGCGCGGTCCTGCGCCGCCTCGTACGCGGCGGCGATGTCCGGGTGCAGTGCGGCGGCCAGCGACCAGGTTTTCGGGCCGTTGACCACCACCTCGACGAACCGCACCGCCCGGTCGTCGTCGCGCAGTTGCCCCCGCGGCTGGTCGGTGTCCGGGTCGCGGCCGGCCACCCAGGTCTCGTAGCCGTCGCCGGTCAGCGGGACCAGTTCGGTCACGCGGGCGTCGGTGGCGGTGAAGCGGCGGGCGAAGCCGGTGCCCTCGGCCAGGTAGTAGTCATCGGCCCGACCCCTGTCGGCCTCCACATAGGCGCGGGCGGCTGCCGGGTCGCCGACGTACACCTTCATTCCCCGTGCATTTTCAACGCCACCCAATAACGACCAACAGGTCACCCCTAGAAACGGCGATGGGCCCCGCGAAGCGGGCCCGAACTACCCGCAAAGGTAGCATGCGTGCCGTCCTTTGATAAGCGAGCTCGTCCTTATCGAAGCGCGGAAAATCGCAACATTCAAGGCTGGCGCCATTCGAGAGTACGGACGTCGACGGAAATCGTTGGGTACTCGAGGAGCCGGTCAATCTCCTTGAGTGAGCCATCCTTGAGCTCGGACTGCGTCGACGATTGGGGCGATGTCGGGCTCGCGCTCGTGGTCGTACCGGAGGGCCTGCCAGGCGGCGAGGCGGAGGACGACGGCGGTGGGTCCGTTGTCGAGCAATAGCGCAGCTACGTGCTTCGCGGCCACGTACTGGCCGACCGAGTCTGGCACCCCGGCGAGGGCGCGCCCAAGCTGTCGAGTGGCGCGCAAGCTGGGATGGACGTCCTGCGGACGGAGGTCCTCGAGGAGCTGCTGTAGTTGCGGCAGACCGAAGCGTCCGATCGCGAATGCCGCGTCGGCGGGCCCTCCGGCGAGGATGCGTGGGCCGCCGGGTCCCCCGGCGGGTTCGGTGAGCCCGTAGGCATCGATGGCCCGCAGCGTCAGCGCGAGGGCGTCGGTGTCGCGCGGGTCGGGGGCTTGGCCGGCGACCGCCGCAACGACGAGGGTCAGCACGCTCCCGGCGTCAGCATCGCTGTCGTTGGCAGGCGCGTCGCGTAGCCGTCGGGCGATGGCCCGCATGAGCTTCGGATTGGCGCGGACGACCTCGTCCACTACCTCCTCGACGATCCCAGTCACCCCGCTCGATTCGCCATGCAGCGCGACTTGGGTACCGACAGGGAGGCCGAGATGGGCACGGATGGTGCGGTCGAGCTGAGCCAGATGAGTCCGGGCGGCGGTGAGGACGGCTTCGGGCGGAACGGGCATGCCTTCACCGGCCAGGCACAGGGCAGCATCGGTGTTGGTCTTGCCGCGTCCGGTGGCATCCACCAGCCGCAGGGACAGAACTAGGGCGTCGGCAAGCTCGCGATCTGTCCACGCGAGCGGCGCACGGCCCGGGTGTCTTCCGACGCGGGGAGCCGAGCCGGAGGGAGCGGGCAGCAGGCCCGCACGACGCCAGCCGGCGACCCGTGACGGTTGACACGGATGACCGTTAGCGCTGATCCAGTCGGCCAGCTCCTGATCGGCACGGGGTAGGGAGTCGCAGGGCGACGCGAGGCCGTCATGGACGGCCCGTGACCTCAGGCCCGAGCTTTCCTCTGATCATTTCGCTCAGGTACTCCCGATCAGTAGGGGATGGTTCACGCCGTCGGTCAGGTATCCGCGAGGAAGGGAGGTGATCCGCATGTCGGTGACTGACATTCGGCGGTTGACGGCGCTGCTCACGCTGGTGGGAACGGCGGCATGGGCAGTCGGCCAGATTCGGCGAGCCCTGTAACCGCGCGCGTCGGAGCCGACTTGATGCCCTCCAAGGCGTCGGGTCCGGCCGTGACGATGCTCAGATGTCGTGATCCACGGCGTAGTGGATGGGGAAGCATGTTGTCGTCGTGGGTGGGCGACGGTTGGGCAGCGCGACACCCCGGTCCCGATCGATCGATCGTCGGCCGAGACCGGGGTGTCGCAGCGCTTCCGCTATCGCCTGTCCCGCGGCGGGTTCGGGTCGTTCCCGGGCGGGATCGTGTCCTTGTCGCGGATCTGGCCCTGCTGGTTGTGAATGACGACCTCACCGCCGCCGGCGTTACGGACGATGTCGCGCGCTCGGTCGATCGCCTGCTGCTGGGTCTCGGCGTGGGCGGACCGACGCGCAGCGTCGGGTCTGGTCACGTCCCAGCCCCTTCGGGGTTCTTGACGACGTGACGGTCGTTGGAGTTGCTGCCCATGGGCTTGGGCGCTCCTTCTTACGGATAGCGCCCGGGGTGGACGCCTGAGGCGGACCGTAACGTCGAGATACGACAGAACCGGCCGACGCCGTCACTCGTTCGTCAACGGTCATCGCGACAGGCACGTTGGAGGATCCGCCGGATGGTTCCGAGCCAAAGCGCTGCTGTGCCGCCTGCCTGCTGACGCCGAGAGAGGCGCCGATCAGGGCCCAGGAGTAGCCGGCGGCCCGGGCAGCGGCCACCGCGTGACGCAGCTGGTCCTCGGCGTCGGCGAGAGCCTTGCCGGCGGCGATGATGCGCCGGTGATGAGTGGCGTCGTAGAACGTAGTGGTGGCGGGGTCGAGCTGGTCGAGCCACTGCTCGACGTCGGTGTCGACGGGTCGAACCTCGTGCTTGTGCACGGTCATGGGAATCACCTGAGGTACTCGAGGAACTTGGGGCGCATACGGTCGGCGTGGATGACACGGTTGGGTCGGTCGGCTTCGACGACGACGAGTTCAAGCAGTGCGCCGTCACGGCCGGGGCCAAGGACGAGGAGTCGGGTCTCGTAGTCGTATTCCTGGGGAACGATCCGGAGGGCGTTTTCCCACGCGTGGAGGATGTCGGCGTCCGCGACGCCGTGCTTGCGGGCGCTATCCGCGATCTCCACGACTGTCAAGGATAGGTTGACAGTCGAGTTAAGTCAAGTAGTTCTTGACACCGCCGTCATGCTCCGCGCCTCGGCACTGGCGGACACCCGCCGGCGAGCTCGCTCGCTCATCGAGGCGTCCGGGGGCGCTGCACGGACGCGCAGCAAGCTGGGCCCTCTGCCTGAGAGACGCAACCTCCTCCACACAGGCCCCCGCCCTGGGCGACGCTCACACCTACCGGTTCACGCGAGACCGGGCCGAGCTCAACGGCGAGTGGGCAACTCCCCACCGGATACTCAAGCTGCGGTCGAAGACCTGACACCGCGGATGCAGAGCTTCCGATCGGCGGCGCAGACCCGGCCTTGCAGCAGAACCCCTGCTTGCCGTCTTAGGGTCACCTTGTGGCCACCGGAAGCATCGACCTCACGGCGACGGCTGGGCGCCTATTGGCGCGCACCCCAGGCCGAGCCGAGGCCACCGTGCAGAGTGATCTACGACTGCTCCTGCTGGCCTCGGGTCTGAACCTTCGTGAGGAGAACCTGCACGAGGTCGTGCTGGAGGCCCCCGTCGGGCAGCGCCGGCGCATCGACGTCGAGGTTGGCGCCACTGTCTTCGAGGTCAAGCGGGACCTGCGCGTCGGGAACGTGCGCACCGATGCGGTCGCGCAGCTCGCCGGCTACGTCGCCGACCGAGTGCAGGAGACCGGCGCGCGGTATGCCGGGGTGCTGACCGATGGCGCGGAGTGGCACCTCTACCACCTCGACGCCGGGGAACTTTCCCTCGTGTCGTCCTTCACCCTAACGAGCACTTCCGGTCTGGATGACCTGATCATCTGGCTGGATGGCGTCCTGGCCACGGCCGAGGCCATCATCCCGACCCCGGCGACGGTTGCTCGACGCCTGGGCGCCAGCAGCCCCGCCCACGCGCTGGATGTGGCCGACCTGACGGCCCTTTACGAGCGGCACGCCAAGCACCCGGGCGTCGCGCTCAAGCGCAGTCTCTGGGCGAAGCTTCTCACCACCGCTCTGGGCACCGCATTCAGCGACGAGGACTCGCTGTTTATCGAGCACACACTGCTGGTGATTTCGGCGGAGATCATCGGCCACGCCGTCATCGGATTCGACCCTCGCACCCGGACATCAGCCCCGCCACGCTCGTCCGTGGACAGCTCTTCAGCGAGGCCCAGATTCGGGGCGTCATCGAAGAGGACTTTTTCGACTGGGTCGTGGAAGTCCCCGGCGGGGCTGCCTTCGTCACCACGCTGGCGAGACGTCTGGCTCGGTTCAACTGGGGCGACGTCGAGCACGACGTGATGAAGGTGCTCTACGAGTCGGTCATCAACCCCCAGACCAGACACTCGCTTGGCGAGTACTACACCCCCGACTGGCTTGCCGAAGCCATCGTCACGGAGGTCGTGACGGCTCCGCTTTCACAACGGGTCCTCGATCCTTCCTGCGGCTCCGGCACCTTCCTCTTCCACGCCGTCCGGCACTACCTGGGCCGGGCCGACGAGGCCGGCACCTCCGACGTAGACGCCATCCGGGGCGTCACAGCATCCGTGCTCGGTGTCGACGTGCACCCCGTGGCCGTCACGTTCGCTCGAGTCACCTACCTACTGGCACTCGGCCGGGAGCGACTCAGTCGCCAGGACCGCCCAGCGTTCAGCGTGCCTGTGTACCTGGGAGATGGCATCCAGTGGGGCCAGAATTCCACCCTCATCGACACCGACGCGCTGGTGGTGTCGACGGGGGACGGAGCCACCCTGTTCGCTGACGAGCTCCGCTTTCCGGACCGTGTCGTCGAGGACGCGGCCCAGTTCGACGCCCTCGTGTCTGACCTGGCCGATTCCGCCGCTCGACCTAACCGGCCACCGGCAGAGCCCCTGCTTCGGGGCGTCTTCCGTCGGCACGGCATTCACGACGCGGATCAGGGCACGATCACGGCCACCTACCGAACGATGTGCGAGCTGCACGACACCGGCCGCAACCACATCTGGGGCTACTACGTCCGCAACCTCGCGCGGCCGATCTGGCTCGCTCGCCCGCAGAACCGGGTCGACGTGCTCGTAGGTAATCCGCCGTGGCTGGCGTACCGCTACATGCCCGCGGAGATGAAGGCCAACTTCCGAGAAATGAGCGAGGCTCGGGGTTTCTGGGCGGGCCCCTCGGTGGCAACGCACCAGGACCTTTCGGCCCTGTACGTCGCGCGCGCCGTTGAGCAATACCTGAAGCCGGGAGGTCGCTTCAGTTTCGTCATGCCGCTCGCCGTCCTCTCTCGCCGGCAGTTCGCCGGCTTCCGAACGGGACGCTGGGGCGGGCCGAACCTCGGCCAGATGGACGTCGGGTTCGACACCCCGTGGGACCTGCACGCCGTGAAGCCAAGCTTCTTTCCGGTACCTGCTGCCGTAGTGAGCGGAGTGCACGCCGGGCCGGCTCGGGCCCTCACCAACTCGGCCGAGAGCTGGACCGGCCGGCTCAAGGGGCGGAACCCCACGCTGGCCGAGGCCTTCAAGCACATCACGCGTACGGACCCCGTTACCGGCGGACCCTCGAGCAGCGCGGTCCGCTCGCCCTACGCGGCCCGCTTCGCGCAGGGGCCAGCCTGGTTCCACGCTTCCTTCTCCTGGTCGACCGCGACCAGACGGGCCCCTTGGGCGCCGGCGCTGGACGCACGAGGGTCCGTAGTCACCGGAGCAGCAATGAGAAGACGCCGTGGAAGGAGCTGCCTGGGCACACCGGTTCCATCGAGAGCCAGTTCTTGAAGGCCGTCTTCGTGGGGGACAGCGTGCTGCCCTTCCGCACCCGGACGCCGCAGACCGGTGTCATCCCCTGGGACGGGACGAGTCTCGCGGAGACGACGACGAGCCGGCTGGACTACTACCCGGGCCTGGCTGAGTGGTGGCGGGCGACCGAGCAGACGTGGAGTTCGCACCGCACGAGCGCCATGACGCTCCTGGAGCAGATCGACTTCCGGAAGAAGCTTTCCGAGCAGTTGCCGGGGCCCGCGCATCGCGTGGTCTACACGAAGAGCGGAATGTACTTGGCGGCCGCCTACGTCTCCGACCACAGAGCGGTAATCGACCACAAGCTGTATTGGGCGACGGTGTCCGGAGTAAGCGAGGGTCGCTTCCTCACGGGCGTTCTGAACAGTGACGCCATCACCGAACTGGTGCGTCCTCTGCAGGCCCGAGGCGAGCACAACCCGCGCGACTTCGACAAGTACGTCTGGCAGCTGCCTATCCCGCTCTACGACCCCACCAGCGATCTGCACAGCCAACTCGTTGACGCTGCTCGGCGAGCGGAGGAAGCAGCTGCATCCGTGGAGCTGCCCACGACGAGCTTCCAAGCCCTCCGCCGCCTCATCCGACAGCGACTCGGCGACCTGGGGATCGCGAAGGAGCTCGATGAGCTGGTCCGAGGACTGCTCATCTGAGCGCGGACTGATTGAAGGACAGACTCGCGGTGGGGAGGCCGTTTGGCCGGGCGCAAGCGCCCTCGCCTGAGGTCCGGGACTGTCGTATCCGACGTATCCATGGCGACACGCGGCCCCAATAGTTGTTTTTTCGAGCCATCTAGGCCACTGTGGTGGAGCGGCACAGCCGTCCAACCGTCGCCTAGAGCTGGGAGCCCTCTGTGGATGCAAGCGAGCTTGAAGCGCGGTTCTTCGATCACGTCCCCGAGCAGTTCTGCCGGCGGTTGCTGCGGATGATCTTCGATGCGCGACGTCGCGCATGGGACCACTGTGCTGCAGAGTTCCCGCCCACCGAGGCCGAGAACGTCCGCCCCTTCTACGTCCGCGGCAAGGTCGAGACTCAGCTCCGGGAGGTGGCCGACCTCCACGCGGGGGACGGCCTCATCCACCGGGTACTCAAGGCTCCGGGCAGCGGATGGAATCACACGGAGGTACTCGCGGGCCCGATCCTGCTCACCGCCGGCGCTGTGCAGAGCCCCTGCGGCCCGATCAACAAGGCTGACTTCCGCCTGGGGCTCGCCGCCAGCAATCAAGGGACGCTGTTCGACTCGGGACCCGCTGGGTCCCACCTTTACGTGATGCTTATCCATTCAGGATATCGCTCGGTCAATAGTTCCGAGCAGCGAAAGTATGGACACCTCGCCGGTTCGGCCTACCTGGCATTCCCTGCATCGGATCTAGATACCTACCTGCACGAAATCAACTTGTTTGAGCGCTACCCCGACATTGTTGGGGCTAATCTGCCGCAGGAGTGGGACCAAGAGGCAGTTGTCAAGTTCATGTACTATGCCCGAAAGAGCTCCTGGCCACGCGCATCATGAAAAGCGGCACGCCGGGATTCTCCGGTCAAAGGCTACGCGAGGCGCGAGAGATCCGCGGAACTCAGCAGTTGTTCCTCGCCGAGATGCTGGGTGTATCGGCACAGGCCATTTCGAATTATGAGCGTAACCGGTCGACGCCGAGCCCAGACATGCTCGACCGTCTTGCGCGTGCACTAAACGTACCCCCGCGTTCTTTACGCTGCCCGAGCGCCCCACCGTGGAGCGCACGGTGTTTTATCGCTCGATGAGCGCGGCCACTAAGAGCGCGCGATCTCGGGCTGAACACCGCGCAAATTGGCTGACAGACATCACCTGCTACGTCTCAAGCTTCGTGGAGTTGCCCGAGTCGAACATCCCTCAGTTTGATGTGCCCGACAACCCATTGCAGCTCGACGGCTCCGATATTGAGCAGTTCGCCGCTCAGGCTCGGAGTTTCTGGCGCATGCGTGATGAGCCTGTAGGCAACATGGTTAGGCTCCTGGAGAACCAGGGTGTTGTCGTCGCGCGAGACAAGTTGGGCGCCTCCACGCTGGACAGTCTGTCGGAGCTTGATGGCACAACTCAAAGGCCATTCGTAATCATCGGCACTGACAAGGGGACACCCGCGCGTTGGCGTTTTGACGCCGCCCACGAACTGGGGCACCTGATCCTGCATCGAAAGCTCGACCGACGACGCCTTCGGAACGCGGCAGAGCACAAGGAGGTCGAAAATCAGGCGCATCGCTTTGCCGGAGCTTTCCTCCTGCCGCAGGCGCCGTTCTGCGATGAACTATTTGCTGCGTCGCTCGACGCGATGCTCGCATTGAAGTCGCGGTGGCGGACCTCGATAGCAATGATGATCATGCGTGCAAGGCAAACGCATCTGATCAACGAAGCCGTAGAGAAGCGACTCTGGATCAACTACAGCCGGCGTGGGTGGCGTGGGAGTGAGCCGCTTGACGATCTCATGGAGGTCGAAACGCCGCGCCTGCTCTACCGTAGCTTTGAACTCATCTTTGAGGCGCAGGCTCAGTCGCCCGAGGATGTCGTACTTAGCACCGGTCTCCCCGCACCTGATATCGAAAGCCTGGCCAGTCTGCCTGAACGCTTTCTGGCACGCGACTTTGCTCCCGTCGTTCTCCGTGGCAGCCACGAGTGGCCAGCCAATGTCACACCGCTGTGGCGTCGTTGAATCGTACGTCGATCGGCAATGCGCCGTGACCATGCTGGTGAAGCCGTCAAAGTATAATCGAAATCAAACAGCACAAACCGGGAGGATTTCTTTGACCCTTTATGTGGACGGTGAATGGTCGGGGTGGTCTGGCGACACGATCGTTCAGCTCACAGACGGCTCGGTGTGGCGACAAGACGAGTACCACTACTCGTACCACTACTCCTACCGACCCAAGGTCGAGATCTCTAACGGGAAGATGTTGGTCAAAGGAATGAACCGAGCGATCCGGGTGCGACGGCTCTCCTGACCCTCATGCGTCGCTGACGTCGAGCGGACCGAGTGCCTCGACCGCAGGCGCGTGTCAGCAACATCGCTGTGTGGAGAGCGGGACAACGATCCTGTCGGACAGGTGTGCTTGGCTTTCGACGTGGACGTCACTCGCTTCACCTACGTCGGGCCACCTCGGTACGCCGGTGCCCTCGCACAACAGCTGGAGGCGCACGGCCTGTCAGCCGACTACGACGCGCCGTACGAGACGAAGGATCTTGCTACCACCATGTCTGTTGTGGCTGTGGCCTTCGCGGTCACCGGACCGATGACGGACATTCTCGCCGGAATCCGGGCCTTCAGAGGTCGTTTCCCGGGCACCCAGATCAAGGGGCTGCCTGACGAAGGGGACCGGAGCATCAGGGAACGTTTGACACAGCTCGACGAGCTGCTTGCCGACGGTTCCATCAGCGTCGACGAGCATGCTCAGCAGCGCAACCGCATCCTCAGCGAGCTCTAGTCCCCCGGACGCTTGCTACGAGAGCCGATCTCCGGGTGCCAATGGAGTGTGCCCGAGTCGCGGGACATCCCGGGCCGATCACGTAAGAGAGGGCGGGCCGCGGCGTGGCCGTATTCGGTACATCGGCGTGGCTCCGCGGACTGATGTGATGCGGCGAGCGTGAACCCCTCAGTATCGGTAGTTGACGGTCCGGAACGACAGAGTCGGCGCCAGGTCCAGATAGACCATTGTCGCGGCCAGGACCAGGCTTGTGATGGCTTCTGTACCGATCATGCCTAGTCTCCACGGGCGTCCGGAATAGACCTCCTCGCGAAAGAACCGACGCCATGTTCCGCCGGTGCCGCTCAAGTCTTTGCCGAAGAAGAACAGGACGACCGGTGTATCCGACGTCGCGAGCTCGGCGAGCAGCGACCTTCGCTCGTCCGCGGATAAGTTCGAGCGATCCGGCGCGCGATCGATGACGACAACGGCCTCTCCTGCACGGATTCAACCGCGGGGTCGTCCCGAAAGTCGTCGTTTGGGCCCACCCCGAACTCGGCGAAGGCGCTCGACTGCCACACCATGGTGTCGTAGAAACGCCCCTTGGCCACCACTACGTCCGGCGCGACGGAGGCCCTCGGCGCCGTCTCTCTGAACCGGTACTCGACGAGAAGCCGTGCCACGATGCTGTCCCAGAGTTCGGGCGTCTCGATGGCGAGTTCGGACCGCAGCGGGTCGAACCGGTGTCCCAGTGGGCGGCCCTGAAATGTCGCGCCATCGATGCGCATGCTTCGGTGAGCGAGCATTGTGGCGATCCGGGGTACGTCCAATACCGCTGCTTTGTCCAAGTGGACTGTCACCGTCGTCTGGCCGCCTGTCGCGGTGTAGAAGTCTCCGTAGGGCCACATCCTGTGGACGATGTCGCGCACGTCCTCCGCGATGAACAGGTCCTTGGACTCTACGAACACCACCAAGTAGACAGGCTCCGGTGCGGCGTACCAATAGCGAAGGTGGTCGACCTCCACCGACGTGCTCACCGACGACGCCGCGTCGAACTGCGCTTCGGAGAGCGTGTCCGCACGCTTCCCTTGGCCTGGAACCAGACCCGCGCGTGAGATGCCAGGTAGTCCTTATCCGCCCCCTCGACGAAGAGGTGCAGGCCCGTGTCGATAGCGGCCCGGTCCTGGTCGTATGTGACCGGGACGCCGCCGTGGCTCAGCAAGGTCTTGAGTTTGGCGATGTAGAGCTGCTCGAAGCGGTCGTGTCGGCCCTGCCGAGGCATCCCCACACGATGGCACGAACTGTTCCAGCGAAGTCGATCGGCCCTCGGTGCTCGATGCGTACTCGCCGGCGCGCTCTTCCCCGTCTCGTGGCGGTTCACGGGTGGTTCGGCTGGGGCCAGGGAACCAGGGGCGGCAGTCGGTCACCCGGGTGCGGGACTCCGTGAGGGCGTGGGTGATGCTGCGGGGTTCGTGGCTGCCGGCGGCGTGGGAGATCGCGGCGAGGACGAGGGTGAGGCCGTGGCGGTCGAGCCCGGCGGCGAGCTCGCCAAGGTCGACGGGGTGCCCGTCGGCGATGCTGGCGGCCGCCCGCAGGACCTGATGGTCACTGCTCCTGCCGATGATCGTGCCGATGCGCAGGGCCCCGTCGAGGTCTGGCCAGTAGATGTGGGCCCACAGCCCCTCACCGTCAACCTTCCCGTCGACGGTGATCAGCCCGGCGTGCTGCAGTTGCGGTAGCCAGTGGCCGGAGGTGATCAGCAGGAGGATCGCGGCCTCGTCGGAGTAGTCGCCTAGGGCGGCGCGCAGCAGGGCGTTCTCGACGTCGACCAGGTCAAGGTCGGCGGCTCTAGGTTCGAAGATCACTTGGTTCTCCCTCTCCCCGGCCTGCGGGTCGGGCTGAGTGTGCCGTTGGGGTCTGACAGGCGCGGCCGGTGACGGGTGTGCGACGGCGGACGCGGGGCCATGAGCGCGTCGGGCCGGCAGGCCCGCCGGCAGCTTGCTGACGGATGGCCTCGACGCGCCAGCGGCGGGGCCTCGCGCGACCCCGCCGCCGGCCGGCAGCACGAACCAGCCCCGGCCTCGGCGTGGCCGCCCCGCGGGGCGGGCGGGGACGGCCGAACGCCGTCAGGTGACGTCGGGTGCGGGATCGGCTGTGGGTTGCTCGGCGGCCTCGACGATCCGTTGTTCGATGTCGGCGAGTGTGTAACCACACGAGTCCAGAAACCGCAGCCAGCGGGCGTCGCCGACGCCGGGGTTGCGCCAGGACTGGCGGTGCAGCCCGGACTCGATGGCCCCGGCGACGTGGGCCAGCAACGCCACGGCGAGCCGGGCGTCGGGCACCTGTTCGCCGCTGGTCAGCGTGGGCGCGGGCTTGTCCCTGGTGGTCCACCACTGGCCGGGTGCGTCGATGCCGAGGTCGGCGGCGGCGGAGTCCTGGGCGCGGTTGGGCTGCCCGGACAGCCAGCGGGACAGCGCCCGAGGGTCGGCGGCCATGGTTTCGACGGCGAACCGCAGCGCCGCCTTGGGCGCGGTCTTGCGCTGCAGCAGGCCCTTGACCCACTCCCGGCGGGTCTCGTTGGCCGCCGCCATCGCCTTGTTGTTCTCGATGGTGGCCCGCCGCTCGGCCGCGGCGGCCTCGCGTTCGGCGTCGCTGGGGTCCTGGGCTGCTGCCCCCGGGCAGGGCGGTGGCCGTCCAGCGGTCGCGGTGGCCGTTGCCGGCCGGGTCGGTGCACACCTCGACGACCTGTGGCCCCTGCCATCCGGTGGTGTTCACGTAGACCGCTGCGCCGGGGCAGCCGGCGTGGTCCTCGGCGGTCAGCGGCCGGCCGTCGTGGGCGAGGTCGGTCAGCCGGGTGCGGGCGCGGCCGGTGTCCTCGTCCAGGACGGTGCGCCCGGCGGCGGTCAGCTCCGAGAGCAGTGCGGCTGCCTTCTCCGCTTCCTGCTTCGCCTGCTTGGCGCGGGTCAGCGCGTGGGCGAACCGCCCGGGCCCCTCCCCGCTGCCGCGACGAGGGCAGCGGCGGTCTCGGGGTCGCCCGCGTAGACGGCGACGGCGGCGGCCCGGTCCAGGGTCAGCCCGGCACCGGCCACCGCGGCGGCGGTGTCGCCGTCCAGCCGGGCCACGCCGGCGGCCTTGGCGACCCGCTTGCGGCCCAGCCCGGTCGACTTGGCCACCCTGGTCAGCGGAACGCCGAGGTCGAGCATCGCCTGCACGCCGCGCGCTTCCTCCACCGCGGACAGACCGCGGCGGTGCAGGTTCTCGGCCAGCATCGCCCCCACGTGCCCGGCCTGGGCGGCCCGGTCGCCGTCCGCGGCGTCATCGTCGAGGGCGAGGTCGGGGCGCAGCACACACGGCACCGAGGCCACTCCGGCGAGGATCGCGGCGGCCGCCCGGCGGTGCCCGGCGACCAGCTGGTGTCCCGGCGTGCCGTCGGCGGCGACGTGCGGGATCACGGTGAGGGCCTCCAGCACGCCCTGGGCGGCGATGGAGTCGGCCAGGCCGGACAGGTCGCCGAGGTCGTCGCGGATGTTGCGGGGATGCACGGCCAGGCCCCGGGGTCCAGCCACACCAGCCGGTGTGCCCGGCCGCTGTCCTCGGCCGTGTCGGCGCGTGCGCTGCCGGGGGCGGCCGGGTCGACGTGCTCGGTCTCGCGCTGCTCGATCCCGGCACGTTGAGCGTTTTCGGTCGCGGAAGGCTCGTCGGGCGTGCTCTCGCGGACGGTGTTCAGGGCGGCAACTGTCGTGGTCGTGGTCATGGCGGGTTCTCCTTCGATGCTCTGCGGGGTGGCGGTGCTCTCGGTGGGGGTGTTGTCGGCGGGGCTGCTGGTGGCGGGCATGTCGCGTTCTCCCCGCTCAGGCGGTGGCGAGGACGCGGGCGCCCCGGGCTGCGCGGCCGGTCCGGCGGGCGGCGCGGTTTCCCTATCCCCCGGCGGCTCGGTGGCCTCGGCGCCGTCGAGGTGGTCGAGGATGCGGCGGGCGGCGGCGGTCACCGTGGCCGCGGCGGCGCGGACGACGTCGGTGTCCCCGGCCGACCAGGCGGCGACGTAGGGGACGGTGTAGGCGCCGGCGTCCAGCCCGGCCCAGGCGGTGACTATGTAGGCGACCGACTCGGCTTCGGCCTCCGCCTGCCCGCGGCAGCCCCGGTAGTCGTAGCCGTCGGCGGTGTGCCCGCACTCGATGTGCGCCAGTTCGTGGGCGAGGGTCTTGACCGCCTGTGCGTCGGCGACGTCCGGGCGGACCCGCACGGTGCGGGCTGCCGGGTCGGTGAGGCCGTTGGCCTGCCCGCAGGCCTCGCGGGTGAGCGTGTAGCCGTGTGCGGCGACCTGGGCGGCCAGCGCCTCCCACAGGGCGGCGGGGGCGTCACCGGTCAGCAGCTCGGGTGTGATGTCGGGAAGCGGGTCGCCCTGGGTCTGGGAGATGTCGAAGACGTGCGCGACCCGGAATCCGCGCAGCACCCGGCCCCGGGCCGGCCGGTCGGCGTCCCCGCCGGCGGGCTCCCCGCTGTCCCCGCCGCCGTCGTGGCGGCGGGTGCGGCCCGACGGGTGTCCTGCCCGGTGCCGGTGCCGGCCTGGGTCTCCTTGTGGGTGTACGTGCAGGGAGCCAGGACGGCGAGCCCCGTGGAGCCCTTGACCACGCTGCGGCCCAGCGCCTTCCAGGTGCCGAAACCGGCGACCCGGGTCGGGCTGATGCCGAGCCGCGCGGCCTGCAGCTCGATCAGCAGCTGGTTGTTGAGGCTGTAGGTGTGGAACTTCGCGGCGGCATCCAGCATCGCCCGCCACTGGGGGTCGGCGGTGAGCGCCTCGACCTGCTCGCCGATCTGGTCGTGCAGGGCGGCGATCTTGGCTGCCCGCGCGGCGTCGGCGGCTTCTCGCTGCACCTCGCTGAGGTGGGCCCGTCGGCCCCGCCCGCCCGTGCCGGTGCGGCTGCTGCTTGCCGTGCTGCTGGTGCTGGTCATCTGGACCCTCCCGGAACTGGAGCCGAAGCCGGTACGGGAGGGACTGCGGAACAGGTGTCCTGCCACCCATTCCCCCGGCCCGTCCGGCATAGAGCTCTGCTCAGGGGCCGGGAGCGACGGCGGGGACGACCGGACCAAGACTGCTTCCGCAGCGCAGCGCCCGAAGGGCGGAAGGATCTTGGTCCGGTCGGGAGGAGACGGCGCGGGAGGCCCCTACGCTGAGCTGCCGGACGGGTCGGGGGACCAGCAAGCGCAGCCCGCCGAAGGCGGACCTTGACGACGGCGCAGCCGGCGCCACGCGCAGCGTGGCCCGAAGGGTGCTCCTGGCCCGCCCCAACGGTCGCGGCGCGGGGACGTCGACGCCGCGCTCACCGGTCAGGGGGCCCCGGTCAACCGCCACGTCGCGGCGGCCCCTGGCCGCCCGATCACGGCCCCGGCCGGCTCGTCGTGCCCCGAGTGCGGTGTCCAGCGCCATGAGTCGAGCGTGGCCAGGTCAGCGCCCGCCCGAGGGAGTCTGTCCGGATGTTGTGGACAGACTCCCTCGTCCACAGGGACCAATTGCGCAGGAGCACCCTGATGCTCACGGCCTGCATCGGCAAGCAGGAGGACAACAGGAGGAACCCCAGGTCAGCAGCGGACCTCCCGTAATTCTCCAGGTCCGTCGGCACACGGCTACCCCGACTGCCGTCGGCCTACCGGAGAACGTGCCGAACCCCAGCCGCAGGACCGGGGCCGTCCACCGGCTGTCCCGGCGCCGACACCCGGCGTCGGCAGATGAAGGGCCTCCATCGCTGACAGGTGACGCGCCAGCGGCGACCGCTACAGGAGAACAACCGGAGATCGTCAGAACAAGGTGGCTGTGAAGTGTCACCAACGGGCCCGAAATGGCGCCTTCTGTGGTGAAGGCACCGCCACCGACCACCCCGGGAGCCAGCCATGCCCGACCCCACCGCCGACCACGAGCCCGAGTTGCTCACCATCACCGAGGCGGCGGATGTGCTCCGCGCCCCCGTCGCCACCCTCCGGTACTGGCGTCACCTCGGCACTGGCCCGAACAGCTTCCGACTCGGCCGGCGCGTCCTCTACCGCCGCGCCGACCTGCGCACCTGGATCGACGCACAAGCAGACCAGTCCCCGCACCGATAGCCCCCGCCGCCGGACAGCTGCGGGACGGGCCTGGGGCCGCTTTCGGACGCCGGGCACGCGGTGAGGTCGGTGGCCACCACCGGCTGTGGACAGCGAAGGGGCATCCACAGAACCGACCGGGACAGGCCGGGCCAGCGCCGCAACGTCGACGCTGCCCACACACATCGAGAGGAGGAGCGATGGGATGGATGGGCCCGGTCGTGGACGGCCAGGAGCATGAAGGTTGGGTGGTGCCGCTGTTCGCCGACGGCGCGCAGGGCGCCGGCACCAGCAGCGCCCGCGGTCGGCTGATAGCCCGCCGGCCCGACGACGGGCCCTGCAACGGCGACCGCGTGCGGCTGACCTACCGCGACGGGTCCACCGCCGAGGGCCTCTGGCAGGACGGCACGATTCTCCGCGGCGACGGGATCGTGCACTCGCACACCAGCGGCCAGGTCCGCCTCGAGGTGGTCGACAAGGCGGAGGAGTGGCGCCCGGACGTCGCGGTCGTCGGCTGGGTCGCCGGCTGCACCTGCGGCTGGCGCGGCACCCTTGGACCCGCGTACCACCGGGGCTGGCCGACCCGGCGACGCGGCGGCTCGCCGTCACCGGCCCGTGGGCCGATCTGGAGGCCGCCGACGAGCACCGGGTGATGACCGAATGGCGCCGCCACATCGCCGGATGGCAAGCCCTGGAAGACGTCGAGGAGGCCGCCGCCCGGCAGGCCGCCGCCGCCCGCGCGCTGGACGAGGCGGTCCGCGCCGCACTCGCCGCCGGAGCCTCGTGGGCCGACATCGGCCGGGCCACCGGCCTGACGACCGGGTCGGCCACCGAGCGGTGGTCCATCCGTGACTGAGCAGCCGACCGGCCACCCCGGACCGAGCGTGGACACCCGGCCAGGGCAGCGAACCGTGCTCGTCGTCGACCTCGACGGCGAGCCGCTGGCCCGCTGCGCGCCCTGGAGGAGATCCTGCTGTGCCTGGGCACATGGGAGGACGACGACCGGGAAGATCGGAGCACCGGCACCGGCACCGGCACCGGCACCGAACCGCTGCCGGTGCCGGCGCCACTGGCCGACCGGGTCGCCCTCGCCGCCGTGCAGCGCCTCCTCACCACCCTGGCGCCCACCCAATCCCGAGGACCAGGGTGCGGCCGGCTGCTCGCCCCGGACGGCCGCTACGAGCACGCGCCGATGACCGCGCTGCCCATGCCTCCCGCCGACATCGACCTCCTCTCCGCCACCGCCGCTGTCCTTGGCGACCCCCGGCTGAACGCCGACATCGCCGAGCTGGTCGACGCCCACGCCGAGCAGCTCGCCGGCGGCTACCGCCGCGCCGACCGCACCGAACTGGTCTCGCTCCTCGCGCGGCTGGCCGGCCTGCTCGACCTCGCCCCCACCGACGACACCCGGCTACTCACCGCGCGGCTGCGGGCCACCTCGCCCGGCGCCGACTGCGTGCTCAGCGACGCCGAGGAAGCCGCCCACGCCCGCACCGCCGACCGGATGAACCACATTTGGGCGCACGGCTCCGCCATCGACCGCTACCTCTACTGAACCCGCAGCCGCCCCGGCTGCGGCCCGGGATCGCTGCTGTGCGCATCCTCGACGTGTGAGGACTGCCTGGCATCGCCGCAGATCAGCTCCCAGGCGCCCTGCTCCTCTTCACGTGGCTGCTGTGCACGCGTCCCACGCACAGGCAAGACTCGGGCCACCGCGGGAGTGAAACGGGAGGCACGGATGGCCACGGAGTGCATCGGGGAACGGCCACGACGCGAGCACGGCACCCGCAACCAGCGTGGTGAGGAGAAAGTGCAAGAGGCCGCAGCCACCGTGCTGAGGCGCGGGCTCGTGGGCGGCGACTCCGCCTTCACTCCGGGCTCGCCAGTGTGGACGGCGCAGGCCGCCGCTGAACTCGAACGGGCCTTCGTGGACAACCCCGACCTCGGCCCCGGTAGCTTCCTCGAGAAGCTGCGTGGTCAGCTGGCCGGTTGCTCCCCGGTCGCGCTCCAGCTCGCGGCAGAACTGCAGTACCTGTCTGTACTGCCGCTGAGCGATCTGAAGGTGGACACCAAGCGGGATCGCATCCGTCGTCCGCTGTCGCTGACGGCCGAGCCGGTCACGGTGCCGCCCGACCTTGACTCTGCTCTCAGCAGCGGCGTCTTCAACGGCGGCATGGGCTACAAGGTCCAGGTTTGGAACCAGTTCGGCGTCCTCATCTCTTTCGTCCGCGCCTGGACGGAGCTGCCCACATCGGAGCGACAGCGACTGGCCTGCGACCCCTGGGCGTTCCGGGACCTGCTCCAGTCGACACCCGGCTCCAAGCCGGCCGGGCAGCGCCACGCCCTCGCCTACCTCGCGTTCCCCGACGTCTTCGAGCCGATCATCAGCGACGAGCACAAGCGGAAAATCCGGTCGGCATTCGCGGACGTCGTCGCACCGACCGGCGACCTGGACCGGGACTTGCTTGCGCTGCGCGACCACTTCGAGCAGGCAACCGGCGAGCCGTTCGACTGGTACCAGCCGCCCTACCGCGACAAGTGGCTGCCGCAGAGCCAGAGCGGCACGGCAGCGCCCCTCCAGGAGGGCGTGGCTGGTCCGGGGGCGAGCGTGCAGGGCACAAGCCTTGTCCCGTCCTGGCTGGCGGAGGGCTGGATCAGCCTGGCCGCCACCCACCTGCCAGCGGTCGATGGCGGGACGGCTCACGAGGAGCTCAAGCGCCTCGTCGACGAGAACTATGGGCACGTCTCCTACAGCCAGCGCGACCAGAAGGTCGACGAGTTCCACGCCTTCCTCACCCGCATGCAGCCCGGCGACCTCGTGGCCACCACCGACAAGGGCGCCCTCTACGTCGGCGAGGTCGATGGGGACGTCGAGTACCGGGCCGCCGAGACGCTGTCCCGGCTCCGCAGGCCCGTGAGGTGGGACAACCCCGGGGAGGGCGTCGACTTCACCGACCTGCCCGCCACGCTCAGCGCGAAGCTGCAGAGCCAGCACGAGCTGCTCGACCTCACGGCTCAACTGGCCGAGCTCGAGGAGCTCGTCGACCGCAACGAGGCCGCCGCCCCGTGGCAACGTTCGTCCTACCCGACGTGACCGACGACCTGGCCGATCAGCTGCTGATGCCCCGCACCTGGCTGCAGGAGTGCGTGGAGCTGCTGCGCGACCGGCCGCAGCTCGTCCTCTACGGCCCACCCGGAACGGGCAAGACTTACCTGGCGCAGAAGCTGGCCCGCCACCTCGCCGGCCCCGAGGGCACGACGCTCGTGCAGTTCCACCCCGCCTACAGTTACGAGGACTTCTTCGAGGGCTACCGCCCCGTGGGAGGTGAAGGCGGGACGGTCGGGTTCAGGCTCCGGCCCGGGCCGCTGCGACGAGTAGTCGACCAGGCACTCCAGCACCCGGAGCAGCCGTTCGTTCTCATCATCGACGAGATCAACCGCGGCAACCTCGCCCGCATATTCGGTGAGCTCTACTTCCTGCTCGAGTACCGGGATGAGGCGATCGAGTTGCTGTACGCCTCGGGGGACGACAAGGCCTTCACGCTCCCGCCGAACGTGCTTGTCATCGGGACGATGAACACCGCCGACCGGTCCATCGCCCTGGTCGACACCGCGATGCGGCGACGCTTCAACTTCCTCTCGCTGCACCCGGAGGAGGACCCGATCCGCTCCCTGCTCGGTCGCTGGCTGGAGCGTGAGGGCAGAAAGGATGAGGCGGCGCGGCTGCTTTCCGAGCTGAATCGCCGGATCACCGACCCGGAGTTCAAGGTGGGGCCGTCTTACCTCATGCGTTCAGCGGCGCACCAGGACGGTGGTCTGGAACGGGTATGGCGCACGGCGATCCTGCCGCTCCTGGATGAGCACCACTACGGGGACGGCGTGGACGTCCATCGTCGATACGGCCTACCGGCCCTCCGCGCCGCCCTGGCTGGCCAGGACCCCGACGAGGAAGGCCAAAGCGGACCGTCACCGGAGCCGGGAGACGCCGTTGGCCCCTGAGCGCCTGGAACTCGTGGAGCTGGGAGACGCCCAGGAAGTCCGGCTGCCGAGCCCGGTGGCGGAGACGCTGTCGACCTCAGGCGTCGTGACGGTCGAGCGCCTCCTGCACGGCGACGCCTACCTCGTGCGACCGGCCAATCTGGTCGGCGTCGCGGTAGTCGCTGGCATCGAGGTGTGGATCCGGCCCAAGGTCGAGATCGACCGGCTGCTGTTCCTCCTCGGTTACGCGCTGTCGGGCAAGAGGTGGCAGGACACCCGCGTCCCCCTCGCCGAGGAGCCAGAGCTTTTCCCGGCCGTCGCCGAGGCCTTCGTGCGCCAGGCCGACCGCGCGCTCCGCCAGGGGTGCTCCACGGGTACCGCGAAGTGGAGGCGAGCCTCCCCGTGCTCCGTGGCCGCATCCGGGAGTCTGATCAGCTGCGCAGGCGCTTCGGCTTCCCGTGCCCTTGGAAGTGCGCTTCGACGAGTTCACCGTCGACATCGCCGAAAACCAGCTGCTCCTCACCGCCACGCGTCGCCTGCAGCGCCTGCCACGGCTGCCGCGCGAAGTCCGACACGGGCTCCTTCGCGTGGCCGGCCGCCTCGACGGAGTCACTCCGGCAGTGGCCGGGCGCCCTTGCCGACCTGGCGGCCGACACGGCTCAACGCCCGTTACCACGTCGCGGTGCGCTTGGCGGAAATGGTGCTGCGGGCCACCTCCATGCAGCTGGCGCCGGGCGTGTTGCAGGTCGATGGCTTCCTGGTCAACATGCCACAGCTGTTCGAGGACTTCGTGACCGTGGCGCTCGGCGAGGAGATCGAGCGGCGTGGCGGCCGGACGCAGCGGCAAGCGCCCACCTGGCTGGATGAAGCGGACTCCGTGAGGATGAAGCCGGACCTCGTCTGGACGTCCGCAGCGGGCATCCCCGCGGGGTCGTCGACGCGAAGTACAAGGCAGAGAAGCCCGCCGGCTTCCCGCAGGCCGACCTCTACCAGCTGCTGGCCTACTGCACCGCCCTGGAGCTGCCGGTCGGACACCTGGTCTACGCGAAGGGATCCGGGGAGACGGAACGGCGGCACGTCATCCGCGGAAAAGGCGTGGAGATCGTGCAGCACGTCCTCGACCTGGCACAGACACCCGACGGCCTGCTTCGACAGACCAGGCGAATCGCCGCAGCGGTGGCCGACGGCCAAGACCCTTCGCTCGCCCCGGCGAAATGACAGGGAGCCGGGGCCCAGGGGCGCGCCAGTGCTCATCTCGATGCCGTTCGAGTTGGGCGCCTGAGGAATAGGTATCCGAGTAGAGCCTGTCGCGGCTCATGAAGGCACGGGCGGAAACTATCGCTGATGGCGCCCATCGCGCGAAACAGAGCGTCGACCCGGGGCGGTTCACACGCGCGGTCTCCTCGTCGTCGGAGAACGATCGATCAACCCATGTGACGTGTTCTTTGTCCGCACAGAGTCCGCAGACAGTCCGCAAGACGTCCACAAGTCGCCGATGTCGTTCAACGATCTTCGACGCATATACACGCAGGTCAAGACGGTGATTTGCGTTCGCCCTGCTGGTCAGCGGCGCGCCCCACAATCATGTCGGGGATGACCACGTGCAGCCGCGATCCGTCGGGCATCGTCGCGTCGACGAACGGTGTCGACATGTCGATCCGTCGACCCGAGGTGCGCAGCATCCGCTCCACCAGGTCGGCCAGCTCCCCGGCGCCAGGATCGTCGTGGTGAGCTCGCTGCGGCCGCGGCGGGCGATGAACACCCGGCCGGGCTCGTTGACCCAGATCTCCTCGATCTCGGGGTCGTCGAGGTAGCGCTGCAGCGGGCCGAACCCGGCCACCCGGTCCAGCACGTCGCGGACCACGGAGTCCGCGTCACCGATCGGCGGCAGCGCCGAGGTGAGCGAGCGCTCGGAGTAGTCGGCGACCACATCGCGGACCAGCACCCGGACGGGCGCGGGGTCGGTGAACGGGTCGAGGCCGCGACGCCGGATGAGCTCCCGGACCTCGCCGTCCACGACGTCCAGAGCGGTCGGCACGGCACCCCCGTCGAGCCCGGTCGATCAAGTCGGCAGAACAGCGGGACTGTAAGGAAACCGAACAGTCCGCGGGGCCCGGATCAGCCGTTCTGTGGACAAACCGACCCCAGGGACCCGCAGGTCCACCCGGTCAGGTGAACGGCCGGGTGGGCCCGCCCATGGCTGCCGCACGCCCGCCGGCCCCCGTGGCGAGGAGGCCGAGCCGTCGGCCCCACGGCCACTCCCGCCCGCAGTCGTAACCGGACGGAGACCTGCCAGGCATCGACGCGGCGTGACATCTCTGCCAGGGTCTGCGCACTGATCGGTGCGCCCCCACGGGGAGAGGAAGCCGGATGACAGTGCCGCTGGACGAGTCGACGGCCCGGTCGTGGCTGGCGGTCGCCATCGAGGAGGCCCGCGCCGGGTTGGCCGAGGGCGGCATCCCCATCGGGGGCGCGCTCATCGGCGCCGACGGCACCGTGCTCGGCCGCGGGCACAACCGCCGGGTCCAGGACGACGACCCGTCGGTGCACGGCGAGACCGACGCCTTCCGCAATGCCGGGCGCCAGGCGACCTACCGCGGCACGACGATGGTCACCACGCTGTCGCCCTGCTGGTACTGCAGCGGGCTGGTGCGCCAGTTCGGCATCTCCCGGCTCGTCGTCGGCGAGGCGCAGACCTTCTCCGGCGGGCACGACTGGCTGGCCGAGAACGGCGTCGAGGTGCTCGTGCTCGACGACCCGGAGTGCGTGCAGCTGATGACCGAGTTCATCGCCGCGCACCCCGCGCTGTGGAACGAGGACATCGGGGAAGACGACACCACGCAGGAGGTCGACGGATGAGCAGCAGCACCGATCGTCGGGACGACGTCGCGCAGGCGGCCGGGGAGATCGATCCCGACTACCCGATCGACCCGGTTCCGCAGCACGCCCGGAAGTCGCTGTTCTCCCTGGGGATCGTGCTGCTGGGCTTCACCTTCTTCACGCCCACGATGCTGGCCGGCGCCCAGATCGGAGCGGCGTTCGAGGTGGGCACCCTGATCTGGGTGCTGCTCCTCGGCAGCGCCGTCCTCGGCGTGTACGTCGCCGTCATCGGCGGCATCGGCGCCCGCACCGGCCTCACGACGGTGATGATGTGCCGCTACGCGCTCGGCCGCACCGGCGCCAAGCTCGCCTCGCTGCTGCTCGGCGGCACGCAGGTCGGCTGGTACGGCGTCACCGTCGCGACGCTGGCCGGGCTCACCGCCAGCGCCCTGGACTGGTCCGGTCGCGGCGTCGAGATCGCGCTGATGATCGCCGGCGGCGCGATCATGGGCGTCACCGCCTACTACGGCTACAAGGGCATGTACGCCCTGTCGCTCGTGTCGGTCCCGCTGCTGCTGGTGCTCGCCGGCTGGGTCACCTGGCGGTCGCTGGACGAGGTCGGCGGCTGGAGCGGCCTGACCGCGATCGTGCCGAGCGAGACGATGACGGTCGCCGCCGCGGTCACCATCGTCGTCGGCACCTTCGCCTCCGGCGGCACCCAGGCACCCAACTGGACCCGGTTCGCGCGCACGCCGTCGGCCGGGTTCTGGGCCTGCGTCATCGCCTTCCTCATCGGCGAGCTGCTCATGCTCGGCTTCGGCGCCATCGGGGCCATCTCCTTCGGCGAGGGCGACTTCGTCCTCGTCCTCTACGAGCTCGGTCTGGTCGGCTGGGGCCTGGTGTTCCTGGTCGCCAACCTGTGGACCACCAACGACAACACCGCCTACAACTTCGGCGTCGCCGGCGCCGAGATCGCCAACAGCCGCTCGAAGAAGCCGTTCGTGATCGGCGGCGTCGTCCTCGGCACGCTGCTGGCCATCACCGGCATCTACGACAACCTCATCGAGTACCTGGTCTGGCTCGGCATCCTCATCCCGCCGCTGGGCGGCGTGGTGATCGGTGACTTCCTGGCCCGGTGGCGCGGCGGGATGCCGGCCGCGTCGAACCTGCCCGCGTTCGAGTGGCGCAACCTCGGCGCCTACGTCGTCGCCGCGGTGGCCGCCTGGTGGAGCAACGAGGCCGGCTGGTTCATCCCGCCGGTCGTCGGCGTCGTGGTCGCCGTCGTCGCGGTGGTCGCCGTCCAGTGGGGACGTCGCCCGGTGGCCGAGCCGGTCGGCTGAGGGCTCACGCCAGCTCGACGACGGCGTCCACCAGCGCGTCGCCGTCCAGCAGGACGGCGTCGTTGTGGTGGGCGCCGGGCACCTCCACCAGCCGGTGCAGCTGAGCTGCCGCGTCGGCGACGGCCCGGCTCTGCTCCGGCGGCACGATCGTGTCGGCGTTCCCGTAGACGACCGTCGTCGGGACGTCGACGCGCGCGATCTGCTCGGCCACCGGGAACTCGTCGCGCAGCAGCGCCCGCACCGGCAGCACCGGGTAGTGGACGGCGGCGACCGACGCGAGGTCGACGAACGGTGACCGCAGCACCAACCCGGCCGGGGGTGCTCGGTGGCGAGCTCGGTGACGACGGCGGCGCCCAGGCTCTCCCCGACGTAGAGGAGCCGCGCGGGAGGCACGCCGTCGTCGAGGAGGAACTGCCGGGCGGCGCGCACGTCGAGGGCGAGGCCGTCCTCGGTCGGACTGCCCGGGTTGCCGCCGTAGCCGCGGTAGTCGAACAGCAGGACCCCCAGCCCGGCGTCCGAGAGCGCCCGTGCGAGCGGCGCGCGCATCCCCGGTGCCCACCGTTGCCGTTGGCGACGAGCACCGTGGCGGCATCGGCCGTGCGGGCCGGCAGATACCAGCCCCCAGCTCGAGCCCGTCCGCGGTGCGCAGGACGACGTCCCGCGCGCCCGGGAGCGCGGAGGCGGCGGAACCGACGGGCCCGTCGTCGGGCAGGTAGATCAGCGTCCGCTGGAACCCCCACAGCAGCCCGGTGATCAGCGCGAGCACGAGGAGCAGCACCCCGCCACCACCAGAACCGACCGGGCCACCCGTCGATGATGACCGGCCCCACGGCTCCGGTCAGCGCAGCACCCGCCGCAACCACAGGCCCGCCGTGTCGCTGCTCCGCGCGGTGGCTTCGGCCACCGCCTCGGCGAAGCCGGCGGCGTACCAGAGCGGCGCGTTGAGCTCGAGCCCCACCGGCGGCGCTCCGTGCCTCCGCGCCCACAGGAGGCGGGCGAAGTCCTCCGGCGTCCGGCCGAGACAGCGACCGGCGGAGACCTCGGCGCCCGATGGCTCGAAGGCCGCGGCGAACCGGCCGTCGAGCCGGCCGAGCTCGCGTGCCTCCTCCAGCAGTTCCCGGTACGTCGGTGCGTCGGATGCCATGAGGATCAACCTCCCGAGGACGGCGGACCGGCGCCGGTTGCCGGTCGTCCGTCGCTGGAGAGAGATCCGGGCGCGGCCGTGGGAGACACCCTCGATCTCGGGTCCTCACGGGCGTAGCGTCCGCGCATCGGTCCCGCCCCGGACGAGGGAGGTCGCCATGGGCGACAAGTCCCCGCACGACGCCCACCACTCGCAGAAGTCGGCGAAGTCGATCAAGGAGAAGAGGGCCGAGCGCAAGGCGAAAGAGCAGATGACGGAGTCCCAGATGGCCCGGCTCGCCGCGGACGCCAAGCGCAAAGGGTGACCCCGCGTTGCTGCCCTTCGAGGCCCTCGCGGGGAGAGCCGCGTCGGAGCGCCCCGCGGTCATCGGGGCGGGACACGCCGGGGCAGCCCTCCGGCGCGTAGCGTCCGCCGCACGGAGCCGCTCGGGCTCCCGATGAGGGAGCGCGCCATGGGTGACAAGTCCCCGCGACAGTCGATGACGAAGAAGGCCAGCGGCAAGTCGATCAAGGAGAAGCGCAGCGAGAAGAAGGCCAAGGCCGACACCAGCTCGCAGATGGACAACCTGACGCACGGCAAGAAGTAGCTGAGCGACCGCGGCGGTCGGCCCCTCCGCACGGTGGGGGCGACCGCCGCTCTCAGCGCCGCAGGACGGCGTCGATGAGGTGCGGCCCCGGCGCGGCGAGCGCCCGCCGCAGCTGGTCGGCCAGTTCCTCGGCCGTCGTCGCCCGGGTCGCCGGTACCCCCATTCCGGTGGCGAGGGCGACGAAGTCCAGGCCCGGTCCGCCGAGGTCGAGCAGCTGCCCGGCCCGCTGCCCGTCGCTGGCTGCCCCGACCCGCTCCAGCTCGTGCTGGAGGATCGCGTACGAGCCGTTGTCGCAGACGATCGTGGTGATGTCGAGCTGCTCGCGGGCGTAGCTCCACAGCGCCGAGATCGTGTACATGGCGCTGCCGTCGGCCTGGATGCCGATGACCGGCCGGTCGGGGCAGGCGACCGCCGCGCCGAGCGCCATCGGCAGCCCGTCGCCGATCGCCCCACCGGTGAGGGAGAGCCAGTCGTGCAGGGGCGCGCCGGAGGTGAGCTCCATGAGACCCACGCCCGAGGTCAGCGCCTCGTCGACCACGATCGCCCGCTCGGGCAGCAGCGCCCCGATGACCGCGGCCATGCTGCGCGGGGTGAGCTCCCCGTGGGCAGCTCCGGTCGCTCCGCCTCCGGCAGCACCGGCTCGGCGTCCGGGGCCACGCGTCCGGCGAGGGCCTGCAGCGCGGCGACGGCGTCCTCCCCGGCGCGCTGAGCACGTGCACCGTGCAGCCCTCGGGCACCGGGTGCCCGGGCACGTCGGGGTACCCGAAGAAGTGCACCGGGGCCTCCGCGCCCGCCAGCACCAGGTGCCTCGTCCCGGCCAGGGCGGCCATCGCCATCTCCGGCGGATAGGGCAGGCGGGTGAGGTCGGGCATCCCCGCACCGCGGACGGCGCGGGCCGGGAAGGTCTCCGACATCAGCCGGGCGCCGGTGCCCGCGGTCACCCGGGCGGCGGCGAGCTGCCCGTCGGCGCTCATCGCGTCGCCGCCGAGGAAGAGGACGGCCGGTTCGCCGGACGCCAGGGCTGCGGCGACGTCGTCCACCACCGAGGGCGCGACGTGCGGCGCCGGCCGGGCGGGCAACGGCGGGGCGACGTCGGCGCCGTCGGACCAGGAGACGTCCGCGGGCAGGATCAGCGTGGCGATCGTGCCCGGGGACGAGGCCGCGGCGGCCACTGCGGCTGCGGCGTCGGCCGCGACGTCCGCAGGTGCCAGGGACCGGCGCACCCAGCCGGAGACCGTTCCGGCGACGGCGTCGATGTCGGACTCCAGTGGCGCGTCCAGCCGCTTGTGCGAGCGCGCGTGGTCACCCACGACGTTGACCAGCGGCGTCCGTCCGCGCCGGGCGTTGTGCAGGTTCGCCAGCCCGTTCGCCATCCCCGGGCCCAGATGCAGCAGGGTGGCCGCCGGGCGGCCCGCCATCCGGGCGTATCCGTCGGCGGCCCCGGTCGCGACCCCTCGAACAGGGTCAGCACGGCCCGCATGTCGGGCACGTCGTCCAGCGCCGCGACGAAGTGCATCTCCGAGGTGCCCGGATTGGCGAAGCAGACGTCGACGCCGGCGTCGACGAGCGTGCGGATCAGTGCCTGCGCGCCGTTCACCTGCCCGCGCTCGCGGTCTGCACCTCGAAGTGGGTGAACGTCGCGCCGCCGGTGGCGAAGTTGGCCAGGTCCTGCCCGGCCGCCCGGCCCTCCGGAGAGGCGAGCGCCTCCCCATCGCCTGCTCGGAGTCGAAGTCGAGCTCGGCCACGAGGTACGGCGCCGGCTGCGCGGGGTCCAGCGATGCGCCGTGCCCGAAGGTCAGCCGGACCAGGCCGGGCTGCTCCAGCGCGAGCGGGGTGTGGGTCTCGCGGTAGTAGGCGTCGAACGCCGCCGGGTCGTCCGGCTGTCCGTAGCTGACGACGAGCCTGTGCACCATGCAGAAACCTCCGCCGACGTCGTCCGGGCGCCACTGCCCGGAACCGCTCCTGCACCCAATCAGGTGGCGGGTGCCACCCGCGACTTCAGAAGGTGAGGACCAGGCGGCCGCGGACCCCGCCGCGCTCGAGCATCCGGTGGGCCTCGGCCGCCTGCTCCGCTGCGAGGGTCTGCGCGACGCGCAGGGTGAGCACGCCCTCCTCGACCTGCTGACGCAGCCGGTCGAGGGCTGCGCGGTCCTCGGCGACCCTGCGCACGAGCGTCGGGAAGAACCGCAGTCCTCGCTGCCCGTCCCCCGGTAACCGCGCACGGTCGCCACGGCCCCGCCGTCCTTCACCGCGGGCAGCACCTGGGCGTCCTGCACCGAGCCGTCGGCCAGTCCGTCGACGCCGTCGGGGAACGGCTCGCGGATCCGCGCCGCGACGTCCTCGCCCCGCCGCACGACGACGTCGGCGCCGAGGTCCCGCACGAGCGCCTCGTCGGCCTCGGAGGCGTCGGCGACCACGGTCAGACCGTCGGCCTTGGCCAGCTGGACGACGTAGCCGCCGAACGCCCCGGCCGCGCCGGTCACCGCCACCACCTGGCCGGGCTGCAGGCCCATGAGGTCGAGGGCGAAGCGGGCGGTGAGGCCGTTCATCGGCAGGGTCGACGCGGCGACGGCGTCGGCACCGCGCGGCGCCCGGACGACGGAGTCGCCGGACAGCACCTTGTCCTCGCGGTAGGCCCCGTACGGGCCGAAGGGGACGACGATGCCCATGGCCCCATCCCCCACGGCGAGGTGGTCGACGCCCTCGCCCACCTCGGTCACGACGCCGGCGAGGTCCATCCCGGGGACCCACGGCGGCGTCTTGACGGGGTCGCGCTCCGCGTAGGCGCCCGACCGGGCGTAGGTGTCGGTCGGGTTCACCGCGGCCGCCCCCACCCGGAGCCGGACCCGGCCCGGGCCGAGCGGCTCCGGCTCGACGTCGACGATGTGCAGGGCCTCCCGCCCGCCGAACTCGGTCACTCCCGCGGCACGCATGCGTCCTGCCTACACGGTGCGCGCGGAGGCCCACTCCGGGGCCTGGTGCCCTCACCCCCTTCGTCGACCAGCTCCGTCGCGAGCCGGCTCGAGTGGCCGGCGGTCGCCGGCGTCCTGGCCATGACCAGCTTCGCGCTGTCCTGGCTGTCGATCGCGATGGGGCTGTGGACGAAGACCGTCGAGGCGGCCAGCAACGTACCGATGCCGCTGATGCTCCTGCCGTTCTTCGGCAGCGGTTCGTGCCGGTGGAGTCCATGCCGGCCGGGCTGCGCTGGTTCGCCGAGCACCAGCCCGTCACGCCGATCATCGAGACGGTGCGCGGCCTGCTGCTCACCGGGACGGCGATCGGCTCCAGCGGCCTGGTGGCGACGGCGTGGTGCGCCGGGATCGCGCTGGTCGGCCATCTGTCAGCGCGCCGGAACTACGAGCGCTGCCCGGCCCGCTGACGGCCTCCGTCCGGCATGACTCTGCGGACAGGTGTGCCCTGCCCGCCGTGGCGGGCAGAGCACAACAGAGGGACGGGGAACAACCTGCGCGCGGCTGGCGCTGTACGCCGCACTCCCCCGCCAGGCCCGAGAGGACGCGCATGCCCGCTCTCCTGCAGGACTTCCGCCGCACCGACGCCGACGCGGACCGTCCCCCGCGCCGCTCCCGGCGAGGGCGGGGAAAGCTCGTCGCCGCGGGAGTCGGCCTGGCCGTGCTCGTGCCGGCCGGCCTGCAGTTCGCCGACTGGCTGCCGGACAACCCGTTCGGCCAGGACGTCGTCGACCGGAGCACGACCCCGCTGCTGCTGGCCCTCGAGGACCTGCACGAGTACCACGCGGCCAGCGGCACCTTCCAGGTCGTCGTCGACCGCGAGGTGGACACCCGCTACGTGCCCGCGGCCATCAGCGGCGAGCGGGTCCAGCTGCTCGCGACCGGCACCGCCGACGCCTACGTCGACTTCGCAGCCCTGGACGCCGGAGCCGTCACCCTCTCCGCCGACGGCACGGCCGCCACCATCGAGCTGCCGGCCCCGCGCCTGGACGAGGTGCGGATCGACCAGCAGGAGAGCCGCGTCCTCGACCGCGACCGAGGCCTGTTCGACCGGATCGGCGACGCGGTCGGCGACGACCCGGTCGACGACAGCGCGCTCTACGCGGTGGCCGAGGACCGGCTGACCGCGGCGGCCGCCCAGAGCGACCTCCGCGAGCGCGCCGAGACCAACACCCGCGTCATGCTGACCGGGCTCGCGCAGTCGCTCGGCGTCGACGAGGTCGAGGTCCGCTTCGACGAGACGGCCGACAGCACCGGCTGATGCGGGACGACGATGGGCGCTGATGCGCAGTTCCGGGCACGGAACCTGCGCATCAGCGCCCGCTGTCGCGGCCGGCCGGGTCAGCCCTTGAGCTTGTACTCCTTGAGCAGGCCACGGCTGATGATGGTCTTCTGGATCTCGCTCGTGCCCTCGCCGATGAGCAGGAACGGCGCCTCGCGCATGAGCCGCTCGATCTCGTACTCCTTCGAGTAGCCGTAGCCGCCGTGGATCCGGAACGACTGGGTGGTCACCTCGGCGCAATACTCGCTGGCGATCACCTTGGCCATGCCGGCCTCGACGTCGTTGCGCTGCCCGGCGTCCTTGAGGCGGGCGGCGTTGACCATCATCTGGTGGGCGGCCTCGACCTTGATGGCCATCTCGGCCAGCTGGAAGGCGATCGCCTGGTGCTGGGCGATCGGCTTGCCGAACGTCTCACGCTGCTGGGCGTAGGCCACGGCGAGCTCGAAGGCGCGGATGGAGATCCCGCAGGCCCGGGCGGCGACGTTGACCCGGCCGACCTCGACGCCGTCCATCATCTGGGCGAACCCTTGCCCGGCGCCCCGCCGAGGACCATGTCGGCGCCGATGCGGTAGCCGTCGAACACCAGCTCGGTGGTGTCGACGCCCTTGTAGCCCATCTTGTCGATCTTGCCGGGGATGGTGAGGCCGGGGGCGACCTCGCCGAACCCGGACGGCTTCTCGACGAGGAACGTCGTCAGGTTCTGGTGGGCCCTCTCGGCACCCTCGTCGGTCCGGACGAGCGCCGCGACCAGGGTGGAGCTGCCACCGTTGGTCAGCCACATCTTCTGGCCGTCGATGACGTAGTCGTCCCCGTCACGGACCGCCTTGGTGCGGATCGCCGCGACGTCGGAACCCAGCCCCGGCTCGGACATGGAGAAGGCGCCCCGCACCTCGCCGGTCGCCATCCGCGGGAGGAAGTGCTCCTTCTGCTCCTGCGTGCCGTGCTGCTTGATCATGTAGGCGACGATGAAGTGCGTGTTGATGACGCCGGAGACGCTCATCCAGCCTCGGGCGATCTCCTCGACGACGAGCGCGTAGGTCAGCAGCGACTCGCCGAGACCGCCGTACTCCTCCGGGATCATCAGACCGAAGATGCCGAGCTCCTTGAGCCCGTCGACGATCTTCTGCGGGTAGATGTCGCCGTGCTCGAGCTCCTGCGCGTGCGGGATGATCTCGCGGTCGACGAAGCTCTTGACCGTCGAGAGGATCTCGCGCTGGATGTCGGTGAGGTCAGCGGTCTGTGCCAAGCGGGTCAACGGTCCACTCCTTCGGGACTCCGGTGTCCGAGTTACCGGTGAGTATGGGCCACGCCCGGCGACCCTCCGCCGTGTGCCTGATCACGCTTCGCCCGTCCGCGTGGTGGAGTACCCCGACCGGCACCGCCTGCCAGGAGGACGCATGAGCACCGACGACGAGAACCTCTACCGGGGCGATCCGCCGTCCCCACCGCCACCGGGAACCCCGCCGGCCGGGTACGGCCAGCCGCCCCCGGCTACGCCCCTCCCGGATACGGGCAGCAGGGGTACGGGCAGCAGGGGTACGGGCAGCCGGGCTTCCCGCCACCGGGGTACGGACCGCCACCGGGTTACCCGCCCGTCCACGTCCGGCCGACCAACACCATGGCGATCCTGGCCCTGGTCATGGCCTTTGTCTTCGCCCCGGCCGGGCTGATCCTGGGCATCGTCGCCCGCAAGCAGATCCGTCAGACCGGCGAGGACGGCGACGGCCTGGCGCTGGCCGGGATCATCGTCGGGGGCATCGTGACGGCGATCTTCGTGCTGATCATCCTGCTCTGGATCATCGCCTTCGCCGCGCTCAGCAGCAACGGCTTCAGCTGAGGTCCCGGTCCGGCTAGATCTCGCCCACGAGCACCCGGCCCAGCGTGTAGATGTAATTCGGGATCTTGCCGTGCTCGAACCCGACGCTCTGGATGCTCGTGGTGTCGGCCTCGGGGTCGTAGATGATCTGGATCACCGGCTTGCCGCCCGATGCCACCAGCATCGCCTGGATGGTGGCGTCGGCTTCCCGGATGATGACGCCGTCGGTCATGGCCCCACTCCTCGCCCCCGCTATGAGCACGGACGGTCCTTCAGCGGACACGGTCCGCGCGCGGGTCTCGCACCACAACCCTCCCGATGGCCGCCGGACGGCTCCGCGACGGGTCGTCACCCGGCGTTTGCGGACGGTTCGGTATCGAGTTTCCTACGGACACGACGCCGGCGGCCGCCGGGATCCCCGGACGACCGCCGTCGCTGCGTCAGCTGGAGCGCTTCACGCCTCCGGCGGGGTGAAGGACGACGTCCGGTCCATGCCCGCGGCGCGGCCCTTGCCGGCGATGACCAGCGCCATCTTGCGGCTGGCCTCGTCGATCATCTCGTCGCCGAGCATCGCCGAGCCCTTCTTGCCTCCGGCCTCCGACGTCGCCCAGTCGTAGGCGTCGAGGATCAGCTCGGCGTGGTCGTAGTCCTCCTGGGACGGCGCATAGATCTCGTTGGCCGCGTCGATCTGGCCCGGGTGCAGCACCCACTTGCCGTCGAAGCCGAGCATCGCCGAACGCTTGGCGACCTCCTCGAACGCCGGCACGTCGCGCACCTGCAGGAACGGCCCGTCGATCGCCTGCACACCGCGGGCGCGGGCGGCCATGAGGATCTGCATCAGGATGTAGTGGAAGGGGTCGCCCGGGTAGTCGGGGTGCAGGGCCCCGACCACCAGCGACTTCATGTTGATGCTGGCCATGAAGTCGGCCGGCCCGAAGATGATCGTCTCGATGCGGTCACTGGCGAACGCGATGTCGTTGACGTTGATCAGGCCCTGCGCCGTCTCGATCTGCGCCTCGATGCCGATCCGGCCGACCTCGAGGCCGTTGGCCTTCTCGATCTGGCTGAGCAGCATGTCCAGCGCCTTGACCTGGGCGGCGTCCTGGACCTTCGGCAGCATGATGCAGTCCAGGTTCGCGCCGGCGCCGCCGACGACCTCGAGCACGTCCTGGAAGGTCCACTCCGTCGTCCAGTCGTTGACCCGGACGGTGCGGATCTTCTCGCCCCAGCCCCCTCGTTCAGCGCGGCGACGATGTTCTTCCGGGCGCCGGGCTTGGCCAGCGGTGCGCACGCGTCCTCGAGGTCGAGGAACACCTGGTCCGCCGGGAGGCCCTTGGCCTTCTCCAGGAACCGGGGGTTGCTGCCCGGGACGGCGAGATTGGAACGACGGGATCGGAGCTCGGCCACGGTGCCTCTCTTCGTGCAGACGACGGCGTCTTCAGCTACCGGAGAGTAGCCAGGGCGCTTCGGCCTCGCTCACCCGGAGTTGATCATCGGGTTGTTGCCGTCCCCTGCGGCGCGTCGGCGCGTGTCTCCGGCAACAAGTCGATGATCACGGCCGGGTCGGCGACTTTCAGGTGCCCGCCTCCACCAGGGTCTGCGGCCGGCTGGCCCGCACGACCAGGGCCACCCCGACCACCACCAGCGCGACCCCGGGGAGGGCCAGCAGCGGCGGCACCTGCCCGAGCAGGACGAGCGCGAAGAGCAGCGCCCCGGGGACCTCGAGGAGGATGGCGAGGCTCACGACCGTCGGGCCGACCGACGAGAGCACCAGGTTCAGCAGCGTGTGCCCGAACAGCTGCGCGGAGACGGTGATGCCCGCGATCAGCCACCAGTCCCGGGCCTCGAACCCGCCCAGCGGTGCGTCCACCAGCAGCGCCGCGACCGCGATCACGACGGCGCACACCGAGTAGCAGACGACGGCGTAGGCCGAGGTGGCCAGCCGCCGGCGGGCGCGCGCCCCGGCCAGCACGTACCCACCGGCGCAGATCGCCCCCAGCAGGGCCAGCGCGTCGCCCGCCAGCGCCTCGAGGCTCACCGTGACGTCCACGCCGACGATCAGCACGACGCCGGCGAACGCGATCAGCAGGCCCCACCACACCGCGGCCGGTAGCCGCACACCCGACACCCGGGCGGCCAGCGCCGTCCAGATCGGCGTGGTGGTGACCAGCGCGACCGACGCAGCGACCGTCGTCATCGACAGGCTGGGCAGCCACGCGGCGAAGTGCGCCGCGAGGAACAGCCCTGCGACGACGGAGCTGCGCAGGTCGCGCCCGCGCAGCCCGGTGAGCGTCGAGCGCTCCCGGGTCAGCAGCACCGGCAGCAGCGCGGCGGCACCCGCGGCGTTGCGCCAGAACGCCAGCGCCAGCATCGGCGCGGTGACCATCGCGGTCAGCGGGGCCGACAGCGAGACGCCGACGACGGCGAGGGAGAGCAGGCCGACGTCCCGCGTGCCCGGCCGGTGCAGCGCCCAGGCGTCAGCCGTGGCCCCGCCCAGAGGCTCGGTCCGAGCGGAGCGAGGGTGAGGGGGCGGGGTCCTTCGTCATGCGGGCACGCGGATGCGGCCACGCGCGATCGGGACGACGTCCCCGCGCACGGTCGCTGCCACGGCACGGTCGCCGGCAGCGGTCACGGTGCACTCGAGCACCGACGGCCGACCCAGCTTCTCCCCTGCCGGACGACGTAGGACGACGTCCCCTCGGACGCCAGCAGGCCGCTCTCCACCAGCCAGACGCCGGTGCCCAGCGCAGCCGAGCCGGTGGCCGGGTCCTCGCCCCAGCGCAGGTCGCCGGCGAACACGCGGGCGTAGGCGGTGGAGGTCGCGGCATCCCAGGACAACACCGAGACGCCCTCCCCACGCCGAGCGCGTCCAGCGTCCGCTGGTCGGGGACCGCCCGGTCGACGGCGCCGGACCGCACCGACAGGTAGGCGAAGGGCAGACCGCACCCCGCCACGTCGGCCGGCACGCCGGTGACGTCGGTCTCGCTCAACCCCAGGGCCGCGGCCAGCTCGGCGGGCGGCGGCCCGTCCTCGAGGGTCGGTCGCCCGCCGGACAGCGTCGCGCCCCGGTCGTCGACCAGCAGGTCGAGCACGCCTGCCCCGCACTCCTGCCGCACCGTTCCCGCAGGAAGCCGTCCGGTCCGCACCAGCGTGTGCGCCGCACCGACGCTCGGGTGCCCGGCGAAGGGCAGCTCGGCGAAGGGCGTGAAGATGCGCACCCGGTAGTCGGCCCCGGGCTCCGTCGGGGCGCAGAGGAACGACGTCTCCGACAGGTGGAACTCGAAGGCGAGCGCCTGGCACTGGGCGGTGGTCAGGGCATCGGCGCCGAACACGACGGCCAGCGGATTCCCGGCGAACGGCCCCGGCGCGAACACGTCGACGATCTCGTAGTCCAGCTCATCCCGGGACGGCACGCCGCCGACGGTAACCTCAGCCCCCGTGACGACGGCGAGCAGGGCGTATGTCTCCCGGCTCGCCGGGTTGACCGTGTTCGACCCCAACGGGGACCGGGTCGGGAAGGTGCGCGACGTGGTGATCGCGCTGCGCGTCGGCACCGCGACCCCGCGGGTGCTCGGCATCGTGGTGGAGGTGGTCGCCCGCCGCCGGATCTTCATCCCCATGGGCCGCGTCACCGCCGTCGACCCCGGTGCGGTGATGCTCGCGTCGGGCACCCTCAACCTCAAGCGGTTCGAGCAGCGGGGCGGCGAGACGCTGGTCCTGGGCGAGCTGCTGGACCGCACCGTCCGCATCGTCGAGTCCGGGAAACCGGCGCACGTCGTCGACGCGGGCATCGAGCAGACCCGCACCGGCGACTGGGTGCTGTCCCGGGTCGCCGTCCAGGAGCCGGGGCGGCTGGGGCGCCGCGGCCAGCTGCACCAGCTCTCCTGGGACGAGGTCGAGGGACTGGCTCTCCCCAGACCGGTCAGGGCGCGGAGACGCTGATCGCCACCTACCGCGAACTCAACGCCGCCGACGTCGCGCACGCCCTCCAGGAGCTCCCGGTCAAGCGGCGGCACGAGGTGGCCGAGGCCCTGGACGACGAGCGGCTGGCCGACGTCCTCGGGGAGCTGCCCGAGGACCTCCAGGTGACCATCCTGGGCACCCTCGACGAGCGGCGGGCGGCCGACGTCCTCGAGGTGATGGACCCCGACGACGCCGCCGACCTGCTGGCCGAGCTCTCCAACGTCGACCGCAACCGGCTGCTCGAGCTCATGGAGCCCGACGAAGCCGAGCCGGTCCGCCAGCTGCTCAAGTACTCCGAGGACACCGCCGGCGGCATCGTGACCAGCGAGCCGGTGATCCTCGCCCCGGACGCCACGATCGCCGAGGCGCTGGCGCGGGTGCGCGAGGAGGAGATCACCCCGGCCCTGGCCAGCCAGGTCTACGTGTGCCGTCCGCCGTCGGCGACGCCGACCGGGCGCTACCTGGGGCTGGCGCACATCCAGCGGCTGCTGCGCGAACCCCCGTCGTCCCTGGTCAGCGGGGTGCTCGACGACCTGGAGCCGCTGCGTCCCGAGGCGCCGCTGGCAGAGGTCACCCGCTACTTCGCGACCTACAACCTGGTGGCTGCCCCGGTGGTGGACGCCCAGGGCCGTCTGGTGGGAGCGGTGAGCGTCGACGACGTGCTCGACCACCTGCTCCCCGACGACTGGCGCGAGCGGGCCCGTCGTGGCTGACGCCCCCGTCTTGACGTCCCGCGGGGGCAGGCGCGCCGGTTCGGCAGCTTCCTGCGGCTGAACCCCGACGCCGTCGGCGCGTTCGCCGAGACGATCGCCCGGTTCCTCGGCACCGGGCGTTTCCTGGCGGTGCAGACCATCCTCGTGATCGCCTGGATCGCGCTGAACGTCTTCGCGGTGAGGCTCCGCTGGGACCCCTACCCGTTCATCCTGCTGAACCTGGCCTTCTCCACCCAGGCCGCCTACGCCGCACCGCTCATCCTGCTGGCCCAGAACCGGCAGGCCGATCGCGACCGCGTGCAGGCCGAGGAGGACCGCGCCCGCTCGGCCGCGGTGCGCGCGGACACCGAGTACCTGGCCCGGGAGCTGGCCTCGCTGCGGGTCGCCGTCGGCGAGCTCGCCACCCGCGACTTCATCCGCAGCGAGCTCAACCGGCTCACCGACGACGCCACGGACGACGGCGAGAAGCGCGAGAAGAAGGGGAAGAAGCGGCGCGACCCGGTCCCCTGACACCGGATCCCGCCCCGGGAACCGCTGAGTCAGCCGGTCACGGTTCGCAGCACGTCGAGCAGCCGGCCGGCCACCGCGGTCGCCCCCGCCGGAGCAGCGGCCGGTCGGGAGGTCGGCCTCGGCCGGCTCGCCGTCCATGCGGTCGATCGCCGCACGCACGTCCGCGAGCGAGTACTGATCCATGATCAGCGGTCCTCCGGTCGGCTCCGGGCCGCGGAAGGACGGGACGTCCCGGACCGGCTCTGCGCAGCGGCGGTCTGGTCGTGCGACGACGGTCCGCCTACCGGCAGACCCACCAGCTGCGTGGCGTCGTCGTCACGCCGGCACCCTGGCCCGGTCGCCGCCGGACGGGTCAGGTCCCGGGAACGCGGAAGCCGACCACCATCCCGGACATCGACTGGGCGACGACCGTCCCCGACGAGATGGCGACCCCGCCGTAGAACCCGCGCTGTCCGACGGGCAGCTCGTAGCGGAACAGGGACGCCGTACCGCGACCGCTCGCCCGGTACCCCTCGACCGATCGCACCCCAGTTCCGTCGGGCCCTGGATCGGCGATCAGCCACACGGTGCCGCCGGCTCGCGCGGGCGTGCCGGGATTCTCGAGCGTGGACGTCGACCAGAGCACGGCGCCGGTCGACGCCGAGAGGCGCACCAGCACGCCTCGCTGCGTCATGCCGTCCCCGTAGTCGAAGTAGGTCGCGAAGAGCGTGCTCCCGGATGCGCCGCCGATCCTCGGCGCCCGGCCGTCGGCCCCCGGTGGCGAGGTCTTGGACGGCCCGAGCTCCCGGTTCCACAAGACCGGGCAGGTGACCGCTGCGCAGCCGGCCGCGTCCACCGCGGTGACCCCGCCCGCCCGGGCGACGAACACCCTCCCCGCAGCGACCACGGGCCTGCCCGCCGCCGGCGCGGACCACAGGGAGCGCCCGGAGGCCGCGTCGTACGCGCCGAGTCCCTGCGTGGTGCCGACGTAGGCGACGCCGCGAGAGGTGGCCGTCCCGTACCACTGGTGCAGGAGGCGTTCACCCCGGAGGGCGAGAGGGACCGTCCACAGCGGCGCACCGTCGGTGAGGCGGAAGGCGTTCACGGCGTTGTCGGCACCGGCGACGAAGACCCGGGTTCCGTCGGAGACCACCGGACCGGCGCCGTGGACGTCGTTGCCCGACCAGCTGTGGCGGCGCGGGGGCAGGTCGCGGGTCCAGGCGATCCGCCTGGCGGCGAGGTCGACGGCCACGACGCCGTGCGGACGGCCGAACCCCTTGAACGACACGATGGCGAGGAGCGCGCGGCGTCCACCGTCACGCCCTGCTCGTAGAAGGCGTTCCCCGGCAGCGCGAGTGTCCAGGCCACCGCGCCGGTGCGCGCCGACCGCACCTCGAAGGTGCTCGCGGGGCCCGCCGAGCCGGTGTCCCGGACACGGAAGACCTGCCCACCGACCACGGTCGGAGCGACGAGCGGTCCACCGTTTCCGTCGACCGTCCAGGCCACGCGCGCCCGTGCCGCGTTGGCGGCGGTGATCACCGATTCGCCCGGGTTGGTCGACGCGTTGGCCCCACCGGCGGTCTCCGACGACCATGCGTCCGCCGGCGCCGCACCGGCCGGGGTGCTGCTGAGCACACAGGCCGCAGCGACGGCGAATGCCGCGAGGCGCAGCCCGGTCCGGCCGGATCGATCGGTGCGTCCGCGCACGCCTGCCTCCACTCCGTGGCCAGGCGGCACCGCCCGGCGGGACGGCACACGGTGGTGCACTGCGAACCAGGCCGGCAATGCGGAATTCCGACGTTCACCCGCTCGGGGCAACCACCGGCCGGACGTCACCCGGTGAGCGAGTGCACCAGGGCGCCCGCTGCCCCGGCGAGGACCAGCACGACGATGAACGGCGCCCGTAACGCCAGGGCGAGGGCCGCGACGGCGAGCCCAGCCAGCCGGCCGTCGACGACGAGCTCCTGCCCGGAGGTCAGCGCCTGCACCGCCACCAGCGCGGCGAGCAGCGCAGCCGGCACGAAGTCCACGATGCGGGCCACCCAGGGCTGCTCCACCCAGGACGCGGGCACCGACAGCCCGGCGAGCTTGAGCAGGTAGCAGCCGGCCGCTCCTGTGACCACCGCCGCCCACAGCGCCGTCCCGCTCACGCCGCCACCTCCCGCGGACGCGGGCGCCCCGCCAGCGCGACCGCCACCACCGCCGCGACCACCTGGACGCCGGCCGGCACGAACGGGGTGAGCGCCAGGGCGACGACGGCGCCACCGATCGCCACCCGCAGTTGGACCCCGCCTCCGGAAACCCCTTCCGAAGCCGCGGCCACAACAGCGCGAGGAACGCGGCCGGCACGACGGCGTCGAGAGCGGCCAGCGCCGGGCCGGTCAGGGCTGCGGCGCCCAGCGCGCCGATCACCGTGGTGACGTTCCACATCACGAAGATCGAGGCGCCACCGGCGAGGAAGGCCAGCCGGGCCAGCCGGCTGTCGGGTGCAGCGATCGCCAAGGCCGTCGTCTCGTCGATGACCCAGTGCGCCGTGCCCAGCCGTCGCAGGGGCCCGCGCGGCTGCAGCAACGGGACCAGCCGCACGCCGTAGACGGTGTTGCGGGTCCCGAGCAGCAGGGCGCTGCCGACGGCGGCGAGCGCGCTGCCCCTGCCCCGAGGACGCCGACCATCGCGAACTGGGAGGCGCCGGTGAACATGAGCGCCGACATGGTGACCGTCTGCCAGAGATCGAGGCCCGCGGCGTCGGCGGCCGCTCCGAACGCGGCGCCGTACAGACCGACCGCCACGCCGAGCCCGATCGCGTCGCGGAGCACCGTCGATCGGGTGGGGGCGGACATGTCTGGCGACCCTAACGACGCGCGGGTCGGTGGTGCCGTCCGGAAGGGATCAGCGGCCGGTCGCCGCCAGCGCCTCCAGCAGGTGCGCGTGCAGCCGCTGGGCCGGCCCGAGGAGTTCCGCGACCTCGTCCGACTCGCCGTCCGCGGCCGCGACGGCCTCGTCGAGCAGGTGAGCAGCCGCGGCCAGCTCGCGCTGCACCACGATGCCCGGACCCGACGTCAGCGCCACGCCCGGCTCCACGCCGAGGGCGCCCGCCGCCCGCCGGGCGAGGGCCGCGAGCGACAGCAGGGCGCGCCCGGCCGGCGTCCGGCTCGAGTAGCGGTCGGCGGCGTCGTCGGCCACGTCGAGGAGGACCTCGGCGAGCAGGACGCCGAGGACGTCGGTGCTGGGCGTCCGGGCGCTGCCGGGCTGCTGGAGAAGTGTCGTGGTCATGGCGACGACGATCGTTCTGAGGGGCTCCTCCCGGCATCGGTCGACCGGGCAGTTCCGGGACGCGGCGACCCCTAGGGCGGAGCGCTCGGCGTCTGAGGGGCCTCAGGTGCGGATGCGGCCCGGATCACCCTCCGGCCCACGGCCACGCCCGTCGCCCGCCGTACAGTGGCAGGCGACCCGATCGCGCAGGTCCACGCCGTCGACGGCCACCGCCGACCGGGGTCCCCGTCGAAGGAGACACACGCAACGATGTCCGACACGCTGACCGGCTTCCCGGCCCTCGACGCCGTCACCGCCGCTCTGGCCACCGTCCAGGACCCCGAGATCAACCGCCCGCTCACCGAGCTCGGCATGGTCAAGGACGTGCAGATCGGCGACGACGGGTCCGTCCGCGTCGAGGTCTACCTGACCGTCTCGGGCTGCCCGATGCGCGAGACCATCACCAACCGCGTCACCCAGGCCGTCTCCGCCGTCCCCGGCGTGACGTCGGTGTCTGTCGTGCTCGACGTGATGAACGACGAGCAGCGCGCCGAGCTGCGCAAGGTCGTCCGCGGCTCCGACACGGCCGAGCCGGTCATCCCGTTCGCCCAGCCCGGCTCGCTCACCCGCGTGTACGCGGTGGCGTCGGGCAAGGGCGGGGTCGGCAAGTCCAGCGTCACGGTCAACCTCGCAGCCGCCCTGGCCAAGCGCGGGCTGTCGGTGGGCGTCGTGGACGCCGACATCTACGGCCACTCGGTGCCGCGCATGCTCGGCGTCGAGGAGAAGCCGACCCAGGTCGACAACATGATCATGCCGCCTCAGGCCTACGGCGTGAAGGTCATCTCCATCGGCATGTTCACCCCGGGCAACACCCCGGTCGTGTGGCGCGGGCCGATGCTGCACCGCGCGTTGCAGCAGTTCCTCGCCGACGTGTGGTGGGGCGACCTCGACGTCCTGCTCATGGACCTCCCCCGGGCACCGGTGACGTCGCGATCTCGGTGGCCCAGCTGGTGCCGAACGCCGAGATCCTCGTCGTCACCACCCCGCAGCTGGCCGCCGCCGAGGTGGCCGAGCGCGCGGGCGCCATCGCCACGCAGACCCACCAGCAGGTGGTCGGGGTCGTCGAGAACATGTCCTGGCTCGAGCTGCCGGACGGCTCGCGCATGGAGATCTTCGGCTCCGGCGGCGGCGAGGCGGTCTCCGACGCGCTGACCAAGACCCTGGGCGCCCGGGTGCCCCTGCTGGGCCAGATCCCGCTGGACACCCGGCTGCGCGAGGCCGGTGACGCCGGCGCGCCGATCGTGCTCGCCGAGCCCGATTCGGCCGCCGCACAGGCGCTGGAGAGGATCGCCGACGGGCTCGCCGTCCGCCAGCGTGGGCTCTCGGGCATGTCGCTGGGGCTGACCCCGGTCAAGCGCTGAGCTGATCCCACCCGCTCCAGGGGCCGAAGCGCGGCGGCTGGTGGGGGCGGCCCGTCAGCTCGTGGAAGCCGTCGACCGCGGCGACCCGCACGACGCCGTCCCACAACCGGCAGGCCGGCAACGGTGAGCACCTCCTCGAAGGCGACCCAGCTGCCGGCCTCGTGCCCGAGTCGGCCGTCGGCGTCGTACAGCGCCAGGAGCGAGGGCACGCCGTACCGCTCGCGGAGGACGGCGAACACCCGGACCGGCAGCATCAGCCCCTCCGGATCGCCCTCGGGGGTCGTCGTCGCGGCCCTCGCCGAGCACGGTGAGGCACTCAGAGCTGGCGCAAGCCGTCCCGACGAGCGGAGGGCCGGAGGCCTCCCCGAGGAGGGACGGCGGGGCTCGACGCACCCGGGCACGGCCCCTGGGCCGCGGTGTCGTCCGGAGGACGACAGATCACGTGGCGTCGGGGTCGAACGGGGGCGGGACGGCGCGGTCCCGCGGCCGGGCGACGACCGGTGCGGCGGCAGCGGCGCTCCCCGGTGGACGGTGGGCCCGTCCTCGTCGCCGAGCAACTGGCTCCGGATGAAGGTCTTGGGGTGGTACTTGCGCAGGTCGAGATCGCGGAATTCGGGCAGGTCGTCGCCGAGGGACTCGTTCACCTGCTCGCGGATCCCGGTGATCGCGGCCCGCACCCGCTTGAGCCCGGACGCGGCATCCTTGGCCAGATCGGGCAGCCGCTCGGGACCGAAGATGAACAGCGCGGCCAGCGCGAGGACGATGATCTCGCTCCAGCCGATCGAGTCGAACACCACCGCTCCCGTCTCCCGGGCCGCTCCCCGCAACCTGCCCCAGCGTAGGCGGCCCCGTCCAGGGGCCCGCCCTGAGCTCGCGAAGGGTGGTGAGGACGGGGTCCTTCGTCAGGCCGCGTCGAGCGTGGCCTCGACCTCGACGGAACCGCCCCCGCGCACGACCTCGACGGTCACGGTCTCGCCCGGGTCGAAGGCGTCGATGGCGACGACCAGCTCCTCCGAGCTGCCGACCCGTTCGCCGTCGACGGCGATGACGACGTCCTCCTCGCGGATGCCCGCCGAGTCCGCGGCGCTGCCGGGCTCGACGTTCAGGACGAGGGCGCCGTCGCGCGTCCCGTCGGTCACCGAGCGCGTGTTCACCCCGAGCGAGGAGTGCACGGCCGACCCGGTGGAGATCAACTGCTCGGCGATGTCGCGGACGGTGTCGACGGGGATGGCGAACCCCAGCCCGATGGATCCCCCGGCCCCGGTGGAGGCGATGGCGGTGTTGATCCCGACCAGTGCCCCGCTGGCGTCCACGAGCGCGCCACCGGAGTTGCCCGGGTTGATCGGGGCGTCGGTCTGCACGGCGCTGATGACGGCGTTGGTGTCGCTGCCCTCGCCGGCCAGCCGGACCGGGCGCTCCAGCGCGCTCACGATGCCGCTGGTCACGGTGCCGGCCAGGCCCAGCGGCGAGCCGATGGCGACGACGGGGTCGCCGACGACTACGTCGGCGGAGTTGCCGAGGGACGCCGACACCAAGCCAGGCTTCTCGACCTTGAGGACGGCGAGGTCGCTGGCCGGGTCGCGGCCGACGATGCGGGCCGCCGAGCCGCTGCCGTCGAAGAAGACCGCCCGGATCTCCGCACCCTCCACGCCCTCGGCGCCGGAGACGACGTGGTTGTTCGTGACGATGTAGCCGTTCTCGCTGTCGACGACGACGCCCGAGCCGGTCGCACCGGCCTGGCCCACCCGCACCTCGATGGAGACGACCGCCGGCATCACGTTGTCCGCGATCTCGGAGACCGACCCCGGTTCCCGGGTGATGCCGGGGTCGACCTCGGACAGCTGGGTGCCGGGCGCGAGCAGGGGCGTCTCGTCGTTGGCCTTCGTCAGGTACCAGCCGATGCCACCACCGACGGCGCCGACGAGGAGCACGGCGAGCAGCGCCAGCGCCGACAGCCGCACCGACAGGTCGCCCAGCCGCACCTTCTTGCGGCCCTGGGGGTCGACGACGATGGGTCCCGGCTGGGCGGCCTCGTCGTAGACGGCCGGCGCGCCGAGCGCGACCGGGGCGTAGGGATCGCGCCACGGGTCGCTCGGCGCATCGGGCTTCCACCACGGTCCGGTGGCGGTGCGTCGGCGACCGGGCCGGCCGCCCGGGGGTTCCTGGAGCCCGCGCTGCCCGGTGCCCTTGGGCCCGAAGGCGCGCAGCAGGGCCTCGGCCGGGGGTGGTGGCACTGGCCGGGGCGGCGGGGTGGGCCGCCCGCCGTCGAAGCCGCCGTCGGCGGTGGCCGGCCGTCCGAAGGCCGCTTCCTGTCCCGCCGTCGGCTGCGGCGCCGACACCGGCCGGGGCGGAAGCCGGTCGGGGACGTCCGCGAAGGCGCCCGCCGCACCCGTCGGCCGGGCGAAGACCGCCTCCTCGCCCGCAGCGGCGCCGTCCGCGGGCGGACCGGAATCGCCGCTGGGGCGCTGGGCGGAGGCGCTCAGGGGTTCCGCCCTGGGCCGGTGGCGTGCTGCCGTTGCCGACGGTCACCGTGCGCACGACCGGCGGGACGACCTCGGTGCGCTGCTCGGGAGCAGACGGTCCGGCCACCGGGGCGCGCGTCCCCGTGTCGGGCGCGCCGCTGGCCGGGAGGTTCAGCGCGAGGGCCGTCACGCCCGCGCCGAGACCGATCATGGTCCCGGCGAGGCCGCGGCGCAGCCAGCGCGCCTGGCCGGGCCGGGGCGTCCGCTCCGAGCGCTGCAGGTCGACCGACCAGGCACCGGAGGTGCCGCTGACGGTGAGCCCCTCGGGTCCGGCGGCCACGGTGCCGAGCCCGGGCCCACCCGGTCCCGCGACATCGGTGGTGAAGGGGATGGCGCACAGGCGCGACATCAGGTCGCCGGGCACGGCGACGTCCCGCGATCCGTGCAGCGCCTCCTTCGCCTCGCGCTGGGCCTCGACGGACAGCCGGCACTGGAGGCAGCCGGAGAGGTGCCGGGCGGCGCGGGCAGCCGGCCCGGAGGGCAGTTCACCGTCCACGAGCGCGGCGATCGCCTCCTGCGCCAGGTGGCTCTCCGGGATGCTCATGCCGGCGCGCCACCCGTTTCGACGACGGAGCGGCCGGGGGCGAGGTGGGCGAGGGCCTGGCGCAGCTGCACGCGGCCACGGTGGATCCGGCTGCGGACGGTGCCCAGCTTGATGTTGAGGGTCGCCGCGATCTCCTCGTACGTCAGGCCTTCGATGTCGCAGAGGACGACGGCGACGCGGAACTCCGGTGACAGGGCGTCGAGCGCCGCCTGCACCTGCGGGTCGAGGTGAGTGTCGGCGTAGACCTGCTCGGGGCTCGGCGCGGTGCCGGGCAGGCGCTCGGTGTCCTCGGGCAGCGCGTCGAACCGGATCCGCTGCCGGCGGCGGACCATGTCCAGGAAGAGGTTCGTGGTGATCCGGTGCAGCCAGCCCTCGAAGGTCCCGGGCGAGAAGTCGGCCAGCGAGCGGAAGACGCGGACGAACGTCTCCTGCGTCAGGTCCTCGGCGTCCTGCGGGTTCCCCGAGAGCCGGTAGGCCAGCCGGTAGACGCGCGCGGAGTGGTCGCGGACGACCTGCTCCCACGTCGGCGCGACCCAGGCCACCTCGGGCGCGGGGCTGTCGGCAGGCTCGGACACGCCCCCAGGATCGCAGACCGCAGGGCCCGACACCTCCCCGGTGTGGGTGGGATCGGCGGTCGCGGCTCGCTTCAGGCGCACATCGTGATCAACGGACGGCGACGGTGCCGGTGTTCCCGCCCACTGCGGCTCGCAGGAAACCCACAGGTTCGAGGTCCGCGCCGGTGCTCCTCGACACCCCGGCCGGGCGCCCGCCCCGCCGCTGGCGCCCGGGCCACTACCCTCGGCCGGTGATGAGCGCCGAGCAACCGCCGCCGGGCGGCGGCCCCGAGGGCGCCGCCTACGCCGACAGGTTCGCCGTCGAGACGCCCGAGATGGTGGCGGCCCGCGACCGCGTCGCCCGTCTCCCCGGCTCCCGTCCGGTCGCGCCTGCGGTCGGTGCGACCCTCGCCGTGCTGGCGGCCGGGGCCGGGGCGCGCTCGGTGGTCTCGATCGGCAGCGGCGGTGGGCTCGCCGGGTTGTGGCTGCTCCGCGGCATGCGCACCGACGGCGTGCTGACCGCGCTGGACGGGGATCCCGAGCAGCTGCGCGCCGCCCGTGCCGCCTTCGCCGACGCCGGGGTGGCCCCCAGCCGGGCGCGGCTGATCTTCGGCACACCCGGCGAGGTGCTCCCCGCCTCTCCCCCGGCGGCTACGACATGGTCGTCTGCGACGGTCCGCCGCGGGACTACGCCGACCACCTGCCGGCTCTGCTCGACCTGGTGCGGGTCGGTGGGACGCTGACCTGCCACGGGCTCCTCGTCGGTGGCCGGGTCGCGGACCGCACCGCCCGCGATCCGCAGACGGTCGCCGCCCGGGAGATCGCCCGCACCGTCCGCGAGGACGAGACCCTGCTGCCGGCCGTGCTGCCCATCGGCGACGGCCTCCTGGTCGCCACCAAGCGCAGCTGACGCCCGGCCGAACCGATCACCGGGCGCTGATGCGCGGTTCCGGCCCGCAGAACTGCGCATCCGCGCCCATCGTCGCCGGCGTCAGACCGCGGCTCGGTGGAACGGGTACTCGCTCACCGGTTCCCACGGGCCGCCGAGGTAGCGCCACAGCCCCAACCCGCGGGCGCGGACGTCGTACGGCACGAACTCCGCGAGCAGCCGCTCGTGCAGCGCCCGGGCGACGGCGGGCGGCACCTTGTTCTGCACCGTCACGTGCGGGGCGTGCCGCTGCCGGTCCTGCGGCGTGAGCCACGGCTGCCATGCCGCAGCCAGTCCGCTGCGCACCGCAGCCACCTCGGGTGAGTCGAGCGCGTAGGCGACCCCGCGACCGAGGAAGCGCACCCCGGTGACGACGACGACGAAGGACGGACGATCGGCGGCAGCTGCGAGGTCGGCACGGACGGCGTCCAGGTGCTCCCCGGGCACGGCGTGGAACAGCGTCACGTGCGCGGCGAGATGGTTGCGCTCCGCCGGGAAGTGCTCGACGCGCAACCGGTCGAACCGCGCCTGCGCCTCGTCGTCCAGCAGGAGAGTGACGATCAGCGGCTCAGACGACATCTACCGTCTGATTCCGCGCCTCGGTCCGCTCCTCGCTCGTTCCTCGCTGCGATGCTGCCGAGGCTGGCATCAGACGACGGCTCGGGCACCCTTGCCCAGGACGGTCACGCCGCCGTCGCTCACGTGGTACTGCTGGCGGTCGGTGACCGTGTCGACGCCGATGCGGGCCCAGGGCGGCACGACGACGTTCTTGTCGAGGATCGCGCGGCGCACGTAGGCGCCCTCGCCGATGTGCACGCCGTCCATCAGCACGCTGTCCTCGACCCGGGCCCCCGCTCCACGCGCACCCCGGGCGAGATCACCGAGTTGTGCACCGAGCCGCCCCCGATGATCGCGCCGGCACTGACCATCGACTCCTCCGCGCGGCCGCCGAGGACGAACTTCGCCGGCGGCAGCTGCGGCGGGAGGGTGTAGATGGGCCAGCGGTCGTTGTAGAGGTTGAAGACCGGCGTCACCGAGACCAGGTCCATGTGCGCGTCGTAGTACGCGTCGATCGTCCCGACGTCGCGCCAGTAGCCGTGGTCGCGCTCCGAGGCGCCCGGGACGATGTTCGTGCTGAAGTCGTAGACCCAGGCCTCACCGGCGTCGGCCAGCATCGGCATGATCGAGCCGCCCATGTCGTGCACGGAGGTCTCGTCCTCGGCGTCGGTACGGAGCGCCTCGAGCAGGGCGTCGGTGGTGAACACGTAGTTCCCCATGGACGCGAAGCTCTCCTCCGGCGAGTCCGGCAGACCGGGCGGGTCCGCCGGCTTCTCCAGGAATCCGCGCACCTTGCCCTCGGCCGTGGCGTCGATGACCCCGAACTCGGTCGCCTCGCGCCGAGGGACCCGCAGGCCGGCGATGGTCACGCCGGCACCGGTCTGCAGGTGCTGGTCGACCATCTGGCCCGGGTCCATCCGGTAGACGTGGTCGGCACCGAAGACGACCACGATCTCCGGGCGCTCGTCGTAGATGAGGTTCAGGCTCTGGAAGATCGCATCGGCGCTGCCGGTGTACCAGCGCGGCCCCAGCCTCTGCTGGGCCGGCACCGGGGTGATGTAGTTGCCGAGCAGCTGCGACATCCGCCAGGTCTGGGTGATGTGCCGGTCCAGGCTGTGGCTCTTGTACTGCGTCAGCACCGCGATCTGGCGGATCTCGGCGTTGACCAGGTTGGACAGCACGAAGTCGATCAGCCGGTAGTTGCCCCCGAACGGCACCGCAGGTTTGGCACGGTCCGCCGTCAGGGGTGAGAGCCGCTTGCCCTCGCCGCCCGCGAGGACGATGCCGAGAACCCGTGGACCGCCGCGCATGCTGGCAACGTAGCCGCTGAGCTGTGCTTCCGCGCCTGCACGGCCTCCAAACCGCCCCTAGGGTGAGCGTGTGCGCATCGGCATCGTGACCCGCGAGTGGCCGCCGGACGTCTACGGGGGGCCGGTGTCCACATCGAGCACCTCGTCGCGGCGATGCGGTCCCTCCCAGGGGCCCCCGACCTGGACGTCCATTGCTTCGGCGAGCCCCGGTCGGACGCGACCGCGCACGCCGTCCCGGCCGGGCTGTCCGAGGCCAACGGTGCGCTGCAGGCCGTGGGCGTGGACGTCGAGATCGCCGCAGCCCTTGCAGGCGTGGACCTCGTGCACAGCCACACCTGGTACGCCAACGGCGCGGGGATGCTCGCCGCGCTGGTGCACGGGGTGCCGCACGTGGTCACCGCGCACTCCCTCGAGCCGCGCCGGCCGTGGAAGGCCGATCAGCTCGGCGGGGCTACCGCCTCTCGTCCTGGGTGGAGCGCAACGCCTACCTGGCCGCCGACGCGGTGATCGCGGTCAGCCACGGCATGCGCGCCGACGTCCTCGACGCCTACCCCGACCTGGACCCGGCGCGGGTGCACGTCGTCGGCAACGGGGTGGACGCCGAGGCCTACCGCCCGGTCGAGGACCCCGACGTCATCCGCGGCCTGGGCGTCGACCCCGACCGCCCGTACGCGCTGTTCGTCGGGCGGATCACCCGGCAGAAGGGCGTCGGCCACCTGCTGGCCGCCGCCGAGCAGCTGCCTCCGGATGCCGGCCTCGTGCTGTGTGCCGGCGCCGCCGACACCCCGGGCGAGCGGCAGCAGGTCGCCGAGGCCGTCGAGCAGCTGCAGAAGCGCCGCAGCGGCGTCGTGTGGATCGAGGCGATGCTGCCGCGCGAGCAACTCGTGCCGCTGATCACCGGCGCGACGGTGTTCGTCGTCCCGTCGGTCTACGAGCCCCTGGGCATCGTGAACCTGGAGGCCGCCGCCTGCGGGACGGCCGTCGTCGCCAGCGCCGTCGGCGGCATCCCGGAGGTCGTCGACGACGGCCGGACCGGGCTGCTCGTGCCCTACGACCCCGCCGACGTCGCGAGCTTCGAGGCGGGGCTGGCGGCCCGCGTCGCGGAACTGCTGGCCGACCCCGCCGGGCGGCCGCCATGGGCGCGGCGGGCCGGGAGCGGGTGCTCGCCGAGTTCGGCTGGCCGGCGATCGCCCAGCAGACCGTCGAGGTCCACTCCGCCGTCCTCGCCGCCCGCCCGTAGGGCCGCTGGTACCTTTCCCCGCCGGCCCGTGCGCCGGCGGCGCAACGGCAGCGAAGTCCGGTGGAAACCCGGCGCTGTCCCGCAACTGTGATGGCCGCTCGCGGCCTGAGCCAGATCGCCTGCCCTGCGCCATGCAACCGACCCTCGCGGCAAGGGTCGCGCATCGGGCGTCGGGTCAGCTCGTGGGCGACGCTCGCCGCCTCCTGTGGAGGCACTCCTTGTTCGGCTCCCCCTCGCGCGACGCGGTCGACGTCGCGCGCCTTCCTGGCCCTCCCGGCCGCCCTGGTCCTGGCGCTCTCCGCCTGCGGCGGATCCCCGCCCGAGGACGACGGGGCCGCGGCGTCCTCCTCGTCGACCGGGGGCGCCTTCCCGGTGACCGTGACCGGTGCCGACGGTGAGCTCACCCTCGACGAGCAGCCCGAGGCCATCGTCTCCCTGTCCGCGTCGGCGACCGAGATGCTCTTCGCCATCGGCGCGGGGAACCAGGTCGAGGCCGTGGACGACAACTCGAACTTCCCGCCGGAGGCGCCGATCACCGACCTCTCCGCGTTCACGCCGAACGCCGAGGCCATCGCCGAGTACGCGCCCGACCTGGTCGTCCTCAGCAACGACCAGAACGGGATCGTCGACGCCCTGGACGCGCTCGCGGTGCCGACCCTGCTGCTCGAGGCCGCCGAGACCATCGACGACACCTACGAGCAGCTCGAGACGCTGGGCGATGCGACCGGGCACGCGGAGGAGGCCGACGAGGTCGTCGCCGACGTGCAGGACCGGATCGACGCCGCGGTGGAGTCCGTGGGCTCCGACGCGGAGGGGATGAGCGTCTACCACGAGCTCGACCCGAGCTACTTCTCCGCCGGCAGCAGCACGTTCATCGGCAGCGTCTACGCGCTCTTCGGCCTGGAGAACATCGCCGACGAGGCGGCGGCCGCCGCCGGCGGCTACCCCCAGCTGTCGGCCGAGTACATCGTCAGCGAGCAGCCGGACCTCATCGTGCTCGCGGACACGCTCTGCTGCGCGCAGACCGCCGAGACGGTCGCGCAGCGGCCGGCCTTCGACACCGTGCCTGCCGTGCAGGAGGGTCGGGTACTGGAGGCCAGCGACGACATCGCGTCCCGCTGGGGTCCCCGGATCGCCGACTTCGCCGAGTCCGTCGCCGAGACCCTGCAGGGCTGAGGACGGAACAGGCGATGACGACGACGACGCCCGGCACGGCCGGCACGCAGGTGGCCGTCCCGCCGCGCGGCCGGCGGCCCTGGCTGGCGATGGGTGGGGCGGGCCTCGCGCTCGTCCTGGCCATGCTGGCCGGCGTGTGGGTGGGGGCGCTGCCCCTGCCCCCGGGCGCCGTCGTCGTCACCCTGCTCGACCGGCTCCTCGGTCCGCTCGGCGCCGAGATACCCGGCGGGCTGGCGGGCACCCAGGCGGCGGTGCTGCTGGAGCTCCGGCTGCCGCGCGTAGTGCTCGCGGTCCTCGTCGGCGGCAGCCTGGCCATCGCAGGCGCGGCCTACCAGGGCGTCTTCCGCAACCCGCTCGCCGACCCCTACCTGCTCGGTGCCGCCGCGGGCGCGGGCCTGGGCGCCACGCTCGTCATCGGCTACTCCCCGTCCAGTCGGTGGGCCCGGTCGGCGCCGTGCCCTCGCGGCCTTCGTCGGGGCGCTGGTCGGCGTCGGCTGCGCCCTCGCGCTGGGGGCGGCGGCCGGCGGCTCGCACAGCCCCACGCTGCTGCTCGCCGGGATCGCCGTCGCCGCCTTCCTCGCCGCCGCCCAGACCCTGGTGCAGCAGCAGAACACCGACGACCTGCGCGAGATCTACGGCTGGCTGCTCGGCCAGCTCGGCAGCTCGCGGTGGTCCGACATCGCCCTCGTGCTGCCGTACCTCGCGGTGTCCTGCACCGTGCTGCTCGTCTGCGGCCGCGCCCTGGACGTGCTCGCGGTCGGCGACGACGAGGCCAGCTCCCTGGGCGTGCACCCCGGCCGGCTGCGGCTGGTCGTCATCCTCGCCGCCTCGCTCGCGACCGCGTCCGCCGTCGCCGTGAGCGGTCTCATCGGATTCGTCGGGCTCGTCGTGCCGCACATCGTGCGCCGGTTCGTCGGTGGCTCGCACGCCAGGGTGCTGCCGATGTCGCTGCTGGTCGGCGGCGCATTCCTGGTGCTCGCGGACCTGGTGGCCCGCGTGGTTCTGGCGCCGGCCGAACTGCCCATCGGCGTCGTCACCGCCTTCATCGGGGCGCCCTTCTTCGCCGGGCTGCTCTGGGCCGGGGCGCGGCGGCGGTGAGCCGGGGACGCAGGGTCGCCCCGCGGGCCCCGGCACGGGCGCCCGCGTCGAGGTCGTCGGGCTCACCGCGGGCTACGGACGCACCCGGGTGCTCGAGTCCGTGCGCCTGACCATCGAGCCCGGGGGCTGGCTGGCGGTCATCGGGCCCAACGGGTCGGGCAAGTCCACGCTGCTGCGCTCGATGCTGGGGTTCCACCCGCACGAGGGCCTGGTCCGCGTCGACGGCCTCCCCACCACGGGGATGGCGCGCAGGAACCGTGCCCGCTGCCTGGCCTACGCCCCGCAGACCCCGGTCCTGCCGGAGGCCGTCACGACGCAGGACTACGTCACGCTGGGGCGCACCCCCATCGCCCGCTGCTGTCGGCTCCTCGCGGCGTGGACCGGCAGATCGTCGCCGACGTCATGGACCGGCTCGGGCTCGGGCCGATGGCCAGGCGCCCGCTCAGCACCCTCTCGGGCGGGGAGCAGCAGCGCGCCGTCCTGGCACGGGCGCTGGCCCAGCAGCCGCGGGTGCTCTTCCTGGACGAGCCGACCGCCGCGCTGGACCTGGGTCACGCCCAGCAGGTGCTCGACCTGGTGGACCGGCTGCGCCGGCAGGACGGGCTGACGGTGGTGAGCACCCTCCACGACCTGACGCTGGCCGGTCAGTACGCCGACCGGCTGGCGCTGCTGTCCGAGGGCCGCGTCGTCGCCGACGGCACCCCGGCCGAGGTGCTCACCGCGCAGGCGCTCAGCACGCACTACGGCGCGCGGGCCGAGGTGGTCCACGGGCCGTCCGGGCCTGCCGTGCTGCCGGTGCGATAGCACTGCGATCCTCGCGGATCGCCCCGCGACCGCACGCCGTCCCCCAGGCGTGGTGAGCCCCTTCACGACCCCGCGCGGAAGCGCAGCCGGTCCCCGGGTCGCAGTTGCGCCGCCGCCGGCAGGTCAGCGGTCGCCACCACGGCGAGGACGGGGTAGCCGCCGGTGACGGGGTGGTCGGCGAGGAAGAGGACCGGCGCCCCGTCCGGTGGCACCTGGACCGCGCCGGGGACGAGCCCTTCGCTCGGGAGCTCGTCGCCCCTGGCGCGTTCCAGCCTCGGGCCGGAGAGCCGCAGGCCGACACGGTCGCTGTCCGCGGTCACCGTCCAGTCCGCCGACGTGAGCGCCCCCAGGCTGACGGGTCCAGCCAGTTCCGGCGCGGTCCCGGCAGCACCCGCAGCACCGGCCGGGACGACGGTGGACCCACGGGGGCGACATCGACGAACGGCTCCTCCCCGTCAGGGCACCCACCGGCAGCACGTCGCCGGCCCGCAGCGGGGGCGGGTCCAGACCCGACAGCGTGTCGGTGCTGCGCGAGCCCAGGACGGGCGGGACGTCGATGCCCCCGCGCACGGCGAGGTAGCTGCGCAGCCCCACGGCGGGGACGCCGAGACCCAGCGTGCGTCCCGGCGCCAGGGAGAAGGGCGCGTCGAACGGGGCGGCCCGGCCGTCCACCGTGACCGGCGCCGGTGCGCCGGTCACCGCCACGAGCAGGGTGCGCCCGGCACGCACCCGCAGGCCGCCGGCGGTCACCTCCACGACGGCGGCGGTGCCGTCGTTGCCGACGAGCCGGTTGGCGAGCGCGGCGGAGGCACGGTCTGCCGCCCCCGAGCGGGTCACCCCGATCGACGCCCAGCCGGGGCGCCCGCCGTCCTGGACGGTCGACAGGGGTCCGGAAGCCAGCACGGCGAGCACTCAGCCCACCTCGAGCAGCCGCACCCGCACACCGGGCGCCAGCAGCGCCGGCGGGTCGCGGTCGACGTCGAAGAGGACCGCGTCGGTCCGGCCCACCAGCTGCCACCCTCCGGGCGACGCGCGCGGATAGGCGCCGGCGAAGGGCCCTGCGAGCCCTACCGAGCCGGCCGGCACCCGGGTGCGCGGGGTGTCCCGGCGGGGGACGTGCAGGTCCTCGGGGAGCCCGGCGAGGTAGCCGAACCCGGGCGCGAAACCCCGAAGGCCACCGTGAGCTCCGCGGCCGTCAAGGCGGCCACCAGGCCGGCCACGTCGCGCGAGGTCAGTGCGGCCACCTCGGCCAGATCGGGGCCGTCGAAGACGACGGGCAGGTCCACGACCGGCCCCGGCTCCCGCCCACCGGCCGGGTCCGGCGCCACGCGCCGCAGGGTCGCCACATCGAGGTCGGTCGGCGCGCGCTCGAGGACGACCAGCACCGTCCGAGCGGCCGGCACCAGCTCCACCTGCCCGGGGAGGGGGACCGCTCCAGCGCGGCCCGGATGCCCGCGACCGCCGACGGGTCCGGAACCTCGACCAGCAGCGCCCGGTCGCCGCACGGCAGCACCGCCGGTCCGGCCCCTGCGCGCTCCGCCATGGCTCCATGATCGCTGCCGGTCCGGTGGTCTGACCAGCGACGGCGCGCGAGCCGGAGGCGCTGGCGTCCCTCGGTCGGGCGACCACCGGCACGCCGGCGAGACAGTCACCCGCGCGCTCACGACGATGTACCGGTGCGCTCGCTGCGAACCGTCGCCCTGCTCTTCGTCGCCACCGGCGTCCCGTTCGGCCTGTTGTCGGGCGCTGCCGCCGGATTCGTGATCGATTCGGCGAGGGCAGGCCTCGCGACGGGCATCGGCGCCGGACTCGTCTTCGGCGGCCTCATGGCCGTCCTCCTGGGCTCGCTGGACGCGGTCGCCGACCGTGCCCCGCAGGACGCACGGCGCGGTCCGCGGCAGGACACGACGGTGCCGGTGCGCGGGGGCGCTGACCTGCCCGACCGGATCGTCGCCGTCCTCCGGGGCCTGCCTGCCGAGATCCGGGAGGCCGACGTCGGTGCGGGCCGGTACCGAGCCCGCACCCGGTGGTCGTGGAAGAGCTTCGGCGAGGAGGTCACCGTGCAGCTGACCGGCGATCCGTCCGCTCCCCGGGTCGTTGTCTCGAGCCGACCGGTGATCGCCACCACCGTGGTCGACTACGGAAAGGGACGGTCGAACGTGGCCGAGGTGGCCGACGCCCTTCGCCGGGGGCACTGCCCGACGGGTGATCGTGGCCCGGCGGCCGGACAATCGGGCGTGACCATCGCCGGCCGGTTCGACGCCGCACTGGACGACGTGGACGAGTCCGGGCTCCGCGGGCCGGAACTGCTGCCCGTCCGGCTGGCCCGCGCCTGCGCCCGGACGCTGCGGGTGGACGGGGCGGGGATCAGCCTCGTCGACTCCGCGCAGCAACGGGTGCCCTCGGCGCGAGCTCCGACGAGGCGGCCGTCGCCGAACGGCTCCAGTTCACCGTCGGCTCCGGGCCCTGCATGACGGCACAGGAGACCAGGCAACCGGTGTTCGCCGTCGAGGACGACCTCCGGCGGCGCTGGCCGGTGTTCACCGACCTGCTGCTCGGCTCCACCCCGTTCCGCGCCGTGGTCGCCCTGCCGCTGCAGCCGGCGCTGGCCGGGGCGGGGGCCATCGACCTGTACTTCCGGAGGTCCGGCGACGTCCCCGACCTCGACGTGTTCGAGGCCCTGGCGGTGGGCGAGCTGGTGACCTCCGCCCTGGGCGATGCCGCCGTCTGGTCGTCCTGGTCCCCTGCCGAGGGACCGGACTGGATGCACGGGCCGACGCCTCGGCGCCGGGCCGCGGTGTGGGAGGCCCTGGGCAAGGTGAGCGTCGAGCTCGAGGTCGGCACCCCCGCCGCCCTCGACCTGATGCGGGGCTCGGCGTACGGCCGGGGCGCGACGCTCGAGGACCTGGCCGCCGGCTTGCTGAGCGGCGCCGTCCGCGCCGTCGACCTCGCCGCCGGCAACCGCTGACGGCCAGCGGCTCAGCGGGCGAACGGGCGGACCGCGACCCCGCCTCGGCCAGCGCCGCGCGCACGCCGCGGGCGAGCCGCACGGCACCGGGGGTGTCCCCGTGCAGGCAGACCGACTCCACCGGGACGAGCAGGGTCGTCCCGTCGACGGCGTCGACGACGCCCTCGGTGGCCATCCGCACCGCACGGGCGGCGACGGCCGCCGGGTCCTCCACCAGCGCGCCCGGCGCGCGACGCGGCACGAGCCGGCCGTCGGCGGTGTAGCCGCGGTCGGCGAACCCCTCGGTCACCGGCCGCATGCCGGCGGCCTCGGCCGCGCGGAGCAGCGCCGAGCCGGGCAGGCCCATCAGCGGCAGCCTGCGGTCGAAGGCGAGCACCGCGTCCACGACCGCCTGTGCCTGCGCCTCGTGCGTGACCGCCGCGTTGTAGAGGGCCCCGTGCGGCTTGACGTAGGAGACCCGGGTGCCGACGGTGCGCGCGATCCCGTCGAGAGCGGCGAGCTGGTAGAGCACGTCGTCGGCCAGCTCGCCGGGGTCGGCGTCGATGAACCGCCGACCGAACCCGGCGAGGTCGCGGTAGGAGACCTGCGCGCCGACCGCGACCCCAGCCGCCGCGGCCCGCGCGCAGACACGGCGCATCGTCGACGGGTCACCGGCGTGGAAACCGCAGGCGACGTTCGCGCTGGAGACCAGCTCGAGCAGCGCGTCGTCGTCCCCGAGCCGCCAGACCCCGAAGCCCTCGCCCAGGTCGGCGTTCAGATCGATGCCGCGCGCGTCGCCCACGGGCGCATCCTCGCACCGGGGACGCCGGCACCCCACCTCCGGCGGGGCGCCGGGCGGCTCAGAGCTCCGGCTTGAGCTGCACCTTCACGACGCCGTCCTCCTTCTCCTGGAACTTCCGGTACATCTCCGGCGCCTCGGACAGCGGCACCCGGTGGGTGGCGAACGTGTCCACGCCGAGCGGGTCGTCGTCGGTGAGCAGCGGCATGATCTGGGGGATCCAGCGCTTGATGTTGCACTGGCCCATGCGGAGCTGGATCTGCTTGTCGAACATCGTCATGAGCGGCATGGGGTCGGCTGCGCCCCGTAGACGCCCGACAGCGAGATCGTGCCGCCGCGCCGCACCATGTCGATGGCGGAGTACAGCGCGTTGAGCCGGTCGACACCGGCGTGCTCCATGATCGGTGCGGAGATCGCCTTGGGCAGCAGTCCGGCCGCCTTCTGGATGAAGGACGTCGCCGGCGACCCGTGCGCCTCCATGCCGACGGCGTCCAGCACCGAGTCCGGGCCGCGGCCGTCGGTCATGTCCCGGAGGGCGTCGCCGAGGTCCTTCTCGTGCTCCCGCAGGTCCACGACCTCCACGCCCTGCAGCCGCGCGCGGTGCAGTCGTTCCGGGACCAGGTCCACGCCGATGACCCGGTAGCCCTTGTGCTTGGCGATGCGGCAGGCGAAGTCACCGATCGGGCCGAGGCCGAGGACGACGAGCGTCCCGCCCTCGGGCACGTTCGCGTACTCCACGCCCTGCCAGGCGGTCGGCAGGATGTCGGAGAGGTAGGCGAACCGGTCGTCCGCCGGCCCCTCCGGCAACGGGATGTGGGTGAACTGGGCCTGCGGCACGCGCAGGTACTCCGCCTGTCCGCCGGCGACCTGACCGTAGAGCTTGGAGAAGCCGAACAGCGCGGCACCGGTGCCGTGCTCGCGCACCTGCGTGGTCTCGCACTGGGTGTAGAGCTGCTGGTCGCACATCCAGCAGTGCCCGCAGGAGATCTGGAAGGGGATGGCGACCCGGTCGCCGACCTTCAGGTCTCCCACCTCGGACCCGACCTCGACGACCTGGCCCATGTTCTCGTGGCCGAGGATGTCGCCCACGCCCATGAACGGCGCCAGCGGCTCGTAGAGGTGCAGGTCGGACCCGCAGATGTTGCTCGTCGTCACCCGGATGACCGCGTCGGTGGGCTCCTGCACGAACGGGTCGGGCACCTCCTCGACGCGCACGTCGCGCTGTCCGTGCCAGGTCACTGCCTTCACGGGTTCTCCCGTCGTCGTGCGCGTCCGGGGCCGGACGGCGCTCCGGCTCGGGTGCCCGGTCCGCGACGTGCGCAACCGCACGTCCGACGCGCGGGAGGACCGGAATGCCGCCCTCCACCCCGGCGCTGGGACCAGCGTGACGGCCGGTGATGCGCTCACCCTCTTCGACGACCCGAAGCCGGCGCCCGAGGTGCCGGTCGACGACCGGATGCTCCGGGTGCGGCACATCTACACCGAACCCGCCGCGGCAGCCTCGGCCCGCGGACGCCAGGTGATCGCCCGGTTCCCCGGCGCCGAGGTGCCCTCGCACTGGCAGATCCCCGACCTGCACGGCAACGCCGGCAACGTCGACCGCTGGGTCCGCGTGAAGACCGAGACGCTGGTGCTCGGGGTCAAGAAGTCGCTCTCGGCCCGCCTTAACAAGCGCTCCGCCAACTGGATCGCGCCCTCCACCGCCAACGGCTGCGCGATGGCGTGCGCCTACTGCTATGTGCCGCGCCGCAAGCGCTACGCGAACCCGATCACCGTCTTCACGAACATCGAGCAGATCACCGGGTACCTGCGCCGGCACGTGGCCCGTCAGGGCGAGAAGCCGGCCCCGACCAGTGCGATCCGGTCAGCTGGGTGTACGACATCGGCGAGAACAGCGACTGCTCGGTCGACGCCATGGTCAGCGACAACGTGGCCGACCTGATCGCCACGTTCCGGCAGCTGCCGACCGCGAAGGCCTCGTTCGCCACGAAGTACGTCAACCGGCACCTGCTCGACCTGGACCCGGCCGGCCGGACCCGCATCCGCTTCTCGGTGATGCCCGACCGCGACGCCCAGGCCCTCGACATCCGCACCAGCCGGGTCGCCGAGCGCATCGCCGCGGTCGACGACTTCGTCGAGGCCGGCTACGAGGTGCACCTGAACCTCTCCCCCGTCGTCCTCCGGGACGGGTGGGCCGAGGACTGGACGACGCTGCTGCGGCAGCTCGACGACACCCTCTCGCCGGCGGCCAAGCGGCAGGCGGCCGCCGAGGTGATCCTGCTGACCCACAACCGCGACCTGCACGAGGTCAACCTCGGCTGGCACCCGCGGGGCGAGGAGCTGCTCTGGCGACCGGACCTCCAGCAGCCGAAGCGGAGCGGCAACGGGCAGGACAACGTCCGCTACCGCGACGACGTCAAGCGGGCGGGGTCCTCCGGCTGCGGACGCTGATCGCCGCGCACGCACCCTGGCTCGACGTCCGGTACGCCTTCTGACGGCCGACCCGGGCGGCTGCTCATGCGCGGACGTCGACGTGTCGATGTGTCGACATGGCGACTGGTTTACGATCTGCTGTCGGCACGTAACGCACTGTGTGACAGAGTCCCCGCTGCGGCCGTCACGGGGATGGCCGCGTTGTGGTGTGCGAGGAGACGATCGTTGAGCTGGTCCATGACGAACGCCTCCTCACGCGCCCTGCTCGCGGCGTTGCCCGACACCGTCGTGGTCGCCGACGCGGAGGGCCGCATCGCCTACGTCAACGCGGCGGTGTCGGCGCTGCTCGGCTATCGGCCGACCGACCTGCTGGGCCGCTCCCTCACGGTCCTGATGCCCGAGCGCTTCCGGAACTCGCACGGCGCCGGATTCCGCCGGTTCCGGCTCACGGGTGAGGGCGAGCTGGTGGGTGCGACGACACAGGTGCCCGCACTGCACGCCGGCGGTCAGGAGATCGCGATCGACCTGACCCTGGCGCGACTCGAGCCCACGGCCGGGACCTCCCCGACGACGCCCTGGTCGTGGCCGTCCTGCGGGACGCCAGCACCACGATCCTGCTCGAGCGGCAGCTGCAGGTGAGCCGGTACCTGCAGGCGACGCTGCGCGTCACCGCGGCGCTCACGGAAGCGCGGGACTCCGGCGTGGCGTTCGAGCGACTCCTGCCCAGCCTCTGCGCGGAACTGGACTGGGACGCCGCCACGCTCTGGCAACCAGAGCTAGCAAGCGGCCGGCTGGTCCATACCGGTACGTGGGCGTCGCCCGGCGCTCCCGTGCCGGCGCTGGTGGCCGAGTCGGCCGGCCGCTCGTTCGCCCGGGGGACGGACTCCCCGGTCTGGCCTGGCAGGCGGGAGAGCCGGTGGTCGTCGCCGACCTCTGGCACGATTCCCGCTTCCTGCGCCCCGAGGCGGCCCGGGCCGACTCCCTCCGCACGGGTGTGGCCTTCCCGGTCATGCGTGGCCACACCCTGCTCGCCGTCTGCGAACTGTTCTCCCGCGACCAGCGGGACGTGCCGACCGAACTGCTCGACGTCCTGGGCAACGCCGGTCGCCAGATCGGCCAGTTCCTCGGCCGGCTGCGCGCGGAGTCCGAGGTCAGGGAGCTCGCGAACACCCTGCAACGGAGCCTGCTGCCCTCCCACCTGCCCGCCGTCCCGGGCGTGGACCTGGCCGCCCGCTACCGGCCCGGGGGCGGTTCGGCGCTCGTGGGGGTGACACCTACGACGTCATGCCCCTGCCGGACGGCCGGTGGATGGTGCTGATCGCCGACGTCTGCGGCACCGGGGCGGAAGCGGCCGCCGTCACCGCCCTGACCCGGCACACCGCGCGCGCGGCGGCCGCCGCCGGCAGCCCCGCCGAGATCCTCCGCGCCGTCAACGCCGCCCTGCTGCAGCAGCAGGAGACCGAGGCCGGCCCGCTGCGCTTCGTCACGGCCTGCTGCCTCGTCGTCGAGCCGGGCCGGCACGGACTCCAGCTACGGGCCGCCGTCGCCGGCCATCCGCTCCCGTTGCTGCGCTCTCCGGACGGATCGGTGGCCGAGGTCGGTGTTCCCGGCCGGGCACTGGGCATCGCCGCCGACGTGGACTTCGCCGAGGCGGTCGTCGACCTCCCGCCAGGGAGCACGCTCGTGCTCTACACCGACGGCGTCACCGAGGCCCGGGACGACGCGGGGATCCAGTTCGGCGAGGACGGCCTGGCGGAGGTGCTCGCCGGGCTCCGGTCGGGCGACGCCGAGACCGTGGTCGCCACCGTCACGACGGCCGTGGAGGCGCAGCTGACCGGTTCCCGGCACGAGGCCGACGACCTCGCCGTCCTGGCCCTCGCCGTTCCCGCCTGAGCCGACGTCCCCGGATCCCGCCCGGCTACCGTGGCGGAGTGGCTCGGGTGGCGGTCGTCGGCGCGGGCCTCGGCGGCCTGGCCGCCGCCGCACGGCTGGCCGCGACCGGTCACTCGGTCACGGTGCTCGAGCAGGCGGCCCGCGTCGGCGGGAAGCTCGGCGCGTTCGAGCGGGACGGCCACGTGTTCGACACCGGCCCCAGCCTGGTCACGATGCCGCAGGTCTACCGCGACCTGTTCGCCGCGACCGGCGCGCCCCTGGAGGACGCCGTCGACCTCGTCCGCCTGGACCCGGCGGTCGCCTACCGGTTCGCCGACGGCACCCGGCTGGCCCTGCCCGGTTCCCCGGACGGCATCTCCCGGGCGCTCACCGGCGCCCTCGGCCCCGGTGCGGGGGCGCAGTGGGCGGCACTGATGGACCGGGCCGCGCGCATGTGGCGGGTCAGCGAGGAACCGTTCCTGCGCCGGCCGCTCGAGGGCGCCGCCACCCTCGCCCGCCTCGCCCGCAACCCGGCCGACGTCGCGACCATCGCTCCCTGGCAGACGCTGCGCGGTCTCGGGAAGACACGGCTGGACGACCCGCGCCTGCGCATGCTGCTGGACCGCTACGCCACCTATTCCGGCTCCGACCCCGGCAGGCTCCCGCAGTGCTGGCCACCGTGCCGTACGCCGAGCAGGCGTTCGGGTCCTGGTACGTCCGCGGCGGGCTGCACCGGCTGGCGCTGGCGGTGGCCGAGCGGGCCACCGGCAGCGGCGCCGTGCTGCGGACCGGGAGCACCGTCCGCCGGGTGCTCGTCGAGGGCGGCCGCGCCGCCGGTGTGGAGCTGGCCGGCGGCGAGCGGCTGCGCGCCGACGTCGTCGTGTCCGGCGTGGACGCGACGGCGCTCTACGCCGACCTGCTGCCCGCCGATCCGCGCACCCGCCGGAGCCGCCGCGACCTGACCCGGGCCACGCCCTCGCTCTCGGGAGTGGTGCTGCTGCTCGCCCTGCGGGGCGCACGCCGGGGTTGGCCCACCACACCGTGCTGTTCCCCTACGACTACGACGCGGAGTTCGACGCCGTCTTCGGCACCGGTCGCTTCCGGGGCGCCCTCGCCCGGTGGCCGACCCGACCGTCTACGTGAGCGCGCCGGACGACCCGGAGCTGCGCCCGGACGAGGACAGCGAGTCGTGGTTCGTGCTGGTGAACGCGCCGCGGCACGACCCCGTCGACGGCGTCGACTGGGACGAACCGGGCCTGGCGGCCCGCTACGCGGACGAGGTCCTCGCGGTGCTCGCGCGGCGCGGGCTCGACGTCCGCGACCGGGTGCGCTGGTGCGAGGTACGGACGCCGGCCGACCTGGCCCGCGACACCGGCAGCGTCGGCGGATCCATCTACGGCTCCTCCAGCAACGGCGCCCGGGCGGCGTTCCTGCGCCCGGCCAACGCCTCGCCCGTCCCCGGTCTGTTCCTGGTCGGCGGCTCCGCCCATCCGGGCGGCGGCCTGCCCTCGTGACGCTGTCCGCGCAGATCGTCGCGGACCTCGTCGGACCTGCGTGACCGGGCCGCCGGGTCAGCCGGGCAGGGACGCGGTGACGGTGACGACCGGCATCCCCGCGGCGAGCGGCCGCGCCGGCCCGGCCAGGAATCCCGCCGCGGCCAGCTGCCCCGCCAGGGCGTCCGCGTCGGAGAGCTCCATCTGCCCCTCCTGAGCCTGGAGGAGCAGGTCGAAGTGCCGGCTGAAGAACTGCGGTGCCGCGACGGTGGTCACCACGACGAGCACGCCGCCGGGGGCGAGGAGGTCCGCGATCCCCGGAGGAATCCGACCCTCTCGGCCATGGGCAGGTAGTAGAGGACGTTGGCGAGCAGGGCCAGGTCGAACGGTTCGGCGAAGGCGCCCGAGGGTGGCCCGCAGCCTTCCGCACGTCGGCGTGCAGCACCGCGGCACGCCCGTCCAGCCCACGTCCGGCCAGCGTGCGACCCGCGAGCTCCACGGCGTCCGGGTCGACGTCGATGCCGACGCCGTGCGCCTGCGGAGCGGCCTCCAGCATGGCCGCGAGCTCCAGCGCGGCTCCGCAGCCGACGTCCAGCACCCGTCGCGGGGCGTGCTCGGTGACCGTGCGGCGCAGCACCCCGAGGACCAGGGGCTCGAACCCACCGGACAGCCGCGCGATCAGCTCGCCGCTCTCCGAGATGTCCCGGCGCCGCGGCCCCCGGAGAGCAGCGCCCCGAGGTCCCGGTACAGGCCGGTGTGGAAGCCGGGAAGCCCTCGTAGGAGGCGCGGACGAGCGGATCGTCGATCGCCGCCCGGCCCCGCCCGGTGAGCCGCCAGGGCCCCTCGCCGCCCGCACCGCGGACGAGCCCGACCGAGGCGACGACCCGCAGGAAGGTGCCGAGCAGCTTCTCGTCGGTCATGCCGGTCGACCGCGCCAGCTCGGCGGTGGTCGCGCTCCCGGCGGCCAGCGCGTCGAGCACACCCGTGCCGATGGCGGCGCCCGCGACGTTCAGCCGGATGGCGGCGGTGCCGTCCCGCGTGGCCCGGAGCCGCGCCCGCGGGTGCCCGGTGCGCAGGACCTTCCAGAGCGCGGGTGCCTCGATGAACCGGGCCACGTCAACCTCCTCCGACCGCCGGACCGCCACTCTCGCGAGGAGCGGTCCCGCGCGCCAGGCTCCCCGCGCGGTGTCGGTGGTCGGTGCCAGGCTGACCCGGTGCGCACCGACCCGCCGGACTCCGGCTCCGAACGCGACCTGCTCTGCGCCGTCCTGGACTTCCAGCGCGAGACGGTCCTGCTCAAGGCCGCGGGCCTGACCGCCGAGCAGCTGGCCCGGACCATCCCGTCGTCCTCGCTCACGCTGGCCGGGCTGCTCAACCACCTGGCGCTGGTCGAGAACTCCTGGTTCCGCGAGCGCTTCGCCGGGCTCCCGGAGGACGCGCCATGGGCCGGGATCGACTGGGACGCCGACCCCGACCACGAGTTCCGTACGGCGCTCGACCTCGGGCCCGACGAGCTGCGTGCGCGGTACACCGAGGCGTGCGCGCGCAGCCGGGCGGTCGTGGCCGCGACGGCGAGCCTGGACGTGCTCTCCGTCGCGACGTCGTCCCGGACGGGGAACCGCTGGGACCTGCGCTGGGTGCTGCTGCACATGATCGAGGAGACCGCCCGGCACGCCGGGCACGCCGACCTGCTGCGCGAGGCCGTCGACGGGACCACCGGGGAATGACTAGGCGGGGGCGACCGGACGGCCGCCCCGCGTCAGTCGCGGACCGTCCCGTCCTGGTCGACCGGCGCCCCAGCCTCGAGCCAGCGCAGGAGGGTGCGCGCGCCGAAGCCGGTGCCGCCCTTGACCACCTCCGCGTCGTCGGAGCCGGCCCGCGCCGGGCCCGCCACGTCGAGGTGCGCCCAGGGCAGGTCGCCGGCGAAGGGCCGGAGGAACAGGGCGGCGGTGGTGCCGCCCGGTCCCCCGGGAGCGTTGTTCGCGTCGGCCACCTCGCTGTCGAGCAGGTCCGCGTGGTCCTCGAGCAACGGCATCCGCCACGAGGGCTCGCCGGCCTGCGCGCCCGCCGTCAGCAGGGCGTCGGCGAGACCGTCGGTGGTGGCGAACAGGCCGGCCGTCCGCGTCCCGAGGGCGACCTTCATCGCGCCGGTCAGCGTCGCGACGTCGACCAGCACCGTCGCACCCAGCTCCAGGCGCGCGTGCGCCAGTCCGTCGGCGAGCACCATGCGGCCCTCGGCGTCGGTGTTGAGCACCTCCGTCGTCCGCCCGCCGACGTGCCGGACGACGTCGGCCGGGCGGTAGGAGGAACCGGAGACGGCGTTCTCGGCCGCGGGGACCACCGCGGTCACCGCCACCGGCAGCTCGAGGCGGGCCGCGGCCTCGATGACGGCGAGGACGGCCGCGCCGCCGGCCATGTCGGTCTTCATCTCCCGCATGCCCGCGGTGGGCTTGATGGAGAGACCGCCGGTGTCGAAGGTGATGCCCTTGCCGACCAGCACGGGGTGCGCGGAGCCTGCGGTCGGGGGCGGTAAGCGGCCACGACCACGCGAGGCGGGGACGCCGATCCCCCGCCGACGGCCAGGACGCCGCCGAACCCGCCCGCCCGCAGCTCCTCCGGCCCGAGGACGGTCACCGTGACGTGCGGCAGGGCCCCGAGCCGGTCGACGGCCTGGTCGGCCAGCCAGGCCGGGTCCTTCACGTTGCTCGGGGTGTTGACGAGGTCCCGCGCCCAGGCGACCGCCTCCGCGGAGATCCGGCCGGCGTCCCCTGCGGCGGACACGGCCGGGTCGTCGGCGTCGGCGGCGACCACCGTGACCGCCGCCAGCCGCGGCGGGTGCGGCCGGGAGAGCTCCCGGAACCGGTAGCCGGAGAGCAGGGCGGCCTCCACCGCGGCCCGCACCTCGGCCGCACCGGCCGGGGCGACGGTGCTGTCGAGGGGCAGCACGAGGCGCCGCGCACCGTGCTCGGCGAGCGTCTGCGCGCGGCGGACGGCAGTGGCGACGTAGCTGCGCAGGTCGGGGAGCGTTCCCTCGCCGACGCCCACGGCGACGACGCTGCGCGGTCGCCGCCCGGCGACCGGCACGTTCGTCACCGACCCGGCCGCGCCCTTGTTGCCGGTGTCGGCCAGCGCGCCGGTGAGCAGTTCCGGGCTCACCGGCGGCGCGGTCGCCGAGGCGTCCAGCCACGCCGGCAGGGCGCCGCCGGCGCCGACCGGAACGGCCAGGACGTCGTCGGGCCCCAGCACCGGGACGTCGGACACGACGTCGACCCGCGGCAACGGCGCGGCCCCGGTCGCCGGCGTGCTGCCGGCGGCCGGGGCCGTGTCGTTCGCGGGGCTGCCCGGGGCAGGCTCGCGTCGGTGTTCAGCTGGTCGCGCCCTTCAGTGCCTCCGACAGCGCCGCCGCCTCGTCGGGCGACAGCTCGACGACCAGGCGACCGCCCCCTCGAGCGGTACGCGCATGACCAGGCCGCGCCCCTCCTTGGTCACTTCGAGGGGACCTTCACCCGTGCGCGGCTTCATGGCCGCCATGCGTGCCTCCTTCGTGAGCCCACCACTCCTGCCGGGGCAGAAGCGGTGCGGCGTCCGTCGCTGCTGTGCGCTCTGCGCCAATGATCCCGTATGGACGGCTTCCGTCCAACATGAGGTCCCCGCAGGTCACTCCGACGCGTTCGCCCGGAAGCAGTCGGCGACGTGGTCGTCGACCATCCCGGTGGCCTGCATGAGCGCGTAGGCGGTCGTCGGGCCGACGAAGACGAAGCCGCGCCGCTTGAGCTCCTTGGCCATCGCCACCGACTCCGCGCTCGTGGCCGGCACATCGGCGAGCGTGGCCGGGCGGGCCCGCGGGCCGGCCGGCGCGAAGGACCACAGCAGCTCGGACAGACCCTCCGGCAGCGCCTGCGCCGCGCGGGCGTTGCGCACCGCGGCGGAGATCTTCGCCCGGTTGCGGACGATCGAGGCGTCGGCCATCAACCGCGCCTCGTCGTCGTCGGTGAGCTCCGCGACCGAGGCGATGGCGAACCCGGCGAACGCGGCGCGGAAGGCCGGCCGCTTGCGCAGGATGGTGATCCAGGAGAGCCCCGACTGGAACGCCTCGAGGCAGAGCCGTTCGAAGAGTGCGTCGTCCCCGTGGAGGGGCATCCCCCACTCCTCGTCGTGATAGGTGACGTACTCCGGCGTGCTGGTCGCCCACGCGCAGCGGGACCGCTCGGCATCCACGTCGCGGACGCTAACGGTCGGGTCCGACAGCCGGCCGGATCAGGGGACCGCCGAGTCCACGTCGGCCAGCTCCGACGGTCGGGTGCGCACGGGCGTGCGCCGGGTGGCCAGCGCGCAGCCGGCCAGCACCAGCGGCAGGCCGACGGCGATCCCGAGCGTGAACGGCTCGCCCAGCAGCCACACCCCCAGGAGGACGGCGACGGCGGGGTTGACGAACGTGATCACCAGGGCGCGCTGCGGGCCCACCTCCCGGATGAGCGCGAAAAACAACGCCAGCGCCACCGCCGTGCAGACCACGCCCAGGGCCGCGAGCGACACCGCCGCCTCGCCGGACGCGTCCACGACCTGGCCCGCTCTCGGCAGCGCGAAGGGGGCGTAGACGACGGCGGTGACGAAGAGCGCGATCGAGCTCGCCGCCACCCCCGGGACCTCGGGCAGCTTGCGGCTGACGACCAGCGGCGCGGTCGCGTAGCCGACCACGACGAGCGCCACGGCGAGGATCGGCAACAGCTGCGCACCGTCGACGTCGAGACCGAGCAGCGCCACGATGCCGACCACCCCGAGGCACATGCCGGCGATGCGGACGGGTGTGAACCGCTCCTCCTCCCCGGCCAGGCGGCCCGCGAGGGCGGCGACGAACGGTACGGCGGCCACCAGGAGCCCGGTGAGCGAGCTGGACAGCGTCTGCTCCGCGTAGGACAGCAGCAGCCACGGCCCGGTCATCTCCAGGACGGTGAAGGCCAGCAGGGGCTTCCAGTGCCGCAGCGCCGGCCGGAGCTGGCCCTTCGCGATGGTCCAGGGCAGCAGCAGCGCGGCGCCCACGACGCAGCGGGCGAACACGACCACGACCGGCGAGACCTCGTCGACGGCCACCTTGATCAGCAGGTACGGGATGCCCCAGATGACCGACATGGCCAGGAACAGCGCCCATCCGCGCCGGCTCACGACCGCGGCCTCTCCGTCGTCACCGGAGCATCCTGACGCACGGGCCCGTGCGCCCGGCGACGGGTCAGCCGCGGGCGGCGACCGCGGCGAAGCGGGCGAGCGACCGGCGGATGCCGGCGCGGGCGAACGGCCCCACCAGGAACCAGCCGAGCACGCCCAGGTACCCGTAGGGCAGGTACAGCCGCTCGGTCCAGACGAGCGTCGAGTGCTCTCCGCGCGGCTCGATCACGAAGATGCCCGGACCGCGGATCAGCCGGCCGGTGTGCTGCACCTCGACCAGGCGCGGCGGCTCCCACTTCGTGATGATCATGGTGTCGAGAACACCGACGTGCCGCCCCCGGGCAGCGGCAGCCCCGTGCGTGCGGCCAGCCGGCCGTGCAACCGCTGGGCCGGACCGTCGACGGTGCGGACATCGGTGGCGAGCATCCACTCCCCTGGCGCTCCCAGTCGGTCAGCACCTCCCAGACCCGCTCGGGCGGGGCGTCCACGTCGATGCGCTCGACCAGCTCAGGCACGCGGGTCCTCCTCGTCGTCGGCGGTTCCGGCGTCGTCCGGCGCCGTTCCCTGCTGCTGCTTCGGCGCGGTCACCGGCGCCGGATGCACCCGCGCGCGGAGGGCGGCGATCTCGGCGTCGCGCTCCTCGAGCGCCAGCGCGAACTGGTCGAGCAGCCAGTCCACCTCGGCCATCCGGTAGCCGCGCGCCACGACCGACAGCTGGAGCGCGCGCACGTCGTCCGCGGTGACCGGTCGGTCGCCGGGCAGCGCCACGGGCGAACGGTCGGTATCGGCCGGCGGCTGCGTCTCCCCGCGGCCGAGCAGCAGGGAGGCGCCGAGGAAGAGCAGCGCGCCGACGACGAGGACCCCGACGACGAAGGCGACGAACGAGAGCATCAGGCCTCGAGCGGGCCCTGCTCGGCCGCGACGTGCTGCATCCCCCGCCGCCGTCGCCGCTGCGCCGCGCCTGGTCCGCCGCCTGGATGACCGACATGACCTCGCCGATGTCGTCGGTGACGGTGATCAGGTCCAGATCGGCGGCGTTGATGGTGCCGGTCGCGGCCAGCGTCGTGCGGATCCACTGGAGCAGGCCCGACCAGTACTCGGTGCCGAACAGGATGACCGGGAAGCGGGTGACCTTCCGGGTCTGCACCAGGGTGAGGGCCTCGAACAGCTCGTCGAGCGTGCCGAAGCCGCCCGGCAGGATCACGAACGCCTGCGCGTACTTCACGAACATCGTCTTGCGCACGAAGAAGTAGCGGAAGGCGATGCCGACGTCGACCCACTCGTTGAGGTCCTGCTCGAAGGGCAGCTCGATACCCAGGCCGACGGAGAGGCCACCGGCCTCGCAGGCCCCGCGGTTGGCCGCCTCCATCGCACCCGGTCCGCCGCCGGTGATGACCGCGTAGCCGGCCTGCGCCAGGGCGGCGCCGATGGCGACGCCCGCGGCGTAGTGCGGGTGGTCCCGCGGAGTCCGGGCGCTGCCGAAGACGCTGACCGCCCTCGGCAGCTCCGCGAGCAGCCCGAAGCCCTCGACGAACTCGGACTGGATGCGGAGCACCCGCCACGGATCGGTGTGGACCCAGTCGCTGGGCCCGCGCCGGTCGAGCAGCCGCTGGTCGGTGGTCGAGCCCTCGTTCTGCGCCGGCTCGCCCCGCGCAGCACCACCGGGCCGCGGTGCCGGGTGGGGCGGGGGCGGCGGCCGTCGGTCGGCTGGGCGCCGGACGCAGGCGGGTTCGGCGGGGTCGTCATGCGGTGCTCCCGGACAGGTAGGCGGTCAGTGCGTCTTCGGCGGGGCGGAGCCGGTCGACGAGGACGTGCTCGTCCCGGGTGTGCGCCAGCTGCGGGTCGCCGGGGCCGTAGTTCAGCGCGGGGATGCCGAAGGCGGCGAACCGGGCGACGTCGGTCCAGCCGAGCTTGGCCCGGGCCGGCCGGCCGACGGCGGCGAGGAACGCCGCGGCGGCCGGCTCGGACAGCCCCGGCATGGCGCCACCGGCGTTGTCGGTGACGGTGAGCGTGGCGCCGGCCGCGATGGCGTCGGCGAAGACCTCGCGCACGTGGGCCTCGGCGGCGTCCTCGTCGCGGTCGGGCGCGTAGCGGAAGTTGACGGTGAGCGAGGCCTCGTCCGGGATCACGTTGCCGGCGACGCCGCCCGTGATGCCCACGGCGTTGAGCCCCTCCCGGTAGGTGAGCCCGTCGATCTCCACCTCGCGCGCCTGGTAGGCGGCCAGCGTCTCGAGCGCCCCCGCCAGTCCGTGCACGGCGTTGACGCCCAGCCAGCTGCGGGCGCTGTGGGCGCGGCGGCCCGTGGTCTCCAGCCGCGCCCGCAGGGTGCCCTGGCAGCCGCCTTCGACCTCGCCGTCCGTGGGCTCGAGCAGGATCGCGAGGTCGCCGTACAGCCAGCCCCGGCGCTCCCGGGCCACCCGGCCGAGGCCGTTCTTGACGGCCTCGACCTCCTCGTTGTCGTAGAACACGAACGTCAGGTCGTGCGCGGGCTCCCCGCCCGGGCCGCCGAACCGGCCGGCGAGCCGGAGCATGACCGCGTCGCCGGCCTTCATGTCACTGGTGCCACATCCGTACAGCCGCTGCACCCCGTCGACCTCGCGCAGGTCGGAGGGCAGGTTGTCGGCGATCGGCACCGTGTCGAGGTGGCCGGCGAGAACCACCCGGGTCGGCCGGTCGAGGTTCGTGCGGGCCAGCACGCTGTTGCCGATCCGCTCCACCTCGAGCCCTCCGAGGCCGCGCAGGGCCGCCTCGACCGCGTCGGCCAGCGGCTCCTCCGCGCCGGACACCGACGGCGCGTCCACCAGGGCGCGGGTGAGGGTGAGGACGTCGGCGGACAGGTCGAACTGCGGGAGGTCCGTCACGACCGCCGAGCCTAGGGTAAGGACCCTCCTGCCCCCGCCCTCGCTCGCTCGCGGCGGCCCTGCAGGAGGGCCGCTCCAGCACGTCGCCCCGCTCGGGCGAGCCTCCGGACGAGGCCGCTGCCGTCCGGGACTCGCTGGCGCACGCCCCGGGTCCCTGCAGCCAGGCCGCCCATGGGGCTGGGTAGCGTCGCAGCCGTGACCGCCTCTTCGTCGTCCGCCGTAGCCGCCGGCCTGGCCACCATCACCGCCTCCGGGACGGTGCTGGACACCTGGTACCCCGAGCCCCGCCTCGGCGCTCCCGAGGGCGCGCACGCCGGCACCGCCCGGCTCGGCGCCCTGGAGCTCTCCGGCGAGCTCGGCCCCGACTACGGCGGCCTGGTGCGCCGGGACGAGGCGCGCGGGGTGGAGATCATCGCCGTCCGCACGGTGATCCCCGACCTGTCGCAGCCCCCGGTCGACACGCACGACGTGTGGCTGCGGCTGCACCTGCTCTCCTCCCGGCTGATCCGGCCGCACGGCGCCGACATGACCGGCGTCTTCGGACTGCTCACCAACGTGGCCTGGACCAGCGCCGGACCGGTCGAGGCGGCCGGGTTCAACGCCCACCGGCTGCGTGCCGCGGTCGGGCACGTGACCGTGTTCGGCGTCGACAAGTTCCCGCGGATGGTCGACTACGTCATCCCCTCCGGGGTCCGCATCGCCGACGGCGACCGCGTGCGCCTGGGCGCGCACCTCGCCGAGGGCACCACGGTCATGCACGAGGGCTTCGTCAACTTCAACGCCGGCACGCTCGGCCCGTCGATGGTCGAGGGGCGGATCAGCGCCGGCGTCGTCGTCGGGCCGGACAGCGACATCGGCGGCAGCGCCTCGATCATGGGCACCCTGTCCGGTGGGGGTACCGAGACCATCTCCATCGGCAGCGGCTGCCTCCTGGGCGCCAACTCCGGCATCGGCATCTCCCTCGGCGACGGGTGCGTCGTGGAGGCCGGCTGCTACGTGACCGGGGGCTCGCGCGTCACGCTGCCCGACGGCTCGGTGGTCAAGGCCCGGGAGCTGTCCGGCCGCAACGGCCTGCTGTTCCGTCGCCACAGCGTCACCGGCGCGCTGGAGGCGCTCCCCGCGACGGGAACTGGGGGCGCTGAACGCCGAGCTACACGCGAACTGACGTGGGCATAGGTACCTATACCTGCACTTTCCAGCCCGAGACGCAGGTATAGGTACCTATGCCCCTCAGCGGAGGTTGGCCGGGACCTCTGCGGGGACGTCGAGGTGCTCCAGCAGCGCGACGGCGAACTGCTGCGGGCGTTCGACGTGCGGCGAATGGCCCACATCGGGGAGGACGACCTCGCGGTAGGCGCCGCCGGTGGCGGCGTAGCGGTCGAGCACCGCGCGGGTCTGGGCGACCATCGGCTGGGGCGGGAAGGCCTCCGCGCCCGGCCAGCCCGGCACCGCCCCCACCGAGCCGAGGAACGCCAGGTCGAACGCCGAGGCGTCGGAGACGATCTGGTCGAGGTCCCCGCGGACCCACAGCACCGGTGGCTTGGCCGGAAGGTCGACGATCCCGGACACGTCGAAGACCGTCGGTGCCATCGTGTTCAGCACGCCCCGCGCGCCGGGGGCGACACCGGGCCAGGCGTCAGAGCCGGCGGGCTTCCCCGGGTAGTGGTCGACCCCGGTGCGCGTGCTCAGCATCGACGCCACGAAGACGTCCTCCGACGCCGGGTCCAGCGGCAGGGAACCGGGCGCGACGTAGAAGGCCCGCAGGATCGACCGCGGGCTGGTCGGCGCGTCCGCCGTCGTGTCGCCGGCCGTCAGTGCGGCCACGAACTCGGGGTTGGCGGCGCCCGCGCCCGATCCGGTCCCGTCCGCGTGGACGCGCGCCCCGTCCGTACCCGCTGTCCCGCCGAACCCGTACGGCGAGATGGGCGCGACCAGCGCCACCGACGCGACCCGCTCGGGCGCGTCGAGCAGGTACTGCAGGACGACGCCGGCACCCATGCTCCAGCCCACGAGGTGGACCCGGTCCAGCTGCAACGTCGCGATCAGCGCGGCGAGGTCGTCGGCCCAGTCGCGGACGCCGCGGGTGGCATCGACCGGCAACGGGTCGGTGTCCCCGTAGCCGCGCAGGTCGACGGCGAGGGGCGGTGCCGCCCGATCTGCGCGACGTCGAGCAGCGCCTGCTGCCAGAAGAGGGCCGAGCTCACGTTGCCGTGCACGAACAGCACGACCTCCCCGCCCCGGCCGGGTCGACGCCGTCGGGGTGCAGCACCGACTGGATGAGCCGGGGGTCGGCACGCGGGTCGAAGCGATGCCGGGCAGCAGGACGTCGGCCATGGGAGTCCTCGGGGACGGAGACGGGGAGCCCACGCTAGCGACGTCGGCAAGCAGCGAGCACGGTCCTCGCCCCGCCGACGTGACGTCGGGCACCGCGGTACCGGCGCGTTCCCCGCCTACAGTCGGAGTCGATGTCCAGCGCCCCTCCTCGCCCCGTGCTCGTCCGGGCGGGGCACCCTGCGGCGCGGCCCGGTACTGCGGGAGCCCGGCGCACCAGCGCGGGCCGCCGCCCGCGACCGACAAAGAACCGACGGGGCGGCCTGCGCCGAGGAAGCGTTCCCGCCGTTCCCTCCGCACGGCCGCCGGACGGTGGTGGCCCGCACTGCTCGTGGCGGCTGCGATCCTGGTCGGCGTGGCCTGGGATCACGGCAACGGCGCGGCACCCTCGTCGGATGCCTGCGTCCTGCCGGGTTCAGGGGTGGCCGTGACGCCCGAGCAGATCGGCAACGCGCGGATCATCGCGCAGGTCGCGCGCGACCGCGGACTGCCCGACCGCGCCGTCGTCATCGCCCTGGCCACCGCCCAGCAGGAGTCCACCCTGCGCAACCTCGACTACGGGGACCGCGACTCGCTCGGCCTCTTCCAGCAACGGCCCTCGCAGGGCTGGGGCACGGAGGCGCAGGTGCAGGACCCGGTCTACGCCGCCGGCAAGTTCTACGACTGGCTGGTGACGGTGCCGAACTGGGAGACCGGCCGGCTCACCGACGTCGCGCAGGCGGTGCAGCGGTCCGGCTACCCGGAGCTCTACCAGCAGCACGAGGCGATGGCCGTGGAGCTCACCGCCGCGCTCGGTCCGGACGGCAGCGGCAGTCCGGCCTGCGGGTAGTCGCCGGACCGCCGGGTACCGGTCCGACCGTCCCCCGGCGGAGGGAATTCGCTCAACGAGCCACCGCAGGGCGCCGACACCGTCTCCATGACGATCGCGCCGAACACCCCGACCCTCGCGGCCGTGCCCGCCGCCACCGACGCTGCGATCGCCGACGTGACGAGCCTGCTGCCGGCCCGCGAGGCCGTTCTCGACCGCCTCGCCGAGCAGCTGGCCACCCCGCGTCCGCGCCGGCCGCGCTCGTGGTCATCGGCCTGCTGCACCGGGACGACGGGTGGCCGACCGCACAGAGCACCCTCGCCGCCGTCACCACGCTGCTGGCCCGTTCGCTGCGCGGGGACGACTGGCTGGGCAAGTCCGGCCCCGGCGAGTTCGTCGTCCTGCTGTCCGGACCGGTCATGGCGGCCGAGACCGCCGCGGCCCGCCTCGTGGCCGCCGTTCCGGCCCTCGGCATCGACGGGGTCACCGCCTCCGCGGGCATCGCGGCCGTCACCGACGACGTCGACGCACCGGAGGTGCTCCGCCGGGCCCTGCTGAGCCTCACCGCGGCCCGCCGCGTGGGCGCCGCGACCGTGATCCGGTACCGCGAGCCGCGGTGAGCGGGTAGGGCTCAGGCTCGGAGCCGCTCCGCGGCGGCGGCGATCCGCTCGTCGGTGGCGGTCAGCGCCAGTCGCACGTGCCGGGCCCCCGCCGGGCCGTAGAAGCTGCCCGGGGCCGCGACGATGCCGAGTCCGGCGAGCCAGTCGATGGTCGCCCAGCAGTCCTCGTCACGGGTGGCCCACAGGTAGAGCCCGGCCTCGGAGTGGTCGATGCGCAGGCCGGCGCCGCGGACGGCCGAGGCGAGCGTCTCCCGCCGGGCGCGGTACCGCTCGCGCTGGGCGTCGACGTGCGCGTCGTCCTCGAGCGCGGCTGCCATCGCCGCCTGCACCGGTCCGGGGACCAGCAGCCCGAGATGCCTGCGGACCTCCCAGACCGCGCGGACCAGCGCCGGGTCACCGGACAGCAGGCCGGCGCGGTAGCCGGCCGCCGTCGACTGCTTGGACAGCGAGTGCACGGCGAGCAGACCCGTGTGGTCCTCCCCGCGATCGCCGGGTGCAGCAGCGACCGCGGCTCGACGTCCCAGCCGAGGGTCACGTAGCACTCGTCGGCGACGACCGGGACGCCGTGCGCCCGGCCCCAGGCCACCCACTCGCGCAGCCGGTCGTCGTCCAGGACGCGGCCGTGCGGATTGCCGGGCGAGTTCAGCCAGACCAGCACGACGGGCGGGTGGGAGGCCGACACGGCGTCCGGCGGCGGGACGTCGGTGCGCCGGACCGCGAGCCCCGCGAGGACCGCTCCGACCTCGTAGGTGGGGTAGGCGACCTCGGGGACGATCACCGTGCCGGAGCGCAGCCCCAGCAGGGTCGGCAGGAGGGCCACCAGCTCCTTCGAGCCGACCGTGGGCACCAGCGAGGGCTCCGGGCCCAGCGGATCGGCGACCACCACGCCGAGCCGTCGCCGCAGCCAGGCTGCCGCGGCCGTGCGCAGCGCCGTCGTGCCGAGGGCGGTCGGGTAGCCGGGCGCGTTACCCGCAGCGGCCAGCGCCTCCGTGAGGACGGCGGGGGTGTCGTCGACCGGGGTGCCGATCGACAGGTCGACCACCCCGTCGGGGTGCTGCGCCGCGCGGGCGCGCGCCCCGGTGAGCGCGTCCCAGGGAAGTCCGGCAGCGACGGCGCCGTCCCCCGGCGGAGTCCTCGGGCAACGGGGGCGTCAGTGACCTTCGCCCTGCGGCGGGAGCGCGGCCACCAGCGGGTGGTCCTTGTTGATCTTCCCGGTCTTGGCCGCGCCGCCGGGGCTGCCCAGGTCGGAGAAGAACTCCACGTTGGCGTTGTAGTAGTCCTTCCACTTGTCCGGGACGTCGTCCTCGTAGTAGATGGCCTCGACCGGGCAGACCGGCTCGCACGCACCGCAGTCGACGCACTCGTCGGGGTGGATGTAGAGCATCCGTTCGCCCTCGTAGATGCAGTCCACCGGACACTCGTCGATGCACGCCTTGTCGAGGACGTCGACGCAGGCCTCTGTGATGACGTAGGTCACGGTGGTTCCCTCCCGGGGGACGCGGAGCAGTGAGCCCGGGCCGGAGCCCGGGGCGATCATGCCCGCTCAGTATGACGCGCCTCCGGGGACCCGGGCGCGACGGGTGCCCGGCCGAAACCCCGGCCCCCTCGAAGGGGTGGGCCGGGAGCCTGGCTCAAGCACGGGCGCCAGCTGCCGATCTTGTTCCCGTGGCAGAAGCGTGGACGCCCCCAGGGACGACGCGGCGGTCCGTCCCGCCCGCGTCCCCGTACGACGCGCAGGCAGCCCTGGAGAGCCAGCTGGCCCGGCTGCGTGCCTCGGCCGGCGCGACCCGGGTCTCGGTCTGGGTGCACGAGGCGTCCACCGCCATGGCCGTCCCCTTCCGGGTGGCCACGGCCGACCCGGGCGAGCCCTCGGACGCCTCCGTGCGCACCGCCGTCTCCCTCAGCCGCTCCCCGTTCCTCGCCGCGATCATCCGCAGCCGCCGGTCCCTCGCCGCCCGGGCGGACGGGCACCGGGCCTCGGACAAGGAGCTGGCCGAGCGCGGCATCAGATCCGCCCACGGCGAGCCGCTGCTCGTCGACGGGGAGGTCGTCGGCGTCCTCACGGTCGAACCCGCCGCCGCGGCCGCCCCCACCTGCTCCGGCAGGTCACCCCAAGCTCGCCGTGGCCCTCTCCGAGGCGTGGACCCGGAGGTCGGAGAAGCGGCGCACGGCGCAGGCGGAGGTGCTGCTCGGGCTCATCGAGTCCGCAGCGACGGCCCAGTCGATGGACCACCTGCTCGGCTCGGCCTGCCGTCAGCTGGCCGAGCTCGGCGAGGTCGAACGGGCCTGCATCTTCCTGCTGGAGGACGGTCGGCTCGTGCCGCGCATGGCCGCCTACGCCGACGGGCGGCGCGATCTCGCCACCTGGGAGCAGTTCCGCAACGCGCCGGTCGGCCTCAACCTGGCCGAGACCGTGCTGCGCATCGGCGAGCCGATCACCGCCGACAAGGACTCGGGCCTGCTGTCGGGGTGGTGGGTCGACTCCTTCCACATCGCCTCCGGCCTGGCCGTGCCCATCGGCCGGCGGCCGGACCTGGCCGGCGTGCTCACCCTCGACAGCACCCGGGTGCGCCCTTCTCCGAGAACGTCCGCCGGCTGGCGGCCGCGGCCGGCGCGCACCTCGGCGGCGTCATCGAACAGGCCCGGACCAGCCAGGCGCGGGCGGCCTCCCTGGCGACCGCGCGGGTCGTACGGCAGATGTTGGTCGACGGGGCGGGAGTGACCGGCGTCTCCGAGGCCGCGGAGGTCCTCGCCCGCGCCGTCCAGTGCCTGGCCGGCACCGACCGCAGCGCCGCCTACCTCGTCGACGACCAGGGCCGGATCGGCGAGGTGCGCCACATCGACTGGCCCGATGCGCACAAGGAAGTGGTCCAGACGCGACTCGTCGGCCGCCCAGCCGCCGACGTCGCCCTGTGGCGGCTCACCGCGGAGCAGAAGCTGCCCGTCTTCGTCGAGGACGCCACGAGCAGCGACCTGCTCGATCCGCGGCTGGCGACGGCCCTCGACCTGGCCTCCTACGTCTCGGTGCCGCTCCTCTCCGGCGACCGGTTGCTCGGGCTGGTCGTCACCGGGTCGACGGGTGAGACCCGGGGATGGCCCTCCGCCGTCCGGGAGGCCGTCCGCCAGGTGACCCTGGAGGGCTCCCTCGTCGTCGAGAACGCCGGGCTGCGCGCCGTGGAGAAGCTGCGCCTCGAGCAGCTGGCGACCGAGGCCCACCACGATCCGCTGACCGGCCTGGCCAACCGCCGCCGGTTCGTCGAGCAGCTGGAGGCCACGGTCTACCGGGCCGACGACCCCGACTGCGCGGTGCTGATGATCGACCTCGACCGCTTCAAGGAGATCAACGACAGCTTCGGGCACAGCGTCGGCGACGACCTGCTGTGCCTCGTCGGCCCGCGCCTGGAGCGCGCGCTGCAACCGGGCGACCTGCTGGCGCGCATGGGTGGCGACGAGTTCGCCGTCCTGCTGCCCGACGCGGGCGCCACCCGGGCCGACGACGTCGCCGAGCGGCTCGGGGCCGCCCTGCGCGACGCCTTCGTGCTCGACGGCATGCCCCTGCACGTCGATGCCAGCATCGGCATCGCGCTGTGTCCGGACCACGGCCGGGACCGGTCCCTGCTCCTGGCCCGGGCCGACACCGCCATGTACGTCGCCAAGCGCGGGCGGCGCGGCTTCGAGACCTGGGCGCCCGACGGCACCCCGACTCCCGCGACCGGCTGGAGACCCTGGAGCAGCTGCGCAGCGCCTTGGACGGCGACGAGCTGGACGTGCACTACCAGCCCAAGATGGACCTCCGGACCGGCCGCGTCATCGGGGTCGAGGCGCTCGTGCGCTGGAACCACCCCGAGCGCGGGCTGCTCTACCCCGACGTGTTCCTGCCCCTCGCCGAGCAGGCGGGACTCATGCGGCGGCTGGCCCTGCGCGTGCTGGAGCGGTCGCTCCGCGACCTGCGGGCCTGGCGGGACGGCGGGCTCGACCTGTCCGTCGCCGTCAACCTGTCGGTGTCCAACCTCCAGGACGTCGCCCTGCCGGACCAGGTCGAGATGCTGCTCGACGCCTTCGACGTGCCGGCCGCCTCGCTCATCCTGGAGATCACCGAGGACGTCCTCATGGCCGATGCCGCGCGCAGCCAGCAGGTGATGGCCGGCCTCCGTTCCCTGGGGGTCCGGCTCTCGATCGACGACTACGGCACCGGCTACTCGTCCCTGTCCTACCTCCGCGCCCTGCCCGTGGACGAGCTGAAGCTCGACCGGAGCTTCGTCGCGGACCTGGCGTCGGACGAGCGGGCCGCCGCCATCGTGCGCAGCACCCTGCAGCTGAGCCTGGACCTGGGCATGAGCATGGTCGTCGAGGGCGTCGAGGACGCCCCCACCCTGGCCGCGCTGCGCGCCTGGGGCTGCGACTACGCACAGGGCTACCACATCGCCCGCCCGATGCCGGCCGCGCGGTTCCTCTCCTGGCTGGCCGAGCAGCCGGCGTTCCTCCCCGCGGCGGCCTCGCCCAGCCGTCCTAGCCCGCGGGGCTCCGTGCGGGATCGGGCGCCGCCGCGACGACCGGGCGGACGGGCGGCCGGCGCGGGCCGCCGAGGAGGCGGCCGACCGAGAACGCGGCCGCGACCACGCCGATCATCAGGAACGCCAGGTTCACCGTGCCTTGGGCGCCCCTCCCGTCATCACCAGGTCGCCTTCCGGCCGCCGGTTCATCGCGCCGATCGCCACCACCAGCCAGACGGCGGGCGGCAGCAACGCCACCAGGCGGCTGCCGGAGAGGTGCAGGGCCGCGGCGGGGAGCAGCAGGTTGCCCAGGACGGCGGCCGCGATGGACAGCGGCACCAGCAGGCCACCCACCCTCAGGGGCAGCCAGAACACCTCGACCAGGGCGAGCCACGCGGGGACGACGACGGCCGCCGCAGCCCAGCCGAGGCGCTCCACCACCGTGGTCATCCGGGGAGACCCGCGAACAGGTCGTCCTCCCAGCCCTCGGTACCGGGCCCGCCCGGTCCGCGCTCGCCCCGGACCAGCCGGTAGTACTCGACGCCCAGCACCTCGAGACCCAGGTTGTTGGACAGGGCGAAGAAGGGGCCGTCCACCAAGATCTGGGTCGGGTGGGACCGCATGGCCGCGTCCTTGCGGGCGGCGAAGGACCGGCCGTCGACGGCCGCCGTCACGAGGTCGTCCGGCACCCCGAAGGGGATGTCGTCGGCGCTGGTGACTCCTCGAAGAAGCCTCGTCCCCGAAGGCGGCCATCGCGTCGATGCCCTGCTGCAGGACCGAGCGGGGCACGCAGCACCAGTAGACCTTGGCCACCGCCCAGGCCTGCCCGAGATCGGGGCGGTACGCCGGATCGGCCGCGGCGGCGACCGCGCCCATCGCGACCCGGTGGGCCTGGATGTGGTCCGGGTGGCCGTAGCCGCCGTTCTCGTCGTAGGTCACCACCACCTGCGGCCGGGCCTCGCGCACCACCGCGACGGCATGGGCGACGGCCTCGTCCAGGTCGGCGTTCCAGAACGCGCGGGGATGGGTGTTGGCGGGCACGCCCATCATCCCGGAGTCGCGGTACCGGCCGGGGCCGCCGAGGAAGCGGATGTCAGTGACCCCGAGGGCGTCCATCGCGGCACGCAGCTCCCAGATCCGGTAGCCGCCCAGCTGATCGGCCTGGTCGGCGGCCAGCTGCGCGAGCTCCGGAACGAGGATCTCACCCTCCTCACCCAGCGTGCAGGTGAGCAGGGTGACCTGCGCTCCCTCGGCGACGTACCGGGCCATCGTGGCGCCGTTGTTGATGGTCTCGTCGTCGGGGTGGGCGTGGACGAGGAGCATCCGGCGGGAAGGAGTCACGTCCGCATTCTCCCTGCCGTGCCGAGTGGGGCCCGGAGGGCTCCGCGCAGGCACGACTCAGCGGCTCAACGCCACGAGGACGACACCTGGCCGCGGTGCGGTCCGGAGGACCGCGATGTCATTGCGGGGACCCTCCGGGCCCGCTCGGCGCGACGACATCGTGACCTCGCTAGTCCACGTCGACGGGGACGACGTGGCGGGCCTCGGCGAAGTGACAGGCGGCGGGATGGCCCTGGCCGCGGTCGACCAGTGCCGGGGGCTCGGCTGCGCAGATGTCCTGAGCCTTCCAGCACCGGGTCCGGAATCGACAGCCCGAGGGCGGGTTGGCCGGGCTCGGCACGTCCCCTCCAGCAGGATGCGCTCCTTCTGCCCCGCAGGTGCGGCTCGTGCAGCGGGACCGACGACAGCAACGCCTGCGTGTAGGGGTGCGACGGCGAACCGTAGACGTCGGCGTCCGTGCCCTCCTCGACGACGCTGCCCAGGTACATCACGGCGACGCGGTCGGAGATGTGCCGCACCACCGACAGGTCGTGGGCGATGAAGAGATAGGACAGCCCGAAGTCGTCCTGCAGGTCCTCGAGCAGGTTCACCACCTGTGCCTGGACCGAGACGTCGAGCGCCGAGACAGGCTCGTCGCAGACGATCATCTCCGGCTGCAGCGCCAGTGCCCGGGCGATGCCGATGCGCTGGCGCTGCCCCCGGAGAACTGGTGCGGGTACCGGTTGACGAAGTCGGGATTGAGGCCCACGCGCTCGAGCAGCTCCTGGGTGCGCTTGAGCCGGCCCTTCTTCGGCGCGATGTCGCTGTGCACGGACCAGCCCTCGGCGACGATGTCGCCCGCGGTCATCCGCGGGTTCAGGGACGCGTACGGGTCCTGGAAGATGATCTGGACTTCACGGCGGTACTGCTTGAGCTCCCGCCGCCCCATGCGTGCGACATCCCGACCCTTGTAGAGGATCTGCCCGTCGCTCGGCTTCTCCAGTGCTACCAGCAGCTTCGCCACCGTCGACTTGCCGCAACCGGACTCGCCGACCAGACCGAGCGTCTCCCCGCGACCGAGCGTCAGCGTGACGCCGTCCACGGCGCGGACGTGCCCGACTGTCTTCTTGAAGACGATTCCCTGGGTGAGGGGAAGTGCTTCTGCAGGTTCCGGAGCTGCAGCAACGGCTCGGGCGCCGTCGTGCCGCCGTGCTCGGATCCGCCGGCGCCGGTGGGCGCCGCCCTGCTGGCGCGAGCGACCTCGTCGTCCCGGTCAGACCGCGTCCTCCGGTCCGACTCCGCGCCCCGGTCCGCTCCTCGCTCGACGCCCATCGGCTCCTCCGCGGTCGCTCCGCTCCTCGCTCGCTGGCGCTCGCTGCGATGCTCACTCCCTGTCGGCGCCGGCCTCCCTGCGATGCTCCCGAAGCTGTCGTCAGACACCGAGCACCTCCTCGCTGTAGTGGCACGCGGCCTCGCGTCCCGGCACGACCAGGCGCAGCGGCGGGACGTCGACCGCGCAGTCGCGGCCGGAGGGCGCCTCGGCGCCGATCCGGCGGCGGGGACAGCGCGGGTGGAACGGGCATCCGGGAGGGATGCGGGCGAGGTTCGGCGGCTGCCCGGCGATCGGCACGAGCCGGCCACCCTTCGCCTCCACCTGAGGGATCGACGTCATGAGCCCGTCGGTGTAGGGCATCGCCGGGTTGCTGAAGACGTCGTCGACGGTGCCGCGCTCGACGATGCGCCCGGCGTACATGACGGCCACGTTGTCGGCCACCTCGTTGACCACGCCGAGGTCGTGCGTGATCAGGATCAGACCCATCCCGGTGTCGCGCTGCAGGTCCTTGAGCAGGTCCATCACCTGCGCCTGCACCGTGACGTCGAGCGCGGTGGTCGGCTCGTCGGCGATGAGGATCTTCGGGTCGAGGGCGATGGCCATCGCGATCATCACGCGCTGCCGCATGCCGCCGGAGAACTGGTGCGGGAAGTCGTTCACCCGCTGGGCCGCCCCGGGGATGCGCACGCGGTCCATCAGCTCGATGGCCTTCTGCTTGGCCTCCTTCTTGGAGAGGCCCCGGTGGGCGCGGAACATCTCGCCGATCTGGAAGCCCACGCTGTACACGGGGTTCAGCGCCGACAGCGCGTCCTGGAAGACCATCGAGATCCCGGGCCCACGGACCAGCCGCTGTTCCTCGGCGCCCACGGTGAGCAGGTCGCGCCCTCGAACAGGATCCGCCCGCTGGTGATCTCGGCGGGCGGGCTGTCCAGGATCCCCATGATCGCCTGGGCGGACACGGACTTGCCCGAACCCGACTCGCCGAGGATGGCCAGCGTCTCCCCTCGGCGAGGGTGTAGCTGATCCCGTTGACGGCCTTGACCACGCCGGACCCGGTACGGAACTCCACCTGCAGATCCTCGACGGCGAGCAACGGCGACGCGCCGGCGCCGCCCCAGGGCGCCGTCTCCGGGGTGGGGAGGATGCTCGTGAACGCTGCCTCGGGTCGAGGGCGTCGCGCAGCGCGTCGCCCATGAGGATGAAGGCCATCACCGTCATGGTCAGGACGGCGCTGGGGAACAGCACGATGTGCGGCGCCGTGCGCAGCAGGTTCTGACCCTCGTTGATCTGCAGACCCCAGGAGATCGCCGGTCGCTGCAGGCCCACGCCGAGGAAGGTCAGCGTCGCCTCGGCGGCGATCAGGATGCCGACCGTGATCGTCGCGTAGACCAGCACCGGGGCCACCGCGTTGGGCAGGATGTGCCGCACCAGGATGCGCGTGTCACCGGCACCCATCGCCCGGGCCGCGGCCACGTAGTCCGAGCTCTTCACCGCGATGACCTGCGATCTGACCAGTCGCATGGCGGTCATCCAGCCGAAGGCGGCGAGCGCGATGGCGACCGCCCCGCCCCGCGGTCGTTGATGATGGGGATGTCCGTCGACGGCCCCACCCGCAGCAGGACCAGCGCCCCGAGGATCAGCGGCATCGCGTAGAAGATGTCGGCGAGCCGCGAGAGCAGGCTGTCGGTGAACCCGCCGTAGAACCCGGCGATCGCCCCGACGATCACGCCCAGCAGCAGGATGAACAGCACTGCCAGGACGCCGATGATCAGCGAGTTGCGCGCCCCGTACACCACCTGGGCGAGGTAGTCGCAACCCTGCTGGTCGAAGCCGAACCAGTGCGCCGCCGACGGCGGGTTCGACGAGTTGACCAGATCGCAGTCGCGCGGGTTCGCGCCACGGGCGAACAGCTGCGGGAACACGGCCATCAGGATGAACACCACGCCGAGAAGGGCTCCCAACCAGAAGAGCACGCTCTTCCGGAGGGCCTTCCACGCATCGCTCCACAGGCTGCCCTGCAGCACCGTGGCGGTCTCGGCGTCGGTCGGATCCGCGACACCGGTGGTCCGGCCGGCACCGACCTCGTCGTGCCCCACGTCAGTCAGCCGGCCGTCAGTCATAGCGGATCCTCGGGTCGAGGACGGCGTACAGCACGTCGACGACCAGGTTGAAGAAGATGAAGAAGAAGACCAGGAGCGTGACGATCCCGACGACGACCGCCCCTCCTGCCGCTGGATCGACTCGAACACGGCGCGGCCGATGCCCGGGATGTTGAACACCGTCTCGGTCACGATGGCCCCGCCCATCAGCGTGCCGATGTCGGCCCCGATGAAGGTCACGACCGGGATGAGGCTGTTGCGCAGGGTGTGGCGGACCACCACCGTGCTGGGCTTGAGACCCTTGGCGCGCGCGGTGCGCACGTAGTCGGCGCGGAGATTCTCGGCCATGCTCGTCCGGGTCAGTCGCGCCACGTAGGCCACCGATCCGGCGGCCAGCACCAGGCCGGGGAGCAGATAGCTGTACCAACCCTCGCGGACGCCGGCGATCGGGAACAGCTCCAACTTCAGGCCGAACACGAACTGGGCGAGGAAGGCGAGCACCAGGATCGGCACCGAGACGACGATCGTCGTCGACACGAGCACCAGGTTGTCGAAGAAGCTGTTCCGCCGGATACCGGCCAGGACGCCGGCCACGATGCCGATCACGATCTCGAACAGGATCGCGACCAGGGCGAGCTTCGCGGTCACCGGCAGGCGGTCGAGGATGGTCTCGAGGACGGGCCGGCCCGCGAAGTCGGTGCCGAAGTCGCCCTGGAACAGGCCGCCCACGTACTTCACGTACTGCAGCCACAGCGGGTCGTTGAGGTTGAACTCCTCGCGCAGCTGCGCGGCCACGGCGGGCGCGAGCGGCCGGTCGCCGGCCAGGGCACGGATGGGGTCGCCCGGCAGGGCGTAGACCATCGCGAAGATCAGGATCGATGCACCCAGCATGACGGGGATCGTGAGCAAGAGGCGGCGCGCCACGTAGCGGCCCATGTCCCCCTCGGTTCGGTGTGTGCGGCCAGCACCTCGTGCGGCGTCGCTGGGAATGCTGTCAGCCCCCACACGCTCCGCGCCGCCGGGGGTGACTGTCACGAGGACAGCACCCCCGGCGGCGACGGATGATGCGGTGGCGCCGAGGGGTTGCGTCAGTTACCGCTGACCTCAGCGGTCCGGATGTGGCCGAACACGTCGATCACCACGCCCGAGACGTTCTCGCTGTGGACTGCCTGCTCCACGTCGAAGAACATCGGGATGATCGGCATGTCCTCGCTGAGGATGTCCTCGGCCTGGTTGTAGAACTCGATGGCCTCCTCGTTGCTCTCCGCCGAGTTGCCCTGCTCGATGAGCGCGTCGAACTCGGGGTTGGAGTAGAAGGTGGCGTTCGAGCCGGCCGGGGGCAGCGCCTCGGTGGAGTAGAGCGGCTCCAGGTAGTTCTGCGGGCTCGGGTAGTCCATGCTCCAGCCGAGCCGGAAGGGGCCGGTCACGCCCTGCTGGTCCAGCAGCGGCAGGTACTGGGCGAAGTCGAGGTCGCCGCGGAGGACGTAGTCGACACCCAGGCCGTCCCGGATCTGGTTGCCCGCCGCCTGGACCCAGGCGTCGTGCCCTGCCCCCGAGTTGAACCACAGCTCGATCGGCTGGCTGCGGTCGAACCCGGCCGCGTCCAGCAGCTCGTTGGCCGCCTCGACGTCCACGACGCAGTACTCGCAGGCCCCTCGCGGTAACCGTCGACGACCGGCGCGATGAACGCGTCCGCCGGCTGACGGGTGCCCTGGAAGATGGCCTCCGAGATGGCCTCCCGGTCGATGGCCATCGAGAAGGCCTGGCGCACGCGCGGGTCGGAGAAGCGCGGGTCGTAGGTCGGGTAGCCGAGGTACTGGAAGCCCGACGACGGCGCCTCGAGGTAGGCCTCACCGAACACGTCCTGCGCGGAGGCGATGGCGTCCGGCGGCAGGTCCGGGGCGACGTCGAGGTTGCCGCCCTGCACGTCGAGGTAGGCGGTGTCGACGTCGCTGTAGACGCGCATCTCGACGGTGTCGGCCTGGGCCTCGTTCTCGCCGGCGTAGTCCTCGTAGCGGGACAGCGTGATGCCCTGACCCGGCTCGAACTCACCGTCCGCCTGGAACGGGCCGTTGCCGATCGGCAGGCGGCCGGCGGCCTCGGGGTCCTCGAAGAAGGACTCCGGCAGCGGGTAGAACGCCGTGTAGCCGACGGTCACCGGGAACTGCGCGAACGGCGCGGAGAGGGTGACCTCGAAGGTCTGGTCGTCGATGACCTCCAGTCCGCTCATCTCCGTGGCGACCGGGCCGCTGATGATGGTGCCGGCGTCGTCGGTCTCCGCCTGCAGGTCGGCGTACCCTCGATGTTCGAGAAGAAGTACGAACCACCCTGGGCGTTCTCGCTGTTCGCGGCGTAGTTCCACGCGTCCACGAAGGAGTTGGCCGTCACCGGGGTGCCGTCGTGGAAGGTCCATCCCTCGTTCAGGGTGACCGTCCAGGTCTGGTTGTCCTCGGACTCGATCGACTCCGCGACACCGGTGTACTCGACCGCACCGTCGGCGGCGTACTGGACCAGACCGGTCCAGATGGCCTCGAGGACCTGCGCGCCCTCGCTCTCCGTCGTGTTGCTCGGGACGAGCGGGTTCTCGGGGTCGCTGTAGAGCGCGAGGCTGTAGCTGCCACCGGTGGCAGCACCCTCACCCTCGCCGCTGTCGGCGTCGTCGCCGCCACAGGCGGACAGCACCAGCGCGGCGGCGATGGCCGTCGCGACGAGCGAACTACTGCGCTTGCTCAACTTCACGTGCAAGGCCTCCCTCGTCCCGCGTCTGCGGGGGAACGGACAGGTCGGTCCACGGCCAGCAGGTGGGCCGTCGGACGACTGATTGGTCACGAGCGAAACGCACCCGATTGGCGAAGACCGCCCCAAGTGCGACGACTGGACCCTAGGCACGGCTCGGAGAGGGTGTCCAACGCCGTCATCGAGTTGTGACCTGCGCTCACGATCTGCGCCCCACCCGTAACTTCCACGCCTCCACTCCCCTCCGCCACCGTGTCCTTCCGCTCGTTCGCCCCTGGAGCCGGACGACTTGCGGTTGCGGCCCCCGGCGCGGGTTCAGCGGTACGCACGCGGGTACCTGCACGTCGAACGCACACCCAGGAGAGAGGTGCACGGCATGAGCGGCACGGACAAGCTGACGAACAAGATCGAAGAGGTCTCCGGCAAGGGCAAGCAGGCGGTCGGTGACGCCACCGACGACCGCGACCTCCAGGCGGAGGGCAAGAAGGAAGAGTCGAAGAGCAACCTCAAGCAGGGCGTCGAGAACATCAAGGACGCCTTCAAGAAGTAGGAGCAGGCCCCTCTCCCCCGGCAGGCTCGCCATCCGGCAGGGGCTGCACGACGACGGGCACCGCCGCTCTCCGGAGCAGCGGTGCCCGTCGTCGTGTCCGCGCTTCCGTCGCGAGGCAGCCCGTCAGCGGTGGTCGGCCAGGAGGGTCCGGACGGCGGGGAGGAGCGGACGGTCGGCAGCGATCCAGTCCAGGCCGTCCAGCTCGCTCCCCGCACCCACCGGAGCGCGGCGTGCTCGTGCGCCACCGGCTCTCCGGCTGCCAGCCGTGCCGACCAGACGCGCAGGGTGGAGGTTCCGGGCGGGCCGCCACCGACGACGCCGTCGAGCAGCACCTCGCCGACGAACGCCTGCGGCACGATGTCCACCCCGAGCTCCTCGGCGATCTCCCGCACCAGCGCGGCCAGGTCCGACTCGCCCGGCTCGACCTTCCCGCCCGGGAACTCCCATAGCCCGGCGTAGGGGCCGCCCGACCGCTGGGCGACCAGGACGCGGCCGTCCTCGACGATCGCCGCCCCGACCACCTGCAGCACGTCCAGGGCACGGCGTTCGGCGGCCACGGCGTAGAGGTCCAGGTGGGGCCGCATCGCCCGGAGGATCCGCCGCCGCAGGACGACACGGTCGAGCAGCCCGCCCAGCACCCCGGCGGACCATGCCTCCACCTGCTCCTCGACGAGCGTGCCGGCACCGGTGGCCGAGAAGCGGCGGGAGTGGGTGATCCGGCGTCGCCCGGCCCCGGTCACCAGGGTGTGCACGTCGCGCTCGGGCCGGACCGAGACGACGTCGTCCAGCGGCGCTCCCCAGGGGCGCCCCAACTCGCGCGCCACGTCGAAGGCGACGGTCAGGGGCGCCTCCACCAACGTGGTGAATCGCAGCTGGATCACCGGCTCACCCTCCCAGAGCAGGCAGGATGGAGCCGCCACGACCCGGCCGGAGGAGACCGGCAGGACCCGGCCGGAGGAGACCCGGCAGGACCCGGCCGGAGGAGACCCGGCAGGACCCGGCCGAAGGAGACCCGGCAGGACCCGGCCGAAGGAGACAGAGTGCGCATCACCGCCCGCGTGGACTATGCCGTCCGCGCCGCCCTGGAACTGGCCGCCGTGGCACCCGAGGCGCTGACCGCCGAGCGCATCGCGACGACGCAGGGCATCCCGGCCCGCTTCCTGCAGACGATCCTCGGCGACCTCCAGCACGCGCGCCTGGTCACCAGCCAGCGCGGCCGAGAGGGGGCTACCGGCTTGCCCTCCCACCGTCGGAGATCTCCATCGCGCGGATCATGCGGGTGGAGCAGGGCTTCCTAGCGGAGGTGCACGGGCAGCGCCCCGAGGACGTCGAATACCCGGGAGCGGCCGGCGCGCTGGCGTCGGTCTGGGTGGCCGCCCGCGAGGGCTACCGGAAGGTGCTCGAGGGGGTGACGCTGGCCGACGTGATCTCCGGCGAGCTGCCCGCCCACGCCGCAGAGCTGATCGCGCTCGAGAACGCCTGGCGGTCCTTCGGCGACCCCCGAGCGCCTGATCGGGTGCGCGTCGCCCGGGTCACACCACCAAGTCGCTCGGATTATGCGACCATGGACGGCGTGATCGACCGCGGCAGTCTCCTCGTCGCGCGTCTGCACATCGACTTGGCGCTCGTCTCCAGCGCTGCCTGTCGCGCTCAGCGCTGAGCTCGGTCCCCTCCGCGCAGCCACGCCGCTGCGCCCCGATCATCAGCGCTCCTCCCTGGTCGGCCGGGCCCGACGGGGAGAGGAGCGCAGGAAGAAGTTCGAGCGTGACCACCCCCACCCGCGTGAGCAGCCGTCCCCAGCGGGGAGGGCCAGTGGGCCCTCGGCTACCGCGAGCCGCTCAACCCGAACGAGCGCATGAAGAAGGACTCCGACGGCCTCGAGGTGCGCCAGCGCATCATCGACATCTACGCGAAGTCCGGCTTCGACAGCATCGACCCGGGTGACCTCCGCGGCCGGATGCGCTGGATGGGCCTCTACACCCAGCGGGCGCAGGGCATCCCCGGCGGCAAGACGGCCGTCCTGGAGCCCGAGGAGCTCGAGGACTCCTACTTCATGATGCGCGTGCGCATCGACGGCGGGCAGCTGACCAGCGACGCGCTGCGCGTCATCGGCGGCATCAGCACGGAGTTCGGGCGCGACGTGGCCGACGTCACCGACCGGCAGAACGTGCAGTACCACTGGATCCGCATCGAGGACGTCCCCGAGATCTGGCGCCGGCTCGAGTCGGTCGGCCTGAGCACGATGGAGGCCTGCGGCGACGTCCCGCGCGTGATGCTCGGTTGCCCGCTGGCCGGGATCCTCGAGGACGAGGTGCTCGACGCCACCGACGTCATCGCCGAGACCGTGGCGAAGTACGTGGGCAACCCCGAGTTCAGCAACCTGCCCCGCAAGTGGAAGACGTCGATGTCCGGCTGCGTCGACCACTGCACCGAGCCCGAGATCGACGACGTCTCCTTCGTCGGCGTCGTGAACGGGGCGGGTGAGGCGGGCTACGACCTGCAGGTCGGCGGCGGTCTGTCCACCAACCCGAAGTTCGCGCAACGGATCGGCGTGTTCGTCCGGCCCGACCAGGTCACCGACGTCTGGGCGGCGTGCACCGCCGTCTTCCGCGACTACGGCTACCGCCGCCAGCGCAACCGCGCCCGCATCAAGTTCCTCATGGCCGACTGGGGCCCGGAGAAGTTCCGCCAGGTCCTGCAGGACGAGTACCTGCAGGAGCAGCTGCCCGACGGCCCGGCACCCGCACCCGCCAAGCACGACCAGCGCGACCACGTCGGCGTCGCCAAGCAGAAGGACGGCGCCAACGCCGTCGGCTTCGCGCTGCGCACGGGCCGGATCAGCGGCAGCCTGCTGACCCGCATCGCCGACCTCGCCGACGAGTACGGGGCCGGGCGGATCAGGACGACGACGCAGCAGAAGCTGGTCATCCTCGACGTGCCCGACGAGCGCGTCGAGGACCTGGTCGCGGCGCTGGCCGAGCACGACCTGCAGGTGCGGCCGAGCGCCTTCCGCCGCGGCACCATGGCCTGCACCGGCCTGGAGTTCTGCAAGCTGGCGATCGTCGAGACCAAGCAGCACGCGCAGGACCTGTACGCGGAGCTGGAGAAGCGGCTGCCGGACTTCGACGTGCCGATCGGCATCAACGTCAACGGCTGCCCCAACAGCTGCGCCCGCTTCCAGACGGCCGACATCGGGTTCAAGGGCTCGATGGTCCGCGACGCGAACGGCGAGATGGTCGAGGGCTTCCAGGTCCACCTCGGCGGCCACCTCGGCGTCGAGGCCACCTTCGGCCGCAAGTTCCGCGGGCACAAGGTGACCAAGGTCGAGACCGCCGACTACTGCGAGCGGGTCCTCCGGGGTTTCCTCGACCGGCGCACGGCCGGCGAGTCCTTCGCCGCCTACGTCGCCCGGGCCGACGAGGACTGGCTGCTGTGACCACGGACCCCGGAACGGGAAGGGCCCGGCAGCTGCCGGTGTTCCACTGCCCGTACTGCGGGGACGAGGAGCTCACCCCGCACGGGGAGAGCTCCGACGGGTGGCGCTGCGGCGCCTGCCTGCGGGCCTTCTCGGTCCGCCTGATCGCGACGGGGGTGCAGGAGTGACCATGGCCGTCCGGCCGACGCCGGAGCTCGCCGCGGATGCCGACGCCCGGTTCGCCGACATCGCCGACCCGGTCGAACAGGCGCTCGTGGTGCTGCGCTGGGCCGGGGAGACGTTCGGCGCGGACTTCGCGATCACGTCGTCCATGGCCGACGGGCTGCTCGCCCACCTGGCGAGCCGCGCCATCCCCGGCGTCAACGTCGTCTTCCTCGACACCGGCTACCACTTCGCCGAGACGATCGGCACCCGCGACTGGATCACCGGCGTCCTGCCGATCACGCTGGTGAACGCGACCCCTCCGCAGACCGTCGCCGAGCAGGACCTCTCCTTCGGTCCCCGGTTGTTCGAGCGGGACCCGGACCTGTGCTGCGAGCTGCGCAAGGTGAAGCCGCTGGCTCAGGCGCTGGCCGGTTTCGCGGCCTGGGGCTCGGGCGTCCGCCGCGATGAGTCGCCCACCCGCGCCGGGACACGGCTCGTCGACTGGGACGCCACGCGCGGGATGGTGAAGGTCAACCCCATGGCGGCATGGACCCAGGACGACGTGGACGCCTACGTCGCCGAGCACCAGGTGCCGGTCAACCCGCTGTTCGAGCTGGGCTACGGCTCCATCGGCTGCGAGCCCTGCACCCGCCCGGTCGCTCCCGGGAGGACCCGCGCGCCGGCCGCTGGGCCGGTCGGGGCAAGACCGAGTGCGGCATCCACACCTGACGGAGGACCCCGTCCCACCCCACGCGTGACGGGACCCTGGGACGGGGCCGCTCCAGCACGTCACCATGGGTGGCATGTCCCGTCCTCCACGCCTCTCCCCGACCAGATCGCCGCTGCCCTGCCCGAGCTCCCGGAGTGGAGCGGTGACGCAGGTGGCATCCGCCGCTCCGTCCAGCTGCCGACCTTCCGGGACGCCGTCGCGGCGATCGTCGCGATCGCCGACGTCGCCGAAGAGATGGACCACCACCCCGACGTGGACCTCCGGTGGCGCACGCTGCACCTGTCGGTGGTCACCCATTCGGCCGGCGGTGTCACCGAGCTCGACCTGCAGCTCGCCCGGCGCATCGACAGCCTGTTGCCGCACTGATTGCAGCCGCTGTAGCGACTCTGCCTGGCCCGAGCGCGAGGTGCGCGGACGTCCTCACCCCTCGACGGGCAGGACCAGCAGCCTCAGGAGCCTGTCGGCCTCCGCGTCCGGGTCCGCCGTCAGGCCGGTGTGCACCGGGCCGGGCTGGATGACGGTGCTCCGCGGCGCGGTCAGCCAGCGGAACCGCGAGCCCAGCGCCTCGCGTCCCGCCGCGCCGGCAGCCGGGTCCGCGGCGCAGACATCGGCGGCGGCCTGCAGTGCCCGGCCGATCGCGTCGGCATCGGCGGTCGGATCCAGTGAATGCAGTCGCTGTAGGTCCAGGTGCACGCGCGAGCCGAGGAAGTCCCGCTGCCGGCAGTACACGAGGACGCCGGCGTTGAGCGCCTCGCCGCGTTCGACGCGCGGCACGACGCGCAACACCGCGTACTCGAAGGTGTCCCTCGAGGTGGTCATCGCTGGGTCACCCCTCGGGCGGCGGCGGACCCAGCCAGGCGGGCCGATTCTCCCCGCGCGGCACCCGCCGACGTCCGCCGCCGCCGGCCTCCGCGGTGGCGACGAGCGCGGGCAGCCATGCCTCGCGCGCCGCCAGCCGGGCGAGCAGCTGGTCGACGTACCGGTCCCGGAGGGCACCGGGGTCCTCGTCCATCCACTCGTCCGGGACCTGGGCGAGGACGTTCTCCAGCAGGGGCCGGGTCACCCGGCCGGCCAGCGCCTCGTCGGCAGCCGGGACGCGGGGCCCGCACTCGAGCAGCGCGTGCGCGGACGCGTCGTAGGCACGGGCGACGGCAGCCTCGGCCCCGGGCCAGTGGTGGTGGAAGGTCAGGGCCGCACCGTGGTCGATCAGCTGCAGCCGGCCGTGCCAGAAGAGCATGTTGGGGTTGCGCCACGACCGGTCGACGTTGCCCACCAGGGCGTCGAACCAGAGCACACGCCCGGCGAGCTCGGGGTCGACGCCGTCGGCGCCGGCCTCGAAGTCCAGCGCTCCGGGCAGGTAGTCCAGGCCCAGGTTGCGGCCTGCCGAGCGCTGCAGCAGCTCCTGCACCTCGACGTCCGGCTCCCCACCGCCAGCTCCGGGACGACGTCGACGGTCACCAGGGCGGGCACCGGCAGGTCCAGCGCGCGGGCGAGCTCGGCGCACACCACCTCGGCAACCAGGACCTTCACGCCCTGACCGGCGGCGCGCCACTTCACCACGTACGTGCCGAGGTCGTCGGCCTCCATCAGCCCCGGGAGCGAGCCACCCTCGCGCAGCGGGGTGACGTAGCGGGTGGCGGTGACGGCGGGCAGCACAGTGTCGACAACCTACGTGGTGGGCAGGGCGCGCGGGGGCCGAGATGTCGACCGACATTCCGGCCACCTGCGGAACGATCAGGGCCGTTTCGCAACGCACCGAACTCTGCAGGCCTCGCTGGGTGGCAAACCGCCGTACGCCCCTCCACCGAGCCGGGCGCGAAGACGCCGGCCACCCGTCCGGCGCCCCGAGGACTGGATGCTGTGCCGCCAGACCCGAGCGCCCATGTCCGGAGAAGCCCGTGCGCCAGAGAAGTCGACCGACTCAGACGTTCCCGTCGGGCTGGGCGGGCCGGCGGCCCGCTGATGCAGTCTTCGTCCTCGTCCTGCTCTGCGCGGCGGGAGTGGCCGCGCTGGTGATCTACGCGACGACAGGTGGGGGCTCTCCGAGCTCCGTCCGCCCCGACGCGTTCATCGGGGCAGGCAGGTCGGATGCACCAGACGATCCGCGCCGCCTTCCGGAGCGCGGCGGCGCCCCTGCCGGGGCGTCTGCCGGGGGCTCCGCGGGGGCTCGGCCGAGGTGTTCGCCGGAACGGCGGCGACCGGAGCGCGTGTCCCCCTGGGATCGGGATCGGCGGCTCGCAGGGACCCGCCTGTCCGGGCCGCGAGCAGGGCGGCTGGCGTCTCATCGGCAGTGGGCGCCCGCGGGGCGCCCGCGTCCGCAGCGCCGACCGCTTCGGGACCGGCGACGTCAGCACCGGCCGCATCCGCACCGCCGCCACCCGCTGGGCCGCCGTCCGCCGGACAGCCGGCGCCCACCGAGCCACCCCCGCCGGACAGCCGCCACCCAGCGAACCGCCACCCAGCGAACCGCCACCCAGCGAGCCGCCACCGCCCACCGAGCCGCCACCGCCCACCGAGCCGCCACCGCCCACCGAGCCGCCACCGCCCACCGAGCCGCCACCGCCCACCGAGCCGCCACCGCCCACCGAGCCGCCACCGCCCACCGATCCACCACCGCCCACCGAGCCACCACCCAGCGAGCCACCACCCAGCGAGCCACCACCCAGCGAGCCACCACCCAGCGAGCCGCCACCCAGCGAGCCGCCACCCAGCGAGCCGCCACCGACCGAACCACCGCCGTCCACCGAACCGCCGTCCACCGATTCGCCGTCCACCGAGGCACCACTCGTCGAGCCGACCGCTCCCTGACGGTGACACCAGGGTCCGGCGCCGTACCGGCCCTGGTGTCGTGGCGGTGCCCGCCTCGACTCATGTCAGGCACCTCCGGTGTTGATCGCGCTGGGTGGTCTCGGGTTGCGGCTGGTCCGGTGGGTGGAGTCGAGTTCGGCTCTGGGAGTCGCGTCGTGGATGGGTGCGGGGTCTCGTTGCACTGATTGCCACCGCTGGCCCGGTCACGGAGTCCCGGATGAGGAAGTGGGCCGGCCCGGCGAGGCCGGGCTCGCTTGCAGCACATGGGCGGGAGCCGCGATCGGGAACCTCCGGCCGGCGCTCGTCGCGCGTGGGGCCCGTGACCGTGATCTTCGGGTCGCTCGTCGCGGCCGACCGGCGACAACGCCGGTCAAGGCCGGGACTCGGCGCCACAGCCCCCATGGGGAATCAGCGCAGTGCTGCGCTGTCGCTGGTTGGCACCTCGCCGTGCTCCGGCGACCGGCGACCGGCCACCGCGTCGGCGACGTCCCCTTCTCCTCGTGGCCGGCGCACTCCTCCGGGGAGGCCGTCCGGTTCGATCTCAAGTGGGGGCGCGGCTGTCCGATGACGATCGGAGGACAATCGGGGGTGAGGGTGGTGCAGCGAGAGCGGACGGACGGCGTCGCCGCCCTGCGGGCACGAGTGCTCCGCGAGGCCGCCGTCGTCCTCCTGCTGACCGGGCTCTTCGGCGCGGCCAGCGTGGCCTGGGACCTGCCGCAGATGCTCAGCGGCCCTGTCGACGACGTCGTCCTCGTCCTCGCCTTCTCGCACGTGCTGATGATGGTCTTCGGCAAGCGGCGGTCCGACGAGCTCAAGGCGGAGGTCGATTCCCGGCGGCTGGCCGAGGCGGAGCTCCGCCACCGCGTCCGGCACGACGCCCTGACCGGGCTGCTCAACCGGTCGGCTCTCGTGGAGGAGATCGACGCCGCGGTGGCCGAAGGAGGACAGCTCGCTGTCGCGCTGATCGACCTCGACCGCTTCAAGGAGGTCAACGACACGCTGGGGCACCACGTCGGGGACGCGCTGCTCACCGCGGTGTCCGCGCGCCTCGTCGACGAGCTCCGCAGCGACGCCGTCCTCGCAAGGCTGGGCGGGGACGAGTTCGTCGTCCTCCTTCCCGGTGCCGGGACGCATGAGGCGGAGCAGGTGGCCGGACGCGCCCTCCAGTGCGTCCGTCGCCCCTTCGCCGTCGACGGGTTCCTGCTCGAGATCGACGGTAGCTGCGGGGTGGCGTCCGGCCCCGGCTCGGCCGCCGACCTGCTCAGGCACGCCGACGTGGCGATGTACGTCGCGAAGGCCGACCACCTGGGGGTGGTCACCTACAGCCCGGCGCTGGACGCCGGAGCGCCCGAGCAGCTCGCCTTCTTCGGTGACCTCCGGCGGGCCATCCGGGACGGCGACCTCGCGGTCCACTACCAGCCGAAGGTCCGGATCGGGGACGGGCGCGTCGTCGGGGTGGAGGCACTGGTCCGCTGGGAGCACCCCGAGCGCGGCATGGTGCCCCCGCCGTCTTCATCCCGGTCGCCGAGCAGACCGGGCTCATCCGCCCCTCACCGACGCCGTGCTCGACCGCGCGCTCCAGGACTGCGCGGCCTGGCGGCAGCAGGGCCTGGACCTCACCGTCGCCGTGAACCTCTGCGCCCGCAGCCTGCTCGACCCCACGCTGCCCGAGCGGGTCGCCGACTCACTGCGCACCCATGCCCTGCCGAGCTCGTGCCTCGAGCTCGAGATCACCGAGAGCGCGGCGATGAAGGACCCCGGCCGCGCGCTCGAAGTGCTCCACCGCCTGCGCGGGCTGGGCGTGCACCTGTCCGTCGACGACTACGGCACCGGGCACGCCTCGCTCGCCTACCTGACCCGGCTGCCCGTGGGGACGCTGAAGATCGACAGGTCCTTCGTGCAGGCCATGGAGCTGGACTCCAGCGACGGCGTCATCGTGCGCAGCACCATCGAACTGGCGCACAGCCTCGGGCTCCGGGTGGTCGCGGAGGGCGTCGAGACCCGAGCATCCTGGGCGGAGCTGGCTGCGCTCGGTTGCGACGAGGCACAGGGCTACTGGTTGGCGCGTCCGGGACCCGCCGGGACCGTCCCGGCCGCGGTGGCGGAGATCGAGCGGCGGTTGGCGTCCTCGTCGATCCGGGAGCCCGAGACCCGGTCGGTATCAGCGCCTGTCCCCGGGACACACTGATCGACGTGAGCGTCGTCCGGATGCACGGGGCCTCCTGATGGCCCTGCTCCGGAGCACCCGCCCTGCCGACCTGCTCGACGCACCGCTGACCTACGACGCGGTGGGCACCGCCTGCTCCGGGGCGGTACCGGAGGGCTTCCGGAGCGCCCGCCGCAGTGTCGTCGTCGGCTCGGGACGGACGGCCTTCGAACGGGCCGCCACGGCGGTCTTCGACTGGCAGGCGCAGCGTGCCGTCGGGCTGCGGGTGCGCGCCAGCGGCCCGAGCACCGCCCCCGGCACCGTCGTCGTGCTCACCGCGGGTCTGCCCCGGCTCGGCTACGACATCCCCTGCCGGGTCGTGTGGGCCAAGACCGGGGCGCCGAGCGCGGCTTCGCCTACGGCACCCTGCCCGGCCACCCCGAGAGCGGCGAGGAGTGCTTCCTCGTCCGGCTGACCCCCGGCGGGGAGGTCGTCTACGAGATCCGGGCGTTCTTCCGCCTCGCCTCTCCCCTGGCCAGGCTGGGTGGACCGGTCAGCCTGCTCGCCCAGCGGCTGGCGACGGACCGGTACGTGACGGCGATCCGGCGGGCCGCGGGCGGCTGACCGCCTGCGCGACACCGCGCACGTCCGCCGCTCCGGTGCGTGGCAACGCGCCGAGGGCGGACGCGCCCGTTCGCCCGCCGCGCGGGGCGGCCCCATGGGCGACCCGGGTGGCGAAGGTGTGCCGGCGAGGAGGCCGTCAGCACGCATCTTCGGGAGGAACCCGTGGCAGAGAAGCCTGCGGACCGGGGCACCCGGCGCGCGCGCCGGAGTGAGTCGGTCGGCGCCCAGTGGCTGGCGCTGCCGGGATGGCGCAAGCCCCTGGATGCCCTCGTCGTCCTCGCCGTCGCGGCCGCGACCGCCTGGATCGCGCTGATGGTGGTGCCCGCGACGACGACCTCCGGCGCGGCGTCCGACGCCCAGCCGGCCGGCGACCCGCCGGTGGCGGCCGCCACCGGCTCGAGCGAACGGCCGCACACCGATCCGGGCGAGTGGCTCGCGGGCCCGGTCATGGCCGGGCCGGGCGTCCAGCCGACGGCGCCTCCGCCGGCGGCCGCCCCGTCGACGGCCGCCCCGTCGACGGACACCGTCGTCCGCCCGGCCGTGGCCAGCGCGCGGGCGCGGACGACGACGGCCCGCCCGACACCGGCGCGCACGCCGGCGAGGACGACGGCGTCGGCACAGGCGGCCGCCGCGACGACGGCTCCTGCCACGACCGCTGCCTCGAGCGCGAGCGCGGCGCCGGCGACCACGCCGGCGACCAGCAGCACGCCGGCCACCAGCAGCGCGCCCGCCACGAGCACACCCCCGCCACCAGCACACCCCCGACCACCAGCACACCCCCGACCACCAGCACACCCCCGACCACCAGCACACCCCCGACCACCAGCACACCCCCGACCACCAGCACACCCCCGACCACGAGCACGCCCCCGGCGACCAGCGACCCCGCCGACACGGGGACGGCGGTGCCGTGAGCCCCGGCTGGACGTCCCGGCGCTCCAGCAGGGCGGCCCCGGCCGCCCACGCACCGGCCGCCCAGGCGCAGAGGATGCCCATGCCGACCGGCCACGGCGCCGAGTCGGCGAGGAAGGCGTCGGCCCCCACCCGCAGCGCCGGCAGGCCCTGCGACCCGGAAGAAGAGATCGCCCCCGCCAGGGAGAACACCGGCGGCAGGACGAACACCAGAGCCATGCCCGTGCCGACCGCGCCGGCCGTCGAGCGCAGCACCGCGCCCAGTCCGACCGAGAGGACGGCGACCAGCCCGGCCGCGCCACCCTGCAGCCCCAGCACCCGCAGGACGGCGGGGTCATTCGGCTGCACACCGCCGGGCACCGCCGTCAGCGTCCGCGCGGCGAGCGCGCACACCCCCGCCAGCACCGCGCTGAGCGCCAGGCACCAGCCCGTCACGACGACGGTCTTCGCGGCGAGGAGGCGGGTGCGCCGGGGCGCGGCGGCCAGGATCACCAGCACCATGCCCGAGGCGAACTCCGTGGTCACCGCCAGGACGCCGAGCACCACGAGCACCAGCTGCCCGAACCCGAAGCCGGTGAGGGCCGCCTGGACGGCGATGTCGGCGCGGGCCGCGGAGGCGGTGCTCGCGGCGGCCAGCCACCCGGCCCCTCCGACGGCGAGCAGGTAGAGCCCGGAGCACCACCAGGTGGCACGCACCGACCGCAGCTTCGTCCACTCGCTGCGCAGCAAGGCCACGAAGGGCACGTCGCGGCGCATCGCAGGACCGCCCGGTACTCGACGTCGTCCCCCGTGAGGGCGAGGTAGGCCGCCTCCAGCGACGCGGTCACCCGGCTCAGCTCGTGCACCCGCGCGCCGGCCGCGAAGGCGACGTCGCCCACCGCCCGGTGAGGTCGTCGACGGCGACGCGGTCCCGGTAGACCTTCGCCAGACCGTCGAGTCCGATCACACCGGCCAGCATGCCGACCGTCACGGGCGACAGCGGCCAGGCGCGCATCAGTCGTCGGCGTCGGCCTCGCGGCGCTCCTGCTCGATCAGCTCCTTGCTCCGGACCAGCCGGATCATGGTGACGACGAGCAGCCCGCCGGCCATGTTGAGCACGGTCGTGTACCAGAACCAGGCCAGCCAGTCGCCGTAACCGAACGGGGCGCCGGCGTGCAGGGCGCCGAAGATCAGCAGCGAGTCCAGGATCGAGTGGAACAGCACCAGCCCGGCGAGCAGGAACCCACCGATGACGGAGGCGACGATCTTCCCGGTCTCCGAGTGGGCGCCGTGCTGCATGCGGGTCATCAGGGTGATGACGCTGCCCGCCAGGAAGGCCAGGCAGACCGACTGCAGGTCCAGCGGAGCCTCGACGAAATGGGTCGCGGACTCGACGGCCGTGTTCGTCAGCTCGGGGAAGGCGTGGACGACCACCCACATCACCGCCCACCCGCCGATCAGGTTGGCGACCAGCGTCCCGGCCCACAGCTTGGCCAGCTGCGCGACGCTCGCCCGGCCGGCGAACACCGCGGTGACCGGGATGAGGAAGCCCTCGGTGAACAGCTCGCTGCGCCCGAGCATGAGCGCGATGAACCCGACGCTGAACGCGAGGCCGGCGAGCAGCTCGCTGCCCGTGGCTTCCAGGACCGCCAGCAGAGCGAGGACGCCGACGGCGATCTCCAGCCCGCCGGCCAGACCCGTGGCCAGGACCTCGCGCCACCGGCGGTGCAGGCGCTGCGCGCCCTCGCTGACGATCTTCTCGAACGCCTCGGCGATCTCGTCCTCCGCCGGCGCGTCGGTCTCGCCCAGCTCGGCACGCTTCTGGTCCTGCTCGTCCACGCTTCCTCCTTCTCGGCGGTCGGACGTCCGGGCCGGAGGAAGCGCCGCTCGTCCGTGCCCCGCCTACCCCCGGCCCGGCGTTTCCACCCACCGGGACGGATCGTTTGCCCGCGCAACGACACCGGGTAGCCGTCAGGGGCCCGAACGACTCTGAAGCACCCAGGAGCCCTCATGCCTCCCGCACGCCAGCCCGATCAGTCCGCTCCGAGGACCGTCAGCCCTACGGGCGTCGGCTACGACGGCCCCAAGGAGGGCCCGGACCCGCGGGCGCAGGCCGGCGACAAGCTGACCACGCCGAACGGCGTGCGCATCCCCGACAGCGACCACTCGCTCAAGGCGGGGCCGCGCGGGCCCGTCCTCCTCGAGGACTTCCACCTGCGCGAGAAGATCATGCACTTCGACCACGAGCGGATCCCGGAGCGCGTGGTCCACGCCCGGGGCGCCGGCGCGCACGGGATCTTCACCGCCAACGGCGCCGCGGCTAGCGTCACCCGGGCCGCCGTCCTCGCCGAGAAGGGCCTGCAGACGCCGGTCTTCGTCCGCTTCTCGACCGTGCTCGGTTCGCGCGGCTCGGCCGACACGGTGCGCGACACCCGCGGCTTCGCGACGAAGTTCTACACGAAGGAAGGCACCTGGGACCTCGTCGGCAACAACATCCCGGTCTTCTTCATCCAGGACGCGATCAAGTTCCCCGACATCATCCACGCGGGCAAGCCGCACCCGGATCGCGAGATCCCGCAGGCCCAGTCGGCGCACGACACCTTCTGGGACTTCGTCACCCTGCACACCGAGGCCACGCACCACACGCTCTGGAACATGAGCGACCGCGGGATCCCGCGCAGCTACCGGACGATGGAGGGCTTCGGCGTCCACACCTTCCGGCTGGTGAACGAGAAGCGGGAGACCGTCCTGGTCAAGTTCCACTGGAAGCCGAAGGCGGGCGTGCACTCCCTCACCTGGGAAGAGTCGCAGATCGCGGCCGGCGTCGACCCCGACTTCCACCGCCGCGACCTCTACGACGCCATCGAGAACGGCGCCTTCCCCGAGTGGGAGCTCGGCATCCAGGTCTTCCCCGACACCCCGGAGGAGACGTTCGAGGGCATCGACCTGCTCGATCCCACCAAGATCGTTCCGGAGGAGCTGGCGCCGGTGCAGCCGATCGGCACGCTCGTGCTGAACGGCAACCCGACCAACTTCTTCGCCGAGACCGAGCAGGTCGCCTTCCACACCGGGCACCTGGTACCGGGCATCGAGGGCACCAACGACCCGCTGCTGCAGGGCCGGAACTTCTCCTACCTCGACACCCAGCTCACCCGGCTCGGTGGACCGAACTTCACCCAGATCCCGATCAACCGGCCGCACGCCCCGGTGAACGACAACACCCGGGACGGCTTCCATCAGCAGGCGGTGCACACCGGGCAGGCGCCGTACACGCCCAACAGCGTCGACGACGGCGTCCCTTTCCCGTCGGACTGGGCCGAGGGGGTTACGTGCACGTCCCGCGGCACGTCGAGGGCGCGGTCGGCCGCACGGCGCCGGCGTCCTTCGACGACCACTTCTCCCAGCCGGCGCTGTTCTACGCCAGCCTCACCAGCGTCGAGCAGCAGCACGTGGCCGACGCGTACACCTTCGAGCTCGGCAAGTGCTACGAGCAGTCGATCAAGGAGCGCGGGCTGTCGGTGCTGGCCCGCATCGACGCGAAGCTCTGCGCACAGGTCGCCGCCGGCCTCGGGCTGCCGGTGCCGAAGAAGATCAAGGCCGAGAAGCCGGGCATGGAGTCCCCCGCCCTGCGGCAGATCAGGCCGACGCCGTTCCCGATCGACGGCCGGATCGTCGGCGTGGTCGCCGGGCCCGACGCCGATCTCACCGGCATCGCCACCCTGCGCACGGCGCTGGAGGCCGAGGGGCGCTGCTCCGTGTCATCGCCCCGCACGGTGGGCAGCTCGGCAAGGGCAAGAACGCCGAGATCGTGGAGCGCACCTTCGCCACCGGCCGGTCGATCGAGTTCGACGCGATCGTGGTCGCCGACGGCGCACCCAAGGACGGGGACTTCCGCGCGCTGATCATGCTGCAGGAGGCCTTCCGCCACCTGAAGGCCGTCGGAGCCTGGGGCGACGGCGTCGAGGTGCTGAAGGCGGCGGGGATCGACACGGGGGCGCCCGGGGTCCTCACCGGGAAGAAGGCCAACGCGAAGCTGGCCGCGGCCACCGTGGCCGCGCTGGGCATGCACCGCGCGTGGGACCGCACGCCGCTGGTGAGCGCCTCGATGGTGCCGCCGACGGTCTGACCGCACGACGACCGAGGGGCGGGACGGCAGCTGCCGTCCCGCCCCTCCGTCATCCCGCCGGTCCGTGACGTCCGTCATGGGTCGGTCGTGACGGCGGCCGCCCAGGTCGTGCACGACGGCACCTGACGCGGCGCTGTCTGGGCGGCACCGTCGGAGGTGCGTCCGGGATGACCGGCCCGACGGCGACCGGCGGGCGCACCGAGGAGGCCACGGACCGGCGTCGACGCGCATCGAGCCCGCAGGCCGACCCGCTCCGACCGGCGACGTGCCCGCCGTCGAGGTCGTCGAGGCCCGGCGGCACGGCTGGATCTGACCTGACTGCGGTAGCGTCCGGGCCGGCGAACCCCACGCCGCACCCTCTGACCGGTTGCCCACGCCACCGGCCGTGCGAGGGCAGAGGGGATCAGGTCCTCGGGGAGCTCCGGTCGGCACCTCTTCTTCGTCGCGGCCGGGCCCGGGACGCGTGGGGTCGGGGCCCGCGGCCGCCGAAGGAGTTCCCGTGACCAGCCACAAGCACCTCAAGTCCGCCGTCCGCGCCCGGATGGCCCGCACCGGCGAGCGCTACACGACCGCCCACCGGCACCTGACCGGGTCGCCGGCAGCGACCGACCCCGGCCTGGTCCCTGGTTACCGCCACTTCGGTGGCGGCCGGTCCCACGACAGCGCCCTGCTCACCCATCTCCTCGAGGCCGTCGGCGTCACCGCCGCCCACGACGGCGAACCGCTCGACGAGCCGATGACGGCGGGCCTGGCCGGTGGGATCGGCTTCATGTACTTCTCGTTCTCCTACGCCGGGCACGTGCCGACGATGACGATCGTGCCGCGGATCCACCCGCGGCCCTTCCTCATCGGCGCCCTCGAGCGCACCGGCATCCGGCACCAGGTCAGCGAGACGACGAGCGCGGCGAAGGCCGCCCGCGGTCTCGATGCCGCCCTCGGGGCCGGCCGCCCGGCACTGGTCACCGTCGACCGGGCGGGGCTGGGCCACCAGGTCTGGGCAGACAGCATCACGGGCAGCGACCCCTACGACGTCGTGGTCGCCGGCCGGCACGGGGACGTCGCGCTGCTCGACGACGACGCGCTGGCACCGATCGGGGTACCCGTCGACGTGCTCGCCTCCGCTCGCGCGGCGCACCGCGCGAGCAGGCACCGGATGGTCGTCGTCGAGTCGGCCGGAGCACCGGTCGACCTGACCCGGGCCGTGCGCGCCTCGATCGCCGTGACCGTGCACGACCTGACGGAGGACGTGATGCCGGGCAACTTCGCGGGCAACTTCGGGCTGCGCGGGCTCACGCGGTGGGCCGACGCGCTCGCCGACCGACGCACGAGGACCGGCTGGGCGCAGCTGTTCGACAGCGGCCCGGCGTTCGGGCACGCCATGCGACGGCTGCACGACTGCCTGACCTTCGACCACTCCTCCCCGGCGCGATGCGGCCGCTCTACGCCGACTACCTGACCCAGGCAGCCCGGCTGCTCGGCGAGCCCGCACTCGGCCAGGCAGCACAGCTCTACTCCCGGGCCGGGGACCTCTGGGCGCAGCTGGCCGAGACCGCTGTCGCCGGCCACCTCGCCCCCTACCGCGGGCTGGTGGAGCGCCGTCTCGAGCTCCTCCTGGGCGGGGCCGGTGCCGACCGGCTGCGACCGCTGGCCGAGGAGGCCGAGGCACTCACCGCCGGACTCGACCTCGCCGAGCCGGACCGGCTGGTCGTCCTGGACTCGCTGGCCGGGCTTGCCGCCGAGGTGGTCCCGCTGGAGCGCGAGGCGTGCGCAGCGCTCCAGGCTGCCGCCGGCGCGTAGGACCGTCGACGGGGTGGACCGGAGGAGCCCACGACCGGACCCGTTCCGGGCTCCCCGGTCCACCGGTACGCGCGACGGCCATCAGGCAGGCGCCCCGCTGGGGCCGAAGCGCTCCACGCGGACGTCGGCGGCCGGGAACCCCATGCCGACCAGCAGCTGGCTCGCCGCCTCGGCGAACGACGCCGAGCCGCACACGTAGGCGGTCTGGCCGGGTTCCCAGAGCGGCACGAGATCCGGAGCGGTCAGCCGCCCGGCCGGACGGATGCCGCGCGCCTCCCGGGTGAGGACGATCAGCGCGCCGGCGTCCGTGAGCTCCTCGGCGTAGGGCAGCTCGGCCAGGGTGCGGCTGGACACGGCGACGCGCAGCAGGTCCAGCCGGCCGAGGTCCCGGGCGTGCCGGACCATCGCGACGAAGGGGACGACGCCGAAGCCGCCGGCCACCAGCAGCGCGGGGGTCTCGCCGTCCCAGACGAACCAGCCACCGATCGGTCCCCGGAGCTCCAGCTCGTCGCCGGGCTCGACGACGTCGGCCAGGTAGGTGGACACCTCGCCGTCGTCCAGCCGCTCGACGAACAGCTCGACCAGCGGGTCACCGGGCGCCGAGGCCACCGAGTACGAGCGCTGCGCGGTGTACCCGTCCTCCGCGGTCAGCCGCACGACGTAGTGCTGGCCGGGCATGTGGTCGATCCGGTCGTGGACGTCCAGGCGCAGCTCGACCGACCGCCGGATGGGGCGGCGGACGCCCGCGACGGCCGCCGTCCGCCAGCCACCCGCCGGCGCCGGCGGACGTCCCGCGCCGAGCACGGCCCCGTCGTCAGTCACCCTGGTAGCGCTGCTGGCGCCAGGGGTCACCGAGGTCGTGGTAGCCGTTCTGCTCCCAGAACCCCTGCTGGTCGCGGGCGAGGAGGGTCAGCTTGCTGATCCACTTGGCGCTCTTCCAGAAGTACAGGTGCGGGACCAGCAGCCGGACCGGGCCACCGTGCTCGATGGGCAGCGGCTTGCCGTCGAACTCCCAGACCACCCACGCCTTGCCGCCGGTCACGTGCTCGAGGGGCAGGTTGGTCGTGTAGCCGGTCTTCGACGTCGCCATCACGAAGTGCGCCTCGGGCGTCGGCCGCGCGGCCTCCAGCAGGGTGTCCACGCTGACGCCGGCGAACTGCGTGTCGAACTTCGACCACGTGGTGACGCAGTGGATGTCGCCGCGGTACTCCGACGACGGCAGCCGGTGCGCCTCGTCCCAGGACCAGGTGGTCGGGGACTCGACCTTGCCGTCGACGGTGATGCTCCACGTCTCGGGGCTGATGCGCGGCGTCGCCTCGGCGGTCAGCACCGGCCAGTCGCCGCCGACGTCGTACTGCCCCGGCGGCAGCCGCGGGTCGCGCTCGCGGCGGCGGCCGAGGAAACCTCTGGTAGGTCCGGGCACGCTGTGGTCCTCCCCATCCGGACGGCGCGGCACCTCGACCCCCGACCGCGCAACGCCCGACCCTAGGGCCTGAGCTGCGGTGAGGGCAGCCTTACATGAGCTGAGTCACCTCGTGTTTACCTGGCCGCAAAGTGCTGCGGCACCTAGCTTTGTGCCTGTGGTGACAGTGACGCACGCGGGACGCCGGACCCCGAAGGTGGCGAAGACGAACTCGGTCTTCAAGAAGGCCGTCATGGCCGTGAGCGGCATCATCATGGTGCTGTACCTGATCGCGCACGTGGTCGGGAACCTGAAGGCCTTCTCCGGGGCAGACGCCTTCAACTCCTACTCCGGGTGGATCCGCACGGTCGGCAACCCCGCGGTTCCGGGCCAGACCGCGCTCTGGACGATCCGCATCGTCCTGCTGGTCGCCGTGGTCGCCCACTTCTGGGCCGCCGTCTCGCTGTGGCGACAGGCCAAGCGGGCCCGCCCCGAGAGCTACGTGACGAAGAAGTCGGTGGCGCAGAGCTACGCCTCACGCACCATGCGCTGGGGCGGGGTCATCGTGCTGGCCTTCATCATCTACCACATCCTCGACCTCACCACCGGCACGGTGAACGCCGAGGGCTTCGACAGCACGCCCTACGACCGACTGGTCGCCAGCTTCTCCAACCCCTTCGTCACGGCGTTCTACGCGATCGCGGTCATCCTGCTGGGCATGCACCTGCGACACGGCATCTGGAGCGCCACGCAGACCCTGGGCCAGAGCAACCGGCGGCGCGAGAAGACGGTCAGCCTGTTCGCCCTCGGGTTCTCGACCGTCCTGACCCTCGGCTTCCTGCTGGTGCCGTTCTCCGTCCTCTTCAACATCATCGACTGAGGAGCTCCAGCGATGCCTCTCGATCTCTTCACCACCGGCGACCCGATCGCCGACAGCAAGGCCCCGACCGACGTCGAGATCGGCGAGCGGTGGAGCGAGCGCCGCTTCCGCGGCCGACTGGTCAACCCGGCCAACCGCCGGAAGATGACGATCATCGTCGTCGGCACCGGCCTGGCCGGCGGTGCCGCGGCCGCTACCCTCGGCGAGGCCGGCTACAAGGTCTCGTCCTTCTGGTACCAGGACAGCCCGCGCCGGGCGCACAGCGTCGCCGCGCAGGGCGGCATCAACGCCGCCAAGAACTACCGCAACGACGGCGACAGCGTCCACCGGCTGTTCTACGACACGGTCAAGGGCGGCGACTTCCGCTCGCGCGAGAACAACGTGCACCGCCTGGCCGAGGTCAGCGTCAACATCATCGACCAGTGCGTCGCGCAGGGCGTGCCCTTCGCCCGCGAGTACGGCGGCCTGCTCGACAACCGCTCCTTCGGTGGCACCCAGGTCTCGCGCACCTTCTACGCACGCGGCCAGACGGGCCAGCAGCTGCTCTACGGCGCCTACCAGGCGCTGGAGCGGCAGATCGCGGCCGGCAGCGTCGAGCAGCACGCGCGCACCGAGATGCTCGACCTGATCGTGGTCGACGGCCGCGCCCGCGGCATCGTCGCCCGCGACCTGGTGACCGGCGAGATCACCACGCACTTCGCCGACGCCGTGGTCCTGGCCACGGGCGGGTACGGGAACGTCTTCTACCTCTCCACCAACGCGATGGGCTCCAACGCGACGGCGATCTGGCGGGCGCACAAGAAGGGCGCGTACTTCGCCAACCCCTGTTACACCCAGATCCACCCGACCTGCATCCCGGTCAAGGGCGACTACCAGTCCAAGCTGACGCTGATGAGCGAGTCGCTGCGCAACGACGGCCGTGTGTGGGTGCCCAAGGAGCGCGGCGACGACCGCGACCCGCGGGAGATCCCCGAGGACCAGCGCGACTACTACCTCGAGCGCATCTACCCGGCGTTCGGCAACCTGGTGCCCCGCGACATCGCCTCCCGCCAGGCCAAGAACGTCTGCGACGAGGGCCGCGGCGTGGGCCCGGGCGGGCTGGGCGTCTACCTGGACTTCGCCGAGGCCATCGAGCGGCTGGGCCGCCCGGCGGTCGAGGCCAAGTACGGCAACCTCTTCGACATGTACGCGCAGATCACCGGCGAGGACCCCTACTCGGTCCCGATGCGGATCTACCCCGCCGTGCACTACACGATGGGCGGGCTGTGGGTCGACTACGACCTGCAGTCCTCGATCCCCGGCATGTTCGTGATCGGTGAGGCGAACTTCTCCGACCACGGCGCCAACCGGCTGGGCGCCTCGGCCCTGATGCAGGGCCTGGCGGACGGCTACTTCGTCCTGCCGGCCACCATCACCGAGTACCTCGCCGACGCCCCCTTCGAGAAGATCACCGACGAGCACCCGGCCGCCGTCGAGGCGCTGCGAGGCGTCCAGGAGCAGGTGCAGAAGCTGCTCGACATCAACGGCACCCGCACCCCGGCGTCCTTCCACCGGGAGCTGGGCAAGCTGATGTGGGACCTCTGCGGCATGGAGCGCTCCGAGGAGGGCCTGCGCAAGGCGCTGGACCGGATCCCGGAGATCCGCCAGGAGTTCTGGACCAACGTGAAGGTGTCCGGCGACTGGCACTCCTTCAACCAGACCCTGGAGCTGGCCGGCCGGGTGGCCGACTTCATCGAGCTCGCCGAGCTGATGTGCATCGACGCCCTGCACCGCCGCGAGAGCTGTGGCGGGCACTTCCGTGCCGAGAGCCAGACCCCCGAGGGCGAGGCACTGCGCGACGACGAGAACTTCGCCTACGTGGCCGCCTGGGAGTGGACGCCGGAGGGCCAGCCCCCGTGCTGCACCAGGAAGCCCTCGAGTACGAGTACGTCCACCTCGCACAGCGGAGCTACAAGTGACCCTCACCCAGGACGGCCCGCACTCGTCCGCCGGCGCTCCGGCGCAGAAGCGCGGCATGAACCTGACGCTGCGCATCTGGCGGCAGAAGGACCCGACGGTCAAGGGCAAGATGGTGACCTACAAGGTCAGCGACATCTCCCCGACATGTCCTTCCTCGAGATGCTCGACGTGCTCAACGAGCAGCTGATCATGCAGGGCGAGGACCCGGTCGCCTTCGACCACGACTGCCGCGAGGGCATCTGCGGCATGTGCGGCGTCATGATCAACGGCGAGGCGCACGGCCCCCAGCAGACGACCACGTGCCAGCTCCACATGCGGTCGTTCAACGACGGCGACAAGATCGACATCGAGCCGTGGCGGGCCAGCCCCTTCCCGGTGATCAAGGACCTCGCCGTCGACCGGCGGGCCTTCGACCGGATCATCCAGGCCGGTGGCTACATCTCCGTCCCGACCGGGACGGCGCCGGAGGCGCACGCGACGCCGGTGCCCAAGAAGGACCCGACGCCGCGTTCGACGCCGCCACCTGCATCGGGTGCGGCGCCTGCGTGGCGGCCTGCCCCAACGCGTCGTCGATGCTGTTCACCGCCGCGAAGGTCACCCACCTCGGCCTGCTCCCCAGGGACAGCCCGAGCGCGACGACCGGGTGGTCAACATGGTCGCCCAGCAGGACCGCGAGGGCTTCGGTGGCTGCACCAACATCGGCGAGTGCTCGCACGCCTGTCCCAAGGGCATCTCGATGGAGACCATCTCCCGCCTCAACCATGACCTGCTCGGCGCGCTCCGGGCCGGAGCGCGCCCCAAGAGCTAGCACCGCGGCCGTCAACGTTTGCCTCGTTGGCGTGGTGATCGTTGTGTCGGTGGTGTCGTGCAGGGTGCGGGCATGCCTCGCATTCAGGAGTCGTCGGCGCCGCCGGTGGTGTACCGGACCGCGCGGGTGGCGCTGCGGGTCACCGGGGGCAGCGGCGGCGGCTGTTCGGCCTGCTGCGGTCCGGTGGGGACGTGTGGGCGGCGGTGCTGCTGCTCAACCGCTGGCGGCGGCAGCGCGGCGACCGGCCGATCGTCGGCTATCAGGAGCTGTGCCGGGAGCTGGCCGCCGCCGGCGCGGGCACCTTCGGTGAACTGTCGACGACAGGCGCCCGCTCGGTGCTGCGGGCCTACTCCGATGCGTGGATGAGCGCCGCCCGGCGACGCCGGGCCGGGGATATGGCGGCGCGGTTTCCGCGGCGGCGGCGGGCGCTGGTCCCGGTCCGCTTCTACGCCGGCACCTTCACCGTGGCCGACGGGCGGGTGCGGCTGCCGGTGGCGCGCGGCCGCCCGCCGCTGTGGGTGCGGCCGGCCCGCCCGCTGCCCTATCCGGCCGGGCAGGTGCGCTCGGTGCGCCTCGTCAACGACGGTCGGCGGCTGTTCCTGGACGTCACCGCCGAGATCCCGGTCGCCACGTATCCGCCGGGGTCGGGCCCGGATCCGGCCCGGGTCGCCGGGGTCGACCTCGGCATCATCCACCCCTACGCCGTCCTCGCCCCCGCGGCGGCCCGGGCGGCCAGGGGGCGCCGGCGCGGGGCTGCTGGTGTCGGGGCGGGCGTTGCGCGCCGAGCACCGGCTGCACCTGGCCGAGCGCAAGGCGCGTTCTCGCGCGGTCGCCCGCCGCGCCCCCACCCGCGGGTAGTCCGGGTCGCGGCGGTGGAAGCAGTACCGCCGGCGCACCCGCGTCCTGCAGGGCCGCCACCGAAGGCGCCTCGCCCAGGCGCGGCACGAGGCCGCGACGACGGTGGTGGCCTGGGCGGTGCATCACCGGGTCGGCACCCTGGTCGTCGGCGACCCCGCGGCGTACTCGCGCGGGATGCCGGGCGGCGGCAGAACAAGGCCGTCCGCGACTGGGCCGTCGGCGACCTGATCCGCACCCTGGCCGACAAGGCCGAGCGAGCCGGAATCGCCGTCGAGCTGGTCGACGAACGCGGCACCTCCTCCACCTGCCCCGCCTGTTCCGCCCGGGTGGCCAAGCCGCGCGGGCGGGTCTTCAGCTGCCGGTCCTGCCGGTTCACCGGACACCGAGATCTGGTCGGTGCCGCCAACATCGCCGCCCGCGCCACCGCCCACCCGGGCAGCGGCGCGGCCGGCGGATCCGTGACCGGCGGCCCGATGCCGTCGGTGACCACGCACCGTCGAGCCGGCCGGCACCTACCCGGTGCCGGCCGGTCCCGGCGTGATCCGCGCCGCGGACTGATCAGCCGGCCCCCGGCCGGCCGACACCCACCCACCCGGCGGGCCGCCACGACGGATCCACCTGGCCCGCCGTGGCCCGCCCCGCAACCGATACCGGTTCCGGGAAGTCGCTCGCCGGCACCCGCCGCGAGGATCAGGCACCGCTCCACGGGGCGAACCATGCCTGACACGGCACTAGCAGCAGGACCCCGGGCCTCGTGCCGGGCACGCCTCCGACGGGCGGTGATCCCTCGGGGTTCCCGCCCGTTCAGCGTGCGGTCGGCGGCTTCCCTTGTTGGGTTCAGTATGTGAACCTAGACCCATGACTGCTGAGCTGACGACCGAGACCGCACCCGCCACCTGGGGCGAGCCCCGCACGCGGGAGATCACCTGGCACGACCCGATGATCACCGCCGCCGGCGCCCTCGAGCGCTCGGGGCTGGAGACCATGCAGGCCATCCGGGACGGCGTCCTGCCCCCTCCCCCATCGCCATGCTCGTGCAGATGGGCATCACGGCGATCGAGGCAGGCCGGGTCGAGTTCACCTGCACGCTCGACGAGTCGGTCTACAACCCGATCGGCGTCGTCCACGGCGGGCTCGTCTGCACGATGCTCGACACGGTCGCAGGGTGCGCCGTGCACACCACCCTGCCCGCCGGGGTGGGGTACACCTCGATCGAGCTGAAGGTGAGCTACCTGCGTGCGGTGCACGCGAGCAGCGGTCCGCTCACCGCCATCGGGCGGGTGGTGAAGCCCGGGCGGCGGGTGGCGTTCGCCGAGGGCGAGGTGCTCGACGCCGCCGGCCGGACCGTGGCCACGGCGTCCAGTTCGCTGCTCGTCTTCCCCGTCCCGTCGACCTGAGGGGCGGCGTGGCTGATCAGCTCGGGAACGGCACCTCGGACGGCTTCCGGTCCTGCAGCCACGACCACAGCTGGTCCGCAGGGAGCGGGCGGCTGAGGTGGTATCCCTGCACGATGTCGCAGCCCAGGGTGGCCAGCGCGTCCACCGTGGCCTGGTCCTCCGCACCCTCGGCGACGAGGGTGAGGTCGAGGGCATGGGCCAGCTGCAGCGTCGAGGTCACGATGGAGGCGGCGCGGGAGCTCCCGGTCATGGCGCCGACGAACACCCGGTCCAGCTTCAACTCGGTGACGGGCAGCGCGGCGAGGTAGGCCAGGCTGGAGTAGCCGGTGCCGTAGTCGTCGATGGAGACGCCGACACCCGTCTCCCGCAGCCGGGACAGCACCCGGACGGCGCGCTCCCGGTCCTCCATGAGGATGCTCTCGGTGACCTCGAGGACCAGCGCGGCGGCGGGCAACCCGTGCCGGTGCAGGGCTCCGGCCACCTCGTCCGGGAACTCCTCGTCGACCAGGTTGGACGGGCTGACGTTCACCGAGACGGTCAGGAGGGAGCCGTCGTCGGCCCACGCCCGGCATTGCGCGAGCGCCATGTCGACGACCGCGGTGGTGAGCCGGCTCATCAGCCCGGCCGACTCGGCCAGGTCGATGAACGCGTCCGGGAAGAGCAGCCCCCGGGTGGGGTGCTGCCAGCGCACGAGCGCCTCGACGCCGTCCACCTCGCCCGTCGCCAGCGCCAGCTTGGGCTGGTAGTGCAGGAGGAGCTGGCCGCCGGTGATGCCGGCGCGCAACTGCTCGACGGCTTCCAGGCGGTGCCGGCCCGAACCGTCGCGGGCGTCGTCGTAGACGGCGACACCACTGCGCCCGGCCTTCGCCGAGTACATGGCCAGGTCGGCGAGCTGCAGGAGCTCCTCCGCGGTGGTCGAGTGCTCGGGCCCGACGGCCACACCGACGCTGGCGTCGATCGTCAGGCTCATCCCACCGATGCGGAACGGCTGCTGCAGCTGGGCGCGCAGCCGGGTGGCCATGGTCACCGCGTCCGCGCCGTCGAGGTCCGCGCACAGGACGACGAACTCGTCGCCGCCCAGCCGGGCCAGGAAGTCCTCGGTGCGCAGCTCGCGGTGCAGCCGCGGCCCGACCTGACGGAGCAGCGCGTCGCCCACGGCGTGACCGAGGGAGTCGTTGATCTCCTTGAACCGGTCGAGATCGAGGACCAGGACGGTCACGGCCGCGCCGGCGGCGAGCCGCTCGTCGGCCGCCTCCAGCGCCTCGAAGACCGACCGCCGGTTCGGCAACCCGGTCAGCTCGTCGGTGCGGGCCTGGCGCCGGCTGTCGGCCAGGGCCCGCACGTCGCGGAAGGTGAACCCGGTGCGGGCGAGGGCTGCGAGCACCGCGGCGAGCGCGAGCCCGCCGGCCACCGGATCGCCGTCGCCCAGGTAGCCCCAGAAGAGCAGCCCCACCGCGGCCAGCGTGCATCCGGCCGGGACGAGGAGCGCCATCCGCCCCTCCACCCGGCTGGTCATGCCGCCGCGCGTCGGCTGGCAGGCGGCCAGGCCGAGGCAGACGAAGGCGCCGCTCCAGGCGACGTCGAGCGGGCCGCCGACGGTGTAGATGCCGTGGACGACCTGGTAGGCGTAGACGGTGTCGGTGACGACGAACAGGGCGACGCCCCCGGCCAGCCACCACCAGCCGGCCCCGGCGCCGCGCCCGATGACGACGAGCGCGCCGGAGAGCAGGCCGAGCAGGAACAGGTCGGCGACCGGGTAGGCGACGCTCGCGACCACCACGGCCACGCTCCCGTCGGCCGCGCGGACCAGGGCGCCGAGGGCGAGGACGGCGGCGAACGCCGCAGCGGTCAGACCCGTGATCAGGCAATCGAGCCAGGTGGTGGCGGTGAGCCGTCGCACGCGGCTGCGGAGCATCAGCAGGAGCGCGGCGAACGCCAGCGGGTAGAAGCTCATGTAGCCCAGGTCGGACCACGAGGGCCGGGGGCGACCGGCAGGAAGCGGTAGTAGAGCTCGAACGCCAGCGCGCCGGCGAAGTAGGAGCCGACGGCGCCGGCGAGCAGCCACCACGCGACGCGGTCCTCTCCCCCACCGAAGCCCCGGACGACGAGCATGGCGACGAGGCCGACGAAGAACACCAGTTTGCCGGAGGACGCCAGCAGCGCCCCGATACCGGTCGCTCCCAGGGCGCCGGCCGCGAGAGCCGCGGCCCACGTCCCCCGAAGACGACGGCCAGGACGCGCACGATCCGCAGCGGGCGGTCGACGGCGCGCGCCCGGGCATCCCTGCCCTGGGCGTCGACGGGTCGGTTCCTGCGCATGGGGGTCCATCGGCCGATCCGGGCCGGTCCTGCAGCACCCGGGGCGGGTGAATTCCCGCGCCCCCTAGGTCGGGGGAGCAACCCCCTGTGCCGCCGGCCGCCGTCCGTACCGTGCTCCCCGTGGCGACCTGGGACGACGTGTCGCGGGTGCCTGGCCCTGCCCGGGACCAGGGAGGCCGTCTCGGCCGGCGGCCGCCGGCACCGGCAGGTGCGCGGGAAGACGTTCCTGCGGGAACGCCCCTGCACCGCAAGGACCTCGACGAGCTCGGCGGACGGGCTCCTCCGGGCCGGTGCTCGTGGCCTCGGTACCGACGAAGGCGCCGAGGCGGCCCTGCTGGCGGCCGAGCCGGAGGTCCACGTCTCGACGTCGCACGTCGACGGCTGGCCGGCGGTGCTGTGCCGGCTCGACCGGCTGGACGAGGAGGCGCTGACCGAGCTCGTGGAGGAGGCATGGGCGGCCCACGCTCCCCGGGGGCTGGTGGCCGGGCACGTCCCGCGCGCACACTCCTGACATGGCCGACTGGGACGACGTGGCCCGCACCTGCCTCGCGCTGCCCGAGACCTCGGAGGGCACCACGCGCGGCTGGCGCCAGTGGCAGGTGCGGACCAAGGGCTTCGTCTGGGAGCGCCCGCTGGGCACGAAGGACGCCGCCGAACTGGGCGACGCAGCACCGACCGGACCGGTCGTGGCCGCCTACGTCCCCGACGACGGGGCGAAGGCGGCCCTGCTGGCCGCCGAGCCGGAGGTCTACTTCACGACGTCGCACTTCGACGGCTATCCGATCGTGCTGTGCCGCCTCGACGAGCTCGACCAGCAGTCGCTCACCGAGCTGGCGGCCGAGGCGTGGGCCTGCCGGGCACCGCGCCGGCTGGTGGCCGAGCACCCGTCCCCCGCTGATCGGACGGCGGCGGTCAGACAGGGACGATCCGGGCGATGACGTCGGCCGGCATGAGCCCGGCCTTGCCGAACCGCCGGGCCGCCTCCAGGAACTGCGGCGCCGTGGCGGCCAGCTCGCCCAGCATCTCGCGCGCGGCGTCCTCGCGGCCGGCCAGCGCGGCGACCACGGCCCGCCACATGAGCTGGTCGGGTTCGGTCGCCGGGTCCATCGGACGCAGCAGTTCGAGCTCGCGGTCGGCGGTGACCGGGTCCCCGTCGATCGCCTGCTGGAACGCCCGGACCACGTCCTGGTACCGGGCGCGGGTCACCAGGAGGTCCGCGAGCGCGGCCACCGGGTCGGCCGAGTCGTCCACCCGCAGGTCCACCACCGTGTCGTGCCAGGGGCGCCCGGTCGTCGTCGCCCGGATCACCATGATCGCGGCCGACCGCCGTCCCCGGAAGTCGCCACCGGCCTCCTCCGCGGCCTGCAGGGCGCTGAGCAAGCGCTGCGGGAGGGGCCGGCCGAGTTCTCGAAGCGCTCGACCATCGACTCCCAGACCACGGGCGAGGTGGCCATGTTGGCCAGCGCCACGCAGGTGTCCCCCACCAGGTGCCCTGCGGATTCGACGCAGCTGGACCCGGTGTAGGCCGCCAGGTCGCCGTTGACGCCGAGGACGGCGACCTGGCGGCGCTCCGGCTGGGGGTCGACGCTGCTCAGCGCGGTCAGCACCTCCTGCGCGGTGAACCCGCCCTGCAGGAGATCCAGGCCGACCGACCCGTACATCGGCTCGGCCATCGACTGGGTGGCGATGACGCCGTGGCCGGGCAGCGCGAACGGCACGCTGTTGCCGACCGCGAAGGCCTGCGACTGGGTGGCGACCCCCATCTCACCGGTGTCGGGGTCTCGGGCGACGATCGAGTAGGTCACCGGCGGGGGCTACCCCGGGCCGTCGGCGGCTACACCCGCGGGTGCGTGCGGGAGGCGCGGACCGGGCTCACGGGTCCGCGCCTCCCCCGTTCCTGTCTAGGCGGGCGCGAGTTGTCCCGAACCGGCCCGGGTTCCGGGACAATCAAGTCCGGACAACGGGGGCGGCCGCAGGACAGCGGCCAGGACGGCAGGAGGACCGGTGGGGCGACCGCAACGACCCATCCCGGACGACGACCACTCGCCCGAGGCGGAGTTCGCCCGGGCGCTGCGCCGGCTGCGAACGGAGGCAGGGAGCCCGACCTACGCACAGCTGCAGCGGCGCACCGGTTACAGCGACACGACCTTGTCCGCCGCGGCGAGCGGGCGCGGCCGGCCGTCGCGCGACGTGGTCCAGGCCCTGGTCGTGGCGCTGGGTGGGGACGCGGCCGAGTGGGACGCCCGGTGGCTCGCGCTGCCGGCACCCGACGCGGGTCACCTCCCGTCGTCGTCGGGAGCAGCTCCCGCGCCCGACGTCGTCCCGGGCGGCGGCGCCGCGTCCCCGCGGAGGCGCCGGACGGCGGTCCTCGCGGGGGCCGTCGCCCTGCTGGCCGTCGCCCTCGCGGGAACCGGCTTCCGGATGGCCGACGACGAAGGATCCGCGGCGGAGCCGCCACCGGCCTCCTCCGCCGTCACGGTGACCGTCCAGAACCAGGTGACGGCGGGGCCGGCGGCGATGCGGGAGGACAGCCCGGCCTACCTGTCCTCGAGGCCGGAGAACAGCTGCCGGGCACGGGGCTGCATGGCGCCCGGGGACGCCACCTTCGACACCGGGGACACCCTGGCAGTCGTCTGCCAGGTCACGGGCGAACGCACCACCAACGGCAACGACGGCGACCCCGCCGACGACCACAACCCGGAGCTGTTCACCTCGACGCGCTGGTACGGGTCACTGCTCCCGGACGACAGCCTGGGATACCTCGCCGAGACCTGGATCAGCCCGGCCGACCGCGGCGGGCTCGGCCTGCCGCGCTGCGGGTGACGGTCAGACCCGGACGTCCTCCAGCGCCTCCGCGAGGAGGGTGACCGACCGGAGCCGCGCCTCCGTCGTCGGCGCCTGGTGGGCGACGATCAGCTCGTCGGCGTCGGCGGTCCTCAGGAAGCCGTCGAGGTGGTCCCCCACCTCGGCGCGGGTGCCGACGGCGGTGTGGGTGAGCATCGAGTTCACGTGCGTGCCCGCGCCCTGCGCCAGCAGCTCGTCGGCCTGCTCGTCGCTGAGCTTCTGCCCGCGACCGAAGAGCCCGATGGCGAGGTTCCGCTTCACCGCTGCCAGGTTCGTCCGGGCCGCCTCGACGGTGTCGGCAGCGACCACGTTGACGCCCGCGATGACGTGGGGCTCGGCCAGCTGCGCCGAAGGCGTGAACTCCCGCCGGTAGGCCTCGACGGCGGGCGCCAGCATCTGCGGCGCGAAGTGCGAGGCGAAGGCGTAGGGCAGGCCCAGCGCGGCGGCGAGGGTCGCGCCGAACATGGAGGAGCCGAGGACGTACAGCGGGACGTTCGTGCCCTTTCCGGGGATCGCGTCGACGCCGGGCACGCGGGTCTCGCCGGCGAGGTAGGCCTGCAGCTCCAGCACGTCCTGCGGGAACCGGTCGGCGGAGTTCGGGTTCCGGCGCAGCGCGTACATCGTGTTCTGGTCCGACCCCGGTGCTCGGCCCAGACCGAGGTCGATCCGCCCCGGGTACATCGCCTCGAGCGTGCCGAACTGCTCGGCGATGGTGAGCGGCGCGTGATTGGGCAGCATCACCCCGCCGGCACCGAGCCGGATCGTCCTCGTGTGGGCGCCGACGTGGGAGATCAGCACGCTGGTCGCCGACGACGCGATCGAGGGCATGTTGTGGTGCTCGGCGTACCAGACCCGCCGGTAGCCGTGCTCCTCCGCGCGCTGGGCGAGGGCGACGCTGGCGGCGATGCTGCTGCCGGCGGTCTCACCGCGGGCGATGGGGGCCAGGTCGAGGATGGACACCGGGATGCGCATGGAGAAGCCCTTCACGTTGGTTGCCCGGTGCAACGCCATGGGGGCGGCGCGGCTTCCCGAGGGTCCGGGACGGCGACGCCGCCGTCCCGGACCTCCGGACTGGACCTAGAACTCCTCGTCGTCGAACGAGACCTGTCCGCTGACGCCCAGCTGGTAGGCCGAGACCCGGCGTTCGAAGAAGTTGGACAGCTCCTGCACGTCCTGCAGCTCCATGAAGGCGAACGGATTGGCCGAGCCGTACCGCGCCGGGATCCCCAGCAGCTCCAGCCTGCGGTCGGCGACGTGCTCCAGGTAGGCCCGCATGTCGGGCAGGCTCATCCCGGGCACGCCGCCACCGAGCAGGTCCTCGGCGAACTGGACCTCGCACTCGACGGCCTCGGCGAGCATCTCGCTGACCTGGGCCTCGAGGTCGTCGTCCCAGAGATCGGGCTCCTCCCGCCGCACGGTGTCGACGACGTCCAAGGCGAACGCCATGTGCATCGACTCGTCCCGGAACACCCAGTTGGTACCACTGGCCAGGCCGTTGAGCAGACCGCGCGAGCGGAGGAAGTAGACGTAGGCGAAGGCGCCGTAGAAGAACAGCCCCTCGATGCAGGCGGCGAAGCAGATGAGGTTGAGCAGGAACGCCCGCCGGTCCTCGCGGGTGCGCAGCTCCTCGACATCGCCGAGGGAGTCGATCCAGCGGAAGCAGAAGTCGGCCTTCCGCTTGATCGACGGGATGCTCTCGACCGCGGCGAACGCCTCGTGCCGCTCGGCCTCGTCGGGCACGTACGTGTCGAGCAGGGTCAGGTAGAACTGGACGTGCACCGCCTCCTCGAACAGCTGGCGGGAGAGGTACAGCCGGCCCTCGGGTGAGTTGACGTGCTGGTAGAGGTTCAGCACGAGGTTGTTGGCCACGATGGTGTCGCCGGTGGCGAAGAAGGCCACCAGCCGGCTGACCAGGTGCCGTTCGGCCGGGGTCATCCGGCGCAGGTCGGCGAGGTCGGAGTGCAGGTCGACCTCCTCCACGGTCCAGGTGTTCTTGATGGCGTCGCGGAAGCGGTCGTAGAAGTGCGGGTAGCGCATCGGCCGGAGCGTGAGCTCCATCCCGGGGTCGAGCAGCATGGGGGTCTCCGGGGAGTCGGTGGGAGTCGTGGACGCGGGCCCGGTCACTGGCAGGCCTCGCAGCTCTCCGGGTTCTCCAGCGAGCAGGCGACGGCGTCCTCGACGGGAGCCGCCGTCCGCACGCCGACGGTGGCCTGCTGGATGCGCGTCGCCGGCCGCGAGCGCAGGTAGTAGGTGCTCTTCAGGCGGCTTGCCCAGGCGTAGCGGTACATCGACGACAACTTGCCGATCGTCGGGTTGGCCAGGAACAGGTTCAGCGACTGGCTCTGGTCCACATACGGAGCACGCGCGGCGGCCAGGTCGATGAGCGCCTTCTGCGGCAGCTCCCACGCGGTGCGGAACAGCCGGCGGGTCTCCTCGGGCAGCCCGGGGATCCCCTGGACCGACCCCTCGGCACGCTTCAGCGCCTGCCGCGTCTCGTCGTCCCACCGGCCGAGCCGCTTGAGCTCGGCCACCAGCGCCCCGTTCACCTGGAGGAACTCACCCGACAGCGTCTCCCGCTTGAACAGGTTCGACACCTGCGGCTCGATGCACTCGTAGCAGCCGGCGATGGAGGCGATCGTCGCCGTCGGCGCGATGGCCACCAGCAGCGAGTTCCGCAGCCCGTGCTCGGCCACCGCGGCGCGCAGGCTCGCCCACCGCTCGGTCTGGGTCGGCTGGACGCCCCAGAGGTCGGGCTGCAGCGCGCCGTCGGCCGCCCGGGTCTGGCTGAACGCCGGGTGGGCGCCGAGCCTGGCGGCGAGAGCGGCGGAGGTCTCCAGCGCGGTCAGGTAGATCTCCTCCGAGATCCGGGTGGAGAGCTCGAGGGCCTCGGGGCCGTCGAACGGCAGCCCGAGGGCGAAGAAGACGTCCTGCAGCCCCATCAGCCCGAGCCCGACCGGGCGCCACCGCGGGTTGCTCGCCGCGGCCTGCTGGCTCGGGTAGTAGTTGATGTCGATCACCCGGTCGAGGAAGTCCACGGCGGTGCGGACGGTGCCCCGCAGCCGCTCCCAGTCCAGGCCCTCGGCCCGCCCGTCGGGTGCGACGAGCAGGTGCCGGGCGAGGTTGACCGAACCGAGGTTGCAGACGGCGGTCTCGCTGTCGCTGGACACCTCGATGATCTCGGTGCACAGGTTCGACAGGTGGACGACGGTGCCCGGCCGCGCGGTCTGGTTGCAGGTGCGGTTGGCGGCGTCCTTGAACGTCATCCAGCCGTTCCCGGTCTGGGCGAGGGTGCGCATCATCCGGCCGTACAGCTCGCGGGCCGGCACCTGGCGGACGATCCGCCCGGCCGCCTCCGCGGCGCGGTAGGCGGCGTCGAACTCCTCGCCCCACAGGTCGGGGAGCTCCGGCACCTCGTCGGGGTCGATCAGCGACCACGGCTCGTCGGCCTCGACGCGGCGCATGAACTCGTCGGGGATCCAGTTGGCCAGATTGAGGTCGTGGGTGCGGCGGGCGTCCTCCCCGGTGTTGTCCCGCAGTTCCAGGAACTCCTCGATGTCCGGGTGCCACGGCTCGAGGTAGACGCAGGCCGCACCCTTGCGCCGTCCGCCCTGGTTCACCGCCGCGACGGACGCGTTCAACGTCCGCAGCCACGGCACGATCCCGTTCGACTGCCCGTTGGTGCCGCGGATCAGCGCCCCCGGGAGCGCACCCGTGACCAGGCGATGCCGATCCCGCCGGCGTACTTCGACAGCGCCGCCACCTGCGCGTAGCGCTCGTAGATCGACCCGAGCTCGTCGCGCGGGGAGTCGACGAGGTAGCAGGAGCTCATCTGGGTGTGCCGGGTCCCGGAGTTGAACAGGGTCGGCGAGCTGGGCAGGTAGGCCAGCGAGCTCATCAGCCGGTAGAAGCCGACGGCCTCGGCCGGTGTCCGCGCGAGCCCGCAGGCCACGCGCAGCAGCCAGTACTGCGGCGTCTCGATCACCAGGCGGGTGGTCGGGTGCCGGAGGAGATACCGGTCGGCCACGGTGCGCAGCCCGAAGTACTCGAAGCGGCGGTCGGCGTCGGGGTCGATCGCGTCGTCGAGCTTGCGGGCGTGCCGGGCCACGAACTGCGCCGTCGCGTCGCCGATCAGCCCTGCCTCGTGGCCGAGCGCGATGCTCTGGCTGAACGAGGCGATGCCCTGGCCGGTGACCTCCTTGCGGACGAAATTCGCCAGCAGGCGGCCGGCGAGCCGGGAGTACTCGGGCTCCTCCCCGTCATCTCGGCTGCCGTCTGGATGGAGAGCCGGTCGAGCTCGGCGCTGGTGGCCCCGTCGTAGAGGCCGCTGATGGTGCGGGTGGCCACCCTCAGCGGGTCCACCCAGGTGAGGTCGTCGCACCAGCGGGCGACGGCGCGGACGATCTTGTTCACGTCGACCGGCTCGAGGTCGCCGCTGCGCTTGCGGACGTGCATCGTGCTGCGGGCCGGGGGCGTCGGCGGCGGTGGTTGGCTCGCCGCCACCGCCGTGGTGGGCTGCTCGGTCAGGGTCATCTGCTCGCTCCTCGGAGGCCAGATCCGAGTCCGGGCGAGGAGGAGCCGCCAGCCCCGGCCGTGCCGGAGCTGTCCGACGGACCCGATCCCCGAGGTCCCGGACGACCGCGCACGGGCGTGCGCGGTGCGGCTGGCAGGTCTTCGGACTCACGGGCGCGCCGACCTGCCGGTCGGCTCCTACTGGCCGTCGCTTCCCAGGTGCTCGCGCACCCAGTGCTCCTGACGGCGGTCGTTCCCATTCACCGCTGCGGGACAGTCCCGGATTTCCACCGGGTTCCCTCTTGCCCCGAACCGCTCGTGCAGAGCGCTCCGGACCAGCTGCGCGACCACCATATGTGGAGGTTCCGACAGAACCGGGGCACTACATGTTCCGGCGGCGTGTCGGGGTGGGTCAGCGGCTCTGCAGCGCGTCCAGGGCCACCGCCATCGCCGCTGCGACGCGGAAGTCCAGCCGCGGATCCGGCACGGTGACGGTGTAGTGGTCACGCAGGGCGACCCGCTTCTCGCTGCTCATCACCAGGGCACCGGTCGCGGTGTCGGTGAAGTCGAAGTGGAAGAGGAACGGCACCGGGATGTTGTTCAGGAACGGGATGAAGTTCCACACCCGGCGGAGCACGGCGATGAACTGGTTGCGCTCCTGCCCGACCGCCTCGAGGCCGGGGGCGGAGAGCTTCCAGGTGGAGCGCAGCAGGCTGGCGCCGAACTGCTTGCTGAAGTAGCCGATCGACCGGCCGTACTCGTCGAGGACGTCGTGCTCGGCACCGACGTCCAGCCGCTGCCGGGCCTTGAAGGAGAACACCCGTCGGCTCCTGGACTCGTCGGCGAAGAAGACGACCTCCTCGCGGAGCTTCATCCGCTTCTGCTCGGCGAGGGCCATCAGCTGCCCGTCGCCGCCGTCGGGCGTGGCCGCGCGGAGCTCGTACCGGTTCACCATCATGGTGACCCGCTGCTTGACGAAGAACGTCGGCACGATCATGGGGGCCGGCGGCTGGGATTCCGAGGGCACGGTCACGGGTGATGCTCCTGGTGGGCTCGGGATGCGGACGGGCTCATCCTGGCAGTGGTGACACCGCGGGCGGCGTGGAACGACTGCCGCGGACGGTCTGGTGCAGACGCTGCACGAGCCGCTCGAGCGGGCTGAGCGCCTCTCCGCACGCCGGGGAGCTCAGGGCACGATGTCCCACAGCACCGGGACCATCCGGGAATCCCCGGGGCCCGACCCGGTCTCCCCGTCCCGGGGTGGCCGGCGCCGGCGTCCCCGTCGACCTGCGACCACCGGCGACGGTCTCTTCCCGGCGCGCCGCACCGACGCGCCGCCAAACACCTTTCCCGCACCCGACGTCCGTGATCCACTGCGCTCCACCCGCCGTCGGGCTCAGCAGCGAAGCTGGAGGCAGGAATGCCGTTCGGGCAGCACGTGGCCGTCATCCGCGCGACCGGCGCCGACCCGCATCTCCTGGCGTCGTGACCACCACGGCCCCCGGGGGACGGGAGCGGTCACCCCGGGCCGGGGGACGGCGGGCCGGCCCCGCGCCGCGCCGCGATCGCGGAACGGACGCTGCGCACCGACCGCTGGTGGGTGCAGCCGCTGGTCACCGTCGTCGTGCTCGTGCTGTTCATCGCGTACTCGACGTTCAGGGCCTTCCAGAACGCGCACTACTACGCCTCGCCCTACATCTCGCCGTTCTACTCGCCCTGCATCACCACCCGGTGCGAGGGCGACAGCTTCCCGGAGTTCTTCACCGGCCCGTCGTGGATCTCCCCGGCGCTCTACATCCTGGTGCTGCCGCTGGGCATCCGGCTCACCTGCTACTACTACCGGAAGGCCTACTACCGCTCGTTCTGGCTCTCCCCGCCGGCGTGCGCGGTCGCCGAGCCGCACCGCCGGTACACCGGCGAGACGCGCCTCCCGCTGCTCGGGCAGAACATCCACCGGTACTTCCTGTACGCGGCGCTTCTGTTCAACGTCATCCTCTTCTACGAGGCCTTCCGCGGCTTCCGGGACGAGACCGGCGAGTGGGGGCACATGGGCCTCGGCACGCTGATCCTGCTGGCCAACGCCGTCCTGCTGTTCATGTACTCGATCTCCTGCCACTCCTGCCGCCACATCGTCGGAGGGCGGCTGAACCATTTCTCCAGGCACCCGCTGCGGTACAAGGCGTGGACCTGGGTCTCGAAGCAGAACGCCCGGCACATGCAGTACGCCTGGATCTCGCTCTTCGGCGTCGCCTTCGCCGACTTCTACGTCTTCCTGCTGGCCACCGGCACGATCACCGATCTCCGCTTCTTCTGAATGGGGCCTCATCGATGGAGCTCGAGCGGCACGAGTACGACGTCGTCGTCGTCGGGGCGGGAGGTGCAGGCCTGCGGGCCGCCATCGAAGCCCACGAGAACGGCGCGCGCACGGCCGTGGTGTGCAAGTCACTGCTCGGCAAGGCGCACACGGTCATGGCGGAGGGCGGGATCGCGGCGGCGATGGCCAACATGTGGCCCGAGGACAACTGGCGGGTGCACTTCCGGGACACCATGCGCGGCGGCAAGATGCTCAACCACTGGCGGATGGCGCAGCTGCACGCCCAGGAGGCGCCCGACCGCGTCCGCGAGCTCGAGGACTGGGGCGCCCTCTTCGACCGCACCCCCGACGGGCTGATCAGCCAGCGCGACTTCGGCGGGCACCGGTACGCCCGCCTCGCCCACGTCGGCGACCGCACCGGGCTCGAGCTGATCCGGACGCTCCAGCAGCGCACCGTGGCCCTCGGCATCGACGTCTACATGGAGTGCACGGTCACCCGGCTGCTCACCGGACCGGCCGGGGACGGCGGCGAGCAGGAGATCACCGGCGCGTTCGGCTACAGGCGCGAGTCCGGGCGCTTCGTCGCCTGGCGGGCCCCTCCGTGGTGCTCGCCACGGGCGGGATCGGCAAGTCCTACAAGGTGACGTCGAACTCCTGGGAGTACACCGGCGACGGGCACTCGCTGGCGCTGCAGGCCGGCGCGACGCTGGTCAACATGGAGTTCGTCCAGTTCCACCCGACCGGCATGGTCTGGCCGCCGTCGGTGCGCGGGATCCTGGTGACCGAGAGCGTGCGCGGCGACGGCGGGATCCTGAAGAACTCCGCCGGCAACCGCTTCATGTTCGACTACATCCCGGACTTCTTCCGCAAGGAGACCGCGGAGACCGAGGACGAGGCCGACCGCTGGTACGACGACAAGAAGAACAACCGGCGCCCACCGGAGCTCCTCCCCGCGACGAGGTCGCCCGCGCCATCAACAGCGAGGTGAAGGCCGGACGCGGTACCCCGCACGGCGGCGTCTACCTCGACATCGCCTCGCGCCGGTCGGCGGAGTACATCCGCAAGCGGCTGCCGTCGATGTACCACCAGTTCCGCGAGCTGGCCGAGGTCGACATCACGGCCGAGGCGATGGAGGTCGGGCCCACCTGCCACTACGTGATGGGCGGCGTGGAGGTCGACCCCGACACCGAGGCCGCCCGCGTCCCCGGGCTGTTCGCGGCCGGCGAGGTGGCCGGCGGCATGCACGGGTCCAATCGGCTCGGTGGCAACTCGCTGTCGGACCTGCTGGTCTTCGGCCGGCGCGCGGGGCTGGCCGCGGCCGAGCACGCGCTCACGCGGATCGGCCGGGTCGAGCTCCCCGACGAGGCGCTGGCCGACGCCGCCCGCGCCGCGCTCGCGCCGTTCGACCACGAGGGCGGCGAGAACCCCTACACCGTGCAGCACGATCTGCAGCAGACGATGCACGACCTGGTCGGGATCATCCGGACGGCGCCGGAGATGGAGCAGGCGCTCGAGCGGATCGCGGCGCTCAAGGAGCGGGTGGCGAACCTGTCGGTCGAGGGCCACCGCCAGTACAACCCCGGCTGGCACCTGGCGCTCGACCTGCCGCACATGCTGGTCGTCAGCGAGTGCATCGCCCGGGCCGCGCTGGAGCGGGAGGAGAGCCGCGGCGGGCACACCCGCGACGACTTCCCCGCGACCGACGACGAGTGGTCGCGGACCAACCTGATCTGCTCGCGAGCCCCCGACGGGAGCGTGGCGCTGACCCGCCAACCCCTCCCCGGATGCCGGCCGAGCTCGCCGAGGTCTTCGAGTCGTGAACGAGCTTGCGAGTTCAGAGGAGCAGAGCGGCGACGCGAACGACGAGCGCCAGCGAGGAGGAAGCGTGAGCGAGCTCGCGAGCTCAGGAGGGGCAGAGCGTGACGTACGACGCGACCTTCCGGGTCTGGCGCGGGGACGCCGAGGGCGGGGACCTGCAGACGTTCACGGTGGAGGTGAACGAGGGCGAGGTGGTGCTCGACGTGATCCACCGGCTCCAGTCGACCCAGGCCGGCGACCTCGCCGTCCGGTGGAACTGCAAGGCCGGCAAGTGCGGCTCGTGCAGCGCGGAGATCAACGGGCGCCCGCGGCTGATGTGCATGACGCGGATGAGCACGTTCGGCGAGGACGAGACGGTGACCGTGACACCGCTGCGCGCCTTCCCCGTGATCCGCGACCTCGTCACGGACGTCTCCTTCAACTACGAGCAGGCCGCACGGATCCCGGCGCTCGCGCCGAGGCCGCGCGAGGAGGACGGCAACCACCGGATGCAGCAGATCGACGTCGAGCGCTCGCAGGAGTTCCGCAAGTGCATCGAGTGCTGGCTCTGCCAGGACACCTGCCACGTCCTCCGCGACCACGAGGGCAACAAGGCGGCGTTCTCCGGGCCACGCTTCATGATCCGACTGGCCGAGCTGGACATGCACCCGCTGGACACGCTGGACCGCCACGACGCCGCCCAGGACGACTTCGGGCTCGGCTACTGCAACATCACCAAGTGCTGCAGCGAGGTGTGCCCCGAAGGCATCCACCTCACCGACAACGGCATCATCCCACTGAAGGAGCGGGTGGTGGACCGCAAGTTCGACCCGCTCACCTGGCTCGGCTCGAAGATCGGCCGGCGCCCGAAAGACTGAACGCCGGCCCGTGCGAGGATCCGTCCTCGTGCGGCTTCTCGGGCGGGGGACATGCCCCGCGAGGTCGGGGTGCTGGCCGTCATCGCGTTCGTGGTGGCCCTCGGCTTCGGCATCGTGGCGCCGGCCATCCCCATCTTCGCCCGCAATTTCGGGGTGGGGACGACGGCTGTCGGGCTGGCCGTCAGCGCGTTCGCCTTCTTCCGGTTCGTCTCCGCCTTCAGCGGCGGCACCATGGTCGAGCGGTTCGGTGAGCGGGTGGTGCTCACCACCGGTCTGGTGATCGTCGCCGTCACCACGGGCCTCGCCGGTCTCGCCGGCTCCTTCCCGGTGTTCCTCGCGCTGCGGGCCGCGGGCGGCGTGGGTAGCGCCATGTTCACCGTGGCGGCGCTCTCCCTGCTGCTCCGCGTGGCCCCGCCGACGCATCGGGGCCGGGCCGCGGCGACCTGGCAGGGCGGGTTCATCCTGGGCGGCATCGCCGGGCCGGCGGCGGGCGGGCTGCTGGCCACGCTGTCACCCCGGCTGCCGTTCTTCCTCTACGCCGGCTTCCTCCTCGTCGCCGGAGCGGTCGGCCTCCTGCTGCTCCGGACGGCCCCGTCGGCCACCGATCCGGGCGAGACCCCGGTGCAGTCGGGCCCCGATCTGGACGCCGGGCCGGTGTCGTTGCGCACAGCGCTGCGGTCGCGGGTCTACATCGCGGCGCTGATCGCCAACCTCGGTGTGGGCTGGGTGCTGTTCGGCGTCCGCAACTCCCTCGTGCCGCTGTACGTGACCGAGGAACTCGGTCGCACGGTCGCCTGGGCCGGCGCGGGGCTGCTGGCCGGGTCCCTCGCCCAGGCGGTCGCGCTGCTCGGGTCCGGCCGGCTGGTGGACGGCTGGGGGCGGCGCCCTCGCTGATCCTCGGCTCCGCGGTGGCGACGGGATCCATGCTGATCCTCGTGCTCCCGCCGGCGATCGGGGCGTTCCTCTTCTCCATGGCGCTGTTCGGGCTGGGCGCGTCGCTGCTCGCCAGCGCCCCGGCCGCGCTGGTCGCCGACGTCAGCCCCGCGAGGGGCGGTCGCGTGGTCGCGGTGTTCCAGATGTCGGCCGACCTCGGCGCCATCGCCGGTCCGTTGATCGCCGGCTGGCTCACCGACGTGGCGTCCTTCCAGGTCGCGTTCGCCGTCAGCGCCGCCGTACTGGGTGCGAGCCTGCTGAGCGCGCTGGCGATGCGGCCGGACAAGCGCGCCGCGACGCGACCGACGGCCTGACCACCGCGGTCAGACCGTATGACCCGACGGTTCCGTGAGGAGCGGTTGCGGGTCGGGGCCCCACTCACACAGATTCGTGGGTTGCCGGACAGAGAGCCCCTGCCCGGCCTATCCGACATGTGTGGGGAGGCCCCGATGGGTGCAGAGCGTACGAGCGTTGGGCTGGATGTGCATGCACGATCGGTTTCCGCGGCGGCGATTGACGGTGTCACCGGCGAGTTGATCAAGCAGCGGCTGGTGCCTGATCCGCGCGTGGTCCTAGATTGGGTGCACGATCTGCCGGCGCCGGCGGCGGTGACCTACGAGGCCGGGCCGACCGGCTTCGGGCTGGCCCGGGCACTGGCAGCTGCCGGGATCCGCTGCGAGGTGGCCGCGCCGTCGAAGATCAACCGCCCGCCCGGGGATCGGATCAAGACCGACGCCCGGGACGCGGTGCTGCTGGCCAGGCTGCTGCGCCTGGACGACATCGTCGCCGTCCGGGTGCCCACCGTGGCCCAGGAATCGGCCCGGGATCTGGTTCGGGCCCGCGAGGACGCCCGCGGTGACCTGATGAGGGTGCGGCATCGGCTCTCCAAGCTGCTACTGCGGCACGGCCACGTCTACTCCGGCGGCGCGGCCTGGACCGGCAAGCACGAGCAGTGGCTACGGCAGATCCGCTTCGACGGGCCGGGGCGGGCGGGCACCCAGGCCGCCTACGCCGCCGACCTGGAAGCACTGACGCTGACGGTGGCCCGCCGTGATCGGCTGGACGAGCAGATCACCGCGCTGGCCGCCGACAGCGAGTTCACCCCGGTGACCTGGCGGTTGTGCTGCCTGCGCGGCATCTCCACCCTGACCGGCTTCTCCCTGGCCGTGGAGATCGGCGACTGGTCGCGGTTCACCGGCGCCAGCATCGGCGCCTACCTCGGCCTGATCCCCTCCGAACATTCCTCGGGCAACTCCCGACGCCAGGGCGCGATCACCAAGACCGGCAACAGCCACGTCCGACGGCTGCTGGTCGAAGCCGCCTGGCACCACCAGCCCGCCTACCGGATCGGGCCGACCATGCGCGCCCGCTGGGACCAGGCAACTCCGGCTGCCCGGGTTCGCGGGCACGCCGGCAATCAGCGTCTGCACGATCGCTGGGTCCAGCTGAGCAGCCGCAATAAGAAGCACACCGTGGCCTGCGTCGCGATTGCCCGCGAACTGGCCGGCTGGTGCTGGTCGCTGGCCACTCTTCCCGACGCCTGACCGGCTCGCTCCCGCCCGGGCCACCCTGCTGGCGCCGTCCTCGCCGTGGTCAAGGCCATGCCCTCCGGGTGGCCTCCGGCCAGCCTTGACCCCGGCTGCGGGCGACACCGAACAGCAACCCGGGGCGCGAGCAAGCCGAGGGAGCCGCCACCCCATCACAGACCTGGCTCGAGCACCGGGCAGCAACGGAAGCAGCGCGAGGGGCCCGACCGGCGGAAGGACTGTGAGCCACCACGTCGACCCGACACAGGCACGACGTCGTGACGCTCGACCTCAGACACGCCGAGGCGCCCCAGCCGAACGCCGTACTGCGGTATCCAACCCGCGCATATCAGTCTCGACCGCGCGTCGCACGACACGCCAACTCCGTCGATGCCTCGCACGAGCCAGCACAGAAGAGGCGCCGCCAGAGCAGCCAGCCCTGGCGGCGCCTCGACCTGCCACTTGACAGACCGACCTCACATATCAGTCCTCGTCCGCCGCTGCCCTGCGTTCCGCCCCGGTCTCCCCGCGTAGCCGCCGTCCTGACCGGATGACCGGCCGACGAACGTCCCGGACTCGCCGGTCCCCGTGGTGGCTCCGGCGTCCGGCTGGTCGCTCTTCTCGCCGCCGGTGGCCCGCGACAGCGCCTGGGCGTCGTCCCGGTCGACGTCGTCCTCGCCCGGGCGGGGGTCGGTGCTCATGGCACGAGTGTCGCGGAGATCCCCGCGTTCGAGGAGGCGTCCGGCTACCGCGCCGGCACGAATCGACCCGAACCCGGCCCGTGCAGCCTCCCGGCCGGGACCCTGCGGCCGCAGACGAGCAGGAGCAGGTCCTGGGCCCGGCCGTGGACGGGTGCTCCGCTGCCGTAGGACCAGTCGATGTCCTCGGCGTGCAACTGCACCCCGTCCAGGTCGACGCCGAAGAACGCGACCTGCTTGGGGCGGAGGCCGCCGAGCACCATGCCGATCCGTTCCGGAGAGACGCCGTCCTCGCGCCCCAGGGGCGTGGACACGTCGAGGCCGTGGATGACGTCGTGCGACAGCGCGCCGAGGGGACCACCACCGGGCGGGGACCACGGGTGCCCGACGTTGTCGCGCAGCGACTCCACAGCTGCGCGCTGGAGAACTGGCGGGCGTCGATGCGGGCGCGGCGGTCGGCCATCCGGTCGAAGCTGCCGCGCGCCTTGCCCAGTTCCCAGACGACCCTCGGGAGTGAGTAGCGGAAGGGCATCGTGACGTGCGCCAGCACCTCCCGCACCCGCCAGCCGGCGCACAGGCTGGGGCTGCCCCACTCCTCCTCGGTGAGCGAGGCGTACAGCTCCACCTGCGCGCGCCGCTCGGCCACCACCGCGGCGCGGATGTCGGTCTCCGTCACGTCGTCCTCCTCGGGCGCCTCGACGGGCGCTGCGCACGGGCTTCCCGACGAAGGACTCTGCGACCACCGGTTGGTCATCGGTCCCGCTCCTGGTTCTCGGGTCGGCCGGTTGCGACGGTCAGCCGGCCGGAGGCGTCGTCCGGGCGCCGGAGAGCCGGGCGTGGAGACGGCCGACCAGGTGCTCGAGCGGGCTCGGCTGCTCACCGGGGGCCAGCGGTCCGGACGGCATCAGGACCCAGAGCAGCAGGTAGATGGCGATGCCGGCACCGCCGGCGAGCGTGAGTCCGACGAACCCGACCCGCCACAGCACGGGGTCGATGCCGCTGTACTCGGCGAGGCCGCCGGAGACGCCGCCGATCATGCGGTCGGTGCCGCTGCGGCGCAGCTGCGGTCGGACGGGGGTGGCTGCTCCCCGGCGGGCTGGGCGGGAGACGGGGTGGGCGGTACGGCGTTGGTCATGGCGCAAGCCTGCCGACCGGGCCGGGCCGCCGACCATCAGGTGACCCCGGATCCGACCCTGGTTCCCGGGTCAGGGTGTGAGCCCGTCGTCAGACAGCCGTGCTCTCATCTCCTCATGCCTCAGGCCGATCTCACCGAGGGACATCACGTCGAGCGGCACCTCACCGCAGCGGCAGCGGGGTCGTGTCGCCGTCCTCCCGGGGGCCGTGGATCGCGCGGTCGGCGGCCTCGATCCGCACGTCGTTGATGCTTGCCTCGCGCCGCCGCATCAGCCCGTCGGCGGAGAACTCCCAGTTCTCGTTGCCGTAGGAGCGCCACGTCCGGCCCTCGGTGTCGTGCCACTCGTACTGGAAGCGCACGGCGATGCGGTCGTCGGTGAACGCCCACAGCTCCTTGCGCAGCGCGTAGTCCAGTTCCCGCTCCCACTTGCGGGTCAGGAACGCGACCACGTCGTCGCGGCCTCGCAGGAACTCGTCCCGGTTCCGCCAGACGGTGTCCTCCGTGTAGGCCTGGGCGACCCGGACGGGATCGCGGGTGTTCCAGCCGTCCTCGGCCGCCTGCACCTTCTGCCGTGCGGTCTCGACGGTGAACGGCGGGAGCGGCGGTCGCGACACGGGGCCTCCTGGAGGGGCGGACCGACCATCGGGCGCCCGACCCCACCCTGCCCGGACGACAGGGACCGCGCAGCGCCGGCTTGTGGGAGGGATGGTGCCGAACTCCACATCCGACGGCCGAGTCTTCAAGGAGTCGTCACCTGCTGGACACCCCCGATGTCCATGCTGTCGACATGACGGCAAGCCTCTTCGTGACCGCCCTGAGCGTCGGGCCCTTCGGACGCGACATCCGCCCGGAGGACTGCGGCTCGGCCCGCGTGGGGAACGTGGTGCACGCCGTCGCCAAACCGGTGGTCGACGGGCTCGAGGCCTCGGTCTGCGGGCTGCTCGTCCGGGCCGCCGCGGCCGAGGACTGGCCGGCCACGCCCGACGTCGACCGGTGCGAGGAGTGCGCCCGCATCGCCGGGTGACCCTGGTCGGCCCGCCTCCCGGGCGGCACCCTGCCCTCCCCTGGAGGGGACCCGGACATCACGCCCTGGTACGACGACACGCGACCGCCGCGGCCCTAGCCTCGCTCCGGACAGCAGGACGACGAACGGCCGAGCCCAGGGAGATCCGTTGAGCGACCAGGTGGCGCCGCCGACGGGCGGATCCCTGATCACGACCGAGGGCCTGACGAAGCGGTTCGGAACCGTCACCGCCGTGGACGGTCTCAGCGTCGACGTCTCGCCGGGCGTCGTCGGCCTGGTCGGCGCGAACGGCGCGGGCAAGTCGACGCTGCTGAAGATGTTCCTGGGCCTGCTGACCCCTCGTCGGGCCGCGCGAGCGTCCTGGGTCTCGACGTCACGACCGACGGGGAGCGCATCCGCGAGCGGGTCGGCTACATGCCCGAGCACGACTGCCTCCCGCCGGACATGTCGGCGACCGAGTTCGTCGTGCAGATGGCCCGGCTGTCCGGGTTGCCTCGGACGGCGGCGCGGGAACGGACCGCCGACACGCTGCGGCACGTCGGCCTGTACGAGGAGCGGTACCGCCCCATGGGGGCTACTCCACCGGGATGCGCCAGCGGGTGAAGCTGGCGCAGGCCCTGGCCCACGACCCGAGGCTCGTGCTGCTGGACGAGCCGACCAACGGCCTGGACCCGGCCGGGCGGGACGAGATGCTCGGGCTCATCCGCCGCATCGGCACCGAGTTCGGCATCTCGGTGCTCGTCACCTCGCACCTGCTGGGCGAGCTGGAGCGCGTGTGCGACTCCGTCGTCGTCATCGACGGCGGACGGCTGCTGCGGTCGTCCTCGACGGCCGACATGACCGCCGTCAGCTCGGTGGTCGTGGTCGAGGTGGACGCCGCGGAGGACGACCTCGCCGTCCGGTTGCGCGCGGCCGGGCTGACCGTGGGCCGGGTGGGCCGGCTGCTCGAGGTCGAACTGCACGACGACGGCACGTACGACCTCGTCCGCGACGGGGCCGCCGACCTCGGGATCGGACTGGTGCGGATGGAGCGACGCCGGCACCGGATGGCCGAGCTGTTCGCCACCCGCACCGACGAGGAGGGCGATCTCCGTGTCGGTTGAGGGAGCCGCCGGGGGCCGCCCGGAGCACGGGGTCATCCACGACATCGGCTACCGGCACTACGACGGGCCGCGGCTGGGCCGCAGCTACGTCCAGCGTTCCCTCTTCGCCGAGAGCCTCAAGGGGTCCTACGGGCTCGGCCGGGCCGCGCGCACCAAGGTCATGCCGATGCTGCTGCTCGCCGCCATGTGCGTGCCCACGCTGATCATCGTCGTGGTCGCCTCGGTGACCGGAGGTGCCGAGCTGCCCGTGGGCTACACCGCCTACCTGACCCAGCTGCAGGTGGTGATCGCGGTCTACGTCGCCGCCCAGGCACCCGCGAGCGTGTCCCGCGACCTGCGCTTCGGCATAGTGCCGCTGTACTTCTCACGCCCGATGCGGCGGGTCGACTACGTGCGGGCGAAGTACGCCGCCTCGGCGACGGCGGTGTTCGTGCTGCTGGCCGCGCCGCTGACCATCCTGTTCGCCGGCGCGCTGCTCGCCGAGATGCCGCTGGGCGAGCACCTGCCCGACTACCTCCGCTCGCTGGTGGGTGCCGCGCTGCTGGCCGTGGTGCTCGCCGGCATCGGGCTGGTGATCGCCGCGTTCACCCCGCGCAGAGGTCTCGGGATCGCGGCCATCGTCTCGGTCCTGCTCGTGCTCGCCGGCGTCCAGACCGCGGCGCAGGCCATCGCCGTCGAGGAGGGCGCGGGCACCGTGGCCGGTTACCTCGGGCTACTGTCCCCCTTCTCCCTGGTGGACGGCGTCTCGACGGAGCTGTTCGGCACCGACACGGTGCTGTGGGCGGGCCCGCCGGGCACCGTCGGGACGGCGGTCTTCGTCGCCGTCACCGTGCTGCTCGTGGCCGCCTGCTACGGCCTCCTGCTCCGTCGCTACCGGCGGGTGACCGGCTCATGAGCACGCTGGAGATCAGCCAGGTGTCGCGCTGGTTCGCCAACGTGGTCGCGGTCAACGACGTCACGATGACGATCGGCCCGGGGTCACCGGGCTGCTCGGCCCCAACGGTGCCGGCAAGTCGACCCTCATCCACATGATGGGCGGCCTGCTGCCTCCGTCGACCGGTTCGGTGACGCTGGACGGCGAGGTCATCTGGCGCAACGAGCAGATCTACCGCCGCATCGGCCTGGTCCCCGAGCGGGAGGCCATGTACGACGTCGTCACCGGGTGGGAGTTCGTGCTCGCCAACGCCCGGCTGCACCGGCTGCCCGATCCGGAGGCCGCGGCGCACCGGGCGCTGGAGACGGTGGAGATGACGGGCGCGCAGGGCCGCGGCATCGCCACGTACTCCAAGGGCATGAAGCAGCGGATCAAGATGGCCACCGCCCTGGTGCACGACCCGCCGGTGCTCCTGCTCGACGAGCCGTTCAACGGCATGGACCCCCGGCAGCGGCTGCAGCTGATGGACCTCCTCGTGGAGATGGGCCGGCGGGGGCGGACGGTGCTGTTCAGCTCGCACATCCTCGAGGAGGTCGAGCAGATCGCCACCAACATCCAGGTGATGGTGGCGGGGCGGCACGCGGCGTCCGGGGACTTCCGGGAGATCCGGCGGCTCATGACCGAGCGGCCACACCAGTACACGATCCGGTCGGACGACGACCGGGCCCTGGCGGCGGCGATCATGGCGGAGGGAGCGTGTCCGGGGTGCGGTTGACGTCCATGGAACGCGGCACCGGGACGCACGACGGGTCCGGCGCGCTGCACGTCCAGGCCACGGACTTCGCGGCGTTCGTCCGGACCCTGCCGTCGCTAGCGCGGCGGAACGGGATCCGGCTCTACGAGGTGAGCCCGGCGGACGAGTCGCTGGAGAGCGTGTTCAGCTACCTGGTGTCGCGATGAACGGGGTCACGGGCAGCGGGGTCACGGGCAGCGGGGTCACGGGGAGCGGGGTGATCGCCCGGCTGACCGCCCGGAGCCTGCTCGGCCGCCGGCGGGCGCTGCTCCTGCTCCTCCTGCCGGCCGTGCTGCTCGCGTTCTCCGCCCTGGCCCGGGCGCTGGCCGGGTCGGACGAGCAGTTGGTCGTCTCGCTGCTCGGCGGGTTCGCGCTGGGCACGCTGGTGCCCCTGCTCGGGTTGATCGCCGGCACGGGCGCGATCGGACCGGAGATCGACGACGGCTCGATCGTCTACCTGCTGACCAAGCCGCTGAACCGGCATTCGATCGTGGTCACCAAGTTCGCCGTCGCGGTCGCCGTCTTGACGGCGCTGGGGGCGCTGCCGACCTTCCTCGCGGGACTGGTGCTGACCGGCACCACCAGCGACCTCGCCGTCGCCTACGCCGTCGGTGCGGGGTGGCGGGCATCGCGTACTGCGCGCTGTTCCTGCTGCTGGCGGTCGTCACCCGCAACGCCGTCGTGGTCGGGCTGCTGTACGCCCTGGTCTGGGAGGCGCTGATCGGGCAGTTCGTGCCCGGCGCGCAAGCGCTCAGCATCCAGCAGTGGTCCCTGGCGATCACCGAGCGGATCATCGGAGCGCCGGCGGAGCAGCTCGGCGCGACGTCGGCGGTCGGCCTCGGGGCCGCGGTGGCCCTGCTGCTGATCGTCACCGTCGGCGCCACCTGGTACGCCGGCCGGCGGCTGCGCACCATCCGGCTGACCAGCGAGATGTAGCGCGCCGGGCCGGGTGACGACCGCCGCCGGGTCCGCTCGGGGCAGCCCCTCCCCCACCGCCGGCGCATGACGGCTTCGTGGATCTGCACGTGCGCCGGCGTCCTCGTCCGTGGCGCCCCTCTAGCCTCGGAGGGATGCCCCCACGCCGGACGGACGCAGCCGCGGGGCAGCAGATCAGGCCGGCGGACGAGCCGTGGCGGGCGGTGACGGCCCGGGCGACGCTCATGCTGGCCATCGCCCTGTCGGTCGTCGACGTCCTGCTCATCATCGGCAACCTCGTCCACCTCCGGGTGAACGGGCCCCGGGAACCGGTCCACCAGGTGTTCTCGTCGTCGGTGTGGAACGGGTACCTGGACAACTCGTTCCCCGAGATGTTCGGCTTCGCGCAGCTCGTCGGCGCGGTCGTCGCGCTGGGCTTCGTCTGGAGCGACCGTCGCGCCGGCGTCTACCTGGCCTGGATGGTCGTCCTCCTCGTGGTGCTGGCCGACGACCTGCTGCAGCTGCACGAGCGAGGCGGAGCCACCCTGGTCGGCTCGCTGGATCTCCCCGCCATCGCGGGACTGCGCGCCCAGGATCTCGGCGAACTGGCCGTGTGGGCGTCCTTCGCGGTGGCGCTGGCTCCCGCGCTCCTCGTCACCCACGTCCGCGCATCGCCGGTGGACCGCCGGAACTCCTGGATCGTGTCGGGCGGCATCGCCGTGCTCGCCGTCGCCGGTGTCGTCGTCGACCTGCTGGACATCGCGCTGGTGCCCCTCGTACCAGCGGTGGTCTCGACGGGCGTGACCGTGCTCGAGACCACCGGCGAACTGGTGGCCACGACCGTGCTCGCGGTCTCCGCGTTCGCCATGGCGATGCGCTCGGCGGTCCCGGCACGTCCGCCCGCCGCCTGATGCGTGCCCCCGGGTGGTGGAGCCGACGGGGATGTCACACGGGATCGGCGGCCGGTGTCTCCATGTCGACGGTTCGACACCTTTGGAGGAGACATGACGAGCAGCACCCGAGTTCCCCGACCGAGATCACCGGCCTCTACGGGGCCCTGCTGAAGACGATGAGCCGCAAGATGCTGGGCCAGGTGCCGGACGCCGCCGGGGTGATGTGGCACTACCCGACCCTGCTCAAGGACATGATGAGGTTCGGCCGCAGGAGCGAGTCGTGGAACCGGCTGGACCCGAACCTGGCGACGTTGGCGACCATGGCCTCGGCCGCCACGGTCGGCTGCAGCTTCTGCCTGGACCTGCACTACTTCATGTCCCACGACCGCGGGCTCGACGAGGCCAAGGCGCGGGAGGTGCCGCGGTGGCGGCAGTCGACGGCGTTCACCCCGCTGGAGCGGCGGGTCATGGAGTACGCCGAGGCGATGTGCCAGACCCCGCTGACCGTGACCGACGAGATGTCGGCCGCCCTGCTCGATGCCCTGGGGGCACCCGCGCTGCTGGAGCTGACTGCCAGGATCGGCGCGATGAACCTGACCGCCCGGTCCAACGTCGCGCTCGGCATCCGCTCCCAGGAGTTCGCGGCGTCCTGCGGCCTGCCGCCGCTGGCGACCGCCACGGCCGACGGCGTCGCCTCGGCATGACCGACGACCCCTTCACGGCCCACCGCGGCCTGCTGTTCACCGTCGCCTACGAGATGCTCGGCTCGGCCGCCGACGCCGACGACGTGGTGCAGGAGACCTGGCTGCGGTGGGCCGAGGTGGACCGGGCGGCCGTGCGGGAGCCGCGGGCCTACCTGGTGCGGATCGTCACCCGCCAGGCGCTCAACCGGCTTCGTACCGTGTCCCGCCGTCGTGAGGACTACGTCGGTGAGTGGCTGCCCGAGCCGTTGCTCACCAGCCCGGACGTCGCCGAGGACGTGGAGCTCGCGGAGAGCGTCTCGATCGCCATGCTCACCGTGCTGGAGACGCTGGGGCCCACCGAGCGCGCGGTCCTGGTGCTGCACGAGGTGTTCGACGTGCCCTACGACGAGATCGCCGAGGCGGTGGGCAAGTCGTCCGCGGCGGTCCGGCAGATCGCGCACCGGGCGCGCGAGCACGTGGCCGCTCGACGCCCGCGGACGGCGGTGAGCCGCAGCGAGCAGCATGAGGTCGTGGACCGGTTCCTGGCCGCGGTCACCGGAGGCGACGTCCAGGGGCTGCTGGACGTGCTCGCCCCCGACGTCGTCGTGGTGGCCGACAGCGGCGGGCTGGCGCCGGCCGCCCGGCGCCCGGTGACGGGCCGGGAGCGGGTGGCCAACGCGCTCGCCCGGTTCGCAGAGTTCGCACCCCACGTCCAGATCACCACGCCGCTGATCAACGGCGCCGTCGCCGCCCGGATCGACGCGGGAGGCGAGTTCGAGACGGCGATCACCTTCGTCGTCGAGGACGGCCGGATCAGCCGCATGTACGCCATGCGGAACCCGCACAAACTCGGCAGGCTCGACACCGTGGCCGAGCTGCGGCGGTGACCGAGGTCCGCGGCCTTGAGTCGGGAGCGACGTGGAACGCAGCGAGATCCTTCTCATCGGTGGCGGCAACGCCGGCATCTCCCTCGGCGCGCGATTGATCCGCGACGGCTCCCGGGACGTGACGATCGTGGCCCCCAACCGGTGCACCGGTACAAGCCGCTGCTCAACTACGTCGGTGCCGGGGAGGCCACGATGGCCGACCTGGAGCGCCCGATGGCCGACGTCGTCCCCGACGGGTGCACCTGGGTACGGGACAGCGTCGAGGCGGTCGACCCCGCGACCATGACGGTGCGCACGCGCGGCGGACGGACGCTGTCCTGCGCGACGCTCGTCGTCTGCCCCGGGCTCGTGGAGGACTGGGAGGCGACGCCGGGACTGCTGCAGGCGTACGCCGACGGGTGGGCTGCCTCGACCTACGTGCCGGGCAGCGCGCCGCAGGTGTGGCCGCGGCTGTCGTCCCTGCGAGCTGGGTCGGTCGTGTTCACCGTGCCGCCGGAGCCGGCGTCGTGCGCGCCCACGGCGCTCAAGCCGCTCCTGATGGCGTGCGACTCCTGGCAGCGCTCCGGTGTCCTCGGGGATCTCCACGTCCGACTCGTCCTGCCGGGTGCGACCGCGACCGGCCTGTCGGAGGCCGACGAGGTCCTCGAGCGCACCTTCGCCGACTACGGCGTCGAGGTGCTGCGCGAGGCACGCATCGAGCGCGTGGACTGGGATCTGCACGCCCTGACGGTCGCGTCGCCCAGCGGCCGCCGCGTGCTCGAGGACGTCGCCTTCGCGCACGCCGTGCCGCACTACCGGGCTCCGGGCTGGATCGCCGACGCGGGCCTGGCCGCCGGCGGGACCGGGGTCTGGTCGACATCGACCCGCAGACGCTGCGCTCGCGCCGGTACGAGTCCATCTGGGCGATCGGCGACGCGGCCGACGCCGCCACCCGCCCGTCCGGCGGAGCGCTGCGCAAGCAGGTCGACGTCCTGGCCCGGAACATCCACGCCGCCGCGCGCGGAGGGAGCTGAAGCGCTACGACGGCTACACGGTCATGCCGATCACCGTGAGCCGCCGGAAGCTGATGCTCAACGAGGTCGACCGCGACGGCCGGCCGAGCCCGTCGGTGCCCTTTCTCGACCCCTTCACGCCCCGCCGCTGGCAGTGGTTCTTCGACCGCTACGGGCTGCCGCAGATCTACTGGCGCCGGATCCTCCGCGGCAAGGTGTGATCGGCTGATCTCCGGGAGCGGCCTCCGCTCACGCCACCACGCCGCCGATCTTTCGCCACGTCCCGCCGGTGCCGGTGAAGACGTTCACCCAGAGGGCGTTGTCCGTCCCGCGGGCGAAGGTCCAGGTCGTCGACGGCCCGAATTCCACGAGCCCAAGCGCGGAGGTGACGGCGCCGCCGAGCGGGACCAGCCGGCCGTCGGCCCAGCGCTGACGGACGCCGGAGCCCGTGGCGTACCCGACGGCCCGGATGTCACGGGCCCACCAGGCCGTCGCGCTCGTCGCAGGCGCCACGGTGGTCGCCTCGCCCAGCGCGCCCCATGCGCTGGTGGGCACGCCGGTCGCCGCCGCGACCTGCTGGCTCCACACGCCCCCGTCGGTGCCGACGACGAGCATGCGGTAGGTGTCCGCGCCCACGACGTCCACGGCGGGCGCCGAGACGCTGAGACCACCGGCCGATCGCCACTGCTGCCAGCCGCCGCCGTCCCAGGTCCGCGACCAGATCGCGCCGTCCGCCCCACGACCCGACACGATCAGCCGCCCCGAGGTGCTGCTCGCCGCCGCCGGGGAGCTGGTCAGCACGCCCCCGAGGCTCTGCCAGGGCGCGAACCCGGTGGGCCGGCCCGACCCGTCGACGGTGGTCACGGTGTGCCACAGCGCCCGGTCGGCGCCGACCACGAACAGGTCGATCCGGCTGCCGTTCCCCGTCACCGCGGCCGGCGCCTTCAGCATCCGGCCCGGGATGCGCTGGAAGGGGCCGAACGCCGTTCCCTGGGCCGTCGACACCCAGGGGCGCCGTCGGTGCCGCGCACGAAGACGAGCACGCCCGCGTCGGTGCGGACGGCGGACACCCCGACCGGTGCGAGGTCGTCGCGCAGCGGGTCCAGGACCGGCCGCACCGTGAACCAGTCCGAGCGCAGTCCGAGGGAGCCCCGGAAGGCCGCACCGGTGACCACCACCGATCCCGACTCGCCCACCACCCGCACGCTGAGGACGCGCCCACCGTCGGCACCCAGGCCGTTCCGGCTCAGGACGGTGACCGCCGTCAGCGTCCCGACACCGAAGGCCGCGGAGATCGTCGTCCTGGGCACTGCCGTGACCCAGTCGTGGTGCGGCGAGGCGACGTCGCCGTCGTCGCGGACCGCCGGGAAGGTCCCGCCCGCGGTCCAGCCGCCGCTGGACGAGTGGAACTCGGCGCGGGCCGGCGCGCCCCGCAGCGTCAGCACGTCGCCCGAGGTCTCCTGGACGGCGCGTGTGGTGCGGGCGTCCTCCACGGAGGCCCCGCCGAGGGCGGCGCCCTCGTACACCTGGCACGTCGTGGTGTCGCACGTCTTCGCGTAGGGGTGCGGTTCTCCGACTGCGCGTAGGACCGGGCGGCCACGGCCTGCGCCCGCAGCGCGTTCATGCCCGCACCCCCGGCTGCGTCCCCCAGGAAGCGGGCATCTCCCGCGGCAGGACCCCGCGCAGGTAGTCGTCCATTGCCAGGACGTTGACGGTGTGCAGCACGCCGTCCCAGACCACGGTGAGGGCTCCGCGGTAACCCCGCGCCTGGGGACCGCACAGGGTCAGGAGCTGGCCGTACGTGGCGGGCGGACCCGCGGTCGCGACGGTCGGTGTCGTGATCCGGGACGAGCCGGTGACCGCCCCGGTGCAGCCGGACAGCGTGGTCAGCTGCCAGCTGCCGTCGGCGTTGCGTCCGATCCGCGCGGCCGAGCCCGCGGGCAGCTGCCGGCCGTCCACGACGAAGGTCTGGCCAGAGGTGACCGTCGGGGCGGTGCCGTCCAGCCAGGTGAGCACGACCGAGATCTGCGGGTCGCCGATGTCGGACGGCGTCGTGCCGCCGTAGTAGTGACCCAGGATCTCCTGGTGCGACCAGCCGCTGCGGGTGGCGTAGCCGTAGGCGCCCCACTGCGACAGCCCCCGGCCGTGCCCGAAACCGTGGCCGATCAGCGTGATGTCCGGCGACGGGGCGGCCTGCGCCACGCCTCCGGTGACCCCGGCGAGGCCACTGAGCAGCAGTGTCAGGATCCCGACCAGAGCGGCGGGCGTTCTCCCGGCGGCGGACGTGAGCATGTCGGCACCTCGAGACAGGGAAGCAGGCGCAGCGGTGGTGTTCCCGAGGATGGACGTTCGCCGTCGTCGCCGCGACGTGCGAAGGTCCCGTCAACCGGTGGCCGCCGTCCTGTGGCGGGCGGGACGTCGCGGCGCGGGCGTGCTCGAGCGGTGAAGCAGAGCGACGAGCCATGCCGGAAGGCATCGACCGCCTTCCTGCAGTGGGGGACCGTCCCCGGCCATCGGACCAGGCCCGCCCGACGCGCGCCCGGCCGTTCTAGCGCGGGTCTCATCAACCGGAAGACTGTCTCTCCGGTGTGCGTGGTCCTGTGGATCGCCGTTCTGACGGGCCCGCAGGCGGCAGCCGCACCGAAGCCACCGGGAGCGGAACAGCAGCTGATCGCGCAGCAGAACCGGGAGCTCGATCCGCAGGCCAACGACGTCGACCCCGTGACCGGGCAGAGCCGCTGCACTCCCCTGCCCCCGCTCCCCCATCACGGCCATGACCGCACCGGCGCAGCGACCGCGAGCGACCCTGATGAGCACGACGACATCGGCCACTTCCCATGGCGGTGAACCCGGCCTTCTTCCGCGAGGACGACGGCTTCGACGACGACCTGGGCGCGATCGTCGATCACATGCACGAGGCACCCCCGACAGATCCCGACCTGCCCGTCCTGGTGCCCGGCGATCCGGAAGCCGCCAGCCGCAGCGAGCGGGCGGACCGAGGGATCCCGTTGCCCGAGCCCCTTCTCACACGCCTCCGCGAGGTCTGCGAGCTGTGTGGAGCACCCTTCCTGCTCACATCCGCGTGAGCTCACGAGAAGTTCGCAGGTCACCCAGACCGACGCGACAAGCACGGATCAGGCGAAGCAGCGGAGCGGACGGAGGACCGGCGCACACCGACCGGTACGCCATCGACCGACGGGACACGGTGCGAGTTGTCCGGCGACCGCGGGTCGCGCGCCGCGGCCGGGACAGTCAAGGGCGGTAGCGCCGACCGGGGCGTCCAGGGTGCGCCACCCACCCGGCACCGACCGGGGCCGGCTGTGGGCTGCCGACGGGCAGTGTGGCCGGGTCGACGCCGACACCGAGCAGGGTTCGGGTCACCGACTGGGTGGAGTCGAGCAGGTCATCCAGGGCGCGGAACAAGTGCTGGCGGGTGACCGCGGTGAGCGGGTGGTGATCGTGCAGGGCCTCGAGGACGGCACGGCGCAACAGCTCCTTGAGGAATGACGCGGTGACTCCGTCGCTACGCTCGACCGCCGCGTCGCGGTCGGCCTCGGTCAGCTGCAGCGGAACGCCGCGGCCGTAGAGCTCCAGCAGCCGCTGACGAGCGTCGGCGTCAGGCAGCCCGATCTCGACGGCGACATCGACCCGGCCGGGGCGGGCCGCGAGGGCGGGTTCGAGCAGATCGGCCCGATTGGTGGTGAGCACGAACAGCAGATCGGCGTCCGGGGCGGCGCCGTCCATCGCGTCGAGCAGGTCGAACAGCACCGGGCTGCCTCCGGGGCCGAACGAGCGGTCGGCAGCGACCAGGTCGACATCCTCCAGCACGACGACGGCCGGCTGCAGGTCGCGGGCCAGCTCGGTGACCGATCCGACCGCGGCCAGCGAGCGGCCGGTCAGCAGCAGCCGCGTGTAGCCGGTCATCTGGCCGAGCAGGTATCGGGCGGTGTGCGTCTTGCCCGTCCCCGGCGGGCCGAACAGCAGCAAGCCCCGCTTGAGGTGCTGCCCGGCGGCCGTCAGCGCAGCCCGGTGGGCCGCCACGCCGAGGGCGTGCCGCTCGATCCGGTCCAGCACCGGCTCGGGCAGCACCACCTGCTCACGGCTGGTGGCGGGCCGGTCCAGGAAGGTCAGGCTGACCGCGCCCATCGGCGTGATCCCCACTTCCAGCAGCTGGCCACGGTAGACGTTGAGCCGGCGGCGCAGTCGGTCCAGCTCGCCGAGCACCGACTGGGCCTGCCCCACCGGCAGCCCGGCGACCTCGACGGTCAGCTCCTGCTGGTGCTCACTCGGCCCCTGCACCAGCAGCACGTAGCGGCCCGCTGCGTCGGTGACCAGCAACAGCGCCAGCCGCAAGCAGGCCAGCGTCGACCCCGGCCCGTCGGGCAGGTCCACCACCCCGGGCGCGGACAGCCGCAGCGGCGGCAATCCCTCGCCGCTGACCAGCTGCTGCAGCATGATCCCGCCGTAGTGCGGCGGCAGCGCGACCCCGCGCACCTCCACCTGCCGCCCCTTCTCGGCGGACCAGGCGTTCAGCGCGCTCTGCAGGTTCACCTGCTCGAACGGCGGCAGGTGCCGGGTGACCACCGATTCGGCTGTACCCGCCTCACCCAGCACTCCCTGCACCAGGGCCGCCACCTCGTTGCGCGAACCCCCTCGGGGGCATGCACCCACTCCAGCAGCGAGCGGAACGCCGCCGCGAGCTGCCGCGCCTCGGCGTCCGACGCCCCGCCCGAAGCATCCACCGTCACACGACCACCCACCCGACTCGACGACCCGCGATCCCGCGTCGACGCAGCGTAGCCAGGCGCGACCCCCGATCACTGCGATTCGAACCGGGGAACCGGCCGGCTAACGGCATTGGGGTTGTCCGAAAGGGAATCCCAAGCGGGACTGCCGGAGTGCGACGGCTGGCCACTCCCTGACAGCTCCCCATGACCGCTTCCTGACCGGCTGGGGTGGGTCGGGGAAGGGTGGGCCGACGGCCCAACCCGGAGGGCCGCGCAGCGCCCTTCCGGCGATCAACACAGCCGGCATACTCACGCGGAGGGAGCGGCTCCAGCGATCAAGGCTTGTCGTCCGAGAATCCCGATACTCTGTGATCATGAGTTCCGTCGATGGCTGGGACCTGACGGTCCCCGAGGATGCAGCCGAGCTGCTCGCCGAGCTGCGCCGTCACGGCGTGCGGCCGGGCCAGCGCCTGCATGTGGTGCGCGCGGACGAAGAGCCGGAGCAACCAAGCGGCGAAGACGCTGCCCGGCCCACCCGTGCCAAGCTCGCCTTCATCGGCTCAGTGCACGGTGGTCCCACAGACCTGTCCACCCGAACTGACGAGTACCTGCCGCGAGGCTTCGGCCGCGAGTGATCCTCCTCGACACGAACGTCCTCGTCGCCGCTGACCGGACCGCAGACACGAACCACGACGTCGCGGCGCGGCTGCTCGAGACCCTCGACGAGCCGCTGCTGGTTCCACCCACCGTGCTGGCGGAGGTCTGTTACCTGCTCACGAGTGGGGTGGACCCGGCGTCGAGATCCGGTTCCTCCGCGACATCCGGCCCGGCGGGCTGCAACTGGCGGAGCTGACCAGTGCCGACGTCGCGCGCATGGCCGACCTGGTTGAGCGGTACGCGGACCGCCGTCTCGGCGGGACCGACGCCTCGCTCGTCGCCATCGCCGAGCGCCTGCGCATCGATCGGATCGCCACCTTCGACCGGCGCCCTTTCACGTCGTCCGCCCCGCCCACGTCGCGGCGTTCACGCTGCTTCCCCAGATCACCTCAAGCTGACCGGATGCCCGCCGGGCCGGGCGGGGCGCGCGGTCGAACTCCGCGGACGGCGTCGGGGCACGGGCTCGGCGCCGTGTCAGGCCCTCGGACTACGTTCGGCCGCGTCGGTTTCCGGTGAGGTCCATCGGGATTGAAGGGTGGAGCCATGGCGAGCATCCAGGACCGATGGCGTCGCAGGGACCCGGCCACCGGCCGCCTGGTGCCCACGGAGCTGGACGGCAAGGGGCTGCGCTACCGCCCGTAGTTCCGGGATCCGTCGGGCCGCCAGATCATGAAGGGGTTCGCACTCGAGCGCACTTCTACGCCTCCGGCCTGATCACGGCCGGCTGCGACGTCGTCACCGTGCAGCGGGCCCTCGGGCACGCCTCCGCCACCACGACGCTGAACACGTACAGCCACCTGTGGCCGAGCGCCGAGGACCGCACCCGGGCCGCCGCGCAGGCCTTGCTCGCAGATTCTTGTGGACTGAGTGTGAATTGCGAGGGATCGGCAAGCCGTTGACCTGCGGTTTTAGCCCGATCTACACGTTGAAGCGGAACTCCACGACGTCGCCGTCCTGCATGACGTACTCCTTGCCCTCCATGCGGACCCAGCCCTTGGACTTGGCCTCGGCCATGGAGCCGGCCTCGACCAGCTGGTCGAAGGAGACGATCTCGGCCTTGATGAAGCCGCGCTGGAAGTCGGTGTGGATGACACCGGCGGCCTGGGGCGCGGTGGCGCCGACCGGGATGGTCCAGGCGCGCGACTCCTTGGGTCCTGCGGTCAGGTAGGTCTGCAGCCCGAGGGTCCGGAAGCCCACCGAGGCCAGCTGGTCGAGGCCGGGCTCGCTCTGACCGATCGACTCGAGCAGCTCCGCGGCCTCGTCGGCGGGCAGTTCGACGAGCTCGGACTCGGTCTGCGCGTCCAGGAAGATCGCCTCGGCCGGGGCGACCAGCCCCCGGAGCTCGTCGAGCATCTCGGCGTTCGCCAGCTCGTCGGCGTCGACGTTGAAGACGTAGAGGAACGGCTTGGTGGTCATCAGGCCGAGCTCGCGCAGCGGCTCCGGGTCGATGCCGGCGGCGAAGAGTGTCCTGCCCTCGTTCAGGATCTTCTGCGCGTCGACGGCAGCGGCGTGCAGGGCGCCGCGCTCCTTGTCCTTGCGCATCTCCTTCTCCAGTCGCGGGATCGCCTTCTCCAGCGTCTGCAGATCGGCCAGGAGCAGCTCGGTGTTGATCGTCTCGATGTCGTCGGCCGGGCTCACCTTGCCGTCGACGTGCACGACGTCTGGGTCGGTGAACACGCGGATCACCTGGCAGATGGCGTCGCTCTCGCGGATGTTGGCGAGGAACTTGTTGCCCAGGCCGGCGCCCTCGGACGCGCCCCGGACGATGCCGGCGATGTCCACGAACGACACCGTCGCCGGGATGATCTTCTGCGAGCCGAAGATCTCCGCGAGCTTCGCCAGCCGCGGGTCGGGCACGCCCACCACGCCGACGTTGGGCTCGATCGTCGCGAACGGGTAGTTCGCCGCGAGGACGTCGTTCTTGGTCAGGGCATTGAAGAGGGTCGACTTGCCGACGTTGGGCAGGCCGACGATCCCGATGGTGAGACTCACGGGGAACCAGCGTACGGGTGCGAGGTGCGGGCGATCGCCCACGCGGACGGCGACGGGGTCCGGAGCGTCTCCCGGGGTCCCGCTGTTGTCGTCGCCGGAGCCATACGCCAAGGTCAGCGCATGATCGGCCGCATCGCCAGCATCGTCGCCGCTCTCATCCTCGTGGGTTGGCTGTACTGGCTCACCGCCCGCGTCCAGGTGCTGCTCACCCATGCCGAGGCCGCACTGGACCGCGCCGACCGGACCCTCGCCGCTGCCGTGGCCCTGGTCGGCGCAGCCCCGGTGACGCCCCCAGCCGCAGCTGTTCCCCTCGCCGCCGGTCCTCCCCGGCGGGCGGCCCGCCCACCGTGCCGGCCGGCATGGCTCTCGAAGCGCAGAAGCGGGTCCTCGTGGAGCGCGACTTCCCCGTGCACGGCGCACCGCGGCGGTTCACCTTCACGGCGTCGGGCGACGACAGCACCTGAGCTCCACGACCTACAGCGGAGCGGGAAGGACGATCTCGCTGCCGTCGGGACGCCAGGTGCGCCATCGGCCGTCGGGTCGTCGTTCCACCGGAAGCCGTGGTGGTTCTGACCAGGCCTTGACACCCGCCCACGAGTTCGTTGCCAGTGGAGGTCACGAGCCCGGCGACGGCAGCAGCCCCCGCTCCACCGCGACCATCACCGCGCGGGTGCGGTCGTCGACGCCGAGCTTGGCGAACACCCGCAGCAGGTGGGTCTTCACCGTCGCCTCCCCGATGAACAGCTCCCGCCCGATGTCGGCATTGGTCAGCCCGCGCGCCACCCCGGCGAGCACCTCCAGCTCCCGGGCCGTCGGCGCCTCCACCGCGGGCGCACGCATCCGCGACACCAACCGCGCCGCGACCGGCGGCGCCAGCACCGTCTCGCCACGGGCAGCCGCGCGCACGGCGTCGGCGAGCTGGGGCAGCGGGGTGTCCTTGAGCAGGTAGCCGGTCGCGCCGGCCTCGACGGCCCGCACGATGTCGGCGTCGGTGTCGTAGGTGGTCAGCACCAGCACCCGGACGGCGGGGTGCGCCGCCGCGAGACGCTCGGTCGCCGTCACGCCGTCCATGCGCGGCATGCGCAGGTCCATCAGGACGACGTCCGGCGCGTGCTCGGCCACGAGCGCGAGCGCCTCCAGCCCGTCACCCGCCTCCCCGACGACGTCGATGTCTGGCTGCGCCGCCAGCCACCCGACGACGCCGCCGCGCACCACCGGGTGGTCGTCGACGACGACGACGCGGATGGTCATCGGGCCGGCACCCGCACCGTCACGCGAGTTCCCTCCCCGGGCGCCGAGACGACGTCCACCGCACCGCCGACCTCCTCGGCCCGGTCGCGCAGCCCGGCGAGCCCCACCCCGGAGGCGGCCGCCGGGTCGAAGCCGACCCCGTCGTCCTCCACGTGCACCGACACCTGCGCCGACTCCCCGACCCGACCCGGCCGACCCGCAGCACCACCGCCGTCGCGGAAGCGTGCCGGCGCACGTTCGCCAGCGCCTCCTGCGCGCCGCGCAGCAGCACGATCTCCTCGCTGCGGCTCAGCTCCGCACCACCCTGGCCGAGGGCCGACGTGTCCAGCCGGGTGGCCAGTCCCGTCTCGCGGCCGAACCGCTCGACCAGCCGGTCGAGGGCCTCGACCAGCGTGGCCGAATCGAGCGCCACCGGCGCGAACGCGGCCACCATCGCCCGGGCCTCGGCGAGGTTCTCCCGCGCCACCTCCTCGATCAGCGCCAGGCGCTCGGCGACGCCCACGGTCCCCGGCGGAAGCCCCGCCGCGGCGGTCTGCGCCAGGACGACGATGCTCGTGTAGCCCTGCGCCAGGGTGTCGTGCACCTCGCGGGCCAGCCGCTCCCGCTCGGCGGCCATGCCCTGGGCACGGTTCAGCTCGGCGAGCTCGGCCCGGGTGCGCTCCAGCTCGGCGATGAGGGCGGCCCGTTCGGCGCTCTGGCGCAGGACATGGCTGATCCACAGCCCGAGCGCCAGGCTGAACACCAGGCTGATGACGGACTCGCGCAGGACCTCGAGCGAGGACCGTCCGGCTCCCGCATCGGTCAGCGGGCCGATCGCGCTGGCGACCGCGAGCAGCACCGTCCAGAACACTCCGGTCCGCGTCCCCTGGACGACGAACCACACCTGCGGATAGGCGAGGAAGAGCAGGAACAGCAGCCCGGGGCGAGCCCGCCGATCAGACCGAAGGAGACGACCACCACGACGAGGTGGACGAGCGCCCGCCAGCGGTGCCCGCCGTTGAGTGCCGGACCGCCGGCGAACGCGTAGGACAGCGCCAGCGCCCCGAGGACGGCCAGCACCGGACCGCGCTCGCCGACGTCCACCACCTCCGCGGACAGCACGCTGACCACGGCCAGCGCCCACAGCGCCGCCGAGATGACGTGCATCCCGACGACGGTGGTCCGCCACCTCCGCTCGGACAGCGGCTCGCCGCCGTCGTCCTCCGCGGGAGGGACGACGGCGGCGGCCAGCCGGTGCCGGAAGCTCACCCGTCGGCCCGGCGCCAGCGGAACGTTCGCACGCACACCACGGCACCGATGATCACCCATGCGGCAAGCACCAGGGCCGTCCTGCCGTGCTCCCACCCGCCGGCGATCTCGAACGCGGCCGCCTCCTCGGGCAGGAACGCCGACCGCATGCCCTGCGTCAGCCACTTCAGCGGGAAGAGGGCCGCCGCCTGCTGCATCCAGCTGGGCAGCTCCGTGAAGCCGAAGAAGACGCCGGAGAAGAACTGCAGCACGATCGCGAACGCGGAGATGCCGGTGGTGACCGACGCCGCGCTGCCCCGCAGCGCCGACACCGCGACGCCCAGGACGGTGCCGGCCAGCGCGCCCAGGACTGCCACCCACCCGAAGGTCAGCCAGTGCTGCAGGTCGGCCGGCATCGGGACGTCGTAGGCGTAGTGGGCCAGCGGCAGCAGCAGCGCCAGCTGCGCCGCCGTGGTGACCAGCACCTGCCCGGCCTTGCCCGCGAAGTAGGCGACCGGCGGTGTGCCCAGCAGCTGCAACCGTTCCAGCTGGCCGCTCTCCCGCTCGGTGGCGATCGAGGTCCCGATCGCCTGGAAGCTGGTCAACATGATGCCGGTCGCCGCGATCCCGGCCAGGAAGTAGTGCGTGAACGGGACGTCACCGGGCCGCTCGTCGCCACCCAGGACCGCCGCGAAGATGACCAGCATGATCACCGGGTAGGCGAAGGAGAACACCACCTGCTGGCGCTCCCGGAAGAACAGCCGCAGCTCCAGGCCCACTCGGCGGACGGCGATGCGCGCGGCCGACGGCGGAGCGGGGCGGGGCGCCGGCGTGGCCGGGGCGGGCGGAGGCAGGACGGCGGTCATCGGACGTCTCCCTCGGGAGCGGTGGGAACGGGGGAACGGTGGACGCGACGCCGACGAGCGAGAGGTAGACGTCCTCCAGGCTCGGGCGGGTGACGGTGAGTCCCGGGACGTCCCCGGGACGGGCGAGCAGGTCGCGCAGGACGGCGGCGGGCGACTCGGTGCGCACCTCGCGCGCCACGCCGTGCTCGGTCCAGCGGACCGTGGCCAGCCGCCGCAGCTCCGCGCCGAGCTCGTCGGGTGGGGCCACCTCGACCAGCCGGCCATCGGCGACGACACCGACCCGGTCGGCCAGCTCGGCCGCCTCGTCGAGGTAGTGGGTGGTCAGCAGCACGGTCGCCCCGTCGGCGCGCAGGCCGCGGATCAGCTCCCAGAACTGCCGGCGCGCGACCGGGTCCATGCCGGTCGTCGGCTCGTCGAGGAAGACGAGCTCCGGCCGGCCCTGGACGCCCAGTGCGACCGCGAGGCGGCGACGCTGCCCCCGGAGAGCCGGGAGACCCGCGTGCCGGCCTTGTCCTCCAGCCCGACGGCGGCGATCAGTTCCGTCGTCGGCCGAGGGGTCGCGTGGTAGCCGGAGAAGTGCTCGAGCATCTCGCGCACGCTGATCTCCTGCGCGGCGCCCTCGCCCTGGCTGACGACCCCGATGCGCGCCCGCCAGACGCGTCCGGCCCGGGCCGGGTCGACGCCGAGGACGCGCACCTCGCCGCCGTCCCGCTTCCGGACGCCCTCCAGGATCTCGATCGTCGTGGTCTTGCCGGCGCCGTTCGGCCCGAGCAGGGCGAACACCTCGCCGCGCGCGACGTCGAGGTCGAGGCCGTCGACGACGGCCCGGTCCCCGTACCGCTTGACCAGGCCGCGCATCCGCACGGCCGGTTCCTCCTGTGTCGCCGTCGCCTGCGTGCGGGGCGCGGCCTGTGTCGTGGTCATGGCACGACCCTGCTGCCGACGGGGTGCCGCGCGGGACCGTCGAACCGCTGGTCCGCCGTCCACCGGTCGGTGGACGGCGGACCTCAGCGGGTCAGGGCACGGCGGCCGCACCACGGACGGCGGCGAGCCGATCGGATGGTCGCCGACGCGTCAGACCACTGCCGTCTCCGCCGTCCGCACGTGGGCCCGCAAGTGCTGCGCGGTCAGCGTGTCGGCGCCCAGCAGGTCGCCCGGCGTCCCCTGGAAGACGATCCGGCCACCGTCGTGGCCCGCGCCCGGCCCCAGGTCGATCACCCAGTCGGCCCGGGCGATGACGTCGAGGTCGTGCTCGACCACGACCACGGTCCGGCCACCGTCGACGAGCCGGTGCAGCAGCCCGATCAACCGGTCGACGTCGTCCATGTGCAGGCCCGTCGTCGGCTCGTCCAGGACGTAGACCGAGCTGTCCCCCGTCATCTCGACCGCCAGCTTCAACCGCTGGCGCTCCCCACCCGACAGCGTCGACAGCGGCTGCCCGAGGGTGATGTAGGGCAGGCCGACGTCCACGAGCGCGGCCAGCACCGGCTGCAGCGGCTTCTCCGTCAGGAACCCGCGCGCCTCGTCGACGGTCAGCTCCAGGACCTCGCTGATGTCCTTGCCGCGCAGCCGGTAGCCGAGCACCTCCTCGGTGAACCGCTTCCCTCGCACGTCTCGCAGACGCTGACGGCGGTGTCGAGGTAGGCGAGCTCGGTGTAGATCAGCCCGAGGCCCTTGCACTCGGGGCAGGCACCCTCGGAGTTTGCGCTGAACAGCGCCGGCTTGACCCCGTTCTCCTTCGCGAAGGACTTGCGGATGGTGTCCAGCACCCCGGTCCACGTGGCCGTGTTCGAACGGGTCGAGCCGCGGGTGAGCTTCTGGTCGACGACGACGACGTCCGGGTGCTGCTGCGGCAGCACGCCCAGGACGAGGGACGACTTCCCGGAGCCGGCCACCCCGGTGACCACCGTGAGCACCCCGGCGGGCACGTCGACGGTCACGTCCTGCAGGTTGTGCAGCGTCGCGTGGTCGATCCGCAGCGCCCCCGTGGCCGACCGCGGGGCCGGGTTCGCCTCGTGCACCCGGTCGAGGTGCCGGCCGGTGAGCGTCCCGGACGCGCGCAGCCCGTCGACCGACCCTCGTAGACGACGTGCCCCCATGCGTGCCCGCGCCCGGGCCCATGTCGATCACGTGGTCGGCGACCGCCACCACTTCCGGCTCGTGCTCGACGACGATCACCGTGTTGCCCTTGTCGCGCAGCCGGAGCAGCAGCTCGTTGAGCCGCTGGACGTCGTGGGCGTGCAGCCCGACGGTCGGCTCGTCGAACACGTAGGTGATGTCGGTGAGGCTCGAGCCGAGGTGGCGCACCATGCGGACGCGCTGGGACTCCCTCCCGACAGTGTCGACGTCGACCGGTCGAGGGAGAGGTATCCCAGCCCGATGCGCACCAGGTCACCCAGCAGTGCCGCCAGACCGTCGAGCAGCCGCTTCAGCGGCACCGACTCGATCCGCTGGACGAACGCGAGCAGCTCGTCGACCTGCATCGCCGCGCAGTCGGCGATGGAGACGCCGTCGATGCGGCAGTTCCGCGCCGGCTCGCTCAGCCGCGTGCCGCCGCACGCCGGGCACGGGCCGGACGTCGTGATCCGCTCGATCGCCTTCCTGATGTGCGGCTGGAGGTCGGCCAGCTCCTTGCTGAGGTAGGAGCGCTGGAAGCTGGTGATGATGCCGCGGTAGGTGAGGTTCATCTTCCCGTACTTGAGCTTGACCTCCTCGCCGTGGAGCAGCCGCTGCCACTCCTCGTCGGTGTAGTCGCGCAGCTTCTTGGCCGTGTCGAAGAAGCCCGAGTGGGCGTAGATCGTCCAGGGCCACGAGTCGACCGCGTGACCGGGGAAACGGATCGGGTCCTCGTCGAGGCTGCGGTCGCGGTCGAGCAGGGCGTCGACGTCGATGCTGCTGGACCGCCCCAGCCCCTCGCACTCCGGGCACATGCCCTTCGGGTCGTTGAACCCCAGTGCCGACGCGGGATGCACCGCGGGTTCGCCGAGCCGCGAGTACAGGATCCGCAGCAGGGACGCGGCGTCGGTCGCCGTCCCGACCGTGGAGCGGGCGTTGCTGCCCATCCGCGCCTGGTCGACGACGATCGCCGCGGAGAGGTCGTCCACCGAGTCGACGTCGGGCCGGCCGTAGTGCGGCAGGAACGACTGCACGAACGCCGAGTACGTCTCGTTGATCAGCCGCTGCGACTCCGCCGCCACCGTGTCGAACACCAGCGACGACTTGCCCGAGCCCGACACCCCGGTGACCACCGTGAGCTGCCGCTTCGGGATGTCCAGCGACACGTCGCGCAGGTTGTTCTCCCGGGCGCCACGCACCTCGATCGCGCCGTACAGGGCTGACCCGTCCACGTGCATCTCCCTCTCTCGCTCTCCACCGCCACCATGGACGACGGGTACGACACCAGGAACTGAGCGGCTCATCGGGACAACCCCTGGAACCGTCCGACGCTGAGCACCGCGAAGACCGCCGTGAGCACGACCGGCCAGACGACGGCGAGCGGCATCGCGTGCTCCGTCGCCCAGCCGCCGCCGGCGCCGACCGGGGCCCCGAACAGCTCGCGGACGGCGGTCACCGTGCCGGCGACCGGGTTCCACTCGGCGATGGTGGCCAGCCACCCGGGCATCGACGACGCCGCGACGAAGGCGTTGGACAGGAAGGCGAACGGCCACACCAGGATCTGCACGGCCACGACCATCGAGGGGTCCCGGGCCAGCAGGCCGAGGTAGATCCCCATCCAGAGGAACGCCAGCCGCAGCAGGAGCAGCAGACCGACGGCCGCCAGCGCGGGGACCAGGCCGTCGGGGCGCCAGCCGATCGCGAGTGCAGCGACCACGAGCACCACCAGGCCGACGACGGAGGACAGCATGTCGGCGAGGCACCGTCCGGCGACCACCGCCGACGGCGCCATCGGCAGCGAGCGGAACCGGTCGGTGATGCCGCGCGCGGTGTCGGTGACGACGGCGGTCATGGTCGCCTCGACGCCGAAGACCATGGCCAGCGCGAGCATCCCGGGCACCAGGAAGTCGCGGTAGTCGCCCCCGCCCGGCACGACCATGCCGCCGCCCAGCAGGTAGGTGAACATCAGCAGCAGGAGGACCGGGAACAGCGCGCCGACGAGGACAGCGGCCGGCTGACGGCGCCAGTGCGCGACGTCCCGGGCGGCCACGGCGACGGCGTCGGCCACCGACCACCGCAGCCGCTCCAGCCCCGTCGGCTCCGCCGGCGTTGCGTGCAGGGTGGTCATGCCGTCACCTCCGTGCGCTCGTCGTCCCGTCCGGTGATCAACAGGTAGGCCTCGTCCAGCGTGGTCGGGCGCAGGACGACGTCGTCGACGGCGATCCCGGCCTCGTCCAGCGCGCGGACGACCGTGCCCACGACGCCGTGCCGCCGGGCGACCGGCACGACCACCCGCTCCCCGTGCCGAGCGGCGCGGTCGGCGGTGCCCCACCCGCGACCCGTTCGGCCAGCCGGGCCGCCTCCCGGGCGCGTCCGGGGTCGGAGACGACCATCTCCAGCCGGTCCCCACCGATCGCCGCCGTGAGCTCGGAGGGCGTCCCGCGGGCCACGACCCGTCCGTCGTCCAGGACGCACACGTCGTCGGCCAGCTCCTCGGCCTCCTCCAGGTACTGGGTGGTCAGCAGCACCGAGGTACCGCCGGCCACCAGCGCCCGGACGGCCGCCCAGACGTCGCGCCGTCCGGCCGGGTCCAGGCCGGTCGTCGGCTCGTCGAGGAACAGCACCTCCGGCGCCAGGACGAGGCCGGCGGCGATGTCCAGCCGGCGGCGCATCCCCCGGAGAACTGGCGGACCGGCTCGTCCCCCACGTCGGCCAACCCGACCTGCTCCAGGAGTTCCTCGGCGCGCAGCCCGGCGTCCCGCCGGCACAGGTGGTGCAGCCGGCCGAAGAGCACCAGGTTCTGCCGCGCCGCGAGGACGTCGTCGACGGCGGGCTGCTGCCCGATCAGGCCGATCCGCCGACGCACGGCCCGCGGGTGCCGGACGACGTCGATCCCGGCCACCTCCACCCGCCCGGCGTCCGGGCGCACGAGCGTGGTCATGATCCGCACCGCGGTGGTCTTGCCCGCACCGTTGGGACCCAGGAGCGCGCAGACCGTCCCACTCCCGACGTCGAGGTCGACGCCGTCCAGCACCACCGTCTCCCCATACCTCTTGGTGAGTCCTCCCAGTGAGATCGCGCTGGTCACGGGCTACCTCCGTACGCTGTACGACGTTGAACGAGACGACAACGTACGCCGTACGGAGTTATTCCGCCAGCGGCTCGAGAGGCATGCGGGAGAGTGAGGGACATGGCCACGGAGTTCACGGGGACCGGCGACCCGGCGCGCAGCATGGCCCTGCTCTGGCGCACGGCCGGGGACGGCGGCTCGAAGCCGGGTCCGAGGTCGGCGCTGGATGTCGACCGCATCGTCGCGGCGGCGGTCCGGCTCGCCGACGCGGAGGGGCTCGCCGCGTTATCGATGCGCCGCGTCGCCGCCGAGCTCGGGGTGGCGGCGATGACCCTGTACACCCACGTGCCGGGCAAGGGTGAGCTCGTCGACCTCATGCTCGACTCGGTCCTCGGCGAGCTCTACCCGGACGAGGACGTGGTGGCGTCGGGGGCCTGGCGCACCCGGCTCAGGACCCTCGCCCGGGCCAACTGGGACTTCTTCCTCCGGCACCCCTGGGCGCTGCACCTGTCGTCCGGACGTCCCCCGCTCGGCCCGGGCGTCATGCGCAAGTACGAGCTGGAACTCCGGGCCGTGGACGGACTCGGCCTCTCCGAGATCCAGATGGACCTGCTCGTGACGCTGGTCAACGGGTTCGTGCGGGGCACCGTCGGCGGGGTACAGGAGAAGGTCGACGCCGAGCGGGTGACCGGCATCAGCGAGGAGCAGTGGTGGGCGGCGACCGAGCCCTACGTCGCCCAGGTGTTCGACGCCCAGCGGTACCCGACCGCCGCCCGGGTGGGACCGGTCGCCGGTGAGGAGCTCGGCGCCTACGACCCGGACCGGTCCTTCGAGTTCGGGCTCGACCGACTGCTGGACGGCATCGGGGTTCTCATCCTCGACGCCTCGCGCTGAGCCTGATCGAGGCCCCGCGCCGGGACCCGTTGAGGAGGAGGCGCCCGCCGCCTAGCTTTCGGCGGATGACACCTCTGCGAATCGCCACCACCTGCGCCGTCGGCGCCGTCGTCGCGTGGGGGCTCAAGGCGGTCGCCATCGCCGTCGCGGGAGGCCTCGATCGGAGCCCCTCGAGGGACCGCTGTTCTTCCTCGGCCTGGCGCTGTTGCTCGCCGCCTTCGTCTGCGGGGGCTGGCGGCGACGGTCGGCCGGAGCACCCCGGTCCGGGTGGGCGGCGTCCTCGCGGGGTCCTCGTCGGCCTCGCGGTGTCCTTCCTGGTCGAGACCGGCGTGGGAGCGCTCGTCCCCGAGTCGTCGGGATGGGTCGGAGAGGAGGCCGGCCTGTGGGCGACCAGCACGCTCACCGCCGTGGCGTTCGGCTCCTGGTACGCGCGCAACCGACGCTCGGGGGTGCGCAGCGGCTGAGTGCCGCGTCGCCCGTCGCCGAGGGTGAGGGTGGTCGGCGGCGACGTCCGAAAACCGCCAGAGGACGTCGTCCGACGCTGGCATGCTCATCGGCGTGACCCCGCCACTGGACGCCGAGCGCTGCTACCGCGCCGTCGCCGGCCGCGACGCCCGGTTCGACGGCTGGTTCTTCACGGCAGTGCACACGACCGGCATCTACTGCCGCCCGTCGTGCCCCGCCCGCACTCCCCTGGCGCGCAACGTCACCTTCTTCACCACCGCGGCGGCCGCCGAGGGCGGCGGCTTCCGCGCCTGCCGTCGCTGCCGTCCCGACGCCGTCCCGGGGTCGCCGGAGTGGGACGTCCGGGCCGACGTCGTCGCGCGGGCCATGCGGCTGATCGCCGACGGCGAGGTCGAGCGCTCCGGAGTTCCGGGACTGTCCGCCCGGCTGGGCTACTCCGAGCGCCAGCTGCACCGCCTGCTCGTCGGTGAGCTCGGCGTCGGGCCGCTGGCGCTCGCCCGCGCCCAGCGCGCCCGGACGGCCCGGGTGCTGATCGAGACCACCGACCTGCCGATGGCCGACGTCGCTTTCGCCGCCGGGTTCGCGAGCATCCGGCAGTTCAACGACACCGTGCGCGAGGTGTTCGCCGGCACCCCACGGAGCTGCGCCGCACGCGACGGGCCGGCGACGGCGGGGCGCCCGGGTGGCTGACCCTCCGGCTGGCCGCCCGCGCGCCCTACGAGGCGGCCGAGGTGCTGCTCTTCCTCGGCGCCCACGCCGTCCCCGGCCTCGAGGAGTGGGACGGCACGACGTTCTCCCGCGTCCTCGACCTGCCGCACGGGCCGGCGATCGTGCGGCTCTCCCCACCTCCGACGGCGGTGCGGGCGTCACCGCCCGGCTGCGGCTGGCGGAGCTGCGCGACCTCGGTGCGGCCGTCAGCCGCTGCCGCCGGATGCTCGACCTGGACGCCGACCCGGCCGCCGTCGACGACGTCCTGGGCGCCGACCCCGCCCTCGCTCCGCTGGTCGCCGCCGCTCCGGGACGACGGGTGCCCGCCTCCCCGGACGCCGACGAGCTGGCGATCCGCGCCGTCCTCGGCCAGCAGGTCTCGGTGGCCGGGGCACGCACGCTCACCGCCCGGCTGCTGACTGCGGGCATCCCCTGGCCGAGCCGGTGGGCACCCTCACCCACGCCTTCCCTCGCGCCGCTGCGCTCGCCGGCGCCGACCTGAGCGCCGTCGGGCTCACCGGGGCCCGGCGGCGCACCGTCTCCTCGCTGGCCGCGACCCTCGCGTCCGGCGACATCGCCCTCGACCCGGGTGCCGACCGCGAGGAGGCCGGGCGGGCGCTGCTCGCCGTCCCGGGCATCGGGCCCTGGACCGCGGCCCTGGTCGGGCTGCGCGGCCTGGCCGACCCCGACGTCTGGCTGCCCGGCGACCTGGCGCTGCGGAGGTCGCTGGCGGCCCTCGGCAGCTCCGACGCCGACGCGGCGACGCGCTGGCGACCGTGGCGCTCCTACGCCGTCCTGCACCTGTGGGCGCTGGCCGTGCCCTCCCTCTTCACCCGAGCCCCTGCACCCACCCTCCCGAGGAGCGCCTGATGTCCCTCCCCACCCTCGCCCGGCACGCCACCGTCGCCACTCCGCCGGGCCCGTTCACCGTCGTCGTCGACACTGGACCCGACGGGCGGGACGTCGTTCTCGCCAGCGGCTGGACCGCCGACATCGCCGACCTCCTCCCGGTCGTGCACCGCTCGCTGCGCCCCGCCGGCAGCGAGATCGTCGACCGGCTGCCGGTCCTCGACGAGGTGGAGAAGTTCTTCGCCGGCGACCTCACCGCCATCGACGGCGTCGCCGTCCGCCAGCGATCGGGTCCGTTCCTGACCGAGGCGTGGGAGGTGCTCCGCACGGTGCCGGCGGGACGCCCCGACACCTACGCCGCCTTCGCCGCCCGCTGCGGCCGGCCCGCCGCCGTCCGGGCCGCGGCCAACGCCTGCGCCCGCAACGCGACCGCGCTGTTCGTGCCCTGCCACCGCGTCCTCGGTTCCGACGGCGGGCTCGGTGGCTTCCGCTGGGGACGCCGGTCAAGCGGTGGCTGCTGGACCACGAGGCGGAGCACGCGCCGGTGGCCGCCTGAGCGACACGCCCCCAGGCATAGGTACCTATACCTGCGTTCCAGCGCCCAGGACGCATGTATAGGTACCTATGCCGATGACCTGGCGGAGCGGATGTGTCGGTGGCGTGCGGCACCCTGCGACACATGGACGCCGCTTCCCTGCTCGCCGGTCTCCTCCTGGGCGCGCTGCTGGCCACCGCCGTCACCCTCGGCGTGGTCACGATGCTGTCCCGGCGCCGCCCGGACGGCGCCGGTCTCGAACCGGTGCACGAGTCCCTCGATCACCTGCACCGGCTGCTTGCCGGCATCGAGCGCGACCGCGCCACGGCGCACGGCGAGCTCCGCGAGCAGATGGGCACCGTCGGCCAGGCCTCCGCGCAGCTCAAGCACGAGACGGCGGCCCTGGTCACCGCGCTGCGGACGCCGCACGTGCGCGGCCGCTGGGGGAGGTCCAGCTGCGCCGCGTCGTGGAGGTGGCCGGGCTGGTCGAGCACTGCGACTTCGTCGAACAGCCGGGCGGCACGAACGACCAGGGCGCCGGAGTGCGGCCCGACCTGATCGTCACCCTCGCCGACGGCCGGCAGGTGATCGTCGACGCCAAGGTGCCGTTCACCGGGTACATCGAGGCGGTGCAGGCCACCGACCAGGGCGTGCGCGACCAGCGCGTCGCGATGCACGCACGTCAGCTGCGCGCCCACATCGACCAGCTGGCCGCCCGCCGCTACCCGACGGCCTTCCGGCCGGCCGCCCCGTTCACGGTGCTCTTCGTGCCGTCCGACGGCTTCCTCATGACGGCGCTGGAGGGCGAGCCGGGGCTGCTCGAGCACGGGTTCTCCCGCGACGTCGTGCTGGCCACCCCCAGCACGCTGCTGGCGCTGCTGCGCACGGTCGCGTACTCGTGGCGGCAGGAGCGGCTGGCCCGCGACGCCGATCAGGTGCTGGAGGTGGGCCGGCGGCTGCACGCCCGGCTGGGCACCCTGTCCGGCCACCTCACCCGCCTCGGCTCCGCCCTCGGCGCGACGATGACGCGCTTCAACGAGACGGTCGGCTCCTACGAGCGGTCGGTGCTCACGGCCGCCCGCCGGTTCGACGACCTGGGCATCGCCGAGACCCCCGTGCCGACGCCCGAGCCGCTGGAGGCCACCATCCGCACCCTGCGGCCGGCCGAGCCGGCCCTCGCCGACGACGACGCCGAGCGGAACGGGACCACCGGCTGAGGGTCGAGCGGTGAGAGGTCAGTCCCCGCGGTGGCCTGCGCGGCCTTCTCGGCGCGACGCAGCTCGTGCGGCAGTGCGAACACCAGTCGCTCCTCGGCGGCCTTCACCGTCTCGACGTCGGCGTACCCGCGTTCGGCCAGCCAGTCCAGGACCTCGCTCACCAGGATCTCGGGCACCGACGCGCCACTGGTGACCCCCACGGTGGCCACGCCCTCGAGCCAGGCCGGGTCGATCTCGGAGGCGAAGTCGACCAGGTGCGAGTCGCGGGCGCCGGCCTCCAGCGCCACCTCGACCAGCCGCACCGAGTTGGACGAGTTCGTGGAGCCGACCACCAGCACCAGGTCGCAGTCGACGGCCATCTGCTTCACGGCCTGCTGACGGTTCTGCGTCGCGTAGCAGATGTCGTCGCTGGGCGGGGACTGGAGGCCGGGGAACCGGTTCTTCAGCTGGTCCACCGTCGCCAGCGTCTCGTCGACCGACAGCGTCGTCTGGGACAGCCAGACGACCTTCTCCGGGTCCCGCACCTGGACGTTGGCCACGTCCTCGGGGCCGTCGACGAGCTGGACGTGGGCCGGCGCCTCACCGGCAGTGCCCTCGACCTCCTCGTGTCCGCGGTGACCGATCAGCAGGATGTCGAAGTCGTCGCGCGCGAAGCGCTTCGCCTCCTGGTGCACCTTCGTCACCAGCGGGCAGGTCGCGTCGATGGTGCGCAGCTGCCGGTCGGCCGCCTCCTCGTGCACCGCCGGGGACACCCCGTGCGCGCTGAAGACCACGACCGAGCCCTCGGGCACCTCGTCGGTCTCCTCGACGAAGACCGCTCCGCGCCGCTCCAGCGTCGCCACCACGTGCTTGTTGTGGACGATCTGCTTGCGGACGTAGACCGGGGCACCGTGGATCTCGAGGGCCCGCTCGACGGCCACGACCGCCCGATCGACGCCGGCGCAGTAGCCCCGGGGATCGGCCAGGAGGACGCGTCCGCGCTGATCAGCCATATGCCCACTGTAGGCGCGCAGGCGTGGACGCTCCGCCTCCAGCGGGTGGGACCGCTCACGGCCACGCCCCCGGGTGGATCTGCCCACATCTGGTGTCGTACCGCGGGTTGTGGGGCACGCTGTGCCCATGGCTCGAGAGATACCTGAGGTCGTCCGCGCTGCCGCGGGTCTGGCCGCCACCGTCCTGGACGAGGCGCGCAAGCTGCCGGAGACGCTGCCCGGCCTGCCGGTGCGGGTCATCGGCCTGGCGATGCAGCACGCGATGAAGGTGCAGCAGCAGTACGCCGAGCTCGTCGCTCGCGGCGACGAGCTGTTCACCGGGCTGCGGGGGAGAACGAGCCCGGGCTCGCGACCTTCGACGACGACGTCGAGCCGGTGAGCGTCACCCAGCCGTCCAACGGCTACCGCGAATCCGCGTTCGACCGCGCAGCCGACACCTTCGCCGCCGACGAGACGCTCTCCGCCGACGAGGTCGCCACGCTGCCCGCGGACCCGCAGGCCGACGCCGTCACCGCCGTCGTCGACGAGCTCGCCGACCAGGTCGAGACGGGCCAGCAGTCGATCGAGGAGCTCGTCGACGAGGCTCCGGCCATCGAGGAGATCCTCGACGAGATCGCCATCGACGAACTGGTCGACCAGGCGCCGGACCTCGACGAGACCGCCCCGGGCACCCCCGCGCTCTCCGTGGTCGAGGACGAACCCGCCACCGAGGACGCCCCCGCCACCGAGGACGCTCCCCCACCGAGGACGCTGCGGCCCTCGGGAGCGCCCTGCTGGAGTCCGACGACTCCCCGCGGCCACCTCCTCCGCGGCAGAAGAGTCGGCCGACGTGAGCACCACGGTCGACGTGATCACCCCGGACGGCGAGGTCGCCGCCGTCGAGGCGTCGGTCACCGACGAGGGCATCGCCGCCCCGGAGGCACCCGCCGCAGGAGAGCCCGCCCCGGAGGCCCCCGCTGCGCCGTCGGCCAAGCCCCGCAAGCCCGCCAAGTCGGCCCGGGCAAGGGTGGGAAGGCGAAGAAGGCGACCAAGGCGACGGACACCGCCGCCACGAACACCAACGCCGGGCCGACGACGACCGACGAGAGCGTCCCGGACGTGGCCGTGGGCGACACCGAGCCCGTGGGCGACACCGGGGCCGGCACCGCCGTGGAGAGCGCCGCCGTGGAGAGCGCGGCGGTCGACACGGTCGGGGGACGTCCGCCGCGCCGACCGACGACCCGCAGGAGGGCGGTGAGCTGTCCGGATCGCAGGCCGCCGGAGCGGCGCCGATCGACGGCTACGACAGCTTCTCCGTCGCCCAGCTGCGCGGGCGTCTGCGCGGCTACGCGCTGAGCACGGTGCAGGACCTCCTCGCCTACGAGGAGGCGACGCGGGCCCGCGAGCAGTACGTTCGGCTGCTGCGCAACCGCCTGGAGAAGCTCGAGCAGCAGGCCGTCGAGTCCAGCCCCTGGCACCGCGCGGCGTGTGAACGCCTGAGGGTGGGGGCGGCAGTCCGTCGCCCCCACCTGGCACGCTCGGGCCGTGACCGCACCCTCCTCCCCCGAGGCGCCCTGGCCGGTGCGCACGGTCGCACGCAAGATCGCCGACTGGATCGGCCGTCTCGGAGAGGTCTGGGTCGAGGGCCAGGTGGCGCAGCTGTCCCGGCGCGGAGGGGCGGCCACGGTCTTCCTCACCCTGCGCGATCCGGCCGCCGATCTGTCGATCCCGGTCACCTGCCACCGCGACGTGGCCGAGCGCCTCGGCCTGGAGCTGACCGAGGGTGCCCGCGTCATCGTCCGGGCGCGTCCTGACTACTACGTCGCCCGAGGATCCTTCTCCCTGCGGGCCACCGAGATCCGCGCCGTGGGCCTCGGCGAGCTGCTGGCGCGCATCGAGCGCATCCGCCGGCTGCTGGCCGCCGAGGGCCTCTTCGACGCCGCCCGCAAACGGCCGCTCCCCTTCGCGCCGGCCGTCGTCGGCGTCATCACCGGTCGGGACAGCGCCGCCGAGCGCGACGTCCTCGTGACCGCCCGCCGGCGCTGGCCGGCGATCCGCTTCGCGATGGTCAACTGCGCCGTCCAGGGTCCACAGGCGGCGCAGAACGTCATCGACGGGCTGCGCCGGCTCGACGCCGACCCGGCGGTCGAGGTCATCGTCATCGCCCGTGGCGGCGGTTCGGTGGAGGACCTCCTGCCCTTCTCCGACGAGGGGCTGGTGCGCGCCATCGCGGCCACCCGCACCCCCGTCGTCACCGCCGTCGGCCACGAGACCGACACGACGCTGGTCGACCACGTCGCCGACGTCCGCGCCGCCACACCCACCGACGCCGCGCATCGCGTCGTGCCGGAGATCGGTGAGCAGCGGCGGCTCGTCGACGGCTTGCGCGCCCGGGCCCGGCAGCTGCTCACCGGTCGCGTCGAGCAGCAGGAACGCTGGCTCGAGTCGATGCGGACCCGGCCGGTGCTGGCCTCGCCCGACCGGCTGCTGCACGGTCGGGAGGAGGACGTCGTCTCGCTCCGCACCCGCGCACGCCGGAGCCTGGTGCACCGGGTGGAGGAGCCGAGCGCGACCTCGAGCACGCCCGGGCCCGGGTGGCCGCCCTGTCGCCGGCGGCCACCTCGACCGCGGCTACGCCGTGCTCCAGAAGACCGACGGGACCCTGGTGCGCGACCCGGCGGAGGTGATCGCCGAGGAGCGGCTGCGCGTGCGCGTCGCCGGCGGCCGGCTGACCGTGCGGGTCGACTCCGGCACCGACGACCGCACCGACGAGGATGGGCAGTGATGAGCAGCGCCGAGAACGCAGCGACCAGCAGCGAGGCGGCCGAGCCGACGACGACCTACGAGCAGGCCCGCGAGGAGCTCGCCGACGTCGTCCGCCGGCTCGAGGCCGGCGGCCTGACGCTGGAGGATTCCTTGGCGCTCTGGGAGCGCGGCGAGGAGCTGGCGACGCTGTGCCGGCACTGGCTGGACCGGGCCAGGAGCGCCTGGCGGCGGCCGCGCCGACGGACGAGCCCGACCGGCCCTGACCGTCGCCGCCGGACCTCAGGCCGCCCGGACCAGGTCGCCGTCTGCGCTGACCACGAGGCCCGCGGCGGCCATCGCCGCGATCATCCGGTCGGCGCGACGCCGCAGGATCCCCGACATCCGCAGGTCGTCCGGCCGGTGGTCGGTGGCGTCGTGGGCCAGCGGGTCACCCGGACCGTCGTAGAGGCAGCGGGCGAGGGCGTCGCGCACGTCCGGCGACACGAGCGGGCGCGGTGGCGGCACAGGCACCCGCGTCGGCACCCGCGTCACCATTCCGCAGGCACACGAACCGCCGGTGGACGGGGGCCGGTGGTCACCGCCGGGGCAGTGGGCACGAGGGGGCATCGGTGCTCCTTCGAGGCGGGCGAGGGAACTCGCGTGGCTGGTGGTGCGGAAGCGTCCCGGACACCACCGCGAGTCGACACGCGGCGCACCCGAGAGATACCAGCTCGTGATGTACGACACAGGATCGTCATGAGCCGACCTCACCGGGTGGTCAGCCGCGGTAGGGCGCCACCGACTCCGCCACCGTCTGCAGCTCCTCGTCGGACGCCGAGCCACTCACCAGGACGGTGACGCCGTCGGCCTCCCGCCACAGCGCCGTCTCGCCGTCCACGGTCGTCGAACGGGTCCAGGTCCGGCCGTCCAGGTCGACCGTCCCGTCGTCGTCGGCGCCGTCGAGCGCCGCGGCCAGAGGATCGGCGGCGCGGTCGTCGCTCACGACGAAACCGGCGAACTCCTCCTCCGGGGTCAGGTAGCCGATCTCGAGGGTGACCGGATCCCCTCCCCTGCGTTGCCGGCGTCGGTGCGGGCGCTGGTCGGGCGGAAGTCCGCGTCCAGACCGGCCGGGACCTGCACCTCGTAGCCGGCCCGCGCCGAGGCGAGCTGGATCGTGGACGACGGGTCGACGGTGCGCACCCCGACGTCCGGGCTCGCGCGGAACGCCTGCCACCCCACGATGAGCAGGCAGATCACCACCAGCGGCAGCAGCGACCGGACCATGTTGGCCGCACTCATCCGGTTCGCCCGCTCGACGGCCGGCGACACCGGCGGTGCCGTCGCCCCTGCAGGGTCGGGTGCATGGTCGCTCGTCGGGCCGGCTCCGGTCATGCACCTAGGATCGCAGGCAAGTCCGCCCGCCTCGCCGCCCATGTCCCCGTCCCGGGCCCCGCCCTGAGCTCGCGAAGGGTGGGAAAGGACGGGGTCCCTCTCCAGGAGGTCCCCGTGTCGCTGCCCGTCCCCGAAGGCCCCGTCCCGACGAGCCGCGGCTTCAGCACCGACCGGCCCGCGCCCGACCGGAACCTCGCGCTCGAACTCGTCCGGGTCACCGAGGCCGCTGCCATGGCCGCCGGCCGGTGGGTGGGCCGCGGTGACAAGAACGGCGGAGACGGCGCCGCCGTGGACGCCATGCGCGCCCTCATCGGCACGGTGAGCATGAAGGGCGTCGTCGTGATCGGCGAGGGCGAGAAGGACGAGGCGCCGATGCTCTACAACGGCGAGCAGGTCGGTGACGGCCAGGGACCGGAGTGCGACGTCGCCGTCGACCCGATCGACGGCACCACCCTGATGGCCAAGGGCATGCCCAACGCCATCGCCGTCATGGCCGTGGCCGACCGCGGGGCGATGTACGACCCGTCGGCGGTCTTCTACATGCAGAAGCTGGCGACCGGCCCCGCCGCGGCCGACGTCGTCGACATCACCGCCCCGGTCGCCGAGAACATCCGCCGCATCGCGAAGGCGAAGAAGACCTCGCGCGCCGACGTCACGGTGTGCATCCTCGACCGCCCGCGCCACGAGCAGCTCGTCCACGAGGTCCGCGAGGCCGGCGCCCGCATCACGTTCATCACCGACGGCGACGTCGCCGGCGCCATCGCGGCCGCCCGCGAGGGCACCGGCGTGGACCTGCTGCTCGGTATCGGGGGACGCCGGAGGGGATCATCGCGGCCTGCGCGCTCAAGTGCATGGGCGGTTCGCTGCAGGGCAGGCTCTGGCCGAAGGACGACGACGAGCGGCAGAAGGCCATCGACGCCGGCCACGACCTCGACCGGGTGCTGCACATCGACGACCTCGTCCGTGGCGACGTGTTCTTCGTCGCCACCGGGATCACCGACGGCGAGCTGCTCCGTGGTGTCCGCTACAGCTCCGGCGGCTGCACCACGCAGTCGCTGGTGATGCGGTCGAGGTCGGGGACGATCCGCTCGATCGACAGCCTGCACTCGCTGGAGAAGCTGCGGGCCTACTCCGCCGTGCCCTTCGACCGCGACGACCAGCCGGAGTAGCCGCTCACAGCGGTGGCGGCGGGAAGGGCGGCGGCGCCCCGTCAGGGGAGGCCGCGGAGGCAGCTGCCTGCGCTGGGCCAGCTTCTCCATGAGGGCACCCCAGCGGCTGGGCGAGTCGCCGGGCGCCAGGCTGCGCAGCCGGAGGTCACCGAAGGTGGCCTTGGCATGGACGACGACCAGCGGCGTGCCCTTCAGACGCGGAACCGGCGCCAGGTCGACCTTGCGGTCCCCGAAGATCGTCCGGCCGTGCAGCTCGGCGTCCACCCCTCGGCCACGATGACGTCGATGTCCCCGAACATGGTGGCGAGCGTCAGATCGATCCGGTCGGCGTCGGTGCGCAGGCCGCGCAGGTCGATCCGGATGTCGCCGAACACCGTGCCCACCCGTCGCGGCGGCGACGTCGCGACGGTCAGCGTGACGTCGCCGAAGACGCTCGACACCTCCTCCGCGGCGCGCTGACCGACGATCTGGACCGGCGGCGGCCTGTCGGCCGGCAGGTCGGCAATCAGCTCGTCGAGCTCGACGCGGGTGAGCACCGCGTAGGCGGACTCCGCGCGCTGGCCGAACTCGTCGAGGTCCAGACGCCCTCGGCGAGGGCGGCCTGCAGCCGCGAGACCACCGCCTCCCGATCGGCGTCGGAGGCCCGGACGGCCGGCGGTCGCTCGCGGTTCTCGTCGTCGGTCACGGTGCCCGACGCTAGCCGACCGCCGGTGCCCCTGAGGCCGCCGAACGCGCGGGCGGCCCGGCACCTCGAGGTGCCGGGCCGCTCGTCGGTGGAGGTCAGTCGCCCGGGAAGGCCACCGTGCACAGCACGTCGGTGTCCAGCGGTTGCCGGCCGGCGCACGTGTCGCCGTACGCCTCGTAGGCCGAGTCGAAGTCCGACTGCAGGAACAGGTCGTCGCAGGCGGCCATGTCACCGTCGTAGCAGTCCTGGGCGAACGCATCGAGGAGCGGGTCGTCCCCGAGGCCGTCCGGCGTCACGGTCGCCGGCGGGATCTCGGCGGCGGGTTCGGACTCCGTGGGGGTGGGAGCGCTGGGCGAGCTCGACGAGCTGCTGCGCTCGGACGTCGAGGTCCTCGCCTCGCTGCTGCTCTCGCTCGACGCGGAGGTCGGGGCGGCGACCGGGGAGTCGTTCCCACCGTCGCCCAGCAGCAGCCAGAGGGCGACCCCGGCGGCCGCCAGGACGACGACCGCACCCACCACCAGGGCGATGAGCGTGTTCCGGTTCTTCGGCGGCGGCTGCCCACCGGGCGGCGCCCACTGCTGGCCCGGCTGACCGTAGGGCGGCTGCTGGCCATAGGGAGGCTGCCCGTACGGGGGCTGACCGTAGGGCTGCTGCCCATACCCGGGCTGCTGGCCGTAGGGCGGCTGCCCCGGCTGCTGGCCGTAGGGCGGCTGCCCCGGCTGCTGGCCGTAGGGGCTGGCCGTAGGCCGGCTGGCCGAACTGCTGGGTCTGGTCGCGCTGGCCCCCGCCCGGGGCGTCGAACTGCCGGGTGGGTTCGTCGTCGCTCCCCGGCGGGTTCCATCCCGGCCGGCCGGGCTCCTCACCCCGGGCTCGTTGCCGCCCTGCGGCGGATACGGCGGCTGAGACATGGGAGCACTCCTCGGAAGAGACACGGCAGTCGGCGGTGCGGATGCTAGGGGCCATCGCACCGACCTCCACATCCGCGGCAGCGGCGAGTTCCCGATCCCCGGACCGCGGACCGGGACCCCGCCCGCTGCGGCGGGTGTCTAGGGTCCCTCCCGGAGCACAGTCCCCATCCACACCACCCGGGAGCGCAGCGTGGCCCTCAGAACGATGCCGCCGAGCAGGACGGCGCGGACTTCCGCATCGAGCACGACTCCATGGGAGAGGTCCGCGTGCCGGCGTGGGCGAAGTGGCGCGCACAGACACAGCGCGCCGTCGAGAACTTCCCGATCTCCGGCACCCCGATCGAGCGCGAGCTCATCGGCGCCCTGGCTGCCATCAAGGGGCGGCCGCCACGGTGAACGCCGACCTGGGGGTCCTCGACGGCGAGATCGCCGAAGCCGTCACCGCCGCCGCTGCGCGGGTGGCCACGGGCGAGTTCGACGAGCACTTCCCGATCGACGTCTTCCAGACCGGATCCGGGACGTCGAGCAACATGAACACCAACGAGGTCATCGCCACCCTCGCCACCGAGGCGCTCGGCTCGCCGGTGCACCCGAACGACCACGTCAACGCCTCGCAGTCGTCCAACGACGTGTTCCCGTCGGCGATCCACGTCGCGGCCACGGGCGCGATCGTGCGCGACCTCATCCCGGCCCTGCAGCACCTCGAGCTGTCGCTGTCGCGCAAGGCCGACGAGTTCGCCGAGGTCGTGAAGAGCGGCCGTACCCACCTCATGGACGCCACGCCGGTCACCCTCGGCCAGGAGTTCGGTGGGTACGCGGCGGCGATCCGCTACGGCGTCGAGCGGCTGCGCGCCTCGCTGCCGCGCGTCGGCGAGCTGCCCCTGGGCGGCACGGCCGTCGGCACCGGCATCAACACCCCGCCCGGGTTCGCCGCCGCCATCATCGAGCGGCTGGCCGGCCAGCTGGACCTGCCGCTGACCGAGGCCCGCGACCACTTCGAGGCGCAGAGCTCCCGCGACGGCCTCGTCGAGGCCTCCGGGCAGCTGCGCACCATCGCGGTCGGCCTGGTGAAGATCGCCAACGACCTGCGCTGGATGGGCTCGGGCCCGCGGACCGGCCTCGGCGAGATCTTCCTGCCCGACCTCCAGCCGGGCAGCTCGATCATGCCGGGCAAGGTGAACCCGGTGATCCCGGAGGCGACCATCCAGGTCGCCGCCCAGGTGATCGGCAACGACGCGGCCGTCGCGTTCGCCGGCACGACCGGGAGCTTCGAGCTCAACGTGACGCTGCCCCTGATGGCCCGCAACGTGCTGGAGTCGATCCGGCTGCTGTCCAACGTGAGCCGGCTGCTGGCCGACCGCTGCGTCGACGGCATCACCGCGAACGTCGAGCGCTGCCGCGAGCTGGCCGAGTCCTCCCCTCGATCGTCACGCCGTTGAACAAGTACATCGGCTACGAAGAGGCCGCGATCGTTGCCAAGCAGTCGCTCAAGGAGCAGAAGACGATCCGTCAGGTCGTGGTGGAGCGCGGGTACGTCGAGCAGGGAAGCTCACCGAGGAGCAGCTGGACGCAGCCCTCGACGTCCTCTCGATGACCCACCCCTGAGGGACGGACCGCCCTTCCTCGTCCCGCCTCCGCGCCGTCCCGGCACCCGCGAACCCGGGTGCCGGGACGCGGTCTGCCGACGGCATGGTCCCGGCGGCCGGTCGATCTGCCGATGACAGGAGCAGTCGCCGGACCGGCGCACTGAGCCTGACCGAGGAGCATCCGGTGGAACTGCCCGCGACCGGGCTGCAGTCCCTGCAGTCCCATCGGTCAGCTGCCGAGACGGCTCCGGCGCCGGCTGCGGCCCCCACGTGTGGGAGCTGATCCGCTTCCAGGCGCCCTCCCTGCCGCCGCTGGGCGCCGTCGCGCCGTACTTCGCGGAGTCGGAGCGGAGCCGGTGGTTCTCCAACGGCGGGCCGTGCGCCTCCCGACTCGAGCGAGCCTGTGCCGACCGCCTGGGCCTCGACCACCCGGGGTGGCCGTCAACAACGCGACCTCCGGCCTGCTGGTGGCACTGCGCGCCTGCCTGGGCGCACCGGCCGGGAACCGCCGCCTCGTCGCCCTGCCGTCGTTCACGTTCGTCGCCAGCGTCAACGCGATCATCTGGGCGGGGTTCGAGCCGGTGTTCGTGGACATCGATCCCGAGGACTGGCAGATCGCGGAGTCCTCGCTCGAGCAGCTGGGACGGCTCCGCAGGTCGCTGGCCGGCGTCCTCCTCTGCTCCACCTTCGGCACGGCTCCGAGCGCGGCCCGGCGCGCATCGCTCGCCGCGGCCACCCGCGCGCTCGGCGTGCCCGTCGTGGTCGACTCCGCGGCCGGATTCGGTGCCGTCGACGAGGCGGGCCGGCAGCTCGGCGATCAGGGCGACGCCGAGGTCTTCAGCTTCCACGCGACCAAGCCCTTCGCGATCGGGGAAGGCGGCCTGGTGACCTCCCGGTCCGCCGCCGTGCTCGACCGGGTCGCGCGGCTGATCAACTTCGGCTTCGACCGGGACCGCGCGGTCACCGAGGTGGGGATCAACGGCAAGCTGCCCGAGCTGTCCGCAGCCGTGGGGCTGGCCGTGCTCGACCGGTTCGACGACGTGCTGACGCGGCGCCGCGCCGCTGCCGGGTGGCTCCGGAGCGAGCTCGAGCACGCCGGCGTCGCGTTCCAGGCCGGGGCGACCGGCTCCACGTTCCAGTTCGTGCCGGTGGCGCTGCCCACGGCCGCGGCGCGCACCCGGCTGCTCCAGGAGGCCGACGACACCCGCATCGAGGTCCGCGCGTACTTCGACCCGCCGATGCACCAGGTGCCGGCGTTCGCGTCCGTCCCGTGCTCGGGGAGCCTGCCGGTCACCGCGTCGCTGTCCCAGCGCATCGTCGGCCTGCCGATGGCCGACGACATCAGCGCGAGCTCTCTGGAGCGGATCCGGGACCTGGTCCTCCGCGTCGTCGCGGCGGCGCCGCACCGTCCGTGGTCCGTGCGCGGACCGGTCTCCTCACCGGCCGTTCCGGTCGGCATCCCCTCCCCACGGGAGGTGGTCGGCGGGAGCGCGACGGAGAGGCCCCGCGCCGTACCTCTGACGGCCTCCCCGTGACCGTTCCCCGCCCGGTCCAGTGAGCCCCGCGGCACTGGTCGTGGCCGGGCTCGACGCGGGACGGGGCTCAGCGCGGGGCGAGCGGACGGGCGGGGTTGCCCACGACCGTCGTCCCCCGGGGACGTCGTGGACCACCACCGCCCCCGCCCACCACGGCCCCGCGGCCGATCCGGCGGTCGGGGAGCACGACGGCGCCGATGCCGAGAACGGCGTCGTCGTCGACCACCACCCCGCCTGCCAGGAGCACCCCGGGGCCCAGGGTGACCCGGTCGCCGAGCCGGGCGTCGTGGCTCACCGAGCAGCCCGTGTTGAGGTGGCAGTGGTGGCCCACGGAGACGGCCGTGCTGATGTGGCACCGGGGAAGACCACCAGACCCGGCGCCTCCCGGACGACGTCCGGGACGGTGCTCAGCGGGCTCACCACCCGCGCCGGCTCCAGGCCGCGGGCCTCCGCGAGCGTCGCGAACCGTCGTCGCAGCGCCGGGTCGCCGACGGCCGGAAGGTAGTGGCCGGCGTCCGCAGGCAGGGCGTCGACGAACTCGTAGCCCCGGTCCCGGACGAGCGCCGCCGCCGCCGCGGTGGTCGACCCCGGCTCGGCGAAGACGGTCGTCCGCTCCCGCCCCGCCCGGTCGGAGAGGGACTCCAGGACGTCGAGGACCTCACGCGCGTGCCCACCCGCGCCCATCACGACCAGCCGTCGCACTGCCACCGCATGCTCCTCGGAGGTCGCCCGCCCCGCGCGAGGGACCGGGACCATCCTGGCCGATCCAGGCCCGGGTGCCCGCACCCCACGCCCGACCGGCGCCCCTCCCTCCTCCGACCCGACGCGAAAGGCGTGTGCCGCACATGTCAGCTCCCCGAGTAAGCGTGCTGCTGGTCACCAGTGACTCGGACGTGCAGCTCGCGAGCGCACTCGCGTCGATCGAGAGCCAGGCGCTCGAGGCGACGGTCGAGGTGGTCGTGGTCGACCGCGCCCCGGACGACGGGACACCGGCGGTCGTCGAGGCGTGGTCCCGGCGCGTGGGCGTCGAGGCCCGCGTGCTTCCCCGCGAGGTGGACCTCGCCCCAGGGCTGGAGCTCCACCGCGGGCTCGACGCGTGCCGCGGCCGCTACGTCGCCCTGCTCGACGGCGGCGACGAGTGGCTGTCGGTGGACAAGCTGCAGCGGCAGGTCCAGATGCTGGACGGGCACCCGGGCCTGTCCATGGCCGCCACCCGGACCCTCGTCGTCGACGACGCCACCGGCGGGTCACGGACCGTTCCGGCCATCGAGGCCGAGCTCCCCGAGGGCGGTGCCACCGCCGCGCACCTGGCGGACGGTCGCTGGCCGGCGACGGCGAGCTGCGTCGTCTACCGGTCCGAGACGCTCCACCGGCTCGACCCGGGCATCTTCGAGACGGCGGCCTGCCGTCAGCTGCTCGACCTCGCGATGACCGGGTACGGCCCCGTCGGGCTGGTGCCGGACGTCGCCACGCTGCACCGGGTCCGCTCCGGCCGTCCAGGACCCGATCAGGGCGGATCGCCCGTGGACGCCCGCTCGCTCCTGCCGGAGCACGGTCACCTGCTCGCGCCGGACGTCCTCCGGCAGCTGGGAGCCGGCACCGACCTCTCCGGGATCACCCCGGCGCCGACTCGCCTGGCACCTCCGTTGCGGCGTGGGACGCCGCGCCGGCGGGCCGTCCCGACGAGGCGGCAGAGGACGACGCAGCACCCGCGGCACGCCGGGGAGTCGTCGTCCTCGACGACTACTTCCCCACCAAGGGGACCGGCTTCCGGATCGCGGAGTTCGACTGGCTGCTGAGGCAGGGCGTCGTCGACGAGGTGATGACGACGGTGCCGGACCTCCGGTCCCTCGTCGCCGAGTACGCGAGCCTGCACCCCGAGACGCACCGGCAGATCTCGCCGTACGACGCCCGCCGGTTCGGGGAGTTCGAGTGCGCGTCGGTGATGTTCCTCAACAACGCCGCGCACTTCGTGGCGGACATGGAGCGCGACGGACTGCCGTTCGTGCTGACGCTGTACCCGGGTGGTGGATTGAACCTGGGCACGCCCCGCACGGAGCGGATGCTGACGCGGGTCCTCGCCTCTCCGCAGCTCAGGCACGTGATCACGACCCAGCCGGTGGTGACCGAGCTCGTCACCACGAGAACCGGAGGATCCGTCCCGGTCACCGAGATCCTGGGCGTGACCGTCGACCCCGGCTACCTCAGGCCCGGTCCGGGGCTGCGCACGAACTACTTCGGCAGCGGCAAGCCGGTCCTCGACGTGTGCTTCGTCGCGTTCCGCTACACCGCCGACGGCTCGGACAAGGGGTGGCCGGTCTTCCTGCAGACCCTGCGCCTGCTCACCGACGCGGGTCTGCCCGTCCAGGGGCACGTCGTCGGCGGGTTCGGGCCGGCCGACGTCGGCGCGGAGGACTCCGACCTGCCGCTGACCTTCGCGACCACGCTGAGCACGCCCGAGTTGCGCGCCTTCTACGAGGGCATGGACGTCATCGTCTCCCCGACGACGCCGGGGCGTCTCGCCCCCGGCGCCTTCGACGGCTTCCCCACCGGCTCCTGCGTCGAGGCGGCCCTCTGCGGCGTCGCCCTCGTGGCCACCGACCCGCTGGGGCAGAACCGGGTCTTCACCGACGGCCGCGACATCCACATGCCCCCGCGGACGCCGCCGAGGTCGCCCAGCGGATCCTGGACATGACGGCCGAGCCCGGCGGCCTCCGCCGGGTCGCGCAGGAAGGACTCCGCACGACACGGCGCGCCTACGGTGTCGATGCCCAGCTGTGGACGCGGCGCCGGATCCTGGAGGCCACCCGGGCTGCCGGGCGGGACCACGCGGTCCACGTCCGGACCGATCCCCTCGTGAGCATCCTCGTCCCCACCTACAACGGCGAGCGCTTCCTGCGGGCGGCGTTGCGGTCCGCGCTCGGGCAGAGCTACCGCAACATCGAGGTGCTCGTCGGTGACGACGGGTCGACCGACCGGACCCCGGAGATCCTCGCGGCGGTGGCAGCCGAGGACCCCAGGGTCCGGGTGCTCCGGTTCGACCCCAACATCGGCGCGCTGGAGAACCCGCGCCGGCTGCTGGCCGAGGCCCGCGGTGAGTACGTGAAGTACCTCATGCACGACGACGTGCTCGGCACCGAATGCGTGCGGGAGCTGGTCCGCGGCATGGAGCAGCACCCCGAGGCGACGATGGCCTTCTCCCACCGGGTGCTGATCGACGAGCAGGGCAAGGCGGTCCCGAACCACAACTTCGTGAAGGTGGACTCCCGGCCGGGGCTGATCGACGGTCGCACCCTCGGCAATCACGTCCTGGTCAACTGCTCCAACGTCATCGGGGAGCCCACCACCGTCCTGTTCCGCCGCGACGACGTCTCCCCGACGACCTCTGGACCGTCGACGGCCGCCCCGTCGACGTGAGCAACGACGTCCAGCTCTGGCTGTACCTGCTCGCCATGGGCCCGGCCTACTACACCCCCTGGCCCTGAGCCGGTTCCGCTCCCACGACGGGCAGAACTCGCACAACCCGCGCTACGTCGGCCGCGCGGAGCGCGACTGGTCGCGGCTGATCGACTGGGGCGCCCGGCACGGGTACCTGGCCGGTGAGGGGCAGGAACGGCGCGCTCACACCCGCGCCCTGGTCCTGGCGGCCGACCGGCTGCACAAGCTCATCGACACGCCGGACTACGGGGCCACGCTCGAGGCGGCCTTCCTGTCCACGGCGGCGCTGGTGGAGCTGCTCCGTCCGACGCCGGACACCCGCTCGGTCGGCCTGCCCGAGCGGGCGCACAGCCCTGCCGTCCGCGACCGGCTCGCCCAGGAACTGGACGTCTGGACCCGCGAGTACCCCGTCGCGCTCGCCGCCCCCGCCCTCGTCCCTGCCGAGGTCGATGCCACGGTGCAGGCCTTCCGCGACCTCCTCGCCGACGGGGTGTCCCCCGCGCCATGGTGGCCGTACCAGCCGCAGACCTGGACCGCGCCGTCCCCATGCTGGAGGCCGCCCTGGCCGGCGGACCCGACATCGACCTGGAGCTCGTGACCGCCGAGGACCCGGCGATGCTGCTGCCCGGGCCCTGGCTCGCCGTCGCTCCCCGGAACCGGTGGTGGCACGACGGACGCGCCCTGGCGACCTGGACGTTCGACGTCCCGGGCGGGGAGGACGCGGACCGGCCGGCGGTCACCCGTCTCCGTCTCCAGGACTGCCGCGCGGTGCTCGCCGGCGTGCAGGAACAGGTCGGGGACCACAGCGCCACCTGGGACGCGCTCGTGGAGGCCGAGTTCCAGCGGTCCGGTCGCCGCACCGACCTGGTCTCCCGGGTCGACGCCCACTTCGTCCGGGACTTCGAGCGCCGACGGACCGACGTCCGGCCGGACCGGCCGTACTTCACCGGCACCCTGGCCGGGGGCTCCGGTACATGGGCGACGCCCGGGACTGGCCGTCGGCCCTCCACGCCGTCGATCCGGGGTGCAACAGCACCCTCATCGATGCACTGAGGAGCGAGCTGTCGCAGCGACCCGGCGACTACGTCGACGTGGGCACCAACATCGGCGTGGTCGCGGCGACCATGGCCGCACACCTGGCGCCGACCGGTCACGTCTTCGCCTTCGAGCCCTCACCGGAGACGATGCGGCTGGCCGCGTCGACCATCGCGCTCAACGAGGCGGAGAACGTGACCCTCTTCAACGCCGCGGCCAGCGACGCCGACGGTTCCCTCGTCTTCCACGCGACGCCGGGCAACAGCGCCATCGCCTCCGCTCGACGGCACGCCTTCGGCCTGCTCAACGAGTGGCAGCAGGTCACCGTCCCGACGGTCCGGTTGGACACGCTGCACGCGGACGGCGAACTCGACGGCGTCTCACTGGTGAAGATCGACGTCGAGGGCCTCGAGCTGAGCGTGCTGCGAGGCGCCCTGGAGTTCATCGCCGCGGTCCGACCCACGGTCGTCTACGAGTACACGCCGCTCGCCGCCGGCGACCACGGCTGGACGCAGGAGGACTCGATCGCCCTGCTCGGTCGGGCCGGGGAGTTCGAGTTCACCGCGCTCGCCGAGGACGACGGTCAGGTGCTGCCCTTCCCCTCCCCGACGGGTATCTCGGCCAGGTGAACGTGTTCGCCCGCCCCGTCCCGCCCGCCTGACCGGCCCGGAGGAACCGCCGGGTCACTGGGCACCACGGGCCACGGCGCAGTAGCGTCCGAAGGCGTGACCGAGACAGACGTAGCCCTGCGCTACCCCGGTGGAGAACTGCCCCTGCCCGTCGTCAAGGCGAGCGAGGGGTCCGACGGATACGACACGAGCAAGCTCCTGTCGACGACCGGCAAGGTCGCCCTCGACATCGGCTTCGTGAACACGGCCTCCTGCACCTCCGAGATCACCTACATCGACGGCGACGCCGGGATCCTGCGCTACCGCGGCTACCCGATCGACCAGCTCGCGGAGCACTCGAGCTTCCTCGAGGTCACCTACCTGCTGATCTACGGAGAGCTGCCCACCGCCGACCAGCTCGGCGAGTTCGACCAGCGGATCCGCCGGCACACCCTGCTGCACGAGGACCTGAAGATGTTCTTCAACGGGTTCCCGCGCGACGCCCACCCGATGCCGGTGCTCTCCTCGGCGGTCAGCGCGCTGTCGACCTTCTACCAGGACTCGCTCGACCCCTTCGACGAGGAGCAGGTCGAGATCTCCACCTTGCGGCTCCTGGCGAAGCTGCCGACGATCGCGGCCTACGCGTACAAGAAGTCGGTCGGGCAGCCGTTCCTCTACCCCGACAACTCCTGCGGCCTGGTCGAGAACTTCCTGCGGATGACGTTCGGGTTCCCCGCCGAGCCCTACGAGCAGGATCCCGACCTGGTCAAGGCGCTCGACATGCTGTTCATCCTGCACGCCGACCACGAGCAGAACTGCTCGACGTCGACCGTGCGCCTGGTCGGCAGCTCGCACGCCAACCTGTTCGCGTCGGTCTCCGCGGGCATCAACGCGCTGTTCGGTCCCCTGCACGGGGGCGCCAACCAGTCGGTGCTGGAGATGCTCGAGTCGATCAAGGCAGACGGCGGGAACATCCCGCGCTTCGTCGAGCGGGTGAAGAACAAGGAGCCGGGCGTCAAGCTCATGGGCTTCGGCCACCGGGTCTACAAGAACTACGACCCGCGCGCGGCCATCGTGAAATCCACCGCCGACACCGTGCTCGACAAGCTGGGCGGCAACAACGAGCTGCTCGACCTGGCCCGCCAGCTCGAGGAGATCGCGCTGGAGGACGACTTCTTCGTCCAGCGCAAGCTCTACCCGAACGTCGACTTCTACACCGGTCTCATCTACCGGGCCATGGGCTTCCCGACGCGCATGTTCACCGTGCTGTTCGCCATCGGCCGACTGCCGGGCTGGATCGCGCAGTGGCGGGAGATGATCGCCGACCCGGCCACCAAGATCGGTCGTCCGCGCCAGCTCTACACCGGCGCGACCGAGCGGGACTTCGTCCCCCTGGACCGGCGCTGAGCCGACCGCCGTCCCTCGGCTGCAGCGGGCCGGGCAGCACTCCCACCAGGGAGGCTGTCCGGCCCGATCCCTGTCCGAGGTCCCCGCCCCTACGGTGGGAGCGCCGCTGCAGGGCGCCGCCACCACCCGAGGAGGACCGTCATGACCGAGCCGCCGTCCGGCGACGACGTCCTCGTCGTGCCCCCGATCCCGCTCGCCAGCGGCAGCATGCTGGAGCCGGAGGACGGCGGCCCGCCGGTGCGCATCACCACCGTGGAGGTCGTCGTCTCCACCGAGGACGGCGGTCAGCTGCGCATCCCGCTGAGCCACCGCCACGGCGCCTGGTGGGCGCCCTGACCTCTCCCCGCGCGGGTCACGAGCACCCTCCCGGCGGAAGGTTCACCCTCACCCGGAGGGGTGAGAAGCCCTCACCCCCGTTCAGCGACTCCCTCGGCACGTCGATACGAGGTCAGAACGCCTCGGCTGCACCTGCAGCCGGAGCAGGCCACGGAACGACGAGACCGCCGGGGGACGCTGCAGTGCCTGCATCGCGCACGTCCCCCGTCCCGGCACATCGGCCCGACCGGTCCTCAGCGCCCGCGAGGCGCAGGCGCTCCGCGAGGCCCTGGCCCTGCGATCGGCCCTCGCGGCCGGGCAGTCCCTCACCCCTGCCCAGACCACCGCCCTCCGCACCGCGACCGCCGCTGCCCTGCGCACGGCGCCCGGCACGTCGCGGCCCGCCGCGCGCCCCTCGGGCCGCCGGCCGACCACGAAGGGCCGACCCCCGCCCGTCGAACGCCGGCCGGTCGCACGACCCGCCGCACACCGGAGGGCGCCGCGACGCGGACCGGGACGTCGTGGTCGACCCGTCTCCGGGTGGTCGCCCTCAGCACCCTGCTGCTGCCCGCGGTGGCCGCCCTCGTGCTGCCCGGCACCGACGGACCCTCCGGCGGCGGCACGGCGGACACCACCGCGCTCGCGCTCGCCGCGCAGGGCTCGCTGCTCGAGGACGCGGGGCGGTACCGCCAGCTGGAGCAGGAGGTCGCCCAGCGCCGGACCGAGCTGCAGCAGGCCCGCGCCGCCGAGGAGGCGGCCCTGCTCCACCTGCAGGCCCAGCAGGAGACCGTCGGCGCAACAGCGGCGGCGCTCTACCGCGCCACCCCACGGGAGCGCTATCCCCTCCTCGGCCTCGACGTGCACGACGCCGACGCCACCTCCGGGGCCCTCCTCGGGGTGGCCGTGGCCGACGCCGCCGACCTCGCCCTCACCGGCGACATCGTCCGCGCCCAGCGCAGCACCGTGTCCCTCACCGCCGCCCGTGGCCAGGTGGCGCACGCCGAGGCCGAGGTCCAGGCGGCCGCAGCGCGCGCCGACGTCGTCCTCGCCGCGGTGCGGTCCCGGGTGGACGAGCTGACCCCCGAGGTCACCTCCGCGTTGGCCGGCCTGGGCGCGGCCCAGCCGGCCGGACCGCAGCAGGAGCGAGACCAGCGGGCCATGCAGCGCTGGCAGGGGTACCTCGCCCAGCTCGGCGCGGCCGGCATCGTGCCGCCGGCGGCCGCCGAGATCGCCGACCTGGAGGACCTGCCCGCGGGCTTCTCCCCGCGCTCGACGCGGCCGGGCAGCCGGTTCCCGGTGTGGTCTGGGCGATCGTCGGCAGCAGCCCGTTCACCGTGCTGCCCGCCGAGACCGTCGCCGCCGTCAGCAACGCGCTGTCGCAGCTGGGCAAGCCGTTCATCCCCGGCCGGACCGGCCCCGACGGGTACGACTGCGGTGGCTTCACCGCAGCGTCCTGGCTGCTCGCCGGCTACGCCGTCCCGGCGACCCCGCAGGACCAGTGGTCCTCCGGTGCGCCCGTCCCCCTGGCCGACGTCCAGATCGGTGACCTCGTCCACGCCCCTGGTGGGCAGGACGTCGGCATCTACCTCGGCGAGGGCGAGGTGCTCGGCGCCTCGGCCGCCACCTACCGGGTGTCGGTCCGGTCGCTGGCGGCCGGTTCCTCGGCCACCCGCGTGACCCTGCCCGGGCCGGCTGCCGCCAACGCGCCGCTGCCCATCGCCGAGGCCGATGCCTGTGGCGCCGCCCTCCCCCGGCGGACCAGCGCACGGCAGCCTGGGGCGGCTACAGCAACGGCCGGATCCCTGGCGACGCCCTGTGCCGCCTCGGTGTGTACCGGCACGCCCTGCGCTGCGACGCCGCGGCGTCCTACGGTCAGCTCGACGCCGCCTACACGGCCGAGTTCGGGACGCCGCTGTGCATCACCGACTCCTACCGTCCGTTCGCCGCGCAGGTCTCGGCCTTCGCCCGGAAGCCGAAGCTCGCCGCGGTGCCCGGCACCTCCAACCACGGGTGGGCCCTGGCGGTCGACCTCTGCGGCGGGATCAACGTCAGCGGATCGGTGCAGTGGGCCTGGATGACGGCCAACGCCGCCCGCTTCGGGTTCGTCCAGCCGGACTGGGCCGCTCCCGGCGGGGAGAAGCCGGAACCGTGGCACTGGGAGTACGGCTACATCAGCTGACCCTCACCGCACGGTGGCTCGCGGGGAGCCTGTGGACGGGGCCGTCCTACAGCCAGGGCAGGTCGGCCAGGTGCGTCCACGGCACGGTGACGCTGGCCTCCGTCGTCTCGCCCGCCAAGCGGGCAGCGATGGACGGGCCGGCGCAGGCGACCGGCCGCCGCGGTGTGACGACCACGTGCATGTCCGGCATCGACAGACCCGCCGCGGTGATCCGCCCGAGCATCCGCTCCGGCGCGACGAGGGCCGCGGTGGCGAGCACCGGCACCTCCGGGTGCGACCAGAGCGCGACCGGCCCCTCCACGCGCAGGTCGAGCGGCACGTCGTGCGCCCGGCCCGTGGCCGAGGACCGGGCCCGGTGCACCGTGGGAGCGCCCGCCGACCGCGACGGCGTCCACGGCAGGGCCAGGCCACCCCGGCGGACGACGACCCGCCAACCGATCGCGGTCTCGCTGCGGTCGGCCCAGTCGAGAACCGCGACCCCCGTCGCCATCGCTGCGGCGTCGGTGACGGGACGGTGCGCCACCCAGGTGGCCAGGGCCGCGGCCATGCCCTCCGGGGTCGGAGGCACCCCGGCCCGGGTCATGTCGTCGGCGAGCTCGACGAGCTGGGTGCGGACGGTCCGCTCGTCCTCCTCCAGGACGACGAGCGAGCCGGCGCCGGGGCGCTGGACGAGGTCGAGCCGCAGTGCGGCGGTGGACAGGGTCGGCAGCACCGTGTCGGCCACGTCGCGCAGGTCGTCCACGCCGATGCGGACCGGCCGCAACCGCTGCAACAGACCGGACGCGCCACCGAAGCGGGAGTCGATCACGACGATGCGCTCCCGCCGAGGATGTCGCGCACGGATCCGGGGAGCTCGGTCAGGTCCAGGAGGCTGGCCAGCTCGGCCGCGCTGAGCCGGACGGGCAGCACGTCGGGGTCCCAGCCGGTGGCCAGGCGCACCCGTGCCGCCGAGGCCGGCCAGACCGCGTCGCGCGCGGCGGCGACGTGCAGCTCGGTGAGGACGTCCTCGAGATGGACGACGGCGACGGGGTGCACCGGGCGCCGGCTCAGTGCCTGCCGCACCGCCGTCGCCAGCTGGGAGCGCTGCGTGGCGGCCAGCCAGTACGGGACCAGCACCGCGGGGCCGGAGGTCCCGGCGGGGAGCGCGCTCACGCGGGCCGCCCGATTGCGAGGCGTCGCCGCTGCGGCCGCCCGACGGCGCACGGCGGCGTGCCGGCGCAGGTCGGGGGCGGGGCGTCACGTGGTGGATATCGGCAGCGCCACGCCCCGATGGACCCCTTCCCGGCGGGATTTCCCGGACCACGCCAGAACTGTCCCCGTAACCCCACCACCACTTGATGATCAGGGTCCCTGATCGTTCTGGGTCCTCCCCGCAGTCGACCGCGAGGGAGGACCCAGGACGACGAGGGAGGACGGCGACGCCGGCCAGGATCACGCCGCGTTCGATGCGCCACCCGGCTCATCGGTGCGCAGGGCCCGGAAGCGCCGTGGGCCCACAAAGGGAGCTGCCAACAGCCCGCCGACGCGCGACGCCATCGCGGGCCACGGCGGACCGAGGTCCTCGTGCACGACGCGGACGACGCGTACCCCGACCGCACGCATCCGGTCCTCCCGGCGCTTCTCCTTCCACAGGACCTCACCAGGCGAGGATGCGTACCGGGGATCGGTGTACTTCACCTGCCCGTCGAACTCGAGGGCGACGGCGGCGTCCTCGTACCAGGCATCTGCGCGTCCGATGAGTCCTGCCGCGTCATGGATCTCGACCTGCAACTCAGGCCGCGGGAGTCCGGATGCGAGCAGGGCGAGACGTCCCCGCGTCTCCAGGGAGACTCCGCGCGTCCGTCGGAGAGGGCCAGTGCCCGAGCCGCGACGGCGATGCCGACCCGGTGACTGCCGCCGAGCACGGCCCGGACCAGCTCGTCTCGCGTGGTCTTGCGCTTCTGCAGCGCCGCGTCCATGGCGACGACGGCGTCGGTCAGCGACCACTCGCGAGCACAGTCCACCAGCGTGCGGGGCACCGTCGTCGCGCCGAAGGCCAGCCACGGCTGGATCTCGTCCGGGACCATCGCCGCCTGGGCCACCCGGTACCCGCGTCCTCGACGCCAGTCGTCGACAGCCGTGACGCGCACCTCCGACGACTGCCGCCACGGGAGGACCAGCTCGTGGAACCGCGCGGCCGAGGCGTGGCTCAGCACGGGTCCGGCACCGAGGCTCAGCAGCACCGCCACGCAGTCGATCAGGTGCCGCTCGCGATCATCCGCCGTCACCAGCCGTTCGGTGCCGATGTAGACGCCTTTCCGGAGCCGGGACCACCGCCGGGTGCGGAGCTCGACGCGGATGTCCTCCACCCGGTAGCCGACCCGCAACGCCTCCTGGCTGGTGAACAAGCCGAGACGACCGGCGGCGACAGCGCTGAGCTCGGGATGCACGCGGGAAGTCTCGCCGTCGGCACAGCGGTGTGGCGCGGCTCCCTGCCAGCTGTGGACAACCGGCGTCCTACCTCACCGTTCTGGGTCCTCCCCGCGGTCGACCGTGAGGGGGACCCAGAACGATCAGGAGACCTGATCATCCTGGGGGAGGGGTCAGTCGGCGAGCTCGGCCAGGCGGGTCTTCATGGCCTGCTCCACGCGGTCGGCGTAGACGTTCATGTTCCGCACCGAGGTGTTCAGGTCCTGGGAGAGCTGCGTCTTGGTCTGACCGCCCCAGGTGGTGAGGTACCAGGTGGCCCAGCCGAGCACGTTCGGCTGGCCGGCCCGCTGGTCACGCCGGGCCTCCGGGTCGGGGGCGCAGGCCGCGGTCAGGGCGTGCGAGAGCAGCGTCTGCTCCGCCTCCCCCATGATCTCGTCGGGCGCCTCCGAGGAGTCCGGCAGCAGGATCTCGGTGGCGTCGGGGCCGCCGTCCAGCGACTGCAGGTTGCGCAGCCCGTTGAGGGTCGCCACGGTCTGGGAGTTGCGGCGCAGCGTCGCCACGCTCTGGCCCATGTAGGCAGCCAGCTCCTTCTCGCTGGGTCGGCGCTGGTGCTCGGCGATGAAGGCCGCGATCGCCTTCTGCTGCTTGTGCTCGGTGTCGGCCGCCGTCCGCCCGTGGGCGTTGCGGCCCAGGTCGTGCACCCACTTGGACAGCTGGGTCGCGAGGAAGGCCCCGAACGGCACGCCCTTGGTCTCGTCGTACTGGGCCACGGCCTTGAGCACCCACTCGTAGACCTGCTGGCCGAGGTCGTCCGGGTCGGGCAGGTGCAACCGGATGGTGCTCATGTTCCGCTGCAGACGCTTGAGGCTGACCGGCCCGTAGTGCCGGCAGAGGTCGGCGAGGAAGGCGGGCGGGAGGTCGCGCGGGGCACGGCGCCGCACGTCGGTCTCGGCCCGCAGGCCGATGGTCGTCGACCCGTGCCGGGCGGCCCAGGCGCGGATCCAGTCGGCGAGCACCGCGGCGGAGCCGCACGCCCCGTCGACGCGGTAGAGGCCGTCGCCCTGGTCGTAGGTCACGGTGACGCCGTCGGGGAGCTCGCTGCGGAACTCGGCCAGGGGAGCTCGTGGTCGACGCGGAAGTGCACGCGGTCGCGGGGGTGATCGGCGCGAGGAGCCAGCCCTCCGCCTCGGGGATGCCGCCGAAGACGAGCGGCTCGCGGACGCGGTTGCGGGTGTCGGTGCCCGCGGACCCGGCGGACGTCGGCAGGGCGGTCGGCATGGGGGACATGGCGTTCGAGGTCACCGGGGCTCCTGTACTGCGGGGAAGAACGGGTCACGGGGAAGGTGACCCGGAAGTACCGGGGGCCGTCAGGCCGGAATGCGCTCGCTCGGCCCGGGCATGCGGGGCGAGGGAACCGGGGACGCCGTCGTCGAGGGCATCTCCTCGAGCACGTCGGCGGTCGGGACGCCGGCCGCGGCCTTCTCGAGCAGCGTCGCCGCGGCGGCCCGCTCGGCGCCGCTGGGCTCGGCGGTGTAGACGGGCATGTGGTCGTACAGCGAGGCGAAGATGGCGCTGACGAAGGCATAGGCCGCCTGGGCCTGGGGCGAGAACTTCGCCACGGAGGCCCGAGGACCGAGGTCCACGCCAACGGTCACCCGGACGACGCGGTCGTCCTTGCTGAGACCGGTGACCTCGAAGGAGACCTCGTCGTGCTCGGCGGCCAGGGCCGCGAGGGCGGCCAGGCACTTCCGGGTCGCGCCGCGGCGCGGGCGCAACTGGACGTGCACGACCACCGACTCCGGCTCGCCCTGCTCGTCGGCCTGGTGCAGGCCCTGTGCGTTGACTGCATTGCGTTGCATTCTGATCGCCCCCTGTCACTTGCTTGAGGGAAATCTGCCCTATGCCTTCGACAACCGAGGGCACAACACTCGCCGTGTCATACGCAGTTATGAGCCATTACTTCGGCAGAAGTTGCCCGTGTCGTGCACCGAGCGCCACGACCGGTCGACACATAGGCACAGATTGCCGAAACGCAGCGACCCGTTGCCGTCCAGATCTGTCAGGCGGAGTCGTCAGTCCGCTCGGTGGCCGCCTCGGAGACGGCCGCGGACGGTGCGAACGCGGCCAGCGCGCCGAGACTGTCGGCCGTCACCTGCGCCGCGAGCAGGTTCGCCTCGGCGATCTGCCGGTAGACCTCCTCGCGGTGGATCGCGACCTCGCGGGGAGCCTTGAAACCGAGTCGGACCGTGCCGCCCCGGACCTCGACGACGTGGACCTCGATGTCGTCACCGATGCGGATCGTCTCGCCGACGCTGCGGGTGAGTGTGAGCACAGGTACCCCTCCATGGGTGTTGTGTGGTGGCCGTCCTTGGCGGTGCCCGCAGCAGCGGGCGGTGCGGCTGCACCATCGCACAGCCGCACGGAACAGTTATCGGCGCAGGGGCGCCCTGATGGGATGCGAGCCGTCCAGCAGGACGACCTGGCGCGCCCGGTGGGTGGCCGGGTTCACCACCACGGGGGCGCGGAGGTTGGCCGTCGCCGCCGCGACGTCGCCGTCCGGCACCGTCACCAGGCAGTACAGGCTGGCGTCGGCCACGTCACCGAGCCCGAGCTCGTCGCACGCGGCCTCCGGCGGCCTCGGGCTGTAGTCGGGGAAGAACGCTCCCGCCGGCACCGCGAGGAACCGCGGACCGTCCGGAGCGACCGACTGCAGCCAGAAGAGCCGGCCGCCGTCCTCGGCGGGCACCAGGACGTAGTCCCGGTGGCCGGGGAACCCGGGCAACGGTTCGGCCAGGGACAGCCCCTGCACCTGCAGCGGTGCAGGACCGGGAACCCTGTGCTGCACCGGCGCGGGGGCACACGCGGGCGCGGACAGGGTGGCGATCGAGGGCGGCGTCATGCGGGCAGCCTCCTGGGCCGACGGGACGGATGACGGGGATCCATCAGCGCAGGTAGTCCAGGAGCGTCGGCGAGATGGCCTTCGCCGTCGCCGCGAGAGCTGCCTCGTAGCCGACCTGCTGCATCTGGAGCCGCATGATCGTCTCCGGCAGGTCCACGTTCTCGGTCTCGCCCAACCGGATGGTGAGCGAGAGCGAGCGGTCGAAGGTCAGCTGCTCCGCCCGATCGACACGGGACGCGCGCGAGCCGATGTCCGCCACCGCCGTGGACATGCGCTTCATGGCGACGTCGAGGTCGGCGAGGTCGGTCTCGAGCGCCGCCGTCGCGGTCGGATCGGTCGAGGTCAGGTTCGTGGCGATCCGTTCGACGATCGCGAAGAGGTTGCTCGCGTCCGGCCCGAACGCCTCACGGCCGGTCAGGTCGACCCGGACCGACTCGCTCTCCGACAGCCGCCGGGTGATGGGCGGACCCTCCTGGCCGGCCCACGAGCCGTCGGCGTCGTACGCCTTGGCGCCGGTCGTGACGCCACCGAACAGCGGACGACCTTGCACCTGCGTGTTGGCCAGGGCCAGCAGCCCCTCGCGCAGCGACACCACCTCGGTGGACAGCGCCTTCTGGCTGGCCTCCGACACCGCACCGGTGTTCAGGCCCTGGACGGTGAGGTCGCGGACGCGACGGCTGGTGTCGAGCATCTCCCGCAGGGTGGAGTCGCCCTGTTCCAGCCAGCCCTTGGCGTCGCTGATGTTGCGCGCCTGCTGTGCGACGGCGGCCTGCTCGGCGCGGGTCTGCATCGCCTTGTTCGTGCCGGTCGGCGAGTCCGACGGCGCACTGATCTTCTTGCCGGAGGTGAGCTGCTGCTGCAGCTTGCCGACGGCGTCGAGGTTGCGGTTGAGCCCCTGGAGACTGGTGAGCGCGACAGCGCGCTGGGTGATGCGCATTCAGCTCACCGCCCCACGAGGCCGGTGCGGTTGATCAGCGTGTCGAGCGTCTGGTCGATCGCGGTGATCATCCGGCTCGCCGCGGAGTAGGCGTGCTGGAAGGACAGCATGTTGGTCATCTCCTCGTCGATGTTCACACCGGCCACCGACTCCCGGGCAGCGTCGACCTGGGTCGAGATGACGGCCTGGATGTCCTGGTTGCGGATCGCCACGGCCGTCTGCACGCCGAGCTCCACGATCATCTTCCGGTAGCTCGCGTCGGTGCCGGTCGGCTGCTGCCGCAGCTGCGAGAGCTTGTCGGCGTTGCCTGCGTCCAGGGACGGCTCCGGCGCCAACGGCGGATCGGTGCCGATCGACGATGCCGCGATCGCCCTCGGGTCGCTGATGGCGACCGTGATGTTCGCGGCGGTGATCGGTCCGCCGTCCATCGACTCGAGCACGGCGCCGCCGCGGACACCGTTGCGGTCGAAACCGTCGGCGTGCGCGGCGTTGAGCGTGGCCGCCAGTCCGCCGGCCAGCGCATCGAGCTGGTCGCGGACGCCCGGGATGATCGTCGTGAGCGCGCTCAGCTGGCCGCCGGCGGTGCCGCCCGCGACCACCGTGTAGTTCCCGGCCTCGGTGACGATGCGGGGCTTGTCCGTGGCGGTGATCAGATCGGGGTCGGTCGGCCCGGCGACGGCGAGGCGGCTGGCGCTGCTCCCGGAGACCAGCGACATGCCGCCGACGACGACGTCGACAGTGCCGTACTGGCCGGGCCGCACCGTGGCGCCGATCTGGTCGGCGAGCTTCATGACCAGCACGTCGCGCTTGTCCGACAGGTCGTTGGCCGGCAGGCCCGCCTGCTTGGCCACCCGGATGGCCTTGTTGAGCTCCGCGACGGTCCCGGCGGCGGCGTTCACGTCCTTGACCAGGACGTCGAGGTTGTCCCGGGTCTGGTCCCACTGGCCCTCGAGGGAGGCGTTGCTGAACTGGATGCCGCCGACGAGCGTCTCCATCCGCTGGATGACCTGCGCACGGGCCGCGTCGGTGTCGGGCTGGTTGGCCACGTCCTCCCAGCCGTCCCACATCTCGCTGAGCAGGCTCTGGATGCCGGTCTCCCCGGCTCGCGGAAGGCTGTCTGCACCTGCTCGAGCGTGTCCGCCTCCACGAGCAGCCGGGCGCTGTTGGCGTGCTCGGTGTGCCCGCGGCCCTCCAGGAAGGCGTCCCGGATCCGCTGGACGTCGTCAGCGCTCACGCCGGCGCCGATCCCCGGGCTGGTCGAGTAGAACGCGGGGACGACGCTGCCGCCGATGGCCTGCAGGTCGACCCGCTGGCGGGAGTACCCCTCGGTGTTGACGTTGGCGATGTTCTGGCCGGTGACGTCGAGCGCGCGCCGCTGCGCCCAGAGCGCCGTCGTCGCCGCGTTCAGCGAGCTGAAGGTGCTCACTTGGACTCCTCGCCGGCGCTCGTCGTCTGCGCTCGCACAGCTCCGATGCCCATGTGTGAACTCGCGAGCTCGTTCACAGAGCACCGTCCAGGGTGACCGCACGGTGCGGGCCGCCGTCGGTGCTGCGACCGGTGGACCCGTAGGTCCCCGCCGTCGGCGTCTTCACGTTCAGCAGGGCGTCACCGATGGCCGACAGCCCACCCTCGATCAGCTCGCGGTTGGCGTCGGAGAGGCTGCGCAGATCGGTCACGAGCACCAGCAGCGCCTCGTGGTGCTTGGCGAAGAGGTCGTTCCACGGCGCGGGGGCGGCGTCGGCGACCTGGCGCAGCGACGGGTTGGCGCCGAGGCCCAGCGACACCGCGATGGCCTCGGTGGCAGCGGCCCGCTCGACCTCGAGGGTGCGCAGCTGGTCGAGGACGACCTCGATCTCGTGGGCGATGCGCGCCAGCCAGCGCGTCTTGCCGGTGAGGATCAGGTACTGCTTCTCCTCGGCCTTGAACAGCAGCAGGTCCAGGAGCTCCTGCTCCCGCCACAGCAACGTCGACAGGTGCTGGTAGTCCACGTGTCCACCGCCCTTCCGTCGTCTCGCTCGTCGTGTTCCGGGGGACCTCGCGACCGGGTCGTGCCTGGTCCCGGCGGGATTCCTCGTCGAGTGGCCATCGGCACCCCGCGGTGGGGCCTCAAGCCGAAGCGCCAAGTCGGCCCTCAAGTTCGGAAGCTTTTCTGCCGAGGGCGGTGCCGGGTGCGCCACCGGCAGCCGAGAAGAAGGACGTGAGCGCAGCCCGTGCCTTGGCGACCGAACGTCCGTCGCACCAGCGTCCCGCAGGGGACCGCCCGCGGCCCCTGCATGAGCGGTCGCACCCGGATCGACCACAGCCGGGACTCATCCCGCACCCCCGTCGGGCCCGCTCGCAGGCCGAGATCGACGCCCTCGTGACCGAGCACCTCCCGCTCGCCTCGTTCGCGGTGAACGCGGTCGCGGCACGCATCTCCCTGCCCGGGCACGTCAGCCGCGAAGACCTCCTCTCCTGCGCCCACGTGGCACTGGTCGAGGTGGCCAAGCGCTTCGACCCGGGCGCCGGGGCCTCCTTCGCCACCTACGCTCTCACCCGCCTCCAGGGGCGGTGCTGGACGAGTTGCGGTCGGGCGACTGGGCCAGCCGCTCCGTCCGCGCGGCAGCCAGGCGCAGCGACGCCGCGGCCGATGCCCTCACCATCTCCCTGGGGCGGCCCCCGACGCGCGAAGAACTCGCGGCCAGCCTCGGCGTGCCGCGCAGCGAGCTCGACAACCTCCAGGTGGACGTGCACCGGGCGGTCATGGTGAGCATCGACGCCGAATCCGGGGCGGACGGCACGTCGCTCGACCTGCCCGACACCGGCGAGTCACCTGAGCGCGCCGTCCTGCGCACCGAGCGCGCCCGCTACCTGCACGAGGCCATCCGGGCCCTGCCCGACCGGCTGGACGAGGTCGTGGAACGAAATTTCTTCGGTGACGAATCACTGACGGACATCGCGGAGGACCTCGGCGTCACCCTGTCGCGGGTCTCGCAGATGCGCGCCCGCGCCCTGACGCTCCTGCACGCCGCGATGAGCGAGGTCTGGGAGGGCACGACCGTGCCGGCGGACGGTGGCGTCCGGGCGAGGAACCAGCAGCGCAGCTACATCGAGCGGGTCGCCGGCCGCTCCCCATGCCGAGCCCGTCCCCCGGCAGCGCCCGAACTGGCAGCTCCCCGGCCGCGGGGTGACCGCCCAACCCGCATGAGGGAGCCACGACCGGGTGACGGGGAAAAAGAACGCCGGTTCGCCTCAAGTCACAGCGGCCCCACGCCGTAATCAGCAGTGCGACACCAGCACGGCCCGCAGCACGGATGCAGCGGGAATCCCAGTAAGACCCCTTCCAAGGAGGAACACAATGGGTCTCGTCGTCAACACCAACATCGCGGCACTCAACTCGTACCGCAACCTGTCCGTCACCGACGGCCAGATGAACAAGAGCCTGGAGAAGCTCTCCTCCGGGTTCCGCATCAACCGTGCCGCCGACGACGCGGCCGGTCTGGCCATCTCTGAGGGCCTGCGCTCGCAGATCGGTGGCCTCAAGGTCGCCGTCCGCAACACCCAGGACGGCATCTCGGTCGTGCAGACCGCTGAAGGTGCGCTCACCGAGACGCACAGCATCCTCCAGCGCATGCGCGACCTGTCGGTCCAGGCCTCCAACTCCGGTGGCCTGAACGACGAGGCCAAGGGCAACATCCAGTCGGAGGTCACCCAGCTCAAGTCCGAGCTGGACCGGATCGCCAACACCACCACCTTCAACGGCAAGAAGCTGCTCGACGGCAGCTTCACCGCCAACTTCCAGGTGGGCGCCAACGCCGGCGAGACCATCTCGGTCAGCGTCGGCACGTCCATGGGCGTGCAGGGTCTCGGTATCGAGGGCGTCGACGTGTCGGCCGCCAGCGGCACCGGCTCCCGGACCGCCGGCGCGGCGACCGCTGCGGCGGCCTCCACCGCCTCGGTCGCCACGGTCGACCCGATCACGGCGACCACCGCGTACACCGCGGCGGAGTTCGAGCAGCTCAACGGCACCGTCTCCTACAACGGCAAGAGCCTGGACCTCGGTTCGGTCTCCTACGCCACCGGTGACGACGCCACCGCCCGGCTCGGCAAGGTGCAGGCCGCGCTGGACGGCACGTTCGGCAGCGGTGCGGTCACCGCCGCCAACGGCAACACGGGGCTGACCTTCACCGGTACGGCTCCGGGCGCCACCCCGACGGCCCAGGAGCTGGCCGACGCGACGGTGACCTTCACCGTCGCCTCGGGTGCATCCGACGCCATCGGCAAGATCAACGACGCCATCAAGAAGGTGTCGACCACCCGCGCCGATCTGGGTGCCATCCAGAACCGGTTCGACCACACCATCAACAACCTCAACGTCGCGGTCGAGAACCTGACCGCTTCGGAGAGCCGCATCCGCGACGCCGACATGGCGCAGGAGATGGTCCAGTTCACCCGGAACCAGATCCTGTCCCAGGCCGGCACCGCGATGCTCGCGCAGGCCAACCAGGCCTCGCAGGGTGTCCTGTCGCTGCTCCGCTGATCCAGCTGAGCAACCAGGCATCTGAGAAGCACGGCGCCTGACAGCTAGACGACGCAGGACCCCGGGTGAGGGGAGGCCCTCGGGCCTCCCCCTCACTCGCACCCGGACGCACCCGACCACTCCCAGGAGGACACCAGATGACGATGAGCCTGAGCACCGGCCTCATCTCCGGGATGGACACGGGCAGTCTGGTCTCCCAGCTGGTCGCGGCGGAGGCCGCTCCGCAGTCCGCGCTCAAGACGCGACTGAAGACCGCCGAGCTCGCCGCGTCGGCCTATCGCACGGTCAACACCACCTTCCTCGCGGTCCGCGCAGCCGCTGAGACAGCCGTCAAGCCCGACGCCTGGACGCCGGTCAAGGCCACGAGCTCCTCCGGAGCCGTCTCGGTCACGGCCAGCGGCGGCGCCGTCCCCGGTTCGCTCACCTTCACGGTGCTCAGCACCGCCTCGGCGCACTCCGTGCTCGAGAAGAACGCCGTCTGGACCTCCGCCTCGGCGGCCTACGGCGCCTCCAGCATCACGGTCAACGACACGAACGGCACGGCCAAGACGCCGGCCATCACGCTGACCGACACCGACTCCGACGGCACGGTCTCGCTCACCGAGGCAGCGGCCGCCATCAACGCGAGCACCCACGGGCTGAGCGCCGCCGTCATCCAGGTGGGCACCGGCGAGTTCGCCCTGCAGGTCACCAGCAAGACGACCGGCATCGACAGCAGGTTCTCGATCGCCGGCAGCGGGACGGTCACCAACCCGACGCTGGGCGCGGATGCCCGCATCAAGATCGGTGACACCGCTCAGGCGTTCGAGGTCTCCTCCGCCACCAACACCTTCACCGCCGTCATGCCGGGTGCGACCTTCACGGTCAACAAGGTCGACGCCGCCACGCCCGTCACGCTCACGGTGGCCCCCGACCCGGACGCCGTGGCCAGCAAGATGCAGACGCTGGTGGACGCCGTCAACGCCTCCTCAACGAGGTCCGGCGGGCGACGAACAACTCGAAGGGCAGCACCGCGACGCTCAAGGGCGACTTCTCGGTGAGCCAGCTGTCCGGACAGCTGACCAACGCGCTCTCGTCGGCGGTCGCCGGTGCCGGCACGCCTCCGACGACCGACCTCTCGCCCGCGACGATCGGCTTCGAGCTGAGCAAGGACGGCAAGAACGTCGTCTTCAACCGGGAGAAGTTCCTCACCGCCCTGAAGGGCGACCCCGGACTGGCCCAGCGGATGGTGGCCGGGCGCGCGGCGGGCACCGACGCCGACGGGAACGCCGTGCCCGCGGTCACCGGATTCGCGCAGCGGCTGCTGGACGTGGCCGACTCCGCCTCCGACAGCGCGACGGGCTCCCTCGTCAAGCTGGCAGAGGGCAAGGAGTCCACCCTCAAAGGGATCCAGGAACGCATCGACGCCTGGGACCTGCGGCTGGCCAAGCGCAAGGAAACGCTCACCCGTCAGTTCACCGCCATGGAGACCGCGCTCAGCTCGCTGCGCAACCAGTCCACCTGGCTGGCCGGTCAGATCAACTCGCTGCCGTCCGGCTGATCCCGGTCCTGATCCTCGGTCCAGGCCCACGCACACCTCCCCTCGCTCCAGGAGTTCCCCGATGAGTGCCGCTTCCCTCCGCGCCCGATACCTCGGTGACGCCGTCGCGACGAGCTCGCCGCAGCAGATCCTGGTGATGCTGTACGACCGGCTCGCCCTGGACCTCGAGCGGGCCCAGAAGGCAGCCGCCGCCGGCGACCGCGAGGCCGCCAGCGAGCAGCTCCACCACGCGCAGTCCATCGTCATCGAGCTGCTGTCCAGCCTCCAGGTGGACGCCTGGGAAGGCGGGCCGCGGTTGGCCGCGCTGTACAGCTGGCTGATCGGCGAGCTCGTGCAGGCCAACGTCAAGCTGGACACCAACCGCATCCGTCCTGCCGTCAGGTGGTCGAGCCCCTGCGGGATGCCTGGCGGCAGGCGGCGGTCACGCTGGCCGGCACTCCGGCATGAGCGCGGTCCGCCCGGTGAGTGGCTCGGCCACCGCGGGCTTCGGTGCGACTCCCTTCGCGCCGCCGCAGTCCCGGAACCCGAGGTCGCGGAGCGGCGACGAGAAGGACCGCCGCCCGCGCAACTGGCACGAGGCCCTCGTCGAGCTCGAGGGCGAGGTGCTCGCCGCCGAGGAGACCATGGCCCGGGGCCGTGCCGAGGAGATCGCCGCCTGGGGCAGGCGCTCCACCGACTGGGTGCCGCCCACCGGCCTGGGCCCGGTGCCCGACGACCTGCGCGAGCGGGCGATGCACCTCCTGCAGCACCAGCTCGCCGTCGCCGAGGCGCTCGTCGAGCGCATCACGCAGTCGCAGAAGCAGCGCGACGTCGCGGCCCGGATGTCCTACGGCTCCTCCCGGCCGGTCGCCTCCTTCATCGACCGCGCCCTCTGAACCCTGCGGCGCCCGGGAAGCGCCCCGCGCAGCTGCCGTCCCGGCGCCCGTCCGTCGACACGTCCGGTCGGTGGACTGCCGATGACAGAAGCGACACCGCCACCCGGCGGCCGGCCCAGCGCCGGGTTTCTGGCACCGAAAGGCACCTCCATGCGCGTTCTCCTCGCCCGCTCCGAGTACGTCGGCTCGTCCTACTACCGCGTCGACGAGCCGGCCCGCGCGGTCGCCGAGGCGGACCGGGGCGCCGACGTGACCGTGCGGACGGGTCTGGCCACCATCATGCGCCGGGGAACCGACGACACCGAGGCGCAGGTCGTCGAGGTGGATGCCGAGGGCGCCGACGTGGTCGTCCTCCAGCTGCCCAAGACGACCGCGATGCTCCAGATCCTCCGCCTTCTCCAGGCTCAGGGAGTCGCCGTCGTCGTGGAGATCGACGACCTGCTCACCGGTGTGCCGTTCGGTCACATGGCCCACGGCAGCCTCGTCCGCAGCGGTCACGGCGACGTCGCGCGCCAGTGCGCCCGGGAGGCCGATCTCGTCACGGTCACCACACCGGCGTTGCTGGACGAGTACGCGCGGCACGGCCGGGGCGTCGTCGTGCCCAACGCGATCCCCCGGCGGATCGCCGAGCTGCCCCCGGCCTACGAGCGGGACCCGGAGGTCGTGACCATCGGCTGGACCGGCAACGTGCTCGGCCATCCATACGACCTGCAGGAGATGGGCTCCGGGCTCCAGCAGGCGCTGGACCGGACGCGGTCGAGGAGCCGGCTGCTCGTCATCGGGCAGAAGTGGGACCTCCGCGAGCGGCTCGGCCTCAGCACCGACCCCGACGAGCACTCCTGGCTCGACTCCGTGGACACCTACGCCGCCCGGGTGGGCGAGCTCCTCGACGTCGGCATCGCTCCCCTGCGGCTGGACAGGTTCAACGCCTGCAAGAGCTGGCTCAAGCCGCTGGAGTACTCGGCGAGAGGTGTGTACTGCGTCCGCGCCCGCAGCGCGGAGTACGAGCGACTCGGCCTGGGTGTGCCGGCACGGGCACCGAAGGACTGGGCGAAGTGGATCGCCGCCGGCGTCCAGGACGCCGACCGGCGCCGCGAGGTCGCGGCCGCCGCTCATCAGGAGGTGCTGGCCCGGCACCTGACCGAGCACACCGTCGAGCGATGGGTGGCCGCCTGGCGGACAGCCCTCGACAACAGCGCGCGGCGGTCGGGCGCCGGCCGCCGCGACGCCGTCCGCGCGTCCTAGACCGACGGGCTCCCCGCCCGCGCCGCCGCACCCCCGCCCCGCCGTCGTCCACCGATGGCGGGGCGTTCGGCTGTTGTGGGATGTCGCGGTGGATCGCGCCCGTGCGGCCGGCCCACGCACGGATGGTGCCAACTCCCTGCCCCAGTCGACGCGGGACACGGCCAGGTCACCGCTGATCACACGGGTCACCCGGACCCCGTCCGAACCGCCCCTCATCCGTCGCGCCGCGACGGTCAGTGCCCGAGGGGCGGGTGCCGATGAAGGATCTGCACGGACAGCACCACTTCGCCACGGATCGGCGGACCCCGCACTCGCTCGCGAGTGCCCTTCCGCGTACCCCGGAGGTCGAACGTGTCCTGCTGCACCCGTCGGCGACCCGCCCCATGATCGGCGAGATCACGCCCGCCGCGCTGCACGCCAGCCTCTCCGGGCTGGCCCAGCGCCAGCGGGTCACGGCCGACAACATCGCGAACATCAACACCCCCGGGTACCTCGCCGGCCGCGTCGACTTCGAGTCCTCGCTGCGCGGTGCGCTGCGCAACGGCGAGACGCCGGAGATCACCGGCGGCTCCGTCGCCCGGTCGCTGGAACCGACGAACACCAACGGCAACAACGTCAACCTCGATGCGGAGACCCTCATCGCCACCGAGACCGGGCTGCGCTACCAGCTGGCCCTGAACGCCCTCGACGGCAAGTACAACAGCCTCCGCACCGCCCTCAGGACGCAGTGATGGCCATCTTCGACACGCTCGGGATCTCCGGATCCGGCCTCATGACCCACCGCAAGTGGCTCGACGCCGTCTCGGACAACATCGCGAACATCAACACCGTCACACGCACGAACGAGGACGCCTTCCAGGAACGCCTCGTCGTGGCGCAGGCGGTCGACTACGGCTCCGGGGAGGGCGGCGTCCGCGTCGCGCGGGCGGAGTTCGGTGACCCCGAGGGCCGTCTGGTCTACGAGCCGAACCACCCGCTCGCCGACGAGGAGGGCTACGTCAAGTACCCCGACATCGACCTCGGCGGGCAGATGACCCAGATGATGATGGCGCAGCGCGGCTACCAGGCGAACCTGGCGATCGTCGAGCGGGCCACCAACATGTACCAGGCTGCCCTGCAGCTCGGGAAGGGCTGACCGTGAGCATGCCCATCAGCGGGATCGTGCCGGTCGGCATCGGCGCGGTCGGCGGCGTCACCGAGGCCGGCCCCAGGCCGCCGCGGGCGCCGACGGCTTCGCCTCGGTGCTCGCCTCGACGTTCGACAAGCTGCAGAGCACGCAGAACGCCGCGGACACCCTCGGCGCCCAGGCCGCCACCGGCGACCTCAAGGACGTGCACGACTACATCATCGCCAGGACCGAGGCGTCCCTGGCCACCGAGATGGTCGTGACCTTCAAGAACAAGGCCGTTGAGGCCTTCAACGAGATCATGAGGATGCCGGTCTGATGAATGCGGCACTCGCCGGGACGATGGAGCGCGCCCGCTCCACGTTCTCCACGATCAGCCTGGGGCAGAAGGTCGTCATCGGCCTCCTGCTCGTCGGGCTGCTTCTCGGCGGGTTCTTCTTCTTCCGCTGGATCACCGCCCCCACGCAGGCCCCGCTCTTCTCCAACCTGGCCTCCACGGACGCCTCGGCGATCGTCGACGAGCTCAACGCGGCCGGTGTCGCCTACGAGCTCACCGACGGCGGCCAGACGATCATGGTGGCCAAGGACGCGGTCTACGACCTGCGCCTGCAGATGAGCGGCCAGGGCTGCCCGCCGGCCAGGACACCGGCTACGCCCTCCTGGACGAGCAGGGCATCACCACCAGCGAGTTCCAGCAGCAGGTCACCTACCAGCGGGCGCTGGAGGGCGAGCTGTCCAAGACTCTCGAGTCCCTGGACGGCGTCCGCTCGGCCGTCGTCCACGTGGCGCTGCCCGAGGACGAGGTCTTCGTCACCGAGGAGGCCAAGCCCACCGCGTCGGTCCTCCTGGACCTCGCCCCGGGCACCGCGCTGTCGGGCGAGCAGATCCAGGCGGTCACGAACCTCGTCTCCTCCAGCGTCCAGGACATGGAGCCCGACCAGGTCACCGTCGCCGACTCCACCGGTCAGGTGCTCTCCGCGGCCGGTGAGGGTATGACCGCCGCCGCCGGCGACGCCCGCTCCCAGGTCGAGCAGGAGTACCAGAACCGGCTGGCCGCCAACGCCCAGCAGATCCTCGACCGGGTCGTCGGCCCCGGCCGCGCCGTCGTGTCGGTCCGCGCGGACGTCGACCTCTCCCAGCGGGACACCACCTCGAAGACCTACACCTACGACGAGGGCACGCCACCGATCTCGGAGAGCAACACCACCGAGGAGTACACCGGTGGCGGCACCCCGGTCGGCGGCGTCCTCGGCCCGGAGAACATGCCGGACGCCGCGGCGAACGCCGGTGGCGGCGAGTCGGCCTACAACAAGGAGTCGACGACGAGCAACAACGCCGTCGGCGAGACCACGGAGGTCATCCAGGGCGCGCCCGGCGGCCTGAACCGGCTGACCGTGTCGGTCGTCATGGACGACGCGATCGCCGGCAACCTGAACCAGCAGCAGATCCGCGACCTGGTCGGCAACGCGGTGGGGCTGGACGAGGCCCGCGGCGACGACATCACTGTCGCCTCGCTGCCCTTCGACACCACCGCGGCCGACGCTGCTGCGGCCGAGATGGAGGCCGCCCGCGAGGCCGAGGCCGGCGAGCAGATGTGGTCGATGATCCGCACCGGTGGCATCGCCGCCGGCATCGCGCTCGTCGTCCTCATCGTCTGGCTCCGCTCGCGCCGCCGCGGCGACGGCGAGGAGGACTACGAGCCCCTCGAGCTCAGCGACGACATGCTCGCCGAGCTGGACCGGCTGCGCGTCGCGAGCAGCCGCGAAGAGGTGCAGATCGACAACCGCCAGATGGAGCTCGAGGCCGCCGAACGGCAGAAGGTGCGGGGGAGATCTCGGCCATGGTGAGCGAGAAGCCGGACGAGGTCGCGGCCATGCTGCGCGGCTGGCTGACGGAGAACAAGGCATGACGCTGGCAGGTATGGAGCAGCTGGTCGGGCTCGGTGGTGGCAACCTGCCCGCCGTCGCGGCCGCTCCCCGCGTCCCGAGCTCCCCGGCCTGCGCAAGGCCGCGGTCTTCCTCGCCCAGATGTCCAAGGAGGAGGCCGGCGTCCTGCTGTCCAAGCTGCGGCCGCGAGAGGTCGAGTCACTGACCCGCGAGCTCATGCGCCTGGGCTCGGTGGAGTCCGAGGACGTCGACGGCGTCATGAACGAGTTCCACAGCCTCATGACCGCCCAGCACTTCATCGGCCGCGGCGGCGTCGACTTCGCCCGCGAGATCCTGGCCGCCGGCCTGGGCGAGGACAAGGCCGAGGGCATCCTGAGCCGGCTCAACGTCGTGTACACCGAGGTCCCCTTCGCCTCGCTGCGCAACGCCGACGTGCGACAGCTCGTCACGTTCCTCAAGGACGAGCACGCGCAGATCATCGCGCTCGTGCTGGCCCACCTCACCGCCGCGCAGTCGGCCGAGGTGCTTTCCGGCTTCGCGCCCGAACAGCAGGCCGAGGTGGCGCACCGCATCGCGACGATGGACCGGACGTCGCCGGAGATGGTGCGGCTCGTCGAGGAGGAGCTGGGCCGCCGGATGGGCTCGCTGCTCGCGCACCAGGACATGACCACCGTGGGCGGCGTCGAGACCCTCGTCGAGATCATCAACCGCTCGCCGCGGCCGACCGAGCGCTCCATCCTCGAATGGCTGGACACCACCGACCCCGAGCTGGCCGAGCAGGTCCGCTCGCAGATGTTCGTCTTCGAGGACATCGTCACCATCGACGACCGGTCACTGCAGCAGGTGCTCCGCGAGGTCGAGGCCAACGACCTCGCCACGGCTCTGAAGGGCGTGCGCCCCGACGTGCGGGACAAGATCCAGCGCAACCTCTCCGAGCGCGCCTCCGAGAACCTCGCCGAGGAGATCGAGCTGCTCGGGCCGGTGCGCACGCGCACGGTCGAGGAGGCGCAGGCCAAGGTCGTCGCGATCATCCGCACGCTCGAGGAGCAGGGCGTCCTGACGCTGACCCGTGGACAGGATGATGAGTTCGTTGCGTGATGACAGGGGCGGGAGCATCGCAGCGAGGAACGAGCGAGGAGCGGACCGGCCCGCGGAGTCTCGCCGATGACCGCGCGTGAGGGCGTCCTGCTGCGCGGCACCAGCGCGCAGCGGGCTACCCCTACCGGGACGCACCACGGCGGGACCCCCACCACCAGTCGACGGCGGTCCAGCGTCCGGAGCAGACCGTGGAGCGGAGATCGACCATCCGGCGCGCGGCCGACCTCCCCGTCGTCGACGGCGGCGGGACGTCGTTCCGGCTCGGCGACGTCTACGCCGAGGAGCTGGCCCGGCTGCGGCAGCACGCGCACGCGGAGGGCTTCACGGCCGGGCACGCCGAGGGCATGGCGGCCGCGGCGGAGGTGGTCGCCGAGACCGAGCGCGCCGCCGCCGCGCGGCTGGCCGACGTGCAGGCGCGGTGGGAGCGGCGCATGGCGTCGGCCACCGCCGCGCTGGCCGCGGCCGTCACGCGCTTCGAGGAGGCGTCCGTGCCGGCCGCCGACGAGATCCGCGAGACCGTGATCGGCACGGTGCTCACGCTGGTGGAGGACCTGCTGGGGCGCGAGCTGGCCCTGGCCGACTCCCCGTCCTGGACGCCGTCCGCCGCGCGCTCGCGCTCTGCCCGGCGGATGCACCGGCGGTCGTGCGGGTGCATCCCGACGACCTCGGGGAGATCCCGGCCGAGGCCCTCGCCGAGCTCCCGGACACGGTGCGGGTCGTCGCCGACCCGGCCATCGAGCGTGCCGGCGCGGTCGCCGAGACCGGCCCGCGGCGGATCGACGCCCAGCTCGGCGCGGCTCTCGAGCGGGTCCAGGCGGTGCTGACGGCGTGACCCCACCTGCCACCCCTTCCCGGCGAGCGTGCTGACCCGGGCCCGGACGGCCGCCCGGCCGCAGGTGACCGGCTCGGTCACCGGCGCCATGGGCCTCACCCTGAGCGTCGACGGCATCCGCGCCGCCGTCGGGGACCTCGTCGAGGTCGACCCCGGTCCGCGGCCCCTGCTGGCCGAGGTGGTCGCCGTCGGGCGCGACCGGCTGACCTGCATGCCCCTGGGCAACCTGTCCGGCGTGCACGCCGGCGCCCCTGTGCGCGCCACCGGGATGCCGCTGCAGGTGCCGGTCGGCGAGGCACTGCTGGGCCGGGTGCTCGACGGACTCGGCCGTCCCGTGGACGGCGGGCCCCGCTGGGTTCGCGCGTCTCCTTCGTCGACCTGTCGAGCGAGACACCGCACGCGCTCAGCCGGAGCCGCGTGCAGGAGCCGCTGACCTTCGGCGTCCGCGCGCTCGACACCCTCGTGCCCTGCGGCAAGGGGCAGCGCTTGGGCATCTTCGCCGGTTCCGGCGTCGGCAAGTCCAGCCTGCTGGCCCAGATCACCCGTGGGACCGACGCCGACGTCCGCGTCATCGGCCTCATCGGCGAGCGGGGCCGCGAGGTCCGCGAGTTCCTCGAGGAGAACCTCGGCGCCGAGGGGATGGCGCGCACGGTCGTCGTCGTCGCCACCTCCGACGAGCCGCCGCTGGTCCGCCTGAAGGCGGCCTTCGTCGCCACCCGCATCGCCGAGGCGTTCCGCGACGAGGGCCGCGACGTCCTGCTGCTCATGGACTCCATCACCAGGACGGCGATGGCCCAGCGCGAGGTGGGCCTGTCCGCCGGGGAGCCACCGGCCACCCGCGGCTACCCGCCGAGCGTCTTCGCGATGATGCCGCAGCTGCTGGAGAAGGCCGGGACCGGCGTCACCGGGTCGATCACCGGTCTGTACACGGTGCTGGTCGAGGGGACGACCACAACGAGCCGATCGCGGACACCGCCCGCTCGATCCTCGACGGGCACATCGTGCTGACCCGCACGCTCGCCACCGTCGGGCACTTCCCCGCGATCGACGTGCTGGAGTCCATCTCCCGGGTCGCCACCGCCGTCGTGCCCCCGCACCTGATGGCCGACGCCCGGGAGATCCGCCGGCTGATGGGTGCCCTGCGCGACGTCAAGGAGCTCGTCGAGATCGGCGCCTACCAGGCCGGCAGCGACCCGCTCGTCGACCGCGCCCGGGCGCTCGCGCCCACGATCGAGGCGTTCCTCCAGCAACCCATGGGCGAGTCGACGCCGGCCGAGGAGGCCTGGGGCTGGCTGCAGCGGATCGTGAGGTCGGCGTGACGCCCCCGCGCGCGGAGGTAGGGCGTGAAGCGCGCGCACTTCCGGCTGCAGCCGGTCCTCGAGCTGCGCCGGACCGAGGAACGTGCCGCCGCCGCGGCCGCGGCAGAGGCGGCGACCGCGGCGGCGGACGCCGACCGCCGGGCCACCGACTACGAGACGACGCTGGCGTCCGCGGTGCTCCCCGGTCGCTGCCGGCCGGTCAGTTCCTGGCCGCGATGACGATGCTGCGGACCGCGGCCACCGACGCCTCGGACGCGCGCGCACTGGCCACCGCGACGGCCGAGCAGGCCCAGCTCGTCCGGGGCCGGTGGACCGAGGCCGCCCAGCGCACCAAGGGCCTCGAACGGCTCCGGGAACGGCACCTTGCCGCGCTCCGCCACGCGGAGGACGCCGCCGAGGAACGGGCCGTCGACGACCTCGTCACCGGCCGGGCGGGCCGGATCGCCGCCCGGCCTGCCGATGACAGTGCCGAGGACGGTGCCGACGAGCCGGCCGGGGGACACGAGATCAGGGAGGTGCCGTGGACGGGGTGACCCAGGTGCAGGCCCGGATCAGCGAGATCCAGACCCGGTTCGTCCAGCGCACGCCGTCGACGACGGGCAACTGGGCGAGCGCCGCCGCCGCCGCCGGACTCACCGGGACGAGCGGTTCGACGTTCTCCGGCGCAGGGGCGACCGCCACCGAGGGGCGGCGGTCGCCGAGGCCGAGAAGTACCTCGGCGTCCCCTACCTCTGGGGCGGGACCGACCCCACGAAGGGTCTGGACTGCTCGGGCTTCACGCAACTGGTCTTCACGAACCTCGGTGTCGAGCTGCCCCGCACCTCCTCGCAGCAGGCCACCAGCGGCCGGCCGGTGGCCTCGCTGGCCGAGGCCCGCCCCGGCGACCTCGTCTTCTTCGACAACTCCTCCAGCCGGGCCGGCATCGACCACGTGGGCCTCTACATCGGCAACGGGAAGATGATCGCGGCTCCCCAGGCCGGCGAGGTCGTCAAGGTGCAGGACGTCGGCAACCCGACGGTGATCCGGCGCGTGCTCCCCGCGCAGACGCCGGCGCTGCCGACCGTGGCCGCCGGTGGCGCGCTCGCCGGGGTGCCCTACGCCGACCTGTTCACCCGCGCCGGCGCCCGGCACGGGTGGATCCTCGCTGCTCGCGGCGGTCGCGTCGCAGGAGTCCGGCTTCAACGCCTCCGCGGTCTCGTCGGCCGGCGCGCAGGGCCTCATGCAGTTCATGCCCGCGACGGCCAAGGGGCTCGGCGTCAACGCCCTCGACCCGACGTCGGCGATCGACGGCGCCGCCCGCTACCTCAGCAGCCTGACCAAGCAGTTCGGCACGACGCCGCTGGCCCTGGCCGCCTACAACGCCGGACCGGGGACGGTGTCCCGCCACGGCGGCATCCCGCCCTACCCCGAGACCCAGAACTACGTGCGTGCCGTGATGACGAAGGCGGAAACCTACCGATGACGACCCCTGGGGCCCTCCCCGTCCACCCGTCCGCGAGCGCGGCCCGGACGCGACCGACCGGCGCGGCCGACCAGCGCGGCTCCTCGGGCGGGGCACCGTTCGCCTCCGCGCTCGGGACCGCGCTGGCCGACCGAGCACCGGTCGGCCGGGAGAGGTCCGCCGAGCGTCGCAGCACCCCCGACGCCCGGACCGCCGACGCCGGCGCGCGGGCTGCCGCCGCGGACGCGCGTTCCGCCGCAGCCGACGCGCGGGCTGCCGCGGCCGATGCCCGGGCAGCCGAGCGCACCGACCGCTCCGCCGTCCGCACGGCGGATCGGGTCGCGCACCGGACCGCGCCCAGCACGCCGCGGGGCACGGACCCGTCGGCCGACGCCACGCACGCCACGGACGTCACGGTCGCCGAGACCGCACCCGGGACCGACGCCGACGCCGCCGCGGTGGCACCCACCGAGGTCCCGGCCGTCACCGGCGGCCCCGTCGAGCCCGACGTGGCGCCCGTGGATCTGCCGGCCCTCTGGGCCATGTCGCTCGGCGGCCCGCTCGCGACGGCCGTGCCGACCGTCCCCGCCGACGCGGCGGCCGACGGCCCCGTGCCGGTGGCTGTCACGACCCCGGCTCCGGGTGCCGCCGTCGTGCCCGCGACGACGGCACCCGGAGCAGCAGCAGAGGACGCGCCGGTGGTCCCGGCCGCCACGGCGGTGCCCGCCGCCGTGCCGGCTGCACCCACGTCGGCGGCCGGCGGTGTCCCCGTCGGTGTCCCCGTCGTGGCCGCGCCGACGCCGACCGGCACCGTGCCGCCGGTACCGGCCGGTGCCGTCCCGCCGGCCGCCGTGCCCGCCGGGCCCGCCGTGCCGACGACTCCGGACCCGGCGAGTCCCGCGGTACCCGGCGTCCTCGCCGCTGCTCCGGGGACCGCCGCCCCGCGGACACGACACCGACGGTCCCGGTCGTCGTGGCCCCCGCCCCGACCGGAGCCACCTCGTCGGCCGTGGCCGGCGACACGGTCCCGGCCGTCGCCGTCCCCGTCACCGGAGCCTCCGTCCCGACCGGCGCGGGCGGCTCGACGTCGTCGGGTGCCGGGCACCCCGGCAGCGGCTCCGGCCAGCCGGGCACCCCTCCGGGGACGGCGTCCCGGACGTGTCCCCGGTCGGCCTGGGGACGGCGTCCGCGCCGGCTGCGGTCCCGGCGACCGCGGCTCCCTCCGCGACCGGTACGGCGGCGACCCAGCCCGTCGGCTCCCAGGTCGCCCACCAGGTCGCCGTGCTGGGCCGGGGACCGGACGGCAGCCACACCATGACCCTCGTCCTCAACCCGGAGAACCTCGGCCCCGTCGAGGTCTCGGTGACCCTGAGCAAGGGCACCGTCGATCTCACCCTGCGCGGTGCCCACGAGCTCGGCCGGGCGGCGCTGCTGGACGGCCTCACCGATCTGCGACGGGACCTGGAGGCCGCGGGGCTCAACCCCGCGAAGCTGGAGGTCGATCGCGAGACCGGCGGCTCGTGGCTGTCGCGCCACGCGCAGCAGCAGGCCGAGCAGCAGGCGTCCGGCCAGCAGAACGGTCAGCGAGGTGAGCAGCAGGGCCGCGGCGAGGACCGGTCACGACCCTGGGGCCCGGCTGCCGATAGAGCAGTCAGCGGACCGACCCCGGCTTCCCAGCGATCCACGTCGTCCGGCGTGGACCTGCGCGTCTGAGCGAAGGAGTGACCGACCGATGACCACCCCAGGCGTGACCGGGACGACGGGGACCTACTACACCCCGGCCGCCTCCACGGTCGACCGTCCCGACCAGCTGGGCAAGGACGTCTTCATGAAGCTCCTGGTGGCCCAGATGCGCTACCAGGACCCGGGCAACCCGGTTGACAGCAGCCAGATGATGTCGCAGACGGCGACCTTCAGCCAGGTCGAGAAGCTGGAGCAGCTGGTCAACCAGAACGCCTCGATGCTCGTGCTCCAGGAGTCCGCGACGGCCGGTGCGCTGGTCGGGCGGACCGCCACCTACACCGACACGACCGGCGCGTCGAAGACCGGGCTCGTCACGTCGGTCCGGCTCGCCAGCAAGGAGAGCGAGGCCGTCGCCGTCATCGGCGGGGTGTCCGTCCCGGTCGGCCGGCTCACCGAGATCGCCGTCACCACGTGACGTCCTGACCCGCTCCGCTCTTCCGCCGTCCCCCTCCCTGAGGAGAACCTCCCGTGCTTCGTTCCATGTTCTCGGCCATCTCCGGCCTCCGCGCGCACCAGACCAAGATGGACGTCACCGGCAACAACATCGCCAACGTCAACACCGTCGGCTTCAAGGGCTCGCAGACCGTCTTCCAGGACACCCTGTCGCAGGTGATCCGCGCCGGCGGCGCCCCGGCAGCCGACCGCGGGGGCACAAACCCCGCGCAGGTGGGTCTGGGCGTCAAGGTCGCGGCGATCACCACGAACTGGACCCAGGGCGCGACCCAGTCCACCGGCCGGTCGACCGACTTCATGATCGAGGGCGACGGGTTCTTCGTGACCCGCGGCACCGGTGGCGAGCAGCTGTTCACCCGGGCCGGGTCCCTCGACTTCGACGCCTCCGGGAAGCTGGTCACCCCCGACGGCGCGGTCCTGCAGGGCTGGATGGCCGACGAGGACGGCCTCGTCAACCCCAACGGCCCGGTCGGTGACCTGTCGGTGCCCTACGGCCAGCTGGTGAACCCGGTCGCCAGCACCGGCGGCGTGGTCGACGGCAACCTGCCGTCGGACGCCGAGATCGGGGCGACGGTGCAGACCGGCATCACCATGTACGACAGCCAGGGCGTCGCCCAGAAGGTCTTCTACAACTTCCAGAAGACCGCCGCGAACACCTGGGACTTCACGGTGACGGACTCGGCGACCCCGCCGACCGAGCTGCTGCCCGCGGTGTCCGTGTCCTTCGACGCCGCCGGCGTGCTCGTGCCCCCGCCGCCGGCTCGACCACCTTCAACCCCGGCACCGACTTCGCCCCGGCGTTCCCCAGCTGGACCAACGACGTCGCGATCGACATCTCCACGCTCACCCAGTACGGCGGGTCGAACACCCTGGGCGCCCCCACGCAGGACGGTTACGCCCTGGGGTCGCTGCAGTCCTTCCAGCTAGGTGCCGACGGCACGATCATGGGCGTCTACTCCAACGAGCTTCGCCAGCCCATCGGCCGCCTCGCCCTGGCCTCGTTCAACAACCCCGGCGGGCTGGAGAAGGCCGGCAACAGCTCCTTCCGTGTCGGCGTCAACTCCGGCGTCGCGCAGATCGGCACCGCCGGTGTCGGCGGCCGCGGCGCCCTGATGTCCGGTGCCCTCGAGATGTCGAACGTCGACCTCGCCGAGGAGTTCACCGGTCTCATCGTCGCCCAGCGCGGATTCCAGGCCAACAGCCGCGTGATCACCAGCTCCGACGAGATCCTGCAGGACCTCGTCAACCTCAAGCGCTAGATCCAGCACGTGAACCAGGATGGCCCGGTCACTCCTCGGGGGTGGCCGGGCCGTCGACCTTCCGCGGCATCCCGGGGCTCCGCCGCCGTGCGCACCGCGCGTTCGGCTCAAGGAAAGGCCCAGCTCAGCCGATGAGAAGAGTGCTGCTGGGCGCCCCTTCCGCGCCTCGTCCGACCCACCCCACCGAGCAAGAGGACCGACCCGTGATCCGTGTGACGCGCCTGAACGGTGAGCAGTTCGCGCTCAACCCCGACCTGATCGAGCGGGTCGAGGCACACCCGGACACGGTCGCCTTCCTGGTCGACGGCACCAAGTACGTGGTGAAGGAGTCCGTCGACGAGATGCTCGCCGAGATCCGCGAGTACCGCGCCGGGATCCTCGCCACCTCCTACGAGATGGACCGCGGCGAGTACCGGGCCCTCCAGCGCCAGAGCGTGACGAGCGATTCCTCGGTCGTACCGTTCCCGAGCCGAGAGGAGCGCTGATCCGTGGATCCGGCCACCCTGATCGGGTTCGTCGTCTCGCTCGTCGCCCTGCTCGCCTTCATGGTGATGGAGGGCGCCGACCCGATGTCGCTGCTCTTCCTGCCGGCGATCATCCTCGTCATCCTCGCCACGTTCGGTGCGGCGATGGCCAGCCAGACCATGGACGACCTCAAGAAGCTGCCCGCCTGGTTCAAGATGGGTGCGATGCCGGCCAAGGTGCCGCGGGCCGGTGCGCAGATCCAGACGCTGGTCAGCCTCGCGGAGAAGGCCCGCAAGGAGGGGCTCCTCGCGCTCGAGGCCCAGGTCAAGGGCATCGACGACCCCTTCCTGCGGCGCGGGTTGCAGATGGGCATCGACGGCACCGACCCGGAGGAGCTGCGACAGGTCCTGGAAGGCGAGATCGCGGCGAAGAAGGCCGAGGACAAGGTCGCCGCCAAGTTCTTCAACACGATGGGCGGCTACGCCCCGACCATCGGCATCGTGGGCTGCATCGTCGGCCTGATCAACGTCATGGGCAACCTCAGCGACCCGGCGGCGCTGGGCCCGATGATCGCCGCGGCGTTCGTCGCCACGCTCTGGGGCGTCATGGCCGCCAACTTCTGGTTCCTGCCGATGGGCTCCAAGATCATGCGCGTCAGCGAACTCCAGGCCGCGCAGATGGAGCTCCTGGTCGAGGGCATCACCGAGATCCAGGCGGGCACCAGCCCGCGCGCGGTCCGCCAGAAGCTCAGCTCGCTCGTCCCGCCGAGCGAAGTCGAGCGGGAAGCGGCATGAGTTCGGCGCCGCACTCCGGCCGCCGTCGCGCCAAGAAGCACGAGGAGGAGGAGCACGAGAACCACGAGCGGTGGATGGTGTCCTACGCGGACATGATGACGCTGCTCCTGGTGCTGTTCATCGTGCTGTACGCCATGAGCCAGGTGGACAAGGCGAAGTTCGCCGCCCTGGCCAGCGGTCTGTCCGAGAGCTTCGGCGGACCCATCACGGCCCTCCCGGGCCGACGCCCGAGAGCTCGGTGCTCGACGGGCTGCCGGGCGCGATCGACATCGCCTCGGCCATCCCCCGGACCCCACCGTCCAGCAGGCCCAGGTCGACGCGGCCGCCGCCGCGGCCGCCGCCGAGCGGGCCAAGCGGGTCGCCGCCGAGGCCGCCCGGGCCTACGACGACCTGGCTGCAGCACGGGACAAGATCGCCGCCGCGCTCGCCGCCGCCGGGTACGCCGACGCGGCGCGCTTCGAGATCGACGAGCGGGGCCTGGTCGTCCACATCGTGGCGGACGCGGTGCTCTTCGACGCCGAGGAGGCCGTCCTGCGACCCGAGGGCCGGCAGATCCTGGACGCGGCGGCCCCGGCCCTGGTCGAGCTGCCGAACGTGCTGCGCGTCGAGGGCCACGCCAACCACCTCCCGGTCACCGCCGGTGGGCAGTGGCCGTCCAACTGGGAGCTCTCCGGCTACCGGGCCAGCACGGTGCTGCGCCACCTGGCCGCGGGGGCGTGCCCGAGCCCCGCATGTCGGCGACGGGCTACTCCTCCATGCGCCCGCTGGTGCCGGAGTCCGACCCGACCGCCCTGTCGGTCAACCGTCGCGTCGACCTCGTCGTCCTGTCCACCGCTTCGGCAGAGGCCAACGCGCTGCTGCCGGGCATCGATGCAAGTCAGGCCACCCAGCAGGAGGCAACACCATGAGCAAGGACAAGAGCGGCGAGACCGACGAGGCCGCGGCCCCCGGGGGAAGAAGAAGCTGCTCCTCATCGTGGGCGTCCTCTTCGTCGCGGCGGCCGGGGCGGCGTACTTCTTCCTCTTCGCCGGCTCCGGTGAGGCCGAGGCAGCGGCACCGGAGCACGGCGGCTACACCGCGCTGGAGCCGGTGGCGGTGAACCTCGCCGGCGGCGGCTATCTCAAGATCGGGGTCACCCTCGACTACACCGCGGCGGCCGCCGGTGGCGGCCACGGCGGCGGTGGCGTCGACGGCGCCAAGGCCTACGACCAGATCATCTCCTCCTTCTCCCAGGCGGCCCCCGCCGACGTGGTGGGCGCCCGCGATGCGCTGAAGGCGGCGCTGGAGCAGAAGATTATCGAGGCCTACACCGACGAGCACGGCGTCCAGATGGTGATGGGCATCTACTACACCGAGTACGTCACCCAGTAACGAGCTCCGCCGCACCGCACGACCTCGCTCCGGCCGGCCGCCTGGCCGGCCGGAGCGACGTCACGTGACGGGCACGCCACGCACCAGCCGTCACACCGCTCACAAGGCCGTGAGCGACCGGTTCCCGCCGGTCAGGGTCACCTCCCATTCCGCCGATGAGGTGGAACGTGACGTCACCCGAGACCGGACCGGCCCCCAGCGAGGCCGCTCCCCAGTCCCCGGAGGAGTCACCGGCCGAGGCGGCCACGCAGGACCGCCCCGCCACTCCTCCCCCGCCGCCGCGCCTCCGACCAGCGGGCCCACCGCCCGCAGCCGACGCGGCGAGCCGCGGACCTATGACTTCCGCCGGCCGACGAAGCTCTCCCGCGAGCACGTCCGCGTCCTGCAGATCGCGCAGGAGGCCTTCGCCCGCCAGGCGACCACGATCCTCACCACGTTCCTCCGCGCCGGTGCCCGCCTGGAGCTCGTCGGGATCGAGCAGTTCTCCTACGACGACTACCTGGCGACCCTGCCCAACCCGGTCTTCATCACCACGTTCACGCTCGAGCCGCTGAACGGCAAGGGCCTGCTCGCCTACCCCTTGGACATGGCGATGGCGATCGTGGACCACATGCTGGGCGGCTCCGGCCGGGCCGAGCAGCCCAACCGGCCGATGACGGCGATGGAGTCCTCCATCACCAACCACCTGCTCGGCCGGCTGCTCGACGAGTTCGCCGCCTCGTTCGCCTCGATCACCGAGATCCAGCCGGCCATGCGCGGGTTCGAGTACAACCCTCAGCTCGCGCAGGCGGCGTCGGGCTCCGACACCGTCATGGTCGCCAGCTTCTCCATGGCCGTGGGTGCCCGGGAAGGCGAGGCCACGCTGGTGCTGCCCTTCTCCTCCTTCGCCCAGGCGCTGAACAACGCGGCCTCCCCGCAGCTGTCGGAGACCGCGCTGGCCAAGCGCAAGCGGGCCGCCGAGGCGCTGACCGCCCGCCTCAACCTCGTGCCGGTCGACGTCAGCGTGCGGTTCGCGCCGCTCACCGTCTCGTCGGCCGACCTGCTCTCCCTCGCGGTCGGTGACGTCCTGCTCCTGCGCCACCCCCGGACGCACCGCTCGAGGTCACCACCAACGACGTCACGTTCGCCTACGCGATCGCCAGCAACCACCGGCGCCGACTGGCCGCCGCCATCGTCCCGACCCCGTACGCCGCCGCGAAGGACACCGCATGAGCACCGACACCTCCCAGGACTCCCAGACCGTCTCCGCGGTGGTCACGGCGGCCGCCCGCGCCGCCGCCGCCCTGGTGCCGGCCACGGTGGAGCTCGTCCCCGGCGCCCCCGTCAGCGACCCGGACAGCGTCCCGCTGCCCCCGGGCGCCGCGTCGGCGGTCTCGGCCGGCCTGTCCGGCGAGGTCAGCGGCGACATCGTCCTGATCGTCTCCGCCGAGGTCGTCGAGGCGCTCAACAACTCCCCGGTCGGCCGGATGGACGTCGCCGCCGCGCTCCGGCCCGCCCTCGAGGCGGCCGCGGCCACCTCGGCCGGGTCCGCATCGCCTCCGAGCGGGTCGAGGAGCCGGTGGCCGCGCTCGACGGCATGCGGGACAAGGGCATGTTCGTCGCCGTGCCCCTCATGGCCGGCACCGAGCACCAGGCCACCTTCGCGCTCCAGGTGACGCTGCCGACCACGAGCCCCCAGCGCGGCAGCCTCGATCTGCTCCGGCACGTGGCGATGGAGGTGACCGTCGAGATCGGCCGCACCCGGATGACGGTCCAGGAACTGCTCTCCCTGCACCCCGGCGAGGTGGTCGAGCTCGACCGCGCCGCCAGCGCGCCCGCCGACCTGCTCGTGAACGGCACCCTCATCGCCCGCGGCGAGGTCGTCGTCGTGGACGAGGACTTCGGCCTGCGGATCAGCGAGATCGTCACCGACGCGGCCGCCCAGGAACTGGGTGTCGCATGACGTGGATGATCATCCGGCTGATCCTCTCGCTGGCCTTCATCGCGGCGGTGCTGTTCTATGCCACCCGGATCGCGAAAAAGCGCGGTCTCGGCCAGGGCAACGGCCTGATCGAGGTCATCGCCCGCCAGCGCATGGGGCGGACGAGCACGGTCAACGTCGTCCGCATCGGTGACGTCGTCCTGGTCGTGGGGGCCACGGAGGAGCAGGTCACCCTGCTCGCCGAAGTGGACTCCGAGACGGTGGACGCCGCCCTGCGCGAACGCCGGGTGCCGGTGGCCGTGGGGGCCACCCGTGCCGACGCCGCCACGGGCGAGACCCATGCGCTCGCCGCCCGCGCCACCACCCCGGCGCTGGCCGGCTCCGTGTTCGACCGCAACGGCTGGGGCACGGTCGTCAACCAGCTGCGCGAGCGCACGGTCCGCAAGTCATGACCTCGTCGGTGCGCCCGCTCCAGGCACCCGGGGGTCCGTCGACGCGTCGTCGGGCAGCCCTCGTGCTGCTGCTCTCGGTGCTGTGCACGGTGGCGGCACTGCTGCTCGCCGGCCCCGCCTCCGCCGCCCCGACCGACCCGGTCGCGCCGACGGCGCCGGTCGCGCCGGTGGTGCCCGGTGACGGGAACGTGGACATCTCGATCGGCGACGGCTCACCGAGCAGCTCGATCACGCTCATCCTGGCCATCACGGTGCTGTCCGTCGCGCCGTCGGTGCTGCTCCTGGCCACGTCGTTCACCAAGATCATCGTCGTCCTGGGGCTCACCCGGAACGCCCTCGGTCTGCCGTCCTCGCCGCCCAACCAGGTGCTGACCGGCATCGCGCTGTTCCTGACCCTGTTCGTGATGGGCCCGGTGTTCTCCGACATCAACGAGGTCGCCCTGCAGCCCTACATGGACGGCACGATGACGGTCGCGGCGGCGTACGACGCAGGCGTCGTCCCGCTGCGGGAGTTCCTGCTGGGCAACACCCGCGAGGACGAGCTGAAGCTGATGATCGGGCTCTCGGGCGAGGAGGCCCCTGCCACACCGCAGGAGGTCAGCATGACCACGCTCATCCCGGCCTTCGTGCTCTCGGAGCTGAAGAGCGCGTTCATCATCGGGCTGGTCGTCTTCATCCCGTTCCTGGTGCTGGACATGCTGGTCAGCGCCTCGCTCATGGCGATGGGCATGATGATGGTGCCGCCCACCATCGTGTCGCTGCCCTTCAAGCTGTTGCTCTTCGTCGTCGTCGACGGATGGGCGCTGATCACCACCGCGCTGGTGGGTTCCTACGGGGGTGGGGGCGGATGAGCGACGCCGATGTCACGCAGATCGCCGCGCAGACGATGATGGTCGCGGCCAAGGTGGCGGCCCCGATCCTGCTGACCGCGCTCCTGGTCGGCTTCCTGATCTCGCTGTTCCAGGCGGCCACCCAGATCCAGGAGCAGACCCTCTCCTTCGTGCCCAAGATCATCTCCGTCGCGATCGCGCTGCTGGTGACCGGCAACTGGGTGCTCGCCGAGCTGGTCAGCTTCACCCAGAGCCTGTTCGCCCAGCTGCCGGCGCTGCTCGACCGGACCTGAGGCCGCGATGGACCTCTCGGTCCCGGCAGTCACGCTGGCGGCACTCCTCCTGGGCACGGCGCGGGCCACCGGCTTCGTGCTGCTCGCCCCGCCGTTCAACTCCCGGACCGTCCCGGGACCGGCCAAGGCCGCCTTCGCCCTCGCGCTCTCCCTGCTGCTCTCCACGCAGATCGCCCCGACCCTCCCCGAGCCGACCGCCGGGTTCCTCGTGGTCGCCGCGGTCACGGAGGTGATCATCGGGGCGGCGCTGGGCTTCGTCGTCCAGGTGCTGTTCCAGGCCGTCCAGATGGCCGGTGACCTCATCGACGTGACCGGTGGCTTCTCGCTGCAGCCGGCCTACGACCCGCTGTCGATGACGCAGAACTCGTCGGTCGGCCGGCTGCACTACCTGCTGGCGATCACGCTGCTGTTCACCAGCGGTGGCCACCTGCTGATCGTGAAGGGGTTCGCCACGTCCTACGTCGGTCTGCCCGTGGGCGGCGACGTGCCGACCGATCAGATCGCCGCGGTCCTGGTGACCGCCTTCTCGATGATGTTCCTGGCCGCGCTGCAGATCGCCGGGCCCATGGTGGCGGTGCTGCTGCTCGCCGACGTCGCGCTGGCCCTCCTCAGCCGCGCCGCGCCGGCGCTGAACATCTTCGCGTTCGGCTTCCCGCTGAAGATCCTCCTGACCCTGACGATGCTGGGGCTGACCTTCCCGCTGCTGCCCCCGCGCTGGACGGTCTGCTCGAGCAGGCCACACGCGCCATGGTCTCCTCCGGAGCGGATGAGGAGGTGACTCGTGGCTAAGGACGGTCCCGGTGGGGAGAAGACCGAGAAGCCCACTCCCCAGCGCCTGAAGAAGGCGCGCAAGGAAGGGCAGATCCCACGCACCCAGGAGCTGGGCACGTGGCTGGGCGTGGCGACCGCGAGCGTCCTGCTGCCCATGCTCGTGGGCAACGGTTTCGAGGCGGCGCAGCAGCTGTTCGTGCAGATCGGTTCGGTGGCCAGCGACCCCGGCCGGAGAAGATCTCGATCCTCCTGGGCGAGGCGCTCACGGTCTTCATGACCACGCTGCTGCCCATGGCCCTGGGCATGATGGTCGTCGGCACCGTGGCGGCGGCGTCCCAGGGCGGCGTCACCTTCGCGACCAAGTCGATGAAGCCGACGCTGAAGAAGTTCAACCCGTTCCCCGGCATCAAGAGGATGTTCGGCACCCAGGGCATCTGGGAGGCGGTCAAGGCACTGATCAAGACCTCCGCCCTCGCCACGGTCGTGATCATCACCAGCGACCGCGCGCAGGCACTGGTCTCCTCGGCCGGGGCGCTCCCGCTGTCTGCCGTGGCCGCCACGTTCACCGACTCGGCGATCCTCATGTTCCGCGTCGTCGCCGTCACCGGCCTGGTCATCGCGGTCGCCGACTACGTCGTCGTCCGCAAGAAGATGATGAAGCAGCTCAAGATGAGCCAGTACGAGATCAAGCAGGAGTACAAGCAGGCCGAGGGCGACCCGTACATGAAGGCACACCGCAAGGGAGTCGCCCTCGCCATGTCCCGCAACCGGATGATGAGCGAGGTCGCCGACGCCGACGTCCTGCTGGTCAACCCCACGCACGTCGCCGTCGCGCTGAAGTACGACCCGGCCAAGGGCGCGCCGCGCGTGGTCGCCAAGGGCGCCGGCGAGATCGCCGCGAAGCTGCGCGCCCTCGCCGAGGAGAACCGGGTGCCCATGGTGCAGGACATCCCGCTGGCCCGGGCACTGCACGCGTCGTGCGAGCTGGGCCAGGAGGTGCCCGCGCAGTTGTTCACCGCCGTCGCGCGGGTGCTCGCCTTCGTCATGCACCTGGGCGCTCGCGGCGTGACGGGCGGCTTCCACCGGCCCGGCTTCGAGGCGCCGGACACCTCGGACCTGCCCAAGGCCGGCCGCCGCCGGGTCGCCGCCTGAGAAACACCCTGATGATCAGGAGACCTGATCACCATGGGTCCCCCTCGCGGTCGACGGCGTGGGAGGACCCTGAACGGTGAGGTAGGACGGCGACCGCGCGCCGGTACCGCTGCCGCCGGGGCCTGCCGATGAGAAGGACGTGAGCCCGCGTCTGTCCTGCGTCCCCGGAGCGGGCGAGTGAAGGGCCTGGGCAAGGTCGCCGTGCCCGTGGGCGTCGTCGCGATCGTCCTCATGCTGGTCGTGCCGCTGCCGGCCGCCGCCATGGACCTGCTGATCGGGCTGAACCTCGCGGTCTCGTTGCTCATCCTGCTGGTCGCGATGCAGATCCGGAAGCCGCTGGACTTCGCGATCTTCCCCTCGCTGCTGCTCATCGCGACGCTGTTCCGGCTGGCCCTGAACGTCTCGTCGACCCGGCTGGTGCTCACCGACGGCTACGCCGGCAAGGGATCGAGGCCTTCGGCCACATCGTCATCGGTGGTTCGCTGGTCGTCGGTCTGGTGATCTTCGTGATCCTGACCGTCGTCCAGTTCGTGGTCATCACCAACGGCGCCGGCCGCGTCGCCGAGGTCGGCGCCCGCTTCACCCTCGACGCCATGCCCGGCAAGCAGATGGCCATCGACGCCGACCTCAACGCCGGCCTCATCAACGAGGTGCAGGCACGCAGGCGCCGGCACGAGGTCACCGCCGAGGCCGACTTCTACGGCTCGATGGACGGTGCGTCGAAATTCGTCAAGGGCGACGCCATCGCCGGCATCATCGTGACGCTGGTGAACCTCATCGGCGGCTTCGCCATCGGCGTCATGCAGAAGGGCATGACCCCGGCGAGGCCGGCACCACCTACTCGCTGCTGACCGTCGGCGACGGCCTGGTGTCGATGCTCCCCGCCCTGCTGATGTCGACCGCGACCGGCATCATCGTGACCCGGTCGGCCACCGAGGGCGACATGGGCACCGACCTGGTCGCCCAGCTCGGCCGGTTCAAGCAGCCCGTCCGCATCGCCGGCGGTGCCGCCCTCGCGCTGTGCCTGATCCCCGGGCTGCCCAAGCTGCCGTTCCTCATCGTCGGGGCCGGCTTCCTCATCGCCGCGTCCCGGATGACGGAGACGCCGGAGGTCGACGAGGACGCGGAGGCCGCCGCTGCTGCCGCCGCCGAGAACGAGCCCGCGCCGGACTCCCCGGAAGCGATCGCCGAGAAGATGCGGGTCGACCCGCTGGAGCTCGAGGTGGCCTTCGACCTGGTCGACCTCGTCGACCCTCGCGCGGCGGTGACCTCCTCGACCGGGTCAAGGCGCTGCGTCGCAAGGTGGCGATGGACACCGGCCTGGTCATCCCGCTGGTACGCACCCGCGACAACCTGGACCTGCCCGGCTCGCAGTACGTCATCTGGCTCAACGGCGTGCCCGCGGCGAAGGGCATCTCCCCGCCGGGACGATCCTCGCCATCGGCGACAACCTCGACGGCATCCCCGGCAAGAACACGCGCGAGCCGGTCTTCGGCCTGGCCGCCAAGTGGGTCCCGGTGGAACTGCAGCGACAGGCGGAGATGGCCGGCGCGACCGTCGTCGACCGTTCCTCGGTCATCACGACCCACCTCGCCGAGGTCGTGCGGCAGAACGCCGCCGACCTGCTCGGCCGCGAGGACGTCCGCCTCCTGGTCGAGATGGTGCGCCGCACGCACCCCGTCGTCGTGGAGGAACTGACCCCGTCCCTGCTCACCCTGGGAGAGGTGCAACGCGTGTTGCACGCGTTGCTCGCCGAGGGTGTGTCGATCCGGGACCTGGTCCGCATCTTCGAGGCACTCTCTGTACGTGCAAAGTCGTCCACCGAACTCGACCCTCTCGTCGAGGCGGCCCGGGCGGCACTCGGCGCGGCGATCAGCCACCCGTACGTGACGCCCGACGAGCGCCTGCACGTGCTCACCCTGGACCCCGGCTTCGAGCAGCGCCTGCTCGAGTCGATCCGGCAGAGCGACGCCGGCCTGGTGCTGGCGCTCGACGCCGCGGGCATCGACGCCCTGGTCAACGGCTGCAGCGGGGTGCTCGAGGAAGCCGAGCGCTCCGGCCTTTCCCCGTCCTGGTGTGCTCGCCCCAGGTCCGCGCGGCCCTCGCGCGCCTGATGCGCCAGGTCCTGCCCCGGCTTCCGGTGATCTCCTACGCCGAGGTCTCCCGGACAGCGCAGATCGAGTCGCTGGGAGTTGTGAGCGGTGCCGTTGCGATCCGTTGAGGCCGCCTCGCGCGACGACGCGATCGCCGCCGCGCGCGAGCAGTTCGGGCCACATGCCCGCGTCGTCGGTGTGCGCCGCGTCCGCTCCGGCGGCGTGCTCGGCTTCTTCGCGACCGAGCGCTACGTCGCAGAGGTGGCCGAGGCCGCTCCCGAGTCCGCCGTCCGCCCCGCCGTCCCGGCCCGCGGACGGGACGACGACGCCGCGCCCGCCGACTTCTCCTCCCCGCTGGCCTCGGCCGCACCCGCCCGGGCGCGCGCGGCCGTTCCCGCCCGGAACGGCGCGGCGGCCTGGGCCGACGCCGCCCGGTCGACCGACGACGTCCCTGAGGCCGTGCGGGTGGCCGCGGCTGCCGCCCGCGCCGCACGGACGACCGCACCGGCCCGGTCGACGACGGCGGCACCGGCCGGCCGCACCGCAGCTCCGGCGTGGACGGCACCGCAGGCTCCCAGCGTCCCCGCCCGGCCCGCGGACGACGTGCGGGTCAGCGAGCTCGCCGGCCTGCTCGCCGCGCAGCAGTCCGAGTCCGCCGCCCCGACCTACTCCCGGGCTGCCTTCCCGCGCGCCTCTTTCCCGCGCGCGGGAACCGTCGCCCGTCCCGCGGACGCCTTCCCCGACGTGGAGGAGGCGCCGGTCCGCGGTGGAGGCCAGAAGGTCATCCCGGCCGCGACCCCGGCCGCGCCCTCCCCTTCACGGCCGCGCTCGCGCGGATGGTCGCCGGGGACCAGGACGTGCGACAGGCGGTCCAGGACGCCCTGTCCCAGCCTCCGGGGAGCGTCCACGCGACGATGCCGAGCCCTGGCCGGTGCGCCCCGATCCGGTTCGACCAGCAGAGACATCGGTGCCGCCCGTGGCGCGCCAGGAGGAGGAAACGGTGGGAGATCAGGTCATCGCACCGCCCTCCACGACGGACCGGCCGGTCGAGGTGCCCACCTGGGCCGCCACGCCCGAGGTGACCGCCGCGTCGGTGTCCCCGCGCGAGGAGGCCATCGCCGACCTGCTGCGGGGAGCACTGGCCCAGGGCCACTCGGACGAGGCGCTGGCCGGAATCCTGCGCAAGGTGCTCGCGGGCGCGTCCCCCAGTCCGCCCTCGTCGAGCCGGCCGCACCCGTGGAGCCGGTGTTCGCTGTGCCGTCCCTGCCCACGCCGGCCGCCGGGGCGCCGGTCGGCGCTCCCGTCCTCGACCTGCCGATGCGCGACGAGACCGTGCTCGTCCAGCCGACCGTTGCGGAGCCGGCTCCGCCCGTCGTGCCCGCCGCGTCGGCCCCTGTGGCGCCGGTGTGCGAGAGCGCCGCCGTCCAGGCTCCGGCGTTCGAGGCCCCGGCGATCGAGGCCCCGGCGATCGAGGCCCCGGCGATCGAGGCCCCGGCGATCGAGGCCCCGGCGATCGAGGCCCCGGCGATCGAGGCCCCGGCGATCGAGGCCCCGGCGTTCGAGGCCCCGGCGTTCGCAGGCCCCGAGGTCGAGATGCCTGCGGCCGAGAGCTCCGTGGTCGAGAACTGCGCCGTCGAGGCTCCGGTCACCGAGGGCCCGCCCGTCCTCGCGACCGCGACTCACGTCTCCTCGTCCGCCGGCTCCATGTGGGGCATGCCGGCGTCGACCTCCCTGTGGGGCGACGTCGTCCCCGTGGCGACCAGCGGCACGACCATCGACGCCCCCATCTGGGCCGAGGTGGCCACGCACGAGCCCACCGCCGGGGCGCTGTTCCCCTCGGCGGCGGAGCCGACCGAGCCGACCGCCGAAGCGACCGTGCGCGAGCCGCTCGCCGCGGGGGCGGCCGAGCCGATCGAGGAGGACGCCGCCGTCCCGGAGCTCGAGGAGGCCCTGGACGGGGCGGCCGAGGCAGCCGAGGAGGTCGAGGAGGTCGAGCTGGCGCCCGTGCTGGCCCGGACCGCGAGCGACCCCGCCCCCATGATGTCGCTCGACGCGACCACCGTCATGCCACCGCTGTCGCTGCTGCCCCCGCTGCCGTCGTCGCGCGGCCGTGGTCGCGGACGCCCGCCGGTGCCGCCGGCGGCTCCGCGCACGGGTCCCTCCTCGTCGGCTCCGGCTCCGTCCGCACCGGCGACGGAGTCCACCGACGCCCCGACCTCCGACGACGCGGCCATGCCGGCCCGGCCCCCGGTCGTCGAGACCGTCCTGGACCGACCGGTGACCCGCTCCCTCGCGACCGTGACCCGGCTCCCCGTGGCACCGCTGATGGCCGGACCCGAGATGCCCGAACTGGCCGACGAGGTCGACGAGCACGAGGGGTCGAGGGGGTCGAGGGCCCGGGCCTCTTCGCCCCCTGACCGCTCCGCCCGCCGCCGAGCCGGTCGAGTCCCTGTTCGCCAGGCCGTCCTCGGACGACGTGGCCGACCGGCTCCAGCGGATGGGCCTCCCCGCCACGCTCCTCGGCGCCACCTTCGACGCGGACGTCGCCGACCGGGGCACCTACGCCGCGCTCACGAGGAGCCTCGCCCGGCACCTCCCCGCGGCACCGGAGCTGCCCCGTGGTGCGGGCGAGACGGTGTTCGTCGTCGGCCCCGGCGCCGACGCCCTGCGTGCCGCCCGCTCGCTCGCGGCGACCCTGCACCTGGACCCCGACTGCGTGCAGTGGGCGACGCGCGGAGACCTGGCCGGCCTCGCCCCGCGGGCCAGCCGCATCACCTCGGTCGACGCCGCCATCGATCGCCGCCAGGACTCCCTCGCGTCCGGCACGGTCACCATCGTCGCGGTGGACGCTCCGCTGCGCACCGACGCGTACTGGATGGCCCAGATGGCCAGCGTCTGGGCGCCCGTCGCGGTCTGGGCCGTCGTCGAGGCCACCCGCAAGCCCGAGGACCTCGAGCAGTGGATCGACGAGCTGCCCCGGGTGGACGCGCTGATCGTGCAGGACGTCGACCTCAGCGCCGACCCGGCCGCTGTCCTCCGCCGGCTCGACGCGCCCGTGGCCCTCCTCGACGGTGTCCGCGCCACTCCGCACCGCTGGGCCTCGCTGCTCTGCGAGCGGCTGGAGCGCACGACGACATGAACCCGTTGCGCTGGGACGTCCTCCTCGTCGGGTTCGTACTGGCCCTGCCCGTCCTCGCGCTCGGGCTCCGGGGAGACCTGTCGACCGAGGAGATGATGACGCGGGTTCTCTGGTGCCTCGGTGCGGGCTGGGTCGTCGTCGGTGTGCTGCGCTTCGCGACCACTCCGCCGCCGGCCGCGAAGACGTCGAAGACCGCGGCGCACCCGGCATCGGAGCCGCACGGGACCGGGGACGCCTTCCCCGCCGCCTGATCGTTCGAGCGCTTTTCGGCAGTTGCGGTGTTCCTGCCGCGATCGCGGTGGTGCCCGACCGCAAGGGTGGGGAACGACCGCATGAGCCTGCGATCGGTTGTCCACAGAATGGCCGACCCACTTCCAGACGGCGCTGCGATCACCTCACGCTCGGGGCGTGATCTCCGAGGAGCCCGCACAGCCCGTCTTCCTGCGTCGTGCAGACGCGCTGCTGGACGGCATCTCCGACGCTGAGCTCGCCCGCGCGGTGCGGCGCAGTGAACTGGTCCGGATCCAGCGGGGCACGTACGCGGAGACCCCGGCAACGACTTCGGACGACGCAGCCGTTCGCCATGCCCTGGTGGTCGCCGCCACGGTCGCCGGTCTCCGGGTCCCCGGCGTGGTGAGTCATGCGTCCGCTGCAGTCCTGCACAGGCTGCCCCTCTGCCGGGTGCCGCTCGGCCGCGTGCACGTCCTGCGACCGCCGCCGGCCGGCGGGAGCGGCAGCGCCCGCGTGCACCTGCATGTGGCCCGGGTGCCCGACGACCACGTCATCCTGGTGGACGGCCTCCTCGCGACGGACGTGACGAGGACGGTCGTCGACGTCGCCCGGACCGTCCCGTTCGAGTCCGCCGTCGTGTTGGCGGACCGGGCGGTGAGAACGGGCGGCACGTCCCGGGAGCGGCTGAGCCGATGCCTGGAGCGGATGGGCGCCGTTCCGGGCTCGCGGCAGGCCGCCCGCGTCATCGCATTCGCCGACCCGCTGAGCGAGAGCGTCGGGGAGAGTCGCAGCCGCGTCCTACTGCATCGGCTGGGTCTACCGGCGCCAGACCTGCAGGTCCGGGAGTTGCGCCGGGACAGTTCGGTCTTCGGTGGCTGCGACTTCGGCTGGGAGGACGACCGGACGCTGGCCGAATTCGACGGGCGGATCACATACGGGCGCCTGCTGAAGCCTGGGCAGGATGCCGGCGACGCCGTGTTCGAGGAGAAGCGCCGCGAGGACGAGCTGCGTGATCACCGTTGGGAGGTCGCCCGGTGGACATGGCAGGACATCGACCGGCCACGCGTGGTGGAGGGAGAGTCCGTCGAGCGTTCGCTCGCGGTCGCCGGTGACCGCAACTCTTGCGGTCTTCCCTTCACAGTCGCGGTGATGCAGCACCGCAGGAGCAGCAGGAAGACCGCAAGAGCGACGCGGGGAGTCAGCGCGGGAGGTCCTCCAGCATCTCGGTGACCAGCGCGGCGATCGGCGAGCGCTCGGACCGGGTCAGGGTCACGTGCGCGAACAGGGGTGGCCCTTGAGCTTGTCGATGACCGCGGTGATGCCGTCGTGCCGGCCGACACGGAGGTTGTCCCGCTGGGCGACGTCGTGGGTGAGCACCACCCGTGAGCCGGCACCGAGTCGCGACAGCACGGTGAGCAGCACCCCGCGCTCCAGGGACTGCGCCTCGTCGACGATCACGAACGAGTCGTGCAGGGAGCGCCCCGGATGTGGGTGAGCGGCAGCACCTCGATGAGACCGCGGGAGTCGATCTCGTCGATCACCGCCGGGGACACCAGGGCGCCGAGCGTGTCGTAGACCGCCTGGGCCCAGGGCGACATCTTCTCGTTCTCGCCGCCGGGCAGGTAGCCGAGCTCCTGCCCGCCCACGGCGTACAGCGGCCGGAAGATGACGACCTTCTTGTGCGCGCGCCGCTCCATCACCGACTCGAGGCCGGCGCACAGGGCGAGGGCCGACTTGCCGGTCCCGGCCCGGCCGCCGAGGGACACGATGCCGATCTCGGGGTCCAGCAGCAGGTCGAGCGCGATGCGCTGCTCCGCCGACCGTCCGTGCAGCCCGAACGCCTCGCGGTCGCCGCGCACCAGCCGCACCTGCTTGTCCGGCATCACCCGGCCGAGCGCGGAGCCGCGGGAGGACAGCAGCACCAGGCCGGTGTGCGGCGGCATCTCGGCGGCGGCGGGCACGAAGGTCTCCCCGCCTCGTAGAGCTCGTCGAGCTCGGCGTCCTCGAGGGACACCTCGGCCATGCCGGTCCAGCCCGCGTCGACGGCGTCCATCACGCGGTACTCGTCGGTGTCCAGGCCCACGGCCGCGGCCTTGACCCGGAGCGGGACGTCCTTGGTGATGAGGCAGACGTCGCGCCCTCGGACCGCAGGTTCAGCGCGACCACCATGATCCGGCTGTCGTTGCTGTCGTTGCGGAAACCGGCCGGCAGCGCCGACGGGTCGCTGTGGTTGAGCTCGACGTGCAGCGTGCCGCCGTGTTCGCCGATGGGGACCGGCGCGTCGAGCCGCCCGTGCGCGACACGGAGGTCGTCGAGCATGCGCAGCGCCTGCCGGGCGAACCAGCCGAGCTCCGGGTGGTTGCGCTTGTCCTCCAGCTCCCCGATCACGACGAGCGGGAGCACCACGTCGGAGTCGCCGAAGCGCATCAGCGCGCCCGGGTCGGACAGCAGGACGGAGGTGTCGAGGACGTACGTACGGCGAGTGGTCACGGTTCGACTCCCGTGGGGCGCGGGCACGCCCCTGACTCGTTGGTGGCCGGGCCCCGGCGCAGAGGCCGGGTGCCGGCCCCCTGGTCGACGAACTCGTCAGCACCAACCGGGCCTCCCGTGGACGGCGAGAGCAGCTCGTCGTCCACTGCGGACGGTATGCCCCGCCACCGACAGTCGCGCTGAACCAGGCCCCACCGAAACGCAACGTTCACCCGATGGAGGAACAACCACCTCTGTCGTCCCACCCGTGCTGGTGAGGTCCGTCAGCGCGATCCGTCCCGGGACGGGCGGCCCCGACCACCACCGGGGAGCTGGTTCAGTACCGCCCGTCGCGGTGGGGAGGGCGCAGCGCCGGGCGCTCGACCGTGTCGGTCCGGGTGGACGGCGGGACGGGGTCCCAGGAGTCCGGTGGTCGGGAGCCCCGCGGCCGGACCGCGACCAGCGCCCACACCACGGGGACGAGCAGCACCGGCCACTGGAGGGAGAGGTCACCGAGCCACAGGAGACCCCCGAGGAGGAACCCGCCCAGCCAGGCCGCGGTCCAGAGCCCGAGCGTCCGGGCCTCCCGCGGGTCGTGACGGGCCATGCCTCACGCCACCCTGAGCTCGTCGAGCACGGCACGGGGCGTCAGCGGCTCGTCGAGCAGGCGGAGGAAGCGGTCGGCCACCGACTGCTCCTCGGGCCGGGCCGCCAGCCACCGGGACAGCAGGTCGTAGCCCTCCACGTACGTGCAGATGTAGGCCCGCCACAACGGGTCGGTCAGGAACCGGATCTGCTGGGCGGCCCGCTCGGCGCTCACCAGCGACCAGCGCTGCAGGTACGCACTCACCTCGCCCGCGTCGGCGCCCCGGTCGTGCAGCAGGACGGCGGCGTCCTGGCGCACGCGGCTCAGCGGCGCGGCGGCGGCGGCGATGCGCTCGGCGAGATGCCCGTCGAAGCGCAGTCCCAGGTCACCGAGGATCTCCGCCGACCACGGACCCCACCCCTCCCCGACGGACGCCTGGACGCCGAGGTCGGCCAGCCCCTCGGCCATCAGGCACTCGGGGGTGTTCACGAGGAAGACGGTGTGCTCGGTCCGGTCGGCGCGCCCCACCAGGCCCTGCTCCTTGCGGCAGTGCTCGGTGTGGTGCCCGGGATAGGACTCGTGCGCCACCAGGTGCGGCAACTGGGAGAGCCGGTGCGGGAGGTCGGCGTTGATGGCCACCCGGGAGCGGAAGCCGCCCTCGTAGTAGTTGAACCCCGACCACGGCTTGTCGGTGACCACCTCGTACCGGACGGTCTCGACCTCCGGCAGGCCGTACCGGCCCCTGACCCGGTCCCGCAGCGCGCTCGACAGCGCATGCACCGCCGCCTCGAGCCGGGCCGACGGGCACTCCTCGCGGCGGCGGTGCGCCGCGTACCGCTCGGCCAGCGGACCGCTGCCCGGCAGGAGGGTGTCCAGCTCCGCGTGCGCCGCGGAGTACACCGCGGGGTCCCCGAGGACGACGTCGACCTGGAAGTACGCCATCACCTCGTCGACGAACCCCACCGGCTCACCGCTCATCTTCCTCGCAGTGCACTCCAGGCCGGTCAGCTGACCACGCAGGTAGTCGGCGCGGTCTCCCGGCAGGGCGGCGGAGTCGAGCTCGCGGAGCAGGGTCCGCGCCTGGTCCCGCAGGCCGGACGGCGTGGGCGCCGGCTCGTCGGCGACCTTGGCGCGCACCGCCGGGTTGCCGGTGTAGGCGTCCACGAAGCCGGGCTCCAGCCGGTCGAACCGCAGGCCCAGCCGCACGTACTCGAGGGGAGGTCGAGAGGGAGGGCCGACATGACCGCAGTTTCGCAGCCACGCCTGCCAGCCGTGGAACCGGCAGGGTCAGCTGCCGAAGCGCCGGTGCCGTGCGGAGTAGTCGCGGAGCGCACGGAGGAAGTCCACCCGTCGGAAGTCGGGCCAGTACACGTCGGTGAAGTGGAACTCGGTGTTCGCCGTCTGCCAGAGGAGGAACCCGGACAGCCGCTGCTCACCGCTGGTGCGGATGACCAGGTCGGGGTCGGGCTGGCCGCGGGTGTAGAGGTGCTCGGCGATGTGCTCGACCTCGAGCGCCTGCACCAGTTCCTCCAGCGACGTGCCGCGCTCGGCGTGCTCGGCCAGCAGCGAGCGCACGGCGTCGGCGATCTCCTGACGCCCCCGTAGCCGACGGCCAGGTTCACCGTTGCTCCGGACCGGTCGCAGGTGTCCTCCTCGGCCTGCTTGAGCACGGCGACCGTCTCCGGCGGCAGCACCTCGGGCGCTCCCATCGAACGCACCTGCCACGGCCGGCCGGGGCGGGAGAGGTCGACGGCGACGTCCTCGATGATCTGCAGCAGCGCGTGCAGCTCGGACTGCGGCCGGTTGAGGTTGTCGGTCGAGAGCATGAAGAGCGTGACCACGGAGACGCCGGCGTCGTCGCACCAGCCGAGGAGATCGACGATCTTGTCCGCTCCGCGGCGGTGGCCGTGGGCGACGTCCTCGAGGCCGATCGCCCGCGCCCAGCGCCGGTTGCCGTCCATGATCACGCCGACGTGCCGGGGGACGTCGGCGCCCTCGAGCGCGCGGGCCAGACGTCGTTCGTAGACCGCGACGATCGTGTCGCGAACCTTCTGGCGCGCCCCCACGCGGTCACCCTAGGCCTCTCGGGGACGGCGGGCCGGGCAAGCGCCAGGGGCACGCCGGGCGCCTCGAACGCCCAGCGAAGTCACAGGCCGCTCAGGATGACGACCAACCTACGGGTCCGTAACCTCGGGTCATGAGTTCCGCTCCCGACGATCACGACAACGTCCGGGTGCAGGCCGACGGCGCCGAGCTCGAGGCGCCCCGCGGACAGGCCATCGCCGCCGTCCTGGAGGAAGGCGAGCAGGTCGAGCAGGCCTGGACGGCGACCGACTTCGCCGACAGCGACTGGGAGCACCCCGACACCCGCCCGCGCATGCGCGGCTGGCTGCACCTGTTCGCGTTCTTCGGCGCGATCGTCGCCGGTGCCGTGCTCATCCCGCTGGCCTCGGTGCTCGGCGCCCGGTCCGGGTTCTCCGTCGCGGTCTACTGCCTCACGATCTGCGGGCTGTTCGGGATCAGCGCGCTCTACCACCGCCGCCGCTGGTCACCGCGCGGCTGGAAGGTGATGAAGCGGCTCGACCACTCGATGATCTTCCTCTTCATCGCCGGCACCTACACCCCGTTCGCCCTGCTCGCCATCGACCAGCCGACCGGCTTCTGGGTCCTCGTCGGCGTCTGGGCCGGAGCCCTGGCCGGCGTCACGCTCAAGCTGTCCTGGCCGACCGCACCCCGCTGGGTGGGCGTACCGCTCTACATCGGACTCGGCTGGGTGGCCGTGTTCGTGCTCACCGACATCCTCCAGTTCGCCGGCGTCGCCGCCATGGTCCTGCTGGCGGTGGGCGGGCTGCTCTACACCGTCGGCGGCGTCGCCTACGCGATCAAGAAGCCCAACCCGTGGCCGGGCACCTTCGGGTACCACGAGGTGTTCCACGCGATGACCATCGTGGCCGCGATCTGCCACTACATCGCCGTGTACTTCGCGATGTACAACAGTCCATTTCTCTGACGTCCTCCGGACGTCACCGCGGCCATGACATGGCGGTCCTCCGGACCGCACCGCGGCCAGGTGCCGTTCTCCGGTGGCGCTGAGCCGCTTCCCGTCCGGGCTCGGGAGACCCTCCGGGCCCCCGCTCCCCGGACCCGCGGCCCTGCCGCGGGTTCCCTCCTCGGCTCACGCCCCGTCCGCGCTCGGAGGACCCTCCGGGCCCTCGCTCCCGCGGACCGCGGCTTCGCCGCGCCGGTTGTCAGCTGAAAGGTGGCCGGTCGTCGACCTTGACCGATAGTCGGCCCGCTTGCCTCCAGGCTCGGGCGACGAGGTCGCGGTCGGCCTCGGTGACCAGGTTTCCCATGACCCGCAGTGCCACCGTCATCAGCGCCTGCGACCGCATGCCGACCGGACCGGCGGCCGGGAGGAAACGGGCAACGGTGAGCAGACCGGCCAGGCGCCGGGCGATGGAGAACGCCTCGCCGTAGTGGCGGCGCAGGGTGGCGGGCCAGGCCGTCGTCCAGTCGTCCTCGGTCAGCATCCCGGCGATGGTGCGGCCGGTCTCCAAGCCGTAGTCGATGCCCTCGCCGTTGAGCGGGTTCACGCAGCCGGCGGCGTCGCCGATCAGCGCCCAGTTCCGCCCGGCGACCCCCGACACGGCGCCGCCCATCGGCAGCAGGGCGGAGGCGACGTCGCGCACCGGCCCGTCGAGCTGCCACTCCTCGCGCCGCGCCTCGGCGTAGAACTCGAGCAGCGACTTCAGCTGCACCCCGGCCGGCCGTCGAGCGGTCGCCAGCGTGCCGACACCGAGGTTGACCTCGCCGGCCGCCGCCCCGAGCGGGAACACCCATCCGTAGCCCGAGAGCAGCTCGCCCTGGTCCCCGCGCAGCTCCAGGTGCGAGGAGATCCACTCGTCGTCGCTGCGCCCCGACCGCACGTAGCTGCGGGCGGCCACGCCGTAGGCGGTGTCGCGGTGCCATTCCCGGCCCAGCACCCGGCCCAAGGGGACCGGACGCCGTCCGCCACGACCAGCCGCCGGCAGCCGACGGTGACGCGGCTGTCGTCCTCCAGCTCGAACACCACACCGCTCACCCGGTCACCGTCGCGCTCGACGTCGACCGCGCGCGCCCCGTCCAGCGCCGTGGCGCCCGAGTCGAGGGCAACCTGGCGGATCCGGGCGTCGAGCTCGGTGCGCGGCACCGCGCTGCCGTGGTCGGGGAAGTCCCTCCCGGCCAGGGCAGCTCCCACTGCCGACCGAATCCCGCCGCCCGGAGGCCCCGGTTGCGTGCGTGCCCGCGCACCCAGTCGCCCAGACCCAGCCGGTCCAGCTCTGCGATGGCCCGGGGGTCAGCCCGTCGCCGCAGGTCTTGTCCCGAGGGAAGACCGCCGCATCGGCGAGGACGACGTCGCGCCCCGCCCGGGCCGCCCAGGCGGCTGCCGCGGCGCCAGCGGGTCCTGCGCCGACGACGAGGACGTCGGTGGCGGCAGGGACGGCATCGACGGGCACGGGGTCCAGTGTCCCTGGCCGGGAGCAGTGGGGGCCCGAAGGGTCGCCGACGAGCGTCCGCGCGGGCTCCGGGCACGTCGGGACGACGCGTGGACCCGGCGCGATCGGCGAGGACCGCCGCGCCTTCCCTCAGCCGAAGAGGGGAACGCCTGCGCGTCCTCCCCCAGCTCGGCCCGGTCCGCGTCCGCCAGCGGCTCCCGGCCGGTACCGCGGCGGGCGGCGGTGGCGTCGTCCCAGCCCGCCGGCAGGGGGCGGCCGAGGAGACCCTCCAGGACCCGGCGCACCTCGGCGAGCGGCCCGGTGCCCGGCCCCGGCCGCTCGAGCTGGGCCACCAGGTCGAGCTGGTGGACGGCGGCCTCGACGGTCAGCGTGGAGAGCAGGTCGGCGACCGTCAGGACGTGCCCCTGGGTGGCCACCAGGTCCCCCGCGCCGACCCGGCCGGCCGCGACGAGGACCGCGGCCGTCGTCTCGACGTAGCTCTCGGCCAGGTCCACGAAGGCGGGGCCGGCGGTCGCCGCCACACGGGTCCGCCGCAGGTCCTCCTCGTCGCCCGGCGCAGGTGGTCGCCACCCGCGCCAGTACGCCACCCGGTCGGTGTCGGCCGGCCGGGTGGCCGGGCTGCACAGCGCGACCACCGCCCGCCGGGCGTTGCCCAGCAGGTGGTGGCCGAGATCGACCGCCGTCCAGCCGCGGCAGCCGGTCGGCGTCCACTCCTCACCCGCTGCCGCGATGTCGCGCAGCACCGCGGACAGGTCTCCGTACGCGGTGCGCAGCAGGTCGATCGGCTCGGGCACGGAGGAGAGACTCGCAGATCAGCCGACCTGCGGCCCCCTGCCGCGGACCTCCTCCACCGAGGCCATGGCCTCGCGCAGCTCCGTCAGCCATTCCTCGGTGTGCTGACCGACCAGCCGCACCGCCCACACGAGTGCCTCGGAACGGGACCGCGCCACGCCGGCGTCGACCAGCGTGTCCAGGACGAGGCGCTCACGCTGGCGCAGCCGGGTCATCACCGGCATCGACAGGTTGGTGAAGACCTCCCGCGCGTCCCCGCAGGACGCACCCCAGGCGACCGAGCGGCCGTACCGCTCCTGCGCCGCGTCGGCGATCGCCATGCGCTGGTGACGGGTCTCCTCCCGGAACCGGGCGATCCGCCCGGCACGGGCCGCGGCGGCGTCCCCTCACCCGCCTCCGGCTGCGCCAGCCTGCCGACGACGGTGATCTCGTCCCGGTCGATGGTGAGCTCCACCGGCCCGGTGAACCAGTCGTCGGGCAGGCGGCCGGCGAACCAGCCGGCGACCTCGGCCCGGTCGACGGGCGGCGGGGAGTCCGCCCCCGACCACCCGGGCCACGTCCGCGACCCCGGCGGAAACCGGGCCCGAACGGAGCATCGGCGAAACGGTGAGCGTGCATGGCGACCTCCAGCGGTCCGGTTGATTACACGCTTACACACTACGACCGCGCAGCCGTGGTCGGACAGGGCCGGCGTTGCGCTGAGAGCGATACACCGCTCGACCACCGGCGCCCCTGACGTCGGAGGCCGCGCGACCCGTCGCGGCAGGCTCCTCCGGGCGGTCGGCGCCACCTCCGGTGACCGTCGGTGGCGCTGCGGGACAGTGCGGTGAACCTGCCATCGAAGAGGCCCTCTGCCGACCCCGATCGGCACAGAAATCGCCAACCGACACGCCGAGATTCGGAGATGCTGGACATGTCAGCGGTCTGGTGGTAACCGGCGTGTCGGCGGATTCTCGTCCTCGACGCCACTCCGGCGTCACCTCGCCAGGAGGCACCGCCATGAACCGAAAGCCCGCCCGTCTCCTCGTTCTCGCCGTCACCGCCGCGACCGCCGTCGGGGTCGCCACCATCCCCGCCTCGGCCGCAGATCCCTACTGCGGCATCGAGTGGGGCTCCTCGCGAAGGTCGCCGACGGGCCGGACACCGAGATGGTCAACGATGTCCGCGCCGGCCGGCACGCCTGCTTCGATCGCCTGGTCGTCGATCTCGGCGGCCAGGACACCACCTTCGGGTCCTACGACGTCCGCTACGTGCCCCTCGTCTCCGAGGACGGCTCGGGCCGTGCGGTTCCTGTCCGCGGTGCGGCGGACCTGCAGATCGTGGTGCGCGCGCCGGCCTACGACCCGCGCGGAGCCGCCACCTTCACACCGGCCGACCGCCGGGAGGTCGTGGACGTGGCCGGGTGGACCACGTTCCGGCAGGTGGCGTGGGCGGGGAGCTACGAGGGGCACACGACCCTCGCCCTCGGCGTCCGCGCGCGGCTGCCGTTCCGCGTCTTCGCCCTGGCCGGCACGCCGGCGTCCGACCACGGCCCGCGACTGGTCATCGACGTCGCACACCGCTGGTAGCCACGCCTCCTCCCGCCCGCCGTCCCCGATCACCCGGGGACGGCGGGCGGCTGCACGCCCGTGCCGTGACGAGCGCGTGACGATCCCGCGACCTCCGCGGGAGGGGCGGCTGCCCGGGGTACCGGTGGGACATCGGACATCCAGCCCACGGAGGCGATCATGAACCGACAGCACTCCCGGCTCCTCCCCTGCTCGCCGGGGCCGTCCTCGCCACCGGGGTGCTGGCCGGGCCGGCCCAGGCCTCCCCACGCGGCACGGTGACCAACCGTTCTGCGGGCAGGTGTGGGGGTCGCTCCCCGAGGCGCGCGAGCTGACGACGTCCACGGCCGTCGTCACCGACGTCCGTGCCGGCCGCCACGTCTGCTTCGACCGGCTGGTCGTCGACCTCGGCGGGACGGCGGACAGCGACCTCTCCTACGACGTCCGCTACGTCGCCGGACTGGCGGCACAGGGGTCCGGCGACGAGATCCGCTGCGCGGCGGCGCCACTCTGCAGATCGTCGTCGGTGCACCCGCGCACGACGACCGGTACCGACCGACGTATCTGCCGGACGACGCCGACGAGCTCGTCGACGTGGCGCCCTACGAGACCTTCCGGCAGGTGGCCTGGGCCGGTTCCTTCGAGGGGCAGTCCAGCCTGGGCATCGGGACGCGGGCGCGACTGCCGTTCCGCGTGTTCACGCTCGTCGGGGACCCGGGCAGCGACCAGGCGGTCCGCCTGGTCGTCGACGTCGGGCATCTCTGGTGACGTGCCGCCGGCTCGTCACCGGCCCCGCGAGGGTCGCGTCAGCCGCGCGGACCGGTCCCGTCCGGGCGGTCGTCGCGCGGGCCCTCGATGGCCCGCGGCTGCTTGCGCAACGAGTCCAGCACCTCCTGCCCGGGGTCCGGCCGGAAGAGCTCCTCCGGGGTGTCGGGCACCTGCGTGCCGCGCTCGGCGGGGTCGAAGCTCGCCGGGATCCGCTTGAGGTGCTTGCTCATCGACCGGACCAGCAGGAAGACGGCGATCAGCAGGACGACGGTGAGCAGCAGGCCCAGTGGGCCCGACTTCCCGACGTCCTCCGGCGCCTGCTCGGCCAGCACCTGCCCGGCCGAGACGAGGACGAGTCCGGTCATCGCACACCCACCTCACTGCGGATCCCGGTGAACAGGTCTCCTTCGGGCACGGGGACGTCGACCAGCGTGCGGGCCAGCTCGTAGTCCTCGGTCGGCCACACCTGCTGCTGCGTCTCCGGAGGGCAGGCGAACCAGCGCCCCTCCGGGTCGATCTGGGTGGCATGGGCGATGAGGGCGGCGTCGCGGACCGGGAAGTACTCCGCGCACGGGACACGGGTGGTGACCCGGTGGGAGATGTCGTGCGCGGGGTCCCAGTTGGCCAGCCACTCGGTGTAGGGCGACTCGACGCCGGTGGCGAGGATGGCCTCGTGCAGCGCCTTCGTCCGCGGCAGGGTGAAACTCATGTGGTAGTAGAGCTTGCTCGGCTGCCAGGGCTCGCCGAGCTCGGGGTAGCGGTCGGGGTCGCCTGCGGCGTCGAACGCGTGCACGGAGATCTCGTGTGTCTTGATGTGGTCGGGGTGCGGGTAGCCACCGCGCTCGTCGTAGGTGGTGATGACCTGCGGCTTGAACCGGCGGATCAGGGCCACCAGCGGAGCGGCGGCCTCCTCCACGGGGACGAGCGCGAAACAACCGTCCGGGAGCGGGGGCAGCGGGTCGCCCTCCGGGAGGCCGGAGTCGACGAAACCGAGGAACTCCTGCTCGACGCCGAGGATCTCGCGGGCCCGCGCCATCTCCTCCACCCGGATCTGCGGGAGCCGCTCCCACACCTCCGGGCGGTCCATCGCCGGGTTCAGCACGGAGCCGCGTTCACCACCGGTGCAGGTCGCCACCAGGACGCGCGCGCCCTCGGCCACGTACTTCGCCATGGTGGCGGCGCCCTTGCTCGACTCGTCGTCCGGATGGGCGTGCACCGCGAGCAGGCGCAACTGGTCGGGTTCGTTCACGCCCCCATTGTCACCCGCCCGACCGCCCGACCGGTGCCCCGAGGTGGCACCTCGCCGGAGAAGGGCCTGGTCGGTGCACCCGGTCGGGGGATGATGTGTCACAGCTCACCAGTCGATCCGATACGGTTCCGCATCTCCGGCTCCGATCCGCGGCGTCGTCTGCGGCGGTGGACCCGGTGTTAGCTTGGAGGATCGACGCAGCGACCGCCGCCAGCCCGGGGGCGGTCACCCGAGTCTCAGGAGTACCCCTACGTGTCCACCCCCACCGACGAGCAGGACCAGGGCGTCTGGCTGACGCAGGAGGCCCACGACCGGCTCAAGGCCGAGCTCGACCAATTGGTGGCCGGCCGGCCCGCGATGTCCGCGGAGATCAACGCCCGCCGCGAGGAGGGCGACCTGAAGGAGAACGGCGGCTACCACGCGGCGAAGGACGAGCAGGGCAAGCAGGAGGCCCGCATCCGGCAGCTGACCGATCTGCTGCGCAAGGCACGCGTCGGGGATGCCCCGAAGACGGCGACGAACGCGGCCCTGGGCACCGTCATCACCATCAAGTTCGCCGACGACGACGACACCGAGAAGTTCCTGCTCGGCTCCCGCGAGATCGCCGGCACGACGGACCTCACCGTCTACTCGCCGGAGTCCGCGCTCGGCTCGGCGATCATGGGCGCCGCACCCGGCACCACGGTGACCTACCAGGCGCCCAACGGCCGCGACATCAGCGTCGAGGTCGTCTCCGTCGAGCCGTTCACCCCTGAGTCCCGCGGTGGGGGCGCGCTCCCGTCAGGCGGAGAACACCGGCTTCGCGTGCGTGCACTGCACCGCACCCGTGCCGGCCAACACCGACGGCCACTACCGGAACCACTGCCCGTTCTGCCTGTGGTCGCTGCACGTCGACGAGCTCCCGGGAGACCGGGCGAGCGAGTGCCGCCAACCCATGGAGCCGATCGGGCTGGTGGAGAAGTCGGGCAAGGGCTGGCAGGTGGTGCACCGCTGCACGGCGTGCGGCCACCGCCAGCCCAACCGCCTCGTGCGCGACGGCGAGAGCCCCGATGATCTCGACCTGGTGCTGTCGCTCCCCTGGTTGTGAGTCGATGACACTGCGGTCCTCCGGACCGCACCGCGGCCAGGTGCCGTCCCGCTGCGCCGATGAGCCGTTGCGTCGTTCCTCGCGGAGACCCTCCGGGCCTCCACTCGTCACGACAAGGCAGTGGTCAGACCACGCCTCATGAGCAGCGGTCGGGGGTCGGCGTCGCGACCGCGGACGGCGCGGAACGCCGCGAGCGGGTCGACCGAGCCACCGACGGCGAGCAGCTTCGAGCGGAATGCCTCGCCGTTCTCCCGGCGCAGGCCGCCGTTCTCCTTGAACCACTCCACGGTGTCGGCGTCGAGGACCTCCGACCAGATGTAGGAGTAGTAGCCGGCCGCGTAGCCCCCGGCGAAGACGTGCTGGAAGTACGTCGTCCGGTACCGCGGCGGCACGAGCGCGGACGAGACGCCGGCAGCGGCCAGCGCCTGCTGCTCGAACGCGATCGGGTCACCGATCTCGGTCTCCGGGGTGATCCGGTGCCAGGCCTGGTCGAGCAGCGTCGCGCCGAGGTACTCGAGGGTCGCGAAGCCCTCCCCCAGAGCTGGGCAGCGTCGATCGCGTCGACGGTGGCCCGGGGCAGGGGCTCACCGGTCTGCACGTGCCGGGCGTAGTTCCCGAGGATCTCCGGCCAGAGCGCCCACATCTCGTTGACCTGGCTGGGGAACTCGACGAAGTCCCGAGGGACCGCCGTGCCGGAGAAGCGTGGGTAGGTGACCGCGGAGCTGAGTCCGTGCAGGGCGTGGCCGAACTCGTGGAAGAGGGTGTTGACCTCGTCGAGGGTGAGCAGCGTCGGCTGACCGTCGGGCGCCCGCGACACGTTCAGGTTGTTGACCACCACCGGCGAGGTCCCGAGCAGCCGCGACTGCCGGACGAACGAGCTCATCCACGCGCCGCCGCGCTTGCCTTCCCGGGCGAAGAAGTCGCCGAGGTAGAGCCCGACGGCGGCGCCGTCGGCGTCGGTCACCTCCCACACGCGGACGTCGGGGTGGTAGCCGACGAGGTCGGAGCGGGCCGCGAACCGGTAGCCGTAGAGCAGCTCGGCCGCGTGGAAGACGCCGTCGACGAGCACCCGGTCCAGCTCGAAGTACGGGCGCAGCGCCGCGGTGTCGACGGCGTAGCGCTCGGCGCGCACCTGCTCGCTGTAGAACGCCCAGTCCCAGGCCTCGAGCGCGACGCCGTCCCGCTCGGCCGCCTCCCGCAGCACCACCGCCTCGGCATCGGCGTTGGCCACGGATGCAGGCACCATCGTGGCGAGCATCGCGTCGACCGCCGCGGTGGTGCGGGCGGTCGAGTCGGCGAGCACCAGATCGGCGTGGGTGTCGAACCCGAGCAGCCGGGCCCGGTCGGCACGCAGGGCAGCGATCCGGAGGGCCACCGGCCGGTTGTCGTGCTCCCCGTCGACGCACGGCCCAGCGATGCTGCGAACACCCGGCGCCGCAGCTCCCGGTTCCGCAGCTTGGACAGGAGCGGCTGACCGGTCGGCAGCAGGAGCGCCAGCACGTAGCCGTCCAGACCACGATCCGCGGCCGCCGCCGCGGCGCCGGCGATCTCCTCGTCCGACAGCCCGTCCAGTTCGGTCCGGTCGCTCACCCGGACGGCGGCCGCCTCGGTGGCCAGCTGGAGGTTCTGGCCGAACGCGGTGGAGAGGGTGGACAGCTCCTGGTTCAGCTGGGTGAGCCGGGCCCGGCCGGCCTGGTCGAGCTGCGCACCCGCGAGGACGAGGTCGAGGTGGTAGCGCTCCACCAGCCGGACGGCCTCGGCGTCGAGCCCGCTGTCGTGCCTGGCGGCGTGCACGGCGTCGACGCGGGCGAACAGCGCCGGGTCCAGCCGGATGGCGTCGTCGTGCGCGGCCTCCAGGGGCGCGATCTCCCGCTCGATCTCCCGCAGCCGCGGCGTCGACACCGACGACGTCAGGTTGCCGAACACGTTCCACGCGCGGGTCAGCAGCGCACCCGACCGTTCCAGCGCCACGACCGTGTTGTCGAACGTGGGTTCCTCGTCCGAAGCGACGATCGCGGCGACCTCCGCCCGCTGCTCGGCCATCCCGGCCAGGAGCGCCTCCCGGCAGTGCTCGGCGGAGATGTCGGCGAAGGGCGGCAGCCGGAACGGCAGCTCCGACACGGTCAGCAGGGGTTGTCGGCGGACACGGGGGTGGTGGACAGGGGGTGGTGGACAGGGCGGCACTGCCTTGGGCGCTCATCGCCGCCCATCCTGCACCGTGGCCGGGGATCAGCCCCGCCCGGTGGCCGCCTGAGCCGGCGCTCCAGAGCCCGTGCCGCGCGCGGGAGCAGCGTCCCCATGACGGCGCCCAGTCCCCGCCCGGCGACGGTCATCGGGCCGGTGCCGTCCAACGCCACCGTCCACGCGGGCACGGTGCCGCCGTCGTCCTGGAGCAGGCGGCGGCCGGGCGGGAACCGGCGGGACGGACCGCCGGTTCCCGCCCGACGGTCAGCGACCGGCCGTCCGGCGGTAGGTGCGCACCGCGAGCGGCACGAAGACGGCCAGGAACAGCGCCACCCAGATGAACACGTAGAGCACCGGGTTCTGCAGCGCCCAGCCCTCCGGCTCCGGCGCACCCGGCACGACGTTGCCGAACAGCTCCCGGGCACCCTGGACCACCGCGGACACCGGGTTCCACTGCGCGAACGTCTTGAGGACGGTCGGGAAGTTGTCGATCGGCACGAACGTGTTCGCGATGAAGGTGATCGGGAAGATCACGATGAAGCTGGCGTTGTTGACGACCTCCGGGGTCCGGACGAGCAGTCCGACGAAGGCCATCACCCACGACATCGCGTAGGCGAAGGTCAGCAGCAGGAGCACGCCGAGGATCGCCTCGCCGATGGAGGTGTGGATCCGCCACCCGACCACGAAGCCGGTGATCATCATGACGGCGATGGTCAGGACGTTCAGCAGCAGATCGGCGACGGTGCGCCCGATCAGCACCGCGGACCTGGCCATGGGCAGTGAGCGGAAGCGGTCGATGAGGCCCTTCTGCAGGTCCTCGGCCAGGCTCGCGCCGGTGATCGTGCTGCCGAAGATCACCGTCTGGGCGAAGATGCCCGGCAGCAGGAACTCGGCGTAGTCGAGGCCGTCGGGGATGGGGATCGCGCTGCCGAAGACGTAGCGGAACAGCAGCACGAACATGATCGGCGACAGCGTCGCGAAGACGATCAGGTCGGGGACGCGCTTGACCTTGATCAGGTTGCGGCGGGTGATGGTCAGGCTGTCGGAGACAGCCATCGTCAGCGCGGTCATCGGGCTCCCCTCCGGCAGGCACCGGCTCGGCCTGGGTGTCGTCGGTCGGGGCGTCCTCGGCGGCATGCCCGGTCAGGGTGAGGAACACGTCGTCGAGGTCGGGACGGCGCAGCCCCACGTCGAGCACCTCGATCCCGGTGCCCTCCAGCAGGCGCAGAGCCTCGGCGAGCACCTCGGTGCCGCCGCGGACCGGCAGGCTCAGCCGCCGGGTCTGCTCGTCGGTGCGGGCGTCCTCGAAGGCTAGGGGCTCAGCCGCTGCGCGACGTCGGGCAGGTCCACCGCCCGGGCGAGGGTGAACTCCAGCCGCTGGCCACCGACCTGCGCCTTGAGGTCGTCCCCGTCCCTCGGGCGATGACCCGGCCGCGGTCGATGACGACCATGCGGTCGGCCAGCCGGTCGGCCTCCTCCAGGTACTGGGTGGTCAGCAGGATCGTCGTCCCGCCGTCGGCGAGCTCCGCGATGAACTCCCACATCGCCAGCCGGCTGCGCGGGTCCAGCCCGGTCGTCGGCTCGTCGAGGAACAGCACGCGAGGGCGGTTGATCAGCGAGGCCGCGATGTCGAGCCGGCGGCGCATGCCGCCGGAGTAGGTCTTGGCCGGCCGGTGCGCGGCGTCCACCAGGTCGAACCGCTCCAGGAGCTCGTCCGCCCGCGCACGGGCCTCCGCCTTGGGCAGGTGGTACAGCCGGCCGACCATCTCCAGGTTCTCGAAGCCGGTCAGGTACTCGTCCACGGCGGCGTACTGGCCGGTGAGACCGATCGACGCCCGCACGTCGTCCGCGTCGCGCACGACGTCGAGCCCCATCACCTCCGCGCGCCCCTCGTCGGCGAGGAGCAACGTGGTGAGGATCCGCACCACCGTCGTCTTCCCCGCGCCGTTCGGGCCGAGGAGCCCGAGCACCGAGCCCTCGGTCACGGTCAGGTCCACTCCGTCGAGGGCGGTGGTGGCGCCGTAGCGCTTGACCAGCCCTCGACCACGATCGCGTCGGTCATGGAGCCCACGCTAGGGCGGGACGGTGACAGTTCCCGACCGCGTTTCGCGGTCGGCGGACAGGCAGGGTCGAGTTCACGGACATCAGGACCCTGCCGGCCGCGCGAAGTCATCGGTCGCCGGCGGACGTCACTCCCGGGTGACCGCGTACCCGGCCTGCGTCAGCGAGGCGACGACGTCGGTCGCATGGTCGGGGCCGCGGGTCTCCAGGACGACGAACACCTCGACCTCGCCGATGTCGAGCCGGGTGGCGGTCCGTTCGTGCTCGACCTCGAGTACGTTGGCGCCGACGGCGGCGAGGGCCGCCAGCACCCCGGCCAGCGACCCCGGCCGATCGGGCACCCGCAGCCGCAGCGAGAGGTAGCGCCCGGCCGCGGCCATGCCGTGCTGCACCACCTTGAGCAGCAGGACCGGGTCCATGTTGCCGCCGGAGACGACGGCGACGACCGGCGGCGCGAACGCCTCGGGGTCGGCGAGGACCGCGGCCACGGCCGCGACGCCGGCCGGCTCGACGACGAGCTTGGCCCGCTCCAGGCAGAACAGCAGCGCCCGGGACAGGTCCTCCTCGGTCACGGTCCGGACCTCGTCGACCAGCCCCTGGACGTGGGCGAGCGTGAGGTCGGTCGGCGACGCGACAGCGATGCCGTCGGCCATGGTGGCCATGGCCGGCAGCGGCAGCGGCCGCCCTCGGCCAGCGACCCTGGGAACGCCGCGGCTCCTTCGGCCTGCACGGCGACCACCCGGACGTCGGGACGGCGCGACTTCACCGCTGCCGCCACGCCCGAGACCAGTCCCCCGCCCCCGGTGCAGACGATGACGGTGGCCACGTCGGGGCACTGGTCGAGGACCTCCAGGCCCACGGTGCCCTGGCCTGCGAGCACGTCGACGTGGTCGAACGGGTGGATCAGGACCGCGCCCGTGCGCTCGGCGTGCTCGGCGGCGGCGGCGAGCGCCTCGGTCAGCGTCGGTCCGCCCAGCCGGATCTCCGCGCCGTAGGCCCGGGTCGCGGCCACTTTCGGCAGCGGCGCGGTCTCGGGCATGAAGACCGTGGCCGAGCACCCGAGCAGGCGGGCGGCCAGCGCGACGCCCTGGGCGTGGTTGCCTGCGCTGGCGGCGACCACGCCGCGGGCGCGCTCGGCGTCGGTGAGCCGGGAGATCCGCGTGTAGGCGCCGCGGATCTTGAACGATCCCGTCCGCTGCAGGTTCTCGCACTTGAGCCACACCGGTCCTCCGACGCGGTCGGCCAGCCCGCGGGAGTGCCAGAGCGGGGTGTGCCGGACGACGTCGGCGAGCAGCGCGGCGGCGGACTCGATGTCCGCGCCGCTGACCAGGGGTACGTCGGAGGTGGCCACGCGGCGATCATCGCAGGCGGGAGCAGCCGTACGGCGCCGAACCACGGCTGTCGCGCCGAGTGGACCCTGGAGGGGTTCGCCCAGGTGCGACGCAACGGCTCGGCGGGAAAGGGGACGGAAATTGGTCGCGGTGTCGTCCGGAGGACGACAGATCACATAGTCGTCGTACCGTGGTCGAGGTGACGGAACCGGCCACATCAGCCCCCTTCCCCCGCCCCCACGACGCTCGGCGAGCTCCGCGGGACCGGCGCCCGTTTTCGCCCCGTCAAGGCCGAACTGCGGGCGAACCTGCTCGCCCGGCTGGGTGCCGGGCAGCCCAGCCTCCCCGGCATGGTCGGGTTCGAGGACACCGTGCTCCCCGAGGTCGAGCGCGCCCTCATCGCCGGCCACGACCTCGTCCTGCTCGGCGAGCGCGGGCAGGGCAAGACCCGCCTGATCCGCACCCTCGTCGGGCTGCTCGACGAGTGGACGCCCGTCCTCGTCGGCAGCGAGCTCAACGAGCACCCGCTGCACCCGATCTCGGTGTGGGCGCACCGGCAGATCGCCGAGCACGGCGACGACACCCCGGTGGGCTGGCTGCACCGCAGCGAGCGCTTCGGCGAGAAGCTGGCGACCCCCGACACCAGCGTCGGTGACCTGATCGGCGACGTCGACCCGATCAAGGTGGCCGAGGGCCGCACCCTGGGTGACCCCGAGACGGTGCACTACGGCCTGGTGCCGCGCACCAACCGGGGCATCTTCAGCGTCAACGAGCTGCCCGACCTGGCCGAGCGCATCCAGGTCGCGCTGCTCAACGTGCTGGAGGAGCGCGACATCCAGATCCGCGGCTACCGCGTCCGGCTGCCGCTGGACCTGCTGCTGGTCGCCAGCGCCAACCCCGAGGACTACACCAACCGGGGCCGGATCATCACCCCGCTCAAGGACCGGTTCGGCGCCGAGGTGCGCACCCACTACCCGATCGAGCTCGCCGACGAGATCCGGTTGCTGCACCAGGAGGCGCAGACCAGCTGGATGGGTCGCGCCGGGGGCAACGGCACCCTCGACGCCCCGATCGTCCCGGAGCACCTGGTCGAGATCGTCGCCCGGTTCACCCGCCTCGTCCGCGAGTCCAGCCACGTCGACCAGCGCTCCGGCGTCAGCGCCCGCTTCGCCATCGCGGGGCTGGAGACCCTCACCGCCTCCGCCGTCCGGCGGGCCGCGATCGCCGGTGAGACCCGGCCGGTCGCGCGGGTGGTCGACCTGCCCAGCGTCGTCCCGGCGAGCCGGGGCAAGGTCGAGTTCGCCGACGCCGGCTCCGATCCCGACGACGAGCGGGAGCTGGAGGTGCTGGAGCACCTGCTGCGGCAGGCCACCGCGCAGACCTTCCGCGCCCGGTGCGCGGGGCTGGACCTGACCGGGCTGCAGGAGCACTTCACCGGCGGGGAGACCGTCGAGTCGGGCGAACTCGTACCCGCACCGGCGCTGCTCGGCCAGCTGGGCACCATCCCGAGGCTGGCCGAGCTGCTGGGCCGACTGGGGGTGCCGGAGGGCGAGCAGTCGGCGGAGCAGGCCGCGGCCGCGGTCGAGTTCGCGCTCGAAGGGCTCTACCTCACCCGCCGGCTGGCCAAGGACACCGACGGCACCCGCACGGTCTACGGGGCCTGAGATGCCACGCCGGCCCGGGAAGGGCTACCGGTACGGCAAGTGGCACGGCGGGCCCGACCCGCTGGCCCCGCCCTACGACCTGGGCAACGCCGTCGACGAGATCGGTGACTCGGTGCTGGGCGGCAGCGGCGTGCGCGAGGCGCTGCGCGAGCTGCTGCGGCGCGGCACCGAGGGCCGGCGCGGCCTGGACGAGCTCCGCCGCTCGGTGCGCGAGCGGCTGCGCAAGGCCCGCACAGCCGGGCGGATGGACGGCACGCTGGAAGAGGTCCGCGAGCTGCTCGACCGCGCCCTGGACGCCGAGAAGCGCGAGCTGTTCCCCGACCCCGACGACGGGGCGCGCCTGGCCGAGGCCGAGCTCGACGCCCTGCCGGAGGACACCGCGGGCGCCGTGCGCGCGCTCAAGGAGTACCCGTGGCGCTCGGCGGAGGCCCGCCAGGCCTACGAGCAGATCCAGGACCTGCTCCGCCGCGAGGTGCTCGACAGCTCCTTCGCCTCGATGAAGCAGGCGCTGGAGAACGCCACCGAGCAGGACATGCAGGCGGTCAAGGACATGGTCGCCGACCTGTCGCAGCTCATCGACGCGCACAACCGCGGCGAGGACACCGACGAGCGCTTCGCCGACTTCATGGCCAAGCACGGCCAGTTCTTCCCCGACGACCCGCAGTCGATCGAGGAGCTCGTCGACTCCCTGGCCCGGCGGGCAGCGGCGCAGGAACGGATGATGGCCGGCCTCTCCCCGAGCAGCGGGCCGAGCTGTCGGACCTGATGGCCCAGACGATGTCCGACATGGGGCTGGCCAGTGAGATGTCGCACCTGCAGGACGCCCTCCGGCAGGCCCGCCCGGACCTCCCGTGGGGCCAGCGCGGCCAGGTCCCCGACGGCGAGCAGTCCCTCGGCATGGGCGACGCGACCAGCGCGGTCGCCGAGCTCGCCGACCTCGAGGCCCTGTCGAGCCAGCTCTCGCAGGGCTACGCCGGTGCGTCGCTGGCCGACATCGACGAGGAACTGCTCGAGCGCGCCCTCGGCCGGCCGGCGGTCGACGACCTCGCGGCCCTGCGGCAGCTCGAGCGCGAGCTCGAACGACAGGGCTTCCTCAACCGGTCCGACGGCAAGCTCGAGCTCTCGCCCAAGGCAGTGCGCCGGCTGGGCGCCACCGCCCTGCGCCGGGTGTTCGCCACGCTCGACGCCACCGGCCGCGGGGAGCACGACGTCGCCGACGCCGGAGCCGCCGGGGAGCTCACCGGCAGCTCACGGGAGTGGCGGTTCGGCGACGAGCAGCCGCTGGACGTCGTCCGCACGGTGAAGAACGCCGTTCTGCGGACGGCGGGCAGCCCGCGCAGCGACGGGCAGAAGAGGGTGCAGATCGCCGTCGAGGACTTCGAGGTGGTCGAGACCGAACGGCGCACCGGCGCGGCGGTCGCCCTGCTGGTCGACCTCTCCTACTCGATGGCGCTGCGCGGCACCTGGGGCGCGGCGAAGTCGACGGCGATGGCACTGCACTCGCTGGTGACCACCCGGTTCCCGCAGGACGCGATCCAGATCATCGGGTTCAGCTCCACCGCCCAGGTGCTGCGGCCCGAGACCCTCGCCGAGCTGTCCGTGGACACCCTGCAGGGCACCAACCTGCAGCACGGCCTGATGCTCGCCCGCCGGTTCCTCGCCCACCACCGGGACGCCGAGCCGGTGGTCCTCGTCGTCACCGACGGCGAGCCCACGGCCCATCTGGAGGACGACGGGACGCCGTTCTTCTGCTGGCCGCCGATGCCGGAGACCATCGCCCGCACGGTCGCCGAGATGGAGCGGGTGGCCCGCACCGGGGCCACCGTGAACGTGTTCGCCCTGGACCCCGACCCCGGCCTGATCCACTTCGTGCACGACCTCACCCAGCGCGCCGGTGGCCGGGTGTTCCAGCCCGACGCCGAGCGGCTCGGCGAGTACGTGGTGGCCGACTACCTCCGCACCCGCCGGGGTCGTCGGGCCCGCTGAGGGAACGTGCCGAGATCGCGTGGATCTCGACACGTCGCGACACCTGAGCGGCCGAGATCACGACCGTGCCCCCATATACGGTATAGGCCTTCCTCAGAAGCGGGGGCCTCCGTGCTGATGCTCGCGACGCTGGCGGCGGCCGTCGCAGGCGGTCTGCTCGCGCGGCGCCTGAGACTTCCCGGTGGCCTGCTGGTCGGCTCCGCGATCGGCGCCGCGGCCGTGACGCTGGCGTCGGAAAGCCGGCTACCCGTGCCGGCCGCGATGAACATCGCGATCCCGATCGCGGTCGGAACGCTGACCGGGTTGCTGCTGACGCGCAAGGCGGTACGCGAGCTCCGTTCCGTACTGCTGATGGCGGTGTGCTCGGGCGTGGCCATCATTGCGCTCGGGCTCGGTGTCGCCGCGGCACTCGAAGCGATCGGGTGGGCGCCACCCGCGGTCGCCCTCGCCACGTCGCCGGGGGCGCTCAGCGTGCTCGTCGGGACAGCGATCGAAGTGCAGACCGGCAGCATGGAGGTGGCGATGTTCCACATGGTCCGGCTGATGCTCGTCGTCCTGCTGTCGCCGCTGCTGGTGGCCCTCCTACGTCACCCCGACCCGTGAGGCGTCGCGCGCACGCCGCCGGACAGTTCCTCGCCCTCCTCGGGGCCGGCGCCGGCGCGGGGATGGTCGCCGGCGCGGCAGGCATACCGGGTGGGTTGATCTTCGGTTCGGTCGTCGGCGCGGCCGCTGCCGGTCTCGTCACCGGGTGGGAGATCACCGTCCCACCGTGGCTGGCCAACCTGGTGCTCATCTGTGTGGGTGCGCAGATCGGGATGCGCGTCACGCGGGACACCGTGCACCTGCTCGGCGGACAGCTGCTGCCTGCGACTGCGGCGGCGTTGGTTCTCATCGCGGGCGGTCTCGGCATCACCTGGATCCTGCGTCGCACCGGCCGCAGCCCCCGGGGTGACGTGCTGGCGACGTCGCCCGGCGCCCTCGAGGTGCTGATCGCCCTCGCGGTCGAGCGGAACTACGGGGCGGGGCAGGTGGCCGTGTTCCACCTCGTGCGCGTCCTGCTGGTGGTCGCGTCGGTACCTCTCCTGCTGTACCTGTTCCCGCCCTGATCAGGACGATGGCCGTCCGTCGGCCGGCCTGGCCGCCACGTCGGCATGGTCATCCACGTGCCGCGTCCGTCGGCAGCAACTGCTCGCTCGAGCTGATGCCGGGGATCTCGCCGGCGCGGAAGGCATCGACGAACAGCCGGAAGTCGTCCTGGGTCCGCCGCGCGTAGGAGTGCGCGAACTCGACGAGATCGTCGACGAACTCCTGCCGGCGCCCGGCCAGCATCGCCACGATCGCCTCTTCCGTCTGGAACGGCACCAGCGTGTGGTCGCTGTCGGCGTCGCCCACGCAGTGCAGCTTCGCGGTCGCCCGGCCGAGCTGCTCCAGGACCGGCCGGATGTCGGCGGGCTCGGTGAGGTCGTCCCACTCGAGGTCGAGCTCGTAGGGCGACAGCTCCGCGACGACGAATCCGGTTCCCCGGATGTCGGTGTAGCCGAGGAACTGGGAGGCGTGCGACTGCAGGGCCCGCCGGCTCACCGCCGTCCGGTGGCCCTCGTGCTCGAAGTACCCACGGATCTCCGGATCGTCGACGATCCGGCTGGGTGCGGGCACGTTGCCCTGCTTCACCGACAGGACGACGTCGTTCTCCAGCGCCTGGTCGTAGCCCTCCAGCAGCACGTTGTAGGCGGGGAGCCCGGCGCTGCCGATGCCGAAGCCGCCGGTGCCGATGACGTCCTTGACGTCGTAGGCCACCTCCCGCCGCCACGGACGCGGGGGCAGCGTCGCCTTGTACCGCTCCAGCGCCGCGAGGACCTCCTCCCGCTCGGCGTCGTCCAGCCGGCGGTTGCGTGGCGACTCGGCGAACTGGCGTTCGTAGTCCTCCACCTTGGTCATCCGCTGGAGCAGGCCCAGCCGGGTGCGGGTGGCCGTCCGGCGGATCAGCTCGTGCACCGCGCCGTGGGTGTTGTCGGCCAGCAGGGCGTACTCGCGGTCGGCGTCCGAGCGGGTGAAGGCCTCCACCTGGTCCAGCCACGCGTTCAGGTAGACGGCGAGCAGGTCGCCGATCACCTCGTCGGAGAACGCCTTCCGCCAGGCCATCAGCGCGAAGCTGGCCGCGAAGCGGCGCAGGTCCCAGCTGACGTGGCCCAGGTAGGCCTCGTCGAAGTCGTTGACGTCGAACACGATCCGGCCGTTGGCGTCCATGTAGGTGCCGAAGTTCTCCGCGTGCAGGTCGCCGTGGATCCACACGCGGGACGTCTGCTCGTCACACCAGCGGTCCTCGCTGGTCGCCATGTCGGCGTAGAACAGGCAGGCACTCCCCGGTAGAACGCGAAGGGATCAGCGGCCATCTTGCGGAACTTGGTGCGGAACGCGCTCGCGTCGGCAGCCATGAGGTCGGCGAACGCCTCGACCAGGACGTCGACGATCAGCTGACGGCGATCCTCCGGGTTTGTGGAATGGGTCACACCTGCGGGTGATAGGGCCACAGGAAGCACGGTAGAGGGCCGATAACCTCGGCAGCAGCACCGACGGCAGACCAGGACACCAGGCCAACGACGCAGAGCACCGGAGCGGAGGCACCGTGACGCGGACGGCAACGGCGCGACGGCTGGCCGCCGCCACCGCCTACGGAGGCGGCAGCGTGGCCCTCGGCAGCGCCGCCCTCGTCGCGCTCCTCCGCGAGGAGGCCCGCGCGGCCCGCCGCAACATCGAGGCCCGCACCGACAAGGCCGGCCCACCCTCGGGCGACGGCGTGTACGGCAGCGGTGCACGCAACGGCCGCGCCACGCCCTCGTGTTCACCGTGCTCGGCGACTCCAGCGCCGTGGGGCTGGGTGTCGAGCACTCGTCCCAGACGCCGGGCGTCCTCATCGCCGCCGCCCTCGCCGAGCTGGCCGAGCGCCCCGTGCGACTGCTCCGGCTGGCCGTCTCCGGCGCCCGTTCGGCACAGCTGGACGTGCAGGTCGACCAGGCGCTCGCCGAGGGTCCCGACGTCGCCCTGATCATGATCGGCGCCAACGACGTCACCAGCCGAACCCGCCCGGCTGACTCCGTCCGCCACCTCGCCGACGCCGTACGCCGGCTCACCGCGGCCGGCTGCGAGGTCGTGGTCGGCACCTGCCCCGACCTCGGCACGATCCGGCCGATCGCCCAGCCGCTGCGCACCCTGGCCCGGCGCTGGAGCCGGCAGATGGCCGCCGCCCAGACCGTCGCCGTCGTCGAGGCCGGCGGGCGCACGGTGTCGCTCGGGTCGGTCCTCGGGCCGGCCTTCGCCTCCGACCGCGACATGTTCAGCGTCGACGAGTTCCACCCGAGCGCGCACGGCTACGCGCAGGCGGCCGCGGTGCTGCTGCCGTCGGTCGCCGACGCCGTCGGCGTCTGGCCCGCCTCGGCCGACCGTGGCGTGCGCCCGATCCGTCGCGGCACCGTGCGGCCGATCGAGCAGGCCGCGGCGCGGGCCGCCAGTCGCACCGGTACCGAGGTCCAGCCCGCGGAGGTGCGCGGTTCGGACACCGGACCGTGGGGCGCGTGGGCGCTGCTGCGCCGTCGGCGGCCGACCGGGATCCCCACGCCCGAGGAGGCGCGGGAGTCGGCTGAGGCCTCGGTCACCGCCTGACCGGGACAGCTCCGCACGCGGCCGGGGCGGGGCACCGCCACGCCCGTTACCGCGGAGTAGTTTCGAGGCGACCCGTCGCCTGCGCACCCGTGCCCGGCGCCCACCTCATCGTGGAGGACCCATGCCCGAAGCAGTCATCGTCGCGACCGCCCGCTCCCCTATCGGCCGCGCGTTCAAGGGTTCCCTGAAGGACCTGCGACCCGACGACCTGACCGCCACCATCGTCCGTGCTGCGCTGGACAAGGTGCCTGCCCTCGACCCGCGCGACATCGACGACCTCATGCTCGGTTGCGGCCTGCCCGGCGGCGAGCAGGGCTACAACATGGGCCGCGTCGTCAGCGTGCTGCTCGGCATGGACCACCTGCCCGGCACGACGATCACCCGCTACTGCTCCTCCTCGCTGCAGACCACGCGCATGGCCATGCACGCGATCAAGGCCGGCGAGGGCGACGTGTTCATCTCCGCGGGCGTGGAGATGGTGTCGCGGTTCGTGAAGGGCAACAGCGACGGCCTGCCGGACACCAAGAACCCCGTGTTCGCCGACGCCGAGGCCCGTGGGGCCAAGGTCGCCGAGAGCGGCGCCGACTCGTGGACCGACCCGCGCGAGAACAGCGACGTCCCGGACATCTACATCGCCATGGGGCAGACGGCGGAGAACCTCGCGCTGATCAAGGACGTCTCCCGCCAGGAGATGGACGAGTTCGCCGCGCGCAGCCAGAACCTGGCCGAAGCCGCCATCGACAACGGCTTCTGGGACCGGGAGATCACCCCGGTCACCACCCCGGACGGCACCGTCGTCAGCAAGGACGACGGCCCGCGCGCCGGCACGACGGTCGAGGCCCTCGCGCAGCTCAAGCCGGTCTTCCGCCCCGACGGCCGGGCGACGGCGGGCAACGCCTGCCCGCTCAACGACGGCGCCGCCGCGGTGGTGGTCATGAGCGACACCAAGGCCGCCGAGCTGGGGCTGACCCCGCTGGCCCGGATCGTCTCCACCGCGGTCACCGGCCTCTCGCCGGAGATCATGGGCTACGGGCCGGTCGACGCCTCCAAGCTCGCCCTGCAGCGCGCGGGGATGACCATCGACGACATCGACCTCGTGGAGATCAACGAGGCCTTCGCCGCCCAGGTCATCCCGAGCTACCGCGACCTGGGCATCGACATCGACAAGCTGAACGTGCACGGCGGCGCCATCGCCGTCGGCCACCCGTTCGGCATGACCGGCGCCCGCATCACCGGGACGCTGATCAACGGCCTGCAGACCAAGGACACGACCTTCGGCCTGGAGACCATGTGCGTCGGTGGCGGCATGGGCATGGCGATGATCATCGAGCGCCTGAGCTGAACACCCGGTTGATCATCGTCTGCGCGCTCGGCGGGCCGGCGTGTCCGACCGTGTCGCGTGCACGGAGACGATGATCGACATCGAATAGCGCGCAGCGACGACGAAGGCCCGGCCCCTCGCGGGGACCGGGCCTTCGTTCCTGCGGTGCAGGTTACTCGCGGAAGTAGCTGAGCAGTCGCAGGATCTCGATGTAGAGCCAGATGACCGTCACGAGCAGGCCGAAGGCGATGTACCAGGCGAACTTCGCCGGGGCGCCCCGACGGATGGCCTCGTCGGCCAGGTCGAAGTCCAGCAGCAGGAAGAACGCCGCCACACCGATCACGAGCAGGCTGAAACCGATCGCCAGCGGGCCGCCGGAGCGCAGGCCCAGGCCGTCGCCGCCGCCGATCCACGCAGCCACCAGGTTCGCCACCATGAGCACCAGCACGCCGATACCGGCGGCCATGACCCAGCGGGTCAGCTTCGGGGTGACCCGGATGGCGCCGGTCTTGTAGACCACCAGCATGCCGGCGAAGACACCGAACGTGCCGATCAGCGCCTGCATGACGATGCCGGGGTAGATGTCGTTGAAGGCCTCGCTGATCGCTCCGAGCGCGACGCCGTACAGGGCGCCGTAGCTGAGCGTGGCGATCGGGTTGGCGATCTGCTTGAACGCGATCACCAGGCCGAGCACGAAGGCGATGAGCACGGCCGGGAGCGCGAAGCCCCAGGCCGCCTGACCGGGCAGCGCCCAGGTGGCGGCGGCCGTGGCCACGGTCACCAGGAACGTGATGCCGGTCTTCGCGACGACGTCGTCCATCGTCAGGTAGCGCGTGGTGGTCGCCGCGTACGGCGACGGAGCGGCATAGGGGTCGGCGGTGGCGGGCGCGCCGTACTGCGACTGGGGCTGGGCGCCCCAGCCTGCGTACTGCTGGCCGTTGCCGGCGCCGCCGAGACCCTTGAACGCCGGGTTACTGCTGGGCATCGTCATCTCCCTGAGGTGACTGGTCGGTCCGTGGAGCTCACGGTGCTGCACTCCACTCGGTCAGGTCAACGCCCGAGGCCCCCAGGACGTTCCGGCGTGTCGCGGGTTCCCCCGTCCGGGCGTCCGAGGCGGGCTGCCGATCGACTGCTGACCGTGCCCCCGGTCGGGATCGAACCGACACTGTGACCCTTTTAAGGGGCCTGCCTCTGCCGATTGGGCTACGGGGGCGTTGCCGGGCACGCTAGCGGTCCGGGCAGTCTCCGGAGGTCGACCCGTACGGTGACGTCCGTGAACCGCCGTCCCCAGATCCCGGTCCGGGTGATGCGCGCCGGAGTCCGTGGACTGGTCCGTCCGGTGCTCGGCCCGCGCATGCCGGTGGGCATCCAGCGCCGGTGGCTGGGCATGGTCACCCGGCCCACGCCAACGGCCGAGGGCGTCGAGATCCGCTCCGGCCGCCTGGGCCGCAGACCGGCCGAGACGCTGGTCCCGGCCGGCGGCGATCCCGGCACGGCGCTCCTCTACCTGCACGGCGGCGGCTTCACCACCGGCTCCCCGCCACGCATCGCGCGCTGGCCACCCACCTGGCCGCCGCCAGCGGAGCGACCGTGCACGTCCTGGACTACCGCCTGGCGCCCGAGCACCCCTACCCGGCAGCACTCGAGGACGTCCTCGCCGCCTACTGGGAGCTGCTCGACCGCGGGGCGACGCCGGGCCGCACCGCGGTCGCCGGCGACTCCGCGGGCGGGTGGCTGGCGCTCACGGCCGCGCTGTGGCTGCGCGACAGCGGCGATCCCGCGCCGGCCGCGCTGGGCCTGATCTCTCCCTGGCTGGACCTCACCGGCAGCGCCTGGCCCGACGACCGCACCGACGCGATGCTGCGGCCGGCGTGGCTGCGCCGGTGCGCCCGCGAGTTCGGCACGGGCACCGATCCCGCCGAGCTCGCCCCGCTGGAGGCCGACCTCGCCGGTCTGCCGCCGATCACGATGCACGTCGGGAGCGAGGAGATCCTGCTCGACGACGCCGTCCGCCTGGCCCACCGCGCCCGCGCCGCCGGGGTCCCGGTCGACCTGCGCCGGCTGGACGGGCTCTGGCACGTCGCGCACGCCTCGGCCGGACTGGTGACGGCGTCCACGGCGGCCGTGAGCGCGCTCGGGTCCTCGCTCCGCGCCCACCTCGCGGACGGCGAGCGCCGGCTGCCCGCCGGCTGAGCGATCAGGCGGCCCCGGCCCCGGACGGCGGTGTTGCCGGGGCCGGCGGCTGGGCGCTGCGGCCGGTGGCGGCGGCGGACACGAACTCGCGCCGGGGATCCTGCAGCTGCCCCAGGGAGACGACCTCCCGGCGGAACAGCGAGGCCAGCGTCCAGTCCGCGACCACCCGTGCCTTGCGGTTGAAGGTCGGCACCCGGCTCACGTGGTAGCTGCGGTGCATGAACCAGGCGGGCCAGCCCTTGAGCTTCACGCCGTAGACCTGGGCCACGCCCTTGTGCAGACCCAGGCTGGCCACCGACCCGGCGTACTTGTGCCGGTAGGGCACCGGCTCGCCACCGGCGAGGACCGCGACGATGTTGTCGGCCAGCCGCCTGGCCTGCCGGACGGCGTGCTGGGCGTTGGGCGCGGTGGTCACGTCCGGGCTGTCCGCGGTCAGGTCCGGGACGGCGGCCAGGTCGCCGGCCGCCCAGGCGTCGGGCATGCCACGCACCTGCAGCGTGGTCTCGCACTCGACCCGCCCGCGACCGTCGACCGGCAGATCGGTTGAGGCCAGCATCGGGTTCGGCTTCGTGCCCGCCGTCCACACCAGGGTGTCGCTGGCGAACTCCTCGCCGTCGCTGAGCCGCACCACCCCTCGGCCGACACCGACTCGAGCCGGGTGTTCAGCCGCACGTCCATGCCCCGGGCGCTGAGCTGCTTCACCGTCCAGGCGGCCATGTCGAGGTCGACCTCGGGCAGGATCCGGCCCATCGCCTCGACGAGCACCCAGCGCATGTCCGTCGGGGACAGCCGGGGGTAGTAGTGCGCGATGGCGTAGCGCGCCATGTCCTCCAGCTCGGCGAACGCCTCCACCCCCGCGTAGCCGCCACCGACGAAGGTGAAGGTGAGGGCCCGCTGCCGCACGACCGGGTCGTCGGTCGAGCTGGCGGCGTCGAGCCGGGCGAGGACGTGGTTGCGCAGGTAGATGGCCTCCCCACGTTCTTGAAGCCGATGCCGTGCTCCGCCAGACCGGGGATGGGGAGCGTCCGCGCAACCGAACCGGCCGCCATCACCAGCACGTCGTAGGAGACCTCGAAGCTCTTCCCCTCCACCGGGGCGACCCGGGCCCGCCTCTCCGCGTGGCTGAGCCCGGTCACCGCTCCGGTGATGACCCGGCAGTGCCGCAGGGTGCGGCGCAGCGGGACGACGACGTGGCGGGGTTCCACGGAACCGGCGGCGGCCTCGGGGAGGAAGGGCTGGTAGGTCATGTGCGGCTGCGGGTCGACCACGACGATCTCCGCACGCCCCCGGGACAGCTTCTTCTGCAGGCGCAGCGCGGTGTAGAGACCGACGTAGCCCCCACCGACCACGAGGATCACGGGGCGGTGGGTCAGCTCGCGAGCGGTCGCCTCGGCCATGCACCGAGCCTAGGCCCGGGACGGTGCGCCGACCTGCTGGGACCTACTGCCGCGGAGGGAAGCCGGCGAGCTCGGTCGCCCGGCTCAGCACGGCGTCCAGCATCGGCTCGGTCAACCGGCCGGTGAAGGTGTTCTGCTGGCTGACGTGGTAGCTGCCCAGCAGCGTCAGCGGTCCGCGAGCGCCTTCGAGCTGCACCTCGATCCCGTGCCCGAAGGCGGGCCGTGGTCGGGGGATCCGGTGGCCGGCGGCGGCCAGGACCGGCCACAGCGCCGTCCAGCCGAACCCACCCAGGACGACGATCACCCGCAGGTCCGGCAGGAGCGCGAGCTCGCGCGCCAGCCAGGGGTTGCAGGTGTCGCGCTCCTGCGGGGTCGGCGCGTTGTCCGGGGGCGCGCAGCGGACGGCGGCCGCCACCCGCACACCGGTCAGCTCCAGTCCGTCGCCGATGTGGGTCGACGTCGGCTGGTTGGCCAGCCCGGCGCGCCACAGTGCCGCGAAGATCCAGTCCCCGCTCCGGTCCCCGGTGAAGACGCGCCCGGTGCGGTTGCCGCCGTGCGCGGCCGGCGCCAGCCCGACGACGGCGATGCGCGCGTCGGCCGGGCCGAGACCCGGCACCGGGCGGCCCCAGTACTCCTCGTCGCGGAAGGAGGCGCGCTTGACCTTCGCGACCTCCTCGCGCCAGGCCACCAACCGGGGGCAGGCGTAGCAGCCGGAGATCCGGTCGTCGAGGACGGCGAGGTCGCGGGCCCCCGAAGCCGAGCGGACGACCCCGGCCGGGGTTCGCGTGACCGGGAACCCGTCAGCGTCTAGAGGCATAGGAACCTATACGTGCATCCGGGGCGCCAGAACACAGGTATAGGTTCCTATGCCCGGGGGCGGGCGAGTGCCTGAGGGCGGGCGAGGCGGAGGGCGATGCCGTCGAGGATGTCGTGCTCGCTGACGACGACCTCGGCCAGCCCGAACTCGTCCATGAGCACCCGCAGGATGAGCGCTCCGGCGCCGATGACGTCGACGCGGCCGGGGTGCATGACCGGCATGGCGGCGCGTCGGGCGCGCGTCGCGGCGAGCAGGTCGGCGGAGACGTCGCGGACGGCGCCGACCGGGATGCGGGAACCGTGGATGGCGTCCGGGTCGTACTCCGGCAGGCCGAGGGCGATCGCGGCGACGGTCGTCACCGACCCCGCGACGCCGACCAGGGTGGCCGTCTCGCCGACCGGCACCTCGGCCGCCACCTGGTGCAGGGCGGCCCGGATGTCGTCCTCGGCCCGGCGGATCTGCTCGCCGGTCGGCGGGTCGCCGTGCAGGTGCCGCTCCGTCAGCCGGACGCAGCCGATGTCGACCGACCGGGCCGCGCGCACGCCGGACGCGTCGCCGAGCACGAACTCCGTCGACCCGCCGCCGATGTCCACGACGAGGAAGGGAGGCCGGGGCGCCGCGGCCCCGTGGGCGCCGGCCGCGGCGTCGAGGGAGGCGGTGGCACCGAGGAAGGACAGCTCCGCCTCCTCGCGACCGGTGATCACGTCCGGCAGCCGGCCGAGCGTGGCCAGGACCATCTGCTCGAAGTCCGCCCGGTTGGCGGCGTCCCGGCTCGCGCTGGTGGCCGCCATCCGGACCCCGGTCGCACCCAGCTCGCGGGCGGCGTCGGCGTACCCGGCGAGGGCGATCCGGGTGCGCTCGATGGCCTCCGGGGCGAGCCGGCCGGTGGCGTCGACACCCTGGCCCAGGCGCACGACCTCCATGCGGCGGGTCAGGTCGGTGTGCGCGCCGCGCTCGGGCACGTCGGCGACCAGCAGCCGGATGGAGTTGGTGCCGCAGTCGATCGCGGCGACGCGGGTCACGGGGTCTCCTCGGCCGGGCGGGCGCACGGACCTGCCGCCCACCACTCCCCATCTCCTCGACGGCCCGGTCACCGATCGGGTTCACCCCTGGGCCGGCGGCGAGGGCGTGCCCGGCCAGCGCGTGCAGGCACTTCACGCGGTCCGGCATCCCTCCGGCGGTCATCCGGGTCGGCAGGACGTCGCGGGCGTCCCGGGTGGCGAGGTAGGCCTCGTGCGCCCGCTGGTACCCGGCGGCCAGTTCGGGGTCGGTGGCCAGCTCCTCCTGCCACTCCCGCATCCGGCCGGCCGACTCCAGCCGGCTGGCTGCGGCCGTGGCCCGGGGGCAGGTCAGGTAGTACAGCGTCGGGAACGGGGTGCCGTCCTCCAGCCGGGGCGAGGTCTCGACCACGTCGGGCTGACCGCACGGGCAACGGTGCGCCACCGCGACGAGGGCGCGCGGGGGCGGCCGAGCTGGCGGGCGATGATCTCCCGCTCGACGTCGGTGACGGGGGTGCTCACCCGATGAGTCTGCGGCAGCGGGTCAGCCGAGTGCCGCCCGGCCCCTGGTGACGTGCGGTTCGCGGGGGCGGCGGGGTCCTTCTGGTTCAGCCGTCGGCGTCGGCCAGCGACTGCATCAGGCCCTCGTACCAGGGCAGTTCCTCGTCCGGGCCGGCCGACGCCAGCGTGCCCGCGTCACCCTCCACGGTCTCGCCGTCCACGACGACGACAAGCCGGTCGCCGGGCAGGACGTAGGTGAGCCGCTCCCGGGCCTGCCGCTCGGCGTAGACCGGGTCGGACTGCCGCTCGAGCTCCTCGCGGAGCTCCACCGCCCGCTGGTCCAGCTCCCGCCCTCGGCGGCCAGCTGCTCGAGCTCGGCCTGCCCGGCCAGGTACTGCCGGATCGGGCCGGCCAGCGTGAGGGCGAGCAGGAGGACCAGCGCCCCGAGCAGGACCGCGCGACCGGTGAACAGCGGTCGCCGGCGGGCAGCGCCCACGGCCGTCGCCCGGACCGACCGGCGCACCGGACGGCGGGCACCGGGCCGGTTCGTGGCGCTGCTGCGGACGCCGGCCGGCACCGGTCGGCTCGGGTGCACACGGGGTGCCCGGCCGGTCCGCCGGCTGTCGCCCGGCGATCCGCTCCGCCGACCGCGGACGTTGCTCATCCGACTGTGCTCATCCGACTGCGCTCATCCGCCGGCGACTCAGCTGGCCAGGCGCGGGAAGGCGGCCGCCCCGGCGTACCGGGCGGCGTCGTCGAGCTCCTCCTCGATGCGCAGCAGCTGGTTGTACTTGGCGACGCGCTCGCTCCGGGCCGGAGCTCCGGTCTTGATCTGCCCGCAGTCGGTGGCGACGGCGAGGTCGGCGATCGTGGTGTCCTCGGTCTCGCCCGAGCGGTGGCTCATCATCGAGCGGTAGCCGCTGCGGTGGGCCAGGTTGACCGCGTCGAGGGTCTCGGTCAGCGTGCCGATCTGGTTGACCTTGACCAGCAGCGCATTCGCCGCGCCGCGGGCGATGCCGTCGGCCAGGCGGGTGGGGTTGGTGACGAACAGGTCGTCGCCGACGATCTGGACCTTGTCGCCGAGGGTGTCGGTGAGCGCGATCCAGCCCTCCCAGTCCTCCTCGGACAGCGGGTCCTCGATCGAGACGATCGGGTAGTTGGCCACGAGGTCGGCGTAGTAGTCGGTGAGGTCGCCGGCCGAGAGGGTCTTGCCCTCGAAGGCGTATCCGCCGTCGCTGTGGAACTCGGTGGCCGCGACGTCCAGAGCGAAGGCGATGTCGCTGCCGACGGAGTAGCCGGCCTGCTCGACCGCCCGGACGATCAGGTCCAGGGCCGCGCGGTTGCTCGACAGGTTCGGCGCGAAGCCGCCCTCGTCGCCCAGGCCCGTCGCGAGACCGTCCTTCTTCAGCACGGCCTTGAGCGCGTGGTAGGTCTCGGTGCCCATGGCCAGCGCCTCGGCGAAGGTGGCGGCACCGATCGGGGCGATCATGAATTCCTGGACGTCGACGTTGCTGTCGGCGTGCGCACCACCGTTGAGGATGTTCATCATCGGCACCGGCAGCAGGTGGGCCGAAGGGCCGCCGACGTAGCGGAACAGCGGCAGACCGGTGGAGTCCGCCGCGGCGCGGGCCACGGCGAGGCTGACCCCGAGGATCGCGTTGGCGCCCAGGCGCGACTTGTCCGGGGTGCCGTCGAGGTCGATGAGCCGCTGGTCGACCAGCCGCTGCTCCGTCGCCTCGTAGCCGACCAGCTCGGGGCCGATGACGTCGAGGACGCCGTCGACGGCCTTGGTCACGCCCTTGCCGCCGTAGCGCTCGCCGCCGTCGCGCAGCTCCACCGCCTCGAAGGCGCCCGTGGAGGCGCCGCTGGGCACGGCGGCCCGGGCGATGGTCCCGTCGTCGAGGGCGACCTCGACCTCGACGGTGGGGTTTCCGCGCGAGTCCAGGATCTCCCGCGCGCCTACTGCATCGATGCTCGGCACGGGGGCAGCCTAACCAGTTCGGTCGGCCCGGCTCGACAGCCGCGCGCCACTGACGTCTCCATACGGCCCGTGGAAGACCAGAACCGGCGGTCTCGCCCGCGGGGTCGCCTGCATGCGCCCCCACCCGTCGACCGTCAGGCTGTCCCTAATGGGGGTGCATCCGGCGCTGGAAGTCAACCCCGATTCCGCTTCGCTAGGAGCACAGCTGCGAACGTGCCCGCTCCTGCCGTGAGGGAGACGACCAGTCGAATCGGCAGTGTGCCGAAGCCCTGCAAGTGAGCGATGACCAAGGCGGTCACGAGCATGGTTAGTCCAAGTACGGCAGCCCAAGTCACCGCGCTGGCGTTCTGCCTGTTCACTTGCTTCTTAGGTGGATGTACAGCACGGCACTGAGGACTACCACGACGCCGATTACGACGAGCGCCGCGACCCAGTCACTCATTCGTCCTCCTAGTCCTAGCGCCATGGTCAGCGGACAGCATCGCAGTGCAGGGCGAGATACTCCGGGCGGCGGCAGAACTGCCCCTCCGGTGAGTGACGGCACGGCTGTCGCCAAGTGGGCCGCTATGGGACATCTGCTTCGCGGACGGCGTGCTGAAGGTCGGCTGGACGGACGGACCCGGACCAGGAAGCTAGAAGGGCGGGACGTCGAGGTCGCTGCCGAACCGCGGCGGGTGACTGACCAGCATGTCGCCGCTGGGCATGGTGATCGCCAGCCCTCCGTCGTCGGCCTCGTCGAAGCGCCAGCCCGGCGCCTGGTGCTTGAGCCGGTGATGGTGCTCGCACAGGCAGCAGAGGTTCTCGTGCGCGGTCGGGCCGTCGGGCCACTCCTGCCGATGGTCGAGGTCGCACGTGCGAGCGCGGGCCCGGCAGCCCGGGAAGCGGCAGCGCCGGTCGCGCAGCCTGACGAAGCGGTCCAGCTCGGCTCCGGGCGTGTATCCGTCGGTCTCCGGGGGCGGGCCGAGGCAGGCACCGCGGCGGATTCCCGCGGCGTCGGTCAGGGCGACCAGGCTGCCCCGCAGCTTGTCGACGACGGCGATGCGCGGACGATGCGCCAGCCCGGTGCCGTCGAGGTCGCGCACTCCGATCAGCGCCCCCACGTCGAGCAGCGCACGCAGCTCACCGTCGCTCCACGTGCCGTCGAGGATCGCCTGCTTCGCCCCGGTCAACCCCTCCCGGACCGCTGCCTCGTTCCGCGCCCGGGCCAACGCCAGCCACTCGCCCAGCGTGCGGTCCCCGACCGGGGTGGCCGGGTGTTCTGTCGCGCCCCGGGGCGACTCGGACTCTGGGCCGGGGGCGGGGTTGGGCCTTGGCTCGGGATCGGGATCGGGATCGGGGGCGGGGTCGGGTTCTGGGTCGGGCCCCGGCTCGGATCCTCGCTCTGCGTCAGCGCACGATGCGCCGGTCGCCGACGCGTCCCGGGTCTCCGGCGCGGGTGCAGCGTCGTCGGGCAGATCTGCCACGTCCGGCGCCGGTCGGGGCATCAGGCCGAACGCGTAGCCGAGCTCGCGCACCAGGTCGGCCGGCACCAGCATCCCCTCGACCTGCCCGGGCTCCGCGCCGCCGAGCATCGTCTCCAGGGTTGCGACGAGGGTGAGCGCGATGGTGACGGGCGGCATGCCGTGCTGCCCCGGCCGCAGGATCAGGTCCTGGACGCAGTCGGCCATGCGCTGCTGCTTGGTCCGCTCGTCGCCGTCGGTCCGGGCGTCCCCGCGTACTCCTCCAGCGCCCGGTAGATCGCCGCCGCGGCGGGCAGGGTGAGGTCGAGGAGACCGTGGCGGTGCCGTCGCGGCGGTCGTGCAGCCGCACGCCGCGCTCACGGACAGCGGCCACCAGCTTCCGGGCGGCGGCGTCGGCGTCCTTGCGGAGCACGATGCGCCGTGCGCAGTCGCCCAGCTGAGGCGGCGTCTTGCGGTCGAGCAGTCCCAGCACGTGCGCCTCGATGTCGGCGCGCAGCGCATCGTCCTCGACCGGGCCGACCACGTTCACCATCTGCCGCGCATGCGCCGGGCTCAGTTCGCCACGGGCCAGCAGGGCGAGCGTGCCGGGCAGCCGCTCGACGAGCACCAGCGACTCCACCAGCTGCGCTCCGGCAGCCGCCGCGGTGACGCCCAGCGAGGGAGCCACATCGTCGACCGCCCACTCGCTCACCTCCGACAACGCAGCGGGACGTGCCGCCCGGGTGGCGGCCGACATGGCCCCCGTTCCCCCGGCTGCCGGTCCAGCAGTGCGGATGGCCGGCAGCGGGCGAATGCAGCCAGCGACGTCGCCACCACGGCCGACAGCCGTGCGATCTCCCTGGACGCGGCGGCCGCCCGCTCCAGATGACCGATGCCGGCGTCGAGCGCGCGTCGCAGCTCCCCGCGTCGTCCGCACCGTCCGGTTCGTCCCCGGCGGGGCGCTCGGGAGCCGACGGACGTCCCGGACCGGGACCGCCATCGCGGAGCGCCCATTCCCTGCGGTTCCCGGCACAGGCCGGAACACTTCGATCACGGACTTCTGGCGGCGATCCAGGAGAGCCGTCGCCAGGACCCCTTCGAACGAGGACGGAAGGGCGGGATGAGCTCGGCGGCCTCCGCGCGCATCCTCGAACATGTGTTCGATGATATCGCTGATCTGGCCTGCTGACCAGTGCAGATCCCGCCTGTGGACGACGGCCGAGCGGGTGGAAGAGCCGCGTACGAGCTACGACGGGTGGCCGGTGGAGGAGGCGGCGGCCTCGGCGTCGAGCTCCCCGCGTACCGGCGGACCGCCTCGCGGAGCGCGTCCTCGACGTCCCAACCACGCTGCTCGGCGGCCGTGACGACGCCGAGCAGACGCTCCCCAACGCCTCGGGGCTGTCGTCGGCGAGGTCCGCGGGCTCCGGCGTGCGCAGCCCCGCACGCCCGGCCCGCCGCACGAGCGCCGCTCCCCACGCGGCCGCGGGCTGGGACCGCGAGACCCCTCGGTGGGTGACGTGCGCTGCTTCTCCGCCTTCTTGATCTCCTCCCACCCCGCCTCGACGGCCGCGACGTCCCGGGGGCCCGCGTCCCCGAAGACGTGCGGATGCCGCCGCACCAGCTTGGCCACGAGGTCGCCGGCGACGTCGTCGATGTCGAAGCGGCGCTCTGCGCCCGCCTCGGCGGCCACCCGGGCGTGGAACGCGACCTGCAGCAGGACGTCCCCGAGCTCCTCGCGCATGGCCGCCGGGTCGTCGTCGACGATCGCGTCGTAGGCCTCGTGCGCCTCCTCCAGCAGGTAGCCGCGCAGCGAGGAGTGGGTCTGCTCGGCGTCCCAGGGGCAGCCGCCGGGAGACCGCAGCCGGTCCATCACCGCCACGACGTCGAGCAGCCCCGCGCCCACCGGCCTCGCGACGGCCGGCGCACCCGGGAAGAGGTGCACCTCCTCCGGCGTGACGAGGCAGACCACGTCGTCGGGGCGGTCGCGCGCCGCCTCGGCGCCGACGTCGGCCACGTCGACGCCGTGTCGCCGGAGCTCGGCGGCGGACGCGCCGGCGCCGGGCAGCGCGACGACCGGTCGACCGCTGGTCACCGCACGCCAGCCGGCCGTTCCGAGCAGGCCGGGGAGATGGGGGCTGACCGGGACGACCGAGACGACGGGCACCCGGTCAGTCTCCGCGACCGGTCCCGACCGGCTACTCGGCGGGGGCGGGGTGAGGGCCGTGTCCTCGTCGCCGAGGATGTCGACGACGCCGCCGTCGAGGGGCCCGTAGCGCGGGTTCACCGTCACCCCCAGGTCCTCGCGGACAGCCTCGATGCGCTCGTTGCCCGCTGCCTCGACCACCTCGGCGGCCTCCTCCTCCAGCTGGGGCCGCACCTCCTCGAACGTCGGGTAGACGGTTCCCTCGACGAACGTGACGACCACCCCGCCGGCCTCGGGCACCGGCGTGGCGAACGCCGTGTTGGGCGCCGCCGCCGCGATCCCCTCCGCGAGGATGCCCGGCAGCTCCTCGGGCGCGCGTGACTCGAGCGCCGGGATCGTCGCCGCGCCGGCGTACTGCGCGGCGACGGCCGGGTAGGCGGCCGGGTCGGCGGTGAGCTGGGCGACCACGGTCTGCGCGGTCGCCTCGTCGGGCACGGTGATGTAGCCGAAGGACACCTGGGCGAGGCTCTCCCGGACCTCCTCGTACCGGGCCCGCAGCGCCTCCTCGCCCAGCGCGCCGGCCCCGCCCTCGGCCTCGGCGATCTCCCGTCGCACCAGCTGCTGGCGCACGTTCTCGATGACGTCCGCTCGGCCGATGCCCTGCTGGGCGAGCTGGGCGAACACCTCGTCGGGGTCGTCGTCGCCGAGCAGCTCGTCGATGCGGGCCCGCACGTCCCGGTCGCTGACCTGCACGTCGAAGCGCTCGGCCGCCGCGGCGTAGACCTCCTCCTGCACCAGGAGGTCGAGCACCCGGCGGGTGTACTCGTCGCCCCGGTCTCGGCGAAGGCCGCGACCTCCGGGTCCTCCAGCCGGTCCTCGACGGCGGACCGCAGCTCGCTGACCGAGATCTGGGCGTCGCCCACGTAGGCGGCCACGTTGGGCGAGGTCCGGCAGGCCGACAGACCCGAGACGGTGACGGCGAGGAGGAACCCGGACACCAGCAGCCGGGGAACGCGACGCTTCAGCACGCCCGGACCTTCCCACATCCCGTGTGACCGGTCTCGCACGCCGCCCCGATCAGGCCCCTGCAGGGCCCCGCCGCGAGCCTGCGAGTGGTGGGGGCGGGGGTCCTTCACCGAGGACGGCCCTCAGCACCGAGTGCAGGTTCTCCAGCAGGGCGACGTCGCGCAGCGGGTGCGGCGGTCCGGACCGACCGGCACCTTGAGCGAGATGGTCTCGACGGCGGCCTTGTAGGAGGCGCCGTCGGCGAGGCGGGCCAGCCGCATCTGCTTGGACTCCGGCAGCACCACCGGGCTGATCCGGATGGCCCGCCCCTGCAGCGACACCTCGGTGATGCCCAGCGCGCGCATCGCCGTCCGGAACCGGGCGACGGCGAGCAGGTTGAGCACCGGGGCCGGCGGGGCGCCGTAGCGGTCGGTGAGCTCGTCGAGCACGGCCTGTGCCTGCTCGTCGGTCTGCACCGAGGCGACCTTGCGGTAGGCCTCCATGCGCAGCCGCTCGCCCGGGACGTAGTCGTGCGGCAGGTGCGCGTCCACCGGCAGATCCACCCGGACCTCCAGCGGCTCGACCGGCGCGGACTCGCCGGTGACCTGGGACCGGTAGTCGGCCACCGCCTCCCGACCAGCCGGACGTAGAGGTCGAACCCGACGCCGGCGATGTGCCCGGACTGCTCCCCGCCGAGCAGGTTGCCCGACCCGCGGATCTCCAGGTCCTTCATCGCCACCGCCATGCCGGCACCGAGGTCGGTGTTGTGCGCGATCGTCGTCAGCCGGTCGACAGAGGTCTCGGTCAGCGGTCGCGTGGGGTCGTAGGTGAAGTAGGCGTAGGCGCGCTCGCGGCCACGGCCGACCCGGCCCCGGATCTGGTGCAGCTGGGAGAGGCCGAAGGTGTCGGCCCGGTCGACGATCAGGGTGTTGGCGTTGGGGATGTCCAGGCCGGACTCGACGATCGTCGTCGCGACCAGGACGTCGTACTCCTTCTCCCAGAAGCCGACCATGATCCGCTCGAGCTCGTGCTCCTTCATCTGCCCGTGCCCGACGGCGACGCGGGCCTCGGGCACCAGGTTGCGGATCTTGGCGGCCGCCTTGTCGATGGACTGCACCCGGTTGTGGATCACGAAGACCTGGCCGTCGCGGAGCAGCTCGCGCCGGATCGCCGCTGCCATCTGCTTGTCCTCCCACGCCCCGACGTAGGTCAGCACCGGGTGCCGCTCCTCGGGCGGGGTGAGGATCGTCGACATCTCGCGGATGCCGGTCAGCGACATCTCCAGCGTCCGCGGGATGGGCGTCGCCGACATCGACAGGACGTCGACCGCCGTCCGCACGCTCTTCAGGTACTCCTTGTGCTCGACGCCGAAGCGCTGCTCCTCGTCGACGATGACCAGGCCGAGCTCCTTGAAGCGGGTCGTCGGCTGCAGCAGCCGGTGGGTGCCGACCAGGACGTCGATCTCCCCGCGGCGAGCTTCCGGATGATCTCGTCGCTCTCGGTCTTCGACTGGAACCGGGACAGGACGGCGACCGTCACCGGGAACTGGGCGAACCGCTCCGAGAAGGTCTTGTAGTGCTGGTTGGCCAGCAGCGTCGTCGGCACCAGGACGGCGACCTGCTTGCCGTCCTGCACCGCCTTGAAGGCCGCCCGCACCGCGATCTCGGTCTTCCCGTAACCGACGTCGCCGCAGATGATCCGGTCCATCGGGACCGGCTGCATCATGTCGGCCTTGACCTCGTCGATGGCGCCGAGCTGGTCGGGCGTCTCCTGGAACGGGAAGGCGTCCTCGAGCTCGCGCTGCCACACCGTGTCGGGACCGAACGCGTGGCCCTTCGTCGCCATGCGCGCGGAGTACAGCCGGATGAGCTCGGCGGCGATCTGCTTGACCGCCTTGCGCGCCTTGCTCTTGGTGTTCTTCCAGTCGGCGCCACCGAGCTTGGACAGCGCGGGCGCCTCCCCGCCCACGTATCGGGTGAGCTGGTCGAGGGCGTCGGTGGGGACGAAGAGCCGGTCCGGCGGCTGGTTCCGCCGCGACGGCGCGTACTCGACGATCAAATAGTCGCGCTGACCGCCGTTGACCGTGCGGCTGATCATCTCGATGTAGCGGCCGATGCCGTGCTGCTCGTGGACGACGAGGTCGCCGGGCTGCAGCTGCACCAGGTCGACGGCGTTTCGTCGACGGGCCGGCATCTTCTGCGCGTCCCGCATGGAGGTGCCGCGCTGGCCGGTCAGGTCGTGCTCGGTGAGCAGCGCCAGGCCGACGTTGCGGAACGCGAACCCGGCCTCGAGGTTGCCCTGGGTGACCTGGGTGATGCCGGCCGCCGGCGGGCCGGTGATGTCCGGCACCAGCCGCACACCCAGGTCGGCCTCGGCGAACTGGTCGGCCGCGCGCTGGGCGGGGCCGGGACCGGCGAAGGTGACGACGACCCGCCAGCGGTCGCGGTGCCAGGCGCGCAGCTGCTGGGCGGCCTTGGTCTGGTCACCGTGGAAGCGTTCGACGGTCGTGGCGTCGAGGGTGACGTGGCTGTCGTCGTCGTCGGCCTGGAGGGTGAACGTGCCGGTGGTCCACCACGGAAGGCCGCGGATGCGGGCGGCCGTCTCGACCTCGGCGAGGTCGCGGAAGGACGACGCCCCGAGATCGATGGGCGCCTGACCCGCCTCGGCCGCGGTCGACCAGGAAGCCGCCAGGAACTCCTCCGCGGTGGTCACCAGGTCGGCCGAGCGGGTGCGCACGCGCTCGGGGTCGCAGACCAGCACGTGCGTTCCCCGCGGCACCAGGTCGGTGAGCAGCTGCATCTCGCCGGCCACCAACGCGGGGATGAGCGACTCCATCCCCTCCACCGCGATCCCCTCGGCGAGCTTGCCGAGGATCTCGGTCAGCTCCGGGTGCTCGACCGCGAGGGCGGCCGCGCGCTCGCGCACCTCCGGCGACAGCAGCAGCTCGCGGCACGGCGGCGCCCACAGCCGCTCGGGGCGCTCGTCGAGGGAACGCTGGTCGGCGGCGGAGAAGTAGCGCAGCTCGTCGACCTCGTCGCCCCAGAACTCCACGCGCACCGGGTGCGGCTCGGTCGGGGGAACACGTCGAGCAGGCCACCACGCAGCGCGAACTCGCCGCGCTTCTCGACCAGCTCCACCCGGGTGTAGGCGGCGTCGACCAGGGCGCGGGCCACCTCGTCGAGGTCTGCGGAGCTCCCGGGCGCGAGCTCGACCGGGACCAGGTCGCCCAGACCGGGCGCGAGCGGCTGGAGGACGCTGCGCACCGGGGCGACGAGCACGTCGATCGTGCCGTTCTCGCCGGGGTGGGTCAGGTCGCGCAGCACGGCCAGCCGGCGGCCGACCGTGTCCGCGCGCGGGCTGAGTCGCTCGTGCGGCAGCGTCTCCCAGGCGGGGAACGTCTCGATCCGCCGGCCGGGGAGGAAGCAGCGCAGCAGGTCGGCGGTCTGGTCGGCGTCCCGCTCGCCGGCGGTGACCACCAGGACGGGAACGCCCGCTCCGGGCCGCTGCGCGGCCAGCGCGGCGGCGACCAGAGGCTGCACCGGCGGGGGCGCGGTGACGGCCAGCGACGCGTGCCCGGCCGAGGCGACGACGCGCGCCATGCCGGGATCGGTGAGGACGACGTCGAGCACGCCGCGCAAGGTCACGCTGGTTCTCTCCCGGGGTCGGCCGGCCGCACCGTGCCGCCGAGTGCGGCAGGGGCCGGGCCCCAGGTTAGCCCCGCGCGTCGGCCGGCCGACGGGGCCGGCCGACGCGCCCGATCAGCGCGCGGGAACGGCGCCGGTGAACACGGCCGGGAAGCGGAACCCGTCGACGTCGACCGACAGGGTCACGTCCCCGAGCTGGTCCTCGGGCACGGCGAAGGAGTACACCGCGGTGGCGGTCGCACCGGGCTCCAGGCTGCCCCCGAAGTCCGTCGTCTCGTCGTCGTAGAGCGGTGCGGCCTGGGTCGCCGAGGAGCCGTAGGTCGCCTGCACCACGACGCCGTTGAGGTCCAGCGACGCGCCGGTGCCGTTGGTCAGCTCCAGGGTGAACACCGTCTGGGGCTGCCCGGCCAGTTCGCCGGGGCCGCGGCCCTCGGTCACCTGCTGGACGGCGTCGACGACCCGCACCGAGGCGCCGTCGGACCACTCGGACGGCACCGCGAAGTTGACCTGCGTGGCCGCTACCGTGCGCGCCGACTCCGGCACGCCCTCGCGGGCGACGACCTCCGCCGCCGACGCCTGCGTGATCGGCGCCGGTGATCCGGTCGGGGTCGCCTCGGGCTCGACCGTCCCCGGGTCGGACGACGGGGCAGCGGAGCTCTCCGGAGCCGCGGTGGACCCCGGATCGCCGTCGCCGTCCAGCGCCCACACCAGCAGCCCGGCCACCAGGGCGACGAGCAGCACCGGGAGGCCCCGGCGCAGCCACGTCGCGCGGCGGCCCCGCCCGGAGGCGGACGGGCCGGTCACCCGAGGCTCCGCACGGCGAGACCGGTGAACCGGACGGAGGTCGGCGCGGTGGCGCTGCCCGACAGGTAGGCGGCGAGGCCCACCCCACCCGGCACCTGCAGCTCCGCCGTGTCGTCGGTGGCGGTCAGCGTCGGGCTGGCCGGTTCCGTCGTCCCGGCCGGCCACACGGTGACCGCCAGGTTGGTCGGCGCGGTACCGGTCACCTGCAGCCGCACCTCCAGCTCTGTCCCCGGGGTGTAGGTGACCCCGGGCAGCGTCACGATCGATCCGAGCACAGTCTCGTTGCTCGTCCCGTTGAACCGCACCGCCGACACGCCGACGCTGCGGTCGGGCAGCACCCGCACCCGAGCCGCGTACTCCTGGTTGACGCCGACGTGGCGACCCACCACGTACACGTAGGTCCCCGACCCGCCGCTCGGCACCGCCGACAGCGACAGCGACGTCCGCACGTCGGCACTGGTCTGCGCGACGCCGGCCAGGTTGGAGCCGGTGTTGTTGCCCGGGCCAACGGTGAGCGTCGCGATGCCCGCGTCCACCGACTGCCGCGACCCACCGGCCCGCACCGTCCACGGGCCGCCAACGTCTGCCGTGCCCAGGCCACCGGACACCGTCCGGTCGAAGGCGTCACTGGCGATGGCGCCGTCGGCCGGCGGGGCTCCTCGGTGACGGCCTCGACCGTCACCTGCTGGTCGGCCGTGGCAGTCGCCCCGGCGTCGTCGGTCACCGTCAGCGTCACGGTGTAGGTACCCGCCGCCGCGTAGGTGTGCGACACCGTCGCACCGGTGCCCGTGGCCCCGTCGCCGAAGTCCCAGGCGAAGGAGTCCACCGTGCCGTCGGCGTCGGCCGAACCCGACCCGTCGACCGCCACGGTCAGCGCGTCCGAGGCCGCCGTGAAGGCGGCGGTCGGCGCCTGGTTCTCCGCCGGCGGCTCATCGCCGCCACCGTCGGGGACGACGGCCTCGACCCCGGTCACGAGCACGGAGGTGCCCGCCGTGGAGCTGCCGGTGAGGTAGCTGCTCAGCCCCACCGCTCCCGGTGCCTGGAGAGCGGCGGTGTCGTCGGTCCAGCTCATGGTCGGCGTGGCCGGCTCGGTCGTGCCCGCCTCCCACACCGTGAGCGAGATCTGCGTCGGCGAGGTGCCGGTCACCACGACCCGCGTGGCCAACGCCGTTCCCGCCGAGAACGTCACATCGGGCACGATCTGCTCGCCGCCGGGCCAGGACTCCCCGCCCGCGAGCCGCGACAGGGCCACCGCGACCTGGCCGTCCGGCGTCAGCCGCAGCCTCGGCCGGTAGTCCAGGTTCGCGGCCACGCGACGGCCGCTGAGGTACACGTACGTGCCCCCGCCGGTCGGCATCGAGCTCACGGACAGCGTGGCCGTCAGATCCACGTCGGTGGCCGACACGTCACCCAGGTAGGAACCCGTGTTGTTCCCCGGGTTCGGCAGGTTCAGGGTCGCGGTGCCCGCGCTCACCGACTGCCGGTTCGACCCGGCCGACGCCGTCCACGCACCGCCCACGTCGGCCGTGCCCAGGCCACCGGACACCGTCCGGTCGAAGGCGTCACTGGCGATGGCGCCGTCGGCCGGCGGGGCTCCTCGGTGACGGCCTCGACCGTCACCTGCTGGTCGGCCGTGGCAGTCGCCCCGGCGTCGTCGGTCACCGTCAGCGTCACGGTGTAGGTACCCGCCGCCGCGTAGGTGTGCGACACCGTCGCACCGGTGCCCGTGGCCCCGTCGCCGAAGTCCCAGGCGAAGGAGTCCACCGTGCCGTCGGCGTCGGCCGAACCCGACCCGTCGACCGCCACGGTCAGCGCGTCCGAGGCCGCCGCGAAGGCGGCGGTCGGCGCCTGGTTCTCCGCCGGCGGCTCGTCGCCGCCCGGAGCGGCTGCACGGAAGCTGCTCAGCCGCACCGCCGTCCCCGAGGTCGAACTGCCCGTCAGGTAGGCGCTCACCCCGACCGCACCGGGGACCTGCAGGCCCGCCGTGTCGTCGGTCCAGCTCATGGTCGGCGTGGCCGGCTCGGTCGTGCCCGCCTCCCACACCGTGAGCGAGATCTGCGTCGGCGAGGTGCCGGTCACCACGACCCGCGTGGCCAACGCCGTTCCCGCCGAGAACGTCACATCGGGCACGATCTGCTCGCCGCCGGGCCAGGACTCCCCGCCCGCGAGCCGCGACAGGGCCACCGCGACCTGGCCGTCCGGCGTCAGCCGCAGCCTCGGCCGGTAGTCCAGGTTCGCTGCCACGCGACGGCCGCTGAGGTACACGTACGTGCCCCCGCCGGTCGGCATCGAGCTCACGGACAGCGTGGCCGTCAGATCCACGTCGGTGGCCGACACGTCACCCAGGTAGGAACCCGTGTTGTTCCCCGGGTTCGGCAGGTTCAGGGTCGCGGTGCCCGCGCTCACCGACTGCCGGTTCGACCCGGCCGACGCCGTCCACGCACCGCCCACGTCGGCCGTGCCCAGCCCACCGGACACCGTCCGGTCGAAGCCGTCGTCGGCGAGCACGGTGCCCGTGGCCGGCGGCTCCTCGACCGTCACCTCGCGGGTGGCGGCCGCGGTCGCGCCGTCGTCGTCGGTCACCGTCAGCGTCACGGTGTAGGTACCCGCCGCCGCGTAGGTGTGGGACACCGTCGCACCGGTGCCGTTCGAACCGTCGCCGAAGTCCCAGGCGTGGGCATCGACCGTGCCGTCGACGTCGGCCGAGGCCGTGCCGTCCAGCTGCGCCTCGAGCCCGACGACGGTGGCCTGGAACGCCGCGGTGGGCGCCTCGTTGGGAACCGTGGCGTCGGCGGCGGTGAAGTGCTCACCCACCTGGGCAGCGCTCAGCGCCGTGGAGTAGATCGCGACCTCGTCGATCCCGCCGGCGAGAGAGGGACTGGACGGCTCGGCGGGAACACCCTGCAAGGTTCCGCTGCCCAGCATCCAGTAGCCGGGACCGACGCGGGTGTTCCCACGAGTCATCGCTGCGTCCGCGGCGACCTCTGCACCGTCGACGTAGAGCCTGGTGCCGTCGGCCGCCACCGTGGCGACCGCGTGGTGCCACTGCCCGTCGTCGACCTGCGCGCCGCTGCGAACGGTCGTGTACCTCGTCACCCGGTCCTGTCCACGCGCGGAGAGGCCGAACGAGAGGCGCCCGTCCGCATCCACGTAGAGGGCCCGGTCGGTGTTGCTGACGGACATCTCGGTGAGTGCTTCGCCGTACTGGGCGATGACGCCGCCGTCGCTCGAGCTGGTGCGGAACCAGGCCTCCACCGAGAACGTGTCCCCGGAGGTGCTCACCGTGTCGCTCATCGCGGCCCTGCCCACGTCGGTGCCCTCCGCGGTGATCGCGTCGTCCCCGCTGACCGCGCCGGAACTCCCGCGGCCGATGCCGGAGCCCGTGGTCAGGTGGGCGTTCCCCACGTAGTCGTAGGAGGTGCCGCCGGAGGGCTCGCCGAGCCGCCAGTACTGGTCAGGAGCGTCGCCGAGGACCTCGGTGGCGTACACGCTGGTGCTCGTCGCCACCGTGACCGTGTTGGAGGCCGCACCGGTGACCGAGTTGCCGGCCGGATCGGTGACGGTCACCCGGTAGGAGACCGTGGAGCCGGCCGGGGCGGTGTCGGTGAACCGCTGCATCGGCATGTTCCACCAGGCCGAGCTGCTGGTGACCTCGTGGACCGGAGTGCTCCCGCCGTTGCGGTAGAGCCGGTAGGTGAGGAACTCGTTGTCCATGTCGTACGAGGAGGGCCAGGTGACCGTCACGGTGCCGGCCGTGGTCGACGTCGCGGTCGGTGCCATCTGGGCGGCCGACAGCTCGGGGCCGCGGTCGTTGGGCGCGGCCGACGGCTTGGCGAACCGGGTGAGGCCCAGCTGCCGCTGGCCGTTCACGGAGGTGAACTCGCCGCCGAACGCGACGTAGTCGCCGGCACCGGTCACCGACCACGGGCCCTGGAACTGACCGGTCCAGGTGCCGGCGTTCAGGGTCGGCCAGAAGTGCAGGATCGTCGGGCTGGGGTTGGGATCCCAGCTGGTGTACCGCGGGAGGTCCGTCGTCGGCTTGAGGGTGCCCGTGGCCTCGACGGTCATGGCGGTGGCGCGCTGCCAGGTCCGGGGGCTCGGGTCGGGGAAGCTGCCGGCGGTCTCGCAGTCGTGCACGTGGTTGGCGTTGTAGACGACCGTGCCGTCGGACCAGGTGTCGTACGGGTCGCCGTGGCAGTCGTTCATCCACACCAGGTCGAAGTCGGTGGGGTCGAAGGCGACGACGCCCTCGACGTTGCCGATTTGGTAGGCGTACACCGACGCGTAGGCGATGCCGTCGTACATCTTCAGGGTCCAGGCACCGGCCGGGTCGCCGTGGTTGTTGATCCCCACGGCTGCGACCTGGCGTCGCCGCCGGCGGTGTCCACCGACGCGATGGAGTAGGCGGTGATGCCGTTGACCTGGTCGAACTGGCCGGCGAGCACGACGCGCGTGCCCGTCGGGTCGACGACGATGCCGCGCACGGTGTTGTTCGCCGTCGGTGCCCAGGAGGTGACGGCGCCGGTGGCCGAGGAGAAGGCCGCGAGCCGGGTGCGGGTCTGACCGCCGGCGACGGTGAAGTTGCCACCGACGTAGACCGTCGAGCCGGTGTCGGCGATCGAGTAGACCGGACGGTTGAGCGTCGGGGCGAAGCCGCTGAGCAAGGCACCGGTGGCGACGTCGAACGCCGCGACGTGCCCGCGCGCCACGCCGTCGACGGTGGTGAAGTCACCGCCGACGTAGATGCGGGAGCCGTCGGGCGAGGCCACGACGGTGCGCCCCTGACCGTTGAGCGTGTGGTCGAAGCCGGGGATGAGCTCCCCGGTACGGATGTCGAAGGCCAGGAGGTTGCCGCGCGGGGTGCCGGCGCCCCCGCCGGGCGGGGTGGCGGTGGCGAAGCTGCCCGTCGCGTACACCGTGTTCCCCACGGTGACCATCGACCAGACCACGCCGTCGGTCTGCACGGTCGGCAGGGCGTCCGCGGAGACGGTGGCCGGTGTGCCGGCCACGGGTGCGGTGTCGGCCGACGCTGTGCCGGGCACCACGAGCCCCAGAAGGACCAACCCGGATGCCAGGGCGCCGGCCACCGAGACCGACACCCCCGACGGAACGTGCCGGCCCGAGTGGCAACGCTGTGATGCATGACTGGTCTCCCCGTGAGGTTCGTGCGCCACTGGCTCACCGTCGATGAACGGAGCCCGACGCCTTCGTCGGCGCTCCCCGGTCGGTGGCCGGTGAGGAATGTTGACGGAACGTGATCAGTAGTCAAGACGCTCTGTAGTCGAACCAACCACTCACGGTGCAAAGTCACCCGTACGTGGTCGGCCGCTCGCGAGGCCTGTCAGGAGGAGCGGGCTGCAGTCGCCCGGCCGGCCTGGTCCCCGGCGTCGATCGCGGCGAGGGCCCTGCGCAGAATCGTGCTCGACGTGTGCATGGTGTAGGGAAGTACTTCACGGTGACGCCGACCTGGGCGAAGTCCCGCTCCAGCCGGTCCCCTTGGGCGTCCCCCGCCAGTCGTCGCCCTTGAAGATCACGTCGAAGCGCACCTGGCGCCAGGTGTCGATCTTGTCGGGGACGACTTCCGCGTGCACGTCGTCGACGAACCGCAGGCTGCGCACGATTTCCATGCGCTCGGCGAGCGGGATGACCGGCGCGCGGCCCTTGGTGAGCACGAGCATCTCGTCGGAGACGACCCCGGCGATGAGGTGGTCGCAGTGGTCCGCGGCGTGCTTGAGGATGTTGAGGTGTCCGACGTGGAAGAGGTCGTACGCCCCGGGCGCGTAACCGATGATCGTCATGCGATGTCCCCCTGCTGCCCCCAGCGACCCCCGGGATCGAGGGCCGTCGTACTCGACGCCACGGCCCGAGCTGTGACAGAACGTAGATGCTCATGGTCACCTAGAGTGACCCGTGCCGTGGACTTCACCCGAAAGGACGGCCGCCCGGGGCGGCCGCCCCGCCGCTGCCGGCGCCGCCCTCGAGCCGCTCGCGCGCGCCCGCCCGAAGGGGTGAGACGGGCACGCGCCGTCTGATCAGCGGCTCCGCACGGCCCTAACCTGCACAGAGGGCCCCGTTCGCGGGGCCACCGGGCGGCATGCGTCCGCACCGGTGACCGAGGCACGTGAGGGCAGGCGGGGACGATGGAACTGCGCGACTATCTGGCGGCTCTCGGCCGCTACTGGCGGACCTGGGTCGGACTGACCGCGATCGGCCTCCTGGTCGCCGTCGTAGCCATCCAGGTCTCGCCGCGGACCTACAGCGCCACCGCCGGGGTCTTCGTCGCCAGCTCCCTGGAGGGCACGAGCGGCTCGCAGTTCGTGAACCAGCGGGTGCGCAGCTATCCCGAGATCGCCCAGAGCCTGGCGGTGCTCTCCCCGGTCATCGAGGAACTCGGTCTGGAGATGCCCTTCCGGGACCTGCGCGCCACCGTCACGGCCAGCAACCCGGTCGAGACGTCCCAGATCGACATCTCGGTGACCTCCGCATCACCGCAGCTCGCCGCGGACATCGCGAACGCCGTGGCCGAGGAGTTCGGTCAGGTCGTGGAGAGCCTCGAGGCGCCGGCCGACGGCCGGTCACCTGTCAGCCTGACCGTGACCGACCCCGCGACCGTCCCGGCCAGCCCGGCGTCGCCCGACCCCGTGCTGCTGCTGGCGCTCGGCCTGGTCGTCGGACTCTCCCTCGGCCTGGCAGTCGCGATCACGCGGAGCCGGATGAGCCCCGCACTGCACACCGAGGACGACGTCCGCGGCGCCTGGGGCGGCGGCGCCGACGTCAGCGTGCACGCGCCCCGCGCCGGTCGCAGCCGCCACGAGCCCGACACACCCGCTGCGGCCCTCATCCGGCAGCTGGAGACCCTGGCCGAGCGGGGGACGGTGCGCCTGCTCGCCGTGTCGCCCACGTCCGGACAGGAGGCGGCGCTGGCCCGGTTGCTCGCCGACGTCGCCAACGAGCTGTCCGCCCGCGGGGTTCCTGCCGTCGTGGTCGGCGATCCGGCGGAGGCACCCGACGGTGCCGATCGCGACGCCCGGGTCAGGCTGACGGTGGCGGCACCCGTGGTGGCACTCCGGGACTGGCGCCGGATCGCGGGCGGTCAGGACGGCCTCCTCATCGTGGCCCAGGCCGGACGCGTCACGGCCGGCCAGCTCGGCGAGCTGCAGGCGATGACGTCCGCGGTGGACCTGAGTCCCGTCGCGCTGGTGCTCCTGCGGAGCTGGAGCCGGCAGGTGCGCCGGGCGGCGGCCCCGACGACACGCGCACGATCGACCCGACCCGGCTCCGGGTTCCCCGCCGGCGGGCACCGCGTCCGGCCCGACGACGGCGCCGGAGCGGCGCGGTCCGTCCAAGACGCCGGTCACCACCGGCACCGCGCCCGGCCGGGACCTGCGCAAGCGTCCCTGAGGGCTCCGCTCGGACCGCAGGGCTCGGCGGGGCCGGCGGCACGAATGGCTGCCGGCTCCAGCCCCGGCGTCCTCCAGCCCTGCAGCGGTCCGCGAGCAGGCGCCGCCCGTACTTGGGGCAGCGCGGTCAGACCCGGGTGCTCCCCGCCGCGAACGCTCGCCCAGTGGGCCGTGCGCCGCGCGTCGACCCGACGTCGCCGGCGTCGGGCCCGTCGGACAGCGCGGGTCGTGACCCGCCCTCGGCCAGCAGCGAGACCGCGAGCAGCAGGAGGAACTCCGGCGTCGCGTCGAAGAGCCCGCTCTCCAGCACGCTGCGGCTGAGCAGGAAGGTGAGCAGGCCCAGGAACAGCACGCGGTGCGGGCGAGGAACACGGAGGGACCCGGCCACCGACCACGCGACCCAGAGCCCGGAGACGAGCAGCCCGACCAGCCCCGTCTGCACCAGCGCGGACACCCAGCTGCTGTCCAGGAGCTGCTCGTTCCACCACTGGCCCCGGACAGGGATCAGCTTGACCGAGAGCCCGCCACCGAACGCCCACTGCCACCACGACTCGGCCCACGACCGGGCTGCTGTCCAGGCGACGAAACGGGATTCCAGCGTGCTCGTGCCGTCACCGTCGCGCTCCAGGAAGCGGGCGACGGCCCCGGTCGTCACCACCGCCACCGACCCGAGCGCCACCGTGACCAGCCCTCCGACCACGAGGCCGACGCGGGCGCGCCGCAGGTGCAGGGCCATGACGCCGATGGCGAGCAGGAGTGTGAGCAGGGCGGTCCGGGAGCCGGTCATCCACACGAGTGCGAGGAACCCGCCCCCGAGCAGCGCGTGGAGCCCCCGCGCCTCACCCAGCGCCGTCCGCCAGGCCGTCCACACGACGACGACGCCGGCGAGCAGGGCCAGACCGTTGGGATGCAGGGGCGGGATGCCGCCGAAGAACCGTCCGCTCAACATGCTCGGCAGGCCGGTCGCCGCGGACACCCCGGCCACCAGGCCGCAGGACACCACCACGGCACGCAGGACCTGGAAGGGGAGCGGCACGCAGGAGGAAGAACACCGTCGCGGCCAGGATGGCGACCCGGACCGCGATCACCGCGCTGGCGACCAGGGTCCCGTGCGCGAAGGCACCGAGCACCGACGACACGAGCACGGCTCCGACGAACCACAGCGTGCCGGTGCCCAACCGGGAACGTCGCGACCCGGCCGCCTGCGCCGCGAGGAAGGCGAACGCGAGCGCCAGGACGCTGCACAGAGCCTTGCCCAGGACCACGGGGTCCACCGAGCCCGAGAAGACCTCACCCCGGCGCCAGACGACGGTGCTGGCCACCATCAGGAACGCAGCCGCGCCCACGCGGACGGTCGCCATGGACACGGAGACGCCCCCTGCTCAGCCGGTCATCGGCGCGGTAGCGCGCCGGGGCGATGGTAGGGGCTGCGGTGGCGTTCTCGTGGTTGCCACGAGCAGCGTCCCCCGGAAGGGGAGCTCGTCGACCCGCGTCCGGGAGCGCCCCGCGGGCTCAGGCGCCGACCGGGACCGGCTGTGCGTCGTGCGGTTCGGCGCGCACGACCGGCAGCAGCACGGTCGTCCGGACGGCGACCGCGGCCAGGAGCGGCCCGATCGTCAACGCGAGCGGTGCCCAGACCGCTCCCCGTCCACCCCGAGCACCAGGACCGCGACGACCGCGAGCGAGACGAACTCGAGCGACCGGAGGGCCAGCACCCGGCGGTGCCGGTGGTGGACGGTGGCCAGGGCCGAGTACGGCAGCAGCACCGCACCGGCGATCGCGTAGGCGGACCAGCCGACGACCGAGCCCAGCGGGATCACGTAGGCACCGCCGGTCAGCAGCGGCCCGAGGACCGGGAGCACGGCGCAGGTGAGCGCACCGATGCACGCGACGGTGGCGGCGAGCCCCAGGGCGGCGCGGTCGGCGGTGCGCAGCAGGGCCGCCGCCGGCCGCGCCCGCATGGTCACGAAGTGCGGCAGCAGGAAGGAACCGAGGCCGGCCACCAGCACCAGCGTCGGGGCGGTGAGCACCCGGGCGGCCTCGACCGGCCCGTAGGCGGCGGCTCCTGCGGCGGCGACGACCAGGAGCCGCAGGACGGTGAGCAGGGCCGGCCGGATGGTCTGCGCGGCCGCCCGCCAGATCCCGAAGTCGAGCACCGTGCGCCACGCCGGGTTCCGCCACGGACCGCGCGGCCGCTCCCCGCAGGAAGGCGCCACCAGGCCACCAGGGCCGCACCCGTCTGACCGACCAGCAGCGCCACCACGAACGACGCGAGCGACAGCCCACCGGTGGCGCCCGCCACGACCAGGGTGCCGAGGGCGAGCAGCAGGCTCGCGCCGTCGACGGCCGGCAGGGACCAGAACCGTCCGGACGCCATGAGCAGGCGCCGCAGGGTGTCCTCGACGATGAAGGCCGCGGCCGCGGGACCCACGAGCAGGCCGGCCCACCACGGGAGCGCCCCCGACAGCAACGCGGCTCCCGCACCGAGCGCGCCCGCGAGCGCGGACACCGCCGCCGTCCAGCCGTGCAGACCGGCCCGGATGCGGGCGTCCATGCGGTCGAGGACGGTCAGGGAGTCGCCGACCAGGCCGCTGCAGACGGCCGTGGCCAGGACGAGCAGGCCGTAGCCCAGGGCGAAGGCGGCCAGTCCCGCCGCACCCAGGTACCGGGCGGCGGCCACCTGCAGCACGAGTCCGGCGAGGGCCTGCGTGCCCTGTCCCAGGACCGCCCCGGTCACCGGCCGACGCACCATCGACCGGATGCTCACGGATCCATTCTCCGGGCCACGGCGCCCGGACCGGCGTCGGCCGGCCCGGGCGTCACCCGATGTGGGGGTCGCCGCGATCAGCCGGCGACCCGCACCTCGAACGCGGTCAGCCGGACGGCGACCGGTGCCGTGGCGCTGCCCGAGAGGTAGCTGGAGACACCCACCCCGCCCGCCGCCTGGAGCGACGGCGTGCCGTCGGTTCGGGTCAGGGTCGGCGTCGTCGGCTCGTCGGTCCCCGCCGCCCACACCGTCGCGGCCAGCTCGGTGGTCCCGGTGCCGGAGATCTGCAGCCGCACGTTCAGCGGGGTCCCCGCGGTCGAGCTGACCCCCGGGACGACGACCTCGCCGCCGATGAGCACGTCGTTGGTGGAGCCACCCAGGCGGGTGACCGCGACCCGTACGGTGCCGTCGGCCAGGAACCGCAGCTGCGCGCGGTACTGCTCGGTGGCGCTGATCCGGCGACCGGCCACGTAGACGTACGCGCCCCCGCCGCTCGGGGTGCCCTCGAGGGCCAGTGTGGTGCGCAGGTCGATGTCGGTCTGCGCCACGCCGCCGAGGAACGAGCCCGTGCTGTTCGACGGCCCGTTCAGCTGCAGCGTCCCCACGCCAGGCGTCACCGACTGCCGGCTGCCGCCGAACTGCACCGTCCACGGCCCGCCCACGTCGGCCGCGCCCAGCCCGCCGGTCACCGACCGGGCGAAGGCGTCCGCCGCCACGACCTCCCTGCGGGATCACCCGGCTCCTCCGGCGCGGTCACCGTCACCGTCTCGACCGCGGTGGCCGTAGCGCCGTCGTCGTCGGTGACCGTCAGCGTCACCGGGTAGGTGCCGGCTGCGGCGTAGGTGTGGCTCGCCGTCGCCCCGGTGCCGGTCGAGCCGTCACCAAAGTCCCATGCGTACGAGGCGATGCTGCCGTCGGCGTCGGCCGCCCCGAGCCGTCCACGGTCACGACCAGGCCGGAGGTCACCGCCGACAGGACGGCGGTCGGCGCGGCGTTCTCCGCCGGCGCCGGAGCACCGTTCGGCACGGCGGTGAACGACGGGACGGTGAGTACCACGGGGCGGGCGCTGCCGGAGAGGTAGGCGAACAGCCCCACCGCACCCGGCGCCTGCAGCGACTCCGTGCTGTCGGTGCGCGAGACCGTCGGCGTCGCCGGCTCCTCGCTCCCGGCGGCCCACACCGTCGCGGCCAGCTCCGTGGTGCCGACCCCTCGGCCTGCGCGCGCACCTGGAGCACGGTGCCGGGCGTGTGGGTGAGCCCGGCGACCAGCTGCTCGCCACCGATGAGCGTCTCCGACCCGGGCCCCGACAGCCGCACGAAGGACACCCGCACGCTGCCGTCGGCCAGGACCCGCACCCGGGCGCGGTACTCCTGGTTGGCCTCGACCCGCCGGACCGGCAGGTAGAGGTAGGCGCCGCCCCCGGTGGGGGTCTCCGCCAGCGAGAACGACGTGCGGACGTCGACGCTGGTCTGCGCGACCCCGCCCAGGTAGGAGCCGGTGTTCGTGCCCGGCGCCAGAGCCAGCCGGGCCGCTCCGGGCGATACGGACTGGCGCATGGCGCCGGCCGTGACCGTCCACGGTCCACCGACGTCCGCGGTGCCGAGGCCCCCGTTCACCGACCGCCCGAAGGCGTCCGCGGCGAGGACGGTCGCCTCGACGACCGACACGGTCTCCTCGGCGGTGCCGGTCGCACCGTCGTCGTCGGTCACCGTCAGAGTCACCGGATAGGTGCCCGCGGCGGCGTAGGTGTGCGACGTCGCCGCACCCGCTCCGGTCGAGCCGTCTCCGAAGTCCCACGCGTAGGAGGCGACGGTGCCGTCGGTGTCGCCCGAGGCCGACCCGTCGACGGTCACCGACAGCCCTCGGCCGTGGCCGAGAACGCCGCGGTGGGCTCGGCGTTCGGCGGCGGGTCGGTGACCGCCACCGTGGCCGAGGTCTGGCTGGTTGCACCGTCGTCGTCGGTCACGGTGAGCGTCACGGAGTAGGTGCCCGCGGCGGCGTAGCTGTGCGACGTCGCCGCACCCGTCCCGGTCGAGCCGTCCCCGAAGTCCCAGGCGTACGAGGCGATGCTGCCGTCGTCGTCGCTGGACCCGGCGGCATCGAAGGACGCCGTGCGGTCGTCCACCATCGACGTGAAGCGGGCCGTCGGGGCCAGGTTGATGGCCTCACCGGTCGCGCCGAGGCTGTGGTGGTTGGCGATCCGGTCGGCCGAGAGCGCCGTCGGGTAGACGGCGACCTCGTCGACGTCCCCGTCGAAGTACGCGGCACCTGACCAGCTGGTGTCACCGCCCACGCGCCAGTAGCCGTTGTAGACCTGCGCCGCCGTCGTGTCGGAACGCGAGCCGACCAGGGCACCGTCGACGTACAGCGCCATGCCCGCCGGGCTCAGCGACGCCGCCACGTGGTGCCACTGTCCGTCGTTGTAGACGTCCGGGCCGGTGACGAATCGTCTGGCGCCGGGGTAGACCCCGAAGTTGATCCGTCCGGCGGTGTCCATGTAGACGCTTCGGTCGTGGCTGCTGCTGTTGGCGTCGGCCGCGTTGCCGAAGCCGACGATCTTGCCGCCCGCGGTCGAGGTGGTTCGGACCCAGGACTCGATGGTGAAGACCTGGGGTCCGGCGACGACGGACTGGGTGGACAAGAACCCCAGGTTCGAGCTGCCCGACATCCCGCGGAACCGGTAGGCGGTGTCGGCGTCGCCGGCGATCGCGCCGTCCACGCCCTGCTCCGGCGTGGCACCGTCCTGACCGGTTCGGACGGCCAGGTCAGCGGGGCCCGCGTAGTCGTACGCGGAGGCACCCGACGCCTCGCCCAGCGGCCAGTAGTGCGCAGCGCCGTCCGCCCGCACGGTGTCGGAGTAGTCGCGCTGGGCGACCGTGCCCTCGGCCACCTCGACCGTCATCCAGGCCGAGTTCGCCCGGTTGCCGAAGGCGTCGAAGGCGCTCACCCGGTAGGTGTGCGTGCCGGGAGACACCGCCGTGTCGACGAAGCCCATGCCTTGGGGGCCCACCAGATGGACGACCGGGTGACCTCGTGGATCGGAGTCGTGTTGTCGCCGTCCCGGTAGACCCGGTAGGTGAGGTGCTCGTTGTCCTGGTCGCTCGTGGTGGTCCAGCCGACCCGGGCCATCCCGCCGATCGGGGAGCTCGCCGTCGCGGCGAGGGCGGACGCCACCGGACCGACCCGGTTCGGGGCCGTGGACGGCGCCGCGTACCGGACGAGGCCCTGCTGGCCCGTGCCGTTCACCCGCGGGAACTCGCCGCCGTATACGACGTACTCACCGTTGCCCGCGACGCTCCAGCCGGCCTGCGCCTGCCCGGTGTAGGAGCCCGGGGTCATGATCGGGAACCAGTTCAGCAGCGAGGGGCCGGCTGGCCCTGCAGCAGCGTCCCGCTGGACGGGTACTGCCGCTCGCTGACGTGGACGATGGTGCCCTCCGGCTTCACCCGGCTGTTCGTCAGCGTGCCGGTACCCACGGTGCCGGTGGCCGCGATGGTCACTGCGGTGGCGTACCGGTGGACCCGCGGGCTGTGCTCGTGATACCCGCCGATGTTGCTGCAGACGTGCGGGTGGCCGGCCACGTAGAGCGCCCCGCTCATCGGGAAGCTCGAGTAGGTGTCGCCGTGGCACTCGTTGATCCACTGCACCGCACCGCCGTCGGCGAGCACGGCGAACCCGCCCTCCACGTTGCCGGGGCCGTAGTAGTCGTAGGCCGTGCCGTACACGTTCGTGCCGTCGGTGGAGAGGTGGTACACCCCACCGTTGATGCCCTGGTTGGTGATCAGCCGGTTGATCGCGAACGGGCGCGTCTCACCGGTGACCGCGTCGAGGGCGCCGACACCGGTCGCCTTGACCCCGTTGAGGGTGTCGAAGTGACCGCCGACGACGACCTGGGCGCCGCCGCCGGTCACCACGATGGAACGGACGACGTCACTGAGGCCGGTGTTGGTCGTGCCGTTCTGAGGGCGGTTCAGCATCGGCCCCGTACCCGGGACCGGGTTCCAGGGGAGCAGCGCCCCGTCGGCCGCGTTCAGCGCGGCCAGGCGGTGCCGGCTCACCGAGCCCACCGCGGTCAGGGTGCCCCCACGTAGACGGTGCTGCCGGAGACCGCGATCGCGTTGACGCGGCTGGAGACGTTCGGCCGGAAGTCGGGGATCAGCTGCCCCGTGGCGGTGCTGTAGGCGGCGATGCGGTTCCGGGTCTGCCCGTCTGCCTGGGTGAAGTCGCCGCCGACGTAGATCCGCGAGCCGTCCGGCGAGGCGGCGACCACCATCGCCTGGGCGTTGAGGTCAGGCGCGAAGGAGGTGATCAGCTCGCCGGTGCGGATGTCGTAGGCCAGCAGGTTGTTGCGCACCGTCTCCTGCGCGCCGGCAGCTGCGCCCGCGGGGCGGGCGCGGGTGAACTGCCCGGCGGCGTAGACGGTGTTCCCCACCACGACCTGCGACCAGACGACGCCGTCGATCTGCACGGTCGGGAGGGCGTCGGCCGTCACCGTCGTCGGGCTGGCCGGATCGGCTGGATCCATCGGCGCGGAGTCCGCCCGAGCGGTTCCGGCCATCAACCCGCCGAATGCGCCGGCGACCAGCAGCAGGCTGAGCAGCCCTGCCACGACCGCACGGAACCAAGCCACGCGTGCAGACATGTGTTCCCCGTGTGAGACGTCTGGTCCACTCGGACCAGAGGCCAAACACTAAGCGTGACGATCGCTCGCCTGATATCCCCCGAGGTGGTGACATAACGTCGATATCGACACATATCAGGACTGAGTCGTCACTCCGGGTAGCTGGACTGACGTCATGGCCTCACTGGCGCCGTCCACCTGCTGCCGCGGCCTACGCGCCGGCGCGGCTCCGCAGACGGAGGTGGTGGCGGGCCATCCGGGCGACGATGTGGGGGCGCCCGTCACGTGGGCTGACATAGCAGCGTGGCAGGGTGAACCGGTCACCCGGGTCGTAGTCACCGGTGACGCAGGCGTGGTCGTAACCGGCCGCCCGGACCGCGTCGGCGGCGGCCTGGTCGTAGCTGCCGTACGGGTAGCAGAAGCTGCGGACCTCCGTCTGGAGGACGTCCTCCAGCACGCGCCGGCTGTCCGAGATCTCCGCGGTCAGCGTGGCCGGATCGGCACCGGCCAGACGGGCGTGGCTCAGCGTGTGGCTGCCGACCTCCTGCCCGGCGGCGGCCACGGCGCGGACCTGGTCGGCAGCCATGAGCTGGAACCGCGGGCCGTCGTCCCACTCGTTCTCGCCGCCCAGGCGACCGGCCACGACGTACACGGTGCCGGTCATGCCGTGCCGCTGGAGCACGGGTACGGCGTGCTCCAGGAAATCGGTGTAGCCGTCGTCGAAGGTGAGACCGACCAGGCCACGGGCGGCGCCGCGCGCCTCGGCGAGCAGCAGCTCGCCCAGCGACACCCCGCGCAGGCCCAGCCGACGGAGCAGCCGCAGGTGCCGTTCCAGCCGCTCCGGGTGCACCCGGAGCCGATGCGGATCCGGCACGGTCGACGGGCTGATCGAGTGGTACATGAGGATCGGCGGGAGGTTCATCCGCGTCCGATCGGTCACCGGTGCTCGCACTGTGGCGTCTCCCTCGGCTGTAGCTGTCGATCCGTCGGCGCGGCCTCCCGGACGGCGAGGGACACCATCTCGGCCACGAGTTGGTCGCCGAACAGGGTGGGGTCGTGCCTCCGCCGGGCCTCCCCGCGTCATGCAGGGCTGCACTCCCGAAACCCGACCAGTCGGCGACCACGCGCTCGACGGCGTCCGCCCACTCGACCGGCCGGTCCGGGGCGACCGCCTGGGCGCCCGTGTACCCCGCGACCGCTTCCAGCAGGCCGCTGCTCGCGCTCACGACCAGCGGCCGGGCGGCGAGCACCGCTTCCACCGCGGCGTTCCCGAAGGACTCCTCGGCCACCGACGGCACCAGCACCACGTCGGCGGCGGCGAGGCAGGGCCACACGTCGGACCGGAAACCGGCGAAGCGCACGGAGTCCTCGAGCCCGGCCGCCGCCACCTGCTCGCGCAGCTCGGCCTCGAACCACTCGTACCCGGGGAACACCGAGCCCACGAGCGTCAGCTCGGCCGCCACACCTCGCGCCAGCAGCTCCCGGAGGGTCGCCACCGCGACCTGCGGGCCCTTGCGGGGGAGAGCCGGCCGACGTAGAGGAGCCGGAGCGGTCCGTGGAGCTCGGCGCGCAGCGGCTCGGCCTCCGCGGGGCCGCGCACGGCGTTGTGGATGACCGCGGTCCGCCGGCGCACGCCCGGCGCCACGTCGGCCAGTACGTCGAGGGTGAACCGGCTGTTCACCACGACACGGTGGCTCAGGACCGGCCCCAGGGCCATCCCCTGCGCACCGGCCGCGGGAGGGACTGCTCGGCCTCGTGCACGTGGCACAGGGAGCGGCGGCCGGCGATCCGGGCCAACAGCGGCCACGAGGGCAGCGTGAGGGTGTTGACGTAGACCCCGTCGGTTCCGTACCGGCGCAGCAGCCGGAGCGCCGGGACGACACCGCGCACGGCGTCGGCCACCAGTCGCACCGCACCCCGGGGACGCAGTGCCGCCGTGCGGAGCACCGGCATCGGGCAGACCACGACGCGCACGCCGAGTCCGTCGAGCTCCGCCAGCAGCGGCCCGGCGCCCGGCACGGCCACGGTCACGTCGAACCGGACCGCCAGCGCCGCCACAGCCTCCAGCAGCATCCGGTCGGCACCGTAGAGCTCCGCCCCGGGATGGGCGACCAGCACCGACGGCCGCGGACCCGGGCCGCCCGCGCTCGCCGCCGCGCGGGATCCGCGGCGGCCGGACCGGGGAGGGAGGAACCGTGTCACGACGGGTCAGACCACGGAACCGGCGAAGAGCACGCGCGGCGCGCCCGCCCGGTGACCGAGCTCCACCGTGACCGAGTCCCGGGCGTCGGCCGGGACGCCGAAGACGTAGACGCCCTCGGCCGACTCGCCGGAGGGCAGCTCGCCGACGAACGGCTGGCGCGAGGAGTCGTCCAGGGGAGGCAGGAGTCGCCGCACCGCCGTAGTACATGTTGACCGTGACGCCGTCGAGCGCGACCGGCGCCCCGGTCCGGTTCTCGATCCGGACCGTCACGCGGAGCGCCGGGCCGGAGACGTTCCCGGGTCCCTGGCCGACCCCGTCGACGGCCTCGATCCGGGGCAGCAGGACCACGACGTCGTCCTCCGGCTCGGCGGAGCCGTCGAGCGCCACCGCGGGCAGCGCAGGGGCAGCTCGGCGAGGTCCTGACCCGGCTCCGTGGCTCCCGGAGCGGTCGACTCCGCGGGCGCTCCGCCCGGGACGCCGGTCTCCGGGACCGGGGCGGTCGAGCCGGTCGCTGCGGCCGACGTCGACGACCCGGGCGCTGCGGCGGCGCGACGATCGGGATCTCCACCGCCCGTCACGACGACCACCGCCACCAGGACGGCGAGGACGGCCACGGCGGCGCCGGCCAGCAGCAGGCGTCCCCGGGTCAGCGGCGTTCGCACGCCGTCGTCGACCGAGGGATCCGCCGGTGTTCCGGTGTCCTTGCCGCTCATCGCGCCAGCCTGCCCATCTCGTGGAACCACTTGACCGCGGCGAGGGCCAGGAAGGCCGCCGCCGCCAGGAACAGCACCCCGTACACCGGGACGAACAGCGAGGGCGCGCCATAGAGGACGAACACGCACGCCAGCAACCCGTAGTCGGTCGGCAGCGTGAGCAGCGACCGGCCCACCCCGGCCGGCCGGGCCGTCGGCTGCGCGCGGGTGGGGGCGCCGTGCTGGGCACGCAACGCCTCGTTGAGCATGGTGGCGAAGTAGGTGACCGCGTCCACGAGGCAGTAGCCGATCGGCACGAGCAGCCACGCGCCGTGGTCGACCACCTCGAAGCGGTAGAACCCGACGAGGACCGCGAGGTGCAGGCCGGACGCCTTGACGGCGTCGACCATGTGGTCCAGCCACTCCCCGGCCGGCGAGCCCCCGCCGCGCAGCCGGGCGAGCTGCCCGTCCGCGGCGTCGAAGGCGTAGCCGAGCACCAGGCAGCCGGCGATCGCCAGCCCGGTTCCCCACGAGGGAGCGGCGAGCACGAGCAGAGCGAGGCCCGTGGCGGTGAAGGCGGCACTGATCCCCGTCACGGCGTTCGGGGTCAGACCCGCGTGGAAGGCCAGTGCGGCCAGGAGCCGGCCGAGCCGGCGGTTCACGAACCGGGAGTACGCCGGTGCCCCGGCCGAGCCCTTCTGGGCGCCACGGAGCCGCTCCAGCGTCGCGGCGAGCGTCTCGTCGGCGGAGCGGACGGTCCGTACGTCGGTGCCGCCGGTCATTGCTGGGCCCCGCGCAGCCGCGGCGCGTCGGTGCCCGGTGCCATCGACTCCCCGGCGGACGCCGCCCGCGGTGCGGGCACGATCGAGAGCGCGGCCCGGCCGCTGCCGATCCGGTGACCGGACGGGCGACGGGCCGGGAAGCGACGCCCGGCCAGTTGCAGTGCGAGCTTCTCGTAGCCGGCCGCCACGTCGTCCCAGTCGTAGGCCCCCGCCAGCTCGCGGGCGCGCCGTCCGTGCCGTGCCACGGCGGCCGGATCGGCCTCGGCCGCGTCGACCAGCGCAGCGACGTCGGCCGGACTGACGAAGTACTGCCCGGACTCGGCGACGACCTCGCGGTTGAAGTCGACGTCGTAGGCCAGCACCGCCGTGCCGGTGCCGATGGCCCGCAGCAGCGACGGGTTCGTGCCGCCGACCGAGTGGCCGTGCAGGTAGGTGTAGGAGTTCGCGTACAGCTGGTCGAGCTGCCCCTGGTCCCAGACCCCGCCGAGGAAGCGCACCCGATCGTCGGCGGCTGCGTGCACGCGGGCGGTGTAGGCGTCCGAGTAGGGCGCCGAGCCCACGATGACCAGAGGCTTGGCCGCGGCGCTTCGCACGTACCCCTCGACGATGACCTCGACGTGGTTCTCCGGCTCGAACCGGGCGACGACCAGGTGGTATCCGCCGGGCTCGAGCCCCAGCTCGGCCAGCCGGTCGCTGCCGGGCTCGATCAGGGGCGCTCCGTAGGTGAGCAGCGTGGTGGGGGCGCCGAACTCACCGCGGTAGTAGTCCGCGATGCCCTGCGCGTCGGCGATGAGGACGTCGGACCAGCGCACGGCCAGCGACTCGGCGAGGCGGTAGTAGCGCTGACCCACGGGCCCCCACTTCGCCCGCTTCCACTCCAGCCCGTCGACGTGCGTGGCGGTGGGGATGCGGGCGGCGCGCAGCGCCGGCAGCAGCGGCGCGTTCGCGGCGTTGAAGACGAGGGCCGCGTCGACCCGGTGCGCCATGAGGTGGGCCACCGAAAGCGCGGAGTGGCTGAGGGTCTCCAGCGCGCGCTTCCGCGCGGCGGGCAGGTGCACCAGCTCCATGCCGAGGTGTTGGCGGGGGCGCTCCTCCCCGCCGCGGTCCGGCAGTAGACGACGACCTTGTGGCCACGGTCGGCCAGGCGGCGTCCGACCTCCTCGACTGCGGTCTCGAAGCCGCCGTACCGGGCCGGCACTCCTCTCGTCCCGAGAAGGGCGATCCGCATCGTCGTCACGTCCATTCGCTGACCGGGCGGCAACAACAAAGCGCCACCAGTGCGTCGAGTCACGCACCGCTACTGAAGGATGGCCCGCCGTAGCCGGTTTGACGCATGCGGACGGGACGTCATGCCCCTCCGGGTGACCCTCGAAAGAGGAGGCGGTCAGTAGGCCCCGGACTTGCTGAGCACGGCCCGAGCGGTCTTGCCCATGATCAGCAGGTCGGTCGCCAGCGACCAGTTCTCGACGTACCGGAGGTCCAGCCGGACGGCTTCCTCCCACGGCAGGTCGCTGCGACCGGACACCTGCCAGAGACCGGTGAGGCCAGGCTTGACCAGAAGACGCCGGCTCACCGAAGAGTCGTAGCGGGCCACCTCGACCGGTAGCGGAGGCCGGGGGCCAACGAGGGACATCGACCCGCCGAGCACGTTGATCAGCTGCGGGAGCTCGTCGAGTGAGAGGCGGCGCAGCCAGCGGCCCACGGACGTGACCCTCGGGTCCTCCCGCATCTTGAACAGCGGCCCGTCCGAGATGTTGGCGTCCCGTAGTTCATCGACCTGACGGTCGGCGTCGACCACCATGCTGCGGAACTTCAGCATCGTGAAGGGCTGCCCATTGAGGCCCACCCGTTCCTGGCGATAGAGCACCGGACCGGCGCTGCCGAAGCGGACGGCCAAGGCGATGCCGGTCAGGACCGGCGACAGGACGAACAGGGCCGCGCCGGCCACCACACGGTCCATGCCGCTCTTGACCACGCGCCGCCAGCCCTGGAACCGCGGCTGCTCTACCGACAGAAGGGGCAGCCCTCGAACGGGCGGATGTGCAGGCGAGGCCCGGCGACCTCGATGAGGCCCGGCGCGACGAGCAGCTCCATGCCGGTGCCCTCGAGCTGCCAGGACAACTGTCGGAGGTACTGCGCCGCCGTCTCGCTCGCTGACGTGACCGCGATGGTGTCGGCCCCGAGCCGAGCGGCCATCCCGACCACGTCATCGAGCCCACCCACGGGGACCGTGGCGACGCCGGCCACGCGGTCCCGGTCGTCCGGGGTCACGCACAACCCGACGACGTCGAGGCCCGCGTAGTGCTCGCGCCGGACACGCGCCGCGAGTTCGAGCACCGCACCGCCACGGCCCACCACGACGACCCGACGGGCGCACCGGCCGCGGGCGCGCAGTCGACGGAGCTGGCACCGGGCCGCGTAACGCCCGAGCAGCGTCACCAGCATCACGCCGGGAACGGCGACCACCACGAGGGCGCGGCTGAGGTCGAGCGCCGCGGCGTAGGAGATGAACCCGGCGAAAGCCAGGAGCAGGAAGCCTGCCTTGCCGACGAGGCGGTACTCCTCGCTACCAGTGCCGAAGACCCGCTCGGAGTAGGCCCCGACAGAGAAAGGACCAGCGGCCAGGCCGGGACCAGTCCGATGGCGCCCCACAGCAGCGAGCTGGAGACCTGGACCTCGTCGACCCGCGTCAGCAGCACGGTCGCGCCGGCGATGGCGGCGACGAGCGTCTCGACCACCGCGAGGACGGCGGCATAACGCCGCACCCACCGGGCGGTACGTCGGGGCGGGGTCAGTGCAGGACTCGGCCGGCCGTCGTCGGTACGGGGTGAGCCCGCCGAGCCGACCCGCGGCGCAGGGACGTGATCCAGTGCACCACGCACGCCTGTCGAGTCCAGCAGCACATTGCCCCCGTTTACGCTGTGTGATCAAGCGCCAGGAGACGACGAGTACGCGACCGAACAAGCAGGTCTTTCGTCGTCCACAGAGCCCTGACGTCAAGATCACACTCACAGAGCGTCACGGAATCCGTCAACACGGGGCGGGCGGCTTCACCCTTTCGGGAGGGCACCCGCGCCGCTGTCCGCGACCGGGGGCTCAGCTGCGGGGTGGACCTCGTTCTGCGCGGCCTCGAGCCCCTTGACGAGCAGGGCTTCGGCGGCGTCGGCCGCCTCGGCGACGAGGAGGTCGAGTTCCTTGCGCTCCACCGAGGAGAAGTCCTTGAGGACGTAGTCGGCCGGGTCCTGCCGACCGGGCGGGCGACCGATGCCGACCCGCACCCGGAGGTAGTCCTTGGTGCCCGTGGCGCGCGTGATCGACCGCAGGCCGTTGTGCCCACCCTCCCCGCCGCCGCGCTTGAGGCGGACCGTGGCGAAGGGCAGGTCCAGCTCGTCGTGCACGACGACCAGGTCGTCGGCCGGCAGGTGGTGGTAGTCGAGCAGCCCGCGGACGGGACCGCCGGACTCGTTCATGTACGTCAGCGGCCGCGCGAGCACGACCCGGCGGCCGACCAGCCGGCCCTCCGCGGCGGCCGCGCGCGAGCGGGCACCCTTGCCGGGCGAGAGACGGACGCCGGCGCGGGCCGCCAGTTCGTCGAGGACCATCGCGCCGACGTTGTGCCGGTTGCCGGCGTACCCGGGCCCCGGGTTGCCGAGCCCGACGACGAGGAAGGGGCCCTCGGACGCGCGCGGACCGGGGGCGCCGGCAGTGCCGGCGCCCCCGGGGCTCGTGCTGTCGGTCAGGGGATCGCTCAGCCGTTGTCGGCGGACTTCTCCGCCGAGTCCATCGACTCGCCGCTGCCCTGGTCCTGCGGCTCGGGGACGACGTCGCCGGTGCCGGCGTCCGCCTCGGCGTCGCCGGACTCCTCGCGCTCGATGCCGACCTCGGCCTCGGCCTCGGCGAGCTCGGCCTCGAGGGCCTCGGCGGTGGGCGCACCCAGGAAGCCGATGACCAGCGCCTCGGCGTCGGTGATCAGCGTCGAGCCCTTCGGGAGGACCAGGTCGCCCGCGGTGATGTTCTGGCCGGCGGACCGGCCCTCGACGTCGACCTCGATGCTGTCGGGCAGCTTGGTGGCGTCGGCCTCGATGGACACGGTGTTCAGCTGCTGGTTCGGGATCGTGTCGGGCGCGACCTCGCCGACGATGATGATCGGCACCTCGACGGTGGTCTTCTCACCGCGGCGGACGACGAGCAGGTCGACGTGCTCGTGGGTGCGCTTGAGCGGGTCGCGCTGGACGGCCTTGGTCAGCGCCAGCTGCTCCTTGCCGTCGAGCACGATGGTCAGCAGGGCGTTCGAGCCGCCGTTGCGCAGGGCCGCGGCGAACTCGCGGGCCGGCAGCGACAGGTGCACGACGTCCTGGCCGTGCCCGTAGAGGACGGCGGGGATGCGGCCGACGCGGCGGGTGCGACGTGCGCTGCCCTTGCCGAACTCGCTGCGGGTCTCGGCGTCGAGGCGGTAGTCAGCCACGGTGATGTGCTCCTCAGAAGGTGGATCGGGTCTGCGGCCGGCGCACGCGCGCGGCACACCCCTGAGGGCAGACGCACGTCGATCACGGAGCAGCGGAACCGCTCCCTCGCCGGGCACAGAAAGAGTACGTGAAGAGCCGCGACAGCCGCGAAGCGGTCCTCCCGAGCGGGAGCCCGGAGGGTTCCCCGAGGGAGGACGGGACGGGAGACGAGGGCGCTGGGACCGGAGCCGCCCCGCGAGGCCGGTCCGCCGAGCGGGGGCCGGAGGCTCCCCGAGGTGGTCCGGGAAGCGGCTCAGCGCAAGTCGGGACGGCACTTGGCCGCGGTGTCGTCCGGAGGACGACAGTGTCATGGCGGTGTCGTCCGGAGGACGACAGATCAACTGGCCCCGTCGAAGAGGCTGGTGACCGAGCCGTCCTCGAAGACCTCCTTGATGGCCCGCGCGAGCAGCGGGGCGATCGAGAGGACGGTGAGCTTGTCGAAGTGACGCTCGGCCTCGATGGGCAGCGTGTTGGTCACGATGACCTCGCTGACCTTGCTGTTCTTCAGCCGGTCCACGGCAGGGCCGGAGAGGACGCCGTGGGTGGCGGTGACGATGACGTCGGCGGCGCCGGCCTCGAAGAGGGTCTCGGCGGCCTTCACGATCGTGCCGCCGGTGTCGATCATGTCGTCGACGAGGATGCAGACCCGGCCCTCGACCTCACCGACGACGCGGTTGGCCTTGACCTCGTTGGGCCGCAGCGGGTCGCGGGTCTTGTGGATGAAGGCCAGCGGCGTGCCGCCGAGCTTGTCGGTCCACCGCTCGGCGACCCGGACGCGACCGGAGTCCGGCGAGACGACGGTGATGTCGCGGTCGCCCCACCGCTCGCACACGTGCTGGACGAGCAGGTCGAGGGCGAAGAGGTGGTCGACCGGGCCGTCGAAAAACCCTGGATCTGGGCGGTGTGCAGGTCGACGGTCATCAAGCGGTCGGCGCCGGCGGTCTTGAACATGTCGGCGACCAGGCGGGCGGAGATCGGCTCGCGGCCGCGGTGCTTCTTGTCCTGCCGGGCGTAGGGGAAGAACGGCGCGACGACGGTGATCCGCTTGGCCGAGGCGCGCTTGAGCGCGTCGACCATGATCAGCTGCTCCACGAGCCAGGTGTTGATCGGCGCGGTGTGGCTCTGGACGACGAAGGCGTCGCAGCCGCGGACCGACTCCTCGAACCGGACGAACAGCTCACCGTTGGCGAACTCGTAGGCGGCGGTCGGGGTCGGGGTGACCCCCAGGTGCCCCGCGATCTCGTCGGCCAGTTCGGGGTAGGCCCGCCCGGAGAAGAGCATCAGGCTCTTGCTGTTCGCCTGCCGGATCGCGCTCATCGGCTCTGCTGTCCCTACTGCTCGGTGTCCGTCCGGGCGGCGTCGGAGCGGCCTCCCGAAGGTGCCTCCGCCCGGTTCTCGGCCGCTTCCGCGGCCTCGGCCGCAGGGGTTCCGGAGCGGCGGCGGCGAACCCAGCCTGCCACATTCCGCTGGGGCGCCCGTGCGACGGCCATGGCACCCGGGGGACGTCCGAGGTGATCACGGACCCCGCCGCCGTGTAGGCGCCGTCGCCCACCGTGACCGGCGCCACGAGCATGGTGTCCGACCCGATCCGCACCTGGTCACCGATCGTCGTGCGGTGCTTGGCCACGCCGTCGTAGTTGACGAACACCGTCGCCGCGCCGATGTTCGCGCCGCGGCCGATGGTCGCGTCGCCGACGTAGGAGAGGTGGGGCACCTTCGACCCCTCACCCACCTCGACGTTCTTCGTCTCCACGAAGGCGCCCACCTTGGCGTCGCGCTCCAGCCGGGTGCCCGGGCGCAGATAGCTGAACGGGCCGACCGTGGCGTCCGGGCCGATCACCGCGCCGAGGCAGTGCGAGCGGACGACGCTCGCCCCTCGTCGACCCGGCAGTCGACCAGGGTGCTGTCCGGCCCGACCACGGCGCCGGGGCCCACGGAGGTGGCGCCGCGCAGCTGGGTGCCCGGCTCCAGGACCGCGTCCGGTCCGACGGCGCAGGTGACGTCGACCCAGGTGGTCTGCGGGTCGACCACGGTGACCCCGCTGCGCATCAGGTTCCCGAGCACGCGGTCGTTGAGCGTGCGGCGGCGCGCGGCGAGCTCGACCCGGTCGTTGCAGCCGAGGACGTCGTCGGCGTCGTCGGCGCGGACGGCCGCGGTCGGGGCGCCGCCCCGACCAGCGGCGCCAGCGCGTCGGTCAGGTACTGCTCGCCCTGGGCGTTGCCGGTGCCCAGGCCGGCCAGGACCCGGCGGAGCGTGCCGGCGTTGGCGACGTACACCCCGGCGTTGACCTCGCGGATGGCGCGCTGCTCGTCGGTGGCGTCGCGCTCCTCGACGATGGCCTGCGGGGCGCCCCGCTCGTCCCGCACGATCCGGCCCAGGCCGGTCGGGTCGTCGACCTCGGCGGTCAGGACGGTGAACACGCTGCCGGCCGCGTCGTGCGCCGCGACGAGGGCGGTCAGGGTTGCGCTGGTGAGCAACGGGGAGTCGCCGTTGACGACGAGGACGGCGCCGTCGAGGTCGGGCACCGCCGCCAGCGCCACCTCGGCCGCGTGCCCGGATCCCAGCTGCTGCTCCTGGACGACGGCCAGTGCGGTGGGGGCGATCTGCGCGAGGTGCTGCTCGACCTGGTCACGACCGGAGCCGACGACGACGACGGTGGTGCCGGCACCCAGGGGTTCTGCGGCGGCGAGCACGTGGCCCAGCAGGCTGCGCCCGCCCAGGGTGTGCAGGACCTTGGGCACGGAGGACCGCATGCGGGTGCCCTGCCCGGCCGCGAGGACGACGACGGCGGCCACCACCGGCGAGGGGACTGCGGCGGACGGCTCCTGCGCGATCACGGATCTCCTCAGACTGACGGCACTCGTCGAGCTGGGGGACTCGGACTCGAACCGAGACTGCACGGCTCCAAAGGCCGGCGGGCTGCCGATTACCCCATCCCCCACCCGCGGGCGCTGCGGCCCGCGAGGGCACCGCGGACCGCCGGCACCCGGGACGAAGCCTAGGGCCGCCCGGCCGCCAGGGCACCCACCGGGCGCGGAGGCCGAGTCGCCGGGCTCCCTACGCTGCCGTAGGTTACGGGCACGTAGGCACGGCGCTGGATGGTCCTCGACCCCGCGCGAGGCCCAGACACCGCTCAGGAGTTCCCTTGTCCGCTCCCGCTCTCACCCGGCCCACGGCCCCTCCGCTCGCCGACCCCCACGCCGGGCTGCCCGCCAGCGCCATCGGCCGGCGCAAGAGCACGCTCGAGATCATCACGCTGTACGTGATCGTGCTCGTCCCGTTCCTCGCTCTCGGCGCCGTCGTCCCCGCCGTCTGGGGCTGGGGGCTGTCCTGGCTCGACGTCGGTCTCGCCGTCGGCTTCTACTACCTGACCCTCCTCGGCGTGACGGTCGGCTACCACCGGCACTTCACGCACGGCTCGTTCAAGGCCACGCGGCCGCTGCGGCTGGCGCTGGCGGCCGCCGGGTCGATGGCGATCCAGGGGCCGGTCATCCAGTGGGTGGCCGACCACCGCCGCCACCACGCCTTCTCCGACCGGGCCGGGGACCCGCACTCCCCGTGGCGGTACGGCACCGACCTGCGGTCGCTGCTCAAGGGCATGTTCCACGCCCACCTCGGCTGGCTGTTCGACCGGCGCAAGACCAACCAGGAGCGCTACGCCCCGACCTGCTCAAGGACGGCGCCCTGGTCACCACCAGCAAGCTGTTCGTGGTGTGGGCGTTCGTGAGCCTGGCAGCCCCCGCGCTCATCGGCGGCCTGGTGACCGGTTCTTGGGCCGGCGCGTGGTCGGCCTTCTTCTGGGCCGGCCTGGTCCGCGTCGCCCTGCTGCACCACGTCACGTGGTCGATCAACTCCGTCTGCCACGTGGTCGGCGACCGGCCGTTCGTCTCCCCGGCCGCGACCGCGCGACGAACTTCTGGCCGCTGGCGATCCTGAGCGCCGGCGAGTCCTGGCACAACCTGCACCACGCCGACCCGACGTGCGCCCGGCACGGGTGCTGCGCGGTCAGATCGACATCAGCGCGCGGACCATCTGGGTGTTCGAGAAGCTCGGCTGGGCGCGCGACGTCCGGTGGCCCGACCCGGTCCGGCTCGCGGCCAAGCGCCGCGTCGACACGACGGAGGCCGCGCCGGCACCCGTCCCGGCGTCGGCCTGAGGTCGACCGCCCTCCCCGGACAGGGGGACGGGCCACGATGTCGCGCGTGACCAGCGGCGGGGCGCGCGCCCGGGTCCGGATGACCGGCGAGCAACGCCGTCGGCAGCTGCTCGACATCGGGCGCGAGCTGTTCGCCGAGCGCGGCTTCGAGGCCACCTCGGTCGAGGAGCTGGCCGCCCACGCCGACGTGAGCAAGCCCGTCGTGTACGAGCACTTCGGTGGCAAGGAAGGCCTCTACCAGGCCGTGGTGGACCGGGAGATGCAGGCGCTCCTCGACCGCTTCTCGTCGTCCCTGGCAGCGCCCGGCCCGCTGCGCGAGATGCTGGAGAGCGCCGCGCTGGTCCTCCTGGACTACATCGAGGAGGAGACCGACGGCTTCCGGGTGCTGACCCGCGACGCTCCCGGAACCGGCGGCGGGACGTCCTTCTCCTCCCTCATCGGGGAGGTGGCGCGCAAGGTCGAGCACATCCTGGCCCGCGAGTTCGCCACCCGCGGGTACGACCCCGGCTGGCGCAGCTCTACAGCCAGGCCCTGGTCGGCATGGTCGCCCTCGTCGGCGAGTGGTGGCTGGACAACCGGGCGCTCGGCAAGGACGAGGTGGCCGCGCACCTGGTCAACCTGTCCTACAACGGCCTGGCGCACCTCGACCGGTCCCCGCGAGCAGTCGGCGCGCCGAGCAGCCCGTGAGGCCGGCCCTCCTGCAGGGGCCCGCTGCGAGCGTGCGAGCGGTGGGGGCAGGAGGGTCCTTTCTCAGGCGACGAGGCGCGCGCCGGGCACCGGACCGTGCACGGCCCGCACGGTCCGGAAGACACCGGCGCCGGCCAGCTCGGCGGCGAGCCGGTGCGCGTCCTGCTCGTTCCCGGTGAGCGCCGCCACCGTCGGCCCGGAGCCGCTGAGGATCGCCGCGACGGCGCCTGCCTCGGTGGCGGCACGCAGCGCCCGCCCGAGGGTGGGACGCAGCGCGAGGGCCGGCGCCTGCAGGTCGTTGGCCAGCGCGGGAGCCAACGCCGTCGTCGGCCCGCTGCGCAGTGCCGCCAGGACCGGTTCGACGTCCAGGGACCCGTCGTCCGGTGCCCGGCCGGCGGCCCGCATCCGGTCCAGCTCGCCGTAGACCGCGGGCGTCGACAACCCCTCCCCGGCGATGCCCAGGACCCAGTCCCAGCGGGTCCGCGACAGCACCGGCGTCACCTGCTCGCCGCGGCCCATGCCCAGGGCGACACCGCCGACCAGGCTGAACGGCACGTCACTGCCCAGCTGCGCGGCGAGGTCGAGGAGGTCCGCGCGGCTCGCGCGGGTGCTCCAGAGGGCATCCAGGGCGACGAGAGCGGCCGCGGCATCGGCGCTGCCACCTGCCAGTCCGGCCGCCGCCGGGATCGACTTGTCGATCTGGAGGGACGCGTCGGCCGGCACACCGGCGGCCGCCGCGAGAAGCTCGGCGGCGCGCCAGACGAGGTTGCGCCGGTCGGTCGGCACCAGGTCGGCACCGCGCGCCCCACCGGTCCCCTCCCCGTCACGGTCAGCGTGAGCCCGTCCCCGGGACGGGCCGTCACGGTGTCGAACAGGGAGACCGCGAGGTAGACGGTGCGCAGTTCGTGGAACCCGTCAGGGCGCAGAGGGCCGACCCCGAGGTGCACGTTGACCTTGGCCGGCGCCCGGGCTGCCACGACGCTCATGCGTCCACCGGATCGGTCGCGGCGAGCCGGGCGAAGTCGGTCACCGAGAGCTGCTCGCCCCGCGCAGCGGGGTCGATGCCGGCCGCCCGCAGCCGGGCCTCGGCCGCCGCGGGGCTCCCGGCCCACCGGGCGAGCGCGGCCCGCAGTCCCTTGCGGCGCATCGCGAACGCCGCGTCCACGACCGCGAAGGTGGCCCGGCGGTCGCCGGGCGGGGGCGGACGGCGGACCAGCGCCACGAGGCCGGAGTCGACGTTCGGCTCGGGCCAGAAGACCTTGCGGCCCACCGACCCGGCCCGGCGCACCTCGCCGTACCAGGCGGCCTTCACCGAGGGCACGCCGTAGGCGGAACCGCCCGGGGGCGCCGCGAGCCGCTCCGCGACCTCCGCCTGGACCAGGATGAGCGCCCGGTCGAGCGTGGGCAGCAGCTCGAGCAGCTCCAGCAGGACCGGCACCGCGACGTTGTACGGCAGGTTGGCGACCAGCGCGGTCGGCGGCGGCCCCGGCAGCTCCGGAAGCCGCAGGGCGTCGGCGGTCACGACCTCGAGGCGGTCGGCCAGGTCGGGACGCCGGTCGGCCACGGTGCGCGGCAGGAGACCGGCCAGGCGCGAGTCGATCTCGACGGCGACGACGCGGGCGGCGGCGGGCAGCAGTCCCAGGGTGAGCGAGCCGAGGCCCGGGCCGACCTCGAGGACGACGTCGTCCGGGCGCACCTCGGCGGTGCGCACGATCCGCCGGATCGTGTTGGCGTCGTGCAGGAAGTTCTGGCCGAGGGTCTTGGTCGGGCGCAGGTCGAGCTGCTGGGCCAGCTCGCGGATCACCGCGGGACCCAGCAGTCCGTCGGACTGCTCAGGTGGAGTGCTCAGCAGAAGCCGATCAGAGGTTCCTGCCGCAGTGCGGCCACTGGCCGGCACCGGCCTTGTTGTAGAGCAGCTGAGCCCGGTACGTCTGCTCGTCGGGCGAGGCCTGCGAGGGGAGCCCGGAGCCGCCCACCGAGCGCCATGTGCTGACGGAGAACTGGTACAGCCCGTGGTACAGCCCGTTGGAGCTCACGACACTGGCCCGTCCACCGGACTCGCACTGCGCCAGCGCAGCCCAGTTCAGACCGTCGGCGGCAGGGCTGTTCGCCGGGCGGGGCTTGGTGCCGACGGTGACGAGCTCGGGGACCTGCTCGCGGGTGACGGTCGTGGTGAGCGTCTCGCGGGCGGTCTCGACGCCGTCGACGACGGTGACGCGCAGCGTGGACACGTGCTCGCCGTCGGCGCCCTCCTGGGTCACGGTCTTCTCGCCCTCGAGCGCCTCGGCGTCCGGCGTCTCGACCCGCTCGTGCGGGATGGCGGTGGTCTCGGTGACCTCGGAGACCTGCACGCGGAACACCTGCAGACGCATGCGGTTCAGCAGGCCCTGGTTCAGGTAGAGGCTGGTGCGGTCGGTCTCGCTCAGCGCGATGCGCTGCTCGGCCAGCAGGTCACCGGCGGTGGCGGCCGTCGTGGTGACGACGCGCTCCTGGCCGTCGCTGACCAGGACGATGTCCTTGGGCGTGGCGATCGTGAGCTGCATGCCGTCGAGCGGCAGGCGCTCGCTGCGGCTGGCGGAGAGGACCAGGTCGCCGCGGTACCCGAGCTGGGCGAGGGCCTCGTCCACCGACAGCGCCGTCACGTAGACCTCGCGCGAGACGCCGTCGACGGTGAGCTCCAGCGGCCGGGCGCGGTTGACGACCACCGCGTCGCCGTCGGCGAGCGCCTGCTGGGCGGCCGGCAGGACGACGTCGTGGGCGGTCGGCTCCAGGCCCTCCTCGTCCAGCACCTCGCCGACCGTGCCGGCGTAGGTGCCGACGGTCCGGACCTGACCGTCGACGGTGAGCGTCACGGACTTCTGGGCGACGAAGTAGGCGAGCGTGCCGCCGAGCAGTCCGAGGAGGACCACGGCGAACAGGCTGAGCTGGAGGGAGCGGCGCACGAGTACTTCCACGGGGTCACGGAGTCCGGGCAGGAGTCCGGGCCGGCAGCCGGTCAGGAGCGCTGGGCGCCCGGCCGGTGATCGCCGCCCGGAGGGTTCCCCATCCCGGCTGTCGGTCACGACACGATAACGAACACGGTGCGTATGGCAATGCTGCACAGGAAGTACAGCAGAGGGATTCACGTGCGGTTCGTGGGCGCGCCGACACGGTGCGTGACAGAACGTGCAGAAGGTGCAGGTGAGACGACCGCGTGACTTCCCCGTGACCGGTGAGCTACTCCACAGGCCGATTTCGGCACCGCAGCCCGGCAGCCCTCGCTATCCGGCGAGGGCGCGAGCGCTGGAACGCACCGGTCGCAGCCAGGTGACCAGGAAAACCGCCACGGCGGTCCCCGCAGCCAGCGCCGAGAAACCGCCAGCCACCAGCGCGACGGGCAGGAAGTCGTACCCCTCGCTCACGCCGTCGGGATCGATGCCGGCACGCAGCAGCAGGGCGCCGAGCGGGAGCAGTGCGAGCACGGTCGTCGCGGCGGTGACCAGGTGGGCGGTCCAGGTGCGCAGCGCCTCGTCGACGGGCACGTCCGCACCGTCGGCCGGCAGCGGCCGCAGCAGCGCCCGGAGCAGAGCGATCTCGGCCAGGATCCACGCCGTCGCGGGCGCCGCCACGGCTGCCAGGGCCACCGGGTCACCCAGCTCGTCCTTCCGCCACAGCGAGACGGTGACGGCCAGCTGGACCAGGACGACGACGCGCGCCGTCCAGAGCAGCCAGGGCGAGATCTGCTCCGTCCGCCGGGGCCGGCGGGCGGGCACCGCCGTCTTCCACCGCGGTCGCGGCCGCGCCGCCTCGGCCAGGAGCACGCCGAGGAGCAGGCCGACCACCAGGATCGGCACCCACAGGAAGATCGACTCCTCCGCGAGCATCACCACGCTCGCGACGACGCCCGCGACACCGGCCAGCAACCCCAGCCGGCGGACCCGGCGACCGTGCAGGGCCTGGCGACGCAGCGTGCGCAAGCCCTCGGCCGTCGGCTCGACGAGCTCCACGGCGCCACCCGCGACCACCCGGCGTCCGGCAGCCAGGCCCCACGCGCGGGCCAGGAGGACGCCAGGAACCAGCACGGCGATGAACAGGAGTACGACGATGAGGCGGCCCACGGTGCCCATTGTCGTCCTCCCGGACGACACCGCCACCAATTGCCGTTCCCCTGTTGCTCGGAGCCCTTCCCGTCCTTCCTCCGGGGAGCCTCCGGCCCCCGTCGTCAGGACCCGCTTCGCGGGGTTGACCTGGTCATTCCTCGGGGGACCCTCCGGCCCCCGCTCCGAACGACCTTCCCGCCTACTTCTGCATGTCCCACGGGCCGAAGACGCGTTCGGCGGTGGCGGTCAGGTGGTCGCAGAGCTCGGCGAGGTCGGTGCCGATCACCTCCGCGAGCGCCCGAACCGTGTGCGGCACCAGCCGGGAGGCGTTCGGGCGACCACGGTGCGGCATCGGCGTGAGGAACGGCGCGTCGGTCTCCACCAGCAGCTGGTCGACCGGGGTGAGCGCGGCGGCCTCCCGCAGGTAGCCGGCGTTGCCGAACGTGAGGGTGCCGGCGAAGGACAGCACGTGACCGCGTGCCACGCAGGCCCGGGCGAACTCGGGGTCGCCGGAGAAGCAGTGGAAGACCGTGTGCTCGGGAGCCCCTCGTCGTCGAGCACCCGGAGGATCTCCTCGTGCGCGTCCCGGTCGTGGATGACCAGGGCCCGGCCGTGCCGCTTGGCGATGTCGATGTGCGCCCGGAACGAGGCCTCCTGCGCCGCCCACCCCTCGGGGCCGGTGCGGAACCGGTCCAGGCCGGTCTCCCCACCGCGCGCACGTGGGGCAGCGCGGCGAGCCGGTCGATCTCGGCCAGAGCCGACTCGTCCGCCGCACCCGCGCCGGCCTCGTTGGGGTGCAGCGCGACGGCGGCGAGCACGTTCGGGTGCCGCGCGGCCACCTGCGCCGACCAGCGGGACGACGGCACGTCGACCCCGACCTGCACGAGTCGCGTCACGCCGACCGCCTCCGCAGCGGCGATCTCGGCGTCGACGTCGTCGTCCGAGGCCCACTCCCCGTGCTCGTCCCTCGCCGGCCGCTCGCCCAGGACGATGTCCAGGTGCGTGTGGCTGTCCACGGCGGGTGCGGGCAGCGGCTCGGGCGACGGCGGCGGCTCGCCCCGCCGGTTCGCGCGGGACGAGGCCGACCGACTCATCGACGCTCCTCGCCAGCGCTCGTCACGCCGCTTCGCCCGACTGCTGCGTCTCTGGGTGAGCTCGCGAGCTCGCTCACGCAGGGTCCCCGTCTTCCTCCAGGCGCCGGAGCTCCTCGTCGACGATCGACGGGTCCAGCTTGGTGAAGATCGGCTTCGGCGGGGCCAGCGGCGTCCCGGGAGCCGGGAGCGGCGTGGACGCCCACACCGCCTGCCCCTGCTCGTAGCGGCCGGTGATGATCGGGTACGGCGACCCGTCGTCGAGGTCGGCGACCTCCTGGATCTCCGGCGCGACCGACCAGACCCCGGTCCCGCCCAGCAGCTCGTGCACCGTCTGGGAGGAGTGCGGGAGGAACGGCGTCAGCAGGGCGTTGCAGTCCTTGATCGCCTGGAGCGCGGTGTGCAAGACGGTGTCCCGCCGCGCCGGGTCCTCCTTGAGCTTCCACGGTGCCTGGTCGGACAGGTACTTGTTCGCCTCGCCGACGACCCGCATCGCCTCGTTGATCGCCGCCTTCTGCCGGTTGCGCGACAGGAGCTCACCCACGGGGGCGAACGCGCCGGAGGTGGTGGCCAGCAATGCGCGGTCGTCGTCGGTCAGCTCGCCGGGGGTCGGGACGGCGCCGACGTTCTTCGCCGCCATCGACACCGACCGGTTGATCAGGTTTCCCCAGCCCGCGACCAGCTCGTCGTTGTTGCGGCGAAGGAACTCCGCCCAGGTGAAGTCGGTGTCCTGGTTCTCCGGGCCGGCGACGGCGATGAAGTAGCGCAGCGCGTCGGCGTCGTAGCGGGCCAGGAAGTCGCGCACGTAGATGACCACGTTCCGTGAGGAGGAGAACTTACGGCCCTCCATGGTCAGGAACTCGCTCGAGACCACCTCGGTCGGCAGGTTCAGCCGGCCGTAGGGACCCGGTGTGCCGCCCTTGTCGCCCGCGCCGTTGTAGCCGAGCAGCTGGGCGGGCCAGATCTCGGAGTGGAAGACGATGTTGTCCTTGCCCATGAAGTAGTAGGCATCCGCGTCCGGCTCCTGCCACCACTGCCGCCAGGCGTCGGGGTTCCCGGAGCGGCGGGCCCACTCGATCGACGCCGACAGGTAACCCACGACGGCGTCGAACCACACGTAGATGCGCTTGTCGCTGCGGTCGCGCCAGCCGTCGAGCGGCACCGGGACGCCCCAGTCGATGTCCCGGGTGTAGCTGCGCGGCTTGAGGTCGGTGAGCAGGTTCACGCTGAAGTTCAGGACGTTGGGCCGCCAGCTCTTCCGGGTGCCCAGCCAGTCGCCGAGCGCCCGCGTGAAGGCCGGCAGGTCGAGGAAGTAGTGCTCCTCCTCCACGAACTTCGGCGCCTCGCCGTTGATCTTGCTGACCGGGTTGATCAGGTCGATCGGGTCCAGCTGGTTGCCGCAGTTGTCGCACTGGTCGCCACGCGCGCCGTCGTAGCCGCAGATCGGGCAGGTGCCCTCGATGTAGCGGTCGGGCAGGGTGCGGCCGGTCGACGGGCTGATCGCGCCCAGCGTCGTCTTCGGGAAGACGTACCCGTTCTTCAGCAGGCCCAGGAAGATCTCCTGGCTCACCGCCGCGTGGTTGGCCGTCGTCGTCCGCGTGAACAGGTCGTAGCTGAGCCCGAGGGACTGCAGGTCGCCGACGATGATCCGGTTGTTCCGGTCGGCGATCTCCCGGGGCGTGATGCCCTCGGCGTCGGCCGCGACCGTGATCGGGGTGCCGTGCTCGTCGGTGCCGCTGACCATGAGGACGTCGTCCCCGGCCATGCGGTGGTACCGGCTGAAGACGTCGGAGGGGACGCCGAACCCGGAGACGTGGCCGATGTGCCTCGGCCCGTTCGCATAGGGCCAGGCGACTGCGGTCAGGATGTGCCGATCTGTCACGGCCCGAGACTAGTGAGCGGCGTCCAGCCGGCTCGGGTCAGACCGTATGACCCGACGGTTCCGTGAGGAGCGGTTGCGGGTCGGGGCCCCACTCACACAGATTCGTGGGTTGCCGGACAGAGAGCCCCTGCCCGGCCTATCCGACATGTGTGGGGAGGCCCCGATGGGTGCAGAGCGTACGAGCGTTGGGCTGGATGTGCATGCACGATCGGTTTCCGCGGCGGCGATTGACGGTGTCACCGGCGAGTTGATCAAGCAGCGGCTGGTGCCTGATCCGCGCGTGGTCCTAGATTGGGTGCACGATCTGCCGGCGCCGGCGGCGGTGACCTACGAGGCCGGGCCGACCGGCTTCGGGCTGGCCCGGGCACTGGCAGCTGCCGGGATCCGCTGCGAGGTGGCCGCGCCGTCGAAGATCAACCGCCCGCCCGGGGATCGGATCAAGACCGACGCCCGGGACGCGGTGCTGCTGGCCAGGCTGCTGCGCCTGGACGACATCGTCGCCGTCCGGGTGCCCACCGTGGCCCAGGAATCGGCCCGGGATCTGGTTCGGGCCCGCGAGGACGCCCGCGGTGACCTGATGAGGGTGCGGCATCGGCTCTCCAAGCTGCTACTGCGGCACGGCCACGTCTACTCCGGCGGCGCGGCCTGGACCGGCAAGCACGAGCAGTGGCTACGGCAGATCCGCTTCGACGGGCCGGGGCGGGCGGGCACCCAGGCCGCCTACGCCGCCGACCTGGAAGCACTGACGCTGACGGTGGCCCGCCGTGATCGGCTGGACGAGCAGATCACCGCGCTGGCCGCCGACAGCGAGTTCACCCCGGTGACCTGGCGGTTGTGCTGCCTGCGCGGCATCTCCACCCTGACCGGCTTCTCCCTGGCCGTGGAGATCGGCGACTGGTCGCGGTTCACCGGCGCCAGCATCGGCGCCTACCTCGGCCTGATCCCCTCCGAACATTCCTCGGGCAACTCCCGACGCCAGGGCGCGATCACCAAGACCGGCAACAGCCACGTCCGACGGCTGCTGGTCGAAGCCGCCTGGCACCACCAGCCCGCCTACCGGATCGGGCCGACCATGCGCGCCCGCTGGGACCAGGCAACTCCGGCTGCCCGGGTTCGCGGGCACGCCGGCAATCAGCGTCTGCACGATCGCTGGGTCCAGCTGAGCAGCCGCAATAAGAAGCACACCGTGGCCTGCGTCGCGATTGCCCGCGAACTGGCCGGCTGGTGCTGGTCGCTGGCCACTCTTCCCGACGCCTGACCGGCTCGCTCCCGCCCGGGCCACCCTGCTGGCGCCGTCCTCGCCGTGGTCAAGGCCATGCCCTCCGGGTGGCCTCCGGCCAGCCTTGACCCCGGCTGCGGGCGACACCGAACAGCAACCCGGGGCGCGAGCAAGCCGAGGGAGCCGCCACCCCATCACAGACCTGGCTCGAGCACCGGGCAGCAACGGAAGCAGCGCGAGGGGCCCGACCGGCGGAAGGACTGTGAGCCACCACGTCGACCCGACACAGGCACGACGTCGTGACGCTCGACCTCAGACACGCCGAGGCGCCCCAGCCGAACGCCGTACTGCGGTATCCAACCCGCGCATATCAGTCTCGACCGCGCGTCGCACGACACGCCAACTCCGTCGATGCCTCGCACGAGCCAGCACAGAAGAGGCGCCGCCAGAGCAGCCAGCCCTGGCGGCGCCTCGACCTGCCACTTGACAGACCGACCTCACATATCAGTCCTGGGTGAAGACGGCCGAGGCCGGGTCGTGGACGTCCCCGGCGGGGACCGGCGCGAGGATCGTCACCGCGCACAGCGCGAGGCCGATGGCGCTCAGCGTGACCGTGGCGAGCAGGCGGTGCGCCTGCACCGGGTCGGGACGGCGCACGCGGGCGCGGGGGCCCTGGGCGATCCAGCGCTGCGCGGACGGCGCGCCGGCCAGGAGCAGCTTGGCCACCGGGACGGCCAGGGCCAGCAGGCCCAGCGCCGGCAGGGGCAGCGAGGTCGGGTTGGCGAACGGAGTCGCGGTCGCGACGACCAGGAGGGTGGCGACCAGGGCCATCTCGGCATAGGCGACGCCCGCCAGCAGCGCGCGGCCGGTGCCGTCCACCATCGCGGCGGCGCTCCCGGCGCAGAGCACGATCCAGGCGGCGAGCACGACGAGCGACACGGCGACGGCCCACCCGGCTCCCCCGTGAGCAGCCCGTCGAGACCGGTGAGGGAGACCGCCAGGAGAGCGATGGCCTCGGTGACGCCGATGAGCCCGGCACCGAGGACGGCCATCGGCACCCGGCGGGACACGACCGTGGCGGGCGTGGCGGCGGTCGCGGGACGCGACACCGCCGGCACGAGGACGTGCCGCGGCGCGAACGTGTCGCGGACCTCCAGCACGCTCATCGCCATAGGGGTCAGCTCGGCCCGTCACGGTCACGCCTGAAGAGGCTGCGCGCGGATCTCACCCGCGAGGGTGAGGAGGAGGCGCGCCCTCCCGGCACGGCCGGCATGCCTACGCTGCACCGGCCGGATCGATCTCAGGAGGGTGGACGATGGCCGACACCGACGCGCCCGCGGACCTGCCCGTCGGCCCTCCCCGCAGCACGCGCCGGCCCTGCGCCCACGGCCGGCCGGAGCCCCGAGGCCGCGCCCCGCGCGTCGCGAGGGTGAGGACGTCGTCGTCGACTGCGCCGTGTACGTGGACGGCCGGCGTCAAGCGCCCGTCCCGCCGCACGACGCGTTGACGACGGCGGTCGCCCAGGGCGGGTTCGTCTGGCTGGGTCTCTACGAGCCGACCGAGGAGGAGCTCACCTCGATCAGCGAGCGCTACGGCCTGCACCCGCTCGCGGTCGAGGATGCCGTCTACGCCCACCAGCGGCCCAAGCTCGAGCACTACGACGACGGGCTGTTCATGGTGCTCAAGACCGCGACCTACGTGGAGCACGAGGAGCTCACCGCGACCAGCGAGGTCGTCGACACCGGCGAGGTGATGGTCTTCCTCGGACCCTCGTACGTGATCACGGTGCGGCACGGGTCGCACTCGGGGCTCACGGATCTCCGTGCACGGCTGGAGGACCAGCGCGACCTGCTGTGCCTGGGACCGTCCGCCGTCCTCTACGCCGTGGCCGACCTCGTCGTCGACAGCTTCGTGGAGGTGGCGGTTGCGGTGACCGAGGACGTCGACGAGCTCGAGGCCTCCGTCTTCAGCCCCCAGCGCACCGACGACATCGGCCGGCTGTACCAGCTCAAGCGGGAGCTGATGAGCCTGCGCAAGGCGGTGTCACCGCTCGAGGTGCCGCTGCAGAAGCTCGCCGAGCGGCAGATCGACGTGGTCCCAGATCCGATGCGCTCCTACTTCCGGGACGTCCAGGACCACGCCATCCGGGTGCGCGACCAGGTCGGCGGCCTCGACGAGCTGCTGTCGTCGATCCTGCAGGCGTCGCTGGCCCGGACGACGCTGGCCGACAACGAGGACATGCGGAAGATCTCGGCCTACGCCGGCATCATCGCCGTCCCCACCGCGATCGCGGGGATCTACGGGATGAACTTCGAGTACATGCCCGAGCTCGAGTGGCGGTACGGCTATCCCATCGTGCTGCTGGTGATCGTGGCCGTCGTGGTGATGCTCTACCGAGGCTTCAAGCGCAACGGCTGGCTGTAGCCGATCGGCCACGTCCGGGCATGGGTACCTATACGTGCGTCTTGGGCGCCGCCACGCAGGTATAGGTACCTATGCCTCGGTCGCCGGCACGGAGTTCGCCGCAGTTGTCCACAGGCGAGGGGATCTGCGCCCACCAGCGACGCAGGCATCGGCACTCTCTGCAGCATGGATTGGCGAGCAGTGCTCCGCGAGACCGTCAAGGACAACGGTGGGCTGGCGACGCGGCGACAGCTGCTCGAGCGCATCCCTGCCGTCGTCCTGGACGGGCACATCGGCCGTCGGACACTCGTCCGGGTCTTCCCGCACGTCTACCGCCACCGCGACGCGACGTTCGACGACCACGCCCTCCTGCGCGCGGCCTTGCTGCACACAGGCCCCGTCGCGGCTCTGAGCCACACGACGGCGCTCGCGGTGTGGGAGCTGCGAACCCTCGAGCGGCCGCTGCACCTGACTGTCGACCAAGGGCTGAAACGGACTGGCGCACGCGACCTCGTGGTGCACCGGCGACTGCGCTTCGACCCGGGATCGGACCAGTGCGTCGAACGGCAGGGCCTGCGCGTGACACGGCTGCCCCGCACGATCGTCGACTCGTGGCCCCTGCTCCCAATGCAGGAACGGCGTCCCCTGCTCCTCGACGTCAACCGGCGGGGCCTCGTGACTCCCGCTCAGATCCGGGAAGCGTTGAGCGAGCGTTCCAACGTGGGCGGACGCCGAGGGCTGCTCCACGCGATCGATCTGATGGAGGACGGCGTGCAGAGCGAGCTGGAGGCCCACGGGGTCCTCACCGTGTTCAGGCACCGCTCCCTGCCGCGGAGCGTCGGGCAGCACTCGGTGGACCTGCCGACCGGGCGGATCCGACTCGACCGCTGCTGGCCAGAGGCGAAGCTCGCGGTCGAACTCGACGGTGCGGCTCACCACACCTCACCGGAGGACCGCCAGAGGGATCTCGCGCGCGACCGTGAGCTGGCGGCGTTGGGCTGGGTCGTTCTCCGGTTCACCTACGCCGACGTGCTGAGGGACCCGGCCGGCGTCCGGGCCAAGGTGCTCGCCGTCCACACCGCTCGCATGCGGCAGCTGCGCGTCGGCTGAGCACCCCAGGGCATAGGTACCTATACGTGCATCCGGGGCCCGAAAACGCACGTATAGGTACCTATGCCTGGGGGCTCTTGTGGGTGACGACGGCGTCGTAGACGGTGCGCCGCGGCAGCCCGGTGCGGACGACCACCGCGCGGATCGCGTCCTTGCGGGTCGCGCCCGCCGCCTCCTCGGCCGCCACCGCCGCCGCCAGGTCGACCGGTTCGAGGGCGACCGGGGCCGCGGTGGCACCGGCGACGACGAGGGTGATCTCGCCCTTCACGCCCTCGGCGGCCCAGTCCGCGAGCTCGGCCAGCGGCCCCCGGCGGATCTCCTCGTAGGTCTTGGTCAGCTCCCGGCACACCGCGGCCCCGCGGTCGGCCCCGAAGGCGGCGGCGGCGTCGGCCAGCGCGTCGGCCAGCCGGTGCGGCGACTCGAAGAAGACCATCGTGCGGCGCTCGTCGGCCAGCGCGGCCAGCGCCGAGCGCCGCTCGCCGCCCTTGCGAGGCAGGAAGCCCTCGAAGCAGAACCGGTCGACCGGCAGGCCGGAGACCGCGAGCGCCGTCGTCACCGCCGAGGGCCCGGGCACGGAAGTGACGTGCACGCCGGCCTCGATCGCCGCCCGCACCAGCGTGTAGCCGGGATCGGACACCGAGGGCATCCCGGCGTCGGTGAGCAGCAGAACCGTCGCGCCGTCGTCCAACGCCGACATCAGCCCGGGCAGCCGGGCCTTCTCCACCGACTCGTGGAAGGTCACCACCCGACCGGTGAAGGTGACCCCGAGGTCGGAGGCGAGCCGGCGCAGCCGGCGGGTGTCCTCGACCGCGAGGACGTCGGCGGTCGCCATCACCTCGCGCAGCCGAGGCCCCACGTCGCCCGGCTGCCCGAGGGTGCGCCACCGAGCACCAGCCGTCCGCTCACGGGGCGAGCCTGTCACGACGGTGCCGGCGGAGCGCCCACATACCCTGCAGGCATGGCGGTGCTGGCTCCCCGACGTGCGGAGGCAGCGCCGGAGTCCCGACCGGCCGCCTGCCGCCGGCCGCTCCCCGCCCCCGCCGCGACGTGTCCCCGCCGCTGCCCGACGACCGCCGGCTGTCCTGGGTCCTCACCGCGGTCCTGGGCGTGGCCGCCCTCGCCGTCCGGCTGTGGGGCATCACGTACCCGAAGGACCTGCTCTTCGACGAGGCCTACTACCCGCGGCACGCGGAGCAGCTGCTGACCTGGGGCTTCGAGTACAACCGCGGCTACTCGTTCATCGTCCACCCGCCGCTGGGCAAGTGGCTGATCGCGGCCGGAGAGCAGCTGTTCGGCTACAACTCCCTCGGCTGGCGGTTCCCGTCCGCGGTGGCCGGCGCGATCGCGGTCGTCGTCCTGGTGCGGCTGGCGAGGCGGCTCACCGGCTCCACCGTGCTGGGTCTGCTGGCCGGCCTGCTGCTCGCCCTCGACGCCTTCTCCTTCACGCTCGCACGGATCGGCCTGCTCGACGTCTTCCTGCAGGTCTTCGTCGTCTCCGCCGTCGCCTGCCTCGTGGTGGACCGCGACGTCGTGCGGGACCGGGTCCGCACGATGGGTGGCGTGCCGACCCGCCTGGGTCCGCGGGGCTGGCGGATCGCGGCCGGTGTCCTCTTCGGCTGCGCCTGCTCGGTGAAGTGGAGCGGCGTCTGGTTCCTCGCCTTCTTCGCGGTCCTGAGCCTGTTCTGGGACCGGGTGGCCTGGCGCGAGGCCCGGGTCCCGAGCCCCACCCGGACGGCGCTCCGCCGCGGACTGCCCGGCGCGGTGTGGGCCCTGGCCGTCGTCCCGGTGCTCACCTACCTGGCCTCGTTCACCGGCTGGTTCCTGGGCGAGACCTCGCAGGGCAAGGCCTGGGCGCAGCAGAACCCCGAGACCGCGTTCCCCTGGATCCCCGACGCGCTGCGCTCGCTGTGGCACGAGCACGCCCAGTGGCTGGAGTTCCACAACGGGCTGTCCTCCCCGCACCCCTGGGAGTCGGGACCGTGGTCCTGGCTGGTCGACGGCCGACCCATCCTGCTGTGGAACCCGCAGGGCCTGACCGACGACGCCGGCGACCAGGTGGTCCGCTACATCCTGATGGTCGGGACGCCGACCCTGTGGTTCGCCTTCGTCCCCGCGCTGCTCTGGCTGGGCTGGCGCATCGTCGCGCGCCGCGACCCGGCAGCGGTCCCGGTGGCCGTGGGGATCGCGGCCGGCTGGCTCACCTGGTTCCTCAACCTCGACCGGACCATGTTCATCTTCTACATGGCGCCGGCGCTGCCCTTCTTCGTCCTGGCTGTCGTGCTGGTCCTGCAGGACGTCCTGGGACGCCGGGACGCCGATCCGCTGCGGCGCCAGATCGGCCTGGGCGCGGTGTGCCTCTACGTCGCGCTGGTCGCGGCCACGTTCGTCTTCTTCTACCCGGTGCTGACCGGGCAGCCGCTGTCGCAGCCCGAGTGGCTGCTGCGGATGTGGTTCCCGTCGTGGTTCTGAGCGGGCAGCCCGTACGGTTCCGCCCACCGGCCAGGAGGAGGGGACGACGATGCCCGAGGACCGCCCCGCCGTGCTCACCGCCGCCGACGGAGACGTCTGGCGCATCACCCTCGACCGGCCGGAGACCGGCAACGCGCTGACCCCGCGGCTGGCCGCGGAGCTCGCAGCGGCGTTCGCCGCCCGGCCGGAGGACACCCGCGTCGTCCTGCTGCTGGCCAACGGACCGCGCTTCTGCGTCGGCGGCGACGTGCGCTCCTTCGCCGGCGCCGACGATCCGGGCGCTTTCGTCGGGCAGCTCGCGCACGACTGGCACGAGGTGATCCGGACGGTCCTCTCCTGCCCCGTCCCGGTGGTCGCCGGCGTGCAGGGCGCGGTGGCCGGGGCGGGCGTCGGGCTTGTGGGCGCCTGCGATCTGGTGATCTGCGCGCGGACGACGACGATCCGCCCCGCCTACGGGGCCATCGGCTTCTCCCCGACGGCGGTACGTCCTGGGCGCTGACCCGCGCGCTCGGGGCGCCCCGGGCGCTGGACCTGATGCTGACGAACGGCGCGCTCACCGCCGCCGAGGCGCACCTCACCGGGCTGGTGGCGCGCCTGGTCGAGGACGACGACCTGCGCGCGACGACCGAGCAGGTCGCCCGCGAGATGGCCGCCGGACCGATCCGGGCGATGGTGCGCACCCGGGCGCTGGTCCGGCGCGCCGCGACCCGCACGCTCGAGGAGCAGTTGGACGACGAGGCGCAGCTCATCGCCGAGTCCGCGGCCGACCCCGAGGGCCGCGAGGGTGTGCGGGCGTTCGTCGAGAAGCGGGCGCCCGACTTCCGCGACGCCCGGTGAGCTCAGCGCTCCCGGCTGCCACGGTCCAGGCGCAGGAGCACGAGGGCGACGACGGCAATGCCGAGCACGACGGCGCCGACGATGAGCACCTGGGCGAGGGGACCCACGTCGGACCACATCCCGCTGAGCCCGTCGGCGAGGAAGTAGAGCCCGATCGCGGCGACCACGCCCCGGGCGATCCAGCGGAACCGGACCGCGCGCTGGTCGTCGGGTTCCGGCTCACCCTGCGCGCTCACGTCGTCTCCTCGTCAACGGCGAACGCCGCCGGGGCGGTGGCCCCGACGGCGTCGGCTGGATCGTGCTGGTGTTCGACGTGCTGGTGTTCGACGTGCTGGTGTTCGACGTGCGGTGAAGGTGTGGAGCTGAGGGAGTTGAACCCCTGACCCCCTCGATGCGAACGAGGTGCGCTACCGGACTGCGCCACAGCCCCTTCGACCGGAAGTTTACCGTCCCGGCTCACCGGCGCCACCACCGGGGCGGCACCGGAGGCCGGGCCCTCGTTCAGCCGTTGGCGACGCGGCGCGGCTGGTACTCGTCGATGTCGGCGAACCCGATGTCGTCGTCGTCCAGGCCGACCACGGCGCTGTGCTGCCAGCCGGCCGGCGCCGGCGTGCGGGCGGCGACGACGCGGCCCATGGGGAACGCGTGCACCGGCGCCAGAGGCACGCTGGGGTGCGGCAGCTGCGGCCGGACGTCCTGTGCGACCGTCTCGTGGACCTCCGGCGCGCTGCGCTGCGCCGGGACGGGGCGAGCCGCGGGGTGCGCATCGCCGCACGTGCAGCGGCCCGGGCGGCACGGCGGGCGGCCAGCCGCTCGCGGCGGGCCACCTTGCGCAGCACGAGGACGTAGCCGACGACGGCGGCGTCGAGCAGACCCTGCGCCACCCACAGCCAGGGGCTGTAGACCAGTGCGCCGACCAGCGCCAGCGCGGTCAGGGCGACCAGGCCCCCCAGCGTGCGACGCCGCAGGGCGTGCACGTCCACCTGCAGCTCACCGCTGGTGCGCAGCAGGTCACGGTCGATCGACACCCGCTCGGTGTCGGCGTGGACCACCGGGTCCACCGCCCGCCGGCGCTGCAGCGTCCGACCGGAGTCAGCCAGCCCCAGCTGGCCGTTCTGCGCGTCGCCGCGGGTCACCACCATGGGCACCAGCACGACGAACCACAGCACGACCAGAGCGGCCAAGAGCACGCCCGATCCCATCAGAACACCACCTGTCACATGAGTCACTCGCAGAGGCGAGGTTATGCAGGTGAGGCCGCAGGAACCGGGAGGCGCGCGGTGTGTCGCGGATGGATTTCTGGGGCCGGTGTGACGACTGGGGCGTGTCGCCCGCGCCGTCCCCTGGAGCCGTCGCTCAGCCTGGTATGCGGTGCCGCCAGTGGGCCAGCACGCCGCCGGGCAGGTCCTCGGCCAGCAGCGCGTAGGAGTAGTGGTCGCGCCAGTCACCGTCGATGTCGAGGTAGCGGCGCAGCAGCCCCTCCCGCCGGAAGCCGAGGCGCTCGACGAGCTGCTGGCTGGGCCGGTTCTCCGGCCGGATGTCGGCCTCCACCCGGTGCAGGCCGACCTCGCCGAACGCGTGGTCGCAGACCAGCGCGACGGCCAGCGACGCCATCCCGCGGCCGGCCACCGAGCGGTCGATCCAGTAGCCCAGGTAGCCCGACCGCAGCGCGCCGCGCACGATGTTGTCCAGCGTCACCTGCCCGGCCAGCCGGCCCTCGACCCGGACGGCGAACGGCAGCGAGGCGCCCGACCGCGCCCGTCGGGCGACCACCCGGCGCATCGCCCGGTAGGCCGCCGGGGTGTGCCGGTCCGCCCACGGCACGCCGTTGGTGGGCTCCCAGGGGCTCAACCAGTCCTCGTTGGCCAGCCGCAGCCGGCTCCACTCCCCTGCGTCCCGCCGCCGGAGCGGCTGCAGCTCCACGGGTCCCCAGGCGAGCCGGGCCGGCCAGCCGGGGTGCAGGACGGGATCCAGCTCAGCCGCCGAGCAGCAGGGGCATCACGGTGACCAGGCCGCCCGCGGCGACCTCCGTGACGTCCTCGTCCACCACGATCAGGCAGTTCGCGCGGGCCATGCGCGCCAGCAGTGCCTCGGTGCCGTCGCCCACCGGCTCGACGACGTACCCGCCGTCGGGGTGCCGCATGACCGTGCCGTGGAGGTACTGCCGGTAGCCCAGCGGGGACACGAGCTGCTGGCCGGCGACCGCCTGCACGGTGCGGCGGAAGAGCTGGCGCTTGCCCAGCATCAGCCGGATGGCGGGACGCACGAACACCTCGAAGGCGACCAGCGCGGCGACGGGCTCACCCGGGATGCAGATCACCGGGATCTCGTCCCGGCCCAGCCGGCCGAACCCCTGCGCCGGCCCGGGATGCATCGTCACCTGCCGGAAGCGCATGTCCCCCAGCTCGGCGAGCGCTTCCTGCACCGGGTCGAACCCGCCGGCGGCGAACGTGCCGGCGACCAGCACGAGGTCGCTGCGCAGCAGCTGGCTCTCCAGCACCTCCCGCAGCCGCCGGGGGTCGGTGGGGAGGATCCCCGACCGGTAGGCCTCGGCGCCGGCGTCGCGGGCGGCCGCGGCGAGCGAGTAGCTGTTGACGTCCACGACCTGACCCGGCGACGGCGCGGTGCCGATGTCGACGAGCTCCGTGCCGGCGGAGAGGACGGCGATGCGGGGCCGCGGACGGACCAGCACCCGCTCGCGGCCGACGGCCGCCAGCAGGCTGATCTGGGCCGGGCCGATCGGCGTGCCGACCTGCACGGCCGGATCGCCGGGCGCGACGTCGTCCCCGGTGCGCCGGACGTAGCTGCCCGCCGGCGGCCCGGCGAGCACGGCGACCCGCACGGTCCCCTGGTCGGTCCAGACGGCGGGGACGACGACGTCGGCACCGGCGGGGAGCATCGCGCCGGCCGCCACCTTGAGCGCCAGGCCCGGGCCGATCGAGGACGGGGCGCTGGCGCCGGCGACGCTCTCCCCGACGACTGCGAGTTCGACCGGCACCTGCGGCAGCGCGGCCTCCACGTCCTCGGCCCGCGCGGCGTAGCCGTCCAGCGCTGCCTGGTCGAAGGCCGGCAGGGCCCGCTGGCTGGCGACCTCCTCGGCGCAGAGCAGTCCCTGCGCGTCGAGGACGGCCAGCTCGATGGGGTGCGGCTGGGGCACCGCGGCCAAGATCTCGTCGAGGTGGCGCTCGACCGTGCAGATCCGGTCCAGGGGCACCGACTCGGTGGCCGGGAGCGGGATCGGTCCTCGACCACGTCCCGGGGACCGGGCACGGGGCGGCTCGGTGAACTCGCCGGGTGCGTCGGCGTCACCACCCGGGCGCCGGGCATCGTCAGCGGGCCGCTCCGCCGGGGCACCGCCATCGGCATGTCGACCTGCGCCGTGTCCCGATAAGCCCTGGGCGCACCGCCCGCGCCGTCCTCGCCGTCCACCTGACCGCTCATCTCCCCGATGGTGCCCCTGTCGGAGCCGGTCAGGACGACGACGCGCCCTCGGCGGGCAGGTCGGCGACGAACTCGCGCAGCCACGAGCGCAGCGGGGGCCGAGGTCGTCGCGCTCGGAGGCCAGCCGGACGACGGCCTTGAGGTAGTCCAGGCGGTCGCCGGTGTCGTAGCGGCGGCCGCTGAACACGACGCCGTGGACGGGCTCCCCGCGCTCGACCAGAGTGGCCAGCGCGTCGGTCAGCTGGATCTCCCCGCCCCGGCCGGGCGCGGTCTCCCGGAGCACCTCGAACACCGTCGGCGAGAGCACGTAGCGGCCGATGATCGCCAGGCTGCTGGGCGCCTCGTCGACCGGCGGCTTCTCGACCAGCCCGGTCACGCGGACGACCTCGTCGCCGTCCATGACCGGGTGGGCGCCGGGCTCGATCGCCACGGCGCCGTACTTGTCGATGTTCTCCCGGCCCACGTCGAGCAGGGCGATCACCGACCCGCCGTGCTCGGCCTGCACGGCCAGCATGTGCTCGAGCAGGTGGTCGCGGGCGTCGATCAGGTCGTCACCGAGCAGCACCGCGAACGGCTCGTCCCCGACGAACGCCGCGGCCTGGAGCACCGCGTGGCCCAGCCCCTTGGCCTCCCCTGCCGGACGAAGTGGACCTGCGCGACGTCGGTGGACTCCTGCACGGAGGCCAGCCGGTCGGCGTCGCCCTTCTTCTCCAGCGCCGTCTCCAGCTCGGGGTGGCGGTCGAAGAAGTCCTCGATGGCCGCCTTGTTGCGGCCGGTGACCATCAGCACCTCGCGCAGCCCGGCGCGGGCGGCCTCCTCGACGATGTACTGCAGCGCCGGCCGGTCGACGACGGGCAGCAGTTCCTTGGGCACGGCCTTGGTGGCCGGGAGGAAGCGGGTGCCCATCCCCGCGACGGGGATGACGGCCTTGCGCGCGGGACGCGGGGAAGGGCTGGTCATGGCGGCAGCCTAGCCAGCCTGCGGGAGCGGCCCGGCGCCTCCGGCGTCTGGCAGGCGCTACCCGTCGGTCACTGGGACAGTGAACCCGCCTCGTCCCCCAGCGTCGTGGGAGCGCCCGTGTCCCCTGAGATCATCACCATCCTGGCGTTGGTCGTGATCTTCGCGATCGCGACCTTCCTGCCGATCAACATGGGGGCCCTGGCGTTCGTCGCCGCCTTCGTCGTCGGGACGCTCTCGGTGGGTCTCACCACCGACGAGATCATCGGCGGCTTCCCGGCCGGGCTGGTGCTGACCCTGATCGGCGTCACCTACCTGTTCGCGATCGCGCAGAACAACGGCACCGTCGACCTCCTGGTCCGCGGCGCGGTGAAGCTGGTCGGCGGCCACGTGGCGGCCATCCCCTGGATCATGTTCTTCGTCACCGCGGTGCTCACCGCCATCGGGGCCCTCTCCCCGGCCGCGGTGGCGATCATCGCGCCGATCGCGCTGACCTTCGCCGCGCGGCACGGGATCAGCCCGCTGCTCATGGGCATGATGGTCATCCACGGTGCCCAGGGCGGCGGCTTCTCGCCCATCAGCGTCTACGGCGTCACGGTGAACACGATCGTCGAGGACGAGGGCCTGCCGAGCAGCCCGCTGGCCGTCTTCCTCGGGGCGCTGTTCTTCAACATCGCCATCGCCGTCGTGCTCTTCTTCGTCCTGGGCGGCCGCAAGCTCATCGGCCGCAAGGTGGACGCCCGCGCGGAGGTGCCCGCCGAGGCTGCCCACGCGCCGCGCACGGAGGTGCAGGGGCACGGCGCCGCGCCCGGCCCGGCAGTCGGTGGCGACGACCCCGAGCACCCCGACCGGCCCCAGCCGGTCCGCTTCGAGCAGATCCTCACGCTCATCGGCCTCGTCGTGGTCGCCGTCCTCGCGCTGGCCTTCGACCTCGACATCGGCTTCGTCGCGATCACCGTCGCCGTCGTCCTCGCGCTGTTCTCGGCCAAGCAGCACAAGGGCGCGGTCAGCCAGATCAGCTGGTCGACCGTCCTGCTCATCGCCGGAGTCCTGACGTTCGTGTCCGTCCTGGAGGCGGCCGGCACGATCGACTACGTCGGAGATGCCGTCATCGGGCTCGGTGTGCCGCTCCTCATCGCCCTCCTCCTGGCCTACATCGGAGGGGTGGTGTCGGCCTTCGCGTCGTCGACAGCGATCATCGGTGTCGCCATCCTGCTCGCGGTGCCGTTCCTGGAAGCCGGGGAGATCAGCGCCGTGGGTGTGGTGGTCGCCCTGTCCGTGGCTTCGACCATCGTCGACGTGAGCCCGTTCTCCACGAACGGTGCGCTCGTCCTCGCCGCGGCGCAGGACGTCGACAAGGACCGCTTCTACAAGCAGATCCTCGGCTACGCCGCCATCGTCGTCGCCGCCGGGCCGTTCCTGGCCTGGTTGGTGTTCGTCGTCCCCGGCTGGCTGTGAGGGAACGGAGCACCAGATGCCTGGACCACTGGACGGCGTCCTCGTCGTCGACCTGACCCGGGCCCTCGCCGGGCCGCACGCAGCGATGATGCTCGGCGACCTCGGGGCCCGCGTGATCAAGGTGGAGAACCCCGGCAGCGGTGACGACACCCGCGGGTGGGGGCCGCCGTTCGTGCAGCCGGAGGGCCGCCCCGAGCCTGGTGACCGCGAGTCGACCTACTTCCTGTCGACGAACAAGAACAAGGAGTCGATCACCCTCGACCTCAAGGACGAGGCCGACAAGGCGACGCTGACCGAGCTGCTGCGCCGCGCGGACGTGCTGATGGAGAACTTCCGGCCGGGCACGCTGGCGCGGCTCGGGTTCGGGACCGACGTCCTGGCCGAGCTCAACCCGAGGCTGGTGACGCTGGCGATCAGCGGCTTCGGCCACGACGGCCCGGAGGGCGGCCGGGCCGGGTACGACCAGATCGCCCAGGGCGAGGCCGGCCTGATGTCCCTGACCGGCCCCGGCCCGGACGACCCGCAGCGGGTCGGCGTCCCGATCGGCGACCTGCTGGCCGGCATGTACGGCGCCTACGGCGTGCTGGCCGCGCTGATGGAGCGCGAGCGCACCGGCCGCGGGCAGGTCGTTCGCACGTCGCTGCTGGCCGCGATCGTCGGCGTGCACGCCTTCCAGGGGACGGCGTGGACGGTGGCCGGGAAGGTCGGGCGCGCGCAGGGCAACCACCACCCCTCTATCGCCCCGTACGGGCTGTTCCACTGCAAGGGCGGCAGCGTGCAGCTGTCCTGCGGCAGCGAGTCGCTGTGGCGGAAGCTGTGCGCCGAGTTCGGGCTCGACCCCGAGGCACCCGGGTTGGCGACCAACGGTGAGCGGGTCGACCGCCGCGAAGAGGTCATCGCCCTGCTCGAAGGCGCGTTCGCCGACACGGCCCCCGAGGACCTGCTGGCCCGTCTCGCCGCGGCCGGCATCCCGGCCGGCAAGGTGCGCACGATCGACGAGGTCTACGGCTGGGACCAGACGCAGTCCCAGGGCCTGCTGGTCGACGTCGACCACGCCACCCTCGGCCGGCTGCAGCTGCCCGGCCCGCCGCTGCGCTTCTTCGCCCCCGGTCCGGACGGCGAGACCGAGACGACCCGCCGCGAGCACGCCGCTCCGCCCGTGCTGGGTGCCGACGGCGACGCGATCCGCGCCTGGCTGGACGGATCGTCGTCGTGAACGAGAAGCCCGCCCGCCTGGACGCCCGCACGCTCCGGGATCTCGTCCTCGATCCCGGCTCGTGGCAGACCTGGGACTCGGCGGTCGTCCGCCCCGACGTGTCGGAGGGCTACGCCCGCGAACTCGCGGCGGCGCAGGAGAAGTCGCGGCAGGACGAGTCGATCATCACCGGCGAGGGGCAGCTGCGCGGCCGCCGCGTTGCCGTCGTCGCCGGTGAGTTCGGGTTCCTGGCCGGCTCGATCGGCGTCGCCGCCGCCGAGCGGCTGATCGACGCCGTGGAGCGGGCGACCGACGAGGGGCTACCCTCCTGGCCGCCCCGGTGTCCGGTGGCACCCGGATGCAGGAGGGCACCGTCGCCTTCCTGCAGATGGTGGGCATCACCGCGGCGATCGCGCGGCACAAGCAGGCCGGCCTGCCCTACCTGGTCTACCTGCGGAACCCGACGTTCGGCGGGGTGCTGGCGTCGTGGGGGTCGCTGGGGCACGTGACCATCGCGGAGCCCGGGGCGGCGATCGGCTTCCTCGGGGCGCGCGTGTACGAGGCGCTGTACGGCGAGCCGTTCCCCGAGGGCGTGCAGACCGCCGAGCACCTGGCCGAGCGCGGGCTCATCGACGCCGTCGTTCCCCATGAGGACGTGGCCGACGTCGCCGACCGGGCGCTGCGGGTGCTGGCCGCCCGCCAGACGTTGCACACCGACGTCCGCGGCGCGGAACGGCCGACGCCGGAGGACGGCACGGACGCCGACGACCCCGAGGACCACCGCACCGCCTGGGAGGTGGTGACCGCCTCGCGGCGCGAGGACCGTCCGGGCGTGCGGCGGCTGCTGCGGACGGCGGCCACCGACGTGGTCGGGCTGTCCGGCACAGGGGCCGGGGAGAAGGACCCGGGCCTGCTGCTGGCGCTGGCCCGCTTCGGCGGAGCCCCGTGCGTGGTGCTCGGTCAGGACCGGCGCGGCCAGAGCATGTCCGCTCCGCTCGGCCCGGCCGCCCTGCGCGAGGCCAGGCGCGGGATGCACCTGGCCGAGGAGCTGCGGCTGCCGCTGGTGACCCTCATCGACACCCCCGGGGCCGCGCTGTCCCGCGAGGCCGAGGAGGGCGGGCTGGCCGGCGAGATCGCCCGCTGCCTGCACGACCTGGTGATCCTGAAGGCCCCGACCCTGGCGGTCCTGCTGGGTCAGGGCACCGGCGGAGGCGCGCTGGCGCTGGTGCCCGCCGATCGGGTGCTGGCCACCGCGAACGGCTGGCTCGGCCCGCTGCCCCCGGAGGGCGCCAGCGCGATCGTCCACCGAGACACCACCCACGCCGGGGAGATGGCCGCGGCGCAGGGCGTCCGGGCCACCGACCTGTGGCGGGCCGGCATCGTCGACCGCGTGGTGCCCGAGCGGCCCGACGCCGCCGACGAACCCCAGGAGTTCTGCCTGCGTCTCGGGCGGGTGCTGGGTGAGGAGCTCGCCGGGCTGCTCGGCCGCGACGACACCGAGCGCCTCCGCAGCCGCCTGCACCGCTACCGCCGCCTCGGCCGCTGACGGGCGCGATGATGATCAGGTCTCCTGGTCATTCGGGGTCCTCCCGCACGGTCGACGCTGAGGTAGGACCCCGAACTGTGAGGGAGCATCGGTGGCCTTGGCGGCCGCGCGTTCCGCGCTGAAAATGTGTCGGTCACCCGCTGACGCCGGTTGTCCTTGATCGTGGGAGGTCGTGAGGGAGCAGGGTGCCGAGGGCCGCGTCGTGGGCGCTTCCTTGTCGCTTCGAGCACGCGGATCAGATTGCAGTTCTTGCCCAGCGGTCCTCGCGGGTGACGCCGTGACGGTGGCGCCGGTGAGGAGGCCGTGGTGCTGAACGAGGACGAACAGGTCGAGGAGATCGTCGCCCGGGTCGCGGCGCTCGATATCGGCAAGGCCGAGCTGGTGTGCTGCGTGCGAGTGCCGCATCCGCAACGCGCGGGCAGGCGGATGCAAGAGGTGGTCACCTACCGCACGATGACCCGCTCACTGCTGGTCATGGTCGACCGGCTGACCGAGCTGGGTGTCACCGAGGTGGTCATGGAGGCCACCAGCGACTACTGGAAGCCTCCGTTCTATCTGCTGGAGGCCCACGGGCTGAACCCTGAACTGGTCAACGCCCGCGACGTCAAGCACCTGCCCGGGCGGCCCAAGACCGACAAGCTGGACGCGGTGTGGCTGTGCAAGCTCGCCGAGCGCGGCATGCTGCGGCCCAGCTTCGTGCCGCCGCCGCCGATCCGCCGGCTGCGGGATGTCACCCGGTACCGGGCCGATCTCGTCGAGGTGCGTACCGCGGAGAAGCAGCGGGTGGAGAAGCTGCTCGAAGACGCCCAGATCAAGCTGTCGGTGGTGGTCAGCGACATCTTCGGCGTCTCCGGGCGAGACATGCTCGCCGCGCTGATCGGCGGGCAGCGGGACCCCAAGGTGCTGGCCCAGCTGGCCCGGGGGCGGATGCGGGGCAAGCTCACCGATCTGGAAGAGGCGTTCACCGGCTACTTCACCGATCACCACGCGCGGCTGCTGACCACGATGCTGGCTCGCATCGACGGTCTGACCGCCGATATTGCTGGGCTCGAGGCGATGATCGAGGAGATGGTCGCCCCTTTCGGCCACGCGGTGGCGAAGCTGGATGAGATTCCGGGCATCGGCCGCGCCGCCGCCAGCGCGATCGTGGCCGAGATCGGCTTGGACATGGGCAGGTTCCCCACCCCCGGACACCTGTGCGCCTGGGCCCGTTTCGCTCCGGCCACCAAGGAATCGGCCGGCAAGAAGAAGGGACCGGGCAGCACCGGCCACGGCAACCGCTATCTGGCCAAGGTCATCGGCGAGGCCGTCGCTGGCGCGGCGAAGACCGACACCTTCCTCGGTGAGCGATATCGCCGCCTGGCCCGCCGCCGAGGAGGGAAGAGGGCCGTCGTCGCCGTCGGCCGCTCCATGCTGGTGATCATCTGGCATCTGCTGTCCGATCCCGACGCACACTTCATCGACCTCGGCTCGGACTTCCACGCCAAACGCACCGACCCCGACCGCCGCCGCCGCGCCTACGTTCACCAACTCCAAGCGCTCGGCTACACCGTCACCCTCACCCCGGCCGCCTGACCCACAACCGTTCGCCCGTCCCCGACTCGGCGCAGCCCTACCCCGAGCCGACGGTCCCGTTCGCCCTACCCCAGTCATTTTCGGATCAGGACGTACGAGCTGGCAGCAGTTCGTGACCGACCCGCGGTCCTACCGGCGGCACCTCGCCTGACGGGGTTCAGTCGGCGAGGTCGGCACCGTCCCGCACCCGCAGGGTGCGATCGGGGTCGAGCCGGGCGGCGATCGTCTGCAGTGCCTCGCCGAGCACCCGGGTCTGCTCGGCGGTGAGCGGCCCGAAGACCGTCTCCCGGACGGCGTCGACGTGCCCCGGCGCCACGGCGACGACGACGTCGTACCCGGCGTCGGTGAGGACGGCGAGGTTGCCGCGTCCGTCGTCGGCGGCGCGCTCGCGGCGGACCCAGCCGCGCTCCTCCAGGCGGGCGACGGTGTGCGACAGCCGGCTCTGGGACTGGTTCGCGCGGCGGGCGAGGTCGCTCATGCGGCGGCTGCGGGTGGGCGACTCCGACAGCATCGCGAGCACGACGTAGGCGGCGTGGCTCAGGCCCGCATCCCGCTGCAAGTGTGCGTCCAGGGCGCGCGGGACCAGCTCGGACACGGTGAGCCAGGCACGCCAGGTCCGCTGCTGCTCGTCGTCGAGCCACCGATCCGCCACGCGCGAGACCGTAGCGGGCGTCAGGCTCCGGCGGTCAGGAGCCGGCCCATCTCCTCGTGCACGGCGTTGATGGCCTTGAGGGGACGCATCATGACCCGGAACTCGACGATCCGGCCGGCGTCGTCGCAGCGGACGATGTCGACACCGTTGACGTAGGTGCCGTTCATGGTCGTCTCGAACTCGAGCACCGCGGTGTCGCCGGCGAGGACCTGCTTCGTGTACCGGAAGGCCCCGCAGGACCACCGGCCGCGTCGTCGCCGGCTGCCGCGTCACCGGCCAGGCGGCGGCAGCCGCCTCGAGGTACCGCGTGGTGATGCCCTTGCCGCGCTGGGGCGCGTAGACCACCGGCGAGTAGAAGACGACCTCGTCGGCGAGCAGGTCCTCCAGGCCGCCCGGCAGATCTCCGCGCATGTACTGGTGCCACCGGGCCACCACCTCGTCGATCACGGGACGGACCTCCACCTCTCGGCGCAGGGGATGCGCACTCGGCCACGAGGCCGCGGCCCCTACCGGCGCGGCCCGGCCCACCCGGTACGCGGGATCGTGCGCCGGATTGCTCACACCGGGCGACGCGCGTGGACGCCCGCCGCCGAGATGACGCATCATTGGCAGTCGCCGGGTGCGAGTGCCAACCCGGAGCAGCCCTTCCGCAGCACCAGGGAGCCATCGCCGTGCCCACGTACCAGTACGCCTGCACCAACCCCGAGGGGAAGCACGAGTTCGAGGTCGTGCAGTCCTTCACCGACGCCCCGGTGAGCGAGTGCCCCGAGTGCGGCGCCGCGGTGCGCAAGGTCTACGGCTCGGTCGGCGTGGTCTTCAAGGGCTCGGGCTTCTACCGGACCGACAGCCGCAAGGCGGCCTCGGCGGCGGAGGGCTCCTCCTCGAACGGTTCGTCGTCGTCCAAGGAGGGCTCCTCGTCGAAGGAGAGCTCCACCTCGGCGCCGGCCGCGAGCACCTCCACGGGCACCTCCTCGCCGAAGGCGTCCTCGAGCACGGCGAAGGCCGCCGACTGACCGGGGGCGGTCGTCCACAGCCGACCGCTCCCTCCACAACCTGGCCCGGCGCCGGCCGTCCTGACGGTCGCCGCCGCAGGCTCGGTGGGTGCCGCGCTTCCGCCGTCCCCGTTCCCTCCTGCACACCGCCCGCCAGGTGGCTGCGGGGCTGCTGATCGTGCTGGCGCTGCTGCTCGCCCTGCGCCCCGACCGGCCGTCCGTCGCCGCGCAGGCGCCCGCCGGCATCCCGGTGGCGGTGGCTGCGGCCGATCTCCCGCCCGGCACCGTCCTCGCTCCCGCCGACCTGACGGTCGCGCGGTTCCCGGCCGAGCTGCTGCCGACCGGGGTGGCCGCCGATCCGTCGGAGCTGGCGGGCCGCATCCTGGCCGGCGCCGTCCGTGCCGGGGAGCCGGTGACCGACGTCCGTCTCGTGGGGCCGGCGCTGACCACCCTGCTGTCCCGGGGTCAGGTCGCCGCCCCGGTCCGGCTGGCCGATCTCGCCGTGGCCGCGCTGGTGTCCGCCGGCGACCGCGTGGACGTCCTGGCCACGTCCCCGACTCCGGCACCGCCGAGGTCGTCGTCGCGTCGGCGCTCGTGCTCGCGACCCCCGGCGGCACGGACGGTCAGGACCCCGCCGCCGGGCTGCTCCTCCTCGCGGTCGACCAGCCCACCGCCGCCCGCCTCGCCGCGCGGGCGACCGTCGCCACCCTCACGGTCAGCCTGCCGCCGCCGTGACACGCCGCCGCCCGCTGGTCACCGAGGCACCGGTGTGCCTGGATGAAGCCATGATCAAGGGCTTCAAGGACTTCCTGCTCCGCGGCAACGTCATCGACCTGGCGGTCGCCGTCGTCATCGGCGCCGCCTTCACCGCGCTGGTCGCCCAGTTCACCGCCTCGTTCCTCCAGCCCCTGATCGGCCTCGTCGGCGGCGGCGGTCTCGACGGGGGACGTTCGAGGTCGACGAGCAGGTCTTCGACTGGGCGGCCTTCGTCAATGCGGTGATCACCTTCGTGCTGACCGCAGCCGTCGTGTACTTCGTCGTCGTGCTGCCCATGAAGACGCTGGTGGAGCGGCGCAAGCGGGGCGAGGAGGCCGGGCCGGTGGTCCCCAGCCAGGTGGAACTGCTGGTCGAGATCCGCGACCTGCTGCGCGCGCAGCAGGGCATGGGCGCCGGCCACGACCCGTCGGGCCCCGGCGCGACGAGCCTCCCCGGGCAGCTCTAGTCGCTGCCCCAGTGCGGGGGCGGTCCTCCAGGTAGCGGCGGTCGCTGTCGGATCCGTCGGCCGGCCGCTCGCCCCAGCCGATGTCGCTGTCGTCCGGGGCGCGCAGGGGGCGGCCGGTCGCGGGCGCCGGTCCCGCCGGCTCCGGCGCGACCGACCGGCCGAGGCCCTCCAGGACCTGGACGGCGGGCAGCTCGGCCAGCACCTTCCCGGGCACGGCGAGCTTGCTTCCTCGGGTGCCGGAGCCGATGACGACGAGGTCGGCGGCGGTGACCGCCGGGTCCACGAGCACCGGCCAGCCGTCCGGCAGCCCGACCGGGGTGATCCCACCGAAGGCCATCCCGGACTCGGCCACCGCGACGTCCTGCGGGGCGAACGAGGCCTTGCGGGCGTCGAGGTGGCGCCGCACCAGGCCGTTGACGTCGGCGCGGGTGGTCGCGAGCACCAGGCAGGCGGCGAGAGTGGTCTGCCCCGCGCGGCGGGCCGCGACCACCACGCAGTTGGCCGAGGCCTCCAGCGGCACGTCGTAGGCCTCGCTGAACGCGGCCGTGTCGGCCAGGTCCTCGTCGATCTCCGCGACCCACACGGGTCCGGTCAACCGGCTCAGTGCCGACGCGACCGGTGGGGCGAGCAGGTCGGGCCGATCGGCGGCGGGGATCCAGGTCAGGGCGCCGAGCTGCGGAGAGGACACGACCCGATCCTCCGGTACGGCAGCCGGCCCGACCACACCGCCCGGCTGGCCGGAACGCGGCGGCCCTCGGCCGCATCCCGTCTGTCGCGCTGCCCCGCCGCCCACCAGGATGGACCCATGATCGGTCAGCTCCACTCCGTCGTCATCGACGCCCCGACGCCCATGCCCTCGCCCGCTTCTACGCCGACCTGCTGGGCATGGAGGTGCAGGGCTCGCCGGGCGACCGGTGGGTCGTCGTCACCGGGGCCGGATACCGGATCGCCTTCCAGCAGGCGCCCGACCTGCGACCTCCGGACTGGCCCGACCCCGAACGGCCACAGCAGTTCCACCTCGACATCCGGGTGGCCGACGTCGACGAGGCCGAGCCGAAGGTGCTGGCGCTCGGCGCGCGGCGGCTGCCCGGCGGCGGGGGCGACTTCCGCGTCTACGCCGACCCGGTCGGGCACCCTTCTGCCTGGTGTGGGACGCATGAGCGACGTCCCGGCGGTCGACCTCACCGCCGCGAGCGCGTTCGTGGCGGCGATGAGGTTCGACGTCGCCGACGCCGACGGGACCCGGGTCACCGGCTCCGTCGACCTCGGACCCGACCAACACACGCCGTGGGGCGTCGTCCACGGCGGCGTGTACTGCTCGGTGGTGGAGTCGGCCGCCTCGGTCGGGGCGAGCCTGGCGGTCCGGGAGCGCGGGCAGTTCGCGGTCGGTGTCAACAACAACACCGACTTCGTGCGACCCATGACGTCGGGACGGCTCGACGTGGTCGCCGAGCCGGTCCAGCAGGGACGGACGCTGCAGCTCTGGCAGGTGCTGCTCACCCGCGCTGACGACGGCAAGCTGGTGGCGCGGGGCCAGGTGCGGCTCCAGAACGTGCCACTGCCCGGCGCGTGAGTGCGGGCAGGGTTCCCGACGCGATCGCGACCGCCCGGGACGTCGTCGCCGAGTTCGGCCTGCGCACCGATCCGCAGCTGCTGCAGGACGGCATCAACGTCGTCCTGCACCTGCGGCCGGCGCCGGTCGTCGCCCGGGTGGCGACGCTGACCCGGCGGCGGCTGGGGTGTCGACGCCGCCGACCTCGACGCGCTGGCCGACCGGCTCGAGGGGCTGCGGCCCAGGTTGCACGACGAGGTCCGCCGGCTGCACGGGGACGCCCACCCCGGCAATCTCCTGGCCACTCCCGACGGGTGGCGCTGGACCGACCTGGAGGACACCTGCAGCGGCCCGCTCGCCTGGGACCTGGCCTGCCTGCGCACGACCGGCCGCCTCGACGGCCGGGCGGTCCTCGACGCTCTGGCCGGCGCCCCTCCGACGAGGTGCTGGCGTCGTGGATCGACCTGCGGCGGCTGCACGCGGCGGCCTGGTCGATCGTGCACGCCAGCGCCCATCCCGAGGCGGCCGGCGCAGCGCGGGACCGGCTCGCCGCCGCCCTGGACGTGGTCAGCCGCCGAGCGCCGCCGGGTCGAGGGGAACGCGGAAGAGCGCCCGCGGGTCCTGCAGCGAGGCCGGCGGCAGGGCCGCCGACCGCGGGACCACCCGCTCCCACCGGGCGGGCCGCCGGTGCGGCAGCAGCTCGCGGCCCTGGAACAGGTAGCCGCCCATGACCTCGCCGAGCAGCAGGCCGGCACCGTGCTCGGTCGGCAGCGCCACCCGGTCCCCGGGCGCCATCTCGTCGAGGAACGCCGACAGCTGGCGGAGGTCCTTGGCCGGGCGGCGGCCGGACAGCTCCTTGGACAGCGCGCGCAGCTCGGCCGGGCTCAGGCCGGTGGCGTCGACGTCGATACCGGACTGCGTGCCCAGACCGACCACCCCGGCGGCCAGGCATGCGCCGAGCTCGTTGTGCGATCGCGGGCGTACCACCCAGACGCCGACGCCGTGCGGTTCCGGCGCCGGCGGGACGTCGTCGGGCCCGGGCCACACGTAGGGCAGGTCGTCGGGCTCGGGACCGAAGAGCTCGGTGAACCGCGGCCGGTAGAAGGCGGGGTCCTTGGCGATCAGGTTGGACCGGTGCGACCGGTGCAGGTCCTCGTCGCCCAGCCACGACGGCAGCAGCCCAGCTGATGCCAGCTCCTCCTGCGGCAGGCCGGCGACGTCCGGCGCGAACTCCCCGATCTGCGCCTCGGTCGTGTCGGCGAAGCCGCGCTCCCGCCAGATCCGGGCCATCGCCAGGCCGTAGGCGACCAGCGCCGGCGTCCGGCCCTTCCACATGAGGACGGCGGGATGGCTGGCCCAGCCGTAGTCGGGCAGCTCGACCGCGCGCAGGATCTGCAGCGTCTCCACCCGTTGCTTGCCCAGCCGCGGAGAGTCCAGCAGCCGGGCGCTCTCGGCGAAGTCGGCGACGGGCAGGAAAGTCTGCATCGCCGGCTCTCCTGCCCGTGCAGGTGTTCGGTCAACCGCCGGTCGCTCAGGCCTCCAGCGCGCGCAGCGCGGACTCCCAGCGGTCCCGCCGGGCGTCGTCGTCCTGCTCCCACCACGCCGGCCCGCGCTCGCCCAGCCCCGTCTTGGCCAGCTGCACCCGGGCGCGGGCCGCGGCGACGGCGTCGTCGTCCCCGGCACGGCCCGCCGTCCGCACCCCCGACCGCGCCACCCCGAGGTGGTGCAGCAGCCGCTCCCGCACGTCGTCGGGGAGCGCCGGGTCCGCCGTCCGCCACCGCCGTCCGTCGACCACGACGTAGCGCCCGTCGTCGGTGCGCTCGACGTCGCGGCTCATCCGGTCAGGCGGGCGGCGAGCGCCGGCAGGACGACGCCCAGCGGCGCGTCGACGCGGACGTCGGCCTTGGCGTCCCCGCGGGTGGGCCCGACGTTCACGATCCCCACCGGGATCCCGAGCTTGGCCGCCCGCAGCACGAAGCGGTAGCCGCTCATCACGGTCAGGGACGACCCCAGCACCAGCAGGCTGCCCGCCGACTCGACCAGACCGAAGCACCGGTCCACCCGGTCGCGGGGCACGGTCTCCCGAAGAAGACGACGTCGGGCTTGAGCGGTCCTGCCCCGCAGACGACGCAGCCGACCATGACGAACCCGTCGAGAACCTCGTCGGGCAGCTCCGCATCGCCGTCGGGGTTGATCTCGTCGGTCCGCGGCCCGAAGTGCGGGTTGGCCTCCTGGAGCCGCACGTCGAGCCCCGCCCTGGACGCCACGTCGCCGCAGTTCAGGCAGACCGTCCGGTCGAGGCCGCCGTGCAACTCGACGACGTCGCTCGCCCCGCCGGCCTGGTGCAGCCCGTCGACGTTCTGCGTGACCACTCCCCGAGCAGCCCCGCGGCCTGCAGCTCGCCCACGGCCCGGTGCCCGTCGTTCGGCCGGGCCTCCCGGATCTGGCGCCAGCCCACGAAGCTGCGGGCCCAGTACCGGTGCCGGCCACTCGGGTCGCGGGTGAAGGTCTGGTAGGTCATCGGCGTGTGCCGGCGGAGGCTCCCACTGGCGCCCCGGTAGTCGGGGATGCCGGAGTCCGTGGACAGGCCCGCCCCGGAGAGGACGACGCACTCCCCGTCGGCCAGCAGGTCGGCGAGGGCGTCCAGCGCGACGTCCTGGCCGGGATCGGCGAGAGGCGCGGCGGTCACCGGGCCATCGTCCCCTCTGATCGCCGCCCGTGCCGCGCCGGACAGGGACCTCCGACCGTGTCGGGCTCCTCGGCCGTGCCCCTAGCGTCGATGCCGCTGTCCGTGCGCTCCCGGACCGCGGGTGCGCACGCATCGAGCAGTCGGACGCGGGAGCAGCCATGACGCAGGCACTGACGGCCCTTGCGGACCGGGTGACCGGCACGGTCATCCGACCGGGGCATCCGGAGTACGAGGAGGCACGCCGGGTCTACAACGGGATGATCGACGCACACCCCGCCGCGGTCGTCCGCTGTGCGACGGAGGAGGACGTGGTCGCCGTGGTGCGACTGGCCGCCGAGCAGCGCATGGACCTCGCCGTCCGTGGTGGCGCCCACAGCGTGCCCGGGTTCGGCACCGCCGACGGCGCGATCGTCGCCGACCTGTCCCCCATGCAGTCGGTGCAGGTCGACGATGCCCGACGGACGGCGAGCGCCGGCGGCGGCACCACCTGGGGTCGGTTCAACGACGTCACCGCGGCCCACGGCCTGGCCACCACCGGCGGGATCATCTCCACCACGGGGATCGCCGGGCTGACCCTCGGTGGCGGGGTCGGCTATCTCGGCCGCGCACACGGGCTGTCGTGCGACAACCTGCTGTCGGCGCGCGTGGTCACCGCCGACGGCAGCCGGCTGACCGCGAGCGAGACCGAGTACCCGGATCTGTTCTGGGCATTGCGCGGCGGCGGTGGCAACTTCGGCGTCGTCACCGACTTCACCTATCGGCTGCACCCCATCGGCGACGTCCTCGTCGGGCTCATGTTCTTCGAACTGGCCGACGGGCCGGCCGTCTTCCGGTTCTTCGACGACATGCTCGACGAGGCCCCGCGGGAGTACGGCGGCTACCCGGCGATGCACCTGGCGCCGCCGTTGCCGTTCATCCCCGAGGACCGGGTCGGGCAGCCGTTCGCCGTCGTCATCTCCTGCTGGACAGGTGACCCGGACTCCGGGCAGCGGTTCTACGACCGGTTCCGCCAGGTGGCCACCCCGGCCGCCGAGATGGTCGCGCCGATGCCCTATCCGGCACTGAACGCGCTGTTCGACCCGCTGCTGCCGCCCGGCCTGCAGCACTACTGGAAGAACGCCTTCGTCACCGAACTCTCCGACGACGCCATCGCGGCGCACATGGAGATGGGTGCCCGGATGCCGGCCGTCACCTGCGCCATGCACATGTACACCCTCGACGCGGCGGTGCAGGAGGTGCCCTCCGACGCGACGGCGTTCGGCCATCGCGACGCCCGCTACGTGGCCAACATCGCCGGCATGTGGCCCGATCCGGCCGAGAACGAGGACAACATCGCCTGGGTGCGGAGCTACTACGCGGCCATCGAGCCGCACTCCGAGACCGGCGGCTACGTCAACTTCGCCTCGTCGGACGACCAGCACAAAGCGCCGGACAACTACGGCGCCAACCACCAGCGGCTCACGGAGGTCAAACGGCGCTACGACCCCGGAAACCTGTTCCACCTGAACCAGAACATCGAGCCCTCGCCCGTGCCGTCGCCACGGGGCAACCGGGGCTGACCGGTCCGGCGCCGGGCCGGTGGACGCCTGCCGTCGGGGTCAGCGCGACACGAGCTCCGCCTCGAGCCGTTCGAGCAGCTGGTCGTACACGCGGCGCAAGCCCTTCGGGGCGAACGTCCGCTCGAAGAACCCGCCGATGCCGCCGGCGCCGTTCCAGGTGGTCCGCACCCGAACCGTCGACACACCGGCGTCCGCCGGCAGCACCGTCCAGGTGGTGACCATGGACGAGTTCTCGTCGGACTCCACGAGCGAGTCGGCGGTGGGCTCGGTGACCACCACGAGCTGGTCGCGCACCCGCTTGGAGGTGGCCGCGAACCGCCAGTGCACGCGGGTGCCGGCACCCTGCCCGCCGGCCTCGACGCGGTAGTCGCTGAACTGCTCGGGCAGCACGCGTCGGCGGGCACCCTCGTAGTCGGCGAGGGCGGCACGCACCTGCTCCGCGGGTGCTCCGACGACTCGTTCGGCAGTGGCGACGACCTGGCTCATGCGCCCCATCCTGCCGTCCGCGGCTTCCGGCTCTTCCGACCGGCTACCCCGCCTCCTCGGCGTTCAGGTAGGTGCAGCGGTAGCGCGCGGCCGCCATCGCCTCGGTGAACCGGGCCTCCCAGGCCGGGTCCTGCGCCGGGAACGTCTCCAGCACCCGCTCGTCGAGCACCTCGGGCCGGCCGTCGAGCCCGATGTAGGTCCGCCGGACCATCACCCGGGTCGCGCCGTCCAGCTCGTCGTGGGCGGGCAGCCATCGCGCCCGCTCGATGGCCGCGGCCAGCTCTGCCCGCTGCCGCGAGGGCAGCGCCGCCGTCGTGGCCGGTCGCTGCGCGTTCCGGAGCGCCCAGACGAGTGCGGCGACCAGGGCGAGGATCACCACCAGCTCGAGGACGACCAGCACCATGCCGCCGACGGTAGTTCGCCGGACGGGGTCAGGACGACGGTCGGCCGACGGGCCACGCCGCGCAGGGCAGCACGGCCTCGTCGACCGCCGGTACCGGGAGCTCGGCGGCGCCGCTCCCCAGCACGGGCCGCGGACGCCGTGGCTGCCGGCTGCCGGAACCGCCCCGCGGTGCGGGTATACCAGGACGCCGTTCACGGGGTCCGGGGCCGCGTCGAGGGCGGCGAGCAGGACCGGGACCTCGCGGAAGGCGTCGCGACGGCGGTCGTCGTCGAAGGTGAACTCCAGGACGACGCCCCACCGGTGCTCGTGCTCGTCCCAGAAGACGGCGCGGCTGGTCACCGCCGCCTCGATGAGCCGGTCGTGCCACACCCGGGCCCACCCGGCGGCGGACGTCGCGCCGTCGAAAACCTCGACCGTGATCCAGTGCACAGTGAGGAGGACGCTACGCCCGGGAGCCACCGGCCACCAGCCTGGACGGCGTCCGGTCGCCGGTCCCGAACGGAACCGGCGCCGGACACCCAGGTGCCCCCGGCAGGATTCGAACCTGCGACACACGGTTTAGGAAACCGATGCTCTATCCCCTGAGCTACGGGGGCGGCGGCGTGGCAGCAGGTGACCGCCGCGCCGATGCGAAGAGGCTATCCGGTGGTCCCGGGAACACTCGGCACACCCGACTCGTCACCAGTGGTGAGGCGAACCGACGCGTCTCGGGACTACCGTCCGGGTAGACGTCAGGCTCCGGCAACGGCGCCGGGGGAAGACGGAAGGACGAGCATCATGGACATGCAGGTGGTGGATGTCCCCGAGAGGGGACGCTTCGAGATCCAGCTCGACGGCCGGGTCGTGGGTCTGGCCAGTTACCACGTCGACGGCACCACGATGACCCTTCCGCACACCGAGGTCGACCCGGGCGTCGGCGGCCGCGGCGTCGGCACCACCCTGGTGGCCGGAGTCCTCGACGCCGCTCGTGAGCGCGGGCTCACCGTCCTCCCGTACTGCTCGTTCATCCGGCACTACATCCAGCAGCATCCCGAGCAGATGGACCTGGTGGCCGCCGACGACCGGCCGCACTTCGGCCTGGAGACCGCCGACCGCTGATCTGCGGCCGGCGCGGCACCTGCCTACGCTCCGCAGGTGCCGACGTCGCTGCTGTGGTTCCGCCGCGACCTCCGGCTGGGCGACCACCCCGCCCTGCTGGCCGCGCTCGACGACGCCGGACGGGACGGCGACGTGCTGCCCGTCTTCGTCGTCGACCCGGCGCTGTGGCGGCCGTCGGGTGCACCGCGCCGGCAGTTCCTGCGGAACTGCCTGGAGGCACTGTCGGAATCCTCGACGATGCACTGGTCGTGCGGGCGGGCGACCCGGCCGCGATCCTCCCGGCGCTGGTCCGGGACGTCGGGGCGACCGCGGTGCACGTGTCGGCGGACGCCGGTCCGTACGGCCGGCGCCGCGACACCGCCGTCGAGCAGGCCCTCGGCGAGGTCCCGCTGGTCCGCACCGGCTCCCCGTACGCGGTCACCCCGGGGCGGGTGACGAAGAGCGACGGCACTCCCTTCAAGGTCTTCTCCCCGTTCGCCCGGGCCTGGCGCGCGCACGGCTGGCGCGCGCCGGCACCGCGTCCCGACCGGAACCGCTGGACCCGTGGCGTGCCGTCGGAGGACCTGCCGCCCGGCCAGGACCTTGCCGGGACCCGCCTTCCTCCCGCCGGGGAGGCCGCCGCACTGGCGGCCTGGGAGCGGTTCCGCGACGAGCTGCTGCCCGGCTACCCGGGGACCCGCAACCGGCCGGCCACCGACGGCACCAGCCGGCTGTCGGCGTACCTGAAGTACGGCTGCATCCACCCCCGGACCCTGCTGGCCGACCTGGCGGGGGTCGCGGGCGACGACGAGGCGGTGCGCCGCTTCACCGACGAGCTCGCCTGGCGCGAGTTCTACGCCGATGTGGTGTGGCACCGGCCGGAGTCGGCGCGCGAGCCGCTCGACCCGCGGACCGGCTCGATCGAGTACGACAGCGGCCCGGACACCGAGGCGCTGTGGACCGCCTGGGCGGAGGGCCGCACCGGCTATCCGATCGTCGACGCCGGGATGCGCCAGCTCCACGGCGAGGCCTACGTGCACAACCGGGTGCGCATGATCGTGGCGTCGTTCCTGGTCAAGGACCTGCACCTGGACTGGCGGCGGGGGCGCACCACTTCCTCCAGCACCTGGTCGACGGCGACCTGGCCAGCAACAACCACGGCTGGCAGTGGGTCGCGGGTACGGGCACCGACGCCTCGCCCTACTACCGCGTGTTCAACCCGACCCGGCAGGGCAAGCAGTTCGACCCCGAGGGCGAGTACGTGCGGCGCTGGGTGCCCGAGCTCCGCGACGTGCCGACCGGCTTCGTGCACGAGCCGTGGCTGGCTCCCGGCGGTCTCCCGGCCGGCTATCCCGAGCCGGTGGTGGACCACGCGGCGGAGCGGCAGGTCGCGCTCGCCCGCTACCAGCAGGTGCGGTCGGGGTGACCCCGAGCCGCGACGTCGCGACCACCCGGAGGACCGACCGTGCCTGAGGGGCACACGCTCTACCGCCTCGCCCGCGACCACCAGCAGACCTTCGCCGGCCGCCCGGTGCACGTCACCAGCCCCCAGGGGCGGTTCGCGGCCGGCGCCGCGCTGCTCGACGGCCGCGTGCTCCGGAAGGTCTTCTCCTACGGCAAGCACCTCTTCGCCGACTTCGGCGGCGACGTCCTGCACGTCCACCTGGGGCTGTACGGCACGTTCGTCCGCGGCACCGGGGAGCCACCCCGGCCAGGGGCGCGCTGCGCATGCGGTGGACCGCCGACGGCCCCGACGGAGCCGGCGCGTGGGCCGACCTCCGCGGCCCCACCGCCTGCGAGGTGCTGGCAACCCCGGAGGTGACCGCGATCCTGGCGCGGCTCGGCCCGGACCCGCTGCGCCCCGCGCGGACGGCGGCATCGCGCACAGCCGCATCGCCCGCAGCCGGACCGCGATCGGTGCCCTGCTGATGGACCAGTCGGTGCTCGCCGGCGTGGGCAACGTCTACCGCGCCGAGCTGCTCTTCCGGCACGGGGTCTCCCCGTTCCGCCCGGGCCGCGCCGTCGAGGCGCCGCTCTGGCAGGAGATGTGGGTCGACCTCGTCATGCTGCTGCGCTCGGGGGTGCGGATGGGCCGCATCGTCACCACCCGCGCCGAGGACCGGAGCCGCCGCCGGAGCCCGGTGCAGCGCGACGACGCCCACTACGTCTACCGCCGCACCGGCCTGCCGTGCCGGATCTGCGGCACCGAGATCCGCACCGAGGTGATGGTGGGGCGCAATCTGTACTGGTGCCCGGTCTGCCAGGCCGTCTGAGACCCCACCAGGGGTTATGCGACCGGCCGATCTTGGTGTGCCTCCCGGCGTCGCGCGTGTAGGTTCGATAACGATGCCGTCGTCACCGTGGAGGGTCGCCGTCGTCGCCCTCGGGGCGATGGCGGCCCTGGCCGTGCCCGCTACCGCATCGGCCGCACCCACGACCGTCGGCTACGACGTCTCCTATCCGCAGTGCGACACCGACCTGCCGCGCGACCGCGCCTTCGCCGTCGTCGGGGTCAACGGCGGGCTGTCCACCCGGGCCAATCCCTGCCTGCAGGAGCAGCTGACCTGGGCCTGGGAGTCCTCCGGTGAGGTCGATGACCAGCCGCCCGCCCAGCTGTACCTGAACACCGCCAACCCCGGCCAGCTGCTCGACCGCGTGACGACGTGGCCGGACCAGGGTGCGACGCCCTACGGCAGCTGCGACGGCACCAACTCCACGGCCTGCTCGTGGCAGTACGGCTGGGAGCGGGCCCAGAACAGCGTGCTGTCCTTCTTCACCCCCGCGGCGCGCGCGGCGCGGCTCGACAGCCAGCCGGCCCGCTACGTCTGGTGGCTGGACGTCGAGACGATGAACACCTGGCAGTACGGCTCCGACGACGCCCGCGCCCGCAACCGGGCGACGCTCGAGGGCATGACGGAGTACCTGCTCTCCCGCGAGGCGGAGGTCGGGATCTACTCCACCGGCTACCAGTGGTCGCAGATCGTCGGCGAGGTCGACGACGACAGCGTGCTGGCCGACCTGGACAGCTGGCTGGCCGGCTCGCTGACCCTCGAGCAGGCGGAAGCCACCTGCGACGACGACCCGCTGGTGCCGGACGGTGACGTGGTCCTCAGCCAGTACGTCCGCGACGACCTGGACCACAACACCTCCTGCGACTGAGGGCTACAGCGCGCCCTTGTCGGCGTCGCCGGCGGGGACCGGCGCCAGCCGGCGCACGTCCAGCGGCGCGGCCAGCTTGTCGGCCAGCTCGCCACCGAGCGTGGTGAGCGCCTCCGCGCGGCCGTGCACCTTCAGCGCCTCCGGGCTCTCCCAGCGCTCGACCATGACGAACGTGCCGTCGCCCTCGTGCAGCGCGTACAGCTCGCAGCCCGGCTCGGCGTGCACCTTCGGGACGGCGGCCAGGATCGCCTCGCGCACCTCATCGGCCCGGTCGGGCTTGGGGGTGACGGTGGCGACGACGACGACGGACACGAGGGCCTCCTGAGGCGGGTTCGGGCGGACCGGACCATGGCCCGGGACCGGCGTCCGGGCCCCTGCACTGGTGCGAAGGGCCCGGAGGGGTCAGGATGCCAGTCGTGTCCGCCGACGGTTCCGTGCCTCCCCCGTCGGCCCCTCCCCGTCTCCGCGGCACCCGCTGCGCATCGCGGTCGTCGGCGCCGGGCCTGCGGGCATCTACGCGGCCGACGCCCTCACCCGGCAGGACGCCGTCCCGGTCGCGGTGGACCTGATCGACCGGCTGCCGACGCCGTTCGGCCTGGTGCGGCACGGGATCGCCCCCGACCACCCGAAGATGCGGGCCATCCGGGACACCCTGCACCGCAGCCTGGAGGATCCCCTGGTCCGCTTCGTGGGCAACGTCGACGTCGGCACCGACATCACGCTGGCGGAGCTGCGGCGGCACGTGGACGCGGTCGTCTACACCTACGGCGCCTCCCTGGACCGGCAGCTCGGCATCGAGGGCGAGCAGCTGCCGGGCAGCCTCGCCGCCACCGACCTGGTCGCCTGGTACACCGGCCATCCCGATGCCGACCGGGCGCGGGTGGAGGCGGCGCTGGCCGGCGTCCGGTCGGTCGTCGTCGTCGGGGTCGGGAACGTGGCCCTGGACGTCGCGCGGGTGCTGTCGCGGACGGCGGAGGAGCTCGAGCCGACCGACATGCCGCAGCACGTGCTCGACGTCCTCGCCGCCGCCCCGGTGGAGGAGGTGACGGTCCTGGGCCGCCGGGGTCCGGCGCAGGCCACGTTCACCACCCAGGAGCTGCGCGAGCTCGACGGGCTGGCCGATGCGACGGTGCTGGTCGACCCGGCGGACCTGGAGCTCGACCCCGGGAGCGAGGAGCGGGCCGCCACCGACCGGAACGTGAGCCGCAACCTCGCGGTGCTGCGCGGCTGGGCTGACCACACCGCCACGACCGGTCGTGTCCGCCTGCGGCTGCGGTTCTTCCGCCGGCCGGTGCGGCTGCTGGGCGAGGACCGGGTGACCGGCGTCGAGGTGGAGCGCACCGCGGTCGACGGCGACGGCCGGGCGATGGGCACCGGCGAGCTGGAGGCGCTCCCGGCCGACCTCGTCGTCCGCTCGGTCGGCTACCGCGGCCTCCGCTGCCCGGGCTGCCGGTGGACGAGCGGTCGGGCACCGTGCCGAACGAGTCCGGCCGGGTGCTGCGCGACGGGACGGTGGCCCCGGGCGAGTACGTCGCGGGGTGGATCAAGCGTGGGCCGAGCGGCGTCGTCGGGCACAACAAGCACGACGCCCGGGAGACCATCGCCGCCCTCCTGGCCGACGCGGCCGACGGCGTGCTGCGCGCCGCCGGCCCCGTTGACGACCTGGTGGACACGCTGGTCGCCCGGGGCGCGGAGCCGGTGCTGCTCGACGACTGGCGGGCGATCGACGCCGCCGAGACCGCGCTCGGCGCCAGCCGCGGGCGGGCCCGGACGACGCTGCACGAGCGGGAGACACTGATGGCCGCCGTCCGAGCCGCCACCCGGTAGCTCAGCCGCTGTTGCGCAGGGCCGTCGCGATCCCGTTGATCGTCAGGTGGATGTTGCGGCTGGTCAGCTCGTCGTCCTCGCCCGCGCGGCGCCGGCGCAGCATCTCCACCTGCAGGTGGTGCAGCGGCTCCAGGTAGGGGAAGCGGTTGCGGATCGACCGCGCCAGCGACGGGTTGTCGGCCAGGAGCTGGTCGTCGCCGGTGATCGCCAGGACCATCCGGCAGGTGCGCTCGTGCTCGGCGGTGATCTGGTCGAAGACCCGCGCCCGCAGCTCCTCGTCGGGCACCAGCTCCGCGTAGCGCGCCGCCAGGCCGAGATCGGTCTTGGCCAGCACCATGCCCATGTTGGAGAGGACGGTCCGGAAGAACGGCCAGGTGCGGTGCAGCTCGCGCAACCGGTCGAGCTTCTCCTCGTCCCCCTCGACCCAGGACTCCAGCGCCGAACCGGTGCCGTACCAGCCGGGCAGCATGATGCGGGCCTGCGACCAGCTGAACACCCACGGGATCGCGCGCAGGTCGGAGATCGAGTCCCCGGCCTTCCGCGAGGGCGGCCGGCTGCCGATGTTGAGCTCGCCGAGCTCCTTGATCGGGGTGGCCGCCCGGAACCACTCGACGAAGCCGGGCGTCTCGTGCACCAGCGCCCGGTAGGCCCGCTGCGCGCGGCCGGCCAGGTCGTCGAGCAGCGCGTAGGCCGGCTCCGCGTCGTCGCCGAGCCCCTCGATGTCGAGGAGGCTGGCCTCCAGCGTCGCGGCGACGAGGGCCTCGAGGTTGCGCCGGGCCAGGCCCGGGTCGGCGTACTTGGCCGCGATGACCTCACCCTGCTCGGTGATCCGCAGCGCGCCGGCGACCGCGCCCGGCGGCTGGGCGCGGATCGCCTCGTAGCTCGGCCCGCCACCGCGGCCCACCGTCCCGCCACGGCCGTGGAACAGCCGGAGCCGGATCCCTCGGCACGCGCGACCTCCACCAGGTCCAGCTCGGCCCGGTACAGCGCCCAGTTGGCGGCGAGGTAGCCGCCGTCCTTGTTGCTGTCGCTGTAGCCGAGCATGACCTCCTGCGCGTCGCCCCGGGAGGCGACCAGCGAGCGGTACAGCGGCTGGTCGAGCATGGCGGCCAGCGTCGTCCCCGCGGCCCTGAGGTCGTCGATCGTCTCGAACAGCGGCGAGATGCCGACCGACGACGTCGGGCCGGCATCGGCGGCCGGGTCCAGCAGGCCGACCTCCTTGAGCAGGACGGCGACCTCGAGGACGTCGCTGACCGATTCGCACATGCTGATGACGTAGTTGGGGATGGTGCGCGGGCCCAGCAGCGCGACCTGCTCGGCGGCCGCGATCAGCACGTCGAGCTCGCCGCGGGCGGTCTCGGAGAGCTCGGCATCCGGCCGCACCAGCGGACGGCGCAGGGTCAGCTCCCCGGCGAGCAGCTGCACGCGAGCCGCCTCGTCGAGCGAGGCGTAGTCGCCGCACACGCCGGCCCAGGCCAGCAGTTCGCCGACGACCTCCTCGTGGACGGCAGAGTTCTGCCGCATGTCCAGCCCGCACAGGTGGAAGCCGAACACCTCGACGGCCTCCCGCAGCCGCAGCAGCCGGTCGTCGGCGAGCGGGCCGGCGCCGTGGCTGCGCAGCGAGACGTCGACGACGTCGAGGTCGGCGCGCAGCTCGTCCGGCGACCCGTACGCCGACAGCGGGGTGCGCGCCGCGGGACCCGGGATGCGACCCAGCACGCCGTGCGCGGTGTGGGCCAGCCGGGCCGAGATCCCGTTGAGCGCCCTGCGGTAGGGCTCGTCGGCACGGAACGGGAGTCGTCCCGCGAGGCCTCGGCCAGGTGGTACAGCTCGGGTGTCGGCGTGACCAACCGGTCGGACATGGACAGCTCGGTGCGCAGCGCCTCCAGCTCGTCCAGGTAGTGGGCCAGCGCCGTCTCGGCCTGCCGGCTGGTGGCCCGCCGGAGCGCGTCGGCGGTGACGAACGGGTTGCCGTCACGGTCCCCGCCGATCCAGGAACCGGGCAGCAGCATCGGCCGGCGCAGCAGCCCGGCGTCCGGCCAGCGCTCGTCCAGGGCCCGTCGCAGCTCGGCGTTGATGGCGGGGACGACCTCGAACAGCGACAGGTCGTAGTAGCGCAGCGCCTCGTCGATCTCGTCCTGCAGCCGCAGCCGGGACAGCCGCAGCAGCGCCGTCTGCCAGAGCGTGAGCACCGAGCGCCACAGCTGCGCCCCCACTGCGCGTCGTCGAGCTCGCCCCCGGCGGCACGGTCGCGCTGCCGGATGAGTTCGGCGACCTGCTGCTGGACCTGCGAGATCGTCTTGCGCCGCACCTCGGTGGGGTGCGCGGTCACCACCGGGCAGACCAGTGCGCCGGCGAGCTCCCGGGCCACGACGTCAGCGCTCAGGTCGGCCGCGTCGATCAGCGCCATCGACGCGGCCAGGCTGCCGGCCTGCGGCGGTGAGCCTTCGCGGCGGTGATGCCGGCGGCGGCGCTCGTGGTGGATGTCCTCGGCCAGGTTGGCCAGCACCGAGAAGTGGCTGAACGCCCGGATCACGTGATTGGCCGACCGGACGTCCAGCTCCGACAGTCGCTCCGCCAGCTCGGCGCGGTCCACCTCGGAGCGACGGATCTTGAACGCCTCGACGCGGGTGGACTCGACCAGGTCCAGGACGTCCTGGCCGGCCTGCGAGCCGATCACCTCGCCGAGGACGCGACCCAGCAGACGGATGTCGTCCCGGAGGGGGCCTCGTCGGCCCGGCCGGCCCCTTCTGCGGAACCGGAGGAACGGAGGTCGGCGACGTCGACAGTGGCTTCGGACACGGGGGCAGTATCCGGCTCCCGTGTGACGGACTCATGTCGGAGCCGCGCGGGGCCGTCCCCGACCGCGCAGGCATAGGTACCTATACGTGCGTGCCGAGGTCGAGAACGCAGGTATAGGTACCTATGCCTCGGTCGGGGCGGCGGTCAGCCGTGCTCGAGCTCCCGCAGCGCGTCGGCGGCCAGCTGGTCACCGGCCGCGGCCCCCATGCGGAACTGCTCGACGGCGCCGTCGAAGTCACCCCGCTCGGCCAACAGAACGGCGAGGTTGTGGTGGCAGTACGCCTCGCCCGCGGCGATGCCCCCGCGGTAGGCCTCCTCTGCGGCCTCGTCGTCCTGAAGGACGTCGGCGTAGAAGTTGCCCAGGGGCAGCCAGGCCACGGCCTCGCCGCGCTTGGCGCCCTTCTCCAGCTGGAAGCGGGCCTCGTCGTGGCGCCCGGTCTCCCGGAGCAGGTGCGCGAGGTCGGCGCGCGCGGCCGGGAAGTGGTCGGCCCCGGCGCGCAGCTCGGGCTCGAGCGCGACATCCATGGTCGCGCACCACCGCCAGCAGGCGACGACGGCCGCCGCCTCCTGGTCGCCCATGGCCGCGATCTCCATCGCGACGTCCATGGCCTGGTGCCGCTCGCCCTGCTCGCGCAGCAGGAACGCCAGCTGGAGGCCCCCTCGAGATCGCCGGCCTCGACCGCACCGCGGTAGGCGCGCATCGCACCGGCCAGGTCGCCCAGGTCCTCGAGCACCTTGCCCAGGTTGCGCCAGGCGTCCGGCTCGCCGTGGGACAGCGCGACCTCGTAGGCCTCGACCGCCTCGGGAAGCGCTGCTGGGCGGCGAGGGCGTTGCCGAGGTTGAAGAACGCGACGGAGTCACCGAGGTCCGCGGCACGACGGAAGCACCACTCGGCATCGCTCTGCCTCCCGACGTCGGCCAGGTCGCAGCCGAGATCGATCAGCGCGTACACGTCGTCGGAGGCCTGCAGCCGCGAGAGGCGGTCGTCCAGGTCCTCGGTCATGCCGCCGATGATCGCGGCCGGAGGCGGTCCCCGCGCCCCCGGCGGGATGACCTCACCCCAAGGTGTGCGTGCAGTTCAGCTGCCGAACGCCTCGCGCCAGGCCGGCATCAGCGACGTCTCGCTCCACTGGAGGTACGGCACCTGCTGGTCGCCGCCGATCTGCACCAGCGCCAGGTGGGTGAAGCCGGCGTCGGCGTACTCCTTCGCGGCCTCGAGGACGGCGTCGACGTCGTCCCCGCAGGGGATGCTGCTCTCGACGTCCTCCTCGCGGACGAACGAGCTCGCCGCGTCGAAGGCCGACGGCCCGGGGAGCTCGGCGTTGACCTTCCAGCCGAGGCCGAACCAGCGGAACAGGGTGTGCGCCCGGGTGACCGCGGCGGCCTTGTCGGTGCCGAAGCTGATCGGCATCTGCGCGACCTTCGACTTTCCGGCGCCACCGGCGGACTCGAACTGCTCCACCAGCTCGCTCATCGGGTCGGTCGCGATGAGCACGTCCGCCAGCTCGCCGGCGATCGTCGCCGCCTGCTTGCCGCCCGCGGCGAAGCCGATCGGCACCCGCTTGTCCGGCAGGTCCCAGAGCTTGGCCGACTCGACGTCGAAGTGCTCACCGCGGAAGTTGGTGTATCCATCGCCGTCGAAGAGCTCGCGGATGATGTGCAGGGCCTCGACGATCCGCTCGTGGCGCACGTCGGCCGCGGGCCACCCGCCGCCGACCACGTGCTCGTTGAGGTTCTCTCCCGCGCCCAGGCCCAGGGTGAAGCGGCCGTCGGACAGGATCTGCAGCGTCGCCGCCTGCTGCGCGACCACCGCCGGGTGGTACCGGAAGCTCGGGCAGGTCACGTAGGTCATCAGCGGGATGCGGCTGGTGGCCTGCGCCGCCGCCCCGAGGGTCACCCACGCGTTCGGCGAATGGCCCATCTCGTCCAGCCAGGGGAAGAAGTGGTCGCTGCTCACCGCGAAGTCGAAGCCGGCCTCCTCGGCGCCCACCACGTGGCTGACCAGGTCCTTCGGCCCGGCCTGCTCGGTCATCATCGTGTAGCCCAGCTGCATGCCCATGCCGCGCGGCTACCCGGGCCCGACCGGGCTACACGCGCTCGGCCTTCAGCGCCTCCCGCATCTTCAGCTTGCCGCCGGTGCGCAGCAGCGCGCCGGCGTAGATCCGGCCGCCCAGCCGCACGATCAGCGCGATCGCGACGAGCATGACGACGACGGCCAGCCCGATCTCCCAGACCGCCACGTCTCCGGCCGCCTGCCGCACCGGCATGACCAGCGGGGAGAGGCCCGGTACGTAGGACGTGACCACGGCGAGGGTCCCGTCCGGCGCGGCCGCGGCCTGGATGCCGACGATGAACGCGACCACCAGCACCAGCGTCGTCGGCATGATGACCGCACCCAGGTCCTCTTGCCGGCTCACCAGGCTGGCGGCCACGGCGAAGATCGCCGCGTAGAACGCGTAGCCGAGGACGAACCACAGCACCACGGAGACGGCCGTGCCGATCAGGTCACCCGGGATGTCCACGATGTCGAAGGCCAGGGCGCCGGTGACGCCGACCACCGCGATCACCACGATCTGCGCCAGCCCGAGCAGGCCCAGCCCCAGGATCTTGCCGGCGAGCAGCTGCCACGGCTTCATCGTGGCGAGCAGCAGCTCCACCACACGGCTGGCCTTCTCCTCGACGACCCCTGGGCGACGAACTGACCGAACAGGATGAGCAGCCCGTAGAGGACGCCGATGCCGATGATGGCGACGACGACGCGCTGACCGTCCTCGTCCGCCCCGGGGTCCAGCGGGGTCACCGTGACCTCGGGGACGACCAGGCCGTCGAGCCCGGCGGCCTGGAGCTGCTCGGCGACGGCGAGCTCCGCGACCGCCCCTGGACGACGTTCTGCAGCGTTCCGCCTGCCGACTGCTGGACCAGCAGCTCGGCGTCGGCGCCACCGCTCACGAGCACCCCGTCGACGTCCTCGGCGTCCACCGCCTCCCGCGCGGCCGCCTCGTCGTCGAACCCGACCACCTCGACGCCGACGTCGAGCGCCTCGCCCTGGGCCACCAGGGCCGGCTCGAGCGCCGAGACGTCGCCCACCACGCCGATCCGGGTCGTCTCCTCACCGGAGTTCAAGGCGACCTGCAGGCCGAGCGTGCCGATGAGCAGCACCAGGATGACGACCGAGCTGATGATGAAGTTCTTGTCGCGCACCCGGGCGGAGATCTCGCGCAGGGCGACGAGCCGGACCATCGAGGTGCTGGTCAGCGTGCGGGGCTCACGCCCGTGTCCGCTCACGCCGCCACCTCCTGCGGGGTCGGAACCGCCACGGCCCCGCGGAAGAGCTCGACCAGCGTCGGCTGCTGCCAGCCGAAGTGGGTGACCCGCCCGGTGCGCAGGGCCGCCGCGAGCACAGCCTGGTCGTCGGCGCCGTCGGCCAGCTCGAGGATCGTGTCGCCGGCTTGCTCGGAGACGACGCGGACGCCGGGGACGGCGGCCGCCCACTGCGGCGCGGCGTCGGGGACGAGCACGCGCAGCAGCCGCCCGGCCTCCCGACTGCGCAGCTCGTCGACGGTGCCGGTGGCGACCATGCGGCCGCGGGCGAGGATGCCGACGGAGTCGCAGAGACGCTCGACGAGGTCGAGCTGGTGGCTGGAGAACACGACCGGGACGCCCTCGCGGGCCTGGCCCAGCAGCGCCTCGGCCAGCGAGTCGACGCCGATGGGGTCCAGCCCGGAGAACGGCTCGTCGAGGATCAGCACCTCGGGCCGGGTCACCAGCGCGGCGGCCAGCTGGACGCGCTGCTGGTTGCCCAGCGACAGCTTCTCGACGGCGTCAGCACGGCGGGCGCCGAGCCCGAGGCGCTCGACCCACTCGTCGGAGGCCTTCGTGGCGGCGGCCGAGTCCAGCCCGTGCAGCCGCGCGAAGTAGGTGACCTGCTCGCCGACCTTCATCTTCGGGTAGAGCCCGCGCTCCTCCGGCATGTAGCCGACGCGGCGCCGCGTGGCCTGGTCGAGGGGCTGCCCCTGCCAGCGGACCTCGCCCGCGTCCGGCCGGACCAGCCCCATGGCGATGCGCATGGTGGTCGTCTTGCCGGCCCCGTTGGAGCCGCAGAACCCGAACATCGAACCCGGGGCGACGGTGAAGCCGACCCCGTCGAGGACGCGGATGTCGCCGAAGCTCTTGTGGAGCCCGTCGAACTCGAGCACATCTCCCCAGCGGTAGGTGGGTTACCTGTTCCGCACCGTATCGGCCGCCCATGTCGCGAACGGTGCGCGACTGCGATGTCATCGGTGCATGAGCGAACCCAACGCGCCGGCCGAGCCGCCGGTCGGCGTCGGACTGGACGGGCTTCGGTCGGCCGCCTCCGGCTGCCGGGCGTGCGAGCTGTGGGAGCCGGCCACCCAGACCGTCTTCGGCGAGGGCCCGGAGACCGCGCGGATCGTGTTCGTCGGCGAGCAGCCCGGGGACCAGGAGGACCGGAGGGGCGAGCCGTTCGTCGGTCCGGCGGGACGGCTGCTCGACAAGGCCCTCGCCGACGCCGGCATCGACCGTCGGGACGCCTACATCACCAACGCGGTCAAGCACTTCCGGTTCACGGCGAAGGGCAAGCGCCGCATCCACCAGACCCCCGGTCCCGAGCACCTGCGGGCCTGCCGGCCCTGGCTGGAGGCGGAGTTCGCCGTCCTGCAGCCGGAGGTCGTGGTCTGCCTCGGGGCGACCGCGGCCAAGGCGCTCATCTCGCCGTCCTTCCGGATCACGAAGGACCGCGGGCAGCTCCTCCCGTGGACGCCGCCGGCCGTGACCGACGCGGTGGACGACGGGCACCAGGAGGCCGACGACGACGAGCCGGACGAGGGGGCGCCGGCCCAGACGTGGATGCTGGCGACCACGCATCCGTCCGCGATCCTGCGCACGCCGGACGAGGCCCGCGAGGCCGCCTACGACGCCCTGGTGGCGGACCTGACGGTGGTCGCCGGCGCGCTGGCCTGACGAAGGACCACCCTTCCCCCACGCCTCGCGCGCTCGGCGCGAGACCCCGAAGGATGCACCGTCTCGTCACGTCACCGGACGGTGCGCGAGGCGCGGAACAGCCAGAACGACGGGACCACCAGCGCGACGACGACCATCGCGACCACCACGACCACGCCGCCGGACACCATGGCCACGCTGACCGAGGCCGCACTGGCGAGCGCACCGGCCCGCAGGTCGCCCAGCCGCGGACCACCCGCGACGACGACGATGAACACGCCCTGCATCCGGCCGCGCATGTCGTCAGGAGCGGCCAGCTGGAGCATCGAGGACCGCAGCACCGCGCTGACCATGTCGCCGGCGCCGGCGACCGCGAGGCACAGCACCGCCAGCCACAGCGTCGGCGCGAAGCCGAAGCCGATGATCGCCACGCCCCACACCGCGATCGCGGCGAGCACCACCGCGCCCTGCCGGTCCACCCGCGACACCCACCCCGAGGTCAGCCCGGAAACCAGCGCCCCGATGGAGATGCCGGCGAAGAGCCAGCCGAGGCTGTTGGGCGACTCGGCGTAACGCGTCTGCGAGAGCTCCGGGAAGACGGCTTGGGGCCAGGCGAACATCATCGCGATGATGTCGACGACGAACGTCATCAGCAGCACCGGCTGGGTGCGCAGGAACGCGAAACCCTCCCCACGCCGCGCACCGCCGCGCGCAGGCGGAGCGGGCCGTCCACCCCGGCCGGCGGCAGCGGGGGCAGGCCGCGCAGCAGCACCGCGGCCGCGAGGAAACCCACCGCGTCCACGACGTAGGTGAGGAAGAGCTCGCCCATCCCGATGAGCAGCCCGGCCAGCAGCGGCCCGACGATCACGCCGACCTGCCGCACCGTCATCGCCAGGGCGTTGGCAGCGGGGACGCCGGCCGGTCCCACGATCGCCGGGATCACGGCGCTGCGGGCGGGCTGGTTGACGGCGGCGAAGCCGGACACGAACGCGGTCAGGATCCACAGCAGCGCCAGGTTGCCGCCGCCGGGCAGCAGCGCCTGGACGGCGAGCAGCGCGCTCGTCACCGCCGCCCCCACCGAGGTGATCAGCATCAGCCGGCGCCGGTCCATCGCGTCGGCGATGGCGCCGCCGAGGAGGCCGAAGACGACCAGCGGCACCAGCGCCACGAGGGAGGTGACGCCCACGAGCAGCGAGGAGCCGGTGAGGAGGTAGACCTGGAACGGGACGGCGACCAGCGTCATCTGCTGGCCCAGCATCGTGGCCGCGACGCCCCAGAAGAGGCGGCGGAAGTGCGGGTTGCGCAGCGGTGTCGTGTCGATGGCCCAGCCGCGCCTGCGGTCGATCGGCACCGGCTCCTCGACCGGCCCGCCGCCCTCGACCGGGTCGACCGGCGACGTCACGCTGTCACCGGTTGCTCCCGCGGCCCCGCTGCAGGGGCCCGCGCCGAGCCCCTACGGCCCCGTCCGGAGGCTCGCCCCGAGCCTGCGAGGGGTGAGGGGGACGGGGTCCTTCGGGGGCAGCGGGGTCCTTCTTCACGGGGCGAGGCGCTGAACCATCCAGCCGCCACCTTCCTCGTCGTCGCGCACGAACCGCAGCCGGTCGTGCAGCCGGTCCTTGCCGCCCTGCCAGAACTCCACGCGCTCGGGCAGCACCCGGTAGCCGCCCCAGATGTCCGGCCGCGGCACCGGACCCTCCGCCGTCTGTTCGTCGAGCAGCCGGAGCCGTGCCTCGAGCTCCTCCCGCGAGTCCACGACGGTCGACTGCACGGACGCCACGGCGGCCAGCTGCGCCCGCGCGGCCGCGGGTCCCACAGACCGTCGGACGCGGTGCCGCCGATCCGCTCCACCCGTCCGGTCATCCGCACCTGTCGCTGCAGCGCGTGCCGGGGAAGACCAGTGCGGCGCGCGGGTTGGCGGCCAACTGCGCCCCTTGGCCGAGGAGTAGCTGGTCCCGAAGATGACGCCGGCCTCGTCGTAGCCCTTCATCAGCACGACCCGGGCGTCCGGCGCCCCGTCGGCGTCGGCCGTCGCGACGACGACGGCGTTGGGCTCGGGCAGCTCCGCAGCGACGACGTCGCCGAACCAGCGGTCGAACTGCTCGACCCACGTGGGGGCCAGGTCCTCCTCGGACAACCGGCCGGCCGTGTAGTCGTTGCGCATGCGGGAGAGGTCGGGCACGCCGCCATGCTGGCACCGCGGGCGGAGGTCGGCGCGATGCGGGCCCCCGGCAGGCACGGAGCGGCCCCCGTGTGCCCGGCGTCGCCGCACCGCCTAGGGTCGGCCACGCAATCTGCGCGCCAGGTCCCCGGTGCGCAGGGGTCCGCGCGCAGAGGAGCTTGCGAGATGGCCGACGACTTCGTACCCGGCCTGGAAGGCATCATCGCCTTCGAGACCGAGATCGCCGAACCCGACAAGGACGGCGGTGCGCTCCGCTATCGCGGCGTCGACATCGAGGACCTCGTCGGCAAGGTCACCTTCGGCAACGTCTGGGCCCTGCTGGTCGACGGAAAGTTCGGCCCCGGTCTCCCGCCGGCCGAGCCTTTCCCGATCCCGGTGCACACCGGTGACGTCCGCGTCGACGTCCAGGCCGCGCTGGCGATGCTGACCCCCATCTGGGGCTACCGCCCGCTGCTGGACATCTCCGACGAGGAGGCGCGCGAGGAGCTGGCGCGGGCCGCCGTCATGGCGCTGTCCTACGTCGCCCAGTCCGCCCGCGGGATCGGCACCCCCGCCGTCCCCCAGCGTCGCATCGACGAGGCCTCGACGATCGTCGAGCGCTTCATGGTCCGCTGGCGCGGCGAGCCCGACCCGGCGCACGTCGCCGCCGTCGACGCCTACTGGACGTCGGCCGCCGAGCACGGCATGAACGCCTCCACCTTCACCGCCCGCGTCATCGCCTCCACCGGTGCCGACGTGGCCGCGTCGATGTCCGGCGCCATCGGCGCCATGTCCGGCCCGCTGCACGGCGGCGCCCCTCGCGGGTGCTGCACATGCTCGACGAGGTGGAGAGCACCGGCGACGCCGAGAAGTACGTGAAGGACCTGCTCGACCGCAAGGACCGGTTGATGGGCTTCGGCCACCGGGTCTACCGCGCCGAAGACCCCCGTGCCCGCGTCCTCCGCCGCTCGGCCGAGGAGCTCGGCGCCCCGCGCTTCGAGGCCGCCCTGGCGCTCGAGCAGGCCGCGCTCAAGGAGCTGCGCGAGCGTCGTCCCGACCGGCCGGTCGAGACCAACGTGGAGTTCTGGGCGGCGATCGTCCTCGACTTCGCCGAGGTCCCGAGCCACATGTTCACCTCGATGTTCACCTGCGCCCGCACGGCCGGCTGGTGCGCGCACATCCTCGAGCAGAAGCGGACCGGCCGCCTGGTGCGCCCGTCGGCGCGCTACGTCGGCCCCGACCCGCGCAAGCCCGAGTCGGTCGAGGGCTGGGACACCATCGAGACCAAGCAGACCACCGAGGTCGCGCCCGCCTAGGCCGGGGGCCGCACCGCCCCAGCACTCGGGTAAGGACCCCTGCACCCCACCACTCGCACGCTCGCGGCGGGACCCTGCAGGGGGCCAGAGCCGTTCCGTTGAGAGGCACCACCCGGATGAGCATCACCATCCCCTCCCACCTCCTGCCCGCCGACGGCCGGTTCGGCTGCGGACCGTCCAAGGTCCGTCCCGAGGCGCTGCGCGCCCTCGCGGGCGAGGGCGCCGCGATCATGGGCACCTCGCACCGCCAGGCACCGGTCAAGAACCTGGTCAAGGAGATCCGCGAGGGCCTCCGCCAGCTCTTCGACCTGCCCGACGGCTACGAGGTCGTGCTGGGCAACGGTGGGACGACGGCCTTCTGGGACGCGGCGGCCTTCGGCCTCATCCGGGACCGCGCCGCGTTCGGCACCTATGGGGAGTTCTCCGCCAAGTTCGCCTCCGGCGTGGCCGAGACGCCGTTCCTGGGTGACCCGGTGATCGCCAGGGCCGAACCCGGGTCGCTGGCGCTGCCCACGGGCCAGGACGGCGTCGACACCTACGGCTGGGCGCACAACGAGACCTCCACCGGCGTGATGGCGCCGGTGGAGCGCCCGCACGGTGCCGACCTCGACGCCCTCGTCCTGGTGGACGCGACCAGCGGCGCCGGCGGTCTCCCCGTCGACATCGACCAGACCGACGTGTACTACTTCGCCCCGCAGAAGTCCTTCGCGGCCGACGGTGGGCTCTGGGTCGCCCTCATGTCCGTCGACGCCCTGGCCCGGGTGGCCGAGATCAAGTCCTCCGGTCGCTGGATCCCCGGCTTCCTCGACCTGTCGATCGCCGTCGACAACTCGAGCAAGGACCAGACCTACAACACCCCGGCGGTCGCCACGCTGTTCCTGCTGGCCGACCAGATCCGGTGGCTGCTGTCCCTCGGCGGGCTGTCCGGCGCCGTCGCGCGCACCAGGGACTCCTCCAGCCGGCTGTACGGCTGGGCGGAGAAGTCCGGGTACGCCACCCCGTTCGTGGCCGACCCCGCGCACCGCTCGCTCGTCGTCGGCACCATCGACTTCACCGACTCGGTGGACGCGGCAGCGATCGCGAAGACGCTGCGCGCCAACGGGATCGTCGACGTCGAGCCCTACCGCAAGCTGGGTCGCAACCAGCTGCGCGTGGGCATGTTCCCGGCCGTCGACCCCGACGACGTGACCGCGCTGACCGCCTGCATCGACCACGTGGTCGAGCGCCTGTAGTCCCGTCCCGCCCAGGCGCCGTCCCAGGGACGACAGGTACGTTCCGGGACGCGCCGTCGTCGCCGTGCCGCCGTCGACCGGGCGCGACCGGCATCCGTTCCGCAGTAGTGGCCCGTCCTTCGGCTGGAGGTGAGCGTGCTTCCCGATACCCCGTCGGGACGCGATCGCGACGCCCTGTTCGCCGTCGGCGGTGAGGCCGGGCGGCTCATGGCCGCCTACGACTGGGCGAGCACGCCGGTCGGGCCGGTCGAGCAGTGGCCGGCCGCTCTGCGGTTCGCCGTGCGCACGGTGCTGGTGTCGAAGTTCCCCATGGTCCTGACCTGGGGCCCGGACTACCTGCAGTTCTACAACGACGCGTACGCCCCGCTCATCGGCGCGAAGCACCCGGCGATCGGGCAGGACATCCGGAACACCCTCGCGGAGGGCTGGGACGCACTCGGCCCGCCCATCGAGCACGCCATGGAGACGCTCGACGCCTCCTGGTTGCCGGGTCTGCTGCTGCTCCTGGAGCGGTCCGGCTACCGCGAGGAGACCTACTTCACCGTCTCCCACGCCCCCGCCTTCGACGACGCCGGACAGGTCGCCGGCATGCACGCGGTGTGCACCGAGGTGACCGGCCAGATCCTCGGCGAGCGGCGTCAGCGGCTGCTGCACGACCTGGCGACCGAGGGCGGTCACCTGGGTAACGAGCGGGAGACCGTGACGGCCATGTGCCGGGCGCTGGAGGGCAACCCCTCGACGTGCCGTTCTCGGCGGTCTACCTCTCCGACGGGGAGGACGGGAGCTACCGCCGGGTGGCGGCGATGGGATGCGAGCCCGACGCACTGCCCGACGCCGCCGCGGGGGCCGATGACCTGCCGTCCGACGTCGCCGGTCTGGGCATCGTGGGCGGCCCGTTCGGGGACGCCGTCACGCAGGCCGTCGTGCTGCCGATGGCGCCGTCGCACGACGCGGCGCCGCTCGGGCTGCTCCTCCTCGGCAAGAGTCCCAACCGGGCACTGGACGCCGAGTACCGGTCGTTCCACGAGCTGGTGGCCGGGCAGTTCGCCGGCGCCGTGGCCAACATGCGGGCCTTCGAGACGGAGCGTCTGCGGGCGGAGTCCCTGGCCGAGCTCGACCGCGCGAAGACCACGTTCTTCTCCGACGTGAGCCACGAGCTGCGCACTCCCCTGACGCTGCTGCTCGGCCCGATCGGCGACGTCCTCGAGGACACCACCCTGACGCTGCCGCCCGGCGTGCAGGAGCAGCTCGGGGTCGCGCTGCGCAACGGCCAGCGCCTGCAGCGGCTGGTCAACGACCTCCTCGACTTCGCCAGCATCGAGGCCGGGCGGGCCAGCCCGGTCCGGGTGGAGACCGACGTGGCGACCTTCACCGCGGAACTCGCCGGCATCTTCCGCGCCGCCACGGAGCGGGCCGGGCTGCGGCTGACCGTCGACTGCCCTCCGCTGGACCGGCCGGTGTACCTCGACCCCCGGATGTGGGAGAAGGTCGTCGTCAACCTGCTGGCGAACGCGGTCAAGTACACCTTCGTCGGACGGATCGACGTCGCCCTGCGGCCGGCCGCGGACGGGTTCGTGCTGACCGTCACCGACACCGGCGTCGGGATCGTCCCCGAGGAGCTGCCACACGTCTTCGAACGGTTCCACCGGGTGAGCGGGGCCACGGCCCGTACCCGCGAGGGCACCGGCATCGGCCTGGCGCTGGTGCACGAGCTCGTGGCGCTGCACCACGGCAGCGCCACGGTCACCAGCCAGCCCGGGGTCGGCAGCACGTTCACCGTCGCCCTCCCCTCCGGCGCCCCGGACGCGGTCGACGACGAGCCGCGGACCGCGGTGAGCCCGTCGGACGAGGCGCGCGGCGAGGCCGCCAGCTGGGAGGAGGACACCTCCCGGCCCGGGGAGCCCGCCCGTGCGGCAGCGACCACCGCGGCCGAGGGGAGGTCCTGGTCGTCGACGACAACGCGGACATGCGCGCCTACCTCGCCCGCCTGCTCGGGGCGCACTGGTCGGTGCGGACGACGGCGAACGGCGAGGAGGCGCTGGCGGCCGTGGCGCAGCGGCAGCCCGACGTCGTGCTGACCGACGTGATGATGCCCCGGGTGGACGGCTTCGAGCTGCTGCGCGCGCTGCGGGCCGACCCGCGACGCGGCACATCCCGGTGATCATGCTGACCGCGCGGGCCGGCCAGGAGGCATCGGTCGAGGGACTCCACGCGGGAGCCGACGACTACCTGGCCAAGCCCTTCCGATCCGAGGAGCTGATCGCCCGGGTGCGGGTCGCCCTCGAGCGCGCCGCAGGCAGGGCCGCCGTCCCCGCCGCGGCGCCGGTGCCCGCCACCCCAGAGGTCCGGCCCGTCACGGTCCCGGCACCCGCCCCGGCGGCCACCGTCCCGGCCACGGCCGTGGTGCCGCCCGGCCCGCCCGCTCCGCGCCGCCCGCAGCGATCCCCGCACCCGGGGACGACGCGGCGTGGCGGCTGCCCTCCTTCGCATCGTCGATCCCCGTGCTGCGCCGCCGGCTGCGCGGCTGGCTGGAGGGGCGGGCATCGGCGAGGACCAGACCTACGACCTGCTCCTGGCCGTGGGCGAGGCGGCCACCAACGCCATCGAGCACGCCCAGGAACCCACGCAGCCCTACATCGACGTCTCCGCCGCGATCGAGCACGGGCGGGTCCGAATCGCGGTCCGGGACTACGGGCAGTGGCGCGAGCGCGTGCCGAGCATGGACCGCGGCCGTGGTTCGACGCTGATGAGCGCGTTCGGCGAGATCACCGCCACGCCCAGCCCGGAGGGGACCACGGTCGTGATCCTCAACCGGGTGGCCGGCCAGCGTTCAGCAACCCCCACCGGCTGAGCCGAGCGCCGCGGAGGTCGCGCCGCGCGCCCACGAGGGGACAGGTCACCTCTGGCCTTACGACCGCGCCGCCCCAGCAGCGGGCATCAGATGGCTATGACGTGGACGAGGTCGTCGAGTCCCACGAAGTCATCACCGTTGCGCGTGTAGAGGTCGAGACCATTGGCGTGTGCGGTCGCTGCGATCAGCAGGTCGGCGAGTCGGCTGCGCGGCCTGCGCCCCTCCCGGACGACGGCTGCGACCACGAGTCCGTAGCTGCGCACAGCGGTGCCATCGAATGGAAGCGGCTCGAGCTTCGCCTCGATCTCTTGCAGCCGCGCCTGCCGTTTCGCCGCTTCGGTCGGAGTGGCGGCCAGGTGTGGCCCGGCCGCCAACTCGGCAGCAGTGATCGCTGAGACCGCCATCTCGTCCGGCAACGCCGCGACGACCATCGGATCGTGCCAGTCGACCACGACCGAGGTATCGAGCAATCCTGAACTCATGTCACAGGCCTTGGTCGATCGCCTGGTCGAGGTCGGCTCGGAATCGTTGCCTGTCGATCCGCACGCCGGCTGCCGCCAGTGCCGTGATCTCCTCGCGGGAGATGAAGGTGCGACGGCCGGCCCGGGCCGGGCGGAGCTCGGCAACCGGTTCGCCATTGCGCGTGATGAGGAAGGTTTCTCCAGCCGCTACCGCGTCGATGACCTTCGCGTTCTCGTTGCGCAGCTCACGTTGTGGAATGGTTCTTGCCATCCCGCAAATGTAGCAAGGTGTGCTACACCACGCGACGGTCCGTGCCCGCGGGTCGGGCCGACGACACCACGATCAGCCGACGATCCAGGTGTCCTTCACCCCGCCCGCCCACCAGCTCGCCGGCTCCGGGCCCTCGACCACCCGGGTCAACGGCGCCGGCAGCGCCGTCGCGGCCTCACCGGGACCGACGACGGACAGCACGCGCAGGTCGACGTGCCGGGGCCGGAGCACGCCGTCCACGAACGTGGGGTGCGTGGTCGACGTGACCGGTTCCCGGGCGACGAAGCGGTAGGGCGCCGCCGAGACCTCCGCCTGGAGGAAGGCGAGCTCCGCCGCCGAGCACGCGGGCCCCACCACCGCGCCGCGTCCGCCGTAGCCGGCGACCGGGGTGACGACCAGCTCGTGCAGCCGGTCGCGCACCGCTGCCCACTGGTCCTCGGAGGCGAGCACCCAGGTGGGCACCGAGGCCAGCAGCGGTTCCTCGCCGAGGTAGAAGCGGATCATCTGCGGCACCCAGGCGTAGCTGGCCGCGTCGTCGGCGAGCTCGTTGCCCGGCACGTTGACCAGGCCGAGCCGGCCGGCCCGCACCGCCTCGGTGAGCAGCACGTCCAGCGACTGGCCGATCGGGGTGCGGAAGGCGGCGAGGAGCCCGTCGTCGAAGCGCCGGTAGAGGACGTCGATCGGCAGCCGGTCACCGTCGACCGCGGCCTCCAGGCCGCCGTCCGTGCGCGGCCAGAGATCGCCGGCCCGGACGAGCGGCACACCGAGGGCGTCGGCGAGCAACCGGTGCTCGACCCAGGCGTTGTCGCTCTCCCCGCGGTCAGGACGGCGAGTTGCGGAGTACCCGCGCAGGCCGGCGGGGCGGCGGTCGCGAGCCCGGCGCGCAGCAGCGGCAGCGCGTCGTGCGGGTCCGCGACCGTCGCCGCGGCCGCGAGGACCTCGGGAGCGGCGCCCCGGAGGGCGTCCCGGCCGGCCAGCGCATACCCGAGGCCGGCCGGCGCCCGGAGGTGGTCCGCGGTCACCACCCACTCCCCGAGGCGGTGCGCTGCAGGTCGGCCCCGGCCACGGTGGCCCGTCGCTGACCGGGCCAGGCCTGCCCGACGGCGTCGGGATCGCGGACGGGACTGTGTGCCACCGCCCACTCCGGCAGCACGCCGGCCCGCACCACCTGCGGATCGCGATCGGTGTCCCCGCGCCGGCGCCCCGCGGCGCGGTAGGCGTCGGCGAGGAAGGCGTTGAGCGCACGGTGCCGCTGCTCGACCCCGGCCGCGATCCGGGCCCACTCGGCGGAGCGCAGGACGCGCGGCACCGGGTCCAGCGGGACGGAGCGGACCGTATGCCGGCCGTCGGACCACGTCCCCACGGCGATGCCCCTGGCCGCCCCTCCGCGGCGAGCGCCGCGGCGGCCGCCGTCAGGCCCGCCGTCCCCAGCCGGCGGAGGACCGACCCGAGGTCGGCGTACTCCTCGCGCAACCGGCCGTCCGCCGTGACCGCCTCGTCAGCGGCGGCTGCGGGATAGCCGGCGAAGGGATCTGCGTTCTCCGCGGGGCCGCTCACAGCCAGCGATCGAACCAGGCGGCGACGCGCTCGCTGAGCTCGACCAGGTGATCCCGGCCCACGATGGTGTGTCCCTCACCGGCGAGCAGCAGCAGGTCGCTGGGCGCACCGAGCGCCTGGAGCGCCTGGTGCGCCTGGACCGACTCCGCCGCCGGCACGTTGGTGTCGCGGTCACCGTGCACGAAGAGCACCGGGGAGGTCAGCCGCTCCAGCGCGGTGATCGGCGAGAGGGCGGTGAGCAGGTCGCGGTCGACGACCGGGTCGCCGTACTCGGTGACCGACGCCGCGGCCATCCAGGGCTCCGTGCCGGCGAAGAATGTGCGCAGGTCGCTCATGCCGGCGCCCGTGACACCGGCGGCGAACAGGTCGGGCCAGCGGGTCAGCGCGACCAGCGTCAGGTAGCCGCCGTAGGACCAGCCGTGCGCGCCGATCCGTGCGGGCTCGGCGATGCCGGCGGTCACGAGCTCGTCGACCGTCGTCCGGACGTCGTCGAAGGACGCCGCGCGGGCCGGCCCGTCGTCGGCGGTGAGGAAGGCCCGGCCGAAGCCGCCGGAGCCGCGCACGTTGGGCGCGAACACGGTGAAGCCCGCCGCGACCAGCGACTGGGCGAGGGGCGACCAGTCCGGCCGTTCCTGGCCCTCCGGACCACCGTGGAAGCTCACGACCGTCCGGTTGGGGCCCTGGGCCCCCGGGGCACGTAGAGCCAGCCCGACAGGGGCAGCCCGTCGGGAGCGACGTAGTGGTACCGCTCCGGAACCACCAGCGCCGCCGGGTCGGGACGGCGCGGCGCGGACGGCAGCAGCGCGGGAGCACCGTCGTCCAGCGCGATGCGGAACAGCCCCGGGGCGCGCGCGGCCCGGTCAGCTCAGCGATCATCGTGGCGCCGTCGGCCGACAGCGACCACCCGGGCATCACCGGCTCGGGCAGCGCGATCTCCCGCACGCAGGACCCGTCGGACAGCGCGTGCACCCGCAGCTCGGTCACCCCGCCGGCGTTCCAGACGGCCAGGACGGTGCCGTCCGTCCGCACCGCGTAGCCGTCCAGGTCGGCGTCGGGGCGGGCGAGCAGGATCCGCCCGTCGCCCGGGACGCCGTCCTCGGACAGCGGCACCTGCACCAGACCGGACCGGTCGGCGAACGGCTCCCCGGGCAGGGACGCCCGCAGGAACACCGAACGGCCGTCGGGCCCGAAGCGGCCGTCCTCCGAGGCGATGCCGCCGGGGGCGTCGAGGCCGATCACCCGGCGCTGCACCCCGGTGGCGACGTCGACGACGACGACATGGCGGTAGGCACGGGGCCCGCGCCGGGCCAGGACGAACCGCTGGTCGGCCGACACGGAGGTGACGGCGAGGAAGCCGCCGCGGGCCAGGGTGCGGTGCTCGCCGGTGGCGGCGTCGACCAGGACGACGTCGGCGTCGGGACCGTCGCCCGGGGCGATCGAGCAGGCGTAGTGGTCCGGTCCCGTCCAGCTGCCGGCGAAGACGGTGGCCCGGGGTCGTGGCCGGCGACGATGCGGGCATCGCTGCCGTCCGGCCGGACGACGTGCAGTTCGGCGCAGATGGAGCCGCCGGGGCTCACCAGGTACGCCAGCCAGCCGCCGTCCGGCGACCAGGCGGCCGAGACGACCTCCTCGGTGGGGCCGGACAGCACGACCGGGGGCGTTCCCGTGTCGAGGCCGGCGACCTCCAGGCGCGGGATCCCGGAGCGGTCGGTGACGTAGGCGACGCAGGAACCGTCCGGGGACAGCGCCGGGCACCAGGCACCGGGAGCGGCCGCGATCTCCGTGACGGCACGTCGCACCGCGACGGGCAGCAGCTCGGGCGACGCCTCGGCGGGGGCGGCCAGCAGTCCGGCGGGCGCGGACGACCGTCGGTCGGTCAGTGGGCTGACCATTGGACACCTCCTCGGATCCTGTCTCGGGCCGCACTCCGGGAACCATCGTGCGGACCGCGTGTTTCGTACACGTGACATGGCTCGTATCGGCGGGGATCGGGCCCTTCCGCACCCCCGTGGCGAGGGACCGTCCCACCGCTGCCGTGACGCGCCGCACCGGTGCGCCTGCGGGCGCTGCCACCGCCTCGCCGATAGCCTCGTGCTCCGGTCCGTCTCTTCCGACGGCCGCCCGCGCGGTGAGGAGGTCCGCCCATGCGCACGCTGCGTCTCGTGGCGCTCTCCGACGACGGGAAGAGTCTCGTCCTGGCCGCCGAGGGTGCCGACGGCGCCGAGGGTGAGCGCTTCGAGCTGCCCGTCGACGACCGGGTGCGGGCCGCAGCCCGCGGCGACGCCCGCCGGCTCACCCAGATCGACGTCGACGCCGGTGTGGAACTGCCGCCGCGCGTCATCCAGGCCCGCATCCGCGCCGGGGAGACCCCCGAGCAGGTGGCGGCGGCCTCCGGCACCCGCGTCGAGCGGATCATGCGCTTCGCCTCCCCGGTGCTGCAGGAGCGGCAGCGGGTGGCCGAGCAGGCCCGCGAGGCCCGCGTGCGGCTCACCGAAGGTGCGCCCGGCGGCGAGCTGCACCGCTTCATGGACGAGCGCCTCCGCCTCATCGACTCCGACATCGGTGACGTCGCCTGGGACGCCCACCGCACGCACGACGGGAGCTGGCAGGTCACCGGCGCGTGGCGGGCCGGTGACAAGTCCGGTCTGACCCGGTGGACCTTCGACCTGCCCACGCGCACCGTGACGCCCGCCGACGCGGCGACGATGGACTTCGCCGAGGGCACCCGCCTCGTGCGCGTCGTCCCCGATGTCCCCGCCGGTCTGGCCGCGCCGACCCCGCGCCCGCGCACGGTGAGCGTCGTCCGCGACGACGACGAGCCGGTCGTCCACGACACCGTCACCCCGGACGTGCTGCCGGCCGACCTGCTCGGCCACGACGACGGCGAGCTGGTGCGCGACGTGCACCCGGCCAGCGGCTCGCCCGCGGACGAGCGGTCCATCGATGCACTGCTCGACGAGGTGGCCGACCACGACACCGTCGTCCTGGGGCGCAGCGGTGCGGACGGCGACGACGGCGAGGATCCGCGGGCACGGATCCCGGCCTGGGAGGACATCGTCTTCGGGGTCCGCCGCCACCGCTGACGGACGCCGCCTGAGTCCCTGGCCGACGTGCCGCGGGAACACGCGCCTCGGCCGGGTAGTTGGACCAGGCATGACAGCCTCGGTCTCCATGCCCATGGGCGGCGTCCAGGTCGGCTCCTTCGACACCTACGAGCGGGCGCAGGAAGCCGTCGACTACCTGTCGGACCAGAAGTTCGCCGTCGAGAACGTGACGATCGTCGGTTCGGACCTGCGCAGCGTCGAGAAGGTGACCGGCCGGCTCACCATGGGACGGGCGGTCGCCGCCGGCGCCGCGGCCGGCGCGTGGTGGGGCCTGTTCGTCGGACTGCTGCTCGGCATCTTCTCCACCGACGGCAGCGGCTGGATCGGCTCGGTGCTCAGCGGCCTGCTGGTCGGCCTCGTCTTCGGGGCCGTCTTCGGCGCGATCGGCTACGCGGCCACCCAGGGCCGCCGGGACTTCGTCAGCACGCGCACGATCGTGGCCGGGCGCTACGACGTGCTCTGCAACCCGGCGCACGCCGAGGAGGCCCGCGCCCACCTGGCGCGACTGTCCCTGCGCGGCTGAACAAGAACTTCCCTGCCCCCGCCCTGCACGGGGCCACTTCTAGCGCAGCGTCGCGAAGGCGATCGCCGCGGCCGCGGCGACGCCGAGCGAGTCCACTCCTGCCCGCATCGGGATCCGCGCCCGCACCGTCGCCGCCTGCTGGGCCTCCGGGGTGAGCCCCGGGCCCTCCGCGCCGAGCAGCACCGCCGTGCGCGGGTGCGCCGCCGGGTCGAGGTCGCGCAGGTCGACGGCGTCCGGGGCCGGCGTGAGCGCCACGGTCGTGTAGCCGGCCGCGCGCACCCGCCCGAGATCGGCCGGCCAGTCGGGCAGGACGGCGAACGGCAGCGCCAGGATGTGCCCCATCGAGACCCGCACCGAGCGGCGGTAGAAGGGGTCGGCGCACCGCGGGTCCAGCAGCAGCCCGTCGATCCCCAGGGCGAGCGCCGACCGCGCGATCGACCCCAGGTTCTCCGCGTCGTTGAGCGCCTCGAGTACGGCCAGCCGCCGCGGCGCCGCGGGGTCGGGCCCGGCGAGCAGCGCGTCCAGGTCGGCCGGCGGCCGCCGGTCGGCCGAGGCGATGACCCCGCGGGTGAGCCGGAAGCCGATCACCTCCGACAGCAGCCACTTGTCCGCCTCGTACGCGGCGACGTCGTCCGGCAGGTCGAGGGCGGCCACCCGGCCGGGGACGCCGAGGACGGCGCGCACCCGGTAGGGCGACGCGAGCAACCGCGCCACGGCCGGCACCCTCCACGATCACCGGCCCGGACCACCGCGGGGCGCCCTCGGGGCGGTCGCCCGCCTTGAGGTCGCGGAAGTCCGCCACCCGCGGGTCCATCGGGTCGGTGATGACGACGGGAGAGGGCACGCCGTGGATTCTGCCGTGCCGGCACCGCACCCCCGCCGGGGAGACATCCTGCCGTCCGCTCAGGTTCGGGGGCCCGGCCGCCGATCCTGTCCGTGTGGCACTCACTCCGGCGGCACCGACCGCGGACGACGCGGAGCCCCGCACCCGGGTGGGTGTCTTCACCCGGCTGGCGCTGGGCATGGCGGCGCTCGGCATCGGCATCGGCGCGGTCTTCCCGTACTTCGCCGAGTTCCTCGCCGTGCCGACGCAGTACTCGCGGGCGTCGACGTTCCGATTGGCCTGCCTGGCCGCGGGGATCGGCCTGGGCGCGGCCAACTGGCTCCTGGCCCGCAGGGTCATCGGACGCCGGCTGCAGCTGCTGGCCACCCGGCTGACCGACGTCGCCGACACCGCCGGCAGCCCGCTGGGCTCGGCGGGCAGCCCGTGGGCCGCGCTGGCCCTCCCCGTGGGAGCCGACGACGACCTGGGCCGGACGGCGGCGGCGTTCAACGCGATGCTCGCTGCACTCGACCGGGAACGGCGGTTCCGCTCGGTCGTGCAGGCGACCAGCGACGTCATCCTGCTCATCGATCTCACCGGGCGGATCTCCTTCGTCTCCGACTCGGTCGTCGACCTGCTCGGCCGCCCACCGCAGGGACTCCTGGGCATGCGCCCGCACGACCTCCTCCACCCCGACGACCCCGCACGTCTGCGCCTGCCGACCGGCGCGGAGTTCCGATCCGGCGCCGCGGACCTGCCCGACGTCCTCGTCGTCCGCGTCCGCCACTGCGACGGGACCTGGCGCCACCTCGAGGTGACCTCCTCGGACCGCCGTACCGATCCGGTCATCGGCGCGCTGCTGCTCACCGCCCGGGACGTCACCGAGCGGATCGAGCTGCAGGAGCGGCTGGCCCACCAGGCGACCCACGACGAGCTGACCGCCCTGCCGAACCGGGCAGCGGTCCTGGCCCTCGGCAGCCAGTTGCTGGACGACCGTCGCGGCGGGCAGCACGTCGCGGTCGCCCTGCTCGACCTGGACCGCTTCAAGGAGGTCAACGACACCCTCGGCCACGGCTACGGCGACCGGCTCCTCGCCCAGATCGGGCCCAGGCTGCGACCGCACCTGCGCGACGTGGACGTCGTCGCGCGGTTGGGGGCGACGAGTTCCTCCTCCTGCTCCCGGACGTCCCGGCGGACCGCGCCCGCGCCGTCGCGGAGCGCGCGCGGGCCGCCCTGAACGAGCCCTTCCTGGTCGACGGTCTCGCCCTCGACGTCGACGTCAGCATCGGCGTGGCCGTCTCCGGTGGCGCGCCCATGGACATCGACTCCCTGCTGCGGCAGGCGGACATCGCGATGTACACGGCGAAGGAGCGCCAGAGCGGCGTCGAGGTGTACGACGCCGCCGCCGACGGTCACGACCGCGGCCGCCTCGTCCTCCTGTCGGAGTTCCGCCGCGGCATGGCCGAGGGCCATCTCGTCCTGCACTACCAGCCCAAGATGTCGCTCCACACCCCCACCGTCGAGGGTCTGGAGGCGCTGGTGCGTTGGGAGCACCCCACGCGAGGGCTGCTCCTGCCCGGGGACTTCCTCCCCGCCGTCGAGCAGACCGGTCTCATCGAGCCGCTCACCGACTGCGTCCTGGACCTTGCTCTGGCGCAGGTGCGGGAGTGGACCGAGCAGGGATGGGAGGTGCCCGTGGCGGTCAACCTGTCGGCCCGGTCGGTGCACCGCCCGGACCTGCCGGCCCGCGTGCTGTCCGCTCTCGCGACCCACGGCGTCCCGGCAGGGATGCTCCGCCTGGAGCTGACCGAGAGCGCGCTGGTCGCCGAGCCGGACCGCGCCCGCGATGTCCTCACCAGCCTGCACACCGCGGGGGTGAGCCTGTCGATCGACGACTTCGGCACCGGCTACTCCTCGATGGGGCGCGTCAAGCACCTGCCGGTCAGCGAGGTGAAGATCGACCGCAGCTTCATCGCCGAGATGGCGACGACGGCCGAGGACGCCGCTCTGGTCCGGTCGGTGGTCGACCTGGGCCACGAGCTGGGTCTGACCGTCGTGGCCGAGGGCGTCGAGGACCGGGCGACCGCCGCCGCCCTCGCGGACCTGGGGTGCGACGTCGGGCAGGGCTACCTCTTCGCCGCGCCCATGAGCGCCGCGGAGATGACCGGGTGGCTGGCCGACCGGTTCACCCGCCACCCCGGGTGAACCGGGGGACCAAGGTCTCCGTTGACGCCCTCGGCATAACTCATCTAGCGTTGAGTTCATCAGCCGTTGAGTTTCCCTGGAGGTCGGCATGGACGCCGTCACCGTCACCGATCTGGTCGTCGACCGGGGCCGCAAGCGCGTGCTGCCCGGCCTGTCGTTCACCGTCCCCGCCGGTCAGGTCACCGGACTGCTCGGGCCGAGCGGCAGCGGGAAGACGACCCTCATGCGCGCACTGGTCGGGGTCCAGCAGGTCCGGTCGGGCACCGTCACGGTGCTCGGGGAACCGGCCGGCTCACCGGGCCTGCGCAGCCGGGTCGGCTACGTCACCCAGGCGCCCAGCGTCTACGGCGACCTGACCGTCCGGGAGAACGCGCGGTACTTCGCGTCGCTGTACGGCATGGGCGCGCGGGAGGCGGACGCCGCGGTGGCCGACGTCGGTCTGACCGACGCCGCGGGCCAGCTCGTCGCCGACCTGTCCGGAGGGCAGCGCGGTCGCGCCTCGCTGGCCTGCGCGCTGGTCGGCGGTCCCGAGGTGCTCGTGCTCGACGAACCCACGGTCGGCCTGGACCCGGTCCTCCGCGTCGAGCTGTGGGCCAGGTTCCACGCGCTGGCCGCCGCGGGGACGACGCTGGTCGTCTCCAGTCACGTGATGGACGAGGCCGGCCGCTGCGACCGGCTGCTCCTGCTCCGCGACGGCGAGCTGATCGCCGACTCCACCCCGGCCCAGCTGCGCGCCGACGGCCGGTCCGAGGACCTCGAGGAGGCGTTCCTGAACGTCGTCCGCGCGCACGAGGGGTAGGGGTGAGCGGACAGGGACGTGAGCATCGCAGCGAGGAACGAGCGAGGAGCGGAGCGTCCCGCGGGAGCGAACAGGGGGCCACGGCGTGACCGCGACGCTGGACCGTCCCGCCCCCGGCCACCTGAGCCCGCGACTGACCGCCTCGACGGCCGGCCGGGTGCTGCGGCAACTGCGCCACGACCACCGGACCATCGCCATGATGCTGGTGCTGCCCAGCCTGCTGCTCGGCCTGCTCCACCTGCTGTGGAAGGACGTGCCGACCCTCCCAGGTCAGCCAGGCATCTTCGACCGGGTCGGGCTCACGATGCTCGGGATCCTCCCCTTCGTCGTGATGTTCCTGGTCACGAGCATCGCGATGCTCCGCGAGCGCACCTCCGGCACCCTCGAGCGGCTGCTCACCACCCCCTGGCCCGCCTGGACCTGCTGCTCGGGTACGGGCTGGCATTCGGGCTCGCCGCGGCCCTGCAGGCAGTGGTCACCGTGACCGTGGCGACGACGGTCTACGACCTGCAGGTCGTGGGCTCCGTCTGGTTCGTCGTGCTGATCGCCGTCGTCAACGCGGTGCTCGGCGTCGCTCTCGGGCTGCTGGCCAGCGCCTTCGCCCGCAGCGAGTTCCAGGCGGTGCAGTTCATGCCGGTGATCGTGCTGCCGCAGGTCTTCCTGTGCGGCCTGCTCGTACCCGTCGACCAGATGGCCGGCTGGCTGCAGGCCATCAGCGACGTCCTCCCCTCACCTACGCGGTCGAGGCCCTCCAGGAGGTCGGGCGGTCACCGGAGGCGACCGGCACGATGTGGGTGGACGTCGCGATCGTGGCCGGCGCCGCCCTGCTCGCCCTGGCGCTCGCGGCGGCGACGCTGCGGAGGAGGACCAGCTGAGCACACCGGAACCCGCACGACGGTCGGGACGGCGCCCCGGGAACCCCGACACCCGGGACGCCGTCCTGGCCGCTGCCCGTCAGGCCTTCGCCGAACGGGGTTTCGACGGCGCCACCATCCGGGGCATCGCGTCGGCGGCGGGCGTCGATCCGGCGCTGGTGCACCACTACTTCGGCAGCAAGGACAAGCTCTTCCTGGCTGCCATCGAGGCGCCGGCCAACCCTGCCGACCTGCTGCCCGAGGTGCTGGCCGGCGGCCGGGACGACCTCGGGCGCAACGTCGTCCGGCTGCTGCTCCGGGTCTGGGACGGGCCGATGCAGCCGGCGGCGCTCGCGCTGGTGCGATCGGCCATCACCAACGACTGGTCGGCGAAGCTCCTGCGCGAGTTCCTGGTCACCCAGGTGCTGCGTCGCGTCGTCGGCACGCTCGACATGCCGGCCGGGGAACGTGAGCTCCGTGGATCGCTGGCCGCTTCGCAGCTGATCGGCCTCGTGGTCGGCCGCTACGTGCTCAAGCTGGAGCCGCTGGTGTCGGCCACCCCGGACTGGCTGGCCGCGACCATCGGCCCGACCGTGCAGCGCTACCTGACCGGACCGATCGAGCTGCCGGGGCGCTGACCCGTCAGCTCCCGTCGAGAACCTCGCGCAGCCGCGCGGCGAACGCCTCCGGCTGCCCGTTCTGGCCGAACTCGCCGCCGAGGAACCCGCCGTGGTTGCTGGGGAAGACGGTGACCTCCTGGCCCAGCGCCTCCGCGGTCGACACGGACGTGCGCCAGGTGAGGGTGTCCTCGGACTCGATACCGGCGGCGATGACGATCCGGGTGGGTGCCAAGGTCAGGGCCGCGACGTCGGGCCGGAAGGCGGTGATCGCGTCGGAATCGTGCGACAGCAGCGGGTCGCCGCGCGAACCGTCGTCCTCGGCCGGGAAGCCGAACGCCGCCGGGTCCGGGGCGGTAGTGGCCGTGTAGTCGTCGGTGAACTCACCCTGCCAGGAGGTCATGCCGATGAACGCCGCCATGCCGTGGCCCCACCCCTGTCCTGGTAGACCGCCTGCACCGCGCGCGTGGCCGCGACCGCGCGGTCGACGTCCGGGAGGACCTGCACCAGCGGGGGCTCGTGCGCGACGAGCGTCGTCACGTCGTCCGGGTGGGCAGCGACGAGCGCCAGCGCCGTCACCGCTCCCCGCTGCTCGCGAACATCTCCACCGGACCGCCGATCGCCTCGATGATGCGATGGACGTCGTCGGCCTGCTGTTCCGGCGTGTGCGTGGTCCGCCCGTCGGTGCGCGTGCTGCGGCCGAGGCCGCGCGGGTCGTAGGTGACGACGGTGCGGTCGGCGAAGTATCCGGCGAGCGTGCCGAAGCCGCTGGCGTCCATCGGTGCACCGACGAGGAACAGCGGCGGCCGGCCGTCCGCGGTCGGCAGCGGGCCGCGGACGTCGTAGGCGAGCGAGGCCTCAGGCGTGTCCAGCGTGCGGGTGTCGGTCATGGTGGTCATGGTGGTGCAGACCGTGTCCGCGGACCGAACTCATCGCCCTGGGTCAGCGCGGTGCGCGGGCGAGCTGGCGGCTCTGCGCGACCAGCCGGCCGGTGGAGTCCCAGATCCGGTAGTCCTCGTCGACCCAGCCCCCGGCGATCTCGCTCGACCGGGCCTCCACCAGGCACCACCCCGGCGCCGGCAGCGCGCGGACCAGCACCTGCAGCTGCACCGTCGGCGCCCAGCCGAGGTTGCCCAGGGCGAAGCTGGTCGGCGGCAGGGCGTCGGCGAACGTGAGCAGCGCCAGTGGGTCCGGCTCGCGCCCGTCGGGAAAGCGCATCCACGCCCGCAGCACCGGTTCCCCCGACGGCTGCCCGAACGCCCATCCCGCGGTGGCGAGGTCCAGCCGGGTGTCGACCCGCAGCGACAGTCCCGGCACCTGCACACCGGGCGGCGCCAGGTCACGGTGCTCGGCGACGGAGAAGCACTCCTCGACCGGCGGGACGTCGGGCATCGGGTCGCTGAACTCCGAGGGGCCGAGGTGAGCGTCGCCGTCGTGGCCTGCACGGTCAGGGCCGGGCCGCCCGCGTCGGACAGCGTGATCAGGAGTGGGCCAGCGTGCGCCCGGACGGTCCGGACTCGACCGCGATCGTGGCCGGCCCCGCCGCCGGGGCGCGCAGGTAGCTGGCCGACAGCGCGACCGGGTGGGCGTGCGGGCTCTCGAGCACTGCCGCCCGTCCGACCACCGACAGCAGGTAGCCACCGTTGAGGATGCCGCCGCCGACGTCCCAGCCGGGGTCGAGGTCCGCCACCAGTCCCCGCCCTCGGTGCGCCGGACGGCGGTGGCCAGATCGAAGGCGGAGCGGTCGACGGCTGTCGTTGCATCGTCCTGCGGCACGACGGTCAGGGTGCCAGGGTGGCTACCCATGAAGTACACCCACCTCGGCCGCAGCGGCCTGACGGTCTCCCGCCTCTGCCTGGGCACCATGAACTTCGGCTGGAGGACCGAGGAAGCCGACGCCCACGCCATCATGGACCGTTCGCACGCCGAGGGGATCAACTTCTTCGACACCGCGAACGTCTACGGCTTCGAGGCCGGCAAGGGCCGCACGGAGGAAGTCCTCGGCACCTGGTTCGCCCAGGGCGGGGAGCGCCGCGAGAAGACCGTGCTGGCCACCAAGGTCTACGGCTCGATGACCGACTGGCCGAACGACACCTTCCTGTCCGCCCGCAACATCGTGCGCGCCTGCGAGGGTCGCTGCGGCGGATGGGGACCGACTGGATCGACCTCTACCAGTTCCACCACGTCGACCTGCGCACGCCGTGGGAGGAGATCTGGCAGGCGTGCGAGACGCTGGTGACCCAGGGCAAGGTGCTCTACGTCGGGTCCTCCAACCACGCCGCCTGGCAGATCGCCGCGGCGAACGAGGCTGCTGCGCGGCGCAGCTTCCAGGGCCTGGTCAGCGAGCAGTCGCACTACAACCTGCTCACCCGGCACGTGGAGCTGGAGGTGCTGCCCGCGGCGACGCACTACGGCGTGGGCGTCCTCCCGTGGAGCCCCTGGCCGGGGGCCTGCTCGCCGGCGTCCTCGAGAAGCAGGACGGCGGCCGCCGCTACGAGGAGCGCCAGCAGAAGCGGGTGGAGGAGCACCGCCCCGCCCTCGAGCAGTACGAGGCGTTCTGCCGCGAGCTGGGGCAGGCGCCCGCCGACGTCGGCCTGGCCTGGCTGCTGCACCAGCCCGCGGTGACCGCGCCGATCGTCGGCCCGCGCACGATGCAGCAGTTCGAGGGGTCCCTGGCCGCACTCGAGGTGACGCTGGAGGACGCAGCCCTGGACCGGCTCGACGAGATCTTCCCGGGCTACAAGGCCGCGCCCATGGAGTACGCGTGGTGAAGAACCCCGTCACCCCCGGGCATAGGTACCTATACGTGCGTCCTGGGCGCCGCAACACACGTATAGGTACCTATGCCTGCCCCACGGACCAGGTGGCGACGACGTCGTAGGTGGGCCTGGAACCGAGGTGGCTCTCCCACAGGCGCACCTCGGTGACCGGCCAGCTCGGCCCGCGGTAGCCGGCGAGGCGGTCGGTCAGCGTCCCGTCGGCGGGCTGCCCGGGACGCCACCGGCCGAGCGTGAGGTGCGGACGGAACGGCCGGTCCTCGACCGGCAGGCCGAGGCCCCGGGCGACGTCGGTCAGGCGACCTGCGAGCGCGACCAGGGGCGCGACGTCGCCGTCGAGCCCGGCCCACGCCACCTGCGGACGACGGGCCGAGCCGAAGCGTCCGCCGCCGGCCAGGCGCAGCGTCACCGCCGGAGTCGCCGCGACTGCGGGCGCGGCAGCCGCGACCAGCGCAGCCACCCGCTCCTCGGGGACCGTGCCCAGGAACAGCAGCGTGAGGTGCCAGCGGGCCGGCTCGCTCCACCGGGGGCGCCCGCCGCGTCCCGCATCGGCACGAGCGCCGCGGTCAGGTCGTCGCGCGCCCCTGCGGCGGGTCGACGGCGAAGAACACCCTCCGCCCGGCCGGCCTCAGCCCTGCACCGTCAGCCCGGCGCCCTCCAGCGCAGCGAGCAGCCGCAGCCGCTCGGCGTCCCGCGGCGGTCCCTCCGGCGTCGTCCGCAACTCGTGCGGGATCTCCAGCAGCACCGCGGCCTCGACCAGCACGTCGTCGTAGGCGGCGGCGAGGGCCCGGCGGCGGGCCATCGGCGCCCCGCGGGTACGAGGGCGATCGACCGGGCGAGGCGGCGGACGTCGGCGGCGACCACCTGCAGCGGCCGGCGCCCCGCCTTCGGGTGCCGGGCCGTCCGGCGCCGCTGCGCCCGCCGTCGCACCCAGCGGACGACGGGCCCGGTCCACGCGATGAGGGCCGCGACCACGGCGACCGTGCCGCCGATCTGCAGTAGTGGGACGTACATGTCGCCTCCCGGTCCCCAGGATGCCGGCGACGGTACGCCGGGTCAGCCGCCCAGGGGTTGCCGGCCCGGCCCCTGCTCGGCCGCCGCCTCGCCCGCGGCGCGCAGCCGCGCCGACGGGACCCGTGTGCCCGGAGCGCCCACGCGCATCCGGACGCGCAGCGGATTGGGTCCGCCCTCGAGCCGGACGCGCCGGCCCCGCGCCAGCCAGAGCGCCGCACCGATGCCGGCGACGACGCACACCGCGCCGCCGAGGATGAGCCCCCACGGCGCACCCAGGTGCTCGGAGATCCAGCCGATCAGCGGCGCCCCCACGGGCGTACCGCCCATGAAGCACATGAAGTACAGCGCCATGACGCGGCCGCGCATCCGGGGTCGACACCCAGCTGCACGAAGCTGTTGTTCGCCACGCTGAACACCAGCGCCGCGGCCCCGGTCGGCACCAGGAGCACGGCGAAGGAGACGTAGCCCGGCATCAGCCCCGCGAGCACGGTGCACAGGCCGAAGACGACGGCGGAGACGACGAGGAAGCGTTGCCGCGGCCGGGTGCTGCGCCGGGTGGAGAGCAACGCCCCGGTCAGCGAACCGACGGCGAAGGTGGTCGAGAGCAGTCCGAAGGCCTGCGCGCCCAGGTCGAACTGCTCGCGAGCCATCAGCGCGATGGTCACCTGGTAGTTGAAGCCGAACGTGCCGACGACGAAGGCGAGGCCCATCGCGAGGACGAGGTCGGGATGGGCCCAGGTGTATCTCAGGCCTTCCCGCAGCTGCCCCTTGCCCCGGGCGACCGGCGGGCTGGGCTGCAGCTCGGCCGCCCGCATGCCGGCGAGGGCGGCGATGGTGAACGCGAAACTGGCGGCGTTGACGAAGAAGGCCGGCGCGGTGTCGCCGCCCGACCAGCCGATCAGCAGGCCGGCCACCGCCGGTCCGATCAGGCGGGCGCCGTTGAAGATCGTGGAGTTCAGGCTCACCGCGTTCGCCAGCAGGGCCGGGCCCACCATCTCGGACACGAACGCCTGACGCACCGGCGCGTCGACCGCCGAGACCGACCCCAGGCCGCCGGCCAGCACGAAGACGTGCCAGAGCGCGACGGCGTCGGTGACCACCAGAACTGCCAGCAGCAGCGCGAGGACGCCCATCAGCGCCTGCGTGACCAGCAGGACCCGGCGCTTGTCGTAGCGGTCGGCGAGGACACCCCGTACATGCTCAGCAGCAGGCTGGGACCGAACTGCAGCGCGGTGATCAGTCCCAGCGCGATGCCGCTGTCGTCGGAGAGCTGAAGGACCAGCCAGTCCTGGCCGATGCGCTGCATCCAGGTGCCGGTGAGGCTGACCAGGTTGGCCGAGGCGTAGATGCGGAAGTTCCGGACGCGGAGCGCCCGGAAGGAGCCCCTGCCTGCGTCCGGCGGGGTCGGCTGGTCAGTGCTCGTGCGGGTCACCCACCGGCGAGCTTCTCCATGATCTCCGCGGCCTCGCGCAGCACGGTCCGTTCCTCGGGGGTGAGGCTCTGCAGCTGTCCGGACAGCCACGCCTCGCGGGCGCGCGCCTCCTCGGTGAGCAGATCCTCCGCCGTCTGCGTCAGGTCGATGATCACCTGCCGGCCGTCGGTGGGGTGCGGTGTGCGGGTGACCAGTCCCATGCCCTCCAGCGCGACGACGACGCGGGTCATCGACGGCGGCTGCACCCGCTCCTGCGCGGCCAGTTCCCCGGGGCTCATCGGCCCGTTGCGTTTCAGCGTCGACAGCGCCGCGAGATGGGTGAGGGTGACGGAGTGGTCGACGCGCTGGTTGCGCAGCCGCCGGGAGAAGCGCATCACGGCCAGCCGGAGGTCGTGAGCCAGCGCCGCGGTGTCCAGCGTCGTCCTGCTCACAGTGCTTAGCCTAACTCAGGACCAGCCGCCGGGCCTCCGTCAGAGGAGCTGCTGCAGCGGCTCCAGCGCGAAGTACACGACGAACATCACCGAGATCACCCACATGAGCGGGTGGACGTCCCGTGCCCGGCCCACGGCGAGCCGCAGCAGCACGAAGCTGATGACGCCGGCGCCGATCCCGTTGGTGATCGAGAAGGTGAACGGCATCAGCGCGATGGTGAGGAAGGCCGGGATGACCAGGGACATGTCGTCCCACGACAGGTACCGGATCTGGGTGACCATCAGCGCGCCGACGACGACCAGGGCCGGGGCGGCCGCCTCCGCCGGCACGACGGCCACCAGCGGGGTGAAGAACACCGCCACCAGGAAGAGCAGACCGGTGACGACGCTGGCCAGTCCGGTCCGCGCACCGTCGGCCACACCGGCCGTGCTCTCGATGTAGGTCGTGTTCGACGAGACGCTGCCCGCGCCGCCGGCAGCAGCGGCGATGGAGTCGACGAGCAGGACCGGCTGGGACTTCGGCAGGTTGCGCTTCTCGTCCAGCAGATCTCCTCGGCACCGACCGCGGTGACCGTGCCGACGGTGTCGAAGAAGTCGGCGATCATGATCGAGAACACGATGAGCAGGGCGGCGAGGATGCCGATGCGCTCGAAGCCCCCGAACAGCGAGAAGTTCCCCAGCAGCGAGAGGTCCGGGCTGCTCACCACCTCGTCGGGCAGCTCGGGCACCTGGAGCCACCAGCCGCGCGCGTTCTCGCCGTCGTCGCCGAACCGCGGGCCGATGTCGGCGATCGCCTCCACGATGATCGCCAGCACCGTGGTGATCACGATGCCGATCAGCAGCGCGCCCTTGACCCTGCGGACGACCAGCACGGCCATGAGCAGCAGGCCGACGACGAACACCAGCGTCGGCCAGCCGGCCAGCTGCCCGCCCACGCCGAAGCTGATGAGCGGGATGCCCGGCCGGATGATCCCGGCGTCGGCCAGGCCGATGATCGTGAGGAAGAACCCGATGCCCACCGCGATCGCGGTCTTCAGCTGCGGCGGGATCGCCTCGAAGACGGCCCGCCGGAAGCCGGTGAGCACCAGCACCGTGATGAGCAGGCCCTCGAGCACGACGAGGCCCATGATCTCGGGCCAGGACAGCTGGGTCGCGGCGAAGACCGCGACGATCGCGTTGATGCCCAGCCCGGTGGCCAGCGCGAACGGGTAGCGGCCGACGACGCCCATGAGGATCGTCAGCGCACCGGCCAGCAGGGCGGTGACGGCCGCGATCGAGCCGAACGGGAGCACCGTGCCCTCGACGTCGGCACCGAGCGTGCCGTCGGGTCCGGCGATGCTGGTCAGGATGATCGGGTTGAGCACCACGATGTAGGCCATCGTGAAGAAGGTGGTGAGACCACCCCGCAGCTCGCGGCCCATCGTCGAGCGCCGGGCACTGATCTCGAAGTACCGGTCGAGGCCGTTCTTCGGCCGCACCTTCGGCCCGTCGCTGCGGCGCGGCGTGCCCGGCGCGTCGGCCACCACGTCCGCCGGGGTGCCCTGGTCGGGACTGGCGCTGGTGGATCCCGTGGTGGAACGGGACTTCTCGGGCATGCGGACTCCCCGGAAACGACGGCTGCTGGCGACGAGCGGCGACAGCGTGCCACACGATCGTCGCGGTGGGATCACGCGCCGCCCCACCCGTCCCGAGGGGTTCGGCGATGGGAACCCGCGGCGCGGCCTAAGGTCGCACCGTGCCCAGACCCACCAAGCAGGCCCCGCCCCGCTGCGCGTGGACACCGCCCGCGTCGTCCTCGCGGGCCTCGGGCTGTGGGCGGTCGCGCTCGTCGTCCTGCTCGTGCTGGGCGACCGGGTCGACCGGATGTGGACCTGGACCTGCGTCGCCGCGATCGCCCTCGGCACCCTGGGCCTCTGGATCATGAAGCTCCAGGGCCAGCTACCTCGCAGGTGAGGTGATCGAACGGCCATCCTTCAGGGACCCGCGCCGAGCGTGCGAGGCGTGGGGGAAGGGTGGCCCTTCTACAGTACGTCGTAGGTCCCCGTGTCGTAGCGCGCGGTGCGGACCACCTCGGTGGCCTCGTCGACGACCAGGGTCGCCTGGCTGTGCGCCCCGCAGCCGTAGTCGGCGGTGACCACGCGACCGTCGGCGGGGGCGTAGGCGTTGCCGCAGGCACCGACCATCTGACGCATCGAGCCGGCCAGCGGCAGGTAGAAGCCGCAGGTCGCGCAAGGGCCCGGGGCCTGCCGCGCCATCGAGGACGACGGGCCGAACTCGCCGGCCGCCCAGCGCGCCACCGCCGCACCGCGGCCCTCGGCGGACATGACCCGCTCGCGCCCCAGGCCCAGCTCCCCTGCGACCACGCGGCCCTCGGGGTCCTCGGCGGAGTCGTCGTCCACCAGGTACGCCGGCACCAGGCGCGGGTCGTCCTCGGTGGAGGGCAGCACGTCGCCGACGGAGAGGTCACCGGGGCGCAGCCGCTCCTGCCACGGCACCCAGGCGGGGGCGAGCAGCGCGGAGTCGCCGGGGAGCAGGACGACCTCGTCGACGGTCACCTCGTCGTCGCCCGGGATGCAGGCGACGGTGACGGCCCAGTGCCAGCCGACGTAACCGGGCAGCCGACTGGCGAAGGTGTGGGTCAGCACCTCCCCGATGGCCTCGCGCGGGACCTCGTCGGTCGCGGGGCCGACCGGTTCGGGCGTGGCCCCCAGGTGGTCGCCGACGAGAGCGGCGTCGCCGGCGGTCTCGACGGCGGCGGCGCGGGCGAGATCGACCGCGGCGGCCAGCACGTCGGCGGGGACATCGGCAGGGGACTCGGTCACCGGCCCAGTGTCCCTGACGCGTCCACCTCCGCGGGCGACCACCCGGCGCGCCGGGTGCGGCACCATGGGGACGTGCCCGCCTCCCGTCGTCCGCCCGGTGCCGGCCGGCGGCTGCGCACGGGCGGCCGCAGCATCCCCGCACCCCTGGAGCGGGCCGACACGACCCCGCTCGAGGTGCCGGAGCTCCCGACCCCGCCGGTGCCGCCGGTGTCGCCGGCCGGCCCGGCCAAGCTGACCGTGACGCGCGTGGCGGCTGCCCGGTCACGCGAGCTCACCGCCGCGGCCGCGCGCCGCGTCCGGGCCGCGAGCCGGGCCGACGGCGCCGGGGAGAGCGGCCTGACCCAGCTGCTCTGGGTCAACGCCCTGCACATGGCCGGCGACGCGATGATCGCCGTCTCCCTCGCCGGGACGCTGTTCTTCGCCGCGACGACCGACGCGCAACGCGGCAACGTGGCCCTGTACCTGCTGGTCACGATGGCGCCGTTCGCCGTCCTCGCGCCGGTCATCGGGCCGCTGCTGGACCGGTTGCAGCGGGGCCGGCGGTGGGCCATGGCGGGCAGCCATGTCGGCCGCGCCGTGCTCGCGCTGGTGATGATGCAGCACTTCGACGACTTCTGGCTCTACCCGGCGGCCCTCGGCGTCCTGGTGCTCTCGAAGGCCCACAACGTCCTGCGCGCCGCCGTCGTCCCCCGGATGATGCCCGCGGCCATGTCGCTGACCTCGGCCAACGCCCGCCTCTCGGTGTTCGGACTGGCGACGGCGGCTGTCGCCGGAGCGATCGCCGCGGGGATCGCCTCCGTGCTCGGGTTCGACTGGGAGCTGGGGGCGACGGCGATCGTCTTCGGCGCCGCCGGCGTGCTGGCCATCCGGCTCCCACGGCATGTCGACGTCCCCACCGGGGAGCAGACCGCCGACGTCCTCACCACCGCCGAGATCCCGGTCGGCAGCGGGCGCCGGCGGGTCAGCCCGCACGTGGTGCTGGCGCTGCGGGCGAACGCGGCACTGCGTGGGCTCGGTGGGTTCCTCACCATCTTCAGCGCCTTCCTGGTGCAGGCCACCTTCGACGGCGGGTGGTCGGCCACCCTCGCCCTCGGGGCGATCGCGGCCGCGGCCGGGCTGGGCAGCTTCGCCGGGACGGCGATCGGCTCGCGCATGCACGCCGCCGCCCCGGACCGTCTCGTGCTGGTCTCGGCCGCGTCCGCCGCCGCGGTCACCGTGCTCGCCGCCATCTTCTACAGCTTCCCCATGGCGGTGGCCGTCGCCGGTGTCGCCGCGGTGACCAACGCGCTGGGCAAGGTGTCCCTCGACGCGATCATCCAGCGCGAGGTGCCCGACAGCCTGCGCGCCTCGGCGTTCGCCCGCTCGGAGACGTGGCTGCAGATGTCCTGGGTGGTCGGCGGCGCGCTGGGGATCGCGCTGCCCCCGACCGGTTGGCTCGGGTTCACGGTGGCCGCCGCGCTGCTGGTGCTGGCCGTCGGGCTCGTCGTGTGGAGCCTCTACGGCAGGCGCCGGCCGGCCCGACCGCCGGAGGTCTCCCCGGATGCGCCGACGACGCCCGTGGGACGCTCGTGGCCGTGAGCAGGGCCGCGAACCGTTCCCTGTCCGTCCTGCTCCTGCTCGGGCTGGCCGGTTGCGCGTCGGAGCCCGGGGCGCCGCCCGATGTCGAGGTCGAGGTCGGCGCGCAGCAGCTGACCGTCCGTCCGGTGCAGTACTGCCTGGACGGCGAGGGGCAGCGCTACGACACCGCGGCGCCGATCCTCGAGGTCTCCCCGGCGCCACGATCAGCCTCACCGTGCCCGAGCCGGTCGCCGACCGGGGCTGGAGCGTGCAGGTCTTCGACGAGCAGCTCGAGGACCTCCTCGGCGAGGTCGACGTCCCCGCCGGCGAGCGCGTGCTCGAGGAGATCACCACCGACGACGTCGTCCCCCGGCCTTCTACCTCGTCATCGTCGAGGACAAGGGCGGGGAGTGCGGCGAGTTCTCCGGCGCCTGGCCGATCGGCTTCCTGCGCGCCGGCGGCGACCTGGGCGGGACGCCGTCGAGCAGTGCCCCGCCGGCCGGATGAGCCGCTAGCCCTCGAGGTCGGTCGCGACCGCGCGCAGCACCGAGCCGATCTTGCGGGACTCCGCCCGGTCCGGGTGACGGCCGTGACGCAGCCCTCGCCGACGTCGTCGAGCAGCTTGATCAGGTCCTCGATGATCGGCACCAGCTCGTCGGGCTTCTTCCGGCTCTTCGCGGCGACGGTGGCGGCCACGGACGGCAGCGGGTCGAGGATCCGCACCTGCAGCGCCTGGTCGCCCCGCTTACCGGCCACGATGCCGAACTCCACCCGCTGACCCGGCTTGAGCTCCGACGTGCCGGCCGGGAGGGCGTCCTTGTGCACGAAGACGTCCGGGCCGTCCTCGCGCGCGAGGAAGCCGAAACCCTTCTCCGGGTTGAACCACTTGACCTTGCCGGTGGGCACGTTGGATCCCTCGTCTTGCTCGGAGCCGGGTCCGGCGCAGAGGCCGGGAGGACGACGACGGCACGGAGCCGCCCTCCCGACAGGTTAGCCGCCCGCTGCCCCGCCCCGGACCTGCCTTTCCGTGCCGGCGGCGACTCGGTCCTAGCCTGACCGCGTGGACGCCTCCCCGGCCCCGGCACGCACCCGGACTACCGGTTCACCCTCGCCAACGAACGCACCCTGCTCGCGTGGCTGCGCACCGGGCTGGCGCTGGTCGCCGGCGGGGTGGCCGTGGCGACCTACGCGCCCGACCTGGGGGTCTCGTGGGGCAGCGCGGCGATCGCCCTCGCGCTCGTCTTCATCGGGCTGGGCACCGCCCTGGCCGGATATCGGCGCTGGCGCTCCAACGAGGCCGCCATCCGCGCGGGCCGGCCACTGCCGGAGGGGTGGGTGGTGCCCGCCCTGACCGCGGCGGTGGCCGCCGTCGTGGTGGTCGTCGGGGTCCTCGTGGGGCTGGAGGTGCTGTGACGCGGGGCGAGCCGCCCGGTGTACCGACCGAACGCACCGACCTCGCGTGGCAGCGGACCGGGCTGGGCATCCTGGCGGTCGCCGGGCTCCTGGGGCACCGCGCCCTGGCTTCCGAGCGGGCGGCCCTGCTCGTCGTCGCGGGGTCGCCGCGCTGCTCGGTCTCGGCGTCCTCGGCGCGCTGGCCCCGGCTCGCTCCCGGTTCGTCCGCCGCCGTCGGGCCCAGGACGGGGACGTCTCGGCACGGCGCTCGGTCGCCGCCGTCACGGTGGCGGTGATCGCGATCTGCCTGGCCGCTGCCGTCGCCGTCGCGATTCCCGCCGACTGACCCGGGCACAGGACCGCCCGTGCGCATCGCGACGTTCAACCTGCTCCACGGGCGCTCCGTGACCGACGGCCGGGTCGATCCCGGGCGGCTCTCCGACGCCGTGGTGGCGCTCGACACCGACGTCCTCGCGCTGCAGGAGGTCGACCGCAACCAGCCCCGGTCGCACGGGGCGGACCTCACCGCGATGGCGGCCGAGGCGATGCGAGCCGTGGACGCGCGCTTCGTCGCCGCCCTGACCGGAACTCCTGGTGGCGCGTGGACGGTGGCCACGGGCGGGGAACCGGCGGACTCACCCGGGTACGGCGTCGCGCTGGTGTCCCGGCATCCGGTGGTGTCGTGGGACGTCGTCCGGCTCGGTGCGGCACGCGCCGGCCTGCCGATGTGGTTGCCGGGCACCCACCGGCCGATCCTCGTCCGGGACGAGCCGCGGGTGGCGCTGACGGCGGTGGTCGACGGCCCGGCCGGGCCGTTCACCGTGTGCACCACGCACCTGTCCTTCGTGCCCGGCTGGAACCGCCGGCAGCTGCGCCAGGTCATGGCCACCCTGTCCGGCAGACCTGGGCCGCTCGTGCTGCTCGGCGACCTGAACATGACGCCCCGACCGGCGGCCCGGGTCAGCGGCCTCCTGCCCCTCGCCGCGGCACCGACCTTCCCGGTGCACCGCCCGACGCGCCAACTCGACCACGTGCTGGTCAGGGGGCTGCGGGCGACCGGCCCGACCGAAGCGGTCCAGCTGCCGCTGTCGGACCATCGGGCGCTCGTCGTCACCTGCGGACCGGTCTGACTGTTACCCGACGACTCGCGCACCCGGCCCTGCTGCGCCACGATGCGATCATGGCCAGCACCGGTGCAGCTCGGATCTTCTCGCTCGTCGCCACGATCGTGCGGGTCGTGTGCTCGGTGATCGCCGCGATCATCGTCATCCACGCGGTGTTCGTGCTCTTCGAGGCCAACCCGGCCAACGCGCTCGTGGAGTTCACCGCCGGCTGGCGGGACACCTTCGGCTGGTTCACCAAGGACCTGTTCACCCCGTCGGACCCGAAGATCGCAGAAGCCATCAACGACGGCCTGGCCGCGCTGATCTGGGTGGTCGCGGGCAGCCTGCTGTCGAAGCTGATCGTGCGCCTGACCCCTGCCTCGAAGGCCAAGGCCTGAGCCAGGCGGGACCCGGGACGGGGCCTACGCGTTCCTGGTCGCCGCCGCGGACTGCAGGCCGAGTTCCTCGACCGAGACCTGCCGCATCTCCACCTTGCGGACCTTGCCGGTGACCGTCATCGGGAACGCGTCGACCACCTTGACGTAGCGCGGCACCTTGAAGTGCGCCAGCCTGCCGGCGCAGAACTCCCGCAGCGCCTCGGCGGTCAGCGGCTCGGCGCCCTCGCGCAGCCGCACCCAGGCCATCAGTTCCTCGCCGAACCGCTCGTCCGGGACGCCGATCACCTGGGCGTCGACCACGTCGGGGTGGCTGTAGAGGAACTCCTCGATCTCCCGCGGGTACACGTTCTCCCCGCCGCGGATCACCATGTCCTTGATCCGGCCGACGATGTTCAGGTAGTCCTCGTCGTCCATGACGGCCAGGTCGCCGGTGTGCATCCAGCGGGCGCGGTCGATGACCTCGGCGGTCTTCTCGGGCTCGTCCCAGTAGCCGAGCATCACCGAGTAGCCGCGGGTGCAGAACTCCCCGGCTCGCCGCGCGGCACGGTCAGCCCGGTGGCCGGGTCGACGACCTTGACCTCGAGGTGCGGGTGCACCCGCCCGACGGTGGAGGTGCGCCGGTCGAGGTCGTCGTCGGCGCCGGTCTGCGTCGAGACCGGCGAGGTCTCGGTCATGCCGTAGCAGATGGTCACCTCGGTCATGCCCATCTCGCTGACCACCCGCTTCATGACCTCCACCGGGCACGGCGAGCCGGCCATGATGCCGGTGCGCAGGCTGGAGAGGTCGTAGTCGGCGAAGTCCGGCAGCCCGAGCTCGGCGATGAACATCGTGGGGACGCCGTACAGCGACGTGCAGCGCTCGTCCTGGACGGCCTGCAGCGTGAGCGCGGGGTCGAACCCGGGTGCCGGGATGACCATGGTCGCGCCGTGCGAGGTGGCGCCGAGGTTGCCCATGCCCATGCCGAAGCAGTGGTAGTAGGGCACCGGGATGCAGACGCGGTCGGCCTCGGTGTAGCCGCAGCCCTCGCCCACGAAGAACCCGTTGTTGAGCAGGTTGTGGTGGGTGAGCGTGGCGCCCTTCGGAAACCCCGTCGTCCCCGACGTGTACTGGATGTTGATCGGGTCGTCGGCAGAGAGGTCGGTCTCCCGGCGGACCAGCAGGTCGGGGTCGGCGGCGCGGCCGGTGGCGAGCAGCTGCTCCCACTCGGGATCGCCGAGGAAGAGCACCTCGCGCAGGTCGGGGCAGTCGTCGCGCACCTCGGCGACCATAGCCCGGTAGTCGCTGGTCTTGAACTCCGGTGCCGACACCAGCACGGAGATGCCGGCCTGCTTCAGCACGTAGGACAGCTCGTGCGTGCGGTAGGCCGGGTTGATGTTGACCAGGATGGCGCCGAGCTTCGCCGTCCCGTACTGGACGAACACCCACTCGGCGCAGTTGGGCGCCCAGATACCGACCCGGTCACCCTTGCCGACCCCGAGGGCGTCCAGCCCGAGCGCGCAGGCGTCGACCTCGGCGACCAGCTCGGGATAGCTGAACCGGCGCCCCGTGGCGCACTCGACGAGCGCCTCGGAGTCGCCCACCCGCGCCGCCGTCCGATCCAGGTTGGCCCCGATCGTGTCGCCCAGCAGGGGACCGTGGAGGTCCCGCTGCTGTAGGACGGCAGCGCGGGGATGTCACTGCTCCGCTCCGCCTTCGTTCCGCTCCTCGGTCGCTGGCGCTCCCTGCGATGCTCGCTCAGGCGTCGCCATCGCGGTCACCGCCTGCGGCCCTCGACCGTCTGGACCCCGGCCCGGTTCGGCTTGTCCGTGGGGTGGGCGTACCGGATGGCCTCCACCGGCAGGGGAAGCTGTGGTCCTGGCCGAACGGTGACAGCGGCCCGGCCACCGACGCGGAGAGCTCGGTCAGCGGCGGCCCGCCGTCGTCGGACTGCCCCCAGGTGGGCTCCACCAGGTGCGCGTGCTTCTCGTTGCGCTTGGCCATGTCGCCTCCGTGTCCAGGTGCACCCGCGGTGCACGTCTGCGGCCATCATCCCGCGACGGCTCTGCGCGCGCACGCACGCTCTCCCCGCGGCCGGTCGCGTCGGCTCAGCGCCGGGTGGTGCGCGCGCCGTACAGGGTCGGCAGCCCGTCCGCCCCGAGCACCCACTGGCCCCCGCCCACCGGAGCGGCCCGCACCTCGCCCCCGTCGAGACCCTGCACCGCGCGGGTGCGCCACACCGCGGTGCTCAGCAGCCGGAGCCGGACCGGTTCCGCGGTCGGGTCCAGCTCGTCGTAGCCCTCCGGCTCGAAGGCGATCACCGCCGGGCCGGCGATGCGCAGCCGCCCGATCTGCCACGGCGTGACGGCCAGGGCGCGCCGCCAGCGGATCGTGCGCAGCAGGGCGCCGGTCCCCGCGCCGACGCCGACCAGGCCGACGAGCACCAGCACGATGACGGCCAGACCGAGGCCGGGCACGGTCCGGCCGTCGTCGACGAGCGGTCCCGCCGCGGCCCCGAGCAGCACCCCGAGGACGACGGCGATCGCTCCGCCGCCCAGCCAGCGGAGCGCGCCTGCCTGGTGGGCGGCGAGGGCGGTCCGGGTGGCGGGGTCGTCGGCGGCAGGGGGCACCCGGTCATGCTGTCAGGAGCCGCCTTGCGCAGACGTCGTAGCGTGGACCGGATGCCTCCGGAACCTCCTGCGACGCTGGCCGGCTGGCTGCGCACCCGCAGCGACGAGCAGCTGAGCGCGCTGCTGGCGGCCCGTCCCGACGTCGCGCGCCCCGCGCCGTCGGACCTGGTCGCCCTCGCCAGCCGCCTCGCCGTGCCGGTCTCGGTCGACCGGGCGCTCGACGAGCTGGACGCCGCGACCCTCCAGGTGCTCGACGTCGTGCTCCTCGCCCCCACCGACGGCATGGCGCCCGACGCGCTGTTCGCAGCGCTGCCCGACGTGCCCGACGACGTCCTGGCCGCCGGCCTCGAACGGCTCACCACCCGCGCGCTGCTGTGGGGGACGACGTCCTGCACGCGCCGGACCCCGTGCGGCGGGCCGTCCGCCACCCGGCAGGTCTCGGCCGCCGGGCCGCCGAACTGCGGGTGCAGCTGCCCGCCGACCTGGCCGCCGCGATCGCCGGGCTGGTCCCCGAGGAGCGCGAGGTCCTGGATCGGCTCGCCGCCGAGCGGCCGGTGGGCCACCTGCCCGACTCCCCGGGGACGCGACGACCCCGGCCCGCCGGCTCCTGCAGCGCGGTCTGCTGGCCCGCATCGACGCCCTGAACGTGGAACTGCCCCGGGAGATCGGGCTGCACCTGCGCGGTGACCGGCCCCACGGCCCCGCGCGGCTGCGGCCCGATCCTGCGGTGGCCACCCACGAGCAGGCCTCGGTCGACCGGCGGGCCGCCGGTGCCGCGCTGGAGAGCGTCGGGAAGACCGGCGAGCTGCTCACCCTGCTCGAGGAGGAGCCGGCCGGCCTCCTGCGCAGCGGCGGGGTGGGGGTCCGCGACCAGAAGCGCCTGGCCCGCGTGCTGCACGTGGGGAGCCGGAGGCCGCCTGGCTGCTGGAGCTCGCCTACGCCGCCGGACTGCTCGACGTCGGCGGCCCGCACCGGGACGAGTGGCTGCCCACCCGCGCCTACGACATCTGGCGGGAGCAGGACCTCGCCGACCGCTGGGCCGTGCTGGCCGCCGGCTGGCTGGGCGGCGTCCGGCTGCCCTCGCTGGTCGGCCAGCGGGACGTCGCCGGCAAGGCGGTCAACCCGCTCTCGCCCGACCTGACCCGGCACACCGCCCCGGCGATCCGGCGTTCGGCGCTCGGCGTGCTGGCGGAGTACCCGACGGGCTCGGGCGTGGCGGCTCCCGACCTGGTCGCGCTGCTGCGCTGGCGCACCCCCGCCGGGCCGACCGGCTGGCGCCCGTCCCCGGGATGCTCGAGGAGGCCGCTCGGCTCGGCGTCCTGGTCGGCGGCGTGCTCTCGACCGCCGGCCGCGGACTGCTGACCCGGGGCGAGGACGGCGCCGCCGACGGGATGCGCGGGCTGCTCCCGGAGCCGGTCGACCACGTCCTCGCCCAGCCGGACCTCTCGCTGATCGCGCCGGGCCCGCTGGTCGCGGAGCTGGCCGACACCCTCGCCGTCGTGGCGGACGTGGAGTCCTCCGGCGGGGCGACGGTCTTCCGGGTCTCGGAGTCGAGCATCCGCCGGGCGCTGGATTCCGGCTGGTCGGCCTCGCATCTGCACGACTTCTTCACCCGCGCCTCGCGCACGCCGGTGCCCCAGGCGCTGGACTACCTGATCGACGACGTCGCGCGGCAGCACGGCCGGCTGCGAGTGGGGTCGATCGAGTCCTACGTGCGGTCGGACGACCATGGGCTGCTCTCCCAGGTGCTCAACGACCGGCGGACCGCCCCGGCCGAGCTGCGGCGGCTCGCGCCCGGCGTCCTGGTCAGCGGGCTGGGGGCCGACGAGGTGCTGACCGTCCTCCGCGACGCCGGGTACGCACCGGCCGGCGAGCAGGCCGGTGGCGCCGTCCTGACCCGGCCCCCGGCTCGTCCGCGGTCGATGGGCCGGCGGACCGGCACCGACTCCTCCCCGCGCCCCGGCCGCTGTCGGCCGACGAGGTCGTCGCCACCGTGCGGCAGATGCGGGCCGGCGACGCGGCCCTCTCCGCGCGACGCGGCGAGTCCGTGCGCCAGGTCCCGGGCGTGACCACCGCCACGACGCTGGAACTGCTCTCCCGGGCGGTCCGCGAGGGGTCGGCGGTATGGCTGGGCTACGTCGACGCCCAGGGCAGCGGGAGCCAGCGCGTGGTGCGCCCGGTGTCCCTCGTCGGTGGCTTCCTCCAGGGGTACGACGAGCGCCGCGGGGAGAACGGCACCTTCGCCGTGCACCGCATCACCTCGGTCGCGCTGGTCGAGGAGGAAGCTCCGGCCGCCGACGGCGGTTGAACCAAGCAATCCCTGCACCCGGCATCCGCCGGCTGCCGTTCTGCGGAAGGTAGTGCCCGTTGAGTGACGGCCCCTGATCGTCCAGTCGGACAAGACCCTGCTCCTCGAGGTCGACCACCCGCTGGCTCGTGACTGCCGCGCGGCCATCGCGCCGTTCGCGGAGCTGGAGCGCTCCCCGAGCACGTGCACACCTACCGGGTGACGCCGCTCGCGCTGTGGAACGCCCGCGCCGCCGGTCACGACGCCGAGCAGGTCGTGGACGCCCTCGTGCGGTTCTCCCGCTACCCGGTGCCGCACGCGCTGCTGGTGGACGTCGCCGACACCATGGACCGCTTCGGCCGGCTCACCCTGGCCAACCACCCCGTGCACGGCCTGACGCTGACGTCCTCGGACCGCGCGGTGCTGGAGGAGGTCGTCCGCTCGAAGCGGGTGGCGCCCATGCTCGGTGCCCGCATCGACCAGGACTCCGTCGTCGTCCACCCGTCGGAGCGCGGGCGGCTGAAGCAGGCGCTGCTGAAGATCGGCTGGCCGGCCGAGGACCTGGCCGGCTACGTCGACGGGCAGGCGCACCCGATCGAGCTCGACCAGGCCGACTGGCACCTGCGCGACTACCAGCAGGAGGCCGTCGAGGGCTTCTGGGCCGGCGGCTCGGGCGTCGTCGTCCTGCCCTGTGGCGCCGGGAAGACGCTCGTCGGCGCGGCTGCCATGGCCGAGGCGAAGGCGACCACGCTGATCCTGGTGACCAACACCGTCGCCGGCCGGCAGTGGAAGCGCGAGCTCATCGCCCGCACCTCGCTGACCGAGGAGGAGATCGGCGAGTACTCGGGCGAGCGCAAGGAGATCCGCCCGGTCACCATCGCCACCTACCAGGTGATCACCACCCGCCGGAAGGGCGAGTACCGGCACCTGGACCTGTTCGACGCCCAGGACTGGGGCCTGATCGTCTACGACGAGGTGCACCTGCTGCCGGCGCCGATCTTCCGGCTCACCGCCGACCTGCAGTCCCGCCGCCGGCTGGGCCTCACCGCCACGTTGGTGCGCGAGGACGGGCGCGAGGACGACGTCTTCTCCTCATCGGGCCCAAGCGCTACGACGCCCCGTGGCGGGACATCGAGGCGCAGGGCTACATCGCGCCGGCCGAGTGCATCGAGGTGCGGGTCTCGCTCGACGACGAGGAGCGGATGACCTACGCCGTCGCCGAGCCCGAGGAGCGGTACCGGATCGCCGCGACCGCGCAGTCGAAGCTGCCGGTGATCCGCCGGGTGCTGGAGCGGCACCCCGACGAGCCGTCGCTGGTCATCGGCGCCTACCTCGACCAGCTCGAGGAGCTCGGCGCCGCGCTCGACGCCCCGGTCATCCAGGGCTCGACGACGAACAAGGAGCGGGAGCGGCTGTTCGACCTGTTCCGCACCGGGGAGATCCGGGTGCTGGTCGTGTCGAAGGTCGCGAACTTCTCGATCGACCTGCCGGAGGCTGCCGTCGCCGTCCAGGTGTCGGGGACGTTCGGGTCGCGGCAGGAGGAGGCGCAGCGGCTCGGGCGGGTGCTGCGGCCCAAGGCCGACGGCCGGCAGGCGCACTTCTACACGGTGGTCAGCCGCGACACCCTCGACAGCGAGTACGCGGCCCACCGGCAGCGGTTCCTCGCCGAGCAGGGCTACGCGTACACGATCGTCGACGCCGCCGACCTCGCCGGCCCGGGCGAGGTCAACGGCCCCGGCTGGGTGGACGAGCCCGCCGACTGACCCCGGCGGGCCGATGTTGATCAGGTCTCCTGATCGAACCGGGTCCCCCTCGTGGTCGACCGCGAGGGTGGACCCGGAACGGCGAGGTAGGACGGCCCGAGGTCGGCGGAACCGGTCCGTCGGGACTGCGGGGACCTCTGGGATCGCCGTGACGGCCGGGAGTGACGATCTGGTCCCTCACGGCATGAGGATCCCCACAGGCTCACCCCTTGACGTCTCAAAACCGCAGGTCAGCGGCGTGCTGGGCGCGCCTATACGTGGTCGCCGACGGGGCGCGCGGGAGGTATCCGGTTGGGCGTGTTGGCCCCCGGCGGACAAGATGGACCGGTCATGGGGAGTGCATTGCGAGCGGAGGCCTCGAGCCCGCAGACGAACAGCCGGCCGCTCCGAGCGTGGCAGCAGGCCGCCCTCACGCAGTACGAGGAGCAGTCGCCCAAGGACTACCTGGTCACCGCTACCCCGGGCGCCGGCAAGACCACCTTCGCCCTGACGCTGGCCGCCCGGCTGCTCGCCCGCCGCGAGGTCGCCCGCGTCGTGGTCGTCTGCCCGACCGACCACCTGCGCATGCAGTGGGCCGACGCCGCCGACGCCATGGGCATCGTCCTGGACCCCGGTCTCACCAACGCCGTCGGGCCGGTGCGCGCCGGCACCCAGGGCTACGTCACCACCTACGCGCAGGTCGCCGGCAAGCCGATGCTGCACGCCGCCCGCTCCACCGCCGTCAAGAGCCTGGTCATCCTCGACGAGGTGCACCACGCCGGCGACGGCCTCTCCTGGGGTGAGGCGGTCGAGGAGGCCTACTCCTTCGCCGCGCGCCGGCTCTGCCTGACCGGCACGCCGTTCCGCACCAAGCCCGACGAGCGCATCCCCTTCGTCCGCTACGAGGAGGACACCTTCGAGGGCGACGACGGCGAGCGCGGCGTCGGCCTCGTCAGCCGCGCCGACTACACCTACGGCTACAAGGAGGCGCTGGCCGACAGCGTCGTCCGGCCCGTCGTCTTCGCCGCCTACACCGGGACGTCGCGCTGGCGGAACTCCGCGGGCGAGGTCGTGGCGGCATCACTGTCCGACGCCGGCACCAAGTCCGTCGAGATGCAGGCCTGGCGGACCGCGCTCGATCCCAAGGGCCAGTGGGTGCCGCACGTCATCGCGGCCATGGACGACCGGATCACGCACCTGCGCGAGGAGGGCGGCATGCCCGACGCCGCCGGCCTGATCCTCGCCAGCGACCAGGACGACGCCCGGGCCTACGCCAAGATCGTCCGCCGGGTGACCGGCAAGGCCGCCGAGCTGATCCTCTCCGACGACCCCAAGGCGTCGAAGAAGATCGAGCGCTTCGCCACCGGCTCCGCCCGGATCGCGGTCTGCGTGCGGATGATCTCCGAGGGCGTCGACGTCCCGCGGGCCGCCGTCCTGGCGTGGATGACCTCCTACCGGACGCCGTTGTTCTTCGCCCAGGCCGTCGGACGCGTGGTCCGCTCCCGGGCCACCCACGAGTCGGCGACGGTGTTCCTGCCCGCTGTCCGCCCGTTGCTGACCCTCGCCGCCTCGATGGAGGAGGAGCGCAACCACGTCATGCCCCCGCCGAAGACGGTGCAGGGCGACGAACTGGACCTCGAGCCGCTGCCGCCGAAGGAGAAGGACGCCGACGGGCTCACCCAGTGGGAGGCCCTGGAGGCCGACGCCCGCTTCGCCCACGTGCTGCACAGCGGGACGGCGCACACCGGCGAGGGCTCGGGACCGACCGTGGTCGTGGCCGCCGAGGACGAGGAGTTCCTCGGCATCCCCGGCCTGCTCACCCCGGCGCAGACCGCCGAGCTGCTGTCGAAGCGGGACGACGAGCTGCGGCTGCGGATCGCGGCCAGTCACCGGGCCGACGACGGCGACTTCATGCTCGTCGAGGACCACCCGGACGAGGACGACGCCGGCCGCTCGTGGCGCGACGCCGCCGAGCTGCGCCGGGAGATCAACCGCCTGGTGAACCGGGTGGCGGCGAAGACCTCGTCACCCCAGGCCGTGGTGCACACCCAGCTGCGCCAGTCGGTGCCCGGCCCGCCGTCGGCATCCGCGTCGGTCGACGTGCTCCGCGCCCGCCGGGAACGCCTCCGCACGATGCTCTGACACCGTCGTCCTACCGGACGACACCGCGGCCAGGAGCCGTCCCCGACCCGCGCTGAGCCGCTGCATCGCGCCTGCGCGGGACCCTCCGGGCCCCACTCGGCGCGATCGTGCCAGAGCTAAGCCAACAGGCCGCGCTGGGCGGCGATGGCCACCGCCTCGGTGCGGCCGTTCGCGCCGAGCTTCCCCAGGATGTTGCTGACGTGCACGCTCGCGGTCTTCTCGCTGATGTAGAGCTCCGCGCCGATCTGCCGGTTGGTGCGGCCCTGCGCCAGCAGCCGCAGCACCTCGGCCTCGCGCGGGGTCATGACGGCGGAGACGTCGACCGTGCGCACGCCCGCGACGTCGAGCCGGCCCCGCCGGATCAGCCCCTCGAGCGCGGTCCGCAGCGGCGCCGCACCCAGCCGGACGGCGACCTCGTGCGCCGCCTTCGCCTGCTCCCCGGCGCCCGCCCGGTCGCCGGTCTCCAGCAGGGCCTCGGCCAGCCGCCAGCGCGACCGGGCCTGCTCGTACACGTGCCCGAACCCGAACGCCTCGACCGCGGCCCGCCACGGCTCCGGCGCCGCCGTCCCGTCGACCCGCGCTGCCTCGGCCTCCACCCGGGCCTGCCAGGCCCGCGCCTCGACGCCCATGGTGTCGCCGTAGTTGCGCCGGTACACCTCGACGGCCGAGCGGGCGATCGCGACGAGCTCCGCACCGGCCGCCACCCAGCGATCGGTCGTGCCGCTGTTCCCGTCGCGGCGGGCCGCGGCCGCGGCATCGGCCACCGGCGCGAGCGCCGTCCCGGCCAGTCGGAGAACGCCGAGGTGGTCGTCGTCCCACTCCTGCTGCAACCGGCGGCAGGCCGCGAGCGCGACGTCCAGGGCGGTCTGCGCGTCGCCGTTCCAGGCCGCGAGGTCGATCTCCGAGCCGGCCGTGACCAGGTCGAGCAAGATGTGGGCGCGCAGCCGCGGGATCAACCCGCGGGCCCAGTCGACCCGCTCCCGGGCGGCCGGGTCGCCTCGCCCGACCAGGACGAGCAGCCCGTCGGCCCGCACGTGCGCGGCCATCTCCGGCACACGGGCCAGGAGGTCGGCCTCCGCGAGGCTGCCGTCCCAGTCGCCGGTCATGTAGAGCGCCGTCACCTGCAGGTGCCGCAGCTCCGCCGCGTAGTAGGACCAGTCGCCGCCGAGGTCGCGCGCCCGCCGCGTGCCCCGCCGCGTCCAGGTCAGCGCCTCGTCGACCCGGCCGGCCTCGAAGGCGACCGTGGCGTGGTTGAACAGCACCCGCATCTCCACGTCGAGGTCACCGGACCGGCGCGCTCGCACCAGTGCCTCGTCGAGGCGGGCCCGTACCCACCCGGGGTCAACCCCGGCCGGGCGCGCAGCTGGGTGACCGCGATGTCGGACCAGGCGCCGTCGAGCCCGAGCGCGTCCGCGGCGGCGAGCGCCTCGTCGGCCGCCGCCTCCGCCTCCTCGGCCCGGCCGACCGCGTAGCTCATCCGGGCGTGCGTCGCCGCCGCCCACGTGCGCACCTCCGACGGTGGCTGCGCGGGCACCAGCGCCATCGCGGCAGCGCTCTCGCGGTGGGCACCTGACTCGTCCTCGACCCGCACCATGGCCTGGGCCAGCGTGTAGTGGACCCGTGCCCGCGTTCCCGCGTCGGCGTCCGGGCCGAGGACCTGGAGCGCCGAACGCAGCAGCGCGACGGCACGGTGCAGCGCCCCCACGGTCCGTGCCGCCCCCGCCGTCTCCAACAGCAGGGCGGCCTGGTCACGGCCCGCGACGCCGCTGGCGTCGGGCACCGCCGACCACAGGGCCAAGGCCGATTCCAGGTGCTGCAGCTGCTCGGCCGGGGCGCCGACGCAGCAGGCGGCGGCCGCCGCCTCCAGAGAGGCGCTGAACGCACCGGCCAGGTCGTTGCTCTCCCGCGCGTGATGGGCGCGTTCGGCGGCCGTGCCCGCGCCAGGCTCGCGCGCCAGGTAGCCCGCGATGGCGGCGTGCAGGCGCACCCGCTCCCCGGCAGCAGGTCCGCCAGCACCGCCTCGCGCAGCAGGGCGTGCCGGAACCGGTAGCGGCCGTCGTCGGAGACCACCAGCAGGTGGTGGTGCACCGCCTCCGACAGCGCCTCCTCCAGCTCGCCACCGGCCAGTTCGCCCACAGCGGCCACCAGCTCGTGCCGCACCCGGCGGCCGGCGACCGCCGCGATGCGCAGCACCTGCTGGGCAGCCGGGGAGCGTTGCTCCACCCGGGCCAGCAGGACGTCGGTCAGCCCGAGCGGCAGCGCCTCCCCGTGCAGACCGGCCGCCAGCAGCTCCTCGGCGTAGAAGGCGTTGCCCTCCGCCCGGGCCACCACGTCCTCGACCGCGGACTCCGGCAGCGACCCGGCGGCGGCCAGCCGGCGGACCAGCGTGCCCACCTCGGCGTCGGGCAGCGGCGCGAGCTCGAGGCGTTCCACACCGGGCAGCCGCACCAGCTCGGCGAGGAGGGGACGCAGCGGATGACGGCGGTGCAGGTCGTCGGCGCGGTAGGAGGCCACCACCGACACCGGGACGTCGACCAGGCGGGCCAGCAGGTAGCGCAGCAGGTCCCGGCTGGACCGATCGGCCCAGTGCACGTCCTCGAGGACCATCAGGAGCGGGGTGTCCGACGCCAGCTCGCAGATCAGCCCGGCCACGGACTCGAACAGCTGGAGCCGGCCGTCGTCGACCGGCCGGGGTGCCGCCCGGTGCGGGAGGGGCTGGCCCAGGTCGCGCCCCTCCGCGACGGGCTGCACCGGCGGGGACGACACGGGGCGCCCGGCCAGCAGCGCGGCGAGCACCGGGTTCGACGCCGCGGTGGGAGCCAGCCCCGGATCGGCCGCCACCGGGCGGAGGAGGTCGACGAACGGCAGGTACGGCAGCCCGACGTCGCCGAGGTCGACGCAGTGGCCGACCAGCACCCGGACGCCACGTCCGGCCGCGGACGCGGTGAGCTCGTCGAGCAGCCGGGTCTTGCCCACACCCGCGTCGCCGGACAGCAGGACGCTGCTCGTCCGCCCCGAGGCGGCCCGGTCCAGGCATGCCAGCAGGTGGGCGAGCTCGGAGGCCCGTCCCACCATCGGCGCGTCGTCCCAGCGGGGCACGGCGTCGATCGTGGCACGGGCCTCCGACAGGACCGAGCCGGTTTCTCTCCCGGCGGAAGCGGTCAGCGCGGGCGCCGGCGGTTGCGCAGCCACGAGCCGCGCGGGGCACGGGTCCTGTGCCCGGCTGCCATGAGCACCTCGCGCCGGTAGGCGAGCTCGGCGTCGAGCGCCGGGTTGCTGTAGTGGAGAGTCATCGTCGTGCCTTCCGTCGTCCCTGTGGATGACGACGACATTCGTGCTGAGGGGTGGCGCCGGCATCGGGCGACCGCGCCGTCCTGGCGCCCGACCGGCACCTAAGGGGCCTCAGACACCCCGTTCGGGGGACAGCGGCCGCCCTGAGTGGTTCGGAATCGATCTTGAGGGGCACACCCCGCCTGCGGCGACCGCCGCCGGTCCCGCGCGCCCGCACGGCCGCGACCGTGAGGAAGGGAGTTCGCCATGCGACTCGGAACCGCCATCGTCCTGCTCGCGCTGGGCGCGATCCTGACCTTCGCCCTGCGGGTGGACGTCAGCGGCGTGGACCTCCAGGTGGTCGGCTGGATCCTGATGATCGTCGGCGCCCTCGGCATCGTCCTGGAGCTCGCCGTCTGGGGTCCCCGCCAGCGACGCGTCACCCGGACCGACGCCTACGGCGACCTGGCGTCCGGTGCTCCGGCCCGCCGGAGCACCACGGAGGAGACCTACTGAGCCAGGTCCCCGAACACGGACGAGCCCCTCCAGCTGGAGGGGGCTCGTCGGTGTTCAGGGTCCGGACCGGGTGACGGCCGCCTCGCGGCGAGATGCACAACGCGGCTCCAGCCCCGACCGAGGTCGGGGCGGTAGTCCGTGAAGGCGTAACCAAATGGCACCCGGGGGCACGTGGCACCCGGCCCGGACGGTGACCAGGCTACGCGCAGCAACCCGCTCCCTGTCGACCCCAGCGGAGACCCAGGGGATGTGCGGCAGCGGCGGATTCTGCCCGCGGAATGCGCCACAGCTGCACATCGCCACAGCCGCGACATCTCAGTTGAAGCCGCGGTCGTCCTGCTTCAGGGCGGTGTCCACCGTCAACGCGGAGGCGATCACCATGCTGGCCAGCGGTTCCGGCAGCCGGTAGTGCACCAGGACGACGTAGCGGTCGGCGGTGGTGAACATGGTCCGCGCCAGGCCCTCCCACTTCTTCGTGATGCGCGCCACCTCGACTCCGGCGGCGTCGGTGACCGCGAAGTCCCAGGCGCGCCAGTTCTCGGCCTGGATCGCGCCGACCACGGCACCGTTGGCGACCAGGTCGAAGCGGATCTTCCCGAACACGTTGGCCTGGACGATCTCGCCGATCGGGGCGCCGCCCGGCCGCTGGACGATGACCCGTGACTTCATCAGCTTCGCCGGCCGGGTGAGCACCAGGACCGGTCCGCGAGCGTCGCGGACCTCCAGCGTGTGGGTGAGGAACTGGTCGACGTTGGAGAGGAAACGGACAGCCTTCTTGAGGCCGCTCTGCCCGACCTGGACGACGGCGCCGATCTGCCGGCCCTCCCCGTCGAGCACGGCGTACTCGTTGGTCAGCTCGATCAGTTTGGTCTTCTGGCTGACCAGCAGCACCGGCTGCTCGTAGAGCGACGGGCCACCGCCGAGCCCGGTCGCCGGCGGGGGCGACGGCGCGGGTGGCGGGGGCGGTGGCGGTGCCTGCTGCAGGTGCTCGGTCCAACCCTGGCCGTCCCACCATCGGGTCCCGCCTCCACCGGCGGGGTCGGGGTACCAGCCGGGCGGCGGAGGAGGCTGCGTCACGGCGGTCAAGCTAGCCCCCGGACCGGGCGGAGGCCCGGACGGTGGCCGCGGCGGCGCGTGCCAGACTCCGGCCATGACTCTGGCCGGGTCGCAGCTGACCGACGTCGAGGCCCGCGTCGTCGACGCCGTGGACGAGCGCTGGGTGCTCGACCGCCTCGCCACGATGGTCGCGGTCCCCTCCGTCGGCGGGACGCCCGCCGAGTGCGAGGTGCAGCACCTGCTCGCCGGCTGGCTCGACGAGCAGGGCTGCGCCGTCGACGCCTGGGAGATCGACCTCGCCGAGGCCGCCACCGACGCCGACGCCCCCGGCCAGGAGGTCGAGCGCACGGAGGCGTGGGGCGTCGTCGGCACGCTGCCGGCCGTGGAGGCCGGCCCGCCGGCGCTGATCCTGTCCGGGCACACCGACGTCGTCCCACCCGGTGACCTGTCGCTGTGGGACGGCGATCCGTTCGTCCCCGCATCGTCGGCGGCGACCTCCACGGCCGCGGCGCCTGCGACATGAAGGCCGGCGTCGTATCCGCCCTCGCCGCGCTCGCCGCCCTCCGGACGGCCGGGGTGCGCCTGGTGCGGCCGGTCGCCCTGCACGGCGTCATCGGCGAGGAGGACGGCGGCCTGGGCGCCTGGGCGGCGATCCGCCGGGGCCACCTCGGCGACCTCTGCGTCATCCCGGAGCCGACGGCCGGGGCCGTGGTCACCGCGAACGCCGGGGCGCTGACGTTCCGGCTCGAGGTCGAGGGGCACGCCGCGCACGCCGCGATGCGTGACCGGGGTGTGAGCGCCGTGGAGAAGTTCGCTCAGCTGCACGCCGGACTGCAGGAGTTCGAGGCGGAGCGGCAGCGGGACGCCGATCCGCGCTTCACGAGCACGCGGTACCCCTACGGCATCTCGATCGGACGCATCCAGGCCGGCGACTGGGCCAGTTCGGTGCCCGACCGGCTGGTGGCCGAGGGCCGCTACGGGGTCCGGCTGGGCGAGCCGGTGGCGGTGGCCCGGCAGGTGTTCGAGGACAGGCTGGCGGCCCTCTGCGCCGCGGACCCGTGGCTCGCCGAGCACCCGGTGCGCCTGACCTGGACCGGCGGCGCCTTCGCCAGCGGGCAGCTGCCGGCGGGGCACCTGCTGCTGCCGGCCGTCCGGGCGGCGGTGGCCGATGCCGGCGGCGGGACGACGGAGGAGCGGGCCATCGCCGCCGGCAGCGACCTGCGGCAGTACGTCGCCGCCGGCATCCCGACGCTGCACTACGGCCCGGGTGACCTGAACCTCGCGCACGGCCCGCTGGAGAGGGTGCCGGTGGCCGAGGTGGTCACCGCGGCCCGCGCCTTCGCGCTGCTGGCCCTGCGCACCTGCGGCGTCCGGTGAGCGGGCCCGTCGGGTTCGAGGCGTGGGCCGAGCTGGCCGGCGACTCCCCACGTCCCGGACCGAGTGGGCAGCGCTGGTCGCCGCGTGGAGCGAGCCGCACCGCCGCTACCACGACCTCGCGCACCTGGCCGCCGTCCTCGGGCTGGTCGGAGAGCTCGGCGGCGCCGCCGACCCCGACGCCGTCCGGCTGGCCGCCTGGTACCACGACGTGGTCTACGTCCCCGAGCGCGACGACAACGAGGCGATCAGCGCGCAGCGGGCGCGAGCCGGGCTGCGCGGTTTGGTCGGCGACGAGCGCGTGGCCGAGGTCGAGCGGCTGGTGCTGCTCACCGCCGGGCACGAGCCCGCACCGGACGACGTCGACGGCGCGGTGCTCTGCGACGCCGACCTCGCCGTCCTGGCCGGACCGCCCGGCGCCTACGCGACCTACGCCTCGGCCATCCGCGCGGAGTACGCGCACCTCTCCGACGAGGAGTTCACCGCCGGACGGATCGCCGTCCTCGAGCACCTCCTCGGGCTGGAGACGCTGTACCGCACGCCGGCGGCACGGCCCTGGACGGAGACGGCCCGCGCCAACATGACCGCCGAACTCGTCCTGCTCAGGCGCCGCGCCGGGTCTTCCTGACCCGCAGCCCGGCCCCCATCAACCGGGCCAGCAGCTCCCGGCACTCGACCGGCTGCGCGCCGGCCGCGACGGCGACGTCGTAGAGGTCGACGGGGACGTCGTAGTGGTCGCCCTGGAACGCCCGCCGCGGGATGCCGAGCTCCTGCTCCACGAACGCGTGCAGCTCGTCGTAGGAGACGTCGCTGACCAGGTGCGACCAGAGCCTCCCCGCCACGGCCACACCGGGGTGTCGATCAGCACAGCCACGGCACCCCTCGCTTCGCTCGTCGGCACCGTGACCGACGGCGCTGTGCTCATGCTCGACCTCGCAAGCTCGGTCGAGTGGCAGTGTGCCCGGCATGTCCCACGACCACCCGGCGGTCCGGGTCTCGCCGATCTTCCCCGTGACGGACCTGCAGCGGGCGCTCGACCACTACGCGGCCCTCGGGTGCGCGGTCAGCGCTCACGACGACGGTTACGGGTTCGCAGCGATGGCCGGCGTGGAGTTGCACCTGGTGGTGACGCCAGGGCACGACCCGCTCCGGACGGCGGCCGCCGCCTACCTGCACGTGCCCGACGCCGACGCACTCGCGGCCCGGTGGGCCGACGTCCCGCGCACCGGTCCACCCGTGGACACCGACTACGGCCTCCGCGAGGGCGCGCACATCGACCCGGACGGCAACCTGCTGCGATTCGGCTCCCCGCTAGCGTCTGAGGGGTGAACGAAGAGATCCGCTGGGGAATCGTCGGGCCGGGCCGCATCGCCGACAAGGTGGTGCAGGACTTCGCCGTCGTGGAGGGGCGCGGCCGGTGGCCGTCGCCTCCCGCTCACTGGACCGGGCGCAGGCGTTCGCCGACCGGCACGGCATCGACCGGGCGCACGGCTCCTACGCCGACATCGTCGCCGACCCCGACGTCGACGTCCTCTACGTCGCGACGCCTCATCCGCAGCACCACGCGCTGTCGATCGCCGCGCTGCGTGCCGGCAAGGCCCTGCTCGTGGAGAAGGCGTTCACCGCCACGACCGCGGGCGCGCAGGAGGTCGTCGACCTCGCCCGCGAGACCGGCGTCTTCGTGATGGAGGCGATGTGGACCCGGTTCCAGCCCGCGATCGTCGCCGTCCGCGAGCTGATCGCCGACGGCGCCATCGGCGAGGTCCGGTCCGTGCAGGCCGACCTCGGCGTGGCCCGCGAGTACGACCCGGTCGACCGGCTGTTCGACCTGGCGCTGGGCGGGGCGCGCTGCTCGACCTCGGCGTCTACGTCGTCAACTTCGCCCAGATGCTCCTGGGGACGCCGGATCGCGTGGTCGCCGCCGGCTCGCTGTTCCCCTCGGGCGCGGACGCCGAGGCATCGCTGCTCCTCGACCACGGCGACGGCCGCTCGGCGACCCTCATGACGTCGCTCCGGAACGCGCTGCCCGGCCAGGCTCGCGTCTTCGGGACGACGGGGTGGATCGACGTCCCGCCCCGGTTCCACCACCCCTCCACGATCGTCCTGCACCGCGGGGACGCCGAACCCGAGACGGTCACCCGGCCTCCGATCGGCGCCGGCTACGCGCACGAGCTGATCGAGGTCACCGAGTGCGTGCGGGCAGGACGGACCGAGAGCTCGGTGATGCCACTGGCCGACACCCTCGCCGTCCAGGCCCTCCTCGGCGAGGCGGCCGAGCAGCTCGGCGTGCGGCACGCCGAGGCCCCCGAACTGGGTTAGACGGGGACGCCCGGGGTCTTCTGCCCTCGGCCCAGGCCCGGCCGAGCGCCTGCTCGGCGGTGGGCACGCGGGTCGGCGTCCCCCGGCCCGGCGGACGGCGTCGGCGAAGCGGACGGCGTCGATGACCGCCGCGCAGCCGGGGTCGTTGTTGAAGTAGACGAGCACGTCCTCCTCGCCGAAGGTCGCGGCGATCCGGTCGGCCCACAGCTGCAGGGTCTGCGGCCGGTACCCCCACGCCTCGTAGCCGTGGTGGAAGCGCAGGTACCCCCAGTCCGCGGTGCGCCAGAGGGGGCCACTGGCTGCTCGTCACGGTCGGCCCAGCAGAGCGCGGCGCCGTAGCGCTCGAGGAGAGCCCGGACGTCGTCGGTCCACCAGCTGTCGTGCCGCGGCTCGACGGCGACCCGGGTGCCGCCGGGGAAGTGCGCCAGGCAGTCGCGGAGCAGCTCGGTGTCGGCCTTCAGCGTCGGCGGCAGCTGCAGCAGGATCGTGTCGAGACGGTGCTCGAGCCCTCCACGCGGCCCATCAGCCGGGCAACCGGCTCCTCGGGCTCGCGCAGCCGCTTGATGTGGGTGAGGAACCGGCTGGCTTTGACCGCCCACCGGAAGTCCGGCGGCGTGCGCTCGCGCCACCTCACGAACGTCTCGCGCTCGGGCAGCCGGTAGAACGCGTTGTTGCTCTCGACCGTCGCGAAGAACTCGGCGTGGTGCTCCAGCCAGAGCCGCTGGGGCAGCTTGGCCGGGTAGAACAGCCCGCGCCAGTCGCGGTACTGCCACCCCGAGGTCCCGATGATCACGCTCACGGGGAGCCGCCTACCCTGCGCACTCATGGCTGACGCACCCGCCCGGTTCAAGGACCTCTGCCTCGACGCCCGCGACCACCACGCGCTCGCCGACTGGTGGTGCGCCGCGATCGGCTACGTGCGCCGCGACCAGCTCGAGGACGCCCAGACGCCCGAGGAGGACGAGCCCCGTCCGCACGACTGGCCGATCCCGATCGTCGACCCGACCGGGGAGGGGCCGCTGATGTGGATCGTCCCGGTGCCCGAGCCGAAGATCGTCAAGAACCGCATGCACTTCGATGTCGTCGGCGAGACCTGGCCGCTGCTGTCGGCCGGCGCCACGATGGTGCGCGAGGCGGACGACGAGATCGAGTGGAGCGTCCTCGCCGACCCCGAGGGCAACGAGTTCTGCGTCTTCGCCCCGGAGTGACCCGAGTACGCAGCGGCGAGTGCGACGAAGTGGTGGTCATGAGCGACCGATGGCCACCACTTCGTCGCACTCGACAGCAGGCCAGGAGCCGCGAACGCCGACAGGGGCGGCCCGCCGAAGCGGACCGCCCCTGCCGGGCAGTGCTGGTGTTACCAGGGAGCTGGACTCAGAAGTCCATGCCGCCCATGCCACCCATGTCGCCACCGCCGCCGGCGGCCGGAGCGTGCTTCTCCGGCTTGTCGGCGATGACGGCCTCGGTGGTGAGGAAGAGCGCCGCGATGGAGGCGGCGTTCTGCAGCGCGGAGCGGGTCACCTTGGCGGGGTCGATGATCCCGGCGGCGACGAGGTCCACGTACTCGCCGGTGGCGGCGTTGAGGCCCCAGCCGGTGTCGGAGTTGCGGACCTTCTCCGCGACGACGCCACCCTCGAGGCCGGCGTTGATGGCGATCTGCTTCAGCGGCGCCTCGAGCGCGACGCGCACGATGTTGGCACCGGTCGCCTCGTCACCCTCGAGCTCGAGCTTGTCGAACGCGACGGCCGTGGCCTGCGCGAGAGCGACGCCACCACCGGCGACGATGCCCTCCTCGACGGCGGCCTTGGCGTTGCGCACCGCGTCCTCGATGCGGTGCTTGCGCTCCTTGAGCTCGACCTCGGTCGCGGCACCGGCCTTGATGACGGCGACGCCACCGGCGAGCTTGGCCAGACGCTCCTGGAGCTTCTCGCGGTCGTAGTCGGAGTCCGACTTCTCGATCTCGGCGCGGATCTGGTTGACGCGACCCTGGATCTGGTCGGCGTCACCCGCACCCTCGATGATCGTCGTCTCGTCCTTGGTGGTGACGAACTTGCGCGCGCGGCCCAGCAGGGACATGTCGGCGTTGTCGAGCTTGAGGCCGACCTCCTCGCTGATGACCTGGCCACCGGTGAGGATGGCGATGTCGGCCAGCATGGCCTTGCGGCGGTCACCGAAGCCGGGCGCCTTGACGGCGACGGACTTGAAGGTGCCACGGATCTTGTTGACCACCAGGGTCGCGAGGGCCTCGCCCTCGACGTCCTCGGCGATGATGGCCAGCGGCTTGCCCGACTGCATGACCTTCTCCAGCAGCGGCAGCAGGTCCTTGACCGTGCTGATCTTGCCGTTGACGACCAGGATGTACGGGTCGTCGAGCACGGTCTCCATGCGCTCGGAGTCGGTGACGAAGTACGCCGACAGGTGACCCTTGTCGAAGCGCATGCCCTCGGTGAGCTCGAGCTCGAGGCCGAAGGTGTTGCTCTCCTCGACGGTGATGACACCTTCCTTGCCGACCTTGTCCATCGCCTCGGCGATGAGCTCGCCGATGGCGGGGTCAGCGGCGGAGATCGAGGCGGTGGCGGCGATCTGCTCCTTGGTCTCGACGTCCTTGGCGGTCGAGAGGAGGTACTCGCTGACGGCCTCGACGGCCTTCTCGATGCCCTTCTTGAGGGCCATCGGGTTCGCGCCGGCGGCGACGTTGCGCAGACCCTCGCGCACGAGCGCCTGGGCCAGCACGGTGGCGGTGGTGGTGCCGTCACCCGCGACGTCATCGGTCTTCTTCGCGACCTCCTTGACGAGCTCGGCCCCGATCTTCTCGTACGGGTCCTCGAGCTCGATCTCCTTGGCGATGCTCACACCATCGTTGGTGATGGTGGGGGCGCCCCACTTCTTCTCGAGTACGACGTTGCGGCCCTTGGGGCCGAGCGTCACCTTCACGGCGTCGGCGAGGGTGTTCATGCCCCGCTCGAGGCCACGGCGCGCCTCTTCGTCGAACGCGATCATCTTGGCCATGTGGTGATGTCCTCCATGCATTGATCGCTGCACGGCCGGGTTGGTGCCCGCGACGGACGACACCGGGTGACGCGGACTCCCTTGCGTCCACGCGCCGGCGCCTCACCGTTCCGACCTGATTGGCACTCAGGAGCCCCGAGTGCCAGAAACGAGTCTGGCACTCGACCCCTGCGAGTGCAAGAACGGGGTTCCCCGGCTGCTGTTCCCCGGCCGACCACCGCCGTCCCGGCACCCGAGGCATAGGTACCTATACGTGCGTCTCACGACCCAGAACGCACGCATAGGTACCTATGCCTCGGGTTTCCGCGGGGCGGCGCCGGCTACGTGCCCAGAACGCACCGAGGCCCGGCCCCAGAGGGGACCGGGCCTCGGCGAGGTGCAGGCTCAGGCCGCGGTGACCTGGTCGGCCTGCGGGCCCTTGGCGCCCTGGACGACCTCGAAGTTGACCCGCTGGCCCTCTTCGAGGCTCTTGTACCCGTCCATCTGGATGGCCGAGTAGTGGACGAAGACGTCCTGGCCGCCGTCGACGGCGATGAAGCCGAAACCCTTCTCGGCGTTGAACCACTTCACGGTGCCCTGTGCCACGTGTGCTCCCACGTTCGTGCGTGCGGACGGCCCCTCTGGATCGGGGGACCGGGTCTAGCTCTTCCGCCCGCTGGTCACGAACATGGAACTGGAACCGCGCGAGAAGCTACATCAGGTAATGCCTGGTAGCGGTACATCGACGCACCACCGTTACCCGGATCGGGCGACGTGCCGGCCCGCCCACCGTCAGCCGATGAGACCGGCCGCCCGCAGCGACTTCAGCGACGGCTCGACGCGGTGGGTGGGGCCGACGACCGGCTCGAGCGGGTCGAGGGTCTTGAGGCCCTCCCCGTGTTGAGCACGACCGTCTCCTTGGCCGGGTCCAGCCGTCCGTCCTCCACGAGCTGGCGCAGCACCGCCACCGTGACGCCGCCGGCCGTCTCGGCGAAGACGCCGGTGGTACGGGCGAGGTCACGGATGCCCTGCACGATCGCGTCGTCCCCCACCCGGCCGACCGAGCCGCCGGTCCGGCGGATGGCGTCGAGCGCGTAGGGACCGTCTGCGGGGTTGCCGATGTTCAGCGACTTGGCGATGCCGGTCGGCTTCACCGGCTTGACGACGTCCCAGCCGTTGTCGAAGGCGGTGGCGATCGGGTCGCAGCCGGCCGACTGGGCCCCGAAGATCGTCCACTCGGTCGCCTCGACGATGCCCGCCGCGGTGAGCTCGCGGAACGCCTTGTCCACCTTGGTCAGCAGCGAGCCCGACGCCATGGGGATGACCACCTGGGCCGGGATCCGCCAGCCGAGCTGCTCGGCGATCTCGTAGCCCATCGTCTTGGAGCCCTCGGCGTAGTACGGCCGCACGTTCTGGTTGACGAACGCGGTGTCCTCGAACTCGTCGGTCTCGGCGAGCTCGCTGGTCAGCCGGTTGACGTCGTCGTAGGAGCCGTCGACGGCGACCAGCGTCTGGCCGTAGACCGCCGACTGCACGACCTTGCCCGGCTCCAGGTCGCTCGGGATGAACACGAAGGACGGGATGCCGACCCGGGCGGCGTGCGCGGCGACCGAGTTGGCCAGGTTGCCGGTGGAAGCAGCGGCGATCTTCCGGTAGCCCAGGCCCTTGGCGGCGGTGGCCGCGAGGCTCACCACGCGGTCCTTGAAGGAGTGCGTCGGGTTGGCGGAGTCGTCCTTGACCCACAGGCCACCGGTGATGCCGAGCTCGGCGGCGAGCCGGTCGGCGCGCACCAGCGGGGTCAGCCCCGGGTCGAGCGAGACGCGGTCGGCCGGGTCCTGGCCGACGGGCAGCAGGCCGGCGTAGCGCCAGATGTTCTGCGGGCCGGCCTCGATCTGCTCGCGGGTGACCGCCTTCATGAGCTCGGGGTCGTAGTCGACCTCCAGCGGGCCGAAGCACTCCGCGCAGGCGTGCTCGGCGATCAGCCCGAAGGTGGCCCCGCAGTTGCGGCACACCAGGCCGCGGGCGGGACAGGGCGGGACCGGGCCGCGAGCGTGGACATCGGCCTGGACCGAACCGGGAGCGGTCAGAGTCATGCGACGACTACCTCCTCATCTTCCCCGCACCGGGCCGTCGAGCCGTGCGGGACGGAATTGGCACCTTCCGCTGCGCATGCGCAGGCGGCGGTTGCCGGGGCTTCGTCGGGCCGTGTCCCTCTGCCCCTCTGGATGAGTGGAACGCCGAGAACTGTACCCAGTCCGGCAGGCGATCCGGTGCACGGTCAGGATGTGAGATGTGACCGCCCGCATCGTCTACACCGATCTCGACGGCACGATGGTCGGCCCGCGGGGGTCGTTCTGGCACACCGCCGGCCGCGAGCTCACCGCCGAGCCTGCGACCGCGCTGCTGGAGCTGCACCGCGCCGGCGTCCCATTGGTGCTGGTCAGCGGCCGGACGTTCGAGCAGGTCATCGAGGCGGCGCGGATCTTCGCCGCCGACGGCGCCATCGCCGAACTGGGCGCGACGATCGCCTGGGACGCCGGCCGGGGCACCCACCAGCTGACCGGGGAGCTCCCCGCCGAGCACGCCGGCCGCACCCCCATGGACGTGATGGCCGAGCTGGGCGTCGTGGAGAAGCTGATCGCCGAGAACCCGGGCCGGCTGGAGTGGCACGCGCCCTGGCACGCGACGCACTCCACCGACGCCCTGCTCCGAGGGCGGGTCGACCCTCTCGCGGTCGACGCCTGGCTGGCCGAGCAGGGCGCTGGCTGGCTGACGCTCAAGGACAACGGCGCGATCCCGGCGACGTCGCGGTTCGGCCTGGACGACGACCCGCTGCCGCCGCGGGTCTTCCACCTCATGCCGCGCGGCATCTCCAAGGGTGCGGCCATCGCCTGGGACCTCGAGCGGCGTGGCATCTCCCCGCCGACGCCGTCGCGATCGGCGACAGCGTCAGCGACCTGGACATGGCACCAGCGGTCGGCCGGCTGTTCATCACCGCGAACGGCGCGGCCGTCGACGGCATGACCGGCCTCCTCGAGACCGTCCCGAACGCCACCGTGACCGACGCCGCGATGGGCGAGGGCTGGGCCCAGGCCGTGCTCGCCGGCCTGTAGCTATGACATTGCGACCCTCCGGGCCGCACCGCGTCCAGGTGCCGTCCCCAGTCGCGTTGAGCCGTTGCGTCACGCCTGCGCGGACCCCTCCGGGGCCCACTCGCCGTGACAAAGCCTCTCGCTACGAGGTCACGTCCCGTCTCGAGAAGTGGCGGAAGGCCAGCGCGGTGAAGATCGCCGCGTAGACCAGCGACTGGATCACCCCGCGGAACATGTCGCCCGAGTCGACCGGCGTCTGCAGCAGGTCGGTCCAGGCGAACTCCTCCGCCGTCGGGAACCAGTCGCGGATCGCGCCCAGCTGCTCGACCTGGTCGAGGATCGCGAACACGAACATCGTGAACACCGCACCGCCGACCGCCGCCAGCGGTGCGTCGGTGATCGTGGAGAACCAGAAGGCCAGCGACCCGACGACGAGCAGGTGGACGGCGAGGTACCCGAGCATCCCGGCCAGCCGGAGCATCCCCTCGCCCTGGCCGAGGGTGACGCCGACCGGCGTCCGGATGTCGTCGAAGCCGAAGGCGATGCCGCCGGCGACCACAGCCACCACGGCCAGCACGAGCAGCGCCCCGACCGACTGCACCAGCGCCGCGTAGAACTTCTGCCGGAGCAGCCGCGCGCGGGGAACCGGCGTCGCCAGGGCGTAGCGCAGCGACCCCCACTGGGCCTCGCTGGCCACCGTGTCGCCGAAGCACAGCGCGTACACGACCACCAGGAAGAAGCCGGTGGTCGCGAACAGCACGAACAGCGTGAAGTTCAGGCCGCTGGACGTCGCGACGTCGACCAGGTTGATGCGGTTGTTCTCTGCCGCCTCCTCGCTGGCGCCCAGCTGCAGCGCCGCGATGAGGATCAGCGGGAGCGCGACCATCAGCGCGAAGATGCCGAGGGTGCGGCGGCGCTTGAACTGACGGCGCAGCTCGACCGAGAGCCGCAGCGTCCGCTCGGGCCGGTAGCCGGCGACGGCGCCCGTCGGCTGCACGTGGTCGGTGTCCGTTCCTCGACTCCGGCCTCGTTCCGCTCCTCGATCGCCGGCGCTCGGTGCGAGGCTCGCTCGGCCGTCGTTCTCGGTCGTGGTCATCAGTTCTCCCCTACCAGGGCCAGGAAGGCGTCCTCGAGGCGACGGCGCGGCGTGAACTCGTCGACCTCGATGCCGGCCCCCACCAGCGCCTGCAGCGCAGCGGCCCGGCTGTAGCCGTCCAGGTCGGCGACCAGCCCTCGTCGGTGCGCCCGGCGGTGACCCCGGGCAGGCTCTCCAGGACGGTGATCGCCCGGTCGGTGTCGGCGTCGTCGACCAGTCCGACGGAGACGGCGCCGCCGGTGCCGACGATCTCCTCGACGGTGCCCTGCGCGATCTTCTGCCCCTTGGCCATGACGACCACGTGGCTGCAGGTCTGCTCGATCTCGCTGAGCAGGTGGCTGGACACGATCACCGTCCGGCCCGTCGCGGCGTAGGACCGCAGGACCTCGCGCATGGCGTGGATCTGCGGCGGGTCCAGCCCGTTGGTCGGCTCGTCGAGGACCAGCAGATCGGGCAGGCCGAGCATCGCCTGGGCGATCGCCACCCGCTGCCGCATGCCCTGGCTGTAGCGGCGCACCGGCCGGTCGAGGGCGGCGCCCAGGCCGGCCACCTCGACCGCCTCCTCCATGTGCGCGTCCTCCGCCGGGCGTCCGGTCGCCGCCCAGTAGAGCCGCAGGTTGTCCCGGCCCGACAGGTGCGGCTGCAGGCCGGTGCCCTCGACGAACGAACCCAGCCGGGAGAGCACCGGGGCGCCGGGGCCGGCCGCGTGCCCGAAGATGCTGATCCGCCCTCCGTGGGCCGGATCAGCCCCATGAGCATCCGCAGCGACGTGGTCTTGCCGGCTCCGTTCGGGCCGAGCAGGCCCAGCACCTGCCCGCGACGGACCTCGAAGGAGAGGTCCCGCACAGCGACGAAGCCGTCCTTGTAGGCCTTCGTCACGCCCTCGAAGCGCAGCGGCACCTCCTCGCCGTCCGGTTCGACGTGCGAGACCTGGCGCCGCCGGTGGCGGCCCCACAGCATCGCGGCGGCCCAGCCGAGGACGCCGAGGCCGGCCAGCACCGCCAGCAGCACCCACCAGCGCGACGTGCCGCCCTCGGCCAGCGTCCGACCGTCCACCTGCGGGACGGCGAGGGTCGTGCCGTCGGCGAGAGCGACGGAGTAGACGGCGGACTCGGCCGGGAGCGCGAACGCCTGGTCGGTGGACGAGACCACCAGCCGCATGGTGTGGCCGGCCTCGAAGCGGTGCACGATCCCCGGCAGCGTCACCTGCACCGGTGTCGGGCTGGTGGGGTCGGCGGACAGGCCGGTCAGCGCCAGCGGGGCCACCAGTCCGGCCGGCAGGACCGTGGACCCGCCGGGGCCGACGTCGTAGAGCTTGGCGAAGAGGGTCGCCGTACCGCCCGGCGCGGCCACGGCGAGCTCCACGGTCGGTGCGCCGACCACCTCCACGGCCGCGTCGAGCGGCTCGCTCTCGAAGGCGGCGAACTGCCCGGGGATCTCCAGCGTGGTGCCGCCCAGGGCCGAGGTCAGGGCGCCGAGCCCCGGAACGGTGGTCAGGGCCGCAGGGGTGCCCCCGGGCGGGGTGACGACGGGCTGGGTCGAGCCACGGAGCGCGACGTCCCGGCGCTCGGCGTCGTCGGCTCCGTCCAGGCCCGGATAGGCGTCGGCGACGACCACCTGGTTGCCGCCCTGCACCCGACCGAGGCCGGTGCCGCCCAGGCCGGTCGGCGCGGGGTATTCGAACCCGGTGCCCGGATCGGGGCCCTGTCCGCGCAGGTGGAAGTCGAACCAGCCGGCGACCTGCTCGCGGAGGTCGGCGGTGACCCGGTCCGACGCCGACGAGTCGTGCCCGCCCGCGAACCAGACGACCTTGACCGGGGTGTCGTTGGCGGCGATCCCCGGGCATTGGCATCGGCCTGGCCGAGCCCGAAGAGGGAGTCCTGGGTGCCCTGGAGGAGCAGGGTGGGCGCCTCGATGCGGTCCAGGACGCCGGCCGGGCTGCTGCGGTCGAGGACCGCGGCGATCTCCGGCGTGAGCGTCCCGGTGGCCGCAGCCGTCTGGTACGCCGCGCAGATGTCAGCGCGGAAGCGACCACAGGTGAGGGCCCGCTCCGCGGCCGCGGGGTCCAGCGACGACAGGTCGGGCAGCTGCGGTCGGGCGGCGGCCGGTCCCCCGTCGCCGTTCTCCGCGGCCGCGCCGTTCTCCGCGTCCCCGCCGACCGCGCCGCCCAGGGCGTCGAGGAGCCCCCGGTGGGCACCGAGCCCACGCCGAAGAACAGACCCGACCACAACCGCTTGTAGACGCCGGCGTCGTCGGCCTGGGGCGTGGCGGCGACGGTCGTGCCGTCCGCCGCACCGGTCTGTGAGGGGAAGAGCGCCGCGGTCAGGGAGTGCCAGGTGATCTGCGGCGCGATCGCGTCGATCCGGTCGTCGTACGCGGCGCCGAGCAGTGCCGCGCCCCCGCCGTACGAGCCGCCGGCGACCCCCACACGCGGGTCGCCGTCGGCGTCGAGCTCGACCTCGTCCCGCTCGGCGAGCAGGTCGACCAGCGTGGACAGGTCGGCGATCTCGTACCGCGGGTCGTTGAGCCCGATCTGCCCGGTGCTGTCGCCGAACCCCGCGCCGAGTAGGTGAGGACGACGTACCCGCGCTCGGCGAGGTCCTGCGCGTCGTCGGCCACCGACCGCTTGCTGCCCCCGAAGCCGTGCGCGAGCACGACGGCGGGCGCCGGCTCCCCGCCTGCGGGGAGGTAGAGCGTGGTGTCCAGCTCGACGGCGTCCTGGCCGCTGCCCGAGGGCACCCGGCTCTCCTCGGTGCGCACCTCCTCCGCGGCGGCGGCGGCGGCGGGAGGGGCCAGCAGGAGCAGACCGCTGGAGAGCAGCAGGGAAGCCAGGACTGCGGACGTTCCACGGGCGCCGGAGCGCGGGCGGGGACGCACGAGCCCGCGGAGGGGCGCACGAAGCGGCCAACGGTCGGCGAACGGTTCGTGTTCCGGTCCGTGCCGATCCGTTGCCAGGAGCGGCGGTCAGCCCCTCCCGGGACGACCGATCAGGGCTGCCAGTCGCCCGTCGTGACGACGACGAGACCCGGGGCCTGGACGTCGGCCGGGAGCTCGAAGAAGCGCACCGTCGGGCCCTGGAGCTGCGGGAACATCTCGATCAGCTGGGTCGCGGCGACCCGCTGGTTCTCGTCCCCCTCGGTGAAGAACACCGTGCTGGCGGCCACGTCGTCGGCCAGGTAGGCACCGACGGCCGGGGTCTCCCAGCCGCCACCCGCGATCGCACCGGAGACCTTGGCGGCGAGACCGTTGATGTCGGTGGAGTTGAGCACCGTGACCGGGACGCGCACCGGGGCGGCAGCGACCGGCGCGACCTCGATGGGGTCGGCCGGCAGCTCGGGCAGCGCGTCGACGTCCGGCACGACCGGCGCCGAGGCGCTGGGGTTCGCGGGCGACTGCGTCGCCGCCTCCTCGGTCCGCGGAGAAAGGAAGGTGTAGACACCGAGCACGGCCAGGGCCACCACGGTCATGGCCAGCAGGGCCGTGAGCACCCGGCGGGGCCTGCGCGGCTCGTCCTCCTCGAGGACGGCGACGGCGGAACCCTTGCGGCCTTCGGCCTTGCGCCGGACGGCGTCGGCCGCCTGGCGCTCGGCCCGCATCGCGGCGCGGCCACCGACCGGGCCGGTACCCGGGCCACGGACGGGAGCGGGCCCGCCGTCGAGGTCGAGGTCGTCCGCTGCGTCGACGGGTCCGCGCGCCGAGCGGCGCCGGCGGACCGACCGCTCCGGGATCGCGGTGGTGCCGGGCGCGGAAGGCGCCTCGGCCAGCAGCTCCGGATCGGCGGCGAACACGCTGTCACCGCTGCGAGAGGGCTTGGTCCAGTCACCGTAGGCCGGAGCCGAGGAGCCGGACGGCGTCGTCTGGCTCGGCACGCGCGGAGCCGGTTCCGAGATCCGCGGTCCGGAGCGGCCCGTGGAGCTCAGGGAGGGCTCGTCGGCGGGCCAGGCACGGCTGGGCCGGGCGGGCGCCGGGGCGGGCTGCAGGCGGGCGGGGCGCTCGAGGAGATCGCCCCGCGCCCCGGCCGCGGGGGCCGCGGTGAGGTAGGGATCCTGGTCCGCGAGCGGCTCCGGCGCGGGAACCGCCTGGAACGGTGCGACGGAGGTGAGCGGCGCCGCCGGACGGGCCGCTGCCGGGCGCGCACCGCCGCGGGGCGGGGCGGCGGGAACGGGAGGCAGCGGCAGCCGGGACCGCGACATCTGGCGCGGCGCCTCGGGCGTGCGGGCAGCGGCACCGGGCACCGGGCGCGACACGGGCCGCCGGGCGCCGTCGCGACCGGGCCCGGTCGGATGATCGCTCAGTCCCGCAGCGGGACCTCGCCACAACCCGTCGGGTGCGTCCGTACGCCGACGACCGGGTGCCACAGGGGCACGCCCCTGGTCCCGTCCGTCACTGCCTGATTCGGCGTGCCTGCCCACGGTGAGCAAATCTAACCGTTGTCACTCTCATTGCACAGGACCTCGAGCCGAACGTGTTCGTTGCCGCGCGAGTCGCAGCCGGCGGAGACGGCGGACGAGCAACGGGTCCGCGGCCAGGGCGTCGGGCCGGTCGACGAGGGCGTTGAGCACCTGGTAGTAGCGCGTCGGCGTCACCCCGAACCGGTCTCGGATCGCCGTCTCCTTGGCGCCCGGTCGACGCCACCAGTGGCGCTCGAAGGTGAGCATCTCGTGCTCCCTGCGCGACAGTTCCCCGCCCGGGACCTGCGCGGAGACCGCCGTGGGGACCTCGAGCCGTGGTGGGCAGACCACTGCCGACGGGTCGTCGCTCATCGCTGATCATCTCCTGCGTCCTCGGCCCCACCGGTGCCCGACGGGGCCGGCGACTGCGACGGTAGCGGCGCCCTCCGACAGTTCCGGGGAGCCCGGGCGGTGTCCCGCCCGGGGCCCGCGACCGGACGTCAGAGGCGGGCGGGGATCACCTCGACCGCCCCCGGCGGCTGCCCGCCCGGGCGTGTCGCAGGAGGTCGACGGTGAAGACCGCCAGCGCCACCCACACGATCGCGAAACCGACCAGGCGCGCGGCCGGCATGGGCTCTCCGTAGACGAACACGCCGATCGCCAGCTGCATCGAGGGCGTGAGGTACTGCAGCAGCCCGACGGTGGACAACGGGATGCGACGGGCGGCGGCCGCGAACAGCAGCAGCGGGATCGCGGTGGCCACGCCCGAGCTCATCAGGAGCAGGGCGTGCCCGGTGCCCGCGTTGGCGAACGTCCCCTCCCCCGGAGTGGGCCACCGCGAGCACGGCGGCCGCCGGAGCGGCGACCAGCGCGGTCTCGACGAACAGCCCGGGCGCCGCCTCGGTCCGGACGAGCTTCTTCATCAGCCCGTAGAGGCCGAAGGTGAACGCCAGCGCCAGCGCGATCCACGGCGGCCGGCCGTAGTCGACGGTCAGGACGACGACGGCGACGGCGGCGATCGCCACGGCGGCCCACTGCAGCGGTCTGAGCCGCTCGCTGAAGACGACGACGCCAAGCAGCACGCTCACCAACGGGTTGATGAAGTAACCGAGCGAGGTCTCGACCACGTGGCCGGAGTTCACCCCGTAGACGAAGACCAGCCAGTTGCCCGCGATGAGGACGGCCGCGCCCAGCAGGACCAGGAGGCGGCGCCGGTCGGTGACCAGCGCCCGCACCTGCGCCCAGCGCCGCAGCGCGGTCAGCAGCAGCCCGATGAACACCAGCGACCACAGGACCCGGTGGGCGACGATCTCCAGCCCTCCGGCGGGCTCCAGTAGAGGGAAGTAGAGCGGGAACAGTCCCCACAGCGAGTACGCGGCCAGCCCGGAGACCACCCCAGGCGACGCTCGTCCACGGCCGCACCGTACGCCGGTGGCCCGGCACTCCCGTCGCCGGTCATGAGCCCGGCTCACGACCGGGTGGCGCTACGGGGTCTGGATGTAGTCCACCAGTTGCTGACGCTCCTCCTCCAGCTCGTCGAGCCGTGCCTTGACGACGTCGCCGATCGAGACGATGCCGACCAGCGCGCCGTCGGCCACGACGGGGACGTGCCGCACACGCTTGTCGGTCATGGTCTGCGCCAGGTCGTGCACGCTCGCCGTCGGCGCGCACGTGTGCACGTGCGCGGTCATCACGCTGGCCACGGGCTCGGCCAGGAGCCCGCTCCGCGGTCGTTCAGCCCGCGGGCGACGTCGCGCTCGGACACGATGCCGTCGATCCGACGGCCGTCGGAGGACACGATCAGTGCCCCGATGCCCTTCTCCGCGAGCAGGGCGAGCGCGGACCGGACGCTCTCCGCGCCGTCGATGGTGGCGACCTCGGGTCCCTTGTGCCGGAGCAGCTGGCTGATCTGCACGGAGCCTCCTCGGAGTTCGGTGCGGGAGTGTGCACCCGGCGCCGCCCAGGAGCAACGGCACGCGGGAGCGGCCTACCGTCATGGCATGACCCGGCAGCGTCCCAACCCGGCGCAGTGGGTCTGGTACGCGCTCGGCGGCGGGCTCCCGCGAGACCTCTCGCCCTGGGTGCTGGCCGATACCACCGCGCCCACCTGGATCTGGCGGCACCTGGCCCGCGCCGTGGTCCAGATGCTGCCGCTGGTCGTCCTCTGCCTGGCCGTCGTCCCCGTGCCGCTCGCCTACCGGTTGTCCGCCGCCGCGGGCGGCCTGCTCCTGGGTCTGCTGTTCTCGATCGCGTTCATGACGGAGACGATCGAGCACCGCGTGGCCAAGGCGGGGTACCCGCCGGGCACGGCGGGGCGGCTGCGGGCCGAACGGGCGGAACGCTCCCGCGTCGAGCGCTCCTCCCCTACCGCCGGGACGGCGCGGGCAGCTTCGACTGACGAAGGACCCCTCTGCCCCCGCCGGCCCCTGCAGGATCCCGCCGCGAGCGCGCGAGCGTTGGGGGCAGGGGTGTTTCGACCTGCAGAGGGGCCGTTCCAGCACGGGTCAGTCGACGCGGAAGCCGATCTTCACGCTGACCTGGAAGTAGGCGACGCTGCCGTCGACCACCTGGCCGCGGATCTCCTGCGCCTGGAACCACTCGATGTTGCGCACGGTCTCCGCGGCCTTGGTGATCGCGTTCCGGATCGCCTCGTCGACGCTGACCGGGCTGCTGCCCACGATCTCGCTCAGCCTGTACACGTGGTCGCTCACGGTGCCTCCTGACGTAGGGCGGACGGTCCCCGCACCTTGGCACGTCGCCGCCCGGCGCGCCTACGTACGTAGTTCCCGCAGCCGCATATACGTCGTCCTACGGATCCGGCGCCCGCCTGTCTTCACGAGTCTTCGAGTCGTTCCCGGACGACCTCGAAGGAGCCCCCGATGACCGCTCTCGCCTACGCCGAAGCCCCCGCCATCCCCGCCCCGCGGCGGGCCGATCGGGCCGACGTCCCGGTCGTGGACCGCGGGCACCTCCTGGCCCTGGCGGCCGGCGACGACGCCGCATGGCAGACCACCGTGCGGCGGTACGAGGGCCTGCTGCGGTCGGCGGCCCGGGTGGTCCTGCGCAGCGACTCCGACGTCGACGAGGCGGTGCAGCGCACCTGGGTGCTGCTGCTCCGCAACGCCGCACGCATCAACGACCCGCAGTGCCTGCCGGGCTGGCTGTCCACGACCGCCCGGAGGAGGCCCTGGCCATCCTGCGGGCGCAGCAGCGGGCCGTCCCGAGCGAGGACGTCGAGGACCACGTCGCCCCCACGATCCCGACCTGGCGGCAGCACTGATCGACGAGGAGCTGCGGCGGGCACTGGACCGGGCGGTGGAGACGCTGCCGGAGACCCAGCGCCGCATCGTGCGCGCGCTGCTGCGGGAGCCGGAGTCCTACGACGCGCTCAGCCAGGAGCTGGGCATCCCGCGGGGCAGCCTCGGCCCGCTGCGCGGCCGGGCGGTCAAGGCCCTGCGGGCGCAGCTCGAGCCGAGCCTGCGCTGAGGGCTACTGCTGGCCGCCGCCCTGCTTTCCCTTCCGCTTCGCGACGACGTGCTGCAGACCCTCGCGCAGCGCGCTCTCGAGCGTGAGGTCCGGGGTGTCGGCGACCACCTGGCGCAGGTCGTCCGCGAGCTGGTCGTCGATCTCGACCGTCTCCTCGGAGTCGTCGTCGCGGTTGAAGAGCGAGAACTTGACGGGCGACATCAGGGTCCTTCCGCGAGGGTTCCGGGTGCTACCGCGACACTCTGGCGGCCAGCGCCGCTGCTTGTCCACGGTTGCTGACCTGCAGTTTGTGCAGGACCCGGGACACGTGGACGCCGACCGTGCGCTCGCTGATGAACAGGCTGCGGGCGATCTGCCGGTTGGTCGCACCGGTGCCGAGCAGCTCCAGGACCTCGTGCTCCCGTTCCGTGAGGCCGTAGGGCCGGTCCTCCGCCGGCGCGCGCGGTGGAGGGGCGGGAGACAGTCGCGACCGGGCGAGCAGCGCGTCGATCTCGCCCAGCAGCGGCGCCGCCCCGAGGCGTCCTGCGATCTCCCGGGCAGCCGACGCCGCGACGGAGGCGCGGTCCCGCCGCTTCTCCGCCACGTGGCACTCGGCCTGACGGAACAGGCAGTACGCCTCCTCCAGGGGACGGTCCGCCGCGCGCCACAGGTCCACCGCCGCCGCCCAGCCCTGGGCCGTCGCCGTGCCGCGCGCGCGGTCGAGCTCGTTCCGGGCCGTCCCGTGGTCGGCCGCGTGCCCCATGTCGTCGTCGGTCGTGGGCGTGAGGCGGTCGAGTTCGGCGGCCAACCGCTCGAGCCGGGCCAGGGCGGCGGGGTCGCTGCGTCCGGGTACGGGGCCCCGCCGGTCGGCCTCGTTGCGCAGCCCGATGACCAGCAGTTCGGTGCGGAAGGCCTTGTCCTGGGTGTGCGCGAGTCGCTCGAGCGCCTCGACCACGGTCCGGTGGCAGCCTGCCCGGTCGCCCTCCTGGGCGAGCAGTGCCGCGGTGACGGTGCCGATGGCCGCGATGACTGTCGGTTCGTCGACGTCGCGCAGCAGGTCCGCGGCGGCCAGGCTGGCCCGGGCGCCCGCGAGATCCCCGTGGCCAGCCGCAGCTCGGCACGCTCGAGGTGCAGGTGCAACCCCTGCCCCTGGGTCACCCGTCCGTCGAGCAGCTCGGCCAGGACCTCCGCGCAGCGCGCGTACTGGCCCCGGCGGCGGAGCATGTTGGTCGCGTTGCAGGCGAGGGCGGAGCCCACCGCTAGTTCGAGGCCGTACTCCGGGAGGATGCGGAGCCCTCGAGCGCTGCGGCGCACGCCTCCGCCGGCATGCCCGAGTACTCGTAGGCGATCATCAGGTTCGCGTAGCTCCGGCAGAGGACGGCACGGTCCTCGACGTCCCGCGCCAGCCGGGCCCCTTCCCGGAGCACGTCCAGACCAGTGGCGTCCCCTGGAAGGCCGCGGCCGCGCCGCGCGTCGTGAGTGCGTCGGCGAGGACCGCGGTCGTGCCGTGCTCCCGTGCGGCACGGACGGCCCGCTCCGCGAGCCCGATCGCGTCATCGAACTCGGCCATGATGAAGGCCGCGCGCGCCTGAGCCCCCAGACCTGGGCGTGGCACGCCGTCACCTCCGGGCCGAGGGCCGTGGCCGCCTGGGCATAGGCGTCCCGGCTCCGGCCCGTCTGACCTGCCTCCCAGAGGAAGCAGCCCAGCCGCTCCAGGGCGCTCGCCCGGTCGGCCGCCGCGATGGCGCGGTCCTGCAGGGCCTCCTCGAGCAGCATCACGGCGGCGGCATGGTCGCCCGCGAGCCGCGCGACGCCGGCCGCCTCGAGGATCAGATCCAGCTCGCCCGCAGCTGCGCCGTCCTGGTGTCTGAACCGCAGCGTCCGCCGGTAGTGCGCCCAGGACTCGGCGTACGCGTTGAGCCGCTGCGTCGCGCGGGCCGCACGGAGGCTCCACTCGGCGGCCATGCCGCCGGCACCGGCAGCTTCCCAGTGGACGCTGACCGCCGCCGCCCGTACGACGTCGTCGGGCCGGTCCTCGGCCAGCGCTCGGGCCGCGCGTCCGTGCAGGTCGCGCCGCTCGAACGGGAGCAGCTGGCCGAGCACCGCCTCGCACATGAGGCTGTGCCGGAACGCGTAGTCCGGTCCCTGGACGACGAGCACGCCGGCGTCGACCGCCTCGCGCACGGCGGCCCCGTAGCGCTCGGGGGCCAGGCCCGACGCCCGGAACAGGTGCTCGTCGGACACCCACAGGCCGAAGACCGCCGCCACGCGCACCATGACGGCGGCATCGGGACCGAGCCGGCGCACGCGCGCGAGCAGCATGTCGGTGACGCGCCGGGAGCCGGGGTCCTTCACCAGCTCGCCGAGCAGGTACGGATGCCCCTGGGTCTGCTCGAACCAGGTGTCGGCGTCGACCGTCTCGTCGCCGGTGAGGGCGGCGACCAGCTGCCGGGTCTCCTCCCGGTCCAGGCGCTGCAGCTCCATGCAGGTCGCGCCGGGCAGCCGGGTCAGCTCGGCCACCGCCTCCTGCACCCGCGGCACGTGGGGGTTCTCGTCGTCGCGCAGGGTGACCACCAGGCTCAGCCCGCGCCGTCGGGCGGTGCACGCCAGGTAGACGAGGAAATCGCAGGTGGTCTCGTCCGCCCACTGCAGGTCGTCGATCACCAGCGTGGTCGGCGACGGTGATCCGCCGGGCGCCAGCGCATCCGCCCAGCGCCGGATGGCCCGCAACCGCTCCTCGGCCGACTGCTCCACGTCGTCGGGGGTGCCGGGCCAGCCGCCGCGCGCGTCGAAGATCTGCTCCAGGGCGGCCAGCGGCAGCGGGTGCCCGGCCAGCTGGAGGCAGGCGCCCTCGATGACCTCGGTGACGGCTCCGGCACGCTCCGCGGCCACGAGCGAGGACTTCCCGACGCCGGCCTCGCCGCAGATGACGACGATGTGACCGGGCTCGGCGAACGCTACGGCGACGGTCGCCCGATGGTGCGCCCGCCCGATGTAGGGGACCCCACCCCGATCACCGGGTCATCCTGCCTGCACCGATCGGCGGCGTCCAGGCTCTTCCGGCCCTTCCCGGGCGCGGTGCCCCGGGGTAGGGAGGCGATGCTGGAGCCGACGAGGGGACTTGAACCCCTAACCGCCCGATTACAAGTCGGGTGCGCTACCAATTGCGCCACGTCGGCGGCGGTCATCGCGATGACCGCACCGATCGTAGGTGTCCTCTGTCGGTCGGGGCCGGTCGGTGGAGGGCCACGGGCCGGCGAAGGCGTCAGGCCGCGTCGCTGCCGGCCGCGGCGTCGCCCTGGGTCGACCTGCCGCGCACGTAGGCGGCCGGATCGCTGCCCGGCGCCGGCCCCTCCGCGAGCCAGCGTGCGAAACCGGCCGGGTCCCGCCGCTCCAGTTCATCGAGGGTCTCCGCCCGCCGCCGCACCAGCGCCTGGCGCTCGACGGGTCCGAGCCGGCCGGTCAGCGCAGCGGAGGTGCGCAGCCACTCGCGGCCCAGCGCCGGCGTCGGCAGCGCCGCCACGGACGACGTCCGCTCGGCCGCGGAGGACGACCGGCCGGCCGCCGGCGGCGACACGGGCAGCCGGAGCACCTCGATTCCGGGCGAGCTCCGGGGCTCGGTAGCGGTCGGTCTGGGCGTCCGGGCCCAGGCTCGTGCCGCACGGTGGCCGAGCCAGGCGACAGCGGCGGCCACGCCGACCAGCACCGCCACCCTCCACCGGTCAGCGTCGTCAGCCCGGCGAGCGCCAGCAGGATCGCCACCGTCCACGACCCCGACTGGACTGCGGCCTCCGCCATCGAGGGGTGGGTCTTCCCGGCGTGTCCCGGGCCAGCCCCACCGCGATGCTGGCCGCGAGCAACCCGGCCACGCCGACGGCCACCAGCCCCGGTCCGCGCAGCCCGAGCCCGCCGATGACGGCGAGGACGGCCAGGCACGGCACCCCGATCCACCACAGCAGCCGGGTCAGGGAACGGCGGACGGGCACGGTCGACCTCCAGGGCGACGCCGGAACAGTGGCTCCTCCCTACCCGCGACCGAACCCTGATGCACGCGGCGGCGCCGGGTCTTCCCTCCGGCCACGGGGGCGAGGAGGCTCGGAGGACGGACGGAACCACCTGACTCCGCGGAGGCACACCGTGACGACGTCGACCCCTTCGCCCCGCTCGACCGGCCCGCCTCCGCGACGGCGGACGAGGTGCGCGCCGCGACGTCGTGGTCGGCGTCGACGGCTCCGAGTGCGGGCTCGGTGCCGTCCGCTGGGCCGTCCGGGAGGCCGCGCGACGCGGAGCCCCGCTGCGCATCCTGCACGCCGCTCCCTACCTCGGGCGCTCGGCTGCCGACGGCACCCCGCCACCCGAGCTCCACCGCGCGCGCCGGATCACCGCCCAGGCCTACACGGTGGCCAGGCACACCGACGCCGGTGTCCCGGCGACCACCGAGGTGGTCCCCGGCGATCCGACCAGCTCCCTGCTCCGTGCGGCGGCGAGCGCGCGGCTCGTCGTGCTGGGCAGTTCCGCGACCGGTGCGGCGGACGAGTTCGTGCGCGCCCCCGTCGCCGTGCACGTGGCCGCCCGCTCCCCGCAGCCGGTGGTCGTGGTGCCACGCAGGCGGACCGGCGACGTGGTGGACCGTCCCGTCGCCGCGGTCCTCGGCGTGGGCGACCGGGACGACGACGAGGCCGTGGCCACCATCGCTGCGGAGGCCGCCGGACGCTCCGGCGTGGGCCTCGTGGTGCTGCAGACGCGACCGCCCAAGCGCGCCGTCGCGGGCGGCTGGGTCGACAGCGACGAGGAGTGGCAGCGGCGGTACCCCGAGCTGCGCGTGTCCCGCACCGACCTCCCCGCTCCTCGCGGCGACCAGCTCCTCGGCGCCACCTGTCCGGCGCCGCTGCTGGTGATCAGCGCGGGCAGCGGCAGCCTGCTGCACCGGGACCTCGACGGTCCGCACCGCTGGCTGCTGCGGCATTGCACGTCGCCGATGGTGCTGGTCCCGCCGTCCCATCGGCGCGACGAGGAGCCACGCGAGGAGATCATCGCCATCGGCTGATGCCGCTCCCCGGGTCAGCGCACCGGCCCGGCGCGACTCCCCGACGCCAGTTCCTCCGTGGCGGACCTCGGCTCCCGGGTGGCCGTCGTCCTGGTCGCGGGCACAGCGCTCGACCCGTCGGCGGACGGTTCTCCGGGCTGCGACAGGACCGCCCGTGCCGCCCAGCTGCTGGTGCTCGTGGGCCTGCTCGCCGCAGAGCTCCTCGCCGTCGGGTCCATCACCGATCTGATCGCACCGGGCGCCGCGACCGACTCCACACCGAGTCGGGTCGTCCAGGAATCTCACAGGGGCCCACAGCGCTGAACCAGAGCGCGCGCCCACAGTGGAGCCAACGGCAGCCGAACGGGCTGCTCGCGAGGAGGACACCGACGTGACTGAGCACGGACAGCCCACCGTCCCGGGGGCCGGCAGCGTTCCCGGGGCCGCGCCCCGCCCGGGCGAGCCGCAGGACCGCACCGCGACGACGCAGTTCCCGTCCTACGGGTACGGCGCTGGCTCGCCGTGGGCGCCACCGCACGCCGCCACGACGCCCCAGCCGCCGTCCTACCCCGGCCACGGCGGCTACCCGACTCCGTCGCCCGCCACCGAGACGGCCACCGTGGCCACCGCGGCCGCTCCCGCGTCCCCGCGCACCGGGCGGCTCCGGATCGGGCTGGCCGGTCTGGTGGCCGGCGCCCTCATCGGCGGCGGCGCCGGAGCGGGCGTCGCCGTCCTGGCCGACGACCCGGCCGCCACGTCCGGCACGGGCGCCGCCGCGCAGACCGTCGTCATCGAGAACCCCGAGAGCGCCACGACCGCCACCGCCGCGGCCGCGAAGGCGGCGGCGAGCGTGGTCACGGTGTACGTGACGGGGAGCTCCGGCTCCGGCAGCGGCTCCGGTGTCGTCCTCACCGGTGACGGCTACGTCCTCACGAACAACCACGTCGTCGCCGGAGGGGTGGCGCCAGCGCGGTGCAGGTGCGGACCTCCGACGGCACGCTCTACGACGCCGAGGTCGTCGGCACCGACCCGGCATCCGACCTCGCCGTCCTGCGGCTCGACGGCGCCGACGACCTGAGCCCGGCGACCTTCGCCGACTCCGACGACGTGCAGGTGGGCGACGTCGCCGTCGCCATCGGCGCGCCACTCGGTCTGGCGAACACCGTGACCGACGGCATCATCAGCGCGACCGACCGCGCTGTGGCCACCGGCTCGACCCAGGACGACGCCACGGTGCTCGACGCCCTGCAGACCGATGCCGCGATCAACCCCGGCAACTCCGGCGGGGCGCTGGTGAACGCCGCCGGCGAGGTGATCGGCATCAACACCGCGATCGCGACCGTCGCCTCCGGCGTGCCGGGATCGCAGTCGCAGAGCGGCAACATCGGCGTCGGCTTCGCCATCCCCAGCAACACCGCGGAGCGCATCGCCCGGGAGATCATCGAGACCGGGTCGGCGACCCAGGCATTCCTCGGGGTCCGGGCGCAGACCGCTGCCGACGACCAGAACGGCGAGGTGGGCACCGGCGCGGAGATCGTGACGGTGGACCCGGGCACCGCCGCTGCCGACGCCGGCCTCGAGGCGGGCGACGTCGTGACGGCCGTCGGCGACCGGCCGGTGACCACCTCGACCGAGCTCACCGCCGCGATCCGCAGCCACGCACCGGGCGAGACCGTCGAGCTGACCGTCCGGCGCGGCGACCAGGAGCGGAGCGCCGACGTCACGCTCGGCTCGACCAGCTGAGCCGGACGGTCTCCCTGCAGGGCCCGCGCCGCGAGCGTGCCAGCGGTGCGGGGGCAGGGGGCCGCTTCTCTACGCTCCTACGGGTGCCGGACTCCGTGACCGCTTCCCTCGCCGGGTCGCTCGACGACCTCGAGCGCGCCCGCGACCTCGCGCGGATGAAGCGGCTGGCGACCGGGTTGTTCCTGCTCGCCGCCGTCGTCTTCCTCGTCTGCGTGCTGGTGGGCGAGGACACCGGAGCCTGGGTGGGCTACGTCCGCGCCACGGCCGAGGCCTCGATGGTGGGCGCGCTGGCCGACTGGTTCGCCGTCACCGCACTGTTCCGGCACCCGCTGCGGCTGCCGATCCCGCACACCGCGATCATCCCGCGCAAGAAGGACCAGATCGGCGAGAGCCTGGGCACCTTCGTCCAGGAGAACTTCCTGACCCGGGCGGTCGTCGAGGAGAAGCTCACGACCGTCGACGTCCCCGGCCGCCTCGGCGGCTTCCTCGCCGCGCCCGGCCGCGCAGAGCGCCTCGCCGGTGACGCCTCCGCCGTCCTCACGTCGCTGACCTCGCTCCTGCGCGACGAGGACCTGGAGCCCGCGGTCGCGGGACTCGTCGACCGCAAGCTGCACGAGACGCCCGCCGCCCCGGTGCTGGCCCGCGTCCTGGAACTCGTCGTGGAGGGTGACCGGCATCAGGAAGTGCTGTCGGCGGCGCTGCGGCTGCTGGCCCGGTTCCTGCAGGAGAACCGCCTGGTCTTCCGGGCGCAGCTCGGGGACGCCTCCCCGCGTGGGTGCCCGACTGGGTGGACGACCGCGTCTTCGACAAGGTCTTCGCCGGCCTGCAGGGCTTCCTCGACGAGGTGGGCGACGATCCCCGGCACGAGCTCCGGCGCTCCTACGACGCCCGGCTGCGGGTCTACGTCCACGCGCTCCGGACCGACCCGGACACCGCCGCACGCGTCGAGGACCTGAAGAAGGAACTGCTCGAGCACCCCGCGGTGCGGGCCTGGTCGGGCTCGCTGTGGCGGAACGCGAAGAACGCCGTCCTCACCGCCGCCGCCGACCCGGACTCGGAGCTGCGGGCCCGGATCGCCGGCCTCATCGCCGACGGCGCCCGTCTGCTGCAGACCGACCCCACGGTCCGCGAGCTCGTGCAGCGGCACACGCACCGGATCGCCGGGGCCCTGGTCGAGCGGTTCTCCGGCGACCTGGCGGAGCTGGTCAGCAGCACCGTCGCCCGCTGGGACACCGAGGAGACCAGCCGCCGGATCGAGCTCCAGGTCGGCCGCGATCTCCAGTGGATCCGCGTCAACGGGACCGTCGTCGGCGGCCTCGCCGGCCTGGTCATCTACACGGTCGCCCAGCTCCTGGGCTGAGCCCGGCGTGATCAGGTCTCCTGATCGTTCTGTGTCCTACCTCAGCACCGGTGGCGAGGTAGGACCCTGAACGATCAGGTCCCCTGATCATCCGCGGCGGGCTGCGGCGGCGGCGTAGAGGGCGATGCCCGCCGCGACGCTGACGTTGAGGGACTCGGTGTCGCGGTCGATGGGGATGCGGACGACGACGTCGCACCGCTCCCGGACCAGTCGCGACAGGCCCGTGCCCTCGGCGCCGACGACCAGCGCGACCGGGTCGGCGAAGCCGTCGAACTCGTGCAGGTCCACGTCGCCGTCGCCCGCCAGACCAACGGTCATCAGCCCCGCGTCCTGGTAGGCGCCGAGCGTGCGCGCCAGGTTGACCGCACGGGCCACCGGGATCCGGGCTGCGGCGCCGGCGCTGGTACGCCACGCCGACGCCGTCATGCCCACCGCCCGACGCTGCGGGACGACGACGCCGTGCGCGTCGAAGGCGGCCGCGGACCGGACCACGGCACCGAGGTTGCGCGGGTCGGTGACCCCGTCCAGCGCGACGATCAGCGGCGGCCGGCCGGAGTTGGCGGCCAGGTCGACCAGGTCGTCGGGGTGGGCGTAGTCGTAGGGCGGCACCTGCAGGCCGATGCCCTGGTGCAGCGCGCCCTGCGACATCCGGTCGAACTCGGCCTTGCCCACCTCCAGCAGCGGCAGCCCCGGTCGGCGGCCAGCGCCAGCGCCTCGGCGATCCGCTCGTCGGTGCCGCGCTGGTTGTCGCCGGTGACGACGTACAGCGCGTTCGCGGGGATCCTGGCGCGCAGCGCCTCGACCACCGGGTTGCGGCCGAGCAGGAGCTCCGGCTGCTCCTCGGACTTCGCCCGGGCGCGGGCCCGGTCGGCCCGCTGCCGCTGCTCGGCCGCCGCCCGCCGCTGGGCGGGGTGACCGGGGCGCGCCTCGGCGGGTGGGGTGGCACCGCGCCCGGCGAGGGATCGGCGGTTCTTGCCCCCGGTCCCGGCGGTCGCCCGCTTCTTGCCTGCGCCGTCGCTCCGGCCTCGGCGCTGGCTGTTGCCCGCCATCAGCGGCTCAGCTCCCATCGTGGTCCATCAGGGGTGTCCTCGACAGAGACGCCGAGGGTGGTGAGCTGGTCGCGGATCGCGTCGGCGGCGGCGAAGTCCTTGCGTGCCCGCGCGGCCTGCCGCTGCTCCAGCGCCAGCGAGATGAGTCCGTCGGTCACTTGGGTGAGTCGCTCGTCGCCGCCGGCGGTCGACCACCGCGGGTCGAGGGGTCGAGTCCGAGCACCCCGAGCATGGCCCGCACCGACCCGAGGGCCGCCGCGACAGCCGCGTCGTCCCCGTCGGCCAGGGCGGTGTTGCCTTCGCGGACCGTCTCGTGGATCACGGCGACGGCCGCCGGGGTGCCCAGGTCGTCGTCGAGGGCCGCGCTGAATTCGTCGGGTAACCGGTGCTCGCCTGCGTCGTCCACCCGCTCGGCGGCCCGCTTCACGAACGACTCGATCCGCCGGTAGGCGACGCCGGCCTCGGCGAGCGCCTCGTCGGTGAACTCGATCGTCGACCGGTAGTGCGGGGCGATCAGGTAGTAGCGCAGCTCGACCGGACGCACGCGCTGCACCACCTCGTCGACCAGCGCGGTGTTCCCCAGCGACTTGCTCATCTTCTCGCCGCCGAGGGTCACCCAGCCGTTGTGCAGCCAGTACTGGGCGAAGCCGTCACCGGCCGCCCGCGACTGGGCCTGCTCGTTCTCGTGGTGGGGGAACCGCAGGTCCAGGCCGCCGCCGTGGATGTCGAACTCGGGCCCCAGGTAGCGCTCGGCCATGGCGGAGCACTCCAGGTGCCAGCCGGGCCGGCCGCGCCCCCACGGAGTCGGCCACGACGCGGTCTCCGGCTCTTCGTCCTTCGCCGCCTTCCAGAGTGCGAAGTCGCGGGGGTCCCGCTTGCGTTCGTCGGTGTCGGTGTCGGCCGCGGGCTCGAGGCTGTCCAGCTTCTGGCCGGTCAACGCGCCGTACTCGGGGAACGACCGCACGTCGAAGTACACGTCGCCGTCGACGGCGTAGGCGTGACCGCCGGCGATGAGCCGGTCGATCAGGGCGACCATGTCGGGGACGTGCCCGGTCGCCCGGGGCTCGTAGGTGGGCGGCAGGACGCCGAGGACGTCGTAGGCGCGCGTGCAGGCGAGCTCGTTCCCGTACGCCCAGGCCCACCAGGGAACGCCGTGCGCGGCCGCCTTCGCCAGGATCTTGTCGTCGATGTCGGTGACGTTGCGGACGAAGGTGACGTCGAACCCGCCGGCGACCAACCAGCGGCGCAGCACGTCGAAGGCGAGCGCCGCGCGGACGTGGCCGACGTGCGGAGGGCCCTGCACTGTGAGGCCGCAGACGTAGAGCGACGCCTGACCGGCACGCAGGGGCGTGAAGTCGCGGACCGCGCGGGCGGCCGTGTCGTACAGGCGGAGGCTCACTGCCGGGAGTCTACGGAGTACCGGCGGCCGCTCATGCCTGCGGAGAGATGCCCTCCCCGTCCGGACCACCAGGGCGGTGGCGACGGCGGCCCGGCCTTCCCCCGGCCGGTGAGCCCCAGGCCGTCGGTCGTGGTGGCCGCCACGCTCACCGGGGCGCCGAGGGCGGCCGACAGCGCGGCCTCGGCCTCGGCCCGGCGGGGGCCGAGCTTCGGGGTGTTCGCGACCAGCTGGACCGACGCGTTGCCGATCTCCCAGCCGAGCGCGGTGACCACCTCGCGCACGTGCTCGAGGACGGCGATGCCCGCGGCCCCGGCCCATCGGGGGTCGTCGGTGCCCAGCAGACCGCCGATGTCGCCCAGACCCGCGGCCGACAGCACGGCGTCGGTCAGGGCGTGGGCCACCACGTCGCCGTCGGAGTGGCCGGCGCAGCCGTAGGCGTCGGGCCAGTCGAGACCGGCGAGCCGGCAGGGCCGTCCGGCCACGACGGGGTGGACGTCGGTGCCGATGCCGACCCGGGGCAGCTGGGTCACCGGCGCACCTGCGCTTCCGCCGTCCGGAGGTCGTGCGCCACGGTGACCTTGGCGGCCCGCTCGTCGCCGTCGACGGTGAGCACCGGGATGCCGGCCGCGCGCACCACCGCCGCGTCGTCGGTGAGATCGGCGTCCGGGGAGAGGTCGGCGTAGGCGGAGGCGAGGACCGCTCGATCGAAGCCCTGAGGCGTCTGCACGCGGCGCAGCTGTGCCCGGGGCGGGGCGTCGGTGATCAGGCCGTCGCCATCGACCACCACGGTGGTGTCGGCGACCGGCAGGGCCGGCACGACGGCCGGGTGGCCGGCCCGTAGCGCGTCGAGGACCCGGCGGACGAGGTCGGGTGGCGTGAGGGGGCGGGCGGCGTCGTGGACGAGGACCAGCTCGGCGTCGGGACCTGCCGCGGCCAGTCCGGCCCGGACCGACGCGGTGCGGGTGGCTCCGCCGTCGGTCAGCCGGACGTCGGCAGGGAGCGCGGCCGCGAAGGCGTCGCGCTGGCCCGCCGGCGCGGTGACGACGATCTCCGCCACCCCGCCGGCCCGGAGCGCCTCCACCGACCAGGCGACCAGCGGCCGACCGGCGAGCGGGACGAGCGCCTTGGGCACATCGGCCCCAGACGCAGACCACCCCGGCCGCTGCGACGATGCCGACAGCGTGCACGGGAGTGGTCCGGGTGTCTCTGTGGAGCTGGATGCTCGTGATGCCTGCGCGCAGCGAGCCGGGGCTCAGCTGGCGAGGACCTCGTCGAGCAGGACCTCCGCCTTGTCCTCGTTGGTGCCCTCGGCGAGCGCGAGCTCGCTGACCAGGATCTGGCGGGCCTTCGAGAGCATGCGCTTCTCGCCGGCCGAGAGGCCGCGGTCCTTGTCGCGCCGCCAGAGGTCGCGCACGACCTCGGCCACCTTGTTCACGTCGCCGGAGGCCAGCTTCTCGAGGTTGGCCTTGTAACGGCGCGACCAGTTGGTCGGCTCCTCGGTGTGCGGCGCCCGCAGCACCTCGAAGACCTTGTCGAGGCCTTCCTGGCCCACGACGTCGCGGACACCGACGATCTCTGCATTGTCGGCCGGAACGCGCACGGTCAGGTCGCCCTGAGCGACCTTCAGCACGAGGTAGGCCTTCTCGACGCCCTTGATGGTCCGCTGCTCGATCGCCTCGATGAGCGCGGCGCCGTGGTGCGGGTAGACGACGGTCTCGCCAACAGTGAAGCCCATGTGGATGTGACCCCTTTCGCTGCACCCAGGTTACCACGGCAGACTGACCAACGGATCGGGATCGGGCAGTAAATATGCAGGTCAGCGGCCTGGTGACGTGGTCGAGAGGGGTTGACAGAGCGTGACGGATGTGCCTCCGCGGCACCAGCCGACGGCGGCGACGGTGCGCGCGATGGTGCTCGCCACGCACCTGGGACCGACGCTCGCGGTGACCACCGTGGCCACCCTCCTGGCGGTCTCGACCGGCATGCCGGCGGGACGGGTGGTGCTGCTCTTCGCGGCCGTCCTCGCAGGTCAGGCGTCCATCGGGTGGAGCAACGACTGGCTCGACGCCGACCGCGACCGCGCCGTCGCGAGGGCAGACAAGCCGGTCGTCCAGGGGCGGTGGCGCCCGCCGTGCTGCGCTCGTCGGCGCTCGGCGCCGTCGTCCTGGCGACCGTGCTGTCGCTGCTCCTGGGGATCGTGCCCGGAGTGCTGCTGCTGGTCCTCGTGGCCAGCGGATGGGCCTACAACGCCGGGCTGAAGCGCACGGCGGCGTCCGTGGTGCCGTACGTGACCGGTTTCGGCGCTCTCCCGGCCGGGGTCGTCGCGGCGGCGCCGGGCACGCCGACCGCTCCCTGGTGGCTGGTGGCGGCCGGCGGCGCGCTCGGGGCCGCTGCGCACCTCGCGAACGTCGCGCCCGATCTGGAGGACGACCTCGCCACGGGGGTGCGCGGGCTGCCCCACCGGCTCGGCGCGCAGGTCTCGGCGGTCACCGGCGCCCTGCTCCTGGGCGGCGCGACGCTCGTGCTCGTCCTGGGCCCGGACGGACCACCGGCGGCCGCCGGCTGGATCTGCCTCGTCCTGGCGGTGCCCGCGGTGGTCGTCGCCGGGCTCGCAGGCACCCCGCGGTTCCGCAGGTCTGCCTTCCCGGCGGTGATGCTGCTGACCGTGCTCGACGTGGCGCTGCTCCTGATCGGCGGCGCCGGGGTCACCTGACTACGGCGGTTCCGCGCCCCGGAGCCGTTCCTGCCCGACCACCGCGGGGAGGTTCGCCAGCCGGTCGAGGCAGCCGCCCCGGTAGTCGCTCATCCGGGCGCGGTGGCCGGCCGTCGACCGGCCACCGCCCGCCTCGTCAGTCGCGGCCGTTGCCCCTGGCTGCGTTCCCGTTGCCGTTGCTGTTGCCGCCGTTGCCGTTGGCCGCACCGCCCCCGGTCGCGCCGCCGTTGCTGTTGCTCCTGCCGTTCCCGCGGTCCGTCGTGGCCGTCTGAGTTCCGACGTCCGTCGTCGGTTCCGCGATGGGCTCGGAGATCGGCACCTCGGTCGACTCGTCGAGCACGTCGAGGTCGACGCCGTCCTCGGCCAGCTCCTCCTCGCTCACGCCCTTCCGCCCCGCCCACTGGCGGACGACGGAGCCGAAGTTGCGCCCCGTGGCCCGGAGCTCGTCCTTCAGGTCGGGGTCGTGGGCGCCTGCGGTGACCCATGCGCTGAATGACCCGTAGCCGTCCGGCCCTCGGCGGCCCAGCTCTCGACGTCGAGGGCGTCGGCGGGGACGACGTGCTCCTCGACGAGCGGCGCCTCGGGCAGGGTCTCCTCCTCGGTCGGCTCCGCGGTCGACTCCTCGGTCGACTCCTCGGTCGACTCCTCGGCCGTCTCCTCGTCGCCGGCGACGACCCCTCCTCGGACGTGATGCCGACGACGCTGGTGACGGTGTCCTGGACGTCCGCTCCGAGGACACCGGTGGCACCAGCGCCGGTCGCGACGACGACCACGACGGCCGCGCCGGTGGCGGCCTGGGCGACTGCGCCTGCAGAGAGGAGTTTGGCGAGAAGGGCGGTGAAGATCATGGGAAGGCGTCTCCGTGTCCGGGTGCGGGCCGTCCGGGAGGACGGGCTCGGCTGGTCGGTGAGAAGACCGGTGGCCAGCAGTTCGGCGAGAGCCGCGTTCGGGCGGCCCGGCCGGGTCGCCGTCGCCCGGACCGCTCCCGCGAAGGACGCCAGACCGGCGCCCTCTTCGGGAACGGGCCGGCCGGCGAGGTACGCCTCGAAGGCGTCCTCGACGTCGCGGTCGTCGGCTGCTGTGGTCATCTCACCTCTGTCATCGCCGGGCGGCCGCAGAAGGGTTCGCGGTCGCCCCCACCCGTTCGGAGGAGTTCTCGAGTTCCTCGCGCAGCGCCCGCAGTCCGCGGCGCTGCAGGGCCTTCACGGAGGCCACCGAGCGACCCATGACCGAGGCGACCTGCTCCACGGTCAGGTCGGCCAGCACGCGCAGCAGCACCACGGCGCGCTGGTCGTCCGGCAGCAACGCGCAGAGCCGGTGGACGTCCTGGGCGCCGAACTGCGCGAAGGCGTCGTCCTCGACGTCGCCGCCCAGGTGCCGGAGGAGCTCCGTGTCGTCGTCCGCGACCCGGGGGCGGCGGCTGCGCCGGCGCCAGTCGTCCACCAGCCGCCGGTGGGCGATGGTGAACACCCAGCCGCGCAGCGCCGCCTCGTCCCCGCGGAAGCCGGCCAGCCCGGTGAACGCCCCCAGGAAGGTCTCGCTGGCGAGATCGTCCGGTTCCGCTGCGCCGTGCAGTCGGAGGTACCCCGTGACCGCCGGTGACAGGTCCCGGTACAGCGTCTCGAAGGCCCAGGGCGCGCCGGCCTGCGCCGCGGCCAGGACGTCGTCGAAGGGCGGGCCGGTCGCCATCGGTCCCCTTTCGATCGACTGTTCGTCCCACTCCTGATCGGCAGCCGGGCGACCGGGCTGGACCAGGGCTCCCCGATGGACGACGCGCAGCCGTCGCGCCTTCCCTCCGGGCGGAGCAGTGGGGGCGCCCGTTAGGCTCCGGTCGACTCCGCGTCACCGATCCCGCGGTGACCGGCTGGGTGTTTGCTGGAGGTCGACGGCTGTGAACCGCTCGCTGCGCGCCGCCACTGTGGGCGTGCTGCTTCTCTCCCCGTCGCGCTCTCCGCGTGCAGCGCGGGACAGGTCACCCAGACCGCCACGCAGGAACGCGACAAGGTCGGCGCCATGGCGCAGGTCGGCGACCTCACCGTGCGCGCCGCCGAGCTCGAGAGCCCCCGCGGCGGCAGCTACGAGGCGGGCGACGACGCCGAGCTGATGCTGGCGATCGTGAACGGCAGCCAGGAGGACGACGCCCTGGTCGGCGTGGACGGCGAGGGGTTCGGCGACGTCGAGATCGAGAGCTCGGGGACCGCCACGACCGTGGGCTCGGAGTCCGGCGGCGCTGCCGACTCCGGGGAGATCGAGGTCCCGGCCGACGGCGCCGTGTTCATCGACGGCGACGACGCCTCCATCACCCTCTCCGACCTCGACGAGCCGCTGACGGTCGGGCAGTACCTCGAGCTGACGCTGACCTTCGAGAACGCCGGCGACGTGACGCTCCAGGTGACCGTGGCAACGCCCGACGACGTCCAGGACCGGGGCGAGGCGTTCGACTTCCACCACGAGGAAGAGGGCGCGGAGGAAGGCGCCGAGTAAGCGGCGCGGGAGCGCGAGTCCGCCGACAGCGAGTAGCCGCTCCTCCCCGGAACTGTCGTACCTCGGGGTTAGCGTCGCGGCGTGCCGCCCGCTGGAGTGAAGTCCGCCCGTCCCGCCCACCGCTGCACCGAGTGCGGCTACGCCTCGGCCAAGTGGGTGGGCCGCTGCCCCGAGTGCCAGGCCTGGGGCAGCATCCAGGAGTTCGGCACGCCCGCCGCTCCTCTCCGGTCGGTCGTGGCGGGCCCGGTCACCGCACCGGCCCGGCCCATCGCGCAGGTCGAGCTGGCCGGTGCGCGCGCGGTCCCCACCGGCATCGCGGAGTTCGACCGCGTCCTGGGTGGCGGCCTGGTCCCCGGCGCCGTCCTGCTGGTGGCGGGCGAGCCCGGGGTCGGCAAGTCCACCCTGCTGCTCGAGGTCGCCCACCGGGTCGCCGAGCGGAACGGGCCGGCACTGGTGGTCTCCGGCGAGGAGTCGGCCGGCCAGGTGCGGCTGCGCGCCGAACGGATCGGCGCCCTGCACGAGCGGCTCTACCTGGCGGCCGAGACGGAGCTCTCGGCCGTCCTGGCGCACATCGAGCAGGTCAACCCCACGCTGCTGATCCTCGACAGCGTCCAGACGGTGCGCTCGCCCGGCGACGGCACCGACGGCGGAGCGACCCAGGTCCGGGCCGTGGCGAGCGCCCTCACCGCCGTGTCCAAGAGCCGCGGGATGACGACGATCCTCGTCGGTCACGTCACCAAGGACGGCGCCATCGCGGGCCCGCGGACGCTCGAGCACCTGGTCGACGTCGTCATCTCCTTCGACGGGGAACGGCACTCCACGCTGCGCCTGGTGCGCGCGGTCAAGAACCGCTTCGGCCCGGCCGACGAGATCGGCTGCTTCGAGATCGGTGACGCCGGCGTCGTCGGCGTGCCCGACCCGTCGGCCCTGTTCGTCTCCCGCCGGACGGCGCCGGTTCCCGGCAGCTGCGTCACGGTGACCATGGAGGGCAGCCGGCCCCTGCTGGCCGAGGTCCAGGCGCTCGTCGCGGGCACCGGCGGCGGGGCTCGCCGCGCCGCGCCGTGAGCGGGCTCGACGCCCAGCGGGTGGCCATGGTCAACGCCGTCGTGGAGCGCCGGGGCGGGGTCAAGCTCGCCGAGGCCGACGTCTTCGCCGCCTCCGTGGGCGGGGTGCGGATCGCGGAGCCGGCGGCCGACCTCGCGCTGGCCCTGGCGATCGCCTCGGCCGCGAAGGACCGCGCGCTGCCCGAGGGCATGGTCGCGCTCGGGGAGGTCGGCCTGTCCGGGGAGATCCGCCGGGTCGGCGGCGCCGGCCGTCGGCTCGCCGAGGCCGCGCGCCAGGGGTACACGACGGCCCTGGTCCCGGTCGACGCCGGCGCGGCGCCCCCGGGATGCGGCTGATCGAGGTGCCGGACCTGGGCGCGGCCTTCCACCGTCTGTTCTAGCTCTCTAGAGTCTCGTTAGGGCGCGTCCCCGCGTCCCCGCGCGGAGACCCCGAGCGGGGCCGTCGGTCGCCCCCGACACGTAGACTCAGCCGCCGCACCACTCGACCGTCAGGAGCGTTCGTGCCCACCGAGGTGGACCCCGAGGTCGCGTTGCGCGAGCTCCTCGGCCGCATCGCCCCGGGGACCGCGCTCCGCGACGGCCTGGAGCGCATCCTGGCGGGCCGAACCGGCGCCCTGATCGTGCTCGGGTACGACCGCGTGGTCGAGTCGCTCTGCACGGGCGGCTTCGCTCTCGACGTCGCGCTGTCGGCGACCCGCCTGCGCGAGCTGGCCAAGATGGACGGCGCGGTGATCGTCTCCTACGACGGCACCCGGATCGTGCGGGCCGGCGTGCACCTGATGCCCGACCCGACCATCCCCACCGAGGAGTCGGGCACCCGGCACCGGACCGCCGAGCGGGTCGCCCTGCAGACCGGCTTCCCGGTCATCTCGGTCAGCCAGTCGATGCACATCATCAGCGTGTACGTCGCCGCCCGCCGGTACACCCTCGAGCACCCGACGACCATCCTCGCGCGGGCCAACCAGGCCCTGGCCGCCCTCGAGCGCTACAAGCTCCGCCTCGACGAGGTGGCGAGCACGCTGTCCGCGCTCGAGATCGAGGATCTCGTGACCGTGCGCGACGCCATGAGCGTGAGCCAGCGCCTGGAGATGGTCCGCCGGATCGCCGACGAGATCGAGGGCTTCGTCGTGGAGCTGGGCACCGACGGCCGCCTGCTGGCCCTCCAGCTCGACGAGATGCTCGCCGGCGTCGAGGAGGACCGCGGCCTCCTGGTGCGCGACTACCTGCCCAACGGTGGACGCCGGCCGCGGACGATCGACCAGGTCCTCACCGACCTGCGCGCCCTCACGGCCACCGAGCTGCTCGACCTGTCCGCGGTCGCCCGCTGCTACGGGCTGCCCACCTCCCCCGACGCCCTCGACTCCCCGTCAGCCCGCGCGGCTACCGCCTGCTCAACCGGGTGCCTCGGCTGCCGTCGGGGATCATCGACCGGTTGGTCGATCACTTCGGCGGGCTGCAGAAGCTGCTGGCCGCCACCATCGAGGACCTGCTGGCCGTCGAGGGGTCGGCGAGGCGCGGGCCCGAGGGATCCGCGAGGGCCTCTCGCGGCTCGCCGAGACCTCGATCCTCGACCGCTACAGCTAGGTCAGACGAGGGTGAGCGTGGCGTCCGGCGAGACCTTGGTGTCCAGGCGGGCGCGCAGGAGGTAGCTGCCCGGCGGCGGGTTCACCCGCGGCGCGCTGCAGGTCGGCTCACTGGTCAGGCCACCCCAGACGAGCGGAACGGTGACGACCTCCCCGGGCGCCAGGGTGCGGGGGTCGCTGCTCGCCTCGGGGAAGCAGTCGTTGCTGCCCCACACCCGATTGCCGGCGGAGTCGAGCATCACGATCTCCTGCAGCCCCTTGTCCAGGGCGCGGACGCAGGGCACGGCAGCGACGTTCGCGACCGCCAGCTCGAAGGTGGGCTTGCTGCCGACGGGGACGCTGCCGGGCGTCCGCACTTCCAGCGTGATCATGTCGTCGGTGCAGGGCCCGCCGGGCACTGGGTCAGGGGCGGCCACCGGCGGTTCCGCGACGGTCTCCGCGACCGGCGGCGGGTCGGGGGTGGCGACGGCGGTCAGCGACGGCACCACCCGTTCCAGCGCCGGCTCCGGCACCGCCTCGGCCCCGTCCGACGCCGAGGCGCCTCCGTCGCGGGCGGAGAGCAGCGAGAACGCCAGCCATCCCACGCCGCCCAGCAGCGCCAGCACGACGGCCAGCACCACGACCCGCCGGCGCCAGTAGACGCGCGCGGGCAGCTCGCCGACCGGGTGCCACACGCGGGGAACGGTAGTGGGCGCCGTCGGAGCGGGTCGGGTCGGCACGCCGCTCCCCGGGACGGCAGACTGGTTCCCCGTGAGCAGCCGCCCTCGACGCCCCGCGCGGCCGGTGAGGCGATCGTGGACTGGTACGCCACCGCCGCCCGTGACCTGCCCTGGCGCCGTCCCGGCGTCGACGCGTGGGCGGTCCTGGTGAGCGAGGTGATGCTGCAGCAGACACCCGTCGCACGAGTCGAGCCGGTCTGGCGGGAGTGGATGGCGCGGTGGCCGACGGCGGGGACCTCGCAGCCGTCCCGGCCGCGGACGTCATCCGCGCCTGGGGAAGCTCGGCTACCCGCGTAGGGCCCTCCGGCTGCGCGAGGCCGCTCTCGCCGTCGTGGAGCGGCACGGTGGCGTCGTCCCGGGCGACGTGGCGGCCCTGGAGGCCCTGCCGGGCGTCGGGACGTACACCGCCCGGGCGGTGGCGTGCTTCGGCTACGGGCAGCCGCAGCCGGTGGTCGACACGAACGTCCGGCGGGTTCTGGCGCGGTTGCTCCACGGGCGGGCCGAGGCCGGCAACGCCCGCGCCTCCGATCTGACCGACGTCGCGTCGCTGACGCCGGTCGACGTCCAGCGCGCGACGCGGTTCTCCGTCGCCGTCATGGAGCTGGGAGCGCTGGTCTGCGTCGCCCGCACCCCCGCTGCGGGGCGTGTCCGGTCCGCGACCGCTGCGCCTGGCGGTTGGCGGGCTCCCCGGCACACGAGGGGCCGGCCCGGCGGGTGCAGAAGTTCGCCGGCACCGACCGGCAGGTGCGGGGGCGACTGCTCGACGTCCTGCGGGCCGCGCACGGACCGGTGGACGGGGCCGCGCTGGAGGCCGCCTGGGACGACGCCGTCCAGCGCGGCCGCTGCCTGGACTCCCTACTCACCGACGGCCTGGTCGAGCAGACCGCCGACGGCCACTTCCGCCTCCCTACCTGACCACCGCCCTCCAGGCATAGGTACCTATACGTGCGTTCTGGCCGCAAGAACGCACGTATAGGTACCTATGCCCGGGCGCTGCAGGGCGGGTGGCAGCGAGGTGGACGAACGAAGGGCCGCCCCACCTGTCGGTGGGAGCGGCCCCTGTCGTCGGTGCTAGCGGGTCACTCGGCCTGGGCCGCGGGACCCTCCTCGTCACCCTCGGCGCCCGAGAGGGCCACCGGCGGGGTGTCGGGGACGGCGATCGGCTTCGGCTCGCCGCGGAAGGTGAACTTCTGCGCCGCGCCCTCGGCCTCGTCGACGTCCACCACGATGATCTGTCCCGCGGACAGCTCGCCGTAGAGGATCTTCTCGCTCAATGCGTCCTCGATCTCGCGCTGGATGGTCCGGCGCAGCGGCCGGGCACCGAGCACGGGGTCGAAGCCACGGTGCGCGAGGAGCTTCTTCGCCGCCGGGGTGATCTCCAGAGCCATGTCCTTGTTCGCCAGCTGGGTCTCGACCCGGGCGATCAGGAGATCGACGATCCGGGTGATCTCCTCCTCGGTCAGCTGGTGGAACACGACGATGTCGTCGATGCGGTTGAGGAACTCCGGCCGGAAGTGCTGCTTGAGCTCTTCGTTGACCTTCAGCTTCATCCGCTCGTAGTTGCTCTGCGTGTCATTCCCGACCTGGAATCCGAGACCCACGGCCTTCGAGATGTCCCGCGTACCGAGGTTGGTCGTGAGGATCAGGATCGTGTTCTTGAAGTCCACGATCCGGCCCTGACCATCGGTCAGCCGACCGTCTTCCAGCACCTGCAGCAGCGTGTTGAACACGTCCGCGTGCGCCTTCTCGATCTCGTCGAAGAGGACCACCGAGAACGGCTTGCGCCGCACCTTCTCGGTCAGCTGGCCACCCTCGTCGTAACCGACGTAACCGGGAGGGGCACCGACGAGTCGCGACACCGTGAAGCGGTCGTGGAACTCACCCATGTCGATCTGGATGAGTGCGTCGTCCTCGCCGAACAGGAACTGCGCCAGAGCCTTTGCCAGCTCCGTCTTACCGACACCCGAGGGGCCGGCGAAGATGAAGGAACCACCGGGACGGCGCGGGTCCTTGAGGCCCGCCCGCGTGCGCCGGATGGCCTGGCTGACGCTCTTGATGGCCTCTTCCTGGCCGATGATCCGCTTGTGGAGCTCGTCCTCCATGCGGAGCAGACGGGTCGTCTCCTCCTCGGTGAGCTTGAAGACGGGGATGCCGGTCCAGTTGGCCAGCACCTCGGCGATCTGCTCGTCGTCGACCTCGGCGACGACGTCCATGTCGCCGGCCTTCCACTGCTTCTCGCGCTCGGCCTTCTCCGAGAGCAGCGTCTTCTCCTTGTCGCGCAGCGACGCGGCCTTCTCGAAGTCCTGCGCGTCGATGGCCGACTCCTTCTCGCGGCGGATGCCGGCGATCCGGTCGTCGAACTCGCGCAGGTCCGGCGGGGCGGTCATCCGCTTGATCCGCATCCGGGCACCGGCCTCGTCGATCAGGTCGATCGCCTTGTCCGGCAGGAAGCGGTCGGAGATGTACCGGTCGGCCAGCGTCGCCGCCGCCACCAGGGCGGCGTCGGTGATGCTGATCCGATGGTGCGCCTCGTAGCGGTCGCGCAGCCCCTTGAGGATCTCGATGGTGTGCTGCAGCGTCGGCTCGCCCACCTGGATGGGCTGGAAGCGGCGCTCGAGCGCGGCATCCTTCTCCAGGTGCTTGCGGTACTCGTCGAGCGTGGTGGCACCGATGGTCTGCAGCTCACCGCGGGCGAGCATCGGCTTCAGGATGCTGGCGGCGTCGATCGCGCCCTCGGCGGCACCGGCACCGACGAGGGTGTGGATCTCGTCGATGAACAGGATGATGTCGCCGCGGGTGCGGATCTCCTTGAGCACCTTCTTGAGGCGCTCCTCGAAGTCACCGCGGTAGCGGGAACCGGCGACGAGCGCGCCGAGGTCCAGCGTGTAGAGCTGCTTGTCCTTCAGCGTCTCGGGCACCTCGCCCTTGACGATGGCCTGCGCCAGGCCCTCGACCACGGCGGTCTTGCCGACGCCGGGCTCGCCGATGAGGACGGGGTTGTTCTTGGTCCGCCGCGACAGGACCTGCATGACCCGCTCGATCTCCTTGGCCCGCCCGATGACCGGGTCGAGCTTGGAGTCGCGCGCGGCCTGGGTGAGGTTGCGACCGAACTGGTCGAGGACCAGGGAGGTCGACGGCGTGCCCTCGGCGGGGCCCCGGCCGCGGCCGGCTCCTTGCCCTGGTAGCCCGAGAGCAGCTGGATGACCTGCTGGCGGACGCGGTTGAGGTCGGCGCCGAGCTTCACGAGGACCTGGGCGGCGACGCCCTCGCCCTCGCGGATCAGGCCGAGCAGGATGTGCTCGGTGCCGATGTAGTTGTGGCCGAGCTGCAGGGCCTCGCGCAGCGAGAGCTCCAGCACCTTCTTCGCCCGCGGGGTGAAGGGGATGTGACCGGACGGGGCCTGCTGGCCCTGGCCGATGATCTCCTCGACCTGCTGGCGGACGCCCTCGAGCGAGATGCCCAGGGACTCCAGCGCCTTGGCAGCGACGCCTTCACCCTCGTGGATCAGGCCCAGGAGGATGTGCTCGGTGCCGATGTAGTTGTGGTTGAGCATCCGGGCCTCTTCCTGGGCCAGGACAACAACGCGGCGGGCTCGGTCGGTGAACCGTTCGGACATCTGCTGCTTCTCCTTCGACCGGCTGGTCCGGCACTGCCCTTCCCTGGTCTGGGGAAGGAGCACCCGACATCCGTCGGCGCTGGGTGGCACCGGTCTTTCCACTGTAGTCGCGGACCACGACGTCCCGTCGCGAGCGGAGCGGGACGGTGGGTGGCTGCCCGTTCCAACTGATGGCGGCCGAGCACTGTTCCGGTCCGGTTACGCCGTGAGCGGACGACAGTCGGACGGCGGCGTCACTGCAGGTGGAGTGGCTACAGCGTGGGCCGGGCGCGGTCCGGGCGGCCGGGGACGACGATGGCCCGGCCCCCGAAGCGGGGAACCGGGCCGGTCGGCGTGCGGACACGCGCGGACGTCACAGGAGAACGGCCTCGTCCCTCTCGCCCCGTCGAAGGACCCCCTGGGCGTGCGACGGGTGAGGAGGACGGGCAGGAGGACCTCGTGCCGCTCAGCCCTCGCAGGCTCGGGCCGAGTCTCCGCACGAGGTCTTAGTGAGCGGCCTCGTAGGCGTCGACGACGCTCGCCGGGATGCGGCCGCGGTCGCTGACGGCGTGACCGTTCTTGCGGGCCCAGTCCCGGATGGCGCCGGCCTGCTCGCGGTCCATGCGGCCACCGGTGGAACGACCACGGCCCCCACCGGAACCGCGGGTGCCGCGGCCCACCTTGCGGGCGGCCGAGACATAACGCGAGAAGACGTCGCGCATCTCCTTGGCGTTCTTCTCCGCCAGGTCGATCTCGTACGAGGTGCCGTCGAGGGAAAAGCTGACCGTCTCGTCGGCCGACAGGTTCTCGTCGAGGTCGTCGCTCAGGATGACCTGAACTTTGCGCGCCATTATGTTCCTCACTTTTCACAGCGACCCAGGGGTCGAACCTCTTTTGTCGTCAGGGGCGACGACGAGCGCCATTACATCACAGTTCTGCACCATTAAGTGCAACTCGGTCGCGATGTGGTCCCACGGAGGGGTAACGGGACAGACCCGTTCCACTCTTTACTGCGAAGAAATGGGCCGCACCAGCGGGAAGAGGATGGTCTCGCGGATTCCGAGGCCGGTGAGCGTCATCATCAGCCGGTCCATGCCCATACCCATGCCGCCGGTGGGTGGCATGCCGTACTCCAATGCCTCGAGGAAGTCCTCGTCGAGGGCCATCGCCTCGGGATCGCCGGCGGCGGCGAGCGCCGCCTGAGCGGTGAACCGTTCCCGCTGCACGACCGGGTCCACGAGTTCGGAGTAGGCCGTCGCCCGCTCGATCCCACCGATGTAGAGGTCCCATTTCTCGGCGACCCCGGCTGGGCGCGGTGCGCGCGGGTCAGCGGCGAGGTGTCCAGCGGATAGTCCATGACGAACGTCGGCGCCTGGAGCGTGTGCTGCACGAGGGCCTCGAAGAGCTCCTCCACGACCTTGCCCGGCAGCCACGCGGGGTCCACGCCGACGTCGTGCTTCTCGGCGATCGCCCGCAGCTGCTCCACCGGGGTCGCGGGGGTGACGGTCTCGCCGACGGCGTCGGACACCACGGAGTAGAGCGGCACCTGCGGCCACTCCCCGACAGGTCGACCTCGGTGCCGTCGTGGTGGCGGGCGACGTGGTCGCCGAACAGCGCCAGGCAGCACTCCTGGATCAGCTCCCGGGTCAGGGTCGCCATCACCTGGTAGTCCGCGTAGGCCTGATAGGTCTCCAGCATCGCGAACTCCGGGGAGTGCGAGCTGTCGGCGCCCTCGTTGCGGAAGTTCCGGTTGATCTCGAAGACCCGGTCCAGCCCGCCCACGATGCACCGCTTGAGGAACAGCTCGGGGGCGATCCGCAGGTACAGGTCGAGGTCGAAGGCGTTCATGTGCGTGCGGAACGGCCGGGCGGCGGCGCCACCGTGAACCGTCTGCAGCATGGGCGTCTCGACCTCGAGGAACCCGCGGCTGCCCAGCCCGGCACGCAACGTGGACATCACCGTGGCCCGCTGGCGCACCGTGCGCCTCGCCTCGTCCCGGACGATGAGGTCGACGTAGCGACGACGGACGCGCAACTCCTCGCTCATCGGCTTGTGCGCCACGGGCAGCGGCCGCAGCGACTTCGACGTGAGCTGCCAGGAGTCGGCGAAGACCGACAGCTCCCCGCGGCGCGACGTCCCGATCTCACCGGTGACCAGGACGTGGTCGCCGAGGTCGACGTCGGCCTTCCAGGCCGCGAGCGGGTCCTCGCCCACCCGGTCCCGGGAGAGCATCACCTGCAGCTCGGCGTCGCCCTCGCGCAGGGTGGCGAAGCACAGCTTGCCGGTGTTGCGGAAGAAGATGACCCGGCCGGTGACGCCCGCGGTCTGGCCCGTCATCGTGTCGGGCTCGAGATCAGGGTGCGCGGCACGCACGGCGGCGAGCGTGGTCGTCCGCGCGACCGTCACCGGGTAGGGGTCGATGCCGCTCTCGCGCAGGCGGTCGAGCTTCGCCCGCCGGACCCTCATCTGCTCGGGAAGCTCTTCAGGAGCCGATTCGTCGTCGGTGTCGGGTACGGCGGGGCCTTCGCTCACGGATGCAGAGCCTACGGGCAGCTCCAGCGGCGTCCGGCGGCGAACTACCGGGACTGCTGCCGCTCGAAGGCCAGCCGGAGTCCGTGGACGGTCAGGTCGGGTTCCCGCTCGCCGATCGACCGGCAGCTGTCGACCACGAGCGGGGCCAGCCCGCCGGTGGCGACGACGATCGGGGCGGCGCCGAACTGCGCGACGATTTCCGCCGCGATCCGGGCGACCAGGCCGTCGACCAGCCCGGCGAAGCCCAGCACGAGGCCCGACTGCAGCGCCGCGACGGTGTTCTTCCCGATCGCCTGCGGCGGCACGGTCAGCTCGACCGACCGCAGCTGCGCGGCCCGGTTGGCCAGCGCGTCGAGGCTGACCTCCACGCCGGGGGCAAGCGCGCCGCCCAGGAACTGCCCGTCGGGGCCGATGGCGTCGACGTTGGTCGAGGTCCCGAAGTCCACGACGACCACCGGTCGGCCGCGGCCGTCGGGCCAGCGGCCGAACAGCTCGTGCGCGGCCAGGGCCGTCACGACCCGGTCCGAACCGACCTCGCGCGGGTTGTCCACGTGCAGCGGGACGCCGGTCCGGACCCCCGGGCCGATGAGGACGACGGGGACCTCGAGGGAGTCCAGCAGCTGGCGCAGCGCCGGCAGCAGGGCGGGCACCGTGGAGCAGGCGGCCACGCCGGTGACCTCGGTGTCGCGCAGCAGCCCGCGCCAGAGCATCCGCAGCTCGTCGGCGGTGGCGCGCGGCGAGGTGGTCACCCGCCAGCAACCCACCCGCTGCTCGCCGTCGAACGTGGCGAGGACGGTCTGGCTGTTGCCGACGTCGACGGTCAGCAGCACGGGCGCGCTCCGGCCGGCCGGCCGGTCACCGGACGGGGACGCCGAGGTCGCTGCGCCGCTGGTCGTCGGCGCCGGGCACCGGAGCCGACGGGTCGCCGCCCAGCTCGACGACGCGGTTGGCGGCGTCCACGTGCACGACCTTGGGGATGTAGCTCTTGGCCTCGGTCTCGTCCATGACGCCGTAGCTGATCAGGATGACCAGATCGCTGGGGTGCACGAGGTGGGCCGCCGCACCGTTGATGCCGATCACCCCGCTGCCGCGCTCGCCGGGGATCACGTAGGTCTCCAGCCGCGCGCCGTTGGTGATGTCGACGATCGCGACCTGCTCTCCGGGCAGCAGGTCGGCGGCGTCCAGGAGGTCCTCGTCGACGGTCACCGAGCCCACGTAGTGCAGGTCGGCCTGGGTGACCGTCGCACGGTGGATCTTGGACTTGAGCATCGTGCGCATCATCGGAGGTCTCCCAGTTCCACGGCGGTGTTGTCGAGCAGTCGGGTGCTGCCGGCGCGGACCGCGACCAGCAGGCGGGCGGGGCCGACGGCGGGCGCCGGTCCCAGATCCGTATCGGTGAGTTCGAGGTAGTCCTGGAGGAGCGACGGCTCGGCGTCGAGCACGGCACGGGTGGCGGCCAGGACGGCCGCGGCGCCGTCGGGTCCGGCGGCGGCGCCCGCGCGGAGCGCGGCGGAGATCGCGCGCGCCACCGAACGCTGCGCCGGGTCGAGGTAGCGGTTGCGGCTGGACAGCGCCAGCCCGTCGTCCTCGCGGACCGTCGGAACGCCCACCACCTCGACCGGGAGGGCGAGCTCGCGGGCCATCGCCCGGAGCAGCGTGAGCTGCTGGTAGTCCTTCTCGCCGAAGAGGGCGACGTCCGGCCGGACGAGGCCGAACAGCTTGGCGACGACCGTGAGCACGCCGGCGAAGTGACCGGGCCGGACGGCACCCTCGAGCACCGAGCCCAGGGGCCGGGATCGACGGTCACGCCCACGGCCTTCGGCGGGTAGACCTCCTCGACCGGCGGGTGGAAGACGAGGTCGGTGGCCTCCTCGGCCAGCGCCGCCAGGTCGGCGTCCCACGTGCGCGGGTAGCGGTCGAAGTCCTCGCCGGGGCCGAACTGGGTCGGGTTGACGAAGACCGAGACGACGACGGTCGCGGCGCGCTCACGGGCCGCCCGGACCAGCGTCCGGTGGCCCTCGTGCAGGGCGCCCATCGTGGGGACCAGCGCGACGGACCCGGGCAGGTCCGCCAGCGCCCTGCGGAGGTCTGCCCCGGTCTCCGCGACGGTGACACCGGTGCGCACGGCCGTCACCGGAGGGGGTCTCGCGGGGAGTGCCGTCGAGCAGGTCGAGCAGCGGGGCGCCCTCGTGCCGCTTGAGCCGGCCCGCGGCCAGTGCCCGCTCGGTGGTGCGCCGCGCCATGGCGACGTAGGACGCGACCGAGTCGGGGGCGCGGTCGGCGAGGGTCTCGAGGTGGTCGCGCACGGTGCCGACGTCCCCCGGCTGACCGGGCCGGTCAGCCCGCGATCACCCCGGCGCAGGCCGTTGTCCAGGGCGGCGGTGAGCAGCGGCGCCAGCACCTGGGCCGGGTCGCCCACGCCGGCCGCGCGCAGCAGGTCGGCGGCCTCGGCGACGAGCGTGACCAGGTGGTTGGCACCGGTGACCAGGGCCGCGTGGTAGAGCCGACGGTCGGCCTCGGCGACGAAGAACGGCTCGCCGCCCATCTCGAGGACGAGCGTCTCGGCGACCGCGCGGTACTCGGAGCGGCTGGTGACGCCGAACGGGGAACCGCTCAGCCGGGCGGCGTCCTCGGGGGCGCCGGAGAAGGTCATGGCCGGGTGCAGCGCCAGTGGGAGCACGCCGGCCTGCTCTGCCGGTGCGAGCACGGCGAGGCCGTGGGCGCCGGAGGTGTGGAAGGTGAGCTGGCCGGGCCGCCAGGCGCCGGTCTCGGCGAGGCCTGCGACCAGGCCGGGCAGCGTGTCGTCCGGGACGGCGAGGACGACGAGGTCGGCGGCGGCGACCACCTCGTCCGCGGGCACGAGCGGCACGCCGGGCAGCAGGCGGGCGGCGCGTTCGGCGGAGGCGGCGGAGAGACCGGAGGCGGCGACCACGTCGTGGCCGGCGGCGGCGAGCGCCGCTCCGAGGACGGCGCCGACCCGGCCGGCGCCGATGACACCCACGCGGAGGCGGGCGGGCGCGGGTACCGCGCGATGGTTCCTGCGAGCAGCAGGCATCGTGCACCCTCTCGTTCCAGTCCCTGCCGGGTACCGGACGTCGGTGGCCTCCACCGTTGGAGGCCGCTCGGGGTCGTGCGGGTGGTGCGTCCGTGCTGGTGTTGCGGTCGTGCTGGTGGCGCCCGCCCGCTGCAACCGGATGTGTCGCGCAGGTCGACCGCCGAAGGCGAGTGTGTGACCGCTCCGCGCCCCTCGCAACGTCTGAGGACTGTGTCCTGCCTCACCTGCCCGCTCCGTGGTACCCGAACGGGTGGCGCGGACGGGCCCCTAGCCTGGGCTCTCTCGGCGGACCGGACGACAGGAGAACGGCGTGGGCACGATGGATGGGCGGACGGCTCTGGTCACCGGCGGCAGCCGGGGAATCGGGCTGGCGATCGCACAGAGCCTGGTCGACCGGGGAGCCCGTGTCGTGATCACCGCACGCAAGCCCGAGGCGCTCGCCGAGGCCGTCGAGTCCCTGGGCGGGCGGGGGTCCGCCGTCGCGGTCGCCGGCCACACCGGGGATGCCGAGCACCGGGCTGAGGCGGTCCGCACGGCCGTCGACACCTTCGGCAGCCTGGACATGCTGGTCGGCAACGTCGGCGTGAACCCGGTCTACGGCCCCATGGTCGACCTGGACCTCGACGCCTTCCGCAAGATCCTCGACACCAACGTGGTGTCCTCGCTCGGGCTGGTGCAGGAGGCCTGGAAGGCGTGGATGGCCGAGCACGGGGTTCGGTCCTCTTCGTCGCGTCGGTGGCCGGACTGCGGTCGTCGGAGAACATCGGCGCCTACGGGGTCAGCAAGGCCGCGGTGATCAACCTGACCACCCAGCTGGCCGTCGAGCTCGGGCCGGCGGTTCGGGTGAACGCGGTGGCACCGGCCGTCGTGAAGACCCGCTTCGCCGGCGCGCTGTACGAGGGCCGCGAGGAGGAGGTGGCGGCCGAGTACCCCGCGGGCCGGCTCGGGGTGCCCGCGGACGTCGGCGAGGCCGCGGCCTACCTCCTGGGCGACGGCGCCGGGTGGGTCACCGGGCAGACGCTCGTGCTCGACGGCGGACGGCTGTCGCGCGGGCGGTGAGAAGCACCCTCTGCATGCGGGCCGTCAGTTGCTGCGCAGCACCCGGGCGAGCACGTCGTCCGGCTCGTCCTCGTCGCGGTAGCGGCGCCGGCGCCGGCCGCCGGTCGACGGGGCGACCCCGTTCTCGGCCAGGATGTCGGCCAGCCGCTTCTCCTGCGAGGGCGGCCCCGAGAGAGCGGGCTCGACCCGGATCCCCGGGTTCGGGGGCACGGCCGGGCGCTGCGTCGTGACGGACACGGCGGGGTCCGCCAGCGGCTCGTCACCCCGGCGACGGCGCGGCGGCACGTCCGGGCGGAACGACGTCGGCTCGGCGTCGATGCGCGAGCGCGCCGCGAGCCACTCCAGCGGGGACGGCAGCGGCTCGGGCGCCGGTGACACGGGGCTCGCCATCGGGAAGGCGGAGGTCGGGGGCGCAGGCTCCGAGCCGTGCCGCGCGTGCCCGGCGGTGTCGGCCCGCGCGGCCGACCACAACGGGGTGTCCTCGTCGGGGCCGGCCTGCCCGGACACCGCCCAGCGGTCGTCCGGCGCCCACCGGTCGTCGGCGGCGGGTGAGGAGACCGTCGGTGGGGAGAAGGCCGGGGGCGTCTCCCAGGAGGGGCCGACGGCGTCTCCCACGAAGGTGCGGACGGCGTCTCCCAGGAGGCCGTCCGCGGCGTCTCCGACGACCGGGGTGCGTCCGTCCCGACCTCCCAGCTCGGCCGCCAGGACGGCGAGGGCACGGGGCGGGACAGGGGTTGCGGGGACGGCAGCGGCGGCAGCGGTGGACGCGTCGGCGCCCGCTCGACACGCACCTGCTCGAACTGCCGGGTCTCCCGGGACTCGCCGAGGCGGACAGCCGGCCAGCCGCCGGTCAGCTCCCGCGGGGGCTGTCCTCGGCCCAGTGCGCGGCGGTCTCGACCGCTCGCGGAGGGGTCGTGCACGTCGGAGCTGAGCCGGCTCGCCTGGGTCCGCATGACGATGCGCTCGATGAGCATCTCGCTGGACAGCTGCTCGGTGAGCTCCTGGCGCAGCCGGCCCATGTCGTCGCGCAGCTCGGCCAGCTGACCCAGTTCCTGCCGCAGCGCGGTCAGCGACGCGACGTCGTCCCGGAGAGCGGCGACCCTGGCCACCTCGTCGCGCAGGGACGAGAGAGCCGTGATGTCGGTGCGCAGCTCGGCCACCCGGGCCACCTCGTCGCGCAGCTCGGCCAGACCGGCGAGGTCGCCGCGCAGCGCGTCCAGCTCCGCCCGCATGGACTCCTCGGCCTCGCGGCGGAGCTCGGCCTCGAGCCCCAGCTCGTACTCCCGGCGGGCCGCCACCTCGCGGTCGAGCTCGCTCTCGTAGGCGTGGCGGAGCTCGGCCTCCCGGGCGCGGGCCGCCACGCGCTCGGTGGATCGTGACGCCGCGGTGAACGTGGCCAGCACGAACGCCCAGGCCACGCCGACGACCGCCAGCTTGAGCACCTGCGGGTTGTCGGTGAGGAAGACCGCGAGGGTCGCCGCGACGGCGAGCACGAAGCCGCCCGCCTGGATCAGGATCCGGCGGTCGGGGACGCCGCTGCGCGGAGCGACGTCGTCCTCGCGCAGCGGCATGCTGCCAGCGTAGCGGCGCAGGGCACGCTCCTCCGGACAGGAATCTCCGGTCGTGACCGAGCTGTCGCCGACGGCTGCTGCGAGAGTGGCGCGGTGACCCTCACCCTGCTCGGCTGGCGCCGCCAGGTGGCCGCGCTGTACGCCGCCGCGCGCTCGTCCACCGATCCGGAGGCCGGCTGGCGGACCTGGCGGGACGGCCGCGACGAGCTGTTCGCGACCCATCCGGACTCACCGCTGGACGAGGCCGCCCGGACGTCGTTCACCGGGCTCCCTACGCCGGCTACGACCCGGCGCTGCGCTTCGAGCCGGTCCTGGAGCCGGCTCCCGCCGTCCGGCTGGAGGTGCCGACGGCGGCCGACGGCACCGTGCTCTTCGACCGGATCGGCACCGTCGCGCTCGGCGATGTGGCGCTCGGGGAGATCGGCCGCCTCGACGTGTGGTGGCTCGGCGGCTACGGCGGCGGGGTCTTCCTTCCGCTGCGTGACGGAACGGCCGGGAGCACCACGTACGGCGGCGGCCGCTACCTGCTGGACACCGTGAAGGGGCCGACCTGGGTGGCGACGGCACCTGCCTGGTGGTCGACCTCAACTTCGCCTACCACCCGTCGTGCACCTACGACCCGCGCTGGTCGTGTCCGCTCGCGCCGGAGGACAACCGGACGCCGGCGCCGGTCACCGCCGGGGAGCAGTTGCCCCCGGCGGCTGGTACTGACCGGATGATGATCAGGTTCCCTGATCATCAGGGGTCCTCCCCACGGTCGACGCTGAGGGAGGGCCCTGAATGGTGCGGTAGGACGCGCGTTCAGCCCTGGGCGAGCGCGCCGTCGGAGCTGAAGACCAGGCCGATCGAGACCTCGCCCTGCTGGATGGCGGTCTTGGTGAGCGGGCCACCGGCGTCCAGCTCGCTGAAGCTGGCGAACTCCAGGCCGTAGGTCTCCTCGAGACCGGGCTGGCAGAAGGGCCGCTCCGGACACTCGCCCGGGCCGCCGAGCACCAGGGAGCCGTCGGCACAGGCCTCGGCCAGCTCCGACAGCGTGCTGACACCCAGTTCGTCGGCGAAGGCCTGGGTGACGGCGAAGGCGTTCTGGTCGGCGGCCTCCGACGGCTCGCCGAACACCAGCCCGGCCCCTCGGCCAGGGGCGTGAGCGCCTCGACCGTCGCCTCGACGTCGCCGGAGGCGACCTGGTTGGCGTCGTCCCCTCGATGAACTCGGTGACCGTCGAGAGGTACTCCGGGAAGACCTGGATCTCGCCGCGCTGCAGTGCCGGCAGGTAGAGCTCGCGGTTGCCGACCTCCTGGACGGTGGCATCGAAGCCGGCGGCGGTGAGCACGTCGGCGTAGATGTTGGCCAGGATCGTCGACTCGGGGAAGTTCGCCCCGCCGACGACGATCGTGCCGCTGCCCTGCTCGAGGGCGGCCGTGTCGATGTTCTCCGCCACCCAGGCGGCGGCGACGTCCGCGTCGCTCTGCCGCTCGACGGCCACCGCGGCGTTCATCTCGATCAGCTCGTCGGTGGTGAGCTCCGCCGACACGGCGTCGAGGTTCGGCAGCAGCGCCGGATTGGCCTGGGCGGCCGCCGCGTTCACCGCGGGGATGATGTTGTCGGCGTTCTGCAGACCCTGGTCGTCCTCCAGCACCACCAGCTGGTCACCGGCGATGGGGGCGCAGGCGTTCCCCGACGCCGCGGCGTCCTCGTCACCACCGCCGGTGCCCGACGATCCGGACTCGCCGCAGGCGCTGGTCGCCAGCAGCGCCGCCGCGAGGGGATGAACAACCGGGCACGTGCACGCATCAGCGCTCTCGCCTTCTGTGTCCCGCGCCGGCCATGGACGGCCGCCGCGCGTGTCTGGCGGGAGGTGTCCCGCGGTGCACAACTGAACTCGGCGACCGGCCCTGCCGCAACCGAACCGGACGAGTGTTGCTGTTCCGTTATCGGCTCAGGGACGCGATGCCGAGCCGGACGGCGCGCCCACGGCCACCGGGCCGGCGTCCCCCTCGGCGATCGGAGCGGCGACGGTGTCGCCCGGTGGACGGTCGTCCCCTCCGGATCGGAGAAAGGGCAACCGCTTCTGGCCGGGGGTGACCGCCCAGGACACGGCGGCGAGCACGACCTCGGTCCCGATGGCCAGGACCGCGACGAGCACGGCGCCGGCGAGCACCACCCCGTACTCCTGCTGGGCGAAACCGAGGGTGATGATGCGTCCGAGCCCGCCACCGGCGACCAGCGCCGCGAGCGTGGCAGTGGCGACGACCTGCACGGCCGCCGTGCGGACGCCGGCCATCAGCAGCGGGGTGGCCAGCGGCAGTTCGGCGCGCAGCATCACCTGGCGGCCGGTCATGCCCATGGCCCGCGAGGCCTCGACGACGTCCCGGTCGACCCCCGGAAGCCGACGTAGGTGTTGGTGAGGATCGGCGGAAAGGCGAACACCGCAAGGGCGATCGTGGTGGCGGTGGGTCCGAATCCGATCGGGGTGACGGCGAAGACGGTCAACAGGGCCAGCGTCGGGATGGCGCGAGACACGTTGGACAGCGCCACGGTGAAGGCACCCCCGCGCCCGGTGTGCCCGAGCACCATCCCGACCGGGACGGCCAGGACCAGTGCGACCAGCACCGCGACCGCCGAGATCCTCAGGTGCTCCGCGAGCAGATCCAGGATGCCGTCGCGCCGGGTCCAGTTGAACGGGTCGTTGAGGTAGGTCAGCGCCTCCTGGAGCAGGTTCACGCCCGGGCCCGCCGCGCCCAGGGGTCAGCGCCCGCTCCGCGCCGGCCAGCAGCAGGTCGGCCAGCAACGCCAGCAGGACGCAGCCCACGGCGCCGGTGACGATCTCGGCCCGGTAGAAGTTCGAGTTGAAGCCGCCCACGATCAGCTGGCCGAGACCGCCGTGGCCGACGATGACACCGACGGTCACCAGGGCCACCGTGGAGACGGTGGCGATCCGCAGCCCGGCCATGAAGGCCGGCAGCGCCAGGGGCAGCTCGACCTGCCAGAGCAGCCGCGCCGGCCCGTAGCCCATGCCCCGGGCCGCCTCTTGGACGTCCGCGGGCACGGACTGCAGGCCGGCCAGGAAGTTGCGGACCAGGATCACCAGTGAGTACAGGACCAGCCCGATGAGCACCGTCGTCGCCGACAGGCCGTGATCGGCGCGACGAAGGCGAACATCGCCAGCGACGGGATGGTGTAGATCAGGGTCGACAGGCCCAGGACCGGCCCCGCGAGCCAGCGGCTGCGACGGGCCAGCACGGCCAGCGGCAGCGCGATGACCGCCCCGATCAGCACGGCGGCCACCGTCAGCCGGACGTGCTCGCCGACGTAGCCCATGATGGAGTTCCAGTTGTCCGTCACATAGGACGGGTCGAACCACGGGTTCGGCGCCGCATCGACCGCGAGCGCGTCCCTGCTCGCTGCGCTCAGCACTGGGCGCCTCGAAGGAAGGCCACCTCGTGGACGGTACTGCCCCACCCCTGCGCCCCGCATCGTCGGCAGGAGCTGAGGAGATCCGCCTGGAGGGGTCAGCAAGGTCTACCCGGACGGCACCGTGGGGGTCCAGGAGCTGGACCTGACCTTCGCGGCCGGCGAGCTCACCGTGCTGGTAGGGCCCTCGGGCTGCGGCAAGACGACGACGATGAAGATGATCAACCGGATCATCGAACCGACGACCGGGCGGATCCTGCTGGGCGCGGACGACGTCACCGGCGTCGATCCGGTGAAGCTGCGCCGCCGGATCGGCTACGTCATCCAGAACGTAGGGCTCTTCCCCCACCAGACGATCCGCGCCAACGTGGGCACCGTGCCCCGGCTGCTGGGTTGGGACAAGCGGCGGACCCGCGACCGGGTGGAGGAACTGCTCGTGCTCGTCGGCCTCGAACCTGCGCTGCACGGCGACCGCTACCCCCACCAGCTCTCCGGCGGGCAGCGCCAGCGGGCCGGCGTCGCCCGGGCACTGGCGGCCGATCCGTCGGTGCTGCTGATGGACGAGCCGTTCTCCGCCGTCGACCCGATCGTGCGCGAGCGCCTCCAGACGGAGTTCCTCCGGCTGCAGGCCGCCGTCGGCAAGACCATCGTGTTCGTCACGCACGACATCGAGGAGGCCGTGCGACTCGGCGACCGGATCGCCATCATGAGCGAGGGTGGCCGCGTCGAGCAGTACGCCACCCCCGCCGACCTGCTCGGACGCCCGGCCAACGCGTTCGTCGCCGACTTCGTCGGGGCCGACCGTGGCCTCAAGCGGCTGGCCGTGACCGGCATCGACGCCGCCGATCTCGAGCAGCCCCCGGTTGTGCACGTCGCCGACGGACTGGCCGACGCCCGCTCCGCGCTGGAGCAGGCCGGGGCGCGCTGGGCCGTCGTCCTGGACGACTCGGGACAGCTGCACGGCTGGCTGTCGCTGGAGCGGGCGGGCGGCGCGGGCAGGGTCGGATCCGCAGCGCGTCGCATGGAGGCCTGGGTCCCCGAGGACGCCTCGCTCAAGACGGCGTTCGCCACGATGCTCCAGCACGAGGCGGGCTGGGTGGCGGTGCTCGACGGCGACCGCTTCCTGGGTGTGCTCACCCCCGAGTCGCTGCACGCCGCGCTGCGCCGCTCGGTCGAGGGCACCGTCCCGGAGATCGCCGGCGCCACCCGCGGCTAGGCGGAGACGCCCTCGGTCGGGCCGTCCTCCTCGGGAGGGACGCGGCACACCGACTCCAGCCACAGCGCGGCGGCCACCAGGGCCGAAGAGGAGACGACGCCGATGACCGCGGTCAGGGTGTCGCCCCGGCCGCCTGGATGCGGTCCACCGCCGGGCCCACGTGGGCCAGCACACCCGCCCAGATCCCGGCGAAGACGGCGCCGACGTACGCGCTGGCCTGCGCCAGCACCGCCAGACGCGCGACCAGCATCGGCTCCACCGGCCGGACGGGGGCGCGGGGCGAGGTCGCGGTCGGCTGCCCCGGACGGATCCGCGCCGCGCGCAGCGCCGCGAGGCGCACCCTCAGCGTGCGCGCGCCCAGTGCCTCGGCCAGCGCGAGCACCGCGAGCGGGACCGGCAGCCACCAGTCCAGTGCCGGCAGCTCGCCGTACAGGGCGCGGACCAGCAGCCACGCGGCGACGGCGAGTCCCCCGGCCAGGACGGCGAGGTCGCGCCGGCGGACGGGGTTCATCGCAGGTGGTCCCAGCGGACGACGGCGGCGACGTCGTCGGGCGGCAGCGCGGCCACCAGATCGGCCACTCGCCCGCGACCCGGGACCACCGCCCCGGGGTCCAGGGTCAGCCACGGCACCAGCACGAACGCCCGCTGGTGGGCCCGGGGTGGGGCAGGGTCAGGTCGAGGTCCTCGGAGAGCACCGGTGTCCCGTCGTCCTCGGTCACCGTGACGACGTCGACGTCGAGTGCGCGGGCCCCAGCGCTCCTCACGCACGCGGCCGGCCGCCTGCTCCAGCTCGTGGGCCCGCGCCAGCCAGCCGGAGGCGTCCCGAGGGCCACGCACCACGACGACGGCGTTCAGGTACGGCGGCTGCTCGACCGGTCCCCAGGGCGGGGTCTCGTAGAGGGTGGAGCGGGCGAGCAGCCCGTCGTCCTTCAGCGCGGTGACGGCCGAGCGGATCGCGCCGGCCCGGTCCCCCAGGTTGGCGCCGAGCGAGAGGACCGCCTCGTCATCGACGCCCGCGTCGGATGGTGACGGTGACGTCGTCGAAGGGGACGCCCAGTTCGGCCTGGGGCTTGTGCACGGTGATCTCCACCGCGTCGACCAGGGAGTCCGCCAGGCAGACGTCGGCGAGGCGCTGCGCGAGGGTCTCGATCAGGTTCACCGGCTCACCGGTGACGACGGCGTAGAGCGCGTGCGCCAGCTCGGCGTAGTTCACGGTGCGTCCGAGGTCGTCACCCGCGGCAGCAGCGGAGGTGTCGAGCTCCAGGACCGCGTCGACGAGGAACACCTGCCCGCGCTCCCGCTCGAAGTCGTAGACCCCGTGGTTGCCGTGCGCGCGCAGACCGCGGATCGTGATCCGGTCCTGTGTCACCGGGGACTCAGCCACGGTCGGCACCCCGTGCCGCGCGAACCGCCTCGACGGTGCGGACGGCGTCGACGGAGGCGGCCGCGTCGTGCACCCGGACCCCCACACCCCGGCCTCGGCGGCCATCACGGTGGTGGCCAGCGTGGCGTCGTCGCGGAGCTCGGCGGGACGCGGGCTGCCGTCGGGGCCCGCCAGGAGCCTGCCGAGGAAGGTCTTGCGGGAGGCGCCGACGAGGACGGGCAGGCCCAGGGCGACGAGTCGGTCGAGGCCGGCCAGGAGCGCCCAGTTGTGCTCGGCGTTCTTGGCGAAGCCGAGGCCCGGGTCGAGCACGAGCTGCTCGGGAGCCACCCCCGCGGCGACGACGTCCTCGACGCGGGCGGTGAGCTCGGCGCAGACCTCGGTGACGACGTCGCCGTACTGCGCCGCCGCGTACATCTCGCGGCTGTGCCCGCGCCAGTGCATGAGCACCCACGGGACGCCGGCCTCCGCCACCAGGTCGGCCATGTTCTTGTCGGCGAGCCCCCGCTGACGTCGTTGACCAGGGTCGCGCCCGCAGCGATCGCGGCCTCGGCGACCTCGGCCCGGGTGGTGTCCACGCTGGTGCGTACGCCGGCGGCGGTCAGCGCGCGGATCACCGGGAGGACCCGGGCGCTCTCCTCGGCGATGTCCACCCGGTCGGCGCCGGGACGGGTGGATTCACCCCCGACGTCGACGAAGTCCGCGCCCGACGCGTGCATCTCCAGCCCGCGGGCGACGGCCGACGCCGCATCGGCGAAGCACCCGCCGTCGGAGAAGGAGTCCGGGGTGACGTTCAGGACGCCCATGACCACGCACCGGCCCGGGCGCGGGAGGGCGATCACGCGCCCGTCACCTCCCGAGCACGAGGCTCATCGCCTCGCTCCTGGTCGCCGGGTTGTCGCGGAAGATGCCGCGGACCGCCGAGGTGACGGTGGACGAGCCGGGCTTGCGGACGCCGCGCATGGCCATGCACAGGTGCTCGGCCTGGATGATCACCAGGACCCCGCGGGGCTTGAGCACGTCGGCGAGCGCGTCGGCGATCTGGCTGGTCATCCGCTCCTGCACCTGCGGCCGTCGCGCGTAGACCTCCACCAGGCGCGCGAGCTTGGACAGCCCGGTGACCCGTCCGTCCTCCCCGGGATGTAGCCGATGTGCGCGACTCCGTGGAAGGGCACCAGGTGGTGCTCGCAGGTCGAGTACATCGGGATGTCCTTGACCAGCACCAGCTCGTCGTGGTCCTCGTCGAAGGTCGTCGAGAGGACGTCGTAGGGGTCCTGGCCCAGCCCGGCGAAGGTCTCGGCGTAGGCGCGGGCCACCCGCTGGGGCGTGTCCTGGAGGCCCGGCCGGTCGGGGTCCTCCCCACGGCGATCAGCAGTTCGCGGACCGCGGCGGCCGCGCGCTCCTGGTCGACGCCGCGCGGCGCCGTCAGCAGCTGGTCTGTGGCCTCCCCGCCCTCCCCGGCCGGCACCGCGCTCATCGCTGGACGGGTGCCCCGACGTCGCCCACCGGGGAGGGCGTCTCCCCGACGGCGTGGCCGTTGGGCGAGCCGCCGTTCTGCGCGGCAAGCTCGGCGGGGGTGAGCACCGGCGGCTGGTCGGACGGCGTCCGCTTGCCGAACCCGTTGTAGGGCGCGAGCGAGGGCGCTTGTGGACCGGCGCGCAGATGCGCGCCATGTCCTCCTTGGAGAGGGTCTCCTTCTCCATCAGCTCCAGGACGAGCTGGTCGAGGACGTGCCGGTACTCGACCAGGATCTCCCAGGCCTCGTCGTGCGCGGCCTCGATCAGGGCGCGGATCTCCGCGTCGATGTCGGCGGCCACGGCCTCGGAGTAGTCCGGCCGGGAGCCCATGTCGCGGCCCATGAACGGCTCGGCTGCATCGCTGCCGTACTTGACCGCGCCCAGCTTCGCGCTCATGCCGTACTGGGTGACCATGGCCCGCGCCATGGCGGTGGCCTTCTCGATGTCGTTGCCCGCGCCGGTGGTCGGCTCGTGGAAGACCAGCTCCTCGGCCGCGCGCCCACCGAGGGCGTAGGCCAGGGTGTCGATCATCTCCGACCGGGTCTGGGTGTACTTGTCCTCGGTCGGCAGCACCAGCGTGTGCCCGAGCGAGCGCCCGCGCGGCAGGATCGTGACCTTGTGCACGGGGTCCAGGTTCGGCAGCGCGTGCGCGACGAGGGCGTGGCCGCCCTCGTGGTAGGCGGTCACCTTCTTCTCCTTCTCGCTCATCGCCCGCGTCTTGCGCTCGGGGCCGGCGATGACCCGGTCGATCGCCTCCTCGAGGGTCTCGTCGGTGATCAGCGACCCGTTGTTGCGGGCGGTGAGCAGCGCGGCCTCGTTGAGCACGTTGGCCAGGTCGGCGCCGGTGAACCCGGGGCTGCGGCGGGCGACGGTCTCCAGGTCGACGTCGGGCGCCAGGGGCTTGCCCTTGGCGTGGACCTCGAGGATCTTCTTGCGGCCCAGCAGGTCGGGCCGGTCGACGGCGATCTGCCGGTCGAAACGCCCCGGCGCAGCAGCGCCGGGTCCAGGATGTCCGGCCGGTTGGTGGCGGCGATCATGATGACGCCGCCCTTCACGTCGAAGCCGTCCATCTCGACGAGCATCTGGTTGAGCGTCTGCTCGCGCTCGTCGTGCCCGCCGCCCATGCCGGCGCCGCGGTGCCGGCCGACGGCGTCGATCTCGTCGACGAAGATGATCGCCGGGGCGTTCTCCTTGGCCTGGGTGAACAGGTCGCGGACGCGGCTGGCGCCGACGCCGACGAACATCTCGACGAAGTCCGAGCCGGAGATCGAGAAGAACGGCACGCCTGCCTCGCCGGCCACGGCGCGGGCCAGCAGGGTCTTGCCGGTTCCGGGCGGGCCGAACAGCAGCACGCCCTTGGGGATCTTCGCGCCCACGGCCTGGAACTTGACCGGGTTCTGCAGGAAGTCCTTGATCTCGTGGAGTTCCTCGATGGCCTCGTCGGCACCGGCCACGTCGGAGAACGTCGTCTTCGGCGTGTCCTTGGTGACCTGCTTGGCCTTGGACTTGCCGAAGGCCATGACGCCGCGGCCGCCGCCCTGCATGGAGTTGAACAGCCAGAACAGCAGGAGCAGGAGGATCAGGAACGGCAGGAAGCTGACCAGCAGGCTGACCAGCAGGCTCTGCTGGGTGACGTTGGTGTCGAACTGGACGGCGTCGGCGTCGGCCTCACCGGTGACCAGGTCGTAGACGTCGTCGGCGGCACCGAGCGGGTACGACGCGGTGATCTGGTTGCTGTCCTCGACCTCGTCCCGGACGTCGATGTCGAGGGTCTGCTCCTTGTCGTTGATCGTGACGGACTCGACGTTGCCCTCGCGGAACTGCTCGAGCGCCACGGAGGTGCGGACCTCGTGGTAGCCGTCGTTGCCGCTGAAGACGGACGAGAACGTGAGGGCCACCAGGACGACGAGGACGACCCAGAACCACACGGAGCGGAAGATCTTCTTACGTTCCATACACCGATGCCGGGCGCCGGAAGACCGGTCGGCCCGTCGACCCTCCTGATCGTCCGGGGACGCCGCCTGCGATCCGGGCGAGGACCCCGGCGCTGGGAGCAGCGTCGTCGGAATCGACGGTACACCGGGGAACCTGTGGATCCCCTGGCCGCGACGCGAAAGCCCCCGGTAGGGGTGGCCCGGTCGCGGGGCCCGGAGGGTCCCGACCGGAACGCCCCGGGGCCGCCGTGGAGAGGTGGCGAGCCGCGGAACGGAAGACGAGCCGCCCCGCGAGGGAGTGCTGCGAGGCGGGGCCGAAGGCTCCCCGAGCAGCGCGACGAAGGGGCTCAGCGCAACCGGGGGACGGCACCTGGCCGCGTTCGTCGTCCGAAGGACGACCGTGTCATGGCAGCGGTGCGGTCCGGCAGGACCGCAATGTCAGGCGTAGATCTCAGGCTTGAGCGTGGCGATGTAGGGCAGGTCGCGGTAGCGCTCGGCGTAGTCCAGGCCGTAGCCCACGACGAACTCGTTGGCGATGTCGAAGCCGACGTACTTCACCGGCACCTCGACCTTCACCGCGTCGGGCTTGCGCAGCAGCGCGCACACCTCCAGCGAGGCCGGCGCCCGGCCGCCCAGGTTCTTCAGCAGCCAGGAGAGGGTGAGCCCGGAGTCGATGATGTCCTCGAGCACCAGCACGTGCTTGTCGGTGATGTCGCGGTCGAGGTCCTTGAGGATGCGGACCACGCCGGAGGAGCTGGTGGCCGAGCCGTAGGACGAGACGGCCATGAACTCCATCTGCGTGGGCAGCTGCAGGGCGCGGGCGAAGTCGCTCATGAACAGCACAGCGCCCTTGAGGACGCCGACCAGCAGGACCTCCTTGCCGGCGTAGTCGGCGGCCACCTGCGCGGCGAGCTCGCCGATCTTCTCCTGGATCTGCGCCTCGCTCAGCATGACGTGGTCGATGTCCGGGCCGTACCCGTGGTCGGGGCCCAGCGCCCCGGGAGTGGTCGCAGACTCGCTCACGCTGAGGGCTCCTCGGAGTGCGGGGGTGGGGCGGCCCGGTCCTCCGGGCGGTGCAGGACCAGCCTGCCAGACGTCCGGACGACGCCTGCGCCGCCGGGTAGGTCGACCCGCCCCTGCCCGCGCCAGCGGACCAGCAGCGCGTCGACGGCGACGAGGTGCACGGCCTGCAGGTCCGGGACACCGCCCGCCCGCAGCCACCCGCGCAGTACCCGCCGCCGCAGCGCGGTCGGCAGGCCGGCGACCTCCTCGACGGCCGGCCCGTCGGTGCTGGTCAGAAGCGCCAGGTGGGCGGCGGCCAGTTCGTCGAGCGCGTCCAGGTCGTCCCGGAGCAGCTCGGCGGTGCGGGCGAGCGCCGGAGCCACGCCACCACCGAGGACGTGCTCGAGCAGGGGCAGCACCTCGGCGCGCAGCCGCGCCCGGGTGTAGGCCGGATCGGCGTTCCAGGGGTCGTCCCACACCGGGAGTCCCTGGTCGGTGCAGGCCGCACGGGCGGTGGCGCGGCGGACGGTCAGCAGCGGCCGCCACCAGCAGACGCCGTCGGCCTGGCGGATCCTGACCATGCCCGCCACCGACCGCGGTCCCGATCCCCGGCCGAGCCCCAGGAGGACGGTCTCGGCCTGGTCGTCGAGGGTGTGCCCGAGGGCGATCCTGGCGCCGTGCTCGCGGGCTGCGCGGGCCAGGGCGACGTACCGGGCGGCGCGGGCCGCGCCCTCCGGCCCACCGTCCGCACCGACGTGGGCGGCGACCACGAGGACCGGGTCCAGGCCCAGCCCGCGGAGCAGGGCGGCGGTCCGGTCGGCGCGCTCGGCGGACCCGGCCTGGAGGCCGTGGTCGACGGTGACGCCGCCGACGCGCACACCGGCGTCCCGTGCCTCGAACGCGAGAGCCGCGGCGAGCGCGAGGGAGTCGGCGCCACCGCTGCACGCGGCCAGGACCGGCTCCCGGGTGTCGCGCAGACCGGGACGGACGGCGGAGCGGAGCTCCGCCACCGCCCGGGGAGGGCCGGCCACGTCGTGCGGTGCCGGGTCAGGCGGGGATGGCCGGGCGGCCGTGCACCCGCTCGACCCAGCGCTCGGGGGCGGTGAGCTCCTCGATCCTGGGCAGGTTCTCGGGCCCCTCCCAGACGCGGTTGAAGCCCTCCATGCCGACCAGGTCGATGACACCCCGACGAAGACGCGCCCCTCGGCGTACTGCTTCATCTTCTGCTCGAGGCCCAGCAGCCGGCGCAGGACGCGGTCCAGCGGCCCCCGGCCCTTCCGGCGCTGGGCGAAGCGCTTGCGCAGCGTCGTCACCGACGGGACGACGTCCGGGCCGACGCCGTCCATGACGTACTCGGCGTGCCCTCGACCAGGCTCATCACGGCCGTGACCCGGTCCAGGACGGCGCGCTGCTCGGGGTCCTGCACCAGCGCCATCAGCCCCTCGGACTCGCCGTCCGTGCCGCGGACGGCGTCGGTGACGCTGCGCAGCACGTCCTGGAGGCGCTCGCGCAGGACGTCGGCGCTGAGGTCGGTGGCCTCGACGAACCGGGCGATCTCCGCCTCCAGGTGTTCCTGGAGCCACGGCACGGCCGTGAACTGCAACTGGTGGGTGACCTCGTGGAGGCAGACCCACAGCCGGAAGTCGGCGGGGTCGACGCCGAGCTTCCGCTCGGTGGCGACGATGTTGGGGGCGACGAGCAGGAGCCGGCCCCGGTGCCGAAGACCTCGTACTGGCCGAGCACGCGGGAGGAGAGGAACGCCAGGAGGCCGCCGGCCTGGATCCCCGTCGCCCGTGAGCCGATGGCGGTCGCGATCGGGCCGGGGCGGCTGTCCTGCCTGGCGGTGAGCGCCTCCACCAGCGGGTCCAGCAGCGCGGCCATCCCGTGGGTGTTCGCGTCGACCCAGCCCGGCCGGTCCACGACGACGACCTCCGGCGCGGGGCCGCCGTCCACCGCGCGCAGACCGGTCAGCTGCTCGACGTGCGAGACGGCCACCGCCGCGGCCTCGTGCAGGTCGCGCACCACACCCGCGGCCTCGTCCCGCGTGGTGGCCGGGCCGGCGCTCATCAGCCGTCGCGCGGTGCGTCCGGCGAGGTTCCAGTCGACCAGGGAGGAAGCGCTGCTCATCGCCTCACGGTACGCGGCGGACGATGCCCGGTCGGGCGATCAGGGGGCGCTAGCGGCAGCCGCAGCCGGCCAGTGCGGCGGCGACGTCGTCCAGGGCGCTCTCGGCGGCGAGTTCGTCGGCCGAGCCGTCGGCGAGGACCGCGAAGGACAGCAGCCGTCCGTCGGTGGTCACGACCGTCCCGGCGAGGGCGTGCACCCCGAGCAGCGTGCCGGTCTTGGCCCGGACCGTGCCCGGGGCGGCGCCGGCGTCCCCGCGGTCGAGGAGGGTTCCGTCGTAGCCGGCGACCGGGAGACCGGACAGCAGCGACGAGGCGCCGTCGAGGCCCCGTCGGCTGCGCCGGTCACGACGTCGGTGAGCACGCCGGCGGGTACCCGGTCCTGCTGCGACAGGCCGCTGCCGTCGGACAACTCGACCCCCGTGACGTCGATCCCGGCCCGGGAGAGCACCTCGACGGTCGCCCGGGCCGCGCCCTCGAAGGTGGCCGGGAGGTCGTTGGCGATCGCGACCTGACGGGCCAGCGCCTCGGCCAGCATGTTGTCCGACAGCGACAGCATCTGCTCGACGAGCCGGGCGATCGGCGCGGACTCGACGCTCGCGAGGGTCTCCGCGCCCGCCGGGGCCTCCCCGAGGACGACCGTGGCGCGGGGGACGCCGAGAGCGTCGGCCAGCGCGGAGCCGGCATCGATCCCCGGCTGCCCGCTGCGTGCCAGGGACCCGGGGCTCACACGGGCGCCGTCGACGGCGGTGGCCGTGACCGGGGCGGCGTAGGTCGAGGGTGCGTCCCCGCTGCCCCAGCCGGGCGCGGTGAGAGTGCCGCTGAACAGCGAGTTGTCGACGACGATCCGGCTGACCGGGGTTCCGGCCGGCATCGCCGCGGTGACCTGGGTTGCGAGGTCGGCCATCGTCGCCGCGCCGGGATAGGACTGCGAGGGCGCGGTGCGGGACAGCGTGATGTCGCCACCTCCGACCAGGACCACCTCCCCGGCGTGGCTCCGGCGACGACGGTCGTCGTGAGCGTGTCCGCGGGGTCCAGCGAGGACAGCACGGCCGCGGCGGTGAGCAGCTTGACCGTCGATGCCGGCACGGCGGGGTCGTCGGCGTCCAGGTCCAGCAGCACCTCGCCGGTGGCCACGTCGACGACCTCGGCGGAGACGCCGGTGCCCAGGCCCGCCGCCGTGAGCAACGGGGTCAGCTCGCTGCTCAGCACGCCGGGATCCGGCATGGGCGCCTCGCTGCCGAGGGCGGCGAGGACCGGTGCCGCCTCACCGAGGTCGGGCAGCTGGGCATCGGGGACGGCGACCGACCCGTCGTCCCCTCCCCCGCCGGTGAGTAGCAGACCGACGCCGACACCACCGCCGATGAGGAGCAGGACGAGCCCGACGACCCCCATGGCGATACGCCGGCGGAAGCGTCCGGTCTTCGCCGTGACGATCGTCGAACCACTCGACGCGATGGTGCCCACCCCCAAAAGGTGACCTCCGCGGAACGCGCGGGGCCACCGTGGGCCAGACTATGCGCGTGCAGTTCGACGTGACGGTAGAAATCCCGAAGGGCCAGCGGAACAAGTACGAGCTGGACCACGCCACCGGACGCATCCGCTTGGACCGGATGCTGTTCACCTCCACCCGCTACCCGGCGGACTACGGCTACATCGAGAACACCCTGGGCCAGGACGGCGACCCGCTCGACGCCCTGGTGCTGCTCGAGGAGCCGACCTTCCCCGGGTGCCTGATCACCTGCCGGGCCATCGGCATGTTCCGCATGACCGACGAGGCGGGCGGGGACGACAAGGTCCTCACCGTGCCGGCCACCGACCCCCGGATGTCCCACCTCAGGGACATCACGGACGTGTCGGAGTTCGACCGCCTGGAGATCCAGCACTTCTTCGAGACCTACAAGGACCTGGAGCCGGGCAAGTCGGTCGAGGGCGCCGAGTGGGTCGGTCGCGAAGCGGCCGAGGCGGAGATCCTCGCCTCGCTCGAGCGCGCGAAGACCGACGCGCCCCACCACTGAGTAAGGACCCCCTGCCCCCACCACTCGCACGCTCGCGGTGGGACCCTGCAGCGGGGCCTTGCCCAGCTCGAACGCATCGACGGTGGCGCACCTCCTGGGAGGTGCGCCACCGTCTGCCGTTCTGGCCATCACCCGCGTGCCGCACGGGAGCGTGGTCGCTAGCCTCGCGCGGATGATGCCCCGGCACGTGACCGTCGACTGCGCCGACCCCTTCGAGCTGGCCCGCTTCTGGAGCGAGGCGACCGGCTGGCCGGTCTCCGACGAGGACCAGCCCGGCGACGACGAGGTGCTGGTCGAGGCGCCGGCGCCCCTTCCCGGCCTGCTCTTCATCCGGGTGCCGGAGCCGAAGGCGGTCAAGAACCGCGTGCACCTGGACTGGGCGCCGACCGAGCGGACGCGCGACGACGAGGTGGCGCGGTTGCTCGGTCTCGGCGCCACCCTGCACGAGGACCACCGCACCCCCGAGGGACCGGGCTGGGTCACCCTGCTCGACCCGGAGGGCAACGAGTTCTGCATCGAGCGCGGCGCGGCCGAGCGCGCCGGGTGACCGGCCCGGGGAACGATTCAGCGGCTCCGCCCGTAGGGGCGAAGCCGCTGGTCCGAGGAGAGCCGCCTGTCGGAATCGAACCGACGACCTTCTCATTACGAGTGAGATGCTCTACCGACTGAGCTAAGGCGGCGGACTGCCCGGACAGCCTACGGCACCGCCGCGGCCGTTCCACGCAGGCCCACCCGCGTCAGCCGGGCAGGCGCAGGGCCACGGTGAGCGCTTCCAGGGCGATCCGCGGCTTCACGTTCTGCTCGAGAGCGAGCCGGCAGTCCAGGACGGCGTCGATGCGTCGCAGCGCCCCCTCGGCGCCGATCCGGCGGCCCAGTTCGGCGGCGTCGGCGCGACGGTCGGGGTGCAGCAGCTGCGGCGGGTCCTCGGCCGGCTGGGTCGACGAGAGTGCGTCGAGCACCAGGGCGTCGCGGTACAGACCTGCGAGGTCGACCAGCGCCCGGTCCAGGGAGTCGCGGCCGAGGCGGGTCGCCCGCGACTTCTGCCGCTTCTCCAGCTCCTTGAGCTGCCCCGTACCGCGGCTGGCGGCGGCCACCCCGGGCCGCGCGCGCCCACGCCCAGGCTGGCCTTGACCGCTTCGGTCTCCGCGCCGTCCAGCGCGGCCGAGGCCTCGTCGGCTTCCTCCTGCGCGGCGCCGACGAGGTCGTCGGCGGCGTCGAGGCAGGCGGCGAGCGAGACGAGCTTCAGCGGGACGTCGAGGACGGCCTTGCGCGCCATCCGGGCGGCCTCGTCGCGGGCCAGCCGCCGGGCGCGTCCCACGTGCCCGGCCGCAGCCGCCGCGGACCACGCCGCCAGCGCCGGGTCGACGCCGTCCCGCTGGACGAGGACCTCGGCGACCGCCTCCACCGGCGGGGTCCGCAGACCCACGACCCGGCACCGCGAGCGGATGGTGACCGGCACGTCGTCGGGGTGCAGGCTCGGGGCGCACAGCAGGAACACCGTGCGCGCCGGGGCTCCTCGAGCATCTTCAGCACGGTGTTCGACGCCTGCTCGGTCATCCGGTCGGCATCCTCGACGAGGACCACCTGCCACCTGCCCTGCGAGGGCGCACGCCCGGCGATCCGGACGATCTCGCGGACCTCGGCGACCCCGATCGACAACCCCTCCGGCACGACGGTCTGCACGTCGGCGTGCGTGCCGGCCAGCACCGTCCGGCACGCGTGGCAGCTGCCGTCACCGCCGTCGGGGCACTGGAGGGCGGCCGCGAACGCCCGCGCAGCCACCGAGCGGCCGGATCCCGGCGGGCCGGTGAACAGCCAGGCGTGGGTCATCGCCGCGGGATCGGCCACGGCCGCGCGCAGCTCGGCGACGACCGCCTCCTGGCCGATCACCTGCGACCAGACGCCCTCGGCAGCGGTCACGGGTGCAACTGGGGGTCGCCCCGGTCTGGGCGTGCGGGCGGTGCGCTCCCGGCTCAGCGATCTCCGCGCCAGGGGCGGTGGAGCCGGTGGTCGGCATCCCCGGCCGCTCGCCGTGGGCGAGTTGCTGCAGCGGCAGACCGGAGAGGATCTCGGCGACCTGGACCCGGATCGCAGCGGCGATCTGGTCCGGCGACTGGCGCGCGTCGAGCACGAGGTAGCGGTCGGGGCTCGCCTCCGCGAGAGCGCGGAACGTCTGGCGGACGCGCTGGTGGAACTCCAGCGACTCCGACTCCAGCCGGTCGGCGACGGCCCGGCCCCGGGCGCGGGCCAGGCCGACCTCCGGCGGGAGGTCCAGCAGGATCGTCAGATCGGGCTCGAGGTCCTCGGTGGCCCAGCGCGAGAGCATCCGGACGTCGTCCAGCGGGATCGTCCGGCCCGCGCCCTGGTAGGCCAGCGAGCTGTCGACGAACCGGTCGGTGATGACCACCTCCCCGGCGTCGAGACCCGGCCGGAGGACGTCGTGCACGTGCTGGGCGCGGTCGGCGGCGTAGAGCAGGGCTTCCGACCGGGAGGAGATCCCGACGTTGGCCTTGTCGAGCACGATGGAGCGGATGCCGGCGCCCGAGGGCGTCGCCCCCGGCTCGAAGGTCGCGCGCGCGACCAGCCCCTCGTTGGTGAGCCACTCCTGCAGGCGGCGCACCTGGGTGGACTTCCCGGCTCCCTCCCGCCCTCGAAGGCGATGAGGACACCGCCTCCGGCCAGCCGCCGCCGCGCGGTGGTGTCGCGTCGGAGCGCGGTGACCACGTCGGCGAGCAGCGGCACGGGCCGCCCGTCGTCCATCTGCCGGTAGGCCAGCACCCCGACGCCCAGAGCGAGCAGCCCCGCGACGAACAGCGCCAGCCGCTCGCCGGTGACGACCAGCTCGCTGAAGCCGAGATCGACCGTGCGCCGGCCGAAGGCGCCCACCAGGAACGGGGTGACCGCGAGGCTGAGGATGAGTGCAGTCCGCACCAGCGAGTTGACCAGGGCGAACGTCCGCCCCCGCACCGCGTCCTCGACCTCGCTTCCCAGCAGGGTGAACCCGGCCAGGTAGGCGATCCCGGCGAAGAACCCCATGAGGACGACCAGCAGCAGTGCGATCCAGAGCGCGATGCTCCAGGCCAGCAGCGCCACGGCCGCACCGGCCCCGACGATGGCGACCCCGAACATCCGCTGGCGCGAGAGGTCGCGCGCCACGCTCGGACCCACCGCGATGCCGATACCGAGCCCCACGAACACCGCGCCGAACAACATGCCGTAGGCGGCCGACCCGGCGCTCAGCGAGCGGGCGAAGGCCTGGGCCGTGGCGATGACGACCCCGGCGGCCATGAAGGCGCCGGTGATGCCGATGACCAGCCCCGGACCAGCGGGGTGTGGCCGGCGAAGGAGAACCCGGTGCGCAACGAGCCGAAGAAGGTCTCCCCGTCGACGGTCCGCCCCGACCGGCGACCGCTGATCGAGGAGAGGTTCCAGATGATGACCGCGGCAACCAGGTAGGTCAGCGCGTTGAGGTAGAGAGCCAGATCGATCTCGTCGAGCCCGGGCACCGCCCGGCTCAGCGGACCGCCGACGGCGGCGAGCACGGCGAACACGACCCCCGCCAGCACCGGCGTGAGCCCGTACGTGGTGACCAGCGACAGCTGGTTGGCCGACTCCAGCTGGTCCTTGCGCACCATGTTCGGGACCGCGGCGTCCTTGGCCGGGATGAAGAAGAGGCTGACCGCCTCGATGACGAACTGGGCGATGAACAGCCAGACCAGCTCGTTCACCACGGGGATCGACGCGAACAGCAGGAATCGGACGACGTGCGTGACCACCATCGTCTTGCGCCGGTCGAACCGGTCGGCGAAGGCCCCCGCCAGCGGACCGAGCACGATCGCGGGCAGCAACCGGAACAGCAGCACCCCGCCCAGCGCGAAGTTCTTCGCCGCGGCGTCGTCGAACAGCGAGGTGGCGGTGGCGGTGATGGCCAGCAGCCCCAGCCAGTCACCGAAGCTGGACAGCGACGTCGAGTACCACAGCCGGCGGAATTCGCGGATCCGGAGCACGGCGCGCAGCTTGGCGCCGAGACCGACCGCGCCGAGGTTGTCGCCGGCGGCGTCCGCACCGTCGTGCCCGCCCCCGGCGCTCCCGCCAGGAGCGAGGTCGGTCAGCGGCATCGGGGCGTCCGGAGGCACCGGCGTGCCCGCCGGCGGCAGGCCGTCGGCCGGCGGGGTCGTCGCTTCGGCCGGAGGTGCCTCGTCGGGTGGCGGTGCCGAGGACGTCGGGTCGGACGGAATCGGTGCTCCCGGGTCGGAGGTGGGGTGCGCGAGGGTCCCTGGGCGGCCTCACGTTACCGGTGTAGGCAGACGTTTCCGGCCAATCAGCGCCCGGAGGGATGACGGAACTGCCGCGCCGTGGCCGTCGGATGACTAGGGTCGGAACCGGTGGCAGAGCTGGGGTGCACGGCGGATGACGGGACGCCGACCCCGCATGGGATCCCGTCGGCTACCTCCGCTTCGCCGGGGAGCGGGCCCGGCCGTTCGCCGAGCTGGTGGCCCGGGTCCGCGCCGAGAACCCCGGGAGGTCGTCGATCTCGGCTGCGGCGAGGGCAGCCTGACGGCATCGCTCGCCCGGCACTGGCCTGGCGCGCACGTCACCGGCGTCGACTCCTCCCCGGAGATGCTGGCCGCCGCGGCGGCCGTCCCGGAGCACGTCGAGTTCGTGCTCGGGGATGTACGCGACTGGACGCCGCAGGCCCCGGTGGACGTCCTGGTCAGCAACGCCGTCCTGCACTGGGTGCCCGGCCACGACGAACTGCTCGCGCGATGGGCCGGATGGCTGTCACCCGGCGGCTGGCTCGCCGTCCAGGTGCCCGGGAACTTCCGCGCACCCACGCACGCGCTGCTGGCGCAGCTGTGCCGCTCGCCCCGGTGGGCCGACCGGCTGGCGGGGGCCGCACCCCGACCCGACGCCGTCCTGGAGCCCCTGGGCTACCTCGACGCCCCTGACCGGGGCCGGGCTGACGGCCGATGCGTGGGAGACCACCTACCTGCACGTGCTGAGCGGACCGGACCCGGTGCTCGGCTGGGTGGGCGGCACGGTGCTGCGGCCGGTGCTCGCCCTTCTCCGCGACGACGACGCCGCCCGCTTCACCGCGGAGTACGCCGCAGCCCTCCGCGCCGCCTATCCCCCGCGCCCGGACGGCACGACCGTGCTGCCCTTCCGGAGGGTGTTCGCCGTCGGCACCCGCCCCTCCTGACCCTCGGACCCTCGCCCCGAGCGTGCGGGGGACGGCGTCCTCCGTCAGCCCGCGGTGACCGGGTCCGCGGCCTTCTTCGCCGCGGCCTTCTTGGCGGGCGCCTTCTTCGCCGCAGCCTTCTTGGCCGTCGTCTTCTTCGCGGCCTTCTTCTTCGTCACCGGCCCCCGTGCGCGACGATCGGCCAGCAGCTCGGCCGCGCGCTCGATGGTGATCGTCTCGACGTCGTCGCCCTTGCGCAGGCTGGCGTTGGTCTCCCCGTCGGTGACGTAGGGCCCGAACCGGCCCTCGCGGACGGTGACCTGCCCTCCGTGACCGGGTCGGGACCCAGCTCCTTGAGGGGGCCTTCGCGGCGGCGCGTCCGCGCTGCTTGGGCTGGGCGAAGATCGCCAGCGCCTCGTCGAGGGTGACGGTGAACAGCTTCTCCTCGCTGTCGAGCGAGCGGGAGTCGGTGCCCTTCTTGATGTAGGGGCCGTACCGGCCGTTGAGCGCCTGGATCTCCTCGCCGTCGGGCGCGGCACCGACCGTGCGCGGCAGCGTCAGGAGCTCCAGCGCCTGCTCGATGGTCAGTGTCTCCGGCGACATCGAGGCGAAGAGACTCGCCGTCCGGGGGCTGTCCTTGCTGCCCTCCGGGACGACGGTCGTCACGTACGGGCCGTAGCGGCCGGCCTTGACCACGACCGGGTGCCCGGACGCGGGGTCGATGCCGAGCTCGCGGTCGCCCGAGGGGCCTCCAGCAGCTCCTTGACCTTCTCGGCGGTCAGCTCGTCGGGCGCGAGGTCCTCGGGGATGCTGACCCGCGCGCCGTCCTCGCCACCGGCCTGCAGATACGGCCCGTACCGGCCGACCCGTGCCACGACCGGCTCGCCGTCGGGGCTGGTCGCCCGCAGCGGGATGGAGTTGACACCGCGGGCGTCGATCTCCTCGAGCCGCTGGCCGACGATCTGCTTGAGGCCACCGGACTCGGCGATGCCGCCGTCACCGCGGCCCCCGCCACCGAAGTAGAACTCGGTCAGCCAGTCGACCCGCTGCAGGTTGCCGTCGGCGATCTGGTCGAGCTCCTCCTCCAGCGAGGCGGTGAACTGGTAGTCGACCAGCTGCGCGAAGTGCTGCTCCAGCAGGTTCACCACGGCGAACGCGATGAAGGAGGGCACCAGGGAGTTGCCCTTCTTCCACACGTACCCGCGGTCCTGGATGGTCTGCATGATCGACGCGAAGGTCGACGGGCGGCCGATGCCCAGCTCCTCGAGCCGGGCGACCAGGCTGGGCTCGGTGTAGCGGGCCGGCGGGCTCGTCGTGTGCCCCTTGGCATCGAGCGCCTCGGTGTCCAGCCGCTGACCGCGCTCGAGGCGGGGCAGCCGGCGCTCGGCGTCGTCGCTGCCGGCCTCGTCGTCACCCGTCGCCGGGGTCTCCTCGCGGGACTCGACGTAGGCCTTGAGGAAACCGGGGAACGTGATCGTGCGGCCGCTCGCGGTGAACTCCACGGCCTCGTCGGTGGCGCTGCGGCCGGCCAGGCGGATGCTGACGGTCTGCCCGACGGCATCGGCCATCTGCGACGCGACGGTGCGCTGCCAGATCAGCTCGTAGAGCCGGAACTCGTCGCGGGCGAGCTGCGGCGCCAGCTGGCCCGGCGTCCGGAAGTTGTCGCCGGCCGGGCGGATCGCCTCGTGCGCCTCCTGCGCGCCCTTCGCCTTGCTCTTGTACCGCCGCGCCTCGGCCGGCACGTAGGCGTCGCCGTACAGCTCCCGCGCCTGCTGGCGGGCGGCGTTGATCGCCTCCTGCGAGAGGTTCGTGGAGTCGGTGCGCATGTAGGTGATGTGGCCGTTCTCGTACAGCCGCTGCGCCACCCGCATCGTCTGCGCCGACGACCAGCCGAGCTTGCGGCCGGCGTCCATCTGCAGCGTGGAGGTGGTGAACGGGGCGTACGGACGACGGCGGTACGGCTTTTCGTCGACCCGGCCGACCGTGACCTGACGGCCCTCGAGACGGGCCGCGAGGCCACGGGCACCGGCCTCGTCGAGGTGGACGACGTCGCCGGTGACCCGGCCGGTGGCGGGGTCGAAGTCCCTGCCGGTGGCGACCCGGCTGTCGTCGACGCTGACCAGCTTGGCCCGGACCGTCGTCGGCTCGCCCTCGTCGGTGGCCGACCCGGTGCGCGGCACGGCGAACGTGCCCTCGAGCGACCAGTAGTCGGCGGCGTGGAAGGCCATCCGCTCGCGCTCGCGCTCGACCACGATCCGGGTCGCGACCGACTGCACCCGGCCGGCCGACAGCTTGGGCAGCACCTTCTTCCAGAGCACCGGGGAGACCTCGTAGCCGTAGAGGCGGTCGAGGATCCGGCGGGTCTCCTGGGCGTCGACCAGCGCGGTGTCCAGCTCCCGAGGGTTGGCCACGGCACGGGCGATCGCCTCGGGGGTGATCTCGTGGAAGACCATCCGGTGGACCGGCACCCGTGGTTTCAGGGTGTCGACCAGGTGCCAGGCGATGGCCTCGCCCTCGCGGTCCTCGTCTGTCGCGAGATAGACCTCGCTGGCCTCCTTCACCAGCTGCTTGAGCCGGCTGACCTGCTGCTTGCGATCGGGGCTGACCACGTAGAGCGGCTCGAAGGAGTTGTCGACGTCGACCCCGAGCCGCGCCCACGCGGCGCCCTTGTGCTCGGCGGGGACGTCCGCGGCGTTGCGGGGCAGGTCGCGGATGTGCCCGACGCTGGCCTCCACGACGTAGCCGCTGCCCAGGTAGCCGGCGATCTTGTTCGCCTTCGTGGGCGACTCCACGATGACCAGCGGCTTGCCCCGGACGCGGCCGTCCGACGGCGTGCGGGCGCCTTCGTACCGCCGGCGGTCGCCTCGGTGCTCTCGCTTCCGGTCTGGCTGGTCTTCGTGGGCACGGTGCTCCTGTCAGTGGTGCTGCGGTGGTGCTGCGGTGGCGCAGGGGCGTCGAGCGCTCCCCGACTCCGGCCTGCGCCGCCACGGAAAGGCCCCTCGGCGGGCCACGGTAAGCCACGCACCGGACAAGGCGCCGGGGGCGACCCACCGTGGGCGTGCCGTCACCCGGACCAACGTCGGCCGCGCACGGGTGTTCCCCGGCACACCGTCCGGGCCGGTCGTGCGGGATCACCGGGGGTCCGGCACCCCCGCCACCACCCGGCCCATCGCGGCCAGGGTGGGGCGGTCCTCGTCGTAGTACCCGGAGTGCCCCGTGCCGGGGCCGACCGGCAGCTCGGCGGAACCGAAGGAATCGGCGGTGGTCGGCCCGCCGAACCACCGGAGGGCAGCGACGAGGTCGTCCGGGGCGGCGGCGTCGTGCACCTCGGGTGCCTCGAGGCTCGCCGCGTCCTCCTCCATGCCGGGGCTGCCCAGGAGGACGACGGCGTCGGCCGCCAGCATCCCGGGCTCGTCCGCCGCCTCGTCGACCACCACGGTTCCGTAGCTGTGCGCCAGCACGGTCGCCCTCGCCTCCGTGGAGGCCACCGCGTCCCGGCCGGCGCGCAGACCGGCCAGCGAATCGGCCAGCGCGGCACCGCCGGCCACCGCGTTCCTCCGTCCCAGGATCTGCGCGGCGCCGCTCGGACTGTCGTAGCCCAGCCACACCGCCGCCGCGACGCTCGTGCCGGGGGCCGCCCGCCGAGCCGCTCCGGCGACGGCCCGCGCCGTCCCGACGAGCCCGCCGAGGTCGTCGCCCGGCGTGTTGTGGATGCCCGGCACCACCAGCGCCACTGCATCGGCCGTGTCGAGGTCGCCCAGCCCGAGCACCACGCGGTCGCCGGCGAGATCGAGCAGGTGGAGCTGCACCCGGCGGCCGGCGGCCTCCTCGAGCTCGATCCGCCGGGCCACGACGCCGGCGGTGAAGGCCGCGTACGGGGTGGTCCCCGGATCAGCCAGCGCGGCGGTCAGGAGCTGTCGGTTCGCGCGGTCGCGGGCCCAGGCGGGCACCCCGTCGAGGCCGCCCAGGCCGCGAGGGTTCGTGCGCAGGGCGGTGAGCTGGGCGGTCAGCGGGAGAGCCGCCCACCAGGCCGCCACCGCGCGGGGCGGACCGGCCGGCGCCGACGGCGCGCACACCGGCTGCGCGGGCGACACCCGGGCACCGAGGTCGGTGACATCGGCCGGCGCGACACCGTCGCGCCGGCCGATGGCGGCCAGGGCCGCACCGGCGTCGTCCGCGGCCGCCGACGCCGCCCGGGCGTGCCGCAGGGCGGCCTCGCCCCCATCGGCCCGCTCGGGGCGCACGAGCGCCTCGCGCGCCTGCTCCTGGGCCGCGGCTGCCTCGGTACCGAGCCGGCCGAGAGCCGACAGCGAGCCGTCGAGCGCCTGCTCGACCACCCAGGTGACGGACGAGAGGTCCCGGACCGCCAGCGCCGCGCTGCGCGAGGCCGGCCCGGACCAGCCCTCCCCGTGTCCAGGGCGCGCGCGACGCACTCCACCCGGGCCCGCCAGACCCCGAGCCGCTCGGCCACCGCCCCGAGCGTGCCGAGCGCGCGGTGCAGCAGCCCGACGTCCCAGGCCGCGAGGACGCGCAGCCCCGCGGCCGTCCCGTGCTCGGGCATGGTCGACGGCGCCGTCATCGGGGCAGCTGCCGGGGATCACCGATGCCGCGCGCGATCCGACCGTCTTCGGCCAGGTAGGCCTGCACAGCGGCGTCCAGGGTGCGGGCCAGCGCGCTCGCCTGCTCTGCCAGCACCTCCGCCAGCCCGGCCCAGGCGGTGGCGGCCGCGCCCGCGCTCCACCCCTGCTCCCCTCGATCGCCGTCGTCATCGAGCGGGCCGCCCCGCGGCAGGTGTCGGCGTCGTCCAGCAGTTCGGCGGCCAGCCCGGCGAGGTCACCCGCCAGTGCGCTCACCGCGGCCGGCCGGACGAGGACGGGATCGGGGGACTCGGCGAGGTCATGGGAACTCCTGGATGGAGCGGTGCCCTGGGCGGGCGGGGAGTTCCGGACGCTAGGACGCGGGGAGCCGACCGCGGGCGTCGTCGTCCACAGGGACCGACCCGGTCCACATGCCGCGCGCCGATCCTCCGGCCGGCGGTTGCCGGCCGGAGGATCGCCGACGGGCTCAGGGAGCGGTGGTGGTGAGCGTGCCGCCGTCGGCGGTGGCATTCGGCGCGCCACCGACGACGACCGACCGGCGCTTGGAGATCACGACGGAGACGACGATGACGAGCACCGCGACCAGCGCGATGAGGACGCGCAGGGTGGTGTTGGCGTCCTCTCCGACGGACAGCCCGACGACGGCGGGGGCGATGATCAGGGCCACGAGGTTCATCACCTTGATCAGCGGGTTGATGGCCGGGCCGGCGGTGTCCTTGAACGGGTCGCCCACCGTGTCGCCGATGACGGTCGCGGCGTGCGCCTCGCTGCCCTTCCCGCCGTAGGCGCCGTCCTCCACCATCTTCTTGGCGTTGTCCCAGGCGCCACCGGAGTTGGAGAGGAAGACCGCCATCAGGGTGCCGGCCGCGATGGCTCCGACCAGGTAGGCGGCCAGCGGTCCGAAGCCCAGCCCGAAGCCGACCGCCACGGGCGCGAGGACGGCGAGCAGGCCGGGGTGGCCAGCTCGCGCAGTGAGTCCTTGGTGCAGATGTCGACGACGGCGCTGTAGTCCGGCCGCTCGGTGTAGTTCATGATCCCGGGCTTGGTGCGGAACTGCTCGCGGACCTCGAACACGACCCGCCCGGCGGCACGGGAGACCGCGCTGATCGCCAGGCCGGAGAAGAAGAACACCACCGCGGCGCCGAGCACCGCGCCGACGACGTTGTTCGGGTTCACCAGGCTGAACGCGTCACCGAGGGTGTCGCCGGCCTCGTCGAGAGCCACCGCGATCTGCGCGTTGTAGGAGCCGAAGAGGGCGGTGGCGGCGAGGACGGCGGTCGCGATCGCGATCCCCTTCGTGATGGCCTTCGTGGTGTTGCCGACGGCGTCGAGGTCGGTGAGGACCCGCGCACCGTCGTCGTCGATGTCGCCGGACATCTCCGCGATGCCCTGGGCGTTGTCGCTGACCGGCCCGAAGGTGTCCATCGCGACGATGACGCCGGCGGTCGTGAGCAGGCCGCAGCCGGCCAGCGCGACGGCGTAGAGGGCCGCCCCGCCGCCGATCAGGAAGGCGCCGTAGACCGCGCCGCCGATGAGCACCGCGGCGTAGACCGCGGACTCCAGCCCGAGCGAGATCCCGGACAGGATCACCGTGGCCGGGCCGGTCAGGGAGCTCCGGCCGATGTCCTTCACCGGCTTGCGGCTGGTCTCGGTGAAGTAGCCGGTGAGCTGCTGGATCGTCGCGGCGAGGACGACGCCGATCAGCACCGAGACGAACCCGAGGACCTGCGGGCTGACGGCCGTGTCGCCGTCGGAGACGCTCGGGAGGTAGGTGAAGGAGGCCGCGGCGACCAGCACGAGGGAGACGGCGGCGGAGGTGAAGAAGCCGCGGTTGATCGGGGCCATCCCGCTGGAGTCGGTCTTGCTGGGCCGGGTGGCGAGAACCCCCACCACCGAGGCGACGATGCCGATGCCGGCGACCAGCAGTGGGAAGACCATGCCGACGTTGCCGAAGAACACCTGCCCGAGGATCAGTGCGGCGACCAGCGTGACCGCGTAGGACTCGAAGAGGTCGGCCGCCATCCCGGCGCAGTCGCCGACGTTGTCGCCCACGTTGTCGGCGATGGTCGCCGCGTTGCGGGGTCGTCCTCGGGGATGCCCGCCTCGACCTTGCCCACCAGGTCCGCGCCCACGTCCGCGGCCTTGGTGAAGATGCCGCCGCCGACGCGCATGAACATGGCGAGCAGGGCGCCGCCGAAGCCGAAGCCCTCGAGGACGATCGGGGCGGTCTGGTCGAAGAGCAGCAGTGCCAGCGCGGCGCCGAACAGGCCCAGGCCGACGGTGATCATGCCGACGACGCCGCCGGTGCGGTAGGCGATGCGGAAGGACGGCAGGTAGCCCCCGGCGTTGGCCGCCGCGGCGACGCGGACGTTGCCGCGCGTGGCCAGCGTCATGCCGATGAACCCGACCGAGGCGGAGAACAGCGCGCCGACGAGGAAGAAGATCGCCCGTCCGATGCGGGTCTCCCAACCTCCGTCGGCCACGGGGAGGACCAGCAGCAGCAGGAACACGATGACGGCGAAGACGCCGAGCGTGCGGAACTGCCGTCTCAGGTAGGCCGCCGCGCCTTCCTGGACCGCCTGCGCGATCTCGCGCATCTTCACCGTTCCCTGATCGGCGGCCAGGACCGCCCGGACCAGGTAGGCGGCGAACCCGAGGGCGGCCAGGGAGACGACGAGGACGAGCGCGACCAGCGCCAGGTCCCCGCCGGACAGCGAACTGTCGGGCATGTGTTCCTCCAAAGCGGTCGGCGGCCGCCGGGAGGCGTCGGTGCTCCCCGGGTCGGCGGAGGTTCCGCCCGGCACATCGGGAGCCCCGCGCACCGAACGCTGCCGGAGTGTAAGGGAGCTCACACTCGGTGCAGGAGGCCCGTACGACTTGTTACCTGCATCACATCGATGCGATTCACCTCCGCCCCTGTCGCCGGAAGGTGTGACAGTGGTGGGGTGACGACGCTCCACCCGGTTCTGCCGGCTCCCGCCGGTCCCGGCACCGGGGACGCCTCCCCGGGCGTCCTCCCGGGAGCCGACCTGCTGGCGTCCGTCCTCGCCGGCACGGCCGACGACGAGCAGCCGGTCACGCACGTGCACTCCGTGCCGGTGCGCGAGAGCAGCACCCTCCCTGGCCACGGTGGGTCCCGGCCGACCTCCGGTCCCGGCTCGAGGAGCGCGGCGTGCCGGCTCCCTGGCGGCATCAGGTGGAGGCGGCGCAGCTGGCCCACGACGGGCGGCACGTGGTCGTGGCGACCGGGACGGCGTCCGGCAAGTCGCTGGCCTACCAGCTGCCCGCGCTCACCCGGCTGGCCGAGGACCCGCGCGCCTGCGTGCTCTACCTCGCCCCCACCAAGGCACTGGCCCGCGACCAGCTGGCCTCGGTGGCGGCGCTCGCCGATCCCTCGGTGCGCCCTGCGGCCTACGACGGCGACACGCCGGGCGAGGAACGGGACTGGGTCCGGCGCCACTCCCGCTGGATCGTGACCAACCCCGACATGCTCCACCGCGGCATCCTCCCCGCGCACCAGAAGTGGTCGAGCACGCTCCGGCGGGTCACCTACGTGGTCATCGACGAGTGCCACGCCTACCGGGGCGTCTTCGGTTCGCACGTGGGGCACGTCCTGCGCCGGCTGCGGCGGATCTGCCGCCGCTACGGCGCCGAGCCGGTGTTCGTGCTCGCGTCGGCCACCGTGGCCGACCCGGCCGCCGCGGCGACCCGGCTGGTCGGCGCCCCGTCGAGGCCGTCACCACCGACGGCTCGCCCCGACCGGGCGCGACGTTCGCCCTCTGGGAACCGCCACTCACCGAGCGCCTCGGTGAGCACGGCGCCCGCTGCGCCGGTCGGCCGCCGCGGATGCCGCCGGCCTCCTCGCCGACCTGGTGGAGCGGGGCGCCCGCACCCTGGCGTTCGTCCGGTCGCGGCGCAGTGCCGAGTCGGTCGCCGAGCAGGCCCGCCGGCTGCTGCACGACCGGGGCCGCGACGACCTCGTCCGGCGGGTGGACTCCTACCGCGGCGGCTACCTGCCCGAGGAGCGGCGCGAGCTGGAGCGGGCACTGTCGGCCGGGGACCTGCTGGGCGTGGCGACGACGAACGCCCTCGAGCTCGGCATCGACATCGCCGGGCTGGACGCCGTCGTGCTGGCCGGCTACCCGGGCACGCTGGCCTCCCTGTGGCAGCAGGCCGGCCGGGCGGGACGGGCGCAGAAGGAGTCCCTGGTGGTGTTCGTCGCCCGCGACGACCCGCTGGACCACTACCTCGCCCACCACCCGCGGGCGGTGTTCGGCCGGCCGATCGAGGCGACGGTCACCGACCCGGCCAACCCCTACGTGCTCGGCCCGCAGCTGTGCTGCGCCGCCGCCGAGCTCCCCTGACACCCGAGGACCTGCCCGACTTCGGCGGACCGGTCGCCGAGGCCCGGCTCCAGGAGCTCGTGGCGGACGGCTCGCTGCGGCGTCGTCCGGCCGGCTGGTACTGGGCCGGGCGGGGCCGGCCCGACGTCGACATCCGGGGCAGCGGGGGCGAGCCGGTGTCGATCATCGAGACCGGCACGGGGCGTCTGCTGGGCACCGTCGACGGCGGGGCCGCGCACGCGACCGTGCACGAGGGGCGCTCTACGTGCACCGGGGCGAGACGTTCGTCGTCGACGGGTTCGACGTGGACGACGCCTGCGCCGTGGTGCACGCCGACAGCCCCGAGTGGACGACGGTGGCCCGCGACGTCACCGACCTCTCGATCGTGTCGGTGGAGCGGACCCGCCCGCTGGGCACCGTCACCGCGTACACCGGCGTCGTCGACGTGACCAACCAGGTCGTGGCCTACCAGCGCCGGCGGCTGGGCAGCGGCGAGGTGCTCGCGGAGTTCCCGCTCGACCTGCCCCCGCGTCAGCTGCGCACCCGGGCCGTCTGGTGGACCCTCGGCGACCGGGCGATCGAGCGCGCCGAGGTGGACGAGGTCGAGCTGCCGGGCGCGCTGCACGCGGCCGAGCACGCCGCGATCGGCATCCTCCCCTGCTCGCCACCTGCGACCGCTGGGACCTGGGCGGCCTCTCCACGGCCCTGCATCCCGACACCGGCGCGGCGACGATCTTCGTCTACGACGGGCATCCCGGCGGTGCCGGCTTCAGCGAGCGCGGGTTCGCCGTGCTGCGCCGCTGGCTGCAGGCGACCCGCGCGACCGTGGCCAGCTGCGAGTGCGAGAGCGGCTGCCCTCGTGCGTGCAGTCGCCCAAGTGCGGCAACGGCAACGACCCCTCGACAAGGCGGGCGCGGTCCGCGTCCTCGACGTCGTGCTCGACGAACTGGCCGCGCTCGAGGGCATGCCGGGGCGCGAGCGGGACCTCGGGGCGGGGTCCGTTGCCACCGAGGCCGACGCCGGGGGCCCGGGTCCATCCGAGACGGAGGCCGGGGACGACGAGGACGAGCTCGTCTTCTGAGTAGCTCCGGATCACGGGAACGGCCCGACCGGAACAGGACCGGCCCGGGCGCGGGCCGTGGCCGAGAAGGCACCGAGCCGGCCGAGTCGCACCGGCACGCTGACCGCCACGTCCACCACAGCGTCGGGCGACACGGTGCACGCGGTCAGCTCTGCGGCGTTCGCCGCGGCGAACCGCGCCGCGGTGCCGCAGGCATCGCCCCCTCGACTGCGCGCACCGCCGCCGCGAGGGCGGCGAGATCGGCCGCGGCGGTCGCGCGGTGCCGTGCGACGACCGCGGAACCGACGAGGACGGCGCCCATCCCGACGACGGCCACGACCGCGCCGGCCATCAGCACCCACACCGTCGCCGACCCCCTTCCCCGTCGCGCACCGGCCGTGTCACGGCAGGCTCCCCACTGGCTCGCGGAGCGCCACCGCCTCGGCGGACACCGTGATCCGCAGCGGCACCGGGCCCAGTGGGGCGATCGACGCCGTCACCGACACCCGGACCTCGTCCCCGCCGCTCCCGACCGTGGTGACGGCCCCGTCCGGGGCGGCCCGGCCGGCCAGCGCGACCACGGCTGCGGCGTCCTCGCCGCGCGCCGCAGCTCTGACCCCTCACGGGCGGCGTCGACGCAGCGCAGCTGCGCGCCGACCACGGTCACCGCGGCCACGACACCGGCCAGGACGAGGAGCAGCACCGGCAGCACGACCGCCGTCTCGGCGGTGACCATCCCGGCCTCCGCATGCCGTCGCAGAGCCGCGCGAGGTCGCATCGGTCAGGAGAGCGTGGCGAGGGCGGACTCGACGAGGTCGGTCAGGCCCGTGACGATCGAGCCGCCGGTGACCACCCGGTAGAGGACGGCGGCGAAGGCGCACGCCGCCACCGTGCCGACGGCGTACTCCGCCGTGCTCATCCCGTCCTCGCCGGTGGCACGCACAGCGGCCCACCGGCGGGCCAGGCGGCCGCGTGGTGGCACGGGCGTGGTTCCGGGGGACTCGACATCGGTCCGGTCCTCGACGGGGTGGGGGCTGCTCGTCACGGGGATCTCCTCGGCTCGGGGGCCCGTCGTCGGGCCATGCCCCGAGCCTTCCGGCGGTGGGGGCGTCATCCCAGGGCCGGCGCTGATCTGTGGATGGGCGCCCCGCCTGTGCACGGACGTCCTCGCCGCCCAGGGCCGAAGAGGGCTCTCAGCCCAGGAGGTCGCCCGCGAGGCCCAGCACCAGCGGCACCACGCCGAGGCACACGAACGCCGGGAGGAAGCAGAGGCCGAGGGGAGCGAGTACCCAGACTCCCGCCCGTCGGACGGCGGCCTCGGTGGCCGACCGGGCGGCCGAGCGCCCGTCGGCTGCCAGTGCCCGCAGGGCGGGCGCCGCGGCCGCCCCCGACTCCCCGCGCGGACCAGGACACGTCCGAGCGCCGCGAGCTCCGGCGGCGCATCCGCCCACGCCCGCCGCGGTTCGGCACCGAGGCGGCTGAGCGCGGCCACCGTTCCCAGGTGCCCGGCCAGTGGCTGCGGCACCGCAGCACCGACCGCGGCCAGGGCGGCACCGACCGGCACGCCGGCGGACAAGCAGACGCCCAGCAGGTCGCAGGCACCCGGGAGCTCGCGGGACAGGGCGAGCCGTTCGTCGGCCCGGGCGTCGGCAGCACGCAGGCACCGCTCCGCCACCACGCCCACGCCCAGGGCGATCCCGGCCCCAGGAGCCCGCCGACCAGCAGCCCCGCCGCGAGTCCCGCCCTCCGGCGAGAGCCCATCGCCGACGCGCCGACGGCGCCGCGGCGACGACGCCTGCCGCCTCCGGAGGCGTCCGGAGCGCCCGCGCCCGGACGGCCGCCAGCCTGGCCGAGGGAGACCACGCCAGCAGTGCCGCCGCGAGCGCCAGGAGCGCCGGCCCGTCCGCCGTCACCGGAGGACCCGCCGCACGAGCCGCCCGGACCAGGTGAGCCCGGTCAGCTCCAGCGCCACCCCGATCACCAGCAGCAGCTGCCCGGTGCCCGTCGTCGTCAGCACCCGCCAGGGATCGGCACCGACGCCGTTGCCCATGGCCAGGCCCAGCGCGGGGAGGGCGGCGAGCAGCGCCGCGCTCGCCCGCGGCCCTGCGGTGGCCGTCCTCAGCTCCTGCCCCATCCGCTGCCGCGCCCGGAGGTCGTCCTCCACCGCGGCCACGACGGCGGCGAGCGAGCACCCCGTCCGGGCGCTGAGCGTGACCGCAGCCGAGATCCGGTCGAATGCGTCGGCGAGCTCCCGGTCGGCTCCGGTCGGAGCGGGCACGCCGGGGGCCCGCAGCGCGCCGGCGAGGGCCGCGCCGCACTCCTCGTCGGCACAGGCGGCCACCGCAGCGTCGGTCGCGGCATCGAAGGAACGTCCGCTGCGCAGCTCTGCGCCGAGGGCACCCAGTCCTTCCGTCAGCGTGCGCAGCTGCTCCTCCGCCCGGCGGGCCCGCCGGCGGGCGTCCCAGGACCGGGCCGCCACGGCTCCGACCAGGCCCGAGAGACCGGCCACCAGGGGCGTGCTGATCAGGGCGGCGACCGCGGCCGCGGCGACACCTCCCGTGACCGGGAGAGGGAGCCGTGCGGGCACGACGCGGGCCGGCCCCCGGCGCGGCCGGTTCCCGGACCCGGCGTGCGCATCCGTGCGACGCGCACCGTCCGGGCGTCCGGCCAGAGGAGGACCGCGAGCGCGGCGGACAGCAGCGCCCCGGTCACGGTGCGCCCGCGGTCAGGAGGGTCCGCAACTGCCCGGCCGCGGGGACGTCGCCCCCGTCGTGCCGCCACCCCGGCTCGACCACGACGGCGCCCCGGACCGGCGCACCACGCCCACCTCGGTCACCCGGCGACCGGCCGGGGTCCGCCGCAGGTGCACCACGACGGCGAGTGCCGCGGCGGCCTGGCTGTGCACGGCGGCGCGGTCCAGCCCCGCGGCGACGCCCAGCGCCTCGAGCCGGGCGGGCACCTCGCGCGGGCGGTTGGCGTGCAGGGTGCCGCAGCCGCCGTCGTGGCCGGTGTTCAGCGCCGCGAGCAGGTCGGTCACCTCGGCGCCCCGGACCTCTCCCACGACCAGGCGGTCGGGGCGCATGCGCAGCGCCTGCCGCACCAGGTCGCGCAGCGTCACCGACCCGACCCCTCGACGTTGGGCGGGCGGGTGACCAGGCGGATGACGTGGGGATGCGCGGGGCGAGCTCGGCTGCGTCCTCGCACACCACGATCCGGTCGGCCGGCTCGGCGGCCCCGAGCAGCGCCGACAGCAGCGTCGTCTTCCCCGACCCCGTCCCCCGGTCACGAGGAAGGCCAGCCGTTGCGCCACGACCGCCCGCAGCAGCTCCAGGCTGTTCCCGGGCAGCGTCCCGAGAGCTGCGAGCTCGGCCAGCGAGTGGGTGGTGCGGCGCAGGACCCGCAGCGACAGGCAGGTGCCGCTGCCCGACACGGGCGGGAGGACGGCGTGCAGCCGGGTGCCGTCCCCGAGGCCCACGTCCACCCACGGCGAGGCGTCGTCCAGCCGGCGCCCGACCGTTGCCGCGAGCCGGACGGCGAGCCGGCGCACGGCGTCGTCGTCGGCGAACCGGACCGGGGTCAGCTCCAGGCCGTCCCCACGATCGAGCCAGACCTGATCGGGACCGTTGACGAGGACGTCGGTGACACCCGGGGTCCGCAGCAGCCCTTCCAGCGGGCCCGCCCCGGCCAGCTCGTCCACGGCCTCCCGCACGGCGTGCAGGACGTCGTCGTCGCCGAGCAGCCCACCCGCCTCCTCCCGGACGAGCGCGGCGACCCCGGCCCGGGAGGGCGGGCCGGGCACCAGCGCCAGCCGGGCGCGGACCCGGTCCAGCAGCACCGGGGCGCTCACCGCCGCACCAGCGGGGGTGGCAGGGCGCTGAGGATGCGCCGCGCCACCACCCCCAGCGGGGAACGGGCGGTCACCAGGGGTGGCTCGCCCCGCTCGCCGCGCGGCACGGCGCTGCGGTCGTGGACCAGCTCCGCGAGGACGGGCCGCCCGACCACGTCGGCCACCTCCGCACCGGACAACCCGCCGGGCACCTGACGGGTGACCACCTGGGCGCCGGACCACACCGAGTCGGGCGCCTCGACGAGCAGCCGGGCGGCCGTGGCCGCGCGGAGCCGGGACGGGACCACCAGCACCGCCAGATCGGCGTCGGCGGCGAGCGACAGCGTGGCCTCCCCGGCAGCCCGTGGTACGTCGACCACCACCGCGCAGCCGACGGCCCGGGCGGCGTCGACCACGGCCGCGAGGGCGTCGGCCGGGACGAGCTGCGGTGCCGACCGGGAAGCGGCGACCACCGAGACCCCGCCGACGTCGGGCAGGGCGGCCAGCAGGGCGTCGCCGGCCACGCGACCGCGCAGACCGGCCAGCTCGGGCCAACGCAGTCCGTCGGCCCGCTCGGCGCCCAGGAGCAGGTCCAGCCCCGCGCCCCAGGGATCGGCGTCCACCAGGGTCACCCCGGGGCGGCCACCAGCGCCACGGCCGTCGCGACCGTGCTCGCGCCGGCGCCACCGCAGGACCCACCGACGACGACCAGCCGGCCCCGCTCGACCGGGGCCTGCACCGCGGCCGCGCACCGGGCGAGCAGCCACGACTCGTCGTCGGGGAACACCGCCACCCGCTCCGCGCCGATCTCCACCGCCGCTGCCCAGCCGGCCGCCGTCAGCTCTCCGCCCGGGGCCACCACGACGACCCCGGGGCGGCGCGGGAGGGCGCGGAGCGCGCCGGCGGGGAGTGCGTCGGCGCCGACGAGCACCAGCGGCGCCTGCCGGTGGGCCCGCCGCAGCGCCGGCCCGCCCGTGGCCAGCTCGGGCTCGGCCCCGCGGTGGCCAGCAGCCGCAGCAGGTCGTCGAGGAGGGCGTCGTCGGTGCTGACGACGAGCGGTCTGGCCGGCGGGCGGGTAGTGGACACCTCCCGACCTCACGCCGGAATGGGCAGACAGTGCCAGATCGGGACGGGAACTGTGGATGACCCGAACGGGTGTGGACGGCGCGCGGGGTCCGCCGCTGTCACCCGGTCCACTTAGAGTCGTGCCTTGTGACCCGCGCAGCGGCGTTCTTCGACCTGGACAAGACGGTCATCGCCAAGTCCAGCACCCTGGCGTTCGGCCGGCCGTTCTTCAACGGTGGGCTGATCAACCGCCGCGCCGTGCTGAAGACCGCCTACGCGCAGCTGGTCTTCTCCTCGCCGGCGCCGACGCCCAGCAGATGGAGCGCCTGCGCGCGCAGCTCACGGCCATGGTGACCGGCTGGGACGCCGCCACCGTGCACGACATCGTCCGGGAGACCCTGCACGAGATCGTCGACCCGCTCGTCTACGCCGAGGCCGCCGACCTGATCGAGGAACACCGGGCCGCGGGTCGCGAGATCGTGATCGTCTCGAGCAGCGGCGCGGAGATGGTCGAACCGATCGGCGAGATGCTCGGCGTCGACCAGGTGGTCGCCACCCGGATGGTCACCGAGGACGGCCGCTACACCGGGGAGATCTCGTTCTACGCCTACGGCGAGAACAAGGCGGCCGCGATGCGCGAGGTGGCCGCCGCGGGCGGCTACGACCTCGCCGACTGCTATGCCTACAGCGACTCCATCACCGACCTGCCGATGTTGTCGGCCGTCGGGCACCCCACGGCGGTCAACCCCGACCGCGGGCTCCGCAAGGCGGCCCTGGAGCGCGGTTGGCCGGTCCTGCAGTTCACGCGTCCGGTCAGCATGAAGGCGCGGTTCTCCGCTCCCCGGCGCCGGTGGTCACCGGTGCGGCGGTGGGCGTCGGCGCGGCCGTCGTGGGGCTGGCCTGGTACGCGCGGCACCGGGCGCTGCGGGCCGGTCTGCTCGCCGTCGACGAGCCCGGTCCGCTGACCGGCCGCCGGCGCCGCCGCGGGGCCTGAGGACCGGGCGCCGCACCGTTCCCGGCGGGGCGCCTGTTCCGTCTCCGCGCGGTGGGCCATCCTGCCGACGTGCTCACCGTGGTCCTCGCCTGGCTGGCCGTCCTGGCCGTCTCCGTGGCTGCGGTGGTGTTCGGCCAGGCCACCCGTGCCGCACCCCGGCGCTCCCGCCGGTCACCGGTCGGCCGGATCGGATTGTTCCTCTCGCTGTCCGGGCCGTGGCTGTCGGTCCTGGGTGCCGCGATCGCCGGCGTCGTCACCGGCGCCTGGCTGGCTGCTGCAGCGGCCGGAGCCGGTGGTGTGGCGCTCACCGCCCTCGTCGGGTACGCCCTCTCCGCCCGCTGACCGCCGTCCCCGGCCGACCGGCGAGGTCCGCTCAGCGGCCGACCCGTTCCCGCACCCGGTCGACGAGGGTCCGGGCGGCCGAGACCGGCGCGAAGGCGCGCGCCGCGGCAGTGAGGGCGGCCTGCTCGTCGGGACGCAGCGAGATGCCCGCGGCAGCCGCGTTCGACTCGAGCTGCGCCACGCTGGAGGCCCCCGGGATCACCACGACCCGCGGCAGCCCGATCAGCCAGGCGAGCGCGATCTGCGCGGGCGTCGCGGCATGGGCGTCGGCCACCTCGCGCACCAGCTCCAGCAGCGGCGCCACCCGGCGCAGGTTCTCGGTGCCGAACAGCGGGTTGACCGCCCGCACGCCCCCGGGACGGTGGTCCACGGAGTACCGGCCGCCGAGCAGCCCCTGGGCGAGCGGGCTGTAGGCGATGACCAGCCGGCCCTCCCGCCCGGCGAAGGGCACCTGGTCGTCGAGCGGCCCGGCGTGGGCGAGGGAGAACTGGACCTGGTTGCTGATCACCGGCGCACCGAGCGCCGCGTCCGCTGCCTGCCAGCGGTCCAGCGAGTAGTTCGAGACGCCCGCGGCACCGATCCCGCCCTCGGCCAGGAGCCGCTGGAACGCGGGCATGATGACCGAGTCCGGGACGACCGGGTTGGGTTGGTGGACCTGGTACAGCGGGATGCGGCTGAGCCCCAGCCTCCGGGCGCTGCCGGACCAGCGCTGCCGCACCAGCGGGGGAACGGCGCGACCGGGAACACCTTGCTGGCGACGACGACCTCGTCCCGCTCGTGCCCCAGCGCCGCGCCGAGGATCCGCTCGCTGCGCCCGAAGCCGTAGATCTCGGCGGTGTCGAACAGGGTGATGCCCAGCTCCCGGGCCCGCCGGACGATCTCCAGAGCGGCGCGGTCGGCGTAGCTGTCGCCGTAGCCCCACTCGCGGGAACCGAACTGCCACGTGCCCAGGCCGATGCGGCTGACCGGTCCGAGCCCGTCGACCTCGAGGTAGTCCATGCCGACAGTCTTCGGGTCCGCCCCGGCTCCCGCAGGTCAGCCGCGGAGCAGGCTCTCGCAGATCGCCAGGCCTTCGAGCGCGCCGTGCTCGGTGGCCCGGCAGCAGTGCACGAGCCAGCCGGCCACACCGGCCTCCGTCCCCGACGCGTACCCGGCGAGGGCCCGGTCGTAGGCCGCCCGGCCCAGCTCGGCGAACCCGACCTCGGGCACCGACACCGCCTTCGGGTCGAGCCCGCGGGCGATGCCGGTGAGCCGTCCTGCGCCCCGCGCCACGATCCCGTCGGAGACGCCGAACGGCGCGAGCGCGGCCAACTCGCCGTGCACCAGGGCGGCGACGAGAACGGCCGGAGCGGTCGTCGCGCCGGTGATGAGGGCGAACAGGCCGGACAGGCGGGGCCCGGCGTGCGGGGCCGGCCGACCGAGAGCGGCGTCGTCCGCGAGATCGGCCGCGGCGAGGACGTGCAGGCGGGCGAGCACCTGCCCGGGCGCCCGCGGCCACGTCTCCACCATGGAGCCGAGGCCGGCGGAGACCCGGAGCGCCCCGAGCACCACCGGATCGGTGACCTCGCCGGACCGCAGGTCGGCCAGCGGCACGTCGGCCCCTCCAGCGCAGCCGAGGCCCGCGCTCCGCGGAGCGCGGACTCGGTGCTGACCCCGGCGGATTCGCGCCGCAGCACCTTGTGGCGGAGCAACCGGTCGATGCCGGCGCGGGCGCCGTCCGACGCCTCGCGCACCCCCGGCAGCTCGAGCAGCGGGGCCAGCGGGTCGGGTGCGGACGGGCGGGGTGCGGCGGGCGCGGCGCCGGGGCGGACAGGGATGCTCACGGGGACAACGGTACGAGGCGGCGGTGCGCCACCGGCACGGCCCTCGCCTACTCTCCCCTGCCATGTCCCGACCTCTCACGCTGCTGCTCGTCCGTCACGGACAGAGCGAGTGGAACGCCGCGGGGCTGATGCAGGGCCAGACGCCGCACGTCCCGCTCACCCCGACCGGGCACGCCCAGGCCGACGCCGCGGCCGTCGAGCTGGCCCGCCTGTCCCCCGGCGCCCTCCTCTCCAGCGACCTGCTGCGTGCCGTGCAGACGGCCGAGCGCTGCGCCGCGGCGACCGGCCTGCCGATCACGACCACCCCGGCCCTGCGCGAGCAGGGCTACGGCGAGCTGGAGGGCCGGCCCTCCCGCGAGCTGTGGGACGTCGTCGACTGGACCGATCCGCACTGGTCGGCACCCGGCGGCGAGAGCCTGGCCGAGCTGCACGGGCGGGTGGCGGCGTTCCTCAAGGACCTTGCCGCCGAACCGCCCGCCGACGTCATCGCGCTCGTCACGCACGGCGACACCATCCGGGCGGCCCAGGCGGTGGTGGCCGGCCTCGGACCCGACGCCATGCCGGTGGTGACACCGCACAACGGCACGATCACGCGGCTGGAGCTCATCGCGTGAACGCGGCCCGATGAGGTTCACCGGTCCGCTGGAGTCCGCCGCGCTGCTCACCGTCCTCCCGGTCCCCGCGCGCGCCGCGTCCGCCACGCGGGGCGTGCTGCCCTGGGCGCCGCTGGTCGGGCTGGTGCTCGGCGGCGTCGCGACGGCGGTGGCGGTCCTGGGCGACCGGTACGTCTCCCCTGGCCGGGGCGGTGCTCGCGGTCGCCGTGCTGGCGGTGCTCACGCGCGGTCTGCACCTGGACGGACTGGCCGACACCGCGGACGGTCTGGGGCCGCTGCGCGGCCGGGAGCGTGCGCTCCAGGTGATGCACCAGAGCGACATCGGGCCCTTCGGCGTGATCACGCTGGTGCTGATCATGCTGCTGCAGGTCGCCTCCCTGGCGGCTCTCCTCGAGAAGCCGCAGGGCTGGCTCGCGCTCTGGACGGCGGTCGTCGTCGCGCGGGTGGCTATGGCGCGGGCGGGCCTGCCCGGCGTAGCCACGGCGGAGGGATCGGCGCTGGGTGCCCTGGTGGCGGGCACCGTCTCGCGGTCGTGGTTCGGGGGTTGGATCGTCGTCGTGCTCGCCCTCGTGGCGACCGCTACGGCTCCCGACCTGGGACCGGCCGCACGCCTGGCGGTCAGCGCTCTGGGCGGGCTGCTCGCCGCGGAGCTGCTGTACCGCCGGGCCCGGCGGCGGATCGGGGGCGTGACCGGCGACGTGATGGGCGCGATGGGAGAGGTCGCGGCCGCGGCCACCCTGCTGGTGGCCGCGACCGCGCTCTAGGTCAGCGCCGGCGGAGGACCCCTGGACCAGACGCCCGATGCCACCGGCCGAGGCGGGTGCCCCGGCGCGCCCCTGCCGGTTCCACGGCCGAGCCCGCGGCCGGCGGCGGGGCGGCCCATGCCGCGCGCCGGGCGCGCCGTCCCACGGCCGCCACGAGCGGCCCCACGGGCGGCGCTCTCTGCAGTTCCCATCAATCGTCCGAGGATGCTCATGCAGCCAGTGGTTCCCGGAACGGCGCCGGACGATTCGGGTTGAACCGTCCGGCACCCGGCAGGCGCGGCGTGGCGTCACTCGCTGCCGCGCCGACCTGGACGGTGTGGCAGATCGGGCCGCCCGAGTCGCCGCGGCGGCGTGACGTGGATAGCTTTCGCCCAACATCCACGGCTCCCCGGGAGATGCCCGTGTCCTCATCCATCCTCGTGGGGCTCGACGGCAGCGAGGCGAGCGCGCGCGCCGCGGACGCCGGTGCCGAAGCCGCCCGCCGGCACGACCTGACGCTCGTCCTGGCGTGCGTGGTGCCATGGTCGCCCTACGCCGTCACCACGAACGAGGACAACGAGCGCCGTTCGATCGACAAGGCCCGGGAGGTGGCGGCGGCGCACGAACGGGTGCTGGATCCCGTCCTCGCCCGGCTCTCGGCCACCGGGGACATCACCGTCGAGGGCGTCGTGCGGCACGGCCATCCCGCCGAGACGCTGGTCGGCCTCGCCCGCGAGCACGACGCCGCCTGGATCACCGTCGGCCGGGTGGGACAGAGCCGGGTGCGCACCCTGCTGTTCGGGTCCACCCCGGCAGCCTCATCCAGCTGTCCCCGGTGCCCGTCCTCGTGGTGCCGTGATGGCCGCGGCACCGGACACCGTGCTCGCCGCCACCTTCGACGAGCAGGTCGACAGCTTCTTCGCCCCCGTCTCCGAGGTCATCGTCTCGATCGTCTTCTTCGCGGTGCCGCTGGACTTCATCGACGAGGGCGTCGAGCTCCCGTTGATCGTCGTCTGGCTGGTCATCGCCGGTTTCTTCTTCACGATCTACCTGCGCGGCTTCCAGTTCCGGGCGTTCACGCACGCGATCCAGCTGATCCGGGGCCGCTACGACAACCCCAAGGACGCCGGCGAGGTCACTCACTTCCAGGCGCTGGCCACCGCGGTCTCCGGGACCGTCGGCCTCGGCAACATCGCCGGCGTCGCCGTGGCCATCTCCTGGGCGGGCCCGGCGCGACGCTCTGGATGATCATCGCCGGGCTGGTCGGCATGTGCACCAAGGGCGTGGAGTGCACGCTCGGCGTCAAGTACCGCAACGTCTACCCCGACGGCCGGGTCTCCGGCGGGCCGATGTGGTACCTCAGCCGCGGCCTGGCGGAGAAGGGCATGGGCACGCTCGGCAAGGTCCTCGCCGTCCTGTTCTGCATCTTCACCCTCGGCGGGGCCGTCGGCGGCGGCAACATGTTCCAGGCCAACCAGGCCTTCAGCCAGGCCCAGTCGGTGACCGGCGGGGACGACGGCCCGCTCGGTGGCGGCGCCGCCGGCGCCATCTTCGGCCTGGTGCTGGCGATCCTCGTCGGCGCGGTCATCATCGGCGGCATCCGCAGCATCGCCCGGGTGACCGACAAGCTGGTCCCGTTCATGGCGGTCTTCTACGTGATCGCCTGCCTCGCGGTGCTCTTCGCCAACTTCTCCGAGATCCCCGACGCGCTGTGGGCGATCGTCTCCCAGGCCTTCTCCCCGAAGCCGGGTTCGGCGGCATCGTCGGCGTCCTCATCCAGGGCTTCCGCCGGGCCGCCTTCAGCAACGAGGCCGGCCTCGGCTCGGCGGCGATCGCGCACTCGGCGGTCAAGACCAACGAGCCGGCGACGGAGGGCCACGTCGCCGTCCTCGAGCCCTTCGTCGACACGGTGGTCATCTGCACCATGACCGCGCTGGCCATCGTCATCACCGGCACGTGGGCCGACGACACCAGCGCGCCGGGCGTGCAGACGACGTCCGCCGCGTTCGAGACGGTCGTCGGCTGGTTCCCGATCGTGCTGGCCGTGGCGGTGATCCTCTTCGCCTACTCCACGATGCTGGCCTGGAGCTACTACGGGCTGAAGGCGGCGACCTACCTCTTCGGCGAGTCCATGCTGGTCGACCGCACCTGGAAGTTCGTCTTCTGCGTGTTCGTCGTCATCGGCGCCTCCTCGGCGCTGGACGCGGTCATCGGCTTCTCCGACAGCATGATCTTCCTGATGGCGCTGCCCAACATCCTCGGGCTCTACCTCATGGCCGGGGTGGTCAAGCGGGAGATCAACGGCTACCGGAGCCGGCTCGAGAGCGGGGAGATCCTGCCCGTGGCCGAGCGAGAGGGCTGAACCCGCCGCCCGGCACGGCTCGCTCCGCTCCGGTTCACTCCGCGCCGAGCGCGTCGGCCACGCGGTGGTGGGGCACGGCTTCGACCCCGCGGCTCTGCCGCTCCAGCGTCCGCGCCAGCGCCCGCCGCGCCCACCCGTTGGCCGGGGCCAGGTGGACCAGCCGGGTGAGGGCGTCCTCGGACCTCGCCAGCTGGGCCGAGCCGAAGTAGGCGCGCGCGAGCAGCTCGAGGGCGGCCTCGTTGGTGGGCTCGGCTACGACGACGCGCTCGAGGATGCGGGCCGCCTCGGCGGGCCGGCCCATCGCGAGGAACAGGTCCGCGCGCAGGAACTCGGAGTGCAGGTCAACAGAGTTCAGGTCAACAGAGTTCAGGTCAACAGAGTGCAGGTCGATCTCGTCCGGCTGGTGCGTCACGCCCCGGACAACCACCGGACGCACCGCGCCCTTCCCGCCTGCATCCGGACGCCCTCCCGAGGCTGAAGACCGGGTACCACCCGCTCTGCCGAGGAGTTCCGATGCAGCTGCGCCACTCGCCCCGCTCCCGCCCTGCCGACGGCGCGTCGCCCGACCCCTGGGTCTACCGGGTCCAGCGGGTCGGGGCCCTCGCCGTCGCAGCGGTGATCGGCGTGTTCGGCGTGCTCGGTTTCGCTGGCGGGCTCGACTTCTTCTCGACCGACGGCTCCCCGTCCTCGGCATGTCCTCGAACGGCCTGCTGTCGACCATCTCGGTGCTGACGGCGCTGGTGCTCGTCGGCACCGCGCTGCGGGGGCCGCGGGTCGCCTCGACCGCGATGATCGTCGTCGGCGCGCTGTTCCTGCTCTCCGCCCTCGCGAACCTCGCGGCACTGCGGACCTCGTTCAACGTGCTGGCCTTCGAGATGGAGAACGTGGCCTTCTCCGTCGGAGCGGGCCTGATCCTCCTGCTGCTGGGCGCGTACGGGCGGGTGAGCGGCAACCTCCCCGCCGACAGCCCCTACGCCCGCCCCACCACCGACGACGTCGACCCGCCCGAGTCGTTCCCGTCCACCCCGGCCGAGGTCGCGGCCGAGCGGGCGATGCGCGAGGCCGAGATCGCCGTCGTCAACCACGTGGCGACGCCGGAGCAGCGTCGCCGGGTGGCCGCCATGGCCGAGGTGCGCAGCCGGGGAGACCGGCGCCGGGTCTGGATGGAGCTCGACGCGCTCCCTCCTGACCGGGCTCGGTCCTCCTCGGGCTCGGTCCTCCTCGGGTTCAGTCCTCCTCGCGCTCGGGCAGCCGCGCTCCGGGGCCAGCTCGCTGCCGGCGTCCACCCGCGAACGCCGCCCGACCAGGGTGACCTCGCCGTCACCGCCCACGACCGCGCGCTCCCCGACCTCGACCGCGTCGTCGAGGACGGCGCGCACCACGCGGGCGCCGGCCCGCACCCGCACGCCGGGCAGCAGCACCGAGTCGACGACGGTGGCCCCTTCTCGACCTCGACCCCGGGCGACAGCACCGAACCCCGGACCTCGCCCGCGACGCGGGTCCCGCCGGAGACCAGGCTCTCCTCGACCACGGCGCCCGGCAGGACGCGGGCGGCGCTGCGCCGGCCGCCCCGGGTGTGCAGCGGCCAGGCCGGGTCGTCCAGGTCGATCGGGGGCTCCGCGTCGAGGAAGTCGCGGTGGGCCTGCCAGTAGGCCGGCACGGTGCCCACGTCGCGCCAGTACCCCTGGAGCGGGTGGGCGCGGGCGAGGCCGTCCCGCGTCTGGGCCGGGAGCAGGTGGCTGCCGAGGTCCTCGAGCTCGTCCTCCCCCAGCTCGTCGTTCAGCGCGTCCAGCCGGTCGAGCGTGGCGCCCGGGGTGAACACGAAGACCTCGTTGGTGGCGGTGGTCGTGGCCGGCTGGTCGGGCTTGTACGCGTAGTCCGTCACCCGCTCGCCGTCGACCTGCACGATCCCGTAGCGCGCGGCGTCGTCGGCCTCGACCTCGGTGGTCACCATCGTCACCTCCGCGCCGGACCCGAGGTGGGACTCGACCACGTCCCGGTAGTCCAGCTTGTAGACCGCGTCGGAGCTGACGACGACGAGCGCGTCAGCGGCGTGCTCGCGGATCAGGTCCGCCTGGCGCCAGAGCAGGTTGGCCGTGCCGCTGACCCAGCCGCCCCGGTCGGTGCCCTGGAACGGCGGCAGCATCAGCAGCCCCCGGTGTTCCGGTCCAGGTCCCACGGCCGGCCGTTGGCGAGGTGGTGCGACAGCGACGTCGGGTGGTACTGGACCGAGACCCAGACGTCGTCGATCGTCGAGTGCTGGCAGTTGCTGAGCGGGAAGTCGATCAGCCGGTAGACCCCGGCGAAGGGAACGGCCGGCTTCGCGCGCTGCTCGGTGAGCAGCTCCAGGCGGCCGCCCGCGCCGCCGGCCAGCACGAGGACCAGGATGCGCGGGAGGGCCATGGCCGCCCCGTACCCCGCAGCGGGCCCGCCACGCCCGGCCCCGACACGCGGAGGCGGGAATCGTCGGCCCGGCGCGTGGCTTGCTGCGTGTCGTGCCCGACTCCCGCCGTCTGCCGCGGACCGCCGCCTTCTGGTCGGTCGCCGTCCTGCTGGTGCTCATGCTCGCCGCGTCGGGGGTGCCTTCCCGCTCTACCGCGTGTACCAGGAGCAGTTCGGCTTCGGCTCCGGCGTGCTGACGGCGGTCTTCGGTATCTACGCCTTCGCGCTGCTCGCCTCGCTGCTGGTCGTGGGCGGCCTGTCCGACCACCTGGGGCGGCGGCCGGTGCTCGTCGTCGCGTTCCTGCTCGAGGCCGCCGCCATGGCGCTGTTCCTGTTCGCCGACGGGGTCGGCTGGCTGCTGGCCGCGCGCGTGGTCCAGGGCCTGGCGACCGGGGCGCTCACCAGCACGCTGGGGGCGTCGCTGCTGGACCTGCAGCGCCCGGACCGGCCGCTCGGGGCGTTCCTCAACAGCGCTTCACCCGGCCTGGGGCTGTCCATCGGGGCGGTGGGTGCCGGTCTCCTGCTCCAGTTCGTCCCGTCGCCGACGGACTGGGTGTTCGGCGCCCTGACCCTCGTGTTCCTGCTCGCCTCCCTGGGCACCCACCTGCTGCCGGAGAGCTCGCCGCGAACGCCCGGCGCCCTCGCGTCGCTGCGTCCCCAGGTGCACGTGCCCCCGGCGCACCGCCGCGCGTTCGTCGTCGCCCTGCCGCTCCTGGTCGCGTTCTGGGCGGTCGGCGGGTTGTACCTGTCCCTCGGCCCGTCACTGCTCGCCGACGTGTTCGGCGTCGACAACCACCTGGCCGGTGGCCTGCTGATCCTGGCGATGCAGGGCAACGGCGTCGTGGGCTCGCTGGCCCTACGGACCTCGCCGCCCGAGCGCGCGATGCTGATCGGCGCCCTGACCTTCACGGCCGGCGTAGCGGCCACTCCGTGGCGCTGTTCACCACCTCGGTGGTGCTGCTGTTCGTCGCGTCCGTCGCCAGCGGGTTCGGCTTCGGAGCCGGTTTTCTCGGAGCGGTCGCCACCATCACCGCCGGCGTGGCGCCGGGGTACCGGGCCGGCCTGCTCTCCAGCATCTTCGTCGTCGGCTACCTGGCGTTCAGCATCCCGGCGATCGCGGCCGGGGTCGCCGAGGAGGCGTTCGGGCTCGTGCGGACGACCGAGGTCTACGGCGCCGTCGTCGTCCTGCTCGCCCTGCTGGCCGTGGCCGGCCTGCTGCGCGCCCGGCGCACCGCCGGGTCGCTCGCCCCTGCCGACCGGCCCGAGCGCGAGCGACCGGACCGGCCGGCCCCGGCTCACCTGCCCGGGTAGGGGCTCGCCTTCAGCGCGCGGGCCAGGTGCGCGGCGTTCTCCGCCAGCGTGGCCGTGGTCGAGGCGACGGCCTCCGGCGTCTCGTCGAGGTCCTTGTAGTCGCGGCCGCCCATCGCCTCGTCGTTCCAGTAGGTGCCGCCCTGCGACGGGATCGTGAACCCGATGTCGTCGAGCCCCTGGAAGAGGTCGGCGGTGATCTTGTGCGCGCCGTCCTCGTTGCCGACGACGGCGGTCACCGCCACCTTTCCGGCGACCAGGGGCCGGCCCGAGTCGTCGGTCTCCGAGAGCTCACCGTCCAGCCGCTCCAGGACGCGCTGCGCGACGCTGCTCATGTGCCCGACCCAGGTGGGCGTCGAGACGATCAGGATGTCGGCAGCCATCAGCTGCTCGCGGATGGCCGGCCAGGCGTCACCGTCGCCCATGTCGACCTCCACGCCGGGCTTCACGTCGTGGTCGACGACGCGGACGACGTCGCCGGTCGTGCCGTGCTTCGCGAGCTCGTCGAGGATCTGGCGGGCCATGAGGTCACTGCTCGAGGGCGCCGGCGAGGCCTTGAGGCTGCAGACGAGGGCGAGTGCGCGGAGGGAGTCGATTCGGTCATGCACCGTCCGATGCCCCGCGACCGACCCCGCTCACACATCAGCGCCGGACGGACCCGATGAACGCGGCCACCCGTCCCCGCAGGTCCGCGGCCCGCTCCGCGACCACCTCGGCCGGATCCCGGTCCAGCAGCCACGGCGGGATCTCGGTCCGGACGCGGTCGGCGCACCGCGATGCCCACCGGCCCGTCGTCGGTGCCGACCTCGGCGACGAGGTAGCCCCGCAGCGGCGCCTTCGGGTCGCGCCAGCCGAGCAGCTCCAGCGCCGCCCGGTCCAGGTCGGCGACGTCCTTCGGCAGCGTCAGCGCCGTGGTCTCGCCCTGCGAGCAGTTGACGAGCGAGCGGCGGACCTGCTGCTCGGTGAGCGCGCATGTCAGGCCGGCAGCTCTCCGCCGGGACCGGCCGCCTCGGCGAGCAGGCGCTCCCGGTGGTCCTCGGGCAGGCGGTCGACGTAGACGGTGCCGTCGAGGTGGTCCACCTCGTGCTGGAGGCAGCGCGCAGCCATGCCGGTCGCCTCGATCGACAGCGGCTCCCCTTCACGTCCACGCCGTCCACGCGGGCCCGGAAGGCGCGCGGCAGGTCGGCGTAGGGGCCGGGCACCGAGAGGCAGCCCTCCTCGGTGACCTCCTCGGCCGGCTCGTCGCCCACCGGCTCGAGGATCGTCAGCGTGGGGTTGACGACATAACCGACGACGTCCTCGCCGTGGGCGTCCGGGCAGTCGATGACGAAGACCCGGGCATCGACGCCGATCTGGTTGGCCGCCAGCCCCACGCCGTCGGCCGCCTCCATGCTGGCGAACATGTCCAGGAGCAGGTGTCGGAGGCCGCGGTCGAACTCGGTCACCGGGGCGCACCGGCGGTGCAGGACCGGGTTGCTGCCGTAGGTGACGATCGGCCGGGCGACGCCGTCGTAACGGCCGGGCAGGCGCATGCCGACCGATCCTAGGGAGGGCCCGTCCCGGCCGGTTGGCACGATGGCCGTCGTGACCGTCCCGACCGCTCTCGGGCTGGGCCTCGGCGCCGCCGCGGACCTGCTCCTGGCCGACCCGCGGCGCGGTCATCCCGTCGCCGGCTTCGGCACGGCGGCGCTCGCGCTGGAGCGGCGGACCTGGCGCGACTCCCGATCAGCGGGTGCGGTGCACGTCCTGCTGCTCTCCGGTTCCGTGACCGCCCTCGGGACGGCACTGGACCGCGCCACCCGACGGCACCCTGGGCGCCGCATCCTCCTGACCGCCGGAGCCACCTGGGCGGTCCTCGGCGGCACCTCGCTCGGCCGGGCCGCCACGGCGATGCACGACGCGCTGGCGTCGGCGGACCTCGCCGCCGCACGGGCCGCGCTGCCGGCACTGGCCGGCCGGGACCCCTCCGGCCTCGGCGCGGAGGAGCTGACCCGTGCCACCGTCGAGTCGGTCGCGGAGAACACCTCCGACGCGGCGGTCGCGCCGCTGTTCTGGGGCGCGGTGGCCGGCGTGCCGGGACTGCTCGCCTACCGGGCGGTCAACACCCTCGACGCAATGGTCGGCCACCGCTCGACGCGCTATGCCCGGTTCGGCTGGGCCGCCGCCCGGCTGGACGACGTCGCGAACTGGCTGCCGGCGCGGGCCACCGCGGCGCTGACGGTGGCCTGCGCCCCACTGGTGGGCTGCTCGGCCCGCGGTGCGCTACGCGTGTGGTGGCGCGACGGCGCGGCCCATCCCAGCCCGAACTCAGGCCGCTGCGAGGCGGCGGCCGCGGGCGCGCTCGGACTGCGGCTGGGTGGTCGCAACGTCTACGGCGCTCGGGTGGAGCTGCGACCTCAGCTCGGCGACGGGCGGCCCGCGGTCGCGGACGACATCCGCCGGGCCGTGCGGCTCTCGCGGGCGGTGTGGACGGCCGCGGCGATCCTGGCCGGCGCCGGACGCCTCGCCCGCGTCCGCCGCTGAGCCGGCCCGATCACCCCGCGCGGGCGGGCGAGGACCGGGAACCCGTTCGGATCGACGTGCGGCCGGCTCGCCGGAGGGTCGCCGGGCCCCCGGCCGCCCCTGAGCGTCACGACCAGCGTGGCCGCCGACAGCGAGCCGAGGCCCAGCAGCACGAGCACCAATGCGATGACTCCACCTGTGTTCATGACTGCACGGTGGCACTATCGGCGCTTGCCTGAAGCAGTCCACTCGGGCATGGTGGTCGCATGCCAGTCGACACCGACCAGTCCACCGCGCGGGGGCTGGCGGGTCTCATCGGGCCGGTGACGGGGCTACCCGTCCCGCTGTACGCCGGATTGGCCCGGCGCATCCGCGAGCTCGTGACCGCCGGTTCGCTGCCGGCAGGTCACCGGCTGCCCGCCGAGCGGGAGCTGGCCGCTGCGCTCGACGTGAGCCGGGTGACCGTGGCGTCGGCCTACCGCGTCCTCCGGGACGAGGGGTTCGCCAGCACGCGGCACGGCTCGGGCACGGTCACCGAGCTCCCGCAGATTGGGCCGCTCTGGGGCCCGCCGACGAACTCCCCGGCGTCCTCGACCTCGCCCACGCGGCGCCGGAGGCGGCGCCCCAGCTGGCCGCCGCCTACGCCGAGGCGCTCAGTGCCCTCCCCGCGCACCTGTCGGAGCACGGTTACGCCCCGAACGGGCTCCCGCAGCTGCGCGCGGCGATCGCCGGCCGCTTCACCACCCGGGGACTGCCCACCGAGCCCGACCAGGTGGTGGTCACCGCGGGCGTGGGCGACGCGACCGCGACCGTTCTCGAGACGCTGCTCCAGCCGGGCGACCGGGTCCTCGTCGAGCACCCGACCTATCCGGGCGTCCTCGCCATGGTGGCCGCCGCCGGCGGACGGTGCACGCCCGTGCCGGTGGACGCCGCCGATCCCGACGGCCTGGTCCGCGCGGCGCACGTCGCCGTGCGGCAGAGCAGCCCGCGGCTGGCCTTCGTGATCCCGGACTTCTCCAACCCCAGCGGCGCCCGGCTGTCGGCGACCGGGCGCCGTCGGCTGGCGGCCACCCTGTGGCAGCAGGGCGTGCTCTCCGTCGTCGACGAGGTCGCCGCCGAACTGCACCTGGACGGCGCCGGGCTGCCCCGTTCGCCGCGAGCCTGCCGGACGCCGCGACGATCACCCTCGGCGGCCTGTCGAAGGCGGTCTGGGGCGGGCTGCGGGTCGGGTGGCTGCGTACCGACGCGGCGCTGGCCGCCCAGCTCGGCGCGACCCTCGCCCGCCGGCAGCTGTCGGTCGGGCTGCTCGACCAGCTGGCCGCCGCGGTCCTCATCGGGCAGCTCGACGCGGTGCTCGACCAGCGTCGCGCGCAGCTCCGCGAACGCCGGGACGCGCTGCTCGGGGCGATCGGCACCCTCCTGCCCGACTGGGCGGTGTCCTCCCCGGCCGGCGGGCTCTCCTCTGGTGCCGGCTCCCCGCCGGGATCAGCTCGGCCGCGCTGGTCGCGGGGACGGCGCCGCTGGGCCTGCTGCTGGCGGAGGGGCGCGCCTTCGGGACCGGCCACGCATTCGACGACCACCTGCGACTGCCCTTCACCCGTCCACCCGAGGACCTGCGACGCGCGGTCGGGATGCTCGCGCGGGTGCAGTCGGACCTGCGCACCGGGGCGGGGACCGGCGCCCCTCCCGGCCGCTCGCGGTCGTCTGATCCATCGGGACGCCGATGGCAGCACCACGTCGTCCCTCCACCACGAACAGTGACGGCGCGGCGAATCGCCCGCATTCCGACCTGCGCCGTTCCGTTCCGCTCGGTCCTCCGACTCCTGCGAGGACCGCCCTCCGTCGTACCGTCCTCGCAGCGGAGCGGCCGACCTCCTGACCGAGGGCGGGGGAGCCGGCTCTGACTAGGGGAAAGTCATGGCGTCACCGGCGACGTCCCGTCCACGGGTGCCCGTCCGACCGCCGCGGGGCGCCCGGCCGGACACCGCGGTCACCGTCCCGCGTCCGGAGCCCGGACCGACGGCCGGGCCCGGTCGTCCAGCCGAGCGCGTCGCCGGCCGCTACCGGTACGACCGCCGCAGCTGCACCTGGTGGTGGTCGCGGGAGATGTTCACCCTGCACGGCCTGCCCGTCACCCCCGAGCCGCCGTCCACGGACGAGTACCTGCGCTACCAACGTCCAGAGGACCGCGCCCGGGCCCGCGAGGCCCTCACCCGGGCATGGGCCGACGGGCGGGCCTTCGCGCTGGAGACGCACATCGTCCGGGCCGACGGTCGGGAGCGCACGATCGTGCTGGTGGGCGAACCCCGCCGGGACGCGTCGGGTGAGGTGACCGCCGTCGACGGCATCTGCGTGGACATCACCGAGGGTCGTCCGGCCACCGACCGGGACCGCACCAGCGCGCTGGAGGCCGAGGTCGAGCAGATGCGTGCGGCCATGGCCAGCCGCGCTGCCATCGAGCAGGCCAAGGGCATCCTGATGCTGCTGACCAACTGCGGTGACCAGGTCGCCTTCGACCTGCTGGCGCACATCTCCAGCCACACCCACCGGAAGGTCCGCGACGTCGCGGAGGTCATCACCCGCTCCGCGGCCGGCCAGACCCGGCTCCCCGACGACGTCCGCGCGATCATCCGGGACGCCTGCCCACCGAGCCAGCCCCTGCGGTGACCCGGGCCTGAGTGCCCCGCCCTCCGGTCCGTTCGGGAGAATGCCGGAACCACGTGCCGACATCCGTCGGCGGCGTGCACCCGACGGCCCGAGGAGGCGAGCGCGGCGTGGTCTACCTCATCTCGCGGCTGATCCTGCGACCCCTGTTCCTGCTCGTCTTCCGGCCGCACGTGGTCGGCCGGGAGAACGTGCCGGCCACCGGCCCCTTCATCATCGCGAGCAACCACCTGTCCTTCATCGACAGCATGGCCATCCCGCTCATGTCGCCCCGGCGGGTGGGCTACCTGGCGAAGGCCGAGTACTTCACCGGCTCCGGGATCAGAGGCTGGTTCACCAGGACCTGGTTCACGGCACTCGGCGCCCTGCCGGTCGAGCGGGACACCCACCGGGCCGCCCAGGCGGCGCTCGACACCGCGATGACCGTGCTGAACGCCGGCGGTGGCTTCGGCATCTACCCCGAGGGGACCCGCTCGCGGGACGGCCGGCTGGCGCGGGGCAAGACGGGCGTGGCCTGGCTGGCGCTCACCGCCGACTGCCCCGTCGTCCCGGTGGGGATCACCGGCACCGACCGCATCCAGCCCATCGGTGCCAACTGGCCCCGGCCGCACCGCTTCACCGTCGTCTTCGGCGAGCCGCTGACCTTCCCCGAGCACCGCGGCCAGGCCGGCCGCAACCGGTCCCGCCGGGAGGTGACCGACACGATCATGGCGGCGATCGCCGAGCTCTCCGGGCAGGAGAAGGCCGGCTGGTGAGCCGCTCGGGTCAGTCCGCGGGGAGGTCTGCCTCGATGGCCGCCCGGATGTCGTCGGGCCACGGCGTCGACCGGCCGCCGTCGGTGGCCACGTAGGTGTTGCGGACGACGCAGCACACCCGCTCGTCCACGCGGATCGTGAACCGGACCGTGACGCTGGTCCGGCCCAGCTTCTCGGTGCCCGCGTCGACGCTCACGGTGTCGCCCCAGCGCGCGGACGACGCCCAGTCCAGCGTGCTCGCCTTCACGACGGGGTTCACCCGCGCGGCCACGGCGTCCCAGGGGATGCCGTGCGCGGCCCACCAGGAGTTGGACGCCTCGTCGGCCCAGGTGAGGTAGTGGGCGTTGAAGACGACGCCCTGCTGGTCGCACTCGACGAACCGGACGGGGGCGCTCCAGACCTGTGGCACGGGGTGCCACGCTAGCGGGCGCACCGGCTACCGTCTGGGCGTGGACACCGTCGACGAGGTGCTGGCCGGCTACCGGACCCCGGGCGGGCTGGTGCTGGACAAGGTCATCGACCGCCTCGACGTGCACTGCCGGGAGTTCATCGCCCACTCCCCTTCGCCACGCTGGCCACCGCGGACGCCGAGGGCTGGCCGGACATCTCCCCGCGCGGCGGCGACCCCGGCTTCGTGCACGTCCTCGACGAGCACCGGCTGCTGCTGCCCGACCGTCCCGGCAACAACCGGGTGGACAGCCTGCGCAACGTGACCGTCAACCCGCGGGCCGCGGTGATGTTCCTCGTCCCCGGTGTCGAGCAGACGCTGCGCGTGTACGGGACGACGACGCTGCTCCGGCCGGAGGACCTCGACGTCGACCTCACGGAGTTCGGCCGGGCACCGCTGTCGGTCCTGCAACTGCACGTGCAGCGGGCCTACTTCCAGTGCCCGAAGTCGGTGATGCGCTCGGGGCTCTGGGACCCCGCACGGCAGGTCGAGCGCGGCACGCTGACGCCCTTCGGCCGGGTGCTCAAGGACCACTGCGCGCTCGAGACCGACCTGCCGGACGACGCGACGATCCGCGCCGACCTCGCCCAGGAGCTGTAGCAGAAGGTCGGTGGCCTGCCCTAGCGTCCGGCCATGGCCCTCGACTTCCAGGTGACGATCGACTGCGCCGGCCCGCATGAGCTGGCCGACTGGTGGGCCGAGGCCCTGGGCTGGCAGGTCGAGCCGCAGGACGAGTCCTTCATCCTGCGGATGATCCAGTCCGGTGCGGCGTCGGAGGCGGACACGACGCGGCACCGCGGTGCGCTGGTCTGGAAGGTCGGCGCCGCGATCGCCTCCCCGGACCCGCACCGGCCGCGGGTGCTCTTCCAGCATTCGCGCGAGCCCAAGCAGGGCAAGAACCGGGTGCACCTCGACGTGCGCGTGGGGCCGGAGCGGCAGGAGGCGGAGGTGGCCCGGCTGCTGGCGCTCGGTGCGACGGAGCTCTGGCGCGCCTCGCAGGGGCCCTACGCCTGGGTCACGATGGCCGACCCCGAGGGGAACGAGTTCTGCGTGGCCTGAACGGCCCCGTCCAGAGGCTCAGCCCCGAGCGTGCGAGGGATGAGGAGGACGGGGTCCTTCCGCTAACCGGCGCGCAGATCCCGGAGCAGCTTGCGGTCGGCGACGGCGCGCTCGGCCATCACCCGCGAGCGCAGGCGCCGGGGAGGACGCCGCCTGCCGAGGTAGCGGGCGTCCTCGACGAGCTGGAAGGCGGCGAGCACGCTCGCCTGCACCTCCCGAGCACGAGGGACAGCCGGGCGCACCGGTTCGAACGTCGTCATCGCGGGGACCCCCGTCTCCCGGGGCGCCGCCGAGTGCCCCCGTGCGTCCATGGTGCCCCGCGATCGGCCGATCCAACCCCTCCGTGACCAATTGGTGCCGATGTGTCACACGTGACAGATGGGGGACGGCGGCCACGTACGGTGCCGGGATGGCGCGCGATGCAGGCATCCTCCGGCTGGTGGGCCGGGTCGCCGGCCTGGTGCGCGGCGCGGCCGGCACGGCCATCGGACCCCGTCCGCCGTCCCGGCGACGCACCGGCGGCACCCCGGCCCCGTCGCAGGTGCCCGACGTGGCGTACCGGCCCCGTGCCGACGGCCGGCCGGACCCGGGCGAGATCGTGTGGACCTGGGTGCCCTACGACGAGGGTGACGGCCGCGGCAAGGACCGGCCCGTCCTGGTCATCGGCCGACGCGGCACCGACCTGCTGGGGCTGATGCTCACCAGCAAGGACCACGACCGCGACGCCGCGGACGAGGCCCGGCACGGACGCATCTGGACCGACATCGGCACCGGGTCCTGGGACTCCCGCGGCCGGCCGAGCGAGGTGCGCCTGGACCGGCTGCTGGAGCTGGACCCGGACGCCGTCCGCCGCGAGGGGCCGCACTCGACAAGCTGCGCTTCGACCGGGTCGTGGCGCAGGCCCGGCAGGTGCAGGGCTGGTGACGACTCAGAACGGGACCTGCTGAGCCAGCAGACCCTCGGCCCGGCCCCGGCCGGAGAGCAGTCGGCAGAACTCCACCGCATCCAGGTCGATCTCCTCGCCGCCCGGGCCGGCCGACCAGCTGCCCCCGGCCGGCCCGGTGAGCCGCAACCGGTGGGGACGGCCGTGCCGCTCCGCCCATTCGGCCACGACGTCCGCGACGAGCACGCCGTCGTGGCCCGGCGTCAGGTCCAGCTCCCTGCCCGTGGCCCGGGAGACGTCCGCCCGGTGCATCCAGGTGTCCCGGGTCAGGACGACGTCGAACAGGAAGCCGAACCGCCAGCGCTCCACGTGGCCGCCGACGTCCTGGTCCTCGGGCAACGTCAGCCGGCCGATGACCGCCGAGAGCCGACGCCGCCCCCGCACCGCCCGCGGCGCGAAGGCGGCGAAGCGCTCGACGAGCTCGTCCGCGGACAGCGCCGCCGTTCTCCGCACCTGCACGGCGGTGAGGGCGTCGATCCCTCCGCCCGCCTGGGAGGCCGCCGCGTTCTGGGCGACGGTCGCGCGGACCGACGCCGCCATCTCCGCCATGCCGAGCACGTGCCCGGCAAGTGCCCGCACGTCCCACGCCGGGCAGTCGGTCGGCCGGACCCAGTCGTCGGGCCCGAGCGACCTGAGGAGCTCCTCGAAGCGGCGGTACTCCGTGGCCGCGAGGCGGGTCGCCGTCGCGCGGTCCAGGACGCCCCGCGGACGGCGGGGCGGTGGTTCGTGCTCGTCGCGGTCATGGCGTTGCCTCTCCGGGAGTCAGTCCGACGGTCGGTTCCGGGCCCCGGCGTGGTGCGCCAGCCACATGGCGACCACGTCGGGCAGCGTCGAGGTGAAGGCACCGGTCTCGAACGGCTCCTCCGGCGCGTTGGCGAGCTGCTGGCTGATGACGCCGCTGATGACGGCGGTCTGGGTGCGGTGAACGAGGTCGAGGTCGACGTCGGGCGCCAGCAGCCCACCGTCGCGCAACTCGGCCAGGAAGGCCCGACTCAGCCGCTCGAGCTCCACGGCCGGCGCATACGCAGCCGGCGACGGCGCGAAGCCCGGGACCGGGCGCCAGAACATCAGCGGCGCGAACGCGGGGTGCTCGACGGCCCAGCGCACGAAGACGGTCTCGAGCGCGAGCAGGTCGGCCGCGAGGTCCGTTCCGGCGCAGGCGGCCCGCGCCGCCTGCATGACGGCGAGCAACTCCCGCCAGCCGCGCTCGAAGAGGGCGTCGTAGAGGGCGTTCTTGCCGTCGAAGTAGCCGTAGAGCGAGGGCGGCCGGATGCCCATGCGGCGGGCGACCTCGCCGAGGGTCAGACCGGCGACGCCCTGGTCGGCCATCACCTCGGCAGCGACGTCGAGGACCTCCTCGATGGTCTCCTGACGCCGTCGCCTCCGGCGGTCCAGCGGTGCCGCCTCCGTCATGCCGGAGAGCATTCTCCTACGACCGTTAGGATGTCAACGGGGCTGTAGGAGATTCGGTGCGGACTTCGTCAGTCCGGGACCTGACCCCGTGCGGCCCTCCGCGCGGGCGGGCGCAGGTTGTAGACGCCCACGCCCTCGATCAGCGGTTCCAGGTCGTAGCGGTGCACGACCTTCGGGCCGTCGTGCAGGTGGACGTGCGTCACCGTCGGCAGCGGGTCGCCGTGCCGCGCCGCGCGGATCTCGACCCGCCCGTCGAGGGGCCGCCGACGAAGAGGAGCACGGCGTCGTCATCCGTGCTCGTGTCCGTCGCGGCCTGGGCCGTCGCGTCCTGGGCCATCGCGTCCTCGGACAGTTCCGCCTCCCTGTGGTCCACCGGCCAGCCAGGGTAGGCGCGATGGCGCCTGCGGTCAGCCCTGTGCCGATCTCCGCAACCACCGGGCCACCAGCGGGGCGCTCAGGAGCATCACGAACAGGCGCAGCACCTGGACCGCCAGCACGAAGGTGACGTCGGCACCGATGTCGCTGGCCGTGGCGAGGACGGCGTAGAGCCCGCCGGGGGTCGTGGCCAGGTACCCGTCCAGTGCGCTGACGCCGGTCGCGGCCGACAGCACCAGACCGAGCCCGGCCGAGGCCAGGATCAGACCCAGGATGACGCCGAGCGCCAGAGGCAGGGCCCGCCCGATGGTCCGCAGGCTCTCCCGCGTGAAGCTCACGCCGACCTGGAGGCCGATCACGAGGAAGGCGGCGCTGCCGAGGAGAGCGGGCACCTCGGCGCCCCGCCCGAGACCGGAGAGGTCGACGGCGGCCGCGGCCACCATCGGACCGAGCAGGGCCGCCACGGGCAACCGCACCAGCCGCCCGACGACGAGGCCGGACACCGCGCACCCGACCGTGAACAGCAGTCCGGCCGGCCAGCCGGGCCCGTCGTCCACCACGTCCGCCGGCCCGCCACCCGACGAGCCGTGGACCACGGTGGCCACCACCGGCATGAGCACGACGATGAGCAGGACCCGCAGGTACTGCAGGACGGCGACCATGCGCGCATCGGCCCCGAGGCCGCGGGCCATCACGATGATCCCCGACGCACCACCGGCGATCATGGCGAAGGCGCCCGTGACCGGGCTGATGCCGCGCTGCAGCCGCAGGAGCAGTCCCGCGCCGAGGCTCAGGGCGAGCGTCCCGAGGGTCACCAGCAGGACGGGCAGCCAGTTCGCCGCCACGGCGCGCAGGGTCTCGAGGTCGATCAGCGAGCCCATCGCGACGCCGATCGTGGCCTGGCCGGCGGTCGCGGCGACGCCGGGGACGGCGGCCCGACCCCGGAACGCCAGCGCCCGCACCAGGCCGGCGAGCAGTCCGCCGAAGAGCGCGGGCGAGGGCAGCCCCAGCGCGGCGAACCCGGCGGTCGCGACGACCGCGGCGGCGACGACCGCGGCGAGACCGAGCAGCTCGCGTCCCCGGTTGCCCACGGGCGTCACTCTGCCCTGTCAGCCACCCGTGATCCGCCGGAGCTCGGCGACGTGGGCGTCGGAGGCCGCCCGTCCCGCCGCCGTGAGCGCCGGGCTGGTGCGCACCCGCGAGGCGCGGATGGACGTGCGGACCGTCACACAGCCCGCCTCCTCCAGCTGCTCGACGTGCTCGGAATGCACCGAGTCGCTGCCGCCGACCTGCTCGCGGACGGTGGCGAGATCCATGGTGTCGACGACGGCGAGCAGACCGCACTCCACGTTCGTTGCACGGCCGTGCTCTGATGCCCCTCGGAGACCTCCCGCGCGTTCGCCGGCGGCCTCGCTGAGATCCTGTCCGGAGTACCTGCTGCTGAGGAGACCCGCTGAGCACCGACCCGAACCCGTTCGCCGGCACCCTGCTGGGCGACACGATCGACGCCGTCGTCCCCCGCGACGCCGCCGCCGAGCAGGCCGCCCGCGAGCGCCTGGACCGGATGACCAAGCCGCCGGGCTCGCTGGGCGTGCTCGAGGACGTCGCCGCGCAGCTGGCCGGGATCGCGGGCAGCTGCCCCGCTCCCCTGCCGGTCCCCGCCGTGGTCGCCGTCTTCGCAGGGGACCACGGGGTGCACGCCCAGGGCGTGACGCCGTGGCCGCAGGAGGTCACGGCGCAGATGGTGGCGAACTTCCTGGCCGGTGGCGCCGTCGTCAACGCCTTCGCCGCCGAACTGGGCGCCGAGGTGGTGGTCGTCGACGTCGGGGTGGCCGCGACCCTGGACGCCGCGGACGGGCTGCTGGACCGCAGGGTCCGCCCGGGCACCGCCGACCTCGCCGAGGGGCCGGCCATGACCCTCGACGAGGCCCGGCGCGCGGTGGAGGCGGGCATCGAGGTCGCCACCCGGCTGGCCACCGCGTCGCCGTGCCTGATCACCGGCGACATGGGGATCGCCAACACCACGGCGTCGGCCGCGCTGGTGTGCGCCTTCACCGGCGCGGACCCGGCTGCGGCCACCGGCCGCGGGACCGGCGTCGACGACCCGACGCTGGCGCGCAAGGTGGAGGTCGTCGCCCGGGGCGTCGCGCGGGTGCCCTCCCGCCCCACGACGCCGACCGCGGCCCTGGCCGCCCTCGCGGAGGTCGGTGGGCTCGAGCACGCGGCACTGGCCGGATTCGTCCTGGGCGCCGCGGCCGCGCGTGTGCCCGTGCTGCTGGACGGCGCGATCGCCGGTTCCGCGGCCCTCGTCGCCGCCGCCCTGTGCCCGACGGCCATCGAGTACGCGCTGGCCGGGCACACCTCCGTGGAGCCCGGTCACGCCATCGCGCTGGACTCCCTGGGGCTGCGGCCGCTGCTGGGTCTCGACCTCCGGCTCGGCGAGGGCACCGGCGCCCTCCTGGCCCTGCCCCTCGTCGCGAGCGCGGCCCGCGCGCTGCGCGACGTCGCCACCTTCGACTCCGCCGGCGTGACAGAGAAGGGCTGATGACCGCCACCCCGTCCCCCGCAGAGCGGGGTCGTGTACCCGGTCGGCCTGCGGCTGCACGACCGCCGGGTCGTCGTGGTGGGCGGCGGGCAGGTGGCGCACCGGCGGGTGGCCGGCCTGCTGGCTGCGCGCGCCCGGGTCACGGTCGTGTCCCCGCGGTCACGCCGGCGCTGGAGGCGCTCGTCGAGCCGGGCTCCTCACCTGGGTGCGGCGCAGGTACGAGCCCGGCGACCTCGACGGCGCCTGGTACGCGGTGGCCGCCACCGACGACCCGGCGGTGAACGCCGCCGTGGCCGAGGAGGCCGAGGCCGCGCACATCTTCTGCGCGCGGGCCGACGACCGGGCGGCATCCAGCGTCTGGACGCCCGCGGTCGCCCGGCACGGGGAGCTGGTCATCGGCGTGCACGGGGGCGGCGACCCCCAGCGGGCGATCGGCGTGCGCGACGCCGTGGTGGCCGGCCTCACCGACGGCAGCATCGCCGACCGCGCCGGGCGCACGCCGTCGGTGGCGCGCGCCGGCAGGGTGGTTCTCGTGGGCGGCGGGCCGGGCGACCCCGGGCTGATCACCGTGCGCGGGCGGCAGGCGGTCGCCCAGGCCGACGTCGTCGTGGCCGACCACCTGGCACCCCTGACCCTGCTCGAGACGCTGCCGACGTCCGTGGAGGTCGTCGACGCCTCGAAGCTGCCCCGGGGGCGATCGATGGCCCAGGAGCAGATCAACGCCCTGCTGGTCGAACGGGCACTCGCCGGCAAGCGGGTGGTGCGCCTCAAGGGCGGCGACCCATTCGTGTTCGGGCGGGGCATGGAGGAGGTCGAGGCCTGCGCGGCGGCCGGCGTGCCGGTCGAGGTCGTCCCCGGCGTCACCAGCGCCATCGCGGTTCCCGGGCTCGCCGGGATCCCGGTCACGCACCGCGGGCTCACCCACGAGTTCGTCGTGGTGTCCGGGCACCTGCCGCCCGGGCACCCGGCGTCGCTCGTCGACTGGCCGGCGATCGCCCGGCTGCGCGGCACCGTCGTCGTCCTCATGGGCGTGGACACCGCACCCGCCATCGCCGCCACCCTCCTGGAGCACGGGCGGGCACCGGACACCCCGGTCGCGGTCGTCGCCGACGGCTCGATGCCCACCGAGCGGACCGTCCGGACGACGCTGGTGGACCTCCCCGCGTGATCGCGGAGGAAGGCGTGCGCCCGCCGGCCGTCTGGGTGGTCGGCGCGGTCGTGGGGCTCGCGGGCCCGCACGACCCGACCCCGGCGAGGACGACGACGCCGACCTGGACTGAGCGGCCGAGCGGGCCGGGATCGCGGCGCGCGGAAAGCACTTGTACTGCGGATGTAGCACTCCTACTATCGCCGGCCATGAGCAACCCGCTCGGATCCCGAGCAGCGAAACCGGTCGTCCAGGTCTCCGGCCTGCAGATGACCTACGGCGACCACGACGTCCTCACCGGCGTCGACTTCGAGGTCCACCCCGGCGAGGTGGTGTGCCTCCTGGGCCCCAACGGGGCCGGCAAGACGACGACGATCGAGATCCTGGAGGGCTTCCGGATGCGCTCCGGAGGTGCCGTCCGGGTGCTGGGCGAGGACCCGGCGCAGGCCGGGGACGCCTGGCGGGCGCGGGTGGGGGTGGTGCTCCAGTCATGGCGGGACCACGCGCGATGGACACCCCGCCGGCTCCTGGAGCAGCTCGGCGGCTACTTCGCCCCGTACTCGACAGCCGACCATCCCCGGCCCTACGAGCTGGACCGGCTGCTGGACACGGTCGGGCTCACGGAGAACGCCGACCGCAAGATCGGCACCCTCTCCGGCGGCCAGCGGCGGCGGCTCGACGTGGCGATGGGCATCATCGGTCGTCCAGAACTGCTGTTCCTGGACGAGCCCACGGCCGGCTTCGACCCGCAGGCGCGCCGCGACTTCCACGACCTGGTCCACCGGCTCTCCGATCTGGAGGGCACGAGCATCCTGCTGACCACGCACGACCTCGCCGAGGCCGAGCGGCTGGCCGACCGGATCCTCATCCTGGCCGCGGGCCGGATCGTGGCCGACGGCAGCGCGGAGGCGCTCACCCGCCAGGTGGCCGGGACCGCCGAGGTGCGCTGGACCCGGGACGGCGAACGCTTCGTGCACGCCACGCAGGACGCCACCCCGTTCGTCCGCCGGCTGTTCGAGCAGCACGGCGAGGACATCGCCGACCTCGAGGTCCGCCGGGCCAGCCTCGAGGACACCTACATCGCCATGGTGCAGCGGTTCGAGGCCGGCGACCACACCACGCCCGCCCTCGCGGAGGTCTCCCGGTGAACCCGACCCGCCACGCGATCGGCCTCGGTCTGCGCCGCGGCTGGACCGAGTTCGTCCTGAGCCTGCGGAGCTCCCAGGACCAGGGCTTCTACCTGTTCATGGGCCTGGCCGCGCTGGCCTACCTGTGGTTCAACCGGAACTCCGAGGTCGAGGGCACCGACCTGCTGCTGCCGACGTTCGCGCTACCCAGCATCCTCGGCGCCCTGCTCGCGTTCGGGGTGGTGATCGGCCCCGCCTACGCCCTGGCGATGGAGCGCGAGGACGGCACGCTGCTGCGGCACAAGGCCCTGCCGCACGGGATGCAGGGCTACGTCACCGGGCAGCTGCTCTTCCACTCCCTCGGGTTGCTCCCGCTGCTGCTCGTCATCCTCGTGCCGAGCTTCCTGCTGTTCGACGACGTCATGAGCAACGGCCTCGCGGGCTGGGCGACGGTCGCCTGGGTCACCGTCCTGGGTCTGCTGGCCACGCTGCCGATCGGCATGATCCTGGGCTCGGTCGTCCCGAGCGTCCAGAAGGTCGGCACCTGGGGGATGCTGCCGATCATCGTGCTCACCTCGATCTCGGGCATCTTCTACCCGATCCAGGCGCTGTGGGGCTGGGTCCAGGTCGTGGCGCAGGTCTTCCCCACGTACTGGATCGGCCTGGGCATGCGGTCGGCGTTCCTGCCCGACGCCGCGGCGTCGATCGAGGTCGGCGACTCCTGGCGCACCGGCATGACGGTGCTGGTGCTGGGCGCCTGGGCGGTGTTCGGGCTGCTGATCACCCCGCGCGTCCTGCGCCGGATGGCGCGGCGGACGTCCGGGTCCCAGGTGCTGGAGGCCAAGGAGGCCGCGCTCCAGTGGGTCAAGTGACCGCGGACCGCTCCGGGGACGCCGTCCACAACCGGATCGCGTTGCTGCGGGCCGAGCAGGGGTGACCCGGCGGGAGCTGGCGGACGCGCTCGGCGTCCACTACCAGACCGTCGGGTACCTCGAGCGCGGCGAGTACAACCCGAGCCTGCACCTCGCCCTGCGGATCGCGGAGTTCTTCGGCCTGCCGGTGGAGACGATCTTCTCGACCGAACCCTTCCCGAGGATCACCGACCTGCACGCACCCCGCCCGGGCGACGACGGGCGGCCGTCCGGACGGACCGCCTGACCTGGCTGATCGACCGCCGCGATCGCCCAGTGATGCCCTGACGGGCGGCTCAACCCTGCCCGGCTGACCTCGAGCCGCGCCGCTGCGCGGCTGGACGTCAGCCGAAGCGGTCCAGGCCGCCGCTCAGATGTTGGCGCCGTCGGCCGGCGGGCCCTCCGGCAACGGCGCGGCGAACCCCGATCCGGACACCGCCGGCGGCTCCATGCCCACCGTGTACGCAGTCATCGAGAGCGAGCCGTACGCGTACCCGTCGACGAGCACGTCCGCCGTGGCGCCGGTCTCTCCCGCGAGACCGGCGACGTAGAGCAACGGCAGGAAGTGGTCCGGGGTGGGGACGGCGAGGTCGTAGTCGCGGTGCCCGTCCAGCCGGCCGACGTCCGCAGGGTCGCTCAGCATCAGCTGCTTGGCGGCCTGGTCGAACCGCTGAGCCCAGTCGAAACCCGCGTCGGGCAGCGCGCGGCTCACTCCGCCGAGGTTGTGCACGACGTTGCCGCTGCCGATCACCAGGACGCCGTTCTCCCGCAACGGGGCCAGCGACGCCCCCAGCTGCAGGTGGTAGTCGAACGACTTGAGCGCGTTGATCGACAGCTGGACGACGGGGATGTTGGCGTCGGGGAAGGCATGCGTGAGCACCGACCAGGCCCCGTGGTCGATCCCCCAGCTGTCCACGTCGGCGCCGACCCAGGTCGGGTGGACGACGTCGGCCACCTCCTCGTAGAGCTCGGGCAGTCCCGGCGGCTGGTAGTCGACCTCGAAGAGCTCGCGCGGGAAACCGAAGAAGTCGTGGATGGTGCGTGGCCGCGGCATCGCCGTGACCGCGGTGGCCTGGACGTACCAGTGGGCCGAGACGACCAGGATCGCCCGGGGGCGCGGCACCGCCTGACCGAATGCCCGCCAGGCCTCGGTGTACCGGTTCTTCTCGAGAGCGTTCATCGGGTTGCCGTGCCCGAAGAATGCGGCGGGCATGACGGGCATGCGGCTCTCCCCTGTCGCCTCGGCGGCCGTGCTCAGCCGATCATCGCCCCACGGACGGCGGAGTGCGAGGGGTCGGCGACGCCCTCAACCCGGCTCCGGCGCTCCCCGGACCGGGCCGGCCACCCGCTCGAGCAATCGCCGCCGCTCGCCCGCAGGACGGCTGGGGCAGGAGACGCAGGTCGGCCCACCCGGCGTCCGGTCCAGCAGGCAGCACGAGGCCCGCCGAACGAAGCGCTGCCCGGCGACGTCCACGTAGCGCGGCACCGGCAGCGGCGGCCCGATCCGGACGGCCAGTGGAGCCGCCAGACCGGCGACCCGGGCGGGGTCCCCGATCGCCTGCCCGAGCGCCAGCAGCCGGTTGGCCAGCGAGTCGGTGGTGATGGCCCACAGCGGTCGCTCGCGCATGCGGCCCGCCTCGGCGACGGCAGCGGTCACGGCCGGCAGGGATCCACGCAGGTCCGCCGCGACGTTCCCCGAGCCCGGACCGCCCGCCTCCGCTGCGACCGGCTGGAGACCCGGCAGCAACGCCAGCGACAGGTCGGCGAGCCGGGCCGAGAGCGGGATGCCGACGACGAGGCCGGCCAGCGCCGGGGTGAGCAGCACCGACGACGCCGAGTACCACCACAGCGTGGCCAGCACCCGGCGGTCCGTCGTCCCCAGCGCGCGGGCGCGACGGGCGAGGACCTCCGCCGTCCAACCGGGATCCGCGAGCGCGGCCGCCGGCACGGACGCGGCCCCCGCGGGGGCAGCAGGCCGAGGGCCGCCGCGCCGGGGAGCCGGGCGGCCACGACGGCCTGGGGTCCGACAGCGCTCATGCTCCGCAGTGTTCCCCGCTCGTGCCGCTGACCAGCGGATCGCCCCTCGGCTACCCGCGGGTAGGGAAGACGCGAACCTCGCCGAACCCATACGGTGTGGGGCGAGCCACGTCGCGTCGCCGGTCCTCCTGCGACGCCGGACAGCGGAGGTACGCGCATGAGCGAGACGGGCACAGGGGCCAGCGCCGGGACCGAGGACCGAGCATTCCCCCGCCTGACCGACTCGCGGCCCACGCCAACGTCGGACCGGATGTCTACGACGAGGCATCCGCCGACCGGCTCGCGTTCTGGGCCACGCAGGCCCGCCGGCTCACCTGGACACAGGAGTGGGACGAGGTCCTCGACTGGAGCAACCCGCCGTTCGCCCAGTGGTTCGTCGGCGGCAAGCTCAACGTGGCCTACAACTGCGTCGACCGGCACGTCGAGGACGGGCACGGCGACCAGGTCGCCTACCACTGGGAGGGCGAGCCGGGCGACACCCGCACGATCACCTACGCCCAGCTCAAGGACGAGGTCTGCAAGGCCGCGAACGCGCTGACCGAACTGGACGTCAACGCCGGCGACCGGGTCGCCATCTACCTGCCGATGATCCCCGAGACGATCATCGCGATGCTCGCCTGTGCCCGCATCGGCGCCGTCCACATGGTCGTCTTCGGCGGCTTCTCCGCCGACGCACTGGCCAGCCGGCTCGACGACGCCGGCGCCGTCCTGGTGATCACCTCCGACGGCGGTTACCGTCGCGGCGCTCCCAGCGCCCTGAAGCCGGCCGTCGACGACGCCGTCGGCCGCAGCCCCGGCGTCCGGAACGTGCTGGTGGTCAAGCGGACCGGGCAGGACGTGGAATGGACCGAGGGCCGCGACCTCTGGTGGGACGACGTCGTCGGGCGGCAGTCGACCGAGCACGAGCCCGAGTCATTCGACGCCGAGCACCCGCTCTACATCATGTACACGTCGGGGACGACGGCGAAGCCCAAGGGCATCCTGCACACCAGCGGCGGCTACCTGACCCAGGTCGCCTACACCCACTGGGCGACGTTCGACCTCAAGCCCGACGACGACGTCTTCTGGACGGCGGCCGACGTCGGCTGGGTCACCGGCCACAGCTACATCGTCTACGGCCCGCTGGCCAACCGGGCCACGAGCGTCATGTACGAGGGGACGCCGGAGACGCCGCACCGCGGCCGCTGGTTCGAGCTGATCCAGAAGTACGGCGTGACGATCCTCTACACCGCGCCGACGGTGATCCGGACGTTCATGAAGTGGGGCGAGGACATCCCCGCCGGGTTCGACCTCTCCAGCCTGCGCCTGCTGGGCTCGGTCGGTGAGCCGATCAACCCCGAGGCCTGGCTCTGGTACCACGAGCACGTCGGCGGCGGCCGCTGCCCGATCATGGACACCTGGTGGCAGACGGAGACGGGTGCACACATGCTCACCCCGCTGCCGGGCGTCACCAGCCTGGTGCCGGGATCCGCGCAGCACCCGTTCCCCGGCATCTCCGCCAAGGTCGTCGACGACGAGGGCAAGGAGCTGTCCGACGACTCGACCGGTCTGCTGGTGCTGACCGAGCCGTGGCCGGCGATGCTGCGCACGATCTGGGGCGACGACGACCGCTACGTCGACACCTACTGGTCGCGGTTCGGGAAGAACGTCTACTTCGCCGGGGACGGCGCCAAGAAGGACGCCGACGGCAACATCTGGTTGCTCGGCCGGGTGGACGACGTCATGAACGTCTCCGGCCACCGCATCTCGACCACCGAGGTCGAGTCGTCGCTGGTCGGCCACCCGGCGGTGGCCGAGGCCGCGGTCGTGGGAGCCAGCGACCCGACCACCGGCCAGGGCATCGTCGCGTTCGTCATCCTCCGCGGAAACGCCGAGGACTCCGGTGACGAGCTGGTGCAGGAGCTGCGCACCCACGTCGGCAAGGACATCGGCCCGATCGCCAAGCCGCGCCAGATCATGGTCGTGCAGGAGCTGCCCAAGACGCGCTCCGGCAAGATCATGCGCCGGCTGCTGCGCGACATCGCCGAGAACCGCGAGCTGGGCGACGTCACCACGCTGACGGACTCGTCCGTGATGAACATGATCAAGGACAAGCTCCCCGCCGCGCCCTCGGAAGACTGAGAAAGACCCTCGCCCCCTCCGCTCGCACGCTCGCGGCGGGGCCCTGCGAGGGGCCTCCCTCTCACCCCTCGCGGGCTCGGGGCGAGCCTCCGGACGAGGCCGCTCCAGCACGTCGCCGGCTCGCCGCGGGTCCCTGAAGGGTGGCCGTTCCATCACCTCACCGGGCTCGGGGCGAGCCTCCGGACGAGGCCGCTCCAGCACGTCGCCGGGCTCGGGCGAGCCTCCGGACGGCGCCGAAGGGGGCCGGGGCGCGCGCGGAACGGAGTCGTGCGGCACGATTCCCCTGACCAGCCGTATCGATGAAGGAGGAGCCCCGTGGCCCACAGTGTGTCGCCGGCCCACCGCGACGCGGCGACCCGTGCCGAGGAACCCTCCGTCGGCGCGCTCGTCCAGAGCGCCATGGCCGACATGTCCACGCTGGTCCGAGCCGAGATCGAGCTGGCCAAGGCCGAGGTCGGGCGGTCGGCGAAGAAGGCCGGGATCAGCGCCGGACTGTTCGGGGCGGCCGGGGTGCTCGCCGCGTTCGCCGGCATCTACCTGTTCGTCACCATTGCCGAGGCGCTGACCGCGCTCGGCCTGCCCCGCTGGGTGTCCTACGGCATCGTCACGCTGTTCCTGCTGGTCCTCGCCGGGATCTGCGCGCTCATCGGGAAGCGCATGATCTCCAAGATCGAGAAGCCCGAGCGCACCATGGAGACGCTGTCGGACCTGCCCGAGGTGCTGCACCGCGAGGCCCCGGGTCAGCGCCGGCGTGCCGTACCCGAGGTGAGCAACGGCCGGGTCGCCCTCCGCGGCAACGAGTCGTACAAGGTCTGAGCGGCCGGTGACCGTCCCGCCGGACGGCCCGCCGGACGCGACCAGCGTCCTCCTGCCCGGGCCCTGGACCCACCGGGACATCTCCGCCAACGGGATCCGGCTGCACGCGGCCGAGGCCGGTTCCGGTCCGCTCGTCCTGCTGCTGCACGGCTTCCCCAGTTCTGGTGGACCTGGCGCACGCAGCTGACCGACCTGGCCGCCGCCGGCTTCCACGTCGTCGCCCCGGACCTGCGGGGGTACGGCGCCAGCGACAAGCCGCCGCGCGGCTACGACCTGCCCACGCTGTCGGCTGACGTCGCGGCGCTGGTGCGGGCGCTCGGCGAGCAGGACGCGGTGGTCGTGGGACACGACTGGGGCGGGCTGCTGGGCTGGACGATGGCGGCGCTGCACCCGCGGACGGTGCGCCGGCTCGTCGTGCTCTCCATGGCCCACCCGCGGTGTCTGCGCGCCGGCATGACCGACCGCGCCCAGCGGCGGGCATCGCGGTACGCGCTGGGCTTCCAGGTGCCCCGGCTGCCCGAGCGCCGGCTGACACGGGCCGACGACGACCCGGTGGCCGACCTGATGCAGCGCTGGTCGGGGCCGGCCTGGACCCGGACCCCGACTTCGCGGCCGCGGTGGACCGCTACCGCGCGGCGGCCCGCATCCCCCAGGCGGCGTACGGCGCCATGGAGTACCACCGCTGGGCCGCCCGATCGCAGTTGCGGCCCGACGGCCTGCGGTACGCCCGGCGCATGTCCGCCCCGGTCACCGCGCCCACCCTGCAACTGCACGGCACCCTGGACTCCTGCGTGCTCGTGGACACCGCCCGGGGGTCGGGGCGCTACGTCGCCGGGGCGTACGAGTTCCGCGAGCTCCCCGGCATCGGCCACTTCCCCCAGGAGGAGGCCCCCGCCGATGTCACCCACGCGATCGCCGACTGGGCCGCGTAGCGCAGCGGAGCGGCCCGTGGTGAGGCGATGGAACGGCCCCTGTTCAGGGGCCCGCCGCGAGCGGAGCGAGTGGTGGGGGAACAGGGGTCCTTCTACTCGCAGGGGCCGGTGCCGATCTCGGCCGTCGCGCTGCTGCCGACGGTGGCGGCCTGCGCCACCTGCGGTCCGGTGAGCGCGTAGCCGGTCTCGGGGTCGTCGATGGCGGAGGCGAACACGACGCCGAGGACGCTGCCGTCCGGGGCGAACAGCGGGCCGCCGGAGTTCCCGGCTCGGACGGTCCCGAACAGCGCGTACACGTCGCGGACCACGGTCTGCGTGTTCCGGAAGTCCGGTCCGCTGATCTCACCGCGGTCACGCACCCGCGCCGGGCCCACGTAGAACGGCCCTCCACCGGGGTAGCCCATGATGATCGCGTCGTCACCCGCGTCGGCCGGCGTCCGCGTGAACGACAGCGGCACTGTCTCCAGGCCCGGCACCGCGAGCACCGCGACGTCGATCTCCTCGTCCACGTACACGGGGGTGGCGTCGTACTCGTCGCCCTCGGCCAGCACGACCGGGTCGGTGACACCGGCCAGCACGTGCGCGTTGGTCATCACCCGCTCCGGGGCGTAGACGAAGCCGGAGCCGTCGATCTGCCGCGAGCAGGACGGCGCCACGCCGCTGATCTTCACGACCGAGCCCTGCACCGAGGCCACCACGGGGCTGTTCAGCAGCGCCGGGTCCGGCGCCTCGACCTCCCGCACCTGCGTGGGCGTGAGCGGGTCGAGGACGTCGGGGAGCCCGCGACGGTCGATCGCGTCCCGGAGGTTGTCGTAGACGGTGCGGACGCCGTCGGGCACCGCCTGGTCGACGGCCTGCACGAGCGCGGACTGCCGCACCTGGCTGGCCACCTGCGGGAACGGCGAGCTCGCCAGGGGCGAGGCCACCATCCAGGCCACCAGCAGGACCGCCGTGGCTGAGACGACCGCCCCGGCGACGGAGTCGACCATCTTCGCCGGCTCCCACGTGACCCGGCCGCGGACCGCCCGGCCGATCGCGCCGGCGATGATCTGCCCGAGCAGCGCGGCCGCGAGCACGACCACCAGCGCGGCGAACACCCGGGTGATGCTGGAGCCGTCGATCCGTTCGGCGACCGGCCCGGACAGCTGCGCGCCCAGGACGGCGCCACCGAGGAAGCCGAAGAGCGAGGCCGACGAGACGAGCAGTCCCTGCCGGAAGCCCGACAGCGCGAACACCAGGGCCAGGACGATCAGCACCACGTCGACGAGGGACACCGGCTACCCACGCACCGTCATCGTGCCGACCTGCCCCAGCTGGGTGTGGAACGTGCAGGTGAAGGGATGGTCCCCGGGCACGGTCACCGTGAACTCGATCGTCTTCTCCTCACCCGGCGCGAGCAACGAGATGCCCTCGTCGATGGGTTCCGGCCCCTCCCCTCGTCGAACTCGAGGTTGTGCGTCATCTCCTCGGCCACGTTGGTCACCGTCAGCCGCACCGTGCCCGGGTCGACCGTGAAGGTGGCGGGCAGGAAGACGTAGTCGTCCTGGGTCTGCAGGGTGATCTCCTGGACGCCGTCGGGAGCGGTCGTCACCTCGCCGACGCCGGGTGCGGTGGACGGCGCCGCTCCGGACCCGGAGGCGGGCGCGTCCTCCGCGCCGCAGCCGGCGAGGACCCCCGTCAGCACGACCAGGCCGACCAGTGCTCCGCTGCCCCGCCGCGCAGCCGTCCGCCGTCCCCTGCTCATCGGGGCGGAACCGTACGCGTCGGAGGGCCGTCGGGGGCGGGATCGGCCACCATCGGCGCGGCGGCAGCGTCGCCGTCGTCGTCGTCACCGGAGCCCGGCAGCGTGTACGGCCGCAGCAGGGAATCGGGGAGCGGGCGCACGTCGCGTTCGTCCCACGGCCGAGCGAGACCGGCCGCCTCGAGGATCGCCTCGAGCAGCCCGGCGGTGAAGCCCCACACGAGCATGTCGGCCACGGCGAACGCCGGCCCGACGTAGCCCACGGGGTGGCGGACCCGGAAGCGGTTGGCCGGGTCGGTCAGCTCGGCCAGCGGCACCCGCGCCACCCTGGCGACCTCGTGCGGATCGCCGACACTCACCTCCCGCGGGTCGTCCCACCACGCCACGACCGGGACGACCAGCCGGTCCGACGGCGGGAGGTAGAGCTCCTGGAGCGTGGCGAGCACCCGGACGCCGTCCGGGTCGATGCCTGCCTCCTCGTGCGCCTCGCGCAGCGCCGTCCCCACCGGGAAGTCGTCGCCCTCGTCGACACCACCACCGGGGAAGGCCGGCTGGCCGGCATGGCTGCGCAGGTGCGCCGACTTCTCGATGAGCAGCACGTCGGGCCCGGCGGCGCTCTCGCCGAAGAGGATGAGGACGGCGGAGCGGCGAGCCGTCGCCGTCGCCTGGGGCATGCGGTGGCGCAGGGGCAGGTCGGCGGCCGCGTCGAGCAGCCGCCGCAGGTAGTCGGGCAGGCCGTCGGTCCGGCCGCCCACGGGCGCGGCGCTCACACCCTCTCCTCGCTGGCGCTCGTCGCCCGCGTTCGCGGCGCTGCTGTGCTCATGGGTGAACTCGCGAGCTCGCTCACACCTGCACCCCCAGGTGCTCGACGGCCAGGGCACGGAGCTCATCGACCGAGGCGACCTCGCCGACCTCGGTGTGCACCAGTGCGCCGGCGGCGTCCACGAAGTAGGTGAACGGCAGCGCGTTGATGCCGAGCTCGTTCATGAGCTCCCCTCCCCGTCGAAGGCGCCGGGAAACGTGACCCCGGCGTCGGCGGCGAAGGAGTCGGCCTGCGGGGCGCCGTCCTTGCTGATGACGCCGACGACCCGTACCTGGTCACCGGCCGCCGTGGCGAACTGCTGGAGCAGCGGGAGTTCCGCGCGGCACGGCCCGCACCAGCTCCCCCACAGGTTGACCAGGGTGGGCACGCCGGGCGCGCGGGCCAGGTCCAGCTCACCGCCGCCCAGGCACTCGAACGTCAGCGGCGGCAACGTCTCCGCACCCGCCGCCTCCTGGTCCGGCTGCTCGGGGCAGGGCTCCAGGGTGTCGTACGCGTCGAGGGCGAGTGCCGGCGGTGGCCCGTCCGGGTCCGTGGTGCCGGCGGAGCAACCGGCGACCAGGAGCAGCACCGTCAGCCCCAGCAAGGCCCGGAACCGCATCACTCGGTGTCCGAGGCGGCCGGCGTCTTGACCAGCTTCAGGGCCACCTCGGGGTCGACCGGGCCGATGCCGAACGAGGGGCACCACGAGGCCAGCCCACAGGCCCCGCAGGCGGCCTTCTTGGCGTGGCAGACCCGGCGGCCGTGGAAGATCACGCGGTGGCTGAAGTCCGTCCACTCCTTCTTCGGGATCAGCCCGCCGATCTCCGCCTCGACCTTCACCGGGTCCTCCTCCGCCGTCCAGCCGAACCGGCGCACCAGCCGGCCGACGTGGGTGTCGACGGTGAGACCGGGCACCGCGAAGGCGTTGCCGAGGACGACGTTGGCGGTCTTGCGCCCGACGCCGGGCAGGGTGACGAGGTCGGCCATGCGCGCCGGCACCTCGCCGTCGAACCGCTCGACGAGCGCCTGGCTGAGGCCGAGCACCGACGTCGCCTTGGCCCGGAAGAAGCCGGTCGGCTTGAGGATCGCCTCGAGCTCCTCGCGGTCGGCACCGGCGAGAGCGACCGCGTCGGGGTAGCGGCCGAACAGCGTCGGCGTCACCTTGTTGACCATCTTGTCCGTCGTCTGCGCCGACAGGACCGTCGCGACGAGCAGCTCGAAGGCGGTGGTGAAGTCGAGCTCGCAGTGCGCGTCGGGGTGGATGAGCGCGAGCTCCCGGGCCATCCGCCGGGCACGGCGGGTGCGGGAGAGCGGCGACTCCTCCGGGTCGAACGGGGAGGACCCGGTGCGGACCGCACGGGCGGGACGGCGGGGAGGTGCGGGGCGGGCATAGGCCGGCTCGGTCGCGAGCTCCGACTCGGGCGGGGACACGCGGTCGAGCGTAGGCGGCCGGGCTGACGACTTCCGGCCGTGTCATCCTTGAGGACGGCTCCCCCGGCGCCGCAGCGGCCCGGGATCTGGTGGACGAGGCGAAGGAGACGGACGTGGTCGCGCTCAGCGTCATCCTCTTCCCGCCCCTGCTGATCGCCTTCCTGCTGGTGATGGAGCGGGTCGAAGAGCCCCTGCGCCGACCGGCCGGGCCGCGTGAGGTCAGCGAGTTCCTCGACACCGCGACCCCCGGCGAGGTCGACACCCTCGCCACCTCGGGCCTCCGGCGGGCGCTCTCGCGCTGGCGGCGCCGCCGTGGCTCCGGCCGCCGCTCGGCCAATCCCCCGATGGTCTGAAGAAGGACCTCCCTGCCCCCACCACTCGCAGGCTCGCGGTGGGCCCCTGCAGGGAGGCCGAACTCGCTCGGAGGAGGGACGCGTCCACCCACCGAACGGGTGACGGACTGCACAGCCGCCTAGACTCGCCCCGGACACGGACGCCTCTGCGTCCGCATGAACGGCAGTGAGAGGACGTGCAGTGGACGAGGTGCTGGCCCAGTCCGGGATCTTCCAGGGGCTCTCGGAAGACGCGGTGGACCCGGTCGCCAGTCGGTTGGAGATGATCACGCTGCCCCGCGGCCGGGTCGTGTTCAACGAGGGCGAGGCCGGCGACAGCCTCTACATCGTCGTCACGGGCAAGATCAAGCTGTCCCGCCGGTCGCCCGACGGCCGGGAGAACGTGCTGGCCGTCATGGGCCCCTCCGACCAGTTCGGCGAGCTCTCGGTCTTCGACCCGGGCCCGCGGACGGCGACGGCGACCGCCGTGACCGACGTGAAGCTGGCCCGCATGCCGCAGTCGGTGCTGCGCCCCTGGATCGAGGCACACCCCGAGATCGGCGAGCAGCTGCTCCGGGTACTGGCCCGCCGGCTGCGCCGCACCAACGACTCCGTCGCCGACCTGATCTTCACCGACGTCCCCGGCCGCGTGGCCAAGGCGCTGCTGCAGATGGCCGACCGCTTCGGCAGCCGCGAGAGCGACGGCCTGCGCGTCAAGCACGACCTCACCCAGGAGGAGCTGGCCCAGCTCGTCGGCGCCTCCCGCGAGACGGTCAACAAGGCGCTGGCCGACTTCGTGCACCGGGGCTGGATCCAGCTGCAGGGCAAGTCGGTCGTCGTCCTCGACGAGGAGCGCCTCCGCCGCCGCGCCCGCTGACGTCTCAGGCATAGGAACCTTTACCTGCGTCCCGGAGCTCAGAACGCAGGTAAAGGAACCTATGCCTAGGACGGGAGTGGCGCGACCAGGCGGACGCGGGTGCCGTCGGGGAGGACGGCCCACGTGCCGTCCGAGGTCTTCTCGAACGTGGGGCTGATCGGGTGCAGCGGCTCCGGCGGAGAACCGGCGAGCGCCGCTGCGAGATCGGCGAACGGCTCGAGCTGCCCGAGCGTGTGCGTCGTCGGCGGCAGCATCGGCCGGGCGCCCGCGAACGCCTCGGCCAGCGCGGCCGACGGCGTCAGCCACGAGGCCTCGTCCGCCTCCCCGAGACGTCCCGGGCCTCCTGGCCGACCGGCAGGGCGGCGACGAAGAACTTGGTGTCGTATCGGCGGGGCTCGACCGGCGGGGTGATCCAGTGCGCGAACGGCCGCAGCAGGTCCGACCGGAGCGCGAGACCGCGACCGGCCAGCAGCTCGGACAGCGACAGCTCCCGCGTGAGCAGCGCCTGGCGCTGCTCCTCCCAGTCGTCGCCGGACACGTCCGGGACGACGCTGCCGCCCTCCGGGTCGCCTGCCAGCAGGACGCCGGCCTCCTCGAACGTCTCCCGGATCGCGGCGCAGACCAGCTCGCGGGCCATCCGTTCGTCGCAGCCGAACGCGGCGGCCCACTGCGCGGGCGGCGGGCCGAGCCAGGCGACCTCGACGTCGCCGTCCCGGGGTCGACCCCGCCGCCGGGGTAGGCGGTCATCCCGCCGGCGAAGGGCATTCCCCTCGTGCGGCGCAGCAGGTACACCTCCAGCCCGGGGGCCCCGTCGCGCAGGAGCATGACGGTGGCTGCCTGCCGCGGTTCGCTCACGCGAGTTCGACGGTGAGCTCGACCTCGACGGGGGCGCCCAGCGGGAGCTCGGCCACCCCGACGGCGCTGCGGGCGTGCTGCCCGGCCTCGCCGAAGATCTTGCCCAGCAGCTCGCTCGCGCCGTTCACGACCCGCGGCTGGCCGCTGAAGCCCTCGGCGCTGGCCACGTAGCCGACGACCCGCACGATGCGCGCCACGGAGTCCAGGCCGACCAGCTCGTCGATGGCCGCGAGCGCGTTGAGGGCGCACACCTTCGCGTCGGCCGCGGCCGCCTCGACGTCGACGGAACCCCGACCTTGCCGGTGCGGCGCAGCCCGCCGTCGACGAACGGCAGCTGCCCGGAGGTGAACACCAGCGAGCCGGTGCGGACGGCCGGCACGTACGCGGCGACCGGGGCGGCCACCGACGGCAGCCGGATGCCGAGCTCGGCCAGCCGGGCGTGCCAGCTCATGCCGGGCGCTTGAGGTAGGCGACGAGCTGGTCGGAGCCGCCGGGCCCGGGCAGGACGGTGACGAGCTCCCACCCGTCGACGCCCCAGGAGTCGAGGATCGCCTTGGTGTTGTGGATCAGCAGCGGGATGGTGGCGTATTCCCACTTCTGGCGGGCAGTGTCGCTCATGTGCCCGACGCTAGCGCCCGCAGTGCTCCTAGTCTTGGGCGGGTGAGCCCCGAACCGTCCCCGTGCGTCTGCACGTCGTCACCGGCAAGGGCGGCACCGGGAAGACGACGGTCGCGGCCGCCCTCGCGCTGGCCCTGGCCGCCGACGGGCGGCACGTCCTGCTGGTGGAGACCGAGGAGCGGCAGGGCATCGCGCAGCTCTTCGACACCCCGCCGCTGCCGTACGAGGAGCGCCGGGTCGCCGTCACCCGCGGGGGCGGCGAGGTGAAGGCGCTGGCGATCGACGTCGAGGAGGCCCTCCTCGACTACCTCGACATGTTCTACAACCTGCGGCGGGCCGGGCGGGCGCTGCGGAAGATGGGGGCCATCGACTTCGCCACGGCGATCGCGCCCGGCCTCCGGGACGTGCTGATCACCGGAAAGGTCAAGGAAGCGGTCACCCGCCGGCACGACGGCCGGCCGGTCTACGACGCCGTGGTCGTCGACGCCCCGCCGACCGGGCGCATCACCCGCTTCCTCGGGGTCACCGGCGAGATGGCGCAGCTGGCCCGCTCCGGCCCGATCAAGACCCAGAGCGACGGCGTCATGGCCGTGCTGCGCTCCCCGCAGACGGCGGTGCACCTGGTGACGATCCTCGAGGACATGCCGGTGCAGGAGACCGCCGACGCCATCGCCGAGCTGACCAAGGCCGGGCTCCCGATCGGATCGGTGTTCGTGAACATGGCCGCCGAGCCGGTGCTGCCGGCGGACGGGCTGTCCCGCGCCGCCGAGGGCCTCCTCACCGGCGACGAGCTGGCCCCGGCGCTCGCCGCGGCACACCTGCCCGGCGGCGCCGACCTCGCCGGGGCGCTGGCCGCCGAGGTGACCGAGCACGCTCGGCGGTGGGCCGGCCAGGACGCGCTGCGCGACGAGGTCGAGGCGCTGGGCCGGCCGACCGTGGAGCTGCCCCTGATGACCGGACCGATGGACGTGGGGTCGCTGTTCGAGCTGTCCGCCCGGCTGGAGGACCACCTGAGCGCGGAGGTCGCCGCATGAGCGCAGCCCCGCAGGCCGAGCCGGAGGAGCGCCCCTCCCGCGCCACCCGTCCGTCCCGCCCGGGCCCCGTCGCCGGCCCGATGGACCTCGGCGCGCTCATCACCGATCCCGGGACGCGGATCATCGTCTGCTGCGGCGCGGGCGGGGTGGGCAAGACGACGACGTCCGCGGCCCTGGCCCTGGCCGCCGCGGAGGCCGGCCGGACGGTCGTCGTCCTCACCATCGACCCCGCCCGGCGGCTGGCGCAGTCGCTCGGGCTGGTGGAGCTGGACAACGAGCCGCGGCGGGTCGACGTACCGGGGGCCGACGGCGAGCTGCACGCGATGATGCTGGACATGAAGCGCACGTTCGACGATGTCGTCGTCGCGCACTCCACGCCGGAGCGGGCCGAGCAGATCCTGGCCAACCCCTTCTACCAGTCGCTGAGCTCCTCCTTCGCCGGGACGCAGGAGTACATGGCGATGGAGAAGCTGGGCCAGCTGCGGGCCAGCGACCGGTGGGACCTGATCATCGTCGACACCCCGCCGTCCCGGTCGGCGCTGGACTTCCTCGACGCACCGAACCGGATGAGCCGGTTCCTCGACGGCACGATGATCCGGCTGCTCACCGCCCCCAGCCGGACCGGCTTCAAGATCGCCAGCGCCGGCTTCATGTTCTTCAGCCGGATCATCAGCAAGATCCTCGGCGGACAGTTGCTGCGCGACATCTCCGCCTTCGTGGCGGCCCTGGACACCATGTTCGGCGGCTTCCGCGAGCGCGCGACCGCGACCTACGAGCGCTGCGCAAGCCCGGCACCTGGTTCGTCGTCGTCGCCACGCCGGAGCCCGATGCGCTGCGCGAGGCCTCCTACTTCGTCGACCGGCTGTCGGCCGAGCAGATGCCGCTGGCCGGCCTGGTCGTGAACCGGACCCACCCACCGGCGACCGCGACGCTGTCGGCGACGCGGGCCGAGGGCGCGGCCGAGGAGGTCGCCGAGGCGGGCGGGCCGGGCGCCGAGCTCGCCGCCGCGGCGCTGCGCGTGCACGCCGAGCGGATGCTGCTGGCCACCCGCGAGCAGCACCTCGCCGACCGGTTCACCAGCGCCCACCCCGAGGTCGCCGTCCGCACGGTGCCGGCCGCCGCCGGGGACGTGCACGACCTCGACGGGCTGCGTGGCATGGCCGCGGAGCTCACCGGCCCGGACGCGGACACGCCGACCGGCACGCCGCGCACGCGGGTCCTGCCCGCGCGCCGCGGCTGACCCGCGGCTCCGGCGCATCCGGCCACGTACATTCGTCGGCGATGTCGGAGAACGCTCAGCTCAGGTCCAGAACCCTCGCGAAGCTCGCCGCGACGATCGTCGTCGCCGGGGCGCTGCTCGCCGGACTCCTCTTCCCGTGGGTCGGCGGCAGCGGGCTCGTGGCGCGCAACTCCGCGTCGCTGCTGGACGCGCTCCCCGTGGAGCTGACCGACCGGACACCGGCCGGCAACAGCCGGGTGCTGGCCGCCGACGGATCGCTGATCACCAACCTCTACACGAACAACCGCACCCCGGTGACGCCCGACCAGATCGCGCCGATCATGAAGCAGGCGCTGGTCGACATCGAGGACTCCCGCTTCTACGACCACAACGGCCTGGACGTGCAGGGCACCGTGCGCGCCCTGGTGACCAACGTGGCGGCCGGTTCGGTCCAGGAGGGCGGTTCGACGCTCACCCAGCAGCTGGTCAAGCAGACGCTGCTGCAGACGGCGAAGACGCCCGAGGAACGGCAGGCAGCCACGGAGCAGAACGTGGGCCGCAAGCTGCGCGAGGCCCGGCTGGCCATGGCCCTGGAGGAGACCTACTCAAGGACGAGATCCTCACCCGGTACCTGAACATCGTGTACTTCGGCCAGGGCGCCTACGGCATCCAGGCCGCCGCCCAGAAGTACTTCAGCGTCAATGCCATCGACCTGACGCTCCCGCAGGCCGCGATGCTGGCCGGTCTGGTGCAGAGCCCGGCCAACGACGACCCGATCACCAACCCAGAGAACGCCGTCGTCCGCCGCAACCAGGTGCTGCAGCGGATGTTCGACCTCGGGCACATCTCCGAGCAGGAGCTGGTGGAGATCTCGGCCCAGCCCGTGGCCGTCGCGCCGGGCGAGAACCCGCAGAACGGCTGCATCGACGCCGCGGTCGGCGGGTTCTTCTGCGCCTACGCGATGCAGTACGTCACCGGCACGCTGGGCCTGTCCCAGCGGGAGATCGACAGCGGCGGCTACACGATCCAGACCACGCTGCGCCCCGACCTGCAGGCCTACGGCGACCAGGCCGTGCTGCAGACGCTGCCGATGGGTGGCGAGCTCGCCGGGATGTTCACCGCGATCGAGCCGGGCACCGGCCACGTCCTCGCGATGAGCGTCAACCGCCGGTACGGGTGCTCCGATCCCGACTGCGAGTCCGTCGTCCTCAACACGGTGGCCAGCAAGGGCGCGGGGTCGACCTACAAGACGTTCACCGCCGCCGCCGCGCTCGAGGCCGGCATCGGCGCCGGCACCACGATCAGCACCCCCGGCAACCAGTACACCTCCCGGGTGTACCGGGGCCCCTCCTGCAGCGACAGGGAACGCAGCGACGAGAGCCGCGGCATGTACTGCGTCAGGAACGCCGGCAACTACCCCGACACCCTCGACATGGTCGGCGCGCTGGTCCGCTCGTCCAACACCTACTTCCTGGCGCTGGAGGACCGGCTGGGCAGCGTGGAGGGCCCGGTCCGCATGTCCGAGCGGATGGGCATGACCTACGACCAGCCGACCCAGAACTCGGCGGACGAGATCGTCGAGGGAACTTCGGCTCCTTCACGCTCGGCGCCGAGGCCACCAGCCCGCTGGACCTGGCGAACGCCTACGCGACCCTCGGCGCCCAGGGCACCCGCTGCACCCCCACGCCGGTGGTGCAGGTGCTCGACCGCTCCGGCGAGCCGCTCACCCGCGACGACGGCCAGCCGGTGGTCACCGGGGACAACTGCGCCCCGGAGGCCGTTCCGGTGGCGGTCGCCAACACGCTGAGCCAGATCCTGGTCGGCGACGTCGCCACACCGGCGGGCACCGGCACCCGGGCCGCGATCGCCGGCCACGAGATCGCCGGCAAGACCGGAACCTCGCAGGGCCGGGACTCGGTCGCCTTCGTGGGCTTCATGCCCGAGTACGCGGCCAGCGTGATGGTCTTCAACCCGAAGGCGAAGCAGGACGTCGGCGGCTTCGGCGGCAACATGCCGGCCACGATCTGGCGCAACGCGATGGCGCCCTTCCTCGCCGACAAGCCGACGTCGCCGTTCCCGCCGGCCGACCAGGCACTGCTGAACGGTGGCCGGCCGGCGCCACGGCCGGCCCCGGCCCCGGATCGCTCCCCGCACCGGCACCGGCTCCGGCGCCAGCACCCGAACCGGCTCCCGCGCCCGCCGAGGGCGGAGGGGCCGCCCCGGACGACGGCGGCGGTGGGGGCGGGGAAGACGGCGGCGACGACTGAGTCCCGGCGGGGGCGGCTCAGCCAAGTTGGCGGCGGACCTCCGCAGCGACCCGGCCGCCCTCGGCCCGCCCCGCGACGGCGCCCTGCACCGCGCCCATGACCCTGCCCATGTCCTTCATGCCGGCGGCGCCGGTGCCGGTGATCGCGTCGGCGACGAGCGCCGCGAGATCGGCGTCCTCGAGCTGAGCCGGCAGGTAGTCGGCGAGCACGCCGCCCTCGGCCTCCTCGCGCGCCGCCTGCTCGGACCGGCCGGCGCCGGCGAACGCCTCGGCGGCCTCCCGGCGCTTCTTCGCCTCGCGGCGCAGCACGCCCATGACCTCGTCGTCGGAGAGCTCCCGGGCCTCCTTGCCCGACACCTCCTCGGCGCTGACGGCGGAGAGCACCATGCGGAGCGTCGCCGTCCGCAGCTCGTCGCGGGCCTTCATGGCGGTGGTCAGGTCATCACGCAGGCGGTTCTTCAGGTCGGACACGGTCCCAGCCTGGCACGGTGCGCGGGCGCGCCGCGCACGTAGGCTCTGCGACCGTGCGCTGGTACACCGCCCTCCCCGCCGCCGCCGCCTCCGGTGCGTCGGCGGTGGCCTACGCGAGCCTGTACGAACGCACCCGGTGGACGCTGCGCCGGTTCGAGGTCCCCGTGCTGGCGCCCGGGTCGACGCCGCTGGCGGTGCTGCAGATCTCCGACCTGCACATGACCGCCGGTCAGCGCTCGAAGCAGGACTGGGTCGCCGGGCTGGCCGCGCTGGAGCCGGACCTGGTGATCAACACCGGTGACAACCTGGCCGGCCACGACGCCGTCCCCGGCACGCTGCGCGCCCTCGACCCGCTGATGGACCGCCCCGGCGCCTTCGTGCTGGCCAGCAACGACTACTACGCCCCGCGCCCGAAGAACCCGCTGAAGTACTTCTGGCCCGACCACAAGCGGGTGCACGGGGACGAGCTGCCGTGGCGGGACCTCCGGGACGGCATGCGCGACCGCGGCTGGCTCGACCTCACCAACGCGGCCGGCGAGCTGACCGTCGGCGGGCGGCGGATCACCCTCGCCGGCGTCGACGACTCCCACCTCAGGCGCGACCGCTACGACGACGTCGCCGGACCGGCGGACCCCACCGCCGACGTGCGGATCGGGCTGGCGCACTCCCCGAGCCCCGCGTGCTCGACCGGTTCGCCGCCGACGGCTACGACCTGCTCCTCTGCGGCCACACGCACGGCGGTCAGCTGCGGGTGCCGTTCTACGGCGCCCTGGTCACCAACTGCGGCATCGACCGTGACCGCGTGCGCTGGCTGCACCGCTGGACCGAGCCGACCGCCGCCCATCCCTCGGGCACCTGGCTGCACGTCTCGGCCGGTCTGGGCACCAGCCCGTATGCGCCGGCACGGTTCGCCTGCCCCCGGAGGCGACCCTGCTCACCCTGACCCCCGCGGCTCCTGAACGCGGGCACCTCCTCCTGGGGATCTCCCCGCCGCCGGGAGCCGCGCGGGCGAGCGCTAGACTCCTGCAGGACCTCGGGGTGTGGCGCAGCTTGGTAGCGCGCGTCGTTCGGGACGACGAGGCCGCAGGTTCAAATCCTGTCACCCCGACCACCAGCTCAGGGGCCGCCGCATGGCGGCCCCTGAGTCATGTAGTGGAGTGTCATGGCACGGGGTCCTGCGAGGATGGCTCCGTGACCGCCGAACCCGCCGCTCCCATCCTCTCCCCCGAGGTCACCGCCCGCTGGCAGGCCCGCTTCCGGGCGCCGCGGGTCTCCCTCCCGGACTGGGCGCAGGACGCCCCGCAGCGGAACGTCTACTCCTCCGACCTCAGCGGCGTCGTGGAGCAGTACGCCTGGGACCGGGAGACCGGCGAGCACCGCCAGGTCACCGACCGACCCAACGGCACGCTGATCGCCACGGTCAGCCCCGACGGCGAGACGATCTGGTGGTTCGCCGACACCGACGGCGACGAGTTCGGCAGCTGGATGACCCAGCCCTTCGCCGGAGGCGAGGACAGCGTCGCGGTCGCCGCGGTCGAGGCGGCCTACCCCGCCGGTCTCGAGGTGGGCCGCACCATGGTCGCGATCGGCCGGTCGACCGACGACGGCAGCGAGCTGTGGCTGGCGCCGTCCGGTGGAACGCCCCGGGTGATCTACCGGCACAGCGACCCCGCGTCGGTCGACGCGCTCAGCCAGGACGACGCGCTGCTGGTCGTCTCCCACTCCGAGCACGGTGACCCCCGCTACCCGGCCCTGCGGGTGCTGCGGACCGGCGACACGACCCTCGAGTCACCCGCTGTCGTGACCGAGAAGTGGGACGGCGAGGGCCGCGGGCTGCACGCGCTGGAGTTCGGGCCGCTCCCGGACGACCGGCGGCTGCTGGTCGGCCACGAGCGGCGCGGCCGCGACGAGCTGCTGATCTGGGACGTCGCCGCCGACACCGAGACCGAGATCGCGCTGGACCTCCCCGGTGACGTCACCGCGGGCTTCTACCCCGACGGTTCCGCGCTGCTGGTCGGGCACGACCACGCCGCCCGCAGCGAGATCTACCGCTACGACCTGGCCAGCGGCGCCTGGAGAAGCTGGACACCCCGCCGGGCGTCGTCCGCGGCGCCACGGCCCGCCCCGACGGCACGGTGGAGCTGGCCTGGTCCTCGGCGGCGCTGCCGCCGGTGATCCGCCGCGCCGACGGCCCCGTCGTCCTGTCGATCGCCGACGAGGAGCCGCCGGCCGCCTACCCGGTCGAGGACCGCTGGGTGCCCGGCCCGGGCGGGGACATCCACGCGCTCCTGGTGCGCCCGGAGGGTCCGCCCCGTACGCGACGGCGTTCCTGGTGCACGGCGGGCCCGAGGCGGCGGACGACGACTCCTACCGTGCCCGCCGGGCCGCCTACGTGGACGCCGGCTATGCCGTCGTGCACGTGAACTACCGCGGCTCCACCGGCTACGGGTCGGTCTGGCGGGACGCGCTCACCGGGCGGCCGGGGCTCACCGAGCTCGAGGACGTCGCCGCCGTCTCGACGCCCTGCTGGCCGAGGGCTTCCTCGACCGGGAGCGGGCGCTGCTGACCGGCGGTTCGTGGGGCGGGTTCCTCACGCTGCTCGGCCTGGGCACCCAGCCGGAGCGGTGGGCCGCCGGCATCGCCGAGGTGCCGGTCGCGGACTACCTGGCGGCCTACGAGGACGAGATGGAGGGCCTGCGGGCCTACGACCGCGCGCTGTTCGGCGGGTCACCTGAGGAGGTGCGCGACGTGTACGTGCGGTCCTCGCCGATCACCTACGTGGACGCCGTCGCCGCGCCGGTGCTGGTGGTGGCGGGCGCCAACGACCCGCGCTGCCCGATCCGGCAGATCGACAACTACCTCGGCCGGCTCGAGGAGCTCGGCAAGGAGCACGAGGTGTACCGGTTCGATGCCGGCCACGGCTCGCTGGTCATCGAGGAGACCATCCGCCAGGTCGAGGTGGCCCTGGCCTTCGCGTTGACGCACGTGAAGCCCTGACCCGTGTTGATCATCGTCTGCGTGCACGCGACACGGCGGGACACGCCGGCGAACCGAGCACCCAGACGATGATCAACTGCGGGAGGCGGCGATCAATTCGGCGATCTGGACGGTGTTGAGCGCGGCGCCCTTGCGGAGGTTGTCGTTGCTGACGAACAGCGCGAGGCCGCGGCCGCCGTCGACGCCCGGGTCCTGGCGGATCCGGCCGACGTAGGACGGGTCGCGGCCGGCCGCCTGCAGCGGGGTCGGGACGTCGGACAGCTCGACACCAGGCGCGGCCGCCAGCAGCTCGATGGCCCGCTCCGGCCGGATCTCACGCTCAAATTCGAGGTTCAGCGACAGCGAGTGCCCCGTGAAGACCGGCACGCGGACGCAGGTGCCGGACACCCGCAGATCGGGGATGCCGAGGATCTTGCGGCTCTCGTTGCGGAGCTTCTGCTCCTCGTCGGTCTCCAACGTTCCGTCGTCGACGACCGAGCCGGCCATCGGCAGCACGTTGAACGCGATGGGCGCGACGTACTTCACCGGGTCGGGGAAGGTGACCGCGGTGCCGTCGTAGGCCAGCTCGTCGGCCTTGTCGACGACGGCCCTGGCCTGCGAGTGCAGCTCCTGGACGCCGGCGATGCCCGAGCCCGAGACGGCCTGGTAGGTGCTGGCGACGATGCGGACGAGGCCGGCCTCGTCGTGCAGCGGCTTGAGCACCGGCATCGCGGCCATGGTGGTGCAGTTCGGGTTGGCGATGATCCGGCCGGCGGCCTTCGCGATGTCACCGGGGTTGACCTCGCTGCAGACCAGCGGGATCTCCGGGTCGCGGCGGAACGCCGAGCTATTGTCGATCACGATGACGCCGGCCTCGGCGAAGCGGGGCGCCTGCGCGCGCGACGTGGTCGCGCCGGCGGAGAACAGCGCCACGTCCAGGCCGGTGGGGTCGGCGGTGGCGGCGTCCTCGACGGCGATCTCGCCGTCACCCCACGGCAGGGTGCTGCCGGCAGATCGGGCCGAGGCGAAGAACCGCAGCTCGCTGAGCGGGAAGCCCCGCTCGGCGAGGATCGAGCGCATCGCCGCGCCGACCTGGCCGGTCGCGCCGACGATGCCGACCCGCAGGCCGCTGGTGGAGAAGGTGGTCATCGTCCGGTCCCTCCGTAGACCACGGCCTCGACGTCGGCGCCGAGGTCGAACGCGTCGTGCACCGCGCGGACGGCGATGTCGACGTCGGTGTCGCGGCAGACCACGGAGATGCGGATCTCCGAGGTGCTGATCAGCTCGAGGTTGACGCCGGCATCGGCCAGCGCGCCGAAGAACTTGGCGGAGACGCCGGGATGGGAGCGCATGCCGGCACCGACGAGCGACACCTTGCCGATGTGCTGGTCGAACTCCACGTCGGTGTAGCCGACGGTGTGCTTGACCTTCTCCAGCGCCGCGATGGCGGTGGGGCCGTCGCTCTTGGGCAGCGTGAAGGAGATGTCGGCGAGCTTGCTGGCCCCGGCCGACACGTTCTGCACGATCATGTCGATGTTGATCTCGGCGTCGGCGAGGACCCGGAAGAGCTGAGCCGCCTCACCCGGCCGGTCGGGCACCCCGTAGACGGTGATCTTGCCTTCGGAGCGGTCGTGCGCGACGCCCGTGATGATCGCCTGTTCCACCGGGAGGTCCTCCATCGAGCCGGACACGATCGTGCCGGGAAGGTGTGAGTAGGAGCTGCGGACGTGCACGGGGATGCCGTAGCGGCGGGCGTACTCGACGCAGCGGAGCATGAGCACCTTCGCCCCCGAGGCCGCCAGCTCGAGCATCTCCTCGTAGGTGATGGTGTCGAGGCGCTTGGCGTTGGGGACGATCCGCGGGTCGGCGGTGAACACGCCGTCCACGTCGGTGTAGATCTCGCAGACGTCGGCGCGCAGGGCCGCGGCGACGGCGACGGCGGTGGTGTCGGAGCCGCCGCGTCCCAGCGTGGTGATGTCCTTGGTGTCCTGGCTGACGCCCTGGAACCCGGCGACGATCACGATCGATCCGTCGTCCAGCGCCGACCGGAGCCGGCCCGGGGTGACGTCGATGATCCGGGCCTTGCCATGGCTGCCGGTGGTGATGACGCCGGCCTGCGACCCGGTGAACGACCGCGCCTCGTAGCCGTGGGTGGAGATGGCGATGGCCAGCAGCGCCATCGAGATCCGCTCGCCCGCGGTGAGCAGCATGTCGAGCTCGCGACCGGGTGGGTCGTCGGTGATCTGACCTGCCAGGTCGAGCAGTTCATCCGTGCTGTCGCCCATCGCGGAGACGACCACGACGACGTCGTCGCCGTTCTTCTTCGCACTGACGATCCGCTCGGCGACACGCTTCATGTGCGCTGCGGAGGCGACGGAGGAACCGCCGTACTTCTGGACGACGAGGGCCACGGGTCCACAGGCTACCGACGTACCGCGGAGCACCGGTGGTTGCATCCCCGCGACGCACACGTTGTGATCATGGGATGGACGCCCCGGAGCAGTGGCTGCTCACCGCAGAGGAGCGCGGCAACCCCGGCACCCCGCTCCCCGCGTGGACCGAGGGCAACCTCGTCCGGTCCCTCGTGCACGGCGTGGCCTACTTCGACCGGCTCGTGGAGGTGGTCGAGCAGCTCGGCGAGGGTGATCGTCTCTGGTTCACCGACTGGCGGGGGACCCGGACCAGCGGCTGCGACCCGACGGGCCCACGGTGGACGAACTGTTCAGCGCCGCGGCGCACCGCGGTGTGGATGTGCGGGGCCTGGTGTGGCGCTCGCACACCGACGCCATCTCCTACAGCAAGGAGGAGAACCGGGCACTGGACCGCGAGATCGAGGAGGACGGTGGCCGGGTGGTCCTCGACCAGCGCGTGCGCCGGGTGGGCAGCCACCACCAGAAGATCGTGGTGATCCGCTGCCCCGCCGACCCGTCCCGCGACGTCGCCTTCGCGGGCGGGATCGACCTGTGCCACAGCCGCCGTGACGACGCCGAGCACGGCGGCGACCCGCAGGCGGTGAACATGTCGTCGGCGTACGGGCCGACACCGCCCTGGCACGACGTGCAGGCCGAGATCCGCGGGCCCGCCGTCGCCGTCCTGGACACCGCGTTCCGGGAGCGCTGGGACGACCCGACCAGCCCGGTGCAGGGAAATCCGATCGCCCACGTCATCGACCGGTTCCGCCGGGCTCGCCTCGACCCTCGCCCCTGCCGCCGGAGCTGCCCCCGCCCCCACCCTGCGGGCCCCACCTGGTGCAGACCCTGCGCACCTACCCCAAGATCCGGCCGCGCTACGACTTCGCCCCCGAGGGCGAGCGCTCGATCGCGCGCGGGTACACCAAGGCGGTCAAGAAGGCCCGGCGGCTGGTCTACCTCGAGGACCAGTACCTCTGGTCGTCGGAGGTGGCACAGCTGTTCGCCGACGCGCTCACCGAGAACCCCGATCTGCACCTGGTCGTGGTCGTGCCGCGCATCCCCGACCAGGAGGGGCGTTCAACGCGACGCCGCAGTACGTGGGGCGCCGACGGGCGATCGACCTGTGCCTCCGGGCGGGAGGGCAGGACCGGGTCCACGTCTTCGACGTCGAGAACCGCGCCGGGACGCCGGTCTACGTGCACTCGAAGGTCTGCGTGGTGGACGACGTGTGGGCCAGCATCGGCAGCGACAACTTCAACCGGCGCTCCTGGACGCACGACAGCGAGCTGTCCACCGCGGTCCTCGACGCGACCCACGACCCCCGGGAGCCGCGCGACCCGGCCGGCACGGGCGACTGCGCCCGCACGTTCGCGCGCGACCTGCGGCTGGAGCTGGCCCGCGAGCACCTCGACCTGGCGCAGGACGGCAGCGACGACGAGCTGCTGATCGATCCCGAGCGCTTCGTCGCGACGCTCGAGGCGCGGGCGGCCTCGCTCGCCGAGTGGCACGAGAACGGACGGCGCGGAGCCAGGCCGCCGGGACGGTTGCAGCGGCACCGGCCGGAGAAGCTCGGCCGCCTCACCCGGCTGTGGGCGACCCCCGTGTACCGGCTCCTGGTCGACCCGGACGGCCGCCCGCTGAAGCTGCGCCTGCAGAAGTCGTTCTGACGGGCCCGGCGGTCAGACGCAGTCGCGGGTGATCCGCAGCATGTCGACGAACACGAACTGCTCCGGCTGGGCGCCAGGTGGCTTCAGCAGCGTGAGGAAGTCACCCGCGTCGGCGCGCCACTCGAAGTAGACAGCGACCGCCCGCTCGGTGTTGCTGCCGAGGAACGTCTCCGGCGCACCGCCGTCGCACGCCAGCAGGTGGTTCTCGTCCGCGCTGTAGCCGTGGGCCCGGAGGAACTCGGCTGCCTCGGTCAACGCAGGGTCACCCTCGGGCCCCACGGCGAGGTACACCGCCCACTGCTCCGCGCCTGGCTCTGCCGGCGCCTCGGCGGGCCAGTCGGTGACCACCGCGTCAGGGCCCGACAGCGGCGTCGTCGCAGGTGCCTGGCTGGTCGACGCCGCCGCTGCAGACGAGTCGGCTGCCGGCGAGCCCTCCGCGGGCGACCCACCGTCGCCGGAGCACCCGGAGAGGAGCAGCAGCGCCGCACAGGTCATCGTCGAGGAGATCGCCGCTCGCACGCCGGAACCGTACGGTCTCGGTCGGCAGTTGCCACGGCGACACGACGCGCGTCACCCGGTCGGGGATCCGGATCGGCGGGAGCGGCACACCTCCCTCCAGCATGCTTGTGCTCTGCCCCGCTCCGCGGGGCAGAGCACAACTGTCCACAGATCGAGTTCGAGCCGACCGGAGGAGCCTGCGACCCCCGACTCTGGCCGGGTGTCCACCTTCGACGTGCCGGCTGCTCTGCGGCGGATCCGTCGACGCGCCGACCTGTCGCAACGCGAACTCGCGCTACGGGTCGGCTGCTCGAAGACAGCAATCGCGCGCATCGAGAGCGGGCACGGCGGCCTGGACGTCGGACTCCTGGCGCGGGCAGCGGCTCTGGCAGGGCTGCGCCTCGCTCTGCTCGACGACGACGACGCAGAGGTGCCGGGCATGAGTTCCGAGGCGGTGCGGGACAGGGGCGGACGACGCTTCCCGGCGCACCTGGACACCCGGTACGGCGACCAGGACTGGTGGCACGGCGAGGACCGGTACGCGCGCGAGCAGCCCTGGTACACCTACGACCGCCTCCGGCACACACGAGACCGGTGGCGCGGGCGCACGGGCACCCGGACGACCACCAGGCGCCCCGGCCCGGAGACTCTCCCGCGGAACGCCGTGCAGCACGGCAGCACGCTGCCCGCCTGCGGCGCGCGGAGGAGCACCGGCAGCGGCGGGAGTCGGGCGCCGCGCAGCCGATCGAGGACTTCACCTGCAGCTGTCCACCCCGGTGCGAGGAGCTCGACGACTGGAGCGGCCGGCCCGTCCACGCCGAGGACTGCCCGTGTTCCTGCGACGTCGGCTGACGCGCTGCTACCGTGGGCACGTGCGCGGCAGCCTCCTGCTTATGAGCCGCGGCGAGGCCCTCTCCTAGGTCGGCCCCTCGCCGCGGTGATCTGCCGTGATCGCGTGCGTTCCCGGCGCCTGCTGACCGCCCCACCGGAGCTGAGTCCAGCCCGCGCCAGAGGAGCCCGAGACCGTGAGCACGAACCCGCAGCACACCCGCGCCGCCCATCCGCACGCCCGCAATCCGCAGCAGCCCTCGCGGATGCCGATCCACCGCTACGCCCCTTCACCCCCGTGGTGCTGGGCGACCGCACCTGGCCGGAGAAGGTCACGACCGTCGCGCCCCGCTGGTGCGCCGTCGACCTCCGGGACGGCAACCAGGCGCTGATCGACCCGATGACCCCCGACCGCAAGCGGCGCATGTTCGAGCTGCTGGTCCGCATGGGCTACAAGGAGATCGAGGTCGGCTTCCCGGCCGCCAGCCAGACCGACTTCGACTTCGTCCGCCAGCTGATCGAGGACGACCTGGTCCCCGACGACGTCACGATCCAGGTGCTGACCCAGGCCCGCGACGAGCTGATCGAGCGCACGTACGAGTCGCTGCGCGGCGCCCGGCAGGCGATCGTGCACCTCTACAACTCGACCAGCACCCTGCAGCGCCGCGTCGTCTTCGGCTCCGACCGGGCCGGCATCGTCGACATCGCCGTCCACGGCGCGGAGATGGTGCGCAAGCTGGCCGAGCAGATGGACGACACGGAGATCCTCTTCGAGTACTCCCCGAGTCCTTCACCGGCACCGAGCTCGACTTCGCCGTGGAGATCTGCAACGCCGTCACCGACGTCTGGGAGCCCACCCCCGACCGGCCGACGATCCTCAACCTGCCGGCGACCGTCGAGATGGCCGAGCCGACCGTCTACGCCGACCAGATCGAGTGGATGCACCGCAACCTCGGCCGCCGTGACTCCGTCGTCCTGTCCCTGCACCCGCACAACGACCGGGGCACCGCCGTCGCCGCCGCCGAGCTGGGCTACCGCGCCGGGGCCGACCGGATCGAGGGCTGCCTGTTCGGCAACGGCGAGCGCACCGGCAACGTCGACCTGGTCACCCTCGGCCTGAACCTGTTCAGCCAGGGCATCGACCCGCAGATCGACTTCTCCGACATCGACGAGATCCGCCGCACCGTCGAGTACTGCAACCAGCTCGGCGTGCACGAGCGGCACCCCTACGGCGGCGACCTCGTCTACACCGCCTTCTCCGGCTCCCACCAGGATGCGATCAACAAGGGCTTCAAGGCGCTCGAGGCCGACGCGCAGGCGGCCGGGACGACCGTCGCCGAGATGCCGTGGGCCGTTCCCTACCTGCCGATCGACCCCAAGGACGTCGGCCGCAGCTACGAGGCCGTCATCCGGGTGAACAGCCAGTCCGGCAAGGGCGGCGTCGCCTACATCATGAAGACCGAGAACCAGCTGGACCTGCCGCGCCGGCTGCAGATCGAGTTCAGCGCCGTGGTCCAGCAGCACACCGACGACGAGGGCGGCGAGGTCACCGCCGCGCAGATGTGGGCGGCGTTCAGCAGCGAGTACCTGCCCGACCCCGACGCCCCGTGGGGCCGGTTCTCCCTCGCTGGGCACCGGCACACCGCGCACGGCGACCAGGTCGACGAGATGGTCGTCGAGCTCGTCGACAACGGTGTCCCGGTGACGATCGAGGGCCGCGGCAACGGGCCGATCGCCGCGTTCGTCGACGCCTTGAAGAGCCTCGACGTCGACGTCCGGGTCCTGGACTACGCCGAGCACGCGCTGTCGGCCGGCGGCGACGCCAAGGCGGCCGCCTACGTCGAGTGCGCCGTCGGCGACCGCGTCCTCTGGGGTGTGGGCATCGACCCCAACATCGTCAGCGCCTCGCTGCGCGCGGTGGTCTCGGCGGTGAACCGGGCCCAGCGGTAGAAAGGGCGTCGTCGGGGCGTCGGAGAACACCGCGCCCGGACGACGGAGGGACATGAGCAGCCCGGGATCGCGCGCGGTGGGACCACCGCCCGACCCCGGGCTGCTGTCGCTCTACGACCGTGCCCTGCCGGAGGTCTACGGCTACCTGCTCGCCCGCTGCGGCCGGCGCGCGCTGGCCGAGGACCTCACTGCCGAGACCTTCCTCGCCGCCGTGCGGGCCGAGGTCGACGGCGGCGGGCCCGTCACGGTGGCCTGGCTGATCGGCACGGCCCGGCACAAGCTCGTCGACCACTGGCGCCGGCTGGAGCGCGAGGAACGCGGGCTCCGGCTCCTCGACGGTGGCACCGCCCACGCCGAGGACCCCTGGGACGACGAGATCGACGCGCTGCGCGCCCAGCAGGTGCTCGAGGGGCTCTCCCCGCGCACCGTGCCGCGCTGACCCTCCGCTACCTCGACGACCTGCCCGTCCCCCGCGTCGCCGCCCTCCTCGGCCGCACGCTGCACGCCACCGAGGCGCTGCTCGTGCGCGCCCGCGCCGCCTTCCGCCGTCAGTACGAATCCACCGAGCAGCCGGGGGTGCCCCGTGACCGATCCCGAACGGCCCTTCCGGTCGCTGACCCGCCCGGCCGCGCCGGTCGACCCCGACCCGACCTTCACCGCGGCCCTCCGCGACCGGCTGCGCCGGGCCCTCCTGCAGTCCCGTCCGACCCCGACCCCCGAACCGAGGAGCACCGCCGTGTCCGCACTGGTCCCCTACCTCGTCGTCCGCGACGCCCGCGCCGCGATCAACTGGTACGCCGACGCGTTCGGCGCCCGTCCCGTCGGCGACCCCTACGCCGACGGCGACCGCATCGGTCACGCCGAGCTGGAGCTGGCCGGCGCCACCCTGTACCTGGCCGACGAGTACCCGGAGTACGGCCTGGAGGGCCCCGGGGACGGCAAGCCCCGGTCTCCCTGCATCTCTCCGTGCCCGACGTCGACGCCGCCATGGCCCGCGCCGAGGCCGCCGGCGCCACCGTCGAACGGCCGGCGACCGACGAGCCCTACGGCCGCGGCGGACGGCTGATCGACCCCTACGGCCACCGCTGGATGCTGCAGAGCGCACCGGCCGCCGCCGGACCCGCCCCCAGGCCGGGCGATCCGGTGTACCTGACGCTGAACGTCCCCGACGGTCGGCGTGCCCTGGACTTCTACGGGGCCGTGCTGGGCTGGACAGCGGTGCCCGGCCGGGTGCCCGACGGCTGGCAGGTCGAGGGCCCGACGCCCATGGTCGGGATCGGCGGGGGCAGCAGCGAGCCGGGCACCGTGCCGATGTACGCCGTCGACGACATCGAGGTCGCCGTCGCCGCCGTCCGGACCGCCGGCGGTGAGGCCGGCGAGATCGAGCGGCAGTCCTACGGCCTCGGCACCCTGTGCCGCGACGACCAGGGCCTGCCGTTCTGGCTGGGCCAGCTCGGCTAGGAGTCCCCGGTGGCCTCGCGGTCCTCGCGCCGGCTCTCGGCCAGTGCGCGGGCCGGCTGTTCCGGCGGCGCGTCGGCCGGCTCGTCACCGCGGTAGACGCTGTCCCGCACCTCACCGCCGGTGTGCAGCTCGTCGACCATCAACCGGTCGCGACGGACGTGCCGCCGCCGGTACGCCACCCGGCTGATCATGTGGGCGCTCACCGGAGCCGTGAGCATCTGGAAGGCCGCGACGAGCAGCAGCATCCAGGTCGCCGACCAGCCCTGCAGCCGGATGGCGGCTCCCACCATGATCAGCAGGACGCCCAGCACCTGCGGCTTCGTGCCCGCGTGCATCCGGGCGAGGACGTCGGGGAAGCGCACCAGGCCCAGCCCCGCCGTCAGGCAGAGGAACGCGCCGAGGAGCAGCAGGACGACCGCGAGCACGTCGCCCAGCGTCTGCACGTCGTTCATCGCTGCCCCTCTGCGGCTCGGGCGGCCTGCTCCTCGGCCGCCTCGGGCAGGCCGACGTCCTGGCCGTCGTCGGCGGACCGGAGCAGCATGCCGCCGATGTAGCGGGCGACCGACACCGAGCCGACGAAGGCCAGCAGCGAGACGACGACGAGCACCGGCACCACCGTCGGGTCCCGCTGGAGGCCGGCGTGCACCGCGAGTCCGGCCGCGATGATCACCAGGAGGGTGTCGGTGGCCACCACCCGGTCGAGCAGGGACGGACCGATCCCGAGGCGGACGAGGGTGAGCAACGCTCCCATCCCGAGCATCCCGTAGGCGAGCAAGAAGACGACGGTCACGGGGTCCTCCGTCCGGTGCCCTGGCTGCGCTCGCCCGGCGCGAGGTCGAGGGCGGCGATCTCGTCCGGGGACCCGAAGGCGCGGACCACCCGCTCCTCCTCGGCCAGCACCGAGGCGCGCTGCCGCTCGACGTCGCTCCCGTCCGCCACGTGCAGGATGTGCAGCGCGATCGTGCGACGCTCGCGGTCGAGGTCGATCACCATCGAGCCGGGCACGAGCGTCAGCGACTCGGTCAGGATGGTCAGCAGGAGATCGGAGTCGGTGCGCAGCTGCACCGTGATGATGGCGCTCTGGTCGATGCCCTGGGGCCGGACGGTCTGCCAGGCCACCAGCGCACCGGACCAGATCAGGTCGAAGACGAAGTGCCCCAGGAAGCGGACCAGCGCGAGCGGGCGCACCCGGGCGCCGCCGACGACGGGCGGCAGCGGGAGCAGCACCGTGACGGCCAGGGCCACGAGGATGCCGCTGAGCAGGTTGGCCCAGGACCAGGTGCCCCACAGCAGGTTCCAGACCAGCACGAGCCAGACCAGCAGCGGCAACTGGTGCCGCAGCTGGTGGCCGGAGCCCGGGGTGGGCGCCTCATCGGTCACGGCACGTCCTCCCCGAGGAAGACCGAGGAGATGTAGGGGTGCGGTCACGGAGGTCCCCTGCCGCCCGCTCGGCGATGCCGTACAGCGGCCCGGCCAGAGCCGTCAGCGCGACGGTCACCACCACCATCGCGGCGGCGGACCCGACCATGACCCGGGGCAGTGGCCGCAGCGGCCGCTCCCGCGCGGCGTCACCACCCAGCCCGTCGGTCACCGGGGACGTGGCCGTGGCCACCGCGGTGTGCCGCTCCCACGCTGCCCGCCGGGCCTCGGCGCGGCCGCCGGTCGTGCTCGCACCCGGATCGGCGCCGGCGGGCTCCTTCTCCCCGCCGGCTCCTGCTGCTGTGCGGGGCCGGGCGCACTTTCGGGCGAGAGGTCGGGCCCGGCGTCGGCGGCGGCCGCCTCGAACGTGTCCTCCGCCGGCGCCTGCGCCGGGAGCCGCCAGAACGCCCGGCTCCAGACCCGGGAGATCGCCAGCAGGGTGAGCAGGCTGGTCGCGGCGCCGCCGGCGACCAGGACGATCGGCAGCCACCCGCCGTCGGCGATGCCCGCCTCGAGCAGTCCCAGCTTCCCGATGAACCCGGAGAACGGCGGGATCCCCGCGAGGTTCATCGCCGGGACGAAGAAGAGGATCGCCAGCAGCGGGGACGCCGTCGCCAGCCCGCCGAGCCGGTCGACGGAGGTGGACCCACCCTGCCGCTCGACCAGGCCGGCGACGAGGAAGAGCGTCGTCTGGATGGCGATGTGGTGCACCACGTAGAAGATTGCCCCGGCCAGGCCGGCCTGCGACGCCAGCGAGATGCCGAACACCATGTAGCCGATGTGGCTGACCAGCGTGAAGGACAGGATCCGGCGGATGTCGGTCTGCGCGACCGCGCCCAGGATGCCGATCAGCATGGTCGCCAGCGCCGCCCACATCAGCACCTCGTCCAGGGCGCCTCCCGGGAACAGCAGGGTCTGGGTGCGGATGATCGCGTAGACGCCGACCTTGGTCAGCAGGCCGGCGAACACCGCGGTGACCGGTGCCGGCGCCGTCGGGTAGCTGTCGGGCAGCCAGGCCGACAGCGGGAAGACCGCGGCCTTGATGGAGAAGGCGATCAGCAGCATCGACTGCAGCAGCAGCTGGGTGCCCTCGGGCAGCTCGGCCAGCCGCACGGCCAGCTGGGCCATGTTCACCGTGCCGGTCGCGCCGTACACCAGCGCGATCGCGGCCAGGAACAGCAGCGAGCTGAGCAGGCTCACGATGATGTAGGTGATGCCGGCCCGGATGCGCGCCGCCGATCCGCCGAGGGTCAGCAGGACGTAGCTGGCGGTCAGCAGGATCTCGAAGCCCACGTAGAGGTTGAACAGGTCACCGGCCAGGAAGGCGTTGGCCACGCCCGCGATCAGCACCAGGAACGTCGGGTGGAAGATCGAGATCGGCGTCTCCTCGTCGCCGTCGGCCGCACCCTGGCCGACCGCGAAGACCAGCACCCCGAGCGCCACGGTCGCGGCGACGACCAGCATCAGCGCCGACAACCGGTCGACGACCAGCACGATGCCCAGCGGCACCGGCCACCCCCGACGGAGATGGCGTCCGCGCCGTCGGCGTCGGCGAGCAGCAGGAGCGCGACCGCCACGGCGAGCACCGCGGCCAGCACCACGACGCTGAGCGTCCGCTGCACCCGCGGGTGCCGGCCGCCGACCAGCAGCGCCGCCGCCGCGCCGAGCAGCGGCAGCAGCACCGGCAGCGGCGTGAGGACCCGGATCACCGGCTCCTCCGGCGGGTCGGCGGGAGGTCGACGTCGTCGGACGCGATGCCGGAGTACCGGCGCGCCAGCCCGGCCTCGGCCTCGTTGTCGGCCGCGAAGGTGTCGGCGTGCATGGGTGCCCGGTCCTCCGGCGCCAGGTCGTCGGGATCGATGTCGTCGGCGTCGGTGTCCGACCGGCGGGCGATCCGGCGGTCCTCCTCGTCCACCTCGATCACCTCCTGCCGCACCAGGCGCCAGGACCGGTAGATGATCGCCAGCACGAACGCGGCGATGCCGAAGGTGATGACGATCGCGGTGAGGATCAGGGCCTGCGGCAGGGGATCACTCATCTCCTCGGGCTCGGCGTACCCCAGGATCGGCGCCAGGCCGGCCGGCCCGCCGGCGGACAGCAGCAGCAGGTTGGTCGCGTTGCCCAGCAGCAGGAAACCCAGCAGGACGCGGGTCAGGCTGCGGTCGAGCAGCAGGAAGACGCCGGCGGCGTAGAGCCCGCCGATGACCACCGGCAGGACGACGGTGGGGGTCATCGGGCGATCACCTCTCCGGGCGTGGCCTCGATCGGGTCGTCCTCGTCGGCCTCGCGGTCCAGCTCCGCGCCGAGGCTGCGCAGGATGTCGAGCACCAGCCCGACGACGATCAGGTAGACGCCGATGTCGAAGAACAGCGAGGTCACCAGCTTGACGTCGCCGAGCACCGGCAGCGTGGTCTCGAGGATCGCCGTCTGGAGCACCTCGGCGCCCAGCACCAGCCCCACGACGCCGGTGCCGCCGGAGAACAGCAGCCCCACCCCGAGGAGCAGGCCGGGGTCGACCGGGGCGGCCTCCCCAGCTCGTAGCGGCCGCCGGCCAGATAGCGCAGCACGAGGGCCAGACCGGCGACGAGACCTCCGGCGAACCCGCCGCCGGGCTCGTTGTGGCCGCTGAACAGCAGGAAGATCGAGAAGACCAGGATGGTGTGGAACAGGATCCTGGTGACCACCTCGAGGATCACCGAGCGGCGCTCGGGGGACAGCGCCGCCGAGGCAGCCAGCCACTGCCCCCGGGGCGCCCGGCGGGAGGTGGGCTCCTGCCGGGCCAGCTGCACCGGGTCGAGGCGGTCGACGGCACCGGTCCGCCTGCGCAGGAACACGAGGCTGGCGACCCCGGTGGCGGCCACGACCAGCAGCGAGATCTCGCCGAGGGTGTCCCAGGCGCGGATGTCGACCAGCGTCACGTTCACGACGTTCTGCCCGCCGCCGACCTCGTAGGCGGCCTCCGGGTAGTCGACCGACACCGGGGTCGCGGTGCGCGCGCTCATCGCGACCGCCCCCGCCGCGGCCATCAGCGCCCCGACGGCCACGGCGATGACGCCCCGTCCGGCGCGCTCACGCGGCCGGTGCCGCTCGGTGATGTCCTTGGGCAGCTTGCGCAGCACCAGGACGAAGACGACGAGGGTCAGGGTCTCGACCAGGAACTGGGTGAGGGCCAGGTCGGGGGCGCCCTGCAGCGCGAACAGCACCGCCAGCGCGTACCCGGTGACGCCCACGACCAGGACCGCCGACAGCCGCTGCCGGATCCGCAGCGCCAGCACCGCGGAGATCAGCGCGACCGCGCCGACCAGCGCCTGGATCGGGCTGTCCCAGGCCCGCCACTCCCCGGCCACGGCGCCCGGAACAGCAGCACCGACCCCGGGAGGGCCAGCACGACGACGAGGATGGTGCCCAGATAGGCCGGCAGCGAGCCGCGCTGCGTCGTCCCGGTGACCAGGACGGCGAGGCGGTCGAGGGTCTGCAGGGTGTTCCAGTAGCCCTCGTCCGCCGAGGCGCCGACGGCGAACCGCCGCTGGGTGCGGAACACCGCCGTCCGGGCGAGGAAGAGGAGCGCGCCACCGACGACGGTGAGCGCGGACAGCAGCAGCGCCGGCTGCAGCCCGTGCCACAGCGCCAGCTTCTCGGCCTCCGGCGACAGCAGCGGCAGGGTGTCGGCGTAGCCGGCGACCAGCGGCTCCAGCAGCGGGCTGAACGGCCCGGCGAGCAGGCCGGCGAGCGCCAGCACCGCGGGAGCCGCGAGGAACAGCCCCGCGGCGGGTGGACCAGCTCGGCCGGCTCGGTCGGCTCCAGGCCCGGCTTGCGGGCGAAGGCGCCCCACAGGAAGCGCGCCGTGTAGCCGGCGGTGAGCACCGAGCCCAGCACCAGACCGGCGAGCACGACCACGGCGGCGGTGCGGTCGGGCAGACCGCCGTCCCACAAGGCGGTGAAGGCCGCTTCCTTGCCGACGAAGCCGAGCAGCGGCGGCAGACCGGCCATCGAGGCCGCGGCCAGGGTGCCGATGACGGCCAGCGCAGGCAGCCGGCGCCCCAGGCCGGACAGGCTCCGCAGGTCTCGGACGCCCGTGGCGTGGTCGATCACGCCCACGGTCAGGAACAGGGTGGACTTGAAGAGGGCGTGGGCGAGCGTCATCGCCAGCCCGGCGGCCGCCAGCTCCCGGCTGCCGCCGCCCACCAGCACCATGAGGAAGCCGAGCTGGCTGACCGTGCCGAAGGCGAGCAGCAGCTTGAGGTCGTTCTGCCGGAGCGCGCGGTAGCCGCCGACCAGCATCGTGGCCAGGCCCAGCCCGAGGACGACCGGCCGCCACCCGGGGACCTCGGCGAACCCGGGGGCCAGCCGCGCCACCAGGTAGATGCCGGCCTTCACCATGGCCGCGGCGTGCAGGTAGGCGCTGACCGGGGTCGGCGCCTCCATCGCGGCGGGCAGCCAGAAGTGGAAGGGGATCATCGCCGACTTCGTCACCGCCCCGGCGAGGACGAGCAGCGTGCCGGCTACCAGGAGCGGGCCGCTGCCGGGGTCGGCGACGACCTCCGACAGCAGGTAGCTGCCGCTGGTCTCCCCAGCATGATCAGGCCGATCAGCATGGCCAGGCCGCCGGCGGTGGTGAGGATCAGCGCCTGGCTCGCGGCGCGCCGGGCGGCCAGCTTCGTCCCCGCACCGCCGATGAGCAGGTAGGAGAAGACGGTGGTGAGCTCCCAGAACACGTAGAGCATCAGCAGGTCGTCGGCCAGGACGAGGCCCAGCATGGAGCCGGCGAACGCGGTGAGGTTGCCGGCGAACCGGGCGGAGCCCTCGTCGTCGGGCTCGAAGTAGCGCGCGCAGTAGAGCAGCACCAGGGCACCCACGCCGGTGACGAGCAGCGCGAAGGTCAGCGACAGGGCATCCAGCCGCAATGCCACGTCCAGGTCGAGCGCCGGCACCCAGGGCACGCTCTCGGTGACCTCGCCGCCCTCGGCCACCGTCCGCAGGCGGGTCAGCACCCACGCGAAACCGGTGGCGGGCACCACGGCCAGCGCGAGAAAGGCGTTGCGCCCCCACCCCCGCACGAGGACGGGCGCCACCACGGCGGCCACCAGGTGGAGGAGCAGAACGGCGAGCACGGGTCTCCGGGAGTCAAAGGGCTCGGGGACGACCACAGACGTCGGAGGACACCGGCGGTGCCGTCAGGTTACCGTCCCGGCGTCAGCGCCCGCCCGGCGTGACCAGCCCGCTCTCGTACGCGAACGCGACCGCCTGCACGCGGTCCCGCAGGCCGAGCTTGAGCAGGATCCGGCTGACGTGCGTCTTCACCGTGGCCTCGCCCAGGTACAGCCGCGCCGCGATCTCCGCGTCGGAGAGCCCCGCCGCGACCAGGGCGAGGACGTCGGTCTCGCGGTCGGTGAGCCCCGCGAGCGCGGCAGCCCGGGCGGGGTCCGACGCCGGGGCGGCGGCGTAGGTCTCGATCACCCGGAGCGTGACCGCGGGGTCCAGGAGCCCGTGCCCGGCGGCGACCGTGCGCACCGCCGTCACGAGGTCCTCGGGCGGGGCGACCTTGAGCAGGAAGCCGCTCACCCCGGCCCGGAGGGCGGCGGTGACGACGACGCGGGTGGGCAGCGCGGCGGCGAGGATCCGCCGGGCCGCCTCCAGCCCGTCCATGCCCGGCATGCGGACGTCGAGCAGCACCGCACCATGGCCTGGTCGTCGACGAGCACGACGCGGATCGTCATGCGGTCACCGCCGGGGACGCGTTCGTGGCCGGCGTCGGAGCCGGCTCGGTGGCCGGCACCGGGAAGCCGGGTCCCGGCGGACGCCCGGACCCCCGGCCGTTCCTGGCACCTCGCCGTCGGCCGCCTCCATGGCACCGGCCGACTACATCGCCTCGCTCGCCCGGGATCCCGGGCAGACGGCGCTCTCGGCGCCGCTGCTGCACTACGGCAACCTGGCGCTCGGGCTGGCCTGGCTCGCGGCACCCGCGCTCGTCCGTGGCGTGAAGGGCCGGATCCCGACGGTGGTGGGGGCGCTCAGGTCGGCCCTCGGCCTGGTGACCGTCGCGGGCTTCGTGCTCTACGACTTCTGGACCGGGGGCATCGGCCGCGAACTGGACGCCGGCACCGCGGAGTCGCTCTTCGAGTCCGTGAACGGCTCTCCGGGGCTGGCCGTCATCGGCATCGTCACCGTGCTCGGCCTGGTCGGCCCGCTGGTCGATTACCTCGGGCTGGCACGGGCCGGGGTCACCAGCTGGTGGCTGCTGGTTCCGGCGGTCGCGGCCCTCGCGGCGTCCGCGTCGATGGACTTCTCCCCGCTGCCCTTCGCGGCCTTCGCGCTCGTCGGCGCCATCCCAGCGGTCGTGGTCGGGACGCGCCTCATCCAGCGCAACCGCGCCGAGGCCACCGCCTGACCTGCCACCCCGGAAGCTTGTGCTCTGCCCCGCTCAGCGGGGCAGAGCACAAGCTTCGTCGGACGTACGTGCGTGAGGCGCCGTGATCAGCTGTCGGCGAGCTCCGTCGCGGCCAGCCAGTCGTTCTCGACCTGCTCCTTCTCCGCGTGCACGGCCCGGAGCTCCGCGTCGAGCGCGGCCGCCGTGGAGTAGTCGGCGGCGGCCGCGGCGAGCTGCTCGTGCAGCTTCTTCTCGTCGGCGTCCAGCTTGAGCATCCGCCGCTCCAGCCGGCTGGCCTCCTTCTTCGCCGCCCGCGCCTCGGCCGCCGACACCGCGGCACCGGCCGTCGAGGGGCACCGACCGCACGGGTTCCGCCGTCACCGGCGGCCGTGGTCAGCGGCGCGCCGCCCGCCGCCCGGCGCCGGAGGTACTCGTCGACCCCGCCGGGCAGCTCGGCCAGGGAACCGTCGCCGAGCAGGGCGACCACCTTGTCGCAGACCCGGTCGACGAAGTACCGGTCGTGGCTGACCACCAGCACCGTGCCCGGGAAGCTGTCGAGCAGGTCCTCGAGCGCGGTCAGGGTGTCGATGTCGAGGTCGTTGGTCGGCTCGTCGAGCACCAGCACGTTCGGCTCGGCCATGAGCAGCCGCAGCAGCTGCAGCCGGCGTCGCTCCCCGCCCGAGAGGTCGCCGACCGGCGTCCACTGCCGGTTCGCCGCGAAGCCGAACCGCTCGGCCAGGGTGGACGCGGAGATCTCCTGGTTGCCGATCCGCGCGATGCGGGCGACGTCCTGCACGGCCTCCAGCACCCGGGCCCGCGGCGGCAGCTCGGTGACGTGCTGGGACAAGTAGGCCGGCGCCACCGTCTGGCCGACGACGATCGTCCCGGCGTCCGGCCTCGTCTCGCCCACGAGCAGCTTCAGCAGCGACGTCTTGCCCGCACCGTTGACCCCGACGATGCCGATCCGGTCGCCCGGACCGACGTTCCAGTCCAGGTCCTCGAACAGCGTGCGCGGACCGTCGTCGGTCGGGACGGCGTAGTCGACGTGCTCCACGTCGTACACGGTCTTGCCGAGCCGGCGGGCGGCGAAGCCCTTGAGCGCCATCGAGTCGCGGGCCGGCGGCTCGTCGGCGATCAGCGCCTGCGCGGCGTCGATGCGGAACTTCGGCTTGCTGGTCCGGGCCGGCGGGCCGCGCCGCAGCCACGCCAACTCCTTGCGGACCAGGTTCATCCGGCGCTCCTCGGTGACCGCCGAGATCCGCGCCCGCTCCGCCCGTGCCAGCGTGTAGGCCGAGTAGCCGCCGTCGTAGGCGTGCACGTTCCCGTCGGCGACCTCCCACGTGGTCGTGCACACCTCGTCGAGGAACCACCGGTCGTGGGTGACGACGACGAGGCCTCCGGCGCGCTGGTTGACGTACTCGGCCAGCCAGGCCACGCCCTCGACGTCCAGGTGGTTGGTGGGCTCGTCGAGCACGAGCAGGTCCAGCGGGCGGATCAGCTGAGCGGCCAGCGCCACCCGGCGTCGCTCACCGCCGGACATCGGCGCGACCGGGGCGTCGAGGCCGAGGCGGTCGAGCTCGAGGCCGGTCAGCACGGAGCGGACGGCCGGGTCGCCGGCCCACTCGTGCTCCGCGGCGAACATCGAGGAGGGGAGGACGACGTCGCGCACGGTCGTCCCGGCGGGCAGCGTGCCGGACTGGTCCAGCACACCCATGGCGAGGTCGCCGCGGCGGGTGACCCGCCCGGAGTCCGGCTCGTCGGTGCCGGTCAGCAGCGACAGCAGGGTGCTCTTGCCGCCGCCGTTGCGGCCGACGACGCCGATCCGCTCGCCGGCGGCGACGCCCAGGGAGACGTCGTCGAGGATCACGGTCGTGCCGTGTGCCTTGTGCACCCGCTCGAGGTTGACCAGGTTCAGGGGTGCGCTCATCGCCCCCAGTATCCGCGCTGCGGATTCAGGCGAGCCGGGTGACCTCCACCGTGACCGTGTGGCCCTCGCTCTTCGGGCCCGAGAAGAGCCCCTTGAACGGCGGGACGTCGCCGTAGTCGCGGCCCCGGCCGAGGGTGACGTGCCGGGTGCCGATCTCGACGGAGTTGGTGGGGTCGAAGGCGTTCCAGCCCCCGTCCCACCACTCCACCCAGGCATGGCTCTCGCCGGTGACCGGGACGCCGATCTCCGCGGCGGGCGTGGGATGGAGGTACCCCGAGACGTAGCGCGCGGGCAGGCCGAGGGCCCGCAGCAGGCCGACGGTGACGTGCGAGATGTCCTGGCAGACGCCCTGCCCCTTGGTCCAGGCCTGCATGGCATTGGTCTTCACGTTCGTGGACCCGGAGAGGTAGTCGATGTGGTCGCGCACGAACCGGCAGATCAGCGGGCCGGCCTCGTGCGGGTGGGCCTCACCGACCGTCGCGCGCGCCGCTGCCACCACCTCGTCGTCCATGGCGGTGAGCGACGTCGCGCTGAGCAGCTCGCCGAACTGCGTCTGCACCTCGCGGGCGCGCAGCCCGCTCCAGCCCACCCGGTCGTGACCGCCGAGGTCCGGCCCGGCCTCCACGATCGACGTCCCGGTGACCACCAGCTCCGCGTGCGGGCTGTGCAGATCGAACGCCGTGACCGTCGACCCCCAGTAGTCGCGGTAGGCGTAGGCGGTGGCGGCCGGCTCGATCTCGACCTTGGAGCGCAGCGTCGTCTGCCGGTTGCTGTTCTCCGGCGTGAGCCGCGCCTCGTTGTAGCTCGAGCGCACCGGGCCGGAGTAGTGGAACCGGGTCCGGTGCACCACCTGCAGCCGCCACCGGTGCGCGGCCGGCCGCGCGGGCGTCGTCGTCTCGAACGTCTGCGCCTGGCTCATCCGGCCTCCTCCGGCACCCACACCTGCGGCGCCTGCTCGGTGAAGAAGCGGTGGGTGACCGCGGCGCTGGCCGCCGAGCAGGTGCGCTGCAGCTCCTCCAGCCGCGTGGGCAGCTGGGCCAGCAGTTCGGGCGGGCTCATGAACTCCAGCATGGTGCGGGCCCGCCCGACGATCCGGTGTGCCTCGCCCGCGACGCCGATCCGGGCGGCGTCGCGGACGGTCGACCGCTCCAGCTCGGCCAGGCACGCCTCCGCCTGCTCGAGCGCGGCGAACACCGAGCGCGGGAACAGCCGGTCCAGCAGCAGGAACTCCGCCGCCCGGCTCGAGTTGACCATCCCCCGGTAGGTGCGCAGGTAGGGCTCGTAGGCACCGGTCGAGCGCAGCACCAGCGTCCAGGACGGCGCGGCGTCGCCGGCGAGGATGCGGGTGGAGATGATCCGCGAGGTCATGTCCACCCGCTCCAGCGAGCGGCCGAGGATGAGGAACAGCCAGCTCTCGTCGCGGCTCATCGTGGCGTCGGCCAGTCCGAAGACCATCGCCGACCGCTCGCGGACGAACCGGAACAGCGAGTGCGGGCCGTAGCGCCGGGCCATCGTCCGCTGCTGCGGCAGGGCGTTGTGGGTGACGTTGAGCGACTCCCAGATCTCCGCGCTGAGCACCTCGCGGGCGCCGCGGGCGTTCTCCCGCGCCGCCGAGAGGGCCCCGACGATCGAGCTGGGGCTGGTCCGGTCGAAGGCCAGGGTCCCCAGCACGCGCTCGGTGTCGGCCTCGGCCTCCGGCGTCGGGGCGCCCATCAGCGCCAGCAGGTTGGCGCTGGCCCGGCGCTCGTCGATCCACGGGTCCTCGACCAGCCGCTGGGTGTGCACGTCGAGGATGCGGGCGGTGTCGTCGGCGCGCTCCACGTACCGGCCGATCCAGAACAGCGACTCCGCGATCCGGCTCAACATGCCGGCCCCCGGGGGCAACGGGCACGTCCGGCCCCGTCCGGAGGCTCGGCCCGAGCCTGCGAGGGCTCTGAGGGCTGAGAGGGACGGGGTCGGTCGATTGTTGCTGTTGCTGGCCCTGGCCGACGACCGTGTCGTTCAGCGGGCCGGGGTCCTGGGCGGGCGGCTCGTCGGGCAGGTCCGCGGCGGTGAACTCGATGGTGGTGAGCTCGGGTTCGGGCTCGGCGGCCTGCCGTGGCGGGCTGAGCACCCAGGTGTCCTTGGAGCCGCCGCCCTGGCTGGAGTTGACCACCAGCTCCCCTCGGGCAGCGCCACGCGGGTGAGCCCGCCCGGCAGCACCCAGACCTTGTCGCCGTCGTGGATCGCGAACGGCCGCAGGTCGACGTGCCGGGGCGCGATGCGGCCACCGATCAGCGTCGGGCACGTCGAGAGGCCGATCGGCTTCTGGGCGATCCAGTCCCGCGGGTTCGCCCGCACCTTGACGGCGAGGTCGGCGAGCGTCTTCTCGTCCGCGCGGGGGCCGATGACGATGCCCTTGCCGCCCGACCCGTCGACCGGCTTGAGCACCAGCTGGTCGAGGGACTCCAGCACCCAGTGGACGGTGTCCCGCTCGTCGAGCCGGTAGGTGTCGGCGTTGGCCAGCACGGGCTCCTCGCCGAGGTAGTAGCGGATCAGGTCGGGCACCCAGGTGTAGAGCAGCTTGTCGTCGGCGACGCCGTTGCCCACGGCGTTGGCGATCGTGACCCGGCCGGCGCGGGCGGCGTTGAGCACCCCGGCGCAGCCGATCACCGAGTCGGGCCGGAAGTGCACCGGGTCGAGGAACTCGTCGTCGATCCGGCGGTAGATGACGTCGACCCGCTGCTGGCCGTCCGTCGTCCGCATGCTGACCTGGTTGCCGGCGCAGACGAGGTCGCGCCCTCCACCAGCTCGACCCCCATCTGGCGGGCCAGCAGCGCGTGCTCGAAGTAGGCGGAGTTGTAGACGCCCGGGGTGAGGACGACGACCGTCGGGTCGGCGACGTTCGAGGAGCGGACGCCTTGAGCGCGGCGAGCAGCCGGCTCGGGTAGTCCGCGACCGGCTGGATGCGGTGGTCGGCGAACAGCTCCGGCAGCACCTGGCTCATCGCCGCCCGGTTGGTGATGACGTAGCTGACGCCCGACGGCGAGCGCAGGTTGTCCTCGAGCACCCGGAAGTCGCCGGCCTCGTCGCGCACGAGGTCGATGCCGCTGGCGTGCACCCGGACGCCGTTGGGCGGCACCAGCCCGTGGGCCTGCCGGTGGAAGTGCGCGCTGGTGGTGACCACGCTGCGCGGGACGACCCGGTCGGCGAACACCTGGCCGGCGCCGTAGACGTCGGCGAGGAAGGCCTCCAGCGCGTGCACCCGCTGGGCCACGCCGCGCTCGACGGCCGCCCACTCCTCGGCCCCGATGACCCGCGGCACGATGTCGAGCGGGAAGGGCTGCTCCTCGCCGGCGTGGGCGAAGGTCACCCCGCGTCCCGGTAGGTCTGGGAGAGCACGTCGGCGCGGGCGGCCAGCTCCTCGCCGGCCATGGGCTGCAGTGACGCGTACAGGCCGGCGTACGCGGCTCGCGGCTCGGACACCCCGCCGAACATCTCGTCCCACTGCTCCCCGAGGGAGTAGCCGTCGAAGAGGTCCGCCATGGCGTCGAACCTAACGACGACGTGTGTCCCGCGCGTTTCGAGGCGACGGATCGGCCGGTTCAGCGGGCGACGGCGACCCCGAGCCACGGGCGCAGGTGGTCCCCGGAGATGAGCCGGCCCACCCGCTCGGCGTTCTCGCGGGCCTGCCGGAACTCCGGCGCCTCCCGTGCCGGCGCCCCACCTCCGCGTCGACGGCGTCCGCCCGCTCCAGCCACTCGGCCGGGCTGTCGGCGAGATCGGCGGTGCCGGACTCCCGCAGCCCGAATCCCGCGCCGCTCAGCAGGTCGAGCAGCTCGGGCTCGCCCGGGAACTCGTTCCCCTCCGGTAGGGGCGGCGGCAACGGACCGGCGGCCACGAACACCAGCAGCCCGAGCCGGGCGCCCGGGACGAGCACCCGGCGCAGCTCGGCCAGCGATCCGGCCTTGTCCGACGTCGTGCACAGCACGCCGAGGCACCAGGCGGCGTCGAACGCGCCGTCGGCGAAGGGCAACTGCTGGGCCGTCGCCACCACCGAGGGCAGCCCGAACAGCCGCCGGGACGCGCGGACCGCCGCCGCCATCGGCTCCGCGCACACCGGTCGCACCCCGCACTCGGCCGCCAGCCATCCCGCCGGCCCGCCGACTCCGGCGCCGTCGTCGAGCAGGCGGCTGCCCGGGCGCGGCTCGAGGCGGTCGGCCAGCCAGCGCAGCGCCCCTCGCTGCCGCTGCCCCGGCAGCCGGCAGGGATCGCGTGCTCAGGACCGAGCGCCCGCACGGCCTCCGCGGTCCACCCGGCGACGGTGTCGAACTCCGCCTCCATCGCCTCGCTCTCGAGCTCGCTCACGAAGTCCCCTCAGTCGCTCGGCCACCGCGGCCTTGATCCGTGCGCCGTCGTCCTCGCCCCGGTCGGAGGCCATGCCCGACAGGTTGACCCCGACGACGCCGGGGACGGCGAGCAGCGCTCGGGCCTCCTCGACCGCGGCGGCGATGCCGGCCTCCCGCGGGTCGGGCGCGGCGAGGACCCGCTCGACGACGTCGTCGTCGAGGTGCAGGCCGGGAAAGCGCTGCAGCACGCGGGCGGAGCGCTCGTCGGTGTAGACGGCGACCCCGCGACGAACGGCAGCGTCGCCCCGGCGTCCCGGGCCGCGGCGACGAACGACGCCACCCGGGCCGGGCTGCTGACGTGGTTCAGCACGCACAGCTGCGCGCCGGCCCGCTGCTTCTCGGCCACGCGGGCGGGCCGCAGGGCCCGCGGCGGCGCCTCCGGCGACTCGGGGACGGCGACCTGCAGACCGCGCCCGGCGGCGAGGGCGGCGAGCCGCACGCCGTCGAGGTCGAACACCTGGCTGGCCCCGGGACGCACGCCCGGGCCGCGGCCGTCACCGGTGACGCACAGGACGCCGTCCACGCCGAGGGCCGCCAGGCCCGCGAGCTCCTGCTCCAGGACGACGCGGTTGCGGTCTCGGCAGGCCAGCGTCGTCCAGAGGCGGGCACCTGCGGCCAGCGCCTCGGCGGCGAGCATCGTGGGCGGGAAGTCCGGCCGGTTGGCGTGCTCGCCCAGGAGCAGTCCGTCGGACACCGGCCCCAGCACCCCCACCACCCTGCGCACCGCCGCGGTGTCGAAGGCGGGCACCGAGAGGTCGGTGAGCACGACGGGCGCCTCCGCCGCGCGGGCGAGGAGCCCGGAGCGGACCGGCGGGTCGGGAGCCGCGCCCGGCCAGCGGACCAGCGGCGCGTCGAGGAAGACGCAGCGGTGCTCGGCGAGCTCGCACCGCTCGTCCTCCCGGACACCGCCGCACGGGCCGAACACCATCCGCTTGGGGCAGCCGAGCCGGCCGGCGGCGGACGACTCGGGCTCCATCGCCGGTGGTCCTGCCCCCGCGCCATGGTCGGCGAAACCCGGCGCATCGGCGAGAGGGAAGACAACCGGCCCTGCAGCGGTTACGGTGCCACTAGTTGAACACTCAACCGAGGAGGCCGGCATGCCCGCCGTGACCGTCGAGGACACCACCACCCTGGCCCGCGTCCCGGTGCCCGCTCCCGGGACCGTCCGCCGCCGCAGCCGCTCGGTCACCACGGCGCCCTCGGGCTTCGAGGGCGAGGGGTTCCCGGTCCGCCGGGCCTTCGCCGGCGTCGACCTGCGCGACCTGGACCCGTTCATCCACATGGACCAGATGGGCGAGGTCGAGTACGCGCCGGGCGAGCCCAAGGGCACGTCGTGGCACCCGCACCGGGGCTTCGAGACCGTCACCTACATCATCGACGGCACCTTCGAGCACGCCGACTCCCACGGGGGCGGCGGCACGATCAGCAACGGCGACACGCAGTGGATGACCGCCGGCGGCGGCGTCCTGCACATCGAGCGGCCGCCGGAGCACCTCGTCGTCAGCGGCGGCCTGTTCCACGGCCTGCAGCTGTGGGTGAACCTGCCGCGGGCGCAGAAGTGGGTCGAGCCGCGCTACCAGGACCTCCGCGCGGACGAGTCGGTGCTGTTGGCCAGCCCGGACGCCGGCGCGTTCCTCCGGGTCATCGCCGGTGACGCCGCGGGCCACACCGGCCCCGGCTCGACCTACACGCCGATGGCGATGGTGCACGCCACCGTCTCCCCGGCGCCACCCTGGACCTGCCGTGGCGCCCGGACTTCAACGCGCTCGTCTACGTCCTCTCCGGCGCCGGTTCCGTCGGCATCGACGGCGCGCCGGTCCGCACCGGGCAGCTCGCCGTCCTCGGCCCCGGCGACACGGTGACCATCAACGGCGCCGTCCACCAGGAGTCGCGCACCCCGCACTGGACGTCGTGATCCTCGGTGGCGCCCCGATCCGCGAGCCCATCGCCATGTACGGGCCGTTCGTCATGAACTCCCGCCAGGAGGTCATGGACGCGTTCACCGACTTCCAGGCCGGCCGCCTCGGCTCGATCCCGGCCGCCTACGGGCGCCGGGAGCCGGTTCCGCACGGGGACGTCCGGGGCGAGACTGGGCAGACGACGCCGCCGATCCCCCGCGCCTGACGTCGATCCGCACCGGAGGACCGCGATGAGCAACCTCGACCGCCGCCCGTCCGCCCGGAAGATGGGCGGCGTCGAGGCGACCCCACCGGCCCGGCGCTGGACCTCCTGCCGGGGAGGGAGGTGCTGCTGGGCGAGAGCACGCGGGTCCGGCGGCTGCTGCCCACGCTGGGACGGCGCATGGTCGGGGCCTGGGCGTTCGTCGACCACTACGGCCCCGACGACGTCACCACCACGTCCGGCATGCAGGTCGCCCCGCATCCGCACACCGGGCTGCAGACGGTCTCCTGGTTGCTGGAGGGCGAGGTGCACCACCGCGACTCGGTGGGCAGCGACGTGGTCTTCGGCCCCGGCCAGCTGGCCCTGATGACGGCCGGGCACGGCATCGCACACTCGGAGCAGTCCCCGGTGGTGCACCCGCGCTACCTGCACGGCGCCCAGCTCTGGGTGGCGCTGCCCGACGAGCACCGCGAGGTGGCACCGCACTTCGAGCACCACGCCGCCCTGCCGGGGTTCACCTCCGACGGGCTGACGACGACGGTGCTCATGGGCTCGGTCGGCGACGCCACCTCACCCGGCACCGCCTACAGCCCGCTGGTCGGCGCCGACCTGAAGCTGACCGCCGATGCCGACGTCGAGCTGCCGCTGGAGCCGGACTTCGAGTACGCGGTGCTGGCCGCCGGGGGTTCGGCGAGCGTCGAGGGCGTTCCCGTGGCGCACGGCTCGATGCTCTACCTCGGTACCGGCCGGCGCACCCTGCGCCTGCGGGCCGAGGAGGCCGCGAGCCTGCTGCTGCTCGGCGGTGAACCCTTCGAGGAGCACATGGTCATGTGGTGGAACTTCGTCGGCCGGTCGGGCGAGGAGATCGCCGAGTACGCGGAGCGCTGGAACGCCGAGGACGAGCGCTTCGGCGTCGTCGTGGGGTACGACGGCGACCGGCTGCCCGCCCCTCGCTCCCCGCCATGCCGCTCAAGGCCCGCGGGAGGGTGCGATGAAGGACCCGCTGCCATTCGAGGAGGCCCTCCCGTGACCGTCGACCCGCACATGCTGGCGTTCGTCGCCGAGAACCGCTGGGGCGTGCTGACCACGATCAAGCGGGACGGCCGGCCGCAGCTGTCCAACGTCGGCTACGCCTACGACGCGGACGCAGGGCTGGTGCGGGTGTCCGTGACCGCCGACCGCGCCAAGACCCGCAACCTGGAGCGGGACCCGCGAGTGACCCTGCACGTCGCCTCGCGTGACTTCTGGACCTGGGTCGCCGTCGAGGGCACCGCCGACCTCACCCCGGTTGCCGCCGACCCGCACGACGCCACGGTCGAGGAGCTGATCACCTACTACCGGGGCGTCTCGGGGAGCACGACGAGTGGGACGAGTACCGGGCGGCGATGGTGGCCGACCGACGGCTCGTCGTCCGGTTCCGCCCCGAGCACGCCTACGGGCAGATCCGCGATTGACGAGCGGCCGGCGCCAGCTTCGCTCGCGCCGGCCGGCAACGCTCAGGCGGCGGGGTCCTCCATGACCTCGAAGGGCGCACCCCACGGGTCCTCGACGATCGCGAAGCGCCCGAACGGGGTGTCCTCCGCCGGCGTGACCACCTTTCCGCCCCGCGCCTCGACAGCGGCCACGGTGTCGTCGGTGGACGCCACCGCGAAGCAGGTCAGCCAGCCCTTCGGCATGCTCGGGTCCGATGCGGCGAGCCCGCCCAGCGGGTTGCCGCCGGTGCCGAAGGTCGCGTAGTCGTCGCCGGCGCCGTCCTCGGGCGCCATCTGGTCGAAGGTGAACCCGAAGACGGCGGTGTAGAACTCCTTGGCCGCCGCCGTGTCGTCGACCATCGCCTCGTTCCACGCCAGCGCGCCCGGCTCGTTGTGGATCTGGTAGCCGGTGTGCTCGCCCGCCTGCCAGAGCCCGAACGGGTTGCCCTGGGGGTCCAGCGCGACCACGAACGTCCCCATCGGACCGACCTCCATGGGCTCGACGAGCACCGTGCCGCCGGCCGCCCGGATGCGGTCGCAGGCGGCGGCCGCGTCCGCAGCCGCGAAGTAGGTCGTCCACCGCGGCGGGTCGTCCGGGTCCTGCTGGGGCCCCATGCCCGCGACCGTCCGGCCCCGCAGGGTGGCGTTCAGGTAGCCGCCGAACGCCGGGTCGCCGCCGCTGAACTCCCAGCCGAACAGGGCCGAGTAGAACCGCTTCGCCGCCTCGGTGTCGGGCACACCGACGTCGATCCAGCACGGCGTGCCGTCGGGCCAGGGGTGTCTCGGGTGGGCATCGCTCCTCCTCCGGTCGTGAGGAGGACACGGTGCCACCGGCATCCGACAGTTCCCAGGCCTCGGGGCGCCGTCCCGGAGAGGTTCAGAAGCGGCCGCCGCCGCTCCGGCCGCCACCACCGAAACTGGCGCCGCCCGAGCGCCCACCTCCGCCGCCGAAACCGCCGCCGAAGCCGCCGCCGCCGCCGCCGCCGAAGCCACCGCCGAAGCCACCGCCCCGGCCGCCGCCGAGCAGGATCCCGCCCAGCACCAGGCTGCCGAGGTCGACCCCACCGCGCCGGTACCCGCCGCCGTACCCGCCCCCGAACCCGCCGGGGCCGCCGCCGTACCCGCCCGACCACGTGGAGACGTCGTCCTGGGCCCGGTCGAGCGCCGACTGCGCCAGGGTGGTGGCCTGGTGCGCCTCGCGCAGCGCGGTGACCGGGTCGTCGCGGCCCATGTCGACGGCGACGTCGAGGTGCCGCTGCGCCTCGGCCAGCCGCGTGCGCGCCTCGGGTCCCACCGCCCCGCGGCGGGTGCTGATGAAGTCCGCGGCGGCCGCGATCGTCGAGCGCGCGGTGGACAGCGCCTGGTCGAGGGCCGCGGCCGCGCGACGCATCTGGGTCTGGGCGTCACGGGCGACCGAGAGCGCCTGCTCCAGCGCGATGTCGGCCTCCTCCAGCTGCCGGAGTGCGGCCAGCGGGTCAGGCTGCGGACCGCCGAGCGCCTCGTCGGCGGAGGCGAGCGCGGCCTCCGCGCGGGCGATCTGCGGAGCCAGCCCGCTGCCCGCGCGGGAGGCGGTCAGCGACCGCGCCTCGGCCAGGTCCTTCTCGGTCTCCGTCCGCACCGCTGCCACCCGGCCACCGGCGGCGTCGAGGTCGCCCGCCAGCCGGCCGACCGCGTCGAGCAGCGTGGTGGTCTGCGCGACCGCGTCCTCGGCCGCCCGGATGTCACCCACCGCGGTGCCCGGCTCGGGCGAGGCCAGTGCGGTGCGCGCCTCCTGCACCTCCTGCTCGGCGGCGGCCAGTCGGGCCCGCGCCTCGGTGACGTTGTCGGCCACCGGCGCGACCGCCGAGGCGGCGAACCGCTGCCCGAGATCCGCCAGGCGCTGCTCCTCCTGCGGGATGCGGGCGTGCAGCTCGGCGATCCGTGGCTCGAGCGCGTCGAGCACCTGCGGTGCCGTGTGCTCGAGGTCGCGCAGCTGCGCGAAGGCGTCGGCCTGCTCGTCCAGTCGCGCCCCGGCCGAGTCGGTGAGCGCAAGCATCTCCGCGAGCATCCGCCGGGTGGTGGGCTCGTCCGTGCCGGTCTCCCGCCCACCCATGTCGTCGTCCAGCTGCTGGCGGATGGTGAACGCCCGCGACAGCTCGTCCCGGGAGGCCGCCAGCGCCGCACCGAAGCCGGTCACCGCCTCCTCGCCGTACTGCGAGCGGGCGAAGTCCAGGTCGAGCTGCGAGGTCTTCATCGCCTCGTCCAGCTCCAGCAGCGCGTTGCTGGCGCGGAACTGGACCTGCTCGGTGGACTCCCCGGGGAACGGGTCGGCCTGCTCGATGCGGGTCACCGGAGGGGCTGCCCTCCCGTGCGCGGCGGCGCGAGCGGCTCACCAGGTAGACGCCGCCCCGACGACGGCGATGCCGCCCACGACGAGGAGGGCGCCGCCGCCGCCGGACCCGCTCTCCTCCGCCGCACCGCCGGACGTGCCCCCGGTGCGCAGGATGTCGGCGAAGGCGGCCACCCCGCCGGCGAAGTCACCTCGCCGAACGCCGGCTCGACGTCCTGGGCCGCCTGCGACTCGATCTCCGACCGCGACAGCTCGGAGTTCTGCGGCCGGTAGAAGCCGTACGCGCCGTCGACCACCGCGACGGCGATGAGCGCGTCGCTGCCGCCGAGCTGGGACAACTCGGCGGTCGACTGCGCCCACTCGCTGCCCTGTGCGCCGTCGAAGCTGTTGACGAAGACGACGAACAGCTGCGTGCCGTCCTCCGCGCGGAGCTCCTCCAGCGCCTCCTCGACCTGCGCCTCACCGCCGCTCAGGGCGCCGACCTGGTCCACCACCTGCTCGTCGAGCCGCAACGGCGGGACGGCGAGCGCGGTCCCGCCGCTCAGCAGGAGCAGGGCGGCCACACCCAGGACGACCAACAGCCGGCGCACGGCACCTCCTGGGAACGTCTCGGTACGGACCCAGGACCCTACCGACGGCCCGCGGGTCCGGCGCCGCCGCACGGGGTAGGGCGGGAGTCCGCCCTACCGAGGAGGACCTCCCGTGCCAGAGCCCGACCGCGTCCGTGCCTCCGACCTGCCACCCGGGACGGTCCGCCGCGCCGGCGGCTGGGCGGTGGGCAACCGGGGATCGGCCGGGGACGACCGCTACTTCGCCGTGTCCCGTCGCTGCCGGCACCAGCTGGCCGACCTGTCCGAGGGCAGCGTCGACGCCGACGGCTGCCTGGTCTGCCCGTGGCACCAGAGCCGCTACGACGTCCGCACCGGCGAGATGGTGGAAGGGCCGAGGGCTTCCTCGGCTACCACGGCCCGACGCCGCTCTACACCCAGCTCGTGGCCGCCGTGGGAAGGCTGGCCCGGCTCCGCGTCCGCCGGGCGGTGCGGCGCGGCGACGACGTCGTCGTCCGGGAGTAACGCCCCAGGCATAGGTACCAATACATGCGTTCCGGGCACCAGAACGCAGGTAAAGGTACCTATGCCTGGGGTGGGGTCAGCGGCGCTCGATCGGCTGGTCGACGCCCTGCACCAGCGCGTCGGTCTCGATCGGCCCCACCCCGGTGGCCCGCACGGACACTCCCTGGGACGCCGCGACCTCCTCGGCCGACTTGGGCTGCAGGACGCCGTCCCGGATCTCCTCGGCCCAGTGGCAGCTGACCAGCCGACCGGGCGCCAGCTCACGGAGCACCGGCACCTCGTCGTCGCAGCGCGTCTCCTGGCGCCACGGGCAGCGGGTGTGGAACCGGCAGCCGCTGGGCGGGTTCGCCGGCGACGGCAGGTCACCGGCGAGCAGGATCCGCTCCCGCGTCTCCTCCAGGACCGGGTCCGGCACGGGGACGGCGCTCGTGAGCGCCCGCGTGTAGGGGTGCAGCGGCTGCTCGTACAGGTTGTCGGCGGGGGCCTGCTCGACCAGGGAGCCGAGGTACATGACGCCGACGACGTCGCTGATGTGCCGCACCACCGCGAGGTCGTGCGCGATGACGAGGTAGGTGAGGCCGAGCCGTTCCTGCAGCTCCTCCAGCAGGTTGAGCACCTGGGCCTGCACCGACACGTCGAGCGCCGAGACCGGCTCGTCGGCGATCAGCAGGTCCGGCTCGAGCGCGATCGCCCGCGCGATGCCGATGCGCTGGCGCTGCCCGCCGGAGAACTCGTGCGGGTACCGGCGCAGCGCGGCCGACGGCAGCCCCACGGCGTCCAGCAGTCCGCGGATCTTCTCCGCGATGCCCTTCGTGCCGCCGCCCAGGCCGTGCGCCCGCAGCGGCTCGGACAGCAGCGACTCCACGTTCTGCCGCGGGTCCAGGCTGCCCAGCGGGTCCTGGAAGACCATCTGCATGCGCTGGCGCATGGTGCGCAGCGGCTCGCCCTTGAGCGAGGCGACGTCGGTGCCGTCGAAGATCACCTCGCCGGCGGTGGGCTCCTCCAGCCGCAGGATGGCCCGGCCCAGCGTCGACTTGCCGCACCCGGACTCGCCCACGAGTCCGTACGTCGACCCGCGGGGGATGGAGAGGTCGACGCCGTCGACGGCCCGCACGTGACCGACCGTCCGGTCGAAGACGACCCCCGCTTGATCGGGAAGTGCACCTTCAGGCCGCGGACCCGCAGCAGCGGCTCGTCCCCCGGCGTGCTCGTCCCGGGTGCAGCGGCGGTCATCGGGTGGCTCCCAGTGCAGTGGCACCGGACGGCGCCGGCGGGTACTCCAGCGGGTGCCGGCAGCGCAGCTGCCGACCGGGGCCGTCGTACTCCAGCGGCACGGTGCTCCCGGAGACCTCGGTCAGGCAGTCGTCCTGCGCGTTGTCGCAGCGCGGCGCGAAGGCGCAGCCCTCGGCCCACGGGATGGCGTCACGGGCGGAGCCGCGGATGGGCGTCAGCGGCGTCCCCCGGCCGGCGTCGAGCCGGGGCACCGACGCCAGCAGGCCGCCGGTGTAGGGCTGGCGGGGCCGGGCGAACAGCTCGTGCCGGTCGGCGGTCTCGATGATCTTCCCCGAGTACATGACGTGGACGCGGTCGCACAGGCCGGCGACGACGCCGAGGTCGTGGGTAATCATCACCAGCGCCGTCCCCGTCTCGACGACGAGCTCCTTGAGCAGGTCCAGGATCTGCGCCTGGATGGTGACGTCGAGGGCGGTGGTCGGCTCGTCCGCGATCAGCAGCCGGGGCGAGCAGGCCAGCGCCATGGCGATCAGCGCCCGCTGGCGCATGCCACCCGACAGCTGGTGGGGGTACTCCTTGAGGCGGCGCCGCGGATCGGGGATGCCCACGCGGTCCAGCAGGACGACGGCCTCCGCGGCGGCCTCCGCCCTGGACATGTCGCGGTGCTCGAGCAGCACCTCGGTGACCTGCGTGCCGATCTGCACCGTCGGGTTCAGCGAGGAGAGCGGGTCCTGGAACACCATCGCCATGTGCGGCCCGCGCAGCAGCGCAGCTTCTTGTCGGCGGCCCCGATCAGCTCCTGCCCCTCGAGCCGGACCGAGCCGCCTACCGTGACCCCGCGGCTGGGCAGCAGGCCCATGATCGCCAGCGACGTCACGGACTTGCCGCAGCCGGACTCCCCGACCAGGCCGACCGTCTCCCCGCGGCGACGGAGAAGCTGACGCCGTCGACGGCCCGGGTCGCCTTCTCGCCCTTGCGCTCGAAGGTGACGGCGAGGTCGTCCACCTCGAGGACGGGGGTGCCCACGGGCCCGCCCAGCACGGAGCTCATGCGGAGCTCACCTCCGGAACTTCGGGTCGAGGGCCTCGCGCAGCGACTCGCCCAGCAGCGTGAAGCCCAGCGCCACCACGATGATGCACGCCGCCGGGTAGAAGGCCAGCTCCGGCTGGATGGACAGGAAGCGCTGCGCGTTGGCCAGCATCGCGCCCCACTCCGGACGGGCCAGGTCGGGGTCGCCGAGGCCCAGGAAGGACAGCGCCGCCGCCTCGATGATCGCGGTGGCCAGGGACAGCGTCGCCTGCACGATCACCGGGCTGAGCGAGTTGGGCAGCACGTGGCCGAACACGATCCGGCTCCTGCGGATGCCGAGCGCCCGCGCGGCGAGGGCATAGTCGCTGCCGCGCTGCACCAGCATCGACCCGCGCAGCAGTCGGGCGAAGATCGGTACTTGCACGACCGCGATGGCGATCATCAGCGCGTACTGGTTCTGGCCCAGGAGCACCGAGACGCTGATCGCCATCAGCAGGCCGGGAATGGACAGGACGATGTCGACGAACCGCATCACCAGGGTGTCCACCCAGCCGCCGAAGGCGCCGGCGAGCACCCCGAGTGCCATGCCGACGGCCACGCCGAGCACGGTCGAGACGACGCCGATCATCAGCGACTGGCGCGATCCCCAGATCAGCCGGGAGAGCAGGTCCCGGCCCAGGTTGTCGACGCCGAGCGGAAAACCTCGCGCGGGCCCGGGATGAAGCCCGGCCGGATCTCCGACAGCAGGGTCTGCGCCAACGGGTCGCGAGGCGCGAGGAACGGCGCGAAGGCGGCGACCAGGAGGAAGATCACCACGATGATCGCGCCGGCGATCGCCACCGGGTCGCGGCGCAACCGCCGGAAGGCGCTCTTGGTCAGGGATACGCCGCCCTCGCCCTCGGGCACCTGACCGGCCCGGGCCGCCAGCTCGTCGATCCGGCGTCGCTTGAGGTCGCCCATCGCGGTCACTGCTCTGCCCCTGGTCCGATTCCGCACGCGTCATCGGACTCTCACTCTCGGGTCGAGCAGACCGTAGGAGATGTCGACCAGCAGGTTCACCAGCACGTAGACGATCGCCAGCATGAGGATGAAGCCCTGCAGGATGGCGAAGTCCCGCGCGAAGATCGCGTCGTAGAGCGCCGAACCCACCCCGCCGAACGCGAACACCGTCTCGGTGAGCACCGCGCCCGACAGCAGCAGGCCGATGTACAGGCCGATCGTCGTCAACACCGGGAGCAGCGCGTTGCGGATGATGTGCCGGCGCCGCACCGTCGACGTCGCCAGGCCCTTCGCGTTCGCCGTCCGGACGTAGTCCTCGTTGATCACGTCGAGGACCGAGGCGCGGGTGATGCGGACGATGATCGCGAGCGGGATCGTGCCGAGCGCGATCGCCGGCAGGATCAGGTGCAGGACGGCGTCCCAGGCCGCGTCCCACTCACGGGTGAGCAGGCCGTCGAGCACGTAGAAGTTGGTGATGCGGGTGGCGTCCATCCGCACGTCCTGGCGGCCGGACCCGGGCAGCCAGCCCAGCTCGACGGCGAAGATCAACCGGAGCAGGTAGGCGAGGAAGAAGACCGGGATGGCCACGCCGAGCAGCGAGCCGACGACCGACGTGGAGTCCAGCCAGCTGCCGTGCTTGCGGGCGGCGAGGTAGCCCAGCGGGATGCCGACCCCGATCGCGAAGATCATCGCGAAGATCGTGAGCTCGATCGTGCCGGGCATGCGCTCGAGGAACTCCGTGGTGACCGGGCGGCCGGTCCGTGCGGAGGTGCCGAAGTCGAGCCGGATCGCACGGCCCAGGAAGCGCAGGTACTGGACGATCAGCGGTTCGTCGAGGCCGAACAGCTCGTTGTAGCGGGCGATGGCCTCGGGGGTGGCGCGCTCCCCCAGCGCGGCCTGCGCCGGCCCGCCGGGCAGACCGCGGAGCCAGGCGAACAGCAGGACCGAGAGCCCGAGCAGGATCGGGATCAGCTGGAGGAGGCGCCGGACGATGAAGCGGAGCACGCGCTCAGGTTCCCTCTCACGGAGCGGACCGGCCCGACAGGCTCGCGGCGGCCCCGTGCAGGGGCCCGCCGCGAGCCTGGCGACGTGGTGGAACGGCCCCTGCAGGGTCCCGCCGCGAGCTTGCGAGTGGCGGGGGGCAGGGGTCCTTCGTCAGTCGCTGAGGGACACCGTCGAGAACACCTCGGCGGTCAGCGGGCTGGGCTCGAGACCCTGCACGTTCTCAGCGACCACCAGGGCCGGCGGCGAGTGCGAGATCGGGACACCCGGCAGGTAGTCCATGATCAGCTCGTTGGCCTCCTGGTACAGCTCCGTGCGGTCGGCCGGGTCGGGCTCGGCGTCCGCCTCGGCCAGCGCGGCGAAGATCTCCGGTGCGCTGAACGCCCCGAACTCCGCCGACGCCTGGTTGTTCGACGCCTCGGCGAAGAACGTGCCGATGAAGTTGTAGGCGTCGTTGTAGTCACCGGTCCACCCGAGCAGGTGGACGTCGGCCTGCCCCGCCTGGACGGCGTTCAGGTAGTCCGGGTTCCACGGCAGCGCCGTCGGCACGACGGTGAAGCCGGCGTCGGTCAGGTTCTGGCTGATCACCTGGAACATCGCGGCCGGGTCCGGCAGGTACGGGCGGCTGACGTCGGTCGGGTAGAAGAACCGCAGCGTGGTGCCGGTGGCGCCGGCCTCGGCCAGCAGCTCCTGAGCCCGGGCCGGGTCGTACTCGTAGGTCGTGACGTTCTCGGACCAGCCGTCGACCGTCGGCGGCATGAACTGGGTCGCCACCTCGGCCCCTCGGGCAGCAGCGAGGTGACGATCGTCTGGCGGTCGATGGCGTGCGCGATCGCCTGCCGGACCCGCGGGTCCTGCAGCGCCGGGTTGGCCCCGGAGCCGGCCACGTTCCCGCCGTTCATGCCCAGGTACAGGATGTTGAACGGGTCGCGGACCAGGACCTGCGCCCCGGTGTCCTCGAGCGTGCCGTAGTCCGCCGGGGAGACGAAGTCGTAACCGTCGATCGAGCCGGACTCCAGCTCCTGCCGGCGGGTGTTCCCGTCGGAGATCGTCCGGAAGATGACCTCGTCCAGCTGGGCCTGCTCACCCCAGTAGTCCTCGTTGCGGACGATGGTGACCTCGCCGTTGCCGCGGTCCCAGCTCTCGAACATGAAGGGGCCGGTGCCCACCGGGTGCTCGAGGGCGTACTCCGAGTAGGTCAGCGCGTCCTCGCTGCCCGACACCTCGTCGGCGTTGTACTCCTGCAGCGCCGTGGGGCTCTGGATGGAGAACGCCGGCAGTGCGAGGGCTGCCGGGAACTTGAGGTGACCTGCGACAGCGTGATCACCGCGGTGTTCTCGTCGGTCGCCTCGCAGCTCTCGTAGATGCTGGGGTGTCCGGGGTGTTGGCGAAGCCGCCGAAGACCGCCTGGTAGTAGTACGAGGCGCTGGGGCTCTGGGCCAGGCCCTCCCAGTTGTACCAACGGTCGAAGTTGAAGCAGACGGCCTCGGCGTTGAAGTCGGTGCCGTCGTGGAACGTCACGTCCTGCTGCAGGTTGAACGTGTACTCGAGGCCGTCCTCGCTGACCTCCCAGTCCTCGGCGAGCTCCGGTACCGCCTCGGTGCCGCCGAGCTCGTTGCCGAGCAGGCCCTCGAAGATCTGACGGGAGACGCGGAAGGTCTCACCGTCGCTGCCGAAGGCGGGGTCGAGCATGGCCGGGTCACCGGCCGCGCCGAACACCATGGTGCCGCCGGTCTCCTCGCCGCCCTCCTCACCGGAGTCCCGGTCACTGGAGGCACAGGCGGACAGAGTCACGGCCAGCAACGCGGCCGCTGATGCGGCCGCAGCGCGGGTATGACGACGGGTCATCGCGGAAAACCTGCCTTCTCGGCCCTCGCGGGCCGGATGAGCTCCGGGCGGGACTGCCGTGGACGGAAATCGATCCACGGACGTGGATCGGACCATAGGACGCCGCGACGCGCCCTGGAGAGCGCGCGATCGGCATCGACACCAACCCGTGACCTTGGTCCGCGCAGGTGAGGCGCTGGCACGGCCCACTGCGGGCGCCCACCGGGAGCCTCCGGAGGGGGTCGTCAGGCGATACCCATGGCGTGACTGCGCGCCCCGGTCCGCTCCTCGCTCGTTCCTCGCTGCGATGCTCCCGCGGCTGTCGTCACGCGTCGATGCGGCGGCGGCCCTCGAACGCGCGGCCCAGGGTGACCTCGTCGGCGTACTCCAGGTCGCCACCGACCGGCAGCCCGCTGGCCAGCCGCGAGACCGCCAGCCCCATCGGTGAGACGAGCCGGGCCAGGTAGGCGGCCGTCGCCTCGCCCTCGAGGTTGGGGTCGGTCGCGATGATCAGCTCGGTGACCGCGCCGTTCATCAGCCGGGTCATGAGCTCCTTGACCCGCAGGTCGTCGGGGCCGACGCCGTCGATCGGGCTGATGGCACCGCCCAGCACGTGGTAGCGGCCCCGGAACTCCCGCGTTCGCTCGATCGCCACGACGTCCTTGGGCTCCTCGACCACGCACAGGACGTCGTCGGTACGGCGCGGATCGCGGCAGATCTTGCACTGCTCGGCCTCGGCGACGTTGTAGCAGGTCACGCAGAAGCGGACCTCCTCCTGCACGCGGACGAGCGCGGCGACCAGCCGGCTGACGTCGGCGGACTCGGCCGACAGCAGGTGGAAGGCGATCCGCTGCGCGCTCTTCGGGCCGACGCCGGGCAGCCGGCCCAGCTCGTCGATCAGGTCCTGGACGGCGCCTTCGTACACGGGGGCGTTCCTCGGGGTCCGGTGGGTGCGGTCAGAAGCCGGGGAGGCCCAGGCCGCCGCCGGGAGCGCCGCCGAGCCCACCGGCGAGGGGGCCCATGGTCCGGGCGGCCAGCTCGTCGACCGCGCGCTTGGCGTCGCGCAGCGCGGCGACCACGAGGTCCTGGAGCGTCTCGACGTCGTCGGGGTCGACCGCCTCCCGGGCGATGGTCACGGCGGTGACTTCGCCGTTGCCGGTCATCGTGGCCGTGACCAGGTTGCCGCCGGCCGAGCCGGTGACCTCGGTGCGCGCGAGCTCCTCCTGCGCCGCGACCAGTTGCTGCTGCATCTGCTGGGCCTGCTGGAGGAGCTGTGCCATGTCGGGCTGACCACCGGGGAACATGCCACGAGACTAGGCCGCCGATACGACGCGCAGCGGCACCCCGACCGCCGCAGCCCTCGGACCTCAGCTCTCCCGCGAGCGCTCCACCAGCCGGCGCGCGATCACGTTCCGCTGGATCTCGTTGGTGCCCTCGCCCACGATCATCAGCGGGGCGTCGCGGAAGTAGCGCTCGATGTCGAGTTCGGCCGAGTAGCCGGCGGCGCCGTGGATGCGCATCGCGTCCAGCGCGACCTGCATGCACGCCTCGGACGCGTACAGCTTGGCCATCCCGGCCTCGAGGTCGCTGCGCCGGCCCGCGTCGATGCCGGCGGCGGCGTCGAGGACCAGGAGCCGGGAGGCGTGCACCTTCGTCGCCATGTCGGCCAGCAGGTTGCCGACCGACTGGTGCTCCCAGATGGGCTTGCCGAACGTCTCGCGCTGCTGGGCGTAGGCGAGTGCGTCGTCCAGGGCCGCCTGCCCGACACCCACCGCGCGGGCGGCCACCTGCACCCGGCCGAGCTCCAGGCCGGCCATGAACTGGGCGAAGCCATGCCCCTCCTCGCCGCCCAGCAGCGCGTCGGCGGGCACCCGGGACCCCGCGAAGGACAGCTCGCAGGACTCGACCCCGCGGTACCCGAGCTTGGGCAGGTCGCGGGAGACGTCGACCTGCCCCGGCTCGACCAGCAGGATGCTGATCCCGCGGTGCCTCGGCTGCGCGACCGGGTCCGTCTTCACCAGCGTCGCGATCACGCCGGCGTGCCGGGCGTTGGTGATCCACGTCTTGCCGCCGTCGACGACGTAGGCGTCCCCGTCCCGGACGGCGCGGGTGCGGATGTCCTGCAGGTCCGATCCCCGCTGGGCTCGGTGAGCGCCATGGCGGCGCGCACCTCGCCGGTCGCCATCCGTGGCAGCCATCGCTCCCGCTGCTCCGGGGTGCCGTGCACGGTGAGCAACCTGGCGACGACGCTGTGCCCGCCCATGGCCCCGGCCAGGCTCATCCAGCCGCGGGCGAGCTCGGCGGTGACCAGCGCGAAGCACCGGGCCGAGACGTCGGATCCGTCCCACCGCGCGGGGACGACGAGGCCGAAGACCCCCATCTCCTTCATCTGGTCGAGCAGCGCGGCGGGGTACTCCCCGCCCGCTCCAGCCGGCCGGCCTGCGGGCGCACCTCCCGGTCGACCCAGCGGGCGACGGCCTCGACGATCGCCTGCTCGTCCTCGGGAAGGTCGCGTGCGGTCACCGGCTCAGCTGTCCACCGGTCGCGCGCCGAGCTGCGCACGGAGCAGGGACAGGGCCGCCTGCTCCGGGTCGACGACGGGCGGGGGCTCCCCGTCGGCCGCGGCCGAGACGTCGGCCGCCCGCTCGTCCATCAGCTCGCGGGCCTCGGCCGCCTCGGCGGCCCGCGCGGCCTCCTGTGCCTGCTCCGGCGGAACGGCCGGCCCGGGGGCGGCCGCGGCGCCTCGACCACGGCGTCGACCCGCCAGCGGACGCCGAGCAGCTCGTTGAGCGCCTCGCGGATGACGTCCTTGTTCAGGTCGTCGCCGAGCCGGCGGGCCAGCGCCGGGGACGACGTCGCCAGCGTGAGGACACCGTTGGCCAGCTGGTGCACCTGGGCGTTCTTCAGCAGCGCCTCGGTGGTGCGCTTGTGCCGCTTGACGACGACGAGCAGCTCCGGCCACACGCGCCGGACGTCGGTGGTGGTGAGCTCGGCGTCGTCGGCGGCCGGCTCGGGGTTGGCCGAGACGACCGGCGTCGGCTCGCCACCGCGGGGGCGGGCGAGGACTCGGCGGCGGCCCGGGGCGGACCGGCCGCGGACGGCGTCCCGTGCTCGGCGGCATCGGTGCGCGCGGCGGCGGCGCGGGCCGCGGACGGGCTGGCCGGGTGCGGCCACTCCTCGTCGTCGGTGGGCTCGGGCGGCAGCGGGATGTCGGGCTCACCTGCGGCCGGGCGCGGCGGCGTCCGGCCCGCGGGCGGGCCGGGGGCGGGTGCGGCTGCGGCTGCGGGAGCCGACTTGCCCCGGCCCGAGCCCGGCTGCACCGTCTCGGGCCAGTCGTCGGCAGCCTGCGCCGCGGCGGCGGGAGGAGCGGCGGCCGGTGCCCGGCGCGGCGGTTCGCTGCGCTGCGAGGGGCGGACGTACTCCTTGCGGGCTCCCCATCGGTGGCCGCGGGCGGGACGGTGGGCGTGGGCGGGCCCGCAGGCGGAGCAGCAGGCGCTGGAGCGGGCGCCGGAGCCGGCAGGGGTGCGGCGGCGGCTCGCGGCGCCTCGCGGGGCGGGGCGGCCGGCGCTTCGCGGACCGGGGCGGCCGGTGCCTCGCGCACGGCCTCCGGCCGACCGGCGTGCTCGCCCGCGATGGACATCCGTCGCTCGAGCCGCTCCAGCCGCTGGAGGGTGGCCGCGGCCGCGCCGTCGGTGGCCGGCAGCAGCATGCGGGCGCAGACGAGCTCGAGCAGCAGCCGCGGCGCCGTCGTCCCGCGCATCTCGGTGAGGCCCTCGTGCACCGTGTCGGCCATCCGCGACAGCGTCGCCGAGCCCAGCGCCGACGCCTGCTGGTTCATCAGGTCCAGCCGGTCCGGCGGGCAGTCGAGCAGCCCGTTGCCGCCGGCGTCGGGAACCGCGTCGAGCACGATCAGGTCGCGCAGCCGGTCGAGCAGGTCGGTGGCGAAGCGGCGCGGGTCGTGCCCGGCCTCGACGACGCGGTCCACGGCGCGGAAGACCGCCGGCGCGTCGTGGGCGGCCAGCGCGTCGATCGTCTCGTCGAGCAGCGCGTCGTCGGTGACCCCGAGCAGCCCGACGGCGCTCTTGTAGGTGACGCCCTCGGGGCCGGCGCCGGCCAGCAGCTGGTCCAGGATCGACAGCGAGTCACGCACCGACCCGCCACCGGCGCGGACCACCAGCGGGAAGACCGTCGGCTCGACGGTCACGCCCTCGGCCTCGCAGGTCTTCTCCAGCAGGCTGCGCAGCGTCGTGGGGGCACCAGCCGGAACGGGTAGTGGTGCGTGCGCGAGCGGATGGTCGGCAGGACCTTCTCCGGCTCGGTCGTCGCGAACACGAAGACCAGGAAGTCCGGCGGCTCCTCCACCACCTTGAGCAGGGCGTTGAAGCCCTGCGTGGTGACCATGTGCGCCTCGTCGACGATGTAGACCTTGTAGCGGCTGCTCACCGGCGCGAAGAAGGCCCGTTCGCGCAGGTCACGGGCGTCGTCGACGCCACCGTGGCTGGCCGCGTCGATCTCCATGACGTCCAGGGAGCCGGGGCCGTCGGGTGCCAGGGCGATGCACGACTCGCACACGCCGCAGGGGTGGACGTCGGGCCCTGCTCGCAGTTCAGCGAGCGGGCCAGGATCCGCGCCGACGACGTCTTGCCGCATCCGCGCGGGCCGCTGAAGAGATAGGCGTGGTTGATCCGCCCGCCGTCCACCGCGTTCATCAACGGTGTGGTGACGTGCTCCTGCCCGACCACCTCGGCGAAGGTCGCCGGCCGGTACTTGCGGTAGAGAGCCAGGGCCACGCTTGCTGAGGTTACGTGGCCGCACCGACGGTCCGACGGACGTTCCCGGACCCGCTGTGGCCGACGGTGCCACCTGGCCCCAGCGAGTGTGCGCATGTCCACCTCTCGCCGGAGGGATGACGTGCATACGCGCACAATCGGCGCCTCACTGCGTCAGGTGCAGGAGGACCTCGATCGCGCCGTTGTCCTCGACGCGGACGAATCCGAGGTCCGGCGCCTCGATGCCGTGGTCGGCGAGGGTGAGCGGGACCGCCTCGGAGACGTCCACCCCGTCGGGGGTCCGGACGACGGAGAGGTCGACCTGTACCTCTGGCGTCTCGCCGGCCAGCGTTAGTTCGCCGGCCACCGGCACGGTCACCGGAGCCCGGTGAGCTCGGGCAGCTCGACCGGCTCCGTCGCGGCGAAGGTCGCGGCGAAGGTCGCGGCGAAGGTCGCGGTCGGGTGCGAGGCGACGTCCACGTCGGCGGACCCGAGGGCGCCGTCCTCGACGACGACCGCACCGCTGACCTGGTCGGTCGTGCCGGCCACGGTGACGTCGGCCCCGTTGAGGACCTCGGCGACCCGGTAGCCCGCCGTCGAGCCGTCCGAGACGGTCCACGTGCCGTCGGTGTCGGCACGGACCTGAGAGGGAGCCGAGAAAGAAAGGGACCCCCGCGCACCCGCCAGAGCCCGCTTATCCTTGCTGCCTTCCGGCCCTGGGGAGGTTCACAGGATGACGCCACACGAGGGGTCTGGCGCCCACTGTAGAGGAATGGAGCGGCGCCCCGGCGAGGGCTCCCGCTAGCCTTCCTGCCCATGACGCCCCGGCACGCCCTCGTCCTCCCCCGCCCCGCTCCTGACCCGGAGCACTGCGGGCTGAGCCTTCCCGCGCAGGTCACGACGGCCTGCCGCGTCGGCGTGCTCCGGACCCGATCCCCGACCCGGTCCGATCCAGGAGCGTCATGTCCTCCCCGCACTCCCCGTGTCCGCGACGTCCACCCGCGGCTTCCTGCTCGTGGTCCTGGCCGCCCTGTGCTGGGGCACGTCGGGCATCAGCGGCGCGATCGTCGCCGAGCGGACCGACCTCGGCCCGCTCGACATCGCCTGGCACCGCATGGCGATCGGGTCGCTGGTACTACTCGCCGGCTTCGCGGCCACCCGCCGCAGACGCGCCGGGAAGGCTCCCGCGCCGACCCACGCCACCGCCCTCCGGCTGGTGCTCGTCGCCGCCGGGCTGGCGGCCTACCAGCTCGCCTACTTCGCGGCGGTCGCCTCCGCCGGGGTCAGCATCGCCACGCTGGTCGCCCTCGGGCTGGCGCCGCTGCTCATCGCCGTCGGCGCCACCGTGCTGGGCCACGGCCGCCCCGACCGGGCCACGCTCGTCGCCCTCGTCGTCGCCCTGGTCGGCCTCGTCCTGCTCGTCGGCATCTCCGCCGGCGAGGACGCCGGGACGACGGTGCTGCTGGGCGCGCTGCTCGCGGTCGGCTCGGCGCTCGGCTACGCCGTCGTCACCCTGGCGGGCGGCGGCGTGCCGACCGGGGTGCCGGTGACCCTGGTCGGGTTCGCCGGCGGGGCGCTGATCCTGACGCCGGTCGCCCTGGTGGTCGGCCTGCGGTTCACGACCGACCCCGTCGCGCTGGGCGTGCTGATCTACCTGGGGGCGGTGCCGAGCGCGCTGGCCTACGGGATGTTCTTCACCGGGCTGCGCAGCGTCCCGGGCGCGGTCGCCGGCATCGTGACGCTGCTCGAGCCGCTGACGGCGACCGCGCTGGCGACGGCGTTCCTGGGCGAGCGGCTCTCCCCGGCGCGCTGGCCGGAGGAGTGCTCGTGCTCTGCGCCGTCGCGGGGCTGTACCTGCGGAGGATGGGAGATTCGAACTCCCGAGGGGTTGCCCCCAACCCGCTTTCCAAGCGAGCGCCATAGGCCACTAGGCGAATCCTCCAGTGCACCGGCGATGCTACCGGGCGCCGCCGCGGGGTGACGGTGCGGTCGGTCGTCGGGACGTCGCACGCCTCGGGAGGACCGCCCGGCGCGACGGACCCGCGGCCGTGCGGCATCCTGCACCGCAGCGGTTGATCATCGGGCCGCGGGGAAGGCTCCGAGGTGCGGGACGACGTGCCCGCACCCGGGCGAGCGAGAGGAGGCAGGACGTGAGCGAGTCGGGCAGCGCGCCGAACGAGGTGCGGCCGGAAGTGGTCGAGGCGATCGTCGGCGTCCTCCGGGGTGACGACACGGCCGATCTCCCTCAGGGCGCCACGGCCGCCGAGAAGGCGGCGGCCAAGGACGCGTACCTCTCGGAGTTCCTGGCCGAGCGCGGCAAGCGCGACCGCCAGTCGCACGCCTGGGAGCTGCTGCTGACCCGCAGCTACGACGAGCCGCCCACGTGGCGGCAGATCTTCGACGACCTGACGCCCGAGGTGCACGCCGAACTCGGCGAGCTCTACGACGTCCTGCCGGCCGGCGCCCAGGAGGAGTACGCGCGCCGGTTCGGGGTCCCGTCCACGGTCTGACCGCCGACCCGCCCGCCGTCCGACGACCCGACGACCGCCGACGTCCATGACCCGACCCGTGACCACCCCCGGCCGCCTCGTCGCCGGGCGCTACCGGTTGCAGTCGCAGATCGGCGGGGGCGGCATGGGCACGGTCTGGCTCGCCCAGGACGAGCGGCTCGGCCGGCAGGTGGCGATCAAGCAGGTGCTGACGCCGCCCGGGATGACCGCGGAGGAGACCGACCAGCAGCGCCAACGCGCGCTGCGGGAGGGCCGGATCGCGGCGCGGCTGAGCCACCCGCACGCGATCTCGGTCTACGACGTGGCACTCGAGTCCGGGCAGCCGTGGCTGGTCATGGAGTACCTGCCCTCGCGGAGCCTGGCTGCGGTCCTCACCGAGGACGGCGTCCTGCGGGCCGACCAGGTCGCCCAGATCGGCGCGCAGGTGGCCGACGCGCTGGCCGCGACGCACGCGGCGGGCATCGTGCACCGCGACGTGAAGCCGGCCAACATCCTCATCGGGGAGGGCGGCCGGATCGAGGGCCTGGTGAAGATCACCGACTTCGGCATCTCGCACGCCAGCGGCGACGTCACGCTGACCCAGACCGGCCAGATCACCGGCACTCCCGCCTTCCTGGCCCCCGAGGTCGCCCAGGGGCACGAGATGACGCAGGCCAGCGACGTCTTCTCCCTCGGCGCCACGCTCTACACCTGCGTCGAGGGAAGCCGCCGTTCGGCATGGAGGACAACGCGCTCGCCATGCTCCACAAGGTGGCGGCCGGCCAGATCCTGCCGCCCCATCGCGCCGGGTCGTTGACCGGTCCGCTCACGCGCATGCTCTCCGCCGACCCCGCTGACCGGCCGGCGATGACCGAGGTCCGCGACGAGCTCGCGAAGCTGGCCGCCGGACGCGGCGGCGACACCACGACCGTCCTGCTCGCCCGCACCGACCTGAACTCGGCCGCCCCCGGACGCAACCGGACGGCGGCGTTCCCGGCGGGGGTGACGGCTGCCGGCGCGGTAACGCCCACTCCGCCGACGCCGGCGCCCGGGCCGCCGGAGGCCCCGGCGGCGGCTCCGGTGCCGAAGCCGCGGGGACGGCGACGCGGGCGGGCGGTCTGGCTGCTGGCCGGACTGGTGGCCGTCGTGCTCGCCGGCCTGGTCGTGTTCTGGGTGGCCTCTCCGGACGACGAGGACCCGTCCGACCGGACCGCCGCCACCACCAGCGCCGCCACCACCAGCGCCGCCACGACGAGCGCCGAGCCGACGGACGAGACGGATGCGGGCGTGGACGCGGAGGAGTCACCTGCCACCTCCGAGCCGGCGGCCACGTCCGAGGAGGAGCCCCCGCCGACGACCCGGCCGCGGCCGCGAGGCAGTTCTTCGCCTCCGTTCCCGGGGACCTGCCGACGGCTTACCAGCAGACGAGCCCGAGGTTCCAGGCGGAGTTCCCCTTCGAGCAGCGGTTCGCCTTCTTCTGGCGCCAGTTCTCGAGCGTGCAGATCGCGAACGTCGAGACCGAGAGCTCCACCACCGTGGTCGCGGACGTCACCTACGTGCAGCCGGACGGCACCAGCGAGACCGAGCGCAAACGCCTGACCTTCGTCCCGGGCGACGACGGCCGGCTCCTGCTCGACAGCGACCTGCCCGCCTGAGACGAGCAACGGCGGCGCCCGGCGGGTGCTGGACCCGGTCGGACGCCGCCGTCGTGGTGCATGGCGGTGGCGGTGGGATTTGAACCCACGGAGGGGTTGCCCTCACACGCTTTCGAGGCGTGCTCCTTCGGCCGCTCGGACACGCCACCGCCGAAGAGACTACAGGCCCCGCTGAGCGCGGAAGAACGCGCGTAGCAGCGTGGCGGACTCCTCGGCCCGGACGCCCGCGGTCACCTCCGGCCGGTGGTTGAGCCGCCGGTCCCGGACCACGTCCCACAGCGATCCGGCGGCGCCCGCCTTCGGGTCGTCGGCGCCGTAGACCACCCGGTCCACCCTGGCCAGGACGCTCGCGCCGGCGCACATCGTGCAGGGCTCGAGGGTCACCACCAGCGTGCAGCCGGTCAGCCGCCAGCCGTCCCCGTGCACCCGCGCCGCCGCCCGCAGGGCCAGCACCTCGGCGTGCGCCGTCGGATCGCCCTGCTTCTCCCGCTCGTTGGCCGCCTCGGCCAGCACTGCCCCGTCCGGCCCGAGGACGACGGCGCCGATCGGGGTGTCCCCCACTCCTCCGCCGCGGCGGCCAGCCCCAGCGCCCGCCCCATCGCCGCGTCGACGTCCACGCTCACCCGGACCACCCGCCGCCACGCGTGTGCTCTGCGCCGCCTGAGCAGGCAGAACACGAGCGTCCGCGGGGCACATGGGGCGGGACCTCTCCGGGAGCTTGTGCTCTGCCCCGCTCAGCGGGGCAGAGCACAAGCGTCGGCAGAGCACCTGTCGAGGCGGTGCGCGTCACGCCGCGGTCCCGTCCAGCGGGAAGCCCACCAGCTCCGACAGCTCGGCCAGGGCCGCGGCCGGGTCGACGACCTTGATGGTCGAGAAGCCCAGGGCTCGGGCCGGCTTGAGGTTGATCCCGAGGTCGTCGAGGTAGGCGCAGTCGGTGGCTGCGACCGGCCGGCCGACCGCGTCCGACAGCCGCGTCAGCGCCCTGCGGTAGATCTCCGGCTCGGGCTTGCGCACGCCCTCGGCCGACGACTCGACGATCGCGTCGAACAGGTCCAGCAGCTCACCCAGCGCGCCGGCCCGCTCCATGGGCGCCACGTTGTTCGACAGCAACGCGAGCGGCAGTCCGGCCTCGCGCAGCCGGCGCACGGCCGCGACCATCTCCGGGCGCAGCTCACCGCGCAGAGCAGCCAGCACCCGGGCGGCCTCCACCCGGTGCCCGGCGGCCAGCGCCTCGGCCTCGAACACGGCCGAGAACCCGTCGACGTCCAGCTCGTTGCGCTCGAACCGCGCCCAGGCGTTGGTGTCGGGTTCGGTGGAGTTCAGCCGCACGATCAGGCCCGGCGGCAGCCCCACCTCCTCCTCGTACGCGGTGAACGCCGTCATCGGGCTCTCGGTGATCACCCCGCCGAGGTCGAACACGACCGCCGAGACGGCGCCCCGCCCGGCGGTCACGGGGCGACCGCCGCGGCCAGCTCGTCGGCGAACCCGAGTCGTTCCGCGATCCGCTCCACCATCTCGTCGGCCCAGAGGTCGTCGGCGGTCACGATCGCCCGCAGGTCGTCGTGCGGGAGGCCGTCGTCGGCGAACACGTCGAGGTCACCACCGGGCCACCCCGACTCGTCGTCGTCGAACGCGCCGTCGGTGTCCACGCCGATGCCGTACCGCTCGACCACCTCGGCAGCCAGCACCCACTCGAGCATCGTCGCGTCGGAGATCAGCGCTCGGACCATCCCGCCCGGTCCGTGCCGCAGGACGACGAAGTAGAGCCGGGAGTCCACGACCACCACGAACGGCGGCGGCCATCCGTCGGCGCCGGGCCCGCCGAGGGCGCGCTCGAGCACCGGCAGCTCGTCGCCGGCGTCCTCCGCCAGCAGCTCGACCCGCCACCGCTCGCCGGCCCGGCTGACCCGGACGGCGAAGCTCGTGCGCACGCCGGCAGCGTCGCTCATCGCTTGCGCAGCACGGTCAGCCCGTCGGAGAGCGGCAGCAGCACCGTCTCCCACCGGGGGTCGGCCACCAGCGCGGCGTTCAGCTCCGCGAGCGCCACGTCGTCCGGGTCCTGCGGATCGAGCACCCGCCCGTCCCGCAGGGTGTTGTCCAGCAGCACCACGCCGTTGCCGGTCATCCGGCCGTGCAGCTCCTCGACGTAGGCGGCGTACCCGCTCTTGTCGGCGTCGACGAAGGCTAGGTCGAAGGTCTCGACGGCGGGCAGCTCGCGCAGCGTCGGCAGCGCCTCACCCAGGCGCACCTCGATCCGGTCGGCCACGCCGGCCCGCTCCCAGTAGCGGCGGGCCATCGCGGTCCACTCGGCGTTCCGGTCCAGGCAGAGCAGCGAACCGTCAGCGGGCAGCCCACGGGCGATGCAGAGCGCGGAGAACCCGGTGAAGGTGCCGATCTCGATCGCCCGGCGAGCACCCACGGCGCGGGTGAGCAGCTGCATGAACGTGCCCTGCTCGGGAGCGATCTGGTACGTCGCCGACGCCTCCCCACGGGCCGCGAGTGCCGCGGTCTCGGCGAGGAGGTCGGCCACCACGGCGTCGGCGGGCTCGGAGGACGCGCGCACGTAGTCGGCGAGCGCCGGGGTCAGGAGGAAGGAGCGCGGCGTCATAGCCTGTAGATCATGGCCGATGCCGCAGGAACCGGTGCCGCACCGGCCCTCGCTCCCCGTCCCGACCATGCCCGCCCCGCCGGTGGGCGTCGTCGGGCTCGGCCAGCTCGGCGGCTCGCTGGCCGCCGCGCTCGTCGCCGGCGGGCGTCCGGTGCAGGGCTGGGACGTCGACCCCGGCGCCCGGGACGCCGCCGCGGCCCGCGGGGTGCAGATCACCCGCGAGCTGTCGGGCGTCGTCGTCCTCGCCGTCCCGCTGCCGGCGATGGCGGGTGCGCTCGACGACCTGGCCATCGCTCCCGACGCCACCGTCACCGACCTGGGCTCGGTCAAGCGTCCCGTCCTCGAGAGCGTCGGGCGCGCGCTCGGCGGTCGCTACGTCGGCGGTCATCCCATGTGCGGCACGGAACGCTCCGGCCACACCGCCGTCGACCCCGGCCTGTTCGCCGGCGCCCGGTGGGCCCTGTGCCTGGAGCCGGACACCGAGCTGCCGCGGTGGCTGCGGGTCGCGGAGGTGGCGTTGGCGGCCGGGGCCGAGGTCGTGCCCGTGACGGCCGAGGAGCACGACGACGCGGTCGCCGCGATCAGCCACGTGCCGCACCTGCTGGCCGCGGCCCTCGCCGCGGCGGCCGCCGAGGCCGGACCGCTCGCCCTGGCGCTCGCCGCCGGCAGCTTCCGGGACGGCACCCGGGTCATCGGCAGCGATCCGGCCTTCGTGCGGGCCATGGTCGAGGGCAACGCCGGGCCGACCGCCGGCGCGCTGGCCCGCGTGCAGGAGCAGCTCACCCGTCCGTGGGCCGAACTCCTCGCCGACGGCCACGCCGTCGCCACCCGGCAGCAGGGCCGGCGGCCCGTCCGCGTCCCCCTGGAGCGCGCGGCGCTGCTCGCGCTGGGCAGGTCCGGCGGGGCGGTCACCCGCCGGCTGGCGGCCTTCGTGGCGGGCCACATCCCCGAGGACATCCCGGACGACGAGGTCCCCGACCCGGCGTGACCGGGCCCCTGTTTCGGCCCGCCGCCGGAGGGCAGGGTGTGCGCATGGACGAGACCGACATCCTCAGCCGCATCCACTCCCTGGTGGACGAGGAGCACAAGCTCCGCGAGAACGCCGAGCACACCGACGACACGCGTGCCCGGATGAGCAAGCTCGAGGCCGACCTGGACCAGTGCTGGGACCTGCTGCGCCAGCGGCGGGCGAAGCGGCAGTACGACGAGGACCCCGACGAGGCCGAGGTCCGCCCCGAGTCGACCGTCGAGAGCTACCTCCAGTAAGAGGACCCTCTGCAGGGGCCGAAGAGCAGACCGGAAGCAGGCGTTCTCTACGCCGACCGCCGAGCCGGCCCCCGGTGCTCGGTGCCCAGCAGCGCGAGCTGCCAGAGCAGCCGGGACCGGGGGTCGGTCACCTTGCGGCCGGTGACCGACTCGATGCGCCGGAGCCGGTGCATGACCGTGTTGCGGTGGCAGTAGAGCTCGTCGGCGGCGCGGGTGGGTGAGCCGTCCGAGCCCAGGAACGCCGCGAGGGTGTCGAGCAGCACCTCGCGCTCTTCCCCGGCAGCGCGAGCAGCCCGCCGAGGGTCTGCCCGACCAGCCGGGAGCTGATCTCCGGGGAATTGCTCAGCAGGGCCTCGGGCAGCCGCTCGTCGATGGTGACCACCCGCGAGGTGCCCGCCGGCAGGGTGCGTGCGGCCGTCTCTGCCAGCCGGTACGCCGACCCGGCCGCGGCCGCGCCCTCGACGACGGCCGAGACGCCGACCGGCCCGCCCGCCATGGCGCGCAGCCAGTTCATGACGTCGCAGCCCGGCAGGGTGCCCAGCGCGACGATGCCGACCTGGCTCCCGTTCCGGCTGCCCCACACCGAGCGGATGCCGCGCTTGAGCAGCGCGGCCGTGGGCGAGTCCAGGGACGGGGTGCCGTCCGGCTCGGGCAGCGCCACGACGGCCACGAGCCGGCCGTCCAGCGGCAGGGCCAGCAGCTCCGACGCCGTCCGGACGAACGCCGGATCGCCACCGCGCCCCTCCAGCAGCCCGTCGAGGACCCGCTGGCGGGCGCCGTCGTCCACCCCGGCCAGCCGCCGCTGCTCCTCGCGGTAGCCCTCGGCGACCGCGGCGCACTCGGCGTCGTTGGTGCGCCACACCGATCCCGCGACCTCGAGCAGCAGGGTGTCGTGCTCCCGGCTGCTGTGCCGGGACACGTCGAGCAGGGACTCCCAGGTGACCTGCCCGCCGAGCCGGTAGGCGCGCAGCACCGCCTCCAGCGGAAGGCCGAGCGCGGCGCGCCGTCGCCCGACCTCGCGCGCGTCCCGCAGCGAGGTGCGGGGATTCCCGGACGCCGCCCCGATCAGCGCGTGCAGGCCACGCTCGAGGTTGGCGCGGGTGGTGGCCCGCATCTCCTCCTCGGCGCTGCCGCGCAGGTCGCGGTAGGCGGGCTCGGTGCGCAGCAGGACGTCGATCATCCGGTCGGTCATGGCATCGAGCTGACCGAGCAGCAGCGGGGCCAGCTCGGCCAGCCGGGCCGCCACCTCGGGCCGGAACGGTTGCACTCGATCACCTCCTCGGAACGCGCCGCGCCCAGCACAACACGCGGTTGCGATCACTGTGCGATCAGCCCATTGTGACGACGAGCACGGCCCGGCAGGCTCAGCGGGACGTACTCGTGACCCAATCGTCGCCGACAGGTCCGCCTGCCGGTCGACGACCCCTCCCCGACGAAGAGGAGAAGTGGGCCCCTTGGCGCAGCCGCCTCCGCACTCCGGCAGCCAGCCTTCTCAGGACAGAACGCCCACCGCACGGCTCGAGATGAGCGGGATCAGCGTCGCCTTCGGTGGCGTCGCGGCGCTCAGCGACGTCTCGCTCACCGTGGAGCCCGGGCAGGTGCACGGGCTCATCGGGCCGAACGGCGCCGGCAAGACGACGTTGTTCAACGTCGCCTGCGGCCTCGTGCGCCCCTCCGCCGGCCGGATCACCTGGCGCGACCAGGAACTCCGCCGGCTCAAGCCCAGCCAGCTCAGCAAGCTGGGCATCTCCCGCACCCTGCAGGGGTGGGGCTGTTCGCCGGCATGACCGTGCTGGAGAACGTCATGGTGGGCGCCCACCGGCACGCCAAGGCCGGCTTCTTCTCCGCCCTGCTGGCGCTCCCCACCGCCGACAAGGACGACAAGCAGCTGCGCGAGCGCGCACACCGCGCGCTGCTCGAACTGGGCGCCGAGAGCTACGCCGGGCGCTACCCGGGCAGCCTTCCGTACCCCGTGCAGAAGCGGGTCGCCCTGGCCCGCGCCCTCGTGGCCGACCCCGACCTGCTGCTCCTCGACGAGCCCGCGTCGGGCCTGGCCGAGGACGAGATGCACGAGCTGGGCGAGCTGATCCGCTCGCTGTCCTCCCGCATGAGCGTCCTGCTGGTCGAGCACCACATGGACCTCGTCATGCGGGTGTGCGACCACATCACCGTCCTCGACTCCGGCGAGCAGATCGCCGCCGGCACCCCGGCCGAGGTCCAGGCCGACCCGAAGGTCACCGAGGCCTATCTGGGCGACGAGGTCGTGGAGACCGACGCCTCGGAGCTCTCCCGCACCGACGGAGGTCGCAATGCCTGAGGCCCACGGCAGCACTGCCGTCTCCGCCGCCGGAGCGGGCACCTCCCCGGGACGTCGCTGCTCGAGGTCCACGACCTCACCTCCGCCTACGGGCCGGTGCGCGCGCTCGACGGCGTCACCCTCAGCGCGGAGGTCGGCCGCATCACCGCCGTCCTCGGCGCGAACGGGGCCGGCAAGACGACCCTGCTGCGCACGATCAGCGGTCTGGTCCGCCCCCAGGGCGGCAGGGTGGTGCTCGACGGCGAGGACATCACCAAGGCCCCGGTCGAGGCGATGGTCAAGAAGGGGATGTCGCACGTCCCCGAAGGCCGCGGGGTCATCGCCGAGCTGACCGTGGACGAGAACCTGCGGGTCGGTTCGCTCTTCCGCGGCAAGGTCGGCCGGGACGAGTTCGACCGGGTCTACGACCTCTTCCCGCGGATCGCCGAACGCCGCGACAACCCGGCGCACACCCTCTCCGGCGGTGAGCGGCAGATGCTCGTCATCGGCCGCGCGCTGCTGGCCAAGCCCCGCATCCTGCTGCTCGACGAGCCGTCCCTGGGCCTGGCCCCGCGGATCGTCGCGCAGATCTTCGGGCTGCTGCGCCAGCTGGTCGACCAGGAGGGCCTGTCGGTGCTGCTCGTCGAGCAGAACGCCCGCAGCGCCCTGTCGGTGGCCGACGTCGGCGTCGTCCTCAACCTCGGGAAGGTCGTCGTCACCGACGACGCCCGGACGCTGATGGCCGACGAAGGCCTCCGGCACGCCTACCTCGGCTTCTGAGCCCCCGCCCCCTCCGGTCAAGGAAGGCACACTTCGTGCAGCAGTTCGTGAACGTGACCCTCACCGGGTTCACCCAGGGCATGATCTACGCGGCGTTCGCCCTCGCCCTGGTGCTGATCTGGCGGTCCACGCGGATCGTCAACTTCGCCCAGGGCTCGATGGCGGCCGCCACCGCGTTCATCGCGCTGGCGCTGATCGACGCCGGGCTGTCCTACTGGATCGCCTTCGTGGTGGCGCTCGCCAGCGGCTTCCTCCTCGGCGCGATCGTCGAGCGGGTCATCATCCGGCAGGTCGAGGGCGGGCCGGAGCTCAACGCCGTCATCGTGACCCTCGGTCTGTTCGTCGCCATCCAGGCACTGATCGCGATCATCTTCGGCTCGTCGTTCCAGTCGTTCCCCACGCCGTTCGGCGTCCGGGGCTTCGAGGTCGGTGACACGACGATCGCCATCACCCCGACCAGCCTCTACATCCTCGGCTCGGTCCTGATCACCATGGCGCTGTTGGTCGCGCTGTTCCGCTTCACGCGGGTCGGCCTGGCTATGCGCGCCTCGGCGTTCGGCCAGGAGGTCGCCCGGCTCCTCGGCGTCAAGGTCGGGCTCATGCTCACCCTCGGGTGGGCGCTGGCCGCCGTGGTCGGCTCGCTCTCCGGGCTGCTCATCGCCGGCGGCGGATTCGTCTACCCGGCCTACATGGACAGCCTGATCGTGTTCGGCTTCGTCGCCGCCGTGCTCGGCGGCCTGGACTCCCCATCGGGGCGGTCGTCGGCGGGCTCATCCTCGGCCTGGCCCTCAGCTACGTCAGTGGCTACGCACCTCGCGGCAGCGCCCTGGTGAACATCACCGCCCTCGTGATCCTCATGGTCGTGCTCCTGGTCCGACCAGGCGGCCTGTTCGCCAGCAGCACGGCCCGGAGGGCATGACGATGAGCGAATCGCAGACGCCCCTGTCCACCGCCGGCCCCGACGGCGCCGGCAAGGCGGCCGAGGAGGCCCCGGGGAAGAGCACCGCGGCGGCGGACGCCCCTCCGCCCAGGCCGAAGGTCGCTCCTTCCTGCCGAAGTCGACGCTGCTGCGCCACCTCCTCCTCGTGCTGATCGCCGCCGTCGGCGCGGTGATCCTGCTCGAGATCACCGACCCGTTCACCAACTCGCAGCTGGCGCAGCTGACCTACTACGCCATCGCCGCGGGCGGCCTCACGGTCCTGACCGGGCTCAACGGGCAGATCTCGCTGGGTCACGGTGCGCTCATGGCCGTCGGCGCGTACACGACCGCCCTGTTCCTCCAGGCCGAGGAGCCGGTGGCCCTGCCGCTGATCCTGCTCGTCTCCACGGCGATGGCGACTGTCGTCGGCGCCCTGGTGGGCGTCGCCGCGGCCCGTCTGCACGGGCCTTACCTCGCCGGCGCCACCCTGGCACTGGCGGTGGGCCTCCCCGGGCTGGCGATCTACTTCCACGACACCCTGGGCGGCGAGCAGGGCATCCGGGTGCGCGCACCGCGCGCGCCGGAGAGCTTCGAGACCTTCATCGACTTCGTCTCGGGCAACTCGGCGACGGGTACCAAGTGGCTGGCCTACGTCGGGGCCATCTGCCTGATCCTCACCTACTTCCTGCTGGCCAACCTGGTGCGCAGTCGCATCGGCCGCACCTGGCGGGCGGTGCGTGACCAGGAGGTCGCCGCCGAGCTGGCCGGCATCAACCTCGGCGCCTGGCGGGTGCTGGCGTTCACCGTGAGCGCGGCCGCCGCGGGGCTCGCCGGCGGTGTGCTGGCGCTGGTCGTCCGGCTCGCCGCGCCCAGCGGGTTCACGCTGGTGCTCTCGCTGGCGCTGCTGACCGCCATCGTGCTGGGCGGACTCGGCAGCCTGCTCGGAGCCCTCCTCGGCTCGGCACTGCTGGTCTTCCTGCCGCCGTTCGTCACCGACCTCGGCGCCGACTTCGGGCTGAACAACACCGAGGCCGCGCAGCTGGCGCCTTTCGTCTACGGCGTCGTCCTGATCGTGGCGATGATCTTCGCCCCGGCGGGCTTCGTCGGCACCATCCGCCTTCGCTGGCTCACCTACCGGGCGAAGCAGCGTGCGGCGGCTGCCCGCGCGTCGAGCGGGAGCTGAGGACGTCCCGATCCGTCCGCTCCACTCAGCGCACCTGCCGATAACCCAGACTCCCGGGCACCGACGCCCGGGCCGCACCAGAGGAGAACTGTTGTCCAGATCCTCCCGACGTCTCGTGTCCTTCCTGGCCGCAGCCACCGTCGTGTCCACCGTCGCCGCCTGTGGCGGCGGCAGCGATGACGACGGGGGCGGTGGTGGCGGTGGCGGTGGCGAGAACGAGGCCTCCGACATCGGGATCACCGAGAACTCGATCAAGCTCGGCGCGCACTACCCGCTGACCGGTGTGGCCGCCCCCGGCTACAGCGAGATCCCCACCGGTGTCGAGGCGTACTTCAACTGCCTCAACCAGGAGGGCGGGGTCTACGACCGCGAGGTCGAGTTCGTCTACCGCGATGACGCCTACAACCCCACGCAGACCAGCCAGGTCGTGAACCAGCTCGTGCTCGAGGACGAGGTCTTCGCGATCATGGGCGGCCTCGGCACGCCCACGCACAGCGCCGTCCTCGACTTCCTGAACAGCGAAGGCGTGCCCGACCTGTTCGTGGCGTCCGGCTCGCTGCTGTGGGGCGACGACCCGGAGGCCAACCCGTACACGTTCGGCTGGCAGACCGACTACATGAGCGAGGGGAAGATCATCGGCGAGTACATCGCCGAGGAGTTCCCGGACGCCCAGGTCGGTCTCTTCCTCCAGGACGACGACTTCGGCGAGGACGGCGAGGCCGGCATCCGCGAGTACATCGACGACCAGATCGTCGCGGCGGTGCGGTACACCCCGGGCAACACCAACGTGGCCCCGCAGATCTCCGAGCTGCAGGCCGCCGGTGCCGACTTCGTCGTCGGCTTCAACGTGCCCAGCTACACGGCGCTGTCGCAGCTGACCGCGCTGCAGATCGGCTACCAGCCGGAGCAGTGGTTCTACTCCAACGTGGGTTCTGACCCCACGCTGGTCGGCTCGCTGCTGAACCGCTTCTCCCAGGGTGCGGTGAGCGACGCCAGCCTGCTCGACGGCGCGCTGACCACCGGCTACCTGCCGACGGTGGACCAGACCGACAACCCCTGGGTCCAGGAGTTCCAGCGGATCTGGGACGAGTGCGGTGGCGAGGGCGAGCTCAGCAACTACCGCATCTACGGCATGGCGCAGGCCTACACGACCACCCAGGCGCTGCAGGCCGCCGGCCAGAACCCGACCCGCGACGGTCTGGTCGAGGCCATCGAGGCAGTCGGCAGCGAGTGGGAGGGTCCGGTGTTCGCGCCGTTCCGCTACTCCGAGGACAGCCACATGGGTACCAGTGGCATGTCGATCGAGCGGATCGTCGGCAACGGCTCCGAGGAGGTGCAGCCGGTCCGGGTGACCGACATCGGTGACGCCCCGATCGAGGAGTTCGACGGCGAGCCGGCCACCCCGCCGACGAACGCCATCCCCGACGAGGAGGCCTACGAGGGCTGACGAAGGACCACCCTTCCCCCACGCCTCGCACGCTCGGCGCGGGACCCTGAAGGGCGGCCGTTCCAGCACGGCACCAGGGCCGCCGGTCTCCTTCGGGAGACCGGCGGCCCGTCGCCTTCCTGTGTCGCGCCGAAGTTGATCATCGGCTCCGGGTCTGCGTCTGCGGCGTGTCAGCCGGTGTCGCGCGCACGGAGCCGATGATCAACTCCCGGTCTGCCAGGACGTGTGCAGGGCGGACGGCCGGGTAGGGCGCGAGAAGCAGCCAGGCGGCCCCGAGGAGCAGACGATGATCCAGGAACCGAGCTTCGTGCGCGAGGCACGGACGATCCGGCGGGCGGTCGTCACGGGCGGCGCCGGATTCCTGGGCTCGCACCTCTGCGAGCACCTGCTCGACCGCGGCGTCGAGGTGGTGTGCCTCGACAACTTCCTCACCGGTTCCCCGGAGAACGTGGTGCACCTGATGGAGCACCCGGGCTTCCGGCTGATCCGCTGCGACGTCACCGACTTCGTGCACGTGCCCGGGCCGGTGGACCTGGTGCTGCACTTCGCCTCCCCGCCAGCCCGATCGACTACCTGAAGATGCCGATCGAGACCCTGAAGGTCGGCAGCGTGGGCACGCTGCACACGCTCGGACTGGCCCACGAGAAGGGCGCCCGCTACGTGCTCGCCTCCACCTCCGAGGTCTACGGCGACCCGCTGGAGCACCCGCAGCGCGAGGAGTACTGGGGCAACGTCAACCCGGTCGGCCCGCGCGGCGTCTACGACGAGGCCAAGCGGTTCGGGGAGGCCCTCACCACCGCCTACCGGACGTCGAAGGGCACCGACACCGGGATCGTGCGCATCTTCAACACCTACGGGCCGCGGATGCGCGCCGACGACGGCCGCGCGATCCCGGCGTTCGTCGGCCAGGCGCTGGACGGCCGCTCGCTGACCGTGGCCGGCGACGGCTCCCAGACCCGGTCGATCTGCTACGTCGACGACACCGTCCGCGGCATCCTCGCGATGGCGTTCTCCGGCCACCCCGGCCCGGTGAACATCGGCAATCCCGATGAACTGTCGATGCTGCGGCTGGCCCGCTGGATCGCCGAGCTGACCGGGTCGGAGTCACCGATCGAGTTCATCGACCTGCCCGTGGACGACCCGAAGGTGCGCCGCCCCGACACCACCCGCGCCGAGACCCTGCTGGGCTGGCGGCCCACGGTGCCGTCGGAGTCGGGTCTGCGGCGCACCGTGGAGTGGTTCGCCGCTCAGCGCGAGCGCACCGCCCTTCGCGCCGGGTGAGGGAAACGACACGCGGAGTTCGCTGCCGGGGCATCTAGGCTGTCGGTTGCGGGCTCGGGGGAGCCGCACACCCCCGAGTCGACCACAGAGAGCGAGCATGGGCCGCCACGCCGATCCCACTGCCACCCGCCGCAGGGCGCCCCTCCCCCTCCTCGTCGCCGCCGGCATCGTCGTCCTGCTGATCGCCGGCGGTCTGGTCTGGTGGCTGTCGGGCTCGGAGGCCTGCGAGGTCCGCGAGACGGTGGCGGTCACCGTCGCCCCGGAGCTCGAGCCCGTCGCCGAGGAGCTCCTCGCGGAGCCGGTGGAGCTCGACGGCGGCGTGTGCGCGGTGGCGGAGGTGACCGCGCAGGAGCCCCTCCAGACCGTCGGGGACCTGGCCGCGCTCGAGGACGGGGCGCTGCCCGACCTCTGGGTGCCCGATTCCTCGCTGTGGGTCGCCCGCGCCGGCGACGCAGCGCTGGAGGCGGTGGGATCCGTCGGCTCGTCCCCCGTGGTGCTCGCGACCAGCCGGGAGGCCGTCGAGGCGCTGGGCTGGGCCGGGGCCGCACCCGGCTGGGGCCAGGCCCTCGCCGGCGATCAGGCCCTCGCCGTGCCCGACCTCGCGACCAGCGCCGAGGGGCTGGCCGCGCTCAGCGCCGTCCGCGGCGCCCTCGGCGGTGGTGAGGACGCCGACAACGCCGTCGTCCAGGCGGTCCTCGCGGCCCAGCGCGGACCGGCGATCTCGGCCGCCGAGGGTCTGGCCGCCGGCCGGGACGGCGGCGTGGACGCGCCGCTGGTGCCGGTGAGCGAGCAGGAGGTGTACGCCTCCAACCAGGAGACCGAGAACTCCTCGCTGGTGGCCGTCTACCCCACCGAGGGCAGCCCGTCGCTGGACTACCCGATCATGCGGGTCGGCTCCCCTCCGGGGATGCGGCCACAGCCGTCGACGGGGTGGTGCGCCGGCTGACGTCGGACACCGCGCGCACGGCCGCGCTCGACGCGGGTTTCCGCGACCGCGACGGCTCGGCCGCCGCCGACGCCGCCGACGCCGGGATCCAGCAGATCGCCCCGCCGGCGGTCGAGCTCGACCCGGCCGGCGTCCAGACGCTGCTCGGGCGGCTGTCCAGCCTCGCCTTGCCGTCCCGCATCCTCGCGGTCTTCGACGTGTCGACGTCCATGGAGGCGCCGGCCGGTGGCGGGACGCGCGCCACCCTGGCCCGCGACGCCGCCAAGGCGACGCTCTCCCTCGTGCCGGGCAACTACGCCCTCGGCCTGTGGGTGTTCGCCTACCAGCTCGAGAACGGGCAGGACTGGGTCGAGCTGGTCCCCACCCGGGAACTGGACGCCGACGCCGAGGGCCGGCCGCAGCGCGACGTCCTCGACAGCCAGCTCGACAGCATCCCGGGACGGCTGACCCCCGGCGGGACGGGGCTGTACGACACCACCCTGGCCGCGGTGCGGGCGGCGCGCGAGGACTACGACCCGACCGCGGTCAACAGCGTCCTCGTGCTCACCGACGGCACCAACGAGGACGACGCGGGTGGGATCACGCTGGAGAACCTGCTGATCCAGCTCGCGGCGGAGGCCAACCCCGAGCGGCCGGTCAAGGTCATCGGCGTCGCGCTGGGCCCGGACGCCGACCTGGCGGCGCTGGAGCAGATCGCCGAGGCGACCGGCGGCGAGGCCTACTCCGCGGTGGACCCGGCCGACCTGCAGACAGTGCTCTTCGACGCCCTCCGCCAGCGCGGCTGACAGCACCTCCCCGGAAGCTCGTGCTCTGCCCCGCTCAGCGGGGCAGAGCACAAGCACCCGAGGTCACCTCGTCGGCAGGGCCTCGATGACCTCGTCGACGGTGATCCGCCTGAGTGCGGGGTCCAGGTCGGCACCCCACGGGTCGCCGCTGCCGTCCCCGTGCCAGAGGACGACGTGCTGCGGCCGCGCCGGCGGCCCCCACAGCGCGGGCGACACCGGCCCGAACAGCACCACCGAGGGACGGCGGTAGGCGCTGGCCAGGTGCGCGACCCCGGTGTCGCCGCAGACCACCACGCGGGCGGCGGCGACCACCGCGGCGAGCTCCAGCGCCGACGTCCGGCCGGCCAGCACCGCCTCCTCCCCAGCCCGGCGGCGGCCGCGACCGTGCGTGCCAGCTCGACCTCCGCCGGGCCACCGGTGATCCGCACGTCGTGCCCGGCGTCGGCGAGGTGACGGGCGACGGCGACGAACCGGTCCGGGGGCCAGCGCCGTCCCGGATGGGCCGCGCCCGGGTGCACGACGGACGCTCCGGCCACCGTGGACGGCACGGGCGGGACGGCGAGGTCGAGCGCGTCCGGGTCGGCGGTCACGCCGAGGCCCTCGGAGACCAGCCGGCACCAGCGCACCACCTCGTGCTCGTCGGCGTACCAGGTCGGGCCCGGGTAGCCGGGGCTGTCGAACGTGAGCAGCCGGTCCGGCTGGAGGTCGGCCACGATCACGTGCGACGCCGGGCCCTTGCCGTGCAGGTCGACGGCGAGCTCCGGCGGCGGTCCGGACCAGTCCAGCGGCTCCAGCTCCCGGGCCGGCAGCACCTCGTCGACGACGTCGACCAGCTCCGCCAGCGGGCGCAACGCGGTCGTCGTCGCCAGGACCAGCCGGTGCTCCGGTACCGCGGCCTGGATCGCCCGCAGGGCCGGCACACCGGTGAGCAGGTCGCCGAGCCCCAGCGGCCGCAGCACCACCGCAGCCGGCCGGCCGCTCATGCCCGGGATCGCGCGACCAGCGACGTCGTGGAGTGCCCGTCGAGGTAGGGCAGGACGACGGCCTGGCCGCCCCAGGTCCGCAGCACCGCGGCCTCCGGGAGGTCGGCGCCGGCGTAGTCGCCGCCCTTCGCCCACACATCGGGCCGCAGCCGCTCCAGCACCGTCGAGGGGTGTCCTCCTCGAAGACGACGACGGCGTCGACGAACTCCAGCGCCTCCAGCACCCGCGCGCGGTCGGATGCCGTGACCAGCGGCCGGCAAGGGCCCTTGAGCCGGCGCACCGAATCGTCGGAGTTGATGCACACGACCAGGCAGTCGCCCAGGCCGCGGGCGGCCCGCAGCGTGGCGACGTGGCCGGGGTGCAGCAGGTCGAAGCAGCCACCGGTGGCGACCACCGTCCCGCCCGACGCCCGCACCCGGGTGAGCAGCGCGTCCACCGACGTCGCGGCGGCGCCGTCCGGCTCGCTGCGCGCCTCCGCGTCCCAGGCCGACGCTCCCCGCCCGCCACGAACGCCGAGGCCGCCGCCACGGCCGCGGCCACCGCCTCACCGGTCACCGCGCCGTCGGCCAGGGCGAGGGCGGCCGCGGCGGCGAACGAGTCGCCGGCGCCGCAGGGGTCCCCCGCTGACGGGGACGGCCGGTACGACCATCGGTGCCCCCTCGCCGTAGGACAGCAGCGCCCCCGGGCGCCCAGCGTGATCGCGACCGCGCCCACGCCCCAGCTCCGGATCAGCTCCTCGGCGCGCGCGCCGATGGCGGCCAGACCCTGACCGGTCACGCCGGAGGCCACCCGGGCGGCCTCGGCGCCGTTCGGCGTCACCAGCCGGGCGTTCGGCACCGGGTCGGCGCCGCGTGGGTGCGGGTCCCAGACCACCGGTCCGCGGGCCGCGGCCAGGGCCGCGCGGACGTCGGGCGCCGCCGTCGTCCCCCGGCCGTAGTCGGCGACCAGCACGGCAGCGGCGTCCCGGATCGCGGAAGCCGCCTCGTCGGGCAGGGCACCCAGCGTCGCGACCGGCGAACCGCTGTCCAGCCGGACGACGGAGTGGTCGCCGACCCGCACCCGCTGCTTGACCGCGGTTCCTCCGCTCGACGGGATGGCCAGCAGCCGCACCCGTCCGTCGAGCAGCGCGCGCAGGCGGCGCGCGCCGTCGTCGGTGTCGATCGGGGCGACCAGCACCACCTCGCGCGCCGACGCCGCCGCCGCGATCGCCGCAGCCAGGGCCGCACCACCGGGACGCTCCCGGGTCTCGACGTCCTCCACGACGGGCACCGGCGCGTCCGGGGAGAGCCGGGACGCCGTCCCGACGAGGTCGACGTCGAGCAGCGCGTCACCGACGACGACCAGCGGCCCCGTCACGACGCGCTGCCGAGCGTCGGGCCGCTGGGCACCCGCGAGGGCTCGGCGAGGACGGCGGCGTCGAACGCGGCGCACACCAGGTGCAGCGCCACCAGATGGCACTCCTGCACCGTCGCCGTCCACGGGGAGTCGATGCAGACGGCGTCGTCGGCCGCGGCGGCCAGCGGGTTGGGCGCCGGCCCGGTGAGCGCCAGGACGGTGATCCCGCAGTCGCGGGCCCGCCGGGCGGCGGCCACCGCGTTCGGGGACCGGCCCGAGGTGGACAGCACGACCAGCACGTCACCGGGGCGCCCGTGCGCCTCCACCTGGCGGGCGAACAGCTCGTCGGCCGGGTAGTCGTTCGCGATCGCGGTCAGCGACGAGGTCTCCGCGGTCAGGCAGATGGCGGAGAACGGCGGCCGGTCGGCGCGGTACCGGCCCACCAGCTCGGCGGTCAGGTGCTGCGCCTGCGCGGCGCTCCCCCGTTCCCGACGGCCAGGAGGCGGCCACGGGCCTCGCCGCACAGCACGTCGGCCAGCCGGCGTCCCCACCGGTCGAGCGCCTCCAGCTGCGAGTTCAGCGACCCCAGCGCGACGGTCAGCGAGGCCACGTGGTCGGCGCCGGTGAGGTGCGTGCAGGTGTCCGGGGCGGGCACGTCAGCCACCACGTTCTCGAAGAAGGAGTGCGGGGTGACGCTCATCGGGCGACCTCCACGGGAGAGCGGCGGGCGAGCACCTGCCGGTAGACGGTGTCGGTGTCCGCGACGACGCGGCTCCAGCGGTAACGGCTGCGCGCGCGCCGCACCCCGGCCGCGCCGTAGGCCGCACGGCGCTCGTCGTCGGCGAGCAGGGCGGCCAGGACCTCGCCGAGCCGCGCCGGGTCGCGCGGGGGACGAGGTCGCCGGTGACGCCGTCGACGACGGAGTCCTGCAGCCCGCCGACGGCGGTGGCGACGACGGGACGGCCGCAGGCCATGGCCTCCAGCGGCGTGATGCCGAACGGCTCGTACCAGGGGACGGCGAGGACGACGTCGGCCGAGCGCACCCAGGCCGGGACGTCGGCGCGGGCCACCGAGCCGGCGAACACCAGCCGATCCCCGACGCCCGCCTCCGCCGCGATCGCCCGCAGCCGGCGCACCTCCGGATCACCGTCGACCGCGTCGGTCGGCGGCCCGCCGACCACGACCAGCTCGGCGTCCGGGACGGCGCGCAGGGCCCGCACGGCGTCGTCCTGGCCCTTGCGCTCGACCAGCCGGCCGAGGACCAGCAGCCGCTTCCGCTCCCCCGGGGGCCACCGGCCCGCGCGGGGTGAACACCGCGGTGTCGACGCCGCACGGGACGATCGAGACGCGGTCGCTGGGCAGGCCGAGCCGGCGGAGCTCGAAGACCTCGTCGGAGCAGGTGGCCACCACGTGGCTCACCTCGCGGCACAGCCCGCGCTCGAGGTCGATCCGCTCGGCGGGCGAGGTGTCCGCGTCGCCCTGGTGCCGGCGCTTGACCGAGCCGAGGGCGTGGAAGGTCTGCAGCACCGGCACCGGTGAGAGCAGGCTGGCCGAGGCCTCCACCGACGCCAGGCCGCTCATCCAGAAGTGCGCGTGCACGACGTCCGGTCGCGCGGCCGCCCACCCGTGCCGGAGCACCCGGGCGAAGGCCGGCATGTGCTGGAGCAGCTCGTCCTTGGGCAGCGCCTCGGGCGGGCCGGCGGTCACGTGCACGACGTCGTAACCGTCCGGGGTGACCACCCGCTCGGGGAGCGAGGCGTCGTCGCGGCGGGTGTGCACGGTGACGTCGCGCCCGCGCTCGGCGAGACCGGCGGCCAGGGCGGCGACGTGCACGTTCTGCCCGCCGGCGTCCACCCCGCCGATGGCTGCCAGCGGGCTCGCGTGCTCGCTGACCAGGTCGATCCTCATGGGGTCACCTCCTCGAGCAGTGCATCCCAGTCGCGGAGGAACCGGGGAAGCCCGTACCGCTCCAGCGCGACGGCACGCGCCGCCTTGCCGGCCAGCCGGGCGGCGTCCTCGTCGTGCAGGAAGTGCCGGACCGCCTCCGCCAGCCGCTCCGGGCGGGTGGACAGCACCCCGCCTCAAAAGGCACGGCCTCGACGGCCTCGGTGGTGGCGAGCCCGACGACCGGCATGCCCAGGTGCATTGCCTCCAGCAGCGAGAGCCCGAGGGAGGTCCAGCGCACCGGGTGCACGTAGACGCGGCGGCGGGCGAGCTCGGCGTGCATGGCGGCCTGCGGCGGGTCGTCGAACAGCTCCACGCGCCCCGGGTCCAGGCCGTACTGCTCGTGCAGCCCGGTCAGCCCCATGCCGAAGACGTCGAGCGGGGCGGCCTGCGCGAGCCCGGGCAGCAGGTCGGCCCCGACCGTACGGCCCCGGCGGACCGGCTCGTTGACGACGACGGCGGCCCGCGCGAGCTCGCCGGTGTACCGCTCCCCCGGGTCGACGATGCCGTGCTCGATGACCGTCGTCGGGGCGCGGCCGTTGTCGTAGAAGAGCCGGTTGAAGTGGGTGACGTGCGCGATCGGGATGTCGTCGCGGTCGGCCAGCGGATGCCGGGTGTGCGGCACCGGGCCGTCCTCGGGCTCGAGTCCGGGCGCGTTGTGCTCGAGGAAGACGGCGGGCAGGTCGCGGCCGGGTTCGCGGCCCAGCCAGGCGCGCACGAGGTCGAGGTCGCGGGTCCGCTGCAGGACGACGACGTCGACCTCCTCCCCGCGCAGCGCCTCGGGGTCACCTCGCGGGCAGAGACCGGCCAGTCCCAGGTGCGGGCACGGCCGAGGCCGTCCGGGTTCCGGTCCGGGGTCACCGGGATCAGGTACTCGTGGTCGCCCTGGACGAACGCCGTCGTCCAGGAGCCGTGCACGTGCCAGACGAGGATCTTCACGTTCTCCCTGGATCGTCACCGCCGCCTCCCGGGAGACGGCGGGGGTGCGGAGGACGGCCGGCTGTTCGACCGTGACGAGCTTCTCGACCGCGGCGACGACGTCGTGCGCCGTCACCGAGGTCAGGCAGGGGTGGCCGGGCACGGGGCACTCGCGCGCCCGGGTGTTCCGGCAGGGGGCGGACTGGTCGCCGAGCAGCACTGTCGGCACGCCGTAGGGCGCCCACCGCTGCGCCGGGACGACCGGGGCGAACAGGGACACCACCGGCGTCCCGACGGCGGCGGCCAGGTGCGCCGGGCCGGTGTTGCCGACGACGACGGCCGCTGCGCCGTCGAGCAGCGCGGCCATCTGCGCCAGCGTGGTGGCCCCGCCGAGGTCGGCGCCCGACGTGCCGGCGACGGCGGCGGTCAGCTCCCGCTCCCCGGGCCGCCGGTCACCAGCACCCGGTGCCCGGCGGCGGTCAGCGCCCCGACCGCCTCCGCGCAGCGCTCGGCCGGCCAGGCCCGCGCCGGTACGGACGCCCCGGGGTGCAGGACGATGTATCCCGGCGACAGGTCATGGCCCCCGGCCGGTGCTGCGCCGGCGGGAGCGGCCGCCGGACCGAGAGGCGGCCGTCGTCCCCTCGGGCAGGTCGAAGCCGGCCGCCCGCGCCAGGGACAGCGCCCGCTCCGGCTCGGGGAGGTCGTCGGCCACCCGGTGGCGGACGTCGAGCAGCGAGCCCGGGTAGTCGACGCTGATCGCCGAGATGCGCGGCACCCCGGCGGTGCGCAGCAGCAGCGCCAGCGGCAGCGGCGACTGGTGGAAGGAGGTGGAGACGACCGCCTCGTCGGGCGCCAGCGCGCGGACGCGGTCGGTCAGCTCCGCGAGGTCATCGGCGTCGACCGGGGGCGGGTTCCCGAGGATCCACGGGCACCGCCAGGTCCAGACCTCGTCGACCCCGGGCAGCAGGGCCGCGGCCTCGGCACCCGCCGGGCCGGCGAGGAGCACCACCCGGTCGGCTCCGGCGGCGACCGCCCGGACCAGCGGCCCCTGCAGCAGCACGTCGCCGGCATTGTCGAGCCGGGCGACGAGCACGGTGCGGCTCACCACGTGCCGCCCAGGACGTCGTCCACGGCGGCGGTCAGCGTCGGCGCCACGTGCGGCGCCGCGTCGACCTCGGGCTTCCGGGTCACCGGTGTCGGCACCATGATCCCGGCCGCCCCGGCCGCGGCCGCGGCGTCGACGTCCGCCCCGATGTCCCCGACGACCACGCAGCGGGACGGGTCGACGTCCAGCTCGGCGCAGGCCGCCTTGACCATGCCGGGTGCCGGCTTGCGGCAGTCGCAGCCGCCGTCGGGGCCGTGCGGGCAGTACTGCAGCGTGTCGAACGGGCCCAGCAGCTCGTCGAGCCGGGCCATGCAGGCGTCGACCTGCTCGCGGGTGATCAGCCCCGCGCGACGCCGGACTGGTTGCTCACGACGCCGACCCGCACCCCGCGCGCCCGCAGCCGGTCCAGCGCCTCCTTCGCGCCGTCCACCGGACGTACCCAGGCGGGGTCGCCGTTGTAGGGAAGTCGTGCACCAGCGTGCCGTCGCGGTCGAACAGCACCAGGTCGGGGAGCCCCTTCCAGCGCTGCACCCCCACGTGCCGGACGACGCCGCGCAGCCAGTGCCAGGTCGCCAGCGCCGGGATCAGCGCGCTGGTGAGGGCCATCCTGGCCACCTCGTCGCGGGTGCGCGGGCCAGGCGCGATGCGGGCCCACGCGAACTCCGCCGTCCCGGCGAGCCAGACGGCTGCAGCGGACGTGGCGGCCCGTGGCTTCCCGGCGACGGCGAACCCGACGGCGGCCAGGGCGGCGGCGGTGACGGCGGTGTGCTGCGGGCGGCGGCCGAGCGCGGCGTCGGCCCGGTTCCGCCAGTGCGGCCCGTGCAGCCGGCGCATCAGGACGTCGTCGGCGTTGCCGGCCTGCACGCGGACGCTGATCCACCGGTCGGCCGGCCGCACCGGGTGGGTGATCCACCGCTGCCCGCGGACCAGGCGCGCGCCGGTGTCCATGATCCGCAGCGCCAGGTCGGAGTCCTCGCGGAAGGCGCGGGGGAAGCGCTCGTCGAAGCCGCCCACCGCGGCCAGCGCGGCGCGGCGGTAGGCGAGGTCCGCGGTGATCCAGCTGCTCGTGGCCAGGCCCGCGGTGCCGCGCTCCCAGTCGGTGGGACGGCGGTCCTCGGGCAGCGGCACCCGCACCCGGCCCTGGCTCCCGGCGACGTCGGCAGGCAGGGCCGCCAGGTCCTCGGCCAGCCGCTCGTACCAGTCGGGATCGGGGACGACGTCGTCGTCGAGGAAGGCGACCCACTCGGTGCCGGCGGTGCGCCAGCCGAGGTTGCGGGCGCACGCCGGGCCCCCGCCGCCGGTGCGGACGACACGGACCGCGGGCAGGCCGGGGCGCTCCGGCCGCAACGGGGCACCGGCGGGCCGGTCGTCGACGAGGATCAGCTCAGCTGGCCGCGGCCCCGGGGCCGCGGCCAGAGCGTCGAGGAGCACGTCGAGGGAGGGCCGACCGATGGTCGGGACGACGACGCTGCTCCGCTGGAGCACCGGCGGCACGAGACGCCTCGTGCCCGATCGTGTTCCGGGAGAAACACTACGGGCTTGAAGCTTTGCCCGAGGGTGTCAGCGCCGGCCGCGCGCCGCCGCCGACACCCGAGCCAGGGCATCGGTGACCAGCGGCGCGTCGTCCCCGAGCATGCTCAGCAGGTGCGCGACGAGGTCGTCGTGCGTGGCGGCCGCCTGCTCGACGCGCTGTCGGCCGGCCGGCGTGAGGCGGGCGTGCAGCAGCCGTCGGTCGGTCCCACCTCGCTCGCGCAGGACCAGCCCGTCGGCGACCAGCCGGTTCACCGTGCTGGTGACGCCGGCCCGGGACAGGCCCAGCGCCTCGGCGAGCTGACCCATGCTGGCCCGTGCGCCCGGGGACTCGGCCACGCGGCGGAGCGCCTCGAAGGCGGTGAGCGACAGACCGTGCTGGCGGTGCAGCGCGGAGTCCACGCGGTGGGTGATCCGGTCGTGCACCTGCACCAGACGCAGCCAGGTCTCGGCCGGGCGGGGCGTCGCACCGGGGACGGCCCCGGCATCGCGTGGGATACCGCGGGCGAGCGCGTCGTCCGGCCGGGGCACCCTCCATCGTCGCCGACGGCGGCCTCAGGCGCTCCCGAACACGGCGTGTCGGCGTGCGCCTCGCCGTCCGCCGGCGACGGAGACCAGCCCGGACACGCTGCCCACGAGGGCGAGCGCGGCGGCGCTCAGCGGGACGAGCTCGGTCCAGCCGTCGGTGGCCACCACGTTGTCGGCCCCGGCGACCTGCAGTTCGACGTCGGCGACCACGGCGGACCGCGCGCCGACCAGGTCGACGGTCGTCCGCCCTGCGGCGGCGCCGTCGGGGATCCGGATCTCGGCCTCCACCTGGCCGTCGGGGCCTGCGGTCGCGGTGCCGAGGAGGGCGCCGCCGTCGTGCAGCGCGATGGTGACCCGCTCGCCGGGCAGGAAGCCGGCCGCCTCGAGCGTCACCGTCCCGCCGGGGCTGACCCGGGTGGGGGCTCGGGGTCCTCCGCCGGCACGGGTACGGCTGGCGAGCGCGACGGCCGCGAGGGCGTCGTCCGGGTCGGGCTGGTGGACGGCGTCCCGGACGTCGGGCCCGCGCCGGCCTCCGCGCCGGTGCGTGGCGGGGCCGTCGCCGTGGCGGACGGGGACGTGCTGGCCGGCGGCACGGGTTCCGGCGTCGTGGGCCGGGCGACGGCGGCGCAGTCCTCCTGGGTCGGCCGGGTGAAGCTGTACTCCACGAGCTCGTCGACGTAGCCCGACCCGTCGGCCGCGGTAAACTCGAGGCGCCCGTCGATGGTCTCGCCCCAGGCGACGTCGCCGCTGCGCAGGACGACGCTCCCGCCGGGCTGGAGCTGCGCCTCGTCCTCGCCGGACGGCGTCCTGGTGGTCGAGAGCCGCACGGCGTAGGGGCCGTTCCGGCGACGACCTGCACGACGAGGCCGCCGGGCTTGCAGCTCGGGCCGTGCGTCACCCGGGCGTCGGGGCGGGTCGGGTCGTCGAGCGCGGCCGCCGGGCCGGCGGTGGCCAGCGCGGCGCCCAGGACGAGGAACACGAGACTCGTGAGCAGGCCGGCCGATCGACGGTGGGCCGTCACGCGCTGTTCGGCGACGAGCCCGCGGGTGGTTCTGATACTGCTCCCCATGCGGCGCAACTACGTGGTGCGTTTCGCTCGGAATGATGACGGATGTGACGCTTCGTTGCCAGCCCGTTACTGGTCAGTCGGGCGTGTCGCGCGGCGTGTCGACGATGTCGAGCCATCGGGGTCCGCTCCCGGGCCTGAGATGCCGGTCACTACGGTGGCCGGGTGGATGAAGCAGCGGGCCGTCGTCGGCAGAACGAGGTCTACCGGGCCGGCGTGTACGGCCATCTCCCGCGGGTGCCCGTGGCGGCCCGCAGGCTGCAGGACGCGGCGAAGAAGGCGCTGAACGCGCGGGCGTACGCCTACGTCGCGGGCGGCGCGGGCGACGAGGGCACGCAGCGGGCGAACCGGGCGGCGTTCGACAGGTGGGCCGTCGTCCCACGGGTGCTGCGCGACGTGAGCAGCCGGGACACCTCCGTGGAGATCTTCGGCCGGCGCATCCCCGCGCCCCTGCTGCTGGGGCCGGTCGGCGCGCTGGAACTGGTGCACGACGAGGCCGACCTGGCGGTGGCGCGCGCCGCGGCGTCGACCGGCGTGCCGATGGTCTTCTCCAACCAGGCGTCGTACTCGATGGAGCAGTGCGCCGCGGCCATGGGCGACGCGCCGCGCTGGTTCCAGCTGTACTGGTCGACGTCGGACGAACTGGTGGAGAGCCTGGTCGGCCGGGCCGAGGCCTCCGGCTGCGACGCGCTGGTCGTCACGCTGGACACCACGATGCTGGGCTGGCGGCCCCGGGACCTCGACCTCGGGCACCTGCCGTTCGCGCTGGGCAAGGGCATCGCGCAGTACACCTCCGACCCGGTGTTCCGCCGACTGGTCGAGGAGAAGGTCACCGCCGGCGGTCCGAAGGAGCCCCAGCCCCGTCCCACCCCGCGGCGGTGCGGGCGCTGGTCAGCATGGCCAAGGCCTGGCCCGGCTCCTTCCGGGACAACCTGAAGTCCCCGCTCCCCGGGCCGCCGTCGAGACCTTCCTGGGCATCTACTCCCGGCCCTCGATCACCTGGGACGACCTCGCCTGGCTGCGCTCGAGGACGCGGCTGCCGATCCTGCTCAAGGGCGTGCTGCACCCCGACGACGCGCGCCGCGCGCTCGACGAGGGCGTGGACGGGCTGGTCGTCAGCACCCACGGCGGCCGGCAGGTGGACCGCTCGATCTCCGCGCTGGACGCACTGCCGGAGGTGCTCGGTGCGGTCGCCGGCCGGGCGCCGGTCCTGCTCGACAGCGGGATCCGCAGCGGCGCCGACGTCTTCACCGCCGTGGCGCTCGGCGCGACCGCGGTGCTGCTCGGCCGGCCGTTCGCGTGGGGCCTCGCGCTGGCCGGCGAGGACGGGGTGCGGCAGGTGATCTCCGACGTCGTCGGCGAGTTCGACCTCACCCTCGGCCTGACCGGGCACACCGCCGTCGACCAGCTCTCCCCGACATCCTCCGCCGCGTCGGCTGAGCCGGCCCGGTCCGCTGCCGGGGTGCCGAGCCGGCGAACCGGGGACGACGTCGGGCACGACGGGAGGTGCCCCGCGTGGGCCGGGAGACTCGGCGGCATGCCTCCCCCGTCTGCCGGCCGCCGTCGCTGGGACCTCCTGGTCGTCGGAGCCGGCACGGCGGGGCTGATCGGCGCGCAGACCGTGGCCTCGCTCGGCGCGCGGGTGCTCCTCGTGGAGCCGACCGGTTCGGCGGCGACTGGCTGTGGACCGGATGCGTCCCGTCCACGGCGCTGCTCGCGGCGGCGAACGCCGCGGCCGAGGCTCGCGCCGCCGACCCCTCGACGTCGACGGGGTGCGCGTCGACGTCGAGGGGTCCTGGCGCACGTCCGCCGCGCGATCTTCAGCCGGCTCGTCGTGGACGGCCGCCACCGGATCCGGGACGCGACGGTCGTCGGACCGCGGGCCGGTGAGGCGCTGGCCGAGTTCACCCTGGCCGTGATCCAGGGGCTCTCGACGTCCGACCTCACGAGCGCCATCCATCCGTACCCGCCCTATGCCGACCCGCAGTGGAACGCCGCGATCGGGGACGCCCGCGGACGACTCGCCCACCCAGCCGCCCGGGTCGTCATCGGCGGGCTGCTCCTGGCCCGCAGAGCTCTCCTCGCCACGCGCCGCTGATCCGCGGGCCGGGGCCCGGGACACGCCGGGCACGACACACCGGGCGGGGGTTGACTGTCGGTATGACCAGGCTCACAGTGGTCCGTGGGGCGGGAGAGCCGGCTAATGAGTGGCTATCCACTGCTGGATAGACCGACCAACGCGGCCAGACCGTCAGGCCCGGCCTCCCGCCCCCACACACTCCCCGCCCGTCAGGCCGGCGGTTCCGACGTGGGCGCCGGGGCACTCGGCGCGGCGGATTCGCGGGCAGCGGGCGGCGGTCCAGCAGACGACGTGGGCTCCGGCTGCGGTTCCGGAGTGGGCTCCGGCTGAGGTTCCGGAGACGGTTCCGGAGACGGTTCCGGAGACGGCGTCGGCTCCGGCTGAGGTTCCGGCGTCGGCTCGGGTGCCGGCTCCGGCTCCGGCTCGGGCGTCGGCTCCGGGACGGGCTCGGGTTCAGGCGTCGGAGTCGGCTCGGGCGCGGGTTCCGGAGCGGGCTCCGGCGGCGGCTCGGGGGCCGGCGGCGGCTCGGGGGCCGGCGGCGGAGGCGGCGGAGGCGGCGGAGGCGGCGGAGGCGGCGGCGCCCAGTTGGCGCCATTGCTGACCAGCACCCGGACGGCTGTGTCCGTGCGGATCGGCGTCCCCGCGCCCGGATCGAGGCCCAGGACGACACCCGGACGGCGGCCGCTGTCCACCGGCACCACCGTGCCGGTCAGACCGGCGCCCGCAAGGAGCCCGAGGCAGCGATCGTCACCGGCACCGGCGCAGCCGGCCGGGATGACGCGCAGGGCCCCGGCGACGTACTGCGGGTCCGCCGGCGGGAAGGGCACGGCCGGGCGGGCGCCCAGCACCGGAGCCAGGGCGTCGTGCCAGATGCCGGCGGCCTTGCCACCACCGAAGCCGCCCACGTCCCGGTTGGCGACCGGGTCGTACACCATCACGCTGGCGGCGATCTGCGGGGTGTATCCGACGAACGCGATCGAGTAGTTGTCCTGCGTCGTCCCGGTCTTGCCGGCGATCTGGTGGCCCGGGATGTAGGCGCGCGCTCCGGTCTGGCCGGGGTGGCCCGGCTCCACGTCCTTGCGCAGCGCCTGGGTCAGGGTGTGCGCGATCCCCGGGGCGACGACCTCGGGGGTGCATCCGGCGCCCTGTCCCACCGGGTGGCCGTTCCCGTCGAGGATCGGCTCGCCGTCCCGGTCGAGGACCCGCAGCACCGGCGTCGGCGCGCAGTGCGTGCCGCCGGCGGCCAGCGTCGCGTAGGAGTTGGCCAGCGCCAGCGGGCTGGTGGCCTCCGCGCCGAAGGTGAACGAGCCCCGGTTCTCGGCCACGATCCGGTCGGCCACGGGATCGAGGGAGGTCAGGCCCAGGCGCTGGGCCATGCGGACCGGCCCTCGACGCTGCCGAGCTGGTCCTCGAGCGCCAGGAAGTAGGTGTTGGAGGACATGTACAGCGCGCGCTCCATGTCCAGCGTGCGCGGGTAGCGGCCGGCGTTCTGCACGTCGTAGAACCCGTCGCCGTCCCGGTAGACCGTCGAGACGTAGGGATCGGACGTGGTGAGCTCGTGCCGCAGGCCGAACCCCGCCTCCATCGCGGCGGCGGCCGTGAACACCTTGTACGTCGACCCCGCGCCCTGCCCGGCGGCCAGGTTGAGGTTCACCGTCGTCTGCGCGGGGTCGGTCTCGTCGAGCCCGTAGACCCGGTTGACCGACATGGCCAGCACCCGACCGGTGCCCGGCTCGATCGCCGTGTAGATGCCGGCCCGCGGGTCGCCGATGGCCAGGGTGTTCAGCACGGCGGCGTCGCCGGCCCGCTGCATGGCGGGGTCGAGCGTCGTCTCGACGGTCAGGCCCGCACCCTCGAGCTGCCCCGTGGTCAACCCGAGGGTGCCGGTCAGGTGGCTGAGCACGTAGTCGCAGAAGAACGCGCCGACGGTGGCCTCGGCGCAGCCCCGCGGGGGCCCTGCCCCGGTGTGAGCGTCACCGGTGCACGGCGGGCCTCGTCGGCGGCCGCCTGGTCGACCATGCCGAGCTCCAGCATCCGCCCGATGACGACGTCGCGGCGCTCGGTCGCCCGGTCCGGGGCGACGAACGGGTCGTACCTCGTCGGGCTCTGCACCAGCCCGGCGAGTGTGGCGGCCTGCGCGACGGTCAGCGCATCCGGCGTCACGTCGAAGTAGGTCTCGGCGGCGGCGTGGACGCCGTAGGCGCCGGCCCCGAAGTACACGCGGTTGAGGTAGCGGGTGAGGATCTCGTCCTTGCTGAAGTTCCGCTCGAGCCCGAGCGCGATCTGCGCCTCGCGCAGCTTCCGGCCCAGCGTCTGCTCGATCGCGGCCTCGCGCTCGTCGGTCGCGTCCGCGGTCTGCAGCCGGATCTGCTTGACCAGCTGCTGGGTCAGCGTCGACCCGCCCTCGACGACCTCGCCGGCGACCACGTTGCGCACCAGCGCGCGGCCGAGGCCCTTGCCGTCGACACCCTCGTGGTCGAAGAAGCGGGCGTCCTCGATGGCGACGAGCGCGTCTTTCATCACCGGCGCGATGGCCTCGCCGGGCACGACCGTCCGGTTGCGTTCGTACAGCTCGGTGATCAGCGAGCCGTCCGCGGCGAGGATGCGGGTGTTGCCGGGCGGAGTGCTGAAGATGAGGTCGGCCTCGACCGGGCTCAGCAGGTCGTCGACGTAGTCGGTCCCCTGGCGACGCCGCTCAGCACCGGGAGGGCGAGGCCTGCGACCAGGGCTCCGGCCGCCAGCACGGCCAGGGCGAGCTGCACGAGGGTCTCCGGCCGACGGCTGCGGGCGGGCGCCGGGTCGGGCTCGACCCCGGGCAGCAGCAGACCACCAGCGTGGGGACGGGGCGACACACGACTCCTTCGACGACACGGCGAACGTGCCCGCCGATCGACGGGCCCGTTCTGCTCTGCCCGCCCGCCCGCTACCTCGTGCACGATCCAGCGGGCTGTCATCGAACAGCAAAGTGCGGAACCCCGTCCCCGCTGGAGCCGTCATGTCGTCGCAAGATTCCGGCCCCGGACGGGTGACGGTCACGGAGCCGCGGCTTCCGGGCCCACTGTCGGGCGAGCGCGGGTTCGGCTCCACGAGGCCCTGCTGGGTCTGTTGCCCTACCCCGCGTACCTGCACAAGCCCGCGATCGCGAGACCCGAGTCATCACCGATGACGAGATCCTGGCTGCTCGCCTGCCTCCTGACACACCCGTGCGTCGACTGCAGTGCGGCGGACCCTGCCGTCCTGGAGTTCGACCACCGCTCGACCGAGACGACGACGGCGGCGGTCGCTGTCCTCGCGCGGTTCGGCTATCCGCTCCAGCGGATGCAGCGGGATGGCCGAGCTGTGTGACGTTCGCTGCGCCAACTGTCACCGGCGCCGAACGCACGCCCAGCGTGGATGGTGGGCCGCATCCGTCGGGATCGAACGGGTGCGAGCCGTCGACCCCGGGTCGGGCACCGCCTGACGACTCCGGGCCGGCGAGTGCGCCGCAGATGCGGGACGCATGAGCAGGTTGCGCAACGCCGGCCCTGGATCATCGTTCCCAGAAACGAACCTGCGCGCCTCTCCCGTCGGAGAAGCGCGCAGGTCGGTGTCTCAACCAGACGTGCACCCGAAGGGATTCGAACCCCTAACCTCTTGATCCGTAGTCAAGTGCTCTATCCGTTGAGCTACGGGTGCCGGTGTTCAGTTGTCGTGCGCGGAGGCTCCGGGATTTGAACCCGGGATGGGGATTAACCCAAACCGCATTAGCAGTGCGGCGCCATAGACCGGACTAGGCGAAGCCTCCCGGGGCTCGAGTCACCTCGTAACCACCGAGGAGGAAGACTACCAGCGGCCCGGAGCCCCTCCCAGCCCGGGTCGCCGACATCGCCGTCCCGCCAGGCATAGGTACCTATACGTGCGTCCGGCGCTGCAGAACGCAGGTATAGGTACCTATGCCTCGACGCGGGGGCGGTCAGGCGGCCACGGACTCCCGCGACAGGCCGACGTCGACAGCCGCCCGCCGGCCGGGCACCAGCGTGACGACGACGGCGAGCGCCGCACCCGCCGTCGCGAGCACCAGGCTCCCCGGCACCCCTGCCGGGCCCTCGATCAGCGCGCCGCCCAGCGCCGCACCGATCGCCGAGGCGCCGACGGTGATCGTCGACAGCCAGGTGAACGCCTCCGTGGTGGCATGCACCGGGGCCATCGAGCCGACCAGCGTGTTCTGCACGGTGAGCGTCGGAGCGATCGCCGTCCCGCCCAGGAACAGCAGCACGCCCAGCGCCCACGGACTGGAGATCCAGGCCAGCGGCGCGAGCCCGATCGTCACGCCGAGCAGCAGCAGGCGGTACTGGCGCGGCAGCGAGGTGCTGAGCACGCGGGCGCCGAACCAGAGCCCGCCGATGACCGAGCCCAGTGACCACACCGCGAGGAGCAGACCCGAGAGTCCCGGCGAGCCGGTGGAGTCGGCGAACGCCGGGATCGCGACCTCGAGCGCGCCGAAGCCGAGCATCAGCGCGGCGCCGCTGAGCAGCAGCCGGGGCATGCCCGGGGTGAGCACCGTGGAGAACAGGCCGGCCCGGGCGCCGACCACCGGCTCGTAGGCGCGGGTGGCCGCCGACGTCGCGATGCCGAGTGCCCCGATGACGCCGAGCACGCCGGCGAGACCCACGGCGGCAGCCGGGCTGACGAACACCGCGAGCGCGGCCACGAGCGACGGGCCCGCGACGAAGACCAGCTCGGTGGCGGTGGCGTCCAGCGCGTAGGCCGTCGGGCGCACCCGGACGTCGACCCGCGACCACAGCGCGCGCACGGTCCCCGACACCAGCGGCGTCGCCATGCCGGCCAGGCCGGAGGCGGCGATCACGACGGCGTTCCCGCCGTCGCCCAGGACGACGGCCACCAGCAGTGCGAGCAGCAGCGGATAGGCACCGGCCTGCGCGAAGAGGATGGGGCGGGGCCCGCGGCGGTCGGCCAGCCGGCCGAGGACGGGGGCCATGACGGCCGACGCGACACCCAATGTGGCGGCAGCGAGCCCGGCGATGGCGTAGGAACCGGTCTGCTGTTGCACCATCAGGAGCAGCGCGAGCGGCACCATGGCCGACGGCAGGCGTCCGGTGAAGCCGGCGAGGAGGAGGACCGGGGCGGAGGGAAGCCGCCACACGGACAGGTAGGCACGCACGGAGAACTCGTTTCGGACTGCAGGGAAGGGAATCTGTAGGCGGTCAAAGACAGTTGACCACCTACGCAGGGCCGAGGCTATCACCCATCGGTAGGGAGTCACATGGATTACGACACCTACGGGTCGACCGCCGTCGAGCTGGCCATCGAACTGGCCAACGCCGACCGCACCGACCCGGAGTGGGCGCGCGCCTTCCTGGGCTCCCACGACGACTGGTTCACCCCGGGCACGCCCCTGGAGCTGTCCCCGGCGAGACGCACAAGGCGGGGGCCACCGCCCAGCTCATCCGCGCCGTCGCCCTGGCGCAGACGCAGGACGACGTCCTCACCCGGCTCAACGAGCTGCTGACGCTGGCCCGCCCGCGCCCGTACGCCACCGATCACGACGGCGAGCTGCACCTGCACTACGCCCGCCCCGACGCCCCGGTGCTCGAGCAGCTGACGACGACGGTGGCGATGGGCCTGTCGCAGGTCGTCGTCCAGCACGGCTGGCAGCGGCTGGGCGTGTGCTCGGCGGAGAACTGCGACGACGTCTACGTGGACACCTCGCGCAACGCCAGCCGCCGGTACTGCTCCAACACCTGCGCCAGCCGGTCGACCGTGGCCGCCTACCGCGCCCGCCAGAAAGCCTGACCCCGGCGCCCCATCGTGATCAGGTCTCCTGATCGAATTGGGTCCTCCCTCGCGGTCGACGGTGAGGGGGACCCAGAACGATCAGGGACCCTGATCAACAGCGGGGCCCGGCGCGGGGGTTAGCGTCCGCCCGTGGCCTCGCCCCGGCAGCTCGACCGACGGCTGCACGCGTTCATCGCCCGCCTCCCCATGACGCCGGCCGACCGCTGGCTGCGGCGGCTCTCCACCGCGGCGAACCACGGCCGGCTCTGGCTGGCGGTCGCCGCCGCGCTCAGCGCCAGGAAGGGCCCGCTTCGCCGGGGGCGGTCCGCGGCGCCGGCTCGATTGCGTTCTCGAGCCTGCTGGTCAACGCCGTCCTCAAGCGGCTGTTCGGCCGGGTCCGGCCGGACCTGGAGAACCTGCAGATCCACCGGCGGCTGCGCCGCGAGCCGGGCAGCCTGTCGTTCCCGAGCGGGCACTCCTCCTCGGCGGCGGCCTTCGTCACCGGCCTGGCCCTGGAGAGCCCGGCGGCCGGCGCGGCGCTGGCCCCGGTGGCGCTGGGCGTCGGCTACTCGCGGGTGCACGTGGGCGTGCACTACCCGGGGACGTCGTCGCGGGGCTCACCGTCGGCGCCGCCGTGGCGGCCGCCACCCAGCACTGGTGGCGGATCCGGCCGACGGAGCCGACCGAGGTCGGCGACGCCTCGGAGGCGTAGCGCCCCCGCTCACCGTGTACTGCTGCCGCGCCGAGTGCGCGGGCGCCTAGCCTTCGCGGCGTGATGCGATGGCTGTGCGCCTGCGTCGTCGCAGCCGTGCTGAGCGGCTTCGCCGGCCTGCTCCTCACCGGCCGCTACATCAACGACGGGCCGGTGCTCATCACGCTGGCCGCCACCCACGGGCTGCACGCCGGCGACCTGTTCGTGGTCGCCGGATGGCTCGCCGCCATGACGGCCCTGGCGCTGCTCACCACCCGCCAGGGACGGCGGCACGGCGGCTGACGTTCCCCGCGCGGGCGCCGGTGCCGATCGCTACGGTCGGGGCAGGGATTGCCTCCGCGATCTTGTGGGCAGTGCACGGCGCAACGCACCCGAGGTACCGAGGGAAAGAGGACACCATGCTGGTTCGCCGGATCGCCCGGCCCCTGCTCGCCGCTCCGTTCATCTACGGCGGCATCAGCACCCTGCGCAAGCCGCAGGACCGCGTGCCCGGGGCCGCCCCGGTCGTGGAGAAGATCGCGGAGACCGCCGACAAGCAGCTGCCGGTCCAGGTGCCGCGGGACGTCGAGCAGTACGTCAAGGCCAATGCCGCCCTGCAGGTGGGTGCCGGTGCGCTGTTCGCCCTCGGGCGGCTCCCCGGCTGACCTCGCTGGCGCTGGCCGGGTCCACCGTGCCGACGACGCTGGCCGGTCACCGCTTCTGGGAGGAGGACGACCCCAAGGTCTCCTTCGAGAAGATCGCGCACTTCGTGAAGAACCTGGGGCTGATCGGCGGTCTCCTGCTGGCCACCGTCGACACCGAGGGCAAGCCGTCGGTCGGCTACCGGGCCCGGCGCGCGGCCAAGCGGGCGGCGAACAGCACCGAGAAGAGCTTCGAGAAGGCGCAGAAGCGCGCCGCCAAGGCGCAGAAGCAGGCCCAGAAGCGCGCGAGGAAGGTCAAGAGCTGAGCACACCGCTCCCGCCCGCGGCCGCGCTCCGGAGGATCGCCTTCCTCCTGGAGCGCGCCCGCGAGCCCAGCTACCGCGTGCAGGCCTTCCGCACGGCCGCGGCAGTGGTCGACGGGCTGAGCGACGACCAGCTCGACCTCAAGATCCGCACGAACACGCTCAAGGACCTCAGGGGCGTGGGGCCGAAGACGGCGGCCGTGGTCGTGCAGGCGCACAAGGGGCAGGTGCCCGAGTACCTCACGAAGCTCGAGGACGCTCACGCCGAGCTGGCCCCGATGGCCGACGACGTCGCCGAGTTCCGGGCCGCCCTGCGCGGCGACCTGCACCTGCACTCCGACTGGTCCGACGGTGGCAGCCCGATCCGCGAGATGGCCGAGACCGCCATGGCGATCGGCCACGAGTACATGGCGCTCACCGACCACTCCCCCGGCTCACCGTCGCCAACGGGCTGACCGCCGCGCGGCTGGAGAAGCAGCTCGACGTCGTCGCCGAGCTCAACGCGGAGCTCGCGCCGTTCCGGATCCTCACCGGCATCGAGTGCGACATCAACGTCGACGGCAGCCTCGACCAGTCCGACGAGCTGCTCGGCCGGCTCGACGTCGTCGTCGCCAGCGTGCACTCCGACCTGCGCGCGGACTCCACGGCCATGACGGCGCGGATGCTCACCGCCGTCGCCAATCCGCACACCGACGTCCTCGGGCACTGCACCGGCCGGCTGGTCATCGGCCGCCGGCAGCGCAACGGCGAGCAGAAGCCGCGACCGGAGAGCCAGTTCGACGCCGAGGCGGTGTTCAGCGCCTGCGTCGAGTTCGGCACGGCGGTGGAGATCAACTCCCGCCCCGAGCGGCTCGACCCGCCGAAGCGGCTGCTGAGCCTGGCCGTCGATCTCGGCTGCGAGTTCGCGATCGACACCGACGCGCACGCGCCCGGTCAGCTCGACTGGCAGTACAACGGTGTCGAGCGGGCGATCGAGTGCGGTGTCCCCGTGGAACGTGTGATCAACACGCGGCCGGCCGACAGTCTGCTCGACCGGGCCCGCTGAGCGGGCCTCGGCGGCGCCCGTCGCCCGGCCGACGCCGAGGTTTCTCGCGAGGGACGCCCCGAGCCCGCCCACCAGGCCCTTCTCCTCGCTACGGTGCCGCGTGTCCGGACGGCACCCACTGCGGAGCCGGGGAGCGGAACAGCGGGGGCGCATGGATCGGCTCACGTACGCAGGCTTCCCGTCGGCTCGGCGTACCGCTCCCGCGGGCGGCACCGGGGAGCCGCCGGAGCGGCTGCGGATCCTGCACGTCAGCGAGGCCTACGGCGGTGGTGTCGAGACGCTGGTGCGCCAGTTCACCAGCCAGCAGGCGGCCCGCGGCCACGCCGTGCACCTCCTCGCGCCGCCGGGGATGGCCGACGTCCCCGGCGTCGCGCGGAGCACCTGGACGCCGCGCCGGAGCCGGCCCACGTCGGTCGGCCCGGCACTGGTCGCCCTGGGACGGGCGGTGCGGGAGCACCGGCCCGACGTCGTCCACCTGCACTCCTTCGTGGCCGGGTTCCTCGGGCGCCTGCCGGGGCGTGCGCTCGTCAGCATGGACGTGCCGCTCCTGTACCAGCCCCACGCCTGGTCGTTCGAGGTGTTCGGTCGGCGCTCGGCGGCGGTCGCGCTGCGGACCTGGGAGCGGTGGGCGGCGCGGCGGACCGACCTGCTGCTGACGAACTGCTCGGACGAGGTGCAGGAGGGTCGCCGAGCCGGGGTGGACACGAGCGCGCGGGTGCTCGGGGTCGGGGTCGATCTGGCGGCGTTCACGCCGGTTCCCGAGTCGCACCGGGTACGCGCCCGGCACGACCTCGGCCTGTCGTCGCCGCACGTCGTGCTCTGCATGGGGCGACTGGCACACCAGAAGGGCCAGGACCTTCTGGTCACCGCCTGGGAGCGGCAGCGGCCGCCCGACACGGTGCTCGTGCTGCTCGGCCCCGGCGACCCCGAGCCCCTGCGCGACCTGGCTCCCACGCAGTGGGGCGCACGGTGCTGGCCGTCGGCGGCCAGGACGACGTGCGCCCGTGGCTGTGGGCCAGCGACCTCCTGCTCATGCCGTCGAGGTACGAGACGGTCGGCCTGTGCGTCGCCGAGGCCATGGCCTGCGGGGTGCCCGTGGTCGCCACGGCCGTCAACGGCGTCCGGGAGACGGTCGGGTCGGGCACGGGAGAGGCGGCCGGAGCGGTCGTGCCGGTCGGTGACATGACTGCGCTGCTCGCCGAGACGGCGCGGCGCCTCGCCGACCCCGGCTGCGCCGGGCGGAGGGCGCCTGCGGCCGGGCGCGTGCGGAGGAGTCGTTCCGACCCGAGCTCCTCGCGGACCGGCTGGAGAAGGCCTACCGCGACGCCGTCCGGGCGCACGGCCGCAGCACCGGCGAGGGGAGACGACCTCATGACCGACCGCAGGATGCCCACGTTCCTGGTGGCCGGGGCCGCCCGTTCCGGGACGACGGGCCTGGTGGAAGGACTGAGATCGAACCCGGGGGTCTTCGTCACCTCCCCAAGGAGCCGCACTACTTCGCGCTGCACGGCCAGAGCCCGGACTTCCGGGCGCCCGGCGACGCGCAGACGATCAACAGCGTGGCGGTGACCCACCGTCAGGCCTACCTCGACCTCTACCCGCCGTCGTCGGCGCACGTGGCACTCGGCGACGCCTCGGTCTCGACGCTGTACTACCACGAGCGGGCCCTGCCGGAGATCCGGGCGGTCAACCCGGACATGCGGGTGGTCGTGCTGCTGCGCGAACCCGTCGCGCGGGCGTACTCGAGCCACCAGTACCTGCGCGCCCGTGGCTTCGAGCCGTGCGAGGACTTCCTGACCGCCGTCGCCGACGAGCCGCGGCGACGGGCGGAGAACTGGCACCACTTGTGGCACTACACCGGCATGAGCCGGTACAGCGACGGGTTGGCCGCGATGCAGGCGCAGCTGCCGCCGGAGAACGTCCGGGTCTGGTTCTACGACGACCTCGAGCGCGACTTCGCGGGCACGGTCACGCAAGTGCTGAGGTTCATCGGCGCCCCGCCGGTTCCAGGCGAGGGCGAGCAGATCCCGCGGGTCAACACCTCCGGCACACCACGGTTCGAGCCCGTGCAGCGCGCGATCTGGTGGGCGACCCGCCACGAGGCGCTGCGCAGCGGGGTCAAGCGAGTCACCTCCTTCCGGTTCCGCGAGCGCGTCCGGCGCATGACGCTGCGCCGGGAGGGGCCCCGCCAGAGGCCCATGCCCGGCTGCAGCCGCTGTTCGCCGACGACCTGGCGCGGCTGCGCACGCTGGTGCCCGGGCCGCACCCGACCTGGCTCGCCGCGGCGTGAGGGCGGGCCCGATGCGCGTCCTCCAGCTGCACAACCACCACTCCGGGCTGGGCGGCGGGGCGATGGAGGTGCTGGCGCACGAGGCCGGACTGCTCGGGGGCGCCGGACACGTCGTCGAGCAGTTCACCCTCCCGCCCGCCGAGCAGTTGGGCCTGTCGGCGGTGCGCGCCGGGGCGAAGGCGGTGTGGAACGTGGCTGCCGCCCGGGAGGCCCGCGCGCACATCCGCGCTTTCCGGCCGGACGTCGTCCACGTGCACACGCCGTTCCCGCTGATGTCGCCCTCGGTGTTCCGCGCCGCGACAGCCGAAGGGGTGCCGGCCGTGGCCACGATCCACAGCCACCGGTACTCCTGCGTGGCGGGGACGTGCTGGCGGGACGAGCGCGTCTGCGAGGACTGCGTCGGCACCCGGCTGAAGCTCGCCGGCGTCCGGCACCGCTGCTACCACGACAGCGTCGGCGCGAGCGGCGCGCTCACGCTCGGACTGGTCGCGCACCGCGCGGTGGGTACCTTCCACCGCCACGTCGCCCGCTACCTGACGTTGACCGGCTTCGCCCGGGGCCTGCTCGTGCGCGACGGCTTCCCGGCGGACCGGATCACGGTCAAGCCCAACTCCGTCCCGGACACCGGCTTCCGCGCCGAGCCGCGCTCGGACGAGCGCCGCCTGGTCTTCGTCGGCCGGCTGGTCGACGTCAAGGGCGTCGCCACCCTGCTGGAGGCCTGGCGGCAGGTGCCACCCGGGATGCGGCTGGTCATCGCCGGCGACGGGCCGCTGCGCCCCTGGTCGAGGAGCACGCGACCCGCGACCCGTCCATCGACTACCTCGGGTGGCTGGGCGAGGCGGAGGTGCTCGAGCTCATGGCCGGGGCGGAGGCCGTGCTCGTCCCGTCGGAGTGGTACGAGGGCGGGCTGCCCCTGGTCGCCCTGCGCAGCCTCTCGGTCGGCACGCCCGTGGTGGTGACGGACCTGGAGAACATCTGTGCCGACGTGCTGGCCGACGACGTCGGCTGGGCGTTCCCCGTCAAGAACCCCGCCGGCCTGGCACGGACCCTCGCCGGCCTGATCGCGGACCCGACGCTGACCCGGGAGCGGCGGTCGAGGGCGCGATCGTCCTACGAGCGCCGGTTCTCGCCCTCGGTGAACCTCGCCCGGCTGGAGGAGGTGTACCGCTCCGTCACGGCCGGGTCGCCGGCCCGGTAGCCGGGCCTCCCCGGCACGGCCGCTCGAGCTCAGGCGGTGGGACTCACCAGTCCCACACAGGGGAGGAGATCCACTACCGTCACACACCCGCTCCGACCCGATCGGAGCGCCGATCCACTGCCTCGACCGAACCCGGCGCGACACAGCACGGCACGCCGGGGCCTCGGATCCGGCATGTCACCGACCGTTGATTCTTGGCCGACCACCGGGAGCGCCTCATGGTCACGCGCACATCGTTCGGACCCGATGTCGTCATCGCCGGCGCCGCACGCAGTGGCACCTCCGCGCTGGCAGCCCAACTCAGTGCGCACCCCGGCATCGACGCCGGGAAGGTCAAGGAGCCGAACTACTTCAGCCGGTACCTGGACCGCGGGGACCATTGGTACGAGAGCAATTTCCGGAGCCGCAGCGATGGCGTGCTCCGGCTCGACGCGAGCACGTCGTACACCTCGCCGCTGTACCCGCACGCACTGGAACGCCTGGCGACCGTTTCGTCGGAGGCGTACGTCATCTACTCCGTGCGGCGGCCCAGCGAGCGGGCGCTCTCGCACTACCTCCTGCGGCGGCACTACTTCCACATCGATGACGAGCCGACGTTCGGTGGAGCGCTCCGCGCCACCTCCCTCTACGTCGACCAGGGCGACTACAGCCATTGGCTGCCACGGCTGAGCGACTGGTTCGGCCCGGAGCGATTGCTGGTCGTGCCCTTCGAGCTGATCACCGCACGACCTCGGCACGTCACCGAGGAGGTCTGTCTGCGGCTCGGCATCGACCCTCCCCGAGGCCGCGAAAGAGGGGGAACTGCACCGCAACGCCGTCGTGGAGTACCGCAACGAGCACATCCGTCGGATCGCCGGGAAGTTCCGCCACAGCCGCGCCTACCCCGCGGTTCGATCGCTGGTGGGCGCTGATCGGCTGCGTCGAGCGCGAGCATTGATCACACGGCCGCCCACCCTGCCGACACGAGACGAGTCCATGCAGTCGTGCGCACCGGACCAGCTGGCCCAGCTGCAGGCGCTCGACGACCGCGCCGGAGAGGCGACGCGCACGTACCTCGACGCTCAGGACGAGCGTCTGGGCCTGCGCTGGGCACCGCTGTCCTTCGCCGCCGCGACGACGTAGCAGCAGGGCGGTCGGTCAGTCCGCCGGTGCCCGACCGGAACGTCGCGCACAGGGCCTCGCCGCCGGGTCGGCGGTGACGGCCACCGGCCGGGTTCAGACGCCGGCGTACTGCTCCTCGCGGTGCAGTACGGCGGCGCGTGACGGGGCGGCACGTCGAGCAGCGAGGACGCCGAGGACGAAGCCGAGCGCCAGCCAGCCCACCGGTGAGATCTGGCCGCCACCGATGGTGAGCATCCGGACCAGCGGCAGGCACAGCGCCGCCGCCACCGGCACCATGGAGGACGGCAGCCGGTCGAGCCGGGCAGCGAGCCACCACAACGTCGCCGCCACCGTGCACACGACGACGAGGGCCGGCACTGCAGCGAAGATCCCGTTGCGCAGCAGGGTGTCGAACACGAGATTGTGCGTCGACACGCCCACCGTGTCGTAGCCCCCGGTGAGCCAGTGGTCGGCAACGGCATCGAAGGCATCGCCGTAGTGGCCGGCGCGCCCTTCATAGCTGGCGGTGTCGATGAAGAACCGGTTGTAGATCACCGCGCCGAGCCCGGAGACCGCCACCCCGCCGAGAGCGATCAGGCTGGCGCCCGCGATGGCCAGCTGCCGTCCGGACAGCTCCCCCGACGCAGACTGCGCAGGACCGCCAACAGCGGCCACATGATCGCGGCGAGCAGTACCGCGCGGCTCATCGACAGCATGAGCAGCACGGTGCCGAGCACCATCGAGAGGCGGTACAGACGGCTCTGCCACCGGGTGGGATTCACGCCCACGCGCATGGCCCAGGTGGAGATCAACATCGAGAGCAGGAGCGCCCCGAAGATCTCGTGCCGAAGATTGCCCGCGACCTCACCCTCGGCTCGCCCGAAACCCGTGAACGCCGACCTGAATATCTCCCGCTGGAAGATCTCCGGATCCCCGGCAGCCACGGTGCGCCCCAGCACCGCGACCGGATTGACGCCATTGACCGCCATGGCCAGGCCCAGGCCGACCAGCAGGCTCACGCACAGCACGACCGCGGACAGCCGGGCGGCGGCGATCACAGCGGAATCTGTCACTCGCAGAGCTCGGCAGACATAGCCTGCGAGGACGATGGCGCTGGCCAGGTACAACAGTTGCCTGGCGACGGGCACGAGAGGCAGCCCCAGGTACAGCTGCGAGGCAGCGATTGCGCCGATCATGTACAGGTTGGCCACCACGAAGGTTGCCCCTGTTCTCAGCGCGGGCGCGTATGCATGCGCTCGCAGCCGCAGCAGCAGGTATGCGGTGAAGCACAGGATGGCCAGTTCATGCAGGGAGTCCATGCCGAACGGCACCGCCGGCGCAGCGATCCACTGCAGGGGAAGGAGTGCGAACAGGACGAGCAGGGCGACGCTCACCGGGGGCCACCGGACAGCCGAGCCCACGGCAGCCTCTGCCCGTCACCTGAGTGCACCGTGCAGGGCTCGACCGGATCGTCGTCGCGCGCGGCTGCCTCGAGCGCCTCCGGCAGCCGCGGCCCGCCCTCGACCAGGTCGTCGCGGCCGAGCCCGTCCTGCAGCGTCGGCACGCTGGAGGCGTGAAAGCCCATTCGCGGATGGTGCCACAGGCGGTGCCGTTTCTGGACGCGGCGGCGCCTCCTTCTCGAGGCCGCCTGCCCGCGCCACCAGCCCACCACGACCGCCGCTACCCCGGTCGTCTCAGCCGAGTTCGACGATGACGAGGTCTCCGGCGAGCCCGACGGCGATCTCGGCACGTGGTGGTTGAGTGCGAACGGGCACGTCGCTGTGACGCGGGATGTACACGGCCGCCGGTCGAGGCGTGGGCAACCGGATCTTGACCGACGCCGCCGGAACACGGAGGTCCTGACCTCCATGGCGCAGCGACTCCACCTCGACATCTCGCCACAGCAACAGGTAGTGGCGCCCATCGCGCTTGTACGCGACCAGTGTCTGCAACGGATGGCTGGACACGATCTCTGCATCGAGTGGCTGTGCCCGGGGTCGCTGTCCACGATCGTCCATGAGTCGCAGGAGGCGCTGGGTGGCGAAGAACTCTGGCTTTCGACGCCAGTTGTCCGGGGTGGCGTCAGACCGCGAGTCGGGCACCGCGACCAGCCCGTAGTGCGCTTCCCGATCGCTCGTGGCGTTGATGCTCTGCTGCGTCTCGTCGTCGACCGGGTCAGGATCGTCCAGGAGCTCGAAGCGACCGTAGATGCTGTCGCGTCTGAAGAAGTCGCATATGCCACGGACCGCGTAGGTGGCGGCCGCGTCCTCGCTGATCGTGGCGCCTCGATCGGTCGCCCGAGAATCGTTGTAGCCGGTCTCGGTGAAGAACCAGCGGTCCGCCTGGGGGAAACAGGGCCGCAGGATCTCGAGATGGCGGTCGATGTGCTTGGTGGGGCTGACCCCCGGTTGTACATGTGCGCGTTTCCCCAGTCACACCACGCGGAGAGGTCGCCCAGGAGGTGCGCGCGCTCCGGCGTGACGTCGGTGCGCGTCGATGGGCCGGCCACGGGCACGTCGTCGAAGGCACGGTCGGCGCGGACGCGTTCCCACAGCGTCCGCTGCATCAGGCGTCCGTGGGCCGCCCACTGAGGATCGACCTCGCCGTCGACCACCGAACCGTCGATCTCGTTGCACCCGCCGAGGGAGTGCAGCAGGGACCCCAGACCGTCGAGCCTCGGGCCGTAGAACTCGGTGAGGACCTTCAGTGCAGCGTCGGTCGCCTCCTCCGCACGCGGCCAGTCGGCCAGGGTCGCCACGGTCGCGTGCCAGCGCACTCCGGACGCCGCGAGCCTGATCTGCATCGCGCGTTGCTGTTGGGCTCCGGCTGACGAGCCCGTCGTCACACGTTCGCGAACCGTGCGGACGCCCAGATCGGTGATCAGATCGAAGACGGCATCGGCGTACTGGTACACCGACGTGGCATAGAACGACTTGATGTTGATGGCGTAGTTCTCGCAGAGGTCGTCGGACCAGTGCGCAGGCAAGGCGAGCGTCGATCTCCGACGAACTGGTGCGTCCCCTGCGACGAGTGCAGCAGTCGCTGCGACACCAGCGGTCAGGATGGCGCGTCGAGACCACTCGGTCGTCATCGCCCCGTCCTCGGTCGTCGACACCTCGTCGTCGGCCGGGTCATCGGGCGCGATCCGCACGGCGGGGCGGTTCGGCCCCGGCGTCCGAGACCCGCCGCCCGCGGTGGACCTACGGGTCGCGGCGTCGCCCGATGAGCGCTCCTACGGGGACTGGCGAGGCGACGCGAGCTCTCCAGGACCATGGCCGCCGGCGCCGTTGCCGCCGTTGAGCCGCCTGCCCGACTCCTCCCTGAAGTCGGCGGGAGGAAGGGCCGGCAGCGCGCGCTGCGAGGCGGCCATCGGCCCCACCGGACGAGCGCTCGCCCGCCGCGTGACGTCGCAGACCACGACACCGTCAACTGCCCCTCCCACCTGCTGGATGCGGTCGATCGCAGCCGCCAGCCGCTGCTTGTGCGAGACGTCACGGCGCACGACCAGCAGGGTGAGATCGGCGCTGCCGACGATCTCGAGGGTGTCGACGACCGGCAGCACCGGAGGGGTGTCGATCACCACGAGATCGAAGGTGGCGCGCAGTTCAGCCAGCAGGCTTGCCCATCGGGGCGCGGCCATGAGGTCCCGGGGCCGGGGGTGGCGGTTCCGGAGGGCAGGACGCGCAGTCGCTCCAGGTCGGTGCGCAGGAGAGCGTCTTCCAGCCGCGCCTTCACATCGGAGCTGTCGGTCACCATCTCGCTGACACCGGGGCCAGGAGGGAGCCCGAACATCGAGCCGACGCTGCCGTCGCGAAGATCGGCGTCCACCAGGACGACGTCGAGGCCGGCAGAGGCTGCTGCGACGGCCGTGTTGACCGCTGTCTGGGTCTTGCCCTCCGCGGCCGACGCGGACGTCACCAGCACGACCCGGCCACGATCGCGCTCGCCCGCGTTCGGCGCGATCCGCGACAGCCGGTACCGGAGCGTGGCGACCAGCGCCCGGTACGCCTCACTGGCTCCCGACTCCGGTGCGCTCAGCGTCACCGGGGTCCTGCGAATCGTCCGTCTGCCATGCGGGATCCGACCGAGGACGGGCCGCCGGGTTGCCGTCACCGCGTCGTCCTCGTCGCGCACCGACTCGTCGAAGTACTGGCGCAGGAAGGCCAGTCCGAGGCCGAGCAGGAGCCCGAGCACGCCCGCGAGGACGACGGTCGGGATCGCGCGCGGAGAAGCCGGGCTTCCGGGCGGCGTCGCCGGATTGAGGATCTCGGCGTTCTGGACGGCGCTGGTCGCGCCACCGCTGATGTACTCCTGGGCCAGAGCGTTGGCGATACCGGCGGCCTCGTCCGCGTCGTTCCGCGTCGCCGTGATCCTGAGAACCGACGCCCCACCGGGATCCGGCTCCACCACCACGGAGTCGACCAGTGCGCGAGGTGTCTCGTCGAGTGCGAGGGCCTCGATGGCATCGGAGACGGCGTCGACCGCGGTCACCACCCGGGCTTCGGTCGCGACCTGATTCTCGGTCAGCCCATTGCCGCCCTGGCCGGAAGGCGCGCCGAGCAGCACCTCCGCGGTCGCGACGTAGGTCGGCGTCGCCCGGCTGACGTAGAGCATGCCGAGAGCGAGGCAGGCGAGCAGCGTCACGACGATGATGTACCACCGCCGGCGGAGCACGCCGACCTGGTCACGCAGCTGGATGAGCTCGTCGCTCAGCACTGTCCTTCACCACACCTCATCGCGAGGCCCCCGTATCCATGGCCGGGCTGCGTCCACCTCCGCGCAGACATCGCCCGTCGAGAGCGACGCGCCAAGCTAACCCACTGACGAGCGGCGCAGGGGCTTTCCGCGCACGACCTCGACCTTCGCCCCGAGGGTCGATCACCCGTGCGCGCACGAGATGACCTGTCCGGAGGCCACAGGCTCGCCCACCTGCCATCGGACCACCACGCACCGTGTCGACCCTCCGCCGCACCGGGCATCGACCCCGCCGCCGAGGGCAGACCGGCCTCGGCCACCACCATCGTCGTAGAGCCTCTCCCCGAACATCTGCGGGCAGGGTTCCGGGTGATCGCGGTCGGACGTGGTCAGCGACGACAGGGAAGGCAGGACGCGGCGTGACGGTCAGCGTGACGGCACGGGTCTGGAGCTCGATCGTCCGGCCGCTGCACCAGCTCCTGAGCCTCGCCCCGGCATCCCCGCGCACGGTCTGCGTCAGCGGGCACCCGGACCACGAGGAGAACAGCCTGATGGCCGCGATCCTGCTCGCGGAGACCGGATCCGTCGAGGTGACCCTCCTGGCCGAGAACCCCCGGACGCCCGCCGGTATCTCGGGGTGCTGAACCGCAGCGGTGCGCCCATCGAGGTGGTCGACAAGCAGTCGCTGCGCGGCGTGCTGAAGGCCAGCAGGGCCGGCATGCTCCTGGTGACCCACGGGCTCTACGGATCGCCTGACCTCACCGCCCGCAAGCTGGTCGTCAACATGTGGCACGGCTTCGGCCCCAAGGCGACCCGGGCATCGACGTCCCTGCGCAAACCCGTGGTGGCCAGCGCCATGACGTGCAACTCACCGGTCTGGGCCGCGGCGGCCACGCGGGAGCTGGGCTCACCTGACACGAAGCTGATCCGGACGGGGAATCCACGCCAGCTGGCGTGCCGTACGGCACCGGACCCGTCGGTGTTCGACCGCCTCGGGCTCCGGCCACGCTCGTACGTGCTGTGGATGCCCACCTTCCGGTCGTCCACGTCCGCGGCCGGCCGGAGCTGGCGCGACGCTCCCACGTTGACGGGCCGATCGCCCGACGGCGAGTTCCCCGACGCCACGCAGACGCTGGCACGACTGGCTCGGGACGCCGGCGTCGAGGTCGTGGTCAAGCCTCATCCATCCGACGCCGACCGCTTCGAGCGGAGCGGACTGCGGGTCCTCACGACCGACGAGATATTCAGCTCCGGCATGAGCCTGTACCAGTTCATCGGGGCGTCCGCGGCGATGATCAGTGACTACTCCAGTGTGTGGGTCGAATACCTCGACCTCGACCGCCCCCTCCTCCTCTACTGCCCGGACATCTCGGAGTACCTGACGGGGCGAGGGCTCAACGAGCCGTACATGACCGACGTGGCGAGGGAGCTGATCACCGACGAGCCGGCCGTCGTGGCGGACTTCCTGGAGCGCGTGCGGGCCGGCGGCGACTGGCGCCCGGACGCACGGGCGGTCACGCGAACGGCCCTGGGGCTGGACGGGCTGGCGCTGGACAAGGCCGCCGTGACCGACGCTCTCCTGCAGGAGCTGGCCGACTTCGAGCGCAGCCGCGGTCGCGGTCGGGGGCGGACCCGAGGTGCACCCACCGGCGCCGTGCCCCGGTAGCCGGACGAGCCGACCCGGGCTCACGAACCCGGTGGAGCGGGCTGTGACGACGACGGACCTGGACGTGCGGGCCCGTCACGGGCCTGCTCGTCCACTCCGCGACGCTGCCCGGTCTGGATCGTTCACGCGTCCAGCGCGCCGCTGACGTCCAGCCCCATGCCCTGCCGGACATCGACGACGTGTCCCGTCAGCGAGGACGTGAGGACCTCGAGGGAGGCCCGGGCCACCGTGCGGGGGTCGAGCAGGCTGTCCGGGGCCTCGGCACCGAAGGCCCGGGTACGCATGGGAGTCGCCGTCCGTTCCGGGTTGATGCAGTTGACCCTGATCCGGTCGGGCGCCCACTCGTCCGCCAGAGCCTGGGTCAGGTTGACCGTGGCGGCCTTGGCCGAGGAGTAGAGGCTGTATCCGCTCCGGCCCCGGGTGTGCGAACTGGACGTGAAGAGCAGCAGCGAGCCCCGTGACTCCCGTAGCTGCGGGTAGAAGGCCTGGGCGATGGCGATGGGAGCGAGGTAGTTCACCTCGGTGGCCAGGTACACCGTCTCCTCGCTGGTCGAGGCGAGCGGTCCGATCGGGAGCATCCCGGCCGCGTTGACGACGTAGTCGACGCGGCCGAACTCCTGGAGGGTCTGCTCCAGGGCCCGGTCGATGTCGACCTTGCGTTCGACGTGCGTGCCCGTGGTCGACCGGCTGAAGGACCGCACCTCGGCTCCGTACGAGGTGGCCAGCTCGGCGATCTCCGAGCCGATGCCGTAGGCCCCCGAACACGACCATGCATCGATCGCGGAGTGCGGCCTGCAGTTGCTCGGCCGAGCGCGGCTCGGGCGACGGCGTGGTGTGCAACTGGAACAACCGGTCGGCGAGGAAGACGTCGATCGGTTGGGTGACCTTCAGGTTGCACTCGTCACCGGGCACCACGGCGATCGGTACACCCGGGCAGTAGCGGAGGACGAGCGTGCAGTCGTCCGTGGCCGTGGAGAAGGTCGCGTCCGCAGCCGCTCGGCGATGTGCCCGCCGGATGACGGAGAGCTTGAATCCCTGCGGTGTCTGGCCGCGCCGCAGGAGGGCCCGCGGCGGCACGTCCCTGATCAACCGGCCGTCGGGCCCGTCCACCTCGACGATCGTGTCCGCGGACGGGATGGCGGTGTCGACGGCGTCATGGGATTCCAGCGCCCGGACGCAGTCGGCGATGATCTGCTGGCTCACGAGAGGCCGCACGGCGTCGTGCAGGAGGACGTTGCACTCCTCCTCCCCCAACGCCTCCAGCGCTTTCGCGGTGGTGCCGTTCCGGGTCTCGCCGCCCTCCAGGACCTGGGTCACCTTGGGATAGGCGCCGGACCTGAGAACGTTCCGGATCGCATCGAGGTACCCCGGCGTCATCATGACGATGATCTCGTCGATGACCTCGGACGCCTGGAACGCCGCGATCGTGTGCTCGATGATCGGCTTTCCCGCGACCCTGATCAATTGCTTGGGGACGTTGAGGCCGACACGTTCACCCGTACCGCCGGCCAGCACGACGGCGACCGATCGATGAGCCCTCATGGACGCTCTCCCTGGGGCATCGGAACTCCTGCAGCAGGCGGATGTGGGTCCGGCGAACGAGAGATTGTCACGGCGGCACGGCGCTGAGAAGACGTCCCGGCGCGTTCGGTGAGGTCAGCTCGACCGGTCGAACGGCCCACGGATCATGAAGGTGTACCCCGGCCCCTGCAGATTGGCGAAGAGGCTCTGCCCGTCGGCGGAGAAGACCGGCCCGCAGAACTCCTCGTTCCCGCGCTTCGCGACGTTCCGCCGGGCGAGGACGAACGTCTCACCGGTGTCCGTGGCACCCATCAGCTGGACCGCACCTCGGCCGTCCTCGGCGATGATCACCCCGCCGTGCGGAGAGACGGTGATGTTGTCGGGACCGTCCGGTTCGACGTCGGCATCGTCGGCGACCGCGAAGCGCAGCTGCAACGTCAGCGTCCCGGCGCGCGGGTCGAGGAACCAGACCTGACCGTCGTGCGGATGCCCGCTGCCGTCGCGGGTCCGCGCGTAGGAGGAGACGACGTACGCACCGTCGTCGGCCCACCACATGCCTTCGAGCTTGCGGCCGCGGGTGATCTCGTCGTTGCCGAACTGCCGACGGACGGACACCCGCTCGGCGTCACGGTCGGGAACCGGCACCCACTCGGCGTGGTACGTGGTCCCCACCTCGGTGGCCTCGGACAGGTCGGGCACGTGCCGCCCTCCACTCGTCGACGCGCGGAGCACCTCCAGGGTGCCGGCGTCGTCGGCCAGCCGTCGGAGACTCCCCTGCCCAGAGGGCGGACGTCGGCCGGGGCGGTCCAGCGGTAGAGGCAACCGTTCGGCTCGTCCGCGTCCTCGGTGAGGTAGAGGACGTCCTCCTCGGGATCGACGACCACCGCCTCGTGCGCGAACCGGCCGAGCGCCTTGATCGGCAAGGGGTCGCGGTTGGCGGCCTCGTCGAAAGGGTCGACCTCGAACACGTAGCCGTGCCGTCGGCCGCGCTTCCTCTCGGTCTCCTCGCAACTGAGCCACGTGTCCCAGGGGTACGGCCGCCCGCACAGTTGTCCACGGTGCCCGCCAGGCTCACGTAGTGCCGCACGACGGTGCCGTCGGGGTCGACCACCAGGGTCGTCGTGCCACCCCTGGCGGCCGGGTCGTAGACGAGGCCGTCGACGTGCGGCACCGGGTACTTCTCGCGTCCGCCGATCTCGTGGTTGCAGACGAGCACGGTGCCCGGCCCGTCACGGCGCGGGAAGGCCGCCGCGCCGTCGGGATCGGACGGGGCGACGTGGCCCGTCTCCAGCCGGGTGACCCCTGCTCTGCCAGCACCCGGTAGCGGAAGCCCTGGGGAAGGTCGAGCAGGCCGTCCGAGGCCACCAGGGGCCCTATGCCGGCCGATGCCTCGCCGCCACCGCCGCCGAAGACAGCACGGCACCCTCCGACCAGGACGATTCCGGCTCCAGCGGCGACTCCGCCCAGAAATGTCCGACGCGACATCGCCGCGGCGAGGGCGGACGACTCGAGCGGGGGGACATGACACCTCCGATGCATCTCTCGCACGAGCAAGGGCGGAGCGACCCGTCCTCCGACCGGAGGTCCCCGGACGTCGGCCGGCTGTCACGCGGCCGTGGTGAAGCTCCAGATGACGGTCGAGGCCAGCGGGTTGCCCTCCAGGTCCGTCACACCTCCCTGCCCGCCGTGGATCGTCACGGTGTACTGGGTGGCGCCGGCCAGCGGCTGGGCGGGATCGAGTCTCCACTTGTTGGTCGTACTGGTCAGGGTCACCGACGCGACCACGGGTGAGCCACCGCCGGCCGGCGCGAGCGTGAAGGTGGTGGTGGTGACGTTCTGCACCTCCTCGCTGAAGACCGCAGACACGTTCGCCGTGCGGCTCACGCCCGTCGCGTTGATGCCCGGGTACCGACCCGTCATCGTCGGCCCGTCGGTGGACGTCGCAGCGGCGGTCGTGAAGCTCCAGCTCGTGGCGGCCAGGGCGTTGCCCGCGGTATCGGTGATACCGCTGGTCAGCGTCGCCGTGTACTGGGTGTCCGCGGCCAGGTCGGCGTCGGTGTCCAGCGTGGCGACTCGTGTCGTGCTGTCGTAGGACACCGCGGCCCCCACGGCGGCCCCGCCGCCGGTGGGCGCCAGCGTGAACGTCGAACCACCCACACCGGTGACGTCCTCGGTGAAGGTGGCGGTCACGTCGACGCCCACGGCGACTCCGGTCGCGGCCGCCGCCGGGCTGGTCGTCGAGACAGCGGGAGGCGTCGTGTCGCCTCCACCGCCGGAAGCGGCCACCGTGGTGAAGTTCCAGCTCGTGGCGGCCAGCGCGTTGCCCGCGGCATCGGTGATACCGCTCGTCAGCGTCGCCGTGTACTGGGTGTCCGCGCCCAGGTCGGCGTCGGGGTCGAGAGTGGCGACCCGCGTGGCGCTGTCGTAGGCCACCGCCGCCCCCACGGCCGCCCCGCCGGCCGTGGGCGCCAGGGTGAACGTCGAACCGCTCACACCCGAGACGTCCTCGGTGAACGTGGCCGTCACGTCGTTCCCCACCGCGATCCCGGTCGCGCCCTCCGCCGGGCTCGTCGCAGTGACCGTCGGGGCCGTGGTGTCACCACCGCCGCCGTCGAACATGCCGCCGGGCACCAGCGCCATCTCGGCGTGCACGTACTTCTTCTGGCCGTGGGTCGTCGCCAGGATGACCAGACCGCTGTCACCGGTCACCGGGTCCTTGGCTCCGGACGCGTTGTTCACGCGTGGCACGGCGTCCACGAACTTCTGCACCGCCGTGAAGCTGATCCCCTGGGAGGGATCGGACGGGAGCGCCGACCTCCGGTAGAGGATGTCCCCGCCGGCGCCGGTGTCCGACGTCGCGAAGAAGTACAGGTCGTCGTTCGTGTCGTCGATCATGAGGATCGGCCGGGTCCAGCCTTCCGCCAGGGTGCCGGCCGGATCGAAGGTCCACTGTGCGGGTGCGCCGCTGGCCCCGGGCGTCCGGGTGAGGACCCCGACCAGTGCGGCATCGGGGTCGGTGCCCTCGTCCGCGGAGGTCTTGACGGCGGCGAAGATCCGTCCCTGCGGGTCGCTGGCCAGTTGCTTCAGGTTGATGTGGTCGTCCGCCAGGCTGGTCCCGGCGAGGGCGTCCTCCACCTGCCAGGGCGCGGTGTCGGATGCGCTGACGTCGCGGACGGCGAAGCGGAACGCGTCGGACCCCTGATCGGACCACATCACGCCGATGCTGTCGCCGAAGGTGATCAGCGCGGAGATGTCGTCCTTGGTGATGACCGTGTCGGGCACGTTCGGCTGGAAGCCGGACGTCCAGGCGGTCCTGGCGGAGTTCGTCGAGTGCGCCACCCAGACCCGCGAGGCCCGGGTGTAGGTCACCCAGAGATTTCCCAGGGAGTCCTGGTCGATGGTGGCCGACTCGGAGGTCCCGCCACTGTTGACGGTCACCGGGAAGCCCGGGACCACGGACCAGGACCGGCTCCCGGGGTCGTAGCTCATGGAGTTGACCTGGAGTTTCGAGCCGGGGGCCCGGCTGGCCACGTACAGCCTGCTGTCCAGGACGCTCCACAGCGCGTCACCGGTGTTGTTCTGCCGGGCGTCGACGAGCGTCCCCGTGTTGCGCCAGCTGTGGTCCGGCATCAGCTCGTGGACGTAGACGGAGGTGCTACCCGCGCCGACCATCAGGGCCCACCAGGCGCCGTCGTGGAACCAGAGCTTGCTCTGCGGCTTGTCCGCGCTCGGCGGGGCCGAGGACGGGTACGCGTGCCCCAGGTAGGTGGTGGGCTCCCCACCGCGGCCGAGGCGACCGACGGCAGACCGAGCACACCGACCAGCATCACGACCGCCGTCGCGAGAGCTACCCCGACCAGCCGGTGTCGTGCGCGGCCCGGCCGCCGGGTGTCCTTCGTTCCCATCGCGCTCTCCGCTCCCGAGACAGAAGTGGTGCCGGCCAGGGTCAGGCGCCGGTGGTGAAGCTCCACGTGGTGACGACCAGGGATTGCCCGCGGCATCGGTGATGCCGCTGGCCAGGCTGGCCGTGTACTTCGTGGTGCCCGCGAGGTTCTGGCCGGGGTTGAGGATCCAGGTGTTCGTCGTGCCGCTGCGGGTCACCTGGGCGGGCACCGCCGGCCCGCCGCCGGCCGGCGTGAGGGTGAACGTCGTGGTGTCGACGTTCAGGACCTGCTCGCTGAACTTCGCCGTGACGTTCGCCGAGCGACTGACACCGGTCGCGTTCACCGCCGGGCTGCGGCCGGTCACGCGAGGCGCGGGACCCGTCACGAACTCCCATGACTCGTTCCCCGCCAGCGTGGCGCCGGAGGAGGCCCGGATCCCCGTGGTCAGCGTGGCCCGGTAACGGGTGTCCGGAGCCAGGTTCACACTCGGGTTCAGGGTGGCCACGCGAGTGGTGGCCCTGTAGCTCACGGCGGCGGCCACCGACGCGCCGGTCGCGGCGTTCACCAGCGTGAAGGTGCCGGTGTTCACGTTCTGGACCGCCGTGTCGAAGGTCGCGGTGACGTTCGTGCCCACCACGACGCTCCGGGCCTCGGGGGCCGGACTCCGATTCGTCACGACGGGTCCACCGGACGTGGCGCCCGCCGTGGTGAAGCTCCAGGACGTGGCTGCGAGGGCGTTGCCCGCCCCGTCCGCGATACCGGTGGTCAGGCGCGCGGTGTACTGCGTACCGGCGGTGAGGTCGGCTGCCGGGTCGAGCGTGGCCACCCGGGTCGCGCTGTCGTAGGACACGGTGGCCCCGACGTTCGCTCCGCCGGCAGCAGGCGCGAGGGTGAACGTCGTCCCGCTCACACCGACGACGTCCTCGCTGAAGGTCGCGGTCACGGACGTGCCCACCGCAACCCCCGTGGCGCCGCCCGTCGGCGCGGTCGACGCGACCGTCGGCCGTGTGGTGTCACCACCGCCACCGCCACCGCCGCCGTCGAACCGACCTCCGGGCGCGAGCGCCATCTCGGCGTGCACGTACCGACTCTGGCTCTGGGCCACGGCGAGGATGACCAGGCCGGTCTCTCCGGTCACCGGGTCCTTGGAGCCGGACGCGTTGTTCACGTTGGGCGCGATGTCGATCATCGTCTGCACCGGCCCCAGGGCGACGCCCTGGGTCGGGTCTGCCGGGAGGAGGCCCGCCGGTACAGGATGTCGCCGCCGCTCCCGGCCTCGTCCGAGGTCACGAAGAAGTACAGGGCGCGGTTCGTGGCGTCGATCATGAGGATCGGCCGCGTCCAGTCCTGCGCGACCGTGCCGACCCCGGTGAAGGCCCACGTCCCCTTGGCGCCGTTCACCCCCGGCGTCCGGACGAGGACGCCGACCTGCGCGGCGTCGGGGTCGGCAGCCGGGTCGTCGCCCGTGGAGGTCTTCACAGCTGCGTAGATCCGCCCTGCGGGTCGCCCACGAGCTGCTTGAGGTTGATGTGGTCGTCGGCGAGGCCGGTCCCGGCAAGGGCATCCTCCACCGACCAGGGAGCGGTGTCGGCTGCGTCGACCGCACGGACGGCGAACCGGAAGGCGCCGGATTCCTGATCGGACCACATGAGCCCGATGCTGTTGCCGAAGGTGATCACAGCGGAGATGTCGTCGCTCTTGAGAACCGTGTCCCCCACGTTCGGCTGGAAACCGGAGGTCCAGGTCGTCCGGGCGGCACCCGTCGAGTGGGCCACCCAGAGTCGTGCGCCGCGGGTGTAGGTCACCCAGAGATTGCCCGCCGAGTCCTGGTCGATGGTGGCCGACTCGGAGCCGCCACCGCTGTTGACGGTGACCGGGAAGCCCTGGACCACCGACCAGGACCGGTTGGCGCCGTTGTAGGTGAGGGCGTTCACCTGCAGCGGCGAGCCGGGTGCACGGCTCGCGACGTACAGCCGGTTGTCCATGCCGCTCCAGAGCGCGTCACCGGTGTTGTTGACCCGGCTGTCGACGAGCGCTCCGGTGTTGCGCCACGTGTGGTCGGGCATCAGCTCGTGGACGTAGACGGACGTGCTGCCGGCACCCACCATCAGGGCCCACCACGAACCCTGGTGGAACCAGAGCTTGCTCTGCGGCTTGTCCGCGCTCGGCGGCGCCGTGGAGGCGTAGGTCTGGCTCGACAGGTAGGCAGTGGGCACTCCCACCGCAGCGGAGGCGACCGTGGGCAGGCCGAGTCCGGTCAGCACCATCATGGCTGCGGTCGCGACGCTGATGAGCAGGACGCGGGCTCGTCGACCGGCCTCGGGCCGACCGTGGTTCGTTCGCATCGCTGTCTCCCCGCCGTACGGTCGAGACCGCCGCGGGCCCCGTGATGCCGCGGAACCGTAAGCGACCCGAACGGGTGACACCAGGGTTTGGTGCGGCACTCGTTCCAGTTCGGCGGTCCTTTCGCCGAACGCCCACGGCGGGTGATCGGAGAGAGGCCGGCTGTGCACAGGATCGATGGGGAGGTGCGCGCCGCCCGGCCCGGTGTCGAGTGACGGCCGGGCCATCAGGCGCGGAACGGCGCGCAGGTGCCGCGGCGGCCGGTCCTCGGCCGACCGGGACCCCACGCCGCTCGGGTGAGCGACGCGTCAGCACGATCAGCGCGATACCTGCCGTCGAGCGTCGCGGCCGAGCGCCTGCTTCACCGCCGCAGGTGACGAACCAGCGGGACGAGCAGCAGGAACAGCAGCAACGAACCAGCGATGAGGAACGTGGCGGTCACCCTGCCGCCCACGACGACCCCGGTCGCGTCCACTGCCGAGTTGGTGCCGCCGAAGGTCGGCAGCGTGATGTCGGCACCGCCCTCGTCGAACGTGCCGCCGGGCACCAGCGCCATCTCGGCGTGCGCGTAGCTCTTCGTCGGGTGGGAGGTGGCGAGGACGACCAGGCCGGTCTCCCCGGTCACCGGGGCCTTGGCACCGGTCACGTTGTGCAGGGGGCGCACGTCCGCCAGGAAGCTCCGCGCCGCGGTGAAGGTGAGGCCGTGTGCGGGATCGGACGGCAGGTCCGTCCTGCGGTAGAGGATGTTCCCACCGGCGGGCCTCGACGACGACGTGACGAAGATGTACAGCTGCTTGTTCGTGTCGTCGATCATCAGGATCGGCCGCGTCCAGCCCTGTGCCACGGTGCCGGCGGAGGTGAAGGTCCACCGGGCCGGGGCACCGTTCGCCCCCGGCGTCCGGACCAGGACGCCGACCAGCGCGGCGTCCTCGTCCGCGCCCTCCTCCGCGGCGGTCTTGACGGCGGCGAAGATCCGTCCCAGCGGATCCCCGGCGGACCGCGCGAGGTAGATGTGGTCGTCGGCGACACTCGTGCCGGCGAGGGCGTCCTCCACCTGCCAGGGGTCGATGTCGGACGCGCCGACGTGGCGAACGGCGAAGCGGACAACGTCTGACTCCTGGTCCGACCACAGGAGGCCGATGCTGTCCCCGAACGTGACCAGCGCGGAGATGTCGTCCTTGTCGATCACGGCGTCCGGCACGTTCGGCAGGAATCCTTCCGTCCAGAGCGTCCGGGTGGTATCGGTCGAGTGGGTCACCCAGACCTGGCGGGCGCGGGTGTAGCTCACCCAGAGATGGCCCAGCGAGTCCTGGTCGATGGTGGCGGACTCGGAGGACCCCCGCTGTTGACGGTCACCGGGAAGCCCGGGGACACCGACCACGACCGGCTCGTGGGGTCGTAGCCGAGTGCGTTGACCTGGAGGTTCGAGCCCGGCGCACGGCTGGCCACGTACACCCGGTCGTCCTGCACGCTCCACAGCGCGTCCCCGGTGCTGTTCGCACGGCTGTCGACGAGCGTTCCCGTGTTGCGCCACGTGTGATCAGGCATCAACTCGTGGACGAAGACGGACGCGGTGCCCTGTCCCACCATCGACGCCCACCACGCGCCGTCGTGGAACCAGAGCTTGCTCTGCGGCTTGTCCGCGGTGGGAGGCTGGGACGAGCCGTACGCGTGGCCGGAGAATGATCCGGGAACTCCTACCGCGGCGGAGGCGGCGGGCAGCCATCCGAGACCGACCAGCAGCGTCACGACCAGGCCGGCGACGGCGATCAGGAGCGGCCGCGCTGGTCGGCCCACATGCCGTGACGGGTCCGGCGCGCCCATCGTCGTCTCCCCTCGCACGCACCCGGCGGCGCCGGTCTCGGCCGTCGCTCGAGCGGCGAACGTAGGAGAGCCATCGGGATGACGCCAGGGGTTGGCGCGGGAATCGATGCACGAGGACGTCCGCACCGGCGGTGACGCTCCTGGGCCCCCGGTCGACGCGCGTGACGTCCGCCGCCGGCTGCCCTCCCCGTCCGCGCCGCGTGGGAAGCAGCCGGGCTCACCGGGAGGCCTGGTGCGTCGGGTCCTGGGTCATGCCCTGCCGCTGGGTGATCTCGGTGACGTCGCGGTAGAAGTCGTTGCTCGCCAGGAGCGCCGCAGGCTCGTCCATGGCCTGCAGTCGCCCGTCGACGATCACCATCACCCGGTCGCAGATCGACAGGGTGGAGAGCCGGTGCGCGACCAGGATGAGCAGCACGTCCTGCTTGATCTGCTCCAGCGACTCCTGCACGGCCAGCTCCGACCGCACGTCGAGTGCGCTGGTGGGCTCGTCCAGGATCAGCACGTCCGGCGCTCCCGCCAGCGCCCGCGCCAGGCAGAGCCGCTGCCGCTGCCCTCCGGAGATGGCCGACACCCGCTGGCCGATCACCGTCCGGTAGCCCTCGGACCAGGACATGATCTCGTCGTGGACGTGCGCCAAGCGGGCAGCCCGCTCCACCTGCTCGTCGTCGATCTCCGGGCGGTAGAAGCGGATGTTGTCCGCGACGGTCCCGTAGATCAGTTGCGGGGACTGGGGGACGTAGGACACCCGCCGCTGCCAGTCCTCCCGGCGGAAGCCCTGGGCATCCGCGCCGTTCACCTCGAGTGCTCCGCTGGTGGGCTGCCGCAGCCGGAGCAGGATCTGCACGAGCGAGGACTTGCCGGCTCCCGAGGGCCCGACGATGCCGATCGCCTCGCCTCCGCGGGCCTCGAACGAGATCCCGTGCAGCACGTCCTCGCCGGGGACGTAGGCGTAGTGGGCGTCCTGCATCCCGAGGCGCTCGATCCTGGGCAGGGGCGCGTTCCCGTCCTGGCGCGGGTGGGCCGCGTAGTGGTCCAGCGCCTTGCGGAGCCTGTTCATGAACGGCATCAGCTCGTCGAGCCGGCGCAGGGAGTGCTGGATCTGCTGACCGAAGGCCAGTGATCGGACCAGGATGAGGACGACGGCTCCCAGTTCGGCGATGGCCCGTGCGCCGGACAGGTAGACAGCGGCCAGGGCGAGGATCAGCAGCAGGAAGGCCAGGCTCTGGTAGAGCGCCGGCACCGCCCGGATGAGGAAGCGGGTCATCATCATCGGCCTGAAGACCTGGCGGTTGAGCTCGTCCACGGTCCTCCGGTAGACCGGGGATGCGCCGAAGACCTGGATCTCCTCGGCCATCATGACGACCTCCTCGACCCCTGCGCGTGCTCGACGCTCTCGCGGCTGAGCTTGCGGGCCTGGCGCCGGAGCCGGCGCACGAGCGGTCCGAGGAGCAGGAACAGGACGGCCGACGCGACGATCACGACCACGGCGGTCACCGCGCTCAGCACCACCGCGGAGGCGAGCAGCGTGAAGAACATCAGGCCGGCCGTGAGGCCCTGAGCCAGCGCGCCGACCGCCTGGGACGCGTGCATGACGTGCTGCCCGATGAGCGTCTGGAAGTGCCCGTCCCGCTCCGAGGCCTGCACCGACCACGACGTCCCGGTGAACTTCTCGAAGAGCGCCCGCCGCAGGTCCACCATCACGGTGGCACTGACCTTCGCGGGCAGGTAGGCGACCCAGAGCTGGACGAACCCGCGGACGACCGCCAGGACGACGCCCACGGCGAACAGCATGGGCAACTCGGCGTCCACGGAGACGCCCCCGAACGTCCCCTGGACCCGGGTCGAGCCCTCGGAGAGCGCACTGGCGATCGCCGCCACGAGGGCGAGCAGGGACGCCTCGATCAGGCCGGCGACGACGGAGACGGCGGTGAGCAGGACCAGGCGGCTCCGGGCACCCCCATGAACGGCCGGTACTGCTTCCAGGCCGCCGCGTAGCGACGGATCTTCGAGAAACCGGATCCACGCCGGGGCCGACGGAACAAGGACACTCCTCGGATCGGGAGACGACATTCCCGGTCGGTCCAGGCTCAGCACCGATACCGGTGGACTCGGGCGCCGCACTCTAACCAGAGTGGCGGGGCGAAAGGCCTCGTCCGATCGCGGTCCGTCGATTGCCCGCGACGCATTCCTCCCCTCTCGCCGTACCGGAATCCTCCCGCCCGGACCGTTCGCGCGCCGCCGCCGGACTCCTTGACAGGGCGTCGCCCCCGTGAGGGACTTGCCGCCCGCCGGCCCCGTGCGCCGGTGGAGCGGGAGGGGACGGCCTGCACATGAGCTCCAGCGGCGTGATCGTCGACGTGGCCGCCGCGGTCGACGCAGCGGCGCAGGGACCGGTCCTGGTCATCGGCACCGGGCCTCCCACCACACCGGACCTGCGCCTGCTCGTGCCGGGGAGCGAGGTCGGCGCGATCGCCGACCGCCTGCAGGCCGACGGATTCCTCCGCTGGCGCAGCCGGTGGGCCAGGTTCGACCGCGGTGCGGTCGAAGGCGCGCAGCTGGTCACGGCCGCGGCCTGGGGGCTCGCCCCCGACGGCGCGCCCGGCGCCGACGAGCTGTTCACCGACGCTCGGCTCCTTCCCGGGTGCACCCACCTGGCTCTCCCGGCACCGCACGTCGTCCTGGTCCTCACCGCGCACGAACTGCTGCTGGCGCACGGCCGGCTGGGCGCCGAGGAGCGCGCCAGCGCTGTCGCGGCGGGAGCGGCCGACGGGGCGTGGGACGACGCCGCGGCGCTCGCCGGCCGCCTCCGGCTGTCCGCAGCGCTCCGGCTGCTCCGTCGAGCCCTCGACCGGCCCGACCCCTGGACCGAGCAGCGACGGCGGCGGGAGATGGTCCGCGCGCTGGCGACCCACCCGCGCTCCGCCCGGCGGGTCGTCGTCACGAGGCAGGAGCGCCCCGCCGTCGTCCGCTGCTGATCTCCCTCTCCGGCCCCGACGGCAGCGGGAAGTCCACCCAGGCCGCCCGGTTGACCGAGACGCTCGACGCCCTCGGCATCCCGACCGGGAGGGCGTGGGTCCCGACCACCAAGCGCCCGACGCTGCCGACCTCGATCCGGGCGTGGGCCGCCGGCTGGCGCCGTCCTCCGACCGACGACGCCGACGTCCACGCCGACGCCCGGGAGAAACGGCCGGGCGGCGGCGGGACGACGCCGGCGCGGCCACGGTCGGTACCCCCGCACGTGCGGCTGGTCGAGCACCTGTGGATCACGTCCGCTGCGCTCTCGAACGCCGCCAAGATCTGGGCCGGCGTGTGGCGGGGGCACGGCACCGACGTCCTGGTGCTGGACCGGTTCGTCCTGGACGCCGACGTCAAGCACACCTACTGGTACAGCGTGCGCCGGGGCGCAGACATCAGGATGGAACGCCGGCTGTTCCGGGCGATCGCCCCGACGGTCGACGTGGCGGTCCTGCTGGCCGTCGATCCGGAGACGAACGTGGCCCGGCGCCCCGACGAGTGGAACATCGTCGCGTTCCGTCAGCAGCAGAAGATCTACGCGGACACCGCCCGGGAGCTCGGCGCCGTGGTCGTCGACGCGGAGCGGCCCGTCGGCGACGTGGCCCGCGACGTCGCCGAGACGGTCTGGACCCGGCTGCCATGAGGAGACAGGTCGGGAAGGACGAGATCGACCAGGCACGGGACGCCCTCGTGCGGGCTCTGGACGACACGGCACCCGAGCGCCTCGAGCTGGCCACCGAGCCCATCACCCGGTCCCGGTCCACGGTCTTCGTCTTCGGCGTGGCCGGCGAGCAGCCTCGGTACGTGGTCAAGACGGCCGTGCTGGGCAACACCGCGATCGACGCCACCCCGGCGCTGACCAGTACCGAGCAGTTCCGGGCGCTGACGCTCGCCCATGGCTGGTTCGAGGAGGAGGACCGGCACGCGGCGGTGCGGCCGCTGTCCTACGTCGAGGAGCTCGACGCCGTGGTCATGGACTACGTGCACGGGCAGCCCTTCCGCCGCACGGTGCAGCGCGGCGTCCTGCAGCCCGGTCCGGCACTCGCGGCGGCCACCGCGGCCGGCGACGCCCTCCGGCGACTCCACCGGCACGCACGGGTGGACGAAGCCGTGATCGACCTCGCCGACCTCGCCGACGAGGTGCGCGAGACCGAGGCCACCGTGCTGCGCGAGGCGGGGCTCGGGTTGCCCGAGGACGTCGCCACGGCCGTCGCCGGCGTCCCGAATCGCAAGGTCACCTGCGACCGGGTGGTCCAGCACGGCGACTTCGCGCCGGTCAACCTGATCCTCACCGCCGCCGACCAGGTCACGATCATCGACCCGTCGCTGGTCGACGTCGGGCTGCCCGAGGACGACCTGGCCCGATTCCTGGCCATCCTCTCCGCGTACTCGGTCTTCGTCCCGGGGCAGGTCGTGCGGCCCGTGCGCCGCTTCCGGTGGCAGCTCGAGCGGGCGTTCCGCTCCGGGTACGGCGAGGGGACACCGACACGGCCGTCATGGAGCTGCGACTGCTGAAGCAGCACGTGCTGCGCTGGCGGCGGCGCCGCGACTTCTCGCGGCTGGCCCGGTCCCCGCAGCTCATGCACGCCCGTCAGCGGGCGATCGACCGGCACATGGGGGTGCTGATGTCGGAGAGCGCGCGACGCCTGTCCGCGTTCCTCGACGCCGGCGAGGCGGCTGCGTGAGACGGGTGACCTCCCGGATCCCCGTGCCCGCGAAGCACGCCGTCCGTCGCCTGCTCCGCCGGCCGCCCGCGAACGCGAGGCGCTACCTGCGCCCCGGGCTCTCCGTCGACGACTTCCTGGGCGGCCTCACGGACGCCGGGGTGCGCTACGCCGTCCTGCGGTGGTTCGAGACCCTGCCCGCGGTCGAACCGGGCAATGACATCGACCTGCTCGTCGCGGACGAGGATCTCCCGCACGTCGAGTCCCTCATGAGTGCGTACCGACCGTTCAGGACGGCCCAGAAGGTCGACCTCTACTCGGTCAGCGGCCGGGGGCGCACCCATTTCGGTGGCGCGCCGTACTTCTCCCGGAAGCTCGCGCTCCGGGTGCTCGATCGGGCGGTGCTGCTGCACGGGAGGTACAAGGTGCCCTCCCCGCCGATCACCTCGATTCCCTGGCCTTCCACGCCGTCCACCACAAGGGCGAGGCGTCGGGGCTGCCGCTCCGGGCCGCCCTGCCCGCGCGAGACGGACGGATCGGGGTCACCCTCGACCGGTTGGCCCGTGAGCAGGATCGCGTCCTGGAGCTGTCGCTCGAGGGGCTGGACCGCTACCTCGACTCGGAGCTCCTCCAGCCCGCCGCGGAGGCCCGGGAACTGCTCGCAGCCGAACGACGTCGCCTGTACCGCCTCTGACGTCGGGAGCACACCGGCAGGCCTTGTCGTCGACGCGCCGGGGGTCCAGGACGGGCTCCGCTGGGCAGGACGTTGCGACCTCCTCCTCCATCGCGGCTCCGAAACCGTCGCGCGGCCGACGCCTCGCCGGCAAGGGCGGCGTCCGTGGTGGGGCCGCTGCGCCGGCGCGTCTCCTGTCCGATGCTCCGGCTCCCCGACCGAGGCCGGCGCGCCCACCGCGATGCTCTCCGGTCTCGGGATGCACCTCGACAGTGATGCACGTCATAGCCGTGAGCTCCACGGCCTCGGCGCTGGTCACAGCGGTGCGCCGCTCGTCCCACAGCTGACCACCGTGAGGCCTGAGGCGGCTGTGACGTGTGGGGTGGATGCGCACTCACCGTGACTTCATAGATGCCGAACGTACGTGCAACCATCACAAAGTCACCGATGTAATTTGTCCAATCACTCAGAGTGTCCGGCCCTCCGAGCAGGGCGGTCATACCGACCGCCTGCGGCTGAGCCCTGACATCTGAGTCGGGGGCGACCTGACGGTCCTGCGCCCCCGCCAGCCAAGGATGCCCATGAAACGCGCCCTCGTCCTGCTCCTGACCACGCTCCTCGCCGTCGTCGGCATCGTCCTCATCGGCCCGTCCGCCCAGGCCGACAGCGGAGCCTTCCGGGTCCGGGCCAGCACCGACGATGCCGAGCAACGGTCCGACGGCACCGTGCTCGACAGCTCCGACCTGGAGATGCTGAACGACAAGGGCAGGCAGCAGGCCGTCGGCCTGCGATTCACCCAGGTGGCCATTCCGCCGGGGGCGACGGTCACCCGGGCCTACGTGCAGTTCACCGCGGACGAGAGCACCTCGACGCCGGTGCCGCTGACCATCCACGGCCAGGCGGCGGACAACCCGGGCACCTTCACCCGCACCCCGGTTGACGTGTCCGATCGCCCGAGGACCACGGCCTCGGCGGAGTGGTCGCCTGCGGCCTGGTCCTCGGGCAAGCGCGGTACGGCGCAACAGACCAGCGACCTGACCGCCGTCGTGCAGGAGATCGTGTCCCGGCCGGGCTGGGCCTCCGGCAACGCCCTCGCGGTCATGATCACCGGCACGAGCTCCGGCAACCGGGAGGCCGAGAGCTTCGACACCGGGGCGAGAAAGGCTCCCGCACTGCACGTCGAGTGGACCACCGGCGCGGACGCGCAATCCCTGCCGAGCAGGAGCCGGCACCGGAGCCGACGCCGGAGCCGGCGCCGGCGCCCGTCCCGGCTCCCGAGGCGACGACCGAGCCGGAGCCGACGCCTGCGCCCGTCCCGGCTCCCGAGGCGACGACCGAGCCGGCCCCCGCTCCTCGGCCTGCCGCGTCGAGCGCCGGCGTCCGGTACCCGGCCGACTCCGGGGTCATCGACCTGGCTGCCGCGCCCTACAACGTGACGTGCGACGGCACCACCGACAACACCGCGGCCATCCGGAAAGCGCTGGCCGACCACGCCAGGACCGATTCCGATCCGCTGGAGACCCGCTTCGCATTCCGGACCCTGGTCCTGCCGTCCGGCACCTGCCTCGTCTCCGACATCCTGCACGCCCCCGGCAACGCCATCGCGCTGGTCGGGATGGGAGAGGGCAGCACGACCCTCAAGCTGAAGGACGGTGCCGCTGGGTACGGCTCGGCGAGCACCCCGAAGTACGTCTACCGGCCCGGCATCCAGACCGCCTCCACCGGTGTCGACAACACCGCATACGCCAACTACGTGAAGGACCTGACCATCGACGTCGGCTCCGGCAACCCCGGCGCGGTGGCCCTGCGGTGGGCGGCATGCAACTCCGGCGCCATGGAGCGGGTGACGCTGCGCGCGCCGGCCAACTCCGGGCTGCGCGGCATGACCGTGGAGCACGGCGCAGGCCCGTCCCACGTCCAGGACGTCACCATCGACGGCTTCGCGGTGGGGATCTGGGGCAATGACGGGGCGGTCAACAACGTCGTCTTCACCAGCGTCACGCTGAGGAACCAGCGAACGGTTGCCATCCAGAACGGGGGCGCGTCCTCCAGTTCGAGGGTCTGACGGTCACCGGCAGCCCCAAGGTGTACGAGGCCACCGGGCCGCAGGCGGTCGGCCAGTTCATCGACGCCGACCTGACCGGCCCTGGCTCCGGGACGGCTCTGAGCGCCGTAGCGGACGGCTACCTGTACGTCCGCAACATCACGGCGTCCGGATGGGGCAACCTGATCACGACCGGCACCGCGAACCGGTTCGTGGGCACGACTGCGATCGCCGAGTGGGGGTCGGCGGACTTCCGGCGCGGCAACACCTCGGTCGCGTGGACGGAGACCAGTCCCGTCCAGAGCCTCAACCTGGCTCACCCGATCGCGCCTCGGTCCAGCGACTACGACCTGACCCACTGGGTGAAGGCCAACGCCACGTCCGGCAACCCGGCGGACGACGACGGTCCCGCGATCCAGGCCGCGATCGACTCGGGCAAGCGGGTCGTCTACCTCCCCTACGGCGACTACCTGATCAAGACGCCGGTGATCGTGCGAGGCAACGTCGAGGCCATCGACTTCATGGGCTCGCGGGTCGCCGGCGCCGACACCGGAAAGATCTCGGTCGCCAACAGCACCTCTCCGTTCGTGGAGTTGCGCAACGCGTCTGCCTCGATCGACGTCGAGCAGAACGGGCCGGACGCGATGGTGGTCCGGAACGTCGGGGCGCTCGGGTCGACCCCCGGTGAGGTCATCGACGGCACGAGCGCGACCGGTCCCGTGTTCGTGGACAACGCCTCGGGGCGGCTGCTCACCATCGATCGGCCGATCAGCGTCTACGCCCGGCAGTTGAACCGCGAGGGCCGGGGTGCCGCGATCTCGGGGGTGCCACCGTCTGGCTCTTCGGGGACAACCTGGAGATGCACGACGACAAGGGCAACCCGTTCCTGACGGTCTCGGGCAGCACGCTGGAGGTCCTCGCCGGTACGTGGGACAACCTGGCCGACGCCGGCCGGTTCAACTCCACGACCGGACCCGCGATCTACGACGTGACCGACTCACGGGTGTCCGTCGTGATCCCCGGTGTCTATCGCAGTGCCGCGGTCACCGGCCAGTGGGTCAGCGACGTGGTGAACGGCACCCGCGTCGGCAGCGTCACCAGCTCGGAGGTCGTCGTCGGTCGGGCGTTCAGGGACTTCACGCGGGCCACCCTCCCGCTGTACGTCTCCCCTGACCACAGGAGGCCGGGCCGGCGGAACGCACCCGCCGGCCCGGCCTGCCCCACGCGCGACCTCAGCCACTGGCTAGCGGCCGGCGGCCCTCAGGACCTGACCGGCGGTCCGCAGCAGGATCTTGACGTCCCCCACATCGACCAGTTCTCGATGTAGAAGTTGTCGAAGTGGGCCCGGTCCGCGATCGAGGTGTCGCCCCGCAGGCCGTGGATCTGCGCCCAGCCGGTGAGGCCCACCGGCACGCGATGGCGCGCCCGGTACCAGGGGAACTGGCGGGTGAACTCGTCGACGAAGAAGGGCCGCTCCGGTCGCGGGCCGACCAGGCTCATGTCCCCGCGCAGCACGTTCCACAGCTGCGGCAGCTCGTCCAGGGAGAGCCGTCGCAGCCACCGACCCACGGGACCCACCCGCAGGTCGGCGCCGATGTTCCACATGGTGGTGTCCTCGGACTCGGCAGGCTTCAGCGAGCAGAACTTCAGCAGGGTGAAGGGCCTGCCGTCGAGGCCGATGCGCGTCTGACGGAAGAGCGCCGACCCCGTCTCCCAGCGACTGGCCAGCGCACACACCGCCAGGAGGGGGCGAGCAGGACCAGGACGGCGGACGTGAGGACGACGTCGCTGATCCGCTTGGCCGCCCACGTGCCCGTCCGGAACGGAGCTCGCCGCATGCGGAGCAGCGGCACGCCCCAGAGGACCTCGGTGTCCCGGGTGACGGTGTGCACCTCGTAGAGCCTCGGGACGAAGTAGATCTCGCAGGCGAGCCGGTCGCAGGTCCGGAGCAGCGGGACCATCAGGGGCTCGCGCAGCGATCCGTAGGTGACGATCAGGACGTTCACGGATTTCTCCAGCACGACCTGGCACAGATCGCCGGATCCCCCAGCAGCGGCACCGAGCGTTCGTCGTCGCCGAGCAGCGGGTCGTCGTCGAGCATGCCGACGGGGTCCAGCCCGTACTCCGGATGGCTGACGAGGGTCTCCGCCAGCCTGCCGGCCACACTGCCGGCGCCCAGGAGGAGCGTCCGCTGGCGCAGGTGGTGCCGGCGGCGGGCGGACCGGATGCCGCTGTAGACCACCGCCCGCACCCCGAGGCTCAGGACGCCGAAGAGCGCGCAGGTCTCCAGGCGCGCCGTCCCCGCGACACCGTCGGCGAGCCCACCGAGCACCATCGCCGCGGCGCCCGCGACGAGAGCGCGTCCGACGATGGCGGGGGCGTCGTCCAGGACCGACAGGTTCAGCCGCGCCCGGTAGAGCCCACCGGTCTGGAAGAGCGCCAGGATGAGGAAGAGCAGGATCAGCGTCTTGGCCGACGGTTGGGACGTGAGCGCGACCGCCGCTGCGAAGGCCGCGAGATCGCCGACCACGAGGCTCGCCGGGATCCAGCGGTTGCGCGCGCGGGACCGTCGCCGGGACGGATCGTCCGCGGGCATCGATCCGGATCCGTCCGGGAGTGCCACGGTGTTCCCGCGCATGACGGTCCGCCTGGCGGCCGAGGTCCTCGGCCGGCTCCCGGCGTCGGCCGAGGAGCGCTCCGCAGCGCCAGCCACGGACGGCGCCCGCGGCCCGTCGCCCCGAGGCCGGGCCGTCGGGTCGATCGGGCAGCGCCTGGTAACGGAGCATCGGTCGGCTACGCGCGGATCAGCGCGGGGGCTGGACGGACGTGGCCCGGGTCCGGCCGGGAGCCGGCTACGACGGTTGTCATGGTCCCCCACGTCCGCTGAGCTCACGGATGAATGGCTGCCGACGCTAGGGGAACGGCGGGTGAACGGATCCGCCGCGGTGATGATTCGGAGTACGTAAGACAGCGGAGGTGACTACCCGCTGGCGTCTTCTCATCCGTGCAGCTCAGGGTCCGGCGATGCCCGCGCGGCGGGCCAGGGCCACCGCCGCGAGGGACGTGTGCAGGTCCAGCTTGGCGAGGATGTTCTGCGTGTGCGTGCGCACCGTGTTGGGCGAGATGGCCAGCTCCTCGGCGATCTCGGCACCGCTCCAGCCGTGGGCCATGGCCTCCAGCACCTGCCGTTCCCGGGTGCTGAGGGCGGCGAGACGGGTTTCGGCCGTACGCACCTCCGCCTCCTCCCGGAAGAGGTGCGCCAGCAGCTCGGTGAGCAAGAGCGGCGGGACGTGCGTCTCGCCACGCAGGACGGCCGCCACGGCGTCCAGCAACGCATCCACGCCCTCCGCCTTGGGCACCCACGCCCGGAAGCCGGTCCGCAGCACCCGCGCCAGCGTCGCCACGTCGCATCCCTGCGCCACGGCCACCAGCCGGATGTCCGGGCGCGCGGCCAGGAGCGCTTCACCGGTGCTCAGGTAGTCGCCGCCTGCACCGTCCACGGCGAGGACCGCGACATCGATCGAGCCCGACCGGCCGACGCGCAGAGCCTCGTCGGGCCGGCTGACCGCCACCACCTGGAGGTCGGGCTCGGCGCCGAGCAGCACCGCGAGCACCTCCACGAACGACCGGTGGTCGTCGGCCAGCAGCAGCCTGGTCATCGGGCACGGGAGGGTCGCGACCCGCCCGCCGGACCGCGGGCCGGGGGTCCGCATGGCGGCCGTCCGCAGCTCACGGTTCCCTGCCCATCCCGGCCTGGACGACGAGCGAGACCGCCTGCAGACGGCTGTGCACCCCCAGCTTCAGCAGCACGTTCTGCAGATGGGTCCGTGCGGTGCTCGGCGCGACGCCCAGCGCCCGAGCGATCTCCAGCGTGTCGGCAGCCTCCACGAGCCGGTGCAGCACCTCCCGCTCGCGGCCGGTCAGGCCGGCGACCAGTTCCCGCACGCGACGGTGTTCGTCGGGCTCGGCGTCCTGGAACGCCCATGACGCCGGAGCCAGCTGCTCGCCGGCGCCGAGCCGGTCGAGCGCGTCGAGGACGGCGCTCATCGGCTGCGCCTTGCTGAGGAAACCGGCAGCTCCCGCAGTCACGGCTGCCGCCGCATCCCGCCGGTCGACGGACCCGGAGAGCACGACGACGGGGCACGCCGGGCGGCGCCGGTGGAGCGCGGCCACCCCGTCGAGACCGCTGCCGTCCGGCAGGCGCAGATCCATGACGCACAGCTCCGGCTCGAAGTCGTCGAGGGCCCGCACCGCTCCGGCGAGCGTGGTCACGACACGCGTCTCGTGCCCCCGCGCCACCAGGACCGCGGACAACGGCTCCACGAACAGGCGGTGGTCATCGCACAGCAGCACCCGCACGCCCGCTCCCCCAGCCCGTCGGATCAGACGACCCGCACCGGCCGGTCGGCACGGCGCAGCTCGGCCGCCGCCGCCCGGAGGACCAGCGCGACGGATCCGCCCCCGCCCCGCCCGGGCAGCCCCACCACCAGTTCGCCGCCCATGTCCGCCAGCACCTGCCGGGTGATCTCGAGGCCCAGCCCGGTGCGTCCGGGCACCTTGCCGAAACCGGGCCCGTCGTCCTCCACCAGGACCTTGACCGTGGCCGGCGTGCGCCGGGTCGTCACCACGACCCGCCCGGCCGGCCCGGCCGCGCGGACCGCGTTGTCGAGGACGTTGACCAGGCAGCGGCGCAGCGCCGCGCGGTGGCCGACCACCGGCAGCTCGCCGCAGTGTCCGCTCCGGTCGAGCGTGCCGGTCCAGGTGAGGGCGAAGGCGTCCAGCACGGACTCGACGACCTCATCGGCGTCGACCTCGCCCAGGCGCTGCGGATCCGCGCACGCCTGCGGGTCGACGACGCTCCGCGTCACCTCGGTGAGCTCCTGCGTCTGCTCGATGATGCGGGCCAGCTGGCTCTGCACCTCGGCCGGGACGTCCGGTCGGGTGCGCGCCGCCTCGGCCAGGGCGAAGATCGCCGCCAGCGGCTGGCGGATCTCGTGCGCAAGCACCTTCAGCGTCTGTTCGACGCGCTGATCGGCCTCGTCGGCCACGTCATCACATCGAGGTCGCATTCCGTGCGCCATCCCGCCCCCGGTCACCAGCACGAACGCTCGGCGACTCTCGTCCGGGCGGACCGTAGAGCAGGCGACCGCCGAGTGAACCGGGGATGAATGCGAGGGAACGGAAGGAGCCGACGCGCCGACTCCGGATCACCCCACGCATCCGACGTCGTACAACGCGTGGGCGACCGGGGGACCGTCGGAGCGTTCCTGACCCTGTTGTCCACGGTCAGCGGCGAACCCCTGCCCCCGAGGCCAGGTGAGCCCTATGGTCACAGCCCTCGCGCCGGCGCATCGCCGGAGCGTCGAGGTCCGGAGCCGGCCAATCGGGGGACACATGGACTGGTGGGATCCGTCGATCGCCGTCGCGGGCCTGCTGGTCGGCATGGTCGTCGGCCTGACCGGCATGGGCGGCGGCGCCCTCATGACGCCGATCCTGGTGTTCTTCTTCGGCGTCCCGCCGCTGACCGCAGTCTCGAGCGACGTCGTGGCCAGCCTGTTCATGAAGCCGATCGGCGGCTTCGTGCACCTGCGGCGGGGCACGGTGCACCTCGGCCTGGTGGCCTGGCTGTGCCTCGGCTCGGTCCCCGGCGCGTTCGCGGGCGTCCTCCTGCTCCGGTGGATCGGGGGGACGGCGGCGTGCAGGAGTTCCTGCTGGTGGCCCTCGGTGCCGTCCTCGTGCTCGCGTCCCTGGCGATGGCGGCGAAGAGCTACCTCAAGCTCCGGGAGCGGGAACGACGCCGGGCCGCAGGTGCGCGGGATCTCCCGGAGCGGACGCTGACCGACGTCCGGGTGAACCGCCTATCGACGCTGCTGGTCGGCGCCGGTGGTGGCGTCGTCGTGGGGATGACCTCCGTCGGCGCCGGTTCCCTGATGATCGTCGCCCTGCTGCTGCTCTACCCGGCCATCAAAGCCGGGCAGCTGGTGGGCACCGACCTGGTGCAGGCCGTTCCGCTGGTGGCGTCGGCCTCGCTCGGACACCTGCTCTTCGGGGACTTCGCCCTGGGGATCACCGGCAGCGTCCTGGTCGGCGCCATCCCGGGCGTCTGGCTCGGGGCGCGCGTGTCCTCCCGCTCGCCGGGCGGCCTCGTCCGGCGCGCGCTCGCGATCGTCCTGCTGGCGTCCGGGACCAAGCTGCTGGGTGCCTCGACGCCGGTGGTCCTGGCGGTGGTGACGACGGCGATCATCGGTGGAGCAGCGGCCTGGGCATGGGTGCGCGTCCGGCACGGTGAGGCTCCGCTGGCGTGGCAGCAGCGCCGGCGGCGGCGCGCGGCGGTCGCCGGAGGATGAGAACGCTCGATCGCGGTAGCGGGCCGGGCACGGCGTGTGCCGACGGGGCGGCGAGTCCCGGCCGTCGCGCCGCTGTGGCCGGGCGGCTCCCCGCCCGGAGGAGCAAGTGCCTGGTCGGGCGGGGGACCGGCATGCACGATGGCGCGGCGGTAGCGGCTCCTTCCGGGAGACCGTCGTCCGCCCCACCGGCAGACCCGAGCAGAAGGACGCCGATGCGCCACGAGCCGCACGTGCCCGGCCCGCCGCCGTCAGCCGGGCACGGCCCGTCCGACACCGGCCTGGCGGTCGCGCTCGCCCGGACCGCCGGGCAGCGGCTCCTGGAGCTGCGGCACGAGCTGGCCGATCGCTCCGGCGACGAGGTCAAGCAGCGAGGCGACCAGACCGCCCAGCAGGTGCTGGCCGCCGGGCTGTCCGCCGCCCGGCCCGCGGACGCCGTGCTGTCGGAGGAGGCCACCGACGACCGCGCCCGCCTCGATGCCGCGCGGGTCTGGATCATCGATCCCCTCGACGGCACCCGGGAGTACTCCGAGGGCCGGCACGACTGGGCCGTGCACGTGGCGCTGTGGCAGGACGGCGAGCTGACGGCCGGCGCCGTGGCACTGCCCGGGCTGGGCGCGGTGCTGGCGACGGAACCGGCGCCCGCGGTCCCTCCCCGGGATCCGGACGCCCCCTGCGCATGGCGGTGAGTCGCAGCCGGCCACCGGCGATCGCCACGGCCGTGGCCGAGGCCCTCGGCGCCGACCTGGTCGCCATGGGGTCGGCGGGCTTCAAGGTGGCGTCTGTCGTCCGCGGCGACGCCGACCTCTACGTGCACGGCGGCGGCCAGTACGAGTGGGACTCGGCAGCTCCGGTCGCCGTCGCCCGCGCGGCCGGCCTGCACACGTCCCGGCTCGACGGGACGCCGCTGCGCTACAACCAGCCCGATCCGTACCTGCCCGATCTGGTGGTGTGCCGGCCCGAGGTGGCCGATCAGCTCCTCGCCACGATCGGCCGGGTGCAGCGGGATGTCCGGTGACGACGGGGGACGACGGTGACCGACACGCTCACGCACCTGCAGCGCCTGGAGGCCGAGAGCATCCACGTCCTGCGGGAGGCGGTCGCGGAGAGCGAGCGCCCGGTGATGCTCTACTCGATCGGCAAGGACAGCTCGGTGATGCTGCACCTGGCGAGGAAGGCGTTCTTCCCGGCGCTGCCGCCGTTCCCCTGCTGCACGTCGACACGACGTGGAAGTTCAAGCAGATGTACGAGTTCCGGGACAAGACGGCCGCCGAGCTGGGCATCGAGCTGCTCGTCCACCAGAACCCGGAGTGCATCGAGCTCGGCATCAACCCGTTCACTCACGGGTCGGCGGTGCACACCGACATGTGGAAGACCCAGGGCCTGAAGCAGGCGCTGGACGAGCACCGGTTCGACCTCGCGTTCGGCGGCGCCCGCCGCGACGAGGAGAAGTCCCGGGCCAAGGAGCGCGTCTTCTCACTCCGCTCCGCGCAGCACCGCTGGGACCCCAAGCAGCAGCGGCCCGAGCTGTGGCGCACGTACAACGTGCGGCACGACGTCGGCGAGAGCCTCCGCGTCTTCCCGCTGTCGAACTGGACCGAGCTCGACGTCTGGCAGTACATCTACCTCGAGGACATCCCCATCGTGCCGCTCTACTTCGGGGTGCCGCGGCCCGTCGTGGAGCGCGACGGGGCACTGATCATGGTGGACGACGACCGCTTCCCCTCCACGACGGCGAGGAGCCGCAGCTGCGCAGCGTGCGGTTCCGCACCCTCGGCTGCTATCCGCTCAGCGGCGCGGTCGAGAGCACCGCCGACACCCTCCAGGCGGTCATCCAGGAGATGCTGCTGACCACCACGTCGGAGCGCCAGGGGCGGGTCATCGACCACGACTCCACCGGGTCGATGGAGAAGAAGAAGCAGGAGGGCTACTTCTGATGACCGCCCCGTCGGAGCTGATCGCCGAGGACATCGAGTCCTATCTGGACGCCCACCAGCACAAGACGATGCTGCGCTTCATCACCTGCGGCAGCGTCGACGACGGCAAGTCCACCCTCATCGGTCGGCTGCTCTACGAGTCGCACCTCGTCTTCGAGGACCACCTCGCCGCGCTGGAGGCCGACTCCAAGACCGGGACGCAGGGCGGCGAGCTGGACTTCGCGCTGCTCGTGGACGGGCTGGCCGCCGAGCGGGAGCAGGGCATCACGATCGACGTGGCCTACCGGTTCTTCGCCACCGAGAAGCGGAAGTTCATCGTCGCCGACACCCCGGGCCATGAGCAGTACACGCGCAACATGGTCACCGGGGCGTCGACCGCCGAGGCCGCGGTGATCCTCATCGACGCGCGCAAGGGCGTGCTCACGCAGACCCGCCGGCACAGCTACCTGGTCTCGCTCCTGGGCATCCGGAAGATCGTCGTCGCGGTGAACAAGCTCGACCTGGTCGACTACTCGCGCGACGTCTTCGAGGAGATCGAGGCGGCGTACCGGGACTTCGCCGCCCAGGTGGGGCTGACCGACGTCGTCTGCATCCCGATGTCCGCGCTCCGGGGCGACAACATCACCGAGCCGAGCCCGCGCACGCCCTGGTACCACGGGCCCACCCTGCTGGGGTACCTCGAGACCGTGCCCGTGGGGCAGCGCACCCAGGACGGGCCGTTCCGGATGCCGGTCCAGTGGGTCAACCGCCCCGGCCACGACTTCCGCGGCTTCGCCGGGGTGATCGTGGGCGGCCGCATCAGGGTCGGTGACCGGGTCCGGGTCGTGCCGTCGGGCCAGCAGAGCACTGTCACGCGCATCGTCACGATGGACGACGACCTCGCCGAGGCCGTCGCCGAGCAGTCGGTGACCCTCACCCTCGCCGACGAGATCGACGTCAGCCGGGGCGACGTCCTGTGCGCGGCGGACTCCCCGCGGGCTCCGCCGACCAGTTCGAGGCGCACGTCGTCTGGATGGCCGAGCAGGAGATGCTGCCGGGTCGGCCCTACCTGCTGAAGCTCGGCACGCGGACGGTGCCGGCATCGCTGGGCCGGCCCAAGTACCGGATCGACGTCAACACCCTCGAGCACGCCGCGGCCACCACGCTGGCGCTGAACGAGATCGGGGTGTGCAACCTCAACCTCGACCGGCCGATCGCCTTCGACCCCTACGCGGAGAACCGGGACATGGGCGGTTTCGTGCTCATCGACCGGCTCAGCAACGCCACGGTCGGCGCGGGCATGCTGCACTTCGCGCTCCGCCGCTCGCAGAACATCCACTGGCAGCAGCTCGAGGTGAACAAGGCGGCGCAGGCCGAGCTCAAGGGGCACCGGCCCTGCGTGGTCTGGTTCACCGGCGTCTCGGGTGCGGGGAAGTCGAGCATCGCGAACCTGGTGCAGAAGCGGCTGCACGCGCTCGGCGTGCACACCACGCTGCTGGACGGCGACAACGTCCGGCACGGGCTGAACAAGGACCTGGGGTTCACCGACGCCGATCGCGTGGAGAACATCCGGCGGGTGGCCGAGGCGTCGCAGCTGATGGTCGACGCGGGTCTCGTCGTCCTGGTGTCGTTCATCTCCCCGTTCCGGTCGGAACGGCGGATGGCCCGCGACATGGTGGACGACGGCGAGTTCTGCGAGGTGTTCGTGGACACGCCCTCGCCGTGGCCGAGGAACGCGACGTGAAGGGCCTGTACCAGAAGGCGCGTCGCGGTGAGCTCGCCAACTTCACCGGTATCGACTCGTCCTACGAGGCACCCGAGGCGCCGGAGATCCACCTCGACACGACGGCCACGAGCCTCGAGGACGCGGCCACGCAGGTGGTCGACGCGCTGCGTGATCTCGGGGTGCTCCGCTAGCGCCCCCGGCGGTGTCACGGCCGGTCGGGCGGCACCGCCTCCTGGAGCAGCCACTCACGGGCGGCGTGGTAGTCCTCGGCCACCCCCGTCACTTCGGCGACTCCTGCGCGTGCTCGATGAGCAGCCAGGCGTCGTCGAACGCCTCGATGACCGTCAGGTCGGTGCGGTCCGGAAGCCCCCGGGGAAGCGAGCCGACCGGATCTCGCGGTAGCTGCGCGGCTCCATCAGCCGTCACCGGCCGACGGCCCGGGGAGCTGCTGCCCTCGACCACATCGGCGACGACCCTCGCCATGAGCGAAGGGTAGTTCCACGGCGGCATCGGTGGGCGTGGCCGCCACGCGGCGGCGCCTCCGGTGCCGTGCCCAGCGGCAGCAGGGAGTACATCGGCGCAGCTCCGATCACACTCGGTCACCGCCTGCCGGGACGTCGGCCCGCCGTCGCCCCAGGGGTTGCCCGGAGCGTGCGCCCGGAAGATGGTGGACGACGACGCAGTGAGGCCCGGGGCGGGCTGAACCACGCGGACGGGAGCGGGGCGTCAGTGGTCGGCGGCAGCGGTGTGAGATCCAGGGATCCTGGACTGGCGCCGGTCGTCCTCCCGTGGAGGTCCTGCATCCGGTCGGCGTTGCTGCTCCTGGGCTTGGTGGCCTGCGGGCTGGCCGTGCTGGTCGTCACCGCCGGCGAGGCCCGTGCGGACGACGCAGCACACCACCAGCCGGAGGCCCTTCCGGCCGCCGCGATCTCCCAGGCCGCTGGCCCTCGCAGGCGGGCGATCCCACAGGTGGCGCGGTCGCCGGGGAGAGCACCTCCGTTCCGCCCGCCGGGGCGCTCCCGGACGCGCCACCTGGGGACGCCGAGGCCTCCTCCCCTCCTCCCGCCGACGAAGGCCCGGCGCCGACCCCCGCACCCGCACCCGTTGCCGTGCCGGACATGGGCAGCGAGCCTGACGGCGGGTCCACCGGCCCACGAGGCGACGCCTCCGGACCGGTCCCGGCAGCAGGGGACGGCTCGGACGCCGACGCCGACGCCGACGCCGACGCCGACGCCACGGCTTCCTCGCCCGGGGACGCGCCCGCGACGAACGATGCCGGCGCAGCCCGACCCGACACCGCCGATCCCCTCGCCGCGGAACCAGACACGTCCGGGTTCAGCGCCCTCGACGCCCTCGCCCCCGAGCTGATCGACCCCGACCCCATCGACCCCTTCGCCCTCGGCTCCCCGCCCTCGACGTCCCCGCCCTCGACGTCCCCGCTCCCGAATCCCTCACCCCCGAATCCGCGACCCCGGACCCGACCGCGGACCCGACCGCGGAAGCGTCGGCTGCGGCCGAGCCGAGCCCCCGGCACCCGCAGCGGCCGAGCCGGCTCCCCCGCCCGTGCCGATGGTCGCTCACGACGCCGCCGTCATCCCCGCCCGTCCCGGCGAGCCCATGTCCACGGACGACGCGATCTGCGCGCCCGCGACCGCAGCCACGTTCGCCGCGGCCGCGGCGCGGGCCGGTGACCGGCACGAAATCCACGCCGCGCCCCTGGGAGTTCCGGACCGGCGTCCGGTCGCCCCCGACGGCACAGGCTCGTCCGAGAAGCTCCCGCAGTCGCCGATCCGACCGGCGCAGAGTCCCGTCGCACCCGCACCTGCCGCGCCCTCTCCTCCGGTCGCCGCGGGATGCGTCAGCGCATCGGTGAGCAGTTCCGGCCCGGGCTACGGAGGCGGGCTCGACGAGCTGGCCGTGCTCGACGACGCGCTGATCGCGACGCAGAGCCGGGCGTGGACGCGGGCCGTCATGCAGATCTGCCGCGTACCGGCCGGCGCCAGCTCGCCGGGCGCGCGGCCGGACTAGGCGGCGACCGCCCGCGACGGTGCCGCTCCGGCGCCCGGCAGCACGCAGCCACCCGCCGTGCCGCCCGCCCCTCCGGCTCCCTCGGGAGTCGACCTGCTCCTACCGACTGCTCGTGTCTGCGCGCCGATGTGCGCGCGTGAGGGCTGTGAACCCGATGAGAGATCGCGAAGGCGTGAACCACCCGCGCCGTCGTCCGCCGAGATTGCGGCACCCCACCGCTCCGGGGCCCACCCGGATGGCGGTGTCCCCGCTGCGGCCGCACCGCGCCGGCGACCGCCGGGCCGCGTGGCGCACAGCGCCTCCTGCCTGCCGCCGTCGGCCGGCTGCCTGCCGCCGTCCGCCGGCGCGGACCTGCGCGGGCGGGCAGCTCGTCGGCGTGTGCTGGTCACCGCCGGACGGATCGCGGTAATCGCCGGCGGCGGCGGCCTGGTCACCGGTTCCGTGGTAGTCGTCGCGGTGCTCGCCGTCGGCCTGCTGCTGGCGGTTGCCGGCGCACTGATCCGGCATCCCCGGCCGGCCGAGCGGATCGCTGCTGGGCTCCTGGTCGTGCTGCTGGCGCCGCTCCTCCTGGTGATCGGTCTCGCCGTCCGGCTGACCAGCTCCGGACCCGCGCTCGTCCGCCCGGTCGACGCACCGTGGCGCGCCGCCTCGTCGCTGCGCTTCCGGACGACGTCCGCGGACGGGCAGTCGCCGCCTGCGGCACGGACGGGGGTCCGGCCCACCCCCTCGGACGGCTGCTGCACCGCCTCGCCCTCGACGAGCTCCCCGGCCTGCTGGACGTCCTGCGGGGAGGCTGTCGCTGTTCCGGCCGCGTGGCGGTTGACCACGCGACCGGGCTCGATCGCGCAGCCCGCCGTGTCGACGGGGGTCGGTACCGGAGGGCGACAGCCCGACGACACTCGGCTCCGCCCCTCCGTACCTGCCTCAGGCACCGGCTCTCGACGGGCCTGTCGTCGCGCGTGCGCAGATGCCACCGGCGCAGACTGGGCGGACCGGTGTGGAGCGATCGCGGCCGGCAGTGCTGCTGGAAGACGGGCGGCGGATGGACTGGATCTGGACGGCGGTCCTCCTCTGGGCGGCGCTCGTCCTGCCGCTCGGCGTGATCACCGGCCTCTGTCTGCGTCGGCTGAGCCGGTCCCAGACCCTTCCGGGCGAGGGGCACACTCGGCGGCGGGACGTCGAGGTGCTGTGGGTCTCGGCGCCGGTCCGCGACGTTCCCGGCTTCCCTCCGGCTCGGCCCACCACGGGCCGGAACCGGACGGCCTGCCCCTCGGAGCCGGTCCCCGCCCGGCCGGGCGATCCGGTCGCGAACAGCATCCGGCGGGCGCGGCGGAAGAGAACCCGTCGCGCGCGGCCGAACGGAGGTGCCGTCGGCCACTGACGCGCTGATGGCGCACGACGTCCGGGCGTGCAGCGCCCCTGCCCGCACGCGGCCTCGGGTCCGTCGCGCCGCGGAGCTAGGCGGCCAGGTACTCGGCGAGGGCCTCGCGCCAGTCGCGGGGGTGAAGCCGGCCGCGGTGATCTTCGACAGGTCGAGCACGCTGTTGAGCGGCCGGGTCGCCGCCTGCGGCTTGTCGGCGAAGTACGCCTCGGTGCTGGTCCGCCCGACGTCGTCGGCCGACCGGCCGCGCGCGGCGAAGACCGCCGCGGCGACGTCGGCCCAGGACGCCGGCTCGCCGCCGTTGGTCAGGTTGTAGGTGCCGAACGGCGCCCGGGTGCCGAGCAGGTGGGCGATGCCGGCGGCCAGGTCGGGGGTGAACGTGGGCCGGCCGATCTGGTCGTCGACCACGGTCGGCGAGACGCCGCGGTCGGCCAGCCCGGCCATGGTCCGCACGAAGTTGCCGCCCTCGCCGACGACCCACGTCGTCCGGATCAGGTAGTGCTTGGTGACGTAGCCGGCCTGGACGTCGCCGTCGGCCTTGCTCTGGCCGTAGACCGACAGCGGGTTGGCCGGCCAGTCCTCGGGGTGCGGGCCCTCGTGCTTGCCGTCGAACACGTACTCGCTGGAGATGTGCACGAGGGTCGCCCCGCAGGTGCGCACGGCCCGGGCCAGGTAGCCGACGGACTCGACGTTGGCGGCGCGGACGGCGTCGAGGTTGGCCGGGTCCTCGGCGGCGTCGACCGCCGTCCAGGCGGCGGCGTTGAGGACGACGTCGACGTCGGCCCACGAGTAGTTGCGCACGGCTGCGGGGTCGGTGACGTCGAGCCGGGAACGGTCGAGCGCGACGGCGTCGGGGAACTGCTGCTGCAGCGCCCGGCCGAGCTGGCCGCCGGCGCCGAGGATGAGGGTGGTCACTGGCCCTGGGCGGCGTACTTCGCCTCGACCTGCTGCTTGAGCGGGCCCCACCACGACTCGTTCTCGCGGTACCAGTCGACGGTCGCCGCCAGCCCGTCGCGGAAGTCGGTGAACCGGGGCTTCCAGCCCAGCTCGTCGCGCAGCTTGCTGGCGTCGATGGCGTAGCGCAGGTCGTGCCCGGCGCGGTCGACGACGTGGTCGTAGGCGTCGCCGGGCTGGCCCAGCAGCTCCAGGATCAGCGAGAGCACCTCGCGGTTGTTCTTCTCGCCGTCGGAGCCGATCAGGTAGGTCTCGCCGGAGCGGCCCTTCTCCAGGATCGCGTGCACCGCGGAGTTGTGGTCGTCGACGTGGATCCAGTCGCGCACGTTCTCGCCCTTGCCGTACAGCTTGGGGCGCAGGCCGGCGAGCACGTTGGTGATCTGCCGCGGGATGAACTTCTCGATGTGCTGGTAGGGCCCGTAGTTGTTGGAGCAGTTCGAGATGGTGGCGGTGATGCCGAACGAGCGCACCCAGGCCCGCACCAGCAGGTCCGAGCCGGCCTTCGTCGAGGAGTAGGGGCTCGAGGGGTTGTACGGCGTCTGGTCGGTGAACTTCTTCGGGTCGTCGAGCTCCAGGTCGCCGTAGACCTCGTCGGTGGAGATGTGGTGCAGCCGGACGCCGTGCTTCCGGACCGCCTCCAGGATCGTGTACGTCCCGATGATGTTGGTCGTCAGGAACGGCGACGGGTCGTTCAGCGAGTTGTCGTTGTGGCTCTCCGCGGCGAAGTGGACGACGGCGTCGCTGCGGCCGACCAGCTCGTCGACCAGCGCCGCGTCGGCCACCGAGCCGTGCACGAACTCGATCCGGTCGCGCACCGGGGCGAGCGAGGCCTCGTTGCCGGCGTAGGTGAGCGCGTCGAGCACGGTGATCGTGTGCTCGGGGTGCTCACGCAGCGTGTAGTGGACGAAGTTCGCGCCGATGAATCCGGCTCCACCGGTGACGAGCAGACGCACGGGTGCTCCCTGACTGTTCGGCAATGTACGGAGCAGAGTCTGCCCCATCGCCGCTGCAGCCGTCGGGAGGCCGTCGTCCTGGGAGAGCGGCTCAGCCGCCGAACGGCACCTCGACCGGCTCCGGCAGGCGACAGCGCAGCCGGAGCTCGAGGGTCTGCGGCCGGTCCAGGCTCGCGGTGTCGAAGTAGGTGACCTCGTTCATCCGCCCGGCCAGCGGCATCACGCGGGAGTCGAGCACCGGGAGGCTGCGACCGGAGGCGTCCTCGAGCCGGTAGGCCTGCCGGACGCTGGCGTGCACGTCGTCGAGCAGCCAGGGCCAGGAGAGGTGGAAGGAGATGCTCTCCAGCCACTCGGTGACCAGCAGCAGCCGCACCTCGTGCCCGCCGGCCGAGGAGATGACGACGTCGGGAGTGCTCACGCGGCGGACGGCGGACAGCTCGGCGCGGGGGTCGACCAGGTCGCTCATCGGGCGGCTCCCGGGGTCGGCGCGGCCGCGGTGGGGCCGGTTCCCGGGAGGAGGAGCACGGTCCCAGGCTCCTCGCGCCGGGAGCGCACCGCAACGAGCACTCCCTCCTCGGGGGACGCCGACCTCTCGGGGATGACGCACCGCCGGGGTGGTGCCCGGCAAGATGACCGCATGCCTGCACCCCGCCTCCGGCTCAGCGACGCCCAGGTGGCCGCCGTCGCCCGCTACGGGTTCGGCCTCGACGGCCTGCCGGAGCTGCCGCCGGCCGCGGAGTACGAGGACGCACAGGGGTGCTGGTCGCCACGTCCGACGGCGGGACGCTGACCGTGGTGGAGGTGCCCCGGTGGGAGGCGCCGGCCGCGGTGGCGGCGCGGCTGCGCGTGCGCGGCTGGCACTACCCCGCCGCCTGGGTGGACGACCCGCCGGAGGACCTGTCGGCGCTGCCCGACCGGCTGCTGGTGCTGCTGACCGCCGCCGGAACGACTCCCGATGCGGCCGAGCTGTCGGCCCGGGCGGGCGCCTGGGCCCCGGCGCGCGCCGGGGGCCGCGAGGTCGTCGTCGTTCCGGTGCCGTTGTCGCCGGGCCTTCCGGAGATGCCGGTCGCGGACCTGGCCGCCGCGTACGGGGCGAGCCTGGCCGGCAGCGGGCTGGGCATCTCCCCCACCGCACCGGCGGCCGGGTGGTGTTCTGCACCGGGCTGTCGGGCGCCGGGAAGTCGACGATCGCCGCGCGCGTGGTGGAGTTGCTCGTCGAGGGCGGCTCGACCGTCACGCTGCTGGACGGCGACGAGGTGCGGCACCACCTCTCGGCCGGCCTCGGGTTCTCCCGCGAGGACCGCGACACGAACGTGTTGCGGATCGGCTGGGTGGCCGCGCAGATCGCCAAGCACGGCGGGATCGCGGTGTGCGCGCCGATCGCGCCGTACGCCGAGGTGCGCGAGGCGGTGCGCCGCGAGGTGGAGGCGCAGGCGGGGCCGGGCAGCTTCGTGCTGGTGCACGTGGCGACGTCGCTGGCCGACTGCGAGGCCCGCGACCGCAAGGGCCTCTACGCCAAGGCGCGGCGCGGGGAGATCCCGACGTTCACCGGGATCAGCGACCCGTACGAGACGCCCACCGACGCCGAGGTGACCGTCGAGACCGCCGGCCGCAGCGTCGACGAGTGCGCCCAGCAGGTCCTCGACCACGTGCGAGGGACTGAGCCAGCCACTCGGTGACCATCCTTTCGCACCCACCGAACCAGTCGGGAGGCAGTCGGGGGCGCAGGCGCAGGCCCGAGATGCGACTGTCTGTCGCCCCCGGCACCCGGCACCCGGCGCCCCTCGTCGACGAGGCCTCCTCGATCGATCGGAGTCCACGACGAGCCGGCACGGAACGTCCTCGGCACGCGCTCCTCGCAGACCCGTAGCAAAACTGATCGGCCGGCCGCAGTGCGGACGGACCCGTCACGGCCGTCTCGCGCAGGACGTCGATGCTGCACCGGAGTTGATGGCGGGTAGCTGAGTGTGGGTGGGCTCGCCCCCATCTCCGCAGCCCTTCACGGAGACGTCGGCCCCTGAGATGCTGGCGCCGCCGCAGATCAGGGGGCGCGACGTGACGAGCGATCCCGAGGTCGACCTCTCTCCGTTGTTCGGTGCGCTGCGCCGACTGCGCGAAGCCAATCGAACGCGTCCCCATGACGTGGCCACGTGCAACGCGGCACTGGGCAAGGCGCTGGGACTGCTCACCAGCGGCAGAGTCCGGGATCTGGTGGATCCACTGGTCGGGGACGTCGGTGCTGTCGCGCCCCTGTCTGTCGAGAAGCAGAAAAAATCCTGGAGGTCGAGCAGGAACTTCTCGAGCGCATCGGTGGCGTGAAGGATCGGGCTGCCCTGGAGGACGCGCTCCGGTCGATCCGTCCAGACAATTCCGCCGCACAGTGGTGCCGGTCCGTCGACACCTTGGCCGGTTACCTGGAAGAGGCCGTCACGACCGTCCGCGAATCACTCTCGGAGGCAGCATGGTGGGACGTGCGTCAGCGTCGCCGCAATGCTGCAGCACTGGAGACTGCTGACCGAGCGATCGTTGCCGTCGGCGTGGTGCTTGTGGATGTCTTGAAGAAGCGCTGCCTCCCGGCCTCCTACCACATCGGGCGATACTTGGCCACCGAGGTGAAGAGATGAGGCCGCATCCATCGGGAGGGAGCCTGCGGGTCCCACGGGCGGCCCCATAGCTGGACACACCGAACTCTCGGGGCGGAGCGAGGGCGAGGACGCGTGGCTGGCAACTCGCCGGTACTTCATGAAGCACGTGCCCGAGTTGACCGAATCTGGCCGTCGGTCTCTCACTTTCGCGCGCCTCCACTGGAAGCCGATCGCGACGTGGGGCTTCGCCGGCCTGGCAGTGGCCGTCTTCCTGGTCTGGGCGATCGTGTGGGCACCAGGCGTGCTCGCCCGCCCGGCTCCTTCCGTGGCCGATCTGCAGTCGATGACCGCTAGCGAACGAACGGCGACCCAGGTCGCGTACGCAGGTGCACGCAACGCCGTCCGCAACACTCTGGTGCAGGCAATCGGTGGGGCGGCTCTGCTCACCACGGCGTTCTTCGCCTGGCGCCAGATCGCAGTCGTCCGCCTGGGCCAGACCACCGACCGGTTCGCCAAGAGTGTGGACAACCTCGGAGCCGAGAGCAGCGCAGTCCGACTGGGTGGCGTGTACACGTTGGAGCAGGTCAGTGCCGACGACCGGTTCTCGCGCTCTGTCGCGCATGTTCTGCTTGCTTTCGTCTACGAGGTCACGCGAGGGGCGCGAGAAGACTCAGCCGTCCTGGCTGATGACCTCGACCGAGGCAGCGAGGCAGCGTCGTCGGACAGATCACGACGTCATGCGACGACGACCCCGGCGCAGCGCACCGTCGGGCACGAAGTCCAGCAAGCCCTCACCATCCTGGTGTCAGACGGCCTCTGGAAACGCGTGGCGTCGAAGCCCATCAACCTGGCGACCCTGTCGCTGCGCGGGATCGACCTACCTCGAGCGGATCTGCACGGCGCAGCTCTCCTCAGAGCCGACCTGGCCCTGGCAGACCTGCGCGGGGTGGACCTGTCCTCTGCAGACTTGCGAGAGGTCGACGCCCGAGGAGCCCTCCTGCACGAGGCACACCTGAGCAACGCGGATCTGGGTGCGGCAAACCTCTACAAGGCGCGCCTCGAGGGTGCCACTGGTTCCGACGTCCACTTCGCCGGAGCAGATCTCACGTCAGCCGAGCTTGGTGGAGCCACGTTCGGCGATTGCGATTTCAGCGGGGCCCTGTGTTGCTCGCTGAAAGCCGAGGGTGCGGTACTCACGGACTCGATATTCCAGGGAGCTCTGCTGAAGGAAGCAAACTTCTGCAAAGCGGATCTACGCGGTGTCGACTTCCGTAATGCCGACCTTCGTCTGGCCAACCTGACCGGCGCCCACCTTGGCGCCAACCGTTGGGACGGCGCCCAGATCCTGGGGGCGGAGGGCTTGCCCGACCCCTGTGAAGCGCGGCTATCGACCTACCGCGTCACTGCCGTCCGGCCCCGCGGCTCCCTTTCGCTACGGCGTGCACTCCGGGTGCTCGCCATCGCCGTTCTCCAGAGTGGGAGCTTCGTGCTGGTGCACGTGGCGACGTCGCTGGCCGACTGCGAGGCCCGCCACCGCAAGGGCCTCTACGCCAAGGCACGGCGCGGGGAGATCCCGACGCACACCGGGATCAGCGACCCGTACGAGACGCCCACCGACGCCGAGGTGACCGTCGAGACCGCCGGCCGCAGCGTCGACGAGTGCGCCCGCCAGGTCCTCGAGCACGTCCTCCATGTGAGGTAGCCCACATAACTGTCGGCACCGGCGCCCTACCAGTCGGTAGCGCCTACTTTGCCTGGGACGGCGCCGCCTCCAAGGGCAGTGGAGACGACGCCGCCACTGGACGTCCTACTCCCGTTCCCAGGCTTCAGCGCTGACTCTCGCCGCGGGTGGAGCACACCCGTCGGCGACTGCCCGAGGGCAGCAACGGGGAGTGCGCATGCCGATGTACCGGGTCCTGGCGGGACCGGACGACGTGATCTACGTCTTCAGCGCCGACGACGACGCGCAGGCCGAACGGATCGCCCGGCAGATCTCGACACCGGGGCGTCCACCGGACCCAGAGGCCGAAGACACCCGCTTCGTGAGCGTCGAAGGCCTCGTGGAGGAGCACTGGCGGCGGGTGTCCGCCTGGATCCCGCACTGAGCGCACGCCCGGCGTCCGCACCGAACCCCGGGACCGTCCTCGCGGCGCCGTCTTCCGGACACCGGATGCGCTTGAAACGACACCTTCTTCGCGGTCGTCGACGGCAGCAGGACGCCGCCACAGGAGGACGCGGTCGCCTAGGTTCGAGGGATGACGACGCTCACGCAGAACGGGCACGACGCCGTCGACCCGCGCCATCCCCTGGGTGAGGCGCTGAGCCGCGTCGCACGGCAGCTCCAGGAGGAGCACGGGGACGTCGAGGGAACGCTCCAGGCGATCACCGCAGCGGCCGTGGCGACCGTGCCGCGGGCCGAGGACTGCGGCATCACCTACGTGATCGGGCGCAAGAAGCTGGAGCCACGAGCCTGGACCAGCGACCTGCCCAAGGACGTCGACTCCCTGCAGGACCGGCTGAACGAGGGGCCCTGCCTGGACGCCGTCTGGGAGCAGGAGGTCGTCGAGGTCGAGGACGTCGCCGCCGATGGGCGCTGGCCCCGGTTCGCGCAGGAGGCCCCACGGCTGGGCGCGGCCAGCATGCTGTGCTTCCAGCTCTTCGTCGAAGGAGACCAGCTGGGTGCGCTGAACCTGTACGCGCGCACGCCCGGCGCGTTCGACGACGAGTCGCAGGAGATCGCCCTGATGTTCGCCGCCCACGCCGCCGTGGCGCTGGCCGGCGCGGAGCACGAGTCCAACCTCCGGACCGGGATGGACAACCGGGACGTGATCGGCCAGGCCAAGGGCATCCTGATGGAGCGGCACCGGCTCACCGCCCATCAGGCCTTCGGCGTCCTGGCTCGCGTCTCGCAGGAGATGAACCGCAAGCTGGTCGACGTCGCCCGCGAGGTCACCGACACCGGCGCCGTCCCCGGCAAGCGGGATCAGCGCTGACGACGCGGATCCTCCTGCCGCTCCGACCGTGTCCAGGTCGCCGGCCGGATCCATGACGCATCCGGCAGGACGCCGAGGCACGAACACCTGATGTGCCGTGGTGGGTGTGGCTGCTCGGGTGGGTCGGCGCCGCCTCCGCGGCGGCAGTCCGACTCGGCCGCAGCCTGAACCGCGCAGAGGGCAACGACTGGGCCCGCCGCGGACACCCGGAGCGGCGCACGCGGCGGCGGCCGCCCCGGAAGAGAACGGGGACGCGCCCTCATCGGGCGAGGCCGGGTAGACGCATCCGCGGAACGCGGACACCTGTCCGCCACCCCGTCCGCGATCCGACCGTCGGCGAGCATTCAGCCTGGGCGGCGACGGTCCATCCGTGCGGTCGCCGAGCGGTCCCTCAGCTCTCCAGTAGGAGCTGGGCAGCTGGTCACTGTCTGCCACGCTCGGCGCGCGCCGCAGGAATCCTCCGTACCGTTGGGCTCATCCGCCGGCGCTCGAGACGTGGGCTCGTTTGCGGTGAGGCTCCATCGGTCGACTGCAGGCGTCCGGTGGAGCCGACCTACCCGGCCGGCTTCTCGCCGTGGTTCTCCCTGCCGTAGCGGTCCCAACGTGTTTCGTTGAACCGAGCGCGGTTCTCCTCCGTCGGCCAGCCGTGCGCCCGCCCGTACTTCTGGACGGTGTTCGGTGACAGGCCGAGCTCGGAGACGGCCCGAACAGAAGCTCCGTTCATGAGCCCTCGGGCCACAGCCTCCTCCAGCTCGTCCTGCGCCGCCCGCACGCCGGCGATGGCCGTGCGGATTCGTTCGGCGTCCTCGTCGCTGATGGGCCGGGCATCGGGCACGGCGCCGAGGCTATGTCGGCTCGGAGCGTGTCACCACCTGACATGGAGCGTGCCGGAGGAACGATGTCCGGGAGCGGCGCGGGGCCTCGGATCCCAGGGGCGCACGAGGACCCAGCCGCCGCTTCCCCCGTATCGAGCTGGTCCTCCGCTCTCGAGTCCAGGCTCGCGGCGGCAGCCGGCTCGTGCTCGTCCTCTGCAGGCGTGCCGTCCCCGGCATCGTCCTTGGCAGGCGGGGGCTCACCCGGCGCAGCCCCGCCGGGGCCCCCGCCGCGACTCAGCATGGCTCGGGCGGCGTGCTCGGCAACAGCAGCTGGCCATAGCCCGGCTGGTGGTCGCCCGCATAGGATCCGCCTCGGACGCCGGCTCAGCCGGCGGTCACCGGGTCGTCATACAGCGGCGCCCCACACGCCGGTGCCAGGTCAGAGCCTGCTCCCGCGGCCGAGGTCACGTGTCCCCGGTGATCAGACCGGAGGCCCTCGCGGCCGTGACCACAGACAGCAACGCATCCGCCGACGTCACCCGCGCTCTCGAGCAGCTGGGTTCCCTCGCGCTGCGAGAGCACTCCATGGAAACGCTGCTGCAGCGGGTGGTCGACCTGACGAAGGTCGTCCTACCGGGGCCCATCGAGGCGTCGATCTCCCTGATCACCAACGACAAGCCCAGCACAGCAGTCTTCACCGGGCAGCTCGCCATGGACTGCGACGAGAGCCAGTACGGGCGCGGCTACGGCCCGTGCCTGCACGCCGCCAGCAGCGGGGAACTGACCGAGGTCGACGACACCCGCACCGACCCGCGGTGGCGGGACTACATGGAGCGGGCCGTCGAGCAGGGCGCACTGAGCTCGCTGTCCGTTCCCCTGCCCATCAGCGAGGGTCTGACCGGCGCGCTGAACATCTACGGCCGGGAGGCCCACGCCTTCGACGAGGCCGCCAGGACGGCCGCGACGAGGTTCGTCCCGTACGCCGGCGTGGCCGCCGCCAACATGCAGGCCTACCAGGACGCCCGGAACATGGCCGACAATCTCCAGGCGGCGCTCGAGAGCCGTGCGGTCATCGACCAGGCGAAGGGCATCCTCATGGAGCGCCACAAGTTGACCGCCGACCAGGCGTTCCAGGTGCTGGCCCGCATCTCGATGCAGAAGAACATCAAGCTGCGCCTGGTCGCCGAGGAGCTCGTGCTGACCGGCCTGCTACCCGGAACGCCGCCCCGCGCCTGAGTGGGTCCGCGTGGCACGACCGGCGGAGGTCGGGGGCATTCCAGGCAGGAGCGGCCGAGCCATGATCTCCACGCCGCCCTTGCGGGGAGACGCGAACGTGCTCCCCGCGGTGCCGACGGCTCGGCCCCAGGGTCGGCGAGGTGGGTCAGCTCGTCGTGCGCGGTGGTCGTGCGTGGACTCCCCGTGGTTCGGTCGGGACGGCGCGGCCGTCGAGGGCAGCTCGGCGAGCGCCGCCAGCAGCTGGTCGGCCAGCTCCGGGCGGCAGATCAGCAGGTCGGGCAGCCAGGGATCCGGCTGGTTGTAGCGCAGCGGCGAGCCGTCGAGGCGGCTGGTGTGCAGGCCTGCCGCCGAAGCGACGGCGACCGGCGCGGCGGAGTCCCACTCGTACTGGCCGCCGCCGTGCACGTAGGCGTCGGCCTGGCCGCGGACGACCGCCATCGCCTTGACGCCGGCCGAGCCCATGGGCACCAGCTCGCCGCCGAGCTCGGCGGCCAGGTCCTGGACCAGCGCCGGCGGGCGGCTGCGGCTGACGGCGAGACGGATCGGTCCGTCGACGGCGTCGGGGACGACAGGAATCTCGCCGGTGTTGAGGGTGAGCCCTCGGCGGGGATGGCGACGGCGCCGGCGGTCAGCTCGCCGCGTTCCCAGAGGGCGACGTGCACCGCCCAGTCGGAGCGGTCGAGCTCGGAGAACTCGCGGGTGCCGTCGAGCGGGTCGACGATCCACACCCGGTCGGCGGTCAGGCGGGCGGCGTCGTCGGCCGCCTCCTCGGAGAGGACGGCGTCGCCGGGGACGAGCTCGCGCAGCCGGTCGAGCAGGAAGCGGTGCGACTCCGCGTCGCCGGCGGCCTTGCGTGCCGCAGCGTCGCCGAAGTCTCGGCCCCGGACCTGCAGGAGCAGCGCCCCGGCCGACACAGCCAGGTCGCGGGAAATCTCGTGGTCGCTGCGGGGAGGCATGCGTCGTCCTCCAGATCGAGTGACATGCATCTTGACGGCGGGACGTGTTCAGCGCCGCGGTTCTGCGGCGTGCCCCTTCCCAGGGGCCGGTCCCCATGCAGCAGTCCTGCCTGGGCGACCGGTATGGCTACGCGGCCCGAACCGCGCCCGTGGCGAGCTGCTCCTGGTACCAGGCGTAGGTCTGGGTAAGGCCGTCGCGGAGCCCGATCTCGGCCTGCCAGCCCAGGCCGTGCAGCTTGGAGACGTCCAGCAGCTTGCGCGGGGTGCCGTCGGGCTTGGACGTGTCGAACTTCAGCCGCCCCTGGTAGCCCACGATGTCGGCGACCAGCTCGGCCAGCTCGCGGATCGAGAGGTCCTCACCCACGCCGACGTTGATCGGAGCGGGCTCGTCGTAGTTCTCCAGGAGGAACAGGCAGGCGCGGGCCAGGTCCTCGACGTGCAGGAACTCGCGCAGCGGCGTCCCGGTCCCCCATACGACGACCGACGGCGCATCGGCGAGCTTGGCCTCGTGGAACCGGCGGATCAGCCCGGGCAGCACGTGCGAGTTCTGCGGATGGAAATTGTCCCCCGGCCCGTACAGGTTGGTCGGCATCGCGGAGATGTAGTGGAGCCCGTGCTGCCGACGGAGCGCCTGCACCTGGAGCACACCGGAGATCTTGGCGATGGCGTAGGCGTCGTTCGTTTCCTCGAGCGGCCCGGTCAGCAGGCTGTCCTCGCGGATCGGCTGCGGGGCGAGCTTCGGGTAGATGCAGCTGGAGCCGAGGAAGAGTAGATGCGTGGCGCCGTGGCGGGCCGCGGCGTCGAGGACGTTCACCTGCATGCGCAGGTTGTCGGAGATGAAGTCGGCGGGGTAGGTGCTGTTGGCGAGGATCCCGCCCACCTTGGCGGCGGCCATCACAACGGTGGCTGGCCGCTCAGCTGCGAAGAACTCCTCGACGGCCGCGCCGTCGCGGAGGTCGAGCTCCGAGGAGGTGCGGGTCACCAGCTGGCTGAAGCCGGCGTCTTGGAAGTGCCGCAGGACGGCGCCCCCGACCAGGCCGCGGTGGCCGGCGATGAACGCGGGCGCACCCCGGTCGAGCGGTGAGATCGACATGACAATTCCTCCCCGTGGCATGAACGGCTTAGGCTAACCGCAATCCGAGCCCGGACAAATGTGGGTTCGATAACGGGGAACAGGAGTGCATCTCGTGGCGAAGTCCGCCTTGATCACCGGCATCACCGGACAGGACGGTTCATACCTTGCCGAACTGCTGCTCGGGAAGGGCTACGAGGTCCACGGCCTCGTGCGTCGCTCGTCGTCGTTCAACACCGAGCGCCTGGATGGCATCTACCAGGACCCGCACGCCCCCAACCGGCGGCTGTTCCTGCACTTCGGCGACCTCAACGACGGCACGACGCTGACGAACATCCTGCGCGACATCAACCCGGACGAGGTCTACAACCTCGGCGCCCAGTCGCACGTGCGCGTCTCGTTCGATCAGCCTGTGTTCACCGGTGACGTCACCGGCCTCGCGGCCATGCGTCTCATGGAGGCCGTGCGGGCGGCACGCGTGCGCACGAAGATCTACCAGGCCTCGTCGTCGGAGATGTTCGGCGCGACGCCGCCTCCGCAGGACGAGGACACCCCGTTCTACCCGCGCAGCCCCTACGGGGCAGCCAAGGTCTACGCCTACTGGGCCACCCGCAACTACCGCGAGGCCTACGACGCGTTCGCCGTGAACGGGATCCTCTTCAACCACGAATCCCCCGCCGGGGCGCGACGTTCGTGACCCGCAAGGTGACCCGTGCGGTCGCCCGGATCCAGGCCGGCATCCAGGAGAAGCTCTACATGGGCAACCTGGACGCCGTGCGTGACTGGGGCTACGCGCCCGAGTACGTCGAGGGCATGTGGCGGATGCTGCAGCACCACGAGCCGCAGGACTACGTGCTGGCGACCAACAGCGCCTACTCCGTCAAGGACTTCGTCCGGATGGCGTTCGAGCACGCCGGCCTCGAGTGGGAGAAGTACGTCGAGTACGACAAGCGCTACGAGCGACCCACCGAGGTGGACGCGCTGATCGGCGACTACTCCAAGGCCAAGGACGTCCTCGGCTGGGAGCCGAAGGTCCGCACGCCGGAACTGGTGAAGATCATGGTCGACGCCGACATCAAGCTGCTCGACGACGAGCGGTCCGGACGGCTCGTCCGCATCGACTCCTGACGCTGCTGTCGCCGCGCCGGCTCAGCCGGCGCGGCGGCCCAGGGCGCGGTAAGTCCAGCCGGCGGCGGTCCACGCCTCGCGGTCGAGGGCGTTGCGACCGTCGAGCACACGCTTCTGCGCGACGACGTCACCGAACACCACGGGGTCGAGCTGGCGGTACTGCTTCCACTCCGTCAGCACCAGGACGGCGTCGGCCCGCTCGGCGGCCTCCTCGGCAGTGTCGGCGTAGTCGAGCTGCGGCCACTGCCGGCGGCTGTTCTCGACGGCGGCCGGGTCGGTCACCCGGACGACGGCCCCTGCAGCTGCAGCTGGGCGGCGACGTTGAGCGCCGGGGAGTCGCGAATGTCGTCGCTGTCGGGCTTGAACGCGGCCCCGAGGACGGCGACCCGCTTGCCCAGCAGTGAGCCGTCGCAGACCTCGCGGGCCAGCTCGACCATGCGGATGCGCCGGCGCATGTTGATGTTGTCGACCTCGCGCAGGAAGGTCAGCGCCTGGTCGGCGCCCAGTTCGCCGGCGCGGGCCATGAAGGCGCGGATGTCCTTGGGCAGGCAGCCGCCGCCGAAGCCGAGGCCCGCATTGAGGAACTTGCGGCCGATCCGGTCGTCGTAGCCGATGGCGTCGGCCAGCTGCTTCACGTCAGCGCCGGTTGCCTCGCACAGCTCGGCCATGGCATTGATGAACGAGATCTTGGTGGCCAGGAACGAGTTTGCGGCAGTCTTCACCATCTCGGCGGTCGCGTAGTCGGTGACGACCTTGGGAGTGCCCCGGGCGACGATCGGACCGTAGACCTCGTCCAGCATCGACTCGATGGTGGCCGCCTCGGCCCCGTCGGCGATGCCGTAGACCAGCCGGTCCGGGTGCAAGGTGTCGCGGACTGCAAAGCCCTCGCGGAGGAATTCCGGGTTCCAGGCGACGAGGGAGCCCGGAACTTTCTCGCCGTACATCTGCGCCAGGCCGGCGGCGGTGCCCACGGGAACCGTCGACTTGCCCACCACGAGCTCGCCCGGCTCGAGTACACGCAGAAGTGACTCCGCGGCGGCCTGGACGAACTGCAGGTCGGCTCCGTACTCGCCGTGCTTCTGTGGCGTCCCCACGCAGATGAAGTGCACTCGAGCGCCTGCGGCCTGCGTGACGTCGGTGCTGAAGCTCAACCTCCCCGACGCCAGGCTGTGCTCCAAGAGGTCCTGGAAGCCCGGCTCGTAGAAGGGCGATCTTGCATGACCGAGGGCTGCACTCTTGCGCTCGTCGACGTCGATGCCCACGACTTCATGGCCGAGCTCGACCAGCGACGCGGCGTGTACAGCGCCGAGATAGCCGCAGCCGATGACCGAGATCCGCACCTTTGCCCGCCTGACCAGTGGATGCCTGCCCTTCGAGTGGATCACTTCCTCGGAGGACTCGCCTGCTGAGCAGGAGCCCTTGGCCCACCGCCGTGCATGGAAGCCCCTCGATGCAGCCGCAGTCGGGACCCTTTGCGCGCTGGGCGTGCACTCCACACCACAGAGAGTCATCGTTCTTCTTGGCAGGTCTTGCGAGCGTCGAATCAAGGGGTGAGCCCGCCTTCCGCCTAGGAAGGACACATGAGCTGGATGCTGATCCTCCTGAGCGCCTGGGTGGCCCTTGCTGTGCCGCTGGCGCTCCTGATCGGCCGCTCGATCCGGACGGCAGATCGGCGCCTGGCGACGGTCACCGTCCGACCCGTTCCGGACTTCGTGCCCGAGGAATGGACGAGTTCGGCGGCCCCTCGCTAGACAGCACGCCTCACGGGCGTCATCCTCCCTCCGGGAGGGAGCGCCCGTGATGACCGGTCGACGTCGCTTGGAGCCCGCGCAGGTGCTGCGCCGGGCTCTCGAGAAGCCGACCCCGTCGCACGTGCATTGGTTCCGCTGGAACGGCGACGACCCCTACGGCAACGGCTCCCTGTACCGGTGCCGTTGCGGTGTGGTCCGCGCTGGCTTCTGACGGGCCAGCGCCCTGGGAGACCCTCGCTCGCCGGAGTGAGACGGCGCCGATGCGCCCCGTTGCCCCCGTACCCTCGGTCCCGTCATCGAGCGGACGGGGGTCCTATGAGCGCCGAGCCACCTGGCGGTTCCGGCAGGGGCGCGGAGGAGCGATTCCGCGCCGATTCCCGGTACACGGATGACCATGCCCGCGGCGATGCCGGCGATTGGCAGCCCGAGGACGACCTGAATTACGACGACGAGACCCCGAGGCCGCGCCGGCCCATCCGTCGGGTGCTCATCAGCCTGGGCGTGCTGAGCCTGGTGCTCGCCCTCGTCGCCGGCGGCGGCCTGTGGTTCCTGACCGAGCGCTACGCGGGCAGCATCGATCGGGTCGCCGATGTCTTCGACGGTCTGGAGGACGAGTCGCGCCCCGCCCCGGCCACTCCTCAGCAGGCAGCCGGGGAAGAGCCCATCACCTTCCTGCTCGTGGGCTCGGACACCCGGGAGGAGCTCGAGCCGGGGAACTCCCGGACGCCCGCTCGGACGCGATCATGCTGGCCCGCTTCTCGGCGGACCGGCAGCACGCGCAGCTCATCTCGATCCCGCGCGACTCCTGGGTCGACATCCCCGGGCGCGGTCGGAACAAGATCAACGCCAGCTATGCGTTCGGTGGCCCGACGCTGCTCATCCAGACCGTCGAGCAGCTCACCCAGGTGCGCATCGACCACTACGTCGCGATCGACTTCGACGGGCTGATCCAGGTTACCGACGACCTGGGGGTGTCGACGTCGTCGTCGCGGAGACGACCAGCAACGGGCCGTTCACCTTTCCGGCCGGCCCCAACCACCTGAACGGCGAGCAGGCCCGCTGGTACCTCGCGCAGCGCTACGGGCTGCCGGGCGGCGACTTCGACCGGGTGCGGCGCCAGCAGCAGTACCTGCAGTCGATGTTCGGCAAGCTGTTCAGCTCGAACACGTTCACCGACCCGGGCCGGCTCGACGCCGCGCTTCGCGCGGTGACCAGCGCGGTGAGCGTCGACGACACCCTGGGCAATGCCGACATGGTCGCGATGGCCTACTCGCTTCGGAACGTGCGGCCGGAGAGCATCGACTTCTTTACCGCCCCGTGCTGGGCACGGGAATGGAGGGGCCGGCCAGCGTTGTGTACCTGGACACCGTCTCCGGTGAGCGGATGTGGAGCTATCTCCGCAACGACTCGCTCGCGCAGAACGCCGAGGAGTTCCAGCGGAACGCTTTGCCCGACGTCCCCCGCTGACCGCCGGGAGCTAGCCTCAGAGCTGGGCGGGCCCCTCGGCGACGCGAGCGGGCTGAACCTCGGGGAGTTCCAGGGTGTGCGCGTCGGCGGAGCGGCGCAGCGCCCACGCCGCGGGGAGCACCACGCGCGGTGCGACACCGACGAGCACGGCGATGAGGAAGGAGACGGCGGCCAGCGCCTCTCCCGACTCCTCGACGAAGGTGGCCGCGGCAGCAACCTTGCTGGCCCCCGTAGGCGCCGGCCGCGACGGACGAGAGCGCGGACAGGCCGACCGAGGCGACGGCGTAGAGCGACAGGACGCCGAGAATCCGGCGCCGGTCACGGCGCTCGGTGCGGCTGAGGAACCACAGCCCGCCGACGACGACGCCGGCCATGAGAACGCTGACGGCCAGAGCGCCGGTGGTTCCGAGCTGCGCCTCGAGCGAGGTGAGCGCGACGGCGTGGACGGTGCTGCCCGCCTTGACCGCGGCGACGGTGCCGGCCACGAGCCCGACGGCCACCCACCAGGTGCGCCGGCCCGGGATGCTGCCCGCCCCGGCCACGGCCGCGAGGGCGGCGGCGGCGAACAGGGCCGCGATGAAGAGGCGGGGCAGGGACCAGGGGCGTCCATCGAGAGCAGATTCGCGGTGGGTCCGGTGGCGTCGGTCAGGCGGACGACGTAGCCGACGGTCTCGAGCCCGACCGCGATCGCGAACAGCGCGATGCCAATCGGCGGCACGGGAATGACTCGACGACGCACCGGTGCTGCCACTGCGCGGGAAGCGGGCGCGAGGTCGGCGGTGCTCAGCACGGAAGGAGCGGCGGCGCCAGGCGCCCTGCGTTCAGCTAGACGGATGCTCCTGCCGATGACGACCGCCACCACGAACGCCAGGAGCACCCACACAGCCAGGGCGGCCAGGACCCACGTCACCCACACCTGACCGTTATCGGCAGGCGGAGCGGCGAATGTGACCACGCGGTCACACTCTCGCCCGATCGAGTGAGCAGGTACCCGACGCGCCGCACCCTCAGCCGCCGATGGGCCGAGGTGTCCCACCCATCCCGGCTATCGCAGCGGTTTCAGGTCTGCGAGGCGCCGGAGGATCGGCAGCAGGGCTTCGACGATCGCTTCGCCGACCTCCTCGTGCACGTCCACCGGATGACCGATGGGGTCGCGCACGTCGTCATCCTCACCGCCCTGCCGATGCGAACGCGCGGAGGCCAACGCCGCCACGAGGGTGCGCGCACGCTCAGCGAAGTTGGCCCCGGGAGGATCGTCATCGGGCAGGAGTGGGAGCAGAGCGGCCGCCTCGCGCAGCGTGAAGGTGTGCCCCAGGCCGCGGGGCGCGAGCGCCAGCACGTCCCGACGGTGCGACCGCGTCATGGTGAGCACGAGGTCGGCCTGTGCGGGCTGCGCCTCGGTCAGCTGCTGCGCCCGGAAGTCGCCCTCCTGCGCGCCGAAGCCGGCGAGAACCAGGGCGCTGTGCGGGTGCATCCCGGAGCCGACGACGGCCCGCGTGCCGGCGCTTGTCAGCCGGAGCTGCGCCGCCGCATCACCGAGCACCTCGTTCAGGTAGGCGCGGCCCAAGCGTTCGGCCAAGGCGGAGCGGCAGATGTTCCCGGTACACACCAGCAGGATCGTGAAGGCCGGGGGCAGACCACCGGAATCACTCACTGGCACATTGTGCGGTCAGTACGCCCCTGAACCGCGCAGCACTGCGCCGACCGTTTTCCAGAGGATCATGAAGTCGAACGTCAGAGACCAGTTCTCGACGTAGCGGACGTCGATCCGCACCGAGTCGTCCCAGGAGAGGTCCGACCGCCCGCTGACCTGCCACAGGCCCGTCAGGCCGGGCTTGACGAGGAAGCGGCGGTGCATGTCGAAGCCGTACTTCTCGACCTCGGTGGGCAACGGTGGACGGGGACCGACCAGCGACATATCGCCACGGATGATGTTGAGCAGCTGCGGCAACTCGTCGAGCGAGTACCGGCGCATGACTCGGCCGACGCGCGTGACGCGGGGATCGACCTTGAGCTTGAAGAGAACGCCGTTGCCCTCGTTCTCAGCGACGTAGGATTTCACCATGCCGTCGGCGCCGACGACCATACTGCGGAACTTGAGCATCTTGAATGTCTGCCCGTCACGGCCCACGCGCTCCTGACGGAAGAACACTGGGCCACGACTGGTGGCTTTGACGGCCAGCGCGACGCCGAGCAGCACGGGCAGCAGGAAGAAGACTCCTAGCGAGGCGGCCGTCCGATCGAAGAGCTCCTTGGTGAGCCGGCGGTGGCCTGTCAGTTCGGGCCGTTCCATGTGCATCAGCGGAAGGCCGCAGACCGGACGAATACGGACGCGGGTACCGACGATCTCTGTGATGGCCGGGGCCAGCAGCAGCTCCGCCCGGGTCTTCTCTAGGTCCCAGCCGAGGCGGCGCAAGGCCGGCCCATCGAGTTCCGGGCAGGGAAGGACGGCGACGGTGTCGACCTCGTACCGCTTCACCACATCGGCGACCTCGTCGAGGCCGCCCAGCACGGGCAGGCCGTTGAAGGCGTCCGCGTGGGGGCTGAACTGGTCAGTCGGCAGGCAGGTCCCGATGACGCGATAGCCGTGAAAGGCCTCACGGTCGAGCTGCTCGTCAAGCGCAGCGACAGCGTTCCGGTGACCGACCAGCAGCGTCGTCTGCAGGTGCTCTCCCGCTGACGAGCCCGGTGCAGGAGCCGGCGCTGCGCCTGCCGATGCGCCAGGGTCAACACCAGCGCGAGCGGAACGGCGAGGATGACGAACCCGCGGGCAACGTCGAGCTTGAACGCCCAGGAGACAGTGCCGAGGGTGGCGAGCAGCATCATGGCTGCGAAGAAGACCCGTCGGAACTCCTCGGCGCCGACCCACAGGAAACGCTCCTCGTAGCTGCGGGCAATCAGCATGGAGCCGACCCAGATCACCGGCAGCGCGACGGCGGCCCAGGTAGAGGCATGAGGAGTCACGACCTCACCGCCGAATCGGACGAGATAGCCGCAGAGACCCGCGAGAACCGCGCACACGATGTCGCCGGCGACGATGCGCCGCACATAGGAGCTCCGCCAAGCGCGCCGCGCCTCGGTACCTTCACCGCGGAATCGGGCGGCGTAGGAGTACCAGCCGCGCGTCACCGACCGCTGGTCGTGACGGCCCAAGCCATCGCGAACGTCGAGCATTGAAACTGGGCACCCCGTGCACCTAACCGGACGCTGAGCGCCCTCCATTCCCCCGGCTTCGCCAGGAACTTCATCGTTCAACCGGCTAGTAGACCGTACAGGCCCGTCAGTCCGCCCGAAAGAGAAAGTGAACGGCGATCTCTCGCACGGTGAGCCCTCGATCCGGCAACCCCACGATTCTCATCGGACACCGGGAACTACCGCCGAGATCAACCCACGTCCGGGCCGCTATGCGGTGCGGACGGCGCCGGTGGCGAGCTGCTCCTGGTACCAGGCGTAGGTCTGGGTAAGGCCGTCGCGGAGCCCGATCTCGGCCTGCCAGCCCAGGCCGTGCAGCTTGGAGACGTCCAGCAGCTTGCGCGGGGTGCCGTCGGGCTTGGACGTGTCGAACTTCAGCCGCCCCTGGTAGCCCACGATGTCGGCGACCAGCTCGGCCAGCTCGCGGATCGAGAGGTCCTCACCCACGCCGACGTTGATCGGAGCGGGCTCGTCGTAGTTCTCCAGGAGGAACAGGCAGGCGCGGGCCAGGTCCTCGACGTGCAGGAACTCGCGCAGCGGCGTCCCGGTCCCCCATACGACGACCGACGGCGCATCGGCGAGCTTGGCCTCGTGGAACCGGCGGATCAGCCCGGGCAGCACGTGCGAGTTCTGCGGATGGAAATTGTCCCCCGGCCCGTACAGGTTGGTCGGCATCGCGGAGATGTAGTGGAGCCTGTGCTGCCGACGGAGCGCCTGCACCTGGAGCACACCGGAGATCTTGGCGATGGCGTAGGCGTCGTTCGTTTCCTCGAGCGGCCCGGTCAGCAGGCTGTCCTCGCGGATCGGCTGCGGGGCGAGCTTCGGGTAGATGCAGCTGGAGCCGAGGAAGAGTAGATGCGTGGCGCCGTGGCGGGCCGCGGCGTCGAGGACGTTCACCTGCATGCGCAGGTTGTCGGAGATGAAGTCGGCGGGGTAGGTGCTGTTGGCGAGGATCCCGCCCACCTTGGCGGCGGCCATCACAACGGTGGCTGGCCGCTCAGCTGCGAAGAACTCCTCGACGGCCGCGCCGTCGCGGAGGTCGAGCTCCGAGGAGGTGCGGGTCACCAGCTGGCTGAAGCCGGCGTCTTGGAAGTGCCGCAGGACGGCGCCCCGACCAGGCCGCGGTGGCCGGCGATGAACGCGGGCGCACCCCGGTCGAGCGGTGAGATCGACATGACAATTCCTCCCCGTGGCATGAACGGCTTAGGCTAACCGCAATCCGAGCCCGGACAAATGTGGGTTCGATAACGGGGAACAGGAGTGCATCTCGTGGCGAAGTCCGCCTTGATCACCGGCATCACCGGACAGGACGGTTCATACCTTGCCGAACTGCTGCTCGGGAAGGGCTACGAGGTCCACGGCCTCGTGCGTCGCTCGTCGTCGTTCAACACCGAGCGCCTGGATGGCATCTACCAGGACCCGCACGCCCCCAACCGGCGGCTGTTCCTGCACTTCGGCGACCTCAACGACGGCACGACGCTGACGAACATCCTGCGCGACATCAACCCGGACGAGGTCTACAACCTCGGCGCCCAGTCGCACGTGCGCGTCTCGTTCGATCAGCCTGTGTTCACCGGTGACGTCACCGGCCTCGCGGCCATGCGTCTCATGGAGGCCGTGCGGGCGGCACGCGTGCGCACGAAGATCTACCAGGCCTCGTCGTCGGAGATGTTCGGCGCGACGCCGCCTCCGCAGGACGAGGACACCCCGTTCTACCCGCGCAGCCCCTACGGGGCAGCCAAGGTCTACGCCTACTGGGCCACCCGCAACTACCGCGAGGCCTACGACGCGTTCGCCGTGAACGGGATCCTCTTCAACCACGAATCCCCCGCCGGGGCGCGACGTTCGTGACCCGCAAGGTGACCCGTGCGGTCGCCCGGATCCAGGCCGGCATCCAGGAGAAGCTCTACATGGGCAACCTGGACGCCGTGCGTGACTGGGGCTACGCGCCCGAGTACGTCGAGGGCATGTGGCGGATGCTGCAGCACCACGAGCCGCAGGACTACGTGCTGGCGACCAACAGCGCCTACTCCGTCAAGGACTTCGTCCGGATGGCGTTCGAGCACGCCGGCCCGAGTGGGAGAAGTACGTCGAGTACGACAAGCGCTACGAGCGACCCACCGAGGTGGACGCGCTGATCGGCGACTACTCCAAGGCCAAGGACGTCCTCGGCTGGGAGCCGAAGGTCCGCACGCCGGAACTGGTGAAGATCATGGTCGACGCCGACATCAAGCTGCTCGACGACGAGCGGTCCGGACGGCTCGTCCGCATCGACTCCTGAC